>NZ_JQLN01000005.1:0-1630000 GCF_000744225.1 Kitasatospora mediocidica KCTC 9733 | reverse complement strand
GCCGACGTCGTCTACGAGGAGACCTTCCAGACCCAACGGGTCCAGCACGCCAGCCTGGAGACGCACGGCTGCGTCGCCTACTTCGAGGAGGGGGAGGACGGCGCCGAGGAGCGGATCGTGGTGCGCTCCAGCACCCAGGTGCCGTTCCTGACCCGGCGCGCCCTGTGCGATCTGTACGACCTGCCGATGGAGAAGGTCCGGGTGGTCGCGGGCCGGGTCGGCGGCGGGTTCGGCGGCAAGCAGGAGATGCTCACCGAGGACATCGCGGTGCTGGCCGCGCTGAAGCTGCACCGGCCGGTCAAGCTGGAGTTCACCCGCGCCGAGCAGTTCTACGGCGCCACCACCCGGCACCCGTTCAAGGTCACGGTGAAGGTCGGTGCCAGGAGCGACGGCACCCTGACCGCCCTGCAGTTCCGGGTGGTCGCCAACACCGGCGCGTACGGCAACCACGGCCCCGCGGTGATGTTCCACAGTGTCGGCGAGTCGATGGGCGTCTACAAGGCGCCGAACAAGAAGGTGAACGCGTACTCGGTCTACACCAACGGCGTGCCCGCCGGTGCGTTCCGCGGCTACGGGCTCGGCCAGGTCACCTTCGCCCTGGAGTCGGCGATGGACGAGCTGGCCCGACTCCTGGACATCGATCCGCTCGTCCTGCGCGAGAAGAACGTGATCGGCCCCGGCGACCACATGGAGGGCCCCTGCGGGGAGGAGGAGGACCTGCACATCGCCAGCTACGGCCTCGACCAGTGCCTCCAGGTGGTCCGGGACGCCCTCGCCGACGACCGCAGCGCCGAACTGTCCCCGCCGGGCTGGCTGGTGGGCCAGGGCTTCGCGATGTCCGCGATCGCCACCGGCCCGCCCGGCGGCCACTTCGCCGACGCCACGGTGAAGTTGCTGGAGGACGGCACGTACGACATCGCGGTCGGCACCGCGGAGTTCGGCAACGGCACCACCACCGTGCACAAGCAGATCACCGCCGGCGCGCTGGGCACCACGGTGGACCGCATCGCCATCCGCCAGTCCGACACCGACGTGGTCAAGCACGACACCGGCGCGTTCGGGTCGGCGGGCACGGTGGTGGCGGGCAAGGCCGTGATGAAGGCTGCCAACGCCCTCGCCGAGCAGATCCTCTCCTTCACCGCCGAGTACGCCCGCACCCCGCGCAGCCTGCTGCGGCTGACCGCGGACTCGGTGGAGTGCGACGGGCGGCTGGTCTCGCTCAAGGAGGTCTTCGAGGCCGCGCGCGGCAGGGAGGTCGAGCTCAGCGCCGACGGGCACTGGGGCGGTTCGCCGCGCTCGGTGGCCTTCAACTCGCAGTGGTTCCGGCTCGCGGTCGACCCGGACACCGGCGAGATCAAGATCCTGCGCAGCGTGCACGGGGCCGACGCCGGCAAGGTGATGAACCCGATGCAGTGCCGCGGCCAGGTCGAGGGCGGTGTCGCCCAGGCGCTCGGCGCGACCCTCTTCGAACAGGTGCTGGTGGACGACGGCGGCCAGGTCACCACCGCCGCGTTCCGCCGCTACCGGCTGCCGGCCTACGCCGACGTGCCGCGCACCGAGGTCCACTTCACCGAGACCTCCGACTCGATCGGCCCGCTGGGCGCCAAGTCGATGAGCGAGAGCCCCTTCAACCCCGTCCCACCCGCGTTCGCCAACGCGCTGCGCGACGCCACCGGCGTGCGCTTCACCGAGGCGCCGTTCCTGCGGGACAAGGTCTGGCAGGCGCTCGCGGACCGGCGCGCGGGCGGACCGCGGACCTGACCGGCGGCGGGGAGCCCGGTCAGGCCGCCGGGCCGACGGTGGCGAACCGGTAGCCCGCGTCGATCAGCTGCGGCAGGTAGCGGGCGAGCGCCTCGACGGTCTGCGACCGGTCGGCGGGTCCGCCCGGGGCCGGGACGAGCTCGGGGGTCAGGCAGCCGTCGTGCTCCAGGACGATCGAGCCGGTGCGGCTCTGGCTCATCACCCGCTCGACGATGGCGTCCGTCCCGGGCCGGGACCAGTCCTCGGGGTCGACCGACCAGGAGACCGGCCGCAGGCCCATCGCCGCGCCGACCGCCAGCGAGGCCTTGGTGAAGTTGCCGCCGGGCGCGCGGAACAGCGTCGGCGGATCGGTCCTCCCGGCCCGCGCGATGATCTCGTTGGTCCGTTCGAGCTCGTCGCGGACCTCCGCCGCGGAGAGCGTGCCGAGATCCGGGTGGGACCAGGTGTGGTTGCCCAGCCGGTGTCCATCCTCGACGACCCGGCGCACCACGTCCGGGTACTTCTCGACGTTGGCGCCGATCATGAAGAAGGTCGCCGTGACGCCGTGCCGGCGCAGCGTCGCGAGGATCTGGTCGGTGGTCGCGGGGGCGGGTCCGTCGTCGAAGGTCAGCGCCAGCGTCATCGGCCCGGCGTGCAGGTGGTACTCCGGGACGTCCGGCGCGCCGTCGGGGGTGTCGGCCGGCGCGGGCTCGGGCGCCCGCGCGGCCGGCTCGGCCGACGATGCCGGTACGGGAGATTGCGGCGGCGCCTGGGCCGGAGCACTCGGGCCGGCCGCGGGCGAGAGGGTCCGCGCGGCCCTCCCGGCACCGCCCGAACCGCAGCCGGAGAGCAGGGCGACAGCGCCGGCGCCGAGCATCAGGCGCCGCGAAAAGCCGATCTGATGATCAATCATCACGTCTGAAGTCTTGCCTCGTTGGGCCCGCCCGCATGTTCGACCCACCGCACGTCCGACCGACTACCCCCGCATGGCCCAGCCGGAGCACACCGCCGCGAGTCGAACGTCCCTGCGGGCCGACCCGGACTGATACTGCGGCAGTGATCGGTCCCCCCGACCCCGCACGCCCGCACGCCCCCGCCCGACCGGCACCCGATCGCTTCCGCCGACGGCCACCAGAGCCGCATCAGACAGGAGTGAAGCATGCTCGGCCCCTTACGCTCCCCCGGTCTCCTCGCACCGCTGGTGCTGGCCTCCTGCACCCTGCTCGGCACCGCTGACCTGGCGTACGCCGCGACGGTCGGGCCCGGCCCCGGGTTCCCGGCCCGCTTCGCCGCCCCCTACGTGGAGACCTGGGGATCCGCGCGGGCGCTGGCCCGGGCCCGCGCGGAGACCGGCCTGAAGTACTTCACCCTCGCCTTCGTGGTGAGCGACGGCGGCTGCAACGGCGCCCTCGACGGCAGCATCCCGCTCGACGACGGCGCCTGGCCGGCCGCCGTCAACGACCTGCGGGCGGCCGGCGGCGACGTGATCGCCTCCTTCGGCGGCGGCAAGGGCCGCGAACTCGCCCAGGCCTGCGACTCGGCGGACTCGCTCAAGGCCGCCTACCGGCGCGTGGTGGACGCCTTCAACCTGACCAGGATCGACCTGGACATCGAGGGCGAGACGCTGGACGACGAGCAGGGCGACGACCGCCGCAACCAGGCACTCGCCGACCTGCAGCGGGAGTACGCCGCGGCCGGGCGCACCCTCTCCGTCCACTACACGCTGCCGGTCAACCCGTGGGGCCTCTCCTCCAACGCCGTCGACCTGCTGGGGAACGCGCGCAGCCACGGGCTGGCGGTCGACGTGGTCAACATCATGACCATGGACTACGCCTCCCATGACATCGACATGGGCGACACCGCGATCTCCGCCGCGAACGGGCTGCACGACCAACTGACCCGCATCTGGCCGGAGAAGACGCCCGAGCAGGTGTGGGCCATGCAGGGCCTGACCCCGATGCTCGGGGCCAACGACTCCGCCGGCGAGGTGTTCAGCACCGACGACGCCGCCCGGGTGGCGTCCTTCGCCACCGAGAAGGGCCTGCGGCTGCTCTCCTTCTGGGCGCTGGGACGCGACCGGCCCTGCCACGACGGCGCCTCCCCCGCGAGCGGATGCAGCGGCACGCGTCAACGCCCGTACGAGTTCTCGCACATCCTCAATCCCCCGGTGCCACCGCCACCCCCGCCACCCGCGCCCGCGGCAGCGCCCCCGCCGGTGCAACCGCAGGCGCAACCGCAGGTCGTCGGCGCGACGTTGCAGGTCGGCGCGGCGGTGCAGGGGCCGGTCCCGGCCGGCGACGCACGGCGCCCGCACCCCTCGGCCATCGCCCAACTCCCGCCGCCCGCAGCGATGTCGGCGCACGCAATGGCGGCCACCCCGTTCACGCCGTCCCCGGTCACCGGCCCGCGACTGCCGGACCGTGGCGTGAACGCCCTGCGCCGGCTGCTGAACTGACGCAGACTCAGGACGCGACGATCGCGTGGGGCGCCGGTTCGCCGCGCCCTACCGCGAGCAGGTTCTCGACCGCCATGTCCGCCATGCTGCGGACGGCCTGCACGCTGTGGTACGCGCTGTGCGGCGTCACCAGCAGCCGGTCCGGCACCAGACGCAGCAGCCCGTACGGGTCGTCGGCCGGGGCGGGAGCGGGCTCGGTGTAGTAGCCGTCGACCGAGGCGCCGGCGATCCAGCCCTCGGTGAGGGCGGTGCGCAGCGCGTCGGGGTCGACCACGTTCGCGCGCGAGAGGTTGGCGAGGTAGCCGCCCGGGCCCAGTGCGCGCAGGTGCTCGACGCCGATGACGCCGTCGTTCTCGCCGGGCTCGTGCGCGAAGTGCACGGAGACCACGTCGGCGGTCTCGAAGAGGTCGACCAGCGAGGGGACCGACCGGTAGGGCAGCGCCGCCAGCTCGGGACGGCGGGTGCGGTTCCAGTAGACGATCTCGGTGCCGAAGGCGGCGTGCACCATCCGGGCGACCTCGCGGCCGATGTGGCCCATCCCGGCGATGCCGAGCCGGGCGCCGACCAGCGAGGGGGTGGCGCGCTCGCTCCACCGGCCGTCCGCGACCTCGCCGGCCGTCCGGGAGACCGAGCGCACCAGGTCGAGCAGGTGCGCCACGGCGAACTCGGCGACCGCCACGGCGTTGGCGTGCGGGGTGCAGCTGAAGCCGATCGGCGACGGCCCGGCGGGCAGCTCCAGGAAGGAGCTGTAGTTGGTGCCCATGAAGCAGACCGCGGCGAGGTCGGGCAGCCGGTCCCAGGCCTTGGCGGTCATCCGCTCGGAGCCGCCCAGGACGTACCCCCAGGCGCCGTCGAGCGCCTGGACCACACCGTCCTCGTCGAGGTCGCCGCCCACCGTCCGCACGTCGTAACCGGCCTCGCGCAACGCGCGCAAGCACGGCTCGGGGAACGTCCCACCGGTCACGATGATCCGCCGGCCGCCGGGTGCCGCACTGCGCTCGGTCACGCTGTCCTCCACGAATGGGAAATCCCGCGGTGCCAGACTAGGGTCTCGCCCCGGTCGGGTGGGTGCGGATCGGCCCAACTCGCCGAGCGCCGAGCGCCGCCGCGACAAAAGGTTCATCAGCTCCGGTACGCGAACAACTCGGGCGAAACTCACCAATCGCCTTGTTTATGCGTCAACTACCCGGTTCCCGGATAAGACGGACAGGTTCAGGGATTGAATGTGATGCGCCTCACTCTTCACCTTCCACTTCTGCGCAGACCGCCCCGATGCCGCCGTGCGAGCATCTTCACGGCAGTCCCGCGTGTCGCCTGGCGACCGGATTGAGGGTGGGGTAATACGCACCGTCCACTCCGGTTCGGACCAACGACTCCAGGCGTGGGTGATCGGCGCGTTCCGGAAGTGGCGACTGCAAGTGCTGCTGACGGGATTCCGTCGGCAGCCCGTAGCAGAGCGCCATTTCCACGGCGCTGATACAAGCCTTTTGGAGTTGTGCCCGTCATGAGTTCCCACCGGAACACGGATCTTGTTGTGGTCGGCCTGGGATACGTGGGCCTGCCGCTCGCGCGCGGTGCCGCGCGGGCGGGGCTGCGCGTGGTCGGGCTCGACCGCAGCGGCGCGGTCGTCGACGGTCTCAACGCGGGCCGCTCCCACATCGACGACATCTCCGACGCCGAACTCGCCGAGATGCGTGCCCAGGGCTTCAGCGCCACCACCGACGCCGCCGAGATCGCCGGTGCCAAGGCCGTGGTGATCTGCGTGCCGACGCCGCTGACCGAGCACGGCGCCCCCGACCTGACGGCGGTGAACAGCGCGGTCGCCGCGGTGGCGGCGCACCTTCAGCCGGGGACCCTGGTCGTCCTGGAGTCGACGACCTACCCGGGGACCACCGACGACGTGGTCCGGCCCGCCCTGGAGGCCACCGGCCTCACCGTCGGCACCGACTTCCACCTGGCGTTCTCGCCCGAGCGCATCGACCCCGGCAACCCCGACTTCGGCCTGGAGAACACGCCGAAGGTGGTCGGCGGCTGCACCGCGGAATGCACCAAGGCGGCCCGGAAGTTCTACGAGCAGTTCGTCGGCCAGGTCGTCGAGGCCAAGAGCCCGCGCGAGGCCGAGATGGCGAAGCTCCTGGAGAACACCTACCGGCACGTGAACATCGCGCTCGTCAACGAGATGGCGATGTTCTGCCGGGAGATCGGCGTCGACCTGTGGGACGCCATCCGCTGCGCGTCCACCAAGCCGTTCGGCTTCGCTCCCTTCTACCCGGGACCCGGCGTCGGCGGTCACTGCATTCCGATCGACCCGAACTACCTCTCCTACAAGGTCAGGTCGCTGGGCATCCCGTTCCGGTTCGTCGAACTGGCCCAGGAGATCAACCAGCGGATGCCCGTGCACGTGGTGCAGCGCGCCGTCGACCTGCTCAACGACCGCAGCAAGGCCATGAAGGGCTCCCGGGTGCTGCTGCTGGGCGTCACCTACAAGCCCGACATATCCGACCAGCGCGAGACGCCGGCCACCGCCGTCGCGGTCGAGCTGCTGCGCCGCGGCGCGGACATCCGCTACTACGACCGCAACGTGCCGGCCTGGGAGGTGTCCGGGCTGCCGATCGAGCGCGCCACGGACTACCTGGCGGAGGCGGCCCGGGCCGACCTCACCATCCTGCTCCAGCCGCACAGCGAGATCGACATCACCGAACTCGCCGACCGCGCCGAGCTGCTGTTCGACACCCGGGGGAAGTCGGCCGGGCATCCGCGGGCGGTCCAGCTGTGACGGTCACCGAGAACAACCGCCACCGCAACCGCCCGGCCCCCGCGGTCGAGGCGGCCCGCGGGCGCGGCGGTCGGCGAGGGCACCGCAAGAAGCGCCATCTGAAGGTGTCCTACGTCGTCTTCGCGGCGCTCGCGTTCTTCATCTCCACGAAGATGGACACCTCGACCGTCCACGTCTACTCGCTGATCTCCATCGGCCTGCTGTCGATCAAGATGTTCCTGGCGCTGTTCTACCGCCCACGACGGGCGACGGCGCGCGAGAGCGAGCGGCTGGACCGGATGTGGGTGACCGCGGTCGTCCCCATCTACAACGAGGACCCCGCGACCTTCGAGCAGGGCCTGCGCAGCCTGCTGGCCCAGAGCCGCCTGCCCAACGAGGTGCACATCATCGACGACGCCAGCGCGGATCCCGCGGGCCTCGGCGTCGCCCGGCGGATCGCGCGCGAGTTCGAGGCGGCCGGGGTGGTGTTCAAGGTCAGCGCGCAGCCCGAGAACAAGGGCAAGCGCGAGGCCCTGGCCCGCGGCTTCCTGGACGCGCCCGGGTCGGACGTCTTCCTCTGCGTCGACTCGGACACCGTGCTCACCCGGGACACCGTCCGCGAGCTGATCGTCCCGCTCGTCGACGACAAGGTGATGGCCTCCACCGGCATGGTGCTGGCGCTCAACCACAACGCCAACATCTTCACCCGCCTGCAGGACCTGCGCTACGGCAACTCGTTCCTCTTCGAGCGCGCCGCCTACTCGCAGTTGAACTCGGTGCTGTGCTGCTGCGGCGCGCTGTCCGCCTACCGCGGCGACCTGGTGCGCAAGTACCTGCCCGACTTCCTCAACCAGCAGTTCCTGGGCAAGCCGGCGGTGTTCGGCGACGACCGCCGGATGACCAACTACTGCCTGACCGAGGGTCAGGTGGTCTTCCAGGAGACCGCCGTCGGCTACACCGCCGTCCCGGAGAAGCTCCCGCACTTCCTGCGCCAGCAGGTCCGCTGGAACAAGTCGTTCTTCCGCGAGTCGCTCTGGGCCCTGCGCAACCAGCGCAAGTCGCGGCCGGCCTTCTGGCTGACCGTCATGGAGATGGGCCTCTGGGTCACCTTCGGCACGGCGATGGTGTACTCACTGTTCATCAGCCCGTTCCTGAACCCGCTCGCCTTCGTGCGGCACGTCGGCGACTACGCGACGTTCATGATCCTGATGGGGTACCTGCGCAACGTGCGCTACCTGGACTTCCCGCGCCGGAACATGGGCCTCGTCAAGCGCTTCGGGATGTTCCTGCTCGCGCCGGTGTACGGCGTGATCCAGCTGACCCTGCTGACGCCGCTGCGCATGTACGCGCTGCTCACCCTCAACAAGGGCACCTGGGGCACCCGTCAGGGTGGCGTGGAGATCAGCTCGGAGGGCGGCGAGGGCGAGGACTACTCGGCCATGTGGAGCGAGGACGAGGCCGAGCTGTCCGGCCTGAGCCCGCAGCGGGCCTGACACACCACCGCCGGTCCGGTCCCCGCTGGGGGCCGGACCGGCGGAGCCGTCTTCAGGAGTAGTGCTTCATCGCTTCCGCGACGGTGACCACCGGCATGCCGCGCGAGGCGATCGCCTCCATCACCTTGGTGAAGCCGGCCTGGCTGATCTGCGTGCTCGACGACGGTGCCCCCGCGACGAGTTCGTGGAAGCAGAGGATGAGCCAGTCGCCGCTCTGCGCGCAGCGGTCGAGCTTGGCGCCCTGCCCGGTCACCTCGGCCAGCCCCTCGCCCCCGGTGCCGGTGCCGTCGTTGAGGCCGGTCAGGGCCTTGAGGCGGTACGGCATGGCCGGGACGAACGACTCGACGGTCTCGTAGATGATCGACCGGGCGGTACTGAAGTAGCGGCTCGCGATCCGGTCCACCGGTATCCCGTCCGAGGTCTGCTGGAACGAGCCGTGCGGGTAGGCGAAGTGCTCGTTGGAGAACTTGTTGGCGTTCAGCCAGTCCCGCAGCTGGCCCATGTCGGTGTCCACCTGCTGCGAAGTGAGCTGGTTGTAGCCGGAGTTGTGGGCGGCCGTCGAGAACGCGTGGCCGCCCATCTCCCAGCCCGAGGAGTCCTGCAGGGAGCGCATCTGGTCGAGCGTCAGGTAGTTGCTGGTGCCGGCCGCCTGCGCGATGTTGTACATCGTGCCGGCGAACCCGTGCGCCTTCATGGCCGGCAGGGCGAGGTTGTAGACCGAGGCGTAGGAGTCGTCGAAGGTGATCGAGACGACGCCCTTGGAGAACGTGGTGCGGGTGTCCGGCAGCAGCTCGATCGCCTGAAGGTGGAAGGTGACCGGGCCGCCCGCGTTGTCGTACGCGGCGAACGACATGTCCGTGAAGCCGGACGTGGTGGAGGGTACGCCGACCGGCGAGAGGTCGTAGGAGCCTGCCGCGGCCGCCACGTCCGCCCACTGGAGGTGCACCACCACCCACTCGCCGGACTGCACGTAGTTGGCGGCGGTGGCCGAGTGGTTGTGGAACTGCCAGTGGAAGTTGTTCGCGAGCGTGCCGGTGCCGAGGTAGAAGGCCAGCTTGCTCAGGTGGGTGACGTCCTCGACCCGGAAGGTGAGCCTGATCATCTTGCCGGTCAGGTCCATCTTCGGCATGCCGACCCGGCGGACGTACGACTGGCGGCCCGACCCGTCGGTGGTGACCCGGACCGACTGGGAGCCGGTGATGAACATCGACGTGTCGTTGGCCTCGGAGGAGGCGGTGCCCGCACCGGCCGCCGACCAGCCGTGGTCGGCCTGGAACTGCTGGGACCAGGTGGCCCGGCGGCTGCTGGGCGCGTGCCCGGCCGGCGTGACCAACGGCAGGTCCACCGCGGCGACCTTCGCCGAGCCGGTGGAGGGCGCGGCGGAGGCGGACGACGGCGCGGTGCTCGGGTCCGTCGAGGTGCTCCCGGTCGCCGCGTCGTCGCCGCAGCCCGTGAGCAACGCGCCGCCTGCGGCCAGGAGGCCGCCCGCACCGGCCAGGCGCAGCGCCGAGCGGCGGCTCACCGCCCGCGCGGGGGCGGCGGACGGGGCGTCCTGCCCCAGGGGGCTCAGGACCGGCTCGTTGCTCATCGTGGACTCCTGTGGGCGATCGGACGTGCGGACGGCGAGCGGCACTCAGGGCTTGGGCACGGTGTTCACGTAGTTGGTGCCGTTGCCGTAGAAGTCCGTCACCGTCTTCTGGACGTCCGTCAGGGACATCGCCTGCTTGGCGTTGTAGTAGAACCAGTTGACCTTCATGTCCCAGGTCCGGGGACCGGTGAACGGCAGGTCGACGAACCAGGCGTTGAAGTTCACCACCATCGCCTCGCGCGGGTAGTACTTGCCCGTGCTGCTGAACAGGTCCTTGCCGTCCAGCGAGTAGGTGGCCACGCCGTTCACGGCGGTGATCACGATGGTGTGCCAGCCCTGGAGGCTCATGTTGTGGCGCTGGGTGCTGCGGTCGCCGGCCTTGGCGCTGAACCAGGTGGTGGTGTCCAGCACCGGGCCCTTGGAGCCCCAGCCGCCGTTGGGCATGTACTCGTTGTCGAGTTCGCTGTAGAGCGAGTCGTCGGGCGAGATCGTGTAGAAGGACTCGTTGATGTGGTCGCCGTTGGTGCCGCTGGTGGGCTGGTCGGCGAAGTAGATCCGGGCCGCGTAGGTGCCCGTCAGGAACGGGGTGTTCGCGCTCTGCACCTCGGCCTGCGTGGTGCCTTCCTTGGTCCCGTTGGTGGCGGCCTGGAGCTGGAGCACCTGGCCGCCCTGCGCGGACGGCTCACCCGGGAAGCTGACGCCCCCGGCCGACCAGGTGTCGGCGATGCCCGGGCCGCCCTTGCTGGTGCGGATCCGCCAGCCGTGCTTGATCAGCGCGGGGTCGGTGGGGCCGCTGTAGTGGAAGTTGTCGAACACCACGCCGTCCGGGACGGCCGGCTTCGGGGCGGGCGCCCCCGAGGGCTGCGCCGAAGCGCCCGGGCTCGCGGCCGCGGGGCCGTCGCCGGCCGGCGCCTGGCCCCAGACGAGCGCGCCGCGCAGGTAGCCGGTCACCTGCTTGGACGGCTTGAAGCTGGTGTCGGCGGCGTTGAAGGAGCGGTCACTGGCCTGGTTCAGGTTCTGGTGGTCCAGCCGGAACAGCTGCAGGCTGATGCCCTTGCTGTTCGCACCGGGCGCCAGGGTCCCCGCGCCCGCCGCGAAGGTGAGCTCCAGGTAGTCGGTGGCGTCGGCCGTGGGGTTGGCCATCGGGACGATCGTGCCGGAGACGTTCGAGCAGCCGACCGCGGCGTCCACGCAGTCGAAGCCGTACGCCGAACCGCCGTCGGCGGTGAAGTAGTACCGCACCGTCACGTCGTTCAGGGACACCGTCTTCTTGGAGGTGTTGATGATCTCCAACTGCGGCTTGGCCACCGCGACCACGGGCGTGGGATCGGTGCGGTACCGGACGGTCAGGTCGGGGGGCGTGGGATGCGCGGCACGCCACACGGGATACAGCAGATAGCCGGCAGCGACGAGCGCGAGCACCAGGAGGAGTATTTTGAGCGCACTCCACGCGCGACGGGACGCGCTGCGGGCAGATCCCACGAAAGCTCCTAGTACAGGTGCGAGCGCGTTACTGAGGCCGCACGTTCATATGGTGGTCATAGTTGACCGAATGCAGCGGCCATCCTAGCTACCCGTTCCTGCGCCCCTGCGAGCCGAACTGCCTCAGAACCTGAACCAGGTGCCGTGCGGCGCGACGTCCGTCGAGCGGGTCTTGGCCAGCTGGGCGACCTTGTCGGCGGGCAGCGGCTGGTCCCAGACCTGGACGTCGGCGATCGAGCCGTTCCAGGAGTCCACCCAGTGGGACTTGAAGCGCGCGCGACCGATCTCGATCGGGCCGTTGGTCGACAGGATCCCCGGCGCCGGGGTGGTCTTCGCCAGCACGCCGTCGACGTAGAGCGAGATGGTCTTGGCCTTGACGTCGTAGACACCGGTCAGCGTCGTCCACTGCCCGACGGTGGCCGGGCTCGCGGACAGCGACTGGATGGCCTTGCCGCTCTCCGCGGCGGTCTGCACCTTGAACACCCACTGGTCGTGGGTACCCACGATGTCGCGGCCCAGGTAGAACGAGAAGAAGCCGTCGCTGCCCTGCGAGACGGCGGCCCGGGGCTCGTCCGTCGCGCCGTTGCGGACCACGGCGGAGACCGTGAAGCTCGTGCAGGTGTTGACGACCACCGAGTTGACCTCGGCGTAGCCGTCGGGGGTGCCGTGCGTGGTCAGCGCGAGGCCGCTGTGGCCGTCGACGGTGCCGACCTGGGTGGTGGCACCGAGCCGCAGGTCGTTGCTGCCGGTGATCGGCGCGGTGGTCGGCGCGACACAGTTCGCGGCCACCGGCTGCGGTGCGGGCTTCGGGTCCTTCTTGCCGAGCGGGCCCGCCATGACGAGCGCGACGACCACGATGCCGGCCACCACGAGCGTCGCCACCACACCGATGCCGACCCGCATCAGCCGCTTGCGGCGCGCCGCACGCTCGGTCGCCTCGGCCATCGCCGCCCAGTCCGGCGTACTGCCGACCGGCCCGAATCCGGGCGCACCCCAGCCGCCGTTGCCGTCCTGGCCGCCGCCCACACTTCCCCCGCTCTCCATGGCCCGAACCCTAAGGCACCCCAGAGCACCTGCGAACACCGGGGTAACCGAAGATTTCCCCTCAGCGCGGCCGCCCAACCGCCCCCGCTAAACGACCTGCCGGCCGGCCACCACATCGGTGACGTCGGTGGTGGCGGCCGGGACCGGCGTCCGCGACCGGAAGCAGAACAACAGCGCCAGCCCGGGCAAGCCGGACAGCGCGGCCATCACCAGCACCGCGGTGCGGTAGCGCCCGCCGGCGAGCAGCGGCCCGGCGATCACCGAGCCCAGCGGGATCGCGCCCAGGATCAGGGTGCGCATCAGGGTCATGGTGCGCGCCCACAGCTCCGGCGGGGTGCGGTTGAACCGGACGGTCTGCGACGGCACCCCGCCCATGGCGCCCGCCCAGCCGCAGATCACCTGCCCGATCAGCACCGTCGGCAGGCTCGGCACCAGCAGGAAGAGCAGACCGGCCCCCGAGATGACCCGCAGCCGGCCGATCTGGACCATCGGCCGGGTCGCGGCGGGCCGGGAGCCGGCGATCAGCGAGCCGACCAGCTCGGCCCCGGCGAAGACCGCGACCAGCAGCCCGAAGGTGCGCGCCGACTTCGCGAAGGTGTACTCGGCCAACCAGGGCTGAGTGACCGTCAACATGCCCAGGGCGACGTTGGACGCGCTGAGCGCCAGCACGATGGCGAGCAACTGGCGGTCGCGGCCGAGCAGTCGGAAGACCGGCACCCAACTGCTGCGGGAGCTGCGCCCGTCGGCCTCCGGGGCGGCGGGCCGCACCAGCCGGTCGTCCATCCGCCGGACGAAGACCGCGAACAAGAGGAAGGAGACCGCCGCCAGGCCGAGCACCTGCTCCGCCCCGAGCAGCGGGATCAGCACCCCGCCGAGCGCGGGACCCGCCAGGCCGGTGATCCCCTGGGAGACCACCTCCAGCGCGATGGCCGTCGGCACCAGTTCGGCCGGCACCAGCGAGGGCAGCACGGCCGGGACGATGCCGATCGGCAGGATCTTCAGCAGGCCGCAGACGGCGGCCGCCGCGTAGAGCTCCCAGAGCCGCAGCTGTCCGGTGGCGGCCAGCACCGGCAGACAGCCCACGGCGCAGCCGCGCACCACGGAGTCGGTGATCAGCAGCAGCCGGCGCGAGACCCGGTCCACGATCAGGCCCGCCAGCGCGCCGCCCAGGATGATCGGCGCGGTGTAGAGGATCCCGAGCAACGCCAGCGCGCCGGCGCCACCGCGGGTCACCGCGATCCAGGCCAGCGCCGTCCAGCTGGCGCCGTCGCCCAGCATGCTCAGGGTGACGCCGGACCAGATCCGACGGAAGTCGGCGAACCGCAGGACGGCTCCGTACTTCTTCATACCGTCGCCTCCGCTCTGTCCCGGAGCGTGCCGGGGACGGCGGACGGCGGGTCCGCGTCGATCCGCACGGCGGCGGCGAAACGGTCGGCGACCGCGTCGAGGTCCCCGTCGAGCGGGCAGTCGACGATGACCGAGACCGCGCGGTCGCCGTTGCTCACCTGGTCGCCCAGCAGGTCGCCGCGCGACTTGGTGACCACCACCGCGTGGCAGCGCGCCGGGTGGTCGGCCGCAGCGGCGTCGAACTCCGGCCAGCGGCCGTCCTCGGTCACCCAGGCGACCGGGACGTCCGGCCCCGACCCGACCCCGCGCAGCACGCCGTGCGGATGGTCCAGGTAGAGCTGGGCCGCCTGCCGCCGGGCCGGGCCGGCCGCCGGCCGGCACCCCAGCATCAGATCCAGCAGGGCCGGCTCGACCTCGATCTCGCCGGTGAGCTGCCAGAGCTTGGCGATCGCGCCGCCGGGCGGGCGGCCGGCCACCTCCATCAGCACCGCCCGGCCCTCGTGCAGGCGGAACTCGGCGTGCGTCATGCCGCTGTCGAAGTGGACGGCCTCCAGCAGCTCGGCGTTGGCCTGGAGCAGGATCCGCCGGTCGGCCTCGGCCAGCCCCGGCGCCGGGGAGCGGTGGCCGGTCTCGGCGAAGAACCGGCCCGCCTCCTCGGTGGTCCGCTTCGCGGTGACGCCCGACCAGACCAGCTGTCCCTGGTGCACCAGGGACTCCACCGAGTACTCCGGGCCCGACACCAGCTGCTCGACCAACAGCACCTCGTCCGCCGGATAGGTCCGCACGGCGTCCACCAGCTGCGCGGGCCCGTCGATCCGCTGGACCCCGGAACTGGACATCCGGGCCACCGGCTTGAGCACGGCGGGGAAGACCCTCCAGTCGGCCGCCGCGGCCCGGCCGGCCGGGTGCAGCACCGTCCAGCGCGGCGACAGCGCCGGTGCCGCGACCCGCTGGAGCAGCTTGTTGCGGCAGACCCGGGCGGCGTGCGCCCCCGGTCCGGGCAGGCCCAGGCACTCGGCGATCGTCCCGGCCGCCTCGACGAACACCTCGCCGCAGTTGACCACCGCCCGGACCTCGTAGCGGGCCAGCAGCGGCTGGATCGCGGGCAGCAGGGTGTCCAGCGAGCAGTCGGCGACGTGGACCACCTCCGCCAGTGCGGCGAGCGGGTGGTCCGGGTCGGCCCGATGGGCCGCGAGCCGGTCGGCGGGCGTCTCGGGGCCGAAGACGGCCAGCGGCACCAGCCCGCGCCGCCGGGCCTCGTCGATCAGCCGGTAGTGCCGGGACAGGATGACCAGATCGGTCACGATCAGGACGGCGGGGCGGGGGCCCGCGGTGGTCGGCTCAGACATCGGCGTGCTTCCGGTCAGGGGTCGTCGGGGGCGTCGGAGGCGTCGGGCCTTGCGCCGTCAGGTCCGTCAGGGTGTCCGCGAACTCGGCCCGCAGGTCGGCGCTCAGGGCACGCGCCACGGCCTCGGACTCGCCCGCCTGGGCGGCCAGGAACGCCTGGTTGGCGCGGTGCACCTGCTGCTCCCGGCCGTGCAGCGGGCTGTCGGGACTGAGGTCGAGCAGCCACAGTCCGCGCAGTTCCGCGCCGCGCATGGCCTTGGCCTGGCTGGCCTTGATACCGGCGTGCAGCCAGCGGGCGCCGCGCTCGGCGGCGATCTCCAGGGGCAGGTAGTAGACCAGGTTGAAGTACTCCGTCACCCCGGGGAGCCGGTCGTAGTCGAAGCCCGCCGCCCGCAGGTAGAAGGTGTCGCCCCAGTGGTAGAGCAGGCTGAAGCCGATCGCGCGGCCGTCCTGGTCCCGGCAGAGCAGCACCTCGCCCGGCACGCCCAGCAGGGTCTCCTGCAAGCGGAACTCGGCGGCCAACGCGACCGGGTCGACGGTGCCGCCGTAGCGCCTGCCGGTCTGCGCGAGCAGGAGGGCGGCCTCGTCCGCGCAGGCGGTCAGCGGCAGCCGCTCGACCCGCAGGCCGCTCTCCGCGAAGCGCCGGCGCTCCTTGCGGATCAGCGAACGGCGGCGCGACGGCTGCCCGGCCAGGTACCCCTCCCAGCCGCCGGGCCGCACCGGGAGCCAGGCGTCGAGATGGACCAGGACCGGCGGGGTGTCCACCCCGGCGGACCGCAGGGCCGCCAGGTCGGCGGCGCTGGTGTGCATCGCCACGCAGGGCAGCGCGGTGCCGGCGGTCCCGGTGGCGTCGCCGCCGAGCGCGGCGCGCAGGCCCGGGTCGGCGGCGGTCGCCCGCAGCCGGGGCAGCAGCAGGGCGGCGGCCTGCTCCCGGGTCGCCGCGGCGCCGGGCAGCAGATGGCTCTGGTAGCCGCGGCGCGGTCCGACCATCAGCGCCCGCTGCGCGGGGGCGGGCAGACCGCGGGCGGTGAGGATGTCCGCCCAGCCGTTGGCGCCACCGCGCTCGTCGCGCAGCGCGGTCACCGCGACGGCGGCGTCCGGGGCGTCGGCGGGACCGGCGTGCACCGCGCCCGTGATGCCCTGCCGGTCCCGGGCGGCCATCGCCAGCGAACCCGCCGAGGAGTAGAAGTGCGGTCCGGCCAGCCGGTCCCAGACCTCCGGGGCGACGGCACCGGTGGGTGCGGCGAACTCCGGGGGCAGCTCGGGCCCACCCGCGCCGCCCTCGTCGCGGCGCGCTCCGGCGCAGTCGTGCGACACGGCTCCCATCAATCTCCCTCTCTACGGGTTGCCCCGGTGCTACGCGGTCGGCCGGGCGGGTACGGTCAGCTCGCGCACGGTGCGCCCGGCCCGGCTGCGCAGCAGCACGGCCGGCTGCGGCCGGTCGGTGAGCAACTGCACGGTGCGTTCCTGGGTCCAGCCGGCGAAGCGGAACTCCCGGTCGGCCACGTGCACCAGGCGCAGCCGTCGGCCCCCGGCGACCTGGAGCTCCAGGGCGTCCCCGACCAGCTCGACGGTGACCGTGGCCTGCGGCTGCTCGGCGCCGGCGAAGGGGTCGCCGGTCCGCTCCCAGTCGACGAAGGCGGCCGGGAGGTCGAACGCGGCCGGCAGGGCGGCGAGTTCGGCGGCCTGCAGCGGGTTCTCCGGGCGGTGGAAGAGCACGTCGCCGTGCTCGAAGTACGCGCTCCAGTCGGCCGGGAACACCTCGGCCAGCTCCGGGACCAGGTGGCAGTCGATCACCATGTGGACCCGCGGCTCACTGCCGCTGTTCCACACCGAATGCATCCGGTTGAAGTCGCCGAACCAGAACTCGCCCGGCTGCCAGCGGTGTTCGACGCCGTCGAGCTCCACCACGGCGCCCGGGTTGGTGGTCAGCGGGATGTGCAGCCGGGCCCGGCCCCAGGTCGGGCCCACCATCGGGTCGCGGTGCCGGACCCCGACGGCGCCCGGACCGAGCGCCATGAAGCGCACCGCCCGCAGCGGCGCGGGGAGCGCGGCGAGGATCGAGCGGGTATAGGGGATGTGCGCCAGCCACTCGGTGTCGGCGAAGTCCTCCAGGCCCGGGCCGCCGGGGTCGGTGCGGGTGCCGTCGCCGCCCTGGCTGCGCAGCGAGAGCACCCGCCAGTCGACCTCGGCGCTGTCGCCCACCGCGTCCCCGTAGACCCGCTGGAGGTCCCAGCGGTGGCTTCGCACGACCTCCAGTTCGGCGAGCAGGCGGGCCACGTCGAAGGTGCCGGCCAGTCGGGCCGCCTCGGCCGGCATCGGCACCGTCAGTGCCTCGGTAATCGTCATGATCGTCCCTCCCAGAGGTTCGGCGAGCAGAAGCCTTTCGGATGCTAGGCAGAGACCGACGCCCCCGGGAAATAGCGATTCACGCGGATTCATGCCGTTCCCGCATCAATGCTCGAAGGCCGCTCGGGGACTCATTCCACAGCGGCATGAACGCTCCCGACCCGGCATTTCCGCCGAGCCGAAGGATTGGCCTAGGTTTCTGGCACGACAGGTGTGGAACGGCACAGGAGTGGAATGATCTTCGAGCGCGTTCACGAGATTATTCTCGACGACATATTTTTGCGCATGGACGGCCTCCTGGCCGACGCCGAGCTGTTCCTGAAGCTCGAAGGGCTGAATCCGGCGGGCTCGATCAAGGCGAAGGCCGCGCTCGGCCTGGTCGCCGACGCCGAGCGCCGGGGCCTGCTCAGGCCGGGCGGCCGGATCATCGAATCCTCGTCGGGCAGCCTGGGTATCGCGCTGAGCCTGATCGCGGCCAGCAAGGGATACGCCTTCACCTGCGTCACCGACCCCAATGTCTCGCCGCAGAGCCTGGGAATGATCCGGGCGCTCGGCGCGCAGGTGGTCATGGTGGACCAGCGGGACGCGAACGGCGGTTTCCTGGGGACCAGGATCGACTACATCAAAACCCGGCTGGCCGTCGACCCGGATCTCGTCTGGTTGAACCAGTACGAGAACCCGGCCAATCCGCAGGCGCACTCCGCGACCACCGCGGCGTCCGTTCTGCGGGAATTCGGCCGGGTCGACCAGCTGTTCGTCGGGGCCGGGACCACCGGAACCCTGATGGGCTGCGTGCAGTACTTCCGCAGGTTCTCCCCGCACACCCGGATCATCGCCGTGGACACCGAGGGATCGGTGACGTTCGGCGGGCCCCCGGGCCGTCGGCACATCCCCGGGCTGGGCACCAGCCGTCGGCCGGAGCTCTGCCGTCCCGACGCCGTCGACGACGTGATCATGATCCCCGAGGCCGAGGCGGTGCGGACCTGCCGCCTGCTGGCCCGGGAACGCGGCCTCGCGGTCGGCGGCTCCACGGGGTCCGTGCTGTCCGCGGTGCTGCGCAGCGCGCCGGTGATCCCCCCCGGCGCGCGCGTGGTCGCCATCTCGCCCGACCTGGGCGAGCGCTATCTGGAGACGGTCTACAGCGACGACTGGGTGGCCGCCCGCTTCGAGCTGCCGCAGACCGTCCCCGTACACGTGGCCGGCGACCCGATCGCCGCCGAAGGAGTGAGCTGAGTTGTTTGAATTCGACGTCGTCGGCGGTGTCGCCGTCCGGCGGATCGTGGCCGAGTCCCGCAAGGAGATCTCCGCGATCGTCCGGCAGGCCTACCTGACCCACCACCAGGGGGACTCGGTCAACCCCAACAGCTATTTCCTGCGCTTCCCGGAGCGGCCGAACTCCCGCATCATCGCGCTGCCCGCCTTCCTCGGCGGCGACTGCCAGGTGGCCGGGCTGAAGTGGATCGGGAGCTTCCCCGACAACATCGCGAACAACGTGCCGCGCGCCTCCGCGGTGCTGCTGCTGAACGACTACGCCACCGGCTACCCCTTCGCCTGCCTGGAGGCCTCGCAGATCAGCGCGGCCCGGACGGCGGCCTCGGCCGTCCTGGGCGCCAAGGAGCTGCTGGGCGGCCGCCGGGCGGAGCGGATCGCCGTGATCGGCGCCGGGATCATCGCCCGCAACATCGTGGAGTTCTTCACCGCCGACGGCTGGACGGTCGGCACCTTCGCCGTCCACGACCGCGCGCCCGAGTACGGCGCCGCCCTCGTCCGGCACATCAACGCGACCGGCGGGCAGGCCGAGAGCGTCGACTCCCTCACCGAGGCGGTCGCCGGCGCGGACGTGGTGGTCTTCGCCACCACGGCGGGCGAGCCGTACGTCACCGAGCCGGGCAGCTTCGCGGCCGGCCAGGTCGTGCTGAACGTCTCGCTGCGCGACATCGGCCCGGAGATCATCGCCGAGTCGTACAACGTCCTCGACGACGTCGAGCACTGCCTGACCGCCGGCACCTCCCCGCACCTGGCGGTCCAGCGGTACGGCCACCAGGACTTCATCGACGGCACGCTGGCCCAGCTGATCCGGGGCGAGATCACCCTCGGCGACGACAAGCCGAAGATCTTCTCGCCGTTCGGCCTCGGCGTCCTCGACCTCGCGGTCGGCGCCCACATCCATTCCCAGGCCCTGGAACAGGGGACCGCGCACCGCGTCCCGGACTTCTTCGGCGAGACCGAGCGCTGGAACTGAGCGGCGGAGCAACGGACATGACGACAACCCTGGCCGAGACCGGCCCCCTGTACGGCACGGCCGACACGCTGGCCCTGCTGCTCGACCAGTACGCCGAGCGGTTCCCCTGGTACGGCGAGCTGGTGCGGGCCCGCACCGGCGGCCCGGTCACCGCCCTGGCCGAACTGCCGCTGATCGACGAGCGGGTCCTGAGCGCCCACTACTACGAGGCGGACCACACCGACCTGCCGCAGGCGGAGGCCTTCCACACCTCCGGCACCGCCACCGGCCGCCGCAAGCGGATCCTCTACGCCCCGGCCGACGACGACGCCTACGTCGCCCAGCGCAAGGCCCTGTTCGCGGACTTCCTGGGCGAGGTGCGCCCCGGCGAGGTCGCCGTGGCCGACCTCGGCACCGGCCACGCGGCGGCCTCGGCCCGCCGGATCTTCGAGGAGATGGGCTTCGACGCCCGCGACATCGACTTCCAGAGCCCGATCCACGAGCACATCGCCAAGCTCAACGCCTGGCGCCCGGACGTCCTGTTCACCATGCCGATGATCCTGGACCGGCTGCTGCAGTCCCCCGAACCGCTGACCATCACACCGCGCAGGATCATGGTGGTCGGAGACCTGGCGCCGGCCGCCTGGCGCCGCCGGGTCGCCGAGCGCTTCGGCCTGAGCACCGCCGATGTGCTGGACGTGTTCGGCAGCATCGAGATCGGGGCGATCGCCTACTCCTGCGAGGAGACCGGCCTCTACCACTTCCACGACCACATCCTGCCCGAGGTGATCGCGCCCGCGGAGCTCTACGGCGACAGCACGGCCCCGGCCACCCGGCCGGGCGACGGCATCCTGCTGCTCACCTCGCTGACCCGGCAGTACTTTCCGGCGGTGCGCTACGTCACCGGCGACGTCATCGTCGGGCTGCGCACGATCACCTGGCGCGGGCGGACGGTGCAGGCCTTCGAGCGCATCGACGGCCGCTTCGGCGGCGACTTCAAGCACGGGGAGCGGATCAGCAACCACGACCTGTGCCAGGCCATGGCCGAGGTCTTCCCCAGCCGCGCCTTCGAGGTGGTCACCTCCGGCGGCCTGGAGATCCGGGTGGTGGCAGACCAGGTGACCGGTGATCAGCTCGGCGCCGTGCGCGCCCTGATCCGGGACGCCTCGCCCGACGTCGCCCAGATGATCGACTCGGGCCTGGTGAACGACCTGCGGGTCACCGCCGTCCGCGTCGACCAGCTGCGCTCGAACCACGCCAAGCGGCGCTTCAACCTCCAGGAGATCTGACCCATGTGCGCGATAGCCGGCGAAGCGGCGTTGGGCGGCGGCCTCCCCGGGGGTTCGTTCGCCCGGGAGGCCTGCTCCCTGATGCGGCATCGAGGACCGGACGAGTCGGGGTTCCACGACGCCGCCGAGGTGGCGCTCGGGATGTGCCGGCTCGCCGTGGTCGGCCTCGACAACGGGTCCCAGCCGACCTACACCGAGGACCGTTCGGTGGTCTGCGTCTTCAACGGCGAGATCTACAACCACCGCGAGCTGCGCGCCAGGCTGGAGCGGCGCGGCCGCCGGATCGGTGGCACCAGCGACGCCCATGTGATCCCGGTGCTCTACGACGAGTTCGGCCCGGACTTCGTCCTGGAGCTCCAGGGCATGTTCGCCATCGCCCTGTACGACACCCGGTCCGGGCGGCTGCTGCTGGCCACCGACCGGGCCGGCAAGAAGCCCATCTTCTACAGCCGGCGGGCCGACGGGAGCGTGGCGTTCGCCTCCGAGCTGCCCGCGCTGCTGACCGCCCCCGGCATCGACCGCCGGACCGACCCGGTCGCCATCGACCAGTACCTGGGCTTCCGGGTGGTCCCGGCGCCGCGCACCGCGTTCCGCGCGGTCCGCAAGGTGCCACCGGCGACCGTGCTGACCTTCGCGCCGGGTGAGCTCGAAAGCGCTTGGCGCTACTGGGCGTTCGACTTCACCCGGACCGACCACGAGGTCGATTTCGAGGAGGCCGTCGACCGGGTGGACGCGCTGCTGCAGCAGGCGGTGACGGATCGGCTGGAGTCGGAGGTGCCGCTCGGCGCGATGCTCAGCGGCGGCCTGGACTCCAGCCTGGTGGTGGCCCTGACGGCCCAGCGGCTGAAGCAGCCGCTGCACACCTTCTCGGTCGGCTTCGAGCACGCCGCCTTCGACGAGTCGCAGCACGCCCGCACCGTGGCCGCGCACTTCGGCACCCGGCACCACAGCTTCCTGATCCGTCCGCAGGACGCCCCGGCCGCGGCCGACACCATCCTGCGGCACACCGGCGAGCCCTACGCCTTCCCCTCGGCGATCGCCTCCTACTACATGTACCGCCTGGCGCGTGAGCAGGTGACGGTGGTGCTCACCGGGGACGGCTCCGACGAGATCTTCGCCGGCTACAAGCGCTACAAGCCCTTCGACGGGCCGGACGGCGCGCCGCAGGGTCTGGCGGGCCGGTACCAGAAGGTGCTGGCCGACGGTGTCGGCGATAGCCTCAAGTCCCTGCTGTACAGCCCCGAGTTCATCGACCGGCTGCCCGGCAGCTTCCCGCCCGACCACCTGAGCGGGCGGCTGGCCGAGACCGCGGGCCACCCGCAGGCCGTGGACCGGCTGATGCAGCTCGACTGCAACTTCTGGCTGCCGGACGCCCAGTTGGTCAAGATCGACCGAATGTCGATGGCCAACTCCGTCGAGGCCCGCAGCCCCTTCCTGGACCACCAGCTGATCGCCTACGCCACCGGCCTGCCGGTGGGGACGAAGCTGCGCGACGGCGACGAGAAGGCGGTGCTGAAGGCGGTGGCCCGGCGCTACCTGCCGGCCGGCATCGTCGACCGCCGCAAGCAGGAGCTCGCGGTGCCGCTGGAGAGCTGGCTGGGCGCAGCGCTGCGCGAGCGGATCCAGTCCACCCTGCTGGCCGAACCGTCGCTGGAGCGCGGCTACTTCCGGCCCGACCGGCTGCGCGCGTTCGTCTCGGAGTTCCGTCCGGAGCACAGCTACGCGCTGTGGACGCTGTACATGCTGGAGCGCTGGCACCAGCTCTTCGTGGACGGCCCCGCGCTGCCGGACGCCTGCGCGACGCCGGCCACGCCGGTCGGGGCGGGGGCCCAGCGATGACCCGTCCTGTGGTGCTGATCGCCGATCCGCTCCCGCCGTCCGCGCCGGTCCTGCTCGGATCCGAGTTCGAGGTGCGGCACTGCGACGGCACCGACCGGGCCGCGCTGCTGGACGCCGTGGCGGGCGCCGCCGCCCTGGTGGTGCGCAGCGGGACGACGGTGGACGCCGAGGTGTTCGCGCACGCCCCCGGGCTGCGGGTGGTGGCCCGCGCCGGGGTCGGCCTGGACAACGTGGACCTGGCCGCCGCGCGGCTCGCCGGCGTCCTGGTGCGCAACGCGCCGGCCTCCAACGTGGTCAGCGTCGCCGAGCTGACGGTCGGGCTGATCCTCTCCGCCAACCGCCGGATCGCCGCGGCGGACGCCTCGGTGCGGGCCGGCCGCTGGGAGCGCTCCGCGTTCCAGGGCGAGGAGCTGGCCGGCCGGACCGTGGGCATCGTCGGCCTGGGCCGGGTCGGCACCCTGGTGGCCCGCCGGCTCGCCGCCTTCGAGATGCGGGTGCTGGCCCACGACCCGCAGGCGACGGCCGCGGCGGCCGATCATGCCGGGGCCGAACTGGTCGAACTGGACGCCCTGTTGGCGAACAGCGACGTACTGACGGTGCACGTGCCGAAGACGGCGGGAACCGTCGGCCTGATCGGCGCACGCGAGCTGGCGCTGCTCCGGCCGGGGGCCTACCTGGTCAACACCTCGCGGGGCGGGGTGGTGGACGAACGGGCGCTGGCCGGGGCACTGGCCTCGGGACGGCTCGCGGGGGCCGCGCTGGACGTCTTCGAGACCGAGCCGGCCACCGGTTCGCCGCTGCTCGGCCTCGCGGGCGTCACGGTGACCCCGCATCTGGGGGCGAGCACCCGGCAGGCCCAGGAGCGGGCCGGCGCCGAGGCCGTCCGGGCCGTCCGGGAGGTCCTGCTCGACTAGTGCCGCGTCAGGCACTGGGCGCACTACTCCGGGTCGTTCGCCGCGTCCGGCGCCTCGATGAGGCCCTGCTGACAGATCAGGTACCCGGCGTGCAGCCGGTTCCTGGCTCCTATCCTGGTCATCAGATCGGAGATCCGCCGCTGGCAGGTGCGCAGCGAGATGCCCAGCTGGCGGGCGATCCGGCGGTCGTCGAGCCCGTTGACCAGCATCCGCAGCAGGGTCTTGTTCACGTCGTCCGAGATCGACCGCGCCTCGTCCCAGGTCGAGCGGGTGGGGAAGGGCTCGGCGGTCGCCCAGGCCCAGTCGAAGGACTGGGCGACGAAGTGCACGGCCTCCGGCACCCGGACCACGACCGCGCCGTGCGCGTTGTCGGCCAGCGAGAGCACGGCGGTGCGCCGGTCGTAGACGAGGAAGCGCATGAAGCCGTTTCCCGTGGTCCGGACCTCGGCCCCGTAGTCGACGATCCGCTGCACGTAGTCGCAGGTCGTCAGGTCGAAGCGAGCGGTGTGCTGGTAGAGCGTGCGCATCGAGACGCCGCGGTCCAGCACGACCCGGTCGCGGGTGGCGGTCTCCATGAGCAGCCGGGCGTCCCGCCCGCCGCCGGGCTGGGAGGTCAGCACCTCCGACTGGCACTCGGCGGCCAGCTTCTCCAGCAGGGTCCGCACCGAGGGGAGGTCCGAGATGACCTCGAACCCGTCGTCCTCCTCCCGGGCGATCGCGCCCTCCTGGTAGAGCGGGAGCAGCAGCCGCATGTCGTTGCGGATCCGGTCGATCGTCTGCTGCTGGGTGCTCAGCTCCAGCTCGGAGGGCGAGAGCAGCTGGAGCGCCGCCGACATCGGGTTGACCGCCGCGTAGGTGTCGCCGCTGCGGCCGGCCGGCTGGAGCAGCCGCAGCTCGACCAGCTGGGTGAGCGCGGCCTGCGCCTCGGCCCGGGTGATGCCCAGGCTCGCGGGCAACTCGGCGCAGCCGATCGACGACCGCCGGGTGGCGTACCGGTAGACCAGCGCGGCCGTACCGCCGGGTGCCGGGCTCGCCGGAAGGGCCGTTTTGTCTGCTTTGGTCATACTTCAGGATGCCTCGTGATGTGCCGTGGCGGAAACCTGACACCGGCACTGAGCCAAGAGGCGGTCAACCGCCAGGCATGATGAGTTTGCGACTCCGCCCCCTGATCGGGTGCGAAGAAGTCGCGTCTCATCGCACGAAGAAAATGTCAGGATTAACACCATGAAGCTCCTTCGGCTGGCCGCCACCGCGGCCGCTTCCCTGCTCGTCACCGGTGTCGCCGTCGCCGCCCTGCTGACCCCGGGCACCCCCGCCGTCGCCGACACCGCGCCGACCGGCACGACCGTCGCCGCCGCCCCGGCCCCCGCGCCGATCGTGGTCTTCGACCAGGGTTGGGGCTGACCCTTCCGGTACGGAGCAGTACCCCTTCGGCTGACGACGGGGAGGAGGCCCGGCGGTGGACCCGCCCGGAGGGGTGGCGGGTGCGCCGTCGGGCCTGGTTCGTGAAAGGGGGATCGGATGTCGGTCATGGGAATCGAACTCCACCATCTCCGGGGTTTTCTCTCGGTGGCAGAGGAAATGCATTTCACCCGCGCCGCCGAGAAGATCCATCTCACTCAGCCCACGCTGAGCCGGAACATCCGAAAGCTCGAAGAGCGCATGGGAGTCCGGCTGCTGGACCGGAACACCCGATTCGTGGCACTCACCGCCGCCGGGGCCCGTCTGCAACAGGAACTGTCCTTCCTCCTCCCCCGGCTGGAGGAGGCCCTGCACCCGTCCGCCGAGGAGGCGGTGCTCCGGCTCGGCTTCTCCTGGGGGTTCCCGGCCCACTGGCCGCAACGGCTGATGAGTGGGTTCGAGGAGGAGACCGGGACCAGGGTCGACCTGGTGCGGCGAGACGAGAAGCTGGCCGGGCTCAGCCGGGGTGAGGCGGACGTCGCCCTGCTCTGGGGAGCCGTCGACACCCGGGACATGCACGTGGTGACCCTGCTGGAGGAGCGTCAGGTGGCCGCCGTCGCCAAGGACTCGGAGCTGGGAGCGCGACGCGGCTTGCACTGGGCCGAGGTGCCCGGGCTCGACCACGCGGTCAACGCGCACAGCGGCATGGCGGACTTCGCGCAGTGGCCGTCCGGGGAGCGTCCGAACGTCGCGGCGCTCTGCACGAACTTCGACGAGTGGCTGGAGGCGGTGGCCTCCGGACGCGGGCTCGGCCTGCTGCCGGAGTCCGTCGCGGAACGCCACGCCCACCCGTCGATCAGCTTCCTGCCGGTCACCGGGGCGCCCGCGGTCCCCCTGCACATGGTCGCGCCACGCCAGGGCGGCCACCCGATGGCGGGGAAACTGATGTCCATGGCGCTGCGGGTGCTGGCCCGTACCGCCGCTACGGAAGGTGAGCGCCGGTGTTGACCGAACCCGACCACGAGGTCTTCGAGCTGCCGGGCTTCCGGCTGGAGCGCGGCGCGGTACTGCCGACGGCCCGGCTGGCGTACCGCACCTACGGGGTGCTGGACGAGCGGCGCTCCAACGCCGTGCTCTTCCCGACCTGGTACGCCGGGACCCACCACGCCAATGAGTGGCTGATCGGTCCGGGCCGGCCGCTCGACACCGAGCGGTACTTCGTCGTGGTGCCGAACCTGTTCGGCAACGGGCTCTCCTCCTCGCCGTCCAACACGCCCGGCCCGCTGGGCGGCAGCGGGTTCCCCGAGGTGGAGATCCGCGACAACGTCCGGGCGCAGCACCGGCTGCTGACCGAGCGGTGGGGAATCACCGACCTCCAACTGGTCCTGGGCTGCTCGATGGGAGCGGCCCAGACCTACCAGTGGGCGGCGAGCCACCCGGAGATGGTCCGGCGCGCCCTGCCGTTCTGCGGCTCGTCGCGCACCTCCCCGCACAACTACGTGTTCCTGGAGGGGCTCAAGGCGGCGCTGACCGCCGACGCCGACTGGCAGCAGGGCCGGTACACCCGTCAACCAGCCGCCGGGCTAAGGGCGTTCGCCCGGGTCTACGCGGGCTGGGGGCTGTCCCAGGCGTTCTACTGGGAGCACCACTACCGGGAGCTGGGCTACGCCTCGCTGGAGGAGTTCCTCAGCGGCTTCTGGGAGGCGAACTTCGCCGGCTGCGACGCCAACGACCTGCTGGCGATGCTGTGGACCTGGCAGCACGCGGACATCGGCGCCACCCCGGGCTTCGACGGCGACCTGCCCCGCGCCCTGGGCGCGATCCGCGCCCGCACCCTGAGTCTGCCCTCCCAACGGGACCTCTACTTCCCGCCGGAGGACGAGGTCTGGGCCGGCCGGTACATCCCCGACGGCACGGTCCGCACCATCCCCGGCATCTGGGGCCACCTCGCGGGCGGCGGCGCGGATCCGGCGGCGGCCGCCTTCATCGGCGACGCCGTCCGCGAGCTGCTCACCACCCCTTGGGCCAGGGCCGGTTAGGCCGCCCGGTCGCACCCACGGACCGCCGTGATCGCTGTTGCCCGCCTGTGACAGGAGACGGACTGTTCGGGAACCCCCGATAGGACAGACTTCACCCATCGCACCGAGCAGCGAGCTACCGGATAAGGGCACAGAAGCCCGCGGGGGGAAGTCGGGCTCTGGCGAGAACCCACAGCCCGCTTCTCATAGTTCCTCGGGGGAACAGTCATGTCCGCTCGCGCCCGCCGTCACACCAACGCCGTCCTCCTCACCCTCGCCGTCACCACCGGCGCGACCCTGCTGCTGACCTCCTGCGGCCCGACCTCCACGCCGGCCGCCTCGGCGTCCAACTCCGTTTCGCCGATCGCCGCTTCGGTCCCGACCCCGTCGCCGACGCAGTCCGCCGCCGGTGCCGCCACGCCCACGACCGGCGCGTCCGCCTCCGCCTCCGCCTCGGCCACCGGCACCACCGCCGCCCCGAGCGCCACGCCCAGCACCGCGCCGACCCAGCCGGCCTCGGCCAAGCCGTCCGCCGCTCCGAGCACCGCCACCGCCGCGCCGGTTCCGCTGAACGGCACCGGCCACAACGGACTGACCATCAGCAACGGCACCCGGTACGTGGTGATGAACGGGACCACGGTCGACTTCGGTACCGACGTCACCGGCCTGGCCTGGTCTCCGGACGGTCGCAAGGCCGCGTTCATCGACGGCGCGGGCAACCTGTCCGTCGCCAACCCGGACGGCAGCGCCCGGGTCACCGTCGCCAAGCACCCGGCCGGCGAGACCTGGTCGCACCCGACCTGGCAGGTCCAGGCGGCCTCGCCGCAGGGCTACTACCCCGCGAAGGACAACCTGCTCTTCGCCGCCGCCAAGGCCGGCGTCTACCGGCTGGAGGGCGTCTCCGCCACCGCGGTCAGCGGCACGCCGCACCAGCTCTCCCTGGGGAACTACTCGGGCGACAACGTCAAGGCGAACCCGGAGACCGGCAACCTGTGGCCGGTCGGCGACGCCGCCAACGGCAGCAGCGTCTACGCGAACAGCGACAACGGCGAGGTCTACATCCGCGACGAGAGCCTGCGCCAGCAGGGCGGCCCGGTGAGCGCGGGCTCGCAGCCCTCGCTCTCCCCGAACGGCGCCGAGATCGTCTTCGTCCGCTCGGTGGGCGGGCACGACCACCTCTTCGAGCGCGAGACCTACAGCACCGCCGACGCCAAGGACCTCACGCCCAACACCACCGTCAACTACACCGAGCCGACCTGGTCCCCCGACGGCACCACCATCGCCGCCCGGACCGCCCAGGGCATCGTCACCCTCGCCGCGAACGGCTCCGGCAAGCCGACCCTGGTCTCCGGCTACCAGGGCCTGCCCGCCTACCGCCACCGCTGATCCCCCGGGATCCCCCGGGCGCGTCCCGGACGGTCACTCAGGGGTGACGTACGCCCCTGCGATGCCGCCGTCGACCAGGAAGTCGGAGGCGGTGATGAACGAGGAATCGTCGCTGGCGAGGAAGGCCACCGCTGCGGCGATCTCCTCGGGCTCGGCGAAGCGGCCGCTGGGGATGTGGACCAGACGGCGTGCGGCGCGCTCGGGGTCCTTCGCGAACAGTTCGCGCAGCAGGGGGGTGTTGACCGGGCCGGGGCACAGGGCGTTGACCCGGATGCCCTCCCGGGCGAACTGCACGCCCAGCTCCCGGGTCATGGCCAGCACGCCGCCCTTGGAGGCGGTGTACGAGATCTGCGAGGTCGCCGCGCCCATCACCGCGACGAACGAGGCGGTGTTGATGATCGAGCCGCTGCCCTGCCGCTGCATGTACGGCAGGACGTACTTGCAGCACAGGAAGACCGAGGTCAGGTTGACCTCCTGAACCCGGCGCCAGGCGTCCAGGCCCGTGGTCAGGATCGAGTCGTCCTCGGGCGGCGAGATGCCCGCGTTGTTGAAGGCGATGTCGATCCGGCCGAACGTCTCCTGTGTCTGCTCGTACATCCGCCGCACGGCGGCCTCGTCGGTGACGTCCGCCTGGATGAACAGGCCGTTCACCTCGTCGGCCGCCGCTCGGCCGGCCTCCGCGTCCACGTCGACGACGACGACCTTCGCGCCCTCCGAAGAGAGCCTGCGGACGGTGGCGAGGCCGATGCCGCTGCCCGCGCCCGTCACGACGGCGACGCGGTCCTGGAGTCGGTTCATGGTGTGCTCGCTTCCTTGGGGGGGTCGGACCGGGCCGGATCAGAGGCGTTCGAAGCCGCGGCGCAGTTCCCAGTCGGTGATGGCCGCGTCGAAGGCGGCCAGCTCGGTACGGGCGTGGTTGGCGTAGTGGGCGACGACCTCCGGGCCGAAGACCCGATGGGCGAGCGCGCTGTGCTCCCAGAGTTCGAGGGCCTCCCGCAGATCGCGGGGGGCCTTCGCGCCTTCGGCGGCATAGGCGTTGCCCGCGAAGGCGTCCTCCAGCGGCAGCTGCCGGTCGATGCCGTCCAGGCCGGCCGCGATCAGGCCGGCCACCGCCAGGTACGGGTTGACGTCGCCACCGGGGAGGCGGTTCTCGACCCGCAGGCTGGAGCCCCGACCGACCAGTCGCAGCGCGCAGGTGCGGTTGTCGAGACCCCATTGGACGCTGGTGGGGGCGAAACTGCCCGCGACGAAGCGCTTGTACGAGTTGATGTTGGGTGCGTAGAAGAGGGTGAGCTCACGGAGCGCGGCCAACTGGCCCGCCAGGAAGTGCTCACCCGTCGGGGACAGACCGTAGCGGCCGTCACCGGCGAGCACGGGTGCGCCGTCCGCACCGCGCAGCGAGATGTGGATGTGGCAGGAGTTGCCCTCGCGCTCGTTGGGCTTGGCCATGAAGGTGAGGCTGCGGCCCGACTGCCCGGCGATCTCCTTCGCCCCGGTCTTGTAGACCGCGTGGTTGTCGCAGGTGACGAGAGCGCTGTCGTACCGGAACACGATCTCGTGCTGGCCGAGATTGCACTCGCCCTTCGCGGACTCCACGTACATCCCGGCGCCGGTCATGGCCGTGCGGATCCGCCGCAGCAGCGGCTCGATCCGTGAGGTGCCGAGGATCGAGTAGTCCACGTTGTAGCTGTTGCTGGGCCGCAGCTCGCGGTATCCCTGCTGCCACGCCTGCTCGTAGCTGTCCTCGTAGACGATGAACTCCAACTCGGTTCCCACCATGGCCTGCCAGCCCCGCGCGGCCAGCCGGTCCGTCTGGCGCCGCAGGATCTGCCGGGGGGAGGCGACCACCGGCTCGCCGCCGTGCCAGCTGAGGTCGGCGATGACCAGGGCGGTCCCCTCGTGCCAGGGCATCCGGCGCAGGGTGGTGAGATCGGGTACCAGGACGAAGTCCCCGTAGCCACGGTCCCAGGAGGACATCGCGTAGCCGTCCACCGGGTTCATCTCGACGTCCACGGCCAACAGGTAGTTGCAGCCCTCGGAGTGTCCGGTGGCCACCTCGTCGAGGAAGAACTCCGCCGAGAGGCGCTTGCCCTGGAGCCGGCCCTGCATGTCGGTGAACGCGAGGACGACCGTGTCGATCTCCTCGGCGGCCACCTGGTGCCGGAGCTCGTCGAGGGTGAGCATGCCTTTGCGCTTCGTCATGGGTTACTCCTCCGGAAGGGCGGTCGATCCGGCGATCCGGGGACCGGTGAACCAGTGGCGGGCCGAGGCCAGCCACCAGGTGCCGGCGAAGCCGAGCACCACCAGGACGGCCACCGGCGCGTAGTTGAAGGTCTCCCACGTGATGGGAGAGCTCTGCGGGAGGACGAACAGGACGGTGACACAGCCCACCCAGGCCATCGCGACAAGGCCGACCGGCCGGCTCCAGCGCCCCAGGTGCCACGGGCCGCGCTCGAACTCCTCGCCCTTGCGCAGCCGCAGATAGGTGGGGATGACGTACGAGATGTAGAGGCCGATGACCGCGATGGAAGTGACCGCGCCGTACGCGGTCAGGTTCCACAGGGCCGGCAGCCCCAGCAGGAACGCACCGCCGACGGCCAGCCAGATGGCGTTCGCGGGGGTCTGGGTCCGCGGGTTCACCCGGTGCCAGAACGAGGAGAACGGCAGCGCACCGTCCCGCGAAAAGGCGTAGATCATCCGGGAGTTGGCGGTGACCGAGGACATTCCGCAGAACAGCTGGGCCCCCACCACGATGAGCAGCAGCAGTTTGCCCGTGGTCAGGCCGACCGCGTCGATGAAGATCTGGGCGGGCGGGACGTCGGCCGCGGCCTCCGCCGCGTAGTCCTGGATGGCGTAGGTGAGGCCGATCAGCAGGACCCAGCCGACGACCAGTGACACCACGATCGACATCACGATGCTCTTCGGGCCCGAACGCGCCGCATCGTGGGTCTCCTCGGTCATGTGCGCCGAGGCGTCGTAGCCGGTGAAGGTGTACTGCGCCAGCAACAGGCCCAGGGCCGAGACGTACAGCCCCGAACCGAAGCCCGTGCTGTTGGCGAAGTGGCCGAACACGAAGGCCGTGGAGGCGTGGTGGGCCGGCTGGACGGCCAGGACGGCGACGATCACCAGGACACCCAGCACATGCCACCAGACGCTGAGGTTGTTGAGCAGCAGGAGCAGCCGGATGCCGAACTGGTTCAGCAGACCGTGCACCAGCAGGATCGCGCCGAACAGCACGACGGTGTGCGCCATCGTCGCGGAGTACCAGCCCTGGAGGTCGAGCAGCGCGTTGAGGAAGGTCGCCGCGCCGAAGTCGACACCCGCGGTGACGGCCACCTGACCGAGGAAGTTGAACCACCCGGTGAACCAGGCCCAGGCGGCCTTGTTCGAGTCGGCAAGCTTCGCCGACCAGTAGTACAGACCGCCCGCGGTGGGGTAGCTGGAGCACACCTCGGCCATCGCGAGGCCCACGAAGAGCGTCATCAGGCCGACCAGCGGCCACCCCCAGACGATCAGGACGGGACCGCCGGTCTTCATGCCGAAGCCGTACAGGGTCAGGCACCCCGAGAGCACCGAGATGATGGTGAAGGAGACACCGAAGTTCGAGAAGGCGGAGAGTCTGCGCTGGAGCTCCTGGGCATAGCCCAGTTCGTGCAGACGGCGTTCGTCGTCCGTGCCGGGGCTGCTCATGGTGGTCCTCATCGATCGCGGTGGGGGCGGGGTCAGACGGTGAAGGCGCGGGTGGCCACGGTGTAACCGGCGCTGTCGCCGGACCAGTTCACGGTGGCGGGCCGCGGGGTGCGCAGGGCCGGGTCCGGCAGGGTCGGGGTCTGGGCCACCATCCGCAGGCGCAGCGGTCCGTCGGCACGGACCCGCAGGGTCAGGTCGACGCCGTCGGGGCCGGGAGCGACGGCGATGAAGCCCCACTTCCACTGGTTCAGGGCGGTCGGCCGGTTGTGGCCACCGGCCAGCTCGGTCGTGCCGTAGCGGGCGCTCTCGACGGTGGCGCCGTCCGTGTCGACATACAGCATGAGCTGGGTCGGCAGGCCGAACTGCGAGCCCAGGTGCACGGTGACGGTGCGAACGCCGTCCTGCCGCTGGTCGGCTGCGACCTGAAGAGTCGGCAGCGGGACGGTGGTGGCCGGAGCCGGGCCCACCTGCCAGGAGTCGGTGCCGAGCAGCGCGGGAAACTCGCCCTTCAGGCCGACCGGGTCGCCCGACACGTAACGGTGCACCCACGGGTTGGCGACTCGGCCGTCGCTGACCCAGCGCGCCTGGCCGGTGTCGGCGTCCAGCGCGTACATCAGGCTGACCTGGACCGGGTGGGCCGCGTCGGTCCGGTCGCGGACCGTCCCGGTGACGACCGTCGCCGTGCCCAACGCGGTGAGCGCGCAGACGACGGCCAGGACCCGGCGGCCGCGCAGGACCGGAGCGGCGGGTACCAGCACCGGCGCGGCCAGCAGCGCCGCCACGAGGAGCGGGATCGCGGCGTAGATCAGGCCCACGGTCGCGAAGAGCATGATCACGACCGGGGTGAGCAGCGCGGCGACGGGAACGGCCGCCAGCGACGCGCAGGCACCGCGCCACGGCGAACCGGCAGGAAGCGCGGCCGCCACGGCCAGGCCCGCCGAACCGGCCAGCGCCGGCCAGACGAACATGTACGACGCACCCGGGAAGACCACTGCGGTCAGCAGGGCCAGCAGGACCAGCACCCCGGTCACGCCGGCACTCAACTCGACGACGCCGTACCCGGAGCCGGCGGCGGTGCCGTTGCGGGTGCGGCGGTGGCGGCGCAGGGCGGCGGCCCAGCCCCAGATCAGCGCCGCGGCCACGACACCGAGGCCGATCTCGGCGAGCGCGGGCCGGTACGGGTCACCCAGCATGAAGCCCAGGTAGTCCGGCCGGACCACGGTCAGCAGCTGCCACCCGGCCAGGCCGACGGCAGCGGCGCCGAGCAGCGGCAGCGGCAGGGTGGCCGCCGTGACCAGCGCGGCCCGGACCCGGAGGGCGCCGCGGCGCCGGGCGAACCACCCGGCGGCGAGGAAGGCGAGGGTGATGAGCGCAGCGAGCGGCACGACCAGGCCGGTCGGGTAGTGCAGCAGCACGCCCCAGAGCGTGAAGTAGGTGCTGTCGGACTGCGCGGTGAGGTCGGCGAGGTCGGCGCCGGCCAGCTGCCTGGCGGCGGCCAGGACGCTGGAGCCCATGTCCTGCAGGCTCGACTGGCTGGCGTTGGCCAGACTGTCCTGCGGGGTGTGGTAGTTGGACGCACCGCCGATGACGGCGAAGTTCATGCCGGTCATGCCGGCGCGGCGGAAGATGGTGAAGTCGGTGTCGTTGGCCAGCAGCCGGTACACCTCGTAGGAGAACGAGGTGGCGACGGGTGTGTGGTCGGCGAGTGTCGGGACCAGGGCGCCGTTGTGTGCGCCGGTCTCGAACATCACCGCCCGCCCGGACGTCCCGCGGGCCTCCAGGTTGAGCACCACGGTGTGGGCCGGGTCGGTCGGGTTCTCGGCCGTCCCCGCGGCCGTGAAGGCGCGCGAGCCCATCAGGTCCGCCTCCTCACCGTCGGTGAGCAGGAAGGTGACGTCGTTGCGTGGTGCCGGACCGGACTTCAGCGCCCGGACGGTTTCGAGGATGCTCGACACCCCGATGCCGTCGTCGGTGGCTCCCGGGCCGATCTCGACCGAGTCGTAGTGCGCGACGATCATGATCCGACCGGTCGGGTCCGTGCCGGGCAGGGTCGCGCTGATGTTCTGCACCCGGGCGGCCGCGGCGGCGCCGGATCCGGTGGCCGTGGCGGTGGCGCTCTCCAGCTGGGGGTGCAGGCCGAGTGCGGTCAGCTCACCGACGATCCGGTCCCGGACGCGGTCGTGCTCGGCCGTGCCCACGGCATGGGGGGCGGTGACCAGCTCGCTCAGGTACCGGTGGGCGCGGACCGCCGAGAAGTCACCGCTCGGCGCGTCGGCGGGCAGCGGGCCGGGGGCGCGCACGGTGGTGTACGCCGCGGCCGAGGCGGCCAGCAGGGCGGCGCCGACCAGCAGGGCCTGCGCGGCCCGGCGCTTGGAACGGCGGGCCGTCGTCCCGGCACCTCGGCCGGGGCCGGCGCCGGTGTCCGAGGTCGTCCCGTCCAGGCCGTCCGGGGGCAGCAGGACGAGCGCCGCGACGGCGGCGGTGGTCATCAGCGCGGCTGACATCAGGAACGGAGCCGTCAGCCCGAAGCTGGTCGCCACCACACCGCCGACCAGGCCGCCGAGCGGCGACAGGCCGTTGATGATCATGCGATACGCACCGTTGACCCGGCCGAACAGCCCGGTGGGGATGATCGTCTGACGCAGTGAGGCGGTGACGACGTTCGTCAGCGCGATGCTCGCCCCGACGAGGCTGAGGGCCGCGGAGGCCAGGTACGGATTGCGGGTGAAGGCGGCGGTCAGGAAGGCCGCCGGGCAGAGCAGGAAGGCGAGGTGGAGCGTACGGCCCCGCCCGGCCCGCTCGACGATCCGTGGCGCCACCAGCAGGCCGGCCAGCCCGCCGACCGCGATGGCGACCATCATCAGCCCGTAGCCGGTGCGGCCGATGTGCAGGACCTTCAACGCGTAGAGCACGTCGATGCCCAGCACGGCCACCACGGAGAAGTTCAGCGTGCCGATCAGCAGGCAGAGCGTCCGCAGTCCACGGTGCCGGTAGAGCCAGCGGGCGCCCTCGGCGGTCTGCTCGCGCAGCCTGCGCGGCGTCATCCGCTCGACCGGGGCCGACGGCTCGGCCAGGTCGCCCGGGGTGGCGGGCCGGCTCCGGCGGATGGTGAGGATCAGACCGGCCGAGAGGGCGAACGAGACGCTGTCCAGGGTGAACGGCAGGGCGTGCGAGATGCCGAAGAGGAAGGCGCCCAGCGGTGCGCCGATGAATTCGGTGGTGGCGAACTGACCACCCATCAAACGGCTGTTGGCGGTGTCCAGGGACGCTGTCCCGACCACGTCGGGCACCACCGCCTGCGCGATGTTCTCCGCCAGCGTCTCGACCGAGGTCAGCACGAAGGCCGTCACGGCGAGCACCGGGATACTCGCCTGCCCGGTGAAGGCCAGCAGGGCGAAAACACCGATGATCAGGGTCCGGACCGCGTCGCATATCCACAGCGCACGCCAGCGGTCGATGCTGTCCGCCAGCGTGCCGGTGAACGGGCCTATGCACAGCCAGGGCAGCTTGGCCGCGACGGTGACCAGGGCCACCTGGAAGGGATCGGAGGTGAGCGCGGCGGCGAACACCGCGAAGGCGGTGAGCCGGACTCCGTCACCGAGGCCGGAGAGCGTGGTGGCGCTCCACAGTCGGCGGAAACCGTGGGCGAAACGGCGCCGGTCGGGTGCCGCCTGCGGCAGGGTCTGGGTGGCCACGGACGGGCCCTTCTGTTCGGAGTGGAACGGGTACGTGGTGGGGGTTGGGTCGGGGTGGGGCTGCGGTGCGGCTCAGGCGCGCAGGCCGGCGTCCACCTCGGCGGCGGACATCCGCTGGACCTGAAGGACCAGCGCGGCCACCCGGTCGATGTCGATGCCGCTGTGCCCGCCCTGCTCGCGCACCAGCGTGGCGAGGGCCGCGACGGTCGGTGCCTCGATGAAGAAGTGCAACGGCAGCTCGATCCGGAACAGCTGCCGGATGTTGGAGACCACCAGGGTCGCCAGCAGTGAGTGGCCACCCAGGTCGAAGAAGTCGTCGTGGACCCCGATCCCCTGACAGGTCAACGCCTGCTCCCAGACTCCGGCCAGCACCCGCTGCACGTCGTCCGAGGGCGGTACGTGCGCGGCGCGGGTGGCCGGGCCGCTCTCGTCGGGCAACGGCAACGCGGCGCGGTCGACCTTCCCGTTGGGGGTCAGCGGGAAGACGTCCAGCAGGGTGTACGAGGAGGGGATCATCGGGGTGGGCACGATCCGGCCCAGGTGCCTGCGCAACTGGTCGGGGCTCGGCACGCGTTCGCCCTGCGCCACGGTGAGGAAGGCGGCCAGGCTCAACTCTCCCCGCCGGTCGGGCACCGCGAGCACGGTGGCCTCCGCCACCGCGCTGTGGGTGCGCAGTGCGGTCTCCACCTCGGCCGGCTCCACCCGGTAGCCGCGGATCTTGACCTGGTGGTCCAGCCGGCCGAGGAACTCCAGGGTGCCGTCGGCCTTCCAACGGGCGCGGTCGCCGGTCCGGTACAGCCGCTCGCCGGGTGCGAAGGGGTGCGGCACGTAGCGCTCGGCGGTCTGGCCCGGTCGGTCCAGATAGCCGCGGGCCAACTGCACTCCGCCGATCAGGAGTTCGCCGGCCACGCCGATCGGCTGGATCCGGCCGAACTCGTCCAGCACGTACAGCTTCACCCCGGCGATCGGCGAGCCGATCGGCACCGGCTGCGGGACGGGCGTCGGCACCCGGTGCATCGCCACGTCGATGGTCGACTCGGTCGGTCCGTAGCAGTTGTAGAGGTCGGCGTGCGGGGCGAGCGCGAGGAACCGGCCGGCCAACTCGGCGGTCAGCTCCTCGCCACCGCTCTGGGCCAGGCGCAGGCTGCGGGCCGCCTCGGCGAAGCCCGGCTCCTCGACCACGGGCCGCAGCGTCGAGGGCACGAAGTCACAGGCCGTGACCTGGTGACGGGTCAGCACCTGGTGCACGTAGCCGGCATCGGTGTTGCGCCGGGGAGCCGCCATGACCAGCCGGGCGCCGCTGAGCAGCGGCACGAGCAGCTCCCAGAGCGACGGGTCGGCGGTGATCGGGGTCTTGTGCAGCACGGTGTCGGCCGGGCCGAACCCCAGCGAGTCGATCATCTCGCGCACCCGGTTGGAGATCGCGCGGTGCGGGACCACCACGCCCTTGGGCAGGCCGGTGGAGCCGGAGGTGTAGAGCACGTAGGCGGCGTTGTCCGGGGTCAGCGCGATCTGTGGGCGCTGCACGGGCCGGGAGCGCAGCGCCTCGCCCAGGGTGTCGAGCGCCACCACCTCGACCGGCGCGTCCCGCCCGTCCAGGGTGATCACCGGGACGCGGTCGACGCCTTCGGCGAGAGCCAGCACCTTGACCGTACGGGCGTCCCGGATCAGCTGCTCGTGACGCTCGGCGGGGTGGTCGGGCTCCAGCGGCACGTACAGCGCACCGGCTTTGAGAACACCGAGCAGGGCGACCGCGAAGTCCAGGCCGCGCGGCAGGCAGAGGCCGACCCGGTCCTCGGTCCGCACACCGGACTCGCGCAGCCAGTGCGCCAGTTGGTTGGCGCGCTCGTCGAGTTCGCGGTAGGTCAGGCAGGGGGCGGGCTGGGCGAGGTCGCCCGGGTCGGCGATCACGGCGACGGCGTCCGGGGCGGCGGCGACCTGGTCGGCGAACCAGTCGGTGAGCAGCCGGGGCGGGCACGCGGCCGAGGCCGGGCCGCTCATGGCCAGCAGCTGCCGGCGCTGGACGGCGGACAGCACGGGCAGGTCGCGCAGCGTGCTGTCGCCGTCGGTGGCGACCGCCGTCAGGACCGTGTGCAGGGCCTCGGCGATCCGGGTGGCGGTTTCCTCGTCGAAGAGGTCACAGGAGTAGCCGAGCCAGCCGGACAGGCCGCCTTCGGAGGTCGGCGAGAACTCCAGTGTCAGGTCGAGGTCGGCGCCCGAGCTGGTGAGGTCGACGATCTCCACCTCCACCCCGGGCAGCCGCAGTTGGCCGAACGGCACGTTGCGCAGCGCCAGCATGACGTGCAGCAGCGAGCTGCGGCCGGCGGCCCGCTCGTCACCGGCCGCCTGGACGATCCGCTCGTATGGGACGTCCTGGTGGCTGATGCCGTCCAGGGTGCGGACGCGGGTGTGGCGCAACAGTTCCCGGAAGGAGACGGTGTCGTCGAGGTCCAGCCGCAGCGGGAGAGTGTTGACGAAGAAGCCCACCAGCCGCTCGAGTTCGGGCCGCGAACGCCCGGCGACGGGGGTCCCGATGACCAGGTCGCGCTGTCCGGACCAGCGGTGCAGCACCACGGCGAAGGCAGCCAGCAGCACCATGAACGGGGTGGCCTGCTCGGACTGGGCGAGTGCGGTGATCTGCTCGGTCAACTCGGGGGAGAGCGGCAGCGGAACCGCCGAGCCCCGGAAGGTCGGCTCGACGGGCCGCGCCCGGTCGCCGGGCAGATGCAGCTCCGGGGCACCGGCCAGCGCGTCGTGCCAGTAGGCGACGTGCCGCCGGGCGTCGTCGGCACCGCTCGACGCGCGCTGCCAAGCGGCGAAGTCCGAGTACTGGACCGGAAGTTCGGGCAGGTCCACCGGACGCTCCCGGACCGCGGCGGTGTAGGCCTCCATCAGGTCGTCGACGAGCACGCCCAGCGACCAGCCGTCGACCACGATGTGGTGCACACACAGGGCCAGCACCCAGGTGCCGGCCCGCTCGCCGTCCGTCACGCGCCACAGGGCCGCGCGCAGCAGCGAAGGGTCCGTCAGATCGAAGGGCCGGGTGGTCAGTGCGTGCACCCGGGCGTCCACCTCGTCCGCACGGACCTCCTCGGCTCGCAGCTCGACGGCCACCGCGCCGGGCGCGCTGATCACCTGGACCAGTCCCTGCCCGGGGGCCACCTCGAAGCCGGTCCGCAGTGCCTCGTGCCGGTCCAGCACGGTGGCCAGCGCCGAGCGCAGCGCGTCCTCACGCAGGTCTCCGCGCAGCCGCAGCACGATCGGCAGCAGGTAGGTGATCGCCTGGGGCGCCAGCTCGTACTGGAAGTACAGGCGCTCCTGGCCGTGCGACGCCGGATGGCGGTTGGTGCCGGGGGTGCGCGGGAGCCGGGGGACGGCGGCCTGCTCGGCCCGCTTGCGGGCCAGGCGCAGGCTCAGCAGCGCGCGGCGCTCCGGCGAGAGCTCGCTGAGCGCGCGGGTCAGCGCGGTTTCCTGCGCGGTTTCCTGCGCGGTTTCCTGCGGGGTTTCCTGCGCGGTTTCCTGCGGGGCTGAGGCCGGGTCGTTCGCCGCACGGGCGACAGCGCTCGGGAGGGTGCTGGCCGTGGTCGGCTCGGACACGGACCTCCGCCTTTCGATAGACCGGGAGCACGACCTGCCCGTGCCTCCACCGGCTCTGATCCTGTCCGCCGCAGCGCCCCGACAGGAGTCGGGTGAACCCCTGACAAGCCGGCCGGAGCACGCGCAAGGGGCGCGAGGAACCGCACGAGGCGGAAGCCGTGCCGAGGCTGCTTCCGGTGTCGCACGGGTCCCCGCGCCCCTAGGCCGTGTCTGAGAGGGATCGCGGTGACCTGCTGGTCAGTGGCCGGGGGCGGAGAGGACGACCCGGGTCTCGGTGAGGTGGTATCCGGCTCGCCTGAAGGCGGCGGCCATCGGGAAGTTCGTCGAGTCCGTGGTGGCGGTGATGCGCTCGGCGCCCGCGGTGGCGTGGAAGCGGGTGATCTCGGCGAGGATGTCGTCGATGAAGCCCTGTCCCCGCAGCTCGGGGACGACGCCGAGGTAGCCGACGTTGGGCCCGTACGGCGTCCGGGAGGGGATGGCGAGGCCCGCCAGGCGGCCGTCCGGGGTGTGCACCAGGCGCCACCAGTCACGCTCGCCCGGGCAGTCGAGGTAGAAGGCCAGATCGTCGCGGGCCGCCTCCTCCACGCCCATCGACGCGACGTTGGCCAGCGTCTCGGCGTCCAGACTCCCTTCGGCGATCCGACGGAAGACCGCGACCATCGCCTCGTCGTCCGGTTCGGGGGTGAAGACCAGCCGTCCGCTCGGCTCGCGCGTACCCGCCTGCGGCGTCCACTCGAACCGGAGGCGCTCCAGACGCTCGGAGAGCCCGGCGCGGCCGGCGGCCTCCGCACGCCAGCCGACGGCCGCCGCGAGGGCCTTCGCAGCGGCGTCGTCGGAGACGTCCGGGCCGCCGGAGGGCAGCATCACCGTGTACTTGGGCAGCTCCGTGGCGCCCAGCTCGGTGAAGGCCCGGTGGCCGGCGGCCAGCAGCTCGGCCGCCAACGAGGCCGGATCGGCGACCGACTCGTGCACCGAGAGGCAGTCCAGCGCGAGCGGGTGGACGCTGTCGGAGCGGCCCCACCACAGCGCTCGGGCCAGCACCCGGCCGTCCTCCTGCGCGATCCAGGTCCATTCGGGCCGGAACTGGCCGGCGGCGGACTCCTCGCGGTAGCGGTCGGCCGAGATCCAGGCGACCGGCTCGGTGACGGTCCAGTCGAGGACGCGATCGAGATCGGCGTCGAGGATGGAGCGGAATTGCATGTGACCTCCGTGGAACCGGAGGGAAGCGCCGCGGCCCGGTCGGCTGTGGGCCTGCGCCACCGAGCAGGACCGGCCCCCCACGCATCCCCTGAACCGCACCGACTCTGCCACGGCGCCCGCAGCGGCGATGAGTCAGGGGACCTCCCGACTGTCGCGGCCGCCGCGCACCGCACAGGATGCCGTTCAGGTGCGCTGACACGACCCCGACCACCGCGCCCAAGCCCCCGTCACCAACACGCTCGACCAAGGAGGTCCGCTCCCGATGGCTGAGGAGACCCTGGCGGTCATCACCTCGTTCGCCCAGCAGAGTCTGTGGCTGCAGAACCAGATCGACCCCGGTCGCTCGGCCTACAACGTGGTCGCGGGAGTACGGCTGCGCGGCCGGCTCGACGTGCCCGCCCTGACCAGCGCCCTGAACGCGGTCATGGACCGCCACGAGGCCCTGCGGACGGTGTTCCGGCTCGACCGCGGGGTGCCCGTCCAGGTGATCGGACCCGTGGCGCCGTTGGAGATCCCGGTGGCCGAGGTCCGCGAGGACCAGGTGGACGACCTGGTCCAGCAGGAGATCGAGTCCCCCTTCGACCTGGCCACCGGCCCGCTGCTCAGGCTCCGGCTGCTGCGGCTGTCCGCGGAGCACCACATCGCCGTGCTGGTGATGCACCACATCATCACCGACGGCGAGTCCTCGGAGATCCTGCTGCGCGAACTGCTGCTGCACTATGCGGCCGAGCGCGCCGGGGAGAGCCTGGAACTGCCGGAACTCCCGATCCAGTACGCCGACTTCGCGGTCTGGCAGCGCGAGACGCTGCGCGCCGGGTACCTCGGGCGACTGAAGGCGTACTGGTCCGAGCGCCTGACGGGAGCCGCCCCGCTCACGCTGCCCGCCGCTCCCCCGACGGCGAACGGGACGGCGCCGCGCGGCGCCACGTACCGCTTCACCGTCCCCGGCGCGCTGCGGGAGGGCCTGGAGACGCTGGCCCGGGAGCGGAACGCGACGCTGTTCATGGCGCTGCTGGCCGGGTTCGACGTGCTGCTGGCGCGGCACTGCCGGCAGGACGACATCACGGTCCTCTCCCCGGTCTCGGGCCGGCACCGCAGCGAACTCGAAGGACTGATCGGCTACTTCGTCAACCCCCTGCTGCTGCGCGTGGACCTGTCGGGCGACCCGGGCGCACTGGAGGTGCTCGACCGGGTCCAGGCGACCTGCCTGGGTGCCTACGACCACCAGGAACTGCCCTTCGAGCAGGCGGTGAACCTCGCCGGCCGGCCCGGCGCATCTCGCGAGCGGGCTCCGCTCGACCAGGTGATGATGGTGCTGCAGAGCACCCGACCCGACCACTGGCAGGTCGCGGACCTGCGGTTCGAGCCGGTTCCGGTCGGCATGGGCGCCGCCAAGGCCGCGCTGCTCCTCGACCTTCGGCCAGATGCAAACGGGCTGCACGGCGTCCTGGAGTACGACGCCGACCGGTTCGACGCCGCCGCCGTGGCCGGTATGGCGGACGACCTGCTGGCGGTCTGGGCCTGGCTGGCCGAGCGGTCCGCGCTGCCGCTCTCGCGGGTTCCGGGCCTGTCCGGTCCGTCGGCCGCCCGCGCCACCGAGCAGCCGGCCGCACCGAGCGGCCCTGCCGCCCAGGCAGCGGTCCCGGTGCCGTACGTGGCACCGCGGACCCCGCTGGAGGAGGAGGTGGCCCGGATCTGGGCCGAACTCCTGGAGCTGGAACGCGTCGGCGTGTACGACAACTTCTTCGACCTCGGCGGCCAGTCCCTGACAGCCGTCCGGCTGACGGCCCGGCTGCGGGACGAGTTCGGTCTCGACCTCGCCGTTCGCCAGCTGTACGGCAACTTCACCGTCGAGGAGGTGGCCTGGCGGGCGCTCCAGCAGCTCGCCGCCGAGGGCGACCTCGACGAAGACGCTCCGTCCCCGGCCTGATCCCGCCCCGGCCCCACCCGTACCCGAGTCCAACGTTCTGGAGAGACATGTCGAATCCTGCGGTGCTGTGCTTCCCCCCTGCCGGGGCGGGGGCCGGCTTCTTCCACTCCTGGCTCGGGCACCGCTCGGATCTGCACGTCATGCCGGTACAACTGCCGGGCCGCGAACGGCGGTTGGCCGAGGATGAGTGCACCGATCTGGACTCCCTGCTGAACGTGATCGTGCCCGAGCTGCTGACCGCGATCAACGGCGTCGAGCGGGTGGTGGTGTTCGGCCACAGCTACGGCGCGCTGCTGGCCTACGAGAGTGTCCGCGCGCTGTCGGCGCTGGCTCCCGAGGTCGCCCTGACCCTGGTGGTGAGCGGGTCGCAGCGGCCCGGCACCCCGCGGGCCGGCCGGGTCACCGGGCTGCCCGACGACGAGTTCGTGGCAGGGGTGGCCCGGATCGCCGGATACCGCCACCCCGCCCTGGACGAACCGGAGTTGCGGGACCTGCTGCTCCCGACGCTGCGCACCGATGTGGCCATGCACGAGAACTACCGGCATGACGAAGGCACGCCACTGGACGTCCCCGTCCTCGCCGTGCGCGGCCGGGACGACGATCTGGTGTCGGCGGCCGAACTCGCCGCCTGGCGGGAGCTGACCACCGGGTCCTTCGAGTCGGCCGAGATCGACGGCGGCCACATGTATCTGGTGGACTCCCCCGCAGCGCTGCTGGACCTGATCAGCCGCGCGGTGGACCCGGCCCGGGCCCTCGGAGCGCTGGCGTGACCGGCGACCGGCTGGCCGGCCGGGTGGCGGTCGTCACCGGCGCGGGCCGCGGAGTCGGGCGGGCCATTGCCCTCGCACTGGCCGCGCAGCAGGCCGCCGTGGTGCTGGTCGACATCGCCGCCGAGATACCCGAAGTGCCCTACCCGATGGCCTCGGTCAGCCAGCTGGAGCACACCGCGCGGCTGTGCCGGGAGCTGGGTGCGGCGGCACTGACCGTCCGTGCGGACGTCCGCTCGGACGCCGACACGGGCCGGGTGGCCGCCGAAGCGCTGGCCCGCTTCGGCCGGGTGGACGTCCTGGTCAACAACGCGGGGATCGCGGCGCCTTCGGGCCGCATCGTGCACGAGGTCACGGACGGCGAGTGGGCCGTGATGCTCGACACCAACCTCACCGGCGCCTGGCGGATGATCAAGGCGATCGGCCCCCACATGGTCGGCCGGCGGGCCGGTTCCATCGTCAACATCGCCTCCACCGGCGGCCTGGTCGGCTACCGCAACTTCGCCGGGTACGTCGCGGCCAAGCACGGGCTGATCGGTCTGACCCGCGGCGCGGCGCTGGACTACGCGCCCTACGGCGTCCGGGTCAACGCCGTCTGCCCGGGCTCCGTCCGGGACAGCGAGCCCGGCGAGGGCCGGATGCTGGCGGAGATCGGCCGCAGCATCGGCCTCGATCCGGCCGAGCACGAGGAGGCGTTCGTCACCCAGCAGCCCACGAACCGGCTGGTGGAGGCCGAGGACGTGGCGGGAGCCGTGGTGTGGCTCGCGACGGACGAGTCGCGGTCCGCCACCGGGAGCGTCGTCACGGTCGACGGCGGTTACGGCGTCCGGTGACCGGCTCCTTCCAGACCCCTCCCCTTCGCTGCTCTTCAGGAGATTGACGTGTCATCGGAAAGCCTCGGGAACGGCGGCGTTCGCGGTCCGTCCCACCATGCCGCTGTGTACCGGCTGCCGGACACCCTGCGGGGCGCGGTACCCACCACCGCCGGGCTCTGGACCGAGACGGTGGCCGGGCCCGCGGACGGCGGGTGCGCCACCCGACGCCTGGCCGACGAGCTCTGCGCCCCCCTGGGTGCCGCGCCCTCCCGGCTGGTCCTGCTGGAGTACGGCGACGGCGCCCGCGATCTCGTCGTCTCGGCGGACCCCGCACGGATCGACCGCCCCGCGATGGACCGGCTGGCCGACGCCGTGCTGGGCGCGGCGCACCCGGACGCCACCGCGGCCGGCCGGCGCGTTCCCCCGCCGGGCGACAGCACGGTGGACGTGCTGCCCGTCCCGCTGCCCGACCTGCGGACCGGCGCGTGGGAAGACCTGCTGGCAGCGACCCTCGGGGTCGTGCTGGCCCGGACCTTCGTCTCGCGTGCCCCGGTGCTGGAGCTGGCCGACGGGCGGACCGTACCGCTGCCGGCGGAGCAGGACGAGGACCGGCCGGTGGCCGCCTACCGAGCCCTGGCCGCCACCCCGGTCACGCCCGAACTCCCCGACGGTCCGGGCACCCGGGTCCTGCTGCTCGTCGACCGGCACCCCGCTCGCGCCGAACTGACGCACTACCGGCCGCCGCTGGACCGGCGCCACGCCGTGACCGTGCACGCCGCACCCGACGCCGCCGGCCGTCCCGTCCTCACCTGCTGGCACCGGCCCGGGGAGTTCTCCGGCTCGTCGGCCCGGACCCTGGCAAGCCAGCTGGCCCAGGTCGCAGCCGAGTTGACGACGTCGGCGCAGGAGCGGCCGTTGTCCGAGGTCGACGTGCACGGCGCGGCCGAGCGCCGCCGGATCGTGGAGCTCGGCCGCACCCCGCGCACCGCCGTCCAGCGCACGGGCGCCCTGCACGAGCAGGTGCTGGCCCGGGCAAAGGCGACCCCGGACGCGATCGCGGTGGTCGACGGCGACAGCACGCTCTCGTACGGCCAACTCGCCGAGCGCGCCGGCCGGATGGCCAACGCGCTGCGGGCCCTGGGGGTGGCACCCCGGGACCGGGTCGGCGTCTGCCTGGAGCGCACCTCCGAGCTGATCGTCGTGCTGCTGGCGGTGATGACCGCCGGTGCCGCCTACGTACCGCTCGACCCGACCTACCCGGCGGAGCGCCTGGCCTACACCGCGCAGGACGCCGCTCTCGGCATCGTGCTGGTCGACTCGCAGGAGCCCTCGCCCTTCGACCCGGGCGTGGCGGTGCCGCTCGCCCGGCTGTCCGAGCTGGCGGAGCTCCAGGACGCCACGCCACCGGCCACCGGGGTCGGGGCGGCGGATCCCGCCTACGTGATCTACACCTCCGGTTCGACCGGGCGGCCCAAGGGCGTCGTCATCCCGCACAGCAATGTGCCGAGCCTGCTGGCGGCCACCGAGGACGACTTCGGCCTGGGCCCGTCCGACGTCTGGCCCTGGTTCCACTCGGCGGCCTTCGACGTCTCGGTCTGGGAGATCTGGGGCTGTCTGCTCACCGGCGGCCGGGTGGTCGTCGTCCCGTACTGGACATGCCGCTCCCCCGAGGACTTCCGCGCGCTGCTGCTGCGCGAGCGGGTGACCGTCCTCACCCAGACGCCCTCCGCGTTCGCCGGACTCTTCGAGCTGGAGCGGGCGGGGCGCACCCCGCTGGCCCTGCGGCTGGTGGTGTTCGCCGGGGAACCGCTGGACACCCGCAGTCTCACCGACTGGTTCGACGCCCACCCGGAGTCCGAGTGCCGGGTGGTCAACATGTTCGGCATCACCGAGACCACCGTGCACACCACCGCACAGACCGTCACCAGGGCAGAGGCGCTGGCCGGTTCCCGGTCGGTGGGCCGGGCGATCCCCGGCTGGGCGCTCAGAGTCCTGGACAGCCGCGGCCGCCTGCTGGCGCCCGGGGCACCCGGCGAGATCGCGGTGGCCGGGGACGGACTCGCCCTGCACTACCTCGGTCAGCCCGAGCTGACCGACCGTCGGTTCGTCGCGGACCCGGACGGTGACGGACGGCTCTACCTCAGCGGTGACCTGGGTGTCCTGCTGCCGGACGGCGGGCTGGAGCATCTGGGCCGGCTGGACGACCAGGTCAAGATCCGCGGCTACCGGATCGAACTCGGCGAGGTCAGGAACGTCCTGCTCGGTCATCCGGCGGTCGTCGCGGCGGCCGTCGTGGTGGGCCGCGACCAGGACGCCAACGTCCGGCTGGACGCGTACCTGGTGCTCGACGGCGCGGAGCCGGCGGAGGTCCGGCGGTACGTGGCGGGGATCCTGCCCGAGTACATGATGCCCGGGACGGTGACCCGGGTGGACCAACTGCCGCTGACCGTCAACGGCAAGCTGGACAAGTCCCGGCTGCCCGCGCCCATGACCGCACCCGCGCAGGCTTCTGCGGTGACCGTGGACGCGGCCACCGGGGTCCTCGGCGAGGTGCTCGCCGTCTGGCGTGAGCTCTTCCACCCCGGGGTGGAGCCCGAGGACGACTTCTTCAGCCTGGGCGGCAACTCCCTGCTGGCGCTGCGGATCGTGCGTCTCCTGCGCGAGCGCGCGGTAGTCGTGACCGTCCGCGACGTCTACCGCCTGCTGACCCCGGCGGCCCTCGCCGGGGCCGCCACCAGGGCGGCCTGACGCCCGCCGGTCCGGGTGGTCGGGGATACTCCTGACTGCCCTGACCGGTGGGCGACTTGATCCCATCGGAGTATGACGGGAACACAGCTGGACAGGACGGATCTGGCGGCGCGCGCCCGCCTGGAGGAGGCGCTGCTGCGCCGCCGCAGGGGCGCCGGCAAGGCCGAGGGCATCAGGGTGCTGCCCCGCCGGGCCGGGGAGCTGCGGTTCAGGGCCGCGGTGTCGCAGGAGGGCATGTGGAACTCCCTGGCGGGGGACCCCGGCCCGGCCCCCGTGATCCTGGCCGGGGTGCGGATCCACGGCGCGCTCGACGTGGCGCTGCTGCAGGACGCCTGGGACGCGGTGGTGGCCCGGCACGAGACCCTGCGCAGTGCGCTGCGGATCGAGTCCGGGCAGCTCACCCAGGTGGTCGCGGCGCAGCTGCGGCTGCCCGTCGAGGTGGTCGAGCTGGAGCTCGCGCAGTTCGGCGCGTTCGTCTGGGCCGAGGGGGAACGCCCCTTCGACCTCGCGCGGGGACCGCTGGCCCGGCTGACCCTGGTCCGGCTGGCCGATGACGACCACATCGCGTTCATGATGATTCATCACATCATCGGCGACGCGCGCACCATCGAGGTCGCCGTGCGCGATCTGGCCGCCTGCTACACGGCTGCCGCCGCCGGCGACCCGGACCCGCTCCCCCCGCTCCCCGTGCAGTACGCGGACTTCGCGGCCTGGCACCGGGCCCGGCTCGAGGGGCCCCGCGGCGCCGAGCTGATCGCCTACTGGCTGGAGCGCCTGGCGGGTGCGGAGCCGGCCGTGCTGCCGACCGACCTGGAACCGCCCGCCTCCCCGTCCACGCTGGGCGCCGGGTTGGACGTGCCGATGCCGGCGGAGCTGTACACCCGGATATCCGCCCTGGCCAGGGAACGCGGCACCACCCTCTACACGGTGGGCCTGGCGGCCTTCCAGGCGCTGCTGGCCCGCCGTTCGGGCCAGCGGGACGTCTGCGTCCGCGCACCGATCTCCTACCGGGATGCCACCGAGGTCCGCGATCTCGTCGCCGACTTCTCCAACGACGTGGTGATCCGCACCGACCTCACCGCGAACCCGACCCTGCGCGAACTGCTGGAGCAGGTGAAGGCCCGCACCGGCGAGGACTTCGCCCGCCACGACCTGCCCCCGCACCTGCTCGAACCGCACCTGTCGGATCCGGAGCTGGTGACCCGGCTCTCCCACGTCCAGTTCACCGCCGAGGCCGAGACGGACACACCGCCGGCGCTCGGCGGCCTGCGGCTGGAGGCCGTCGTCCCCGAACGCCGGCACGTGCTGCGCCCGCTGAGCGTCCGGCTGCGCTACGACGCGCGGCGGGCGCACTGCATCGTGCTCTACCGCACCGAGCAGTTCACCGCGCGCCGGATCGAGGAGCTGATGCGGGATTACCACGAGCTGTTGGCCGAAATGGCCGCACACCCGGAAAACCGCGTCTTCGGCATCCCCGATCCCGCCGCAGGGTCGTGACTGTCGGGGGTTTCCCCGACTTCTTCCGAGCCCCACCGGCGAACACTATTCATTCCGTAAGCGCTGCTCGCGGCAATAACGCCGCGGCCGGCAAGACTCTCGTACCGAGGAGATCCGAAATGGCCAAGGTCGCCGTTCTCACCAACGACCTGCAGTACGACCTGGTGCACAAGAACCAGGAGCGCATCGACGCCGTCACCGAGGCCACGCCGGCCTTCTCGGGCTTCCTGAACGAGATGCGCAAGCGTGGGCACCACATCATCCACCTGCAGCTCATCAACCTGCCCGACGACCCGAACGCCGAGCGCTACGAGGGCCGGCTGCCGTCGCAGAAGGGCACCCAGGGCGCCGAGATCATGCCGGTCTTCCTCGACGAGTCGGACATCCTCATCGAGAAGAACAAGGACAGCGGCTTCTACGAGACCGACCTGCACGAGCGCCTCCAGGCGCTCGGCGTGGACACCGTCCTGGTGACCGGCATGCAGGGACAGATCTGCGTGCAGACCACCGCCGCCGACGCCTTCTTCCGCGGCTACAACATCTACATCCCCAGCGACTGCGTCGTCTCCGCCCAGGAGGCCGACAAGGTCCGTGCCCTGGACTGGCTGGAGGGCTACTGCGCCACGGTCGTCGACTCCGCCGAGATCCTGCGCCTGCTCGACACCGAGGGCCACCTGCCGCGGAAGATCGTCAAGACTCCGTGACCGAGGCCCGCTGAGCACCAAGCCATCCACCTACGCCGAAAGAGGAGCCTCGCTCCCAATGAGTACGACGTCCTTCCTGGATCAGAAGATTGTCCTCGACCACGGCACCGGGGCCCGACTCAGTCGGGAGCTGGTCGAATTCGTGGTGGATGTGCTCGGTGATGTCTACACCGGCGAAATGGAGGACAGTGCGATGCTGCCGGTCCCGGCCGGCAACATCGCACTGACCACCGACTCCTTTGTCGTCGACCCGCCGATTTTCGGAAACGGCGACATCGGCAAGATCGCGGTCTGCGGCACGGTCAACGACCTCGCCGTGGTCGGCGCCAAGCCCGAATACCTGACGCTGGCCATGATCCTGGAGACCGGGCTGCCGCTGTCGGTCCTGCACCAGGTGCTGGAGTCCGTCCGGGACACCGCCAAGGAGGCCGGCGTCAAGATCGTCGCCGGCGACACCAAGGTCGTCGGCGTCGGCGAGGCCGACAAGATCTTCCTCAACACCACCGGCGTCGGTGTCTTCCACCGCGCCCCGCTCAGGATGTCCTCGGTGCGCCCCGGCGACCGCATCATCCTCAGCGGCCCGATCGGCAACCACACGGTGCACCTGCTGTCGGTCCGTGAGGGCCTGGGCTTCGAGAGCAACGTGCTCAGCGACTGCGCGCCGCTGAACGGCATGATCGGCGAGCTAGACGCCGTGGTCGCGAGCGGTGCGGTGCACTCGATGCGCGACGTCACCCGCGGCGGCCTGTCGGCCGTCCTGCACGAGTACTCCTCGGCGGTCGGGCGGATCATGGCGATCGAGGAGGAGGCGCTGCCGATCGACTTCGCCACCCGGATGGCCTCCGACATGCTCGGCATCAACCCGATCAACGCCGCCAACGAGGGCTGCCTGGCCCTCTTCGTCGCCCCGGAGGCCGTGGACGAGGTCCTGGCCACGCTGCACGCGCACCCCTACGGGCGGCAGGCCGTGGTCATCGGAGAGGTCACCGACCGGGCCGAGAAGGGCGTCGAGATGACCGGCGCCGACGGCCGGGTCAACACGATCGAGGAGCTGCAGGGCGCGGAACTTCCGCGACTCTGCTGATCGGAGCGGTCCCGTGCATCAGATCATCAGCACCGAGGCCGCCGTCGCGGCCGACCTGGTGCCTTCGGGGGAGAACCAGCAGTGGCTGGTCCGGGTCAACGGCGTGGTGCAGGGCGTGGGCTACCGGCCCTTCGTCCACAACCTGGCCGAGCGGCTCGCACTGGCCGGCTGGGTCCTCAACGACAACCACGGTGTGCAGACCCTGGTGTGCGGGCCGACCGACGTGCTCAACGCCTTCTGCGAGGCGTTGAGCGCCCAGGCCCCGCCGCTGGCCCGGGTCAACGAGGTGCGGATCGAGAGCCGGCAGGCGGCGCCGGCGGACGGACCCGGCGGGTTCGAGATCCGGGAGAGCGTCCGGGACGGCCGGGCCGCCACCATCGTCGCTCCGGACTCCCACGTCTGTGTGGAGTGCCTGCGCGAGGTGCGCGACCCGGCGGACCGGCGCCACCGCTACCCGTTCGCCAACTGCACCCACTGCGGGCCGCGTTACTCGCTCATCCGGCACCTGCCGTACGACCGGGAGCAGACCACCATGGCGGCCTTCCAGATGTGCGACGCGTGCCGCGCCGAGTACCGGGACCCGCGCGACCGGCGCTACCACGCCCAGCCCAACGCCTGCCCCGCCTGCGGGCCGCGCCTCACGCTGTCCGACCCGGACGGCGAACTGTCCCACGAGGACGAGGCGTTGGACGCCACCACCGCCGCCCTGGCGGCCGGGATGATCGTGGCGGTCAAGAGCGTGGGCGGTTTCCACCTGGTGGTCGACGCCAGGAACGCGGAGGCCGTCGCGCTGCTCCGCAAGCGCAAGAAGCGCGACTCCAAGCCGTTCGCCCTGCTGGTCGCGGATCTGGAGGCCGCCGCCGACTTCGTCGAACTGGACGCCGGGGACGGAGAGTTGCTGAACTCTCCGGCCCGGCCCATCGTCCTGCTGCGCAAGCGGCCCGGCGTGCTGCCCGAGGAGATCGCACCGCGAAATCCCAATCTCGGCGTGATGCTCCCCTCCGCACCGCTGCACGCGCTGCTGCTGGACCGGCCCGGCCTGGACGTGCTGGTGATGACCAGCGGCAACGTCTCGGGGCAGCCGATCGCCTTCCGCAACGAGGACGCGCTGGAGCACCTGTTCGAGGTCGCGGACCTCGTCCTGCACCACGACCGGGACATCCACATCCGGGTGGACGACTCCGTGGTGCGCCGTTCGGTGCACCCGGAGCTGGCCGAGCCGCTGGTCAGTTTCGTCCGCCGGGCTCGCGGCTACGCGCCGTACCCCGTGCCGGTGGCCGCCGAGCTGCCGCAGATCCTGGCCTACGGCGCCGAACTGAAGACCACGGTGGCGCTGGGTTCGGGCCGGGAGGTGTACGTCAGCCAGCACATCGGCGACCTGAAGAACGACGAGACCTTCGCCTCCCACCGGCAGACGGCCGCCCACCTCGCCGACCTCTACGAGCTGGCGCCCCGCGTCATCGCCTGCGATCTGCACCCGTCCTTCCGTTCCCACCTGCAGGCGGAGGCCGAGCAGGCCGGGGAGGTGATCGCGGTACAGCACCACCACGCCCACATGGCGTCCTGCATGGCCGAGAACCAGCTCGACGGACAGACCCTCGGGGTGGTGTTCGACGGCGCCGGCTACGGCGAGGACGGCACCACCTGGGGCGGCGAGTTCCTCCTCGGCGGGTTCGCCGCGGTGGACCGCACCGCCCATCTGCGGCCGGTGCCGCTGCTCGGCGGCGACAAGGCCGTCCACGAGCCGATCAGGACGGGCTTCGCGCTGGCCCTGGACGCGTTCGGGGACCCGGACGCCGCGCACGACGCCTTTCCGGCACTGCGCACCCTGGACAGCCAGGCCCGGCACGTCTTCACCACCATGGTCCGGCGCGGCATCAACACCCCGCTCGCCTCCAGCATGGGCCGACTCTTCGACGGCGTCGCGGCGCTCCTGGGCGTCTGCTCCCACGCGGAGTACGAGGCCCAGGGCCCGATCGAACTGGAGGGACTGCTCGGCCGCGACCTGCGGCTGGAGCACGCCTACTCCTTCGGCCGGACCGAACGCGAGGGTGTCGTCGAGATCGACCCCAGGCCGGTGGTCCGGGAGATCGCGGCCGAACTGGCCCGGGGCACGGCCCCCGAGACCATCAGCCGACGCTTCCACTCCGCCGTGGTGGCCATGGTCACCGAACGGTGCGAGGAGATCCGCACGACGCACTCCACCGGGCAGGTCGTGCTCTCGGGCGGCGTCTTCCTCAATGAATTCCTCCTGGTCAACTGCCTGGTGGAGCTGCGCCGCGCCGGGTTCGACGCGCACGTCCACCGCCAGGTGCCCACCAACGACGGTGGCATCGCGCTCGGCCAGGTGCTGGTGGCAGCCGCCCGCCTGAGCGCCGAGAACGCCCAGCCGTGACGACCCACGGACCCGTGACGACGATGGAAAGGAAACGGTCATGCCGCACTCGGAACTGACCCTGAGCGATGTCATGCGTCTGCTGGCGCAGAACGAGGCCCACGCCCGCCGGACACTCAGCATGGTGCCGTCCGAGACGGCCATGTCGGGCATCGCGAAGCTCCCGATGATGCTCGACGCCTACCACCGCTACTTCTTCAACGAGTCGGACAACCCGGCCGGTTGGCACTTCCGTGGGGCCCAGCACCTGCGGGACCTCGAAATGGGCCTCACCGTCCCGCTGCTGGAGGAGCTCGGGCGGGCCGACTACGTCACCGTACGGCCGCTCAGCGGGCTCAACGCGATGACCCTGCTGCTGGCCACCCTCGGCGGCGAGCCCGGCTCGACCGTGGTGACGATCAGTCCGGAGAACGGCGGCCACTTCGCCACCTCCAGCGTCGCGCAACGGCTCGGCCTGCGGGTCGAGTACCTGCGCGGCGACGACCCGCACTCGCTGGACCTCGCGCACGCGGCCGAGCTGCTGGCCCGCACCCGCCCCTCCCTCCTCTACGTCGACCAGTCGCACTGCCTGTTCCCGCTGGACGTGGCGAGCCTGGTGGCCACCGTCCGGGCCGCGAGCCCGGAGACCCTCGTCCACGTGGACGCCAGCCACTGGCTGGGCCTGGTGCTGGCGGGGGTGTTCCCGAACCCGCTGGACGAGGGAGCGGACAGCTTCGGCGGCTCGACCCACAAGACCTTCCCCGGACCGCAGAAGGCCGTCCTGCTGACCCGGGACCGCGAGGTCGAGCGGCGGCTGCGGGAGACCCAGGACTACATGATCAGCAACCACCACTTCGCCGCCACCATCAGCCTGGGCATCTCGCTGCTGGAGTTCCGGGACCACGGCGGCGTCGAGTACGCCCACGCGGTCGTGCGCAACACCCGGCGCTTCGGCGGCCTGCTCACCGAACGCGGTCTGACCGTGGTCGCGGCCGACCGGGGCTACTCCAGCGGTCACCAGCTCTGGCTGGACCCCGAGGCGGACGGTGTCCCGGCCAAGGTCGCCAGCGACCGTCTCTTCGCCGCCGGTATCCGGGTGAACTTCATGGCCGGGCTGCCCGGCTTCGCCGGCCAGGGCGTCCGGATCGGCCTCAACGAGGCCACCTACCAGGGCCTGACCGGCGAGGACTTCACCGAGCTGGCGGACGTCTTCGCGGCCGCCGTGTACGACACCGTGCCCGCCCCCGAACTCGCCCGCCGGATCGCGGCGTTGCGCTCGCGCGCACCGTACGGCGCACCGATCGGCAGCGATTCCCCGCTCTTCCAGGACGCCCTGGAACTCTGCGCCGACTCGCTGCGCACCACCACCGCCGCGCCGCAGCCGGCCGACCGGGCCGAGCTGGCGCACGCCGGGGGTGGGCAGCGATGAGCCGTCCCGTCATCGGCATCGCCGCCTACCGCGCCCAGGCCCGCTGGGACATCTGGGACACCCAGGCGACGCTGATCCATCAGTCGTACGTGCGCGGCGTGACCGAGAACGGCGGTCGCGCGGTGGTCCTGCCCCCCGACGACCTCGACGCCGACGTGCTCGACCGCCTCGACGGCCTGCTGCTGCCGGGAGGCGCGGACATCGACCCCGCCCGCTACGGGCACGCCCGCCACCAGCGCACGGACGAGCCGAGCCTGGATCGCGACGCCGGTGAACTCCTGCTGCTGCGGGGGGCGCTGGAGCGCGACCTGCCGGTCCTCGGGGTCTGCCGGGGCCTGCAACTGCTGACGCTGCACTACGGCGGCACCCTGCACCAACACCTGCCCGACGTGCTCGGCCACAGCGGACACCTCCCGGAGCCCGGCGTCTTCGGCGCGCACCCGGTGCGCTTCGCCGACGGCAGCATCGCCGCCTCGGTGTTCGGGCCCAGCGCCGTCGTCAACTCGCACCACCATCAGGGCATCGCCGACCCCGGCACGCTCAGGGTCACCGCGTACAGCGACGACGACCTGCCCGAGGCGGCCGAGGACCCGTCCAAGCGGTTCGTGCTCGGTGTCCAGTGGCATCCCGAAGTGGCGTGCGAGGACGCGCTGTTCGCGGCCTTCGTGCAGGCCTGCGGCGCCGCCGCCGTCCGGGCCTGACCACTTCTCCCCCTTTCCGTTCCGGCCGATCAGCCACGGCGTACGGCCACTGCTACCCCAGGAGCACCCCGGTGCACACACCGCTCCGTCCCCGTGGCGGGACCCTCGTCGACATCCTGCGCGCCCGTGCGGCCGACACGCCGGACCTGACGGCCTTCGACTTCCTCACCGACGCCGGGGAGACGAGCCTGAGCTACGCGGAGATCGACCAGCGGGCCCGGGCCGTCGCCGCCGCGCTGGCCGAACGCGGCCTGGGCGGGGAGCGCGTGCTGCTGCTCTACCCGCCGGGGCCGGACTACATCGCGGGGTTCCTCGGCTGCCTGTACGCGGGGACCGTCGCGGTTCCGGTGCACCTGCCGACCGGACGGCACGGCATGACGGCGGTACTCGCCGCCGCCACCGACTGCGGAGCGGCCTTGGCCCTCAGCGACGCGTCGAGCGCCGCCCTGCTCGCCGAGCGGTACCCGGAGCTGGCGGCCGCCCTGCCCGGCTGGATGATCACCGACGAGCTTGCGGCCGCCGACTGGGACGGCCCCGGCCCCGCACCGGAGGCGCTGGCGTTCCTGCAGTACACCTCCGGCTCCACCGGCAGCCCGAAGGGGGTGATGGTCCGCCACGACAACCTGGTGCACAACTCCGCGACCATCAGCCGCGCGGTCGGCGCCGGCCCGGACAGCCGGGGTGTCAGCTGGCTTCCGCCGTACCACGACATGGGCCTGATCGGCGGCATCCTGCAGCCGCTGTACGCGGGCTTCCGCACCACCCTGATGTCCCCGATGAGCTTCCTGCGCGACCCGCTGCGCTGGTTGGAGGCGATCAGCCGGACCAGGGCCACCGTCTCGGCGGCACCCGACTTCGCCTACCTGGAGTGCGTGCGGCGGATCAGCGAGGAGAAGCGGGCCGCCCTCGACCTGAGCAGCTGGCGGCACGCGATGATGGGCGCGGAGCCCGTCCGGCGCTCCACCATGGCGCAGTTCGCCGCCGCGTTCGAGGTGGCGGGCTTCCGCCCCGACGCCTTCCACCCCTGCTACGGGCTGGCCGAGAGCACCCTGTTCGCCACCGGCGGGGCGGCGGCCGGCCGTGCCCCGCGCGTCATGGACCTCAGCAGGACGGCGCTGGCGCAGGGCCGGGCCGAGCTCGCGGCCCCGGCCGCGGTCGCCTCGGGTTCCGCGTGGTCGCTGGTGAGCTGCGGCACGCCGCAGGGCGAGGACCTCGTCCTGGTGGTCGCCGACGGCCGGCCGTGCCGCCCCGGCGAGGTCGGCGAGATCTGGATCAGCGGCCCGTCCGTCACCGCCGGGTACTTCGGACACGCCGAGGAGACCGAGCGCACCTTCCGGGCCACCCTGGAGAAGCACCCCGGCCGCACCTTCCTGCGGACCGGCGACCTGGGCTTCGAGTCCCGGGGCGAGCTGTTCGTCACCGGCCGGACCAAGGACCTGATGGTCGTCCGGGGCCGTAACCACTACCCGCAGGACATCGAGCAGACCGCCGAGCGCGCTCACCCGCTGCTGCAGCCGACCCGCACCGCCGCGTTCTCGGTGGACGAGGGCGGCGAGGAGCAGATCGTCCTGGTGCACGAGGTGGCCCGGGGCTTCAAGCCCGAGGACGCCCCGGTCGTGCTGGCCGCCGTCCGCGAGGCGGTGACCGCCGACCACGGCCTGGCGCCGCGTGAGGTGGTGCTGGTCCGGCTGGGCAGCATCCCGCGCACCACCAGCGGCAAGATCCGCCGCAGCGCCTGCCGTGAACTGTGGCTGTCGGACGGTCTGCAGCGGGTCGCCGTCACCACCGCGGCGCGGCCGGGCTCGGCCCGTTCGCGCACCGCCGAGACGGTGGCCGCCGCGCTCGGCCTGCCGGTCGAGGAGATCGACCCGGGACTCTCGTTGGTCGCGCTCGGCCTGGACTCGCTGCGGGCTGTCCGGCTGGCCGCCGCGCTGCACCAGGCGACCGGTGCCGAGGTGTCGGTCGAGCGGCTGCTCGACGGGATCAGCACCGACGGGCTCGACCGGGAGATCGAGCTCCGGCAGGCGTCGGGGACCGGCGCCGGCGAGGGCACGGCAGCCGTCTGGCTGACCGACGACGGTGTGCCGGCCCGGGCCACCAGGGCGCAGGAGTGGATGTGGCTGCTGGCGGAGATGGGCGCGGGCGACGCGTACCACATGCCCGGCGGAGCACGGCTGCGCGGACCGGTCGACCCCGACCTGATGGCCGAGTGCGTCAGTGGCCTGGTCGCGCGGCACCCCGGTCTGCGAGCCGGGTTCCAGCTCGCGGAGGACGGCACCCTGATGGCCACCGCCCGGCCGGCCGAGCCGCTGACCGTGCCGGTGGTCGACGTCAGCGACGAGCCCGACCCCGAGGCCAGGGAACGCCGCAGCCACGAGGTGATCAACGAGCTGGCCACGGCCCCCTTCGACCTGGCGGCCGACCCGCTGCTGCGGGTGGTGCTGGTCCGGCTCGGCCCTGAGGACTGGTGCCTGGGCCTGGTCGCCCACCACATCGTTCTGGACGGCTGGTCGCTCGGCGTGATGCTGCGCGAACTCGGCTCGGCGTACCGGGACGCGCTGGCCGGCCGGCCGGCGCGGGGCGTCGTCCTGCCGGTCCGTCCCTACGAGCTCACGGCCGAGGGGGACGGGGCAGCCGCGGCGGCGTTCTGGGCCGAGACCCTGTCCGGGGCGCGCGCGGTGGAGCTGCCGCTCGACGCCGTGCAGCCCAGCACGCAGTCCTGGCGCGGCGCGGCCCTTCCGTTCACGGTGAGCGCCGAGCAGGCCGGTCGGCTGAAGAACTACGGCGCGGCCCGCAAGGCGACCCAGTACATGGTGCTGCTGGCCGGGTTCGCGACGGTGCTGTCCCGCTGGAGCGGGCAGCAGGATGTCGTGATCGGCACGCCGGCCGCCTGCCGGACCAGGCCGGGTACCGCCGAGGCGCTGGGTCTGTTCGTCAACACCCTGCCGATGCGGGTCGACCTGTCGGACACCCCGTCGTTCGGCGAACTGCTCGGACGCGTCAGGACGTTGTGCCTGGCCGCCTACCCGCACCAGGAGTTCCCGTTCGACGAGATGGTCAAGCTGGCCGGTGCCGAGCGGGCCGGCGGCCGGGCGCCGCTGGTCCGGGTCGCGCTGGCCCTGCAGAACACCATGCTGGCCCCCTGGCAGGCCGGCGCGGTCAGCGCCGCTCCGTTCGAACTGCCGATCCGGGGAGCCCAGTTCGAGCTCTCGATCCACCTGGTCGAACAGCCCGACGGGAGCCTCACCGGAAACGCCGTCTATGCCGCCGACCTGTTCGCCGAGGAGTCCGTCCAGCGCCTGCTGGACGCCCTGACGGTGCTGCTCGACGCCGCGCCGAGGCTGGCCGGTACGGCCGCCGCCGACCTTCCGGTGCTGGCGCCGGCCGAGCAGCGGCGGATCGTGGAGGAGCTGAGCGGCGCGCGGCACGAGCCGGCGCCCGCCGCGCTGCTGCACCAGGCGTTCGAGGAGCAGGCCGACCGCTCGCCGCAGGCACTGGCCGTGGTCGACGAGCACGAGTACCTCACCTTCGGCGCCCTGGAGGCCCGGGCCAACCAGATCGCCTGGCTGCTGCGCGGCCTCGGCACCGGACCCGACCAGCCGGTCGCGGTCTGCCTGCCCCGTACGCCGGAGCTGGTCGCCGCCCTGGTCGGTGTCCTCAAGTCCGGCAGCGGCTATCTCCCGCTGGATCCCGGCTACCCGGCCAACCGGCTGGCCGCCCAACTGGACGACGTCCGGCCCACGGTCCTGCTGACGACCGGTGAGCTCGCCGACGGTGCGCTGGCCCAGGTGATGACGGACGCGCCGTGGGCCGCCGGACTCACCGTCGTGCGACTCGACGAGGGCGCCGCCGAGGACCACCCGACCACCCGCCCGCCGGCCCTCGCGCGGCCGAACAGCCTGGCCTACGTCCTGCACACCTCGGGGACCAGCGGCCGGCCCAAGGGCGTGATGAACCAGCACGCCGGTGTGGTCAACCGGATCGACTGGATGCAGCGCAGCTACCAGCTGGGCCCGGGCGAGACCGTGCTGCACAAGACCCCGGTCGGGTTCGACGTGTCGGGCTGGGAGCTGTTCTGGCCACTCAGTGTCGGCGGCACCATGGTGCTGGCCCGGCCCGGCGGCCACCAGGACCCGGCCTACCTGGCCGACCTCATCCGGCGCGAGCAGGTCTCCACCTGCCACTTCGTCCCGTCGATGCTGCGCAGCTTCCTGGAGGAGCCGTCCGCGGCGCACTGCGCGGACGTGCTGCGCCGGGTGGTCTGCAGCGGCGAGGAACTGCCGGCGGCCGTCGCCGAACGCTTCCACGCCCTGCTGCCCGGCGTGGAGCTGCACAACCTGTACGGGCCGACCGAGGCCGCGATCGACGTCACCGCGTACCCGGTGCTTCCGGGCGCCACCGACAAGGTCCGGCTGCCGATCGGCGGCCCGATGCCGGGGGTGCGGCTGTACGTCCTCGACGAGCGCGCGAACCCTGTTCCGGCGGGCGTGCCGGGCGAGTTGTGCATCGGTGGTGTCCAGGTGGCCCGCGGCTACTTCGGACGTCCCGGGCTGACCGCCGAGCGCTTCGTGCCGGACCCGTTCGCCGCCGGCGAGCGGCTCTACCGCACGGGAGACCGGGTCCGCTGGTCGTCCGACGGCACCATCGACTTCCTCGGACGCCTGGACGACCAGGTCAAGATCCGCGGCCACCGGATCGAGCCGTCCGAGGTCGAGGCAGCCCTCGGCGCCCACCCCGCGGTCGGCGACATCGCGATCGACGTCCAGGGCCCGGCCGGCGACCTCAGCCTGGTGGCCTACCTGGTGGGAGCCGGTACCGACCGTCCCGGCGCCCTGGAGCTGCGCACGTACCTGGCGGAGCGGCTGCCCGCCGCCATGATCCCGTCCGCCTTTGTTTGGCTGGACGAACTGCCGACCGGGGTCAACGGCAAGCTCGACCGCCGTGCCCTCCCGCAGCCGGAACAGAGCCGCGAGGACGTCTACGTCGCCCCGCGCGACGCGATCGAACGCCAGCTGGCCGACATCTGGCGTGAGGTTCTCGAGCTGCCCGAGGTGTCGGTGACGGACGATCTCTTCACGCTCGGCGGTCACTCCCTGCAGGCCACCCGGATCACCGTCCGGGTCCGGGCCGCCTTCGGGGTGGAGCTGCCGATCGCCGACCTGCTGAGCGGCGAGCTGACGGTCGAGCGGATCGCCGAGACCGTCCGGCTGCAGCACCTGGCGACGGCCGACGACGAGTCGCTCGAACGGGACCTGGCGGAGCTGCAGCAGCTCAGTGACGAGGACGTGGCCCTGCTGCTGGCACAGGGCTGACCGCAGGTCCCGCACATTCGAGAACGAGAGAGAGAGTCCCATGTCGCTCCACCCGTCCGTCCTCACCTACGACCTCTCGGCGGCAGAGATCACCGAGGTGGAGGCCGTCCTGGCCCAGCTGCTGGCCACCGGCCAGGACCCCGCAGAGCCGGCCTTCAGTGACGAGCTCTGGCGGTTCCTGCCCGGGCTGCCCGCCGAGCTGCGGGCCTTCCTGCAGCGCTTCCGCAGCGAGGAGCCGGCCGCTGCCTGCATGGTGCGCGGGCTGCCGGTGGACGACCGCCGGGTCGGGCCGACCCCGCTGCACTGGCAGGACGCCGCCACGATCACGACGGCCCGCCGCGAGGAGGCCTACCTCGCGCTGCTGACGGCCGCTCTCGGGGACGTCTTCGGCTGGTCGACCCTCCAGCAGGGCCGGCTGATCCAGAACGTCCTGCCGATCCCCGGCGAGGAGGGCCAGCAGAGCGGGCACGGCAGCGACGTGCTGCTGGAGTGGCACACCGAGGACGGCTTCCACCCCTACCGCTGCGACTATCTCGCGCTGTTCGGGGTGCGCAACCTCGACGACGTCCCGACGACGCTGGCCTCCGTCCGCGAGGTGGAGATCAGCGACGAGCACCGGGCGGTGCTGCGGCAGCAGCGGTACTTCATCCTGCCCGACGACGAACACCTGCGGCAGCTGCGGGAGATCGACCCGGACGCCGAGTCGCTGCGGCAGCTCCAGCTGATGCGGGACGAGCCGGAGCCCGTCGCGGTGCTCTTCGGTGCGCCCGAGGACCCCTACCTGCGGATCGACCCGTTCTTCATGTCGCACCTGCCGGGCGACGAGGAGGGGAGGGCGGCGCTGGCGGCCCTGGTCGCCGCGCTGGACGCCGCCCAGCAGGACGTGGTGGTCGAGGCGGGCTCGCTGCTCTTCGTCGACAACTACCGGGCGGTGCACGGACGTCGGCCGTTCCAGTCGCGCTACGACGGCACCGACCGCTGGCTGAAGAAGACGGTCTCCACCCGGGACCTGCGCAAGTCGCGCGACCTGCGGACCAGTTCGACCGCGCGCATCTTCGCCTGAGCTCGGACGCCCGCCCGCCGGTGATACGGCGGGCGGGCGTCCGGCGTCAGTGCGCGTCCGAGCTCAGTGCGCGTCCGGCGTCAGTGCGCGTCCGAGCTCAGTGCGCGTCCGGCGTCAGTGCGCGTCCGGCGTCAGCCAGCCGTAGTGCGCGGCCAGCAGGCCGGCCTGGAAGCGGCTCTTGGCGCCCAGGAGTTCCATCACATCCGCGGCGATCCGCCGTGCGGTGCGCGGCGACACCCCCAGGCGCTTGGCGATGGCCTCGTCGGTGAGTCCCTGGCCGAGCAGCCGCACGGACTCCCGCTCCTGTGCGGTCAGCCCGCGCGCGTCCCGGTTCTTGGCCTCACCCAACGGCACACCGGAGTCCCACACCCGCTCGAACAGCGCACAGAGCGCGGCCAGCGTCCCGTGCCCCCGCAGGACGACGGCGCTGTGCGCGGTGTCCTCTCCGTCCACCGGGACGATGGCGATCCGACGGTCGATGATGATCATGCGGATCGGCAGTGACGGCACCGTCCGGACCTGGCCGCCGGCTTCGGACAGCCAGTCCACGTAGGCCACGCTCTGCGGACTGTTGCGGATGCTGTCCAGGTACAGGGTGCGCATCCGCACCCCGCGGTCCAGCACCTCGGTGTCGAGCGGCTTGGCCGCCTCCAGATTGAGCGCCTGCTGCGCCCCGTCGGGGGCGAAGGCCATCACCTCGTGCTTGATCTCGCTGGTGAGGCGGGCGATCTCGCTCCGGATCCGGTCCAGGCCGACGAGCAGCTCCTCACCCGGCCGGGACGGCATCGGCCGGCTCGCGTATTCGACGATCATCTGCTGGGCGAAGGCCCGCGACTGCGCGATCTGCTGCTGCTGGGCCGCCAGTTCCGCCTGCTGTCGGGCGAGCAGGGCCTCGAAGCCGACCTCCGGGCTGATGATCTGCGGCCCGTCCTGCTCCCCCGCGGCAGCCCGGAGCAGTCCGAGCGAGCTCAGCTGGTCCATCTTGTCGCGCAGTTGATCCGCCGTCAGATCCAGGTCTGCGGCGATATCGCAGAGTTCCCCCTGCGGATGCAGAAGAAGCGTCCGGTAGACACGCTCTGCAGTTTCATCCAAGCCAAAAGACTTAAGCACTTTCGATCCCCCGTGCATAATCTTACGAAAATCAGCACCACGGTAACACCCACCGGCAGAGCAGAAAAGACTGCCGACGCCGCAACCGGGCAATTCAGTGACGATTCCGCGCGCTCCGGAGCGACTGTGGACGATCACCCCGTTTCGGACTGACCCCGCTCACCCGGCCATAGCCCCCACCCGGTCTGACCTGTCATCAATTCCTTTCAAAAAAAGAGTAATTGGGGAAACCCGTCGCGCGACCTCCCGTCGACCCCGCCACCACCCCGGCACGCTCGGCCCCCGAGCCCCACCACCCGCCCTGACCAGCACACTTGCAGGATCACAGGACCTTGCGGCAGTCCTGCCGCCGGAGGCGGCGGCCGACGCGGGCCCGCCGGTCGCGGCCGGCGCTCTGAGCCGACCACCCGTCAGGACGCTTTCTGCCATGACAGAAAGCGTCCAGCTGATCACCCTGGCCTACCGGCGGCGGCATCCGCACAGTAGGGCCATGTACCTCGTCCACGCCCACCTCGCACCGCCCGCCGGCGGCGCCGGGATTCCCGAGGGCATCGCTGCCCGCGTTTACGCGTCAGCGCGCCCCGAGGAACGCCTTATGCACGTCTCCCTCCATTCCGGCATGCCGCCCGGCGCGGTCCTCGGGCTCTTCCTCTCACTCCCCAACCTGGCCGCGGCCGAGCGCACCGCACGGGCCGTCTGCCTGCGGGTACTGGAGGGCAGCGCCGAGTTCCGGGGCGTCACCCTGCTGCGCTGCGAGGCACCTCTGGTCGCCCCCTACTACGAACTTCTGCTTCCCGACGCCGGGCCCTCCCCGACCGGTGACTGAGGCCCCCACCCCGCCGAACGGCGGGGGTGGACGCAATATGCCAAGGCCGGTTCGTGCAACCGGAAACCCGCTGACAGGGTCGCCGACTGCCGACAAGATATTGATCACCGGCCCGGAGAACAGCCGGGGAAGCCCCGGCTCCCCCGCTCGGCCCGTCGGCCGGATCCGTTCACTCACCTTTCCGACATAAGGAGATTTGCCATGTCCAAGACCCTCATCAGCCGCCTCGCCGCCGTCGTCCTCACCGTCCTCGCCGCCTCGCCGGTGGTGTCCGCCGCGGCCCAGCAGCTCCCCACCGCGGGTACCGGTGTCCACACGGTCGCTGCCGCCGGCCCGTCGAAGGTGGCCCCGGCCGACAGCCTCGGCTGGCAGTGACCACCGGGCCGACGGAATTCCCGGAAACCCCGGAATTCAGCGCCCGGGTCCAGGCCCCATCTCAGACCGAAAGGCCCTCGCCAATGTCGACCGACGCCCGGGGAGAGAGATTCGACGACCGAACCGCTCGCCAATTCCCGATAGGCCCGGATAACCTCGAATCGATATTCGACGGACCATCGGCCGGATATTCTGCGGCCCGGCTGGTCGTCGCCGCGGTCCCCGGCGAACGGTGGAGCGGGAAAACCTCCCTGCTGGGCCGGCTCACCCACGCCGCATCGTCCCGCGGTTGGCAGACCGCCGCCGGCCATGCCTCCTCCTCACTCTCCGCAGTGCCGTACGGGATCTTCGTGGACGCGCTGGACAGTCTGCTGACCCACTTCGACACCGACGACTTCGCGGCCCCCTCCCCGCATCATCTCGGCTGGTTGGCCGGGATCTTCCCCGCGCTCGCTTCGGCCGCGCCCCGGCAGAACCCCGACAACGCCGCAGACCACTACCACGTCCTGCGGGCGTTCCACGCTCTGCTGGAGTCCCTGGGCCGCGAACGTCCGCTGCTCATCACCCTGGACGACGCCCACAAGGCGGACCCCGCCTCGCTGGAGCTCCTCTCCCACCTGCTGAAGCACCCGCCCGCCGGCCGGCTCGTCCTTGCCGTCGCACACCGACCGCGCCAGGGCGACGGAATGCTGCGCAGCGTGCTGGCCGAAGCCGCGCCGAACGGCCGCGTCCACCGCATTCCCACCGTGCCGCTCACGGACGAGGAGGCACTCTCGCTGCTCCCGGACGACCTGAGCCGGGTGCACTGCGAGACCCTGCTCACCCGGGCCGCCGGCAACCCCGGCCTGCTCAGGGCCTTCGCGACCCTGCGCGCGGTCCCCGACCCCTGCGGCGACAGCGCCTTCCGGCTGCCGATCGAGGTGCTGACGCACTGCCTGCGCGACTTCCGCGGGCTCTCCGCCTCGGGCTGGCTGGCCGCCAGGTCCGCCGCCGTCCTCAGTGAGCCCTTCGACGTGGCGGCGGTCGGCCGGGTGGCCCAGCTGGACGGCGACGCGCTGCGCGGCGCCCTGGACGAGCTGTTCCACGAGGACCTGATCCACGGCACCCAGCTCTCCCGCGCGCTGCGCTTCAGCAACCCGCTGCTGCGCGCCGCCGCCTACCAGTCCGCCGGTTCCGGCTGGCTGCAGGGCGCCCACGACCGGGCCGCCACCCTGCTGACACCACCGGACACCGCCGCGCGCGACACCGTCCCGCAGGACGGCGGCCCCATACCGCTGGCTCGCCACCTGGAGCACAGCGCCGTCGCGGGGGACGGCGCGAGTGCGCGGATCCTCCTGGCGGCGGCAGCCGAGCGGCTGTGGCAGGACCCCGCCCAGTCCGCGGCCTGGGCCCGTACCGCCATGGCCGTGGACCCGGCCACCGACCGCGCGTCGAAAGCCCGGTTGCTGCTCGGCCGCGCGCTCGCGCTGACCGGACGGCTGGGCGACGGGCTGAGCGTGCTGGACGGGCTCGGCGACGCGGACGACGCGACCCCCCGGACCGCGGCCGCGGCCCACCGCTCCCGGGTGGGCATCTGGCGACTGCTCGGCCAGGAACAGGCGGCCCGAGCCGAACTGGCGTCCGCCGCGCGACTGCCGGGCTCGTCCGGCACGCTGCCGCGCGCACTGCTGCTCGGCGAACGGCTGGCCCACGCCCTGGAGTCCGGCGACGACCTGGGCGGGATCGACCTCGCCGTACCGCCGGCGCTCCTGGAGGCGCTGTCCCCGGCACAGCGCGGGCGGCTGTTCGCCCTGCTCGCAGCGGCCGCGATCCGGACCGGAGCGACCAGCCGGGCCCAGGAGTACGCGGCCCGGGCCGCCCGGCTGCTCGACGCGCTGGCGGACGACGCCGCCGTCCGTCAGCTGGACGGGATGTACTGGCTGGCCGCCACGGAGTCCGCGCTGGGCCACACCGCTGCCGCGGCCGCCCGCTGGGGGCGCGGTCTGGGCCTGGCGGAGTCCCGCCGACTCAGCAGCGCGGTCCCCCAGTTCGCCATGGCGATGGCCCGGCTCCAGCTCGACGCGGGTGATCTGCCCGGAGCCGTCCGGCACGCCGCCTGCGCGGAGACCGGTGCGGCGGCGGTCGACAGCCCCTACCTGCTCGGGCTGGCGCTGGCGCTCAAGGACGAGATCGCGGCGGCCGGGCGGCACCTCGTCGCCGAGCCGCCGGCCACCGCTCCCGGGCTCGCTCTGCTGAGCAAGCGGGAGCTGGAGATCGCCGTCCTGGTGAGCGGCGGACGGACCAACCAGCAGATCGCCCGGACGCTGGAGCTCAGCCACAAGACGGTGGAGACCCATCTCGGCCGGATCTTCAAGAAGCTCACGGTGTCCTCACGGGCCGAGGTGGCCGCCATCGTCGGCCGGTCCGAGGCACCGGGGCAGGCACCGGGGCAGGCACCGGACAGCGCGGGCGAACTGCCGGGCCGGCATCAGGAGAAGCCCCGACATTACAACAGCGCGCCGGTGATCCACAGTTGGGCAGGCCGGAGCCTGCTGCCGCAAGTCGCCTGGTGACGCGGTGCCACCGGCACCCCATCACCTTCGCCACTCCCGACGGCCCCGGTGCGCAGCGGGCGACGTCGTGGTGACCCCGGCCGCTGCGCCAGTCGCCCAGGTCGAGTGAGAAGGAAAGAAACCATGACGGACGAGCGCAGCGAGCAGCCGGACTTCCGGGTCGTGCTCAACGACGAGCTGCAGTACTCCATCTGGCGTGCTGACGCCGAACTCCCCGCGGGCTGGCGGGCCGAGGGTGTCTCCGGTACGCGCGAGGCCTGCCTCGCCCACATCGACGAGGTGTGGACGGACATGCGTCCGCTGAGCCTGCGCACCGAGATGGAACGGACCGGCTGAACAGCCGCCGGCCCCCTTTCGTTCCCTGGAGGATCCCTTGAGTACCCCGCTCTCCCCCGAACAGCTGCGGCTGTTGGACAAGTTGCTCGACGAAGCCGGTGCCGGCCAGGCGTCGGACCGGATACCGCGCCGCGCGGGCGACCCCGGCCGTGCGAAGCCGTCGTTCGGCCAGGAGCGCCTGTACGTCGTCGAACGGATGCAGCCGGGCTCGGCCATGTACGTGGGCTCCGGCGCTCTGCGGTTGCGCGGCACGCTCGACGTCGACGCCCTGACGCGCTCCGTGCAGCTGCTGGTCGACCGCCACGAAGCCCTGCGTACCGGACTTGAGGAGAGCGGGGAGCTCGTCGAGCAGGTGATCCACCCGGTCGGCAGCGTGCCGGTGCGGATCCCGGTGCTGGCCGTCACCGGCGAGGAGGTCGGCGCGCAGGTGGTGCGGGCGGCCGCCGAGGGCTTCGACCTGACCCGGCCCCCGCTGCTGCGCGCCGTTCTGCTCCGGGTGACCGACGCGGACCAGCCCGAATGGGTGCTGGTGCTCTGCGTCCACCACATCGTGGTGGACGGCTGGTCGCTGGGGCTGCTGATGCGCGAGCTCGGCACGGCGTATGCCGCACTGGCCACCGGAGAACAGCCCAAGCTCATCGAACTGCCTTTGCAGTACGCCGACTTCGCGGCCTGGCAGCGCAGCTGGCTGGAGCAGGGCGTCCTTGCCGAGCAACTCGACTACTGGCGCGGCCGGCTGGCGGACCTCCCGGCCAACGACCTGCCCACCGACCGGCCGCGGCCGGTCGAGCGCAGCTACGCGGGCGACACCGCCGCGATCACGCTGCCGCCCGCCCTGGTCACCGCACTGCGCGCACTGACCGACGAGGCGCAGGCGACCCTCTTCATGGCGCTGGTCGCCGCCTGGTCGATGGTGCTCGCGCGCTGGTCGGGCGAGCAGGACGTGGTCGTCGGCAGCCCGCTGGCCGGCCGTCGCCGGGCCGAACTGGAAGACCTGGTCGGCTTCTTCGTCAACACGCTGCCGCTGCGCGTCCGCCTGGAACAGGACGACACCTTCCGCACCCTGCTGCGTCGCACCCGTGACGTGTGCAACGGTGCGTACGAGCACCAGGACGTTCCCTTCGAGCGGATCATCCACGAGCTCCAGCCCGGCCGGGACGCCTCCGGGCAGACCACCCTCGCCCGGCACTGGCTGACGCTGCACAACACGCCGCCGATGGCGTTCTCCGCCCCCGGTCTGGAGTGCGAGGTGCTGCCCGCGCTGGTCGGCACCGTCCGCTGCGACCTCTCCGTCCAGCTCGCGCCCGACGGGGAGGGCGGCCTGGAGGGCTGGTTGGAGTACTCGACCGAGCTGTTCGACCGGACCACCGCCGAGCGGCTGGTCCGCGCCTTCGAAACCGTGCTGCACGCGGTCGTGGCGCAGCCGGGCGTGGAGCTCACTGCCGTGCCCGTCCTGCCCGAGGCGGACCGGCTGCAGGTCGTGCGGGAGTTCAGCAACGCCGGCTCCGAACCGCTCGGCGGCCCCGCGCTCCCCCAGTGGTTCGAGGCCCAGGTGGACGCCACCCCGCACGCCCCGGCGGTGCTGGTCGACGAGACCGGGGAGACGCTCAGCTACGCCGAACTCGACGCCCGGGCCAACCAGGTGGCCCACCTGCTGCGGGAGCGTGGCATCGGCCCCGAGGACCGGGTCGCGGTCTGCCTGCACCGCGGCGCGCAGGTGCTCCCCGCCGTCCTCGGCGTGTTCAAGGCCGGGGCGGTCTACCTGCCGCTCGACCCCGACTACCCCCGGGCCCGGCTGGACCAGCTGACCGAGGACGGGGCCCCTGCCACCATCCTCACCAGCCCCGACCTGGTCGGACTCTTCCCCGGGCGGAACCGGCTGGTGGTGAGCGGCAGTGAGGTCACCCGACAGCCGACCGACCGACCGGCGCCGGTGGCCGCCCCGGCCGCCTACCTCCTCTTCACCTCCGGCTCGACCGGCCGTCCCAAGGGCGTGCTCAACACCCACCGCGGCCTGCTCAACCGCCTCCACGGCATGCAGCGCGACTACCGGCTCGGGGCCGGCGACCGGGTCCTGCAGAAGACCCCGCTCGGCTTCGACGTCTCGCTCTGGGAACTGCTCTGGCCGCTCGTGACCGGCGCCACCGTGGTCACCACCCGGCCGGGTGGCCATCGCGACGTGGACTACCTGCACGACATCGTCGACCGCCGTGAGGTGACCGTCTGCCACTTCGTCCCGTCGATGCTCCAGGCCTTCCTGGACACGCCCGACAGCGGGCACCCACGGCTGCGCGTCCTGCTCAGCGGCGGCGAGGAGCTGTCCGCCGCGCTGGCGCGCCGTGCGCAGGAGCGCTACCCGAACGCCGAGTTGCACAACCAGTACGGGCCCACCGAGGCCGTGATCGACGTGACCGCGGGGCGGGTCCCCACCGCGCTGCCGCCCGGCCGGATCCCGATCGGCCGCCCGGTGCCGGGTGTGGACCTGTATGTGCTCGACGCCACCGGTCGCCCGCAACCCGTCGGTGTACCGGGACAGTTGTTCATCGGCGGCGCCCAGCTCGCGCTGGGGTACCTGAACCGGCCCGGCCTGACGGCCGCAAGCTTCGTCCCGCACCCCTTCGCCGACGGCGAGCGCCTGTACGCCACCGGGGACCTCGCCTGCTGGCGGCCGGACGGCGCGCTGGAGTTCCGCGGCCGGGCCGACCAGCAGGTGAAGATCCGGGGCAACCGGATCGAGACCGGCGAGGTCGAGTCCGTGCTGCGCACCCACCCGCTGGTCACCGGCGCGCTGGTGACCGTGCGCCCGGACGCCCACGACCAGCCCCAACTGATCGGCTACACCACGGGCGAGGCCGAGGTGCCGGCGCTGCTGGAGTTCCTGCGCGAGCGGCTGCCCGAGGCCATGGTGCCCGCGCACCTGCTCGTCCTGGACAGCTGGCCGCTGAGCGACCACGGCAAGCTGGACCTGGGCGCGCTGCCCCTGCCAGACGGCAGTCACGCCGCCGCCGGCCCCGAGTACACCGCCCCCCGGACGCCCACGGAGGAGGCGCTCGCCGCGATCTGCGCCGACCTCCTGGGGGTGGAGCGCCTCGGCGTACACCACTCCTTCTTCGACCTCGGCGGCCACTCGCTGCTGGCCATCCGGGCGATCGCCCGGATCCGGGCCACGCTCGGGGTCGGTCTGAAGATCGGCCAGTTCTTGCGCACGCCCACCGTCGCCGGCCTGGCCGTGCTGGTGGACGAGCAGGCCCGTGCCCAGGCGGACGGCCCTGCCGAGGCCGCGCCGATCGGGCGCATCGACCGTAGCAAGTACCGCGGCTGAGCGCTGCCAACCCTGTGACCACGACGGAGTACGAGACATGACACAGCCGAGCGAAGCCCCACCAGGAGCTCCGGGACAGCCGTCCGCGACGGTGTCCCGGGAGTGGGACGGCCGGACGCTGCCGGCCCTGGTCCGCGCCGACGCACCCGGGACCGACCTGGCCCTCTGGATCCAGGAGAACCGCGACCTGGTCGACACCCTGGCGCACGAGGCCGGCGCCGTCCTGTTCCGGGGCTTCGCGGTGGCCGGGCCGGCCGGGTTCCGGACCGTGATGGACGCGGTCTCGGACCGGGTCCTGGAGTACGGCGAGCGCTCCTCGCCCCGCACCCACGTCTCGGACGGCGTCTACACGTCCACCGAGTACCCGGCCGACCAGCACATCCTGCTGCACAACGAGCAGTCGTACACCGACAACTGGCCGATGCGCATCGCGTTCTACTGCGAACGCCCGGCCGACCGCGGCGGCCGCACGCCGCTGGCGGACTCCCGACGGGTGCTGGCCGCACTGCGCCCGCAGACCGTGGAGAAGTTCGAGCGGCTCGGCGTCCGCTACGTCCGCAACTACCTGCCGGGGATCAGCCTCCCGTGGCAGGAGGCCTTCCAGACCGAGGACCCGGAGCAGGTCGCCAGGTACTGCGAGGCCGCGGGAATCAGCCTCACCTGGCTGCCGGACGGGCAGTTGAGGACCACGCAGATCCGCACCGCCGTGCACGCCCACCCGGTGACGGGTGAGCGGACCTGGTTCAACCACGCGTTGTTCTTCCACATCACGTCGTTGCCGGATGAGGTCAGCACCGGCCTGCGCGAGGCACTCGACGAGGAGGATCTCCCCTACAACACCTACTACGGCGACGGAACGCCGATCGAGGACGCGACGCTGGCCGAGCTGCGGGACGCCTTCGCCGCCGCGACGACCGGTTTCGACTGGGAGCAGGGCGACGCCCTGGTCGTGGAGAACATGATCACGGCACACGCCCGGGAACCGTTCGAGGGGCCGCGCCGCATCCTCGCGGCCATGTCCGACCCCGTCCGTTCCGGCCGGTCGCAGGGAGCGCAGCTGTGACCGCCCCCGTCTTCCCCGGCGGCCTGGTCACGGCCACCGCCGTCGACCCGCAGCCCTTCCTCCTCCAGGTCGAGGCGCTCGACGCGGGCCTGCGCCTGGACAGCTGGGCCCGCGAGCACCAGGCCCAGCTGCTCACCGAGCTGGACCGGCACGGCGCCCTGCTGCTGCGGGGCTTCGCGGTGCACAGCGCCGAGGACTTCGGCAGCGCGGCCCGGGCGTTCTCCCCGGAGCTGCTGGACTACCTGGAGCGCGCGGCGCCCCGCACCGAGGTCGCCGACCGGGTCTTCACCTCGACGGAGTTGAGCGAGGACCAGTGGATCCCGTTCCACCACGAGATGTCGTACTCGCACAACTGGCCCAGCCGGCTGTACTTCTACTGCGACATCCCGTCGGCGGTCGGCGGCACGACCCCGGTGGCCAGTGAGCGCGCGGTGTTCCCGCGTATCCCGGCCGAGATCCGCGAGCGCTTCGAGCGGCACGGCGTCCGCTACGTCCGCAACTACAGCCCCGACCTGGACATCCCCTGGCAGGAGGTCTTCCAGACCACCGCCCGCGCCGAGGTGGAGGCGTACTGCCGGGCCTCCAACACCGAGTTCACCTGGACCGGCGGGGACGGCCTGCAGACCCGCTCGGTCCGCCAGGCCGTGGCCCACCACCCGCGGACCGGCGAGCGCGTCTGGTTCAACCACGCGCACCTCTTCCACATCTCCAACCTCCCCGCGGAGGCCGCCGCCTACCTCCTGGAGGAGTACGGCGACGAGGGGGTGCCGAGGAACGCCTTCTACGGAGACGGGCAGCCGATCGAGGACGAGGTGGTGGAGCTGATCCGCTCCCTCTACCGGGATGCCTCCGTCTCGGTCCCCTGGCAGCACGGCGACGTCCTCGTCGTGGACAACTTCCTGGCCACCCACGCCCGTGAGCCCTTCACCGGAGAACGCCGAATCCTGGTCGCGATGTCCGACCTGTACGTGAACCAGGACATCCGATAGTCACCGTGGGGGCGAGTGGGCCGGCCGGCCCACTCGCCCCCGCCGTTTTCCCGGCTGGGAGTTACCTGAGCGTCAGCTGAAGATCGTGCGTCCACCGAGCACCCTCCGGGCGGCAGAACCGTCCGCCCTCCACCGATCCGGACAGCCCTCTCCCGGACACCCCCGCTGATCAGCCCGTCCGCATCCGGGACCGACGGCGGCGGTCCGCCCGCGGCGCCGACTGCGCCCAACTCCGGTTGCTCTGCGTACAGGAGACGCATCCTCACATCTGGACGACTCGTCGGTGACCTGTCATCCGATGATACGATCATCGCGCTTGCGAAGCGACGGGTTCACCCTGCACTGGCGGGGATTCAGCAGTCGGCCGTCAGTCGCCTGAAGAGAGTCTTATGACGAAATACACAGCGAACCCGGTGGTTTGGGCTCTTGTCCTCGTCCTTGTCGTCGCGGTCGCCCTCGTCGTCCGCCAACGCAAGGCGGCTCTGGCCTCACGGCAGGAGATCGACGGGCTCAGGGAGCACTACTCCGATCTGGAGCACCGCTACACCCAGTCGGTCGAGGCAGCCCAGGAAGAGGCTGACGAGGCGACGAAGACGGTGCTGAAGTCCGCGATGCGGACCCTGCAGGGCCTCGCCGCCGAGCAGCAGCTGATCCTGTCCCGGCTGCAGAGCAAGTACGGCGAGTCGGCGATCCTCCAGGACCTGCTCGAAGTCGACCACACCAACTCGCAGTTCGGGCGACGGGCACAGTCCATCGCCGTGCTCTGCGGCGGCTGGCTGGGACGGCACCGCGACACCGCGTCGGTCTACGACGTGGTGCGCAGCGCGCAGGGCCGCGTCCGGCACTTCCGGCGGGTGGAGATCCTCTCCCAGGTGGACTTCGGCGTCTCCAGCAGGGCCGTCGAGCCGGTGGCACTGGCCCTCGCCGAACTGCTCGACAACGCCACCAGCTACTCCAGCCCGGACACCGTCGTCGAGATCAACATCCGGACGGTCCCCAAGGGTGTCGTCATCGTCGTCGACGACGCCGGTGTCGGCATGAACGACGAGGAACGGGCACGCGCCGAGAAGCTGCTCAGCAGCGAGCGGGTCTCGGGCGTCGCGGGACTCGGCAATCCGCCGCAGTTCGGCATGGCCGTGATCGGCGTGCTCTGCGAACGCTTCGGCTTCGAGGTGTCGGTGGACTCCTCGTCCCCGTACGGAGGGGTGCGCGCCGTGGTCCTGCTGCCGCACGACCTGCTCACCGGCATGCCCGAGAAGCGGGTTCCCGCCTCGTCCATGCCCGCCGCCCCGCTGTCCGCACCGATGTCCGCCCAGATGCAGGCACCGATGCAGGCACCGATGCAGCCGGCCATGGCGGCACCGGTCCCGGCACCCGCGGTGGCACCCGCCGCCACACCGGTCGAGTCCGAGCCCGAGCGGGCCCTCTCCTCGACCGCCGACGGACTGCCGCTGCGCCGGCGCAAGCGGCCGATGGCGATCGTGCCGCCCACCACGCCCGTCCCGGTCGGCTCGACCCGTTCCGGCGCCGAGGCCGCGGCGATCATGGGCGCCTTCCAGCGAGGCACCCGGTCCGGCCGGGCCACCCAGCCGGACGACGCGGACCAGGCGACCAGCACCCGTGCTTCGAGCAGTGAAGGGCATGAGTTCTCGTGAACGACGATCTGTCATGGATGCTCGACAGCGCCCTGGAGATACCCGGGGCCCTGCACGCGGTCCTGATCTCCGCCGACGGTCTGCTGATGGCCCGGACGAAGGAGTTCGACAAGGACAACGCGGACCGGGTCGCCGCCGCGATGAGCGGCGTGCAGTCGCTCAGCCGCTCGCTCGGCTTCTTCTGCGACAGCCCCGGCCAGCGGTGGCAGCAGACCCTGGTCGAGTTCGACGGCGGCTGGGTGTTCCTGATCTCCGCCGGTGAGGGCGCCTACCTGGGCGTCTCCGCCTCCCTGGACATCGACATGCAGGACATCACCTTCCGGATGCAGCAGCTCGTCGGCCAGCTGGGCAAGGTGCTGGCGGCGCCGCCGCGCGAGAACCTCGGAGCGTTCCAGTGACCGGTTCCGAGGAGTTCGAGCTCGAATCCGCGGACTTAGTACGGGCGTACGTCATCACCAAGGGGCGCGGGCTGCCCGACGACCAGCAGCTCTCGCTGATCACCCTGCTCACGGCGGCGCCCGAGCAGGGGCAGCGGACGCTGCACCTGTCGCCGGAGGAACAGCGGCTGCTGGACATCTGCTCCGCCGGCTACCTCTCGGTCGCCGAGATCGCGGGGCACACCAAGCTGCCGCTGGGCGTGGTGCGGATCGTCCTGGCCGGACTCACCGAGGGCGGCCACCTCGTCACCCGTCCACCGGTGCCCCGCGCCCGCCAGGCCGACAAGGAGATCCTGTTGGAGGTGCTGCATGGTCTCCAGGCCAAGTTCGGCTGACGCACCGGGTCTGGACGCGCAGCAGTACGTCCAGGGCGGCGCCACCCAGACCGCCGTCAAGATCCTCGTGGTCGGCCACTTCGCGGTGGGCAAGACCACGTTCATCGGTTCGATCTCCGAGATCGAGCCGCTGTCCACCGAGGAGACGATGACCCGGGTGGCGGCGGCGGTCGACGACCTCAAGGGAGTCCGCGGCAAGACCACCACCACGGTCGCCATGGACTTCGGCCGCCTCACCCTCAGCGAGCGGGTGGTGCTGTACCTCTTCGGCACGCCCGGCCAGCTGCGCTTCGTACAGATGTGGGAGGACATGGCCCGGGGCGCCCTCGGCGCGCTGATCCTCGTCGACCCCGAGCGGCTCGCCGACTCCTTCGCCGTGATCGACCTCATCGAGCAGTACGGCCTGGACTACGCGATCGCGGTGAACCACTTCGACGGCAATCCGCTGCGCGCCGAGGCGGCACTGCGGGAGGCACTCGACCTCCTCGACGACACCCCCGTCGTCACCTGCGACGCGCGCGACGAGAAGTCGTCGGCCGCCGCACTGACCACACTGGTCCGCTATTTGCTGGACCGTGCCAGCTAGGAGCAACAAGCCGACATGGACGCTCGATCCTCCGCCCCGGTGACACCCCCGCCGGGGTGCCCGGCCCACGGCAGCGGCGCCCGGGTGCCGCTGTACGGACCTGAGTTCGCGGCCGACCCGCACGCCTACTACTCCTACCTGCGCAGCTACGGGCCGACCGCGCCCGTCGAGCTCGCTCCCGGGGTGGAGGCCACGCTCGTCACCGACTACTCGGCCGCGCTGAACCTGCTGCAGGACTCCGCCTCCTTCCGCAAGGACGCGCGCCGCTGGCGGGCCTTCAACGAGGGCCACGTCGCCCCGGACAGCCCCGTCGTCCCGCTGCTGGCGTACCGGCCCAACTGCATGTTCAGCGACGGCGCCGAGCATCTGCGGCTGCGCCAGGCGGTCACCGACAGCATGGCCCGGGTCGACCCGCGGCGCTTGGCCCGCAGCACCGAGCAGGTCTCCGACTACCTCATCTCCCAGTTCGGCTACCGCGGTTCGACCGATTTGCTCGGCAACTACGCCCGGCAGCTGCCGCTCTTCGTCTTCAACGAGCTCTTCGGCTGCCCGGCCGACATCGGTGACCGGGTGCTGTTCGGCATCTCCGGGATGTTCGACGGGATCAACGCCGAGAACGCGGCCGCGGTGCTGTTCGGCGCGGTGGGCGAACTCGTCGCGCTCAAGCGGACCAGGCCCGGCGACGACGTCGCCTCGTGGCTGATGCAGCACCAGGCCAAGCTCACGGACGACGAGATGGTCCATCAGCTCGCGCTCCTGCTGGCGGCCGGCACCGAGGCGCTGGGCAACCTCATCGGCAACACCCTGCACCGGCTGCTCACCCACGACGCGTACGCGCACACCGGCGGGCTGATCGACGAGGCCATTGACGACACGCTGTGGGAGAACCCCCCGATGTCGAACCTCGCGCCGCACTACCCGGCGCACGACCTGGAGTTCGCCGGACAGCAGCTGCGGGCGGGCGACCTCCTGCTGGTCAGCTTCGCCGCCGCCAACAACAGCCCGACGCTCGCCGCCGAGCGGCAGGCGGGCAGCAGGGCCCACCTGGCGTGGGGCGCCGGTCCGCACGCCTGCCCGTCCAAGGACCCGGCCCGGCAGATCTCGGTGACCGCCATCGAGAACCTGCTCAACCAGCTCCCCGACGTCCAACTCGCCGTCCCGGAGGAGAGCCTGACCTGGCGGCCCGGCCCCTTCAGCCGGGGCCTGGTCGCGCTGCCCACCCGGTTCACCCCGGTCGAGCCCGCCCGCAGGCCCGCGCAGCAGGCCCGCCCGGAGCCGTCCGTCCGCACCGAGCAGGCCGCCCAGCCGAACCGCCCCTCCGAACGGGCCGGTCGGTGGAGCCAGTTCCTCAACTGGCTGACGAAGTGATCCACTCCTGCTACCTGACCTGTGCATGATGACTCACCATCAGGGGTATTCAGCAGCGCGATAGTTCCCCCGTTGTTGATCAGGACAGGAGGGCGTCATGGAGCACGTTTCCACCGATGCCGACTTCATCCAGCACCCCGCCGCAGGACACCCTCCGATACCCGACCCGCCAGGCGGGCACCGGACGGTGTCCTGCGGTCACGGGCAGGCAGGCCGGTGATCGACCTCCCGCACAGATCCCCTGCCCTCGCCCCTGCCGCCCTCGACACGCTCGGCGGTCACACCACCCGCCAGCTGCTACGGCTGTGCGAGGTCGCGGGCCTCGGCGCCGCCGACGCCGCCGGCTACGCGCAGACCCTGCGCACGGCGCTGGGACCCGTCGCCGAACGGCCGCTGGCCCTGCCGGCCCGCAGCCGCTCCTTCCTCTCCGACGACCACACGCCGGTGGAGTTCTCGCTCTCCTTCGTCCCCGGCACGACCCCGACCCTGCGGGTCCTGCTGGAACCGGGCAGCGGCGTCGGCAGCCTGGCACAGAGCGGCCGCAGCGGACTGCGGGCCGTCCGCGCACTCGCCCGGCGCTGGGACGTCGCCACCGACCGGCTGGACGAGCTGGAGGACCTCTTCTTCCCGCTGTCCCCGCACGGCCCGCTGGCCCTCTGGTGCGCGCTGGAGCTGCGTCCCGGTGGCGTCCCCCGGGTCAAGGTCTACCTGAACCCCGCGGCCTCCGGAGCAGCGCGCGCCGCCGAGACCGTCCGCGAGGCACTGCGCCGGCTCGGCCACCGACAGGCGTTCACGACGCTGCCGGACGCCGACCGCCTCCTGTTCTTCGCCCTGGACCTGGGCGACTGGGACGACCCCCGGGTGAAGGTTTACACCGCGCACCACGACCTGTCGGCCGCGGCGGCGGGGAGCCTGTCCCGGATGAAGGACGGCCCCGCCCCCGCCGAGATCGAGGCGTTCTTCCGCACCGCCGCCGGGATCGACGACGGCGAGGACACCCTGCTGGAGCGCCGGCCCGTCCAGGCCTGCCACGCCTTCACCGAAACGGCGACCGGCCTGCCGGGCGGCTTCACCCTCTACGTCCCGGTGCGCGACTACGTCCGGCACGACGGAGAGGCCCTCGACCGCGCGCTGGTCCTGCTGCGCCGCTACGGCGTCGACTCGGCCCAGCTGCTCGACTCGCTGGCCGCCGCCACCTCGCGGCGGCTGGAGGACGGTGTGGGACTCATCGCTTACCTTGCCCTCGCCCACCAGCAGGGCCGCCCGCCGCGGGTGACCGTCTACATCTCCTCGGAGGCCTACGCGGTGCGGCCACCGGCCCTGCTGTCGGCCCAGGCCGCAGCCGTCCGCTGAAACCCGGGGCAGCAGGTCCGCGACACCTCCCACGCAACTCCCGCGGACCTGCTGCCGACGCGCCCTACGCCCCCGGCAGCCCCTACGCCTCCCGCAGCTACGCCTCCCGCAGCTCGCGCAGGTACGAACCGACGTCGACCTGCACCGAGGTGCCCGCGCTCAGTCCGTAGCGCGTCGCGATGCCGCCCAGATACCCGTCGATCTCCTTGCGCATGACGTCCGCACCCGGCAGCGCGACCTCCCCGTCGACGATCCGCGCCACCCACCGCGCCTGCGCCTCCACCAGGCGCGTGATCGAGCCCACCGGTCGGATCAGCCCCAGGAAGAGCAGGCCGGGCCGATCCGGTGCGACGATACGCCGGTACAGCTCGACCGGCCCCTGCGGACCTGCCGTCGGAGATCCGGCGGGCAGGAACGGGAAGGCCATCCGGAAACCGGTGCAGTACACGATCGCGTCCGCCTCCACCGAGGTCCCGTCGGCGAAGCAGACCCGGTCACCGTCCAGCGCGGCGACCGCGGGCTTGGGGACCACCGCGCCGTGCCGTATCCGGCTGAGGATCTCGTCCGAGATGGTCACCGCCGAGGAGAAGATCGGATGATCGGGCTCCGGCAACCCGTAGTCCGACAACCTGCCACGCGCCACCAACAGCGCCTCCTCGACGAACCGCCGCTGCTCCTCGAAGGGCTTCTCGGTGAACCACGAAGCCTCCGCGATCAGGTCCACCGACATCCCGTACAGCTGCTTCGGCACGATGTGCAGCCCCCGCCGAACCGAGATCACCGTCCGCTCGGCATGCCGCGACAGATCCGCGGCGATGTCCACCCCCGACGCCCCGAGCCCCACCACGACCACCCGCTGCCCGGCGAACTCCGCGCCGTCCAGGTAGTCCATCGAATGCAGAATCCTCCCCCCGAAGGACCCGGCCCCCGGCGGCAGCGGATCGGGCAGCGCCGGCTCCGAATGATGCCCGGAAGCAACGATCACCTGGTCGAACCGCCGTACCGCCTCACCCCCTTGGGCATCCCGGCTGGTCACGCTCCACACCCCGTCAGCCCCCTGCCGAACGGAGACCACCTCGGTGCCCAACTCGATATGGGGCAACAACCCGGCCCACTCGGCGAAGGACCGCAGATAGGCGGCGACATCACTGTGCCGCGGGTACAGCGGCAACTCCGCCGCCATCGGGAAATCCGCATACCCCGTCAACTGCTTGGCACTGTTCAGATGCAAAGCCCGATACGCCGGCCCCGCCTCCCCCGCCCCCGGCATCCGCCAGATCCCCCCGACATCCGCCGCCCGCTCCAGACAGACGAACTCGATCCCCCGCCCCCTGAGCGCATAGCCGGCTGCCAACCCCGACAGACCCGCGCCTATGACGCACACGCTCAAGGCTTCCTCCACCCACCCGACCCGACACAGTCCCGACCCACGACGGATCTTGACTGCCCAGCATATGGTCGCCCCACACACCTGACACCGCGCCATATCGGATCTCTGCCGCCCAGCTCAGCCCGGCGGATGCGGCAGCATGCTCCCGAGGAAGTTGAGCGCCTCGGCGGCCGGGCTGCCGGCAGGGGCGGTGTAGACAACGAGCGTGTGGCGGGCGCGCCCGGGGACGTGGAAACTCTCGTACTGCAGCGCCAGTTCGCCGGCGAGCGGGTGGCGGAAGGCCTTCGGCCCGTGGGTCTTCTCGTGGACGTGGTGGGTGGCCCACATCCTGCGGAAGGTCTCGCTGCCCAGCGAGAGTTCGCCGACGAGCCGGACGAGTGCCGGTTGGTGGGGCTGCCGGCCGGCCGCCATCCGCAGGATTCCCACCGTGTCATGGGCCGCCCGGTCCCAGTCGACGTGGACCTCGCGGCTGGCGGGATCCAGGAAGATCAAGCGGGCCATGTTCCGTTCCTGCGCCGTCAGTCCTGCGAAGTCGCAGATGAGCGCGGCGGCCAGCGGGTTCCAGGCGAGGACGTCGGTATAAGCGTTCATCACCATCGCCGGCGTCGTGGTGAAGGCGTCGACCACGCGGGTCAGTCCCGGTCGCAGGACCTCAGGACGTTCGGCTCGGTGCGGACGGCCCCGCCGGGCCAGGTCGAAGAGGTGCGTGCGCTCAGCTGGGCCCAGCCGCAACGCCCGGCTGAGCGCCTCCAGGACGGCGTCGGAGGGACGGTCCGCCCGGCCCTGCTCAAGCCGCACGTAGTAATCGATACTGACGCCGACGAGTTCGGCAACCTCCTCCCGTCGCAGGCCCGGAACCCTGCGTCGGCCCGTCGCCGGCGAGGGCAGAGCAGCGTCCTGGGGCGTCAGCTGGGACCGCCGGGTCCGCAGGTAGCTGCCCAGGCTGTCATCGATCAATCGGCTCTCGACCATGGAATCCAGTGTGACCCGAACGGGCCCCTGCCAGGGTGGCCCTGTCATTCCCAGGGAACAGGGTTCCGTTCCTGCCCAGGAGTTCAGCCCGAAGTATCGGGGCATGTCCTCCACCAGAGCAGCCCCTTCCTTCTGGCCCACTGTCATCGCGGTCGCCGCAGCCAGCGCGATGCTGCCGTTCTCAGTGACCGGCACCGCGGTGGCGCTGCCGCGGATGGTCGCTGACCTGCACGCCTCCATCGGTGCGGCCCAGTGGGTGCAGAACGGCTTCAACGTGCCCTTCGCAGCGCTGCCGCTGGCAGCCGGAAGCCTCGCCGACCGCTACGGCCGCCGACGGGTCCTCCTGCTCGGCATCACTCTGGTCGGGCTGACCTCCCTGCTGGAGGCACTCGCGCCGTCCATCGGGTGGGTCGACACGGCTCGCGTGATCCAGGGCTGCGGAGCCGCAGCGGTGCTCGCCTCCGGGGCCGCGGTCCTGGCCAACGCCACTACCGGTCGCCGACGGCAACTCGCCTTCGGGCTGCTGGGAGCAGCCTTCGGTGCCGGCCTCGCGGTCGGCCCGCTCACGGCCGGAGCCCTGGTCGAGGCCGGTGGCTGGCGCGCGGTCTTCCTGGCCATCGCGTCCTTGAGCCTGCCCGTCGCCCTGTGCACCCGCCGGGCCCCGGAGTCGCTCAGCCCGAGCTCGGAGAGCTTCGATCTCCTCGGCGCGGCCACCTTCACGGCCGGCCTGGCCTGCCTGTCCTTCGTGTTCGTGCAAGGTGCCACGAGCGGTTGGACGGCACCGTCCACGCTCGGCCTGCTCGCCGCTGCGATCGCCCTGGTCCTCGGCTTCATCCAGGTCGAGAGGCGACGCGGGCAACGCGCGATGTTCGATCTACGGCTGTTCCGGCGGCCGGAGTTCATCGCCGTGATCTGCCAACCCTTCACGGTGACGCTCGGCTTCGTCGTCCTGCTCGTCACCCTGCCGTCGTACCTCCAGGGCGTCGGCGGACACAGCACCCTCGCCAGCGGGCTGCTCCTCCTGCCGCTGACGGTCCCTGTCCTGGTACTGCCACTGATCAGCGGCCGACTGGCCGCCCGCTACTCCCTACGAGCCGTGCTGACCTGCGCCTCCCTCCTCATCGCAGCGGGCGCGCTCGTGCTACCGCTGCTGCAGCCCGCCGCCTCGTGGCTGCAACTGGCCTGCCCTCTCCTGCCGTTCGGCCTGGGCGTCGGCCTGGCCTTCGGAGTCATGGACAACGCCGCGCTCAGCACGGTCCCGCTCCAGAACGCCGGCGCCGCCGCCGGGATCTTCAACACCATGCGCATCACCGGAGAGTCCGTCGCCGTGGCCGGCGCAGCCGCACTCCTCACCACCCTCACCAGCTCCTCCCTCCACGCCCAAGGCCTGGACACCCCCGAAGCCACCCACCTCGCCGGCCAAGCCGTCTACGGCCAACTGGCCGGCGCCCACCGCCAGGAGCTGACCCACAGCCTCACCGCCGCCTTCCACACCCTCGGCACAGCCCTCGCAGCCCTCTCAGCACTCGGCGCCCTCCTCACCTTCCGCGCGCTATCCCCCACCAAGGTCCGACCCACCCAAGCTCGGGTGTCCGAGTGCGTGGCTACCATCCGCGGCATGGGCTACACCACTGAATTCACCGGCCACGTCACCATCACCCCACCGCTCAACCCGGCCGAGATCGCATACCTCCGGAAGTTCGCCGGCACCCGTCGCATGGACCGTGACAACGGCCCCTACTTCGTCGACGGAACCGGCCACGCAGGGCAGGGCCATGACCCCGACATCCGCACTTTCGACAAGCCCCCGGCAGGCCAACCCGGCCTCTGGTGCGGATGGGTACCCACAGCGGACGGCTCAGCAATCGAGTGGAACCGCACCGAGAAGTTCTACGACTCACCCGAGTGGATGACCTACCTGATCGACCACTTCCTGAAGCCAGGCGCCCACACCCAAAGCAACCCCGGTTTCGCGGACTTCACCTTCAACCACCTGCTCAACGGCACGATCGACGCACAGGGCGAGGAGCCCTGGGACACCTGGCAACTCCTGGTACGAGACAACAAGGTCTCCACCTCCGAACCCGAGCCCCCGGCCCCGGACTGGCACTGCGAGAGCTGCCTGCAGCCCGTCGCCGACGAGAACGCCACATGCTGCCCCGGCTCGGAACCGATACCGGTATACCCGCAGCCATAGCGGCGAGGGCGGAGACGGGCGCTGGCACAGCCGTCGTCGGTGCGATGAGCAAATCAACGCTAATGCCAAACTTCACTTCCAGGACACGCACTTCAGCCTTGCGCTAGTCAGCGCAGCGTTTCTGCAGGCATGCGGGGCGCACCATGAAAAACCTGCCTGGTGTGCCACTCGCGGTGCCGTTCGGCAACGGATGGAATGCCGGACTGCGGACCTATCACCGGCCGCCCAGCCAGTGCGAGAACGTGCCGCCGGCTCGCCTCGCTGCGGCCGACAAAGCGCTGCGAGACCAGAATGCGGTGCCCCTCTCCCAGACCGAGGATGCCCTTGTCGAAGAGCTTGTGGTGCAACGAGCACAGGCACAGGCCGTTGTCGACTTCGTCCGGCCCGTCGTAGGACCACCACCGCACGTGAGCGGCCTCCAGACCAACGCTGCTCGCACCGAGCATCCCGTCGTAGCCGCAGAAAGCGCACTGGAACTCGTACGCCGTCAGGACGACTTCGCGCATCCGGCGATCTCGCTGGCGCCGCACAGCAGTCTCGGATTCGCCCAGCAGGCCAGCCACGGGCGCGGTCTCGGCCAGCTCCAGATCGAGACCGACGGCCTCGCAGAGATCAGCGTGCAGCGACGGTGGGAAATTGACGTCCAGCAGTACTCTGGCAAGCCGCCCCAGCAGCGAAGGCTCCCTGATGAGCGCTGTCCGCAATTCCGGAACGAGCCTGCCCGTGGCGCCACTGGACCGGAGAATCCGGATCCCCGTCCCCGGGCTTCCTTGCCCATGGTCGGTCCTGACCTCCCACACTCCGTCATTGACCAGATAGTGAAAGGGGTATGCGGGCGTCGTCGGATTCGGTGGCCCGTACTCGACCAGCAGCCGCTTCAGCTCCTCCTCGACCACGCTGTATCGCAGTTCGCTGTCGGCGTCCTGCTGGAAGCTGCCGAGCGCGTACAGCAGCAACAGCGGCTTGTGCGGTGCGCGGACCTCGTTATTCGTCCACTGCCGCAGCTTCGCCACCCGATCGACCCAGCCCATGGGCGCCAGATTAGCTCGCGGCACTGACGCCGCCTCTCCCGTGGTCTACGGCATCTGTCGCCGGCAGGGGTGATTATTGGTCAAGTCACATGGCGGCCAAACCGTTGACCAAGCCGACGCCGGACCGCTAGCGGAGCCCGGCGACGGCCGACGAGGAGAAGGACAAGCCTGAACATGCGCACCGCACCCGTGATCTTGAGTGGTGTCCCCGGTTCCTTCGCCTGGCGCGTCTTCTACGAGCGCCACCCGAAGCTTATCCAGCAGGTGCTCGACGCTCTGCCGTACGGGCCGACCGAGCGGGCAGCGATCGAGGATCTCCTCTCCGAGAGCACCAGCGGCGTGCTGGAACCGCTGAGCGAGAACGCCCACGATCACGAACAGTGGTTGGAGTGGGGCGAGGGCCTGTTCGAGCGGCCGTGGGGCGAGGCGCCGTTCCTGTGGGCCGAGAGCTACTTCTACCGCAGGCTGCTCGAGGCCACCGGCTACTTCCGGCCCGGGACTTGGCAGGGCATCGACCCGTTCGCGCCGTTCAAGAACGCCGAACTGGCCGGCCCGGCCGTCGACGCTGAGCTGGCGGCTCTCAGCGACCTGCCCTCCCTTTCTAGCGAGAAGCGCACTGAGGTGCTGCTGTCGTCAGCGCTCTGGGGCAACCGGGCGGACCTCAGCTTCCAAATCACCGCCTCGGCCGGGGACGCCCAGCCCTCCGCACTGATTGCGGACGACAGCCCGCTCCTGTGGTCCACTCTGGCTGCTGCAAGCAGCCCGAAGGTCTGCGTCATCGCGGACAACGCCGGGCGGGAGCTGCTGCCCGACCTCGTCCTGGTCGACCACCTCCTCACTAGCGAGTTGGCCGCCGAGGTCGTCCTGTACGTCAAGCCCTCCCCCTACTACGTGTCGGACGCGACCACCGCCGACGTCCTCTCCACCATCGAACGCCTTCGCACCGCACGCGCGCAGGAGGCGGCCCTGATCGGCCGTCGGCTCTGGCAGGCGATGAACCGCAGCACGCTCGTGGTCCGCACGCACCAGTTCTTCTGCGCGCCACTGCCATTCCACGACATGCCCGCCGACCTCAGGGCCGAGTTCTCCGGCGCCACGATCACGATCCTCAAGGGCGACCTCAACTACCGCCGCCTCGTCGGGGACCAGCTCTGGGACGCCACAACCCCGTTCGCCGAGAGGGTCGGCCACTTCCCGTCCTCAGTAGCGGCACTGCGTACGTTGAAGTCGGACGTCATCGTCGGCCTCACCGGACCGATGGTCGCCGGACTGGACGCCACGGGGGAGCCATGGCGCACCAGCGGCAAGTACGGCCTCATCCAGGCCCACGCGCAGCCGTAGGGACGAAGATCTGGTGGCGGAGGTTGAGCAGGAGCGAGTCGCGTCGGGCGTCGCGCTGGGAGCAGACGATCGTGATGCCGCGGGAGTTGAGTTCGTCGGGGCGCGCGACGACGCGGATGACGACGGGCCATGGTGGAGTCACGGTTGGCTGTGGGTACGCTCACCCAGCGGCTCGGCGACGTGGTCGCGGATGAGCGTGTCAGCGGCCGTTGGGATTCCCCACTCGCGACCATGTGACCGGGAGCCATCTAGCCGCCCTTGACAGTTACCATGAGTAACAATTCGTTGAGGCTATCCGATGCGAACAACCTCTGCACCGCCGGCCTCGGCCCAAGCTCTTTCGGGACGCCGGAGATACGCCATTCCTACAGGTCGGGGCCCTGACTAAGATCCATCGGCGGCCAGGGTCCGGCAAGGAGGTCACGGGCGTCGTCGATGATCCGTTGTTTGAAGGCGTCGCGGGGCGTGTCCCAGTCGTCCTTCCAGTCGTCGTACTCGCTGGTCCAGGCGACGAACGGCCGGAGGGTTTCGGGGCGGTCGAGCTGGTCCCATGCCTCGTACGAGATCAGGTTGCCGCCCTCAATGGCGTTCATGCTGCCGTTGTCGATGAGCTGCAGCCACCAGCGCACCAGTGCCCAACGGGCCTCCGCGTCGGTGGCGGGGACCCGCGCCGCGAGGCCGAGTTCCTCGACGACCTGCGCGAGAAGCTCGTGGGCCCGCGACTCCTCGCTTCGGGGCAGGCCGGCGAGGTCGCGGAGGGCGGGGCTGTCGATGTCGAGGACGAGCGCGACCAGGGCGGCCTGGATCAGCGTGTCCGCTCCCACGTGGCGGCCGATCCGCCGTTCGATCGCGAGCATGAGCAGGTGGTCGACGGCTTCCTCGGCGGTGACCGCATAGGGGTCGTGAGGAGTGCTCGCAACGATCTCCCGCAGCTCCTCACCGCCGAGGAAGTACGACCAGAAGGGCACGCTCGCGCGAGCGCGACTCAGATCCTGGTCGGCGACAGCGACATCGAACAGCACGCCGTCCCTCGGCCAGTCCAGGCGCCCGCGCAGCTCGCCCGCGTCACCGTTGCGCCAGTCCGGCCAGCCTCGGCCCAGTGGCAGCCCGGCTTGCAGGAAGAGCCGGTGATCCACCGCGAATCGGAACCCGAAGCGCTCCTCAGTGGCCTCGACCTCGGCGTCACTGAGAGCGGGACCGATGGTTGCCGGGAGTGCCGCAAGCAGGGCGAGCGCCCGGTCGCGAGTCATGGGTTCGAGCTGTTCAGAGGCCACGGGGCAGAAGCCTAGCCAGGAGCTTCCTCAGTCGAACTCCTATGAGATACCACCGAACTAGAGATACGCCACACGCTGCCGCCCGACTTGAGAAATGCCGGCCCGTCTCGACGCCGAAGATCCTCCAGCCGTGCGAATCCGACTGACCACCAGTCCCTTCTGGCACGAATCTGGCACGGCAAACCCTGAATTGGTCCAGACAACAAGCAAGCCCCAGGTCGTTGACCTGGGGCTTTACCTCTGAGCGGGCGACGAGAATCGAACTCGCGCTATAAGCTTGGGAAGCTCATGTTCTACCATTAAACTACGCCCGCCTGACGAGCCGCCATGAGCTGCTCGATCATGCATCATGCTACCCCATCCAACGAGCGAGGCCGGCACCGTTGCGGCGAGGCACGGGTGTTGCGGCGAGGCGGCGTGGGGGATGTCCGGAAGATCCCCTAATGTGACGCTGTCCTGCGGTGGAGGCGGCCAGTCGGGGGTCGGCGTCGCGGGGGAAGTGGAGTTGGGGATCGATGGAGCAGCGGACTGTGGTTCGTTGTGCCGAGGGGCACCTGTTCAGTACCGGTACGTTGCCGCTGCAGAGCCTCGGGGCGGGGAGACTCGGACCCGGGCGGTTGATCAGGTGTCCGAAGTGCGGGCGGCTGCGGAGTTCCGTGCCGGCGGATGTGAGTGCGCTGTCGGCGCCGGAGCTGGCCCGGGCACTGCGGCTGGATGCGGAGCGACTGCTCGCCTGAGCGCGTGGTGTGAGTGGCGTGTGGAGCCGTCGGCGCCCTCGGGGAGGGCGCCGACGCGCGTCGTGGGATGGGCAGGATTGGGAGGACGCGTCCACCAGCACGTAACCTCGAAGCGTGCTGCTCTCTGACAAGGACATCCGAACCGAGATCGACAAGGGTCGGGTTTCCATCGACCCCTTTGACCCCTCCATGGTCCAGCCCTCCAGCATTGACGTGCGGCTGGACCGCTTCTTCCGGGTGTTCGAGAACCACCGGTACCCGCACATCGACCCCTCCGAGGAGCAGCCCGACCTCACTCGGCTGGTCGAGCCCGAGGGCGACGAGGCGTTCATCCTGCACCCGGGTGAGTTCGTGCTGGCCTCGACGTTCGAGGTGATCAGCCTCCCCGACGACGTCGCCTCCCGTCTGGAGGGCAAGTCCAGCCTCGGCCGACTCGGGCTGCTGACGCACTCGACGGCGGGGTTCATCGACCCCGGCTTCAGCGGGCACGTCACGCTGGAGCTGTCGAACGTCGCGACGCTGCCGATCAAGCTCTACCCGGGGATGAAGATCGGGCAGCTCTGCCTGTTCCGGCTCTCCTCGCCCTCCGAGCACCCGTACGGCTCCGAGCGCTACGGCTCGCGCTACCAGGGGCAGCGCGGGCCGACGGCGTCGCGTTCGTACCTGAACTTCCACCGCTCCGACGTCTGAGGACGCGCGGCGTAGGAGAACCCAGAGAGCCCAGAGGCGTCAGGCGCGTCAGACCCGCTTGGGGCGGGTCACCGCGGTGAGCTCGCTGCCGTCCTCCGACAGGGTCAACTCCGTGCGCAGGTCGGCGAGTTGGCCGAGGCGGTGCAGGTGGGTCCCGCCGCAGGCGATCTCGGCGGGGCCGGCCGGGAGTTCGCAGTGCCAGCGGCGGCGGGCGGTCAGCTCTGGGCCGGGGACCTCGATCCGTACGGGCGCGTCGGCCGCGACCCAGGCGGCGAGCCGCGTGTTGACGTCCGTGGTGATCGCGGGGAGTGCATCGGCCAGGGACGGCAGGTCCTCGGTGGCGTCCGTCCCGAAGCCCTTCTTGCGCAGCGACTTGCCGAGCCGGTAGACGTCCGTGCTGGCCTCGGTGTCCATCACCGACGAGGCCATCGCGAGGCTGTCGAAGTCGGGGTTGCCGAAGGCGTCGGCGCGGCCCGGGTCCTTGCGCCAGCGCGGCGCGAGCGCGGCGTTCAGGGCCAGCGCCAGCAGGTGGCAGCCGGTGTGCGCGGCGCAGAGCGCGGAGCGCCGCTCGACGTCCACGGCGAGCGTGACGGGCAGGCCGACGGCGGGCTCGGCGGGCGCCTCGGCCAGCACGTGCAGGACCAGCCACGACCACGCCTCGTCACCGCGGCGCACCGGGATGTCGGCGCCGACGAGCAGCTCGGGACCGTCCGGGCCCACCGCCGCGGTCAGGCAGTCCACCACGGCCAGTTCGGTGCCGGCCAGGGTCAGCGTGCCGGTGTCGGCGGGCTGGTCGGGCCAGGTGTGGTCGAGCGGGTGGAAGGGGGTGGCGGCGGTGACGACGCCGTACCGGCCGTCGGCGAGCGGGTGGACGGCGAGGACGGTCGACTCGCCGGTCACCGCCCCGGCGGGGAAGCTGACCAGGGTGGTGGGGAGGGTCATTCGGTGGCTCCGTGCACGAGGGGACAAAGGGGGAGGGAAGAGGAGAACCAGGGGGAGGAACAAAGGACGGACCGGCGACGAGCAGCCCGTCAGCCGAGGACCGGCAGCTTGACCATCACCAGCAGCGCGAGCAGCTGCAGCGAAGCCGCGCCGAGCGCCTTGCCCCACGGCAGGTCGTGGATCCGACGCACCATGCTGGTCAGCAGGAAGCCGCAGAACAGCCAGCTCAGCAGCCCCACGCCCTGCACCACCGGATTGTCCGACGGCAGCACCAGCGCCAGCAGCAGGCGCGGCGCGTCGGTGGTCCAGCCGATCAGCACCGCCAGCCCGATCGTCGACTGCCAGGGGCCGTCGCCGCCGAGCTGCCTGGCCAGCGCGTACGTCACGGCGCCGAGCATCAGCGCGGCCAGCGTGAAGCCGACCGCCGCCCCGGCAAGCGACCAGGCGGCCACCGAGAAGGACGAGTTGACCACTTCGTCGTGGGTGTCGCCGAAACCGAGGACGGCCAGCAGGCCGTAGCAGAGCGAGATCGTGACGGCCGGCAGCCAGACCTGGTGGTCTCGCATCTGGTCGAAGGTCCTGGACGGCGACCGGAAGATGCCGGCCAGCAGCGCCCGCCACTCCAGCCGCGGGCCGCCGCTGCGCGGGGAGGTGCGGCCGCCGGCCCGGTAGGTGGCGACGTTGTCGTGGCCGTAGCCGGGCGGGTAGTCGATCTGCGGCTCGGTCGCGGGATACCCCGACGGCCCGTGCCCCGGGTCCGGGTAGGTCGGCGGCCCATAACTCGACTCCGGCCCATAACCCGACTCCGGCCCGTACCCCGACTCCGGCCCGTACCCCAGCGGCTGCGCCGGCTGCCCGTACGGCCCGTGTCCCGGGTCGCCGGCCGGGAACGGCCGGGTGTGGCCGGGGCTGTCGCCGCCGTACGCGCCATCGCCGCGGTACGGGTCGTACGGCGGCCGAGCGCCGAGGTACTCCGGCTCGCCGCCGCCCCACCCGTTGTCATATCCGTTGCCAGCCACCCTCCGAAGGTACCCGGAAAGGCGATGCGGAGCCCGGTCGATCAAGGAATGCGCGGACTTTGCAGCACGCCTGTGACGCACCGACCCCACCCACGGACCACACCGCGCCGAACGCCTACTGCTGGAGCACCGATCCGTGCACCGCCGCCGCCGTGGACTGCCCGGCCGGGCAGCCGCCGGGACCCGCCGTGGTGCGCACCGCGCCGACCGGCAGCAGGACGCCGCAGGCGATCCGGATCCCGTTCGGCAGCTCGTTGTCGGCCTCCACGGTCGCCCCGTCGCCGATCACGGCGCCGTCCAGCGAGGTGCGGGCGCCGATGGTGGCGTAGGCGCCGACGATGGAGTCCTTCACGAAGGCGTCAGCCCCGATCGTCGCGCCCGGCAGCACCACGCTGCCCTCGACGATCGCGCCGGCCCTGACCACCGCGCCGGCCGCGACCACCGTGCCGCAGCTGAGCACCGCGCCCCGGTCCACGGTGGCGCCGTCGAGCAGCAGCGCGTCGCCGGTCGGGCCGGGCACGGCCGGGGAGTCCACCTTGCCGAGCACCAGGTCGGCCGAGCCGCGCACGAACGCGGCCGGCGTGCCGAGGTCCAGCCAGTACGAGGTGTCGACCACGCCGCGCACCAGCGCGCCGGTCTGCAGCAGCTCGGGGAAGGTCTCCCGCTCCACCGACACCGGGCGGCCGGCCGGGATGCGGTCGATCACCGAACGGGTGAAGACGTAGCAGCCCGCGTTGATCTGGTCGGTGACGATCTGCTCGGGGGTCTCCGGCTTCTCCAGGAACTCCAGCACCCGGCCGTCCTCGTCGGTCGGGACCAGGCCGAAGGCGCGCGGGTCCTCGACGCGGGTGAGGTGCAGCGTGACGTCGGCGCCGGCCGCGACGTGGCCGTCCCGCAGGCCGGCGATGTCCAGGCCGGAGAGGATGTCGCCGTTGAAGATCAGCACCGGCTCGTCGGGGCCGCAGGTCAGCCCGGCGGCGGCGTTGCGGATCGCGCCACCGGTGCCGAGCGGCTCGACCTCGGTGAGGTAGACCAGTTCGATCCCGTACGGGGAGCCGTCGGCGAAGTGCTCCTCGAAGACCTCGGCCAGGTAGGAGGTGGCCAGCACCACGCGGGTCACCCCGGCGGCGGCGGCACGGGCGAGCTGGTGCGCGATGAACGGCACGCCGGCGACCGGCAGCATCGGCTTCGGGGTGTGGGTGGTGAGCGGGCGCAGCCGTGTGCCCTGGCCACCGACCAGCATGATCGCTTCGGTCATGGTGTGCTTTCTCCCCTTGCGTTCCGGTCAGCGGCCCGGCCTGTGGAGTGGTGCCAGGTCCGTCGCTTCGGTGCTTGATCCTGCCGCCACAGCTGGTGGCCACGGGTCCTGTGCACAGGCGGGCCCGCGGTCACGCGGTTCGTGACGTATCGGTGCAAGCAGCCTGCCCCGGGCGATAACACCCGGGGCAGGCATCATATGTGAGCGCCAAAGGCGCAAGCACATTCCCGGATGCGCGGAGCCCCAGCGCCCACCGGCTGGTCACCGGCCGGACGCTGGGGCTCGTGGACCCGCCGGGACCCCGACGGTCCCGACGGTCCCGACGGTCCCTGACGGGTCCCGCGACTAGACCCCGACGGTCTCCGCGGGCTCGGCGGGCGCCTCGGGAAGCGCCTTCACCGAGTCGAGCAGCAGCTGCGCGACGTCGACGACCTTGAGGTGTTCCTTCGCCGCGCCCTCGTTCTTCTTGCCGTTGACCGAGTCGGAGAGCATGACCAGGCAGAACGGGCAGGCGGTGGAGACGATGTCGGGGTTGAGCGACAACGCCTCGTCGACCCGCTCGGTGTTGATGCGCTTGCCGATCCGCTCCTCCATCCACATCCGCGCGCCGCCGGCGCCGCAGCAGAAGCCGCGCTCCTTGTGGCGGTGCATCTCCTGCTGGCGCAGGCCCGGGACCTTGTCCATGATCTCGCGCGGCGGGCTGTAGACCTTGTTGTGGCGGCCCAGGTAGCACGGGTCGTGGTAGGTGATGAGGCCTTCCACCGGGTTGACGGGGACCAGCCGGCCCTCGTCGATCAGGTGCTGCAGCAGCTGGGTGTGGTGGATCACCTCGAAGTGACCGCCGAGCTGCGGGTACTCGTTGGCGATGGTGTTGAAGCAGTGCGGGCAGGTGGCGACGATCCGCTTGAGCGGGGCGTCCTCCAGGGCCGCGTTCAGCGACTCGACGTTCTGCGCGCCGAGCATCTGGAAGAGGAACTCGTTGCCCAGGCGACGGGCGGAGTCACCCGTGCAGGACTCCTCCTTGCCGAGGATCGCGAACTTGACGCCCGCGGTGTGCAGCAGCTCGGCGAAGGCCTTGGTGGTCTTCTTCGCGCGGTCCTCCAGCGCACCGGCGCAGCCGACCCAGTAGAGGTACTCGACCTCGGCGGGCTCGATGTCCTCGCCGATCACCGGGACCTCGATCCCGGTCTCCTTCTTCAGCTCCTTGACCCAGTCGAGCCGGGCCTTGGTGGCCATGCCCCACGGATTGCCCTTGTTCTCCAGGTTCTTGAGCATGGTGCCGGCCTCGGTGGGGAACGAGGACTCGATCATCACCTGGTAGCGGCGCATGTCGACGATGTGGTCGATGTGCTCGATGTCGACCGGGCACTGCTCGACGCAGGCGCCGCAGCTGGTGCAGGACCACAGGACGTCCGGGTCGATGACGCCGTTCTCCTCGGCGGTGCCCACCAGCGGGCGCTCGGCCTCGGCCAGCGCGGCGGCGGGGACGTTCGCCAGCTGCTCGGCGGTCGCCAGCTCGTTGCCCTCGGCGTCCTTGCCGCCACCCGCCAGCAGGTAGGGGGCCTTGGCGAAGGCGTGCTCGCGCAGGCTCATGATGAGCAGCTTCGGGGAGAGCGGCTTGCCGGTGTTCCAGGCCGGGCACTGCGACTGGCAACGCCCGCACTCGGTGCAGGTGGAGAAGTCGAGGATGCCCTTCCAGGAGAAGTGCTCGACCTGCGAGACGCCGAACACCGCGTCCTCGGACGGGTCCTCGAAGTCGATCGGCGCGCCGCCACTGGTCATCGGCCGCAGCGCACCCAGCGCGACGGAGCCGTCCGACTCGCGCTTGAAGAAGATGTTGAAGAACCCGAGGAAGCGGTGCCAGGCCACGCCCATCGACGGGTTGATCCCGATCGTGGTCGCCCAGGCGAAGGAGATCGTGATCTTCAGCATCGCGAAGATGTAGATCAGGTTGACCAGCGTGCCGTGCGACAGGCCGTTGAAGGCCAGCACCAGCGGGTACGAGAACACGTACCGCGCCTCGTACGACCCGACGCCGGCCATCGCGCCCTCCAGGCCGCGCAGGACCAGGATGCAGATGCCGATGCCGATGATCGTGTACTCGACGTAGAAGGCCTGCCAGGCGATCGAGCCGGCGAAGCGCGACTTGCGGCCGGAGCGCGAGGGCAGGCTCATCAGCCGGATCACGATCAGGACCAGGATGCCCAGCGTGGTGAAGGTGCCGACGAACTCGGTGAACAGCTCGTACGGCAGCCAGCCGCCCAGCACCGGCAGCACGAACTCGGCGTTGAAGAGCTGCCCGTACGCGGTGACCAGGGTGAGCAGCAGGGTGTAGAAGCCGATCGCGACGAACCAGTGCGCGACGCCGACGACGCCCCACTGGTTCATCCGGGTGTGGCCGAGGAACTCGGTCGCCACCGTCTTGACCCGCTGCACCGGCTTGTCGGTGCGGCTGGCGTCCGGCTGCCCGGTCTTCACCACTTGGTAGATGTACATGCCCGCACGGGTGGCGAGCGCGATGCCGATCACTGTGGTGACCAGCGAGATGACGATCGCTGCTAGCTGCATCGGCTCTCCGTCTCCTGCGGGACTTCCGGGGGTGTGCGGGGGCATGAAGCCCCCCACCCGTCAGTCTACTCATCGGTAACTTAATCAAGGAACCGGGGCGGACACTACCGCGCGTTAACGCCCGTTCAGAAGACGCTGAGGCTATGGCGGCAGTCACGTACGGCCACCCTCACCCGTCCGGCCCCGCCGACACCCCCGCGACACCCCCACCACCTGCCCGTCGAGGCGGAGCGAGATAAGGGCGCAATAAAGTTGAGCGGCATCCGCTCACCCCTGTTGACGCCCTCGATCGCGTCAGGCATGCTTGAGCCCGTAAAGCTCAACTTCTTCATGGAGGTATTCACGATGGCACGCGCGGTCGGTATCGACCTCGGCACGACGAACTCGGTCGTCAGTGTTCTCGAAGGCGGTGAGCCCACCGTCATCACCAACGCCGAGGGCGCCCGGACCACGCCGTCCGTCGTCGCCTTCGCCAAGAACGGCGAGGTGCTCGTCGGCGAGGTCGCCAAGCGCCAGGCGGTCACCAACGTCGACCGCACCATCCGCTCGGTCAAGCGCCACATGGGCACCGGGTGGAAGATCAACCTGGACGGCAAGGACTTCAACCCCCAGCAGATCAGCGCCTTCATCCTGCAGAAGCTGAAGCGGGACGCCGAGGCCTACCTGGGCGAGACGGTCACCGACGCGGTCATCACCGTGCCGGCGTACTTCTCCGACTCCGAGCGCCAGGCCACCAAGGAGGCCGGTGAGATCGCGGGCCTCAACGTCCTGCGCATCGTCAACGAGCCGACCGCGGCCGCGCTGGCCTACGGCCTCGACAAGGACGACCAGACCATTCTGGTCTTCGACCTCGGTGGCGGCACCTTCGACGTCTCGCTGCTGGAGATCGGCGACGGCGTCGTCGAGGTGAAGGCCACCAACGGTGACAACCACCTCGGTGGTGACGACTGGGACCAGAAGGTCGTCGACCACCTGGTGAAGGTCTTCCACTCGGGCCACGGCGTGGACCTCTCCAAGGACAAGATGGCGCTCCAGCGCCTGCGCGAGGCGGCCGAGAAGGCCAAGATCGAGCTGTCCTCGTCCTCCGAGACCTCGATCAACCTGCCCTACATCACGGCCTCCGCCGAGGGCCCGCTGCACCTGGACGAGAAGCTCACCCGGGCCCAGTTCCAGCAGCTGACCGCGGACCTGCTGGAGCGCTGCAAGACCCCGTTCCACAACGTGATCAAGGACGCGGGTATCAACCTGTCCGAGATCGACCACGTGGTCCTGGTCGGCGGCTCCACCCGGATGCCGGCCGTCGCCGAGCTCGTCAAGGAGCTCACCGGCGGTCAGGACGCCAACAAGGGCGTCAACCCGGACGAGGTCGTCGCCATCGGCGCCGCGCTGCAGGCCGGTGTCCTGAAGGGTGAGGTCAAGGACGTCCTGCTCCTCGACGTCACCCCGCTGTCCCTGGGTATCGAGACCAAGGGCGGCATCATGACCAAGCTGATCGAGCGCAACACCACGATCCCGACCAAGCGCTCCGAGATCTTCACCACGGCCGAGGACAACCAGCCGTCCGTGCAGATCCAGGTCTACCAGGGCGAGCGCGAGATCGCGGCCTACAACAAGAAGCTCGGCATGTTCGAGCTGACCGGCCTGCCGCCGGCCCCGCGTGGCCTGCCGCAGATCGAGGTCACCTTCGACATCGACGCCAACGGCATCATGCACGTCGGTGCCAAGGACCTCGGCACCGGCAAGGAGCAGCGGATGACCGTCACCGGCGGCTCCGCGCTGCCGAAGGACGACATCGAGCGCATGATGCGCGAGGCCGAGCAGTACGCCGAGGAGGACCACAAGCGTCGCGAGTCGGTGGAGACCCGCAACCAGGGTGAGCAGCTCGTCTACTCGACCGAGAAGTTCATCGCGGACAACACCGACAAGCTCCCGGCCGACGTCAAGACCGAGGTCGAGACGGCGATCGCCGAGCTCAAGGAGGCCCTGAAGGGTGAGGACATCGCGGTGATCCGCGAGGCCACCGAGAAGGTCTCCACCACCGCCCAGAAGCTCGGCCAGGCGCTCTACGCCAACGCCGACGCGGCCGGTGCGGCGGGCGCCGAGGGCGGCGAGAACGTCAACTTCTCGAAGGAGGACGACGTCGTCGACGCCGAGATCATCGACGACGAGAAGCCCAAGGGCGGTGCGGCATGACGGAGAAGGCGCAGGGCGTGGAGCCCGGCGACGACTCCAACGCCGACGAGGCAGTCCTCAAGGCCGCGGAGGAGGCGCTCAAGGGCGTCGCCGACGAGGCCGAGGGCGACTCCGAACTGGCCGCCGCGAAGCGTGAGCTGACCGAGCGGACGGCTGACCTCCAGCGGTTGCAGGCCGAGTACCAGAACTACCGCAAGCGGGTCGAGCGCGACCGCGCGACGGTCCGTGAGATCGCGGTCTCCACGCTGTTGGAGAACCTGATCCCGGTGCTGGACGACATCGGCCGGGCCCGCGAGCACGGCGAGGTGACGGGCGGTTTCAAGTCGGTTTCCGACAACCTGGAGACCGTCGTCGCCAAGCTGGGCCTGCAGCAGTTCGGCAAGGAGGGCGAGCCCTTCGACCCGAACCTGCACGAGGCGCTGATGCACAGCTACTCCTCGGACGTCACCGAGGACACCTGTGTCCAGGTGCTCCAGCCCGGCTACCGGATCGGCGAGCGGATCATCCGCCCGGCGATGGTGGCCGTCGCCGAGCCGCAGCCCGGTGCCCCGTCCACGGGCAGCACGGACCCGGAGGCCCCCGAGGCTGACGGTGCGGCCGACAACTGACACGCTGTGCGCTGCGGGGCCGTACGTCGCTGACTGCGACGCGCGGCTCCGCAGCGCCGTATCAACACATCCCGGGAGGTGGCGGACGCCATGAGCACCAAGGACTACGTGGAGAAGGACTACTACAAGGTCCTCGGCGTGCCCAAGGACGCCACCACTGCAGAGATCAAGAAGACCTACCGCAAGCTGGCCCGGGAGTTCCACCCGGACGCCAACAAGGGCGACGCCAAGGCCGAGGACCGCTTCAAGGACATCTCCGAGGCCTATGACGTCCTGTCGGACGACAAGCGCCGCAAGGAGTACGACGAGGCGCGCAGCCTGTTCGGCGCGGGCGGCATGCGCGGCGGCGGCGGGACCAACGGCGCCGGCTACAACTTCGACTTCGGCGACCTCTTCAACGGGGCGCCGGCCGGCGGCAACGGCAGCGGCGGGATCGGGGACGTCTTCGGCGGCCTCTTCAACCGCGGCGGCCGCCAGCCCCAGCCGCGCCGCGGGGCGGACGTCGAGACCGAGGTCACGCTCAGCTTCGAGGAGGCGGTGGACGGTGCCACCGTCCCGCTGCGGATGACCAGTCAGGCCGCCTGCCGGACCTGCGCCGGGACGGGCGCCAAGGCCGGCACCACCCCGCGGGTCTGCCCGACCTGCGTCGGCGCCGGCACGGTCAGCCGGGGCCAGGGCGCCTTCGCGCTGTCCGACCCGTGCCGGGACTGCAAGGGCCGCGGCATGATCGTCGACGACCCCTGCACCGACTGCCACGGCAGCGGCCGGGCCACCTCCGCGCGCACCATGCAGGTCCGGATCCCGGCCGGGGTCCAGGACGCCCAGCGGATCCGGCTCAAGGCCAAGGGCGCCCAGGGCGAACGCGGCGGCCAGCCCGGCGACCTGTACGTCACCGTTCACGTCGACACCCACCCGGTGTTCGGTCGCAAGGGCGACAATCTGACCGTCACCGTCCCGGTGTCCTTCCCTGAGGCCGCACTTGGCGGCACCATCGAGGTGCCGACCCTGAACGGACCGGCCGTCAAGCTCCGGCTCCCGGCCGGCAGTGCCAACGGCCTGACCCTGCGGGCCCGCGGCAAGGGCGCCACCCGCAAGGACGGCACCCGGGGCGACCTGCTGGTCACCGTCGAGGTGACGGTCCCGCAGGAGACCAGTGGCGAAGCCCTGACAGCGCTGGAGCAGTACCGCGAGGCCACCGCCTCGCAGGATCCGCGAGCCGACCTCTTCCGGGCGGCGGAGGGAGCGTGACGCAATGAGTCCTGACAGCATCGGCGTCGGTCTGGGCGAGGGCCTCCCCGGGGGGCCCCGGCCGCGCCGTTCCGCGCCGCCCGGCCCCTCGTACACGCTCACCGAGGACACCCCGGTGTACGTGATCTCGGTGGCGGCCGAGCTCTCCGGTCTGCACCCGCAGACCCTGCGGCAGTACGACCGGCTCGGCCTGGTCTGCCCGGACCGCACGGCCGGCCGCGGTCGGCGCTACTCGGCCCGGGACATCCAGCAGCTGCGCGAGGTGCAGCGGCTCTCCCAGGACGAGGGCATCAACCTGGCCGGCATCAAGCGGATCATCGAGCTGGAGAACCAGGTCGCCGCGCTGCAGTCCCGGATCGCCGAACTCGCCACCTCGCTGGAGGGTGCCGCCAGCACCCTGCAGGCCCGCGAGGCCGCCGTGCACGCCTCGTACCGACGCGATCTGGTGCCCTACCAACCGGCTCAGCAGTCCAGCGCACTGGTCGTCTGGCGCCCCCGGCGATAGCGCTCGTTCCACCGCTTGGCACCCCATCGGACGGTGGGGTGCCAACCACTCTGGCTCTTGCGTAGAGTGCTGACCGGTGGATCGGCGGACGATTTTCCGGGAGGGGAGCCAGGGATGAGCTCGACAGGCGGGGCCGAGGTGGAGAAGGAGCACGTCGACTTCGTCTCCGCCGAGGCAAAGTCTTTGTATCTCCAGGTGGTCGCCGCCGGCGGTTCCCTGGAGATCGACGACCCCGGACTCGTCGGAGCCAGAACCGAACTGGCCGAGCTCGGTCTATTGGTTCTGGGCCAAGGAAAAGCGTCGACCGCTATTGCCACGGATCCGAATCGGCTGGCCGGCCGGCTTAGCACCTCCTGGCAGAAACAGGCTCTTTCGCTGCTCACCCAGGCCGTGTCGATACCGACCGCCCTGCAGGACCTGAACCACGCCTACCAGTCACTGGATCGGCAAGTCCACCCGGGCGGACCGGTGGAGCACATCCACGGACTGGTGGAGATCAACCAGCGGGTGGGCACCCTGATCGACGGCGCCGAGCGCGAGGTGCTGACCGCCCAGCCGGGCGGAAGCCGGCGGCAGTCGCAGATACAGGGGGTTCTGGAGGCGCTGGAGGGGGACCTCGCGCTCATCCGGCGTGGCGTCTCCCGGCGGATCGTGTACCACCCGAGTGCCCGGTACTCCGCTCCCACCAGACAGTACGTCGAGCGCATGACGGACGCCGGAGCCGAGGTCAGGACCCTGGAGGAACCGTTCACGCGGCTCTTCATCATCGACCGCCGGGTCGCCGTGATCCCCGTCCGGGGTGACACCGAAAAGGCCGCCTTCGTCCGTGACGAGGCGATCGTCGCCTATCTGCTGGACTCGTTCGAGCAGTTGTGGGAACGCTCCAGTCCGTTCCTGGGGGCGACCGAAGTTCCCCCCGAGGTCATCTCGCGGATGCGCACCAACATCCTGCGGATGATGGTCCAGGGAATCGGCCACCGTGTCATCGCGCGCAATCTCGGCATCAGTGAGCGGACGCTGGCCAGGCACATCGCCGACTTCCGCGAGGAGTACGGCTCGGAGACGCTGTTCCAGCTCGGCTGGCGGATGGCGCTGAACGCACCGGGCAGTCCCTACGGCATCGAGGACGAGGGCGAGGGCGAAACCCCGATCAAGTCGGAGTGATCGCCCACGCCTCGCTTCGCCGCGGCCGTGCGGGGTCCGCACGCTCCGACGGTCAGGTCCAGATGTAGTCGGCCGGCGCGGCGGCCATCGCGCTCTTGGTCCAGATGTAGTCGGCCGGCGTCGCCATCGCGGTCCTGGTCCAGATGTAGTCGGCGGGCCTGGCCACGGAGTCGTTCTGCGCGCCCAGGGTCCAGATGTAGTCGGCCGGCGCAGCCGCCGCGGCGGCGGTCGGCGTGCCCAGCGTCCAGATGTAGTCGGCCGGCGTCGCCATCGGGGTCTTGGTCCAGATGTAGTCGTCGGACCCGGCCTCCACCATGACCGACGAACTCGCCGCCCGCCCACCGTCACCCGTCGGATGCACCGAGGTAACAGACCCAAACAGTGCGGCAGCGCCTGAAAGCAGCAGCCCGGCGCCGGCTACTGCGACAGCCACACGCGCGCGAGTCACGAATCGGGGTGCACGACGCATGTGGCGCCTCCTTGTCATGAGCCTGATATAAACGACATGGTCCACAGCCCTGCGCCTACCGCGCGTTTCAGACATGGCCAATGCATTATCAAAGCCACCCCCCGGACCCGAGGCAAGGTCAGGCATCACATAGAGCCTGGCATCGTGCTGCCATGCAGAAAGATGACACATCCCGGGGTGAGCGGCGGCCGTGACTCCCCGTGGCAAACGGCGCTGTCATCCGAGCGCCAGACAGGGAGATGACACACCGGCTCTGTGGACGGCTCCTGGTGCCAACGGAGACGATCAATTGGCAGCACGTTCTGACGACGACTCCCGTTTCTCCCAGTCAGTAAAAGGCTCAACAATCGTTCGGTCTTCCAATGTCGGATTTGCCGTCAGCTCTGCTCCGTACACCACCGCACCAGCTGAGACACCACGCTCAGCCGGGCCGACCCACTCTTCCCCGGAGTAGCCGCCATGAGTGAGCCCTACATGCGCCAGCACGCCGCCCAGGCCCCCGAGGGCCGCCGGGCCCGTGTCTTCCTCGCCGCGCCGCTGATGCGGCTGACCGGCCCGGCCGACAGCGTGGTCACCCTGGCCAGCCGCACCCGGCTGACCGCCCTGCGCAGCTCGCTGCTGAGCAGCGGCGCCGCCGTGTTCAGCGCGCACCACAGCGACGCGTGGACGGTGGACGGCCGGGCTCCGGAACCGCGGGTGCCCTCCGACTTCCGGGCGATGCAGACCGCCGACCTGGTCTTCGCGTACGTCGGCGCCCCGCTCTCGGCCGGCGTCTCGCTGGAGCTCGGCTGGGGCTCGGCGCTGCGCAAGCCGATCGTGCTGCTGGTCGACGAGGCGATCACCCACAACCCGCTGATCGCCACCATCGAGCAGGTCGCCCCCGTCCTGCCGCTGGTCTTCGACGACTCCTGGTCCCAGGAGAGCCTGCGCCACATCGTGGAGACCGCGCTCGACTGGGCCGGCATGGCGCTGTCGCTGCGCGAGGGCTTCTGGACGGCGCCCGGCGAGCAGTTCACCACCCCGCTGCGGACCCAGCACAGCGACCCGTACGGCACCAGCTGGCCGAGCAGCGGCGCCGCCACCGGCTGAGCGGCAGGTGCCGGGCCTCGGCGCTGATCCGCGCAGCCCCCGCTCGCGGCGGCTCACGCGCTCACCGGCCCGGCTCGCTCTTGGCGTCGCCGTCCACGGCCCGCATCAGCCAGCCCAGCTGGAAGAGCGTCTCGGCGTCGTAGAGCTCGCGCAGCCGGGAGATGTGGCCGGCCACCGTCCGCTCGCTCAGGCCGAGCCGACCGGCGATCGCCCGCTGTGTCAGGCCCTGGGCGAGCATCCGGCCGACCTGGGCGTGCACCGGCAGGCCCACCCGGTCCAGTTCGACGGCGCTCCACTGGGCCGGTTCCGCACGCCGCCAGTCCCGCTCGAACATGCCCAGCAGGAAGGCGACCACCGCCGGGTCGTCGACGAAGGCCGCGCTGTCGGTGTCGCCGACGGCCGGGATCACCACGGTCGTCCGGTCGAAGATGAACATCCGCTTGAACGACTCGCCCAGTACCCGGAACCGCGCGCCCAACTCGGCCGCCGCGGCCGCGTACTCGGCCGTCGGCCCGTCCGCGCGCGCGGCGGGCTCGTACAGCACCCGCAGGCAGCCGCCGTCCTCCAGGAACGCCCGGGTCTGCGCCAGCGTGTCCCCCAGCACCAGCAGCGGGCCGCCGCTCGGCTGGGCCGCCAGGACCTCCGTCCGGCACGCGCGCCCCAGCTCCTGCACCAGGCGGCGGATCTGCGCGGCGCTGTGCACGTGGCGCACCTCGCCGGAGCGGTCCAGCTTGCGCGGGGTCAGGTCGTAGGCCCGGGTCAGGTCCTCCAGCAGCGCGGGCATCTCCTGGGCCTGCACCAGCAGCCTGGTCCCGGCCGAGCGCAGCTCCTCGCTCAGCCGGCCGCCGACCGCACGCGGGTTGGCGGCTGTGTACGAGGCCTCCGCCGGGACCGCCACCAGCAGGCCCAGCTCAGCCAGTTCGGCGACCCGGGCGGCATCCTCGGGGCGCACCTCGGACATCCGCAGCCGACCGCCCTCGCCGAGCACCGCCAGGTAGAGCTCCCGTGCCCGCTCGCTGGGCAGCACCCCACCGCCCGCCGCCGGGCCCCCGGCTCCGCCTGGTCCGCTCGGTCCGCCTCGGTCACTACCCGATCCCCCCGCTCCGGTCGTCCACCACGTCGGCCCCGTGCTCGGCGGTCCGCATCAACCACCCCAGTTGATAGAGGGTCCGAGCACCGTATCGGTTCCGCAGCCGGGCCAGATGCCCCGCCACCGTACGCTCGCTGAGGCCGAGCCGTCTGGCCACCATCCCCTGGGTGAGCCCCTGGGCCATCAGCGCGCCGATCCGGCCCCCCGGCGAGCCGGCGGTGTCCGTCCGGCGGGCGTCCGCCCAGCGGGGCGTCTCGGCGCGCTCCCAGTCCCGTTCGAAGACCCGCACCAGGTGCGCCACCACCGCCGGGTCCTCCAGGAAGACCGCAGCCGTGGGGTCGTCGCCGGCCGGGATCACCGCGATCCGGCGGTCGAGGATGATGGTCCGCTGGAACGGCTCGTCCAGGACGCGCACCTGGCCGCCGAGCTTGCCGACCTCCGTGGCGTAGCAGACCGTCGCGGGCGCGGTCAGGGCCGTCGGCTGGTAGATCGTCCGCAAGGTGCCGCCGCGTCTGAGGAACGGCAGGTCCTGCTGGAGCGCGACGTCCAGGATCTCGGCCGGGCGATGGCCGGGCTGAACGGTGATCAGGTCGGTCCGGCACTCCGACAGCAGCCGGGCGATCCTCTTCTGGATCTGCTCCAGGCCGTGCACCCACTCGGGCGCCGGGCGGCCGACGGGTGCCGGCGCGAGTTGGTCGTAGGCCTGGATCAGATCGCTGAACCGACCGTTCACCTGGTCCGATCCGGCCAGCAACCGGACGGCCTCGGCCCGCATCTCCAGGCCGATGCGGTCGGCCACCGCCCGCGGACTGACGGCGGTGAAGCCGCGGTCGGCCACCCGCGGGACCACCAGCCCGATCTCCACCAGGCGGCGCAGCGCGTCACGGTCCCGCTCGGCGACCTCGTCGGACTCGACCCCGCCGCCGCGGCGCAGGACGTCGAGATAGAGCTCGCGCGCGGCCTCGTCCAGCAGCGTGTCCTGCGGACCCTTCACGGTCTCGGCCACCGCGTCACCCCCCGTGCCCGCGAGCCGGCACGTCACCAGGTCGCACGATCTCGCCCGGCCCAGCCGGGCGCGCCGCGAAAGCATGACCGACGGCTGCCCCGCCCCGTTCGGGGCAGCCCGGCCAACTTGGGAGCGGATCCGGCCCGGAGTCAGGGACTCGAAGTCACCTGACTCCGGGCGGATCCACTTGTGTACGCCAAATCCCTGGTGCTTCCAGCGAGACGGAGCAGCAACGCCTCGCTGGACCCGGGCCCGGTCGTCATCACCACATATGACGGACCACCCGGTGTCCTCCCTTCACCACACAGATACTTCTGCCCCTGTGCGAAGACGGAGAACGAGTCACCACCAGTGGGCTGCGGTAGCCCTGGCGGCTTGGCGTAGTCCCACTCTCACAGCGTGGCGAGTGTCGGACAAGTGCGGCCTTCCTGCAGATTCCCGCAACTGCACGAAGTTGCAGCGAACCATCGGATGTAGTCGGTCTACGGACGGCTGAGCTGCGACGATGAACCGCCCCGGGCGGCGCGGCTCAGTGCCAGGCCACCCGGCTCTCGGTGCTGCGGAGCAGCAGGTCCAGGTCCTCGACGTCCTTCACCGTGACGTAGGGCGAGAGCCGGGTGGCGGCCAGCGCGCGGTGCGTCAGCGAACGGTCGTCCGCCCACACCTCCGAGCCCAGCTCGACCAGCCGGGCCAGCTCCGGCACCGCGTCCGAGACGGCCGCGAAGATGCCGTCCTCGACCAGGTACAGGACCACCCGGTCCCCCGCCTCGGCGAGCGTCACCGCTTCACGCAGGAACCGTCCCGCTCCCGGCCCCCAGACCACCTGACTTTCCACCAGCACATGCTGCGAACGTTCCGACACCGGCTACCCCTCCCCGTTGACGCGCCGTTACCGGTTTCCACTCGGGCCGACCCGCATCGCCGGATTTCCGCGCCACCGAAACAGACTGACCCATCGTCAGATTTGCAAGATTCGGGCCGCTCGACAAGGGAAAACGCATGCGCGACTTCGCAAGTGCGGGAACTCGCATGGCGAGTACACGTCAGATAGACCGCGACATACGGCATTTCGCGCGACTTTCGGCTCGGCGAAACGGTCGCGCGCGGGGGCGGAATCGATTCCGCCGGATTTCGACGGTGGCCGGGAAATAAAACCGGACGGCCAACCGGATAAACCCGGCCGTCCTCGCGCTCACCCGGGTCAGCGCCGCCCGTCGGTCCGTCCACGCATCAACCAGCCCAGCTGGAACAGCGTCTCCGCCTCGTGCTCCTCGCGCAGCCGGGCGATATGGCCGGCCACCGTCCGCTCGCTCAGGCCCAGTCGACCGGCGATCGCCCGCTGGCTCAGCCCGCCGGCCAGCAGCAGGCCGACCCGGGCCTCGACCGCGCCGGCGTCGGGCACCGCGTGCGCCGAACCCCACTGGACGCGCTCGGCCCGGCGCCAGTCCCGCTCGAAGAGCTCCACGAGCACCTCCACCGCGGTCGGGTCCTCGATGAAGGCCGCGCTGCCCATGTCGGCCGAGGCCGGTATCACCGCCACCGAGCGGTCGAAGATCAGCATCCGCTGGAAGTCCTCGTCCAACACCCGGATCCGGGCGCCGTACGGCGCGACCGTCACCGCGTACTCGATGGTGGCCGGATCGACCCGGGCCACCGGTTGGTAGAGCGTGCGCATCACCCCGCCGCCCTTGAGGAACGGGACGTCCTGCTCCATCGCCCAGACCAGGTGGTCGGCCGGCCGGTTGCCGCCGGGCTGGGCGGTGAGCATCTCCGTCGTGGTGTCGGCGACCAGCTGGGCGATCCGGTGCCGGATGGTGTCCCGGTCCTGGACGGTCTCCACCACCCCGGTCCGCTCGATCCGGCGCGGCGCGGCGTCGTAGGCCTGCGCCAGCTCGTCGAGGGCGGCGGGCACCTCCTCGGCCTGCCGCAGCAGCCGGGCGGAGCGCTCGCGCAGCTCGCCGCCGGCCCGGCCCGCGAAGGCCCGCGGGCTGACCGCGGAGTAGAACGTGCCGCCGGGCAGGCCGCGGACCAGGCCCAGTTCCAGCAGCCGGGCCAGCACCGGCGCGTCCTGCGCACACAGATCGTCGGCCATCACCCAGCCGCCCGCGGCCACCACCGCCAGATAGAACGCGCGTGCGTCGGCGTCCAGCCCGAGGTCGTCCGGCATCACCCCTGGTTCCCCGTGCACCGTGCGCCCCCGATCGCTTGACTGACCTCCGCCATCGTGCCAGCCGGGCACGGCCCGTGCGAGCCCCGGGGCCCCGCCGAAGCCCGCTCGACCGGTCCGCGAGCGTCACTCGACCGGACACCACCGAGCGCAGCCGAGGCGGCACAGCGCGCTTAACCTGACCGTGGAACCGGTCGCCCGCCCGGATCCAGGATCCAGGAAAAAGATCCAGGAAAGTTGAGCGAAGTACGCTCAACTTGTCTTACCCTTGACGCATCACCCAAGAATCGTCACCAGGAGGAGACCCAGCAGTGGACGCGAGCAAGTTCACCACCAAGACGCAGGACGCCCTGTCCGCCGCGATCCGGCAGGCAGGCGGCGCGGGGAACCCGGACGTCAGGCCGGTGCACATCCTGCTCGCCCTGCTGGAGCAGCCCGAGGGGATCGCCCGACCGCTGCTCGAAGCCGTCGGCGCGGACGTCGCGCAGGTCACCGCCGGCGCCCGTCAGCTGCTCAGGACGCTGCCCAGCGCGCAGGGCTCGACGGTCGCAGCGCCCCAGCTGGGCCGCGACACGCTGGCGGTCCTGACCGAGGCCGGCAAGCGCGCCGAGGACCTGGACGACGCCTACGTCTCCACCGAGCACCTGATGGTCGGGCTGGCCGCCGAGGGCGGCGCGGTCGCCGAGCTGCTGACCCGCCAGGGCGCCGGCGCCAAGGCACTGCTGGCCGCCTTCAAGGAGGTCCGCGGCAGCGGCCGGGTGACCTCGCAGGACCCGGAGGGCAGCTACAAGGCGCTGGAGAAGTACGGCACCGACCTCACCCAGGCCGCCCGGGACGGCAAGCTCGACCCGGTGATCGGCCGCGACCAGGAGATCCGCCGGGTCGTCCAGGTGCTGTCGCGCCGCACCAAGAACAACCCGGTGCTGATCGGCGAGCCCGGCGTCGGCAAGACCGCCGTCGTCGAGGGCCTGGCCCAGCGGATCGTGGCCGGCGACGTGCCCGAGTCGCTGCGCGACAAGCGGCTGGTCTCGCTGGACCTCAGCGCGATGGTGGCCGGCGCCAAGTACCGCGGCGAGTTCGAGGAGCGGCTGAAGGCCGTCCTGAACGACATCAAGCAGAGCGACGGGCAGGTCGTCACCTTCATCGACGAGCTGCACACCATGGTCGGCGCGGGCGCCGGCGGCGACTCCGCGATGGACGCGGGCAACATGCTCAAGCCGATGCTGGCCCGCGGCGAGCTGCGGATGGTCGGCGCCACCACGCTGGACGAGTACCGCGAGCGGATCGAGAAGGACCCGGCGCTGGAACGCCGCTTCCAGCAGGTGCTGGTCGGCGAGCCGAGCGTCGAGGACTCGATCGCCATTCTGCGCGGGCTCAAGGGCCGCTACGAGGCGCACCACAAGGTGCAGATCTCGGACGCCGCGCTGGTCGCCGCCGCGACCCTCTCGCACCGCTACATCAGCTCCCGCTTCCTCCCCGACAAGGCGATCGACCTGATCGACGAGGCGGCCTCGCGACTGCGCATGGAGATCGACTCCTCGCCGGTCGAGATCGACGAACTCCAGCGCTCTGTCGACCGGTTGCGGATGGAGGAGCTGGCCCTGGAGAAGGAGTCCGACCCCGCCTCGGTGGAGCGGCTGACCCGGCTCCAGCGCGATCTGGCCGACCGGCAGGAGCATCTCTCCGTCCTCACCGCCCGCTGGGAGCAGGAGAAGAAGAGCCTCAACCACGTCGGCGAGCTCAAGGAGCGCCTGAACGGCCTGCAGAGCGCCCTGGAACGCGCCCAGCGGGACGGCGACTTCGAGCGCGCCTCCAAGCTGATGTATGCCGAGATCCCGGCCGCAGAACAGGAGCTGACGGAGGCTCAGGAGCGTGCGGCTGACCAGGACGCGTCCGAGTCGATGGTGAAGGAGGAGGTCGGCCCGGACGACGTGGCCGACGTGGTCGGCGCCTGGACGGGCATCCCGGCCGGCCGGCTGCTGGAGGGCGAGAGCTCCAAACTGCTGCGCATGGAGGAGGAGTTGGGGCGCAGGCTGATCGGCCAGTCGACGGCCGTGCAGGCCGTTTCGGACGCCGTGCGGCGCACCCGCGCGGGCATCGCCGACCCGGACCGGCCGACCGGGTCCTTCCTCTTCCTCGGACCCACCGGCGTCGGTAAGACCGAACTCGCCAAGGCGCTGGCCGACTTCCTCTTCGACGACGAGCACGCCATGGTCCGGATCGACATGAGCGAGTACGGCGAGAAGCACTCCGTCTCGCGCCTGGTCGGCGCCCCGCCCGGCTACATCGGCTACGAGGAGGGCGGCCAGCTGACCGAGGCGGTCCGCCGGCGCCCGTACAGCGTGGTGCTGCTCGACGAGGTCGAGAAGGCGCACCCGGAGGTCTTCGACGTCCTGCTGCAGGTGCTGGACGACGGCCGGCTCACCGACGGCCAGGGCCGCACGGTGGACTTCCGCAACGCCATCCTGATCCTCACCTCCAACCTGGGCAGCCAGTACCTGGTGGATCCCGCGATCCCCGAGACATCCAAGAAGGATCTGGTCCTGGAGACGGTCCGCTCCGCCTTCAAGCCGGAGTTCCTCAACCGGCTGGACGACATCGTGGTCTTCGACCCGCTCGGCACCGCCGAGCTCAGCCGGATCGTCGACCTCCAGGTGGCCAAACTGTCCGACCGGCTGCGCGACCGCCGGCTGACCCTGGACGTCACCCCCGCCGCCCGCGACTGGCTGTCGCTGACCGGCTACGACCCGGCGTACGGCGCCCGGCCGCTGCGCCGGCTGGTCCAGTCCGCGATCGGCGACCAGCTCGCCAAGGAGATCCTCTCCGGACGCGTGCACGACGGCGACACCGTCGTGGTGGACCGCGACGAGGAGGCGGACCACCTGACGGTGAGCTCCTCGTAACACCGCTCGCCCGGGGGCACCGCGCCCGGTTCCGTGCCTGGTCCCGCCCCCTGCGGGACCGGGCCGGGCAGACATGATCACCGGCTGCGGGACTCCCTGTGCCACCGGCGCCGAATGAGGCAGGATGGAGACATGGAAGGGCGGCCCCTGAAGTTCCAGCCACCCTCGTGCACTGTGAAGGGACCTCCCGTGAGCGTTGACCCGTCGTCCATCCCGTCCTTCGGCCTGCCCCAGCAGCCCCCGGCGGGCGGCCAGCCGGCCGGTCCGCCGCCGGTGGTGGTGCCGGACCAGGCTCTGGTGACCCAGCTTCTCGACCAGATGCAGCTCAAGCACGTGGTGGACGAGGAGGGTGACCTCACCGCCCCCTGGGAGGGTTTCCGGGTCTACTTCATGTTCCGCGGCGACCAGAAGGAGCTCTTCGCGGTCCGGTCGTTCTACGACCGTTCGTACCCGCTGGAGAAGAAGGGCGAGATCCTCGACCTCATCGACGAGTGGAACCGCGAGACCCTGTGGCCCAAGGTCTACACGCACACCCACGAGGACGGCGTGGTCCGCCTGATCGGCGAGTCGCAGATGATCGTCGGCTCCGGCGTCAACCTGGACTACTTCGTCACCACCACCGCCAACTGGACCCAGGCGGCCGTGGGCTTCGAGCAGTGGATCGTCGAGCGCCTCGGCCTGCAGCAGGAGATCGACGGCGAGGACGGCGACGCCGCCGACGAGACCCCCGACGAGGGCTGACCCCCAGCTCCCCAGGCCCGGCCCGCCATCGGCGGGCCGGGCCTACTTGTCCCGGTAACGGGCGCGACCGATGATGAGCCGACCGCGAGTTGTGAGGAGCCGGGATGACCACGAGGCCGCTGCTGAACCGACGACTGGCGGGGATGGGCACGACGATCTTCGCCGAGATGTCGGCGCTGGCCACCGCCACCGGTTCGATCAACCTCGGGCAGGGCTTCCCGGACACCGACGGACCGCGCGAGATCGCCCAGGCGGCCGCCGACGCCGTCCTGACCGGCAAGGGCAACCAGTACCCGCCCGGCCCCGGCATCCCTGAGCTGCGCACCGCGATCGCCGAGCACCAGCAGCGCTTCTACGGCCTTCGCTACGACCCCGACACCGAGGTCCTGGTCACCGCCGGCGCCACCGAGGCCATCGCCGCCGCGATGCTCGCCCTGCTCGAACCCGGCGACGAGGTGATCGCCTTCGAGCCGTTCTACGACTCCTACGCCGCCTGCATCGCGATGGCCGGCGCCACCCGCGTGCCGCTCACGCTGCGCCCGCCGTCCTTCCGCCCCGACCTGGACGCCCTGCGCGCCGCGATCACCCCGCGCACCCGCCTCCTGCTGCTCAACACTCCGCACAACCCCACCGGCATGGTCCTCACCCCCGAGGAACTCGCCGCCATCGCCGAACTCGCCTGCGAGCACGACCTCCTGGTCGTCACCGACGAGGTCTACGAACACCTCGTGCTGACCGGCGCCCACCACCCCATCGCCGCCCTGCCCGGCATGCGCGAGCGGACCGTCTCGATCTCCTCGGCCGGCAAGACCTTCTCCTTCACCGGCTGGAAGGTCGGCTGGGTGACCGCCGCCCCCGCGCTGCTGGCCGCCGTCCGCACCGCGAAGCAGTACCTCACCTACGTCAGCGCCGGCCCCTTCCAGTACGCCGTCGCCCAGGCCCTGCACCTGCCCGACAGCTACTTCGACACCCTGCGCGCCGACCTGCGCCGCAAGCGCGACCTGCTCGCCGAGGGGCTCTCGGCCGCGGGCTTCCAGGTCTTCGAACCCGCCGGCACCTACTTCATCACCACCGACATCAGCCCGCTCGGGGAGAAGGACGGCATCGAGTTCTGCCGCAGCCTCCCCGCGCGCTGCGGCGTCGTGGCGATCCCCAACGCCGTCTTCTACGACGACACCGAGGCCGGCCGCAGCCTGGTCCGCTTCACCTTCTGCAAGCAGGACGACGTACTCAACGAGGCGGTGGCCCGCCTCCGGCGGCTCTGATCCCCGCAGCCGCACCGCGCGGTCAGGCGCCCGGGGCGACCAGGCCGGACTCGTAGGAGAAGACCACCGCCTGGGCCCGGTCGCGCAGGTCGAGCTTGGTCAGGATGCGGCTGACATGGGTCTTGACCGTCTGCTCCGCGAGCACGAGATCCGCGGCGATCTCCCTGTTCGAGAGGCCCTGGGCGACGAGTCGCAGGACCTCGGTCTCGCGCGGAGTCAGCTCGGGCAGCCGACGGGCGGGGCCACTGCGGAGGGGAGCGGGCCGGCGGTGGGCGAAGTCCTCGATCAGGCGCCGGGTGATCGAGGGGGCGAGCAGCGCGTCGCCGGCGGCGACGACCCGCACGGCCTGGATCAGCTCCTCGGCCGTCGCGTCCTTCAGCAGGAAGCCGCTCGCGCCCGCCCGCAGCGCCTCGTAGACGTAGTCGTCCAGGTCGAAGGTGGTGAGCATGAGCACTCTGGGCCGGTGGCTGCGGCCCTCCAGCAGCCGACGGGTCGCCTCGAGGCCGTCCATCACCGGCATCCGCACGTCCATCAGGACCACGTCGGGGTCGAGCCGGGCCGCGGCCTCCAGCCCGGCCGCACCGTCGGCGGCCTCGCCGACCACCGCCAGGCCCGGCTGAGCGTCGAGCAGCGCGCCGAAGCCCTGGCGGACCATGGCCTGGTCGTCGACGATCAGAATGCTGGTGGTCATCGTCCCTCTGGTAGCGGCAGATCGGCCGTCACGGTGAACCCGCGCCCGGGTGCACCCTCGGCGGAGAACGACCCTCCCAGCAGGGCGGCCCGTTCCCGCATCCCCATCAGACCATGACCGGGCCCGGCGGCCGAAGGCCGGGTGGCTGCCGACTCGGCTCCACCAGGGCCGTTCTGAATGACTATCAGTAGATGTGTCATGGAACGCTCCACCCGGACCGCCACCGACGCGCCGTTCGCGTGCCGACGCGCGTTCGACAGCGACTCCTGGACGATCCGGTAGGCGCAGACACCGACCGCGGCCGGAACGGACCCGAGGTCACCGGCCACCTCCAGCGTCACCGACGGTCCGGCGTCCCGGACGAGATCGGCGAGCTGGGCCAGCTCGGGCTGTGGCATCCGCTCGGCGGCCTCGTCTCCGCGCAGCAGTCCCAGCAGACGCCGCATGTCCGTCAGCGCCTCGCGGGCCGCACCGCTCACGGCCCGGAACTCCTCCCGGGTCGCCGCGGAGGTGTCCGGCAGACGGTAGGGCGCCGTCTCGGCCCGGACGGCGATCAGGGACATGTGGTGGGCCACGACGTCATGCAGCTCGCGACCGATCCGGGACCGCTCCTCCAACAGAGCGCTCCGGGTCCGCTCGGTCTCGCTGATCCGCTCCTGCTCGGCCAGCCGGGCCCGGGTCTGCGCACGGTCACGCAGCACCTCGGCGCCGACCAGCGCGAGCACGACGGCGACGGCGACCGGAAGCAGGTTCGACCAACCACCCCGCCCGGGCAGCGCGGCCAGCAGAACGGTGGTGGCGGTGAGAACCGCCGCCACCATCGCCACCGACAGCCGCCGCTCCACCCGGCTCCCGGCCAACACCAGCACCAGCGCCTCCGCGGCCAGGCTGGTCACGGGCCACGGCCACGGCTCCGCCGCGGAGACCGGCCGGGTCACCAGCGAGGTCAGCAGGATCGCGGCAAGCGAAACACCCCACGCGAACACCGGGCGGCTGCGACACCACAGCAGCGGCGCCACCCGAGCCACACTCAGGACCATCGCCGGGGCGGCCCCCAGCGCGTAGTGCTGAACGAGGTCCAGCCAGCCCAGCGGCACCAGGGCGACGACGACGGCCGGAAGGACCGCGGGCCGCAGCCGCTGGATCGTCTGTTCGATACTCATCGGCGGCCATCCTAGGGTGACCACCTCAGACTCCTGCGGCCGTGCCGAGCAGACGGACAGCCAGCCGCCGCTGGGCGACGACCAACACGCGGAACACCGGCAGCAGCAGCGCCAGAGTGAGCACCCCGACGGCGAAGTGCGCGATCCACGCGCCGACGAGGGTCGGACCGCCCCAGGCGTGGCTCACGTCCTGCCCCCAGACCGCCAGCGGGTAGCAGGCCCCGCGGGCCAGGAAGTCCGCCCACAGCGCTCCGGTGAGCAGACCGGCGAGGAGTTGGAGCGGCAGGGCCAACACGCCATGACCCACGACCCGCACCAGCCGGCCACGCGCCGGCTCGGCGATCCGCGCGCCCAGCAGCCGTACCGCGAGGCCGCTCTGGAGCCGGTAGGCGACGCGCGGCCGGCCGAGCAGCGCGAGCGACACGGCCAGCAGACCGACCGGCAGGGCCGCGACGGCATACGCCGAGCTCCGCCAGTCGTAGCTGGCGCGAAGCCAACCAGCCTTTGCTGTCAGCGAATTGGCGGTGAGATCGGAAGGCGAAGCGAGTGCCATGGGGGTATCTCCTCGTGAGGACGACCAAGTGATTCGAGACTAGGTTCGTCCGCACGCGTGATCGTCCCTCCACGGAGCCAACCTCGACCCCCTACCGGGGTAGCGGGTCCACGGCCAACCGAGTGCCCGCGCCGCCGAGGGGGCGGCGGCGCGGAGCCCTTCCGGTCAGTGCGCGCTGCTGGACGTGCTGGCCGGGGCGCACGTGGCGGGGGTGGCCGCCTGGTGGCTGCCGAGCCAGAAGCCGGCCAGCAGGCCGACGACGACGAGGACCTTGTGCCGGTTCTGCTTCCACCAGGACGGGGATCCGGCCGTCATGAAACGCATCTGCGTGTACTGCGGATGCGGGCTGGGCGGGGCGTCCTTGAACAGTCCCATCGTTGCTGAACCTCCCTTCCCTCTCGGGGAGTTCATGACCATACGCGCCACCCGGCGATGATCGCAGGGATTAAATCCCGGCTCGGCCGCGAGCCCTGCGCCGTGCGTCCGAACAGCCGTGTGCGCCCCGCCCGCGCCCGGCGCAGACCGTCGGCGCGCGCGTCTGCGCACCCTGGCAACCCACTCCTCGCGCGCCCTGCCTGCCGGTCGCGCACACCGGTCAAAGTGGCGCACGTCGAGCAATCTCGTTCACCAGGCCGGTCAGACCCGACCAGGCACTACGCCCAGAACGGTGAATGTGCAACAAGAATGGGTAAATCCCTGACGGACCTGGAGAATTCGTGCTTCTCTGCTGCTGAAACTCCAGCCGGAATCCTTCCTTCCACGGTCGGCCGCGTCCTGGACCGCACAGCCTCGAACAGTCTCGCCTTCGGCCGAGTCGGACGCTGCACGGCGGGCGCGTACGGAGCTGAAATGCGGAGCCCAGCATGCTCACCACACTGCAGACCTCCTATACCGACACCCGCGCCGGCGATCTGGCCTGGTGTCTCGGCGGCGGACCGCTGCCCGCGCTCGCGGTGCGCGACCTGCCCCTGTCGGGCGACGGCCGGGCGCCCGACGGCAGACCGGCGGGCACCCTGCAGCTGCGCCTGCTGGGTGCCTCGCACCAGGTGGTGATCGCGGCCGGGCCGGGTGACTGCCTGGAGACGGTGGCCTGCATGCCCGGCCGCCGCAACCCACTGCCCGCCCGGGTGGCCGAGCAAGTCTCGGGCTGGGAGTACGAGTTCGCCGCCCGGATCGAAACCCACCCGCCCCACATGTTCGCCGCCCGGGCACAGGAGATCCTCGCTCTGGTGGGCGGCCACCCGCGCGGACTGGCCGGGGTCTTCCCCGGCGATCCGAGCGCGTTCACCGCCCTGTTCGCGTACGGCAGCGCGGACCGGGTGCTCTGGCGCACCTGGCACGCCTACCCCCAGGAAGGGCGGTTGGTCTGTACCCGCTCGGCCCTGGTGGTGCGCAGCCAGGTCGAGTCGGCGCCCAACCCGGCCGCCCGCTGCGCGATGGCCCGCCCCACCGCACCGTGACCGCTGACCCCACCACCCCACCGCCCCGAACACCGTGACGATCCGTCAACCGCGACAGGGCCACTGCCCCTCGAACGAGTGGGCCTGTTCGCGGCATACGTCCCCTAGCGTTTCTTCGTGATCAACCAGCCGGCGGGCCCACCCGCGCAGCCCGGCCTTGACCGCGACGGTCCTCCCCCAGCTTCCGCACGGCCCGGAGCTGACCGGACCGTGCGGTACAGGGCACGTATCCGCGGGCAGAGCCGAGCCCGCCTCCAGCCCGACCCCGGCGCCGAGGCCCCGTCCGGCCCGGCCCGGTGGCCGCGCACCCGCACCCGGCCTCGACTGCGCGCGCCGGCCCGAGGTCGCCCGAACGGACGCACCCGTACGGGCGGACCCGACGGGCCGGACGGACCCGCCGCGCCGCCCGTCCGCGCCCGCTCGCAGGCCCGCGTCCGAGCGGGCGACCAGAGCCGTCCGAACGACCGTGCGATCGATGGACGCGCGCACGGCCGCCGCGCGCCGCTGCGCCGCCGTCCCGCGCTCGCCCGGCTGCTGGTGCTGCTCGCCGCGTTCGTCTGCGCCGCCTGCGGACTGGTGTACGAGCTGGAGTTGGTCGCGCTGGGCGGCTACCTGCTCGGCGACTCCGTCACGCAGACCTCGGTGGTGCTCTCCGTGATGGTCTTCGCGATGGGCGTCGGCTCACTGGCCGCCAAGCACTTCGCACACCGCCCGGCCACCTCCTTCGCGTTGGTGGAGTGCGCGCTCGCGCTGGTCGGCGGGCTCTCGGGGCTCGCGCTCTACGCCTGCTGGGCCTGGCTGGGCCGCTGCGAAATCACCATGGTCGCCCTGACCTGCGTCATCGGGGTGCTGATCGGCGCCGAGATCCCGTTGCTGATGACGCTGATCCAACGGATCCGCCAGGAGGACGCCGGCCGGGCCGCGGCCGACCTGTTCGCCGCCGACTACGTCGGAGCGCTGATCGGCGGCCTGGCCTTCCCGTTCCTGCTGCTGCCCACGCTCGGGCAGGCCACCGGCGCCCTGCTGACCGGCGGGGTCAACGCGCTGGCCGGGGCGGCGGTGGTGCTCTGGCTCTTCCGCGACGAGCCGGGCCCGCGAACCCGGGTGCTGCTCTGGGCCGGCTGCGGCGCGGTGCTGGCCGCACTGGCGGTGGCGGCGGCCTGTACCGGCGCGATCGAACGCGCCGCCCGGCACGCGCTGTACGGCGGCCAGGCGCGGCCGGCCATGCAGAGCCGCTACGGCGAGATCGTGCTGACCGGCCCGTCACCGCGGGTGCCCGAGCAGGGCACGGTCCCCGCCGACCCGCTGCGGCTCTACCTGGCCGGGCGGCTCGCGGTCTGCGGCACCGACGAGTACCGGTACCACGAGGCGCTGGTGCACCCGGCGCTGGCCGGCGGCGCGGACACCCGGGTGCTGCTGCTCGGCGGCGGCGACGGCCTCGCGCTGCGCGAGGTGCTGCGGCACCGGGGGGTGGCCTCGGTGCTGGTGGTGACGCTCGATCCGGCGCTGCCCGAACTGGCCCGGACGGACCCGGCGCTGGCCGCGCTCGGCGAGCACTCCTTCGCGGACCCCCGGGTCCGGGTGCTGACCACCGATCCACTGGACTGGCTGCGCCGGCCCGGACCGGTGCAACCGTTCAACGCCGTTCTCGCCGACCTGCCCGCGCCCGAACGGGCCGCGCACAGCGAGTACCACTCCACCGAGTTCTACGGGCTGGCCGCCGCCCTGCTCGTCCCGGACGGACGGCTGGCGGTCCCGGCCGGGGCGGGCGGGCCGGGCCTGTGGACCGCCGAGGCCGGCCTGCGGGCCGCGGGCCTGTCCACCGTGCCGTACCCGGTGGCGGGAACCGGGCCGGCCTGCGACCCGGCGGGCACCGGCAGCCTCGCCGCGGTGCTGCTCGCCGCGCGCGGGCCGCTGCCACCGCTCGGGCTGGCCGACGACGCCCCGCCGCCGCGCTCGATGACCGTGCCGGAACTGACCGCCTCGGCCGCCCGGCTGGCCGCGAGCCGCCCGCAGGACCTCCCCCCGCCGAGCACCCTGCTGAGGCCGCGCTGACCCCGCCCGGAGCAGCACGGACAGCACCGCCGACAGACCCGCTGCCCCCGTCCGAGCGTCAACCTGGCGCCGTGCCCTCCCACCCCAGGGGTAGGTCGGTAGGCTCACAGGTATGGAGCATGAGGTTGTCGTCCCGCTGCCTGCCGCGCTGGTCCACCGGGCCCTGCAGGATCCCGCGCTGCTCGCGCGGTGTGTGCCCGGTCTGAGCACCGATGCGGCCGAGCCCACCGACACCCGCGCGGCGCGGCGCGCGGGCGGCGCCGCGCCGCAGGAGATCAACGGCCGACTGCGGCTGCGGATCGCCGGCTCCACGATCACCTACCGGGGCGTCGTCTCGCTGATCCGCAGCGGCGCGGCCGGTGTGCTGACAGCCTTCGCGGAGGGCCAGGAGGCCCGCGGCGACGGCGAGGTGACGGCGACCCTGCGGATCAGCGTCGACGAGGACGGCGCCGAGCGCACCGTGCTGCGCTTCCGCGGTGACCTGACGCCGGGCGGCCGGCTCGCCGACTTCGACGAGGAGGCGCTGGCCCTGGCCGGACGCCGTCTGCTGGACCGCTTCGGCGCCGCGCTGGCCGCCGACGGCAGCGCCGAAGAAGCCACGGCCCTGGACACCGACGAGGCCGAGACCGAGGCCGTCGACGACGTCGAGCAGGTCGAGGAGCCCGACACCGGTGCCCGCCCGATCGAGCTCAGGCCCCGCGCCGACGAGGACGACGAGCTCCCCGACGACCTGTTCGCCGATGACCTCTCCGACCTGATCTCCTTCTCCGACTCCGACTCCTTCGGCCTCGGTTCCGAGCAGGAGAGCCTGGACGAGCCGGCCGGCACCGCCGCCGCCGAGGCCCTCGCCGGCGGCCACGGCGCGGAGAGCGCGGACGCGCCGTACGGCTACCAGCCCGGCGGCGACCCGCTGTCGCCGGACGACGTGCTGGCCGGCCCGGTCCGCCGGAGCATCGTCGGCCGCTCGGCCGAGGAGGTCGACCACGCCCCGCCGCGCGGCCGCTATGCCCCGGCGCTGCCCGCCCGCAGCGCCCGCGCCCGGGCCGCCAGCCGCTGGTCCGGCGAGCACGGCGCCGGCGCGCCGGTCGCCTCCCGGGTCCACGGCCGGACCACCGTGCCGTGGGTGATCGGCGGCTCGGTGGCCCTGCTCGGCGGAGCGGTCGTGCTGGCCCGCGCCCTGCGCAAGCGCTGAGCTGCGGCGTCCCCCCAGACCCCAGGCCCTAGACTGACTGTCCATGAGCAACGACCGCGACGCCTTGCTGGCGCAGATCAAGAACAAGGCCGTGGTGCACGGCAAGGTCACCCTCTCCTCCGGCCTGGAGGCGGACTACTACGTCGACCTGCGCCGCATCACCCTGGACGCCCAGGCGGCGCCGCTGGTCGGCCGGGTCCTGCTGGACACCACCGCGGACCTCGACTACGACGCCGTCGGCGGCCTGACCCTGGGCGCCGACCCGGTGGCCGCCTCGATGCTGCACGCCGCCGCCGCCCGCGGCCGTGAGCTGGACGCGTTCGTCGTCCGCAAGACCGGCAAGGCGCACGGCCTGCAGCGCCGGATCGAGGGCCCGGACGTCAAGGGCCGCCGGGTGCTGGCCGTCGAGGACACCTCCACCACCGGCGGTTCGGTGCTGACGGCCGTCGAGGCGCTGCGCGAGGCCGGCGCCGAGGTGGTGGGCGTCGCGGTGATCGTCGAGCGCGGTGCCGCTCCGGCCATCGAGGCCGCCGGGCTGCCGTACTACACCGTCTTCACCGCGCAGGACCTCGACCTCGCCTGAGGCTCCGCCTGCGCCCGCGGGCCCTCGGGTCCCACGTTCGGCACAACGGCCGGGGTGGTGCGCTGTTTCACGTGAAACAGCGCACCACCCCGGCCGTCCGCCGTTTCCGACGCCTCCGGGGCCGGCCGAAGTGCCGTCCAGCGCAGGAGAAAACGCCCATAGTGTGACAATCTCGCCCCCATGACAGCCACAGCTCCTTCCTTCGACGACACCGAGGACTTCGCGGACGCCGACCGCGGGTTCATCGACCGTCTCGACCCGGCCGTGGTCACCACGGACGACGGCCGGGTGGTCTGGGACAACGACGCCTACGCGTTCCTCGACGGGGCCTGCCCCGACACCGCCAATCCCAGCCTCTGGCGGCAGGGCGGACTCGCCGCCCGGCAGGGTCTCTACCAGGTCACCGAGGGCATCTACCAGGTACGCGGGCTGGACCTGTCCAACATGACCCTGGTCGAGGGCGACCGCGGAGTGATCGTCATCGATCCGCTGATCTCCGCCGAGACCGCCGCCGCCGCGCTGGGGCTGTACCGCCGCAACCGCGGCGAACGTCCGGTCACCGGGCTGATCTACACGCACTCGCACGCCGACCACTTCGGCGGCGCCCGCGGCGTGCTGCCGCACGGCCACGAGCCCGTCCCGGTGATCGCCCCGAAGGGCTTCCTGGAGCACGCGGCCAGCGAGAACGTCTACGCCGGCAACGCGATGACCCGCCGCGCGGTCTACATGTACGGCGCCCAGCTGCCCAAGGCGCCGGACGGCCAGATCGGCTGCGGCCTGGGGATGACCACCTCGCTCGGCACCGTCACGCTGATCGCACCAACTGTGGACATCACCCACACCGGCCAGGTGGAGACCGTGGACGGCGTGCGGATCGCCTTCCACCTCACCCCGGGCACCGAGGCCCCGGCCGAGATGAACTTCCACTTCCCCGACCGCCGGGCGCTCTGCCTGGCCGAGAACGCCACGCACAACATGCACAACGTGCTGACCCTGCGCGGCGCCCTGGTGCGCGACGCCCGGGTCTGGGCGCACTACCTGGACGAGGCGCTCACCCTGTTCGGCGCGAACTCCGACGTCTCCTTCGCCTCGCACCACTGGCCCACCTGGGGACAGCAGAAGATCGCGCGCCACCTCACCCTGCAGCGCGACCTGTACGCGTCCCTGCACGACCAGACCCTGCGGCTGCTCAACGCCGGCCTGACCGGCCCGGAGATCGCCGAGGAGCTCCAGCTCGCCCCCGAGCTGGAGAAGTCCTGGGCCCTGCGCGGCTACTACGGCTCGCTCAGCCACAACGCCAAGGCGATCTACCAGCGCTACATGGGCTGGTACGACGGCAACCCGGCGCACCTCTGGGAACACCCGCCGGTCGAGCTGGCCAAGCGCCACACCGACGCGCTGGGCGGCGTGGACGCCACCGTGGCCAAGGCGAAGGAGTACGTGGCGGCCGGCGACCGGCGCTTCGCGGCGACGCTGCTGAACCACGCGGTCTTCGCCCAGCCCGACCACCAGGACGCCCGCCACACCCTGGCCGACGTCTACGACGTGCTCGGGCGCGGCGCCGAGAACGGCACCTGGCGCAACTTCTACCTGACCGCCGCGATGGAACTGCGCGGCACCCTCGCCGCCGTCGACCTGAAGACCGACAACCCCGAGATGGCGATGGCCCTCACGGTCGGCCAGCTGATCGACTCGCTGGCCGTCCGGGTCAACGGCCCGCGCGCCTGGGGCACCGCCCTGACCCTCGACTGGCTGGTGGCCGACGAGCGGCGCGGCTGGCGGCTGATCCTCTCCAACGGCGCGCTCACCCACCGCAGCGCCGCGCTGGGCAAGTCGCTGGGTCCCGAGACGGCGGACCTCACCCTCAAACTCGGCAAGGCCCAGCTGCTGGGCCTGCTGGCCGGGAGCGGCCTGGAGGGGATCGACCACAGCGGCGACCCGCAGGCGCTGGCCGAGCTGCTCGCCGTCCTGGACACCCCGGAGCCGAACTTCGCGATCGTCACGCCCTGACGACCCCGGACACGGATCGGCCCCCGCCACGGTGAACGTGACAGGGGCCGATCGGGCTGCGCGCGGACGACCTCGCAGCGGCCGCCTCAGCCGCGACGGTGGCGACCGGCGGAGGATCCGGCGGTCTCCGTCTCCGGCTCGCCGGTGAAGGCGGCGCCGCCGGCCTTGCGCTTCTTGCGCTCGCGCATGACCTCGACCAGGATCGGCGAGATCGAGATCAGGATGATCAGGGCCATCGCCGGGATCAGGTACTTGTCGATCACCGGTGCCATCGAGTCGCCGAAGAAGTAGCCGATCGAGAGCATCACCTCGGTCCAGAGCACCCCGCCGACCAGGTTCCAGACGAAGAACGTCCGGGCCGGCATCTCCAGCGTCCCGGCCACCGGGTTGAGGAAGGTCCGGACGATCGGGATGAAGCGAGCGATCACCACCGCCTTCGCCGGGCCGAACTTCTCGAAGTACTCCTCCGCCTTCTGCACGTACTCCCGCTTGAAGATCTTCGACTCCGGCTTGTCGAAGAGCTTCCTGCCCGCCTTGGCCCCGATCAGGTGCCCCAGCTGGGCACCGGCGACCGCACAGAGCGGCGCACCGATCAGCAGCACCGCGATCGGCATCTGCACACCCGGGCCGAAGGCCTTGGCCGCCGCGCTGGAGGCGGCCACGCCGGCCAGGATCAGCAGGGAGTCACCGGGGAAGAAGAAACCGATCAGTAGGCCGGTCTCGGCGAAGATGATCGCCAGCAGGCCGATCGTCCCGACCGAGGCGATCAACGACTTGGCATTCAGGAGGTTGACCGCTAGTTCGGTGGAGGTAGTCACCGGCGCAGAATAGCGCGGCCGGATGGCCGGAACCTTATGACCCGGCCCGGGCGACGACCGCATCGTCCCTTTCGTCCTCCGCTCCGGCCCCTTCTGTCCCGACTGGCGGGCGGGGAGGTGAACCCGGAGCACGAGTCTGGAAAGATGGCACAGGCGTCCGGGCCGCGGTCGCACCTCACCTGCTCCCACACCCTCGAAGGAGCGGAGCACCGCGGCAGTAGAGCCGCCGTCGCACCCTGGTACAGCCGCACCGCCGCGAACAGTACCGACGACGTACCGAGGCGTACGCGCGCCAGACAGGCCGACCGTACGCCGCACACCGACAGGAGCGGATTCGCATGCCCATCGCAACTCCCGAGGTCTACACCGAGATGCTGGACCGGGCCAAGGCGGGCAAGTTCGCCTACCCGGCCATCAACGTCACCTCGACGCAGACGCTGCACGCGGCCCTGCGCGGCTTCGCCGAGGCCGAGAGCGACGGCATCATCCAGATCTCGACCGGCGGTGCCGAGTTCCTGGGCGGCCAGCACAACAAGGACATGGTGACCGGCGCCGTCGCGCTCGCCGAGTTCGCGCACATCGTGGCCGCCAAGTACGACATCACGGTCGCCCTGCACACCGACCACTGCCCCAAGGACAAGCTGGACGGCTACGTCCGTCCGCTGATCGCGATCTCCGCCGAGCGCGTCGCCAAGGGCCAGAACCCGCTCTTCCAGTCCCACATGTGGGACGGCTCGGCCGAGACGCTGGCCGACAACCTGGCCATCGGCCAGGAGCTGCTGGCCCAGGCCGCCGCCGCCAAGATCATCCTCGAGGTCGAGATCACCCCGACCGGCGGTGAGGAGGACGGCGTCACGCACGAGATCAACGACGAGCTCTACACCACCGTCAACGACGCGGTCCGCACCGCCGAGGCGCTCGGCCTGGGCGAGAAGGGCCGCTACCTGCTGGCCGCCTCGTTCGGCAACGTGCACGGCGTCTACAAGCCGGGCAACGTCGTGCTCCGCCCGGAGCTGCTGCGCGACCTGCAGGACGCGATCGGCAAGCAGTACGGCAAGAAGGACCCGTTCGACTTCGTCTTCCACGGCGGCTCCGGCTCCAGCGCCGAGGAGATCGCCACCGCGCTGGAGAACGGCGTCGTGAAGATGAACCTCGACACCGACACCCAGTACGCCTTCACCCGCCCGATCGCGGACCACATGTTCCGCAACTACGACGGCGTCCTGAAGGTCGACGGCGAGGTCGGCAAGAAGAGCACCTACGACCCGCGCACCTGGGGCAAGCTGGCCGAGGCCGGCATGGCCGCCCGCGTGGTCGAGGCCACCAAGAGCCTGCGCTCCGCGGGCACCCGCCTGAAGTAGTCAGACACCCCCGAGCCCCGGTCCGGCAGCCGCCGGACCGGGGCTCGGTCGTTGCGGGCCCCGGGAGGCAGGCAAAATCTTCCCCTTGTCCCGGTATGAACTTCGCCCGTCAGCCGCGTCCCGCTGACGATCTCCCAGCAACGGCACGTTGGCTGCTACGTATGGCTACCAATGCGCTACTCACCGCTCCGGACCGGCCGTCCGTCCCCCAGCCGGTCCGCCGCGCGCTGTGGAGATCACCCCAGGGGCAGCCGGCCTACGCCCGGCCGGCCCTGCTCGGCATCGCCGCCGTCGCCGGGGTGCTGTTCTTCTGGGGCATCGGACGCAGCGGCTACCACGTCTTCTACGCCAACGGCGTGCGCAGCATGACCGAGAGCTGGAAGGCCTTCGTCTTCGGCTCCTACGACCCGGCCAACACGATCACCCTGGACAAACTGCCCGGCTTCCTCTGGCCGCAGGCGCTCTCGGCCCGGCTGTTCGGCTTCCACCCCTGGGCGCTGACCCTGCCGCAGGCGGTGGAGGGCGTGCTCTCGGTGCTGGTGCTGTTCCGGGCGGTCCGGCGCTGGGCGGGCGCCGACGCCGCGCTGCTGGCGGCCGCGGCCTTCACGCTGACCCCGGTGGTGGCCGGCCTGTTCCGCACCGCCGTCGAGGACCCGGCGTTCACCCTGCTGCTGCTGCTCGCGGCCGACGCGGCACAGCGGGCCGCCCGCGGCGCCCGGCTCGGACCGCTGCTGCTGTCCGGCGTCTGGGTCGGGCTGGCGTTCCAGACCAAGATGCTGGAGGCCTGGGCCGTGCTGCCGGCCCTGGGCGCGGTGTACCTGCTCTCGGCGCCCACCCGGCTGCGCCGCCGGCTCGGGCACCTGGCGCTGGCCGGGCTGGTGACGCTGGCCGTGTCGGCCTCATGGGTGGCGCTGACGACCCTGACGCCCGCCGCCGACCGGCCCTACGTCGACGGGACCACCGACAACTCGGCCTACAGCATGGTCGTCGGCTACAACTTCCTGAACCGCTTCTCCTCGGTCGGGCTGAACGCCGATGAGACCGGCAGCGTGGTCTCCTCGCGCGGCGGCGGCCAGGCGGCCCCGCACGGCACGGGCGGCGGGAAGGCAGCGCCGGGCGACGCGCAGGCACCGGGCAGCGTCGGCACACAGGCGCAGCAGCACGCCGGCGGTCCGATGGGTGCGGACGGCGGCTGGACCAAGATGTTCGGCTCCCAGTTCGCCCCGCAGACCGGCTGGCTCTACCCGCTGGCGGCGATCTCGCTGCTCTGCGCGCTGGCCTGGCGGCGCCGCGAACCGCGCACCGACCAGCTGCGGGCCGGCTACCTGCTCTGGGGCTGCTGGTTGGCGGTCTTCTTCCTGGTCTTCAGCGCGGGCAGCGTCGGCGGGCACAGCTACTACATGGGCGTGATCGCCACCCCGCTGGCGGCGCTCAGCGGTGCGGGCGCCGTCCTGCTCGGGCGGGCCTACCGGGACGGCGGACGGCGGGCCTGGGCGCTGCCCGTCGCGGTCGTCGCCACGGTGGCGTGGAGCGCCTGGCTGGCCCGGGACTTCCCCGCCTTCCTGCCCTGGCTGGCCCCCACCGCGGTGGGCGTCGGCGCGCTCGCGCTGTTGCTGCTCGGGTTGGCGAAGTCCGCCAGGTTCGGCGCGCGCCGCCTCGGCCGCGTGCGGATCGCGACGGTCGGCCTGGCCGCCGCGCTCGCGGCGGTGCTGATCGGCCCGGGCGCCTGGGCCGCCTCGGTGCTGGACCCGGCGTACGGCGGGTCCGGCATGGGCACCGTGGGTCCCGAGGCACGGCACGGCTTCGGCAGCCGGCCCACGCCCGCCGGGCCGCCGCCGGCCGGCGCTCCCGCCGACCCGTCCGCCGACGCCCCCGCCGCGATGTCCGGCTTCCCGACCGGCGCGACCCGGCTGACCCCCGCCCAGCAGGCACTGCTCGACTACGTCCGGGCCCACGACGACGGCGCCCGCTACGTCTTCGCCACCACCAGCTGGTCGGCCTCCTCGCCCTACATCCTGGCCACCGGCGCCGAGGTGCTCCCGATGGGCGGCTTCACCGGCCAGGTGCCGGCCCCCTCGCTCGACCGGGTCCGCGAACTGGTCGGCAGCGGGCAGCTGCGCTACGTGATGATCGCCAAGGGCCTCGGCTCGCAGGTGACCGGGGCGACGGGTACCGGGCCGATCGAGGCGATCGCCTCCTGGGTACGCGCGACCTGCACCCTGGTCCCGCCGGCCGCCTACGGGCAGCCCGCGGAGGAGCCCACCGAGAAGGCCGCCGAGAAGGCGAAGGACCGGGCCGCGGACCAGCCGCTCTACCGCTGCGGACGCTGAGCCGTCCGCCGGGGCCCGGTCCCTGCACCGGGCCCCGGCAGGGGCTGCCGCCCCCCTTGAGCGGGCTGGCAGACTGGGGAGCATGACTGAACGCAAGAACTTGCTTTCGGGCCCGTCCCCGACGCTGCTCAACGAAGAGCCCGAGCCGTACCGCCGGCTGGCCGAGGAGTCCGCGTCGCCGACCCAGCTCGCGGCGGACTACCCGTGGTTCTCGCTCGCCTGGGCGATGCTCGCGGACGACGCCTTCACCGAGGGCCGCGTCGTCGAGTCCTACGCCTACGCCCGCACCGGCTACCACCGCGGCCTGGACTCGCTGCGCCGGGCCGGCTGGAAGGGCCACGGCCCGGTCCCGTGGGAGCACCGCGCCAACCGCGGCTTCCTGCGCTGCCTGGCCGGACTCGCCCGGGCCGCCGAGGCCATCAAGGAGACCGAAGAGGCCACCCGCTGCTGGGAGTTCCTGCGGGACAGCAGCCCCGAGGCGTACGCCGAACTGAAGGGCTAGGCCCTAGCCGGCCCGGTCCGCCCCACCAGGGGCGGACCGACCGCCCCCTTCGAGCAACGCTCAGCCCAGGACCGGGAGATGGGCCGCGAGGTCGCTGCGCTCCCCGCTCGCGCTGACCAGGTTCGCATCCAGCGCCGAGGCCCAGTCGAGCCGGCCGGTGGCCAGCCGGATCCAGCTGAGCGGATCGGTCTCCACCACGTTCGGCGGGGTACCGCGGGTGTGCCGAGGGCCTGCCACCGCCTGCACCACCGCATACGGCGGGATCCTCAACTCGACTGATCCGCCCGGCACTTGGTCGGCAAAGGCATCCGCGAGCAGCCGACAGACCGAGGCCAGCGCGAAGCGGTCGTGCGGGAAGCCGTCGAGCCCGAGCGCCTGCGCCAGGTCGTCGGCGTGCACCACCGTCTCGACCAGCCGGGTGACCAGCATGTCGGCGAGCGTCATCGAGCCCAGCCGGATCTCGAACCTGCGCTGCTCGTCGGCGACTTCGGGCCCAGCCAGCAGAGCGGCCAGCGCGTCGGCCGCCACGTCGAACTCCGCCGCCACGGCCTGCGGACCGCCCGCGAAGGCGCCCGCCGCGTGCTCCCTGGCCCCGGCGTCCAGCGCCTCGGCCACGCCGCCCACACCGGCCGCCCAGGCGCTCAGCGAGAGCGGCGCCCGGCCCTCCAGGGGCTGGTCGAGGTGGCGTGGCACCCAGGCCAGTTGCAGCGCCAGATGGGCGACCAGCTCGCGCACCCGCCAACTGCCCAGCCGGGTGGGCAGGGCGAGCAGCCGCTCGGCCTGCGGATCGGCGCAGAGCCGCCGCACCACCTCGCGCAGCGCCTCGCTCTGGGCGGCCAGCGCGGCCCGCACCCTGACCGGGTCGTAGCTGCGGGCCCGACGGGCAGCGGTACCTCGGGAAGTCGCCATGGCGGACACGCTACCCAGCTTTCACGCCGAAGGGCGGCCCGCCCCGAACCGGAGCGGACCGCCCTTCACCCACGACTACGCGAGCAGTGCCTCGATCACACCGGTGTGCGCGTCCTTCAGCTCGGCCAGCGAGACGGTGAACTGGCCCTGGATCTCCAGGACATCACCGTCGACCACGCCGATCCGGGTGGCCGGCAGGCCGCGCGCGCCGCACATGTCGTTGAACCGGAGCTCCTCGCTGCGCGGGATCGCGACGACCGCGCGACCCGCCGACTCGGAGAACAGGAACACGAACGGGTCCAGGCCTGCGGGCACGATCACCCGGGCGCCGTTGCCGCCCTTGAGGCAGCTCTCCACCAGCGCCTGGGCCAGGCCGCCGTCCGAGAGGTCGTGCGCCGCGTCGATCATGCCGTCGCGCGAGGCGGCGATCAGGATCTCGCCGAGCAGGCGCTCGCGCTCCAGGTCGACCTTGGGCGGCAGGCCGCCCAGGTGGCCGTGGGCGACCTCGGACCAGGCGGAGCCGCCCAGTTCGTCGGCGGTGTCGCCGAGCAGGTAGAGGTGCTGGCCCTCCTCGGCGAAGCCGATCGGGGTCCGCCGGTTGACGTCGTCGATGACGCCGAGCACCGCGACCACCGGGGTCGGGTGGATGGCGGTCTCGCCGGTCTGGTTGTAGAGCGAAACGTTGCCGCCGGTCACCGGGGTGCCCAGGATCTGGCAGGCGTCGGCCAGTCCGCGGCAGGCCTCGGCGAACTGCCACATCACGTCCGGGTCCTCGGGGGAGCCGAAGTTGAGGCAGTCGGAGACCGCGAGCGGCTTGGCGCCACCGGCGGCGACGTTGCGGTACGCCTCGGCGAGCGCCAACTGGGCACCGGTGTACGGGTCCAGCTTGGCGAACCGCCCGTTGCCGTCGGTCGCCACCGAGACGCCGAGGTTGGTCTCCTCGTCGATCCGGACCATGCCGGAGTCCTCGGGGGTGGCCAGCACGGTGTTGCCGATGACGTAACGGTCGTACTGGTCGGTGATCCAGGCCTTGGAGGCCTGGTTCGGCGAACCCGCGACCGCCAGCAGCGCGGCCTTCAACTCCTCGCCCGTGACCGGGCGCTGCAGGCGCTCGGCGGTCGGCGCGTCGGCCTGCAGGGCGTCCTGCCAGGACGGCCGGGCATACGGGCGCTGGTAGACCGGGCCGTCGTGCGCGACCGTGCGCGGCGGCACGTCCACGACCTGCTCGCCGTGCCAGAAGATCTCCAGCCGCTCGCCGTCCGTCACCTCACCGATCACGGTGGCGATGACGTCCCACTTCTCGCAGATCTCCAGGAAGCGGTCGACCTTGCCGGGCTCGACGATCGCGCACATGCGCTCCTGCGACTCGCTCATGAGGATTTCCTCGGGCGAGAGCGAGGAGTCGCGCAGCGGGACGGTGTCCAGCTCGACCCGCATGCCGCCGGAGCCGGCCGAGGCCAACTCCGAGGTGGCGCAGGAGAGTCCGGCGCCACCGAGGTCCTGGATGCCGAGCACGAGCTTCTCGGAGAAGATCTCCAGGGTGCACTCGATGAGCAGCTTCTCCTGGAACGGGTCACCGACCTGGACGGCCGGGCGCTTGGCCGGGCCGGTCGCGTCGAAGGTCTCCGAGGCCAGCACGGAGACGCCGCCGATGCCGTCGCCACCCGTCCGGGCTCCGTACAGGATGACCTTGTTGCCGGCGCCGCTGGCCTGCGCGAGGTGGATGTCCTCGTGCTTCATCACGCCCACGCAGAGCGCGTTGACCAGCGGGTTCCCCTGGTAGCAGGAGTCGAAGACGACCTCGCCGCCGATGTTCGGCAGGCCCAGGCAGTTGCCGTAGCCACCGATGCCCGCGACGATCCCGGGCAGCACCCGGCGGGTGTCGGGGTGGTCGGCCGCACCGAAGCGCAGCGGGTCCATCACCGCGACCGGGCGGGCGCCCATCGCCAGGATGTCGCGGACGATGCCGCCGATCCCGGTGGCCGCGCCCTGGTAGGGCTCGATGTAGGACGGGTGGTTGTGCGACTCCACCTTGAAGGTGACCGCGTAGCCCTGACCGACGTCCACCACACCGGCGTTCTCGCCGATCCCGACCAGCATGGCGTCGTTGGCCGGAGCCTTCTCGCCGAACTGCTTGAGGTGCACCTTGGAGCTCTTGTAGGAGCAGTGCTCCGACCACATGACGGAGTACATCGCCAGTTCGGCGCCGGTGGGGCGGCGGCCGAGGATCTCCCGGATCCGGGCGTACTCGTCTTCCTTCAGGCCGAGTTCGGCCCAGGGCTGCTCCGCGTCCGGGGTCTGTTCGGCGTTCTTGACCGTGTCGAGGGACATCAGGCGCTCACCAACTGCTTCAGTACGGACGTGAAGAAGCCCAGGCCCTCGGTGGTCGGGCCGGTCAACGGCTCGATCGCGTGCTCCGGGTGCGGCATCAGGCCGACGACATTGCCGGCCGCGTTGCTGATGCCGGCGATGTCCCGGTAGGAGCCATTGGGGTTGACGTCGAGGTAGCGGGCGACAATGCGACCCTCCGCCTCCAACGCGTCCAACACGTGCTCATCGGCGACGAATCGGCCTTCGCCGTTCTTGAGCGGGACCACGATTTCCTGGCCCTGGGTGTAATCCCCGGTCCAGGCGGTCGAGGCGTTCTCGATCCGCAGCTTCTGGTCGCGGCAGATGAAGTGCAGCGAGTCGTTGCGGGTGAGCGCGCCCGGCAGCAGGTGCGATTCGCAGAGCACCTGGAAGCCGTTGCAGATACCGAGGACGGGCATTCCCAGCTTGGCCTGCTCGATGATGGTGTCCATCACCGGGGAGAACCGGGAGATCGCTCCGCAGCGCAGATAGTCGCCGTAACTGAATCCTCCGGGCAGGACGACGGCGTCGACCTGATGGAGATCCTTGTCACGGTGCCAGAGCGCGACCGGCTCGGCGCCGGCCAGGCGGACGGCACGCTGTGCGTCGCGGTCGTCGAGGGATCCGGGAAAAGTGACTACGCCGACGCGGGTGGTCACTGGGACTCCTCCACCCGAACGGTGAAGTCCTCGATCACAGTGTTGGCAAGGAAGGTCTCGGCTGCTTCCCGGATCCGGGCGAGCGCGGCATCGTCAACCGGGCCCTCCAGTTCCAGCTCGAAACGCTTGCCCTGGCGGACATCGGCGATCCCGTCGAATCCGAGACGGGGCAGTGCTCGCTGCACCGCCTGTCCCTGGGGGTCGAGGATCTCCGGCTTGAGCATGACGTCGACTACGACGCGTGCCACTGGCACTCCCGATGGTGTGGTGCGTGAAGGCGGGGGACCTTCAGAGTACCGGGACGGAAGGGCCTGATCGGCGCCCGGAGAGTGCAACGCGCGTAGACCTCTACCCCTTACGTCCCAAGGGTTCCAGGGCCTCCGGCGCCCGTTTTCTCCCTCTTTAATGAACCTCTCATCTTCTCCACCACCACCACTTCAGGAGCGCCCGAATACCGGCACACCGGACAGATCGACCAGGGATACCCCCTATCGGTGCGACGGCGAAGGAAGGTGAATATCCAGAAAAGAATGCAGTTCCCATCGATTTCCACTCGCCGCGGGTGCAGAATAGGGCCACCGGTGGTGGAGGAGCTGCGCAACCGGCAGGCCTCCGGTCTGCCCGTATGCCCTTGAGCGACCGGCGCACAAGGGCCCCCGGGGCACACCGCGCCCGGCGGCCGAATTGCCGAGAGGATTGACACCCATGGCTCAGCGTGTAGTTGTCACGCTCTCCGACGACCTGGACGGCGGCACCGCCGCGGAAACCGTCCACTTCGGCGTCGACGGGAAGTCGTACGAGATCGACCTGTCCCTGGACAACGCGGAAAGGCTGCGGGAGGCGCTCGCCCCCTTCGTCGCGGCCGGCCGTCGCCAGAGCCGTACCGGAAAGTCCTTCCGTCGCACCGCGCTCGCGCCGGACCCGGCCGCCGTGCGCGCCTGGGCCCAGTCGCGCGGGATGGAACTCCCGGCCCGTGGCCGGATCCCCAAGCACGTCTACGAAGCCTTCGCCGAGGCCAACTGACCCGGCCGGCCACAGGTCGCCCCCAACCGGGCCGGTGACCCGTGGTGCCGCCCTTCCGCCAGCGCCCGTGCGGCGGCGCCGGAAGGGCGGCACGACCAGCCCTAGGGATGGGGTAGAGTAATTCTCGTCGCCGCAACCGGGAAGCCGGGGGCAGCGACAGGTTCCTTCCAAGGAACCAGGCGGACGTGGCTCAGTGGTAGAGCATCACCTTGCCAAGGTGAGGGTCGCGAGTTCGAATCTCGTCGTCCGCTCGTAAGTGCAGTAGATTGAAGCAGAACAAGTGAAGATCATGCGGACGTGGCTCAGTGGTAGAGCATCACCTTGCCAAGGTGAGGGTCGCGAGTTCGAATCTCGTCGTCCGCTCCATAGTCGAAAAGGGTCTCCTTCGGGAGGCCCTTTTCGCGTTCCCCGCACCCCGCACCGTCCGTGCTTCTCCCGGGATCCTGGATCCCGGGAGAAGCGCTGCGAACGGGGTGGGACGGTGTGGAACGGGGTGCTACGGGGTGTTACACCCACTCCGTCCCGGTGAGGCGCTCGTAGGCCTCGACGTACTTGGCCTGGACGCGCTCGATGATCTCCGGCGGCAGGGCCGGCGGCGGCAGCTCGCTGTGGCGGTCCCAGCCGGACGCCGGCGAGGCCAGCCAGTCCCGGATGAACTGCTTGTCGAAGGAGGGCTGGGCGTGCCCCGGCTCCCACTGGTCGGCCGGCCAGAACCGCGAGGAGTCCGGCGTCAGCACCTCGTCACCGATCACCAGCTCGCCGTCCAGCAGGCCGAACTCGAACTTGGTGTCGGCCAGGATGATGCCGCGCTCGCGGGCGATGTCCCGGGCCCGGGTGTAGACCGCCAGCGTGGTCTGCCGAAGCAGCGCGGCGTGGTCGGCGCCGATCCGGCGGGCGGTCTCCTCGTAGGGGACGTTCTCGTCATGGTCGCCGACCTCGGCCTTGAGGGCCGGCGTGTAGATCGGCGTGGGCAGCTCGGAGCCGTCGACCAGACCGTCGGGCAGCGCGATGCCGCAGACCGTCCGGCTGTCGTCGTACTCCAGCAGGCCGGAGCCCGCCAGGTAGCCGCGCGCCACGCACTCCACCGGGAACATCTCCAGGCTGCGGCAGATCAGCGTGCGGCCCGCCCAGTCGGCGGGGGCCCCGGCCGGAACCTCGGTGGAGATCACGTGGTTGGGCACCAGGTCGGCGATCCGCTCGAACCACCAGAGCGAGAGCTGGGTGAGGATCCGGCCCTTGTCGGGGATCTCGTTGGGCAGCACCCAGTCGAAGGCCGAGGTGCGGTCGCTGGCCACCATCACCAGTCGGCCCGCTTCGTCACGGTAGAGGTCGCGGACCTTTCCGGTGTGCAGGTGGACCAGGCCGGGCACCTGGACCGGCTCGGGCTTGGTGACAAATCCGCTCAAGGTCGTCTCAGTCCTTACGAGTGGGGGTCGCGGCGCAGGAGACCCTGAGTCTTTCATGCGCCTGTGGACCCCCAGCTCAGCTGCCCTTGCACAACTCGTCGAGCAGATTGGCGGTGGCTCGCTGGACCCGCTCGTCGGTGTGCCCGGGCCGGTCCAGCGCGGGCGACCAGGCGAAGGTCCCGGAGGCGAAGACGTACGCGCCGCTGGGGGCCCGGTAGAGGGAGGTCTCCTGGTGCCGCGGCTTGCCCTGCTCGTCGCGGTACGGCGAGTGGGCCAGCAGGATCCGCTCGGTGTGCACGGGCAGCGCCACCTTGGGGAAGTAGCGGTCCGCCTCGCCGGCGACCAGGTTCTCCAGCCGGCCGCCGTCGCGCAGCCCGGTGCCGGCCCAGAGCCAGTGCGCGCCGTTGGCCACCACCAGCGGCGCCGGCTCGGCGACCCGGCCGGTGTACTGGATGCCCAGCAGGTGTTGCTCCGGCTCGCCCGCGTCGCGCCACAACGCGCCGGCCGCGCCGGGCAGCCCCGCCGCCGGGGTGCCGGCCGGGACGCGCTGGCGCTTGCGGCAGTTGAGCAGCCGACCCGGCACGCCGGTGGGCGCGGCCGTCAGGTCGACCCGCCAGTACATGGTGTTGGCGGAGAGGAACACCAGCGACGTCCCGCCGTCCCGGGCCTGCTCGACGGCCCGGCGCATCGGCTCCGACCAGTACTCGTCGTGACCGGGGAAGATCAGCGCGCGGTGCCGGTTCGGTTCGACCAGACCGGCGTGCAGGTCCGAAGCGGTCGCGTAGGCGAGGTCGTAGCCGTACCGCTCGGCCCAGCGGATGAAGTCGTAGGCGTGGCCCACGTGCAGGGGCAGCCCGGCGCCGGCGTGCGGGCGGTCGAAGGAGACCGTGACGGCGGCCTGATCCTCGCCGAGCAGCCCGCCCTGGCCGTCCCAGGCGTGGTAGAGGCTGGCACCGGTGTGCCCGTCCTCCGGGAAGAGGTTGTAGGCCTGCCAGGTGACGTCCGGCAGGACCAGCAGCAGCTCGGCGGCCGGCCCGGGCGACAACGGATCGCGGACGGTGAACGGGATGTGGCTGCGGTGGCGCTGGTCCGCGGTGGTGAGCACCGCGACGTACGCGCCGGGGCGCCAGTGCGCGGGGATCTGCAACCGCCAGGAGTGCCACCAGTGGTGGCAGCTGACCGTCCGTCCCACCACCAGCGGGGCGGGCTGCTGGAGGCCGGAGATCCGCGGACTGGCCGTCATGTGCTGTGCGCCGGCGCCCGCGTAGTGGCCGATCCGGTAGACGTCCACGATGAACTCGCGCGGCGGGTTCACGGTGACCCGGAAGTCCACCGACCCACCGGGGTGGATCACCCCCGCCGAGGCGAAGCCCTTGATCTGCTGCACCACGTCGTCGGAGTTGCGTGGTGTGCCCGGCAGTTGGGGCGGCGTACCGCCGCGCGGCGGGTGCTGCCCCGGGGCGTCGGTGCTGGCGTACCAGGGGATGGCACCCCCGGTCCCGGCCAGATACTGGTCCGGGCTGCGCAGCCAAGGCAGCGGTCCCTGTCCGAACGGGTCCGAGACGCCGTGCGCGAGCGTCCCGGACTCCCATCTCCGGCCCGGCTCCTGGTCCACGCACCCCTCCCACCGTGCACCCCGGCCAGCGGCATGTGCCACTGGTCATTGCGTGCGGTCTAGCACACCACAGAGTGCTGGCGCTGCGTCACCCCACGGTAGCAACAAGTGGTAACGGTTCTCCGCGCACTCCATGACGGCTGGTCAGCCGAGCCGCACCGGCTTCTCCAGACGGACCCCGGCCGCCTCCAACCAGGCTCTCAGCGGGGTGGTCCGGCCCTGCTCCACCGCCTCGGCGACCGGCCCCGCGAGATCGTTGCGCCGGACTCCGCCGAGCAGCAGGACCGGTCCGTCCAACCAGTCCAGGCCGGGCCGGGCACCGGCGCTGTCGACGGCCGCGCAGCACACCAGGGCCGTCACGCAGTCGGCCAGCAGCTCGCGGCCGCCACGCTCGGGCTCCCCCGGCACGGCGGCGGGCGGAGCGACGGCCAGCGCCCGGGCGAGCTCGTCGCCGCCGCCCTCGGCCAGCCGACCCAGCAGCTGCGCCAGCGTCGGCGTCCGGGTGGCGGCGCCGGGCCGACCGGTGGGCCCGGCGAACTCGGGCGCCGCGAGCCGGTCCAGCGCGTCCTGGAGGGCGGCCGCCTGGAGCCGCCACCCGCGGTCCACCACCTGCTCCGGGTAGTCCTCCCAGTCCAGGTCGGCCCGGCCTCCGGGGACCGGGCCGTGGAACAGCTCGGCGGCCAGCAGCGAGACCGCCGCGTCCACCGTGCCGGGCTCCTCCAACAGGTCGCAGGCCGGACGGTCGCCGAGCCGGCTCTCGTAGCCCTCGGCCAGCCGGTCACGGCGGGCCAGGTCGGTCAGCGCGGAGACCACGCCGGCGTTCAGCTGGGCCGGGCAGCGGCCCAGCCGCCAGGCCGGCCCGGCGACCCGGGTCAGCAGCCGGTCCCAGCCCGCGTACGCCAGGCCCACCTGGCCCTGGGCGGCGATCCGCAGACCGTAGTCGACCGCCTTGGCCTGCTCGGAGGCGGCGGCCGCCACCGCCCGCTCCAACTCGGCGATGTGCTCCCGGCAGGCCCGCAACAGCAGGCCGGTGATCTTGTCCAGCAGGGGGGCCAGCGGTGTCCGGCGGCCCGAGCCGAGCGCGGCGTCCAGCCCCCGGACGAACCGCCGGGCGGCCGCGATCTCCGGGTCGGCGGCGGCCGCGGTGCCCGCCACCACCGGCGCCAGCAGCGCGCGCAGCTCACCCGAGCGCATCCACCACAGGAACGGCGAGCCGATCACCAGCACCGGCGCCGGCAACACCGGCGCCTGGGACCGGACCGGCCGCAGCGGCCCGAACAGCGTGCTCGGGACCTGGTGCGGCTCCTCCAACCAGCTGTCGCAGTCCGGCGTCAGCGCGATCGCGGCGGGCGCGGGCACCGCGAGCCGGTCGGCGAGCTCGTGGATCAACCGGTAGAGCTCCGGGGCCTCCCGCTGGCGGACCGGCACGGCCGGTATCTGCGGCGGGACGGCCCGCGCGTGCCGGTGCACGGCGGCCAGCGCGACCAGGCCGACGAGCAGCGCGATCGCGCCGACCACCCAGCGGACGGCGTCCCAGGCGGTCACGTCCGGCGAACCGGGCGCGCCGATCCGGCCGGTCAGCCGGCCGGCCAGCAGCACCACGGCGAGCGCGGCCGGCAGCACTGCGGCGGCGCGGGCCAGGCCGCGGATCCGCAGGACGGCGTGGGCACGGGCGCGTGCGGCATCGAGAGTGGCCATCCGGCGCTGCACCCCCTTCGGAGTCGGACTTCGGAGACGGACGTTCGGGATCCACACGATCAGCTCGGGCCGAAGGGGCCGACAACCGATCGCCGCCCGACAACCCGCATAGTCCTTCTGCCAGTTCTGACGCCCGCGGACGAGTGGGTGTTCCAGATCGCCCCGGTTTCCACTCGTCCCGGTGACAGCGCGCGCATTCCGGACCACGGGCCCCGGCTCGCATGCCTGCCGTCGGCCCGTTTGTTGCAGCTTCCCCCCACGCGGGCCCGAGCACCCGGCGGCGATCGCGTGCACGCCAGCAGGGTCACGACCCGTGGCACCGCGATTCAGCGCACCCTACGGCCGCCGGGACCGCTGCGTCAGCCCGATACCCCCGCATTCACCCGAAGGGCTGGATTCCGACCGCCGATCGGGACGCCGCGCGGACGGGTCCCGGCTGCCCGAACGCGCAGGGGCGCTGCGTCCGGTGGGATGACCGGAGGCAGCGCCCCTGCGGATGATCAGTGCTGGTCGGCTACTCGCCGGCCTGCTGCCGCGCCGCCTTCAGCGCGATGTCGGTGCGGTGCTGTGAACCGTCCAGGCGGATCTCGGCAACGCCCGCGTAGGCCCGGTCGCGCGCCTGCGCCAGGTCGGCGCCGGTACCGGTGACCGACAGGACGCGGCCGCCGGCGCTGAGCACCCGGCCCTCCTCGTCGGCCCGGGTGCCGGCGTGCAGCACGAAGACCGTGCCGTCGGCGGCCTCGGCCTTCTCCAGACCCTCGATCGGGTCGCCGGAGCGCGGCGCGGCCGGGTAGCCCTCGGCGGCCACGACCACGGTGACGGCGGCGCCGTCGTCCCAGCGCAGCGGCTCCAGGGCGGCCAGCGAGCCGTTGGCGGCCGCCAGCAGCACGCCCGCCAGCGGGGTGCGCAGCCGGGCCAGCACCACCTGGGTCTCCGGGTCGCCGAAGCGCGCGTTGAACTCGATCACCCGGGTACCGCGCGAGGTGAGCGCCAGACCCGCGTAGAGCAGGCCGGAGAAGGTGCTGCCGCGCCGCCGCAGCTCGTCCACGGTGGGCTGCAGGACGTGCTCCAGCACCTCGGCGACCAGGCCCTCGGGAGCCCACGGCAGCGGCGAGTACGCGCCCATGCCACCGGTGTTGGGGCCCTCGTCGCCGTCCAGCGCGCGCTTGAAGTCCTGCGCGGGCTGCAGCGGGACGACGGTCACGCCGTCGGTGATCGCGAAGAGCGAGACCTCGGGACCGTCCAGGTACTCCTCGATGACGACCCGGTCACAGGAGGCGGCGTGCGCGAGCGCGGCGGCGCGGTCGGAGGTGACCACCACGCCCTTGCCGGCCGCCAGGCCGTCGTCCTTGACCACGTACGGCGCGCCGAAGGCGTCCAGCGCCTCGGCCGCCTCGGCGGGGGTCGTGCAGACGTAGGAGAGCGCGGTCGGCACACCGGCCGCGGCCATCACGTCCTTGGCGAAGGCCTTGGAGCCCTCCAGCTGGGCCGCCTCGGCCGACGGGCCGAAGACCGGGATGCCGGCCGCGCGCAACGGATCGGCGACGCCCGCGACCAGCGGGGCCTCCGGGCCGACCACGACCAGGTCGGCGGCCAGCCGCTGGGAGAGCGCCAGGACCTGCGCGCCGTCCAGCTGGTCGACCGGGTGGACCGTCGCCACCTGCGCGATCCCGGCGTTACCGGGGGCGCAGTGCAGTTCGGTGACGGCGGGATCTTGGGACAGAGAGCGGCACAGGGCGTGTTCGCGGGCGCCGCCGCCGATGACGAGGACCTTCACGGTTGGCAAGGGTAGTCGGTGGCTCGATCCGACCGGTCCACCGGGCTGTCGGAACCTCCATCCGCGAGCCCCGAATCCGCTCCGGTCTTCGTAGCTTCGGCTGATCCGAGGATCGGGTCAGCCTCACGGCACACCGGCTGTTCCCTCGGAAGAGTGAAATCCCGCCGACTTCCGCGCCGTGCTCACCTGGGGCTCCTGAAGCCATTTCGCGTAACGATCGTTGGGGAACCGGCCACGCGCTCAGCCATTTGGCGGTAAGAAGTGCTGTTGGATAGCCAGCAGTGCCAGCACCAGCCCCCGCAGCAGCCGGGTCCGTCCGAGCGGTCGGGCCTGTCCGATGCAGTCAGGCCCGTCAAGGGAGCCCCACAGGTGAGCCAGCCCGAAATGCAGCCCGAGGAGAGTCCCTGGGGCAAGGACGTCGGCGAGGAGGACCAGTCCACCACGACGGCCGCCGTCGGCCGGGACCGCGCCGCCACCCGCCGCCGCGCCGACCTGAGCGCCCGCCAGTTCCCCCTCGGGGACTGGGGGGAGCCCGCCGAGCGTCTGGAGGAGCTCTACCGCTGGTCGGAGGAGCGGGCCGTCGAGGCCATCGACTGGTACCGCCGGGACCGGATCTGGAAGCGTCGCCTGGCGCGGCTGCTCCGGTTCGGCGCGGTCGGCTTCGGCATGGCCGGGGTCACGCTGCCGCTGGTCTCGCTGACCGGGGTCTGGGACCGGGCCGACGGCTGGGGCTACGTCGGCCTCGCGCTCGCGGCCGGCTGCCTGGCGGCGGACCGCGCGTTCGGTCTGAGCTCGGGGTGGATGCGGGACGTCAGCACCGCGCAGGCGTTGCAGCGCCGACTGGAGGCGTTCCAGTTCGACTGGGCCTCGGAGTGCGTGCGCGAGGTACTCGGCCCGACCGAGGGCACCGCCGGCGAGGCCGCCGAGCGCTGCCTCGGCGTGCTGCGCCGGTTCTGCGAGGACGTGTCGGACATGGTCCGCAGCGAGACCGCGGAATGGATGCTGGAGTTCCGCGCCCGGATGACCCAGCTGCCGACGCAGGCCCCCGGCGCCTGGGGCGGGCGCAACGAGATCGCCTCCGGGGCGCAGGTGCGGGTGCTGCCGCCGCCCGGGACCCGGCCCACCATGCCGCGCCAGCGGCCGCCGGAGGGCCCGCTGCGCTGATCCGGCGCGGCGGCGGGCTCCTGCCGGGCTCAGCGGTCAGGCGAAGACGACCATCGAGCCCTGGGTCAGGCTGCGGGTCGCCGCCGCGTACAGCCCGGCCCAGGCGTGCCGCTCGCGGGCGTACGGATGCACGTCGTCCAGCGGCGGCGCGAACGGCTGCTCCAGGCCCGTCGGCGACAGCGGCCGGGTCGGCATCGGCGGATGCATCGGGTCGAGTCCGAGCGCCGGGGCGACCGTCTGCAGCTCGCGCAGCAGCCCGTACGAGGAGCCGAGCGGGCCGCCCGAGGAGAGCAGCGCCTCGTCGACCAGCGGGATCTCGAACTCGATCGGGACGTAGGCCCCCGCGTGGTCGAAGTGCCAGACCAGGTGCGAGTGCTCGGCGGTGCTCTCGAACATCTCCAGCAACTGCTCGTAGTCGCCGCCCAGCGCGTCCACCGGGGTGAGCTGGAAGCCGGTGCGGTGCAGCAGGTAGGCCCGGCGCAGGAAGTGCAGCGAGTCGTAGTCGAAGGCCGCTATCGCCTCGACCGCACCGGTGATCCCCGGGGCGTACTCGAAGACCGGCACCTGGGGCAGGCCGCTGGCGACCAGCGCCGCGTTGTAGACCGTGAGGTCCTCACGGAACGGGTTCTCGGGGCTGTGGCTCAGAACGTCCACAAGCGGAACGAGCCAGAGGTCGCAGGCCACGGACCAGCGCTTCCTCTCGGGTGGCGGGCGGGTGTCGTCAGGTCGTCGCCCGGTCGGCGGACAACCCGATCCACCCTACCGGCCCAGTGGACCGTACGGGGAGGGCAGCAGCGACCGGGGCTCGGCGAGCGGGCCCGCGACCGGCTCACCGGTCAGCAGCGGCAGCACCAGGACGCTCTCCAACGGCTCCTCGGCCAGCGCCGCCAGCAGCCGTACCGTGGCCAGATTGGAATCGTTCACCAGCCGGCGGGCCCCCGAGAGGTCCTGGGCCTCGATCAGGTCCACCAGTTCGCCGTACCGGTCCCAGCTCACCCCGGCCAGGTCCTCGTGGGCCCGCAGGTAGGGAGCCGCGAACATCCAGGACTGGACCCGCAGCCAGTCCAGGTAGTCGGCGATCCGCTGGTTCTCCAGGAAGGCGGAGAGCCCGTGCCAGAACCGCCGGTCGCAGCCCACCAGCACGTCCAGCTGCCCGGCCCGGGCCGCCCGCGCGGCCGCCTCGGCCCGCCGGCGCAGCGATGGCAGCCGGGAGTGGTCGTAACCGCTGAACCGCGACGAGAGCTGGCGGAAGGCGCTGTCGGTGAGCAGCGCCCGGGCCTCGAAGATCTCCACGAAGTCCGCCCAGCCCAGCACCGGGACGCTGAAGCCCCGGTGGTGCTCGGTGCGCAGCAACCCCTGCGCCGCCAGGTCGACCAGCGCCTCGCGGGCCGGGGTGGCGGAAACCCCGTACAGCTCGGCGATCTCCTTCACGGTGAAGTCGCTGCCCGCCGCCAGCCGACCGGCCATCATCTCCTCGCGCATCGCCCCCGCGATCTGCTCGCGCAGGCTGTTGCGCTGGATGGGGAACCGTCCGCGACCGGTGCTGACCATGGGCACAACCTCCTCAGGGCGCTGGGTGGGCGGGCGGGAGGGGTCATCTTCTCAAACGTGTGAAGATCACGCACACATCCACCCCTGCCGCCCCTTCGGTCCGCCTTTCGTCCGCCGTCGGTCCCCCTTCGCTTCGCCTTTGGTTCGCCTTCAGTCCGCCTTCGGTTCGTGCGAGGGGTCAGCGCTGGACCGGAGCGGGGATGCCGAGCAGGCGGTCCCGGTGCACCGGGAACTCCGCCCGCGCCTTGGCGACCTCGGCCGGATCGAAGTCCACGGTCAGCACCTGCTCCCCCGCGCCCGCCTCGGCCAGCACCCGGCCCCACGGGTCCACCACCAGGCTGTGCCCGGCCTGTTCGACACCGCCGTGCGTCCCCGCCGCGTTGCAGGCCAGCACGTACGCCTGCTCCTCCACCGCGCGGGCCCGGGCCAGCAGCGTCCAGTGCTCGCGCCGGCGCTCGGGCCAGGAGGCCGGCACCACCAGCAGCTCGGCCCCCGCGTCCAGCAACGCCCGGAACAGCTCGGGGAAACGCAGGTCGTAGCAGGTCGCCAGGCCCAGCACGCCGAAGTCCGAGGCGGCCGTCACGATCTCCTGCCCGGCGCCCATGGTGACCGCCTCGCCGCTGTCGAAGCCGAAGCGGTGGATCTTGCGGTAGGTGCGCACCAAGTCGCCGGCCGGCGAGAAGAGCAGCGAGGTGTTGTAGATCGGCCCGTCCGGGTCGCGCTCGACGATGGACCCCGCGTGCAGCCAGACTCCGGCAGCCCGGGCGGCCGTTGACATCGCGTCAGCCGTCGGCCCGTCCAGCGGTTCAGCCCCTGCGGACCAGGCCGCCGCGTCGGCGAACGCGCCCAACGGCCAGAGCTCCGGGAGGATCACCAGGTCCGAGGCCTCCTGCGCACGGATCAGCGCGACCGCACGGGCCCGACGTTCGGACACCGGTTCGGCGTCCGAGACGGAGAGTTGGATCAAAGAGGCGCGCACATTACCACCGTCCACGACAAGAGACCTACGATCGTCACCCGAAAGCGCTGCTCTGCTCTCCCCGGCAGCGTAACGTGCGGTTAGCGCCCGCGCCCGGAAGCCGGAATTCCCGTCTTCACCTGTCGTGGGCGTGCGCGTAGGCAGCTGACGGAGGACCGGAGACCACCCGTGACCGACAATCAGGCCGTGCAGGCCTACACCGATGCGTGGACGCAGTCGATCGAGGCCATATCGGAACTCGTCGCACCACTGCCCGGCGACGCCTGGAACCGCGCCACCGAGTGCCCCGGCTGGTCGGTGCGGGACATCATCTCGCACGTGATCGCGGTCGAGTCCGAACTGCTCGGCGACCCGCGCCCGATCCACTCGCTCCCCAGCGACCTGCGGCACATCAAGGACGAGCTCTCCCGCTACCTCGAACTGCCCGTCGACAAGCGGCGCTGCCACACCACCCCCGAGATGACCGGGGAGCTGGACTACGTGATCATCCGGCGCTCGCGCGCCCTGCGCACCGCCCGGACCGAGGCGACCGAACAGGTGCGCTGGCCCGCCGGACCGTTCTCCTTCGACGTCCCCTACCACCAGCTGCTGCGGATGCGGGTCTTCGACGTCTGGGTGCACGAGCAGGACCTGCGCCGCGCCCTGGGCACCCCCGGCAACCTCGCCTCCCCCGGCGCCCTGATCAGCCGCGACCTGCTGGTGGACGGCCTGCCCAAGGTGGTCGCCAAGCTGGCCGGCGCCCCGGCCGGCAGCACCGTCGCCTTCGACGTCACCGGCCCGCTGGAGTTCCTGCGCACCGTCCGGGTGGACGACACCGGACGCGGCTCGGTGGACGCCCAGATCACCCTGGGCCCGGACGTCAAGCTCACCCTCGACTGGGAGACCTACCTACGGCTGGCCACCGGCCGCGTACGGCCGGAGGCAGTGGCCGACGCGGTCCGCGCCGACGGCGACACCGAGCTGGCGGAGCGCATCCTGGCCAACTTCACCCTGACGTTCTGACGCCCGGCGCAACACACCGACAGAGCGTGACCACCCATACGGCGCACACGTACGACCGCGCGCCGGGCGAGCACTCCTCGCACATCCGCGCGGTCGTACGGTGCCAGTACCGCAGGCGTTCGACCTCGTTGATCCGGACACATCCCGTTCCTGAAGAAAGTGGGGGTGTCCGAGATGGACGACGTCGGCATGGTGCTGATGAGAACGAGTTTCCCGGTGACGGGGCAGCCGATCCGGGTGGTGATGATCACGGGAGACCCGTGGTTCGCCACGACGGACGTCTGCCGGATCCTCGGCCGGGGCAATCCGAGCAGGGCCAGCAAGTTGGTCGCGGAGGGTGAGACCACTACCGTCGACTTGCGGCGGGCAACCCTAACTTCAAGTAAGGGTTGGGGCGTTTCCGCAGGTGATCCGCCCTACACCAACAACAATCCGCTCCTGAACGTGGTCAGCGAGGCGGGCCTCTACACCTTGATCATGAGGTCCAAGAAGCCCTCCGCCGCCCCCTTCCAGGAGTGGGTCACCCGCGACCTCCTCCCCTCCATCCGGCGCGGCGACACCGACATCCCGACGCAGCGGCAGCGGATGGCGCAGACCCTCGCGGAGGCGATCGGGCAGCAGATCCAGATCGTCGCCGAGATCGACCGCGAGGGCTCCCCCGGGATCCACGTGCACTCCGACGGGACGGTGCACTGCCGGCACGGCGAGATGGAGTTCCACGCGCCGGGGCGCGCGGAGGACAGCGGTCCGCCGTTCGGGGCGTACTTCCAGTGCCCGAGCGTGGAGCGGGTCGGCATCCGGGGCGGCAAGGGCATACCGCGCTGCGGGAAGCTGAAGCTGGTCGAGCTGATCCGGCGGATGTCCGCCGAACCGGCCCCCGACCGGCCCGCGCCGGAGGCACAGCCGGTCCCGCAACCGGTCCCGCAGCCGGAGCCCTCGGCCTCGACCGGCCTCATGCTGGTCAGGCTCGGCGAGGCGGAGATCCACGGAAGCCCGCAGCAGGTCGCCGAGCTGATGCGGTACATGGCCGCGTGAGTGAGTCCCGTACGCCTCGCGCCGCGCGAGGCGTACGGGACTCTCCCGGCTCAGTGACTCTTCAGCTTCCCCCGGAGCCGCAGGATCATCGCGGCCCCCACCAGTAGCGGCACGTACATCCAGCAGAACGCCAGCCGGTACGCCCCCGCCGAGTACGTCGCGGCGCTGGCCGGTGAGAGTGCGTCGAGCAGGACGCCGATGCCCAGGAGAGTGATCACCGTGGCGATGAAGCCGCCCATGTTCGCGATGCCCGACGCCGTGCCGAGGCGTTCGGCGGGGTTGTGCGAGCGGGCGTAGTCGAGGCCCACCAGGGAGGCCGGGCCGTTGCTTCCCATCACCAGCAGGACCAGCACCAGCAGCCAGAACGGCGGGTGGCCGCCCGGCCAGGCCAGGGCCAGCGCCCAGCAGCCGGCGGTGGCCGTGATCACCGTGAGGACGATCGGCATCCGGGCCCGGGCCGAGCGGGCCAGCAGCCGGCCGATGAGCAGGGCGAAGAACATGTTGCTGAAGACCAGCAGGGTCAGCATCCCGCCCGCGTCGGCCCGGCTCATGCCCTGGCCCTCCACCAGGTAGGGCAGGCCCCAGAGCAGCGCGAACGCGCCGGCCGGGAAGGCGGTGGTGAAGTGCACCCAGAGGCCGAGCCGGGTGCCGGGCTCGCGCCAGGAGCTCCTGATCTGGGTCAGTACGGGCATCCGGACCGGTGCCGTTTCCGACACCGTTTCCGGCAGGACCGAGGCCGACGGCGGAGCCTCCTGGAGGAGCAGCGCGACGAGCGCGAAGGCGCCCACGCCGAGCAGGGCGACGGCACCGAAGGTGGCCGTCCAGCCCTCGGTGTGCAGCGCCTGCGCCAGCACCACCGTGGTCACCAGGTTGCCGGCCATCCCGGCCAGCCCGGTGAGCTGCATGACCAGCGAGGTCCTGGCGGCCGGGAACCAGCGGGCGGCGACCCGCAGGACGCTGATGAAGGTCATCGCGTCGCCGCAGCCCAGCACCGCTCGCGAGGCCAGCGCGGGCCCGAACGACGAGCTGAACGCGAACGCCAGCTGCCCGACGCTGAGCAGCGTGACACCCATCAGCAGGATCCGGCGCGGCCCGAACCGGTCGACCAGCAGTCCGACCGGTATCTGCATGGCGACGTAGACCATCACCTGCAGGATCGAGAAGGTGGAGAGCGCCGAGGCGCCCACCCCGAACCGCTGGGCGGCGTCCAGTCCGGCCACCCCGAGGCTGGTGCGGTGGATCACCGCGAGGACGTAGACGCTGACGCCGATCCCCCAGGCGAACCACGCGGCCCGCCCGCCGGGCGGCCCGGCTACCGAGGGCTCGGCCACCACCGGGGGCTCGGCCGGGGAAGGACGGGGGCCGGGGAAGGACGGGGAGCGGGTGGCGGCGGCGGCTGGGTCCACGGGCATAGTGGACCCAGACTAGTCATCCCACCTTTTGATCGCATACACCGGGTGGAGCGAGTGCACACGAACCACCCGCTCAGCCTTTCAGCACCCAGCGCACCGTGCGCGTCATGTGCTGGTCCCGGAAGGCCTCGTCCCGCACCCAGTCCGTGGTGTCCCGCACGGTCGCGGTCACCGCGACCCGCTGGCCGGGCGCCAGCGTGAGCGAACCCGGGTCGAACCAGGTGCGGTCCTCGGACTGCGGGTCCACCGACCGGCCGTCGACCTTCCAGTCCACCTGGAGCTGGCGCGGGCCGGTCAGCGGGAGCGGCTGGACGGAGAGCCGGGGGCGGCCCGTCACGTCGCCGGGGGCGGGCGAGGCGCCGTCGGTCGGCGAGAGCCGGCGGTAGATCTGCTCGATGATCGCCTCGCGCGAGGGCAGGTTGTAGCTGCCTCCCAGGGTGCGCATCACCGAGTCCGCGGTCGGGCGGTAGATGCCGTTGCTGCTGCGGTACGCGCCGACCGTGCCGCCGCCGTCCGGCGACTGCGCCCCGAGCCAGCGCCACCACTTGAGGTGGTCGCGCTGCATCACGTCGGCGCCCTGGTTCGAGAGGTTCGGGTAGTCGGCGTCGTTCGGGGCGCTGTCGTACTCGTCCCCGAGATCACCCACGGTGTGCCCTATCTCGTGCTGGATGATCCGCCCGGCGTCCGAGCTGCCGCCCGAGAGGGTCGTCACCCCCGTGCCCCCGGCGCCGCCGTACTCGGTGGAGTTGGCCAGCGCGATCAGGTACTGCGGTCCCTCCCCCTCCCCCGCGTACCGGGCGGTCGCCGCCTCGTCCGCGCAGAGCAGCCGCGCGGTGCCCTCGCACCAGAAGTGCATGCCGAGCGGGGTACCGGGCTTGCGGTTCTTGGTGTCCCCCTCCGCGATCCCGGAGACCGGGGAGACCACCTCGACCCGCCTTATGTTGAAGTAGCCCTGGTAGGTCCGGAAGGGCTCGATCTCCATCAGCGCCCGCCAGGACTGGTCGGCCTGCTGCCGGAAGAGGTCCTGCTGGCTCTCGGTGTAGCCGTCCCCGAGCAGCACCAGGGTGATCCGGTTGGACGGGTCGCCGCTGCGGCGTATGTCGACCGTCGGGGCGGCCCCCACGGTGCGCAGGTGTGCCGAGACGGCACCGGCCCGCGCGTGCGGAGGCACCGCGCGGTCGGTGGCCGCACCGGCTGCCGGGCCGATGACGGCGAACGGCGCCGGACCGGCGACTTCCAGGGCAGCCGGCAGGACCGCTGCGGCGAGCAGAACGAGTGCGGCCAGACTCCGGATGAGACGGCCAGGGTTGCCAGGCGTCATACGGGCGGGTCCTCGGTGCTCCGGTCACCCGGCGGGCGCTCGGGTGGGGGTCGCGGAGACATACCCCGGCCGAGCCGACTAGCCGACTTCCTGTCGAACATCTCACCGGACTGGCGCAACGAGTCACCCGGGCGGCCTCACCCGCGTCGCGGCCACCAGCGAGCGGTGGGGGCGGCGCGCAGCACCAGGTGGGTGCCCACGCCGAGCAGCAGGCCCCAGAAGGCCGCGCCGATGCCGAAGAGCGACATGCCCGAGGCGGTGGCGAGGAAGGTGACCACGGCGGCGTCCCGACCCTGCTCGTCGGCGACCGCCGCGGCCAGGCTGCCCTGGAACGAGCCGAGCAGGGCCACTCCCGCGACCACCGCGACGAGCGCTCCCGGCAGGCCGGTGAAAAGGCTGACCAGCACCCCGCCGAAGCTGCCGACCAGCAGATAGCCCAGGCCGGTGGCCATGCCGGCGACATAGCGCCGACGCGGATCGGGGTGGCTCTGCGGGCTGGTGCAGATCGCGGCCGTGATCGCTGCGATGTTGATTCCCGGCGAGCCGAAGGGGGCCAGCAGGACCGACGCCGCACCGGTCGCGCCGATCAGCAGCCGGTCGTCCGGCTGGTAGCCGGAGGACCGCAGCACGCCGAGCCCGGGAGCGTTCTGCGAGGCCAGCGCCACGATGGTGAGCGGCAGCGCGAGGCCCACCAGCGCCGCCGGGTCCAGGCCGGGCGCGGTCAGCACCGGGTGGGCGAGGCCGCCGTGCCCCAGCCGCAGCGGGAGCCCGACGGTGAGCCAGGCGGCCACGCCACCGGTCAGCAGGGCGGCCGGGACGGCATAGCGCGGAAGCAGCCGCTTGGCGAGCAGGAAGGCCGCCAGCGCGGACAGCACCACGGCCGGCGCGGTGTGCAGCGCGGTGAAGATGTCGGCGCCGAAGCTGAACAGGATGCCGGCCAGCATCGCGTTCACCACGCCGGTCGGCACCGCCCGGATCAGCCGCCCGAACAGGCCGGTGACGCCGAGCAGTGTCACGACTACACCGCTGACCAGGAATGCGCCGACCGCCGAGGGGTAGGAGTACGAACCAAGGCTGGTGACGAGGAGCGCCGCACCGGGCGTCGACCAGGCGGTGATCACCGGTGTTCGGGTGTACCAGCTGAGCAGGAGCGAGGTCAGCCCGCTGCCTATCGAGACGGCCCATATCCAGGACACCGTGTGCGCCTGGTCGAGCCGGCCGGCGGCAGCGGCCGCGAGCACCACCACCAGCGGTCCGGAGAAGCAGACGACGATGGCGATCATCCCGGCCAGCACGGCCGGCAGCGAGACGTCGCGGCGCAGCGCGTACGCGTGCGGGGCCTGCGCCTCGTCCTCGTCCGCGTCGGAGTGGGAGGTGCTCTGGACGGTGCCGTGTTCTGCCACCTGAGCAGTATTCAGGAAGGCTTGGACGACGGCCCGAAAATAATCTGAACTCACCTGCAACCCCTGGAGGGGATGCGCGTCCATACAGATGAAGGCACGGAGAGCGAGACCGGCAGGGGCCGGGGGGAAGTTCGAGAACCGGCCACCTTCAGACCACACACCCCGCAGCACCAGTCCTCGAAGGAACACGTCATGCGCGCGTCCGTTATCTCCGCTTTCGCGAAGAACATCTCCTCCACCGTCACCCGTCGTGCCCTCGCCACCGCCGCCGCCACCCTGGTCATCAGCGCCGCCGTTCCGCTCCTGCCGGGCGCGGCCACCGCCTACGCCTGTGGGGGCGCGCCCGCTCAGACGGCCGGTGGCCACGTGGTGCTCCCGGGCGTGGGCGGATTCATCCCCGACCCCGGCTTCCCCAGCAGCATCACCGCCGGTGGCGCCCCGATCCAGGTGGGTGAGGAGGTCGGTCCGAAGCCCGGTATCCCCGACGGCAGCTGGATCGCGCCCGAACTCGCGTTCTGGAACCCGGCCGGGGACCCGCCGGGCGGGAGCTACCTGCGGCCGGCGGACTTCACCGTCCAGGCCATGGTCGGCGGCCACTGGAAGACGCTGCCGGTCGTGCACACCTGCGACCCGGTCATCCGCGCCGACACCTCCTCGGTCGCCCAGCAGGTCGCACCGGGTCACGCCATGCGCGTCCTGTTCCAGATCACGCTCTCGGCCGACGCGCCGCGCAACCAGACCACGATCCAGATGTTCCCCAGCCCGGGCGCCGACGGCACGGGCACGCTGAACACACTCAAGGTGCTGCGCGTCGCCGCGCCGAGCGCCAAGCCGGCTCCGCCCGCCCCGCGCACCGCCGTTCCGGTCGTCCCGGCCGCGGCTGCCGTGTCCGCTGCCCCGGTCGCCGTGGCGCCGGTCGCCCAGGCTGCCGCACAGCCCGCCGCGCCGACGCCCGTGCCCAGCGCACCCGCCATACCCACCGCGCCCACCTCGCAGCCCGCCGCCGTGCAGCCGACGACGCCCGCCACCGCCGCGCCGCAGCTGTCCAGCACCGCTGCCGACAGCTCAGCCGTCCCGCTGCTCGGTGCCGGCGGCGCCCTGATCGCCCTCGGCGCCGGTGCCTTCGTGATCAGCCGGCGACGCCGCTCCGCCCGCCAGTAGGTCACGGGCACAAAGGACAGGGCCCCATCCCCGGCGGGGGATGGGGCCCTTCGGCCGTTCAGTGGGGCGTCAGCCCCAGGTGATCAGGCGCTTGGGACGCTCCAGGATGGCCGCGACATCGGCCAGCACCTTCGAGCCCAGCTCGCCGTCGACCATGCGGTGGTCGAAGGAGAGCGCCAGCGTGGTGACCTGGCGGGGCACCACCTTGCCCTTGTGCACCCAGGGCAGCTCCCGGACCGCGCCGAAGGCCAGGATGGCGGCCTCGCCGGGGTTCAGGATCGGGGTCCCGGTGTCGACGCCGAAGACGCCGACGTTGGTGATGGTGACGGTGCCGCCCTGCATGTCGGCGGGCGAGGTCTTGCCCTGGCGGGCGGTGTCGACCAGCGCGCCGAGCTCGACCGCGAGGCCGGACAGGGTCAGCGCGCCCGCGTTCTTGATGTTCGGCACGATCAGGCCGCGCGGGGTCGCCGCGGCGATCCCGAGGTTGACCTGGCCCCGCAGGACGATCTCCTGGTTGGGCTCGTCCCAGCTGGCGTTGATCTCCGGGTGCCGCTTGAACGCCGTGAGCAGCGCCTTGGCGACCAGCAGCAGCGGGCTGACCCGCACCCCCGCGCCCAGCTCGCCGCTCTCCTTCAGCGTGCGGACCAGCTTCATCGTGCGGGTGACGTCGACCTGGACGAACTCGGTGACGTGCGGCGCGGTGAAGGCGGAGGCCACCATCGCCTGGGCGGTGGCCTTGCGGACGCCCTTGACCGGGATCCGCTGGTCGGCGCCGGTGGAGAGCACGGGGGCCTCCACCGCGGCGGCGACCTGGACCGGCGCCTCGACCACGGCCGGCGCGGCGGGCGCGGCGGCGGCGTGGACGTCCTCGCGGGTGATGATCCCGTCCGGGCCGGTGGCGCGGACGGCCCGCAGGTCGATGCCGAGGTCCTTGGCGAGCTTGCGGACCGGCGGCTTGGCGAGCGGCCGGTCGGTCACCGCGTCCACCGCGACGGCGACCGGGGCGACGGGCGCCACGACCGGAGCGGGTGCGACCGGAGCCGCCACGGGGGCGGCGGCCGGAGCAGCCGTCCGGCGGGCCCGGCGCTGCACGGCGCCGGTGCGCGGGCCGTACCCGACCAGCACCTCGCGGCGGGCCGGCTCACCGGCCTCCTCGGCGGCGGCCGGAGCAGGCGCGGGGACCGCGGCGGGCGCGGCAGCCGCAGCCGGCGCCGGAGCGGCTCCGAGCACCGCGACCGTGATGATCGCGGTGCCGACGTCGACCGTCGACCCCTCGGGGAAGAAGAGCGACTCGACCGTCCCGTTGAACGGGATCGGCAGCTCGACGGCCGCCTTCGCCGTCTCGACCTCGCAGACGACCTGGCCGTCGGTGACGGTGTCGCCCGGCTGGACGTACCACTTGAGGATCTCGGCCTCGGTCAGCCCCTCGCCGACGTCGGGCATCCTGAATTCACGGAGCGAACGAACTTCGGTGGTCATCGCCACTCCCTCTCAGTACGCCAGCGCGCGGTCGACGGCGTCCAGCACCCGGTCCAGGTCCGGCAGGTACTGCTCCTCGACCCGGGACGGCGGGTACGGCGCGTGGTAGCCGCCGACCCGCAGAACCGGCGCCTCCAGGTGGTAGAAGCACCGCTCGGTGAGCCGGGCGGCGAGTTCCGCGCCCATGCCCATGAAGACCGGTGCCTCGTGCACCACGATCGCCCGCCCGGTGCGCTTGACCGACGCCTCGAGGGTGTCGAAGTCGACCGGCGAAAGCGAGCGGAGGTCGACGACCTCCAGGTGACGGCCGTCCTCCTCGGCGGCCGCGGCCACCTCCAGGCAGACCTTCACCATCGGCCCGTACGCCAGCAGCGTCAGGTCGGTGCCCGACCGGACCACCTTCGCGGTGTGCAGGTCCAGCGCCGGGGCAGCGCTGATCTCGGCCTTGTCCCAGTAACGGGCCTTCGGCTCCAGGAAGATCACCGGGTCATCGGACTCGACCGACTGCCGGAGCATCCAGTACGCGTCGTCCGGGTTGGACGGCGTGACCACCCGCAGACCGGCGGTGTGCGCGAAGTACGCCTCGTGCGACTCGCTGTGATGCTCGACGGCGCCGATTCCACCCGCGTAGGGGATACGGATCGTGATCGGCATCTTGACGTGGCCCAGCGCACGGGCGTGCATCTTGGCCAGCTGGGTGACGATCTGGTCGAAGGCCGGGTAGACGAACCCGTCGAACTGGATCTCCACGATCGGCCGGTAGCCGCGCAGCGCGAGGCCGATCGCGGTGCCGACGATGCCGGACTCGGCGAGCGGGGTGTCGATCACCCGGTCCTCGCCGAAGTCCTTCTGCAGGCCGTCGGTGACGCGGAAGACGCCACCCAGCTTTCCGACGTCCTCACCCATGATCAGGGTCTTGGGGTCGGTCTCCAGACAGTTGCGCAAGCCTTCGTTGATGGCTTTCGACATGGTGAGCTTGGACATGATCGGACTACTCCCCGCCCTCGAACGACTCCGCATACGCGACGTACTCGGCCCGCTCCTCGGTCACCAAGGCATGCGGCTCGGCGTACACATGGTCGAAGATCAGGGTCGGGTCCGGGTCGGGCATCGACCGGACGCCCTCACGCACCCGCAGGCCGAGCGTCTCGCTCTCGGCGTCGATCGCCGCGAAGAAGTCCTCGTCGGCCAGCCCCTCGCGCTCCAGGTACGTCTTGAGCCGCGAGATCGGGTCCTTGGCACGCCAGGACTCGGTCTCCTCGGCCGCGCGGTAGCGGGTCGGGTCGTCGGAGGTGGTGTGCGCGCCCATCCGGTAGGTGAAGGCCTCGATCAGCACCGGGCCGCCGCCGTTGCGGGCGCGGTCCAGCGCCCAGCGGGTGACCGCGAGGCAGGCGAGGACGTCGTTGCCGTCCACCCGGACACCGGGGAACCCGAAGCCGGAGGCGCGGCGGTAGAGCGGGATCTTCGTCTGGTTGGTGGTGGGCTCGGAGATCGCCCACTGGTTGTTCTGGCAGAAGAAGACCACCGGAGCGTTGTAGACCGAGGCGAACGTGAAGGCCTCGTTGACGTCACCCTGGCTGGAGGCGCCGTCGCCGAAGTAGGCGATCACGGCGTCCTCGGCGCTGTCCTTGGTGATGCCCATCGCGTAGCCGGTCGCGTGCAGCGTCTGCGAGCCGATCACGATGGTGTAGAGGTGGAAGTTCTTCTCGTTCGGGTCCCAGCCACCGTGGTTGACCCCACGGAACATCCCGAGCAGGTTGAGCGGGTCCACACCGCGGCACCAGGCGACGCCGTGTTCGCGGTAGGTGGGGAAGGCGTAGTCCTTCTCCCGCATCGCGCGGCCGCTGCCGACCTGGGCCGCCTCCTGGCCGAGCAGCGAGGCCCACAGGCCCAGCTCGCCCTGCCGCTGGAGCGCGGTCGCCTCGGCGTCGAACCGCCGGACCAGCACCAGGTCCCGGTAGAGCGAGCGCAGCTCGTCCGCCTCGATGGCCAGCGGGTAGTCCGGGTGTTCGACCCGTTCACCTTCGGGGGTGAGCAGCTGGATCAGCTCGGCCGGGGCGTCCTTCCCCGCCTGGAGGTTGTCAGGGACGCCGGGGGCGGCCTTCTTGCGCGCCCTCGCCGTGCTTTTGACGGTCACGTTTACTCCTCGGTCTGTCCGGCCGCCCGGGGTCGCCGGTGACCGGTCCGGTCACCGCCTCGCACAGTGCGCGGGGTGGGCGCACCGATTACGTGGCAGGTGGTGATCCTTTTCCGACGGCGTCCTCACGAGAACGTTACCCAGCGGGCGCACTTGGCGCGCCTGCGTGAGGACGTCCTAGTTGTTCCGACCTGGATGGGGGTCGGGCCGGGCTCGAAGCTAGCTCCGGCGGTGCCGTACAGGACACCTGCGCACGCTATCCGGGCAGCGCGTTTCGCGTAAGGGGGTGGATCAGACAGATTGTGTGGGCGACCCGTGCGGGCGATAGGCCTTCCCTATGACGATATGGGAGCCTTTACGGGTGACAGAAAACGGACAAATCAGGGTTTTCCTTCTCGATGATCATGAGGTGGTCCGACGAGGAGTTCATGAGTTGCTCACCGTGGAGGACGACATCGAGGTGGTCGGCGAGGCCGGCACCGCGGCCGAGGCGATCACCCGGATCCCCGCCGTCCACCCCGACGTGGCCGTTCTGGACGTCCGGCTGCCCGACGGCAACGGGGTGGAGGTCTGCCGCGAGATCCGCTCGCAGCACCCCGACATCCGCTGCCTGATGCTCACCTCCTTCTCGGACGACGAGGCGCTCTTCGACGCGATCATGGCCGGGGCCTCGGGCTACGTGCTCAAGGCGATCCGCGGCAGCGACCTGATCTCCGCCGTCCGGGACGTGGCGGCCGGGAAGTCGCTGCTCGACCCGGTGGCGACCGGCCGGGTACTGGAGCGGCTGCGACAGGGCGGCGAGAAGGAGGACGAACGTCTCGCCCAGCTCACCCGGCAGGAGCGCCGGATCCTGGAGCTGATCGGCGAGGGGATGACCAACCGGCAGATCGGCACCGAACTGCACCTGGCGGAGAAGACCGTGAAGAACTACGTCTCCAGCCTGCTGGCGAAGCTCGGCATGGAGCGCCGCACCCAGGCCGCCGCCTACGTCGCCCGGCTGGGCGCCGAACAGAACCGGTGACCCATCCGCCTCACCGATCACTTGCGGCACTGTCCGCGCAGCGCCGGACAGTTCACGCTCCGTCATCGACGGCGAAGATCGGCCCGATGATCACAGTCGGGCATTTTCGGGCATCCGTACCGCGTTCGGCGCCCGTCACTACGATGACCGAGCGTGACAGAGAGTCAGTTCACCTCCACCGCAGTCGTGCTGGAAGGTCCGGATGCCGGCGCCCCACCGGTCGGGACGCTGAGCCCACCGGTCTCGCGGTTCGTACTCGCCCGAGTGTTGCGCGGCTACCGCGCCGGGCGGCTGATCGAGGCGCACCCGGTCGCCGAGGGTCTGCTCAACCGGGGCTACCGGGTGACCAGCAGCGCCGGCGTCTACTTCCTCAAGTGCTACGTCGACCGCGCCACCGCGACCCTGCCGGCGATCACCGCCCAGCACCGGGCCACCACCGCGCTGTACGCCCAGGGACTGCCGATCGCGCCCCCACTGGTCGGCCGGGACGGGCAGACCGTCACCGACTGTGACGGCCGGCGGTTCGCGCTCTTCCCCTGGGTGCCGGGCTCGCACCGCACCGGCTCCGAGCTGAGCCTGGTGCAGTGCGAGGAGCTCGGCGCGCTGCTCGGGAACGTGCACGGCGCACTCGCCAGGGTCTGCGCCCCCGTGGTGCAACCCGGCCGACAGCCGACGGCCGACCCGCGGGCCACCGCGGCCCTGCTCGACGAGTTGCTGGAGCGGGCCCGGCGGCACCGCCCGCACGGCCCGTTCGACCAGCTCGCCGAACGCCGGCTGACCGAGCGCGCGGCGCTGCTGGAGGCCTACGCCCACCGACGGCCCGGGCCGGAGGCGGCCGGGCCGGCCGGCTGGGTGCACGGCGACTTCCACGGCCTCAACCTGCTCTACCGCGGCGAGCGGGTGGTCGCCGTCCTGGACTGGGACCGGCTGGGCGTGCGGCCGCGCGGCGAGGAGGCGGTCCGGGCCGCCACCCTGATCTTCAACGACCCGGTGACCGGCGAGCTCGACCTCGCCCGGGTCCGCCGCTACGCCCGCGGCTACCGCGAGGCCGCCGATGCGCCGGCCCAGGAGCTGGCGGCGGCGGCGCACCGGGTCTGGTGGGAGCGGCTCAACGACTTCTGGATGCTCCGGTGGCGCTACCAGCGCGCCGACCAGCGCGCCGACCAGCTCTTCCCGGCGGCCGCCGCGCAGACGGTGTGGTGGTGCCAGGAGTACGAACAGGTGCTGGACGCGTTCGTCAACTGAGCCGGGTCAGTGCCCGGCCCCCGAGCTCGGCGACGACCCGCCGCCGTGGCCGGTCGGCACGGTGCTGGGGTTCCCGCCGTCGTTGGACGGGGTGGACGCCGAACTCGACGCGGGGGCCGAGGCCGACGCCGTCGAGGAGGCGGTGGACGACGCACTCTCCGAGGCGGACGACGACGCGGAGGCCGACGCCGAAGCGGAGGCGGAGGCGGACGCCGAGTGCGACGGGTAGCGGGTGTAGCCGCCCGACGGGGTCTGCGGCGGGTAATCGCCGGTGGACTGGGTCGGGGTGTGGCTGCGGGTCTGAGTGGGCGGTGGCGTCGCCGACGGCGTCTCGGAGGCCTCGTCCGTCACCGGGGCGACCGGCGAGGTGACCGGGATCTGCGGCTTCTGCGAGCCGGAGTTGTTGTCCACCGCGAGCGCGATGCCGACCCCGCCGCCCGCGAGCAGCAGCAGGCCGAGGACCCAGGCCAGCGCGGTGCGGCGGCGCGGCGGCTCGTCGTAGCCGTCGTCGTGTCCACCACCCTGACCGCCCTGACCGCCACCACCGCCGTAGCCCCCCTGGCCGTAGCCACCGGAGTCGCCCGCGCCCTGGTAGGGCGAGGCCGGCGTGCGGTACGCCGCGGTCGGCGCGCCGTAGGGCAGCACCGTGGTCGCGTCGGACGGGTTCCCGGCCATCCCGAACGCCTCGGTGACCGCCGTCCCGTCGCTCGGCGTGCCCTGGTAGCCCGGGTAGCCGCCGCTGCCGGCGGCGCCGTGCATCTCGCGCAGCGCGTGCTGCAGGTGCGCGCGGAACTCGTCCGCGCTCTGGAACCGGTCGTCCGGGCTCTTGGCCAGCGCCCGCAGCACCAGCGCGTCGAACTGCTGCGGCACGCGCTGGTTCACCCGGGACGGCGGCACCGGCGCGTCCTGGACGTGCTGGTAGACCACCGCGAGCGGGGTGTCGCCGGTGAACGGCGGGCGCAGCGTCAGCAGCTCGTAGAGCATGCAGCCGGCCGCGTAGAGGTCGGAGCGGTGGTCCACCGGCTTGCCGAGCGCCTGCTCGGGCGAGAGGTACTGCGGGGTGCCCATCACCATGCCGGTCTGCGTCATGGTGCTGGCCGCGCCGGTGAGCGCTCGGGCGATGCCGAAGTCCATCACCTTGACCGCGCCCGAGGTCGTGATGATCACATTGGCGGGCTTGATGTCGCGGTGCACGATGCCGTGCCGGTGGCTGTAGTCCAGCGCCTCCAGCACCCCGGCGATGATGATCAGCGCCTGGTCGACCGGCGGCGCCTCCTCGTCCACCAGCAGCTCGCGGACGGTGCGGCCCTCGACCAGCTCCATCACGATGTACGGGGTGGACTCGCCACCGAGGTAGTCCTCGCCGGTGTCGTAGACAGCGACGATCGAGTGGTGGTTGAGCCCCGCGACGGAGTGAGCCTCCCGAGTGAACCGCAGTCGGGCGACCTCGTCCTGCGCCAGCTCGGGGCGGAGCAGCTTGACCGCGACGGTCCGGCCGAGCCGGACGTCCTGGGCGGCCAGCACCTCGGCCATGCCGCCCCGTCCGAGCCGGTGGGTCAGCCGGTAACGGCCGTCACCGAGGGTGCCGAGCGCGGCGGCGGTGCCGCGGCTCGGGGTGGGCGGACCCTCGAAGGAGGAGGGCCGGCCCGCCGCGCGGGCGGCCGTGGTCTCGTCGGGAGAGGAGACACCGCGGTCCTCCCGGTCAGCGAAGCGGGGCGTCTCGCGGGTGGCGTCGTTCTGCTCCGGCTCCTGGCCGGTGCCGGGGACGAGGTGGTCTCCCTCGCCGTCGCCCGGCTGCTGCGTCTGTGCCATTACTCCTCGCCCCGGGCCGACGCTCTCGTCGCGGTCGCCCATTCGATTCACTTCACCAGAACGCTACCGCCTCGGACACCCGGGCGCGGAACGCGTTACAGGACCGGCGGGAGACCTCCGGGTCCCGGGGAGAGCGGCGCGACGACCGCCGAGGGCCTCGGCGCGCTGCCGTACGTATTGGTGTCCGAGGTGTTGGTGTTCGCGGTCTTGTTGGCCACGATCGCGATGATGATCGCGACCAACACGATCAGGCCGATGATCACACCGATGATCACCAGCGCGGTCGAGCAGCCGTTGCTGCCGGACGCCGGCACCGGGCGCTGCCCGTACGGGCCGGGCTGCTGCATCGGCCGCTGCATCGGCGCCGGGGTGTGCGCCTGCTGCTGCTGCTGCGGGAAGGCGGACGGCGGCGTCTGGTACTGCGGCGGCGGGGTCTGGTAAGCCTGCTGGAACTGCGGCGGCGTCTGCTGGCCGAACACCGGCGGCGGGGTCTGCGGACCGTACGACGGCGCCGTGTGGGCCGGCTGGTACGGCTGCTGGACCTGCGGCGACGGCGTCCGGATGTCGCCCCCGACCTGCGGGAAGTTGGTCAGCGAGTGCGCGGCGTGCGCGGCCCGCGGGCCCTCGCCGATCACCAGCGGCGTACTGGCCATCAGCGGCGTGCCGCCTCCGGTCGCCGCACCGCCCGCGACCCGCTCGACCTCCTCGCGCATCGACTCGGCGGTCGGGAACCGGTGCCCCGGGTCCTTGCGCAGCGCGCGGGCGACCAGCGCGTCCACCGCGGGCGTGACCGCCCGGTTGAGGGTGGACGGCGCCGGCGGCTCCTCCTGCACGTGCTTGTACGCGATCGAGAACGGCGAGTCGCCGTCGAACGGCAGCTGGCCGGTGAGCAGCTCGAAGAGCATGCAGCCCACCGAGTAGAGGTCGGAGCGGGCGTCCACGCTCTTGCCCAGCGCCTGCTCGGGCGACAGGTACTGCGGGGTGCCGACCACCATGCCGGTCTGGGTCATCGACGTCACGCCGGACTGCATGGCCCGGGCGATGCCGAAGTCCATCACCTTGACGATGCCCTTGGTGTTGACCATGACGTTGCCGGGCTTGATGTCGCGGTGCACCAGGCCCTGGTCGTGCGAGGTGTCCAGGGCGGCCAGCACCGCGGCGGTGATCTTCAGCGCCTGCTCGGTGGGCATCGCGCCGTGCTCGGCGATCGCCTGGTTCAGCACGTCGCGCAGCGAGGGGCCCTCGACGTACTCCATGACGATGTAGGGGGTGGTCGCACCGTCCGGCGCGACCTCCTCACCGCTGTCGAAGACCGAGACGATGTTGGTGTGCTGCAGCCGGGCGACGGCCTGCGCCTCGCGGCGGAAGCGCTCGCGGAAGGACTGCTCGCGGCCCAGCTCGGTGTGCAGCGTCTTCACCGCGACCTGACGGTCCAGCACCGTGTCGTACGCCAGGTGGACGGACGCCATCCCGCCCTGGCCCAGCAGATTCTGGAGGACGTACCTGCCGTTGCCCAACGAGTGCTGGGCCTGCGGCTGACCGTGACCCGTGCTGCCGTCCTCGCTCATGGTCCTCTGCTTCCCCCTCGGCACGGCCGAACACCGCTGCCGCGACGTGGTTGATCGGATGCCCTGTCAGCCGGACTGTCAGGTGGCCTGTCGGGTGGCCCGTCGACGCTCCGCCGGACCGGCCCCCCGTGGACCGGACCACCGCACAACCTGTCGGACGGCTCGTCAGAGCCGACCGCACCCGCCCCGCCGACCGGGCCGACCCCGGCCGGCGGCCGGTATCAGCCGTCGACAGGGGCCAGGGTATCGGCACCTCGGCCCGGTGGGAGGTGCCGGGGCAGGCCGGGCCCGCGTACGGCGGTGTCACGCGGGGTCCTCCAGGTACGGACGGTTCCGCGCGGCCGTCGGTTCCGGCCGTGGATCGGGTTTCCGGCTACAGGTAGGGGCCGGACCGCATGCTGTGGCCCTCGTCCGGGTCGTCGAAGTCGTGGTCGGCCGGCTGACTGCCGGGCGGCAGCGCGCGACGCATCTGCTCCAGCTGCGCCCTGGCGGCCATCTGCTGGGCGAAGAGCGCGGTCTGGATGCCGTGGAAGAGGCCCTCCAGCCAGCCGACCAGCTGGGCCTGCGCGATCCGCAGCTCGGCCTCGGTCGGGATGGTGTCGTCCATGAACGGCAGCGACAGCCGCTCCAGCTCCTCCACCAGCTCCGGCGCCAGGCCGAGTTCCAACTCCTTGATGGAGCTGGCGTGGATGGCCTTCAGGCGGACCCGGCTGGCCTCGTCGAGCGGAGCCGCCCGTACCTCTTCGAGCAGCTGCTTGATCATGCTGCCGATACGCATCACCTTGGCCGGCTGCTCGACCATCTCGGTCACCGGGAGCTCCCTGGGCCCGGTCTCGTCACCCGAGCGTCCGAAGGCCCGGCCACCGGCTCCCGGGACACCGCCGACCGGCATACCGTCCGGGCCGACGATCAGCACCTGCTGCGGCCCTTCCTGCGACGGTCCGGTCGATCCCGTCGATCCTTGATACGGCTCGTACTCCGGCCGTTCGTCCAGCGGCTTCGTCATAGCTCCTTCATATGCTTCAGGCGTCGGGAGGGTCAACCGACCTGGAGACCGGCGATCCGGCGACGGGCCTCGCCGACAGCGCTGTCAGCTGCGTCGCAGGCGGTAGCCGACCAGCGCCAGGCCCAGTCCGATCAGCGCCAGCCCGGCGCCCAGCGGCAGTTGAAGGTTGGACGGATCGGCCCAACGGGCGGCCGCTCGCACACCCGCCGCCTGCTCGCCCGCCGCTGTCTGCACGCCCGCCGCGGGCGCCGTCGGGAGCACCGAGGCCACGGCGTCGGCCGGTCCGTCGACGACCGGCAAGCCACCGGCGAGGCCGCCCTGGCCCGCCGGAGCCGCCGCCACGCCCGCCGTGTCGTCCACGGCCCCCGAACCATCGGCGACCTGGTACGCGCCGTCCCCCGCCGCGACAGCCGCCGCGGCGCCGGGAGTCGGCGGGGCCGGCGCCGGCCCGGCGGGCAGGACGGCGACCGGCTCGACCGAGGGCGCACCCGACCCGACGGGCGGCAGCTGACCGGACGGCGCGGACGGACCCGGACGACCGCTCGGCATCGCGCCGGCGGAGGACGCAGCGGCGGCCGAGGCCGAAGCCGAAGGAGCGCCCGAGGGGGCGGAGGAGGCTGCGGACGGCGGCGCGGCGACCGGGCCCGGGGCCGAGACCGGTGCTGTCAGCGTCGGCGGCGCGGTGGGAATCGGTACGGCCGAGGGCTCCGGGGCGGGGCTGCCGGTGCGGGTCGGACCGGCGGACGGCTCGGCCGTCGCGGGTGCGGGGGTGGCACGGGAGGGACTGGCTGACGGCGCGTCACCGTCGGTCGGCGTCGGTTCCGCCGGATCGACCGGATCTGTCGGTTCGCTGGGGGTGACGGGCGCCGACGTCTGGAACGTCGGCGCCATGGGTATCGGGCGGAGCTGAGCCCGTACCGACGTCGGCGGGCTTCCGGCCGGCCCGTCGACAGGACCCTGCGACGCCGGACGACCCACCCCGACCGGCACCGCCGCACTGCTCAGCACACCGAGCGCCGCGGGCCCGCCGACCGGCACCGCCTGCGCCGTCGCGGGCACCACGAGCGACAACAACACGGGCGCCGTGAGCCCCGCACCGGCCACCAGCCGACGGGCCAACGCCGCACGCAGCGACACGGCCCGCGCACGGGCCGGACGGGCCGCCCGAGCGGACCGCAACGCCCGGCACCTGCCGAAGGCGGCCCGGGTACGGGAGAACGGCTGCGCCGGTCCGCCAGGCGCGACGCCTGCGGAACACCGGACGGCCGGAGCGAGCGGGGACATCGAGTGCGAGGTCATGGCCACGGACGGACAGTCCTTCCGACGGCCGGGGACCCGAGGGCCGCACCGGCAGCGGGACAGCTCCCGACCAGCGTCACACAGTCGGCCGCCCCCAGCACCTCAAGGCCCCGCCGACGCCCCCGTTCCCCCGTGCAGTGGTGGCCGGAGGCTCTCCGGTTGCGGGTCGCCGTGAAATCGCCCTTGACTGGATCGACCATGCCCGCAATGGACTTGATCGGCGCCCCCGCAGCCGGGAAAGGCGGTACCAGGTGCTCTCGGCCCGCAGCCTGTTCCAGGAGATCCACGACAACGACGACGCCTTCCGCCTGTTCTGCAGCATCGCCGCCAAGGGCGAGGACCAGGGCGGCTGGGAGAACGGCCGGATCGCCGCACTGGTCACCGACCAGGAGCTCGCACCGAAGATCGCCCGGCACGGCGCCGACGAGGAGAAGCACGGCCGGATCTTCAACGCCCTGCTGCACAAGCGCGGACTGCACCCCGTCGACGTGCCCGACTCGACCGACTACACGATGCTGCTGGAACGGCAGGGCATCGGCCTGGCCCACGCCCGGCTGCGCCGGGAGGAGCCGCTGACCGACCACGACGTCCTTGTCTACCTGGCCCACAGCCGGGTCACCGAGCAGCGCGCGGCCGAGCAGATGCGCCTCCTGGTCGGCGTCTTCGGCACGCACCCGGACATCAGCCGCGCAGTACGGATGATCTCCGCCGACGAGGACAACCATCTCGCCTACTGCCACGAGGAGTTGCTCCGGCTGGCCGCAGCGGGCCACGGCCGCGAGATCCTCGACGTCCTGCACCGCACCGCCCACGCCGAGATCCGCACCTACCGCGACGTCAGCCTCGCCGTGATGGCCCGGATGGGCGACATCCTGCGCTGGTCCAAGCCCAAGGCGGCAGTGCTGGCCCTCGGCATCCACCTGACCTACCTCTACGACCGCCTGCTCGGCTGGCGCCGGATGACCACCCTCAGCACCCCCGCCATCCCCAACGCGCTGGGCGAGCCCGCCCGGGCCTGATCCCCGCCCCCGCAGCCCACCAGGCCGCCGCCCCGCCCGCTTCCCGGAGATCCGTAGCAGCACGACACGGGCCCGGCGGTCCTTGCCATCGCGGCAGGTCCACCGGGCCCGACTGCCCACTCCTCAGGCCTGCAGGATGACCTTCCCCACCTGCTCGCTCGCCTCCACCACCCGGTGCGCGCCGGCCGCGTCGGTCAGTGGCAGCACCCGGTCCACCACCGGCTTCACCACTCCCGACTCGATCAGCGGCCAGACGTGCTCGCGCACCGCCGCCACGATCGCCGCCTTCTCCGCCAGCGGGCGCGGCCGCAGCGAGGTCGCCGCCACCGCCGCGCGCTTGGCCAGCAGCGTGGAGAGGTTCAACTCGCCCGTCGTGCCGCCCTGGAGCCCGATGATCACCAGGCGGCCGTTCACCGCCAGCGCGTCCACGTTCCGCTGGAGGTACTTGGCGCCCATGATGTCCAGGATCACGTCCGCCCCGGCGCCGCCGCTGGCCTCGCGCAGCACCTCGACGAAGTCCTGCTCGCGGTAGTTGATCCCGACGTCCGCGCCCAGCTCCGCACAGCGCGCCAGCTTCGCGGCACTGCCCGCCGTCACCACCACCGTCGCGCCGATCGCCTTGCCCAACTGGATCGCCATCGTCCCGATCCCGCTGCCGCCGCCGTGCACCAACAGCGTCTCGGCAGGCCGCAGGTGGGCCACCAGGAAGACGTTCGACCAGACCGTGCACGCCACTTCGGGCAGCGCGGCGGCGGCCACCAGGCCGAGGCCCTTGGGGATCGGCAGCAGCTGGCCGACCGGCACCGCCACCAGCTCCGCGTAGCCGCCGCCGGAGAGCAGGGCGCAGACCTCGTCCCCGACCGCCCAGCCCGAGACGCCCGGACCGAGCGCGACGATCCGTCCCGAGCACTCCAGGCCGGGGTAGGGCGAGGCCCCGGGCGGCGGGTTGTAGAACCCCTGACGCTGCAACAGGTCGGCGCGGTTGACCGCGGTCGCGGCCACCTCGACCAGGACTTCGCCCTCACCGGGCACCGGATCGGGCACCTTGGCCCACACCAGCGCTTCAGGGCCACCAGCTTGAGGAATCGTGATTGCGTGCATGGCCCGACGCTACCGCCCGGACCCGCACGCCGGGCGTACCGACGGCCGGTCGCTCCCGGCAGCGCTGGCATGTCGACGGCCGCTTGGGAGTGGGCACCCGACGGTCAGTCGCTCTACTACAACGCCAATCCGTCGACCGCCTGGGCCGACCTCCGGTTCACCGTCGGCCACCACCTGGTGCTCTCCTCCCGGGCCGACACCGGCACGCCCAACGGCCTCGCCCGGGTGCAGCAGCAGCCCCTGCCCGCCGCGTCCATCAAGGTCAACGGCACCGGCGACGTGGTCGCGGACGTCTTCGGCTACTTCGGCCGCTGACGTCCGGCCCTGCTCCTGCCGCCCCGACACCTCGTCGAGGCGTCAGGGACAGGGGATCTGACGAGCCGTCAGGCATGCGAGGATGTGATCACCGATCCTCCGGAGGAAGAGCTCCCGTGCGCGACGAGACGATCAGCGATTTCCTGGACCGCCTGGCCGACCGGGTACCCGCCCCCGGCGGCGGCGCTTCGGCCGCCCTGCACGCCGCCCAGGCGGCCGCTCTGCTGGGCATGGTGGCCCGCTACACGACGGGCGAGAAGTACGCCGTCCACCAGGAGGTGGTCGAGCGGATCCGCCGTGAGAGCGACACCCTGCGGGCCCGGGCGCTGACCCTGGCCGAGCAGGACGCGGCGGCCTTCACCGCCGTCACGGACGCCTACCGGCTGCCCCGGGAGAGCGAGCAGGAGAAGGCGGCGCGGTCCACCGCGATCGCGCGGGCGCTGGCCGGTGCGGCCCGCCCGCCGGCCGACGTGATCGCCGCCGCGCTGGACGTCGTCGAGCTGGCGGAGGTGCTGCTGCCGATCGGCAACCCCAACGTGGTGACCGACATCGCGGCGGCCGCCGAGGCCGCGCGCGCGGCGGCCACCACGGCGCGGGTCAACGTCGAGGTCAACCTCATCGGGATCCGCGACGACCGGGTACGCAGCGGGCTGCTCGCCGAGACCGCGCGGGTGGACGAGATCGCCACCCGGACCGAGCGGATCACCGCCGCCGTCCGCGAGGAGATCGCCAAGTGAGCGGCAAAGCCGGCACACCGGCCTGAGGGCTCAGACCAGCGGCGACACGGTCTGGATGGTGATCACCCGGTCGGTCAACTGCAGGACGGCGGCCTCCGGTTCGGCGAAGGTGAGCAGCCGCCGGCCGCGCAGCACCGCGACGACCAGGTCGGCGCAGTCACGCGGACTGTGCCCGGCCTCGGCCCTGGTGACCGGGCGTTCCACCAGGTCCAGCCCGTGGCCGTAGGTGAGCAGGTCCTCCATCACGGCGCCGGCGTTGGGGCTGAGCATCGACATCCCGAGCAGTCGGCCGGCCGAACTGGAGCTGGTGACCACCACGTCGGCGCCGCTCTGCCGCAGCAGCGGGGCGTTCTCGTCCTCGCGGACCGCCGCCACCACGATGGCACTCTTGTTCAGCTGACGGGCCGTCAGAGTGACCAGGACCGCCGTGTCGTCCCGCTCGGGGGCCACCACCACCTGGGCGGCCCTGGGGAGTTCGGCCCGCAGCAGGGTCTCGGTCCGGGTGGCGTCGCCGACCACCCCCACCAGCCCGTCCTGGGTGGCCTGTTCGATCACCTTGCGCTGCGGGTCGACCACCACGATCGACTCCTTCGCGACCCCCTGCCCGAGCAGCGTCTCCACGGCGCTGCGGCCCTTGGTGCCGTAGCCGACGATCACCGCGTGGTCGCGCAAGGAGGACCTCCAACGTCCGATCCGCCACTGCTGGCGGGTCCGTTCGGCCAACACCTCCAGGGTGGTGCCGACCAGGATGATCAGGAAGACCACACGCAGCGGGGTGATCACCAGGATGTTGGTCAGCCGGGCGGTGTCGCTGACCGGGGTGATGTCGCCGTAGCCGGTGGTGGAGAGCGTGACGGTGGCGTAGTAGGCGGACCCCAGCAGGTCCAGGCTGCCGCGCGCGTTGTCGTTGTACCCCCTGCGGTCCAGCCAGACGATCAGCGTGGTGACCACCAGCACCGCGAGCGCCACCGCCAGCCGCAGCCCGACCTGGCGCAGTGGTGGGGCCGCCGCCCGGGCCGGCAGGAGGATCCGGCCGGCCGGATCCGCGTCGTGGCCCCGGCCGCCGAGCAGCCGGGCCAGCGGCGCCCGCCGAGCCGGACCTCCCCGCCGGATGGGCTGCTCATCGGTGGTCACAGCACAAGGATGCGGTCGCCACGGCCGCACACGGCCGCGCCGGCGACCTACGGCGTGGCGAGCAGCTCGACCCGTTCCCCGCCCGGCACCCCGCCCGGTGGGACGACCGCCAGCGCGTCGGCCAGCGCCAGGCCGCGCAGCATCGACGGGCCGTCGAAGGCCAGCGGCACCGGGCCGTGCTCACCGTGCCGTACCGGCAGCAGCCGGGTGTCGGTCGGGTGGCCGGGCAGCCGCGCACCGGCCCGGACGAACCGCCCCGGCCCCGGTGGGCGGCCGCAGAGGCGGTGCAGCAGCGGCAGCGCGAAGGTGACCGCCCCGGCGACCGCGGCCAGCGGGTTGCCGGGCAGCCCGACCAGGTACCGGGGGCCGGTCGCCGACCCCGCCGGGGGCAGTTCGGCGAGCAGCATCGGGTGGCCGGGACGGACGGCCACGCCGTCCACCAGCAGCCGGCCGCCGGCCGCCGCGAGCGCCGCGTGCAGGAAGTCGACCGGGCCCGCCGCCGTGCCACCGGTGGTCACCACGACATCGGCCGACGAGTGCCGCAGGGCGTCCCGCAGCAGCCCGAAGTCGTCGCGGATCCCGCGGCGGCCGATCGGCTCGGCGCCGGCCGCCCGCAGCCAGGGCTCCAGCAGCGGCCCCAGTGCGTCCCGGACCAGTCCGGGGCCGGGCAGGCCCGCGTCGAGCAGCTCGTCGCCGAGTACCAACAGCTCCACCCTGGGCCGGCGCCGGACCGTCAGCCGGTCGTACCCGCAGGCCGCGGCGAGACCGATCACCGCCGCGGTCACGGCAGTCCCGGCCGGCAGCAGCGCCTCGTCCCGGTGGCACTCCTGGCCGCGCGGACGGACGTCCTGGCCCGGCGGCAGCCCGCCGGGGTCCAGCTCGCGCAGGGTGTCGCCCTCGGCGGCACGGCCGTGCTCGCGGCGCAGCACGGCGGTCGCGCCCGGCGGCAGCTGGGCGCCGGTGGCGATCTCGGTGGCCCAGCCGTCGGCCAGCGGCGGCGGCGTACGGCCCGCCAGCACCCGACCGGCCAGCCGCCATGGTCCGGGCCCGGACACCGCCCAGCCGTCCATGGCGGAGGTGTCGAAGGCGGGCAGGTCGGTGAGCGCGGTGAGCGGGCCGGCCAGCGTGCGGCCGAGCGCGGCCGCGAGGTCGACCGGCTCGGCGGGCAGCGGCGCCCGGACGGCCTGCCGGGCCGCCTCGCGGGCCTGGGGCCACGGGCAGTCGTGCCCGGCGGCGGCCGACCGCGACCGGCCGTCCCGGCCGGTGCCGACGCCGGGCGCCGCCGCGTTCACTCCTGCCCCGACGCCTGCTGGTCCGCCCAGCGCGCGGCCAGAGCGGCGATCCGCCGGTTGGCGGCGGCCACCTCGGCCGGGCCGCCGCCGCGGGTCGCGGCCGCGTAGCCGACCAGGAAGGCGGTCAGCGGCGCGGCCGGCCGGGCCACCCCGTGCGCGACCACCCGGGCCAGGTCGAGCAGTTCGGGGATGTCGACGGCCAGGTCGATGCCCAGCTCGGTCTTGGCCTCGGTGATCCAGTCGTCCAGCGTGCGCTCCATAGTGGACATGCTGCCTGATGACCGGCCCGCTGCTGTGCCGCGGGGATGACCCACGTGCTTCTTTTCGCTCACAGCGCGGCGTCCGGGCCCGTGCGCGCGGCCCGCTCCGGCTCCCGGCGCCGGGCCTCGGCCAGTTCCGCCCAGGTGTCGCAGTCGTACGACGCACCGTCACGGTCGGCCAGCCGTACGGTGCGCAGGCCCGCGGTGAGGCGGCGCAGCGGGGCTCCGACGGGGTCGCCGAGGGCGGCCAGCGCGGCGCGCAGGTCCGCGGTGCGGTAGGCCGCCGTCAGCGGCTGGTCGCGGCCGTCGGCGTCCACCAGGACGGCGGCCTGCGCCTCGCCGGTCACGGCGGACGCCAGCCGCTGGAGGGTGCGGGCGTCCAGGAACGGCAGGTCGGCGGCGAGCAGCAGCACCCGTTCGGCGCGGACCTGGGGCAGCGCGAGCCCGGCCGCGACGGCGGCCACCGGCCCGCCGCCCGGCGGACTCTCGCGGGTCCAGTGCAGATCCGGCCGGGGCGGCGGACCGGCCGGCCGGGGGCCGACCACCACCGTGTGGCCGGCACCGGCACAGGCCGCCAGGACCCGGTCGAGCAGCGTGCGGCCGCCGACGGTGAGCTGCGGCTTGTCCGCGCCGTCCAACCGACGGGCGGCGCCGCCGGCCAGCACGATGGCGTCGTAGGGCGTCCTCATGCGGCCAGTATCGGGCGTCTCAGCCCTGCTCGTCCCCCGCGCCGGACTCGTCCTGCGCCTCCCCCTGCGACTCGTCCGCGGACTCACCCTGGGATCCGTCGACCGCCGGCCGCGCGGTGTTCGCGGCGGCGCCCAGCTCCAGGGTGGCCGGCAGCGTCAGCTCGCCGTACAGCTCGCTCATCGCGGTGACCAGGCCCTCCGGGTCGCCGGGGTGGTCGGCGAGCGACCGGTCGAAGTCCCTCAGGTAGTCGTCGGTGAAGGTGAGCACCCGGGCGGCGTCGTCGTCGTGATCGGGCGCCCGGTGGCCGGCGATCACCCGCTCCACGCCGAGGTCGGCGATCCGCTCCAGATTGCGCGCCCAGACCCGGCGCTCGGCCGGGGTGGTCTCGGCGGTCCAGACGTGGGTCCCGTTGTACGCGAGGTCGCCCGCGATCACCGTGCGGGCGCTGGGGATGTGCACGACGGTGCAGTGCGCGCAGTCGCCCTGGCCGAGGTAGAGCACCCGGATCAGCTGACGGTCGATCATCAGCGGCTGCGGCAGCAGGGCCCGGGGGACCACCGGCGCGTCGGGGAGGTCGTCGCCGTAGACCGGCCGCCACTGGACGACCTTGGCCGCCGCCGTCCGGACGATCTCCTCGACCACCTGCGGCGCCGCCAGGACGTGCGCCTGCGGGAAGAGCCGCAGCACCTCCTCCACGCCGAAGTAGTGGTCGGGGTGCGGGTGGGTGATCACGACGGCCAGCAGGTTGCGGTTCTTGCCGGCGATCCACTCCGCGAGCTCGCGGCCCGCGCTGCGGGTCAGCTGCGCGTCGACCAGGATCGCGTCGCGCTGTCCGATGATCAGCGTGGAGGTGGCGAAGAACGCGGACTCCGGGCCGACGAAGACCTCGACCTCCAACGTCGGTCCGGCGGCCGGAGCTGCCGTGGAACCGCCCTGCGGCCGCGCCGGGACGGGCGCCGAGCCGCCCCGGCGGGCGATCACACCGCCGTCGCCGCCCCCACGACGGCCACCGCCGGTCGCGCCGCCCGGCTCGTCGGCACTCTCCTCGGGCGGTGGTGACGACGTCACGGGCTCTCCCTGGTCCACGGCGGTGCACGACTCCCCCGCCGCGCGGGGGTCCTGTGGGGACCAGCATGGAAGCCGACGGCCCGTCACGCCCGGCGGGCGCACCCGGGTGGGTGAGCGGTAGCCGGGCGGGACGGGCCGTCGCAGGGCTCGGAACGTCAGGCGCCGACGGCCGAGGCCTTCGCGAACGCGGCGGCGTCCTGGTGGGCCTTCGCCTTCGAGGCCGCGCCCGCCTCGACGAAGTCCGCGAGCGCCGGGTTGATCGCGGCCATCGTGAACTCGGCGACCACCAGGTTGACCTTCAGACCCAGCAGCTCGGTCAGCGTCTTCTCCACGTAGGTGGTGGCGAACTCGAAGGACTCGCGCGGGCTGCCCTCGGCGTACGAGCCGCCGCGCGAGGCGACGACGGTCACCGGGGTCCCGGCGGCGGACGGCGTCACACCGGCCGTGCGGCCCATCAGGACCACCTGGTCGATCCAGGCCTTGAGCGAGGAGGGGATGGTGAAGTTGTACATCGGAGCGCCGATGACGATGGCGTCGGCCTGCTCCAGCTCGGTGATCAGCTCGATGCGCGTGGCGAACGCGGCCTGCTGCTCGGCGGTCTGGTTCTCGGCCGGGATGAAGGCCGCGAACATCCCGGCTTCGCTCAGGTGCGGCACCTCGGTGGCGGCGAGGTCGCGGTAGATGACCGTGCCACCGGGGTTGGCGGCCTCCCACTCGGCGCGGAAGGTGGCCGAGACCTCGCGGGAGACGGAGCCCTCGCGGCGGGCCGACGAGTCGATGTGCAGCAGCGTAGCCATGAGAGATCCTCCGGGATCGGTCAGTAGTACTGCCTTTTTCTTGGCAGCTGGTTTTACCGTAGCAGCTTACTTTTATTCAGCCACTAGCGGCAAGCCAGTACGCTGGACCCATGGGCGAGCTTGAGACACCGACGACCGCACCCTCCGGATGTACCGGAGTGGACAGCGCCATGCACCGGGTGTTCGCACTCCTCGGCAAGCGCTGGTCCGGCCTGATCCTGGCCGTCCTCACCCAGCACTCCGGCTACTTCTCCGAGCTGCGCCGCGCCATCCCCGGCATCAGCGAGCGGATGCTCTCCGACCGGCTGACCGAGCTGGCCGAGGCCGGCCTGGTGGTGCGCTGCGTCGACGAGGGCCCGCCACTGCGGGTCTGCTACCGGCTCACCGAGGCCGGCCAGGCCCTCGGCCCCGCCCTGGAGGCACTCGGCCACTGGGCCGCCCTGCACCTGTCGGACGGCCCCTCCCGGCCCGGGTGCTGACCGCTGCCCCTCACGGCCGCAGGAACCCCCACTCCAGCCAGCGCACGTCCGCCCGCCCGTGCAGGTCGGTCCGCTCACCGCGATGCACCAGCCGCAGGCCCGCCCGCTCCGCCAACGCCGGCAGCTCCTGCGGCGGCACCTCGAACATCCGCCGCCCGGCGGGTACCGGCCCGCTCCGCACGGACATCACCAGCAGGCCGCCGGGCGCCAGCAGCCCGGCCAACCGGCCCAGCGCCTCGGCCCGCTCCGCCGCGTCCAGGTGCATCCAGACCGCGGTGAGCAGGATCAGGTCGAACCGGTCCACCGGCGCCCCGAGTACCGGCAGGCCGGGCAGCGCGTCGTCCACCCAGCGGATGGCCGCGTCCGCGTGCAGCAGCCGTCCGCGCTCGCGCAGCTCGGCCGTCGGCTCGACCGCCGTCACGGTGTGCCCGAGCCCGGCCAGCGCCGCCGCGTCCCGTCCGGAGCCGGCTCCGACATCCAGCACCCGCGCCGGCGCGGGCGGGAAGAGGTGCAGCAACCCGCCCTGCACCTGCTCGAACCCGACGCTCTCGTACTGCGCCACCAACGCGTCCGCGTCCGCGCCGTAGCCGGCGGCACCGGCCGGGAGAGCCGCCCCCAAGGTTTCTGTCACACCGTCAGACTAGTTCCTGTCAGCCGCACTCGGCCGCCCGGGCCAGCAACAGCGCGCGCTCGCGCTCGTTGCGGGTGAGCGCCGCCGCGCGTTCGAACTCCGCACGTGCCTCCTCCCGGCGGCCGAGCCTGGCCAGCAGGTCGCCGCGCACGCCGGGCAACAGGTGGTAGTCCTTCAGCGCGGGCTCCCCGGTCAGCTGGTCCACCAGTTCCAGGCCGGTGGCCGGGCCGAACGCCATCGACAGCGCCACCGCGCGGTTCAGCTCCACCACGGGCGACGGCGTACGTCGGGCCAGTGCCTCGTACAGCGCCGCGATCCGCACCCAGTCCGTCTCCTGCGGCGTGCGCGCCCGCGCGTGGCAGGCCGCGATCGCCGCCTGCAGGGCGTAGCCGCCGCCCGCACCGCCGAGCTCTCGGGCCCGCTCCAGCGCCAGGAGGCCGCGCCGGATCAGCAACTGGTCCCAGCTGCCGCGGTCCTGGTCGAGCAGCAGCACCGGCTCACCGCCCGGCCCGGTGCGGGCGGCCGAGCGCGACGCCTGGATCTCCATCAGCGCGACGAGCCCGTGCACCTCGGGCTCTGCGGGCACCAGTTCGGCCAGGATCCGGCCCAGCCGCTGGGCCTCCTCGCAGAGCGCCGGACGCATCCAGTCGTCGCCCGCGGTCGCCGCGTACCCCTCGTTGAAGATCAGGTACACCACCTCAAGGACCGACGAGAGCCGGTCGGCCAGTTCGGCGCCCTGCGGGACCTCGAACGGCACCCGGGCCCGGGCCAGCGTCCGCTTGGCCCGGACGATGCGCTGCGCGACGGTCGACTCCGCGACCAGGAAGGCCCGCGCGATCTCGTCGGTGGTCAGGCCGCCGAGCAACCGCAGGGTGAGCGCGACCCGCGCCTCGGTCGACAGCACCGGGTGGCAGGCCGTGAAGACCAGCCGCAGCAGATCGTCCTCGATGGTGCCGTCCAGCTCGACGACGTCCTCCGGCACCGGCTCCGAGCCGCCCGGCGGACCGCTCGCCAGCTCGTGCCCGAGCTCGTCCAGCTTGCGGGCCAGCCGCTCGCGGCGGCGCACCAGATCGATCGCCCGGTGCTTGGCGACCGTCATCAACCAGGCCCCCGGATTCTCCGGCACCCCCGTGGCCGGCCACTGCTCCAGCGCGGCGACCAGCGCGTCCTGCGCCAGCTCCTCGGCGATCCCGACGTCCCGCACGATCCGGGTCAGCCCGGCGATCAGCCGGGCCGCCTCGATCCGCCAGACCGCGTCGATCGTGCCGTGCACGACCGCACGACGGTCGGCGGAGGCCGGGGTGGGCGGCTCGGAGGCTGTCACGGCAACCCATCAGAGCAGCGCCCCGGGGGCCGCCGCAACAGCGGCCCCCCGCCCGCCGGCTACTGCTGCCCGGACCTGCGCAACAGCTCCTCGCGCATCCGCGCCTCGCTGGCGGCGGTCTCGGGCGTGATGATCTCCGCCGGGAAGTCACCCGGCTCGAACACCTGGCGCAGTTCCACCACCCCGCCCTCGCCGAACGGCACCCGGCAGGCCCACTCGACAGCCTCCTCGCGCGACTTCACCTGGAGCATCCAGTAGCCGGCGATCAGCTCCTTCGCCTCGGCGAACGGTCCGTCGGTCACCGTCGGGCGACCGCCGTCGAACGAGACCCGGGCGCCCTTGCTGCTGGGCTGCAGCCCGTCCGCCGCGAGCAGCACGCCCGCCTTGACCAGCTCTTCGTTGTACTTCCCCATCGCCTCGAACAGCTCGGCGGCCGGCAGCACGCCCGCCTCGGTGTCCTTGTCGGCCCTGACCAGCATCATGAATCGCATCGTCGTCCTCTTCCTCGGTTCGGATCGGGCGCCTGGCCCCGGACGTTTCCGCCCGGTGGGAACCAGCCTCCACCCATGCGTCGAACGGGGGGCGGCCGGATCGACAGCCCGGGTGAGGTTTTTTCCGGCCGCCGGGCGGACGCGCGACAGGCCCCGGGCGGCGCGTGCTGCGCTGCCCGGGGCCTGCTGGTCGAACGGGTGGAACAGGTGGATCAGGTGCTCCGGCCGGTCACGCGGCCGGGGCGGCGATCAGTCGTTCTGGTAGAAACCGAAGGCGTCGACCACCAGGTCGGTGGTGCCGGAGCCGGTGTTCCAGAAGTCGATGATGCCGGTGCCACCGGTGCCGGCCTGGACCAGGTTCGGAACGGTCTGGCCCGGCAGCCAGTTGAGCACCGAGCTGTTCGGGCGGCTGGCCGAGGCCGTGTTGTTGCCGTACTGGGCCAGCGTGTTCGGGTCGGGCGAGACGGTCAGGAAGCCGCCGCCCCTGGTGTTCGTGACGGTGGTGTTGAGGACGAAGCCGGTGATGTCGGGCTCGGTGTCGCTCAGCGGCATGTAGATGTACTGGCCGGCGTCGAGCGGGCCGCTGGGCCACGAGGGGTCGCGGGTGTCGAGCAGCCGGGTGGGCTTGATCGGCAGGTAGCTGCTCTTGCTGGCGGGGCTGTAGTAGCCGACCACGTCGATGACGACGTCGGCGCCGAGGCCGCCGCCGTTGTGGATGTCGATCTTGCCGTCGGCGCCGATCGGGACGACCACCGAGTTGGCGATGGTCTGGCCGGCGAGGTAGTTGACGTTGGACGCGTTGGGCGTGGCCTGGCCGTCGGGGAAGGCGGTCAGGAAGCCGTCGCTGCGCGGGTTGGTGACGGTGACGTTCAGTGCCACCGCGGTGGCGCCCGAGGCGGGCACGCCGGCGTTGCCCGCGACCTGCGCGGAGATCGCGCCGAGGCCGGGGACCTGGGCGGCGGAGCCGGTGCCGGTGCCGTCACGGGTGTCGACGATGCGGGTGGGCGTCAGCGAGGTGTAGCCGCTCGCCGAGCTCTGGGTGAAGTAGCCGGTGACGTCGGCGATCAGGTCGACCGAGGCCAGGCCGCTGTTGTACAGGTCGACGTAGCCGTCGGCGCCGACCGGGACGATCGCCATGTTCGGCACGGTCTGGCCGGCCGTGAAGTTGACGTTCGAGGTGGTCGGGCGAGCCGTACCGTCGGCGTAGGCGGTGATGAAGCCGCTGTTCGTCGGGTTGGTGACGGTGACGTTGAGGACGACCGCGGTCACCTTCGACGGGATCGCGCCGTTGCCGGCGACCTGCACCCGGGTGATGCCGTAGGACGGCACCTTCGCCGCGGGCGCGCCGGTGCCGTCGCGGGTGTCCAGCAGACGGGTCGGCCCGTACGGCGTGTACTGCGAACCGGGCGTCGACACCATCACGGAGTTGGACTCCACGACGGCGTTGTTGTCCGTGAGGACGACGCTGACGTTGTACTGCCCCAGCTTGGCGTAGCTGTGCGCCAGGACCGCCGGCACGGCGCCGCTGAAGTAGAGCGGGCCGGAGGTGCCGTCGCCCCAGTTGACGGTGCCGTTGAGCGGGAAGACCGCGGTGCTGACGGTCGTGGTCAGGTCGATGCTGTACGCGCTGGTGCCCGTCGCGCTGAGGCCGATGGTGAAGCCCGGGTCCGGGTCACCGCTCGCCGCGGGTGCCGGAGCCGCGCTGCTGCTGTTCGGGGCGGCAACCGCCCCCTTCTCCACCCGGGCCGTGTTGGAGGCCGCACTGGTGAAGGTCTTGAACGTCGAGGCCGCGGTCAGCGCGGAGGCACTCGGAGCGTCCGACTTGGTGGCCGTGCCCGGTGCGCCGGCCGCGCTGGCCGATGCCGGGACGAGAGCAACGCCGGCTGCGACTATCGCAGAAACCAGCATTGCGGAACGACGGTGAGACACTGGGCCCCCAGTTACGTGATGATCAGGACGCAAGGCTCACTCAGAATACAGATGACCGGGTATCAGGAACAGTCAATTCAGGTTGACCACACCGACTCTGACCATACCTTTACCATTAAGCCAGAGCCGCTCGACCCGAGGCATCGGTAACGCCGTGACATGAACTTTCAACGATGCCTCAGAGCAATTCGTGTGAAATCGTCCGATCCGTCACCGGGTTCGCCGACGCACCCCCGTCGCGCCGCCGGTTTGTTTATGCAATTGACCCACGCACCAAGCCGGTCGGGAGCCGAAGGCGCGCTTTCTGCGACCCGTGCGGGGAAATCAGTCGCGCGTCATGTCGACAAAGCGTGAATAGTGGCCCTGGAAGGCGACCGTGATGGTGGCGGTGGGGCCGTTGCGGTGCTTGGCGACGATCAGGTCGGCCTCGCCCGCGCGGGGCGACTCCTTCTCGTACGCATCCTCACGGTGCAGCAGGATGACCATGTCGGCGTCCTGCTCGATCGAGCCGGACTCACGCAGGTCGGAGACCATCGGCTTCTTGTCGGTGCGCTGTTCGGGACCACGGTTCAGCTGGGAGAGCGCGATCACCGGGACTTCGAGCTCCTTGGCCAGCAGCTTGAGGTTTCGCGACATGTCGGAGACCTCCTGCTGACGGCTCTCGGCCCGCCGGGAGCCGCCGGACTGCATCAGCTGGAGGTAGTCGATGACCACCAGCTTGAGGTCCTGACGCTGCTTCAGGCGGCGGCATTTGGCGCGGATCTCCATCATCGACAGGTTGGGCGAGTCGTCGATGAAGAGCGGCGCGGCGGTGACGTCCGGCATCCGGCGGGCGACCCTGGTCCAGTCGTCGTCCGTCATGTTGCCCGAGCGCATGTGGTGCAGCGCGACCCGGGCCTCCGCCGAGAGCAGACGCATGGCGATCTCGTTGCGCCCCATTTCGAGCGAGAAGATCACGCTCGGCAGGCCGTTGGTGATCGAGCAGGCCCGGGAGAAGTCCAGCGCGAGCGTGGACTTGCCCATCGCGGGCCGGGCCGCGATGACGATCATCTGGCCCGGGTGCAACCCGTTGGTCAGCGCGTCGAGGTCGGCGAAGCCGGTGGGGACGCCGGACATCTGGCCGTTGCGGGAGCCGATCGCCTCGATCTCGTCGAGGGCGCCCTCCATGATGTCGGCCAGCGGGGCGTAGTCCTCGCTGGTGCGCTGCTCGGTGACGGCGTAGATCTCGGCCTGCGCCGCGTTGACGATCTCGTCGACGTCGCCCTCGGCGGCGTAGCCCATGCCGGCGATCCGGGTGCCGGCCTCGACCAGGCGGCGCAGCACGGCGCGCTCGTGGACGATCTCGGCGTAGTACTCGGCGTTGGCGGCGGTGGGGACGGAGTTGACCAGGGTGTGCAGATAGCCGGGGCCGCCGACCCGGGCCAGCTCGCCGCGCTTGGTGAGTTCGCTGGCGACGGTGATCGGGTCGGCCGGCTCGCCGCGGGCGTAGAGGTCGAGGATCGCGCTGTGGATGAGCTCGTGGGCCGGGCGGTAGTAGTCGAGCGGCTTGAGCACCTCGACCACGTCGGCGATGGCGTCCTTGGAGAGCAGCATGCCGCCGAGGACGGACTGCTCGGCGGCGAGGTCCTGCGGCGGGACCCGCTCGAAGCCCTCCATGCCACCGGAGCGCTCGCGGTCACCGTCCTTCCCGCCGCCGCTGCCGCCGCCGTCCCGGTCGCGCTTGCGGAAGTCCCCGCCCTTGCCGCCCCCGCCGCCGGAGCCGCCCTTGCCGCCGCCCGGGCCGCCCTCAGCGCGGTTGCGGGAGACCGGGAGCCGGTCGCTCGGGCCGTCGGGCTGGAAGGGCCCGGAGAATGCGTCATCGGACGGCTGCCAGTCGTCCTCCGGGGGCGGAGGCACGTCGTGGTCGTCGTACTGGGGGCCGGTCACGCGTGTTCCCCGATCAGCGAGCGGTGCGAGTGCGGTGCGAGGGCGGAGTGGTCAAGGAGGGCGGCCGGGGTCACGAACCGGTCCACCTCCTTCTTACGCCACGGTGCCGACAAAACGGACGCCGGGTGGGCATCTGGCGCGTCGGACGAGCGCCCACGCTAAGGGGCCGGAGGGCCTTCGACCAAGACGGTTATCCACAGGGCGTGTGGATGACGGGACCTGTCCTGTGGACAACTGCCCGAAACCTGTGCACGAGCATGTGGACGGCCCTGTGGATAACCACACCATCCGTCCAGTGTCAACTTGCTGACCTGCGATGACTCGTTCTGATGGCTGTGCATGAGAAATTCTTCACACAGGCACGAATCGACCCTCCCCCGCCGGGCAACAGGCCCGTCGCTCACAGGTACGAGTAATAGCTGAGACGACATTGCGCCGCTTACCTGTGGATGGTTACGGTGACGGCTGTGCACAGCAGCAGCCCAGCCGCACGGCCATCCACCAGACCAGCAGAACCGGTGACCTCATGACAGCCCCGCGCACCGACCGTCGACGCCAGGACCGGGAGATCCTGGCCCTGGCCGTTCCGGCCTTCGGCGCCCTGGTCGCCGAGCCGCTCTTCCTGCTGGCCGACTCGGCGATCGTCGGCCACCTCGGCACCTCCCAGCTGGCCGGGCTGGGCGTCGCGGGCGCGGCGCTGTCCACGATCACCGGGGTGTTCGTCTTCCTCGCCTACGCCACCACCGCCGCCGTGGCCCGCCGGATCGGCGCCGGCGACCGCCGCGGCGCCGTCCAGCAGGGCATCGACGGCATCTGGCTCGCCCTGCTGCTCGCCGTCCCGCTGGTGCTGCTCACCCTCGTCGGCGCGCCCTGGATCGCGGACGCGCTGGGCGCCTCCGACACCGCCGCGCCGTCCGCGGTGACGTACCTGCGGATCAGCTCGCTGGGCGTGCCCGCGATGCTGATGGTGCTGGCCGCCACCGGCGTGCTGCGCGGCCTGCAGGACACCCGCACCCCGCTGCTGGTGGCCGTGGCCGGCTTCACCGCCAACATCGGCCTCAACCTCGCTCTGGTCTACGGAGCCGGACTCGGCGTGGCCGGCTCCGCCTGGGGGACGGTGCTGGCGCAGACCGCGATGGCCGCCGCCTACGTCGTCGTGGTGCTCCGCGGCGCCCGCCGGGAGCGGGCCGGCCTGCGCCCGGACGCGGCGGGCATCCGGGCCTGCGCCAAGGCGGGCTGGCCCCTGATGGTCCGCACCCTCAGCCTGCGCGGCGTGCTGATGGTCGCCACCGCGGTGGCCGCCCGGCTGGGCGACCGGGAGATCGCGGCCCACCAGATCGCGATGACCCTGTGGACCTTCCTCGCCTTCGGCCTGGACGCGATCGCGATCGCCGGACAGGCGATCATCGGCCGCAGCCTGGGCGCCGGGGACGCCCCCGCAGCCCGCGCGGCGACCCGCCGGATGGTCCAGTGGGGCGTCGGCTCGGGGGTGCTGCTGGGCCTGCTGGTGGTGCTCGCCCGCCCGCTGTACGTGCCGCTGTTCAGCCCGGACCCGCAGGTGCAGGACGCCCTCTCGGCCGTCCTGCTGCTGGTCGCGCTCACCCAGCCGGCAGCCGGTCTGGTCTTCGTCCTGGACGGCGTCCTGATGGGCGCCGGGGACGGCCCCTACCTGGCCTGGGCGATGCTGGTCACGCTGGCCGTCTTCACGCCGGTGGCGCTCGCCGTACCGGCCCTCGGCTGGGGGCTGCTGGGCCTGTGGTGGGCGATGAACCTCTTCATGCTGGTGCGCGGCGCGTTCCTGCTGAGCCGGGTCCGCGGCGGGCACTGGCTGGTGACCGGCGCCGTGCGGGCCTGACTCGAGGAGCCGGGAAAGACCCGAGGGCCGGCGCTCCGCGAACGGAGTGCCGGCCCTCGGGCCGTTCGACTGCTAGGCAGTTCAGGCAGACACGACGGCGACGTCGAGGTTGGCCTGGACGTCCGCGTGCAGCTTGACCGACACCTTGTGGGTGCCCACGGTCTTGATCGGCGAGGCGATCGTGACGGCGCGCTTGTCCACAACCGGGCCGCCGGCGGCCTTGACGGCCTCCACGACGTCGGCCTGGGTCACCGAGCCGAACAGGCGGCCGGCGTCGCCGGAGCGAACGGCCAGCTTGACCTGCAGGCCCTCCAGCTTGCCCTTGAACTCGTTGGCAGCCTCAAGGGTCTGGATCTGGTGGACCTTGCGAGCGCGACGGATCGCGTCGACGTCCTTCTGTCCGCCCTTGGTCCAGCGAATGGCAAAGCCACGGGGGACGAGGAAGTTACGTGCGTAACCGTCCTTGACCTCGACAACCTCGCCGGCGCCACCGAGGCCGGAGACCTCGTGAGTGAGGATGATCTTCATTCTTTGGTCACCCTCTCTTAGCGCGCGGTGCTGGTGTAGGGCAGCAGGGCCATCTCACGGCTGTTCTTCACGGCCGTGGCGACGTCACGCTGGTGCTGGGTGCAGTTGCCGGTGACCCGGCGGGCGCGGATCTTCCCGCGGTCGGAGATGAACTTGCGGAGCAAGTTCGTGTCCTTGTAGTCAACGTAGTTGACCTTGTCCTTGCAGAAGACGCAAACCTTCTTCTTCGGCTTGCGAGCAGGCGGCTTCGCCATTGTGTGCTCCAAAGTGGATTCACGATCCGGGCCGGCGCGTCAGCACACGGCTCCGGGTCGCACGAAATCTGTCAGCTCTTAGAACGGAGGCTCTTCCGAGAAGCCGCCACCGGACGGGGCACCCCAGCCACCGCCGCCACCCTGGTTTCCACCGGGTGCCGGAGCGCTGGACGCCCACGGGTCGTCGCTGGGACCGGACTGGCCGCCGCCGGAGGTGTTGCCACCCCAGCCGCCGCCGCCCTGCTGGCCACCGCCGCCGAACCCGCCGCCCTGCTGCTGGCCGCCGCCGAAGCCGCCGCCACCACCAGGTCCGCCCTGGCCACCGGACCGGTTGGCCCGGGTCACCTTGGCGGTCGCCGAGCGAAGGCTCGGGCCGACCTCATCGACCTCGACCTCGAAGACCGTCCGCTTCTCGCCTTCCTTGGTCTCGTAAGACCGCTGGCGCAGTCGGCCCTGCACGATCACGCGCATGCCGCGCTGCAGCGACTCGGCCACGTTCTCCGCCGGCTGACGCCAGACGTTGCACGTGAGGAAGAGGCTTTCGCCGTCCTTCCACTCGTTCGTCTGACGGTCGAAGGTGCGGGGAGTGGACGCGATGCGGAACTTCGCGACCGCCGCACCCGACGGGGTGAAACGCAGCTCGGGGTCGTCGACGAGATTGCCGACGAGTGTGATGACGGTCTCGCCTGCCATGGTGTGATGGCCTCTCGGGAGGAGGAGTTCCGTTCAGCGATGTTTCACGCTTCAGCGGTGCTAGTAATGGCTTCCGCCACGTGAAACATCGGACCTGGACTACCGCGGACCCCGAAGGGTCTCAGCGGTGGCTCAGTGGGTGTCCGGGCGCAGGACCTTGGTCCGCAGAACCGACTCGCTCAGCGAGAACTGGCGGTCGAGCTCCTTGACAACCGCGGGCGTGGCCTTCAGGTCGATGACCGTGTAGATGCCCTCGGACTGCTTGTTGATCTCGTACGACAGGCGACGACGACCCCAGGTGTCGACCTTCTCCACGTTGCCGCCGCCTTCGCGGACAACGTTGAGGAAGTTCTCGATCAGGGGGGAGACAGCGCGCTCCTCGACCGAGGGGTCGAGGATGACCATCACCTCGTAGTGACGCATGAGTAACCCACCTCCTTTGGACTCAACGGCCACGGTCTCTCCGTGGCAGGAGGGTTGTGCAGCGTCGGCACTGGAGGAGTGACCGACCGCGGTCCACCGTAGTGGCCGGGTCTGACAGTGCCGCTCCATCGACCCGCCGACGGGTGGGAACCCACGAGCGGAGACAGGACGGGCACAACTACACCAGTGCAGACCGCACAGCCTACCCGCACCCGTACGGCCGAACAAAACGCGTACCGGTTGAGATCCAGGGGTCAACCGGCGCAATCTGGGCACAACGGCTACACGCGCATCCTCGCCCTCCGCAGGAGGTGGGTTCCATGGCACAGTCCGTCCGCCGATTTCCCGCACTCACGCTGAACACCGACGGTCACACCCATCCCAGGGAGAACACCCTGGTCGGTCTCACCGTGATCTTCGGCCTGGTGGCCTTCATCTCCGCCGGCTTCTACAACCTGCATCTGCTGAGTTCCTGGGCCGGACTCGGCGGGATCGTCACCGGCCTGTGGGGGCAGTTCATCTCGGTGACCACGGCCGAGCGCTTCGTGATCGTGATCGCCCTGGCGATGTCCGTGATCGGCTTCGGAATGGGCCTGGCGCACGGCGGACTCTGGGGCTGACCCAGCCCGCAGCGGTGCACACGAACGGCGTTTCCCCGCTCGGCCGGGGAGCGCCGTTCGTCGTGCACCGGGCCTGCTGCGACACCCCCGCGGGCCCTAGGGTTCCGTCAACGCGCCGCAACCAAGCCGCCCGAAACGGACCATTCGGGCGATAGGGTCACACAAGCCCGCCCTTCGCCCCGTGCTTTTCCGACACCAGCCAAGGAGCACCCCGAGCATGAGCCTGCGTCTGAGGACGATCACCCGCGAGGAGCATCTGTCCTTCATCAGGAGCCTGCCGTCCGCGAGTCACATGCAGGTGCCCTCGTGGGGCGAGGTGAAGGGCGAGTGGCGCAGCGAGTCGGTCGGCTGGGTGGACGCGTCGGGTGCGGTGGTGGGTGCGGGGCTGGTGCTGTACCGGCAGTTGCCGAAGGTGAAGCGGTACCTGGCGTACCTGCCGGAGGGCCCGGTGATCGACTGGTTCGACCCGGATCTGGACCGCTGGCTCCAGCCGCTGCTGGCGCACCTGAAGTCGCAGGGCGCGTTCTCGGTGAAGATCGGGCCGCCGGTGGTGGTGCGCCGCTGGGAGGCCTCCACCATCAAGGAGGCCGTGGCGGGCAAGGAGGCCAAGCGGCTGCGGGACGTCGAGCCGGACTGGTACGAGCCGCGGGCCTTCGAGGTGGCCGACCGGCTGCGCAAGTCGGGCTGGCTGCAGGGCGAGGACGGCGGCGCCGGCTTCGGCGACGTCCAGCCGCGCTACGTCTTCCAGGTGCCGCTGGCCAGCCGTTCGCTGGACGACGTGCAGCGCGGCTTCAACCAGCTGTGGCGGCGCAACATCAAGAAGGCGGAGAAGAGCAGCGTCGAGGTGGTCCAGGGCGGCTACGACGACCTCGCGGTCTTCCACCAGCTCTACCTGGTGACCGCCGAGCGCGACCGCTTCACCCCGCGCCCGCTGTCGTACTTCCAGCGGATGTGGAAGGCCCTGACCTCCGAGGACCCCAACCGGATGCGGCTCTACATCGCGTACCACGAGGGCGAACCGCTGGCCGCCACGACGATGCTGACGGTCGGCGAGCACGTCTGGTACTCCTACGGCGCCTCCGCCAACCACAAGCGCGAGGTCAAGCCCTCCAACGCCATCCAGTGGCGGATGATGCGCGATTCCTACGCGCTCGGCGCCGGGATCTACGACCTGCGCGGCATCAGCGACACCCTCGACGAGGACGATCCGCTGTACGGCCTGATCCAGTTCAAGCTCGGCACCGGCGGCCAGGCCGCCGAGTACCTCGGCGAATGGGACTTCCCGCTCAACAAGCTCCTGCACAAGGCCCTGGACCTCTACATGTCCCGCCGCTGAACCACCGTGACGCACCACCTCCGGAGAGCTCGATGACTCTGTCGCTGTACGTGGACACCGACCGCTGGCGGGCGCATCAGCACGCTCTGCTCGCCGAGTTCCCGGGCCTGGTCCCGGTGGCCAAGGGCAACGGCTACGGCCTGGGCAACGCCCGCCTGGCCCAGGAGGCCGGGCTGCTGGGCACCGCGCTGCTGGCGGTGGGCACCGCCGACGAGGCCGCCGAGGCGGTCGACCGGTTCCCCGGCGAGTTGCTGGTGCTGACGCCCTACCGGATCGGCGAGGACAGCCCGCAGCTGCCGTCCCGGGTGCTGCGCACGGTGGCGAGCGTGGAGGCGGTCCGGGCGCTGCCCGGCGCCCGGGTGGTGGTGGAGTGCATGACCAGCATGCGCCGGCACGGGATCGCCCCCGGTGACCTGGTGCACCTGGCCGAGGCCGTCCACGACGTCGCCTTCGAGGGCTTCGCGCTGCACCTGCCGCTGGACCGGCCGGACGGCTCCGACCCCGCCACCGAGGTGTCGACGTGGGTGCAGGCGATCGGGCAGGCCGGCTTGCCCGTCGACACCGTCTACCTGAGCCACCTGGGCGCCCCCGGCGTGGCCTGGCTGAACGTGCGCCACCCGCACACCGAGTTCCGCTCCCGGATCGGCACCCGGCTCTGGCTGGGCGACATCGGCGCGCTGGAGGCCCGCGCGACGGTGCTGGACGTGACGCCCGTCGCCAGGGGGGACCGCTACGGCTACCGCCAGCACAAGGCGCCCTCCGACGGCCACCTGCTGGTGGTTTCCGGCGGCACCGCGCACGGCGTCGGCATGGAGGCGCCGAAATACGTGCACGGACTGATGCCGCGCGCCAAGGGCATCGCCCGGGCCGGGCTGGCGACCGTCAATCGCACGCTGTCGCCCTACTCCTGGCAGGGCCGACAGCTCTGGTTCGCCGAGCCGCCGCACATGCAGGTCAGCATCCTGTTCCTGCCCGCCGACAGCAAGCCGCCGGTCCTCGGCGACGAACTGTCCGTCAACGTGCGGCACACCACGACGCACTTCGACCGGGTGACAGACCGCCAGGCCGTCTCCCAGGGAGTCTAGGAGCGCTCGGGAGCCGACTGCGGGCTCGCCTCGTCGACGGTCCAGTCCACCTGGTCGAGCTCCCCGGAGCGCGCGTCCGCCAGCCAGTCGTCCCGGTTGGCGGGCGCGAAGGCGGCGTACGACTCCGCCTCGCGCAGCCTGCGGGCCGCGCCGATCACGAACCGGTCCGGAGCGAGGTCGAGCACGCCGCCCGACGGGTCGTCACTGCCGTCCCAGCGGACCGGGTCCCGGTCGGGGCGCAGGATGTCCCGGATCACCACGGCACACAGGTAGAGCGTGCCCAGCAGGTGCAGGATGACCGCGAAGTGGTACCAGTCCTGGCCGATCCCGTGCTGCTTGGCGTCACCGGTGTAGGCCAGGTAGGACCAGATGCCGAGGAAGTACAGCACCTCGCAGGCCTGCCAGATCAGGAAGTCGCGCCAGCGCGGCCGGGCCAACACCGCCAGCGGGATCAGCCAGAGCACGTACTGCGGGGAGTAGACCTTGTTGGTGACGACGAAGGCCGCGACGATCAGGAAGACCAGCTGGGCGTAGCGCGGCCGGCGCGGGGCCGACAGCGCGAGCCAGCCGATGCCCAGGCAGCAGGCGATCAGGAGGCCGGCGATCCAGTTGTTCAGGCCCGCCAGCGACTCGTTGCGGTCCTGCATGAGGATCATCCAGAAGGACCCGAAGTCCTCCTTGCGGGTCTGGCTGAAGGTGTAGAAGGTGGCCCAGCCGTCCCAGTTGGCGATCATGATCGGGACGTTGACGAGCAGCCAGGCGCCGACCGCACCCCCGGTCGCCTGCCAGAAGGCCCGCCAGCGTCCGGCGCGCCAGCAGAGCACCAGCAGCGGACCGAGCAGCAGCAGCGGATAGAGCTTGGCCGCGGTGGCCAGGCCGATGAAGACGCCCGCCCAGACCGTCCGGCTGTTCGCCCAGTACGCCATCGCCACGGCGGTCAGCGCGACCGCGAGCAGGTCCCAGTTGATGGTGGAGTCCAGCGCGAGGCAGGGCGCCAGCGCGAACAGCAGCGCGTCCCAGGGGCGGCGGCGGTGGGTGCGCGAGAGCGCGATCACGGTGACGACCGCGCAGATCAGCAGCATCGCGGCGTTGACCATCCAGAACCAGCGCTCGCGGTCCTGGATGACGCCGCCCTGCGGGGTGAGCCAGCCCGCGATCTGCATGAAGAAGCCGGTCAGCACCGGGTACTCCAGGAACTTCATGTCCGGAGCGGGCGACGGGATCATGTCGAGATAGGGGTGCAGACCGTCGGCGAACCCGCGGGCCGAGTACAGGTGCGGGATGTCGCTGTAGCAGGCGTGGGTGTACTGCGCGGTCGCGCCGAAGAACCAGCCGCTGGTGTAGCAGGGCACCTTCTGCACCAGGCCGAGCGCGTAGGTGACCACGGTGAAGAGCGCCAGCACCCGCGCCGGGATCCACCAGGAGACCCCCAGCAGGGCCCGCCGGCCGGGCGGGCCGCCGAGGAACTCGCTGCCGGCCGCCGCGACCGGGTCCTCGTCCGCGGGGACGACCACGGTGTTGGGCAACGGTCCTTCCGCGACCGGGGCCGCTGCCTCGGGCCCGGTGGATTCGTCACGCGCGATCGACGTCATGGCGCACATACTGCCGCACGACCGTGACGGGGACGAGAAGGACCCCGCGAGCCGCACGCGCGAGAACGGCCGTGGCGGCCCCGCTCGGTTGCGGGGCCGCCACGGCCGTTCCTGCGCTGTCGGCTACTGGCCGAGCAGTCCACCAGCCGCTGTCGGCGGCGCCGAGCTGGTCGGCGGGCTGGTCGGCGGGCCGGTGGGCCTGCCGCCGTGGCTTCTGGTCGGGGACGGGCTGTCGGTCGGGCCACATCCGAAGACCACGTCACAACCGGTCGGGCCCGAGCTCGGCAGCGACGGCGTCGTGGGCGCACCGGTCGGCGGCTGGGCCGGGGCCGAGCTGACCGGGGCGGCCGGGGGCGCGGTGCTGGGAGCCGGCGCCGTGGCGGTGTCGGTCGCCGTGGCGGAGGCCGAGGGCGACGGCGAGGCGGTGCTCGGCGCGCCCGAGGCGTCGACCTCGGTGTTGACCGATTCCGGCGTCGGGAAGTCGGTCGACGGGACGTTCGCCAGCGCGGCCTTCATGTACTCGGTGAAGATCTCGGTGGGGAGGTTACCGCCGTAGAAACCGCCGACCGCGCCGCCGGTGCCGGTCAGCGACAGCAGCTTGGGGTTGGCCGGGTCCTCACGGAACATGCTGACCGCGGTGGCCAGCTGCGGGGTGTAGCCGTCGAACCAGGCCGAGACGCCCTTGTCGGTGGTACCGGTCTTGCCGGCCACCGGGCGGCCGAGCGCCTTGGCCTTGGTACCGGTGCCCCGCTGGACCACGCCCTGCAGCACGTCGGTGATGTTGTCGGCGACCGCCTGGTCGAGGACCGGCTTCGGCGTCGGCTTGGTGAAGGCGGGCTTCAGCACGCCGTTGAACGAGACCTTGGTCACCGAGTACGGGTCGGTCTGCATCCCGCGGGCGGCGAAGACCGAGTAGGCCGAGGCCATCCGGATCGCGCTCGGGGTGGAGGTACCGATCGCGAAGGAGGCCGTGTTCGGGTCGGCGAAACTCTCCTTCTTCAGGCCCATCTTCTCGGCCAGCGCCTCCACGTTGGTACCGCCGACGTCCTCGCCGAGCTGCACGTACGGCACGTTCATGGACTGCTCCATGGCGGTGCGCAGGGTCACGAAGCCCGGGTCGCCGGGGTCGTCGTTCTTCTGCCGGAACGGCTTGTTGCTGGCGTCGAGCACGAGCGAGCCGTCCGGTTTGCGGATGGTGCTCATGTCGGCGCCGCTGTAGCGGCTGTCCTCGTTGATCCGGGTGGGCTTGCCGTCGGCGCCGGTCTGGGTCAGCACGCCGGTCTGCATGGCGGTGGCCAGCACGAAGGGCTTGAAGGTCGAGCCGACCGGGACACCGGAGGCGTCGGCGTTGTTGACGAAGTGGTTCTGGTCGTAGCCGGGACCGCCGTAGATCGCCACGATCGCCCCGTCGCCGGGGACCACCGAGGCCGCGCCGACCTGGACGTTGGTGTCCGTGTCGGGCCGCTTGGCGGGGTTGAGGTTCTGCGAGCTGATGTCGTCGACGGCCTTCTTCAGCGCGTCGACCTTGTCCTTCTGGAAGGTCGTGTAGATCTGGTAACCGCCCTGCGCCAGCGTGGCGTCGGTGATCGTCGGATCCTGCGCCTCGAGGTACTTGTTGGCCGTGTCGACCAGGTAGCCGATCTCGCCGGTCATGTTGGACGCGGTCTTGTTCGGGATCGGCATCGGGAACTGGCTGCACTGGGCACGGTCCGCGGCGGACAGCGAGTGGGTGGCCACCATCCGGCCCAGGACGTAGTTCCAGCGGTCCGTCTCACGCTGGAGGTTGGCCTTGCTGAGGCTGGGGTCGTAGTCGTTGGCACCCTTGAGCAGACCGGCCAGCATGGCGCTCTGACAGACGTTCAGGTCCTTGGCGTTGACGCCGTAGTAGGCCTGGGCAGCCGCCTGGATGCCGTTGGCGTTGCGGCCGAACCAGCTGGTGTTCAGGTAGCCGTCAAGGATCTGGTCCTTGGTGAGCTTCTGGTTGATCTTCAGCGTGATGAAGAACTCGCTCAGCTTGCGGCTCAGGGTCTGGTCCTGGCTCAGGTAGGCGTTCTTCACGTACTGCTGGGTGATCGTGGAACCACCCTGGGTCGGACCGCCGGTGGCCATGTTGTAGACGGCGCGGGCGATGCCCTGGGGGTCGATGCCGCTGTCGGTCTTGAAGGACTCGTTCTCGGCGGCGATCACCGCGTTCTGCAGGTTCGGGCTGATGTCGCTGAGCGGGACGATCTGCCGGTTGGTCTCGCCCTTGCGCGTCATCTCCGAGCCGTCGGCCCAGTAGTAGATGCTGTTCTGGTCCTTGACCAGGTCCTTGATGTTGGGGATCGCGGTGTTCGCGTAGGTGACACCGACCGCGCCCACTCCACTGCCGAAGATCAGCAGGAAGATCGTCAAGCACTGCTTCCACGACGGGAGCCAGCGGCGGACGCCGCTCTTGCCCCAGCGCGGGTAGTCGATGAACCGCTTCTTGCCCGGCGGCTTGCCGCCGTCACGGCCGCCGGCGCCGGCGCCGGAGGCGGACGCGGTGGTCGCGCCCTTGCGGCCGCCCTTCTGGGAGGCCTTGCGCATCTCGGCCCGAGTCAGCCGCGGCTGCTGGGCGGTCGACCGGGTACCCCGGGGGGCACCGGGGGCGCCGCCCCGGTTGGGCCTGGGCCGTCCTGGCGTGTCATAGGACGGCGCACCCTCCGGCGGACTGCCGTAGGCGTACGGTTGCCCGCCGTTGCTGCCCTCGGGTGGTTCGTCGCCGCCCGAGTTGTGCGACCTACGCCGGTGTTCGCTCATTGTCCAGTAACTCCTAGGCCAGGCACGGACGCCTGAAGACAGGTTCCCCTTCCAATGCCCGCAACCGCCCTAGGCCTTGTGTACGGCCGCTGCCCCGATGGTGGTCCTCGTGCACACGCGACAGCGTACGCACCCTGAAACCCTGACTAATCGGGCATCAGGAACTAATCACCAGAAAACCACCGCAGATCATTACATCCCCGTTGCCAAGACCCCCCGAGATGGCCGCGACCTGGGGCGCGAACAGATCGAACGAACTCTTGTGATCACATTCACCCGTGCCCCTCTTGCCCCAATCGTGACCTCGGCCTATCGTTCTCGATATATCGAGTCGATACATCGCAGCGGCATAGCCGACCGCGAGGTACCGAGGGCCCCGGCAGGGGCGAGTCGTCGGAGAGGAGGCCGGACAGCGTGAGCAGGCGTTCAGGAGTGCTGGAGTTCGCCGTTCTCGGCCTGCTGCACGATGCTCCGATGCACGGCTACGAGCTGCGCAAGCGGCTCAACGTACTGTTGGGGTCGTTCCGTGCGTTCTCGTACGGCACGCTCTACCCCTGCCTGAAGAACCTGGTCGCCCAGGGCTCGCTGGTCGAGGACAACCCGGACACCGCGTACGTCCCGGCCACGGCACTGAACGGCAAGCGGTCGAAGATCGTCTACCGGCTCTCCTCCGAGGGCAAGGAACGCTTCGAGGAGCTGCTCGCCGACTCGGGCCCGGACGCCTGGGAGGACGAGCACTTCGGCGTGCACTTCGCCTTCTTCGGTCAGACCGACCGAGCCGTGCGGATGCGCGTCCTGGAGGGCCGCCGCAGCCGGCTGGAGGAGCGGCTGGAGCGGATGCGGAGTTCGATCGCCCGCACCCGCGAGCGCTTCGACGACTACACGCTCGAGCTGCAGCGGCACGGCCTGGAGTCGGTGGAGCGCGAGGTCCGCTGGCTGAACGAGCTGATCGAGACCGAACGGGCCAATCGGAGCGGGCGCGGCATCGTGTCCCCGAGAGGCCAGGAAACACCACAGTCTTCGGACGGCCGTGGCGACGAGGACGGATCTTCGGATCCGCCCCGGCCACCGTACGACCGCCCGGGGCACTCCGCCTAGGAGTGCCGCCACCGCGTCTGCCCTGTGCCACGCGGCGGAAGTGGGCGCAGCGCGCCCGTCAGACAGTCAGATGAGAAGCAAGACGAGGATCGTCGGTCTCCGACGGACCTCACGAGATCACAGGGAGCAACCGGAATGGGTTCGGTTCGCGTAGCCATCGTGGGCGTCGGCAACTGCGCCGCGTCGCTGGTGCAGGGTGTCGAGTACTACAAGGACGCCGACCCGGCCGGCAAGGTCCCCGGGTTGATGCACGTGCAGTTCGGCGACTACCACGTCTCCGACGTGGAGTTCGTCGCCGCGTTCGACGTCGACGCCAAGAAGGTGGGCCAGGACCTGGCGCACGCCATCGGCGCCAGCGAGAACAACACCATCAAGATCTGCGACGTGCCGCCGACCGGCGTCACCGTGCAGCGTGGTCACACCCTCGACGGCCTGGGCAAGTACTACCGGGAGACCATCGAGGAGTCCGACGAGGCTCCGGTCGACATCGTGCAGGTCCTCAAGGACCAGCAGGTCGACGTCCTGGTCTGCTACCTGCCGGTGGGTTCGGAGAACGCCGCCAAGTTCTACGCGCAGTGCGCGATCGACGCCAAGGTCGGCTTCGTCAACGCTCTGCCGGTGTTCATCGCGGGCACCAAGGAGTGGGCGGACAAGTTCACCGAGGCCGGCGTGCCGATCGTCGGTGACGACATCAAGTCGCAGGTCGGCGCCACCATCACGCACCGCGTGATGGCGAAGCTCTTCGAGGACCGCGGTGTCCTCCTCGAGCGCACCATGCAGCTGAACGTCGGCGGCAACATGGACTTCAAGAACATGCTCGAGCGTGAGCGCCTGGAGTCCAAGAAGATCTCGAAGACGCAGGCCGTCACCTCGCAGATCGTCGACCGCGAGCTGGGCGCCAAGAACGTCCACATCGGCCCGTCGGACTACGTCCAGTGGCTCGACGACCGCAAGTGGGCCTTCGTCCGCCTCGAGGGTCGCGCCTTCGGTGACGTCCCGCTGAGCCTGGAGTACAAGCTCGAGGTCTGGGACTCCCCGAACTCGGCCGGTGTCATCATCGACGCCGTGCGCGCCACGAAGATCGCCATGGACCGCGGCATCGGCGGCCCGATCCTCTCGGCGTCCTCGTACTTCATGAAGTCCCCGCCGGTGCAGTACTTCGACGACGAGGCTCGCGACAACGTCGAGAAGTTCATCCGCGGCGAGGCCTGAGTCCGCGAGCCCTGAGCTCCCGACTCCGATCTCCGTCTGACTGTGGCCGATGTTTCACGTGAAACATCGGCCACAGTCATGACACCCTGAGCGTGTGGCGATCACCAGACGGCCGGCACCGGCCCCCAGCTCCCAGCTCACCGGCCACGCCACGCTCCGCGGGCTGATCCGCACGCGCGACTTCCGTCGGCTGCTCACCGCCCGGCTGCTCTCCCAGCTCTCCGACGGGGTCTTCCAGGTCTCGCTGGCCTCGTATGTGATCTTCTCCCCGGAACGCCAGTCCAGCCCGGCCGACATCGCCTCGATGCTCGCGGTGCTGCTGCTGCCGTTCTCCGTGATCGGCCCGTTCGCCGGGGTGCTGCTGGACCGTTGGCGCCGGCGCCAGGTGCTCTACCTGGGCAACCTCGCCCGCTTCGGCCTCGGCCTTGTCACCGCCGCACTTCTGCTCGGCCGGGCTCCCGAATGGCTCTTCTTCGGCGCCGCCCTGCTGGTCACCGCGCTCAACCGGTTCATCCTGGCCGGACTGTCGGCCGCGCTCCCCCGGGTCGTCGAACCGGCCCAGCTGGTCACCGCCAACGCCGTCTCCCCCACGCTGGGCACCGTGGCGGCCGCCGCCGGTGGTGGCATCGGATTCCTCTTCCACCAGGTGCTGCCCCCCGGGCAGAAGGCCGACGCCGGCCTGGTCTGCATCGCGGCCGTGCTCTACCTCAGCGCGGCCCTCGCGGCGCACCGGATGGACCCCGAGCTGCTCGGCCCCGAACACCACCCCGACCGTCCCGACCTGCGCGCGGCCCTCGGCCAGGCCGGGCACTCGCTGGCGGACGGCGTGCGCCACCTCGTCAGGGACGGCCGCCCGGCGGTGCACGCGCTGGCGGCGGTCACCGCGGCGCGGTTCTGCTACGGCGTGCTGATCGTCGTGGTGCTGATGCTCTCCCGCTACACCTTCAACCAGCCCGGCGACAGCAAGGGCGGACTGGCCACCCTGGGCACCGCGTTGGGCTTCTCGGCGGTCGGCTTCTTCCTGGCGGCCGTGGTCAGCCCGTGGTTCACCCGGCGGCTGGGGCTGACCGGCTGGATGGTCGCCTGCCTCGCCTCGGCCGCGGTCTTCGTCCCGGCGCTGGGGCTGCTCTTCTCCGAGGGCCCGGCGATGGTGGCCGCCCTGCTGCTCGGGGTGGTCACCCAGGGCACCAAGATCTGCGCCGACACCATCGTGCAGAACGCCGTCGAGGACGACTACCGAGGCCGCGTCTTCGCCCTGTACGACGTGCTCTTCAACGTCGCCTTCGTGGCGGCGGCCGGGGTGAGCGCGCTGGTCCTGCCACTGAACGGGCGCTCGGTCGGCCTGGTGGTCGGCGTCGCCCTGCTCTACGCGCTGAGCGCGGTGCTCTACGGACGGGCCTGCCGACGCGCCGATCCGTCGGCCAGGCGTGGGCTCGTGTTCGGCACGACTCGCTAGGGTTCGTCACTCACCCGTCCTGCCACGTCCTGGGAAGTCCTCGTGAGCAATCCGTACCCGCCGCCGAACCCGTACGCCCCGCAGGGCCGGCCGCCGCTGCCCAGCCCGTACGGCCGCGGGCCGGTGCCGGTGGGCTACCCGCCGGCGCCCGGGTACGGCTACCCGACCGCGCCCCCGCCACCCGGGGCGTACGGCCGGCCGCCGGCCGGATATCCGCAGCCCTACCCGTACGCGCCGCCGGCGCAGATGCCCGGCGGCGGCTACCCCCAGGGCTACCACCCCGGCGGCCCGGCCTGCCGGATCTGCGGCGGGTTCCCCGCGGTCGACGTCACCGTGCACGGACACCGCGGCATGATCGTGATCATGCGGTTCCTGCGCAGGCGCGGACCGTTCTGCCGAATATGCGGCACGGCCACGGTCCGCGACATGTCGCAGCAGACCCTGCTGCGCGGCTGGTGGGCCTATCTCTCCTCGGTCTTCACCCTCATCGCGCTGCTGCGCAACCGCGCGGCCTACCGGAAGATCCGGCAGCTGCCACCGCCCGCGCCCGGCACGCACGGCCCGCAGCTCGACCCGGGAGTCCCGCTGACCAGGCGCGGGGCGATCTTCATGCTGGCCCTGCCGATCGTCTCGCTCCTGCTGGCGCTCGGGCTGCTGATCGTGCAGGCCGCGCTCTTCGCCGGAACCGCCGCCACGAAGACGTCCGGCGGCTCGGCGACGGGCAACGGCTCCGACGTGGCCACCGCCAAGGCCGGCGACTGCGTGCACAACGAACACCCGACCACCAGCACCGAGGACCCCACCCCGAAGCTCGTGATCGTGCCCTGCGGCGCCACCAACGCCGAGTACAAGGTGGCCGGCCGGATCGACGGCGCCACCGACGGCGCCACCGCCTGTCGCCAGCAGTTCCCGTCGGCCAGCACCTGGTACACCCGCGAGAGCGGCGGCGACGGCTTCGTGCTCTGCCTGCTCCCCAACTAGTGCCGCTTACTGCTCCTGCTCGGCCGCCCACCAGGTCTTCAGCGCGGCCACCGCGGCCTCGTGCTCCATCGGGCCGTGCTCAAGGCGCAGCTCCAGCATGTGCTTGTAGGCCTTGCCCACCTGCGGGCCGGGCTTCAGCTCCAGTAGCTCCATGATCTGGTTGCCGTCCAGCGCCGGGCGGATCGAGTCCAGCTCCTCGCGCTCCTTGAGCTGGACGATCCGCTCCTCCAGACCGTCGTAGGTGCGCGAGAGGGTGGCGGCCTTCTTCCGGTTGCGGGTGGTGCAGTCGGAGCGGGTCAGCTTGTGCAGACGCTCCAGCAGCGGACCGGCGTCGGTGACGTAGCGGCGGACGGCGGAGTCCGTCCACTCGCCGCCGCCGTAGCCGTGGAAGCGCAGGTGCAGTTCGACCAGCTGCGAGACGTCGTCGATCAGTTCCTTGGAGTACTTCAGCTCCCGCATCCGCTTGCGGGTCATCTTCGCGCCGACCACCTCGTGGTGGTGGAAGGAGACCCGGCCGTCCGACTCGAAGCGCCGGGTGCGCGGCTTGCCGATGTCGTGCAGCAGCGCGGCCAGTCGCAGCGTCAGGTCCGGACCGTCCTGCTCCAGCGCGATGGCCTGCTCCAGGACGGTCAGCGAGTGCTCGTAGACGTCCTTGTGCCGGTGGTGCTCGTCGGCCTCCAGCTGGAGGGCCGGAAGCTCGGGCAGGACGAAGCCGGCGAGCCCGGTGTCGACCAGCAGCCGCAGGCCCTTCACCGGGTGGTCGGCGAGCAGCAGCTTGTTGAGCTCGGCCTGGACCCGCTCGGCCGAGACGATGGTGATTCGCTCGGCCATCGCGGTCATCGCCACGACCACCTCGGGAGCGGGCGTGAAGTCCAGCTGGGCGGCGAAACGGGCGGCCCGCATCATCCGCAGCGGGTCGTCGGAGAAGGACTCCTCCGGGGTGGCCGGCGTGCGCAGCAGCCGGGCCTCCAGGTCGTCCAGGCCGTGGTGCGGGTCGACGAATCCGCGACCCGGCAGGTCGACGGCCATCGCGTTCACGGTGAAGTCGCGGCGCACCAGGTCCTGCTCGATGGTCTCGCCGTAGGTCACCTCGGGCTTGCGCGAGGTGCGGTCGTACGCCTCGGAGCGGTAAGTGGTGATCTCGATCAGGAAGCTGCCGTCGGCGGTGTCCTTGCGGGCGCCCACCGTGCCGAACGCGATGCCGACGTCCCAGACCGCGTCCGCCCAGCCGTTCACCAGCTTGAGCACCTGCTTGGGCCGGGCGTCGGTGGTGAAGTCCAGGTCGTTGCCCAGCCGACCGAGCAACGCGTCCCGCACCGATCCGCCCACCAGGGCCAGCCGGAACCCGGCCGCCTGGAACCGTCGAGCGATCTCGTCCGCGACCGGGGAGACCCTGAGCAGCTCCTGAAGCCCGCGCGTCTGGGCCTCGCTCAGGCCTGGCAGCACCGTCGCGGCGGCAGCGGGAAGGGGGGTCTCGGGGCTGGAATCATCGACGTGGGACACGGCACACAAGCGTACGTGTCCCAGCGGCCCTGACGCCCGCGGGTTTCGCCGGCCGTCACGGTCGCTCATCCCAAGGCCCGCAACACTGCGGGCCGGGCAACGTCGTTACCATGCGGGTGGGGAAAACTCGGGTGCGCCACCACGAGCCGTTCGACAGGACGGCCCGCGGCAGCATGCAGCGCCCGAGCGGACGGCACCAGGACAGTGCGGGACAGCGCGGAACACCTCCGCGTGACGTTGACGAAGACGACAGCGAACCGGAACGGCGAGGGCGAAGCGCGTGGGCGAGCCAGCACGGCACACGGGAAGTCCTCGCAGGTCGGGCTCCGGTTCCCGACCATCGGCCCGCCTGCGGGCCGGAGCACTGTCCGTCGGCTGCGCCCTTGGGCTGCTCGGCGTCATCGCCGCCCCGCCCGCGCTGGCCGCGCCCGCCTCGGGCTCCTCCGACACACCCGTGAACGTCGTCATCAGCAACGTCCAGCCGGTCGCCCCCGGCCCCACCGGCCAGCTGACGATCACCGGCCAGGTCACCAACACCGGCTCGGGCACCATCAGCCACCCGCACGCCGGGCTGGAGCTGGGCAGCCACGACAAGCCGCTGAGCACCCGCAGCGACATCGCCGCGCTGTTCGCCAGGACCACACCCACCAGTGCCGACGGCAAGGAGCTCACCGACCCGGCGCCCAACCAGCTGTCCGACCTGGGCCCCGGCGCCACGGCGCCGTTCAGTTTCCAGGTCCAGATGGCCGACCTGAAGCTCGACAAGAGCGGTGTCTACGAGCTGGCAGTGGACGTCCAGGACGACAACGACCGTGTGGTGGGCATCGGCCGCACCGTCCTGCCGTACTTCGCGGACCCCAAGGACGCCCAGCCCACCCAGGTCGCCACGCTGTGGCCGCTCACGCACGCCCCCGAGCTGGTGGCCCAGACCACGGACACCGACCAGACCCCGGTGCTGCGCGACGACACCCTCGCCACCGACCTCGGACCGAGCGGCCGGCTCGGCCAGCTGGTCACGACCGGGGCCAAGATCAACTCGCTGACCTGGGTGATCGACCCGGAGCTGCTGGACACCGTCTTCGCGATGACCAAGCCCTACCGGGTCCAGCTGGCCGGGCACGGCGGCGAGCCCGCCAAGGCCGACAACACCAAGGCCGGCACCGGAACGGCCGTGGCGACCGCCTGGCTCGCCGCGCTGCGCGCCGCGGTGGCTGCCAACGGCTCACAGGTGGTCGCGCTGCCCTACGGCGACCCCGACCTGGCCTCGATCGCGCACAACGGCTCCGGTTTGGTGGGTCTGGACACCGTGACCGGCAAGGCCCGCACGGCCGGCAAGGTGACCGTCGAGGGCCGGCTGTCCACCGACGTGACGGACAACGTGGCCTGGCCCTACCAGGGCGTCCTGGACCAGCCGACCGCCGCCACCGCCAAGCAGCTCGGCGGCACGACGGTGCTGGTGAACAGCTCGAGCATGCCGGAGAGCCTCGCCTACACCCCCAATGCCGCCCGCCCGATCGGCAACGGCCAGACCGGCGTGGTCGCCGACAGCACCGTCGCCGCGCTGTTCCAGGGCGATCTCAACAGCCCGCTGAGCCAGGCCGAGGCGCAGCGGCGCTTCCTGGCCGAGACCCTGGCGGTCACCCTCCAGCAGCCGAGCGTCCCGCGCACCATGCTGGTGATGCCGCCACGCGACCTGACCGTGGGCAGCGCGCAGGCCCTGGCCGACTCGCTGGCCGCCGCCCAGGCCGGCAAGTGGACCACCCCGGCCACGCTCGACGCCGTCACCGCGGCCGCCGCCGACAGCAGGGCGACCACCAGCGTCCCGGCCGCCGACACCTACCCCGGCGACCTGCGCGCCACCGAACTGTCGACCAAGGACCTGGCGACGGTCGCCCAGATGCAGCAGGACGTCGACCGGCTGGTGCGGATCCTCACCCTCCCGCAGCGCGTCAGCAGCCCGTTCAGCGCCGCGATGCTCCGCTCGCTGTCCACCGAGTGGCGCACCCAGCAGAAGGCCGGCCAGGACTTCCGCACCAACGTCACGGCCTACCTGGCGCAGCTGACCACCGCCGTGGCCATCGCGCCCAAGAGCAGCGTGGTCACTCTTGCCGGTGATTCCGGCCTGCTCCAGGTCAGCGTCAAGAACGACCTCACCCAGACCGTGCTCAACCTCGAACTGCGGCTCACCTCCTCGCAGCCGAACCGGCTGAACGTCAGCCAGCCCGGCTCGATCGTGCTGGGCGCCGGGCAGAGCGCCTCGCTGCGCTTCACCGCCCGCGCCAAGGGCAACGGGGTCGTCCCGATGACCGCCCAGCTGTGGACGGTGGGCCCCGACGCCCAGCCCTACGGCCCCGAGGTGCAGTTCAAGGTCGACGTCACCCACGTCCCCAGCGGCGTCTGGTGGGTGGTCGGTGCTGGCGTGCTGCTGGTGCTGCTGGCCGGGCTGCGGATCTACCTCAAGCGGAAGAAGGGCCTCGTGGCCGCCGGGGACCCGGACGCCCCGCTCGCGGTCGGCGAAGGCGAGGACGACGCGCCGCCGGCCGAGCAGCCGTAGCCGGACGGCAGAAGGCGCAGGGGCGAGCCGCGTCGAAAGCCGGGATCGGGCGGGCCGTGATGAGACAGTAGATCTCTGGGACCGGCCGGTCCACGGCAGGCGGGCAGTGGCATCGTCCGGCGTCGGCCGACCGACCGGTCCGAGGCCGCCCGGAGACCCCGCGCGGCCGGACCCGGACAGCGAAGAGGTGGCATGAGCGGGCCGCGGGACGAGCGAGTACAGGGCCAGGAACGCGGACGGGGCCGGACCGACAGCGCACCCGCCCCAGGAGCCCCGCCGGCCGATGAGCAGGACTGGTACCTGACCGACACCTACGCCCAGGATCCGTTCGCCGCCGACCCGTACCCGACGCTCGCCGGACCCGACCCGTACGACCGCACCGCCGACGAGCCCGCCGAGCAGCGCGCCGAGCAGACCGTCGAACAGCCCGCGGACCTGGCGGAGCCGCCGGTCGAGGCGGAGGCGGCGCTCCCCGGCCTCCCGGACGGCGCCGGCGCCCCCGAACCGACCGTCCCCGCCTCCCGCTGGGCCGGGCGCGCCGCCCTGGCTGCGCGCCGCCTGCTGCCCGCCGCCGCGACGGCCGCCGCGAGCGCGCCGGAGAACAGCGCGGCCGAGCCCGGGCCGACCGGCTCCCCCTGGGACAGCGAGAGCACCGAGTACGTCGGGGTGGACGCCCTGCTCAGCGGTGTCGGCGCCGGCCACGCGGGCGGCGCTCTGGACACCGCGCCCGCCACGCCCGCCAGCCCTGCCCCGCCGTCGCCCGCTGCGCCGTCCGCGCCGTCCGCGCCGTCCGCGCCGTCCGCGCCGGAGAAGCCGGAGAAGCCGTTCATCCCGGTGATCGAGTTCGACCCGCCGCTGACCGCCGAGGAGGCCGAGCTCCAGCTCTCCCCGGCCCGGACGCCCAAGCCCTGGCTCGACCCGGCCAAGTCACCGGCACCCGAGACCCCGTCGGCCGGTGACCCCCGGGAGCCGACCGAGAGCGACGACGAGGCGCAGGAGCCCGGCGAGCCGACCGGCTCCCCGCAGCCCGGCGGCAAGATCGGCGGCTTGGTCAACTCCAGCGCCATCATGGCCGCCGGCACCCTGGTCTCACGCGGCACCGGCTTCGTGCGCACCATGGTCATCGCCGCCGCGATCGGCGTCGGCACGATGGGCGACTCCTACTCGGCCGCCAACACGCTGCCCACCCTGCTCTACATCCTGATCGGCGGCGGCGCCCTGAACGCCGTCTTCGTCCCCCAGCTGGTCCGCAGCATGAAGCAGGACGAGGACGGCGGGACCGCCTACGCCAACCGCCTCCTGACCCTGGTGATGGTCGGCCTGGCCGGAGTGGCGTTCGTCGCCGTGCTGGCCGCCCCGCTGCTGGTCCAGCTGATCTCGCACTCGCTGATGAGCAACCCCACCAGCGCCGACACCACGGTGACCCTGGCCCGCTACTGCCTGCCGACCATCTTCTTCATGGGCGTGCACGTGGTGATGGGTCAGATTCTGAACGCCCGCGGGCGGTTCGGCGCGATGATGTGGACGCCGGTCCTCAACAACGTCGTGGTGATCTTCACCTTCGGGATGTACCTCTGGGTCTTCGGCACCTTCGAGAACAGCCGCGTCACCCCGGAGACCATCTCGCCCGAGGGCCTGCGGCTGCTGGGTGTCGGCACCCTGCTGGGCCTCACCGTGCAAGCGCTGGCGATGATCCCCTACCTGCGGGCCGCCGGCTTCCAGTTCCGCCCGCGCTTCGACTGGCGCGGGCACGGACTCGGCAAGGCCGCCCGGCTGGCCAAGTGGACCTTCCTCTTCGTCCTCGCCAACCAGGCCGGCTATCTGGTGGTCACCCAGCTCGCCACTGCGGCGGGCAGCGCGGCCGCGAGCTCCGGCTACCTCGGGGTGGGCCTGGCGGCCTACTCCAACGCGCTGCTGATCTGGCAGCTGCCGATGGCCGTGATCACCGTCTCGGTGATGAGCGCCGTGCTGCCGCGGCTCTCCCGCTCGGCCGCCGACGGTGACGCCGGCGCCGTCCGTGACGACCTCTCGTACGGCCTGCGCACCTCCGCCGTGGCGATCGTCCCGGCGTCCTTCCTCTTCCTCGCGCTCGGCCCGCAGATCGGCACCGCGATCTACGGGCTGGGCAACGGGGGCAGTGCCTCGCACGGCACCACAGCGGTCGGCCTGATGCTCTCCGCCTTCGCGCTGGGCCTGATCCCGTACTCGGTGCAGTACGTGCTGCTGCGCGGCTTCTACGCCTACGAGGACACCCGTACCCCGTTCTCCAACACCGTCTGGGTGGCCGCCGCCCAGGCCGGCACCGCGGTGCTCTGCTACCTGCTGCTGCCCGCCCAGCTGGCCGTCACCGGCATGGCACTGGGCTACGGAGCCTCGTACGCGGTGGGTGTGGCGGTGGCGGTGCCCAAGCTCAAGCGGCGGATCGGCGGGCTGGACACCGGACGGATCGCCAAAACCTACGCCCGGCTGGCGATCGCCTGTCTGCCCGCCGCGCTGGCCGGCTTCCTCGTCGCCCTGCTTCTGGGGGACCTGCTGAACAGCTGGCTGGGAAGCGTGGTTACTGTGCTGGTCGCCGGAGCCGTACAACTGGCGGTCTTCACCGCGCTCGCCAAAAGGATGCGGATCGAGGAACTCAACGCGATGATCGGCATGGTCCGTAGCCGACTGGGCCGCTGACTTCTCCTCAGTTCGTCCACCCACGGATCCGTCCGGCACCGAGCGCAACCAGTTGGGCCCCTCGCCGGTCGTAGCAAGGTGGGAAGAGTGGGCACAATTGTCTTAGAACGACTTGGTCTGCAGACCCGGGTCCTCGTACGGCTGCCCTCCCGAGGGCCGGGCCGACAGGGGCGCCGGACCGGGCGATACAAGGGGAGGCAGGACGACGGTGGCTGATGGCACCAAGGCAGTCGTCGACGCATCAGCGGCCGAGGAGGAGGCCGAGACGACAGCACCGCTCTCCGCCTCCGAGATCGCCGCCGAGCTGACCGATCGGGCGGCCTCGGCCGCCGCCGACGAGGACTCGTCGTCCGTCCCGGCCGAAGCGGCCGGGACGGACGACGCCCCCGCGGACGAGGACGGCGACGACGGCGACAGCGACAGCGACGAGAAGCCCGACGACGACGACGACGCCGCGGCGGACGACGTCCCCGAGGACCTCCCGGTGCCACAGCGGCACAGCGGCGACAAGATCGCCGACCGCTACCGGCTGGAGGAGTGCACCTCGCAGACCGCGGTCTTCAGCAGCTGGCGCGCGGTCGACGAGAAGCTCCGACGTGCCGTCGGCGTCCACCTGATGGCCGCCGGGCATCACCGGGCCAAGGACGTGCTGGCCGCCGCGCGGTCCGCCGCCCTGCTCGGCGACCCGCGCTTCGTCCAGGTCCTGGACGCGGTCCAGGAGGGCGACCTGGTCTATGTGATCCGGGAGTGGCTGCCCGGCGCGACCGACCTGGCCACGCTGCTCGCCGACGGCCCGATGGAGCCCTACGACGCCTACCAGATGGTCCGCCAGGTGGCCGAGGCGGTCGCCGCCGCGCACCGCAGCGGCCGCTCGCACCTGCGGCTCACCCCGCGGTGCGTGCTGCGCACCGACACCGGCCAGTACCGGATCAACGGCGTGGCCGTGGACGCCGCGCTGCGCGGGCTGCCCGAGGAGGACGCCGAGCTGGTGGACACCCGGGCGATCGGCGTGCTGCTCTACGCCTCGCTCACCCACCGGTGGCCCTACCCCGAGGACCGGTACGACCTCCAGGGGCTGCCCAAGAGCCTCGGCTGCGTGCCCCCCGACCAGGTCCGGGCCGGCATCCACCGCGGCCTGTCCGACCTCGCCGCACGGACCCTGTGCGACCCGCCGCCGCACCACCTGGAGCCGATCACCACCCCGGCCGAGCTGACTAAGGCCATCGCGCTGCTGCCCAGGATCCGCCAGCCGCAGCCCGACCCTGCCCAGCCCGGCCTCGCCCAGCCGCGCTACTCGGTGCCCGAGCCGGTGGCCGGCCGGACCAGCCGCGAGCCCCGCGAGCCCCACCCGGCGGTGGAGCGGCCCGCACCGGCTCCGGCGACGATGCACCAGGAGCGGATCCCCGCCCGCCCCGCACCGCGCCGGCGCGCCAAGCGGCTGCTCAAGTGGACCCTGTCGGTCACCCTGCTCGCCGCGATCGGTTACGGCTCCTGGCACCTCGCCAGCCAGCTGGGCAACGGCGGCTCCGGCAGCAGCGAGAAGCAGGCCCTGGGCGTCACCGGGGTCGCCGGCTCGCCCAGCCCGGCCACCTCGATGGCGCCGCTGAAGCCGGTGACGATCGCCGGCGTCACCTCGTTCAACCCGCTGGGCGACGGCCCGATGCACACCGACCAGCTGCCCCTGACGTACGACAACAACCCCAGCACCTCCTGGCAGACCGAGGGCTATCTCCAGAACCTCACCACGATCGGACACGGCACAGGCCTGCTGGTCGACCTCGGCTCGACCACCTCGGTCGGCGAGGTCTCGGTGCAGTTCGCGGGCGGCGACACCACTGCCGAACTGCGGGTGCCCAGCGGCTCGGGCGCGACCGCACCCAGCCAGTTCACCGACTTCGGCGACCCGGTCGCCACGAGCACCGGCTCCACCGCCGACTTCCGGCCCACCACGCCGGTCCACACCCGTTACCTCTTGATCTGGCTGACCAGCCTCCCCAATGATGGGGCCGGAACCTACCGGGGCAAGGTCGCGGAGATCAAGGTCGCCGGCTGAGCTGTGCGGCTCGCCGTGCGCACCCGAGCGGCAGAGAGGGGACAGCAGATGGCGGAGCCGACGCGACAGCAGCTGTCCGAGGCCGCCGAGCCGACCGACGCGGAGCTCCTGGCACGTCATGTCGACGGTGACAAGGCTGCCTTCGGCGTGCTGGTCCAGCGCCATCGGGACCGCCTCTGGGCCGTGGCCGTGCGCACCCTCAGCGACCGTGAGGAGGCCGCCGACGCGCTCCAGGACGCACTGGTCTCCGCCTTCCGCGCCGCACACACCTTCCAGGGCCGCTCCGCCGTCACCACCTGGCTGCACCGGATCGTGGTCAACGCCTGCCTCGACCGCGCCCGGCGGACCGCCAGCCGTCGCACCGGCTCGCTGGACGAGGACCCGCAGCAGCTCGACACCCTGGTCGGCAGCACCGAGCCCACCGACGCCCTGGTGGTCCGCCAGGAGCTGCGCCGCGAGCTGGCGACCGCGCTCGACACGCTCCCCGTCGACCAGCGGGCCGCGATAGTCCTGGTGGACATGCAGGGCTATCCGGTCGCCGAGGCGGCCGAGGTGCTCGGCGTGCCCGTCGGCACCGTGAAAAGCCGCTGCGCGCGCGGCCGGGCCCGGCTGCTGCCGCTCGTCCGCCATCTGCGCGGGAGCGATGTTTCACGTGAAACATCGACCCGTCCCCCGCCACCGGGGAACCCAGCGGGCTCCGGCTCCGTCCCATCGAGGGATCCCGCCATCCCCGTGCGCAAGCTGAGCCTGGAAGGAGACGCGACGCCCCGATGACCAACCAGGCACCCGACCCCGTCGAGGACGATCCGACGGCCTCCGCCCCTTCCACGGACCAGCCGTCCGACGACCACCCGTCCACCGACCAGCTGGCGGATCTGCAGGAGGAACTGCTCGGCGCCGAGGAGGCCGCCGCCGTCCGCACGCATCTGGACGGCTGCGCGCAGTGCGCCGACACTCTCGTCGCGCTGGCCGAGCTGGCCGAACTGCTCGGCTCCGACGACCCGCCGGCGATGCCCGCGGACGTCGCGCTGCGGATCGACGCCGCGTTGGCCGCCGAGGCCGCCGCACACCCCATCGGCGAGCCGGCTTCGGCTCCGGTTTCGGGTTCGGCTTCGGGTTCGGCTTCGGGTCCGGGTCTCCCCCGCTCTCCGATCGCCGCGCCGCCCGGCCGCAGCGACCGCAGCTCGCGGCCCGGACGGACGGCCTTCCGCCGCCGGGCCCGGATGCTGCTGGCCGCCGCCGGATGCCTCGCCGTGCTCGGACTGGGGGCCGTCCTGGTCCACTCCGGCTCCTCCAACGACAACATCGCGAGCAGTGCGAACAGCGCCACCCTGCGGCCCGCGGACTCCCCCGCCCTGGCCGGCGGACCGGTCTTCAGCGCGGACGGCCTGCCGTCCCAGGTACAGCAGCTGCTGGCCTCCCAGCCCTCGGGCTCCACAGCCAAGATCGTGCCGCACGCCACCAACCAGAACGCCGACGCCACCGCCCCCACCGACCAGCTCCCCGGATGCGTTCGGGCGGCCGTCGGCGGCGACGCCGGCAAGGTCCCGCTCGCGGTCGGCCATGGCCGCTACGGCAGCACCCCGGTCGACGTCTACGTCTTCCCGCTCCCCGCCGATCCGGGCCGGCTGGACGTCTACCTGCTCGACGCGGGCTGCGCTCTGCACACCCCCGCCGCACCCGCCACCGTCGAACTGCACCAGACCGTGGCAGCGCCGTAAGCCATTCGTGAGGTGGGCGGCTGGTGCTGGGCAGCCGGGGAATGCGGGAGACTGGTGAGTCGTTGTCCGGGTCGGCGGAGCAGGACCGCCGCCCCTCCCCGCTAGCGCGGGTCGCGATGCGAACCAGGAGATGCAGTGAGCGACGTCCGTAACGTGATCATCATCGGCTCCGGCCCGGCAGGGTACACGGCCGCGCTCTACACCGCGCGGGCTTCCCTCAAGCCCCTCGTCTTCGAGGGTGCGGTGACGGCCGGCGGTGCGCTCATGAACACCACCGAGGTCGAGAACTTCCCCGGCTTCCGGGACGGCATCATGGGCCCCGAGCTGATGGACAGCATGCGGGCACAGGCCGAGCGGTTCGGCGCCGAGCTGGTCCCCGACGACATCGTCGAGGTCGACCTCACCGGCGAGATCAAGACCGTCACCGACTCCGAGGGTGTCGTGCACCGCGCCCACGCGGTGATCGTCACCACCGGCTCGCAGCACCGCAAGCTCGGGCTGCCGCGTGAGGACGCGCTCTCCGGGCGCGGCGTCTCCTGGTGCGCCACCTGTGACGGTTTCTTCTTCCGCGACCAGGACATCGCCGTGGTCGGCGGCGGCGACACCGCCCTGGAGGAGGCCACCTTCCTGTCCCGCTTCGCCAAGAGCGTCACGGTCATCCACCGCCGCGACAGCCTGCGGGCCTCCAAGGCCATGCAGGAGCGCGCCTTCGCCGACCCGAAGATCTCCTTCGCCTGGGACAGCGCGGTCGAGGCCATCCACGGCGACCCGAAGCTGACCGGCGTCACCCTGCGCGACACCACGACCGGCGAGCTGCGCGAGCTGCCGGTCACCGGCCTCTTCATCGCCATCGGCCACGACCCGCGCACCGAGCTCTTCACCGGCCAGCTGGAACTGGACGCCGAGGGCTACCTCAAGGTCGAGGCCCCCTCCACCCGCACCAACCTCACCGGCGTCTTCGGCGCCGGCGACGTGGTCGACCACACCTACCGCCAGGCGATCACCGCCGCCGGCACCGGCTGCTCCGCCGCGCTGGACGCCGAGCGCTACCTGGCCCACCTGGCCGACCAGGCGACCAAGGCCACGGCCGAGGTCGCGGCCTGACCCAGCGGACTCCGCCGGTCCCCGGGTGGCGCTGTTTCACGTGAAACAGCGCCACCCGGGGGCGGCACCCGCTGGACCGCAGTTTCCACCCGCAACACATCGCTGAATGCGACTTTGGGAGTTCCCGTGGCCGACGCCATCATCACCGTGACCGACGAGACCTTCGACGCGTCCGTTCTCCAGAGCGAGAAGCCCGTCCTGGTCGACTTCTGGGCGCCCTGGTGCGGCCCGTGCAAGCAGGTCGCCCCGGTCCTGGAGGCGATCGCCGACCAGTACGGCGACCAGATCACCATCGCCAAGATCAACATAGATGAGAACCCGGAGATCCCCGCCAAGTACGCGGTGATCTCGATCCCGACCCTCAACGTGTACCAGGGCGGCGAGATCGTGAAGACCATCGTCGGCGCGCGTCCGAAGGGCATGATCCTGCGCGACCTCGACGGCATCATCACGCTCTGACGTAGGTAGCGCCCCGGATGGGGTGAATGCCGGGAGGCGGGTCCGCGAGCGGACCCGCCTCCCGGCATTTTCGGTCTCAGCAGGCCTCAGAACGGCCGTAGGGCGGGCTCCTTGCGGGCTCCCCCGAGCAGCCGCTCCAACGCGCCCTCCACGTCGCCCTTCCAGGAGAGCGTGGAGCGGGCCTCCAGCCGCAACCGGGGGTAGCGGTGGTGCGGGCGGACCGTCTTGAAGCCGACCGCCAGCAGGTGATCGGCGGGCAGCAGGCATCCCGGCCGCTCGGCGCCGGCCACTCCGAAGGCCTCGATCGCCCGGAAGCCGCGCCCCAGAAGGTCCTTCGCCACCGTCTGCACCAGCACCCGGCCCAGCCCCTGGTGCTGATAGCCGGGCACCACCCGACTGATCATCAGCTGAACGGCATCCGGGGAGACCGGGCTCGTCGGAAAGGACTGCGAGCGCGGCACATAGGCGGGCGGCGCGTAGAGCACGAAGCCGACCGGCTCCTCGTCCACATAGACGATCCGCCCGCAGGAGCCCCACTCCAGCAGCACGGCGGAGATCCAGCCCTCCTTCTCCAGCTCGGGCTTCCCCGCCTCCACCGCCTCCCGGCCCCGCACCGGGTCGAGCTCCCAGAACACGCAGGAGCGGCACGGCTCCGGCAGGTCGGCCAGGTTGTCCAGGGTCAGTGGGGCGATTCTGCGTCCCATCCACCACACCTCCTCGATCGGTTCCTACCCAGGGACCCCCACGCCCAAGGACCCATCCGTGAAAGCCCGGCGCAGACGGCTGTGGGTGCATGTTTCACGTGAAACATGCACCCACAGTGTTCGAACCTCCGAGCACTCAGCTCGGGGAGAGCCGCAGCCCGTCGTCCCCCGGCGCCAGGCTGTCCAGGATCCGGTTGAGGTCCTCCACCGAAGCGAACTCCAGGACCACCTTGCCCTTGCCGAGCTTCCCGTTGCGCTGGGAGACCTCGACCTTGACCCGGGTGTCGAAGCGGTCGGAGAGCCGGCCGGCCAGATCGTTGAAGGCCGGGGAGAGCAGCTTGCCGGCCTTCGGGCCGGCCGGGCGCTGGGGCTTCTCGTCCTGGTCCAGCAGCGCGACGATCTCCTCGGTGGTGCGCACCGAGAGCCCCTCGGCGATGATCCGGCGGGCCAGCTGGTCCTGCCGCTCGCCGTCCACGACGCCCAGCAGGGCACGCGCGTGACCGGCTGTCAGCACACCAGCGGCAACCCGGCGCTGCACCGTGGCGGAGAGCCGCAGCAGGCGCAGCGTGTTGGAGACGTGCGAACGCGAGCGGCCGATCCGGTCGGCCAGCTCGTCGTGGGTGCAGGAGAAGTCGGTCAGCAGCTGCTCGTAGGCGTTGGCCTCTTCCAGCGGGTTCAGCTCCGCCCGGTGCAGGTTCTCCAGCAACGCGTCCAGCAACAGCTTGTCGTCCTCGGTGGCCCGGACGATCGCGGGGATCTGCTCCAGGCCCGCTTCACGAGAGGCGCGCCAGCGGCGCTCGCCCATGATCAGCTCGAACCGCTCAGGACCGACCTGACGCACCACCACCGGCTGGAGCAGGCCCACCTCCTTGATGGAGGCGACCAGCTCGGCCAGCTTGTCCTCGTCGAACACCTCGCGCGGCTGGCGCGGGTTGGCCGTGATGCTGTCCAGCGGCAGCTCGGCGAACCGCGCTCCCTCGACCGGGGCCAGCTCGGCGAGAGCCTCCCGGGCGTTCTCCGCCGCCTTGGCCGCCACCGTGCCGCGACCCGAGGGCAGGACCGGCATCGCGCTGGGCGACACCGTGCCGGTCGGCAGCAGCGCGCCCGTCGGCAGCCCCTCCGGCTGACCGGAGCGTGCCGGAGCCACCGTCGTCGTCCCGCTCGCCGCCCCCGGCGCGCTGCCCGGCGGGATCAGCGCCCCAAGCCCTCGTCCCAGACCCCTGCGACCACTCACCGGTTGCCCTCCATCGTGCTGTGCTGTGCCATCGGCGCCGCCTGCGCGCCGATCGTGTGCCGGTGCTTGCCCACCGCGCCGAGAGCGTCCGCGGCAGCCTGCTCCACCACGCTGGGCGGAGTCTCCAGGCCCACCGCCCGCAGCGCCAGCTCACGGGCGGCCTCCAGGTAGGAGAGCGCCCCGGTGGATCCCGGGTCGTAGGTGAGTACGGTCTGACCGTAGCTCGGTGCCTCGGAGATCCGGACCGACCGCGGAATGGCGGTCCGCAGCACCTCGGCGGCGAAGTGGTTGCGCACCTCCTCCGCGACCTGGGCGGCCAGCCTGGTCCGGGCGTCGTACATGGTGAGCAGAATGGTCGAGACGTGCAGCGTCGGGTTCAGGTGCGCACGCACCAGCTCGACGTTGCGCAGCAGCTGCCCCAGCCCCTCCAGCGCGTAGTACTCGCACTGGATCGGGATCAGCACCTCCTGGCCCGCCACCAGCGCATTGACCGTCAACAGGCCAAGCGAGGGCGGGCAGTCGATCAGGATGTAGTCGAGCGGCTGCTCGTAGGCGGCGATGGCCCGCTGCAGCCGGCTCTCCCGGGCCACCAGCGAGACCAGCTCGATCTCCGCGCCGGCCAGGTCGATGGTGGCCGGGACACAGAAGAGGCCCTCGACGTCCACCACCGGCTGGACCACGTCGGCCATCGGCTTGCCCTCGACCAGGACGTCGTAGATCGACGGCACCTCGGCGTGGTGGTCGATCCCGAGCGCGGTGGAGGCGTTGCCCTGGGGGTCGAGGTCGATCACCAGCACGCGTAGGCCGTGCATGGCGAGCGAGGCCGCCATGTTGACGGTGCTGGTGGTCTTCCCCACCCCGCCCTTCTGGTTGGCCACCACGATCACGCGGGTCGCCGGCGGCCGTGGCAGCCCCTCACCCGCCCTCCCCATGGCACGGACAGCGGCCTGCGCCGCCCTCCCGATGGGGGTGTCATCGATCTGGCCGATGGTCTCCGAGTCCTGCATGGGGGTCAGTGTTTCACGTGAAACCGGAGCGGCAACAGTCACCGCCCGGCTGCGACCGAGGATTCCAGAAAGCAGGGAGCGACGTTTCACGTGAAACACGATGCCCGCAATGTCGCAAATCTGACGGTGCGACACTCCGAACAACAAGAGGCCCGCGTCGCACCATGGCGACCCGGGCCTCTTCGTCCAGCATGGTCAGAACGGCCTCAGCGGGCTCCGACCGGCAGCTCTCAGCGTCGGCGCCGCCCCGCGGCACGGCCGCCGTCGGCCGGCCGGGCCACCCGCCCCGCCCTGGCCGCCTTGGCCCGCCGGGTCGCCGCCTTGACGCCGCCCGGGCTCTCGCCGACCTTCACCTGGACCACCCGGGTCGCGGCGCCCAGGGCGCTCTCCCCCACCGGGATCACCGAGCACTCCACCGCGCCGAGCCGGGCGAGCGCCGCGCGGGACTCGGCGAGCTCCTGCTCGGCACTGTCGCCCTTGAGCGCCAGCATCTGCCCGTACGGACGCAGCAGGGGCAGGCCCCAGCCGGCCAGCCGGTCCAGCGGAGCCACCGCGCGCGCGGTGACGATCTCCACCGCGACCTTGCCGATCATCTCCTCGGCCCGCCCCCGCAGCACGGTGACGTTCTCCAGGCCCAGCTCCCGGACCACCTCCTCCAGGAAGGTGGTGCGCCGCAGCAGCGGCTCCAGCAGCGTCACCGAGACATCCGGCCGCGCCAGCGCCACCGGAATCCCGGGCAGGCCCGCGCCCGACCCGACGTCGCAGAGCGTCGCCCCGATCGGGAGCAGCTCCGCCAGCACCGCGCAGTTCAGCACATGGCGGTCCCAGAGCCGCGGCACCTCCCGCGGCCCGATCAGCCCGCGCTGAACCCCCGAGGTTGCCAGCAGCTCGGCGTAGCGCTCCGCGGCGGAGAACTGCTCACCGAAGATCTCCCGGGCCGCCTGCGGTGCCTCGGAGAGCCCCTCCGGCACACCCTCGGCCGCCGCACTGTCCGTCGCCATCTCAGCTTCTCCGCTCACCGATTCCACCGACCCGCCTCAAGCACCGTTTCACGTGAAACATCCCCCGCCAACTCGGACCCGCCCCAGGAACGACGACCCCGCCCGCACGAGGCGGACGGGGTCGGTCGGGAGCGGGCTTCGCAGACGGGTCTCAACCCGCCAGGACGACAACGCAGCGCTGGGGCTCCTCGCCCTCCGACTCGCTGCGCAGTCCGGCCGCAGCCACGGCGTCGTGGACGACCTTGCGCTCGAACGGGGTCATCGGCCGCAGCTTGACCGGCTCGCCGGTCGTCTTCGCCTGCTCCGCGGCCTTGGCACCCAGGTCCGCCAGCTCGGTCCGCTTGCGCGCCCGAAAGCCGGCGATGTCCAGCATCAGCCGGCTGCGCTCGCCGGTCTCGCGGTGCACGGCCAGCCGGGTCAGCTCCTGGAGCGCCTCCAGCACCTCCCCGTCCTGCCCGACCAGACGCAGCAGCGTCCGGTCGTCGCCGTCACCGACGATGGACACCAGGGCGCGATCGCCCTCCACGTCCATGTCGATGTCGCCGTCGAGGTCGGCGATGTCCAGCAGGCCTTCCAGATAGTCGGCCGCGATCTCGCCCTCCTGCTCCAGACCAGCGAGCAGGGTGTCGGTCGAGTCGACGGCATCGACGGCATCGACGCTCTGACCGGCATCGACGGCGGAGGTGGTGCCTTCCGTCACAGGAGGGACTCCTTCGGAGATGGGGCCCAGAGGTACGGGCCGAGGACGAAGATCAGGCAGAGGTCCGGCTCAGCAACGCGGGCGGATCAGGACTTCTTCTTGGGCCGCTGACCGCTCTGCGACTGGCCGCCCTGCTGCGGGCCCCGCTTCGCCGATCCGCCGCTCTGCTTGGTCGGCTGCTGGCGCTTGGCAGCGGCCGGGGACTCGGTCTTGCCGGCTCCCTGCGTCGAGGGCACGGCATCCTCGGGAGCCTCGTCCTCGGCGGCGTCGTCCTTGGCGAGGCCGACCTTGGCACCGGTGTGCACCTGCTGGCGCTGCGACTTGCTCTGCTTGCGCGGCTGCTGGCGGCGGACCTGGACCGACTCCGTGACGGCGGCCGCGGCTGCGGCCTGCTGCTGCGCGGCGGCCTTGCTCCCGCCGAGACCGACGAGCCCGAGGACGCCCGCACCCTTGATCACGGTGCCGTCCGGGTTCAACCGGCCGGCCGCCTTCAGGCGGGCCTGACGCTCGTCCCAGGCCTTGCTGCCGGGCGTCGGGTTGTTGTGGATGACAACCAGCTGCTGGCCCATCGACCAGACGTTGGTGGTCAGCCAGTAGACCAGCACACCGACCGGGAAGTTGATGCCCATCACGGCGAACATGAACGGGAAGACGTACATCAGCATCTTCTGCTGCTGCATGAACGGCGTCTTGACCGTGAGGTCCATGTTCTTGGTCATCAGCTGGCGCTGGGTGATGAACTGCGACAGCGACATCAGGATGATCATCACGCCGGTGACGACCTTGACGCTGGTGTCACCGCTGTGCACGAAGGTCGCCGACAGCGGCGCACCGAAGATGTGCGCATGCTGGGCACTCGCCAGCAGGTCGCCCTTGATGACGCCGATCGGCTTGTTGTGCGCGACCGAGCTCAGCACCCCGTAGAGGGCGGTGAAGAACGGCATCTGCACCAGGATCGGAAGGCAGCTCGAGAAGGGGTTGGTGCCCGCCTCCTTGTAGAGCTTCATCATCTCTTCGGACTGGCGCTGCTTGTCGTTCTTGTAGCGCTCCTGGATGGCCTTCATCTTCGGCTGGATAGCCTGCATGGCCCGGGTCGACTTGATCTGCTTCACGAAGAGCGGGATCAGGCAGATCCGGATCACGATCACCATCGAGGCGATGGCCAGACCCCAGGCCCAACCGCTGTCGGCCGGGAAGACGTGGCTGTACAGCGAGTGGAACTGGACGATGATCCAGGACACCGCGGTGTACAGGGGATTCAGGAAGGACCAGGTCACCGGTCAGACTCCTTGGGCATTGGGCTTGGTCGTCAGGCTTGCGGACATCGGGCCTACCGACGTCTGACCAGCAGCCGTCGAGCCTGTGGTGACCGGGCCGTCGGCCGGGGAGCCCGCGGGCTCCGGGCGAACGGCGGTGCCGGTCCTGGGCTGCACCAGGGCGCGGAGCCGCTGGTGCCAAACGGGATGCTTGCGTGGCGGTACGTGGTCCACACCGCCGGGGGACCAGGGGTTGCAGCGCAGGATGCGCCACGCGGTGAGGGCACTGCCCTTCACCGCGCCGTGCACCCGCACGGCGTCGTACCCGTAGTGCGAACACGACGGGTAGTAACGGCAGACCGGACCGAGCAGTGGACTGATCGTCCACTGGTAGGCCCTGATCAGTCCCATCAGCAGGTACTTCATCGCCCTGATCCTGTCGCCGGGACCCCTGTTGTCGAGGGGCCGGGCTCCGTGCGGAGCAACCGCCGAAGGGCCGCATCCAGGTCATGTGCAAGATCCAGGTACGAAGCCGTCCCCGACGGGGGCAGCGCGCGTACCACTATCAGGCTACCTGCGGGAAACTGCGCCAGACGGTCCCGGACAAGGTGACGCAGGCGACGCTTCACGACGTTGCGCACCACGGCCGGTCCGACCGCCTTGCTCACGACGAAACCCGCACGCGCCGAGGATGTCCCCTCGGCGACGTGCGGGTGGGAGTCGCTGTCCCCGGCGACCTGCGCCGCAGGCTCGTCCTCTCGTCTGAGATGGACGACTAGCAGCGGTCGGCCGGCCCGGCGTCCGCGTTTGACCGCGGTCGCGAAGTCCTGGCGCCGCCGCAGCCGATTCTCGGGGGGCAGCACTGGAGACCCTGGACGCGGATCAGGCGGAGATGTTGGTGCGGCCCTTGGCACGGCGGGTCGCCAGGATGGCGCGGCCGGCGCGGGTACGCATCCGCAGCCGGAAGCCGTGGGTCTTGGCGCGACGACGGTTGTTCGGCTGGAAGGTGCGCTTGCTCACTCGGGGGCTCCTGGGGTGAATCGTAGGATGACGAATCGCAGCTTGGCCGTCACCGTGCGTCCGCGTGATCTCCCCTTCAGGACTGGGAAATCCGACCCGAAACCCCAGGTCTGCTGGGGTAAGAGGCAATCCACGGCGCCCGTGCTGCGCGCCTTCTGGAAGCGGGGTGGACCCGCGGACATGCGGCAGCGGCCATCGACAACTCGACCTGGTTACGGTACGCGGGACGAGGGTCGAGGGTCAAACCGGCTTCGTCGGAGGACTCCCCGACTGACCGCCACAGGGCACTCGTGCACAGCCTGTGGACAACAACTTGTATCAGCTCTGTCCGCTGACTACCGTTGCAGGACTTGTCTGGTTTGTTCATCCACCCGAACCGACACCAGATCCTGACCAGGACCTCCCCGTTCGGGGGAACGAGAAAGCGTGCACCAGTGGCTGATGTCAACAGCGATCTCGCCCCCGCCTGGGCGAAGGTCGTCGAGCGGCTGGTCAACGACACCTCGGTCGGTGACAAGGACAAACTCTGGGTGCAGCGCACCCAGCCGATGTGGATGATGCACGACACCGCCCTGCTCGCGGCGCCCAACGAGTGGGCGAAGCAGGTGCTGGAGGGCAGGTTGCTGCCCCAGCTGACCGACGGGCTGAGCCAGCAGTTCGGCCGGCCGGTCCGGATCGCCGTCATGGTGGACGCGAACGCGGCGCCGCCGAGCCCCTCCCCCGCCGTCGAGCCGGAGCCGCAGCCCACCGAGGAGCCGACCGGCTGGGCCGCCGGACCGGCCGAGGGCTATCCGCAGCAGTCCGCGCCGACCTTCGGGCGCGGCCGGTACGACACCGCCGGCTACGACCAGCGTCCCGCTCCGTACGCCGAGCGGCCCGAGCAGGCCGAGCGTCCGGAGGGCTCCGAGCGGTCCGAGCGGTCCGAGCGCTCGGAGCGGTCCGAGTGGAGCGGCCAGGGCGAGAGCTGGGAGCGCCAGGGCGGCTACCCGGCGCGGCCCTACCAGGAGCAGCAGTACCCCGAGCCTCAGCAGTACGGCGAGCAGCCCTACCAGGACCGCCCGTACCAGGAGCGGCCGCAGTACGGCGAGCCGCACCAGTACCGGCAGTGGACCGGCCGGGAGAACGAGAACCTCCAGGAGCAGTCCCCCGAGCAGCACCAGGGCGGCGCGCCGCAGCAGTCCCCCGGGCAGCGGCCCGGCGGCGACCCGGCGCAGGGCGACCTGTTCGGCGGCGCGTACGACCCGACCGGCGAGGAACGGGCCAGGCCCGGGGTACGACAGCCGCCGGGAGCGGGCCAGCGTGGTCAGCAGGGCGGCCGGCCGAGCGGCAACGCGCCGCAGGACCGCGGCCAGCTGATGCCCGACCCGAGCCGGACCGGCGGCGTGCCGGCCATTCGCCCCGGCTCCGAGGTGGACCGTCCCGGGTCGCCGAACCTGCCCGAACGGGTCGCCGACCGCACCCCCGTGCCCGGCGTCCCCGCCCCGCCCGGCGCACCGCCGGCCGGCGGCTCGCGCAAGGACGAGCCGGCTGCCCGCCTCAACCCCAAGTACCTGTTCGACACCTTCGTGATCGGCGCCAGCAACCGGTTCGCCCACGCCGCGGCGGTCGCGGTGGCCGAGGCACCCGCCAAGGCGTACAACCCGCTCTTCATCTACGGCGAGTCGGGGCTGGGCAAGACCCACCTGCTGCACGCCATCGGGCACTACTCGCGCAGCCTCTTCCCCGGCACCCGGGTGCGGTACGTGAGCTCCGAGGAGTTCACCAACGAGTTCATCAACTCGATCCGGGACGGCAAGGCGGACGCGTTCCGCAAGCGCTACCGGGACATGGACATCCTGCTGGTCGACGACATCCAGTTCCTGGCGAGCAAGGAGTCGACGCAGGAGGAGTTCTTCCACACGTTCAACACCCTGCACAACGCCAACAAGCAGATCGTGCTCTCCTCGGACCGGCCGCCCAAGCAGCTGATCACGCTGGAGGACCGGCTCCGCAACCGCTTCGAGTGGGGACTGATCACCGACGTCACCCCGCCCGAGCTGGAGACCCGGATCGCGATCCTTCGCAAGAAGGCGATTCAGGAGCAACTCAACGCTCCGGCCGATGTGTTGGAGTTCATCGCTTCCCGAATCACCCGGAACATCCGGGAGTTGGAGGGCGCGCTGATCCGGGTGACCGCCTTCGCCAACCTCAACCGGGCGCCGGTGGACCTGGAGTTGGCCGGGATCGTGCTCAAGGACCTGATCCCCGGCGGGGGTGAGGACGCCGGCCCCGAAATCACCGCGCAGGTGATCATGCAGCAGACCGCCGCGTACTTCGGGTTGAGCGTGGAGGATCTCTGCGGATCCTCGCGCAGCCGGGTGCTGGTGACGGCCCGCCAGATCGCGATGTACCTCTGCCGGGAGCTGACCGACCTCTCGCTGCCGAAGATCGGCGCACAGTTCGGCGGCCGCGACCACACCACGGTGATGCACGCGGACCGCAAGATCCGCTCGCTGATGGCCGAGCGGCGGTCCATCTACAACCAGGTCACCGAGCTGACCAACCGGATCAAGAGCTAGCCCACAGCGGCCTGTTGAGGCTGTCGCAGGGGTGTCGGGACGCATCGTCCGGGCACCCCTTCTTGGCGTTCCCGTCAGCCCCTTCGGGCGCCTTCGGGGTACCGAATCCAAGGGGACGGCGGGTGTGAATCCGGTGGAGCGGGGGAATGCTCGCTTCAGCTGACGCTCCACCAGCCTCCGGTCGCTTTCGTACAACTGACCAGGTAATCGAACAGTGTGAGCCGGATGGCCGACTGTCCACAGGAACGGGTGCTTTCCCCCGTCCACAGTGTGGGGAGCCCGGAGTTATCCCGAATTCCTCCACAGGTGGACGGCCGTTACGCTCTTCGGCGCAGGTCAGTGCCCTGTGGACTTGTGCACAACGGTTATCCACAGGCTGTGGACAGTTGGCGGGGCGTCAGACCGGGTTCGTGGTTGTCCACCGGCCGTCCCCAGGCTGGGGCAGGTTATCCCCAGGTTCTCCACAGCTGTATCCACTGTTCGACAACGTGCAGGCCCTGTTCATCACCTGGTGTGAAAGCCGTCACGAGATGTTGACCGACGCCCGTGGATAACCCGCCTCCGATCTGGGGACGGCGCTGGGGATAACCTGTGGATACGCAACGTGCCCTGTGGGTAACGCTCAGTTCTCCACAGTGGCACCTGGTTATCCACCGGCTGCGTCCACACCCACTGTGGACAAAAAACCGGGTCTGACCTGCGGAAACGGGGTTATCCACGGTATCCACAGCCCCTACTACTACCACTACACCTATAGACCAGTTGACTCGGAAAACAGTGGGGTGGGCCGAAATCTGTGGACAACGCCCGACCGACATTTGTTCGGCTTGCTTCCGCCCGTCTGCCCCGTCTGTCCGTGGAGTAGGTCAGACTGTCCTTCGGCACCTGGAGCCGATGGGGCTAGCCCCGCTGTCCAGTGCCGGTCAGACGATCAAGATCAGAAGCGACAGCAGGATCCAGGAGGCGGTTACCGGTGAAGTTCCGGGTGGAGCGTGACGTCCTCGCGGAGGCGGTGGCCTGGGCAGCCCGCAGCCTCCCGGCGAGGCCGCCGGTGCCGGTGCTGGCCGGCCTGCTGCTGACGGCGCAGGAGGGCACGCTGGCCCTCTCCGGTTTCGACTACGAGGTCTCGGCCCGGGTCGAGCTGGAGGCGGACGTCGAGGAGTCGGGCACCGTGCTGGTCTCCGGCCGGCTGCTCAACGACATCTCGCGCAACCTTCCCAACAGGCCTGTGGAGATCTCCACCGACGGCCAGCGGGTCACCGTGGTCTGCGGCACCTCCCGGTTCACCCTGCCGACCCTCCCGGTCGAGGAGTACCCGGCCCTGCCGCAGATGCCCACCGCGACCGGCACGGTCTCCGGTGAGGTCTTCGCCTCCGCCGTCAGCCAGGCCGCCGTGGCCGCCGGTCGCGACGACACCCTCCCGGTGCTGACCGGTGTCCGGGTGGAGATCGAGGGCGACCGGATCACCCTGGCCGCCACCGACCGCTACCGCTTCGCCGTCCGCGACCTGCTCTGGAAGCCCGAGCAGCCGGACATCTCGGCGGTCGCGCTGGTCCCCGCCAAGACCCTGCAGGACATCGCCAAGTCGCTCGGCAGCGGCGACACGGTCTCCATCGCGCTCGCCTCGGGCGGCGCGGGCGAGGGCCTGATCGGCTTCGAGGGCGCCGGCCGGCGGACCACCACCCGGCTGCTGGAGGGCGAGTTCCCCAAGTTCCGCAGCCTTTTCCCGACCGAGTTCAACGCGATCGCGGCGATCCAGACCCAGCCGTTCCTGGAGGCGCTCAAGCGCGTCTCGCTGGTCGCCGAGCGCAACACCCCGGTCCGGCTCAACTTCGAGCAGGGCGTGCTGACCCTGGAGGCCGGCTCGGGCGACGACGCCCAGGCCACCGAGCGGATCGACGCGGACCTGGAGGGCGACGACATCTCGATCGCCTTCAACCCGGGCTACCTGGAGGAGGGCCTGAAGGCCATCGACTCCGCCTACGCCCAGCTGGCCTTCACCACCTCGACCAAGCCCGCCCTGCTCAGCGGCAAGGCCGCGGTGGACGCCGAGGCCGACGAGGCGTACCAGTACCTGATCATGCCGGTGCGGCTCTCCGGCTGACCGAGGCCCTCAGCAGCGCGGGGTGTCCACAGGCTGGGAACAGCTTGTGGACACCCCGCGGCGTAGGCTCAGCAGGCGCGGCAACGGCGCCGCCGTCAGGCACGACACCACCAGGTAAGGACTTGTCATGGAGCTCGGCCTCATCGGTCTCGGCAAGATGGGCGGCAACATGCGTGAGCGCATCCGCCGCGCCGGCCACACCGTCATCGGCTACGACCGCAACCCCGACCTTGCCGACGTCGCGAGCCTCCAGGAGCTCGTGACCGGGCTTCAGGGCCCGCGCGTGGTCTGGGTGATGGTCCCGGCCGGCGGCCCGACCCAGGCCACCGTGGAGGAGCTTGCCCAGCTGCTCTCCCCCGGCGACGTGGTCGTCGACGGCGGCAACTCCCGCTGGACGGACGACATCAAGCACGCCGAGCTGCTGGCGGCCAAGGGCATCGGCTTCGTGGACTGCGGCGTCTCCGGCGGCGTCTGGGGCCTGCAGAACGGCTACGCGCTGATGTACGGCGGCGCCGCCGAGGACGTGGCGAAGGTCCAGCCGATCCTGGACGCGCTCAAGCCCGAGGGCGACTTCGGCGCGGTGCACGCGGGCAAGGTCGGCGCCGGCCACTTCGCGAAGATGGTCCACAACGGCATCGAGTACGCCATGATGCAGGCGTTCGCCGAGGGCTGGGAGCTGCTGGAGGCCGTCCCCGAGGTCACCGACGTGCGCGAGGTCTTCCGTAGCTGGCAGGAGGGCACCGTCATCAAGTCCTGGCTGCTCGACCTCTCGGTCCGGGCGCTGGACGACGACGAGCACCTGGAGAAGCTCAAGGGCTGGGCCGCCGACTCCGGCGAGGGCCGCTGGACGGTGGAGGCCGCGATCGACCACGCGGTCCCGCTGCCCGCCATCACCGCCTCGCTCTTCGCCCGGTTCTCCTCCCGGCAGGACGACTCCCCGCAGATGAAGATGATCGCCGCGCTGCGCAACCAGTTCGGCGGCCACGCGGTCGAGTCCAAGTAACGATCCCCGCAGAAGGCGAGCGCAGTCCACCCCCATGCATGTCGCGCATCTGTCGCTCGCCGACTTCCGTTCGTACGCCCGGGTCGAGGTGCCCCTCGACCCGGGCGTCTCGGCGTTCGTGGGGCCCAACGGCCAGGGCAAGACGAACCTGGTCGAGGCGATCGGCTACGTCTCCACGCTGGGCAGCCACCGGGTGGCCACCGACGCCCCGCTGATCCGGCTGGGCGCCGAGCGGGCGGTGGTCCGCTCCTCGGTCGTCGACCGGGCCAGGACCACCCTGGTCGAGCTGGAGATCACCGCGGGCAAGGCCAACCGGGCGCGGATCAACCGCTCGGACAACGTCCGGCCCAAGGACGTGCTCGGCCTGCTGCGGACCGTCCTGTTCGCCCCCGAGGACCTCTCGCTGGTGAAGGGCGACCCGGGCGAGCGCCGGCGGTTCCTGGACGAGCTGCTGACTGCCCGTGCCCCGCGCCTGGCGGGCGTCCGGCAGGACTACGAGCGGGTCCTCAAGCAGCGCAACGCGCTGCTGAAGACCGCCGCGATGGCCCGTCGGGCCGGCGGCGGCAAGGGCGCCGACCTGTCCACCCTGGAGGTCTGGGACGGCCACCTGGCACGGGCCGGCGCCGAGCTGACGGCCTTCCGGGTCCGGCTGGTGGACGCGCTCCAGCCGCTGGTGGCGCAGGCGTACGAGCAGCTGGCGCCCGGTGGCGGGCCGACCCTGCTGGAGTACCGCTCGTCCTTCGAGGGGGCGCTGCCGGCCAGCCGGGAGGAGGCCTACCAGCAGCTGCTGGAGGCCCTGCAGGCCGTCCGCAAGCAGGAGACCGAGCGGGGGCTGACCCTGGTCGGGCCGCACCGCGACGAGCTCGGGCTGAAGCTCGGCGAGTTGCCGGCCAAGGGCTACGCGAGCCACGGGGAGTCCTGGTCGTACGCGCTGGCGCTGCGACTGGCCTCGTACGAGCTGCTGCGGGCGGACGGCGGTGAGCCGGTGCTGATCCTGGACGACGTCTTCGCCGAGCTGGACGCCCGGCGCCGTGACCAGCTGGCCGAGCTGGTCGCCGGGGGCGAGCAGGTGCTGGTGACCGCGGCGGTGCCCGATGACGTGCCGAAGGCGTTGCGCGGCGCGCGGTACGCGGTGGCGGGCGGAGCCGTCGACCGGCTCTGAGAGCCGGTGTCAGCGAGCCCCCGGGGAACCTCGTACGCTGGTCTGTCCACAGCCTGGGGAAGGAGCGCGCCGCGATGAGCAAGGAATCCGAGCTGTCCGGGGTCGATCTGGCCCGGGTCGCGCTGCGGGCGGCGAAGGAGCAGGCGAGGCAGCGCGGGGAGCAGGTGCGCGAGAAGCGCGAGGCCAAGCGGCACGGCCTGCGCAGTGGGGCGCGGGCGGACGGGCGGGATCCGGTGCCCTTGGGGGCAGCGTTGAACCGGCTGATCACCGAGCGGGGCTGGGAGGCGCCGGCCGCGGTGGGCGGGGTGATGGGCCGTTGGTCCCAGATCGTCGGCCCGGACATCTCGGCGCACTGTGCCCCGGAGCACTTCGCGGAGGCGGAGGCGGTGCTGACGGTCCGTTGCGACTCCACCGCCTGGGCGACGCAACTGCGCTTGCTGGCACGGCAGTTGGTGGCACGCCTCAATCACGAGCTGGGCCATGGCACGGTCCGGGTGATCAAGGTGCTCGGCCCGGCCGCACCGCAGCGCGGGTACGGGCGGCTGCGGGCGCCGGGCAGCCGCGGTCCGGGCGACACCTGGGGCTGATCGCCCGTCGGCCCGCGCGCTCGATCCGGGCGCTCGATCCGGGCCGCGAGGGCCTTGACGGAGGGCCGCCCTCCGGAACCGCTGACGGCCCTTTTGAGGCCGCTGAGCCCCCTGGGCGAGTATCGGGACATGTGCGGAGGGGATTCAGAGCGGCACATCCGCCTTCAGAGCCTGCCAAACGCCCATCTCTGTCGGTCGTACCGGTAGACTGAAAGCCAAACACTGCCGCTTGCGGTAACAGAGTCGAACGCCGAGGTCGCACGCTCGCCCGTCCATCGGGTGGGGATGCGGCCCGTGCTGTGCCAGAGAGGGCGCTTCGTGGCCGATTCCGGCGAATCCAGCCAGTCCCCAGTCCCCACCGACCCGGCCACCCAGGCCGCCCCCGCCGACCCGGTGGCGTACGACGCCAACGCGATCCAGGTCCTGGAGGGGCTGGACGCGGTCCGCAAGCGCCCCGGTATGTACATCGGCTCCACCGGTGAGCGCGGCCTGCACCACCTGGTGCAGGAGGTCGTCGACAACTCCGTCGACGAGGCGATGGCGGGGCATGCCGACACCATCGCGGTGACGATCCTGGCCGACGGCGCGGTGCGGGTGGTCGACAACGGCCGCGGCATCCCGGTGGGCATGGTCCCGGGTCAGGACAAGCCGGCCGTCGAGGTCGTCCTGACGGTGCTGCACGCGGGCGGCAAGTTCGGCGGCGGCGGCTACGCCGTCTCCGGCGGTCTGCACGGCGTCGGCGTCTCGGTGGTCAACGCGCTCTCCACGCGGCTGGCGATCGAGATCCACACCGACGGCCGCCGCTGGACCCAGGAGTACAAGCAGGGCGTCCCGACCGCGCCGCTGGCCGAGCACGAGGCCACCGACCGCACCGGCACCAGCGTCACGTTCTGGGCCGACGGGGACATCTTCGAGACCACCGTCTACTCCTTCGAGACGCTCTCCCGCCGGTTCCAGGAGATGGCCTTCCTCAACAAGGGCCTGACCATCTCGCTGACGGACGAGCGCGAGGAGCACGTCGACGACGAGGGCAAGCCGCTCTCCGTCTCGTACCACTACGAGGGCGGCATCGCCGACTTCGTGACGCACCTCAACTCCCGCAAGGGCGACGTGATCCACCCCTCGGTCATCGACTTCGAGGCGGAGGACAAGGACAAGACGATCTCGGTGGAGATCGCGATGCAGTGGAACGCCTCGTACACCGAGGGGGTCTACAGCTTCGCCAACACCATCCACACGCACGGCGGCGGTACCCACGAGGAGGGCTTCCGCGCGGCGCTGACCGGCCTGGTGAACCGCTACGCGCGGGACAAGAAGCTGCTCCGCGAGAAGGACGAGAACCTCTCCGGCGAGGACATCCGCGAGGGCCTCACCGCGATCATCTCGGTCAAGCTCGGCGAGCCGCAGTTCGAGGGCCAGACCAAGGACAAGCTGGGCAACACCGAGGCGAAGACCTTCGTCCAGAAGGTGGTGCACGAGCAGCTGAACGACTGGCTGGACCGCCACCCGGTGGAGGCCGCGGACATCATCCGCAAGTCGATCAACTCGGCCACGGCCCGGATGGCGGCCCGCAAGGCGCGCGACCTGACCCGCCGCAAGGGCCTGCTGGAGAGCGCCTCGCTGCCCGGCAAGCTGAGCGACTGCCAGTCCAAGGACCCCTCCGAGTGCGAGATCTTCATCGTCGAGGGCGACTCGGCCGGCGGCTCGGCCAAGCAGGGCCGTGACCCGCGGATCCAGGCCATCCTGCCGATCCGCGGCAAGATCCTGAACGTCGAGAAGGCCCGGATCGACAAGGTGCTGCAGAACACCGAGGTCCAGGCGCTGATCTCGGCCTTCGGCTGCGGCATCCAGGAGGACTACGACGAGTCCAAGCTCCGCTATCACAAGATCGTCCTGATGGCGGACGCCGACGTCGACGGGCAGCACATCCGCACCCTGCTGCTCACCCTGCTGTTCCGCTTCATGCGGCCGCTGGTGGAGTCCGGGTATGTGTACCTGGCGATGCCGCCGCTGTACAAGATCAAGTGGGGTCGCGAGGACTTCGAGTACGTCTACTCCGACCGCGAGCGCGACAGCGTGATCGCGGCGGGCGTGGCGGCCGGGCGCCGGCTGCCCAAGGACGACGCGATCCAGCGCTTCAAGGGTCTGGGCGAGATGAACGCCGAGGAGCTGCGGATCACCACCATGGACCAGTCTCACCGGCTGCTGCAGCAGATCACCCTGGAGGACGCGGCCCGTGCCGACGACCTCTTCTCGGTCCTGATGGGCGAGGACGTCGAGGCCCGCCGGTCCTTCATCCAGCGCAACGCCAAGGACGTCCGCTTCCTGGACGTGTGACGGGTCCTCACGACTCCGTCCGTACGTACCAGTCACGCGTGAAAGGAAACTGACCACCAGTGGTCGACGACAACCGTCCCGACGGCGAGCAGCCGGACAGCACCTCCACCGACGTCTTCGTCTCCCGGGTCGAGCCGATCGAGCTCGAGACCGAGATGCAGCGCTCCTACCTCGACTACGCGATGAGCGTGATCGTCAGCCGGGCGCTCCCCGAGGTCCGCGACGGCCTCAAGCCGGTGCACCGCCGGGTGCTGTACGCGATGTACGACGGCGGCTACCGGCCCGAGAAGGGCTACTACAAGTGTGCCCGCGTGGTCGGCGACGTGATGGGCAACTACCACCCGCACGGCGACACCTCGATCTACGACACCGTGGTGCGGCTGGCCCAGCCCTGGTCGCTGCGGATGCCGCTGGTCGACGGCAACGGCAACTTCGGTTCCCCGGGCAACGACCCGGCCGCCGCCATGCGGTACACCGAGTGCAAGATGATGCCGCTGGCCATGGAGATGATGCGGGACATCGACGAGGACACCGTCGATTTCGCCGCCAACTACGACGGCCGCTCGCAGGAGCCGACCGTCCTGCCGGCCCGCATCCCCAACCTGCTGATCAACGGTGCCACCGGCATCGCGGTCGGCATGGCCACCAACATCCCGCCGCACAACCTGCGCGAGGTCGCGTCGGGCGCGCTCTGGGCGCTGGAGCACCCCGACGCCTCCAACGAGGAGCTGCTGGACGCCCTGATCGAGCGGATCAAGGCGCCGGACTTCCCGACCGGCGCGCTGATCGTGGGCCGCCGCGGCATCGAGGACGCCTACCGGACCGGCCGCGGCTCGATCACCATGCGCGCGGTGGTGGAGGTCGAGGAGATCCAGGGCCGCCAGTGCCTGGTGGTCACCGAGCTGCCGTACCAGGTGAACCCCGACAACCTGGCGCTGAAGATCGCCGACCTGGTGAAGGACGGCCGGGTGGCCGGCATCGCCGACGTCCGCGACGAGTCCTCCTCGCGGACCGGCCAGCGCCTGGTCGTCGTGCTCAAGCGCGACGCGGTCGCCAAGGTGGTGCTGAACAACCTCTTCAAGCACACCGACCTGCAGACCAACTTCGGCGCGAACATGCTCGCCCTGGTCGACGGCGTGCCGCGCACGCTGTCGCTCGACGCGTTCATCCGGCACTGGGTCAACCACCAGGTCGAGGTCATCGTCCGGCGCACCCGCTTCCGGCTGCGCAAGGCCGAGGAGCGCGCGCACATCCTGCGCGCGCTGCTCAAGGCGCTCGACATGATCGACGAGGTCATCGCGCTGATCCGGGCCTCGGACAGCGCCGACGCCGCCCGCAGCGGCCTGATGAACCTGCTCAGCATCGACGAGCTGCAGGCCAACGCGATCCTGGAGATGCAGCTGCGCCGGCTGGCCGCCCTGGAGCGCCAGCGGATCATGGACGAGCACGACGAGCTCCAGCGCAAGATCGACGAGTACAACGCGATCCTGGCCTCGCCGGCCCGTCAGCGCGAGATCATCTCCGAGGAGCTGACCGCGATCGTCGAGAAGTACGGCGACGAGCGGCGCTCCACGCTGATCCCCTTCGACGGCGACATGTCGGTCGAGGACCTGATCGCGGAGGAGGACATCGTCGTCACGATCACCCGTGGCGGCTACGTCAAGCGGACCCGCTCCGACCTGTACCGCTCGCAGAAGCGCGGCGGCAAGGGGGTGCGCGGGGCCCAGCTGAAGCAGGACGACCTCGTCGACCACTTCTTCGTGACCACGACGCACAACTGGATCCTCTTCTTCACCAACAAGGGCCGGGTCTACCGCGCCAAGGGCTACGAGCTGCCGGACGCCGGCCGCGACGCCCGCGGCCAGCACGTGGCCAACCTGCTGGCGTTCCAGCCGGAGGAGCACATCACCCAGGTGAAGGCGGTCCGCACCTACGCCGACGCTCCCTACCTGGTGCTGGCCACGCGTGAGGGTTTGGTTAAAAAATCCCCGCTCAAGGACTACGACTCGCCGCGCTCCGGCGGCCTGATCGCGATCAACCTGCGGCAGGACGAGGACGGCCGCGACGACGAGCTGATCGGCGCCGAGCTGGTCTCCGCCGAGGACGACCTGCTGCTGGTCTCGCGCAAGGCGCAGTCGATCCGCTTCACCGCGACCGACGAGGCGCTGCGGCCGATGAGCCGCGCCACCTCGGGCGTCAAGGGTATGGCGTTCCGCGAGGACGACGAGCTGTTGTCGATGAATGTTGTCCGTCCGGGCACATTTGTCTTCACCGCTACCGACGGCGGATATGCCAAGCGCACCCCGGTGGACGAGTACCGTGTTCAGGGACGTGGTGGCTTCGGCACCAAGGCGGCCAAGATCGTCGAGGGTCGTGGCTCGCTGGTCGGGGCGCTGGTCGTCGACGAGACCGACGAGATCATGGCCATCACACTTTCGGGTGGTGTGATCCGTACAAGGGTTTCCGGAGTTCGTGAAACCGGACGTGACACGATGGGCGTCCAACTGATCAACCTCGGAAAGCGCGACGCGGTGGTGGGCATGGCCCGCAACGCGGAGGCGGAGGACGAGGACATCATTGAGGACGTTGCTCAGGACGCTCCTCAGGACCACGACGGTTCGGGTCCGGCCGAGCCGGCCGACGAGGGTGCCCAGGCTCCCTCCGACGCCGGTGACCAGGCCTGACCCGACATTCGGTAGTCGGTTGCCCCCGGGAGGTCCGGGGGCGCCGACCGCCCCGGTTTCGGGCAAGTCGGTCCGATGCTGGACAGTGGAGTGACGACCAGGGCGCAGATCGCTGCTCTGGCGGGGAACTGCGGGAGGACCAGAGTGAGCGGGAGCACGGGTGCTGCGGGAGGTGCCGCGCCGGGCGGTGCGCCGTACGGAGGTGTGCCGCAGCCGCCGGCGGAGCACCCCGCGGCGTCCACCTCACTGATGTCCGCGGTGGGCGGTGGATACGGCACGCCGCCGCAGCCGGCCCAGCCGCCGAGTGGGACGGCCCCGGCGGGCTACTCCACGCCGACCACCTACACCAAGGGGCAGCCGACGCCGCCCCGCGGGACCCGGACCAGCGGTGGCGCGCCCACCGGCCCCGCCGGCACGCCCGGCGCCCCCGGTCCGCGCCGTCCGGGCACCGCACCGCAGTCCGCCCCCGGCGGGCTGGCCGGGCGGACCCGTAAGGCGCGGCTGCGGGTCACCAAGGCCGACCCGTGGTCGGTGATGAAGGTCAGCTTCCTGCTCTCGGTGGCGATCGGCATCATCCTGATCGTGGCGTCCGCGGTGCTCTGGGAGACGCTGGACTCGCTGGGCGTCTTCACCTCGCTGGGCAAGACGCTCAAGGAGGTCACCGGCTCGGGCACCGACGGCGCCACCGGCGGCCTGAACATCATGGACTACGTCGGCTTCGGCAAGGTGCTCTCGTTCACCACGATGATCGCGGCCGTGGACGTCGTGCTGCTGACCGCGCTGTCCACGCTGGCGGCGTTCATCTACAACACCGCGGCCGGCTTCACCGGCGGCATCGAACTGACGCTGGCGGAAGAGGACTGACGCGGCGTCAAACAATCTCAGCTTTTCCGTGAACCACGGAATGCACGGGTCCCACCGGCTGTTCGAGCGGTGGGGCCCGTTGGCATTCGGGTGACTGGCGTGATGGCCCGGCGTGCCGCCGGGGGGGAGCGAGCCGGTTACCGCTTGGCTGGTGGGACCTGCACGGCTACTGGTACGGCTCAGGGGGCAGAGTCGGTGCGACGGCTGCCCACCAGGTTGCTTGGAGGTTTCGCGCGATGGCACAGATCGCTCAGCAGCTCGTCGGTGCGCTGGAGGGGCTGCTCGGCACCCGACTCCCGTTCCGAATCCAGGCCTGGGACGGCAGTTCGGCGGGGCCCGCCGGTTCGCCGCAACTGGTACTGCGCAACCGCCGGGCGCTGCGCCGGCTGGTCTGGTCACCGGGCGAACTGGGCCTGGTGCGCGCCTACGTCTCGGGGGATCTGGACTTCGGCCCCGACACCGGCCTGTACGAGGTGCTGGCCGAGTTCGCGCACTTCGTCGAGCGGCCCGAGATCAAGGGCCTGCAGCTGGGCGTCTCCGAGCTGGCCGACCCCGAGACCCGGCGCGCGGTGCGGGCCCTGCTGAGCGCCGCCCTGCGGGCCGGGGCGATCGGCCCGCAGCCCGCCGCTCCGCCGGAGGAGGCCCGTCCCGCCGGCCGGGTGCACAGCCGCGGCCGGGACCGCGCCGTGATCAGCCACCACTACGACGTCGGCAACGACTTCTACCGCCTGGTGCTCGGCTCCTCGCTGGTCTACTCCTGCGCCTACTGGACGCCCGAGGGCAAGAGTCTGGAGGACGCCCAGGAGGCCAAGCTCGACCTGATCTGCCGCAAGCTGGGCCTGAAGCCGGGGATGCGGCTGCTGGACGTCGGCTGCGGCTGGGGCTCGCTGGTGCTGCACGCGGCCCGGCACTACGGCGTGAGCGCGGTGGGCGTCAGCATCTCCGCCGAGCAGGTGGCGCTGGCCACCCAGCGGGTCGCCGACGCCGGGCTGGCCGACCGGGTGGAGATCCGCCTCCAGGACTACCGGGAGATCCCGGACGGCCCCTACGACGCCATCTCCAGCGTCGGGATGGCCGAGCACGTCGGCAGCGAGCAGTACCGCACCTACGCGACCGGACTGTACGGACTGCTGGCCCCCGGCGGCCGGCTGCTCAACCATCAGATCGCCCGGCGCCCCAGCCAGCCCGGCGAGCCGTACGTCACCAGCCCCTTCATCTCCCGCTACGTTTTCCCGGACGGTGAGCTGGCGCCGATCGGCAGCACCGTCGCGCTGCTGGAGGAGGCAGGCTTCGAGGTCCGGGACGTGGAGTCGCTGCGCGAGCACTACGCCCTGACCCTGCGGGACTGGGTGGCCAACCTGGAGGCGCACTGGTCGGAGGCGGTCGGCCTGGTCGGCGTCGGCCGGGCGCGGGTCTGGCGGCTGTACATGGCCGCCTCGGCGCTGGCCTTCGAGGAGAACCGGATCGGCATCAACCAGGTCCTCGCCGTGCGCACCGGCCCGGCCGGCGCCAGCGGCCTGCCGCCCACCCGCGAGCAGTGGCTGGCCCGCGCGGAGGCGGCCGCGGACCTCGCCAGGTCCCCTGAGCTGCGCGTTGCGATCGGCGGTCCGAGCGGGTCGGTGGACCCGGATTTGGGAGATCGGCCGGAGGTCCGCTAATCTTTGAGTGCGGCAAGGGCCTATAGCTCAGACGGTTAGAGCGCTTCCCTGATAAGGAAGAGGCCACAGGTTCAAGTCCTGTTAGGCCCACCTGCGAGAACGGCCCCCATACTCACGCGAGTATGGGGGCCGTTCTGTGTTGCGGCGCCAAGGGTTCGGTGCCGCAGGTTCGGGGCCGCGCGGTGGCCGGGCGGCGGCCGGTTTGGGCCGACCGGGAGGCGCGGCGTCAATCCGTCGTCAGGGTCAGCCGGTTGGGGCACTGCTGGCCGGTCTCGAACAGGACACGGGTGTGTATCATCGGCCGCATGGTGGTTCGTCCATTCGACCGCCGGTTCGTACTTGTACATCCGAGGACTCGCAGTCCTGGCCGGTCGGCCGGGATCCTCCTGCCGAGCCCGCCCATTTGCTAGAAGGACGAGGTCCCGCGGTGAAGAAGCTCCTCCTGGTCGCCCTGGTCGCCCTCGGCGGCTTCTTTGTCTACCGTCAGGTCCAGGCCGACCGTGCCGAGCAGGACCTGTGGACCGAGGCCACCGACCCGATCCCGGCCGGTCGCTGAGAATTCGGATGCGGACGGCGGGGGGCCCCTTCGGGCCTCTCGGTCCGCCCTCCCCGCAGTGCTGCCGGGATACCTGCTGAAGATTCTCCGCAGGACCCGGTACGCTGTTGCCTGACGGCGCCAGCCGGGCCGTCGAGGGGCTTTAGCTCAGTTGGTAGAGCGCTGCCTTTGCAAGGCAGATGTCAGGAGTTCGAGTCTCCTAAGCTCCACAGGTTCCACAGCACGAAGGCCGACCCGGTGATCCGGGTCGGCCTTCGGCGTCTGGCGGGCCGTCAGTGCGGCTTGCGCGGGTCGTGCGGCTTGGGGTGGTCCTCGGGGGTGCCGGCGGTGTGCGGGCCCGGTGTGGGGCCGGGGGCCGGGGGCTCGGGGGCCGAGCCGTTCAGCGGGGCGGTGCCGGCGCCGGTGGCGGAGGCACCCAGGTCGCTGCTGGCCGGGTGCACGGTGTTCGGCGGGCCCTGCACGGCGGGCGGCTCGACCAGCCACTCCGGCTCGCTCTGCTTGCGCCACCACTGCCAGATCAGCACGCCGCTGCCGACCGCCACGGTGCCGGCGATGGCCAGCCCGGTGGCGAGGCCGTTGCGGTGGGCCTTCTTGGCGTTCTTCGCGGCCAGCCGGTTGATCTCCTCGGCGCTCACGTTGCCGTGCAGGGCGGTGAGTGCGGCGTTGCCGCGCAGCTGGGCCTCCTGGACCAGCGGCACGGTGGCCGCGCGGGCGTCGTCCAGCGCGCTGCTGATTCTGGGCAGGGTGCTCGTCCTGGCGTGGGCGCCGGCCCGGTCCGCCGAGTGCTTGGCGGCCAGCGCGGCCTCCTGGGCGCGGTGGACGGCCCGCAGGGTGCTCTCCTGGGCCTTCGGGGGCAGCGAGGCGAAGGCGTGCTCGACGTGCGGGGCGACGTGCTTCACGTAGCCGACCCGGGCCGTGTGGGCGGCCTGCAGGCTGCCGGCCTTGGCCTGGCCGGTGGCGGCCTCGAACCGGGGCCCGAGCGCGTCCAGCGCCGGACCGAGCCGCTGGCGGGCCTCGTCCGCGTAGTGCGCGGCGGTGTCCTTGGCCCCTGCGGCGTAGGGCGCCAAGGTCTCCAGGGTCTTGCCTGCGTTCTCGCGGGCTGTGTCCAAGCGGGTCACGAGATCCTCCTCCTGGGGGTGGCGTCTCTATGCACCTATCCACCTGATTGAAGATCATGCATCCTGATTTGTCCCCTTGCATCACAGGCTGGGCCGTCTGCGGACGGTGATTCGCATGTCGGGCGAGGGGTGCGTGGGAGGATTCCGGGGTCAGTGACGTAGACAGAGAGGTACCTCCCGTGGCCGAGAAACTGTTCGCGACCCTCAAGACGAACCACGGCGACATCGTCATCGAGCTCCTGCCCAACCATGCGCCGAAGACAGTGCGGAACTTCGTCGAGCTGGCCGAGGGCAGCCGGGAGTGGGTCGACCCGAACTCCGGGGAGAAGTCCACGGGCCGGCTCTACGACGGGACGGTCTTCCACCGGGTGATCAGCGGTTTCATGATCCAGGGCGGCGACCCGCTGGGGAACGGCACCGGCGGCCCGGGCTACAAGTTCGCGGACGAGTTCCACCCCGACCTGGCCTTCACCAAGCCGTACCTGCTGGCGATGGCCAACTCCGGCCCGGGCACCAACGGCTCGCAGTTCTTCGTCACGGTGGCTCCGACCGCCTGGCTGACCAACAAGCACACGATCTTCGGCGAGGTCGCCGACGCCGAGAGCCGCAAGGTCGTGGACCAGATCGCGGGCCTGGAGACCCGGCCGGGCGACCGTCCGGTCGAGGACGTGGTCGTCGAGTCGGTGGAGATCAGCCGCCGCTGACCGGTGCGGCTTCCCGCAGGGAGGCCTGAACAGCAGCCGGGCCTTGACGCCCGGCAGTAGCCTTGGCGGTCCCGGTGGTACTCCGTACGGCGGAGGCGTCACCGGGATCCGTCATGAGGAGGAGTGCCCGGATGGTCCAGGACGAGCCCGGTCGGCCCGATCCGAGCAAGCCGCAGCCCGATGTCGCAGCGGCCGAGCCGCCGGCTGCGGGTGCGCCCGGCTCGGCGCAGCAGCCCGGGTCCGCGCAGCCCGCGCACGCGCTGCCGGGCTGCTACCGGCACCCCGAGCGGGAGACCGGGATCGGCTGCTCGCGCTGCGGCCGGCCGATCTGCCCGCAGTGCATGGTGAACGCCTCGGTCGGCTTCCACTGCCCGGAGTGCGTCAGCGGCGGTGCGGCGCAGGTGCGCAGCGCGACCACGCGCTTCGGCGGCCGGCCGGTCCAGGACGGCGCGCTGGTCACCAAGATCCTGATCGGGATCAACGTGGTGGTCTTCGTACTGGCTGCCTACCTCTACAAGCCGCTGCAACAGGACTTCCTGCTGTTCAGCGTCAAGCAGTACGGCTACCGCTACGGCGTGGCCGCCGGTCCCGACCAGTGGTACCGGCTGCTGACCGCGACCTTCCTGCACGTCCAGCCCTGGCACATCGCCTCCAACATGCTGGCGTTGTGGTGGATGGGCCCCACCGTCGAGCGGGTGCTCGGCCGGGTGCGCTATCTGGCGCTGTACCTGGTCTCCGGCCTGGCCGGCAGCGCACTGGTCTACCTGGTGGCCGGCGACGCGGTGGCCTCGCTGGGCGCCTCCGGGGCGATCTTCGGGCTGTTCGGCGCCACGGTGGTGCTGTACCGGGCCGCCCGGCAGCCGCTGGGTCCGGTGGTCGCGCTGATCGTCTTCAACCTGGTGATCACCTTCTCGGTGCCCGGGATCGACTGGCGCGCGCATGTGGGCGGGCTGGTGGCCGGTGCGCTGACCGGGATCGGGATGATGCACGCGCCGCGGGCGAACCGGAACCTCGTGCAGGCGGGGACGGTGGTGCTGATGCTGGCCGTCGTCCTGGGGATGGTGCTGGTGGAGACGGCGCGCCTGAGTTGACTCGGGCGGCCGGCGCGTGCTGGGTGGGCGGGGTTGTCCACAGTGGTTGGGGGCCGCTGCACAGGCCGGCCGCCAACTCCCGCGCCGAGAGCCGGTCTACGCGCGTCTGCCTGCTGCTTCGACGTCTCGGACGGTGGTGGACGAAGCACTGCTCCGGGCGTGGTATGCACCGGGCCGGAAAAGTTATCCACAGACTGGGGGTACTTTTCCCCACTGTGGATAACTGTGTGGATAAGCACATCGCAGAAGCGGCGTCGGCTGTCGCCGAAAGGCGCCGGACAGCACGACGTGCCGCCTCGCCCGAGGGCGGAGCGGCACGGGTGGACGGGCGTCAGGCGGCCGTTACTTCCACTGCGTGGAGAGGCCGAAGCCGGCGGCGATGAAGCCGAAGCCGGCCAGGATGTTCCAGTTGCCCCACGCGTGCACCGGCCAGGTGCCGCCGGTCACGTAGAACGTGACGATCCACAGCAGCCCGATCAGGAACAGGGCGAGCATCGCCGGGGCCACCCAGCTTCGCCCGCTGCTGATCTTGACAGCGGTCGCCGAGACCGGCGGGGTGTAGTCGGACTTCTTGCGGAGTCGAGACTTCGGCACGAGGGGATCTCCTGTCGATGCGCTGTGGACCGCGCAGGGCTCAGCGGGGCGGGGCGGCTGTGGGGACCGGGTTCGTACGGGAGGTACTCCGCACATGCCACCGGCGTCCGTTAGCGTAGTGGCTCGCCGGGTCAGAAGGAGATAAGGGTACGGTGCAGAATTCCTCGATTCCCGGAGAGATTCCCCACGTCCAGGCTCCGACGCCCCGCCGACCGGTCCGATTTGTCGGGCGTGCCCTGACCTGCGGTGTTTTCGCACTGGCCGGTGTGCTCTTCTACGTCAGCGCGCACGCCGCCAACGGCATCGACCTGCGCACGGACAACTCGCTGCTGGGGCTGAGCGACGTCATACAGCAGCGCAGCGACCAGAACCAGCAGGCCCAGTCCGACCTCACCGCCCTCCAGCAGCGCGCCGACCAGTTGGCCGGGCAGCAGGCCCAGAGCCCGGCCGACGCCGGCCGGCTCGCCACGCTCCAGCAGGAGTCCGGCCTCACCCCGTTGCAGGGCCCCGGACTGACCGTCACCCTCAACGACGCGCCGCCCAACGCCACCGCCCGCGTCCCGGGCGTCCCCGAGCCGGGCGTCAACGACCTGGTGATCCACCAGCAGGACATCCAGGCCGTGGTCAACGCGCTGTGGCGCGGCGGCGCGGCGGGCATCCAGGTGATGGACCAGCGGCTGATCTCCACCAGCGCGGTGCGTTGCGTCGGCAACACGCTGCTGCTCCAGGGCCGGGTCTACTCACCGCCGTACGTGATCAGGGCGGTCGGCCGGACCGCCGAGCTGAAGGCGGCGGTGGAGGGCGACCCGTCGATCCACAACTACCTGCAGTACGTCAACGCGTACGGGCTGGGCTGGAAGGTGCAGGAGAGCACCGAACTGGCCGTGCCCGGCTACACCGGCACCACAGACCTCCAGGTCGCCACGGCGCAGCCGTAGGGCCCCGCGGGTAGCACGGCGTGCGTGGCCTGCGCGGGAGATCGGCCGCAGCCGCCGACGCGCACAGGTGGGAGGTCTACTCTGGTTCCCACTGCCCATCACCTAGGGAGCACCATGTACGGCTGGATCTGGCGCCATCTTCCGGGCAACGCCCTGGTACGGGCCGTCATCTCGCTGCTGTTGGTGCTCGGCGCGGTCTACGTGCTTTTCCAGTACGTCTTCCCCTGGGCGGAACCGCTGCTCCCCTTCAACGACGTCACAGTCAACAACGGCGGTGCCGGCTGACCGCCGCCCGCCCGGCCGCTCTGATCCCCCGTACCCCGCACCACACCGGAGTTAGCGCGAATGACCCCGCCTGTCACCGCCCCGCGGATCCTCGTGGTCGACAACTACGACAGCTTCGTCTTCAACCTGGTCCAGTACCTGTACCAGCTCGGCGCGACCTGTGAAGTGGTCCGCAACGACGCGGTGACGGTCGAGGAGGCGGTGCACCGCGACGGTGACCGCGGCTTCGACGGCGTGCTGCTCTCCCCCGGCCCGGGCGCGCCCGAGGAGGCCGGTGTCTGCATCGACATGGTGCGCCACTGCGCGGACACCGGGCTGCCGCTGTTCGGCGTCTGCCTGGGCCTGCAGTCGATCGCGGTCGCCTACGGCGCGGTGGTCGACCGGGCGCCCGAACTGCTGCACGGCAAGACCTCGCTGGTCACGCACGAGGACGGCGGCGTCTTCGCCGGGCTGCCCTCGCCCATGACGGCCACCCGCTACCACTCGCTGGCGGTCGAACCGGCCACCGTGCCGCCGGAGTTGGTGGTCACCGCACGCACCGAGAGCGGGGTGATCATGGGTCTGCGGCACCGCGAACTGCCGGTCGAGGGCGTGCAGTTCCACCCCGAGTCGGTACTCACCGAAGGAGGGCACCGGATGCTGGCCAACTGGCTGGGGCAGTGCGGCGACCCGGAGGCGGTCGGCCGCTCGGCCGGCCTCGCCCCGGTGATCGGCCGGGGCTGAGACCGTGACGGCGGTGCGTCCGGAGGGGCGCCGGGACACGGGGTACGGACAGCCGCCGTACACAGACCCGGAGCCGGACGGCTGGGGCGTGTACGAGACTGCCCAGCTCCCGGTGATCGAACCCCAGGAGTTCTACCGGCCCGGCCCGGGCCAGCAGCAGGGCGAGTACCCGTGGCTGGCCGACCAGACCCTGCAGCTGCGGACGATATCCGTGGACGCGGACCCGACCGAGCCCGTCTCCTCCCCGGACGGCCGGGCCGACCGGCGCCGGGCCCAGGGCCGGATCTCGGTGCGCTCCGGAAACGGCCGCAGGCGGGCCGTGGGGCGCCGTTCGACGGTGGCCCGGCCCAAGGAGTCCAAGGGCGTCATCGCGGCCCGGATGGTCGGCGAACTCTGCATCACGCTCGGCCTGGTGATGCTGCTCTTCGTCTCGTACCAGCTGTGGTGGACCAACGTGCAGGCGGACGCCTCCGCCAACAGCGCGCGCAACAAGCTGGAGCAGCAGTGGGCCACTCCGGCCACGCCGGCGCCCGGCGCCCCCGCGCCCAAGGACCCGGGGGTCTTCGCCCCGGGGCAGGGCTTCGCGATCCTCTTCGTCCCCAAGCTCGGCCTGCAGTACCCGATCGCCGAGGGCACCGACACCGAGAAGGTCCTCAACAAGGGCCTGGTCGGCCACTACACCGGCACCGCGATGCCGGCCGACGCCAGCGGCAACTTCGCCGTCGCCGCCCACCGGACCACGCACGGGCAGCCGTTCCGCCGACTGGCCGAGCTCGGCCCGGGCGACAAGATCGTGGTGGAGACCGCCACATCCTTCTACACCTACGAGGTGGAGGGCGGCATCCCGGAGACCTCGCCGACCAATGTGGCGGTGCTTCAGCCGATCCCGAAGGGCTCGCCGTTCGCCCAGCCGGGCCGCTACATCACGATGACCACCTGTACCCCCGAGTTCAGCGCCAGGGGGCGGCTCATCGTCTTTGGCAAGATGATTGCCGAACAACCGAGGAGCCAGGGGCAGCCTCCGGCGCTGACCACCTCCTAGGCCCTAGGACGCGGACGGCCCGCCGAGCGGCCCGCGGCCACAGCGCGAGGCGGGACCACGTGAGGCAGCAGCGGACAGCAGCCGGGCGAACGCGCGGCCGTGGGGCGGCGCTGCTGGGCGCCGTGGGGGAGCTGCTGCTCACGCTGGGGGTGGTGCTGGCGCTCTTCGTCGGCTACTCGCTCTGGTGGACCGACCTGGTCGCCGACGGCCGTTCCGGGCAGGCCGGCGACCGGCTGCGGCAGGCCTGGACGGCGCCGTCCGCCGCCGCGTCACCCGCTCGGGCGTACCGGACCGGTGACGTCGTGGGGTTCCTGCACGTGCCGGCGATGGGCAGGGACTACCAGGTGCTGATCCGGATGGGGACCGGGCTGGATGTCCTCAACGAGGGTGTGGCGGGGGTCTACCAGGAGCCCTACCCCTCGGCGCTGCCCTGGGACGCCGCCGGCAACTTCGCCCTCGCGGCGCACCGGGACGGCCACGGCGCCAAGTTCCACGACCTGGACGACGTCGGCAAGGGCGCGGCGGTGGTGGTGGAGACCCAGGACCACTGGTACGTCTACCGGGTGGACGCCACGCTCGACCAGACCTCCAAGTACGACACCGGCATCGTCGCCCCGGTCCCGGAGGGCTCGCCCTACCGCGGGCCCGGGCGCTACATCACCCTGACGACCTGTACGCCGGTGTACACCTCGCGCTACCGGATGGCGGTCTGGGGCAGCCTGGTCCGGGTCGACCCGATGGACGCCCACCGGACGCCTCCGCCGGAGCTGCGGGCCGGCTGACGGGGCGTCCGGACCGCCTCAGGCGGTGGAGCCGACGGTGGCGGGTGAGGGCGGGCGGTGCTGACGGCGCGCCGGGGAAGCCCGAAGGGGCTGTCGACGCCGTGGCGTCGACAGCCCCTTCGGAGGGTCAGCCGTCAGTTGTTGCCGTTCGGGGATGTCGTGGTGCCCCCGTTGCCGAAGGGCGGGGAGCCGAAGGCGCCGCCGATGGGCCCTTTGGTGTTGCCGCCACCGGGTGACGTGGTGATCACGATGTTCATGCTCGGGTCGACCAGCTGGTTCGGACCGGGGTTCGTGGTGACCACGATCGCGTTGTTGTCGCTGGGGCCGTTGTAGCTGAAGCCGAGACCGGCGTTGCGCAGCGCGGCGGTGGCGTCCTTCACCGACTTGCCGGTGACGTCCGGGACCTGGATCTTCGCCGGGGCGGCGTAGATGATCAGCGTGATCTTCGCGCCCGGGGCCGCCTTGCCGTTGGCCGCGGGGCTCTGCGAGGCCACCGTGCCGACCACCTTGCTGGGGTCGGTGGACGGGGTGGTCTTGGAGGAGTCCACCGCGAAGCCGGCGTCGGCCAGCGTCTGGGTGGCCACGTCGGTGGTCTGGCCGACCACGGAGGGGACGGCCACCTTGCCGGGACCCTGCGAGATGGTCAGCGTGATGGTGGCGCCCGCCGCGGCCGGGCTGCCGGCCGCCGGGTTCTGCGAGATGACCGAGTCCTGCGGGACGCTGGGGTCGTTGGCGTACTGCGGGGTGCCCAGGGCGAAGCCGGCGCCGGTCAGCGTCTGGTTGGCGGCGTCCTTGGGCTTGCCGGTGACGTCCGGGACGGGCGTCTGGGCCGGGCCGCTGGAGAGCTGGACGGTGATCGTGGAGCTCGCGGCGACCTTGGTGCCGGTGGCCGGCTCCTGCTTGCAGACCATGCCGGAGGGCTGGTCCGGGCAGGCGACCGGGGCGCCCTGGGTGACCTGGAGGCCGGAGTTCACGGCCTGCGCGGCGGCCTGGGCGTCGGCGAACGACTTGCCGGTCAGCGTCGGGACGGTGACCTGGCTGCTGCCGCCGGGGCCCTTGAACATCGCGCTGGCGACGAAGAACGAGCCCACCAGGACCAGCACGGCCGCGACGGCCAGGATGATCCAGGAGGTGTTGCTCTTCTTCGGCTGGTCGTCGCGGCGGCGCCCGGCACGGCCCTGGCCGTCGTCGTTTCCGCCGCCGTAGCCGTCGTAGTCGTCGTTCTGGTAGCCGCCGGGGCCCTGGCCGTAGCCCTGCGGGCCGCCGACCGGGGGCAGCATGGTGGTCGGCGCGCCGCCGCCCTGCTGGGGCAGCAGGTTGGTCTGGCCGTACGGGTCGTGCTGCTGCGGGTAGCCGTTCTGGTCGTAGCCGTAGCCGCCCATGCCGTAGGCGGCGGCCTGCTGGGCGGCGGCGACCGGGAGGCCGTCGAGGAAGCGCTCGATGTCGTCGCGCATCTCGTCGGCGCTCTGGTAGCGGTAGTCGCGGTCCTTGGCGAGCGCCTTGAGCACGATCGCGTCGACCTCGGGGCGGACCTCGGGGTCGTAGGCGGACGGCGGCTGGGCCTCCTCGCGCACGTGCTGGTAGGCCACCGCGACCGGCGAGTCGCCGACGAACGGCGGCCGGACGGTCAGCAGCTCGTACAGCAGGCAGCCGGTGGAGTAGATGTCGGATCTGGCGTCGACCGTCTCGCCCTTGGCCTGCTCGGGGGAGAGGTACTGCGCGGTGCCGATCACGGCCGAGGTCTGGGTCATCGTCATGCCGGCGTCGCCCATGGCGCGCGCGATGCCGAAGTCCATCACCTTGACGTTGCCCTGGCGGGTGAGCATCACGTTGGCGGGCTTGATGTCGCGGTGCACGATGCCGGCGCGGTGCGAGTACTCCAGCGCCTGCAGGATGCCGATGGTCATCTCCAGCGCGCGCTCCGGCAGCAGCCGGCGCCCGGAGTGCAGCAGTTCGCGCAGCGTGGAGCCCTCGACGTACTCCATCACGATGTACGGGATGGAGATGCCGTCGATGTAGTCCTCGCCGGTGTCGTACACGGCGACGATCGCGGGGTGGTTCAGCGAGGCCGCGGACTGCGCCTCACGGCGGAAGCGGGCTTGGAAGGACGGATCCCGGGCCATGTCGGCCCGGAGCGTCTTCACTGCGACGGAGCGGCCGAGCCGGGTGTCATGGCCGAGGTAGACCTCGGCCATGCCGCCGCGTCCGAGGACGCCGCCGAGCTCGTACCTGCCGCCGAGGCGACGAGGCTCTTCCATAGTTCCGACCCTCTCCCTCACCGGCCGGTGAGGATGTGACGTAGGTGTCCCCGCACGCTCTGAAGTGACGCTGTCCTCGCCACGGTGGTTCTGTGACTCCCGTCCCACACCGGAGCGGGGCGGGTACTTCAGGGCACACTCGCTGCTTGCGGATACGCTACCGGGCGCGTGCGGCACAACTCGACACGCCCGCCAGCTGAGACCAGACCGGTATCCGGGTCAGCGTACGGGACCGGACCGGGCGGGCGAAGGACCTACTGACCGATCACGGCCTGCATGACGGACTTGGCGATCGGGGCCGCGATGCTGCCGCCGCTGATCTCGTTGCTCGACGCCGCGCCGTCCTCGACCACCACCGCGACGGCCACCGGCGCGTTGTCGCCGACCTTGGCGTAGCTGACGAACCAGGCGAACGGCAGGCCGCTGTTGCCCTGGCCGTGCTGTGCGGTGCCGGTCTTGCCGCCCACCTCGACGCCGTTGATCTGCGCCTTCTTGCCGGTGCCGTCCTGCACCACGGCGACCATCATCTGCTGCAGCTTCTGGGCGGTGGCCGGGCTGATCGCCTGGTCCATCTCGTGCTCGGTGTGCTTGGAGATGGTGGTGCTGTTGGCCGAGCGCTCCTCGTCGACGAGGTAGGGCTGCATCAGCTTGCCGTTGTTGGCGATGGCCGCGGCGACCATGGCCATCTGCAGCGGGGTGGCCGCGGTGTTGTGCTGGCCGATCGCGTCCATCGCGGTGCCGTCCGGCGAGGAGTTGTTCGGGAAGACGCTGGGTGCCGAGCGGATCGGGGTGTCCACCGTGTTGTTGAAGCCGAACTTGTCGGCCTGGGCGAGCAGCTTCTGCGAGCCGAGCTCGGCGCCGATCTTGCCGAAGACCGTGTTGCAGGAGATCGCCAGCGCGTCCTTGAGGGTCGCGTTGGTGCACGGCTCGTCGGGGCTGTCGTTGTTCAGCTGGGTGTTGGTGCCCGGCAGGGTGTACGTCTGCGGGGTGTCGGTCTGGTCGTCGGGGCTCTGGAACTTGCCGGTCTCGAACGCGGTCGCGGCGGTGACCAGCTTGAAGGTCGAGCCCGGCGGGTACGTCTGGCGCAGCGCCCGGTTCAGCATCGGCTGGTTGGGGTCCGCGTTGAGGGACTTCCAGGCGGTGTCGTCGGTGGTTCCGGCGATGGTGCTCGGGTCGTACGACGGGGTGCTGACCAGTGCCAGGATCGCGCCGGTGCGCGGGTCGATGGCGACTGCGGCGCCCTTCTTGTCCCCCAGCCCGTCGAAGGCCGCCTTCTGGGCCTTGGCGTTGATCGTGGTGACCACGTCGCCGCCCTGCTTCTGCTTGCCGGTCAGCATGTCCAGCGTGTTGCGGAAGAAGAGCCGGTCGTCGGTGCCGGACAGGATCGGGTCCTCCAGCTGCTCCAGCTGGTTGCTGCCGTAGGCCTGCGAGGAGTAGCCGGTGACCGGGGCGTACATCGCGCCGTCCGTCCAGCCGGTCTTGTACTTGTACCGGTAGCCGTTGACGAAGTTGGACTGGGTGACCGGCTGGCCGCCGACGATGATGTTGCCGCGCGGGTAGGCGTACCGGTCGTACTTGACCCGGTCGTTGTACGGGCTGTTGGCGTAGCTGTCGGCCTGGACGCCCTGGATCCAGTTGGTGCGCAGCAGCAGCGCCATGATCAGGATCAGACAGAAGACGGAGACCCGCCGAATGGGCTTGTTCAAGAGATCGGGTCCCCTCCTCGTTCCTGGCGGCGCTGGTCGGTGCGGCGTGAGTCATTCAACCGCACCTTTCTTTACGCTCCGACCGCCCGGGTCGGTTCCGGCCTCGGACGGCGGGCGCTGTCGCTGATCTTGAGCAGGAGGGCGATCAGGGCCCAGTTGGCGATCACCGAGGAGCCGCCCTGGGCCATGAACGGCATCGTCATGCCGGTCAGCGGGATCAGGCCGGTCACGCCGCCCGCCACCACGAAGACCTGGAGTGCGAAGGCCGAGCCGAGTCCGACGGCGAGCAGCTTGCCGAACGGGTCGCGGGCGGCCAGGGCGGTGCGCAGGGCCCGCTGCACGATCAGTCCGTAGACCGCGAAGACCGCCATCAGACCGGTCAGGCCCAGTTCCTCGCCGAAGGAGCCGAGGATGAAGTCGCTCTTGGCGGCGAAGCCGATCAGCCAGGAACGGCCCTGGCCCAGCCCGGTCCCGGTGACGCCGCCGGTGCCGAAGGCGAACAGGGCCTGGCCGATCTGCTCGGTGGAGCCGGGCGGCGGGTGCGCGCCGAAGGCGGCCAGCGGGTCGAGCCAGGCGTTCATCCGGACCTTGACGTGGTTCTCGGTGGAGCCGACGAAGGCCGCGCCGGCGACCGAGAGCAGCAGGCCGAAGACGATCCAGCTGGTCCGCTCGGTGGCCACGTAGAGCATCACCACGAAGAGGCCGAAGAAGAGCAGCGAGCTGCCGAGGTCGGTCTCGAAGACCAGGATCAGGATGCTCAGCAGCCAGACCACCAGGATCGGGCCCAGGTCGCGCCCGCGCGGCAGGTAGAGGCCCAGGACCCGGCGGCTGGCCAGTGCCAGGGCGTCCCGGTTGGCGGTCAGGTAGCCGGCGAAGAAGACCGCCAGGATGATCTTCGCGAACTCGCCGGGCTGGATCGAGAAGCTGCCCAGGTGGATCCAGATCTTCGCCCCGAAGTCGCTGGCGCGGGCCGGGAAGAAGGCCGGCGCGGCGAGCAGCACCAGGGCGGCGGCCATCGAGATGTAGGTGTAGCGCTGGAGCACCCGGTGGTCCTTGAGCAGGACGATCACCGCGCAGAAGAAGGCCACCCCCAGAGCCGACCAGAGCAGCTGGTTGGCCGCGGCCGGGTAGTTGTTCTGGAGCAGCGGTCCGGCCTTGTCCAGCCGCCAGATCATCACCAGCCCGAGGCCGTTGAGCAGCGTCGCCAGTGGCAGCAGCAGCGGGTCGGCGTAGGGCGCGAAGCGGCGCATCACCAGGTGCGCGACCAGCGCGAGCGCCCCCATGCCGAGCCCGTATTCCAGCATCCCGGCCGGCAGCCGCCGGTCGAGTGCCAGGCCGACGTTGGCGTACGCCAGCGTCGGCAGCAGGACGGCGAACGCGAGCAGGCCCAGCTCGGTGTTACGCCGGTTGGGCGCGCCGGGGGAGTCGAGGCCGACCGTGCCGCCGGTCCGGCCGCTGAGCTGGAACACGCTCATCGGCTCAGCACTCCCCCGTGGCGCGCCCCACGTCAGGCGGTCGCGCAGTCGGCGGCCAGCGTCTGTTCCTCCGGGGTGAGCGCCGGGGGGCTGCTGGGCGCGGTGACGGGCGGTGACGGGGTGCCGGTGGCCTGGGCCGGCACGCTCGGCGCGGGCGTCGGCGCGGTCGGCGAGGGCGTCGTGCCCGCCGCGGGCGAGGCGCCCACCTTGGGAGCGGCCAGGAACGCGGCGGTGGTCGCGGCGGCCGGCGTGCCGCCGGTGCCGCCCGGCTTGGCGCCCTCGGAGATCTTCTTGCAGACCGTGGCCTGCGCGTCGAAGGCCTGCACCCGCTTGGTGGCGGCGTCCAGGCTGTCGGCGTCGATCGTGTTCTTGAGCTGGTTCTGCTGGTAGACCGGCAGGTACTTCAGCTCGACGTTCGGGTACTCCTGGTAGACCGAGGAGAGGCTCAGGCCGGCCAGGTTCTGGCTGATCCCGCGGTAGACCGCGACATGGCCGTTGTCCACGGCGACGTAGTACTGCCCCTGGGTCCACTGCCAGCCGCCGTACACGGCGCCGCCGACCAGGCCCAGCGCGACCACCAGGATCGCCGAGCGCTTGAACCAGCGGCCCTTGCGGGGCGCGGCCTCGGCCGGCGGGTAGTCCTCGGCACGGTAACCGGCGGCGTCGTACTCGCCGGCCGGGGCCGGCGGGGCGTAGCCCTCGGGGCCCTGCGGCGCGGCGCCGTAGCCGTCCTGGGAGTACTCGGCGCCGTAGCCCTCGGCCGGGCCGAAGCCGCCCTGGCCCTGGTCGTAGCCGGCGTCGTACCCCTGCTCGTAGCCGGGCTCGTAGCCGCCCTGGTAGCCGTCGGCCGGGCCGAAGGCGCCCTGCGGGGCCGGCGGCTGCTGGCGGCCGAGGCCGGCCGCGCGGCCGGCCGGGGTGTCGATGATCGCGTGGTCGGTCGCCGTCCCGTGCGGGCCCTCGGCGACCGCGCCGACGACCATCGGCAGACTGGCGAACTGCCCGCTGAGGGTGTCGGTGGCGCCGACCTCGATGACGTCCGCGACGATGCAGGTGATGTTGTCGGGGCCGCCGCCGCGCAGCGCGAGCTGGATCAGCTCCTGGATGGTCTGCTCGGGGGCGTAGAAGCTCCCGAGGGTCTCCTCCAGGGTCTGGTGGCTGACCGGGCCGGAGAGGCCGTCGGAACAGATCAGGTAGCGGTCGCCGGCCCGGACCTCGCGGATCGACAGGTCGGGCTCGACCTGGCCGCGGCCGTCCAGCGCGCGCATCAGCAGGGAGCGCTGCGGGTGGGTCTCGGCCTCCTCGGCGGTGATCCGGCCCTCGTCCACCAGGCGCTGCACCCAGGTGTGGTCCTGGGTGATCTGGGTCAGCGAGCCGTCCCGCAGCAGGTAGGCGCGGGAGTCGCCGACGTGTGCCAGGCCCATCCGCTCGCCGGTCCACAGCAGCGCGGTCAGGGTGCAGCCCATGCCCTCCAGCTGCGGGTCCTGCTCGACCATGACGCGCAGTCGCTCGTTGGCGCCGTGCACGGCGTCACTGAGCAGGGTCAGCAGGTCGGCGCGGAGGTCGGCCTCGTCCAGCGAGACGATCGAGCTGAGGGCCTCGGAGGAGGCGACCTCGCCGGCCGCCGCCCCGCCCATACCGTCGGCCACGGCCAGCAGGCGCGGGCCGGCGTAGCCGGAGTCCTCGTTCCCCTCCCGGATCAGTCCCTTGTGGGATCCGGCGGCGAAACGCAGCACGAGGCTCATGTTGTGCGTGCCCCCCTCTGGGCCTCGCGCACGGCAGCGGCAGCAGTGTGGCTGCCGTCCCGGCTGGTCATGGACGGGGTGCTGTCCCTCATGCGCTACTACTTCCGCAGTTCGATGACGGTCCTGCCGATACGGATCGGCATACCCGGCTGGAGCGGCGTCGGCACGGTCAGCCGCTGCCGGTCCAGATAGGTGCCGTTGGTGGAGCCTAGATCCTCTACGGTCCACTGCCCAGCCTGATCCGGGTAGATCCTGGCATGACGGGACGATGCGTAGTCGTCGTCGAGCACGATCGTGGAGTCGTGCGCGCGGCCGAGCGTGATGGTCTGGCCCTGCAGCGCCACCGTCGTACCGGTCAGCGAGCCTTCGACCACGACCAGCTGGCTGGGGGCGCCGCGGCGGCCGCGGCCCAGCTGCTGGGTGGCGTCGCGCCGCTCGGGCGCCGGGGCCTGCTGCGGACGCGGCGGCGCTGTGCCCGCGCCCGTCGCGGCCGCTGTTCCGGCGGCCCGACGGCCGCCCTTGGCGGTGCCCTTGGCGCCGAACATGTCGCTGCGGATCACCTGCACCGCAACGATGACGAACAGCCACAGCACAGCCAGGAATCCCAGCCGCATGACTGTCAGGGTCAGTTCTGACACCGGTGCCCCGCCCTACCCTTCGACCTGTCGGTAGATGATCGTCGTGCTACCCACGACGATCCGTGAGCCGTCGCGGAGCGTAGCGCGCTGGGTGTGCTGTCCGTCCACCACGATGCCGTTGGTGGACCCCAGGTCGAGCACCATCGCGGGGGTGCCGGGGCGGATCTCGGCGTGCTTGCGAGAGACTCCGGGGTCGTCGATCCGGACGTCGGCCTCGGTCGAGCGGCCCAGGACGCAGGCGGTTCCGGTGATCTGGTGGCGGGTGCCGTTGACCTCGATCCAGCGGCGGGTGCCGGCGCCGGCACCCGAACCGGGGAACGGGCGCACATTGCTCGGGGCGGGCGGCATCGACGGCATCGCGGGGGGCGAGTTCGGCGGCGGCGGGGCGCCACCGAAGGTCGGCGCGCCGCTCTGCTGCCACGGTGCGCCGGGCGCCTCGGCGGCCGGGCCGCGGCCGTAGCCGGGCTGCTGTTGCTGGGCCGGGGCCTCGGGGGTCTCGGTGGCCAGCGTGCGGCTGCGCACCCGGTAGAGCCCGGTGTCCAGGTCCTCCGCGCATTCGAGGTTGACCTGGAGCGGGCCGAGGAAGCTGTAGCGCTGCGCCTCCGCGTACTCCAGGACCATCCCGGACAGTTCCTGGCCGAGCTGGCCCGCGTAGGGGCTGAGCCGCTCGTAGTCGTGCGAGCTGAGCTCGACGATGAAGTCGTTGGGCACCACGGTGCGGTCGCGGTTCCAGATGGTGGCGTTGTTGTCGCACTCGCGCTGCAGCGCTCCGGCGATCTCCACGGGCTGGACCTCGGACTTGAACACCTTGGCGAAGGTGCCGTTGACGAGACCCTCGAGTCGCTGCTCGAACTTCTTCAGGACTCCCATGGGGCACCCCCTTCCAAGGGTTCTAGCGGTACTGCTCGGGCTTGATTGCGGTACTTCCGTACTGATCGTATCCACGCCGCGGCCATCTGTACGGTTCCCCGGCCGGGCCGAGCCCGGGGGTGGGCTTGCGCACACCCCTTCGTACGGGTGCCCCCGGTGGCCAAGAGGTACCCCTCGCCAACGGCCCTCACCCCTGGGCCGTTCCCGGCTCACCCGTACGCCGGGTGGCCCGGGCCTCGGTTCCGGTCGCGGCCCGGACAGACCTGTGCAGGTGGGCAGGGGGAAGGGATTCGTAGGTTCCCCGTGGAGCGTGCTAATGTTTCTCATGTCGGAAGGGGCGCCCGAGAGGGAGCCGAAGCCGGACGGAAGATCGAGAAGCGGGTCCAAACCGATTCGAAATCATCCGGACGATCGGTTAGCATCTACGACATCACCCATGCGCGGGTGGCGGAATAGGCAGACGCGCTGGATTCAGGTTCCAGTGCCCGAAAGGGCGTGGGGGTTCAACTCCCCCCTCGCGCACCATGGTCTTCGGACCATAAAGGCCGGTCAGAGCGACGAAAGTCGCGCTGACCGGCCTTCTTGTTGTGCTCGGCCCGGTGACGACGGCGGTGCGGGCTTCGCTCATCGGGCGGGCGGTGAGCCGGGGGCGCTGTGCAGCTCCTCCAGCAGGAGGCTGCGGTCGGTGATCAGCTCGGTGAGGATCCGGCGGGCGGCCCGCAGCAGGTCGGCGACGTCCGGGGTGCTGAGCGCGTACACCACGGTGTTGCCGTCCCGGGTGGAGCTGACCAGCTGGGTGCGGCGCAGCACGGCCAGCTGCTGGGAGAGGTTGGACGCCTCGACGTCTATCTCGGTGAGCAGCTCGCGCACCGGGCGCGGGCCGTCCTGCAGGAGTTCGAGCACGCGGATGCGTACCGGGTGGCCGAGGGTGCGGAAGAACTCCGCCTTGGCCTGGTAGAGCGGGACGGGCACCGGTCAGTCCTCTCCGCATTCCTCTTCAACCGCCCGGTCAGACGGTGAGTTCACTCTCGATCCGCCGGGCGTGGTGGCGGGCGAGCGCGAGGTTGGCCCGGGTGCGGTCGAGTACCAGGTAGAGGAAGAGGCCGTGGCCGCCGGTGCTGGTGAGTGGCCGGATCAGGTGGTACTGGTGGGTGAGCGTGCTGAGGATGTCCTCCATCGTCTCTCCCGTACGGCCCTGCAGTTCGACGGCCCGCAGGGTGGCGCGGACCACGTCGGTGCTGCCCGCCGCGGCCAGCGCGAGGTCCAGGTCGGCCGCGTGGCCCAGGGTGCCCAGGGCCATCCCGCTGCCGACGTCCACCAGCGCGGCCCCCAGCGCGCCCTCGATGGTCATCGCGTCCTTGAGCGCGTTCTCGATACCGGACATATGGCCCTCCTGGCTGATCGGATCGATGGCATGAGGGTAGGGAGATGGCCGGTGGGCACCACTCTGATGACTGAAACTGATCGCTATCTGCGCTCGGGGGCGCCAGTTCTGTTGACTAGACGTCGTCAATTGAAGACTTCTTCATCCTGATCGGACGGCTGGGCGGCGTACCCTTCGCCGCACCGGGGCTCGCGGCGGGCCCCACGGGACGGACGGAGTGGTCGCTCATGACGGGCGCGGTGACCTGGCGGGTACGGCCGGCCGAGCCCCGGGCGGTGGTGCTGGTGCTGCACGGCGGCCAGGTGGAGAGCACCGCGCCGGCCCGGGCCTGGCACCTCGCGGTGGTCCGGATGCACGGCTTCGTCCGGTCGGTGGCGCGCGAGACGGCCGGGAACGAGGTCGCGGTGGGCCTGCTGCGCTACCGCTACCGCGGCTGGAACGGCGACCGGGCGCACGCCGCCGCCGACGTGCGGGCGGCCCTGGACGCGGTGGCGGCCGCCCACGGTCCGGTGCCCGTGGTGCTGGTCGGGCACTCGATGGGCGGCCGGGCCGCGCTGCGCGCCGCCGGGCACCCGAGCGTCACCGGCGTCGTCGCGCTCGCTCCCTGGTGCCCGCCCGAGGACCCCTGCGAGCAGCTGGCCGGACGCCGCCTGGTGGCCCTGCACGGTGACCGGGACCGGGTGACCGACCCGGCGCAGACCCGGTCGCTGGCCGCCCGGGCCCGGGCGGCGGGCGCCTCGGTGGCCGCGATCGAGGTCACCGGGGCCAGCCACGGGATGCTTCAGCGCTCCGCGGACTGGCACCGCGCCGCCGCTCGGCTGGCGGCAGCCTTGCTGGACCTGCGCGAGCTGCCGGAGCCGGTGGCGCGGGCCATGGCGCTGGGTGGGGCCGACCCGGGCGGCCTGCGCCTGCCGCTGCCGACGTTCGAACAGTGGCCACCAATCCGGGCGGGCGTCGGCCCCGAATGAGGGGCGAGGAGATTGCCCGAGGCTGCCCAGGAGGCTCATGGTGAACGCGATCGTCCAGCTGGCCGGCCCGCAACGGCGCGGGCCCGACCTGGAGGAGCTGGTCGCCAAGGTGGCGATCGGTGACCAGGACGCCTTCGGTCGGCTCTACGACGCGGTGGCCGGGCCGGTGCTCGGACTGGTCCGCCGGGTCCTTCGGGATCCCGCGCAGTCCGAGGAGGTGACCCAGGAGGTGATGCTGGAGATCTGGCGCACCGCCGCGCGGTTCCGCCCCGACCGCGGAGCGGCGATGGCCTGGGTGATGACCATGGCGCACCGCCGGGCCGTCGACCGGGTGCGCAGTGCCCAGGCGGCCACCGACCGCGAGCAGCGGGCCGCGGCCTCCGCCCGGATGCCCGCCTACGACGAGGTGGTCGAACAGGTGGAGAGCCGGATAGAGCGTGAGCAGGTCCGTCGCTGTCTGCGCGGCCTGACCGAACTGCAGCGGGAGTCGGTGACCCTGGCGTACTACCGCGGCTGCACCTACCGTGAGGTGGCCGAGCTGCTCGGGGTGCCGCTGGGCACCGTCAAGACCCGGCTGCGGGACGGCCTGATCCGGCTGCGTGACTGCTTGGGGGTAGGGGAATGACCACGGTCGCGGAGCTGCACACGCTCACCGGTGCCTATGCCACGCACGCACTGCCCGAGGTGGAACGCTCGGCCTTCGAGGAGCATCTGGCCATCTGCCCGTCCTGTGCCCGGGAGGTCGCCGAATTCAGTGCCACGGTCGCCCGGTTGGGCCTGGCCGAGACCGTCGTCCCGGCGCCCGAGCTGAAGCAGCGGGTGCTGGCGCAGGCCGCCACGGTGCGCCAGCTGGCCCCGACCGTCGAGGAGGAGGACCGCCCGGCGGCCGTCCGCTCCCGGCGCGGGCGGATGCTGGGCCGGCTCGCGCTGGCGGCCTCGGTGCTGCTGGCCGTGACGGCCGGCGGGCTGGCGGTGCAGCAGCACCAGGACGCCCAGCGGGCCCGCAGCGAGACCGCCGCCGTCCGCCTGCAGTCCGCCGCTGTCAGCTCGTTGCTCACCGCCCCGGACGCGAGGACGGCGACCACCAGCTCGGGCGGTGGTGTCGGCACGGTGGTCTGGTCGCAGAGCAGGGACCAGGCGGCGTTTGTGGCCGGCAGCCTGCCCAAGCTCGCCGCGGACCACGTCTACCAGCTCTGGTACAACGACGCGGGCACCATGCGCGCGGCCGGTCTGCTGCCCGCCTCCAGCGGCGCGCTGGTGCTGACCGGGCGGATCGACGGCGCTGTCGGGGTCGGCGTGACGGTGGAGCCGAGCGGTGGCTCGGCGCACCCGAGCGGTGCGCCGGTGATGCTGCTCCCGTTCAGCTGACCCTGCGGCCGGCCGCTCGGCGCGGTGGCCGGGGGAGGAAGCCGCTGGTGCGCTCGGCATAGGCCGCGTAACCCGGCTTGGTGGCGATCAACTGCCGTTCCAGCAGCGCCTTTCCGCTGCCCCAGACGAGCAGGTAGGTCATCAACAGCGGGCTCGCCAGGGTGGCCCAGCCGTACGGCGCCTCGACCGCGAGCAGGTAGAGGCCCCACCAGACGCAGGCGTCGCCGAAGTAGTTCGGGTGCCGGGTCCAGGACCACAGGCCGCTCTGCAGTAGCCGGCCGCGGTTGCCGGGGTCGCGCTTGAAGCGCGTCAACTGCCAGTCCCCGACGGCCTCGAAGACCAGGCCGACGGCCCAGAGCAGGGCGCCGGCCAACGCGAGTGGGCCCAGCGGCGCACGGCCGTACTGCGCCAGCTGGACGGGCAGCGAGACGAACCAGACCAGCCCGGCCTGGGGGAGGTAGATCCACTGCAGGGCCCGGCCGCCGCGGCGGGCCAGCAGGCGTTCGTAGCGCGGGTCCTCGCCGTGGCCGCGCGAGCGCAGCGCGATGTGGCCGGACAGCCGCAGCCCCCAGAGCACCACCAGCGTGGTGACCAGGGCCCGGCGGGCCGGGGAGCCGTCCGCGAGGGCGCAGCCGGTGAGCGCCACCGCGCAGAAGGCCAGGCCCCAGGCGACGTCCACCACCCGGTGCCGGCCGGTCCGGGTGCCGACCGCGTAGGCCGCCAGCAGGACGACCAGTGCTGCCGCCAGGCAAGAGAGCGTGCTCACGAGGCCGGGTACCAGGCGTGCGGGGTGGCCGGGAAGCCGGACGTCCCGTCGGCGCCGGGGCGCACGGTCAGCAGCTGGTCGACGCCCATCCGGCGCTCGCTGAACGCCAGTGAGGCGCCCACCAGGTAGAGCCGCCAGACTCGCGCGCTCTCCTCGCCGACCAGGTCGGTGAAGGTGTCCCAGCGCAGCTCCAGGGTGTCCCGCCAGGCGTCCACCGTCCGGCTGTAGTGCTCGCGCAGCGCCTCGACCTGGCGAACCTCCAGGCCCGCCTCCTCCAGCAGCGCCACCGTGGCGCCGACCGGGCGCATGTGCATGTCGGGGGCGATGTAGGTCTCGATGAAGGCGCCGCCGCCGGGTGCGCCGGCGCCCCGGGACATCTGCTGGACGAGCAGCCGGCCGCGCGGCCGCAGTAGCCGGTGGAGCCGGCGGGCGAAGGCCGGGTACTGCGCGGCGCCGACGTGTTCGCCCATCTCGATGCTGCTGATCGCGTCGTAGGGGCCGTCGGCGATCTCGCGGTAGTCGCACAGCCGTACCGTCACCCGGCCGGACAGGCCGGCCGCGTCGGCGCGCGCACGGACGAAGGCGTGCTGGCGCTCGGCGAGGGTGACGGCGGTGACCTCGACCCGGTAGTGCTCGGCGGCGTACAGCGCCAGCGAGCCCCAGCCGCAGCCGACGTCCAGCAGCCGCATGCCGGGGGCGAGTCCCAACTTGCGGCAGATCAGCTCGAGTTTGGCGGTCTGCGCCTCGGCCAGGGTGGCGTGCTCGGAGGTGAAGTAGCCGCAGGAGTAGGCCATCGAGGGGTCGAGCAGCAGGGCGTAGAACTCGTTGGAGAGGTCGTAGTGGTGGCTGATCGCGGCCCGGTCGCGGGTCTTGCTGTGCGGGCTGCCGCGCAGTGCGGCCCGGCCGGCCGGGGGCGCGGGCCGCGCGCCGATCGCGCCGAGCCGCAGTGCCGCGGTGAGGGCCCTGGCCCGCTCGGCCGGGCCCAGCGAGGGGCGGCCGGCACGTTCGCGGGTGGCCTGCCGGATCCGGCGCAGGCCCTCGCCGAGGTCGCCCTCGACGTCGATGTCACCGGTGATGTACGCCTCGGCCAGGCCGAGTTCACCGGGGGACCAGAGCAGCCGGCGCAGCGCCCGGCGGGAGGTGACGGTGAGGGTGGGCGCGTCGGCGGGGCCGGCCTCGCTGCCGTCCCAGGCCCGGATCCTGATCGGCAGCGGGTCGCCGAGCAGCCGGGTGAGCAGCGGGGCGAGCGTCCCGGTGACGGTGCCGGGCGCCGGCGTCGAGGGCGGAGCGGCGGAGGTGGTGGACACGGTTCAGCTCTCCCTCGTCAGCAGCAGCTGCTGCACGTCCAGATAGCCCGAGCGGAAGCCCGCCTCGGAGTACGCCAGGTAGAACTCCCACATCCGCCCGAAGACCTCGTCGAAGCCCAGCGCGTGCACGTGCGGACGGTGCTCGGCGAAGCGCTCGCGCCACAGCCGCAGGGTCTCCGCGTAGTGCGCGCCGAAGCCCTGGCGGCCGGTGAGCCGCAACGAGGTGTGGGCGGACACGGTCTGCTCGATCGCCTCGGTGGAGGGCAGCAGGCCGCCGGGGAAGATGTACTTCCCGATCCAGGTGTGGGTCTGCTCGCTGGCGAGCATCCGCTCGTGCGGCATGGTGATGGCCTGCAGGGCGGCCCGGCCGCCGGGGGCGAGCACCCGGTCCAGCGTGCTGAAGTAGTGCGGCCAGAACGCCCGGCCGACCGCCTCGACCATCTCCACACTGAGCACCGCGTCGTAACTGCCCTCGGCCGAGCGGTAGTCGCACAGCCGCACACTCACCCGGTCGCCGTATCCGGCGGCGCTGACCCGCTGTTGGGCGAGCTGCTGCTGTTCGCCGGAGAGCGTCAGGGTCACCACCTGCGCGCCGCGGCGGGCCGCCCGCAGGGCCAACTCCCCCCAGCCGGTGCCGATCTCCAGCACCCGGGTCCCGGCGCCCACCTCGGCCAGGTCGAGCAGCCGGTCGATCTTGCGGTGCTGGGCCTGCTCCAGCAGCTCCCAGCCGGCCAGCGGCAGGCCGTGGTCGTCGGTGACGAAGAGCGCCGCCGAGTAGGTCATGGTGGGGTCGAGGAAGAGCGCGAAGAGCTCGTTGGAGAGGTCGTAGTGCCGCTGGATGTTGCGGCGTGCTCCCTCGGGGGTGTTGAGCTGGTCGGTCGGCCGGTGCAGCGCGTACCAGCGGCGCAGCCACTGCAGGCTGGGCGGCACCAGGGTGTCCATCGATCCGGCCATCACGGTGAGCAGCCCGACCAGGTCCGGGGAGTCCCAGTCGCCGGCCTGGTAGGCCTCGCCGAAGCCGATCAGACCGCCGGCGCCGACCCGTCGGAAGAACGCGTCGGGGTGGTTCAGCCGCAGCACGGGCGCGCCTGCCGCAGCGGCCACCAGTATGCCGCCGTCGGGGAGTTCGACCTGGAGCCCGAGTCGCCGGGCGACCTGGCGCAGCAGCCTGCGGGCCAGCGGTGCACGTAGCCCGGCGGCCGGGACCCGGGCCACGTCGGGCCAGCGTCCGGAGTCCGGAGCGGCGGTGGCGGTGCGCGGGCGGGGAAGTGTCTGGCTCACGGCAGGGGGACCTTTTCGTACGAGTGGGAGGAGGGGGACGCCGCCGCCGGACCGGGCCGGGGCTGCACCGGCAGACCGCGCAGCAGCAGCCGGATGCCCTGGACGCGGATGTGCAGCGACACCGCGAGGGTCGACCACGGGTGGCGCAGCACGGACCGCAGCAGCGCGGCCGGTCCGGCCGGGCGGGCCGAGCCGTGCACCGTGGCGGTGAACGGGCGTCCCCCGTCCAGCTCCAGATGGATCGTCAGGTCGAGCCGGTCGTCCGGCTCGGGCAGCCGCATCAGGTAGTCGCCGCGCACCGGGAAGAACGGCGAGACGTAGAACTCCTTGGGCGTGCGCGCGCGGGTGAGCTCGTCCGGGTGGAGCAGGTAGCGGTGGTCCTCGCCGTAGGTGTTGTGCACCTCGGCGACGGTGCACAGCGGCCGGCCGTCCGGGCTCCGGCACCAGTAGACGGTGATCGGGTTGAAGACGTGCCCCAGGCTTCGGGCCTGGGTGAGCATCAGGACCCGTCCGCCGCGCAGGTCGACGCCGCGGGTGGCGAGGAAGTGCTCCAGGTTGGCGCGCAGGCTCAGCCGTGGGTCGCCGGGGTGGTCGCGGGCCTCGATCCGGGCCAGCGGGCGCAGTGGCCGGGGCAGTCGGGGGAGGCGGTCGAGGTCGACCAGCCAGAGGAAGGTGCGGTGCCGGAAGGCATGCCGCAGGGGTGCGGTGCGCACGTGCGCGATGGCGCACTCGTAGAGCGTGGCGCCCCACGGGCCGGGCAGCGCGGTGTCGTTCACAGCGGACTCACCGCCCGGTCGAGCAGCAGCTGCGCGGCGCGGACGCCGGAGCGGCAGCCGTCCTCGTGGAAGCCCCAGCCGTGGTAGGCCCCGGCGTACGTGGTGACCGCGGTGTCCAGGGTCGGCAGCAGGCGCTGGGCGGCCACCGACTCGGTGGTGTAGAGCGGGTGTTCGTAGACGGTGCGGGAGATCACCTGGTCGCTGCGGAACGGGTGGTCCGGGTCCTCGTTGAGGGTGACCAGGTAGTCCTCGGGGGTGTCCAGGCGCAGCAGCCGGTTGAGGTGGTAGCTGACCTGGACCGGTCCTGAGCCACCGTCGCAGGAGGGCAGTTGGTGGTTCCAGGAGGCGCGGGCCCGGCGGGCGCGGGGCAGCGGCGACGGGTCGCGGTGCAGCACGGCCGGGTTGCGCGAGTAGTGGAAGGCGCCGAGCACCCGGGCCTCGGCCTCGGTCGGGTCGGCCAGCAGGCGCAGCGCCTGGTCGGGGTGGGTGGCGATGACCACGGCGTCGAAGTGCTCGGTGGGCCGGTCGCCGGCGCCGATCTCGACGCCGTCCGGGTGCCGGAGCACGGCGCGCACCGGCAGGCCGCGGTGCACGGTGGTGAGCGCGGCCGCGATCCGCTGGACGTAGCCCTGCGAGCCGCCGACCACGGTCCGCCAGCGCGGCGAGCCGGTGACGGAGAGCAGCCCGTGGTTCTCCAGGAAGGCGAAGAGGTAGCGCGCCGGGTAGTCGCCCGCGGCGCCGGCCGGGCAGGACCAGACGGCGGAGACCAGCGGGGTGAGGAAGTGCCGGGTGAAGTACGGCGAGAAGCCGCCGGCCCGGACGAACTCGGCCAGCGTGGGCTCGTCGGCGCCCTCGGCGCTCGGGGCGGCCAGCAGCCGCCGGGCCCGGCGGTGGAAGCGCGGAACCTCGGTGAGCATCCGCAGGTAGCGCCCGCGCACCAGGGCACTGGACTGCGCGAACAGGCCGCCGGGGCCGCGTGCCCCGGCGTACTCCAGTCCGCAGCCCAGGCACCGCACCGACATGCTCATCTCGCTGTCCTGGGTGCTGATGCCCAGGTCGCCGAAGAGCCGCAGCAGGTGCGGGTAGGTGCGGTCGTTGTGCACCAGGAAGGCGGTGTCCAGGGCGAGCGGTCGCCCGTCCAGGGCGGTGACCTGCTGGGTGTGGGCGTGGCCGCCGAGCCGCTGGTCCGCCTCGAAGAGGGTGACCGCCGCGCCGCCGCGCTCCAGCTCGTACGCCGCGGTGAGGCCGGCGACCCCGCTGCCGACCACCGCGATCCGGCGCCGTCCGCGGGCCCGGCCCGCGCCGGGCGCCCGGGGCGGCGCGGGCCGCGTCGTCGTCCGTGCGGCACTCTCGGGCACGCTGTTCACTCCCACCCCTCCGCTCTGCGTCGGCCCTCCCCTGGTCGGGGGACCGTCCGACCGGTATTCGCGGCCGGACCCGGGGGCGGATTGGTCACAGCCGGGGGAAGCCCGGAAACGGCTGCGGCCGCCCCCGCCCTGGTGGGCGGAGACGGCCGCAGCGGCAGCTGTTACGCGTTGACGCAGGTGTTCCCGAACGCCGGGTTGGCGATGCCGACCAGGTTGATGCTGTTCCCGCAGATGTTGATCGGGATGTGCACCGGGATCTGAATCAGGTTGCCCGACAGCACACCCGGCGAGCCGATCGCCGCGCCGTTGGCGGTGGCGTCGGCGCTGGCCACGCCGGCGCCGCCGAGGACGAGTGCACCAGCGGCACAAGCGAGCACAACGGCCCTGCGGAAGTCCTTCATGGGTCTTCTCCATTCCTTGCGGGATCGAACAGGGTCAAGCGAGAACACATTCCGTCGACAAGTGACCGAACGTGTTCCCATACTTACTCTTCGTCCTCGGAAGTGCCCTGGACTGTTACGCCACCCGTTATTCACCCGGTCGGCTGATCCGATCGTCGAGCAGGCCGCGCGACGGCCGCCGCGGCGGTCGGTGACCACTCGGACGGCCCCGGTTGGCGGCGGTGCTCTGCGCCGTCCGGATGACTGCCCGTGCCCTTCCGGCCCTGCCGGCTTGACCGGTCGAGCTGACGCCGTTTCACTTCAGCGTGGCTGCCGACCCTCTGCCACCGGACGGCCCTTCGTGTACGTACCCGATCTGTGCCCGTCCCGCTCGTAGGACCGAGCGCGAGGCTCGGGGCCTCCCCGTTCACCGAGTCGGAGGAAAACGACCCATGTCCCTGGATACCCCTGTGCCCGAAACCGCCACCGAGGCGGGCCTTTCCCGGCGCGGCCTGATCCGCAACGCCACCGCCGTCGGCGCGGTCGGCCTCACGGCCGGCCTGCTCTCCGGACTGGGCACCGGCAGCGCATCGGCCGATCCGTCCGACCCGGCGGACCAGCCCGACCAGGCCGCCGCGCCCGACGCGACGGGTGCGGCGCCCGCCGACCCCGAGACGCCGACCGTGGTGCACCTGCGCAACGCCCGCACCGGCGAGCTGGACGTCTTCCACGGCGACAGTCATCGCCGGGTCCGCGACCGCGAGTTGGCCGACGCGCTGCTGCGCACCCTGGGCTGACCCGCACTCCCCCGGTCGGCCCCGCGCCGGAGCCGACCGGGCATCTCCTGCCACGAATCTCTCGTCCCAACACCTCTGTGAGGTCAGTATGTCGTCCCACCGCGAAGCCCCCGAGATCTCCAAGGACCCGGTGGCGGACAGCACCGACGTCTACGCCTTCGTCAGCCCCGACGCCTGCGACACCGTCACGCTGATCGCCAACTACATCCCGCTGCAGGGACCGGCCGGCGGACCGAACTTCTACGAGTTCGGCGAGGACGTCCTCTACGCCATCCACATCGACAACGACGGCGACGGCCGGGCGGACGTCAGCTACGAGCTCCGCTTCAGGGTGGAGGTCCGCAACCCGGACTCCTTCCTCTACAACACCGGGCCGATCACCTCGCTGGACTCGCCCAACTGGAACCGCCGCCAGAGCTACAGCATCACCAGGGTCGAGGCGAGCGGCCGGCGCAGCGAGCTCGCGAAGGACCTGGCCTGCCCGCCGTGCAACATCGGCCCGCTGTCCACGCCCGACTACACCTCGCTGGCGAACGCGGCGGTGCACCAGCTGGACGGCGGCCGCACGGTCTTCGCCGGACAGCGCGCCGAGGGCTTCTACGTCGACCTCGGCTCGATCTTCGACCTGGGCACCCTGCGGCCGTTCCAGCAGCTGCACGTCATGCCGGCCTTCACCAACCCGGCCCCCGGCGTCAACACCACCAAGGCGCTCAACGTCCACAGCATCGCGCTGCAGGTCCCGATCACCGACCTGGTCAAAGACCACCGCCGCCCCACCGACGTGATGGACCCGCACGCCACCATCGGCGTCTGGACCACCGCCAGCCGCCACCAGGCCCGGATCATCAACCCGGAGGGCAAGGACATCGAGTCCGGCCCCTTCGTCCAGGTCTCCCGGCTGGGCAACCCGCTGTTCAACGAGGTCATCGTGCCGATGGGCAAGAAGGACCTCTGGAACGCCCAGCCCCCGTCCGACGACAAGAACTTCGCCCAGTACGTGGCCCAGCCGGAGCTGGCGAAGCTGCTGCCGGTGCTCTACCCCGGCGTCTTCCCGAACCTGGCGGCCTACACCAAGGACCGCGCCGACCTGCTGGCCATCCTGCTGACCGGCATCCCCACCGGCGTGGTGCCCGGCTTCCAGAACTTCACCGGCACCACCGAGGCCGACATGCTGCGGCTCAACGTGGCCGTGCCGCCCAGCACCAGCCCCAACATTCTGGGCCTGGTGGCCGGCGACGCGGCCGGCTTCCCGAACGGCCGCCGGGTCTTCGACGACGTGGTGACCATCGAGCTGCGGGCCATCGCGGGCCTGGTCCTGAACCTGGTCGACCCGTCCTTCACGCCGGACGGCGCCGCGAGCGCGATCACCGACGGCCTCACCCCGGCCGACCTCAAGAACCCCTACCTGAACGCCTTCCCCTACCTCGGCGTCCCGTACGACGGCTACAGCAACCCGTCGAGCTGATGGAGACCTCCATGCACACCCACGCACCACTGCCGCCGCCCTCCTGGGAGGGCAGCGTCGTCCTGGACATCGGCGGGGACCACGGCGCGGTGATCATCCACACCGGCCCCGCGCAGGACGGCCTGGAGATCGAGGTCGGCCCGGTCGACCCTCCCCTCCAGCGCACCCACGCCGCGGTCCGGCCGCGCCACCTGGGCGAGCGGACCGTCTACTGCGCGGTGATCAGCCCGCTGCCGGCCGGCGAGTACATCGTCTGGCGCGACCCGGTCACCGAGGCGGGCCGGCTGACCGTCCACGGGGGCGCGGTGAGCGAGCACCACTGGGAGTGACTAGTGCCGCGTCAGGCAACCTTCGCCCCGTCGCGACGCCCGGCACGCACTCTCGCCGCACCGGCCGAAAGCCCAAGTACGTCCAGTACGAGGACTTCCGGCCGGCACGCCGATAGCACGCACCGGACCCCGCTCCTTGACGGGCAAAAGTTACCTGACGCGGCACTAGTCGGCCGGCAGCTCGGTGTGCACGGCGAAGCCGCAGTCCGCGGTGGGGCCCGCGCTGAGCGAGCCGCCGAGCAACTGGGCCCGCTCGCGCAGGCCGACCAGCCCGTGCCCGCCTCCCGGCAGCGGCGCGGGCTGGCCGGCTGTCCGGGCGGGCGCGGGCCCGTTGTGGACGTCCACCAGCAGCCGGCTGCCGCGGGAGGTGACCCGGACCCGGACCGCCGAGCCCGGCGCGTGCTTGCTGATGTTGGTCAGCGCCTCCTGCACCGTCCGGTAGGCCGCCCGCTGGACGGCCTCCGGCCAGTTCCGATCGCCGGGCCGCAGCTCGGCGTCGGCGGCCAGCCCGCTCTCGCCGATCAGCCGGGGCAGGTCGGCCAGTCGCGGTTGGGGCCCGAGCGGCACGCTCCCCGGCCGCAGGTCGGTGCCACCGGCCGCGCGCAGCACCCCGACCATCTGCCGCAGCTCCTCCAGGGTGCGCACCGACAGCTCGCGGATGGTGGCGGCGGTCCGCTCGGCGGACGGATCGGTGGTGGACACCTGAAGGCCGCCGGCCTGCACGCTGATCAGGCTCACCTGGTGCGAGACCACGTCGTGCATCTCGCGGGCCAGCCGGGCGCGTTCGGTGGCCAGCACCCGCTCGGCCAGCAGCCGGGCCTCGCGCTCCTGGCCGCGGGTCAGCTCCTCCAGCCGCGCGGTCAGCTCGCGCCGGGTGCGGGCCAGCAGGCCGAGCGCGACCGGGGCGATGCCGAGCAGCAGCGACTGGATCATGGCCAGCCCGTTGGACTGGTTGAGTGCCAACGGGTCGATGGACGAGTTCTGCTCGGAGACCGACCAGGTGAAGTAGTCGGCCAGCGCGAAGGCGGTGGCGCAGAGCACCGTCACCGGCAGCCGGCGCCGGGTGGCGGCCACCGAGTAGACGGCGGTCATCGGCGCGAGCCAGCTCTCGGTGAAGAAGGTCCCGGGCAGCGCGAGCAGCACCGAGACCACCGGCCACCGGGTGCGCAGCAGCAGGCCGAGCACGGCGACGCCGTTCAGGGCGTTCTTCCACCAGACGGTGTCCCGGTCCAGCAGCCAGGTCTCCAGCAGCGCCAGCAGGACGGGCAGCAGCAGCGCCACCCACGGTCTGCTCAGCCAGCCCGGCAGCGTGCGGTCCCCGGTGGTTCTCGGCGCGGTCACTGCTGCTTCGGCGTCCGGACCAGCGCGGCCCGGTGCGCGATCACCGCGGCCTGCACCCGGTTGGCCGCGCCCAGCTTGCCGAGGATCGCGCTGATGTGGTCCTTGACCGTGCCGGTGCCCAGGAACAGCCGGTCGGCGATCTCGGCGTTGGCCAGGCCCTCGCCGAGCAGCGCCAGCACGTCCAGTTCGCGGCCGGTCAGCGAGCGGACCATGGCGAGCGCCGCCGCGTCCGGCCCGCCGCCGTCGACGTAACCGCCGATGACCGTGCGGGTCACCGCCGGGGAGAGCATGCTGCCGCCCGCGGCCAGGATCCGCACCGCGTGCACCAGCTGCTCGGGCGCGGTGTCCTTCAGCAGGAAGCCCGCCGCGCCGGCCCGCAGCGCGGTGCCGATGTACTCGTCGGTGTCGAAGGTGGTGAGCATCGAGACGGCCGGCGGGTCGGGCAGCGCCCGCAGCCTGCGCAGCACCGAGATGCCGTCCAGGTCCGGCATCCGGATGTCCAGCAGCACCACGTGGGGCTTCAGCCTGGTGACGAAGGCCTCGGCCTCGGCACCCGAGCACCCGCCGACCATCTCCAGGTCGGAGGCCGAGCCCACGATCAGCCCAAGGCCCGAGCGCACGAGCAGCTCGTCGTCCACGATCAGCACACGGATTGCTGTCACGTTCCCTCCTTCTCTCAGCAAGGACGAGCCTAGGGCGTCCGGCGGCCTCACCCCCGCCGATCGGCGGGGTGGGAATCAGCAGCCCGGTTCACGCGAATCTCATCCGGGGTGAGCCACGATGGAGGACGCCCCTGAGACACAAGCGGATGCGTCCCAGCCCCTGATCGTTTGGAATTGAGCTGTGTCGACCACCACGAAGCAGCCGGCCGCGGCCGTCCCGGCCGCGCCCCGGCCAGGCCTGCTCGCGCGCATGCGCCCGCGGGCCGCCGCCGGGACGGTCTGGTACCTGCGGCTCGTCGCCCTGCTCAACCTGGTGGCCGTGCTGCTGGTGCCGTTCCGCAACACGGTGCGCCACCACTCCGAGGGCGACTTCTTCACCCCGTACCTGGTGACGGCCGGCCTCGCCACCATGGTGCTGTCGCTCTTCCTGGCCGTCGCCATGCGGCGGCGCAAGCGGGCGGCCTGGATCTTCAACATGGTCCTGGGCGGGTTCACCTTCCTGATCTACCTGCTGGCGCTCTGCTGGCCGGGCGTGAACCACTTCCGCGAGCACGGCTTCAACTACTTCTCGGCGGTGCTCACCGGGCTCTTCGTGCTGGCGCTGCTGGTCGGCCGCAAGGAGTTCGTCTCCAAGGGCGACCGGTCCAACCCGATGATGGCGGTGGTCACCTTCATCGGCGGGCTGCTGGTGGGCGGGGCGATCGGCGCGCTGCTGGTCACCCTGAACAACAGCCTGCCGGGCGCCGCGATCGGCGACCGCTTCGGCTATGCGCTGGCCCGGATGATCACCATCGAGCCCTCCGAGCACGTGCAGGACGTCATCGACGTCCCGACCTGGGTGAACGCCTTCATCAACGCGATGAGCGCGGTGCTCTTCCTCCTGGTGCTCTGGGTCGCCTTCCGCAGCCCGCGGGACAAGGAGCTGCTGAACCCGGACGACGAGCAGCGGCTGCGCGAGCTGCTCGACAAGCAGGGCGAGCGCGACTCGCTCGGCTACTTCGCGCTGCGCCGCGACAAGGCGGTGATCTTCTCGCCGACCGGCAAGGCGGCGGTCACCTACCGGGTGGTCGGCGGTGTCTCACTCGCCTCGGGCGACCCGATCGGCGATCCGGAGGCCTGGCCGGGGGCGATCGACCTGTGGCTGGCCGAGGCCCGCGAGCACGCCTGGGCGCCGGCCGTGATGGGCGCCTCCGAGGAGGCCGGGGTGATCTACGCCCGGCACGGCCTGGACGCGCTGGAGCTGGGTGACGAGGCGATCGTCGAGCTGGACGAGTTCTCCCTGGAGGGCCGGGCCATGCGCGTGGTCCGGCAGGCGTACAACCGGGTGAAGCGGGCCGGCTACACGATCCGGATCCGGCGGCACGAGGACATCCCCGAGGCGGAGATGGCCGAGCTGCTGGCCAAGGCCGACCGCTGGCGGGACGGGCAGACCGAGCGCGGCTTCTCGATGGCGCTCGGCCGGCTCGGCGACCCGGGGGACGGCCGCTGCGTGATGCTGGAGTGCCATGACGCCGAGGGCGAGCTGCGGGCCGTGCTCAGCTTCGTCCCGTGGGGTGAGAAGGGCCTCTCGCTCGACCTGATGCGCCGCGACCGGGAGACCGAGAACGGCCTGATGGAGTTCATGGTGATCGAACTCCTGGAGCAGGCGAAGGAGATCCAGCTGGAACGGGTTTCGCTGAACTTCGCGATGTTCCGTTCGGTCTTCGAACGCGGTTCGCGGCTCGGAGCCGGCCCGGTGCTCCGGCTCTGGCGCGCGGTTCTCGGCTTCTTCTCGCGCTGGTGGCAGATCGAGTCGCTCTACCGGGCCAACGCCAAGTACCGGCCGATTTGGGAGCCCCGCTACCTGCTCTTCGAGAAGAGCAGCGAGATCCCGCGGATCGGCATCGCCAGCGCGCGCGCCGAGGGGTTCATCACCGCACCGAGTCTGCCCGCCCTGTTCCGTCGTCGGCATGTCCGGGTGGCCTCCGTGCCGTCGGCACCGAAACTGCCGACGGCGGAGCGCGGAGGGAAGGGGTAGTCCCTCCGCCGGGGGGCGGAGGGGGCCCATGGGGCTCGTGTGCACGAGGGAATGACGAGCCTCTCGAAACTCGCTTTATCCCTCGTAGAGATGAGCGGAAAATCAGTCTGTGGACCGAGCGAAATCGTTTTGCTCGTGTCTACGCTGGATGAGGAAGCCGACCGGGTATGTATCGGGGATCCCGGTCGGGAGACGTGTCGGGACGACGTTCCGGCAGGCGACATGGAGAGGTAGCCGTGAACCAGAGGACCCACGCGGGGGACGAGCGACGAGGGCGGGTAGCGCCGATCAGGCGGGCCGTCGTCGCCGAGTGGGGAACGCTCTTCGTGACCGTCCGGGACCAGCTGGCGCGCAAGCGTCTGGCGGCCGTCCCGCTGGCGACCCTCGCGACGTTCCTGATCCTCCTGTTCAGCGTCGTCCAGCACCTGCCGGGGGGCGAACGCCTGGTCACCCACCTCGGCGTGGTGAAGGCGGGGCTGCCGCTCGACGTCTCGCTGCTGCGCACCCCGCTCTCGCTCTACGTACCCGCCCTGGACCTGCCGGTGTGGGGGGCACTGGCGCAGGTGCTGCTGGTCTTCGGGATCGCCGAGATCGTGCTCGGCCGGCGGATGACGCTGCTCATCGCCTACGCCTGCACGCTGGCCGGCACCTTCTTCGCCAGGATCGGCGTGGCGATCGGTCCCGACCACCTGCTGGGCCTGCCCGAGAAGGTCGCCCAGTACCGGGACACCGGCCCGTCGGCGGCCGTGGTCGCGCTGGCGGTCTGCGTCGCCTGGAAGTGCCGGGCCTGGTTCACCATGGGCGCGGTGCTGGCGACCATGGTCGGCGAGGCCGTGCTGCTGCCGAACCTGGCGGGTCTGGAGCACGTGGTGGCGCTGATGACCGCGGTGCTGATCGCCGCCTCGGCCGAGGTCTTCGGCAGCTACTGGCCGCGGGTGCTGAGCGGCGTCGGCGCCGCCGCCCTCGTGACGGCGCCGGACAACCGGCGGCCGTCCGGCGCCGTGCTCTGACGCGCTGCTGGCCCGCCTACTGCCCCGCCTACTGCCCCGTCGCCGGCGTTTCGCTAGCGGCGGGGCAGCGGCAGTTCGAACCAGACGACCTTGCCGACCGCCTTGCGGGCGGTGCCCCAGCGTTCGGCGAGCTTGCTCACCAGGTTGAGGCCGCGGCCGTGCTCGTCCAGCGACTCGGCGGGCTCCAGCGACGGAAGGTTGTGGTTGTCGTCGCTGACCTCCACCAGCAGCTTGTCCACCCGGATCAGCTGGAGCTGCACGTAGTCCCTGGCCACCCGGACCGCGTTCGTGACCAGCTCGCTGACCAGCAGCTCGGTGGTGTCGCTGAGTCCGCCCAGCTGCCAGGAGGTCAGCTGGTCGCGGACCAGCTGGCGGGCCCGGCGCACCTCGGAGCGGTCGACCGCCAGCTTCCAGGTGGCCACCTCGGTCTCGGCCACGCCGTCGAAGCGGGCCACCAGCAGGGCCACGTCGTCCTTGCGGTCCTCGGTGTGCAGCCGCTCCAGGACCGTGTCGCAGGCCTCCTCGGGCGTCTGCTTGGGATCGATCAGGTTCCCGCAGAGCGCCGCCAGGCCGGCTCCTATGTCGCCGCCGCGCACCTCGACCAGGCCGTCGGTGCACATCACCAGCATCGAGCCGTCCACCACGTCGATCTTCTTGGCGACGAACGGGACGCCGCCGACCCCGATCGGCGCGCCGGCCGGGATCTCCAGCAGCTCGCCGGTGCCGTCCGGGTGCACCAGCACCGGGGGCACGTGGCCGGCGCTGGCCAGTTCGCAGGTCCGGTTGATCGGGTCGTAGACCGCGTAGAGGCAGGTGGCCAGGTGCTCGTCGCCGAGCTTCTGGGCCAGGTTGTCCAGATGGCGCAGCAGCTGGCCGGGGGGCAGGTCGAGCGCCGCCAGGGTCTGCATCGCGGTGCGGAAGCGGCCCATCGCGGCGGCCGAGTGCAGGCCGTGACCCATCACGTCGCCGACCACCAGGGCCACCCGGCTGCCGGGGAGCTGGATCGCGTCGAACCAGTCGCCGCCGACCTCGGCCCGCCGGTCGCCCGGCATGTAGCGGTGCGCGATCTGCACACCGGGGATCCGCGGCGGCCTGGTCGGGATCATCGAGCGCTGCAGGGTGGTGGCGACCTTGGCCTCGGCCCGGTGCAGCCGGGCGTTGTCCAGTGAGAGCGCGGCGCGGGCGGCGAGCTCCAGCAGGGTCGCGGCGTCGCCCTCGTCGAACGGGGCGCGGCCGGGCAGCCGCAGCAGCTTGAGGGTGCCCAGCACGGTGCCCCGGGCGGAGAGCGGCAGGACCAGCATCGAGCGGCCGCAGACCACCGGCACCAGGCTCGGGCCGCCGAGTGCGGCCGCGTAGTCGCCCGCCAGGTCCTCGGTCACCACCGCGACCAGCACCGCCTGGTTGCGCTGCAGCGCCATCCCCGGTGGGGTGGTGCGCGGCATCGCCAGCAGGGCGCCCTCCTTCAGCACGTGGTCCCAGGTGCCGGGAGCCTCGTGGAAGCTGGCCGCCACCCGGCGCAGCATGGTCTCGTCGTCCGGCTCCTCCTCGGGCAGCTCGGCGTCCGAGATCAGCCGGTCGAGCAGGTCCACGCAGGCGAAGTCGGCCACCCGCGGGACCAGTACCTCGCACAGTTCGCGCGCGGTGGTGTCCAGGTCCAGGGTGGTCCCGACCTTGCCGCCGACTTCGTTCAACAGGGCCAGCTGCTCACCGGCCTGACCGGTCGTCAGCATCGGAAGGAGCTGGTCGGCGCGCGAGGCGTGCGGGATGCGCGGACGGCTGCCGTTGGCCAGCGCGCCCATGGGCTGGTCGGGCGTCGCGGGCTGATCGTTCGTCAGGATGGCCCCCGAGGTCGGCGCGGGGCCCGGACCGGTAGGGCGTGCGCCGGGCCGGGCGGGAGGGAGGGGAGGTGCGGACGGGACCGGCAGGGCCGGCGGCGCGGCGGCTGCGGGCGGCGCGCGGAACGTGAAGGGCACGTCGTCACCGCGGGGCTCGGGCACCGTCCGCAGGCCTCGCATGCCTTCGGCCGGAGCGCGGGCCGGGGTCACCGGCCCCGGCGCCCGGGGCAGATCAAGAGGTGCGTCCGATGTGGAGTTTGGGTGGTCCGCCATGGGATTCGTGTCGCTCCCGCCTGGCCGGCCCGATGGTCGGCCTTCACCTGTGCGGCTTCAGGCATCCGTGCTGTACCGCTCGCAGCGAAGCATGTTGTGGCCCTCCAGCGAAGCACGGAGCGGCCCGTGACCGGTACCGAAACGCAGGTATTCGTCAGTATCAGTTGCGTGTCACCCAGCGTGCGCCGTTCCGCACGCCCTGTCCATGGTTTTGTTGGCCGGATCTCGTCCTTGCCACGGCCCCCGGGCGGTGGGCGCGGCCCGGGTAGGGTGGCGGAGCCCGGGACGGACAGGTGGGATCCCGGCCCGGACGAGTGGATGAGCGAGGCGACAGGTGACCGCGGAGAGCCCCGTCCGGTGGACCGACCCGGAGCGGCAGCAGCTGGAGGAACGGGTCGCCGCGACCGAGATCGCCTGGTTGACCCTTGAGGTCGACGTGGAGACGCTGCGGGTCGAGATCGACAACTTCGCGCTGATCCACCACGAGCGGCTCGGCCCGCTGTACGCCCGGCTGGACGAGCTGGAGGCGCTGGTCGCGGAGGCCGTCGCGGCCCGGACCGGCGCCGCGGAGGACGTCCGCCGCGCCGCCGAGGCCCGTCGGACGGTCGACGAGATGCCGGATCTGGACGCGCTGTTCGACAGCGTCCGGGCCGCCGAGGAGAGCCTGCACGAGACGCCGCCGCAGGCCGAGGCACCCCGCCGGGTGCGCCCCGGCAAGGACGCGCAGCGGCTCTACCGCGACCTGGCCCGGCGCGCCCACCCCGACCTCAGCACCGACCCCGCCGAGCAGCACCGGCGCTCCGCCTTCATCGCCCGGGTCAACGAGGCCTACGCGCGCGGCGCGGCCGAGGAGCTCGAAGCGCTGGCCGAGGAGTGGTCCACCGCGCCCGAGGCGGCCCCCGACGTCCAGGCGCCCGACCGGGGTGAGTGGCTGCGGCAGCGGCTGGAGTGGCTGAGCGGCAAGATCGCCGAGCTGGCCACCGAGCAGGTCCGGCTGGAGGGCACCGCGATGGGTTCGCTGCTCCGGCTCAGCCCGCAGGACCCCGACCGGCTGCTGGAGGAGCTCGCGGAGCAGCTCCTGGCCAGGGCCGCCGAGCAGCAGGCCGAGCTGGCGCGGTTGCTCGGGACGTGACGGAAACGGCATCGGTCGGCCCCGAACCGGTGGACAATAGGCCCATCCCTTCGCAGACCCAGGAGAGCCCGCCGATGTTCGCGCAGATCCCCACCACCGCGGCCGCAGCCGTCCCCGCCGAGGCCGTCCTGGTGGACGTCCGTGAGCAGGACGAGTGGGACGCCGGCCACGTCGACGGCGCCCTGCACATCCCGATCGGGGAGTTCACCGCCCGGATCGACGAGGTGCCGGACGCTCCGCTGTACGTGCTCTGCCGGGTCGGCGGGCGCTCGGCGCAGGTCGTCCAGTACCTGGTGGCCCAGGGCCGGGAGGCCTTCAACGTGGACGGCGGGATGTTCGCCTGGGAGGCCGCCGGCCGTCCGATGGTGAGCAGCTCGGGCGACGGCGCCTTCGTGCTCTGACCGACCTGCCCAACCCGCGCCCGGTGCGGCAGGATGACCGGGCGCGGCAGGTGGGCCGGCCGCACCATCGGCGCGGGGGAGCACGTGGAATGACGGACGGCGACGGTGCCGGTACCGGTGACGGCACGGGTGGCGGGGGCGGTAGTGCACCGCGGGTCTGGTCGCGGCCGGCGCTGGCCGTGCTGGTCGCGGGCGCTGTCGGGCTGGTCACCTGCACCGCGGGGTTCCTCGGTGCGCTCTTCCTGCACGTCGCGCCGCCCAACACGCTCTACCAGCGGTACCAGAAGCAGGTCGACGGCGTGGTCTACCCCGAGTTCGAGCAGAACTGGAAGCTCTTCGCGCCCGACCCGCTCCAGCAGAACGTGACGGTCGACGCCCGGGTCCGTACCGCTGCCGGCACCGGCGGGTGGATCGGCCTGACCGCGCAGGACATCGCCGCGATCCGCGGCAACCCGATCCCCAGCCACCTCGACCAGAACCTGCTGCGGCGGGCCTGGGACTTCTACGACAGCACGCACAGCAACCAGGACGACAGTGCCACCGCGCCCAACGGCGGCCTCGCCCAGGAGTACCTCAAGCGGATCGCGCTGCAGCGGATCGGCCGGGCGGCGGGCGGCGATCCGGTGACGGCGATCCAGTTCCGCTCCGGGACGCGTGAGGTGGCACCGCCGCCGTGGAGCCGGGAGAGCTGGTCGACCCAGATCCAGTACCGGGAACTCGGCTGGTGGCCGGTCACCGACCAGGACTACCGGGGGCTGCGATGAGCCAGTCGGAGACGGGCGGGGGCGCGGACGGGTTGGTGGCGGGGGCCGGGGCCGGGGCGGACGGGTTGGTGGCGGGGATTCCGCGGCAGGCGGCGCCGCCGAAGGTGGATCAGCCGGTGGATCAGCCGGTGGCCGGCTTGGTGGCCGGCCCGGTGGCCCTGGCGCGGCCGGTGCTCGGCGCGGTGCCGGTCGTCCGGCTCGCCGACCGGATCGAGGCCGCCGTGGCCGGCGGCTTCCACACCTTCACCGGGCGGGTGCTCGGCCCGTACCAGGCGGCGACGGTCCGGATCGGCTTCGCGCTCGTCTTCACGCTCCAACTGCTGCGCGAGTGGCCGCACCGGCGCGTCCTGTACGGCGACCGCTCCCCGTGGGGCCTGGACCTGGCACGGCAGTTGCTCGCCGGCAACCACGCCTTCACCGTGCTGGTCTGGTCCGACAGCCGGTGGTGGTTCGAGGCCGTCTACCTGTTCGCCGTGCTGGCCGGGATCCTGCTGATGCTCGGCTGGCGGACCAGGGCGACTTCGGTGCTCTTCATGGTGGCGGTGCTGTCGCTGCAGAACCGCAGCGTGCTGATCGGCGACGGCGGCGACAACATCGTCCACCTGATGGCGATCTACCTGGTCTTCACCCGGTGCGGAGCGGTCTGGTCGCTGGACGCCCGCAGGCGTGGGCGGGGGCCGGGGCGGGTGGGGCACGACGTCGCGGGGGTGCTCCTCTGGGCGGCGCTGGGCGGGTTGCTGGCGGCGGCACAGTTGGCCGGCCGGGTCGACTGGCTGGGCGCGACCTGGCCCTACCTGGGCTGGGGGGTGGTGTTCTGGACGCTCTGGGCCGTCGCCGGTGCCTGGTACGCCGTCAACCGCTGGTGGCCGCAAAGCGAACCGCGTGCGGTCCTGGACGCGCTGGCGACCATGCTGCACAACTGCGCGCTGCTGGTGATCGCGGTGCAGGTGGTGCTGGTGTACTCCACGGCCGGCTGGTACAAGGTGCAGGGCTCGCGCTGGCAGGACGGCACCGCGCTCTACTACCCCATGCACCTGGACTACTTCGCCCCCTGGCCATGGCTCTCCGGCGTGCTCGGGACGAGCGCGGTCCTGGTCTTCCTGCTCTCCTACGGGACGGTGCTGGTGCAGGTGGCCTTCCCCTTCACGCTGATGAACCGGCGGCTGAAGAACGTCCTGCTCGCCGTGATGATGCTGGAGCACCTGGGCATCGCGGTCGTGCTGGGCCTGCCGATCTTCTCGCTGGCGATGATCACGGCCGACGCCGTCTTCCTGCCCACAGCCGCGCTCGTCTGGTTCGCCGGGCGCGTACGAAGGACCGCGCGCTGGGGGCGCGCCCCGATGCTCCGGCTGCTCCGATGAACTGATCGAATGTTGCATCCGCACCCGTACTACCTACTTCAGGCTGGTGTCCTGCCGTCTACCTGAAAGTGGGACGCCGCGAACGAGGGCGAGATGACGATGGTGCAGTCGACCTTCCCCGGGAGTGGGCAGGCACTGCGGATCGTGATGATCGACGGGGAGCCGTGGTTCGCGACCGCGGACGTGTGCAAGGTGTTGGGGAGGGGGAACCTGAGCCAGGCGAGCCAGCTCGTGGACCCTGAGCACCGGCGGACGGTGAATACCCGTCGGATTAACCTCCCTCCGAGTGAGGTTAATGACGTTTCCGCAGGTGGAATTGGCTACCACCGAGGAAGTCCGATGATCAACCTGGTCAGCGAGGCAGGGCTGCACGTGCTGATCATGCGATCGGACAAGGCCGCTGCGAAGCCGTTCCAGGAGTGGGTCACCAGCGAGTTGCTGCCCGGCATCCGGCGTGGTGACATCGACGTCGAGCGGGAGCGGACGCGGTTGCGGGCGACCGTCGGGGAGGCGCTCGGTGAGGGTGGCGGGGGCCGGGCGGGGAGGGGGTGGTGGTGGAGATCGGGCGCCGGGTGGTGGCGCTTCGGCCGGTCGGGGAGTTCGCTGCCCTGCTGCGGGAGCTGGGCGAGGCGGGGTAGGCCGGGGGTGAGGTGCAGCGCCTACGATGTCCGGTATGCCCTGGTTGGCCGCGCTGCGTGACTCCGGACGGGCGGGGCTGCGTCTGGAGCGGGTGTACACCGAGCCGAGGCGGGCCGCGCGGGGGGCGTGCGCGGTGGCGTTGATGCTGTTTCCGACGCTGGCGATCGCCGGGCCCGCGCTGGCGACCTCGGCCGCGATGGGGGCCTTCATCGCGGGGACGGCGACCTTTCAGCGCAGCTTCCGGCCGCGCCCCTCGCTCGCGGTGGTGGCCGGGATCGGACTGGGCGTCAGCACCTTCCTCGGCTACCTCGCGGTCTCGGTGCCGGGGCTGTTCCCGGTGCTGCTGGCCCTGTGGGCGTTCGGGGCCGGTCTGGCCTGGTCGCTCGGGCAGACCGCGGGAGTGGTGGCCACCAACACGGTCACGGTGATGCTGGTCGTGGTCCAGCTGCCGGTCAGCGTGCCGACGGCGCTGGGGCACGGGGCGCTCTGCGCGCTGGGCGGCGTGGCGCAGGCGGTGATGATCACGCTCTGGCGCGGCAAACCGTGGGGGGCGCAGCGGGACGCGCTCGCGGACGCGTACGCGTCGCTGGCCGACTACGCGCGCCGGTTGCGGCACGATCCGCACGCCACCATCGATCCCGGCCCGCTGATGACCGCCCGGCACGCCGCCACGTTGACCAGCTGGCAGCAGCGCCGCCGGCCGCCGGAGCTGCGCGGGTTGCGGACGCTCGCCGAGCGGATCCGGCCCACCCTGGCGGCGGTGGCGGACCCGGCGATCGGGGCGGCGGCCGAGGGGCCCGAGCGGGACCGGGTCCGGGAGCTGCTGGCGGGGGCGGCGCAGTTGCTCGACGCGCTGGCCCGGGCGATCCGCACGGGAGATCCGGTGCAGTACCCGCAGTCCGCGCCGACCGCGCTGGTGGTGCCCGCGGGGCCGGTGCTGCGCGGCCCGGCGCTGCGGTCGGCCCGGCGGCTCACCACGCTGATGGTGCGGGCGGCGGGGACGCTCGACCGGACCGAGGAGGATTCGCTGTCCGAGCCGGTCACCGGGCCGGGCGGCGGTCTGGTGCGGCCGGGGCCGGCCCGGATGGTGCCGGTGGCGCTGCGCACCGCGCGGGCCCAGCTGCGCTCCGACTCGGTGGTGCTGCACCACGCTGTCCGGCTCTCCGGGGTGGTCACCACGGCCTATCTGCTGGCCAGGGTGGCCGGCCTCGAACACGGCTACTGGGCCGCGATGACCGCCGCGATGGTGATCCGGCCGGACTTCTCGCAGACCTACAGCCGCGGGGTCGCGCGGCTGGCCGGCACGGTGGTGGGCGTACTGCTGGCGACGCTGGTGGTGACGCTGGCGCACCCGGGGCAGTGGATCTCCTGTGCGCTGGCGGTGTTCTGCATCTTCGGCGCCTATCTGACCCTGCGCACCGGGTACGCGGTGACGACCACCTGCATCTCGGCCTACGTGGTCTTCCTGCTCGACCTGGGGCCCGGCGACCCGGTGCACACGGCGTACGAGCGGGTCCTGCTCACGCTGCTGGGCGGCACGGTCGCGCTGCTCGCCTACGCGCTGTTCCCGACCTGGGAGACCGCGCGGCTGCCCGAGCGGACCGCCGGCTGGATCGGCGCCGGCGGGCGGTACGCGGCGGCCGTGCTGACCGCGTTCGGGAGGGCCGAGGGGCGGGGCAGCGACCGGGTGCGTGAGGCGCTGCTGGACTTCCGGGAGGCCAGGGCGGAGTTCCTGCAGGCGCTGGAGCGCTCGGCCGCGGAGCCCGTCCGGCATGCGGTGCACTCGCCGCAGCTCTCCCGCAAGCAGTTGGGCAAGGTCCGCGAGGCGATGGCCTTCCTGGCCCGGGTCTCGCTGCTGATGGAGGCCCACCTGCCGGGCCAGTCGGCGGAGCCGGTGCCGGGCGCGGAGGAGTTCGGCCAGGTGCTGGCGGAGGCGACGGCGGTGGCCGGGACCGCCGTGCTCACCGGGCGGCCCGCGGACTTCCGGACCGTGCGGGCCGCCCACCAGCGCTGGGAGGAGCAACTGGAGGCCGATCCGGCGGTCGCCCGCGCCCACCGCCCGGGCGACCGGCTGGACGTGGTGCGCTCCAGCGTCCGGCTGCTGCTGCAGGCGCTGGGCGAGCTGGAGCGGGCCGTCCGGGTCAGGCCGTCAGGCGGGCGCGGGAGCTGACGGGCTGTGGGTCATCCAGTGGAAGAGGCCCATGCCCACCGAGGTGGCCAGGTTGAAGCTGGAGACCTGCGGCCGCATCGGGATCGCCAGCAGCCGGGTGGCCCGGGCGCGCAGCTCGGGGGAGACGCCGTGCCGCTCCGAGCCGAAGACGAGCAGCGCGTCGTCCGGCACGGTCACCGAGCGGATGTCCTCGCCCTCCGGGTCCAGCACGTAGAGCGGGCCGGCGGGCAGCTCGGGGGCGCTGAGCCGGGCCACCGCGGTGGCGAAGTGCAGTCCGGCGCCGGCCCGGACCACGTTGGGGTGCCAGGGGTCGATGTCGCCGGTGGTGATCACGCCGGTGGCGCCGAAGCCGGCGGCCAGCCGGACCACCGCGCCGATGTTCCCCAGGTTGCGCGGGTTGTCCAGGACGACCACGGGGGTCCGTCGGGGCAGGCCGCGCAGGGTGTCCAGGACCGCCCGCTCGCTCGGCCGGATCGCCAGCGCGGCAACGCCGGTGGGGTGCGGACGGGCCACCAGCTCGCGCAGGACCGCGGACGGCACCTCGACGGCGGCCGCCGTGACGGTCCGCGCGACGTCGTCCGCGAGGTCGGCGGCGAGCGCGGCGAGCGCGGCCCGGTCGGTGGTGAGCACCTGGCGGACCTCGCCGCCGAAGCGCAGGGTGTGCTTCAGCGCGTGGAACCCGTCGATCAGGACGGCGTCCGGCAGCGCGGCGGTCTCCCGCCACCGCCGGACCGCCTCGTCGGGGGCGTCGTGATCTGTCATCCCCCCACTCTCGCACGACGGTCCGGGCAGACCGCCGGGGCCGGTGAGCGGCTACTCCCACTCCCAGCGGATGCCGGTCTGGCCCGGGGCCTGTTCGGTGGCCAGCACGTGGGCGCTGGCCGAGGCGCCGATCCAGAGCCGCTGGCGCACCCGGTCGGTTTCCGCGCCGGGGTCGCGTTCGTAGCGCTCGCAGTGCGCGGGTACGGCCGACGGGTCGAAGTGGACCTGGAGCACGTACTCCCGGACGGGGACGGCGAAGCGGCGTCCGTAGACCGTGGTGGGTGTTCCGGGCGGGAGTTCGACCTCGTACTCGAAGACCGTGCAGTCGCCGAGCCCGAGCGGGCGGTCGAGCAGCAGTTCGGCGACCAGCAGGCCGATCTCCGGGCGGCGGCGGACCCGGCCGAGCCGGGCGTGCCGCACCGAGGAGATCTCCGGGCAGCCGGTGGTCCCCTCGTCGGCCTTGTGCACCACCAGGCAGCGCGAGACGCCGCCGGCGGTGGCCCGCACGACCTGGCGCATCCGCAGCAGGCGGCCGAACCGCTGGGCGTCCACGTAGTACGCGTCGTGGACGCTGAGGCGCTCCAACTCGCCGATGGGCGGCGCGTCGAGCTCCTCGAAGACCTGGGCGATCTGCTGCTCCTCGGGCCAGATCTCCTCCATCGGGAGGCTGCCCGGCACCACGGTGGAGACCCAGCGCCCGCGCGGGCGGGGCGGTCCGAGCAGGCTGGAGAGCGTGCCGCGGGGCAGCGTCAGCAGCTGTTCGAGCAGCTCCACGGCGAGCACCGAGGACGCCCGTTCCGGCTGGCTGCGGCCGCGACGCCAGTAACTCAGGGTGGTGACGCTCACCCTGACGCCACGTTGGGCCAGCGCGGAGCGCAGCCGGTCCAGGCTGAGGCCGCTGGCTTCGATGGCGCTGTGCAGCGTCTCGGCGAAGGTGCCGGTGGCGGGTGCCTGCTCCGGCGGCACGGCGACGTCCGTCGGGTCCGCGGCGTCGGCGGGGGCGACGGGCACGGTATCGACGGTGGTCATGGTGCCGACGGTGCCGACGGATTCAGCGGCGTGACAGACCGAGGGCAGTACAGGTCGAAGTCGAAGGGGTGCCGTACCGACCGGATCGGTCAACAGGGCCGAATGGTTCGGCTGCTGTTCGACCAACCGGAGGCGTCCGGCGCTGTACGGGTATTGCGAGCCCATGCGGATACCTTCCCCACCAGCCGAGTTCGGCGGGATTGGCCCAGTGACGGTGTCGTGGGGGCGTCACCGAGCTGGGGGAACCTTACGCACGGAGCAGAGGCTACGTCATCTACTGGTCGGTATGACAGTGGTCACGACAAATTACTTTCACCGCAGTTGCGTTGATCTCCAAGAGCACGAAACACGAATGCAACAATCCCGCCGGTATCGGGCGTTGACCCGATACCGGCGGGATTGCTAAGTGGCTGTTATAACGCGCTGAATGTGTCAGTCAGCCACCGGATAATCACGGACGGTGTCAGCTGGTGGTGACCGCGGTGTCGTCGATCACGAAGCTGGTCTGCAGCGAGGAGTCCTCGGTGCCGGTGAACTTCAGGGTGACGGTCTTGCCGGCGTAGGCCGAGAGGTCGAAGGACTTCTGGACGTAGCCGGTGGCGGCGTTCACGTTGGAGTAGGTCGCCAGCGTGGTGCCGTTGGCCGTGACACCGAGCTTGTCGTAGGCGGTGCTGCCGGTCTCGGCGGTGTCGATGTGCAGCCAGAAGCTGAACGTCGCCTTGCAGCCGGCCGGGATGGTGACACTCTGCGAGAGGGTGTCGGTGTGGGTGCTGCCGTAGCCGTCGAGGTAGGCCTTCCAGGAGCCGGAGTGCGCGGCCTCGGAGGTGCCGTTGTCGATGACGCCGGAGCTGGCGGTCCACGGGGTGGCGCTGCCGGTCTCGAAGCCGGCGTTGCCGAGCAGCTGGGCCGGGGTGCAGCCGGTGGAGCCGCCGCCGGCGACGGTGAAGGTGAAGGTGGTGCTGCCGGTGGCGCCGGTGGCGTCCTTGGCGGTGACCGTGACGGTCGAGGTGCCCGCGGTGGTCGGGGTGCCGGTGATCAGGCCGGTGGAGCTGATCGACAGGCCGGCCGGCAGGCCGGTGGCCGAGTAGCTCAGGGTCTGGCCCGAGGCCGAGTCACTGCCGCTGACCTGCAGGCTGACGGCGGTGCCGACGGTGCCGTTCTGGTTGCCGGGGGCGCTGACGGTGACGGTGTTGCCGCCGCCGGTGGAACCGCCGCCCAGCAGCGCGGTGGTCAGCGCGTCGCCGACCGGGGTGCCCCAGCCGGTGACCTGGTCGTAGCCGGTCTTGGTGCTGAAGTCCTGGTTGGCGCCGGACTTGACGTCGTGGAACGTGGTGCCGTAGCTGGAGCTGTTGGCGACCGCGTAGAGCGCCGGGTTGGCCTGGCCCAGGTTGGCCTTCGAGGCGGCCGCGGCCTTCTGGTTGAAGAGCGCGGTGAAGCCGGACCAGAGCGGGGCGGCGGCGCTGGTGCCACCGTAGACCTGCCAGCCGGGGCTGCTGGTGCCCTGGGTGTAGATCGCGAAGCCGCTGTTGGGGTCGGCGTTGGAGGACACGTCGGGGACGGTCCGCATGGAGCCGGTGATGCCCGTGCCGGTCTGCCAGCTGGGCTTGGAGAAGACGGTGGAGACGCCGCCGCCGGCGGTGCTCCAGGCGCTCTCCGAGGAGTAGGTGTTGCCCGAGAGCTGCAGGTTGGTGCCGCCGACGCTGGTCACGTAGGTGTCCGAGCCGGGGAAGTCCACCGACTTGACGCCGGAGCCGCTGGTGGAGCGGGTGCAGTCGCGCGAGCCGTCGTCACCGGAGGCCGAGTAGACCGAGATGCCCTGGGCAGCGGCCTGCTTGAAGGAGTTGTCGACCGCGGTCATCGAGGACTGCGTGGTGTCGGGCTCGCAACCGCCCCAGGAGATGGAGATGACCGAGACCTGGTTGTCCGCCACGATCTTGGCGGCCATGTCGATCTCGCCCTGGTCGCTGTTCGGGGCCTCGTAGACCAGCTGGGTGGCCTTGGGGGCCACGCCGCGCACGATCTCGCTGTCCAGCTCGACCTCGCCCTGGCCCTGGCCGGGGGCGCTGTCGTAGCTCTGGCCGTCGACCGGGACGGTGGTGACCGCCGGGCCGGTGAGGCCGAACTGGTTCTGGTAGGTCGTCAGGTTCGAGGCGGTGTAGCCGTCGAACTCCCAGAGCGCCACCTTCACGCCGGTGCCGTCGGCGCCGACCTTGTTCAGGTTGTAGGCGCCGTTGTACTGCGCGGGGCCGTAGCCGCTCGGGGTGGCCATCGGGGCCGAGGCGTTCGGCTTGGCCAGCTGCGGGGTGCGCACGGTCTTGTTGTTCAGACCGGAGACGCCCTCGACGATCGTCGCGACGTCCGCCGGGAGGGAGGCGGCGTTGTCGTTGGCGTAGAACTGCTTGGCGCTGGAGGCGTCGTAGTACGCGCTCTCGTGGGTGCCGAAGGCCTGGGCGATCTGCGCCGTGGTGCCCTTGGCGTCGATCACCTGGCGGTTGGCGCTGACCGTGGCGGTCAGGCCCTGCGACTTGAGGTACGCCGTGACGTGGTCCACGTCGGCCTGGGTCGGGCCGTAGCGGGCGTTGAACTCGGCCGGGGTCAGGTAGTGGCCGTACTCGTTCGAGCCCGGGGTGCTGACCGCGGTGAGGAAGCGGTTCAGGTCGGCGGTGTTGCGCAGCTTGAGGCTGACCGCCACCGACAGCTGCTGGGCGGCGGGAACGTCGCCCTGCTTCTGCGAGTTGGCCACCGCGGGGGTCACGGTGTTGGGGAGCGATATCCTCGGAGTCACCGTGTTGGGAGTCGCTGCTTGCGCGGCGGTGACTCCCATGGAGGCCACGGTCAGGGGCAGCAGGGCGATGGCCGCTGCGAGGGCGAGAGGGCGGGGACGCACGGGCTCCTCCTCTGGCCGGCGTGCATGTGCCGGCAGGGGCTAAGCGTTCCGGGGTCGAAAACGCTTGGATGAACATCCCAGAAATTCGCTGGGAGTTGTCCCAAGAGCAGGTAATTGGTTCCTAAATAACAGTCAAGTGTTAAATGCCGGGATCTGAACTGAATGGAGAGTTTTCCATACAGTGAATAGAATTCGGCCGGGTCCGGACCGCAGATGGTGTGCGGTGCGAACCCGGCCGGAAAACGGATTGACCAGACGTCAGTCCTTGTGGTGGACCGGGCATCCGGGGGTGGGGAAGGTGCCGAGGTCGGCCAGTCGGAAGCCGTTCGGATAACCCTTGATCTCGGGGTTCTGCCGCGCGTAGTGCGGGTGGCGCCGAGGTGGCAGCAGGCGGACGGCCCGGGCGCGCAGGCGCAGCGCGCCGTGCACCAGGGTGCGGGTGAGCGGGGCCGGCGACGGGTAGCGGAAGGCGCGCAGCAGCGGCTCGTCGAGCAACGCCAGGCTGGCGGCGCGCACCGCGCCGGCCAGCGGGCGCGGATACCAGGAGGACATCAGGTCGAGGGTGGCGTCGGAGACCTGCCGGGCGCCGGCGTCCCAGCCGAAGTGCGCCGCCTCGTAGGAGTCCAGGAACTCCTCGAACTCCTGGTAGCTCGAGGGGAGTTCCTTGATTCCCAGGTGGCGCCCCAGGGCGTGGTAGTAGGCCGCGGTGGCGCGCACTTCGTGGTCGGAGAGCCGGCGCCAGCCGTAGCGGTCGATCCACCGCTTGGGGACCACCACGAAGGTGCAGAGCACGTAGCGCATGTCGTCGTTGCTGATGTCGTAGCGCTGGTGCATCTGGTTGACCCGGCGGATCGCGGTCCGGCCGTCCTCGGTGTCGAAGCCGTGCTCCACCACGGCGCCGAGCAGCAGCGAGGTGTCGTCGTACCGCTTCTGGCAACGGTCCGTCAGCTCGGCCGTCGTGGCGAGGAGGCGGCCGATGCTGGGGACGGCGTAGGTGCGGTAGAGCGCCAGTTCCAGCGCCCGGGTGTGGTCCCAGGGGAACTCGTAGGTGGCGGTGAGCCGGTAGATCTCCAGGTGGTCGCGCTCGGGGTCGAGTTGCTGGATCTGCCGCAGCCGGTCGTAGCGCTTCATCGAACCATCGTTCCACAGGGTCCGACGGAGCGTCAGTCCACCGACGGGCGGCCCAGCCAGTGGACCAGCGCGGTGCGCAGTTCGGCCCGGCTCGGGTCCGCGGCGGCCCAGGCGGCGTAGCCGTCCGGGCGGACCAGCAGCACGGTGGAGCGGAGCTTACCGTGCGGGTCGGCGGGGGCGGCGTGCACCAGCCGGTCCGCCCACGGCTCGGTGACGGCGGCCTCCAGCCCGCTGAACGGCGCTCCGGGGGCCCGCTCGTCGGTGGTCACCAGGACGAACTTGCCCTCGCGCAGGGCCTCGTAGAGCCGGGCCGGGCGGCCCGGACGGTCCGAGGCCAGCCGCAGGTCGGGCATCCGGTGGCCGGCCAGCGGGTGGGCGCCGGGGCCGGCCGGGTAGCTGATGCCGATGCCGGAGATCGTCCGGGCTCCGCGCGAGACCAGCGGGCCGAGCTGGTCGGACAGGGAGGTGAGCGCCGAGCGCACCGCCCGGGTCGCCGCGCTGCGGGCCAGCGCGAGGCGGATCAGCGTGCCGGAGCTGCGCAGCACCGACTTGCCGACCGGGTGCCGCTCGTCCTGGTAGCTGTCCAGCAGGCCGTCCGGCGCCCAGCCGTGGACCACCGCCGCGAGCTTCCAGCCCAGGTTGGCGGCGTCCTGCAGGCCGGTGTTCATGCCCTGGCCGCCGGCCGGCGAGTGGCAGTGCGCGGCGTCGCCCGCCAGCAGCACCCGGCCGTCGCGGTAGCGGGCCACCTGGCGCTCGTCGCTGTGGAAGCGCGACATCCAGCGGGCGTCGTGCATGCCGTAGTCCTCGCCCAGGGTGCGGCGGGCGATGTCGGCGATCTCCGCCAGCTCGACCGGGGCGTCGTCCGGCAGCTGGCGGGTGCGGTCCCAGGCGATCACCCGGTACCAGCCGTCGCCGAACGGTGAGAGGAAACCGAAGCCGGCCTCGGTCGCCCGGACCGTCAGCACGTCCTGCGGCGCCCGCTCCAGGCGGACGTCGGCGAGCAGCACCGAGCTGATCACCGACTCGCCCGGGTACGGGATGCCCAGCAGCTCGCGGACGGTGCTGCGCACGCCGTCGGTGCCCACCACGTACGCCGCCCGGTGGGTCACCGGTCCGGCGGCGGTGCGCACCTCCAGGGTGACGCCGTCGGCGTCCTGGCGCAGGGCGGTCACCTCGTGGTCCCGCAGGAGCTCCGCGCCGGCCTTCACCGCCCGTTCCTGCAACAGCCGTTCGGTGTGTGACTGTGGGGTGATCAGCACGAACGGGAAGCGCGAGGGCAGTCGGCTGAAGTCGACGGTGAGCTTGCTGAACAGCCGCATCGAGGAGAGCGTGGAGCCGGTCGCCAGCAGCTCGTCCGCCAGGCCCCGGGCGTCCAGCTGCTCCAGGGTGCGGGCGTGCACGGTGAAGGCGCGGGTCAGGTTGGACTCCGTGCCGCGCCGCTCCAGCACGGTCACCCGGACGCCGGCGGCGGCCAGGTCGCCGGCGAGCAGCAGGCCGGTCGGCCCCGCGCCGACGACGATCACCTCGGACTCCCGGACGGCGTCGGCCGCCTCGCCTGCTGCCACGCCTGCTGCCTCGGTGACTGCCTCGGCGACTGCCGCCGTGGTGGCCTCGGTGCTGGCCGGCTGGTCGGAGTCGGTCGGCTGGTCGGTCATGGCCATCTCCCGGTGATCGGACGACGCTCTCAGGGCGCGGAAGGCTTCTCCGTCCCCCTTCAGCTTCCCATCATCGCGGGCCCGTTCGGCGCTGTGAATCTCCTTGCACGGCAGAGTCCGCACCAGGGCCTGTCCGGCTGGGCGTGCGGGGACGGGAGCGGCCCGGCCGACGGTGCTGACACGTCGGCCGGGCCGCTGCTCGGGGTGGTGCGCCCGGGCTCAGGCCGGGCGGCGGACCTGCACCACGCGGAACCGGTTGGCGACGAACGCGGCATCCGTGTAGGCGGAGTTGGCGGCCGGGTTGGCGCCGGTGCCGTGCAGGTCGGAGAAGGCGGCGGTCTGGTTCGGGAAGACCCCGCCGGTCAGGTTGAGCGAGAGCGAGACGCCGGTGTCCAGGCAGGCCTGCACCAGCTGCGACTCCACCTCGGGCGAGGTGGTGTAGCCGGTCGCGGTCATCGCGCCCTGCTCGGTGACCGTGCGGCGCAGCAGGTCCACCGCGTCGCCGGCGGAGTCCACCGCGACGGCGAAGAAGACCGGGCCGAAGCACTCGCTGAGGAAGACCGCCCGGTCGTCCGGCTTGTGCGCCTCGACCTTGATCAGCGCGGGCGTCCTGATGGTCGCGCCGGGGAACTCCGCCGACTCCACCACCCGGGGGGCCAGGGCCAGTTCGCCGTACTCGCCACTCGCCGCGGCGGCGCTGCGCTGCAGCACGGCCGGGTTGACGACGGCGCCCAGGATCTGCGCGGCGCGGGCGTCGTCCGAGAGCAGGCCCTCGATGGCGCCGGCCAGGTCGGCCACCACCTCGTCGTAGGTCTTGGTGCCCTGGTCGGTCTCGATGCCGGTGCGCGGGATCAGCAGGTTCTGCGGGGTGGTGCACATCTGGCCGGAGTAGAGCGAGAGCGCGAAGGAGAGGTTGCCCAGCATGCCCTTGTAGTCGTCGGTGGAGTCGACGACCACGGTGTTGACGCCGGCCTTCTCCGTGTAGACCAGCGCCTGACGGGCGTTCTGCTCCAGCCAGTCACCGAACTCGGTGGAGCCGGTGTAGTCGACGATCCTGACGTCCGGGTGCAGCGCCAGCGTCTTGGCGATGCCCTCGCGCTCGCGCTCGGCGGCCAGGGTGACCACGTTCGGGTCGAAGCCGGCCTCGGTGAGCACCTCGCGGGCGATCCGCACGGTCAGCGCGAGCGGCAGCACGGCGCGCGGGTGCGGCTTGACCACGACCGGGTTGCCGGTGGCGAGTGAGGCGAACAGGCCGGGGAAGCCGTTCCAGGTGGGGAAGGTGTTGCAGCCGACCACCAGCGCGAGGCCGCGCGGGACGACGACGAACTCCTTGCCGAGGCGCAGCGGGTCGCGCTTGCCCTGCGGCTTGGTCCAGCTCGCCTGCGACGGCAGCTTGGTCTGCTCGGCGAAGGCGTAGGCCACCGCTTCGAGACCGCGGTCCTGGGCGTGCGGGCCGCCGGCCTGGAAGGCCATCCCGTAGGCCTGGCCGGTGGTGTGCATGACCGCCTGGCCGAACTCGTGCGAGCGGGCGTTGATCCGGGCCAGGATCTCCAGGCAGACCGCGGCGCGCGCGGCCGCTCCGGCGGCGCCCCAGAGCGGAGCGGCGGTGCGGATGGCGGGCAGCAGGGCGTCCAGGTCGACGCGCGGGTAGGCGATGTCCAGCTCGATGCCGTACGGCGAGACCTCGGTGCCGACCAGGTCGCCCGCGTCGGGCTGGCCGGGCAGCGCGAAGGTGGTGCCGAGCAGCGAGTCGAAGGCCGCCTTGCCCTCGGCGGCGCCGTCCTCCCCGTAGGCCTTGGGGAACTCGGGGTAGGGCGACCAGTAGTCCCGTTCGGCGAGTGCGGTCAACGCCCTTGCCAGGGTCGCCTGGTGGCGCTCGATCAGTTCGCTGACGAAGGGGTGTTCCGCTGCGGCCATGCTGCGCTCCTCAGTGCGGGAGGACGGGGGCTGACGTTCCCCAGCGTAACCGAACGATCGGTCGGCTCAACAGACCCTGTTTCGCGCGCCCGCAGGCCGGGAGCACCTCGGGTGATCGGCGGCCGGGGCCGCCGGGGATACTCGGAGCATGGCCGGCTCTCCCATCACCCGCACCACCTACACCGTCGACTCGCTGCTCGCCGTGACCGTGGAGGTCTTCAACACGCGCGGCTACGACGGAACCTCGATGGAGGACCTCTCCCGGGCGGCCGGGATCTCGAAGTCCTCCATCTACCACCACGTGCGCGGCAAGGAGGAACTGCTGCGGCTCGCGGTCGGCCGGGCCCTGGACGGCCTGTTCGCCATCCTGGACGAGCCGCCGGCCGTCCAGGGGCGCCCGGTGGAGCGGCTGGAGCACGTCGTGCGGCGGACCACCGAGGTGCTCCTCGCCGAGCTGCCGTACGTGACGCTGCTGCTGCGGGTGCGCGGCAACACCGAGGCCGAGATCTGGGCGCTGGAACGCCGCCGCGACTTCGACCACCGGGTCGCCGACCTGGTACGGGCGGCGGTCGCCGAGGGCGAGCTGCGCGCGGACGTGGAGCCGCGGCTGGCCACCCGGCTGCTCTTCGGCATGATCAACTCGATCGTCGAGTGGTACCGCCCCGGCGCCGGCCCCGAGGCCGTGGACGGGATCCCGGACGCCGTCGTCCGGCTGGCCTTCGCGGGGCTGCTGGCCTAGGCCGGGGGGACCTGGTCGGTCTCCTCGAAGACCAGCAGGGTCTGGGTGGCCAGGACCTGGGGGATGCTCTGGATGCTGCCCAGGACGAGTTCGCGCAGGGCCCGGTTGTCGGGGGTGTGGACCAGCATCAGGACGTCGAACTCGCCGCCGACCAGGGCGATGTGGGCGACGCCGGGGAGTTCGAGGAGCTGGTCGCGGACCGTGCGCCAGGAGTTCTGGACGATCTTGAGGGTGACGTAGGCCGAGGCGCCCTGGCCGGCCCGCTCGTGGTCCACGCGGGCGGTGAAGCCCCGGATCACGCCGTCCTCCATCATCCGGGCGATCCGGGCGTAGGCGTTGGCGCGCGAGACGTGCACGCGTTCGGCCACTGAGCGTATCGAGGCGCGGCCGTCCTGCTGGAGCAGGCGCAGGATGGAGTGGTCCACCCGGTCGAGGCCGCGTTCGACCGGCGGTGGGGCGGGTGCGGGTGCCCGGCTGCCGGCGGGTGGTCGGCCGGACAGGCTGGTACCTGGCACGGAGTGCCCGTTGCCTGGCACTGGGTGTCCTGTTCCCGGCCCGACCATTTGTTCAGCGTCCATGTCCCCCGGCTCTCCTGCTGTGGACGTGCTGCCTTCAGTCGACTGCTCCGGCGGCCGATTGTCCAGCGCCTTCACTCGGCTGTGGCCACAATGAAAAGACAACCGAACAATCGGTGGCGAGGCAACCCCCCTCCCGCTCTCCAGCGGACCTGCCCCTCCCCACCCCTTGGAGGTGCCCGAGATGACAGTCCTCGACCACAGGCCCACGGCGTCTGTGCCTGGCTGGCTACCCGGAGCGACCGGCCCCCGGACCGACCCCGCGCCCCTCCTCCCGGACCCCTCGCCGGTCCGCCTGCTCGGTACCCCCGACCTGGAGAAGGCCGACCCCGCCCTGCTGCTCGACCTGTACCGCCGCCTGGTCGTCGGCCGGCGCTACAACCAGCAGGCCACCACCCTCACCAAGCAGGGACGGCTCGCCGTCTACCCGGCCTCCACCGGCCAGGAGGCCTGCCAGGTGGCCGTCGGCGCGGTCCTCCAGCCGCAGGACTGGCTCTTCCCCAGCTACCGCGACACCCTCGCCGTGGTCTCCCGGGGAGTGGACCCGCTGGAGGCGCTCACCCTGCTGCGCGGCAACGCGCACACCGGCTACGACCCGGTGGCCACCCGTACCGCGCCGCTCTGCACCCCGCTGGCCACCCAGGCCCCGCACGCCGTCGGGCTGGCGCACGCCGCCCGGCTGCGCGGAGAGCCGGTGGTCGCGCTCGCCATGCTGGGCGACGGCGGTACCAGTGAGGGCGACTTCCACGAGGCGCTGAACTTCGCCGCCGTGCTGAACGCCCCGGTCGTCTTCCTGGTGCAGAACAACGGCTACGCGATCTCCGTCCCGCTCACCCAGCAGTCCGCCGCGCCCAGCCTGGCGCACAAGGCGGTCGGCTACGGCATGCCCGGCCGGCTGGTGGACGGCAACGACGCGCCCGCCGTGCACGCGGTGCTGGCCGAGGCGGTCGAACGGGCCCGCAGCGGCGGTGGCCCGACCCTGGTGGAGGCGCTGACCTACCGCCTGGAGGCGCACACCAACGCCGACGACGCGACCCGCTACCGCGAGGACGCCGAGGTGGCGGCCTGGCGCGAGCACGACCCGATCCTGCTGCTGGAGCGGCAGTTGCGCTCCTCCGGGCTGCTGGACGACGCCGTCGCCACGGCCGCCGTCGAGCAGGGCGAGGAGCTGGCCGCCCGGATGCGTGCCGAGTTCCACGCCGAACCGGAGCTGGACCCGACCTCGCTCTTCCGGCACGTCTACGCCGAGCCCACCCAGCAACTCCAGGAACAGGCGGCACAGTTGGCAGCCGAGCTCGCTGCGGAGGCGGCCCGATGAGCACGCTCACCCCCGCCGGCACCCGTACCAGCACGATGGCCCAGGCGCTCAACGCGGCGCTGCGCGACTCGCTGCGCGAGGACCCGGCCGTGCACCTGCTCGGTGAGGACGTCGGCGCACTCGGCGGGGTCTTCCGGATCACCGACGGGCTGACCGCCGAGTTCGGTGCGGACCGCTGCCTGGACACCCCGCTGGCCGAGGCCGGCATCCTGGGCACCGCGATCGGCATGGCGATGTACGGGCTGCGCCCGGTGGTCGAGATGCAGTTCGACGCCTTCGCCTACCCGGCGATGGAGCAACTGGTCTCGCACGTCGCCAAGATGCGCAACCGGACGGCCGGCCGGATGCCGCTGCCGATCACCATCCGGATCCCCTACGGCGGCGGGATCGGCGGGGTCGAGCACCACAGCGACTCCTCCGAGGCGTACTACGCGGGCACCCCCGGCCTGCACGTGGTCACCCCGGCCACCGTGCAGGACGCCTACGGGCTGCTGCGGGCGTCGATCGCCTCGGACGACCCGGTGGTCTTCCTGGAGCCCAAGCGGCTCTACTGGTCGAAGGGTGAGCTGGACCCGGCGGCCGCCGTTTCGGCCGCCGCGGAGCCGATCGGCAAGGCCGTGCTGCGGCGCACCGGCCGCTCGGCGGTGCTGATCACCTACGGTCCCTCGCTGCCGGTCTGCCTGGAGGCGGCCGAGGCGGCCGCCGCCGAGGGCTGGGACCTCGCGGTGCTGGACCTGCGCACGCTGGTCCCGTTCGACGACCGGACGGTCTGCGAGGTGGTCCGCTCGCTCGGCCGGGCGGTCGTCGTGCACGAGTCGACCGGCTTCGGCGGGGTCGGCGCCGAGATCGCCGCTCGCGTCACGGAGCGGTGCTTCCATCATCTGGCCGCGCCCGTCCTGCGGGTGACCGGCTTCGACATTCCCTACCCGCCGCCGATGCTGGAGCACCACCATCTGCCCGGGGTGGACCGGATCCTGGACGCGGTCGCGCGACTCCAGTGGGAGGGGTGACATGGTGCCGATCGTGCGCGAGTTCACGCTGCCCGACCTGGGCGAAGGGCTGACCGGGGCGGAAGTGGTGCGCTGGCTGGTGGAGGTGGGCGAGGTGATCGCCGTCGACCAGCCGGTGGTGGAGGTGGAGACCGCCAAGGCCGTGGTGGAGGTGCCCTGCCCGTACGGCGGCGTGGTCACCGCGCGGTACGGCGAGCCCGGCGAGGAGCGGGCGGTCGGGCAGCCGCTGGTGACGGTGGCGGTGGGTTCGTCGGAGTCCGGCGAGGCCGTGGACCAGCCGCTGGACGACGGCGCCTCCGGCAACGTGCTGGTGGGGTACGGGGTTTCGGCGGGCGGCAAGGGTTCGCGGCGGCGCCGGGTCGGGGTTCCGGCCGTGCCGATCGCTCCAGCTGTGCCGACCGCTCCGGCTGTGCCGACCGCTCCTGCTGTGGCGCCTGCTGCGGCTGTGGCGCCCGCTCCGGCGGTGGTCGCTCCCGCCGTGGTCGCGGTGATCTCTCCGTTGGTGCGCCGGCTGGCGCGGGAGCACGGGATCGACCTGGCCGGCCTCACCGGCAGCGGCCCCCAGGGCCTGATCATGCGGGCCGACGTCGAGCGCGCGGTGGCGACGCCGGCCGTGGCCGCGCCCGCGCCCGCTGCTCAGGCGCCGGCCGACGCGACGTCGGTCCCGCTGCGCGGGCTGCGCCGCACGGTGGCCGAGAAGCTCACCCGCAGCCACCACGAGATCCCCGCCGCCACCTGCTGGGTGGACGCCGACGCGACCGAACTGCTGGACCTGCGCCGCCAGATGAACCAGGGCAACGGTCCGAAGGTCAGTCTGCTCGCGCTGCTCGCCCGGATCTGCACGGCGGCGCTGGCCCGCCACCCCGAGCTCAACGCCAGCGTCGAACTCGACGCCGCGGGAGCCCCGGTGGCGCTGCACCGGCACTCGGCCGTCCACCTGGGCTTCGCGGCCCAGAGCGACCGCGGCCTGATGGTCCCGGTGGTGCGCTCCGCGCATCTGCTGTCCACCGAGCAACTGGCCGCCGAGCTCTCCCGGTTGACCGAGTCGGCCCGCTCCGGCTCGCTCACTCCGGCCGAACTCACCGGTGGCACCTTCACGTTGAACAACTACGGCGTGTTCGGGGTGGACGGCTCCACGCCGATCCTCAACCACCCGGAGGCGGCGATGCTGGGGGTCGGCCGGATCGTTGCCAAACCCTGGGTCCACCAGGGCGAGTTGGCGGTTCGCCAGGTCACCCAGCTGTCCTTCACCTTCGACCACCGGGTCTGTGACGGCGGTACGGCCGGCGGGTTCCTGCGGTTCGTCGCGGACTGCGTGGAGCAGCCGGGGATGCTGTTGCGCCAGCTCTGAGAACGGCGGGGTGTCCCGTGTCCCGTCCGCGCGCGAATCGGCCGAGCCTAGCGTGCGGGCGGGGAGGGTGTCCGGCGTTCACTCAACTTGTCGGATGAGCTTTTTGGTCGTGCCACGCTACCCGAGGCGTTGCTGGGACGACCGGAGGCGAAACGATTCTTTTGAGTACGCGTCAGGCTGAGGTGAAGTCGCTTCCCGCGCTGCTGGTTCGTTCCGGGCACGGGTCGGTCGCGGCGTCCGCGGTGCCGGGCATGCCGGCTCCGGCGGCGCCCGCGGGGGACGTGCCGGTGCCGACCCAGGTCGCCGGGGTTCCGGTCCCGCCGCGGCCGACCGTGCCGCCGACCATTCCCGCGCCGCCGCCGGCGCCGGTGGTGCCCGTCCCGGCGGCCGCGCCCGTCCCGGCGTCCTTCCTGCCGGTGTTGCACACCGCCGAGCCGGCGCCGCACGGCGCCGAGCGGCCCGCCATCGAGCCGCTCTTCAGCTGGGCCCCGGGGCTCAACTGGGCCGGCCCGGGCGACCAGTGGAGCCAGGCCTGGGAGAACCAGGAGCCCGGAGTGCCCCCCGCTCCGGGTGCGGCTCCCGGCCCCGACGCCTCGCGGGAGCAGGCCGCCGCCGAGCCGCCCACCGCCCGCGACATCGAGCTGATCCGGGCCAGTCTGGCCGTCGTCGAGCCGGTCGCCGACCGTGCCACCGCGCACTTCTACGCGTTGATCTTCGTCCGTCACCCGGAGGTCCGCGCACTCTTCCCGGCGGCCATGGACGTCCAGCGCGACCGGCTCTTCCGGGCCCTGCTGATGGCCGCCCGCAGCGCCGACGACCCGGCCGGTCTGACCGCGTACCTGACCCGGCTGGGCGAGGGCCACCGCAAGTACGGCACGCTGACGGGCCACTACGGCGTGGTCGGCGAGTGCCTGGTCGCCGCGCTGGAGAAGTACTGCGGCAGCCGCTGGGACGCCGACACCGAGGTGGCCTGGCGCCGCGCGTACGGCCTGATTTCGAAGATCATGATCGACGCGGCCGAGGGCGCCGCCCGGCACTCGCCGCCGTGGTGGCAGGCCGAGGTGGTCTCGCACCAGCAGCGCGGCCGGGACGTCGCGGTGATCACCGTGCGCCCCGACCAGCCGTACCCGTACCGGGCCGGGCAGCACGCCACCCTGGAGACGCCCTGGTGGCCGCGGGTCTGGCGGCACTTCTCGTTCGCCACCGCGCCGCGCCCGGACGGTCTGCTGACCTTCCACGTCAAGGCGGTGCCGGCCGGCTGGGTCAGCAGCGCACTGGTCCGCCGGGCGGCCCCGGGGGACGTGCTGCGGCTCGGTCCGGCGGCGGGCTCGATGGTGGCCGACCACGCGGATCCGGCGCACCTGCTCTGCGTCGGCGGCGGCACCGGCATCGCGCCGATCAGCGCGCTGGTCGAGGAGGTGGCCGAGCGGGGCGCGGCCGGCCGCCGGGTGGAGGTCTTCTACGGCGCCCGCCAGACGGGCGAGTTGTACGAGCTGGAGTCGCTGCGGCGGCTGGCGCACCGTCACCCGTGGCTCTCGGTGCGACCGGTGCTCTCCGAGGAGCGGGTGCAGCCGGGCGCCGCGCTGTCCGGGCTGCTGACCGACGTGGTGGCCCAGCTCGGGCCGTGGGACGGCCACCACGCGTTCCTGAGCGGCCCGGCCGCGATGGTGCGCCGCGGGGCGGGCATGCTGGCCAGGTCCGGCGTGCGGCCCGAGCACATCCGGCACGACCTGGTGGGCGACCTGGCGTAGCGCGCGTCGGACCCGCGCCGGTCAGCCCAGGTCGTCGGCGAGCATCGCGCGGACACCCTCGATGTTGGCGGCCAGGTAGGCGCGCAGCGAGGGCGGCACCAGGTTGACCGCGGTGACCCCCTCACGGGTGAACGGCAGCCGGACGATCTCGTACTCGCCCTGCGGCTCGTCCACCTCCGGGCCGTGCCGCCGCGAGGGGTCCATCCCGGCCAGCCGGCAGACGAAGAAGTGCTGCACCTTGACCCCGTGCGGGTGCAGCAGGCTGCCGTCCTCGTGGTGCGAGTGGGCGACCGTGTCGACGAAGGCCGGGACGATGTCCTCCACCTTGCCGCCGAGCTCCTCGTCCACCTCGCGGTGCAGTGCGTCGACGACGGTGCGGTCCTCGGGCTCGACGCCGCCGCCGGGCGTGATCCAGTACGGGTTGCTGCCGGGCCGGGTCCGCTTGATCACCACCAGCGAGGCGGTGCCGTTCGGGTCGTCGGCGGGCAGGTCGAGCAGGATCGCCCGGGCCGTGCGCTTGACGACCGGACGGGGATGCGGAGTGCGGGACGGGCGGGCTTCGGGAAGGCCCATGGTCACCTCAGGTCACCTCCGGGAGGGTCCGGGTGGCTGCCGGACCGGCACGTTGTGCGGGAGTCTGCCGCAGCCGTCCGCCGCTGAAACTCGCACAGGTGAACGAAGAGGAGTGGTGCGTTCCGCTTGACCGCGGCGAACGGGCGGGGAATGCCGAAGGGGCGGGCAGCGGACCAGGTCCGCCGCCCGCCCCTTCGCCCGGATCAGCTGTAGTAGCCGAACAGGTCGACGATCACGTGGGTGTTGCCCGCGGACACGTTGGTGAGGTTGACGATGCCGTCAGGACCCACCGGGACGGTGACCAGGTTGGGGATGGTCTCGCCCGCCGTCCAGTTCAGGTTGGACGAGTTCGGCCGGCTGCCGCCGGTCGGCCAGGCCGTCAGGAAGCCCTCGGACGTCGGCGCGGTGACCGTGACGTTGAGGACCACCGCCTTCGCCCGGCCCACCGCGGTGGTGGTGTCCAGGTGCAGCTGGCGGGTCTCGCCGCCGGCCAGCGCGGCGGCGTTCGTGCCCAGGCCGCTGCGGGTGTCCATCAGCCGGCGCGGGAACGAGGTGTGGAAGGGCGAACCCGCCGGGGCCGCCGCCGAGAAGTACCCGAAGACGTCCGCGACCACGTGGGTGGTGCCCGCGCTGCTGTTGTACAGCGTCACCTTGCCGTCCGGGCCGAGCGGGACGATCACCTGGTTGGGGATGGTCTCGCCGGGCGTCCAGTTGAGGTTGGAGGTGCCGATCGGGGTAGTGCCGGAGGGGACCACCGTGAGGAAGCCCTCGCTGGTCGGCGCCGTCACCGTGACGTTCAGGACCACGGCGGTGACGCCGGTGGCCGGGATGCCCGCGCGGCCGGCCACCTGGAGGGAGACCGAGGAGTCGGACGGGATCGGCGTGGTGGTCGGCGTGCCGATGGCGCCACGGGTGTCCAGCAGGCGGTTCGGGCCGGCGCTGGTGAAGCTCGGACCGCTCGGGTTGGCGCTGGTGTAGTAGCCGAAGACGTCCGCCACCAGGTGGGTCGGGCCCCAGCCGCTGTTCAGCAGGACGACCTTGCCGTCCGGGCCGACCGGCACCGTCACCAGGTTGGGGATGACCTCGCCGGCCGTCCAGTTCAGGTTCGAGGTGGTCGGCACGATGCCGCCGGAGGGGTAGACCGTGAGGTGCCCGTCGGTGGCGCTGTCGGTGGTGGTCACGTTCAGGACGACCGCGGTCAGGCCGCTGGACGGGATGCCCGCCCGGCCGGCGATCTGCAGCGGGACCGAGCTGAACGCGGGGACCTTGCCGGTGCCCGGGGTGCCGACGGCCGCGCGGGTGTCGAGCAGCCGGGTCGGCGGCGTCGCGGTGAAGGTGCTGCCCGGCACGCAGAGGTTGCTCGCCAGGTTGCCGCCGTTGGGCGTGCCCAGGCCCGAGGCCATGTCGTAGCCGGGGCCGCTCTGGTAGGCGGCGCCGGTGATGTTGTTGCCGCCGACGGTGACGTCGTGCAGCGAGGAGCTGCCCGCGAGCTTGTAGAGCGTCGGGTTGAGCAGGCCCACCGGGCCGCTGGTGGTGCAGGCGGACGAGGCGTCGGCCTGCGCGGCGATGGCGGCCCAGACCGGCGCCGCGGCGCTGGTGCCGCCGAGGCGGATCCAGTACGTGGTGGTGGCGTTGGCGTTCAGCGCGACCAGGTAGCCGGTGTACGGGTCGGCCAGCGCCGACACGTCCGGGACCTGGCGGCAGGCCTGCCCGGCGCCCGCGTTGCACGGGGTGCCGCTGTAGCCCGGGCCGGTGAAGCCGGCCTGGAAGCCGGTCGCCTTGTCCAGGGCCCAGGCCTGCGAGATGCCGCCGCCGCCCGCGCCGTTGTTGCGGTTCCAGACCGACTCGGCGACGGTCGCGCCCTGGCCGGTCATCGAGGTGCCGCCGACGCCGGTGATGTACGGCTGGCTCGCCGGGTCGTCGGTGGAGAGCCGGGTGTCGGGGGCGCCGGGACGCGCGCAGTCCGTCGAGCCGGAGTCGCCGGAGGCCGCGACCACGGTCTGACCCTGCGCCGCCGCCTGCTGGAGAGCCAGGTTCTCGGCGGTGATCTGCGCCGGGGCGCCGTTGTTCGGGTCGAGCAGGGCCGACTCGCAGACACCCCAGCTGGTCGAGATGACCTGGGCCTTGTTGTCGTTGACGATCTGGCGGAGCACGTCCACCGTCTGGGTGCTGCTGGCCAGGGCCGCGTCGGGGCCCTGGTAGACCAGGATGCTCGCCTTCGGGGCGAGGCCGATCACGGTGTCGATGTCCAGCGCGGACTCGCCGCCGACGGCGCCGTCGTTGGTCGGCGCGGCGGTCGGGCCGCCGTCGACCTTGATCCGGGAGATCGGGGCGTTCGTCCCGTAGCAGTTCTGGAAGGCCGCGACACCGCTGTCGCTGTAGTCCTCCAGCTCGTACAGGGCGACCGTGACGCCCGCGCCGGCGTTCGGCAGCGTCTGGGCGCCCATGCCGTAGGCCTGGGCGAGGGAGTCGTAGCTGTAGTAGTCGCGGTTGTTGACGAAGCCGTTGGTGGTGGACTCGAAGTTCACCAGGTTGGAGCAGATCTGCGGCGCGCCCCCGGTGGCGTGCGCGCCGGGCGTGGTGCTCGCGTTGGCGGTCGGCACGGCGGTGGTCTCGTGCGGGTTCGCCAGGTGGTTGTGCGCGCGGGCCAGGTTGTCCAGGCCGACCACGGCGGTGACCGCGCCGGCGGCCTTGGCCGACAGGGCGGGCGCGGCGGTGTTGGCGTAGGCGGTGCTGCCGTCGGCCAGCTTGTAGCCCGCGAAGCCGGTGCCGAAGGCCTTCTTGGCCTGGGCGACGGTGGTGTCCACGGGGATGGTCAGGCCGTCGCCGCCCAGCGCGCCGGGGTGCAGGCCGGCCGCGGCCAGCGCCTTGCTGACGGTGGCGACGGTCGCCTGGTCGGCGCCGAAGACCTGGGCGAACTGACCGGTCTTCAGGTACTGGTGGTAGCGCGAGGAGGTCGGCGACGCGACGTCGCTCAGGAAGCTCTTCAGCGCGGCCGGGTCGCGCGGCGACAGCGTGACGCTCAGCTGGAGCGCGGTGTCGTCGGCGGGTCCGGCGGCCGGGGTCGCGTCGGCCGGGGCGGCGGGCGCGGAGCCCACCCGGACCGGCGCCGGCGTCGGCGAGTCGGCCAGTGCGGTGCCGGGGGTCAGCAGCGCGGCCACCACGGCCACGCAGGCACCGCCGGTGAGCAGGCGTCTCGTGGCGGTACGGGATATTCGAGGACCGCCCAGCGGACCCAGGGGACTGGCCATCCATGCTCTCCAGGTGCGTGCACAAAAAAGAGGAGCGCGCGGCGTGCGCTGCTCCATGACGTCGAATTAACCCTGACGTGCCATAAGTCGCTTGTTTATATCATTTTCAGACAGGCGCTCTGCGAACAATATTGCCCGGCGCTGACAGCGCGCCGGGCAGGTCCTGCGATCAGCGGGTCCGGGCTCAGTCGTCGTCGCCCACCGCCATGTTGAGGCCCCAGGACACCAGGCTGATGATCAGCGAGCCGAGCAGGGCCGGCCAGAAGCCCGTCACGTGGAAGTCCAGGTTCAGCTTGTCGGAGGCGAACGAGGTCAGCCAGAGCATCAGGGCGTTGATGACGAAGGTGATCAGGCCCAGGGTGAGGATGAACAGCGGGAACGAGAAGAGCTTCACCACCGGCTTGATCAGCCAGTTCACCACGCCGAAGATCACTGCGACCGCGAGAACGGTCAGCGTCTGGTGCTGCCAGTCACCGTTGGAGAGCGTGATCCCGCTGACGATCCAGGCGGCGACCCAGATGGCTGCCGCGTTGATGAGGGTCTTGACCGCGAAGTGCTTCATGGCTCCGCATCGTCGCAGGCCTGGCCGGTTGGTGGAAGTCCCGGCGGGGGGATGTTGCCTGTCAGGGTGTTGAATGCCGCTGTACCGAGACGAGGAGCAGCGGCGAATGAAGGTCTTCCGGCTGGACGAGCTGGACGCGGAGCGGGCGGCCAACGAGGGGGCGTACCTGCGTTTCCTCAAGGAGCGGCACATGTCGGCGGGGCTGTACGCGCTCTCGCCCGGCGACACCGACACCCAGAGCGCCCACGAACAGGACGAGATCTACCAGGTGGTCAGCGGCCGGGCCTACCTGACGATCGGCGCCGAGACCACCACGGTCGGGCGGGGCACCGTGGCGTACGTCCCGGCCGGGGTGCCGCACCGGTTCCACCACATCACCGAGGAGCTGCGGGTCCTGGTGGTCTTCTCGCCGCCCGAAGCCTGAGGCCTGCGGGGGTCGCTTAGGGTCGCGGTATGACCCAGACGCTGACCGAGGAACTCTGGACGGCCATCGAGCCGGTCTACGCGAGGATCCTCGACCACCCCTTCCTGGCCGGCCTGACCGACGGGACCCTGCCACGCGCCGCCTTCCGGCACTTCGTCGTGCAGGACTCGCACTACCTGCGCGACTACGCCCGGGCGCTGGCCGTCTGCGCCGCCAAGGCGCCGGGCGAGCAGGAGGTCCGGGCCTTCGCCGACGACGCGATCGGCGCGCTGGCCGCCGAACAGGGCATGCACGCCGAGTTCCTGGACGCCTTCGGGGACACCGCCGCGCAGGCCGCCGCCGAACCGGTGCTGCCCACCACCCGCGCCTACACCAGCTACCTGCTGGCCACCGTCTACGGCGGCTCGTTCGCCGAGGCGGTCGCCGCGGTGCTGCCCTGCTACTGGATCTACGCCCGGGTCGGCGAGCAGCTGCTCGCGCGTTCCTCGCCCGACCCGCTGTACGCCAAGTGGATCGCGACCTACGGCGACGAGGCGTTCCAGTCCGTGGTGCGCCGGGTGCTGGAGCTCACCGACCGGCTCGGCGAGGAGATCTCGCCGGCCGAACGCCGCCGGGTGACCGAGCACTTCACCACGACATCGCGGTACGAGTGGATGTTCTGGGACGCGGCCTGGCGGGGCGAGACCTGGCCGGTCTGAGGCGGGTACGGGTGAGGGCCCCGGCTGTTCAGCCGGGGCCCTCATGTGTTCGGGGTCAGTTGTTGGTGAAGTAGCCGAAGAGGTCGGCGACGAAGTCGGTGTGGCCGGTGAAGTTGTAGATGTCGGCCTTGCCGTCGGTGCCGACCTGGGTGATGGCGTGGTTGGCGATGTCGGTGTTCGGGACGACGTTGAGGTTGCTGGAGCCCGGGCGCGGGGTTCCGTCGGCGTAGACGGTGAGGAAGCCGTCGTTGTCGCCGCCGGTGGCGGTGATGTTGAGGGCGGCAGCGGTGGCGCCGGCGGGGAGGCCGCCGAAGGTGGTCACGCTGCCGGGGCCGGGCTTGGCGGCGGGGCCGGCGTCGCGGGTGTCGAGTAGGCGGGTCGGGGAGACGGGGGTGAAGAGGCCCTTGCCGTCGGGGCTGTAGTAGCCGAAGACGTCGGCGATGACGTGGACGCTGCCGCTGTGGTTGTAGATCGTCACCTTGCCGTCGGGGCCGACGGGGACGATGACCTGGTTGGGGGTGTTGCGGCCGGGCTGGAAGTTGAGGTTGGAGGTGCCGGTGAAGGCGGTGCCTGAGGGGTAGGCGGCGAGGTAGCTGGAGTCGGTGGCCTCGGTGGTGGTGAGGTTGAGGACGACGGCGGTGGCGTTCGTGGGGACCGAGGCCTGGCCGGTGACCTGGAGGGGCAGCGTGGCGGCGGGGCCGAGCTTGCCGGCGTCGCCGCCGTTGCGGGTGTCCAGGATTCGGGCGGGGGTGGTCGGGGTGAACTTGGAAGCTGCGCCGGGCATGTAGTAGCCGTAGACGTCGGCGATCGCGTCGACCGAGCCGGTGTTGGTGGCGACCTGGAGGTCACCGCCGCTGTTGACCGGGACGGTGACCAGGTTGGCGATGTTGGTGCCGGCCGTGTAGTTCAGGTTGGACGTGCTGGGCTGGGGCGTGTTGGCCGGGAAGACCGTGAGGTGGCCCGTCTGGTTCGCGTTGGTCGCGGTCAGGTTGAGCACGACCGCGGTCGCGCCCGCGGGGACGCCAGTGATGATGTACTGCGGCGAGCCGGCGGTCAGCGGCTGGTGGCTGCCCATCATCGGGTTGCGGGTGTCCATGACCCGGTGGGGCGTGACCGGCACGAACCCGGCCGGGTCGTACTCGGCGTCGACCGGGATGCTGGTGGACTTGGTCGTGCCGGTCTCGTCGGTCAGCGTCAGGGTGACGGTGTACTTGCCCGGCTTGGGGTAGGTGTACGGACCCTGGGACGAGGACGTGACGCCGTTGCCGTAGTCCAGCACTGTCTTCTCGATGGCCCACGGGTCGGTGGTGCCGGTGGTCGAGAAGGTGAAGGTCAGCGGTGTGGTCTGCTTCTCGGCGGTCAGCGCCGGGACGAACGGACCGGGCGCGTTGACCACGACCTGCCGGTCACGGCCGATCACCCGGCCGCCGAGACCGTCCGTGACCGTCACGATCGGCGTGTAGCTGCCGACCGTCTGGTAGGTGTGGTTGAGGGTCCGGTCAGTGGTGACCACCGCCGGGCTGCCGTCGCCGAAGTCGAACGAGTAGCTCAGCTTGCTGGACCAGCTGTCCGTGGCGGTCACGCTGACGGTCGCGGTGAGCGGAGCGGGGCCCTGGGGCGAGGGGGTGGTGCTTCCCCGGACGTACAGCGTGGCGCCGGCCAGGCCGTCGAACTCGTACGCGCCGCGGTCCCGGAAGGTGCCGCCCGGGCCGGAGTTGGTCACCGTGGGGTCGTCGATCGGGCTGTTGCCCAGCCGGTCGGTGTCCAGCAGCCCGGGGGCGGTCGAGTCGGCCGAGTCGATCGCCGGGGAGCCTTCGGTCAGCTCGTCGAAGGGCGCGGCGCCGCCGTTGAACGTCACGTCGGAGTCGATGTCGTGGGCGCCCTGCCCAGTGGCGGTGTGCAGTGCCGCCGCCGTCGGGTAGGCGGTGCCGGACCAGTTGTACGCGGAACCGCCAGTGGCGGGGCGGACGATGTTGTAGTCGCTGCGGCTCTGCGCGGCGGAGTCGGCCGAGACGGCGAACTGGACCTGCGGGGTCCCCGCCAGGCAGACCCCGTTCGGGGCCAGGGTGGCGATGTTGTTCTCCACCACCGAGCCGGTCGATGCGCCGGACAGGCTGACGGCGGTGCCGCAGAAGGACTTGACCGTGTTGTTGACCACCACGGTGTTCGGGGCGCCGACGGCGGTGATGCCGACGGTGGGCCCGCTGTAGAGGTCGTTGCCGACGACCGTGGTGCGCTGGGCACCGGCGTCGACCAGGACCGGCGAGCGGCTCATCAGGACGTTCCGGCTGACCGTGATGTCACTGCTCTGGCCCGACACGTGCACGGCGGCGGTCGTGGTGAGGGGCTCGGTGCCGGGCTCGCGGTAGTTGCCGTCGATCGTGACCCGGGCGGAGTCGGTGATCGCGATCGCGTCGGGCGACTGCGAGAGGTCGAAGTGCTGGATCACGATGTCGTGGGCACCGGTCACGACGAAGGCGTGGGCCTGGTGGACCGGGTTGGCCTTGGTCGAGATCTCGGCGGTGTAGGAGCCGACCGTGATCACCCCGCCGCCGCTGAAGGTGATGGGCTGGCCCTGTGTACCGGAGTGGGTGATGGTCACCTGGCTCTGGTATGTGCCGTCCGGCGAGACCTGGACGGTCTGCCCGGGCTGGGCGGCGTCGGCTGCGGCCTGGATGGTGCAGTAGGGCTGGGCCTGGGTGCCGGTGCCGCTGTCCGAGCAGTGGGAGCTGGCGGCGTTGTCCACGTAGAGCGTGGTGGCGTCGGCCGACGCGGCTGACGTCAGCGGGAGGCCCAGGGCGGTGATGAGTCCGGCGGCGGTGAGGCCGCCGATGGCGCGGTAGCTGCGCACGTACTTCCCCCAAAGAAGATGATCAGGGCGCGATGCTATCGGGGAGACATCTGGGTGGTCTCCGGGGGTTCTCTTGAGGACGCACCAGGGCCCGGCCGTTGTGCGGCCGGGCCCTGGTGCGTGTCTGCTGGTTGGTCAGTTGTTGGTGAAGTAGCCGAAGAGGTCGGCGACGAAGTCGGTGTGGCCGGTGAAGTTGTAGACGTCGGCCTTGCCGTCGGTGCCGACCTGGGTGATGGCGTGGTTGGCGATGTCGGTGTTCGGGACGACGTTGAGGTTGCTGGAGCCCGGGCGCGGGGTGCCGTCGGCGAAGACGGTCAGGAAGCCGTCGTTGTCGCCGCCGGTGGCGGTGACGTTGAGGGCGGCCGCGGTGGCGCCGGCGGGGAGGCCGCCGAAGGAGGTCACGCTGCCGGGGCCGGGCTTGGCGGCGGGGCCGGCGTCGCGGGTGTCGAGTAGGCGGGTCGGGGAGACCGGGGTGAAGAGGCCCTTGCCGTCGGGGCTGTAGTAGCCGAAGACGTCGGCGATGACGTGGACGCTGCCGCTGTGGTTGTAGATCGTCACCTTGCCGTCGGGGCCCACGGGGACGATGACCTGGTTCGGAGTGTTGCGGCCGGGCTGGAAGTTGAGGTTGGAGGTGCCGGTGAAGGCGGTGCCGGAGGGGTAGGCGGCGAGGTAGCTGGAGTCGGTGGCCTCGGTGGTGGTGAGGTTGAGGACGACGGCGGTCGCGTTGGCCGGGACCGAGCCCTGACCGGTGATCTGGAGGGGCAGCGTGGCGGCGGGGCCGAGCTTGCCGGCGTCGCCGCCGTTGCGGGTGTCCAGGATGCGCGCGGGGGTGGTCGGGGTGAACTTGGCGGCGGCGCCGGGGACGTAGTAGCCGTAGACGTCGGCGATCGCGTCGACCGAGCCGGTGTTGGTCGTGACCTCCAGCTCGCCGTTGGTGCCGAGCGGGACGGTGACCAGGTTGGCGATGTTGGTGCCGGCCGTGTAGTTCAGGTTGGACGTGCTGGGCTGGCTCGTGCCGGCCGGGAACACCGTGAGGTGGCCGGTCTCGTTCGCGTTCGTCGCGGTCAGGTTGAGCACGACCGCGGTCGCACCGGCCGGGGCGCGCGTGATGATGTACTGCGGCGTGCCGGGGACCAGCGGCTGGTGGCTGCCCATCATCGGATTACGGGTGTCCATCACCCGGGTGGGCGTGATCGGGACGAAGCCCGCCGGGTCGTACTCGGCGTCGACCTGGACGCTGGTGGACTTGGTCGTGCCGCTCTCGTCGGTGAACGTCGCGGTGACGGTGTACTTGCCCGCCTTGGGGAAGGCGTGCTGACCCTGGGAGTGGTCCTGAGTGCCGTCGCCGTAGTCCAGCACGGTGTTGCTGATCCAGTACGGGTCGGTGGTGCCGACGGTCGAGAAGTCGAAGGTCAGCGGCGAGGACAGCTTGGTGGCGGTCAGCACCGGGACGAGCGGTCCGGGAGTGTTGACCACGACCTGGCGGTCGCTGGCGACCGCCCGGCTGCCGAGGCCGTCCGTGACCGTCACGGTCGGCGTGTAGCGGCCGACCGTCGGGTAGCTGTGGGTGGCGGTCGGGCTGGTGGAGACCACCGCCGGGCTGCCGTCGCCGAAGTCGTACGAGTAGCTCAGTGCGGTGGTCCAGGTGTCCGGAGCGGACACGGTGAGCTTGGTGCTCAGCGGCGCGGGGCCTTCGGGTGAGGGCGTGGTGGCTCCCTGGACGATTATCGAGGGGTGGCTCAGTCCCTCGAACTCGTACGCGCCGCGGTCCCGGAAGGTGGCGCCGGAGTTGGCCACGGTGGGGTCGTCGGCCGCCGGGTTGCCCATCACGTCGGTGCCCTGGATCCCCGGCGCGTTCGGGTCGGCCGAGTCGATCGCCGGGGAGCCCTCGGTCAGCTCGGCGAGGGGTGCGTCGTTGACGCTGAACGTCACGTCGGCGTCGATGTCGTGGGCGCCCTGCCCGGTGGCGGTGTGCAGTGCCGCTGCCGTCGGGTAGGCGGTGCCGGACCAGTTGTACGCGGAGCCGCCCGTCGTCGGGTGGACGACGTTGTAGTCGGTCCGGCTCTGCGGGGCGGAGTCGGCCGAGACGCCGATCTCGACCTGCGGGCTCCCGACCGGGCAGTTCCCGAGCTTGGACACGGTGACGATGTTGTTCTCGATGACGGCGCCGGTCGATCCGCCGGTCAGGCTGATGCCCGAGCCGCAGGTTGACCTGACCGTGTTGTTGACCACGACCGTGTTCGGAGCACCGACGGCGGTGATGCCGACGGTGGGTCCGCTGTCGAGGTCGTTGCCCTCGACCGTGGTGCGCTGGACCCCGGCGTCGATCACCACGGGCGAGCGGTTCCACAGGATGTTCCGGCTGACCGTCACGTCGCTGCTCTGACCCGACACCCGTACGGCGACGGTCGAGGCGGCCGACTCGGTGTCGGGCACATCTTCGTCGTTGTCGATCTTGACACGGGCGGAGTCGGTGATCGCGATCGCGTTGGTCGACGTGGAGACGTCGAAGCCCTGGATCACGATGTCGTGGGCGCCCGACACGGCGAAGGCGTGAGCCTGGTTGGCGCCGGTCTCGATCCAGGCGTGGTTCGAGTTGAACGCGGGCACCCCACCGCCGCTGAAGGTGATGGGCTGGCCCTGTGTCCCGGAGTGGGTGATGGTCACCTGGCTCCGGTAAGTGCCGTCCGGCGAGACCTGGACGGTCTGCCCGGGCTGGGCGGCGTCGGCCGCGGCCTGGATGGTGCAGTAGGGCTGGGCCTGGCTGCCGGTGCCGCTGTCCGAGCAGTGGGCGCCGACGGCGTTGTCCACGTAGAGCGTGGTGGCGTCGGCGGCGGCGGCCTGGATCGGCAGGCCCAGGGCGGTGATGAGGCCGGCGGCGGTGAGGCCGCCGATGGCGCGGTAGCTGCGCACGTACTTCCCCCCAAGAAGATGATCAGGGCGCGATGGTATCGGGGCGCTGGCGGGCGGTTCCCGGGGGTCCCCCTGGCTTCGGGGTCAGGGGGATCTCCGGGTTCTCTCGGGGACCGGATCCCTCGTTTCCGCCGGTTGCCCCTCGTACGATCGAAGTACCGAAAGCAGACGGGATGCGGCCACCGAGCGGTGGCCGACCCGAGGGGGAGAGAAGGAACGGACATGGCCGAGCTCTGGAAGTCACTGCCCTCTTGGGTGCGCAACATCGTCGTCCCGATCATCGTGCTGGTACTCGCCTGGAACCTGGTCTGGTTCGTGGTCGGTGTGGTCAGCGCGCTGGTGGGGTTCCTGATCAAGGCGCTGGTGGTGGTCGGTATCGCGGCCGCCGTGGTGATCCTGGTCAAGAAGGCCGCCAAGAGCTGACGCACCGCGCACCGAAGCGACGACGCCCGCCCCACCGTGTCCGGTGAGGCGGGCGTCGTCGTGGGGTCGCGCGGTGCGTCAGCCGTTGGTGAAGTAGCCGAAGAGGTCGGCGATCAGCTGGGTCGAGCCGGCGCCGTGGTTGAGCACCTCGACCCTGCCGTCGGCGCCGATCGGCACCAGCGTGTGGTTCTGCGTGGTCTGGCCGGCGACGAAGTTGACGTTGCTGGTGTTCGGCGGCGCGATGCCGTCCGGGTAGGCCGTCAGGAAGCCGTCGCCGGTGGGCGCGGTCTCGGTGAGGTTGAGGACGGCCGCTGTCGCGCCGGCCGGGACGCCGCCCGCACCGCCGACCTGGATGCCGAGCGCCGTGCCGCCGGCGACCGGGTGGCCGCCGGCGTCGCGGGTGTCGACCAGCCGGGTCGGCGGGACCGGGGTGAACAGGCCCTTGCTGTCGGCGCTGTAGTAGCCGAGCACGTCCGCGACGGCGTGCGTGCTGCCGGAGTGGTTGTAGATGTCGATCCTGCCGTCCGGGCCGACCGGGACGATGACCTGCCCGGGGACGGTCTGGCCGGGCGTGAAGTTCAGGCTGGAGGTGGTGGGCGGGCCGGACCGGCCGCTCGGGCGGACGGCCAGGTAGCCGGTGGCCGTGGGCTCGGTCGCGGTCAGGTTCAGCACCACGGCGTCCGCGCCGACGGGCACCGCCCCCCGGCCGGTGACCTGCAGGGAGGTCCAGGAGAACGGGGCGAGCTTGCCGCCGGCGGCGTCGCGGGTGTCGAGCAGCCGGGCCGGGGCGACCGGACTGTACCCGTCCTTCGCGTTCGGCAGGTAGTAGCCGAGGACGTCGACCACGACGTGGACGCTGCCCGCGAGGTTGGTGATGTTCAGGCCCGGCCGGGTGCCGACCTGCGAGACGGTGACCAGGTTGGCGACCGTCTGGCCGGGGACGACGTTGAGGTTGGAGGTCCCGGTGGGCTGCTGGCCGGCCGGGCTGACGTCCAGGTGGGTGGAGGCGGTGGCGTCGGTGGCCGTGATGTTGGCGACGATCGCGGTGGCACCCGAGGGAACGGAGTCCACCGGCACGTACAGGGTCTCGCCCGGTCCGACCGGCCGCGCGCCCGGGGCGCGGTGGTAGAGCTCCGGCGTGCGCGAGTCGTACACCCGGGTCGGGGCGACCGGCACGTAGCCGGCCGGGGTGTAGCCGACCTGCACCGTGTTGCGGGTGACGGCGGTGCGACCGCCCTGGTCCTTCTCGGTCAGCGTCACGGTGTAGCTGCCCGGCTGCCGGTAGGTGTGCTGGGCGCTGGAGGCACCGGTCTCGGCCGGGGTGTTGTCGCCGAAGTCGAAGGAGTAGCCGGTGATGCGCCACGGGCCGGTGCTGCCCTGGCTGCCCGCGCCGATCTCCAGCAGCCCGATGCCCTGGGTCGTCAGCTTGGGAACGAGGTCGCCGGGCTCGCCGACGGTGACGAGGCTGGCGTAGTTGCCCTCGCTGGCGGGGGTGCTGACGAGCCGGCCGCCGTAGGAGTCCGTGACGGTGACGCCGACCTGGTAGCTGCCCTTGGCCGGGTAGAGGTGTTGTGCGCTCGGATCCGTGGTGACGACCGGGGCCGAGCCGTCCCCGAAGTCGAAGCTGTAGCTGACCGGCCCGGGCCAGCTGTTCGAGACCCGCGCGGTGGCGGTGACCAGCAGGGCGGCGGGGCCCTGGGCGGGGTCGGCGCTCAGGCTCACCGCCGTCAGGCCCTCGAACTCGTAGGCGCCACGGTCGCGGTAGCCGCCGGCCGGAGCGGTGTTCGCGACCTTGGGGTCGTCCACCGGGACGTCGCCCAGCAGGTCGGTGCTCAGCATGCCCGGCGCCGCGGGGTCGGCCGAGTCGATGGCGGGTGAGGCCTCGCTGAGCTTCTCGCGCGCGCCGTCGCGCACCAGCGGCGTGGCGTCGTCGAGGTCGTGGGCGCCCTGGCCGGTCGCCGCGCGGAACGCGGCGGGCTGATAGTTCCGGCCTGCCCAGCTGTAGACCCCGCCGCCGCCGTTCGCCTGGTCGACGACGTTGTAGTCCACGGTGGTGTGCGCGGCCGAGCCGGCGGAGACCAGCAGTTCGGCGTCGCCCGTTCCGTCCGCCGGGACCGTGCCGATCCGGTTGCCGGTGAGGATGTTGTTCTCGACCGAGCTGCCGGTGGAGGCACCGGCCAGGCTGAGCGCCGGGCGCGGGCCGCCGGAGAGGGTGTTGCTGGTGAGGACCGTGCCGACCGCGTCGACCGCGGAGACGGCCGTCGCGCTGGAGTCGAAGAAGTGGTCGGTCGTCAGGGTGGTCCGCTGGGTGCCGGCCTCGATCGAGACGCCGCCGGTGAACTGGAAGTCGCTGCGGCCGACCGTGACGTCGGAGCTCCGGCCGGTCACCCGCAGGGCGGGCGGCTGGACGGTCTTCGCGTAGTAGTCGCCCCAGAAGCTCGTCTGGTCGAGCGCGACCTGCGAGGAGTCGGTGATGGTCGCCGACACCGTCGGCTGCTCGAAGGCGATCCGCTCGATCCGGACGTCGTGGACGCCGCTGACCGAAAGCGCGGGCGTGCCGGCGTCAGTGGGCTCGATCGTGACGGACGGCGTCGGGTCCTGCACCGACAGCGGGCCGCCCGCGAAGGTGATCGGGTGCCCGGGGGTGCCCGACCGGGTGAGGTGCAGCTGCTCGCCGTACCGGCCGGGCGCGATCCGCACGGTCTGCCCCGGCTGGGCGGCGTCGGCGGCCGCCGCGATCGTGCAGTACGGGGTCTGCTGCGAGCCGACGCCCGCGTCCGAGCAGCCGATGACCTGGCTGACGTAGAGCGTGCTGACGTCGGCGGAGGCCGCCGGTACGGGCAGCCCGAGGACTGCGGTGATGGCTGCGGCACCGAGGCCGACAGCGTTGTGGAGGCGCAAGGCGCACTCCTCCCCCCGGATGGTGTGGAACGTTCTGTTGATCGTTCTTTATCACGGCGCGCGCCCGGGGCGCTCGGGCATATCCGTCCAGCTGTCATCGCACAGCCGTGACAGCTGTCATGCCGAACTGCGCACAGTCGGCACTGACGGGTGGTCAGCCCCGCGCGGGAGGCTGGGCGCAGCGCGGAAACGACCAGCGGAGGAGCGGACCATGAGCCAGAGCGTCATCACCCCGGAGGCTGTCCCGACGGCCGTCCCGACGGTCGGCCGGCCGGCCAACCCGCTGGTCGTCGCGTTGTGGCCGCTGGCAGTGGACATCGTGGTGCCGCTGGCCGTCTACTACCTGGCGCACTCGGTGGCGGGCCTGGGCCTGGTCGCCTCGCTCACTCTGAGCAGCGTCGTCCCGGCGGTCCGGACGCTGGCCGGCCTGCTGCGGGAGCGTTCGGTGAACGGGCTGGCGGCGCTGATGCTCGTGGTCAACGTCGTCGGGATCGCGCTCTCCGCGCTGGCCGGTGACCCGCGGCTGATGATCGCCAAGGACGGCGCGGTCAGCAGCGTGATCGGCTTCTCGATCCTGTGGTCGGCCTTCGGCGCCCGCCCGTTGATGAGTGCCGGGCTGAAGCCCTTCCTGACCAGGGGGGAGGCGACGCTCGCCGCCAGCTGGGACCGGCTGGCCGAGCGCTCGACGGCGTTCCGCCGGGCGGAGCGCGGCTTCTCGGCGGTCTGGGGGATCGCGCTGGTGGCCGACTGCGCCCTGCGGATCGTCCTCGCCTACACCGTCCCGGTGGCGACGATGGCCTGGCTCTCCACGGTGCTGCTGATCGGTGCGATCGGCGTCGCCAGCGTGGCGAGCGGCCCGTTCAGCGAGCGGATGAAGAGCCTGCTCACCGCCGAGACCGCCTGATCCCCCCACCCACACGACTCAGGAGAACCCGCCATGCGCGGCAAGGGCATCAACTACGACACCGGTTTCAGCCCCGCCGGGGACACCTCCCGGCCGGAGTTCCACGCCGATCAGGTCCGTGAGGAACTGCGGGTGATAGCAGAGGAGTTGCACTGCACGGCGGTGCGGATCTCCGGCGACGACCCGGAGCGGCTGAGCATCGCCGCCGGCTGTGCGGCCGAACTCGGCCTGGAGATCTGGTTCGCACCGTTCCCCTGCGACCTGACGCCGCAGGAGATGCTGCCCTGGTTCGAGGACTGCGCCCGGCGGGCCGAGCGGGTGCGTGCGGGCGGCGCCGAGGTGGTGCTGGTCACCGGCTGCGAACTGTCCGTCTTCGCGCAAGGGTTCCTCCCCGGGGACGGCTTCGCCGAGCGGGTGGCCAACGTCGCGGCCCCCGACCCCGAGCTCTTCCGGCCCTACGGGAACATCGCCGGACGGCTGAGCGCCTTCCTGGCCGAGGTGGCCGCCCGGGTCCGGCCGCACTTCGGCGGCCCGCTGAGCTACGCGTCCGGCCCCTGGGAGGAGATCGACTGGACGCCGTTCGACATCGTCGGCGTCGACGCCTACCGCGACGAGCACAACGCCGACCACTACCGGGACGAGCTGCGCGCGCACTTCGCGCACGGCAAGCCGGTGGCGGTCACCGAGTTCGGCTGCTGCGCCTACCAGGGCGCGGCCGCGCGCGGCGCGATGGGCTGGGACGTCGTCGACGACGACGCCGAACCGCGCCGGGTGGTGGGCGAGTTCGTCCGGGACGAGCAGGTGCAGGTCCGTTACCTGCGCGAGCTGCTGCCGGTCTTCGAGGAGGAGGGCGTGGACGCGGCCTTCTGGTTCACCTTCGCCGCCTACGGCGCGTCGCACGACCGCGACCCGCGCTTCGACCTCGACCTGGGCTCGTACGGGGTGGTGCGGATGGTGCCGGGCGGCGGCCGTCCGGGGCTGGGCTGGGAGCCCAAGCTGGTCTTCGACGCGCTCGCGCAGGCCTACGCGCCGGCCTGTGTCCCGACCTGTGTCCCTGCTTGTGTCCCAGCCTGTGTCCCTGTCCGTGTCGCGACCAGTGCACGGGCCTGAGAACGCGCCGGTGCCCGGGCTGCGGCGAGGCGGCCCGGGCACCGGGGTGCTGCGGAAGGCGCAGGTCAGGACGCGGGGTCGGGATCCGCCTGGACCGGGATGGCCTGGCTGCCGGTCCGTCGGGGAGCTGCTTCGGCGGGGGTGGCTGATCCGGCGGACACGGGGGTGTCGCCGGTGGCGTTCATCGAGCCGAGCAGCTGACGGGCCAGGCCCAGGCCGGTGCCGCCCATGGTGAGGGCCTTGGCGAACATCTCGCCCATGCCGTCGGCGCCGTTGAGCAGCACCATGTGCTCGACGTTGCCGAAGGCCTCGGCGCCGGCCCGCACGATCTCGGCCCAGTTCTCGGCCAACTGCTGGGCGACCAAGGCATCCTGGTTCTCGGCCAGGGCTTCCGAGCGGGCCTTGAGCGCCTCGGCCTCGGCGAGGCCGAGGGCGTGCGCCGCGGCGGCTATGGCCTGGCCCTTGGCCGCCGCGGCGGCCGCTTCGGCTTCGCCGGTGGCCCGGGTGGCGTCGGCGGCGGCGAGACCGCGGGCCTTGGTGGCCTCGGCCTCGGCGAGCGCGGCGATCTTCACCCGGTTCGCCTCGGCGACGGCCTTCAGCTCGGTCTCCCGGGCCTGCGCCTCGGCGGCGGAGATCCGCGCGTCGCGGTCGGCCTCGGCCTTGGTGCGGGTCTCGTACGCGCGGGCGTCGGCCGGCTTGCGGACCTCGACCTGCAGCTGCTGCTCCTTGCGGTGCGCCTCCAGCTCGGCGACCTTCGTCTCCTGGACCACCACCTCCTGGCGGGAGGCGGCCTCGGCGAGCGGTCCGGCCTGCAGCGCGCGGGCCGCCGCAGTGTCCATCTCGGCCTGGTAACCGGCCTGCTGGATACCGGAGTTGCGGGTGGCCTCGGCCTTGCGGGCGAAGGCCTCCTGCTCCGCCTCGGTGGCCTCCCGGTCGGCCGCGGCGGCCGCGATCCGGGCGTCGCGCTGGACGGCGGCGGCGTGCGGGGCGGCCAGGTTCTTGATGTAGCCGGTCGGGTCCAGGATCTCCTGGATCTGCAGCGAGTCGATGATCAGCCCGAGCTTCTCCATCTCGGAGCCGGACGCGGCCCGGGTCTCCCCGGTCAGCCGCTCGCGGTCGCGGATCATCTCCTCGACCGTCAGCCCGCCGACGATCGAGCGCAGGTGGCCGGCGAAGACGTTGTGGACCCGGTGGCCCATCATCTTCTGCTGGTCCAGGAAGCGCCGGGCGGCATTCGCGATGGAGACCTGGTCGTCCCCGACCTTGAAGATCACCACGCCCTTGACCTGCACCGGAATGCCCTGGGACGTCACGCAGCCGACGTCGAGGTCGGCCTCGTTGAGGTCCAGCGAGAGCTTGCGGACCACCTGCACGCCCGGCGTGACGAGCGTGCCGCGCCCGGTGACCACGCGGAACCCGAGGCCGTCGGCGACACCCTCGGTGCGGTGCCGCGACCCGGAGATGATCAGTGCCTCATTGGGCTCGGCGACCCGCCACATGAGCTTGAAGAGCACGACGACCAGAATGACTGCTGCGGCGACCCCACCGCCGACGATGCCGAAGAACATCGGCTTTTCCCCCTTCAGGGCGCACGACGTCCCGTGACTGCGCTCGGTTGTGCAGGATGGCGCGGAACCCCGTGGCGAATGGAGATTGTGCGCCGTTTCGGATCAGTTGGGAAGCCCGGGGGGATCACCCGTACGCGGGGGCCACGAAGACCGTCCGCGGCGGCTGGTAGTCGACCACCACGACGGGTGTGCCGACCGGCAGCAACTCCCCCGGCGCGGCCGGGTAGGCGAGGAACGCCTCGGTCCCCTGGCGCTGCGGTACGTGCACCAGCACCTCGCCCACCAGCCCCGGTCCGACCCTGCCCGTGACCCGTCCCGTGCAGCCGATCATGCGTGCGTGCCCCCTTCCGCCACCCGTTCCCCGCGGAGCGGCGAACCGCCTCCCAGTCTGCCGCACTGGCCGGGACCTGCCCATACTCCGGACCCCCCTCTGGACCCCCGGGCGCGCTGCCGCTACCTTGGGGACGTCTTTTGTGCAGGCAAGACCGCCTGCAGAACGGGAGCTCGGAGCACCGGGCTGAGAGGGCGCTGACAGGTACGCGGGCCGCGTACCGATCGCTGCGTCGACCGCAGGAACCTGGACCGGGTAATGCCGGCGTAGGGAGTAAGAGGGTCTGATGACCATTTTTGATGCACGTTCGGCTGCCTCCACGCAGAACGACGGCGACGCCGTGACCAGCGCCGCAACCGGCTACCCGACCCCGGCGTGGCGCAAGGCCTACCGCCAGGGCTCGCGCCCCGACCTGCGCGTCCCCTTCCGCGAGGTGCACCTCACCAACGGCAGGACCGTCCCGCTGTACGACACCTCCGGCCCGTACACCGACCCGGAGTACCAGCCCGACGTCCGCCGCGGCCTGCCCGCGCTGCGCGACCCGTGGATCCGCCAGCGCGGCGACGTCGAGGAGTACGACGGCCGCGAGGCCCGCCCCGAGGACGACGGGATCAAGCACACCTCCCCGCGCGGCGGAAACCTGCGCAGCCTCGACGCGGTCTTCCCCGGCCGCCCGCGCCGCCCGCTGCGCGCCCGGGACGGCGTCGCGGTCACCCAGCTCGCGTACGCGAAGTTCGGGATCGTCACGCCGGAGATGGAGTTCATCGCCCTGCGCGAGGGCCTGGAGCCCGAGTTCGTCCGCAACGAGGTGGCCACCGGACGGGCCGTCATCCCGCTGAACGTCAACCACCCCGAGGTCGAGCCGGTCGCCATCGGCACCAACTTCCTGGTGAAGATCAACGCCAACATCGGCAACAGTGCGGTGACTTCGTCGATCGAGGAGGAGGTGGAGAAGATGACCTGGGCGACCCGCTGGGGCGCCGACACGGTCATGGACCTCTCCACCGGCCGCAACATCCACACCACCCGCGAGTGGATCCTGCGCAACTCCCCCGTGCCGATCGGCACCGTGCCGCTCTACCAGGCGCTGGAGAAGGTGGACGGCAAGGCCGAGGAGCTGAGCTGGGACGTCTACCGCGACACCATCGTCGAGCAGTGCGAGCAGGGCGTCGACTACATGACGGTGCACGCCGGCGTGCTGCTGCGGTACGTCCCGCTGACCGCCCGCCGCAAGACCGGCATCGTCTCGCGCGGCGGATCGATCATGGCCGCCTGGTGCCTGGCGCACCATCAGGAGAACTTCCTCTACACGAACTTCGAGGAACTCTGCGACATCCTGCGCGCCTACGACGTCACCTTCTCGCTCGGTGACGGCCTGCGCCCCGGCTCGATCGCCGACGCCAACGACGAGGCGCAGTTCGCCGAGCTGCAGACCCTGGGCGAGCTGGGCCGGATCGCCCGCGCCAAGGACGTCCAGGTGATGATCGAGGGACCGGGCCACGTCCCGATGAACAAGATCAAGGAGAACATGGATCTCCAGCGGGAGATCTGCGACGAGGCGCCGTTCTACACCCTGGGCCCGCTCACCACCGACGTCGCACCCGGCTACGACCACATCACCTCCGGCATCGGCGCCGCGATGATCGCCTGGTGGGGCACCGCGATGCTCTGCTACGTCACGCCCAAGGAGCACCTGGGCCTGCCCAACCGCGACGACGTCAAGACCGGCGTGATCACCTACAAGATCGCGGCCCACGCCGCCGACCTCGCCAAGGGCCACCCCGGCGCCCAGGCCTGGGACGACGCCCTGTCCGACGCCCGCTTCGAGTTCCGTTGGCAGGACCAGTTCGACCTGGCCCTCGACCCGGAGACGGCCCGCGCCTTCCACGACGAGACGCTGCCCGCCGAACCGGCGAAGACCGCCCACTTCTGCTCGATGTGCGGCCCGAAGTTCTGCTCGATGAAGATCAGCAAATCCATCAATGAGAAGTTCGGCAACGGGCAGGCCTCGCCGGAGTACGACGCGGACGCCGTCGAGGGCATGAAGGCCAAGTCCGAGGAGTTCGCGGCTCAGGGCAACCGGGTCTACCTCCCGCTGGCCGACTGACGGCACCCGCCGGCCACCCGGGCCGGGAGCACCGTCCAGCTCCCGGCCCCGTCGGCGTGTGCACGGCTGCTCTGGGAGGCAGGAGGGGGCTTCCCAGCGCAGTGCCCGGACGTACTGGTATGCCTCGGCATCCGACTACCGGATGGCCGGGCCCCGTCCGGATCGCCAGTCGTCGATCCGCTTGCGGATGCTCGGGACCATGGCCAGGCCGTTCACGTCATCCGGCTTGAACCAGGCCACCTCGAACGACTCGTCGGACACTCGCAGTTCTCCGCTCGTCGGCCGAGCGAGCAGGCAGATGGAGAACTCCTGGCGCACTTCGCCGTCGTCGTAGGCGAAGACGTGGCCGGGGTTGGTGTAGGTCCCCACAATGCCCGTGATCTCCACGTGGATGCCGGTCTCTTCGAAGGTCTCCCGGATGCCGCACCCCGCGAGTGATTCGCCCAGCTCCATCTTTCCGCCGGGCAGCGCCCACATCCCGTTGTCCGTACGCCGCTGGAGCAGGATGCGGCCTGACTCGTCCACGACGACCACTGAGGCGGCTGGAACGAGGCTGTTGGGCTTCGGTGCGTTCGGGTCGTCCTCGTAGTCACGCCTGGCCATGTTGCGCTCCCTCCCAGATGTTGCGCCCGCGACTCCAGAGTTCTTCGACGTGATCGGCGAACCGATCCAACATGCCGTCGTCCTGCGCTCGCCTCAGGTGCATCATCGGCGAGTCATGGCCGACCCTGCGGGCGAGGATCGGCGTCACGATCATCTCGTCATCGAACCGGAAGACGGACAGGTTGACGTGTCCGGTCTCGAACCGCCCCTCGATGTCCCCAACGCCCCGCAGCCGTTGCAGCTCACTCAGCGTCACGGCGATACGGGTGGACAGGGTAAGCGGGACGCCCTCCTCGGCCTCGCGAGCCCGAGTGACAGGACTGTCCGGATCGCCGATAAGGAATCGGATCCGGCAACCGGTCTGGGCTTTCCGGCGGAGCGCGCCGGCCAGGTTCGCCTGTTCCAGCCACAGGAAGGACCAACGAGTAGAGACCGGACTCGCTGATGATGGAAAGCTGCTGGTCACCGCCAAGGGTGCGGATAGTATCCGTACCCTTCTCGTCGTCGTCGAGCCCACGTACGGCACGTCGTGAACAGCGAGAAGCAGGTGCCGATGATGTGGCGCCACCGCTTCATCATCGACTCGTGGGCCTGGGAACTTCCCATGGAGCTGATCGAAGCCCACGAGACACCGGCCGCAGCCCCAGCCCGCGAGGTGCTGGAGGAGACCGGCTGGACAGCCGGCGAGATGAAGCCGCTCATTTACGCCTCAGTAGCGCCGTTACCTGCCGGACCTGGTGCTCGATGTCTGCTGTGTCGGCCCGCTCTGAGCGGCCGGGGGCTGCTCGGAGCAGGGCAGTCCTACCGGATCACGACCTGGAACTGTGCGGTGTCGTCCTGCGGGGTCGGGTCGCCGGGGAGGGTTGCTTCGACGGTGCCGGTGAGCACGCCTGGGGGCATGCCGGAGGAGACGGAGAGCGGGAGGTCGGCGCCGGCCGTCTCGCCGGGGTGGAGGCCGGCGGGGAAGGTGCAGGTGACGGTGTGGCCGAAGGGGAGGATGGTGCAGCTGGTCGGGGAGGTGGGGTTGGCGAAGGAGACGCCGGGCGGGACGTGGACGGACAGGGTGAACGGCTGGGTGGTCGTCGCGTCGCCGTTGTTGATCACGTGGGCGTGCACCGTCGAGTTGCCGCCGGAGGCGACCAGAACCGGGGCCGGTGCCAGTACCAGAAGGTCCGGGCCGCGCGGGGCGTCGGCCGCTGCTGCGGGCGTTGCCGTGAGCAAGAGCGCCAGCACCGGTACCGCGAACGAACTGCGGAACATCGTCCTCACCTGCTTCAGCTGCGAATCCGTCCGGTGCGGCCGGGCGACCGCACCACGCCCATCGTGTGGCTCGCGCGGCCGGGAGGAGGTGAGCACGTGGCCGGATGAACCCCGATGGGGGACCGGGGGAAAGAATGGCGGAATGACAGATCATCTGAAGACCCCCCGCCGGATCGCCGATGACTACGTCGAGCAGGTCGCCGCAGCAGATCCGGCGACGTCCGCCAGGCTGGGCCTGCACCTGGACGACGACCGGCAGCCGGACCTGTCGCCGCAGGGGCTGGAGGCCGCCGCCGAGCTCGCTCGCGCTGCGCTGGCCGCGCTCGATGGCGCACCCGTCACCGCGGACCCCGCCGAGCTGGCGTGTGCCCGGCTGTTGCGGGAGCGGCTCGCGGCGGGGCTGGCCGTGCAGGAGGCCGGCGACAACTTCCGTCAGCTGTACAACACGGGTGCGCCGGTCCACCAGTTGCGGGGGATCTTCACGATGATGCCGACCGCCACCGAGGAGGACTGGGCGGTGGTGGCCGGCCGGTTGCGCAACCTGCCGGGGGCGCTGGACGGTTACCGGGCGACGCTGACCGAGGGGATCGCGCGCGGGCTGCTCGCGGCGCCCCGGCAGGCCGGTGTCGTGGCCGGGCAGCTCACCGCGTGGACCGGCGAGGACACCGGTGGTGCCGGGTGGTTCGCCGACTTCGTCGCGGACGGGCCGGAGCGGCTGCGTCCCGAACTGGACCACGCGGCCGGCCGGGCGACCGCCGCCGTCGGCGCGTTCCGCGACTGGCTGCGGGACGACTACGCCTGCGCCGCCGAAGGGACCCCGGACGGCGTCGGCCGTGAGCGCTATCTGCGCGCCGCCCGCTACTGGACCGGCGCCGACCTCGACGTGGACGAGGCCTACGCCTGGGCCTGGGACGAGTTCCACCGGATGCTCGCGCAGATGCGGGCCGAGGCCGGCCGGGTGCTGCCCGGGGCCACCGTGCTGGAGGCGATGGGACATCTGAACGGGCACGGCCACGCGATCAAGGGGGAGGAGGGTATCCGCGACTGGTTGCAGCAGGTCATGGACGAGGCGGTCGACGCCCTCGACGGGGTTCACTTCGACATCTCCGGCCCGGTCCGCAACGTCGAGTCCCGCATCGCGCCGCCGGGGAGCGCCGCCGCGCCGTACTACGCGGGCCCGAGCCTGGACTTCAGCCGTCCGGGCCGCACCTACCTGCCCACGCTCGGCCGGGAGTCCTTCCCGACCTGGCAGCTGGTCAGCACCTGGTACCACGAGGGGGTGCCCGGCCACCACCTGCAGCTCGCGCAGTGGAACGTGGTCGCCGACCGGCTCAGCCGCTACCAGGTCACGCTCGGCAAGATCAGTGCCAACGTGGAGGGTTGGGCGCTGTACGCCGAGCGCCTGATGGACGAGCTCGGATTCCTCACCGATCCCGCCAACCGCCTGGGCTACCTGGACAAGCAGATGCTGCGCATCATCCGGGTGATCATCGACATCGGCATGCACCTCGGTCTCGCCATCCCCGCCGACTCCGGTTTCCACCCCGGTGAGCGCTGGACCCCGGAGCTGGCCACCGCGTTCATGGCCGCCTACCACGGCAGCCCGGCCAAGCGCCGCTCCAGCGAGATCGACCGCTACCTCGGCCGGCCCGGCCAGGCGATCGGCTACAAGCTGGGCGAGCGCGCCTGGTTGCAGGGCCGCGCGGCGGCCGAGCGGCGCCTCGGCGGGGCCTTCGACCTGAAGGCCTGGCACATGAAGGCGCTCTCGCAGGGGTCCTTCGGCCTGGACGACCTCGTCGACAACCTCGCGGCGCTGTAGCGCGGGAGGGGGGTAATCCCTGTCGCGGGCGGCGAGGCTGGGTCAGGATGGTCCGCATGGCAGAGGAATCGAGCACCCCGCGCAGCATCGCCGACGACCATCTCGACCGGGTCGCCGCCCTGGACCCGATGGTGGCCACCTGGATGGGGGTGAACCAGGGTGACGCGCGGCAGTTGGACCTGTCGTCGGACGGCTTCGACGCGCGCGCCGCGCTGGCCCGGCGGGCGTTGGCGGAGCTCGACGCGGCGCCGTCCGTGCCGGGGGCGGCGGAGGAGGAGGTGTGCGCCCGGTTGCTGCGGGAGCGGCTGACGGCGGAGCTCGCGGTGCACGAGGCCGGTGACCACCTGCGGCAGTTGCGGATCATCGGGTCGCCCGTCCAGTGGGTGCGGGAGATCTTCACCTACATGCCGACCGAGACCGACGAGGACTGGGCGCTCGTGGCCGGCCGGATGCGCAACATGGCCGGGGCGCTGGAGGGTTACCGGGCCACGCTGACCGAGGGGATCGCGCGCGGGCTGCTCGCGGCGCCCCGGCAGGCGGCCGCGGTCGCCGACCAGTACGCCGCCTGGACCGCCGCCGACTGGTTCACCGGCTTCGTCGCGCGGGGATCCGACCGGCTGCGGCCCGAGTTGGACGCGGCCGCCCGTCAAGCCACCGCCGCGGTAGGCGAGTTCGGCGACTGGCTGCGCGGCAGCTACCTCCCTGCCGCCGAAGGGAGCCCGGACGGCGTCGGCCGTGAGCGCTACCTGCGCGCCGCCCGGTTCTGCACCGGCGCCGACCTCGACCTGGACGAGGCGTACGACTGGGCCTGGAGCGAGTTCCACCGGATGAACGCCGAGCTGCGGACCGAGGCGGACCGGGTGCTCCCCGGCGCGAGCCCGCTGGAGGTGGTCCGGTACCTCGACGAGCACGGCCACACGGTCGTCGGCGCGGAGGGGATCCGGGTCTGGCTGCAGGAGTTGATGGACGAGGCGATCGAGGCGCTGGACGGACGGCACTTCGACATCGCGCCGCCGGTGCGCCGGGTCGAGTCGCTGATCGCGCCCGAGGGCAGCGCGGCGGCGCCGTACTACTCGGGCCCGAGCCTGGACTTCAGCCGTCCGGGCCGCACCTACCTGCCCACGCTCGGCCGTAAGGCCTTCCCCACCTGGCAGTTGGTCAGCATCTGGTACCACGAGGGGGTGCCCGGGCACCACCTGCAGCTCGCGCAGTGGAACCTGGTCGCCGACCGGCTCAGCCGCTACCAGGTCTCGCTGGGCAAGGTCAGCGCCACCATCGAGGGCTGGGCGCTGTATGCCGAGCGCCTGATGGACGACCTCGGCTTCCTCACCGAGCCCGCGCGGCGGTTCGGCTTCCTGGACGAGCAGATGCTCCGCACCATCCGCGTCATCGTCGACATCGGCATGCACCTGGGCCTGGCGATCCCCGCCGACTCCGGTTTCCACCCCGGTGAGCGCTGGACCCCGGCGCTGGCGGCGGAGTTCATGGCGGCGTACAACGGGAGCCCGGCCGAGATGCGCGCCAGCGAGATCGACCGCTACCTCGGCTGGCCGGGCCAGGCGATCGGCTACAAGCTGGGCGAGCGCGCCTGGTTGCGGGGCCGCGAGGTGGCCCGGCACAGGCTGGGCGGGGCCTTCGACCTGAAGGCCTGGCACATGAAGGCACTCTCCCAGGGCTCGCTGGGCCTGGACGACCTGGCCGGCAACCTGGCGGCGCTGTAGGGGTGGCGACAGCGCCATGGCGGAACCGGCGGCGGGGCGGGTGCGTCGAACCGGGGTCTGAACCCGGATGTCGACGGAGGCTGCTGATGATGCGTCAATGGATGCTCGCGCTCTGCTGTGCCGCCGTGCTGGCGGGGGCGGGCGGCTGTGCCGCGCAGCGCTCGACGGGACCGATCACGGTCGGTCTCTCCTCGGTGAACCCGGGAGGTCCGATGCGCTCGCCGGCCCCGCCGGTCGCCGTCACCGGGGCACCGACGCCGGTGCCGGCACCGGCGCCGACCTCGACGCCGACGTCCGACCCGGCGCTGGACGCCGCCGCAGCAGCCCTCGACGGGCAGGGCCGCACCCGCTACGCCGACGTGTACGGCACGCTGGCGGTGGACCCGCCGCACGGCCGGGTGCTGCTGTACGTGACGGACACCGCGCGCGGGCAGGCCCTGGTGGCCGCCGCCCGCCGCGCGGCGCCGGGGACCGCCGGCACGCCGGTCGAGGTGCTGGCGTGCCGCTACGCGCGCCGGGACGTGGACGCGGCCTCCGAGCGGGTCTTCGCGGCCCAACAGGCCCATCTGCTGGCTTTCGAGGTCTTCTCGGCGAGTGCGGACCCGGACGGTTCCGGTCTGCGGGTCGAGGCGTCGGCGGCGGCCCTCGCCTCGCCGGAGTTCGTCCGGGCCGTCCTGGCAGCGGCCGCGCCGGTGAGTACGGCGGTGGTCCTCGGGCAGCCGTTGGTCCCGGCCGACGCGGTGGGCCCGACGGGTTGACGGATGCGGGGCCGGCGCGGCGGCGGGCGCACGTAGGGTGGCCGGGTGGAGCTGACCATGATTGACATCGCGCCCGGGGATCGCGCTCTGCAGAGCGACGTCGCGCCGCTGATCCGTTCGCTTCGCCCGGGGTTGAGCCCGACGGGCTTCGCGGCATTCGCGGCGGAGGCGTACGGGCAGGGGCTGGTCTTCACGGCCGCCTACGACGAGCGCGGGCGGTGCGTCGCGGTGGCCGGCCACCGGATGCTGGCGACCAGCCGGGGCCGGGTGCTCTTCATCGACGACCTGGTGACCGACCCGCAGGTCCGCTCCGGCGGGATCGGCGGGTGGCTGCTGGCACAGCTGGAGGACCGGGCCCGGCAGGCGGGCTGCGTCCGGATCGAGCTGGACTCCGGGGTGTCGAACCACGGGGCCCACCGCTTCTACCACGCACGACGGATGGCGATCGTGGCGCTGCACTTCGCGCACGATCTCTCGACCGGACAGTAGGCACGGACTCACGAACTCACGGGGAGCGCGGATGGTGGTACCGAGAGGTCTGCACGTCGTCAACGAGGGGCTGGCCTTCCTGGCCGAGCTGGCGGCCCTGGGGTTCCTGGCCTGGTGGGGGTGGACGGCGGTCGACGAGCTCGCGGTCCGGATCCTGCTGGGGCTGGGCGCGCCGGTGGCGGCCGCGGCGCTCTGGGGGCGGTACGCGGCGCCCCGGGCCGTGGTGCGGCTGCCGTTGCCGGGGGTGCTGGCGGTGAAGGCGCTGGTCTTCGGCGCCGGTGCGGTCGCGCTCGGGGCGGTGGCGGGCGTGGGCTGGGGGATCGGCTTCGCCGTGTTCGTCCTGCTGAACACGGCGCTGGCCACGGTGGACCGCGGTGCGTTGATGCACCGTCGCCAGGAGGCCGACGGCCCGGGCGGCCCGGACGGTCAGACCTCGTCCGGGCCGGTGAAGCCCGGCGGGCTGTAGCCGGGGCTGCTGAACTCGGTGGGTCGCGGCTCGCGGCCCTCGGGGTCGGTCACGCCCTCGACGCCTGGGCTGGAGAAGCCGGGGCTGGCGTAGGCCGCGCTGCTGTAGCCGGGGCTGCTGAACTCGGGGGCGGCGGTGGGCCGGCGGCCGGGCGGTCGCGGCGCGAGGGCCGGTGCCGAGTCCAGGTTGGCCAGCAGGTACGGCAGCAGGCCGCGCTCGCGCAGCGCGTGCTGCCAGGCGGCCCGGGCCTCGGCCACGCCGGCCCGCAGCTCCGGGTCCTCGCCGCCGGGCCCGGCCGCGCCGTCCCGCAGCGCGGTGAGCACCAGGCCGACCAGCCCGATCACCAGGGAGGCGGCGGCCACCGCGGCCGCCGCCCAGCCCGACAGGAGCACCGAGCGGCCGTAGCCGACCCCGCTGTCGGTGCCGGTCAGGATGTAGCCGGTGAGCAGCAGCAGGATCGCCGCGCCGACCGACAGCATCGGGACCAGCACGGTCAGCACCGGCCAGAGCCCCCCGCCGCCGGGCGAGCTGAGCTGGGCCAGCAGCTCTGTGGTGGTCTGCGGCCCGGGCCGCCCGGGCCGCTTCGGGCGGTCGTCGACCACCGGGTGAGACGTTCGCGGGCCGTCCCGCAGGCCGTCCCGCAGTTCGGCGTAGTGCAGGTACTCGTCGAGGGCCGCCTCGGCGATCAGGTCCTGGTCGAAGAGTGCCTTGGTGCGCAGCTGTTCGGCGTTCAGGCCGGTCTGGCGCTCTCGCAGGGCAGCGAGGATCGTGCTGTCGCGCAGTGCCTCGTCGAGGGTCCGCCCGAAGTCCGGACGGTCCTCGGCGCGCAGGTGCGGGGCGTGGTTCATGACTACCCCGTTCGCTCCGTCAGGGAGGTGGACGGCCACCGGCAGGCTCGGGGCGGCCGACGTGGGTGGGCGCGGACGCCTGGGGTGGTCCCTCGATGGTAGGGGCCGGGGGGCCGGTGCTGACAGTCCGTTTCCAGATATTCGACTGCGAACCAGGTCAGCGACCCTGTGGACGCGCGGTCAGTCGAGCGGCAGCCGGGCGACCAGCAACCGGCCCTCCATGGTGACCCCGCCGTCCATCGCGACGGCCAGCTCGTCCGCGTAGATGTACGGGCCGGGCACGTACGGGCGCTCGCCGCTGTCCGAGTTGGCCTCGCCGGTCAGGTACGGGATCGGGCTGTGCCCGTGCACCACCCGGTGACCGCCGTACGTCCCGAGCAGCTCGCCGGCCGCCGTGGGGCCGCCCGGGCCGCGGAACGCGAACCGCTTGGTGAACCGGCGGAAGGCGTCCCACCACTCGTCGGCGCCCTCGTCGGCGAGGAGGTCGTGGACGGCGTCGTTGACCTCGTCGATGGAGGCGCCGTACTCCAGGTACGACGTGGTGTCCGAGTGCAGCAGCAGGTGGCCGTCCTCCAGCGCGATCGCCGGCAGCCGGGAGAGCCAGCTGATGTGGTGGCCCTCCAGCCGTTCCAGGTCGTGCTGCTGGCCGCCGTTGAGCAGCCAGGCGGCGCGGAACGAGGCGGTGCCCGCGGTGGACTGCACGGGCTCGTCGCCGTAGCGGTGGGCGCCGAGGAAGAGCAGCTCGTGATTGCCCATCAGGGCCCGGCAGTACCCGCCGGCGGCGGCCGCCTCGGCGGCCAGCTGCATCACCAGGTCGATGACGCCGATGCCGTCCGGGCCGCGGTCGGTGAAGTCGCCGAGGAACCAGACCCGCGAGCGGCCGGCCGACCAGTGGCCCTCGGCGTCGATCAGGTTCTGCCGGCGCAGCTCGCCGACCAGCTCGTCGAGGTAGCCGTGCACGTCGCCGACCACGTAGAGCGGGCCGACCGGGCCCGGGTCCTCGACCGGCTGGTAGCCCGCCGCGCGGAGGTCCTCCTCGGTCAGCGGCGGGCCGAGCTCGATGGTCGGCGGATCGTCGTGGTCCAGGGGCCGCACCTGGCCCTGCGCCGCTGCCTGGTCGTGCCCGGGCACCTGCGCCTGCCCGTGGGCCTCGCCCACCGGCCAGTGCTGCTCCAGGTACCGCGCGCCGCCGTACCCGCTGTAGGTCGGGTCCTGCCCGACGACCTGCTCGCCCGGTGAACCCTGGTACTCCTGCTGCGGATTGGGCTCGTGATACGAGCCGTACGGCAGCACGTCGAGGTCCTGGTGCGGGTGGGGGCCTGAGTGGGACAGATCAGGCCCGGGGAAGCGGTCCTCGGGAGTCATTCGCCCATCATAGGAAGACCACTCTCCCGTCGTCCTCACCCGGTGGGTATCCAATCTGTACGAACGTACCCCGCCAGGCCCCGCCGGGAGGCCCGGACCGGTCGGCGCGCACCCGCCGACCGCCCTCAGACCTCGCCCGGCGGGCGGGGCGGGCTGACGGTGGTTCGGGGGCTGCGACGCTGTGACGAGGCACGGACGATCAGTTCGGTGGGCATCAGGGTCCCCGGCGGCGGTCCGGTGCCGGCGGTCCGGTAGCGCGGCGGGAAGAGCCGGGCGATGTCCACCCCGGTGCCCGAGTCGACCCCCTCGATCGCGTCGATCAGCAGGTTGACGACGGTGGTCCCGATCCGGCGCGGCTTGAGCGAGAGGGTGGTGATCGGCGGCTCGGTGCCGGCGTAGACGTCGCTCTCGCTGCAGCAGACCAGCAGCAGTTCCTCGGGGACCCGCAGGCCGTACCGGCGGGCGGCGGCGAGCAGGTCGGTGCCGTTGGGGTCGAAGAGACCGTAGACGGCGTCCGGGCGGTCGGGACGGGCCAGCAGCCGGTCGGCGGCGACCGCACCGGCGGCCGGGTCGTGCGCCGGGTAGGCCTCGTACACCGGCTCCTGGCCGACCCGGTCGCACCAGCCGAGGTAGGCGTCGGTGCTGAGCCGGGTGTAGGTGTCGGTGCTGGTGCCGGTGAGCAGGCCGATCCGGCGGGCGCCGGCCTCGCTGAGGTGCTCCAGGATGTTCAGCACGGCGGCCTCGTGGTCGTTGTCGACCCAGGCGGTGACCGGGCAGTTGCCGGGCTTGCCGTCGCTGACCACGGGCACGCCGGACCGGTACAGCTCGCTGACCAGCGGGTCCTGGTCGGCGGGGTCGATCACCACGGTGCCGTCCAGCGCGACGTTGCTCCAGACGTCGTGGCGGGAGGAGGCCGGCAGGACGACCAGCGCGTAGCCGCGGCCGAGCGCGGCGCTGGTGGCGGCGCGGGCCATCTCGGCGAAGTAGGCGAACTCGGTGAAGGTGAACGGCTCCTCGCCGTAGGTGGTGACGGTCAGTCCGATCAGTCCGGACCGGCCGGTGCGCAGCGTCCGGGCGGCGGCGGACGGCCGGTAGCCGAGGCGCTCGGCGACCTCGCGCACCCGGCTGCGGGTTTCGTCGGGCAGGCGGCCCTTACCGTTCAGGGCGTCGGAGACGGTGGTGATGGACACTCCGGCGGCTGCTGCCACGTCCCGGATGCCGGCCCGCTCCAGACGTCGTGAGGTCGTGGGTCGCCGACCGCTCTGGTTGGCTGCTGCTGTCATGGCGCACCGATCGTATGGGGCGTCAGCGGTTCTCGGGACCAGGCCGCCGGACGGGGCTGAAGATACGTTTCTCCATGACTTATGACCGGATCACCCCTTGGATCGGGGGTCTGGTTTCGGCCGATTACCTCTGACATGTGCCATCGGAACGAGGGACAATGGCTGATCCGCATCGGTAACCCGACCGGACATCTCACCCCTACGGGTGAGCGTGCTCGGTATCGTTCTCAGCACCCGACCGGGGAACACGCCGCCTGCCGCGACCAGCGCACACCAACGCGCCGGGGCGCACACGCGGCACCGGGGCGATGCCCCGCAGGGCCGGTCCCAGGAAACCGGCTCCGACAGACGAAGGAGAGCACCACCGTGAGCGGTACGGCAGCGCAGGGCCCGCGGCTTCGCCCGAGCCTCGACGGCATCCCCACCTACAAGCCCGGCAAGCCGGCCGGCGCCGACGCCTTCAAGTTGTCCTCCAACGAGAACCCGTACGAGCCGCTGCCCGGCGTGCTGGAGTCCGCCGTCGCGGCGGCCGGCTCCTTCAACCGCTACCCGGACATGGCCGTCACCGAGCTGACCGCCGAGCTGGCCCAGCGCTTCGGCGTCCCCGCCGAGCACATCGCCACCGGCCCCGGCTCGGTGGGTGTGGCCCAGTCGCTGGTGCTATCCACGGCCGGCCCGGGCGACGAGGTGATCTTCGCCTGGCGCTCCTTCGAGGCCTACCCGATCATCACCCAGGTGGCCGGTGCCACCCCGGTGCCGGTGCCGCTGACGGCGGGGGAGGAGCACGACCTCGACGCGATGCTCGCGGCGATCACCCCGCGGACCCGGCTGATCTTCGTCTGCAACCCGAACAACCCGACCGGTGTGGCGATCCGCCGCCCCGAGCTGGAGCGCTTCCTGGACGCCGTCCCCGGCGACATCCTGGTGGTCGTGGACGAGGCCTACCGCGAGTTCCTGCGCGACGAGCTCGTCCCGGACGGCGTCGAGCTCTACCGCGACCGCCCGAACGTCTGCGTGCTGCGCACCTTCTCCAAGGCGTACGGCCTGGCCGGCCTGCGGATCGGCTTCGCCATCGCGCACGAGCCGGTGGCCACCGCGCTGCGCAAGACGGGTGTCCCGTTCGGCGTCAGCCAGCTGGCCCAGGACGCGGCGGTCGCCTCGCTGCGCGCCGAGGACGCCCTGATGGTGCGGGTGGAGGCCCTGGTCACCGAGCGCACCCGGGTGGTCGCGGCGCTCACCGAGCAGGGCTGGACGCTCGCGGACTCGCAGGCCAACTTCGTCTGGCTGCGGCTGGGCGAGCGGACCGTCGAGTTCGCCGAGGCCTGCACCGCGGCCGGCGTCATCGTCCGGCCGTTCGCCGGTGAGGGTGTGCGCGTGACGATCGGCGAGGTGGCGGGCAACGACCTCTTCCTCGGCGTCGCGCAGGCGTTCCGCAAGGAGCTCTGAACGGAGCCCTGACCGGCTGGGGTCCCGAGCGCCTCGGGACCCCGGCCGGGTTCGGGAGCTCAGGCCGTCGCGGCCCGTTCGGCGGCGCTGCGCTCGACGCACAGCTCGTTGCCCTCGGGATCGGCGAGGACGGCCCAGCCGGTGCCGTCGGGCCTGCGCTCGTCCTGGACGAGGGTCGCGCCGAGGTCCAACAGCCGCCGGACCTCCTCGTCCCGGGTGCGGTCGTCGGGCTGGAGGTCGAGGTGGACCCGGTTCTTCACGGCCTTCGGCTCGGGCACCGTGATGAAGAGCAGCCGGGGCCCGCCGACGTGGGCCGGCGGGATCACGGCGGCCTCCGGGTCGCCCGGGACGTCGTCCTCCCCCAGGGGCCAGCCGGTCACCCGCGACCAGAAGCGGGCGAGGCCGTAGGCGTCCGTGCAGTCGAACGTGATGCTGTGCAGGGCTGAACTCAAGGCTGCCTCCGACAACGTAAGGGTGACGGTCCGTCATTCTCCCAGCAGGACGGCGCCCGGCGTCCGGTTCCCCGGCCAGGATTAAAGGCTGCGGACCAGATGCCTGGGAAAATCCTGAGAGTTCCGCCAACAGCGCCTCCGTAAACCCGGGCCTACAGCGGTGCTATGTATCGTTATGTCCGATCTTGCTTCCCCTGATTGATTCAGCGGGCTCTCAGTCGTCGGTCAGGACTTCGCAAGAGCGCCAGGCAACTCTTGTGCGCTATGAAGGTCCTCCCGCGACGGCGTGGTGCCGTCCTCGTCAACTCAGTACTCGGTGTGGCCCTCCTCGCCGGAGGCGCCCTGGCTTACACCACCGTGACCAGCGGCAGCAGTGCTGCCGCCAGTAAGCCGACCACCCGCAGCGCGACCGTGACCAAGGGCACGGTCCTGGCCACCGTGTCCGGATCCGGTGCCCTCTCCTCCCCGTCCGACGCCGGACAGAACTTCGTCACCGGTGGCAAGCTCACGGCCGTCAAGGTCTCGGTGGGCGACACGGTGACGGCGGGCGAGGTCCTCGCCACCGTCGACATGACCCAGGCCCAGCAGCAGCTGACCACCGCCCAGGGCGGCGTGACCAGCGCGCAGGCCGCACTGAACACCGCCGAGGCCAACCTCACCAAGGCCCAGGCCGGGGTCACCACGACCACGACCAAGCCGGTGTCGGGCGGCACGGTGCAGTCCTCCTTCGTCACGGCCAACGCCACCGGCGCGCCGACCGCCCCGGGCTCGACGTCGCGCTCCGGCGGCAGCGGCAGCGGCAGCGGCAGCGTCGGTGGCGGCACGGTCACCGGCAACACCGCCAATGCCACCGGCGGCAACGGTGCGGGCAGCGCCACCAACTCCGGTGGCGGCGGCAACACCGCGCCGGCCCCGCAGACCACCACCATCACGACCACCACCGTCGACCCCGACGCCGTGGCCCAGGCCGAACAGCAGGTGACGCAGGCCCAGCAGCAGCTCAGTGCCGCGCAGATCACCCTGACCAACGCCCAGGCGGGGCTGGCCGGCACCACCCTGACCGCCTCCGAGGGCGGCACGGTCGCGTCGATCTCCAACAAGGTCGGCGACACCGTCTCCGGCACCGGGACCGGCGACTCGTCGGGCTCCGGCAGCTCCGGCAGCGGCGCGAGCAGCAGCAGCAAGACCACCGGCTCCTCGACCTCCAGCGCCCCGAGCGGCTTCATCGTGCTCACCAACCCGACCGGAATGCAGGTGACCGCGGACTTCTCCGAGCTCGACTCGCTGAAGCTCAAGAAGGGCGAGGCGGCCACCGTCACGCTCAACGCGCAGTCCAGCACGGTCCTCAACGCCACGGTGCTGTCGGTCAGTTCGCTGCCCGTCTCGAGCAGCACCGGTGCCAGCGCGGCGGTCCAGTACGCCGCGACGCTCCAGATCAACGGTGACACCAGCACCCTGCGGACCGGCCTGAGCGCCACCGTCTCGGTCGTCACCGGTGAGGCCGACAACGCGCTCTCCGTCCCGGCGGCGGCGCTGGCCGGCACCGGCACCACGCGCACCGCGACCCTGGTGAAGCCGGACGGCACCACCTCGCGGGTCAGCGTCACGGTCGGCGTGGTGGGTGACTCCACCGTCCAGGTGGTCTCCGGCCTCAACGTCGGCGACAAGCTGCAGATCGCCTCGGCCACGGCCGGCAGCGGTTCGGGCTTCCCGAGCGGCGCCTTCCCGGGCGGCGCGGGAGTGGCCGGCTTCGGCGGCGGCGCCGGTGGCGGCGGCGGTCGTGCCGGTGGCGGCGGCAGCGCCCGGGGCGGCAACTGATGGCCCGGCGCGGCCGAGCGCGTCACTCCGGTACCGCTCCCACCCCCGAGACCGAGACCGGTCCGGCCACGCCGGTCCCGGTCATCCAGATCCAGCGGCTCACCAAGGCCTACGGCCACGGTGACGCGACGGTCCACGCGCTGCGCGGCCCGGACGATCCGGAGACCGGTCTGCCGGCAGGCGTCAGCCTGGACATCGACGAGGGCGACTTCGTCGCGGTGATGGGTAGTTCGGGTTCCGGCAAGTCGACCCTGATGAACATCCTGGGTTGCCTCGACGTTCCGACCGCCGGGCGGTACCTGCTGGACGGCATCGACGTCGGACACCTGGACGAGCAGCAGCTCTCCCTGGTCCGCAACCGCAAGATCGGCTTCATCTTCCAGTCGTTCAACCTGGTGCCCCGCACCAGCGCCCTCGCGCAGGTCGAGCTGCCGCTCGCCTACGCGGGGGTCAAGGCCGCCGAGCGCCGCAAGCGCGCGCTGGCCGCGCTCTCGCTGGTCGGCCTCTCCGAGCGGTCCGGGCACAAGCCCAACGAGCTGTCCGGCGGTCAGCAGCAGCGTGTCGCGGTCGCGAGGGCGCTGGTCACCGCTCCGGCGATGCTGCTCGCGGACGAGCCGACCGGAAACCTGGACAGCCACTCCACCGAAGAGGTACTGCAGATCATCGACGGACTGAACGCGACCGGACGAACGGTCGTGCTGATCACCCACGAGGACGAGGTGGCCATGCACGCCAAGCGCGTGCTGCGGCTGGTCGACGGCAAGGTGATCTCGGACGTCCGGCAGGGGCCGGTCGCCGGCCCGCCGCCGGTGCTCGCGGCCCAGCTGCGTCAGCGCGCCGCCGCCGGTGAACTGATCGGAGGCCGGCAGTGATCTTCTGGCAGATCCTTCGCTTCGCCATCGGCGGCCTGGCCGCCAACAAGGTGCGCTCCGCGCTCACCATGCTCGGTGTGCTGATCGGTGTCGCCTCGGTGATCCTGCTGCTCGCGGTGGGCAACGGCTCCTCCGCCGCGGTGAAGAACTCGATCACCTCGCTCGGCACCAACTCGCTGACCGTCAGCTCCGGTGCGTCCTTCGGCGGCTCGCGCAGCGCGGCCACCACCAAGAAGCTCACCGTGGCCGATGCCAAGGCCCTGGCCGACCCGTCCGCCGCGCCGGACATCAAGTCCGTCGCCCCGGTGGTCTCCACCAGCGCCACCGCGATCTACGGGGACATCTCCTACACCCCCGGCTCGGTCCTGGGCACCTACCCGGCGTACTTCGAGACAGCCAACGAGAAGATCGCCAAGGGAGACTACTTCAGCGCCGACGACGTGCTGAACGCCCGCAAGGTCGCGGTCATCGGGTCCACCACCGCCACCCAGCTCTTCGACACCGACGACCCGGTCGGCAAGAGCATCAGCCTGGGCGGCACGCCGTTCACGGTGGTCGGCGTGCTCCAGACCAAGGGCGGCAGCACCGGCTTCAGCGACCCGGACGACGTGGTGATCGCACCGCTGCCGACCGTGCAGAACGCCTTCACCGGCTTCAGCTCGGTCAGCCAGATCCTGGTGCAGGCGACCTCCGCCGACACCACCACGCAGGCCCAGTCCGAGATCACCTCGGTCCTGATGGGGACGCACTCGCTGACCGACCCCACCAAGCTCGACTTCCGGGTGAGCAACCAGGCCTCCCTGCTCACCGCGCGGGAGAGCACCACCAAGACCTTCACCGTGCTGCTCGGCGCGGTGGCCGCGATCTCGCTGCTGGTCGGCGGGATCGGGATCACCAACATCATGCTGGTCACGGTCACCGAGCGGACCCGGGAGATCGGCATCCGCAAGGCCCTGGGCGCGCCCAAGGCGGTGATCCTGGGCCAGTTCCTCACCGAGTCGACCCTGCTGTCGGTGCTGGGGGCGGGGCTCGGAGTCGCGGTCGGACTCATCGGCTCGCACTTCAAGGTCGTCGGGATCGTGCCGGTGGTGATCCCCTCGTCGGTGCTCGGCGCCTTCGCGATCGCCGTGGCGATCGGACTCTTCTTCGGCAGCTACCCGGCCAACCGGGCCGCTTCGCTGCGTCCCATCGACGCCCTGCGGCACGAGTGAGGCAGCAGACATGATCACCGAGCGAGACGAGCGGGAGCAGTCAGAGCCCATGCCTACCAACAACAGTGACCTGGTCCGGGCGGACGACACGGTTCAGCTGGCCGCCATCAGGACCGACGGACCGCACGGCGAGCCGGAGCCCGGCAGCGCGGCGGCCCACGCCGCCCTGCTGGCGACCGCGCCGGACGCCCGCGACATCAGCGCCGAGCTGGCCGCGCCGCCGCGGCGCAAGCTGCCCTGGCTGACCCTGCTGCTGGCCGGCGGCGTGGTGGCCGCGGCGGCCTTCACCGGCGGCGCCTGGTACCAGAAGAACCATGGCACCTCGAACGTCGCGAGCGGCAGCGGCCGTAGCGCGGCCGCTGCGGCTGCCGCGGGCCGGGCCGGCCGTGGTGGCGCCGGCGGCGGCGGGGGTACCGGCGGTGGCCAGGCGGCCGGCGCGCCCGGGTTCACCCGGGGCACGGTCAAGCTGGTCGACGGCAGCACCGTCTACCTGACCGACACCAGCGGCAACACCGTCAAGGTGACCACCAACGGCACCACCAAGGTGCAGGTCACCAAGGACGGCCAGGTCGGCGACCTGCAGCCGGGCCAGAGCGTGACCGTGGTCGGGACGCCGGACTCCACCGGTGGCTACGCGGCCTCCCAGCTGACCGAGGGCGGCGCCACGGCGGGCGGCTTCGGCGGCGGTGGCGGCGGCTTCGGTGGCTTCGGCGGTGGTAGCGGTGGCGCCACCGGCGGTACCACGAAGAGCGGCTGACGATCCGTCGCGGGGTGGTGACCAGCCGTCAAGGCCGGTTCACCACCCCGTTGCAGACCTGGGCCGGGTGCGCCGGGATCGGGCACACTGTCCCCCGCGGCCAGGGGTCCTGGTCGCAGGTTCCGCGCTCCGGCGCCGTCCACGGGGGACTCATGTCCACGAACGCTCCACAGGCTCCTGCCCGCAAGGGCTCCGCAGCGGGCCTCGGCTGGCTGCTCAGCATCGGCTTCAACGTCGTCGCGCCGATCGTCATCTACAACCAGCTGCACGCGCACGGCGTCGGCGACTTCACCGCGCTGCTGCTCTCCGGACTCGGCCCGGTGCTCGACATCGCCGTCTACCTGGCCTGGCACCGGCGGGTGGACGAGTTCGCGATCGTCTCGCTGGTCTTCGTGGCGCTGACCGCGGTCGTCTCGCTGGTCGGCCCGCACGACGCCCGCCTGCTGCTGGTCAAGGACTCCTTCGTCACCGGCCTCTTCGGCGTGCTCTGCCTGGTGTCGCTGGCCGCCCCGCGCCCGCTGATGTTCTACTTCGGCCGCAAGTTCGCCACCGACGGCACCGCCGCCGCAGCGGCCTGGTGGAACGGGCTCTGGGTGCACCCGGGCTTCCGCAGGATCCAGCGCAACCTGACGATCGGCTGGGGCGTGGGCTATCTGGCGGAGGCGGCGCTGCGGATCGCGCTCGTCTACACGCTGTCCACCGGCGCGATGGTGACCGTCAACAACGTCCTGCCGTACGCCGTCACCGGCGGGCTGGTCCTCTGGACGATCACCTACGCCAAGCGTGCCCAGGCCAGGGACGCCGCGGCCGCCGCGGCCCGGGCCGCCGCGCCCGCCGAACCGCAGACCGTCTGAGCACGGACGAGCCGGGCGTTCATCCACCTCTCATCACCTGCGTGTAACCTCCCGAGTCCGTCATCCGATGGGGTGATGGAACGGCTCGACCCTCGACCTGGGAGGCGGACCCATGATGCAGGGGACTGCGGCAAGCACGGCGCCCACGGCGGCCTCGCCTGCCGGACCGGCCGGCGGCAGCCGAACTCCCGGCGAGGCTTTCCTGCTCGTGGTGGACGACGAACCGAACATCCGCGAGCTGCTCTCCGCCTCGCTGCGCTTCTCCGGGTTCCGGGTGGAGTCCGCCGCCACCGGTGAGGAGGCGCTGGCCGCGATCGCCGTCGAGCGCCCCGACCTGGTGGTCCTCGACGTGATGCTCCCCGACGTGGACGGCTTCACCGTCGTCGAGCGGCTGCGCGAGCGCACCCGCCGCCAGCAGATCGCCAACCCGGCCGGCCTGGCCACCCGGCCGGGCCGGCCGCGTCCGGCCGAGCACCTCCCGGTGCTCTTCCTGACGGCCAAGGACGGCACCGAGGACAAGGTGCACGGCCTGGCGGCCGGCGCCGACGACTACGTCACCAAGCCGTTCAGCCTGGAGGAGCTGATCGCCCGGATCCGGGCGATCCTGCGCCGGGCCGGCGGTCCCGCCGAGGACGGCCGGCTGATGGTCGCCGACCTCACCCTCGACCCGCTGGCCCACGAGGTGACCCGCGACGGTCACGCCGTCTCGCTGTCGCCCACCGAGTTCAAGCTGCTGCACTACCTGATGGCCAACGTGGGCCGGGTGGTCTCCAAGGCGCAGATCCTGGACCACGTCTGGGCGTACGACTTCGGCGGCGACCTGAGCATCGTCGAGTCCTACATCTCCTACCTGCGCCGCAAGCTCGACTCGGGCCCCGACCACGGGCCCAAGCTGATCCACACGGTGCGCGGCATCGGCTACGCGCTGCGGCGGCCGCCGCAGCAGGCACAGGACTGATCCGACCGTGCGCCGACTGCTCGCCCGGGTGCCGCGCCGCCTGCCGCGCGTGCCGCGCCGCCTGACCCGCCTGCCGCGTCCGCTGCGCTCCGGCGCGCTGACCCGCGGCGCGGGGCGCTTCTCGCTGCGCAGCAGGCTGCTGGCGCTCACGCTGGTGATGGTCGCCACCGGTCTGGCGGTCAGCGACCTCGTCGTGCTCGGCGCGGTCCACAGCCAGCTGCTCGGCCGGCTCGACCAACAGCTGGAGAGCTTCGGCCGACAGGCGGCGCACCGGCCGGGCAAGGGCGGCGGCAAGCCCCCGCCCCCCGACGCGAAGGTGCTGCCCAGCCAGTACGAGGTGCGGATGCTGGCGGCCGACGGCAGCGTGCTGCGGGTCGAGCGCCAGCCGCTGGCCGACTCCGACCCCGGCCCGCGGCTGCCCGCGGCCGGGGACGCCTCGCTGCTCACCCACCTGGGCCGGGGCTTCTACCTGCCGGCCGAGCACGGCTCCGGCAGCTGGCGGGTGCTCATCCTGCCCATCCAGCGCACCGGCCCGACGCCCCCCAACGGGTCCGCGTACATCATGGTGGCGATCTCCTCGGACGAGGTGGGGGCCACCGTGGAGAAGCTCCGCGCGGCCTTCCTGGCGATCGGCGCGGCCGTCCTGCTGCTGATCGCCGCGCTCGGCACCTTCGCGGTGCGGGCCGGCCTGCTGCCGCTGCGCCGGATCGAGCGCGGCACCGAGCTGATCGCGGCGGGCGAGCTCTCCTACCGGATGCCCGAGCTGCCGCCCGGCACCGAGGTCGGCCGACTCTCCGTGGCGCTGAACGGGATGCTCGACCAGATCGAGTCCGCGTTCGCCGCCCGGGCCGAGTCCGAGGAGCGGATGCGCAGCTTCGTCGCGGACGCCTCGCACGAGCTGCGCACCCCGCTGGCCGGCATCCGCGGCTTCGCCGAGCTGTACCGGATGGGCGCGCTGCCCTCCGAGGGGGACGTCAAGCGGACCATGAACCGCATCGAGAGCGAGGCGGTCCGGATGGGCGGCCTGGTCGAGGACCTGCTCACGCTGGCCCGTCTCGACGAGGAACGCCCGCTCGACCTCGCCCCGATGGACCTGCGGACGCTGGCCGTGGACGCGCTGCACGACCTGATGGCGCTCGACCCGACCCGTTCGGTCTCCCTCACCGGCCCCGGCGGCGTCGGTACCCCCGGCGAGGCCACCGTCCTCGGCGACGAGGCCCGGCTGCGCCAGGTGGTCACCAACCTGGTCGGCAACGCCGTCAAGCACACCCCGCTCGGCACCTCGGTACGGATCGGCGTGGGCACCGACGAGGACAGCTGCATACTCGAAGTGGCCGACTCCGGACCGGGATTGACGAAGGATCAGGCGACCCGCGTGTTCGAGCGCTTCTACCGCGTGGACGGCTCCCGCAGCCGCCACGACGGCGGCGGCGCCGGCCTGGGCCTGGCCATCGCCTCCGCCCTCACCCGTGCCCACGGCGGCGCGCTCACCCTGGACACCGCCCCCGCGACCGGCGCGACCTTCCGCCTCAACCTCCCCCGAACGAGTGGTACGTAGCCGAACCCCCTTGCGTGCGGCCGACGGTGTGTGATCGTACGGTTGCGGCTTGTGGCACCCGGTCCCGCCGCTCACACTGGACGGGAAGAGAGGTGTCCTCATGACCGCGCTCGCACTCGAGGAGATCGCCGTGGACCTGGACCAGGCCTTGTGGCAGGCATGGAAGTCCATGGACGTCCGGGAGGGCGTCCGGGCGGAGATCATCGAGGGAGCTATCGAGATGTCGCCAACGGGCGGAACCCGGCACGGGCTCGTCAACCGGCGGCTCTACCGTGCTCTGCACGACTTCCTGCGGGGGAGCGGCTACGGGCCGACCAACGACTTCAACGTGATCCACGACCTCAAGGTCTGGATCCCCGATGTGTTCGTCGCCCCCGACGACATCGAGGAGATCGCCGACCCCGAGGGTCTCGGCGTGCTCGCCTCCGCCGTCGGCCTCGTCGTCGAGACCGTCTCCTCCGGTAGCGATGCCCGCCAGCGCGACCTGGTCCGCAAGCACCGCGCGTATGCGCAGGCGGGCATCCCCGTCTACGTGATCATCGACGACTACGACGACGGCGGCGCGGTCACCGTTCTCAGCGGTCCGGACAAGGGCCGTGGCGCGTACGCCAGTTCCGTCCGTACGCCGTACGGCGCCGAGGCGCTGGTGCCGGACGGGCCCGCCAAGGGCTTCGTCGTCGGCCCGGAGATCACCGGCGGCCCGGTCGACCGCCAGGCCTGATCGCTCTTCACCTTTTCCCCACCCCCCGGTGTGTATCGCCGAACAGGCGTGCGTGATACTGGCTTCTGGCAGAGCTTGTGAACGTGTTCACGTTCACAAGCGCGCAAGCTTGGCACGGATTGGTGCGATTCACGGCGAAGAGCACTTTTGTCCGGCTTGTGCGGCAGGATTCTGGTCGAAGCCAGGTCGAATCGGACAGCGGACCGCAGGGAAGAGGCCGAAGTGGAGCTAGCAGTCGCTCACGAGACCATCGCGCGATGGCAGTTCGGGGTCACCACCGTCTACCACTTCCTCTTCGTGCCGCTCACCATCAGCCTGGCGGCGATGGTGGCCGGGCTGGAGACGGCCTGGGTGCGGACGGGCAAGGAGAAGTACTTCCACGCCACCAAGTTCTGGGGCAAGCTCTTCCTGATCAACATCGCCATGGGCGTGGTGACCGGGATCGTGCAGGAGTTCCAGTTCGGGATGAACTGGTCGGACTACTCGCGTTTCGTCGGCGACGTCTTCGGTGCGCCGCTGGCGATGGAGGCGCTGATCGCCTTCTTCTTCGAGTCCACCTTCATCGGCCTGTGGATCTTCGGCTGGGACAAGCTGCCGAAGAAGATCCACTGCGCCTGCATCTGGATGGTGGCGCTCGGCACGGTGCTCTCCGCGTACTTCATCCTGGCCGCCAACTCCTGGATGCAGCACCCGTCCGGCTACACCGTCGACCCGGTCACCAAGAAGGCCCAGCTGACCGACATCATGCGGGTGCTCTTCCAGGACACCACCGTGGTCGTGGTCTTCCACACGCTCACCGCGGCCTTCCTGACCGGTGCCGCCTTCATGGTCGGCATCGCCTCCTACCACCTGTGGAAGGCCAAGCGGCGGCCCGAGACGGCGGACGGCCGCAAGGTCGCCGCGATGCGCACCTCGCTGCGGTTCGGCCTGGTGCTCGCGGTGGTCGCGGGCCTGGGCACCGCGATCAGCGGTGACACGCTGGCCAAGGTGATGTTCGAGCAGCAGCCGATGAAGATGGCCTCCGCCGAGGCGCTCTGGGAGACCCAGGCGCCCGCGCCGTTCTCGATCTTCGCGGTCGGCAACGTCAACCAGGGCCACAACTCGGTCGAGCTGGAGATCCCGGGGATACTCTCCTTCCTCGCCAAGAGCAACTTCAGCTCGTCCGTCCCCGGCATCAACGACACGGCCGCCGCCGAGGCCGCCAAGTACGGCGGCCGGCCCGCCGACTACATCCCCAACATCTTCGTCACGTACTGGGGCTTCCGCCTCATGATCGGCTTCGGGATGACCTCCTTCGTGGCCGCCCTGATCGGCCTGTGGACCACCCGCAAGAAGAGGTTCCTCGCCCCGGAGTTCCGCACCGCCGAGGACGAGGTGCCCCGGCTGATGCTCACCCCCAGCCGCGAGATGGGCCCCTTCCTGACCAGGTGGAGCTGGCGGATCGGCATCCTCACCATGGGCTTCCCGCTGATCGCCAACAGCTTCGGCTGGATCTTCACCGAGATGGGCCGTCAGCCCTGGGCTGTCTTCGGCCTGATGAAGACGGCCGACGCCGTCTCGCCGAACGTCAGCGTGACCACCCAGGTGATCGCCTTCTCCACCTTCACCGCGCTCTACGCGATCCTCGCCGTGATCGAGGTGAAGCTGCTCGCGAAGTACGCGAAGGCGGGCGTCGACCTCACCGACCGGCCGCCGGCCAAGGACCCGACCCTGCGCGGCCCGTCCTCGGACGAGGACGCCGACAAGCCGCTCGCTTTCGCCTACTGAGCCGGGGGACCCTGCGCCATGCAACTCCACGACGTCTGGTTCGTACTCATCGCCGTTCTGTGGATCGGCTACTTCTTCCTGGAGGGCTTCGACTTCGGCATCGGCGTGCTCACCAAGCTGCTGGCCCGGGACCGGGCCGAGCGCCGGGTGCTGATCAACACGATCGGCCCGGTCTGGGACGGCAACGAGGTCTGGCTGCTGACCGCCGGCGGTGCCACCTTCGCCGCCTTCCCCGACTGGTACGCCACCCTCTTCAGCGGCTTCTACCTGCCGCTGCTGATGATCCTGGTCTGCCTGATCGTGCGCGGGGTCGCCTTCGAGTACCGGCACAAGCGCACCGAGGAGCGCTGGCAGCGCGGCTGGGAACACGCCATCTTCTGGACCTCCCTGATCCCCGCTTTCCTCTGGGGCGTGGCCTTCGCCAACATCGTGCACGGCGTCGACATCGACCGGCAGAAGAACTACGTCGGCAGCTTCTGGGACCTGCTCAACCCGTACGCGCTGCTCGGCGGCCTGGTCACGCTGACCCTCTTCACCTTCCACGGCGCGGTCTTCGCGGCGCTCAAGACGGTCGGCGACATCCGCACCCGGGCCCGGGCGGCGGCCCGCCTGCTCGGCCTGCTGACGGCGGTGCTCGCGCTGGTCTTCCTCGGCTGGACCCAGGCCCACTCGGGCACCGGCTGGAGCCTGGCCGCCCTGGTGATCGCCGTGCTGGCCCTCGTCGCGGCCCTGGCGGCCAACCAACTGGCCCGCGAGGGATGGGCGTTCGTCTTCTCCGGGCTGACCATCGTGGCGGCCGTAGCGATGCTCTTCCTCGCGCTCTTCCCGGACGTGATGCCCTCCACGTTGGACCCGGCGTACAGCCTGACCGTCACCAACGCCTCCTCCTCGCCGTACACGCTGAAGCTGATGACGATCGTCGCGGCGGTCTTCACCCCGCTGGTCCTGCTCTACCAGGGCTGGACGTACTGGGTGTTCCGCAAGCGGATCGGGGTCCAGCACATCCCCTCCGCCGACCACGTCGCGCCCGCACCCGAGGTCTGAGATGAAGCCCGTCGACCCGCGCCTGCTGAGCTACGCCCGCACCACCCGGGCCTTCCTGGCCGGTACCGTGCTGCTCGGCGGCATCGGCGCGGTGCTGGTGCTCTGCCAGGCGACGCTGATAGCCGAGATCGTGGTCCGCTGCTTCCAGCGCGGCCAGGGGCTGGACCGGCTCGGCACGCCGCTGCTGCTGCTCGCCGCCACCGCGGCCGGCCGGGCCCTGGTGGCCTGGCTGACCGAGCTGACGGCCCACCGCTCGGTGGCCCGGGTCAAGTCGACGCTGCGCCGCCGCCTGCTCGACCACGCCACCGCGCTCGGCCCGGGCTACCTCTCCGGCCGCCGCACCGGCGAGCTCACCACGCTGGCCACCCGCGGCGTCGACGCGTTGGACGACTACTTCGCCCGCTACCTGCCACAGCTCGCGCTCGCGGTGGTCGTGCCGGTGGTGCTGCTGGCCCGGATCCTCGGCGCGGACTGGATCTCGGCGGCGATCATCGCCGGGACGCTACCGCTCATCCCGGGCTTCATGATCCTCATCGGCCTGGCCACCCGGTCCCGGATGGACAGCCAGTGGCAGAGCCTGGCCCGGCTCTCGCACCACTTCCTGGACGTGGTCGCCGGACTGCCCACGCTCAAGGTCTTCAACCGCGCCAAGGCGCAGGCGGCGACCATCGCCCGGATCACCGACGAGTACCGCCGGGCCACCCTGCGCACCCTGCGGATCGCCTTCGTCTCCTCCTTCGCGCTGGAACTGCTCTCCACCATCTCGGTCGCCCTGGTCGCGGTCTCGATCGGGTTCCGCCTGGTGGACGGCACGCTCGGCCTGGAGACCGGGCTGCTGGTGCTGATCCTCGCCCCCGAGGTGTACTTCCCGCTGCGCCAGGTCGGTGCGCTCTACCACTCCAGCGTCGAGGGCCTGGCCGCGGCGGACGAGATCTTCACGGTCCTGGAGACCCCGCTGCCGCCCGTCGGCAGCACCCCCGCCCCGGACCTGGCCGGTGCCACGCTGACCGTCGACGCGCTGACGCTCCGCCACCCGGGCCGCGCCGTGCCCGCGCTGAGCGACCTCACGCTGACCCTCTCCCCCGGCGAGACCCTCGCTCTCACCGGCCCCAGCGGCGCGGGCAAGAGCACCCTGCTCGCCGTCCTGCTCGGCTTCGCCCGCCCGGACGAGGGCGCCGTGCGCGTCACGGCCGCCGACGGGTCGTCGTACCGCCTGGACGACCTCGACCCGGCCTCCTGGCGCGCGCAGATCGCCTGGGTCCCGCAGCGCCCGCACCTCTTCGCCGGGACCGTCGCGGACAACGTCCGGCTCGGCCGGCCCGACGCCTGCGACGCCGACCTGCGTACGGCCCTCGCCGCCGCGCACGCCCTGGACTTCGTCGACCGCCTCCCGCAGGGCCAGGACACCCCGCTCGGCGAGTCCGGCGCCGGGCTCTCGGCGGGCCAGCGCCAGCGCCTGGCGCTGGCCCGCGCCCTGCTCGCCACCGACCGCCCGCTGGTCCTGCTCGACGAGCCGACCGCCAACCTGGACGGCGAGAGCGAGGCCGCCGTCGTGGAGGCCGTCCGCACTCTGGCGGCCGACCCGAATCGCACGGTGCTGCTGGTGGCCCACCGTCCGGCGCTGCTCGGGGTGGCGGACCGGTTCGTCTCGCTCGACCTCCCGCTTCCTGCGGCCTCCCCCGCTCCCGCTCCCGCTCCCGGTGTGCGGGTCGCGCGGCGGGAGCGGGTGGCGGACGCAGTGCTGCCGCCCGAGAGCCCCCCGGCTGCCGCGCCCACTCCCCGCCTGACGCCGGCCGTCCTGCTGGGCAGCCTGGCGCTGGGCTGCGCCGTCGCGCTCCTCGCGCTCTCCGGCTGGCTGATCTCGCGTGCCTCGCAGCAGCCGCCGGTGCTCTACCTGATGATGGCCGTCACCTCGGTCCGCGCCCTCGGCGTCGGCCGCAGCGTCTTCCGCTATACCGAGCGCCTGGTCTCGCACGACGCGGTGCTGCGCACCCTGGGCGGCCTGCGCACCTCGGTCTACCGCCGGCTGGAGCGGCTGGCCCCGAGCGGGCTGCCGGCCTTCCGCCGCGGTGACCTGCTCTCCCGGCTGGTCGCCGACGTGGACGCCGTGCAGGACCACTACCTGCGCTGGCGGCTGCCGGCGGCCGTCGCGCTGACCGTCTCGCTGGCCTCCGCCGCCGCGCTCGCACTCTTCCTGCCCGCCGCCGGTCTGCTGCTCGGTCTCGGCCTCCTGCTCGCGGGTGCCGCCGTCCCGGCGCTCTCCACCCTGCTGGCCGGCCGCAGTGAGCGGCAACAGGCCCCGGCCCGAGGGGAGTTGGCCTCGGCTGTGGTCGACACCTTCACCGGCACCGCCGAGCTGACCGTGGCCGGCGCGCTGCCCGCGCGGCTCGGCGCCGTCCGGGCCGCCGACGCGCGGCTGACGGCGCTCGCCTCCCGCTCGGCGGCCACCGCCGCCGTCGGCGCCGGACTGACCGCGCTGCTCACCGGCCTCACCGTGGCGGCCTGCGCCGCCGTCGGCGTGCGGGGCGTCAGCACCGGTTCGCTCTCCGGCCTCTGCCTGGCGGTGGTGGTCCTCACCCCGCTGGCCGCCTTCGAGGCGGTGGCCGGGATGCCGGTGGCGGTGCAGTTCCGCGAGCGCAGCCGGGCCGCGTCGGCGCGGCTCGCCGAGGTGCTGGAGACGCCGGACCCGGTGACCGAGCCCGCCGCCCCGGCCGCGCTGCCGGACGATCCCTTCCCGCTCGCGGTGCGCGGCCTGCGGGCCCGCTGGCCCGGCCGCGAGGAGTACGCGCTGGACGGCGTCGACCTCGACCTCGCGCCGGGCCGCCGGGTCGCGGTGGTCGGCCCGTCGGGCTCGGGCAAGACCACGCTCGCGCACGTCCTGCTGCGGCTGTTGGACCAGCAGAGCGGTTCGGTCACCCTCGGTCGTCCACAGCCTGTGGACACCCGTGCGCTGGACGGCGACGACGTCCGGCGGGTGGTCGGCCTCTGCGCCCAGGACGCACACGTCTTCGACAGCTCGCTGCGCGAGAACCTGCGGCTGGCCAGTCCCGGCTGTGACGACGACGAGCTGCGCGGCGCGCTGGCCGCGGCCCGGCTGCTGGAGTGGGTCGACAGCCTGCCCGAGGGCCTGGACACCATGGTCGGCGAGCACGGCGACCGGCTCTCCGGCGGCCAGCGCCAGCGCCTGGCGCTGGCCCGCGCGCTCCTCGCCGACTTCCCGGTGCTGGTCCTGGACGAGCCGGCCGAGCACCTGGACCTGCGCACCGCCGACGCGCTCACCGCCGACCTGCTGGCCGCCACCGAGGGCCGCACCACCCTGCTGATCACCCATCGGCTGGCCGGTCTGGCCGCCGCCGGGGTGGACGAGATCGTGGTGCTGGACCACGGCCGGGTCGTCGAGCGCGGCGGCTGGGACGAGCTGGCGGCCCGGGACGGCGGCCGGCTGCGCGAGCTGTGGGAGCGCGAGCGCCGGGCCGACCGGCTGGCGGCGGCCTGTCGCGAGCCCGCACAAATCGGGGCGAACTAGTCTCGTTCCATGGTCACCACCCCACCGGATCCCCCCGAGGAGAGCCCGGAGCCCGCCCCGCACCGCGTCCCCGAGATCTCCTCGCTCGGCCTGGACACCCTGGTCACCGAGGTCGCGGAGCGGCTGCAGTCCGCCGCCGCGGTCACCGACCGGATGCAGCGGTTGCTGGAGGCGGTGGTCTCGGTCGGTGCCGGCCTGGACCTGCACGCCACCCTGGAGCGGATCGCCTCCGGCGCCGCCGAGCTGGTGGACGCCCGCTACGCCGCGCTCGGGGTGATCTCCGCGGACGGCGCCGGGCTCTCCGACTTCATCCACGTCGGCATCGACGCGCAGACCGCCGGGGCGATCGGCGCGCTGCCCTCCGGCCGCGGCATCCTGGGCGCGCTGATCGACCGTCCCGAGCCGCTGCACCTGGACGACCTCGCCAGCGACCCGCGCTCGACCGGCTTCCCGCCGCACCACCCGGCGATGAGCTCCTTCCTGGGCGAGCCGATCCGGGTCCGCGACGAGGTCTTCGGCAACCTCTACCTGACCGAGAAGCAGGGCGGCGGTGGCTTCACCCCCGAGGACGCCATGGTGGTGCACGCCCTGGCGGCCGCGGCCGGCGTGGCCATCGAGAACTCCCGCCTCTACGAGGCCGGTCTGCGCCGCGAGCGCTGGATCGCCGGGGCCGCCGCCGTCACCACCGCGCTGCTCTCCACCGAGGAGGCGCACGCCGCGCTCGCGGTCGCCGCCGCCCAGGTCAGGGAGCTGGCGGACGCCGCGCTCGGGATCATCGTGCTGCCCACCGCCGACGGTGGGCTGCGGGTATCGCACGCCTCCGGCGAGGTCGCCGAGCTCGTCGTCGGCGAGCTCGTCCCCAGCACGGAGTACAGCGGGCGCCTGTTGGCGGGCGAGAGCATCTTCATCGAGGACATGTCCGCCGAGCCGCGGGTCGGCCTGCCGATCGCCCGTGACTTCGGCCCGGCGATGGCGCTGCCGATGGTGGCGGCCGGGCGGGTGCTCGGCGGCCTCGGCGTCTGGCGACGGCGGGGTGCGCGGCCGTTCAGCGAGGCCGAGAAGCAGCTCGCGCAGACCTTCGCCTCGCAGGCCGCGTTGGCCCTGCGGCTGGCGGAGGGCCAACGCGACCAGCAGCGGCTGGCGGTCTTCCAGGACCGCGACCGGATCGCCCGGGACCTGCACGACCTGGTGATCCAGCGGCTCTTCGCCACCGGGATGATGCTGGAGAGCGCGGCCCGCCGGGCGGTGGTGCCGGAGGTCAAGGAGCGCCTCGCCACGGCGGTGGACGAGCTGGACGCCACCATCCAGGAGGTCCGCACCACCATCTACGCCCTGCAGCACGACGACCACGGCGACGAGCCGGACACCGTGCGGACCCGCATCCTGCGCGAGGGCAGCCAGGCCGCGGCCGCGCTCGGCTTCAAGCCCTCGGTGACCTTCACCGGGCCGGTGGAGAGTCTGATCAGCGAGCTGACCGCACGCCAACTACTGGCTGCTGTGCGGGAGATGCTCTCCAACACGGCCCGTCACGCGCGGGCCTCACGGGTCGGCGTGGAGGTGGACGCCACCGTCCATCTGGACGAGCGCGGGCACCCCGTCCCCGGCGATCCGGACCGGCGCGAGCGGGCCGGCCGGCCCGGCGTGCTGCTCACCGTCACGGACGACGGCGTGGGGATCCCCGAGGGCGGCCGGCGCAGCGGCCTGGCGAACCTGCGCCGCCGGGCCGAGAACCTCGGCGGCGACGCCTGGCACGAGCCCGGGCCGGACCGTCGCGGCACCCGGGTGCGCTGGTCGGCCCGGTTCTGATCCGGCGGCACGGGTGCTCAGGAGCTGAGGATGCCGACCGCCAGGCTCAGCACGAGGACGGCGGCCATCAGGAGGACGGCCTTCGGATTGCCGAAGTTGACGGTCCATCCGACGCCGAACCGCTTGGGGACGAAGAGCGCCGGGTCCTGCCGGTTGACGTAGACCAGGCCGCCGCGCCAGTGCCGGTCGTCGTCCCGGTGGACCGAGGCGGTCGGCGGCTCGGCCGCCGCGAGGGCGGCGGGCAGCGGCACCCGGCTGCCGTTCTGGCCGGTGCGGACGGCGACCAGCACCACCAGCACGGTGCCGGCCAGGATCGGCAGCAGCAGGGGCAGCACGCCCATCGCGCGGTCGTCGTGCCAGATTCCCCAGGCCCCGAGCAGCATGGTCAGGTTGGCGCAGGTGCCCAGCAGCAACACCGAGACGGTCATCCGGACGATGAAGCGGCGGTGCCGGTACGCACTGGCGGCCGGCCGGGACGGGTCGAGGTCGGCCCGGGAGCGGAACGCCAACCACGCCACCAGGGTGATCACGAGGGTCGAGCCGGCCTGGACGAAGACCGGCACGAACGCCGTGCCGACCGACTTGGCCACGAAGTGGTCCACCGCGCCGGAGCCGTTGAAGTGGCTGGGCAGCCGCTGCGGCATCGACGGGTAGCGGACGACGCCGATCGCCGCGGTGGCGGCGAGGACGAGCAGCGCCGGCAGGCTCCACAGCCAGGGGAACGGCTCGGGGCTGGTGCGCAGCGCGGTGTCGGCGGTCACGCTCTGGCGCAGTCCGCGGTACCAGTCCTCGCGCTGCTTGACCGCCCGGATCGCCCTGCGGGCGCGCAGATAGGCCGCCGCGCTGCCGGCCACGGCGACGAGGGTGGGCAGCGCGCCGGCGGGGGAGTCGGGAGCCAGGGCGGCCAGTGCGAGGCCCAGCAGGACCAGCGCGCTCCCGGCGGTGCCCAGCAGCAGGCGGTAGGAGCCGCGCTGTCGGACGATCACCGGGTCGTCGGCGTGGGCGGGCGGCACGCGGACGCCGAAGGGCAGTGTGGGGCCGCTGAGCGAGGGGGTCAGCCACGCGGTCAGCAGGATCAGCAGCGGGACCGCCGCATCCGTCCAGAACGCTCCGCTCGTCATGCCGGTTCTCCTTGCTCTGTTGCGTCCACGTCCCCCGCGAACGTGGTCAGGGCCGTCCTGCACGCCGCCAGCACGCCGGGGCCGTCCAGGCCCTGGGCGACGGCCTCCGCGAGCAGGGTCCGCAGCCGGGCGGACCACTCCTCGGTGAAGCCGGCCGGTGGTGGGCCGGTGCGGGCGTCGCGCTGGACGACGGCACCGGTCTTGCGGTTGAGGACCAGCAGGCCCTCCTGCCGCAGCAGGTCGTAGGCCTTGTTGACGGTGTGGAAGTTGATCCCGAGGTCGGCGGCCAGCTGGCGGGTGGAGGGCAGGGGGCTGCCCTGTGCCAGCTCGCCGGTGGCGACCGCCTCCACGACCCGGTCCCGGATCTGCTGGTAGATCGGGATCTGGCTGCTCAGGTCGATGGTCAGGATCACGCCGGCTCCCGTCGGTTGTGCTGCTCTATTACTTATAGAACAAAGAGTAGTGGGAGACAAGTGCAATCGGCCGGTGGGCGCGGGCCGCCACGCCGACAACACCCGTTCGAGGGGCCAAAGTTGCCGTGCCGCGCAAGATTAACGAGGGAGAACATCCGGACCAATAGAACCCATGAACGGGCATCTCCCCTATCTGTGCTCAGTTCCGCACACATACGGTTGCCCAGGTCGGGGGCCGAGCACAGGATCTCTACGCAACACCCATGGGTCACGCCGTCCCGCGGCGTGGGCGTGGAACCGGACAGGGGTGGCGGTGAGCCGGAGCGGTGGGAGCGGAGCGAGGGCCGGGGGTGTCCGTGGCGGGTTCCAGACCGAGCGGGCGGCCAACGGGCGCTATCAGTGGCAGCTCAAGGCGCCGAACGGGCGGATCGTCGCGGTCTCCCCGGCCGTCTACGAGTCCGCGGCCGAGGCCGGGCTGGTCTTCGACGCCTTACGCTCCGGCGCGCCGGAGCTGACCGCGCGGATCACCCACGTGCGGGAGGGCATCGGCTGGATCTGGGTGGTCCCCGGCCCGCGCGGGCTGCCCGAGGCCCGCTCCAGCCGTGCCTACGAGCGGTATGCGACCTGCCAGAACGCCTTCCGTCGCTTCGTCGCCCTGCTGGAACGCCGCGGCGAGGAGCAGCCGGTGGGGTCCGACCCGGCCGTCGGCGGACTGAGACCCTCCGACGATGCCTGACCCCCGTCCGGTGCAGCGCGGCCCCCGGCTGCTCGCCGTCCAGGGGGCCGACCGCCGGGTCGGCTGGGCGCTCGCGGCCGGAAACGGCCGGCAGCTGGCGGTGTCCGCCCGGATGTATCGTGGGGAGAGTGAACTGTCCTCTGCGCTAAGGGAGTTGCTGATCGAACGGGCGGCCCTGCGGTACGCCCTGACGCAGGACCAGACCCGGTCCTGGCGCTGGTCCGCCTTCCTGCCGCCGCGCAGCACCCGGCCGGGCCCCGGTGCGGAGGAGCCGGTGGCCCGCAGTGCCCGCGGCTATCTCCGACGCGACCAGTGCCGCCAGGGACTGGAGAGCTTTCGTAGCGGACTCCAGGCATTGGAACGGGAGTTGAGGTCGGCCGGCGTCCCCGGCCGGTGGCCCTGGTGAAGTCGAGGCATCCGAACGCGCCCTCAATGGCCACCGCGAGAAGAACGTCCGGGAGCAGCCTCGGCGCCCGCCGCACCGGTCGGGCCACGAAGTACCGGACCGGACCAGTGGTTAAACCAACGGGCTGACCTAACACCGGAATTCACCTCGCCGCGAGACCCCGTGGACGGACCTTCCGGCCCCGTCCGGGCCCGGCCAGGATCGGTCCCGCCGGACGGGCCGTCGGAACTGCGGCCTCCGGTCACCGGGTTCGACCCCGGACCCGGACACGCCATGCATGCCTCTCTCCCACCGGAGGAAAAGCACCATGCGTCACACCGCCGCAAAGCTGTTCGCAACCCTTGCCATCGCCACCTCTCTCGCCACCGTCGCCGCCGGCCAGGCCTCGGCCGACCCGACCGTGACCCCGGCCGCCCAGGACATCGTGGGCGTGGGTTCGGACACCACGCAGGCTGTGTTCAACCAGTTCTCCGCCGACTACAACGCCACGATCCCGTCCACCACGCCGCACCTGTACAGCTGGGACGCGACCGGCACCTCCCCGATCACCACCAAGACCGGTGCGACCTCGATCGCCCGCCCGAACGGCTCCAGCGCCGGTGTCGCCGCGCTGAACGCCAACACCAGCAGCACGGTGGACTTCGCCCGCTCCTCGCGCGCTCCGCAGACCGGTGACCTGAGCACCGACATCTTCGTGGCCTTCGCCAAGGACGGCGTCTCCTGGGCCGGCAACTCCACGGGCAACGCCCCGGCGAACCTGAGCACCGCCGACCTGGCCGGCATCTACACCTGCTCGATCACCAACTGGAACCAGATCACCGACGTCACGGGCTACACCGGCCCGAACGCCACCATCAAGGCTTACCTGCCGCAGCTCAGCTCCGGCACCCGCGCCTTCTTCCTCAAGGCCATCGGCGGCGGCACCACCGTCACCCCCGGTGCCTGCGTGCAGGCCTACACCCCGGAGGAGAACGAGGGCACCGACGCGGTCTTCACCGACGCGAACGTGATCTACCCCTACTCGGCCGCGCACTACATCGGCCAGGTCTACGGCGGGCACACGACCACCACCGACGCCCCCGGCAGCCTGAGCATCCGCTCGGTCGACACGATCTCCCCGATCTCCGCGACCAACACGCTCAACCCGAGCTTCACCTCGACCAACTACGGCCGCAACGTCTACAACGTGGTCCGTAACGCCGAGTGGACCGGCACGGACTCGCACGCCGCCGCGCTGAAGGCGATCTTCGGCTCCACCGGCTGGATCTGCAAGAGCGGCGCCGCCGACATCAAGAGCTACGGCTTCCTGCCGCTGCCCCTCGGCGCCTGCGGCAGCACCACCCACATCTGATCACCCGCACTGCCCGCACCACTTGCAGTAACCGCACCACCCGTACGACCCGCACCACCCGTACGACCCGCACCACCCGGCGGCCAGGGGTGCTCCCCCTGGCCGCCGGCCGCTCCCTGATCGGCCGTCACTTACAAGGAGTTCGACATGCCCCGCACCCGTGCCCGCGTCGCCGCCACCGCCGCCGCCACCGCTGCCCTCGCCGCCACCGTCGCGTTCACCGGCCTGAGCGGCGCCGCCTCGGCCGCCACCGCCCCGGCGCCCACCGGCAGTCTGGCGATCCAGGAGGACAGCACCTTCCTGCAGCAGTCCGCCGCGGCCGGCATCCTCGCGATCGCGCTGCCCAGTGCGACCTCCGCCTACAACAGCGCGACCGGCCTCTCGGCGAGCTTCCCGGTGACCGCCGGCTCGATCCACCTGACCGGCTACTACGGCAACGTCCAGGTCGGCGGCGGCCTGCTGCTGGTGAACGTGCGGACCGGCAAGACCGCGATCTTCACCCAGCTGGCCTTCAGCGCCGACAACTGGGCGATCACCGGTGTGCCGCTGGGTGCGAGTGCCGCGGTCAACCTGCTGGACCCGGTGGGCAACACCGCGGTGGCGCAGAGCGGGACCACCCAGACGCTGCAGTCCGACGACCTCCAGGTCGACCCGGCCGGCGCGCAGTTCGCCGACGCCAAGCTGGGCACCGGCTTCTTCACGGCCGGCCAGCACACCGGAACCCTCGCGCTGACCGTCACCGGCTGACGCCGACGGACACCTCCTGCGACGAGTCGATCCAGGGCCCACGCCGTCATCGTGGGCCCTGAGTTCGTCGGCCCGACCGACAACGCCCCTTCGTGGTGCTGTGGTTGGGCTCTCGTACACCTGAACTGTCATCAAGTGACATGTGAACAGGCTGAGATGGACCTCTCGGGAAGCCGTCGGTCCATTGCACCGGCCCAGAGTTCTGAAGCGTCCGAAGCCCTCGCTCGTCTGCCGCGCGCCCTGCCGGAGGTACCCTCAATGAAGCTCCGTGACCGACTTCCGCGCGGGTTGGGGTGGTGGTCCAGAGCCTGGCTCGCCGCCGTGCCGGCCTGGGCGGTGGTCGCCGCGATCGCCGTGCTGCCGCTGGGCGGTGGCACCGCGGCCGCCGACACCGGCTCGGTCACGGTGACCGGCCCCGCCGTCTGGTTGCCGGCCACCGGTGGGTACGGGCCGGCCGGCTCGGTCACGGTGACGCCGACCACCAACCTGACCGACCAGATCGTCCACGTGACCTGGAAGGGCTTCACGCCCACCGTGGACACCCAGGGCAAGCCGGTCACCTCGGTCCCCGAGGGAGACGGCAACAAGCTGTACGCGGTGCGGGTCTACCAGTGCCGCGGCGCCAACCCCGGCCCGACCGACTGCTACGGCGCCGAGCTCTACGACGGCACCCCCGCCCTCGGCTTCCAGCAGGCGGCTCCGGCCGCCGGGCGCTCGCCCGAGTTCCCGGCCAACCGGGCGATCGCGGTCACCGCGCCGGACGGCACCGGCCAGGCCGACATCGAGGTGTGGACCGCGACGCAGAGCCAGACGCTCGGCTGCGACTCCACCCACCCGTGCTCCCTGGTGGTCGAGCCCAACTACGGCGGCGACGCGGTGGGAGTGGACGCCTTCACCAACAACGACCCCACCGGCGCCCCGAACTGCGACGACCACAGCTACGACAACGACGGCTTCTTCAATGAGGCGAGCGACGCCACCGTGTTGTCGTACCCGAACATCGTGAACCAGAACCAGACCGGCGAGGCCTGCGCCTGGACCCACCGCACGGTCGTGCCGCTCTCCTTCTCGCCGACCGCGGCGGACTGCAAGCAGGCCGGTGCGGACTTCACCATGATGGGCCTGGAGATGGCCAACCGGGCCGTCCAGCAGTGGCGTTCGGGACTCTGCCTGGCGGCTGACCCGCTGAACCTGCAGTACACCTTCGGCGGCGGTGACCCGCAGGCGCGGGCCGCGTTCCTGAAGAAGTCCGGACCCGACGTCGCGCTGACCGCGCTGCCCGACACCTCGGCGACCGCGCCGCGGCCCTACGTCTACGCGCCGCTGGCCAACGCCGGGATCTCGGTGGCCTTCGAGGTCGACGACCCCGCCACCGGCCGGCAGATCACCCAGATGCGGCTGAACGCCCGGCTGATGGCCAAGGAGCTGACCCAGTCCTACACGTCCAGCCCCACCCACGCCTTCGACCCGGCCTCGGTGGCCGGCAACCCGGCCTGCATCTTCGAGGACCCGGAGTTCCTGGCGCTCAACCCGCCGAGCCTGATCGCCCCCGCACAGTGGCCCAAGTGCATGCCCGGCGAGCCCTCCAGCCTGCCGATCGTGGTGGGCGGCACCACCGACATGGTCCGCCAGCTGACCACCTGGATCGCCGCCGACCCGCAGGCCGCCGACTTCCTGTCGGGCCTGCCCGACCAGTACGGCATGCACGTCGACACCTTCTACCTGCGCCCCGGCTTCTCCGGCTACCCGGCCGACTCCTTCGTCGCCCAGGACCAGTCCGGCTCAGGCAGCCAGCCCAACGCCAAGCAGTACGACTGGACGCCGCAGATCGGCGGCCTCGACCAGGTGGCCCGGCACATCCTGTCCAACACCCCGACCTGCCAGGCCCCGCTGGCCGACGCCACCGGCAACCACCCGGCCTGCGCGGCCGAACTGCCGGGCGCCCGACAGCTGATCGCGGTCCTGGACACCGGCGAGGCCAAGGCGTTCAGCCTGCCCGAGGCCCAACTGCTGAACGCCCAGGGTTCGTTCGTCGCACCGACGCTGAGCTCGATGGAGGCGGCGGTGGCCGACATGCCCGTCGCCCCGACCACCGGGACCCAGCAACTGCCCTACGGAATCGCCGGAACGGTGTACGCCGCTGACCCGGGCGCCTACCCGCTGACCACCGTCCAGTACGCGATGGTGCCCACCGCCGGGCTGACGACCGACAAGGCCGGCGCGATCGCGCGGTTCGTCCAGTCGGTCACCCAGCAGGGCGGGCAGGTCTACGGGACCGACCCGGGCAGGCTGGCGCTCGGCTACGCCGACCTGAACCAGCAGCAGCTGGCCCAGGCGCAGAGCGCCGCGTCGCACGTCGCCGTCCAGGACAGCGCGCTGCCGGGCAACCAGCAGCCGCCGCCGACCCCGACCCCGACCCCGTCGCCGAGCCCGTCCGCCACCGCGTCGCCGAGCCCCAGCCCGACCCCGACGCCCGGCCCGAGTCCGTCCGGGACCCCGGCGGCGACACCCGTCGCCGCGCCCGTCGCCGCCGCTGCGGCGCCGGTTGCCGCGCCGGTCGCGACCGTGCCCGAGCCGGTCGAGGCGGCCGCTCCGGACGCCGGTGTCGCCGCACCGGACACCACCACCACCACCGTTCCCGCCGCCACTGCCACTGTCGCCCCGACCCCGGCGGGCACGGCGAGTGCGCCCGCCCCGGCGGCGTCCAGTGCCGCGCCGTCGCTGGCGGCGGTCGCCGCCGGATCGCCCTCGCCCGACCGGGCCGGGACCGCGCGGCTGCTGCTGCCGATCGTGCTGATCGTCGGAGCGGTCCTGCTGCTCGGCGGTCCCGCCGCGCTGGTCCTGGCCGGAACCTCGGCCGGCGGCCGCCTGCTGGGACGGCTGCGCGGCAGGCCCTAGGCCGTATCTGACGAGCACCGAACCGGACGGGGCCCGACCCGGGCCCCGTCCGGCCCAGCCCCCCTGTCCCGTCGGAGTCGGAGAGCTGACAGACCATGACATCCGCCGTCCTCGTGCCACACTCCCAGCCGAGCCCGGACGAGCCGCGCGTGATCAGCGCGCCGGCCACCCCGGGCGACCGGATCTTCCGCGGCCTGCTCCGGGCGGCCGGCCTGTCGGTCTTCGTGATCATGGGCCTGATCGCGCTCTTCCTGCTGCTGCGCGGCTCGGACGCGCTGCGCGCCACGGGCTGGTCCTTCTTCACCGAGCAGCGCTGGCGCACCGAGACCCATCAGTTCGGGATCGCCGCGGTGCTCCCGGACGGCCTGCTGATCGCGGTGATCGCGCTGCTGGTCTCCGTCCCGGTCTCGCTCACGGCGGCGGTCTTCGTCTCCGAGTACGCGCCGGTCCGGCTGCGCGGCGCGCTCGTCTCGCTGGTCGACCTGATGGCGGCCATCCCGAGCATCGTCTACGGCCTGTGGGGCTTCTACTTCCTGCAGCCGAGGATCGTCGGTGTGATCCGCTGGATGGCCCTGCACCTGGGCGGCTTCCTCCCGTTCCTCAAGGTGCGCACCGGCGACATCGGCACCTCCTACACCTCGTCGACGTTCATCGCCGGCGTGATCGTGTCGCTGATGATCATCCCGATCGTCACCTCGCTCAGCCGCGAGGTGTTCTCGCAGGCCCCGCAGGGCGAGCGCGAGGGCGCCTACGCGCTCGGCAGCACCCGCTGGGGGATGGTGCGCACGGTCGTCCTGCCGTTCGGCCGCGGCGGCATGATCGGCGCCGTGATGCTCGGCTTCGGCCGGGCGATGGGGGAGACCATCGCGGTCGCGCTGGTCATCTCGCCGGCCTTCAAGGTCACCGGGCACGTGCTGGAGAACGGCGCCAACTCGATCTCCGCGCTGATCGCGCTGCGCTTCAGCGAGTCGGACGGCCTCTCGCTCTCCGCGCTGATGGCCGCCGGTCTGGTGCTCTTCACGCTGACCCTGCTGGTCAACGTGCTGGCCGGGCTGGTGATCAGCCGGTCCCGCTCCGGCGCGAACACGGCGGACTGAGCCATGGCCACGACCACCGACCAGACAGGGAAACCCCGGATGACCACCGCCCTCGACCTGCCCACGGCCACGGCCACGGCCACGGCCGCCGCTGCCCCCGAGCGCCGGCTGCGGCTCGGCGGCGTCACCCGCGCCGAGGTGTCCACCCTGGGCGGCGCGCTGCTGGGCTCGCTGGCGCTGGACTGGATGCTCTACGAGCGACTGCTGCCGTTCAGCGGCGCGCAGGGCTTCCTGCTCTGCTGGTACCTGCTCTTCCTGGGGTTCTGCTACGCGCTCGGCAGCGTCCAGTGGGACCCGCAGACCGTGCGCGAGCGGCTGGTGTCGGTGGTCGCCTGGAGCGCCGGGCTGCTGCTGCTGGTGATCATCGCCGAGCAGATCGGCTACATCGCGATCCGCGGCTGGCACGCCGCCTCGCACGGCAACTTCCTCACCCAGGACATGGACCACACCGCGGCGCACTCCCCGATCACCTCGGGCGGGGTGCTGCACGCGATGATCGGCTCGCTGGAGCAGCTGGGTCTGGCGACCCTCTTCGCGGTCCCGCTGGGCATCGCGGCGGCGGTCTTCATGTCCGAGGTCGGCGGCCGGGCGGCCCGTCCGGTGCGCACCATGGTGGAGGCGATGACCGCGCTGCCGTCCATCGTCGCCGGCCTGTTCGTGCTCGGCGTGGTGATCCTCTCGCTCGGGCTGCAGGCCAGCGGCTTCGCGGCCTCGCTCGCGCTGACGGTGATGATGATGCCGATCGTCACCCGGGCCGCCGAGGTGGTGATCCGGCTGGTCCCGGGGACGCTGCGGGAGGCCTCGTACGCGCTCGGCGCCAGTCAGTGGCGCACGGTGTGGAACGTCGTGCTGCCCACCGCCCGGCCCGGCCTGGTGACGGCGGTGGTGCTCGGGATGGCGCGCGGCGTCGGGGAGACCTCCCCGGTGCTGCTGACCGCGGGCTTCACCACCCGGGTCAACGCCAACCCGTTCTCGGGGCACCAGGTCAGCCTGCCGCTCTACATCTGGAACTACGTCAAGCAGCCCTACCCCGACATGGTCTCCCGGGCCTTCGCGGCCGCGCTGGTGCTGATGGCGATCGTCCTGGTCCTGTTCGTCACCGCGCGGGTGCTCGGCGGACGCCGTCCGGGCGCGCTGAGCCGCCGCCAGCGCCGCCGGATCGCCCGCGACGCAGCCGCCCGCGACGCGGTCGTCCGGGAAACGGCCGTCCGGGAGGCGGCGACCCGATGAGCCACCGACCCACCACCCGTATCGGAGGAACCGTCATGCCGTGGGCAGCCGCTCACCGTCCCGCCCGACCGCTGGCTGTCCTGCTCGCCCTGCTGCTCTGCACCCAGGCGCTCCTGCTGGGCGCGGGCACCCCGGCCTTCGCGACCACCTCGCTCAACGCCGAGGGATCCAGCTGGGCGGGCCCGGCGATCGACCAGTGGCGCACCGACGTCACGACGCAGGGCATCCAGATCGACTTCAAGCCGAACGGCTCGGCCGCCGGCCGCCAGCAGTGGGAGGCCGGACAGGACGACTTCACCGCCTCCGACGTCCCGTTCCGCACCAAGGACGACACCGGCGCGGGCGCCGGCATCCACACCGGCGGCGGCGGCAACGCGGAGAACCCGGTCTACGGCTACTCCTACGTCCCGATCACCGCCGGCGGCACCGCGTTCATGTACAACCTCACCCTGGCCGGCAAGCGGGTCACCGACCTGCGGCTGTCGCCGGACAACCTGGTGGACATCTTCACCGGCAAGATCACCTACTGGGACGACCCGAAGATCACCGCCAGCTACGGCCGCACCCTGCCACACGTCCCGGTCACCCCGGTGATCCGCTCGGACGGCTCCGGCGCGACCGCGCAGTTCACCCGCTGGATGGAGCACACCCACCAGAGCCAGTGGGACGCCTACTGCACCGGCGTCAACGGCGTCACCTGCGGCGACTACACCGAGTTCTTCCCGCCCTCCGGCCGGATGGTGGCCCAGAACGGCTCGGACATCGTGGCCGGCTACGTCATGTCGCAGACCGGGCTCGGCTCGATCGGCTACGACGAGTACGCCTTCGCCAAGTCCGCGAACTGGCCCGTCGTCAAGGTGCTCAACCCGGCGGGCTACTACACCCTGCCGACCGCCTCCAACGTGGCTGTCGCGCTGACCGCCGCGAAGATCCGCGGAGTGGACGACAACACCTCGCCGAACGACCCGAACTACCTCCAGCAGAACCTGGACGGCGTCTACACCAACGCCGACCCGCGCTCCTACCCGGTCTCCAGCTACAGCTACGTCATCGTGCCGAGGGCCGGCGCGACCCTGCCGGTGCCGCCGCGCTTCAACAACCCCAAGGGCGCCGCGCTCAGCCAGTTCCTCTCCTACGTGCTCTGCCAGGGGCAGGGCGAGGTCAGCGACATCGGATACTCGCCGATCCCGCGCGGCCTGGTCCGCGGCGGGCTGCTGCAGACCGCGCACATCCCCGGCGACTCCAGCACGGTGGACCCCAACACACTGAGCAACTGCGCCAATCCGACCTTCAACGCGGCCGGCCAGCTGACCATCCTGGTCTCCGCGCCGCAGCCGAGCCCCTGCGACAAGGTGGGCACCCCGATCGTCTGCACCGTCACCAACGGCAGGCCGACGGGCGGCAGTTCGGGTTCCGGCTCGTCCGGCAGCAGCGCCGGCGGGACCGGGACGGGGACCGGCGGCGGCAGTGGCAGCGGTTCGTCCGGCGGATCCGGCTCGACGGGCGGCGGCGGCAGCGGCAGCGGCGGCTCGGGCGGCGCGGCCGGGACCGGCGGTTCGACCGGCGGCGCCAACGGGACTGGCACCGGTGGCAGTTCGGGCGGCTCCGGCGCCGCGGGCAGTGGCGCGGCGGGCACCGCGGGCGCGGCCACGCCCGGCGCGGCGGGTGGCGCGAGCGACTCGGGGGCTCCCGTGATCGACCCGCAGACCGGCGAGCAGATCGCCGCGGGCGGCTCCGGCGGTGGCACGGGCAGCCTGGCCGCCGCCTCGGTGGTCGCCGTCGGCGGACGGCCCGAGGACTGGGTGCTCAGCTCGCTCACCGCACTCGAACTCCTCGCCGTGGTGGCCGTCCCGCCCTTCCTCGGCGGGTGGCTGATCCGTCGTCGGCGCAGCGACGCGGTCTCGGGCGGACCGCGATGACGGCCACCCTCGTGCCGCGCACCGCGGCGCTGCCCGTCCTGGCCGACGCGGTGCCGTACGCCCCGGCGCCGGCCGGCCGACGCCGGCTGCTGCTCCAGCTGGGCTGGGCCGCGACCCTGCTCTCCGCCCTGCTGCTCGGCTTCGGCGGCTACCTGGCGGTGCTCTCCGGCTTCCAGGAGCAGCACTTCCAGTCCACCGCCTACAAGACCTTCCGCTACCAGCTGGCCAACGCCGTCGCGCCCACCGGAGCCGCCGCCGACGGCACCCCCGTCGCGCTGATCGACATCCCGGCCATCGGCCTGCACCAGGCCGTGGTGGTCGAGGGCACCAGCGGCCGCGACCTGATGCGCGGCCCCGGCCACCGCCGGGACACCGCGCTGCCCGGCCAGAGCGGCACCGCGGTGCTCTTCGGCCGGGGCACCGCCTTCGGTGCACCGTTCGGGCGGCTGTCCGAACTGCGGGTCGGCGACAAGATCTACGCGACCACCGGCCAGGGCAGCTTCAGCTACACGGTCAACGCCTACGGCGACAGCACCCACCCCGTGCGGGACCCGGCGGCGCCCGCCCGGCTGGTCCTGACCACCAGCGACTCCGGCTGGATCCCCACCGGCACCGTGCTGGTCGGCGCCCGGCTGGACGGCGACCCGCAGCCGAACCCGTACGGCCGTCCGGCGATCACCGCCGCCGACCACGCCCTCGCGGTGGACGGCGGCGCGCTGGCCGGGCTCCAGCTCTGGGCGCTGGCCCTGCTGGGGTCGGTGCTGGCGGCGACCCTCGCGGTCCGGCACTGGCACCGGCGGGCGGCCTACCTGACGTTCACCCCGGTGGTCGTCGCGCTGCTCTGGGCCGGGTACGAGAACGCCGCCGCCCTGCTGCCCAACCTCTACTGACCGAAGGCGAAGGACCGCAGATGACCACCACCGTGCCCTACCAGCCCGCCGCCGCCGAACCCGAGCTCCTCTCCGGCCTGGAGACCCGCGGCGTCTCCGCCTGGTTCGGTGCGCACAAGGTGCTGGAGCGGGTCTCGCTGACCATGGCGGCCGGCGAGGTCACCGCGCTGATCGGCCCTTCCGGCTGCGGCAAGTCCACCTACCTGCGGATCCTCAACCGGATGCACGAGATGGTGCGCGGCGCCGCGTTGGCGGGCGAGGTGCTGCTCGACGGCGCGGACGTCTACGAGGCCGGCCGGCGTCCGGCCGAGGTCCGGCGCCGGATCGGCATGGTCTTCCAGCGCCCCAACCCGTTCCCGGCGATGTCCATCGCGGACAACGTCGCGAGCGGCCTCAAGCTGGCCGGCATCAAGACCTCCCGCGACGAGCGCGAGTACCTGGTGGAGACCAGCCTGCGCCGGGCCGGCCTCTGGAACGAGGTCAGCGGCCGCCTGCACACCCCCGGCGGTGCCCTCTCCGGTGGTCAGCAGCAACGCCTGTGCATCGCCCGCTCGTTGGCCGTCTCGCCGGACATTCTGCTGATGGACGAGCCCTGTTCGGCCCTCGACCCCACCTCCACCCGCCGGGTCGAGGAGACCATCGCCGAACTGCGCGGCCGGCTCACCGTCGTGATCGTCACCCACAACATGCAGCAGGCCCAACGCGTCTCGCAGTCCTGCGCGTTCTTCCTGGCCACCCACGACACCCCCGGCCGCATCGTCGAAGCCGGCCCCACCGCCCAGCTCTTCACCGACCCGGCCGACCCGCGCACGGCGGACTACGTCAACGGGCGCTTCGGGTAGCGGACTTGGAATGACAGCGAGCCGGGGCGGATCGGAATCCGCCCCGGCTCGGGTGTCTCAGCTGCTGGATCAGTTGGAGGCCACGTACATCTGGAAGCTGTTCGCGGCCGTGGTCCCGCCGTCCAGACTGGTCGCCTTCACACTGAGGAACTGGCTGCCCCACTGCCCGGGGGTGATGGTGACCGTCGCCGCGCCGTTCACGGCCGGGACGGTGGTGCAGTTGTACGGGTCGAAGCCGTAGCAGAACGACCCGGCCTGCTGACCGGGCAGGGTGCCGTTGCCGACCGAGGTGAAGGTGAACTGCGCGGGAGCGCCGACGTGGAACTGGGTCGAGGTCGAGGTGATCGTGACGCCGGTGAGCCCGGGCTCCGGGCCGACCTGGAAGTAGCACGGGGCACTCGGCGGCGAGACGAGCGTGCCGTCCGTCGTGTAGGCGTACCAGCTGTACTGGCCCTGGGCCTTGAAGTCGGTGTACGACGCCGCGAGCGGCACCGGAGTCCCGTAGTAGTAGTTCGGCTGTGTCGGGTAGCTCGTGGTGCCGTCCGGGCCGGTGATCACGATCTCGGCCCAGATCTGGTTCTGGTGGGCGGAGTTCGCGAAGCCCGTACCGCTGAGGGTGAGTCCCACCGCCTTGACGGTGCCACTGACGAACTGCGGATCGACCCAGCCGCCGGGGCTCGCCTGGTTGCAGGTGGGTGCGCCGTTGTAACCGCCCATGGCCAGGCCCGTCGGTCCCCCCTGCGGAGCGGTGAAGTAGCCGAACAGGTCGACCACCAGGTCCACCGAGCCGAACCGGTTGTAGAAGTTCAGCATCCCCGAGTCGTCCACCGGCACGATCACCAGGTTCGGGACGGTCCGGCCCGTTGTGAAGTTGAGGTTCGACGTCCCCGGCGGGGTGCTGTTGGCGCCGGTGAAGACGGTGACGAAGCCGTCGGAGGTGGGGTTGGTCGCGGTGACGTTCAGGACCACCGCGCTGACCTTGGTGCTGGACAGGCCGGAGCCCTGGCCGACCGGGCGGCTCAGGGTCTGGCCGGGGCCGACCTTCTGGCCGCCGGCCTCGCGGGTGTCGAAGAGGCGGGTCGGGCCGGTGGCGGTGTAGCCGGAGCCGGTGGGGGCGGAGGTGTAGAAGCCGAAGACGTCCGCCACCACGTCGGTGGTCCCGAGGTGGTTGTAGATGTCCACGCTGCCGTCGGCGCCGAGCGGGACGGTGACCAGGTTGGGCACGGTCTGCCGGGCGGCGAAGTTGAGGTTCGACGTCCCGGGGCGGGCGGTGCCGTGCGGGTAGACCGTGAGGAACCCGGTGTCGGTGGTGTCCGTCGCGGTGACGTTCAGGACGACCGAGGTGGCGCCGTACTTCGGGACGCCCCCGTGGCCGGCCACCGGCAGGTTGACGGTGCCGAACTGTCCGACCGGGGCCGCCCTGCCGCCGGTGCCGGTGCCGTCCCGGGTGTCCAGGACCCGGCCCGGGGTGACCGGGAGGTAGGTGGAGCCGCTGAGCGCCGCGTCGTCGGTGTAGTAGCCCGACATGTCGGCGATCACGTCGACCGAGCCGAACCGGTTGTGGATGGCGACCTTGCCGTCGGTCACCGGGACGGTGACCAGGTTGGCGATGGTCTGCCCGGCCGTGAAGTTGAGGTTGGAGGTGGACGGCTGCTGCGCGCCGTCGGGGTAGACGGTCAGGAAGCCGTCGGCGGTGGTGTCGGTGGCGGTGACGTTCAGCACCACCGCCTTCACGTCGGCGGCGGGCAGACCCAGGGCGAAGCTGAGGTCCGCTCCGGCGCCGAGCGGCGCGGCCGTCGGGACGCCGGTCGCGCTGCGGGTGTCCAGCAGGCGGGTCAGGTCGGTCCGGACGAACGTCCCGGGCCGGGTGGGAGCCGGCGGCACGGCGGCAGGCGGCTGGTCGTGCGGCGCGGCGGTGCCGCTGCCCGTGGTGGTACCGGCCGTGGTGCCGCTGCCCGCCGTGCTGCCGCTCGGGGCGGCAGTCGGGGCGGCGGTCGCGATCGGGGCGGCGGTGGCCAGCAGGGCCAGCGCGGTCGTACCGACCAGGACGAGACGACGAAGTGCGCTCCCCGGGCGGGGTGTGCGACGGGCGTCGTCGGTGGACGAGTCCATCCAGCGGCTCCATGAGGATGCGATGCGGTCATGGGAGCGCGCGCGGGCCGCGCCGTCGGGCGCCGGTCCTGGTGCTGGATCGGCGCCCGACGGCGCGGCCGACGTTCGTGAGAAGTTCCGCCCCCGGCCGGTGGGATCACCGGCCCTGACTTCCTATCAGCGCGGGGAGGTCGCGGTCGCCTCCGGGTGATCACAGTTGGGCAAAGGTTCGATGGCGCACCGTCAGCGGTCGAGCAGCTCCTCGATCACCTGGGCCACGCCGTCCTCCTCGTTGCTGACGGCGCGGTGGGCGACGGCGGCCAGGACGTCGGGGTGGGCGTTGGCGACGGCGTAGCCGGTGCCGGCCCAGGCCAGCATCTCCAGGTCGTTGGGCATGTCGCCGAAGGCCGCCACCTCGGTGCGGTCGATGCCCTGTTCGGCGCACCAACGGGCCAGCGTGCTGGCCTTGGTGACGCCGGGGGCGCTGATCTCCAGCAGTGGGATCGGGCTGGAGCGGGTGATCTCGGCGACCCGGCCGACCGCTGCCCGGCCCTGCGCGAGGAAGACGTCCGGGTCCAGCTCGGGGTGCTTGGCGAGCAGCTTGTAGCAGTCGCCCACCCGGTGGTCGGCGAGCAACTCCTCGGCCGTGGCGATCGGGTGGTCGTCCTCGGCGCCCCACATCGGCACCCGGTACTGCGGTTCGCGGGCGAAGCCGCCGGGGAACTCGAAGGCGAACGCCGTCCCGGGCAGCCGGTCGCGCAGCAGGGACACCACCGTGGCGGCCTCCTCGGCCCGCAGCGGGAAGCTCTCCAGCACCCGTTCGCGCCGGACGTCGAAGACCACGCCGCCGTTGGAGCAGATCGCCACCCCGTGGCCGCCGATGTGCGGTCCGAGCCGCTGCATCCAGCGCGGCGGACGGCCGGTGACGAAGACCACCTGGATCCCGGCCGCCTCGGCCGCCGCGAGCGCCGCGGCCGTCCGGGTGGAGACCGTGCCGCCCTGGCAGAGCAGGGTGCCGTCGAGGTCGGTGGCGATCAGTCGCGGACGCGGGGAGGCCTGGTTCACCCGTCCATCCTCGCAGGTGCCGCCGGACCGACCGGAAAAAGTGGCGGCACACGGTCAACCCCCGTGTGACCGTGTACCGCCCCGACCGCCGTCTATTTTGTTGGACGGCGCGCGCTCGAACATACGCTGTCCCCCACCCGACCTGTCAACCTTGCTGGAAATTTCGGAATCTGTTCATGCCAGTCGTCTAATTCAGTGGATACTGGGGCCTTCCGAACAGATCGTCGAAGGCCCGTCGAAGGCCCGTGGACCAAGGAATGGTGACGTCGATGGGTGAGCAGACCCCAGCCCGCCGACGAACCATCGCGGAGAAGCTCGACCACCTCTTCCAGGAGATCCACCCGGCCGGCCGGGGCCCGTTCAGCTATCACGAGGTGGCGCACGCGATCCGCAGGCAGGCCGAGGTGGGCGGGCCCACCGTGTCGCACGGCACGCTCCAGCAGATCCGCACCGGCGCGAAGACCAACCCGACGGTCAACACCCTGGAGGTCATCGCCGCCTTCTTCGGCGTCCCGGCGGCGTACTTCCTGGACGACACGGTGGCCGAGCTGGTGGACGCCCGGGTGCGCGAGCTCAAGCTCGGCGCGGAGGCGGACGGCCGGCCCGGCGCGGTCGACCCGGCGGCCGGGGCCGTCGACGAACTCGCCGGGGTGCTGGCCGACAGCAACATCCGGGCCGTGGCGTTCCGGCTGGCCGGCCTCTCCCCGAAGGCGCTCAAGGGACTGCGCGCGATCGTCGACCAGGTGCGGGTGGTCGAGGGCCTGCCCGCGGTCGGCCGGGTCGCCCGCCGCCGACGTGCCTGACCGCCGACGTGCCTGACCGCCGACGTGCCTGACCGCCGTCGGGCGGGGGTACGGTCGCTGCGGTCCGTCTAAGCTACTGTCCGATCACTCTCGGACGACACCAGAGGGGCAGGGCACCCGTGAAGTGGCGCAGCCGTTCGGGTGACCGGTTCACTGCTCTGGCCGAGCAGCTGGCCGTCCCGCGCCCCTTCGACCTGGCGGAGTTCTGCGAGGGCATCGCGCGGCGGCGCGGCCGTCCGCTGCGCCTGGTGGCGTTGGAGGGTGCCGTCGCCGCCGAACTGCCGTGCGGGATGTGGCTCGGCCTGGACACCGTCGACCTGGTCTTCTACGAGGCCGGAGCCGAGCCGATCCTGAAGACCCAGATCGTCCTGCACGAGATCTCGCACATGCTGCTCGACCACGCCTCGCCGCAGGGCCCGGCGGACGCGCTGCGCGCCGAGGCCGACCGGGTCCGCGCGGTCCGGGACGCCGTCCGGGCCGCTGAGCAGGCCGCCGGACGCGCAGCCGACCGCGAGCTCGGGCTCTCCACGGACCGGGTGCTCAGCCTGCTGGCCCGCAGCGGGTACAGCAGCCGCCAGGAGACCGAGGCGGAGTCGCTGGCCACCCTGATCCTGGAGCGCGCCACCCGGGCCGGCGCCCACCGCGCCTCGCCGGACTCCGCCGACGTCCTGGCCCGGCTGGACGACGCCTTCGGCCATCCGATCCGCAGCATATGAACACGATGAGCACAACGAATCCGGGGGCCGGGCGATGAGCACCGCCAAGCTCGTCGTGCTGGCCATGCTCTGGACGGTCACCGCCTGGCGCCTGCCGTCCGCCGTGCGGGTGCCCAAGCAGCGGGCGCTGTGGACGGCGTTCGCCGCTCTGACCCTCGCCAGCACCGTCGGAGTGCCGGGCGTCGGCAGCCGGATCGACGCGTCCAGCGGTGTGCACAACCTCGCCGTGCTGTTCAAGAACCAGATCGGCATCGTCGCCTGCGCGGCCGTGCTCTCCTTCGTGGCCGGCATGGCCCGGCCCGACCTGGCCCCGCGCGTCCGCAAGCCGCATCTGGCCGTCGGCCTCGCCGTGCTGGCCGCGCTGACCACCGCCTTCGCCCAGGTCCGGCAGCCCACCGAGGTGGCCGACTTCTACCAGGCCTACCGCGCTTCGGTGCCCGCCGACGCGTACGCGCTGGTCTTCAACGGCTACCTCGGCGCCTCGATGGCGGTGGCCGGCTGGCTCTTCTGGACGTACGCCCGGCGCGCCGGGGCCGGCTGGCTGCGGACCGGTCTGCGGGTGCTCGGCGCGGGCACCGCCGTCGGCGTCTGCTACGCGTCGCTGCGCTGCTGCGAGGTGGTCCTGCACCTGTGCGGGCGCGCGTTGTTCGTGGGTCAGTCGGTGCTGGACGGCGTCGAGCTGACCGCCATCACGCTGATCCTGGTCGGCAACGCGATCCCGGCCGTCGGCGTCGCCTGGCACGGCCTGCGGGACTGGCGCACCGCCCGCCGGATCCGCGGCCTGTGGGTCTCGCTCACCGGCGCGGTGCCCGACGTCGTGCTCACCGCGAGCCTCGGCCACGGTCCCCGGGTGCGGCTGCACCGCCTGGTGATCGAGATCCGCGACGCCGCCCTCGTGCTGGCCCCGCACGCTTCCGCGCAGGTGCGCGAGCGGGCCCGGCGCTGCGCCGAGCGGTCCGGTCTGCACGGCGACGAGCTGGCGGTGGCGGCCGAGGCGTACTGGCTGCGCGCGGCCCGCGAGGCCCGGTTGGCCGGGCGTACCCCCGAGGGCCGTACCCCCGAAGGCCGTACCGCTGAGAGCGGGCCGGTGCCGACCGTCGGCAGCAGCTTCGCCGAGCTCGACTTCGCCTCCGAGACCCGCCGGCTGCTCCGGCTCGCCGAGGCCTACCGCTCCACCGCCGCCGAGGCGTTCGCGCGCTCCACGGCCACGGATACCACCGACGTTACCGACCACGACCTCACCGACCACGAACTCCAGGACATCCCGTGACCGCACCCGCCCACCCGGTGGAGTCCCGCCCCGCCCGCCTGATCACCGACGGCCTCGAACCCAAGAACTGGATCATCGCCGTCACCCTGCTGATGGGCTGGCACGCACAGCGCCTGGTCGGCGTCGGCTGGGGCCTGGAGGCCGCGCTCTTCTCGGGCGTCATCCCGATCCTGCTGATCAAGGCCGGTGAGCGGCGCGGCCACTGGGGCGACCGGCACGTCCGCCGCCGGCAGGACCGGCTGGTCGTCATCCCGCTGATCATGGCCTCGGTGATCTGCGGGATGGCCCTGATGCTGGTGGGCCACGCGCCGTCCGAGATGGTGGCGCTGGTCGCGGCGATGCTGGCCGCGCTGGTGGTCATCCTGGCCGTCACGGTGTTCTGGAAGGTCAGCGTGCACACGGCGGTGTCCTCCGGCGCGATCGCGATGCTGGTGATCGCGTACGGGCCCTGGATGCTCGTGCTCTACCCGCTGGTGGCCGTGGTGGGCTGGTCGCGGGTGGAGCTGAAGGACCACACCCTCGCCCAGGTGCTGGTCGGCACGGTGCTGGGCGCCGCAGTCGCCGTCGCGACCTTCCTCGCCCTGCGCTGATCCGCGGCGCCGCCGAACGACTGTGGGACCAGGCCCTGTTCGGGCCTGGTCCCACAGTCGTTCAGTGCTGCGGCGTCAGCCTGCGGTGATCGTCAGGGTGACCGGTCCGCCCGGGACGGCCGGCTTGCCGGGCATCCCGTAGGAGCTGCTGAGCCAGCCGGCGTCGTTGAGGCTGAAGCCGACGGTGTAGGTGCCGACCGCGATCGGGTTCGGCAGGTAGACGCCGAAGGTGACCGTGCCGTCCGGCCCCTGGCTGGCGCCGCCCGACGACTGGCCCACGACGGCGCCGGTGCTGTCGTAGAGGTAGCTGCTGAACCCGACGACCGGCGCGGTCGGGGAGTTGACCTTGGCGGTGACGACGAACGACTGCGTCGAGGCCTTGCTCTGGGCGATGCTGGTGACGTTCAGCGCGGCCGAGGTGACGGTCGGCGGGGTGGTGTCTGCGACGCCCTTGATGTTCAGTCCGGGATCCGGCGCGGCGAAGTCCGAGCCGTAGAGCGCCACGTTGCCCGCGCCGTCGAGGATGCTGATTCCCGCCACGAGGCAGGAGGACGCCTGGCCGTTCCGCGACTGGTTCATGGTCCCCGACACCGAGTAGCTGCCGTCAGCGTTGTGGGTCGGCGTGGCCGACTCCACCGAGCAGCCGCCGGTCGAGAAGACCTGGACCGTCTGGACGCCGCCCTGTGCACCGTTGATGTGCATGGAGATCTGGAACGGAGTGTTCCCCGCCCAGGAGTTGACCGGGTTCGGGGTGGCGGTGAAGTGGTCCGCGCTGAGCGTGCTGTTCGAGGTGACCGTCAGCGGCACCGCGTTGAGGTTGTTGAAGGTCTGGGTCTGGCCCGCGTTGTTGGTCAGCGAGAGCGCGGACACCGTCCACACCCCGGCCGGGGTACCGGCGGGGAAGACCACGGTGACGTAGCAGGAGGCGTCGGTGATCTGCTGATGGCACGGTCCGTACTGCTGGCCCTCGTCGTTCATCTCGGCGAAGGTCGAGCTCAGCGTGCGGCCGCCCGGGCCGGAGAGGGTCAGGGTGCCCTGCCCGAGGCCGGACTGCTGGTCCTGCACGGTGATCGAGTACAGCGCCGAGTTGTTGGCACCGTCGTACAGGTAGGCGGGCGCGCCGGCCGTGTTCGAAACCAGGGCGAGGCTGTTGTCGTAGCTCGGCGTCACTGTCGAGACGGCCTCGGTGGCGGTAAGGACGTCGCCGTAGCCGCTGAGGGCGGAGCCGGCCAGGACCAGCTGCTGCTGCGAGGCGTTCTCGAAGGCGCTGACCAGGGTGACGGCCCACTTGGCGGTTGCCGACGCCGCGTAGCGCGGGACGGAGAAGGTGTAGGAGTAGCTGGAGTTGGCGGCGCTGCCGGAGACCAGCTTGGCTCCACCGAAGCTGGACATGTCCTGCGTCGAGAGGTAGTCGACGACGTAGGGCTGGCCGATGTAGGTGTCGGGGGTGCTGCCCTGCTGGCGGATGACGATCTCGCCGCCGGTCTGGGTGGCGGCCGGGTTGGAGTCGGTGAGCGTCCAGTTGACGGCGACCGGGGTGTAGCCGGCCGAGGCGTCGACGGTGGGTGTGGCGAAGTTCAGTGAGGTCAGGGCGAGTTGGTCGCCCGCGCTGAAGTAGCCGAAGACGTCGGCGATGACGTCGGTGGTGCCGGCGAAGTTGTAGAAGTCGACCTTGCCGTCCGCCCCGACGGGGACGGTGACGAGGTTGGGGACGGTCTGGCCGGCCAGGAAGTTGAGGTTGGAGGCGGTGGGGACGCTCTTGCCGTCGGGGTAGACGGTGAGGAAGCCCTGGCTGCTGGCGTTGGTGACCGTGACGTTGAGGACGACGGCGGTGACGTTGGCGGCCGGGATGCCGGCGTTGCCGGCGACCTGGAGGCCGATGCTCTTGCCGGTGCCGATCGGGGCGGCCTTGCCGCTGGTGCCGGTGCCGTCGCGGGTGTCGAGCAGCCGGGTGGGGGCGTCCAGGGTGCGGAAGACGCCGCCGGTCTGCGGGGCGCCGGCGAGGTAGTAGCCGGCGAGGTCGGCGACGACGTCGGTGGTGCCGGCGAAGTTGTAGAAGTCGACCTTGCCGTCGGCGCCGACGGGGACGGTGACGAGGTTGGGGACGGTCTGGCCGGCGAGGAAGTTGAGGTTGGAGGCGGTGGGGACGCTCTTGCCGTCGGGGTAGACGGTGAGGAAGCCCTGGCTGCTGGTGTCGGTGGCGGTCACGTTGAGGGTGACGGCGGTGACGCCGGTGGCGGGGACGCCGGCGACGCCGGCGATCTGGAGGGCGACGCTCTTGCCGGTGCCGATGGGTGCGGGGTGGCCGGCGGTGCCGGTGCCGTCGCGGGTGTCCAGGACGCGGGCGGGGCCGTCGGCGACGTAGGTGGCGGCGGCCTTGTCGAGGGTGTAGTAGCCGGCGAGGTCGGCGATGACGTCGGCGGTGCCGGCGAAGTTGGCGATGCCGATGAGGCCGTTGGTGCCGACGGGGACGGTGACCTGGTTGGCGACGGTCTGCCCGGCGGTGAAGTTGAGGTTCGACGTCCCGGGGACGTTCCCGCCGTACGGGTAGACGGTCAGGAATCCGGCCGAGGTGGGGCTGGTGACCGTGACGTTGAGGACGACGGCGGTGGGTGTGACGGACGGGTTGCCGGTGACCTGGGAGACGTCGAGCAGCAGCGGGTTGTTGCCCACCGGCTTGACGAGGCCGTGTGTTCCGGTGCCGTCGCGGGTGTCGAGCAGCCGGGTCGGCCCGGCGGGGACGAACGCACCCGACAGGTCGTGCTGCTCGGGCAGGGAGATGTGCGGCTTGGCCGCGGCGGCCTTCGGCGCGGTGCTGATGGCCTTCGGCGTGCTGGTCGTGGGTGTGCCGGCTGTGGGCGCGGCGCTGGGCGCGCCCGTCGCCGCGGTCGCCGTCGCGGCGGTGCCGGCCGAGGCGATCATCGCCATCGTCACCGCGGCGACCGCCACCCAGCGGCGCAGACCCCGCTGAGATCTGAACTCTCTGATGGACATGCTTGTGTGCTCCCCCTCTGGACGCGTCCGGCCACTCCGGCCGGGGCGCTGTCCGCGCGCGCGGACTGGCCATTGATAGCAGAGGCGGTCCGCGCGTGATCAGCCAGGCCCAGGGGCGGCGGTCCCGTGCGATGTCCTCTGCGGTAGAACTGTGTGCTCAGGTGATCGACGAGGGGTGGGGCAGTGCGCTCAGGGGTAGTTCGAACGGCTGCGCGGGTCATCCGCCGCCGGCCCGCGCTGCTGTGCTTCCCGGCGTTGAGCGTGGCTGCCCTCGCGCTCGTCCTGCTCGCGGCGTGGGTCGTGCCGCTGAGCGGTGTCTGGCAGCGGGTGGAGCAGGGGCAGACGCCGACGACGGCTCAGTCGGCCGGGCTGGTCGTGCTGTTGGCCCTGCTGTCCTGCGTGGGGACCTACTTCAGCGCGGCGCTGCTGCACTCCGTGCACGGCCTGCTGGCCGGCGGTCGGCCGGCGATCGGGACGTCGCTGCGGTCGGTGGCAGGGCGGTTGCCGACGCTGGTGGGGTGGAGTGCGCTGGGCTCCACCCTGGGCCTCCTGCTGAGGGTGCTGGAGTCCACCGTCGGGCTGTCGTTGATCTTCGAACTGGCCGGTCTGTCCTGGTCGTTGCTGACGTTCTTCGTGCTGCCGGTGATCGTCGTCGAGGGTGGCGGGCTGCTGCCCAGTCTGCGGCGCTCGCTGCTGCTCGGCCGCCGGGAGCTCGGCTCCTGGGTGGCCGGCGGGGTGCGGCTGTTCGTGACGACCGTGGTGGTGTTGCTGGCCGGTGTGTCGGCGATGATCGTCGCGGTCGAGTCGGACAGTCCCGCGGTCATGTTCGCCGCGGCCGGCTCGGTGCTGACCCTGTTCCTGCTGGCGGGCATCCTCTCCTCCGCGGTGTCGGGCGCCTACCGGATGACGCTCTACCACCGTGCCGTGACGGACCGGGCCGGCTGACCGCAGGCCGGCTGACCGCGGGCCGGCTGACCGCGGGCCGGAGCTCTCGGGCGAGAGCTCCGGCCGGAGCGGTCAACCCAGCTGTGCCAGGCCCTCGGTGGCGATCCGCTCGAAGACCGTGAGGTCGTTCTCGAAGATCGAGTCGGGCACCGGCCAGTGGATCACCAACTCGGTGATCCCCAACTCCCGGTAGGTGCCCGCCCAGTCGACGAAGGCGTCCAGCGAGGCGAGCGGGCGTTCGGCCGTCGAGCCCTGCAACAGCATCTTCTCCAGCTCGTTCACGTCCCGGCCCTGCGCCTCGCAGGCAGCGGTGAGCTTGGCGAGCTGTCCCGCGATCACCGCCGGGGCCTGCGCCACGGGCACGTCCGCCGGGCCTCGCGCGTCACCGTAGGTGACCCAGCCCTGCCCGTACTCCGCCGCCAGCCGCAGCCCGCGCGGGCCGGTGGCCGCCACGTAGAACGGCACCCGCGGCCGCTGCACGCAGCCGGGGATGTTCCGCGCCTCGACGGCCGAGTAGTAGCGGCCCTCGGCGGTCGTGGCGTCCTCGGTCAGCAGCCGGTCCAGCAACGGCAGGAACTCCCCGAGCCGGTCCGCCCGCTCCTTCGGCGTCCACGCCTCCTGCCCCATCGCCGTCGCGTCGAACCCGTCCCCGCCGGCCCCGATCCCCACGGTCAGCCGCCCGCCGGACACGTCGTCGACCGTCAGCAGCTCCTTGGCCAGCGTCACGGGGTGCCGGAAGTTCGGCGACGTCACGAGCGTGCCCAGCCGGATCCGCTCGGTCGCGGTGGCGGCCGCCGTCAGCGTCGGCACCGCCCCGAACCAGGTCTCCTGCCGGAAGGACCGCCAGGAGAGGTGGTCATAGGTGTACGCGGCATGGAACCCGAGGTCCTCGGCCCGCCGCCAGATCTTCTGTCCCTCGTTCCACCGGTGGATGGGGAGGATCACTGTGCTCAGACGCATGGCTCCGACCCTACGGGAGTCGTGTCCACTTGCTGTGAACGTCGGGCCGAGAACGGCCCTCGCCGCTCACACATGATGTAATACACTACTGGCGTGGACAGACAGCGCCCTGGCAAGACCCGAGTCACCAGCGTCTCCCTGCGCGCCGAGACCCTTGAGGCGATTCGCGCACGCGCTGGCAAGCAGGGCGTCTCCTCCTACATCGAGGAGGCCGTCCAACGACAGCTCCAGCGCGAAGCCATCGACGATTACATCGTGGCTGCCGAAGCCGAGCACGGGCCGGTGGATCCGGCCGAGGTGGCGGCCAGGGCCGAGCGCGTCCGCGCACACCACACTGCTCACCGCGGTGACTCCGCCCCGGCGGACGCCGCGTGAGCGGCGCCCTTGTTCTGGACAGCGAGGCTCTCTCGAAGCTCTCCCGGCGGCATCGCGACATGACTGTGTGGCTGGATGTCGCCCGCACGCTGGATCTTCTGGTGGTGACGAGCGCGGCCACACTGGTAGAGGCGCGCGACCCCGAGGTGCCGCAGGCGGCGTTCGACCACGCTGTCTCCCTGGCCAAGGTGCGTCCCGTCACGGAGGAGATCGCACGTGCGGCGAGCAAGCTCCTGGCAGTCGAGGGGCTTCATGGTCACAAGTACGCCATCGACGCCATGCTCGCAGCCACCGCGCACCTTGAGCACGGTGACGTGACGATCGTGACGAGTGACCCCGAGGACCTGTATCGGCTGTGTCACCGCCACATCGCGGTCGAGCCGATCTGACGTCTTGGCCCTGCCTGTTCCGCTTCTTGCAGTGCGCCGTCCCAGCTCAGGGGAGGATCGCGGTACTCAAGCGCATAGCGACGACCCTACGTCCCGGGAGGGCCGCAGGGGTGGTGCATATCGCAGTATGCTTGTGCCATGCCAGCCACGACACGCATCACGGTCACCCTCCCGAGCGAGCAGGTGGCCGAGCTGAAGAAGCTCACGGACAACGTCTCCGGCTACGTCGCCGAGGCCGTGGCCCGCCAGATCCGGCACCAGCTGCTGGGCGAGGAGGTACGCCGCCACGAGGAGGAGTACGGGTTGTTTACCGAGGAGGAGCTGGCTGCGGCGAATGCCAGGATCTTCGGATCGACCAACCACGACAGCTCGGCGAACGCCGCGTGAGCATCCGCATCGAGACCGTCGTGCTGGACTCTCAGGGGCTGTCCTCCTGGGTCTCGCAGGAGCGTGGCACACTCGCGCTGCTCCGGTCCTTCCACTCGATGGCGGCTGATCTGGTGGTCGGCGCCAACACCATCGTGGAGGTCATGCATGCGCGGGTGAGCACTCCTCGACTGAACTGGGTGCTCTCACAGGTCAAGGTCGAGGCGGTCACCGAACAGGCGGCGCGAGCGGCAGCCGAACTGCTGAAGCAGACCGGCCTGCACGGACACAAGTACGCGATCGATGCGACCGTCGCCGAGATGGCGCTTCGTCAGCCGGCACCGGTGGCCATGCTCACCTCGAACGTCGATGACATGGCCAAGCTCTGCGGCGACCGCGTCCGGCTCATCGCCATCTGAGCCGGAAACAAGGCGGCCTGGGTGGCCGTCAAGGCACTGGGCGGGCGGTGCCGAGCTGCGGTCGCGCAACAGGGAACCCCGGCCGGCGGGCGGCTGGGGTTCCCTGAGGTGGTGGACGTGGCGGTCAGTGTGGGGCGGGCGGGGTCAGTGCTGGAGGGTGAGGAGGCCGGGGCGCCAGGGCAGTTGGTCGTAGGGGCCGGTCGCGGTGGGGGACTTGCCCTGGTAGAGGAGCTGGAGGTTGCAGGGGTCGATGGTCATGGTCTGGTCGGGGTTGTTGCGGACCAGGTCACCGTGGCTGATGTCGTTGGTCCAGGTGGCACCGCTGTTGGCCTTGCCCGCGAAGGGGTTGCTCTCGGTGCCGGCCTGGGGGGTCCACGAGCCGTTCAGGCTGCTGGCGGTGAACGAGCGGAAGTAGCGCTGCTCGTTGGCACCGCGGGCCTCGACGAGCATGAGGTACTGGTTCTGCCCCTGGACCTTGTAGACCTGGGGCGCCTCGAACAGGTTCTTCGCCGAGTTGCTCATGACCGTGGTGGAGGAGGAGCCGAAGGTGCCCGGGAAGTTCCCGATCGGCATGCTCGCCCGGTAGATGCTGCCGTTGTCACCGGCGAAGAACAGGTACATGTTCTGGTCGTCGGCGATCAGGGTCTGGTCGATCGGGCCGGTTCCGGAGCCGGGGATGCTGCCGGTGAACAGCGGCTGCGGCGCGGACCAGCCGTTGGGGTTGGTGGGTTCGCTCGACGTGCGGTAGATGAACGGCCACTGGCCCCACTGGTACGCCAGCACCCAGATGTGCTTGGGCGCGAAGTAGAACAGCGTGGGTGCCACCGCGGACTGGCTCATCGCGCTCTGGCCGGCCGACGCCATGTCGGACCAGTTCGTGAACGGGCTGAACACCATCGAGCCGTAGGTCGATCCCGAGACGGTCGACGCGTAGACCAGGTGCTTGCCGTTGTACACCACGTCGGTGAAGTCCTTCACCGCGGCCAACCCGTTCGACGGCTGCGCCAGCGCGCCCGTCGACGTCCAACGGTACGTCGAGGGAAGGGCACACGTGCCGCCCGTCGGTGTCGCTGTCGCTGTCGGTGCTGGTGTCGGTGCCGGTGTCGTCGACGCGGAGGGTGTGAAGCTCCAGTGCTGGTTGGCGCCGCCGTTGGAGTCCCAGACCTGGACGGGGGTGCCGTTGGCGGTCTGACCTGCGGGGATCGCCAGTGCTCGGCGGCTGGCGACGTTGGTCAGGGTGTAGGAGCCGTCGGCGTTGCGGGCGGCCTTCCAGTGCTGGTTGGCGCCGCCGTTGGCGTCCCAGACCTCCATCCTCGTCCCGTTGCCCGTCTGGTTGCCCGGCTCGTCCAGCACCCGGCCGCTGGCGACGTTGGTCAGCGTGTAGGAGCCGTCGCCGTTCCGGGCGGCCCGCCACTGCTGGTTGGTGGCGCCGCTGGCGTCCCAGACCTGGAGCGGGGTGGCGTTTCCGTTCTGTCCCACGTACTCGTCGAGAGCACGTCCGGCGGCTACGTCGGAGAGCGTGTAGACGGTGCCGGGGGTGATGCCGCCGCCCGGCGTTCCGCCGCCGCCGGCGGCGCCGGCCAGGGTGGTGAGGACCGCGTTGTAGGCGGCCTTCTTGTTGCCGTTGCCGTCGAACAGCAGCGGGTCCTCACCGGTGCGCCAGGAGTCGCTGTCGCGGATGCCCCACACCGTGATGCCCGTGCAGCGGGCGACGTTGAGGCAGTCCTGGACGGTGGTGGTGTACGCGGCTGCGGACGCCTGGGCGATGTCGAGTTCGGTGATCTGGACGTCCACGCCGAGCGCGGCGAAGTTGGACAGGGTGGTCTGGAAGTCGGCCGGCGGGCCGCCGGCGCCGAAGTGGCTCTGGAAGCCGACGCAGTCGATGGGTACGCCGCGGGACTTGAAGTCCTTGACCATGGCGTAGACGCCCTGGGTCTTGGCGTCCGTCCAGTTCTCTATGTTGTAGTCGTTGTAGCACAGCTTGGCCGAGGGGTCGGCGTTCCGGGCGGTGCGGAAGGCCTCCTCGATGAAGCCGTTGCCCAGCACGTTCTGGAACACGGAGCTGCGGTGCCGGCCGCTGCCGTCGTCGGCGAAGGCCTCGTTGACCACGTCCCAGGCGTAGATCTTGCCCTTGTAGTGGGTCATCTCGGTGGTGATGTGGTTGTCCATCACACTGCGAAGGGTGGTGGCATCGGTGATGGAGCTGACCCAGCCGGGCAGTTGGGAGTGCCAGACCAGGGTGTGGCCGCGCATGCGCTGGCCGTGCGCGTCGGCGTGGCTGACGATCGCGTCGGCGGGGGCGAAGTTGAAGGCTCCGCGGGAGGGTTCGGTGGTGTCCCACTTCATCTCGTTCTCGGGGGTGATCGTGTTGAACTCCCGGTCGAGAACGGTGGCGTACGTCGAGTCACCGAGCCTGCCCCCAGCCACCGCCGTGCCGAAGTAGCGGCCGCTGCCCGCCGCCGCACCGGCGAGCGTGGTCGGCGTCCCGCCGTTCGACGTGAACGCGGCCTCGGCGACCAGCGGGACGGCGGCACCCACGGCGGCGAGAGCCACGGCGGCGGCGAGCAGCCGGCGGGTTGCCGGGCGGCGGCGATGAGAACGTTTCTGACGTGGCAACGGCTTGTCCTTCTGGCGCGGGAGCCTTGGTCTCGGCCCCGGTTGCCCGTCAGTTGCCGCCACACGCCAGAAGGTTGCCGCGATCCGGCAGGAGCACGTTGCCGCCGCTTCGGGTCAGAAGAAGGTCTTGTCCCAGTCGCCGGTGACGAGGCACCGCACGGCGTTCTCGAAGCCGTGCGCGACCCGCTGGATCCCGGCGTCTCCGCCGAGCAGGATGTCGCCGTTCTCGGCCAGCAGCAGGACCTCGTCGGTGGTGAACGCGGCACCGACCGGGAGGACCGGTTGGCCGATCCGCCGGGCGTAGAAGCGCACGTTCCTGGCGGGAGCGTCGAGCGCCTTCTCGACCGAGGTCGAGACCTCCTCCTCCCACTCCCGGAACCGCCAGGCGACGGTGAGTTCGGCGTAGTCGGCCAGGAACTCCCGCAGCTGCCCGGTGGCCTCGTAGCCCTCCTCGGCGTACTGCCGGCAGGCGTCCTCGACGTCCAGGGGGCCGGTCTCGAAGCGGGTCGCGTCGGCGAGGGTGGCGCGCAGCTTCTCGAGGACCGGGCGCCCGGTGGTGTCGCTCATCCCGACAGCGCCTCTCCTCCGAAACCGGGCACCCATGTCTGGCAGTTCGCGCACATCTTGACCCTCCTCATCAGTCGGCGCCGTGCGGATACCCGCCGTGCGCAGGGCTACCCGCTCAGCCTGGCGTCGACCGTTCCCGTCCTGGTCCCGCCGCCGAGTGACGCCTCGTCATACTGTTGGGGGGAAGCCCCGCTGGGCCCGACCCGAGGTCGGGGGTCAGCCGCTGGGTGCGAGGTACGCCCCGGTGGTCGTCGCGGCTTGCCACTGCCGTTCGGTCACGCGGCAGGAGAGCAGGGTCGCCTGGCTGAAATCGGCGTCCGTGGTGTCGGCGTCCTCGAAATCGCAGCCCTGTAGTGCGGCTCCGCGCAGGTCGGCGCCGCGCAGGAGCGAGCCGCGCAGCGAGATGCGGCCGCGGCAGCGCGACAGGTTCGCGCCGCGGAGGTCGGCGCGGTCGAGGTCGGCGTCGAGGAGGTGCGCGCCGGACAGGTTCGCGTCGGCGAGGACGGCGGCCACGGCGGTGGCGCCGTCGAGGAGTGCTCCGGACAGGTCCGCCCCGGTCAGGTCGCGGCCGTCCAGCGGGGCGCCGCGCAGGTCGCGGCCGCCGGGCGGGGAGTCGTCGGCGAGGGCCGCTTCGAGGGCGCGACGGCCCTCGGGCCCGGACCACCGGGCGCGCAGGGCCTCGCGCAGCGGCTGCGGGAAGTCGAAGCCGTGCAGTACGGTCGGCGGGCGCTGCGCCGGCGGCTCGCTGCGGCTTGGGGCCTCGGACCCCGGGAGGTCCAGCCGGGCGCCCGTCAGGTTCGCCCCGGCCAGGTTCGCCGCCGTGAGGTCGGCGCCCAGCAGGTTCGCGCCGGTCAGGTCCGCGCGCACCAGATCGGCCTGACGGAAGTCGCTCGCCCGCAGCATGGTGTCGACGAGCTTGGCCTCCTCGAAGCGGCACCCGGTGAACCGGGCTTTGCCAGTGGCGTCGGAGAGGTCGGCCCGGCGCAGGTCCGATCCCGTGAAGTCGGCCTCGTCCAGCCGCGCGCCGCGCAGGTCGGCGTCGGCCAGGACGGCCGACCGGACCGAGGCCTCGGAGAGGTCCGCGGCGCGCAGGTCGGCGCCGCGCAGATCCAGTCCGTCCAGCGGGGCGCCGCGCAGGTCTCGACTGCCCGGTTCCGGTTCGTCCTGGAACGCCTCGTCCGCGTACGGGAGTTCGGCCACCGCGTCGTACCACCGGCCGCCGCTCTGCAGGCCGGTGACCGCTGCGGCCAGGGCCGCCGCGCCCTGCGGGGTCAGCCAGCGGGCACGCAGCTGCTCGGGCGACGCCAGCGGGGCGAAGACCCCGTGGAGCTCCGGAAAGCCGTCCTCGTCCGTCATACCCGTCCTCCGGTCCGCCCGCGCCGATGGTCCTGCCCGCACCGACGATCCTGCCCGCACCGACGATCCTGCCCGCGCGTCACGATCCCGGCGGCCACTCATGATACGGAGGCGTCGTGCCGTGTCCGATCCCGTGCAGGAAGCTGCTGAGCCGCCCGGCCTGGCGGTTGCTGGCCCTGACGTAGCCGGCGAGCATGCTCCGGTCCTCCTCGCTGAGATCTCCGCCCTTGATCAGTTGCCGGCCGAGGGTCTTGGCGACGCCCTTCATGCCGTCGCGGGCCTGCTGGAGGTCGGAGATGTGCGAGTAGGGCCGGCCGTCCTTCTTGCGCGCCACCACGATGCCGGCGGCCTCCTGGCGGGCCGCGGAGTAGTGGTTGTGCCCGGCTTGGGCGTTCGCCTCGCCGATCGGGTCACGCATCAGGTTGTGATACTTCGTGATCGCCTGCTGCGCTTCCTCGGAGATGCCGGGCGGCGCCTCCTCCGGAGCTCCCTCGGGCGTCGCCGGGTGCGGTGACAGGCCGAGCGGGTCCGCCCAGGTGTGCGGGTTGTGGACGTACGTGTCGGGGTTGGGGTGCGGGACCAGGCCGAGCGGGTCGGGGGCGGTGTAGCGGGCGGTCTCGGGGTCGTAGTACCGGTTGACGTTGTAGTGCAGCCGGGTTTCGGGGTCGAAGTACTGGCCGGGGAAGCGCAGCGGGGTGTAGGTGCTGCTGTCGGACGGCCAGCTGGTGTGTCCCCAGAGCGTGGGCGTGGCGCGCCAGGCGATGGTGGCGGTGGCCGGGTCGACGAGTTCGGTGGGCGTGCCGACCAGGTCGGTGACGATGGCGAAGAACCGGCGGTCGACCTGTTCCTGTGCCGTGATGGTCTCGGTCTGGGCCAGCGGTTGCAGGCCCTGGTGGTCCCAGCTGAGGGTGTGCGGGCCGGGGAGGTAGGGGGCGTGCGTGGTCTGTTCGGCGAGGGTGAACCCGTCCCAGGTGAACTCGGTCCGCTCCTCGACGGTGACCGCGTCGGCCGCCAGGCGGTGTTTGGCGATGCGCCGGGCGAACGGGTCGTAGAGGTAGCGCCAGCGGGTGCCGTCGGGAGTGGTGACCTCGGTGAGCCGGTCCTCGGCGTCCCAGGTGTAGCGCCAGCTGTCGGGCTTGCGGGAGAGCCGGGTGACCTGACGCAAGGTCACCCGCCCCGCGTCGTCGTACTCGTAGCGGACCCGGCCGGCAGTGGTGAGCTGGGTGCCGGTGTAGGTCCGGTCGCCGCGGGCCGCCTCGGTCGCGCCGGTGGCGGGCCAGTCGGCGCTGGTCAGGTTGCCCGCCTGGTCGTAGGCGTACCGCTCGCTCCAGCCGGCGGCGTGCACGGCGGTGACGCGTCCGGTCGGGTCGAGTTCGAAGGTGCGCTGTCCGGCGAGCCGGTCGTCGACGCCGGTGAGGTGGCCGTCCGCGCGGTAGCTGTAGCCGCGCTGCTGGACGACGGCGGACGCTGCGCGCAGGGTGTGGCCGGTGAGCCGGTGAAGGCTGTCCCAGCTGCTGACGAGGGTGAGGGAGCCGTCGACGGTGCGTTGCTCCTCCCGTCCGGCCAGGTCGTAGGCGAAGTCGAACGCGCCGCTGGAGGTGGCGAGTTGGGTGGGCCGGCCGGACGGGTCGTAGCTCCAGGAGCTGGTGTGGCCGCTGGGCGTGCGCCGACCGGTCCGGCGACCGCCGGCGTCGTGGGTGAGGGTGAGGGCGCGGCCGTTGACGCTCTCGCTGAGCAGGTTGCCGAGGGCGTCGAAGGAGCGGATCACGTCCGCGTCGGCGTTGGTCGCCCGGACGAGCCGCCCCGCCAGGTCGTACGCGTAGCTGGTGGTACGGCCGTCGGCGTCGCGGCCGACCGCGCGGCCCAGCAGGTCGTAGGTCTGCCGGACGGTCTGTCCCAGCGGGTTCGTCAGCGCGATGACCTGGCCGGCCGCGTCGAGCTCGTAGCCGAGGGTGCGGCCCTGGAAGTCGGTCTCGCCGGTCAGCCGGCCGGCCGCGTCGTACCGGTACGTCCACTGCCGGCCGAGGGCGTCGGTGACCGCGGTGAGCTGCATGTTCGCGTCGTGGGTGAAGGCGATGCGGGCGCCGGTGGGCGAGGTCCGGGCGGCCAGCGTCTCGAAGTGGGTGTACTCCAGGGCGGTGGTGCGGCCGAGCTGGTCGGTGTGGGTCAGGCAGTTGCCCTCGCCGTCGTACGTCCAGGTCTCGGTGGCGCCGTCGGCGGTGGTGCGGGAGGCGAGCCGGCCCTCGGTGGTCCAGCCGAACCGAACGGTCGACCCGAGCGGGTCGGTGACGGCGGCGGTACGGCCGAAGCGGTCGCGGGTGAAGCGGGTGGTGGTGCCGGTGGCATCGGTGATCTCGACGGGCAGGCCGGCGGCGTCGCAGCGGAGCCGGACGGTGTTCCCCAGCGGGTCGGTGACGGCGGCGAGGTGGCCGTACTCGTCGTAGCCGTAGCGGGTGGTGGCGCCGAGCGGGTCGGTCAGGGAGGTGCGTCGACCGGCTTCGTCGTACGTCTGCCGCCAGGCGGCGCCGCCCGGTTCGACGATCACCGTCGGCAGGCCGAGGACGCCGAGGTACTCGGCGGTGGCCGTCTCGCCGTCGGCGCGGGTGAGCGAGACGAGGTCGCCGGCGCCGTCGTACGTGTAGTGGGTGCTGCGGCCCAGCGGGTCGGTCTCGACCAGCAGGCGGTCGTAGGCGTCCCGCTCGAAGCGGGTGGTGTTCCCCAACGCGTCGATCCTGGCGACGATCTGGGCGTGCTCGTTGACGTGGTAGGTCGTCGTGTGGCCCAGCGCGTTGGTCTCGGTGTGGACCCGGACGGCCGTCACGGGGTCGGGCTCGCCGTAGCTGAAGCGGAAGCTGAGCGCGCCGTCGAGGCCGCCCTCGTCCACCACCCGGTCCAACTGGTCGTAGCTGTAACGGTAGTGGCTGCTGTTGCGGTCGGTCCAGGAGAGGATGCGCCCGGTGGCGTCGTTGGCGAACCGCAGCGGTTTCCCGGACGAGTTGTAGACCGAGGTCAGGTGGCCGTCGGTGTAGCCGTAGCGCACCAGCAGGACGTCGTGGCCGTCCTCGCCGCCACCGGCCAGGCGCAGGGCGGTGATCCGCCTGCCGTCCACGGTGACGAGGAGGCGGTAGCCGCCGCTGTGGGTGATGCCGAGCGGGGTGCCGTGGTCGTCGTAGGCGAGGTCGTAGTGGCGTCCGAAGCGGTCCCGGACCCGGGTGAGCAGGGCCTCGCGGCCGCCCGCGGCGACGGTGAACTCCCGTACCAGGCCGGTGGATGTGTCGGTGAGCGCATAGCCGCCCGGCGCGAGTTCCAGGTCGCGGCGCACCCCGGCGCTCGCCTGGACGGCGTCGTCCGGCTGCGGGTGGGGGTAGGCCTGGGTGCGGCGGTCGGCGCCGATGTGAACGACGCCCTCGGCGTCGATCTCCAGGCGTTCGTCGAAGGTGCAGACCCACCGCGGGCCCATCCACCGCCCGGCCTGGTAGCCGGACTCGAAGTTGCGGGTGAACAGCAGCGGCAGCGAGCCGGGCAGCGAGGCGTCGACCTGGTCGATGAACATCCGCCCGGTGGCCATGTCGACGGGTTCGCCGCCCTCGCAGACCGCGTCGTCCTTGCGGCCGGCCTCGCGTGGGTTGTCGGCCTGCTTGCGACCCGAACCCGAACCGCCCTCGCCGTCCCCGCCCTTGCCGCCACGGCCGCCGCCCTCGCCGGGCAGGTGGGGTTCGTGCGGGGCGTCCTTCTTGCCGTCCTCCAGGATCTTCTTGAGTTCGGCTTCGTGCTTGGCGTCGGTCTCGGCGGTGTTCTTCGCCACTGTCTTCAGTTTGCTGCCGGCCGAGTGGTAGAAGTCCTTGACCGTCTTGCCGGCGTCCTCCGCGAGGGCTTTGCCGAGCTTCTTGGCGCCGTCCTCCAGCGCTTTGACGATCTGGTTGCTCATGTGAAGTCCACCCCTGCCAGCTTGCCGCGCAGCGCTTCGGCGTGCCCGGCCACCTCCTGTGCGTGCCCGTTCATCGTCTCCGCGTGGTCCTCCAGCGCGGCCGGGTCGATCTTGAACCCAGAACCGCCCGCCCCCGCACTGCCCGAGACGCCCAGGATCCCCGACACCGCCGAGAACGCGAGCCCGTTGACGGCCTTGGCGACCACGGCGACCAGCGGCGTGATCGCGGCCTCGATCACCTGGCCGATGACGTACTGCTCCAGCTGCTGTTCGAGGTAGTCGGTGATCTGCTCCGCGCCCTCGACGATCAGGGCCATGCCGGCCTCCGCCAGACCGAAGGTCGCCACTGCCGCGGCCTGGTCGGCCAGGAACGTCACCGCCAGCGCGCCGAGTTCGCCGATGGCCTGCATCTTCATCGCGACGATCACACCGGCGGCCGCGTCCAACGCGGTCGCCACCGTGTGGCAGGCGTCGACCAGCTCGCTCATGTGGCTGGACGACAGGTGCGCCCAGGTCGACACCAGCGCCTCGTAGGAACCGCCCTGGTAGTCGGCGGCCATCGCACTGACCGTCCCGGTGGCCTTCTGGTGCGTCCCGTCCACATTGTCCGCGAACTCGCGTATGTGTGTGGCGAGTTCGCGGACCTTGTCCTCGTTCACGTTCGGCCAGTTCACCCCGATGAACTGAAGCATCGACACAACTTCGCCAGGTAGCTCGATCGCCACAGTGACCCCCGTCCACTCCTCTGCGCGACCACGCGAAGGTAGCGCACGACGCTGACAGGGAACAGCAGTTCCAGAGTTCCTCCGCAGAACCGCTACGTGCCGGGGTTGGCTTCGGTGAGCCACGACGTCCATGCGCCAATCCGACTCCATTGCCGCCCCGGGCGGCGTGCGAAAAGCTCCTGGTGTGCCACCGGGACACCGGAACGGTACTGAACTGGACACCTTTGGAAAGGGGTTGATTCACATGTCTGACAACGAGCTGACCGCAGCGCTCGAGGAGGTTCTCGCCTCCTTCGACAGCGAGGTCGACGGCGGCATGGGCGAGCGCGAGTACGAGCTGGCCCGCGGCACCGCCGAGTGGTAAATCGCGGTCCGAGCCGTGCCTAGTGCCGGCTGAGGATCGAGGGTGCCGGCCTCGGGAACTCTCCCGGGGCCGGCACCTCCGGTAATCCGGGCCGTTGTGGTCCCCGGTGCAGGAAAGCAACGGAGTCATGGGAATACAGGGTGGGACCCGGACAGGAGGCGGACGGCGATGGATGAGGTAACTCCGGGCGGCGTTCCGCCGTGGCACGCTGACTCCACTCTTGAATGGGCTCCGGCCGATCAGGTCATGCTGCTCTGCGGTGCGCCGCACGACACGGTCTCGTGCCTGTCGCAGGCGGGGTTCGCGGCGGGCGACCTGGTGGTCACCGTGCTCGCGCCGGCCGCCGGGTTCGAGAACCTGTCGGGAACGGACGTGCTGCTGAACGCCCTTCTCCCGCTGGTCGAGGCGGCCGTGTCGGCCGAGGTGTACGCCGACTTCCGCGAACGCCACAGCCGGGTGCTCGACCTGCTGTCGGCGCCCGGACACCGCGACCAGATCGGGCGGCTGGTTCCGATGTCCGAGGCCGCGGCACTGGGCACCACCCGCCGGATCAGCCGTGAGTCGCACACCAGCTCGCTGTGGATCGACGAGGCGGCCCGCCTGGTCGCCAACTGCGCCCTGCTGATCGGTGAGAGCTCCCGCCTGGTGCTGGAGGTGGACCGACTCGACAGCTGGGACCGCCCCTCCCTGCGGGTGCTGTACCGCGCCGCGCTGATCTCGCCGTCCGGCGCCGGCCGGCTGACGGTCCGCGGCCGGATGCGCCGTCACCGCTCCGACGCGCCCGTCGCCCGGATCATCGACCGGCTGCGCGCCACCTTCTTCTCGAACATCGCGGCCCGCAGCGGGGTCGTCGTCCACCCCGCTCCCGACGACGCGCCGGTCGCCGACGGCGGCCGGTGGACCGAGCCCGGGGCGGCGGAGGCCTCCACCGTCGTGGGGCGCGCGATCGCGGCTGGAATGCCGAGCCTGCTGCGCCTGGTGGGCGACTCGCTCGCGCTGCAGAACTTCGAGCGGGTCCGGCTCCTCATCGCCACCGCCCTGGCCATGGACACCTTCGGGACGGATCCGGAGGAGGACGCCGCCACCCGGGTGCAGCTCAGGCGGCTGGAGGCGATCTGCGCCGCGCAGGAGGGCGACATCGCCGGTGCCGAGACGCTGCTCGACGAGGCCGTGTCGATGACCGGCCGGCCCGAGGTGAAGGCGCACCTGTACTACCTGCTCGCGCTGATCGCCACCAAGCGCAACTACGACCTGGTCCGGGCCCGTTCGCTCTACGCCGAGGCCCGCGCCGCGCTGGCGGAGGTCGTCGACCCGAACGTGGACGTCCTGGTGGAGCGCGCCTGGGTCGGCAACGGACTGGCGCTGGTCGCCGCGATGGAGGGCCGTCGCGCCACCGACGTCGCCGTGCGGGAGGCCCGGTTCGCCGAGGCGTACCGGGAGGAGCTGGAGGCCTTCGCGACCGTCAAGGGCCTGCCCGGGATGAGCGCCTTCTATCTGCGCTACAACCTCGGCTACAACCTGTCGTTCCTGATGGAGATCACCGGCCGGCCGGACCAGGCCCAGCACTTCCTCACCTCCGTCTCCGCGGTCCTGCGCAAGGCCGCCCGCGCGGACTACGGCGCGCTGTACCACTACGCCATCGGCCTGCTCAGGCTGCGCAACGGGGACCTGGACGGTGCGGCCGAGTCGCTGCGCCAGGGGATCGGCCTCGCGGAGCACCTGCGCGACCCGTTCTATCTGGAGCGGATGCTCTCCGCGCTCGGGTACGTGGAGCACAAGCGCGGCCGTCACGACGAGGCCTTCACCGTCTACCGGGAGGGCGCCAGGCTGGCGCGCTGGCTGCGGGACGAGGACGCCTACCGGGAGCAGCTCGCCGGACTGCTGTGGTCCACGGTGCTGGGCGGTCTCGAACGCGACCGGCACCTGCTCGACGCCGCGGCCCGCTGGTTCCCGCAGGCGGTCGGCGCGGTCGGCAGGGGTGATGCCGCGGCCGGGGCGGCGGCGCTGCACGAGGCCGGCGCCGAGCTGCTGGTCCCCTCCTCGAAGCTTCCCTCGTACATTTCCACCGTCGACCTCGAAGGACGTCCCGGTATGGACCTGAACCGCTTTCTCTCCGGCGTCGGCACCACCGAGCGCCCGCAGGCCGTCCGGGGTGCCGCGTGAAGCGCGTCGCGCTGCTGTGCGGCAGCCGCAAGCCCGGTCCGGGGATCGACCGCCCCTCGGCCACCCGCAAGCTGCTCCTCGCGGTTCAGGCGGGACTCCAGGACGAGGGCGCCGAGTGGGAGCAGCTCGACCTGCGGGAGCTCGACGTCCCGCAGTTCGACGGGCGCACCTGCGAGCAGTACGGCAGCCCGGACCTCGAGCTGGTGCGGCGCACGCTGGACGAGAGCGATGTCGTGGTGCTCTCCGCCCCGGCTTACTGGAACTCGATCTCCGGACCGGTGATCAACCTCCTGAACGTGCTCGGCGGCGCCAACTACGACCCGGTGCCGGACCGCTTCCTCCCGCTCGCGGGCCGGACGGTGATCCTGCTGGTGGTCGGGGCGGACCACTCCTCCGCCTACCTCGGTGCGGCCCAGCTCCGCCAGGTGCTGACCGCCATGGGCGCCACCGTGCCCCCCACCGAGGTGGTCATCGGCAATCCGCGCCAGGTGCCCAACATGGCGGCGGTGGTCAGCTCGGTGCGCGAGCTCGGCCGGTACGCGGCGCGGGTGAACGGTGGCTGATCCGGCGGTCCCCGGCGCCGTCGCGGACCGGGCCCGGCCGCAGCTGACCATCGCCCAGACCGATCTGCTGGCCCAGCGGATGGTCGAGCACTGCGTGCGGGCGGGCGTCCTGCCGACGGCGCCGGAGGGCCTGTGGGAGGGCTACCACCGGCTGCGCCCGCTGCTGTACGACGCGTTCGAGATCCCGGACACCCACCTCACGCCGCTGGCCGCGCGGCTGCTGTACGCCGTCGCGACGATCCACCGGCCGCAGCGGGTCGCTGTCCTCGGCTGCTACGCCGGAAACCTGCTGGGCTGGGTCACCGCTCCCGGCTTCGGTCCGACCGCCTCCTACCAGGGCACCCACGCGGTGGGACTGGACGTGGACGCCGATGCGCTGGTGACGGCCGAGGGCAATCTGCGCCGGGCCGGCTTCGGCCCGGCCGCCGTCGTCGTGCGGGCCGACGCCTACGCCGCCGCGGACTTCGCCCACCTCGGCCCCTGGGACCTCGTGCTCGTCGACATCGACGAACCGGGAGCCCGCAAGGCCGGATACGCCCGGCTGGTGGAGCGCTGGGCGCCGAACCTGGCGCCTGGCGCCCTCGTACTCGCGCACGACGTCCGCCACCCGGTCTTCCAGTGGGACCTGCGGGACTACGCCGCCAGGCTGCTGGACCTCGGCGCCGAGGCCTCCACGAGCCTGCCGGTGGACGTCTGCGGAATCGAGATCACCCGCTGGGGAACCGCTCCGACCGGGGCGCGACCGTGAGCACGGCGGTGGCGGGGCGCCGGGTCCTGGTGGTCGGTGCCGGGCTGGTGGGGACGGCCACCGCGGCCGAACTCGTCCGCCGGGGCGCCGAGGTGACCTGTGCCGACCTGGACGCCGCCCGGGCCGCCGCGGTCGCGCGACAGGTGGGCTGCGCGGCGCGTGCACTGGACCTCGGTGACCGCGCAGGTACCCGGGCGGCGGTCGCCGAGCTCGGGCCGGCGCTGGTCGTGCACACCGCCGGACGCCTGCGGGCCGACGGCCGGGCCGGTGCCGCCACCGACCTGGTGGTGGACACCGTCCGCGCGACCGCGCACCTGACGGAGGCCTGCGTCGCCGAGGAGGTGCCGCGGCTGGTGCTGGCCTCCAGCCTCGCCGTGTACGGCAGCCCGGATATCACGCCGGTGCCGGAGTCCTGGCCCTGCCGCCCGCGCACCCCGTACGGCGCCGCGAAGGCCGCCGCGGAGGCCACTGTGCTGGGGCAGAGCGCCGGGACCGCCACCGTGCCCCGGATCGCCAGGCTCTGCGGGGTCTACGGACCGGGTGCGCGTCCCGATGGCGGGCAGCTGGCCGGACGGCTGATGATCCTCCTGGCGCGCCAGCTGACGGGCCGGCCGGTGCGGGTGGGCGCGGGGCTGTCCGGCCGCGAGTACCTGTACGCCGACGACGCGGCCCGGGGCCTCGTCGCGCTCGCCACCGCACCGCCCGACGGTCCGACCGTCGCCAACCTGGGCACCGGCCGGCCGCTGTCCGCCGCGGAGGTGGCCGAGGCGTTCGGTTCGCTGGGCGGCCCGGACGTCGAGCATGATCAGGACCAACAGAAGCCGACACCCTGGCAGTTGGACACCCGCGTCGCCGCGGACCAGCTGGGGTTCACCGCCCGGTTCGAGCTGGCCCGCGGGCTGGCCGACTGGGCGGCGCGCATACGAGAGAGGGGACCATGGCAGTGAGCCAGGTACCGAGCACCGCCCCAGCCGCCCGACCGGTGGACGTCCTGATCCTGTCCGGAAGCATCCGCAGCGACGGATACACCGGTGCGCTGACCCGCTACGCCGCCGAGTCGGTGCTCACCGCGGGCCACCGCCCCGTGCTCTGGGACCTCGGAAAGGACGCGCTGCCGATCGCCGACCCCGCCTACCACCGCGATCCGGCGGCCAACCCGGATCCGACCGTGCAACGGCTGGTCGCGGCGGCCCGTCGCGCCGACGCCTTTCTGCTCGCCACGCCCGTCTACCACAACTCCTACTCCGGAGTGCTGAAGAACGCCCTGGACTCCCTGTCCATGACCGAGTTCACCGGCAAGTCCGTCGGTCTGCTCGCGCACGGACCCAAGCTGACCGCCGTCCAGGCCTGCGACCACCTGCGCATCGTGGTGCGCGGCCTGTACGGGCTCTGCGTGCCCGAGCAGGCCGTCACCACGCCGGGGGACTACCGCACGCAGGAGTCGGGCGCCGTACAGCTCGGTTCGGACGCCATGCGGATCCGGGTGGACGGTCTCGTCGGAGCTGTCGGCAAGCTGGCCCGGCGGTGACCGCCGCGCCGACGGCGGGTGCCACGCTGGTGCGGCAGAGCCCGGGACGCGGGCGGTCGGCCAGTGCCATGGTCTACCTGAGCGCGGGCTCCTGGTCCGACCCCGTCGGCGCCTCCGGTCTCGCCCACCTGTACGAGCACGCCTTCTTCGCGGGCGCCGGGCCGCACCCGACCGCCGGGCGGATCGCCGCGGCGGTCTCGGCGTTGGGCTGCACGATGGATGCGCGAACGGCCGCCGAGTACTCGTACTTCCGGCTCAGCGGTCCCGACGAGACGCTGCGGGAGGCCGTGGACCTGCTGTTGACCTGCTACACCCGGCCCGGCTGGGATCCGGCCGAGCTGGCTGCCCAACGCACGGCGATCCGCAACGAGTTGAGGCTTTTCGCGGACAACAGGTCCCGGCGCCTGCGCCAGTTGGTGACTCGGGCGCTGCACGGCGACGGCCGCTTCGGGCTGCCGGCGCTGGGCGTCGCCGAGCAACTCGACGGCCTGGACCGGGAGTCGATTGCCGGATTCGCGGCCGACTCGGCCGGTCCCGGCCGACTGACCCTCCTGGTGGACAGTCCTCGGGAGGATCCCGGCATCGAGCGGACCGTCCAGCGCCATCTCCCGCTGTCGGCGGCTCCCGTCCCGCCGCCCCCCGGTCCCCACCCGCGGGCGTACGGCCCGCGCGGGCACACCGTGCTCGCCGTCCCCGGCCGGACGGTGCTGGCCGCGCTCGCCGTCCCCGGACCCTCCTACCGCCTCGGCAACCGGGACATCTATGCCCTGCGGCTGTTCCACTCCATCGTGGGCGGCATGCCGGGCAGCCGGCTGGGCGAACTGCTCCGCAACCGGCTGGGCCTGTCGTACCAGGCCAGGACCGTCCTGGAGTTGCACGCGGCGACGGGTGCGCTCCTGGTGCTCTTCAGCTGCCTGCCCGAGGACCTGGCGAAGGCCTTCGACGCGGTCCACGACCTGCTCGGTCGGGCCCTGGCCGAGCCGCCGTCCGCCGAGGAGCTCGCCCGGGCCGTCGCGGTCAACCGCGGTATCCACGTCAGGGACCGGGAGACGGCCGAGGGCCGCTGCCTGGTCACCGGGAACGAGGTGCTGCGACGCGGTGCCCCCCAGCCCGAGGAGGAGCTGTTCGCCCTGTGGGGCGATATCAGCGCCTCCGACGTGGTGACGGTGGCCCGCCGCGAACTGCGTCCGGAGTTGGCCAGGGCCGTGGTGGTCGGACCCCAGGACTGCCACCTTCCGCTGCTCGACCGCGACGAACTGCCGGGACCCTGGCACGTGGAGAGGTGATCCGCCGTGCCGGACGACCGACTTGACGAGTGGCGCGAGCTGCTCGGCCCCGCGCGGTCGGCCGTGCTGTCCGCCGACATGCGCGAGCGGCTCAGCGGATCGGGCTGGACGCTGCGCGACGACGGGTTCTGGTGCCATGCGCGGCCCCCGGGGGCGGTCCTGCCCGAGCAGGGGTGGAAGTTGCACGTCTCCACCGTCCCGACGCACGCGGCCCGCACCCTGGCCGCGTGCCTGCCGGTGTTGCGCCGGGCGCGCGTGACGTTCAAGTTCGCGGCGGACCAGGCGGTCCTGCACCAGGTGGTCTCGGCGCGCTACGAGGAGAGCGGAGTCGGGAAGTTCCTGACGGCCTATCCGGCCGATCCCCGGCAGTGCGCGCTGCTGGCCGAGAAGTTGGCCGAGGCGACGGCCGGGATGCCCGGGCCTGGCGTCTCCTCCGACGCCCGGTGGGCACCGGACAGCCCGGTCTACTACCGCTACGGCGCCGTCCGCAGCGAGCACCGGCTCGACGACCGGGGTGGGCTGGTCTCCGTCCTGACCGCTCCGGACGGGCGGCGCGTCCCCGACCCCCGGCACGGGTACGCACCGCCGGCCTGGGCTCCCGAACTGCCCCGGCCCGTCGTCCCGACCCGGCCGGGCGCGAGCTCGGGTCGGGCCACGCGGGACGGTCTTCTGCTGGCCGGGCGTTTCCGGGTGACCGGAGTCCTGCAACGCTCGTCCCGCGGAGGCGTGTTCACGGCGCTGGACCAGCAAACCGGTGCGGTCGTGGTCGTCAAGCACGTGCGCCCGCACATCGGCGCCACCGCCTTCGGCACCGACGCGCGTGACGTGCTGCGGCACGAGGCCCAGGCGCTGCGAGCGCTCGGCCCCACCGGCGCGGTGCCCGCCCTGGTGGACCTGGTCGAGCTGGGCGAGGCGCTCCTGCTCGTCCAGGAACGCCTGCCGGGAGTCAGCCTGGCCGACTGGGTACGCACCCGGTGGCGCCCCGGACGCGGCTGCGGACCGCTGGCGTTCCCGGTCGCCCGGTCGCTCGGCAAGGCGGTCGACGCCGTCCACGAGCTGGGCTGGACGCTGCGCGACCTGTCGCCGGGCAACGTCGTCGTCGACGAGCTGGGCCGGGCCCGACTGGTCGACCTGGAGCTGGCCGCCCGGCCGGACGACAGCGTCTACCGGGAGTACACCCGGGGCTACGCCGCCCCGGAACAGGTTCACGCCCCGCTGCGCGGACCGGCCCCCGGCCCCTCGGCCGACCTCCATGCGCTCGGCGGACTGCTCTTCCTGCTGGCCAGCGGCCGGGACCCGCACGCCCTCAGCGGTCTGACGCCCGCCGCCGAGCTGCTCGGCGCCCAGCTGGCCCGCGTCCCGGACGAGTCCGGCTTCGCCGCCGCGGCGGCCGGCCCGGTGGCGAGGCTCATGACCGGCGATCCGGCGCTGCGACCGCAGAAGGCGCCCGTGCTGCGGCCGGCCTCGCCGCGCCGGGCCTCCCCGCAGCCGTCCTCCCCGCAGCCGTCCTCGCCGCAGCCGATCGAGGCGCCGTCGCACCCCGCCCGCGCGATCGCGGGACTGTCGGTGCTGCTCCACGACGGCCTCGCGGACCTGGTCATGGCCGTCCTCGACGGGGGGCCGCAGGCGCTGCGGCTGACCGCCCCGCACCGCCGTCGGCGCGATCCGCGCGGCCTCCAGCACGGCATCGCCGGCCCGCTGCTGCTGCTCGCCCGAGCGCTGCGCCACGCCGACCGGTCGGGCCGGGCGGATCCGGCGGACCTGCGCGCGGCCGTGGCGCTGCTGGCCCGCGACGTGGAGCGGCACGACGCCGTGGGCCTGCTCGGTTCCGGCCCCGACCTGGGGCTGAGGACCGGCGAGGCCGGCGTGCTCTGGGCACTGTGGGAGGCGGCCGAGGCGCTGGACGACGACGACATGCGGCGTCGCTGCCTGGCCCGTGCCGTCCTCCCGCCCCGGGAGGCCACCCATCCGGAGCCCGCCCCGCGCGCGCTGGCGGGGTTGGGCCTGCTGCAGCTGCGGCTGTACCTGGCGACCGGCTCGGCCGTCATGGCGCGGGCGGCGCGGGACTGCGCCTCGACGCTGGCGGCGACGCCGACGGTGCCCACGGCCGATTCGACCGCGACGACCCTGTTCCTCCTGGAGGCGGGTGCGGCGCTGGACCACCGGCCGGCCCGGCGCGCGGCGCGCGCGGCCGTGGCCGCCATGGCGCAGGAGCTGGGCACGGCGCGCGTTGACGGCGTCCCCGACCTGGCGTACGACACCGGTCTGACCGGACGCGGGCAGGTCCTCGCCCGGGCCGCCCACCGAGGACTGCCCGGGACGGCGGACGCGCTCGCCCGCCTCTGCTCCCTCCCGCAAGGCTGGTGCACCGCGGCGCCGTTGGGGCTCGCCGGCGGCGTCGCGGGCTGGGCGGAGTTCCTGCTGGACGCGCGCGAGCCGGCTGCCGCAGACCCGACGGGCGCGGCGGGACTGTTCGACCGCTGGACCGCCGTCGCACCGCTGGTCGGTGAGTTCGCGGCGCGCGCCAACGTCCGGGACGGCCGCCTGCTGCTCCCCGACGACTCGGGCCAGGACGTCGGACACGCCCTCGGCGACGGCGTGTGCGGCCCGCTCTGGCTGCTGCTGCGACTTGTCGAGGGCGGCCCCGGGTTGTGGGACCCCCGGCCGTGGCCGCCGGCCGCGGCTCCCGGTCGAGCCGTCAGGACACCTCAGGACAAAAGCTGTTTCCGGCAGGAGGAAAGGACGCCATGACCACCACCACGACCACCACCGGCCCGCGGGTCGTCGATCTGGCCCTCGGGGATCCCGGGCATCCGGCGCCGGCCGCCGTCCGGGTGGCGCTGCGCCGGGCCGCGGAGCGGACCTCGTTCGGCTACGCCCCGGCGTCGGGGTTCGGCGCTCTGCGGGAGTCACTGGCAGAGAAGTTGACCCGGTCGAACCGGATCGCGGCGCGGCCGGGCGAGGTCGTCGTGACCACCGGCGCCAGCCAGGGCATCTACGCCACCCTGGCCGCCCTGTGCGCGCCGGGCGACCGGGTGCTCGTGCCGGCGCCCGGCTATCCGGCCTACCGGGCTGCCTGCCGCACCCTCGGGCTGGTCGTCGTCGACTACCCCGTGGGCCGGGGGCAGGACGCCGCGCCCGACTGGGCGCGGCTCGAAGCCCTGGCGGGGGACGCCCGCGTGCTGCTGTGGAACTACCCGTCCAACCCCACCGGAACGATCGCGGACCCGGCCTGGTACCCGCGGCTGTACGCGCTGCTCGACGCGCATCCGGGGCTCACCGCCGTCAGCGACGAGGTGTACGAGGAGCTGTGCTTCGACGCGCCGCACGTCTCGCCGGCCGCGGCCGCCGGCCCGGTGGCCGACCGGATCGTGTCGGTGTTCAGCTTCTCCAAGGCCTACGCGATGACCGGCATGCGCGTCGGCTACCTGCACGCCCGGGCCGAACTGGCCGCCCGGATCAGCCGCGCTCATTGGGGGGTCGGGATGTCGACGCCCGCGGTGTCCCAACTGTGCGCCCTCGCGGTCCTGCACGGCGCCGGAGACTACCCCGAGGAACACCGGGGCGTGCTGCGCGCCGGCCGGGACCTGCTCGCCGGTGCGCTCTCCGCGGCCGGACTGTCGGTCGAACTCCCCTCGGCGGGCTGCTTCCTGTGGCTGGACGTGGCCGGCAGCGGTCTGGACGGCCTGAGTTGGACTCGCGCCGCGTCGGAGCACTGTCGCGTCCTGGTCGCTCCCGGACGCGACTTCGGTCCGGACTGCGGCGACCGGGTGAGGATCAGCTTCGCCGCCCCGACCGTTCAACTCACCGCCGCGGCCGAACGCTTCAGCCGGTGGGCGGCTGCGGGCTGGCCGGGCGAGGGCCGTCCCGGTCCCGGAGCGGCGCCGTCCCCGGCGCCGTCCGCCGCTGTCGCCGTGCAGCCGTGATCGGCGACGACCGGTGGCGCGAGCGTTTCGGTACCGGTCGGCTCCAGCTGCCCAGGTACGCCCGCCTGTTGCCGAGCCGGGCCGTGCTGCTGGCCGACCACGAGGGCAAGCCCGAGGTGCACACCTGGGACCGTGCCGACGGTGCGCGGCGGCGGATCACCGATCAGCCCCGGGGGACCGTCCGGTACGCGATCGAACCGGCCGGTGGCCAGGTGTGGTGGTTCGCCGATCCGACCGGCGGTGGGCTCGGCCAGTGGTCGCGCCAACCCTTCGAGCCGGAGCCGTCCGTCGAGCCGGGGAACAGTGCGGCCGAACCGGTCGGCCCGGTCGGCCAGTCCGCCGGCCTGGTCCTGGCGGACGACGGCTACGCCCTGGCGATCGCCGCCGACGGCCGGACCCGGGTGCGCACCCGAACGGGTCGAGCCGGTCCCGCGTGCTGGTCCTGGCCCGGTGACCGGCAGTTGGCCGCGCTCGCACCGGACGGGTCGCTGCTGGCGGTCACCGATGTCGGCGACCTCGGCCCCCGCCGCCCGGACCTGCGGATCCTCGACCCGGCCGACGGCGCCGTGCTCGCCTGCCGGGCGGCGACCCGCACCGCGGCCGTCCACCCGCTGGGTTTCGAGCCCCGCCCGGGTGCGACCCGGCTGCTGCTGCAGCGCGAGGAGGAGGGCGCCCACCGGCTCCTGCTCTGGGACGTCGCGGCCGACACCGTGCGGGAGATCGAGCACGGCCTGCCCGGCGACCTGCGGGCCGAGTGGCTGCCCGACGCCTCGGGGGTGCTGGTGTGCCACGCCCGGGAGGGGCGGAGCCGGCTGGCTGTGGTGGGCCTGGACGGCCGGGTCCGTGCCGTCCCGACTCCCCCGGGCCTGGTTCGCGACGCCACCGCCCGGCCCGACGGGAGCGTGGAGTACCTGTGGTCCTCCGCCCGCTGCCCGTCCGAAGTCCGCTCCACCCGGGACGGACTGCTCTACGGCGGTCCCCGCCGCCCACCGGGCGTCCCGGTCGAGGACATCAGGGTGGACGGCCCCGGCGGTGAGGTGCACGCGCTGCTCAGCGCCCCGGCCGAGCCGCGCCGGGAGCCGGGAGCCGCGGTCTTCCTGTTGCACGGCGGTCCGGCCCTGCACGACACCGACAGCTACAACCCGCTGGTGTCGGCCTGGGTGGACCACGGCTACACCGTGGTCCGGGTCAACTACCGCGGTTCCACGGGCTACGGGCGGCGCTGGCAGGACGCCGCCCGCCCGCAGGTGGGGACGCCGGAGCTGGAGGACGTCGCCGCCGTGCGGGAGGCCCTCTGCGCCCGAGGGCGCGTCGCGCCCGGCCGGCTGGTGGTCGGCGGCTCGTCCTGGGGCGGATTCCTGGCCCTTCTGGCGGTCGGCCGCGAACCGGAGGTATGGGCGGCCGGGTTCGCCGTGGCGCCGGTCGCGGACTTCACCGCGGCCTACGCCGAGCAGACGGACCGGCTGAGAGCCCTGGACCGCACGCTGTTCGGCGGTACTCCCGAGCAGGTCCCGCACCGCTATCGCGAGGCCTCGCCGATCACCTGGGCCGACCGCGTGCGCGCGCCGCTGCTCCTGATGGCCGGCAGCCTGGACCGCCGCTGCCCGCCGGCGCAGATCGAGGACTACGCGGAGCGGGTCCGCGCGGCGGGCGGCCACGTGGAGCTCGACCGGTACGCCGGCGGCCACGAGGAGCGGCGGACGGCCGCCCAGGTGGCCCGGATGGAACGCCAGCTCGCCTTCGTCCGCCGGCACTGTCCTGCCTGAGGCGGTCGGCGGACCGCAGGGGAACTCGTGCGGAACTGCTCGGGAACGGGCTCGCTGACCATCGAAACGAGCGGGGGGCGCTCACCGACCGCCGGGACCGAGGAGTGCGCATGCCGTTGACCAGAGTTGATCTTTCCCGTGGTGCCGGTTCGCACGGCCGTGTCGCCCACCCGGCCCGCACCGGCCCGTCCGGTCCCGGCACGCCGCCCGGCCACGGCGGCACCGCGTCCGTCGCCGACGCGCTGGAGCGGCTGCTGCACACCCAGCGCGACCAGGTGCAGGCCTCGCTGGCGGCGTCGGCCGCCTGCCAGCAGGCCCTGGACCAGCTGGCGACCCAGTTCCGCGAGGTGCTGGAGCAGCCGTCCGCCGGCACCGGTCCGGTCGATCCCCTGGTGGACACCGCCCAGGTGGCCGAGCTGGTCACCACCGCCCGGACCGCGGTGCTGTCCATGCGCCCGGGCGCGGCCCCGTCCGCCGAGGAGCTGGCGGCGTCGCTGGACCGGGCCCGGGGCCTGCTGCAGCGCGGCGTCTCGGTCCGCGTGATCTACCCGGAGAGCTTCCGCAGCACCACCAGGCTGCGTCGCTACCTCAGGGAGGCCGCCGAGATGGGCGTCCAGTGCCGGTACGCCGCGGATGTGCCGCTGCGACTCGTCGTGATCGACGGCTCGAGCATGCTGCTGCCCGAGAACGCGGCCGAGGAGGGCGGCGGTCTGGTACTGGTCCGGTCCGCGCCGCTGGTCAGCGCGTGTCTCGCCTTCTACGAGCTCTGCTGGCAGAACGCCAACTGTCCGGACGGCGCGCCCCCGGCCCGGCGGCTGAGCCCCGACGCGGAGCTGACGGACGTCCAGCGGGTCGCGCTGCGGATGATGGCCGAGGGCGCCAAGGACGACCGGATCGGACGCGCGCTCGGTGTCTCGCGCCGCACGGTGAGCCGGATCATTTCCGAACTCCTGGACTTCCTGGGCACGGACAGCCGGTTCCAGGCCGGGATCCGCGCGATGCAGAACGGCTGGATCGGACCGTCGTAGGCCGGTCGTAGGCCGCCTGCCGTCCCGTTGTCCCCCTTCCCGCTTCGGAGCCCGCACGATGACCTTGCGCAACGACGTCCGAGTCCTGCGGGTGCGCCCGTTCCGGCTCTTCTGGACCGGCCAGATGATCTCCTCGTTCGGCGACGGCATGGTCGGCATCGTGACCACGTTCGCGCTGCTGAACCAGGGCAGCGGAGTCGGCGGGCTGGGTGTGGTGCTGGGGACGGGCATGCTGTTCCGCGTCCTGGCCTCGCTGCTCGGCGGCGTGACGGCGGACCGGGTGTCGCGCCGGGCGCAGATGGCGGCGGCGGACAGCGTGCGCTGCGCGGTCCAGCTGTGCCTGGCGGCGGTGGCCGCCTCGGGCCACGCCACCCCGCTGGCGCTCTCCATCGGCGGGGCGCTCTACGGGACCGCCGCGGGTTTCTACACCCCCGCCTCGGCCGGACTCATCCCGGCCCTGGTCAAGGACCGGTCGCTGTTCCAGTCGGCGGCCGCCCTGCAGTCGCTCACCCGCAGCAGCTGCATGATCGTCGGCCCCGCGGTCGCGGGACTGCTGCTCGCCAAGGCGGGCGCGGGCCTGGTCTACGGCATCGACGCGGCGACCTTCGCGGTCAACGCCACCATGCTGATGCGGATCCCCGCCACACAGGCGCGTGGGCAGCGCGGCCGGACCTTCGGCACCGATCTGGTCCAGGGCTGGCGCGAGGTGACCCAGCGGCGCTGGCTGTCGCTCAACCTCGTCGCGCACGCCGCGTGGAACCTGGGCATGGCCGCCTTCTTCGTGCTCGGCCCGGTGCTCGCCAAGCAGCACCTCGGTGGGTCGGCCGCCTGGGGCGTGGTGGCCGCCGGCATGTCGGCGGGCTCGCTCAGCGCGGGGGTCGTCGCGTTGCGCTGGCGTCCGAAACGGCCCCTGGTGGTGGGGAACCTGGCCCTCACCCTGGGAGTCCTGCCGCTGCTCGCGCTCCGGCTGGGCCTGGCCGCGCCGCTGGTGGCTGTGGCCGCGGCGGCGTCCAACGGCGGTGTGGTGATGCTCAACGCGCTGTGGACGGCCACCCTTCAGCGCACGATCCCCGGGCACGTCCTGTCCCGGATCTCGTCCTATGACACGTTGCTCAGCCTGACCACCATGCCGCTGGGCTACGCGCTGGTCGGTCCGGCCGAGCAGGCCGCTGGACAGGGCGGTGTCCTGCTCATCGGCGTCGCCCTGGTGTCCCTGCCCAGCGCGCTGGTCTGCCTGCTGCCGACCGTCCGGGGGATGCGCGCGGACCCTGTGCAGGACGACGGCGCGCAGGGGTCGCCGTCTCCCGTCCCGGCCCCAACTGCCTCATGAGGGAGGCCGGATACGATGGTCCGATGGAACAGAGTCCGCAGGACCTGGCGGTGCTTCAGCAGCTGATCGACGAGAGTGCCCGTCGTGCCTCACCGGCGATGCGCGCCTCCTTCGGGCTCCCCGAGCAGTCGCTGACGGCCGCTCAGCTGGTGCGCCGGTGCGCGGGGGTGTTCACCGCCGTACTGGCGACCACGACCGCCAAGGGCGAGCCGCGCTGCGCGCCGGTGGGCGTCCTGTTCCACCGGGGCCGGCTGCACGTCCCGACGAGCGCGGACTCCAACCGGGCACGCAATCTCGCAGCGCGTCCCGCGCTGAGCCTGAGCCTGTTCGACGACGCCGGGTTCGCCCTGATCGTGCACGGCAGCGGTGTGCTGGTCGAGCCGGGGCATGCTGACTTCGAGGCCCTGGAGGACGTGCAGTTCGCGGCGCGGGGGACCAGGGTCAGCAGCTGGGGCCGCGGGGTGTTCATCCGGATCGAGGCCGACCTGCTGTTCAGCTACGCCCGTGATCCCCAGGGGTATCCGGGCTGATCCGGCCTGCCGGCCGCGGCACCGCGGGGCGAAAACCCCGGAACCCGAGCCCGCAGTGCGAGTTAAGATCCGCGACCAAGCCATCTGTGCAGGTCGGGGGAGATCAGTCGTGGTTGGAACATCCAGAGCCTCGTTCAACATCCTGGGCTCGATCGAGGCGTGGTTCGGCGGAGAGCGGGTGCGGCTGGGCGGTCCCAAAGCCGAACGCCTGCTGGCCGCCCTCCTGTTGGAGGCGGGCCGGGTCGTCCCGGTCAGCAGGCTGGTGGAGGCGGTCTGGGAGGAGAATCCGCCCGAGACCGCCCCGCACCGGGTGCGCAAGAGCGTGGCGGAGCTGCGCGAGCGCATCCCGGGCGGTCCCGCACTGCTCCTGACGGACGGCCCGGGGTACCGCATCGCCGTCGACGACGACCAGGTCGACGCGGTCCGCTTCCGCTCCCTGCTCGGACGCTCCCGCGAGGCCTCGGCCCGCGGCGACGGGCAGCAGGCCGTCGAGCTGCTCCAGGAGGCGCTGGCGCTGTGGCGCGGGGACGTGCTGGCCGGCGAAGGGGGCCGGGTCGTCCAGGCGGCCGCCCGCTCGCTGGACGAACAGCGGACGGCCGCGCTGGGCGAGCTCTACGCCCTGCGGCTGTCCCTCGGCGGGGCTGCGGCGATCGTGTCGGATCTGCGCGACGCGGTCGAGCGGGACGCCTACGACGAGAACCTGCGGGGCCTGCTGATGCTCGCCCTGTACCGGACGGGACGCCAGGCCGAGGCCATCGAGGAGTTCGGACGGGTCCGCGAGCTCCTGGCGGCGGAACTCGCCGTGGACCCGAGCCCGCGGCTCTGCCGACTCCACGAAGCCATCCTGCGCGGAGATCCCGAACTGGCGGACTCCGAGGGCCCGGCGGCGGCCCCGGCCGCCGACTCCGGCCTGCCCAGGCCGACTCCGGCCACCCTCCCCTACGACCTGGAGGACTTCAGCGGCCGCGCCCCGGAGCTCGAACGCATCCTGCGGCTGGCCCGATGTCCGTCCGGGCACGGACCGCGGATCGTCGCGGTCGACGGCATGGGGGGCGTCGGGAAGAGCGCGCTGGTCGTCCGCGCGGGGCACCTGCTCGCGGACGAGTACCCCGACGGACACCTCTACGCGGATCTGCACGGGTTCACCCCGGCCCACCAGGCGGAGGCGCCGGGCCAGGTGCTGGACGTCCTGCTCCGCTGCATGGGGATCCCCGGCGACCGCATCCCCGAGGATCTCGACGGCCGGATGCTCACCTGGCGCAGCGTCAGCGCCGACCGGCGACTCCTGGTGATCCTCGACAACGCGGCGAACAGCGCCCAGGTACGGCCACTGCTGCCCGCCTCGCCCGGCTGCCTGGTCCTGGTGACCAGCAGGACCAGGCTGCGGGACCTGGACGGCGCGGAGCCGCTCTCGCTCGCCCCGCTCACCGAGGACGAGGGGACCGCCCTGATCGCCGAGGTCCTGGGCTCGGCCTGGGCCTCCACCGAGTCCGCCGCCGCAGCCGCGCTGGTCCGCGCCTGCGGCGGCCTTCCACTCGCCCTGCGGATCGCCACGGCGCGGCTGCGTCATCGGGCGCACTGGGATCTCGCGCACCTGGTGGACCGGCTCACCGAGGCGGCCACCCCGCTGGAGGAGTTGAGCTCCGGCGAGCGCAGTGTGAGCGCGAATCTCCAGCTCTCCTACGTGGCGCTGCGGCGTGAGCACCAGCGGGCGTTCCGGTTGCTGGGCATCCACCCCGGTGGCGACCTGGACGTGCGGTCCGCCGCCGCGCTGCTCGGCAGCTCGGTGCTGCAGGCAGAGCGGACCCTGGAGCTGCTGCTCGACGTGCACCTGCTCCAGCAGCACGAGCGCGGCCGGTACACCTTCCACGACCTCGTCCGGAACTTCGCGGCGACCCTGTGCACCGCGCAGACGGCGCGGGAGGACCGGGCGGCCGTCCAACGCCTGCTGGACTACTACGTCGTGGCCGCCGAAGCCGCCGGGGACGTGCTCTTCCCGGGACGGGCCCGATACCGGCTGGGCCGACCCGAGACGGTTCCGGAGCCCGCCGGGATCGACACCGCCGACGCGGCATTGCACTGGTTCCGCCAGGTCTGGCGCAACCTCGTCGCCGGCGTGCACACGGCCGAGGCGGAGGGTTTCGACCAGCAGGCCGCCCTGCTCACCCGCACCCTCAGTGCCTACCTCCGACTCCAGGACTACTACAGCGAGTCCTTCGCCGTGGGCGAGGTGTCGGTCCGTGCGGCCAAGCGCCTGGGCGTCCCCGGGCTGCTGCGGCTGAGCCTGACGAACCACGCACTCGCCTACTGGGCGGGCGGCGACTACACGGAGGGCATCGCCCTCCTGGAGGAGGCGCTGGCGATCGCCGCCGCCAACGGCGACCGGCCCGGTGAGGCCCGGTGCCTCACCCGACTCGGCCTGTTCCACAACGCCGCCGGCGATCCGGCCACGGCGCTCGTGCGGTTGAAGAGCGCCCTGGAGGTCCACCGGGAGCTGTCCGACCTGCGGGAGGAGGCGCTGACGCTGACCTATGCCACCGAGTCCAGCAACATGCTCTGCCGTCACGACGAGGCCCGCTGGTTCGCCGAGACCGCACTGGCGATAGCGCGACAGCTGGGGGACGTGAAGAGCGAGGTGGTATCCCTCCTGGACCTCGCCGGATCCTGCGCGGGGGAGGACAGCTGGCAGGCTTGCGTGGACTACCTCTCGACGGCCGAGCCGCTCTGCGAGCGGCTCGGAACGCCGTCGCTGGGCCGACTCGCCGCGGCCCGCAAGGCACTGGCCCTGCAACGGCTCGGGGAAACCGACCAGGCCGATGCCCAGATCCGGCTGGCGGTCCGCGAGGGGCGGGAGCGGTCCAACAGGCGGGAGGCGACGATCGAGAACATCGTCGGGGCCGCTCTGCACGGCCTGGGGCGCCGCCGCGAGTCGCTCGAACACCACACCCGGGCCCTGGGTCTGGCCGCCGGGGACCGCCATGGGCAGGCCGTCGCGCTCGACGGCATGTCAGCGGCGCTGCACTCGCTGGGCGATGCCGAGACGTCAGCCGTGCACCGACGGGCGGCGGACCGGTTGTTCGAGCAGATCGGAACGCAACGCTGTTGTCGGCGCCGCCTCTGAGGCCCGTCCTGCTCAGAGTCCCGAGACGGCCGTGCCTTCGTTGCTCGGGTCGTCCCCCAGGGGCACGCTGACGGCACGGGAGTGCGGAGCAACCGTGGCGGTTGCCGCGTCCGTGCACGCCACCAGCACGGCGAGAACAGCGATCAGCAGAGCGGGGGCGAGGCGGCGCAAGGCGAATCCTTCCAGGTGAGCGGGTCGTTCGGACGCGCTCACGCTCGCAGTCGATGTTCCCGGACCCTTCCGCAGCAGGTCCGGGAACATCGACTGCCGGACGGGCCTTACGCCCGGAAGCAGCCCCAGGGCTCCGGGACGGCCTCGACCGCCGCCCTGAGCACCTGACCGGCGTCGCGCACATCGACGCGGACGCCGTCGCGGATCGCCTGCGCGGCTCGCCGGACGGCCGAACTGGTGTCAGGTCCGGTGACCGCGACGACGCCCAGCCGCTGCCCGGCCTCCTCGTGCCCTCGGAGCCGGTCGCCGGGCCGGACGGTGAGGTGCACCCGGAGCACGCCGTCGTACCCGGCTCGTAGCGAGTCCGCCCGCACCGACTCCACCACTCCCGGCCCGCCGACCACCGCGCGGGCACAGGCCCCGGCGTACGCGTGGAGGTCACCCGGCAGTTCCTCCAGCAGGCGGAACGGGCGACCGAGGGCGTGGGCCACGAGATCGACGCCGTAGGCCGCGTGCACCAGCTCGTGCAGGAGCTCCTCGTTCTGCGGGTTCTGACTGTCGGTCACGGTTGTGCCGCGGGCGGTGAGCCGGACCGCGGTGTGGCAGACGCCGTCCTCGAATCCGACGAGGTCCAGGAAGCGGACGACTGCGGCGCGTATCTGCTGCTCGTCGCGGGCGTTGAGCCGGGCCGGCACAGCGTGGCCCAGTGCGGTGAAGTGGTTCGGCGAGAGGAACGTCTCGGTGATCGCCACGACGACGTGGCGTCCGGCGAAGCTGAACGACGCGACGCCGAACTCCGGTCCGTCGAGGTATTCCTCCATCAGGAAGTCCCGGGCGCCACGTTCGCACACCTCTCGCCACACGCGCTCGGCGGCCTGCGGGCCGTCCACCCGCAGGAAGTCCGCAGCGGGTCCGACACGGGGCCGCACGACGTACGGGTAGCCGTACCGTGCGCCAAAGGCGTCCAGGTCGTCCCGCTCCGCCAGGGGCGCGGCACCCGGCAGGAGAGCGCCGGCGCCGACGAGCTGCCGGTGCGTCTCGCGCCTGTCGCGCATCCGGTGGGCGACGGCGTATCCGGTGCCTCCCAGGCGGAACAGGTCGTTGATCCGGCCCGCGTTCTCCAGTCCGGCACCGGTGAGCGACACGGCGGCCGAGAGGCCTGCCCAGGCGTGCAGTTCGCGGACCACCGGTTTCAGGCGGCCCCAGTCGCGGTAGTCGACGAAGCGAACCGCGTCTGCCGCAGTGCACCGCACTTCGGCGGCCTCGTGCGGTTGTTCCACCAGGAGCGTCCGCAGCCCGAGCTGCTTGGCTGTGCGGACGGCCTCGTCGGTAGCCCCCAGCAGGAGCACGGTGGGTGTCGGGATCACGGTCGGCCTCGGGCGGGGGGTGAGGGGGAAGCGGGCAGCGGATGCCATGACAGGTCCTCATCATGGCGGTTCCCGGCGCTGTTCCGTTCCCGATGCATTCCTCCCACCGGGATGAGTGTCAACTCCTTTTCCTGGCTGACGCGTTCGGTGGGTGTCCGGATCGCGGGCGGTGACTGCCTCCCGGTTGCGGTTCGATCACAGCGTGTCCGTTTGGTGAAGCAATGGGGGAGTCGCGTGGATTGCCGCGTTGTTGGCGAGAGCGGTGATCTCTCATAATTTCAGCTGACTGGTACTACGGCCGATGTACGCGCGGCGGCCCGGCCGCTTCCGCCATGCCGGCGTGAAGTACCGCATCTTTGCGCTCTTTACTCCTGGGGGGAGTCCCTTGTCCGCGCCCGACCCTGCCGGCGATCATCCGCCGGTGCCCGAGATCGAGCCCGAGCCCGTCCCGGTGCCCGAGATCGAGCCCGAGCCCGTCCCGGTGCCCGAGATCGAGCCCGAGCCCGAGACCGTGTCCGACCCCGCGCCGGTCGCCGAGGCGCCCGCGCCGCGTCGGCTGCCGCGGGCCGCGGTGGTCACGCTGGCCACCCTCGGCCTGCTGGCCGTCACCGCGGGCAGTGCCGCCGTCACCGTGCTGGTCGGCAAGCCCGACCACCGGCACACCGTCGCCACCGCCCCGGCCGCTGCGGGTGTCCCCGGCGCGAGCGCGTCCCCGTCCGCCGCGCCCACCGCGAGCGCGGCGCCGGTCCCCGTCCCCTCCCAGTCGCTCGTCCCGTCGCCCAGCAGCACGCTGCACGGCACGGTCAGCGGCAGTACCCACGGCGGCGACCTGCGCTACTTCCTGGTCCCGATCCCCGACGGCGGCGAGTCCTACGGCTCGGCCGACGGTGCCGCGCTGACCGCCGACGACGTGGCCAAGGACTACAGCGACTCCACGGACATCAAGAGCATCCTGGACTCCTACGGCTACCAGGAGAGCGTCTACCGCAAGTACCGCACGGTCGACGGCAGGGTCGAGGTCTCGGCGCGGCTGATGCGCTTCTCCTCGGCCTCCAACGCCAGGCAGTTCGCCGCCAACGCCACCTTCTCCAAGGGCGACAGCTTCGACCTGGACGGCGACAGCGGGGGCCGCGGCTACATCTTCAAGCCCGACCAGCAGGCGTTCTCCGGCCACCTGATCGGCGTCTCCTCGGTCGGCGACGTCGAGTACGAGGTGAGCGTCGACGTGAAGGGCGACCCGGACAAGGCGCTGCTCACGGATGCGATGAAGCGTCAGCGCGATCGGCTCTCCAGTGCCGGTTGAGCCCACGCCCGCCGAGGGCCCGACCGCTGACTCGGCCGACTCCCCCGACTCCCCTGAATCCTCTCCTTCCGCGCTGGAGCCCTCCCTGAGCACCGAGACCGCCGCCGAGACCGGTGCTGAGACGGCCGCCGCGCCCGCCGCCGCGCCCGCCGCCGCGCCCGAGACTGTGCTCGATGAGCCGGCCGTCGAGCCGCCGCCGCCGGCGCGCGGGCGCCGCCCCCGTACCGCGCTGCTGCTGGTCGCCGCCCTGCTGCTCGGCCCGGTGATCGGCAGCGGCGTCGGCTACGCGATCCAGGCGAACCGCCCGCCGACCCCGCTGCCGCCGCTCCAACTGAGCGTCCTGCCGCACTACCCGAACACGGTCCTCGACGCCAAGGCCGCCGCCGACGCCGCGCCCAAGCCGCTCGCCATCGACGGTGACCTGCGCAAGCTGCTGGTCAGCAAGCCCGCCGACGCCCAGGACTGGGACGACTTCGGGTCCCTGGACGGCGACGGCTGGATCTCCGTCGCGGACCTCGCCCGCAGCCGGGGCGACTCCGCCATGCAGTTCCGGCTCATGCTGGGCGACGGGCTGCGCCGGGCGGCGGTCGTGTCCTGGCAGAAGGGCGACGCCAAGTACCTGGTCAAGCTGACCCAGTACGGCCCGGACAACGCGGACACGGCGATCACGGACGTGACCGGCCTGGGCGGGATGGTGTCGCACCCGTTCGCCAACGGCATGGAGGGTGGCTTCGGCGTGTACGAGAAGCCGCTGACCTACACCGAGACGACGACTCAGTACTACTACGCGCTCGCCAAGGCTCGCCGGGGCAACGTCCTGGTGAGCGTCGAGGAGTTCTCCTCCTCCGCGGTCGGCGCCGACGACGTCAAGGACATCGCGCAGCGGCAGTGGGAGCAGTTGGCATGAGCGACCTGGAGAACCCCACCGTCCCCGTCCCGGACGCGGTCCCTGCGCCGGACGCCGTCCCGGAGCCCATCCCGGAGCCCACCCCAGCGTCCGCACGCGGACGTCGCGGGCTCGCCCTGCGGGTGGCCGCCGCCGTCGTCGCCGCCGCCCTCGCGGGGGTGGGCATCGGCGTCGGCATCATCAAGGTGACGTACGACGACGCCCCGCAGGCCGCGGCCGCCGCCGCCCCCCAGGGCGTCGCGGCCGCCCCCGCGCAGCCGCACCCGTACGGCGCCCAGGCGAACGGCACCCACTTCGGCTCGCTGCTGGACCTGCTCCTCCCCGTCCCGGCCGGCTACAAGCTCGGTCCGGACGACGGTGCCGCGGGCAACGACGCCGAGCTGACGCCGGACCAGGTCGCCGCCGCCCTCGACGACAGCGTCAAGGACCTGCCCAAGACCGAGCGGGACAAGGCCAAGGGCGTCCTGCAGGGGATGAAGGTCAAAGGGGAGGGCGTGCGCACCTTCCGCTCGTCGACCGGTGACATGGCGCTGTACCTGCGGCTCAGCCAGTTCAACCAGAAGTCGGTGGAGGCGGAGAGCGCCTTCGAGGGCGCGCTGGGGTCGGAGACCGGCCTGTTCCGGCTGGGGCCGGAGGTGCCGGGCCATCCCGAAGCCCACTGCTTCCTGCCGCCGGCCGAGCCGGGGGATCCGATCGACGAGCTGGACTGCACGGCCGCCGTCGGCGACCTGCTGGTCGAACTGCACGTCGCAGGCGTCGCGCCGCTGCCCAAGGCCGAGGCCGTGTCCGTCTTCCGTCAGCAGCTCGACCGGCTGGCCCTTCCCGGAGCGACCGTATGAGTGAGCAGAACCCGACCGCCGAGACCGAGCCCGACCAGCCCGTCGAAGCCGTCGAAACCCTCGAAACCCTCGAAACCCTCGAAACCCTCGAAACCCTCGAAACCGAGGCGCCCGAGCCCGACCGGCCCTCGGCACGCCGTCGCCCGCGCACCGCCACCGTCGTGCGCTGGACCGCCGCCGTCCTGCTCCTCGTGGGCAGCGGCACGGCCGCCGCCTTCGGCGTGACCGCCCCCGCGCGGACCGACATCCCGGGCCTGGCCACGCCGAACGACGGCCGCTACAGCTTCGCGCCGCTGACGCTGCCCCCGCTGCCGTCCGGCAGGTCCACGCCCGCCGCCGGCGACCAGGGGCACCGCCACTACGCGGATCTGCGCAGCCTGGTACTGCCCCCGCCCAAGGGCGCGGTCACTCCGGTGCTCACCGCCGCGCCCGCCGCGTCCTCCTCCCCCTCGCCTACTTCCTCACCGTCAGCCTCCCCTTCCCCGGCCGCCACCGCCGCGCAGCCGACCGCCCACTGGGCCGCCTGCGGCGACTTCGCCAAACTGGACGCCAACCCGGCCCAGTTGGCGGTGATCGTCACCGAGAACGCCTGCCGCGCCGCCGCCACCCAGGTGTGGACGGCAGCGGCCGACGGCACCCGCACCGAGCTGTGGCTGCAGAGCTTCGGTTCGCAGGACGAGGCCCACCAGTACTACCTCGAACTCACCACCAGGAGCGCGCCCAAGGACGTCCCGCAGCCGATGACCGTGCCGAACGACACGCCCCTGAGCGGTCTTTCGGACGCCTTCCCGCGAGCCAGCGGCCAGAGCGGCACGGGCGGCACACAGCCCGTCGGCCGGTTCGCCTACCTCGAATCGGGTGACATCGTCGCGACCGTCCTGATGACCAACCCGGTCGGCGTCGGCGACCAGCCCTTCCAACAGGTCGTCACCCTGCAGTCCGACCTGCTGAACTGACCGCCTCGGTCGGCCGGTTCGCGACCGGTCCGGGCCCGTCCCCAGGACCCCTAGGGGCAGGCCCGGTCCACTCATCCCAGAGGATGATCGACCCCTCGTCATCCCAGCTCATGCGGCCGGTCGCGGGTACGGACTAGGTTCGCACCGTGTCCACTTCGTCCCCGGTCATCAGGACCGACGGCCTCACCAAGCGGTTCCCCTCCGTCACCGCGCTGGATCAGCTCACCGTAGAGGTGCAGCCCGGCGTGGTGGGGCTGGTGGGGGCGAACGGTGCAGGCAAGTCCACGCTCATCAAGATCCTGCTGGGCCTGGCCCCGGCCACCTCCGGGACCGGCCAGGTCCTCGGGCTGGACATCGCCACCGAGGGCTCGGCGATCCGCGAGCTGGTGGGCTACATGCCCGAGCACGACTGCCTGCCGCCGGACGTCTCCGCCACCGAGTTCGTGGTGCACATGGCCCGGATGTCCGGACTGCCGGCGTCGGCCGCCCGCGAGCGGACGGCGGACACGCTGCGGCACGTCGGCCTGTACGAGGAGCGGTACCGCCCGATGGGCGGCTACTCCACCGGCATGAAGCAGCGGGTGAAGCTCGCCCAGGCCCTGGTCCACGACCCGCGGCTGGTCCTGCTGGACGAGCCGACCAACGGCCTCGACCCGGTCGGCCGCGACGACATGCTCGCGCTGATCCGCCGGGTGCACAGCGACTTCGGCATCTCGGTGCTGGTCACCACCCACCTGCTCGGCGAGTTGGAGCGGACCTGCGACCACCTGGTGGTGATCGACGGCGGCCGACTGCTCCGCTCGTCCTCCACCGCCTCCTTCACCGAGGCCACCCAACTGCTGGCCGTCGAGGTCACCGACCGGCCGGACGACGCGGGCTTCGACGCCGACGCCGCCGTCCAGGAGCGCCTCACCGCCGCCGGGCTGACCGTCCGGACGGACGGCGCGCGGATCCTCCTGGTGGACATCGCCGGCGAGGAGACCTACGACATCATCCGCGACACCGTCGCCGACCTCGGGCTCGGCCTGGTCCGCCTGGAACAGCGCAGGCACCGCGTCTCCGAGATCTTCACCCAGGAGGCAGCCGATGTCCGCACCGTCTGAACCGGCCGACACCCCGACGGCCGCCCGCAGCGGCGCCGGCGTCATCCACGACATCGGCTACCGCGGCTACCAGGGCCCGCGGCTGGGCCGCGCGTACGCCACCCGCTCGCTCTTCGTGCAGGGGCTGCGCGGGGCGTTCGGCCTCGGCCGGTCGGGTCGGTCCAAGGTCCTGCCGATGCTGATCCTGGCGGCGATGGTGGTGCCGGCGGCCGTGCTGGTGGCGGTGACCGTCCTCATGAAGCGCACCGACCAGCCGATCGACTACCCGCAGTACCTCGCCACCTTCGGACTCTTCAGCGAGATCTTCCTGGCGGCCCAGGCGCCGGTGCTGCTCTCCCGCGATCTGCGCAACGCCACGGTGCCGCTGTACTTCTCGCGTCCGATCACCCGCGGCGACTACGTGCGGGCCAAGGCCGCCGCGATGGTCGCGGCGATGCTGATCGTGACGGTGCTCCCGCTGCTGGTGCTGTACGTCGGCGCGTTGCTGGCGGGCCTGGACTTCGGGCACAACACGACCCACCTCGGCTACGGGCTGCTGGCGGCGCTGCTGTACTCCGTGGTGCTGTCCGCGGTCGGCCTGCTGATCGCGGCGAGCACTCCGCGGCGGGGCTTCGGGGTGGCCGCGATCATGGGCTTCCTGGTGGTCAGCGGCGGTGTGGCGGGCGTCGTGGAGGCAGTGCAGAGCGGTCCTCCCACGGCCGCCTCCTCTGCCGACTGGGCCTTCCTGATCTCGCCGAGCGACCTGGTGGAGCGCTTCGTCAACCACGTGTGCGGCCTGGTCCAGTCGTCGTCGTCGAGCTTCGGTGACACGCCCGGGACGCTCGGCGCGGTGGTCTTCGGGCTGGAGATGGTCGTCATCGTGGCCGGTGCGTACGCCCTGCTGCTGCGCCGCTACCGGAAAATCTGAGAGGGCGTCATGGCCGTCATCACCATCGACAAGGTCTCCCGCTGGTTCGGCAACGTGGTCGCCGTCAACGACGTCTCGATGTCGATCGGTCCGGGTGTCACCGGCCTGCTCGGGCCGAACGGCGCGGGCAAGTCCACCCTCATCCACCTGATGAGCGGCTTCCTGGCCCCCTCGGCGGGCACGGTCACGCTGGACGGCGCGCGGATCTGGCGCAACCAGGAGGTCTACCGCGAGATCGGGCTCGTCCCGGAGCGGGAGTCGATGTACGACCACCTGACCGGCTGGGAGTTCGTCCTCGCCAACGCCGAGCTGCACGGCTTGATCGGCCCGGCCGGCGCCGCCAAGCGGGCGCTGGCCCTGGTCGACATGGAGTACGCGCAGGACCGGCCGACGGGGACGTACTCCAAGGGCATGAAGCAGCGCGTCAAGATGGCCTCCGCGCTGGTCCACGATCCGTCCGTGCTGCTGCTCGACGAGCCGTTCAACGGGATGGACCCGCGCCAGCGGATCCAGCTGATGGACCTGCTGCGCCGGTTCGGCGTCGAGGGCCGCACGGTGCTCTTCTCCTCGCACATCCTGGAGGAGGTCGAGCAGCTGGCCCGGCACATCGAGGTGGTGGTGGCCGGCCGGCACGCGGCCTCGGGCGACTTCCACCGGATCCGCCGGCTGATGACGGACCGTCCGCACCGCTACCTGGTGCGCTCCAGCGACGACCGGCGGCTGGCCGCGGCCCTGATCGCGGACGCCTCCACCGCCGGGATCGAGCTCGACTGGAAGGAGCGGGCGCTGCGCGTCCAGGCGATCGACTTCCAGGGGTTCACCACCCTGCTGCCCAGGGTCGCGAAGGAGGCCGGGATCCGGATCCTCACCGTCTCCCCGGCGGACGAGTCCCTGGAGAGCGTCTTCTCCTACCTCGTCTCCTCCTGACCCGTTCCCCACCTGCGCGTCCGAACCGAAAGGATCCACCCCCGTGCTGCAATCCCCAGTGCAGGGCACCGTCGCCCGGCTGACCGTCCGAGGTCTGCTGGGCAGGCGGCGCGGCATCCTGCTGGCGGTCGCGCCGGCGCTGCTGCTGTTGATGTCGGCCGTCGCGGCGTCCTCGAACGGCGACATGCACGAGCTGACCGTCACCATCCTCGCCCGGCTGGGCCTGGGCACCCTGGTTCCGCTGCTCGGTCTGGTGGTCGGCACCGGCGTGATCGCCACCGAGATCGACGACGGCTCGATCGTCTACCTGCTGGCCAAGCCGCTGCCGCGCTGGCGGATCGTCACCACCAAGCTCACCGTGGCGGTGCTCACCATCTGGCTGTTCTCCGCCGTGCCGACCCTGCTGGGCGGCCTGCTGATGTACGGGACCAAGGACGGCCTGGCGGTCGCCCTCACGCTCGGCACCATGGTGGCGGGCGCCGCCTACGCCGCGCTCTTCCTGCTGCTCGGCGTGGTCTCGCGCAACGCGGTGGTGATCGGGCTGGCGTATGCGCTGATCTGGGAGAGCCTGATCGGCAACTTCGTCGAGGGCGCCAGGACCCTCAGCGTCCAGCAGTGGGGTCTCGCGGTTGCCAAGGCGGTGGCCTCGGACGGCACGCTGACGGCGGAGGTGGCGCTGGGCACCGCGGTGCCGCTGCTGCTGGTGGCCACCGCGGGGGCCATCGTCCTCGCCTCGGTGAAGCTGGCCGGCCTGACCCTGTCCTCGGACGACTGACGACGGAGGGCCGCCCCCAGGCCCGCCGCCCGCCCCGGACCTGCCGTCCGCCGCCCCCACCGTCCCGCTGCTACAGCGTCCGGCCGCGCCCCGCGCCCCAGCCCGCGACGGCCGCGGCACCCGCGAGCACCAGCAGCAGCACCAGCGGCACCGTCCAGCTGCCGGTCAGCTGGTGCAGCGCACCCGCGCCCACCGGCCCGGCGGCGGCGATCAGGTAGCCGACCGCCTGCGTCATTCCGCCGAGCTGCGCCGCCCCGGCCGCGCTGCCGGTCCGCAGCACGATGAAGGCCAGGGCCAGCCCGAGCGAGCCGCCCTGCGCCACGCCGAGCACGGTGGCCGAGACCCAGGCGCCGGACACCGGGGCGAGCAGCAGGACGCTGACCCCGACCGCGTTCAGCGCCGCCATCGCCACCGCGAGCCCGCGCTGACGGGTCATCCGGCCGGCGATCAGCGGCACCAGGAACGCGCCGGACACCTGCACCAGGTTGCTGTAGGCGAAGACCAGGCCGGACTCGTCCCGGCTCATGCCGTGGTCGGCCAGGATCGTCGGCATCCAGGCGACCAGGGTGTAGACCATCAACGAGGAGATGCCCATGAAGAGGCTGATCTGCCAGGCCAGCGGCGTCCGCCAGAGCCCGCTGATCGGCTTCGCCGCCGCCACGGCCGGGGTGGCCGCCACCGGCCCCGCGGCCACCGCGGCCCTCTCCTGGCGGGAGCGCAGCACCTGCGGCAGCCAGGCCACCGCCGCGACCAGCGCCAGCAGCGACCAGGCGCCCAGCGATGCCCGCCAGCCGCCGCCCAGCACGTGCTCCAGCGGCACCGAGGTCCCGGCGGCCAGCGTCGCGCCGACCAGCATGGTGGTCGAGTAGACCCCGGTCATCGCCGCGGCCTTCGCCGGGAACTCCCGCTTGACCAGTCCGGGCATCGAGACGTTCAGGACGGCGATCGCCACGCCGATCACCACGCAGCCCGCGTACAGCGCCGCCACCGAGGGCAGCACCCGCAGCAGGACGCCGGCGCCGAGCACCAGCACCGCGCCCAGCACCACGCGCTCGGTCCCGAAGCGGCGGGTGAGCCGCGGGGTGAGCGGCGCGCCCATGCCCTGGAACAGCACCGGCACGGTGGTGATCAGCCCGCTCGCGGTGGAGGAGAGGCCGAAGGTGTGCTGGATCTCCCCGACCATCGGCGAGATGGCCGCCAGGCAGGCCCGCATGTTCAGCGCGACCAGCAGGATCCCGGTGAGCAGCAGGGCGGGGTGCGCGAGCTTGGTGCGGACGGCGGAGACCGGCGTGAGCACCGGCTGCGGGGCACGGGTGATCGACAAGGTGGTGCACTTTCTGGAGACGCCTGCGCCGGGAAACGGCGGCAGGGAAAGACAACGGACGGACGGACGGCGGACGGACGCGCCGTGCGTTACTTCCGGGCCGCGAACTCGGCGAGCAGCTGCTCGACGGCGGCCGTCGGCTCGGCCAGCAGGGCGCGACACGCGACCTCGGCCTGCTCCGGGTCGCCGGCGGCGATGGCGTCGACCAGGGCCTGGTGGGTGGCCACGACCACCTCGGGCATCTCGTGGTCGCCGAAGGCCGTCCGCATGGACTCGCGGACGGAGGCGCTGAAGTAGCGGTAGACCTCGGTCAGTGCCGGGTTGTGCGCGGCCTCGACGATGGCGGTGTGGAACTCCAGGTCGTGCTCGACCGTGGCCTCCCGCTCGACCCGCTCGGTGTGCGAGGCGATCACCTCGGCCTCCCGGGCGAGCGCGGCCCGCATCCGGTCGAGGTCCTCGGGGGTGTGCCGGACGGCGGCCAGCCGGGCGGCCTCGGCCTCCAGCGCGGCACGGACCTCCAGCACGTCGCGGACGCCCGAGCGCTGTACACCGCGCAGGACGGAGGCGGGGTCGCTGGTGCTGCGGACGAAGGTGCCCTCGCCCTGCCGCGAGACCAGCATCCCGGCGTGCACCAGCACCCGGATCGCCTCCCGCACGGTGTTGCGCCCCACCTGCAACCGCTCGGCGAGCTCGTGCTCGGTCGGGATCTGCTCCCCGACCGCCCAGGTCCCGGCGGCCAGCCGCTCGCGCAGCTGCTCGATGGTGAGGTCCACCAGGGAGCGCCGCCCGGTGGCGTGCAGACTGTCGTTTCCGCTGGTCACCACGCCACCTCCTGTTCGAACCCACCCTGATCGACCGCTTGCCCGGTCATCCTACAACCAGTTGTCCTACAACTCATCCCGGGGTCCGTCGAAACTTCCGGTGCGAACAGCCAATGCTCCGCCGCCCCCGCCCTCACCGACCTGGTCGCGAGACCCTGCGGCTGACCTGCTGCGATGTCCGGCGGTCCCCCTGCGTCGTGACTTCGCGATCATGCCTTTATATGCTCCGCTGAGCTCCATGTGTCTGTACGCGATGAAACCGGCCCCGCTCAGGCGGCGCGGGACATTCGGAGGGCGCCGAGCGTTGCCACAGCGCGTGGCTGATCATGCCGCCGGTGAAGGGTGTACCAATGTCAGGCCATAGGGCGGGAGCGTCCGACCACGACGCGGGTTTGTACCGCGAGGAGGACGCCTCGTACGGCGCGGTGCCCGGGCAGCGTGCTCCGTCCGAGGGCGAGCAGCCGCGGACGGGCGGGCGTGCCGAGGCACGGCGGGCCCAGGGGCGGGGCGGGCGCGCCGGGGGCAACGGGCGCGGCGGCAGCGGCGGCGGGCGCGGGAGCACCGGGCGCGGGGGCAAGAAGAAGCGCAGCACCAAGAAGATCGTCGCCTGGACGGCCGCCTCGGCGGTGGTCCTGGTCGCGGCCGGCGGCGGGGCGGTCTACTACAAGCTCAACGGCAACATCACGACCTTCGACAAGGCCGGCATCAGCAAGGACCGCCCGGCGGCGGCCGCGGCCGACGCCAACGGTGACAAGCCGGTCAACGTCCTGCTGATCGGCTCAGACTCGCGCGGCGACGGCAACAGCGACCTCGGCGGCGGCGGTGACGCGGGCGCCCGTTCGGACACCACGATCCTTCTGCACGTCTACGCGGACCACAAGCACGCGGTCGGCGTCTCCTTCCCGCGCGACTCGCTGGTGGCGATACCGCCCTGCCTGGTGAACGGCAAGTGGACCGCGAAGCAGCCCAGTGCCATGTTCAACTCGGCCTTCGCGATGGGCAATACGGACAAGGGCAACCCCGCCTGCACGCAGAACACGGTGGAGGCCCTCACCGGGATGCGGGTCGACCACACCATGGTCGTGGACTTCAACGGCTTCGCCACGATGACCGCCGCGATCGGCGGCGTGCAGGTCTGCCTGCCGAACGCGGTCTACCAGGGTGACCTGGACCCCAACCTCGGCCACAAGGGCAAGCAGGTCTTCGCCAAGGGGCTCCAGGAGGTCTCCGGACAGTCCGCGCTGGACTACGTCCGGATCCGGCACGGCATCGGCGACAACTCGGACATCGGCCGGATGGCCCGCCAGCAGGCCTTTCTCTCGTCCATGATCAAGGACGTCAAGGGCAAGGGCATGGACCCGACCACGCTGCTGCCGCTGGCCGACGCCGCGACCAAGTCGCTGACCGTCGACCCGGACCTCAACACGGCGGCGAAGCTGCTCTCCTTCGCGCTGTCGATGAAGAGCATCGACCTGAAGAACATCAAGTTCATCACCACGCCCTGGCGCTACAACAAGGAGCGGGTGGACCTCGTCCACCCCGACGTCGAGAAGCTGTGGGCCGCGCTCAAGGCCGACCAGACGCTGGACGGCCAGGACGCCAGCGGCGGCCAGCAGCCCGACGCGCCCTCCGGCGGCGCCTCGCCCGCCGCGCCGGCCTCCGCCCCGGCGGCCGCCGCCGCGGACGTCAACGGCGCCGGCGCCCACGTCATGGTGCTCAACGGCACCACGACCAAGGGTCTGACGACCACGGCCTCGGCCAAGCTCAAGGACGCCCACTTCATGGTCTCCGGCACGGGCAACGCGCCGGCGCAGACCCACGACACCACGGTGATCCAGTACGGCGCCGCATCGGCGCAGGCCGCCCAGTCGCTGGCCCAGCTCTTCCCCGGCGCGACGCTGGAGAAGGGCAGCGCGGCCGGGCTGACCTTGACCCTGGGCAAGGACTACGCGGCCACCGCCGGCGGCTCCGCCCCGGCGGCCGGTGCCGCCTCCCCGGGCGCCCCGCGGCCCCGGCCCCGCTGCCGACCAGCATCAGCGACGCCGGCCGCACAGCCGCGGACGACCCCTGCAGCAACGTCTCCTACGGCTGAGCCTTAGGCCGGTCGGTCTTAGTCGCGAACGGGCCCGCTGCCGACCTGGCAGCGGGCCCGTCCGATATCCCGCATCAGCCGAAGAGGCGCTCCAGCACCAGCGCGACGCCGTCCTCGTCGTTGCCGGCGGTGACCTCGTCCGCGACCGCGAGCAACTCCTCGTGCGCGTTGGCCATCGCCACCCCGTACCCGGCCCACTGGAACATCGGCAGGTCGTTGGGCATGTCGCCGAACGCGATGGTGTCCGCCGCCTTCAGGCCCAACCGACGGGCCGCGATGGCCAGTCCGGTGGCCTTGGAGAGTCCCAGCGGCAGCAGCTCGACGATGCCGGGCCCGGCCACGGTGACCCCGACCAGGTGGCCGGCCAGCTGCGCGGCGATCGCGCCCAACTCGTCGTCCCCATAGCCCGGGCACTGGATGTAGAGCTTGCCGATCGGCGCGCTGACCAGCTCGGCGAAGGTGTCGACCCGGACCGTCGGCAGGTGCCCGATCGCCTGGTAGGTCGCCATCTCCAGCACCGCGCCGTCCAGGCCGTCCTGACTCGCCGCCACGGCGAGCGGGCCGATCTCGGCCTCGATCTTGGCGACGGCCGTCGCGGCCAGCGTGCGGTCCAGCGTCATCGAGGTGAGCAGCTTGTGCGCCCCGGCGTCGTACAGCTGCGCACCCTGCCCGCAGACCGCCAGGCCGGTGTAGCCGATCTGGTCGAATATCGGCCGCGACCAGACCGCGGAGCGGCCGGTGACCACGATGTGCACCGCACCCGCCGTCGTGGCGGTGGCCACGGCGGCGAGGGTGCGGGGGGAGACGGTCGTCCCCGTGGAGGTCAGCAGGGTGCCGTCCAGGTCGGTCGCGACCAACCGGTACGGCAGTCCCTGGACGGTCACTTGACCGGGTCCAGCGTGGTCCGGCCGCCGAGGTAGGGGCGCAGCGCCTCGGGGAGGACGACCGAGCCGTCCGCCTGCTGGTGGTTCTCCAGGATCGCCACGATGGTGCGCGGCACGGCGACCAGGGTGCCGTTCAGGGTGGCCAGCGGGCGGACCTTGCCCTCCTCGCGCATCCGGATGGAGAGCCGGCGGGACTGGTACTCGGTGGTGTTCGAGGTGGAGGTGACCTCGCGGTACTTGCCCTGGGTCGGGATCCAGGCCTCGATGTCGAACTTGCGCGCGGCCGAGGAGCCGAGGTCGCCGGAGGCGACGTCGATCACCCGGTAGGGCAGCTCGAGCGCGTTGAGGAAGTCCTTCTCCCACTGGAGCAGACGGCGGTGCTCGGCCTCCGCCTCCTCCGGGGTGGTGTAGACGAACATCTCCACCTTGTCGAACTGGTGCACCCGGATGATGCCGCGGGTGTCCTTGCCGTACGTCCCGGCCTCGCGGCGGAAGCAGGAGGAGAAGCCGGCGTAGCGCAGCGGCAGCTGGCCCGCCTCCAGGATCTCGTCCATGTGGTACGCCGCGAGCGGGACCTCGCTGGTGCCGACCAGGTAGCGGTCGTCCTGCTCCAGGAAGTAGACGTTCTCGGCGGCCTGGCCGAGGAAGCCGGTGCCGTCCATCGCGGCCGGCCGGACCAGGCTCGGCGTGATCATCGGGATGAAGCCGGCCTCGGTGGCCTGCGCCATCGCCATGTTGACCAGGGCCAGCTCCAGCAGCGCGCCGACGCCGGTCAGGTAGTAGGAGCGCGATCCGGCCACCTTGGCGCCGCGCTCGGTGTCGATCGCGCCGAGGATCTGGCCCAGCTCGACGTGGTCCTTGGGCTCGAAGCCCTCGGCCGCGAAGTCGCGCGGGGTGCCGATCTCCTCCAGCGTGACGAAGTCCTCCTCGCCGCCGACGGGGGCCGCCGGGTCGATCAGGTTCGCCAGCGAGCGGATCAGGCGCTCGGCCTCGTCCTTGGCCTCGCTCTGCTCGGCGTCCGCCGCCTTGACCTCGGCGGCCAGCGCGCCGGTGCGGGCCAGCAGGGCGGCCTTCTCGTCCCCCTGGGCCTTGGGGATCAGCTTGCCGAGCGTCTTCTGCTCATTGCGCAGCTCGTCGAAACGGGTGCTCGAAGACCGGCGCCGTTCGTCGGCGGAGAGCAGGGCGTCGACCAGGTCGACGTCCTCGCCACGGGCGCGCTGCGAGGCGCGCACTCGGTCAGGGTCCTCACGAAGCAGGCGAAGGTCAATCACGGGCCACAGCCTACCGGGGCGGGAGCGACCGGCCGGTACCTGTTTTTCCGGATCGGCCCGGCGCTGTCCACCGCGGCCTCCGCGCCCTGGGGATAACCACCCCAATCCTGTGGATAACTTGCCCACAGCGGCTGCGGGGCCTCATTTGTCCACAGGGCTGGGAGGTGGCCTGTGGATTGTGGTTCCTGAGAGAATCCTGGATCCAGAAATCAGGTTTCCAAGGTTTGAAACCTGAAATAAGCAGCTCGGCTGAGTTAATTTACCCACTCGGGCGGGTGATTTAAAGGCGGAAGGGTGACTCTGGTGTGATTAGTCCGATCCCGCCCACTAGGAGATGATCCGACCGGACTCATGAGTAGCTATGCCGTTTTGTCGACTCATCCCCAGGCCTGTGGATAACTTGCCCCAGAACGGCCTGTGGATGAGCAGCGGGCCAGTTCACCGGCCTGTGGATGACGGTGCGTGGCCGGGCGCTGACCAGCTTCCCGGGCGGTGTCACCCGGATGGGCGCGACATGAACGACCGGCGAACGAACCGGCCGTGGCGTCGTGTGGCGTCGAGTGGCGTCGTCCGGCCGGGCGTCAGAGTTCGGCGCGGCCGTCCAGGCAGCGCGCGAGCCAGTCGGCCGCGCGGTCGAAATCGTCGTCCGACGTCCCGGGCTGGCGGGCGGACGGGTCCCGCTGGTCCGCGCGGGGATAGGAGCCGAGGAACCGCACCTGCGGGCAGATCCGCCGCAACCCCATCAGCGCCTCGGAGACCCGCCGCTCGGTCAGGTGGCCCTCGCAGTCGATCGAGAAGCAGTAGTTCCCGAGTCCCTGCCCGGTGGGCCGGGATTCGATCCGCATCAGGTTGACCCCGCGCACCGCGAATTCCTGCAGCAGTTCCAGCAGCGCGCCGGGGTGGTCGTCCGGCAGCCAGACCACCATGGAGGTCTTGTCCGCGCCGGTCGGCGAGGAGACCCGCCCCGGCCGGCCGACCAGGACGAACCGGGTGGTCGCGTACGCGGCGTCGTGGATGTCGGTGACCAGCGGCTCCAGCCCGTACAGCGCGGCGGCGAACTCCCCCGCGAAGGCGCCGTCGAAGCGGCCCTCCTGCACCAGCCGGGCGCCGTCGGCGTTGGAGGCGGAGGCCTCCCAGCGAACCTCCGGGAGGTGGGCCCGCATCCAGTGCCGCACCTGCGGCTGGGCGACCGGGTGGCTGGTCACGGTCTTCACGTCGTCCAGCGTGGTGCCCGGGCGGACCAGCAGCGCGAAGCTGATCGGCAGCAGCACCTCGCGGTAGATCATCAGCGGGGTGCCGGTGGCCAGCTCGTCGATGGTGGTGGTGACCGCGCCCTCCACCGAGTTCTCGATCGCCACGAAGGCCCCGGCGGCCTCACCGGACCGGACGGCGTCCAGCGCGGCCTGCACCGAGGTGAGCGGCACCAGCTCCCGGGTCGCCGCCTCGGGCAGGGTGTGCAGGGCGGCCTCCGTGAAGGTGCCCTGGGGCCCGAGGTAGGTGTAGCGGGTGGCCGACATTTCGTGCCTTCCGGACGGTTTCACACAGCGATACCAGACCTGCCACCTTAGCCACTCGGGCCCGCACGCGGAGCGGTTCGTCCACCCCGTGGGCACCACGCTGGACGCGCTCAGCCCTCCAGCAGCGCCTGGCCCAGGTAGCCGGCGCCGCCGGCCGGGACGCCCGGGGGCACCGCGTAGAGCCCGCTCGCCTCGTGCCGCAGGAACTTCGACAGCCCGTCGCCCCGGGAGAGCTTGCGCTGCACGGGGACGAATCCGTGCGCCGGGTCCGCCTGGAAGGCCAGGAACAGCAGACCGGCGTCCGGCGAACCGTCCGCCAGCACGCCGTCCGCGTAGCTGTAGCCGCGCCGCAGCATCGCCGCGCCGCTGTTGGCGGCCGGCGCGGCGACCCGGATGTGCGCGTCGGCGGGGATCGCGAGGGTGCCGTCCGGGTTGGACTTGGCGAGGTCCACGGCGGTGGTCTCGGTGCCGCCGGAGAGCGGCGCGCCGTCCGACTTGCGCCGCCCGATCACCCGCTCCTGGCGGTCGGTGGGCAGGTTCTCCCAGTCGTCCAGCAGCATCCTGATCCGGCGGAACACCAGGTACGAGCCGCCGGTCAGCCAGTCGGGCCCGGTGGTGAAGATCCGCGTGGCGAAGTCGGCGTCGGCCGGCTTCGGGTTGTTGGTGCCGTCGATCTGGCCCATCAGGTTGCGCCCGGTCCTGGGCTGCGCGGTGGCGCCCGGGGTGCGGCTGAAGCCCGCCGACTGCCAGCGCGGGGCGGCGGTGCCTGCGGCCTGCTGCTGGAGCACCCGCAGCGCGTGGAAGGCCACCAGCGCGTCGTCCGCGCAGACCTGGAGCCACAGGTCGCCGTCGCCGCGCGAGCGGTCCAGGGCGTCCCCGGGGAAGTCCGGCAGCGGGGCGAGTGCGGCCGGCCGGGCGGCCTGCATCCCGGCCTTGTCGAAGAGCGAGCCGCCGAAACCGACCGTGACGGTCAGCGAGCAGGGCCCGGCGTCCAGGGCGATCTGGTTCTCGTCCTGGTCGGCCGGCTCACCGGCGGTGAGCCGGGCGATGGTCACCGTCCAGCGCTTGAGCAGGGCTTGCAGCCCGGCCCGCCCGGCGGTGGGCGCCAGGTCGAAGGCGGCCAGCTGCACCCGGGCCTGCTGGGGGGTGAGGATGCCGGCCTGGTGCGGGCCGTGCGGGTCGACCCGGCCCTCGCCGAGGCCCGCGCCGCGGTCCGCGCCGGTCCGGGCCGCGGCGGGCCCGGTCGCGTACGTGGCGGCCGCGCCGCCCGCCGCGCCCGCCACCAGGCCGGCCCCGGCGCTGCCGAGCAGGGCGCGCCGGGAGAACGCGCCGGTCGTGCTGGGAGTCATGGTTCAGCCGATCTTCACGGACTTGGTCTGGGTGGTCTGGTCGATGTCCGAGGAGCGGACCACGACGGCGGCCACCCAGTCGCCGGCCAGCGGGAGTTGCGCCGTGCCGCTCCAGGTGCCGGTGGCGGACTTGGCCAGCACGACCGGCAGCGGGCCCAGGTCGCGGTCCGGCAGGGTGAACGACAGCTGCACCTCGGGGACGTCCACCGGCTGTCCGGTGGTGTCGCTGACGACCAGCTTGACGGTGTTGCCGCCGGTCCGGGCGGGGTCGATGCTCAGCGTCACGGTGCCCTTGGCGCCCGCCCCGGTGCCGCCGGTGTCGTACGCCAGCTTGAGCTCGACGGGCTGCCCGGTGCCGACGGGCGCGGTCGCGCCCGGGGCGGCCGTCGCGGCGGCGGCGGAGGCCACCCGGCCGGGCGGCGAGTTGGTCAGCAACGTGGTGACCACCAGGACGGCCACCGCCACGCCGGCCTCCGCCAGCACCGCGCGCCGCAGTCCGGCCCGCACCGGCGAGCCGTCCCGGGCCCGGCGCACCTTCGCCGAGGCCAGCGCGGCGCGCTGGCGCTCCAGCTGGGCCCGACGGACCGGGTCGTCGGCCTGGCCGACTTCCTGCTCCCGCCCGTCCGCCTCGTCAGCGCTGTCAGCGTGATCCGGCGCATCCGGCTCGTCCGACGCCCCGCGCAGCCGGGTGACCCAGCGCCGCGAGAACCACGCCAGGCCCAGCATCACCAACACCAGGCCGATCTTGATCAGCAGCAGCCGCCCGTACTCGGTGTCCGTCAACGCGCTCCAGGAGCCCACGCCACGCCAGGACTGGTAGATCCCGGTGGCCACCAGCACCGCCACCGAACCGAAGGCGACCTTGGAGAACCGGTCGATCTCCGGCGCCCCGACCCCGTGCCGCAGCCCGACCAGCAGGGTGACCAGACCGCCGAGCCAGCAGGCCATCGCCAGCAGGTGCAGCATGTCGAACGGCAGCGCCAGCCCCACCTGGATCCCCACGGCGGCATGGTCCGCCCCGGCCCAGGTGGCGCCGAGCGCCAGCGCCAGCACCAGCCCGCCGACGCCGAGCGCCAGCCGGGCCTCCCGTTGCGGACGCGTCGAGGCGCGCAGCTCCAGCCGGCGCAGCTCGTCCTCCTCGGCATCGCCGGTCGGCTCGGCCGCCCGGGCCGTCGGCGCCGATGCCAGCTGTCCCAGGTGCCCCACCAGCAGTGACAGGAACACCCCGGCCGCGGCCAGCAGCAGCAGCCGGGCCGCCAGCGCGGTGCCGAGCCGCTCGTCCAGCGTGCTGCGCACCAGCGAGAGGTCGAACGCCTGGCCCAGCCCCGTCCCGCGCTCGTACGGCCCGCGCAGCAGCAACAGCGCCACCGTGGAGGCCAGCAGCGCGACCCAGCCGGTCATCAGCAGCCGCTGCACCGAGCGCACCGCGGCGCCGCCGGGCCAGCAGAGCAGGACGAACGCGGCGACCCCGATCAGCAGCGCGTAGGCCGCGTAGGCCACCGTCCGCGCGGTGCCGTAGAGCGCGGCCACCACGTCGTCGGCCTTCGCGCCCTGCACCTGCGAGGCGGAGACCGAGGTGTCCGAGGGCGCCCCGATCGAGAAGGTGAACGCCCCGCCGACCGGGTGCGAGTCCTCCGAGATCGCCCGCCAGGCCACCGTGTACGTGCCGTTGGCCAGGCCCGGACGCAGCCCGATCGTCGCGGTGTCCGCCTTGCCGTCGGCGTGCCCGGGGTTCCCGGTGTCCACCGCCTTGCCGGCCGGGTCGAGCACCCGCAGTGCGTCGGAGTCCAGCGTGACGCCTTCGCTGAAGGTCAGCGTCACGGCGGCCGGCTCGGTCGCCACCACGGAGTTCTGCTCGGGGTCGGTGTGCAGCAGCGCCGCGTGCGCGGAGGCCGTCCCGGCGCCGCCCAGCAGCAGCACCAGCAGCGCACCGACCGTTACCAGGATCGCCCTCGTCTTGCGCATGTCTCTCGTCAGCTCCCGGGCCGGTAGGTGAGGGGCTCCACCGGCACCTGGACGGCGATCGTTCCGCCGTGCTCGAAGGTGAGGTCGAGTTCGAGCTTGTCGCCGAGGGCGGGCGGCTTCGCCCACCCCATGATCATCAGATGGTTGCCGCCCCGGGCCAGCTGCAGCGTGCCCCCGGCGGGGACCGGGAGGCTGTCGACCTCCTGCATGGTGGTCTCGGTCGACTGGTGCAGCGTCACCGACTGGGCGCCCGGGCTGCTCACCTTCAGCAGCTTGTCCGCCTCCCCGCCGGTGTTGCGGACCGTCAGGTACCCGGCCGCCATGGCGTCGCCCGCGGGCATCGGGATGTAGGAGTCCGCGACGCTGAGCTTCACGCCTGCCGCCGCGGCCCCGCTGCCGCTGCCGCCGCCGCAGGCGACGAGTATCGCCCCCGCGCTCAGGACGGTGGCCAGCGCGGCGCCCGCGAGCGCGGTCCCTCGGAATCCGGGCATCAGGCCGGCACCCCCTTCGCCAGCAGCGGCAGGTCGTGGCTGAACACGTCGATCGAGCTGTTGCTCAGGTACAGCACGTGAGCCTTGTCGTCCGAGGGCAGGAAAGCCAGCACCTGCGCGCCGTGCGAGGAGCTGACCGTACCGTCCTTGTTGACGATCGGGTCCTCGACCAGGATCCCCAGCGACTTCGCGGCCGCCTTGACCTTGTCCAGGTCGCCGGTCAGGCCGATGAAGCTGGTGTTGAAGGAGTCCAGCCAGGTCCGCAGCACCTTCGGGGTGTCGCGCGCCGGGTCGGTGGAGACGAAGACCACGTCGATCTTCTTCTGCTCGTCGGCGGGCAGCTTCTGCATCGCCACGCCGATGTCGCCCATCGTGGTCGGGCAGACGTCCGGGCAGTCGGTGTAGCCGAAGAAGAGCAGGGTGGTGCGGCCCGCGGTGCGCTGGCGCAGGTCGAACGGCTGGCCGCTGGTGTCGTTCAGCACCAGGTCCGGCTTGTCGAAGTGCCGGGACAACGGGGTGCCCTGGTACGGCGAGTTCGAGGACGGCTGGGAGACCACGGCCGCGCCGGCGGTGGTCTTGCCGGCGGCGGACCCGCAGGAGGTCAGGGCGAGGCAGCCGGCCAGGGCGAGGGCCGCGGCGGCGGCCAGGCGGCGGGAGGAGGTGCGAGGCATCGGAGGTCCGATCGGGGCTCGGAGGGAGGGATGGGGTCACCCGCCGGGGCCGTGCGGATCGACGCACGGCCCCGGCGGGCTGCGGTCAGGAGGCGGTGCCGCTCTTGCGGCGCAGGCCGAGGACGCCGAGGCCGGCGCCGATCACGCCGACCACGATGCCGACCACGCCGAGCGTGCGGGCGGTGGAGTCGTCCGACTTGGCCGCGGCGACCGTGACGGTGGCGTCCTGCGAGCCGGTGCCGCCCATCTGGTGCCCGCCCGCGGCGGGGGAGGCGGCGTCGGCCTTGGTGAGCGTCAGCGTCGGGGCCGGGTGCTGCGGCTCCGGCTGGCCGGACTGGGCCTCGTCGATCCAGCGGACGACGGTGCCGTCGTCGTAGGTCTGCAGGGCCTTGAAGACCAGCTTGTCGGTGTCGGTCGGCAGCGGGCCGAGCGAGATCTTGAACTCCTGGAACTGGCCGGGGCCGACCTTGGTACCGGCGTCGGCGGTCCAGGTGATCTTCGAGACGGCGTCGGTGATGGTGGCGCCCTTGGCGGACTTCACCGGCGTCGCGAGCTTGCTCTTCTCGACGGTGGCGGTCCAGCCCGGCAGCGGCTGGGTGCTCACCGAGGTCACCGGGTGGTCGGTGGGCACGGTGACCTCCAGCTTGGTGGTGCCGGCGGTGTCGCTCTCGTCCGGCACCCGGAACGCGACGGCGGTGTAGCCGCCGGCCTGGGCGGTGCCCGGCTGGACGGTGACGTGCGCGAAGGCGGGTGCGGCGAAGGCCAGCACGGTGCCCGTGGTCAGAGCGGCGACGGCGGCGAGACGACGGGCGGGAAGCGAACGCATGATGCGGGGTTCTCCATCGGAAGCAGGGCACACCGGTGCCCTGGGCTGAGGGGTGCTGACGCGGTACGCATGGCGCGCCCGACCCCGCAGCGGAGAGTCTCCGACGGTGGGTCAGCGCGCGAACGCCGCCACCGGCGGACCCCGCCGGATCACGCTGTGCCGCAGGACGGCCGCCCGCGGCAGCCGTCCGCCTCCCGCGTCCGGACGCGCCGTCCGGACCTGCGCCCCGCCGGCGCCGAGCAGCCCGCGCAGCAGCGCCGCCACCAACCGCAGCGCGGTGCGCAGCGGTGCGGCCAGGTCCTGGACCTCACGGGCCAGCGCGCCGGCCAGCCGGACCAGCCGCCAGAGCGCGGCCTCGCCGCGGCGCAGCCACCAGCCGGCCAGCACGGCGGCCGCCAGGTGGCCCAGGGCCATCGCCGGGGTCAGGCCGAACTGCCACCAGGGCAGCGCGGCCGCCGCGTGGTAGGCGCTCGGGTCCACGCCCGCGTCGCCCAGCAGCTGTGCGGGCGTCAGGCCGGCGGGCAGCGTGCCGGTCGTCGCACCGGGCATGTCGTTGCAGATCAGCCGTCCGGCGATCTGGTCCATCGTCATCCCGGCCATCGCGTGATGGTCGACGGTGTGGAAGAGCAGGTGCAGGCCGAACTGACCGATCCCCAGCGCGCCGGCGATGGACGCCAGCGAGCGCTCCCGACCGCCGAACAGCGCGGCCAGCGCGCAGACCGCGGCGAAGCCGAGCGCCAGCGCAGGCAGGGCCACCGGGCCGCCGCCGCCGAAGTCGTGGCCGGCCGCGGCGATCACCGTGCACACCAGCGCGAACGGCACCGCCCGGACCGCCCGCAGATCCCACGCGGCCCCACGGGCAGCGCCCGGCGCAGCGCCGGGTGCGACACCACGGACCCGGCGCACCGGGTCGGCGGCGCCCGGCTGCGGGGCGGGATGGCGGTCAGTCATGGCCGGGACATCATCTCACCGGGCCTCGATCGGCTTCGCGGGGGGTGGTGTCGGGCCGCGGTGGGAAATCCACAGGAATGCCCCATTCGGCCCCGGCGCGCACGCCGTGGTGTGCGCCGCTCGGCATACCGTGCCGCGTCAGTCCATCCGCCGAACGGGCGGACCGACACCCTGGAGACGGTTCACGGGCGGATTGCTCGGCAATACCTAGTTGTATGTGGAGCCGCAGCCAGGAGGGACCTGTCGTGGACATCTGGTGGACTCTGCATCTCAAGCGCGACCTCGCCAGCGTGCCGCTGGCCCGGCGCATCCTGCTCGGCACCATGGAGACCGCCGGGGTCGATCCGCAGATCGCCTACGACCTGGGCGTCGCGCTGACCGAGGCCTGCGCCAACGCCGTCGAGCACGCGGTCGGCGGCCGGCCGGACGACAGCTTCCAGGTGACCGCCTCGATGGAGGGCGACCGGCTGCGGATCGAGGTCACCGACTCGGGTCCCGGCCTGCCCGCCACCTCGCACCTGGTCCCGGCGCGCCGCGCCCCGGGGGCCCCGCAGGCCCGCGCGCTCACCCGCGGTGGCCCGCGCACCCGGCGCGGCCGGGCCTCGCTCCCGCCGCCCGGCGCCCTCGGCTCCGCCCGCCGCAGCCGTCCCACCGACCGCCCGGCGCCGTACGACACCCACGTCCTGCCCCCCGGCCGCCCGGTCCCGGCCGGTCCCCGCCCCGCCGACCTGGACGCCACGCCCGACCTCTACGCCGAGAGCGGCCGCGGTCTCTTCCTGATCCGCGCCCTGACCGACCACGTCCAGCTGCGCAACCACCCCCAGCGGGGTGCCATCGTCAGCTTCGACAAGGTCCTCAAGTGGCAGCACGACACCCCGGTCCTCCAGGCCGCCTCCTGACTTCTGTCCGTCAGGGGCAGCCGCTGTCCAGGCCGCGGACGGTCACCAGGCTCACCCCGGCCCCGGGCACCCGGGTCACCTGGCCGGTGGCGGGGTTCCACAGGGCGACGTTCGTGGCGAGCGGGTCGAAGGTCAGCAGCGGGGTGCCCAGCGGGAGCGGGGCGCCCTTGACGGCCAGTTGGGTGGTCGTCGGCTTGACGCAGACCGCCTGGGCCGTGATCGCCCGGAAGTCGCCCGGCAGGTGCCTGGCGGCGACGTCGCGCAGGGCGCGCGCCGAGGCGTGCTCCCCGCTCTCGGTGGCCGCCAGCACGATCACCAGGGTGTAGACGACGGCCAGCGGGACGATCAGCAGCTTCCCGAGGTCCACGTGCACCCGCCGGGCGAACCCGGCCGCCGCGAGGGTCAGCAGGCAGGCGGCCACCCCCAGACCGAGCGGCCGGAACGCGGGCCACATCTGGTTCAGCCCGCTGACGGTGACATCGTCCAGTCGCAGCCCGAATCCCGACAGATAACTGCCGTAGGCGAGGTCGCCCACTCCGCGCAGCAGCGGCGGGGTCAGCGAGACGACGAACGGTACGGCCCAGAGCGCCAGCTTTCCGGAGCTCGTCCCGCGCACCAGGGAACGCAGTCCGAAGAAAGCGAAGACCAGCAGCAGCGGAACGACGCGCCCCCAGGTGCCGGCGACCGGACTGCTGTTGCCGACCGCAATTCCCAGTCCGGTGGAAAGGGCCGATCCGAAGCCGGCGAGGATCACCTTCGCGCGGGTCGAGAGCGGTGGATCGATCCGGGACTGAGCGAGGTACAGAAATGCCGCGCACAGTGCGGCGAGGGCGACCGGCAGCGCCGTTCCCCAGCCGCCGGCCGCCCAGCGCGGCTGGGTGAGGACGACGAGCGAGAAGTTCACGATCATGATGCCGGCGGCGCGCAGGGCTTTGGCGCTCTCCCGACGGGTCCGATAACGGCCGCTCGCCTCGCGCTGACTCCGGGAGGACGTCAGGAAGGGGCGTCGCAGGCCGGCCCGTTCCGGCCGCTCGGGGCCGTTGTGCAGACCGGCTCGCCGGGCGAACTCACGAACGGCGTGCCGGTCCGAGTGGGCGTAGAGGACCTCGCCCGTGTCGTGCAGTCCGAGCTGCGTGCCGAGCCGCTGCAGCCGTCGCAGCCAGGGCGTCCGGGCGCGCGGCGGCCGCTGGTGGACGCGGTACTTCAGGGCGGTCATCGCACTCGGTTGCAGGACCCAGCTGCCTCGTACGTCGGCCATGGTGCCGAACGGTTCGAGAAACCTGCGCACGTCCAGCTCGGCTTCGTTCTCCACCCCGAGCGCGGCCCCGACGCGCGGCACGTCGACGAACCAGTGGGAGTCCAGGCTCTGCTGGTCGGGACCGAGTTCGCGCTCGCTGACGCCGGAGTCCCGCTCGCAGTTCCAGCCCCGGTCCTGGCAGGCTTTCACGATGAGCTTGGCGTCCTGGCTGTGCAGGGCCAGGGAGACTCTGACCCGGAGGTCGAAATCCCCGGTCGGAAGCACCGGATCCTCGGATTCCGGGTCGGCGCCGGGGGAGCCGTTCGCGCTTGTCGGGGAGCTGTTCGTGCTCGTCGGGGAGTTGATTGTGCGCTGGTCGGGAACGCGTGACCGGTTTCCGACCGAGCCGCCCCGAAGACGGTTCCACAGGTCGTTCGTGCTCATGGTGTCCTCGTGAAGTGCGGTGCGGTCGGTGAGGCTTCGCGACGGCGACGGTAGCAATCCCGGCCGGCGGATCTCCGGGATTTACCGCGGCCGGGAGCGCGCCGGTTCCGCCTACGCTGGCGCGATGACCGACTGGGACCTCAAGAAGCTGCGCATCCTGCGGGCGCTCGACGAGTGCGGCACCGTCACCGCGGCGGCGGCGCGCCTGAGCATGACGCCGTCCGCCGTCTCGCAGCAACTGTCGCTGCTGTCCAGGCAGTTGGGTGCGCCGATGCTGGAACCGTACGGGCGGCGGGTGCGGTTGACCAGCGCGGCCCGGCTGGTGCTGCGGCACGCCGACCGGGTGTTCGGCCAACTGGAGCAGGCCGAGGCCGAGTTGGCGGGCTATCTGCACGGTGAGGCGGGGGAGGTGCGGATCGGGGCGTTCGCGACCGCGATCACCGGGCTGGTGGTTCCGGCGGTGGCCCGGCTGCGGGTGAGCGCGCCGCGGCTCGCGGTGCGACTGGTGGAGGCGGAGGCGGCCGAGGCGTTCGAGCTGCTGGCCTGCGGCGAGGTGGACCTCTCGGTCTCGCTGAGCGTGCGCGGGTCCGCCGCCGAGGATCCCCGGCTGGTCCAGCTCCCACTGCTGGACGACCCGTTGGACGTCGCCCTGCCGCTGGGCCATCCGCTCGCCACGGAGGCCGACCCGCGGCTGGCCCAACTCGCCGACGCGCCCTGGATCTTCGGCAGCAGTGGCCCGTGGCGGGAGATCACCCTCGGCGCCTGCGCGGACGCCGGCTTCGTCCCCGGGCGGGCGCACACCGCCGCCGACTGGGCGGCGATCCTGGCCATGGTCGGCGCGGGCCTGGGCGTGGCGCTGGTGCCGCGCCTGCTCTCCCGGGCGGGGGAGGCCGACGGCGTGGTGGTCCGCGCGCTCCCGGCGGACCTGCCGAGCCGTCGGGTGGTGGCCGCGGTCCGGGCCGGTACCGAGCAGGCCCCGCCGCTGCGCCGGGTGCTCGCCGAGATCGTGAAGTCCAAATGAACGATGTGGTCAGAAACTTGAGATGGACCTGAAGAGTCTGGTGGGAGCAGAGTGAGAGCCATGACGAGTTACGAGTACCTCACCGGCTACGCCGACTACGACACCGCCGACCTGGACCTCCCCTTCACCCGCCTCGTCGACCTGGCCGACCGCCGCCTGGGCGCCGGCGTGATCTGCGCCAACGACGAGCTGTTCGCCGAGCGGGAGAACCTGCTGCTGCCCACCCCGGCGCTCTTCCAGCCGCACACCTTCGGCCGCAAGGGCCAGCTGATGGACGGCTGGGAGACCCGCCGCCGGCGCGGCACCGACACTGCGCACCCGCACCCCGGCGCCGACGAGCACGACTGGGCGGTGATCCGGCTCGGCCTCCCCGGGGTGATCCGCGGCATCGTCGTCGACACCGCGCACTTCCGCGGCAACTCCCCGCAGCAGATCAGCGTCGAGGCACTCGAGCTCCCCGGCACCCCGGGCCCGCGCGAGCTGCTCGCGGCGGGGGCCGACTGGCGGGAGATCGTCCCGCGCAGCGCCGTCCGCAGCCACGCCGCCAACGGCTTCGCGGTCGCCGACCAGGGCCGCTGGACCCACCTGCGGCTCAAGCAGTATCCGGACGGCGGCATCGCCCGGTTGCGCGTGCACGGCGAGTCCCGCCCCGACCAGGAGTGGCTGGCCGCGCTCGGCACCTTCGACCTGGCGGCCCTGGAGCACGGCGGTTGCGTGGACGACGCCTCGGACCGGTTCTTCTCCCCGCCGGTCAACCTGATCCTGCCCGGCCGCTCCCGCGAGATGGGGGAGGGCTGGGAGAACCGCCGCCGCCGCGACGGCGGACACGACTGGGTACGGCTGCGGCTGGCCGGGCGCGGCCTGATCCGGGCGGTCGAGATCGACACCGGCAACTACGTCGGCAACGCCGCCGGGTGGGCCGCGCTCCACGGCTTCGACGCGAGCACCGGCGCCGACCCCGCCGACCCGGCCACGGCCGCCCAGTGGTTCGAGCTGATCCCCCGGACCAGGCTGCAGCCGGACTCCGTGCACCGCCTCCGGCCGGCCGGCGACGCCCGGCCGCTCACCCACGCCCGGCTGGACGTCTTCCCCGACGGCGGCATCGCCCGGCTGCGCCTGCACGGCTCGCTCGTCCGCCTGGGGTGAGCCACCAGTGGCATTCGCGGGCAGTCGGGAGCACTGTGGAGGCATGTTGCATCACATGCGCGCGGAGTACGGCGATGAGGGCCTCAGCGGCCCCGTGCGGCGGTGGCACATGGTGCCCACCGTCACCGGCAATGCCCTGTGCGGGCAGGACGTCCCGGTCGGCGGCCCGATCCTGGAGCCGACCGAGTGGGGCCGGACCAAGGAGCCGTGCTGCCGCGCCTGCGGTGTCCTCTGGCTGCAGTCGGTGCCCTTTCTCGCGGACGAGCACGACCGGCAGGACTACCTCTCCTGACCTGCCCGCCCTGACCCGTCCGCGGGTGGACCCCTACTGGTAGGCGGCCTCGCCGGTGATGGCCTCGCCCAGCACCAGCGTGTGGATCTCGCTGGTCCCCTCGTAGGTCAGCACCGACTCCAGGTTGTTCGCGTGCCGCAACACCGGGTACGCGGTGGTGACGCCGTTCGCGCCGAGCACGGTCCGCGCGCTGCGGGCGATCTCCAATGCGCTGCGCACGTTGTTCAGCTTGCCGAAACTGACGTGCGCCGCACGGGACTTGCCCTCGTCCTTGAGCCGACCGACCCGCCAGGCGACCAGGTAGGCCTGCTCCAGCTTGAGCGCCATCTCGACCAGCTTCTCCTGGGTGAGCTGGAAGGCCGCGATCGGCCGGCCGAACTGCACCCGGCTCTTGGCGTAGTCCAGTGCCGAGGCGTAGCAGTCGCGGGCGGCGCCGACCGTCCCCCACAGGATGCCGAAGCGCGCCTCGTTCAGGCAGGAGAGCGGGCCGCGCAGGCCGGTGACACCGGGCAGCACCGCGTCTGCGGGCAGCACCACCTCGTCGAAGGCCAGCTCGCTGGTGACCGAGGCGCGCAGCGAGAGCTTGCCGTGGATGTCCTGGGCGGTGAAGCCGCGGGTGCCGCTCGGCACGAGGAAGCCGCGCACGCCCTCCTCGGTCTGCGCCCAGACCACCGCGACGTCCGCGATGCTGCCGTTGGTGATCCACATCTTGCTGCCGGAGAGCACCCAGTCGGTGCCCTTGCGGCGGGCGGTGGTGCGCATCCCGGCCGGGTCCGAGCCGAAGTCCGGTTCGGTCAGGGCGAAGCAGCCGATGGTCCGGCCGGCCGCCATGCCCGGCAGCCACTGCTGCTTCTGCTCCTCGGAGCCGAAGGCGTGGATGGCGCGCATCGCGAGCGAGCCCTGCACCGAGACGAAGCTGCGCAGCCCCGAGTCGGCCGCCTCCAGCTCCAGGCAGGCGACCCCGTACGCCACCGCGGAGGAGCCGGTGCAGCCGTAGCCGTCCAGGTGCATGCCGAGCAGTCCGAGCGCGCCGAGTTCCGGCGCGAGCTCCCGGGCGGGGAAGACCCCCTGCTCGAACCAGTCGCCGATGTGCGGCCGGATCCGGTCGTCGGCGAAGCGTCGGACGGTGGCGCCGATCAGTCGCTCCTCGTCGGAGAGCAGGTCGCTCACCGCGAGCAGGTCGAGCGGGTCGGGTCCACCGGAGCGTGCGGGCCTGCCGGACATGCGGGTCTCCTGAGGGTGTGGGTCTGCACGGTGCCGGACCATCCGTATCAGGCTTTACGCTGACTCGAAAGGCAGTCACACGGAGGACGGTGGTGGACGTGACCGATCCCACGACGGACGGGCGGGTCCAGAAGGGCAATGAGACCCGCCGTCTGGTGCTCAGCCGGGCGGCCGAGATCGCCTCGGTCGAGGGGCTCGCGGGACTCTCGCTGGGCCGGCTGGCCGCCGAGCTGGAGTTGAGCAAGAGCGGGGTGTTCGCGCTCTTCGGCTCCAAGGAGGAGCTCCAGCTCGCCACCGTGCGGGCGGCCCAACGGATCTACCTGGACCAGGTGGTGGTGCCGGTGCGGGAGCTGCCGGCCGGGGTCGGCCAGGTCTGGGAGCTCTGCCGGCGCTGGCTGGAGTACTCCCGTACCCGGGTGTTCGCGGGCGGTTGCTTCTTCTACGCGGTCGGCGCCGAGTTCGACGCCCAGCCCGGGCGGGTCCGCGACGCGCTGGCGGCGGGCAGTCTGGCCTGGCGCCAGACGGTCCTGGAGTTCCTCGAATCGGCGCTCACGGCAGGCGAGTTGCGCCCGGACGCGGACCTCGGGCAGCTCTCCTTCGAGCTGGTCAGCTTCCTGGAGTACGCCAACGCGGTGTCCCTGCTGCACGACGACGAGACGGTGTACGCGCGGGCCGGGCGCTCGGTGCTGTTGCTGCTCCGCTCCGAGGCGGTTGACGAGTCGCTGCTGCCGGCGGACTGAGCGGGGGGAGGCGGTCCGCTTTTTCCCGCCAGTGAACCCTAAAACTGACCGACCGATCGTGCTAACGTTTTCCGCATGGACTCCGGCATTCGCACTGCCCATCTCCGCGCTCTCGCGCTCGTCCAACCGGTGCTGGACGCGGTTCGTCCCGAGCACCTCGACCTGCCGACCCCGTGCGCACAGTGGACGCTCCGGCGCCTGCTGGCCCACATGCTCGGCCAGAACCACGGCTTCGCGCAGGCGGCCCTCGGGCGCGGCGCGGACCCCGCCGTCTGGGTCGACCTGGAGGTCGGCGACGACCAGGTCGGCCCGGCCTTCGCCGCCTCGGCCGACGAACTCGGTGCCGCCTTCGGCAAGGCAGTGGAGGCCGGTGACACGCTGCTGATCCCCGAGATCCTGCCCGGCCACGCCTTCCCGGCCGAGCAGGCGATCGGCTTCCACCTGGTGGACACGCTGATCCACGGCTGGGACGTGGCGGCCACCGTCGGCGCCCCGCTGGACTGCCCCGACGACCTCGCGGCCCTGCTGCTGGGGATCACCCGGCAGGTCCCGACGACCGCGGAGGCCCGTGCTCCGGGCCGCGCCTTCGCCCCGGTCGTCGAGCCGGCCGGTGAGCCGACGGTCTTCGACCGCGCGCTCGGCCTGCTCGGCCGGGACCCGGCCTGGTCCCCCGAGCGCGGCTGACCCCTTCCGCCACCTGACCGACCGCGCGCGCCCGGGGGCACGGGGGTGTCCCGGACGCGCGAAAGGGGGGACCGGCAGCTCGTGCCGGTCCCCCCTTCAGGTCGAACTCAGCCGCCGCTCTTGCGACGGAAGGTGCGCTTGCCACCGGCTGCGGAGTGGGCACCGTGGATCTTGGAGTCGCCGCCCGAGCCACTGGCCGAAGCGTCACTCTTCCCACCGTGCTTGCGCTCCAGCGCGGCCAGGAACTTGGCCTTCATGTCGTCCTGGCCGGCAGCCGCAGGCGTCTCGGGGTTCTCGTCGTTCTCCACTGCTGCTGCGTCGCTGCTCATACGGGACCTCCTGGGCGGGGCGGACTTCTGGTCGTGCAGCTGCCACTGTGTCATGTCCGGTGGGGGACCCGGCTGCTTGAGTGCTCCAGATCGCGGTACTTCGGCCCGCCGATGAAGTACAGCAGTGCCGCGGCCGGAAAACAGAACGATGCCACGGCAACGACGATGGCTTCCCACCACATGACGCACTCCCGACACTCTCGCATGACCGTTTGGTCCGTATTGCGACGCTATGGGCAGATCGATGGCCGCGCCACCGCGCGAGTCGCGCGGTGTCCCCGTTCGAGGGATCATCCGCCGAGGTCTGTGCCGGGGCCGATCCGGCACCGCACACTTGGCGGCATGCAGGTACAACTGGCAGGGCAGGCGCAGCGGCCGGACGCGGAGAGCGAGGACTTCGCCACCGCCTCGCCGGAGGCGCTGGTGCTGCTCGACGGTTCGAGCTCACCGGCGGGCATGGAGTCGGGCTGCCGGCACGGCACCGCCTGGTACGTACGCCGGCTCGGCGTGCACCTGATGGCCCGGATGACCGACCGTTCGGACCGCGACATCGCCGAGTGCCTGGCCGACGCCATCGCCGAGACCGCCGCCCTGCACGGCGGACGCTGCGACCTGGCCCACCCCAACACCCCCGCCGCGATGGTGGTCGCCGCCCGCAAGCACGGTCGCTCGCTGGAGTACCTGGTGCTCGGCGACTCGCTGCTCGTCCTCGAACCGTCCACCGGCCCGCTACAGGTGATCGGCGACAACCAGGACTTCACGGCCGGTGAGAGCCTGCTCCGGTCGGTCTGGCAGGCCGAGCTCGGGACGGCCGAGCGCGCGGCGCTGCACCTGCGGTACGCGCTGGCCGTCCGAGCCGTGCGCAACACCGGCGACGGGCCGTGGATCGCGGCCGCCTCGCCGAAGGCCGCCGGCCACGCCGAGACGGGCTTCGTCCGGCTCGACGGGCTGCGCGCGCTGGCCGCGCTCACCGACGGCGCAGGCCGGTACACCGCGAACTTCGCCCTCGGCGACTGGCCGGCCGCGCTGCGCCTGATGGCCGACAGCGGCCCGGCCGCGCTGATCGCCCGGGTCCGCGAGGCGGAGGAGAGCGACCCGCGCTGCGAGCGCTGGCCGCGCAGCAAGCCGCACGACGACGCGACCGCCCTCTACGCCAGGCTCTGAACCTCCTCCAGCACCGCGCCGACGCTCGCCAGCGCCCCCATCTCCGCCCCCAGCCGCTGAGCGGCCGTGCGGTACGACGCGTCGCCGAGCACCGACTCGACGGCGGCCCGAATCCGCGGCACGTCCTCGGCGCGGGGTAGGCCCATCGCGCCCGCCGGCCCGCCACTGGGCGCGACGACCAGGCCCGCGCCCGCCGCGTCCACCAGCCGGCCGTTCGCGGGCTGGTCCGCGAAGAGCGGAACGACGACCAGCGGGACCCCGGCCGCCAACGCGCCGAAGGTGGTGCCCGAGCCCCCGTGGCAGAGCACCAGGTCGGCGCTGCCCAGCACGTCCGCCTGCGGGACCCACGCCTCCACGTGCACGTTGGCGGGCACCGGGCCGAGCGACGCCGGGTCGACGGCCCGCCCGACGGTGAGCAGCACCCGCACGGGCAGCCCGTCCACCGCGTCCAACGCCGTCCGGAACGCGGCCGAGGCGGCCGGGCTGCCGCCCACGACACTGCCGAACGTGAGGTAGACCAGCGGCGCCGCACTCCCGGACCACCAGTCCGGCAGCTCCCCGCCGCGCTCCGCCACCTCCCGGAAGCGGCGGGTCAAGACATACGGTGACGGGTCGAGCGAGGCCGGGAACCGCGTCAAGTACGGCGCCGCGCGCAGCCGTTCGACGGTCTCGTGCCCGTACGGCTCCAGCGCGGGCGCGGCCAGGTCGAGCGAGGACGCCTCGACCGCCGCGAGCGAGATCCCGACCTGCGCCTGCGGTATCCCGTGCCGCGCGGCGACCACGGCCGAGGCGTACTCGCACGGCTCGTGCAGGATCAGCTCGGGCCGCCACTCGCGACACGCCTCTTCGAGGGCGGGCAGCATCGCGGCCGTGCAGAGCCGCCCGAAGAACTCCCGGTTGGCCAGGACGGCGGCCTCACCCCGGGACGCCTGCGGAAACCGCCGCCAGACCGCGGCGGCTTCGTCCGCGGCCGGCTCGTCCCCGACCCGGACCGCCACCCCCAGCCCGGAGACGCGCGCCACCAACTTCGGTGGCACCACGAGGAGTACGTCGTCCCCGCGCGCTACACAGGAGTCGATGAAGGGGAGGAGCGGATTGAAGTGCCCGGAGCCCTCGGTGGAGCTGAAGAGAACACGCATGCTGCCGAGGCTAGTTGCCGAACGCGCCGTCCCTGACTCCACGGAGGAAGTCGGCGAAGGCAGCGGTGGAGAAGACCAGCGCGGGCCCGTGCGGGTCCTTGCTGTCGCGGACGGGGACGGCGTCTGTGAGCCCGGTTCCGACCTCGACGCACTGCCCCTGGTTGGAGCCGCTGTAGCTGCTCTTGTGCCAGGTAACGGGGAGTCTGCTTGCACTGGTCATCTGCTGAATTCCTCCAGACGGGCGGCGATCAGTTCGGCCGACGCCTCGTGCGACAGGGCGACGGCTCTGAGCAGATCATAGGAGTGTGCTGCGTGCGCTACCTCCTCCTTGCCGAGGCCCATGCGACCTTGCGTGAAGGCATCGACGTACAGCACGTCTTCGCCCTCGTCGAAGCCCAGAAGTGTGAAGGGTCCATTCAGTCCGGGGTGTTCCGCGACACTCGCCGGGATCACCTGGATGACCGTGCTGGGATCCTCGCCCGCCTGCAACAAGCGCGTGAGCTGAGCCCGCATCACCGCTGCTCCTCCGATAGGCCTTCTGAGCGCCTGCTCGTCGATCACGAACCAGACCCGTGGGCGGTCCTCCCGCTCGAAGATGCTCTGCCGGGACATCCGGGCGGCGACCAGGTCGTTGAGCGTGTACGAGCGCGCCACCCTGAAGATGGCCCGCGCGTAGTCCTCGGTCTGCAGTAGGCCGGGGATGAGCTGCATGTCGAAGGTCCGGATGGATTGGGCTTCCCGCTCCAACTCCACATACGGCAGGAACCAGCTCGGATACGCATACCGCAACACCAGCGGATGCAGCCGCATGAAGTGGCCCCCAGTGCCGAACGCCGCGTCCAACCCCGCCGCCAACTCCGCGCTCGGCACCCGCTTCGCCGACTCGATGTAGCTGATCATCGCCTGCGTGGCGAGTGCCTTCTTCGCCGTCTCCTGCTGCGACCAGCCCGCCTCCGTCCGCATCCGGTGGGCCTCCGATCCGAAGAACGCGAGGAGCGACGCCGTGGGGTCCGGCCCTTCGGTCTCTGCGGTCATCGCGGCGACGCCTCCTCATAACTGGATCCGCTTTATCGGCCCGCCCCTCCTCAGCGTACGTGCGCAGAGCGATGATTGATGGACAGTCAGTCATAGTCATCCAATCGAGCGCAGCCAGAACGGACCCCCATGACCGCCGACTTCCACCGCCACCTGCGTGACCAGCGCGAACGCGCCGACCACGCCCTCGCCCGGCTCCGCGCCGCCCTCCGGCTCGCCGGACTCGTCCTGCCCTCGCTGGGGCCCGACCATCAGTCGTCCCTCACGGGCGTTGTGCTGATCGAACTCGGTGCGGTGCGACCCGACATCGCCGAGCAGCTGGCGGATCTCATCGCGCGAGGAGTCGGCAATGCCGACTTCTGAAACCGGTAGACCCGCCCGGCTCTGGCGTCTCCTCCGCCCACCTCACCCGACCTGTCCGCTCGGCTGGCCCAACTGTCCACTGTGCCAAGGGAACCCAACCCGATGAAGTCCTCCAAGTGCAGCGCCATGACCCTGCGCGCCTACCGCATCACCCCCACCGGCCGGCGCGTCGAGATCTCCCGCCGGACGGTCTCCCTCCAACCGGGTGCGATCGAGATCTCCAGCATCTGGCCGCCCTGCGCCTGTCCGCGCTGCCGACCAGCCGCCGAGCAGCTGCCCGAGAGCGCCTGAACGCTCCGGCGGCGGGGCGCTAGAAGCAGTTCCAGTAGCCGTTCCAGCCGCCCGAGCCGTTCGGGGTGCCGAACCAGTGCCAGCAGCCGCTCAGTACGGGCTCCCAGCCGGTGGACGCGTACTGGTAGTAGGAGCCCTCGTCGCCGCCGGCCGGGAAGCCGGTCGGGTCGTAGAGCTCGGCGTCGGTCAGGGCCTGGTGGCCCGTCTGGTTCCACGTGTTGACGCAGATGCTTCCGCCGTCGTAGGAGCGGATCAGGCGCGTGCTGAAGCCGTTGGCGTCGTGCTGCGCGATGACGTTGCCGTTGCAGTAGTAGTTCGCCGCATGGGCGGCAGTCGGCAGGCTGATCGTCAGGGCAGCGCTCATCGCAGCCGCAGCGCCGAGCCCGGCCAGCCGTCGTCGCATTGCCTTCATGGTGGTGCCCCCGCGTCCCCGTGTCTGAGTGTCTCTGTGGCTGTGTGTCTGTGTGATCCCCTGGCCGGGGGCTCACGTGTGCCGGTCACGAAGGCCAGGGGCTCGGGGCGCCGGGCAGGAGGGTGGAACTCGCCTAAGGAGCAGGCGTTTTCGGCCAACCCGGAGGGCCTTCAGGCGTGGCCGAGCAGTTCCTCGCGCCGGGCCAGGGCCCAGGCGCGTTCCGTCTCGATCTCCGGGATGAAGTCTTGGCGCAGGAACGCGGCCCAGGGGTCCTCGCCGAGGACGCCCAGGCGCGCGATCCGCTCGGTCTCGTCGCGCTGCAGCCGCGCCAGCGCGTCGAGTACGTCGCCCGGGACCGCGCCGTACGCGGCGCACAGCAGTCGGAGCCGTCGTGCGAGCGGTGCACCCTCCTTCCCGTAGCCGACCCTGCTCTGGCGGTCGGGAAGCCGCAGCGGCACGCTGTACCAGGCCAGTTGGGCAAGGTCGTCCAGGGGCTCGCCGGGGATGGCGAGATCCCAGTCGATAAAACCCGTCAACCGGTCGTTCTCCCAGACCGAGTTCCAACTGGTGAGGTCTCCATGGCGCATGATCAATCCGGGGCGCCACTGAGCAGCCGGGTCGCACCACACGGCCGCGGGCGAGGGGCGGAAGTCGCGGACAGCCTCGTGGTAGTCGCGCAGCCACCGCCCGAGCGCGGTCACGCCCTCGTCCGCGAGCAGCGCCTTCGGCCACGGGTACAGGCCGACCTCGCCGTGCAGGAGCGACACCACCTCCTCGCCCTCGTCGGGTCCGGCGCCCAACACGCGTGGTGCGCCCGAGAATCCGACGTTCTCGAGGTGGCGCAGCAGCTCGTGCACCGCAGGGGTCCATACCCGCCAGGGCCGCCGGATGGTCTCGCCTTCACGGCGTACCTCGGAGAGGCCGCCCCGCATCGTCTCGCCGTCCTTGATCACGGCAGCACCCTAGCGTCGACCGTCATCAGCGCTACCTGCGGCCCGCACGCCCGGACCATCGGACCGGCCGAGAAACCGTCGAGCGGTAGCGGGGCTCCAGGAACGGCGGTTCCCCACGCCCTACTTGGCCTCGCGGGCGGCCGAGGTGTGCGACATGTCCGCGTAGCGGTCGCCCGCCACCTGGCCGGCGATGGGCTCCAGCAGCGCCAACTCCTCGGCAGTCAGGGTGATTCGGGTGGCTGCGGCGTTCTCCAGGAGGCGGCTGCGCTTGCGGGTCCCGGGGATCGGCACCACGGTCAGGCCGTGCACCTCGGCCCGTTGCTGCACCCAGGCGAGCGCGATCTGCGCCGTGCTGGCGCCACGGTCGGCGGCGATCGCGTGCAGCGGCGCCAGGAGGGCGGCGTTCGCGCGGGCGTTGTCGCCGCTGAAGCGCGGCAGCAACGTCCGGAAGTCGCTGCTGGAGAGCTCCTCGTTCGCGTCCGTGAAGGCACCGGTCAGGAACCCCCTGCCGAGCGGCGAGTACGGGACGAAGGCCACCCCGAGGGCGGCGGCCGCGCCGACCGCGCTGTGCTCGACGTCCCGGCTGAAGACCGACCACTCCGACTGCAACGCGGTGATCGGGTGCACGGCGTACGCCTCGCGCAGTTCGGCACCGGTGACCTCGCTCAGGCCGAGGTGCTTGACCTTGCCCTCCCGGACCAGTTCGGCCATCGTCCCGACCGATTCGGCGAGCGGGACGGCAGGGTCGCGGCGGTGCATGTAGTAGAGGTCGATGACGTCGACGTCCAGTCGCCGCAGGCTCGCCTCGACCGCCCTCCGGAGGTAGCCGGGGTCGTTGCTGATGCCCCGGTAGTTCGGGTCGTCGGCGCGGAGTTCGAAGCCGAACTTGGTGGCCAACGTGATCTCGTCGCGGTGCGCGGCGACGAACGGCGCGAGGAACTCCTCGTTCGAGCCGTGGCCGTACATGTCGGCGGTGTCGATGAGGGTGACGCCTGCTTCGAGGCTCGCCTCCAGGGTGTCGCGCGCGGCTGCGACGTCCGTGTCTCCGTAGGCGACGCTGATGCCCATGGCGCCGAAGCCCTGGACGCCCACGAGGGGTCCGCCGGAGCCCAGTTCGACCGTGCGGATCTTTCCGGTGGTGCTGCTCACGGGGTTGCTCATGAGGGTGTTCAAGCCCTTCCTGACGCCCGCCGGGCGCCCGCATAGAAGTCGATCTTGAAGTTGAGTGCGGTGAGGGTGTCCTGCAGCTCCCCGATGCGCGCGAGCAGCTCGCCCCGGGTCCGCTCCAGGACCTCCTGCCGCTCGTCGAGGGTGTCCTCGCCCTGGCGGACCAGCTCCGCGAAGCGGACCATGTCGGCGACCGGCATCCCGGTCAGCCGCAGCGTGCCGACGAAGGCGAGCCAGTCCAGATCCCGGTTGTCGAAGAGGCGTTGGCCGTTGTGGGACCGCTGCACCTGCGGCATCAGGCCGATCTGCTCGTACCAGCGCAGGGTGTACGCGGTGAGTCCGGTCAGTGCCGCGACCTCGCTGATCGTGTAGCGGTCCTGCCCGTCGGGGCGCGGATGGGCCGGGCCCGCGGACACGCAACTGCCCACGGCCGGGGACTTCACGGGGGTGCCGTCGATCACCGTCATGACAGTCACGCTAGAGGGTTCGAGCGGACTCGAAGCAAGTGTGCGAGACCTGACGCACTGATGCCGCTGGGCGGCCGACGCAACGCGTCGGCCGCCCAGCGGCATCACAGCTCTGCTCCCGCGGCTCACTCGGCCGGGACGGTCCCCAGGCGGCCGGCGTGGAAGTCCTCCATCGCCTGCTGCAGCTCACGGTGACTGTTCATCACGAACGGACCGTAGTGGGCCACCGGCTCCCGGATCGGCTCGCCGCCCAGCAGCACGACCTCGAAGGTGGAGCTGCGCGAGTCCTGGGTGTCGTCCGCCCGGATGGTGAGTGAGTCGCCCTCGCCGAAGACCACGGACTGCCCCATGTGGAACGGGCGCCGTTCCTCGCCCGCCGAGCCGCTGCCGGCGAGGCCGTACGCGAGGGCGTTGAAGTCGCGCCGCCACGGCAGCGTGACCTGCGCACCGGCGTTCACGGACACGTGCATCATCGTGATCGGCGTGTGCGTGGCGCCGGGGCCCTGGTGGCCCGCGATGTCACCGGCGATGAGCCGGACGAGCGCGCCGCCGTCGGCCGAGGAGAGCAGCTTCACGCTGCCGCCGCGGATGTCCTGGTACTTCGGCGCGATCATCTTGTCCGCGGCGGGCAGGTTCACCCACAGCTGCAGCCCGTGGAAGAGCCCGCCGGACATCACCAGCGACTCCGGCGGCGTCTCGATGTGCAGCAGGCCCGAGCCGGCCGTCATCCACTGGGTGTCGCCGTCGGTGATGACGCCACCGCCGCCGTGCGAGTCCTTGTGAATGAAGGTGCCGTCGATGATGTAGGTGACGGTCTCGAAGCCGCGGTGCGGGTGCCAAGGGGTCCCCTTGGGCTCACCGGCCGCGTAATCCACCTCGCCCATCTGGTCCATCATGATGAATGGGTCCAGGTACTTGGTGTTGATCTTCGCGAACGCCCGGCGGACCGGGAATCCCTCGCCCTCGTACCCCTCGGGTGCGGTGGACACCGCCAGGACCGGCCGGGACGTCGTGACGGCGGGGTCGGGGGTGGCGACGCGCGGGAGGGTCAGCGGGTTGTCGACGGTCACGGCGGGCATGTCGGCCTCCTTCGGGGGTCTGTGGCCTACATCCAGGAGATTAGTTCAATCATCAACAAGAAGCAAGTTGAAAGTTCAACCATGCGTGGAGGAGCGGCGCTCTCAAGTGAGATCGACGCTCTAAAGCGAGAGCAGTGCTCTTAGGCAAGAGCACTGCTCTCGCCTGTTCCGCCCTACCACCCCACCCCGCACGAAGGCAGCAAAAAGAGCGGCGATCCCAATCAAGAGCACTGCTCTCGATTCAGATCGCCGCTCCGGCGGCCCCGAGCCCCCAGGGTCCTGGACGCCGTCAGCCGTCAGCCGTCAGCCGTCAGCCGTACATCCGCCGCATCGTGAAGTCGACCATCTGCTCGACGGCCTTGGCGTCGAACACCATCCGGTGCTCGCCCTCCATGTCCAGCGCGAACCCGTACCCGGTCGGCAACAGGTCCAGGACCTCGGCGCCGGAGACCGAGAAGTGCTTGGACTCCTTGCCCGCGTAGCGCCGCAGCTCCTTGAGCGAGCTGAACATCGGGATCACCGGCGTCGGCGTGTTGTGCAGCGCCAGGAAGCCGGGTCGCTCGCCGCGCGGGCAGTGCACCTTCGACGTGATGAAGATGGCCTGGAAGTCCTCCACCGGCATCGACCCGGTGGTGAAGGCGCGCACGGCGTCCGCCAGCGATGGTGGCGACGGCTCGGGGTACAGCGACTGACCGGCGGTCGGCGGTTGCTCGCCGTATCCTCCGACCCCGCCGACACCGCCGGCCTGTCCGTCGTAGCCCGGCTGTCCGTACATGCCGTTCATGCCCTGCTGCCCCGCCTGCTGGTAGGGGTCGCCGGGGTAGCCGCCGTTCGCGCCGGGTGCGCTCTGCTCGTAGCCGTACACACGGACAGGCTAGCGGGCCCGGCCCACCTCGTGGGGCGGCCGATCCGGACAAGGAGCGGTGGGATGGGACTGTCGGGACGTGACTACGTTCACGTCGGATTAACGCCGAAGGGGTTGAAGAAGTTACTAACCGGTAGCATCATGATGTCTACTGGCGGGTAGGGGCGTCCGGATGTATGGAACGACGCACCTGGAAGCGACGAACCGAAGCGACGAACCGGAGAAACGGCCATGGGTCACTACAAGTCCAACCTGCGGGACGTGGAGTTCAACCTCTTCGAGGTGTTCGGTCGCGACCAGGTGTACGGCACCGGTCCGTTCGCCGACATGGACGTCGAGACCGCGAAGAACATCCTCAGCGAGATCTCGCGCCTGGCCGAGAACGAGCTGGCCGCCTCCTTCGCCGAGACCGACCGTACCCCGCCGGTCTTCGACCCGGAGACGAACACCGCTCCGATCCCGGACGCGTTCAAGAAGAGCTACCAGGCCTACATGGACGCCGAGTGGTGGCGTCTGGGCATTCCGGAGGCGATCGGCGGCCAGGTCACGCCGTCCTCGCTGATCTGGGCCTACGCCGAGCAGATCCTCGGCTCGAACCCGGCCATCTGGATGTACTCCTCCGGTCCGGCCTTCGCCGGCGTCGTCTACGACGAGGGCACCGAGGAGCAGGCCAAGGTCGCCAAGCTCATGGTCGACCGCCAGTGGGGCGCCACCATGGTGCTGACCGAGCCCGACGCGGGCTCCGACGTCGGCGCCGGCCGCACCAAGGCGATCAAGCAGGACGACGGCTCGTGGCACATCGAGGGCGTGAAGCGCTTCATCACCTCGGGTGAGCACGACATGTCCGAGAACATCATCCACCTGGTGCTGGCCCGCCCCGAGGGCGGCAAGCCGGGCACCAAGGGCCTGGGCCTGTACATCGTCCCGAAGTTCGACTTCGACTGGGAGACCGGCGAGCTGGGCGAGCGCAACGGCGCCTACGCCACCAACGTCGAGCACAAGATGGGTCTGAAGGCCTCGAACACCTGCGAGGTGACCTTCGGCGCCAAGCACCCGGCCAAGGGCTGGCTGGTCGGTGAGACCGTCGACGGCATCCGCCAGATGTTCAAGATCATCGAGTTCGCCCGGATGATGGTCGGCACGAAGGCCATCGCCACCCTCTCCACCGGCTACCTGAACGCGCTGGAGTACGCCAAGGAGCGCGTGCAGGGCGCCGACATCTCCAACTTCCTGGACAAGGCCGCTCCCCGGGTCACCATCACCAACCACCCGGACGTCCGCCGCTCGCTGATGACCCAGAAGGCGTACGCCGAGGGCATGCGCGCCCTGGTGCTCTACACCGCCTCGGTCCAGGACGACCTGGTGGCCGCCCGCCTGCGCGGCGAGACGGACGAGGCCGCCGAGCGCCTGAACGACCTGCTGCTGCCGATCGTCAAGGGCTACGGCTCGGAGAAGTCCTACGAGCAGCTCGCCCAGTCCCTGCAGACCTTCGGCGGCTCCGGCTTCCTGCAGGAGTACCCGATCGAGCAGTACATCCGGGACGCCAAGATCGACACCCTCTACGAGGGCACCACCGCGATCCAGGGCCTGGACTTCTTCTTCCGCAAGATCGTCAAGGACGGCGGCCAGGCGCTGACCGCGGTCTCCGAGCTGATCCAGAAGTTCATCGCCGCCGGTGAGGGCGGCGACGCCCTGGCGGCCGAGCGCGAGCTGCTCGCGAAGGCGGCCGGCGACCTGGAGGCCATCGTCGGCAAGCTCCTGGCCGACCTGTCCTCGGTCGAGCAGGACGTGAAGAACATGTACAAGGTGGGCCTCAACACCACCCGCCTGCTGATGGTCTCGGGCGACGTGGTGATCGGCTGGCTGCTGCTGCGTCAGGCCGTGGTCGCGCAGGCCAAGCTGGAGGCCGGCGCCGCCGCCAAGGACGTCGCCTTCTACCAGGGCAAGATCGCCGCGGCTCGCTTCTTCGCCCGCAACATCCTGCCGACGGTCGCCCCGCAGCGCCTGATCGCCGAGGGTGTCGACAACGAGATCATGGACCTGGCCGAAGAGGCGTTCTAGTCTGCCGCCAGGTCTGCCGGACCGCCTGACCCACCCTCAACCCGGAGGGGGCCCTGCGCACAGCGCTCGGCCCCCTCCGGGCTTTTCGCGTCCGCGTCACGCCCGCGTCGGGTGTTCGTCGGTGTTCGTTGGTGCTCGTTGGTGTCTGCCGGTCGCCCGCCGGGTACCTGGCGGGTGCGGCGGCGGTCCGACGGACACCCGAATCCCGCCGGGTTCCAACGGGATTCCGGCTCGATTCCGACCTGATCGCGACGGGCGGTCCCAGTCGGTGTTCGGAGTGTGATGGACCGTGCGGACGTTTGACTGTCCTGTCGGTGTACGGGCATATGCTCAGGGATGGGAAGCCCCTCCCCCACCGGCTCTCCGCTATCCCTCGACTCAGGAGCAGCATGTCGACCGCCGACCGACCGGTCTACTTCGACCGGACCCACACCGACGATCTGATCGCCTATCTGGCGGCCGCCCCGTCCCCGTACCACGCGGTGGCCGGTGCGGCCGAGCGGCTCGAGAAGGCGGGTTTCCGCCAGGTCGCGGAGACCGACGCGTGGGAGGGCACGGCCGGTGGGCGGTACGTCATCCGAGGTGGTGCGCTGATCGCCTGGTACGTGCCGGAAGGGGCCCGGCCGGAGACGCCGTTCCGCGTGGTCGGCACGCACACCGACTCGCCCAACCTCCGGGTCAAGCCGATGCCCGACACCGGCTCGGCCGGCTGGCGCCAGGTGGCGGTGGAGATCTACGGCGGTGTGCCGCTGAACAGTTGGCTCGACCGGGACCTGGGACTGTCCGGCCGGCTGGTGCTGCGGGACGGGTCGACGCGGCTGGTGCAGTTGGACGAGGCGCTGCTGAGGGTTCCGCAGCTGGCGATCCACCTCGACCGTCAGGTCAACGACGGACTGAAGCTGGACAAGCAGCGCCACCTCACGCCGATCTGGGGTCTCGGCCAGGTGGACGAGGGCGCGCTCATCTCCTACGTCGCGGAGCGCGCCGGAGTGGACGCTTCCGCGGTGGTGGGCTGGGATCTGATGACCCATGACGTCCAGCCGCCGTCCTATCTCGGCAAGGACCACGACCTGTTGGCCGCCCCCCGGCTGGACAACCTGCTCTCGGTGCACGCGGCCACCGCCGCGCTCGCCGCCGCGGTCACCACGGACGGCGCCAACCTGCCGTACATCCCGGTGCTCGCGGCCTTCGACCACGAGGAGACGGGCAGCGAGTCGGACACCGGCGCGCAGGGCCCGCTGCTGGGCAACGTGCTGGACCGCAGCGTCTTCGCACGCGGCGGTACGGCGGAGGACCGCGCCCGGGCGCTGGCCGGCACGATCTGCCTCTCCTGCGACATGGGCCACGCCGTGCACCCGAACTACAGCGAGCGGCACGAGCCCGGCCACCAGCCGATGCCCAACGGCGGCCCGATGCTCAAGGTCAACGTCAACAACCGCTACGCGACGGACGGCGTCGGGAGGGCCGTCTTCGCTGCCGCCTGCGAGCGGGCCGGTGTGCCGTGGCAGACCTTCGTCTCCAACAACGCGATGCCCTGCGGCACGACGATCGGCCCGATCACCGCCGCCCGCCTCGGCATCACCACGGTGGACTGCGGCATCGCGGCGCTCTCCATGCACTCGGCCCGCGAGCTCTGCGGCGCGGACGACCCCTACCTGCTGGCCAGCGCGATCAAGGCGTTCCTGGAGGGCTGACCCGCCAGGCCGTGCCCAGGGGGCCGGGACCGCTCGCGGTCCCGGCCCCCTGGCGCGTCACTCCATCCCGGCCAGCACCAGCGGCAGCCGGGTCGCCCCGCCGGCGACCAGCTTCACCGGCACACCCCAGTCCTGCTGGTGCACATGGCAGGCCGGGTACTCGATCTCGGGGTCGTCGTCGCAGGACGCGGCCATCGCCGAGACGTGCAGCACGCCCTCCGCCACCTCGTCCGAGAGCACCAGCTCACGAACGAGAGCACTGTCCGCGCCGGCGCCCGAGACGAGCAGCTCCGGCGGGGTCGAGCTGACCAGCAACCGGGTCGACGGGCCGTAGCGTTCGTCCAGCTTCTGGCCGCTGGGGGCGGAGAAGACCACGTCCAGCCGGAGCGCGCCGGGGGCGACCTCGGTCGCCGCACGCTGGGTGCGGTGGGCGACCGACTCGACGCGCACCGCCTCCTCGGGCAGCCGCAGCCGGGTCAGCCGGTGCCGGGCCGACTCCACCACCACGATGTCGCCGTCCACCAACACCGCCCCCGAGGGCTCGCGCAGGTCGGTGGCCAGCGTGCTGACCTCGCCACTGGCCGGGTCGAAGCGGCGCAGCGCGTGGTTGTAGGTGTCCGCGATCGCCACCGAGCCGTCCGGCAGCACGGTGACGCCCAGCGGGTGCTGGAGCAGCGCCTGGTCGGCCGCGCCGTCGCGGTGCCCGAAGTCGAAGAGCCCACTGCCCACCGGCGAGGAGACCAGACCGGTTTCACGTGAAACAGCGCGCAGCGCCGAGGTCTCCGAGTCCGCCACCCAGAGCGTCCCGCCGTCCGCCGAGACGGCGAGACCGGACGGCTGGGCGAACCAGGCCTCGGCGAGGGGACCGTCCACCAGGCCCTCGTTGGTCGTCCCGGCGGCGACGCCGACCGTGCCGACCACCGGGTCGTACGCCCAGAGCTGGTGCACGCCGGCCATCGCGATCCACACCCGGCCGTCGAACCAGGCGACGTCCCACGGCGAGGAGAGGTCCACCTCGCGGGCCGGGCCCTCGGTCGCCGACCCCTGCCACCACTGCCGGCCGGTCCCGGCGAGCGTGGTGACCGAGCCGTCCGAGAGCCGCACGCCGCGCAGCGCGTGGTTCACGGTGTCGGCCACCACCACGTCGTAGTCCAGCCCCAGATCGGCCGGGACCAGCGCCAGCCCCTGCGGCTCGCTGAACCGCGCGCGGTCGGCCGGGCCGTCCGCCAGCCCGCGCACCCCCTCGCCGATCCGCCGCAGCACGCTCTCGCCGTCCTCGGCCAGCTCGACCAGCGAGTGATGGCCGGAGTCGGCGACCAGGAAGCCGCCGCCGGGCAGCCGGACCGCCTTGCCCGGGAACTTCAGCTCCCCGGCCTGCGGCTCGGGCGCCACGTACGGGCCGTCCCCGCGCCGCAGCGTCCCCTTGGCCGCGTGCTCGGCCTCCAGCTCCTCCACCAGCCGCTCGATCGCGTGCGCGTGCCCCTCACCGGCGTGCTGGGCGACCACGTACCCCTCGGGGTCGATCACCACCAGCGTCGGCCACGCCCGCACCGCGTACTGCTTCCAGGTCACCAGCTCGGGGTCGTCCAGCACGGGGTGCGCCACGTCGTACCGGGCCACCGCGTCCACCACCGCCTGGTGGTCCGCCTCATGGACGAACTTCGGTGAGTGCACCCCGACGATCACCAGCGTGTCGCGGTGCTTCTCCTCCAGCTCGCGCAGCTCGTCGAGGACATGGAGGCAGTTGATACAGCAGAAGGTCCAGAAGTCGGCGATGACGATCTTCCCCCGGAAGTCCGCCAGCGTGAGGTCCTTGCCGCCGGTGTTGAGCCAACCACCGGCGCCGACCAGTTCAGGGGCGCGTACGCGTGCACGAGAAGCCATAACCCCATCAAACCGCACGGGTTCGTGCCGGCTCGAGCGGGTAGGGTCCGCAGTGGCGGTGGCAAGAGGCAAGATCAACAAGTGCCCGCAGGGGCAACGATCTTGGGCGAACGTGCTAGCGTGCGCCGATGTCATGTTCGGGCCAGACGACAGTACTTCCTGGCGTGGGATCACCCCGCCCGAGTTCAGCAGCGCCCGGTGCGGTGGCGAGGCCGATAGGCCGGCCGACGGCGCTCCCGTCGCTGACGGGGATGCGCTGGACTGCGGCGCTCCTGGTCTTCCTGTTCCACGTGAACCTGGTGCAGTACTTCGGCGGCCGTGCCGGCAGCCTGGTCAACTGGGCCTTCTCGGCGGGCGACACCGGGGTCTCGTTCTTCTTCATGCTGTCCGGGTTCGTGCTGGCCTGGTCCTCGCCGGGACGCACCGGGATCGTGCGGTTCTGGCGCCGCAGGCTGGCCCGGGTCTATCCGCTGCACGTGGTGACCGCGCTGCTCGCCCTGGCGATGGCCTTCACCTTCGCGCCGCTGACGAAGCCGCTGCACACGCAGCTGGCGGCGAACCTGCTGATGGTCCAGTCCTGGGTGCCGGACTTCGGCTTCTTCCAGAGCGTGAACCCGGTCAGCTGGTCGCTGGCCTGTGAGGCGTTCTTCTACCTCCTGTTCCCGGTGCTGCTCTGGTGCCTGCGGCGGGTGGACTGGCGCGGGAACCTGCTGGTCGTCGCGGCCTGCACGGCGACGGTCCTGCTGATGCCGACGCTGGTCCACCACCTCTCGCCGTCCGCCGACTTCACCTGGGCGATCTACTACTTCCCGCTGCTGCGGCTGCCGGAGTTCGTCCTCGGCGTGGCGCTGGCCGAGGTGGTCCGCGCCGGGCGCTGGCGCGGTCCCGGCCTGGCGGTCTCGCTGCTGCTCGCGGCGGCCGGCTACTTCCTGACCAGCCAGGTCGCCTACGGCTACCAGTTCGTCTCGTGCACGGTGACCGGGTTCGCCGCGCTCATAGCGGCGGCGGCGACGGCCGACCTCAAGGGGGAGCCGTCGCCCTGGCGCGGGCGGCTCATGGTCAAGCTGGGCGAGATGTCCTTCGCCTTCTACATGATCCATCTCCTGGTGATGCGGACCGGCGAGTACGCGTTCCGCTCCCACCCGAAGCTGCACTGGCCGACGGGCCTGGCCGTGACGGCGGCCGCCTTCGCGGTCGCGCTGGGCATCGCCTGGGTGCTGCACACCTTCGTCGAGGGGCCCGGGCGTCGCCTGATGCTGCGCAGCTGGAGCCGACGGGCCGACACGCCCTAGGTTTCCCGGCTCTGGCGGTGCTCCCCCCGGATCGCGCCGCCGTGGCTCAGGATGTCCCGTGAGGGGTCGGAATCCACGACGGGAGCGAGTGCGTGATCAAGTACAAGGTCAGGGAGCGGGTCTTCGGGATCGGCGACGACCACTGGATCGAGGACGAGCACGGGCACAAGGCGTTCCTGGTGGACGGCAAGGTGCTGCGGATCCGGGAGACCTTCGAGCTGAAGGACGACACCGGCCGGGTGGTGGCGGTGATCAGGAAGAAGGCGCTCGCGGTCCGGGACGCGATGCGGGTCGAGGACGCGCACGGCGGGACGGTCGCCACCGTCCGCCGCAAGCTCTTCTCGCCGATCCGGCACAGCTACTACGCGGAGCTGCACGGCGGCGGGGAGCTGGAGATCCACGGCGACCTGGTCGGCAAGGAGTACACCGTCGAGGCGGACGGCCACAAGATCGCCGAGGTCTCCCGCTCCTGGTTCCGGATCCGCGACCACTACGGCGTGCGGATCGCCGACGGCGCCGACACCCCGCTGCTGCTGGCCATCGCGGTCTGCGTGGAGCACCTGGTGGCGGAGGACGACTGACGTCGGTCCCGGCCCGGGCGCCCGCCCGGGCCGGAGCGGCGCCGGGCGGGGGTCAGCGGGCGGACGGGGCGAGGTGCTCCCCGAGCCGGGCGCTCAGGTGCTGCCGGGCGGCCGGCCACTCGTCGGCGAGCATCGAGAAGTAGACGCTGTCGCGCCAGGTGCCGTCGGCGCGGCGCCGTTCGCGGCGGTGGGTGCCCTCGTACTGGGCGCCGAGGCGGCGGATGGCGGCCTGCGAGCGCTCGTTGCGGTGGTCGGTCTTCCACATCACCCGGCCCATGCCCAACTCGTCGAAGGCGTGGCGCAGGAGCAGCAGCTTCGACTCGGTGTTGACCGCGCTGCGCCAGGCCGAGCGGCCGTACCAGGTCCAGCCGATCTCCAGCCACTCGTCCTGCGGGTGGATCGCCAGGTAGGTGGTCCAGCCGATGGCGCGGCCGGTGTCGAGCCTGATGACGGCGAAGGCGACGCTCTCGCCGCGCTCGACCTCGGCGAGCAGTCCGTCCAGCAGCGCGCCGAGCTCCTGCTCGGTCTGCGGGGCGGGGACGGGGAGCCAGCGCCAGACCTCCTCGTCCCGGCCGCCGGCCTCGAAGAGGTCGGGCAGGTGAGTGCGGGAGAGCGGTTCCAGGCGGACGTGCTGGCCGGTCAGGGTGACGGGCACGGGGTGCTTCGCGGTCATGAGCGAACGGTAGTACTCGATTGCACTAGGGGCAAGGGATATCTGCCTTAGTACAAAGATGTCCATGAAAGAGGCCCCGCCGGATCGCGGCGGGGCCTCGTTCGTGCACTCCGATGCGCGGGGCGCTCGGATCAGGCTCAGACGAAGGAGTTGATCTGGATCGTCTCGTAGCGGCCGGGGCCGACGCCGATGGCGGAGATCGGGGCTCCCGACATCTCCTCCAGCGCCTTCACATAGGCCTGCGCGTTCTTCGGCAGGTCGCTGAAGCTCTGCGCCTTGCTGAGGTCCTCGGTCCAGCCGGGGAAGTTCTCGTAGATCGGCTTGGCGTGGTGGAAGTCCGACTGGTTGTACGGGAGCTCCTCGACGCGCTTGCCGTCGATCTCGTACGCGACGCAGACCGGGATCTGCTCCCAGCCGGTCAGCACGTCCAGCTTGGTGAGGAAGAAGTCGGTCAGGCCGTTGACCCGGGTCGCGTAGCGCGCGATCACCGCGTCGAACCAGCCGCAGCGGCGGTCACGGCCGGTGGTGACACCGCGCTCACCGCCGATCCGGCGCAGCGCCTCGCCGTCGGCGTCCAGCAGCTCGGTCGGGAACGGGCCCGAGCCGACGCGCGTGGTGTACGCCTTGAGGATGCCGATGACCCGGTCGATCTTGGTCGGGCCGATGCCCGCGCCGGTGCAGGCGCCGCCGGCCGTCGGGTTGGACGAGGTCACGAAGGGGTACGTGCCGTGGTCGACGTCCAGCAGGGTGCCCTGGCCGCCCTCCAGCAGGACGACCTTGTTCGCCTTCAGCGCCTCGTCCAGGACGAGGGTGGTGTCGGCGAGGAACGGGCGCAGCTTGTCGGCGTAGCCGAGGTACTCCTCCACCACCAGCTCGGCCGGGATGGCGCGGCGGTTGTAGAGCTTGACCAGCAGCTGGTTCTTGTCCTGCAGCGCGGCTTCGACCTTCTGCTGCAGGATCGACTCGTCGAAGATGTCCTGGACCCGGATGCCGACGCGGTTGATCTTGTCCGCGTAGGTCGGGCCGATGCCGCGGCCGGTGGTGCCGATCTTGCGCTTGCCGAGGAAGCGCTCGACCACCTTGTCCAGCGTGCGGTGGTAGGGCGTGATCAGGTGGGCGTTGCCCGAGATCAGCAGCTTCGAGGTGTCGATGCCGCGCTCGTTCAGGCCCGCCAGCTCGGAGAGCAGCACACCCGGGTCGATCACGACGCCGTTGCCGATCACCGGGACCACGTTCGGGCTGAGGATGCCGGAAGGGAGCAGGTGGAGGGCGTACTTCTGGTCGCCGATGACCACGGTGTGACCAGCGTTGTTGCCACCCTGGTAGCGGACGACGTAGTCGACGGATCCGCCGAGGAGGTCGGTGGCCTTCCCCTTGCCCTCGTCTCCCCACTGAGCGCCAACGAGCACGAGTGCCGGCACAGGCGTACACCCCTTCCGGTTGGGGCATCCTGCGTAGGCCGCAGTCTGCCCCGAGATAGACGAAGCCCCTGGCGCAATAGCGCAAGGGGCTCTTGCACCGAGAGATTACCTGAGGAAGGACCGGTCGTGTCGTCCCAGTCCACGTCCGTACCCCCGCCGTCCGACACCCCGCAGCCGCCCGGGAGCTGCCCGCTGCTGCTCCTGCTGGACCCGGTCGCGCGCGAGGCGGACGGCGAGGCGGTACGGATCGCCCGGGACGTCCTGGCGGGGGGTGCCGACGTCAAGGTGGTGCTACCGGAGAGTTCGGCCGAACTCGACCGGGTTCTTTCGCATCGTGGTCGCCGCCGTCCGGTGGTGATCGGTTCCGATCTGACGTTGCAACGAGTGGTGCAGGCCCTGCACCGGCAGCGCGAGTTGGCCTCGGGACCGCTCGGGCTGGTGCCGGTTGGCCGGGCTCCGGCGGTGGCGCTGGCCCGCGCGGCGGGGTGCCGACCGAGCCGGTGGCCGCGGCCCGCGCGGTCCTGACCGGCGTGCCGCGCGACTTCGGGATGCTGCTGGACGAGGAGGACGGGGTGGTGCTGGGCGAGGTCCGGATCCCCGGCCGCGGACAGGGCCATCCTGGCGGTTGGCGTTCGCTATGGGCGAAATTGGTTGCGGCCGAGCAGGTGGAGCCGGAGCCCTCCCGGCTACGGGTGGAGGCGGACGGGCGTCCGCTCTGCGGGCACGACCGTCCGGTCCGGCTGGTCGCGCTGCGGCTGCCGATGGGGTCCGTGGCGGCCGAGGTGGTGGTCCGGCCGGCCGGCCCGGGCGGGTCGCTGGTGCGGGTACGGGCCTCCAGCGTGACCGTGCGGGGCCGGACGTTCGGCTACGAGGCCGACGGCTGCCCGGTCGGTCCGGTGCGCACGCGCACCTGGACGGCCCATCCGGACACCTGGGCACTGCTGCTGCCCGCAGGGTGAGCAGCGTCACCCGGACACCCCCGGCCGCCGGGCCCAGCCCGGCCGGGGGGCATGGTAAGGGGTTTTGTCTACGCGCGTTGCCAGCGGATTGACCAAGCTCGACCCGATCCCTCGTTCGGGAAGCCTGTGCCAACTGCCCTAGACTCGAAGGCGTGCCTCGTGGTGACGGAAGACTCAACCACGACCTTCTTCCCGGTGAGAAAGGCCCCCAGGACGCTTGCGGCGTCTTCGGTGTCTGGGCTCCCGGCGAGGAGGTCGCCAAGCTCTCGTACTTCGGCCTCTATGCCCTGCAGCACCGCGGACAGGAATCCGCGGGAATCGCAGTGAGCAATGGGTCCCAGATTCTCGTCTTCAAGGACATGGGACTTGTCTCCCAGGTCTTCGACGAAGCGGCTCTGGGGTCCTTGCACGGGCATATCGCCGTCGGACATGCCCGCTACTCGACCACCGGGTCCTCGGTCTGGGAGAACGCCCAGCCGACATTCCGGGCGACCGCTCACGGTTCGCTGGCTCTCGGCCACAACGGAAACCTGGTCAACACCGCCGAACTCGCGGAGATGGTCGCCCAGCTCCCCGGTGCCGAGCACGTCTCGCGCTCCGGCCGGACCGCCGCGACCAATGACACCGATCTGGTGACCGCGCTGCTCGCCGGCCACCCCGACCTGTCCATCGAGGAGACCGCCCGGCAGATCCTGCCGAAGGTCAAGGGCGCCTTCTCGCTCGTCTTCATGGACGAACACACCCTGTACGCCGCCCGTGACCCGCAGGGCATCCGCCCGCTGGTGCTCGGCCGGCTCGAACGCGGTTGGGTGGTGGCCTCCGAGACGGCGGCCCTGGACATCTGCGGCGCCAGCTTCATCCGCGAGGTGGAGCCCGGCGAGCTGATCGCCATCGACGAGAACGGCATGCGGACCTCCCGCTTCGCCGAGGCCGCGCCCAAGGGCTGCGTCTTCGAGTACGTCTACCTGGCCCGTCCGGACACCTCCATCGCCGGCCGCAACGTCCACCTCTCGCGCGTCGAGATGGGCCGCAAGCTGGCCGCCGAGGCGCCCGTCGAGGCCGACATGGTGATAGCCACGCCGGAGTCCGGGACCCCTGCGGCGATCGGCTACGCCGAGGCCAGCGGCATCCCGTACGGCTCGGGTCTGGTGAAGAACGCCTACGTCGGGCGGACCTTCATCCAGCCCAGCCAGACGATCCGCCAGCTCGGCATCCGGCTCAAGCTCAACCCGCTCAAGGAAGTCATCGCGGGCAAGCGCCTGGTGGTGGTGGACGACTCGATCGTCCGCGGCAACACCCAGCGCGCGCTGGTCCGGATGCTCCGCGAGGCGGGCGCCGCCGAGGTGCACATCCGGATCTCCTCGCCGCCGGTGAAGTGGCCGTGCTTCTTCGGCATCGACTTCGCCACCCGCGCCGAGCTGATCGCCAACGGGATGACGGTGGAGGAGATCGGCCGGACCCTCGGCGCGGACTCGCTCGCCTACATCTCGCTGGACGGGATGATCGAGGCGACCAAGCAGCCCAAGGACAAGCTCTGCCGGGCCTGCTTCGACGGCGTGTACCCGATGGAGCTGCCGGACCCGGCGCTGCTCGGCAAGCTCCTGCTGGAGGCCGAGATCGCGGGCAGCCAGCAGCCGGCACCCGTGCGGGGCAAGCCCACCGGCTCGGACCTCGACGGGGTCCAGTCGCTCCTCGGCGGCCACGGCGCGGCCGACGCGCTGCGCCGACCGTAGTTCCTCCCGCCGCGGGCCCGCACAAGGGGCCCGCGGCGGACCACTCCCCAGACCCGAGAGGGCCTTAAAGCCGTGACCAGCAAAGATTCCGGTGCCACCTACGCCGCCGCGGGCGTGGACATCGAGGCGGGTGACCGCGCCGTCGAGCTCATGAAGCAGTGGGTGAAGAAGACCAACCGCCCCGAGGTGGTCGGCGGCCTCGGCGGCTTCGCCGGGCTCTTCGACATCTCCGCCCTCAAGCGCTACGAGCGGCCGCTGCTGGCCTCGGCGACCGACGGTGTGGGGACCAAGGTCGCGCTGGCCGCCGCGATGGACAAGCACGACACGATCGGGCACGACCTGGTCGGCATGGTCGTCGACGACCTGGTGGTCTGCGGCGCCGAGCCGCTCTTCATGACCGACTACATCTGCGTCGGCAAGGTTCACCCCGAGCGGGTCGCCCAGATCGTCAAGGGCATCGCCGAGGGCTGCGTGCTGGCCGGCTGCGCGCTGGTCGGCGGCGAGACCGCCGAGCACCCGGGCCTGTTGGGCCCGGACGAGTACGACGTCGCGGGCGCCGGCACCGGTGTGGTGGAGGCCGACAAGCTGCTCGGCGCCGAGCGGGTCCGCGCGGGCGACGTGGTGATCGCGATGGCCGCCTCCGGGCTGCACTCCAACGGCTACTCGCTGGTGCGCCACGTGCTGCTGAACCAGGCCGGCTGGAAGCTCGACCGCGAGGTGCCCGAGTTCGGGCGCACGCTGGGCGAGGAGCTGCTGGAGCCGACCCGGATCTACTCGCTGGACTGCCTGGCGCTCACCCGCGCCACCGAGATCCACGCCTTCTCGCACGTCACCGGCGGTGGCCTCGCCGCCAACCTGGCCCGGGTCATCCCGCAGGGCCTGCACGCCCGCCTGGACCGCGGCACCTGGACGCCGCTGCCGGTCTTCCAGACGGTGGCCGAGGTCGGCGCGATGCAGACCCTGGAGATCGAGAAGACCCTCAACATGGGCATCGGCATGGTCGCCGTCGTCCCGCCGGAGTCGGTCGACGTGGTGCTGGCGATCCTGGAGGACCGCGGCGTCGAGTCCTGGCTGCTCGGCGACATCGTCAACCTGCAGGACGGCCCCTACGAGGGCGGCGCGGCGCTGTACGGCGAGTACGCCGAGTAGAACCGCAGTCGAGAAAACGTACGACGATACGGCCGCGGGGCTCCTGAGAGGGCCCCGCGGCCGTATCGTCAGCCGTTCAGTGGGAGCTGCCGCTGTGCGGGCGCGCCGAAGACCGGTCCGGTGCCTCGGGGGCACACGGACCGGTCAGGGCAGGCCGCTACGCGCGGCGGCGGGCTTGGTGACCTGCGCCCGCCTCCTCGTCCTCTTCGTCCTCGTCGGCGTAGTAATCCGCATACGCCGCGTAGGGATCGTCCTCGTCCTCTTCGTCCTCAACCGGCTCAGGGTTGATCGAAGGAACGGGTGAAACGCCCAGCTCGCTGGACAGACGATTAGCATCGAAGCCGCCGCCGTTGTACTTCAGCTCGCGGGCAACCTTCGTCTGCTTGGCCTTGGCCCGGCCGCGCCCCATGGGTCGACCCCCTCAACGATGGGGCTCACGGCCCCGAGTCTGACACGTGTTCATGATCAGGAGCGGCTCCCCCGAAGTGGGATAGCCGTCCCTTGGAGCATTAACGGTACCTGTTTCCGCCGTCAGACGGTACGTCGCCGGTGTGACGTGGCGCGCACTGTCAGTCCGCAGAACCCGGTCTCTCCAGGTCACACGGGGGTTTCCAGGCATTCACAGGGTGTCCGGAAGGTGCCCGGGACCGTCGTTCTCCGACCGATTATCCCCCGACCGGGGCGCTGTGATCGCCCGATCGGGGGACGGACCGAGAATCCGGTTCCACATTGTGATGCGGTCGGCGTGTCGGCGTGTCGGCGGAGCAGGTCCGGTTCAGGCCCGGCGGGCACCCGGCAGCAGGATCGTGCGCAGCGCGCTGATCTCCCGCATCCGCAGCTCGGCGAGACGGTCGGCGGCCACGGCCGGCGGCACCCCGTCCGAGGCGGCCCGGGTGAAGATCTCCAGGGTGGTGTCGAAGATCTTGGTGGCCTTGTTCTTGGCCCGCTCGAAGTTGAAGCCGTCGATCTCGTCGGCCACCTGGATCACCCCGCCGGAGTTCACCAGGTAGTCGGGCGCGTAGAGGATGCCGCGGTCGGCCAGGTCCTTCTCGACGCCCGGGTGGGCCAGCTGGTTGTTGGCCGCGCCGCAGACCACCGAGGTGCCGGCGGCGGTCAGCGCGCCCACCGTGTCGTCGTCCAGCGCGCCGCCCAGGGCACAGGGGGCGTAGACGTCCAACGAGGCCGCGAGCAGCGCCTGGGAGTCGGCGACCACCTCGACGTCCGGGTGGGCGGCCCGGACCCGGTTCACGGCGGTCTCCGAAACGTCGGTGATGACGACGGTCGCACCGTCCGCCACCAGGTGGCCGACCAGGTAGTGGCCGACCTTGCCGACACCCGCGACGCCGACCCGCTTGCCGCGCAGCGTCGGCGCGCCCCAGCGGGCCTGGGCCGAGGCCCGCATGCCCTGGAAGACGCCGAAGGCGGTCAGGATCGAGGAGTCGCCGGCTCCGCCGTGCTCGGGGGAGCGGCCGGTGACGTAGTCGCACTCGCGGGCGACCACGTCCATGTCCTGGACGTAGGTGCCCACGTCGCAGGCGGTGATGTAGCGGCCGGCCAGCGACTGCACGAAGCGGCCGTAGGCGCGCAGCAGGGCCTCGCTCTTGTCGCCGCCCTCGGCCTTGGCCGCCGGGTTGCCGATGATCACGGCCTTGCCGCCGCCGAGGTCGAGCCCGGCGAGCGCGTTCTTGTAGCTCATGCCGCGGGAGAGGCGCAGGGCGTCCTCCAGGGCCTCCTCCTCGGAGGCGTACTGGTGGAAGCGGGTGCCGCCGAGGGCGGGGCCCAGCGCGGTGGAGTGGATGGCGATGATCGCCTTGAGGCCCGAGGCCCGGTCGTGGCAGAGCACGACCTGCTCGTGCCCGTCGCCGGGGGTGCCGTCCTGCTCAGTACGGAAGATCCTGCTCAGCACGCCGGGTGCGGGGTGCGTCGCGGATACGGTGCGTACGTCGGTCACTGTGGTGACTCCAGTATCTGCAGGCCCGCTGCTGTGGTGCGGGCATCTACGGCGAAGCGTAGTCCGGGAAGGCCGACCTGGGCTCCCCCCGTCCACGCTTCGATCGGTGGATCGGGCGCGGGTCCTCCCGGGGGGTCGGTGGCGCGTGCGACGATGCGAGGCGTGACCGTTGTCCGCACCTCGGTGTTACCGCCGTACGCCGCCCACCTGCGGGTGTACGAGCCGCTCGGCGCCTATCCGGAGCCCGAGCGGGCTCGCTGGCAGGCCTACGCGGCGGCCTGCGGGCCGGACGCGGCCTCGATGGACGGTCCGGTCGCCCGAGCGGCGCTCGAGGCACAGCGGGGGGCGCTCGCGGAGGTGGTCGCCCGCACTCCCAGGGCGCTGCCCGAGCGGGAGAGCGAGCGCGCCTTCGTCCGGCTGCTCGACGGGGTGCTGTACGTCTGTCCCTGGTCGGTGCGGCTGCGCAGCTGGCAGGCGTTGGACGAGCTGCGGGCCTCCATGCCGCAGGCGTTGCTGGACACCGTGCTGCCCCGGGCGATGCGGGAGGACGCGGTGGCGGCGCAGGTCCGCTGGCAGGCGGAGCACCCGGACGCCCGGCCCTGGATCCTGACGTCCCGTTGGGAGGTCCCGGTGCGCTGGTTCCTGCCGTTCGGGGCCGAGGACCGCCGGTATGTGCCGGGTGAGCCGGCAACGGGCGGGGAAGGGGAGGAGGTGGAGCAGGGGAGCGTGGGCGAACCGGCCGCCCTCTTCTATCTGACCCCCATGGCACAGGCCCGGCGCCGGGTGGCCCGCGGCTACCGGGTGCTGAAGGAGCGGCTGCCGAGGTCGGCGCTGACCCTGGGAGCCGAGCAGGTCGGGCGCTGGCTGGAGGAGTTCCACCCGCGCTCGCTGGTGGAACTGGACTACGGCGGCCTGGTGCACGCGATCGGGGCGCCGCGGCTCGCGGTGGACCACTCGGCGGCCGAGGTGGCGGCCGGCCTGGACGCGCTGCGCTCCGGCGACGGCGCGGGGGCGGCGCTGGCGTACGAGCTGGTGACCGAGCGCTGGCGCCGGGTGCAGGCGCTGCGGCAGGCGAACTGAGTCCGTAGGCCACTGAGGGGTGGTCAGTACGCGCTGGGGAGACGTGAAGGGGGACACCCTGGGTATGGATGGGGCTGGGGGTGTAGGAGGGGCGTTCGGGGCCCAGGACCAAGGTCCCGGTTCGGGTCAATAGCCAACGAACGTGACACTACTCACCGTTGACGTGAACTAACCGTTAAGGGTAAAAATGGGACAACCAGCCCAACTCTCCTCAGTCCTGTCCACTTTTGGGTGGATCTGGGGTCGGTGTGCCCTTTGGGGGGAATCGATAGGTCTGGCCACCCCGCTACCGGTTGTCACATAAACGTGACTGTCCGCTATGGGATGGTCCATCGCCATCCGTCGCTCTTGAACCCGTGAGGGGCCAATTTTGGCGGTTTGGTCGATAGGGCTGGACGGATGGTGTAGTTGTAGACACCAGGACAAGCCGTTCGTCCTATTACCGACTCGGTCCGTCTGTGCCATTTCGGGCATCGCGGGCCAAGGTGCAGAATTTGAAGGATAGAACCGCCCTGGTTCGGTTCTCCGAGGAGGCCGCTCATGACCGCTCGTACACCTGACGCTGAGCCACTGCTGACACCGGCAGAGGTCGCCACCATGTTCCGCGTAGACCCGAAGACGGTCACGCGCTGGGCCAAGGCGGGAAAGCTCACGTCCATCCGCACACTCGGCGGTCACCGCCGCTACCGGGAGGCAGAGGTTCGCGCTCTGCTGGCCGGGATTCCCGCTCAGCGCACCGAGGTCTGAGTGCTTGATCCGGGCCGCCGGGCCCGCTGATCCAAACACTCACAGGCCTCGTTGTGCTGTGCACGCTTTACAGCTTTGCCGAAGGGGTCGTAGCCCCGGACTCCGCCGGGTCCGGGATGCGGCCCCTTCGGCATGCCCGGGCTGCCGGCCTGGCCATTCGCAGAGGTGGGACGATGGGATGACTGTCATCAGCGTCCACCTATTCATGACTGTCATTTGACCCGTTAATGGCGGCGGAAAAGATAGTCATTTGTGGCGCCTGTGGCGGGTGGGTTTCCTGATGATGTGCAAAAAGGTAAAGCTGAACAAGTCTGTACAATTTTACATATTAAATGACGGTGTCATGAGGGGGGGTTCATGGTGTCCGCCTTCAAGAAAAGATAAGTGACGACCGTCACAAGTGGGCCTCTTGTGGTCTGGACCAAGGTGTCGATAATGCCGTCCTGACGGTCCGTCGGGCACGGGGGTGGGGTGAGAGTGGGCGCGCGGCGGGATGGGACGTCAACGACGAGAGGCCCGGAACCTTGCGGTTCCGGGCCTCTCGTGCACTGCGATCCTGACGGGACTTGAACCCGCGACCTCCACCTTGACAGGGTGGCGAGCTAACCAACTGCTCCACAGGACCAGAGTTTTCACTGGCGAACCAGTGTTTTTTGCCGCCCTCACTCAGCGACAAGACAGATCGTACTGCATGGCGGGCCCCCAGGTCGAACCCGTGTCGCGGAGCGGTGGCGAGACCTCCCCGCGACACGGGCCGCAGCTCAGAGCGTGGCCGCCGCGGCGTCCATCGCGCGCAGGATCCGCTTCTCGGAGACCGGGCTCGGCGTGCCCAGCGACTGGGCGAAGAAGCTCACCCGCAGCTCCTCGATCATCCAGCGGATCTGCCGCAGCTCCGCCGAGGGCTCCCGGCCGGCCGGGACGGCGGCCAGCAGCTCGCCGTACGCCTGCTGGACCTGCTGGACCTTGAGGAGCTGCTGCAGGTCGCGCTGCGGGTGGTTGGGCAGCGCCTCCAGCCGGCGGTCCACCGCCAGCAGGTAGCGCTTCAGGTCCGGCAGCCGCTGCCAGCCGGTGTCGGTGACGAAGCGGGGGTGCACCAGCGAGGTGAGGTGGAGCTTGATGTCGTTCACCGCGCTGAGCAGGACCGGGCTGCTGACCGACTTCAGGCGGGTGGTGGCCCGGTGAAAGGCGATCAGTGCGCCGGCCGTTTTCAGGGTGGTGTCGGCCGACAGTTCGTACAGGTCCGCGCGGACCTTGTCATAGAGCTTCGTGTAGGCCGTTTCGTCCCAGGCCGGGCCGCCGGCTCCCGCCATCAGACGGTCGGTGGCGCAGTCGACGATGTCCTCGAACAGCGCGGGGATCGAGCCGTGCGGGTTGTAGGAGAGTGCCAGTTTGGCCTGGTTGCCCAGCCGGCCCTGGATCGACTTGGCGGGCGAGTTGACGGCCAGCGTGAGCATCCGCCGGGTGCCGCGCCACATCGCCTGCTGCTGCGCCTCGGGGGTGTCGAAGAGCCGGACCGCCACCGAGGTGCCCTCGTCCACCAGCGCCGGGTAGGCGCGCAGCGAGTGGCCGCGGGTGCGCTGCTCGAAGGTGCGCTGCAGGACGGGCAGCGAGGCCGGCCAGGCGGTCAGGCCGGTCTGCTCGATGCCCTGGCCGGAGGCGGCCGTGGAGAGCGTCTCCTTGAGCTTCGGCTTCAGCTGGAGCCGAAGCTCCTCCAGGTCCTTGGACTCGGCGAGCTTGCGCTTGCCGTCCACCACCCGGAAGGTCACCCGGAGGTGGTCGGGGACCCGCTCGTCGTCCCAGGAGTCGGCCGGGATCGCGATGCCCGACATCCGGTGCAGGATCCGCTCCAGGGTCGGCAGCAGCGGCTCCTGGCGGTCCTTCACCTGACGCAGGGCCGCCTTGGCGAAGTCCGGGGCCGGGACGAAGTTGCGGCGGATCGCCTTGGGCAGGGCACGGATGTAGGCGGTCACCAGGTCGCCGCGAAGCCCCGGGATCTGCCAGTCGAAGCCCTCGGAGGTGACCTGGTTGAGCACCGGCAGCGGGATGTGCACGGTCACGCCGTCCGCGTCGCTGCCCGGCTCGAACTGGTAGGTGAGCTGGAAGCGGAGCTTGCCCTGCACCCAGTAGTCCGGATAGTCGGCCTCGGTGATCCCGTCCGCGGAGTCGTTGATCAGCATCGACTTCTCGAAGTTGAGCAGGTCGGGCTGGTCGTGCCGGGTCTTCTTCCACCAGGAGTCGAAGTGCCGGGTGGAGACGATGTCCTCGGGCAGCCGGCTGTCGTAGAAGTCGAAGAGGGTCTGGTCGTCGACCAGGATGTCGCGCCGCCGGGCGCGGTTCTCCAGCTCCTCCACCTCCTGGAGCAGCTTGCGGTTGGCGGCGAAGAAGTGGTGGTGGGTCTCCCAGTCGCCCTCGACCAGGGCGTTGCGGATGAACAGCTCGCGGCAGAGCTCGGGGTCGATCCGGCCGAAGTTGACCTTGCGCTGGGCGACGATCGGCATCCCGTAGAGGGTGACCCGCTCGAAGGCCAGCACGGCGCCGGCCTTCTTCTCCCAGTGCGGCTCGCTGTAGGTGCGCTTGGTGAGGTGCTCGGCGAGTGGTTCGACCCACTCCGGCTCGATCTTGGCGTTGATCCGGGCCCAGAGCCGCGAGGTCTCCACCAGCTCGGCCGACATCACCCAGCGCGGCGGCTTCTTGAAGAGCCCCGAGCCGGGGAAGACCGCGAACCGCGCGCCGCGTGCGCCGCCGTACTCGCGCTTCTCGACGTCGTACAGGCCCAGGTGCGAGAGCAGACCCGAGAGCAGCGACTGGTGGATCCGGTCGGCGTCCGGCTCGGCGTCCGGGTGCGGCTCCTCGATGGTGACCCCCAACTGCTTGGCCACGGTCCGCAGCTGGGTGTAGATGTCCTGCCACTCCCGTATCCGCAGGTAGTTCAGGAACTCCGACTTGCACATCCGGCGGAACGCCGAGGAGGAGAGCTCCTTCTGCTGCTCCCTGACGTAGCGCCACATCGCCAGGTAGGAGAGGAAGTCGGAGGTATCGGAGCTGAAGCGGCGGTGCCGCTCGTCGGCCACCTGGCGCTTCTCGGTGGGCCGTTCGCGCGGGTCCTGGATGGAGAGCGCGGCGGCGATCACCATCACGTCCCGGACGCAGCCGTTCTTGTCGGCCTCCAGCACCATCCGGGCGAGGCGCGGGTCGACCGGCAGCTGGGCGAGTTTGCGGCCGAGCGGGGTGAGCCGCTTGCGGTGGTCCTTCTCGTTCGGGTCCAGCGCGCCCAGCTCGTGCAGCAGGCTGACGCCGTCCTTGATGTTGCGGGAGTCCGGCGGGTCGAGGAACGGGAAGGCGGCGATGTCGCCGAGGCCGGCCGCCGTCATCTGCAGGATGACCGAGGCGAGGTTGGTGCGCAGGATCTCCGCGTCGGTGAACTCCGGCCGGGAGAGGAAGTCCTCCTCGGAGTAGAGCCGGATGCAGATGCCGTCCGAGGTACGGCCGCAGCGGCCCTTGCGCTGGTTGGCGCTGGCCTGGCTGACCGCCTCGATCGGCAGTCGCTGGACCTTGGTGCGGTGGCTGTAGCGGGAGATCCGCGCGGTGCCCGGGTCGATCACGTACTTGATGCCCGGGACGGTCAGCGAGGTCTCGGCCACGTTGGTGGCCAGCACGATCCGGCGGCTGCCGGAGCGCTGGAAGACCCGGTGCTGCTCGGCGGAGCTCAGCCGGGCGTAGAGCGGGAGGATCTCGGTGGACTTCAGGCGCAGCTTCTCCAGCGCGTCCGCGGTGTCGCGGATCTCGCGCTCGCCGGAGAGGAAGACCAGGATGTCGCCGGGGCCCTCGGCCTGGAGTTCCTGGGCGGCCTCGCAGATCGCCTGGATCTGGTCGCGGTCGCGGTCCAGCTCCTCGTCCTCGGCGTCGTCGTCCACCACCGGCCGATAGCGCACCTCGACCGGATAGGTGCGGCCGGAGACCTCGATGATCGGGGCGTCGTCGAAGTGCTGGGCGAAGCGCTCGGGGTCGATCGTCGCGGAGGTGATGATCACCTTGAGGTCGGGACGGCGGGGGAGCAGCTGTTTGACGTACCCGAGGATGAAGTCGATGTTGAGGCTGCGCTCGTGCGCCTCGTCGATGATCAGGGTGTCGTACTGGCGCAGCTCGCGGTCGGTCTGGATCTCGGCCAGCAGGATGCCGTCCGTCATCAGCTTGACCAGGGTGTCCGGGCCGACCTGGTCGGTGAACCGGACCTTCCAGCCGACGGCCTCGCCGAGCGGGGTGTTCAGCTCCTCGGCCACCCGGTCCGCCACCGTGCGGGCGGCGATCCGGCGGGGCTGGGTGTGGCCGATCAGGCCCTTGATGCCGCGGCCCAGCTCCAGACAGATCTTGGGGATCTGGGTGGTCTTGCCGGAGCCGGTCTCACCGGCCACGATCACCACCTGGTGGTCGCGGACGGCGGCCAGGATGTCGTCCTTCTTCTGGCTCACCGGGAGCTCGGCCGGGTAGGTGATCACCGGGACGGCCGCCCGGCGCTGCTCCACCCGCAGCTCGGCCCGGGTGATGTCGGCGGCCAGCTCCTCGGTGATCTTGCGCTGGGCCTCGGGCTTGCGGATCCGCCGCGCGCCGTCCAGCCGGCGGCCGATCCGCTGCTGGTCGCGCAGCGTCAGCTCGGGCAGACGGGAGGCCAGCTCGCCGACGGTGGGTGCATCGGTCGGCTGGACTACGGGAGAACTCAACTCGGGCATCCCTCTAGGTTCGCAAGGAGGGGCGGTCTGGCGCACCTCGGTTTCTCGGAACCGGTGGCTGCGACGCGGCTCCACAGGTTCTCAGCCCGTCAAGTGTCACACCCGGGTGGTCTCAGCCCGCCAGTGCGGCACGGTCCGGGCCCGGCAGCCAGTCGCGCCGGGGGTCGTGGTCCAGCCAGCGGTTGCGCCGGGCCTGCTCGGCGAAGGCCCGCAGCAGCGGTTCGAGCAGCGGGTGCGGGTCGGCGCCGCGCCAGAGCAGTGACCAGGCGTAGAGCGGGGTCGGGTCGACCAGCGGGACCGACCGGAGGCCGGGTGCGTCGGGCAGGGGGCTGTCGGCCGGGAAGAGCGCGAAGTGGCGGGGCTCGGCGCGCAGGTGGTCGACGAAGTGGTCGAGGCCCAGGTTGGTGCCGGCGGCGCGTTCGGTGATGCCGAAGTGGTCGGCGAACCGGTTCAGGAAGTCGAGCCGGTCGACGGCGGCCGGGTACCAGAGGACGCTGTCGCGCAGCTGCGTCGGGCGTAGGACGGCCTCGCCCGCGAGCGGGTGCGCGGTGGAGAGGACGACGTCGACCGGCTCCAGCCGGACCAGGCGGTGGGTGAGGTCGGTGGGGGTGGGGTGGCGGGTAGTGGTGGTGGCGGGGTGGGGCGGGCCGGTGTCCGGGCTCTCGCCGAGGGGGTGGACCCGGCCGAAGCCGGCGTCGGTCTCGCCGCGCAGCAGCGCGGCGGCCACCGTCGGCAGGTCGCGTCCGGGGGCGGGCTCCACGCTGAGGCCGGCCGTCTCGACGGCCTGGGCGAGGGTGCGCATCGGCGAGTACAGGTGTCCCCAGACGTCGATCCGCAGCGGCCGCCGGTCGCCGAGCACCGCGGCCACCGCGCTGTCTCCGTCCGTGAGCAGCCGCCGGGCCGGCTCCAGGAAGCGCCGGCCGGCGTCGGTCAGCCGGACCGCCGACCGGTCGCGGTCCAGCAGCCGGGCGCCGAGCAGGGACTCCAGCCGGGCGATCCGCTTGGAGAGCGCCTGCTGGCTGATCGCCAGTCGCCCGGCGGCGCGGCCGAAGTGCAGCTCCTCGGCCGTCGCGGTGAAGGCGCGGACCTGGGCGAGATCGAGATCCATGGCCGTCACCCTAGGCGTCCGCGCGGGTGTCCTGGCGGCCGACTGTGACAACTGTCGGTTGTCGGGCGCGGTGGGCGGTTGTTGGACCGGGCGGTGGGGTGCGCGATGTGCTGGGAGTCGTCCGGTCGAGCGATCGGAGCGCAGGAGGGGACGTGACCATGAAGGCACTGACGGCAACGGGCCGGCCCGACTTCTCGGTGGCCTTCGCCGAGGTCGAGCAGCCCCGGCCACGGCCGAACGAGGCCCTGGTCAAGGTCGAGGCGTTCTCGGTGAACCGCGGCGAGACCTTCAAGCTGGAGGACCCGGCGGCGGACTGGCGGCCGGGCAAGGACGTCGCGGGCCTGGTGGTGCAGGCCGCCGCGGACGGCTCCGGGCCCGCCGCCTGCACCCGGGTGCTCGGCCACCCGTCGTCGGCCGGCTGGGCCGAGTACGTCGCGGTGCCCACCGACGCACTCGCCGAGCTCCCCGAGTCGCTGGGCAGCGTCCGGGCGGCGGCCCTGCCGCTGGCCGGGCTCACCGCACTGCGGCTGCTGCGCGCCGCCGGACCGGTGACCGGCCGCCGACTGCTGCTGACCGGGGCCTCCGGCGGCGTCGGCCACTACGTCACCGAGCTCGCCGCCGCGGCCGGCGCCGAGGTCACCGTGGTGGTCGCCTCCGAGGAGCGCGGGCGGCGGCTGGTGGAGCTGGGCGCTGCCGAGGTGGTGCACGAGGTCGCCGCCGCGACCGGGCCCTACGACCTGGTCCTGGAGTCGACCGGCGGAGCGAACCTGCCGCTCGCACTGGCCCGGCTGGCCCGGCGCGGGACGTTGATCTGGTTCGGCCAGGCCAGCCGGACCCCCGCGACGCTGGACTTCTTCGACTTCTTCGCCGGTCCCGAGTCGGCCACCGTGCGGCACTTCCACTACGCCGACTCCGACGTCCCCGACGGCAAGGACCTCGCCACGCTGGTCCGCTTGGTCACGGCGGGCCGGCTGACCCCCGAGATCGGGCGGGTCGCGCCGTGGACGCAGACCGCTGCCGTGCTGGCCGACCTGCGGGACCGCCGGATCCGCGGCAAGGCCGTGCTGACGCTGACCGCGTCCTGACCACGTCCCGACCGCGTCCTGCCACGTCCTGACCACGTCCCGACCGCTTCCTACCGAGAGTTGTGAGAGTGAGTGAGCTGATGACCGCGTTTGTGGATCTTCCCGACGTGCTGGCGCCCTTCGTCGCGGGCAACCGGTCCCGGGCCACCGGGGCCGGGCTCGACCCGCACGAGTACGGCCGGGTCACCGAGCCGCTGGGGTCGCTGCACGACTGGCCCGAGGCGTTCGCCGCGGCCGGGCGCGAGCACCGGGCCGCCGGTGAGCGGGCGGCCGCCCTGGGGCGGGCGGTCAGCGCCGGTGAGGCCTATCGGCTGGCCGCGCGCTGGTTCCACTTCGCAACCCTGCTGCCGCACCCCGACCGGGCCGGCGCGGCCCGGGCGGCCGCCGACGCCGACGAGGCGATGGACCGCGCCCTGGCGCTGCTGGACCCGACGGCCGTCCGGATCGAGGGCACGGGCTTCGTCGGCCGGCTGCGGCGCCCCGCCGGCGTCGAGCGGCCGCCGGTGGTGCTGGTGGTGCCCGGCCTGGACTCCGGGAAGGAGGAGTTCCACGGCGTCACGCAGGCGCTGCTGCGCCGGGGCGTGGCGGCCTTCACCCTGGACGGGCCCGGGCAGGGCGTGCTCGCCGCGACCAGCGGTCCCGAGCCGGACTACCACCGGGTGGTCGGCCGGGTGATCGACGCGCTGGAGCCGCGTGGCGAGGTCGACGGCGGGCGGATCGCGGTGATCGGGCTCAGCCTCGGCGGCTACTACGCGGCCGTCAGCGCCGCCCACGAGCCACGGATCCGGGCCACCGCCACGGTCAGCGGTCCGGACCGGCTGGACTGGGAGGCGCTGCCGCCGTTCGTCACCGACACCCTCACCCAGCGGTGTGCCGGCCCGGGCGCCGCACGGGAGTTCGCCGGGCGGGTCGATCTCGCGGCGGTGGCTCCGCTGATCGCCGGACCGCTGCGGGTGGTGGACGGCGGACTGGACGTCATCCCGGGCGCGGTGAATGGCGAGCCGCTGGCCCGTCGGGCGGCGCAGGGCGAGTACCTGCTGGTCCCGCACGGTGACCACCTGCTCGGCAACGCCGTCCGGGACTGGCTGCCCGGGACGGCGGACTGGCTGGTGGAGCGGCTTGGGGGATAGGTGGGAGGGCGGTGGGAGGGCGGTGGGAGGGCGGTGGGAGGCGCGGGCGGCTGGGGGCGGCTTCAGGGGGCGGCGCGGAAGACGAGGACGGCGTTCTGGCCGCCGAAGCCGCTGGAGTTGCTGAGGGCCAGCGAGAGGGGGGCGGCTCTGGCCCGACCGGTGACGAGGTCGAGGTCGATCCGGGGGTCCGGTGAGCGGAGGTTGGCGGTCGGCGGGATCTGGCCGTGGGCCAGCGCGAGAACGGTGTAGGCGGCCTCGATCGCCCCGGCGGCGCCCATCGTGTGGCCGGTGACGCCCTTGGTCGAGGTGACGGCCGGGTGGCTGCCGAGGACGCGGCGCAGGGTGTGCGCCTCGCGGAGGTCGTTCAGCGGGGTGCCGGTGCCGTGTGCGTTGACGTGGTCGACCTCGGCCGGCGTGGCGCCCGCGTCGGCCAGCGCGTCGGCGAGTGCCCGGGCCAGTCCGGCTCCCTCGGGGTGCGGGGCGGTGGGGTGGTGGCCGTCCGCCGACGCGCCGTAGCCGGCGAGCAGGGCGTGCACGGTGGCGCCGCGGGCCCGCGCGTGTGCCGCTCGTTCCAGGACGAGGACGGCGGCGCCCTCGCCGAGGACGAAGCCGTCGCGGTCGGCGTCGAAGGGGCGCGAGGCGCGGCCCGGGTCCGTCCGACGGGTGGAGAGCGCGCCCATCTTCGCGAAGGCGGCGGCGCAGAGCGGGGTGACCATCGCGTCGGCGCCGCCCGCCAGCGCGACGTCACAGGCGCCGGAGCGCAGCAGCCCGAGCGCGGTGCCGATGGCGGTGGCGCCCGAGGCGCAGGCGGTGGCGGTGTGCAGGCACGGGCCGCCGGTCCGCAGCTCGATGCTGATCCGGCCGGCCGCCATGTTCGGCAGGAACATCGGCATCAGCATCGGGGAGACGGCGCCCGGGCCGCCGTCGTTCAGCCGTCGGTGCTGCGCCTCCAGCGAGGCGATGCCGCCGGCCGCGGAGCCGAGAACCACGGCCACCCGGCCACCGTCCCAGCCGTTCGGATCGAGTGCGGCGTCGGCCACCGCCTGCTGGGCGGCGGCCAGCGCGAACTGGCCGTAGCGGTCCAGCTGCCAGCGCAGTCCGCGCGGCACGAGGTCGTCGCTGTCGGGCACCCGGCAGGAGAAGTCCACTGGCAGGCCCCGGAGTTCGGGATCGGTGGCGGCGGTGGGCAGACCCGAGCAGATCCGTGTCCAGTTGGCCGCAGTACCGATCCCCGCAGGAGTGACCAGGCCTATCCCGGTGACCGCGACCTCGTTCATCGGGTCGGGTCGTCCACATCGAACCGGTCGACCAGGGAGACAAGTTGACCGAGTGTCAGATCCGTCTGTGCCTGCGCGTCGTCGAGCGGCACGTGCCACTGCTCCTGGATGGTGACGAACAGCTCGATGATGGCGAGCGAGTCGAAGTCCAGCTCGGCGAAGGTGGTTTGGTCGTTCAGCGTGGCGGGTCCGGTGTCGAACTTCTCGACGAGCAGGGCGGCGAGGCGCTCGTAGGTGTCACTCATGGTTGTTCCGTTCGGAGTTGTCGGACACGGTCTTGGCCTTGTCCTGGGTCGAGGTGGGGGTGGGGGTGGAGGTGCAGGTGGTCATGACGGGGGTGATGGCGGGCCAGGTCAGCGCGCAGGACCCCCAGGTGAGGCCGCCGCCGAAGGCGGTGAGCAGCAGCCGGGCGCCGGGGGTGAGCGGGCTGCCGGGCAGCGTCGCGGCGTCGGCGAGGGCCAGCGGGATGGAGGCGCCGGCGGTGTTGCCGACCCGGGCGATGTTGCTGACCCGGCGGTCGGCGGCGATGCCGAGCCGGTCGGCGACGGCGTCCAGGATCCGCTGGTTGGCCTGGTGGGCGGTGAACGTCACGGCGTCCGGTGCCCAGTGCAGCAGGTCGAGGACGTGTTGCGCGGAGGCGGTCATCCGGCGTACGGCGTGGGCGTAGACCTCGGGTCCGCGGACGTCCAGGAAGTGCGCGCGCAGCGGCAGTTCACCCGCCCCTTGGGGATGGGGATGCCGGGAGCCGCCCGCCCCGATCGCGATGAAGTCGCCGTGCGCGCCGTCGCTGCCGAGGTCGAAGGCCAGCAGCGCGCCGGGTTCGCCGGGTTCGCCGGCGCGCAGCAGGGCAGCGCCCGCGCCGTCGCCGAAGATGACGGCGGTGCCACGGTCCGTGCGGTCGATGATGGTCGAGTAGGTCTCCGCGCCGATCACCAGCACGGTGCTGCTGATTCCGGCGCTGATCAGGCCGGCGGCGGTGGCCAGGGCGTAGACGAAGCCGGAGCAGACGGCGCCGAGGTCGAAGGCGGCGGCGCCGGTCAGGCCGAGCCGGGAGGCGACCTCGGGGGCGGTGGCCGGGCAGCGCCGGTCGGGGGTGGTGGTGGCCAGCAGGACGGTGTCGGGGGGCGGGGTGGAGTTCCCGTCGTGGGCCGAGCGGAGGGCGGCCTCGGCGGCGCCGAGGGCGAGGTCGCCGGTGCTGGTCGGCGGGTCGACCCAGCGGCGGGCGGTGATGCCGGTGCGGGTGCGGATCCACTCGTCGGAGGTGTCGAGGGTGCGGGCGAGGTCGTGGTTGCTGATCTCTCGGACCGGCAGACAGGCGCCGAGGCCGGTCAGGACTGCGCTGTGGCCCATGGCTGCTCCTTCCTGTCCTTCCTGGAGGCGCTGGAGGCGCTGGACGGGGTTTCGGGGGTGCGTGGGTGGTTGGGCGAGGTGGCTAGGTGGGTTGGCTGGGTGGGGTGGCGGCGCGCAGGAAGGCGTGCAGCCAGTCGGGTTCGGCGATCGGCGCGGGGGCACGGTGGGTGGGGACGCCGAGGCCGTCCAAGAGTTCCGGCAGTTGGCGGTGCACGTCGCCGAGCGCCTGGGTACGGGCCTGGTGGACGGCTCCGGCCTGGGCCGGGGTCAGGTTGCCGTGTTCGAGGTGCCAGCCGAGCTCGGCCTCGATGCTGTCGAGGGCGAAGAGACGCAGGAGGGCGGTCAGTGCGGCATGGGCCTGCGGGTCCGTCAGTGTCTCGGCCTGCTGCTGGAACCGCTCCAGGGCCAGTTGCCCGGTGTGCGCCTCGGCGAGCCTGACCAGCCCCGGAAGCAACGGGTTCCAGATGTCGAGGGAGTCGGGTGGCGGGGTTCCGGCGGGGTGTGGGGTTGCGCTCTCGGCGCGGTGGGCGGCGACCTGGGCGGCGAGGTGGGCGGTCAGGACGGCGTGCAGTTGGTGGCGGCGCAGCCGGGCCAGCCGGATGGCGGTGCGCGGGTCGGACAGGTCGTAGGGGAAGGGTGCTTCGGGCGGCTCGGGCCGTTCGGGTGGCCCGTACGGGCTGGGTGGGCTGGACGTCGGCTCGTCGGGGCCGGGTGAGGGCTCGTGCAGGAGGGACTTGCCCGCGTCCAGTCGGATCAGCAGGTCGTCGCCGCCGGCGGCGTGGAACAGGCGGGCGATGTCCTCGTAGTCGGTGATGCGGTTGACCGAGAGGGTCCCTTGTGCGCCCGAGCGCTTTCGGCAGACCCCGGCCACCTGGTGGAGGGTGTCGCCCGCCCAGGCCTTGGCGAGTGCGCAGTCGCGGTGGGTGGCGGACCAGGGGGCCCAGGTCGGTGGCCGGTCGCCGACGGCCGGCGCGGCGGACGGGCCGCGTCGGACGAACCGCTCGCGCTCCTCGTTCACCAGGAACGTGGTGGCATAGCAGCGGGCGAGCGCGCTGTAGAGGGCGTCCTGATGGGTGCTGTACTCCAGCACGGACAGTTCGGGGGCCAGCCGGCCCTGGGTGGTACGTTGCAGCGCGTAGCGGAGCGCGACGGCCATGGCGGCCCGGGCCGCGGCCGCCTGACCGACGGCCGCGCTCACCGAGGCGTTGGCGGCGGCCTGGATGGAGCGCACCAGCCGCAGCTCCTGGTCGGCGATCGGGTCCTCGAACCGGCCGTCCACGGTGATCCGGGCGGTGTCCCGCAGCCAGGCGTCGTACGGCACCTGGACGTCCTCGAAGCCGATCAGCGCGTAGTCCAGCGGGAGGACGGACGTGGTCGGGATCGCGCTGATCCGGACCCCGGCGGTGACGGTGTCGTTGTGGCGCAGCCGGACGGCGAACGGGAAGACCCCGTGCGCGTGTCCGTCGATCAGCAGCCGGGCGTAGACCACGGCGATCTTGGACTGTTTGGGCAGCGCGGTCGGCGGCATGAACTTGGTCGCCGCCGGATGCGGGGTGCGCAGCGTGAACGTGCGGCGCTGGTGGTCGTAGTGGGCCTCGGTGGCCGGGGCGATATGGCTGCTGCCACTGCCCAGTTCGGTGATGGCGATCACGCCGATCGCGGCCGTCCGGTCGAGGTCCTCGATCAGGGCGCCGAGGCTGCCGCCCGGGCGGCCGAGTTCCACCACGGTGGTGGCGACCACGGCGAAGTGCACCAGGGCGGGGAGGAAGAGCGCGGGATCGGCGGTCGCCGCCCACTCCAGGGCGGTCAGCAGGCTCGCGCGGTCCTGTTGGAAGGCGAGGGTGCCGCCGCCGGCCCTGGCCAGGTCGCAGAGCCGGCGGTACGTCCGGCGGCTTCGTTCGTCGGTGCCGGCCGACGTCATGTCGGGTGCGAAGGAGGGAAGTTCGAGGAGCAGGTCGAGCTGGTCCAGCTGGTCGAGGCGGTCGCCGTGCAGCAGGCTCTGCAGCGCGCTGGGCTTGGCGGGATCGGTGGCGTTGAGGGGTTTGGTGGGAGCGGGGGCACCGGGGGGCTTCATCGGGTCTCCTGCTCGGCGCTTGCGGGTGATCCGGCGCGCTCCAAGGTCCGGATGGCCTGGGCGTGTTCGATCGCGAAGATGTGTGTCGGATCGAAGGCGTGCAGCCTGACCCGGCAGGTGGAGCAGATCCGCCCTGCCTGACGCACCGTCACCACGCCTTCCAGGGGTACCCGTTGCTCCTCGGGCGGGCCGGTCGCGGTGAGCGTGCCGTCGAGGTCGGTGGGGAGTGGGAAGACGAACTTGGCGAAGTCGAGATCCAGGCCGTGCATCACGGCGTAGCGCGGTCCCTGGCCCGCCGGGGTGCCGACCAGTTCGCCCACCGCCCAGGTGACCAGTTGGGTGCAGGCCTCGATCAACAGCATTCCGGGGACGTGCTGTTGATCGGCCGTGTGGTCGCGGATCATCTCGGTGTCGTTGGCGACCGAGAGCCGCGCCCGGAACCGGCCGTCGGCGGCGTGGGCGTCGCCGATCAGGACGTTGTCCTGAGCGTGCTTGAGGACGCGGTGCCGGGCCACCGGGCGGGGTGTGTCGCGGTGCGGACCGTCGGCCAGCCGGGCGCCGGCCTTGGTGACGGCCTCGCGCAGCTCGGCCCAGGTGTGCTCGTCGATCCCGAGGCCCGGGATGACGATCGGCGCGTGGTCCGGGGGGAAGGGGCCGGCGGCGAGCTGTTCGCGCAGTTGGCGGGCGGTGACGAGGTGGGGGTGGACGGTGGCTCGGGAGAAGGACTCTCCCACCACCCACAGGGTCTGCGGTGTGCTCATGGTGCGCTCCCGTGGTGAAGCCGGGCGGGGAGGGGGTGATCGGGCAGGGGGAGAGATTGGCGTTGGGTGGGTGGGGCGTTCGGCGGGTGGGGCGTTGGGTGGGTGGGGCGTTCGGCGGGTGGGGCGTTCGGCGGGGTGGGGCGTCCGGTCGGGGTGGGGCAGGTCAGAACGGTGGTGGCGGCTTGGGGAAGCCGGCCAAGCCGCCGTCGGGGAGCGTGAGTCCGCCGTCGACGACCAGGGCATGGCCGGTGACGAAGGCTGCCGCCGGGGAGCTGAGGAAGACGGCCGCCCCGGCCACCTCGGTCGGCTCCGCCCAGCGTCCGAGCGGCACGTGGGCCAGCAGCCAGGCGGCGGTGGGTGGATGGGTGTGCACCGCGGCCGTCATGTCGGTGCGGACCCAGCCGGGGCAGAGCGCGTTGACCCGGATGCCCTGCCGGGCCCAGCCGACGGCCAGCGACCGGGTGAGCGAGAGCTCGGCGGCCTTGGTGACGCCGTACGCCTCCATGGTCGGCACGGCCATCAGTCCCGCGACGGACGAGACCAGCAGGATGCTGGCCCGTGGGGACGCCGCCAGGTGGGGGTGGGCGGCGCGGCAAAGTGCCACGGTGGCCCGCAGGTTGACGGTCAGTACGGGCTCCCACTGGGCGGGGGTGGAGTCCTGGAGCGGTGCGAAGACGGTGTTGCCGTGCTCGTCGGCGGGGAGCAGGCCGGCGTTGTGCACCAGCAGGTCCAGGCCGCCGAGCTGGGTGGCGGCCTCTGCGACGATCCGGGCCGGTTCCCGCGGGTCGAGCAGGTCGCCCGGGACGACCTCGGCGCGGCGGCCGGTTCGGGCGATCGCCTCGGCGGTCTGCTTGAGGCCGTCGGCGCTGCGTGCCGTCACGGCGATGTCGGCACCCGCCTCGGCGAGGGCCAGGGCTATCGCGCGGCCGATGCCGCGGGAGGCGCCGGTGACCAGGGCGCGGGTGCTGCCCAGGTGGAAGGGGGCGGGGGACGGCATGGGCGGGTGTCCTTTCCGGGGCGGGGCGTGAGGGCGTGGCTGGGGTGCGGCCGTAGCCGTAGCCGTGGTTGTGGCCGTGGTTGTGGTCGTGGTCGTGGTTGCGTGCGGGCTCAGGCCGACTGCTGGAGCTGAAGGTCAAGCAGCGGGCTCCGGGCGACGTTGGCGGTTCCGCTCCAGATCAGGACGGTGCTGCCCCAGGTGACACCGGCGCCGAACGCGACCAGCAGGACGCGGTCGCCGGGCTTCACCCGGCCCGCCGCCGCGGCGTGTGCGAGGCCGAAGGGCAGCGAGCCGGCACCGATGTTCCCGACCTCCTCGCCGACGATCACCAGGCGCTCCTCCGGCAGACCGAGCGCCCGCGCCGCGCTGCGCAGCAGGACCGGATTGGGCTGGTGGGTGACCACCAGGTCGATCTGGTCCAGCGTCAGACCGGATGCGTCGAGTGCGCTGTGCACGGCGGCCGGGAAGAGCTCCAGGATGAAGTCGCGCACCGCGCGGCCGTTCATGAAGATCCGGTGGCCGCCGTCGGTCAGGGTGGTCGGCGAGGCCGGGCGACGGCTGCCGCCGGCCGGGATCAGCACGTCGCTCGCGTGGGTGCCGTCGGAGCCGAGCCGGATGGCGCCGAAACCCTCGTCGTGCGCCACCGGCGCCAGCACGGCCGCCGCCGCGCCGTCGGCGAAGAGCACCGCCGTCGCGCGGTCGGCCGCGTCGATGAACGGGGAGTAGACCTCGCAGCCCACCACCGCCGCGTACCGGGAGGTGGGGTCGCCGGCCAGCCAGTCGTGGGCGACCCGGGAGGCGAACAGCCACCCCGAACAGGCTGCGGAGACATCGAACGCGACCGCGTTGCGCGCGCCGAGGAGGGCTTGCACCCGGCAGGCGGAGGAGGGGCCCAACTCGTCCGGGGTGGAGGTCGCGAGGATCAGCAGGTCCAGCTGTGCGGCGTCGAGTCCGGCGCAGTCCAGCGCCGCGCGGACAGCCTCGGCGGCCAGATCCGAGGCTGCCTGGTCGGGCGCGGCCTGGTGCCGGTGGCGGACGCCGGTCCGTTCCACGATCCATTCGGGGGTGACCGAGGCGGCGGGCGCGACCTCCGAGTTTGTTCGAATCGAGCGGGGAAGATAGCCGCCTGTTCCCACAACTCCGATACGGCGTCGCATGGGTGATTCCGTTCTGTCGGGCCTGCGTTTTCGCAGGCACGGCAGGGCCCGGGGAGCTGGTTGGCGGGCCGGTCGCGGGACCGACGTGTACGGAGCTCCGTCGCGGGAAACATTTCCCTGCCGGCCTCCATGGTCGGCCTTCGGCGTCGGACGTCGAAAGGCCCTTCGGTCCCCCTGTCGTTAAGAACAGCGACGCGTTAAGCAATCGCATAATCCGTCGTATTTTCGTATTGTGTTGTAAGGGCTGCGAAATGACGGGACATCAGAACTCCAATGCACTGCTTCGCGGACTGCTGGCCGAGGCCGGTTGGAGTGGCGAGGAACTGGCTCGTGCGGTGAACGCCGCCGGAGCCGAGGCCGGACTCTCGCTGAACTACCAACGACCCTCAGTGGCACAGTGGTTGAACGGCTCAGTGCCACGTAGGCCGGTGCCCGAGCTGGTCGCCGAAGCGCTCACCCGTCGGCTGCGTCGACTCGTCACCCCGGACACTGCCGGGCTCGGTGAGGCGCGGGTGCCTGGGCAACGGGAGGCGGGCGGTCCCGGGGGGCGCGACCCGGTGCTCGCGCTCGCCGAGCTCAGCGCCGGCGGCGCTGGGGGTGGGCGTGGGCGGGGGCGCGGGCGCTCCAGTGCCGCGTACTCGCTGGCCGAACTGGCCGCCGTGCCGTTGACCGCGAGAGGCCGGGAGCGTTTGGCTGGGGTGGGTTCGCCTGGGGTGGGTTCGCCAGGGGTGGGTTCGCCTGGGGTGGGTTCCGTGTCGGCTCGGTCTCGGCAGATCACCCGCGCGCACCTGCGGGCCGCGCAGGCGATGGGTACTGTCTTCTCGCTCACCGACCACGCCTCGGGAGGCGGAGCGGTGCGCCCCGCGCTGACCCAGTACCTGGCGACCAGCATCGTGCCGTGGCTGCGCGAGCCGGCGCCCCCGGGAGTTCGCCGTGAACTGTTGATCACGGCATCGTCGTTGACCTACCTGTGCGGCTTCACGCATGTGGACGACGAGCTGCACGGCCTTGCTCAGCGCTACTACCGCCTCAGCGCGACGCTGGCGGACGAGGCCGGCGACCGCACCGCGCTGGCCGTCGCCCTGCGGGCGCTCAGCGTGCAGGCCCGCGGGCTGGGGCACCACCGTGACGCCTTGCGGCTCGCGGAGGCGGCGGTCGCCGAGGGGCGGCACGCGCCGCCGCGCACTCGGGCGTTCCTGCACGGCCAGTTGGCCGTGGCCCACGCCGCACTGCTGGAGCGCCGCCCGGCGCTGGAGCAACTGGCGGCTGCGGAAGCAGGGTTGGTGGACGCCGGTGCGGTCCGGGACGCCTCGTTCACCGGCGGCTATCACGAGGCCTCGCTGGCCCACCAACGGGCCGTCATCTGCTGGTACTTCGGGGACAGCCGGGGAGCCGTCGCGGCTCTCCAGGACTCACTGCGGCACCGGCCGGATCAGGAGCGGCGTTCGCGCGCCGTCGTGCTCGCGCAACTGGCCGAGTACCAGATGCGGTCAGGCCATCTGGACGCGGCCTGCGCGACGTGGAGCACCTTCCTGGAGCAGCGCTCCGCTCTGCGCTCACGCCGGTACGACCGCGCCGTCGCCCTGATGCGGGCGTATACCCGGCCGTACCGTAACCAGCCTCGGGTCAGGGCGCTCTGGCAGGTCGCGGCCCGGACTCCTGACTGATGCCGGTGGGTTGCTGGCTACTCGGGTGGCGGGCCTGGGGTCATGGGTCGCGGCCGTAAGGCTCAGAGCGTATGGGCCCGGTGGTGGTCAGCGGGCGATGTCCGGCGTGGTCATCAGGCCGCCCTGGTAGGCAATCGCGACCGCCTGCGCGCGGTCGCGGGCGTCGATCTTGGCCAGTACCCGTTTCATGTGGGTCTTCACCGTGGACTCGGCGACGAACAGTAGCGCGGAGATCTCCGCGTTCGAGTACCCCTCGGCGGCCAGCCGGAGTACCTCCCGCTCCCGCACGGTCAGCTGCGCCAGCCGTCGGTCCGGTACGCCGGCCCGCGGCCGGTCGGGGTCGCCGGTGACGAGATGGGTGACCAGGTCACGGGTGACGGCCGGGTCCAGCAGCGCCTCGCCGGCGGCGAGCGCCTGCACGGCGTCGATCAGGCGCTCCGGAGAGGCGCGCTTGAGCAGGAACCCGCTGGCACCGGCCCGGAGCGCACCCCAGACGTAGTCGTCGTACTGGAACGTCGTCAGCACCAGGACGCGAGTAGCCAGGCCCGCGGCGACGATCCGGCGCGTCGCCTCGATGCCGTCGATGCCGGGCATCCGGACGTCCATCAGGATGACGTCCGGTGCCAGTGACCGGCACAGTTCGACGGCCGTCAGGCCGTCGGCGGCCTGGCCGACCACCTCTATGGCGGCTCGGCTGCCCGGGTTGCCCGCGCTGCCTGGGTTGCCTGGGTTGCTGGAGTTGCCCGTGCTGCCCGTGCTGCCGGAGCCGCTGCTGCCGTCGTCGTCGCTGGTTCTGCCGTCGAGCCTCCTGCCGTTGGCGCTACCCGTGTCGTCCGTGCCACCTGTCTCGTCCGCGCTGCTGAGCACCAGCGCGACACCGGCACGCAGCAGCGCGTCGTCGTCGGCGACCACGACCCTCACCGTCATGGGATCGGGAGCACGGCATGGAGACGGAACCCGCCCCGTTCACCTCCCTCGTGCTCTACGCTGCCGCCGAACATGGACGCCCGCTCGGCGATGCCCAGCAATCCCCGGCCCGGCGTGTATCCACCGACAGCGCCCGACCCGTCGTCACGGACCTCGATGTCGATCACCCTTCCGTCGCGGCGGACGATCACCTCGGCGGATTCGGCCTGCCCGTGTTTCAGCGTGTTGGTCAGGGCCTCCTGGACGATCCGGTAAGCCGACATGTCGATACTGCGTGGGACTTGGCGCACGGCGGGGTCGATTCGCGCGGTGACCCGGATCCCGGCCTGCTCCATCCGGGCGGTCAGCCTGGACAGTTCGCTGAGCCCGGGCTGCATGTTCGGTTCGTCCAGGGGGGCGTTCGGCGGCGCGTGTGCCTGCGTGGGCGCCGGTGCTGGCGGCGGTGCCGGTGTCGGTGACTGGGTGGGGGACGGTGCAGGTGCTGTGCCGGTGGTTGCGGGTGCAGCCGCGCCTGCGGCTGCCGGCCTGAGTGGCGACGTGACTGTCTCGGACGGATGTGTCGGGCTGCCGTGGCGCAGCAGGCCGAGCACCCGGTCCAGTTCGTCGAGTGCCTCGCGGCCGGTGTGTTCCATGCCCGTCAGCAACTCACGGCTCTGCTCGGGATCTCGGCCCAGCAACCGGCGGGCGGCGCCAGCCTGGACGAGCATCACGTTGAGCGTGTGGCCGACGAGGTCGTGCAACTCACGGGCGATCCGGGCACGCTCCTCGGCCACCGCCTGATGGCGCAGCAGTCGCCGCGCGGTCTCGCGCTCCTCCTGTCGCCGGGCGGCGCCGTACCCGAGTGACCAGGACAGCAGCCAGACGAAGAGAGCGCCGGCGGGGATCACCGGGTAGGTGTGGGCGGAGCCGCTGAAGTAGGCCACCATGCCGAGCAGCACGACGACCGGCCCCAGCCGCGCACGGCCCCGCGTGCCGTGCAGGCCGAGCGAATAGAGGCCGATCAGGTTCGCGTAGGGGGAGAGGGGACTGGGCAGAACGAACAGGGCCTCCACCGAGAGCGCGGCGGATCCCACCACGTACGCAGCCAGCGGCGCGCTGCGGCGCACGGCGATCGGGCCTGCGATGGCCACGCTCAGCAGGATGGCCAGCGGCATCCGGGCGCCGATTCGCGACGCCGCGTCGGTCCGCTCGACGACCATCACGGCCAGGAACGCGGCGGCCACGGTGCGGTCGACGGCCGTCGGGATCGGTCCGGTGGTCGTCATCGCGCCGCGCCGCACGCTCTGCATCGCTCGGCACAGCGTGCCGAAGAGTGTGGCCAGCAGGGCGACCAGTTGTGCGTTGGAGCCAGGCAGCGTTCGGCGCAACCACGTCGTGGCGCGCGTGCTGGTCGAGATCGGCCGACTCATCGCACCTCCCGGGGCACCGTCACCGCGGCGCGGTGACAGCTCCGGACGGTAGCAAGGCGGGCGTCAGCCGCACATCGCCCCGCGGGGGTACTCCGCCTGTACCCCCAGTGGGGTACAGCATCGATGGCTCACGACCTACCCCTGTCGGGGTACACCGATCCACCCCGAGAAGTGGACGCGGACCACCCCGACCGATCCGTAGCTTCCTGGCCATGAACTCCTCTGCTCCCACTCGCCGCCGCGTCGCCCCGGTCAACGAGGGCCGCTCGTCCCCGCCCCTCCTCCGTCGGGCCGGGTGGATCTCGATCACCGTCCTGGCGACCCTCACCGCCCTGGTCGCCGCCCGCTACTTCACCCTCGACCCGAACACCTTCCTCGCGCAGCAACGGGCGGTCTATCTCGCCCACCTCACCCCGTTGCTGCTCCATGTAGGCGGTGGTTGCCTGGCATTGGCCCTGGGGCCGTGGCAGTTCCTGCCCTGGTTGAGAGCCGGCCGCCCGACCCTGCACCGGGTGATAGGCCGGGTCTACCTGGTCAGCGTTCTGGCCGTCGCCGCCGGCGCCCTGCTGCTGGCGCCTACCGGTCTGGTCGGGCCGATCGCCCCGCTCGGCTTCTCCATGCTCGCTGTCCTGCTCCTGGTGACGTCCACCGCCGCGTACGTCACCGTCCGCCGGCGCGACTACGCCCGTCACCAGGTGTGGATGGTCAGGTCCTACGCCCTGATCTTCGCCTCCGTCACCTTCCGCCTGTGGTTGACCGTTCTACCGGCAGTCGGCCTCCCCTTCGACCAGGCCTACGGCAGCGGCGCCTGGACGTCCTGGTTGATCGACCTCCTGGTCGCCGAACGAGTCATAGCCGGCCGCGGCCGTCGGCGTCTCACATGAGCCGAGGCCGCTCCGACGTCGCCGACCGTCCCCACGGAGGGCCCTCGACTCGCCTGGCGGCCGGCTTGCCCGAACCGTCAGCAATCGGGTGGATGCGGTGTCAGCTCCGAGCAGCGATGCGCCGACGGTCCTCACCGGTCACCGCTTCCACCTGATCGGTTCCAGGTGCAGTTGCTGCGGAGCGGTGTGCAGCCGGGGAAGCAGCCCGTCGGGCCAGGGCAGGTCGGGTGCCACGGTCCCGGCGGTGAACCAGAGGAAGACGTCCTCGCCGGTGCGGACCGGCAGAGCTGGGAAGTTGTTCTCGGCATGCTCAGAGTGGTGGACGCCGAGTGGCGCCACGTCGGCGGCAGCCAGCGCGGGGCTTACCTGCTGCGTGAAGTACTCGGCGAAGTCCGGCTGCCTCGGGTGACAGATGGTGAGAGTGACAGTCTCGGTGTCCGGCAGCGCGGTGAAGCCGGGACCGTTGAGTAGCAGGACGTTGTCCGAGTCGATCATGGTCGCGTTGGCCTCGTCCCGGTGGGCCTGCCAGACCGGACCGTAGTAGAACGCGCTCAGCGCGCGGGCGCGGGCCGCCATGTCGGGGAAGGCCCGCAGCCAGACGAAGCGGTCCGGGTCGTTCACGTCCCGGAAGCGGCTGCCGAGCGTGATGCCCGCGACCTCCTGGCCGGTCACGAACTTCCGTTCGAAGAGAGAGATCAGGGTGTCCCGTGCTCCCGGGCGCAGCGTGTACTGACGGAGCTCGACGATGCTCACGCTTCCGCCCCCCGGACACGAATGAGATCCATCACCCAGTTGCGCTCCCAGCTGAGGCCGTCGTCCGCCGAGAACTCCTGCTCCCACCGGGCCGTGTCGCGGCCGAGTCGAAGCCAGCTGAAGTGGACCCGGATGACGCGACCCCCGTACGCGTCATCCCCGTGGAAGTCGCCACGGTCGCCCGTGAACGAGCCCACCACCGGCGGGTCGAGCCTGCCGCTGCGGCTGTCCGCCCAGTGGATGGCCCACTGCTTCCGCTCAGGGTCGTACAGGCGCAGCGTCACACCCTGGTAGTCGAGCGTTGGGAAGGTGATCTCGTCGATGTTGCCGGCGCCACCGAACAGCGGACGCACGCATGCCCGGCCGGGGAACTCCTGCCAGTCGTCGCCCCGGCCGGACAGCGGCGCGGCAAGGCGGCGGTTGGCCACGTCCCAGACACCGTGAAGGAAGTCGAAGTCGTCCATGCGCTGGAGCGTACGAGCACTCCACTGACACCTTCTGTCAGGTGAGTGAGAGGTCCGGCGGATACTTGCTGTCATGCGTGCCGACCGGCTGATCTCCCTGCTGCTGCTCTTGCAGACCCGTGGGCGGATGACCGCGCAGCAGCTCGCGGAGGAGCTGGAGGTCTCGGTGCGGACGATCTACCGGGACGCGGAGGCACTCGGTGCGGCGGGTATCCCGCTGTTCGGTGAGGCGGGGCACGCGGGTGGGTACCGGCTGCTTGACGGGTACCGGACCCGGCTGACCGGCCTGACGGCAGATGAGGCACAGGCGGCGTTCCTGGCCGCACTGCCCGGGCCGGCGGCGGAGCTGGGGCTCGGCGAGGTGCTGGCGGCCGCTCAACTGAAGCTGCGGGCCGCGCTACCGGCCGAGCTGCGCGAGCACGCGGGACGGATCGAGGAACGCTTCCACCTGGACGCGCCCGGCTGGTACGGGAACGGCGACGAGACGCCGCACCTGCCGGGCGTGGCTGCGGCGGTGTGGGAGCGGCGGGTGATCTCTGTGCGCTACCGCCGGTGGAAGGCACCGGAGGAGGTCGAGCGGCGGTTGGAGCCGTACGGGCTGGTGCTCAAGGCCGGGCGGTGGTACCTGGTGGCTGCGGCCGGGGGTGATCCGCGTAGCTACCGGGTGGACCAGATTCTCGAACTGCGTGTGCTGGACGAGGAGTTCTCACCGCCTCCTGGGTTCGACCTGGTCGCGCACTGGCAGGCGCAGCTTGCCGATTTCCATGCGCGGCTGCACACCGGTGAGGCGGTGGTGCGCCTGTCGCCGCGCGGGGTCGGGCGGGTGCGGGAGCAGCTCGGGCACGCGGTTGCCGGTGCGGTCGCCGCCGCCGGAACCCCGGACTCCGACGGCTGGACGGTGGCGACCGTCCCGATCGAGTCGATCGACCACGCCCACGGCGAGTTCCTCAAACTGGGCTCCGACCTGGAAGTCCTCCAACCCCCGGCCCTGCGAGCCCTGATCGCCACCACCGTCCGGACCCTCGCGGCTCGCTACACCTAGGCTGCGGGTTGCCATCGCCGGAGAGGGCCGCTTCAAACGGAACGCAGAAGCCCCCGAGCGCTGGGCGCTTCGGGGGCTTCTTGCTGTTCAGCAGCTGTGGCCAGGGCCGGGGTCGAACCGGCGACCTTCCGCTTTTCAGGCCAAGCCAGGGCGTCGGGATGCCCTGGCTTGGCCGGCCTTGCCGTCCGTGGAAGTGTTCTTTCGGGCGCCAGCGTCCATGCCGGTTGGCGTCAGCGCTGGCGTCAACCGGGCGGCTGTATCACTGGTCGCTCAGAGCGCGGAGTCGGTGGTCGGTTTGACGGAGGTCGAAGTGGGCTGGGTCGAAGTCGGCTGCTGTCTCGAGGCCGAGCCATCGCAGGAGGTCTTCGTGTTCGGGGTGGGCGGAGTCGGCGAGGGCCTGCTTGAGATCTTCGTATCCGGGCGCGCCGCCGCAGTCCTCAGGCGGGCAGGCTCCGGCCCCGTCCAGGCATAGGGGGTAGCGGTGCCCGGCTTCGGCATCGAGTCGGCGTTCGACGGTGATGCGGTGGTCCCAGGAATCGCCGAAGTCGTAGGCGTACTCGAGGTGGCCACCCTCCTTGACCACGGTGTCCAGTACGGCTCTGGTCTCGTCGGCGAAGTCCAGCTCGGAGGAGGGGCGGCCGTAGTGGATGCCGTTCGTGCTGTAGGCGTGCAGGTGACAGTTCTGCCAGCCCATGGCGGCCTGGATGACCCTGTGCAGTTGATCGAGACGAACGGTGGCGGGGACCTCGACGCGTCGCCAGACCAGGGGCTGCTGCACGTCGGTGAGCTCGATGCGGAGCCGGTAGACGGGGTCGCCGGGGCGGGGCTCTCCGCGCAGTCGGGCCATGGTGTGGCGGCCCGCCGCAGTGAGGCTGGCGGTATCGCCGGTGCGCTGGAGGACGCCGAGGCCGTCGAGCGTGGCGAGGAGGAGCGTCACGTCACGATCGTTGCTCTGACGCAGGAGTCGTAGGCGATCCGCGGGGAGGTCGTCGAGGATGAAGAAGCCGGACACGTTGTCCCAGACTGCGGCCTGTAGGTCCTGCTCCGGAACCAAGTGATCGGACGGATAGAGGTGCGCCAGCAGCGCCCGCAGCCCGGCCGGGTATTCCTCGGCGAACGGCGAGCCGAGCCACCCGGCCGGTAGTACCGCGTCGCCGATCCGCGGCAGGGCGTCGAACAGCGCTTGCACGAGCAGCTCGGGGTCCTCCCATACCCGCGCGTTCTTCTTCACGGGCATCACCCGTCCGCTCACGGTCCTCAGCAGTCGGGCCGACTTGGCCCACTCCACCAGCAGGTTCAGGTGGTACAGCTCCTGGCTGGTCTTGGTCTTGAAGGTCCTGTCGCCGATGGACGGGTCCACCGTGTCTCCGGTCTCCAGCAGCGCGACCAGAGCGCGCGCGTCCGCGAGGGTGACCTTGCCCGTCTGGGTGAGCTTTCGCCCCGTGCCGATCCAGGCGATCAGGTCCCGCACTTGCCGCACTGTGCGTGGCTGCTCCGCTTCCACCGTCTCTCCTTGTCCCGTTCCGAGGTGTGCCGGATTCCATCATGGAGCTTCAATCGGGCCGGTAAGGTCGCGGTGGTGAGCGAGTACCAGCATTACGAGTTTCTGGCGATCGATCGCCCACTCACGCGCGAGGAGCAGGAGCAGCTGCGGGCGCTGTCCAGCCGGGCCAGGATCACCGCGACCAGCTTCACCAACGACTATCACTGGGGCAACTTCCGCGGCGATCCCAGGAAGCTGGTGGAGCGGTACTACGACGCTCATCTGTACCTCGCCAACTGGGGTACCCATCAGGTGATTCTGCGCGTGCCCAAGCAGCAGCTCGCGCTGCCCACTGTGGAGGCGTACTGCTTCGACGAGCACGTCGAGGCATGGACCACCAAGACCCACCTGATCCTTGATCTGCGGAGTGAAGACGAGAGCGGAGACTGGGACGAGGGGGCGGAGGACTCGCTCGGTGCCATCGTCGGGATTCGGGCGGAGTTGGCGGCCGGTGATCTCCGTGCTCTGTACCTGGCGTGGTTGTCCGCTCTTGGTGTCTGGGGGCTCCAGGGCGACGACGAAGAGGAGTACCAGGAAACGATCGAGCCCCCGGTCCCGGCCGGGCTCGACCAGCTCACGGCACCTCAGCGAGCACTCGCGGATTTCCTGCGCGTCGATGCCGACCTCCTCGCAGTCGCCGCCCAGGCCAGCCTCCCCGCCCCCGGATCGGGGAGGGGGCTCGGGAAGAAGGAACTGGCTCAGCTGATCGCCGTACTTCCCGAGAAGGAGAAGAACGACCTGCTGCTGCGCCTGGCCCTCGGCAGGGAACCGCAGTTGGGCCCCGAATTGCTGCGCCGTCTGCGTGGGGAAGCGACCCCGGCGACGGCACCGGGGCGACGCTCCGCAGCTGAACTGCTTGACGCCGCACACGCGCGAGCCACCGAACGCCGGCAACGGACCAAGCAGACGCAAGCCGAGACGCTCGCGAAGAAGCTGACGGCCTTGGCCGACAAGGAAGAGTCGGTGTGGGCCCAAGTCCAGGACCGCATCGCTCAGAAGAAGCCGACCGACTACGACGCCGCTACCGCTCTCCTGGTGGACCTTCGCGACGCCTGTGACCACATCGGACGCGGTCCCGCCTTCCGGCAGCGCCTCAGCGCGCTTCGCGAGGAGCATCAGCGCCTGCCCGGCCTGCTGCGCCGCCTCGATGAGCGGAGGCTGCGGGGCTGATTACACACGCAACACGGCGGAGGAGGAGTGCTGAACCACGCACGCTGGCAGGTAGTCCGGGACAAGCGCGGGCTGCACGGGGACGTCGAGCCCCCGCGATCGTCGCCGAGCGCGAGCAGATCCGCTTGGCCATGGCGCTCGGGTAACTGGTCTTCGACCGACGTGCCCAGCTGGGTCTGAGCGAGGACGAGCTGGCGGTGCGGCTCGGCACCACGGCTGACGAGGTCGAGCACATCGAGGTCGGCGGAGTACTCCCGGTCACGTCCGACCTGCTGCTGCGGCTCGCCGCAGTTCTGGACGTGTCCGTCGGTCAGTAAGGGAGCAGTTCGGTCGTGTTCAGGTCGAAGTCGAACGGCTCTGGGATGTGCAGCGTCTCACCGAACTCGATGTCCTCGCGGCGGTGGTATCTCGTGCCATCGGGGCGACTGAAGAGCGTGACGGTCTTCTGCCTGGCGTCGATCAACAGGTACAGCGGGATCCCCATCAAGGGGTAGTCGCGCACCTTCCCGACCCAGTCGTTCTCCGGGTTGGAGGGAGAGACCAGTTCGACGGCGACAGCGGCGACTTCGGAGGGGACCTGATTGTCAGTCGTCTCCAACGCCTCGCCTGGAAGGTATGTCAGGTCAGGGTTGCGGCTCTTGCCCACGTTCGGTGAAACGAGGTCGGTGTTCTCGCTCGGCAGCAGCTCCGACGGGGCGTGCGCGTCGAACTGGCGGCGGACCAGGAGAAGGTTCCGCTGGTGGATGCCCGAGGGGCTGACCATCATCACGATGGTGTCGCCCGACAGCTCCACCTTGAATCCGTCGGGAAGGCTTCTGCGGGCCTCTTCAAGGAGTAGAAAGTGCTCCGGGTTCATGCGCGGTGCCTCCTGGGGTGTGCCGGGCAGCACCTCAGCGTAGTCCGGGACGGGGTCCGGCATCGCCCGTACGGGCCCCGTGGCCGGGCGCCCAGTCCCTCGGATCGCTCCGGGCCGCTCATTCGGATGACCGACCGTCCGCTGTGCCGTTGGCGTCAAACAGCACAAAAATGCCCCCGAAGCGATCTGCTTCAAGGGCATCGTGCCTGGTCAGGCTATGTGGCCAGGGCCGGGGTCGAACCGGCGACCTTCCGCTTTTCAGGCGGACGCTCGTACCAACTGAGCTACCTGGCCGTACTGCACCATCCCTTGCGGGGATGAGCGATCCTGACGGGACTTGAACCCGCGACCTCCACCTTGACAGGGTGGCGAGCTAACCAACTGCTCCACAGGACCTCGACAGAGCCTTGCGACCCTGACTGTACTACTTGTACCGCGTACTGCTGTCGAACTGTACTGCCGTGCCCCCAACGGGATTCGAACCCGTGCTACCGCCTTGAAAGGGCGACGTCCTGGGCCACTAGACGATGAGGGCTTGCGGCCCGCCCGGCTGATCTCCAGCGGTCGGGGACGTGAGAAGCATATGGGATGCGGACGGGAACGCCAAAACCGGTTTCGGCAGGCAGACGGCCACACGGGCAGACGGACAGGCAGGGCGGCTGTGGGTCACGACCAGCCGAGCTCGTGCAGTTCGTGATCGTCGAAGCCGAAGTGGTGGGCCACCTCGTGGATGACGGTGGTGCGGACTTCCGAGACGGCCTGCTCGCGGGTCTCGCACATCCGCACGGTCGGGCCGCGGTAGACGATGATCCGGTCGGGCAGCACCCCGGCGTACCACTCGCCGCGCTCGGTGAGCGGGGTGCCCTCGTAGAGGCCGAGCAGGTCGGGCGAGGCGGGGTCGGGCTCGTCCTCGACGAAGACCGCCACGTTGTCCATCATCGCCGCCAGCTGCGGGGGGATCTGGTCCAGCGCGTCGCTGACCAGTGCCTCGAAATCGTCCCGGCTCATGTCCACGGGCCCATTGTCGGCGGCCGGGTGAGGGCGTGCCAGATGGTGCGCGGCCGTACGTCGGTTCGGCACGACTGTTCGATCGATGGGGCGAGTCGTTCGACGCGTTCGAGCGAATTCGGACGGTGAGGCCGGACGCGGCCATCCGGTCGACGGTCGGCCGTGTCCACGCGGCGCGCCAGGCGTTGGGCACCGAAAGCGGCCGTGTGCGACGAGCGGCCAGGCGGGGCGGGCGGAGAGGCGGCGGCGATGGTTCCGACGATTTCGAGCGGGGGCACGGTGCTCGGCGGTGCCCGGGGCGGCGTGCTGCGCGCCAGGGCCGTCAGGGTGGCGGCGGGCGCGGCAGCCGCTGGTGCACCCGCCGGGCGGGCCGGATCGGTCCGGTCCGCGGTCGCCGCGCGGGCGGCCGCACGGGCGGCCGGGCGGGGCGGGCAGCCGGTGCGGCCGGCGGTCTTCCGGACGGTCGCGGTACGGACCGCCGTCCTGGCGCTGGCCGGCCTCAGCGTGGCGGGCTGCATGGAGGTCGGTCCCAGCGCGGATCAGCAGCCGGCCGGCCGCACCGCCGGCCAGGCGAACCCGACCGGCCACGCGAGCACCGGGGCGAGCGCCGGCCAGGGCCGGGGCAGCGGATCCCGCGCCGAGCGGTCGGGTGGGACGAAGGGCGAGGCCGCCTCGGCGGGGTCGCCCGCCGGCGCGCCGGGCACGGGCGGCTCGGTGGTGGCCGCCGGTGACCCCAGCCCCGGGATGTCCTCGCTCCCCGGCGCGCCGCTGCCCGGCGGCGTGGTCGCGGTTCCGGTCCGTCCGGGCGAGTCGGCCGGGCCGGTGGCCAGCGAGCCCGCCTCCGGTGGCACCGGTGCGGCGGGCGGCACGGGCCGGGGCACCTCCGGCGGGACGACGGGCTCCGGCGGCACGGGCACCACAGGGGGCGCCAGCGGCGGCGCGGGCGGTACGGGCGGCGTGGGCTCCGCCATCGGCGGTGCGGCCGGTGGCGGTGCCGTGGGCGGCGCGGTCGGCGGTGGCGCGGCCCCGTCGTCCAGTCCGGGCGCTCCGGTCGAGTCCGCGCCGAGCTCCGGCCGTCCCTCGTCGGCGCCCTCCGCCCCGGCCGGCCCGGGTCCCTCCGCGAGCAGTAGCGCATCCACTGCCCCGGGTGGTGGTTCGGCTGGGCATTGAGGGCCTGGCCAGCGCATTTGCCTTCGGAGTCATGGTTCGTCTATCTTGGTAGATCGTTCGTTTGATTCATTTGTCTGGCGCCCTGAATCCCCATTGGCGCCCCTGGCGCGTTCCGGCGATCCGTGGCTGACCGCATTGAGGCGGTTGTATGCGAACCCCCGGACTTAGGCGCGTGCCACTTCCGGAAGGTTTTGCATGTCTCTCGTTGACGACGACCGCTTCGCCATGCCCGCGAGCGGCTCCGCCGCCGATTTCCCCGCCGACGCTGCCGCTGTGGCCGCCGACGCGATCGACTCCACCGAGGTCATCGAGTCCTTCGAGGCCGAGTTCGACGCCGAGCTCGACTCCGACGAGGACGACGCTGTGGCGGCCCCCGCCGAGCGCACCGTGACCTTCGGCGACCTGGGCCTGCACGACGACATCGTGCGTGCCCTCGCCAAGCGTGACGTCACCACCCCGTTCCCGATCCAGGCCGCGACCATCCCGGACGCGCTGGCCGGCAAGGACGTCCTGGGCCGCGGCCGTACCGGCTCCGGCAAGACCCTGAGCTTCGGCCTGCCGCTGCTCACCCGGATCTCCGGCGCCGAGGGCCGCACCCGCCCGAAGCACCCGCGCGGCCTGATCCTCGTCCCGACCCGCGAGCTGGCGATGCAGGTCGCCGACGCGCTGGAGCCGTTCGGCTCGGTGCTCGGCCTCAAGCTCAAGGTCGTCTGCGGCGGTACGTCGATGTCCAACCAGATCTACGCGCTGGAGCGCGGTGTCGACGTCCTGGTCGCCACCCCCGGCCGCCTGCGTGACCTGATCAACCGCAGCGTCGCCAAGCTCGACGACGTGATGGTCACCGTCCTCGACGAGGCCGACCAGATGGCCGACATGGGCTTCCTGCCCGAGGTCACCGAGATCCTCGACAAGGTGCCGAGCGGCGGCCAGAGCCTGCTGTTCTCGGCCACCCTCGAGAACGAGATCGACAGCCTGGTCAAGCGCTACCTGAAGAACCCGGTCACCCACGAGGTCGACGCGGCCCAGGGCGCGGTCACCACCATGACCCACCACATCCTCGTGGTGAAGCCCAAGGACAAGGCCCCGATCACCAACGCGATCGCCGCCCGCAAGGGCCGCACGATCATCTTCGTCCGCACCCAGATGGGCGCCGACCGAGTGGCCGAGCAGCTCATCGAGGCCGGCGTGAAGGCCGACGCGCTGCACGGCGGGATGACCCAGGGCGCCCGTACCCGGGTGCTCGGTGACTTCAAGGACGGCTACCTCAACGTCGTCGTCGCGACCGACGTCGCGGCCCGCGGTATCCACGTGGACGACATCGACCTGGTCCTCAACGTGGACCCGGCCGGCGACCACAAGGACTACCTGCACCGCTCCGGCCGTACCGCGCGGGCCGGCCGCTCGGGCGCCGTCGTCACCCTGGTGCTGCCGCACCAGCGCCGTGGCGTGTTCCGCCTGATGGAGGACGCGGGCGTCGACGCCAGCCGCCACATCCTCGACCACGCCTTCGACGCCGAGGTGGCCCGGATCACCGGCGCCCGCTCGCTGATCGAGGTCCAGGCCGAGAGCGCGGCCGGCATCGCCGGTGCGGCCGAGCGTGAGATCGCCGACATGACCCGTCAGCTGGAGAAGGCGCAGCGCCGGGCGACCGAGCTGCGCGACGAGGCCGACCGCCTGGCCGCCCGCGCGGCGCGCGAGCGTGCCGAGCTGGGCATCGAGGACGAGGCCCCCGCCGCGGAGGCCGTCGAGGGCGAGAGCGCCGTCGTCGAGACCGCCGCGCCGGTGCGCGAGGTCCGTGAGGTGCGCGAGGTGCGCGAGCCGCGCGAGGAGCGCACCCCGGCGTACCGCGAGGCGCGCAGCGAGCGTCCGTCCTACGGCGACCGCGACAACCGCGGCGGTGGCCGTGACCGTGACGACCGTGGCGGCCGTTCCTACGGTGACCGTCCGGCGGGTCGCTCGTTCGGTGACCGTGACAACCGTTCCGGTGGCGGGTTCAACCGTGACCGTGACGACCGTCCGGCCCGTTCCTTCGGTGACCGTGACAACCGCTCGGGTGGCGGGTTCAACCGTGACCGTGACGACCGTCCGGCCCGCTCGTTCGGTGACCGTCCGGCCGGCCGTTCCTTCGGTGACCGTGACAACCGCACCGGCGGTGGCTTCAACCGTGACCGCGACGACCGTGGTGGCCGTTCCTTCGGTGACCGTCCGGCGGGTCGTTCGTTCGGTGACCGTGACAACCGCTCGGGTGGCGGGTTCAACCGTGACCGTGACGACCGTCCGGCCCGCTCGTTCGGTGACCGTCCGGCCGGCCGTTCCTTCGGTGACCGTGACAACCGCACCGGCGGTGGCGCCGGTGCCGGTGCGAGCCGTCCGTTCGCCCGTCGTGACGACCACCGCTCGGGTGGCCGCCCGCAGGGTGGCTCCTCCTACGGTGACCGCGACAACCGCGGTGGCGGCCGCTCGTTCGGCGACCGTGACAACCGTGGCGGCGGCTTCAACGGCGGCAACGGTGGTGGCGGCTTCAACGGCGGCGACCGCAAGCCGCGTTGGAAGAGCTGACGCTCGGTAGCCCAGTAGTCCAGTAGTCGGCGGGCCCGTTCCACTTCGGTGGGGCGGGCCCGTTGGCGTTGCCGGAGCAGGTTGTACTGATGTTGAGAACAACTCGCTGGCGCCTCGGAGGGTGAGCGCGTACGGTCTGACGCATGAGCAGCAGACTGCACCAAGTGGCCGTGGTGAACGAGGAGATCGCCGAGCGCGGGACGTACCGGGGACCGGGCGGTGCGCAGGTGGAGGTGGCCGAGCGGCTGGCCGCCGCGCGGGCCGGGACGCTCAGCTACACCCCGGAGCAGCTGACGGCCCTGCTGGAGTCGGCGCCGTCGGCCGCGACGGCCGGGGCGCGCCTGGAGGTCACCGCCGAGGGCAGCATGCAGGCCGCCGAGCGGCTGCACCAGGAGGGCGGCCGACGGATCGGGGTGCTCAACTTCGCCTCCGCCCGCAACCCCGGCGGCGGCTACCTGCGCGGCGCGCGCGCCCAGGAGGAGGACGTCTGCCGCACCGCCCTGCTCTACTCCTGCCTGCTGGCCGCGCCCGACTACTACGCGGCGCACCGCGCGAGCGACGACCTCCGCTACAGCCACCGGGTGATCTTCTCGCCGGGCGTGCCGGTGATCCGCGACGGGCGGGGCGAGCTGGCCGCGCAGCCGTACGAGGTGGACTTCCTGACCTCACCGGCGCCGAACGCCGGGCAGCTGCGCCGCCGTTCCGAGAGCGTTGACGTCCGGGAGGTGCTGGCCGAGCGCGCGCTGCGGGTGCTCGCCGTCGCGGCGCGGCACGGCGTGCGGGAGTTGGTGCTCGGGGCGTGGGGCTGCGGGGTGTTCGCCAACGACCCGGGCGAGGTGGCGGCCGCCTTCGAGTCGGCGTTGGTCCGCTACGGCACGGCGTTCGACCGGGTGGTCTTCGCGGTCTGGGACCGCACGGCGGTGTCGCCGAACCGGGCGGCCTTCGAGGCGCGCTTCGGTTCCTAGTGCCTGACGCGGCACTAGCACGGCATCAGCAGGAGCCGGCCGTCGCGCGCCGGGTGAGCGCCGAGGCGGCCGTCACCACGCCCGTCACGGCGAGCACGGACGGCCAGGCGCCGATCTTCTTCGCCAGCGGGTGCGAGCCGCCGAACGCGCCCAGGTACAGCCCGGTCAGCGCCACGGCCGTGGCCGCGCCGCTCTCCCGCCGCCAGCGGTACGCGGCGGCCGCGCCCGCGGTTGCCAGCACCGCGCCGCCCAGCTCGCGCCGGCCCGTCCAGCGCGCGGTGCCGTACCCGCCGATCAGGCCGGTCGCCGCGATCAGTGCGGTCGGGATCTTCGCCATCGTGCACTCCGGTCTCTGCGGGGGCTCCTCCCGTCGACCCTAACCCGGTGCCCCGCCGGAAATGGGTCGCGGGTGGGCCCCGGCAGCGGGGAGACTCCGGACAGCGTCGCGAGCGGGAGAGGGAGTGTCATGTACGAGGTGTTGTCCGGCATCGTGGGTTCCACCGCGTACGGGCTGGCGCACGAGGGGTCGGACGTGGACCGGCTCGGCCTGTTCGCCGTCCCGACTGAGGAACTGCACGGACTGCGCCGCCCGGCCGAGTCGCACGTCACCACCGCGCCCGACAGGACCTGGCACGAGGCCGCGAAGTGGTGCCGGCTGGCCCTGAGCTGCAACCCGACCGCCTCGGAACTCGTCTGGTTGCCCGATGACTTGTACGAGGTCAGGACCGAGCCGGGCGAAGAGCTGATCGGCCTGCGCAGCACCCTGCTGAGCAGCCGTGCGGTGCGCGACTCCTACCTCGGCTACGCCACCCAGCAGTTCAGGAAGCTCCAGACCCGCGACCGCACCGACGTCAGGGCCCGCACCCAGGGTGCCAAGCACGCCCGGCACCTGGTCCGGCTGCTGGAGCAGGGCGTCGGCCTGCACGAGACCGGCGAGCTGCGGGTCCGCCTCGCCGACCCCGAGCGGATACGGGAGTTGGGCGAGCGCTTCGCGGACCACCCGGACCTCGCCGCCCCCCTGCTCGCCGACGCCGAACGCCGCTTCGACCGCCCCGGCGTCCTCCCCGACGCCCCCGACGAACCCGCCGTCGAAGCCTGGCTGCGCCGCCTGCGCCGCACCCGGCTGCCCGCCGCCGCGTAGCCCCGCCCCGGCGGCCTGCCGCCCAAGCCCGCCCCGGGGCATCCCCCGGGCCCGCTTCTGCGGTGCGACCCGCGCGGCGGCCCAGAACTCTGGTCAACGCACAGGGATCACCGGGTAGGATCATCGCGGCAGGCGCTGTACCACCATGGTGGTCGCCGGCTGACGGGGCGCTAGCTCAATGGTTAGAGCTGCGGACTTTTAATCCGTAGGTTCAGGGTTCGAGCCCCTGGCGCCCCACCTGATAGAGGGCCAGGTCAGACACCGTCTGACCTGGCCTTTTTGGTTTCCTGGCTCTCGGTTAGTGCTCGCGGCCGGCCCGAAAATGCGCCCGAAAATGCGCCCGAAATGTCCGTCTGCGGGGATTCTGCGGCGGACAGTGCCCGACGGCAGAGGTGTTCCCGCGCTGCGGGGGCCATGATGAATGGAGCCAGTTGCCGGCCGAGTGCGGCCATGAATGCACGCCGGCTTCCGGCGGAGGTGGCCCGCGGTGCAAGGCGGGTCGTGCCGCTCTCGCGCAGGTCGATGGCCAGGTAGGTGTGGTGGGTGAGGGGGGAGCACCCCGAAGGGTGCGTGACCCTACGTACCGCAGATCTTCGCCCAGGAGTCCAAGTCCTCTGCTACTTCGGTTGGTTGGGCCAGTTCATCGGCCGAGGCGGGAGCAGATCGTGGCGAGGATCCGGGATGACCAGCGGGTGAGGTAGAAGTGGTCTCCGGAGAAGTGCTCGACGGTGACGGGTCCGCTGGAGTACTGGCGCCAGGCGTCCAGGGCCTCCTCGGAAACCATGGCGTCAGAGGTGCCGCCGAACAGCGCGAAGGGGGAGTCCAGCGGGGGCTCCGGGGTGTGCTGGTAGGTCGCGATGGCCGTGAAGTCCGCTCGCAGGACGGGCAGGACGATCTCCAGCAGTTCGGGGCTGCGCAGGACGTCTGCCGGGATTCCGCCCCATGATGTGACCTGGTCGAGCAGTTCCTGGTCGGAGACGGGGGGCTGGGGTGGGAGGGCCTTGTCGAGGTGCGGGGCCGAATGGGCGGACAGCCCGAGCAGCACGGGCTGGGCCAGGTCGCGTCGGCGCAGCTCGCGGGCGGTCTCGAACGCGGTCAGCGCGCCCATGCTGTGACCGAAGAACGCGAACGGCAGTCCCTGGGCGTCCTCGGCGACCGCGTCCGCGGCGGCGCGGGCCAGCGAGTCCAGGTCGGTGAAGGCGGGGGCGCCGGCGAGGTCCTGGCGCCCGGGCAGCTGGACGGCGCGGAGCTCGACCCCGGGCGGCAGGAGCATCGGCCAGGACCGGTAGAAGGGGGCGGCGCCGCCCGCGTGCGGGAAGCAGTAGAGCTTGACCTCGGTGGTCGCGGTGGAGCCGTAGCCGTGCATGCGCACGACCGGCTGGTCCGGGTGGGAAGCGGGGGCGAGGGGAGAAGTGGTCATCGTGGACTCTCGGTGCGGAGGCGGACCGCGAGATCCGCAAGAGACTGACGGTCGGTCTTCCCGCTGGGAAGCAACGGGAACGCCGGCAGCGCGTGGAAGACGGCGGGAATCATCGGCGCGGGCAGCAGTACTCGCAGGTGCGAGCGCAGTGCGCGGGGCACTCCGTCGGTCTGCCCTTCCCACTCGACGAACGCGACCAGCAGATCGGGGCCGGGCCCACCGGTGAGGACGGTGACGGCGGCCTGCTTCGCGGCCGGGTGCCGCTGGATCGCGGCCTCGATCTCGCCCGGCTCGACCCGGACGCCGCGCAGCTTCAGCTGTCCGTCGACGCGGCCGACGAATTCCAGTGAGCCGTCCAGCTGCCGGCGCACCCGGTCGCCGGTGCGGTACAGCCGTGCCCCGGGCAGGCCGGAGAACGGGTCCGGGACGAACCGTTCGGCGGTCAGCGCGGGGCGGTTGAGGTAGCCCCGGGACAGCTGCGCGCCGCCGACGTAGAGCTCTCCCGGGGTCAGTGGTGCGAGCGCCTCGCCGTCCGGGGAGCACACGTGCACGCGAAGCCCGGCGGATGCGTGGCCGATCGGAATCGTCGAGCCGGGCTCGGTGCCGGTGACGCGATGGGCCGTCACGCCGATTCCGGCCTCCGACGGACCGTAGAGGTTGTACAGAGCCGCGGGGTTCTGCCGGGCGAAGTCGGCCGCCAGGCTCCGGGTCAACTGCTCGCCCACCGAGACGACCACCCGCAGTGACGGGCAGCGCGTGAACACCTGGTCGGCGACCAACGGGGCCAACAGGCTCGGCACGATGGTCAGCATGCTGATCCGGTGCTGCTCCAGGGTTCGGGCGAAGGCGTCCGGGGTGGCCAGGGCCTCCAGCGGCAGGACGACCACCGCGGCGCCGACCGCGAAGGCCATCACCAGCTCGGAGAGCGCGGCGTCGGAGGTGTACGGCGCCCGTTGGGCGACCCGGTCGTCCGGGCCGAGTGCGAAGCTCTCCGCCTGGTGCCGGGCGTAGTTGGTGACGGCGGCATGGGTGAGCAGCACGCCCTTGGGACGCCCGGTGCTGCCCGAGGTGTAGAGCAGGCAGGCGAGGGCAGTCGCGCTCACGTCGGCAGGACCTGTAGTCGCGGCCGCCGCGGAGCCGGTCGCCGCGAGGGCGTCGAGCGTGACAGCCTCCCAGGACACGCCGTCCGGCGGCTCGACGCTGCCGTCGGTGATGACGATCCGGACGCCGGCATCCTCCGTCAGCGCCCGGAGCCGCGCCGGGGGCTGGGCGGGATCCAGGGCCAGCAGCGCGCCGCCGGCCTGCAGGATCCCGAGCAGCGCGACGACCTGCTCGGCCGTGCGGGGGAGGACCGTCGCCACCACCTCGTCCTGGCGGACGCCGTGCCCGCGCAGGGCGGCCGCGACCTGCCCGGCCCGCTGCCACAGAGCGCCGTAACCGTGCGTCCCGGTCGCGTCGACGACTGCCGGGGCCTGGGGCGTGTGCGCGGCCCAGTGAGCGAACAGCGCGTGCAGCGCGACGTGCTCACGCGGCGGACTCGGCGGGCTCAGCGGGCTCGTCGGGGCAGGGGGTTCGAGGGTCACGGACAGCAGCCTGGCGGGCGCCCGTCCCGCTGTCGTGTCCCCTGAATCGGTGTCCCCTGAATCGGTGCCCCCGGATTCGGTGTCACGGCTTTTGGGCGCGTGTGCGGTACCGACCGGAGAGGTGAGCATGGGCGTATCTCCAGTCATGCCGAAGGTTGAAAGGCGATGCATTGAACTCCGATCTCCAGCAGGGCGATGTCCCAGTCCGGCTCGCCACGATCTGGCGCGACGCGCTGAGCGTCGAGCACATCAGCGGGGAATCCGACTTCTTCGAGCTCGGTGGGCATTCGCTGCTGGCTATCCGGGTCTGCGTGTTCGCGGGCGAGGCGTTCGGGGTCGAGGTGTCCAGCAGCGAGCTGGTCATCGACTCGTCCTTCAGCGCGATGGTGGAGCGCATCGAGGCCGCGCAGCGCGACGTGGCCGCCCTGCGCACCGACCGTCCGCAGCAGGGAGTTTCGGCATGACCGAGTCGTCTCAGCCCCTGGGGATCGCCATCGTCGGCATGTCCTGCGCCTTTCCCGGAGCGGACAGCCCCGAGCAGTTCTGGCGCAACATCCGCGACGGTGTCGAGTCGCTGACCGTCCTGAGTGACGAGGATCTGGCGGCGGCGGGCGTGGATCCGGCGCTCTCCAAGGCGCCCAACTACGTGAAGCTCGCCGCGAGTATCGAGGGCATCGACCTGTTCGACGCCGGGTTCTTCGGGATGAGCCCGCGTGAGGCGGAGCTGATGGACCCGCAGCAGCGGCTGTTCCTGGAGCACTGCTGGCGGGCCGTCGAGGCCGGTGGCTACGACCCGACGCGGGTGGACGTGCCGGTTGGCGTCTACGCCGGAGCCGGCGTCAACACCTATGTCACGCAGATCCGTTCCAACGCGGACGTGCAGGCGCTGAACGCTTCGGGCGAGAGCCTGCACGATGTCGGCTCGGTGGAGAACGACCTCGACTATCTGACGACCCGGGTCTCGTACAAGCTCAACCTGACCGGTCCGAGCATCAACGTCACCACCGCCTGCTCGACCTCGCTCGTGGCGATCCACATGGCGGCCCAGGCCCTGCGGACCTTCGAGTGCGACATGGCGCTGGCCGGTGGTGTCGCGGTGTCTCCGCCGGTGAAGTCCGGCTACGTGTACCGCGAGGGTGCGATCAACTCCTTCGACGGCCACACCCGCAGCTTCGACGCCGCATCGACCGGGACGGTACTCGGCTCCGGCATCGGGGTCGTCCTGCTCAAGCGGTTGGAGGACGCGCTCGCCGACGGCGACGTCATCCACGCCGTGATCATCGGCACCGCGGTGAACAACGACGGCGCCGACAAGGCGGGTTTCACCGCCCCCGGCGTGCCCGGGCAGGCCGAGGTCACCGCGTCGGCGCACGCGGTGGCGGGCATCACCGCGGACAGCGTGACCTACCAGGAGGCGCACGGCACCGGTACCCGGCTCGGTGACCCGATCGAGGTGCAGGCACTGACCCAGGCGTACCGGGAGACCACGGACGCGACCAACTACTGCGCGCTGGGCTCGGTCAAGGCCAACATCGGCCATATGGACACCGCCGCGGGCGTGGCCGGATTGATCAAGGCCGCGCTCGCGGCCAAGAACGGCGTCATCCCCCCACAGATCCACTTCGAGCAGCCCAACCCCGGACTCGAACTGGAGACCAGTCCCTTCTACATCCCCACGGTGGCCTCCGCCTGGCAGCCCGCCGAGTTCCCGCGACGCGCCGGCGTGAGTGCCTTCGGCTTCGGCGGCACCAACGCGCACGTCCTGGTCGAGCAGCCGCCGGCCCGCCAGGAGCGGCCCGAGTCCGCGGACTGGCAGATCCTGCCGGTCTCCGCCCGGGACGAGCAGGCCGTGGGCGAGTACCTCGGCTCGCTCGCCGACTGGCTGGACGAGAGCGACCGGGACCGGGCACCCCTGAGCGACGTGTCCGCGACCCTGCAGGTCGGCCGGACCCGCTTCGCCCGGCGCGCCGCCGTGGTGGCCCGCACCGCGCAGGAGGCCGCCACCGCGATGCGCGCCCGGAGCGGTGCGCCCGTCGCCCAGGCGATCGCCAACCCCGAGGTCAGCTTCCTCTTCCCCGGCCAGGGTTCCCAGCACGCCCAGATGGGCCGGGACCTCTACCGGGAGCAGCCGGTCTTCCGGGCCGAGTTCGACCGCTGCGCCGACCTGTTCGCCGCCGAGCTCGGCACGGATCTCCGGACGGTCCTCTTCGAGTCCGAGTCCGAGTCCCAGGAACAGGGCGCGGAACACCCGGTCAACCAGACCCGGTTGACCCAGCCCGCGCTGTTCGCCGTCGAGTACGCCCTGGCACACACCTTCGCGGCCTTCGGTGTCCGCCCGAGCGCGATGATCGGTCACAGCCTGGGCGAGATCGTCGCGGCGACGCTGGCCGGGGTGTTCACCCTGGAGGACGCCGTCAGGGTGGTCGTGAAGCGGGCCGCCCTGATGGAGGCGGCGCCGCCCGGTGCGATGCTCGCGATCGCCCTGCCGGCCGCCGAGGTCGAGCCGCTGCTGCCCGCCGGTGTGTCCATCGCGGCGTACAACGGGCCCCGCCTGGTGGTCGCGACCGGTGCGGAGGCGGCCATCGACCAGCTCGCCGAGGAGCTCACGGCGCGCGGGGCCAACCCGCGCAAGCTCCGGGTCTCCTGCGCGAGCCACTCCGAGTTGATGGAGGAGCCGGCCCGGCAGTTCGTGGAGTTCCTGCGCGGGATCCCGATGGCCCGGCCGACCCAGCGGGTGGTCTCCAACGTGACCGGCGACTGGCTCACGGACGCCGACGCCTGCGATCCGGAGTACTGGGGCCGCCACCTGCGCGGCGCCGTTCACTTCACGCAGGGCCTGGAGCGGCTCACCTCCGCGGTGGATGGCCCGCTGGTGGAGGTGGGTCCCGGCGGTGGGCTGCTCTCGCTCGCCCGGGCCAACCAGGCGGCGAGCGCCGGCCGGTCGCTGATCCCGGCGATGCGTCACCCGAAGGACTCGGACGACGACACCCGGGTCCTCTTCGCCGCGCTGGCCGCGCTGTGGGAGACCGGAGTGGAGCCTGACTGGGCCGGCGGGGAGGAGCGCACGTTGCGCCGGGTGACCCTCCCGACCTACCCCTTCCAGCGCCGCAGCTACTGGATCGCCGGGTCCTCGGAGGAGGAACAGCGCCTCAGCCGCCGCCTGCTGGACCGTGCCGACGACCCGGGCCACTGGTTCTACGCCCCCAGCTGGCGCCGGACGGCAGGCGCCGGCCAGCTGCGGCCGGTCGGCCCGGAGGGCTGGACGGCCCCGGACTCCGTGCTCGTGGTCACCGACAAGGCCGGGCTCGCCTCGGGCCGGCCGGAGGCGTTGGCCGAGCAGCTGCGCGGCACCGGTCGGCGCTGTGTGCTGCTGGCCGACGGCGACCGGTACATCCGCCACTCCGACGAGCTCGTGGAGCTCACCCTCACCGACTCCGCGCACCTGCGGCTCGCACTCACCGAGGAGGACGCCGGGGACGGCCGCACGGCCCTGGTCTTCCTGCCCGGCGCTCAGGACGCGGTCGCCGATCCGGCGGGCCCCTCGCTGGCGCTGCTCGCTCTCGGCCGGACACTGGCCGACACGGCCTGGTCCGGCGAACTGCTGGTCGTGACGGACGGGTCCTTCGACGTCCTCGGCCACGAGGACTCGAACCCCGCCGGCTGGCTGCTCGACGGCATCGCCCGGGTGCTGCCCCGCGAGGTCCCCGGCCTCGCCTGCCGGGTGGTCGATCTGGACCCGGCCGCGACGCCCCAGGGTGTGGCCGCCGATCTCGCGGACGAGCTGACCGCCCATCAGCCGGATGCGGTGATCGCCTACCGCCGCGGGCGCCGCTGGCTGCGCGGGATCGAGCCGCTCACCGCCGGAACCCGGTCGGCGCGCGGCCCGCGCGAGGGCGGCGTCTACCTGATCACCGGTGGGCTCGGCGGGATCGGACTGTCGTTGGCCGAGTTCCTGGCCGAGCGTTACCGGGCCAAGCTCGTGCTGACCGGGGTCACGCCCTTCCCCGAGCCCGAGCAGTGGGACGGGTGGCTCGCCGACCACGACGAGCGCGACCGGGTCAGCCGGCGGATCGAGCGGCTGCGCCGGATCGAGCGTCACGGCGGCGAGGTCCTCGCGGTCAGCTCGGACGTGTCCGACGCGGTCGCCGTGCGGCAGTTGATCGCCCGTACCGAGGAACGGTTCGGCCGGCTCGACGGTGTGGTCCACGCGGCCGGCCTGCCCGGTGGTGCCCTCGTGCAGGCCCTCGACCCCGACGCCTTCCTGAGGGTGCTCGCTCCCAAGGTGCTCGGCGGACAGCACCTGCTGGCCGCCACCGAGGGACGTGACCTCGACTTCCTGATGCTGTTCTCCTCGCTCAACGTCATCGACGGCCGCTTCGGCATCGCCGACTACACCGCGGCCAACAACTACCTCGACGGTCTCGCCCACCAGGCCTGGCACCGTGGCCGGACCGAGGTGGTGGCGGTCGACTGGACCGGTTGGCGCGACCTCGGCATGGCGCTGGACGCCGGCTCGACGGCCGAGGGCAACGAGGAACTGCGCGAGGTCGAGCGGCTGACCATCATGTCGGAGGCGGGACTGGCCTCCTTCATGTCCGAGCCGGAGGGCCACGAGGCGTTCGTCCGCTCACTGGGCCTCGGCCTGCCGCAGGTTCACATCTCCACCCAGGACCTGAACGCCGTCGTCGAGCACGGCCGCCGGCTCGACGTGGCGACGGCGCTGGAGGCGCTGGCCCAGGCGGACCGGCGGCGCGGCGCCTACGAGCGGCCGGAGATCGGCAGTGCCTACGAGGCGCCAGCCGACGGTGCCGAGTCCTTCCTCTGCGAGGTCCTCCAGCTGCTGCTGGGCATCGAGCAGGTCGGCGCGACCGACAACTTCTTCGAGCTCGGCGGCAACTCACTGCTCGCGCTGGACGTGATCGCCCGGGTGAAGCGCCGCTTCGAGGTCGAGGTCGCGATCGGCCGCTGGCTCGCGCTGCCGACACCGCGAGGGATGGCCGGCCTCGTCGCCGAGCAGCTCGCGCCCGCGGAGGCACCGTGACCACGACCGTCGCGAGCACCGGCACCGGCACCGTCGTGGACCGGGTGGTCCCGGTTCCCGCGACGGGCTTCCAGAGCGGGCTGTGGTTCGTCAACCAGGCACATCCCGATGCTCCGCTGTACTCGCTGCCGCTGGTGCTGCGGTTGCGCGGTCCGGTCGACCCGGACGGCATCCGGGCCGCGCTGCGGCATCTGGTGGCCCGCCACGAGATCCTCCGGTTGCGCTTCGCGGCCGACGAGGACGGCCTCGGGCTGGTGCCCGCGGCCGTCCTCCCGCAGCCGCGCTGGGTGGACCTGCTGCACGACCCGGAGCCTGAGCAGGCCTGGGCCGAGCTGCTGCGGACGGAGCTCGCCCGCCCGGTGGACCTGGCCGCCGCCCCGGGGCACCGCAGCCTGATCGCCGCGCTCGGCGAGAGCGACTACGCGGTCGTGCTGGTCCTGCACCACGCCTGTGCGGACGCCCGTTCGATGGAGCTCCTGATGGAGGGCTTCCGGGCCGCGTACGAGGCCTGGGCCCTGACCGGCGCGGTCCCCGCACCGCCCGCGGCCCTGCCGTACCGGGAGGTGGTCCGACGGCTGGGGGAGACGCTCGACGGTCCGGGCCGGGCGGCCGGGCTGGCGTACTGGCGTCAGGAGACGGCCGGTCTGGAGGACTTCGCGCCGGCCGCCGACCGCCGTCGGCCGGCCGTTCGCAGCTTCGCCACCCGCGAGCTGCGCGTGCCGCTGCCCGCCGGACTGCTGGAGCGGGTCGACGCGGCCTGCCGGGGGCTGCGGGCGAGTCGCTTCATGGTGTTCGCCGCCGTCCTGGCCCTCGCACTGGCCCGCTGGTCCGGGGAGTCGCGCGATCCGGTGCTCGCGGTCCCGCAGACCCTGCGCCGGGCGAGTTGGCTGGACGAGGTGGTGGCGCCGCTGGTCAACACGGTGCCGTTGCGTCTGCCGGTGGACTTCCAGGGGTCGTTCCGCGACCTGGTCGCGGGCACCAGGGCACAGACCGCTCGCGCGATGCAGCACTGCGGCATCGCGTTCGACGAGATCGTCGCGCTGGCCGAGCGCTCCGCCGACACGGCCGCCGCGCCGCTGACCTCGGTGGCCTTCCACGTGGCTCCCACGGTGTCGCGCCGCCTGCGGGCCGGTGAGGTCACCATCGAGTGCTTCGACCTGGAGCCTCCGGCCGGCGACATGGACCTGGTCTGGGACGTGCTGTTCACCCCGGAGGGCGGGAGCCTGCTGGCGGTGCGGTACGCGACCGAGCTGTTCGACCCGTCGACCGTCGACCGGATGACGGCGGAGTACCTGGCGCTCGTCGACGCGGTGATCGCCGAGCCGGATCTCCCCCTGCACCAGGTCGAGCACCGTGACGACGCCCAACTCGCCCTGCTCTGGGCGGCCGGCGATTCGGCCGGTCGGGCGGCTGAAGCGGGCGACGTCGGCGGGCTCTTCGCCGAGGTGGCCGCAGCCCACCCCGACCGGGTGGCGATGGTCCTCGCAGACCGGAGCTGGAGCTACGCCGAGCTCGACGCCGGCTCGCGGCAGCTCGCCGCCCGGTTGCGGCGGGCCGGAATCCGCCCGGGTGACCTGGTCGCGCTGGCGCTGCCGCACCGGAGCGACGTCGTGACCGCGATGCTGGGTGTGCTCCGGGCGGGAGCGGCCTATCTGCCGCTCGACCTGGCACAACCGGCCCCGCGGCTGCGCGCGGTGCTGGCCCGGACCCGACCGGTGGCGGTGCTCACCGACGGACCGCACACCTGGTCGGCGCAGACCGCCGACCTGCCGGTCATTCTGCTCGATGGTGCCGATCCCCAGGCGCCCGCGGACCGGTCGGAGCCCGGCCCGCCCGAGCCGCCCGGTCCGGCGGCGCTCTGCTACGTCATGTGCACCTCGGGCACCACCGGTGAGCCGAAGGCGGTCGCCGTCACCCACCGGGGCGTCTCGTCGCTGGCCCACCGGCCCGCGTTCGTCCCGCTCGGACCCGGTGACACGGTCCTGCAGCTGGCTCCGCTCTCCTTCGACGCGGCCACCTTCGAGGTCTGGGGCGCGCTGCTGAACGGCGCCACCCTGGTGCTGGCGCCGCGGGCCCAGCTCACGGCCTCCGAGATCGGGCAGTTGGTCCGGGAGCACCGGGTCACCGTCCTGCATCTGACGGCCGGCCTGCTGCGGGTGGTCGCCGAAACCGATCTCGACTGCTTCACCGGCCTGCACACCCTCCTCACCGGCGGCGACGTGGTGCCGGTCCCCCAGGTCCGCGCGGTGCAGCGGGCCCATCCCGGGCTGACCGTGGTGGCCTGCTACGGGCCGACCGAGAACACCACCTTCTCCACCGTCGCGGTGCTGACCGGGCCGCCGACGGGTGCCGTGCCGCTGGGCAGTCCGCTGGCCGGGCGCAGCGTGCACCTGCTGGACAGCCGGCTGCGGCCGGTCTCGCCCGGAGCCGTGGGTGAGGTCTACGTCGGCGGCAGCGGCCTGGCCCGCGGCTACCTGTCGGATCCGCGGCAGACCGCCGAGCGGTTCGTCCCGCACCCGCGCCCCGCAACGCCGGGGGAACGGCTCTACCGGACGGGTGACCTGGCCCGGCGCGGCCCGGACGGTGCGATCGAGTTCCTCGGCCGCCAGGACAGCCAGCTCAAGATCCGCGGCTTCCGAGTGGAGCCGGCCGAGGTCGAGGCCGCGTTGCTGACGCACCCCGCCGTGCTGCGCTGCCTGGTGCGGGCCCGCGGCGGGGCGGGGGAGCGGACGCTGGCGGCGTACGTCGTGCTGTCGGCGCCCGGTGCGGACATGGCCGACGTCCGCGCCCACGTGGCGCGGCTGCTGCCCGAGCCGATGGTGCCCAGCGCCTGGTTTTCGCTCGACGAGTTGCCGCTCACCGCGCAGGGCAAGGTCGATGTCCGCAGCCTCGACCAACTGGAGCCGGAGGAGACCGAGGACGGCGTGGCCGAGGAGCCGATGACCCCGACCCAGGCCGCCGTTCACGAGATCTGGTGCGCCTGCCTCGACCGGCAGCGGATCGGCCTGACGGCCGGCTTCTTCAGGGTGGGTGGGCACTCGCTCGCCGCTCTGCGCGTCGCGGGCCGCCTGGAGCGCCGCTTCGCCCGGCCGGTGCCGCTCGCGGAAGTCCTGAACCGTCCCACCATCGCGGCACTCGCGGCTTGGCTGGACGCCGGTCGTCCGGAGCCTGCCGTCGCTCCCGTCCCGCGAGCCGACCAGCCCGCGCGGCCGATCGTCCCGGCGCAGGACCTCGCCCTCGCCAGCTCCGACGAGCTAGCCGCTCTGCTGCGCCTGACCGGCGCCGGCGGTCCCCTGACAGAAGGTATGGAGTAATGACCGTCTCATCCGACAGTCTGCCGGTCGTCCCGCAGAGCCGCCCCGAGGTGTGGCCGCTGACCCCGCCGCAGCAGGCGCTGTGGTTCCTCGAGAACTTCAACCCGGGCAGCTCGTTCTACGTGATCGGCCTCGGCCTCGTGCTGCGCGGCAGTCTCGATCCCGCGGCGCTGGCCGGGGCGCTGGACGACACCGTCGCGCGCCACGAGGCCCTGCGCACCCGGTTCCTGACGCTCGGCGGGCGCCCCTACCAGGTCTTCGTGCCCGGCCGGCCGGTCGACCTCGATCCGCGTGACCTGTCCGGTGAGCCCGACCCCGAGGCGGCGGCCCGGACGCAGCTGGACGAGCTGTCGACCACCCCGTTCGACCTCGGCGCCGAGGCCCCGCTCCGCACCCGGCTGCTCCGGCTGGGTCCGGACCACCACGTCCTGCTGCTCGCGGTCCATCACATCGTCTTCGACGGCTGGTCGACCCAGGTGCTGCTGGCGGACCTGTCCGCGGCCTACCAGGCACGCACCGCCGGGCATCCGCTCCGGCTCCCCGCGCTGGAGACCGGGGTCGGCGAGTACGCCGCGCGGCTCGCCGAGCTGGTCGGCGCCGACCAGGGACTGCCGGAGCAGGAGCTGGCCCACTGGCGCGAGGTCCTGCACGCGGCACCGCAGACCGCTCTGCCGACCTGCTTCCCGCGCCCCGCCTACCGCACGTTCGAGGGGGCCTCCTGCGTCCACGACCTGGACACGGAGACCAGTACCGCGCTGTGCGAGCTGGCCCGCAGCCTCGGCACCACGCCGTTCACCGTGCTGAGCGCGGCGTTCACGACCCTGGTCGCCCAGCTCTCGGGCAGCGACGACGTCGTGATCGGCGTTCCGCTGGCCGGCCGCAGCGAGACGGCGACCCACGGCCTGGTCGGCTTCTTCGCCAACGCGCTGCCGCTGCGGGTCGACCTGGCCGGTGTGCGCTCGTTCCGTGAGGCGGTCGAGCGTCATCGGGCTCCCGTCCACGAGCTGCTGACCCGTCAGCACGTCCCGTTCGCGCGACTGGTGGACGCACTCGCCCCGCGTCGCAGCGCCAACCGCAATCCGTATTACGACATCTGCTTCCAGTACCTGCCGGGCGCCGCCCAGGGCGTCGACTTCGGCGGCCTGGAGCTCGGATTCCTCGACGGCACCCGCCGGGCGTCCCAGTTCGACCTGAGCTGTGACGTCCACCAGATCGGCGACCGCCTGCGCATCCAGTTCGAGTACAGCACCGAGCTCTTCACCGAGCGCACCATGCGGATCCACCTGGCGGCCTTTGTGGCACTGCTGCGCGAGGTGGTGGCCGAGCAGGACGGCCGGGTGGCCGCCGGGACCGCACCGGCGCCGGTGCCCGCGCCCCGGGCAGCCGAGCTGCCGGCCGGCGGGCTGGCCGCCATCGTGCACGCCCAGGCCGAGCTGCGACCCGACGCGCCGGCCGTCTCCTCGGCCGGGTGCTCGCTCACCTTCCGCGAACTCGACGAAGCCGCAGCCCGCTTCGCCACCGCACTGACCGATCGGGGGGTCACCGCCGGCGACACCGTGGGCCTGTTGCTGGCCCCCTCCGTCGAGTTGGCCGTGGCGATCCTCGGGGTGCTGCGCACCGGCGCGGCTTACGTGCCCGGGGATGTCCGCACCCCGGTCGGCCGTACCGCCGAGACGCTGCGTCAGGCAGCCTGCCGGGTGGTGGTCCATGACGCGGCCAGCGGCACGGCAGCGCGGGAGGCGGCCGCTGCCGCTTCCGCCGGGACCCTGCGGCTGGACCTCGCCGAGCTGGCCGGGTACGCACCGGCGGTGCTCGGCGCGATCGACCCGCAGAGCCCGGCGTACGTCATCTTCACCTCGGGCAGCACCGGTCGTCCCAAGGGCGTCGTGGTGTCGCACCGGGCTGCGCTCAGCCTGGCCGCCGCTGCGGCCGGGGTCTACCGGATCGTCCCGGACGACACGGTGCTGCAGATGGCCTCCCCGGCCGTGGACGTGTCCGTCGAGGAGTTCTTCGGTTCCTGGCAGGCCGGCGCGCAGGTCTACGTCCACGGCCCGGTCATCGACGACCTCGCCGAGCTGGTCCGTGCCCAGCGGTTGTCCGTTCTCAACCTGCCCGCCGCGCTGTGGCACGAGTGGACCAGGCAGGCCGTCGCCGGCGAGTCCGACGTGCCGGACTGCGTGCGGCTGGTCATCGCCGGCAGCGACCGGGTGGATCCGCAGCGGGTGCGTCAGTGGCGGGCGGGCCCGGGCGCCGGCGTGCGGCTGCTCAACGCCTACGGCCTCACCGAGGCGGCCGTCTCGTCCGCCTGGTACGACACCGCGGAGCTCGACGCGGACGCGCCGCACACCACCCGGGTGCCGATCGGCCGGGCCTACCCGCACGCGGCGCTCTACGTGCTCGACGAGGCCGGTGTCCCGGTTCCCGACGGTGTTCCCGGCGAGCTGTGGATCGGCGGCCCCGGAGTGGCGCTCGGCTACCTCGGCGACCCCGAAGGCACCGGGTCGCGCTTCTGCCCCGACCCCTTCCAGCACGGCGCCGGCCACCGGATGTACCGGACCGGCGACCAGGTCCGCCGACTGCCCTCCGGCGCACTGGACTTCCGCGGCCGCAGCGACACCCAGGTCAAGATCCGCGGTACGCGCATCGAACTGGCCGAGGTCGAGCGGGTCGCGACCGAGGTGCCGGGCGTGGCCCAGTTCGTCGCGGACGTCCGCCCCGACGAGCAGGGCGCCCCCCGGCTGGTCGGCTATCTGCGGCTGGAGCGGACGGCCGACGGCGAGCGTGACCTCGGCCACGAGCGGGTCGAGGAGTGGCGTCAGATCCACGACGCCGACATCTTCAACGACGTGGCCGCTGACCAGCAGGCCGACCTGAACGTCAGCGGCTGGACCAGCAGCTACACCCAGGAGCCGATCCGGGACGCGGACATGGCCGAGTGGCGCGACGAGACCGTGGACCAACTGCTCGAGCAGCCGCCCGGCCGCGTCCTGGAGATCGGCTGCGGTACCGGCATGATCCTGCTGCGGGTCGCCCCGCAGGCCGAGTACTACGTCGGTACCGACATCTCCCCCAGGGCCCTTCGCTACGTGGCGGACCAGCTGCCGGCGGCCGGCCTGGAAGCCACGGTCCGGCTGGTCGAGGGTGCGGCGCACGACCTCTCGGCGCTCGCCGACGAGCGGTTCGACCTGATCGTCGTCAACTCGGTGGTGCAGTACTTCCCGTCCGAGGAGTACCTGACCGAGGTGATCGAGTCGGCCTGGCGGCTGTTGCGCCCCGGCGGCCGGCTGCTGATCGGCGACGTCCGCGACCTGACGCTGCTGCGCGCCTTCCACCTCTCCGTCCAGCGCTTCCGGCAGGCCGACCTGGAGGACCCCCAGGCCCTGTCCGACAGCGTCGAGGAGTATGTCGAGACCGAGAACGAACTCTGCCTGTCCCCCGGGTACTTCCACGCCCTGACCGAGCGGGTGCCTCAGCTCGCGGGTGTCGAGGTCCGGACGAAGTACGGGCGGGCCGACACCGAGATGAACGGGTTCCGCTACGACGCGGTGCTGCGCCGTGGCGCGGGGCCCGCCGAGGCGCGCCCCGAGGGAGCGCCGGTGGAGCGGCTGGACGGCCGCGAGCTCACCGTCGCCGGCTTCGGCCGCATCCTCGACACCCTGGCCGGGGCGGATGCCCTGATCACCGGTGTCCGCGACGCCCGGCTGGTGCGCCCGCTGGCGCTGGCCCGAGAGCTGGCGGCCCCCGAGTGCCGCAGCGTGGCGGCGGCCGCCCGCCTGGCCGATGCGCGGCCCGGCGGTATCCATCCGGCCGACCTGGCGCTCGTGGCGGCCCGCCACGGCCGGCGGATCACCGTCCGGCAGCTCGGCGACGGACTGCTCGACGTGCTGGTGGCCGACCGGCCGTCGCCGTCGGCGGAGCCCATTTCGGTCGCCGCGCCGGTCCTGGCCAACCGTCCGCTGGAGACCGCGGTGCGGCGCAGCACGGTGGCCGCTGTGCGTGAGCACCTCGGGCGCCATCTGACCAAGGCGATGATCCCGAGCCGCCTGGTCTTCGTCACCGAGTTCCCGCTGTCGACCGGCGGAAAGGTCGACCGCTCCCGGTTGCCCGCTCCGGCACGGGCGGTCGGCGGATCGACCGCCGCGCCGGTGAGCGAGCTGGAACGCACCCTGGCGACCGCCTGGGAGCAGGTGCTGGGCGCCGACTCGATCGGCACGGAGGACAACTTCTTCGAGATCGGCGGCGACTCCATCGGGTGGCTCCAGATCATGTCCCGGTGCTCCCGGGCGGGAGTCAAGCTGACGGCCCGTGACGTGTTCGAGTATCAGACGATCCGCGCGCTCGCGGCTGCCGTCGAACTCCGGCAGGCCGACGCGGCTGCCGCCGCGCCGGTGCCGTCGCAGGAGGTCCGCGAGTCGGGGCTGACTCCGATCCAGCGCTGGTTCGTCGACGCGTTTCCGGTCGGTCGCGACCGGCAGAACCAGACCCAGTGGTACGAACTGGCCGAGGGCTGCCCGACCGCCGTGCTGCGGCAGGCTCTGCACGATGTGGTCGGCCACCACCAGGCGCTCTCCGGGACCGAGTTCGGCCTCGACCCGCAGACCGGCCGTTGGTCGCAGCGCGCGGTGCCGCTGCCTGCGGCCGGGGAGCTGCCGCTGAGCGAGCTCGCACTGCCGGCGGCCGGACCCCAGCGGGACGAGGCCCTGGCGGCGGCCGACGACGACGCCCAGAACGGACTGTCGGTCACCGGAGGTCCGCTCTTTCGACTGGTGCTGTTCCGTACACCGCAGGGCGAACCGGATCTCCTCCTGTGGTGCGTGCACCACATGGTGGTGGACGCGGTCTCCTGGCAGTTCCTCGACGAGGACCTGGACGCGGCGCTCGACGCCCGCCGGCGCGGCGACACCCCGCAGCCGCCCCCGCGGACGGCCACGTTTCTGGAGTGGAGCGCCTGGTCACAGCAGGCGTCCGAGCGGCTCGACGCGGCCGAGCTTGAGCACTGGCACGCGGCCGCGCGGGCCCCGGGCCTGACCGTGCCGGAGCGGCATCCGCAGGCCGAGGCGGTCTACGGGGCCGCCCACCGTCGGACCCGCTCGCTCGCCGCGCCGTCGGCGCGCCACGGCCAGCTCCCCGGCGAGCTGGTGATGGCCGGCGTGCTCAGCGCGGTCCGGACCGCGCTGGCCCCGGTGGTGGGACGGCCCACCGGATCGGTCTGGCTGGAGTTCCACGGCCGGCCGTTGGACGGCTCCGGGCCGGACACCACCCGGACCGTCGGCTGGTTCACCGCGCTGTTCCCGTTCGTCCTGGAGGACCTGGACCCGCAGGGAGTGCGGGCCGGGCTCTCGGCCGTCCCCGGCGGAGGCATCGGCTACGGCAGGGCCCGCTACCTGGCCGGTGCGGAGCTCGTCGACGGCGGCGCGAACGTCGTGGTCAACTACCTCGGTGGAGCGGGCGCGGCCGGCACCGGGCGGGAGCTGCGGGTCATGTCGCCCCGCCCGGCCGGCGCCGGGCCGGATGTCGCGGCGGACGCGCCGATGCCCTTCGCCCTGGAGGTGAACCTCGGCCAGAGCCCGGACGGCGGACTGGCCCTGGAGTGCACGTTCAGCGCCCGGCACTTCGACGCGGCCGAGGCCGACGGCTTCACGGCGCTGCTCGACCGGACGCTGGCCCGCGTCTACGCCGCCCTGTCGCCCGCCGACGGCGCGGCGACCGGACCGGACCTGACGCTCCTGCCCGACGAGCAGCGCACCGGCCCGGCCCTGGCCGCGCTGCTGGCCCGCACCGGTCAGGTCGATGCCGCCTACCCGCTGATGCCGATGCAGCAGATGATGCTCAACCGCCACCTGCTCGGCTCGGCCGGCGATGCCAACTACAACGAGAGCGTGTTGACGCTGCTCGGGGAGCTCGACCTCGGCCTGTTCCGGGCCGCGTGGCAGGCACTGGCCGCCCGGCACGAAGTGCTGCGCACCTCGGTGGAGTGGGCCGGACTGCCGCAGGCCGTCCAGCTCGTCCACGCTCAGGCACCGGACCCGGTGCGCGCCCTCGACTGGTCGGCGCTGTCGGCCACCCGGGTGGAGCGGCGGCTGAACCTGCTGCTGGAGGAGGAGCGGGCCAAGCCCCCGGCGCTGTCCGGTGTGCCGCCGTTCCGGCTGACGCTGGTCAGGACCGGGCCGCGGGAGAGCAGGCTCGTCTGGATCGACCATCACATCCTGCTCGACGGCTGGTCCTCCTCGGTGCTCGTCAGGGAACTCCTGGAGTGCTACGCGCAGCTGGCGTCGGGCCGCCCGGTCCTGACCGGCGCAGCGCGCCCGGTCGCGTACCGCGACTACGTCCGCTGGACCCGTGGGCGCGGGGCAGGCCGGGCACAGGAGTACTGGCACTCCACGCTGGGCGGGTTCGCCGCGCCCACCGACCTGCCGTTCGACCGTCCGCCGGTCGCCGTCGCCGCGAAGTCGGCGGACTACCACGAGCGGGACGACGTGCTGCCCCCGCAGCTGGTCGACGCGCTGCGGCGACTCGCCCGGACCCGCCGTACCACCCTGGGCAACGTCCTCGCCGCAGGGTGGGCGGCCTTCCTCCAGCGGTTCAGCGGCGATCGGCAGGTCAGCTTCGGCATGGCGCTGAGCGGTCGGCCCGCCGAGCTCGGCGATGTGAACTCCATGGTCGGCCTCTACCTGAACACCCTTCCGCTGGTGGTCCGGGCCCCGGCGGACGGCTCCGCCGCCGAGCTGCTGGACGCCGTCACCCGTCAGGGCTGGGAGCTCAGCGAGCTGTCCGGGTCCGGATCCCTGTGGGACATCTACGACTGGGCCGAGATCCCGGTGAGCCGCACGCTCTTCCACAGCGTGCTGGTGGTGCAGAACTTCGGCCGGTCGGCCGAGGGCGCCCCCGGTCCGGAGCTGCCGCTGACGGCCCGGACCGCGCACAGCCGGATCCTCACCGGCGCACCGCTGACCATCGCGGTCGACCCCGAGGCCGGCGGCCTCAGGCTGGTGTGGGACAGCCGGGTCTTCGCGGCGCAGACCGCGACCCGGATCGTCGAGGAGTTCACCGCGGTCCTCGGCCGGCTGGCCGAGGACCCGGACCAGCCGCTGGCGGCGCTGCCGGCGCCGGTGTTCGCGCCGCAGTCGATGGGTGACCTCGATCGGGCGGGTGCCCCGGACCAGGTCGTCGTGCCGCCGCAAGGGCCGGTGGAGGAACGGATCGCGCAGGCATGGCGCGAGGTGCTCGGGATCGAGCACGTCGGGCGGAACGTCAACCTCTTCGAGGCGGGTGCCAACTCGGTGACCGTGATGAGACTGCACTCCCGGCTGGCCGATCTGTTCGACACCGTGCTCTCGTTGCCGGAACTGTTCCAGCACCCGACCGTTCAGTCCATGGCCGAGCTGCTGGCGGCCTCCGGGGCACCGGACTCCCGGGCCGGAAACGCCGCGGCACACGCGGCCCGGACCCAGCGCCGCCGCGGCGCCCTGATGGACTCGGCGGCCAACCGCCGTGCCACCGCGCCTCGGGCCGGCCGGCGAGACAGCATTCGTACGCGTTCCACGGAAGGTCAGCTCTGATGAACCCCCAGATACTCCAACCGCTCCGCCTGCCGGCCTTCCGGCGGGTCTGGGCCGGGCAAGCGCTCAGTGCGGTCGGTGACGGAGTGTTTCCCGTCGTGCTGGCCGCCGCGATCCTGAAGCACCATTCGGCTTCGGACCTGGGGCTCGTGCTCGGAGCCGAGAGCCTGTTGCTGGTGGCGGTCGCCCTGCTCGGCGGCGTGCTCGCGGACCGGGTCCGGCGGACCCGGGCGATGATCGCGGCCGACCTGGTCCGGATGGCCGCGGTCGTCGGCCTGGCGCTCGGCGCCGCGAGCGCACCGCTGCCGGCAGCCGTTCTGCTGGCGATGGCCATGGGCCTGGGCAGCGGCCTCTTCCGTCCGGCGTCCCGGGCGCTGTTGCCCACGCTGGCGCCCGATCTGCTGACCCAGGCCAATGCGCTGCAGTCGGTCACCAGCCGCGTCGCCATGATCGCCGGGCCGGCCCTGGGCGGCCTCTTCCTGGCTGTCGCGAGCGCCGAGGCGGCCTTCTGGCTCGACGCCGTCACGTTCCTGGCCAGCATCGTGACCCTGCTGGGGATCACGGACGCCAAGCCGGCGCGCGGCCAGGCCGAGGGGATCTTCGCGGAGGCCCGCGAGGGTGTCCGGGCCGTCCTGGACCGCCCGTGGGTGGCCACCATCATCGGCCAGGGGACGGTTCAGCTCATCCTGGCGATGGCGCCCTCGCTGGTCCTGCTGCCGATCTACCTCGACGCGCACGGTCAACTGCCCGCCTACGGCGTCATGCTCGGTCTGCAGGCCGGGGGCTCGGCCGTCGGCGGCCTGCTGGTGGGTCTGCGCCCGCCGGCCAAGCCCGGCACGGTCGGCGTCCTCGGACTGGGGCTGCTGGCGTTCCAGCTGCTCTGCATGCTGCTCACCGCGCCGCTTCCGGTGCTGGGCGCGGCGATGTTCCTGACCGGCGTCGGCTACGCCCTGTTCGGCGTGCTGTGGGCCAGCGCCCTGCAGCGCTGCATTCCCGACGAGCTGCTGGGCCGGGTCTTCGCGGTGGAGATGCTGGGCACCTACGCGCTGGAGCCGGTCGGGCTCGCGCTCGCGCCCTACGCGGCCCACCTGCTCGGTCTGCGGACCGTCCTGCTCACGGCGATCGTCGTGATGGCGGTGACCACCGTGGTGCCCCTGCTGGTCCCCGGTGTCCGGGAGTTCGCGGACCCGTCCGGCCGGGACGCCGCTCCGGCCGAGCCCGCGCTCAGCGCCTGAACAGGAGTCACTGATGATGCATTCCAACGGAATCGACCACATCGAGCTGTACGTGGCCGACCTCACGCAGGCGGCGGACCTGTTCTGCGGCCAGTACGGCTTCGCCGTCGTCGCGGCCACCGACCCGGCCGGTACGGACCGTCGCTCGCTCCTGCTCTCGCAGGGAACGGCCGACCTGGTGCTCACCGCGGGCGTCACCGGCAGCAGCGAGGTGGACGCCTTCGTGGCCGCGCACGGAGACGGCGTGCGGACCGTCGCCCTGCGGGTGCCCGATGCCGCGCAGGCCTTCGCCCAGGCCGTCCGTGGTGGCGCGACCGCCATCGCGGCCCCCCGGGAGGAGCAGGGCGTCGTCGTGGCGACCGTCTCCGGCGTCGCGACCATCGCGCACACCTTCGTGGAGCGCCGGACCGAGGGCGCCCTGCTGCCCGGGTTCCACGCCCTCGGCTCCGCGCAGGGCCGCCCGGAGGAGCCCGCCCTGATCGAGGGGATCGACCATCTGGCGATCTGTCTGCCGCGCGGCACCCTGCAGGCGGCCGAGGAGTTCTACCGCAGCACTCTCGGCATGCACCGCACCTTCACCGAGTACGTGGAACTCGGCGCGCAGGCCATGGAGTCGGTGGTCGTCGAGGACAGCTCCGGGCAGGTCACCTTCACGCTGGTGGCTCCGGACTGCGCGGACGGCCAACTGGTCTCCTTCCTCAACTCCTTCAGTGCCGGCGGGGTCCAGCACCTGGCGTTCCGGACCGATCGCATCCTCCGGGCGGTGCCGGAGCTCGCCGAGCGCGGCGTCCGGTTCCTCAGCACGCCGACCAGCTACTACGACGCACTTCCCACCCGGCTGGGCTACTCGGAGGCCGAAACCGACGCCCTCGCCGAGTTCGGCGTCCTGGCCGACCGCGATCCCTGGGGCGACCTGCTCCAGGTCTTCACCCGGTCGCCGTTCTCGCGGCGCACGGTCTTCTTCGAACTCATCGAGCGACGCCGGGCCCGCACCTTCGGCTCCGCCAACGTCCGGGCGCTGTACGAGGCGGCCGAGCACGAGCGGCAGGGGCAGCTGATCGGTGCCGGGGGTGAGCGCCGATGACGGCCTCGACGCCGGCCGGCCGTGCGTCCGACGTCGAGCCGGACGACTTGGAGCAGCGGGCGCGTGCTGTGCTGCCCGGGGAGGTGGCGGACTTCATCGCCGGTGGGGCGGACGACGAACGGACCCTGCGGTGGGAACAACAGGCTTTCGAGGACTACGTCTTCGAGCCGCGCGTCCTGACCGGGGCGCGGGAGCCGCAGCTGGCGGTCAGCATGCTCGGCACTCCGGTCGCCCTTCCGGCGGCGGTCGCCCCGATGGCCTACCAGCGCCTGGTGCACCCGGACGGTGAGCACGCGACGGTGGCCGGGGCCGCCGCTGCCGGGGCGCTGACGGTTGTCCCCACACTGTCGAGCGTCACCCTGGAGGCGGCCGCCGAGCGGGCCGCCGGACCTCTCTGGTTCCAGCTCTACTGCCTCCAGGACCGTGAGCTCACCGCCTCGTTGGTGCGGCGCGCGGAGGCGGCCGGCTACCGGGCGATCGTCGTGACGGTGGATGCTCCCCGACTGGGTCGGCGGCGACGGGACGAGCGCAACGGGTTCACCCTGCCCGCCGACGTGGAACCGGCCAATCTGGCCGGCCGGCCCGCCGGTCGGGTCCACACCGCCGGCCGAGCCGAGTCCGCGCTGGCCGTCCACGCCGCGGCCACCCACGATGCGTCGCTCAGTTGGGCCGACCTGGCCTGGCTCCGATCGCTCACCGGCCTGCCACTGGTCCTCAAGGGAGTGCTCTCGGTGGCCGACGCCGAGCGGGCGGTCCAGGAGGGCGCGGCAGGCATCGTCGTCTCGAGCCACGGCGGGCGCCAACTGGACCGGGTTCCCGCGGCGTTGCACGCCCTGCCGGAGATCGTCCACGCGGTGGGCGACCGGATCGAGGTCTATCTGGACGGCGGGGTGCGGCAGGGCGCGGATGTGCTGACCGCACTCGGGCTGGGCGCACGCGCGGTGTTCATCGGCCGTCCGGTGCTCTGGGGCCTCGCCGCAGGCGGAGCCGACGGGGTGACCGGCGTGCTCGACCGGATCCGGGACGAACTCGCCCACACCCTGGTGCTGGCCGGACGGGAGGGCGTCGGAGATCTGGACGGCCTCGTCCGGCCGCGTGGGCTCCGTCATCCACTGCCGGGCTCGGCCCGATTCCCGAGGGAGGCACCGTGCTGACCGAGCACGAGCTGCACAGTTCACTCGCCGACCCGTCACTGGCGGTCATGAGTTTCCTCAACGAAGCGACCCTTCGCTTTCCGGACGCCATCTCCCTCGCGGCCGGCCGTCCCTACGAGGGCTTCTTCGCGCTGGACCGGATCAACGACTACCTCTCCCACTACCTGGAGCACGCCCGGGAACAGGGGAGGGATGAGGCGGCGATCACCCGGGAGCTGTTCCAGTACGGGCCCACCGCCGGGACGATCCGCGAGCTGATCGCCCGGATGCTGCTCAAGGACGAGGGGCTGGTGGCCGCCCCGCAGGACGTGGTGGTCACGGCCGGCTGCCAGGAAGCCCTGCTCATCGTGCTGCGCGCGCTCTTCGCCGACGCCGAGGACGTCCTCCTGGTCCCCTCGCCCTCCTACACCGGAGTCACCGGGGCCGCGCTGCTGCTGGACGTTTCCGTCGAGCCGGTGCCGGAAGGCCCCGCCGGACTGGAGCCGGCGCAGGTGCGGGCGACCGTCGAACGACTCCGGGCGGCCGGACGCCGCCCCCGGGCGCTCTACCTGGTACCCGAGGCGTCCAATCCCACCGGGTCCTCGCTCTCGCTCCCAGCGCGACGCGAACTCCTGGCCGTGGCAAAGGAGTACGACATCCTGCTGCTGGAGGACCACGCGTACGCGGTGTTCTCCCCGGCCGGTTCGCCGCCCGCTCTCAAGGCGCTCGACACCGACCGCCGGGTGATCCATATCGGCACCTTCGCGAAGTCCGGCTTCCCGGGCCTGCGCATCGGGTACCTGGTGGCGGACCAGCTGATCCGCCGGGCCGACGGCTCGACCAGGCCACTGTCCGCCGCCCTGGCCGACGTGAAGAGCATGGTGACGGTCAACACGTCCCCGATCACGCAGGCCGTCGCCGGCGGGATGCTCCTGCGGCACGGGCTGAGCCTGCGGGCGGCCAATACCGAGGCGGCCGCGTTCTACCGGGCCAACCTGCGCACCGCGGCGGCCGCGCTGGCCGAGCGGTTCGGCTCCTCGGGGCTGCCGGTGTCGTGGAACGAGCCCGACCGGGGCTTCTTCATGGTGGTGACCGTTCCGTTCGAGGTGGACGACGCCGCGCTGGAGGCCTCGGCCCGCGACTACGGCGTCCTGTGGACGCCGATGAGGTACTTCCAGGCAGCCGGTGCGGAACGGCAGTTGCGGCTGTCGGTCAGCTACCTCACCCCCGAGCAGGTCCGGCAGGGCGTCCATCGCCTGGCGGACTTCATCGAGGATCGCTGCGCCGTGCCCCGATACGAAGAGGTGGACTCTCTTGTCGCCTGACCCGCTTGTCGCCTCCAACCCGCCCGGCCCGGGGACCGGTCCGCTGCTCCCGGGTGAGTGCCATATCTGGTGGGCATCCGCCACCCGGCCCGAGCAGCAGCTCGTCGGCTCCCTCGACAGCGTCGAGCTCGGCAGGCTGACCGGTTATCACCACGGCGCCGACCGGGTCCGCTTCGCCACCGCACGGATCCTGCTGCGCACCGTCGCGGCCGGCTACCTGGGCACCGGGCCCGGTCACGTCCAGGTCGTGGCACGCTGCCCGGACTGCCCCAAGCCGCACGGCAGGCCGACCCTGCCCGGGACCGGACTCGAGGTGTCGATCTCGCACGCGGGTGACCTGGTCGCGGTCGCGGTCACCGCGGTCGGCCCGGTGGGCATCGACGTGGAGCACATCGACCCGGAGCTGAGTACGGCCGACCTGCTGCCGCATGTCCTCTCGGAGGTGGAGCGAGAAGCTTCGGCGGTCGACACGGGCTTCGGCTTCCATCGGATGTGGACCCGCAAGGAGGCGGTGCTCAAGGCGACCGGTGACGGGTTGCGGGTGCCGCTGTCCGGGCTGGGCGTCTCGGCTCCGGACGCCGAACCGCGGCTGCTCTTCCTCGACGGCTCCACCCGGCCGGTCGAGCGGTTCGTGATGGCGGATCTCGACGCGGGAGCCGGCTACGCCGCCTCGATCGCCGTGATCGGTGCGGGTCCGGTCAGGTTCGTCGCCTTCCACGGCGACGGCCTGCTGGACCGCTCGCTCGCGGCCGCGCCCGCGCTCGGGCGTGGGGTGCGGGTCTGAGGCTTTGCGGCCGCAGGTCCGTCCAGGTCAGAACGCGTGGGCGGTGATGGCGGCGCGGATGAGCTGGGCCTTGTTGTTCGCACCGAGCTTGGCACGGATTCTCTTGACGTAGCTGTCGACCGTGTGGTGGCTGATCCCGATCCGGCGCGCGGCCTGGTCGTGGGTCAGTCCCTTGGCGATGTGCCGGAGAACCTCCTGCTCACGGGGGGAGAGCAGGGCGAAGCCGTGCCGGGCGACCGCGCTCTCGGCCAGTGGGTCGGATCGCACCGCCACCCGGCGCACGGTGTCGACGATCCGGTCCGTCGGTTCGTCCTTGAGAAGGATCTCCGTGATGTCGGATCTCACGGACCGGATGAGCCCGGCCCCCACGGTGTCGGCGGCCAGCCCGATCATTCCCGGCAGCGAACCGTCGGCACGGGCGACGGAATCGAGGGAATCCGGCAGGTCGCCGATCAGGTCGGCATCCACCAGCAGGCAGTCGATGACCCCGGCCGCGACCGGAAAGGTTTCCGACGAAGCGAATTCGACGACCATGTCCTCCTCGCGGTCGAGGAGAAAGCGCAAACCCAGCATGGATAGCCGGCTGCGGTCGAATATTCCTACTCTGATCATTCTGAACTCCCCGTGCAGGCACCCCTCACGGGATGAGGCCGACTCCGGTGCCCATTCTTGTGGCACCACCGGCGGCTCAGAAGAGTTGTCGAGTGGCATAAACGGTCCATGGACCGTTTATGCCACTGCCCGTGCCTTCCACGGAGACCCGGTCATCGAAAGGCTTGGCCGAACGCATCGCGAGAGGAACACAGTGAACACTGACAGCCGGGCTCGACACCAGGCCGACTCACCCCTGAGCCCGAACGACCCCGGCCGAAAGTGCCGACTGGTCGTCGTCTACGACCAGGGCGTGGCAGGGGCCGGTGAGTTGCTGCGTTCACTGCGATCCGACTTCGAGCTGGTCATGGTGGCCGCCCAGAACGCGCACACGGCGGCGGTGGCGGAGTTCCTGCACGCGGCCGGGCGCGTGATCCCCCTGGACGGCTGGCGCCACCACCTGCCCGAGCTGCTGGCATGGGAACCCGACGGGATCACCACCTTCACCGAGCTCCTCCCGGAGACCGCGGCGCTGGCCGAGGCACTCGGCCTTCCGTACCACAGTCCGGAAACCGCAAAGCTGTTGACCGACAAGCGAGCGCAGCGAGCGCGACTGCGGGAGCACGGAGTCGACTTCACCCGCACCGTGACGCTCCGCACGCCGCAGGAACTGGCGGAGGCCGTCAGGCGGGTGGGCCTGCCCGCGGTCATCAAGCCGGTCACCGGCCGGGGAAGCCAGAACACGCATCGACTCGACAGCCAGGCCGCGGCCGCTCGGATCGGCGCGGAGCTGCTCGCGGGAGGCGATGTCGACTACGTCCTGGAGGAGTTCCTGCAGGGCGAGGAACGGCCCGGCTTCGGCGACTACGTCAGTGTCGAGAGCATGATGCTCCCGGACGGTCCGCATCACATCGCCGTCACCGGGAAGTACCCGTTGGCCGCCCCCCTGCGGGAGTGTGGCCAGTTCTGGCCCTCCGGACTGTCCGATGCCGAGGAACAGCGGGTCCGCTCCCTCGCCACGGCGATTCTGAACGCTCTCGGTGTTTCGCACGGGATCACGCACAGCGAGTTCAAGCTCACCGCCGACGGACCGCGGCTCATCGAGGTCAACGGGCGGCTCGGCGGATGGATCGGCGATCTGGCGCAGCGCGCCGTAGGCGTCGATCTGCTGCGGACGAACGCCCTGTTGGCCTGCGGTGCCGGCGAGGCCGTCGAGTACCGCGGCTCGGAGGTCTGGTTCCAGTTCTGGAATCAGGCACCGCTGGGGAGCACCGGCCTCAGGGAGGTCACGGGTGTCTCGGCGGCGCGTGGTGTGCCCGGGGTGCAGCGCTATCTCAGCCTGACGGCTCTGGGCCCGCTGACCGGTGGCGTACTCACCGAGCGGCTGGACCTGATCGCCGGCCGGGCGGATTCACACGACGCCATGTACCGCGTGCTCGATCGGACGCTGTCGGCGCTCTCGTACACCCTCGTGGATGAACACGGCACGCCGGCGGTGGTGCGGGCGACCGCACTGCCGACGTGGAACCCCCCGACGAGCCTGGAATCGCCTGTGGTGACCGGGTCGCGGTGACCGGGCGACGGGTGCTCCGGCGAGGGTACGATCGGGGGTGAATATCCAGGATTCGGCCACAGGTTCCTCCTGGTCCAGACCCCGATGAACCGATCTGACCACGAGGGAAGCATGTCCGGCTCGCACTACTTCACCAGTGATCCCGACGCCGTCAGCGAACGCCGCGAGATCACCGTGACCCTGCCTGACATCACCCTCGAACTCACCACCGACGCGGGTGTGTTCTCGCGGGGCAAGCTGGACCCGGGGACCAGGGTCCTGCTGGAGCACGCGCCGCCGCCGCGGGTGCGCGGACCGATCCTCGACCTCGGCTGCGGCTACGGCCCGATCGCGCTGACCTGGGCCTCGCGCCGCAAGCGCAGCGCGGTCTGGGGCGTCGACGTGAACAGCCGCGCGCTGGAGCTGCTCACCCACAACGCGCAGAGCCTGAAGCTGGGGAACGTGCAGGCGGCGCTGCCCGACGACGTCCCGCAGGACGTGGTCTTCGGTTCGATCTACTCGAACCCGCCGATCCGGGTCGGCAAGGCCGTGATGCACGAGATGATGCACCGCTGGCTCGCGCGCCTGGCGCCGGAGGGCTCCGCGTTCCTGGTCGTGCAGCGCAATCTCGGGGCCGACTCCTTCATGCAGTGGCTGAACGACCAGGGATACCCGACCACGCGCGTCACGTCGGTCAACGGGTTCCGCATTCTTGAAGCGCGTCCCCGCACCGACGGTGCGGGACCCGACAGTGGACGAGGTACATCGTGAAGCAGCTCCGCGGGACCGACCTGAAGCGCCAGCACCGGGTGTGGCGCCGGGCGAACGACTTCCGGCTCGCCATCATCATGGAGAACCTGCAGTCGCCGTTCAACGTGGGGTCGATCGTCCGTACCGCGGCCGCGATGGGGGTGGAGCAGCTCTACCTGACCGGTGACACCCCCTCGATCAGGTCCTCGGGCGCGCAGAAGGCCGCGATGGGCACGGACCGGTACCTCAAGGCGCAGCACTTCGAGACCGTCGCCGAGGCGGTGGCCAAGGCCCGGGCCGACGGTTTCCGTATCGTGGGGCTGGAGCTCGCGGACGACGCGGTGCCGCTGTTCGGCGCCGAACTCACCCCGGCCGCCTGCCTGATGGTCGGTCACGAGGACCGCGGCATCACGCCGGAGGGCCTGGCGCTCTGCGATGTGGTGGCCTTCGTCCCGCAGCTGGGCCGGGTCGGCTCGCTGAACGTCTCCTCGGCGACCGCGGCCGGTTGCTACGAGGCCCGTCGCCAGGGCTACGCGATCACGGGCCTGCCGGACGGCGTGGACGCCGGAGAGCTGGACGCGGACCTGGCGTTCGACGACGCCGAGTGAGCCTTAACCCGAAAGATCTTCACATGGCACACTGCCGCCATGAACGATAACAGCGGGTTTCTGGCCGGCAGGATTGCGCTTGTCACGGGCGCCAGCAGCGGTATCGGCGCTGCCGCCGCACGGGTCTTCGCCCGGGAGGGCGCCACCGTCGTGCTCATCGCGCGCCGGGAGGAGAAGTTGGCCGCCCTGGTCGAGGAGATCCAGGCGGCCGGTGGCCGGGCCGCCTATCTGGTGGGCGACGTCGCGAAGCCCCAGGACGCCGAGCGTGCCGTGGACTTCACGGTCGAGCGCTTCGGGCGGCTGGACGCGGCCTTCAACAACGCCGGCATCGGCGGCGACCAGACGCCGATGCACCTGATGGGCGACGAGGTCTACGACGCCATCATGGACACCAACGTGCGCGGCGTGTGGAACTGCCTGCGGTACGAGATCCGGGCGATGCTGGCGACCGGCGGCGGCGCCATCGTCAACAACGCCAGCGTCGGCGGGCTGGTGGCGATACCGGCGGCCGCGCCGTACGTGGCCTCCAAGCACGCGGTGGTCGGGCTGACCCGGGCCGCCGCCGCCGAGTACGCCGGGCAGGGGATCCGGGTCAACGCGGTCGCGCCCGGGACGACGCGCAGCGAGATCACCGTCGACTGGTTCGCGCGCAACCCGGGGCTGGAGGACCTGGTCCACGGGATGACGCCGCAGGGTCGCACCGCCGCGCCCGAGGAGATCGCCGAGGCCGCCGCCTGGCTGTGCAGTGACCGCTCCTCGTTCGTCACGGGGGTCGCGATGCCGGTGGACGGCGGTTTCTGCAACCAGTGACTCCCTTACGCGCCCCGGGCCGGTCGCGATTATCGGACTTCGGCGATCGGCCCGGTCAAGGTGGACTCGAAGGCCGGCTGGCCGTCCTGGCTACCGGTGACCCGGACGGTGACGGTGCCGGGGGTGTCGGTCGGGACGGTCTCGGCCTCGATCCAGCAGGGGGCGTCGAACTCGACGTACCGGGTGAACACGGTGGCGACCGAGGACGGGGTGAAGAGCCCGGAGGTGCGTCCGTGCGCGGCCTGGCAGGCGGCCTCCACCAGGACCAGGCCGGGCACGTGGTCCACCGGGTGGTCGAAGAGCGCGGTGTGGGTGGGGTCGCAGCGCAGCTCCCACCGGTGCGGCCGCGCGGTGGGGGCGAGGACGATCTCGGGGGCGGTGGCGCGGCCCGCGAGCTCCGGCTCCACCGGGCCGGGCAGCGGCCACTGCCCCCAGCCGCTGACGACCGCGCGCTCACCGCGCAGGCGGCGGTAGACCGCCGGGGATATCCAGGAGAACCGGGTCTCGGAGCGGGCCACCAGCCGGCCGTGGTGGCGGACGGCCACGTCGATGTCCAGGCCGGTGAGGACCCGGCCGCGTCGCCCGGCCTCGCGGCAGACGACCTCGACGTCCATCTCGGCCGGCCGGTCGGCCGGCACCCGGAAGCCCGGATCGACGGTGAAGTCGAGCTGCTCCAGCAGCGTCTGGTGCGCGAGCGGGACGTCGAACTCGGCGTGGGCGATCAGCAGTCCGCTCTGGCGGACGGTCTGCGCGACGAGCCGCGTGTCCGGTCTAGGTCCGCCGGTCGCGGGGTCCCCGCCGTCGGCCTCGGGCCACAGGGCGGTGAGGGTGAACCGCTCGGCGTCGTGCCTGGTCCAGCCGGTCAGCAGGACCGATTCCGGTGCCCTGAGGTGGACGAGCTCCCCGGCGACCCGCCCGGTCGGCCGCTCGCCGTGGGCCTGCGGAGCGGTCCGGCCACGCTGTCCCGGGAGCCGCGGTGTACTCGGGTGGTGGGCGGTGGCGGGCGGAAGGATCTGGTACAACGTTTCCCCCTGAGAACATGGATCTCGGTAGGCGGCTGAAGCGCTCGCGGATAACATACTGACCAATTGGTTTGTTTTTCAATATGTAAAAAATGAAGGTGGAGGGCGGTCATGGCACAACAGGAGCGCGGAATCCGGACCCAACGGGCGATCCTGGAGGCGGCCGCCTCGGTCTTCGACGAGTTCGGCTACGAGGCCGCCACCATCGCGGAGATCCTCAAGCGCGCCCAAGTGACCAAGGGCGCCCTGTACTTCCACTTCTCCTCGAAGGAGGCGCTGGCCCGCGGCGTGCTCGACGAGGCGGTCACCACCGACGGCGTGCTGCCGCAGGCCTTCCGGCTCCAGGAGCTGGTGGACACCGCCATGGCGCTGGCCCACCGGCTGCCCAGGGAACCGCTGTTGAGCGCCTCGATCAGACTCTCGGTGGACCGGACGGCGCGGACGATGTTCGGCACCCGGTGGCCCGACTGGATCGCCCTGCTGGCCGGGCAGCTCCAGGAGGCCAAGGAGAACGGCGAGGTGCTGCCGCACGTGGTCCCGGCCGACACCGCGCGCCTCCTGGTGGGCGCGTGGACGGGCGTGCAGCTGGTGGCCGAGGCGCTGCCGGACCAGCCGGCGCTGGAGAGCGAGATCGCCCAGCTCTTCGACCACCTGCTGCCCGGCATCGCGGTCCCCGCGGTGCTGGCGCGGCTGGACACCTCCGCTGACCGCGGTGCCCGGCTGGTCGCCGAGGCGGCGCAGCCGGCGGCCGAACACGCGGCGGCGGCCCGCTAGGCGACCTGTCGGCCCGGTCGGCGGCTCGCTCCCGCCGACCGCGTTCGAGCGTGAATCCAGCCGGATCGGTGACCCTCCTGCGAACCGCGGGAGTGGCGTGGTGCAGCGGCTTCCGGGTGCGTTCCCCACGTATCCGCCTCCGAACGAGAATGCTGGTGACGTCGACATGGCGATAAATCCTGAGCGCTTCCGCGAGGTATTCGGCTCCTTCCCCACCTCGGTCTCCGTCGTCACGGCGCTGGACGGGCAGGGGCAACCGCGCGGATTCACCTGCAACGCCGTCTGTGCGGTGTCCGCCGAACCGCCGCTGCTGCTGGTCTGCGTCGACCGCGGCGCCCAGACGCTGCCGGCGATCGTGGCCTCCGGGGCCTTCGTGGTCAACGTGCTGGCGGCGTCGGGGGACCACGGGGAGCGGACGTCGCGACTCTTCGCGGGCAAGGAGGCCGACAAGTTCGCCGCCGTCGACTGGCGTCCCTCGGCCGTGGCCGGCGGCGCGCCGATCCTGGCCGACGTCGCGCTCGCGTACGCCGAGTGCCGGGTGGTCGACGCCGTCGAGGCGGGCGACCACTGGATCTTCATCGCCCGGGTGGAGGGCGCCGAGGTCTCCGCCCGCGAACCGTTGCTCTACTTCAAGCGCCAGTACAGCTCCTGGGCGCCCGACTTGGCGCCGGTGCACTGAGCGGGGACGCCATCGGACGGCCCGCCGCAGGCCCGCCGGGCGTGAGCCGGCGGGTCAGTCGGCGGGTCAGTCGGCGGGTCAGCAGGCAGGTCAGGCGGCCGATTCGGCGCTCGCGCAGAGCACGGCCGTGCTGTCGCAGAGCACGGCGGTGCTCTCGCGGACCGGTCCGACCTGGCTGGGGATGCTCGGCGCGGTACCGCCCGGGTCCAGCCCGCGCAACGCCTCCGGGGTGGCCATGTGCGGCAGCAGGAGCTGCCAGAAACCGGTCAGGGCGCTGCGGGCCAGCCACTCCCGGTTCTCCCGCCCGAGCACCTGGAACCCCGTGGTGGTCGCCACGATGGCGTCGGCCAGGCTCTCCTGCGAGATCCCGGGTGCGAGCACGCCCTCGGTCGAGGCCTGCGCGATCAGCTGCTGCACGCAGCTCTGCCACTCCTGGCGCAGGCTGACCCCGGGCTCCTTCGCGGTGTCGCAGCTGAGCTGGAACCCGGCCCGGACCGTCACGTCCGAGCGCAGCAGCTCCGCGAGGGCGTGCGAGATGTCGGTCAGCGCCTGGAGCGAGTTGACGCTGCGCCTGGTCGCGTGGCGGGCCGCCGTCCGCAGCGCGAGGGCCGCTTCGCCTTCGACGGCGGCGGCCAGCGTGGCCTTGTTCTCGAAGTGGAAGTGCAGCGCCCCCGAGCTCACGCCAGCCTCGGCGCTGATGCCGGCCATCCGCGCCTGCACGTAGCCGTGCCGGTCGAACGCGTCGGCGGCGGAGCGGATCAGCTCGCGGCGGGTGCGTTCGGCGCGCTCCTGTTTCGTCACCGGGAACCTCCGTCGGCGGGAGCGTTCGTGATGACACCGCGCAGGGGTATGTGGGAGGCGGGTGTGCGGGGCACCCGGGGGTACTGCGGAGGATGCATGGTGGTCACTATAAAACCAACCGCCTTGTTTTGTCGCTCCCCGGATGGGCTTTTTGTGCGTGCGTCTCCACAGGGGAGGGTCTGTGGCGAGGGCCGGTCAGAGCCGACAAATCGGTCTGATAGCACCCAACTTGGCACGTTTCAGCGAAGATTGGAGGCCGCCGGGACTGTGGGGGCCGTGCGGCCCGCAGGGGTGGAGGCGGCCGTAAAGAAGCAGGAGTCCGGTTTGTTTTTGAGAGCCGGCTCCGCACGCAATGGTCGCGCAGTCCGGCGCGTCCGTGATCGGTACGGGAGCTCCACCGGTCTTCCACCAGTGGTATTCAAACGGCGCGCGAGCTGCAACTAGTATGGCCCCAGCAGCAAGGAGCGTCCGTGTGAGCTGCTGGAACGCGGAGCGGAAGGAGCGAGGGGATGACCGATTCGGTCGAGCCGTCGGCACTCTCGGAGAAGATCGACGCGCTGTTCCGGACCGTCCGCCGCCCCAACCGCGAGCAGTACAGCCACGAGGAAGTGGCCAAGGCCTGTCGGGAGGTCACCGGCGAGAGTTTCTCCGCCACCTACCTCTGGCAGTTGCGCACCGGCCGCCGCAACAACCCGACCAAGCGCCACCTCGAAGCCCTGGCGCAGTTCTTCCAGGTCCCGCCCGCCTATTTCTTCGACGAGGAACAGGGCGGCGAAATCGCCGAGGAGATCGCCCTGTTGGGCGCGCTGCGAGACGCGGGGGTGCGCAGCATGGCGCTGCGCGCGGTCAACCTCTCGCCCGAGGGACTGGACACGGTGAGCGACCTGATCGACGCCATCGCGCGCCGGGAGGCCTCCCGCGAGGCCTCCCGCGACTCGTCCAAGGGCCGCCGCGACCGGTCCTGAGGTCGCAGGTCGCAGGCCGTAGGCCGTAGGTCCTAGACCGCCAGGTCCGCTGCCGCCAGGCCCAGTTCGGCTTCACCCAGTGGTGCGAAGTGCCGATCGACCTCGGCCGCCGAGACCTCGGCGAGGGTGGCCGGGGACCAGCGCGGATTGCGGTCCTTGTCGATGACCTGGGCCCGGACGCCCTCCACCAGGTCGGGCGAGTCCAGGCCCGCCCAGGAGACCCGGTACTCCTGGTCCAGCACGGCCTCCAGCGAGGGCAGCCGGCGCGCCCGGCGCAGCGCGGCCAGCGTGACCTTCAGCGCGGTCGGCGACTTGGCGAGAATCAGCTCGGCCGCCTCCTTGGCCTCCGGCAGGCCGCAGTCCCGCAGCCGCTCCAGGATCTCCTCGACGGTGTCGGCGGCGTAGCAGTGGTCGATCCACTCGCGCTGCCCGGCGATCGCGGACGGCTCGGCCGGAACGGCGAACTCGGCCACGGCGGCCGCCGGTTCGGCCTCGGCCAGCACCCGGGTGAAGGCCGCCAGTCGGTCGGAGGGCACGACGTGGTCGGCGAAGCCGCAGTACACCGCGTCGGCGCCGGTCAGCCGTCCGGCGGTGAGCGCCAGGTGCGTCCCGAGCTCGCCGGGGGCCAGCGCGAGCAGCCGGCTGCCGCCGACGTCCGGCACGAAGCCGATCGCGGTCTCCGGCATGCCCAGCGCGGTGCGCTCGGTGACCACCCGGACCGAGCCGTGCGCCGAGACGCCGACCCCGCCGCCCAGCACCAGCCCGTCCATCACGGCGACGTACGGCTTCGGGTAGCGGGCGATCCGGTGGTTGAGCAGGTACTCGTCGCGGAAGAACGCCCGCGCCCCGGCGCCGCCGAGCTTGGCGTCGTCGTGGAAGAACCGGATGTCGCCGCCCGCGCACAGCCCGCGCTCGCCCGCGCCGGTGACCACCACGGCGGCCACCTCGTCGTCCGCCGCCCAGTCGGCCAGCACCGCGTCCATCCGGCGGACCATGGCGTGGTCCAGCGCGTTGATCGCGCGCGGCCGGTTGAGGGTGAGCCGTCCCACCCGCCCGTCCTTGTGGGCCAGGACCGAGTCGTCGGGCTGCGTGCTCATCGGGTGCTCCTCGCGGGTGGGGCCGTGCCGTTGCCACCGTAACCGGCTGCGGCCGCCCGCGGGCAACCGGGCTGCGGGGGCCGGAATTCCCCGGCCGCCGCGCCGGGCCGAATCGGGTGTGGGAGCCGGATTCTGGGTGAGACTTCACTCATGCTGGGGCTACCGGATCACATTCGCGCGTACCTCTTCGATCTCGACGGGGTGCTGACGCAGACCGCCAAAGTCCATGCCGCCGCGTGGAAGTCGATGTTCGACGGCTTCCTGCGCGAGGAAGCGCGGCGCACCGACGAGGAGTTCGTCCCGTTCGACCCGGTCGAGGACTACGACCGCTACGTCGACGGCAAGCCGCGGCTGGACGGCACCCGTTCCTTCCTCGCCTCGCGGGACATCGAGCTGCCCGAGGGCAGCGCCGCCGACCTGCCCGGCACCCGCAGCGTCTACGGGCTGAGCACCGCCAAGAACGACACCGTGCTGCGCCTCATCCGCGAGCAGGGCGTCCAGCCGTACCCGGGCTCGGTGGAGTACCTGCACCGGCTGCGGGTGCTGGGCCTGCCCCGCGCGGTGGTCTCCTCCAGCGCCAACTGCCGGGACGTGCTGCGGGCGGCCGGCATCGACGGGCTGTTCGACGTGGTGATCGACGGCGAGACCGCCCGCCGGGACGGACTGCCGGGCAAGCCCGCCCCGGACACCTACCTGGCCGCCGCCCGGGCGCTGAAGACCGAGCCGCAGCACGCGGCGGTCTTCGAGGACGCCCTCGCGGGGGTGGCCTCCGGCCGGGCCGGCGGATTCGGGGTGGTGGTCGGGGTCAACCGGACGGGTCAGGCCGCGGCCCTGCGCGCCAACGGCGCGGACCTGGTGGTCGACGACCTGTCCGACCTGATCGAGGGGGAGGCCGAATGACCAGCCAGGAGGGGTTCGCCATCGACCCCTGGGGGCTGACCGAGCACCGGGTCGACCTGGTCGGCCTGACCCGGGCCGAGTCGCTCTTCGCGCTCTCCAACGGCCATATCGGCCTGCGCGCCAACCTGGACGAGGGGGAGCCGCACGGCCTGCCGGGGACGTACCTGAACGGGGTCTTCGAGCTGCGCCCGCTGCCCTACCCGGAGGGCGGCTACGGCTTCCCGGAGTCCGGCCAGAGCGTCATCAACGTCACCAACGGCAAGATCATCCGACTGCTGGTCGACGACGAGCCGTTCGACCTGCGCTACGGCGAACCGCGCGATCACCGCCGCTCGCTGGACTTCCGCGAGGGCGTGCTGCGCCGCGAGGCCGAGTGGACCTCGCCGGCCGGGCGGACCGTCAAGGTCCGTTCCAAGCGGCTGGTCTCGCTCACCCAGCGGGCGATCGCCGCGATCGAGTACGAGGTCGAGGCGGTCGACGACACGATCCGCATCGTGCTCCAGTCGGAGCTGGTCGCCAACGAGCAACTCCCGGGCTCGGACGGCGATCCGCGCGCCTCGGCGGTGCTGGAGGCGCCACTGGTCGCCGAGGGTCACCACGCGGCCGGCACCACCGCGTCGCTGGTGCACCGCACCCGGTACAGCGAGCTGCGGGTGGCGGTCGGCATGGACCACCTGATCGAGGGGCCGAAGGACGTCAGCGTCACCGCCGAGAGCCGCGAGGACCAGGCGCGGATCAGCGTGACCACCGTGCTGCAGCCCGGCGAGAAGCTGCGGCTGGTCAAGTTCATCTCCTACGGCTGGTCGGCGACCCGCTCGCTGCCCGCCGTCCGGGACCAGGTGGAGGCCGCGCTGACCGCTGCCCGGTACTCCGGCTGGGAGGGCCTGGTGGCCGAGCAGAAGGAGTACCTGGACGCCTTCTGGAGCACCAGCGACATCGAGATCGACGGCGACGTCGAGCTCCAGCAGGCCGTCCGCTTCGCGCTCTTCCACGTGCTGCAGGCCTCCGCCCGCAGCGAGGAACGCGCCATCCCCGCCAAGGGGTTGACCGGCCCGGGCTATGACGGGCACAGCTTCTGGGACACCGAGGCGTTCGTCCTGCCGGTGCTCACCTACGCGCTGCCGAGTGCGGTGTCCCAGGCGCTGCGCTGGAGGCACACCACGCTGCCGCTGGCCCGCGAGCGCGCCGCCCAACTCGGGCTGGCGGGAGCGGTGTTCCCGTGGCGCACGATCCGCGGCGAGGAGTGCTCCGGCTACTGGCCGGCCGGCACCGCGGCCTTCCACATCGGCGCCGACATCGCCGTCGCGGTCGCCCGCTACGTCCGGGCCACCGGTGACACCGAGTTCGAACGGGCCTACGGCGTCGAGCTGTTGGTCGAGACGGCCCGGATGTGGCGCTCGCTCGGGCACCACGACTCGGTCGGCCGGTTCCGGATCGAGGGCGTCACCGGACCGGACGAGTACAGCGCGGTGGCCGACAACAACGTCTACACCAACCTGATGGCCCAGTCGAACCTGCGCGAGGCCGCCGAGGCCGCCACCCGGCATCCGATCGAGGCCGCCGCGCTCGGCGTGGACACCGAGGAGACCGCGGCCTGGCGCGACGCCGCCTCCGCGATGTACATCCCGTACGACGCCAAGCTCGGCGTGCACCCGCAGGCGGACGGCTTCACCGACCACCAGCAGTGGGACTTCGAGGGCACACCGCCCGAGAAGTACCCGCTGCTGCTGCACTATCCGTACTTCGACCTGTACCGCAAGCAGGTGGTCAAGCAGGCCGACCTGGTGCTGGCCATGCAGGTCCGCGGCGACGCCTTCAGTGCCGAGCAGAAGATCCGCAACTTCGCCTACTACGAGCGCCTCACCGTCCGGGACTCCTCGCTCTCGGCCTGCACCCAGGCGGTGATGGCCGCCGAGGTGGGGCAGTTGGACCTCGCGTACGACTACACCGCCGAGGCCGCCATGATGGATCTGCACGACCTGGGCGGCAACACCCGCGACGGCCTGCACATGGCCTCGCTGGCCGGCTCCTGCCTCGCGCTGGTCGGCGGCTTCGGCGGCCTGCGCGACCACGGCGACCTCCTGGCCTTCCAACCCCGGCTGCCCGCCGGGCTGGTGCGCCTCGCCTTCTCGATGAAGGTCCGTCAACACCTGCTGCGCGTCGAGATCACCCACGCCCAGACCACCTACACCCTGCGCGAGGGAACCCGGCTGCGACTGTCGCACGACGGCGAGGACCTGACGGTCGCCGTCGACGAGCCCGTGCGGCGCCCCACCGCCACGCCCAGGACGGGCGAGCGCCCGAGCCAGCCGCCCGGCCGCGAGCCGGCCCGTCGTCAGTCCCAGGCCGGGCCCGCCACCGGCTCGGTGATCGGCGGCGCCCCGGACCATCTGGCGGCCGAGTAGCCACCTGGCACCACAGGCCTCACGGCGTGCCCTACTTGCCTGACCAGGCAAGTTTGGGCACGCCGTTGTTGCGTCCGGGTGACTGCGAAGTGACGGTCAGTCGGTTTTCAACCCATTCCAGGTAACGGCCGGATGGAGTTCTTTCTGGACTCTTGTTGACCGGGTCATGCCTCACTAGCCTCGTCGCAAGCCGGTCGAACCCGACCCCGGGCAGGCCTGGCTCACGCAATCGCACGCCCCCGGCACGTGGACCACGCATGTCCATGTGGCGGTCCCCCACACCCTTTTCGCCCCCGGTTCACCCCAGACCAAAGGGAGCAGTCCGTTGCGCGTCACTCCGTTCTCCCCCACCACCCGCAAGATCGCCGTCGCCCTCGTGGGCTCGGCCTCGCTGGCGCTCTCCGCGCTGGCGGTCGCCGCCCCGGCCGGCGCTGCCGCCCCGCAGACCTTCAGCCACGACGGGACCTCCTGGGTGCGCTCCTGCGCCGCCCCGACGTCCACGCTGATGGCCTGTAACGCGCTGCGGGTCACGAGCGTGGCCGAGCACATCAACGCGATGGGCGTGACGCCGAACGCGACGCCCTCCGGCTTCGGCCCGAGCGACCTGCGCAGCGCCTACAACCTTCCGGCGAACGGCGGCGCGGGCCAGACGGTGGCCATCGTGGACGCCCAGGACGACCCCAACGCGGAGGCCGACCTCGGCGTCTACCGCGCCCAGTACGGCCTGCCGGCCTGCACCACGGCCAACGGCTGCTTCAAGAAGGTCAGCCAGACCGGCAGCACCACCGCCCTGCCGACCCCGGACCAGGGCTGGGCCGGCGAGATATCGCTGGACGTCGACATGGTCTCGGCGATCGCGCCGAACGCCCACATCATCCTGGTCGAGGCCAAGAGCGCGACCACCGCCAACCTGGGCACCGCCGTCAACGAGGCCGTGAAGCTGGGCGCCAAGTTCGTCTCCAACAGCTACGGCGGCGGCGAGTCCTCCTCGGACCCGAGCTACGACACCAAGTACTTCAACCACCCGGGCGTGGCGATCACCGCCAGCTCCGGTGACTCGGGCTACGGCGTGGAGTACCCGGCGGCCTCCAAGTACGTCACCGCCGTCGGCGGCACCGCGCTCAAGAAGGCCACCAACGCCCGTGGTTGGACCGAGTCGGTGTGGTCGACCAGCAGCAGCGAGGGCGCCGGCTCCGGCTGCTCGGCGTACGACGCCAAGCCCAGCTGGCAGAAGGACACCGGCTGCTCCAAGCGCACCGTCGCGGACGTCTCGGCCGTCGCCGACCCGGCCACCGGTGTCGCGGTCTACCAGACCTACGGCGGCTCGGGCTGGAACGTCTACGGCGGCACGAGCGTCGCCTCGCCGCTCATCGCGGCGGTCTACGCCGACGCGGGCACCCCGTCCGCGGCCATCCCGGCGGCCGACCTCTACGCCCACACCAGCTCGCTGAACGACGTCACCACCGGCAACACCGCCAGCTGCTCCCCGGCCTACCTCTGCACCGCCGAGGTCGGCTACGACGGCCCGACGGGCCTCGGTACCCCGAACGGCCTGGCCGCCTTCACCGGCTGACCTGGCTGAATTCCTCTCGCTGCCCCGCACATCCCCCCTCGGGTGTGCGGGGCAGTCGCCGTCAGGGGCTGTTCCGCGCGAACGACAGGACGACGGACGTCCCGGCGGCGACGTCGGTGCCGGCGGCGGGCTGCATCGCCAGCACCGTGTCGGCCGGGCTCTGCGGGTCGGACCCCGACTGGATCGGGAAGAGGCGCAGGCCGGCCTGGCCGAGCACCTGCTCGGCCCGGGTGCGGCTCATGCCGAGGACCGAGGGGACGGTGACCAGGCCCGGTTGCGCGGCGGCGTTGTGCGTCCACGGCGCCGGCCGGGTCGGCATGAACGGCGGCGTCGGCGAGGCCGCCTGCGGGGGTGTCGGCATGGGCGTGGGCGCCGCGGCGGGCGCGCTGGAGACGCTCGGGCCCGAGGCGATCAGGAGGGTCGGACCGCCCGACGGGTGCAGCGCCAGCGCCGTGCCCACCCCGAGGACGAGGACGGCCGCCGCCGAGGCCGTCGCGGTGCGGACCGCGCGCCGACGGCGGGTGCGCCGCAGGATTGCGCCGCCGTCGAAGGCGGGGGGCGGTGTGTCGTGCGCGAAGGTGTCCATGGCCTGGATCAACGCCTCTTCGAAGTCGCGGTCAGGGGTGGTGGAGTCGGGCGGCAACACGGTCATCACGCACCTTCGGGGCGGGGGAGGGACGTTCGGTCGGCTCGTCCGGGGCGGCAGCGCTGCGCAGTTTGGCCAGCCCACGGGCGAGTTGGGAGCGCACGCTGCCTGCGGAGATGCCAAGGGCGGCGGCGATCTCGGCGTCCCCCATCTCGTGCAGATAGTGCAGCACCACGACGGTGCGCATCCCGATCGGGAGCGACTGCAACGCCCGGACCACCTCGTCGCGCTGCTCCACCCCCCGGTAGTGATCGCTGGGGTCGGCGCGGTCCGCGAGATCCGAGCGCTCACCGGCCCGGCGCAGCCTGCGCCACCGGTCGTTGGCCAGGTTCACCACGATCCGCCGCACGTACGCCTCCGGCGAGTCCGTGACCCGGACCCGGTTCCAGTGCCGGCACGCCTTCTCCAGCGCCTCCTGCACCAGATCCTCCGCGGTCTCCCGACCACCGGTCAGCACGTACGCCGTGCGGAACAGCGCCGCGGACCGCTGCTGGACGAACTCGGCGAAGTCGATCCCCTGAGCTGCCGTCGCCCGGTCCCTGCCGAGCCTCACCGGACGACCAGTGACGTGTGCACGTGTTCCTCCTCGGGTGCGCCTGCCGACTCCTCCTCTCCGACGGCGGGGCACCCGGATCTGCTGCATCCGTTCGCACGATGTGACGGGCGTCACGCGCGGCGGGTCAGTCCTCCAGCTCGGTCGACGACGGTGTGCCCGGGAACAGCGAGTCGATCAGGTGGATGCGCCAGCTGGGCGGCCCAGGCGAACGCGAGGACCCCGGTGACGGCCAGGCACGCCCCGGCCCACCGGCCGGCCCTGCGGTGCCATTCACGCAGCCGCAGCGCGTCCGGCAGTCCCGCTTCGGGTGGGCGCAACAGGTGCAGGCAGGCGGCGAGGGCGAAGCAGGTGACCACGGAGACGATCCGGAGGCCGCCCAGTTGAGGCGCGCCGGCCGGCCAGGGTGCGTTCAGGGCCAGCGCCAGGCCGACGACGGCGACCAGCACCCGCAGGACCCGCCGGAGCCCGGTCATCCGCGTCATCTCCGCCCCCGAAGAAGGTGTCGCTTCGACGATACGGGAACGGCGTTGGTGCCAGAAGGAGTTGGACGCGGACGCTCAGCGACCGGCCGGCGTGAACAGCGGGAGCAGCTCGGTCAGTGAGGCGATCACGGTGACATCGGGGTCCGCCTGCGGGCCGGCCGCTGCGCGGTTGAGCCAGATGCCCGTCAGCCCGGCGTCCCGGGCGCCCTGCGCGTCGAGGTCGTGCCGGTCGCCGACGTACGCGACCTCCCCCGGCGCCAGCCCCAACTCCCCGCACGCGGCATGGAAGATGGACGCGGCGGGCTTGGCCGCGCCGTGCTCCTCCGAGCAGATCAGCGGGCCGTCGGAGAAGAAGTCGGCCAGGCCGATCTCCCGCATCTTGGGCCGCTGGTTCAGCTCACTGGAGTTGGAGATCAACCCGAGCCGCAGCCCGTGCGCGGTCAGCGCCTCCAGCGTCGGCGCCGCGTCGGGGAACGCCCGCCACGCCGCGCGATAGTGCCGCCGGTAGCCCTCGAACCACTCGGCCGCCGCCGCGTCGTCCAGCGGCCCGTCGCCCGGCCGGACGGCGGCGACGAACGCCCGGGTCCGCTCCAGCTGCTGTCCCCGGTGCGTCAACTCCCCGTCCAGAAAGCGCTGGTAGGCAGCCGCCATGACCTGGATCCAGAGCTCCACCGCCGCCTGCTCCGAGGCGAACGCCCCCGCCATGCCGCTCTCGTCCACCTGGGCCACGATCGCGGCCCGTTCGGCGCCGCTGTAGTCGAAGAGCGTGTCGTCGATGTCGAACAGAACGGCCCGGACCTGTCGCATGGCTCCCCCAGTGGACGCAGTGGATCTCGTGCAACTGTAGGACAGGCCTGGGCAGTCGCTGTTGTGCCCTCGGCCGCCGCAGCGCGACGGGCCGACGGCACCGGGGTCAGGAGAAGATCACCGAGCGGAACTTCACGTTGGTCAGTTCCCTAATGCTCGGGAGCAGGCAGACGGCCCGAGAAGTCGGCCAGGCCGACTTCCTGCGTCTCGTTCCGCTGGGGTCGCTCTGCTCCCCGATAGGCGGCGTAGAGCAGCACCGCGACGAGGACGTCCTTCAACACCTCGATCAGGAGCGCCGCGACCTGGACCAGGCCGATGGACGACACCTCCGGAAGCGTGCCCAGCGTCATGATCTGCCACTGCTGCAGGACGCTGGTGACCAGGCCGCTGAGCAGCACCACGGGCAGGACGCGCAGGACGGTCAGTCCGCGGCCGTGGGACAGCCGGAAGGCCCGGCCGATGCCGCGTCCCTCCAGCAGGATCGCCATGGGCAGCAGCGCCGCCGCGAACAGCAGGTAGAGGTAGCCCAGCCGGACGGCGTTCATCAGCGGCGAGACCACGAGACCGACATACGCGTCGATGTCGATGTCGCTGAACAACCTCAGCAGTCCGAAGACGTCCAGGACCGCCAGCCACCCTCCCAGCCGCCCGATCCGCCGCAGGTCGGGCCGCAGCGCCGACGGTATCCCACGCCCGCCGTCCAGGACCCGCAGCTTCGCGGACCAGCTCCAGGCGGCCGTGAGGCTGCCCACGACAAGCAGCGCGAGATCCAGCACCACGCGCGGAGCGTCGCCCTGGAGCGCCACCCGAAGCCTCAGTTCGCCCGCACCGGCCACCGCGAACACCAGCTGAACGGCCAGCAGCCGCCACCCACAGGCTGCCGGCTTCCCCCGGACGAGCGTCCACCAGCTGGTGCGGGGCTGCTCGGTCAATTCGATCATCACCGGGGGAAGATAGCCGCTGCCTGCGGTTTTTGCACACCCTTTGTCTGCGGGGTGGAGCGGTGCTACTCCGTGCGCAGTGCCGTCGCCGTCCGGGTCCGGGCCGCCCAGCCGGCCGGCAGCAGCGCGCCGAGCATCGCGATCAGCACGCCGCCCAGCCCCAGCAGGCCCAGTTCCAGGGCGTGGTAGACGTCGGTGACCTGGCTCGGCAGGGCGCTGTCCATGCCGTGTCCGACCATCGGCAGGACCAGGTCGTGCAGCGCGATCCCGCCCGGCACTCCGAGGATCCCGCCGACCAGGCCGACGCCGGCCACCGAGGTGAGCACCATCGCGGTGACCTGGCCCGGGGTCATGCCGAGCGCCTTGCAGACCCCGAGGTCGCGCACCCGCTCCCGGGTGTCCAGCACCACGGCGTTGAGCACGCCGAGCCCGGCGACCACCAGCAGCATCAGGGTGAGCAGCGCCGTCATCGCGTCGACCATGACCACGATGTTCGAGGTCTCCCCCTGGCGCTCGGTGCCGCGGACGCCGAGCGGGGCCAGCGCGGTGTTCAGCCCGCTCAGGTAGGAGGCGGTCGAGACACCCGGCTTCAGCGCGACGCCGTAGGTCCAGATCGCCGGCGCGCCGGGGCCGGTCAGGAAGGCGGGCAGGTCGGCGCTGAGCTCCATGCCGCCCTCGCCCGCGTTGAAGGACTCGCCGACGATCACCGCCGGCAGGCTGCTGCCCTGCGAGGTCAGGGTGATCGTGTCGCCGACCCGGTGGCCGCTGGTGGTCAGGAAGTGCTGTGGTGCGACCACCTGGCCGGGGCCGGTCAGCCAGTGCCCGGCCAGCATGTCGTAGCCGGTGGCGGGTGAGTCGCCGGTGTAGAGCATGGTCTGTACGGTGCCGGCGACCCCGGAGACGGCGGCCTGGATGCCGCTGATGGCGTAGTAACCGGCCGTTCCCGGCTGGGCCTTGATGGCGGCCACCACCGTGGCGTCCTGCGCGGCGGTCAGCGGAATCGGCCGTGCGGGCGCGCCGTCCGCCTGGCCCGGGCCGCCGTGCGGGAAGACCATCGGGTCGACGGTGACCGCGTACCCGCTGTCCACCTCCCGCGAGTGGCCGATCGCGTTCGCCGAGGAGGTCAGCCCGCTCGCGAAGGTCGCGGCGGCGGTGCTGAACGCCACGGCGGCCACCAGCGCGGCCGTCCGCACCGGGCGGGCGAACGGCCCGGCCAGCCCGTACGAGACCGGGCGCGGAACCGGCAGCCGGGTGGCCAGCCGGTGTGCCCACTGGCCGCGGCCGGTGCGTGGCGCCCGGCCCACCGCGATCGCGTCCACCGTGCGCAGTCGCCCGGCCCGCAGCGCGGGCACCACGGCGGCCAGCGCGACGACCAGCAGCGCGCTGCCCCCGACCGCCAGGTCGACCCACCAGGACACCGCCAACGAGGCCGAGCCGTACGCCTCCTGGGCGTCGCCCAGCAGCGGCATCGCCAGCAGGTTGCCGCCCACCAACCCGAGCGCCGTACCGAGGGCGGCCGGCAGCAGCGCCTGCGCCACATAGGCGCGCACCACCTGGCCAGGGGTGAAGCCGAGTGCCTTGAGGATGCCGATCCGCCGCATGCCGGAGCCGACCGCGCCGCTGACCACGCTGGCCACGATGATCACCGACATGACCAGCCCGAGCGCGCCGAAGGCCAGCAGGAAGGGGGCGATCGACTGCGCGTTCTCGTCGGCGGCCAGCTTGGTGTCCAAGTACGAACGGGTGCCCAGCAGCGCGCCGGACGGCAGGGCCCTGGCCAACTCGGCTCGTTCCGCGTCGAGTTGCGTCGCGGTGTCGGCCGCGGCGAAGCGGTAGAGCTCCTGCTGCTGCGCCGGGCCGCCGGACCCGGGCAGCGCGTCGACGCCGGCCGGCAGCATCCAGGCCTGGGCGGTCCCGCTGACCGAGGAGGCGGTGCCGACGATCGTCAGCGCGGCGCCGGAGGTCGTCCGCAGGGTGGAGCCGACGGTGAACTCCGGGCCGTTGTAGTCCGTCGAGATCACCAACTCGCCCGGCGCGCTCGGCCAGCGCCCGCTGAGAAGGCTCAGCTCGTCGACGCCGCCGCCGGTGGCGCTCGGCCGCCCGACGGTGAAGAGCTGCGGGCCCGCCTCGCCGTGGTCAAGCACCGGGGTGAGCGTGGTCGCGGGGTAGGGGCCCGCGACGGCCGTCACTCCGGGCAGCCGCCCGGTGGCGGCCAGTTGTGCCGCGTCGACCGCTCCGGCGTCGACCTGGACGACCAGGTGCGCGCCGTGCTGGCGGGCGAAGGCGTGGTCGAAGGGGGCTGAGGAGGCCACCAGCAGCGAGCCGGCGACCACCGCCGAGACCACCGCGACCATGGTGACCAGCACCATCACCAGGGTCTGCAGCCGCCGCCGGCCCACCCCGGAGCGGACCACCGTGCCGAGAGCTCCGCCGCGCCTCATCGGGTCACCGCCGAAGCCTCGTTGCGGGTCTTGCTGTCCTGAGTCGGCCGGTCGAACGCGATGCGGCCGTCCACCAGGTGCAGCCGTCGGCCGGCGCAGGCCTCGGCGAGTGCGTCGTCGTGGGTGACCAGCACCACGGTCTGGCCGCCGCGGTTCAGGTCGATCAGCAGCTCGCGGACCTCCTGGCCGGCCGCGCTGTCCAGCGCGCCGGTCGGCTCGTCGGCCAGCAGCAGTGCCGGACGGTTGATCAACGCCCGTGCCACCGCGACCCGCTGGCGCTCGCCGCCGGAGAGCCGGCCCGGGTAGGCCCGGGCGTGCTTGGCGATGCCGAGCGTCTCCAGCAGTTCGGCCGCCCGGGCCGCCGCCGCCCGGCCGCCGGTCTTGGCCAGCTGCGCCGGCAGCAGGATGTTGTCGGTGACGGTGAGGTCGTCCAGCAGGTTGAAGAACTGGAAGACCATCCCGATCCGCTCGCGCCGGAACCGGGCGAGTGCCCGCTCGCCGAGCTGGTCGAGCCGCTGCCCGGCCACCGTGACGCCGCCCGAACTCGGCTTGTCCAGACCGGCGATCAGGTTGAGCAGGGTGGACTTGCCGCTGCCCGAGGGCCCGGTCACCGCGAGTGCCTCGCCTTCCTCGACGGTGAGGGTGAGCGGCCCGAGGGCCGGTGTGTCGGCGCTGTCGTAGTGCCTGGCCGCGCCGGCCAGTTCGATCACGTGGCCCATCGGGTCATCCGTTCTGTTCACCGGGGATTGTGCTGTCGGGAACGACGGTAGGAGCGGGGGTCCTCGGGCCGCGTCGACCGCTGCATCGACATTGCGTCGTCCTCGCGGACGACCCGCGCCGGGGTCCTCCTTGCGAAGTACGCCGCTCGGTCGGCGGGGTGGGCAGTGGGAGGGATGCGGAGCCGCGAAGTCCGCCTGCACAATGAGCCGGTGCTGATGGACGAAGGACCTCATGGCTGGCGGCGACTGGTCCGCGACGCGCTGCGCCCGGACGGCCGGACCGTCTGGCCGGACCGCCGTACGCTGCTCGGCGACGCGCTGCTCGCCCTGCTGCTGACCGCCGTGGTGCTCTACCGGGGCACCTTCGCCACCATCGGACGCCAGGGCGTCGGACTGCCGTCGGCGCTGCCCCAAAGCGCCGTTCCCGACCGGCCGTTGTGCCCCGGGCTGCTCGGCTCCTCCGTTCCGGTCCCACTGGAGGCCCGCGACTACGTGCTGCTCGCGCTGACCGCGCTGCCCCTGCTGGCCCGGCGCCGCTACCCGCTGGCGGTCTTCTGGGTGGTGCTGCTCGCGGCGCTCAGCGCCCAGTCCTACGCGGGCTGGTTCAGCGTGCTCGGCTGTGCGGTCGCGGCCTGGAGCGCCGTCGCCCACAGCCGCAACCTGCCTCCGGTGCTGGGCAGTTTCGCGCTCGGCGCGGTGCTGGCCGCCACCGGCCTCGACCAACAGGCCGACGCCTCCGGCCCGCTGATCGCCCGCCCGTACGTCATCCTGAATGTGCTCGGGCTGGTGGCCGCCACCGTCCGGTACTCGCGCCAGAGCCTGCGGGACGGTCAACAGCGCCTGGCCGAGCTGCGCTCGGCCCAGGCGGAGGCCACCCGCCGGGCCGTCGAGGAGGAGCGCGCGCGGATCGCCGCCGAGCTGCACGACGTGGTGACGCACAACGTCAGCGTGATGGTGATCCAAGCCGGCGCCGCCCGCCGGGTGCTGGACGTCTCGCCCGCGGACGCCCGGGAGGCGATGCTCGCGGTGGAGTCCGGAGGCCGCGCGGCGATGGCCGAACTACGCCACGTGATGGGCCTGTTGGCCGCCTCCGGCACCGGCCGGGCCGAGCTGGAGGGCGGCGGCACGGACGAGCTGGAACCGCAGCCCGGGCTCGGCCGGCTCGCCGCGCTGACCGGCCGGGTCCGGGCCGCCGGACTGCCGGTGACGCTGGAGCTCTCGCTGCCGCCCGAGCCGCTGTCCTCCGGCGCCGACCTGACCGCCTACCGGGTGGTGCAGGAGGCGCTGACCAACGCGATCAAGCACGCGGTGGGCGCCGAGGCCTCGGTGACGATCGATCACGACGACGAGTGGCTGCGGATCGAGGTGGCCGACACCGGCGGCTCGGCGTCCGACCAGGCGGCCACCGGCGGCGGTCGCGGCCTGATCGGACTGCGCGAACGCCTGGCCCTCTATGGCGGAACCCTTGACGCGGGGCGGAGAATCGGCGGCGGCTATCTGATCAAGGCCCGCCTGCGGTGGCGGACCGGCTGAACCCGGAGGAGTCCCATGAGCACCGCGCCACTGCGCGCCGTCATCGCCGACGACCAGGCGCTGGTCCGCACCGGGTTCCGGATGATCCTGGCCAGCGACGGCATCGAGGTGGTGGCCGAGGCGGTCAACGGCGCCGAGGCCGTCGCCGCCGTCCGCCGCACCCGCCCGGACGTGGTGCTGATGGACATCCGGATGCCGGAGCTGGACGGGCTGGAGGCCACCCGGCAGCTGCTGTCCGGCGGCGGCTGCGACAGCAAGGTGCTCATCCTGACCACCTACGACCTGGACCACTACGTCTACGCCGCGCTCAGCGCGGGTGCCAGCGGCTTCCTGCTCAAGGACGTCAGCCCCGAGCACCTGATCGCCTCGGTCCGGCTGGTGCGCTCCGGCGACGCGCTGCTGGCGCCCACCATCACCCGCCGCCTGATCGAGCGCTTCGCCCACCGCGACGAGGCCCGCAACAGCCTGCACCGCGATCTGGCCGAACTGACGCCGCGCGAGCTGGAGGTGCTGCGGCTGATGGCCACCGGCCTGAGCAACGCCGAGCTGGCCGACCGGCTGACCCTGGGGCAGACCACGGTGAAGACGCACGTCACCCGGATCCTGTCCAAGCTCGGGCTGCGCGACCGGGTGCAGGCCGTGGTGCTCGCCTACGAGACCGGCCTGATCGCCCCCGGCGGCGGCTCCGTCGAAGGCTCCTGAAGCCCGAGCCGCCGGGTCCGTCAGCTCCTCGGGCGCCCGTCCCAGCGCCAGCGGTTCAGACGGGCCCGCCCGGGCAGCGTCCCGCGCCCGGTGGCCCAGAGCAGCGTGGCCCACGGGTCGCCGCCCTCCGGTACGTCCGGGAAGAGCCGCCGCAGCACCCGCGCGCACAGGTCGGCCGGCGGCGCCCAGTCCAGGCCCAGGGCGAGGGCGACGTCGTGGCCGTGCGCCAGCACCTCCACCACGCCCATCGCCGCGAAGCCCTCGGGGTCGGACACGCCGAAGACGTGGTGCGCCCGGACGTCCGGCGACGAGGTGCGCACGAGCGCGGTGAGGAAGGCGCGGGTGGCGTCCAGGACCTGGAGCAGCCCGGCCTGCCCGGCCTTGGGATCGGCGAAGATGGTGGCGGGCGGCCCGCCGACCCGCCGGGACTGGTAGGCGATGGGCACGTGGGTGTCCAGCGGCGGCCGCTTCGGGGCGAGTTGGCCCGCGTAGGCGAACAGGTCGTCGCAGATGTGCTCGACGACCTCCCAGCAGTCCCAGTCCGAGTCGTCCGCCAGGACGTGCCAGTCCTGCTGGAGGACCGGCGTCAGTGCGTCGATGAGGGCGTCGACGGCGAGATCCACGTCGTCGGCGGTGACCGGGCCTACCGGTGTTGAAGTGCGCATCCGGCCGAACCTAGTGGTCCACGCCGGGCCGGTGCATCCGCATTTTGCCTCTGAGGCACTTTTCTTGCCTCATGGGCAAGGCGGGTGTGGACTGAACCCATGAGCACGAGCCACCCGGACCCCGATCCCGACCGGACGGACGGACCGGACACCGCCGAGGTACCCGGCCTGGGAGCCCGCCTGCGTGAGCAGCGGCAGTCCAACCGGCTCACGCTGGAGGCCGCGGCCGCCCGCGTCGGACTCTCGCCAGCCTATCTCTCCCGGCTGGAGACCGGCAGACGGCAGCCGTCCCTGCCCGTCCTGCTCGGCCTGGCCCGGGCCTACGGCGGCACCGTCGCCGGACTGCTCGGCGAGCAGGTCGGCGAGCCCGACCCGGTGATCCGCGGCGGCGCGATCGAACCGGGCCGCGCCGGCGGCTGGGGCTACCGGCGGGCGGGCGTGCCGGGGCGGGCGATGCAGGCCCTGCGCGTCCACGTGCCGCCGGGCGTCCAGGACGAGGTGGTCCGGGTCCATCCGGGCGAGGAGTGGCTCTACGTCCTCCAGGGACGGCTGCGGCTCACCCTGGGCGACACCGTCCACCTGCTCGACCCGGGCGACAGCGCGCAGTTCGACTCGCTCACCCCGCACTGCATCGCGGCCGACCCCACCGGCGTGTACGCCGGCGTCGAGCTGCTCTTCGTCCACACCCTGCTCCAGAGCCCGGACAGCACCCTCTGCCTGGGCGACCCGCCGCGCACCCACTGAACCGGGAAGGACCCGACATGTCCGCTCACCCCGTGCACCGGCCGACCTACGCCCCCACCACCGACGCCGGCAAGCGCACCGACCACCGCGTGCTGATCCGTGTGCTCATCTACATGGCCGCCGCCCACCTCTTCGGCGGCTTCCTCTTCCTGCTCTTCTACCTGGGCGCGCACACGCATCACTGACCGAGCAGGTCACCCAGCACCTCCAGGCCGCGCACGAACGCCCGCTCCGGCGGCGCCCCGTACCCGATCACCAGCGACGGCGGCAGCGTGTCCGGCGCCGTCAACGGGTGACGGAACGCGTGCAGCCCCTGCAGCCCGAGCCCGCGCCGGTACGCCCGCTCGACCAGCACCTCCTCCGTCGGGAGGCCGCCCGGCAGTCGCAGGACGGCGTGCAGCCCGGCGCAGATCCCGGTCACCCGGACGTCCGGCGCCCGCTCGGCGAGCAGCGCGGCCACCCGGTCGCGGCGCCGCCGGTAGTGCAGCCGGGCCCGGCGCACCTGGCGGTCGTAGCCACCCGAGCGGATCAGCTCGGCCAGCGTCAGCTGCTCCAGGACGCCCGACTGCCCGCCGGTCGCTGCCTTGCGGGCCCGCATCGGCTCGACGAGCGCGCTCGGCAGCGCCAGCCAGCCGAGCCGCAGGCCGGGCGCCAGGCTCTTGCTGGCGGTGCCGGCGTACACCACCCGCTCGGGATCGAGCGCCTGCATCGCGCCGACCGCCTGCCGGTCGTAGCGGAACTCCCCGTCGTAGTCGTCCTCGATCACGAAGGCGTCGTTCTCCCGCGCCCAGTCGACTGCGGCGGCCCGCCGGGTGGGGTGCAGCAGGTTGCCGGTGGGGAACTGGTCGGCGGGGGTGAGCAGGACGGCCCCGGCCCCGACGCCCGGGAGCAGGTCGGTCCGCGCGCCGTTCTCGTCCACCGGGAGCGGCACGGTCGCCGGTCCGGCGGCGGTGATCATCGCGCGGTGCGGGGCGAGGCCGTACGCCTCGACGGCCAGCGTGTGCGCGCCGCGCGCGTGCAGTTCGGCGCTGAGCAGGCTCAGGCCCTGTGCGTAGCCGGAGGTGAGCAGCAGCCGGTCGGGGTCGGTGCGCACCCCGCGCACCCGGCCGAGGTAGTCGGCCAGCGCCTGGCGCAGCTCGATCCGGCCGCGCGAGTCGGAGTAGCCGAGCGCGTCGCGCGGCGCCGCGGCCAGCGCCCGGCGGGCGGCGGCCAGCCATGCCACGTGCGGGAAGAGGTCGAGATCGGGGTGCCCGGCCCGCAGGTCGTAGCGCAGCGCCGCGTCGGGCGAGGCCGGCGCCGGGGAGCCGGCACCACGACGCACCGCACGGTCGGCCACGGTCGTCCCCGACCCCTGACGGGAGGTCAGCCAGCCCTCCGCGGCGAGCTGGGCGTAGGCCTCGGCGACCGTGTTGCGGGCGATCCCGAGGTCGGCCGCCAGCATCCGGGAGGACGGCAGCCGGGTGCCCGGCGTCAGACTCGCCCCGGCCGCCGCCTCGCGCAGCGCGTCCTCCAGGGCGGCCCGCAGGCCCAGGCCGCGGGCCCGTCGTTCGGAGAGGTCGAGGTGCAGGTCATGCCCCCAAGTGGCCCAAGAATTCATACTGGAAATGAACCACGGGGGCGGTCCACTTACTCCCTAGGGTTGGCCGCATGACCGCCACCGAAGAACGCGCGACCGTGCCCGCCCCCGCTCTGCGCCTGCCGCTGCCCCAGCTCGCCCCGGACGTCTACCGCGCGATGGTCGAGCTGAACAAAGCGGCCGAGGCGGGCGTCGACCCGGTGCTCGCCGAGCTGGTGAAGATCCACGCCTCGATGATCAACGGCTGTGCCTTCTGCATCGACATGCACAGCACGGACGCGCTGAAGGGCGGCGAGGCCCAGCACCGGATCTTCGCGCTGCCGGCCTGGCGCGAGACCCCGTTCTTCAGCGCCCGGGAGCAGGCCGCACTCGCGCTGACCGAGGCGGTCACCCTGATCACCCAGGGCCATGTGCCGGACGCGGTGTACGAGGAGGCCGCCCGGCACTTCGCCCAGGAGGAACTCGCCAAGCTGATCTCACTGATCGTCACCATCAACGCCTGGAACCGGATCGCCATCACTACCCGGATGAGCCCGTCGCCGCGGACCGACGCATGAGCCGCCGCGACCAGGCCCTCGCGCTGCGCGAACTGCACGTGCCCGGGCGCCCGTTGGTACTCGCCAACGTCTGGGACCCGGGCACCGCCCGGGTGGTGGCGAGTGCCGGGGCCGCCGCCCTGGCCACCACCAGCGCCGGCGTCTCCTGGGCGCTCGGCGCACCGGACGGCGAGGGCCTGGGACGCGACCGCACCGTCGAGCTGACCGCCCGGGTGGCCGCCGCCGTCGACCTGCCGGTGACCGCGGACCTGGAGGGCGGCTACGGCGCCACGCCCGAGGAGGTGGCGCTGAGCGTCCACCAGGTGCTCGCCGCCGGCGCGGTCGGCATCAACCTGGAGGACGGCCTGCACGGCAGCGACCCGGCCTACCCGGACGGCACCCCGCTGCGCACCGTCGAGGACGCGGCGGCCCGGATCGCGGCGGCCCGGGCGGCGGCCGACGCGGCGGGCATCCCGCTCTTCATCAACGCCCGGACGGACCTCTTCCTGTACCGCGTCGGCGACCCCGCGACCCGGGTGGAGCAGGTGCTGGTCCGAGCCGCCGCCTACGCCGAGGCCGGCGCGGACGGGATCTTCGTCCCTCAGGCGCCGCCCGAGGCGATCGGCCTGCTCGCGTCCACCCTGACGCTGCCGCTGAACGTCATGGTCGGCCCGGGCTCGCCCACCGTCCCCGAGCTGGCCGCCCTGGGCGTGGCCCGGATCAGCGCGGGCGCGGCCCTCGCACTGGCGTCCTTCGACACCGTCCGCCGCGCGGCGGCCGAACTCTTCGGCACCGGCACGTACGACGCCCTCGCCGGCACCCTGAACTACCCCGAGCTGAACGCCCTGCTCAGCTAGGACCGGTGTCGTCCGCCGTCACCGTCGAGACCCGTCGAGATCCGTCGAGATCCGTCGAAGGATGTGTGCCCCGTGGCCACCCTGAGCACCCTGGACTTCCTCACCCGGCTGGCCGTGGGCGTCGGCTGCGGCGCGCTGATCGGCGTGGAACGCCAGTGGCGGGCCCGGATGGCGGGCCTGCGCACCAACGCGTTGGTCGCCGCCGGCGCCACGCTCTTCGTCCTCTACAGCGAAGCGGTCCTCGACCCCGGCAGTACCACCCGGGTCGCCTCCTACGTGGTCTCCGGCATCGGCTTCCTCGGCGGCGGCGTCATCCTGCGCGACGGCGCCAGCGTGCGCGGCCTCAACACCGCCGCCACGCTGTGGTGTTCGGCGGCCGTCGGAGTGATGGCGGCCTCCGGCAACCTGCTCTTCGCCCTGCTCGGCACGCTGGGCGTCCTGGCGGTCCACCTGGTGCTGCGCCCTGCGGGCCGCCTGATCGACCGCGTCCCGCAGGACGACCCGGACATCGAGGGCGTCCGCGCCAGCATCCACCTGCTCTGCGACCGCAAGGCCGAACCCCAGGTCCGCGCCCTCCTCCTCCAGGCCCTCGGCACCTCCGGCCTCACCCCCACCGGCCTGCGCGCCCGCCGAGAGGACGACCACACCACCAAGATCCGCGCCACCGTGGCCGTCACCGGCGACCCGGCTCGCGCCCTGGAACAACTGATCACCCGGCTCTCCCTGGAACCCGGCGTCCGCGACCTCCACTGGCACCTCAGCGAAGAACGCCAGGAACCCGACGCCGAGGCCCTCGCGTAGGCGCCTGGAGGCGGGAGACGACTGTGGGACCAGGCCCTGTTCGGGCCTGGTCCCAGTGCCTTCAGCGGCGAGGCGTCAGCCCGCGGTGACCGTCAGCGTGAGCGGTCCGCCGGGGACGGGTGGAGTGCCGGGCATCCCGTAGGAGCTGCTGAGCCAGCCGGCATCGTTGATGCTGAAGCCGATGGTGTAGGTGCCGACCGGGATCGGGTTGGGCACGTTGACATTGAGTCGGACGGTCCCGTCCGGTCCTGGTGTGATGGGGGTGCCGATCAAGGACTGGCCCACGATGGTGCCGGTGCTGTCGTAGAGGTAGCTGCTGAACCCGTTGACGGGCGCGGTCGGGGAGTTGACCTTGGCGGTGACGACGAACGACTGCATCGCGGCCTTGCTCTGGGCGATGCTGGTGACGTTCAGCGCGGCCGAGGTGACGGTCGGCGGAGTGGTGTCGGCGACACTCTTGACGGTCAATCCGGGATCCGGCGCGGCGAACTCCGAGCCGTAGAGCGCCACGTTGCCCGCGCCGTCGAGGATGCTGACGCCTGTCAGATGGCAGGAGTTCGGCTGGCCGTTGTTCGACTGGTACATGACGGCCTGTACCGAGTAGCTGCCGTCCGCGTTGAGCGTCGGCGTGGCCGATACCTCGGAGCAGCTGGCCCAGCTGAGCTGGACCGTCTGGACGCCGCTCTGCGCGCCGTTGACGTGCATGGACACCTGGAAGGGGGTGTTCCCCTGCCAGGAGTTGACCGGGTTCGGGGTGGCGGTGAAGTGGTCCGCGCTGAGCGTGCTGTTCGACGTGAGGGTGAGCGGCACCGCGTTGAGGTTGCTGTAGGTCCGGGTCTGGCCCGCGTTGTTGGTCAGCGCGATCGTGGACACGGCCCAGACCCCGCCAGCGGTTCCGGCGGGGAACACCACGATGAAGCTGCAGACCCCGTGCAGGCAGGGCCAGGAGGACTCGCCCGCGTTGGTCATCTCGGCGAAGGTCGTGCTCAGCGTGCGGCCGCCGGGGCCGGAGAGGGTCAGGGTGCCCTGCCCGAAGCCGGACTGGATGTCCTGGACGGCGAGCTCGTACTCCGCCATGGTGTTGACGCCGTCGTACAGGTATCTGGACGGGATGCCCATGAGCGTAAGGCTGTTGTAGGTCGGCGTGACCGTGGAGACGGCCTCGGTGGCGGTGAGGACGTCGCCGTAGCCGCTGAGGGCGGAGCCGGCCAGGACCAGCTGCTGCTGCGTGGTGGTCTCGAAGGCGCTGACCAGGGTGACGGCCCACTTGGCGGTTGCCGACGCCGCGTAGCGCGGCACGGAGAAGGTGTAGGAGTAGCTGGAGTTGGCGGCGTTGCCGGAGACCAAGGTGGCTCCGGCGACGCCGCCAGGTGTGGAGCTGTACGGGACGACGTAGGGCTGGCCGATGTAGGTGTCGGGGGTGCTGCCCTGCTGGCGGATGACGATCTCGCCGCCGGTCTGGGTGGCGGCCGGGTTGGAGTCGGTGAGCGTCCAGTTGACGGCGACCGGGGTGTAGCCGGCCGAGGCGTCGACGGTGGGTGTGGCGAAGTTCAGTGAGGTCAGGGCGAGTTGGTCGCCCGCGCTGAAGTAGCCGAAGACGTCGGCGATGACGTCGGTGGTGCCGGCGAAGTTGTAGAAGTCGACCTTGCCGTCGGCGCCGACGGGGACGGTGACGAGGTTGGGGACGGTCTGGCCGGCGAGGAAGTTGAGGTTGGAGGCGGTGGGGACGTTCTTGCCGTCGGGGTAGACGGTGAGGAAGCCCTGGCTGCTGGCGTTGGTGACCGTGACGTTGAGGACGACGGCGGTGACGTTGGCGGCCGGGATGCCGGCGTTGCCGGCGACCTGGAGGCCGATGCTCTTGCCGGTGCCGATGGGGGCGGCCTTGCCGCTGGTGCCGGTGCCGTCGCGGGTGTCGAGCAGCCGGGTGGGGGCGTCCAGGGTGCGCAGGACGCCGCCGGTCTGCGGGGCGCCGGCGAGGTAGTAGCCGGCGAGGTCGGCGACGACGTCGGTGGTGCCGGCGAAGTTGTAGAAGTCGACCTTGCCGTCGGTGCCGACGGGGACGGTGACGAGGTTGGGGACGGTCTGGCCGGCGAGGAAGTTGAGGTTGGAGGCGGTGGGGACGTTCTTGCCGTCGGGGTAGACGGTGAGGAAGCCCTGGCTGCTGGTGTCGGTGGCGGTCACGTTGAGGGTGACGGCGGTGACGCCGGTGGCGGGGACGCCGGCGATGCCGGCGATCTGGAGGGCGACGCTCTTGCCGGTGCCGATGGGTGCGGGGTGGCCGGCGGTGCCGGTGCCGTCGCGGGTGTCCAGGACGCGGGCGGGGCCGTCGGCGACGTAGGTGGCGGCGGCCTTGTCGAGGGTGTAGTAGCCGGCGAGGTCGGCGATGACGTCGGCGGTGCCGGCGAAGTTGGCGATGCCGATGAGGCCGTTGGTGCCGACGGGGACGGTGACCTGGTTGGCGACGGTCTGCCCGGCGGTGAAGTTGAGGTTCGACGTCCCGGGGACGTTCCCGCCGTAGGGGTAGACGGTCAGGAAGCCGGCGGAGGTGGGGCTGGTGACGGTGACGTTGAGGACGACGGCGGTGGGTGTGACGGACGGGTTGCCGGTGACCTGGGAGACGTCGAGCAGCAGCGGGTTGTTGCCCACCGGCTTGACGAGGCCGTGTGTTCCGGTGCCGTCGCGGGTGTCGAGCAGCCGGGTCGGCCCGGCGGGGACGAACGCACCCGACAGGTCGTGCTGCTCGGGCAGGGAGATGTGCGGCTTGGCCGCGGCGGCCTTCGGCGCGGTGCTGACGGCCTTCGGCGTGCTGGTCGTGGGTGTGCCGGTCGTGGGCGCGGCGCTGGGCGCGCCCGTCGCCGCGGTCGCCGTCGCGGCGGTGCCGGCCGAGGCGACCATCGCCATCGTCACCGCGGCGACCGCCACCCAGCGGCGCAGGCCCCGCTGAGATCTGAACTCTCTGATGGACATGTTCACTCCGCCCCCTTGGAGCGCCCCGGGGTCTCCCAGCCGGGTGCGCCGTCCGCGCGTATGCGGACGGCTCATTGAAGCAGAGGCCCTGCGGGTGCCGACCAAGGGAGCCGACCGCTCGCCGACCGCTCGCCGACCGCCCGGTCCGGCCGCTAACTCCCCGTCCGGTGCAGGAGGAGCAGGGCGACGTCGTCGGGGCGGGAGTTGCGTTCCGTCACGTTCAGGGTGAGCAGGTCGGCCAGGCGTTCCAGGGCCGTTGCCGGGCCGACCCGGCTGGGGCCGGTCTGGCGGCTCCACAGTTCCAGGCCGCCGAGCATCCGTTGGACCGACTCGTCGTAGTCCTCGGCGCGGTCCTCGACCAGGCCGTCGGTGTAGGTGAGCAGGGTTTCGCCGAGGCCGAGCCGTTCCACCGCCAGCGGGTAGGCGGCGCACGGGTCCACGCCGAGGGGCGGTCCGCCGGGCAGGTCCAGTTCGGCGGCTTTGCCGTCGGAGATCCGCACCGGCGCCGGGTGGCCGGCGCGGGCGCCGTGCACGGTGCCGTCGGCGAGGTCGAGGGTGAGGTAGAGGCAGGTGGCGAAGAGTTCGGTGTCCAGTTCGGCGAGCAGCCGGCTGGTCCGGGCCAGCGTGGCGGCAGGGTCGTGCCCGTCCGTCGCGTACGCCCGCAGACCGCTGCGGAGTTGACCCATCACGGCGGTGGCCTCGGCGTTGTGCCCCTGGACGTCGCCGATCACCACGCCCACCTTGCCGGCGGAGAGCTTGATCAGGTCATACCAGTCGCCGCCGATCTGCATGCCCTCGGTGCTGGGCAGGTAGCGGGCGGCGGAGGTGAGGCCGGGCAGCTGCGGCAGGCTGCGCGGGAGCATCGCGCGTTGGAGCTCGGTGGCGCGGTGGTGGTGGGTGTCGTACAGCCGGGCCCGCTCCAGGGACTGCGCGAGGATGCCGGCGAAGGCCGAGTACAGCGTGCGGTCCTCGCGGCTGAAGACCCGCTCGGCCGCGAAGGTGATCAGGCAGGAGCCGACCTGCCTCCCGGAGGCGACCAGCGGCAGCACCGCCCAGGAGGCCGGCCGCTCCCGGTCGGCGGCGGACCCGGCTCCGGTGGCGGACCCGGCTCCGGCTCCCGCTCCCGCGGTGCCCGGCTCGCTGAACAGCGGCGTCGCCCGGGCCTGCGCGTGCTCCGCCGCGCCGCTGGACAGCTCGTGCAGCCGGTTCAACTCGCCGCGGCCCGAGCCGCCGTAGACCGAGGGCGAGACCGGCAGCAGCCGTCCCTCGTCCACCAGGTCGAGGACCAGGGTGGTGGCGCCGAGGGCCGGGCGGGCGATGTCGGTCATCGCCTCGGTGACGTCGCGGACCGTGACGGCGCGCGAGAGCGCCCGGGTCAGCGCGAGCAGCAGCGCCGAACGGGCGTCGGCCGGCGGGGCACCGGCCGGTTCGGGCTCGGGCAGCGACGACCCGGCCCGGTGGCGCTCCACGAGCAGCCCGGTGATCCGCACCGGACGGCCGTGCCCGTCCAACAGCACCTCGCCGTGCTCCTCGATCCGGCCGACCGTGTCGTCCGGCCGGATCACCCGGTAGCCCAGCCGGTACGGGCCGCCGCCGGCCAGCGCGTCCACCAGCGCGGCCTGGACGTCGGCGAGGTCCTCGGGGTGCACCAGGCTGTTCAGGTCGGGTGCGGGGAACGGGCCGCCGTCGGCGGGCGGCACCCGGCCGACCACCCGGTAGGCGTTGGCCTCCCAGGCGGTCTCACCGGTGACCAGGTCGCGTTCGAAGGCGCCCGCTCCCGCGGCCCGGACGGCTCCGGCGAGCAGCGGCTGCGCCGCCGACGACTCGGGCTGCCCGGTCGCATGGGTGCGGACCCCGCCGCGTGCGCCGTTCTCACCGGCGGGCGTGTGGTCGATCAGGTGGGCCAGCCGCTGGGCGCAGGTCTGCGCGATGACCGCGAGCGCGTCCAGGTCGCGGCGCGGCACGGTGCCGCGGTGGGCCAGCGAGAGCGCGAGGACGCCGAGTTCCAGGTCGTCCACCACCAGCGGCAGGGTGACGATCGCGACCAGTCCGGTGCCCGGGCCGGCCACCGGGTCGGGGTAGTTGCTGCTGGTCCGCTCGGGGCCGAGCAGCACCGGCTCGCGTCGGCGCAGGGCGACGGCGGCGGGCAGGTCGCCGGCCGGGTCGATGGTGCCGTAGCGCTCGTGCGCCCACTCGGGGAGCCCGTTGGAGACGGTCAGCCGCAGCATGCCGGTGCCGTCGAGCAGGTAGATCGCGGAGCCCTCGCCGGTGATCCAGCCGGGTCCGTCGGCGATGATCGTGCCGAGCATCTCGGCCGCGCTGGTGGCGCGCAGCAGGATCCGCAGGCAGCTCACCGTGGACCGGCTGCCGGAGCGCTCACCGCCGGTCGCCGGGTCGCCGGAACGGGCCGGGGTTGGCGGCCATGGCGAGGTCAGGTCCATCGCGGGCCCCTCTACTGGTCCTATCGGGCCCTCCCCGTTCGGGGCGGTCCGCCGCCGCACATATTGCTGAATATCCTATTTGGTCCCGTCTGGTTTGGCGGGAATTCAGCTCAGGGGCGGAGGAGCGGCAGGCAGGCAGCGGGCCCTACTGGCCGTCGCACTCCCCGTACGAGGCCTGCGGCCGGGCGGGGACGGTGGCGAGCGAGCGCAGGCCGCGGACGATCGCGAACCCCCGGCGGACCTCGGCGGCCCAGCTCAGCCGGTCGTCGGCAGGACGGGCGACGGGCGCGGGCCGCAGGGCGGAGCGCTGGGCGGGGATCGCGTCGGAGGCGGTCAGCTGCCCGCTGTCGCGGGTGGTGCCGGGCTGTGTCATGGGCCTTCGTCCTCTGCTGCTACCTGGGCCTGGGCCCTCTCCAGGTCAGTCTGACCGGAGGCCGGAGACGAATCGGTCTCGGTACCCACCCGAATCGATACCAACTGGTACTGAATTCCTATCGGATGAACCCATCGCCTGGCTAGACCACACGAGGTGGCCGGCGTTAATAAACCTTGAGACTCCCGGGACTGCGGCGCTACGACCCGCCCGGCCACTGCCGCAGCCCGCCGGTGAGCAGGGTGATCAGCCGGTCCTGGGTCACCTCCAGGTCCTCGCGGAGCTGGAAGGCGCCGGCGATCGTCAGCGAGGCGAAGCCGTGCGCGAGCGACCGCACGGTGCGCGCCGCGTGGATCGCCTCGGAGTCCTCGATGCCGTAGTCGCGCAGCACCTCGATGATCGCCCCGACCACCCGCGCGCCGGCCTGCACCAGCTCGTCGTCGGCCGCCGAGTACGCCTGCGGCAGCGCGGCGTAGCGGCGCGGGAACTCGACCGCGTAGGCGTGGTAGGCCCGCAGCAGCGCGGTGACCGCCGCGTCCCCGTTCAGGCCCGCGTTCTCCCGGTGCAGCCGGTCGGCGAGATCGTGGGTCACCCGGATCGCGATCATGCGGCGCAGCGCGCCCACCCCGCCCGGTACGTGCTTGTAGAGGGAGGGGGTGGCGACCCCCGCGCGCGCCGCCACCGCCGCCAGGGTGAGGACGTCGGGGCCCTCCTCGTCGATCAGTGCCAGGGCGTGGTCCACCACGGCGTCGGGGGTCAGTCCGGCCCTGGGCATCAGGCCACCTCGGCGAGGAACGGGAGCAGCGCGTCGGCGGTGGCCTGCGGGAACTCCGCCGCCGGGTAGTGCCCGGCGCCCTCGATCATCACCTTGCGGGCCTTCAGCGCCGCCGCCTGGCGGTCGGCGACCACCTCCGGCTTCGGGAAGTCGGGGTCCTTGCTGCCCATCAGCACGAGCGCGGGGCAGTCGACGTCCTGGGTCCAGCCGATCGGCGAGGCGTCCCCGTGGACGTGGCCGCGGGTGGCGGTCTTGCGCCCGGGAGTGCGCAGCGCGGCGACCAGGCCGGAGACGTACGCGTCGAAGTCGGCGGGCTTGGCGGTCGGGTAGGCCATCTTCCTCAGGTAGAGGCCCCAGAGCGAGGGCACCTGGACGATCAGGGCGCCGAGCACCTTCACCAGGGCGCGCTGCACGGCGTTCTGCGGGAGGTTCTCGATGAAGGCGTCCATCAGGACGATCCCGGCGACCCGCTCGGGCACGGTGCCCGCCACCTTCACCACGCTGGCGCCGGTGTAGGAGCAGCCGGCCAGCACGGCCCGCTCGATGCCCAGGTGGTCGAGCAGTGCGACGGCGTCGCCGGCCATCGCGGCGGGGGAGTAGTCGGTCCAGGTGATCGAGGACTCGCCGAATCCGCGCAGGTCCATCGTGATCACGCGGCGGCCGGCGGCGGTGAGCAGCGGGCGCAGGTGGCGGAAGACGGTCCGACTGTCGAGCATCCCCGGCAGGAGGAGGATCGGGACGCCTTCGCCGAGGCCCTGGCCGGCGGGCGAGGAGGCCGTGTCGTCGAAGGCGATCCGGCCGCCGGGGAGGTCGAGGTACTGGGTCTGCGGGGCGAGGGTGCTGGTCATGACGGGCCTCCTTGGCCTGGCTGGCGGTGCGCCGTGTCTGGCGCTGCCGACATCCACAAAGCTAAGGCTAATAGCCTTAGCCGTCAAGGCCTCGGTCCGGGCTCCGTGTTCAGATCCCCTCGACCTTGAACGGGTCGTGCTCGGCGAGCAGCTTCTCCAGGCGCGCCTGGTCGACCCGGGTGACGATCTCGGTGCTCTCCTGACGGTCGCGGATCACCTTGGCGAGCGTGAATGCCGAGGTGATGACGTACAGCAGGCCGACCGCGAGGAAGGCGCGCATCCACGCGCTCACCGGCAGATAGGCGATGCCGATCGCGAGCGAACCGCCGGAGAGCGCGAACGAGGCGATGGCCTGGACGTAGTAGGCGGACGTGGTCCGCGGCTGAACCGAGGTGGTCATAGCTGAAGGATCGTTAACTGTGCCGCGCCGCACCTGAGTACGCGTACTCAGGTGCGGGTCACAACTGTGCGACTGGCCAAATGGCGGCAATTTCTCACTCAGCGTGACGGCGAATCGGATATCCACGACAAACCGTCCACCCGGTCTCGGAATCAGGTGATATTCCCAGCCAAGCGGCTTGGAATCAGAGCCTCCTAGGATTAACGTTTGATAACGCAGCGCGGTCGGCAACGCCGTACCCGAACGGCACCGTGCGCCGTCGCCAAATCCCGCAGGACCATGCCCCCGGGCAGGGTCCGGGAGCCGGGGAACCACCGTTCCTTGGGGTGAATCGGTTCGGCCCCGGCCGGACCGTAGGAGACCTTCCTGCTCCGAACCCGTCAGCTAACCCGGTAGGCGAGAGGGAAGGAAAGGAGCGCGCCCCCGTGGCGTTGTCGCAGTCCCAGCAGAGCCGTACCCAGCTGCTCGACCACTCCACCGGCGCCGCCACCGGCCCCCTCGCCGGTTCCGACCCCGCCGTGCCCGACCCGGCGCCCCGGCACCGGATCCCCAAGCAGTCCCGGACCGGCGTCCCGGCCCTCGGGGTCACGGCGATGGCCGCCGCGCTCGGCGCCACCAGCCTCTCCGCCGCGACGGCCGCTGCCGCCGCCGCGCCCGCCCCCGCGCCGGCCGTCAGCGCTCCTGACGGTGCGTCGGACGCCGCGCAGCAGGACGCCCCGGACCCGGACGCCGCCGACCCGGGCCTGGCGCTGGCCGCCCGGATCCAGCAGCAGGCCGACAGCCGCCGCACCGCCGCCGAGGAGAGCGCCCGTCTGGAGGCCGCCCAGGAGGCCGCCGCCAAGCGTGCCGCCCAGGCCGCCGCCGAGGCGGCTGCCGCCGCCCGGGCCGCCGAGGCCGAGGCCGAGGCGCACGCCCAGGCGCAGGCCCAGGCCGCCGCGCAGCAGGCCGCCCAGCCCGTCGAGCAGCCTGTGGCGCAGGGCGAGTTCACCCTGCCCACCAGCAAGTACACGCTCACCGCGCAGTACGGCCAGTCCACCTCGCCCTGGGCGCACCTGCACACCGGCCTCGACTTCGCCGCCCCCACCGGCACCCCGGTCACCGCCGTCGGCGCCGGGACGGTCACCTCCGCCGGCTGGTCCGGCGCGCACGGCTACCGGGTGATCCAGACCCTGCCGGACGGCACCGAGGTCTGGTACTGCCACCTGTCCTCGATCGCCGTGGCCTCCGGCCCGGTGGCCACCGGCGCCGTGCTCGGCAAGGTCGGCGCCACCGGCAACGCCCCGGCCCTGCGGCCGGGCGGTACCCCCGCCGGCCCGCACCTGCACCTGGAGATCCGCCCGGACGGCGCCGCCCCCGTCGACCCGCAGCCCTGGCTCCAGCAGCGCGGCGTCACCGCGTAGCCGCTGTTCCGGCCCTACGCCTCGGCAGGACCCTGCTCGTCGATGTCGATATCGGTGTCGAAGTCGAAGACGTCGGACGCGGGGTCCTGCACGGCGAAGCCGTGCTCGGCGAGGTACTGCTCCGCGTACCCCTGCTCGATCAGGTAGCGGTCGATCTCGGTCGAACCGGGCTCCGGCGCGAGGTCCGGGTACTCCGCCAGCAGCAGCGCCGGCAGCCCCGGGACCGTCCACTCGCCGTACAGCCGTAGCGCCTCCGCCTCCACGGCCGCCTCGAACGCGGGGAAGTCGCCGGCCAGTTCCTGCGGCATCGGCAGGCCCAGCGCGTTCAGCCCGGCCAGGTTGCGGTAGCTGCGCTGCATCAGCCGGTTCTCCAGGAGCAGCCGCGCCCCGTCGGTGGCCATCCCGACCGAGAGCAGCACGCCGGGACCCCAGCCGTCCACGCCCTCCGGCTGGTCCAGCGCCTCCAGGGCCGCGAAGGCCTCGATCCGCTGCTCCTCGTCCAGCTCGCGGAAGCCGTCCAGCCAGTCCCGGACGGCGTCCAGGTCGCCGGTGTCCACCCCGTCGGCCCGCAGCAGCAGGGTGTACAGCCGAGGCCAGGTGACCAGATGCGGCTGGCGCAGCAGCCCGACGAGCAGCTCGCCCTGCCACTCGGCTTCCTCGTGCAGCCGCTGGTGACGCTTGGCGTTCAGCCGTTTGGCCGCTCGCTGATGATCGATCAGCAGCCGCACCGCCGCGCCGTAGGCGAGCGGCGACAGGTCGTCGGCGGGCTGCACATAGAGGTGGATCCGTTCATACAGCAGCTGTTGCAACACCGGGGAGGTCAGCTCGGGGAAGCCGTCGTACACCTGACCGTCGCCCAGTTCCAGCAATGTCAGCACCGCGTCCACCGCGGGCTCGGCCACCGGTTCCAGGCCCTGCTCCTCGGCCCAGCGCAGCAGGTCGGCGGTGCGCGGGCGCGGGGGGAGCTGCAGGTCGTCGTCGTTCATGTCCTGTACGGTAACCGCCCGCGCGGCCTGCCCGGCGCTACGGTACGCACCATGAATCCCGTACAGCTCACCGGACCGCGGCTCACCATCCGCGAGTTCCACCACGTGCCGCGCGACATCGACGCGCTGCACGCGGTCTTCGGCGATGCCGAGACCGCCCGGTACCTGCCGTTCGAGCCGCGCGACCGGGAGGACTGCGCGGACCAGATCGCGCTCTACATCGACGAGGCCGAGAAGGACCCGCGCACCGTCTACCGCCTGGCCGTGACGCTGACCGCCGACGGCGAGGACGCCGTGCCGATCGGCAACGCCGTGCTCGGCACCGAGGGCCAGCGCGCCGCCTTCGTCGGGTACGCGCTGCGCAAGGACGTCTGGGGCCTGGGCTACGCCACCGAGATCACCCGGCTGCTCTGCGACTTCGGCTTCGGCACGCTGGGCCTGCACCGCCTCGCCGCCCGGCTCGACCCGGAGAACCTCGCCTCCGCCCGGGTGCTGCGCAAGCTGGGCTTCCAGCTGGAGGGGCGGATCCGGCACGACCTCTACCTGCGCGACACCTGGTACGACGCGCTGCAGTACTCGCTGCTGGAGGACGACTGGCGGGCGACAGAGGGCGGATGACCGGAGATGACCGGGGACGCCCGGGGGATAACCCCACCCCCGGTCCGCCGGGTGACCGGATACCGGCGCCCACCGGGCTCCGGCACTGTGGTGGTATGACGAATGACCAGGCGATCACCAGCAGCTTCCGGCCCACCGCCGCGGCCCGCTCCATCCGGTACACGCCGTTCTCGCCGCGGACCTTCCGCCTGTACGGCTACGCGCTCGGCGGGCTTCCGGTGGCGCTCGTCGGCTTCGTCTGGACCGTCACCCTCTTCGCGCTCGGCGTCGGCACGATGGTCACGGCGCTGGGCCTGCCGGTGCTGGCGCTGCTGCTGGCCGGCGCGCGCGGCTTCGGCGCGGTCGAGCGCGGCCGGGCCCGCCGACTGCTCGGGGACGACATCGCCGGGCCCGGTCCGGTCGTCCAGCGGCGGCCGGGCCGCTGGGGCGCGGTCACCGCGCGGCTGGCCGACCCGGCGGGCTGGAAGGCCGCGGCCTACCTGGTGCTGATGTTCCCCTGGCAGCTGCTGACCTTCGTGCTGACGGTCACCCTCACGGTGACCGGCTGGGTGCTGGCGCTCTACCCCTGCTACGCCTGGGTCTTCCCGCGGTACGTCGGCTGGAGCGGCGCGCGGCTCTTCGACACCGTCGGCCGCAACGGCGTGCACCACGTCTACGAACTCGGCTCGCCGTGGCAGATCGGGGCCGCCGCCCTGGTCGGCATCGGGCTGCTGCTGCTCACTCCGCACCTGGTCAGGGCCCTGACCGCGGTCCCGCGCGCGGCCACCCGGACCCTGCTCGGCTGACCCCCGCCCCGCCGCTGCGGGCCTGCGGATGCGGGGCGGACGGGGGCGTGGTGCGATGCGATCATGCTGATCACGTCGCGGCCGCTGGACGAGTACTGCCAGCTGTTCGGCCTCAGCCGGGCCGCGCTGCGCGCCACTCCCGGCCCGGTGCTCGACTGCCCGGGCGGTGCCGCGGGCCTGGTCGCCGAGGCCCGTCAGCTCGGCTGCCGGGTGGTGGCCACCGACCCCGTGTACGCGCTCCCGCTCTCCACCCGGCTGGCCCGCGCCGAGGCCGCCCGGCGCCGGATGGCCATCGCGATGCCGGCCTCCCCGGGCCGCTACCTCGCCCCGCGCTACCGCCCGTACGACAAGTACCTGCGCAGCTGGGACCGGGCCCGCGCGCTGTTCGCGGCCGACACCCTCGCCCACCCCGACGGGTACGTGGCCGCCGCGCTGCCGCGGCTGCCGTTCGCGGACGACACCTTCGCCCTCACGCTCAGCTCCTACCTGCTCTTCGCCTACCCCGCCCTCTTCTCCCCGCAGGCCCAGCTGACCGCCCTCCTGGAGCTGGCCCGGGTCACCGCGCCGGGCGGCGAGGTGCTGGTGCACCCCGTCCACGACAGCCACAGCGTCCGCTGCCCGCACCTGGACGAGCTGCGCTTCGCCCTCGGCTCGCACCGCGTCTCCAGCGAACTGCGCACCCTGCGCCGCCCCGGCGACGGCCGCCGCCGTTACGTCCTCGCCCTGTCCCGGCTTCCCCGTTACGGTGCTGTCCCATGGACGAATCCCTGACGGACCGCCGGCCGGACAGTCGCCTGCTGTCGATACCCAGCCTGCGCAACCTCCGCGACGTCGGCGGGTGCGGTCCGGTCCGCACCGGCCTGCTCTACCGCTCGGCCCGGCTGGCCGAGTTGACGCCCGAGGGGGCCCGACGGCTCGCGGAGCTGGGGCTGCGCACGGTGGTCGACCTGCGCGACCCGATCGAGCTCGGGCGCTTTCCCAACCTCACCCATGACTGGGAAGTCGATCTGGCCAACTTCCCCCTCCTGCCCCAGGACGGCCGCAGCCACCGCGACACCCCGCTGGCCGAGGTGTACCCGCTGATCGCGGACACCGCCGGTCCGACCCTGGTGGCCATCCTGCGCCGGCTGCTCGAACCGGGCGCGCTGCCCGCCCTGGTGCACTGCGCCGTCGGCCGCGACCGTACGGGCATCGTGATCGCCCTGCTGCTCGCCCTGCTCGACGTCCCCGACGAGGAGATCGTCGCCGACTACCTGCTCTCCAACGAGGGCCTCGACCTGCTGGAAGGCCCGCAGGAGTACGTGGACGTGCACGGGACGGTCCGGCTGTCGTACCCGGTCACGCCGGAGCTGATCACCGGGGTGCTGGCGCGGGTGCGCGAGCGGCACGGCAGCGTCGCCGGCTATCTGGCCGATCATGGTCTGACCTCCGAGGAGGAGACGGCCGTGTGCTCTATGCTCCGTGACTGATCGTCAGTCGACACACACGGAGGGCACATGAAGGTTCGTCGGATCCTCGTCGCGCTGATTTCCGGGGCGGCGCTGCTGAGCGCCGCCCCGGTGGCGCAGGCGGCCGCCCCGGCCGGCACGCCCTCCGACCAGTGCTCGGCCACCTTCCGGGAGGGTGACCCCCGGCTCGGTCCCGACCAGCTGCCCAGCACCGGCGCGGTCGGCCGCCAGCTGATCGGCTACCGGCGCACCGGCGGTCAGTCCGAGCAGGACTTCCTGGCCACCTTCTACGACTCCACCGCCAAGTCCTGGCGCTACCCGCCGTCCAACGGCTACCTGATCGGCTTCAACGGGCAGCCCGTCGAGCTCGACCAGACGCTGGTCCCCGGCCAGGACATCGACCGCTACGGCAGCGAGTACGGCTCCTTCCTCGCCCCCGAGGGCCTGCCCTACACCAGCAGGGCGATCCCGCCGCAGAGCCTGGACGGCACCCCGGCAGCCGGCTGCAACTACCACGACTACCGCGTCCTCAAGCCGTTCACCGTGCACGCCGGCCCGATCGCGCCGTGGTTCGACCAGATCGGTCTGGGCTGGCAGTACCAGCTCGACGCGAGCCTCGTCGCGGGCGCCCCGGCCCAGATCAACGTCGGCTGGCTGGTCACCAACGGCTATCTGGAGCGCCTGGTCTAGGACCTGTACGTCGGGGGTTGCTCAGACCCCGGACGGCCGCGGGGCCGGCAGTTGGCCGACCGCGTCCAGGGTGGCGAGGATCCGCTCGCCCACCCAGCGGCGGTCCGAGGCCGCCGGAATGCCGTCCGGGGCGAGCAGTTGGCCCACCACCGCGGCGCGCAGCCTGGTCCGCTGGTCTCGGCCGAGCCGGGGGATCAGGCCGTGCGCCGCGAGCAGCGCGTGGTAGTGCTCGAAGGCGGAGCGCGGATGCTCGATGTACTCCAGCAGGCTCTCGAAGTCTCCGAGGCCGGCGTTGCCCTGGGTCAGCGCGAGCGCCTGGAGGCGCAGGCCCGGATCGTCCGAGGCGAAGAGCCCGCGCACCTCGTCCACGGTCGCCGCGGAGTTCTTCGCGCCCGCCCGGACGTCGGCGACCCGGGTCTCCAGCGCGGCCGGCCGCTCGGTGCCGGCCGGCGCCGCGGTCGGGGTCAACTGGCCGAGGTGGCCCATCGCCTGGACCCGCGAGTCCTCCGCGCCGACCGTGTTGCCCTCGCGCTGCTGCTGCTGGGCCCGGCTGAACAGCGCCAGCGCGCTCCCGTCCGCCCGGGTCAGCGCGCCGGCCAGCAGCAGCCGGGTCAGCAGCCAGCCGCCGAGGAAGCCGAGCAGGACGAAGTACAGCACCAGCGCGGCGGCGAACGGCTGGCTGTCCGCGCGCCCGCCGAGCGCGGGGGCCAGCGCCCGGGCCAGCTGGTGGAAGTGCTGCCAGATGCTGCCGAGCTGGGTGAGGCCGACGCCGAGCAGGATCTTGGTCAGCCAGTCGGAGACCTGTTCGAGGTTGGTATTGGGGGAGTACTGCTCACCCGCCGAGACCGGCGAGGCCGGTGCCCCCGGCACCGTCGCCGTCGTCGCTGCGACGGCCGGACCCGACCCGCCGCCCAGGGCGTGCGGCATGCCGAAGAGGAAGCCGGCCGCGCCGCCGGTCACCAGCGTCGCGCAGGAGATCATCAGCCCGGCGCCCAGCGCGCTCACCGCGTGCGGTCCGCCGGCGGTGTAGAGCACCAGCCCGAGCAGCCCGAGCCCGAGCAGCGATCCGATCCCGACGGCCTGCCACCGCCGGACCTCCGCGGAGTGCCTGCTTGCACGCGCCATTGCCCGCCCCCTACCGCGTCCGGTACGCCCGGGGCCCGAGGTCCCGGCGGGAGGAACTGTAGCGGTCCGCTCGCCCGCCCGGGGAAGTCGGCGCACACCGGTTCAGTCCGGCCGGGTCCGGACATGCAGACGGCCCGTGGGCGTTCTCCTCGGTGGCGTACCACCGAGGCACCGGGGATGTTCCGGTGAGCCCACGGGCCGGGTGACTGCTGGGAATTGCCTCGGCCACCGGCCTAAGGCTGGGGCAGCTCTAGCGAGCAGCCACCTCACACATCCTGACGGTACTCAACTCAGGATCACCTCCTTTCAGTGTGCTGCCACGATAGGCAGGCCACCGGGGACGAGGCAACGGATTTATCCGGGAACGGCAGAAGGCCCGGCAGACGATGTCTGCCGGGCCTTCTGTGCTACTGAGTAGCGGGGACAGGATTTGAACCTGCGACCTCTGGGTTATGAGCCCAGCGAGCTACCGAGCTGCTCCACCCCGCGTCGGTAAACCCAACTCTACGGGAAGGCCACCACGAAGGGAAATCGGTTATCGCTTCAGCCCTGATCACGCCCCTGATCACGCCCCTGATCGCGTCCCTGATCGCGTCCCTGGTCACGCCCCTGGTCAGGGACCGCCCGTCGGGCCCAGAAGGCCAGCGCGGTGAGGGCGGCGAAGCAGGGCACCATCAGCAGCGCGTAGACCAGCAGGAACCCGTGGGTGCCCAGGCCGGCGGCGGCGTTCCAGCCGCCGTGCAGCGCCATCGCCAGCAGCAGCCCGCCCGGCCCCGCCGTCCGGGCCAGCCAGCGGCGGCCCGTGGTCAGCGCGAGGGCCAGCCCGATCCCGGTCATCGCGGTGAAGAGCGGATGCGCGAACGGCGAGAGCAGGGCCCGCAGGACGAAGGTGTGCACGGTGCCGTCGTAGTCGCGCAGGCTGGGGGCGTCGCCCAGGCCGATCGAGTCGAGGCGCTGGCGCTGGTCGTCGGTGAAGGCGCGGCCCAGGTAGAGGACGTTCTCGGTGAAGGCGAAGCCACCGGCGGTGATCGTGGCGAGTACCACCCCGGTGGCGACCAGCCGGGCGCGCGAGCGGGCGCGCAGCGCGGGGTCGGCGCGCAGCCGGTGGCGCAGCGGCACCATCGTCAGCAGCAGCACGGCGCCCTTGGCCGACTCCTCGATCAGCGGGGTGGCGAACTCCGCGCCGAGCGTCTCGCCGCGGGCGCTGCCCTGCAGGGCGACCAGGTACGAGCCCGCCCAGCCGTTGGCCAGGACGGCCACCGTGGTGGCCGCGCAGGAGCCCCAGGCCAGACAGAGCGCGAGCCGGCGGGTGGGCACCTCGGCGCTCTGGTTGAGCCAGAGCAGCGCGCCCAGCACGAAGGGCATCGGCAGGACGGCGAGCCCGAGTCCGACCAGCAGGCCGACGGTGCCGGTCTGGCGCTGCACCTGGTGGAGGACCAGCACTCCGCAACCGGTCAGCAGCAGGGCCGCGGCGGCCGGACCGGCGAGCGGATGGCGAGCGGGCTGCTCGACACCCGGGAGTTCGGGTACCGGCGGCCGGTGGCCGGACGGACTGCTCACGCGAAAAGAGTAGGTGACGGCTCTGCCGCAGGGGAGTGGAGTGACACATTCCGTGCCACTCGCCTCACCGACCGTGAGAGCCGGCCGTCGGGTCAGACCTTGCGGAACAGCAGGTCGTGCACCACGTGGCCCTTGGCTATCCCGGCGCGCTCGAACTTGGTGACCGGCCGCCAGTCCGGGCGCGGTGCGTAGCCGGGGACGGTGTCGTCCTCGCGGCCGTCCGTCCAGCGGCCGCCGTCGCCCTCGGGATGCAGGTTGACCAGCTCAGGGCGGGCCGACAGGACGTCCGCCATCTGCTCGGCGTACGGCTCCCAGTCGGTCGCGCAGTGCACCAGGGCGCCGGGCGCCAGCCGGGGCAGCACCAGGTCGAGGAAGGACGCCTGGACGAGCCGGCGCTTGTGGTGCTTGGGCTTGGGCCACGGGTCGGCGAAGTAGACCCGCAGGCCGGCCAGCGAGGAGTCCGGCAGCATGTCGCGCAGCAGGATCACCGCGTCGCCGGCCGCCAGCCGGACGTTCTCGGCGCCGTTGCGCTCCAGCAGGCTCAGCAGGTTCCCGTGGCCGGGGGTGTGCACGTCCACCGCGAGGATGCCGGTGGACGGGTCGGCGGCGGCCATCGCCGCGGTGGTCTCGCCCATCCCGAAGCCGATCTCCAGGGTGACCGGGAGGGAGCCGAAGAGCTCGGGCAGCGAGAGCGGGGTGCCGTCGATCGCCAGGCCCCAGCGCTCCCAGTTCCGGTCCAGGGCGCCGGCCTGGGCGGGGGTCATCCGGCCCCGGCGCGGCTGGAAGCTGCGGATCCGGCGCTCGTTGTGCTGTTCCTCGGTGGCCCGGTGCGGATACATCGGAGCCGGGTAGCCGGCCGGGGCCGCCGAGAGCCGCGCGGAGGGCGAGCCCGCCGGGCGGCGGGTGGGGCGGCCGCCCTGGGCGACGACCGGCACGGTCTCGTCCTGCTGGGGGGCGGGGGCCTGCTGGGGGGAGGGGGCAGTCGCAGTCACAATGCCGTCGAGTGTAAAGGGCCCGGCGCGCCCGCTCCTATCCCGAGCCGTGCCCGCCGCAGTCCCGCCGTCCCGCCGGTCCTGAGCAGCTATCCCCCGGCGGCCAGCGCGGCCAGCGCCCGCCGGGCCACCTCGCGGCCGATCGGCAGCGAGGCCGTCGCGGCGGGCGAGGGCGCGTTGAGCACGTGCACCAGGCGGCGGGTGGAGCGCGGGTCGGCGGGGTCGAAGCCGGCGAAGGCGAAGTCGTCCAGCAGCGAGCCGTCGCGTGCCACCGCCTGGGCCCGCACCCCGGCGGTGGCCGGCACCAGGTCCTGCGCGCCGACGGCGGGCAGCAGCCGTTGCACGGCCGCGGTGAACGCCCGCTTGGAGAGCGAGCGGTGCAACTCGCCGCACTCGTAGCGCCAGTGCCGCCGGGCGAGTTGCCAGGTCCCGGGGAAGCCCAGCGTCTCGGCCAGGTCGCGCGGGCGCACGGTGTGCCAGTCGTAGCCCTCGCGGGCGAGTGCCGGTACGGCGTTGGGGCCGACGTGGACGTCGCCGTGGATGCCCCGGGTGAGGTGCACGCCGAGGAACGGGAAGGCCGGATCCGGCACCGGGTAGACCAGGCCGCGCACCAACCCCCGCCGGGCCGGGACCAGTTCGTAGTACTCCCCGCGGAACGGGACGATCCGCACCCCGGGGTCGTCGCCGGCCATCCGGGCCAGCCGGTCGCTGTGCAGGCCGGCGCAGTTGACCAGCACCGAGCAACGCAGCTCGCCGGCCGCCGTCTGCACGGTGACGCCGTCGGCGCGCCGGTCGACGGCCCGCACCTCGCTGCCGGTGTGCAGCGCCGCGCCCTTGTCCCGGGCGAGCCGGGCGTAGCTGCGGGCCACCGCCGTGTAGTCGCAGATGCCGGTGCCGACGATCCGCAGCGCCGCCACACCCGCCACCTCGGGCTCGTACTCGGCGATCCGGGCGGCCGTCAGTTCCTCGACCGGGATCTCGTTGCGGCGTCCGCGCAGCGCCAGCTCGGCCAGGCCCGGCAGTTCCTCGCGCCGGGTGGCGACGATCAGCTTGCCGGTCACCTCGTACGGCAGCCCGTACTCGCGGCAGAAGTTCACCATCGAGGCGGCGCCCTCGGTGGCGTAGCGGGCCTTGAGCGAGCCGGGACGGTAGTAGACGCCGCTGTGGATCACCCCGCTGTTGCGGCCGGTCTGGTGGGTGGCGAGGGCGCGCTCCTTCTCCAGCACGCCGACCCGCAGCCCGGGGCGCGCGTTGGTCAGGGCGAACGCGGTGGACAGGCCGACGATGCCGCCGCCCACCACCAGGACGTCGTAGTCGTACGCCACCTGAGCCTCCCGAGCCGCCGGCCCCCCGCCGTCCCTCCCCCGGCCGCCGGCCGGGGGTGCCCCCTTCCCGGCGATGGTGCCACGCCCCGGTGGGGCGCGTCAGCCCCTCGGTCACCACGGCTATGCGGGCGCCGCCAGCACCACACGGGCGCGCTCCGTCAACTCCCTTACCCGGCGCTCCCCCTGGTAGGGCTCCAACTGGCGGAGCATCTCCAGCACGTACTCCCGGCTGCGCTGCGAGGAGATCCGCCCGGCCACCTCCACGGCGCGCGAGCCCGCCTCGACGGCGGCGTCCAGGTTGCCCGCCTCCGCCTCGGCCATCGCGGAGACCACCAGCCGCAGGCCGTGCGAGCGGACGAAGCCCTCGGTGGGCCGGGCCAGCGCCTCCCGGGTGAAGTGCCGGACCTTGGCGGGCACGCCCAGGTCGCGGAAGCACTCGGCGGCGTCGGCGGCCAGCCGGTCGTAGGCGTAGAAGTCGATCCAGGAGGGGTCCGGGTCCCCGGCGCGCGAGCGCCCGAGGGCGTTCTCGGCGGCGGTCAGCGCCGTCGAGCAGGCGGCCGCGTTGCCCGCGCGGGCCTGCGCCCGCGCCTCCACGAGGTGGAAGAAGCTCATCGTGCGCGCCGTCGCCAGGCCGCGGTTGCGCTCCAGCGCGGCCTGCGCCAGGTCGACCGCCTCCTCGGCGAAGCCGCGGTAGCAGGCCTGCAGGCTCATCGAGGCCAGCACATAGCCGCCGAGCGGCACGTCGGCCGCCGCCCGGGCCAGCCGCAGCGCCTGGATGTAGTACCGCTGGGCCGCCTCGTGCTGACCGGTGTCAAAGGCCATCCACCCGGCCAGCCTGGTGAGTTCGGCCGTGGCGCCGAACAGCGCGCGGCCCACCGTGTCGCTGTACGAGGCCAGCAGCAGCGGCGCCGCCTCGACCCGCAGACACTCCGGGACCATCGACGAACGCCAGTCCCCGCCGCCGTACTTGGAGTCCCAGCGGCGGGCCTCCTGGGCCGCCTCGCGGAGCTTGGTGGCGTCCGACTGGCCGACCCGGTAGGAGCGCTCGCCGCCGGTCAGCGAGCCCGCCGCCCGCGAGCTCGCCGTCGGCGCCGCCGACCTGGGCTCGGGGACCTGCGGGTCGTCGGCCGGTGCCTCTGCCGGTGCCTCCGCCGGCTCCGCCGACTGCTGCGACGGCTGTGCGCCGGGCGCCGCGCCCTCGCCGCGTGCCACCGAGCCGTCCGCCGGGGTGATCAGCCAGCGCGAGACCGGGGTCGCGTACGCGGCCACCGAGAACGTCCCCGACAGGCTGTCGCTCCACCGCCCGCCGCCGGGCGAGCGGCGCAGCTCCAGGTCGACCCGCCACAGGTCGGTCGCCGACCGCACCGCGGCCGCGACCTCGCGCGGGAAGGCCAGCCCCAACTCCGGTGTGGGGTCGGTGTCGCCGAGCCCGATCTCGTCCAGCGGGACGGGCCGGCCCAGCTTGCCGCCGATCGCCGTCGCGATCAGGTGCGGCACCGGCCCCTGCGGCACCATGCCCTTGCTGACCCAGCGGGCCACCGAGGTCTTGTCGTAGCGCAGCGTCAGGCCGCGCTGGGCGCCGAGGTCGTTGACCCGGCGGGCCAGGCCGGCGTTGCTGATCTGGGCCAACGACAGCAAGGCACCGAGCCGTTCGTTCGGTCCTCGTGGGCTGATGCTCATGGCGGCGGCGGCACCCCCTGGCGGTGTTCTGCGCGGTGTTCTCACGGTGCGGCGTCCTGGTGTTGGCACCTAGCGTAGTCGTCCGGGTTCCCAGGGTTAAGGGTCGGCATTCCGGTTGGCGGGATCGCGCACTCCCGTGGGGGCCGAACGGGTGGCCCCTAGGGGCGGAAACCGGCCTCGCAGCGGTCCGGAACCGGCTCGGCGGCCCGCGTGGCGCGCGGGTCCCCGGCCGTCGCCCGGCGTCGGAGGGGGTGGCTGGACGGCCGTGCTCCGGTCGAGTGTTGACGTGCGCCCACCTGTGCCCCCTGGCTCCGGCGGCACCGCAGCAGTTCGCTATGGGCTGTGGGTCGGCCCGCCGTCGAGGACCCGGCGGGCCGGGGGATGCCGCTGCCACAGTTCCCCGCGGGTGGCGGCCGGAGTCCGGGAGGGCATGCGGATGCCCTCCCGGTCTTTGCGCCGCTTTTTGGCCATATGGGCATGGCCATGACGCATCCGGGGCAACCGATGGCGGCGGCCGTACCGGGCCGTCGCTGGGCCCGGGTGGTCCGGCGCCGCGATCGGACGCGCGGCGCCGGCCGCCCGGGCGGTCCGGTTCGCTTCGGTGGCCGCCGCTGGGAGCGGCCCGGCCGACCACGCCGCGCGGCCCGGGCCACGGAGGGGGAGGCCCGGCCCGCGCGCGCCCACCCGTCCGCCCCAGAACCGCCCGGCCGTCGGTGCTGGTGTCCGAAATCGGCGGGGAGCACACGAAATCACCCGACCGTGCCCGGAATCACCCGACCCCGAGCATGGTCGCCTTCACCGCCTCCGGTGGCACGATGTCCCTCGGAGCCGCCTTGGCCGGCTCCGAGAGGTCCACACCCGGTGGAGGCACGATGCGGTGGCTTGCGGGCTGGAGCGGCGGGGTAGCCGGCTCCCGGAACCTGACGCGTCGTCGGTTCGCCCCCGACCCGCCACGCGCCGCCACGCGCGCCCCCCGGCAGCCTCTCGCGCCCCCCGCAGGCCCTGGCGCGTTCGCCCTTCCGAGCGCCCCCACCGCGCACGACGCGCTGGCCGCCCTCGCCGCCGTCCGCCCACTGGCCGCCAGCACGCTCTGGGACGGCCCCGACCCGCTCTGGGCCGTGGGCGACTGGCGTCCGGAGGAGATCCGGCAAGCCGTGCTCCGCCCCGGCGCCGCACCCGAGGTCAGCACCGGACCGGCCACCGTCGATCTGCACGAGGACGGCGAGGCGGTGGTCCGGCTGGCCGTCCTGGGCCACTGCGGAGCCAGCGACGAGGAACTCGCCGCCGGCCTCGCCGCGGCCCGGGGTGGCGCGGTGCGCCATCTGACGTCCTGGCCCGGCAGTTACACCGTCCTGCTCCGGGTCGGCACCCGCAGCACGCTGCTGCTCGCGGACCTGGCCGGCGCGCAGCCGCTCTTCCACACCCCCTGGTGCGGCGGCACCGCCTACGCCACCGCCGGGCTCGCGCTCGCCGACCTGATCGGCGCGCCGGTCGACACCGGCCACCTCGCCGCCCGGCTCGCCTGCCCCGAGTCGCCGGAGGCGCTGGGCACCGGCACGCCGTACGTCGGCGTCCGGCGGGTGCCGCCCGGCCACACCCTGGCGGTCCGCGGCGGCCGCCCGCACGTCACCGGCTACGACGACGAGGGTGCGCCCGGGAACGGCCCCGGGAGCGGCGGGGAGGCCCCGGCGGTCCGGGAGTTGACGCGCAGTCTGCTGGAGGCGGTGCGCTCCCGGGTGCGCAGCTCGCCGGCCGCCCCCGGTCCCGGCCCGGCCCGGCCGCGGATCGGCGCCGACCTCTCGTACGGCACCGCCTCGACCACGGTGGCGCTGCTGGCCGCGGCCGTCCCGATCGGCCGGGCCACCGCGCCCGTCACGCCGGCCGAGCCCGCGACCGCCGCCGTCCTCACCGGCGCGTCGCCCGGCGGAGCGCTGCCGGTGCCCACCCCGCGCAACGGCGCGGTGAAGGGCTCCTGGGCCCGCCCGGCCGACGCCGCCGTGCCGCCCCCCGAGCCGGAACTGCTGGCCGCCGTCACCTTCCACGAGTCCGCCAGGGCCGAACCCGCCACGGTCCCCGGCGCGGTGGCCGACCGGACCCCGCGACTGCGCCACACCGTGCTGGCGGCCACCCCGCGGACCCTCCCGTACGCGGACCTGGACGACCCGCTGGCCGGGCCGCTCACCGACGAGCCCGGACGCGCCCTGGTGACCGCCGCGGCCCTCGCGGCCCGGCTCGCCGCAGGCGGCGCCGACCATCTCACGGGGTACGGCGCCCGCCAGGTCCTGGACGGCCATCCGGCCCGGCTCGCCGACCTGATCCGGGACGGCCGGCCGCGCGAGCTGCTGCCGCCCGTCGCCGCGCTGGCCGGCGCGGACCGGGCCCTGGCGGGCACGCTGACCGGCGCCGTCCGGACCCCCGTCACGGTGCTCCGGGCGGCCCGACGGCTGGCCCGGGCGGGCTACGCCGAGGCGTTGGACGACGTCGCGGTGCAGCTGTCGGCCCGCAGAGGACCCGTTCGGCCGGGCGTGCGGGGCGGCGCACGCGCCGGCGTGCAGCTCACCGCAGGGGCGTACTCCGCCGCCGACCTCGCCTGGTGCGTCCCCGGCCCGGCCGCCCGCTGGCTCTCCGACGACGCGCTCTCCGCCGTCGCGCTGCGCCTGCGGGTCGCGGCCCGCGGACCCGAACCCGAGGACCACCCCGGCGTACGCCGCGCGCGGCTCGCGCTGCACCACCACGCCGCCGGCTTCCGCACGCTCCTCCAGGCCGCCGAACAGCACGGCCAGCGCCTGCACGCGCCGTTCCTGGACAACCGGGTCCTGCGGGCCACCCGGCTGCTCCCGATCGACGTCCGCCTCCAGCCCGGCGCCCGGCACGCCCTGCTGCGCGCCGTACTGGCGGGGGCGGGCCGCGCCGACCTGCCCGCCGACTGGGGACGCGTCGCCCGCCCGGACCGGGCCGCCGCCGCCCGCAAGGGCCTGCGGCTGGCCGCCGACCCGCTGACCGAACTCTTCCGCGAACCGCTGCTCGCCGAGGCCGGCCTGATCGACCTCCCCGCCGTCCGGCAGGCCCTGACCCGCGCCGCCGACCCGCACGCCGAACTCCCGCCGGGCACCCTGGACGGGCTGGCCGACCTGGTCTCCACCGAACTCTGGCTGCGCCGTCTGCAGGCCCGCCGGCACGGCTCCTGCTGGACCGGCCTCCCGCTGCCCGAACGCCGCGCCGTCGCGGCCGCGCGCTTCCCGTAGGCGTCGCCGCGCGCTTTTCCCGGCCGCGCTCTCCCCGGGCCGCGCTTCCCCCGTGGCGTTGACGGGCGGCGGCCCCCGCTCGATGGATCATGGCCTGCGTGCGGGTGCGCCCGGCCGGACCGCGCACCCCCGTCGCAGACCCACCGGAGGCCGTGGTGACCAGCACCGATCCGCCAGCCGTCACCCCGCCGCCGGGGCTCCTCGCGCCCGCCGTCGCACCCGCGGGCATCTCCGTCGAGCTGCCGGGCCCGCCGCAGCCGCCCGGGATCCTGGCGGCCTGCGACGGCTCGGACGGTTCGCTGTGGGCGCTGGACCGCGCGATGACCGAGGCCGAGCTGTTCGGGCTGCCGCTCTACGTCCTCGCCGTCGTCAACCCGTCCCCCGGCGGCTACCCGCCCGGGATGGCCGAGCTGGTGCAGGAGAGCGTGGAGCGGCTGACGTCGAGCATGGCGGACGGCCTGCACCGGGCGGTGTCGGCCGTGGAGCGGGCGCGCGGCCACGCGTTCGACGGCCGGATGTCCCTGCACGTGGTGCTCGGCCGGGTGGTGGAGGTGCTGCTCGCCGCCAGTGCCGGCCAGCACACCCTGGTGGTCGGCACCCGTGGCAACGGGGGCTTCAGCCGCCTGCTGCTCGGCTCGGTGAGCACGGCCGCCGTGCACCACGCGGCCTGTCCGGTCCTGGTGGTCCCGGCGCCGCCCGCGCGCGGCTGAGCCGCACCGCGGGGTGCCGCCGGGTGGGCGGCCGGGAATGCGGAGCCGGACATTTCGGTTCACTCTTCCGGCCGACACCCCACCCCGTTGACAGGAGCCAGCCCCCATGAAGGTCGAGATCTACTCCGACATCGCCTGCCCCTGGTGCTGGATCGGCAAGCGCCGGTTCGACCAGGCCCTGGAGCGTTTCGCCGGGCGCGACGACGTCGAGGTGATCTACCGGCCGTACCAGCTGGTGCCGGACGCCCCGGCGACCGCGAGCCCGCACCGCGCCTGGCTCGCCGAGCGCTACGGGCCGCAGTCCCGCGCGATGGACGACCGGGTGACCGAGCTCGGCCGCGCCGAGGGCCTGACCTACGACTTCGACGCCGCGCAGCACGCCAACACCTTCCTGGGCCACCGGCTGCTCCACCTCGCCGAGGCCGAGTACGGCCCGGCGGTGCAGGGCGTCCTCAAGGAGCTGCTGCTCAAGGCGCACTTCAGCGACGGCGTGGACGTCGGCGACCGGGCCGCGCTCACCGAGGTCGCGGTGGCGGCCGGGCTCGACCGTCAGCGGGTCGTCGAGTACCTGGCCGGCGACGAGGGCGCCGACGAGGTGAGCGCGCTGCTCGCGGAGGCCCGTGACCTGGGGATCAGCGCCGTGCCGACCTTCGTCTTCGAGGGGCAGTGGGCGGTGCAGGGCGGCCAGGAGGTGGACACCTTCGTGAAGGTCCTGGAGCAGGTGACCGCCGACATGGCGGCCGCCGCCGACGCCTCCGAGGCCGCCGCCGCGCGCCGGACTCCGGACGCGGACGCCTGCGCCGACGGAGCCTGCGCCGTCTGACGCGGGCCCGGCCGGCGCGGCGGCCTCGGGATCAGCCCCGGCCTCAGCAGGTGAAGCGGGCGTCGGCCCAGTCGCCGAGGGCCCCCGCCCACCACAGCCCGTCGGCGGACCGCACCACCAGCCGGATCGAGTGCTGCCCGGCCAGCGGCACGTGCACCGCTACCGGCGTCGCCCCGGCGGCGAGCCGCGGCGAGGTCCAGAGCGTGCGGTCGCCGTCCCCGGTCACCGAGAAGACCACCCCGCCGGTGGCCGGGGTGATGTCGTCCACCCCCGCGACGGCGTCGTAGGAGGTGCACGGCCGGTTGAGGTCGAGCGTCACGGATGACGGGACGGCCATCGAGATGCCGCGCCGGTAGTCGGTGCCGCCCATCGAGAGGGCCTGCCGCTGCCAGAGCCAGTCGCTCGCCGAGGCGTCGATGCTCGGTCCCGCCGGGGGCACCCGCTGCGAGCCCTTGCTGAACGGCAGGCTGTCCAACCAGTAGCTGGTCAGCGTCGGGACGGGCGGGGTCGGCACGGGCACCGACGGCGGCGGGACGATCGGCGGCGTCGGCACCGGCGGCGGGGTCGGCTTCGGCGGGGGCGTCGGGATCGGCGGCAGTGTCGGGACGGGGGCGGGGACGGGTGTCGGGGTGGGCGTCGGTTTCGCCGACGGCCTGGGGGTCGGCTTCGGCGCGTGGGTGGGGGGCGGGGTCGGCTTCGGCGCAGGTGGGGTGGGCAGCGGCGTCGGGACGGGCGCCGGGACCGGGGCGGCCGGAGCCGGCTTCGGGGTCGCCGGGGCGCTGCTGACCGGGGGTGCCGCGACCGGTGGCCGGGCCTCGGGGGCGGTGGTCAGGGCGTAGGCCACCGCCGCTGCGGCGGCCACCGCGACGGCGGCGGCGATGCCGGCCTTGGCCACGGTGCCGAGTCCCTCGCCCGCAGCGGCGGCAGCGCCGCCTCCCGAGCCTCCGGCGCTGCCGCCGGCCCTGCCGCGGCGCCCGCGGCTCCGCTCGCGGCACTCCCGCCACTCGCGGCCGCACCACCGGCCGTTGCACCACTCGCCGCTGCGGCCCCGCCCACCGCCGCGCCACCGGCCAGCGCTCCCGCGCCGAGCGCGGCCGCGGCGGCCGAGAAGGCCCCGGACCCGACCCAGAGCAGCGCGCCGCCGGGCAGCACCACCCGCAGGCCGTGGTTGATGTCGGCCAGCTCCAGGTAGGCGGTCGTGCACCGGTCGCATTCCTGCAGGTGCCGCCCGACCTCGGCGGAGGCCCGCTTGCGCAGCGAGCCCCGGGCGTACAGGCCCAGCCGGTTGGCGTACTCCTCGCACCCCTGCTGCTGGGTCCCCGAGACGTGCGCCTGGAGGAACCCGGCGGCCAGTCGCGAGCGGGCCCGGTGCGCCTGGACCGCGGTGGCGTTGGCGGTCTTGCCGAGCAGCACCGCGACGGTCTTGGGTGACTCCTGTTCGACCTCGGTGTGCCAGAGCAGCATCCGGTCGTCCTCGGGCAGTTCGACGAAGGCCCGCATCACCATCCGCTGGTCGGCCTGCGCGATGGCCCAGGCGTCCGCGCCCGGGTCTGCGAGGTCGTACTCCACCGCCCCGGCGGCCGCGGACTGCGCGAAGACGCTGAAGTCGTCGACCAGTTGTTCGCGCCGCTCACTGCGGGCCCAGGCCGCGGCCACATTGCGGACGGCGGTCAGCAGGTAGGCCCGAACGGCGAATTCCGGTCCCTTGCCGGCCTTCAGCGCCTGCAGCGTGCGGGCGAAGACCTCGCCCGCCAGGTCCTCGGCGGTGAAGCTGTCCCGGCAGCAGGTCCGGGCGTAGCGACGGACCGGAACGGCGTGCCGACGGTAGATCTCCTCGTAGGCGCGGTCGTCCCCGGCGCGCACCAGCGCCGTCAACTCCGCGTCGGAGGGCGGCCGGTCGCCGTCCACCGGGTCGGCCGGCGGGGGCACCTTGCCGACGGTGGGCGGCTCGTCGCCGCCGGCCGGGCGCAGGCCCACGAAGGCCGCGGGCGTCACGCCGCCCTGGCCGGCGTTGGCCTGGCCGGGCACCCGTCCGGCCACCGGCCCGACGCCGTACGGGGAGTCGGCGAGCGACTCACGCGGCGGCGCGCCGGCCTGGCCGGGAACCTGCCCGGTGGACGGCTCTCCGAGTCCGGCGCCGCGCTCGCTGCCGCGCTCCGTCCCCCGCTCGGTGCCGAAGCCCGCGCCGAAGTCGTAGTCGTGCTCGTTCTGGTCCTCTGCGCTCACGGGCCCACTCTGCCGTTCCCGGCATGCCCGTTGACACCCCTGAGCACGGTCGGTGCGGCGCACGGCGCCGGTGCGCACCGCGTCGGCGTTCGGCGCGCCGGTGCGTGAGCGGCCCGGGCGGCGGGCGAGGCACCACGAAGGGTACGCACTGGGACATTGGCTCCAACCACGGCCAAAGAATGGCATAGCGGAGAGGGCTCCGGTAGCCGGACGGCCCGCGACCCACTCTTCCGGGGAGGTCGCCCACCGCCTGTTCGGCTTTCCCGTCCACGCCAGTTGACGCCGGGCCACCGGACGGCTGCTGCCCGGCCCGCCGCCCGGGCGGACGCCTCCGCTCGTCCGCCCGGATGGCAGGCGCGGCCGCTCAGCTCGCGCGCAGCCCGTCCAGCAGGATGCGCAACAGCCGCTCGGCGGGCTCCGCGCTGTCCACCCCGGCACCCCGCCCGATCGAGGGCGGCACCGCGGCGGTCAGCACCAGGACGATCTCCGACACCGTCACGCCGGCCCGCAGTTCACCGGCCGCCGCCGCCCGGGCGACCAGCGCGGCCAGCAGCCGCAGCAGCTGCCGTGGATCCGCGTCCGCCTCGGTCGCGGACGCCGGTGGCTCCGCGGGCTCGACGGCAACTCCCGTACCGGCGAACGCACCCGGCGCAGCAGCCGACGCCGCAGTCGGTGCCGCGCCCGGCTCGGGCCCCACCGCGGCGTCGTCCCAGGACGGCCGTTGCTCGGGCACCCGCGCCAGCTCCTCCGCGTACCGGAACGCCTCCGGCGGCAGCAGCCGTCCGGCGCCGGTGGCCACAGCGGTGGCCAGGTAGGCGGCGAGTGCCTCCCAGGGCCCGGCGAGGCCGTACAGCGCCTCCTTGGCCCGGGCGGTCAGCCAGGCGACCTCCTCGGCGGCGATCCGCTGGACCAGTACCTCCTTGCTGGGGAAGCGCCGGTACACCGTGCCGACGCCCACGCCGGCCCGCCGGGCGACCTCCTCCATCGGTGCGTCGTAGCCGAGTTCACCGAAGACCTCACGTGCGGCCCGCAGCACGCTCTCCAGATTGCGCCGGGCGTCGACCCGCAGCCTGCTCCCGCCCGTGCGCCGCTCCTCGGTCGTGCCGGCGGGGCCTTCGTGCTCCGGCCCGGCCCGGTACGGGACTGACAGTGGGCTGCGTTGTTCGGGGACCGTATTCGCCCCGATCTGCGGCCCGGTCGGCTCGCCCAGCAGAAGATGCTCCTGTTCCATCATCCCAACCCTCCCCCGCAGGGGCCCTGTTCCAGGCCCCTGTGCGTAGTCGCAACAGCCGGCCGTGGGGCGCCGCCGTCCAGCCCCACCACTCGGCCCCCATGAGTGCCCGGCCCAGGTGTGCAGCCGGACTCCTGGCCCGCCCGGCGATCGGGGTCGGCCTGCCCGGGCGAGGATCGCCTGCGGACTACCCTTCCCCGTTTCAGCGTGCGCCAGTCGGCCTGGACGGCCAACGGTAAATCAGGCCGTAATGGATTCACCACCCGGGGTGACGAATTGATGTGTCCGGATGACCCGCAGACGACCGGCGCGAGACCCCCGGCGGACCCGCGGGTGACCCGGCGGCGCCCCCGGGCCGCCCGCCGCCGACCGAAATCCGTCGCGCCGGATCCGGTACGCACTGTGGACAAGAGGCACCCCGGCAGTGCGTCATGGTTGCGTGAACCAGGTCACATCGACAGGGGGTGCCGTCATCCGGATCCTGATCGTGGGCGGCGGCTGCGCCGGGCTGACTGCGGCGGCCCGCCTCCAGCAGGGCCTGCGGGCCGAACTGCGCTCCGGCGCCGTGCAGATCACCGTGGTCGAGAACCGGCCCTACCTGACCTACCAGCCACTGCTGGCCGAGGTCGCGGCGGGATCGATCGACCCCCGGCACGTGGTGGTGCCGCTGCGCCGGGCGCTGCCCGGGTGCCGCGTGCTCACCGCGCGGATCGCCCGGATCGACCATGCGCGCCGACTCGCCTGGATCGTCCCCGAGACCGGACCCGAGATCGAACTCTCGTACGAGCAGCTGGTTCTGGCGGCAGGTTCGGTCTCCCGGACGCAGCCGATCCCCGGGCTCGCCGAACACGGCCTCGGTTTCGGCACGGTCGGCGAGGCGGTCGGTCTGCGCAACCACATCCTGGAGCAGCTGGACATCGCCTCCTCCACCCGCGATCCCGAACTGCGCCAGGCCGCCCTGACCTTCGTCTTCGTCGGCGGCGGCTACGCGGGCGTCGGCGCGCTCGCCGAGCTGGAGGACATGGCCAGGTACGCGCTGCGCGGCTACCCCAACATCCAGCCCAACGACCTGCGGTGGGTGCTGGTGGAGTCGGGCGACCGGATTCTGGCCGAGGCCGATCCGGTGCTGGCCGGGCACACCCTCGTCCACCTGCGCGAACGCGGGGTGGACGTCCGGCTCTCCACCACTCTGGAGTCCGCGCAGGGCCGGGTGACGGCCCTCTCGGACGGCAGCCGGTTCGCCGCCCGCACGCTGGTCTGGACCGCTGGAGTGCGCCCGGCGCCCTTGCTGGGCGCCACCGACCTCCCCCTGGACGAGGGCGGCCGGGTCCGCTGCCTGCCCACCCTGCGGGTGGCCGGGCCGGACGGCGGCCCGCTCGCGGACGCCTGGGCGGCCGGCGACTGCGCGGCGGTACCGGACCCGGGAGCCGACGGCGCGCTCTGCGCGCCGAACGCCCAGCACGCGCTGGGACAGGCCGAGCTGCTGGCAGACAATCTGATCGCCGCACTGGGTGCCGGCGGCCCGGCCGGGGCAGCCGGCTCCGACCGCGCCGAGCGGGCGTACCGGCCCGAGCGCCTCTGCTCCTCCGCGTCGCTGGGCCTCGGCCGAGGAGTCGCCCACACCCGGCGGCGCAGCCTCACCGGGCGCCGGGCCTGGCTGCTGCACCGCGCCCGCACGCTGCGCGCACTGCCCAGCCCGGACCGCCGGGTGCGGATTCTCGCGGACTGGATCCTCGCCGGCCTCTTCACCCGTGAAGTCGTATCCCTGGGATCACTGGAACATCCGCGAGCCGAGTTCGAGGCGGCCGTCGACTCGGTCGAGGGCTGACCCCCTCGACCGGGCCGTACAACACGACCAACACACGTACGACTTCCGGAATCGCTCCTCCACCTGTCAGGATCTGCCTGACAGACCGTCACGGCCTGTGCAAACGCATGTACGAAACGTGACGGCCCCTTTTGACTTCGAGGAAGCGAAATCGGTTGAACCTCATGCGCTGGAGTGCGCGGCTGGCCGGAGCCCCGTGGCGCGTCGCCCCGCCGACGGACGACGCCGTCGCCGTGCCCGGACCGCGCGACCCGCTCGGACCGGCCGGCTGCTCCGCCGGCCTGTCGGCCGCACCGCCGCTCGACCTGCATGAGCTGTACGACCTGCGGGACGTCCTCGGCCGGCTGCCCGCGCCGGTCGCCGTCACCTACGGCGCCCGGCACCGCCTGGGCTACGCCAACCGCGCCTACCGCGAACTGTTCGGCGCCCGTACGGCCGGCCTCCCGGCCGACGAGGCGATGCCCGAGCTGGCCGAACTGGGCCTGCTTCCCCTGCTGGACCAGGTGCTCCGCAGCGGTCGCGAACGCAGCGTCAAGGCCCGGTGCATCCAGGACAGCGCCCCCGGCGGCCGCTCGCGCCACTTCAACGTCTCCTGCGTGCCGCTGCACGCGAACGAGCTCGCGTCGGCTCAGCCGAACGGCTCCGGCGGCGTCCGCGAGGGGCGGGCCCCCGTGCCGGTCGGTGTGCTGATCTCGGCGGCCGAGGTGACCGACCAGGTCCAGGCCGCCGTCCGGCTGCGCGAGGCCGAGCGCCGCCAGCGCGAGGCCGCGGTCACCCTGCAGCGCAGCCTGCTCCCGCAGGAGCTCGAACAGCCGGCCGACCTCAACGTCGCCGCCACCTACCAGCCGGGCGGCGCCGAGGCCGCCGTCGGCGGCGACTGGTATGACGTGATCAGCCTGCGCGGCGGGCGGACCGCCCTGGTGATCGGCGACGTGATGGGCCGGGGGCTGCGCGCCGCGGCGGTGATGGGACAGCTGAGGACGGCGGTGCGTGCGTACGCCCGCCTCGACCTCCCCCCGCACCAGGTGCTGGGCCTGCTCGACGGCATCGCCATGGAGATCGACGCCAACCAGATCGCCACCTGCGTGTACGCCGTCTACGACCCGCCCTCAGACTCCGTCCGGGGGCGCCCCCAGGCCGGCACGCTCACCTACGCCTCGGCCGGCCACCTGCCGCTGATGCTCCGCTCCCCGGACGGCACCGTCCTCCAGGGCGAGCAGCAGAACGGACCACCGCTGGGCACCGGCGGCGGCAGCCACAGCTCGCACGTCCTGCGCCTGCTGCCGGGGACCACCGGCGTCCTCTACACCGACGGCCTGGTCGAGCGCCGGGACCAGGACATCGACGAGGGCCTCGGCCAGCTCGCCCGCACCCTGGCCGGCGCGGTCGGCTCCCCGGACGTCGTCTGCGCCCGCCTCCTCCGCGCCATGGGCGTGACCGCCGACCACGACGACGACGTCGCGGTGCTGGCCTTCCAGCTGCCCCTGCGCCCGCCCCCGGCAGCAGGGGTTGACTCGACCCCCGAGGAGGTCTAGTGTTCTTCGAGCTGCCTGCCTGGGAGCACCGGACGCGCGCTCTGCACGGACGGTCCCGGGGTAGCCACTCCTCCGAAACACCTTTCTCGGCAATCAACCGCCTTTCTGCGCACTGTCGCAGGGGTGCTGTTTTGCTGTGCCGGTATTGAGGTGAGTGGGGTCGGATTCGCCTTTCGGGGCGGGGCTGGGCTAAAGTTCAACACGTCGGACAGGCCGTCAGGTCGGTTACGGCGAAGGGCACTTGAGGCCAAGTGGTGCGGAAGACCTGCTAAGGTCGGAGGCACTGCGGCAGGAAAGCGAGTGGGAAACGCCGAACGGCGGATCTGATAAGCTGAATGCAGAACGAAACGCAGTACTGAGCGAAACACTCGGAGAGCTTGCGAGAGCGGCTTGAAGACAGTGTCCGTTCCTTGAGAACTCAACAGCGTGCCAAAAGTCAACGCCAGATATGTTGACATCCCCGGCCTCGGTCTTTGATCGGGGTTGGAGATTCCTTTTGAAGTAAGACACAGCGAGGACGCAGTGCACGTAGCCACCCTATTCCGGTGGTTGTCGTGCCGCTCAACGCGGGTGTTCGGCCCGATTACGGGCAGACATTCACGGAGAGTTTGATCCTGGCTCAGGACGAACGCTGGCGGCGTGCTTAACACATGCAAGTCGAACGATGAAGCCTTCGGGTGGATTAGTGGCGAACGGGTGAGTAACACGTGGGAAATCTGCCCTGCACTCTGGGACAAGCCTTGGAAACGAGGTCTAATACCGGATATGACCTGTCCTCGCATGGGGGTGGGTGGAAAGCTCCGGCGGTGCAGGATGATCCCGCGGCCTATCAGCTTGTTGGTGGGGTAATGGCCTACCAAGGCGACGACGGGTAGCCGGCCTGAGAGGGCGACCGGCCACACTGGGACTGAGACACGGCCCAGACTCCTACGGGAGGCAGCAGTGGGGAATATTGCACAATGGGCGAAAGCCTGATGCAGCGACGCCGCGTGAGGGATGAAGGCCTTCGGGTCGTAAACCTCTTTCAGCAGGGAAGAAGCGCAAGTGACGGTACCTGCAGAAGAAGCACCGGCTAACTACGTGCCAGCAGCCGCGGTAATACGTAGGGTGCGAGCGTTGTCCGGAATTATTGGGCGTAAAGAGCTCGTAGGCGGCTTGTCACGTCGGATGTGAAAGCCCGGGGCTTAACCCCGGGTCTGCATTCGATACGGGCAGGCTAGAGTGTGGTAGGGGAGATCGGAATTCCTGGTGTAGCGGTGAAATGCGCAGATATCAGGAGGAACACCGGTGGCGAAGGCGGATCTCTGGGCCATTACTGACGCTGAGGAGCGAAAGCGTGGGGAGCGAACAGGATTAGATACCCTGGTAGTCCACGCCGTAAACGGTGGGAACTAGGTGTTGGCGACATTCCACGTCGTCGGTGCCGCAGCTAACGCATTAAGTTCCCCGCCTGGGGAGTACGGCCGCAAGGCTAAAACTCAAAGGAATTGACGGGGGCCCGCACAAGCAGCGGAGCATGTGGCTTAATTCGACGCAACGCGAAGAACCTTACCAAGGCTTGACATATACCGGAAACGGCCAGAGATGGTCGCCCCCTTGTGGTCGGTATACAGGTGGTGCATGGTTGTCGTCAGCTCGTGTCGTGAGATGTTGGGTTAAGTCCCGCAACGAGCGCAACCCTTGTTCTGTGTTGCCAGCATGCCTTTCGGGGTGATGGGGACTCACAGGAGACTGCCGGGGTCAACTCGGAGGAAGGTGGGGACGACGTCAAATCATCATGCCCCTTATGTCTTGGGCTGCACACGTGCTACAATGGTCGGTACAAAGGGCTGCGATGCCGCGAGGCGGAGCGAATCCCAAAAAGCCGGCCTCAGTTCGGATTGGGGTCTGCAACTCGACCCCATGAAGTTGGAGTTGCTAGTAATCGCAGATCAGCATGCTGCGGTGAATACGTTCCCGGGCCTTGTACACACCGCCCGTCACGTCACGAAAGTCGGTAACACCCGAAGCCGGTGGCCTAACCCGTAAGGGGAGGAGCCGTCGAAGGTGGGACCAGCGATTGGGACGAAGTCGTAACAAGGTAGCCGTACCGGAAGGTGCGGCTGGATCACCTCCTTTCTAAGGAGCACATGGCCGCTTGCGAGCAAATGTCTCGCACGGTTGCTCATGGGTGGAACGTTGACTATTCGGCACACACGGTTGGTTGTTACCAGTACTGCACTTCGGTGCGTGGAACGTTTCAGCGGGTCGGGTGTGTCGGGCACGTTGTTGGGTCCTGAGGGAACGGCCGTATGGCTGGTACCTCTGGAGCCGGTCCCACGGACACTGCCTCATTCTTGGGGTTGTGTAGGTGGGTGTCTGGTCGTTGTTTGAGAACTGCACAGTGGACGCGAGCATCTGTGGCCAAGTTTTTAAGGGCGCACGGTGGATGCCTTGGCACTAGGAACCGATGAAGGACGTGGGAGGCCACGATAGTCCCCGGGGAGCCGTCAACCAGGCTTTGATCCGGGGGTTTCCGAATGGGGAAACCCGGCAGTCGTCATGGGCTGTCACCCATACCTGAACACATAGGGTATGTGGAGGGAACGAGGGGAAGTGAAACATCTCAGTACCCTCAGGAAGAGAAAACAACCGTGATTCCGGGAGTAGTGGCGAGCGAAACCGGATGAGGCTAAACCGTATTGGTGTGATACCCGGCAGGGGTTGCCAATGCGGGGTCGTGGGAAAGTTCTTCAGTCGTCTGCCGGCGGCTGGGTGAGTCAGAAACCGTATGGGTAGTCGAAGGACATGCGAAAGGTCCGGCGTAGAGGGTAAGACCCCCGTAGACGAAATCTGTACGGCTCACTTGAGCTTCTCCCAAGTAGCACGGAGCCCGAGAAATTCCGTGTGAATCTGGCGGGACCACCCGCTAAGCCTAAATATTCCCTAGTGACCGATAGCGGATAGTACCGTGAGGGAATGGTGAAAAGTACCGCGGGAGCGGAGTGAAATAGTACCTGAAACCGTGTGCCTACAAGCCGTGGGAGCGTCGGACACCAGCTTGCTGTGTGTCTCGTGACTGCGTGCCTTTTGAAGAATGAGCCTGCGAGTTTGCGGTGTGTAGCGAGGTTAACCCGTGTGGGGTAGCCGTAGCGAAAGCGAGTCCGAATAGGGCGGTTGAGTTGCATGCCCAAGACCCGAAGCGGAGTGATCTAGCCATGGGCAGGTTGAAGCGGAGGTAAGACTTCGTGGAGGACCGAACCCACCAGGGTTGAAAACCTGGGGGATGACCTGTGGTTAGGGGTGAAAGGCCAATCAAACTCCGTGATAGCTGGTTCTCCCCGAAATGCATTTAGGTGCAGCGTCACGTGTTTCTTGCCGGAGGTAGAGCACTGGATAGGCGATGGGCCTCACCGGGTTACTGACCTTAGCCAAACTCCGAATGCCGGTAAGTGAGAGCGTGGCAGTGAGACTGTGGGGGATAAGCTCCATGGTCGAGAGGGAAACAGCCCAGAACACCGACTAAGGTCCCTAAGCGTGTGCTAAGTGGGAAAGGATGTGGAGTCGCACAGACAACCAGGAGGTTGGCTTAGAAGCAGCCATCCTTGAAAGAGTGCGTAATAGCTCACTGGTCAAGTGATTCCGCGCCGACAATGTAGCGGGGCTCAAGCACACCACCGAAGTCGTGTCATTGCAGCAATACTCCCAACGGGGGCTGTGATGGGTAGGGGAGCGTCGTGTGCCGGGTGAAGCAGCGGAGGAATCCAGTTGTGGACGGTTCACGAGTGAGAATGCAGGCATGAGTAGCGATACAAGAGTGGGAAACTCTTGCGCCGATTGACCAAGGGTTCCTGGGTCAAGCTGATCTGCCCAGGGTAAGTCGGGACCTAAGGCGAGGCCGACAGGCGTAGTCGATGGACAACGGGTTGATATTCCCGTACCCGCTTTGAAGCGCCAACGTCGAACCTCTGAATGCTAAAGCCGCGAAGCCGGCCTGGAGTCTTCGGACGAAGGGACGTGGTGGAGCCGCTGACCCAACAGGGTAGTAGGTGAGCGATGGGGTGACGCAGGAAGGTAGTCCAGCCCGGGCGGTGGTTGTCCCGGGGTAAGGGTGTAGGCCGAGTGATAGGCAAATCCGTCACTCATTGAGGCTGAGACCTGATGCCGAGCCGATTGTGGTGAAGTGGATGATCCTATGCTGTCGAGAAAAGCCTCTAGCGAGTTTCATGGCGGCCCGTACCCCAAACCGACTCAGGTGGTCAGGTAGAGAATACCGAGGCGTTCGGGTGAACTATGGTTAAGGAACTCGGCAAAATGCCCCCGTAACTTCGGGAGAAGGGGGGCCACACCTGGTGATGGAATTTACTTCCTGAGCTGGGGGTGGCCGCAGAGACCAGCGAGAAGCGACTGTTTACTAAAAACACAGGTCCGTGCGAAGCCGTAAGGCGATGTATACGGACTGACGCCTGCCCGGTGCTGGAACGTTAAGGGGACCGGTTAGTCTAGTTTCGACTAGGCGAAGCTGAGAACTTAAGCGCCAGTAAACGGCGGTGGTAACTATAACCATCCTAAGGTAGCGAAATTCCTTGTCGGGTAAGTTCCGACCTGCACGAATGGCGTAACGACTTCTCGACTGTCTCAACCATAGGCCCGGTGAAATTGCATTACGAGTAAAGATGCTCGTTTCGCGCAGCAGGACGGAAAGACCCCGGGACCTTTACTATAGCTTGATATTGGTGTTCGGTTCGGCTTGTGTAGGATAGGTGGGAGACTTTGAAGCGGCAACGCCAGTTGTCGTGGAGTCGACGTTGAAATACCACTCTGGTCGTGCTGGATGTCTAACCTAGGTCCGTGATCCGGATCAGGGACAGTGTCTGGTGGGTAGTTTAACTGGGGCGGTTGCCTCCTAAAGAGTAACGGAGGCGCCCAAAGGTTCCCTCAGCCTGGTTGGCAATCAGGTGTTGAGTGTAAGTGCACAAGGGAGCTTGACTGTGAGACCGACGGGTCGAGCAGGTGCGAAAGCAGGGACTAGTGATCCGGCGGTGGCTTGTGGAAGCGCCGTCGCTCAACGGATAAAAGGTACCCCGGGGATAACAGGCTGATCTTCCCCAAGAGTCCATATCGACGGGATGGTTTGGCACCTCGATGTCGGCTCGTCGCATCCTGGGGCTGGAGTAGGTCCCAAGGGTTGGGCTGTTCGCCCATTAAAGCGGTACGCGAGCTGGGTTTAGAACGTCGTGAGACAGTTCGGTCCCTATCCGCTGTGCGCGTAGGAATATTGAGAAGGGCTGTCCCTAGTACGAGAGGACCGGGACGGACGAACCTCTGGTGTGCCAGTTGTCCTGCCAAGGGCATGGCTGGTTGGCTACGTTCGGGAGGGATAACCGCTGAAAGCATCTAAGCGGGAAGCCTGCTTCGAGATGAGTATTCCCACCTCCTTGAGAGGGTAAGGCTCCCAGTAGACGACTGGGTTGATAGGCCGGATGTGGAAGCCCAGTAATGGGTGGAGCTGACCGGTACTAATAAGCCGAGGGCTTGTCCTCAGTTGCTCGCGTCCACTGTGTTGTTCTGAAACAACGACCCCATCCCTGTTTGGTCACGGGGGTGGTGCGGTTGACAGTTTCATAGTGTTTCGGTGGTCATAGCGTGAGGGAAACGCCCGGTTACATTCCGAACCCGGAAGCTAAGCCTCACAGCGCCGATGGTACTGCAGGGGGGACCCTGTGGGAGAGTAGGACGCCGCCGAACAATCATTCCAGATAGCCCCCATCCGAGAAATCGGATGGGGGTTATCTGCGTTTCCCCCGCTTCGAGTCGAAATCGCCGGCGCACCGACGGGCTGACGTAGGGTCGGCTCATGGACGCGACGACGGGGGCGAGCCCCGACAAGCAGGAGAGTGCGGTCATCACGTACTCGGTGCTGCAACCGGGCGGGCGGGACAGCGCACTCCAGGTCCTGGCCGCCGCCTTCGAGGAGGACGGGCGTGAGGCCGTCTCCGAGCAGGGGCGGATCCGCCTGCGCTCGGAGCAGGCCAGGCCGGGCATCAGCCACTTCCTCCGCCAGGACACGAGCTACGCCCAGCTGGAGGCGCCGGCCGACGGCGGAGTGTCGACGGCCGAACTCGTGGTCACGCCGCAGCAGCGCGGTCGCGGGTACGGTCGGGAGCTGCTCGACGCCGTGCTGGCCCGGTCCGCCGGACCGGTCGACTTCTGGGCGCACGGCGGCCACCCGGCGGCCCGTCACCTGGCCGACCGTTACCACGCCGAACTGGTCCGCGAGTTGCGCCAGATGCGACGCACCCTGCCCGCAGAGGGACCGGCAGAGGGGCCGGCAGAGGGACCCGACCGGGCCGAGCAGCGCTTCGACGACGTGCCCCTCCCCGCCGGCATCACCCTGCGCACCTTCCGCCCGGGCACGGACGACGAGGCCTGGCTGCGACTCAACGCCCTCGCCTTCGCCCACCACCCCGAGCAGGGCTCCTGGACGCGCCAGGACCTGGCCGACCGGATCGCCGAGCCATGGTTCGACCCGAACGGCTTCTTCCTCGCCACCCGCGGGGACCGCGTGGTCGGCTTCCACTGGACGAAGGTCCACCCGCCCACCGCGGGGGAGCCCGCCATGGGCGAGGTCTACGTGGTCGGCGTCGACCCCGCGGAGCAGGGCAACGGCCTCGGCCGCGCACTCACCGCGGCCGGTCTGCGCCATCTGGCCGCAGACCGCGGCCTCTCCACCGTGCTGCTTTACGTGGACGCGGACAATCCCGCCGCCGTCCGGGTCTACGAGCGGCTCGGCTTCACCGTGCACGAGATCGACCTGGTCTACCGAGTGCCTGCCCCACCGGCCTCAGCGGCCACGGCGGGGTAGCGCCCGGCGGTCGAGGGAGGGACGGGTTCCGGTGTCGGCCGCAGGGCCGACCGCCTCAGCTTTCCTCCTGGCCATGCGGTGTTTACCGTGGATTCAGTTGCCGCCGCAAAGATCACAGGATGACGTCCGTAGTGTCTCGCTCCCGCAGCTCTGGCCCCGCGGCCCGGTCCGGTCGGATATCGACCGCACCAGGCGGCTGGGCCTACCCGCAGGCGGCGACGGTTTCGGAGCCTCCGGATCACTCGGACCTCATCTCTGTGGAGGAGCTGGAACCCATGAGCATCCCCCGTCCCGTCACCGCCGGAGCACCATCGGGAGAGGAGTCCGGAGCCCCCGACGCCACCGGTGGTACTTCCGCCACCGCGCGGGCGGGCAGGGCTCCCGGCCTCTCACCCGACCAGATCGCCGCGCTCGCCGACCTGGATTCCGAGGAGCTCCCGCAGGGGCGCTTCCTCGACCGTGAGCGCAGCTGGCTCGCCTTCAACGAGCGCGTGCTCGAACTGGCCGAGGACCCGCAGATCCCGCTGCTGGAGCGCACCAAGTTCCTGGCGATCTTCGCCAGCAACCTGGACGAGTTCTTCATGGTCCGGGTGGCCGGCCTGAAGCGCCGGATCGCCACCGGGGTCGCCCAGCGCAGTGCGTCCGGTCTCCAGCCGCGCGAGGTGCTCGACCTCATCTGGACCAAGTCGCGCGAACTCATGGCCCGGCACGCGGCCGCCTTCCAGCAGGAAGTCCTGCCCGACCTCGCAGCCGAGGGCATCGCGCTGGTCCGCTGGGCCGAGCTGTCGGACAAGGAGCAGGCCCGCCTGCACACCATGTTCCGCCAGCACATCTTCCCGGTGCTGACCCCGCTGGCGGTCGACCCCGCGCACCCGTTCCCGTACATATCGGGCCTGAGCCTCAACCTGGCCGTGGTGGTCCGCAACCCGGTCTCCGGGCACAAGCACTTCGCCCGCGTGAAGGTGCCGCAGGCTCTCACCCGGTTCCTGGAGGCCTCCGCCCAGCGCTACGTCCCGCTGGAGGACGTCATGGGCGCGCATCTGGAGGAGCTCTTCCCGGGGATGGAGGTGCTCGCCCACCACGCCTTCCGGGTCACCCGTAACGAGGACCTGGAGGTGGAGGAGGACGACACCGAGAACATCCTCAAGGCGCTGGAGAAGGAGCTGATGCGCCGCCGGTTCGGGCCGCCGGTCCGGCTGGAGGTCGAGGAGTCGATCGACCCCTACATCCTCGACCTGTTGATCCGCGAGCTGAACATCACCGAGGCCGAGGTCTTCCCGCTGGCGGGCCCGCTCGACCTGACCGGGCTCTTCGGCATCGCCGACCTCGACCGGCCGGAGCTCAAGTACGCCAAGTTCGTGGCCGGCACCGCCCGCGGGCTGACCGACGTCGAGTCGGCATCGCAGCCGGACATCTTCGCCGCGATGCGCGAGCGCGAGGTCCTGCTGCACCACCCGTACGACAGCTTCTCCACCTCCGTGCTGGCCTTCCTGGAGCAGGCGGCCAACGACCCGCACGTGCTGGCGATCAAGCAGACGCTCTACCGCACCTCGGGCGACTCGCCGATCGTCGACGCGCTGATCGACGCCGCCGAGTCCGGCAAGCAGGTGCTCGTCCTGGTGGAGATCAAGGCACGCTTCGACGAGCAGGCCAACATCAAGTGGGCCCGCAAGCTGGAGGAGTCCGGCTGCCACGTGGTCTACGGCCTGGTCGGCCTCAAGACGCACAGCAAGCTCTCCCTGGTGGTCCGCCAGGAGGGTGACATGCTGCGCCGCTACGCGCACGTCGGCACCGGCAACTACCACCCCAAGACCGCGCGGATGTACGAGGACCTCGGTCTGCTGACCTCGGACCCGCAGGTCGGCGCGGACCTCTCGGACCTCTTCAACCGGCTCTCCGGCTACTCGCGCCACGAGTCCTACCGCCGGCTGCTGACCGCCCCGCGCAGTCTGCGCGACGGCTTGATCGCCCGGATCCACCAGGAGATCGAGCACCACCGCGCCGGCCGGCCGGCCTCGGTGAAGATCAAGGTCAACTCGATCGTCGACGAGGCCGTGATCGACGCGCTCTACCGGGCCTCCCGGGCGGGCGTGCCGGTGGACGTCTGGGTGCGCGGGATCTGCGCGATCCGGCCCGGTGTGGACGGGCTGAGCGAGAACATCCGGGTGCGCAGCATCCTCGGGCGCTTCCTGGAGCACTCCCGGATCTTCATCTTCGGCAACGGCGGGGACCCGGAGGTCTGGTTCGGCAGCGCCGACATGATGCACCGCAACCTGGACCGGCGGATCGAGGCCCTGGTCCGGCTGGTCGACCCGGGACACCGTGCCGAGCTGTCCGGGCTGCTCGACCTCGGGATGGCGGAGGACACCTCCTCCTGGCACCTGGGTTCGGACGGGGCGTGGACCAGGCACAGCCAGGACGCCGACGGGCATCGGCTCCGCGACATCCAGGAACTGCTCATCGACTCGCGCCAGCGCCGTCGGAGTTCCTCCACCGCGCTCTGACCATCCGTCGCCTTGCCCTGGGGGAACGGGGAGTACCCAAGACATGACTGACGCGCCCATGACGACTCCGGCGGCTTCCACCGAAACCGCCGGAGAGACCCTCTCGCGCTATCTGACCGGCCAGGCGAGCGCCTTCCTGCGCGCCCTGCCGCAGGCGGTCGGCGAGGCGGGCGCCAGACCGGGCGCCCTGCCGTCGGTGAACTCGCCGACCGGCACGGCGGGGACGGGGGAGTTGCTGCGCGCCGTGCGCCGGATCGGCGGCGCCCTACACACGTTCGACGCGGTCTTCGACAACGCCTGGGCGCACGAGTCGCGCTCCGAGCTGCGCTGGCTGCTCAACCTGCTCGCGCAGGAGCCCGCGTACGTCCGGCGCTCGGCCCGCCTGCTGGCCGCGCTCGACTCGCTCAGCTCGACGTCGCCGGCCGGCGACGGTGCCGGGCCGGGGATGCTGGCCGGGCACCAGGGCGCGCCCAAGGCCCGGGCGCTGCTCGACCGGCAGTTGACGCTGTCCCGGACCAGGGCGCACAGCACGCTGCTGCAGGAACTGCGCTCGTCCCGGCTGCATGCGCTGGCGGACCGGATGACGCTGCTGGTGGGGGAGGCACCGCTCGTCCAGCCGATGGCCGGGCAGAGTGGGGCGACGCTGCTGGTCCAGGCCTCGGGGGCGTTCGGCGCGCTGGCCGCCGCCGTTCAGGGACTCCCGCTGCAGCGGGTCGCCGGGGCGTACCACGGTGACGCGCTGCACCGGCTGGGCGCCACGGCCGCGCCGCCGACCGGGGGCGTTCCGGTGCAGGCGCGCGGTGCGGGCGCGGCGGCCGCTCCCGGTGACGCCGACACGGCGCTGGCGGCGGACGACGCGCCATGGCGGCGGGCGCGGATCCTGCTGAAACGGGCCCGGTACGCGTTGGAGGTGTGCGGCCGTTCGGCGCCCGAGCTGGACGCGCTCGATCAGGTGCTCGACCGTCACCAGGACGCCTCGGACGCGGCGATGACCGCCGCCACCGCGGCGCGCACGCCGAGGATCACCCCGGCGACCGCCTACGTCCTGGGGGTGGTGCATGCTGATCAACGACTTGAGGTGGAGGCGGCCCGGCACGCCTTCGGCCGCCAGTGGCCTGACCTCCCGCACCACGGATGGCATGAATGGGCGAGCGCCTGACCGCAGACCAGCAGCAGAACCGCCCCGGCCCCCGGATGGCGGCGTCCGGGCACTCCGCCGCCGGGCACGGCGGTGACCCCGCGCGGGCCGAGTGGACGGAGGGCGCCGAGCGCCTGGGCCGGCGCAAGCTGCGCGAGGCCAAGATGCCCGGCGCCTGGGGAGGTCCGGGCCGGGGTGTGTCCAAGTCCCCCGCCCAGCAGCACCAGGCCGGGGCGAAGAAGAGCGGCCGGGGCAGCACGGTGCTGGCCGCCGGCGCGGTGCTCTGGGTCCCCGACGGGACGCGCAAGAAGGACGGCACTGCGCGCAAGCCGCGGATCGCGCTGATCCACCGGCCGAAGTACGACGACTGGAGCCTGCCCAAGGGCAAGCTGCTCGCGGGCGAGACCCCGTGGCAGGCGGCCCTGCGGGAGGTCGAGGAGGAGACCGGCCTGGTCTGCCGGCTGGTCGCGCCGCTGCCCTCCCAGTACTACCTGGCGAACGGGCGGCCCAAGGAGGTCCGCTACTGGTCCGCCGTGCCGCTGAGCGGCGAGTTCCGGCCCAATCGGGAGGTGGACCGGATGAAGTGGCTCAAGCCGGGCAAGGCCAGGGAGAAGCTGACCCACGCCCGTGACCGCGAGCTGATCGACGCCCTGTTGGAGCAGCTCGCCGAGGCCGGCGAGGACCGGTAGTTCGGCGTGTCTTGGCCGAATCCTTGCTGTGATGCAACCGTGACTACCGGCTGGTGTTTCCTGGCATCCTTTCGAGGTTCACTCCCCGTTCATTTATGACCGGCTGACGTGTCACTTGCCCGGCCTAACTTCGGTCGTACCGGAGGGCCGGAGAGGCCCCGGACCACAGCAAGGTCTGCCCCGTCCGAATGATCGGGCGTGCGTGGCGGACTGTGCCAAAGAAAGGGACACCCTGTGAAGCTCCAGCGGAACGGCCGCACCAAGGCCCTCGCGATCGGTGCCGTGGCGCTCGTCAGCTCGCTGTCGCTCGCTGCCTGCGGCTCGGACAACAACACCACCGCCTCCGGTGGCAGCTCCGCCAGTGGCGGCGCCGCCTCCCCGGCCGCCATCACCTGTGCCGCCAAGCAGGCGCCGCTGCTCGGCGCCGGCTCGAGCGCCCAGGGCGACGCGATCGACGTGTGGAAGAACACCTTCGGCGCGGCCTGCTCCGGCAGCACGCTGAACTACAACCCGGTCGGCTCCGGTGCCGGTGTCCAGCAGTTCAACCAGGGCAAGGTCGCCTTCGCCGGCTCCGACTCGGCCCTGAAGCCCGCCGATGTCACCGCCTCGCAGGCGGTCTGCGCCGGTGGCGGCAAGGGTGTCGACATCCCGATGGTCGGTGGCCTCGTCTCGATCGTCTACAACGTCGACGGTGTCAGCAACCTCGTGCTCGACGGCCCGACCATCGCCAAGATCTTCGACTCGAAGATCACCACCTGGAACGACCCGGCGATCGCCGCGCTGAACCCGGGCGTGACCCTCCCGTCCAGCCCGATCCAGGCCTTCCACCGCTCGGACGACTCGGGCACCACGCAGAACCTGACCGCCTACCTGGCGAAGACCTCGGCCGGCAACTGGGCCTACCCGTCCAGCAAGACCTGGGCCGGCCACGGCGGCCAGTCGGCGAACCTCAGCGCCGGTGTCGCCTCGCAGGTCAAGGCCGTCAAGGACTCGATCGGCTACGTCGAGCTGTCCTACGCGCAGAGCAACAACCTGAAGAGCGCCTCCATCAACACGGGCGCCTCCAAGCCGGTCGAGGCGACCGCCGCCAACGCCGCCACCACGATCGCCACCGCGACGCCCGCCGGCACCGGCAGCGACCTGGCGCTCAACCTGGACTACGCGACCAAGACCGAGGGTGCCTACCCGATCGTCCTGGTCACCTACGAGATCGCCTGCGACAAGGGCAACGCGCCCGCGACGCTGGACACCCTCAAGTCCTTCCTGACCTACACGATCAGCGACGCCGGCCAGAAGGCCATCGGCGACAAGGGCTACGTCCCGCTCCCCTCGTCGGTCACCGACAAGGTGAAGGCCCTGATCCCGACCCTCGCCTGATCCACTCGCTCCATCCGGTCGGCGGTCCCGCTCAAGGGGGGACGGGACCGCCGACCGGAGTTCCACCAGCACACCACTCGTCCGGGGCACCGCCGCCATGGTGCCGCCCTCGCGGGGCGGCGCCGCCAGACCGGAGTAGATCCTCATGACCTCATCCACCCCTGACTCCTCCGGGGGCAGGACCACCACGACCCCGACGGGCTCCCTGCAAGGGAACAGCCGCCGGGGCGACCGCCTGTTCTTCGTCGCTTCCGCCGGCTCGGGAATCCTGCTGCTGGTCATCATGGCCGCGATCGCCGGGTTCCTGCTGTACCGCAGCGGTATCGCGCTCAGCAAGGACCAGACGAACTTCTTCACCACCTTCGAGTGGGACCCGGACAACATCCTGAAGCCCAGCTTCGGCATCGCGGTGCTGACCTTCGGCACCATCGTCAGCGGCTGCATCGCGATGGTCCTCGCCGTGCCGCTCGCGATCGCGATCGCGCTCTTCATCTCGCACTACGCGCCGCGGAAGATCGCCCAGCCGTTCGCCTACCTGGTGGACCTGCTGGCCGCCGTGCCCAGCATCGTCTACGGCCTGTGGGGCGCGCTCTTCCTCGTCCCGCACCTGGCCGGGCTGACCAGCTGGATGAACACCTACCTGGGCTGGACGTACATCTTCCGGACGACCCACCAGGGTGCCCCGGCGCGCAACCTCTTCACCACCGGCATCCTGCTGGCGATCATGATCCTGCCGATCATCACCGCGGTCAGCCGCGAGGTCTTCCGGCAGGTGCCGCGCAGCCACGAGGAGGCGGCGCTCGCGCTCGGCGCGACCCGCTGGGAGATGATCCGCACCGCCGTCCTGCCGTTCGGACGGCCCGGCGTGATCTCGGCCTCGATGCTCGGCCTGGGCCGTGCGCTCGGCGAGACGATGGCGGTCGCCATCGTGCTCTCCTCGAGCAACGTCCTGTCGCTGCACCTGCTGGACGCGGGCGGCGGCACCTTCGCGCAGAACATCGCGCTGAAGTACAGCGAGGCCGGCCCGGCCGGCAAGGATGCACTGATGGCCTCCGGCCTGGTGCTGTTCGTGATCACTCTGCTCGTGAACGGCGGCGCCCGGTTGATCATCGCCCGCCGCAAGGAGTACTCGGGGGCCAACGCATGACCACCGCAACCTCAGTCACCGACCACGTGCCGCTCCCGCAGCTGCACCGCCGGCTGACCACCGCCCGGCTGCCCCGCTGGGCACCGGCCGCCACCGCCGTTCTGGCGATCGCCCTCGGCTGCGCCATCGGCGCCGGCGCGGGCCTCCAGAGCCACCTGCAGTGGGGCCTGATCGCCGCGCTCCTCTTCGTGGTCATCAGTTACGGCTCCTCGGCCAAGGTCGAGGGCCGTCGGCAGGCCAGGGACCAGCTGGCCACCTCGCTGGTCTGGGTGGCGTTCATCCTGGCCGTCGTCCCGCTCGTCTCGCTGATCTTCTACACGATCCAGCAGGGCGCCGCCGTCGTGAACGGCGACTTCCTCTCGCACTCCATGCGGGGTGTCTACTCGTCCGGTCCGGGCGGCGGCATCTACCACGCGCTGCTCGGCACCATCCAGCAGGTCGGCCTGGCCACCCTGATGGCCGCACCGATCGGTCTGCTGACCGCGGTGTACCTGGTCGAGTACGGCCGCGGCCGGCTCGCGAAGGTGGTCACCTTCTTCGTCGACGTCATGACGGGTGTCCCGTCCATCGTCGCCGGTCTGTTCATCCTCTCGCTGTGGATCCTGGCACTGGGCTTCCAGTACTCAGGCTTCGCGGGGAGCCTCGCGCTGGCCATCCTGATGATTCCGGTGGTCGTGCGCTCCACGGAGGAGATGCTCAAGCTCGTCCCGAACGAGCTGCGCGAGGCCTCGTACGCGCTCGGTGTGCCCAAGTGGAAGACCATCCTGCGGATCGTCATCCCCACCGCGATCGGCGGTATCGCCACCGGTGTGATGCTGGCGGTCGCCCGCATCACGGGTGAGACCGCGCCGGTGCTGATGCTGGTGTTCGTCTCGGACTCCATCAACAGCAACCCGTTCCAGGGCCCGCAGATGGACCTGCCGATCTACATCTGGCAGCAGTACGCGCAGGTCAACAACAGCTTCGGCTACGCGCGTGCCTGGGGGGCCGCCCTGGTGCTGATCGCCTTCGTGATGGGGCTCAACCTCATCGCGCGGGGCATCGCCCGCTGGCGTTCGCCCAAGTCCGGGCACTGACCGACCGACTGACGTACGTAAAGACGAGAGAGACGAAAGATCATGGCGAAGCGCATCGACGTCAGCGGACTGTCGGCCTACTACGGCGCCACCAAGGCCATCGAGGACATCTCGATGACCGTCGAGCCCCGCTCGGTGACGGCCTTCATCGGCCCCTCCGGCTGCGGTAAGTCCACCTTCCTGCGCACCCTGAACCGGATGCACGAGGTGATCCCCGGCGCCCGCGTCGAGGGCAAGGTCCTGCTGGACGACGAGAACCTGTACGCGTCGAACGTCGACCCGGTGGCGGTGCGCCGCACCGTCGGGATGGTCTTCCAGCGACCCAACCCGTTCCCGACCATGTCGATCTACGACAATGTCGCGGCCGGACTGAAGCTCGCGGGCATCCGCAAGAAGTCCGTGCTGGACGGCGTGGTGGAGAACTCGCTCAAGGGCGCGAACCTCTGGAAGGAGGTCAGCGGCCGGCTGAACAAGCCCGGCGCCGGCCTCTCCGGCGGCCAGCAGCAGCGGCTCTGCATCGCCCGCGCGATCGCGGTCGAGCCCCAGGTCCTGCTGATGGACGAGCCCTGCTCGGCCCTCGACCCGATCTCCACGCTGGCCATCGAGGACCTGATCGGCGAGCTCAAGGAGCGGTTCACGATCGTCATCGTGACCCACAACATGCAGCAGGCGGCCCGCGTCAGCGACCGCACCGCCTTCTTCAACCTGGCCGGCGTCGGCCAGCCCGGCAAGCTGGTCGAGCTGGACGACACCCAGCGGATCTTCTCCAACCCCTCGGTCCAGGCGACCGAGGACTACATCTCCGGCCGCTTCGGCTAGGCCAGGCCGGTCGGCGAGCGTGTGGAGCACGGAACTGCTCTGCGGCGCTGCATGGCGGTGCCGCCGCAGAGTATGAGGAAGGGCCCGCCCCCGGGACATGGGGGCGGGCCCTTTCGTGTGCGGCCGCAGCGGCCGGCGGGTGGATCAGAGGAAGATCACGTCGACGATCCAGTAGACCAGCGCGGCCACCACGGCCGCGGCCGGCATGGTGATGAACCAGCCGAGCACGATGTTCTTGGCGACGCCCCAGCGGACCGCGCGGACCCGCTTGGTGGCCCCCACGCCCATGATCGCGGCGGTGATCACGTGGGTGGTGGAGATCGGGGCCTTGAAGACGTACGAGGTGACGTACATGATCGTCGCGGCGGTGCTCTCGGCGGCGAAGCCCTGCGGCGGGTCCAGCTCGATGATCTTGCGCCCCAGGGTCCGCATGATCCGCCAGCCGCCCGCGTAGGTGCCCAGCGACAGCATGGTGGCGCAGGAGACCTTGACCCAGATCGGGATCGAGTTGTCGCTCTGGTGGCCCGAGATGGTGAGCGCCAGGACCACGATGCCCATCGTCTTCTGGGCGTCCTGCAGACCGTGGGCCAGCGCCATGGCGGCGGCCGAGGCGGTCTGCGCGACCCGGAAGTTGCGCTTGGCCTTGTGCGGGTTGGCCCGGCGGAAGATCCACAGGATGGCCAGCATCACCAGGTAGCCGGCCACCAGTCCGACGATCGGGGAGACGAACATCGGAATGATGATCTTGTCGACCACTCCGCTCCAGATCACCTGGGTGCCGCCGGCCAGCGCGGCGCCCACCATGCCGCCGAACAGCGCGTGCGAGGAGGAGGAGGGGAGGCCGAAGTACCAGGTCGTCAGGTTCCAGGCGATCGCGCCGACCAGGGCGCCGAAGAGGATGGCCATCCCCTGGCTGCCGGTCGGGGTCTCGATGATCCCCTTGGAGACGGTGTTCGCCACCCCGCTGCCCAGGAAGGCGCCCGCCAGGTTCATCACGGCGGCCATCGCGAGGGCGGCCTTCGGGGTCAGCGCCCGGGTGGAGACCGAGGTGGCGATGGCGTTCGCGGAGTCGTGGAAACCGTTGGTGTACGTGAAGAAGAAGGCCACGCCGAGGACGGCGATGAGTGCTGCCATGTCCACGCTGGTCAGGACTCCTTGACGGCGATGGTCTCCACCGTGTTGGCGACGTGCTCGAACGCGTCGGCCGCCTCTTCGAGGATGTCCACCACCTGCTTCAGCTTGAGCACCTCGATGGCCTCGTACTGACCGCTGAACAGGTGCGCGAGCAGCTTGCGGTGGATCTGGTCGGCCTGGTTCTCCAGCCGGTTGATCTCGATCCAGTACTCGCTCAGGCCCGACATGCTCCGCAGGTTCGGCATCGCCCCGGCGGTCAGCTCCGCAGCCCTGGCCAGCACCTCGATCTGCTGCTCGACGCCCTTGGGAAGGGTCTGGATGTCGTAGAGGACGACGAGGTCGACGGCCTCCTCCATGAAGTCCATGATGTCGTCGAGCGAGGAGGCCAGGTTGTAGATGTCCTCGCGGTCGAACGGCGTGATGAACGAGGAGTTGAGCTGGTGGAAGACCGCGTGGGTGGTGTCGTCGCCCGCGTGTTCGGCGGCGCGCATGCGCTCGACGATCTCCGCTCTGGCTGACACGTCTGAGCCCAGCAGTTCCAGCAGGAGCTTCGATCCGACGACCAGGTTCTCCGCCGCGGCGGCGAACATGTCGTAGAAGCTCGTCTCCTTCGGGGTCAGGCTAAAACGCACGGAAATCTCCGATGTGCGGGGTACGGACTGAACGATGCTAGGTGCTCCGCGTCAGGATTACGCAAACGGGGGTGCGCTACAGGGAACCGGACGCTCCTCTTCCAGGCGGGTGCCGTCCGAGCTCCGACCGGCCCCGCACGTCGGCGTACGGGGGAGTGAAGCCCCAGTCTGACGGAACCTCGGCCGGAATGCCCCTGTTCCGTCCACCGTGCTCCGCCCGCGCCGCCCGGACGGGGGAACCCCGCGCCGGCGTCCGGTGCGGGACACTGGTAGCGGGAGACCGGGGTGACCAGCGGCGATCGGCCGCACGAGGACGAGAACGGGGCAGGCCGATGAGCACCGAGGCGACCGAGGCGACCGAGGCCACTGAGACCGCCGCCGCCGTGGCACCGCAGGGACCGCACGGCTACAGCTCGCACAAGGCCGACCACCTCAAACGCCTGCGCCGGATCGAGGGTCAGGCCCGCGGCCTGCAGCGGATGGTCGAGGAGGACGTCTACTGCATCGACATCCTCACCCAGGTCTCGGCGAGCACCAAGGCGCTGCAGTCGTTCGCGCTGGCGCTGCTGGAGGAGCACATCAAGCACTGCGTCGCGGCCGCCGTCGAGGAGGGCGGGCCGACGATGGACGAGAAGGTCGCCGAGGCGATGGCGGCGATCAGCCGCCTGCTGCGGACCTGACGCCCGTCGCCGTCAGGCGGCTTCGGGGCTGCTGCCGTGGGGGGCCGCTTCTGGGTCCGGTTCGGGGTCCGGTTCGGGGTCCGCTTCGGCGGCCCCGGGGAGTGCCTCGCCGACGGGACCCTCCGGCTCGGGGCCGCTGAGCAGCACCTCGTCGATCCGGGCGGTCGGCAGCCGTTCGTCGGCGCTGGCGGTGGCGGCGATCATCAGCTCCCCGGCGAGGTCGATCTCGTCGAGGGCGGCGCTGTCGTGGCCGACCGTTCGGTCCGTGGAGGACGACACCCTGCACCAACCCTTCAGCGCCTGCACACCGGGGCGGCAGTTACCCGACTCCCAGCCTAGGGACTGCCGAGCCCGGCCACATGGCACGGACGGGCCATCTCTGCCGCCGAAACGGGTGGCTGGACAGCAGCCGACCGCCGCTGGGCGGCCGACCGCTGAGCCGCCGTCACTTCTGCGGACTCGGACTGCCGGAGTCCTGCATCTGGAACACGTCGGCGGAGGCCGGCTCGGCCACGTCCACCGGCTTGCCGAACGCGTCGAGCGTCAGCGTCGAGGTGACCTTCACCTGGTCCTTGGGGTCCTTGGAGCCGGCCACCCCGGCGAAGGTGAAGACCTCGGTCACCTTGTTCAGGCGTCCCTGGGGGTCCAGCCAGACGTCGAACGGGACCTCCTTGACGGTGAAGGTCGCGGCGGCCATCCGCAGTCCGTACGCGCCTTCGCCGCCGGTGGCGTCCGCCGCCTTGGCGAGGTCCAGGGTGCCCCGGAAGTGCTTCACGGCCACCCCGTTCAGCGTCTCGTCGCCGACCGCCTGGGCCTGCTGCGCGCCGCGCAGCGCGCCCGCGGCGGTCGCCGGGTCCGTCGCGCCGTTGCTGATCAGGTTGCCGTCGGCGAGCTGGCGGACGTCCAGCCGGACCCACTTGCCGGCCGGCACCTTGGCGCCGCTGTTCTGCAGGTAGACGATGCCGGGCTCGACCACCTCGACCACCTTGCCGGTGGTCGCGGCGCCCGGCGGCACGGCGACCTCCAGCTTGCCGATCCGCTTCTCGTAGTCGTACCCGCCGGAGCCGGTGAAGGACGCCTTCTTGTCCCCGGACTCGGTGGTCAGCTGGGTGGCGGCGGCCGCGGAACCGGTCCGGCCGGTGACGTCCGCGGCGTTGCGGACCGCGGTCAGCGCGTCGTCGGAGAGCTTGTCGGCGGCGGCACTCTGGGTTCCCGAGGTGTCCGCGGAGCTGCCGGTGCCGCCTGAACAGGCGGCGAGTGAAGCGGCCAGCAGCGCGGTTGCCGCCGCCGAGCCGAGGAAACGCGCGCTTCGGCGCTGCGACTGAATCATGGTGATCTCAACCCCCATGGTGATCTCCACCCCCTCGGGCCGGGTGCCCGGCCAGCCACCGCCCCTGCTGGGCGGAGCCGTCCATTCGAGAACGAGGTGGCGGCCCGGGAGTTACGAGCTGCCCGGCGCACACCGCTCATCGCACGCCGGGGGTGGCGCGCGTTACGGTGAACGACGTGCCCCCGGAGCCGTCCGACCCGCCTGCCGCTGGTGACCACGCGGCAGCGCTTCCGCCCGACGAGGAACCCGAGCATCGGGTGATGATCACCGAGCGCGGATCCTTCGCCTTCGCCGTCTGCGTGTGCAGCTGGTTCGCCCCGGCGCGACGCTCGCGCGACCTGGCCCGGCGGGACGCGGCCGGGCATCTGCTGAACCCGGACTGAGCGGTACGGCCGGGGCCGCCGCGACCGTCGACCGTCAGGCCGCGAGGTCGGAGTCCGGCGTTCGCTCCGCCGCGCGGTCCCCCGACCCGCCCCGGCGCCGCCGCCCGCCGGGGCGGCCCTCGTCGACCCGGCCACCCGCGACCACCAGCGGCGCCGCCGCCGTCCGGGAGACCGCGTGGCAGAGCGGCACCAGCACCGCCATCGCGATCGGCGCGAGCAACAGCACCACCGCGGCGGCCAGCGCGTAGCCGCCGAGCACGTCGGTCGGGTAGTGCACGCCCATGAACATCCGGCAGAAGCCCTGCAACAGCGCCAGCCCGCTCGCGATCCAGCCGAGCTTGCGGTTGACCAGGAAGAGCCCGACCGCGATGCCCATCGACATCGTCGAGTGGTCGCTGACGAAGGAGTGCGTGCCGGCCTTGCCCGCCACCAGGACGTCGAGCCCGGGATGGTCCACGAAGGGCCGCGGCCGGTCGACGATCGAGGCGATCGGGAGGTTGGCGAGTTCGGCGATCGCGACCGCGATCGGCGCCCAGAGCACCCCGGCCACCGCGACCGGCGCGTTCGGCCGGCGGCGGGCCTGCAGCCAGCCGACCATGCAGAGCACGACCAGGCCGATCAGAATCCCGTACTCGCCGACCCAGGAGACCAGGCTGTCCAACCAGTGCGGGGAGTCCTTGGCCCAGCCGTTGACCGTGTAGAGCAGGCCCAGATCGGGGTTGGTGGTGTCGGCCAACAGCGTCGACACGCCGTACCTCCTGGGATCTGCCGTCTGATCAGCTCGTTCGCCTGCCGCGCGGTGCGCGGGGCAGCCCATGGGGACTGCCGCAGGACAGAACGCCGCAGGTGAGCCACAGCGTTCCACGGAAACCGGCTGTTATGGAAACTTGACTCATTGTGCACATATCTGTCACTCCGTCAGGGCGTCGCCGACCCGACCGCCACCCCGCCGATCAGCCGTCAGCTCGTTGTAGCGGGCGCCGAACCGGCGGTGATGGCCCCGTTCCCGCCGCTGCGGACGGGCAGCGCCGCCGCACCGTCCTGGGTGACCCGGGTGGCGCCGATGTAGTCCTTCTGGTCGATCTTGTCGTAGCGGATCACCGCCCCGGTGTGCGGCGCGTTGATCATGTAGCCGCCCCCCACGTAGATGCCGACGTGGTGGATGCTGCGCGGGTCGCTCAGATCCGTGGCGAAGAACACCAGGTCCCCCGGCCGGAGCTGATCCCTCGACGGGTGCTGCCCGGCGTACCACTGGTCGTTGGCGACCCGGGGGAGCGTGATGCCCACCGAGGCGTACGCGGCCTGGGTCAGCCCGGAGCAGTCGAACTGGCCGCCCTGCGAGGCCAGTCCCTCGCCGCCCCAGAGGTACGGCGTGCCGAGCTTGGTCTGGGCGAAGTAGATGGCCCCGGAGGCCTGCGGGGAGACCGCGACCGTGCTGGTGGGCGCGCTGAAGCTCTGGGCCAGTGCGGTGATCGAGCGCACGTAGCCCTGGGTCTCGGCGTACGCGGGCACGCCATGGGCGCTGATCACGGCATACGGACCGGCGTTGTAGGCCGCCAGCAGGTTTGCCTGCGCGTTGCCGGGGACGCTCGCGGTGTCGCGGGCGAGGGCGCAGTCGTAGGTCGCGGCGGAGGGGATGGCGTCGGCCGGATCCCAGATGTCCTTCTTGCCGTCACCGTTCCCGTCGACGCCGTAGGTCGCCCAGGTGCTCGGGAGAAACTGGGCGATGCCTTCCGCGTTGGCGGCGCTGTGGGCTGACGGATCGAAACCGCTCTCCTGGTAGAGCTGCGCCGCCAGCATCGGTGGTGAGATCTGGGGGCACAGGGTGCCCCACTGCTGGATCAGGCCCTGATAGGCGGCCGGGACCGTGCCGGTGGCCAGCCCCACGCCGCCGGACTGGGTCGCACCGCTCGCGGCGTAGGTGCCCGCACCGATCAGACCGACGAAGCCGAATGCAACAGCGCCCGCTGCGGCCGCCGCTGTCAAGCCTTTCCGGAGTACCATCAGCACCATCCCGATGCAGTGTCAGAGCGCTTGTGCCCCAAGGGCGCAGCCCCCGGCGTGGCACCGGTACGCATATGCCCCCCGCACGCGCCAAGTCGATCGGTCGACACCTCCAGCAGTCTGCTGGAAGGCGTTGCCCAGCGCAATCATCAGAGATACAAAGAGTGAGAGCTATCCTTCGTACGGTGGACATCCTGGCGTACGGGTCGGATGCTTCACGACCAATCCACCAGAAGTAGCCAAGTCGACATCAGATCTGGCCAAGAATGGGTCCCAGCCCTTCGCTTGACCCCGGTGGGGGGCCTTGAATTTGCCTGATCGGGCGGTGAGACAGGAATGCACTTGAGCAACGTAGTGAGCAGTGTGAGCACCACGGCGAGCGGCTATGCCAACGGCTACCTGGCCGACACTCCGCCCGCCAAGGGCAATATCAACACCATTATCGGTGGGATCGCCCCGGATTGGGGGCCTTTCTCCACCCTCGGGTCGGAGGCCAGGATCATGGTCGAGGTGATCATGGCGGTCGCCATCCTGGCCTGCCTGGCCATCGCGGTCTGGGGGGCCGCCAAGCAGCGGATCGGCGCCACGGCGATGCGGGACACCTTCAGCGCCGAGCAGGGCAAGGGGCTGATCGTCGCAGGGCTGACCGGCGTGTTCATCATCGGATCACTCGGCACTCTGTTCACCATTGTCTACGGCATGGCCATCTGACGATCGGACAGTCAGCCCGGCAGCTGCCGAGCTGGCCGCCCCATCCCGGATCCGACCCCGGAACGTCATCCCGGAGCCCCCCACCGGCTCCCTGTCCCAGGAGGGCCGCCGTGCCGTTGCCCGACGACCAGCCGCACACCCGTACGCGGCTGCCGGTCGGCGAGCAGTCCTCCCCTCATCCGGCCACCCGTCAGGCCAGGCCGCTGCGCACCCTGCTGGCGGTCCTGGTGGTGGTCACCCTGCTGGTCCTCGCCATCTCCGTGGCCAACCGGGGCAAGAGCGTCCCCTCCGCCGACGGCACCTCACCGGGCTCCTCCGGCCAGAGCGGCTCCGGGGGACGGCCCGGCGCCCCGCCGCCCACCGCGCCCAGCGGCGACCAGCCCGTCACCGCCAGCAGCAACGGCATCGGCGTCGGCTACCCGCACACCGAGCTGGGCGCCCAGTCGGCCGCCGCCAACTACGCGGTCGCGCTGGGCAGCGCCGACATGTTCCGGGCCGACAGCCAGCGGACGATACTGGCCGCCATCGCCGACCCGGCCGCCCTCGACCTCCTGCAGAGCCACCTCAGCCCGAGCCTCACCCCGGCCGCCCTGGCCGCCCTCGGGCTGGACGCCCAGGCCAAGGCCCCCGCCGGACTCACCTTCGTCAGCCGCAGCACGCCGGTCGGCACCAAGACGGACGGCTACACGGCCGACACCGTCCACGCGTCGGTCTGGTGCGTGGCGTTGAGCGGCCTGGCCGGCTCGTCCTCCAGCAAGCCGGTCAGCGACTACTGGTACACCGTCTCGCTCACCCTGCACTGGACCGGCAACGACTGGAAGCTCGCCGACTTCAGCAACCAGCTCGGACCTGCCCCGGTCCCGGCCGACCAGCAGGCCGCCACCGCCGGGGACATCACCGGTGCCGTCCAGCAATTCGGAGGCTTCCGCTATGCCCGCTGACGGCGCCGACCGCCCTGCCCGCCCTGCCCGCCCGTTCCTGCGCACCGCCGGCACCCTGGCGTGGGCGATGTCGATGGTGCAGCTCGCGGCCCTGCTGACCGCCCAGGGCGCCTTCGCGGCCGGGCCTAGCCCTTCACCCTCCCCGGCTCCCTGCCCGACGAACCTGCCATTGGCGGGTGATGGCGGGATTCTCTGCGCGGGGCCGCCCAGTGGCTCCGGGCTGCCCGGGTCCTCCACGGTGGGTTCCGTCACCGATCCGCTCGGCTCGCTGGCCAAGGGCTGCGCGCAGGCCGCCGCGTGGCTGGTGCGGATCCTCTCCGGGGCCATCGACAAGACCACCACGGTCGACTTCACCAACGCCGCCTTCCTGCAGCAGTACGCGGTGGTCTTCGCCGCCTCCTCCGTGGTGACCCTGGTCCTGTGGCTGCTCGCGGTCACCAAGCGGGCCGTGCGCGGTGTGCCGCTCACCCAGGCGTTCTCGGAGGCGATCGGCTTCCTCTGGCTGACCGTGGTGGCCTCCGCCTTCACCCCGCTGATCCTCTACACCGTGGTGAGCGCCACCGACGGGCTGACCGCCGCCATCGCGGCCGGGACCAAGTCCGACACCACCACCTACCTCGGCGGGTTCGCCGACACCCTGGAGAACGGCTCGATCGGCGGCGGTCCGCTGATCCTGATCATCGTCTCGCTGGTGGCGGTGCTGGCCGCCGCCGTGCTCTGGATCGAGCTGTGGATCCGCACCGCGATGCTCTACGTCGGAGCGCTGCTGGGCACCGCCGTCTATGCCGGTCTGGTCGACAAGCAGCTGTGGAAGCACGTCCGCCGCTGGGCCGGCCTGATGGCCGCCGTGGACCTGGCGAAGCCGGTGATCGTGATCATCCTGGGACTGGCCAGTGCGGTGGCCTCCGGGGCCGGCGCCTCGGACGACTTCTCCAAGGTCTTCTCCGGCCTCGCCATCCTCTTCCTGTCGATCTTCGCCAGCAGCGCGATCTACCGCTTCGTCCCCGGCTTCGGTGACGAGATGCTGCACATGCGCCAGGCCCGGGCCAGTGCGGTCTCGGCCGGTTCGGCGATGATCAACGGTCCGGCCAACCTGGTCAAGCAGGGCATCTCCGCGCACGGTTCGCGCGGTGGTGCGGACGGCGCCGGCGGTGGCGGTGGTGGTGCCGGGAGCAGCGGTTCGGCCGCCGCCGGCATCGCCGCGCACGCCTCCCGTTCCCCGGCTCCGCCCGCGAGCCCGGCCGCGCCCGCGGCACAGAACCCAGCGAAGGGAGGGTGACGCACCATGAGCAGCGAACCGCTCGGACAGTACGGAGGGCAGTACGCCCAGGGATACGTCCATCAGCGCCGCACCTATCTGATCGGCAAGGCCAGGCCCAACGCGCCGATCGGCCGCAACCGGGAGTCCGGGGAGATCGTGCTGATCATCTTCGGCGCCTTCCTGGGGATGCTCTGGGGTCTGCTGATGCCGGTCCTGCCGCTGCGCATCGCCGGTCTCATCGGCTTGCCGGTGCTGGCGATCGCCGCCGTCTACGTCCCGTACCGGCGCCGGACGTTCTACAAGTGGGTGGAGATCAACCGCACCTACCGGCGGACGGTGCGCAGCGGCCGCGCGGTCTGGCAGTCCACCGCGATGGACTCCGGGACCCGGATGGACGGCCAGGAGATCGAGGTCGGCCCGCCTCCGGGGGTCGGCCGGCTGCGCTGGCTGAGCGCCCCGTTCGGCCCGGACGAGGTCGGCGTGCTGATGCACCTGGAGCGCCGCACCGTCACCGCGGCGATCGAGATCGAGGGCCCGGGTGTCGGGCTGCGGGACTCCGAGGACCAGGAGGCGCTGGTCGACCGGTTCGGCACGCTGCTGAAGCACGTCGCCAACGGGGACGGCTTCGTGACGCGGCTGCAGATCCTGGCCCGCACCCTGCCGGCCGATCCCGACGCGCACGCCAAGGACGTCGAGCGGCGGGGTGACCACGACGCGCCGCGCTGGCTGCAGGACTCCTACGACCAGTTGCAGTCGATGGTCTCCACCTCCTCCGAGCAGCACCGCGCCTACCTGGTCGCCTGCATGCACTACAACCGCGAACTGGCCGCCGAGGCGCACGCGATGGGCCGTACCGCCACCGGCGAGCGGGCCCGCGACGACGACGGCCTGGCGGCCGTGATGGCGCGCGAGCTGACCGACATCTGCGCCCGGCTGGCCGAGGCCGACATCCGGGTCCGGCAGCCGCTGGGCCAGGCCCGGCTCTCCTCGCTGCTGCACTCGATGTACGACCCGGACCACCCGATCGACCACATCCAGGCGATGTCCCGGCGCAACGCCTGGCCGGCCGAACTGGACGCCACCCACCCGCAGTACCTGCAGGCCAAGACCCGCGAGTCGCAGACCCGCGCGCCCTGGTGCCACGCCACCGCCTGGGTCAAGGAGTGGCCGCTCACCCCGGTGGGCGTCAACTTCCTCGCCCCGCTGCTGGTGCACACCCCGGACGTGATCCGCACGGTGGCCGTCACGATGGACCTGGAGCCCACCGACGTGGCCATCGAGCGGATGCTCACCGAGAAGACCAACGACGAGGCCGAGGCCAGCCGCGCCGCCAAGATGAACCGGACGGTCGACCCGCGCGACCTGGCGCACACCGGCCGGGTCGACCAGCGCGGCGACGACCTCGCCTCCGGCGCGGCCGGGGTGAACCTGGTCGGCTACATCACGGTCTCCTCCCGCAACCCCGAGGCGCTGGCCCGCGACAAGCGGACCATCCGGGCGTCGGCCGGCAAGAGCTACCTCAAGCTGGAGTGGTGCGACCGCGAGCACCACCGGGCGTTCGTCAACACCCTTCCGTTCGCCACCGGCATCCGCCGCTGACCTCAGGGGTCCCGATGGCATCTCCGCTCAGTTCCCTCACCGACTCCTTCACCAGCCTGATGTTCGGCAAGGTGGAGACCTCCCGGCTGCCGGTCCGTACCTCGACCGGTCAGGCCCAGGCGGTCTACCTGCCCACCGCCGCACCGGGGTTGGGTGACTCCGGGGTGATCATCGGCCGCGAGGTCTACAGCGGCAAGGGGTACGTCTACGACCCCTTCCAGCTGTACGGGCAGCAACTGCCGGCCCCGCACTGGCTGGTGCTCGGCGAGTCCGGGAACGGCAAGTCCGCGCTGGAGAAGACCTATGTGCTGCGGCAGTTGAGGTTCCGCGACCGCCAGGTGGTGGTGCTGGACGCGCAGGGCGAGGACGGCGTCGGCGAGTGGAACCTGATCGCCAACGCGCTGGGCATAAGGTCGATCCGGCTGGACCCGATGGCCGCCAGGGACGGCGGCGTCAAGCTCAACCCGCTCGACCCGGCGATCACCACCACCGGTCAGCTCTCGCTGCTGCGCACCATCATCGAGGTGGCGATGGGGCGAGGCCTGGAGGAGCGCGCCGGCTTCGCGCTGAAGGCCGCGCACGCGCACGTCCGGGCCACCGTGACGGACCGTCAGCCGATCCTCGGTGACATCATCGACACGCTGCGCAAGCCCGACATGTCGTCGGTGGAGTCGCTCGGGGTCGCCACCGAGGACGTCCAGTCCTGGGGCCTGGACGTGGCGTTGGTGCTCGACCGGCTGGTCGACGGCGACCTGCGGGGCATGTTCGACGGTCCCACCAGCATCGGCATCGACCTGGATGCGCCGCTGATCGTCTTCGACCTCTCGCACATCGACCGCAACTCGATCGCGATGCCGATTCTGATGGCTATCGTCGGCGTCTGGCTGGAGCACACCTGGATCCGCCCCGACCGCAGGAAGCGCATCTTCCTGGTCGAGGAGGCCTGGCACATCATCAACAGCCCGTTCGTCGCCCAACTCTTCCAGCGGCTGCTGAAGTTCGGCCGCCGGCTGGGCCTGTCCTTCGTCGCGGTGGTCCACCACCTCTCGGACGTGGTGGACGGCGCGGCGGCCAGGGAGGCCTCGGCGATCCTCAAGATGGCCTCCACCCGCACCATCTACATGCAGAAGGCCGACGAGGCTCGGGCCACCGGCCGGGTGCTGGGGCTGCCGCGCTGGGCGGTGGAGATCATCCCCACCCTCTCGCCCGGCATCGCGGTCTGGGACGTGAACGGCAACGTCCAGGTGGTGAAGCACATCATCACCGAGGCGGAACGCCCGCTGGTCTACACCGACCGCGCGATGACCGAGGAGGCGGTGGCCGAACGCGTGCGTGCCGAGCGGCAGTTGGAGGCCGAGCCGGGCGTCTGAACGACGCCCCGCCCGGCACCGCAGCCGCTCGGGCGCCCGCGGCTCAGTCCTCCGCCGATGGCGGCGCCGACGGGTACGGCTTCGGCGCGATCCGGCTGCCCGGCAGGTGGACGGTGGCCAGCGTGCCGGGTCCGCCGTCCGGGGCCGGCCCGAGGGCGACCTCGCCGTCGGAGTCGTGGATGGTCTGCGCGACGATCGACAGTCCCAGCCCGGAGCCCGGCAGTTGGCGGGAGGACGGGGAGCGCCAGAAGCGGTCGAAGACGAACTGGAGCTCGTCCGTCGGGATACCCGGTCCGTGGTCCCGGACGGTGAGCATGCCGTCCCGCAGCAGCACGTCGATGGGGGCGGCCGGCGGGCTGTACTTCACGGCGTTGTCGAGCAGGTTCATCACGGCCCGCTCCAGCGCGGCCGCGTCGGCGCGCACGTACCAGGGGTTGAGATCGACCCGGTAGAGCAGCCCGGGGCCGCGCAGCTTGGCGCGCTCGACCGCCCGCGCGGCGATCTCGTGGAACGCCACGGTGGCCACGTTCTGGCCGGGCTTCGGCGAATCGGGCCGGGAGAGTTGCAGCAGATCACCGATGAGCAGGGTGAGTTCCTGCATCTGCGCCTTCATGCTGCCGAGCAGCTTGGTCTTGGTGGCGGGCGGCAGCGGGCGGCCGGTGTCGTCGCTGCGGATCATCAGGTCGACGTTGGTGCGCAGCGAGGTGAGCGGGGTGCGCAGTTCGTGGCCCGCGTCGGCGATCAGCCGGGTCTGCCGGTCCCGGGAGTTGGCCAGTGCGGTGCTCATCGAGTTGAACGAGCTGGAGAGCCGGGCGATCTCGTCGCTGCCGTGCACCGGGATGGTGGTGCCGACCTCCTCGGTGCGGGCGATGTGCTCGACCACCTCGGTGAGTTCGTGCACCGGCTTGAGCGCGGTGCGGGCCACGATCCGTCCGGTGATGCCGGCGCCGAGCGCGCCGACCGCGACCACGCCGAGCAGCAGCAGGGCGAGTTGCTGGAGCGAGTCGTCGACGCCCGAGAGCGGGGAGGCGGTGATCAGGACGTAGTTCTGGATCGGGCTGTCGTTGCCGCCGGGCGACTGGAAGTGCGTCAGGCGCAGCATCGCCGGATCACCGTTGAGGTAGCTGCCGACCCGGAAGATCGCCTGGTTCGGCTCCAGGCTGAGCGCGTCGAGGTAGGAGGGCGACTCCTTGATGCCCAGCGAGGTCGCGCCGATCGGCAGGCAGACCTTGCTGCCGTCGCCGCTGAGCAGCTCGGTCTCCCAACGGTTGGTCCGCTCGGAGGGGTTGGGCAGCGCCGGGTACTTGCTGGCGATCTCCGCGTTCGCCCCCTTGAGTTCGGCCAGGGCCGCCTGCGGGGTGGCTCCGCAGGCGATGTTCGGGGTGATCCTCAGCAGCGGCGGGTTCGGCGGCGCGCTGGAGAGTTGCGCCTTCTGCAGGTCGTAGAGGTTGGTCCGGACGATGAACCAGGAGGCCACCGAGCACAGCATGATCGCGACGGCGACCGCGAGCGAGGCCAGGATGGCCAGCCGGCTGCGCAGCGAGCGGCCGTGGTACCAGCGGGACAGCCGGCCCCGGTGGTGTGGAGCAGTGCCGCTCATCGCCTCAGGCCGCCGTGCCCGACGGTGCGCGCAGGGCGTAGCCGACACCGCGGACCGTCTGGATCAGCCGGGGCATGCCGCCCTGCTCGGTCTTGCGGCGCAGGTACATCACGTAGACGTCCAGCGAGTTGGAGGAGGGCTCGAAGTCGAAGCCCCAGACGGCCTTGAGGATCTGTTCCCGGGTCAGCACCTGGCGGGGGTGCGCCAGGAACATCTCCAGCAGCATGAACTCGGTGCGGGTCAGCTCCACGGGCTTGCCGTCGCGGGTCACCTCGCGGGTGGCGGTGTTCATCCGCAGGTCGGCGAAGGCGAGCACCTCGGAGTCGTCCTCGGTGACGGTGGCCCGGGCGGCGGCCTCGGTGGCCAGCGCGTTGCGGCGCAGCAGGGCGCGCACCCGGGCGAGCAGCTCGTCCAGCTCGAAGGGCTTGGCCAGGTAGTCGTCGGCGCCGACGTCCAGGCCGGTGACCCGGTCCCCGACCGCGTCGCGGGCGGTGAGCATCAGCACCGGGGCGGTGTCGCCGCGCGAGCGCATCCGGCGGACGGCGGTGAGGCCGTCCATCCTCGGCATCATGATGTCGAGGAGCACCAGGTCGGGGCGGTCGCGCTCGACGGCGTCGAGGGCTTCGTAGCCGTCGGTGGCGGTGGTGACCTCGTAGCCCTCGAAGGCGAGGCTGCTCTCGAGGGCGTCCCGCAGCGCGGGCTCGTCGTCGACCACGAGCAGTCGGGCCGGGGAGCCCGGCTGCTCGGCAGGGGTGCGGTCGTCGGCGCGGGGAGTCATCGGCGGTGTGGCCCTCTCTGGGTCCGGAAGGGGTCTTGCCATTGTGCGGTGTGGACGGGCGTTGCGGGCGTACTCAGAGGGTCTGACCGGCCTGCATCTTGGGCAGCACCTGCTTGATGCTGTTGATCGGGATGGAGAATCCGAGGCCCACGCTGCCGGCCTGGCTGCTGGTGGAGCTGGAGCTGGAGCCGCTGCCGGAGTACATCGCGGAGTTGATGCCGATCACCTGGCCGTTGGCGTTGATCAGCGGGCCGCCGGAGTTGCCGGGGTTGAGCGCGGCGTCCGTCTGGAAGGCCTGGTAGGTCGCGGTGGAGCCGGACCCTGCGCCGGACCCGGAGCCGGTGGAGCCGCGCCCGCCGTAGCCGGGGAAGCTGGGGAAGCCGAAGCCGCCGTTGCTCTGCGTGCTGCCCTCGTCGACCTGGACGGTGACCTGGCGGTTCTTGGCGCTGATGATGCCCGAGGTGACGGTGCCGGTGAGGCCGTCCGGGTTGCCGATGGCGACCACCGAGTCGCCGACGGCCATCGCGTCGCTGTCGCCGAGGGCGGCCGTGGGCAGGCCGCTGACGCCGCTCGCGGTGATCACCGCGACGTCCAGCGCCTTGTCGGTGCCGGTGACGGTGGCGCTGGCCTTGTTGCCGTTCTGGAAGGTGACGCTGATCGTGCCGCCGTTGCTGACCGCGCCGGAGATGACGTGGAAGTTGGTGAGGATCTGGCCGCCGGGGGTGAGGATCACGCCGGTGCCGGTGGCGGTGGCGTCGCTGGTCTGCACGGTGATCTGGACCACGCTCGGGGAGACCGCGGCGGCGATCGACGCGACGTTGGCGGTGCCGTCGGACCTGGCGGCCACCGGGCTCACGAGGGTGCTGGAGCTCGCGGCGGTGGTGTGCTGGGAGCCGGCGATCGTGCCGCCGGCCAGGCCGCCGAGGACGGCGGCGATCGCCGCGACCGCGGTGACCAGGGCGAGGCGGCCGCGCAGGTACCCGTTGCGGGTCCGCTTGGCGTGGCTGGGGACGGGCTGCTCGACGGGTCCGCCGACCGGGAGTTCGCCCCACGCCGGCGTGGCGTGTTCGGCGTGCTCGGCGTAGCCGGAGTACGGCTCGTGCGGACCGGCCGCCGGGTAGGACGCGTTCGGCGCGGAGAGGTCTTCGTGGACGTGAGCGGTGGGCGCCTCGGCCGGCTTCGGCGGGAGGGGCTGCCCCGACTCATCTGCGGAACTGCGGTGCTGGTCGCTCATGGACCTAACGTCCGCCCGCTGGGTGAAGATCTCATGAGAGCCGAGTCAGAACGGGCAGAGAAGCCTGTTGACTTCTCATAAAGACCCGTTACTCTGCGGCACCGCTTACCCGGTGGTGCTCTCGCCGCAGCCGCAGGAGCGTCGCACGACCAGCCGCGAGGGGAACCGGCGGACCCGCTCGGTGTCCGAACCGGGCACCATCAACGAGTCGTCCAGCACCAGGTCGACGGCCGCCCGGGCCATCGCCTCGCGCTCGCTGGCGACCGTGGTCAGCGGCGGGTCGGCCAGCGCGGCCTCCGGCACGTCGTCGAAGCCCGCCACCGCGAGGTCCTCGGGGACCCGGATGCCGACCTCGCGGGCGGCCCGCAGCAGGCCGATCGCCTGGTCGTCGGTGGAGCAGAAGATGGCCGGCGGCCGATTCGGCGAGCGCAGCAGCTTGACCGCGACCTCGTAGGCGCCGTAGCGGTGGAACGGCGCGTCGATCAGGTATTGCTCGGTGGGCAGCCCGTGGGCGTCCATCGCGCGCTGCCAGCCCTCGACGTGGTCGATCACCGGGTCGCCGGGCGCGGGGGAGTCCACCGGGCCGCCGAAGCAGACCACGTACGGGTGCCCGTGCACCTCCAGCAGGTGACGGACGGCGAGTTCGGCGCCGCCGACGTCGTCGGTCACCACCGAGACGTCGTCGATGGCCTCGGGCCGGCGGTGCAGCAGCACCACCTTGGCGCCCTCCATCGCGGCGAACTCCTTCGCCGCGCGCTGCGGGGCGCCCTGGCTGACCAGGATCAGACCGGAGACCCGCATGCCGAGGAAGGCCCGGATGTAGTGCAGTTCGCGGTCGTCGACGTAGTCCGAGTTGCCGATCAGGACCAGCTTGCCGCGGTCCGAGGCGGCCCGTTCGACCGCGTGTGCCATCTCGGCGAAGAACGGCTGCCGGGCGTCCGGCACGATCATGCCGATCAGGTTGGTCCGGCGGGAGGCCATCGCCTGCGCGACGCTGTTCGGCCGGTAGCCGAGCTGCTCGATCGCGGCGAGCACCTTCTCCTTGGTCGCGGGCGCCACCGGGCGCGGACCGTCGTTGATGACATAGCTGACGACCGCGGTCGAGGTCCCAGCCAGTCGGGCTACATCATCGCGCGTCACCTTGGCCACGCACGGAGTCTACGCGTGTTTGTCCAGTCCCAGGGCGGCCGGTCCGCCGGTCGCCCTGGTCGCTGTCCCGGGCGGGACGGGGACCGGCCCGCCGCGCCCGGTCCGGCTCAGCCCTCGTGCAGGCCGGCGACCGGCTGCTCCACGCCGGCGCGCTCGGCCTTGTCGCCGTGCGAGGGCGTCACGAAGCGGTAGCCGACGTTGCGGACCGTCCCGATCAGCTGCTCGTGTTCGACCCCGAGCTTGGCCCGCAGCCGTCGCACGTGCACGTCGACCGTCCGGGTGCCGCCGAAGTAGTCGTAGCCCCAGACCTCCTGGAGCAGCTGGGCCCGGGTGAAGACCCGGCCCGGGTGCTGCGCGAGGTACTTGATCAGCTCGAACTCCTTGAAGGTGAGGTCGAGCACCCGCCCCTTGAGCTTGGCGGAGTACGTCGCCTCGTCCACCAGGAGGTCGCCGTTGCGGATCTCGGTCGGACTGTCGTCGTTGGCCGCCTGCTGCTGGCGGCCCGTCGCCAGCCGCAGCCGGGCCTCGACCTCGGCCGGTCCGGCGGTGTCCAGCAGGACGTCGTCGACGCCCCACTCGGCGGTGACGGCGGCCAGGCCGCCCTCGGTGACCACCAGGATCATCGGCGAGCTGATGCCGGTGGAGCGCAGCAGCTGGCAGAGGCTGCGGATCTGCGGCAGGTCGCGCCGCCCGTCGACGAGTATCACGTCGGCGCTGGGGGTGTCGACGAGGGCCGATCCCTCGGCCGGGGCCACCCGTACCTGGTGCAGCAGCAGGCCGAGGGCCGGCAGCACCTCCGCCGACGGTTGCAGTGCGTTGGTGAGCAGGAGGAGAGAACTCATACCCGGGTCGTCCCCTTTCCGGGTCGCGGTCGCATGACAGCGGAGGTCCGGTCGGCGGGCCCTGCCGCGCGGGACGTGCCGCACGGGTCGTCCGACCCCTGCCGCACCCCTGCTGGCCTGCTCATCCGCGCACCGTCCGCTCTTCTTGGCTACCACTCGCAAGGCACACGCATCCGGTGTCCTGAAAGCACAAAAGGACCCGGGGGCGACTCTGCCCGGATCCCTTACGCCATGAGAATAGCCGAACACGCCTGGTCCGGGGAGGGGACGCGGGACGTGATCCCGGTCGCGTCCCGCGCCGTACGCCCCGGCGCCGACCCCTGTGGCCTGCGAAGTTCCCGCCTTGTGGGGGGTGCGAGCCATCATGGGTCACGGCACCGACCGGCACTGTCCGTGTACACCTTTCGAGAATGGGGCCGCCATGACCGCGACCACCGAACCCTCCCCCAGCCTCCGGCCCGGAGGTACCCCCGGCGTGGTGACCGGCACGATCCGCTACTGGGCCGCCGCCAAGGCGGAGGCCGGCATCGCCGAGGAGCCGTACCGGGCGGCCACCCTGGCCGAGGCGTTGCAGCACGCCCGCGAGCTGCACGCGGACCGGCCGCGCTTCGTCCAGGTGCTGGGCATCTGCTCGTTCCTGGTGGACAGCGAGCCCGTGGGCGGCCGTGACCGCGCCGCGGTGGCGCTCACGGAGGGCGGCGTCATCGAGGTGCTGCCCCCGTTCGCCGGGGGCTGACCGGCCGGATCGGAGCCGCGCGGCGGGCCGGGGGGAGCCGCGGGGCCGGTCCGGGTACGGAACCATGGCCCCGGACAGATCGTCGTACCGACTGGTACGGCAACCACGGACGGGGAGACTTTTTCGATGCGGACCTTGATCAAGGTGTTGATCGGTGTCGTGGTCCTGGCCGGCCTGCTGGTCGGGGCCGACCGGATCGCCCTCTCGACGGCGCAGAGCAAGGCCGCGGACCAGTTGGCGAACCGACAGGGCATCAGCGGCCGCCCCTCGGTGACGATCGACGGGTTCCCCTTCCTCACCCAGGCGCTGGACAAGAAGTTCGACAGCGTGCGGCTCTCGGCGAACAGCGTGCAGCTCTCCGGCGGCGGACAGACCGTCCAACTGGACTCCTTCGCCGCCAAACTGAGGGGTGTTCGGGTCAGCGGTGACTACAAGTCGGCCACCGTCGACTCGGGCACCGGCTCCGGTCGGCTGCCGTATGCCAACGTCGAGAGCCTGCTCGGCCTGGACTCCCGCACCACCCTCGGCTACGGCGGGCCCGGCCTGCTCAAGGTCTCCGTCCAGGTGCTGGGCCAGAAGGTCGGCACGACGGTCAAGCTGCGCACGGACGGCAACCGGGTGCTGGTGGACAGCGTGGGCGACGTCCCGGGCGTGGGGCTGCTGCCGGGCGTCAGCTCGATGGTCTCCACGGCGATCGGCTCGAAGAGCTTCACGCTGCAGGACATGCCGGTCGGACTCACCCTGAGCCAGGTCACCCCGGAGCCGGACGGCCTCGTGCTGGCCTTCCAGGGCAGTTCGCTGCAGCTGGCCGGCTGACCTCCCGGGCAGGCCCGGCCCCCGCACGGCATCCCGCCCCGTGAGACCCGCCGCTCGGCGGGCCCCGCGGGGCGGTGGTGTTTTCGCCCGCCCGGCCGGGCGAAGGGGGGTGAAATCCCACTCCTCGAACATATTCGTCTCAGTATTCGACACTCTGATGACAGGGACGCTCTCCGGTCCCTAGCATCATCGGCATGAAGCGACAGGCGGACCTCACAAAGCGGCGGGCGGTAGACCTCTGCCGCGTGGCTGCCTGCCTGTGTCGAAAGCGTTGATCGGCGGCTCGGTCCGGCAGTATTTGATCCGCCGCCTCGCCCGCTCGTAGGCCTGAACAGGCATTTCCCGCCTTCGGCCACCCCCAAGGACTCCCGCCCGTCGGCACCTGTTCCCGCCCCGTCTCAGCATCCGGACATATATTCGGACAAGCTGCACGGAAGATCGGACCGCGCCGGGCACCACCTCCGCACACCGCCCCCGGATGGAGACACATCTCATGAGCCGCAGTGACGTCCTGGTTGACGCCGACTGGGTCCAGGCGCACCTGGACGACCCGAAGGTCGTCGTCGTCGAGGTCGACGAGGACACCGCCGCCTACGACAAGAACCACATCCGCAACGCGGTCCGGATCGACTGGAAGAAGGACCTCCAGGACCCGGTCCGCCGCGACTTCGTCGACCAGGCCGGCTTCGAGGCGCTGCTGAGCGCCAAGGGCATCGCCAACGACGACACCGTGGTGCTCTACGGCGGCAACAACAACTGGTTCGCCTCGTACGCCTTCTGGTACTTCAAGCTGTACGGCCACGGCGACGTGCGCCTGCTCGACGGCGGCCGCAAGAAGTGGGAGCTGGACTCCCGCGACCTGGTCGACGGCGCCGAGGTCCCGGCCCGCGCCGCCACCGAGTACAAGGCGCAGGAGCAGAACACCTCGCTGCGCGCCTTCCGCGACGACGTCCTCGCCGCGATCGGCAGCAAGAACCTGGTCGACGTCCGTTCGCCCGACGAGTTCTCCGGCCGCCTGCTCGCCCCGGCCCACCTCCCGCAGGAGCAGTCGCAGCGTCCGGGCCACGTCCCGAGCGCCCGCAACATCCCGTGGTCGAAGAACGCCAACGACGACGGCACCTTCAAGTCGAACGAGGAGCTCACCGCCCTCTACCAGGCCGAGGGCGTCGACCTCGCGCAGGACACCATCGCCTACTGCCGCATCGGCGAGCGCTCCGCGCTCACCTGGTTCGTGCTGCACCAGCTGCTCGGCCAGCAGAACGTCAAGAACTACGACGGTTCGTGGACCGAGTACGGCAGCCTGGTGGGCGTGCCGATCGAGCTCGGCAGCAACTGAGCACCGCGCAGTACCCGTAAGAAGGAGACCGACATGTGTGGTGCGAAGGCCGGCGGCCCGGACCTGGCAGGAGTAGACGTGGCGAACGAGACGATCATTCAGGGTTCGGTCACCCGAGACGGTGAGCCGGTCAACGGCTACGTCCGGTTGCTCGACGCGGGCGGCGAGTTCACCGCCGAGGTGCCCACCTCGTCCACCGGGCAGTTCCGCTTCTTCGCGGCCCCGGGCAAGTGGACGGTGCGCGCGCTGGTGCCCGGTGCGACCGTGGACCGTGTCGTGGTCGCCTCGCAGGGCGCCCAGACCGAGGTCCCGATCGCGGTCTGAGGCGACGGGTCGGTGACGACCCGCTGAACGACCGGCTGAGAGCCCCTGCCACGGCGGGGGCTCTCAGCCGTACCGTGGTGGTGTGCAGCGCAACCGCCGACATGTGTACTACTTCGCCATGATGGCCGGGTGCATCGGCCTCTTCGTCCTGGCCTGGGGAGTCGTGCGGTTCTTCTCGGTCCCGGCGGCGATCGGCATGTGCCTGGTCGCGATGGTCATCCCGCCGCTGGCGGCGATCTTCGCCAACAAGCGCGACCCGCAGGACGACTGGTGGAACGACCCGCGCTGGGACGACCCCGACTGGGACGACCCGGGGCACGACCGCGACAAGCCCGACCGGTAGCGGCGCGGCGGCGGCGCGGATCAGTAGACGAGCGCCTGCACGTCGTCGGCCATGATCTCACTCAGGAAGACCTGGGCGCCCGCGATGCGGACACCGTCCAGGGTGTCCGACTGCCCGATCCCGCGCCGCACCGCGCACTGCGTGCAGAGCGTGACCGTGCCGGCCGCCAGCACCGAGTCCAGCAGGTCGGGCAGCGGCGCGGCGTGCGGCAGCTCGAACTGCGCCGCGCGGCCCGGCAGCGCGAACCAGGACGACTCCCCGGTCAGCCAGAGCGAGACCTCGACCCCGCTGGCGACCGCGATGGCCGCCACCGTGAACGCCTGCGAGCACCGCTCGGGCGCGTCGGCTCCGGCAGTGACCTTGATGACCAGCTTCTTCGACACACCGCCGAGCATAGAGGGCGCGCGCCGTGCGGCGGCCCCTTCCGGCCGTCCCTCCCGACCTCGCCGACCGGCAAACGGCTGGTCGGCCGGGCGTAGGGCGGGCCTCACCGCGAGTCGCCGATCGGCGCCGGATAGACTCGCGCCGTCGTATCCGTCCGCTATCGACATACCGGGAGCGCACCGTGAGTGGCCTCGAACTCTTCTACGACGGCCTGCTGGCCCTGATGGCCGTCCTGATCACCTGGTTCGCCATCTTCTCCGTGATGAAGCTCTACCAGGGCCAGCGCTGACCTCTCCCGTACGGTTGGACCACGTACGGCTGAGCCGGCACGCCCCCCGCCCCCGACTGCGACCAGGATCATGATCGAGATTCCTTCTGACCTCCACCCGGACGTCGTTTCGCTGGCCTTCCTTCTCGGCACCTGGGAGGGCGCCGGGGTTTACGCCCCGCTGCCGGTCGAAGGGGGCCCGGACACCGAGAAGTGCAACTTCGGCCAGGAGGTCGTGTTCCGGCACGACGGCCGGCCGTTCCTGGAGTTCCGCTCACGGACCTGGGTGCTGGACGACGAGGGCGAGAAGATCCGCCCGCTGGAGAACGAGCACGCGTTCTGGCGCGTCACCAGCAACCAGCGGGGCACCAGCGGCGCGCGTGGCGTGGAGATCTCCTCCGTGCGCGACGACGGCACCGTGGAGATCTGGTACGGCGAACTCGCCGACGGCAAGCCGCAGATCAACGTGACCACCGACGCGGTCGCCCGGATCGAGGGCTCGGCCCCGTACAGCGGCGGCAAGCGGCTGTTCGGCTTCGTCAACGAGGAACTGCTCTGGGTCGGCGAGAAGGCCGCCCCCGAGGTGCCGCTGCGGCCGTACATGTCCGCGCAGCTCAAGAAGGTGCTCAGCCCGGCTCAGTTGATCAAGGACATCAACGACCTGCCGGACGACGGCATCGCCTTCTTCCGCTGATCGCCCGGCCGTCCGGTCGCCGCTGATCCCTACACTGGACCCCCGGGACCTCTATCCGAGCAGGGGCAGCATCGTGGCGAACAACGGGACGACCGCGTCGTCCGACTGGAAGACCGACCTGCGCCAGCGTGGCTACCGGCTCACCCCGCAGCGACAGCTGGTGCTGGAGGCGGTCGACGTGCTCGACCACGCCACGCCGGACGAGATCCTCAACCAGGTCCGGCTGACCGCCAGCGGGGTCAACATCTCCACGGTCTACCGGACCCTGGAGCTGCTGGAGGAGCTCGGGCTGGTCTCGCACGCCCACCTCGGCCACGGTGCGCCGACCTACCACCTGGCGGGTCGGCACACCCACCTGCACCTGGTCTGCCGGGACTGCGACGGGGTCACCGAGACCGACACCGCGATCGCCGCCCCGCTGATCGACAGCCTGCGCACCCAGCACGGCTTCGACACCGACCTCAAGCACTTCGCGATCTTCGGCCGCTGCGCCGACTGCACCGCCAAGCTCCCGCCCGAGTAGCCCGCCGGCCGGGCGTCGTAAGCTGACTGCCATGAAGAGCCCGCTGCTGTCCCTGCCCGGTGCCGTCCCCGCCGAAGGGGCCGACGAAGGCGTCGCGGCCCACTACGGCGACCTCTTCCGCGAGCAGCGCGAGCTGGCGGCGGGCCGGGCGTTCGTCGATCTGTCGCACCGCGCCGTGATCACCTTCACCGGCCCCGACCGGTTGGCCTGGCTGCACCTGCTGCTGACCCAGCACGTCAGCGAGCTGCCGCCGCAGCAGGCCACCGAGGCGCTGATCCTGTCCCCGAACGGGCACGTCGAGCACGCCCTCTACCTGGTCGACGACGGCACCACCACCTGGGCGCACGTGGAGCCGGGCACGCAGCAGGCTCTGATCGAGTACCTGGAGCGGATGAAGTTCATGTACCGGGTGGAGATCGCCGACGCCACCGACGAGTTCGCGGTGGTGCATGTGGCCTCCGGCTCCACCGCGTCCGCCGACGGCGCCGCCGCCGTGCGCGAACTCCCGTACGGGCGTGACCTGTTCCTGCCCCGCGCCGAACTCGCCTCGGCCACCCGTGGGTTCGGCTCGCCGGCCGGGATCTGGGCGTACGAGGCGCTGCGGATCGAGGGCCACCGCCCGCGGCTCGGCTTCGAGACCGACCACCGCACCATCCCGCACGAGGTGGACTGGCTGCGTTCCGCCGTCCACCTGCAGAAGGGCTGCTACCGCGGCCAGGAGACGGTGGCCCGGGTGCACAACCTGGGCAAGCCGCCGCGCCGGCTGGTCTTCCTGCACCTGGACGGCACCGAGGAGGTGCTGCCGCCGCACGGCACCGAGGTGCGGCTCGCCTCGGACGGCCCGGAGGCCCGCGCGCTGGGCTTCGTGACCTCCTCGGCCCGGCACTTCGAGCTCGGCCCGATCGCGCTGGCCCTGGTCAAGCGCAACGTCCCGGTCGACGCGCTGCTGCGGGCCGGCACCGTCCCGGCCAACCAGGACGTGGTGGTCCCGCAGTAGCGGGCCCGCTCAGACCTCCAGCAGCACGGTGAACGGCCCGTCGTTCACCAGCGACACCTTCATGTCCGCGCCGAACCGGCCGGTCTCCACCGTGGCGCCGAGCGTGCGCAGTTGCGCCACCACCTCGTCGACCAGCGGTTCGGCGACCGGTCCGGGCGCCGCCGCGTTCCAGGTGGGGCGGCGCCCCTTGCGGGCGTCGCCGTAGAGCGTGAACTGGCTGATCACCAGCAGCGGTGCGTTCAGGTCCGAGCAGGACTGCTCGACCTCGCCGCCGTCGAAGAGCCGCAGCGTCCAGAGCTTGCGGGCCAGTTGGGCCGCCTTCTCGCCGGTGTCCCCGTGGGTCACCCCGACCAGGACGCACAGCCCAGGCCCCTCGATCGCGCCGACCTGCTCGCCGGCCACCGTCACGGCGGCCCCACTCACCCGCTGCACCACTGCTCGCATGCGGGCCATTCTGCCCGGGGCGCGCCGATGGCCGGTACGCGCCGGTGGTGTGCGCCGTCCGCCCCGGGGCGGACCGGGTGGTGACGGCCACTGCCAGGTCATATCAGCCATACCCGTTCGCCACGGGGCCGTTCGGGTGCATCTGCGCCCCGTCGGCGACCGGGGGGTGGCACGATTCGGGACGGCACCGGGCTCCGGAGGCGGGCGCGAGCGGTCGACCGAGAGTTCGAGCGCTCGTACGTCCGTACCGGACGCGCTCGCTCATGTGGGTGGCGCCGGGCCGGCCGGGGAACCCCGGAGGGGCCGATGGGCGTGCCTCAGTGGAGTGCGGCCGTAAGGGCGGGACCAGGACAACGGCAGGTGGTTGGTCGATGGACACGAACAGAGTGCCGAGCGAGCCCGAGGTGGCCCAGGCGGAGCTGGGGACGCTCGGCCTCGACGCGCTGCGCACCCTGCGCCGGGACGCCCGGGAGCAGGAGGCCGACCTGTCCTACCTGCGCCGCCTGTTGCAGGGCCGGGTGGACATCCTGCGGGCCGAACTCGACCGCCGCACCCTGGACCGCAGGCAGCGACCGGTCCACCCGGACACCCTGCTGCACCGGCTCCCGCAGATCCTGGCCGACGCGCCGTCGCCGGTGCGCAGCTCGGCCCGGCACGTCACGCTGGGCCCCCCGCGCGGCGAGCAGTACCGCGAGGAGGCGGACGCCCTGATGGGTGACGTGCAGCTGGCGGACCTCGCCGCGCACGCCTCGGCGGAGCTGCTGGCCGCGCTGGACCGGCTCACCGCGCACGAGCGCGAGGTCTCCGGCCGGCGCCAGCTGCTGCAGCGGACGGCGGACGGCTGCAGCGCCGAGATCACCCGGCGGTACCGTGAAGGTGAAGCGCGGGTCGACGACCTGCTCGCCGGAGGCACGCCGGCCGACTGAGACCCGGTCGCCACGGACGCCGCCGACACCCTCGTCCGCTCCGGAAGGCTCTCACCCCATGCCCGACTCTGCCGATCTCCTGCCCGTTCTCGCCGAGGTGGTGCGCTCCGGCTTCACCGAGGGCCACCACCGGGGTTCCCTGGTGGTCCTCGCCGCCGACGGGACGGTGGACCTCGCAGTGGGCGCGCCCGAGCGCCCGATCTTCCCCCGGTCCTGCAACAAGCCCTTCCAGGCGGTGGCCACCCTGCGGGCCGGCCTGCCGATCGAGGGCGAGCTGCTGGCGCTGGCGGCCGCCAGCCACTCCGGAGAATCGTTTCACCTGGACGGTGTGCGGACCATCCTGGCCGGCGCGGGACTGGCGGCCGAGGACCTGCAGACCCCGCCCGACCTGCCGCTGGACCCGACCGAGGCCGAGCACCACCTCGCGGCCGGCGGGACCAGGGCGCCGCTGCTGATGAACTGCTCGGGCAAGCACGCCGCCTGGCTGGCCGCCAGCAAGGCCAACGGCTGGGAGACCGCCAGCTACCTGGACCCCGGGCACCCGATCCAGCGGCTGGCCCAGGAGGCGCTGGAGGAGGCCTCCGGCGAGTCGATAGCCGCCCTCGGGACGGACGGCTGCGGCGCGCCGCTGCACGCCGTCTCGCTGGTCGGCCTGGCCCGCGGCTACCGCTCGCTGCTCCTCGCCGAGCCCGGCACGCCGCAGCGCCGGGTGGCGGACGCGATGCGCGCGCACCCGCAGTACGTGGCCGGTACCCGCCGTCCCGACACCTGGCTGATGCAGGCGGTCCCGGGGACGCTGTCCAAGATGGGCGCGGAGGCCGTCCAGGCGGTGGCCCTGCCGGACGGGCGGGCCCTCGCCTTCAAGATCGACGACGGCGCCGGCCGGGCGCTCGGCCCGGTGCTGGCCGCGGTGCTGCGCCGGCTCGGGCTGGACGACGCGGTGCTGGAGCGGATCGGCGCGGCTCCGCTGCACGGCGGCGGCGCGGTGGTGGGCGAGATCCGCGCGGTGGTCGAGGGTCTGTAGCCCGGACACACCGGAGGCCGGGGTCGGTGGAGTGTGTCCACCGGCCCCGGCCTCCGGGCCGAGCAGCCGTCAGGGAGCCTCGAAAGAACGAGAACGACCGGTCGCGACCGAACGCCCTCAGTGGGCGTGGCCGGACTCCTCAAGGCGCTTGACCGAGGCGACGATCTCGGCCTCGGCCTCGATGCGGCCGACCCAGGCCGCGCCCTCGACGGACTTGCCGGGCTCGAGGTCCTTGTAGACCTCGAAGAAGTGCTGGATCTCCAGGCGGTCGAACTCCGACACGTGGTGGATGTCCCGCAGGTGCTCCCAGCGCGGGTCGGTGGCCGGGACGCAGAGCAGCTTGTCGTCGCCGCCTGCCTCGTCGGTCATCTGGAACATGCCGATGGCACGGCACTTGATCAGGCAGCCGGGGAAGGTCGGCTCGTCCAGGATGACCAGGGCGTCCAGCGGGTCGCCGTCCTCGCCGAGCGTGCCCTCGACGAAGCCGTAGTCGGCCGGGTAGCGGGTCGAGGTGAAGAGCATCCGGTCCAGACGAAGGCGACCGGACTCATGGTCCACCTCGTACTTGTTGCGGGAGCCCTTCGGGATCTCGATGGTGACGTCGAACTCCAACGGTTCCTCCAAGGTAGGGACTGACAGAATCCAAGTGTCTCCTACGGGAGGGAGTGCTGTGGAAAGGGGATGGGCAGTGGCAGGGGCAGGGACACGTAGAGGTGCACGGGTGGTGCTGTCGTCGGCCGTGACCGTGGTCGCGCTGGTCGTGGGCGGTACGGGGGCTTCGGCGGACGGGACGGCGGCTCCGGCGGCAGCGGCGCCCGCGCCGGCCGTCCTCGCCCCGGCGGTCACCACGGCGGGGGACGACATACCGACCACCGCCGGCCTCCAGCGCGCGCTGGCCCAGCTGGTGCAGGACAAGGCGCTCGGCACGCTGAACTTCGCGGTGACCGACGGCGGCACCGGCAAGCTGCTGCTCGGCTCCGGCGAGGGGACGCCCGCCACTCCGGCCTCCACCACCAAGCTGGCCACTTCCGTGGCGGCGCTCACCCTGCTGCCGGCCGACACCCGGATCACGACCCGGGTGGTGGCGGGCGCGACGCCCTCCGACATCACTCTCGTGGGTGGCGGGGACCCCACGCTCAGCGGACTTCCGGTCGGTCAGATCCGGATCGCCGGCGCGCCGGTGGACACCGACTCGGCCCCCGCCTCACTGATCGAGCTGGCCCAGCGCACCGCCGCCGCGCTCAAGGCGGCCGGCGTCGCCACCGTGCACCTCGGCTACGACACCTCGCTCTTCACCGGTCCGGCCGCGCACAAGTACAACGACGGGTACAACATCGGCCCGATGGCGTCGCTGATGGTGGACGAGGGGCGCAACGACCCCACCGAGGACACCGACGTCCCGCCCCGGGTGGTCGACCCGGCGGCCCAGGCGGCGGGCAGGTTCGCCGACCTGCTGGGTGCTCAGGGCATCACGGTGGGCGGCAAGCCGGCCCAGGTGGTGGCGGCGGCGGGCGCGGCGCCGCTGGCCCAGGTGCAGTCGCCCACCCTCGCCCGGTTGGTCGAGCGGCTGCTCACCAACTCGGACAACACGCTGGCCGAGGCGGTGGCCCGGCAGGTGGCGATCGCCGCGCACCAGCCGGTCAGCTACGACGGTGCGGCCGCCGCCGTCACCCAGACGCTGCAGGGGCTCGGCATCCCGATGGCGGGCGTCCAGCTGAACGACGGCAGCGGGCTGAACGTCAAGAACACCATCCCGCCGCTGGTGCTCTCCGACCTGCTCGCCCTCGCCGCCTCCCCCGAGCACCCGCAGCTGCGCCCGGTCCTGACGGGCCTTCCGATCGGGGCCTTCAGCGGGACGCTGCTCAGCCGTTTCAACGCCGCCCAGGGCACCGTCGGCGGCGCCGGCATCGTGCACGCCAAGACCGGCAGCCTCAGCAACGTCAACACCTTGGCGGGCACCGTGGTGGACGCCGACGGACGGCTGCTGGTCTTCGCCCTGATGACCAAGACCACAGCCGGCGCGGACACCGCGCGCGCCGCGATGGACCGCATCGTCACGGCGCTGGCCGGCTGCGGCTGCAAGTAAGACCGACCGGCACATGGTGGGCGGCGTCGCGGAGCACGTACGGTGAGGGCATGACGAGCGCGAGCGGCGGTGCCGACATGGTCGACTGGAATCTCGCGGTCGCGACGGCGGTCCGATTGGCCCGGCCGGGCCCCCAGGTGACCCGGGACGAGGCCCGCAGGGTGGTTTCCGAGCTGCGCGAGCACGCCCGCACCGCGGAGGGCGCGGTGCGCGAGTTCACCGGCATGCGCTCGACCAGCCTGACGGCCGAGGGCGCCGCGCCGGTCCTGGTGGTGGACCGCCCGGGCTGGGTGCGCGCCAACGTCGCGGGCTTCCGGACGGTGATCAGGCCGTTGGAGCAGAAGCTCTCGGCCCGCCGGGCCGGCAGCACCGGCGGCGCGGTGCTCGGCGCGGTGGGGGAGAAGGTCACCGGGGTGGAGGTCGGCGCGGTGCTCGCGCTGCTCTCCGGCAAGGTGCTCGGCCAGTACGAGACCTTCGCCGCCGCCGAGCCCGCCGAGCGCGGCGTCCCGCACACCCCCGACAGCCCGGCCGGGCTGTTCGACCAGCCCCGGCTCGGACCGGACCAGCCGGGACCCGGCCGGCTGCTGCTGGTGGCACCGAACATCGTCCAGGTGGAGCGGGAGCTGGACGTCGACCCGCACGACTTCCGGCTCTGGGTCTGCCTGCACGAGGAGACCCACCGCACCCAGTTCACCGCCGTCCCCTGGCTGCGCGACCACGTCCAGGCGGAGGTGCAGTCCTTCCTCGCCGAGACCGACGTGGAGCCGACCGCGCTGCTGGAACGGCTGCGCGAGGTGCTCTCCCCGTCGGACCGCCCGCAGCGCGAGACCCTGCTCGAACTGGTCCAGACGCCCGCCCAGCGCGAGATCCTGAACCGGCTGACCGCCGTCATGTCGCTGCTCGAAGGCCATGCGGACGTGGTGATGGACGGAGTCGGCCCGAGCGTGGTGCCGAGCGTGGGCGAGATCCGGGAGAAGTTCCAGCGCCGCCGGGACAAGGGCGCGGGCCGGCTCGACCTGCTGCTGCGCCGGCTGCTGGGGATGGACGCCAAGCTGCGCCAGTACCAGGACGGCGCGGTCTTCGTGCGCGGTGTGGTGGACCGGATCGGGATGGACGGCTTCAACCGGGTCTGGACGTCCCCGAACACCCTCCCGACCAAGGACGAGATCCACAACCCGGCCGCCTGGGTGGCGCGGGTCGGACGCCAGTCCTAGCCGCGCCCCTCGGACGGGTGATCGGGTGAGGTGAAGATACGTTTCTTCATTCACCCGTCCGTGGGACGGTGGTCGTACCGGTGGCGCGGGTGGCCCGACCGCACCCCCACTTCTGCGACGATCTGTGAGCATTCGGTAACGGGCTGCTATCAGTGCCTCTGGTCGCGTGCCCGCCCCCAGCAGAGGAGTTGCTCACCGTGGGTCCACATCCCGCTGTCGCGGCGATACGCCTGGCCGTCCGCCGCGCCCTCGCCGACCTCGTGGCCGAGGCCGGCGCCGCCTTCACCGCGCCGGCCGCCGTCCCCGCCCGGTCCGGCGCTGTCGCGGCCGTCGCGACGGCCACCGCCGCCTCGCCCGCCACCGTCCTGATCGGCAACGCCCGGCGCCACCCCTCGGGCCTGCCGCGCACCCCCGCCGCCCCCGGCTCCCCGCTCGTCCTGGTCGCCGTCAGCGGCGGCGCGGACTCCATGGCGCTCGCCACCGCCACCGCCTTCGAGGCGCCCAAGCTCGGTCTGCGGGTCGGCGCCGTCACCGTCGACCACGGCCTCCAGGACGGCTCCGCCGCCCGCGCCCTCCAGGTCGTCGAGCGCCTGCGCGCGCTCGGCCTGGACCCGGTGGAGGCCGTCCCGGTCCGGGTCGGCCGCCAGGGCGGGCCCGAGAACGCCGCCCGCGACGCCCGCTACGCCGCGCTCGACGAGGCCGCCGAGCGCCACCAGGCGCTGGCCGTCTTCCTCGGCCACACCCGCGACGACCAGGCGGAGACCGTGCTGCTCGGCCTGGCCCGCGGCTCCGGCGCCCGCTCGCTGGCCGGGATGCCCGCGCAGAAGGGCCGCTACCGCCGCCCGCTGCTGGACCTCGACCGCTCCGCCACCCGGCAGGCCTGCACCGCACAGTCCATCCCGGTCTGGGACGACCCGCACAACATGGACCCCGCCTACACCCGCGCCCGGGTGCGCCACGAGGTCCTGCCGGTGCTGGAGAAGCACCTGGGCAACGGCGTGGTGCAGGCGCTGGCCCGCACCGCCCGGCTCTTCCGCGACGACGCCGACGCCCTGGACCAGTGGGCCGACGTGGTGGAGAAGGACCTCTCCCGGCGTGATCTGCACGACGGTGCGGGCACCCTGGACGCCGTCCGGTTGGCCGAGCTGCCCTCGGCCGTCCGGCGCCGGGTGCTGCGCCGAACCGCGCTGCGGGCGGGCTGCCCGGCCGGTGATCTCTTCTCCCGGCACCTGGAAACGGTGGATCTGCTGGTCACCGCGTGGCGGGGCCAGGGGCCGCTCCACCTACCCGGGGGCGTCGAGGTCACCCGAAGGTGTGGCAACCTGGTGTTTCGGCGGCAGGGCGACTGACGCCGAAACAACAGGACCACGAACACTTGAGGACGTACTCCCGGTGGACGACAAGGACATGGGCGCCGACCTGGCGAAGGTGCTCATCAGCAAGGACGAGATCGACGCCAAGCTCCTGGAGCTGGCCGAGCGGATCGACCGGGACTACGCCGGGAAGGACCTGCTGATCGTCGGCGTCCTCAAGGGCGCCGTGATGGTCATGGCCGACCTCGCCCGGGCCCTGCACTCCCAGGTGACGATGGACTGGATGGCCGTCTCCTCGTACGGCATGGGCACCAAGTCCTCCGGCGTGGTGCGGATCCTCAAGGACCTCGACACCGACATCGCGGGCCGGGACGTGCTGATCGTCGAGGACATCATCGACTCCGGCCTGACGCTCTCCTGGCTGCTCGGCAACCTGGGTTCGCGCGGGCCGGCCTCGCTGGAGGTGTGCACCCTCCTGCGCAAGCCGGACGCGGCCAAGGTCGAGATCGACGTCAAGTACGTCGGCTTCGACATCCCCAACGAATTCGTCGTGGGGTACGGCCTGGACTACGCGGAGAAGCTCCGCAACCTGCCGTTCATCGGTACGCTCGCCCCACACGTCTACGGCGGCTGACGCAGAAGCCGTAGATCAGGGAACAGTCCGCCGGTCCCGCCCGTTGGAGTCGGCGGATGGACAACTCCACAGACACCAGCAGGTCGCGCTTCCACGGAGCGGGGCACCACTGCTGTACGGTCAAATTACCCGCTCTTCGTACGACTTCCAGCCGGCTGGGAGCGGGGTGCACATGCACATACCGGATGCGCCGACGGCCGAGAGCCGTGCAGCGCCGTTGAGTGGCAGGAGGGACGGGGCGGCAACGCCCCGCATGGATGGACGTCAAGCGATACTTCCGCGCGCCGATCGCATGGATCCTCCTGGCCGTCGTCGCCGTCATTGTGCTGATGCAGGTCGTTTCTGACTCGAACGGCTACAAGACGGTGGACACCGGCCAGGTCGTTGCAGCGATCGACGCGGGCCAGGTCAAGCAAGCCCAGATCACCACCGGTGATTCCAACACCGTCAAGATCGAACTGCTCCCGGGCGCCAGCCTCACCAACGCCGGATCGGGCGGCAAGAGCCCGTCCGGCAGCAAGTTCCAGGCCTCCTACATCGGGGACCAGGGCAAGGACATCGCCAACACGTTGCAGAGCCAGGTCAACAAGGGCTCCCTGCCGCAGGGCTACACGATCAGCCCGGAGAAGCAGTCGACCTTCGTCAGCCTGCTGCTCTCGATGCTGCCCATCGTGATCATCGTGCTGGTCTTCCTCTTCCTGATGAACCAGATGCAGGGTGGCGGCTCGCGGGTCATGCAGTTCGGCAAGTCCAAGGCCAAGCTGCTCACCAAGGACACCCCGAAGACCACCTTCGCGGACGTCGCGGGTGCGGACGAGGCGGTGGAGGAGCTCCACGAGATCAAGGAGTTCCTGCAGGAGCCGGCCAAGTTCCAGGCCGTCGGCGCCAAGATCCCCAAGGGTGTGCTGCTCTACGGCCCGCCCGGAACCGGTAAGACGCTGCTGGCCCGCGCCGTCGCCGGCGAGGCCGGCGTGCCGTTCTACTCGATCTCCGGCTCCGACTTCGTCGAGATGTTCGTGGGTGTCGGCGCGAGCCGGGTCCGCGACCTCTTCGAGCAGGCCAAGGCGAACGCCCCGGCGATCGTCTTCGTCGACGAGATCGACGCCGTCGGCCGGCACCGCGGTGCGGGTCTCGGCGGTGGCCACGACGAGCGCGAGCAGACCCTCAACCAGCTGCTGGTCGAGATGGACGGCTTCGACGTCAAGGGCGGCGTGATCCTGATCGCCGCCACCAACCGTCCGGACATCCTGGACCCGGCGCTGCTGCGCCCGGGCCGCTTCGACCGCCAGATCGCGGTCGAGCGCCCCGACCTGCAGGGCCGCCTGGACATCCTGAAGGTGCACCAGAAGGGCAAGCCGGTCGCGCCGGACGTCGACCTCAAGGCCGTCGCCAAGCGCACCCCCGGCTTCACCGGTGCGGACCTGGCGAACGTCCTCAACGAGGCCGCGCTGCTGACCGCCCGCTCGGACAAGAAGCTGGTCGACAACCTCACCCTCGACGAGGCGATCGACCGCGTGGTGGCGGGCCCGCAGAAGCGGACCCGGATCATGTCCGAGAAGGAGAAGAAGATCACCGCGTACCACGAGGGCGGACACGCCCTGGTCGCGGCGGCCTCTCCGAACAGCGACCCGGTCCACAAGATCACCATCCTGTCCCGCGGTCGTGCGCTCGGCTACACCATGGTGCTGCCGGAAGAGGACAAGTACTCGACGACCCGTAACGAGATGCTCGACCAGCTGGCGTACATGCTGGGCGGGCGCGCGGCGGAGGAGCTGGTCTTCCACGACCCGACCACCGGCGCCTCGAACGACATCGAGAAGGCCACCGCCACGGCTCGGGCCATGGTCACCCAGTACGGGATGACCGAGCGGCTCGGCGCGATCAAGTTCGGTTCGGACAACTCCGAGCCGTTCCTGGGCCGCGACATGGGCCACCAGCGCGACTACTCGGAAGAGGTCGCGGGGCTGGTCGACGAAGAGGTCAAGAAGCTCATCGAGAACGCCCACAACGAGGCCTGGGAGATCCTGGTCGAGAACCGGGACGTGCTCGACAACCTGGTTCTGGAGCTCCTGGAGAAGGAGACCCTGAACAAGGAGCAGATCGCCGAGGTCTTCAAGTCGATCGTCAAGCGTCCGGCCCGGCCGGCCTGGACGGGCTCGTCCCGTCGCACGCCGTCCACCCGGCCGCCGGTGCAGTCTCCGAAGGAGCTGGCGCTCACCAACGGCGCCGCCGCTTCGCTGGAGGCCACCGCGGTGGACATCGTGAAGCTCCCGCCGGTCATCGGTGACAGCACCTCCGAGAGCTGACCGAACCGCACGGAATGGATGCCGCGCCCCCGGGGTTTGTACCCTGGAGGCGCGGCATCTCTGCTGCTCAGCAACTTCTCCCCTGCACTAGCGAGGCTCGAATGATCGACCCGGTGACGCTCGACGGTCAGTCCGCCATCGGCACCTTCGACCAGAAGCGCGCCGAGAACGCGATCCGCGAGCTGTTGCTCGCCGTCGGCGAGGACCCGGACCGTGAGGGTCTGCTGGAGACGCCGGCCCGGGTGGCCCGGGCGTACAAGGAGATATTCTCCGGTCTCTGGCAGGAGCCCGAGGACGTCCTGACCACCACCTTCGACCTCGGCCACGACGAGATGGTGCTGGTCAAGGACATCGAGCTGACCTCGGTCTGCGAGCACCACCTGGTCCCGTTCCGCGGGGTCGCGCACGTCGGCTACATCCCCTCGGTCAGCGGCAAGATCACCGGCCTGTCCAAGCTGGCCCGGCTGGTCGACGTCTACGCCCGCCGCCCGCAGGTGCAGGAGCGGCTGACCAGCCAGGTGGCCGACGCGCTGATGCGGATCCTGGAGCCGCGCGGGGCGATCGTCGTGGTGGAGTGCGAGCACATGTGCATGTCGATGCGCGGGATCCGCAAGCCCGGGGCCAAGACCATCACCTCGTGCGTGCGCGGCCAGCTGCGTGACCCGGCGACCCGGGCCGAGGCGATGAGCCTGATCATCGGCCGCTGACCGCCCGTCGGCCGCCGCCGGCCGCGTCAGCTGCGCGGCTCGCGGTCGGGGGGCGGCGCCAGCCGGTCGCTCATCCACTCCAGGGCGGCCGGCAGCTCACGGCGCCAGGTGTCGAAGCTGTGGCCGCCGTCGGGGAGGAAGAGCGACTCCACGCTGAACTCCGGGTGCGCGGCCGCGACCGGCTGGGCGACGGAGAGGAACTGCTGGGTCGCCGGGTAGTTGTCCTCGGTGCGGGTGGAGACCACCAGCATCGAGACCTTGGGTGCGGGCATGTTCTGCAGCCGCCAGGCCAGGTCGTACTGCTGGGCCAGCCCCGGGTTGCCCGAGTAGAGGTCGCCGCTGCTGCCGAACGGGTCCGGCACCACCGTGTAGTCCGCGTGCAGCCCGGCCGCCGCGCTGTACGTGTCGGGGAAGCGCGCGGCCAGCCGCAGGGCGCAGCCGCCGCCGGTCGAGTAGCCGAGGACGCCCCAGGAGCCCGCCGAGCGGCTGACCCGGTAGGCCGAGCGCAGCGCGGTCGGGACGTCCTTGGCGAACCAGGTCTCGGTCTGCGGTCCGCCGGGGACGTTCACACACTCGGTGTCGCGCGGCGCGGCCACACTGGGGCGGGCCATCACGACGATGGTCGGTTCCATCTTCCCGGTCCGCTGGAGGTCCCAGATCGTCTTCGGCTCGTCCATCTCCTTCAGCAGGTGCAGCGGCGTCCCGGGGAAGCCGGCCAGGCTGAGCAGGACGGGGAAGCGGTGCCGCGCGTACTTCGGGTTGAAGTACTCGGGAGGCAGGTAGATGAACATCTGGTCGGAGAGACCGGACTCCTTGCCGTGCACCAGGACCGAGTCCACCCGCCCTACCTGCTCCGGGGTGCCCTGCGGGACGTCGTCCGCCTCCAGACCGCCTTCGGTGGTCGGCTGGACCAGCGCGTCGGTCTTCGGAGGACTGCTCTTGCCCGTTCCGCCGACCGGGGGAGCGAGCGCCAGCGGGGCGTCCCCCGGGTGCAGTAGGTCGTCCCAGGAGGAGTAGAAACCGTACGTGTGATTGACGGCCAGCGCACAGACGGCCAGTACAGTCAGTTGAGTGACCGTCAGCAGGCAGATCCGGCCGAGCATCGGCAGCAGCCGCTGCGGGGCCAGCCTGGGCCAGAACCAGAGCGTTGCCAGAACGGTCAGGACGGCGAGTGCTACCAGGGCATACACCAGACCGCTGCTGGTCAAATTCATGCGACGGGCTCCCCGGGCGGAGGTGGCTGTGCTGTCGGTTCATCATCGGAGTGCGGTCGGGGCACGGCCACCGGAGTTCGTCCCCTACACCGGGGGAACGCGAGGCGAACGGCGTACGGCACGGGCACGGGGGGAGCCGGTCGGACGGCTTCACCCACACGAACCAAGGGCCTAGACTTCGGCGTTGCGCTCTGCGCGGTGCGCGGCCGAGCCGTCTGCCAGGCGTCGCAGCTACCACAAGGCCAAGGGATTACCCCCTCTTGACGGTCATTTTGTCAAGGTAAGGAATACGCATGAAGGTCCATCCCAGCTCATCCCTCAGGGTGACCGGACACCCCTCCGCACCCTCTACGCTGAGTTTTCATGAGCGTTCCCGTGTCCGCTGAGTCGTCTCCCGAGCAGCCCCGTCGCCGAGGTCTGCAGACGCTGCGAACCCAAGCCTCCACCGTCCCCCGCGCCTGGCTGCCGGGGGCGGTCGGCTATGCCTGCCTGCTGATCGGCCTGGTGGACATCGCCAGTGCGATCTTCCCGAAGCTGAAGCGCTCCAGGATGCATACCTGGACCGGCCAGCTGCCCGGCGGCACCACGACCCTCGCCGCGGCCGGCACGCTGGTCATCGGCATCCTGCTGGTGTTGCTCGCGCACGCGCTGCGCCGCCGCAAGCGCCGGGCCTGGCGGATGGTCTGCGTGCTGCTGCCGCTCGGCGCCGCGCTGCACGTCCTGCGCTGGCACCAGATCGGCCCGGCCGTGGTCTCGATGACCCTCTTCGTCGTGGTCCTTGTCCACCGGCGGGAGTTCTACGCCAAGGCCGACCCGCGTACCCGCTGGCGCGCTCTGTTCAACCTGATCGTGATGGGCGCCGTCAGCCTCGCGCTCGGCCTGCTGATCGTCAGCGCCCACCCGCACTCCGAGATGGGCAACCCGGACCTGCTGGCCCGGCTGAAGGAGACCGTCTGGGGGCTGTTCGGCCTGGACGGTCCGGTCGACTACCGCACCGACCGCACCCGTGACCTGGTCGGCTACTCGCTGGCCGCGCTCGGCCTGGTGACCGCCTTCACCAGCGGCTACCTCGCGCTGCGCCCGGAGAAGCCCGAGCCGGAGCTGACCGCCGAGGAGGAGGTCAAGGTCCGCGCGCTGCTGGACCGGCACGGCGAGCGCGACTCGCTGGGCTACTTCGCGCTGCGTCGCGACAAGAGCGTGCTCTTCTCGCCGACCGGCAAGGCGGCGATCTCCTACCGGGTGATCTCCGGCGTGATGCTGGCCTCCGGCGACCCGGTGGGCGACGTCGAGGCCTGGCCCGGCGCGATCAAGGTCTTCATGGCGGCGGCCCGCGAGCACGCCTGGGTGCCGGCCGTGATGGGCTGCAGCGAGGTCGGCGGCGAGGTCTGGACCCGCGAGGCGGGCCTGGACGCGCTGGAGCTCGGCGACGAGGCGATCGTCGACGCGAGCACCTTCTCGCTGTCCGGCCGCGCGATGCGCAACGTCCGACAGATGGTCAAGCGGATCGAGCGCAACGGCTACTCGTGCAAGGTCCGTCGGGTCGGCGAGCTGGACCGCGCGGAGAAGCTGCGGATCGCGGACGCCGCGGCCCGCTGGCGCGGCACCGACACCGAGCGCGGCTTCTCGATGGCGCTGGGCCGCTTCGGCGACCTGGGCGACGACGAGTGCGTGGTGGTCACCGCCCACAAGGCCCCGGAGGAGGGCGAGCCGGCCGGCGGCGACGACCTCAAGGCGGTGCTGCACTTCGTTCCGTGGGGCCCGGACGGCATCTCGCTGGAGCTGATGCGCCGTGACCGCGCGGCCGACCCCGGCCTGAACGAGCTGCTGATCGTGGCGGCCCTGCAGGCCGTCCCGGCGCTCGGCGTGCGCCGGGTGTCGCTGAACTTCGCGATGTTCCGCTCGGCGCTGGCCCGCGGCGAGCGGATCGGCGCCGGTCCGGTGCTGCGCGCCTGGCGCGGACTGCTGGTCTTCCTCTCGCGCTGGTTCCAGATCGAGTCGCTGTACAAGTTCAACGCCAAGTTCCAGCCGGAGTGGGAGCCGCGGTTCCTGGTCTACCCGAGCACCCGGGACCTGCCGCGGATCGGCTTCGCGGCGATGCAGGCCGAGGCGTTCATCACCCTGGGCATGCCGAAGTTCGGGCGCAAGCGCCAGCGGCAGGGGCTGCTGCCGGCTCCGACCGGGCCGGAGTCGGTCGCTCCGGCCGCCTGACCGGGCGGCGGGCGATGGCCGGATAATAGGGCCATGAACAACCCGCTGCCCGGCCTCGCGCACCTCGACCGCTGCGCCGTGATGGGCGTCGTCAACGTCACCCCCGACTCGTTCTCGGACGGCGGCCTCTGGCTCGATCCGGAGGCCGCCGTCGCGCACGGTCTGGACCTGGTGGCCCGCGGCGCGGACCTGGTGGACGTGGGCGGCGAGTCCACCCGTCCGGGGGCCCACCGGGTCACCGAGCAGGAGGAGCTGCGCCGGGTCGTCCCCGTGGTCCGGGAGCTGGCCGCGGCCGGGGTGGTGGTCTCGGTGGACACCATGCGGGCCGCCGTCGCCGAGCAGGCCGTGGCAGCCGGTGCCCGGCTGGTCAACGATGTCTCCGGCGGCCTGGCCGACCCCGCGATGGCCGCGGTGGTGGCCGAGCTGGGGGTGCCGTTCGTGGTGATGCACTGGCGCGGCCAGTCGGCCGACATGGACCGCCTGGCGGTCTACGGGGACGTGGTGGCCGAGGTGGCGGCCGAACTGCGCGAGCGGGCCGACGCGTTGCTGGCCTCGGGGGTCAAGGAGGAGCAGCTGATCCTCGACCCGGGTCTCGGCTTCGCCAAGACCACCGCGCACAACTGGGCCCTGCTGGCCGGTCTGGACGCGCTCACCGCGCTGGGCCGGCCGGTCCTGGTGGCGGCTTCACGCAAGCGCTTCCTGGGTACGCTGCTGGCCGACCCGGAAACCGGGGAGCCGCGGCCGGCCCGGCAGCGCGACGACGCCACGGCGGCGGTGTCGGTGCTCTCCGCACGCGCCGGGGCCTGGGCGGTCCGGGTGCACGACGTCGCGGGGACCGCCGATGCGGTACGGGTCGTGGCGGCCTGGCAGGCTGCCGGGCAGAGCTGACCGAGGGAGTGGGTGGTGGCGTGGCTGGTGACGGCGCGTTGAGCAACGGGGCGGCGGCAGGGTCGCTGGAGGCGGACCGGGAGGCCGTGCTGGCGGCGAACCAGCGCCTCTACGACGCGTTGGAGATAGGCGATCTGGAGGCGATAGAGGACGTCTGGCTCTCCGCCGCGGACGCCGACGACAAGCACGGCGTGATCTGTGTGCACCCGGGATGGCCGGTGCTGCGCGGCCGGGCCCAGGTGACCCGGTCCTACATGCTGATCATGATGAACACGGAGTACATCCAGTTCTTCCTGACCGACGTCGAGGTCGAGGTGCAGGGCGATGTGGCCCTCGTCACCTGTACGGAGAACATCCTCTCCGGGGGCGAGGCCGAGGAGGAGGGCGAGCTCGGCCCGCTGGTCGGCGGCAAGGTCGTGTCGACCAACCTTTTCCGCCGTACCGAGGCGGGCTGGCGGCTCTGGTCGCACCATGGCTCACCGGTGCTGACCAGCGGCGATGACGAGGACGAGGACTGAGGCCCGACGGTGTGCGCGGGGCCGGCGGGAATGCCCCGACGGACACCTGATGTTCACCCTGCTCGACGCACCGTCGTGCGTGGCCGATGCCCGGGCCGGGTAGGAGCGCTCCATCCGTGGCACCGTGCTGTCATGTGCCACGGGTAGATTCGATGGACGGCGGGCGACGAAGCCTGCCGTTCCAAGATCAGGAGCAGTGATTCAGTTGCTGGACCGCGTCACCCTGCGGGGCCTGCGTGCCCGCGGCCACCACGGCGTCTTCGAGCGGGAGCGGATCGAGGGGCAGACCTTCGTGGTCGACCTCGTGCTCCACCTGGACACCCGCCCGGCCGCGTCCGGCGACGACCTCACCCGTACGGCGCATTACGGCGTCGTCGCGGAGGAGGTCACCGCGATCATCGCCGGCGAGCCGGTCGACCTGATCGAGACCCTGGCCCAGCGGATCGCCGACCAGTGCCTGAAGCACGCGGCGGTCGAAGAGGTCGAGGTCACCGTTCACAAGCCGGACGCGCCGATCACCGTGCCGTTCGACGATGTGACCATCACCATCCACCGGGGCCGCGCGTGACGTCCCCGGTGTTTCCGTGTCCGATCGCTTCAGCCGCAGAGGGAATCCGATGAGCACCAGCGACCCGACCGCCTCGCCGACCACGTTCGACCTGGAGCGCCGGGTCGACTCGGCCGACACCACCCTGCACAACCCGCGCTACGCCGTGGTGGCCCTGGGCAGCAACCTGGGCAACCGGCTGGAGACCCTCCAGGGCGCCGTGGACACCCTGGCGGACACCCCCGGGCTGAAGATCAAGGCGGTCTCCGCGGTCTACGAGACGCCCGCTCTCGGTGGTCCGGGCGAGCAGCCCAACTTCTACAACGCCGTGGTCGTGCTGCGCACCACACTGCCGCCGCGCTCCCTGCTGGAGCGGGCCAACGCCATCGAGGACGCCTTCGGCCGGGTCCGCACGGTCCGCTGGGGCGCCCGCACGCTGGACGTCGACATCCTCAGCTACGAGGGCGTCACCAGCGACGACCCGGTGCTGCTGCTGCCGCACCCGCGCGCGCACGAGCGGGCCTTCGTGCTCGCGCCCTGGGCCGACGCCGACCCCGCCGGTGAGCTGCCGGGCCTCGGGCTGGTCGCCGACCTGCTCAAGGAGCTGGGCGGCGAGGGCGCGCAGGGCGTGCTCCGCCGCGAGGACATCCAGCTGCGGCTGCCGGAGTAGCGCGGCGACCGGCCGGTCCGGGCGGGCCGGGGAACTCCGGGAGGGTCCCCGGCCGTACCAATGGGGGGCGTCCGTGCCGGTACGGTGGCCGGGCGCCGCTAAGTGTGACCGTTCCCGGGGAAGGACCCTGTCCGAGTGAAGCTGCTCCGCCTCCGTCTGCTGATGGCCATCGTCGTGGTCTCGACGGCGCTGTCCTGGGCCGGTGCCAAGCTCTGGAACTCGCTGGACTCGCTGCCCGGCGTGCCGGCCGCGGCGCCGGTGGTGCTCGCGGCGGTCGCGGTGGTGCTGCTGGCGACGGCGATCTCGCTGCGGACCAGACTGAAGGCGGTCCGCGACCGGGTCCCCGGCGCCAAGGGCGTCGACCCGCTGGGCGCCGCCCGGGCGGTGGTGCTGGCGCAGGCCAGCGCGCTGGTCTCGTCGGTGGCGACGGGGATCTACGCGGGGCTGGGGATCTTCCTCGCCACGCTGCCGGACTTCAGTGCGCACCAGGGCTCGGCGATCACCGCCGGGCTCGCGGTGGTGGCCGGTGCCGGGGTGATCGCCGCGGCGCTCTGGCTGCAGCACGTCTGCAAGCTCCCCGAGGACGACGGCAACGGCGGCAAGGGCGCGGCCCCCAGCCCTCGCTGACCTCCGCGGCGCCCGCCGGATCCGGTCCGGACGCCGTTCCTTCTGCGGCCCCTACTGGCGGGCCCTCTTCGTCGCACGCTAGTTTCTTGCTCATGCCACGCGGACGCCACCGTCATTCCTCCGTTCTGAGCCGGGCCCTGCCGCCGGCCGCCGCCGCCGTCGTCACAGTGGCCGCTCTGGCCGCGCTGGTCGCCAGCGGCGACACCGAGCTGGTCCGCTCGGTGGGCGTCGCCGCGGTACTCGCGGTGCTGGGGCTGGCCCTGGTGCTCCGTCAGCGCGACCGGGCCGCCCGGGCCGCCGCCGATGTCGCGGCCATCCGCCGGGTCCGGGACGAGGAGCGCTTCGAGGAGCAGCTGGCCGAGGCCGAGTACGCGGCCGAGGTCGCCGAGGAGCGGGCCACCCGGCTCGGCCGGCGGCTGACGGCGGAGAAGTCCCGGCTGGCGAAGGTCGAGACCGAGCTGGCCCGGCTGCTGCGCGAGCGGGCGGTGATGGCGGCCGAGCAGGCGCTGAAGGAGGCCGAGGCGGCCCAGCGGGCGATCGAGGCGACCCGGCCCAGGCACCCCGTCACGGCGGTCGCGTACCTGCGGGCGGCCTCCGCCCTGCGGCACCTGGAGCGGCGCGCGCAGGCGGCCCGGACGCAGCGGGAGGCGGAGCTGCGGGCCGAGCGGCGGCGTTCCCTGGCCGAGCAGGAGCCGGGCGCCGCCCCCGACGCGGCGGGCCGGGGCGACGCCGGCCACCAGCAGGCCCTGGAGGTGCCCCGGATCGGCCGGCTGGAGCCGGCCCACCCGAGCGCCCACCAGACGGCGCAGCAGCCGGTACGGCAGGCTGTGGCAGCCTCCCCGGTGCGTCCGGTGCTGACCGGCCCGGCGGAGCCGCTCGCCGGTGCGCCGGCGACCTCGGTCGCCCCGGTCGAGCGGCAGCGTCCGCGCCCGCAGCCGGCCGGCCAGGGCCGGCCCGGCAACTTCAGCTTCTTCGGCCGCGGTGCGGTGGCGGGCGCTGCGGCGCTGCGGGCGGCCGCCCCGGCGCCCTCGGTCGGCAGCGTCTCCGAGCTGGCGGACCAGCAGCCGGCCCAGCAGCCAGCGCCGGTGACGGTGGCTCAGGATCTCGCGGACGTCCTCGGTGACGAGGTGGCCGGTGCCCCCGTGGGCGGCGCCCCGCGTCCGGCCGTGGTCGACCTGACGCCGGAGGACGAGACCGAGCTGCTCGACCTGCCGGAGCTGCGCGCCGCGCACTGACGCGCGAACACCGGTCCCCCCGACGCGCCGCGTCGGGGGGACCGGTGCTTTTGGCGCCTGCGTCAGAGCGCCACGCCGAAGTCCTGGGCGATCCCGGCCAGGCCGGAGGCGTAGCCCTGGCCGACGGCGCGGAACTTCCAGTCGGCGCCGTTGCGGTAGAGCTCGCCGAAGATCATGGCGGTCTCGGTGGCGGCGTCCTCGGAGAGGTCGTAGCGCGCGAGTTCGGCGTTGCCGGCCTGGTTGAGCACCCGGATGTAGGCGTTGCGGACCTGGCCGAAGCTCTGCGAGCGGTTCGTCGCGTCGTAGATCGACACCGGGAAGGTGATCCGGTCGGCCCCGGCGGGCAGGCCGGCCAGGTCGACGTTGATCACCTCGTCGTCGCCCTCGCCGTCACCGGAGCGGTTGTCGCCGGTGTGCACGACGGTGCCGTCCGGGGAGCGCAGGTTGTTGAAGAACACGAAGTGTCCGGCGGAGAGCACCTTGCCGGAGGCGTCCAGCACGATGGCGCTGGCGTCGAGGTCGAACTCCGTACCGGTGGTGGTCCTGGCGTCCCAGCCGAGGCCCACGGAGACCGCGGTCAGCCCGGGGGCCTCCTTGGTCAGCGAGACGTTGCCACCCTTGGAGAGGCTCACTGGCATGGTGTGTGGTGTCCCTTCGTCGCGTGCTCGTGTCGGGAAGAACGAGGGCGGGGGACCCGGTGGTTCCGGATCGGGGCGACCGATTGCCAAGAAATGCCCATGGATCGGTATAAACGGCAGGTCAGATCCGCGGGAAGCGGCCCTGGACGGTCCAGATGTTCGGGTTGTCGGCGAGCCCGGAATGCAGGTCCGCCAGGTCTGCCAGGACGTCCTGCAGGAAGTCCCGGGCCTCCCGGCGCAGGTCCTGGTGGCGGACCACGGCCGGCGGCTGGTCCAGCCAGGTCGCCGAGATCTCCACCAGGCCGAACCGGCGGGCGAACCGCAGCAGCTCGGTGGACTGGGTGAAGTCCAGGTCGGCGGTCTGCACGGTGGCGGCCCGGCTGCCGCGCGGGTCCTGGTCGAGCTGCTCGACGATGTCGCAGAGCGCCCAGGCGAAGTCGAGCACCGGCACCCATCCCCAGGCTGTGGACAGGTCCAGGCCGTCCGCCTCGAGGAAGACGTCGCCGCAGAACAGGTCGTACCGCAGCGACCGGACGGCCGCCGAGCGGTAGTCGGTCTGCGGGGGGTCCGGGAAGCGGGGGGAGAGGGAGTAGCCGAGCTCGATCACGGGGCCATTCTCCGGTACGCCGGGGCGCTTGATAACCGGGTGACGGCACGCGCACCGGGCGGGGATGATGGACGCATGCCTGAGCCCATCCGCGTCCGGGGATCGGTGGTCGTCCCCGACGCCGAGCTCGTCTGGCGCTTCTCGCGTTCGTCCGGCCCCGGTGGCCAGCACGTCAACACCTCCGACACCCAGGTCGAGCTGCGCTACGACCTGGCCGCCTCGGACGCGCTCCCCGAGGTGTGGAAGGAGCGTGCCCTGGAGCGGCTGGCCGGTCGGCTGGTGGACGGCCGGATCCTGGTCGTCCGGGCCTCCGAGCACCGCTCGCAGTGGCGCAACCGCGAGGTGGCCGCGGCCCGGTTGGCCGCGCTGCTCGGCGAGGCGACGGCGCCGCCGCCCAAGGCCCGCCGGGCGACCCGGCCCAGCCGCGGGATGGTCGAGCGCCGGTTGACCAACAAGAAGCGCCGCTCCGAGGTGAAGCGCGGCCGGGGCCGCCCGGGCGCGGAGTAGTCCCCGGGCGCCCGGCGTTCAGCCGAGCTGGCGGTAGCCGCCGCGGAAGTAGAGCAGCGGCTGCGCGTCCGGCGACGGCACCCGGGCCTCCAGCACGCGGCCGATCAGCAGGGTGTGGTCCCCGGCGGCTATCCGCTGCTCGGTGCGGCACTCGACGGTGGCCAGCGCGCCCTCCACCAGCGGCGCACCCGTGGCCGGGCCGCGGTGGTGCGGGGTGTCGGCGAAGAGCAGCCGGTCGCTGAGCCGCCCCTTCATGGCGAACCGGGACGCCAGCGTGCGGTGCCGCTCGCCGAGCAGCGAGACGGCCCAGAGGTCGTTGCGGGTCAGCAGCTCGTCCATCCGGGAGTCCTCGCGCACCGAGACCAGCACCAGCGGCGGTTCCAGCGACACCGACAGGAACGAGGTCGCGGTCATCCCGGCGTCCTCGGCCGGCCCGGCGTCCTCGCCCAGGTCGTGCACGGTCAGCAGGGCGACCCCGGCGGCCAGCTGGGAGAGGGCGGCCCGGAACTCGTCCGGCGTGGCGAGGGAGGCAGCTGCGGGCTGCGGCGACATGGACACGTACCGCACGGTAGTCGGGGTTCGGGGGCGGCGGCATCGGGCGGTGGTCCTAGGAGGTCCTAGGACCTTCTTCGGAGAGTAGGACCCCCGCTGGGCCGACTGGAGGCCGCCGGATTCACCCTGGGCGGGGCCCGGCTCACCCCCAGGGGTGAAGTGGCAGGGCCCGGCGGCGGGCAGGCGCCTTCAGTTCGGGCCGTCCACGACCGACGTCGAAGGTGGCCATCGCGGAATCGTGTCCGGGCATGACCGAGATGAACCGGGTTTGCCTGTCTATGGGTTGTGTGATTTGAGTCACAAGTGACGACCTATTGCTGACCGAGCGTGCCGAATGCTGTGCTCGCTGTGATTCAGTTCTTCTGGCAATCGGACGATAACCATCAAGACCTATCCGAAGAAGCCGGGGAGCCCCCGCATGGAAGCCGAGTCGGAGCCGTACGTCCGTCTCGCGACCCTCCGCACCTTGCACCGGGTCGTGGCGGACCTCAACGCTGCCCGCAGCCTGGCGGGCACCCTCCAGGCGGTGGTCGAGGGGTCGGTGCACGGGCTCGGGTTCGGCGCGGCCGCGGTGAGTCTGGTCCGGCCCGACGGCGACCTGATGGTGGCGGCCGTCTGGGAGTACGAGGAGCGCGAGTTCGGCGGGCCCTCGGTGCTGCTCGGCCAGGTCGGCTCGCGCGAGTCCTGGGACCGGCTGCTGGCGGTCAGCGATCACTGGGGGACCCTGCGGTTCCTGCCGCACGACCGCGGCTGGGCGGTCGGCGCGGACATCCCGCGCTGGACCGACGACGGCGCGCTCCCGGTCTACGCCAACGACTGGCATCCCGAGGACGCCCTGCTCGCGCCGATGTACAGCGCCGGCGGCGACCTGCTCGGCGTCCTCTCGGTGGACCGTCCGCGCAGCGGCAAACGGCCCGGCGCGTGGACCAGGGAAGCCCTGGAGATGTTCTCCCTGCAGGCCTCGATCGCGATCGGCAACGCCCGCCTGCGGGCCGAGATGCAACGCGCGCTGGCCCGCCTGGAGAAGGAGCAGCAGGCGCTGCTGGCCAGCGAGGAGAGCTTCCGGCAGGCCTTCGAGTACGCACCCAGCGGGATGGCCATCACCGAGCTGCACGGCGCCGCCCGGGGGCAGTTGACCCGGGTCAACGACGCGCTCTGCCGGCTGCTCGGGCGCCCGCGCGCGGCGCTGCGCCAGCAGAGCTTCCTCGACCTGGTGCACCCCGACGACCGCAGCCTGCTGGAGCGCACCAGCGCCGAGAGCGGGCGGGCCGAGCTGCGGCTCTCCCGCCGGGACGGCGGCTACCAGTGGGTCTGCCTGCGCAACTCGGTGGTCGCCGACGCGGCCGAGGGCCCTAGCTTCCTGCTCACCCACGTCGAGGACATCGAGGAGCGCAAGCGCCACGAGTTCCAACTCGCCCACCGGGCCAGCCACGACGCGCTCACCGGCCTGCCGAACAGCGCCGAGCTGCGCAGCCGGCTGGCCCGTCGGCTCTGCCCGCTGCCGCAGGGGCCCGGCGGCGCCGCCGCGCACGGTGCGGCGACCTGCGCGCTGGAGGGCGCGGCCGCCTCGCACAGCCCGTCCGGCTCGTACGGGCCGCACAGCCCGCGCAGCGGCCAGGAGGCGCTGGAGGGCGCACCAGGTGCCACGGGGGCGCCTGGCGGTGCGTCAGGGGCGTTGGAGGGGCTGTCCGGACCGGGCGGCGGCCGTACGGTGCTGATGCACGGCTACGGCGAGCACGAGCGCTATCCCGGCTTCGGCTACGGGGAGCGCGACGCCATCCCGGAACGGCCGGGCTACGGCGAGCCGCCCGCCGACCACGTGCACGCGGTGGTCCCGGTCGACCCCGGCACGGCCCCCGAGCCGTGGAGCGCCCCGTTCCGCTCCGGCTCCGCGCCGGCGGCGCAGAAGGGGCTGGCGGTGGTCTTCTGCGACCTGGACGGCTTCAAGTCCGTCAACGACCGGTTCGGCCACAACGCCGGGGACGCGGTGCTGGTGGAGGTGGCCCGCCGGTTGCAGCAGGTGGTCCGTGAGGGTGACACGGTGGCCCGTCTCGGCGGCGACGAGTTCGTGGTGCTGGCCGACGGCATCGGCTCCGAGGAGGCCACCGAGCTGGCCGTGCGGCTGCGCAACGCGATCATCCCGCCGATGCGGATAGCCGGTCGGGTGATGCGGGTCGGGGTCAGCCTGGGGATCGGCTGGGCGGGCTGCGGGATGAGCATCGAGGAGGTCCTGCACGCCGCCGACAAGCGGATGTACGACGAGAAGCGGGCGCGCGGCGGCGCGGTCCGTGGTGCCCGCGGCGAGCGCTCGCACCGTCGCGCGGGCTGATCCGGGCGCCCGGACGGGTGCCGGTAGCCGGGCACTTACTTTTTTCCTTGTCATGTGCTGCGGGTAGGGTGCCGTGCGTACGGCCACAGACGGCGTTGGTGCAGGAAACGGCATTGGGGAGTTGACCACCGCGATGACGGACGGCAGCAGCGGAGCGCCCGAGAACGGTGCGGGCGGTCCTGCGCAGGAAGACGACCCGTTCGCCTACCTCTACCGTCCGGCGGAGGGTGAGGGCGGGGCGGAGCGCGCCCCGGTGGCGCCGCGCAACGCGTACACCCGCCCGATGGAGGTCGGCCGCGCCCAGTACGGCCAGCAGCCGCAGCACCAGCAGCAGCCCTACCAGCAGTACCCCCAGCAGGCGCAGCAGCAGCAGCAGCGCCAGCAGCCCTACCGGCCGCAGGGCCCGGGGGCCGAGCAGACCACCCAGCTGCCGCAGCAGTCCCGGTACGCCGAGCGCTCCCGTCCGCTGCCCGGCGAGGACACCCCGCGCGGCCGCGGCAAGGGCCCGGTGATCGGCGTGGTGGCGGTGGTCGCGGCCATCGCGATCGGTTCCGGCATCGCGCTCTCGGGCAACGACGCCAAGGACAAGACCGCGGGCGGCCACCCGGCGGCCGGCTCCGGTTCGACGCACGCCAGCGCTCCCGGCACGCCCGGCTCCAGCGCGTCGTCGTCCTCGCCGTCCGCGTCGGCCAGCCCGAGCGGCAGCACCGGCAGCGTGCTGGACGCCTCCAAGGCGCAGGCGCAGAACGCCCCCTCGGCGAACACCATCAAGGGCGCGGTCTCCTCCGACGGCAGCTACCTGACGCTCCAGGCGGGCTCCTCGGTGTCCTGGACGGTCACCGTGCCCACCGCCGGCCAGTACAAGTTCTGGCTGCACTTCAACAACAGTGGCGACCCGGTGAAGGCGGCGGTCGCGGTCAACGGCACCGACCGCAGTGGTGGAGTGACGTTCAAGAACTACGGCGCCAAGGGCGCCGACCCGACGCAGTCCTGGTACTCCACGAACATATGGCCTGACCTCCAGGCGGGGACCAACACCCTCACGGTGTCGGCCCCGTCCGGAGGGTCCGTCCTGGTCGACCAGGTGGCGATCACCGGCATGGACTCGAACAGCTACCCGACTGCCGGGGCCCCGGCTCCCGCGCAGAGCTGATCCGGTCCGCCCCGCGCCCGGCCTGACCTGTCGTCAGGCCGCGGGCGCGGGGGCGAAGCGGTCGCCGCCGACGATCCACTCGCCGCGCCGGACGACCGCGAGCAGGTCGTACGTGCCGGAGTCGAGGACCACCAGGTCGGCGTTCTTGCCGGCCTCCAGGGTGCCGATCGAGTCCGACAGGCCGAGCAGCCTGGCCGGCGTGGTGGAGATCGACTGGACCACCTGCGGCAGGCTCAGCCGGTTGATCGTCATCGAGCGCTTGAACGCCACGTCCAGGGTGAGCGTCGAGCCGGCGATCGAGCCGCCCTCGACCAGCCGCGCCACCCCGTCGGTGACCTGCACCTGGAGCGGGCCCAGCGGGTAGCGGCCGTCGCCCATGCCGGCCGCGCCCATCGCGTCGGTGATCAGCGCGACCCGCTCGGCGCCGGCCGTGCCGTACGCCAGGTCGAGCACCGACGGGTGCAGGTGGGTGCCGTCGTTGATCAGCTCGACGGTGACCCGCTCGTCCTCCAGCAGGGCCACGATCGGGCCCGGTGCGCGGTGCTGGACGCCCGGCATCGCGTTGAACAGGTGGGTGGCGACGGTGGCGCCGGCCTCGATCGCCTCCAGTGCCTTGGCGTAGTCGGAGTCGGTGTGCCCGACGGCCGCGATCACCCCGAGCTCGGCCAGCATCCGCACCGACTCCAGGCCGCCCGGCAGTTCCGGCGCGAGGGTGACCATCTTGGCGTGGCCGCGGGCGGCGTCCACCAGCTTGCGCACCAGCGCCGGGTCCGGGTCGCGGAGCAGGTCGGGGCGGTGCGCGCCGCAGCGGTGCTGCGAGATGAACGGGCCCTCGAAGTGGATGCCCGCCAGCACGCCGTCCTCGACCAGCTCGGAGAGGACGGCCGCCTGCCGGCAGATCTCGTCGATCTCACCGGTGACGGTGGAGGCCATCGTGGTGGTGGTGCCGTGCTCCAGGTGGGCACGGGCGGTGATCAGCGCCTCCTCGGCGATGCCCTCGGTGAACGCGGCGCCGCCGCCGCCGTGCACGTGGAGGTCGACGAAGCCGGGCACCACCGTGCAGCCGGTCAGGTCGAGGTCGTCGGCCCGCGCGGTGCCGCCGACCGACTCGATCGTGCTCCCCGCCACGGTGAGCCGACCGTTCTCGACGACGCCGGTGGGCAGCACCAGCCGTGCGCCGGCCAGCGCTGTGCGCACAGTACTCACGCGGTCACGTCCCGTCCTGTTGACTTCGAATCCTGTCCCACGGGCAGCGGCGCGGGCCGGCCCGCGGCTCGCCGCTCGGCGAGCTGGAAGCCGTCGGCTTCGGTGGGGGGCGGGGTGACCGAGAGCAGGTCCCAGGCGAGGAGTCCCGCGCCCAGGGATGCCGCGGTGTCCTTGAGCATGGCCGGGACGACCTTCGGAGGCATCTGGAAGGTCAGCCGGTCGGTCACCGCCGCGCGCAGGGGCGTGAAGAGCGTGTCACCGGCCTCGGCGAGGCCGCCGCCGACGATCACGGTCGACGGGTCGAGCAGGCTCTGCGCCAGCGCGATGCCGTCCGCGAGGGCCGCCACGGCGTCCTGCCAGACCCGCAGGGCCCGCTCGTCGCCGGCCTCGACGGCCGTCGCGCAGTCCGAGGCCTCGGCCCGTGGGTCCCCGCAAGCCTCGGCCCAGGCCCGGGAGACGGCCGACGCCGACGCCAGGGTCTCCAGGCAGCCGCGGGCGCCGCAGCCGCACAGGGGTCCACCGGGGCGGACCACCACATGGCCGATCTCGCCGCCGTAGCCGTGCGCACCGGCCTCGATCCGGCCGCCGATCCCGATCGCGCCGGCGATGCCGGTGCCCAGCGCGATGAAGAGGAACCGGTCGACGCCGCGGCCGGCGCCGATCCTCCCCTCGGCCAGCCCGCCGGAGCGGACGTCGTGGCCGAGGGCGACCGGCATGGCTTCGCCGTGCGGACCGCCCAGCCGTTCCCCGAGCAGTTTGCGCAGGGGGAGGTCGCGCCAACCGAGGTTGGCGGAGAAGACCGCGATCCCGTTCCTCTCGTCGATCGTCCCCGGTACGGCGACGCCCGCGGCGAGTGGCCGGCAGCCGAAACGGCTCTGGCCCTCGTCCGCGAGGTCGGCGGCGAAGTCGAGGATGGTGGCGACGACGGCATCGGTGCCGTGCTCCCGCCCGGTCGGTCGGCGTGCCTCGAACAGCACGGAGCCGTCCTGGGCGAGCAACGCGGCCTTCATGCCGGTGCCGCCTACATCGAGTGCGATGACGTGCTTCACGGGGGACAGTTTCCCTTGACCGGGGACGAGAGGTCTAGTCCAGTGGCGTTATTGGTCTGAGCCACGGCCAGTGAGCTTGGTCGCGTCCCTCCAGGATGGACCACCCGGGTGCTCCCGGGCAGGGGTCAGAGCTGGACCGAGCGGGTGAGTGCGCGCGGGTGGTCGGGGTCCAGGCCGCGGGCCTCGGCGAGAGCCACCGCGAGCCGCTGCGCCCGGACCAGATCGGCCATCGGGTCCAGGCCCTCCGGGCCCGAACCGGCCACCAACTGGCCGCCGGTGCGGGCGATGTCCTCGGCCAGACCCTCCGGCAGGGTGCCGAACATCCAGGCCGCGCGGCCGGGCGCGGTGATGGCGATCGGGCCGTGCCGGTACTCCATCGCCGGGTAGGACTCGGTCCACGCGCTCGCGGCCTCGCGCATCTTCAGGCCGGCCTCCAGGGCCAGGCCGTTGGTCCAGCCGGCGCCCAGGAAGGTGATCTGCTCGGTGGCGACCAGGCCCTCCGGCAGCGGCTCGGTGACGGCGCGCTCGGCGTCGTCGGCGGCCTCGGCCAGCGTCTTCAGGCCGGGGGCGAGGGCGCCCTCGGACTCCAGGTGGGCGCGCAGCAGGGCCAGCGCGGTGGTGGCGAAGCGGGTCTGCACCACCGAGCGCTCGTCGGCGAAGTCCAGCACGACGACCTGGTCGGCGGCCTGCATCACCGGGGTGGCCGGGTCGCCGGTCAGGGCGGTGGTCGGGGTGTGGCCGCGCAGCCGGTCGAGCAGCGCGAGCACCTCGGTGGTGGTGCCCGAGCGGGTGATCGCCACGACCCGGTCGTAGGAGCGGCCGTACGGGAACTCGGAGGCCGCGAACGCGTCGGTCTCGCCGTGGCCGGCGGTCTCCCGCAGGGTGGCGTACGCCTGCGCCATGAACCAGGAGGTGCCGCAACCGACCACGGCCACCCGCTCGCCGGCGGCGGGCAGGGCGGCCGAGGACGGGCCGGCCAGTTCGGCGGCGCGGCGCCAGCAGGCGGGCTGGGTGGCGAGTTCCTCGGCGGTGAGCGAGCTGCCCGTGGTGGTCATGCCAGTCATGCCGACGTCTCCCTTGGGTTGCGTGAAAGTGATTGATTTATAGCTGTTTTGCGCATGAGTGCGCAATACCCTGACTCGATGGACGGACCTGCCCCGGCCCGTGTGCGGCTCTGTGCGACGCTGTCCCCGCAGTGCTCGTCTAGATGAGGGAGTGGCGCGGCGTGTCCAGATATGAGCGGTGGAACAGTCTCCTCGAACTCCTTGCCGAGCATGGCAAGTTGGAGGTCGAAGAGGCGGCTGCGGCGCTCGACGTGTCGGCGGCCACGATCCGCCGCGACCTCGACCAGCTGGCCCGTCAGCAGATGGTCACCAGGACCCGGGGCGGTGCCGTCGCGCACAACGTCTCCTACGACCTGCCGCTGCGCTACAAGACCGCGCGCAACGCCGGTGCCAAGCAGCGGATCGGCGCGGCGGTGGCCGGCCTGATCGCGCCGGGCGAGGTGGTCGGCCTCAACGGCGGCACCACCACCACCGAGGTCGCGCGGGCCCTGGCGGTGCGCCCCGAGCTGACCGAGCGCGCCGAGGCGGGCGCCGGCCAGCCGCTCACCGTGGTGACCAACGCGCTCAACATCGCCAACGAACTGACCGTGCGCCCGGCGGTGAAGATCGTGGTCACCGGCGGGGTGGCACGGCCGCAGTCGTATGAACTGATCGGCCCGCTGGCCAGTGCCGTGCTCGGTGAACTCACCCTGGACGTCACCGTGCTCGGCGTGGACGCGCTCGACGTCGAGATGGGCGCCACCGCGCACCACGAGGGCGAGGCCAGCGTGAACCGGCTGCTCGCCGAGCGGGCCCGCCGGGTGGTGGTGGCCGCCGACTCCAGCAAGCTCGGCCGACGCGCCTTCGCGCGGATCTGCGGGCTGGACCGGATCGACACGCTGGTCACCGACGAGGCGGTGGACGAGGCGCTGATCCTCGCCTTCTCGGACGCCGGGGTGCGGGTGCTGGCCGTGTGACCTGCGTCATCGCCGGGTCCGGTCGCGTTGCACCCTGTGCAACGCGACCGGACAGTTCGGTAACGTTCTGCGGCCGGAGCCCTCTGGTGTGGACCACTGGGGGTCCGCTTTGGCAACCTTTCGGCCACTCCTCGTAACCCCCGACGAGGATCTCCCGTAGGCCCGAAGGCGGTTTCCCGTGTTGAAGTCCCGGCTCTGTGCCGCCCTCGCGACAAGCACCCTGCTGCTCTCCGGGTGCGGAACGCTGGGACTGGGTTCGGGCGGCCCGGTGACCCTGAAGCTGGTCGCGGCCGACTACGGCGACAGCGAGGCGAACAGCTCCACGCACTACTGGGACGACGTGGTCAGCCGGTTCGAGGCGGCCAACCCCAAGATCAAGGTCGACGTCCAGGTGTTCAGCTGGACGGACATCGACGCCAAGGTCGCCGCGATGATCAAGGCCGGTCACTCGCCGGACATCGTGCAGACCGGCGGCTTCGCCGACAAGGCGCAGGCCAACGAGCTCTACCCGGCGCGCGAAGTCCTCTCGATGGACACCGAGGCCAACTTCCTGAACGTCTTCGACCAGGCCGGGCAGGTGCTCGGCACCCAGTACGGCATGCCGTTCGTCTCCTCCTCGCGGACCTTCTTCTACAACAAGGCGATCTTCCAGCAGGCCGGCATCAGCCAGCCGCCGGCCACCTGGGCCGACCTCAAGACGGACGCCGACCTGATCCGGACCAAGGTGCCCGGGGTCACGCCGTACGCGCTGCCGCTGGGGCCCGAGGAGGCCCAGGCCGAGTCGATGATGTGGATCAACAGCGGTGGCGGCCAGCTCTCGGACGATGCCGGTAACTACGCCGTCAACAGCTCGCAGAACGTCAACACCTTCAACTGGCTGCGCGCGAACCTGGTGGACAGCCACGACACCTACCCCGACCCGTCGGTGGTGGACCGCACGAAGGCCTTCGCCGACTTCGCGGCCGGCAAGGTGGCGATGCTCAACGGCCACCCCACGCTGATCCAGGCGGCCCTCAAGGGGAACATCGGCTACGGCACCGCGCCGATCCCGCGCAAGGACGCGGCCGCCAAGCCGACCACGCTGGGCGTCGCCGACTGGATGATGGCCTTCACGGCGAACGGGCACCGGGACCAGATCCGGACCTTCCTCAACTTCGCCTACCTCAAGCAGAACATGCTCAAGCTCGACGAGACGTACAACTTCCTGCCGGTCACCCAGGACAGCCTGCAGGACATGACCAGCAGCGGGAAGCACAACGACCTCAAGCCGTTCCTCGACGCGCTGCCCAACGCCAGCTTCTACCCCTACGGCGACCCGGCCTGGGACACCGTCAGCACCCGGCTCAAGAAGGACATCGGCAAGGCCGTCAAGGGCGACCCGAGCCAGCAGCTCGGCGCGCTGGAGCAGTACGCGACGGCGGAGGCCAAGAGCGCCCGCCAGCAGTAGTCCGCCGGCAGTGGTCCGCCGCTGGTGGGCCGCTGTAGGACACTGAGGTGTGACCGGAGAACTGAGCGAGCGCGAGATCGCCGTCCTGGCTCTGGAGGGCCGGGCCTGGCGGACCCAGGGGGCCAAGGAGCAGGCGGTCCGGGAGGAGCTGGGGATCTCCAGCACCCGGTACTACCAGCTGCTCAACGGCCTGCTGGACCGGGAGGAGGCGGTCGCGCACGCCCCCGTCCTGGTCTACCGGCTACGCCGGATCCGGGACGCCCGTCGCGCCGAGCGTTAGCGACGGGCCGCCCTGGGTAGGGTCGCTGCCATGGGCCCTGCTGCGTTCGAACCGAGCACACCGTCCGGCCGCGCGGGGCTGGCCGCCCTGCTGGCGTCGCCCGCCGAGGCGGTGGTCGCGCTGGACTTCGACGGCACGCTGGCCCCGATCGTCGCCGACCCCGAGCAGGCCAGGGCCCACCCCGGCGCGGTGCCGGTGCTGGCCCGGCTGGCGCCGCTGGTCCGCGCGGTGGTGGTGGTGACCGGCCGGCCGGCCCAGGACGCCGTCCGGCTCGGCGGCTTCGCGCAGGTGCCGGGGCTGGAGCACCTGGTGGTGCTGGGCCACTACGGCGCCGAACGCTGGGATGCGGCGACCGGGGAGCTGCGGGCCACCCAGGTGCACCCGGGAGTGGCCGGCATCCGGGCCCAACTGCCGCCGCTGCTCCATGAGTTGGGCGCTCCCGAGGGCACCTGGACGGAGGACAAGGGCCGTTCGCTGGCCGTGCACACCCGGCGCACCGCCGATCCGGACGCCGTCCTGGAACAGCTGCGCGAGCCGCTCGCCAAACTCGCCGCCGCGCATGGCCTGGTGGTCGAACCCGGCCGGATGGTGGTGGAGTTGCGCCCGCCGGGGGTCGACAAGGGGGCCGCCCTGACGGAGTTCCTGCGCGCGGTGGGCGCCGGATCGGTGCTCTACGCAGGCGACGACCTCGGCGATCTGGCGGCCTACGCGGCGGTGCGCGAGCTGCGGGCCGAGGGTCTTCCCGGGCTGCTGGTCTGCAGCGGCCCGGTGACCGGCGAGGCGCCGGTGCGGGTGCTGGCCGAGCAGGCGGACCTGGTGGTCCCCGGGCCCGGCGGGGTGGTCGCGCTGCTGGAGAACCTCTGGGCGAGCGCGGCCGGTTGAGTACGGCCGGGTGAGCGGGTCCGGGGTCGGGCGCGGTCAGCCCAGTGCGGTCAGCTGGTCGAGGAACCACTGCTGCGGAGAGAGCGCGACGGCCGCCGCGGCCAGCCGCTTGGTGCGCTCGGTGCGTTCGTCGGCCGGCATCGACAGCGCGCGGTGCAGCGCCTCGGCGGTGGCGACCACGTCGTACGGGTTGATGGTCAACGCGTCCTCGGCGAGCTCCGCGTGGGCGCCCGCCTCGCGGGAGAGCACCAGGGCGCAGCCCTCGTCGCTGACCACCGGGATCTCCTTGGCGACCAGGTTCATGCCGTCCCGGATCGGGTTGACCAGTGCCACGTCGGCGAGCCGGTAGGCGGCCAGCGAGCGGGCGAAGTCGTCCTCGACCTGGAGTATCAGGGGTTGCCAACTCGCGGTGCCGAACTCGGTGTTGATCTCCTCGCTGATCCGCCGCACGGCCTCGGTGTAGGAGCGGTACTCGGCCAGGTCCTGCCGTGAGGGGTAGGCGAAGGCGATGTGCACCACCCGTTCGCGCCACTCGGGCCGGGTGCGCAGCAGGTGGCGGTAGGCCAGCAGCCCGCGCACGATGTTCTTGCTCAGCTCGGTGCGGTCCACCCGGACGATGGTCCTGCGGTCGCCCACCGCCCGGCGCAGCGTCTGCAACCGCTCGTCCACGTCCGGCCGGTGGGACCGCTCGCGCAGGAACTCGCCGTCCGCGCCCAGGCTGTGCACGCCGAGCCGGGTGGTGCGGCCCTGGTACGTGACCGAGAGGTCGTCGTGGTCGACGTCCGCGCCCAGCAGCTGCGCGCAGCAGTCCGCGAAGGCGTGCGCCCAGCGGCGGGTGTGGAAGCCGGCCCGGTCGGCGCCGAGCACGCCGGTCAGCACCCGTACGGCGATGTCGTCGGGCAGCAGCCGGAAGTAGTCGACCGGGGCCCACGGGATGTGCGAGAAGTAGCTGATCCGCAGGTCCGGGCGCAGCTCGCGGAGCAGCGCCGGGGTCAGCGAGAGGTGGTAGTCCTGCACCAGCACGGCCGCGCCCGGGGCGGCCTCGGCGGCCAGCGCTGCGGCGAAGGCGGCGTTGTACTCCTCGAAGGAGGCCCACTGCTCGCGGAACCCGGCGTCGAAGGCCGGCGCGACCGGCGTGTCGTACAGCAGGTGGTGGACGAACCACAGGGTGGAGTTGGCGATCCCGTTGTAGGCCTGGTCGAAGACGGCGGGATCGATGTCCAGCATCCGGACGGCCTGTCCGCCGACGTCGAAGCCGCCGCGGTCCAGCCGGCCCTGCGGGGAGCGCCGGGCGGCTGTCCGGTCGGCGTCGCCCAGCGCCGCGCAGACCCAGACCGCGTTCGGGTCGTCGATCGCGGAGAGTCCGGAGACCAGGCCGCCGCCGCCGCGCCGCAGGGTCAGCGTCCCGTCCGGTGCGCTGCTGAAGGACACCGGACCCCGGTTGGAGGCCACCAGAATGCGTGCGGTCGTCAGTTCGGCCATACCTCCAACCTTGCCGTGGTCAGGAGTCGGCAAACCCCCGGTACTCCGTGACGTCGATCATCGGCGGGCGTTCGAGCGCGATCACCGGGTGGCTGTCGGCGGTGAACGCGCGGGTCCCGGCGTCCCGCGAGAACTGGGTCAGCACGGGCCGGGCGAGGTCCTCGGCGGCCTTGAGCCGGTGGGTGCGGTCGAGGCGTTCCAGCGCGGTGCGGTAGATCGTGGCGGCCATCCGGCCCAGGGCCTGGCCGTCCTGGTGGCGGTGGTGGCGCACGCCGACGTCCACCTGGGCCAGCGCGTCCAGACCGGCCAGCTCCAGGGCGTCCACCAGCAGGCCCAGCTCGACGCCGTAGCCGGTCGGGAAGTGCAGCCGCTCCAGCAGCGAGCGACGGGCCGCGTACTCGCCGCCGAGCGGCTGGACGAAGCCGGCCAGCTGCGGCCAGTGCAGGTTGAGCAGCGGCCGCGCCACCAGCTCGGTCACCCGGCCGCCGCCGGTCGGGTCGACCGCGCCCTCGCCCGCGGCGGAGCCGCTCATCGGTAGAGCCAGCGGACGGTCGTACATCGCCTTGACCAGCTGGATCGCCGGATCGGTGAGCAGCGGGCCGACGATTCCGGAGACGAAGGCCGGGTCGAACTCGCGCAGGTCGGCGTCGACGAAGCAGACGATCTCGCCGGAGGTCACCAGCAGCGAGCGCCACAGCACCTCGCCCTTGCCGGGGACGGCGGGCAGCCGCGGCAGGATCGCGTCGCGGTGCACCACCCGGGCGCCGGCCGCCGCCGCGACCTCGGCCGTCCGGTCCCGTGAGCCGGAGTCGACCACCACCAGCTCGTCCACCAGCGGCAGCCGTTCCATCAGCTCGCGGCGGATCACCGTGACGATCTCGCCGACCGTGGACTCCTCGTCGAGCGCGGGCAGCACCACGCTCACCGTGCCCGCGCGCCCGGCCGCGCGCTTGGCAGCGAGCAGCACGGATTCGGGCCGCTCGGCAGCCGTCCAGGAGCGGCGCCGCAGCCAGGACGCGGCTTCCGGGAGTAGCGCAGGGCTCTGCTCGGCTGGCAAATCTCGCTCCTTGTCTGGTCCATCTCGCCTTGCGGACGGTCGGGGCCGTAACGCGGGCCTTCCGTTACAGTCTTCGTACAGCGGTCAGACCTTCGCACGCCGGGGTCGGCCGCATCGCACGACCACAACTTCATAGAGCTCATCCAGAGGGACTGAGGGAACGGCCCGTCGAAGTCCCGGCAACCTTCTCGCACGGCTACTGACCACTTCGTTGGTCGAGGCCCCGGCGGGACAGGTGCCAATTCCGTCCTGTGTCGCGCCCGCGGCACGGGGAAGATGAGGAGAGAGGCCTCCGCCATCATGGCTGTTGACGTATCTGCACCCACTTCGACCGTAGATCTCGGTCCCGCCGCCGCGCTGTCCTGTCGCGAGTGCGGCACGCGCTTCCCGCTCGGCCCGGTCTTCGCCTGCGTCGAGTGCTTCGGCCCGCTGGAGATCGCCTACGACTTCGGCTCCTACGAGGCCGAGGAGCTGCGCAAGCGAATCGAGTCCGGCCCGGCGTCCATCTGGCGATACGCGCCGCTGCTGCCGGTGCCGGCCGACGTCGCCGACAAGCCCAACCTGAACCCGGGCTGGACCCCGCTGGTGAAGGCCGACAACCTGGGCCGCGAGCTCGGCTTCACCGCCCAGCTGCACGTCAAGGACGACTCGGGCAACCCGACCCACTCCTTCAAGGACCGGGTGGTGGCCTGCGCGATCGAGGCGGCCCGCGCCTTCGACTTCACCACGCTGTCCTGCTCCTCCACCGGCAACCTGGCCGGTGCGGTGGGTGCGGCGGCCGCCCGGGCCGGCTTCAAGTCCTGCGTGTTCATCCCGCACGACCTGGAGCAGGGCAAGGTCGTGATGGCCGGGGTCTACGGCGGCGAGCTGGTCGGCATCAAGGGCAACTACGACGACGTGAACCGGTTCTGCTCGGAGCTGATCGGCGACCCGGCCGGCGAGGGCTGGGGCTTCGTCAACGTCAACCTCCGCCCGTACTACGGCGAGGGCTCCAAGACCCTGGCGTACGAGATCTGCGAGCAGCTGGGCTGGCGGCTGCCCGAGCAGCTGGTCATCCCGATCGCCTCGGGCTCGCAGCTCACCAAGATCGACAAGGGGCTGCAGGAGCTGATCAAGCTCGGCCTGGTCGAGGACCGGCCGTACAAGATCTTCGGCGCCCAGGCGGCCGGCTGCTCGCCGGTCTCGACGGCGTTCAAGGCGGGTCGCGACGTGATCCGCCCGGTCAAGCCGGACACCATCGCCAAGTCGCTGGCGATCGGCAACCCGGCGGACGGGCCGTACGTGCTGGACATCGCCCGCCGCACCGGCGGAGCGGTCGAGGACGTCACCGACACCGAGGTGGTGGAGGCGATCAGGCTGCTGGCCCGCACCGAGGGCATCTTCGCCGAGACGGCGGGCGGGGTGACCATCGGCGTGCTCAGGAAGCTGGTGGAGAACGGGCTGCTCGACCCGTCGAAGGAGACCGTCGCGATCAACACCGGCGACGGTCTGAAGACGCTGGACGCGGTGTCCGACGCGGGCCTGACCGTGACCATCCAGCCCACCCTGGAGTCCTTCCGCGCCGCCGGCCTGGCGTCCTGACCCTCGCACACCTGTCGAAAGCTGGGAGATCCCCCATGAGCTCCACCGTCCGCATCCCGACCATCCTGCGCACCTACACCGGCGGCAGGTCCGAGGTCCCCGCCGAGGGCGCCACGCTGGCCGAGGTCGTCAGTGACCTGGAGAAGAACCACCCGGGTATCAGCGCCCGGATCCTGGACGATTCCGGCAAGCTGCGTCGGTTCGTGAACGTCTATGTGAACGACGACGACGTGCGTTTCGCCGAGGGCCTGGGCACCGCGATCAACGACGGCGCGGGGATCTCGATCATCCCCGCGGTGGCCGGCGGCTGCTGAGACCCCACCGCCCACAGGGCGCCCCGAGCCTGACGAAATGTCAGGTTCGTGGCGCCCTGTGGCGTGTCCGCGGGCGGGTCCGCCAGGGCATAGGCTTCGTCCGGCCGGTGAGATGCCCCGGCTGGTGTCCCGCTCGAACGTGTCGGCGACGTGTCAGAATTCTTCGGACAATTCGCCCGATAGGTCCGCTATGCCCGGCGTGAATTGCCGAGTTCTGTCGCATTCATCCCCGGATATCCCTTAGCGTCCTTCGTGAATTCCCCGCCAGTGGGCCTGTTGCAGAGGGCTTCTATACGGATACATTCAGCCGCGGTCGACGCATCCGTCCGTCCCATCGGCGCCAACTGGCGTTCGTGGGTTGGGCGCTGCGGCGTTCAGGGCTGCACTCAGGGGGGTACCTCGAGTCGGTCCGACCAGAGACCCGGGCCCGCGACCTGCGGACCTGTGAAGGGCCAGCACAGCACTAGGGGAGTTCGGAATGGCTCAGGGCACCGTCAAGTGGTTCAACGCGGAGAAGGGCTACGGCTTCATCGCGGTCGACGGTGGTGCGGACGTCTTCGTCCACTACAGCGCGATCCAGATGGACGGCTACCGCACCCTCGAGGAGGGTCAGCGGGTCGAGTTCGAGATCTCCCAGGGACAGAAGGGCCCGCAGGCGGACATGGTCCGTGCGCCCGCGGTCTGACCTTTCCGAACCTCGGACTCTCGGCTCGCTCGCGGGCTGAAGATCCAGCAGGGTCCGCACCCGATTCCCGGTACCGGGGGTCAGGTGCGGACCCTGCTGTCGTTGGTGGCGGCGCGCCCGTGGCTTGCCGGGAAGAGCTTGCACTCGCCACCCGAGAGTGCTAGTTATTGGTTAGCACTCACAGCTTGAGAGTGACAACGGACCGGGTCGGTGAGGCCCCCGGGAGCGGTAGGGGACAGGACCCCCGCATACCAGGGCCGTCCGTCGCGGGCGCCTGTCGGTCCGGTGCAGTCGACGTCGTCCCGGAGGACCACTTCACATGGCAAAGATCATCGCGTTTGACGAGGAAGCTCGCCGCGGCCTTGAGCGCGGGATGAACCAGCTTGCCGACGCCGTCAAGGTGACGCTGGGCCCCAAGGGTCGCAATGTCGTTCTTGAGAAGAAGTGGGGCGCCCCCACGATCACCAACGATGGTGTTTCCATCGCCAAGGAGATCGAGCTTGAGGACCCCTACGAGAAGATCGGCGCCGAGCTGGTCAAGGAGGTCGCCAAGAAGACCGACGACGTCGCGGGTGACGGCACCACCACCGCCACCGTGCTCGCCCAGGCTCTCGTCCGCGAGGGTCTGCGCAACGTCGCGGCCGGCGCCAACCCGATGGCCCTGAAGCGCGGCATCGAGAAGGCCGTCAAGGCCGTCTCGGACGAGCTTCTCGCGCAGGCCAAGGATGTCGAGACCAAGGAGCAGATCGCTGCTACCGCCTCGATCTCCGCTGCCGACACCCAGATCGGCGAGCTCATCGCCGAGGCCATGGACAAGGTCGGCAAGGAAGGTGTCATCACCGTCGAGGAGAGCAACACCTTCGGTCTGGAGCTCGAGCTCACCGAGGGCATGCGCTTCGACAAGGGCTACATCTCGGCGTACTTCGCCACCGACCTGGAGCGTATGGAGACGTCCTTCGACGACCCGTACATCCTGATCGCCAACTCCAAGATCGGCTCGGTCAAGGACCTGCTGCCGCTCCTGGAGAAGGTCATGCAGAGCGGCAAGCCGCTCCTGATCATCGCCGAGGACGTCGAGGGCGAGGCCCTGTCGACCCTGGTCGTGAACAAGATCCGTGGCACCTTCAAGTCCGTCGCCGTCAAGGCCCCGGGCTTCGGTGACCGCCGCAAGGCCATGCTCGGCGACATCGCCATCCTCACCGGTGGCACCGTGATCTCCGAGGAGGTCGGCCTCAAGCTCGAGAACGCCGGCATCGACCTGCTGGGCCGCGCCCGCAAGGTGGTCATCACCAAGGACGAGACCACCATCGTCGACGGTGGCGGCGACAGCGACCAGGTCCAGGGTCGCGTCAACCAGATCCGTGCCGAGATCGAGAACAGCGACTCGGACTACGACCGCGAGAAGCTCCAGGAGCGCCTCGCCAAGCTGGCCGGCGGCGTGGCCGTCATCAAGGCCGGCGCGGCGACCGAGGTCGAGCTCAAGGAGCGCAAGCACCGCATCGAGGACGCCGTTCGCAACGCGAAGGCGGCCGTCGAGGAGGGCATCGTCGCGGGTGGTGGCGTCGCGCTGCTGCAGGCTTCGGTGGCGTTCGAGAAGCTGGAGCTCGACGGCGACGAGGCCACCGGTGCCAACATCGTCAAGGTCGCGCTGGAGGCCCCGATCAAGCAGATCGCGGTCAACGCCGGCCTCGAGGGCGGCGTTGTGGTGGAGAAGGTGCGCAACCTTCCCTACGGCCACGGCCTGAACGCCGCGACCAACGAGTACGTCGACCTCATCGCCGCGGGCATCATCGACCCGGCCAAGGTCACCCGTTCCGCGCTGCAGAACGCCGCCTCCATCGCGGCGCTCTTCCTCACCACCGAGGCTGTCATCGCTGACAAGCCCGAGAAGGCCGGCGCCCCGGCCGGTGGCGGCATGCCGGGCGGTGACATGGACTTCTGATCCCCTCGCGGGTCAGTCGTTTCATCGATCGCGTGGGCGGTCCCCTTCGGGGGGCCGCCCACGCGGCGTTTGCCGCCCGCGTTGCGGGACAATGGACGGATGTCCAGCGATATCGAAGCAGCCCTGCACAGCGCCCGGGCGCAGATCCTTGCCGACCTCACCGCCCGCGATGTCGCCGACGCGACCGTGGTCTCGCTCGTCGAGGACACCGTGACGCACCGGCGCTGGTGGTTGGAGCAGTGGCCGGACGGGGTGGAGTTCGTGCTCGGGCTGGTCGCGCAGGACGTCCAGGACGCGCTGCTGGAGGCATACGGGCGCTGGCCGCTCTGCCTGGCCTGTGCGGCCGAGGACGACCCGCACGCGCTGAGCGTGGAGCCCGAGCTCGGGCCGGAGCCGCACTGGGTGTGCGGCAAGGAGGGCGTCGTGGTGGCGCCGGTCGGCTCGCTCAGCTCTTAGCTCTCAGCTCTCCAGGACGCTGAGCTCGGCGGCCAGGTTGGCGCGGGCCCGCTCCTCGAAGCGGGCGTGCGCGGCCGGGGTGCGGTAGAGCGTCGGGAGCGCGAGCAGCTGGTGCAGGATGACGGCCCGGCCCAGCCGGAAGGCATCCGCCGGGACGAAGTCGTACTCCGCGCGGACGGCCGCCGTGTACGCCGCGTACTGCTCGGCAGTGCCGCCGAGCACGGCGAGGTCGGCGTCGCAGAGCACCTCTCCGTCGCGGTCGCCGGGCAGCGGGTGGTGCCCGACGGTCAGCCGGACCAGCCGGACCACCTGGGCGATCGGTTCGGCCGCCAGCCCGGCCTCCCGCAGGGCGCGGACGGCGAGTTGGGCACTGCGCTCCTCGTTCTCGGAGCGGTCGGGCCGGTAGACGGCGTCGTGGAACCAGGCCGCGAGCCTGACGGTGTCCGGGTGTTCGGCGTGCTCGGCGAGAGCGTCCACCTGGTCCAGCACCGCCAGCAGGTGGTCGGTGGTGTGGTAGCGGCGCTGCGGTTCGGCCCAGCGGGCCAGCAGGGCGCGGCCGTAGGGCTCCGGGTCGACCGTGGCGCCGGAGCGCTCCAACGTGGCGTTCCAGCGGTCGAGCAGGGCGTCGGTGGCCGGGTGCGGGTCGGTCGGCATGCGCTCATTGTGGACCCGCGCCATGACACATCCACAGGCAGGGTCTCGCCCGGCGGGCGCCGGTATGGCAGGCTGTCTGATATGTCTAGACCAATTTTCGAAGTCATCGCGCTGACCGTGCCCGATGCCCAGGCCGCCCAGTCCGGCGGCGCCGACCGCCTCGAACTGGTCACGGACATGGCCGCCGACGGCCTCACCCCCACCCTGGCGGGCTTCGCCGCGATCCGCGCGGCGGTGGACCTCCCGCTGCGCGTGATGCTGCGCGGCCGGGCCGGCTTCGAGCCCGGCGGCCTCGACGAGCTGTGCGCGGCCGCCATCGCGCTGCGTGCCGAGGGCGCCGAGGAGTTCGTCTTCGGCTTCCTGGACGCGGACGGCGCGCCGGACCTGACCGCGGTGCGGGCGCTGGCGGAGGCCGTCGACGGCTGCCGCTGGACCTTCCACCGGGCGATCGACCACAGCGCCGACCGGTCCGCGGTGCGCGCGGCGTTGGCCGAGCTGCCGGGCCTGGACACCTTCCTGACGGCCGGTTCCCCGGCCGGCGTCTCACACGGACGCGAGGTGCTGGCCGGTGAGTTGGCCAAGGCGGGCGAGCCGGGCTACCGGCCGCAGATCCTGATCGGCGGCGGGCTGTACGCCGAGCACGTCCCGGAGCTGCGCGCGGCCGGCTTCGACGCCTTCCACGTCGGGGGCGCCGTGCGGTCCGAGGGCTGGGACTCCCCGGTGGACGCCGGCAAGGTCGCCCGCTGGCGGGCCCTGATCGACGGCTGAAGCATCGACTGCAGGGGGTCGGGCTCCCGCGCGGGAGCCCGACCCCCTGCCGGGGGTCAGCCCAGCTCGGGCGGCAGCGGCTCGGCGTGCAGCACCGCCAGGCCGGAGACCGCGCGGGTGAGCGCGACGTAGAGCCGTCGCAGCCCGGTGCGCTCGTCGGGCTCGCCGGCGATCACGGCGGCCGGTTCGTCCAGCACCACGTAGTCGTACTCCAGGCCCTTGGCCAGCGAGGCCGGCACCAGCGTCAGCCGGGCCTGCTCGGTGGTCTCCGCGCCCGGGGTCAGAAACGGCAGCCCGGCCGCGGCCAGCGCCTCCTCGAAGAGCGGGATCCGCGCGTCGGCGGTGATCAGACCGGTCGAGCCCTCGCGCTTCAGCGCCGTGCGGCAGGCCTCGACCACCGACTCCACCAGCGTGTCGGGGGTGTGGCGGATCGTCAGCGAGCCGGGGGTGTCGCGGATCGAGCTGGCGGGTGCCAGTCCGGGCGCGATCGTCGGCAGCAGCCGGGAGGCGTAGGCGATCACCTCCTCCGGCACCCGGAAGCCGACGGTCAGCTCCTCGATGTGCGCGGCCGGCTTGCCCAGGTGGTGCAGGGCGTCCGTCCAACTCGCGGTCGCCCAGGGGGTGGTGCCCTGGGCCAGGTCGCCCAGCACGGTGGCCGAACCGGTGCTGCAGCGCCGGCCCACCGCGCGGTACTGCATGGGCGAGAGGTCCTGCGCCTCGTCGACCACCACATGGCCGAGCGAGGCGGTGCGCTGGACCAGGTCGGTGGCCTCGTCGATCAGCACGGCGTCGGCGGGCGTCCAGGGCGCGGTCTTCAGCGAGCGGCCGGCGGTCCGGTGGATCAGCGCCTGTTCGTCCTCGTCCAGCAGGCCCTCGGCGCACTGGGCCAGGAACGCGGCGTCGGTGAGCAGCCGGTGCACCAGCTTGGCCGGGTCGACCGGCGGCCAGCAGGCCTTGACGGTGGCCTTCACCTGCGCCGAGCGGGCCACCGCGTCCTGCACCCGGTCGTCGGGCGCCTCGCCACCCTGCTCCATCTTCAGCAGCACGGCGTGCGCGATGCGCTGCGGCAGCGCCTCCATGGCGGCGCCGTAGCGGATCTCCCGGGTGGTCAACTCCTCGATGATCTCGACCAGTTCGTAGGCCGGGACGCGCCAGCGGCGGGAGCCGCGGATCACCATGCAGGGCTCGGTGGGCAGCGTGATGCCGGAGCGCACGGCGCGGCGCAGCACCTCGGCCATCCGGGCGTCGCCCTTGATCCGCGCGGCCGGGGCGGAGTCCTCGGCGCGGACCTCGACATGCGCCACCAGCTGCTGGACGGTGGCCTGCGCCACGTCCAACTCGCCGAGGGCGGGCAGTACTTGCTCGATGTAGGAGAGGAAGGAGCTGTTCGGGCCGATCACCAGGGTCCCGGTACGGGCGAGCCGGTCGCGGTGCGCGTACAGCAGGTAGGCGACGCGGTGCAGGCCGACCGCGGTCTTTCCGGTGCCGGGGGCACCCTGGACGCAGACCGTACCGGTGATGTCGGCGCGGACGATCTCGTCCTGCTCGGGCTGGATGGTGGCGACGATGTCGCGCATCGGGCCGACGCGGGGCTTCTCGATCTCGGCGGCCAACAGCGCGGAGGCGGTGTCCCGCTCCGCCGGGTCGCTCAGGTTCTCGTCCTCGTAGGCCGTCAACTCGCCGCTGGTGTAGCCGAACCGGCGGCGCTTGTCGACGTCCATCGGGGCCGTCCGGCTGGCCCGGTAGAACGGCTGGGAGACCGGTGCCCGCCAGTCGATGACCATCGGGTCGCCGTTGGCGTCGTGCACGTGCCGGCGCCCGATGTAGAACCGCTCGCCGCCACCGCCCTCCGACTCGTCGGAGGAGACGGCGTGCAGGTAGTCCAGCCGGCCGAAGAAGAGCGGGGTGTGCGCGAGGTCGGCCAGCGCGGCGATCCGGTTCTGGATCTGGTTGTGCAGGACGGCGGCGGTCACCCAGGTGCCGGCGACGTCGGAGATGTTCAGCGCCTGGGCGTCCTCGCGCATGGCGCGCAGCGCGGCGCGGGAGGAGGCGAGGTGGTCGCGTTCCCGTTGCAGGGGGTCAGTGGTGGCGGGGGAGTGCACAGCGAACCTTCCCGGCCGGGTATGCGGTCCCGGCGGTTCTCGTCGTAGCTCACGGTGAAGAACCTGGCCGGTTGCCGAGCGGCCAGGGCCTCCCTCGGCTGCCGACGGACGGCACCACGGTGCGGGAGGGGGCAAGACCGACCACCCTAGACCCAGCGGGCGGTGCGACGCCAAAGCTTTTGGGCGCCTGTCGTGCTCTCGGGGTAGCGCCGTAGGGGTGGCATACGCCGGGAGGACGATGCCGGTCCCGATAGTCGTGACCTTTGGGGTGATGTGTCCGGGATGTCGGGAAACTACGGTGGAACACATGAGCCCCGTATCCATGACGGCGCCCCCGGCAGCGGCCAAAACCCCCCGGGCGCGCACCCCGCAGACCGAATCCGTCCCGATCCCGACGCTCCCCACCCACGGCAGCACGGCGGCCGCCGCCGGCCGCCGCCGAGGCCCGCTGACCACCGCCGTCCGTAACGTCGGCATCGTGCTCGACACCGCCGCGCGGGTGGTCTTCCTCGGCCGCGACGGCGTCGGCGTCAAGCTCTAGCCGGTCGGTCAGACGTCGTCCGCGTCGATGATGCGGTAGGCGTACCCCTGCTCGGCCAGGAAGCGCTGCCGGTGCGCGGCGAAGTCCTGGTCGACGGTGTCCCGGGCGACCACCGAGTAGAAGTGCGCCGAGTGCCCGTCCGCCTTCGGCCGCAGCACCCGGCCCAGCCGCTGGGCCTCCTCCTGGCGGGAGCCGAAGGTCCCGGAGACCTGGATGGCGACGGTGGCCTCCGGCAGGTCGATCGAGAAGTTCGCGACCTTGGACACCACCAGGACGCTGATCTCCTTGGTCCGGAAGGCCTCGAACAGCTTCTCGCGCTGCGCGTTGCTGGTCTCGCCCTTGATCACCGGGGCGTTCAGCACCTCGCCCAGCTCGTCCAGCTGGTCGATGTACTGCCCGATGATCAGTGTCTGGTCCTTCTCGTGCTTCTTGACCAGCGCCTCCACCACCCGGCGCTTGGTCGCCGTGGTCGCGCAGAAGCGGTAGCGCTCCTCCGGCTCGGCGGTCGCGTAGGCGAGCCGCTCGGTGTCGGTGAGGGTGACCCGCACCTCGCAGCAGTCGGCGGGCGCGATGTAGCCCTGCGCCTCGATCTCCTTCCACGGCGCGTCGAAGCGCTTGGGGCCGATCAGCGAGAAGACGTCGCCCTCCCGGCCGTCCTCGCGCACCAGCGTGGCGGTCAGCCCGAGCCGCCGGCGGGCCTGGAGGTCGGCGGTGAACTTGAAGACCGGCGCGGGCAACAGGTGCACCTCGTCGTAGACCACCAGGCCCCAGTTGCGGGCGTCGAACAGCTCCAGGTGGGCATAGGTGCCCTTCCGCTTGGTCGTCATCACCTGGTAGGTGGCGATGGTGACCGGGCGGATCTCCTTCCTGGTGCCGCTGTACTCGCCGATCTCGTCCTCGGTCAGCGTGGTCCGCTTGACCAGCTCGTGCTTCCACTGCCGGGCCGAGACGGTGTTGGTGACCAGGATCAGCGTGGTCGACTTGGCCTCCGCCATCGCCGCCGCGCCGACCAGCGTCTTGCCCGCGCCGCAGGGCAGCACCACGACGCCGCTGCCGCCGTGCCAGAAGCCCTCGACGGCCTGCTGCTGGTACGGGCGCAGCTGCCAGCCGCTCTGGTCCAGCTCGATCGGGTGTGCCTCGCCGTCCACGTAACCGGCGTGGTCCTCGGCCGGCCAGCCGAGCTTGAGCAGCGTCTGCTTGATCTGCCCGCGCTCGGAGGGGTGCACGAGCACGGTGTCCGGGTCCACCCGGGTGCCGACCAGCGGCATGATCTTCTTCGACCGCAGGATCTCCTCCAGCACCGGCCGGTCGGTGGTGGTCAGCACCAGCCCGTGCACCGGGTGCTTGCTGAGCTTCAGCCGCCCGTAGCGGGCCATCGTGTCCGCGACGTCCACCAGCAGCGCGTGCGGCACCGGGTACCGCGAGAAGTTCACCAGCGCGTCGACCACCTGCTCCGCGTCATGCCCGGCGGCCCGCGCGTTCCACAGGCCGAGCGGCGTCACCCGGTAGGTGTGGACGTGCTCGGGCGCGCGCTCCAACTCGGCGAAGGGCGCGATGGCTCGGCGGCACTCGGCGGCTCTGGGGTGGTCGATCTCCAGAAGCAGAGTTTTGTCGCTTTGTACGATCAGCGGGCCGTCGTTCACTTTGAGCGATCCTCCATCGGTCAGACGCAGACCCTCCAGTGTCGCTCACTTCGGGCCGTTTGAGTCCTCCAGCCAGATGTACGAGGCGAAGCGGCCGGTGCGCTGGTCGCGGCGGTGCGAGAAGAGTTCGGGGTCCTCGATGGTGCAGCGGGGGTCGTGGCGGATCTCGCCGATGCCGGCGGTGGTCAGTTGGGCGGTGATGGCGGCGCGGATGTCCAGGGCCGGGGTGCCCTGGCGGGTGGTGGACCAGAGGGCGGGGAGGGTGGCGCTCGCCTCGGCGCGCATGGCTTCGGGGACCTCGTAGCAGTGGCCGCAGGCCATCGGGCCGACGAGGGCGGTCATCCGGGCGGGGTCGGCGCCGGCTTCGGACATCGCGGCGACGAGGTGGGGCACCACGCCGGTGAGGGTGCCGACCCGGCCGGAGTGGGCGGCGCCGACCAGGCGGGCCACTGGGTCGCCGAGCAGGACCGAGGCGCAGTCCGCCGCCAGCGCGGCCAGCGCCAGGCCCGGTTCGCTCGTGAGGACGGCGTCCAGCGCGGGGGCGTCCGCTCCCCAGGGGCGGGAGACCCGGGCGACCGTGGCGCTGTGGACCTGCCGCATCCAGACCACCCGGTCGGGGGCCAGGCCCAGTTCGCGGGCGGTCAGCTCCCGGTTGCGCAGGACGTCCTCGAAGCTGTCCTCGGTCGCGCCGCCCAGGTTCCGGGCGTCGAACGGCGCCTGGCTGAAGCCGCCGTGGCGGTCGGTGACGGCGTAGCGGATGCCGGGGGCGAGTTCGGGGGCGGGTTCCATGCGAGGGGCCTCAGTTCTCGTCGAGTTCGGCGACGCCGGTGATCCGGTGCAGGGCGAAGGTGTTGAGCTTCTCGGCGTGGTGGTCGAAGGCCGTCACGAAGCCGCCCTCGACCTTGACCGGGTCGATGACGCGCTGCGAGGCCAGGCCCTCGGCGTTGATGTAGCCGATCCACATCCGCTCGCCGAGCATCACCGCGGTCTGCAGCGCGGCGAGGGTGTCGGCGGCCGCGGTGCGCGGGAGTTGGCGGGTGTCGGCGCGGGCCGGGCCCTGCGGGGCGCGGTTGGCGGCGGGGCCGGTGACGGTCTCGCGGCGTACGGCGGTGGCCGCCCGGTCGCCGGCCCGGATCGCCTTGACGGCGGCGCCGAGCAGGACCGCGTCCGGTGTCTGGGGGCCTTCCGAGACGGGCGTGGGCGCGCTGCGGTGCGGGGTGCGGTGGCTGTCCGGCCGGGTGATCAGCAGGTCGCCGTCGGCGGACTCGGCGGCCGGGGCGTACCCCATCGTGCGCAGCACGGCGAGGACGGTCTCGGGCGCGGCCTGGGCGGCCAGCACGGTGGGCGCGAGCAGTCGCAGCCGCAGTTCGACGGTGCGGCGGTCGGCCAGCACCTCGGCGAGCAGGCCGCTGTCGTCGCAGCGCAGGTAGGCGGAGGCGGCGCCGACCCGCAGCACGCCGTGCCGCCGGGCCACGTCGTCGATCAGGTAGCTGAGCGGCTGCGGGACGGGCGTGCGCGAGTGCTGGCCGAGGAAGACGTGCAGGTCGGCGGCGCTGCGTCCGGCGTCCAGCGCGCGGCGGATCGACTCGGCGGTGAACCGGTAGACCGTCGCGCCGCCCTTGGACTCGATCTCGGCGCAGAGCGCGAGGGCCTGCGAGAGCGGGGTGAGCAGCGGGCCCGGGGCGATCGCGGTCAGGTCGGGCTGGAGGATCACATGGTCGAGCGGACGCGGCAGCAGCGGCCCGAGCACCGGGCCGGGGTCCTCGCCGGCCAGCAGGGCGCGGGAGTGCGCGGCGAGCGCGCCACGCCCGGTGACGCCGAGCAGTTCGGCCTCGGTCAGGGTCCAGCCGGTGAGCTGGTCGCGCAGGTCCAGCCCGTCCGGGCCGGCCGCGCCGCCGCGCAGCGGGCGCTGCCAGCGCTGGACGGCCAGCAGCGCGGCCGGGTCCGCCACGCCGCCGGGCGGGAGCTGGCCCAGCAGCTCCAGGACGGCGCGCCGGGTGGCGGGGGCGAGCACCCGGTCGAGCTCGGGGCCGAGCGGGGCGCGGGCCTTGCCCTTGGCGTCGGGTGCGCCGGTCAGTCCGGCGACCCGGGTCGCGGCCAGCCAGGTCCGGGCCAGCAGCTCCCAGCGTTCGGTGATCGGCTGTTGCAGCCAGAAGTCGTACGCGGGCGTCGGCGCCCACACCTCGCCGATCCGGGCGGGCGACTCCGACGACTCGCCGTCCGGGGCCAGCAGGCCCGCGCCGTAGGCGAGTTCGAGCCAGAAGGCGGCCTGCTGCTCGGTGCCGTCCAGGGTGAGCGCGGTGCGCTTGAGGTCGCGCACGCCCACGCCGCCGGCCCGCAGGGTGGCGGGGGGCTGCAGGCCCCAGAAGTCGAGCAGCTCCTCGACGGTGCGCACCGCCGTGTACGCCTGGCCGGCCGCCGCGCTGTCCACAGCCTGTGGATCACGCTCGACGGTCGGCACCAGCGTGGGCGCGGTGGGCTCGACGATCTGGTGGCTGCGCCCGCCGCGCAGGTGCAGCGCCAGCTCGCGCGGGAGCACCACGGTGCCCGGGCCGGACGGCAGCAGCAGCCCGCGGGCCAGCAGCCATTCGACGGGGCTGCGCGCGTCGGCGGCGGTCACCGGGCGTCCGGCGTCCGGGACGGTGCCGGTGGGCGGGCCCCAGACCAGCTTGTCGAGCACCCCGAGAGCGGCCTCCGGCGCCTGGGCGAGCAGTGCGGCGCAGCGCTTGCGGTCGGTGAACAGCCCGGTCAGCGCCGCCACGCCGGTCACCGGGTCGGCGGTGCCGGGCAGGCCCGCGCCGGTCACCAGCTGCTGCAACCGGGCCGGGGACATCCCCAGGGTGGCTTCGGCGAGGGTCGGGCCGAGCCGGGTGTTGCCGGGGGCCGCGCTGGTCGGTGCCAGCGCCTCGCGCACCGCGATCACCAGGCGCAGCGCCGAGTCCGGACCCCAGAGCAGGGCCCGGTCGCGCAGCGCGGCGAGCGCGTGCGGCAGTGCGGCGACGACGGCCGCGCGCTCCACCGGCTGGGCGGCCGGGTGCGGCTTGACCCGGGCCGGACCGGCCAGCAGGTCGCGCGCGACGGTGTCCGGGCTGCCGTCGGGCGCGGCGGCCAGCGCCTCGGCGACCTGGAGGGTGAAGCGGTCCAGCCGCTCCAGCGCCCGCAGCGCGGAGGCCCGGCTGGAGAGCCGGGCGGAGAGCTGGGTGAGATCGCTCGGGACCGGGTTGAGCAGATCGGGGCGCAGCCGCAGCAGGGTGGCCAGCGCATCGTCGCTGCGGGCACGGAGCTCTTCGGCGAGGGTGCGGGCCCTGCCGGGCTGTCCGTTCGGCTCAGTGGTCATCCGATCCAGAGTAGTCGGCCCAGGTGAAGCCCGGGAGCCGTGGCCGGGTACGGGTTCCCCGGGCGCGGGCCCGGGCATAGGGCGGGAGGGTCGCGTCGAGGGGCGGCAGTCGGTAGCGTCAGCGGGCGGCAGGGCCTGGAGCACGGAACAGGGTGGCTGGCAATGGCGGGTGGGCAGTCGGACGGACGGCCGGGCGGGCGACCGGAGGACCGGGCGCAGGGGCAGGCCGACGACGGGTACACGGGTGGCCTGTCGGGCGGTGAGTGGTGGCGGGTGGACGGTCCCTGGCGGGTCATCGGCGCCGCGGCCTCCGGCGGCCCGGACGCGGACCCGGAAGCGGGCCCCGGCCCGGCCGGGGCGGCGGACGGCGACGGCGTCTACGTCGCGAACCAGCCGGAGCCCACCCCGCGCCCGGCCGTCGCGGGGCCGCCGGTGCCGGAGGTCCCGGTGCCCCAGTCGCGTTCGATCTTCCGCAAGCGCTCGGTGCCCGCGCCGCCGGTGCTCCCGCCGATGCCCGAGCAGCCCCCGGCCTGGCTGATCGCGCCCCTCTCGCCCGGCCCGGTGCTGCCGAACGTCACGGCCGGCGACTACCCCGGCTGGGACTCCGTACAGATCGCGTTCCCGCCGGACGACACCGAGACCACGCCGAGCGCCGAACCGGAGGAGGAGCCCGCGGCGGTCGAGCCGCCGGCCACCAGGTCGCGCTGGATCCCGCTCCAGCGCAGCCCGGGCAGCGCACCGGTGAGCGGACCGGCGGAGGTGGTGGACGCGCAGGCGCTGCCGAGCCGCCGGTTCCTGAGCGGCCGCCGTCCCTCACCGCTGCTGCTGCTCTCCGCGGTGGTGCTGGTCGGCGGCTCGGTGACCGGACTGATCCTGGTGATGCTGGCAGGCTGGGTGCTCGGCTACCTCTCGCAGCAGTTGGGGGAGCTGACCAAGCGGTTCGCCGTGCTCGGCATCCCGCTGATCACGATGACCGTCTCCACGCTCTGGTTCTGGGGGCGGACCACCGGCCGCTGGGGCGCGCCGCTGGCCAAGGGCAACGCGATGTCGCACGCCGTCTTCGCCTCCGCCCCCGGGGTGCTGCGGCTGGCGGCGGTGCTCTCGGCGGCCTTCCTGCTGCTGGTGGCGATGCGCCGCAGGTCCAAGCCGTAGCGCGCCCGCGCCCAGTGCCGCGGGCGCGCGCTTGGGCGCCTCGGCGCTACCCGCTGAGCGCGGTGGTGTACCGGACCGCGGTGCGCCGGCACAGGCTGCCGTCCGGGCGGGCGAGCGGGGCCAGCTCGGCCAGGGCGGCGTCCCTGGCCTCGTCCAGCCGCTCGGCCGGGATGCTCTCCAGCAACCCGCGCCAGCCGCCGGCCCGCAGCGACTGCCACCAGGCGGCGGCGTCCGGGTAGTGCGTGGCGGCGGGGTGCTCGACCGTGCGCAGGTCGGTGAAGCGGGCGCGGTGCAGCAGCTCGGCGACCTCCTCGGGGGTGCGGCCCAGCGGGTTGAACTTGGCCGCCCTGCTCTGCCTGCGGCGCGCCGCCTCGGGCGGCAGGAAGGCGTTCAGCGCCGCCATCGGGCGGTCCCAGCCCGGCTCGTCGGCGCCGAAGGCGGTGAAGCCGAGCCGCCCGCCCGGGATCAGCACCCGGTGCAGCGAGTCGAGCGCGGCCGCGGGGTCGGGCGTGAAGATCAGCGCGAACGAGGAGAGCGCCGCCTCGAACGAGCCGTCCGGGAACCCCAGCGACTCGGCGTCGTCCACCCGGACGCTGACGTTGCGCAGCCCGCGTCCGGCGGCCTGCGCGGCGGTGGCCCGGACCATCCCGGGCGCGAGGTCCACCCCGGCGACGTAGCCTTCGGGGCCGACCTCGGCGAGTGCGGCGAAGAGCACCGCCCCGCGGCCGCAGCCGACGTCCAGGACGCGGTCCCCGGGCCGCAGCCCGGCCAGTTGGGCGAGTCGGACGCCGACCGGGTTGAAGAACGGGCCGTTGGCCTCGTCGTACTCGTCGGCGGCGAGCGAGAACGCGCGGGCCAGGGCGGCTTTGCGCCGCTGGGCCCCGGACTGCGCGTCGGATGCTGACTCACCTCGGATCTGAGTGTTCGTCATGTCGCCATGGTGGGCCCGCTGTGGCGCACGTCACAAGATGTCGGTCGGGTCGGGCCTTGGCGCTGTTCCGGCGCTCAGGCGCCGAGCAGGCACTGGAGTTGGGCCAGCACCAGCTCGGCGCCGGTGTACCCGATGCCCTCGAACCAGAGCTGGTCGTCCACCGCGAAGGCCCGGTGCGCCCGGACCGCACCGAGCGCCTGCCAGCCCGGGGAGGCCAGCGCGGCGGTGGTCCCGGCCGCCACCGGGTCGCCGTAGGTGGCGTAGAGCAGGATGTCGCCGTCCGCGCCGGCGAGTTGGTCGAGGGTGATCTCGACGTCGAACTGGTCGACGTTCTGTGCGGCGGGCCGGCCTAGCTGGAGGTCGGTGAGCAGCGAGCCGGGGAAGTTCTGCTTGCCGTAGAGCCGGATCCGCCCGCCCTGGACGAACCGCACCAGGCTGATCCGCCGGGTCGAGGTGCTGCCCGGCCCGCCGAGCGCGCGCGACACCTGGGCGAGCTGGCCGTGGTAGGCGGTGGTGATCGCGGCGGCCTCCGGAAGCCGGCCCAGTGCCTGGGCGTGCAGCTGGAAGTTGGCCTTCCAGGGGTAGCCGGTGCTCTGGCTGAGCACCGTCGGGGCGATCCGCCGCAGCGCCTCGGCGTGGGTGTCGTCGCGCAGCCGGCTGCTCAGGATCAGCTCCGGGCGCAACGCCGCGATCCGCGCGTAGTCCGGATCGCCGACCGTCCCGGTGCCGGCCACCTCGGCCAGCCGGGAGCCCGGCCAGTACCCGGGCAGGCACTGGTCGGCCGCCGCCGGGGAGGCGCCGACCGGCGTGATCCCCAGGGTCATCACGGAGTCCAGCTCGGCGGTGTCCAGCGTCACCACCCGCAGCGGCGCGGCCGCCACCGCCACCGGCCCGAGCGCGCTGCCGACCGTGCTGCTCGGCTGGGCCACCGGCCCCACCTCGGCGGTGTCGCCCCCCGGCGTGCAGGCGCCCAGCGTGACGGCAGCCGCCGCACCCAGCACGGCCCGGCGCGGCAGTTGACGAGGCATCGGCGCTCCCTGGCGGTCGGTGCGCCCATCATCCAGCAGACACCCCCCGTGGCCTGGCTAGGCTGGCCGTATGCCTTCCACCGCTGCTTATGACGCTCCGGCCCCGCTCACCGTCGGGTTCGACCTCGACATGACCCTGCTGGACACCCGCCCGGGCATCAAGGCGACCTACGAAGCGCTGGTCGCCGAGACCGGCGTCCCGATCGACGCGGACCTGGTGGTCACCCGGCTCGGTCCGCCGCTCGCCGACGAGCTGGCCAACTGGTTCCCCGCGGAGCACATACCGGAGATGCTCACCCGCTACCGGGCGCTCTACCGCGACCACGCCTTCGCCCCGACCGTCCCGCTGCCGGGCGCGCTGGAGGCCGTCGCGGCGGTCCGTTCCCAGGGCGGCCGGGTGGTGGTGATCACCGGCAAGTACGAGCCGAACGCGCGCCTGCACCTGGAGCACGCGGGCATCGTCTCCGACGCCCTGGTCGGCGACCTCTGGGCGGAGGGCAAGGGCACGGCCCTGCGCGAGCTGGGCGCGAGCGTCTACGTGGGCGACCACCTGGGCGACATCGTCGGCGCTCGCGCGGCCGGTGCGGTGGCGGTCGGGGTGGCCACCGGTCCGTACTCGGCCGAGGCGCTCACCGCGGCCGGCGCCGACGTGGCGCTGGCGGACCTGACCGGCTTCCCCGGCTGGCTGGCCGGCCACCTGGCGGCCTGAGCCGAGGCCTGGGGCCTGAGCGGCGGGACGGCTACGCGGCGTCGGCGCGCCGGCGCTGGGCCCGGGCCGAGCGGAACAGGCCGACCAGCGCGAGCAGGAATCCGAGCGGCATCAGCATGCTCGCCCAGTACGCCGGGGTGGGCAGCGGGGTGAGGTGCAGGAAGAGCGGCACGAAGGTCACGATCGTGGCCAGCGCGCCCACGCAGAAGACGACGGCCCCGGTCCGGATCAGGCCGTCGCCCGAGTCGCTGTTCACCACGGACACCACACAACTCCTGACGATTCGGTTTGAGCGGACGTCCCAGTCTCGCAGAAGACGGCCGCCGTCCCCGCCGATCGGCGGGGACGGATTCCCCCTGAGGGCCCGCTGTCCCGCTCATTTGTTCGGGGACCCTTGGAGAGTGCGGGCGGACGGGGTGCCGCCCGCCCGAGGGGACGGGAGCCGACGGACGGATGGGTCTCACCGCGCGCAAGGTGCCGGCGCTGTCCGCACTGGTCATGCTGCTGCTGGCCGCCAACGCCTGCTTCGCCCTCTGTGACAGCTGGGGCGGCTGGGACGACGGTCTCGGCACCGCCGCCGACGGCCCGGTCATCGTCCGGGACACCTTCTCCGAAGGCGTCCGGCCGCCGGGCGTGCAGGCGATCGGCGGCGAGAACGTGCGCGGCGGCCGGGCGGAGGGCCGTGACCCGGCCGTGGTCGGCAGGCTGGAGCGGGTGCGCATCCCCGGCGCCGGGACCGGGCTGAGCACCGAGGGCTACGTCTACCTGCCGCCGCAGTACTTCCAGAGCGCCTACGCGGACCGCAGGTTCCCGGCGGTGCTGGCGATCACCGCCTTTCCCGACCCGGCCCGCAGCCCGGTCACCCGGCTCGACTACCCCGCCGCCGAACTCCAGCTGATCGAGCAGGGCCGGATGAAGCCGACCGTGATGGTGCTGATGCGCCCGTCCCCGGCACCGGCCCGCGACACCGAGTGCGAGGACGTCCCGGACGGCCCGCGGTCCGAGACCTACTTCACCCAGGACGTCCCGAACGCCGTGCGGGCCACCTACCGGGTCTCGGCCGACCCGAGGGCCTGGGCGGTGGCGGGCGACTCCACCGGCGGCTACTGCGCGCTCAAGCTCGCTCTGAAGCACCCGGGCGTCTACCGCACCGCCGTCTCGCTCGCCGGCTACTACAAGGCCGCCGAGGACCCGGCCACCGGCGACCTGTTCGACGGCAGCGCGCAGCGCCGCCAGGAGGCCGACCTGCTCTGGCGGCTGGCCCACCGTCCGCAGCCCGCGGTGTCGCTGCTGGTCGGCGGCGGCCGCGAGGGCGACGGCGACGACGCCCGGGCGACCCGGCAGTTCGTCGACGCGGTGCGGCCGCCGGCCGGCGTGTCCTCGATCACGCCGGACGGTGCCGGCCCGGGCGCCGGGCTCTGGTCCCGGATGCTCCCCGCCTCGCTGACCTGGCTCAGCGCCCGCCTGACCGGCCCGGACGTCGCGGCCCTGCCGCCGTCGGGAACCTCGGCGGCCTGACGGGTCGTCACTGCCTGCGGTTCCTTGCGGACAGGGAGTTTTGACCGCAGGCCGACAGGGGTATGCAAGGTCTCGCACGGGGTCACCGACGGCCCCGCTTCCTGCCAGGGGGTGTGAGCCAGTGGAGAGTGCCGCGTCGCGACCCGGTCCCGCTGTACCCTGGCCGCCCGCCCGCGCCAGAGCCGGGCATCGTGCCCCGGCCGTACGCGAGTGAAACCCTGAGCGGTCGTTAGTCTGCCGGTGAAAAACCGCGAATGACGGCCCGTTGTCCAGCCGTCCGCCTGCTCCATGTCCACTGCCCACGACTGCGGACGCGCCGAGCCGGCACCGGTTCCCACCACTCCGTTCGGTTCCCCGGCTCAGCTGCCGGGGCGCCCACCTCCACCCCAAGGAATGTCCAGATGCCCACCGGCCAGGTCAAGTGGTTCAACGAGACGAAGGGCTTCGGCTTCCTGTCGCGCGACGACGGCGATGACGTCTTCGTCCACAGCAAGGCGCTCCCCGCCGGGGTGAGCGTGCTCAAGCCGGGTCAGCGGGTGGAGTTCGGGGTGGTCGCCGGGCATCGCGGCGAACAGGCGATGTCGGTGACCCTGCTGGACGCGCTGCCCTCGGTGGCCGCCGCACAGCGCCGCAGCGCCGACGACATGGCACCCATCGTGCAGGATCTGATCACCACGCTGGACGGCATCCTGCCCGGGCTCCAGCACGGCCGCTACCCCACCAAGCCGGCCGGCCCGCAGCTCGCCGCCCTGTTGCGCGCGGTGGCGGACCAGTTCGACGTCTGAGGCCGGTCGGTCCCAGACGTCGAACCGGCCTTCCCCCGAGCCGGGCGCTCAGGGGAAGGCCAGCGCGTCCGGTCCGACCGGCGGGACCAGGCCCTCGGCCGCCGCCCTGGTCAGCAGCCCGCGCACGGCGGCGTAGCCGGCCTCGCCCAGGTCGGCGGTGAATTCGTTGACGTAGAGCCCGATGTGCTGGTCGGCGACGGCCGGGTCCATCTCCTGGGAGTGCGCCAGCACGTAGTCGCGGGAGGCCTGCGGGTCCTCCCAGGCGGCCCGCACCGAGTCGCGGATCGTGTCCGCGATCTCCCGCAGCCGGGCCGCGCCCAGCGAGCGGCGGGCGACGATCGCGCCCAGCGGGATCGGCAGGCCGGTCGTCCGCTCCCAGGCCTCGCCCATGTCGGCGAGCTTCTCCAGGCCGTACTGCTGGTAGGTGAAACGGGCCTCGTGGATCACCAGGCCGGCGTCCACCCGGCCGTCCCGGACGGCGGGCATGATCTCGTGGAACGGCAGCACGACGATCTCGCCGAGCCCGCCCGGCACCGCGTCGGCGGCCCAGAGCCGGAACAGCAGGTACGCCGTCGAGCGCTCGCTCGGCACCGCGACGGTCTTGCCGCTCAGGTCCCCGGAGGCACCCGGCCGGGTCAGCACCAGCGGCCCGCAGCCGCGTCCGAGCGCCCCGCCGCAGGGCAGCAGCGTGTACTCGTCCAGCACCCAGGGCAGCGCGCCGTAACTGATCTTCAGGACGTCCAGCTCCCCGCGCTCGGCGAGGCCGTTGGTGACGTCGATGTCGGCGAAGAGCACCTCGGGCGCGTCCGCGCCGGGCACCAGGCCGTGCGCCCAGGCGTGGAAGACGAAGGTGTCGTTGGGGCAGGGGGAGTACGCGATCCGCAGTGGCTCAGCCACCGTCCACCTCCAGGAGCAGCTTCTCGTACGGCAGGGCGGCGAAGGCCCGCTCCAGCGCGCCGAGCGCCTCGCCGATCCGCCAGGCGGAGCGGTCGCGCGGGCCGACGGCGTTGGAGACGGTGCGCAGCTCGCAGGCCGGAACGCCGAACCGGGCGGCGGCCTCGGCGACCCCGAAGCCCTCCATCGCCTCCGCCGCCGCGCCCGGGTGGCGGGCGCTCAGCTCGTCGGCGCGGGCGGCGCTGCCGGTGACCGTGCTGACCGTCAGGACCGGGCCGGTGACCGCGCCGGTGGCGGCCGCGAGCAGCGCGACGGCGGCGGGCGGCGGGGTGTGCAGGACGGTGCCGAAGCCGAGCGCGGCGACGTCCAGGAAGCCGTCCGGGGTCTGCGCCCCGAGGTCGGCGGCGACGATCGCGTCGGCCACCACCACGGCGCCGACCGGCGCCGTCGGGGCGAAGCCGCCGGCGATCCCGGCCGACAGCACCAGCGGGTGGCGCCCGACGGCCAGCGCGCCGGCGGTGGCCGCGGCGGCCGCGGCCGGGCCGACACCGGCGGTCAGCACCTCCACCCGGCCGGCCGGAGCGCCGCGCAGCACCGCCTCGGCCTCGGCCGCAACGGCGACGACGACCAGCAGCCGGGCGTTCGGCTGCTGGTCGTCGGAGGCTGCGAGGCGGTCGGTCACTGCTGCGACGGGTCCTGGCCCTGCGAGGGGTCCTGACCCTGCGACGGGTCCTGCGACAGCGGCGAGGCGGCCGGCAGCGCGTTGTTGCGCAGCGTCACGAACCAGACGGCGATGATGTTCGGCTGCGCCGAGTTGGCGGTCTTCGGGTCGAACTCGACGACGGTGAGCGTGGTGTCGCGGGTCGAGGTGAGGACGTTCACGGCCGGCTGCAGGCCCGAGAAGGTGTTGTCCTTCTGCTGCTTGGCCAGCGGGGTGCCGCCGCCCTGGCTGCTGCTGCCACCGTTGGTGTAGGCCTGCCAGCCGTTCTTGGCGGTGTCGGGGTCGACGCCCACGCCGATCTGGTCGGCGGTCGAGACGTTGATGACCGGGAACTTCCCGATCGACTTCGCCAGCGCGCCACAGGCCTTGTTCGTGGCGTCGTCGAACGGCTTGCCCGCGTTGTAGCAGGAGGGCTCGTACGCGTGGGAGTTGCGGCCGACCGTGACGGTGGCGCGGCTCCCGACCGGAGCGTTCTTGCTGGACGCGTAGGCGATCGAACCGCCGAGCGTGCCGGCGCCGATGACGACCACGGCGCCGAGACCGGCGATGACACGGGTGCTGAGGCTCATGGCACGAAGGCTACCCAACTCTGCCGATCACGCGACGCGGGGGTGCGGTGCGCCGCTGCGAACCCCCGACCGGAGCAGTGCGACGACCGTCCACAGCAGCACGGTGGCGAGGATCGCGGCGGCGATCGACAGACCCAGCGTGCCGTTCAGCGGCAGCAGGATGCCGAGCGTGCCGCCGGCCACCCAGGAGAGCTGCATCAGGGTCTCGGAGCGGGCGAACGTCGAGGTCCGGACCGCTTCGGGGACGTCGCGCTGGATCAGCGCGTCCAGCGCCAGCTTGGCCAGCGAGCCCGCCACCCCGGCGACCGCGGCCACCACCAGCATCGTCACCAGGCCGTACCAGAGGGCGGAGGCGGCCGCCGCGGTGGTGGCCAGCAGCAGCATCGAGGTGATGGTCACCTCCGAGCCGCGGGTGCGCAGCCACGAGCCGAGGACCGAGCCCAGCGCGTTGCCGACGCCCGCCGCGACGGCCACCAGGCCCAGCGCGGCGGTCGGGGCCAGGCCGCCGACCGGTTCGGCGCGCAGCAGGAAGGCCAGAAAGAGCATCAGGAAGCCGGAGAGGCCGCGCAGCGCGGCAACCGCGCGCAGGCCGAGCATCACGGCCGGGCCGACCGTGCGCAGGCTGGCCTTCGGGCGTTTGGCGGGCGCGGCCGACCCGTCCGCGAGCTCCGGCAGCGGGGTGGGAGAGGCGTGCAGCACGGCTCGCTCCTCGCCCTTGGCCGAGTCCACCTGGTGCGGCAGGTGAAAGGCCATCAGGGTGCCGATCACGAAGACCAGGAAGGCCCCGCGCAGCGGCCAGGAGGGTCCCAGGAGGTGTAGCAGGCCGCCCACCGGGGCGGCGATCCCGGTGGCCAGCAGACCGGCCAGGGTGACCCGTGAATTGGCCTTGACCAGGGTCACCCGAGCCGGTTTGAGCCGGGGGACGACCACGCTGCGCACCACGCCGTAGGCCTTGGAGGCGACCAGGCAGCCGAGCGCCAGCGGGTAGAGGGCGAGGTTGCCGCTGGTGATGGTGCCCGCCATCGTCCAGGCGAGGACGGCGCGCCCCAGCATCGACATCGCCATGGCGGCCCGCCGGCCGTGCGGCACGCGGTCCAGCAGCGGGCCGATCACGGGGGCGAGCAGCGCGAACGGGGCCATCGTGATGACCAGGTAGAGCGCCACCCGGCCGCGGGCCTCGCCGGTGGGGACGGAGAAGAAGATGGTCGAGGCGAGGGCGACGGTGATCAGCATGTCGCCGAAGGAGTTCAGCGCGTGCAGCTCGATCAGTTTGGCCAGGCCCGACTCGCCCGCGCCGTCGGCGGAGGTGGCCTTGCGGATCCGGCGGCCGGTGCCGTGCACCACCCGGCCGGTGGTCAGGCCGGCGGCGGAGGCGCCGCGGACCAGGACGTTGCGCCGGGCCTCGACATCGACGGGCGCCGCCGCGAGGTCGGAGTCGGCCGCTGAGTCGGGCGCTGAATCGGCCGCTGAGTCGGGCGTGTCGAGTGGGTCGGATCCGGTCCGGGGCGCCGGGGAGCCGTCCTCCGGCTGTGGATCCGTAGCGTCCACAGGGGGGACCGAGGTCTGCTGTCGCGGCACGGGCACCGGCTCCGCCGCCGGTCCGTCGCCCCCGTCTGCGGGAGCGGCCTGTTCCGACCTGGCAGGCGGTGAAGCGTGCAGGGCGTGCTGCGACGGGGTTTCGTCCGCCACACAGGCAATCCTGCCTGACAATCCCGCGTGCGACGAGAGATTCCGCTTCACTCGGCGCGGCTCGGCCCCTCGGTGCACACCCGGATGCCCTCGAAGACCGCTCCGGGAACGCCCGGAGCCCGGTCGTGGCCTGCCCGTCAGCCGGGTCGCATCCGGGTCGCCCCCGGGTCGTGGGCAGGTCGCGGGCCGGTCGCGGGCGGGTTGCGGAGTGGTCCCGGACTTCCCGGACTGTCGCCGGAGCCGGGGCGACGGGTAGCCTGCACTACGCGTACCGCTGCCTTGGTGATCGCGCAGGGGGACGGACGGTATCGCCCGACGGCGGCGCGGTCGGTCCACGGACCGGTACCGGTTCGCGCAGAATAGGGAGCGGTACCACGAGCGAGTGGTACCAGCGGTTCGTCCGACACGACGCCATGCCCGGGGGGTTTCCCGCACCCGGCGGCGGGCACGTGGGCGACGGCCGCGACTGCCCGGCACCGGCCCGGCCGGGTCGCCGGCGATAGGCTGCAGGTAAGAGACTGGGAGAGAACCGACGCCGTGAGTGCTGCGATGCGAAGCCGTACCCCCGATCGGCTCTGTGCCGAGGCCGTCGAACTCGCCAGGCAAGCAGCGGTCGACTCGGTCGGCGCAGAGGCCGTCGGCGCCCACCTGGGGGTGCAGGCCGAGGGCGAGCGGGTCGTCACCCACACCTTCGAGTGCGTGGACGCCGCCTACCGGGGTTGGAACTGGGCGGTCACCGTGGCGCGCGCGCCGCGCTCCAAGCTGGTGACCCTGGACGAGACCGTGCTGCTGCCCGGACCGGACGCCGTGCTGGCGCCGCAGTGGGTGCCGTGGAGCGAGCGCCTGCGCCCGGGCGACCTCGGCCCCGGTGACCTGCTGCCGACCGACGCCGACGACCTGCGCCTGGAGCCCGGCTGGACCGGCGAGGACGAGCCGGCCCCGAACTCGGCGATCTTCGACGGCGACGACGACCTGGAGGTCTCGGACCCCACGGTCCAGCCCGCCCCGGCCCGCGCGGAGATCGGCGCCATCGCCGCCGAACTGGGGATGTCCCGTCCCCGGGTGCTCTCCCGGCTCGGCCTGCACCTGGCGGCCGACCGCTGGGAGAAGACCCACGGCGCGCAGACCCCGATGGCACAGTCCGCGCCGGCCGCCTGCACCAGCTGCGGCTTCCTGATCGCGATCGGCGGCTCGCTGGGCCAGGCCTTCGGCGTCTGCGGCAACGAGTACGGTCCGGCCGACGGCCAGATCGTCTCGCTGGCGTACGGCTGCGGCGGGCACTCCGAGGCGGTCGTGCTGCCGGCCCCGCCGGTGCCGTCCGAACTGATCCTGGACGAGCTGATGGTCGAGCCGATGCAGCTTCACCCGGACCGCGCCAGCGGCTCGGTGGAGCCCGACGCCCCGGCCGAGGAACTCGGCCACTCCTGACACCCGGGCGCTGCGGGCCCCGTTGGTCGGCCGGCCTGTCCGTTCGAGGGAGAATGCCCCCGACGGCAGGTCAGGTGTGACAGACGGGGAAGGCGGCAATCCAGTGGAGCCTCGCATCATCGGCAGCGGCGACGAACAGGCCGCCGACCACTTCGACACGGCGGCCCTGCGGCGCCGGGTTCTGGACGCCTGGGCGGCCTCCCCGGCGCGCTTCCGCGAGGACGCCAACGCCGAGGAGGAGTTGGCCCTCGGCGGCTACCGCGACCGGCTGGTCGTCGAGCTCGCGCAGAACGCCGCGGACGCCGCCGGCCGGGCCGGCGAGGGCCCGGGCCGGCTCCGGCTGACCCTGCGGGACGGCGTGCTGGCCGCCGCGAACACCGGTGCCCCGCTGGACGCGGCCGCGGTCGAGTCGCTCTCCACCCTGCGCGCCTCCTCCAAGCGCGCCGACGCGAGCCCCACGGTGGGCCGGTTCGGTGTCGGCTTCGCGGCCGTGCTGGCCGTCAGCGACGAGCCCGTACTGCTCAGCACCCAGGGCGGGGTGCGCTGGTCACTCGCCGCGGCGCGCGCGCTGGCCGACCAGCGGGCCGGTGAACACCCGGAGCTGGCCGAGGAGTTGCGCCGCCGCGACGGTCATGTCCCGCTGCTGCGCCTGCCGTTGCCCGCCGAGGGCGAGCCGCCGGCCGGCTACGACACGGTGGTGCTGCTCAAGCTGCGGGACGCCGCCGCCGAGGATCTGACCCGCCGCCTGCTGGACGGCATCGACGACGCGCTGCTGCTCACCCTGCCCGGCATCGCCGAGGTGGTGGTCGAGACCCCGGACGGCCGCAGCCGCACCCTCACCCGTTCGGCCGCCGAGCGGACCGAGCACGGCCTTGGCGTGGTCACCCTGACCGACCAGAGCGGGGAGCGCGACGGGGAGCAGGGTGGCAGGTCCGTCTGGCAGACCGTCACCGCCACCGGCGCGCTCCCCGCCGAGCTGCTGCTCGACCGCCCGGTCGAGGAGCGGGCCCGCCCGTACTGGACGGTCACCTGGGCCGTCCCGGTCTCGGCGGCCGGTACCCCGCAGCCGCTGCCGGTGGCGCCGGTCCTGCACTCGCCCACCCCCAGCGACGAACCGCTCGGCGTCCCGGCCCTGTTGATCGCCTCCTACCCGCTGGACCCGACCCGTCGGCACGTCGCGCCCGGCGCGCTGGCGGACTACCTGACCGAGCGCGCGGCCGACGCCTATGCCGAGCTGCTGCGTGCCCGTGGGGCCGACCTGGGCTCGCTGGCGCTGGTGCCCGGGCCGCTCGGGCAGGGCGCGCTGGACAACGCGCTGCGCGCCGCGATCCTCGGCCGGCTGCCCGGCACCGCGTTCCTGCCGCACCCGGCCCCCGTCGAGGAGGGCACTCCGGCGCTGCGCCCGCGCGACGCCACGCTCGTCGAGGGGGCCGACGGCTCGGTGGTCGAGGCGCTGGCGCCGATCTTCCCCGGGCTGCTGCCGGCCGGTCTGGAGCGCCGCTCGGAGCTGCGCGCGCTCCAGGTGCGGCGCATCGCGCTGGCCGACGTGGTGGACCAGCTCGGCGGCCTGGAGCGCGAGCCGTCCTGGTGGCGCAGCCTGTACGCGGCGCTGCTCGGCGCCGATCCGGAGGCGCTCGGCGCGCTGCCGGTGCCGCTGGCCACCGGCCGTACGGTGACCGGGCCGCGCCGGGTGCTGCTGCCCTCGGACGCCGCCGACTGGGCCGGCTACCCCGGCTACCCCGAGTCGCTGGCCGAGGCGTTGGAACGCCTGGACCTGCGCCTCGCGCACCCCGATGCCGCGCACCCGCTGCTGGCCAAGCTGGGCGCGGTCACCGCGACCCCGGCCGGGATCCTGCAGACCCCGGAGCTGCGGGCCGCCGTGGCGCGCTCGCTGGAGAACGGCGAGGACGACTACCAGGCCGCCGCCGAACTGGCCGACGCCGTCCTGGCGTTGGTGAAGGCGGCGGAGGCCCGGCCGGGCGACCACCCGTGGCTGGCCCGGCTCGCGCTGCTCGACGACGAGGGAGAGCTCTCCCGGGCCGGCGAGTTGATCCTCCCGGACAGCCCGCTGGCCCGGCTGGCCCGCCCGGAGGACGCGCCGTACGTCGACGAGGAGCTGTTGGAGCGCTGGGGCGCCGAAGTCCTCGCAGCGGTAGGCGTGTTGAGCAACTTCGTGCTGGTCAGGGCGGAGGACGTGGTGCTCGACCCGGACGACCTGGAGCGGCTGGACCCGACCGCACCGGCCGACCGGGCGGCCGGCGGCGCGCCGACCGGCCTGCTGGACGAGGCGCCCGACGGCCTCGCGGAGTGGTGCGAGGACGTGCTGGAGGCCCTGCACGCGGACGATGTGGAGTACGGAGTGCCGCCGGTGGCCGCCGAGTTGACGGCCGTGCGGGACCTCGACCTGGTGGACGAGGAGGCCTGGCCCGAGGCGCTCGCCGTGCTGGCCCGCCCGCCGTACCGGGACGCCGTGGTCACCCCCGTCCGGGTCCTGCTGCCGGGCGGCACGTACACCGACCTGCCGCCGTACACCGCCTGGTGGCTGCGCGACCACCCGGTGCTGGACGGCAAGGAGCCCGCCGGGCTGCGCGCGGCCGGCGCCGACCCGCTGCTGCGCGGCCTCTACGACGAGGCGCGCACCACGCTGGACGAGCAGTTCCTGCACGCCCTCGGGGTGCGCACCACCCTCGCCGCGCTGCTGGCCGAGCCGCACGGCCCGGACGAGTTGCTGGACCGGCTGACCGACCCGCAGAGCGAGGTCTCGCACCGCCAACTGCACGGCATCTACTCGGCGTTGGCGGCCGCGGACGATGTCGAATCCCTCGACACCGTCCGGGCGCTGCCGCCGCTGGACGAGCAGAGCGGACGGCGTCCGGCGCACACCGTGCTGGTGGACGCCACCGAGGCGGTCGTCGCCGACGCCCCCGACCTGGTGCAGCTGCTGCACCCGTACCCGTTGCTGCCGGTCGCCCCGGCGTTGGCGGCCGCCCTCGCCGAGCGCCTGCACGTCTCGCTGGCCAGCGAGATCGCGGGCGGCCGGGTGCTCTCGGAGGGCGCGCTGCACCGGGTCCCGGCGTTCGTCCGGGAGTTGCTGCCCGGATGCCCGGCCGCCTACGAGGAGCACGACGAGCTGCTGGTGGTCGGCCCGGACGGCGAGGAGGCGGCGGTGGACTGGCGCTGGGACACCTCGGCCCCGGCCCCCGAGCTGCCGTACGACCCGGAGACTTCCGAAGTAGCGGACGAGGACGACGAGTTCGAGGTACCGCCGGTGCCCGGGCTGCTGCACGCGGCCACCCCCGAGGGGCTGGCGGCCGGGCTGGCCTGGTCGGTCGGGCAGTGGCACCGCAGGTTCGAGGTGCTGGCCGCGCTGACCGAGCCGGACCGCGCCTACGAGCTGTCGGCCGCACGGGACTTCGAGTCCTGAGCACTACTCCTTGAGGCTGCGTCGAATGAAGATCCAGACCAGTTCGAGCAGCAGCCCGGCCGTCACCGCGATGACGACGCCGGTCCACGGGTCCCGGGTGCCGACCAGCTTCAGCTGGAAGAAGTCCGAGAGCCAGGGCACGGTCAGCACCAGGGTGAACAGCCCGCACATGCTGCCGATCAGGGCGAGTCGCCACCAGGTGTACGGCCGGGCCACGATCGCCAGCACCCAGATCGCCACCAGGAAGAGCGTCAGGGTGGCGACGCTGGTGTCGGCGGTCAGGTTGGTGTCGTGGTCGGAGCGGGCCAGCGCGTACGCGGTGAAGGTGGCGGTCCCGGCGATCACGCCGCCGGGCACCGCGATCCGCAGCACCCGCTTCACGAAGCCGGGCTTGGCCCGCTCGGTGTTGGGCGCCAGCGCCAGGAAGAAGGCCGGGATGCCGATGGTCAGCGCGCTCAGCACGGTGGAGTGCCGGGGCAGGAACGGGTACGGCGACTGGGTGAAGACCACCAGCAGTGCCAGCAGCACCGAGTAGACGGTCTTCACCAGGAAGAGGCTGGCCACCCGTTCGATGTTGCCGATCACCCGGCGGCCCTCGGCGACCACCGACGGCAGCGTGGCGAAGCGGTCGTCCAGCAGCACGATCTGCGCGACCGCGCGGGTCGCCTCGCTGCCCGAGCCCATCGCCACGCCGATGTCGGCGTCCTTGAGCGCCAGCACGTCGTTGACGCCGTCGCCGGTCATCGCCACCGTGTGGCCGCGCGACTGGAGGGCGCCGACCAGGTCGCGCTTCTGCTGCGGGGAGACCCGGCCGAAGACGGTGGTGCGCTCCACGGTGTCGGCCAGTGCCTGCCGGTCGTCCGGCAGCGTCCGGGCGTCCACCGGGTGGTCGGCGCCGGGCAGGCCCAAGCCGGTCGCCACCGCGCCGACCGAGACCGCGCTGTCGCCGGAGATCACCTTGGCGTCCACCCGCTGGTCCGCGAAGTAGCGCAGGGTCTCGGCGGCGTCCGGGCGAACCCGCTGCTGGAGCACCACCAGGGCCAGCGGCTGGAGGTCCTTGGCCGGGTCGGGGGCGTCCAGCGCGACGGGTGTGCGGCCGAGCAGCAGCACCCGCAGACCCTGGGCGCCCAGTTCGTCCACCTCGGTCAGCGCCGGGTGGCCGTCGGGCAGTAGGACGTCGGGCGCCCCGAGCAGCCAGCTGGCCTCGGTGCCGCCCGGCTCCAGCAGCTGCACGCCGCTCCACTTGCGGGCGGAGGAGAACGGCGCGGCCTCCAGTACCCGCCACTCCTGGCCGTCCGGCGCGCCCGAGCCGTAGGCGTCGATGACCGCCTGCATGCTGGCGTTGGGCCGGGCGTCCGCGCCGCCCATGGCGCCCAGCGCGCGTTGCAGCACGGCGGGTTCGGCCGGCCGGTCGGCCGCGCTGCCCAGCGGGCGCAGCTCCAGCACGTCCATGCCGCCCTCGGTGAGGGTGCCGGTCTTGTCCAGGCAGACGGTGTCCACCCGGGCCAGGCCCTCGATCGCGGGCAGCTCCTGCACCAGGCACTGCTTGCGTCCCAGTCGCACCACGCCGATCGCGAACGCCACCGAGGTGAGCAGCACCAGGCCCTCGGGGACCATCGGCACGATGCCGGCCACCGTGCGCCGGACCGCCTCGCGCCAGTCGTTGTGCTCCACCGACCACTGGCTGATCACCAGGCCGATCGCGGTCGGCACCAGAAGCCAGGTGATGAACCGCAGGATCGTGTCGATGCCGCTGCGCAGCTCGGACTTGACCAGGGTGAACCGGCTGGCCTCCTCGGCCAGCTGCGCCGCGTACGCCTCGCGGCCCACCTTGGTCGCCGTGAACGCCCCGGCGCCGGCCACCACGAAGCTGCCGGACATCATCGGGTCACCCGGCTGCTTGAGCACCGGGTCGGGCTCGCCGGTGAGCAGCGACTCGTCGATCTCCAGGCCGTCCGCCTCGCTGACCAGGCCGTCGACGATCACCTTGTCGCCGATGCCGAGCAGCACGGTGTCGTCGAGCACGATCTCGGCGACGGCCACCTGCTGCGCCTGCCCGTCCCGGCGGACCTCGGGCCTGGCCTCGCCGATCAGCGCCAGGCTGTCCAGGGTCTGCTTGGCGCGCACCTCCTGGACGACGCCGATCGCGGTGTTGGCGACGATCACCAGGCCGAACAGGCCGTCCTGGATCGGGCCGACCACCAGGATGATGCCGAACAGCACGCCGATGATCGCGTTGAAGCGGGTGAAGACGTTGGCCCGGACGATCTCGGAGATCGACCGACTGGAGCGCACCGGGACGTCGTTGACCTGGCCGCGCGCGACCCGCTCGGCCACCTCGGCGGCGGTCAGGCCGTGCCGCCTGCCCTGGCCGGGACGGCTGGCGTGGGCGCCGGGTTCGCTCCCCGCAGGCGCGCTCGCGTGGGCGGGGCCGGGGTCGGCGGTGTCCTCCGCAGGGTGCGTCATGGCACCGACTCTACGGGCGGCAAATGTCCGGTGCGTGCTACTTGAGTCCGATTTCGGGCCGTCCGAGTGGCCGGGGCTACGGCTCCTCGGTGGCGCCCGCAGCGGTGGCCGCGCGGTCGCGCAGGATCGCCGCCCGGCGGGCGCGGCAGTACCAGAGGCCGATCAGTCCGAGCAGTCCGCCGCTGAGGCAGATCCACTGCCAGTTGCCGTGTCCGTGCCCCTGAGCCTGCAGGGTGCTGTGGAACGGGAGCAGGACGACGAAGCCCAGGAACCAGAGCGCCGTGCCCGCGCCGACGATCGCGACGTCATTGGTTTCCAGCGGCGGGGGCGAGGGGCGCAGCGCGATCTTCGGCATGAGGCCCAAGCGTACGGGGGGCCGCGTCCGGCTGTCCGGCCCGGCTCCGGGTTCTACGCGCGAAGATAGCGCGTGCACGACCCGCAATTCATACTTGGAGACCCCCACCTCGTACACGCGCCCCCTCCTTCTGCGCCCCCACCAGAGGACATCGCATGCCATCCGTGGCCCAGCCGACCACTGAGTCGCCCGAGCCCCACCAGCAGGCGCCCCACACGCCTGCCGGCGTCCTGGACCGCTACTTCAAGATCTCGGCGCGCGGTTCCAGCCTCCCCCGGGAGATCCGCGGCGGTGTCGCCACCTTCTTCACCATGGCGTACATCCTGGTGCTGAACCCGATCATCCTGTCCAGCGCCGTCGACATGCACGGCACGCACCTCGGCACCGGCCAGCTGGTCACCGCCACCGCGCTCACCGCCGGGCTCACCACGCTGCTGATGGGGGTGATCGGCAACGTCCCGATCGGCCTGGCCGCCGGCCTCGGCGTGAACACCATCGTGGCGCTCCAGCTGGCCCCGAAGATGACCTGGCCGGACGCCATGGGCATGGTCGTGCTGGCCGGCTTCTGCATCATGATCCTGGTGGCCACCGGGCTGCGCGAGCGGGTGATGAACGCCGTGCCGCTCGGCCTGCGCAAGGCGATCGCGATCGGCATCGGCTTCTTCATCACCCTGGTCGGCCTCGTCGACTCCGGCTTCGTCAGCCGCATCCCGGACGCCGCGCACACCACCGTCCCGCTGGAGCTCGGCTCCACCGGCCACCTGGTGGCCTGGCCGGTGCTGGTGTTCATCCTCGGCCTGCTGCTCACCATGGTCCTGATGGTCCGCAAGGTGCCCGGCGCGATCCTGGTCTCGATCGCGACCATGACGATCGTCGCGCTGGTCATCGAGAAGCTCGCCCACATCCCCGGCGAAGCCTGGGGACTGACTGTTCCCAAGTGGCCCGGCAACCCGGTCTCCGCGCCGGACTTCTCGCTGGTCGGCAAGGTCAGCCTGTTCGGCGGCTTCCACGAGGTCGGCATCCTGACCGGCGTGCTCTTCGTTTTCACGGTGCTCATGTCGTGCTTCTTCGACGCGATGGGCACCATCCTCGGCGTCGCCGACGAAGCCCACCTGCTGGACGCCAACGGCGACCTGCCCGGCATGAGCCGGGTCCTGATGGTGGACGGCGTCGCCACCGCGCTGGGCGGCGCGACCTCCTCCTCGGCCAACACCTGCTTCGTCGAGTCCACAGCCGGCGTCGGCGAGGGCGCCCGGACGGGCTTCGCCAGCATCGTCACCGGCGCGCTCTTCATGGTCGCGCTCTTCCTCACCCCGCTGGCCACCATGGTCCCCGCCCAGGCCGCCACCCCGGCACTGGTCTGCGTCGGCTTCCTGATCCTGGCGAACTCCATCCGGGAGATCGACTGGAACGACTACACGATCGCGATGCCGGCCTTCCTGACCATGGTCCTGATGCCGTTCACCTACTCCATCACCAACGGCATCGGCATGGGCTTCATCGCCTTCTGCGTCCTGCGCATCGCCACCGGCCGCTGGCGCGAGGTCTCGCTGCCGCTGTACGCGGTGGCGGCGGTGTTCGTCTTCTACTACATGCTCCCGGCCCTGGGCCTGGCCTGACGCATGCCGGTGGCCCCGCACTCCCTCTCGGGGTGCGGGGCCACCGGCGTTTGGGCCTGCGCGTCGTGGTCCGGGGAGTGTCTGGTGTGATGGGGGTCACGGGAACTGGCCTGTGGTGGCCGGACAAGCCTGGGTGTGGACTTTTCGATGCACGAGCGGATCAGAGCCGGGGATCCCGGCGCCTTCCGGCAGTTGTTCCAGGAGCATTCGCGGGCGGTCCTGGCGCATGCGGTCCGGGTGAGCGGGGATCGGGCCGGCGCCGAGGATGTCATGGCGGTGGTGTTCCTGGAGGCGTGGCGGCTGCGGGAGAAGTTGCGCGATGAGGGGACCACGCCGCGTCCGTGGCTGATGGGCATCACCGTCAATGTGCTGCGCAACCGGGCCCGGGCCGCTCGGCGGCATGCGGCCGCGCTGGCCAGGATGCCGGTCGCCGAACCCGCGCCGGACTTCGCCGACGAGCTGGTCAGCCGTCTCGCCGACCATGAGCAGTTGCTGGCCGCCAAGGCGGCGCTGGAGAAGCTGCGTCGGGGGGAGCGCGAGGTGTTCTCGCTGTGCGTGTGGGCCGGGCTGAGTTATCCCGAGGCCGCCGAGGCGTTGGGGATTCCGGTCGGCACCGTGCGCTCGAGGCTTTCCAGGGCCCGCACGCGGTTGCGTGCGCTGGCGGAGAAGGAACTGCGGCAGGCGTCGAGAACTCCTCGGGAACCCCTGCGGGCAGCCGGACAAGTACAGGGTGGCCGGATGGTTCCGGCCCGGTCGGACAAGGAGTGGACCAGATGACCAGCATCCCGAGGCGGCAACAGCCGCTCGACGACGCGGAGTTGAAGCGGCTGCTTCCCGCGGCTGGAGCACCGGCCGCCCCGCTCGGCCGGCAGCGCCAGATGGAGGAGTTCCTGATGAGCGAGATCACCCGTACCCCCGAAACCGCCGCACCGGTCCGGCCCGAGGCCAGGAGCCGCCGCCGGCTGCTGATCGCCCTGCCCGCGACCCTGGCGGCCTTCGCCCTCGCCGCGACCGTGGCGCTCACCACGCAGGGCGGTCACGCGGCCGGCCCCGCGACGGGTGAGCACGTCGCGGCGCCTGTCGTCCAGATCGCGGTCGGCGACACCGCGGCGCTGGCGGGCGCCGTGCAGCGGATCTCCACGGCCGCCCAGGCCACGCCCGACCTCGTCCTGCGCCCGGGACAGTTCGTCTACATCGAGAGCACCGTCTCCTACCTTTCGAGCACCGTCGACGCCGACAGCGGCGCGTCGAAGGTGTGGGTCGACAAGCCACACCAGCGGCAGGTGTGGTTGTCGGCCGACGGCCGCACGGGCTGGCTCACCGAGGAGGGCAAGACCCCGGCGGGAGGTGTGACGCTGGATTCGGGCACCGGCGCCTACCTGAACGCCCCCTCCTACGACTACCTGCGCACCCTTCCCACCGATCCGCAGGTGCTGCTGCAGAAGATCTACGCCGAGACCAAGGGGGCCGGCAACGGGCCGGACCAGGAGGCGTTCGTCACCATCGGCGACATGGTCCGCGAGCAGGCCGTCCCCGGCAAGCTCGCCGCCGCGCTCTACCAGGCCGCCGCCCGCATTCCCGGGGTCGTCCTGGTCGACAGTGCCACCGACGCCGCCGGGCGCACCGGTATCGCCATCGCCCGCACCAACAGCACCACCGGCTCGCGCGACGAGATCATCTTCGACCGCACCTCCTACGCCTTCCTGGGTGAGCGCAGCGTCCAGGTCACCGAGGTCTCGGGAGTCAAGCCCGGCACGGTCACCGCGAACACCGCCGTTCTCAAGCGCGCCGCCGCCGACGCCGCAGGCCACCAGCCCGGCAACGCCCAGGCCTGACGCGCTCTCGCCCGCCGCCCCGACCCACATCGCGGTCGGGGCGGCGGGCGGCTGCGTGTGCGGGCTGGTGTTCAGCGGCAGAGCGAGCCGGGGTACCTGCGCTGTTCGCCTGTGGGCGTCTCGACCACCAGGGACTGCGACTCTGTCCAGAACCGGTGGCCGGCAGGGATGAAGACGGGCCGGTCCAGGTGGAACCAGCCGACCCGCGTGGCCAGCAGGAGGCGGGGGGCGATCGGGCGCCTTCCGTCGAGGTCCATCGGACCATGATGGTGCAACGGGCGGTTCGGCGTCACCCCGGTTCGGCCGGGAAGTGCTGGAGCGCGGCGAGGAGTTGGGCGGCGGTGGCGCGGTGGTTGGTGCGGGCGGCGGCGGACATCGCGGTGGCGGCCTCGGCAGGGGTGGCCCACGGGGGGACGACCAGGAGGAGGAAGTGGTCGTCCAGGCCGCGGGTGATGCTGATGGTGTGCTCGCTGGCGGAGAACCGGCCGATGTGGACGGCCAGTCCGTCGATCGTCAGGCTGCGGGAGATGTCGTCCCAGGCGGCGGTGTCCAGGCCGACGCGCGTGATGTGGCCGAGGTGCGCCGTCAACGCTGTGACCAGGCCCGGAAGTTCGGCATGGATGTCGCGTGAGCGGGGCCACCAGGCGCCGTCGAACATGCCGTTGCGGGCGAGGGTGGGCTCCAGGCTCAGGCGGGGTCGGGGCGGCAGCGGGAAGAGTGGGGACAGGTGGCGGTGGGAATAGCGGTGGGTGGTCCGGTCGGCGCTCTTCGACACCATGCAGTGCCGCCTGTCTCGGCTCCTGCGGGGCCGACTCTGCTGCCCAGGGCGACATCGGCGCTCTCGCCGACATGCGGGAGGTCCTCGGGTGCCCCCAAGGCTACTCCGCCGCGACCCCCGGCGGAGGGGCGGCGTGGGGGACGTGGAGTGCTTCCAGGACGGTCGGTGCGGTCCAGGTGCCGGCGGCGCCCGGGCGGGTGGCGAGGTAGTCGGCGCTGCGGGCGGGGGACCAGCCGTGGGCGTCGTGCAGGCCGGCGGCGAGGTGGCGGAGGTAGCCGGCGGCGGGGGCGTTGAGCGGGGTGGCGGGGCTGGGGGCGGTGAGGGTGAGGACGGGGATGCCGTCCAGGTGGCCCGGGCAGAGCAGCGTTTCGTAGCGGCCGGGGCCGAACTGGTCGCGGCCGGTGGCGAGGACGGTGCGCAGGTCGAGATCGCGGCCGGGCGGGTGGCGCATCTCCTGGGCGGCCAGGTCGGAGAACTGCTCGGCGCTCAGCAGGTAGGCGCGGCCCGGGGTCTCGTCCGGGGCGAGCGGGTCGTGGAAGGCCATGCCGCCGGTCCAGACGCCGGACTCCCCGGCGAAGTACAGCCGGCCGGGCAGGACGACCGCTTCGGTCCTGCGGGGCGGGCGCGGGTCGCGGCAGCCGGGGTTGCGGTGCGCGCCGCCCGGGGGCACGCCGCCGGCCAGGTAGCAGGTCAGCCGGTCGAGGTGCATGTTGGAGCCGTAGGCCGCGTACCAGACGAGTTCGGTTGAGGTGGCTTGAGTTGAGTGATCGTCATCCTGCTTGAAGGGGAGCACGTTTCGTCCAGGGGTGGGCGGGAAATGGCCTTCGCAAACGGAGCTGTGAGAACCACGGGGTGAAGGGCGGGCGCGGCGGCCGGAATTGGCCGTGCGGTGCTCTGCCCATTCTTCGATGTGCGTAGCACAGTGAGGTGCGGGCACTGTGCCCGGTGAAGGTAGCGGGAGGGGGCACGGACTGATGGTGCGATGGGACCCAGCCAGGATCAACGAGGCGGACTTCCTGCCGGAGCCGTTCCAGACGGCCGACCAGGCGTCACTTTCCGGACAGCGGATGACTCTGCGCTGGTACCGGGGACTGATTCTGATGCTGGTCGCGGCCGCCGCGGTCGGAGCGGTCACCGGACCGGGCAAGCTGGGGAAGACCGACCTGGCGCCACTGGTCTCGGTGGCCGCCTTCGCGGTGGCCGGATTCTTCTGGGCCCGGCTGCGGCGGCACAATCCGCAGGCCGGGTGGTACGAGGCGCGCGCGGTCGCCGAGTCGGTGAAGACGCTGGCCTGGAAGTACACCGTCCGGGCGCGTCCGTTCGGCGGCCCCGCGGACTCGGCCGAGGTGGACCAGGAGTACCTGGGCCAGGTGACCGACCTGCTGGAGGCGTTCCAGGACTCCGGTGCGATCCCGCACGGCGCCGTGGCCGAGATCACCGACGGGATGCGGGAGTTGCGCGCGGCCGGGCTGGTTGAGCGGCGGCTGCTGTACATGCAGCTGCGGGTGCAGGGCCAGCGCACCTGGTACCTGGCGAAGGCGGACGCCTGCGAGTCGCAGTCGGTTTCCTGGGGGCTGGGCACGGCGGCGCTCATGATCGTCGGTGGCGCGGCGGCGGTGGCAGAGGCGCTGGGGGCGCTGTCGGTGCAGATCTTCGGGGCCTGCTCGGCGGCAGCGGCGGCGATGATCGCGTGGACGCAGCTCAAGCAACTGCGGCCACTGGTCTCGGCGTACCAGCTGGCGGCCAGGGAACTCGACGTGGTGTACGGCAAGTTGTCCACACTCGACCCGAACGAAGCGGACGCCGAGGCCGGTTGGGCACGGCTCGCGGGCGACGCCGAGGACGCGGTCGCCCGTGAGCACACCAGCTGGCGTGCGCGGCGGGCCTTCCCCCGCTGACAGTGTGGAGGCCGGGGGAGGCCCGCCGGGCGTGCGGGGTTGGTCAGGAGAAGATGACCGAGCGCAGGGTGAAGCGGTCGCTGCGGCTCCTGTAGGGGTTGATCGCGTCGGAGTCGCCGGTGCAGTTCAGGCCGGTCCAGGCCGTGGCCACGGTGTCGGTCTGGTTCTCCGGGTGGAAGGCCGCCGGGTAGGCCTCGTCCATGACCTCGGGGAGGTTGATGCACACCCGGCTGTCCGGGTCGATCAGCTGCCCGATGTGCGGGGCGTCCGGAGAGTCGTACCGGTACTGGAAGGTGCCGTGGGCGCTGGCGGCCGCCGAGGCCGAGCCGGGGATGGAGAGGACGAGGCCGATCGCGCCGAGGGTGGCCACGACGGAGTTGCGCAGACGCATGAGGTGATCCCTTTGAATGGCATACGGGTGAATCGGGATCACCTTAGAGCGGGGCGAATCGGACGAAACGGTTCTGCCGATGAGCACTGCGTGTCGGAATGGTGGACACGGGGTGAGGGGCCCGCAGTGCGATGGAAAGCGCTGACGGGCCCCTCGGGTGTGGCTGCTTAGCTGAGCGCCTTGATGGCGGCGTCGTAGTCGGGCTCCTCGGTGAGCTCGCTGACCAGCTCCGAGTAGATGACCTGGTTCTCGCCGTCCACGACGACGACGGCGCGGGCCGCGACGCCGGCCAGCGGGCCCTCGGCGATGGCGACGCCGTAGGCGCCCAGGAACTCCTGGCCCCGCATGGTGGACAGGGTGACCACGTTGTCCAGGCCCTCGGCGCCGCAGAACCGGCCCTGCGCGAACGGCAGGTCGGCCGAGACGCAGAGCACCACGGTGTTGTCCAGGCCGGCCGCCAGCTCGTTGAACTTGCGGACGGACGCCGCGCAGGTGCCGGTGTCGACGCTGGGGAAGATGTTGAGGATCTTCGTCTTGCCGGCGTAGGCGTCGAGCGACACGTCGGAAAGGTCCTTGGCCACCAGCGAGAAGGCCGGTGCGGTGGTGCCGGGGGCCGGGAAGGTGCCCGTGACGCTCACCGGGTTGCCCTTGAAGTTGATGGTGCTGCTCATGGAGGCTGCTCCTGGAAGAAGTAGAGAAGTGGGGCGGTGGACGCCCACGTGGTCCCGGCGGGAGCCGCGTGCACGCGGTGCGTCCAGGAGCAGCCAATCAGATACCCGTACTGCCTGTGGATGGATGTTCGTATAGTGGCAGTCCCGCACACGGACCCGCCTGATGTGTCGTGCGGACTTTCACTGGTCCCGCTTGGGCACGATGCTGGCCGCCAGCACCACCGCGACCACCGTCCACAGGGCGTAGACCGTCCAGGCGCCGCCGAGCGTGGACGGGTAGGGGGCGCCGATCTCCCGTCCGGGCATCAGCAGCCGGGCCCACGCGTTGAACGGCAGCACGTTGGCGAGGAGCGCGGCGAAGGTGTTCCCCTGCAGCTGGTGATCACGTGCGCGGTGCGAGGAGGTCGACTGCGGCCGGGGGCCCGGTCAGATGGTGCCGAAGACGCCTGCGGCGGTGGCGGAGACGAAAGCGGCCCAGGCGGTGGCGGGGAAGAGGAGGGCGGGGCCGTGCGGGTCCTTGGAGTCGCGGACGGGGGTGAGGTGGGGGATGCCGGTGGCCACCTCGACGCAGTTGCCGCCGTTGTCGCTGCTGTAGCTGCTCTTGTGCCAGGTGACGGGGAGCTTGCTCGCGCTGGTGGTCATCTCAGGTCCTTTGCGGCGGCAGCGATCAGGTCGATCGACGCGTCGGGCGACAGGGCAACGGCTGTGAGCAGATCATAGGTGCGCTCGGCGGCCTTGACGTCGGCGGGATCGGCCAGGATCTGCCCTTGCAGGAAGCCGTCCACGTAGACGACCCCCGGCCCTTCGTCCAGCGTGAGAGCGGAGAACGAGCCAGCCAACCCGGCGTGCACCCCTGAGGCGAAGGGAAGCAGCTGAATCACCGTGCCCGGCTCCTCCGCTGCTGCGATGACGCGTTCCAACTGCTCCCGCATGACCTTGGCCCCGCCGAGCGGTCGGCGCAGGATGAGCTCGTCGAGCACGACCCACAGCTCGGGGCGGTCGTCGCGCGTCAGGATGTGCTGTCGCGCGAGACGAGCGGTCACCTGCTCCTTGACGACGTCGTGGTTCTGCCGACGGGCGCCGAACACCGCTCGTGCGTAGGCCTCGGTCTGAAGCAGTCCGGGGATCACCTGCACCTCGAACGACCGGATCGCCGTCGCCGCCTCCTCCAGGTCCACGAACGGCCGGAACCACGCCGGGTACGCGTACTTGATCACCAGCGGCCACAACCGCTGGAAGTGGTCCTCCAGCCCGAACGTGTCGTCCGCCAGCTTCGACAGTTCCTTCGTCGGCAGCCGCGTCCCCGCCTCGATCTTGTTGAGCAGCGACGGCGCCATCAACGCCTGCTTGGCGAATGCGCGCTGCGAGATTCCGGCCTTCTCCCGCTTGCGTCGCAAGTCGGTTGCGTAGAAAGCGAGTACGGATGACGTCGGGTCAAGAAGGTCTGCCAGAGACATGGTTGCGCCCCTACCTGATTGACGGTGGCGAGGTCAACGGCCACGCCCCCGGAAAGCGTAGACCCGGAGAGCGACTCCTGACATACAGATAGTGAGGGTGGGGTCAAGACGAGTGAACGGACAGGAAGATGACGTCGAAACTGACCAAGCACACGGCCGAAGCGCGGCAGGACGCGGCGGACGCGCTGGAGGAGTTGCTGGACGCGCTGCGGTTCTCCAGCGTCCCGCTGGTGTCGGTCGCGGTGGACTGGCATTCGGCCAAGTTCACCGGCCGGTACCTGATCGACCTGGGGGCCACCCGTCCGGATGTGGCCCGGCGGATGGCGAAGGTTCTCCGGGCGGGTGCCGCACATGTCGAGCCCTGACAGAACGCGCGCCCGGACCAGAGGCGGCCTGGCCGCCTCGCTGCTGCTGATCGTCGCCAGGGCCCGGCTGTCCGGGCCGAAGCCGTGCCCGCTGGCCTGGCCCGACTGCCCGTTGTGCGAGGTGATCTGAGCCGATGAGCCGTAGCAGCTCGATGACCATCCGCACCTACCGGATCACCGGCACCGGCGAGCGGATCGAACTCTCGCCCCGCGAGGAGGTCGACGCCGAGCGGCCGTCGCACGACCCGCTGAACTGGCCGGTCTGCGCGTGCCCCCGGCACCGCGACGAGCCGGTGCAGCAGGGAGCCTGACGCCTGACGTCGAGCGCGCGGACCGGCCGGTCGCGAGGGCGGCCGGTCCGCGCGGGGACGGAAAGCGGGAGTTGATCGCAATGAGTGACGGCCTGCCCGCTGGTGGAACCACCGCGAGCGGCTGCGGGCGTTCATGGAGGCGGAAGAGCGGGCGTAGTCAGCTGGTGGCCGCCGCACCCTGCTGCGCGGTGACGGCGTGGTACGCCTGGAGCGCCAGCGCCGAGACGGTGTCCTTGTCGGGGGTGGCGGGGCTGGCCGTGTAGACGGTGATGACGGTGTTCCCCACCTGAACGTAGATTCGCGCCAGGGCGTTGCCGTACTTGTCGAGCGCCGTCTTCACGAAGACCTTGCTGTTCGGTAGCTGCGGCGCCGAGGAGGTGTTCGCGTCGAAGTTGGCCGCATCCGAGGTCATGCGCGAGTCGTAGAAGCTCTCGGCGCCCTTCGAGGTGGCGAAGCGGATGAGGTAGATGTCGACGAACGCGCTGGTGTCGCTCATCCAGGCGCGTCGGGCCGCGAACTGAAGCCCGCGTGCGGCCTCCGTCGTATGGGCCTTCGCCTGGCTCGCCGGGGAGAAGAGGCCGTCGACGAACTGGTCGGCGGTGAGGGCGCCCTCCGGCTTGCCGTCGTCGAACTGCTTGGAGTCGGCAGGTGCGGGCGGGAGGTCGGCCACCAGTTTCGCGATGTCCGCGCTCGACGGTGCCGCGACGGTGGTCGGCGCAGCGGACGCGGAAGCGGACGTCGGCGCGGAGGCGGCCGCGCTGCCGGCCGGGCTCGGCTCGGCGTGCGTGGCCTGTGCGGTCGCGGTGGTGTGGGCGGCGCTGGTGCAGCCGGCGGCCAGGAGCAGCAGGAGCGCTGACGCGGCGCCGACGAGGGGCTGGTGGAGCGTGGTCGAACGGCGGAGCATGCGGGTGGAGCCTCCGGTGGCGGCGCGCGGTGGGGCGGGACGCCCGAGTCTCCCGCAGGGCAGGGGACGTCCGCCGACCGGGGTGCGTGCACGCACGTGACAGGAGTCACCGCAGGGACACGGGTAATGGATTTTCGTTAGACAGGGTAATGACGTAGTCTAAGGATCATGCCCGCCGAGATGTCCGAGGGCGACCTCGCAGCTGTCAGTCAGCTGAGGTCGTCCGTGATGCGCCTTGCCCGCCGCTTGCGGCACCAGCACGTGGAGCAGTCGCTCAGCCCGACCGAGATGGGTGTGCTGGGCACACTCGCGCGGTGTGGGCGGGCGACTCCCGGTGAGTTGGCGCGGCGGGAGCACGTCCAGCCGCCGTCGATGACCAGGATCATCGCGATGCTGGAGGAGAAGGGCCTGGTGCGGCGTGAGCCGCACCCGGACGACCGCCGGCAGGTGGTGGTCAGCATGACGGAGCAGGCCGAGGAGATCCTCAACGAGAGCCGCCGGCGTCGCAACGCCTGGCTCGCGGAGCTGGCCTCCGGGCTGACCGAGGAGGAGTGGGAGGCGGTCCGAGCGGCCGCGCCCGCGCTGTACAAGCTCGCGCACCTGTAGCGCGGGGGGAGAGAACGACCGAGCAGGGCCGGACAAAGGGGAGACGCATCACCGAAGCAGGACCCAGCAGCAGGACCATGCGCGCGGCACAGGCCGCGCACCGAGGGGAGAAAGACGTGACACCGCCGGCCGCAGCCAGCGCCGCAACCCGTCCCGACGACACCACCGCCCAGACTTCGAACACTCCGGTACCGACGGCCTCCGCCGCGATACCCGCGCCGGTGAATCTGCCCGGCGACGACGACCCCTGCGAACGGGCCGCGACGGCACCCACCGTCGCATCCGGCCCCACCGGGGCTTCGTTCACCCGACCGGGGGGCATGTTCTCCTCGCTGAAGGTGCGTAACTACCGCTATTTCTTCGCCGGTCAGATCGTCAGCAATACCGGCAGCTGGATGCAGCGCATCGCCCAGGACTGGCTGGTGCTGAGCCTCACCGGCAGCCCGCTCGCGGTCGGCATCACCACCGCGATGCAGTTCCTGCCCACCCTGCTGCTCGGCCTCTTCGGCGGAGTCCTCGCCGACCGGATGCCCAAGCGCCGCCTGCTGATCGTGACCCAGGGCCTGATGGGCCTGCTCGCCGCCGGTCTCGCCGTCCTCACCGTGACGGGCGTGGTGACCGAGTACTACGTCTACGCCTTCGCGCTGCTGCTCGGCCTGGTGACGGTGGTGGACACCCCGACCCGGCAGGCCTTCGTCTCCGAGATGGTGGGTCCCAAGGACCTCAGCAACGCGGTCAGCCTGAACGCGGCCAACTTCCAGACCGCCCGGCTGGTCGGCCCGGCGGTCGCCGGTCTGCTGATCGCCGCGGTCGGCAGCGGGTGGGCGTTCGCGCTCAACGCGCTCTCGTTCGTCGCCGTGATCGGCGGACTGCTGGCGATGCGGACCAGCGAGCTGCGTCCGATCGACCGGATCCCGCGCGAGAAGGGCCAACTCCGTGAGGGCCTGCGGTATGTGAAGGAGCGTCCGGACCTGATGTGGCCGCTGGTGCTGGCCGGTTTCATCGGCACCTTCGGCTTCAACTTCCCGACCCTGCTCTCCGGTTTCGCCTACGACACCTTCCACGTCGGCCCGGGCCAGTACGGCCTGCTGAACACCGCGATGGCGCTCGGCTCGCTGGCCGGCGCGCTCTACGCCGCCCGCCGCGGCGCCCCGCGGCTGCGCTGGCTGACCGGTGCGGCACTCGGCTTCGGTGTGCTGGAGGTGCTGGCCTCGGCCGCGCCCGGCTACTGGAGCTTCGCGGTGCTGCTCACCCTGGTCGGGATCTGCGGGCTGACCTTCAACACCGCGGTCAACTCCTATGTGCAGCTGGCCACCGACCCCGAGATGCGCGGTCGGGTGATGGGCCTGCTGGTGCTGGTCTTCACCGGCGGAACGCCGATCGGCGCGCCGGTGGTGGGCTGGGCGACGTCCGTCTACGGTCCCCGGATCGGCATGCTGGCCTGCGGGCTGGTCTCCGCGCTGGCCGCGACGGTGATCGGCCTGGTGCTGGCGCGCTGCGCCGACCTGCGGCTGCGGGTCGACCTGCACCGTCAGCGGACCGGCCGGGTGGTGGCCTTCGTGCCGCGCGGCGAGAGCCGCGTCCGGGAGCTCGCGACCGCCTGCTGACGGCGAAGCACGGTGCGCACAGGGGAGGGGGCTTCCCCTGTGCGCACAACCCGGGGCGGAGAATGACGACATGAAACTCTTCGTGGCGGTGCTGCCGCCCGCCGACGCGGTACGGGAACTCGCCGCGGTGCTCGCCCCGCTGCACGCGCTGCCGGGTGCCGACCGCTGGCGCTGGACGGCGCGCGACGGCTGGCACCTCACGCTCGCCTTCCTCGGCGAGGTCGCGCCCGAGCAACTCCCGGGCCTGGAGGGCGCGCTGTCCCGCGCTGCCGCACTGAACCCGGCGCACCGGCTGCGGCTGGCCGAGGGCGGGCGGTTCGGCGACCGGGCGCTCTGGGCCGGTGTGGCGGGGGAGACCCGGGTGCTGCGGGCGCTGAGCGAGGACGTCCGCCGGGCGGCCGAGGAGGCCGGCTGCGGCCTGCCGCAGGACGAACCCGCGTTCCGTCCGCACCTCACGCTGGCCCGCACGGCGGGCCGCCGGTCGGCGGTCCCGTCCACGCACGGCCGGGTGGCCGAGGCGGCGGACCTGCTGGCCGACTTCCGGGGCGGCGAGTGGACGGCCGACGAACTCCACCTGATGCGCAGCGAGTCGGCCGGCGGACGCTCGCACTACACGACGGTGGCCAGCTGGCCGCTGGGGTGACCGCCTAGCGCCGGGGCGGCCAGGCGCGCATGGCCGCCTCGGCGACGCCCTCCAGCTCCGTCCGGTCCGCGCCGTCGCGGGCCTGCTGGGACATGCCCTGGATCACCGCGCCGGTGAACCGGGCGAGTGCGGCCGGGTCGCTCTCGGCCGGCTCCTCGCCGCACTCGACGGCGGCGGCGATCCGGCGCTCCAGCTCCGCGATGGCGGCGTTGCGGATCTCCCGTAGCGCCAGCCGCACCCCCTGCGACCCGCAGTTGACGGCCGCGCTGACGATCAGGCAGCCGTGCGGCCGGCCGGGCAGCGAGTACTCCCTGGCCGCCTCGCGCAGGAGCCGGGCGATGCCCGCGCGCGTGGTCGGCTCCTCCTCCAGCGCGCGGCTGCTGAACGCCCCGAAGGTCTGCTGGTAGCTCGCCACGACCTCGTCGAAGAGCGCGCGCTTGTCGCCGAAGGCGGCGTACAGGCTGGGCGCCCGGATGCCCATGACCTCGGTCAGGTCGGCGATCGAGGTGGCCTCGTAGCCCTTCTCCCAGAAGAGCGTGGTGGCCTGTGCCAACGCGGCCTCGCGGTCGAAGGACCGGGGGCGGCCGCGCGGGGCTCTCGTCGTCATGTGAGGAGTCTATGCGGGCCGCCCCGCAAATCTGTATCGACCGCTACAGAGATCGTGCTACGGTCTTATCTGTAGCGACCGATACAAAAAAGGGGTGTGGACGCCTGGGCAAGCTCTCCGGCCGTACGGCACTGGTGACCGGCGGCAGCAGGGGGATCGGGCGGGGCATCGCGCTGCGCCTGGCGCAGGACGGCGCGCTGGTCGCGGTCCACTACGGGAGCAACGCGGTGGCCGCCAAGGAGACCGTGGAACAGATCACGGCGGCCGGCGGCGAGGCCTTCGCGATCGGCGCCGAGCTGGGGGTGCCGGGCGACGCAGCGGCGCTCTGGGCGGCGTTCGACGCGGGCCTCGCGCAGGCCGGCGGCCGTCCCGGGCTGGACATCCTGGTCAACAACGCGGGCATCGGGCTGCTCGCCACGATCGCCGAGGTGACCGAGTCCGACTACGACCGGGTCTTCGCGGTCAACGTCAAAGCGCCGTTCTTCGTCATCCAGCAGGGCCTGGGCCGACTGCGGGACGGCGGGCGGATCATCAACATCTCGTCCGGCGTGGCCCGGATCGCCTTCCCGGTGACCAGCGCGTACTCGCTGACCAAGGGAGCGATCAACACCCTGACCCTGACGCTGGCCCAGGAGCTCGGCGCCCGCGGGATCACCGTCAACGCGGTGGCCCCCGGCATCGTCAGGACCGAGATGAACCCCGCTCTCGCCGACCCCGCGACGCTGGCCCAGTACTCCGCCCTGTCGGCCCTCGGGCGGGTCGGCGAGCCGCAGGACATCGCCGACGCGGTGGCGTTCCTGGCCGGCGACGACGGCCGCTGGGTCACCGGGCAGGTCCTGGACGCCACCGGGGGCTCGCATCTGGGCGTCTGAGCCGTGCGGGTACCCTCGTTGACTGTGGACCCCAAGACTCGTATGCGGATCGTGTCCGGCGCGCTGGCGCTGCTGCTGGTGGCTGTGGTGATCGGCGCACTGATCGGCAAGTGACGGCAGCGACGACGACGGGCCGCCGCCTCGGAAGCGAGGCGGCGGCCCGTCGGTACGACGCGAGGCGTCAGAGCTGGTCGACCACGTAGTCGATGCAGGCGGTCAGCGCCTGGACGTCGGCCGGGGTGATCGCCGGGAACATCGCGACGCGCAGCTGGTTGCGGCCGAGCTTGCGGTACGGCTCGGTGTCCACGATGCCGTTGGCACGCAGTGCCTTGGCGATCGCGGCGGCGTCGACCGACTCGTCGAAGTCGATCGTGCCGACCACCTGCGAGCGCTCGGCCGGCTCCGCGACGAACGGGTTGGCGAAGGACGACTTCTCGGCCCAGCCGTAGAGGTGGCCCGAGGATTCAGCCGTTCGGGCGACCGCCCAGTCGAGCCCGCCGTTGCCGTTCAGCCACTCCAGCTGGTCGGCCAGCAGGAAGAGCGTGGAGATCGACGGGGTGTTGTACGTCTGGTCCTTCGACGAGTTGTCGATGGCCGTCGGCAGGTCGAAGAACGGCGGGATGTAGCGGCCGGAGGCGGCGATCTCGGCGGCGCGCTCCAGGGCGGCCGGGGAGAAGGACGCGAGCCAGAGGCCGCCCTCGGAGGCGAAGGACTTCTGCGGCGCGAAGTAGTAGACGTCGGTCTCGGTGATGTCCACCGGCAGGCCGCCGGCGCCCGAGGTGGCGTCCACCAGGACGAGCGAACCGGCGTCCGCGCCCGCCGGGCGGCGGATCGGCATCGCGACGCCGGTCGACGTCTCGTTGTGGGTCAGCGCGTAGACGTCCACGCCGGCCTCGGCGACCGGCAGCGGGTGGGTGCCCGGCTCGGACTTGACGACGGTCGGCTCGGCCAGCCACGGGGCCGCCTTGACGGAGGAGGCGAACTTGGACGAGAACTCGCCGAAGTTCAGGTGCTGCGACTTCTCGCGCACCAGCCCGAAGGCGGCGATGTCCCAGAAGGCGGTGGAGCCGCCGTTGCCGAGCACCACCTGGTACCCGTCGGGGAGCGAGAAGAGGCTGCTCACGCCCTCGCGCACGCGCTTCACCAGGTCCTTGACCGGAGCCTGGCGGTGCGAGGTGCCGAGAAGTGAGGTACCGGTGGCGGCGAGGGCACTCAGGGCCTCGGGGCGCACCTTGGACGGTCCGCAGCCGAAACGGCCGTCTGCGGGCTTGATGTCAGCGGGGATCTGGATCTGGGCCACGACGCGCAGCCTACTGGCTCGCTCGACGACTGTCCGCCGTTTGTCCGCTCGTTGAGATGTGAGATGCGCACGGTCCCGGCTCCTGCGAGTGTCGCGCGAGCCGGGACCGAGTCAGGGCATAGCCGCAGGTCAGTGCGCGATGGACTCGTAGCCCTCGATCTCGCGCGGGCTGCGCGGACCGGGACCGATGTAACGCGCGGCGGGGCGGACCAGGCGGCCCGTGCGCTTCTGCTCCAGGATGTGCGCCGACCAGCCGGCCGTCCGGGCGCAGGTGAACATCGAGGTGAACATGTGCGCCGGAACCTCGGCGAAGTCCAGCATGATGGCGGCCCAGAACTCCACGTTGGTCGCCAGGACGCGGTCCGGGCGACGGTTGTGCAGCTCCTCCAGGGCGGCCTTCTCCAGCGCCTCGGCGATCTCGAAGCGCGGGGCGCCGAGCTCCTTGGCGGTGCGGCGCAGCACGCGGGCGCGCGGGTCCTCGGCGCGGTAGACGCGGTGGCCGAAGCCCATCAGTCGCTCGCCCTTGTCCAGTGCCTGCTTGACCCACTTCGTGGCGTCGCCGGTGCGCTCGATCTCCTCGATCATGCCCAGCACGCGGGAGGGCGCGCCGCCGTGCAGCGGGCCGGACATCGCGCCGACCGCGCCGGAGAGCGCGGCCGCGACGTCGGCGCCGGTGGAGGCGATGACGCGGGCGGTGAAGGTGGAGGCGTTCATGCCGTGCTCGGCGGCGGACGTCCAGTAGGCGTCGATCGCCTTGACGTGCTTGGGGTCCGGCTCACCGCGCCAGCGGATCATGAAGCGCTCGACGACCGTCTCGGCCTTGTCGATCTCGCTCTGCGGGACCATCGGCAGGCCCTGGCCGCGCGCGGACTGTGCGACGAACGAGAGCGCCATGACGGCGGCCCGGGCGAGCTCGTCGCGGGCCTGCTCGGCGGAGGTGTCGAGCAGCGGCTTCAGGCCCCAGACCGGGGCGAGCATGGCCAGCGCGGACTGCACGTCGACACGGATGTCGCCCGAGTGGACCGGGATCGGGAAGGGTTCGGCGGCCGGCAGGCCCGGGTTGAACTTGCCGTCCACCAGCAGGCCCCAGACGTGCCCGAAGGAGACGTGGCCGACCAGCTCATCGATGTCGACACCGCGGTAGCGCAGTGCGCCGCCCTCGCGGTCGGGCTCGGCGATCTCGCTCTCGAAAGCGACGATTCCCTCAAGCCCGGGTACGAAATCGGACATCAGGCGGCTCCTCAGTGACGCGACAGGCCACCCGCCGTGGTGGGGGCGGGCATGGCCAGTGACCGTTGGTGGATGGCACTCGGTGCCAGAGTGACAGGCACTGGGTGCATTGCGCCATACACCACCACGGTGATGTTCCCCAAAGGGCCGCTTTCTCAGCCTCCGGACCCGGTTTCGACCGGGGATCTTCCGGTGCGAAACGGGCTGTTCCGGACAACTCCCCTGGGGGTGGGCGGTCGAGCGGTGGCGAGACACCATATCTCTCGATGTCGAGATTCCATAGGCGGAGCGCCGCCCGCTGCTTGTCGTACGGGATGATGTTGGCGTGCAGACCCCGGAACGCGCCCAGCCCGCGCCCCTGAGTACCGTGCCCGACCTCGATGCGATGCGCCGTCAGTACGCCTTGGCCGGCCTGGCCGAGGAGGACCTGGCGGCCGACCCGATCACCCAGTTCGCCCGCTGGTTCGCCGAGGCGGAGCAGGTCGCCATGGTCGAGCCCAACGCCATGGTGCTCTCCACCGCGGACGCCGAGGGCCGGCCCAGCTCGCGGACCGTGCTGCTCAAGGGGCTCGACGAGCGGGGCTTCGTCTTCTTCACCAACTACGGCAGCCGCAAGGGCGTCGAACTCGCGGCCAACCCGAACGCCGCGCTGCTCTTCCCCTGGCACTCGATCGACCGTCAGGTGATGATCACAGGTTCGGTCGAGCGCACCGGGCGGGATGAGACGGCGGCGTACTTCCGGACCCGGCCGCACGGCTCCCAGCTCGGGGCCTGGGCCAGCGAGCAGTCCAGCCCGGTGGCCTCCCGGGAGGTGCTGGAGCAGCGCTTCGCCGAGCTGGTCACGCGCTACCCCGAGGGCGAGGGGGTGCCGGTGCCGCCGTTCTGGGGCGGCTACCGGGTGGTCCCGCGTACCGTCGAGTTCTGGCAGGGCCGACTGAACCGGCTGCATGACCGGCTGCGGTACACCGCGACCCCCTCCGGCTGGGAGGTGGAGCGGCTCTGCCCGTAGGCCTGCCGTTGGGCCTACCCTCAGAGCCCGTCGAGACACGAGCTCCCGAGAGCGCTCGAACCCCTGCGCAAACGCCGCAGCCCGGTCCACACTGGGGTCGGTGGTCCGTGCGAGCGGGGGGCAACTGTGGAGCCTTACTTCTTTCTGAGCTACGCGCGGGCCGACGACGTCGGGCCGGAGATCGGTGCCTTCTACCAGGACCTGCGGACGGAGCTGGCCCGCCGGGATCCACAGGCGGCCGCGCAGCCCAGCTTCCGTGACGTGGAACGGATCCGCCTGGGGGCGGACTGGGAGCGGGTGCTGGCCGGCGCGATCGCGGGCTGTCGGTCCATGGTGGCGCTCTACTCGCCGTCCTACTTCGCCAGCGTCTTCTGCGGCAGGGAGTGGACGGCGTTCCGCTCGCGGGTCACCGCGTTCGGGGAGGAGACCGGCTGGGACCCCCAGGCGCTGGTCCCGGTCCTCTGGGAGCCGATCCCGGCCGAGCTTCCGGCGCCTGTGGCCGAACTCCAGTACAGCGAGCCGGCGATGGGCGAGCGCTACGCCGCGCTCGGCCTGCGTGCCCTGATCCGCGAGGATCCGCACGGCGAGGACTACCGGCGGGTGATCGACGTGCTCGCCGGCCGGGTTCGCCTGGCGGCGAGCAGGGCACGGCTGCCGGGCCTGCCGGGCCTGAACCTGAGGGAGTATCAGGGCGTGTTTCCGGTGGGCGCCCCGGACGTGCCCCGACAGGTCTTCGTCAGCTACGCGCCCGCCGACCGGCTCTGGGCGGACTGGGCGGTGGCCGAACTCGCCACGCTCGGCTACCAGGCCTCGCTGAACAGCGTCGCGGCGCCGGTGGCCGACGGGCTGCCCGAGCTGGGCCGGGTGCTCGACTGCCGGGGCCGGGTGCTGGCCCTGCTCTCCCCGGACTACCTCCGATACCCTCGATCGGGTGAACTCTGGCGGGCGCTGGGCGACCACCACCAGGCTCCGGGCCTGCCCTCGTTGATCCCGATGCTGGTCCGGCAGATCAGGGGACCGCTGCCCGAGCCGTTCGCGGGTCGGGCGATCACCGATCTGTTCCCGCCCTCGTCCGCGCAGGCGCCCGACCGGCTCGTCGAGGCTGTCGGTCGGCTGTCCGCCAAGCCCGCGGCAGGCGGACCGGCTCCCACCCGGGCGGGCCTGCCCGGCGACCTTCCGGCGGCCTTCGACGGTCCGGCGCGCAACCCCGCCTTCACCGGTCGGGACGAGGTGCTGGAGTCGCTGCGGGACGGGTTTCTCGCAGAGGGCGCGCCGGCGGTCCAGGTGCTGCTCGGCATGGGCGGTGTGGGCAAGACCCAGACCGCGACCGAGTACGCGCATCGTTTCGCGGCCGCGTACGACGTGGTCTGGTGGATCGCCGCCGAGCAGCCCGAGTTCATCGCACCCCGGCTGGCCGAACTGTCGCCCGAACTCGGCCTGGGGAGCCCGACCGACAGCGCCGACGCCGCGAGCCGGGTAGTGGAAGCCCTGCGGGCCGGCCGCCCGCACGGCCGGTGGCTGTTGATCTTCGACAACGCCGGCCCCCCGGAGGAGCTGAAGCACTGGCGTCCGGCCGGGCCGGCCGGCGGCCACATCCTGGTCACCTCGCGGGACCGGGCCTGGGCACGAAAGGACGGCTCGCTCGAACTCGGCGTCCTCAGGCGGCAGGAGAGCCTGCGGTTGCTGGGACGGCTGCATCCGGGACTGGCCCCCGACGCCGCCGAGGCGCTGGCCGCGGGCCTGGGCGACCTGCCGCTGGCGATCGTCCCGGCGGCCGCCTGGCTGCAGGAGAGCGGCATGCCGGTGTCCGGCTACCTGGAACTCCTGGAAGCCACCGCGACCGAAATACTGGAGCGCACCTGGCTGCCGGACGGCGACTATCCGCGCTCGGCGGCCGCGACCTGGCTGCTCTCCCTCGAGGAGCTCCGGCGCGCCAACCCCCCGGCCGCCGAACTGCTCGAACTCTGCGCCCACTTCGGGCCCGATCCGATCCCCACCCGACTGCTCTTCGGCTCGCTGCTGGCCCGCACACTGCGGCAGGGGACCGACGACGCGGGCTCCCGGATGAACATCGGTGAGCTGGTCAAGGCGATCCACCGCAGCGGCCTGGCCAGGGCCGCCCCGCGCAGTGAGACGCTCACTGTGCACCGCCTGGTGCAGGGGGTGATCAGGGGTCAGGTCAGCGGCGAGCGGCGGGCGGAGTTGCGTCGCACCGTGCAGTCCGCGCTTGCCGAGGCGTGCCCCTCCGACCCGGACCTGCTCGACAACTGGCAGGCGTACGCGGAGCTTCTGCCGCACCTGTGGCCCTCCGGCGCGGCGGACAGCGCCGACCCCGAGGTGCGCCAGTGGGTGGTCGACGCGGTTCGCTACCAGTACAAGCGCAGTCTCCTCGGACAGGCGCGCCAGCTGGCCGAGCGGACCCTGGCGCGGTGGGAGCAGACGACGGACCAGGGCCCGCAGGCCGCCGATGAGCCGCACGTTCTCCGACTCCGGGTACAACTCGCCAATGTGCTGCGCTCGTTGGGGAAGTACCAGGAGTGCTATGCGATGGATCAGGACGCCGTCGAGCGGATGCGCCGGGTGCTGGGACCACAGCACCCGCAGACCCTGTTCGCGCAGGGGAGTCTCGGTGCGGACCTTCGGGCGCTCGGCAGGTTCCAGGAGGCGAGGGAGCTCGACCGGGCCACCCTGCCCGCCATGCGGGAGGCCCTGGGCGTCGAGCATCCACGAGTCTGGGTGATGGTCAACAACCTTGCCGTGGCGGAGGATCTGGTCGGTGAACGGAAGGCCGCGCTGGAGCTCTTCGAGCTGTCCTTCCGCCATCAGGTCCGGTCGTCCGGTGCCGCGAGCCTCAACTCGCTCAGTGTGGCCTGTAACTACGGGCGGGCGCTGCGTGAGAGCGGTCGGCTGCGGGAGTCGCTGAGCCTGCTGCAGGAGACGGAGGAGACCTGTCGCCAGACCGTCGGCGAGCGGAACCTCACAGCACTGCACGCCCGCCGCCACCTCGCCGCGACTCTCTACCGGCTCGGGCGGTTGGCGGAGGCCGCCGAGTTGGGGAGCGAGGCCTACCGCAGCAGCACCGAGGCCCTCGGAGCGGGCAGTCCCGAGGCGCTGACCGCCGCCGGGATCTTCGCCGCGGTCCTGCGCGCGCAGGGCGAGAGTGGCCGCGCCGCGGTGATCGCGGACCTGTCCTACCGGCAGTGCCGGTCCCAGTTCGGTGAGTCGCACCTGCTGACCTCGGTGATCGCCGTGAACCTCTCGGTGCACCTGCGAGCCACCGGGCGAGCCGCGGAGGCCAGGGAACTCTCCCGGCAGGCCATGGAGCAGCTGCGGGTGGAGATCGGTCCGGAGCATCCCTACCTCGGTGCGGTGATGGTGAATCACTCCACCGACCTGGCCCTGGCGGGCGACCGGGTCGCGGCGGCCCGGCTCGGCGGCCGCGCGGCCGACCTGTTGACCAGCGTGCTCGGACCGGACCACTACGACGCCCTGACGGCGACCTCGAACCTCGCGCTCGACCTGGCCGAGACAGGTCACTCGGACCGGGCCGACGGCCTGCGGGAGGACTGCCTGCGGCGGGCCCGCGCGGCACTGGGCGAGTATCACCCGATCACCCTGGCCGTGGCCGCTCGGACCCGCCTCGACATCGAGATCGAACCCTGCGCGATCTGAGGGGAGGACGCACGCGACGAGCGGCGCGCGGACACCGGCGAGCCGCGAGCTGATCATGTCTACGCCGGATGGCGGAGGGCCGCGTCACCCCGCTGGGTGATTTCCACCGCTACCCCGCGCGGGTACGGTGTGCTGGCCCGGCTCGACGGTGCAGCTCGAAGCGACGAGCGCGCCCGGAGTGTCAGGAATTGCCCCGATGCGGTGAGTGGCTATCCCGTGGCTGGCAGCTACTTTGATGTTCAGGTGCTGCGGATCATCCTGGCACCCTTGGCTCTACCCGCGCCCGATGCCTTCGAAGCGCATCAGTTCTGAGAGGAACTCAGATATGCCAACCATGCTGGACGTCAAGCCCGTGGACCAGTCCCTGCAGCCGGCCGTCCGGATGCCACTGGTCGAGCTGTCGGCACTGGGCGCCGACCGGATCACTGCCGCTCTCCACCGCGCCCTGCCGAGCGCCGAGGAGAGCCGGGCCGACGTGGCGGCCTTCAACTCCTCGATCTGACCGGGTCGAGGGACGCGGCGGCCTGACCGGCGCTTCCGCGGTGCTGTCCGCACCGTCCAGACGACACGTCATCTCCTCCTAGTGGACGCTCATATGACGCTCTATCCGGTGCCGTTCTCGCAATTCGTGTTGAAGGTCCACAGTCGATGCGATCTGGCCTGTGACCACTGCTACGTCTACGAGCATGCCGACACCAGCTGGCGTGGCAGGCCTAGGGCGGTCGCTGCGGAGGTGCTCGATCGAACGGCCGAGCGGATCGCGGAGCACGCGGCCAGACACCGACTGCGAACCGTCCACGTCGTCCTGCACGGCGGGGAGCCCCTGCTCGCCGGCCCGGTGCTGCTGCGCCGGGCCGCCGAGAGTCTGCGTGCCGCCCTGCCCTCCGGGTGTGCGCTCGACCTGCGGATCCACACCAACGGGGTCCAGTTGGACCAGGCGTTCTGCGAACTCTTCGACGAGCTGGGCATCCGCGTCGGAGTATCCCTGGACGGCGGTGCGGCTGCGAACGATCGCCATCGCCGCTATGCCGACGGTCGCAGCAGCTACTCCCAAGTAATCGCAGCGGTTGGCCTGTTGCGTCGCCCCGAGTTCCGTCATCTGTACGCGGGCCTGTTGTGCACCATTGACGTCGAGAACGATCCCGTCGAAGTGTACGACGCACTAGTGGAGTTGGAACCGCCTCGGATCGACTTCCTGCTCCCGCACGGAACGTGGGAGAACCCGCCCGCACGCCCGACAGGTGCCGGCCCGCATCCCTATGCGGACTGGCTGCTGGCCGTCTACGACCGCTGGGAGGCGCAGGGTCGTCCGGTGCCGGTGCGGACTTTCGACTCCGTTCACCGAACGCTGCGCGGGAAGTCCAGTCTCACCGAGTCGCTCGGTCTTGACCCGTCGGACCTGGTCGTCATCGAGACCGACGGTACCTTCGAGCAGGCGGACAGCCTCAAGACGGCCTACGACGGCGCTGCGGGCACTGGCTTCGATGTCTTCGCGCACAGTCTGGACCAGGTCGCCGAACACCCCGGCATGATGAAGCGCCAGTCGGGCCTGGCCGGGCTGAGTGAGACGTGCCAGGCGTGCCCGGTGGTGCGCAGCTGCGGCGGCGGCCTCTACGCCCACCGTTGGCGCGCCGAAACGGAGTTCGACAACCCGTCGGTGTTCTGTCCGGACCTCCTGGCGCTGATCACCGCGATCCGCGACCGGACCGACCGCACGCCGGTGCTGCCCGCTCAGGCCGCCGCGCCGGAGGGTCTGCGGCCGCCGGTGCTCACCGAGCGCCAGCTCGACCAGCTGGCCCACGGCCACGGCGACGGGGCGACCGTACGTGCCCTGGCAGGGGCCCAACTCGGCCTCAGTCGAGGGCTGCTGGCGGCCGTCGCCGATCGCGCCGGGGCCGCCGCGCCGGCCGGCGCCTGGGAGCTGCTCACCGCACTGGACGCCGAGGCGCCACAGGCCGTGGACACCGTCCTCGCCCACCCGTACGTACGGGCCTGGGCGAGCCGTTGTCTCGTCGGTGAGGCCGGCGCGGACCCGGGGGGACTGGCCGAGATCGCCGCCGCCGCCGCGCTGCGGGCAGGCACCCCCGGCTCTCTGCGCGTGCCGATCCGCGACGGCGCGGTGCACCTGCCCACGCTGGGCCGGGTGATCACCGGTGGCAGCGGTCGGGCCCTGGTCGAGTTCCGGCAGGCGGACGGGCAGGTGGACGAGCGAGCGGGCGGACGGGTGCGCTTCAGCGTCTGGACGCCGGACGGCACGGCCGTCCACGTCGCCCCGGACGGGGTGGGCGAGGAGCGCTGGCAGCCGCTGCGGCGCGTGCGGGTGCTCGACGACTGGACGGTCGCTCTGGAGGACGTCGATCCGCAGCGGGACAGCCACCTGCGACCTGTGGAGCAGCGGATCTCGGCTGCCGCGCTGGCCGACTGGACGGGCGCCCTGCGGGAGGCATGGGAGCTTCTCGGCCGGGACATGCCCGACTACGCCGTCGGCATCGGGGCGGGCCTGGGAACGATCACCCCGCTCGTGCCCGGACCCGCAGGCCGGGAGGTCAGCGCCGCCGCCCGACAGGCGTTCGGCGCGGTCGCCATCGCCCGGCCCGCCACCTCGCCGATTCTGGCCATGTTGCTCGCGCACGAGTTCCAGCACGTCAAGTTGGGAGCGGTGCTGGACCTCTACGATCTCTACGATCCGGCCGATGCAGGTCGGTACTACGCCCCCTGGCGCTCCGACCCGCGCCCGCTGGAGGCCCTGCTGCAGGGCACCTACGCGCACCTGGCGGTCACCGAGTTCTGGGGGACCAGGGTCGCCGCCTACGACGGTGTCTCCGGTGAGGCGGCCGAGCGCGCCCGCAGCAGCCTGGCCGTCTCGCGCGCCCACACCGACCGTGCGATCGACAGCCTGCTCGACTCGGGGGCGCTCACCGACCTGGGGCAGAGGTTCACTACCGGCATGCGGGCAACCGTGGCACCCTGGTTGGACGTTCCGGTCGGGCACGAAGCGCAGGCGCAGGCCCGTCGAGCGGCGGCGAGTGTGGCCGAGTGGCAGGGCGGGCGGATCGCTCCGGCGGCGGCCGGGAGCTGAGACACGGGCTCTGAGAAGGGGGCGTCGATGTACTCCGTCGAACAACTGGCCGAGCAGCTGTGTGCGTTGGGCCTGTCCGAGGACACCGGGATCGTTCAGGTGCATGCCTCGCTGCGGGCGGTCGGTCCGGTGGCGGGTGGCTCTGCCGGCGTGCTGGCCGCACTGCGGTCCGCGCTGGGCCCGCGGGGAACCGTCACGGCCTTCGCCGCGACACCGGAGAACTCCGAGACCTCCCGGCTGGACGCGGGGGTGACCGGTGGCCTGAACGAGGCCGAACTGGAGGCCTACCGCGAGGCGATGCCGGTCTTCGACCCGCTGACCTCTCCTTGTTCGCCGACCATGGGGCGACTCTCGGAGGAGATCCGCACGACGCCGGGCTCACTGCGCAGCAGCCATCCGCAGACCTCGTTCACAGCGGTCGGGCCGATGAGCGCCGAGCTCCTGGCGGACCACCCGCTCGACTGCCACCTCGGGGAGCGCTCGCCGGTCGGGCGGCTCTACAAGGAGGGGGCCTGGGTACTGATGCTCGGAGCCCCGCTGACCCGGTGCACCGTCTTCCAGCTCGCCGACTACCGCACGCCGGGGGCGCGTACGAAGAGTTACGGCTGCAAGATGCGGGGCGCGGACGGCGTACCCGCCTGGGTGCGCTTCAAGGCACTGCACCTGGACGACCGGCACTTCCCGCAGATGCTGGAGACGACCCGCGCGGAGTTGACCGAGGCCAGGGAGGGCCGGGTCGGGGATGCCGCGTGCGTGCTGCTGCCGGTCGTCCAGGCGGTGGACACGACGGCGCGGTGGCTGGATCACCACCCGGAGGTCTTCGGCGCTTGACCGGATGGTGCCAATGGGCTGACACCTGCCCGGTGGGTGACGCATGATCAGAGGGTGGGACTGGTCCGGGTATTCCGCCGGGGAAGCCGACCTTCCTACACTGTAGGCCCCTCGAGCGGTACTCGGTTCGTTCGACGGGTCCAGGGGGAGGCGTGTGTGAACAACGCTGTGGGCGGACAGAAGGCCTCGGCGAAGCCGCACTTCTTTCTGAGCTACGCGCACATGCCGGCGGTCGGATCGCGCAACCCCAACCTGCGGGTGGCCCGGTTCTACCAGGACCTCTGTGAGGCGGTCCTCCAGCTGACACCGCTGCCGACCGCCGATCCGGTGGGTTTCATGGACGAGACCATGCACCAGGGCGACAACTGGGCGGCGATGATCTCCGACGCGCTCGCCACCTGCCGGGTCTTCGTCCCGCTGTACCATCCGCGGCTCTTCCGCAGCACGCCCTGCGGCCAGGAGTGGTACACCTTCGCCCAGCGCTCGACCGGCCCCTCCGGTGGCCCGGCGCTCAACTCGGCGATCGTCCCGGTGCTCTGGGTCGGGATGCGCGAGGAGGCGCTGCCGCCGGTGGCCGGGGCCGTGCAGTTCAAGCACTCCAGCTTTCCCCAGGAGTACGTCGAGGACGGGCTCTACGCATTGATGGCGCAGCGCCATCACCGGGAGAAGTACGAGCAGGTGGTCTACAAGCTGGCCCGCCGGATCGTCGAGGTGGCCCTGGAGACCGTGGTTCCCGTGGTGGAACCGGTCGACTTCACCACCAACCCGTCGGCCTTCCCCGGTCAGTCGGCGGCCGATCAGCTCACCATCGCCGTGCTGTCGTTCAAGGACACCGAACTTCCCGGCAACCGCGACCCGGCGTACTACGGCGCGGGCCGCACCGACTGGCAGCCGTACCAGCGGGGGGCCGCCACCGCGCTGGCCGAGCAGGCCGCGCAGCTTGCCCGGCAGTGCGACCTCAACCCCACCATCCACGAGTTCGACGCCGCGGCCGGCCGGTTGATGGATCTGGACCGGCCCGGCGGGCCGGGCGTGGTGCTGGTGGACCGCTGGGTGCTGTACGACCCGGTCCGTCGCGAACTGGTACGGGAGTTCGCGCGCCGCAACCCGTCCTGGGTGACTGTCATAGAGCCGTGGAACCGGGACGACCCGCAGTGCGTGGCGGAGAACGCGGTCCTGGCCGCCCTCAGTGACGAGGTGCTGCGCCAGCGTGGTCGCCCTGCCAAACCCTCCTTCCGGCCGCCGGTGGCGGACGACGGTGAGTGGGAGGGGATCCCCACCGCACGGGAGTTCGGCGTGGCCTTCCAGCACGCCGCGTTCAGAGCACAGAAGGCCTTCAAGGAGCGCGCCCTGCCGCGACCCTCCAGCAGTACCAGCAGGTCCCGCCCACGACTGCGGGACGCCTTCGGGCCGGTCCCCAGACCGGCCCTGGGCAGGCTGCCTGAGACCGAGACCGACGAGGACGACAACGGAGGAAACCATGACGTCTGAACGGACCCGCAACCTCCGGGTGGGTGGGCGGAGTTCGGCATCGCCGCTGCGCACACCCGGTTCCTCCGTCCCGGCCGAGGAGGACCGTCAGGGGCGGATTATCACGTTCTACTCCTACAAGGGTGGCACCGGGCGCACCATGGCCCTGGCCAACACCGCGTGGATCCTGGCCGCCAACGGGTTCCGGGTGCTGACCGTGGACTGGGACCTGGAAGCGCCCGGGCTCGCCAAGTTCTTCCACCCCTTCCTGGACGCAGCGGAGTTGGAAGAGGCGTCCGGGGTGATGACCCTGATCAACGACTACCGCGAGGAGGCGCTGCGGGAGACCGAACTGCACGCCGACCCCCTCTCCGAGCCGGAGCGCTACCAGCAGGAGCTCGACGACATAGGCCACCACCCCGGCTGGCATCTGGACTTCGCCAAGGTCGCCGGGCACACACTGCCACTGTCCTGGGGCGGCTTCCCGGCCGGCGGCAGCATCGACTTCCTGGCGGCCGGCCGGCAGGACCGCGACTACTCCGGCACGCTCGGGAGCCTGGACTGGGACCTCTTCTACGAGCGCTTCGACGGCGGCCAGTTCTTCGACGCACTGCGCGCCGACATGCGCAAGCGCTACGACTACGTGCTGATCGACAGTCGGACCGGTCTCTCCGACACCGCCGAGATCTGCACCGTGCAGATGCCGGACGACCTGGTCGTCTGCTTCACCCTGAGCGACCAGAGCATCGACGGTGCATCGCGGATCGCCCAGCACATCGCGGACCGCTACCGGGACCGCGGCATCCGGATCCTGCCCGTCCCGATGCGGATCGACGACTTCGAGAAGGACAAGGCGGACGCCGGGCGTGCCCTGGCCCGGGTGCGCTTCGACGGGCTGCCCTCCGGCCTCACGGACGAGGAGCTGGTGCACTACTGGGGATCCGTGGAGATCCCGTACCGGCCGTTCTACGCCTACGAGGAGATCCTGGCCACCTTCGGCGACAAGCCCGGTACGCCGACCACGATGCTCTCCGCCTGCGAGCGGCTCACCGACATGATCGCCCAGGGCCGGGTCTCCTCGCTGCCGCTGATGGACGAGGAGGTGCGGCTGCGCTACATCGAGGCGTTCACCCGGCGTCGTCCGGCGGTGCTCGCCGACATCTACCTCAGCTATGTGCCCGAGGACCGGATGTGGGCGGACTGGATCGAGCACGTGCTGACCGCCGCCGGCTTCCGGGTGCTGCCCCGGGATGTCGGGGCGGGCTCCGACACCCGGGCCGAGACCGAGCGGTCGGTGGACGCGGCGTTCCGCACCGTCGCAGTGCTATCGCCGGCCTACCTGCGCTCGCCGCAGGCCCGCGCGCTCTGGGAGTCGGTGGTCGGTTCGGACCCCTCCGGCACTCGCCGTCAGCTGATCCCGGTCCGGGTCGGCTCCACCTCGCTGACCGCGCCGTTCAGCAGCCGCAACCCGGTGGACATGGTCAACCTCAAGGAACCTCAGGCCCGTTCGGCACTGGTGAAGGCGCTCGGGCGGGAGGAGGCGCCGAATATCGACCCGACCAGCGGGCCGAGATTCCCCGGCACCCAGCCGGCGATCTGGAACGTCCCGCCGCGCAACAGCTTCTTCACCGGCCGGGCCGAGGTGCTGGAGCGGCTGCGCAACCAGCTCGACGGCCGGACCACCGCCGTGCTGCCGGTGCCGCAGACGCTCTACGGGCTCGGCGGCGTCGGCAAGACCCAGGTGGCCCAGGAGTACGCGCACCGGTTCATGGCCGACTACGACCTGGTCTGGTGGATCTCGGCCGAGCAGGAGGAGGAGATCCAGGGTCAGCTGGCCGAACTCGCCCGCAAAATGGGCAAGGCCACCAATGAGCCGGTGCAGCTCGCCGCCGACATCGCGCTGGAAGCGCTGCGCCGCGGGGACCGGGCCGAGCGCTGGCTGCTGATCTTCGACAATGCCGACGAACCCTCGGAAATCCGGCGGTACTTCCCCGGCAGCTCCGGCCACATCCTGGTCACCTCGCGCAACCAGGCCTGGTCGACCCACGCCGACGCGCTCACCATGGACGTCTTCACCCGTGGCGAGAGCATCGACCACCTGACCCGGCGCACCGACGGGGCGCTCAACCGCGTCGACGCCGAGGCGGTCGCGGAGGCGGTCGGTGACCTGCCGCTGGCCGTCGAGGTGGCCGGCGCCTGGCTCAAGGCGACCGGCACGCCGGTCGCCGAGTACATCTCGGCCCTGCAGACCGAGGCTGCCCGGGTGCTGGAGCTCGACCGCCCGGCCGGCTACCCGATGACGGTCGGCGCCACCTGGCGGGTCTCCATCGCCCGGCTGCGCGGACAGTCCCCGGCCGCCGCCCGGATGCTGCAGCTCTGCGCGTACTTCGCGCCGGAGCCGATCTCGATGAACCTCTTCTACAGTGACCAGATGATCCGGGCACTGGTGCCCTACGACCCGGGTCTGAGCGACAAGTTCCTGCTCGGCCGGGTGATCCAGGCGATCGGCCGCTACGCGCTGGCCAAGGTGGACGCCGGGGCCAACAGCATCCAGGTGCACCGACTGGTCCAGGAGGTGATCCGCTCCGAGATGACCCCCGAGGAGCAGACCGACACGGTCCACGAGGTCCACCGGATCCTGATCGGGGCCCGCCCGGTGGTCGGTGACACCGACGACCCCGCCAACTGGCCGACCTTCGAGGAGATCTGGCCGCACCTCTCGCCCTCCCGCGCACACGACTGCGACGAGTCCGACACCCGGCAACTCATGATCGACCGGGTCCGTTACCTCTGGAAGCGCGGGGAGTTCGCACAGGCCCGGCGGACCGGCCATCTGCTGGACGAGGCCTGGACGGCCAAACTCGGCGAGGACGACCGGCAGACCCTACTGCTGCGGTTCCAACTCGCGAACGTGATGCGCTCGCAGGGCCAGTACGCCGCTGCCCTGGAACTGGACGAGAACACGCTGGAGCGGCAGAAGCGGGTGCTCGGCGACCAGCACCCGTACACGCTGATGACGGCGGGTTCACTCGCGGCCGACCTGCGGGCGCTCGGCGACTTCGACCGGGCGAGGTCGCTCGACCAGGAGACGCTGGAGCGGTTCCGCGAGCAGTTCGGCGAGGACAACCCGCGCACGCTGTCCTGCGCCAACAACCTCGCCATCGACTACCGGTTGGTCGGCGACAGCGGGGCTGCCCAGGAGCTGGACCAGGACACCCTGGACCGCCGCTCCCTGGTGCTCGGGCCGCGCCACCCGTACACCCTCTCCAGCAAGTCGAACCTGGCCCGCGACCTGCGCGAATCCGGTGACTACGAAGGCTCGGTGACGATCCACCGGGAGGTCGCCGAAACCTTCGCCGAGGTGCTGGACATCGACGTGCCGGAGATCCTGCGCAACGCCAAGTCGCTGGCCGTCTCGCTGCGCAAGGCGGGCCGGCAGGCGGAGGCGCGCCGGCTCACCAAGGAGACCTACGAACGCTACCTGGAGCGCTACGGGGAGAACGCGCCGGACACCCTGGCCTGCGCGCTCAACCTGGCCGCCGACTACAGCGCGGGCGGCGACAAGGACGCGGCCCGTGACCTGGCCCGCCAGGTGTACGTGGGGCACCAGCAACTCTTCGGCGAGCAGCATCCGTTCACCCTCGCCTGCGCCAACAACCTGGCGATCTACCTGCGCGGCAGCGGCAGCGTGCACGAGGCGGTCGAGCTCGGCCTGGAAACGGTCGGCACGCTGCGGCGGGTGCTCGGGCCGGATCACCCGTTCACCCTGAACAGCATGATCAACCTGGCGAACGCGCACGGTGACCTCGGCCACTTCGCGGAGGCCGAGGAGCTGGAGCAGGCCGCCTACCGCGGGCTCTGCGACCGCTACAGCCCGCGCCACCCCGACGCGGTCGCCTGTCAGGCCAACCTCGCCATCACCCTGCGCGGGGCCGGCCGCGGCAACCAGGCGGCCGAACTGCGCTCGCGCGCGGTGGCCGAGCTGATCCGCCAGCTCGGGGAGGAGCACCCCAACACCATCTCCGCCCGGGGGTGGAAGCGGATCAACCGGGACCTGGAGCCACAGCCGGTGTAACGCTGTGACGGTGCAACGCTGTTATCCCGCCGCCCACTTCAGGGCGGCGGTCAGCACCCGCAGGGAGCCGAAGTGGGCGGCGCCGGGCTCCAGGAAGAGCGTGGCGTCGGGGATGTGGGCGGCCAGCCAGCGGGAGTGGCCGACCGGGGACCACATGTCGTCGGCGCCGTGCCAGAGCCAGGTGGCGGCGGCGACGTCCTGCACCTTGAAGCCCCAGTCGGTGGTGAAGGCGAGGATGTCGTCGATCCAGCCGTCGGCGTTCTGCCGGAACGCCTCGCGGTAGTTGCTCTGCAGCATCCGGCGGATCCCCGCGTCGGAGACCACCAGCCGGTCGGTGCTGGAGAGTTCGCGGCGCAGGCCGGCCAGCAGGGCGGCCGGGTCGTCGAGGATCCGGCGGGCCCGCAACTGGATGGTGGCGGCGATCCGCTGGTGGTCGCGTTCGGCGGCGCGGTAGTCGCGGACGTTGGAGGCGGTCATCCCGGCGTACCAGTCGAGGTCCTCGGCGTCCCAGGGGGCGAGGCTGACCAGCGCGGCCACCCGGTGCACCCGCTCGGGCAGCAGGGCTCCGCAGGCGAGCGCGTGCGGGCCGCCGCCGGAGCGGGCCACCACGGCGAACCGGCCGAGCCCCAACTCGTCCGCGATGGTCTGCACGTCGACGGCGGCCGCGGCGACCTGGCGGCCCCGCAGCCGGTCCGAACTGCCGTAGCCGGGGCGATCGAAGGCGATCAGCCGGACGCCCAGGTTGTAGAGCACGGTGCTGCGCGGGGTCGGGCCGAGCCTGCTGCCGGGAGTGCCGTGGAGCAGGAAGACCGGCTTGCCGGTCGGATTGCCGAAGGTCTGTACCGCGAGGGTGCGGCCGTCGGCGGTCTTGACCAGTTGCGGCTGCACGCCGGGGACCTCCAGAGCTCGGAAACGGGGGAACGGTCGGTTCAGTGGTCGAGGCCGCGGACCTCGCGGCGGGCCTGCCAGGTGGTGTGCTCCCGGGAGACCGCGTCCTCGGCGTCCCGGGCCAGCCGGGCCCAGACCTCCTCGGCGTCCTCGCCGGCCAGGTCGAGCTGGGCCAACTGGGCCCGGACCAGTTCGAGTTCGTCGGCGGCCAGCCGGTAGGCGACGGCCAGCGGGCGGTACTGGCGCAGCTGCGACCAGGCGGTGATCGAGGCGGCGACCGCCGAGACGGTGCCCAGCGCGTCGTAGCCGAACCAGCCGAGCGCGCGCAGCACCGCCAGCCCCAGGCCGAGCAGCGGCAGCACGATGCCGAGCAGCCCGGTGAGCCGGCCGGCGTTGTCGCAGTACCGGGCCTTGGACTGGTACCAGTCGTGCTGGACCTGGACCCGCTCGCGCAGGTACACGTCGCGCCGCACGGCGAGCGGCTGGTCGCGCAGACTGCGCATCCCCACGGTGACCTCGGGCTGCGCCGCGGCCGTCGCGGGCACCGCCCTGCTGTGCTCGAACCCGCGCAGGATGCCGCGCAGTTGGAGCCCGTAGAGGCCCTCGGCATCCGGCAGGGTGGTCGGCGGTGGCTGATAGGCGTCGGCTCGGACGGCGAACTTCCAGGCCAGCGTCTTCACCGACTCGGCGGCGGCCCGGCCCTCGTACCAGAGGCCCTGCGGGTTCTGCCGGCTGATCACCACGGCCACCGCGACGGTGGCCAGGTAGGCCACGGCGGCCGCCCAGGCGTAGGGCCGGCCGTCGGCCGAGCCCGCCGCCGCGGCCGCGGTGAGCAGGATGAGCTCCCAGCGGGCCAGCGCGACCGAGCGCCGCTGGCCCTGCAGGGCGGCGGCGTCGGCGGCGCGGAAGACCGCGGGCAGTAGCTCCGCCTCGCTGACGAAGCCTGTGGATCGTGCGCCGGCTGCCATCCGGACCCCCCGTTGCGCGTCGTGTGTCTCGACGCAGACGTACTGCCCTCGGCGGAGGGCGGGTACGCCTGGCGCCCGGCCAGTATGGGCGCTCGGCGGCCGCGCGCACAGACCTGTACGCGCCGTTCTGCGGACTCCCGGGGAGCCCGGGCGGGGAGTGCGGTCGGGCGGTCGGGAGAGGCTCGGGAGGGCGGCCGGGAGGGCGATCGGACGGCGGGTCAGAAGGTGTAGAAGATCCGGTCCGCGTTGTCGGCCATCAGCTTGGCGTTCCAGTCCGTGCCGCCGTCCACGTTCCCGGACCGGAACAGCGGGGGAGCGCCACCCTCGCCGGCCAGTGCCCGGTCGGCCAGCCGGCCGACCGCCGAGGCGACCACGGCCTGCATCAGCGCGCTGGTGACGATGGTGGAGACCGGGCCGAAGCTCGTCTCGGCGCCCGGGTGCGTCAACTCGCCGTCGCCGACCGCGATCTTGTTGTCGAGCACCACGTCGCAGTGGTCCTTGAGGAAGGTCCCGGACGGGTGCTGGGAGGTGACCTGGCCGGGATAGGCGAGGGAGGTCACGCCCACCACGTGCAGGCCGCGGGCGCGGGCGTGCGCGGCCAGCTCGACCGGCATGGTCTGGCGGCCGGAGAGCGAGATCAGGAAGAGCAGGTCGCCGGCGCGCGCCGGGGTGAGGTCCAGGGTGGCGGTGGCCAGGCCGGAGACCCGCTCCAGGGCGCTGCCCAGCGGCGCGGGCATCACGTTGACGCCGGTCATCCCGGGGACGTTCAGCAGATTGATCGGGACCAGTCCGCCGGCCCGGTACACCACGTCCTGGGCGGCCAGTGAGGAGTGTCCGGCACCGAAGGCGAAGATCCGGCGGTCCTCGGCGACCGCGTCGGCCAGCAGAGCGGCGGCCCGCTCGATGTTCCCGGCCTCCTCGGTGCGGACCCGCCGGAGGTGGGACACCGCGGCGTCGAAGTACTGTTCGACGAGGTCACTCATGAGGAATTTCCCTACCGCCAGTGGAGAAAGCTACGGCGAGCACCGTGAGGCCTGGAGCGTCCCGCTGTCAACAGGGACGAAACGGCCCGGGAACAAGCCCGCGCGGCTTCTGTTGTCAGTGCGGTACGTCAGAATTGGCGGTGAGGACACCGAGGAACGGAGCCAGCGGCGATGTCTGGGCTGATCGACACGACTGAGATGTACCTTCGCACCATTCTGGAGCTGGAGGAAGAGGGCATCAACCCGATGCGCGCCCGGATCGCCGAGCGCCTGGAGCAGAGCGGCCCCACGGTCAGCCAGACCGTGGGCCGGATGGAGCGCGACGGCCTGCTCCAGGTCGCGGGGGACCGTCACCTGGAGCTCACCGAGGAGGGCCGGCGGCTGGCCGTGCGGGTGATGCGCAAGCACCGCATCGCCGAGTGTCTGCTCGTGGACGTGATCGGCCTGGAGTGGGAGCAGGTGCACGAGGAGGCCTGTCGCTGGGAGCACGTGATGAGCGAGACGGTGGAGAAGAAGGTGCTGGCGATGCTCGGGCACCCCACCCAGTCGCCGTACGGCAACCCGATCCCCGGCCTCGACGAGCTCGGCGACACCAAGGCCGAGGGCGAGGGCTTCGACTCCGCGCTGGTGACCCTGGACGCGCTGCAGCCCGGTGGCGAGGGCGCCGACGTGGTGGTGCGCCGGATCGGTGAGCCGATCCAGACGGACGAGGCGCTGATGCTGCGGCTGCGGCAGGCCGGGATCCGTCCCGGAGCGACCGTCCGGGTCTCGGCGGCCGTCGGCGGCGTGCTTGTGGGCAGTGGCGAGAGTGCGGCGGAGCTCGGCAAGGACATCGCGGCGCACGTCTTCGTCGCCCAGTGCTGATCGCCCAGTGCTGATCCCCTAGGGCGTTACGCGGCACTGGCACGGCTTCGGCATGGCAGCGGAGCCCGGCACGTCCCCACGTGCCGGGCCCCGCGTTTCCCACCCCGCCCCCCCGTTCCCTCCCGTCCCCCCGCATCCCCTCCGTGCCACGCCCGGCTTCCCCGTCCTGGCGTCCCCTCCGGCTCCCCCGGCCCCTGTTTCCCCCCGCTCTCGCCGACTCCCTGACTGCCCCTTTCCTGTGCTTTTGCGCCGTCCCCTCTCGGAGCAATTCATCCCCTCGGTCGATCATGGCAATCCTTGAGTGCTGTCACTCGTACGAGCGGCTTGCCCGGCCGAACGCCGGGTACATCGGTGTCTTATCCGGAGGTGTGCCGTCCGGGTGGGCCGGAAGCGGGCATGCCGACGGTGGACCTGGAGGCCAGGTCCACCGTCGGAGGCGGCTGATGACGCCGCGTCAGCGCACCGCGGCCGGCTGGGAGGGCGGGGCGGGCTGGGCGATCCGCGAGGCGGGCGCCTCCCGTCCGCAGGCGTAGGCCAGCGGGCGGATCAGCTCGGCGGTGTCCGGCAGCCAGCGGTTCAGCTCGGACGGCGCCAGCGCCCACTGCGCGAAGCTGTACGGGCCGACCCGGGACGGCGGCGCGACGATCCAGTCGCCCTCGCCGCGCGCCAGCAGGTCCAGCCGGCCGGGTCCCCAGCCGAGGCCGCGGAGCATGTCCGGAAGCTTGGCCAGCACCCCGGGCAGCACCAGGAAGAGCAACCGGCGCCCGGTCTGGCCGTGCGGTCCGGCCAGACCCGGTGCGGGCGGGGCGGCGACCACCGGGCCGAGCTGCAGGCCCATCCGCTCCATCCGGGCCAGCGCGAGGCAGCCGGCCATCTCGGGCACGTCCAGCACGTCGAACGAGCGCCCGGTCGGCAGCAGGATCGAGGCCTGCGGGTTCTCCGTCCACCAGCGGCGGACCACGCCGGGGCCCGCGCTGGCCCGGCGGCGCCAGTCCTCGGTGGTGGGGTGGGCGCCCGGCAGGGGGCAGTGCGGATCGCCGCAGGAGCAGCGCAGCGGGCCGTCGTCGTCGATCAGCCAGCTGCCGGGCACGACCTCCCAGTGCCGCTCCTCCGCGTATCTGACCGCCTCGGTCAGGAGCTGGGGGATCGGTTTGCCGTCACTGCCCTGTGCCGGGGCTCCGGGGGTCTCTTCCACGTGCTGCTCAACTACCGGCCGTGGAGCGGGTTACGGGCGGGCGCCGGGTGGTCTGCCGCGAGCGCGGAATGTCACCCGAACCGGTGAGCGGCGGGTGGGCCGGGAACTCCCCGGGGGGATGGCGCGACCTGGCGCGCAACCTGGCGTACGCCGGGCGTTGGGACTGCGTCGGGGTGGCGTTCGGCAGCTGCCGGACGGTGGGCGCAACGGGGGCGCACAGAAGCATTTTTGAGGGCGCGCATGGGGAACAGGTCGTCCGCATGGGTATCCCGATGGTGTTGTTGATCGCTAACCTGGCCTCAAGTTCCTGCACTGGCCGGGTAGTCGGCGCGCCGCGAGTCTGCCGGACATCGGACTTCGGACGACAGGCGGTCGGCATCAGAGCAGCAGAATCGACGCCCGACGGCCAGAGCCGGCGGGCGCTGGGGAGGCGAAGCCCATGGCCGCGAGACCACTCGTCGCACGACAGCCCAACGAGCGTCTGCAGTCGCTGATCCAGGAGGCGAGCTGCTCCAACGCGGGACTCGCCCGCCGGGTCAACCTCTGCGGAGCCGAACACGGGCTCGACCTGCGCTATGACAAGACCTCGGTCGCGCGCTGGCTGCGCGGCCAGCAACCGCGCGGCCAGGCGCCGTCGGTGATCGCCGAGGCGCTCGGCCGCAAACTCGGCCGGGGTGTCACCGTCGACGAGATCGGGATGGCCGACGGCAAGAACCTCACCTCGGGCGTCGGACTCCAGTTCGCCGCCACGCTGAGCGGTGCGCTGGAACAGGTCTGCGAGCTCTGGCGCAGCGACGTCAGCCGCCGCGACTTCCTCAACGGCGCCACGGTGGCGGCCTCCGCGCTGGTGGAACCCAGCCGGGACTGGCTGATCACCCCGCCCGACCCGGTGGTGGCCCGCACCGGCGGCCCCCGGGTCGGCCTGTCCGACGTCGCCGCGATCCGGGCGACCACCGAGATGCTGGTCGACCTCGACCACCGGTTCGGCAGCGGGCACGTCCGGCCGGTGGTGGTGCACTACCTGAACAGCGTGGTCTCCGGCCTGCTCGGCGGCGGCTACCGGGAGGAGACCGGGCGTCAGTTGTTCGCCGCGGTCGCCAGGCTGACCGAACTGGCCGGCTACATGGCGGTGGACACCGGGCAACCCGGCCTCGCCCAGCGCTACTACATCCAGGCGCTGCGCCTGGCCCAGGCGGCCGACGACCGCGGCTACGGCGGGTACGTCCTGGCGGCCTCGATGAGCCACCTGGCGGCCACCCTCGGCAACCCGCGCGAGATCGCCCAACTGGCCAGGGCGGCCCAGGAGGGCGCCCGTTCGGTGGCCACCCCGACGGCGATGGCGATGTTCTACGCCGCCGAGGCGCGCGGCCACGCGCTGCTCGGCGACGCGCGCTCCTGCGAGCTGGTCGCCGCGCGGGCCGTGGAGGCGATGGAGCAGCGCAAGCCCGAGGACGATCCGGACTGGATCGCGCACTTCGACGAGGCCTACCTGGCCGACGAGTTGGCGCACTGCTACCGCGACCTCGAACAGGGCAGGCAGGCCGAGCGGCAGGCCCGGATCGCCCTGGACCTGCACCCGGTGACCCGGGTCCGGCGGCGGGCGGTGGACCTGGTGCTGCTCGCCACCGCGCAGCTCCAGCAGCGCGAGATCGAGCGGGCCTGCGAGACCGGGGCGCAGGCGGTCCGGCTGCTCAACGGGCTGCGCTCGAACCGTGGCGTGGAGTACCTGGACGAGTTCCGGCGCAGGTTGGAGCCGTTCCGGGACCACCGGGTGGTCCGCGAGTTCCAGCAGCGGGCGGACGCGGAGGCGGCGTGAGCGAGTGCTGAGCGGGTGCTGAGCAGGCGCTGGGCGTCCGACCGGCGTCCGCTGAGCGTCCGCTGAACGGACGCCGGTGACCGGGTGGCGACGACGGGGGCCCGGTGACCGGAGGTTGACTGGTTGTCGACCGGATGCGACGAGGGGAACACCTGCCCGCGTAGTCACCCGTGACGGTGAACCGGTAGCGTGGGTAGGACGTTCCGAAGAAACCAGCAGCAGTGGTCCGCCGTCACAGCGAGCGCGCGGAAGAACCGAGGAAGGCCCGGGTGCGGATACCGGAAAGACAGGGCAGGCGGCGAAAGGCCGTTCGGTCGTCCCTGGCTGTCCTGGTGTGCTCGCGGCCGTGCACAGGTGAGGAATCGCGTTGAGCCAGCGCCGCTCGTATCCCAATTCCGGTGACTTCAACCTGGACGACCTGTTCCGGCCGGAACCGGCGTCCGGGGAGTCCCCGGCCCAGCAGCCGCCCCCGTTCGCCCCGCCGGGCCCCCCGCCGGGCGCCCAGGGCAGCCAGGGCACCCAGAGCGGACCCGAGTACTACGGTCCGGGACCCGGCACGCCGGCCCAGCCCGCAGGCGGCGCGCCGTGGGGCGAGCAGCCCGCGGCGTACGGCACCGGGGGAGCCGTCCCCGAGCCGGCACCGGAGACCCAGTACCTGCCGCCGTACCCGACCGGCGACCCCGGCGCCGGGGCCGGTGGCGGGCATCCGTTCGGCGAGCAGCAGCAGCCCCCGCCGCCGTCCTACGGCGGGCAGCAGAGCTTCGGCGGCCAGTCCTTCGGGGGCCAGCAGTCCTACGGCGAGCAGCCGCAGCAGTCCTATGAGCCGCAGCAGTCCTACGAGCACCAGTCGTACGGCGGCCAGCAGCAGCCCCCGCCGCCGTCCTACGGCGGGCAGCAGGGCTTCGGCGGCCAGTCGTACGGGGGCCAGCAGCCCTTCGCGGAGCAGACCGCGCAGCTGGGCCGGTACCCCGGCCAGGGCGCGGGCGAGCGGGGCGGCGAGGGCCGTCCCTCGCGCAAGGTGGTCATCGGCGGGGTGGTGGCGGCCTGCGCGCTCGGCGGCATCCTGGTCGGCGTGCTGCTGAGCGGCGGGAGCAGCAGCCCGGGCAAGAGCCACCCGGCCGCCAGCGGCTCCCCGAAGACGTCCGCGAGCAAGTCCACGGGCACCGGCAGCCCGTCCGCGCTGAGCCCCGAGGCGACCACCCAGGCGCAGGCGCTCTCCACCTTGCTCGGTACGGCGAACGCCAGCCGTCAGGCCGTGATCGGGGCGGTCTCCTCGATCAAGAACTGCGACAAGCTGCCGGACGACCAGACGGCGCTCACCCAGGCCGCCGCCCAGCGCCGTCAGCTGCTGACCAGCCTGGCCGCGCTCAAGGTGGACAAGCTGCCGACCGGGTCGCAGCTGGTCGACCAGCTCAACCAGGCCTGGCAGGCCTCGGCGAGTGCCGACGACGCGTACGCGGCCTGGGCCGGCGACCTGGTGGCGGGCTGCGACCCGGCCAAGCCGCAGGACAACGCCCACCACACGGCGGGTGACCAGGCGAGCGGCACCGCGAGCACGGCGAAGAAGCAGGCCTCCACGCTGTGGAACGCGATCGCGAGCCAGGCGGGCCTCCAGTCGCTGGGCGACACCCAGCTCTGAGCGCACGGACAGCGCGCTGTACGAAGCCGTACGGCGCGCTGCGCGGGTGTTACCGGCCGGGTGCCACCGGCCGCGTGCTACCGGATGGTGTCAGGACCCGGCCGGGGGCTTGCCGCCGGTCAGCACCCAGCGGACGTCCACGAACCCCGGCTGCTGGGCGACCAGCCGGCCGCCCTGCACCTGCTGGAAGGTGACCGAGGTGTTCACCAGCCGCGGCGCGCTCGCGCTCGCGAGCATGTTGGTGAGCCCCCAGTTCAGCGGCGGGGTGGCGCCGCCGGTGGTGAACTGGTCGCCGCTGTCCAGCACGCCGCGCAGCGCCTTCGGGGTCACCGGCTGCCCGGACAGCTTGTCGATCGCCTGCTGGAAGACCTGGTAGGCGACCCAGGTGGTCTGCACGCCCGGGTCCGCGTCGTCGACCTGGGCCTGGCCGTCCGCGTACTTCAGCAGCGTGGTGCGCAGCGGGGCCCAGACGGTGGACGACTCCGGCGGGTACCAGCCGGTCACGTACGCGCCGCCCAGCGGGCCGCCGTCGCCGCCGGTGGAGTCCACCACCGACTGCTGGACGCTCCCCACCACCGAGGCCAGCCGGGTGTCGGTGTGCGGCATCCGGCGGAACGAGTCCAGCAGGGTCTGGGTGGGCACCGGGCTCAGGGCGGCGGTGACGCAGTTGCCGGCCCGGTCGTCGCCGATCGCCTTCTGCGCGGTCCCGGTGTAGTCGGTGGACTTCTCCTGGGCCGGTACGTCCAGCAGCTTGACGCCTGCCGGCTTGAGCGCGCCGGCCAGCACGCCGACCAGGCCGTCCCCGGCGGGGGTGTCCGGGCGGATCAGCGAGACGCCGTGGCAGCCCGCCGCGACCAGCTGCCGTCCGCTGCCCGCGACCAGCGCGGGCAGGCCGCCGTCCACGGGGTAGGAGACCGGGCTGGTGAACTCGGGGGAGGAGAGGCCGTAGCCGCCCAGGTAGGGGATGCCGGCGCCCTCCAGCGCGGGCATGAAGCTGTCGCCGAACTGGCTGTAGGAGCCGATCACCGCGACCACGTTCGCGTCCACCGCCTGCTTGGCGCACGCCGTGGCGCCGTCGGCGGTGTTGTGTTCGTTACAGGTGAGCACCTTGATCTGGTGGCCGGCCAGGCCGCCCTGGTCGTCGATGCCGCGGCCGATCGCCTGGGCCAGCTCTGTCATGCCGGGCCGGTCGGCGGTCCCGGTGTCGGACGGGGACCAGGTCATCACGGTGACGTCCCCCCTGCCGCTGGCGGCGTCCGCGGGGCCGCCACAGGCGGAGGTGGAGAGTAACGCGGGGAGCAATACGGCCGCGGCGGCGAGCGAGGCGGCGGTGCGGTGGCGCGGAACGGGCGTCATCTCGGCCTTCCCTGCTGAGCTGGGCCCCCTCGGCAGCACCAGCGAAGGCTCCAGCCTTGACGCGGCGCTGCACGGCCGGAGGGCGGCCAGGCGAACGGGCGGACAACCCGTCGGGAACTCCAGGGGTGGACGCGTGTAGAACTCGCACTCGACCGGAACGTACGATCCCTTGCCATGGCGTTCAGCACAGAATCTTCGGACAGGTCTGCTCGAAACCCTTCTCGTACGGGGCGCCGCTCCAGCACGATGGGCGGCATGCCGCTCAACGATCTGCCCTGGTGGCGCTGGCGCGCCCGGTTGCGCTCCGCCCTGCACATGCTTGCCGACCCGGTCTTCCAGCAGGACTACTGGGTGGCCGGCCGGGACGGCTTCGGTGACGTCACCGATGCCGTCTACCGCCTCGTCGAGGACAGCTGGCTGGACCGCTGGTCGGCCGAGAAGTACATCGGCACGGTGGTCCGCGACGCGGACGAGGCCGCGCTGGTCGACGCCGCGGTGCTGCGAGTGCTGCGCATCCTGCACGAGGTGGGGGCGGACGCCCCGGCCACCACCTACCTCGCGCACCCCGACTGGCCGGAGGCGGTGCGCGCCGCCGCCGACGCGCACCGCCTGCTGGCGGCCAACGACGGCGAGGACCCCGCGGCGCCGCCGCGCTCGCTGGAGGTGCTGCGGATCCTCACCCAGGTCGGCTGAGGAGAGCGGGTGTCCGGGGGTTGACATGGCGGTGAGGGCCGGGTCCGCCGTGTGGCAGGCTTGGCCAATGTCAATGCAGCAGGCCCCGGCGGAGCCCACCCAGTACGTGCTGACCCTCTCCTGTCCCGACAAGCAGGGGATCGTCCACGCGGTCTCCAGCTACCTGTTCATGACCGGCTGCAACATCATCGACAGCCAGCAGTTCGGCGACCGGGACAGCGACAGCGGCCTGTTCTTCATGCGGGTGCACTTCTCGGCCGAGCAGCCGGTCAGCGTCGACAAGCTGCGGGCCAGCTTCGCCGCGATCGGCGCCTCGTTCCGGATGGACTGGGCGATCCACCCGAGCGCGGAGCGGATGCGGGTGGTGCTGATGGTCAGCAAGTTCGGGCACTGCCTGAACGACCTGCTGTTCCGCACCCGGATCGGCGCGCTGCCGGTGGAGATCGCCGCGGTGGTCTCCAACCACGAGGACTTCGCCGAGCTCACCGAGTCCTACGGGGTCCCCTTCGTGCACCTGCCGGTCACCCGGGACACCAAGGCGCAGGCCGAGCAGCAGCTGCTCGACCTGGTCGAGGCGCAGGGGGTGGAGCTGGTGGTGCTGGCGCGCTACATGCAGGTGCTGTCGGACACCCTGTGCAAGGCGCTCTCCGGCCGGGTGATCAACATCCACCACTCGTTCCTGCCGAGCTTCAAGGGCGCCAAGCCGTACCACCAGGCGCACGCCCGGGGCGTGAAGCTGATCGGTGCGACCGCGCACTACGTGACGGCCGACCTGGACGAGGGGCCGATCATCGAGCAGGAGGTCGCCCGGGTGACGCACGACGTGTCGCCGGACCAGCTGGTCGCACTGGGCCGGGACGTGGAGTGCCAGGCACTCGCCCGCGCGGTGAAGTGGCACAGCGAGCACCGGGTGCTGCTGAACGGGTCCCGTACCGTCGTCTTCGCCTGAGGCCTGAGGCCTGAGGCCGGTCCGAGTCCTACGGCCGGGAGAGCAGCGGTACGGCCGTGAGCACCTCGCGGATGGCCGCCCGGTCGCCGTACTCGCCGACCGGGAGCCGCTCGGGATCGCGGTGCGCGGCGGCCAGCTGGCAGAACTCGATACCGTCCATCACCAGTTCGGCGACGAGCTCCGGGTCGGGGTTCGGGTCCGGGTTCGGGTCGGGTTCCGGGCGGCGCTCGGCGTCCAGCGGGATCAGCCACTCGCCGGCCGCCGGACCCTCGATCACCAACTTCAGCAGCCGGGCCGCCGGTTGCGGCCGGCCCCCGGCACCGGCGTACGCGGCCGTCCGCAGCCCGGCGAGGACGGTGGGCAGCATCCGGGCGGCCAGGTCCACCATCTGCCGCAGATGCTGCGGCGCCGGTCCGGCGTACGGGTAGTCGACAGCCCGCGCCACGTCCTCGCCGTGGATCCAGCACTCGAAGGCGCGGTCGACGAAGGCGTCCCGGACCGGCAGCTCGGCGCCCGGGCCGTACCGGACCAGCGCCGAACTGCCCGGCTGCACGGTGCGGATGACCGCCAGGCTCTGCTGGCGCCAGAGGGTGCGGACGGCGTCCGGGCTCAGGTCGGAGCGGGCCTCGGCCAGCAGGTCGCTGCGCTCCAGCAGATGGTCCCAGGGGTCGGCCGAGGACCGGGCCTGCGCGGGTACCCGGGGGAACGGATCGACCGGGCCGTGCGGATCCGCCGGCGCGGCCGAGCCGGCCGGTTCGACCGGATCGGGCAGTCCGAGTGCGACGGCCAGCAGCCCGTCCACCGCCGCCAGGTGGCAGAGCACCGCGGCCGGGTTGCGCCGCAGCACCCCGCCGTGCCAAGGCAGTTCGACGCTCTCCTGCCACTCGGAGCGGCCCAGGTCGCGCAGCAGGGCGTCCAGCTTGGCGGTCTCGGCGGCGTACGGTCCCACCCACGGCGCCAGCGGCAGTTCGGGTGCCCGGCGGGCCAGGCAGAAGTCCAGGACCTGCTGGCGCAGCCCGTCCGGGCGGTCCAACGGGTCGTCGGTGGAGAGCCGCGCGGCGGCGTGCCGCAGCCGGGCGCCCTCCTCGGCGCAGTCGGGGCACACGTCGAAGTGCCGCTCCAGCTCGCCCGCCTCGTCGGAGAGGCAGGCCCGCAGAGCCCACGCGCCGAGCAGGCCGCGCAGTGCCTCGTGTTCCAGCTCCGTCATCACGAGCCGAACTCCAGTTCCGATGCCAGCAGTTGCAGCCCGAGCCGGAGCCGTTGCTTGGCGACCTGCTCACTGATGCCCAGTTGACGGGCGGTCTCCTGATACGTCCGGCCGTCGGACCAGGCGGTTTCGATGGTCTGGCGCAGGGTGGGCGGCAGGGCGGCGACCACGTACTGCACCTGGGCGGTCGCCACCCGCTCGCTGATCTCCTCCGCGTCCAGCGCGCCCCGGCGCAGCCGCTGCACGGCACGCTGATGGGTGAGTTCACCTATCCAGGAGCGCAACGAACGCTCCGTCGGGTCGAACTCCTCCGGATGCGCCCAGAGATGGCCGAAGACCTCCCGGGTGAGCTGGGCCGCCGCACTCTCGTCCGCCAGGATGCGGCCGGCCAGGCCGTGCACCAGCGGTGACAGTTGGTCGTACAGCTCGCCGAGGGCGGACTCCTCACCCCGGGCCAGCCGGGAGCGCATCTGCTGGTCCCAGTCGGGGGCGGTCATGGCTCCACGGTATAGCGGGGAGCGGCCGCAGGGAGGCTATTCATACGAAGAGCAGCCACGGGCGTTCGAGCACACTGGACATATGTCGGACGGGTGGTTCGTCGCGTGGCCGCCACCGCACAGCAGGTCCGGAGCGGTACTTTCGTCACGCCCGTGCGGAGCTCACGAAGGTGAGCAGGCCAGTATGCACCGGCTTGTCCCCCGATCGCTGGAATATGCCCGAAGCACTTGCCGCACTGGTCCCCCCGGATCATCCTGGGCCGTATTGGTGCCGAAGCCATGACAGTCCGACCGGTAGATCGTCTCGCGGGTGGTGGAGCGGTGCAGGTGCTTCAGGTACAGCTGGCAGTGTCCGCCGACCCCGCTGAGGTCGGCCGGGCCCGCCGATGGGTGCGGACCAGGTTGCTCGCCCGCGGACTCGACACGGACGCGCCGTTCGCCGAGACGCTGGTGCTGGTGGTCTCCGAGCTGGTGACCAACGCCGTGGTGCACACGGGTTGTCCGGCCGTGCTGCGGCTGGTCTGGCCGGAGGGGCCCGGTCCGCTGCGGGTGGAGGTCGCGGACGCGAGCTGCACCGCACCGGCGCCGCGCTGCGCGGGCGGTGAGGCGACCAACGGGCGCGGCCTGGAGCTGGTCGAGCTGCTCTGCGAGCGCTGGGGCTGGTACCCGGACGGCTCGGGCAAGCGGGTCTGGTGCGAGCTGGACCACGGCGAGCCGGCCGCGCTGCCGGCGCGCGACCGCGCCGTGCTGACGGCCTGACCGGCTGTGGAGCCGGGAGCCGTTCGGGGCCTTTCGGGGCGGCTCGATGGCTGGTCCGAGCCGGTGTCAGGCCGAAAGTGAGTGCAACCATTCCGAATTTCGGACAAACCATTGACGTGACGTAGGCAGCTGATCACTCTTGGGTGCAGCTCTCCGACGCGAGGGGACGCCAAGGAACTGACGGTCAGGGGGATCGGAGCGCTCTCCGGTCGACCGCGGTGGCCTTGGCGAGTGCGGAGCGCCGCAGGACGGGTCAGGGCCCGTACCTGGCGGCCGCGCCGGTCCGTGCCCGGCGCGGCCGTTCTCCACCGGGGGCCTCCCGCCGTCGGCCCGCGAACGCACCGTCAACCCGGGACCGCACCGTCAGTCCGCGGCCGCACCGTCAGCCCGCGACCGCACCGTCAGTCCGCGGCCGCGCGGAAGGTGCGCCGATAGGTGCTCGGTGGCACGTCCAGCCGGCCGCGCAGCTGGGAGCGGAGCGAGGCCGCCGTGCCGAACCCGGACTGCCGTGCCACCTGGTCGATGCTCAGATCGGTCAGCTCCAGCAGCTCCCGGGCCCGCGCGGTCCGCTGCACCGTCAGCCACTGCCCCGGGCTGCTGCCGGTCTCCTCGCGGAACCGCCGGGTGAAGGTCCGCACGCTCATCCCCGCCCGGTCCGCCAGTTCGCGCAGCGCCGGCGGCTCGGCCAGGTGCTCCAGCGCCCAGGAGCGCGCGGCCGCGGTGCTGCCGGTCGGCGCCGCCGGGGGGACGGGCAGGTCCACGTACTGGCGCTGTCCGCCCTCGCGCCACGGCGGTACCAGGCAGTGCCTGGCCACCTGGTTGGCCACCGCGCCGCCGTGGTCGCGCCGGACCATGTGCAGGCAGAGGTCGACCCCGGCCGCCACCCCGCCGGAGGTCAGCACGTCGCCGTCGTCGGTGTAGAGGACGTCCGGGGCCAGCCGGACCTGGGGGAAGAGCTCGGCGAACCGGTCGGTGTAGCGCCAGTGGGTGGTGGCGGGACGGCCGTCCAGCAGGCCGGCCGAGGCCAGTACGAAGGCGCCGGTGCAGATCGAGGCCACCCGGGCGCCGGGCCGGATCCGCGCCAGGGCCGCGGCCAGCTCCGGCGTCAACCGGCCGTCCAGGTACGGCGGTCCCAGGTCGCGGGCGGCGGGCACCAGCACGGTGTCGGCCTGTTCCAGCAGTTCGGGGCCGTGGTCGACGGCGATCCGGAAGTCGCTGCTGGTGGCCACCGGGCCGCCGTCCATGGTGCACGTCTGCACCTGGTAGAGCGGGGAGCCGTCCGGAGCCGTGGCCGACCCGAAGATCCGTGAGGGGATGCCCAGTTCGAACGCGATCACCCGGTCGAGCGCGAGTACCGCGACGCGATGCAGTGCCGTCATAGCCACATTGTGATCCCAAAACCACTGGATATCCGCAGTGGTCTACACCAAAACTGCTGCCTGTGACTGATCAGGAGACCACCCGGCACGCCGATCGCCCGCTCCTCCCCGGACCGCCGCCGCCCGCCGGACCCGCCATCTGGTCCGGCGCGTTCCGGCTCTACTTCACCGCCCGCAGTTCGGGCCTGCTGGGCGACGCGATGCTGCCGGTCGCCGTCTCGGCCGGGCTGATCGGCTCCGGCCACGGCGTCGGCACGGTCGGCTACGCGCTGGCCTGGTGGCTGGGCCCGTTCGCCGCACTGATCCTCTTCGGCGGGGTGCTGGCCGACCGGTTCACCGCGCGCCGGATGATGATCGGCGCGGACTGCGCGAACCTGGTCACCCGGATCCTGCTGGCCGTGCTCTTCTTCCAGGGCATCGGCCACACCTGGCAGCTCTACGGACTGCTGGCGGTGGCCGGCGCCGCGGGCGCGATGTTCCAGCCCGGTGCGGCCAGCACCGTCCCGCTGGTGGCCCGCGACGTGCAGGGCGCCAACGGCGTGCTGCGGACGGCGGAGGCGGTCACCGCGCTGGTCGGCCCGGCGCTGGCCGGCGCGCTGGTCGGCGCGGCGGCCACCGGCTGGGTGATGCTGATCGCCGCGGCGACCTTCGGCCTCAGCGCGGTCTGCCTGCTGAGCCTGCGGCTCGGCCCGGTGCCCGCGCCGCCGCCCGGCGACAGCCTCTGGCGCAACCTGGTGGTCGGCTGGCACGAGTTCCGCTCGCGCAGCTGGATGTGGGGCGTGATCGTGATCTGGATGGGCTTCAGCGTGCTCGCGTACGGGCCGCTGATCCCGCTGACCGCGAGCCTGGTGGTGCCCGCGCACGGCTCGGCGGTGTACGGGCTGCTCAGTTCGGCGTTCGGGGTCGGCACCGTGCTCGGCGGCCTGCTGGCGATCCGCTTCAAGCCGGTCCACCCGCTCGCCGTGGGCGGCCTGGCGATGCTCACCTTTCCGCTCTACCCGATCGGGATCGCGCTGGACCTGCCGCTCCCGCTGCTGGTGCCGGCCTTGGTGGTGTGCGGCGCGGGCAACACCTTCTGGGGCGTCATGTGGGCCACCAGCGTGCAGACCCAGGTGCCGGGCGAGGTGCTGAACCGGATCCACGCCTACGAGGTGGCCGGCTCGGTCTGCATGGTCCCGCTCGGCAGCGCGCTGGCGGGACCGGCCGCCGGTGCCTTCGGGGCCCGGGCGGTCCTGTACGGCGGTGCGGTGGTCGGGCTGCTGGTGGTGGCCGCACTGCTGCTCACGCCGCCCATTCGCGGCCTGCGTCGGGCGGGCAGCTGAAGGCGTCGGCCAAAACCAACCGGGGGGTGTGGCCGGATCCTTGCGGAAGATGGCAGTCAGGCCACTCGTCCGGGCGGCGGCGGCCCGTGAGACTCGGCCGGGTGACCGAACTGAGCACGGCCCCCCACCGGCAGGACCAGCGCCCCGACCGCCCGCCGCGGCTGCACTACGCGTGGGTGGTGGCCGCCGTGGCACTGCTCGTCCTGGTCGGCTCGGCCGGTTTCCGGTCCGCCCCCAGCCTGATGATGGACGCCTGGAACAGCCAGTTCGGCTGGTCCCGGGCCACGATCGGCAGCGCCGTCTCGGTCAACCTGGTGCTGTACGGGCTGACCGCGCCGTTCGCCGCCGCGCTGATGGACCGGTTCGGCGTCCGGTTGGTCACCGTCTGCGCGCTGCTGACCATCTCGATCGGCTCCGGGCTGACCGTCCTGATGACGCAGAGCTGGCAACTGGTGCTCTGCTGGGGTGTGCTGGTGGGCCTGGGCAGCGGTTCGATGGCGGGGGCCTTCGCCAGCACCATCAGCGGCCGCTGGTTCCAGGCCCGCCAGGGGCTGGTGACCGGTGTGCTGACGGCGGCCGGCGCGGCCGGGAACCTGGTCTTCATGCCGGTCCTCGCCTGGCTGGTGCAGGCGCAGGGCTGGAAGGCCGCGGTGGTGGTGGTCTCGCTCTCGGCGACCGTGGTCTCCGTCCCGGTGCTGCTGCTGATGCGCGAGCGGCCGGCCGACCTCGGCCTGCTGCCCTACGGCGCCCGCCCGGGCGATCCGGTGCCCGCCCGGCCAGACGGCAGCGCGCTGGCCCGTACCCTGCGAGTGCTGCGGACGGCCGCCCGGCACCGCGCGTTCTGGCTGCTCGCCGGGTCGTTCGCGATCTGCGGGGCGACCACCAACGGACTGGTCGGGACACACTTCATCCCCGCCGCGCACGACCACGGCCTGCCGGAGACCACGGCGGCGAGCCTGCTCGCGCTGATCGGCCTCTTCGACGTGGTCGGCACGGTCGCGAGCGGCTGGTTCACCGACCGGGTGGACTCGCGCCGGCTGCTGATCGTCTACTACACGCTGCGCGGCATCTCGCTGGTCCTGCTGCCGCAGCTGTTCGCCGGCACGCTCAAGCCGCCGATCCTGGCCTTCGTGATCTTCTACGGCCTGGACTGGGTCGCCACCGTCCCGCCCACCGTGGCGCTCTGCCGCCGGCACTTCGGCGAGGACGCCCCGATCGTCTTCGGCTGGGTGCTGGCCTTCCACCAGATCGGCGCCGCGGTGGTCGCCACGCTGGCCGGCCTGGTGCGCGACAAGCTGGGCGACTACACGCTCGCCTGGTACGGCGCGGGCGGACTGTGCGCGGTCGCGGTGCTGCTCTGCCTGGCGCTGCGGTCGGGCCGCCCGGGCGCGGAGGCGGCCGCGGCCGCCTGACGGCCGTGGCCGAGAATGGCCCGATGAGCCTGCACTTCGCGCTGGACCCCGACCTGACCGACGAGCTGGGCGCGGAGATCCTCACGCTCTGGACCGACGCCAGCAACGCCGGCGGCGCCGTCGGCTTCGTCCCGCCGGTCACCGAGGACGACGTCCGGGCCACCGCGGCCAAGCAGCTCGCCGCCGTCGGCACGGCCGAGGACCCCTGGGCCGACCGGCTGCTGGTCGCTCGGGAGACGGCGGACGGCCGGCTGGCCGGGGTGCTCTTCTTCGAGTCGATGCGCTTCGGCCTGATGGACCACTGGCGGCTGCTCGCGCGGGTCATGGTCCACCCCGACTTCCAGGGCCGGGGTTACGGCGGGCAGCTGATGGCCCAGGCGGAGCGGGTCGCCCGGGACTGGGGGCTGGCCGGGCTGCGGCTGACGGCACGCGGCGGCCAGGGCCTGGAGCGGTTCTACCAGCGCTGCGGCTACCGGGAGGTGGGCCGGGTGCCCGGCGCGATCCGGATCGGGGCGGGGGACGACCGGGACGAGATCACCTTCTGGCTGGAGCTGCGCCCGTAGGGCCTGTCGGTGCTCGGTGGCGGGCATGCTTCACTGGGAGGCCGGTCCGCCCCGTCCGGTCGGGCCGGTCACCGCACAGCCGTCCGCCCCGCAGCCCCACCGCCGTACCCGTGAAGAAGGAAGCCTTCCGTGAGCACGAAGTCGCACGCCACGCTCCGATACACCTCCCTGCGGGCCAGCATCTTCCTCGCCTGCCTGCTGATCGCCACGCTGCTGGGCCACTTCGGGATCATCCCGGTGGCGGGCCCGGCCGGGGTGATCTTCCTGGTCCTGCTCGCGGGCCTGGTCTCGGCCCCGATCAGCTACGTGGTGCTGAGCAAGCAGCGCGACGAGATGTCGGAGCAGATCGTCGGCAAGGTGGAGGGGCTGCGCACCCGCACCAGTCGGCGGATCGCGGCGCAGAACGCCGAGGAGGACGCGGCCGACGACGCCGCGCGGGCGCAGTAGGCGCAGGTCCGGCACCGAGGTGAAGCAGCCGTCCGCCCCCCAGGAGCACAGGTCCACGCCGCGTCGCCCGACCGGGCGCGACGTGGCGCAGCTGGCCGGTGTCTCGCAGGCCACCGTCTCGCTGGTGTTCTCCGGCTCCGAGGCGGGCCACCGGGTTTCCGAGACCACCCGGCAGCGGGTGCTGGACGCGGCGCGCGGCCTCGGCTACCGGCCGCAGGCGGCCGGCCGGCAGCTGCGGCTGGGTCGCAGCGGCATGGCGCTGCTCGCGGTGCCGAACCTCCAGGGACCGTTCTTCGGCCGGGTGCTGGCGGGCGTGCACGAGGAGGCGGCGCGGCACGGGCTGGCCGTGGTGGTCAGCTCCGGGTGGAACGCCGCGACGCTGGCCGAGGCGGCCACCACCAGCCGGTTCGACGGCCTGCTGATCTGCTCCCCGGACGACGGCCAGCTCGGCGCGCTGCCGCCCGGCACCCCGGCGGTCTTCCTGGACGCCGACCCGGCCACCGCCGGCGGCGCCCCCACCGTCGAGCTCGACCTCGCGGGCGGCATGCGGGCGGTCGTCGCGCATCTGGTGGGGCTCGGCCACCGGCGGATCGGACGGCTGCGCTCGTCCCACGCCGCGTACACCTTCCGGGTCCGGCAGGCCGCCTTCGAGCAGGCCGCCCGGGGCCTGGAGGTGCTGGAGCTCGGGGTCCGGCTGAACAACGGGGCAGCCGCGGCCCGGCTGGCCGGGCTCGAACTGCTGGACCGGCCCGACCGGCCGCGGGCCGTGGTCTGCGACGACGACGTGGTGGCCTCCGGGCTCTACCAGGCGGCGGCCGAGCTGGGGTTGCGGATCCCGGCGGACGTCTCGGTGGTCGGCATCGACAACGTCGCGGTGGCCGGACTGCTCACCCCGCCGCTGACCACGCTGGACCTGCCGGGCGAGCGGTTGGGCCGGGCCGGGATCGCGGCGCTGGCCGGGCTGCTGCACGGGGAACCGGTGCGGGAGGTCGAGCCGCTGACCACCTCACTGGTCGTCAGATCGTCGACCGTGGCGGTCTGCTGACCCGGGTGACGATCGGCTGAGCCGATCGTGTGAAACGTCGTCCGATCAGATCGCGTCGACGCGTCGGTGCGGCGGTGGTCGGTTGAACTGCTGATCATGCGGACGAATCACAGTCGGCCCCGGCCCGGACCCCGGCTCAGAGCAGCCCGGTTCGGCGTGGCCCTGGGCCTGCTAGCAGGCTCACTCTTCACTGGCGCGGCGCTGGCCCCGCCCGCTCAGGCAGCCGTCACCTTCAGCAAGACCGTGGACAAGGCCACCGTGGCGCCGGGCGAGAACGTCACGTTCACCCTCCGGTACACCTGCTCGGTCACCGACTGCGCCAACGGCGTGATCACCGACAGCCTGCCGCCCGACATGGAGTTCGTCGGCTGGACGCCGGACGCCTCCTCGGTGGACGTGCCGGGGTCGAGCGTGCCGGCCGTCGGGTCCAAGGGCGGCACGCTGAAGATCAAGCTGCTCGACCTGACGCCGGGCACCACGGCCGGCATCCAGGTGGTGCTGAAGTACCCCAACTTCAGCACCGCCAACGGCACCAAGGACACCAACTCGGCCACCCTGACCGCCGACGGCGAGCCCGTGCAGACCGGAACGGCGAGCACCATGGCCGTGGTCCAGCCGCAGTACACGGTGACCAAGGGGGTGCAGAACACCAGCCAGGACGGCCGGACGGTCACCTACCAGTTCAGCGCCTGCTCCAAGGACCGGGTGCCCAACGTCGACCTGGACGCCTCCCACCTGACCGACACCCTGCCGGTCGGCGCCGTCGTCGACACCGCGCGCTCGCCCGGCTGGTCGCAGGTCAGCACCGACCCGAACGTCTGGACGTATGACATCGGGGCCTTCCGCTCCGGCAACGGCCAGGCAGGCTGTCGCACCCCCGGCGTGATGGTGGTCGACTACCCCCTCCCCACCTTCCCCAACGGCACCACCTCCACCAACCGGGTGACGCTCAGCGGTGACCCGCTGGGACCCGACGCCGACCGGGAGCTCTCCAGCGCGGACGCCACCACCAGTCCGTTCCAGCCGCCCGTCACCGGCGTCCAGGTCCAGGCCCGCAAGACCTGGCCGTCCGGCGCGACCTCCGGTGACGTCGCCGGGTTCAGCCTCTTCGCCACCAACCTGGCCGCTCCGGCCACCAGCCTGGTGATGACCGATCCGGGCAACGGCACCACGGCGGGCCTCTACAACTGGTTCGCCCCGCAGTCCGTCCAGCTCGACGCCTGGAACCCGAGCAGCATCGCGCTCACCCTGGAGTACCGGCTCGACGGCGATCCGGCCTGGCACGCCTTCACCCCCGGGACCGCCTTCAACGGCGCCGCCGCCCGCCGGATCACCTTCGCCGAGGGGGCCGGCGACCCCGCGAACGACGTGCTCGGCATCCCGGCCGGCCGCTGGCTGGACGGCCTGCGGTTCAGCTGGAACGGCCCCATCCCCACCGGCTGGAGCCCGGGCAACTCGGTGCAGGTCCTGGTGCAGGTGCTGGCCACCGGACACGACGGCCGCAGCGCGCCGAAGCCGCTGACCAACTGCGTCGACGTGGCCGGCACCGACGGCAGCAACACCTCCATGTCCAACGCCTGCGCCGACCTGACGGTCACCGACGGCACCAACCTCGGCGCCGCCAAGACCACCACGGCCGGCGCGGTGCTGGCCCCCGGCGCGACCGCGACCTTCCAGGTGATCCCCTACAACCGCACCGGCCGGGTGCTGGACAAGCCGCTGGTCCTCTTCGACCTGCTGCCGCCCGGGCTGGTCTACGTCGAGGGGTCCGCCCGGCCCGACCCGGCCTACCCCGAGGCGAAGGGCCCGCAGGAGGTCGTGGTGCTGCCCGGCCGGGACGGCCGCCAGCTGCTGCGGATGACCTGGCCGGCCGGCAGCCCCGACATGATGTACCTGCACGACAGCCGCGCCTACCGGACGCTGATCGACGCCCAGGTGGCCGGCAGCGCCTCGGCCGGGACGCTGACCAACGACATCTACGTGACCGTCGACGGCCCGTCCGTGCCGGTGACCTGCATGAACTTCGGCACCGACACCGGCGTCCCCGACACCACGGACCTGAACGGCAACGGCGACACCACCGAGAAGCTCTGCCACGCCTCCTCGCAGGTCGAGGTGCAGGTGCCGAAGGTGCTGCGGGCGTTCAAGGAGGTCAAGGGCGACCTGGACGCGGATTACGGCAGCGTGGGCACCACCTCGCCGGGCGGCTCGCTGTCGTACCGGATGACCGTGCGCAACGACTCGGCGGAGGCGGTCACCGACTTCGTCGCCTACGACCGGCTGCCCGGCCCGGGCGACGGGTACGTGCTGCGTCCGGACATCGCGCGTGGCAGCGGCTGGACGCCCTCGCTCACCCAGCCGCTGGTCAGCAGCGATCCGACGGTGGTGATCGAGTACACCACCGACCCCAACCCGTGCCGGCCGGCCGAGCTGCCCGCGCCCGGGCCGTGCAACGCCGGGGCGGCCTGGAGCACGACCTTCCCCGGGCCCGGGGCCGCCACCTGGTTCCGGATCCACCGGCCCGGCAGCCTGCCGCCGGGCGGGGTCTTCACGCTGAGCTGGCCGATGGTCGCCTCGATCGATGCGCCGGACCAGAGCTTCGCGTGGAACAGCTTCGCCTACACCGCCACCGACTCGACCGGGAGCCCGCTGCTGCCCGCCGAGCCGGCCAAGGTCGGCATCGCGGTCAAGCGGCCGGACCGGCCGTTCAACGCGCTGGGCGATCTGGTCTGGGACGACGTCAACCAGGACGGTCTGCAGCAGCCCGGTGAGCCGGGCGTGCAGGGCGTGACCGTTCACTTGTTGGACGGAACGGGAATGGTGATCCGAAACAAGAGCGGTGCTCCGGTCACGACAGTCACTGACGCCAACGGGCACTACCTCTTCGCGGACCTCCCGGACGGCAGCTACTCGGTCCGGTTCGACCTGGCCATGCTGCCGAAGGGGGCCACGGTCACCCGGCGGCACGTGGGCGCCGACCCGGCGCTGGACTCCGACGCCGACCCGGCCACCGGGGTGACGCAGACGGTCGCGCTGAGCGGCGGGATGCGGTACCTCGACCTGGACATGGGGCTGATCCTGCCGGTCCCGCCGACGCCCCCGACGCCGCCGCCGACGCCTCCCACCCCGCCGCCGACGCCTCCCACCCCGCCGCCGACGCCCCCGACGCCGCCGCCGACGCCTCCCACCCCGCCGCCCACGCCGCCGACCCCGCCGGTGCCGTCGCACTCCTGGCACCCGTGGCACCCGGACGGTGAGCTGCCGCACACCGGTGCCGGCGCTCCGGTCACGCTGTTCGCCGCCCTCGCGGCGATCCTGACGGCCGGTGGCACGGTCCTGTTCCTGGCGACCCGCCCACGCCGGGGCCGCCACGGCTGACGACCACCGCGCGCGTGAACGGCAGCGCGCCACCACCCGTCGTGGGTGGTGGCGCGCTGCCGTCTGCGGGGAGCGGGAGCGGGCCCGGCCGTCGTCCGGTTCAGGCGGCGGTGACCAGCCCGGCGACCTGGCTGCCGTCGTCGCCGCCGACCGGAGCCGTCCCGAACAGGCGGCGGGCGCCGAACAGCAGCAGGGCGCCCAGCGAGATCCCGCCGACCGAGCACCAGGCCACCGCCGTCAGCGAGTTCGCGACCAGCGAGCCCGAGACCGCGTAGCCCAGCGCGTTCCCGGTGGCGAAGAGGGTGACCAGCCAGGCGAACGCCTCGGTCACCGTGCCGGTCGGCGCCAGCTCGGCGACCAGGACGAACGCGGCCGCCAGCAGCGGCGCCAGGCCGATGCCCGAGAGCAGCGCCAGCCCGGCCATCGGCCCGGCGCCCGGAAGCAGCAGCAGCGGCAGGTAGGAGAGGGCCATCGCGAGCGCCAGCACCCAGGTGCGGGTGGCGGTGCTGCTGCGCCACTGGACCGCGCCGTACCCGAGCGCGCCGACCAGCCCGCCGAGGGCGGCCAGCGCCAGCAGGGTCCCCGCGCCGCCGACGAGTTGGCCGTGGTGGCGCTCGGCGTACGCGATGAAGAGGACGTTCTGCGAGCCGACCGTCCAGCCCGCGCCGGCCAGGCCGACCAGCAGCAGCACCAGGCCGGGGGAGCGCAGCGGCCCGAGCAGTCCGGCGCCGTGCCCGCGCGGCGGCGCCTGCCAGGCGCGGGCCGGGGCGGCGGTGGCCACCACCAGGGCGCCGAGCAGGCCGAGGCCGGCCGCTGTCCAGAGCGCGGCGACCGGGCTCAGCCAGCCGGCGATGCCGGCCACCGCTAGCGGCCCGGCGACGTAGAGGATCTGCTGGGAGGCCGAGTCGAAGGCGTAGGCGGTGTCGAGCTGCTCCTCCTCGACGACGACCGGCCAGAGCGCGCGCAGGCACGGCTCCAGCGGCGGCATCGCGAGTCCGGCGATCGCGGCTCCGACCGGCGCGCCGATCGGGCTGCCGGGCGTCAGGGCGAGGAGCGCATAGCCGAAGCCGGCCACCACGGCGGCGCAGAGCAGCACCCGGGGTTGGCCGGTGCGGTCGACGATCCGTCCGAGCACCGGTCCGCCGACCGCTGCGGCGATCGCGTAGGCGGCGGTGGCCAGGCCGATCCTGCTGTAGGGCGCGCCGGCCTCGCGCAGTGCGAGGGCGATGACCAGGGCGGTCATGCCGGCCGGGAGGCGGCCGAGCAGGGTGCCGAAGAGCAGCCGGGTGACGTGCGGGGCGCGGAGCAGGGCGAGGTAGCCCACGGGGTGTCTCCCGGGCGGCAGGGGTGCTGGACCCTATGAAGTTATACGTATAACCGATCGCCGGTCAATCCGATATGCCTGAGAGTGGGTGGGGTGGAGATGGGTCGTTCGTGCCCGCATCTCAAACAAGTACTTTGAACATCTCAAATCTTTACTGCTAACGTGTCGCTCATGACCACCTCAGGCGCACCCCGGCAGCAGGACATGAGCGGCCCGCTCATGCCGTGCGCGCTGCCGTCGATGCCGTGCCGCCTGACCGCCGGTGGTGCCGTGGACAGCCGCGGCGCGTGTCGCCCCCCGCGTCGCAGCTGTAGCTAGGCGGTACGAAGCTCCGCTCCACCGAACACCCGGGTTTCTCCCTGTCCGGGTGGGTTTGCGTCGTCGTGCCGCCCGCTCCCCTCCCCTCTCCTTCTGCTTTCTCCTCGCCCGCCACGCCCTTCCCCGGAGCCGTCCCGCCATGTCCGCAGCACCAGCCGCCCAGCCGTCCTCCACCGCGCCGCCCTCGGCGCTCGCCCGGATCCGCCGCACCCCGTTCTGGGTGCAGATCGTCGCCGGGCTCGTGCTCGGCGTGCTGCTGGGCTTCGTCGCCCGGCAGAACGACGTCTCCTGGCTCACCACCACGCTGGACACCATCGGCAAGACCTTCGTCCAGCTGCTGAAGCTGGCCGTCCCGCCGCTGGTGTTCACGGCGATCGTGGTCTCCATCGCCAACCTCCGCAATGTCACCAACGCCGCCCGGCTGGCGGCGCGAACACTGCTCTGGTTTCTGATCACCAGTCTCATCGCGGTCTCCATCGGCCTGACGATCGGTCTGGTCACCAATCCCGGCCGCGGCACCCACCTCTCCACCACCGGCCTCAAGGCCCCCGCGGACTCCGGCTCCTGGGTCGACTTCCTGACCGGGATCATCCCGACCAACATCGCGGACGCCTTCCTCAAGGTGAACGTCCTGCAGATCGTCTTCCTCGCCGTGGTGGCCGGTGCCGCGATCCTGAAGGTCGGCGAGAAGGCCGCGCCGATCCTCCGGTTCAACGAGTCGCTGCTCGAACTCGTGCAGACCGCCCTGTGGTGGGTGATCCGGCTCGCCCCGCTCGGCACCCTCGGCCTGATCGGCAAGTCGGTCGCCGTGTACGGCTGGGACCTGCTCCAGCCGCTGGCCACCTTCACCGCCGACATCTACCTCGGCTGCGCCCTGGTGCTGTTCGGCGTCTACTCGCTGCTGCTGCGCTTCGTCGGCGGACTCAACCCGCTCAACTTCTTCAAGGGCGCCTGGCCCGCCATCCAGTTGGCCTTCGTCTCACGCTCCTCGGTCGGCACCCTGCCGGTCACCCGCCGGGTCACCGAGCGCCTCGGCGTCCCGAGCGAATACGCCAGCTTCGCCGTCCCGTTCGGCGCGACGACCAAGATGGACGGCTGCGCCGCGATCTACCCGTCGATCGCCGCGATCTTCGTGGCCCAGGTCTACGGCATCCACCTCGGGATCGGCGACTACCTGCTGATCGCCTTCGTCTCGGTGATCGGCTCCGCCGCCACCGCGGGCCTCACCGGCGCCATCGTGATGCTGACCCTGACCCTCTCCACCCTCGGCCTCCCGCTGGAGGGCGTCGGCCTGCTGCTCGCCATCGACCCGATCCTGGACATGATGCGCACGGCGACCAACGTGGCCGGCCAGTCGGTGGTCCCGATCCTGGTCGCGGCCCGCGAGAAGACCCTCGACCTCGCCGCCTACAACAGCCCGACCGGCGACCTCGACCCGGGCAAGGCGGTCGAGAGCAGGACGGCCGCGACCGAGAAGGTTCTGACTGCCGCCTGATGAACGGCGCGAGCCCCTCCCCCTTCAGATGATCACCTGAGGGAGGAGGGGCTCGCGGGTCGGGTCGAGCGGTGCCGTCGGTCCAGCTGGAGCGAGGAGGCCTGGTCGTTGAACGAGGCCGGTACATCCGTGCAGTGGCCGGATGCGACGGTGAACGCGGTGCCCTGGTAGCCGGGCGGGGAGTCACCAGCCAACGGCAGGGGGCCCGCCGGTCGTGTGACGCGGCGGGCCCCCTTGGTACTGCAAGTCATGCTCTGCGGCCCTGGGGAGGGCCGACGAGGGACCCGGCACGGGGCGAGGTCCTGAGCGATCAGGTCATCCGGAGGATGATCAAACGACGCTGACGTTCTCCGCCTGCGGGCCCTTCGGGCCCTGGGTGACGTCGAACGAGACCGCCTGGTTCTCCTCCAGCGAGCGGAAACCGTTCGCGTTGATGGCGGAGTAGTGGACGAAGACGTCGGGGCCGCCGCCGTCCTGGGCGATGAAGCCGAAGCCCTTCTCAGCGTTGAACCACTTGACGGTTCCCTGAGCCATGCCGTTCTCCTTGCGAGGGACGTGGTGGACACCACACCGTGTGGCATCCGGTCCGCTGCGCTGATCGCCCCGCCTCCGGGCGGGCCCGGAGTTTTTCGCAAACATGCTGAAAAACTACAAAAAGCCCGCGGGTTACATGCTCCGCAGGCTTCAAGTACTGCAAGGGGAATCAAACTGCAACTGGGTGGAACGGTAGCACGCAGGCGCGGCCTCGACCAGAGGTCTCCTGAGCCGCCCGAGTGGTGTCCGACCGGTCTGTCAGCGGTCCGCGGGTGGTCCGGCGGTGGAGCGTCGATGGTGTGTCGGGGAGGGGGGTGGAGGGGCTGCGGCCAGGCACGGGCATACCCTGCGAAGACAGGACGAACGGGCAAGGGAGCGCGCGGTGGCTGGTCTGGTGGAAGGCTCTGGGATCTCGGGCGGCGCGAGCCGTACGGACGTCGAGGCGGGGCAGCGGGCGGTGCGCCCCCGAGTCGGCCACATTCAGTTCCTGAACTGTCTGCCGCTCTACTGGGGGCTGGCCCGCACCGGCAGCCTGCTCGACCTCGACCTCGCCAAGGACACCCCCGAGAAGCTGAGCGACCGCCTGGTCGACGGCTCGCTCGACATCGGTCCGATCACCTGCGTGGAGTACCTGCGGCACGCCGACGAGTTGGTGGTGCTCCCGGACATCGCGGTCGGCAGCGACGGGCCGGTGATGTCCTGCGTGATCGTCAGCAAGGTCCCGCTCGCCGAACTGGACGGCCGCCCGGTCGCGCTGGGCTCGACCAGCCGGACGTCCGTCCGGCTGGCCCGGCTGCTGCTGGAGGAGCGCGAGGGGGTCCGTCCCGAGTACTTCAGCTGCCCGCCCGACCTGGACGCGATGCTCGCGCAGGCCGACGCCGCGGTGCTGATCGGCGACCCGGCGCTGCGGGCCACCCTGGAGTCCACGCCGGAGAGCGGCCTGACGGTCCACGACCTCGGGCTGATGTGGAAGGAGTGGACCGGGCTGCCGTTCGTCTTCGCGGTCTGGGCGGCCCGGCGGGACTTCGCCGACAGCCGGCCCGGGACGGTGGCGGAGGTGCACCGGGCGTTCCTGGAGTCCCGGGACCTCTCCATGGCCGAGGTCGGGCAGGTGGCCGCGCAGGTGGCGCGCTGGGAGAACTTCGACGCGGCGGTGCTGGAGCGCTACTTCGGCGAGGCGCTGGACTTCTCGCTGGGCGAGCGGCAGTTGGCCGGGATCGCCGAGTTCGCCCGCCGGGTGGGCCACGACAGCGGGTTCGCGCCCGACGTGGTGGTCCGACTGCTGGAGCCGGCCGTCCCGAACTAGTGCCCGCGGAGGGCCCTGCGGAGGGCTCCGGGCGTGGCGGGCGAACTGCCCCGAGCGGCCCCGGGGCCCTGGCGTAGGCTGGTCCGGTCATCTCTCCGGACAGAAAGTAGGCCCCCAGGTGTCCGAGCCCGCAGCGACCTCCGACGCGCCCAGCACCGATCTGCAGGCCGTCCTCGACCGGGCCGCGGCCGGGGGCCGGATCTCCGCGGAGGAGGCCCTGGAGCTCTACCGCTCCGCCCCGCTGCACGCCCTCGGCGCGGCCGCCGACGCGGTGCGCCGCCGCCGCTACGCCGGTACCGAGCACATCGCGACGTACATCATCGAGCGCAACATCAACTACACCAACGTCTGCGTGACGGCCTGCAAGTTCTGCGCGTTCTACGTGGCGCCGAAGAGCGACAAGGGCTGGTCCCGCGACCTCGACGAGATCCTGCGCCGCTGCGCGGAGACGGTCGAGCTGGGCGGCACCCAGATCATGTTCCAGGGCGGCCACCACCCGGACTACGGCGTCGAGTACTACGAGCGCGCCTTCTCCGCCATCAAGGCCGACTTCCCGCAGCTGGTGATCCACTCGCTGGGCGCCTCCGAGGTCGAGCACATGGCGCGGCTCTCCAAGGTGTCGGTCGAGGAGGCGATCACCCGGATCCACGCGGCCGGCCTGGACTCGTTCGCCGGCGCCGGCGCCGAGCTGCTGCCGGAGCGTCCGCGCAAGGCGATCGCGCCGCTCAAGGAGTCCGGCGAGCGCTGGTTGGAGATCATGGAGATCTCGCACGGCCTGGGAGTGGAGTCCACCTCCACCATGCTGATGGGCACCGGCGAGACCAACGCCGAGCGGATCGAGCACCTGCGGATGATCCGCGAGGTGCAGGACCGGACGGGCGGCTTCCGCGCGTTCATCCCGTACACGTACCAGCCGCAGAACAACCACCTCAAGGGCTCCACCCAGGCCACCGTCTTCGAGTACCTGCGGATGATCGCGATCGCACGGCTCTTCCTCGACAACGTGGCGCACATCCAGGGCTCCTGGCTGACCACCGGCAAGGAGGCCGGCCAGCTCTCGCTGCACTACGGCGCGGACGACCTGGGCTCGGTCATGCTGGAGGAGAACGTGGTCTCGGCGGCCGGCGCCAAGCACCGGTCCAACCTCACCGAGCTGATCCACCTGATCCGCACCGCCGGGCGCACGCCCGCGCAGCGCTCCACCACCTACCAGCACCTGCGGGTGCTGGACGACCCGGCGAACGACCCGGTCGACCCGCGGGTCGCCTCGCACATCGCCTCCACCGCGATCGAGGGCGGCACCGCGCACCCGGAGCTGAAGATCCTCAGCACCACCTGATGCTGACCCTGCACCGGGCCACCGTCCTGGTGGCCTCCAGCACCGCCCCGCCGGTCTCCGACGGGGCGGTGCTGGTGCGCGGGGACCGGGTGGCGGCGCTCGGCCGCTACGACGAGCTGGCCGCCGGGTACCCCGAGGCCCGGGTGCGCGCCTGGGAGGGGACGCTGACCCCGGGCCGGGCCCACCCGTACGGCGGGGCCCTGCTGGAGCGGTGCTACCACCCCGACCCGCGTGAGGAGCTGGGCGAGGACCCGTTGGCGCCGCCGCGCGAGCTGACCGACGCCGAGTGGGGCGGCAGTGCCCGGCGCGGACTGCAACGGCTGCTCGCGCACGGGGCGACCGCGCTGGCCGGTCCGTTCGAGCGCACGGCGGTGCGGACGGCGGTGAGCCGCTCCGGGCTGCTGGTGGTGCCGCCGTTCACCGGGCTGACCGAAATCGGTCTCACTCCGACCGATTCGGATCCCTTTGTGGCCGAACTGCTGCTCGGTCCCCAAGCGTTCTCGACGACCGTTCCGCACGGTGCGCTGACCCCCGGGGGCCGGGCCGACTTCGCGGTCTTCGAGCCCGCCGAAACCCCCGCCGACCAGGCCTGTACGGCCACCGTGCTGGCCGGACGGCTGCTGCACCGCCGGCGCTGAGCCGTGCTCCGGGGGATCGTCGGCGTCCGAACTCCGTCCGTGTGCCGACGTCCTGATACCCCCTCGCCGTGACCTGAGGGGGCGCCAGCAGTTACGATCCCGGTCAGTCCCGCGTGGCCCGTCCCGGCGAAGCAGGACACCTCACCGCGCCTTACGGAAGCCAGGTCACCGCTCAGCATGCGATCCCCGTCCGCCACCCCCAGGATCGGCCGAGGTTGGTACCTCGGGGCGGTGCTCAGCGCCGTGCTGGCGCTCGGCATGTGCGTGCTCGGCTGGCGACAGGCCGACCTCGCGGACCGGATCGGCGCGCACCCGGTGCGGGTGCAGGGGACCGTCACCCAGCTGCCGGGCGGCAGCGCCACCTACAGTTCCGTCAGCTACCAGGCCGACGGCGGGCAGCGGCGCGCCACCGACCTCACCCTGCCGACCACCGCCAAGGTCGGCGACCCGATCTGCTTGGAGCACGCCGCCGACGACGCGGGCGCGGTCCGGGTCTGCGACCAGCACTACCCGCAGGCCGCCGGGGTCCGGCTGGCGCAGACCAGCGTGCCGGTCGCGCTGGTGCTCTTCGCGCTCTGCATGGCGCGGATCCTGCGGTTCCGGCGTGCGGAGGGGGTCCGGGTGCGCGGCGAGCGCAGGATCCGCGCCACGATGGCCTTCGCGACCGAGGCGCTGGCCGACGGAATGCCCGCGATCACCCACGGCAAGCGCTCCCGGCGACGGCGCAAGGGCGGCCGCCGCGCGCTGCGCTGAGCGTGCGCCGGGTGCGCTGCGGGACGCCGGGCCGAGCCCGCGCGCGGGACTGTCGTCGCCAGGGTGAAGAATAGGGGCGTGATGACCCGAGCCTCTCTGGACAAGCAGCCGCACGAAGTCGCCGCCATGTTCGACGACGTCGCGGCCAAGTACGACCGGACCAACGACGTGCTCTCGCTCGGCCAGGCCCGCGCCTGGCGCCGCGCGGTGGCCGAGGCGGTCGACGCCAAGCCCGGTGAGCTGGTGCTGGACCTCGGCGCGGGCACCGGCACCTCCTCGCTCCCGTTCGCGGAGGCCGGCGCCAAGGTCGTCCCGTGCGACTTCTCGATCGGCATGCTCGCCGAGGGCAAGCGCCGCCACCCCGAGCTCCCGCTGACCGCCGGCGACGCGACCCGGCTGCCTTTCGCGGACGCCTCGTTCGACGCCGTCACGATCTCCTTCGCCCTGCGCAACGTGCAGGACACCGACGCGGCGCTGCGCGAGATGCACCGGGTCACCAAGCCCGGTGGCAAGGTCGTGATCTGCGAGTTCTCCACCCCGACCTGGACGCCGCTGCGGACCGTCTACACCGAGTACCTGATGCGCGCCCTGCCGCCCGTCGCGACCCGGGTCAGCAGCAACCCCGACGCCTACGTCTACCTCGCCGAGTCGATCCGCGCCTGGCCCGACCAGCCCGAGCTGGCCGTCAAACTCCAGCAGGCCGGCTGGACGAAGGTCGCCTGGCGCAACCTCACCGGCGGCATCGTCGCCCTGCACCGCGGGACCCGCTGAGCGGCGGAGTTCTTTGTGGCGCAGCCGGTCGGCGGCTCCCGCCAGGACTTCGAGGCGGCGGCGGGAGCGTAGCGGTGGGTGCGCCGTAGACTGCTCGGGACCGTCAGCCCGTGCCCTGCCGCTGTGTTCAGGAGTGTGCCCACCGTGACCGAGACTGCCGTCGAGAGCGCTGCTGACGTCATCGTGGTGGGAGCCGGCCCGGCGGGGGCGACCACGGCGTACTACCTCGCCCAGGCCGGGCTCGACGTGCTGCTGTTGGAGAAGACCGAGTTCCCGCGCGAGAAGGTCTGCGGGGACGGGCTGACCCCCCGGGCCACCAAGCAGCTGGTGGACATGGGGATCGACGTCTCCACCTCCAACGGCTGGCTGCACAACAAGGGGCTGCGGATCATCGGCGGCGGGGTCCGGCTGGAGCTGGACTGGCCGGAGTTGTCCGCGTTCCCGGACTACGGACTGGTGCGCAAGCGGGCCGACTTCGACGAGCTGCTGGCCCGTCAGGCCGAGAAGGCCGGCGCCCGGCTGTACGAGCGCTGCAACGTCTCCGGCCCGGTGCTCGACGAGCGCACCGGGCGGATCGTCGGGGTGAGCGCGAAGCTCGGCGCGGAGAAGCGCGAGGTCACCTTCCGCGCCCCGCTGGTGGTCGCCGCCGACGGCAACTCCACCCGGCTCTCGCTCGCGATGGGCCTGCACCGCCGCGAGGACCGTCCGATGGGCGTCGCCTACCGGACGTACTTCACCTCGCCGCGGCACGACGACGACTACCTGGAGTCCTGGCTGGAGCTCTGGGACACCCGTGGTGGCGACAAGAAGCTGCTGCCCGGCTACGGCTGGATCTTCGGGATGGGCGACGGGACCTCGAACGTCGGCCTCGGCATCCTCAACTCCTCTCCCGCCTTCGGGGAGTTGGACTGGCGTGAGGTCCTCAAGGCGTGGTGCGCGAACATGCCCGAGGAGTGGGGCTACACGCCCGACAACATGACCGACCCGATTCGCGGCGCGGCCCTCCCGATGGCGTTCAACCGTCAGCCGCACTACACCCGCGGTCTGTTGCTGGTCGGCGACGCGGCGGGCATGGTCAACCCGTTCAACGGCGAGGGCATCGCCTATGCGATGGAATCCGGCCAGATCGCGGCCCGCACCATCGTCCAGGCCAACGCCCGGGTCACCCCCGCAGGGCGCGAGCGCGCGCTGCACGCCTACCCGGCGACCCTCAAGGACGTCTACGGCGGCTACTACACGCTGGGGCGCGGCTTCGTGAAGCTGATCGGCAACCCGAAGATCATGCAGCTCGCCACCCAGCGCGGGCTCACGCACCCGATGCTGATGAAGTTCGTGCTGAAGATGCTGGCGAACCTGACCGACCCGCAGGGCGGCGACGCGATGGACCGCATCATCAACGGGCTGGCCAAGGTCGCCCCGAACGCCTGAGCCCGAACGCCCGCCCTCCACGGCGGAGCCGGCCGGGGACCACGCCTGTGGTCCCCGGCCGGACGCGTCAGCGGCTGTTGCTGATCTTCACGTGCTTGATGTTGACCGGGAGGGTCGGGAAGCCGTCGCCCGGACCGTTCTGGTCGTCCTCGCCGCCGGCGGCGATCTTCTGCAGGACGTCCAGTCCGGCGGTGATCTTGCCGAACGGGGTGTAGGCGGGGGACAGCTTGGTGTCCTTCCAGACGAAGAAGAACTGGCTGCCGTTGGTGTTCGGGCCCGCGTTGGCCATCGCGACGGTGCCGGCGGGGTAGGTGGCGCCGGTCAGGTTCTCGTCGTTGAAGGAGTAGCCGGGGCCGCCGCTGCCGGTGCCGGTCGGGTCGCCGCACTGCAGGACCCACAGGCGCTGGGTGGTGAGCCGGTGGCAGTGGGTGTCGTCGAAGTAGCTGTGGTCGGCGAGGAAGCGGAACGAGAAGGTGGTGCAGGGCGCCTGCGCGGTCAGCGCCTGGAAGGTGATCGAACCCTGGCTGGTCTTCAGCGTCGCGCTGTAGGGCTTGGCGGCCTTCTTGGCGTCGAAGACCGGGATGCCCTGGAAGTTGTCGGCGGGCACCGAGGCCGTGTAACCGCAGGAGGCCGTGGGGGTGGTGGCCGCCGGGGCCGCCTTGGCGTCGGGGGAGACGGTGGCGGCGGACGCGGCGCTGGTGGCGCCGAGGACCAGGGCGGCTGCGGCAGCGGCGGTGACGAGACGCTTGCGGGGCATGGGTGGGGCCTCCGGGGAAGACGAGCCTGGCATGTCCACCCCATCGTGCCCAGGGGGCACTTGAATCATGTCTAAAGCCGTTGATCATACGGCTGGCGCTCGACGAGGATGACTGATTCGCCGTCCTGCCTCGGAGGTAACGCCCGCATGAGAACGCCTTCACAAGCCGCGCCCCGCGGGATCGTCGCCGACCTTCCCGTCCTGCTGGTCGCGGTGGTCTGGGGTTCCAGCTACCTCGCGGTCAAGCATCTGGCGACGCCGTCCACCGTGCTGGCGACGCTGGTGCTGCGCTTCGGCCTGGTGCTGCCGCTGCTCGCGGTGCCGGCCTGGCGGGGTCTGCGCGGACTGAACCGTCGCGAGTGGCTGGGCGGTGCGTTGCTCGGCGGCATCCTCGGCGCGATCTTCCTGGTGGAGACCTACGGCGTGCTGCACACCTCGGCGACCAACGCCGGGCTGATCATCAGCCTGACCATGGTCCTCACTCCGCTCGCGGAGAGCCTGGTCGGCCGCTCACCGCTCCCACGCGCCTTCGTCGCCGCAGCCGGGACCTCGGTGCTCGGGGTCGCCCTGCTCACCGAGGGCGCGGGCCTGCGCGCCCCCTCGGCCGGCGACCTGCTGATGCTCGGCGCGGCCGTGATCCGCACCGTGCACCTGCTGACGATGTCGCGCAGCAGCGCGCTGCGGGACACCGACTCGACAGCCCTGACCTGGGTCCAACTCGCCACGGCAGGAATGGTGTTCGCCGTCGCGGCGCCGTTCGCCGGCCCGAGCCCGTGGGCGCTGGCGGCCTCCTACGGCGCCGCGCAGTGGGCCGACCTGCTCTACCTCGCACTGTTCTGCACGCTGCTCGCGTTCCTGGTCCAGATGTGGGCGGTGCGGTCCACCTCGCCGTCCCGGGTCAGCCTGCTGCTCGGCACCGAGCCGCTCTGGGCGGCGGTGGTCGGCGTCGCGCTGGGCGGCGACCGGTTGGTCCCGCTCGCGTTCCTCGGCGGCGTGCTCGTGCTGGCCGGCACCGCGTGGGGCCGCCGCGCGCTGCACCCGGGCGCGCTGGAGCCGCTGCCGGCCTAAGACCGACCCTGATCCCGAACGGGCCCCCGATCCCCGAACAGGCCCCCGCGCACCGACCGGTGCACGGGGGCTTTCGTGCGCTTGTGAACGAAAGGTCAAGCGAGGGCGCCGGGGTGGCCACCCGGGAGGGTGAGGGCTCTTAGCACGTCAACCTGAGGCCCGTAAATTTGCGATGGGCGCGCGATAGTTGATATAGACGCACGGCTCTGACCAGTCACTTCGCCGATGAATATGACACTTTGTGACCATTTGGGTTCGTTGTGTTCATATCTCGCGACTAGCCGCCATTGCGACCGGTTCGCGAGGTGGCGTAGATCACAAAGATCCCCATGAACTGCGTGTCGCAGATCACAAGTCGACGGGCATAGGATGCGCTCGATCCAGGCTTTGTGAACTGCCTCACATGAGGTGGATCTCGGGAACTGGATCACGGGTTCACCCCACAGTGACCCGGCAGTTCCGATCTGCAGTCAAGGACGACTGGACGGAGGGAGCGGCGGTACATGAATGCCTACGCACCGATCCTCGTACTCGGTGCCATCGCGGCGGCGTTCGCGGTCGGCTCCGTCGTGATGGCTTCGCTGACGGGCCCGAAGCGCTACAACCGGGCCAAGTTGGAGGCGTACGAGTGCGGTATCGAACCGACCCCGCAGCCGGTGGGCGGCGGACGGTTCCCGATCAAGTACTACCTGACGGCGATGCTCTTCATCGTCTTCGACATCGAGATCGTCTTCCTCTACCCGTGGGCGGTCACCTTCGACGCCCTGGGGATCTTCGGGCTGGTCGAGATGCTCCTCTTCATCGCCACCGTGTTCGTCGCCTACGCGTATGTCTGGCGACGTGGCGGCCTGGAGTGGGACTAAGTACAACTGCATTGCAGTCAGCCGGATTTGAGGCCACTGAGAGGGATGGGTAGATGGGAATCGAGGAGAAGCTGCCGAGCGGCTTTCTACTCACCAGCGTGGAGACCGCTGCGGGGTGGGTGAGAAAGGCCTCGCTCTTCCCGGCCACCTTCGGGCTGGCCTGCTGCGCCATCGAGATGATGACGACCGGCGCCGGCCGCTACGACCTGGCCAGGTTCGGGATGGAGGTCTTCCGGGGCTCGCCCCGGCAGGCCGACCTGATGATCGTGGCCGGCCGGGTGAGCCAGAAGATGGCGCCGGTGCTCCGGCAGGTCTACGACCAGATGGCCAACCCGAAGTGGGTCATCTCGATGGGCGTCTGCGCGTCCTCGGGCGGCATGTTCAACAACTACGCGATCGTCCAGGGGGTCGACCACATCGTCCCCGTGGACATCTACCTGCCGGGGTGCCCGCCCCGCCCGGAGATGCTGATGGACGCGATCCTCAAGCTGCACGACAAGATCCAGCACGAGCCGCTCGGCGTGAACAAGCGGCGGGCCGAGGAGCTGGCCGAGGAGCTGGCCCTGGACGCCCTCCCGACCAGCGAGATGCGGGGGCTGCTGCGATGAGCGACGGCGACATCCCCGCGACCCGCACCGAGATCCCCATCGAGGTGGTCGGCAGCCGCCAGGGCATGTTCGGCGGCCGTGGCACCGGTGACACCTCGGGTTTCGGCGGCCTGGTCTCCCCGATCGTGCTGCCCGGCCCGAGCAGCCGGCCGTACGGCGGCTGGTTCGACGAAGTGGCCGACGAGCTGGAGGGGGCACTGGAGGAACAGGGCCTCGACCCGGCCGACGCGATTCTGAAGACCGTCGTCGACCGTGCCGAGCTGACCTTCCACGTCCGCCGCGAGCACCTGCTCCAGGTGGCCCGGACGCTGCGCGACGACCCGGCGCTGCGGTTCGAGCTGTGCCTCGGGGTCAGCGGCGTGCACTACCCGTCCGACGCGGGACGGGAGCTGCACGCGGTCTACCACCTGCGGTCGATCACCCACACCCGGCTGATCAGGGTCGAGGTCACCGCACCGGACGCCGATCCGCGCATCCCGTCGGTGGTCAGCGTCTATCCGACCAACGACTGGCACGAGCGCGAGGCCTACGACTTCTTCGGCATCGTCTTCGACGGACACCCGGGGCTCACCCGGATCATGATGCCGGACGACTGGCTGGGGCACCCGCAGCGCAAGGACTACCCGCTGGGTGGCATCCCCGTCGAGTACAAGGGTGCCCAGATCCCGGCGCCCGACCAGCGGAGGTCGTACACATGACCACTCACTACGAAGAAGCGGGCACCCGTGAGACCACCGAGGGCCGGGTCTTCACGGTCACCGGTGGCGACTGGGGCGAGGTGGTCGAGGCCGTCGCCAAGGCCGACGACGAGCGCATCATCGTCAACATGGGTCCCCAACACCCTTCCACCCACGGTGTGTTGCGGCTGATCCTGGAGATCGACGGCGAGACGGTGACCGAGGCCCGGTGCGGCATCGGCTACCTGCACACCGGTATCGAGAAGAACATGGAGTTCCGCAACTGGGTCCAGGGCACCACCTTCGTGACCCGGATGGACTACCTGACTCCGCTCTTCAACGAGACCGCGTACTGCCTGGCGGTGGAGAAGCTGCTCGGCATCACCGACCAGATCCCCGACCGGGCGACCGTCATCCGGGTGTTGATGATGGAGCTCAACCGGATCTCCTCGCACCTGGTGTGCCTCGCCACCGGCGGCATGGAGATCGGCTCCACCACGTTGATGATCTACGGCTTCCGGGACCGTGAACTCATCCTGGACATCTTCGAGTTGGTCACCGGCCTGCGGATGAACCACGCGTACGTCCGCCCCGGCGGGCTGGCCCAGGACCTGCCCCCGGGCGCGGTGGACCAGATCCGCGAGGCGGTGAAGCTGTTCCGCTCGCGGATGCACGAGTACGACAAACTCGCCACCGGCAACCCGGTGTTCAAGGCCCGGCTGGTCGACGTCGGCTTCCTGGACCTGGCCGGCTGCCTGGCGCTCGGCGCCACCGGCCCGATCCTGCGGGCCACCGGGCTGCCGAACGACCTGCGCAAGAGCGACCCGTACTGCGGCTACGAGAACTACGACTTCGAGGTCGCGATCGCGGACACCGCGGACTCCTACGGGCGGTTCCTGATCCGCCTGGAGGAGATGCGCCAGTCGCTGCGGATCGTCGAGCAGTGCCTGGACCGGCTGCGTCCCGGACCGGTCATGGTGGCCGACAAGAAGATCGCCTGGCCGGCCCAACTGGCGGTCGGCCCGGACGGTATGGGCAACTCGCTCGACCACATCCGGCAGATCATGGGCACCTCGATGGAGTCCCTGATCCACCACTTCAAGCTGGTCACCGAGGGCTTCCGGGTCCCGGTCGGCCAGGCGTACGCGGCGGTCGAGTCGCCCAAGGGCGAGCTCGGGGTCCATGTGGTGAGCGACGGCGGGACGCGCCCCTACCGGGTGCACTTCCGCGACCCGTCGTTCACCAACCTGCAGTCGATGGCGGCGATGTGCGAGGGCGGCCAGGTCGCCGACGTGATCGTCGCGGTGGCCGGGATCGACCCGGTGATGGGAGGCGTGGACCGGTGAGCAATGTCGAACTCGGCCTGCCGGCGCTGCCGGCCAAGCCGTACCCGGCCGAGGTGTACGAACGCCTCGCCGCCGACGCCAGGGAGCTGATCGGCCGCTACCCGGTGGCCCGTTCCGCGCTGCTGCCGCTGCTGCACCTGGTGCAGGCCGAGGAGGGCTGCGTCACCGCGACCGGAATCCGGTTCTGCGCGGAGCAGGTGGAGCTGACCACCGCCGAGGTGACGGCGGTCGCGACCTTCTACACGATGTACCGCCGCCGCCCGGCCGGGACGTACCACGTGGGCGTCTGCACCAACACGCTCTGCGCGGTGCTCGGTGGCGACCAGATCTTCGAGGAGCTCCAGCAGCACCTGGGGATCAAGAACAACGAGACCACCGCCGACGGCGAGATCTCGCTCGAACACATCGAGTGCAACGCGGCCTGCGACTACGCCCCGGTGGTGATGGTCAACTGGGAGTTCTTCGACAACCAGACGCCCGAGAGCGCCCGGCAGCTGGTCGACGACCTGCGCGCGGGCGCCGAGGTCGAGCCGACCCGCGGCGCCAAGCTCTGCTCGTTCAAGGAGACCGCCCGCATCCTGGCCGGCTTCCCCGACGAGCGGCCGGGCGCGCTGGACGCCTCCGGCGCGGGCGGCGCGCCCTCGATGGCGGGCCTGCGGCTGTCCAAGGGCGAGGCCCTGCCCGGCACGCCGGGAGCCCGCGTGGTCTCCCCGCGCAACGAAGGGACCGAGGCGTGATGACCGCGACCGAGCCGGCCGAGAAGCTGCTCAGCCCCGTACTGTCGGCCTCCTGGGACGACCACCGCCCGTGGACGCTGGAGACCTACCGGCGCCACGACGGTTACCAGGGCCTGCGCAACGCCCTCGCCATGGACCCGGACGCGCTGATCGCCCTGGTCAAGGAGTCCGGACTGCGCGGCCGCGGCGGCGCCGGCTTCCCGACCGGCCTCAAGTGGCAGTTCATCCCGCAGAACGACGGCAAGCCGCACTACCTGGTGGTCAACGCCGACGAGAGCGAGCCGGGCACCTGCAAGGACATCCCGCTGCTCTTCGCCAACCCGCACGCGCTGATCGAGGGCATGATCATCGCCTCGTACGCGATCCGCTGCGACCACGCGTTCATCTACCTGCGCGGCGAGACCGTGCCGGTGCTGCGCCGGCTGCACGCGGCCGTCGCGGAGGCGTACGCGGCCGGCTACCTCGGCAAGGACATCCTGGGCTCCGGCATCGACCTGGACATCACCGTGCACGCGGGCGCCGGCGCCTACATCTGCGGTGAGGAGACGGCGCTGCTGGACTCGCTGGAGGGGCGCCGCGGCCAGCCCCGGCTGCGGCCGCCGTTCCCGGCCATCGCGGGCCTGTACGCCTGCCCGACGGTGGTCAACAACGTCGAGTCGATCGCCTCGGTGCCGCCGATCCTGGTCCGCGGCAAGGAGTGGTTCACCTCGCTGGGCACCGAGAAGTCCCCGGGCTTCACGCTCTACTCGCTCTCCGGGCACGTCACCAACCCCGGTCAGTACGAGGCCCCGCTCGGTGTGACGCTGCGTCAGCTGCTCGACATCAGCGGCGGGGTGCGCTCCGGTCACCGGCTCAAGTTCTGGACGCCGGGCGGCAGTTCCACCCCGATGTTCACCGACGAGCACCTCGACGTCCCCCTCGACTACGAGGGCGTAGGGGCGGCCGGCTCGATGCTCGGCACCAAGGCCCTGCAGATCTTCGACGAGACCACCTGCGTGGTCCGCGCGGTCACCCGGTGGACCGAGTTCTACGCCCACGAGTCCTGCGGCAAGTGCACGCCGTGCCGCGAAGGGACGTACTGGCTGGTCCAGTTGCTCAAGCGGATCGAGGCCGGCGAAGGCCTCGAAGGCGACCTGGAGAAGCTGCTCGACATCGCCGACAACATCAACGGCAAGTCGTTCTGCGCGCTCGGCGACGGTGCGGCCAGCCCGATCGTCTCCTCGCTCCAGCACTTCCGCGCCGAGTACGAGCAGCACCTGGCCGAGCGGCGCTGCCCGTTCGACCCGGCCGCCGCCACCGTCTGGGCCGACAGCCGCCGGTCCTCCAGCCCCCAGCCCGCCACCGAGAGGGAGGTGCACGCATGACCATCACCGAGCCGGCCCAGAAGACTGCCACCGACCTCGTCACGCTCACCATCGACGGCGTCGAAGTCCAGGTCCCCAAGGGGACGTTGGTGATCCGGGCGGCCGAGCAGATCGGCACCCAGATCCCCCGCTTCTGCGACCACCCGCTGCTCGACCCGGTCGGCGCCTGCCGGCAGTGCATCGTGGAGATCGAGGGCCAACGCAAGCCGGTCGCTTCCTGCACCATCCCGGTGGCCGAGGGCATGGTGGTCCGCACGCAGCTCAGCTCCCCGGTGGCCGAGAAGGCCCAACGCGGGGTCATGGAACTGCTGTTGATCAACCACCCGCTGGACTGCCCGGTCTGCGACAAGGGCGGCGAGTGCCCGCTGCAGAACCAGGCGATGTCCACCGGTGGGGCGGACTCCCGCTTCGACGGCCTCAAGCGGACCTACGAGAAGCCGATCCCGATCAGCAGCCAGGTGCTGCTGGACCGCGAGCGCTGCGTGCTCTGCGCGCGCTGCACCCGCTTCTCGCAGCAGGTGGCCGGCGACCCGTTCATCGAGCTGCTGGAGCGCGGCGCGCTGGAGCAGGTCGGCATCGGCGAGGGCGACGACTTCCAGTCGTACTTCTCCGGCAACACCATCCAGATCTGCCCGGTGGGCGCGCTGACCTCGGCCGCCTACCGCTTCCGCTCCCGCCCGTTCGACCTGGTCTCCTCGCCGAGCGTCTGCGAGCACTGCTCGTCGGGCTGCTCGCTTCGCACCGACCACCGGCGCGGCAAGGTGCTGCGCCGGCTGGCCGGCGACGAGCCCGAGGTGAACGAGGAGTGGAGCTGCGACAAGGGCCGCTTCGCCTTCCGCTACGCCCAGCAGCGCGACCGGATCGGCTCGCCGCTGGTCCGTGATCGGGAGAGCGGCGAGCTGGTCCCGGCGTCCTGGCCGGAGGCGCTGGCGGCCGCCGCCGAGGGGCTGACCGGCGCGCGCGGCGCGGTGCTGACCGGCGGCCGGGTGACGGTGGAGGACGCCTACGGCTACGCCAAGTTCGCCCGGGTGGTGCTCGGCACCAATGACGTCGACTTCCGGGCCCGCCCGCACAGCGCCGAGGAGGCCGACTTCCTGGCCGTCGCGGTGGCCGGGCGCGGGGTGGACCTCGATGGCAAGGGGGTCACCTACCGGGCGCTGGAGAGCGCGCCGGTGGTGCTGCTCGCGGGCTTCGAGCCCGAGGAGGAGTCGCCGATCGTCTTCCTGCGGCTGCGCAAGGCGAGCCGCAACGGCCTGAAGATCTACTCGGTCGCCACCCACCGCTCGCGCGGCCTGGTGAAGCTGGGCGGCCGGCTGCTGCCGGCCGCGCCCGGCACCGAGGCCGAGTGGCTGGGTGCGCTGGCGGCCGAGGAGCCGCTCAGCGACGACGCCGGCCGCGCCGCCGAACTGCTCCGGCAGCCCGGCGCGGTGATCCTGGCCGGTGAGCGGCTGGCCGCCGTCCCCGGCGCGCTGACCGCCGCGCTGCGGCTCTCGCACGCGACCGGTGCCCAGCTCGCCTGGGTGCCGCGCCGGGCGGGGGAGCGCGGCGCGGTCGAGGCCGGCGCGCTGCCCGGACTGCTGCCCGGCGGCCGGCCGGTCACCGTGCCGGCCGCCCGCGCCGAGACGGCCGCCGCCTGGGGCGTCGCCGAACTGCCCGCCCGGCTCGGCCGGGACACCGGCCAGATCCTGGCCGCGGCCGCGCACGGCGACCTGGACGCCCTGGTGGTCGGCGGCGTCGAGCTGGACGACCTGCCGGACCCCGCCCTCGCCGAGGAGGCGCTCACCCGGGTCGGCTTCGTCGTCTCGCTGGAGCTGCGGCCCTCGGCCGTCACCGCGCACGCCGACGTGGTGCTGCCGGTGGCCGCGGTGGCCGAGAAGGCCGGCACCTTCCTGGACTGGGAGGGCCGGGTTCGCCTCTTCGAAACCGCACTCAAGGCCGATCAGATGACGCAGCGTCATCTGACCTCCGACGTCCGGGTACTGAACATGCTCGCGGACGCGCTCGGCCGCGGCCTCGGCCTGCCCGACGTCCGGGCGGCCCGGCTGGAGTTGGACACCCTCGCCCCCTGGACCGGCGACCGCCCGGCCGCGCCCGCCGGACACCCGGCCGCGCTGCCCCGGCCGGAAGCCGGCCAGGCGGTGCTGGCGGGCTGGCGCCAACTGCTGGACAACGGCTCGATGCAGCAGGGCGACCCGCACCTCGCGGGCACCCGCCACCCCGCCGTCGCCCGCCTCTCGCCGGCCACCGCCGCCGAGATCGGCGTCGGCGCCGGCGGCCGGCTGCGGGTCACCGGCCCGGCCGGCTCGCTGACGCTGCCACTGGAGATCACCGCAGAACTCCCGGACCGCACGGTCTGGATTCCGCTCAACTCTCCCCCAGCCTCCGGCCGGGAGGTACCCACTCCGAGCGCGAGCGCCCACCGCACGCTCGGTACGACGGTCGGCCACCTGGTGGCCGTCGCCCCGGCAGGGGAGGAGGAGCGATGACGCAGTTCAGCCTCGCCGCCGGTCAGGCCGTCGGCTATGAGACCCTCGGCTACTTCGGCCGGGACCCGTGGTGGCTGGTCGTGATCAAGGCGGTGTTCTGCTTCGCCTTCCTGCTGATCACCGTGCTGGTCTCGATCGTCTGGGAGCGCAAGGTCGTCGCCTGGATGCAGCTGCGGATCGGCCCCAACCGGCACGGTCCGTGGGGCCTGCTGCAGTCGCTGGCCGACGGCGTGAAGCTCGCGCTGAAGGAAGACCTGGTGGTCACCGGCGCCAGCAAGGTGGTCTACATCCTGGCCCCGGTGATCTGCGCGATCCCGGCGTTCATGGCGATCGCGGTGATCCCGTTCGGCCCGGCCGACAACGAGGTCTCGATCTTCGGCACCCGGACCCCGATGCAGCTCACCGACCTCCCGGTCGCGCTGCTCTACATCCTGGCGACCGCCTCGATCGGCATCTACGGCATCGTGCTGGCGGGCTGGTCCTCCGGCTCGACGTACCCGCTGCTCGGCGGCCTGCGCTCGTCGGCGCAGATGATCTCCTACGAGATCGCGATGGGCCTCTCGTTCGCCGCGGTCTTCATCTACTCCGGTTCGATGTCGACCTCGGAGATCGTCGGCCAACAACACTCCACCTGGTTCGCGGTGCTGCTGCCGGTCTCGTTCATCGTCTACATCATCTCGATGGTCGGCGAGACCAACCGGGCGCCGTTCGACCTCCCGGAGGCCGAGGGCGAGTTGGTCGGCGGATTCAACACCGAGTACAGCTCGCTGAAGTTCGCGATGTTCATGCTGGCGGAGTACGTCAACATGGTGACCGTCTCGGCGGTGGCCAGCACGCTCTTCCTGGGCGGCTGGCGGGCCCCGTGGCCGATCTCGACCTTCTGGGCCGGCGCCAACCACGGCTGGTGGCCGATGCTCTGGATCATCGTCAAGATCCAGCTGCTGCTCTTCTTCTTCATCTGGCTGCGCGGCACGCTGCCCCGGCTGCGCTACGACCAGTTCATGAAGCTCGGCTGGAAGGTGCTGATCCCGGTCTCGCTGGTCTGGCTGGTGCTGGTGGCCAGTGTCCGGGCGCTGCGCAACGAGGGCCACGGCTTCGGCCAGGTGGTGCTGTACGTCGGCGCGCCGGTCGCGGCCGTGCTGCTGCTCTCGCTGGTCTGGGACGCCTTCCGGGACAAGGCCGCCGACGCCGCCAAGGCTCAGCAGGCCGAACCGAGCGGTGAGTTCGACCCGATGGCCGGCGGGTACCCGGTGCCGCCGCTGCCCGGCCAGGAGCTGCCGCCGGTCCCGCGCCGGCCCAGCCGCGCCCCGCGGCAGCCGCAACTCCAGGACGCGCTCAACGGCGCCAACCATTCCGAAGGGAGCTGAACCGAGATGCCAGAACCGGACGACAAGCCCTCACTTCTGGGGCCGGCCGCAGGCTTCGGCGTGACCTTCACGGCCATGTTCAAGAAGCGGCTCACCGAGCAGTACCCGGAGCAGAAGAAGCCCACCGCCCCCCGCTTCCACGGCCGTCACCAACTCAACCGGCACCCGGACGGGTTGGAGAAGTGCGTCGGCTGCGAGCTGTGCGCCTGGGCCTGCCCGGCCGACGCGATCTACGTCGAGGGCGCGGACAACACCGACGAGGAGCGCTACTCCCCGGGCGAGCGGTACGGCGCGGTCTACCAGATCAACTACGCCCGCTGCATCCTCTGCGGGCTCTGCATCGAGGCCTGCCCGACCCGCGCGCTCACCATGACCAACGAGTACGAACTCGCGGACTCCTCGCGCGCGGACCTGATCTTCACCAAGGAGCAGCTGCTCTCGGGCCTGACCGAGGGCATGGTCGAGGCGCCGCACTCGATCTTCCCGGGGGCCGACGAGGGCGCCTACTACCGCGGCGAGATCACCGCGGCGGCGCCCGGCACGGTCACCCAGGAGCGGCACGACCGCGAGAAGGAGGAGCAGTCATGACCTCCACCGGCGAGGCGGTCCAGTTCTGGGTGCTCGCGGTCATCGCGGTCGGCGGCGCGCTGGGCATGCTGCTGATGCGCAAGGCCGTGCACAGTGCCCTCTGTCTGGCCGCCACCATGCTGTCGTTGGCGGTCTGTTACCTGGCCGAGGGCGCGGTGTTCCTGGGCGTGGTGCAGATCGTCGTCTACACCGGCGCGATCATGATGCTCTTCCTCTTCGTGGTGATGCTGGTCGGCGTCACCTCCGAGGACTCCTTGAAGGAGCAGCTGAAGGGCCAGCGGGTCGCCGCGGTGATCTGCGGCCTCGGTTTCGGCGTCCTGCTGATCGCGGGCATCGCCAACGCCAAGCTCTCGGCCTTCACCGGACTGTCCGAGGCCAACGCCGAGGGCAACGTCCAGGGTCTGGCCCGGCTGATCTTCACCAAGTACGTCTGGGCCTTCGAGGTCACCGGCGCGCTGCTGATCACCGCCGCGGTGGGCGCCATGGTGCTCACCCACCGCGAGCACGTGAAGGCGCCGGCCACCCAACGCGAGCTGGCCGCCCAGCGGGTGAGGGACAACGTCCAGCTCCCGCCGCTGCCCGCCCCGGGTGTCTACGCCCGGCACAACGCGGTGGACATCCCCGGCCTGCTGCCGGACGGCTCCATCGCCGAGGACTCGGTGATGGGGACGCTGCGCGAGCGCGGCCAGATCCGCGACGTCAGCCAGGACATGCTGCGCAGGATGGCCGAGTTGGAGGCCGACACGGCCGACTGGCTGGGCCGTCCGCCGTCCGCCCGGCCGACCCCGCCCAGGCCCCGCCAGGAGCTGACCCCGGTACCCGGGCATGAGGAGGACGCGGAGTGAACCCCGTCAACTACCTGTATCTCGCAGCCCTGTTGTTCACCATCGGGGCCAGCGGGGTGCTGATCCGGCGCAACGCGATCGTGCTCTTCATGTGCGTCGAGCTGATGCTCAACGCCTCCAACCTCGCCCTGGTCACCTTCTCCCGGCTGCACGGCAACCTGGACGGCCAGATCATCGCGTTCTTCACCATGGTGGTCGCGGCGGCCGAGGTCGTGGTGGGCCTGGCCATCATCGTGAGCATCTTCCGTACCAGGCACTCGGCTTCGGTCGACGACAGCAACCTGATGAAGCTGTAGGGGCCCAGGGTGAACTCTCTCATTCCGCTGCTCGTGGCGGCTCCGCTGGCAGGCGCCGCCCTGCTGCTGCTCGGCGGCCGCGCGTTGGACCGTTTCGGTCACTGGCTCGGCACCTTCGCCGCCGCCCTCTCGTTCGTCTTCGGGCTGGTCCTCTTCTTCTCGATGCTGGGCCGCAGCGCTGCCCAACGTCCGGTCCAGGAACACCTGTTCAGCTGGGTGCCGGTCAACGGCTTCCAGGCCGACGTGTCCTTCCAGCTCGACCAGCTGTCGGTCACCTTCGTGCTGCTGATCACCGGCGTCGGCACGCTGATCCACCTCTACTCGGTGGGGTACATGGCGCACGACGAGCGCCGGCGCCGCTTCTTCGGCTACCTCAACCTGTTCCTGGCCGCCATGCTGCTGCTCGTGCTGGCGGACAACTACCTCCTGCTGTACGTCGGTTGGGAGGGTGTCGGACTCGCCTCGTATCTGCTGATCGGTTTCTGGCAGCACAAGCCGAGCGCCGCCACCGCCGCCAAGAAGGCCTTCCTGGTCAACCGGGTCGGCGACGTCGGCCTGTCGATCGCGATCATGCTGATGTTCACCGACTTCGGGAACGTCACCTTCAACGGGGTCTTCGGCGCGGCCGACCAGGCGAGCAAGAGCCAGCTGACGGCGATCGGCCTGATGCTGCTGCTGGCCGCCTGCGGCAAGTCGGCCCAGGTACCGCTGCAGTCCTGGCTCGGTGACGCGATGGAGGGCCCGACCCCGGTCTCGGCCCTGATCCACGCGGCCACCATGGTCACCGCCGGCGTCTACCTGATCACCCGCTCCGGTGCGATCTTCAACCTCGCGCCCCAGGCGCAGACCGCGGTGGTCTGCGTGGGCGCGGTGACGCTGCTCTTCGGTGCGATCGTCGGGTGTGCCAAGGACGACATCAAGAAGGCGCTGGCCGGCTCGACCATGTCGCAGATCGGCTACATGATCCTGGCCGCGGGCCTGGGCCCGATCGGCTACGTCTTCGCGATCATGCACCTGGTCACCCACGGCTTCTTCAAGGCCGGGCTGTTCCTGGGCGCCGGGTCGGTGATGCACGGCATGGACGACGAGGTGAACATGCGTCACTACGGCGGCCTGCGCAAGCTGATGCCGATCACCTTCGTCACCTTCGGCCTCGGCTACCTGGCCATCATCGGCTTCCCGGGCCTGTCGGGCTTCTTCTCCAAGGACAAGATCATCGAGGCGGCGTTCGCCAAGGGCGGCACCGAGGGCTGGATCCTCGGCGCGGTCACCCTGATCGGCGCCGCGGTCACCGCGTTCTACATGACCCGGGTGATGATCCTGACGTTCTTCGGCGAGAAGCGCTGGCAGCCCGACGCCGAGGGCCACCAGCCGCACCCGCACGAGTCGCCGGCCACCATGACGACGCCGATGATCGTGCTGGCCTTCGGATCGGTCTTCGCGGGCGGCCTGCTCGCCTTCAACAGCTCGTTCCTGAAGTGGCTGGAGCCGATCACCGGGCACTCCGAGGGCAACTCGCCGCTCTCCTCCACCGTGGTCACGCTGCTCACGATGGCCTGCATGCTGGCCGGCGTCGGCCTCGCGTACGCCGTCTACGGGCGCAGCCCGGTGCCGGTCACCCCGCCGGTCGGCTCGGTCCTCACCCGGGCGGCCCGCCGCGACCTGCTCCAGGACGACTTCAACCACGCCGTGCTGGTCCGGCCCGGCTCGGCGCTGGCCGCCGCGCTGGTCTACTTCGACAGCAAGGGCCTGGACGGCTTCGTCAACGGCCTGGCCGCCACCATCGGCGGGATCTCCAGCCGCCTGCGGCGGGTGCAGAACGGCTACGTCCGCAGCTACGCCCTCTCCATGTTCGGCGGCACGCTGGTGCTGGTCGCCACCACTCTCCTGATGAGGTCGGTCTGATGCGTGTGACTCACCCCACGACAGCTCAGGAGGACCAGCCATGAGCTACCTGCTGACGGCCACCTGCGCCGTCCCGGCGGCCGGGGCGGTCCTGACCGCCGCGCTGCCCGCCGGCTCCACCGAGGCCCGCCGACGGACCACCAAGCTGACCGCGCTGACCGTCTCGGCGGTCACGCTGGCGCTGGCCGCGCTGGCCGCCGCCCGGTTCAAGCCGGGCGGCGCCCGCTACCAGCTGACCGAGTCCTACAGCTGGATCCGCTCGTTCGGGATCAGCTTCTCGCTGGGCGTGGACGGCATCGGCGCGGTGCTGGTGCTGCTCACCGCCGTGCTCGTCCCGATCGTGATGCTGGCCTCCTGGCACGACGCCGATCCGGCGCCGGCCCCTGACGGCACGTCCGACTCCGCCACCTTTGAGGGGCGCCGCCGTACCCAGGGCTTCTTCGCCCTGATCCTGGCGGTCGAGGCGATGGTGATCGTCTCCTTCCTGGCCACCGACGTCTTCCTGTTCTACGTCTTCTTCGAAGCCATGCTGATCCCGATGTACTTCCTCATCGGCGGCTTCGGGGACCGGGCCGGCGGCCCCGAAGCGGCCCGCCAACGCTCGTACGCGGCCGTCAAGTTCCTGCTCTACAACCTGCTCGGCGGGCTGGTCATGCTGGCCGCCGTGATCGGTCTCTACGTGATCGCGCAGCAGCAGGGGCAGGCCACCTTCGACCTCCAGTCGCTCACCTCCGCCATCGCGGACGGCAAGCTGGTGATCGACCCGACCGCCGAGCGGGCGCTCTTCCTGGGCTTCTTCTTCGCCTTCGCGGTGAAGGCCCCGCTCTGGCCGCTGCACACCTGGCTGCCGAACGCGATGGGGGAGTCGACCGCCGGAACGGCCGTGCTGATCACGGCCGTTGTGGACAAGGTCGGCACCTTCGCGATGCTGCGGTTCTGCCTGGGTCTGTTCCCGGACGCCTCGAAGTTCTTCGCCCCGGCGATCCTGGTGCTCTCGGTGATCGGGATCATCTACGGCGCGCTGCTGGCGGTGGGCCAGAAGGACATCAAGCGGCTGATCGCCTACGCGTCGATCTCGCACTTCGGGTTCATCATCATGGGCATCTTCGCGATGACCAGCCAGGGCCAGAGCGGTGCCACGCTCTACATGGTCAACCACGGCATCTCCACCGCCGCGTGGCTGCTGGTGGCCGGCTTCCTGATCTCCCGCCGGGGCTCGCGCCTGATCGCCGACTACGGCGGCGTGCAGAAGGTCGCCCCGGTGCTGGCCGGCACCTTCCTGATCGGCGGCCTGGCCACCCTCTCGCTGCCCGGTCTCGCGCCGTTCGTCAGCGAGTTCCTGGTGCTGGTCGGCACGTTCAGCCGCTACCCGGTGATCGGCGTCATCGCCACCTTCGGCATCGTGCTCGCCGCGCTGTACGCGCTGGTGCTCTACCAGCGCACCATGACCGGCCCGGTCAGGGACGGCGTGCGCGGTATGGCCGACCTCAAGGTCCGCGAACTCGCGGTGGTGACACCCCTGGTGGCGCTGACCATCTTCCTCGGCGTCTACCCGAAGCCGCTCACCGACCTGGTGAACCCGGCGGTCAACGACACCCTCTCCCAGGTCCACCGGACCGACCCGGCCCCGGCCCATCCGGTGGCCGGCCCCGCAGGAGGTGAGCAGAAGTGAGTGCTGTCCACAGCCTGTGGATGGAAGCGGCGGGCGCCAACACCGCCAGTATCCCGGCTCCCAAGATCGAGTACGGCCAGCTGTCCCCGATGCTGATCGTCTTCGGCGCGGCCCTGCTGGGCATCCTCGTCGAGGCCTTCCTGCCCCGCCGGAGGCGCTACGGCGTCCAGGTGGCGCTGGCCCTGACCGGCCTGATCGGCTCCTTCGTCGCCGTGGTGGTGCTGGCCGCCGACGGTTACGGCACGACGAAGAGCGGCCTGCTCGCGATGGGTTCGGTGGCCCTGGACGGCCCGGCGCTCTTCCTGCAGGGCGTGATCCTGCTGGCCGCCGTGGTCTCCGTGCTGATGTACGCCGAACGGCGGCTGGACGCCCGGGTGGAGGGCGTCGCCTCCGACGCCTTCACCGCCCAGGGCGCCGCCACCCCCGGCGGCGAGCAGGAACGGCAGGCCACCAAGGCCGGCTTCGCGAGCACCGAGGTCTACCCGCTGACGCTCTTCGCGGTCGGCGGCATGCTGCTCTTCCCGGCGGCCAACGACCTGCTGACGATGTTCGTGGCGCTGGAGGTCTTCTCGCTCCCGCTCTACCTGCTCTGCGCGCTGGCCCGCCGGCGCCGGCTGCTCTCCCAGGAGGCGGCGGTCAAGTACTTCCTGCTGGGCTCCTTCGCCTCGGCGTTCTTCCTGTTCGGCACGGCGCTGCTGTACGGCTACGCGGGCACCGTGCGGTTGCCGGAGATCGCCGACGTGATCTCGGGCGTCGCTCCGAGCACCCCGGCGCTGGCGAACAGCACCCAGAACGACGCGCTGCTGCTGATCGGCCTGGCGATGCTCGCGGTCGGCCTGTTCTTCAAGGTCGGCGCCGTCCCGTTCCACTCCTGGACCCCGGACGTCTACCAGGGCGCCCCGACGCCGGTCACCGGCTTCATGGCCGCCGCCACCAAGGTGGCCGCCTTCGGCGCGCTGCTGCGGCTCTTCTACGTGGCCTTCCCGGGCCTGCGCTGGGACTGGCGGCCGGTGATGTGGGGCGTGGCGATCCTCACCATGGTGGTCGGCGCGATCCTGGCGGTGACCCAGCAGGACGTCAAGCGGCTGCTGGCCTACTCGTCGATCGCGCACGCCGGCTTCATCCTGACCGGGGTGATCGCCACCAATCGGCAGGGTCTGGGCGCGGTCCTCTTCTACCTGCTGTCGTACTCCTTCGTCACCCTCGGCGCCTTCGCCGTGGTGACCCTGGTGCGCGACTCCAAGGGCGAGGCGACCCACCTGTCCAGCTGGGCGGGTCTGGGGCGGCGTTCGCCGCTGGTCGCGGCGGTCTTCGCGCTCTTCCTGCTGGCCTTCGCCGGTATCCCGCTGACCAGCGGCTTCACGGGGAAGTTCGCGGTCTTCCAGGCCGCGGCGGCCGGCGGGGCGACCCCGCTGGTGATCGTCGGTGTGCTGAGCTCGGCGGTCGCGGCGTTCTTCTACATCAGGGTGATCGTGCTGATGTTCTTCTCCGACCCGCAGCCCGGCGGGCCGGCGGTCGCGGTGCCGAGTGTCTTCACCGGCACCGCCATCGCGGTCGGAGTGCTGGTGACGGTGGGTCTGGGTGTGCTCCCGCAGTACTTCCTGGACCTGGCGTCGAAAGCCTCGATGTTCGTACGGTAGTTCCGTCCTACCGGTCCGGGTCGGGGGCACAGCCCTCGACCCGGACCGCTCTTCGGGCCCGTACCCGCACGCCCGTGCAGTGATCCACTCCCGACCGGATACGCTGCTGGGGAACGGCAGCGGCGGCAATCAGGGACCGGACCGCATGATCGACCGGCGACAGGAGTGGTCTTCGTGACCGTCGTGGGACCCTTCGGGCTCAGCGTGCAGGACCGCGATCTGACCCGCGACGTCCAGGCCGGGATGAAAGCGGTCGAGGCCGCCCTCGCCGAGACGGTGAAGAGCGAGGTGCCGTTCATCACGGTCACCGCGAGCCATCTCATCGAGGCCGGCGGCAAGCGCTTCCGCCCGCTGCTGGTGATGCTCGGCGCCCAGTTCGGCGACCCGAACGCCCCCGGCGTGGTGCCCGCGGCGGTGGTCGTGGAGCTCACCCACCTCGCCACGCTCTACCACGACGACGTGATGGACGACGCGCCCGTGCGGCGCGGCGCGCCCAGCGCCAACGCCCGCTGGGACAACTCGGTGGCGATCCTCACCGGTGACTTCCTGTTCTCCCGGGCCTCCCAGGTGCTCGCCGACCTCGGCCCGGAGGCCGTCCGGATCCAGGCCGACGCCTTCGAGCGGCTGGTCACCGGTCAGATCCTGGAGACCGCGGGCCCCCGCCCGGGCGACGACCCGCTGCAGCACTACCTCGACGTGATCGCCGGCAAGACCGGCTCGCTGATCGCCGTCTCCGGCCGCTTCGGCGCGCTGATGGCCGGCGCCGAGGACTGGGTGATCGAGATCCTCACCCAGTACGGCGAGCGGATGGGCACCGCCTTCCAGCTGGCCGACGACGTCCTGGACATCGCCAGCGACGGCCACGAGTCCGGCAAGACCCCCGGCACCGACCTGCGCGAGGGCGTGCCGACGCTGCCCGTACTGCTGCTCGAGTCGATGCCGGTGGACGACAGCGACCCCGAGGACGCCCGGCTGCGTGAGCTGCTCCAGCTCGACCTGACCGACGATCAGCTGCACGCCGAGGCGCTGCGCCTGCTGCGCCGCCACCCGGCGCTGGAGCGGGCCCGCCGGGAGACCCTGCGCTACGCCGAGGAGGCCCGCGCGCTGCTGGCCCCGCTGCCCGAGTGCCCGGCCAAGGCGGCCCTGCAGGGGCTCTGTGACGCGGTGGCGATCCGCACCATGTGAGCCGATCCGTACCATGTGACCTGGATCAGCCAAGGTCGCACCAGTCGGGGGAAGCCACCATGTTGCGTGTCGTCATCGCCGAGGACTCCGTCCTGCTCCGGGAGGGCCTGACCAGGCTGCTCACCGACCGCGGCCTGGAGGTGGTGGCGGGCGTCGGCGACGGTGAGGCGCTGCTGCGCACCATCCACGAGCTGGCGGCCGCCGACGCCCTGCCGGACGTCGTGGTGGCGGACGTCCGGATGCCCCCGACGCACACCGACGAGGGCGTCCGCGCCTGCGTGACGCTGCGCGGCCTCCACCCGCGCCTGGGGGTGCTGGTGCTCTCCCAGTACGTCGAGCAGCAGTACGCCGCCGAGCTGCTGGCGGGCTCCACCCGGGGCATCGGCTACCTGCTCAAGGACCGGGTGGCGGAGGTGCGTGAGTTCGTCGACGCGGTGGTCCGGGTGGCCGGCGGCGGCACGGCGCTGGACCCGGAGGTGGTGCAGCAGCTCCTGATCCGCAGCCGGAAGAGCGACGTGCTGGCCGGTCTGACGCCGCGCGAGCGCGAGGTGCTGGCCCTGATGGCCGAGGGGCGGACCAACGCGGCGGTGGCCAAGCAGCTGGTGGTCTCGGACGGCGCGGTGGAGAAGCACGTCAGCAACATCTTCCTCAAGCTCGGGCTGGCACAGAGCCCGGAGGACCACCGGCGGGTACTCGCGGTGCTGCGCTATCTCAACTCGTGAACCCGGATTTCCGGCCTTCGGACGATCGGAAATAGCCACTCCACGCGGCTTGCTCTAGTTACCGCGCAGGGATTCACCACACGCATAGGATGCGAACGGTGCACCAGGCGGACGGGGGCACACGGCTCACGCCCGCGGCTGGTACCCCTGAGGGAGGTCCGCGGCAGTGACCAGCGAGGTCGATCAGGTAGAGGCAGTGGGCGACGGATCGGACGGCCCGCTCGGCCGCCAGGGCCCGTCCGCGCCCAGACGGGCCAAGCCGATCCGGCGCTTGGACCGAGTGATCATCCGCTTCGCGGGCGACTCCGGCGACGGGATGCAGCTGACCGGTGACCGGTTCACCTCGGAGACCGCCTCCTTTGGAAACGATCTCTCCACGCTGCCGAACTTCCCCGCCGAGATCCGGGCACCCGCGGGAACGTTGCCGGGCGTCTCCAGCTTTCAGCTGCATTTCGCCGACCACGACATCCTGACTCCGGGGGATGCGCCGAACGTGCTGGTGGCGATGAATCCGGCGGCGCTGAAAGCCAATATCGCCGACCTTCCGCGTGGTGCGGAGATCATCGTCAACACCGACGAATTCACCAAGCGCGCGCTGAGCAAGGTCGGCTACGCGCTGGACCCGCTCTCGGACGGCTCGCTGGAGGCGTACCACCTGCACAAGGTGCCGCTCACCACGCTGACCCTGGAGGCCCTCAAGGAGAGCGGGCTGGCCCGCAAGGACGCCGAGCGCGCCAAGAACATGTTCGCGCTGGGCCTGCTCTCCTGGATGTACCACCGGCCCACCCACGGCACCGAGGGCTTCCTGCGGCAGAAGTTCGCCAAGCGCCCGGAGATCGCCGAGGCCAACATCAGCGCCTTCCGGGCGGGCTGGAACTTCGGCGAGACCACCGAGGACTTCGCGGTCTCCTACGAAATCCCGCCGGCCAGGCTGCCCGCCGGCCGCTATCGCAACATCTCCGGCAACCTGGCGCTGTCCTACGGCCTGATCGCCGCCTCCCGCCGCTCGGGGCTGCCGCTCTTCCTCGGCTCGTACCCCATCACCCCGGCCTCCGACATCCTGCACGAGCTGTCCAAGCACAAGAACTTCGGCGTGCGGACCTTCCAGGCCGAGGACGAGATCGCCGGCGTCGGCGCGGCGCTCGGGGCGGCGTTCGGCGGCGCGCTGGGCGTGACCACCACCTCGGGCCCGGGTGTGGCGCTGAAGTCGGAGACCATCGGGCTGGCCGTCTCGCTCGAACTGCCGCTGCTGGTGGTCGACATCCAGCGCGGCGGGCCGTCCACCGGGCTGCCGACCAAGACCGAGCAGGCCGACCTGCTGCAGGCGATGTTCGGCCGCAACGGCGAGGCGCCGGTGCCGATCGTCGCCCCCGCCACACCCGCCGAATGCTTCGCCGCGGCACTGGAGGCGGCCCGGATCGCGGTCACCTACCGGACCCCGGTGCTGCTGCTCTCGGACGGCTACCTGGCCAACGGCTCGGAGCCCTGGCTGATCCCCGAGGTCGACGAACTGCCGGAGATCAAGCCGGGTTTCGCCACCGGACCGAACACCCCCGACGGCTCCTTCTGGCCCTACCTGCGCGATCCGCAGACGCTGGCCCGACCCTGGGCCGTCCCCGGCACCCCCGGCCTCGAACACCGGATCGGCGGGATCGAGAAGCAGGACGGCACCGGCAACATCTCCTACGATCCGGCCAACCACGACCTGATGGTCCGCACCCGGCAGGCCAAGGTCGACGGCGTCGCGGTCCCGCCGCTGGAGGTCGACGACCCGGACAAGCTGGCCCGGGTACTGGTGCTCGGCTGGGGCTCGACCTACGGGCCGATCACCGCGGCGGTGCGCCGACTGCGCGCGGACGGCGCGCACATCGCCCAGGCGCACCTGCGCCACCTCAACCCGTTCCCGGCCAACCTCGGTGCGGTGCTGGGCAGTTACGAGCGGGTGATCGTCCCGGAGATGAACCTGGGCCAGCTGGCGCTGTTGCTGCGCGCCAAGTACCTCGTGGACGCCCAGTCCTACAACCAGGTCCGTGGACTGCCCTTCAAGGCACAGCAGTTGGCCGACGTCCTGTGGGCCGCGATCGGAACCCTCGAAGGGAACGACGGCGATGAGTGACCAGCATGCCTTCCCCTCGCTGAGCCTGGTCCCCAAGGCCCAGGCCGCGCAGAGCGCCAAGGACTTCAAGACCGACCAGGAGGTCCGCTGGTGCCCCGGCTGCGGGGACTACGCGATCCTGGCGGCGGTCCAGGCGTTCATGCCCGAGCTCGGCATCCGCCGGGAGAACACCGTCTTCGTCTCCGGCATCGGCTGCTCCTCGCGCTTCCCGTACTACATGAACACCTACGGGATGCACTCGATCCACGGCCGCGCCCCGGCCATCGCCACCGGCCTGGCCGCCTCCCGCGCGGACCTGAGCGTCTGGGTGGTCACCGGTGACGGCGACGCCCTGTCGATCGGCGGCAACCACCTGATCCACGCGCTGCGCCGCAACGTCAACCTGAAGATCCTGCTCTTCAACAACCGGATCTACGGCCTCACCAAGGGGCAGTACTCGCCCACCAGTGAGCTCGGCAAGATCACCAAGTCCACCCCGATGGGCTCGCTCGACGCACCGTTCAACCCGCTCTCGCTGGCGATCGGCGCCGAGGCCACCTTCGTCGCCCGCACCATCGACTCCGACCGCAAGCACCTGCAGTCGGTGCTGCGCGCGGCCGCCGAACACCGCGGCACCGCGCTGGTGGAGATCTACCAGAACTGCAACATCTTCAACGACGGCGCCTTCGAGGTCCTCAAGGACGCGACGACGGCCCAGCGCGCGCTGATCCGGCTCGAACACGGCCGGCCGATCCGCTTCGGCCCCGACCTCGGTGAGGGGGTCTTCCGGGACGCGCTCACCGGAGAGCTGCACACCGCCCCGGTCACCCCCGACAACGAGGACCGCGTCCTGGTCCACGACGCCCACGCCCCCAACCCCGTCACGGCCTTCGGGCTGAGCCGGCTCGCGGACAACGACACCCTGCACCACACGCCCATCGGTGTCCTGCGCAGCGTCGAACGGCCGGTCTACGACACCCTGATGGCCGAGCAGCTGGCCACCGCCGTCGAGCAGCGCGGCGAGGGCGACCTCGCCACCCTGCTGGCCGGCGCGGACACCTGGACGGTCGAGTGAGCTAGTGCGGCACCAGTGCCGCTAGCGGCACCGGCGATCCGCGGGGGTGGCGCAGCTGCCACCTCCGCGGACGTCGCGTCCTCCGGGCCCGGTGTCGGCACTGCTCAGCGGCCGTCGTACCGGGTAGCCTCTGTGCGATCGTCAGATCTCTGGATCGTCATTCGCGGGGGGAACCGTGCTGGGCGTCTTCACGTTTCTGCTGGGCTGTCTGGTCACGGCGTTGATCCTGCGCCGCCGTCCGGCCGATGCCGCGACCAGGGCGGCGCTGGAGGCGCTGGCGGCCGCGACCGAGGCCGCGCTGGCCGCAGCCGCCTCGGCCGACGCCGCCCGGGCCGCCCTCGGGTCATCCACGTCCGCCTCCGCTCCCGTGCAGCTGGGCAAGCCCGCCGCCAAGCCCAGGGCTGCGGCGAAGCCTAAGCCGGCCGCCAAGCCGGTGACCAAGCCCGCCGCCAAGAAGGTGGCGAAGAAGGCTCCGGCCAAGCCCGCCCCCGTCGACCGGGTGCCCGTCCCGGCCCGGACGCGCCGCGCCCCGGTGGCGGGCGTTGCCGAGGTCCTGCTGCCGCCGGCGGCCGCCCGGATCGCGCTGCTGTCCTCGTTCCACTCGGCCGCCGTCCAGCTGGAAGAGCGCCGCCGGGACACCGAGCCCGCCCCCACCCCCGTCGACCGGGTGCCCACCGCAGCGGCCCCGGCGCCCGTCCCGGTGTCGGACGACGACGGCCTGCTCCGGCTGCCCACGCCCGCCGGCCCGCGCGACGTCGTCCGGCCGGTCCCCGAGTCGGACCAGGGCGACCCGTTCCTCCTCACAGGCCGGCAGGACGGCGAGGAGACCGAGGAGGAGTTCCGGATCGAGTGGCCCGAACCGGGCGCCGTCGCGGTGGCCGAGGTCGCCAAGCGGGGCAGCGGCTACTTCGCGATCCATCCGATGACCCGCACCAGGACCCAGGTGGACACGCACTCCACGCTGGCCGCCGGCTGGGGTGACCAGCAGAGCCGCGGACTGCTCACGCCCGACATGACCCATCTGAAGGTCGCCGGCATGCAGGGGCCGCGCGAGTGGTCGGTGCGGCTGGTCGGACCGTCCGACCTCGACGAGCTGGACCAGGAGCGGCAGGGCACGGGAGACGTGTTCCTGCGGGTCCAGCGGGGCAACCGGGTCGAACTCGTCGCGCACGTCAAGTCGGAGGGGTGGTCCCTGACGTTCGTCTGCGGCTGCTGGGCGGGCGACAAGTGCGCCTGCCGCAAGCCGCAGGCCTACCTGCCCGGGTCGGTCTCCAGCAGCGGGGAGGCCACGAAGGTCCTCACCATCTCGCGCCGCGGGCTGGTGATCCTGAAGGTCGCCAAGGTCACCGACCCCTGGCGGCTGCGCCTGCGGGCCGCCGGCTCCGAGCGCGACGCAGACTGATCGCGCCGAGGGCTGATCGCCGAGGGCTGACCGCGCCGAGAGCTGACCGCGCCGAGGGCTGACCGCGACGAATCCCGGGCGGCCCGGCTGTTCCCCGCTCAGCGCTCGCGGCCGTCGTACTCCACGCGGGCCGCGAGGACCGTGGGCATCTGCCGCTCGACCCAGTGCGCCAGGCCGCTCACCAGCTCGGCCGCCTCGACGCCGGACGCGGTCAGGCTGTAGTCCACCCGGGGAGGGATGACCGGGTACGCCTCGCGCCGCACGAACCCGTCGCGCTCCAGCGCCTGCAGGGTCTGTGCCAGCATCTTCTCGCTCACTCCGGCCACCCGGCGGCGCAGCTCGCTGAAGCGGTATCCGCGCTCCAGCAGTGCCACCAGCACCAGCACCCCCCAACGGCTGGTGACGTGCTCCAGCACCCCGCGCGAGGGGCAGTTCCGGTCGTTGATGTCGCCGATCCGGTCGAGCAGGCCCGGCTCCTCGATTACCTTCATGTAAGTACCATACTTCAAAGTGGGTACTTTCGAATAGTGAGTGATGCTCGTACGGTGGAACCAACGAACCACTGAGGGAGTAGCAAATGATCGTCGTCACCGGTGCCACCGGACAGCTCGGCCGCCTCGTCGTGGAGGGTCTGCTCGGCGCCGTCCCCGCGAGCGGGATCGCGGTCGTCGTGCGCTCGGCCGAGAAGGCCGCCGACCTCGCCGCCCGCGGCGTCGAGGTCCGGACCGCCGACTACAACCGCCCCGAGACGCTGGCTGGGGTCTTCGGAAGCGGGGACAGGGTGCTGCTCATCTCCGGCAGCGAGATCGGCAGCCGGGTCCCGCAGCACCAGGCCGTGATCGACGCGGCGAAGGCGGCCGGCGTGGAGCTGCTCGCGTACACCGGCGTGCTGGGCGGCGACGCGGCCGGGTTCCGCCTGGCGGACGAGCACAAGGCGACCGAGGCCGCGATCCTCGCCTCCGGCCTGCCGTACGTCTTCCTGCGCAACGGTTGGTACAGCGAGAACTACACCGCCCACGCGGCCGACGCGGTCGAGCGCGGCGCGCTGGTCGGCAGCAGCGGCGAGGGTCGGATCGCCTCGGCCGCCCGCCAGGACTACGCCGCCGCCGCTGTCGCCGTCCTGACCGGCGAGGGCCACGAGGGCCGCACGTACGAGCTGAGCGGCGATGTGGCGTGGAACTTCGCCGAGTACGCCGCCGAGCTGTCGGCGCAGTCGGGCAAGGAGGTGGCGTTCCACAACGTGGCGCCGGACGAGCACCTCAAGGTGCTGGTCGGTGCCGGGCTGCCCGAGGGCTTCGCGGCGATCCTGGTGGACGTCGACGCCGGCATCGTCCGCGGGGAGCTGGCCGGGACCAGCGGCGACCTCGCCGCATTGATCGGCCGTCCCACCACCCCGCTGGCCGCGTCCGTGCAGGCCGCCCTGCAGGCCTGACGGCCGCGCTCGGCGAGCTCCACACGCCGGGGAACTGCCCCACGCGCCCGACCGCGAGCCCCTCGCGACCCCGGGCGTTCCGGCGACCCCCCACTGTCATGACCAAAGGGTGGGAACAGAGATGACAACCCCCTCCTCGCCCGCTACCGTCGGCTCGACCGACGTGCCACCGGGTGGAGGAGAGGGTCGATATGCCGCAGGGACCACAGGGGGAGGCCGGAGCGGTGGCGCGCGGCGCCGGAACCGAGAGCGGCGCGGAAGCCGCCCGCGGCTTCTGGCTCGGCACCGCCGCCTACGGCATGTGGGGTCTGTTCCCGCTCTACTGGCCACTGCTGGAGCCGGCCGGGTCCGGCGAGATCCTGGCCAACCGGATGGTCTGGTCGCTGGTCGTGGTGGTGGCGATCCTCGGCGCCCGTCGGCACTGGTCGTGGATCCGCCCGCTGCTGCGCCAGCCGCGCCGGATCGCGCTCTCCGGGCTCGCGGCCGCCGCGGTCTCGGTCAACTGGGGTGTGTACATCTGGGGAGTGAATTCCGGGCACGTCGTCGAGACCAGCCTGGGCTACTTCATCAACCCGCTGGTCACCATCGCCTTCGGCGTCCTGCTGCTGCACGAGCGGCTGCGCAGAACCCAGTGGGTGGCGGTCGGCGTCGGCGCGCTCGCGGTGGTCGTGCTGACCATCGGGTACGGGCGGCTGCCGTGGATCGCGCTCACTCTCGCGTTCAGCTTCGCGGTGTACGGGCTGCTGAAGAAGAAGGTCGGCCTCAGCGGGCTGGAGAGCTTCGCGATGGAGACCGCGTTCCTCTTCCCGTTCGCCCTGGGCTACCTGGTCTATCTGGGGGTGCGCGGCCAGGCGACCCTGGGGCACGGCGCCGGTCACTCCGGTCTGCTGATGCTCAGTGGGGTGATCACCGCGATTCCGCTGCTCTGCTTCGGCGCGGCGGCGATCCGGGTCCCGCTCTCCACCCTCGGCCTGCTGCAGTATCTGGCGCCGGTCTTCCAGTTCCTGATCGGCATCACGGTCTTCCACGAGTCGATGCCGCCGGCCCGCTGGGCCGGCTTCGCGCTGGTCTGGGCCGCGCTCGCGCTGCTGACCTGGGACGCGCTGCGCCGGGTCCGCGCGGACCGGGCCCAGCTCGCCGTGCTGCGCGAGGCGGCCGCCGCGGACCCGGCGGCCGTCGCAGCCGCTGCTGCGGCCGGCACCGATTCGGCGCCGGCCACAGCTCAGGTCACGCGCTGACGCCTGCCCGGGGCGTCACGCGGTGATGTCGCGGCTGGTGAGACGGGCCCAGGCGGCCGAACCGAACACCGCCAGGTAGAGGGCCTGCAGACCCAGGTTGTGCAGCACACCGTCCCAGTACATCGGCTCGCGCAGCAGGTCGGCAAAGGTCAACCAGTGGTCGGTGAACAACCACGGCTGGATCGCCTGCAACTGCGGCAGGCTGTCCAGGATCTGCACCAGGATCACCAGCCCGACCGTGGTGGCCATCGCGGCGATGCCGCTGCCGGTCAGCGTGGAGACGAAGAGCCCGATCGCCACCAGCCCGGCCAGCGACAGCGCCACCACCCCGGCGATCAGCACGGCACGCAGCAGCGCCCCGCCCAGGCCGATGGTGTCACCGGAGAGCAGCGTCATGCCGCCCATCGGGAACAGCGCGGCGCCGGTGGCCAGTGCGGAGAGCGCCACCGCGAGCGTCGCCGCCCAGCAGAACGCCATCGCGGCCGCGAACTTGGCGGCCAGCAGCCTGGTCCGCCCGGCCGGGGCGACCAGCAGGTAGCGCAGCGTGCCGGTGGCGGCCTCGCCGGCGATCGAGTCGCCGGCCACCACCCCCACCGTCATGGGCAGGAAGACCGGCAGCGCGACGGTGATCGCGGCGAAGACCAGGAAGAGCCCGTTCTGCGTGACCTGGGCGATGAAGGCCGGCCCGCCCGGGCCGCCGTGCAGGTTGCCCGTCTGGATCTTCACCACGACGCCGAGCAGCACCGGCAGGGCGGCGAGCAGCCCGAGCAGGGCGATCGTCCTGGTCCGCCGGAAGGTCAGCGTGATCTCGTTGCGGAACAGGGCCAGGAACCCGGCCGCCGTCTGCGGCCGCACGCCCGCCACCATCGACGCTGCCATCGGCTCCATCACCGGCTCCATCACCGGCGCTGCCACCGTCGTTGACACGGGCGCCGCTTTGGGCGCCGACACCGTGGGCGCCGGGGGCGCCACCTCAGCCTGCGACATCGAATCCCTCTCCGGTCAGTGCCACGAAGGCGTCCTCCAGCGTGCCCCGCTCGACGCCGAAGCCGCTCACCCGTACGCCGGCCTCGACCAGCGCCGCGCACAGCCCGGGCAGCGGATCGTCCCCCGCGGTGGCCGGCTCGCCGTCCACCCGGCTCTCCGCCACCCGGATGTCGCTCACCCCGCGGGCCGCCAGCACCTCGGCGGCCCGCGCGGCGTCCGGTGTACGGACCACCAGACGGCCCTGGGCCCGCGCCGCAAGCTCGCGGACGGTGCCCTGGACCAGCAGTCGGCCCTTGGACATCACGGCTGCGTGCGTGCAGACCTGTTCGATCTCGTCGAGCAGGTGGGAGGAGAGGAAGACCGTGGTGCCCTCGCCCGCCAGCTCGCGGATCAACGCCCGGATCTCCCGCATCCCCTGCGGGTCGAGACCGTTGGTGGGCTCGTCCAGGACCAGCAGTTCGCGCGGCTGGAGCAGCGCCGCGGCCAGTCCGAGGCGCTGCTTCATGCCGAGCGAGTACGCCCGGGCCTTCTTGCCGGCCGCCGCCGTCAGCCCGACCCGGTCCAGCGCCTCGCTCACCCGACGCGCCCGGGTGCGTGGATCGGCGGTCGGGTCGGCGCAGTCGTACCGCACCAGGTTGTCGCGCCCGGAGAGGAACCCGTACAGCGCCGGGCCCTCGATCAGTGCCCCCACCCGCGGCAGCACGCTGCCCACCGACTGCGGCATCGAGGCGCCGAGCACCGTTGCCACGCCGGACGTCGGGGCGATCAGGCCCATCAGCATCCGGATGGTGGTGGTCTTGCCCGAGCCGTTCGGACCCAGGAAGCCGAACACGCTGCCGCGCGGGACCGTGAGGTCCAGCCCGTCCACCGCCAGCTGGCCGCCCGCGAAGCGTTTGGTCAGACCCTGGGTTCGGATCACCGCGGGAGAGTCGGCGCGGGTCGGTCCCGCCGCAGTGGCCGGACCACCCACCGGGGTCTCCTCGGTGTCGACGCTGTCGATGCTCTCGACGACTGGGGACTGGGTCACTACTTCACCCCGGCCGCAGTCTGCAGGACCGGCAGGGTCACAGCTCCGGCGTAGACCCGGCCGTCGTCGGTGACCAGGATGTTCAGCACCTTGGTGCTGATCAGCTCGCCGCCGGCGACCGGCTTGCCGAGCGACTTGACCAGCGACGACGCGCTGAGCCCGCTCAGCTTGCGGCCCTTGGCACCCTGCGCGGTGCCGGTGACGGCCGCGCTGCCCTCGTCGGACGGGAGGTGGAAGGAGAGCACCGTCGTCCAGTCCGAGCCGATCAGCTGCGGAGCGGCCTTGTCCAGCGGAGCCCGCTGGCCCTTCGGCGTGTCCTTCGGAGAGTTCTGCGGCTTCGCCGCCCCGCCGACCGCTGCCTTCTGGCCGGCCCGCTGGTCCGTCACCGTCGCGCCGGGCGGCGGGGTGAAGGTGAAAGTCTTGGCGGCGGGTTGACCGAGCGAGACATCGCTGAAGTGCACGTCGAGGATGGTGTTGCCGCTGGTGCCGGTGGCCACCACGGCCAGCGGGGTACCGGTCGCGGAGTCCACCGCGATCCGCACCTCGCCGATGGTCGAACCGGTCTGCTTGGGCTTGAGGCTCAGCTCGTACGCGCTGCGCCCGGCGACCGTGGCCGTGCCGCTCACCGCGACGGTGGAGCTGGCGGCGCTCTGTGCCAGGAACTGCCGGGCAACCTCCTGCGGGGTCGTCGGCAGGCCGGTGAGCGGCGCCGAGGACGGGTGCTTCGCTTCGGCGCCCTGCGGGGCGGACAGGTGCAGCGCCGAGTTGCTCGAGCTGTCCCAGGCCCAGAGCTGGTCGCCGTTGTGGATCACGTCGTACTCGGCCAGGCTCTCGACCAACGCGATGCGCTGCTTGTCCGGGCCGTCCACGGCCACCCGAAGGGTGTGGCTGCCGGCCAGCAGGGCGGTCAGCCGGGACTCCGGTGAGGCCGCCGAGCCGTTGGCCTCCTTGGCCTGCCCGCTGCCGCCGGCCGCGCCCGCGGTGCCGGTCACGGCCGCCGCCGCGCCGCCGTGGCCCGTCAGGGAGAGCAGCTCGGACGGGATGCCCAGGTCGGCCGAGACCTGGACCGTGCCGCTGAGCTGCTGGGTGTCCGATCCGAGCGCCTTGCCGATCAGCTGCTCGGCCGTCAGCTGGGGCAGCGTCGGTGATCCGTCGCTGGCCAGCGCCGGCACCAGGTTCACCCCCGCCACCGCGACCGCGGCGACCGCCACCGGCACAAGCAGCCGCAGCGCCGCCCGCCTCCGCGACCGGTAGACCTCGCCGTTCTTCTCGCCTTCGAAGCCCGCGTACTCCGTCATGGTGTCCAACCCCTCGGTAGCCGTCCTCAGGTCCTCCACCGCTATTAGAGACCCCGGCCCGCACCCTGACATCGCCCTGTGGGGGCACAGTGAAGTACACCTACAGGGGCACGTGACCCTGATCCCACCTCAGGGTCAACGGGCGTGGCGGGTCGTCCTGCTGGCGTAGGGTCACGACATGCACGTCACGCGCCCGTCGGAGCACCCCGCTGATGCCCCCACCGCCAACGCGATGCGCAGGGCGCTGCGGCGGGCCCGCGACGGGGTGGCGGTGGACGTCGGAGAGGCGGCCGTGCTGCTCCAGGCCCGCGGGGACGACCTGCGCGACCTGTGTGCGACGGCAGCCCGGGTGCGCGACGCGGGCCTGGAGGCGGCCGGCCGCCCCGGAGTGATCACCTACTCCAAAAAGGTGTTCATCCCGCTCACCAGGCTCTGCCGGGACCGCTGCCACTACTGCACCTTCGTCACCGTCCCCGGCAAGCTGCGCAAGGACGGCCACGGCCTCTACCTCTCCCCGGACGAGGTCCTGGAGATCGCCCGTCAGGGTGCCGCGCTGGGCTGTAAGGAGGCGCTGTTCACGCTGGGCGACCGCCCCGAGGACCGCTGGCCCGAGGCCCGCGAGTGGCTGGACGCGCACGGCTACGACGACACCCTCGCGTACGTCCGGGCGATGTCGATCCGGGTACTGGAGGAGACCGGTCTGTTGCCGCACCTCAACCCGGGGGTGCTGAGCTGGACCGACTTCCAGCGCCTGAAGCCGGTCTCCCCGTCGATGGGGATGATGCTGGAGACCACCGCCACCCGGCTCTGGTCCGAGCCCGGCGGCCCGCACCACGGCTCGCCGGACAAGGAGCCGGCCGTCCGGCTGCGGGTGCTGGAGGACGCCGGGCGCAGCGCCGTCCCGTTCACCACCGGCATCCTGATCGGCATCGGCGAGACGTACGAGGAGCGGGCCGACTCGCTCTTCGCGATCCGCCGGGTGGCGCGGCAGTACCACGGCGTCCAGGAAGTCATCGTGCAGAACTTCCGGGCCAAGCCGGACACCGCGATGCGCGCCATGCCGGACGCCGAGCTGGAGGAGCTGGCCGCCGCCGTCGCGGTGGCCCGGGTGGTGCTCGGCCCGTCCGCGCGGGTCCAGGCGCCGCCGAACCTGGTCGACGGGGAGTATCAGCTGATCATCGACGCGGGCATCGACGACTGGGGTGGCGTCTCACCCCTGACGCCCGACCACGTCAACCCCGAGCGCCCCTGGCCGCAGATCGACGACCTGACGGCCCGTACCGCGGCCGCCGGCTTCGAGCTGCGCGAGCGCCTGACGGTCTACCCCGAATACCTGCTGCGCGGCGAGCCCTGGCTCGACCCGCGGATCCTGCCGCACGTCACCGCGCTGGCCGACCCGGTCACCGGCCTCGCCCGCCCGGACGCGCTGCCGGTCGGCCGCCCCTGGCAGGAGCCCGAGGACCTGCCCGCCGCCTCGGGCCGCACCGACCTGCACCGCACCATCGACACCGACGGCCGCACCGGCGACCGCCGGGCCGACTTCGAGGACGTCTACGGCGACTGGGAGGCGCTGCGCGAGCAGGTCGGCGCGATGGCCCCCGAACGCCTGCCCGGGGACGTCCGCGCGGCCCTCGCGGTGGCCGCCGACGACCCGACGAAGCTGACCGACGACCAGGCCCTGGCCCTCTTCCACGCCGACGGCCCGGCCCTGGACGCGCTCTGCGCGATCGCCGACGCGGTGCGCCGCGACGCGGTCGGCGACACCGTCACCTACTGCGTGACCCGGAACATCAACTTCACCAACGTCTGCTACACCGGCTGCCGTTTCTGCGCCTTCGCCCAGCGCCGCACCGACGCCGACGCCTACACCCTCTCGCTCTCCCAGGTCGCCGACCGCGCCGCCCAGGCCTGGGACGTCGGCGCCACCGAGGTCTGCATGCAGGGCGGCATCCACCCCGACCTGCCCGGCACCGCCTACTTCGACATCGCGCGGGCGGTGAAGCAGCGCGTCCCCGGCATGCACGTGCACGCGTTCTCCCCGATGGAGGTCGTCAACGGGGCGACCCGGACCGGGCTCTCGATCCGCGACTGGCTGGCAGCGGCCCGGGAGGCGGGCCTGGACACCATCCCCGGCACGGCCGCCGAGATCCTCGACGACGACGTCCGCTGGGTGCTCACCAAGGGCAAGCTGCCGGCCGCGACCTGGATCGAAGTGGTCACCGCGGCACACGAGTTGGGCATCCGTTCGTCCTCCACCATGATGTACGGCCACGTGGACACCCCGGCGCACTGGCTCGGCCACCTGCGGCTGCTCGCCGAGATCCAGCAACGCACCGGCGGCTTCACCGAGTTCGTCACCCTCCCGTTCATCCACACCAACGCCCCGGTCTACCTGGCCGGCATCGCCCGCCCGGGCCCCACCCAGCGCGACAACCGCGCGGTGATCGCGATGGCCCGCCTGCTGCTGCACACCCACATCCCCAACATCCAGACCAGCTGGGTGAAGTTGGGCGCCGAGGGCGCCGCCGAGATGCTCCGCTCCGGCGCCAACGACCTGGGCGGCACCCTGATGGAGGAGACCATCTCCCGGATGGCCGGCTCCGCCTACGGCAGCTACAAGTCCGTCCGCGACCTGGAGGCCATCGCCGAGAGCGCCGGCCGCCCCAGCCGCCAGCGCACCACCACCTACGGCGAGGTCCCGGCGGAACGCCGCGCCGCCGCCCTCGCCTCCGACGGACACCTCCCGGAGCTGCTGCCGGTTCTGGAGTAGACAGCGCCCAACGGCCGCCTGGTCGGCCAGATCAGGCGGCCCTCGGGAACGGATTCTCAATCCCGCCGTTCCGTTGGGGGCGGGACCACGCTCCACACCCGCTTGCCGACCCCGTCGCGAGGACCGAGTCCCCAGGACACAGAGAGCTCCTGTACGAGCAGGAGTCCGCTGTGGCTCGGCCCTCGGTCGTCTTGGTCCTGATCGAGGGGCGAACTGGCCTTGACGTCAGGGGCAAGGTCTACCGTCAATGGACAGCGACGGGACAGCGACGGGACGGCGGCCGGGTGTCGCCGGGCGGGAGGCGGGCGGATGCGGATCGGCGAGCTGGCCGAGCGGGCGGGGACGACCACGCGGACGTTGCGGTACTACGAGTCGCGTGGCCTGCTGACCGCGCGGCGGACCGGGAACGGCTACCGGGCGTACGGGGAGGAGGACGTCCACCTGGTGCGCCAGATCCGGCTGTTGCAGGATTTCGGTTTCGAGCTGGAGGACACCCGCCCGTTCGTGGAGTGTCTGCGGGCCGGCCACCCGGCCGGCGACTCCTGCGCGGCGTCGCTGGACGTCTACCGTCGCAAACTGTCCGAGCTGGACGACTGCCTGGCCCGTCTGGGCGCCGTGCGCGACCAGGTCGCGGCCCAGCTGGCGCGGGCCGAAGAGGCCAATCCGCGCTGCGAACTCACCGAGGAGACACCGTCATGAGTACTGCCCTGACCGCCGTGACCGACGCGACCTTCGCCGCGGAGGTGCTGAACTCCGAGATGCCCGTCCTGGTCGAGTTCACCGCATCGTGGTGCCCGCCGTGCCGGATGATCGAGCCCGTGCTGGTGGCGGTGGCGGAGGAGGAGGCCCACCGCCTGCGGGTGGTCAGCCTGGACGTCGACAGCAACCCGGAGATCACGGCCGCGTACGCCGTCCTCTCGATGCCGACCCTGATGGTCTTCCGTGGCGGCGAGCCCGTGAAGTCCATGGTCGGTGCCCGCGCCAAGGCCAAGCTGTTGCGCGAACTGGCCGACGTGGTCTGAGCTGCGAAAGCCCTCGGAGAAAGCCCTCAGACGGCCCGCTGCTGTCGCCGCTTCCACCAGCGGCGCAGCGGCGTGGGGTAGCGGATCTCCACGCTGCCCCTGTCGATGACGCCCGTCAGCTGGAGGACCGGACTGCCGGGAGCGGGCGCCACGGTGGCCTTGTTCTGGACCATGCCGCGGTCGACCTTCGCGCCGTGGGTGGTCACCGACCAGCCGAGCGGGACCAGGATGTCGATGCTGCCCTTGCGTACGTCGACCTCCAGCGTGACCTCGCGGTGCCGGCAGGTGGCGTCGGTGAAGTCGATGACGATGCTGCCCTTGTCGGAGATCGCGCTGATCAGCCGCGGCACGGCCCAGTGGCCGACCTGCTGGATGGCGCCCGCGCGCGTCTCCAGGACCAGCGGCTCCTCCGGGCGCAGGTCGACGGCCCCGGCCAGGTCCGCGGTCAGTGGCACCAGCTCCGCGTGGGTCTTGGCCGTGAGGGCGATCGCCAGCCGCTCGTCCAGCTCGGCGAGGTCGAGCAGCCCGTTGCCGGCCGCCTCCCGCAGTTGCTCGGCGACCTGCTCGCGGTCGTCGTGCGACGCGCGCTGGGCGGGGGCGGTGGCGGGGGTGTGGCGGTGCGCGGGCAGCTGCTCCTCGGTCATCGGGCCAGTGTACGAGCAGCCCGTGCCCATGTCCCCGGTGGCGTAGGACTATTGAGCGTCCCGCGCCTGTCGCCCGCCGGTGCGGTGCCGGGCGACAGGCGCGTCGGACGTCGTCGGTGTTCACATCGGTGTTCATGTCGATGTTGCGGGGGACCTGACATCTCCCTCCGGCATTCGAATAAAGTCGCGGAGTCGCTCGAACTTCTCCTGAGACGCCCGGCGAAAGGCTCCCCTCCGTGATGCCCCTGTGGTCCCGTGCCCAGCAGCAGGACTACCGCAGCCGGGTGCGCGGCGCGCTGCTCGGCGGCGCGATCGGCGACGCGCTGGGCGCGGGCATCGAGTTCGACTCGATCGAGAAGATCCGGGCCGCGCACGGCCCGCAGGGCGTCACGGGCTACGTCCCGGCGTACGGCCGGCGCGGCGCGGTCACCGACGACACGCAGATGGCCCTTTTCACCGTCGACGGACTGATCCGCGCCCACGTCCGGCGGGACACCGGCGGCTGGCACCCGCCCACCGACGTGCACCGCGCCTACCTGCGCTGGGCCGCCACCCAGCGCGACTGGGGACCGGACGAGCGCCGCCCCGACCTCGGCTGGCTGGGCCGCGAGGAGTGGCTCTACGCCCAGCGCGCGCCCGGTTCGGCCTGCCTCTCCGGGCTTTCCGGCCCGGACGCCGAGCGGCTCGGCACCCTGGACGCCCCCAAGAACCCGCACTCCAAGGGCTGCGGCACGGTGATGCGCGCCGCGCCGTTCGGACTGCTGCTCGGCTGGGAGCCCGGACTGGTCTTCCAACTCGCGGTGGAGTGCTCGGTGCTGACCCACGGGCACCCCACCGGTTATCTCTCGGCGGGATCGCTCGCGGTGATCGTGCACACCGTGCTGCGCGGCGGCGCGCTGGAGGAGGGCGTCCAGCTGGCGCTGGCGCAGCTCGCCGAGCGGCCCGGGCACGAGGAGACCACGGCGGCCCTGTGCGGGGCCCTGGAGGCTGTTCGGGCGGGGGCGCCGTCGGCCGAGCGGGTGGCCGCGCTGGGGGAGGGCTGGGTGGCCGAGGAGGCGCTGGCGATCGGGCTCTATTGCGCGCTGGTGGCCGAGGACGTCCGGTCCGGGCTGCTGCTGGCGGTCAACCACTCGGGGGACAGCGACTCCACCGGGACGGTCTGCGGGAGCCTGCTGGGAGCGCTGCACGGGGAGACCGCGCTGCCCGCCGAGTGGGTGGCCGAACTGGAGGGGCGCGGAACGGTGTTGCAGCTGGCCGACGACCTGGTGCTGGAGCTCGTGCACGGGCTGGAACTGCACGGCCCGGACGCCGGTGACGGCTGGCGCGAGCGCTACCCCGTCTGAACGCGCGCCGCCCGGTCCGCCGCGCGCCGTCCGGCACCTGTGGTGGACACTCCGTGGCGCGGAGCGCCCACCACGCGGACGGTGGTCAGACGGTGCCGAACGCCCCGCTGCCGGCCGCGATCGCGAACGCGGCCCAGGCGGTGGGTGAGAAGTGCAGCTGGGGACCCTCGGGGTCCTTGGAGTCACGCACGGCCACCGTGGCCGACTCCGGGACCGCGACCTCCACACAGGCGCCGTTGCCGCCGCTGTGGCTGCTCTTGCGCCAGGCCGGGTTGACGGTCAGGGTCTTGATGCTCATTTCTGGTACGCCTCCGCATAATCGGTGATCAGTGACCGGGTCTCCGCGACGCTGAGGGCCGCAGCCCTCAAGTGGTCATACAGTCCGGTATAGCGGCGGACGTCCACGTCCTTCTCCAAGTAGAGGTCGCTCGTCACCCCTTCGAAGTAGACGACCGTGGAATCGGCTGACTCCGGGAACTCCATCAGGGAGAATGTCCCGGTCATTCCGGGGTGCGCCCCGCGGACGAACGGGATCACCTGCAGCGTGATGTTCGGCTGCTCGCCCAACTCCAGCAGCTGGCGCATCTGATCGGCCATCACCGCGCCGCCGCCGACCTCCCGGGCCAGTGCGGCTTCGTCTATGACGGCCCAGAAGTTCTCGATCCGGTCCTCGCCCGAGATCCGGTCCTGCCGCTTGAGCCTGACCTCCACCCGACGGCGGATCGAGCCCGCGTCGGTGTCCGGCTGAGTGCCCAGGACGACCGCCTCGGCGTACTCCCTGGTCTGCAACAGCCCCGGGATGAACGAGGACTCGTAGGAGCGGATCGAGGAGGCCTCGGCCTCCAGTCCGATGTACACGCTGTACGGGATGTCCCCGAACTCGTGCCACCAGCCGCGCTGCCGGGACTCCTTGGCCATCTCCATCAGGCTGTTGCGCATGCGTGGATCGTCGACGTTGTAGACGTCGCACAGATCGCGCACGTCCCGCGGGCTGATGCTGCGGCGCCCGTTCTCCAGTCGGCTGATCTTCGACTGGGAGACCATCAGGCGGGCCGCCACCTCCTCGGCCGTCATTCCCTTGGTCTCGCGCAGACGGCGCAGCTCTGCGCCCAGCCTTCTGCGACGGACGGTGGGATTGATGCTGGCGGACACATCGACCTCCGGCGGAACCTCTGGTGTGCTGCTTCGGACTTCTTCGGTGTTCGTACCAACCCCCTGGCTCTAGCAGCATGCCACCTTGGATCAGGTCGCCGCCGGGAAATCGCGTCACCGCTGCGCGAGCACCATCCGGCGTGCTAAGGCTTGTCCAGCCGACCTGTTCGGTACGTATGCGGAGCGCTCCGGCGTCTGTCGTCACCGGTTCCGGGGACGACGGCGGGGCGGCCGCGCCCGGCAGATGCCGGGTACGACCGCCCCGAGTGTCGGACGGCCCGTCAGTCTCGACGGGCCGTCCGGTCGGACGTCAGCGGACGCCGACCCGACCGAGCGGGCTCTGAGCTCCCGCCGGACGACCGCGGTCGACGGGTTCGGAACCGGTCCGCTGGGCCGGTGCCCGTCCGCCTGCCGCCACCGTTCCGCCACGGCCCTGCTGGGCCGGAAGGCCGTTCTGCACGTCCATGACGGCATGCGCGACCATCCCGCCGAGCGGGTCGTACCGGATCAGGTCGCGCAGCCTGGACCGCGACGACCTGCCCTCGTTGCCGGGGTACAGGTGCTTTCCGAGCCCCACCGCATGGGCCAGTGCGGCCAGTGCGGCCGTTCTGGGGTCCGGTGGGACGCCGGTGCGGATGGCTGTGTCGAGACGCTGCTTGATGGCAGCGTTCGTACAGTCGTCCGACGCCTGGTAACGCGTTGTCGGCAGGACCCCGCACACCTGTCCCGGCACGGCCGCCACCATGCCGCACCGTTCCAGGTGCGCCAGGTAGGTCTGCCGGAGCCCCAGTCGGGGCCCGCCGATCCAGTGCGCGGCACGCACCGGGCTGCCGCGACGGCGCAGCAGCTCCAGGGCGTGGTCCAGGGTGGGGTCGCCGGTCGGCCGTGGCATCACCACGGCGATCCGGTCCCCGTCCGGGACTATCCGTCCGGCCAGGGACAGCTCGACGAGCTGTGCCCCGGCTAGTCCGAGGTCGAGGGTCTGCGGCTGCGCCGTGGTACCCGTGGTCGGGTCCAGTGCGAGCAACAAAAGTTCCTCGGGAATTGTTCTGCGGCTCTTGCCCATCCAAGCCTCCCCGCGTGGATGAATGACAGAGTGACGCCTCTCACACGGCCTTGTCGAGTACGCCTCCGAATCGTGACCTTGGGGCGGGAACCGATTTGAGCGCCGCGACAGCGGCGGAACCGGCGGCCGACGGGTCGGCGTCGTTGCCGGGGACGGGCCGAGCGCCCGGAATAACCGCCGGTCGGACGGGGTGTGGACCGCCAGGATCGTCCGCCGGTGACGGAGACTGTAGAGCCAGAGGAGCGCTGCGCGGACCTCCCGGAAGCCCGGGTGGCCCGTGCGGCGCCGAGCACGCGAGGAGGTCGGGATACGTGGGCGAGGCCCCGGACAAGGTGCGGCACGGCGGGGAGCGGGAGCTGCCCGCGGACGTCGAGCGGAACGGCGACGTGGACGGCGACGCGAGCAGCGGAGCGGGTGTCGGCGAGGGCGCCGGCGGCGCGACCGTCCATTTGCGCGTCCGGGATGCGGACCATGCGACGACGTTCCTGCGGATGCCGGCCGAGCCGAAGGCCGCGGCGCCCGAGCCTGCCGCGCAGGTCGAGCGGGCCGAGCCCGCCGAGCCGGTCGCCGAGTCGGACGCCGAGCCCGCCACGGACGAGGAAGCCACGCCGGCGCAGGCCCCCGCGGCCGACCCGCGTCTCGCCATCCGGGATGCCGAGGAGGGCGACGCGGAGCCGGCCGACGAGTCCGAGCCCGCCCCGCGGGCCACGGCCGAGCCCGGGCCAACGGCGGATCCGGTGGCCGGGAGCGAGCCTGCGGCTGCCTCGGCGGACGGGCCGGAACCCGCGGCCGAGCCCGAGCCGGAGCGCGTCCTGGTGACCGTCGCCGCCGCGGCCGCCCCGGAGGCCGCCCAGGTCACCCCGCCGGCCCCGCCCGCCGCCCCGGCGGCTGCCGCCGCGCCGCCCGTCTCGCCGTGGACCGCCATCCCGCCCGCGTCCCCGCCGCCCGCCGCGCCCCCGCAGCCCGAAGCCCCCTATGCCCCGGAGACCACCTCCGAGGCGCTGGAGGTCCTCGCGGCGCTCAGCGCGCGCCCGGTCTCCCCGCTGCGCCGCGCGCTCAAGCGGATCACCATCTGGACGGTCTTCTTTGCCGTCGTGATCGGTGCCGTGGTGACCGCACAGCTGTTGCGCCCGCTGCCCGGCCCCAAGTCGAAGATGACCGCGGCCGGTTCCTTCACCTTCACCGGCGACCCGCTCGCGATGCCGTGGCCGGCCAAGGGCCAGGCCGCCGCCGAGGTGGTCGGCCTGGGCAGCCTGGGCAGCTCCGGCCCGGACACCCCGGTGCCGATCGCCAGCGTCACCAAGGTGATGAACGCCTACCTGATCCTCCAGGACCACCCGCTCAAGAAGGGCGAGACCGGCCCGTCGCTCACCGTCGACAAGGCCGCCGCGCAGGAGTCCGGCGACTCCGACCAGTCCACCGCCAAGGTGACCGAGGGCGAGCAGATCAGCCAGTACGAGGCGCTGGAGATGCTGATGCTCCCGTCGGCGAACAACATCGCCCGCCTGCTGGCCCGCTGGGACGCCGGTTCCGAGGAGGCGTTCGTCAAGAAGATGAACGACCAGGCCGCCGCGTTCGGGATGACCAACACCACGTACGCGGACGCCGCCGGCTACAACAACGACACCAAGAGCACCGCGAAGGACCAGCTCAAGCTGGCCGAGCAGGTGATGAAGAACGACATCTTCCGGCAGATCGTCGCCGAGCCCGACAGCACCATCAACGGCACCCGGATCTACAACACCAACGCGCTGCTCAACGCGAAGACCGGGGTCATCGGCACCAAGACCGGCTCCAGCACTCCGGCCGGCAGCTGCCTGATGTGGGCGGCGACCAAGGACGTGGGCGGTACCCGGCAGATGATTCTCGGGGTGACCCTCGGCCAGCCGGCGACCACCACGGACAGCCTCCTCAAGGCGGCCCAGACCGTCAGCGCGAAGATCATCACGGCCGGCCAGTCCGCGTTGACCGGTCAGGTCATCGCCAAGCAGGGCGACGTGGTCGGCTATGTCGACGACGGTCTCGGCGGCCGGGCACCCGTGGTGGCCGGCAAGGACATCACGGTGTCCGGCTGGACCGGCACGACCGCCACGCTGAGCCTGGACCAGGGCGCGATCCGGCTCGGCCACAGTGCCAAGGCCGGCACCCAGGTCGGCACGATCACCGCGGGCGAGGGCACCGCGCAGACCCAGGTCCCGGTGCTGCTGCAGCACGACCTGGCGCCGCCGTCGATCATGTCCCGGCTGCTCCGCCTGATCTGAGCCGCCGCCTGCGCTTCCTGGGGTCCGCCAGCGGCGGCCCCAGGTAGCGCGCCACGGTCTCGTCCTCGGCGATCACCCGGCCCAGCGCCAGGGCCAGCGTCGCCGTGCTGAAGACCACGATCAGCCAGGACAGACAGGTGAAGACCGCGCCGTAGGGTCCGAACTGCGCCACGCTGCGGGACATCGCCGACGGTAGGTACACCTGTGAGGCGATCTCCAGCCCCACCACCGCGACCCCGCACAGCCCGGCGCCCGGCAGCAGCGGGTACCAGCGGATCCGGGCGCTCAGCAGCAGGTGCTGGGTCCACCACCAGAGCAGCGTCGCGGTGACGAACGACAGTGGCAGTCCCAGCCACCAGCCCGCGCCGAAGCCGTTGCGGATCGGCCCCAGCATGACCAGGTAGATCAGCCAGACGAGCAGCCACGCCAGCCAGCGCCAGGCGGCCAGTCGGGTGGACGCCCGGGGCAGCTCCCAGCAGCGCTCGCAGACCCGCTGCATGGCCCGGCTCAGGGTCGTCGCCGAGAGCAGCGTGACCAGGGCGCCCAGTGCGCCGAAGGTCTGCGCCTCCTCGGAGCTGTGGCTGAGCGACACCAGCATCTGTACCTGTTGCTGAGCCACGCCGCGCAGCCCGAGCTGGTCGCGCAGCGAGTCGAGCAGCCTGTTGCGCAGGACCGTCGGAGCGAAGACCGCCACCACGAAGAGCGCGGGCAGCGCGCTCAGGAACGCCTGCGCGGCCAGCCGGGTGGCGTTGTCCAGCAGGTTGACCCGGACCAGCTGGCCGACCGCCCGGCCCACCAGCGGGACCTGGGTGGGCAGCTCGCGCGCCGTGCTGCTGAGGGAGTCGGCGCGCCGCCGGATCCTGGACCAACGCCCCACGCGTACTCCCTCCGCCGCAGCCCCTTGATCACATGGTCGCCCGAGCCCGGGCCGCCCGCACGCGCACAGCCCGCCGGGAGGGAGGCGGCGCAGGAGGGGGGAGGAACGCCGCAGGGGCCCGTACGCGGACGTACGGACCCCTGCGGTGACGTGACTACGTGACTACTTGTTCTTGCCCGTCAGCTTGTTCACCCGGTCGGCCACGCCCCAGGCGGTGACCCGCCACAGCGCCTCGACCAGGATGTTGCGGCTCATCTTCGACACGCCGTGCTCGCGCTCCACGAACGTGATCGGCACCTCGGCGACCTTGAAGCCGGCCTTGACCGTGCGCCACGCCAGGTCGACCTGGAAGCAGTAGCCCGCCGAGGCGACCTGGTCCATGCCGAGGCCCAGCAGGGTCTCCTTGCGGAAGGCGCGGTAGCCGCCGGTGACGTCCTTGATCGGGACACCCAGCATCAGGCGCGAGTAGAGCGAGCCGCCGCGGGAGATCAGCAGGCGGGACTTCGGCCAGTTCACGACCTTGCCGCCGGCCACCCAGCGCGAGCCCAGCACCAGGTCCGCGCCGCGCAGCGCGGTCAGCAGGCGGTAGAGCTCCTCGGGCTGGTGCGAGCCGTCCGCGTCCATCTCGACCAGGACGTCGTAGCCGTGCTCGATGCCCCAGGCGAACCCGGCCAGGTAGGCCGCGCCCAGGCCCTCCTTGCCCTTGCGGTGCATGACGTGGACGTTGCCGTCCCGCTCGGCGATCTTGTCGGCCATCTCGCCGGTGCCGTCGGGGCTGTTGTCATCGGCGATGAGGACGTGCACCTCGGGGACGGCGGCCCGGACCCGGGAAACGATCCGTTCGACGTTCTCGGCCTCGTTGTAGGTCGGGATGATGACCAGCACCTTGCCGAGGTCGGCGAAGGAGTGCTCCTGGGGCGCAGTCACGTACGAGCCTTTCGGGTTGTGCCGTGTCCACCCTGGACACGGCATCGCGTCTCTGTCTCTCTACCGCCGGCCCCTGCGGACCGGCGACGACACCGTCAGACCACGGACCTGCTGGACCCCGGCCGGAGTGAAGACCGCCCGCAGGGCCCGGGGGCCGATCCGCCGGGAGGCTCTGGTACGAGTCGTCACCACTGCCGATGGTAACGACCCGGAGCCGGGGCTCGGCACGCAGGCCGTTGGCCGGGCAGTGGACGGATGACCGGGTGTCGACCGCCCATTCGGACGGACGGCACGCCGGGCGGTGTCTTCGAGAGACGGAACCGGCTTGATGCCACTGGGCAGATAGTAGTGAATCCCGGGGCGCCCCCACCCCGCACTGCCCAGTCCCCACGGCGCCCCGCGTCAGCGGCCCACCCTCCCGCCGACCGCCTCACCCCGGGCCCCCGCCGGGTCCTTTCGGCCTTCGAGCTCTTCCAGGTCCTCGGCCAGTGAGTCCTTGAGTCCACGCAAGAGTGAGACGAAATTGTCGAGATCGGTGCCCTCGCACCACTCCGGCGGCGTGATCGTGTCGTCCATACGTCGACGCTAGCCAGCGCCGATCAACAACGGATAAGCACGCGCCGCGTGTTGCTCCGGATGTTCGAGTACGACCGTGTGGGATGGATCACGCCAGCAGCGGGCAGGCGGGATCTGTGCGCGTTCGGGCACTCCTTCGACCGCGTCGCCCGCCGCGCGGGAGCAGGCTGCGACTCCCCCTCAAGGAGGAGGCAAAGCACCGGCATTGACGGACGGACGCCGGGGGACCGCGTCCATCCCGGCTCGGGGTCCCACCCCGTCACTCCAGCCGTCCGGGGCGACTCGATCCGCTAGTCTGTGATCGGTCAGACGGACATCCCCCTGCGGGCCCGGTCCGGTGCACCCTCCCGGGGTTCACCGCCAACGCCCGCACCCCCGCCTGGCCTGGGTGCCAGCCCAGCTCTGCCGCAGACCCCCTCGGGGGCTCCCGGCAAGGCGGTCGGCAGGCCCCGCCCCAGTAGCTCAGGGGATAGAGCACGGCTCTCCTAAAGCCGGTGTCGCAGGTTCGAATCCTGCCTGGGGCACAGCAGTACCGCAGGTCACAGGCCCTGCGCCCACCCGGGCGCAGGGCCTGTGCGCGTTTCGGTCCGCCGACCGGGGTCAGGCTTCGGCGGGGGTGGCGGTCCAGCTGGCCAGCAGGCGCAGGGATTCGGCCGAGGGGGAGCCGGGCTCGGCGTGGTAGGCGAGGAGGACCTGGTCGGGGTCGGCGGGCAGCCGCAGGGTCTCGTACGCGAGGGTGAGGCGGCCGGCGACCGGGTGGTGCAGTTCCTTGACGCCGTGGCCCTTGTCCTGGACGTCGTGGGCGGCCCACAGGCGGCGGAACTCCTCGCTCTTGACCGAGAGTTCGCCGATCAGTGAGGCCAGCTTCGGGTCGTCCGGCCAGAGGCCGGCGTCCAGCCGCAGGCTCGCGACCACGTCGGCGGCCTTGCCCTCCCAGTTGTCGTACAGCTCGTGCGAGTCCGGGACGAGGAAGACCTGCCAGGCCAGGTTGCGCTGCTCCGGCGGCATCGCGGGGAAGTCACCGAACATGGCGCAGCCGAGCCGGTTCCAGGCGATGATGTCCAGCCGTCGGCCGAGGACCAGGGCCGGGATGCCCTCCATCGAGTCGATCAGCCACTGCAGCGACGGGCGGACCCGCTGGGGTCGGCTGGAGGCGCGTGAGCGCCGGTGGACGGGCTTGGTGAGGTGGGCCAGGTGCTCGCGCTCGGCCTGGCTCAGCCGCAGGGCCTGGGCGATGGCCTCCAGGACAGCGGAGGAGACGTTCTGCCCGTGGCCTTGTTCGAGCCGGGTGTAGTAGGCGACGCTGACCCCGGCCAGTTGCGCCAGCTCCTCGCGGCGCAGTCCCGGGACCCGTCGTCGGCCGCCGTGGTGCGAGAGCCCTACGTCCTCGGGCTGCAGGCGGGCCCGCCGGGAGCGGAGGAACTCGCTCAGATCGGTGCGCTGGTCCATACCGAAAAGTATGAGGGTGATTCCCTCAGTCGTAGGTTCCGCAGACGTACGCACAGAGGGTGGCTGGCTAGCCGGGGCGCGGAGGAGCAGGCTTGACGCATGACGACCCACACGACTGTCTCCGCCTATGCCGCACCCTCGCCGAAGGCCCCGCTGGAGAAGACCACGATCCCGCGGCGGGAACTGGGCGAGTTCGACGTCCTGATCGACATCAAGTTCGCGGGCATCTGCCACTCCGACATCCACCAGGCCCGGGCCGAGTGGGGCGAGGGCACCTTCCCGATGGTCCCCGGCCACGAGATCGCCGGCCTCGTCGCCGCCACCGGTCCCGGTGTCACCCGTTACGCGGTCGGCGACCGGGTCGGCGTCGGCTGTTTCGTCGACTCCTGCCGCGAATGCGACAACTGCCGCGCCGGCCTGGAGCAGTACTGCACGGGTGAGCTCGGCATGGTCGGCACCTACAACGGTGTCGGCCGGGACGGTGAGCCCACCTACGGCGGCTACTCGACCCACCTGGTGGTGGACGAGAACTACGCCGTCCGGATCCCGGAGAGCCTGCCGCTGGACGCCGCCGCGCCGCTGCTCTGCGCGGGCATCACGCTCTTCTCGCCGCTCAACCACTGGGGCGCGGGCCCGGGAAAGAAGGTCGCGGTGGTCGGCCTCGGCGGGCTCGGCCACGTCGGCGTGAAGATCGCCCACGCGATGGGCGCCGAGGTCACCGTGCTCAGCCAGTCGCTGCGCAAGCAGGAGGACGGCCTGCGGCTCGGCGCCGACCACTTCCACGCCACCTCCGACCCGGCGACCTTCCAGCAGCTGGCCGGGACCTTCGACCTGATCGTGAACACGGTCTCCGCCGAGCTCGACCTGAACGCCTACCTCGGCCTGCTGCGCACCGACGGCACGCTGGTCCAGATCGGCGCGCCCGAGAACCCGGCGCCGGTCGCCGCGTTCGCGCTGATCGGCGGCCGCAAGTCGCTGGCCGGCTCGATGATCGGCGGCATCGCCGAGACCCAGGCGATGCTGGACTTCTGCGCCGAGCACGGGATCACCGCCGACATCGAGCTGATCCGCGCGGACCAGATCAACGAGGCGTACACCCGGGTCGTCGCGAGTGACGTCCGCTACCGCTTCGTCATCGACACGGCGACGATCTGACGATCGCCGCCAGGGCCCCCGCCGGACGTGTCAGTCCGGCGGGGGCCCTGCCGCGTCCGGGCGCTCGGGGGCAGCGGCCGCACGCCCCCGGGTGCCGACCTGGCCGCGGAGCCGACTGCTCAAGGCACTCGCGCCGGCGGTGAGGAAGACGAAGTTGTAGAAGATCTGCACGATCACCACGACCCGGGCGGTCTGGCTGGTGGCGACGATGTCGCCGTAGCCGATCGTCGCCGTCGTGACCAGGGTGAAGTACAGGGCGTCGACGCGGGTGTGCAGACCGCTGAGCTGACCCGGCGCGCGGGACATCGCCAGGTAGGCGCTCGCGAAGATGACCAGCGAGAGCGTGATCAGCAGCATGATCACCGCGGCTGGCCGGCCGCGCTCGGAAGCCATCAGGACATCGCGGACCTGGGCCAGCAGCAGCCCGGCGAGGACGGCCAGGGCCAGCCCGAAGCAGGTCCAGCTGAGCACCGGCCGGTGCGGCCCGAAGCGGTCCAGCGGCAGCGTGAAGTATCCGACGATCAGCAGGACGAACCCGGCGACCGGCGTCAGCAGCCGGAGCAGCACCCTGGCGTCCGAGGGTTCGCGCTGCGGTGTCTCCATGGGGTCCAGCCTGGGGCGGCGCCGTCGCACTGTCCTGACGGGGCCGGAAGGGTTGCGCTGTCCGGGTGGGCCGGCCGGGGCCGTGGTTCCGGGGGGCGCGATCGGCCGATCGTGCAGCGGGGAGCGGCTGTCGCGGGCCGCTCCCTGGAGGATCGGCCAAGATGGTCTTTGGGCGATTGCCCTGGCATCTACCATGCATCTGCACCTGAATCCCTGGCTGATAAGAGGGCCAGCCGGGTGCGGCGCCGCTCGTCGGCGCTCGGCACGAGGAGCGTCAGATGATCGTCGAGGATCTCCTGCGGGTTGAGGACCTGCGGCTGGGACTGGCCTGGGGGCCGCCCGAACTGCTCGCCCGACAGGTCACCGGCGTCACGTCGACCGACCTCCAGGACCCGGCCCGCTATCTGCAGCCCGGCGAGTTGGTGCTCTCCGGACTGGTCTGGTGGCAGCCCGACCACCCGTCGGCCGCCGCGCTGGCGCTGCGCTTCGCGACCTCGCTGCGCAGCGCCGGGGTGGCCGCGCTGCTGGCCGGCGAGGGTACCCACGGCGAGGTTCCGGCCGGGTTGGTGGAGGCCTGCCGGGTGCACGGGATCCCGCTGTTCTCGGTCCCGGCCGGCACCAGTTTCCGGGCCGTCACCGACCGGATCTACCTGCGGCTCTGGGGCGATCTGCAGGCCCGCTCGGACGGTGCCGCGGCCGTCCCGGAGACGGCCCGCCGCGAGCTGGTCGAGCTGATGTACGCGGGTGCCCCGGCGGGCGTGGTGCTGGGCCGGGCGGTCTCCCGGCTCGGCTGCGGGCCCTGCTCGCTGGTCTCCGCCTCGGGCCGCACCATCGCGACCTCGCCCGGAGCCGTGGACCCGGACCCCGAGGCCGTCCGGCGCGCGCTGCCGACGGCCGGCGGCGACGCCTCCGGGGGCGGGGCGTCCGGCGGCGACCTGCCGCTGGGCAGCGCGGCGCTGGCGATCGGCGCGCCCGGCGAGAGCCCGTTCGACGGCTGGTACCTCTATCCGCACACCGACGCCGCCGCCGGTGCGGCCACCGTGCTGCACGGCCTCGCGGACCTGCTCGCCACGCTCTGGACCCGCACCCGGGCGGAGGCCGCCGACAGCCGCCGGGCGGCCGGCCGGCTGGCGGCGCTGCTGACCGCCGACGCCGCCGCGCACCCCGCCGAGCTCGCGGAGGCGGTGGCCTCCTGCGGCCTGCCGCCGAACGCCCCGCTCGTCCCGGTGGTCGCCCGGATCGACGGCGTGGACGCGCCATGGGCCGCCGACGCGCTGGCCGAGGCGCTGCGCGCGGCGACCGGAAACCAGTTCGCGGTCGGCGCGGACGAGGTTGGCCGCGCGGTCGCCGTCGTGGTCTGCGACGTGCCGGACGAGCTGACCGCCCGGCTGCGCGAGGTCTGGCCGCGCCTGCAGGCCCGGCTGCCCGACCGCCACCTGCTGCGCGCCGGGGTCGGTCCGCGCGGCGACGGGCCCAGGACGGAGCTGGCGGCCGGGCTGAAGCAGGCCCGCTACGCGCTGGAGGTCGCCGCCTCGGCCGGGCCGCGGGCGTGCTCGGTGGGTGCCAGCTCCGAACTGACCTCGCTGGCGGCCCTGGTCCGCGGCGTTCCGGCCGAGGTCGCCGCGGCCTTCCGCCGCCGGCTCCTGGAGCCGCTCGCCGAGCACGACCGCAGCACCGGCGGCGCGCTGCTGTCCACCCTGGTCACCTTCCTGGACCACGACTGCTCGTGGGCCAGGACGGCAGAATCACTGCATGTACACGTCAACACCGTGCACTACCGGATCCGCCGGATCGAGGAACTGACCGACCGTGACCTCGGCCGGCTGGACGACCGTCTCGACCTGCGTGCGGCGCTGCTCTGCGGCCCGGCCTGACGGTTCGTCGGGAGGCCGGTCAGCCCAGGTCGACCGTGGCGCGCGGCGAAGCCGACACCGCGGCGTCGCGGTGCGCGATGTCGGTCAGCATCAGCAGGTCCTTGCGGGCCTCGCGCAGCAGCTGCGGATCGAGGTCCTGGATCAGCAGTTCGCTCTTGGCCGACCCGGCCTCGGCGAGCAGGGCGCCGTCCGGGCGCCAGATCGCGCTGCCGCCGCACGCCTGCCACGCGCCCAACGGGCCGACCTGGTTGGCGAGTACCGCGAATATGGTGTTGTCGAGCGCCCGGGCCGGGAACCAGACCCGTGACTGGAGGGGCCCGCCGCCGGTGAAGAACAGCGCGCCCACCAGGTAGGCGTGGCAGCCGTCCAGCGCCGCGGCGCGGGCGTGCTCGGGGAAGCCGGAGTCGTAGCAGATTCCGAGACCCAGCCGCCAGCCGTCGAGTTCCAGCGTGCAGCCGCTCGTGCCGGGCCGGAAGATCCCGGGCTCGCCGGTGTACAGGTGCTGCTTGTCGTACTGGGCCACCACCGCACCGCTCGTCGCGAAGACCAGGGCCGACATGTGGAGCGCCTCCTCGGCGCGGGTGGCCGCGCCCAGGACGGCGACGATGTCGCCCTCCCGGCAGGCGTCGGCGATCGGGGCCAGCCGCGGGTCGTCCACGGAGACGGCATAGCGCGCCGGGTCGGAGCCGATCAGCGCCGGGTCGTAGCCGCTGAGGAACGCCTCCGCGAAGAGCACCAGCCGCGCCCCGCCGGCGGCGGCTTCGCGGATCAGCTCGGCGGCCCGCTCGATGTTGGCGGCCACCTCACCTCGGACGGCGCCGGCCTGCGCCACGGCGATCCGCAGCGGGCGCTCGGGCAGTTCGGCCGGGGTGGCGGTCGAAGGGGTCGGGGTCGGTGCGGCGATGACATGAGAGGTGGTCATGTTCGTCCACCCTAACCGGAAGACAGCGGATGGAAACGCCCCAGGGGCCCGCCGGTTCGGCGGACCCCTGGGGGACGACTGTCAGATGGTCTGACGGTCAGTTGGTGTAGTAGCCGGTGATGTCGGCGATCAGGTTGACGTTGCCGGCGAAGTTGTAGAAGTCGACCTTGCCGTTGACGACCGGGACGATCACCAGGTTGGGGATGGTCTGGCCGGCGGTGAAGTTGAGGTTCGACGCGCTGCTGCGGGCCTGGCCGTCGGGGTACACCGAGACGTAGCTGTCCGAGGTCGGGTCGGTGGCGGTGACGTTCAGGACCACCGCGGTGACGCCGCTGGCCGGCAGACCGGCGTTGCCGGCGACCTGGAGCGAGATCACGCCGCCCGGGCCGACCGGGGCGCTGGTGCCGCCCGTGCCGTTGCGGGTGTCGAGCAGGCGGGCCGGGCCGGCGGTGAGGAAGGACGAGCCGCCGGTCGGGGTGTAGTAGCCGCTGATGTCGGCGATCAGGTCGACGTTGCCGGCCAGGTTGTAGAAGTCGACCTTGCCGTTGACGACCGGGACGATCACCAGGTTGGGGATGGTCTGGCCGGCGGTGAAGTTGAGGTTCGACGCGCTGCTGCGGGCCTGGCCGTCGGGGTACACCGAGACGAAGCTGCTGGACGTCGGGTTGGTGGCGGTCACGTTGAGGACCACCGCCGTCACGTTGGCCGGCACGTTGGTGCCGTCACCGATGGGCGCACCGGCGACCTGGAGCGGCAGCACGCCGCCCGGGCCGACCGGGCCGAGGCCGTTGCGGGTGTCGAGCAGGCGGGCCGGACCGGCGGTGGTGAGCTTTGAGGCTCCCGACGGGCTGTAGTAGCCGGTGATGTCGGCGATCAGGTCGACGCTGCCGGCGAAGTTGTAGAAGCTCACCTTGCCGTTCGACACGGGGACCACCACGAGGTTCGGGATGGTCTGGCCGACGGTGAAGTTGAGGTTCGACGCGCTGGTGCGGGCCTGCCCGAACGGGTAGACCGACACGAAGCTGCTGGAGGTGGCGTTGGTGGCGGTCACGTTGAGGACCACCGCGGTTGCGTCCGCCGGCACGCTGCCGGTGCTGGTCGAGGCGCCGGCGATCTGCAGCGAGATCACGCCGCCCTGGCCGACCTTGCCGAGACCGTTACGGGTGTCCAGCAGCCGGGTCGGGCCCGCCGGGGTGTAGCCGCTGGGCGTCGCGGGGAGGCCGGTGGTGACCGCCTGCACGTCGGTCGAGGCCAGGAACGCGAGCCGGTGGTCGAACCGGATCGGGTAGTAGGTGATGGTGCCCACGATGAACGCCTGCGTGGCGCCGTCGTAGAAGTAGTCGCCCTTCACCGGGGTGGCGCTGGCGGAGACGTACGACTGGCCGGCCGCGACGGTGGCGTTGACCGGCACCGGCGCGAGGTACGGGGTGTAGGTGCCCGGGTAGTTGGCGTAGGCCGCCGGCTCCGGGTTGGACCGCCCGTAGACCGGGATGCTGGTCGCGCCGGGCTTCGGGGTCAGCACGGTCTGGCTGCCGCTGTTGCCGGGGATGCCGGTCTGGCCGCCCGGGTTGTAGAACCAGGCCTGCTTGCCGCCGTACCAGATCGAGGTCCAGTCGCCCTGCAGGGCGGCGACCACGTAGGTGGCGCCCGCCACGGCCTTGTCGGTGACGTCCGAGCCCTGCGTGGTACCGCCGTTGAGCAGCGCGGAGGAGGTGCTCGGCGAGGTGTACAGGTAGACGAAGTTCTCCGGGCGGGCGGCGGTGCCGTCCACCGGAGGCTGGTTGGCGGAGGTGAACGGCGGGGCGATGGTCACCGTGCCGCCGACCGTCAGCGAGGCGCCGGTGCCGTTCTGGATCGGCGCGCCCACCAGCTGCATGTAGTGCTGCCAGTCCCAGAACGTGCCCGGGTCCCAGTGCTGCGCCGGCATCGGGTTGCCGTTGCCGTCCAGCTCGGTCTGCTTGGGCACGTCGTCGTGGCCGATGATGTGCTGGCGGTCCAGCGGGATGTTGTACTTCCCGGCCAGGTACTGGGTGAGCGCGGCCGAGGACTGGTAGAGCTGCTCGGAGTACCAGGTCGGGGTGTTGCCCGGCCCGACGCCGGCGGCGTAGCCCTCGTGCTCGATGCCGATGCTGTGCATGTTGAACGTCTTGTTGCCGGTGTGCCAGGCGATGTCCTTGTCGCTCATCAGCTGAGCGACGTGGCCGTCACTGGACCGCACCAGGTAGTGCGCGCTGACCTGCGAGGCGGCGGACTGGAAGGTCGCCAGGCTGCCGGCGTAGCCGCCCTCGGTGTCGTGAATGACGATGTACTGGATCGCGTCGCCGTCGGCCGGGCGGTTCGCGTTGCTGTAGTTGGCCGAGGCGGCGGGCGCCGCCTCGCACTGCAGGCTGGTGGGGCACTCGGTGGGGCCGCCGGGGGTCACCGCGCGCGGGGCGACCGAGGCCGCCGGGAGCTGGAGGCCCGGGTCGGCGGGCAGGGTCACGCTCTGGCCCTCGGCGGTCACCCGGGAGGCGCCCTGGCGCAGCGTGCCGAAGACCCGGTTGGCGAAGGCGGTGCCGCCGTCGGCCGCCGGGGTCTGGCCGAACTGGACCACCGCGCCGTACCAGGCACCCGGGTCGGTGGCGGTGGTCTTGCCGCCGGACTGCTGCTGGTACTGCGCCAGCAGGGCGGCGGCGCCGCGGATGCTCTGCGCGGAGTCGCCGCGCAGGGCCGAGTCGGGCTGCTTGATCAGCTTGGCCGCGGCGGCCAGGGTGTGCAGCGCGGGGCTGTCGACGACCTTGGTGGGCGCCGGGACGGCGTCCGTCGCCGGGGTGCCGTTGCCGCTCTGGTCGACCTCCGGCGCCTCGGACGCGGCGGCGGCGTCGGTCGCCGCGACGTCGACGTCGGTCAGGCCCATGACGTTGTAGTTGCCGGTGGTGCTCGGCTGTCCCTGGTGGGAGTCCCAGCGGGTCTCCTGGTAGGACAGCGCCAGCAGCACGCTCTGCGGGATGTGGAACTCGGCGGCGGCCGAGGCGAACTGGCCCTGGAGGGTGTTCGCGGCGGCCGGGTCGGCTGCCTGCGCACTGGCGGCGCCGGCGACGGTGCTCGCCAGCAGGGCGAGACCGGTCGCGGTGGCCGCGGCGGCGCTGACCGAGCGCCGTCGGCCCGCGGTACTGGGGGTGGATCGGTGGATGGCAGTCAACGGAGTCTGCAGACCTTCCGTGTCCGAGATGGGGGCCCGTGGCGGGCCGGATTTCCCCTGTGCGGGCCGCCCGCGGCGCCCAGCGGCGGACCGGCCGGAGCACGGTCCCCGAGGGGCGCGGTGGCACCTTCAGCAGGGGGTTGGAAGCGGTGTATCAGTACGAAAGTAAGAAAAGTCTGAGGTGACGCTAACACCGGGTATGCCGTCGGCGACCGACCGGGGGTACCGGTTCGGGGGACCCGTCCGGAGCAGGCCTGGCGAAGCGTCACGCCCTGCTCAACGACGGTGCTTGCCCCCGGCCACGGCGGGTTCGGGGTAGGGGATCCGCAGCTTGCGCGCGAGGGGGGCGACGGCGGAGCCGGCACCGAAGAACCGGGCGAGCAGGAAGAGCGAGGCGAGCACGGCCACCGACCCGACGCCAAGGCCGAAGAAGTTGCCGATCAGCCCGCCACCGAGTGCGCCGCCGACCGCCGCGGCCAGCCAGTGGGCGGCGAAGGCGCCCGGCAGGCTGGCCAGCAGCAGGCCCAGGTGCAGCCCGAAGACCCGTCGGCCGTCGAGCCCGCTGCGCTGCGGCGCGGCGAACGGGGAGCGGAGCATCATCGTCTGGTCCGGCGCGGCCGCGGGGGCCTGCGGCACGGCGGTCAGCCGCCGGCTGAGCGCCCGGCCGGTGATCACCACGTTGACCACGCAGGCGACGGTCTGGGCGCCGGCCATGCCGATCACGATCCAGCGCGGCGGCAGCGCCCAGTACGCGACGCAGGAGAGACCGGCGTTGGTCCCGGAGCTGACCACGGTCAGCCAGAACGGCGTACGGGCGTCACCCATCGCGTAGAAGCCACGGGCCAGCGCGTACTGCGCGCAGAAGGCCGGCAGGCCGATCGCGAAGACGATCAGCAGCTGGGCGATCACCCAGGTGTCGCCGGGGGTCGCCGCGCCGTGCTCGAAGGCGATCGCGCAGATCTGCGGAGCCAGCGCGACGAACAGGATGGTGGCCGTCATGATCATCGAGGCCGAGGACTTGAGCACCTGGGCCAGGTCCGCGCCGATGTCCTGGAGCTTGCCCTTGGTGGCGGCCCGGGACATCCGCGGCAGCACCGCGGTGACCAGCGAGATCGTGATGACGCCCTGCGGGACGACGAAGAGCAGGTAGGCGTTGCTGTAGGCGCTGTTGCCCAGGCCCGCCTTGAGACCGGCGCTGTGGGCGAGGGTGCCGGCGCCGGTGCTCAGCTGGGTGATCACCGCATACGCCAGCTGCGTGACGACGACCAGCAACAGTGCCCAGGTGGCCGCCCGCAGCGGCTTGGTGAGGCCCGAGCCGCGCCAGTCGAAGCGCGGATGCCAGCGGAAGCCCACCGCCCGCAGCGACGGCAGCAGGCCGAGCGTCTGCACCACGATGCCCAGCGTGCTGCCCCAGCCGAGCAGCAGCACCTGGCCGTGGGTCATGTGGCCGACGTCGCGCACCGCGCCGGCGGTGGCGATGTAGAGGCCGAAGACCGCGATCGCCACCGCGTTGTTGAGGATCGGCGTCCACATCATCGCGCCGAACTTGTCACGCGAGGTGAGCACTTGCCCGAGCAGGGTGAAGAGCCCGTAGAAGAAGATCTGCGGCAGGCAGCAGCGGGCGAACGCGATGGTCAGATCGCGTTGGGCGCCGCTGTAGTGCGAGTAGAGGTCGACGATCTGTGGCGCGCTGAGCCAGGCGCCCACGGTCAGCACGACCAGCGCGATGGTGCAGATGGTCAGCAGCCGGTCGGTGTAGGCGACGCCGCCGTCCTTGTGGGTCTGCGCGGCGTGCACCAGTTCGGGGACGAAGACGGAGGCCAGCACGCCGCCGAGCAGCATCGTGTAGACGATGTTCGGCAGCGAGTTGGCGACGTTGAACGAGTCGCCCAGCGGACCGGTGGTGAGCGCGGCCACGATCATGGCGCTGCGCACGAAGCCGAGCGCGCGCGAGGCCAGCGTGCCCATCGCCATGATCAGCCCGTTGCGCCCGTCCGACGTGGGGGCGGGGGCGGCGGGCTTGCCGGCCGGCGGCTCCTGGCCGGGACCGCGCTGCGCGGGCAGTTGCTCGGTGGGCGGTGCGTACTCGGCGGGCGGTGCGTAGGAGGGGTCGGCCGGGCCGAAGGACCCTTGCGCGGGGATCGGCCGCAGCGCCATGGTGGGCTGGTCCCCGTACGGCTGCGAGCCCGCGAACGGGTCGGGCGGTCCGAACGAACCGTACGACTCCGGAGGCCCGGGCGAACCGTACGGTTCGCCCGCCGTGTGCGTGGTCATCGGACCCCCGTCGCTCGGTGCCTGGGCAAGTGCTGCTGCGAGGCTGCCACAGCTTGGGCAGGACGGGTGGTCGGTGTACGGAGCTGACGCGCTGGCGCGAGTTCCGGACGACCGGCCGGCGCCGTGCTGTCGTGCTCGGTTCCCTCGGGAAGGACATGGTGCTGCCCAACCGGAGCAGTCTGCCCTACCGGGGCACCGGCTGGGGAGTCCTGTGTCATGTGGCGGAGATCTCCAGCGCGGGATCCAGCCGGTGAACAGGCGTTGTCAGGTCGGGAACTTGGCGGAAATCTCCGCCGACTCCGCCGGTTTGATCCGTATTTGCCCCGAATCAACGTGAACTGCGGTGGCTCATGCGGCACTGTCCTCTTTTCCTCCCCGCGAGCCGAGAGATCACCTGTGTGAGCTATCTCACTGGTCGTCCAGGCTCCGCGCGTCGAACTCCCCCTGGTGCGGCAGCTCCGGGAAGGGCACCGCGGAGGCAAGGACGCGCTGGACCCGCGGCCTGGTTCGCCAGTTCACCCGGCGGACGTCGCGGGCGAGCGCGCCGGGGTGCCACAACTCGACGGCGACGGTGGTCGTGCCGAGCACCGCGGCCGCCAGGAACCACCCGCCCACGACGTCGCTGGGCCAGTGCACGCCGAGCGCGATCCGGGTGAAGCCGATCGCGAGGGTGGCGAGTGCGGCCAGTGAGCAGGCCGCGATGCGGCCGGACCTGGCCGCCTGCGGCCAGACCAGGGCGGCCAGGGCGGCCGAGGTGACGGCCACCGCCATCGCGTGGCCGGAGGGGAAGGCCGGTCCGGCCGCGACGGCCACCGGGTCCGGGAAGTGCGGGCGCGGCCGGTCCACCGCCGCTTTGGCCGCCCACTCGACGAGCCAGCCGACCAGCGCCTGGGCCGCCGTCCAGCCGGCCAGCGTGCGGGCGCCGATCATCCAGAGCCAGCCGGCCGCCAGGCCGAGCAGCGTGCGCATCACGACCGGGCTGCCGAGCGTGGTCAGGGTCTGCAGGGCGGCGGTCCAGGCGGTGTGCCGGCGGGCGAAGTCGTGCAGACCGCTGCTCCAGCCGGTGTCCAGGTGGGCCAGCGGGGCCCAGCCCCCGTCGATCAGCAGCAGCAGGAGTCCGAACAGCGCGGCGGCGGTGAGCGCGACCACCGCGTAGCGCGGGAGCCGGGCATGGGGGGAGCGGAGCTCGCGGGCGCCGGCGTCGGTCAGGTGCATGACTGACACCTTCCCAGGGCGGCATGCCGATCCGATGGGGGACGCATCGCGATTCGGCATCGTTTGTCCGCATGAAGCGGGGGCAGCCGACGGGAGTCGGGGATCGATCCGCGCCTCTTGGGCGTTCTCCTGTCACTGCGGTAGTCGGCGCTGCGGTAGCGGTCCCTGCTTAGTGCCGGGTTGGAGTGGGTCTCCCTCCACCCCGCGTGCGGGATCAGTCACGGATCGTTCATATCGCGAGTGAAAGTGTGCAGGGTACTGCATCGCGCGAAGAATCTGAGCGACTTGGGAATCTTGTCCGGTTTCTGCACGTTGGATTGTTACGTGCGAGCTCCCCGGGGGCCCGCAATAGAGGAAGGCGTGTCGTCGCCGAGAGCAGACCCGGCATCACCAGCAAGGGAGCAAGAATGGCCACCCGTGCCGTCGTTCGCGACAGGGCCGACCGGACTCGTACGGCCCGCCCGACCAACTTTGAAGCCGACCGCGACCTGGTCGGTATGTACCTCGACGAAATCGCCAGGACGCCCCTGCTCGACGCCGCCGAGGAGGTCGAGCTGTCGCTGCGCATCGAGGCCGGCGTCTACGCCCAGCACCTGCTGAACGCGGCCGACGGCATCAGCTCCACGGGCGCGCCCGACGAGGGCGTCGCGCCGGAGCCGGTACCGCTGCCGCAGGGGGTGACCCGCGAGGAGCTGGAGGCGATAGCCGCCGACGCCGAGCGGGCGAAGGACGTCTTCATCCGCTCGAACCTCCGCCTGGTGGTGGCGGTCGCCCGGCGCTACCCGCGCAGCGGGCTGCCGCTGCTCGACCTGATCCAGGAGGGGAACGCCGGCCTGGTCCGCGCGGTCGAGAAGTTCGACTACGCGAAGGGGTTCAAGTTCTCCACCTACGCCACGTGGTGGATCCGCCAGGCGATCACCCGCTCGATCGCCGACCAGTCCCGCACCATCCGGCTGCCCGTCCACCTGGTGGAGGAACTCGGCCGGATCCGTCGGGTCCAGCGCGAGAAGTCCAAGGAGCTCGGCCGTGAGGCCGACCCCTCCGAGGTCGCCGCCGAGCTGGACACCACCGAGGCCCGGGTGAAGGACGTGCTGGACTGGGCCCGTGACCCGGTCAGCCTCAACATGGCCGTCGACGACGAGGGCGAGACCCAGTTCGGCGACCTGGTCGAGGACACCGGTGCCGTCTCGCCGGAGGACGCCGTGATGGTCATGCTCCGCCGCGAGGAACTGGACGACCTGATCGGCCGCCTCGACGACCGGACGGCCTCCATCATCCGCTCCCGCTACGGGATGGAGGACGGCCGTGAGCGCACCCTCACCGAGGTGGGCAAGCAGCACGGGCTCACCCGGGAGCGGATCCGCCAGATCGAGAAGCACGCGCTGGCGGAGCTGAAGAAGATCGCCGACCACGCGGGCTTCGAAGCGGCCTGATTCCGCAGCCGGTCTCTGGCGGACCCCGGTAGGACCCCCTCGCGGGAGTCGTGCCGGGGTCCGCCGTTGTGTTCTCCCGGCGCGAACCGGTCTCCGTTGTGACTGCGCGTCAATCATCGTCAAGCGGGCGTGAACGCTCTGTTTCCCATGGGCCCGTAGTCCGTCACGCTTATTGACGGGCCGCTGGCGGCGGGGCTGAGATGGGCATTCCGTTGCCGAGCGAGATGTCAGGGGCATGGCGCTTGCCTGGTGGTGCGAGATCCGGCGGAGGGGTGGGCCCGAGAGATGCGCACGCACACGGACGCGGACACCGGCACGGGCGGGGTCGGGGGCGGGGTCGGGGCGGGGACGGGGAGGCCGAAGCCCGGACGGGGTGGGGTGCCGGACGGCCGGGCGGGACGGGACAGTTGGTCGGGCGGGACCCGGAACTGCGGGCCGCGCGGGAGGCGCTGCTGACAGCGGGGGCGGTGCTGCTCTCCGGTCCCTCCGGAATCGGACTGAGTGCGCTGGCGGCCGACCTGGCTGCCCGGGCCACCAGGTCGGGGGTGCTGGTGCTGCGCTGCGCGCCCTCGGGGGAGGAGCGCGCCCTCCCGTACGTCGGACTCGTCGACCTCTTCGCGGACCTTCCCGAACAGCGGCTGGACGCGCTGCTCGACGGCCTGCCGGACGGGCAGCGCGCGGCGCTGCGCGGCGCGCTGCTCCGCGGTCGGAGCCCCGGCTCGGACCTCGACCGGCTGGCGCTGCGGGTCGGGCTGCTCCAGATCCTGCGGACCCTGGCCCAGGGGCCGGCCGGCCTGTTGCTCGTCCTGGACGGACTCCAGTGGCTCGACGGGCCCAGCGCCGAGGTGCTCCGCTTCGTGCTGCGCCGGACCGGGCGGCTCGGCATCCGGGTGCTGGCCACCGAGCGGACCGCGCCGCCGGGGCTGTCGCGGCGGGCCGAGCCGCTCGGTCCGGGCGGTTCGGTCGGTGCGGCGTCGGGCGACCGGGCGGGGTGGTTCGAGGGCGGGCGGGCGCCGGCGCGGTGGCGGGAGGTGTGCCCGGTGGACACCGTCGAAATCGTCCTGCCACCGCTGGGACCGGCGGCGACGGCCGAACTGCTCGTCCGGGACCGGCGCGGACCTGTGCCGGCGGCGGTCCTGCGTGACGTTCAGCAGGTCGCGGCAGGCAACCCGCGCTACGCCCTGGACCTCGCGCGGATGGGCTTCCGGCTCGGCGCGGACGGCGTGGGGCCCGTGCCGCGACGCCTGCGCCGACTCGTCCTCGGCCGGATGCGGGACCTGTCGGCGGAGCAGCGCCGGATCCTGCTGTTCGTCGCGGCCGCCTCCCGCCCGACTGTCGCCGGATTGCGGACGGCCGTCGGCGGCGGGGACCCGCTGCTACTGCTCGCGCCCGCTCTGCGGTCCGGCCTGCTCGTACTCGACGCGGGCGGCGGGACGGGACAGGTGGGATTCGGGGATCCGCTGGCCCGGGTCGTCCTGCTCGCGGAGGCCGCGCCGGCCGAACTGGCCGCCGTCCGCCGAACGCTCGCCGCCGCAGCCGCCGACCCGGCCGAACGGGCACGCCAACTCGCGCTGTCCCGGCCCGGCGAACCCGACGAGGCGACAGCGGCGGCGCTCGCGGCCGCCGCGACCCGGGCACGCGACCGGGGTGCGACCTCGGAGGCCTACGAACTGGCGCGACTGGCGATCCGCCACACCCCGGTCCCCCCGCCGCACGACCCCGCGGCTTCCGCCCGCGCGACCGCCTTCGCCCCTGCGGCCATTGCCGCCGCTCCCGGTGTGCGCGCGGAACGGCTGTTGACGGCGGCGCAGTATGCCTATGACGCCGGGCGCAGGCAGGAGGCCCGCGCACTCGCCTGCGAGCTGCTGGACGTGGACGCGCAGCCGCCGCACGCCGTCGCCGCTCGCACCCGGGCCAGGGTGCTGGTGCTCCGCACGTCCGGTCAGCCCCCCCAAGGGGCACGGGAGTTGATCGCCGCGGGGATCGCCGAGCTGCGCGGCCTCGGGTTGGACCGCGGTGCGATGGGCTGCGGTCCGGCGGTCGGCGCCGGGCCGACCGCCGGTGACCGGGAGGCCGAGACCGATACCAAGACCGATAGCGCGAGCCTGGTCGAGGCCGAGGTCGACCTGCGCCGCTGGTCGGCGGAACGTTCGCTGGTCACGGGGTGGTTCGCACACGCTGCCGAGGAGGCCGCGGTCGCCGTCGAACTCTCCGACACCGTGCGGGATTCCGCAGGGCGGGCGGCGGCCCTGGGGGTGCTCTCGACGGTCCAGGCGCTGCGGGGGCAGCTTGTCGAGTCCCGTCGCACACTCGCGACCGCGACCGCGACCGCGGTTGCGGCTTCTGCAGGGCCGGCTGTGCACGGGCGGGCCGGCCAGGCGGTCAGCTGGGAGCTCCAGCGCAGGCAGGCGGCCGCCGACCTCGATGCCGACCGGGTGGGCGCCGCCGTGGTGCGGCTGGCCGCGCTCACCCGTAGCGCCGGTGGCGGCGCCGGACTGACGGACGTCGTCGAGGCGCTGACCCTGTTGATCAGGGCCCAGGCGGCAGCCGGTGACGCGGTGTCGGCGATGCTTTCCGCCGCCCGGCTCAGCGACCTGCTCGCGGGGATCGGCGCGCAACCCGAGGCGTCCGCCGTCGCGCTCGCGCGGACCCTGGGTGGACAGGGGCTGCGCAGGACGCCGGCCGGGAGAGCTCTCGCCGAGCCCGCCGGAACCGGGACTGACGGCGGTGTGGGGGGTGCGGCCGGGGCCGGCCCGGTGCTGCACGCATGGGCCGTGGCCGAGCTGGCGGGCGGTGGCCTGCTGCGGGCCGGGCAGTTGGCCTCGTACGCGGCGACCGTGTCGGCGGCGGACGGAGACCGCTTGCACCAGGTGCGTGCGCTCGGCGCGGTGGGCGCGGTGCACCTGCTCTCGGGGGACGCGGTCGCGGTGGCGGCGGGCGTGGAGGCCCTCCAGGAGGCCCGACGGCTGGGGGGTCGGCTGGGGATGGCGGACCCGGACTCCGTACGGCGCCTCGCGTCCCTGGCCGAGAGCCTGGTGGTGCTCGGGGAGTACGGGGAGGCGACCAAGGTGCTGGCCGAGGCACGGGCGGTGGAGCGGGGGTGGGGCGAGGGCTTCAGCGGGAGCGCCAGGGCCGCGGTGGACCGTGCGGAGGGGCTGGCGCAGGCGGGGCTCGGGAACACCCTGCAGGCGGTCTTCCTGTTACGGGGAGCCGTCGACCGGCTCCACGCAGCGGGGTTGCCGTTGGAGGTCGCCTGGACGCTGATGGCCGTGGGATCGGTCGAGCGACGCTCGCGGCACCGCGCGGCCGCCCGCGCGGCGCTGGCGCAGGCCCGCGAGATCTGTGCCGAGAGGCTGGCCCTCCCGCTGCTGGCCCGAGTGGAACGGGAGTTGGAGCGGCTGGAGCACAGCGGCGGCGGTCCGGGCGCGGACGGTGGCCGGCTGACGGCGAGCGAGCACCGAGTGGCGGGCCTCGCCGCCGACGGCGCGACCAACCGCGAGGTGGCGGCGGCGCTCTTCGTCAGCGTCAAAACGGTGGAGGGAACGCTCTCCCGGGTCTACCGCAAGCTCGGAGTGCGCTCCCGCGCGGCCCTCGCGCGGGCCCTTGCGGCGCAGACCTGACCCGGCGCTGACGCGTGGCTGACGCGTGGCTGACGCGACACAGAGTTCCAGCGCTGACCCAGCGCTGACCCAGAGCCGACTCAGAGCCGACTCAGAGCCGATTCAGAGGTGACCTGGTAGGGCTGACGTCGCAGAGCCCGCGGTGAGGCGGGAATGTGCGTTCACATGGCCGAGGCATTCCGACATCCGGGGACACCGCTGTGACACATGGACAGCAGGGGATACCCCTCTTTTGACGGTGGATCGACAAACCTAGCGTGGAGTCATCCACTCCGGGTTCAGAGCGCCGAGTCCGGCGAACCGTGCCGGCCGGTGCCCCACCGCCGATCGTTCCGTCCCAGGAGGACATCAGTGAAGTCCCGCATCAGGCCCCTCATCGGCCTCCTTGCCGCACCCCTGCCGATCCTCGCACTCGCTGTCTCGCCGGCCTTCGCCGCGCAGCCCGCCGCCCAGCAGCTCCCTGCGCTGCGCGGTGACGTCGTGGCGGCGGTGAACCACTCGGTCCGGACCAGTGCGGTCGATGCCGGGCAGCAGATATCCGTCGCGGTCAGCCTCGCCCAGCGCGACACGGCCGGCCTCGACACCTTCCTCGCCCAGGCGAGCGACCCGCAGTCGGCGCAGTACAAGCACTACCTGACGGTGGACCAGTTCGCCGCCCGGTTCGGTGCCACGCCGGAGACCGTCGCCAAGGTGTCCGGGTACCTCGCGTCGCAGGGGCTGACGGTCGGCCAGGTCAGCGCGAACCGGCTCACCATCCAGGCCAGCGGCACGGCCGCGCAGGTGCAGAAGGCCTTCGGCACCAGCCTCGCCAACTACCGCGACAGCCAGGACGGCCGCAGCTACTTCGCCAACGTCACGGCGCCCGTGCTGCCGACCGACATCGCCTCCGTGGTGACGGACGTCGCGGGGCTCAACAACTACGCCAAGTACACCCACTTCAGCACCCCGGCGGCGACTCCGGCGACCTCCTCCAAGGTCTCCGCGGGCCTCAACCCCACCACGGCCCGCTCGGCCTACAACCTCACCTCCACGATCAACGCCGGTTACACCGGCGCCGGTTCGACCGTCGCCGTGCTGGAGTTCTCGGGATTCCAGCAGTCCAACATCAGCGCCTACGACAAGCAGTACTCGCTGCACCCGTCGACCCCGTCGGTGGTCGCGGTGTCCGGCGGCACCACGGACCTGTCCGGCCAGGACGAGGTCGAGCTGGACATCGAGGTCGTGCAGGCCCTGGCGCCCGGCTCGGCGATCAAGGTCTACGAGGCCCCGAACAGTGACGCCGGGGAGACCGCGGTCTACTCGCAGCTGGTCAGCGACAACGTCCCCGTGATCTCGATCAGCTGGGGCACCGACGAGGCGAGCGAGACGCCGTCCAACCGGGTCGCGGTGGACGCCGACCTCAAGGAGGCCGCGGCCCAGGGCCAGTCGGTCTTCGCGGCTTCCGGCGACAGCGGGTCCGACGACGCCGGCAACGGTGGCACGTCGGTCGACTTCCCGGCCTCCGACCCGTACACCACGGGTGTCGGTGGCACCACGCTGAGCACCTCCGGCGGTGCGTGGAGCAAGGAGACCGCCTGGTCCGGCAGCGGTGGCGGGGTCTCCTCCTTCTTCAACACCCCCAGCTTCCAGAGCAAGGTGAACACCGGCACGTACCGCGCGGTGCCGGATGTCGCGGCCGACGCCAACCCCTCCAGCGGTTGGGCGATCTACACCGCCGGTTCCTGGCAGGAGTTTGGCGGAACCAGCGCGGCGGCGCCGAACTGGGCGGCCTTCGCGGCGGTCTACAACAGTGAGGCGAAGGCCAAGGGCAAGCCCTCCTTCGGATTCGCGAACAGCACGATCTACACGCTGGCCTCCTCCAGCAGCTACGCGTCGGCCTTCCACGACGTGAAGTCCGGCAACAACGGGGCGTACAGCGCGGGCACCGGCTACGACAAGGTCACCGGTTGGGGCTCCTACAACGGAGCGAACTTCCTCAAGGCCGAGCTGGGCTGATCCAGCCGGCGCTGACCACTGGCCGGTGCCGCAGCAGGGCAGCAACGGCAGCAGGGACAGCACAGACAGCACAGACAGAACGACGGTAGAACAGCACGACCGGACGACCGGATGTCGTCGCAGAGGGGCCAGGGCGTTTCCCTGGCCCCTCTGGCGTCGTTGGCGACGCGTCGGGGGCGAAGGCGGGTCGGCGGGCAGGACCTAGGCTGGAGGGGAGTGACCGAACCGGAGGCAGGGCGATGGCTGAGCAGGACAAGAAGCAGGGCGCGGATGCGGCGGCCGGGACGACGGAGGCCGAGCAGGCGCCCGTGAAGCGGGATGCCGCCGAGGCCGCCGCTGCGGCGAAGGCGGCCAAGCTCGTCTTCAGCGACCCCTTCAGCCGGCAGACCAGCGATGACACCGACGCCGGCTGGGGCGAGGACGGTGCGGGACGTGGACTGGACTGGTACGTGAGCCAGCGCCCCCCGCACCACGGAGGCTGAGCGAGCGCCGCAACCTGGACGACGTGACGGGGACGGGGACGCGGACGTGGGCCTGGATACGGGCGTGTACGGATGCGCGGAGCCTGGGCCGGTACGGGCCCAGGCTCTTTCGGTGCCTGGGGACGGCGAAGGGGACAGGTTGAGTAGGGGGGACGGGGGAGGGAGGAGCGCGGGTCAGGACTGGCGTACGAGCGCGTCCCGGATCTCGGTGAGCAGGACGATCTCCTTGGCGTCGGCCTCGGCCGACACCTCGTCCGGGGTCCTGCGCTTGGCCATGAACTTGGCGGCGGGCAGAACCAGGCAGAAGTAGACGACCGCTGCGGTGATCACGAACTGCAGGATCGCGCTCAGCACGGATCCCCACAAGATCGGGATCCCCGACGTGGCCTCACCGCTCGCGCTGATCACGCAGGGGCCCTTCAGGCAGGAGCTGTAGGAGTCCAGGTCCTTGGCGCCGAAGGCGCCAACCAGGGGGTTGATGATGCCCTTGACGAAGGCGTTGACGATGTTGGTGAACGCGGCGCCGATGACGACGGCGACCGCGAGATCGATGACATTGCCGCGAAGAATGAATTCCTTGAAGCCTTTCACGCCCCGTGAACGATGAACCCTGTGATCGGTTACGGGTGAATTGTCAGGTTTCGTGTGGACGATGCGGGGATGTGGTTCAGTGCCCGGAGGCACATCGGGGTGAGCCGACCGGTCCGGCCACCGTCTGCGTGTTCGTCGAGAGTGCGGGCGGGGGCGGTCCGGTCCGCAGCGGTCCGGCGCCGATCACGGCGGCGGCCGCCAGCAGCCCCGTGACCAGCACCCCGGGTCGGTGCCGGACCGCCTGTTGGAGGCGATACCGCCCACCACCCCGACACCGGATCGGGCGGAACTCCGGAACGAGGCGCCTGGCGGGGACGGCCGAGGCCGACTCCGGCGCCGGCTGGTGCGCGCGATGACTCGCCGCTGCCACGGGAACAGGGCGGGAAGCGGGCTCTGGGGTCGGCGTGATGGTGGTCATGATGTCCGGCACCGCCTCGGTGGGGAGGAGAGAACTGCTGGCCGGATCAGCTTGCCGCCGCCGTCCACCCCCGCCCAGACCCCGCCGATTTCCTGTGGATAACCAGGCGATTGTGGACAACCGACCCCACCCGTACGGCCTAACGATGGTCGGCGGGCCCAGGCATGGCAAAGGCCTCCTGCCACCCTCTGTTCGAGAGTCGCAGGAGGCCTGAGTCAGCCCTGAGTCAGCCCGGGTCAGCTCGCCGAGGCGCTGCTTCCCGACTTGGCCGAGCCGGACGACGAAGACGTCGACGAGGAACCGGACGAGCCGGACGAGCCGGACGAGCCGGACGACGAGCTCGACGAGGCAGCCGAAGTCGAGGCGCCGGAGCCGGACGACGACTCACCGCCGGACTTCCCGCCACTGGTCGACGCCGAGCCCACCGAGCTGCTGGAGGACGACCGGCTGTCGGTCCGGTAGAACCCGGAGCCCTTGAAGACCACGCCCACGGCGGAGAAGACCTTGCGCAGCCGGCCCTCGCATTGCGGGCATACGGTCAGGGCCTCGTCGGTGAACTTCTGCACCGCCTCAAGGCCGTTGCCGCACTCGGTGCACTGGTACTGGTACGTGGGCACTTGTCTTCCTCCTGGCACTCTCGCCTGATGAGTGCTAACGACGGTCCATGATGCGGCATTCCGCGGGATCAGTCCAGCGCCGCCGTTGTCGGGCACGGCGGCGCCGCCACCGGCTGGTCGCCGGCTGGTCGCCGGGCCGGTCGTCCGCCGCCCGCCCTGGTCACCACGGTCGGCGGCATCGAGGGGGTACGACGCGGGACGAGCGCAGCGAGCCGGACGGATCAGTTCTCGGTCACCCCGGCGAGCCGCTGGTTGGCCGGCGCGCTCATGGCAACGGTACGGGTGCGCGCCCCCGGTGCGACCAGCAGCCGCCGCAAAGTGACCAGCGCCACCAGCCCGAGCCCGGCGCCGACGACCGGCACGAGGAAGCCGGTCCACGGCCCGTGGGCGTCGATGAGCTGCCCGGCGACGGTCGAGCCGATCGCCAGGCCCAGCCCGATGGCGCCGGTGAGCCAGGTGAAGGCCTCCGTCTTGGCGCCGTCCGCGACCAGCGTCTCGACCAGCGTGTAGCCGGTGATCAGCGTCGGTGCGATGGCCAGTCCGCAGACCAGGCCGGCCACGGCCAGCGAGGTCAGGTCGGGCATCGCCCAGAGCGTCGAGCACCCCAGCACCAGCAGGGTGTAGCTGCCGAGCATCCGCTGCCGGGCCGAGCGCCGCCAGGCGACCATCCCGTAGAGCACGCCGGCGAGCATCGAGCCGCCGGCGAAGATCCCGTAGACGGTGCCGCTGACGCCGGCCTGGCCCTCGGCCTCGGCGAAGGCCGTCACGGACACCTGCATGGCGCCGAAGACGGTGCCGACGCCCAGGAACGAGCCGGCCAGCAGCCGCACGCCGGGGGAGGCCAGTGCGGACACCCGGACAGCGCCCGGCTCGTGCGGGTGCCGTACGGGAGCCGTCCGGCGCTGGGCGGCGAAGGCCAGCCCGCCGACCAGGGTGAGCGCGGCCTCGGCGACCAGGCCGGCCGCCGGTGCGATGCCGGTGGCGATGGCGGTGGCCAGCACCGGGCCCACCACGAAGGTGAACTCGTCGGTGACCGACTCAAAGGCGAACGCGGTGTTGAGATGCGCCGGAGGCTGGTCGGAAAGCTTGGAGACCCAGCGGGCCCGGACCATCGCGCCGATCTGCGGCACGGTGGCGCCGGCCGGTGCGGCGGCCAGGAAGAGCGTCCAGACCGGCGCGTGGCCGAGCGCCAGCGCGATCAGCGTGCCGACCGAGACGGCGTGCACCAGCACGCTCGGCACCAGGACGGCGGCCTGCCCGAAGCGGTCGGCCAGCCGACCGGACTGCGGTCCGACCAGGGCCTGTGCCACGGCGGAGACCGCCGCGACCGCGCCGGCGGTGCCGTACGAACCCTGGGTGTCGAACACCAGGAGCACGATGCCCAGGCTCAGCATGGCGAAGGGGAGCCGCGCCGCGAAGGCGGGGAGCAGAAACGTCCACGCGCCCGGGGTGCGGAGCAGCGTGAGGTACCCGACACGGGTGGGTACAGCGGGGTTTTCGACCGTTCGGCGGGCCGCCACGGTCGGTCCTTCCTGCTGCCTGGTAGCGCGCGCCGGGTATGGGAAAGCCCCGACGGCGCCGAGAGTAGTCCTCTCGCGCGTCGACCGGGGTTGATACCGGGTCCGGCTGGCTGGTTCGTGGAAGCGGGAGGCCAGATGGTGCTGCGGACCGCGGCCGCCGAGCGGTCGCGCCAACTCTGCTTCAGGCAGATATTGCGGATGTATAGAGATACGTAGTTACCGCCATTGTAGAGCCTCCACCGCGCTCGGCCCTGCCAACCCAAGGTGAACAGCCCGCCAAGAGCTGCGATCGACTGGCCGCCCGATCGGTGACGTCACCGCCCGCTGAGCCACCCCGCGAGCTTCCCGCCCTCGTCCACCGCGCGCAGCCGCCGCTCGGCCGCCTCGCTGGCCGCCTCCGTGGTGACCACCAGCAGCTCGTCGTTGGCCCGCAGCACGGTGGTGCGGTCGGGCACGAAGCTGCTGCCCGCGCGCACCACCAGCGTGACGGCGGCGCCGGCCGGCAGCCGCAGTTCGCTGACCTCGACCCCGGAGATCCGCGAGGTCGCCGACAGCGAGACCGACAGCAGCTGGCCCTGCAGATGCTCCAGCGGCGCCGACTCGATGCCGATGTCCTGGCCCATCGCGCCCTCGGAGATGTTCAACAGCTTGGCCAGCCAGGGCAGCGTGGGCCCCTGGAGCAGGGTGAAGACCACGACCAGGATGAAGACGATGTTGAAGACGTCCTGCGCCCGCGGCACGTCGGCCACCAGCGGGATGGTGGCCAGCACGATCGGCACCGCCCCGCGCAGCCCGGCCCAGCTCAGCAGCGCCTGCTCCTGCCAGGGCAGTCGGAAGGGCGTGAGGGTGAGCACCACCGACAGCGGTCGGGCCACGAAGACCAGTACGAAGCCGATCACCAGCGCCGGGACCACCGCGGAGCCCATCGTGTCGGGGTTGCAGAGCAGGCCGAGCAGCACGAACATGCCGATCTGCCCGATCCAGGCGAGCCCGTCGGCGAAGCCCCGGACGGCCGGTCCGTGCGGCAGCTTGGCGTTGCCCAGCAGCACCGCGCAGACGTAGACGGCCAGGAAGCCGGAGCCGTGCAGCAGCGCGCCGCCCGCGTAGGCGAGGGCGGTCAGTGCCATCACCGCGATCGGGTACAGGCCGGAGGAGGGCAGCGCGACGTGCCGCAGTCCGTACGACCCCACCTTGCCGACGGCCAGGCCCACGGCGGTGCCGATCGCCAGCTCGGCGATGATCGTGCCGACCAGGACGTACCAGGAGTCGAACGGGCCGGTGGTGGCGAAGGCGACGACCAGGATCACCACCGGGGCGTCGTTGAACCCGGACTCGGCCTCCAGCAGGCCGGTCAGCCGCGGCGGCAGCGGCACCATCCGCAGCACCGAGAAGACCGCCGCCGCATCGGTCGACGAGACGATGGCGCCGAGCAGCAGGGACATCCGCCAGTCCAGGCCGACCAGCCAGTGGGCGCCCGCGGCGGTGACGAAGACGCTGATCGCGACCCCGAAGGTGGCCAGCACGGTGGCGGCCGGCATCACCGGCTTGATCGCCGGCCAGCTCGTCTTCAACCCGCCCTCGGCGAGGATGACCACCAGCGCGGCATAGCCGATGACCTGCGTCAGCTCGGCGTCGTTGAAGGTGACACCCAGTCCGTTCTGGCCGATCACCACCCCGATGCCGAGGTAGAGCAGCAGGCTGGGCAGCCCCGAACGGGTCGAGATGCGGACCGCGACCACCGCGACCAGGAGGATCACGGAGAACTCGAGGAGGAACTTGTTCAGATGGTCGACGGTCAACGCAGGGGCACCTCGGGGTCGCGGGCACGGAAGGCTGGCAGGCGGCTCAGGAGGATCACGGGACACCTCGCAGCATCAGTCGGCGCGGCGCTGCGACCGACGACGGGTTAGCTGAGGTGTCGTTACCCAGTCTAACATTTTACCTACTCTTTTGAATCCCCCGTTTTCCGGGAGCCCGCGAGGAGTCCTCAGAACCGGCCGATAGGGTCCCTAGGGATCCACCGTGAGCGTCCCCGGTGCACCTGCGCCACCTGAGTCGGCCTAATGTGGTGACCGGTCACGGCCGCCCAGCTGAATGTGACGTCGCCCTGCTCCCTGTTGCTAGGACCCAGATGCCCCGCTCGAAGAAGTTCCGGCGCGCTCGTCTGATCGTGCTCGTGCTCGCCGTGCTCCTGGTGGCCGGCACCGCCGCCGGCGGCTGGTTTGCGGTGGACACCGTGCGTGCCTCGTTCCCGCAGCTCAGCGGCAGTATCAAGGTCTCCGGGCTGAGCGCCTCGGTGGACGTGGAACGGGACGCCAACGGCATCCCGCAGATCTACGCCAACACCTCCGAGGACCTGTTCAAGGCCCAGGGCTACGTCCAGGCCCAGGACCGGTTCTGGGAGATGGACGTCCGACGGCACATCACCTCGGGACGGCTCTCCGAGATGTTCGGGGCCGGCCAGGTGCAGACCGACTCGTTCCTGCGCACCATGGACTGGCACGGCGTCGCCCAGCAGGAGTACGACACCGTGCTGTCGCCGGAGACCAAGAAGTACCTCCAGGCCTACTCGGACGGCGTCAACGCCTGGCTCGCCCAGCACCCCGGCGGCAAGAGCGCCTCGCTGGAGTACGCGCTGCTCGGCACGGTGAACGGCAGCTACAAGCCCGCGCCGTGGACCCCGGTGGACTCGGTGGCCTGGCTCAAGGCGATGGCCTGGGACCTCTCCGGCAACGTCCAGGACGAGATCGACCGCTCGCTGCTGTCCCAGGACTTCAGCAAGGACCAGATCTCCCAGCTCTACCCGTCCTACCCGTACGACCGCAACGGGACCATCGTCGGCCAGACCGGCACGGTCGGCCCGGGCGGTTACAAGCAGCCGGTCAACGCGGTCAACCAGTCGTCGTCCAGCACCGGCACCACCCAGGCCGCGGCCGTGACGAGTTCCCTGCTGCAGGGCCTGTCCGGTCCGGTGGACGCGCTGCCGCAGCTGCTCGGCCCGCAGGGGCAGGGCATCGGCTCCAACTCCTGGGTGGTCTCCGGCAGCCACACCACCACCGGTGAGCCGCTGATGGCCAACGACCCGCACCTGGGCCCCGGGATGCCGTCCGTCTGGTACCAGATGGGCCTGCACTGCCGGGTCGTCAACAGCAACTGCCAGTACGACACCACCGGCTTCACCTTCTCCGGGATGCCCGGCGTGGTGATCGGCCACAACCAGAACATCTCCTGGGGCTTCACCAACCTCGGCGCCGACGTGACGGACCTCTATCTGGAGAAGGTCACCGGCCCGGACACGTACCTGTACAACGGCCAGGACGTGAAGTTCACCACACGCCAGGAGACCATCAAGGTCGCCGGCGGCGCCGACCGCACGATCACCGTCCGCACCACCAACAACGGACCGCTCATCTCGGACCAGAGCACCGAGGAGCAGAACGTCGGCACCTACGCGCCGGTCGGCAACTCCGCACCGGACCGCGGGACCAGCGGTTACGGCGTCGCGCTCAAGTGGACGGCGCTCACCCCGGGCAAGACGATGGACGCGGTCTTCGCGCTGGACCGGGCCGCCAACTGGAACGACTTCCGGGCCGCCGCGAAGAACTTCGAGGTCCCCGCACAGAACCTGATCTACGCCGACACCAAGAACCACATCGGCTACCAGGCCCCGGGTGTGATCCCGATCCGCGGTTTCGGCGACGGCAGTTACCCGGCTCTGGGCTGGGACCCGGCGTACAACTGGAAGGGCACCATCCCCTTCGACTCGCTGCCGAACGTCTTCGACCCCTCGTCCGGCTACATCGTCACCGCCAACCAGGCGGTCACCGACAAGAGCTACCCCTACCTGCTGACCTCGGACTGGGAGTACGGCACCCGGGCCAAGGAGATCGGCGACCAGATCCAGGCCCGGCTGCAGAACGGCGGCCGGATCTCCCCCGACGACATGCAGTCCATCCAGATGGACAACACCAGCGTGATGGCCAAGACCCTGGTGCCGATGCTGTTGAAGGAGCAGGTCAGCGATCCGTACGTCCGCCAGGCGCAGGACCTGCTGAAGGACTGGAACTACAACCAGGACGCCGACTCGGCCGCCGCGGCCTACTACAACGGTGTCTGGCGGCAGTTGCTGATCCTCGCCTTCGGCCAGAAGTTCCCGGCGAGTGTGCGGGCCCAGGGAGACTGCCTGCTGGTCCAGCAGAAGGTCGACGCCAACCAGCCGCTCGGCTCGGTCGGCGGTGAGACCAAGGTGGTCACCCAGTGCGGCACCCGGCCCGCGAACCAGGCCCAGCCGGACGGTGGGGACCGCTGGACCGAGGTGGTGCGCCAGCAGCTCGCCAACCCGAACAGCCAGTGGTGGGACTACATCGACTCCAACCACGTCCAGCAGCACGGTCTGGACAACCTGCTGAAGGAGGCGATGAAGGACGCCCGCCAGGACCTCACCGCCCAGCTCGGCAAGGACATCTCCACCTGGAACTGGGGCCGGCTGCACACGCTGAACCTCAAGGAGCAGACCCTGGGCATCGACAACTCGTCGTTCGCCTCGGGCATCATCCACCGGCTGCTCAACCGCGGTCCGTACCAGCTCTCCGGTGGCTCGGCGGCGGTCAACGCCTCCGGCTGGACGGCGGCGTCCGGCTACCAGGTCGACTGGATCCCGTCGATGCGGATGGTGGTCGACCTGAGCGACTTCGACGCCTCGCGCTGGATCAACGTGGGCGGCGAGTCCGGGCACGCGTTCCAGGCCAACTACAACGACCAGACCGCCCTCTGGGCCCAGGGCAAGCTGCTTCCCTGGGCCTACAGCAAGGCCGCGGTGGACGCCGCGACCAAGAACCGGCTCACCCTGACGCCGTGAGCCGTCTCGCCGTGAATGTTCAGGCGGGCAACGCTCAGGCCGGGAACCGGTGCACCCCCGACGGCGTGACGGCGGCGTGCACCGGCCGGTCGTGCGGCTCGGCCGGGACCCGCTCCAGCAGCTCGGTGTCGTAGAGCAGGGTGGCCAGCAACGGCCGCGCCCCGGCCCGGTCCAGCCGCGCCAGGACGCGGTCGTAGCTACCACCGCCCCGGCCCAGCCGCAGGCCGCGGCGGTCCACGGCGAGTCCGGGCAGCAGCACCACAGCGGCCGCGCAGACCGCCGCCGGCCCCAGCCGCGGCCCGTCCGGTTCCAGCAGCCCGCGCCCGGCCGGGAGCAGGTGCTCGGCGCCCTGGTAGGCGGCCCAGTCCAGGTCGTTGTCGGGCAGCAGGACGGGCAGCAGCACCGGGATCCCGCGCCGGTGCAGCAGGTCGAGCAGTGGCCGGGTGCCGGGCTCCGCGCCCACCGACACGTACGCGGCCACCGGCCCGACGGCTACCGGCCCGATGCCCTCCGGCGGGCCCGGAACGCTCGTGGGCCCGGCCGCGGGCAGCAGCCCCAGGGCCTGCCCGGCCAGGGCCGTGGCGGTGCTTTCCCGCCATTCGGGCGACAGTGCGCGGCGGTCGGCCAGAAGCCGTGACCTCAGCCCTGCCTTGTCGTTGTAGAAGGGATCGTCGTACAAGTCCTGCTCCTCCGGATCCGCGGCCGTCGCCACGATCCTCCCCTGTCCCCCCGCCCGTGCGAGAACCGGAAGGCGATCCGATGCCCACCCCGCTCCTGGTGCAGTCGCTCGCCCTGCTCAGCGCCCCGCTCGCCGGGCTGGCCGGCCTGTTGGGCGTCCGGCTGCGACGCTCGGCCGGGGCGGAGGAGGGGCGCGAGTCCGGGCTGCGGCACCAGCTGGCCGAGTTGCGGGGCCGCTGCGAGGAGCTGGAGCGGATGGCGGCGCGCGATCCGCTGACCGGCGTGTGGAACTACCGTCACCTCCAGCGCACCCTGGAGCGCGAGATCGCGCGCTGCGAATCCCGTCCCGCCGTTGGCGCCCCGGACGATCCGCAGCGCGCTGAGCCGGCCCCGGACTGCCGTCGGCCCAGCGTCCGTCAGTCGGACGACCGGCAGCCGCAGGACCACCAGTCCGGCGCCCCGGGGGCCCCGCGCGCGCTGGCCCTCGTCCTGCTGGAGATCGAGGGTTTCGAGGCGCTCAACGCCGAGCACGGGCGCAGCCGCGGCGACGTGATGCTGCGCGAGCTGGCGCAGCGGCTCAGCGTGGAGATCCGCCGCACGGACACCCTGGGCCGGTACGGCGGTACGGAGTTCCTGGTGGTGCTGCCGGACACCGGTGCCGCGGGCGCCGCCCGGGTCGCCGAACGGCTGTGCTGGTCGGTCCGCCGGCACCGGCTGCTGGACCGGGTGCCCGACGTCTGGGAGACCGGCCGGGCCTCCCGCCAGGGCAACGGCCTGACCGCGGCCGCCGGCATCGCGGTGCTGCCGGCGGACGGCACCCACGCGGCTCCGCTGCTGCGCGCGGCGGACCGGGCGCTGGCGGCGGCCAAGCGGCAGGGGCTGAACGGTCTGCACGGTAATCTGTCGCCTTGTGCCGGTTCTGAGCCAGCTGCCCTGACCGGTCGCGCTGCCCGTAATGTCACTGTCGTGGCTGTCGCCGACGAGGTTCGTTCACAAGCGATTAACCTCGCCCACAGCCAGGGCGGTCATCTGCCTCAGTAAGGTCAACGCATGACGACGACGAACACCCGCATGCCGGTCACCAAGGCTGTTGTGCCTGCGGCCGGCCTCGGCACCCGCTTCCTCCCGGCAACGAAGGCAACGCCGAAGGAGATGCTCCCGGTCGTCGACAAGCCTGCCATTCAGTACGTCGTGGAGGAGGCCTCCGCGGCCGGCCTCTCGGACATACTGATGGTCACCGGCCGCAACAAGCGCGCGCTCGAGGACCACTTCGACCGTGCCTACGAGTTGGAGGAGCTGCTCGCCCGCAAGGGCGACGAGGACAAGCTCCGCCGGGTCCGCGAGTCGGTCTCGCTGGCCAACATGCACTACGTCCGCCAGGGCGACCCGAAGGGCCTGGGCCACGCGGTCCTGGTGGCCGAGCAGCACGTGGCCGGCCAGCCGTTCGCCGTCCTGCTCGGCGACGACCTGATCGACCCCCGCGACCCGCTGCTCTCCCGGATGATCGAGGTCCAGCAGGAGTTGGGCGGTTCGGTGGTGGCCCTCATGGAGGTCGAGCCGTCGCAGATCCACCTCTACGGCTGCGCTGCCGTCGAGGCCAACGGCTTCGGCGCGGACGTCTTCCACGTCACCGACCTGGTCGAGAAGCCCGAGGTCGCCGACGCCCCGTCGAACTACGCGGTGATCGGCCGCTACGTCCTCGACCCGGCCGTCTTCGACGTGCTGAAGAAGACCGAGCCCGGTCGCGGCGGCGAGATCCAGCTCACCGACGCCCTGCGCACGCTCTCCACGCTCGGCGCCGAGGAGGGCGGCCAGGTGCACGGCGTGCTCTTCAAGGGCCGCCGTTATGACACAGGCGACCGCGCCGACTACTTGCGCGCTATTGTCCGCCTGGCGTGCGAGCGTGAAGACCTGGGCCCGGAGTTCCGCAGCTGGCTCAAGAACTTCGTGGGCACGGAGATGCAGGGCTGACGATCGGAAGGCGACGGTGGCGATGACCAGGTCTACGGAGAACACAGCCGCGGACGGTACCGACAAGGGACCGGACGCCTGTGGTGCCGAATCGCCCGGCCACCGGCTGTGGACGGTCGACGAGCACCTCGCCGACGTCCTGACCGGCATCGCCCCGCTCCCCGCCATCGAGCTCCAGCTGCTGGACGCCCACGGCTGCCGGCTCGACGAGGACGTGGTCGCCGCCGGCGACCTGCCGCCCTTCGACAACAGCTCGATGGACGGCTACGCGGTGCGCACAGCCGACACCGTCGGCGCGGACTCCACCTACCCGTCGGTGTTGAGCGTCGTCGGCGAGATCGCGGCGGGCGCCGGTGAGCTGCCGAAGGTGGGGCCCGGCCAGGCCGCCCGGATCATGACCGGCGCGCCGGTGCCGCCCGGCGCCGAGGCGATCGCGCCGGTCGAGTGGACCGACGGCGGCACCGGCTCCGGCCGGGCCGCCGACAGCATGAGCGCCCCGGTCCCGGACGAGGAGGTCCGGGTGCTGCGCGAGGTCGAGGCGGGCGCGTACATCCGCCGCCGGGGCAGCGACATCAAGGCCGGTGACCGGGTGCTCGACTCCGGCACCCGGCTCGGCCCCACCCAGCTCGGCCTGCTGGCCGCGATCGGCCGGGGCACGGTGCGGGTTCGGCCGCGTCCGCGCGTGGTGGTGCTCTCCACGGGCAGCGAGCTGGTGGCGCCCGGCGAACCGGTCGGCCCCGGGCAGATCTCCGACTCGAACAGCTTCACCCTCACCGCCGCCGCCCAGGAGGCCGGCGCGATCGCCTACCGGGTGGGCGGCGTGCCGGACGACCCGGCGGTGCTGCGGGCCGTCCTGGAGGACCAGCTCGGCCGCGCCGACCTCATCGTCACCAGCGGCGGGGTCAGCGTCGGCGCGTACGACGTGGTCAAGGAGGCCTTCGCGAGCCAGGGCCGGGTCGACTTCCGGCGCCTGCGGATGCAGCCCGGCAAGCCGCAGGGCTTCGGCCGGATCGGCCCGGGCGCGGGCGTCCCGCTGCTGGCGCTGCCCGGCAACCCGGTCAGCTCCTACATCTCGTTCGAGCTCTTCGTCCGCCCGGTGATCCGCACCATGCTGGGCGCCCCCGACGTCCACCGTCCGGTGGTCCGGGCGGTCTGCGGTGACGCGCTGCGCTCGCCGGCCGGCCGCAGGCAGTTCCTGCGCGGCTGGTACTCCGCCGCGGACGCCACCGTCCAGCCCGTCGGCGGCGAGGGATCGCACCTGGTCGGAGCGCTGGCGAGGGCCAACTGCCTGATCGTCGTCCCCGAGGACACGGTCGCGGTGGGAACCGGCGAGACGGTGGACGTCGTCCTGCTGACGGACTGACAGTCACCGTAGCGACGCACGGCCGCCAGGCTCCCGCTGCCCGGACGCGCATGCCCGCCCGGCGGACGGAGAACAGCTGCGCGGGCCCGGGGCGGTACGGTAGCGCGGTATTCACCCCGTTCTGCTGGAGTACTGACGTGACCACACCCCCCGGCGACCGCCTCACGCATGTCGACGAAACCGGCGCCGCCCGCATGGTCGACGTCTCCGAGAAGGCCACCACGGTCCGGACCGCCGTGGCGGCCGGCCGGGTCAGGGTCGCCCCGCGGGTGGTCGAGCTGCTGCGCGGCGAGGGCATGCCCAAGGGCGACGCCCTCGCGGTGGCCCGGATCGCCGGCATCATGGGCGCCAAGAAGACGCCCGAGCTCATCCCGCTCTGCCACCCGATCGCCATCTCCGGCGTGAGCGTCGACCTGTCGGTCACCGACGAGGCCGTCGAGATCACCGCGACGGTCCGCACCGCCGACCGGACCGGCGTCGAGATGGAGGCGCTGACCGCCGTCGCGGTGGCCGGGCTGACCGTCATCGACATGGTCAAGGCCGTCGACAAGGGCGCCGCCATCGAGGACGTCCGGGTGTTGACCAAGACCGGTGGCAAGAGCGGCGACTGGGCGCGGGGCGAGGCATGAGGGCGCTCGCGGTGACCGTCTCCAACCGTGCCTCGGCCGGCGTGTACGAGGACAAGGGCGGCCCGCTGCTGGTGGCCGGCCTCGAACGGATGGGTTTCGCCGTCGACGGACCCCAGGTGGTGCCGGACGGCGATCCCGTGGAGGTGGCGCTGCGCGCGGCGGTGGCCGCCGGGTACGACGTCGTCCTGACCACCGGCGGCACCGGCATCTCGCCGATGGACCTCACGCCCGAGATGACCGCCCGGGTGATCGACCGTCAGATCCCGGGCATCGCCGAGGCGATCCGGGCCTACGGCCGCGAGAAGGTGCCGACTTCGGCGCTCTCGCGCGGCCTGGCGGGACTGGCAGGCCGCACGCTGATCGTCAATCTGCCGGGCTCCACGGGCGGCGTGAAGGACGGGCTCGCGGTGCTGGAGCCGCTGCTCCCGCACGCCGTCGACCAGCTCGGCGGGGGCGACCACCCCCGCCCGGCCGCAGACCCCTCCGCTTCCTCCTCCCACCGGAGAACCCACTGAGCGCCGGCTGGCCCGTGGAGCTCCGGGACGGCGACGTCGTGCTGCGCCCGATCCGCTACCGGGACCAGAAGCCCTGGCAGGACGCCAGCCGCCGCAACCGCGACTGGCTGCGCCGCTGGGAGGCCACCGTGCCCCCCGTCCCGCACGGCCGCGAGGTGGGACCGCGCCCGACCTACCGTCAGATGGTCCGCTACCTGCGCGGCGAGGCCTCGGCCGGCCGGATGCTCCCGTTCGTGGTGCAGCACGAGGGCGTGCTGGTCGGCCAGCTGACGGTCGGCGGGATCACCTGGGGCTCGATGTGCTCCGCCAACATCGGCTACTGGGTCGACGAGGGAGTGGCCGGTCGCGGCATCATGCCGACCGCCGTCGCGCTCGCTGCCGACCACTGTTTCCAGGTCCTGGGCCTGCACCGGATCGAGGTCTGCATCCGTCCGGAGAACCGGCCCAGCCGCCGGGTGGTGGAAAAGCTCGGTTTCCGCTCGGAGGGGGTGCGCCCGCGCTACCTCCACATCGACGGGGACTGGCGCGACCACCTGGTGTACGCACTCACGGTGGAGGAGATCCCGGAGGGGCTGCTGAGCCGCTGGCACGCCGTCAACCCGGGTCGCCGACCAGTAAATTGAATAAGTGTTCGAAATTCATATCGATATGGCATCGCCGCTCAGGCAAGCGGTCACAAATACCGGCAAAATAGTCAGAGAATCAGCTTGATCATGCGACACGCCGTGCGAAATTGCTGCCCGGCCTTCCCCTGCGCCCGTACGGTGTGAAACGTGAGCAGTAGCGGCCTCATCTACGCGGTCATCGTAGGGGCCTGGGCTGCCTATCTGGTGCCCATGTGGCTCCGCAGGCAGGACGAGCTCAACGAAGCGCGCCCGACAGAACGTTTCAGCACCGCCATCCGCCTTCTCGCAGGGCGGTCGGCGATGGAACGGCGGGCGTCCCGGGCCCTGAACGACAACGACCCTTCCCTCGACGACCCGTCGGCACCGCCGACCTCGTCCTCCTCGCCGTCCGCGCCTTCGCCGTCGGGTCCTCCCGCGGCGGACGCGGAGACCGACGGCGGGGCCTCCGGCGACGTCCCGTCCCCCGGCTCCCCCGACGCGCTGGACTCGCTGGAGTCGCTGGACGGCGCCCCTGCGGCGCCGTCCGCACATCCGGCGCCCGGCGCGCACTCCCCGCGCGGGGACCGGCGCGCCCAGCTGCTGGCGCGGCGGCGCCGGATGGTCACGGTGCTCTTCCTGGCCTTCGCCGTGGGCGCGGTCGTCGCGGCCGTCGCGGGCTTCGACTTCCTCTGGGTGCCGGGCCTGCCCGCCCTCCTGCTGACCCTCTACATCGGTCACCTGCGCCGACTGGAGCGCCAGCGCTACGAGGTCAAGCTCGACCGCTCCCGCGCGGCCCAGGCGGCCCAGCGGCTGCGCGAGCGCGAGCAGGCCAGGGCCGCGTCCCTGGCCGCCCCCGCAGAGCCCGCACCGGCCCGCGAGAGCCGCCCGCACCTGCGGGTGGCGGCGGCGCCGGAGGCCGTCTCGTCCTCCCGCCAGGCCCTCGTCGAGGCCACCGACCACGAGGAGTGGGTCGACGGCCTGCGCGAGCGCGGAGCGGCCGGCCCGGACTCCTGGGAGCCCGTCCCCGTCCCGCTCCCCACCTACGTCACCGCCCCGGTCGCCCCCCGGGTCACCCGCGGCCTCGACCTCGGCGCCCCCGGCACCTGGAGCTCCGGCCGCCCCGCCGAGGCCCGCCGCACCCCCCTCTTCGACCAGTACGAGGACCCGGCCCCCACTGCCATCCACCCCGACGGCGACTACACCCCCCACCCCCGCGCCGCCAACGAGTAACCGCCCCACCCATCGCCCCCGGTCAGCCCCCGTCCCCATCCACCGGGGTGGTCACAGACCCCCTCCGGAAGGTGCTAGAGTTTCATCTCGTTGGGGCTGTGGCGCAGTCCGGTAGCGCACCTCGTTCGCATCGAGGGGGTCAGGGGTTCGAATCCCCTCAGCTCCACCCAACGACTGTTCGCGAGTCTGACTCGTGAATGGTCACGAGATCCCGTCCGATCCTTGTGATCGGGCGGGATCTTTGCGTTGCGGGGGTTGGCTCGAGGTGCGGTGGGCATGCCGGGGGCGCCGCTGGGGTGGGTGACCTCGAGGACAGCGCTGGGTGGGTCCGGTACGTGTGCGACTCGCTAGACTCCGGCTGCTTTCCGACTCCTGTGATGGTCATAGGAGTTGGACCTATTGGCATCTGGGGGGACTTCATGAAGCTGCTGCCGTTGGGCAGAAGAGTGCGACACAGACGGGGCAGAGGTGGCGCAATCGCCTCCGGTGCTCTGCTGCTCACCGTGCTGGCCTCGCTGGTCGGCCAGACCGGCCCCGCCTACGCGGCGGCGCCGTCACCGGCGGCCACCAGCACGCCGCAGCCGGCCGGTGCGGCCGCGGACCCGTCGACCGGAGCGGCGAGCGCCGCTCCCGCGGACTCGTCGCCGAAGACGAACGCCGTGCCGAAGCTCGACCCCAAGGCCGAGCACGAGGCCGTGGCACGGGCACTCCAGCAGGCCGATCCAACCGGTCCGTGCCCGGCGGGCCTTGATCCGCAGACCGTGGTCAGCTGCTCGATCGACCCGAACCAGACCGTCTCGTTCTCGGTGACGCTCAAGCAGAAGGACCTGGTCCTCGTCCAGGTCAGCTCGACGGCCAACTTCATCTACCCCTCACTGGTGGCTCCGGACGGAACCGCCGTGACCTGCGACAGGCCCGGCAACAGCTCGAGCGGCTGGCTGCGCTGCCCCACCAGCCAGGCCGGCATCCACACCCTGAAGGTGAGGAGCAACGAGAGCCTGCAGACTGCCATCGCGGTCTCGTACGTTCCGCTGCTCTCCACGACCGGCTGCAAGAGCGTCAACGCCGCCGACCGGACCCTCGCGGCCCCGACCGTCTTCCACGGTTCGCTGCCGCTCGGCATGGCGACCGACTGCTACGACCTGAACATGGCGGCCGGCGAGGTGCTGCGCAGCCACAGTTCCTCGTTCCGGGTGATCCAGACCGTCTACGACGCGACCGGTGCGAACCTCTGCAACACGCAGTACGACCAGCGCACCAGCTTCGACTGCACGCTCACCGGCACGGCGCCGTTCCGGCTGACCGTTCAGGCGGTCTTCGGCGGGGCCGAGACCTATGACTACAGCGCGGCCCGGCTCTCCACGCCGGAGGGATGCGTGACGGTGGCACCGCAGGCGTACGGCGACTCGCCGGACCTCACGGCCACCGCGCGCTGCCGCACCCTGCGGGTGCCGGCGGCCTCCCACTATTCCTTCAACTCGGTGTCGGCCGCCACGGCCCCCTCTGGTGGGCTGTTCAAGACCGACGGCACTGCGCTGACCGCCGGGGGATGCGCGATCGGATCCTGCGACCTCGCCGCCGGTGACTACATCTGGGCGGTCAATCCGGAGGTTGCCGACGCCGGTGCGTTCGGCATGGCCTTCCACGCGGCCACGGAGACCCGCGGCTGCACCGCGACCGCTGACGACGGTCTGGTGTCCGGCGCGGCCAAGGGCACGTTCGGCGGGCCCGGGCAGCAGCTCTGCCTGACCCTGCCAACCGCCGCCGGGAAGGGCCTGTACCTGCTCAACCGGCCGCCGGCCGACGGCACCAGCGTCGCCGTCGAGGTCGACGACGCGAACGGTGCCAAGCAGTGCGACAACGGGGGCTCCTCGTATGCCGTCTGCAAGCTGACCGGTACCGCTCCGTTCCGCGCGGTGCTGAGCGGGACACCGGCCAAGTCCTACCAGCTGGTGATCAACCGGACCGGCGACCCGGCCGGGTGCGCCGCGTGGCCGCAGTCGACGTTCGGTGGCGCCTGGGGCGCGGAGATCGCGCTGACGGCGGACGTCCAGCAGGCCTGCCTGAGCCTGCCGGCCGACCAGCACTCCACCAGCGAGATGTACGACTACACCAACACCAAGAACCAGGCGTACGCCTCGATTCAGTTCGCCGACGCGTCGGGCAACGCGCCGGACTGCACGGGCATCGGCGGTAGCTCCACCGGCAGCTGTAAGTTCACCGCCGGTGTCCCGTACACCGCGATGCTGGTGGGAGCCGGCTGGCAGGCCACGGACACTTACAAGCTGGTGCGCCGTGACCTCTCGCCGACGGCGACCTGCCCGACTCCGGCCTCGACGACGGTCGGCGGACCGTCCATGCCGTTCGACCTGACCTCGGCGCTGGACTCCCGCTGCATCCGGGTCACCGGCGCTGCCACGGACAGGTTCTGGTTCAGCACGCGGACCCTCGGCTCGCGCTACGACCCCTCCACGCTCCTGATGGTCGTCGACGCCAACGGCGCGTTCGTCTGCACCCAGTGGGGCATCGCCTGTCGGGTCACCGGATCGACCTCCTACGTGGTGATCGTGCTGGCCTCCGGGTACAACGGCAGCACCATTCACACCAACGTGGACACCTGGAAGGTCGGTACGGCGTCAGGCTGGGCGCCGGAGTGCGCGGGGAACAAGATCTCGGTCGACGGCTTCCCGCTGCGCAACGGGGTGCTGACCGAGTCCTCGACCGCCTACTGCGCCGTGGTCGACATGGTGCCCAACCAGGCCTTCGACGTCGTCGGCACTGCGAGCGCCACCGGAGTCGCGAACCCGTACCTGACCGTGGTCGGAAACTCGGACTGGGTGGACTCCAACCTCACGTACCAGTGCGACAGTTCGTACGGCACGTTCGGCGCCCGCTGCCAGGCCACCAGCAATGCCGTGGCAGGCCAGGCAGTCCTGGTCCTGAGCGCCGCCCAGGTGGCGACGCCGGTCGAGTACAGCATGCAGGGTCTCTGCGACTCCGGCTGCACTCGTCAGGCGGGCCCGCAGCTGAGCGGTGTCACCCCCGCGACCGGCGCCGCCGGGACGCTGACCCAGGCTGTCGTCCACGGCAGCGGCCTCACCCTGGGAACCAAGGTGAAGCTGGTCCGCAGCGACAGCGGGGACAGCAACCAGCCGGTCATGAAGCCGGTCTCGGTCAGTGCCGACGGCACCGCGCTCAACGTGCTGGTCGACACCAACGCACTGACGGCGGGCCTGTACGACGTGGTGCTGGACGGCATCGGCTACACCCAGGGGACGCCCTCGCCGGGCTACCTCCCGAAGGCGTACACCGTGACCGCTGCGGCCGGCCCGGCCAAGAGCCGGTTCGTCCCGATCACGCCGTCGCGGTTCCTGGATACGCGTGAAGGTGTCGGTGCCCCGAAGGCACCGGTTGGTCCGGGTGGTGTGTTGTCGCTGCAGGTGGCGGGTGTGAAGGGTATTCCGGCGACGGGGGTGACGGCGGTGGTGATGAACGTGACTGCGGTGAATCCGACGAGTGCCGGTTTCGTCACCGTGTATCCGGACGGTCAGGCGGTGCCGGGGGTCTCGAATCTCAACTTCACGGCCGGCCAGGTCGTCCCCAACCTGGTGACCGTGCCGGTCGTGAACGGGAAGGTCGACCTGCGCAACTTTCAGGGTTCGGTCGACCTGGTCGCCGACGTCACCGGCTACTACACCGACGGCAGCACCGGGTCCGCGCTGACCTCGATCACGCCGTCGCGGTTCCTGGATACGCGTGAGGGCGTCGGTGCCCCGAAGGCGCCGGTTGGTCCGGGTGGTGTGTTGTCGCTGCAGGTGGCGGGTGTGAAGGGTATTCCGGCGACGGGGGTGACGGCGGTGGTGATGAACGTGACCGCGGTGAACCCGACGAGTGCCGGGTTCGTCACCGTGTATCCGGACGGTCAGGCGGTGCCGGGGGTCTCGAATCTCAACTTCACGGCCGGCCAGGTCGTCCCCAACCTCGTGGTGGTCCCCGTCGTGAACGGGAAGGTCGACCTGCGCAACTTTCAGGGTTCCGTCGACCTGGTCGCCGACGTCACCGGCTACTACTCGGCCACCGGGTCGACGTACTCCGCCGCCGGTCCGGTCCGGCTGCTGGACACCCGTGAGGGCATCGGTGCCCGGGCCGGCGCGGTCGGCCAGGGCGGCCTGGTCAGCATCCAGCTGTCCGGGGTGGCGGGCGTTCCGGCGACCGGCGTGACCGCCGTCGTGCTGAACGTCACGGTCACCGAACCGACCGACAGCAGCTACCTGACCGTCTACCCGCACGGAATCGACCGGCCGGGGGTCTCCAACCTCAATTACACGGCCGGCCAGACCGTCGCCAACCTGGTGGTGGTCCCGGTCGTGGACGGCCGGGTGACCTTCGCCAACTTCTGGGGTGACGCCCACGTGATCGCCGACCTGAACGGCTACTTCGCGTCCTGATCCCGATCAGCACCGACTGCCGCGCCGCCCGATCCGGGCGGCGCGGCAGCGTGCTTTTTCGGCAGGCAGGCGGCCCAACTCTTCAGCGTCGCGAGGTCCGTTGGCCGGAGGCCGATCTGGGGGTCGATCCGGTGGAGCAGGGCGGGGCCGGGGTGGTGGTCGGTCAGCCAGGTGCGGTCGGCGTCACCGAGCTCGTCGTCCAGCCAGGCGAACGGGCGGCCTTGTGCCCAGGACGCGATCTCCGGGGTTTTCCAGAACAGCCCTTTGCTCGGCGTGGTTCGGGAGGAGGTCCAGGTGATGAAGGGGAGTTCGGGGAGCCCGAGGATCGGTGCGATGAAGGTGTTCGCCTCCGCCTCCCACGTGGTCGCCCACACCAGGTCGAAGGGCAGCGCCGACAGGGCGGGGCCGTGGTCGGGGTTCAGCCAGACCGGCAGCGGTACGGGTCGCATGGTGGGCCTGCCCCATGTGGAGAGCCGCTTCCGTTCGGCGGCCTCCCAGCTCGGGGGCATGAGCCGGTACTCCTGGTAGCCCTCGGGACGTCCGTCCGGCATTGCGGCGTACGGATTGAGCGGGCCGTCCACGTCCAGGAGCAGCAGGGGCCGTGCTGAGGCGGGGTTCACGGTCATGCGTCGTACCGTACGACTCGCCGGGCGGCGTCACAGGTGCAGGGAGAGGGCGCGGGCGGCGGCGCGGTCCAGGAGGTGGTGGATGTCGGCCTGGCGGGTGGTGGGGCGGTCGTTGTACTCGTCGGGGGAGGTGGCGGGGCGGCCGGTGGCGTGGAGGACTTCCATGACCTGGGTGCGGGCGGTCTGGACGGTGGTGGCGGTGCCGTAGCCGTGGGCGAGGACGGCGGCCTGGGCGCCGAGGAGGCAGACCCGGCCGGCGTCGTCCCACATCGCGCCCTGGAGCCAGCCGGCGTCGGCGAGGTAGCGGGAGGTGAGGCGCAGGTGGTCGGCGGTGGTGACGGGGACCGGGCGGGCGGGGCGGCGGATCAGGCGGTCGAGGAGGGTGGGCCGGGGGAGGGGGTGGCCGGCGTTCCAGGGCTGGACGGTGCTGCCGAGGGGGCAGACGTAGGGGGGCAGGGTGCGGGCCGGGGCGGGGAGTGAGGCGAGGTAGGCCTCGATCTCCTCGATCAGGACCGACCCGTCCAGGGCGCGGGCGAGTCGCTGGGCGGTGGGGGTGAGGAGGGGCACGGGGAGGCTCCACTTCCGCTTTGTCCTACTTGGTGCTGATTCGTTGATAACCGAAGAGCACCGCAGGACGCGTCATCGACGAGCGGAACGGAGTACGTGTCGGGTGGGGGAGGACGGGGGAGGAGGCGTGTTCGTCAGTCGCAGGCGAGGGCGGCGCGGATCTCGGCGGCGGGGTCGCCGGCGTGGTAGCGCTGCTCGCTCGGCTCGATGCCGTCCAGGAACTCCTGGTAGCGGACGGCGTAGCCGAAGTGCACGAGGGGCTGGGCCAGGGTCAGCGCGCGGGCCGGGTCGCAGCCGGGGACCAGCTCGCTCCAGGCCGTGGTCCAGGCGTCGGCGGCCTGCGTCCAGCGCTCGGCGCCGGTGAAGGGGCGGGGGCGCAGGCCGTCCACGGCGGGGTGGCCGAAGGCGCTGTCGGCGAAGTCGACCAGGGTGGTCTGCCGGCTGTCCGAGCGCCAGTTGCCGGGGTGGAAATCGCCGTGCAGCACGGTGTTCGGCAGGCCGCAGGCCTCCAGGTCGGCGACCAGGGCGGGCAGTCGGGCGGCCGCGCGGTGGGCGCGGGAGAGTTCGTCGGCGGTCAGTTCGGCGGCTGACGGGCCGTCCAGCAGGCGGTGCACCTGGTCGATCAGCAGCCGGGGCGAACGGTCGGGCAGCCCGTCCGGTGCGGTGGGGTGACGCAGTGACAGTGCTGCCTGCGCGCGGGCGAGTCGGGGCACCGTGGTGGCGACGACGCCGGCGGACGGTCCCCAGCAGTCCTCGCCGGGGACGTGGTCGAGCAGGACGCGGCGCCGGTCCGGGTCGGCCGCGAGGACGGTCGGCGCGAACGGGGCGTCCACCGAGGCGAAGAGCCCGATGGCGACGGACTCGCAGAGCGCGAAGCGCGGGCCGGTCTTCAGCCAGGCCGGGCCGCCTGCGGTGGGGATCCGGACGAGGCCGGCCAGGTTCCAGGTCTTCACCTGCCGGACCGGCCCGACGGGCGGCCGGCCGAGGGCGCGCAGCCGGGTGTCCGCCCAGTCGAGGGCCTCGCGCAGGCCGCTCGGCGTGGCCCAGTCGGCTCGCTTGGCGTGCGGGGCGAGCGCCGCCCACGGCGCGTCAGGGGCGCCGCGCAGTGCGTCGGTGCGGACCGGGCGGGCCAGCGTCTCGGCGTGGTAGGTGGCGTGGCCGTGCCGGCCGTCGGCGCCGCCGTCGACATCGAGCAGGCGCAGCACCACGGTCGGGGAGCCGAGCAGGCTCTCCAGGTGTGCGGTGACCGGTGCGACGTCGTTCCAGTAGGGCGCCTCGACGGTGAACGGGCCGACAGTGCCGAGCGGTTCGCCGTCGTGGGTGAGCAGCACGGTCACGGCGCGGCCGGAGTTCTGGGTCATCGGGGCAGTCTGCTGGCCGGATTAGCCCGGCGCGAGCGGTTTTCGCCGCCGGGCGAGTCCGGGGGACGGCTCAGCCGTGTGCCTGCCACAGGTCGGGGCCGAAGACCTCGTAGTGGATCGCGCCGGCCGGCACGCCGCGCGCCAGCAGCGCGCCGCGCAGGTGGCGCATGAAGGGCAGCGGACCGCAGAGGTAGGCCCGGACGCCCGTCGGCAGGTCGATGTCGGCGAGGTCGACGTGGCCGGTCCGGCCGTCCACGCCGTCCTCGTACCAGAGGTGCAGTGCGGCGTCGGGGAGTTGGGCGACCAGCGCACGGGTCTCGGCGCGGTGGGCGTGGTCGCCGGCGCTGCGGTCGGCGTGCAGCACGGTGACCGCGCGGTCGGTGCCGCGGTCGGCCAGGTGGGTCAGCATGCCGAGCATCGGGGTGCAGCCGATGCCGGCGGAGGCGAGCAGCAGCGGCGCGTCGGAGTCGTCCAGTGCCAGGTCGCCGAAGGGCAGCGAGACGCAGAGTTCGTCCCCCTCGCGGACCCGGCCGTGCAGGTGGTTCGAGACCTCGCCGTCGGGTCCCGCCGCGCCGCGCACCCGCTTCACGGTGATCCGCCACAGGTCGCGCCCGGGGCCCTCGGGCAGGCTGTAGCGGGAGAGGCTGTACTGGCGTATCTGCCGGGCGCCGTCCGGCAGGGTGACCGCGACGCTCAGGTACTGGCCGGGGCGGAAGCCGGGCAGCGGGCTGCCGTCGGCGAAGCGCAGGCCGAAGGAGACCGCCTCCGCGCTCTCCTGGATCCTGCAGACCACGGTGGCCCGGTGCCACACCTCGCCCAGGCCGACGCCGGCCTCCTGGTAGAGCCGGGCCTCCAGGGCGATCAGGGCGTTGGCCATCAGCCAGTAGACCTCGTCCCAGGCGGCGGCCACGTCGGGGGTGACGGCCTCGCCGAGCACCTCCGCGATCGCCCCGAACAGGTACTTGTGGACGACGTTGTACTGCTCCGGGGTGATGCCCAGCGAGGCGTGCTTGTGCGCGATCCGCGCCAGCATCGCGTCGGGGCGGACGTCGGGGTGCTCGACCAGCATGCCGGCGAAGGCGGCGATCGCCCCGGCGAGGACCTGCTGCTGCTCGCCGCTCGCCTGGTTGCCCCGGTTGAAGAGGTCGCGGCGCAGTTCGGGGTGGTCCTCGAACATCCGGGTGTAGAACAGCGCGGCGATCTCCCCGATCGCTCCACCCACCACGGGCAGCGTGGCGCGGACGGTCGCAGCGGATTCCTGGGTCAGCACGGCAATCTCCAAACTTGCATCTTGTATACCAATTTAAGCGCGACGAAAAGACCGCCGGGTGGACGGGGTTGTCAGGGCCGTCGGCCCAGGGCGAGCAGGATCGGCCCGGTCGGGCTGGCGACCAGGTCGGCCACGGTGAGCGGGTCGAGCGCGGCGAAGAACGCCTCGCGGGCGTCCCGCAGTGCGCCGCGCAGCCGGCAGGCGGCGCGCAGCGGGCAGGGCGTCTCGCCCTCGCACTCGATGACCTCGCCGTCGCCCTCCAGCTCGCGGGTCAGCCAGCCGATCGAGGCCGTGCGGCCGAGCGGGGTGAGGTTCAGGCCGCCACCCCGTCCGCGCCGCGCCTCCAGGACGTCGAGGTGCTGGAGCCGGCTGACCACCTTGGCCGTGTGGGTGTAGGGGACGGCCATGGTCTCGGCCACCTCCCGGGTGGTCAGTTCCTCGTCCGCCACCGCGAGTCGCATCAGGACCCGTAGGGCGAGATCGGTCGATCTCGTCAGCCGCATGCCTGCACGCTATCAAATGCGCATTCAAAACTCCTATTACCTGTAGGGCCTGGCCGCGGGACGCCTCTTGACAGCCCAAAACCTGATCACTAGCGTTCTAGATAATCGAGAATCCGACGATTTAACTAGCGATCGTCAATCACCCGATCGTCTGAGGGGCTCTGCCATGTCAACCGCCAAGGTCGCCGCCGACCCGCCCGCCCAGTCCATACCGGCCTCCCAGGCCTCCCTGGCCTCCCCTGCTTCCCCGGCCACCCCGCCCCCGGCGGCGACCGCCGCCTCCCGCGGCCGCTGGTGGACGCTCGGCATCGTGTCGATCGCCACCTTCATGCTGATGCTCGACCTCACGGTGGTGAACGTCGCGCTGCCCGACCTGCGGACCACGCTGGGCGCCGACTTCTCGGCCCTGCAGTGGGTGCTGGACGCCTACGCCCTGACCCTCGCCGCGTTCCTGCTCACCGGCGGCTCGCTCGCCGACCGGCTCGGCCGCAAGCGCGTCTACACCGCCGGCTTCGCGATCTTCACCGCCGCCTCGCTGGCCTGCGGAGCGGCGCAGGGCATCGTCGCCCTCAACGTGGCGCGCGGTGTGCAGGGAGTCGGCGCGGCGATCCTCTTCGCGGTCGGCCCGGCGCTGATCGGGCAGGAGTTCCGGGGCAAGGACCGGGCGATGGCGTTCGGCGTCTTCGGCGGGGTCTCCGGCCTGGCCATCGCCTTCGGGCCGCTGATCGGCGGGGCGCTGACCGACGGGATCGGCTGGCGCTGGATCTTCCTGGTGAACGTCCCGATCGGCATCGTGGCCATGGTGCTCGGCGCCCTGCGGATCACCGAGTCCCGCGACCCGTCCGCCCACCGGGTTGACTGGGCGGGCCTGTTGGTCTTCTCGGCGGCGCTGACCCTGCTGGTGCTGGGCTTCCTGCGCGGCGAGAACCAGGGCTGGGCGAGTGCGCTGATCATCGGGACCTTCGCCGCCGCCGCAGCCCTGCTGGTGGTCTTCACACTGATCGAACGGCGGCTGGGCGACGCCGCGATGCTCGACCTCGGACTCTTCCGCAACGTCACCTTCATCGGGATCTCGGTGACCACGCTGCTGGCCAACGCGGCCGGGATGTCCGCGATCTTCCTTCAGGTCTCCTACATGCAGAACGTCCTCGGCTACTCGCCGCTCGCCACCGGCGTGCGGTTCCTGCCGCTGACGCTGACGCTCTTCGTGGCGGCCGCGGTCACCGGCGGCCTCACCGTCCGGGTCCCGCAGCGGCTGCTGGTCGGGATCGGGACCGGGCTGATCTCGACCGGGCTCTTCCTGGTCACCCTGGTCCACCCGAGCAGCGCGTGGACGGCGCTGCTGCCCAGCATGCTGGTCACCGGGCTCGGGATGGGGATGTTCAACCCGCCGCGCAGCTCGCTGGCGATCGGCGTTGCCGAGCCCGCGAAGGCGGGGATGGCGGCCGGGATCGGCGAGACCTTCCAGCAGGTCGGCATCGCGATCGGGATCGCCGGCTTCGGCGCGCTCTTCCAGCACCGGGTGGCGGCGGCCTTCGCGGCCTCGCCGGCCGGCTCGCAACTCGGCGCGCAGGCCCAGCAGGCCGGCAAGTCCGTCGCGGCCGGCGCCGGGAACGAACTCGCCACCAAGGTGCCCGCCGCGCTGGCCGCGCCGGTCCGGGCGGCGGCGCGGGAGGCCTTCGTGCACGGGCTCAGCGACGTCCTGGTGGGCGGCGGCGCGGTGGCGGCGGTGGGCGCGCTGGTGGGCTTCCTCTTCATCCGCACCCGTGACCTGCACGAGAGCGCGCTCGCGGGAGCCGAGAGCGCGGGGCACTGAGCCACGGTGGGCGAACCGGGCCGACCGGGCGTTCGTACCCGGTCGGTCGCTCCGTTGAGCATCGAAAACGCCGATGATAGATTTTTGAAGAGTTCATGGGACTGCGGCAGTACCGGCCAGGAGCCCCGGACTCCCGATGGATGGGAGATCCCCCGATGGCCCGCAAGAGCACCGCAACCGTCGAGACCGTCGAAGCCGCCGCTGTGAGCGCCCCGATGCCGGGGACCCCGCGCCCGGACTTCCCGCTGGCCGATCACACCGGTGTGCTGCTCACCAAGGCCGGTGCGGTGATCCAGGAGGACGTCGACCTGGCGCTCTCCGCGAAGGGGTTCCGGCTGCGCACCTTCCTGGTGCTGGCCGCGCTGGCCGGCGGGGCGGAACTCTCGCAGCAGGACCTCAGCCGGGCGGTCAATCTGGACCCGACCACGATGGTCTCGCTGATCGACGAGCTGGAGCAGGCGGGCCAGGTCGAGCGCCGGCGCAATCCGGCCGACCGCCGCCGCTACATCCTGGGCCTCACCGAGAAGGGCCGGCAGGCGATGACCGAGGCCGAGGTGGTGGCCAGCGAGGCCGAGCAGGCCTTCTTCGCCCGCCTGCCGGAGGCCCACCGCGAGCTGCTGCACACGATGCTCGGCACGCTGCTGGAGAACCGCTGGCCGAGCGCCGTCTGCTACTGAACCGGCCGCACCCGGGAGCCGCCAGGGAAAAGCGGACACACCGGGCATAGAGCCAATAAGTATGGCAAATCGTCACTACGGTGGTCCCTGCACGCTCGTCGAGCCGAAAGGATCCCGCACGTGAGCAACCTCTTCGCGATCGCCTATCCGGACCTCACCACCGCCCAGCAGGTGCGCAACGAGGTGATCGGCCTCCAGAAACAGCAGTTGATCGAGTTGGAGGACGTCGTCGTCGTGGAGCGCCGCGACGACGGGAAGATCAAGCTGCACCAGGCCACCAACACCACCGGCATCGGCGCCGCCTCCGGTGCGCTGTGGGGCGGGGTGATCGGACTGCTCTTCTTCATGCCGTTCCTCGGTGCGGCGGTCGGCGGCGCGGCCGGCGCCGCGGTGGGCGCCTCCACCGACGTCGGCGTCGACGACTCCTTCATGCGCCAGGTCGGCGAGCACCTGTTGCCGGGGACGGCAGCGGTGTTCCTGCTGGTGCGCAAGGCCACCGCGGACAAGGTCGTTCCGGCGCTGGCCCGTTATGGCGGAAAGATCATCCAGACCTCGCTCTCCGACGAGGAGGAGGAGCATCTGCGTGAGGCCGTCCGGGCCGCGCAGGGCACCTGAGGGGCAGTAAGGCCGACGGCCCGGGGGCTCCGCGGACGGCGGAGCCCCCGGGCCGTCGGTTGTCAGGGCCCGCTGACCTCGCGTGATGCGGTCCGGAACCCCCTGGTGGCGGCGGGTGCTGACATAAAGTCATTGTAAATAGGACATTCAGGTACAATAATCCGCAGCCCGGAGACGTAGGAACCGACAGAACGGCCCACCCCGCCCATGGCCACTCCCTCCGCCGTCGCCGCCGCGCCGCGCCGTCCGCCGGTCGGTCAGGTCAGGTCCGGCCGCAATGTCGAACTGGTCCTGGTGCTGGCCGCGGTCGCGATCGCCGTCTTCGGCTACGTCGAGGTGGGCGTCAACATCGACGGCCGGGCGCCGTCCGACGCGGCCTCCTACGGCGCGGCGCTGGCCGGGCTCGCCCTGGTGGCGCACGGCGTGATCCGGTGGAAGGCCAGGTACGCGGATCCACTGCTGCTGCCGCTGGCGATCCTGTTGAACGGGATCGGACTGGTCGTCATCTACCGGCTGGACCGCGCTACTCCGAGCAACCACGCGGCGCCCACCCAACTGCTCTGGTCCACGCTCGGGGTGGCGCTCTTCCTGGCTGTGATCGTGGTGCTGCGCGACCACCGGCTCCTGCAGCGCTACGCCTACATCGGCGCCCTGGCGGCGCTGGTGCTGCTGATCCTGCCGATCTTCTTCCCCCCGGTGTACGGCTCGCGGATCTGGGTCACGATCGGCCCGTTCTCCTTCCAGCCGGGCGAGTTCGCCAAGATCCTGCTGGCGGTCTTCTTCGCCGCCTACCTCGCCGTGCACCGCGACTCGCTCGCGCTGACGGGCCGGCAGATCTGGCGCTGGCAGCTGCCGCGCGGCCGGGTCATCGGTCCGGTGCTGCTGGTCTGGGCCGCCTTCGTCGGGGTGCTGGTGCTGGAGACCGACCTCGGCACCTCGCTGCTGCTCTTCGGCCTCTTCGTGGTGATGCTGTACGTGGCCACCGCCCGCAGTGGCTGGATCACCATCGGCCTGCTGCTCGCCTCGGTGGGCGCCGTGACGGTGGGCTGGCTCTCGCCGCACGTGCACAGCCGGGTGGTCGACTGGTTGCACCCGTTGGCCAGCATCGCGGCCGGTCAGGGGGCCAACCAGATCGCCCAGTCGCTCTTCGCCTTCGCGGCCGGCGGCATCCTCGGCACCGGCCTGGGGCTCGGCCACTCGATCCTGATCGGGTTCGCCGCGAAGTCCGACTTCATCCTGGCCACGATCGGCGAGGAGCTCGGCCTGGTCGGCCTGGTCGCCCTCTTCCTGCTGTACGCCCTGCTGGTCTCCCGCGGCGTCAGGACCGGGATCGCGCTGCGGGACCCGTTCGGCAGGCTGCTGGCGATCGGGCTCGCGGCGCTGATCGCCATCCAGGTCTTCGTGGTGGCCGGCGGCGTGCTGGACCTGATTCCGCTGACCGGGCTGACGCTGCCGTTCATCGCTCAGGGCGGCTCCTCGGTGGTGACCAACTGGATCATCGTCGCCCTGCTGGTCCGGATGAGCGACAGCGCCCGCCGCCCGTCGGCCCCGGAGGAAACCTGATGGCCAAGCCCCGCAACCCCCAGCGACGCCACGGCATCTCGACCACCGGCCGCCGGGCCGGGATGTTCTGCCTGGTCCTGATCCTGGCGCTGGCCGGCCAGGCCACCTGGGTCCAGGTGTTCCAGGCCAAGGCGTACGACGACAACGCGGCCAACCAGCGCACCGCGATCGAGCGCTACGCCCAGCCGCGCGGCAACATCCTGGTCGGCGCCGCGCCGGTCACCGGATCGGCGCCCACCGGCGGGCGGTTCGACTACAAGCGGACCTACACCGACGGTTCGCAGTTCGCCGCCGTGACCGGCTTCTCCTCGCAGATCTACGGCAACACCCAGTTGGAGGGCACCGAGGACAGCCTGCTCTCCGGGACCGACAACCGGCTGGCCGGCTGGGCGCTGTGGGACGAGATCTCGCGCAAGCAGAACCCCGGCGGCGACGTCTACACCACCATCAGCAAGGCGGCCCAGCAGGCCGCGATGCAGGGACTGGGCAACCAGAAGGGCGCGGTGGCCGCGATCGAGCCGAGCACCGGCCGGATCCTCGCGCTGGCCAGCACCCCCAGTTACGACCCCGGGTCCTTCGCCGGCTCCACCGCCGCCGACCAGAACGCCTGGAACGCCTTGCAGGCCGACACCAACCAGCCGATGCTCAACCGGGCGCTGCGCCAGACCTATCCGCCCGGTTCGACGTTCAAGGTGGTCACCGCGGCGGCCGCGCTGGCGAACGGGACGGTGACCGACATCAACGCGCCCACCGGCGCCCCGTCGCCGTACGTACTGCCGGGCACCACCACCACGCTGGTCAACGACACCACCGCCTGCGACCGGTCGGGCCTGTCGCTCGACACCGCGATGGTGCTGTCCTGCAACAGCGTGCTGGGCTACCTGGGCGTGCAGACCGGGCTGGACAAGATGACCGCGATGGCCGAGAACTTCGGTTTCAACGACGCCAAGCTCGACATCCCGGTCCGGGCCGCCCGGAGCAACTTCGACACCCGGATGAACCAGTCGCAGGTCGCGCTCTCCTCGATCGGTCAGTTCGACACCGCGGCGACCCCGCTGGTGATGGCGATGGTCGCGGCGGGCGTCGCCAACAACGGCACGGTGATGTATCCACAGCTTGTGGACAAGCTGACGAAGTCCGACGGCACCACGGTCCAGGTGATGAAGCCGAGCACCTACAAGCAGGCGATGAGCCCGGCGGTGGCCGGGCAGGTCCAGCAGCTGATGACCGACGTGGTGGACAACGGCACCGGACGCAACGCCCGGATCAGCGGTGCCACGGTCGGCGGCAAGACCGGTACCGCGCAGCACGGGGTGGACAACTCGGGTACGCCGTACGCGTGGTTCATCTCGTGGGCCAAGCCCGCCGGATCCTCCGCCGTCCCGCCGGTCGCGGTGGCCGTGGTGATCGCTGACAGTAACGCCACCGACGTCACCGGCGGCGGGCTCGCCGCGCCGATCGCCAAATCGGTGATGCAGGCCGTGCTCCAAGATCACTGACAGTTGCGGAGCGGCCGGAGGCCCTAGCTGCTTCCGGCCGCGTTTGGCTAGCCCCCGCAGTGTGAGGACAGCGGGCACTCGGCGGCCATAACCTTCCCCCATGGTGACCACCCGTACCTCCGGAGCGCCCCGCCGTCGCGGCCGCTTCGGCCGGCGGCGCAGCGCGCAGCCGCACTCCGGACGGTCCGTTCGGCATCCCGGGGCGCACCCGGCAGGCCACCGGCCGCAGGCCGGGACCGAGCGGCACCCGTTGGCGGGGATTCCCCGGCAACGGCCCAACGACAGCGCCGACCAGAGGCAGCGTCCGCAGGGGCGGGTGCCGCTGATCGAGCGGCTCGCGGCCCGGGCCGCCGGCCTCGCGGACCGGCGCCTCGTTCACCTGATCGGCGCTCTGATCGCCGCGGGTTGGGCGGCGGCCTTCCCGTTGGTCTCCAACCTGCCCAACCAGAAGCTCTGGGGGATGGTCGCGGCCCCCGCCTACCTGTTGGCCGGCCTGGCCGCCTGCGTGCTGCCGCGACGCTTCGCCGGACGGGTGGCGGCCGGGATCGCGCTGTTCGGCGCCGTCCTGCTGCCGCTCGGCGTGCTGGCGGCGCAGGGCCGTCACCAGTCCGAGGTGATGGTGGTCGAGCGCTCGGCCCGGCTGCTGCTGCACACCGGAAGTCCGTACCTGGCGCACCCGGTGCGGGTCACCGACTTCAACCCGTACCTGCCCAGCATGACGCTCTTCGGCATGCCCCGAGCCCTGCTCGGCTCGGGCAACCCGGTCGCCCTGGTGCTGGGGGACGCGCGGATCTGGTTCGCCCTCACCTTCCTCGGTTGCCTGGTCGTCAGCTGGCGGCTGCTCAGACCGGGCCGCGACTCCTCGCCGCTGATGCCGCTGGGAGTGCTCACCGGGTCGCCGCTGATCGCGCTCACGCTGGCGGTCGGCGGGGTGGACCTGCCGCTGATCGGCGTCTGCTGCCTGGCCATGGCGCTGGCCGCCCGGGACCGGACGATCGCCGCCGGGCTCGTGCTGGCGCTCGCCTGCACCCTGAAGTGGACCGCCTGGCCCGCCCTGCCGGTGGCCGTCCTGCTGGTCTGGCGGCTGTACGGTCGGCGGCCGGCCGCGCGCACCGCGCTGACCGGCCTGCTGGCGGGCGGGGCCGTGGTCCTGCCGTTCCTGTTCACCCAGGCCCAGGAGCTCAAGGACCAGGTGATCCGCTTTCCGCTGGGCCTGGCCGCCGTGCAGACTCCGGCCGGCAGTCCGTTGCCCGGCAAGGTGCTGGCCGACCTGGGGCCGGTCGGCCACACCGTCTCACTCGTGCTGCTGGTGCTGGGCGGCGCGGCCGTTGCGGTCCGGCTGGTGCTGCGTCCGCCGACCTCGGCCGTGGCGGCCGCCGACCTGCTGGCCGCCGGGCTCACGGTGGCCTTCATGCTCGCCCCGGCGGGCCGTTTCGGGTACCTCGCGCTGCCCGCGGTGCTGGCGATCTGGCCCCGGCTGGCCGCCCGGAGTTGGACCGGCCGCCGCGCGCCGACGGACCCCCAGGCATCGGACGAGAGCGTGGGGGTCGCCGTCTCGTCCTGAGTGATGATGGGTTAAGAAGTCTTGAGCCCGACCCCAGCAGCGACGAGGAGCCCAGCATGGCCGAGCAGCAGTCCTCCGGTGGCAGGCGCCCGGGTCGGCGCCGCTTCCTCGGACTGGCCGGGGCGGCCGCCGCGGGCGCGGGCCTGGCGGCCTGCGGACCGGGCGCGCGGACACCCTCCTCGGCGGCGGCCGACAAGAACGTCTCCGGCCCGGGCGACGCCTCGCCGTCGGCGAGCCCGACCGGCGAGGCGGCCCGCCCGGGCAACCCCGACTGGCGGATCACCAACGCGGGCCCCGACCGGGCGATCGAGGGCTGGGCCGACCGGGTGAGCGTGCTGCCGGGCGAGGGCGTCGCCCTGCACGTCTCCACCACCGCGCCCGGCTTCACCGTCTCCGCCTACCGCATGGGCTGGTACGGCGGCGCGCGCGCCCGCCTGGTCTGGAAGTCCGGCGCGCTGCCGGGTAGCAGGCAGCCGGCCGGGACGGTCGACAAGAAGACCCGGATGGTCTCCACCAGCTGGCCCAAGTCCACCACCGTCGACACCACGGGCTGGCCCGAGGGCAGTTACCTGTTCCGGCTGGACGCGGACGGCAACGCCGGGCAGCGCTACATCCCGCTCACCGTCCGCTCGGCCAGTACCGCCGGGAAGACCGTCATCGTCAACGCGGTCGCCACCTGGCAGGCGTACAACACCTGGGGCGGCTACAACCTCTACAACGGGCCGAGCGGCGGCTACCCGACCCGCTCGCTGGTGACCTCCTTCGACCGTCCGTACGAGGAGTACAGCGGCGCCGGGCTCTTCATGGTCTACGAGACCCCGCTGATCGCCCTGGCCGAGCGGCTCGGCCTGCCCCTCGCCTACACCACCAACATCGACCTGGCCGGCGACCCGAAGCTGCTGAGCGGCGCCGCCGCCGTGATCTCGCTCGGCCACGACGAGTACTGGTCGCCCGAGCAGCGTGCGAACGTCACCGCCGCCCGCGACGCCGGTACCAACCTCGCCATCCTCGGCGCCAACTGCTGCTTCCGGCGGGTCCGCTACGAGGCCTCGCCGATCGGTCCGGACCGGACGGTGGTCTGCTACAAGACCTCCTACAAGGACGACCCCGGCTTCACGGCCGGCCACCCGCCGACCAACGACTTCCGGGTCGCCCCGGGCGCCGACCCGGAGAGCTCGCTGCTCGGCGTGATCTACGACGGCTACCCCGTCGACGCGCCGTACGTGGTGACCAACCCCGGTCACTGGCTCTTCGAGGGCAGCGGCGTGCAGGCCGGTGACAGCTTCCCGCACCTGGTGGGCGTCGAGTACGACCGGGTGAACACCGGCTGGCCCACGCCCAAGCCGATCGAGATCCTGGCGCACTCCCCGGTCACCTGCGAGGGCCGCAAGAGCTTCAGCGACAGCGTGTACTACACCACCCCCAGCGGCTCCGGCGTCTTCGCCAGCGGGACCATGCGCTGGGTGGAGGCGCTGGACGCGACCGGCGACGGCTCGTCCGGCGACGACCACGCGATGGACGCCAAGGCCGGCGCGCTCACCCAGAAGGTCACCGAGACCCTGCTGCGGACCTTCGCCGCCGGGCCGGCCGGCAAGACCCACCCGGCCCAGGACAACATCGCCGCCGTCTACGGGAAGCAGTGACGGCGGCGGTCCCGCAGGGCGTCAGCCCTTGTTGCCGATCTTGAGCACCTCGGCCGCCGCCGGCGCCGCCGCGTCGGCGCCGAAGCCGCCGCCGATCACCTCGACGGAGACCGCCAGGTTGTCGCGGAACGCGGTGAACCAGCTGTTGGTGGGCTTGCCGGTGACCTCGGCGGTGCCGGTCTTGGCGCCGATGTCGCCGCTCAGCCCGGCCATCGCCTTGGCCGCGGTGCCGTCCAGGCTCGCCTGGGTGGTGCCGGCCATCAGGGTTCGCAGCTTGGTCAGCACGTCCGGGCTGAGCTGACGGGCGGCGGCGACCTGCGGGAGCCCGGGGACCAGGATCGGCTGCTTGAAGGTGCCGTTCTGCACGGTCGCCGCGACCGAGGCCATCGCCAGCGGGTTCATCAGCACGTTGCCCTGGCCGATGTACTCGACGGCCGTCTCGTCCTTGCTCTGGCCGGCCGGCGGGACCACGCCGTCGGCGCTGGGGAAGCCGGTCTTCCAGGCCGGGCCGATGCCGAAGACGTCCTGCGCGGTGGCGGCCAGGGTGCCGGACTTGAGGGACGTGGTCGCCTGCTTGATGAAGGCGGTGTTGCAGGAGATCGCGAAGTCGTGGGCGAAGGTGAAGTCCAGGTGGTCGCCGTCGAAGTCGTTCTTGATCGTCTGGCCGGTGGTCACGGTGGCCGGGCAGGGCATCGTGGCGTTCGGGTCCAGCCCGGCTTCCAGCAGGGCCGTGGCGGTGATCACCTTCATCGTCGAGCCCGGGGCGTTCTTGCCCTGGAAGGCGGTGTTGAAGCCGGTGGCGGGGGCGTTGGCGACGGCCAGCACGTTTCCGGTGCTCGGCTCGATGGCGACCGCCCCGGCCGGGGTGCCCTTGGCGTACTGCGCCTTGACGGCCTGTTCGGCCGCGGACTGCAGGGTGGCGTCGATGGTCAGCTTGAACGGCTTGCCGGGCTTCGGGGCGGCGATGGTGAAGAGCGGCTGGGGCGCCTTCTTGCCGCTGTCGTCGGTGATCACCACGCCGGTGCCGGCGTCGGCCGGGTCACCGACCGAGGTGCCCTGCTGGTACTTCGCCAGGATCTGGGAGAGCGAGGGGAAGGCCGCCAGGGACTTGCCGTTGCGGTCGACCACGCTGGTCGGCGGGGAGAAGACCGGCTGGGTGGTGATGGTCTCGCCCGGGCCCAGCTGCGGGTTGATCACCGTCGGCGCCCAGTGCACGGCGGCCGTGCCGTCGCTCATCTTCACCAGGCCCAGGTAGCCGGTGTACTGCCAGACGTTGGTGGTGTTGGCGAACTCGGCCTTGGAGCGGTAGCTCAGCAGCACCTGGTTGGCCGGGGCGGCCGAGGCGGCGGCGCTGGGGGAGGCGGCGGCGGAGGCGCTCGCGGGCGCCGCGGGGGAGGCGGAGGAGGACGGCGCGGCGGTGGCCGAGGCGAACGCGGCGGGCGTCGCGGGGCCGCCGGCGACCAGGGTCAGCGCGCTCGGCTTGACCTTGTCCTGGAAGGCGGTCAGCGCGGTCAGCGCGTTCTGCGGGTCGTCCGTGAGCTGGGAGGCGCCGGCCAGGTCGCCCTTGGCCCAGTCGGCCAGGAAGGCGGCCGCGCCGGAGGCTGCGAGGTCCGCGGAGGGTGCCTCGGCGACCACCGTGCGGGCCTTGGGGCCCTTGGCGGCGCTCTTGGAGTCCGTGCCGACCAGGCTGTACGCCCCGTACCCGCCGGCTCCGACCATCGCAACCAGTACGGAACTGACGATGGCGGTCTTGGCGCCGTTGCGCATGGTGGTGGTCCCCCTGGGTTGCCGGTCGGTCGAGCGTCAGACCAGCGTAAACGGGCGATTCCGCGCACCCGTCGAAGGGCACGCACTCGTGACAGAGCTGGTACACGTCCGATAGGGGGCCGACGTCAGATCCAGGTGGTGAACCACATCCGGTTGTTCCAGTCCTGCCAGGGGATGGTCTGGCCGGTGTAGAGGGGGAAGAAGTAGAGGAAGTTCCACATCACCGCGAGCACCAGGGCCCCGGCGGCCACGCCGCCCGCCGTGCGCCGTTCCCGGGTCGCCGTGGCGGGCCCGATCATCGCCCCGATCAGCATGGTCACGGCCAGCACCAGGAACGGCACGAAGGCGACCGCGTAGAAGAGGAAGATGGTCCGCTGCTGGTACTCGAACCAGGGCAGGTAGCCGGCGCCGAGCCCGCAGAGCACCGCGCCCGCCCGCCAGTCACGCCGCAGCGCCCACCGGTAGAGGCAGTAGAGCAGCGCGACGAGGCCGGCCCACCAGAGGATCGGGGTGCCGATCGCCAGCACCTCCGCGGCGCACTGGTTGGCCTTGCAGCCGCTGATCCCGAGCTTGGGCGACTCGTAGTAGAAGGAGACCGGCCGGCCGAGCAGCAGCCAACTCCACGGGTTGGACTGGTAGATGTGCGGGCTGTGCAGGTTGATATTGAAGTCGTACATCTGGCCGTGGTAGTGCCAGAGCGAGCGCAGCGCGGCCGGTACCCAGGTCATGTCCACCTGGAACGGCATCTTGACCTTGCCGAGCACCGGCAGCGAGACGAACTCCGGTGAGAGCCCGGCCCGGTGAGCCGCCCAGTCCCTGCCGTAGCCGCCCTTGCCGGGCACGTCGCTGCTGGCCAGCCAGCCGGCCCAGGAGGAGATGTAGACGACCACCGAGGCGACCACGATCGAGGCGAAGGCCGGCAGGCCGTCGCGCAGGGTCGCCGTCCAGTGCGGGCGCCGGGCGCCGGCCAGCCGCCGGGCCCCCGCGTCCCAGAAGACGGTCAGCAGGCCGAAGAAGGCCGCCACGTACATCCCGCTCCACTTGGTGGAGCAGGCCAGGCCCACGCAGACCCCGGCGGCCAGCCGGTACGGCCGCCAGCCGAGCCGCATCCGGTGGGCGCGCAGGGCGTCGGGGCCGTCCGGGAGCAAGCGGGCGATCTTCGCCCGGGTGTGGTCGCGGTCGATCAGCAGGAAGCCGAAAGCGGCCAGGATCCAGAACATGACGATCAGGTCGAGCAGCGAGGTCCTGCTCATCACGAAGTGCAGGCCGTCCACCGAGAGCAGCAGTCCGGCCACGCAGCCGAGCAGCGTGGAGCGGAACAGCCGACGGCCGATCCGGGCGATCATCAGGATCGACAGGGTCCCGAGGACGGCGACCATGAACCGCCAGCCGAACGGGTGCAGCCCGAAGAACTGCTCACCCAGCCCGATGATCCACTTGCCGACCGGCGGATGGACGATGAAGGACGGGTCGCTCTGGTACGGGATCGGCTGATGCGGCGTCAGCAGCTGGGAGTTGGCGGTCTCGGGCCAGTTGGTCTCGTAGCCGCCCTGCCAGAGCGCGTAGGCGTCCTTGGCGTAGTACGTCTCGTCGAAGATGATCGCGTGGGGGCTGCCCAGGTTGGTGAAGCGCAGCACGCCGCCGAACAGCGCCACCGCCAGCGGGCCCAGCCAGCCCGCCCAGCGGCAGAGCCAGTTCCACAGCCCGGCGGGCAGCCGCACGCCGAACCGGGCCAGCAGCAGCGAGGGCGCCACGACAGCGGGCGTCACCCCCGGGCCGTCCGGCATCGCGGGCACCAGCCGCTCGGCGAACGAGGCCCGCTCGGGGGCGCGGTAGCCGACGCCGGCCAGTCGCCCGGCCCAGCCCGGGCGCACGGGCCCGTCGGCCGCCTGCGCCGCCGGTCCTCCGGCGGGCTCTGACACGCCGTCCGGTCGCGGCACCGGCACGCCGGATGCCGCCGTGGTCGGATTGGTCTCCACCACCGCTGTCTCTGCTGCCGTCTCGCCGCTCACCCGCACATCGTAGGGGCGGGTCCTGAAAGCAGAAGCCCGCCCCGGGAAGCTGCCCGGTTCGCCACCTTTCTCCTGGCGGGTCCCGGCATCGCGTCGCCGGGCGAGCCCGGCAGCGCGCCGCGCGCCCGGCGGGAATGCCAGGACTCGCCCCGGCCCCTGCGAGGATGTCCGGGTGACAGGTGTACTGGTGTTGGCAGGAACTCCCATCGGCGACGTCTCGGACGCCCCGCCCCGACTGATCGCCGAGCTCGGCTCGGCGGACGTGATCGCGGCCGAGGACACCCGACGGCTGCGCCGACTCACCCAGGCGCTCGGGGTCACCCCCAGCGGCCGGGTGCTCTCCTACTTCGAGGGCAACGAGGTCGGCCGCACCCCCGAACTGGTCGAGGCGCTCACCGGCGGAGCCCGGGTGCTGCTGGTGACGGACGCCGGGATGCCCTCGGTCTCCGACCCCGGCTACCGGCTGGTGGCGGCCGCCGTCGCCGCCGACATCAAGGTCACCGCGGTGCCCGGCCCGTCGGCGGTGCTCACCGCGCTGGCCCTGTCCGGGCTGCCGGTGGACCGCTTCACCTTCGAGGGCTTCCTGCCGCGCAAGGCCGGCGACCGCGCCCGGCAACTCGCCGAGGTCGCCGCCGAGCCGCGCACCATGGTCTTCTTCGAGGCCCCGCACCGGATCGCCGAGGCGCTCGGCGCGATGGCCGAGGCGTTCGGCGCCGACCGCCCCGCCGCCGTCTGCCGGGAGCTGACCAAGACCTACGAGGAGATCAAGCGCGGCCCGATCGGCGAGCTGGCGGTCTGGGCCGCCGACGGTGTGCGCGGCGAGATCACCGTGGTGGTGGCCGGCGCCCCGCCGGCCGCTCCGCAGGAGCTGGGCCCCGCCGAGCTGGCCCGCCGGGTCGCGGTGCGGGAGGAGGCGGGGGAGAGCCGCAAGGAGGCCATCGCGGCGGTCGCGGCGGACCTGGGGCTGCCCAAGCGCGAGGTCTTCGACGCGGTGGTGGCGGCGAAGACCGGTCCGGCCAAGGGTGGTCCTGCGAAGAGCGCCGGCTGAGACGGTGCCTCCGGCGAGGGACGCGCGTACGGTGGGAGGGAGACGCCGCCCCGCGTACGCCGGTGCCGACCCGCAGCGACGTGCGCCGCGCGGCCCTGCGACAAGGTAAAGCGAAGCCCCCGTAAACCCCTGCTGAGCTGCGGTTTCGAGGGGTCTTCGTACAGGAATCCCCAACACCGGGCCAAGTCTCGGCAAGCCGGGCATCGCCGGACACCGCCTGGGCATTCCATCGGATGGAAAGACCCGCACCGGACGAACGTCCGGCGGGCGCTGGGAGACCGCGATGAGCGAGACAATCGGTAGCCCTCTGGGCGGCAGCCCGCTGACCGGCGTCAAGCCGGCCACGGATCCGGACCGTGCCCCCCGTCCTGGACCCGGCCCGACCGCCGCCAGGCCGACCATGGCCGCCATGGCCGAACGGTCGCGACCGGGGGTCGAGATGGTCCAGGAGGCCTACTCCTTCGCCTGTCTCAGCTGTGGCTACGGCTGGGAGCAGGCGTACGACATCGAGCACCACCGGGCGAGCGACGGCCACACGGTGATCCAGTACCACGCCAACGGCGTCCGGGTGCCCTCGCCGCTGCTCCAGCCGACCTGCCCGGGCTGTGGCGGTCACACCGTGCGGATCATGCGGGCCGGCCGGGTCGCCTCGGTCGCGGACTCCTCGCACCACGCCCCCGGCTACGCCTCCCACGGCGAACCGGCCGCACTCACCGACCAGGCACCGCCCGCGATGCGCGGGCACTGGTACCAGTTCTGGCTGCCCAAGCCGTAGCGCTCCCCGTCGCCGCCCTCGCACCGCGGTCGCGGTCCGAGGGCGGCGACGGGACGTTTAGGCTGGGTGACCATGGCTGCCAAGGACGTCGACCGCACCACCCCGCCCCCGCTGCCCGCACCGCTCGCGGTGGCGGTGGCCGACTCGCACACCCACCTGGACATGCAGTCCGGCACACCGGCCGAGAGCCTGGCCAAGGCGGCCTCGGTGGGTGTCGACACCGTCGTCCAGGTCGGCTGTGACCTGCCCAGCTCGCGCTGGGCCGCCGAGCTGGCCGCCGAGTACGAGCAGGTGCACGCGGCCGTCGCGCTGCACCCCAACGAGGCGCCGCGGCTGGTGCTGGGCGACGGCGACGGCTGGTCCGGTCAGCGCCGCACCCCCGGCGGGTCGTCGGCGCTGGACGAGGCGCTGGCCGAGATCGACCGGCTCGCCGCGCTGCCGCAGGTCCGCGCGGTCGGTGAGACCGGCCTCGACTACTTCCGCACCGGCCCGGAGGGCGTGGACATCCAGAAGGAGTCCTTCCGCCGGCACATCGAGATCGCCAAGCGGCACGGCAAGGCCCTGGTGATCCACGACCGGGACGCCCACGAGGACGTCATCGCGCTGCTGCTGGCCGAGGGCGCCCCCGAGCGCACCGTCTTCCACTGCTACTCCGGCGACGCCGAGATGGCCAAGACCTGCGCCGAGCACGGCTGGTACCTCTCCTTCGCCGGGCCGGTCACCTTCAAGGCCAACCAGCCGCTGCGCGACGCGCTGGCCGTCACCCCGCTCGACCGGGTGCTGGTCGAGACCGACGCGCCGTTCCTCACCCCGCACCCCTACCGCGGCCGCCCCAACGCCCCGTACCTGATCCCGGTCACCCTGCGTGCGATGGCGCTGTCGCTGGGACTGGGCGAGGACGAGCTCGCCACCGCCGTCGCCGCCAACACCGCGCGCGCCTTCGGCTACGGGCAGGTCTGATCGCCCCGCGCCCGTATCCTTACCCGGTGAGCACCACCGATCCCGCCCCCGCAGCCGACACCGTCCTCCTCGGCGCCTCCGACATCCGGGAGCTGGCCGCGGCCCTCGGGGTCCGGCCGACCAAGCAGCGCGGTCAGAACTTCGTGATCGACGGCAACACGGTCCGTCGTATCGTCCGCGCCGCCGAGGTGACCGCCGAGGACGCCGTGGTCGAGGTCGGCCCCGGGCTCGGCTCGCTGACCCTGGCGCTGCTGGACGTCGCCGCGCATGTCACCGCCGTGGAGATCGACGCGCTGCTCGCCCAGCACCTGCCGACCACCATCGCCTCCCGGCTGCCAGCGCGCGCCAAGGACTTCGACCTGGTCCTGAGCGACGCCATGGAGGTGACCGAGCTGCCCGGCCCCGCGCCGACCGCGCTGGTCGCCAACCTGCCCTACAACGTCGCCGTCCCGGTGCTGCTGCACATGCTGGCGACCTTCCCCACCATCGAGCGCTCGCTGGTGATGGTGCAGTCCGAGGTGGCCGACCGCCTCGCCGCCAAGCCGGGCAACAAGGTCTACGGCGTGCCGTCGGTCAAGGCCAACTGGTACGCGGAGGTCAAGCGCGCCGGGGCGATCGGCCGCAACGTCTTCTGGCCCGCACCGAACGTCGACTCGGGCCTGGTGTCGCTGGTCCGCCGCGATCCGCCGGTCACCACGGCCACCCGGCGCGAGGTCTTCGCCGTCGTGGACGCCGCCTTCGCCCAGCGCCGCAAGACGCTGCGCGCGGCGCTGTCCGGCTGGGCCGGTTCGCCGGCCGCCGCCGAGCAGGCCCTCGCGGACGCCGGGATCGACCACAAGCTGCGCGGCGAGATGCTCACCGTGGAGCAGTTCGCCGCGATCGCCGAACACAAGCCGAAGGCGCCGGTGCTGTGAGTACTCCTCGTCCGGCGGTCACGGTCCGGGTTCCCGCCAAGGTCAACGTGCAGCTCGCGGTCGGCGGCCGCCGGGCGGACGGGTTCCACGAGCTCGCCAACGTCTTCTTCGCGGTCGCCCTGGGTGATGTGGTGACCGCCGCGCCCGGGCCGTCCGGCAGCGGTGTGACGCTGACCTGCGCCGGTCCGGACGCCGCCCTCGTCCCGCTGGACGACAGCAACCTCGCCGCCCGGGCCGCTCACCTGCTGGCCGCCCACCACGGCATCGCGGCCGACGTCCGGCTGCACATCGCCAAGGAGATCCCGGTGGCCGGCGGGATGGCCGGCGGCAGTGCCGACGGCGCCGCCGCGCTGGTGGCCTGCGACGCGCTCTGGGGACTCGGCACGCCGCGGGCGGTGCTGCTGGAGATCGCGGCGGAACTCGGCTCGGACGTGCCGTTCGCGCTGGTCGGCGGCGTCGCCCTGGGCCGCGGCCGGGGCGAGCTGCTCACTCCCGTACCGGTCGCCGGGACCTTCCACTGGGTCTTCGCCGTCGCCGACGGCGGCCTCTCCACGCCCGCCGTCTTCCACGAGTGCGACCGCCTGCGCGACGAGGCCGGGACGGGCTCCGCCGACACCGACGTCCCCGCGCCCGAGGCGGACCCGGCGCTGCTGGCCGCGCTGGCCACCGGCGACGCCGTCGCGCTGGCCGCCGCGCTCGGCAACGACCTGCAGGCTGCCGCGCTCTCGCTGCGCCCGGCGCTGGCGGCCACCCTGCGGGTCGGCGCCGATGCCGGGGCGCTGGGGGTGCTGGTCTCCGGGTCCGGGCCGACCTGCGCGTTCCTGGCCAAGGACGCGGAGGCCGCCGAGGCCGTCGCGAGCGCGCTGCGGGCCTCCGGGACCTGCCGGGCCGCGCACAGCACCTACGGGCCGGTCGCCGGCGCGGGGGTTCTGGCGGAGGTGCCGGCGGAGGGCTGAGGAGCCCGGGGTGCGGGTGCGGAGGGCTGGTGCGGGTGCGGAGGGCTGTGCGGGCGGGGAGTTCATCGGCGCCGACTACTCTTGAGAGATCCAGTCCACCGATCCCAGGAGCGCAGCGCACGTGGCCGTGAACCTCGCCACCATCGAATCCGTGACGAAGGTCTACGGCACCCGGGCCCTTCTCGACGGGGTCACCCTCGGCGTCAGCGAAGGCGACCGGATCGGCGTCGTCGGCCGCAACGGCGACGGCAAGACCACCCTGATCCGGATGCTCGCCCTGCTGGAGGAGCCCGACGGCGGTCGGATCACCCACTCCGGCGGCATGCAGCTCGCCGTCCTCACCCAGCACGACTCGCTCGACCCCAAGGCCACCATCCGGCACGAGGTGATCGCCGACCGCGCCGACCACCAGTGGTTGGGCGACGCCCGGATCCGCGACATCATCCAGGGCCTGTTCGGAGGCCTCGACCTGCCCGGCTTCGCCGAGGGCCTGGACACCGTGATCGGCCCGCTCTCCGGCGGTGAGCGCCGCCGGATCGCGCTGGCCAAGCTGCTGCTCGGTGAGCACGACCTGATCGTCCTGGACGAGCCCACCAACCACCTCGACGTCGAGGGCATCGCCTGGCTGGCCCAGCACTTGCAGAACCGCCGCTCCGCGCTCGTCTGCGTCACCCACGACCGGTGGTTCCTGGACCAGGTCTGCACCCGGATGTGGGACGTCCAGCGCGGCGAGGTCCGCGAGTACGAGGGCGGCTACTCCGACTACGTCTTCGCCCGGGCCGAGCGCTCGCGGATCGAGGCGACCGAGGAGAGCAAGCGGCAGAACCTGGCGCGCAAGGAGCTCGCCTGGCTGCGCCGCGGCGCCCCCGCCCGTACCGCGAAGCCGCGCTACCGGATCGAGGCGGCCAATGCGCTGATCGCCGACGTCCCCGAGCCGCGCGACAAGAGCGAGCTGATGAAGTTCGCCAACGCCCGGCTCGGCCGCACGGTCTTCGAGCTGGAGGACGTCACCGTCAAGGCCGGCCCCAAGCTCCTGCTGGAGCAGCTGACCTGGAACCTCGGCCCCGGTGACCGGATCGGCCTGCTGGGTGTCAACGGCGCCGGCAAGACCTCGCTGCTGCGGGCCATGCAGGCCGCGTACAACTCGCAGGGCGATGTGCAGCCCGCGTCCGGCGTGATCAAGGTCGGCAAGACCGTGCGGCTCGCCTACCTCTCCCAGGAGATCGCCGAACTCGACCCCTCCGTCCGGGTGTTGCAGGCCGTCGAGCAGGTCCGCGGCCGGGTCGATCTCGGCAAGGGCCGGGAGATGAGTGCCGGTCAGCTCTGCGAGCAGTTCGGCTTCACCAAGGAGAAGCAGTGGACGCCGGTCGGCGACCTCTCCGGTGGTGAGCGCCGCCGACTCCAGCTGCTGCGCCTGCTGATGGACGAGCCGAACGTGCTCTTCCTCGACGAGCCCACCAACGACCTGGACATCGAGACCCTCAACCAGCTGGAAGACCTGCTCGACGGCTGGCCCGGCTCGATGATCGTGATCAGCCACGACCGGTTCTTCATCGAGCGGACCACCGACACCGTGCAGGCGCTGCTCGGCGACGGCCGGATGCGGATGCTGCCGAAGGGCGTCGACGAGTACCTGGAGCGCCGCGCGAAGATCGCCGCCGCTGCCGCGCCGGCCTCTCCCGTGGCTGCCGCCAAGCCGGTCGGGGACACCCGGGCGGCGAAGAAGGAGCTCCAGCGGATCGAGCGTCAGATCGTCAAGATCGACCAGCAGGAGCGCAAGCTGCACGACCAACTCGCGGAGCACGCCTCGGACTTCGCCAAGGTCGCGGAGCTGGACGGCAAGCTGCGCAAGGTCAAGGAGGAGAAGGAGGAGCTGGAGCTCGCCTGGATGGAGCTGGCCGAGGACGTCTGAGCGGGACCGCTCGCGTTTGCCGGGCTTACTCCGTGAGGAGTTGCTCCAATTCGGTGGCCGCCTGGGCGAGTGCGCTGCGGGCGGGGTCGTGCGGTCCGGTCGGCCGCTGGGTGTGGCCGGCCGGCGGACGGTGTGCGCGGGCGGCCGTGACCAGCCGTTCCAGAGCGGCCAACACCCGCTCCACCTCGGCCGGTTCGGCCTCCCGGCCGCCGTACCGCAGCTGTGCGGAGTAAGCCGCCACCGCGCCGCTGAGCCGTTCCAGCGCGGTGGTGGCCGGGAGCCACGCCTCCGCCTGGCGCCCGGCCGGGGGCGGCTCGGTGAGCCCCTGCTGCACCTCCTGGCGGGCGTCCGCCAGCGAGCGGTAGGCGGTCCGGCGGAGCCAGATCTGGGCCTGCTGCTGGTCCTGTCGCTGGTGTTGCTGGCGGACCACCGAACCCAGGTAGGCGCGCACCGCGGTGGCCGCCGCCACGATCCGTGGCTCGATCCGGTGCGGCGGCCGCTCGGGCCAGAGCAGGTACCCGAAGACCAGCACGATCACGCTGGCCAGCACGGTGTCCAGCACCCTTGGCCAGAACTCCGCCGCCCCGCTCTGCCCGCCCAACTGCACCAGGATCAGGGCCATCGGGGTCATCACCGCGGTGGTCAGCCCGTAGTGCGCGGCCGCCACGTACGGCAGCAGCGCCACGCAGAGCGCGGCGATCGTGGCCAGCAGCCACTTGTCGGTGCTGAGCGAGAGCACGGCGGCCGTCAGCGCCACACCGAGGAGCGTGCCGAGCGCACGGCTGACGGCGCGCAGGAAGACCGAGCCGAGATCCGGCTTGAGGACGAAGGCGACCGTCATCGGCACCCAGTAACTCCGGTTCAGCGGCAGCCCCGCGGTGACCGCCTCGGCGACCGCGATGCAGAGCGCCACCCGCAGTCCGTAGCGCACCGACCCGTGGGACAGCAGCCGGGCGCGCAGCCGCCACGGGTCCGGCGGGGGCGCGGAGGCGGTCCGGACGGCGGCGGTGGGGTGCGCCGGACGTCCGGCGACCGCGTCGGCGGCGGTGCGCAGGGCGGCGTCCAGTGCGCGCAGCGCCGGGGTGGCGGGCTGCCAGTCGGGGACCTGTGGGGGACCCGCCGCCGTTCCGTCCAAGGCGCGGGCCAGGGTGCCCGGGACCGCCGCGACCTGCGGCGGCACCGGGCGCTGGGCCCAGAGCAGTCCGCTGGCCGTCTCGGTGGCGGCGAGTGCCGCCTCGTACGCCCGGCGCAGCCGCTGGACCTGCGGCGACTCGGGGCGCGCGGTCGGTCGGGCGTGCGGCAGCAGGTCCTGCATCTGGTTCAGCCGCGCCGTCAGCACCCGTCGGGCGGCGGGCCCCGCGCGGTGCCCAGCGCGAGCAGCAGGTCGCCGAGCGCGTCGTAGACCGTCGCCAGTGCCCGGTTGCGCGGATCCGCCTGCGGCCGCCGCCAGCGGTACGGCAGGCCCAGGACGACCACCAGGGCGGCGCCCGCCAGCATCATCGGCCCGGCCACCCACCACGGGTCGGCGAGGTGCATCCCGCCGCCCAGCGAGGCCGACACGAGGAGCAGCATGCCGGCCGCCGACCCGCGCGGCCCGGTCGCGCTGAGCGCGCCGGAGACGAAGCCCACCACGATCAGTGCCAGGGCCGCCCACAGCGTGCCGACCTGGTACCGCTGCAGGGCCCCGCCGATCACCATGCCGACGCTGGAGGCCGCCAGCGCGCCGCCGATCCTGACCCGTCGGAGCCGGCCCGGTTCCACCCGGTCGTTCAGGGTCGCGTGCATCGCACCGAGCCCCGCGAACACCCCCAGTCCGAGCTGCCCGGTCGCCAGCCCCGCGAAGAGCGGCACCCCCATCCCGAGCGCCGCCCGGAGCATGAGCGTCCCCGGCAGTCCGGGACGGGCGGGCTTGGCTGCCCTGGCCCACCAGGCGGGGGTGGGGGTGGTGGTGGGGGTGCTGGTGGGGGTGGTGGTGGATGGAGGGGGTGAGGGTACGGGTTCCGGATCGGCGGGTGTGCTCGCCACGTCGGTCGGTCCTGTCGGGTGCGGTGGGGCGCTACGGGGCTCCCCCAACCTGTCACACCTGCCAGGGAATCCCCTCACCCCTGGGGGTGCGTGACAAGTCCGTACCGATAACGCGCTTACGCAGCAAGGCCCCTGCCGTTCCGACAGGGATGGTCGCTAAGATGGCCATGGCGGTTCCTGCCCGGCCTCCGGGCCGGTCGGGCAGCTGTCCGCAGTGCGAGTACGCGGGACTTCGTAGGCTTCGTAGGTGATGACGTGTGACGGCACGGGGGTGAGAGCCGCCTGTGCACGGGGGAGGTGTATTGCCGTGGAGATGATGATTGCCGATGCCGGTGGTCCCGTCGCAAGCGTGGCGTATTACCGGGCCGAGGCGGCGAAGAACGCCCAAGCCCTGAGCGTCGAGGTCGAGACGCTGACCGTGTTCAAGGGGAAGGTCGACGCGATGCTGCAGACCTTGGACGGGTCCGAGGCGTCCCATCCCAAGATCTCCCAGCAGCAGTTGACGGCCGCGCATCTCGGCACCGGCTTTGGCGAGTCGACGGCGCTGCTGGGCGCCTACGACATCGTCCACGCCAACCTGGAGACGCTGTCGCAGACGCTCGCCAACCAGATCGAGGCGATGAGCATCGCCATCGACATCTCGAACAAGGGCTACCAGAACGTCGACGACGCGCACCGCGTGGCGCTCTGGAAGATCCAGGCGCAGACCGACGCCCAGTACAAGACCCCGATCGGCCCGAGCCGCCTGGTGGCTCCCGTGAGCACGGACGTGACCACGACCGACACCTCGGTGACCACCGACGCCACCCCGGCCTCGACCACCACGAGCACGAGCACGGCTACGAGTACGAGCGGCAGCACGAGCGGGACCGGGACCGGCGTCGGATGAGTGCGCAGGTGTACGTAATCGACACGGGGAGCGGATGATGGCCCAGGAACCGGAGAACGACTTCTCGGGTTGCACCAACTTCGAAGCCATGAGCCACGAGCAGCTCCTGGCCATGGTGCAGAACGCCCAGCCCACGGTGATGACCGGGCGCGGCGCGGCGCTCACCGAGGCTGCCGCGACGCTGAAGTCGCTCAGCGATGAACTGCACTCCCACGTGGGGAACCTGGACTGGACCGGGCCGGCCAGCGACGCCTTCAAGACCTGGGCGAGCCAGGTCTCCACATCGACCCTTCTGCTCAGCGACTACGCGGCCACGGCGGGGACCAACATCACGGCCGCCGGGAACACCCTGGCAGGGGTCAAGGGGAGCGGGGGGATCCCGCCGCTGCCGACCGCCGACATCCAGACGGTCAACAAGCGGAACTCGCAGGACAACCTCCTCATGCCGGACAGCATGCAGGTCGCCAACCCCAACTGGGTCACCTCCTTCCAGGCGTCGGCCGCGCAGACGCGCATCGATAACGCGCACCAGGAGGCCATCCACCAGATGATCATCCTGGGGCAGTCGTACGACCAGTCGACGACGCTGATCAACGCGGCGACGCCGCCGTTGTTCCCGCCGACGCCGGTTTCGGTGATGGGGCCGCAGCCGAAGGGGCTCGGTAACGAGCAGGGCGTTTCGTTCGGAGGCTCGGGATCCGGCGACACCTCCAGCCGCACCGGCTCTGGTGGTAGCAGCAGCAGGGTGGCGCCGAGCTCTCCCGGAAAGACCGGTGTGCCGCCTGGCTCCCCGCCTCCGCCCAGCCGTGTCGACCCTGTCGTCCCCGAGCCAGTGCCTGTTCGAACGGGCCCCGGCCCGGTGACCCCGAACCCCGTCACGCCGCATCCGGTTGTGACTGTGCCGACCCCGCCGGTTGTTGTATCGCCCCCGAGCACGGGGATCGACAGTGGTCCGTCGACTCCGACGCTCCCGCCGGTGACCGGCCCGACCGGCGGTGGTCCTACGCCTGTTGGCCCTGGTGGCGGTCCTGGAGGTGGCGGTCCCTTCGGCGGCTACCCCGGCGGTGGATACCCGGGTGGGGGTCTACCCGCTAGCGGGCCGGCGGGCGGCGGCTTCACAGGTGGTGGTATCACCGGCAAGAGCACTTACGGCTCTGGCGGTTACACCGGTGGCGGTGCGTCCGGCCGGCCGATCGGCGGCACGGTTGCCGGTGAGGACGGTATCTCCGGGGGCGTCAGCCGTCCCGGGGCTACGACCGGACGCAGTCAGCTCGGCGCCAACGCATTTGGAGCCGACGAGGCCGCCGGCGGTGGTCGCGCGGGTGGCGGCGCTGCCGGTGGCGGTATGGGTGGGGGTGGCATGGGCGGCCATGCGCCTGGCGGCGCTGGTGGTCTGGGCGGGCGGGGCGCGGGCGGCGGTAGTGGCCGTGGTCGCGGCCTGACGTCCACTGCCGGCGGCGAGGTCGGCGGAAGTCGAAGCCCCGAGGCCGGCGGTGAGTTCACCCCCGGCGGTACCGGCCTGCGGGCTCGGGCCGGGGCTGATCCCGAGGGCGGCGAGGGCACTGCGGGCCAGCGCGGCTTCATGCCTGGTGGGACTCATGGCGCCAACAAGAAGAGCAAGGACCGGCGGAACCGTGCGGCCTACCTCCTTGAGGACGAGGAGACATGGACGGGTGGAACGCCGGAGAGCAATCCGAACGTGATTGAGTAAGCCCGGACTCTCTGCCCGGTCGCTGGGTGTCTCTCGGCGGCCGGGCAGACCTGTTCCAGTCCGAAGTCCGGTTCGGACAGCCCAGTGACGAGGAGAATGTTATGCGGCGAAACGGCACGCCAACCCTGGGGTTGCGGCATGCCGCAGCGTCGCTGGCAGTGGCTGCAGCCATGGTTGGCGGACTCAGTTGGCCCGCTCTAGCAGCAGACACACCTCGGGCGTCCGAGTGGCATTTGGATGCGTTGCACATGCCTGAGGTATGGCAGACGAGCACGGGCAAGGGCATCACCGTGGCGGTCATCGACAGCGGGGTCAGGGCAGATCTTCCTGACCTGGTTGGCCAGGTGCTGCCAGGAAAGGACTTTAGCGGTCTTCCCGGAGGCCCGACCACGGACACGGACGGCCACGGGACAGCTATGGCCAGTATGATCGCTGGATCTGGCAAGAGCTTCAACGGGCAGGGAGCCTACGGTCTTGCGCCAGGGGCAAAGATTCTCCCGTTGAAGGTGAACTCCACGGCGGATGCTCCAAGTCCGGAAACGCTGAAGCAAGTGGATGAAGCCATCGACTACGCAGTCGATCAGGGCGTCAAGGTAATAAGCATCTCACTGGGGGTTCGCTCCGCGGACATCAGTAGCGGAGATATCTCCGCCCTGCAGACTGCGGTCAATTACGCTATCGGCAAGGGGAGCCTTATCGTTGCCGGTGCCGGAAACAGCGCCCAGGAGGGCAATCCGGTTATGTACCCCGGAGCTGCTTCCGGGGTGGCTGCAATTGCTGGATTCGACCACAGTGGGGTAGTGACTCCCGAGTCGGAGTCAGGTCCTCAAATTGCTTTGACCGCTCCCGGGCTGGACATCTACAGTGCCTGCATCGACCCGACGGGTTACTGCAAGGGCCACGGAACTTCCGACGCCACCGCGCTCACCGCTGCCGCAGCTGCGATCGTGTGGTCAGTTCACCCGACCTGGACCGGAAACCAGGTCCTGCGCGTCCTGATCAACACGGCCAACAAGCCCAACGACGGCAGCAACCGCAACAACTTCGTCGGCTTCGGCTCCATCAGCCCCCGGACCGCCCTCAACACGCCCGGTGACCCCGGTCCCGCCGACGTGAACCCGCTCGTCGCCGCAGGCGTGGGCATCGCGGCCTCGGGTGCTCCTTCGGCTCCGACGTCCGCGTCCGCGTCCGGGGCCGGGTCCGCGAACAGTGCGCCCGCTTCGACGCCGGCTACCGTCCCGGCGTCCGGTGGCGGTGCCGCGAGTAGTTCGCCCACTCCGGCCGCATCCGCCGGCTCGTCCTCCGGGTCCAGCAGTTTGCCGCTCGTCGCAGGTGGGGTGGTTGCGGGGCTGGCGCTGCTCGGTGGCGTGTTCTTCCTCCTCCGCCGCAAGCGCCGTTCCCAGGCGCAGGCGCAAGCACCGGCGCAGCCCGCGCCCGGTGCGCCAGGGTACCCGCTGCCCCCGCAGGCGCCGTACGGTCAGCCGGGCTACGGGCAGTCGCCGTACGCTCAGCAGCCGCCGCCCCCCGGGTACCAGCCGCCGCCGGCGCCGCCGGTCAACCCGTACAAGTCGTAGGGCCGGTGCCTGGCCCCGGGCGCAGGCCCTCCGCATAGCCGGATCTGCGAACACGTGACCGAGCGTGTGCGGATCAGCTACATTGGGTGTCTTCCCGCGGGGCCCCGGCACGGGACTGCCACGTCGGTGAAGGGTCCGGGGGGACTGGGCCGCGAAGGCGACAGTGGGGGGACGCGTGCCGATTTCCGACGGGGGCGGTGGCTTCGAGGTGAGCCCGGACGAGTTGGAGGGGGCCGGGCACAGTGCGCAGGGGATAGCCGAGCAGATACCCGACCAGACCGGGAGCGTTCTCGCGCCGAGCGATCGGGCGTCGGGCGGTCTGGCCGGGTGGGCCACGGGCGGTGCGCTGCACGACTGCACGTACGACTGGAAGAAGCTGCTCGACGGGCTCGCCGCTGCCATGGACGGCTACGGCGCGAAGATGGTCCAGATGGCGCAGGGGTACCGGCAGAGCGACCAGGGTGCCGCCGCCAACCTGCAGTCCCTGCAGACGTCGAGCAGGCCGGCGGCGTACCAGGCGCGGGCGGGCGCTGCCGATCCGTTCGGGACGGTGCTCGCCGACGGGTCGCCCGGGTCCGCGCCGGTGCGTTCCCGCAGGCAGGTGGCGTAGCGGTGGACATCGCGACCCTGATGAACGCCGACACCAACGGTCTGGCGAGTGCTCAGGCGGCTTACGAGCAGCTGACCGCCGAGTTCGGCCAGCACGTCGGCGCCTGGCGGAGCACGGTGACGGACCGCTTGGACGACACGCGGTGGTCGGGCGCCACTGCCGTCCAGGTGCGGGCCGATCTCGCGGCGTTCACCGGCAAGATGCAGGCCGCTCACGACGAGCTGAGCCTCGTCGGCGGGACGTTGAGTGATGCGGCCAGGTCGTTCGCGCTGGCTCAGGCGCAGTTGGTGCAGGCGCTCGACGACGCCGCCGCCGCGCACCTCACCGTCAAGCCGGACGGAAGCATCACCTGGGACAACGACCCCAGCTCCGCGACCTACGCGGGTGCGTCCGCCCGCGCCAGGGCGACCGACGTCAGCACCCGGATCGCCGCCGCCCTCACCGAGGCGGACCAGGCCGACCAGTTGATCTCCGCGCGGCTGAAGCACTTCACGGACAACGCGACCAGCGGTACCGGTCTCGACAGCGCGACTGCGGGTGCTGACCAGCGGACCGAGGCGGCCCGCGAGAACATCCCCGCGCAGGGATCCACGCCGGCGCAGGTCAAGGCCTGGTGGGCGGGGCTCACCCCGGCCGAGCAGCAGGACCTGATCAACAACCACCCGGACCAGGTCGGCAACCTGGACGGGGTCCCCTCGCCGGCCCGCGACCAGGCCAACCGGCTGGGTCTGAGCCGGATCCGGACGGACCTCCAGGGGCAGATCGCCCAACTCGGCCCGGAGCCGCCACGGTTCGACGGGGTGGTCACGGACGGGTTCCCGGTGGAGACCATGGCGCACATGGAGTGGCGGGAGAAGCACGACGAGCTGCAGGGGCAGCTGGACGGTTTCAACAGCATCCAGGACCGGCTCGACATGGACGACCAACGGGTGGCCGCCGATCCGAGTCATCATCCCAAGGACTATCTGCTCGGCATCGGGACACAGGGGCAGGGCCGGGCGATCCTCGCCTTCGGCAACCCGGACACGGCGACCGACGTGAGCACGTACGTGCCCGGGATGACCACCACCCTGAGTTCGCTCGGTATGGATTCGATCAACGACCCCGGTGCGAACGAGGCCAACAACGCATTGAACCTCTACAACGCCGCGAACGAGGCGGAACTGGGCAACGGTTCGGCCGCCTCGGTCGTCTGGCTCGGCTATGACGCGCCTCCCGGACCGCCCTCCGTCGCCTCGCCGGACCGGGGCCAGGTCGGTGCTCCGGCCTACGCGAACTTCCTGACGGGTCTGCGGGCCACCAACACGGGCGCGCAGCCGCAGCACATCACCTCGATCGGCCACAGCTACGGCTCGTTTCTGGTCGGCCAGGCGACCATGTTGTCGACCCATCAGCCCAACGCCTACACCCCGCCGGACGACGTGGTCCTGATCGGCAGCCCCGGCACCGGGGCCGGCACTGCTGCTGACCTCGGCCTTCCAGGCCATGTCTGGGTCGGTGAGGCGGCGTTCGACCCGATTACCTACGCACCGGGCTGCAGCCCCAATTCGCGGTGGTTCGGCACGGATCCGGCCAGTAGCTCCTTCGGTGCGCATCGCTTCTCCGTGGCGGACGGGAGTCCCGTGCACTGGCTCCGGACACACACCGAATATCTGACGCCCCAGAACGGTGGTCCTTCGCTGGGCAATATCGCCAACATCGTCGTCGGTAGCCCCGACAAGGTGCGACCGGAGGCGGATCGATGGTGACTCGGAGCGCCAGGACGGAGACCTCGCGCGGCCGGGCCCTTCTGGTGTGTGCCACGGTCCTCGCGCTGCTGATGGTCGCCGCCTGGTGGTTCCTGGGGGACCACAAGCCCGGAATCGCGCCCGAGAAAGCCCGTCAGGAACTCGATGCCGCCGCTGACGGAACTTTCGGCTCGCTCAGTCCGGCGATCAAACCAGCGTTTTTCGGCTATGGATCCGAGCCTGATTACAGCAACTTCCATATCACCTACAAGCGCACCGGCCGGGCTACGTTCACGCGCGAGCAGGGGGTCCTGACGCCTATCGCCCAGGGGAAACTTGAGGGCTTCCGTGGAATGGTCAAGGACTACTGGGCAAAGAGTGGTTACGCACCCGTCCACGAGAAGTTCCTCGACGCCCCTGCCGGTCGCACGCGGGAATGGACGACAACTGCTCCTGGTGGTGTTTCGGTGAGGCTTGACATGGACGAATTCAGTCCATTTCAGATAAAAATGCTGGTCGCCGTCGGTGAAGTGAACTACAGCGGATCAGGGGATCCGTTCGAACCATTGACCTCGTCAGGCCCTCCGGCCCTGGCTGGTCCAGAGCCCTCCTGGTATCAGGGGCCCTGGCCGAATCCGGCGAATGCCGACCCCTACTGGTCGCACTGAATCCCTTCCGGGGGCGTGTACGAACTCTTTGCGCGCCCCCGTCACCCAAGTGGCGGTTTGTTGGGCCAGGGGGTGGGCGGCAGGGTCGGGGTATGGCGATTGACGTGGGGCCGGAGGGTGTGCGGCAGGCGGGGCTGGGGAGGGTGGCGGCTGCTGCCTTCGTCGGGACAGCGATCGAGTTCTACGACTTCTTTCTGTACGGGATGGCCGCCGCGCTGGTCTTCGGGCGGGAGTTCTTCCCTGCGCTCGGGGCGGCCAACGCGCTGCTGGCGGCGCTATCCGTGTACGCGGTGGCGTTCGCCGCCAGGCCCGTGGGGGCGGTGCTGTTCGGGCACTTCGGTGACCGGGTGGGGCGCAAGGCGGTGCTGGTGGCGTCGCTGTTGATGATGGGGCTCTCGACGGCGGCGGTGGGGGTGCTGCCGGGGTATGCGCACTGGGGGATCTGGTCGCCGGTCGCGCTGGTGGTGCTGCGGTTCTGCCAGGGGCTCGGGCTGGGCGGCGAGTGGGGTGGTGCCGCCCTGCTGTTGGCGGAGTACGCCCCGCCCGGGAGGCGCGGGCGGTATGCGGGGTTCCTGCAGCTGGGGCCGAGCGCCGGGTCGGTGCTGGCCACCGGGGTCTTCCTGGCGCTGTCCGCGGGGCTCAGCGAGGGCGCGTTCACGTCCTGGGGGTGGCGGGTGCCGTTCCTGGGGTCGTTGCTGCTGGTTGTGGTGGGCCTCTTCGTCCGGCTGCGGATCGCCGAGACGCCGGTGTTCGCCGCCTGTGCCGCGCAGCCGGAGGAGCGGCCGGAGGAGCGGCCGGAGGAGCGGCCGGAGGGGCGGCCGGAGGGGCGGCCGGAGGGGCGGCCGGAGGGGCGGGCGGTGGTGCCGGCGCTGGAGGTGTTGCGCGGGCACTGGCGGCCGGTGCTGCTCGGGGCGGGTGCGCTGTCGTTCGGCTATGCGCTCTTCTACCTCAGCAACACCTACGCGCTCGCCTACACCACGGGGGAGTTGGGCGTGGACCGGACGCTGATGCTCTCGCTCCAGCTGCTCGCCGCGCCGGGCGGGGCCCTGGCGGTCTGGTTCTCGGCGGGCGGGTCGGACCGCTGGGGGCGCCGGCGCACGGTGCTGGTGGGCACCGTGCTGGCGGCGGGGTGGTCGCTGACGGTGTTCCCGTTGCTGGAGAGTCTGCGCGCCTCGCTGATGCTGCTGGCGCTGGTCGGGTCGTCCGCGCTGCTGGGCGTGCTGCTCGGTCCGATGGGGGCGTTCCTGCCGGAGCTGTTCCCCACCCGGGTGCGGTACACCGGGGCCGCGCTGACCTACAACCTCGGGGGTGTGGTGGGCGGCGCGACCGCGCCGCTGCTGGCGACCAGGATCACCGCGACGTACGGCACGGCGACGCCGGTGGGGTGGTACCTGGCGGTGTTGGGAGTCGCCTCGGCCGCCTGCCTGTGCGCGCTGCCGGAGACCTGTGGCCGTGATCTGGCGGTGGATCGGCCGGTTGGTTCCGGGCGCCGCGCCAGCCCGGTCGAGAGCGGTGGCCCGGTCGGGAGCGGAGGTCCGGCGACGTCGTAGCCGCGCGGGCCCGAGGGGGAGCGGCGCAGCTCGCGCGGGCCGCCGCGCGGGCCGCCGCACGGGGAGGCGCGGGCGGGTTCGGGGGGCGTGCGCCGGGCGGCTGACATCGATTTCCCAATCCGGCCGATGACCATGTAATGTCTTCCTCGTTCGGCCAGTTCGCCCCTATAGCTCAGTCGGTAGAGCGTCTCCATGGTAAGGAGAAGGTCTGCGGTTCGATTCCGCATGGGGGCTCCACGGGAAGAGACCCTCGCCATCACGGCGAGGGTCTCTTTTTGTTATCCCCCAGCCGGGCGCAGAGGTAGCGGGGCAGGGGACTGATGCGCTGTGATGGTGCGTCAACACTGCTGTGGTGTAGGGCTGGTACGCGGCGTGCGGTCCGCGGCGCGCGGCGAGGTGCCGCGCCGGGTACGGGGGAGGACGCCGTGGGCGTGCGGCTCGTGGTGGTCGACGATCACCGGTTGCTGGCTGAGGCGCTGGCCGCCGCGCTGCAGGTGCGCGGCCACCGGGTGCTGGCGGTGGGCAGCCCGGCGGCTGCCGCGGCCGACCTGGTGGTGCAGCGGCGCCCGGAGGTCTGCCTGTTGGGCGTGGCCCGCCCCGGCGCCGCCGGGGTCTTCGCGCCGGTGCGCAGGCTGCGGCAGGAGCGACCCGAGGTCGCCGTCGTGGTGCTCGGGCCGGTGGACGATCTGCGCGGGGTGGCGAACGCCTTCGCGGCCGGGGCGGCCGGCTACGTCCGCAGCGACGAGCGCATCGAGGTGGTGGACCGGGCGATCGGCCGGGCGCGGGCCGGCGAGGCGGCGGTCGCGGTGGAGGTCCTGCAGGCCGCCTTCGAGCGGCTGCTGCACCCGGTGCGCGAGCCCGACGACGAGGCGCTGCGCCTGCTCGGCGCGCTCACCCGCCGCGAGGTCCAGGTGCTGGCCCGGATCGCCGACGGCCAGGACACCCAGGAGATCGCGACCGGAATGGGCATAGCGCCCAGCACGGCCCGGACGCACGTGCAGCGGGTGCTGATGAAGCTCGGTGCGCGGACCAGGCTGGAGGCGGCCGCAGTGGCGGCCCGGACCGGCCTGCTGGCCCGGCTGGCGCGCGAGTAGAGGGCTTCTCTCCCAGGAGGCCCAGGGGCCGGCCGGGGCCGGGTCCCAGCGGGGCGGAGAAGGCCGGCGAAGGGGGCGCCAGGCTGCCCCGACAGGCCACGAAGGGCGGGTGCGCACGCGCATCCGCCCTTTTTGCTGCCTATTTTCCTGCTCCCGAGCGTGCCAAACTGTTGACTGCTGGTGAGTAATGTTCGATTATGTCGGAAGCTGCCCCGGCGAACAGCAACGGCGGACAGTGGACGGTTTCACCGGAGGCGGAGACTGTGCGGAAGACCACGACCAAGCTGGCGGACGGTCGCGAGCTGATCTACTACGACCGTGACGAGGCGGTCCTGCGGGACGCGCCGGACCGGCGTCCGTTGGAGCCGGCCGCGAGCCTGGCCGAGATCCGCCGTGACCCGGTGCTCGGCGACTGGGTCACGGTGGCGGCGCACCGGCAGGGGCGGATCTACCACCCCCCTGCGGACGAGTGCCCGCTCTGCCCCTCGCGTGACGGTCGGCTCAGCGAGATCCCGGCCGCCGACTACGACGTGGTGGTCTTCGAGAACCGCTTCCCGTCGCTGGCCACCGACGCGGCCGCCCACGTCCCGGGCCTGGACGAGCCGCTGCACCTGGGCCGGCCGGGGGTGGGCCGCTGCGAGGTGGTCTGCTACACCTCCGAGCACGACGCCTCGTTCGCCGGCCTGAGCGAGGCCAAGGCCCGCTTGGTGCTGGACGCCTGGACGGACCGGACGGCCGAGTTGTCGGCCCTGCCGGACGTCCGGCAGGTCTTCTGCTTCGAGAACCGTGGCGTCGAGATCGGGGTGACGCTGGCACACCCGCACGGTCAGATCTACGCCTTCCCGTTCGTCACCCCGCGCACCGGCAAGATGATCGAGCAGGCGGACCGGCACCGCGCCGAGACCGGCCGCAACCTCTTCGAGGACCTGTTGATCGCCGAGCTGGCCGATCCCGTGCGGGTGGTGGCGGCCGGCGAGTACTGGACGGCGTTCGTCCCGTACGCCGCGCGCTGGCCCTACGAGGTGCACCTCTACCCGAACCGCCGGGTGGCCGACCTGACCGAGCTCACCGAGCCCGAGCGCGCCGAGTTCCCGGGGCTCTATCTCGACCTGTTGGGCCGCTTCGACCGCCTGTTCGGTGAGGAGGCTCCGCCGACCCCGTACATCGCGGCGTGGCACCAGGCTCCCCACCCGGGCGGGGCTGAGCTGGCACTGCATCTGGAGCTGTTCTCGATCCGTCGTACCGTAGGCAAGCTGAAGTTCCTCGCCGGGGTCGAATCCGGCATGGACGCGTTCGTCAACGATGTGTCGCCCGAAGCGGCGGCGCAGCGCCTGCGGGAGGTTGCACCATGAGCAAGTACCTGGTCACCGGCGGTGCCGGCTATGTCGGCAGTGTCGTCGCCGCCCACCTGTTGGAGGCGGGACACCAGGTCACCGTGCTGGACGACCTGAGCACGGGTTTCCGTGAGGGCGTCCCGGCGGGCGCCGAGTTCGTCCGCGGCCGGATCCAGGACGCGGCCGACGTGCTGGACGCCTCCTTCGACGGGGTGCTGCACTTCGCGGCCTCCTCGCAGGTCGGCGAGTCGGTCGCCGACCCGGAGAAGTACTGGCGCAACAACGTGGCCGGCTCGCTGGAGCTGATCACCGCGATGCGCAAGGCCGGCGTGCGCAAGCTGGTGTTCTCCTCCACCGCCGCCGTGTATGGCGAGCCGGAGTCGGTGCCGATCGCGGAGACCGCGCGCACCTCCCCGACCAACACCTACGGCGCCACCAAGCTGGCCGTCGACCACCTGATCACCAGCGAGGCCGTCGCGCACGGCCTGGCCGCGGTCAGCCTGCGCTACTTCAACGTGGCCGGCGCGTACGGCACTTACGGCGAGCGGCACGACCCCGAGTCGCACCTGATCCCGCTGGTCTTCCAGGCCGCGCTCGGGCAGCGTCCGCACATCTCCGTCTTCGGGGACGACTACCCGACCCCGGACGGCACCTGCATCCGCGACTACATCCACGTCGCCGACCTGGCCGACGCCCACCTGCTGGCGCTGGACGCCGCCAAGTCCGGCGAGCACCTGATCTGCAACCTGGGCAACGGCAGCGGCTTCTCGGTCCACGAGGTGATCGAGTCGGTCAAGCGGGTGACTGGCCGGGAGATCCCGGTGGTCCTCGCCGAGCGCCGGCCGGGTGACCCGGCGGTGCTGGTCGCCTCCGCGGACCGCGCCCACCAGGCGCTGGGCTGGACGCCCAAGCGCCCCGACCTGGACGCCATCGTCGCGGACGCCTGGGCGTTCGCCACGAGGGACAAGTAACCGGCGGCCAGCCAACTGGCGGCCAAGTAGCCACCGGCCGGGCCGAGTACGGCCCGGCGACATTGAAGAGGGCCACGTGACAACGGAGTTCGAGAAGGTCTTCGGCGCCGCCCCCACCGGGGTGTGGGCGGCGCCGGGTCGGGTCAACCTGATCGGTGAACACACCGACTACAACGACGGGTTCGTCCTCCCGATCGCACTCCGACAGGTGGTGCTGGCAACCGCCCGTCGCCGTGACGACGGGCGGTTGCGGCTGTACAGCGCGCAGGGCGACGGGCGGGTCACCGACGTCCTGGTGGCCGATCTGAAGCCCGGCGCGGTGGCCGGCTGGGCGGCCTACCCGGCCGCCGGGGTCTGGGCGTTGAACGAGTCGGGCCACCAGGTGGGCGGCGCCGACCTGTACTTCGACAGTGACGTGCCGAGCGGCGGCGGCCTCTCGTCCTCCGCCGCGCTGGAGTGCTCGGTCCTGGCCGCCTACCGTGACCTGTACGAACTCGACCTGGACCAGCGGCAGTCGGCGCTGATCGCGCAGCGCGGCGAGAACGACTTCGTCGGCGTCCCGTGCGGCTCGATGGACCAGATGGCCTCGGCCTGCTGCACCGAGGGCGCGGCGCTCTTCCTGGACACCAGGGACCTCGCGCAGCGCCAGGTGCCGTTCGACCTGGCGGCGCGCGGGCTGCGGCTGCTGGTGATCGACACCCGGGTCAAGCACGACCTCGGGGACGGCGCCTACGCCGCGCTGCGGGCCGGCTGCGAACGGGCCGCCGCCCTGCTCGACCTGCCCGCCCTGCGCGAGCTGACGGCCGACCGGCTGCCCGAGGCGCTGGACCGGCTCCCGGCCGAACTCGGCCCGCTGGTCCGGCACGTGGTGACCGAGAACGCCCGCGTCCTGCAGGCGGTGGCACTGCTGGACGCAGAGGACTTCGCGGCGCTCGGTCCGGTGCTGACGGCCGGCCACGCCTCGCTGCGCGACGACTACGGGGTCTCCTGCCCGGAGACCGACCTCGCCGTCGCGGTGGCCGTCGAGGCGGGCGCGCTCGGGGCGCGGATGACCGGTGGCGGCTTCGGCGGCTCGATCATCGCGCTGGTCCCGGAAGAGCGGACGTCCCCCGTGGCGGCGGCGGTGGAGGCCGCCTTCGCGGCCGCCGGCTACCTCGCACCGCGCAGCTTCACCGCGACCGCCTGCGCCGGGTCGCGCCGGGTGGGCTGACCCGCCGCCCCGGCCACCGGTCTGGTCCAACTTGGGCAAACCCCCGCCCCGCCGCTCTCCCGGCCCGTAGGCTGAGCCGGGTAGCGGTGGGGGCCCGCGCCGGAGCAGGGGGGACACCGCATGGGACGGATCCGCGTCCTGGTGGTCGACGACCACCGCATCTTCGCCGAGGCGCTCGCCACGGCGCTCTCCGCCGAGTCGGAGATCGACGTCGGAGCGGCCGGGAGCGTGTCCGCCGCCGAGTCGGCCCTGGAGCGCGCGGTCGCCGAGGGCCGCCCGTTCGACGTCCTGCTGGTCGACGCGGACCTCGGGTCCGGCGGCCCGGCCGCCGGTCCGGCGCGACGTCCCCGTCCGGCGGTGGAGGCCGAGGCCGCACCGGCCGCGCTGCGCCGCACCGCCGGCGTGGTCCCCGCGCCGCGCCGCCCCGGCAACCTGCTCGCGGCGCAACGGGCAGTCGCACCACCTTCGGTGACGAACCCTCAGGCCGCGCCGGCCCAGTCGGCCCGGCCGCCGTCCAAACCGTCCGCCGAACCGCGCGAGCCGGACGGCATCGCCCTGATCGGCCGTGCCTGTCACAGCTACCCCGGGCTGCGCGCCGTGGTGCTGGCGGTCGAGGATGATCCGCGCCGGGCCGTCCGCGCGCTGTACGCGGGGGCGGCGGGCTGGGTGGCCAAGGAGAGCTCGCTGACCCGGCTGCTGGCCGTGCTGCGCGGCGTGCTGCGCGGTGAGACCCATCTGCCGCCCGCGCTCCTCACCGGCGTGGTACGGGAGTTGACCACCGCCCGGCGGGACCGGACGGAGAGCGAGCGGCTGATCGAGACGCTCACCCCGCGCGAGAAACAGGTGCTGCGCTGCATGGTCGCCGGGTTGGGGCGGCAGGCGGTGGCCGAGCGGCTCTACCTGTCCCCGCACACCGTGCGGACCCACATGCAGAACGTCCTCGGGAAGCTGGGGGTGCACTCCACGCTGGCCGCCGTGGCGCTGGCCCGCCGGGCCGGCATCGGTCCGGCGGAGCCGGTGCCCGCACCCGCGGTGCCGGGTGGCTCGCCCCAGGAGCCGGCCGCCGACTGAGCGGGCGGTACGGCGCCCGGCAGGCGGGCCGTCAGCCCGGGATGTTGTCGAACGGTGCGACCAGCTGCCGCAGCAGCCCCGCGAGCTCGTTCTGCTGGCCGCCGGTGAGCTGGGAGAGCAGTTCCCGCTCGTGCGCGAGCAGCCCGGCCAGCGCCTGGTCGGCGCGTTCCTGCCCGGTCTCGGTGAGGCGGACCAGCACCCCGCGCCGGTCGTCCGGGTCGGGAAGCCGCTGGACGAGGTCCTTGCCGGCCAGGCGGTCGATCCGGTTGGTCATCGTGCCGGAGGTGACCAGCGTCTGGGTGAGCAGCTGCCCGGGGGAGAGCTGGTAGGGCTCACCGGCCCGCCGAAGGGCCGTCAGGACGTCGAACTCCCAGGGCTCCAGACCGTGCTCGGCGAAGGCGGTGCGGCGGGCCCGGTCCAGGTGGCGGGCGAGCCGGCTGACCCGGCTGAGCACCTGGAGCGGTTGCACGTCGAGGTCGGGGCGCTCGCGGCGCCATGCTGCGACCAGGCGGTCGACCTCATCCTCCATGTCGATCAGTGTATCGGTGGTTCTGTCGATATGAAGCCTCTTGACATCGAGAAAACTCTCGGAGAACGGATGACCGAATATCAGTTCTGCCGGTCGCCGACCAGCTTCGGATGCCGTTCCATGCCCTCCAGGCCGTGCCAGGCCAGGTTCACCAGGTGCGCCGCCACCTCGGACTTCTGCGGCTTGCGCACCTCCAGCCACCACTGGCCGGTCAGCGCCACCATGCCGACCAGCATCTGCGAGTACATCGGGGCGAGGCGCGCGTCGAAGCCCCTGGCCTTGAACTCCAGGCCGAGGATGTCCTCGACCTGGGTGGCGATGTCGCTGATCAGCGAGGCGAAGGTGCCGGTGGCCTGGGCGACCGGGCTGTCCCGGACGAGGATCTTGAAACCGTCGGTCGAGGTGTCGATGTAGTCCATCAGCGCGAAGGCGGCCTGCTCCAGCAGCTCGCGGGAGTGTCCGCCGGTGAGCGCGCCCGTCACCATGTCGAGCAGCAGCTGCATCTCGCGGTCGACCACCACCGCGTAGAGGCCCTCCTTGCCGCCGAAGTGCTCGTAGACCACCGGCTTGGAGACCCCGGCCCGTTCGGCGATCTCCTCCACCGAGGTGCCGTCGTAGCCCCGCTCGGCGAAGACCGAGCGTCCGATGTCCAGCAGCTGTTCGCGGCGCTGCTTGCCCGTCATCCGGACCCGGCCGGTGCGGCCGCGGGCCGGGGCGGCGGCCCCGGACGGGGAGGCGGGACCCGAGCCGGTCCGAGCGGCGCCGCTCGAACCCGTCCCGCCGGCCGAGGGCGGGCGATGGCCGTCTGCGGTGTCTCCGTTGCTCCCGTTCACCCCTCCATCATGCTGTAGTCGCCGGGTCATGCGGTGCGGCGGGCGTCGATGCGCTCGGCGTCGGGCCAGCGGACGTCCCGCGCCCAGCCGGCCTGCTCGAACCAGCGGATCAGCCGGGCCGAGGAGTCGACCTGCCCGCGCAGCACGCCGTGCCGGGCCGAGGTCGGGTCCGCGTGGTGCAGGTTGTGCCAGGACTCGCCGCAGGAGAGCACGGCCAGCCACCACACGTTGCCGGAGCGGTCACGCGACTTGAACGGGCGCGCGCCCACCGCGTGGCAGATCGAGTTGATCGACCAGGTCACGTGGTGCAGCAGCGAGACCCGCACCAGCGAGCCCCAGAAGAAGGCGGTCAGCGCACCGTGCCAGCTCATCCCGATCAGCCCGCCCACCAGCGGCGGCAGCAGCATCGAGATCGTCGTCCAGAGCCAGAAGAGCCGGGAGACGGCCCGGATGTCGGGGTCCTTCACCAGATCGGGTGCGTAGATGTGCTGCGGGGTCTGCTCCTCGTCGAAGAGCCACCCCATGTGCGCCCACCACAGGCCCTTGAGCAACGCGGGCAGCGTCTCGCCGTAGCGCCAGGGCGAGTGCGGGTCGCCGTCCTTGTCGGAGAACTTGTGGTGCCTGCGGTGGTCGGCCACCCAGCGCACCACCGGGCCCTCGATGGCCAGGCTGCCGGCCACCGCCATCGTGATCTTCAGCGCACGGTTGGTCTTGAAGGAGCGGTGCGTGAAGAAGCGGTGGAAGCCGACCGTGATGCCGTGGCAGGTGGCGAAGTACATGACCGTCGCGATCGCGACGTCGGTCCAGCCCAGCCCCCAGCCCCAGGCCACCGGGACGGCGGCGAGCAGGGCGACGAACGGCAGGGCGATGAAGAGGCCGAGGGCGATCCGCTCGGCGCGCCCCTGCTTCTCCCCGCCACGGGTGGCGGAGATCTGCGAGGCGGGGACAGGTGTGGCGTCGGGGCGCGCTTCACTGGCCTGCATGGTCATAAGGGTCCCTTGAGGGAGGAAACTGGACAGAGCGGACGGCCCTACGTCTGCGTAACCTACGGCATCGTAGGTTCAGTGCGACCCCCATGGGAAGTGCGACGCGGCCGCGTCGGCCGTCGGCGCACGCCTGGCGGCGCCGTCGGGTGAACAGCCGGAGGCCGTCGTGGGACCGGTGCGGGTCCTGTACCGGGCGCGGGAGTCAATACCCAGCCGGGGTGCGTCTCCGGTATGGTCTGAGCAGCTGTCCGCCGTGGGGTAATCGGCAGCCCGCAGGCCTTTGAAGCCTTGCAGTGTTGGTTCGAATCCAACCGGCGGAGCGTGTCACGTGGGGCCGGGGTCGTCAGGCCCCGGCTTTCCTCGCCCGGGCCCGTCCGGACGATCCCCCCCCGGAGCGACTTGGTGTCATCGCCCAGGTCGGTCACGGTTATTCTCTGAACTGGTCCGAGTGCGGGCGTGCGGAGCTGCGCACCGGACTTTCCCCGCCCTCCGGCCACCCCTCCCAAGGAGCCTCCCGCGTGAGTGCCAACTCCCCCGCCGCCGTTGTCGTACTCGCCGCCGGCGAGGGCTCCCGGATGAAGTCGAAGGCGCTGCCCAAGGTGCTGCACCCGGTCTGCGGGCGAAGCCTGCTGGGCCACGTGGTGAGCGCCGCCCAGGAGCTGGCGCCGCGTCGTCTGGTGGTCGTGGTCGGCCACCAGCGCGCGCTGGTGGAGGAGCACCTGGCGCAGTCGTACCCGGGCGTGCTGGCCGCCGTGCAGCGGGACCAGAACGGCACCGGCAGCGCCGCGCGCTCCGCGCTGGACGCGCTGGCCGCCGACGGGACGGCGCTGGACGGCACCGTCATCGTCACCACCGGGGACACCCCGCTGCTCACCGGTGCCACCCTGCGCGCGCTGGCCGAGCGGCACGCCGTCGAGGGCAACGGCGTCACCGTGCTGACCGCCGAGGTGCCGGACCCGACCGGTTACGGCCGGATCCTGCGCGACGCCGTCGGCGGCGCGGTCACCGCGATCGTCGAGCACAAGGACGCCGACGACGCCCAGCGCGCGATCACCGAGATCAACTCCGGCGTCTACGCCTTCGAGGGCAAGCTGCTGGCCGAGGCGCTGGGCCGGCTCGGCACCGACAACGCCCAGGGCGAGGAGTACCTCACCGACACCCTGGCGATCCTGCGCACCTCGGGCCACCGGGTCGGCGCCGTGGTCGCCGAGGACTTCCGCGACATCCTGGGCATCAACGACCGGGTCCAGCTGGCCGAGGCCCGCCGGCTGCTGAACGCCCGCCTGGTCGAGCGCGCGATGCGCGAGGGCGTCACCGTGGTGGACCCGGCGACCACCTGGTTCGACGTCGAGGTGACCTACCGGCCCGACGCGGTGGTGCTGCCGAACACCCAGCTGCACGGCGCCACCCATCTGGGCGAGGGCTGCGAGGTGGGCCCGAACTGCACGCTGACCGACACCGTGGTGGGCGCCGGCGCCCATGTGAGCAACACCACGGCCGACCGGGCGGAGATCGCCGAGGGCGCCACCGTCGGCCCGTACGCGTACCTGCGCGGCGGTGTGCGGGTGGGCGCCAAGGCCAAGGTCGGGACGTTCGTCGAGATCAAGAAGTCGCAGATCGGCGCCGGCGCCAAGGTGCCGCACCTGTCCTACCTGGGCGACGCCGAGGTCGGCGAGGGCGCGAACATCGGCGCCGCGACGGTGACGGCCAACTGGGACGGTGTGAACAAGAACCGCACGGTGATCGGTGCGCACGCCCGGATCGGCGTGGACAACATGCTGGTGGCACCAGTCACGGTGGGTGACGGTGCTTACACCGCCGGGGGCTCGGTGATCAGCCAGGACGTGCCCGCCGGCGCACTCGGCGTGAGCCGCGCGCCGCAGCGCAACATCGAGGGCTGGGTGGCGCGCAAGCGCCCCGGTACGGTGTCGGCGCAGGCCGCGGCCGATGCGCTCGGTGGGGCTGCGGAGGCCTGAGCCGACGGCCGGGGCACCCGAGCAGCGGTCCCGGGACGGACGCTTTCCGAGCGGGCGCGTAACCTGGAGTACATACGTGCGCCGTGGGGCTGTGGCCCGGACGAGGCGTACCCCCATTCCCTGTCGACCACCGACCCGGGCGGCCTCGCTGCCCGGGTGCGGCGCGCCGGGACCGTGCGGCAGTAATACGAGGAGACGGTGCAGTGAGCGGGATCACGACGTCGGGTGAGAAGAAACTGAAGCTCTTCTCCGGCCGTGCCCACCCCGAGCTGGCGAAGGAGGTTGCGGAGGCGCTGGGTACCGAACTGGTCCCGACCAAGGCTCTGGACTTCGCCAACGGCGAGATCTACGTCCGCTTCCTGGACTCCGCCCGTGGTGCGGACTGTTTCGTGATGCAGAGCCACACGGCTCCCATCAACCAGTGGATCATGGAACAGCTGATCATGATCGATGCTCTGAAGCGGGCCTCCGCGCGGAGCATCACGGCGATCCTGCCGTTCTACGGCTACGCCCGGCAGGACAAGAAGCACCTGGGCCGTGAGCCGATCTCGGCCCGCCTGATCGCCGACCTGCTGGCCAGCGCCGGCGCCGACCGGATCATGGCGGTGGACCTGCACACCGCGCAGATCCAGGGCTTCTTCTCCGGGCCGGTGGACCACCTGTTCGCACTGCCGATGCTCTGCGACTACGTGGGCGGCAAGGTCGACCGCTCCAAGCTGACCATCGTCTCGCCGGACGCCGGCCGGGTGAAGGTTGCCGACCAGTGGTGCGACCGGCTGGACGCCCCGCTGGCGATCATCCACAAGCGCCGGGACATGAGCCAGGCCAACACCATCCTCTCCGCCGAGGTGGTCGGTGACGTCAAGGGCCGGGTCTGCGTCCTGGTCGACGACATGATCGACACGGCCGGCACGATCTGCGCCGCCGCCGACGCGCTCTTCGAGAACGGCGCCGCGGACGTCATCGTGGCCGCCACCCACGGTGTGCTCTCCGGGCCCGCCGCGGACCGGCTGAAGAACTCCCGGGTCAGCGAGTTCGTCTTCACCAACACGCTGCCGACCCCCGCCGAGCTCCAGCTCGACAAGGTCACCACGCTCTCCATCGCCCCGTCGATCGCCGCCGCGATCCGCGAGGTCTTCGAAGAGGGTTCGGTCACCAGCCTCTTCGAGGGCGTGCACTGATCGCCTGACCCGTCGTCAGGTCGGCCCCGTTCCACGCCCTCTGCGGGGGGTGCGGAGCGGGGCCGATTTCACGGTTGACGACTGGTGCGGTTAGACTCGTGAGACTGCTCGGCGAGGGAAGCCGTGCGCCCATTCGGGTGCCCGCCTCCGTGATCGACGCGCTGCCGCGGCCGGTACGACCGGTTGTCGGCAGAGTCGTCCCGCCGCCGAGCGGACCCCCCAACATTCTTGAGGGTGTGGTCCCGGCGGCTTCTGGCTTTCCGGGCCTCGTATGACCACCGTACGAGTGCTGCACCCCCGCGTCAGTCCCACGAGGAGTGCAGTCGTGTCCGAGATCCGCCTTGCCGCCGAGCCCCGCAACGAGTTCGGCAAGGGTGCCGCCCGTCGTGCGCGTCGCGCCGGCTTCGTTCCCGGTGTCGTCTACGGTCACGGCCACGCTCCGGTTCACCTGAACCTGCCGAGCCACGCCCTGATGATGGCGCTCAAGACCCCGAACGCCCTGCTGGTCGTCCCGATCGAGGGCAAGGACGAGTTCGTCCTGCCGAAGGCCGTCCAGCGTGAGGCCATCAAGCGCTCGATCGAGCACGTCGACCTGCTGCTGGTGAAGCGCGGCGAGACCGTCTCGGTCGAGATCCCGGTGCTGACCGAGGGCGAGCTGGCCCCGGGCGGCAACCTGGTCGAGCACGTCCTGAACAACCTCCCGGTCGAGGCCGAGGCCACCCACCTGCCCGAGTCCGTCACGGTCTCGATCCAGGGCCTGGAGGCCGGTGCCTCCATCCTCGCCGGTGACATCGAGCTCCCCAAGGGCACCAAGCTGGGTGTCGAGGCCGACACCGTCGTGCTGCAGGTCATCGGCGCCCAGGCCTCGCAGGCCGACGCGGACGCCGAGGCCGCCGACGAGGCCGCGAGCGCCTGAGTCCCGGTGTGACCTGCCGCTGCCCCGGCTCCCCCCTCGTGGTGGGAGCCGGGGCAGCGGCACGTCCGGAATGATGTCGGTGAGCCGCAGGAGGAGGACACATGAGTGACGACGCGTACACAGGGCCCTGGCTGATCGCCGGTCTGGGAAACCCGGGGGAGGGCTACGCCCGCAACCGGCACAACATCGGGTTCATGGTCGTCGACCTGTTGGCCCAGCGGATCGGCGCGAAGTTCAAGGCGCACAAGAGCCGGGCCCAGATCGCCGAGGGCCGGCTGGCCGGGCAGCGGGTGGTGCTGGCCAAGCCGATGACCTTCATGAACCTCTCGGGCGGTCCGGTGACCGGGCTGCGCGACTTCTACAAGGCGCCCACCAGTGCGATCGTGGCGGTCCACGACGAGCTGGACATCGACTACGCGACCCTGCGGCTCAAGCTCGGCGGCGGCGACAACGGCCACAACGGCCTGAAGTCGATCACCAAGTCGCTCGGCCCCGGCTACTACCGGGTGCGCTGCGGCGTGGGGCGTCCGCCGGGGCGGATGGAGGTCGCGGACTTCGTCCTCAAGGACTTCTCCTCGACCGAGCGCAAGGAGCTCGACTGGTTCGTCGACCGGTCGGCCGACGCGGTGGAAGCGCTGCTGACGGAGGGTCTGGAACGGGCCCAGGGCACCTACAACACCTGACCCTCCGGGGCCCGTGTGACAGGTGTGACAACAGTCGTACAACTCTTCCCCGCAGCCCCTGATTCGGAGGCCGGCGGTCCGTGCCGATCGGGTACGGTCGAGCCGGACTTTGGGAGATGGGGGCGCTGGTGGGCGCAGGGCAGTTGCGGTGGCGTACGGCCTGGGCGGCCGGCGGTTGGTTGTTGACGATCAGTGGGACCCTGCTGGCGGGAGCGTCGCTCGCGGCCGCCGACCCGGTACCCTCCCCGAGCCCCTCGGTCACCGGCGTGGCCGGCCAGCCCTCGGCCACGGCCGCCGGGCCGCCGCCGTCGGCTCCGGCGCGGCAGAGCAACGCGCCGGCCGGCCCGGCCGGTGGCGCCTCGTCGCCGGCGACCCCGCCGCCGTCCGCCTCGGCCACCGCCTCGCCGTCCTGCCCGCCGCAGCCGACGGCCTCGCCCACTGAGGCGGCCTCGCCCTCGCACTCCGGCGAGCCGCAGGCGACACCGACCGCGTCCGCCGAGCCCGGCTCCGACGACTGCCCCGCGACGCCGACGCCCTCGCCGTCCGCCTCGGCCAGCACCACCCGGGTCGCGATGACGGGGACGGGCGGCTCGCGCGGCGTCGGCCGCGGCCACCAGGCGGCCCCCGAGGTGAGCACGGTCAGCGCACAGCTGGGTGACGCCCCGCAGCCCTCGCCCTCGGCCACCTCGGCCGGCGGCCCGACCGCCACCGTCCTGGCCGACAGCTTCATCGGCAACCTGGGCGACGACACGGGCCTGTTCGCGGTAGGCGGCGGCCTGCTGGTCGCCGGCGGCGGCGGCGCACTCTGGCTCAAGCGCCGCTTCCGGGGCAAGCCCGCCGAGGACTGACGCGCCCGCGCCCGCACGTACGACGGTGGCGGCCCACCCCGGGGAGGGGTGGGCCGCCACCGTCGTACCGCCGTCCGGTCAGCCGGTGTTGCGCAGGCCGGCGGCGATGCCGTTGACGGTCAGCAGCAGGGCCCGGGCGCGCAGCGGGTCCTCCGGCAGGCCCGCCGCGACGTCCTCGCGCTGACGGCGGAGCAGGGCGACCTGGAGGTAGGAGATCGGGTCCAGATAGGCGTCGCGGACCGTGAAGGTCTGCTTCAACACGTCGTTCGACTCCAGCAGTTCGCTCTCACCGGTGAGACGCAGGACCTCCTTCAGGGTGAGGTCGTGCTCGGCGGTGATCTGGTCGAACACGTGCTGGAGCTCGGCCGGGACCAGGGTCTCGACGTAGTGCCGGGCGATCCGCAGGTCGGTCTTGGCCAGCGTCATCGCGACGTTGGACAGGAAGTTCTGGAAGAAGTGCCAGTTGCCGTGCATCTCGTCCAGCACGTCGCCCAGCCCCGCCTCACGGGCGGCGGCGAGGCCTGAGCCGACGCCGAACCAGCCGGGGACGATCTGCCGCGACTGGGTCCAGCCGAAGACCCACGGGATGGCCCGCAGGCCGTCCAGGCCCGCGCCGGAGTCCGGGCGGCGGGACGGGCGCGAGCCCAGGTGCAGCGAGGCGAGCTGGTCGACCGGGGTGGCCGCGAAGAAGTACTTCGGCAGGTCCTCCTGCTCGACCAGCGCGCGGTAGGCGGTGTGCGCCGCTTCCGAGACCTGGTCCATCGCGGCGTCCCAGCGGGCCAGCTCCTCGGGGGCCTGGCGCGGCGAGGTGTGCAGCGCGGAGGCGGCCAGCGTGGCGGAGAGGGTCAGCTCCAGGTTCTCCCGGGCGAGCGAGGGGAGCAGGTACTTGTCGGAGATCACCTCGCCCTGCTCGGTCACCTTGATCTCGCCCTCCAGGGTGCCCCAGGGCTGGGCGAGGATCGCCTCGTGCGAGGGGCCGCCGCCGCGGCCGACGGTGCCGCCCCGGCCGTGGAAGAGCCGCAGCCGGATGCCGTAGCGGTGGGCGACGTCGCGCAGCCGGCGCTGGGCGCGGTGGATCTCCCACTGGGAGGTGGTGATGCCGCCGAACTTGGAGGAGTCCGAGTACCCGAGCATGACCTCCTGGATGTCCCCGCGCAGCGAGACCAGCAGGCGGTACGACGGGTCGGAGAGCATCTCGTCGAGGATCCGGTCGGCCTGCTGGAGCTCGTCGGTGGTCTCCAGCAGCGGCACGATGCCAATGGTGGCGATCCCGGCGTGCAGGTCGATCAGGCCGGCCTCACGGGCCAGCACGGTGGCGGCGAAGACGTCGTCGGCGCCCTGGCACATCGAGATGATGTAGCTCTCGACGATCTCGTCGCCGAACCGCTCGAAGCCCTCGCGGATCGTGTTGAAGACGCCCAGCGTCTTGGTGCCGGCCGCGTCCAGCGGGGCCGGGGTGGGCGCCAGCGGGCGGCGCGAGCGCAGCTCCTTGGCGAGGAGCTTCTGCCGGTACTCGCGCGGCATGTCGGCGTAGCGCCAGGCCTCCTCGCCGAGCCGGTCGAAGAGCTGGCCGAGCGCGTGGTGGTGCGCCTCGGCGTGCTCGCGGACGTCCATGGTCGCCAGCTGGAGGCCGAACGCCTCGACCGTGCGGATCGCCCGGGCGAGCCGGCCGTCGGCGATCAGCTCGCCGCGGTGGCCGCGCAGCGAGTCCTGGATCAGCTTGAGGTCGGAGATCAGCCCGCGGGTGCCCAGGTAGTCGCGGCCGGGGATGTGCGGGGTGCCGTTGGCCAGGCGCTCGCGGGTGTTCTCCAGCTTGAGCCGGACGCAGGTGGCCTTCAGGCGGTAGGGCTCCTCGGCGTTCATCCGCTTGTAGCGCGGGCTGAGCTCGGGGAGCAGCTTGAGGTCGGCGTCCAGCGACTCGAGCAGCTCGGCGGAGGCGCCGGCGAGGCGGACCGAGGTGGAGAGCGAGTTGCGCAGGTCGTCCACGGCCGCCAGGGCGTCCTTGATGCCGTACTCGTGCTGGAGGTTCAGCACGTCCCAGGTGACCTGCGGGGTGACGTTGGGATTGCCGTCCCGGTCGCCGCCGATCCAGCTGCCGAAGGTCAGCGGGCGGACGCCGTCGGGCAGCGTGAGACCGACCCGGGCCAGCTCCTCGTGCAGCTCCTCCAGCACCTCGGGGACGGCCTCGCGGTAGAGCTCGTCCAGGTAGTAGACGGCGTTGCGGGCCTCGTCGGTGGGCTCGGGACGGGCGATCCGCAGCTCGTCGGTCTGCCAGAGCAGGTCGATCACCTCGGCGAGCCGGCGGTCGGCGGAGCGCTTGGCGGAGCTGTGCCGGACCGGGTCGTGGGTGGACAGCCCGGAGGCGACGTGCTCGCGGTGGATGCGCTCCAGCAACTCGCCGATCCGGCGGAGCTTGTTGAGCACGCTGCGGCGGGCCGCCTCGGTGGGGTGCGCGGTGAAGACCGGACGGACCGCCAGATTGGCCAGGGTGTCCGCGAGGTGCTTGGGGTCCGCCTCGGCGAGCTGGTCGGCGGTCTGCGCCAGGAGCGAGCCCTCGCGGGCCCGGCGGGTGGCGAACTCGCGGCCGCGGTGCACCTGTTCGGTGACGTTGGCGAGGTGGAAGTAGGTGGAGAAGGCGCGGACGAGCTTGGCCGCGGTCTCCAGGTCGATCTCCGCGAGCAGCCGCGCGGCGGCCTCGCCGTCCGTGCGCGTCAGCTGACGTACCTGTTCGACCAGGTCGAGGAGCTCCTGGCCCTCCTGGCGTACCAGCGTCTCGCCGAGCAGGTCGCCGAGTCTGCGGATGTCGGCGCGCAGGGCGGCATTGTCGGCGGCCGGATCGGCACTCGGGTGGTCGGCCGGGGTGGGGACCTGAGCGGTCACGGCTGGCTCCCTGGGGTGGTGGGGTTCGGCAACGACGGACCGCGCTGTCCGACGGGACCAATATAGGTCGCACAGTGGTCTGGACCGTGGCAGTGGCCGGATGGCGGACAGAAGTCGGACGGGGGCCGGCTGCCGCCCGTCGGAAGAACTCGGTGGGGCGGGAGGGACGGCTCGCTTAGGCTGTCCCCTATGAGCATGTCGCCTGGGGAGGGCGCGTCGGCCCGCGGCTTGTGGTGGTGGGAGCAGCGGCGAAGCGCGCTCCTCGACGGATTTCTGGCCGCCCTGGCCGCGCTGGAGTGCGCGTTGGGCGGCTACTCGTTTTTCGGCGACCGGCTGCACCTGGGTGCCGCGGCGGTCGTGCCGGCCACCGTGATCGGTGCGCTGGGCGGTGCGTCGCTGCTGGTCAGGCGGCGCTGGCCGGCCGTGCCGGTGCTGGTGTCGATGGTGCTGGTGCCCGGGCTGTTCGGGATCATCCTGCTGGTGGTCTCGCTCTACACGCTGGCGGCCACCTGGACCTGGCCGTCCCGGCGCGGGCGGGTGCTGGTGCTCTCCTCGGTGGTCTTCGTGGAGACGCTCGGGATGGTGCTCTTCTCGCTGCTCACCATCGAGCCGAAACCGGGCGAGCCGCTGCCGGCGACCTGGGTCTTCGTGCTGATCGCGGTGCTGGTCTCGGTCGGTCTGACCGTGCCCCCGGTGGTCACCGGTCTCTACATCGGTGCCCGGCGCAGGCTGGTGGAGTCGCTGAAGGACCGCGCGCACGGCCTGGAGGCGGAGCTCGACCTGCTCGCGGAGCAGGCCCGCGAGCGCGCCCGCCGGGCCCGGCTGGAGGAGCGCACCCGGATCGCCCGGGAGATGCACGACGTGGTGGCGCACCGGGTGAGCCTGATGGTGGTGCACGCCGGCGCGCTGGAGCGGATCGTCGCCAAGGACCCGGAGAAGGCCGCGCAGAGCGCCAAGCTGATGGCCGACACCGGGCGGCAGGCGCTCAACGAGCTGCGCGAGATCCTCGGGGTGCTGCGGATGAACGAGGGCCCGGCGGTCGAGGCGCCGTCCGTCCTCGCCGAGCTGCCGCGGCTGGTGGACCAGTCGAAGGCGGCCGGGATGACGGTCACGCTCACCGTCAGCGGCTCCCGCCGGCCGTACAACGGCGAGGCCGAGCAGACCGCGTACCGGGTGGTCCAGGAGGGGCTGACCAACGCGCACAAGCACGCCGGTGGTGCCCGGGTCTCGGTGCTGCTGGCGTACCTGCCCAACGGTGTGCGGGTGGCGGTGCTGAACGACTGCCCGGGCGGCGGGGAGCAGGTGAAGCTGCCCAGCGGCGGCAACGGGCTGGTCGGGATGCGCGAACGGGTGCTCGCGCTGGGCGGCAGCTTCCTGGCCGGGCCCGAGCAGGACGGCGGCTACCGGGTCGAGGCGCTGCTGCCGTCCCGGCTGGCGGTCTCCACCGACCGGCTGGTCTGACCGGCCGGCCCGACCGGCGGATTGACCGCCCGTCAGACCGGATCGGCGACGGTGCGCAGGCGTTCGGGCAGGGTGCCGAGCACCAGAGTGCTGACCGCCTGGTCGATGTCCGCGCCGAGGAACCACTCGCCGGTGTGGTCCAGGCTGAAGACCCGGCCCGCCTCGTCGATGGCGAGCAGCGCCTGTCCGTAGAGCTCCTCGCCGAGCGGGGCGACCCTGCTGTCCAGCGCCCGGCCCAGGTCGGCCAGCGTGCGTGGCTGGTACAGCCCGCAGAGCGGGTCGAGCAGGAACGGCGTGCGGGCCACCTGGCGGCCGGCCCCGGTCAGGTCGAAGGAGAGCCCGCCGAACTCGGCCCAGGCCTCGATCGCCGAGGGGAAGACCGTGTGCTGGACGCCCGCCGGGGAGCCGTGCGCGACCAGCTGGTCGGCCCACTCCTCGGCCCGGCGGATCTCCCAGCGGCCGGGATGCCAGCCGGCCTGCTTGAGCGCGGCCGCCACGTCGGCGGAGAACCGCGGCTGGGAGCGCGGGGGAGCGGTGGTGGCGGTCGGGTTCAGGACGTACTCCGGGCTCGGGGAACGGGACACGAGCGGGCGCGCTCGGCGCTCGGTCGTTCGGCGCTGGTCGGTCGTCGGGTGAGGGTCGGTCGTTCGGCGCCGGTCAGGAGCGCTGGGCGACCGTGACGCTCTGCACGGTGAGGTGGTCGAGCAGCGGCACGCAGGAGCGGCACGGCGGTGCGTGCGTCCCGTGGGTCGGGTCGTCCTCCTCGCGGATCCGTACGGTCGTCAACTTGGCGCCCTTGAGGGCCTTGCGGGCGTCGTGCAGGGACAGCGGCTTCTTGGCGGCGCGCTTGGAGCGCCCGGCGTCCAGCGCCGTCAGGTACTTCGACAGCAGGACGGCCTCCGGGCAGCGGCCGGTGAAGCGCTCGCGCTGGGCGACCGGCAGCCGGTCCAGGAACTCGCCGATCAGCGGGTGCAGCTCGGGCTGCTCGTCGGCCTTGCGGCCGGCCAGCGTCTGGACGTCCCCGCCGCGCAGCGAGAGGGCGGCGGCCACCGCCGGCAGCAGGCTGTCCCGGTGGTGGCGCAGCAGCGGCGCGGCCAGCGGTGTGACCAGCGGCGTGGACGACGGGACCGGGGTGCCGGTCGGGACGGCCGGGGGCGGGGTCGGCTGACGGATGTCCACGGCTGCTCCTTCGGTCTCTGGGTTCGGGTCCTGGTCGGACTCCGGACGGGTCCGGGGCCAGCCTGCCAAACGACTCGGACAATGGGCGACCCGGGGTACCCGGGGGTGTACAGCAGGATTGCCGACTCCACACCTCGTACACAACTCCGGCCGACGGTTCGTCACTTCGCCATCCGAACGGGTGGCCGAAAGGGTGGCCGAACGGTGCTGGGCGGGACGCCGTCCGGGGCGCGCCGCCGGGCCGGATCCCGGTACCCGGTCAACCTCCGGGTGGGGGGACCACCGGCGGGCCCGACCACATACCCTGGTGCTAGCAATTCCGCTTCAGCCAGTGGGGGCTCCCAGATGACGACAGGTCGGCCCGGCGCCGCTGCCGCGCCCAACGCGGCCTACGCGGGCCAGGTGGTGCAGTTTCCCGACCCGGTGCGCGCGGCGATGTATCCGGAGGGCGTGCGGGTGGACGCACAGGGCCACCCGGACTTCGGCCCCTACGCCCGCGCCGCCGCCGAGGTCGCCGACCCGCCCGAGGGCTTCGGCGTGGACGAGCTGCGGCTCACCGACTACGTCTCGGCCAACGCCGCGCTGTTCAGTCACGGCCATGAGCTCTGGGCCGACCTGGAGTCCGCGGTGGCCACCCCGCCGGGGTGGACCTGGCACCACGCGGTCGGCGGCGCGGCCCCCGGCTGGCGCCGGATGGAGCTGGTGCCGGTCGAGGTCAAGGCACTGCTGCGGCACCACGGTGGCCTGGCCCGTTCCAGCGCCGACCACGCCCGGCGCGGCACCCGTCCGCTGCAGGACCGGCGGGCGGTGCACTTCTCGCTCTCCAAGGAGGGCGCTGAACCGGTCAGCGTCGGCGAGGAGCTGTTGCAGGCTGCGGAGGAGCGGCTCGGCTACCGGCTGCCCGGGCCGTACCGCGCCTTCCTCAAGCTGGCCGGCGGTCGCGGCCCGGTCGGCGTGGCGCTGGACACCGAGCTCGGACTGCTGCTCGACCAGCCGTTCCTGACGCTCAGCGAGGAGTACGGGGTCGACGACCTCGTCTACGCCAACAAGTGCCTGCGCGACCACCTGACCAAGGACTACCTCGGCATCGCGTACGCGCAGGGCGGCATCGTCGCGCTCAAGGTGCGCGGGGCGGACCTGGGCTCGGTCTGGTTCTGCCTCTACGACGACGCCCGGGACACCGGCGAGGCCGAGGAGCCGGCGGACCGGGTGCAGCGGTTGCTGCTGCGCTGCGGGAACGACTTCGACGACTTCCTGCTCCGGCTGGCCGGCAGCCCGCCGGAGCTGGAGACGGTGGCGGAGCTGATGGTCGAGGGCGGGTTCGCCCGTGCGGTGCCGGTGCCGTGACGGATTCGACGTGACGGGCATACAGGACGAGGACGGCTCAACGGTGGAGGCAGGCCGGGCATGGTGACGTACGCGCAGGCACAGGACCTGGCGACCGACTGGATCAACGGCGGGGTGCCGCCGTTCCAGCAGCGTGAGGTCCGGGTGCAGGAGTTCGACCTGGGGTTCGTCTGCTGGGCCGAGGACCGGGCCGGCGGACCGTCCTCGGACGGCGGGGCGGCCAAGCTGGTGATCGCCCGGGAGACCGGGGCCAGTACGCTCTGGCCGGCGCTGCCGGTCGACGAGGTGGTCGAGCGCTTCCAGGAGACGTACGGGCGGCCGGTCGAGGTGAAGCCGGCGCCGATGCCGGCCGAGGCGACCTCGTTCCTGCTCAGCCCGCCGCAGTGGCTCCAGGATGCGGGCGCCGCGGCGATCGCCGCCGAGGCGGCCCGGCTGGGCGAGCCCGCCGCCGGGCCGGCGCCCGTCGCGCCCGCTGCCGAGCCCGCGGTGCTCACCGCGCCGCCGGCCTCCGACCGCCCGGCCGGTGACCTGCCGACCATGCTCGCGCCGCCGCCCTCGGACTGGGAGCCGGCGGCCGCCTCCTGGCCGCCGCCCGGGCCGCAGGGCCCGCCGCCCGGGACGCCGGTGCCCCGGCGCCCGCGAACTGGCCGCCGCAGGAGCAGCCGCCCCTGGCGCCCGCGGTGGCCCCCGAGGGCGCCACGGTGGCGCTCCCCGAGGGCTACCACCTGTCCGACGAGTTCGCCGCGCCCACCCCGCCGCCCGCCCCGGCCGGCGGCTACGCGCCGACGATGCTGGCGCCGCCGGACGGCGTGCCCGGCCTGATGGGCCTGCCCGGCGCCCCGGACGCCCCGGTTCCGCCCGCCCCGGCGCCCGCCTCGACCCCGTCCATCGACTACGCGCCGACCATGCTGGCGCAGCCCGACGGCGTCCCGGGCCTGATGGGCCTGCCCGGCGCCCCGGCGACGCCGCCGGCGCCCGGGGTGGGCCTGGGCCGCAGCGCGGGCAGTGCCCCGCCGCCCCCGCCGCCGGCCGGTCTGCGTGGCGCGCCGGGCCAGCCCCCAGCGCCCCGGTCGGTGGCGGCCGTGGCGGCTCGGTCGCTCCGCCGCCCCCGCCCGGCGGACTGCTGCACGCGGGCAACAGCGCCGAGAACGCCCCGCAGCACGGCGTGGGCCTGGGCCGCAGCGCGGGCAGCGTCCCGCCGCCCCCGCCGCCGGCGGGTCTGCGCGGCCCGGCCGCGGCGCCGGCCGCGCCCGCCCCGGGCCAGGGCGCGGCGGACCTCGCCGACGCCGCGACCAGCCGGGCCGTGATCTCCCGCTCGGCCGCGCCGCAGAGCGCGCCGCCGGCCGCCGCCGGGGTCGCGCAGGCCGCGACCCAGCTCGCGTCCGCCGTCCCGCAGGGCCCGGGCCTGCCCGGCGCGGCCGCGCCGGTGCCCGGGCTGCCGCCGCAGGGCGCGCCCGTCCCGCCCGGGGTGCCGACCGTCGGCCCCGGCTACCTCGCGGTGCTCAGCTACCGCGCGCCGGACGGTTCCGAGCAGAAGGTGATGCAGCGCAGCGAGCCCGGCACCCCGCACCCGGAGTGGAAGATCCTCCAGGAGCTGCGCCGGCTGGGCGTGCCGCCCGAGCAGGTGTTGGAGCTGCACACCGAGCTGGAGTGCTGCGACCTGCCCGGCGGCTACTGCGAGCGCCTGGTCCGGGCCTCCTGGCCGAACGTCCGGGTGACCCACACGGCGCCGTACGGCCGGGAGCAGCACGCCCGGCAGGCCGGCATGGCCCAGCTGCTGAACCACCTGGACGAGCTGCACCAGCTGGCGGCCGGGCCGCAGCGCCCGCGCCCGGTCCGGGTGCCGCTGCCGCCGGCGGGTGCCGTCGCGCAGCTGCCGCCCGTCCCGCCGCAGCAGCTCGGCGCCGAGCTGGCGCAGTTCTTCGGGCCGGGCGTGTTCCGCTACGAGCAGCGCGCGGTGTCGCGCCAGGGCGTGCCGGAGGTGGTCGCTCAGACGCTGATCTGGGCGGGTCTGCCGGTCAGCTTCGGTCCGTTCTTCTGGGCGCAGGCCCAGGAGGGCCGGCCGATCCCGACGCTGGCCGAGCTGGCGGCCGAGCGCGGCCTGCCGGCGGGTCCGGACGCGGGCGGCTATCTCGTCCTCGGCAACGACTACGGCCGGCAGCTCTGTGTGCAGTACGGCACAGCCGCGGTGGTCGCGGTGGAACTCGACGGAACCGGGGAGCAGCCCCGCTTCGTCAACAGTGGTGTGCCGGAGTTCGTCCGGTCGCTCGCCCTGCTCGGTCGGATGTGGCCGCTGCGCTACGGACTGACCCCGGATCAGGCCGGGCGTTGGACCACCGACTTCCAGGCCGAGCTGGCCGCGATCGATCCGGCTGCCCTCCAGGGACCGGACACCTGGTGGGCGGTCCTCCTGGAGCAGTTCTGGGATGGCCTGCTGTAGCCGATGCCGACAATCCGGCGGCGCCGCGTCCGTCGACGCGGCGCCGCCGGGGGCGTCGGGCGGTGTCGCTTCCTTGGGCTTTCCAGATGATCTGCGCAAAATAGGTCAAGAGGACCATTCCGGGGAACGTCCGCGAGCCGTGTCCACGCGACCCGCACCGCCCGAGTCAGCCGCCCAGCCACTGAGGGGAAACACAGCCCATGAGCGACGCCGTCCCGTCGTACGGCTTCACCGCTGCCCGGCGCGGGTACGCGCCCGAGCAGGTCGACCACGCCCTGTTGTCCCTGACCGCACAGCGTGACGAGGCATGGCAGCGGCTGAGCACGCTGGGCGCGCACATCCGCGCGCTGGAGACCCAGCTCGCCGAGACCGTGCAGAGCGCCGCCGACGCGCCCGCCCCCGACTACGGGATCCTCAGCGAGCAGGCCCTCGCCCTGATGGCGATCGCCGAGAACGAGGCGCAGGCCGTCCGGGACAAGGTGGAGCGCTTCGCCGAGGACACCCGTGACAGCGTGTACGAGGCCGGGCAGGCGCTCGGCAAGGCCGCCACCGAGTACGCCGAGGCCACCCGCGCCGAGGCCGACCTGGCCGCCCGGCGCACCGAGGAGCGCACCCGCGCCGAGGCCGAGAAGCTGCGCGGCGAGGCCGACCGCGACGCCCGCGCGGTGCGCGACGCCGCCACCGGCGAGGCCGCCAAGACCCGGGTGGAGGCCGCCGAGGCCGGTGAGCGCGCCGAGGTGCGCCTTGCCGAGCTGCGCCGGGAGGCCGACGAGCGGTTCTCGGTGGAGGAGGCGGCGGCCGTCGCCGAGGAGACCAAGATCTCGACGGCTGCCGAGCGCCGGTTGCGCGAGGCCGAGCAGCACCGCGAGACCGTGCTGGGCCTGATCAAGCAGACCGACACCGACGCGCAGGCCAAGGCCGACCAGCTGCTGGACCAGGCCCGCCGCGAGGTCGAACGGATCAACGCGGAGATCGCCCGGGAGCGGGTCGAGTTCGAGAAGCGCCAGGAGACGGTGCAGACCCACCTGGACCACATCAAGGGAACGCTGGCCTCGCTCACCGGCAAGGCCGTCGGGATGATCGAGCCGGGTGTCGACGCCCCCGCCGCCGCGCCGAAGGTGTCCACCGACAAGGCCCCGGCCACCCCGGTGCCGGTCTCCTCGGAGGCCGACACCGGTGAGCTCCCGGTGCCGGGCAATCCGCAGGACGCCCCGACCACCGTGCTGCGCCTGCCGGCCGCTCTCCTGGAGGCGGCCGCCCAGGACGCCGAGGTGCAGGACGCCCGTCCGGCCGACCCGCGGACCGCGCTGCTCACCCCCGGCCCGGTGACCGCCGCCGCGCCGCCCGCCCCGCAGGTTCCGCCGCGCCCGGTGGCCCCGCCGCCCGCGCCGCCGCAGGACGCCCCGCGCGCGACGGCTCCCGAAGAGGCGACCACGATCATCCCGAAGATCGTGATCATCGACGACGGCACCGAGCTGGACAGCCTGCCCAACACGGTCGGCCGCCGCCGCACCTGAGTCCTGCCAGTAGCACGACGGCCGCCCCGGTCATCCGGTGGCGGCCGTTGCGCGTGGAGCGGGAGCTGTTCCGACCGGAGTGGGCACGGTCGCAGCGAGATGAAAAGGGGGCGCAGGACTCGTGGCGCCCTCCGCAAAAGGGCGCCACGACTCCCGACGCTTGGGCGGGCGCCCCCACCCAGGGTCGCCCGGCCTCGCACCCCGACCCCCATCGGAGCGCGATCGGCACACCAGTCCATCCCCCACGGTTGGAGCGGCGTGCACAAGAACCATGGTGCGCGCCGTCCATGGACGGGCAGTGACAGGAGTGTGTCCACTTCTTGACGATCGATCTTCCAGCTGCCGGCCACGACAGCGGCGCCGACGTGGCTGGCCGCGTGCGGGTCGGTCGCTCGGCGTACGCTGGGACCTTGACCCGGCCCCTCGCACCGCGTGCCGGGTCCATCACGCTGCCCGGCCGCCGCACGACCACCGGTGCCGGCGGCTCCGCCTGGAAGCAACGGGACGAAGAAGACTCCATGAGCCTGACCGGACTGCTCGATGTCGTCGCACGGGACGCCGCCCTCGCCGAGGCGATCGAGGCGGCGGCGACCGGCCACCGTCCGCACCTCGACCTGGTCGGGCCGCCCGCGGCCCGGCCGTTCGTCATCGCCGCGCTGGCCCGTTCGCTGGCGGCCGTCGGCGCCGAGCGCGGCCGCCCGGTGCTGGCCGTGACCGCCACCGGGCGGGAGGCCGAGGACCTGGCCGCCTCGCTGCGCTCGCTGCTGCCGCCGGACGCCGTCGCGGAGTACCCCGCCTGGGAGACGCTGCCGCACGAGCGCCTCTCGCCGCGCTCCGACACGGTGGGCCGCCGGCTCGCGGTGCTGCGCCGGATCGTCCACCCGCGGGCGGACGACCCGGCGGCGGGGCCGGTCCAGGTGATCGTGGCGCCGGTCCGCTCGGTGCTCCAGCCGCAGGTCAAGGGGCTCGCCGAGCTGGAGCCGGTGGCGTTGCAGCGCGGCGAGACGCACGATCTGGAGTCGGTCGCCCGGCGGCTCGCGGCAGCCGCCTACTCGCGGGTCGAACTGGTCGAGAAGCGCGGCGAGTTCGCGGTGCGCGGCGGCATCCTGGACGTCTTCCCGCCGACCGAGGAGCACCCGCTGCGGGTGGAGTTCTGGGGCGACGACGTCGAGGAGATCCGCTACTTCAAGGTGGCCGACCAGCGCTCGCTGGAGATCGCCCAGCACGGGCTGTGGGCGCCGCCCTGTCGTGAGCTGCTGCTGACCGACGAGGTCAGGGCACGGGCCGCCGAACTGGCCGCCGAGCACCCGGAGCTGGCCGAGATCCTGGACAAGATCGCCCAGGGCATCGCGGTCGAGGGCATGGAGTCGCTCGCCCCGGTGCTGGTGGACGACATGGAACTGCTGATGGACGTGCTGCCGTCCGGCAGCGTCGCGGTGGTCTGCGACCCCGAGCGGGTCCGCACCCGGGCCGCCGACCTGGTGGCGACCAGCCAGGAGTTCCTGCACGCCTCCTGGGTGGCGGCGGCCGCCGGCGGCGACCGTCCGATCGACGTCGAGCAGATCGACGTCTCGGCCGCCTCGCTGCGCTCGCTCGCCGACGTCCGCGAGCACGCGCAGGGCATCGGGCTGCCCTGGTGGTCGGTGAGCCCGTTCGCCACCAGTGACTCCGAGCTGACGCCGATCCTGGAGTTCGACGCCCACACGCTCACCCTGGGCATGCGCGCCGTCGAGGCCTACCGCGGTGACACCGCGCGGGCGATCGCGGACGCCAAGGAGCGGCTGGCCGCCGACTGGCGGGTCGTCATGGTGACGGAGGGCCAGGGTCCGGCCTCCCGGCTGGCCGAGGTGCTCGGCAACGAGGGCATCCCGGCCCGGCTGGTCACCGACCTGACCGAGCCGCCGACCCGGGACGTGGTCTACGTCTCCTGCGGATCGATCGAGCACGGCTTCGTCGACGAGACGAACCTGCTGACCGTGATCACCGAGACCGATCTCTCCGGCCAGAAGTCCTCCACCAAGGACATGCGCCGGATGCCCTCGCGGCGCCGCAACGCGATCGACCCGCTCGCGCTGGCGGCCGGCGACTTCGTCGTCCACGAGGCGCACGGTGTGGGCCGGTATGTGGAGATGGTGCAGCGCACCGTGCAGGGCGCCACCCGCGAGTACCTGGTGCTGGAGTACGCCCCCGCGAAGAAGGGGCACCCCGGCGACCGGCTCTTCGTGCCGACCGACCAGCTGGACCAGGTGACCAAGTACGTCGGCGGCGAGGCCCCGACGCTGCACCGGCTCGGCGGCGCGGACTGGGCGAAGACCAAGCAGCGCGCCAAGAAGGCGGTGCGCGAGATCGCCGCCGACCTGATCAAGCTCTACTCGGCCCGGATGGCCGCCCCCGGCCACACCTTCGGCGCCGACACCCCGTGGCAGCGCGAGCTGGAGGACGCCTTCCCGTACGCGGAGACTCCGGACCAGCTGACCACCATCGCCGAGGTCAAGGCGGACATGGAGAAGTCGGTCCCGATGGACCGGCTGATCTGCGGCGACGTCGGCTACGGCAAGACCGAGATCGCGGTGCGGGCGGCCTTCAAGGCGGTCCAGGACGGCAAGCAGGTGGCCGTCCTGGTGCCCACCACGCTGCTCGTGCAGCAGCACTTCTCGACCTTCGCCGAGCGGTACGCCAACTTCCCCGTGGTGGTGAAGGCGCTGTCCCGGTTCCAGAGCGACAGCGAGGCCAAGGCCGTCCTGGAGGGGCTGCGGGACGGCTCGGTGGACGTGGTGATCGGCACCCACCGGCTCTTCTCGTCGGAGACCAGGTTCAAGGACCTGGGCCTGGTCATCGTCGACGAGGAGCAGCGCTTCGGCGTCGAGCACAAGGAGCAGCTGAAGAAGCTGCGGGCCAACGTGGACGTGCTGACGATGTCCGCGACCCCGATCCCGCGCACCCTGGAGATGGCCGTCACCGGCATCCGGGAGATGTCCACCATCACCACCCCGCCGGAGGAGCGGCACCCGGTGCTGACCTTCGTCGGCCCGTACGACGAGAAGCAGATCTCGGCCGCGATCCGGCGTGAACTCCTGCGCGAGGGGCAGGTGTTCTACATCCACAACCGGGTCGAGTCGATCGACCGGGCGGCCGCCAAGCTCAAGGAGCTGGTCCCCGAGGCCCGGATCGCCACCGCGCACGGGCAGATGGGCGAGACGCTGTTGGAGAAGGTGGTGGTCGACTTCTGGGAGAAGGAGTTCGACGTCCTGGTCTCCACCACGATCGTCGAGTCGGGCATCGACATCTCCAACGCCAACACGCTCATCGTCGAGCGTGGCGACACCTTCGGCCTCTCCCAACTGCACCAGCTGCGCGGCCGGGTGGGCCGTGGCCGGGAGCGCGGCTACGCCTACATGCTCTACCCGCCGGAGAAGCCGCTCACCGAGACCGCCCACGAGCGGCTGGCCACCATCGCCCAGCACACCGAGATGGGTGCGGGCATGTACGTCGCGATGAAGGACCTGGAGATCCGCGGAGCGGGCAACCTGCTCGGCGGCGAGCAGTCCGGGCACATCGCCGGGGTCGGCTTCGACCTCTACATGCGGATGGTCGGCGAGGCGGTGGCCGAGTTCCGCGAGTCGCTCTCCGGCGACGGGCTGCCGGAGGAGGAGCCGCTGGAGGTCAAGATCGAGCTCCCGGTCGATGCCCACGTGCCGCACGACTACGCGCCGGGGGAGCGGCTGCGGCTGCAGGCCTACCGCTCGATCGCGGCGGTGAACTCGGAGACGGACATCGAGCAGGTCCGGGCCGAACTGGCGGACCGCTACGGCAAGTTGCCCGACCCGGTGGAGAACCTGCTGATGGTCGCCGCGCTGCGGCTGTTCGCTCGCCGCTGCGGGGTCTCGGACATCACCCTGCAGGGCGCCAACGTCCGCTTCGGGCCGGTGGACCTGCGCGAGTCGCAGCAGCTGCGGCTGAACCGGCTGTACCCGCGCAGCCAGGTGAAGGGCAACACCCAGCAGGTGCTGGTGCCCCGCCCGTCGACCGCGCGGATCGGCGGCAAGCCGGTGGTCGGGCGCGAACTCCTCGCCTGGTGCGGGACGTTCCTGGGCACGATGTTCGAGGAGCTGGCCGGCAGCGCGAAGAAGTAGGACCTGTCGGTGGTCCCGGGTGGGGAGTCCCCGGGACCACCGGTCAGGCGAGCGTCCACTGACCGGTCTGGTTGGCGAAGCCGCTGTCGAGGGTGAACTGCACCTTCTCGAGCTTGGTGTCCTTCGGGACCTCGAAGGTGATGAAGCCGAGCGCGCTGTCCCCGGTGGCGATGTTGGCGGGGACGGCGAAGCTCTGGCCGGCCGTGGTGTCGGCGACCACCGAGTTGTAGGACTGGCCCTGGCCGTCCAGGACGGTGGTGCCGTTCTCCGGGGCGTCGCTGTAGGCCGTGCTGCCGGTGTTCTTGATCCGGAACTGGACGGCGATCCAGCGCTTTCCGTCGGCCGGCTTGGAGTAGTCGTCCGAGCTCTGGGCGTTGTCGACCACCTTGACCACCGTGACGTCGGCCGACGAGCCGGCGTCCTGGCCCTTGAGTGCGATGGTGTCGCCGATCTTGGCGACGGTCGGGGTCTTGGCGGTCCCCCCGGCCGGCTTCGCGCTGCCCGGCGCGCCCGCCGCGGCCGACTGCTTGGGCTGGGTGGAGACCGAACTGGTGGCGGTCGGGCCGCAGGCCGTGGTGGCCAGGGCGATCAGCACGGCCGAGGCCAGCAGGGTTGCGGAGGTGCGGCGGCGGGTGGCGGTGATGCGCATGGCGGGATCCCTTGCTCTCTGGCGCTTCCCGGGGCGGCGGCTGCCGCCCGGTGCGATGGGTTCATCACATCAGCAGCTGTGAACGCTGTCAACAGGAAAATGCGAAACACGTCTGTTCACGTGTGAACGCCGATCGATAGGCGCCTGGCTATGCTGTGCGGTCACAGGCCGTTCACAGGAGGAGCCGTCCATGTCGGAGAGTCCCGAGGTGACCGCCGTCGAGATCGCCAGGCTCGCCGGAGTCGGGCGGGCGGCGGTCAGCAACTGGCGCCGCCGCCACCCCGACTTCCCGCAACCGGTCGGCGGCACCGAGGCCAGCCCGACCTTCCCGCTCGACCGGGTCGAGTCCTGGCTGCGCGGGCAGGGCAAGATCGTCGAACTCCCGCTGCTGGAAAGGGTCTGGCAGCAGCTGGAGGCGCTGCGCGACCCGGCCGGCCACCCGGCCGCGCTGCTGCTGCCCGCCGGCGCCTTCCTGCTCCTGCTGCACCGCGCGCCCGAGCGCTGGAACGCGCTGGAGCGCGAACCCGACACCCGGCTCGCGCTCGCGCTGCCGCAGGCCCTGGCCGAGCTGTCCACCGCGACCCTGGGCCCGCCGGGCACCGCCCTGCTCGCCCTGCCCACGCTCTACGGCAGCACCCAGCTGGAGCTGGCCCGGCTGCTCGCCCGGCTGGCCGCCGAGCACGGCGCCGCCGCCGGCTACGAGCAGCTGCTCACCCGTTACGCCGAGGCCAACTCCCGCCAGGTCAGCCCGACTCCACCGGACGCCGCCGCACTGCTGGCCGCTCTCGCCGCCGCCGAGCCGCACCTGCACGGCGAGCTGCGCAGCGTCCTGGACCCCGCCTGCGGCCTGGGCGCGCTGCTGCTGGCGCTGCCGACCGACGTGGTCCGCCACGGCCAGGAGCTGGACCCCGTGCCGGCCGCGGCCGCCCTGCTCCGGCTGGCCCTGCACACCCCCGCGGCCACCCCCGGGCCGCTCCCGCTGCATCTGGCCCCCGGCGACAGCCTGCGCGCCGACGCCCACCCCGGGCTGCTCGCCGACGCCGTACTCTGCCAGCCCCCGTACAACGAACGCGACTGGGGCCACGACGAGTTGCGCTACGACTCGCGCTGGCTCCTGGACCAGGTGCCGCCGCGCGCCGAGTCCGAACTCGCCTGGCTGCTGCACTGCCTGGCGCACACCCGCCCCGGCGGCCTGACCGCCCTGCTGCTGCCGCCCACGGTGGCCTCCCGGCGGGCCGGGCGACGGCTGCGCGCCGAGCTGCTGCGCTCGGGCGCGCTGCGCGCGGTGGTCGCGCTGCCGGCCGGCGTCGCGCCCCCGTACGGCGTGCCGCTGCACCTGTGGCTGCTGCGCCGCCCCGACCCGCAGGAGCCGACAGCGGTCCCGCGCCGCCTGCTGCTGCTCGACGCCACCGCCACCCAGCCCGCCGCCGCCGCGACCGGCGGCCGGGACCGGATCGGCTGGCCCGAACTGCGCCGGACCGTCCTGGAGACCTGGCACGCCTTCGACGGCGCCGCCCGCACGGGCGGCCCGGCTCCGGCCGACCGGCCCGGCGTGCACCGGGTGCTGGACGTCATCGACCTGCTGGACGACGAGACCGACCTCTCCCCGGCCCGCCACCTGCCGCCGGCCGCCCCGATCGGCGGCGCGGGCGCGCTGGAGCACCTGCACGGACGGCTGGCCGAGGTGCTGGCCGGACTGGCCGGACTGGACGAGGCGCTGCCCCCGGTCGTCGAGCCCGCCGAGCGGACCGCCGCTCCGATGATCACTATCGGCGAACTGGTCCGGGCCGGGGCGCTGGAGGTGCACTCCTCGGGCCAGGGCCCGGCGGTCACCCGGTCGGCCGCCGACGGCGGTCCGGGCGCGGCGGTGCTGACCGAGCAGGACCTGACGGCCGGTCACGCCCCCACGCAGCTGACGGACGCGTCGGCCGACCTCGTGCTGACCCGCCCCGGAGACGTGCTGACCCCCGCCCTGGGCGCTGGGGCAGCCGTGGTGGTCCGGGCCGGCGACCCGGCCGACGGCGTCGCGCTCGGCCGTCAGCTGCACCTGCTGCGACCCGACCCCGCCGTGCTGGACGCCGAGTTCGTGGCGGGCCGGCTGCGCTCGACGGCCGGTAGCCGCCGCGCCAGCAGCCACGCCTCCACGACCGCGCGGCTGGACGTGCGCCGGGTGCAGCTGCCCCGCCTGCCGATCGAGCGCCAGCGGGAGCTGGGAGAGGCGTTCCGGCGGGTCGCCGCGTTCGAGACGGAGCTGCGCCGGGCCGGCGAACTGGGCCGCCGACTGGCCCAGGGACTGACCGACGGCCTGGCCGAGGGGGATCTGACGCCGCGTTGACCCGGGTGGGGCGGGCCCGGTGGTGATCATCACGGTCCGGTCGCTTTTCATCCGAACGGACCCCGGCCGGCGGTACGGTCGTCACGTCCCATCACCACCCGCACGGGAGCACGCACCCATGGCAGGCCACTACCCGAGCCAGTTCGGGCCGCCGTCCCCTCCACCGCGGGTGCCGGGACCGTTCGGCGTCCCGGCCAAGGTGCTGCTCGCCCTGCTCCCGGTACTGACGGCCGGACTGCTCGGCTTCGTCCCCGCGCTGCTGCTCGCCCGGCGGCGCAGGCGCGGGGTGGACGTCGCGGGCGCGGTGGTCTTCGGGTGCCTCCTCGGGCTGATGGTGGTCTGCGGGGGGCTCGCGGGCGACAAGCGGCAGGTGGTGGCCAACGGGATCGGCATGGCCACGATGGTCGTGCTGATCTTCGTGCCACCGGTGCACTTCCTGCTGATGGACCGTCGGGCGGTCTGGGGTGTGCCGGTCGCACCGCAACCGGCGTACCCGCAGCCCTATGCGCAGGCGTACCCGCAGGCGTACCCGCAGTCGTACGCGCCGCAGCCGCCGCACCCGGCGCCGGGGTATCCGAGCCCGCAGCCGTCGCACCAGCCGCAGCCGTCGACGCAGGCGCCGGTGGACGAGCTCCAGCAACTCGGTGAGCTGCTGCGCCGGCAGGCCGAGGGCGGCGGCGGGCGATGACCGGCGCCCGGGTGATCGACGGGCGCTACCGGCTGGCCGAGAAGATCGGCCACGGCGGGATGGGCCAGGTCTGGGCCGGCTACGACGAACGGCTCGACCGCCGGGTCGCCGTCAAACTGCTGCGCACCGACCTGCTCGTCGCCGCCGAGGCCGGCGCCCACGCCAGGGCCTCCGTCGGCGCTACCGCGGACGGCCGGGAGGGCCGCGACGACCTGCGCCGCCGCTTCCTGCGCGAGTGCCGGATCACCGCCGCGATGGACCACCCGGGCCTGGTCACCGTCTTCGACGCGGGCGAGGACGCCGGGGAGCTCTACCTGGTCATGCAACGGGTCCCCGGGATCAGCCTCGGCGACCTGATCGCCGAGGAGAGCCCGTTCCCGATCGACTGGGCGGTCGCGGTGGCGGCCCAGATCTGCGCCGCGCTCTCGGTGGTGCACGCCGTCCCGGTGGTCCACCGCGACCTCAAGCCCAGCAATGTGATGGTCCGCCAGGACGGCCGGGTGGTGGTCCTGGACCTCGGCATCGCGACCGCGCTGGACCGCGAGCACACCCGGCTGACGATGACCGGCGTGCCGATCGGCAGCCCGTCCTACATGGCCCCCGAGCAGGCGCTCTCCGGCGTCGTCGACCCGCGCAGCGACCTCTACGCGCTCGGCTGCCTGCTGCACGAGATGCTCGCGGGCGAGGAGCCGTTCCGGGCCCCCACCGCGCTCGGCGTGCTGCGCCGCCAGGTGGACGAACCGCCGGTGCCGCTGCGGCAGTTGCGGGCCGAGGTGCCGGCCGTGCTGGAGGCGCTGGTGCTCGACCTGTTGGCCAAGCGGCCCGCCGACCGGCCCGCCGACGCCCAGGAGGTGCACCGGCGGCTGCTGCCGATGCTGCCCTCGCCGAGCGGCTCGGTCGCACCGCGTCCGGGCCCGCTGCCCGACCCGACGGCGCCCTACCGCCACCCGCACCACCCGCTGGCCGCCGACCGGCCTGCGCCGCCCCCGTACGCCGCCGTCCCCGCCCCGGCCGCCCCGGCCGCGCCGCCGAGCGTGCCGTCGGGTGCGTACCCCGCCGCGTCGCCCGCCGCGCCGTCCTTCCCGCTGACGCCCACCCCGCCGCCCGGGACCGCGCCGACCACCGACCTGGCGGCGGCCTGCGGCGCGGTCTCCGACCTGCTCGCGGCGCACCGCTACGCCGAGGTGATCGACCTGGCCGCCCGGCTGCTCCCGGTGGCCCGGGCCGAGCACGGCGACCGGGCCCCGCTGGTCCGCACGCTGCGCACCATCTACGCCCGCACCCTGCTCCAGGAGCGCCAGTACCGCGCCGCCCTGCCGGAGTACCAGCTGCTCGCCACAGTGGCCGCGGCCGACGGCGGCCCGCACGACCCGCAGGCGCTGGACCACCGGCGCAAGGCCGCCGGCTGCCTGGAGCAGCTCGGCCGCGGCCAGGAGGCGCTGGCCGAGTACCGCGCGCTGCTGGCCGGCCACACGGCCCGGCTGGAGGCGGGCCTGGACACCGACCCGGAGCGCTGCTTCGACCTGCGCGAGCGGATCGGACTGCTGCTGGCCGGCGCGGGCGACACCGAGGGCGCCTGGGAGTGGTTGCTGGCGCTGCTCTTCGACCGCGAGCCCCGGCTCGGCCCGCGCCACCCGGACGTCAGCCGGCTGCGGCAGCACCTGGACCAGCTCCAGCACCACCGCCGGACCGGCCCGCAGCCCCTGGACCCGCGCACCGGCAGCTGGCCGACGTACGGCCCGGCGCCCGGGAATCCCTACCGCACCGGCCGTTGACCCGCACCCACCCAGACCCGTACGGGTGACCCGTTCGGTCCTGGGTCTGGGCAACGACCCGTCAGCCTCCCTATCCTCAACTCCGTCAGGAGATACCCAGAGCAACGAGTCGTCACAGCGTTTGCGCCCCGGGAGGCCCCGCGTGATCCGCAGCAGCTCCGTCCTCCGTCGTACCGTCCCCGCCGTCGGCGCCCTGGTGGCGGCCGTCGTCCTCAGCGCCTGTGGGGTGTCGCATCCGGGCGCGGCGGCGGTGGTCGGGCAGGACAAGATCACCGTCTCCGCGGTGCAGGCCCGGATGGCCGCGGTCCGCAGCGAGGGCGCGGCGCAGTCCTCCGGCCAGCCGGCCGCCTCGTACCAGGAGCCGGCCGACCTGGCCCAGGCCACCGTCGCGCAGATGGTGATGAGCGCGGTGGTGGCGCACGCGCTCGCGACGAACGGCCTGTCGGTCTCCGACACCGAGATCGCCCGGACCCGCCAGGCGGAGGCCCAGGAGCTGGGCGGGGAGCCCGCCCTGGAGCAGATGCTGCTGGTCAAGCAGGCGGTGCCGACCGGGCAGATCGACGCGTTCTACCGGGAGTGGCTCGGCCTGCAGAAGCTGGCCGGGCTCAGTGGCCAGCAGATCGGCAGCCCCCAGGCCGCCACGGCGGTGCGCCAGTTGCTGGCGCAGTCCGCCACCGACCTCAAGGTCAGCGTCAACCCCCGCTACGGCAGCTGGGACGACCAGCAGGGCGTGCTGAACGGCCCCAGCGCCGCCTGGCTCCCGCCGGCCGCCCCGGCCGCCTGACCCGGCCGTCCTGCACTGGCCGACGCCCGCCCCGGCCGCCGTACGGTCCGTGAACCGCGCGGTAGGTGCTGCCCCCGGGGCGGTAGGTTCGATGCGTGGACACCTCCGGACTCACTCTGCTCACCACCACCCACCGCGTCGCCCCCGGCCTGCTGAGCTGGCCCGCCTGGGAGGCGCTGCGCGGCGCTCCGCTGGTGCTCGCCGCCGACCCCGGGCATCCGCAACTGCCCGCGCTGGAAAGGGCTGGGGTGCGGGTCGAGCTGGTCGAGCGCGGCACCGCCCCCGCGCTGGCCAGGCTGCTGGTCGAGCGCTCGCCGCTGGTCTGGCTGGGCAGCCCGGACGGTGACCCGGGGCTGACCGACGCGCTGGCCCGGCTCGCGGTGGAGCAGGCCGGCAGCGTCCCCGAGATCGAGCTGCTGCCCGGCTCCTACGACCTGCCGGGCGCCCGGCTGCTTGACCTGGTGGCGGTGATGGACCGGCTGCGCTCGCCCGGCGGCTGCCCGTGGGACGCCGAGCAGACGCACGCCTCACTGGTGAAGTACCTGGTGGAGGAGGCGTTCGAGCTGGTCGAGGCGATCGAGGAGGGCGACCGGGACACGCTGCGCGAGGAGCTCGGCGACGTGCTGCTCCAGGTGTTCTTCCACGCCCGGATCGCCGAGGAGCACCCGGAGGACCCGTTCACCATCGACGAGGTGGCCGGGGACATCGTGGAGAAGCTGATGTACCGCCACCCGCACGTCTTCGGCGACTCGGACGCGGACACCACCGCCGAGGTGGAGGCCAACTGGGAGACCCTCAAGGCGGCCGAGAAGCAGGACCGGGACTCGGTGCTGGACGGCGTCCCGGCCGGGCTGCCCGCCCTGGCGTACGCGGCCAAGCTGGTCTCGCGGGTGCGCCGGGCGGGCTTCGACGCCGTACCGGACGCCCCGTACGCGCTGCCCGCCGAGCTGGACGAGGCCGCCGCGGGCCGGCTGCTGCTGGCCGTCGTGCAGCGCGCGCACGACGCGGGGGTGGACCCGGACGCGGCGCTGCGCGCGGCCGCCCGCGGCTACCGCGATGCCGTCCGCGCGGCGGAGGGGCACCCGGCCTAGGAGGCCTTGCGCTCCACCACGGCCTGCGAGGACGCCTGCCGCTGCTGCGGGAGGACCTCGGCGATCGCCTGGCTGAGCGGGTCGAGCAGCTCGGCGAGCCGGTGCAGCTGGCCGGGCAGCTCGGCGAGGGCGACGATCCGCTCGCCGTCCGGGCCGGCCACGCAGAACAGGTCGATCGGCCCGAGGTGCTTCTCGGCGGTGTCCACCAGCGCGGCGATGTCGCTGGGCTGGTGGATGTCGCTGCTGACGCCGATCACCGGGCAACCGGGACGGTCCAGGGCGGTCGCCAGGTCCTCGGCCACCCCCGGGTGGGGATCGGCGACCAGCAGTCCGGCGGCGCCCGCGGCGACGAACCGGCGGGCCGGTCCCGTCCCGTCGCCGCCGGTCAGTACCGCGATGACCACCACTGCCCCGGCTACCCGCATGGCCCGCTCCTCCCTTGGACGCCACCGCACGGCGTCCGCGTATCGGAGGATCGTAGGCTGCCGCGACCCTCCGCAACAGGGATTACCCGTCAGGTGACCAGACTCACTCCTCGCGCGGACCGGATACGGTCGGGACATGCCGGACGAGCCCCAGACGACACACCAGCAGCCCCCCAGGCCCGACCTCTTCACCTGGGAGTTCGCCACCGATCCCTACCCGGCGTACGCCTGGTTGCGTGAGCACTCCCCGGTGCACCGCACCACGCTCCCGAGCGGGGTCGACGCCTGGTTGGTGACGCGGTACGCCGACGCACGCCAGGCGCTCGCGGACGGCCGGCTCTCCAAGAACCCCTCGCACCACAGCGGGCAGGCGCACCGCACCGGACGGGTGGGGGACCTGGCGGAGCTGATCCACCGCAAGCGGGCGGACCTGGGCGACGACCTGATCTCGGGTCTGATCCGGGCCGGCGAAAGGTCAGCCCTCGCTCGCAGCCCGAGCGAGGGCTGACCGTGATCATCAAGGTGATTCTGGCGTGAACTCGACCGGGAGTTCCCGCAGGCCACGCATGATCAGACCGCCGCGCCAGCGCAGCTCTGCCGGGTCCGCAGCGAGCTGGAGATCCGGCAGTCGGGTGAGCAGGCTGGCGAGCGCCACACGGCCCTCCAGACGGGCCAGCGGGGCGCCGATGCAGTAGTGGATCCCGTGGCCGAAACCGAGGTGCGGATTGTCGGCGCGCGCGAGGTCCAGGGTGTCCGGCTGACCGAACCTGGCCGGGTCGCGGTCGGCAGCGGCGAGGACGACGAGGACTGGGTCGCCCGCCGAAACAGCCTGGCCGCCGATTTCGAGCGGCTGGGTGGCGTAGCGCCAGGTGGCCAGCTCCACCGGCCCGTCGTAGCGCAGCAGTTCCTCGATCCCCGTATCGAGCAGTCGGGAATCTCCGTCCACAACGGCAGCTTGAAGGAGTGCTCGCTGGGGCGGATTCTGAAATAGCGCCAGCGCGCCATTGCCGATCAGATTAATGGTCGTCTCAAACCCTGCGAACAAAAGTACGAAGCACATCGCAACGGCCTCGTTCTCGGTGAGGTGCTCGCCGTGGTCACTGGCCCGGATCAGACCGGAGATCAGGTCGTCGCCGAGGTCCGCCCGCTTGCGATGAATGAGGTCTGCCAGGTACGCACGGATGCGCTTGACGGCTCGGCCCACCCCTCCGCGCGGGCCGCCGCCGTGGCGGATCATCATGCCGGCCCAGTCCCGGAAGTCCTCCTGGTCCTCTTTTGGAACGCCGAGGAGGTCGCAGATCGCGTAAATCGGCAAGGGGAAGGCGAACTCGTGGATCAGGTCCGCCGAACCGCGTGCGGAGAACTCCGAGAGCAGACGGTTCGCGATGCTCTGCACCTGGGGTTCAAACTCTGCAACTCGGGCCGGTGTGAACGCCTTGGAGACCAGCCGGCGCAGCCGGGTGTGGTCCGGCGGGTCGATGTTCAGCAGATGCGTCATCAGATTGGCGCTGCGCTCGCCCGGAATTCCGGTCTTCCCCTTGGCGTGCGCCGACTCGTCGTGGTGCACCGGGTTCTTCGAGAGCCGGCCGTCGGCGAGCGCCTGGCGTGCGTCGGCGTAACGCGTCACGAGCCAGGCTTCGACGCCGCTCGGTAGCTGGGCCTTGTACACAGGTGCATGCTCACGCAGCCACGCGTACGCCGGGTAGGGGTTGGAGGCGAACCCCCAGGTGAAGAGCTCAGGCCGATCAGACATACCTCGACGGTATCCCGCCGCCGATGTTCGGAGGCCATCAGCCCTCTGATACGCCGCGCCACCACGGTGTGAGGACGTGCCAGGTTGCCGGAGATCCTGTTCGGCCATTTCCCTATACCCGGCCGACCTGACGATCCGACAGATATACTTGCCCCGAACATGGATGACCCCGACGGTGCTGCGAACGCCCCGGGGTCCGTCCACTCAGGCAAGGAGTGACATGGCTAATTCGACCCTGCCTGGACAGCGTGTCGCAAGCCGGGTTGCGGCGCGCCAGAAGGCTGCACTGCCGGTTCGGATCGCCATCTACCTCCGCGTCTCCACCAGGAATCAGGTCGAAGGTTCCGGCCTGGATCAGCAGGAGAAGGATGCGAGGGCGTGGATCGAATTCTGGTTCCGCGACGTTCCTTTCGAGATCGTCGGAGTCTTCGTCGATGACGGAATCTCCGGGAAGATCGACAACCGTCGCGACCAGGTGAAGCTCAAGGCGGCGAATGCCGCAGGCAACGTCGACCTCGTCATATCCCAGAAGCTCGACCGGTTCGGGCGCACCATGCGCGACATCCAGCGCTGGGTGTGGGAGATGAACGACCAGGGGCTGCGGGTCGTCACGGCGGACGGGCGAATCGACTCGCAGAACGAGATGTTCGAGCTGGTGCTGGCGCTGCTGGCCTACATGGCGCAGCTGGAGCACGAGCTGATCTTCTCTCGGACCTTCAACGGGCGTGAGGCGAAGATCGACGCGGGCGGCTGGGCGGCCGGACCGCCGCCGTTCGGTTTCATGCTGGAGGGGATGGGCACGAAGGAGGGCTCCCGGACCGTCCTGTCCGAGGACGAGTGCCGGGTGCTGGCGATGGGCGCCGAGTGCATGATCGACCAGGGCATGAACTACTCCGAGACCGTCGATCTCCTCAACGAGAAGGAGATGTTCACCCGCAGCGGACGGCCGTGGACGGTGGGCAACTGGATCAAGCGCATCAGTCACGAGGCGATCCTGGAGTGTTGTGTCACCTACCGGAAGAACAACGGATGGAAGAACGGCACGAAGCAGGACGAGGACGGCAACGCTCTCTACGGAGAGGCCAAGCGCATTCCGATGCCGGAGGTCTTCACACCTGAGCGCCGTGAAGCGTTGAACGAAGTGATCGCCAAGCTCTCCTTCGAGTCGCGTCGCGCGAACTCGGAGTATCCGCTGTCCGGCCGTATCGACGGCCACTGCGGAAACGTCTACATCGGTGGCGGCGTCCGTGGCGAGGACACCCGTGTCTACCGGTGCAAGGGCGTCGATGACGGTTGCGACGACGTGTACCTCGATGCGACCGACACCGAGACGGCGGTGTGGGCGCAGCTGACGACTCTCCTGAACGATCCGAAGCGGATCGAGATGCTCGCCAAGGAGTGGGTGGAGTCCCTTCCCGGGACGAGGGAGAAGCACGACGAGCGTGTGATGACGCTGCGCGCTCAGGTGGAGGCGAAGGAGGACGAGATCGCCGACGTCCTCCTCATGTGTCACAAGAACAGGCTCCCGGACCGGGTGCGAGAGAAGTCCCTCGCCAAGCCCAACAGGGAGCTGATGGCTCTCCAGGCATCCCTTCAGGAGGCCGAGGCATGGCTGGAGGACTACGAGGCGACGCAGCAGGAGGCGAAGGAGATGGAGCAGTTCATCTCTTCGGCACGCCTGCGGGTGGGGGATCTGACTCTGGCGGAGAAGTCGGAGCTGTTCGCGATGTTCGATGTCCGGGTGTCAGCCGGGAACCACCGGTTCAAGAAGCGGTCGGGTAGGCCGTGCCCGGTGACGGAGTGGCACAAGGCGACGCGGCACCTGGTGCCGGCCGACATCGACGAGGACGACTGGGTGATGGTGAAGGAGATCCTCTCGGGCTACGTGGCGAAGTCGTCGTTCACGAAGACGACGATCGACCTGCGGCTGGCCTTCAACGGTATGTTCCACCGCCTGCGTACCGGGACGCCGTGGAACGAGATGACGGATGCGTTCGGCAACCCGCAGCGGATCCGTGAGCGGCAGCTGACCCTCTTCCAGCGTGGCGCATGGAAGGCGATCGTGGAGGTGCTGAACCAGCGCGGCGGCGGGACGCCGGTGTACGTGGCTCCGACGATTCCTCCGCTGAAGATCACGGGGCGCGTGGCGCGGTCCCTCTGGGCGGTGGTCGGTGAGGAGGGGCTGGTGGAGGCCCCGGAGGTGCCCCCGAGCGTCCGGCCGGAGGACGGCCCGCATCCTGTGCTCACCGCCGGTTTCGAGACGACGGTCAACCTGATCGGCAACGGCATGTACGCGCTGCTGCGCCACCCCGAGCAGCGGGCGCTGCTGCAGGAGTCGCTGGGCCGCGGCGAGAGCGGGCTGTTGGCCACGGCGGTCGAGGAACTGCTGCGCTACGACGGCCCGGTGGAGCTGGCCACCTGGCGGTTCGCGGTGGCGCCGCTGCGGATCGGCGGGGTGGACATCCCGGTCGGCGATCCGGTGCTGGTGGTGCTGGCGGCGGCCGACCGCGACCCGGCCCGGTTCGCCGCCGAGAACACCCTCGACCTGGCCCGGGCCGACAACCCGCACCTCGGTTTCGGCCACGGCATCCACTACTGCATCGGCGCCCCGCTGGCCCGGTTGGAGGGTCAGGCGGCGCTTGCCAGTCTGCTCACCCGGCTGCCGGACATCCAGCTCTCACCGAGTGTCGGGGAATTGCGCTGGCGCGGCGGTCTGATCATGCGTGGCCTGCGGGAACTCCCGGTCGAGTTCACTCCTGAAGGAGCGTCGGCAACCGGCTGAGGAATGCTGACGGCGTGTCGAATCGGCCGCCCGGGGGACGTCATGAAAGCCCATCAACTCGGACAAACAGGCCCAGTTGGTAGGCGATCCATGACGGACCGTAATTCTTGTGTGATGTACGCGATATGAGCTTGTGATTGGTGTTGCTATCTGCCTACCCTCCGTGGAGTTCGCAGCTGCGAACCCCAGGCGCGGAACGCCGAATCCTGCCCGCCGCGCACCGGGACGCCGAGTCAACCCTGGGCAGGGGCGGGGGACCCAGGTTTATCTGCCGTTCCCCACGGCTTGGGGTGAAGCCGCGCCCAGCGCGGCCGGGCCACCTCCCGGTCCGAACCCGACAGCTCACCTCGCAGGCGTGCGGAGAGGGACACCTTCATGCTGTTTGCAGGCACCGGCCGTCATCGTCGTCGCACCCAGACCGAGAAGGCCATCGCCGTCGCCGGCGTGGCCGGCGTCGGACTGGCGCTGCCGCTCCTGACCGCCACCGGCGCGCACGCCGCCTCCGCCTCCACCTGGGACAAGGTGGCCGACTGCGAGAGCACCGGCAACTGGTCCATCAACACCGGGAACGGCTTCTACGGCGGGCTGCAGTTCACCTCCTCCACCTGGAAGGCGTACGGCGGCACGCAGTACGCGGCCCAGGCCAACCAGGCCACCCGGGCGCAGCAGATCTCCGTCGCCGAGCAGGTGCTGGCCTCCCAGGGCCCGGGCGCCTGGCCGGTCTGCTCGGTCAAAGCCGGGCTGACCTCCGGTGGCGCGCCCGCGTCGGTCGACACCGGCAGCTCCGACGCGGACGCGGCGGCCAAGCCGAGCGCGCCGGGCAAGCCCAGCAAGCAGGGCAAGCCGGCGAAGCCGCAGGCGCAGTCGCAGAGTCAGCAGCAGTCCGCCACCCCGGGCTTCCCGGGCCGGGTCGGCTGGGACCCGGCCGGCCACGTGTACTGGTACCAGAACAACGGCGGTTGGTACTGGACCAGCCACCAGAGCGTCTACAACCAGTACGCCGCGCACACCGCCCCCGCCGCTCCGGTCGGCCCCGCCGCCGCCCCGGCGGCCGCGACCACCGGCGGCCAGGCCTACACCGTCCGCACCGGCGACACGCTCTCCACGATCGCCCAGGCCCAGCACGTCGCGGGCGGCTGGCGGTCGGTCTACGACGGCAACCACGCCACCGTCGGCGGGAACCCGGACCTGATCCTCCCCGGCCAGGTCCTGCACTTCGGCTGACGCACTGCCATCGCGGGCGGGGTGCCCCGGACACTGCTCCGGGCACCCCGCCCGCGATCGGCCCCGGCGCCCGGTCGAAGGTGAACTACCGGCGAGTACGCCGCCACGTGCTGAGACGCGGCCGAGGTCCGGGTGGCCCCGACCTCGGGTGCGGTTAGGCTCTGGTCGTAACGATCCCGTTTCCCACGTCCGCAGGACCGCTTCCGCCATAGGAGATGCCTCGTGCCGTCCATTGATGTCGTCGTAGCCCGCGAGATCCTCGACTCCCGTGGCAACCCCACGGTCGAGGTCGAGGTCGGCCTCGACGACGGCAGCACCGGCCGTGCCGCCGTTCCGTCGGGCGCCTCCACCGGCGCCTTCGAGGCGCTGGAGCTTCGCGACGGTGACAAGAGCCGCTACTTCGGCAAGGGCGTCGAGAAGGCCGTCCTCGCCGTCATCGAGCAGATCGGCCCGGAGCTGATCGGCTACGACGCGACCGAGCAGCGCCTGATCGACCAGGCGATGCTGGACCTGGACGCGACCCCGGACAAGTCCTCGCTGGGCGCCAACGCGATCCTGGGCGTCTCGCTCGCCGTCGCGCACGCCGCCTCCGAGGCCAGCGACCTGCCGCTGTTCCGCTACCTGGGCGGCCCGAACGCGCACGTGCTGCCCGTTCCGATGATGAACATCCTCAACGGTGGGTCGCACGCCGACTCCAACGTCGACATCCAGGAGTTCATGATCGCCCCGATCGGCGCGGAGTCCTTCTCCGAGGCCGTCCGCTGCGGCGCCGAGGTCTACCACACGCTCAAGGGCGTGCTGAAGGACCGCGGCCTCTCCACCGGCCTGGGCGACGAGGGCGGCTTCGCCCCGAGCCTGGACAGCAACCGCGAGGCGCTCGACCTCATCGTCGAGGCCATCAAGAAGGCCGGCTACACCCCGGGCAAGGACGTCGCGCTCGCGCTGGACGTCGCCGCCTCCGAGTTCTACAAGGACGGCGCCTACCAGTTCGAGGGCAAGGCGCTCTCCTCGGCCGAGCTGATCGCGTACTACGCCGACCTGGTCGCCTCGTACCCGCTGGTCTCCATCGAGGACCCGCTGGACGAGCAGGACTGGGACGGCTGGAAGGCCATGACGGACGAGCTGGGCGACAAGGTCCAGCTGGTCGGTGACGACCTGTTCGTCACCAACCCGGTCCGCCTGGCCCGGGGCATCGAGACCGGCACCGCCAACGCGCTGCTGGTGAAGGTGAACCAGATCGGCTCGCTGACCGAGACCCTGGACGCCGTCGAGCTGGCCCAGCGCAACGGTTTCCGCTGCATGATGTCGCACCGCTCCGGCGAGACCGAGGACGTCACCATCGCCGACCTCGCCGTCGCCACCAACTGCGGCCAGATCAAGGCCGGTGCGCCCGCCCGCACCGACCGCACCGCCAAGTACAACCAGCTGCTGCGCATCGAGGAGATCCTCGACGACGCCGCCGAGTACGCGGGCCGCGCGGCCTTCCCGCGCTTCCGCCACGAGGGCTGACCCCCTCGCGCGCACGCCTGACCGGTGCCCCGGCCTCCACCCCGTAGGGTGGAGGCCGGGGCACCGGCGCACTGCGGCGGACCACGGCCCCGCTCAGCTCGGCCGACCGGAGGGGAACCGACACGATGGCAGGCTGGAAGTTCCCGGGTCTGACCGTACGGCCGCGCTTCACCAGCCGGGCCACCGTGCTCGTCCTGGTGCTCTGCTCGCTGGTGGCGATCCTCGCCTACCCGACCCGTCAGTTCCTCTCCCAGCGCTCCGACATCGCCGACCAGCGGGTCAAGGCCGAACAGGTCCGGCAGCAGGTGGAGCAGCTGACCAGGGAGCGGGCCCGCTGGCAGGACCCCAGCTACGTCAAGGCGCAGGCCCGCGAGCGGCTGCACTACGCGCTCCCCGGCGAGACGCCGTTCGTCTCGGTCGACCCGGCTCCCTCGGCCGCCGGCAAGCCGCTCGCGGCGCCCGGTGGTTCGCAGCCCGCCAAGGCGGCCAAGCCCTGGTACTCGGTCGTCTGGGACTCCGTCGACGCGGCCGACACCGCGGCCCCCGTCGCCGGTCCCGCCCCTGCCTCCGCCCCCGCTCCTGCCCCCGCCCCCGCTCCCTGAGAAGACAGCACCCCGATGACCACTGACCCCACCCCGCCGGTCGCCGACCGCGACCTCGCCGCCGTCGCGGCCCAGCTCGGCCGCGTCCCGCGCGGCACCCGGGCCGTCGCCCACCGCTGCCCCTGCGGCAACCCGGACGTCGTGGAGACCGCGCCCCGGCTGCCCGACGGCACCCCGTTCCCGACCCTCTACTACCTGACCTGCCCCAAGGCCGCCTCGCTGATCGGCACCCTGGAGGCGGACGGGGTGATGAAGGACCAGACGGCCCGGCTCGCCGAGGATCCCGAACTGGCCGCCGGCTACCAGCGGGCGCACGAGGACTACATCGCCCGCCGGGACGCCATCGAGGTGCTGGAGGGCTTCCCCTCGGCCGGTGGGATGCCGGATCGGGTGAAGTGCCTGCACGTGCTGGTCGGCCACTCGCTGGCCGCCGGACCCGGCGTCAACCCGCTGGGTGACGAGGCGCTGGAGATGCTGCCGCAGTGGTGGCGCAAGGGGCCGTGCGTGAGTGAGGAGGAGGTCGCCGCCAGCGCCGAGGTGCTGGAGCGGCAGCGGGAGAAGGTCGTGGACCACGACGCCGTGATCGCCGCCAAGCAGCGCAAGGCGGACGAGCGGGCCGCCAAGCGACAGGCCGAGCAGGCCGAGCAGAGCGAGCAGGCCGCGCAGGCGGCGCAGACCCCTCAGGAGGACGAGAAGTGACGAGCACCCGGGTGGCCGCGGTCGACTGCGGCACCAACTCGATCCGTCTGCTGATCGCCGACCTGGACCCGGCCACCGGTGCCATCACGGACCTGGACCGGCGGATGCTGATCGTCCGCCTCGGCCAGGACGTCGACCGCACCGGCCGGCTGGCCCCCGAGGCGCTGGAGCGCACCTTCGCGGCCTGCCGCGAGTACGCCGCGGTCATCGCCGGGCACGGGATCGGCCCGGAGCGGATCCGCTTCGTCGCCACCAGTGCCTCCCGGGACGCCGAGAACAGCGCGGAGTTCACCCGGGGCGTCAAGGAGATCCTGGGCGTCGAGCCCGAGGTGGTGAGCGGCGACGAGGAGGCCCGGCTCTCCTTCACCGGCGCCACCAAGGAGCTGACCGGCGAGGCCTTCGCCGCGCCTTACCTGGTCTTCGACCTGGGCGGCGGCTCGACCGAGTTCGTGCTGGGCACCGACGAGGTGCGGGCCGCCCGCTCGGTGGACATCGGCTGCGTCCGGCTGACGGAACGGCACTTCGCCGGGACCGAGATCCCCACGCTCGGTCAGATCTCGGCCGCCAAGGCCGACATCAAGGCGGCGCTCAACCAGGCCGCCGAGGTGGTCCCGCTGACCGAGGCGGCCACGCTGGTCGGCCTGGCCGGCACGGCGACCACGGTGGCCGCCATCGCGCTGGAGCTGCCCGCGTACGACTCCGAGGCGGTCCACCACGCCCGGATCAGCCTGGCGCAGGTCCGCGAGGTCACCGGCCGGCTGCTGAGCTCCACGCACGCCGAGCGCGCGGCGATCCCGGTGATGCACCCCGGACGGGTCGACGTGATCGCGGCGGGCGCCCTGGTGCTGCTCTCGATCATGGAGCGGACCGGCGCCGCCGAGCTGGTCGTCAGCGAGCACGACATCCTCGACGGCATTGCCTGGAGTACAGCCGTCTGAGGCTCCAAGCCCCTTACCTGATCGGCCCCGAGAGGCGTTCCACGTCCTCGGGGCCGACTGCTCGGGCCGGTGTCGCGAGAAACTTCGTGAATTTCTTCACATGAAGTCGGGCCCTTTTGTCGCAGTCCGCTGTCCGGTCCGTCCGGATTGGGTGACCGAAGGCCACCGCGGCGCCCCGGCCGATGGATCCCAGGCCAGGCTCCGGCTCGGCCGGTGGAATCGAAATGGTGCGCGGGAACCCTGCCGCGCCAACGATCGTTGCTGCTCAGCAGGGGCGACGGAATCCAAACATCCGTATCGGTCGGCGAGCGACCCGCAGCGGCGTCCGCGTGCCCGGTTTCGGGGCCGCGTAGTGTAGCACGGGGTGTCCAGGCATCTGTGACGGGCCTCACGCAGGCTGCTCCGAAGGGTGCTGGATACTTTCGGATATGAGCACCACGGAGCGTCCTCGCATCCTCATTGTCGGCGGTGGTTACGTCGGCCTGTATGCCGCGATGCGCATCCTCAAGAAGATGCGTTACGGAGAGGCGACCGTCACGGTCGTCGACCCGCGGTCGTACATGACGTACCTGCCCTTCCTTCCCGAGGCGGCCGGCGGCAACGTCGCGCCTCGCAACCTCGTCGCGCCCCTGCGCAGCGCCCTGAAGAAGGCGGAGGTGCTCACCGGTCATGTGACCGGTGTGGACCACGCCCGCAAGGTCGCCACCATCGCGCCGCCGGCCGGCGACTCCTACGAGCTGCCCTTCGACTACCTGGTCGTCGCGACCGGCTCGGTCTCCCGCACCTTCCCGATCCCGGGTCTGGCGGAGCACGGCATCGGGATGAAGACCGTGGAGGAGGCCATCAGCCTCCGTAACCACGTCCTCGCCCAGCTGGACAAGGCCGAGTCCACCGCGGACCAGGACGTCCGTCGCAAGGCCCTCACCTTCGTGGTCATCGGCGGCGGCTTCGCCGGCGTCGAGACCATCGCCGAGGTCGAGGACATGGCGCGCGACGCCGCGAAGATCTACAAGACCGTCAGCCGGGATGACATGCGGTTCATCCTGGTCGAGGCGGCCAACCGGATCCTCCCGGAGATGGGCCCGGACCTCGGTCTGTGGACCAAGGAGAAGCTCGAAGAGCGCAACATCGAGATCTACATCGAGACCTCGATGGACTCCTGCGTCGACCAGCACGTCGTGCTGAAGAACGGCGTCGAGGCCGATGCCTCCACCATCGTGTGGACGGCGGGCGTCAAGCCCAACCCGGTGCTGAACCACTTCGGCCTGCCGCTGGGCCCGCGTGGCCACGTGGACACCTCGCCGACCCTTCAGGTCCAGGGCTTCGACTACGTCTGGGCCGCCGGCGACAACGCCCAGGTGCCCGACCTCGCCGTCGGCGAGGGCGCCTGGTGCCCGCCGAACGCCCAGCACGCGGTGCGTCAGGCGATCGTGCTCGGCGACAACGTGATCTCCGGCATGCGGGGCTTCCCGCAGGCCCAGTACAAGCACAAGAACCTCGGTGCGGTGGCCGGTCTCGGCCTGCACAAGGGCGTGGCGATCCTCTTCGGCAAGTACAAGCTGAAGGGCCGTCCGGCCTGGTGGTTCCACCGCCTGTACCACGGCAGCCGGGTGCCGACCATGAACCGCAAGGTCCGGGTCTTCACCGACTGGACGCTGGCGATGTTCCTCAAGCGCGAGGTCGTCGGCCTGTCGGAGATGGAGAAGCCGTTCGGCGCCTTCCAGGAGGCCGCTGCTCCCGCTCCGAAGCCGGTCGAGGCCAAGCCCGCGGCGGCCACCGCGGACAAGGAACTCGCCACCAGCAAGTAAGCGACTGATCCCGGCGCCGATCGCCGGGATGTGAGTCGGAGGCTCTCCGCCCGGCAGCGTTGCCGGACCACGACCTCCGTGGTGCTCAGCCGGCCGTGCGACCGGGCGGAGTACAGCAGCAGAAGAGGCCCCGGGCCCGATGGGAAGACCATCGGGCCCGGGGCCTTTTTTCGTTAATTGATGGTCCGTCATTACCGGTCAATCGAACGGTAATGTCGCCGCTGGCCGGATCTTGTCGAAGGGGTGGCCAAATCACGAACTGTTCGTCAGATGGCAAGGAAACATGACAACTTCCCTGCCTGGGAGCATGCGCAAGAGGGATCCGGACGACTAGGCTCGGGGGTAGCCCGCACAGGGGCGGAGCGGTTCACGCCCGGATGGTGGAACGCAGACACGGGCAGCTTAAAACTGCTTGGCCGCGAGGCCGTGCCGGTTCGAGTCCGGCTCCGGGCACCATGGTCCGTCAGGACCTCGTCACCTGAACAGTGCGACGTCACCTCGCGTGCCGCAGGCTCCCCTTCACCCTCTCCCGATCAGGCGCTTCGTGCTGCCCTGCGGGATCATCCTCGCGGCGTACGGGCTTTCCTTTGCCAACACATTACTGTTGGAGCGTGGGTGGTGACGTGCCGCCCTGGGAGGAAAGCGTCATGAGGAGCAGCAACCCGGTCTTCTCGCGGGACGGGTCGTTCACCCGCGGGACCGGCTACGCCGGCTTCGGCACACCGCAGCAGCAGGCCGCGCCGTACGGGCAGCAGCCCGGCGCGCAGAACCCGTACGGCAGCCGGCTCACCGCCGAGCAGCTGGAGCAGCTGTACAACGCCCCCTCGGCGGGCCCGGTCGACACCGGCCGGATGACCATGGACGACGTGGTCGCCCGGACCGGCCTGACCCTGCTCACGCTGGTGGCCACCGGCGCCGTCGCGTGGTTCGCCCTGCCGAACGCCGGCGTCGGCGTGGCCATGGGGGCCGCCCTGGCGGCTTTTGTGGTCGGCCTGGTGATCAGCTTCCGGCGGAGCGTCAGCCCGCCGCTGATCCTGCTTTACGCGGCCCTGGAGGGCTTTTTCCTGGGGGCCGTCACCCAGGTCTTCAACACCGTGTGGCCGGGCATCGCGATCCAGGCGGTGCTGGGCACCGCCGCGGTCTTCGCGGGGATGCTGGTCGCCTACCGCAGCGGCCGGATCCGGGTCACCGCCCGCTACACCCGGATCGGCATGGCCGTCGCCGTCGGCTTCCTGCTGCTGATGCTGGTCAACGTGGTGGCCTCGGTGTTCGGCGCCTCGATGGGGCTGAACTCGGGTCCGCTGGGCATCCTGGTCGGCATCGTCGGGGTCGGTCTCGGCGCGTTCTTCCTCTCGCTCGACTTCGCGTCGATCGAGGAGGCGATCCGGGGCGGCGCCCCGCAGCGCGAGTCCTGGCGGGCCGCGTTCGGGCTGACCCTGTCGCTGGTCTGGATCTACCTGGAGATGCTGCGGCTGATCGCGATCCTGCGCGGCGACGACTGACCCGTCCCGCCGCACGGACGGTGAAGGGCCCCGGAGACCGCTCCGGGGCCCTTCACCGTCCGCGGACCCCGGCTGGATACCCTCGCGGTATGCCCGAAGCCACCACCCTGCTGGAAGCCGTCGACCGACTGGCGGATCGTTTCCGCTCGATGTCGCAGAGCCGCCTGCTCGGCGCCGTCCCCGGACACGCCTCGCGGGCCGCCGCGGGCCTCGCGCTGGCCCGCGAACTGGCGGCCGCCGCGCAGCTGCTGGAGGAGGGCGCGGACGCCGTGCCGCGCGCCATGACCGCCGCGGGCCCGTTCGCGGTCGGCGACCAGCTCGCGGTGGCCGGCCACGACCTGGCGGCCGCGCTGGCCGTCCGGGCGGGCGACGAGCCGGTCCCCACGACGGACGGCGCCCGGTCCACCGCGGCCGGGCTCCTGGCGGGAGCGGTCGCGGCGGTGGGCGCCGTCGGGAAACTCTGCGGGTAGGGCGGGAAGGGCGGGTGCTGCGGGGGCTCGCTCAGATGCTGGCCACCACGCGGTCGGCCAGCACGTAGACGGCCTCCTCGTCGGTGGAGAAGGTCAGCGAGTACGAGCCGGAGAACCGCGAGCCGCCCAGCAGCCGGACGTCCTCGCCGGCCCGGACCGCGTCGATCAGCCGGTAGGCCGCCTCCCGGTCGCCGGGGGCCACGCACAGGGTGGTGCCGTCGGCGAAGGCGTAGACGTCCAGGGTGCCCAGCGGGCCCGGGCGGACGTCGGTGAGCGCGACGCCTTCCTCGGCCAGCGCGGTCAGCTTGGTGTCGGTCCAGTCGCGGGACGGGGTCTGGCTCGGCACGAAGTCGGGGTGCGAGGGGTGCCGGCGCGGGTCGGGAGCGGCGACCGGTGCGGCCTCCACGGCCGGCTCGGGGTCGAGCAGCCCGGCGTCCAGGCCGGTGGCCAGCAGGTCGGCCTCCCGGCGGGCACGCGCCTCGCCGGAGCCCGTCTCGCCCGGTGCCGAGCCGACCGGAGCCCCGCCGCCCGTCACCGGGTGGCCGCCGGCCGCGCCGAGCGGCCCGCTGTCGCTGATCAGGTCCTCCAGCGCCGACCGCAGCGCCTCGCCGAACTCCGGGTCCATGGTGCCGGCGCTGTCCGCGGCGTCGTGCGGACCGATCGGGCGCGGGAAGAAGACCGGCCAGCTCTCCACCGGCCCGAGCCCGTGCAGGCTGCCGAGGCCGCTCAGGTTGACGCCCGGCTCCTCGGGGCCGGCGCCGAACGGCGTGTCCAGCAGCGGCTCGTCCTCGGCCGCGCGGGCCTCCTGCTCCGCCCAGAACGCCCGCGCCTCGACGATCTCGCGCTCGCGGTCGGCGGCCAGCGCCTCGGTGACGGCGCGGCGTATCGCCGCCTCGTCCACGGCGGTGGCGGCGGCGGTGGTGGGGGCCGCGGCAGCGGTCCGGATTTCGTCGAACTGGCGGGAGAGACCGCGTACACGGACGAGGACGGCTGACGACACGGCGATCAGGACCAACAGCAGGGCGATGTACACGGCGCTCACGGAACGTACTCCTTGCGCGGAGTGGAACAGGGGAACATCTCCACCCTGCCCCATGGGGGCCTGTGACTGCAGTGGAAGATGTCTGAATTGTCCGTGATGTTCCTCATTGTCAGAAAATCTAACGGGTCTCCTGTTGTACGCTGCGGAGTTGGACGACAGCGCGGTGTGCAGAAAACCCGTCCTGAGGGACGGAATGAGGGCCGGATCGCCCAAGCGATGTGATCCGGCCCTCATTTACCCTCTGTCACGCCGAACGGGTGGCGGGGGAACGGGAGTTCAACCCACCGTGTCCGCCCGAATCCGCTCCGCTGCGATCAGCTCAGGCGTTCGATCACCATCGCCATGCCCTGGCCGCCGCCCACGCACATGGTCTCCAGGCCGAACTGCTTGTCGTGCCACTGAAGCGAGTTGATCAGCGTGGTGGTGATCCGCGCGCCGGTCATCCCGAAGGGGTGGCCGACCGCGATGGCGCCGCCGTTGACGTTCAGCTTGTCCAGGTCGACGCCCAGGTCGCGGTAGGACGGGATGACCTGGGCGGCGAACGCCTCGTTGATCTCGACCAGGTCGATGTCGCCGATGCTCAGCCCGGCCCGCTTGAGGGCCTGGCGGGAGGCCTCGACCGGCCCGTAGCCCATGATTTCGGGGGAGAGGCCGGAGACGCCGGTGGAGACCACCCGGGCCAGCGGCGTGATGCCCAGCTCGCGCGCCTTGGTGTCGGACATGATCACCAGGGCGGCCGCGCCGTCGTTCAGCGGGCAGCAGTTGCCGGCGGTCACCGTGCCGTCGGGGCGGAAGACCGGCTTGAGGCCGGAGACGGCCTCCAGGGTCACCCCGGCGCGCGGGCCGTCGTCGGTCGAGACGACCGTGCCGTCCGGCGTGGTCACCGGGGTGATCTCGCGCTCCCAGAAGCCGGCCTTGATGGCCGCCTCGGCCAGGTTCTGCGAGCGCACGCCGAACTCGTCCTGGTCGGCGCGGGTGACGCCCTTGAGCGCGGCCAGGTTCTCCGCGGTCTGGCCCATCGCGATGTAGGCGTCCGGAACCAGCCCGTCCGCGCGCGGGTCGTGCCACTCGCCCCCGCCCTCCTCGGCGCGCTTGGCGGTGCGCGCCACCGCGTCGCCGAAGAACGGGTTCTGGGTGCCCGGCATGCCGTCCGAGGTGCCGTTGACCGAGCGCGAGACGGTCTCGACACCGGCCGAGATGAAGACGTCGCCCTCGCCCGCCTTGATCGCGTGCAGCGCCATCCGCGTGGTCTGCAGCGAGGAGGAGCAGTAGCGGGTGACGGTGCAGCCCGGCAGGTGGTCCATGCCCATCTGGACGGCCACGATGCGGGCCAGGTTGTGCCCCTGCTCGCCGCCGGGCAGGCCGCAGCCCAGCATCAGGTCGTCGATGTCGCGCGGGTCGAGCTGCGGCACCTTGGCGAGTGCGGTGGCGATGATGTGGGCGGTCAGGTCGTCCGGGCGGACGTCCTTCAGCGAGCCCTTGAAGGCCCGGCCGATCGGCGAACGGGCGGCGCTGACGATGACGGCTTCGGGCATGACGGCTCCCTGGGTGTCGGGCGGTGGCGGTTGGCTACGGAGAGGAAAGTTACTCCCAAGTAGCCCGCGCGTCATCCGGCACCGCGTGTGAGTTCGCCGACGCGGACTCCCGGGCGGCCCCGGACCCGGGCGCGGGCCCGGGATCGGTGGCGTCGAAGGGCACGGGGTCGAGGCCGTCGGTGGGCACCGAGTCGATGCCGTCCGCGGGGACGGTGCGCAGGGCGTCGGCGGGCAGCGCGTCGGCGGTCTCGTTCGACGGCAGGGCGAGCCGCAGCCGGTGCTTGACCAGCGCCCACCGCCCGGTTCCGCCGGGGCTGGCCGAGGCCACCTCGGTGCCGGACTGCCCGGCGGCCCGGGCGGCTGCCATCGCCATCGGCAGCACCGCCTCGCGGGAGGCCGGCTCCGGCTCGGCCGCCTCCGGCCAGAGGTTCAGGGCGGCGCAGAGCGAGGGCAGCATGGCCATCGCCGCGGTCGCGTAGCCCTGGGCGGAGGGATGGAAGCGGTCGGAGGCGAACATCTCCGGGCGCGCGGCGAACTCCGGGCCGAGCAGCGAGCCCAGCGAGACCGTCCGGCCGCCGGCCTCCACGGTCGCGATGGTCTGCGCGGCCGCCAGCTGCCGGCTGACCCGCCGGGCCACCCAGCGCAGCGGCGGCCGGACCGGCTTGATCGTCCCCAGGTCCGGGCAGGTGCCGACCACCACCTCGCAGTCGATCGCCCGCAGCTCCTGGACCGCCTCGCGCAGCTGGCGCACCGACTGCGCGGCCGGGCTGTGCCGGGTGACGTCGTTGGCCCCGACCATGATCACGGCCACCGCCGGACGGGCCGCCAGGGCGAGTCGCACCTGCCGCTCAAGATCGTCCGAACGAGCGCCCGACAGCGCCACGTTGACGAGCCGCACCGGGCGCTCGGCGACCGAGGCGAGTCCGGCGGCGAGCAGGGCCCCCGGGGTCTCGCGGGCCCGCCGCGCGCCGAGCCCGGCCGCCGTGGAGTCGCCGAGGAAGGCCAGTACCAGGGGCTCCTGGCCCGCGGCCGGATCGGCGAAGTCCTCGCCGTACACCCCGTCCGCGCGCGGCGGACTGCCCTCCAGAATGCCCACCGCGCGGATCGCCAGCCGGCTCTCGGTGATCAGGACGCCGGCCAGCCCCACCCCCAGCAGCCCGAGCCCGCCGCCGCCGTACGCCGCCGCCGTGGCGATCCGCCGGGCGACCCGCGCCCTCGAATGCTGCGCCCCTGGCATCCGGCAACCCCCTTCGTAGCCGACCGGTCTCCCGCGCCGTGCGGGCCCGTCTCTCTGCGTGCATACCCGTTGACACCTGCACGCTATCGGGATGCATCGGCCATCCGGAGCCATAGGCTTGACTCACCGAAGGCTTGACCCTCTGAAAAAAGCCATGCATGGCCACAAACCGGGAGGACCCCCGTGCGGTACCAAGAATCGATCATCGACCTGGTCGGCAACACCCCGCTGGTGAAGCTCAACAAGGTCACCGAAGGGATCACCGCCACGGTGCTGGCCAAGGTTGAGTACTTCAACCCGGGCGGCTCGGCCAAGGACCGCATCGCGATGCGGATGATCGAGGCCGCCGAGGCGTCCGGCGCCCTCAAGCCCGGCGGCACCATCGTCGAGCCGACCTCCGGCAACACCGGCGTGGGCCTGGCGATCGTCGCGCAGCAGAAGGGCTACCGCTGCATCTTCGTCTGTCCGGACAAGGTCTCCACCGACAAGATCAACACGCTGCGGGCGTACGGCGCCGAGGTCGTGGTCTGCCCGACCGCGGTCGCCCCCGAGCACCCGGACTCGTACTACAACGTCTCCGACCGCCTGGTGAAGGAGACCCCGAACGCCTGGAAGCCGGACCAGTACTCCAACCCGGAGAACCCCGCCGCGCACTACGCCACCACCGGTCCCGAGCTCTGGGAGCAGACCGACGGCAAGATCACCCACTTCGTCGCGGGCGTCGGCACCGGCGGCACCATCTCCGGCACCGGCCGCTTCCTGAAGGACTCCTCGGGCGGCAAGGTGCAGGTCATCGGCGCCGACCCGGAGGGCTCGGTCTACTCCGGCGGCACCGGCCGCCCGTACCTGGTCGAGGGCGTCGGCGAGGACTTCTGGCCGACCGCGTACGACCGCACGGTGGCCGACGAGATCATCGCGGTCTCCGACAAGGACTCGTTCCAGATGACCCGCCGCCTCGCCCGTGAGGAGGGCCTGCTGGTCGGCGGCTCCTGCGGGATGGCCGTGGTGGCCGCGCTGGAGGTCGCCCGCCGGCTCGGCCCGGACGACATCGTCGTGGTGCTGCTCCCGGACGGTGGCCGCGGCTACCTGTCCAAGATCTTCAACGACGACTGGATGGCCGACTACGGCTTCCTGCCCGCCGTGGAGGACGTGGCGACCATCGGCGAGGTGCTGGCCCGCAAGGACGCCATCGCGCACGAGGGCACCCCGCAGTTCGTCCACATGCACCCCAACGAGACGGTCGGCGAGGCCGTGCAGGTGCTGCGCGACTTCGGCGTCTCGCAGATGCCGGTGGTCTCCCCGGGGGCCGGACACCCGGACATCATGGCGGGCGAGGTCATCGGCGCGGTGGCCGAGCGCGACCTCCTGGCCGGCCTGATCAGCGGCGGCGCCCAGCTGAGCGACGTGCTGGAGAAGCACATGTCCAAGCCGCTGCCGGTGGTCGGCTCGGGCGGCTCGGTGAGCGGCCTGGTGAGCGTGCTGGAGAAGGCCGACGCCGCGGTGGTGCTGGTCGACGGCAAGCCGCAGGGCATCGTCACCCGGCAGGACCTGCTCGCCTTCATGGCGGACCGCAGCACGCACTGATCCGCGCCCGGGCGTTGATCGGTTCGTCAGCTGACGAACTGGTACACCGGCGTCACCTGCTCGCATCACGTGGTTAACAAGGGTCGGGCATCGTAGGGGTCATCGGTGAGTAGCCGAACGTGACGGCGGCGGTGACCGGGGGCGGCTCCCCGGTCCGGCGGTCGCACGGACACACGGGCGCCGGCCCTGAACCGGCGGACTGTGTTCCCTCCAGGCCTTCTGACGCGCTGGAGGGGCCCCTCGTGGGGGTCGTCGTCGTCCCGCCCCTGTCGGCTCCGGCCGGGTTACAGGGTGCGACGGCCCGCACGGCACCTCGCGCCGCAAGGCGCGGCTCCGCGGTTCCCGGGTGGGGGAGCTGGGCGGAGCGGGCAGGGCCGGTTCCGGTTTCCGGGACCGGCCCTCGCCGTTGTCGGGGCCCTTGTCCGGGCCCTTGTCCGGGCCGGTCGGCGTCGGGTTGGGCAGTGGCCCGGTTCTCCCCTACGCTCGCCACATGACCAGCACCGAAGCTTCCGATGCCCCCCGCTACGTCCGCCTCAGCATCGAGCTGATCGCCGAGATCACCGACGAGGGTGCGCTCAAGGCGGCCGCTCTCGCCCAGGTCGACGCCGACGAGTACCTCGATGACGACGAGCGCGCGCAGTCCGTCGAGGCGATCGAGGTGGACCCCTCGGGTTCGCTCGCCCACTTCATCGACCCGGTGGCGTTGCTCGGCGACGTCCCCGGCATCGAGCTCACCCAGGCCACCTGGGAGTCCGCGCAGACCGAGTTCGACCCGGAGGACGACAGCTTCGAGTTCGAGGTCGAGTAGTCCTCGGGTCGCTCTCCCGCTTCTTCCGCATACCGCCCCGCCGTTCTGTCGGCTGGGCGGTATGTCCATTTTTGGCGCCATCTCTCATCATCTCGTACGATCTGAGCCTCTTTATGGAACCGGGTTCGTGCTGTATTGCGTCCCTCTGTCCGTAATGCCCCTTCGCGAGCTATCGGGAGACCACGACGTGACGGCACGGGATCAGCAGGAGCGCGGCGCGGTCGGGGGCTCCTGGAGCAGGCGTGGTGTGCTGGCCGGGCTGCTCGGCGCCCCGGTGCTGCTGCTGGCCGCGTGCAACGACGGCGCGAGGAGCGGCGGCGCCGGTGGCGCGGGTACCGCCGCCACCCCGAAGACCTCCGTCGCGAAGATCACCGTCACCCCGGCCGACGGCACCACCAACGCCGTCTTCACCGCGCCCGTCCAGGTCGCTGTGGAGTCCGGAACGCTCAGCTCGGTCCGGGTCGCCGACGCGACCGGCCAGGAGATAGCCGGCCGGCTCGCCCCCGACGGGACGAGCTGGGCCTCCACCGCACCGCTCGGCAGCGGCACCAGGTACACCGTCGCCGCCGTCGCGTCCGACCGGGACAAGCTCCAGGCGGACGCGAACACCAGCTTCACCACCGCCGCCCCCGCCAACACCTTCATCGGCTACTTCACGCCGGAGGACGGCAGTACGGTCGGCGTCGGGATGCCGGTCTCGATCACCTTCAACACCCCGGTCACCGACCGTCGGGCCGTCCAGCAGGCGATCACCGTCGTCGCGGACCCCGGTGTGGAGATCGTCGGCCACTGGTACTCCAGCACCCGGCTGGACTTCCGCCCCGAGCAGTACTGGGCAGCGGGTACGAAGGTCACCCTCAAGCTGCGGCTGAAGGACGTTCAGGGGGCCAGGGGCGTCTACGGCGTCCAGGCCAAGGACGTGAACTTCACCATCGGCCGCGCGCAGACCAGCATCGCCGACCTCAGCGCCGACACGCTCACCGTGACCACCGACGGCCAGGTCACCGCGACCTACCGCGTGATCGGCGGAGCGCCCGAACACCGCACCTGGGCCGGGAAGATGGTGATCTCCGAGCAGTACCAGCAGACCAAGATGGACTCCGCCACGGTCGGCCTCGGCGACGAGTACAACATCCCCGACGTCCCGCACGCCCAGCGGCTGACCGCCTCCGGCACCTTCATCCACGGCAACTACTGGTCCGCCGCCTCCGCCTTCGGCAACGCCAACACCAGCCACGGCTGCATAGCCCTGCGCGACGTCAAGGGCGCCGGCGACCCGGGCACCGACGGCGCGAAGTTCTACCGGAGCTCGATGGTCGGCGACGTGGTCGAGGTGCGCAACTCCGGTGACCGCACGGTCGATCCGGCCAACGGGCTGAGCGACTGGAACCTCACCTGGGCCGACTGGAAGGCCGGCAGCGCGGTGTAGTCCCGTAGTGGGCGGGGGTGCGTGCGAGGGCTCGAACGCGTTCGGGAATACTGCTGATCGCGTTGCGGAAGCTTCCCCTCCGAGGAGCCCGTACGCAGTGAACTCATCTGCACTGGGGGGCAGTACCGAGATGCGCCTGCGCACTTTCGCCGTTTCCACCGTGGCCTGCGCCACCGTTCTGGGAGTCGGCCTCCCCATGGTCCCCGCGGCAGCCGCGGACGCGACCACGCTCTACGTCGACAACGCCGTCACCTGCTCCGACACCGGGACAGGTACGGCCGACCTGCCGTACTGCACGATCTCCGCCGCGGCCGGTGCCGTGACGCCCGGTCAGACGGTCCTCATCCTGGACGGCTGGTACGGCGAGCACGTCAGCATCACCCGGTCGGGGACGCAGCAGCAACCGATCGTCTTCACCAGCGCCTACCCCGGGACGGACGAGGCGACGTCGGTCCTCCAGCCCCCGACCGGCACCGGCCCCGCGATCACGGTGAGCGGCGCTCACGATGTGGTGGTCCGCAACCTGGTCGTCTACGGGAGCGCCGACGGCCTTCAGGTCACTGACTCCTCGCGGATCAGCATCGACCATGACAGCCTCGTGCAGAACGGTACGGGCCCCGATCCCGCCGTCCGGCTCAGCGGCGCGACGTCCGGCGTCACGGTGAGCCGCAACAGCATCTACGACAGCGACTCGACCAGCGGGCCGGCGATCCAGGTGGACTCCGGTGTCCCGGGCACGGTCATCACCACCAACGAGATCGACACCCCGGCCCAGGGTGCGGTGCTCGCCACTGACGCGCCGGGCACCGTGGTCACCAGCAACACCGTCTCGAAGGGCTGCGATCTCGGGATCAGCCTGTTGGGGGCGTCCAGCGGGTCCACGGTGGAGAACAACGTCGCCGCCCCCGACGCCACCTGCGCGGCTGGGAGCCCCGTCGGCGTGACGGTCGCCGCCGCTGCCGTCTCCGGCACGACGGCCGACTACAACGTCTTCCACCCGCTCGCCGGGGGAGCCCCGTACCGCTGGAACAACGCGGTCTACCCGACCCAGGCCGCGTTCCAGCAGGCCACCGGCCAGGGCGCGCACGACAGCACCGCGGACCCGCTGAACCAGTCGGGCAGCTACCAGGCCGGCTCGCCGGCCATCGACTCCGCCGACGCCTCCGCGCCGGGCGAACTCGCCGGGGACATCGACGGCACGCCCGCTGTGGACGACCTCCAGCAGCCGAACACCGGCACCGGGATCGGCTACCGCGACCGGGGCGCGCACGAGCTGCAGGGTCTGACCAGTGTGGGGCTGGCCGTCGACCGGTCCCAGGGCGCCCACCCGATGACGGTCAACCTGACGGCTTCCGCCACCGACCAGTGGGCGCCGACATCGACGTCCTACGCGTACGACTTCGGGGACGGCACCCCGGTCGTCACCTCGTCCTCGCCGAAGGTCGCTCACGTCTACACCTCGCGTGGCACCTTCGAGCCGGTGGTGACCGTCACCGACAACTTCGGCAGCCGGATGGCGGCCGGGACCGACGCGCCCGTGGTGGTGGGCGACCCAGGCCCGCCGCACGCCGTGCTGTCCGTCACCCCGGCGTTCAGCGGCCTTCCGCTGACCTACACCGCCGACCCGTCAAAGTCGACCGGCCCGTGGCCGATCGTCTCCCAGCACGTCGACTTCGGTGACGGCAGCGCCCCGGCCACCTGCGCCAGTGCGTCCGACGCCTGCACCCACACCTACGCCGCTCCCGGCACGTACCAGGTCACCGCGACCGTGACGGACAGCGTGGGCGGCACCGGTACGGTCACGCAGTCCGTGACCGCCGCCTACCAGCCCAGCCGCTTCGCCGCCATGGCCCAGCGGATCCTGGACACCCGGAGCGGACTCGGTGCACCGGCCAAGCGGCTCGGCCCCGACAGCGAGATGACCCTCGACGTCTCCAACATCCTGATCAACGGCACGATCCCGACCAGGATCAACGCCACCGCCGTCGTGCTCAACCTCACCGCGGTGGGCCCGACCGATTCGAGCTTCCTGACGGTCTACCCGACCGGCCAGCCCCGGCCGGTGACCTCGAACAGCAACTTCGTCGCGGGGCAGGACACCGCGCACCTGGTCACCGTTCCGGTCGGCGTGGACGGCACGGTCAAGATCTACAACCACTCCGGCTCGCTCGACCTGGTCGCCGACCTGGTGGGCGACTACAACACCAGCGAACGCGACCGCTTCACGGCCGTCACCCCCACGCGCGTGCTGGACACCCGCACCGGGCAGGGCTCAGGGCAGGTGGGCAAGGTCGGCCCGAAGGGTTCCGTTTGCTTCCCCGTCCCAGTCCAACCGGGGCACCCGTCGGGAGTCGACACGGTGGCGCTGAACCTCACGGCCACCGACGGCGACCAGCAGAGTTTCCTCGCCGCCAATCCTGTCTCCGACGGCCCGAGCTCGAACCTCAACTTCGGCCCCGGCCAGACCGTCTCCAACCAGGCGATCGTGCTGACCGAGAACGGCAGCGTCTGCGTCCACAACGCCAACGGGAACACGAACGTCGTGGCTGACCTGATCGGCTACTACGACCCCACCGCCGACAGCGAGTTCACCCCGATCGTGCCCACCCGCCTGGTGGACACCCGCAACGGCGCGGGCACGCCGATCGGCCCGGACAGCGCGCTGCCCGTGCAGGTGGCCGGCACGGCCGGTATCCCGGCCTCGGCCACGGGTGCGGTTCTCAACGTGACGGCCACCGGTCCTGACCTGCCGGGCTTCCTCGCGGTCTACCCGGACGGCCGCGCCCGCCCGAACACGTCGAGCGTCAACTTCGCGACGGGGCAGACCGTTCCGAACCTGGTGACCACGGGCCTGGGCACCAACGGTCAGGTCGACGTCTACAACCACAGTGGCCACACCCAGGCCATCGTCGACGCCTTCGGCTACTTCGCGAAGCCGTAGCAACGAGACCCCCCGCAGGGGGCGGCGGCCGACCCACGGCCGCCGCCCCCTGCGGCGTTTCGGCAACCAGCCGTGGAGAGTGGCATAGAGGTGTCCGGGCTCATGAGGAGGGTTGTGTAGTTTGGCTCCGACGTGGTCGGTTCTGGCGTTGAGGAGTTGTGCTGATGGACCACCCGGACCTCCAGCACGCCGCACGCCTGGCCGCCTACGGGTCCGTTTCCACGCACCTGTCGCTGCTGAGTGACCACCGGCTCGGTGAGGTTGTGGCCGCGGCCACCCCGCTCGGGTCCGGCATCGGGGGCAGGTCGGCGGAGCTGGAGGTCGGTGGGCGGCGGGTCTTCGTCAAGCAGGTCCCGCTGACGGACCTTGAGATGCGGCCGGAGAACGTGCGGTCGACGGCGAACATCTTCGGGTTGCCGATGTTCTATCAGTACGGGGTGGGCTCAGCCGGCTTCGGGGGCTGGCGCGAGCTGGCCGTGCACACGATGACCACCAACTGGGTCCTCGGGGGCGACTACGCGGGCTTTCCGTTGATGTACCACTGGCGGGTCCTGCCCGGCTCACCTCCCGAGGCGTTTGCCGACGAGTTCGGGGGTGTCGACGGGGCGGTCGCGCACTGGGAGGGCTCGTCGGCCGTGCGGGAGCGGCTGGAGGCCATCGGCCGGTCCTCCTTCAGCCTGGTGCTCTTCCTGGAACACGTGCCACAGACGCTCGCCGCGTGGCTGGGCGACCGCCGGGAGGCCGCACCGGAGGGCGGAGACGGCTCGTCGTACGCGTGGGTCGAGGAGCTCCTGGCGCGCGGGACGGCCTTCATGAGCTCCCGCGGGCTCGTTCACTTCGATGCCCATTTCAACAACGTCCTGACCGACGGCCGGCTGATCTACTTTGCGGACTTCGGGCTCGCCCTGAGCTCCGGCTTCGAACTCTCCGCAGCAGAGGCCGCGTTCCTCTCCGACCATCTCGGGTACGACCGCTGTTACGCCCCGAGCCACTTGCTCCGCCACCACCTGCTCGACGGCGTGCACGGCGCTGCGGAGCACGCGGCGATGCTGCGCGACTGGATCGCCGGCAGGCGTCCCGAAGGCGTCCCGCCCGCGATCGCCGCGATCATCGACCGGCACGCCCGGGCTGCCGTCGTCCTGGACGGGTTCCACCACCGCCTGCTCACCGCGAGCAAGCGGACGCCGTATCCCGCCGCCGACATCGAGCGGGCCAGCACCGCAGCTAACGTCGTGGTCGCCGTTGATCCCCCTGCCGGAGCGTGACGTTGCGCCGGGTCGGTTGATCCGGTTCGACTCGGAGTGAGCGTCAGTTCTGACCCGACCGAAGCGGGCAGGGGATGTCGGGTGGGGGAGGGTGGGGTCTTCCTAGATTGGTGATCACCAGGGAAGGAGACCGGGGTGCTGGAACGGCTGAACACCGCCATGGAGCACATCGAGCGCAACCTCGACCAGCAGATCGAGGTGGCCGAGCTGGCCCGTATCGCCCTCACGTCCGAGTACCACCTGCGGCGGTTGTTCACGGCGCTGGCCGGGGTGCCGCTGTCGGAGTACATCCGGCGCAGGCGGCTTACGGTCGCCGGGGCCGAGGTGCTCGGGGGTGAGCGGACGCTGTTGGAGGTCGCGACGCGGTACGGCTACGGGTCGGGCGAGGCGTTCGCGCGGGCGTTTCGTGCGGTGCACGGGGTCGGGCCGGGTGAGGCCCGGCGGACGGGTGCGGCGTTGCGGTCGCAGCCCCGGATGTCCTTCCGTCTCGTCGTCGAGGGGAGTACCACCATGCAGTACCGGATCGTGGAGAAGGACGAGTTCCGCATCGTCGGGAAGAAGGCGACCGTCCCGCAGGTGCACGAAGGCGTGAACCCGGCCATCGCCGCGCACATCCAGAGCGTCGGACCGGAGACGGTGGGCCGCATCGCGCGGCTGACCGACCAGGAGCCGGAGGGCATCATCTCGGCGATCGTGTACCTCACCGACAGCCGTGAGGAGGGGGCCGAGCTCGACTACTGGCACGCGGTGGTGAGCAACGCCGAGGTCCCCGAGGACCTGGACAGTGTCACCGTACCGGCCGGCACCTGGGCGGTCTTCGAGAGCACCGGGCCGTACCCGCGTGCGCTGCAGGAGATGTGGCGGGACGTCTTCACGCAGTGGTTCCCGTCCAACCCGTACGCGACCCGCCCGGGGCCGGAGATCCTGCGCACCCGCCCGTCCAAGGACTGGTCGGAGTCGGACGCGCAGCTGTGGATCCCGGTGGAGCGCGCCGCGCTCTGATCCACCGGGATCCGTGCCGCGCTGGTCAGCCGTCCGTCTTGGCGACGCCGATCGGGCAGCTGGCGCCGGTGCCGCCGAGGCCGCAGTAGCCTCCGGGGTTCTTGGCGTCGGAGAGGTACTGCTGGTGGTACGGCTCGGCCGGGTGGAACGGGCCGGCCGGGGCGATCTCGGTGGTGATCGGGCCGAGGCCCAGCGCGGTGAGGGCCGGCTGGAAGGCGTCGCGGCTCGCTTCGGCGGCGGCCAGCTGGGCCGCGGAGTGGGTGTAGACGGCGGAGCGGTACTGGGTACCGACGTCGTTGCCCTGGCGGAAGCCCTGGGTGGGGTTGTGTGCCTCCCAGAAGGTCTTCAGCAGGGTCTCATAGCTGATCACGGCCGGGTCGTAGACCACCCGGACGGCCTCGGTGTGCCCGGTCCGGCCGCTGCACACCTCCTCGTACGTCGGGTTCTGCGAGTGGCCGCCCTGGTAGCCGACCAGGGTGGTCCACACGCCGGGGAGCTTCCAGAACGTCCGCTCGGCGCCCCAGAAGCAGCCGAGGCCGAAGTCGGCGATCTCCAGCCCGGCGGGGTACGGCCCGGTGAGCGGGGTACCGAGCACGGTGTGCGGCTCGGTCAGCGTGAAGGCGGGCGCCGTCCGGCCGGGCAGGGCCTGGTCGGCGGTGACGAGCTCGGTCTTGTGACGGTTGAACAGCATGGTTTGGTCAACACCGCACGCCGACCGGAGATTCCACGGCGCGCGGGGCGCCTTGTCGGACGACTCCGGCCCCGGGAATCGGCGCTGCCACTACGCTCAGGTGCCATGAGTGAGCACCAGCACCAGTCTCCCCAGGGCTTCGAGACCATCGCCATCCATGCGGGTCAGGAAGCAGACCCCCGGACCGGGGCCGTCGTCCCTCCGATCTACCAGGTATCCACCTACAAGCAGGACGGCGTCGGCGGCCTGCGCGACGGCTACGAGTACAGCCGTTCGGCCAACCCGACCCGCTCGGCGCTGGAGGAGTGCCTCGCGGCGCTGGAGGGCGGCCGGCGCGGCCTGGCCTTCGCCTCCGGGCTCGCCGCCGAGGACACCCTGCTGCGCACCGTCCTGCAGCCCGGTGACCACATCGTCATCCCGAACGACGCCTACGGCGGCACCTTCCGGCTCTTCGCCAAGGTGCTGACCCGCTGGGGCGTGGAGTTCTCGGTCGCCGACACCCAGCACCCGGCCAAGGTGCGCGAGGCGCTGCGCCCCAACACCAAGGCCGTCTGGGTGGAGACCCCGAGCAACCCGCTGCTCGGCATCACCGACATCGCCGCGGTCGCGCAGGTCGCGCACGACGCGAACGCGCTGCTGGTGGTCGACAACACCTTCGCCAGCCCGTACCTCCAGCAGCCGCTGGCGCTGGGCGCCGACGTGGTCGTGCACTCCACCACCAAGTACATGGGCGGGCACTCGGACGTGGTCGGCGGCGCCCTGGTGGCGGCCGACGCCGGTCTCGGCGAGGAGCTGGCCTACCACCAGAACGCGATGGGCGCGGTCTCCGGCCCGTTCGACGCCTGGCTGGTGCTGCGCGGGATCAAGACGCTGGGTGTCCGGATGGACCGTCACACCTCCAACGCCGAGGAGATCGTGGCGCTGCTGACCCGGCACCCGAAGGTCACCCAGGTGTTCTACCCGGGCCTGGCCGAGCACCCGAACCACGAGATCGCCGCCAAGCAGATGAAGGCCTTCGGCGGGATGGTCTCGTTCCGGGTGGCCGGTGGCGAGGCGGCGGCGGTGGAGGTCTGCAACCGCGCCAAGCTGTTCACGCTGGGTGAGTCGCTGGGCGGGGTGGAGTCGCTGATCGAGCACCCGGGCCGGATGACCCACGCCTCGGCGGCGGGCTCCCCGCTGGAGGTGCCGGCCGACCTGGTGCGGATCTCGGTGGGCATCGAGTCGGCCGCCGACCTGGTCGCCGACCTCGCGCAGGCGCTGGACTAGGACCTGTCCGGGGCGCCGCACAAGGTACCCGACCAGGTGCTGGACCGGCCGCGACGCTGGTGTGGCCCGCGCGGCGATCATCGCGCGGGCCACGGCCCTAGGCTGGCCGTATGCAGAGTTGGCCGATCACCATGGACGACGTCCGTGGTGCCCACAAGATGCTCGCCGGGGTCGCCCGGGTCACCCCGATGGAGAGCAGCCGCCACCTCTCCGCGCTGGTCGGCTCGCCCGTCCACCTGAAGTGCGAGAACCTGCAGCGCACCGGTTCGTTCAAGCTGCGCGGCGCGTATGTGCGGATCGCCGGGCTCTCGCCGGTCCAGCGGGCCGGCGGGGTGGTCGCGGCCAGCGCCGGGAACCACGCGCAGGGGGTCGCGCTGGCGGCCTCGCTGCTGGGGGTGCACTCCACCGTCTTCATGCCGCGCACCGCGCCGCTGCCCAAGGTGGCGGCGACGCGTGACTACGGCGCGGAGGTCCGGCTGCACGGGACGACGGTGGACGAGGCGCTGGACGCCGCGCAGCGGTACGCGGAGACCAGCGGGGCCGTCTTCATTCACCCGTTCGATCACCAGGACGTCATCACCGGTCAGGCCACCGTGGGTCTGGAGATCCTGGAGCAGTGCCCGGAGGTGCGCACCATCCTGGCCGGGGTGGGCGGCGGCGGGCTGCTGGCCGGGATCGCGGTGGCGGTCAAGGCGCTGCGCCCGGACGTCCGGGTGATCGGCGTGCAGGCGGCCGGCGCCGCCGCGTACCCGCCGTCGCTCGCGGTGGGCCGCCCGGTGACGCTGCCCTCGTTCCAGACGATGGCCGACGGGATCATGGTCGGCCGCCCGGGCGACATCCCGTTCGAGCTGGTCAACACGCTCGCGGACGGCGTCCGCACGGTCTCCGAGGAGGCGCTCTCGCGGGCGCTGCTGCTCGGCCTGGAGCGGCTGAAGCTGGTGGTCGAGCCGGCCGGGGCGAGTCCGATCGCGGCGCTGCTGGAGGAGCCGGACGCCTTCGAGGGCCCGGTGGTGGCGGTGCTCTCCGGCGGCAACATCGATCCGCAGCTGATGCAGCGGGTCCTGCGGCACGGACTGGCGGCGGCCGGGCGCTACCTCTCGCTGCGGGTCCGGCTGGCCGACCGGCCGGGCGCGCTGGCCACCCTGCTGGGCGTGCTCTCCTCGGTGGACGCCAACGTGCTGGACGTCGCGCACGTGCGCACCGACCCGCGCCTGGGCCTCGCCGAGGTGGAGGTCGACCTGCACCTGGAGACCAAGGGCGCGGAGCACTGCCTCGCGGTGGTGGGGGAGTTGGGTGACGCCGGGTACGTCGTGTCGCGCTGACGCCCCCCTGCGAGCTGCTGTGCTCTGCTGTGTTCTGCTGTGCGCCCCGGAGTGCGCGCCGGTGCGAGGGAGGGCGCCGGCCGACCGGAAATCGCTTGACGCGATATATCGCGTTTATCTAATCTTCGGGTCGCTGGGGCCCGGCTCCCGGGCCAGAGTGGACGTGTCCGCTTTCGACTCCGAGGGAGATGAGGCAGGCCCATGGCGCCAGCCATCCAAGCCGAGAACCTGGTCAAGACGTTCGGTGACGTACGGGCCCTCGACGGCGTCAGCCTCGACGTGCCGGAGGGGACGGTGCTCGGCCTGCTCGGCCCGAACGGCGCCGGCAAGACCACCACCGTCCGGATCCTGACGACCCTGCTGCGCCCCGACTCCGGCCATGCCGTGGTGGCCGGGGTGGATGTGCTCAAGCACCCGAACCGGGTCCGCAGCCTGATCGGCCTGTCCGGTCAGTACGCCGCCGTCGACGAGTACCTGACGGGTCGTGAGAATCTCCAAATGGTCGGCGAGCTCTACCAGATGAGCGTGCGGGACGCCAAGGCGCGGGCCCGCGAGCTGCTGGAGTGGTTCAACCTCGGCGAGGCCGCCGACCGGATCGCCAAGACGTACTCGGGCGGCATGCGGCGCCGGCTCGACCTGGCGGCCGCGCTGGTCGTCCGGCCGCCCGTGATGTTCCTGGACGAGCCGACCACCGGGCTCGACCCGCGCAACCGGCTGGGCCTGTGGGAGGTCATCGAGACGCTGGTCGAGCAGGGCACCACGCTGCTGCTGACCACCCAGTACCTGGAGGAGGCCGACCGCCTCGCGCACGACATCGCCGTGGTCGACCACGGCAAGGTGATCGCGCGCGGCACCGCCGACCAGCTCAAGGCGCAGATCGGCGGCGAGCGGGTGGAGGTCGTGGTGCACGACCGCGACCTGATCGCCACCGCCGTCGAGGCGCTCAAGGTCTACGCGGTGGGTGAGACCAGCGTGGAGAGGAACACCCGCAGGATCACCGTCCCGGTCACCGGCGGCGCCAAGGTGCTGGCCGACGTGATCCGCGAGCTGGACGGGCGCGACATCGAGATCGACGACATCGGCCTGCGCCGGCCCACCCTCGACGACGTCTTCCTCTCGCTGACCGGCCACGCCACCGCGGCCGGCACCGAGAACGGCGACGGCACCGAGAACGGCGACGGCGCCCCGCCCGCCGACCGGCGCGGCCACGGCCACGGCCACGGGCACGGCGACGGCCACGGTCACGGCGAAGGCCATGGCGCCGACAGGGACAAGGCGGCTGCCGCCGGCACCGGAACGGAGGCCTGAGATGACCACGTCCACTGCCACCGACCACGCCATCGGCGGCGCGGTGCCGCGCCAGCGCCACGGGATCGCGGCGATGCTGCACGACTCCTGGGTGGTCGCCAAGCGCAACCTGCGCCGGATGACCCGCATCCCGGAGATCGTGGTCTTCGGGCTGATGCAGCCGGTGATGTTCGTGCTGCTCTTCTCGTACGTGATGGGCGGCGCCATCCAGATCCCGATGGCCGGCGCCAGCTCGTCGATCTACACCCAGTTCCTGATGGCCGGCATCTTCGCGCAGACCGTCACGTTCGCCGTGGCCGGAGCCTCGGCGGGCATCGCGGAGGACATGACCAAGGGCTTGGTGGACCGGTTCCGGTCACTGCCGATGACCCGCTCGGCGGTGCTCGTCGGGCGGACCCTGGCGGACCTGGTGCAGACCGCCTTCACCTTGCTGGTGCTGGCGCTGGTCGCCCTCGCGGTGGGCTGGCGGATCCACAACGGGATCCCCCGGATGCTCGCGGCCTTCGCCCTGCTCCTGCTGCTGGGCTACGCGTTCTCGTGGATCGGCGCGCTGATCGGGCTCTCGGTGCGCAGCCCCGAGGCGGCCACCTCGGCCGGACTGATCTGGCTGTTCCCGCTGACCTTCATCTCCAACGCGTTCGTGCCGATCAGCAGCATGCCGCACTGGCTGCAGCCGATCGCGTACTGGAACCCGTTCAGCGCGACGGTGCAGGCCTGCCGCAACCTGTTCGGCAACCAGATCGGGCCGGTGGACTCGTCCTGGCCGATGCAGCACGCGATCGTCGTGTCGATCGGCTGGTCGCTGGTGATCCTCGCGGTGTTCTCCTGGCTGTCGGTGCGCAAGTACCGTTCCGCGGCCGGGTAGCCGGCCGGACGGCCAACGCGGCGCGGCCCCGGACCTCAGGGAGGTCCGGGGCCGCGCCGCGTTCAGTGGGTGGGTTCAGCCCGCGTGCGGCTTGACCTCGAGGATCCGCACGCCGGCCTTCTTGCCGTTCGGCAGCTCGTACGTCGCGTCGTCGCCGATCTTCTTGCCGTCGATCGCGCGGCCGAGCGGCGACTGCGGCGAGTAGACGTCCAGCTCGTCGACGCCGGCCACCTCGCGGGAGCCGAGCAGGAAGGACATCGTGTCGTCCGGGTCGCCGCCGAAGGCGACGGTGACGACCATGCCGGGGGCGACCACGCCGGAGTCCTCGGGGGCCTCGCCGACCTTGGCGCGCTCCAGCAGCTGGTTGAGCTGGCGGATGCGCAGCTCCTGCTTGCCCTGCTCCTCCTTGGCGGCGTGGTAGCCGGCGTTCTCCTTCAGGTCACCCTCTTCGCGCGCCGCCTCGATCTTCTGGGCGATCTCGACGCGCCAGGGACCCGTCAGGTACTCCAGCTCGGCCTTGAGCTTGTCGTAGCCGGACTGAGTGAGCCAGGTCACGTTTTCGCTGGTCTGGGTCACAGGTGCTCCTCGTCGGTACTGGGCGGTGCTGAGGGTTGTCGTCAGCGGAAGTGGTGCGGTGGGTGGAACGGGCGAAACCACGAGCCTAACAATCTCCGGTCACGGAGGGGAGGGCCGTTGACGTCGCGTTGTCGTTCCGTTTGCCGGCGTGTACCGCGCGGCGGCTCCCGGGATGGCTCGCCCGAGGGTTCGTCCGGGGCGCTGCGGTCCATCAGGACGGGTTACTTCGTCGGCGTACAACTCAGTAGCTCGCCCGTGGTGCCGCGGGCGGTGGTCCGGATCGTGACGACCTGCTCGAAGGTGCTGCCGTGGGACGGGACCGCCACGTCGGTCTGGCCGACCACGGTGCCGTCCGGGGACTGCGAGCGGATGGTGCAGATCCCGCTGGTGCCGGAGTCCTTGCTGACCGAGAGCTGGACCTGCACCTGGCTGTCCGAGACCACCTGGAAGGCGACCACGGTCCCGTTCAGCTTCGACTGCTGGATCACGTACGTGCTGCCCAGCCAGGCGATCAGGGCGATGGCCAGGACGCCGAGAGCCGTGCCGACGACCTTGAGCTTGCGGTCGGCCGCGCGGTTCCCAGTGCTGCCGTACCGGCCCTCGGGGACGCCGGCCGGGGCCGTCGTGGTGCCGTTCATGGCTGGAATCAGTCCTTCCCGGAAGGCCCTCGGGGTGGTGCGCGGGAATGCTCGGGTCCTCCAGTCCGTCACTATAGGGGGAACGATGCTGAGCCGGACATTCCCGGAAGGAACCAGGCGTTGACTGAGCAGTTGCGGCTGATGGCGGTGCACGCGCACCCGGACGACGAGTCCAGCAAGGGTGCGGCCACCATGGCCATGTATGTCGCCCAGGGCGTGGAGGTGCTGGTTGCGACCTGCACCGGCGGGGAGCGCGGCTCTGTGCTCAACCCCAAGCTTCAGGGGGACCCGTACATCGAGGAGAACATCCACGAGGTGCGGAGCAAGGAGATGGACGCGGCCCGCGAGATCCTCGGGGTCGAGCAGGCCTGGCTGGGATTCGTCGACTCGGGGCTGCCCGAGGGCGACCCGCTGCCGCCGCTCCCGGAGGGCTGCTTCGCCCTGCTGGACGTCGAGACGGCGGCCGAGCCACTGGTCAGGCTGATCCGTGAGTTCAAGCCCCAGGTGATCACCACCTACGACGAGAACGGTGGCTACCCGCACCCCGACCACATCATGACCCACAAGATCACCATGCGGGCTTTCGATGCCGCCGGTGACCCGGACGCCTACCCCGAGGCGGGTGAGCCCTGGCAGCCGCTGAAGCTGTACTACAACCACGGCTTCCCGATGGGGCGGATCCGGGCACTGCACGCCTACCTGACCGAACACGGCTTCGACTCGCCCTACGGCGAGTGGATCGCCGGCTGGGAGAAGAGCGGTCGCAAGGACCGCGAGATCACCACGCGGGTGCACGCCGCCGACTGGTTCGAGACCCGGGACCGGGCGCTGATCGCGCACGCCACCCAGATCGACCCGGACGGCCCGTGGTTCCGCGTGCCGCTGGACGTCCAGCGCGAGGTCTGGCCGACCGAGGACTACGAGCTCGCCCGCTCGCTGGTCGACACCGACCTGCCCGAGGACGACCTCTTCGCGGGCCTGCGTGCGAGCAGCCTGGCGGCCGAGTCCGCCAAGTAGTCCCTCGCGCAGCCCGCTGCGTGCCTGGTCGGCGCGTCTCGTGCGCGACACGCACCCCCCGGTGGCCCGGCTCGAATGGAGCCGGGTCACCATGGGGGGATGAGCACTTCCGCGAACCTGACCCATCTCGCCGCCACCGCGGTGCTGGACAACAACGACAAGGTGACGCCCGGCCTGCTGGGTTTCGTCGTCTTCGCCGCCCTCGGCGTGGCCACCTGGTTCCTGCTGAAGTCGATGAACCGCCAGATGAAGCGGGTCGACTTCGTCGAGGAGCCCGAAGCGCCGAAGGAGTAGTCCGAGCGGGACCGCCGGGTCAGGCGATCGAGCCGCCACCGTCGACGAAGAGCGTCGTGCCGGTGCTGTGCGCGTTGCCGGCCAGGTAGAGGATCGCCTCGGCGACGTCCTCGGGCAGGCCCACCCGCCCCACCGGCAGCTTCTGGACGGTGGCCGCGAACATGCTCTCCCGGCTCGCCTCGGGCAGCCCGTCCCACAGCGGGGTGTCCAGCAGGCCGGGCGAGATCGTGTTGACCCTGATCGGCGCGAACTCCAGGGCCAAGCCGCGACCCAGCGCCTCCAGGGCCGCGTTGATGGCGCTCTGCAGGGCGGAGGCCCGGCCCGGCCGCACCGAGAGGTAGCCCGAGACCAGGGTCAGCGAACCGCCCGGACGGATCGAGACCTGGCGGCTGATCCGGTAGGCGCCCCAGAACTTGCTGTCCATCGCCGCGTACGCGTCGGGCAGCGGCAGGGTGTCGGCGCGGCCGGTGGGGGTGACCCCGGCCGAGACCACGACGTGGTCGAACGCGCCCGCCGCTGCCAGGAACCGGTCGACCTGCTCGTCGTCGCGGATGTCCAGGGTGCGGCCGTGCGCCCGGTCGCCGAGCGACTTCAGCGCCTCGTCGACCTTCTCCCGGGAGCGCGAGACGACGGTGACCTCGGCACCCGCCGCGGCGAAGCCGGCGGCCGCCGCCAGGCCCACGCCGGAGGTTCCTCCGACCACCAGGACCTGCTGTCCTTCGAACGTCTGCACGGCACTCTCTCCTCAACTGTTCAACTGTCGCGTGTGGTCCCGGTTTCCGCGGGTCGGGGAGGTCGGGCACCTCGCGGACAGGGCCAGCGTAGGCGAGCAGCGGCGAGCATCCGGCCGGGCAGTGCTGCTGCGCTGTGGGGCGCCGGACCCCCCATGATCGTTGCGGTGTACCGCGTCGGCCGTCACACTGGACGCGCTCACGTCGAGGGGCGGGGCGAGGTAGCCGGGGCAGACGGCGAGAAGCGTCAACTGAGGCTTGATGAGGGGGAGTTCAGTTCGAGGCGTGGCGGATGGCCCGCTGCGGGGTAGGCTGTTCGATGAGTCGCGAACAGTTTGAGCGTATGGCAGTCGTCGAACATTTGGCACCGAAGATCGAGTAACCCGTCACCAGGGAGGCCGACATGACCATCGACCCACCCGCCGCGACGCCGCGGCACCGGACCCCGCCCGAGCACGCCGTGCTGGACGAGGTCACGCTGGAGGCGGCGCTGGCCGCGCTGGCCGACCCGGTCCGGCTGACCCTGATCCGCGAGGTGGCCTCGGCCCAGGAGTGGGAACGCTCCTGCGGCAGCTTCGACGTGCCGGTGCGCAAGGCCGCGCTGAGCCACCACTTCGCGGTGCTGCGCGCCGCGGGCCTGATCGAGCAGCGCGACGCCGGGCCGCGCAGGTTCAACCGGCTGCGCAGAGCGGAGTTCGACGCGCGGTTCCCCGGGCTGCTGGACGCCGTACTGCGGGCGCAGGCAGCCGAGTTGCAGAAGGTCTAGGGTCCGAGCGGGCCGGGCTGGGCCGCCCGCGCCGCACCGCCGTCGCTCAGCGCCCGGCGGTGCGGCGCGGGCGGGCGTGCTCAGGGCCGGCAGAACAGGGCCGGGAGCTGGAAGGCGGCCATCGGCCGGCGGCCCCAGGACATGATCCGGCCCTTCAGGATCTCCCGCCAGGTCGTGGCCCGGCCGTAGCCGATCAGCAGGAAGGCCACCGGGTCCGTCCAGATCACGCAGTTGACCCGTTCGCCGTCCACGGCCGGCCCGGCGGTCACCGTCCCGGCGTCGAGCCGCAGGACGAGGCCGGGCGTGCCGCGCTCCGCGCCGCGCCAACTGACCCGGAACGAGACGGTCGCGCCGCGGCCGGCGTCGGTCAGCATCAACGGCAGCATCCGGGCGAAGACCTCGCGCGCCACCACGGTGGCCTCGGTGCGCGGTATGGGCCAGCGGGTCCCGGTGGTGCGGGCGACGTCCAGGCCGTGCACCAGGATCTCGCCGAGCGCCAGCGCCGTGAGGGTGTCCGGCGTGCGGGTCACGCCCGGGCCGTACCAGGGGGTGGCCAGCGCGGCGTCCGGATCGAGTGTGGCGGTGGCGGCCAGGAAGGTGGCGATGCCCTGCTCGATCGTGTCGACGGCGACGGGTAGTTGCCGCTCGCCGGCGCTGTCGGCCAGCTCGCGGACGAGCGTCGCGTTGACGGCGGCCAGCCGCTCGTGGAAGTCCGGTTCGTCCGGCACGTAGTGCGCGAACTCGCCGCTGGTGCCGGCCGCGGCCGCGGTGAACCCCTGGAAGACGTAGGCGAGATGGGATGCCACGTCGGCCACCCGCCACTGCGAGTCGACGACCGCCGCCTGCGGGTCGCTCTGCCGGAGCATGGTCACCAGCCGGGCCCCGGCCTCGGCCACCGCCTGGCGCGCGGCGGTGCGATCTCTCTGGTCCATGCGGGTCTCCCAGGGGCTGCTGCCGGCGGCGTGGGCAGAGCCTAGAAGCGGTGGAGCGGCCTGTCTACCCACCGGTAACAGGTGATGTCGGGCGCCGGCCGAGGTCGGCGCCCGACAGTGGGATCCGGGTCTCAGCGCCCGTTGAGGCTCTGGCCCAGCGCGGCCGTCAGGCTGCCGTCCGCGGTGTCCTCGTCCATCGACCAGACGAAGGTGCCGCGCAGGCCCTGCCGGCGGATGTACTGGCCCTTGATCCAGACCGAGGCCGGGCTGTCGTAGGTGTAGAAGTCGCCGCTGGCGGCGTCGTACTTGTACGGCTCGGCGGCCAGCGGGTCCCAGTAGGTCTTGCCCGGGGCGGCGACCACCTGCTTGTAGTCCGGCGTGGTGGCAGCTCCCGCCGCCGCGCTCTGGAACAGCCCGTCGCCGTTCGGTCCGGCGGTGACGCCGGTCCACTCGTGGGCGTAGTACGGGATGGCCAGGCCGATCTGGCCGGCTCGCACGCCGTGGCTCTCGTAGTACCTGACCGCCTGGTCCACGCTGTACTGCTTGTCCGCCGGGTTCGGGTCGCGCGGGTCCTGGAACAGCGCGGAGGCGAAGTCGGTCGGACCGGCGGGCTCCCAACTGCCGTGGTAGTCGAAGGTCATGACGTTGAACCAGTCGACCACCCGGGCCAGCTTGGGCAGTTCGAGCTTGGCGGCGAAGTCCGGGTTGGCCGAGGTGTTGGCGGTGAGCAGGTAGTGCTTGCCGGCCGGGCGGCCCGCCTGGTCCAGCTGGTGGCGGAACTCCTGCATCAGCGCCGTGTAGTCCGGGGTGTCCTGCGGCCCGTACGGGTTGCCGTTGCCGGGCTCGCCCGGGTACTCCCAGTCGACCGCGAACCCGTCGAAGATGCCGGCCGCGGCGCCCGCCGGCAGGCCCGGCAGGTTGCCCGTGACGTACTGGTCCAGGCAGGAGGCGACGAACTTCTGCCGGCCGTCGGCGGTGGCCGCGAGCTGGGAGAAGTGTCCGGACCAGGACCATCCGCCGATCGACATCACGATCTTCAACTTGGGGTAGGCGGCCTTGAGTTCGCGCAGCTGGTTGAGGTTGCCCAGCAGTGCCTGGCCGGGCTGGTCGGCCTGGCCGTTGACCGACTCGGCCGCGCTGAACGGACGTTGGTAGTCGGCCCAGCTGTCACCGCTGCTGCACAGGCCGTCCGCCGAGACGGCGCTGAACCCGTAGTCGAGCTCGGTGAGGTGCTTCATCTCCCCACTGGTGACCAGGTTCTTCTCCATGAAGCCGGAGTAGATGCCCCATTGGGTGAAGTAGCCGGTCAACTCCTTCTGGCCGCCGCCCTGGCCGCCACCCGCGTGCTCGGGCGAGGCGGCGACGGCACCGGTGGGTGCGGCGCCCAGCAGGCTGAGGGCGCAGGCCGCAGCGGCGGCGGCGAGGCCGGCTCTGCGGGCGGAGGTACGACGGATCGCGGGCATGACTCTCCTCGGCGGGTGCCGCAAACAGCAGCGACGGTGGGGGATTTGGGTTCGCCAGGCGTGCGGAGGCGCGGGAGCTCGTCATTGGCATAGACCAATGAGAGGGAAGGTATAGTCCACCGCCCCCGGGGGTCAATGGCCCTTGCGGGTTTGGGTGCTGCCGGCTTCGGCGCTCAGGGGTGGCGACGGCTCGCGGGACGCGCTCGGCGCACGGGACGGACCCGGCGCACGGGACGGACGCGGCTCACGCGCCCGTTCACGCGCCCGGCGTCAACTGACGGCGGCCGGGGATCTGCTCGAAGATCAGGTTGGTCCGGGTCTGGGCCACCGCCGGGTGGGTGGTGAGGTGGTCGACCACGAAGTCGCGCAGGGCGTCCGGGTGGGCGAGGGCGACGTGCAGCAGGTAGTCGTCGGAGCCGGCCATGTGGAAGACGGCGACCACGCCGGGCAGGTCGGGGGCGGTGGCCCGGAAGCTCTCGTTCTGTTCCCGGGTGTGCGCCCGGAGCCGGACCGAGATCATCGCCTGCAGGGGCAGTCCGATCGCGGCGGGGGCTATCTCGGCGCGGAACGCCCTGATGACCCCGCGCTCGCGCAGCGCGCGCACCCGGGCCAGGCAGGTCGAGGGGGCGATCCCGACCGCGTCCGCGAGCGCGTTGTTCGGGATGCGGGCGTTGTCGGTGAGGATCCGCAGGATCGCCCGGTCCACATCGTCGAGGGGTGCTTGTCGGGTATGAGGATTATTCGGCACGAGGTCCAGGGTCGCCCCTCGGGTCGACGATGTGCAAGAAACCGGCGGCCGCCACCGAATCTTCTGCGGATTGCTTCCCCTCATGGCGTCACACGTTCCATTCTGGCTGCCATGATCCGAACCGAGACCCTGCCCGCCTTCGCGGCCCACGACGAGCCCGGCCGGCTGGAGCCGGACGCCCGCGAGTTCGCGATACCGGCGGGCGGGCTGGACGAGGATCAGCGGCTGCGCGCCCTCAACCGGATGGACGAGTACCTGACCAGGAAGCGTCGGCACCTGCTCGGGTTCCAGGCCACCCAGGAGATGGGCGGCAGCGCCTTCGACCTCGGCCGGTTCATGCAGCACAACATCAACAACCTCGGCGATCCGTTCCAGAGCGGCGGCTACAAGCCGAACACCAAGGCCGTCGAGCGCGCCGTGCTCGACTACTACGCCACCCTGTGGCACGCCGACGGCCCGCACCGGCCGGAGGACCCCGAGTCGTACTGGGGCTATGTGCTATCGATGGGCTCGACCGAGGGCAACATGTACGCGCTCTGGAACGCCCGGGACTACCTGAGCGGCAAGCCGCTGCTCCAGCCGTCGACTCCGCCTGAGCAGGGCGACCAGGGCGAGCAGCAGGGTGGGCGGGCAGCCGGGCCGGTCAGCCCCAACGCCCGCCGCCCGGTGGCCTTCTACTCCGAGGACACCCACTACTCCTTCGCCAAGGCCGTCTGCGTGCTGGGCGTCGAGACCTTCCACGCCGTGGGCACCGAGCAGTACCCCGGCGAGTGCCCGTTGGTCGGGCCCTCGGGGGAGCCGCGCGACTGGCCCACCGAGGTGCCCTCGCGCAGCGGCCCCTCCGGGCACTCCTGGGACGGCACCGGCGAGATCGACATCGACGCGCTGGCGGTACTGGTGGAGTTCTTCGCCGCGAAGGGGCACCCGGTCTTCGTCAGCCTCAACCTCGGCAGCACGTTCAAGGGCGCCCACGACGATGTGCGCGGGGTCTGCGAGCGGCTGTTGCCGATCTTCGAGGAGCACGGGCTGATCCAGGGCCCGGTGGTCCACGGCAAGGACCCGGTCACCCGTGAGCCGCTGGTAGACGTGCGTCGGCGCTTCTGGATCCACGTGGACGGAGCCCTCGGCGCCGGTTACGTGCCGTTCATGCGGATGGCCGGCCCGGACGACGACCCGGCCGGCGGCGACCCTGCGGGCTACGGCTGGACCCCCGACGCCGAGCTGCCGGAGTTCGACTTCGGCCTCACGCTGCCCACCCGGGAGTTCGGCGAGCTGGACATGGTCTCCTCGATCGCCATGAGCGGCCACAAGTGGCCCGGCGCGCCCTGGCCGTGCGGCATCTACATGACCAAGGTCAAGTACCAGGTCGCCCCACCGTCCCAGCCCGAGTACACCGGCGCCCCCGACACCACCTTCGCCGGCTCCCGCAACGGTTTCTCGCCGCTGGTGCTCTGGGACCACCTCTCCCGCCACTCGTACCGCGACCAGGTCAACCGGATCCGCCGCTCCCAGCAGCTGGCCGCCTACCTGGAGCAGCAACTCTTCCTGCTGGGGCTGGAGAAGGGCGTCGACCTCTGGCCGGCCCGCACCCCGGGCGCCATCACCGTCCGGTTCCGCAAGCCCAGCCCCGAGCTGGTGGCCAAGTGGTCCCTCTCCTCGCAGGACGTCCTGACCGTCCCGGGCGACGAGACCACCCGCCGCAGCTATGTGCACGTCTTCCTGATGTCCTCGGTCGACCGCGCCAAGCTGGACGCGCTGCTGGCGGATCTCGGCAACGACCCGGTCATCGTCGGCGCGTCGCTGTCGGCGTGAGAGGCGGCTCGTCCGGTCCGGTCAGTACGGGGTGTCGAAGCAGTAGGTCTGGGTCCATGCGGAGGCTCCGTGCTGGTTGGCCGCGCGCAGGGCGACGCAGATGTGGTCGCCGGAGACCGGGCCGTTGATCGTGTAGCTGGTGCCTGCGGTTGAGTAGACGGCGCTCGCGTTCGTGGTCTGGTCGCTGTACTGGATGTCATAGCGGGTCGCGTCCGGCTTCGCGGGCCAGGACAGGGTGAGCGGCATGTAGCAGGAGCCGAAGCAGGCGTTGTTGTAGTTCGCGTTGAAGCCCTGCATGGCCGAGGGCGGCGAGCCCTGCGGTGAGGGCGGGGGTGCGGGCGGGGGTGCGGGCGACGGTGGCGGCAGGGGCGCGGGTGAGGGCGGGGGCGGGGCGGGGGTCGTGGCGGAGCCGCCCCCGGTTGTGCCGCCTGACGTACCGCCGCTGGTACCCCCGGTGGTGCTCGCGGAGCCGCCCCCGGTGCCCCTGGAGCCGGTGGTGGTACCCCCTGACGTACCGCCGGTGGTGGAGCTGCCTCCGCCGCCGCCGCTCCCCGACGGCCCGGCGGCGGGCGCACTGGTCGCCGTCGCGGGTGCCGCCGTGGAGGGCGGCGCCGGCGAGGGCGGTGACGGGGGCGGGGAATTGCTCGGGGCGGCGGAACTCGCCGGCGCGGTGGGCGTTCCCGTCGCTGACGGACCGGCGGGGCTGCCGCTCGGGAGGCCCTGGCCCTGGGTGCTCGCGGGAGCGCCGCCGCCCAGGCCCAGGACGACGGTGATGACCATGCCGACGACGACCACAGCGGCCAGGGCGATCACCGCCGGGCGCCGCCGGGTCGGGCGGCCCGCGCTGTTCGGCTCCGTCGGGGTCGCGGTCGGCGTCGCGGTCGGCGTTGGCGTTGGCGTCGCGGTCGGGAGCGCGGTGTCGCCCGCGTGCCGGATCAGGGCGCCCAGGCCGGTCTGGTCGAGGGTCGCCTCACCCAGGCCCAGCGCCGTGACCAGCTCCTCGGGCGTCGGTCGCTCCTCGGGGTCCTTGGCCAGGCAGCGCCCGACCAGGTCGACCAGTTCGGCCGGGATGCCTTCGAGATTTGGCTCCTCGTAGACGATCCGGAAGCCGAAGCCGAAGGAGTCCGTCTGGCCGAACGGGTGCTTCCCGGTGGCCGCGAAGGCCAGCACCAACCCCAGCGCGAACACGTCGGCCGCCGGCCCGACCCGGCCCCGCGCCTGCAACTGCTCCGGGGCCATGAACTGGGGCGTGCCCAGCACCACCCCGGTCTGCGTCAGGGTGGTCACCGCCGCGCCCCGCGCGATCCCGAAGTCGATCAGCCTGGGCCCGTCCGGCCCCAACAGGATGTTGCCGGGCTTGACGTCCCGGTGCACCAGGCCGGCCGCGTGGATCGCCCCCAGGGCCTCGGCCAGGCGCACGCCCAACGCCCGCACCGGCACCGTGCCGAGGCAGCCGTGCTCGGCGACGACCGCGTTCAGCGTGGGCCCGGGCACGTACTCGGTCGCCAGCCAGGGCTGTTCGGCGTCCACGTCGTGGTCGACGACGGCGGCGACGTACGGTCCCGACACGGCCTGGGTCGCGGTCACCTCGCGACGGAACCGGGCGATGAACTCGGTGTTCTGCGTCAACTCCTCATTGATGACCTTGACGGCGACCACGAGCTCGTCGCGGCGCCCGAGGTAGACCCGGCCCATGCCACCCGCGCCGAGCACACCGAGCAGCTCGTACGGGCCGACCCGCCGCGGATCGCCGTCCTGGAGCGCCTTCACCGAGCCACCCCCGGCGCGGTCGCCGCAGGCATGAGCAGCCGGTCGGGCAGCACAGTCAGCATGTCTCTCTCACGTTCGACAGGAGGAGCGTTCGCGGGTGTGCGGTCCCGGGCGCATCGACGGTGTGAGGTCCTGCGGGCTCGCCATCGCGATGGTGCTGGCCCGGCCGCCCACAGTGCCAGGCCACGGGCACCGGCCATTCATGACCGGTCGCGCCGACGGGTACCGCCGCTGACGCGTCGGCAGGTCGGGGCGAAGTGCGGCCATCAGCCGGCTCATCGCGGCGCCCTGCACCTTCTGCGTCCGGTTCGCGGGTTGTCCCGGCTCGTCGGCCATCCCCCACGGCGCGGTCAGGATGCGCGTCGCCCGGGCGAAGTAGTCCGCGGCGACGTCGCGCCGGCCGGCCGCGAGCGTGTCGTGCACCGTGCGGGCCTCCAGTGCCGCCACCGTCAGGCCCTGCGCGTTGACTGGGCTCACCGAGCACAACGCGTCGCCGACGACGACCAGCCCGTCCGGAATGATCGTCACCCGGCGGCACTACCCATCGTCCAACAGCAGGTGCTGATGGCCCAGGTGGTGGCACTCGCCCCGGCCCGGCGGCTGCGCCCGTGCGCGCGGGGTAGCCGGCTACGAGGCGCCGCGCACGGTCAACGCGGTTCGGGCCAGTCCGCGCAGCCAGGTGTGGGCGTGGTCGGTGTCGTAGCGCTGATGCCACGACAGGTAAATGGGCGCAGAAGGCAGTTGCAGCGGCAGGGGGAGCACGACCAGGCCGAGGTCGGTCACTGCGGAGCGCGTGGTGGCTTCGGGGACGCTGATCACCAGGTCGGACTCGCGTGCGAACGCCAGCGCGGCCGCTTCGGTGGGCGCGGTCGCGACCACGCGGCGGGTGAGGCCGAGGCGGGCGAGGGCGTCATCGAGGGGGTTGCTGAGGTTTCCGCGTCGCGAGACGGTGACGTGCTCGGCGGCGGCGTACTGCTCTGCGGTGACGGCTTCGGCGCGGGTGAACGGGTGCTCCGGCCGCACGGCGATGACGAGGCGACTCTCGCCCACGTTCTCGGCGCGGATGTCCGGTGCGCTGGGACGGTTGGCGTTCGCCTCCAGGTCGACCTCACCGCGCCGCAACTCGGGGGTGTCGGTGCTCGATTCCGCGACGAAGCGCAGTCGCACCCCCGGTGCCTGTGCGCGCACGGCCGCGAGCAGTGCGGGGCCGCTCAGGGCGACCAGGGAGTCGTGCCAGCGGAGCGTGAAGGTACGCTCCAGCGTCGCCAGATCGAGTTCACGGCTCGGTGCCAACACCCCCTGGACCTGGTGCAGCAGCGCGTGCACCTGTTCCCGGACGGCGATCGCATAAGGCGTCGGCGTCATGGTGCGGCCGGTGCGTACCAGGATCTGGTCCCCGGTCGTGTGCCGGATCCGGCCCAGACTCCGGCTCATCGCGGGGGCGGTGACGTGCAGGCGCGCAGCCGCACCGGCCACGCTGCCCTCCTCCAGCAGCGCGTCGAGCGCTGCGAGCAAGTTCAAATCCAGTTGCATGAGAATCATCCTAGCCGTGCCTGACATGCACTTGAGGTTAATCGGCCTGCCTTCTAATCTTCGAGAGCGGGCGCAGGAGAACACGAACTCCCCCCGCAAGACCCCCTTTTGCTCAGATGGGAGTACCACCATGTCCGAAACGCTCCAGACCACCGATGCTGCGGTCTCCGACGCCGACCTGCTGACGCGGACCGTGATCGCCGTACGCGCGGCGGGCTCGGCGCTGCGCGAGCGCTTCGGCGAGGTGACCCCCTACCGGACCCGCGAGGAGCTGATGCGGGCGCTCGCCGCCAACGACGACACGGCCCTGGCCATCCTGCGCCCCGCCCTCACGGAGCTGCGCCCGCAGGCCGGTTGGGTGGAGGACGAGCTCGACGGCGGCGCGCTGCCGGCCGGCGAGTGGTGGGTCGTGGACCCGGTCGAAGGCAACGTCAACCACCTGCACGCGCTGCCGGAATGGGCGGTCACCGCCACCCTCGTGCGCGACAACCAGCCCGTCCTCACCGCCGTCCACCTGCCGCTGACCGGCGAGACCTACACCGCGCTCACCGGCGCGGGCGCCCACCTCGACGGCCGCCCGCTGCACGTCTCCCACACCGCCGACCTCGGCCTGAGCATCGTGGCCACCAGCCAGGCCCGCCCGGACGAGGACGAGACGGTGGTGCGACGCGTCGGCTCCTCGATCACCGCGATGCTCCGCGACGCGCTCGTCGTACGCACCGCCGTACCCGCCACCCTGCACCTGGTGAACGTCGCCGCCGGCAAGACCGACGCCTTCTGGCAGTTCGCCGGCGCCCGCGCCGATCTGCTCCCCGGCGCCCTGCTCGTCACCGAGGCCGGCGGACGGATCTCCGACGCCCAGGGCCTGCCCTGGACCCCGCAGAGCAGCAGCTTCCTGGCCGCCGCACCCGGCATCCACACCGAAGCCGCCTCGACCCTCTCGCGCTGACACCCCATCAGAACCTCCCCCGCCAGAACCTCCCCCCGCCAGAACCCCCCCACCAGAACCCCCCAGAGGAACGAATCCCATGAACGACATCGCCGTACTCGACATCGCCGTCCTCGGAAACGGCCGCGTCGGCGGCAACCTCGCCACCGCCCTTGCCCGGGCGGGACATCAGGTGACCGTCGCGGACCGCACGCCGGGCGCCGCCGCCCACGCCGCCCGCAGCGCCCGGATCGTCATCAACGCCACCCCGGGCGCCGGCTCACTGGAACGTCTCACCGCCCTGCGCGCCGAACTCCGGGGCAAGATCCTCGTCGACGTCTCCAACGCCACCACCGACGGACCGGACGGACTGCCCGCCGACCTGCTCTACCCCGGCTCCAGCCTCGCCGAACGGCTCCAGGAGGCCCTGCCCGACACCCGTGTCGTCAAGACGCTCAACACCATGCTCTTCCCGGTGATGACCGCACCGGCCACGCTCACCCAGCCGCCGACCGCGTTCCTCTCCGGCGAGGACCCGCAGGCCAAGCAGACCGTCCGCGAACTGCTCACCGGCCTCGGCTGGCGCACCGAGTGGATCGCCGACCTCGGCGGAATCCAGACCGCCCGCGCAACAGAAGCCGCGATCCTCTTCGTCCCCCACGTGATCCGCTCCAGCGGCTTCACCCCCTTCGCGATCTCGGTCGCCCGCTGATCACCACTCAGCACACCGCCCCGGACGGACCCGCAGGGTGGTGGCGCTGCCGGCCAGGTCCGCCGCGGTTACGCGATGACGTAGCTCTCGATGTGGTCGATCACCGCCGATACGGCATGCCGGTACGCGGTGGTCGACCGGCGGACCTGCGACAGCAGCATGCCGCCCTGGATGGCGGCCAGCAGGGCGGTGGCCAGCGCGGCGACGTCGGCGCGCTCGCTCAGCTCGCCGCGAGCCTGCATGCGGGCGAGGCCCGACCTGATGGGCAGTTCCCATCGGTCGAAGGAAACGGCGAGGTCGGTGCGGGCCGAGGGGTCGGTCTCGGCGAGTTCGCTGGCGAGCGATCCGATCTCGCAGCCGCCCACGCACCCCATGGCGTCCTGCCGGTCGGCCGCCGTGTCGCACCAGGCCCGCAGCGCGTCGATGCTGTCCAGGTTGTCCAGCAGGGGGCGCTGCTGGTCGAGTTTGGTGTCGGTCTGGAAGTCCACCACGGCCAGGACCAGGCCCCGCTTGTCGCCGAAGTAGTGGTAGATCTGCGACGCGCTGACCGCGGCCGCCGCTTGGACGTCCGGGATGCTCGTGCCCCCGACGCCGTGGTGGAACATCAGGTCCGCGGCGGCCTCGATGATGCGCTCGCGGGTCTTCCGGCCGGGCTTGGTGAGCCGACGCCGCTCTGGCTTCTCGACCTCTACGGACGCGTTCATGCCCGCACTCTAGCAAGATTGGAATTGCCATTCCAGATCTGGCGGACGTAGAACTTGGAGCGCTGATTCCAATCTGCCGCTCCGGCAGCCTCCAGGAAGGGTTCCCACCATGTCGCTCGACCCTCAGATCGACGCCCTGCTCCAGCAGTTGGCCGAAGCAGGCGGACCCGCACCGGAGAGCCTGACGGTCAGCCAGAACCGTGCCTTCGCGAGCAGCCTCGCCGCCCTCGCGGGCGACCCCGAACCGGTCGGCAGCGTGCACGACACCACGGCCGCCGCCGAAGGCATCGAGGTCCCGATCCGCATCTACGCCCCCGCCGACGTGTCGCGCTCCGGGCCGCTGCCCGTGACGGTCTTCTTCCACGGCGGTGGATGGGTCCTCGGGGACCTGGACAGCCAGGACCACATCGCCCGCATCATGGCCAACCGCTCCGGCACGATCGTGGTCTCCGTCGACTACCGGCTCGCCCCCGAGCACCGCTCCCCGGCGGCGATCGAGGACGCCTACGCCGCCGTCACCTGGGTCGCGGCCAACGCCCCCGGCTTCGGCGGCGACGGGCAGAACATCGCGGTGTTCGGCGAGAGCGCCGGCGGCAACCTCGCCGCCGCCCTCGTGCAGGAAGCCCAACGGCGTGGCGGCCCGCGGATCGCGCTCCAGGTCCTGGCGTATCCGGCGGTCGACCGGTTCGACGACAGCCCCTCGATGTACGAGAACATGGCCGGCCCGCTGCTGACCCGCTCATGGCTCGAATGGTTCTGGGGCCTCTACCTCACCACCCCCGACGACGGCGCCGACCCGCGCGTCTCGCCGGCCCGCACCGACGACCTCGCCGGGCTCCCTCCCGCCGTCATCGTCACCGCCGAACACGACCCGCTGCGGGACCAGGGCGACCGGTACGCGCAAAAGCTCGCCGACGCCGGCGTCCCGGTCACCCACCTCCCGGTCAAGGGCGCCACCCACGCCTTCTTCTCGTTCACCGGCTCGGTGCAACTCGCACGGGACGTCCTGAACCAGCTCGCAGACACCGTCGCCGCGGCGTTCACCGCCTGACACCCACCCGACGGCGACGAAGCAAGCTGGCTAACTTCGGACTTCACCACGGCACCACCACCTGGCAAATCCGAGCCACCGCCTGACGGCGGCAGCCCGGACCACACCGAGACCTTCATCGGCCCTCTAGGAGTACGTGTCCTGGTGCTGGGGCGCGGACCACTCGGACCGGGGCGGCGACTGCGGCGATCGCGGTGTGCCCGTGTGGTGCCGACCGGTGGGTGGGGTGGCCGTGCGTTCGGGGCGCACGGGCCACCACAGGCTTCGGCCGAGGATGGCGGCCAGGGCGGGCACCAGCACGATGGACAGCAGGAACGCGGAGAGCAGGATGCCGAGCGCGGTGGCGAAGCCGATCTGCTGGGTGGAGGGTTGCGGGGTCACCGCGAGGCTGCCGAAGGAGCCGGCCAGGACGAGGCCCGCCGTCGCGATGGCCGGGGCGGTGTGCCGCAGGGCGCGCGCGACCGCGGCGCGGGGTGGCCCGGGGTGTTCCATTTCCTCCCGGATCCGGTCGCTGATCAGGATGTTGTAGTCGGTGCCGAGCGCGACCACGAACAGGAACAGGACCAGCGGCAGCGTGAAGTTGACGCCCGGCTTGTCCATCGCGTGCTGGAACAGCAGGGCGGCCGCGCCGAGGGTGGCCGCGAAGCCGAGGCCGACGGAGAGGATCAGCACCACTGGTGCGAGCAGGCTGCGCAGCAGCAGGAGGAGGATCACCGCGATCAGTGCCGCCGCGACCGGGAACACCAGCCGGAGGTCGTGGCTGACGGCGGTGGAGACGTCGGCGAAGACGGCCGGGGTACCGCCGACGTGCACGGTCAGGTCGGCGGGTGTGTTCTGGGCGACGGCTGCGCGGATCGGGCCGGAGACCAGGTCGCGGGCCTGCTGGGACTGCGGGTCCGCGGTGAGGAACAGGTCGATCCGCGCGGCCTGCCGGTCCTCGCTCAGGACCGGCTTGGCCACCTGGCCGACCCCGGCGACCCTGGTGAGGTGCTGGCTCAGGCCGTCGATCGAGCCGGGGGAGAGCGGACCGGCGTTCTTGGTTTCGACGTAGACGCTGGTCGGGTCGGCCACGCCGGCGGGCAGGGCTCGGGAGATCTCGAGGGCGGTGCTCTGGGACGCGGTGCGGGGGCCGCCGCCCAGGCCGTAGTCCATCTTGATGCCGGCCAGCCCGCCGGCCAGGGCGCCCAGGAGGGCGAGCGAGGCGACGACCATGGTCAGCGGCCGGCGGGCCACCAGGTCGCCGAACCGGGCCGCAGCGCCCTCGCGGGGTTCGGCCTCGAGGGCGCGTGAGGGCCAGAAGAGTTTGCGTCCGCAGGCCGCGAGCACGGCGGGCATCAGGGTGAGACTGGCCAGCAGCATGACCAGGACCGAGACCGCGATGGCCGGGCCGAGCACCCGGAACTGGCCGAAACTGGCGATCCCGAGGGTGACGAAGGCGGCGACGATGGTCAGCGCGGCCGAGGTGACCGCGGTGCCGACCTTCTGACCGACCTCGGCGGCGGTGGTGCGGTGGTGGCGGTCGGGGTGGGCCCGCAGCTGCTCGCGGAAGCGGAACATCAGGAACAGGAAGTAGTCGATGCCGGTACCCAGGAGCACCACGCTGATGAGTTCCGGCACGGAGGAGTCGATCTTGATGCCGGTGAGCAGTGCGGTGCCCACGACCGCGCCGCTGGCCACGCCGCCGATGAGAGCCACCGAGATCAGCGGCAGCAGGGCGGCCAGGACGCTGCGGAACACGAGGACGTGGAGCAGCACGATCAGGCCGAGCATGCAGCCGGAGGCGATGGCCGCGAGGGTCTTCCCGTCGTCGCTGGAGTCGACCTGGTCGGCGAGTGCGCCGGTGAAGCCGGTTCGCAGGCCCTGGGCGGCGAACTCCGCTCGGGCGTTGTCCCGGAACGCCCGGAAGGTGTTCTCCAGGCCCGGGTCGGCGGAGTTCCCGGTGAGGTTGGCGGAGAGCAGCTCGAAGGTTCCGTCAGGTGCCGCCATGGCCGGGCTGACCTGGGGGATCTGCGAGTAGTCGTGCTGAAGGGGTGTCGCGTCCTTGGGCTTGGGCATGGTGACCTTGAGGCTGCTCAGCCGCTTCGCCCCGGCGTCGATCTGCTCCCGGTCGGCGGGGGTCAGCGCCCGGCCGTCGGTCCGCGCGACCAGGACGGTCACCGGGTTGGCGTCGGGCTTCGTCCCGAAGTGGTCGTGGGCGATCTGCATCGCGGCGGCCGAGTCGTAGCTCTTCGGCAGGAAGTCGGCCGTCTGCGTCTGGGTCACCCGGTAGATCAGGGTCTGGCTCAGGATGGTCAGGAGTATTCCCAGGACCGTCCATGTGGCGATGACCTTCCACGGATTCCTGGTGGAGAATCCGGTCAGGGCACGGATCACGATGTCCTCCGGCTGTGGTGCTGTAGCCGGCGATTTCCGGCACGTCTTCAGACCATCACGGCGTACCGGGCCTTCTCGTCCGAGCGGAGGAGGAGAACGCCGTCAGGATCTGGGCCCGGTCCACGGCCCTGACCAGGACCAGGGGCCTGGTCGGGGATCGGTCCGGGGTGCCTGCCCGGGGCCGGGAGCCGCTGCGAGAATGGACCGCGAAAGCATTCCCCCCCCGAGGATCGCAGGCGAAGGGCCTGTGTCGACCGGTCGCAGAAAGGACCAGCACCAGGATGTCGACGCATCACCGCCCACTGCCGGCATCGCCGAGAGCCGACGGCCTGCCCTGGACGGCCAGTGACGCGTTGGTGGCCGTCGGGGCGGCTGTCCTGGACCTCCTCGGCTACTCGGTCGGCACTCTGGACGGAAGCCAGCCGATCGCCCTGGCCGCGCTGGTCCTGCTCGTCCTGGCGGCCATGCCGCTGCTCACCAGGCGCCGCTACCCGCTGGCGTCGCTGGCGGGTGTGCTGGTCCTCGGACTGGCACTGAACCTGAGCGGGCCGGTGCCGCACCACTTCAACTGCACGCTGTGCGTCGCGCTGTTCGCCGTGGCCCGCTCCCGCGGCGTCGGGGTGGCGGCGCCGGCCGCCCTGCTGGCGGCCGGCGTGCCAGTGCTGGGACCGGGGCACCCGCTCCCCCCTCCGGTGGGGGAGGTGGCGGGCAATGTGCTCGCTGCGGTGCTGGTCATCGTCGCGGCCGAGGTCCTGACGCGTTGGCAGCACGAGGTGGAGGTCAGGCGCAGGCTGCTGGCCGACCGCGCGGTGGCGCAGGAAAGGCGCCGCATCGCACGGGAGTTGCACGACATCGTGGCCCACCACATCACCACCATGCAGCTGATGGCCGGCGGTGCCCGAGCGAACCTCGGGGGTGACACCGAGGTGGTGCGCGACGCCTTGGTCACGCTGGAGGGCTCCGGGCGGATGGCGCTGCGCGAGATGCGCCAGCTGCTCGACGTGCTCCGCGCCGACGACGTGCGGGAGGAGGCGGACGGTGCGCCGTCCGCGCCGCAGCCCGGTGTCGGGCACCTCGGGGGGCTCGTCGAGGAGTCCCGCAGGGCCGGTCTGCCCACGGAGTTCGCCGTCCTGGGGGAGGAGCGTCCGCTGCCGCCGAGCACCGGCCTGGCGGTGTTCCGGATCGTCCAGGAGTCCCTCACCAACACCCGTAAGCACGCCGGCCGGGCCGAGGCGCGGGTCCAGCTGACGTACCACCCAGACCGGGTCACCGTCGAGGTGTCCGACAACGGCGTCGCCGCCCCGGCCGACACCCTGGTGGGAGCCCTGACGGGGGCGGGCGGCGCGGCCGGATCGAGGGCGGGCCGCGCCGGGTACGGTCTGATCGGCATGCGCGAACGCGTCGCGCTGCAGGGCGGCAGCATGGTGGCCGGCGGCGTCGACGGTGGTGGCTTCCGGGTGATGGCCAGCCTGCCGGCGGCGCCGGCCGACGGAGAGGACCGGCTCGCATGACGGAGACCCCGGAGCGGATCAGGGTGCTGATCGCGGACGACCAGCCGCTGGTGCGACGGGGCCTGGCCCTGATCCTGGCACCGGACCCGGCGTTCGAGGTGGTGGCCGAGGCGGCCGACGGGCAGCGAGCGGTCGACCTCGCGCACCAGCACCGGCCGCACGTCGTGGTGATGGACATCCGGATGCCGGTTCTCGACGGGGTCCAGGCGACCGAGCGGATCGTGCGGGAGCTGCCCGCATGCCGGGTCCTGGCGCTGAGCACCTTCGACATGGACGAGTACGTAGTGGCTGCCCTGCGGGCCGGCGCCTCCGGGTTCCTGCCCAAGGACGTCTCCCCGGAGGAGCTCTCGGCGGCCGTGCGCACCGTGCACACCGGGGAGGCGGCGGTGGCGCCGCGCCTGCTCACCCGGTTGATCTCCACCTACGTCACCACGCCCCGCCTGCCGCAGTCGCCGGTGCCGGTGTCCGACCTGGGTGAACTGACACCCCGTGAGATCGAGGTGTGGCACCTGCTGGCCACCGGCCTCGACAACGCCGAGATCGCTGCGGCGATGGGCATCAGCGTCTCCACGGTCAAGAACTACATCACCAGCATCTTCGCCAAGCTGAGCGTCCGCGACCGTGCCCAGGCGGTGATCGCGGCCTACGAGACGGGCCTGGTGGAGCCCCGGAGTGCGAACCCGGCCGGCTGAAGCGACAGCGGTACGTCGCGGACGGCCCCACGGTCCCCGATCACGGAAGCCGCGGGGCCGTCCGCCCGGTGTCCGGCACCCCGAACGCGCCGGGGGCGGGTCAGCGGCAGAGGGCCGCGTCCAAGGCGTCCGCCATGTGCTGCGCGCCGGCGTCGCCGGGGATGGTGGTGACCGTGATGCTGGCGGCGCGGCCGTCGTCGGTGACCGCGTCGCGGGAGCGGTAGCCCGGAATGGTCCCGCCGTGGCCCCAGGCGAGGCCGCCGCAGGAGAGTGGCTTGCTCTGCAGGCCCAGCCCGTAGCGGACTCCGGGCCCGAGCAGCTCGGCGGGGACGGTGGTGCGCATCTCGGCCAGCTGCGTCGCGGGCAGGAGCCGGCCGCCGAGGAGTGCGCTGAAGAACGAGTTGAGGTCGGTGTTGGTGGAGACGATCGCCCCGGCCGCCCAGGCCATCGAGGGGTCCATCTCCGAGTAGTCGTGGAGTGAGCCGTCGGGCTCCTGGTTGTAACCCTCGGGGTGGGCCTCGTGGATGGTCATGTCGCCCGGGGTGGGGAAGTAGGTGTGGCGCAGGCCGATGCGGTCGATGACACGCTTGGTGATCTCCTCGCCGACGGGCCGTCCGGTGACTTTCTGGATCAGGAGTCCGGCGACGATGTAGTTGGTGTTGCTGTACTCCCAGCGCGTGCCCGGGGCGAAGCGGGCCTTCTGGGCGAGGGCGCTGTCGAGGAGCTCGCGGGGCTCGAAGTAGCGGTGCTGGATCGTGCTGAAGTCCGAGAGCGCGGGGGCGTCCGTGTAGTCGGGCAGGCCGCTGGTGTGCTGGAGCAGTTGACGGACGGTGATGTTGTGTCCGTCGATGCCGTCGCCGTGCAGCAGGCCGGGGAGGTAGGTGTCGACGGACGTGTCGAGGCCGATCTTTCCTTCGGCGACGAGTTGGAGGACGACGACGGCGGTGAAGGTCTTGGTGTTGCTGCCGATCCGGATCTGTCCGTCCGTGGGGACCTTGGCCTTGGTGGTGAGGTTGCCGACGCCGGCGGTGTAGGTGTGGGTGCGGCCGTCGCGGCCCTTGACGGTGGCCAGCGCGGCGGGCAGGCCGTCGTCCTTCACCAGCGCGTTCAGGCTCGATTGGACGCTGTCCGGCCGGCCGCCCGCGAACGCCGCGGTCGGTGCCAGCGCCCCGGCCGCCACGGCCAGCGCGGCCACGGCCACTGCCAACCCGCGCCGCTTGGTCCGATTGTGCTCCAGGTGCTCGTTAACGGTGTAACCCCTCTGCAAGATAGTGAAGTTGATGGACCGGCGGGTTCTGCGCACCTGCGCGCAGAACCCGCCGGCCGTACCGGTGCGGACGTTCACGCCCGATCGGGAAGGCTCAGTGGCACAGGGCGGAGTCCACTGCGGCCTCCACGTGCTGCGCGGCCGCGTCACCCGGGATCATGGTCACCGCGATGTTGGCGGCGCGGCCGTCATCGGTGGCGCCCCCGGCGGTGTTGTAGCCCGGAATGACCCCGCCGTGGCCCCAGTACAGGCCACCGCACGACAGCGGTCGGCTCATCAGGCCCAGCCCGTAGCGGACCCCCGGACCCAACTCGTCCGCGGGAACGGTGGTGCGCATCTGGGCGAGCTGGGCCGCCGGGAGGAGACGGCCGCCGAGCAGCGCCGTGTAGAAGCGGATGAGGTCGCTGTTGGTGGAGATGACGCCGCCCGCCGCCCAACCCCAGGACGGATCCAGCTCGGTGTAGTCGTGGAGCGAGCCGTCGGCGTCCTGGTTGTAGCCCTCGGGGTGGGCCTCGTGGATGGTCATGTCACCCGGGGTGGGGAAGTAGGTGTGGCGCAGGCCGATGCGGTCGGCGATGCGCTGGTTGACCTCCTCACCGAGCGGCCGCCCGGTGACCTTCTGGATGATCAGGCCCGCCACCAGGTAGTTGGTGTTGCTGTACTCCCAGCGCGTGCCCGGGGCGAAGTGAGCCTTCTGGGCGAGGGCCGCGTCGAGCAGTTCACGCGGCTCGTAGTACCGCTTCGGGTTGCCGAGGATCACGTCCTTGTCCACGTATTCGGGCAGGCCGCTGGTGTGCTGGAGCAGTTGACGGACGGTGATGTTGTGTCCGTCGATGCCGTCGCCGTGCAGCAGGCCGGGGAGGTAGGTGTCGACGGACGTGTCGAGGCCGATCTTTCCCTCGGCGACGAGTTGGAGGACGACGACGGCGGTGAAGGTCTTGGTGTTGCTGCCGATCCGGATCTGTCCGTCCGTGGGGACCTTGGCCTTGGTGGTGAGGTTGCCGACGCCGGCGGTGTAGGTGTGGGTGCGGCCGTCGCGGCCCTTGACGGTGGCCAGCGCGGCGGGCAGGCCGTCGTCCTTCACCAGCGCGTTCAGGCTCGATTGGACGCTGTCAGGCCGGCCGCCCGCGAACGCCGCGGTCGGTGCCAGCACCCCGACCGTCACGGCCACGGCGGCCACGGCGGTCACGACCGACGCCGCCCGGTGCCGGCTGCCGCGGCGGGAGAGCGGGAAGCGGCTGTGCGGTGCATGCTCGTACACGAAAGGACCCCTCCGATGAATGGCGCCGGTGCTTCCCGGCCTTGATCAAGAGGACCATTCGGGGACAGGGGAGTTCGTCCGTACCCAGGACGAAACCGCGCCTGGGAGCAGACTCCGGGAGCGGGCTCCGGCCAGGACCGTACTCCTGGCCACCGCTGCCGACCGGCCGGCTGCGTGGCATGCACCTTCCGGGGAAGGCATGACGAGGCCAGTGCGTTCCGCTCCGGCCACCCAGTGTCCCCGTGTCGGATGGCCGGGGCGCCGGCTACCCCGCCCGAGCGCACACCCTCGCTGCCGCACCCCGTCGGAGACCGTGGCCCCATATTCTGAGAGCCGACAGGACGGAGCCGTTGATGAGCGTCGACGCGGTCATGCACACCGAGTTCCCCGCTGGGTACGTGGTCTTCTTCGGTACTGATGGGAAGGTGGTCATGACTCCGCGGAGCCTCGAGCACTCCAGCACGATCAAGTCGATGCAGATCGACTCGCTCTCACTCGGCCGGCACGCGAAGACCGCATCCGACGTGTGCCTGGACTTCCCGGCTGACGAGAACTCGGCCCCGGACTTCGCGATCCTGCGGGAGGACGCTCACCGACAGGGCAAGCAGTCTCGCCAACTGAGCCAAGCCGCACGGCCGGTGGCCCGCCCCACTCGGGGCGGGCCACCGGTGCGGCCAGACCGCCGCGCGTCGGGTCAGAGCAGGAAGACGGCCTTCGTCGTGCCGAGGAGCAGCGTGGTGACGACGGGCCAGTAGAGCAGTCTGGCGGCCAGGTTGCCGTTCCAGTCGCCGGTTGGTCCGGGGGCAGCGTGCCCGGCTTGCCCGTGGTAGATCTGCGAGGTGCGGACCCATCCGCAGGCAGCCGTCGGTCGGGGGATCGTCAGGCGGCGGCGGGGGTGTCGGTGAGGCCGTCGATCAACTGGGTGGCGGTCTGCACCTGGTACCACACGTCGGTCGACGTACCGTCTGCCCAGTTCTCGGTGAGGACGAGCGTGGCGTGGCCGTCGGCTTCGCTCTTGGGGGTCACGGAGTAGGTCTGGGGCAGGTCATTGCTACGGAGGACCGGGTCCTTCATGTTCGCGGCGCCCCAGTCGGAGAGGGCCTTGTCGAGCTCGGGTGTGAGGAACTCCTCGCGGACCTGCGCGGTGTCGAGGCCCTTCGACTGCTCCCCGCGGGTGGCGTCCTCGTACTGCTGGAAGAAGTCGGCGACCGTCCGTTCCGACGGCGTCGACCTCAAGGAGCGAGCGGTGGCGGCCGCCTGGGTCTGTGCCCGCGCGGGAAGCGCGAGCAGGCCGGAGCCGGCGATCAGCGCCGTGGTGCACGCGCCGATCACCGCGCTGCGAAAGCGGGGGCGGTAGGACATGGGGACTCCCTGAGGTGTGGTCCGAGCGTGCACGCGCAGTCAAGCAACTTCCACGAGCGGGGGACATCAGCCATTCGAGGGCCACTCACCGGACGGACCCGCATCCGATGGCGGGCCTGGCCCAGCTGCCCCTGGGGAGAAACGTTTCGCGCAGCCCCTGTCCCCAGGGCCACCCGAGCTCATCAAGAACACCCGTACGGCCCGTGGTACACGGGATGCGCGTAGGGGCCCTACGCTCCAGCGCGGCGGGTGTCGGCAGGGTCGCCATCGGCAGCCTCGCGGAAGTGGCCGGCTTTGGCCGGTACCGGCTTGACTCGGGTACCGATGCCTTGGTGGCAGAGGGCCGATCTATGCTCGCAAGCTGGGCCGCTTCGAAGCGTCGGCGCAGGTTGTGAGGGGCAGACGCTCGGCGTGTTGAGAGGGCCGACCGCGTGGAGGGGGCGCCGGCTGGGATACTGCCCGCATGGTGAACCGCCTGGCCGATGCCACCTCTCCGTACCTGCTCCAGCACGCCGACAACCCTGTGGACTGGTGGCCCTGGGGGCCCGAGGCGTTCGCGGAGGCGGAGCGGCGCGGGGTGCCGGTGCTGCTGAGCGTCGGGTACGCGGCGTGTCACTGGTGTCATGTGATGGCTCATGAGTCGTTCGAGGACGAGGCGGTCGCCGAGTACCTGAACGGGCAGTTCGTCGCGGTGAAGGTGGACCGTGAGGAGCGGCCGGACGTCGACGCCGTGTACATGGAGGCGGTGCAGGCGGCGACCGGGCAGGGTGGGTGGCCGATGACGGTGTTCCTGACGCCGGACAAGGAGCCGTTCTACTTCGGGACGTACTTCCCGCCCGAGCCCCGGCACGGGATGCCGGGCTTCCGGCAGGTGCTGGAGGGGGTGACCGCGGCCTGGCGGGAGCGGCGGGACGAGGTCGGCGAGGTGGCGGGCCGGATCCGGGCTGATCTGGCGGAGCGGGCCTCGGTGTACGGCGCGGGGGCGGGGATGCACCCGCCGGGGGTGGCGGACCTGGACCAGGCGGTGGTGGCGCTCGGCCGCAGCTTCGACCCGGGGCGTGGCGGGTTCGGCGGGGCGCCCAAGTTCCCGCCGTCCATGGTGCTGGAGTTCCTGCTGCGCCACCACGCCCGGACGGGTGAGCGGAACGCGCTGGAGATGGTCCGCCGGACCTGCGATGCGATGGCTCGGGGCGGCATCTACGACCAGCTCGGCGGCGGCTTCGCCCGCTACTCGGTGGACGCCGAGTGGGTTGTGCCGCACTTCGAGAAGATGCTGTACGACAACGCGCTGCTGATCCGGGTCTACCTGCACCTGTGGCGGGCCACCGGGGACGAGCGGGCCCGCCGGATCGCGCTGGAGACCGCGGACTTCCTGCTGGCCGAACTGCGCACCGCCGAGGGCGGGTTCGCCTCCGCGCTGGACGCGGACAGCCTGGACGCGGCCACCGGCGCGTCGGCCGAGGGTGCCTACTACGCCTGGACGCCCGAGCAGTTGACCCAGGTGCTGGGTGAGAAGGACGGAGCGCTGGCCGCCGAGCTGTTCGCCGTCACCGAGTCCGGCACCTTCGAACACGGCTCCTCCGTCCTGCAGTTGCTCGACGACCCGCAGGACGAGCAGGCCTACGCCCGGATCCGGGCCCGGTTGCTCGACGCCCGCAGCCGGCGCCCCGCGCCCGCGCGCGACGACAAGGTGGTGGCCGCCTGGAACGGGCTGGCCGTCGCCGCGCTGGCGGAGACCGGCGCGCTGCTCGATCGCCCCGACCTGGTGGAGGCCGCCGCCCGCGCCGCCGACCTGCTGCTCTCCGTCCATCTGACGGCCGAGGGACGGCTGTTGCGCACCTCGCGGGACGGCCGTCCGGGCACCAACGCCGGGGTGCTGGAGGACTACGCGGATACCGCCGAGGGCTTCCTCGCGCTCTACGCGGTGACCGGCGACGACGCCTGGCTCGACCTGGCCGGCGGCCTGCTCGACACGGTGCTCGGCCACTTCACCGACGAGGCGTCCGGGGCGCTCTACGACACGGCGGACGACGCCGAGGAGTTGATCCGCCGGCCGCAGGACCCGACCGACAACGCGACCCCCTCCGGCTGGACGGCCGCCGCGCAGGCGCTGCTGACGTACGCCGCGTACACCGGCTCCGAGCGCCACCGCACGGCCGCCGAAAGGGCGTTGGGCGTGGTCGGCGCGCTGGCGGTGAAGGCGTCGCGGTTCGTCGGCTGGGGTCTGGCCGCCGCGGAGGCGCTGGTTGACGGGCCGCGCGAGGTGGCGGTGGTCGGCCCGGCGGGCGACCCCCGGACGGCCGCGCTGCACCGCACGGCGCTGCTCGCCACCGCCCCCGGCGCGGTGGTGGCGCTGGGCGAGGCGGCGGTCTCGGCGGGCGTGCCGCTGCTGGTGGACCGTCCGCTGCTGGGTGGCGCCCCGGCGGCGTACGTCTGCCGGCACTTCGCCTGCGATGCGCCGACGGCGGATCCCGACGAGCTGGCGAACCGACTGGGCGTGCGCACCCGCTGAATCGGCCTGGCGTGCACACCCGTTGAATATTGGGCTGCACGCCGGGCCGCGGGTGGGCCAGGATCGGCGCATGACCTGGATCGTGAGCGAGTCCCTGGACGAGTACACCGAGGCCGTCGGCGATTTCCTCGCCGCGCACCCGCTGCAGAACACGGTGCTGCTCACCATCGTCGACCGGCTGGCCCGCCGCGCCGCCGACACGGAGGCCGCCGACACGAAGGCCGCCGACACGGAGGTCGCCCCGCGCTTCGGCTGGTGGCGGCCCGCCGGGGGCGGGCCGGTCGAGGGGGCCTTCGTCCAGACGCGGCCGCAGCCGCTGCGGTTGGGCCGAATGACCCCAGCGGTGGCGGTCGAGCTGGCGGCCCTGCTGGCGGGGGAGCCGCTGACCGGGGTGTCCGGCGGCGCGCAGGACGCCGAGGCCTTCGCCGCCGCCTGGGTCGCGGCGGCGGGCGGCAGCGTGCGGACGCAGCAGCGGCTGGGCCTGTACCGGCTGGGTGCCCTGGCGGTGCCGCAGGTCCCCGGACGGATCCGCCCGGCCGAGGCGGCGGACCGTGCGCTGGTGGTGGACTGGTTCAGGGCGTTCGACGACGAGGTCGCCTCGGGGATGCCCGATCCGGTCCGGATGGCCGAGCGGCGGCTCGCGGAGGGCGTCCTCCACCTGTGGGAGGACGGCGGCCGGCCGGTCGCGCTGGGCGGGGTGTCGCCGGTGCTGGCGGGCATGGTCCGGATCGGCCCGATCTACACACCGCCGGAGCGGCGTGGCCGTGGCTACGGCGGCGCCGTCACCGCGGGGGTCTCGACCGAGGGGCTCGTGCGGGGCGCCGACGACGTGCTGCTCTACGCCGACCTCGCCAATCCGGTGTCCAACTCCGTGTACCGCAAGCTCGGTTACCGCCTCGTGGGGGAGAGCCTGGAGCTGGAGTTCACGGACTGACCCCTGACCCCCGTGGCCCCCTGCCCGGCCACCGACCCGTCACTCCCAGTCCCAGCCGACCCCCAGCAGGCACGGCGCCAGCCCCCCGGCGACCAGGTGCACGCAACCGTGGCCGTCCAGCGTGAGTTCCTCGCTCTCGAAGGGGATCGCGCCGGGCGCGCGACTGGCGAACCGGTGGCAGCGCACCGGCAGCGCGTCGGGGTGGAAGGTGACCTGTAGGACGTATTGCCCGGCACCGGAGTTGAAGCCGCGCACGTACTCGTGGGTGGGCGCGGGCGAGGGCGCGTCGTCGAAGCCGTAGCTGAGCAGATGGGTCTCCCCGGTGCGCAGCCGGCGGTCCAACAGCAGTTCGGCGACCACGAGTTGTGAAGCCTGGTCGCGCCGGATCCGCCCGGGCCGGCAGTTCTCCTCGGCGCGTATGGCGACCCGTTGCACGTCGCAGCCCGGGTCGCCCTGGTAGATGGCGAGGTAGCGGTCGATGCCGTCCCGGTGTGCGCGCAGCGCGTGTTGTGAGTCGCGGCGCAGCAGTTGACGGTCGGGGCCGAGCCGGATCCGCTCGATGTGGGTGACGGTGTGCAGGCCGGTGTCGCGTGGTCCGGGCAGTTCGGCGAGGAGTTCGTCCATGGCGCTGGCGGGGGAGATCAGGTCGCGGTAGGGGCGGGTCGCCACCGCGGCCGATCCGGCGGCCAGCGCCTGCCGGGGGCCTAGCAGCCGGGTGAGTGAGTGTGCGGGAAGGTCGAGCACCTCCTCCAACGCCCGTACCGCGCGCAGCGATTCGGGACGCTCCGGTCTGCGCCGGCCCTGTTGCCAGTAGCTGAGGCTGGTCACTCCGACGTGTATGCCGCGCTGGGCCAGGTGCTGCTGCACCCGGTGCAGCGCGAGACCGCGGGCCTGCAGGGCGGTGCGCAGTGCCAGATGGAAGGGGCCGGTGCGCAGGACCGTTGCCAGTTCGGGATGCGAACCGCGCTGCTGCATGGCGGCCTCCGTGCCAGGGGTAGTGGTGAATATTCACACGCGTACGGCCGCGTGTCACGCCTTTCGGAGGGTCAGCGGCGGTTGGCGTTCACATCTGGAGGGCCGCGTTCACATCGAACTCCGCTCGCTCCGGCGGCCGTTGACCAGCGCCGGTCAACGGGTCGATGCTTCCTCACACCCCGCCGCCGATCCGGACGGCGCCGGGGTTCGCGTGTCCCCCACTTCCCTTCCCTGCGGTCTGCAAGGAGGAAACGCCATGTTCCCTTCCGGTACCACCCGTCCCCGGACGCGGCTGCGCAGAGCGGTCGCCGTCCTCGCACTCGGCGTCCTGGCCCCGGCACTCACCGCGGCCACCAGCACCCCGGCCTCGGCGGCCGCGAACCCGGTCCCCACCCGGGTCCGCCCCGCCGGCGCGGCCGGCAGCCTCGCCACCGGCACCTCGAAGACGCTGAACATCAGCATGCAGGCGCAGTCCAACAGCAACTGGTGCTGGGCGGCCAGCGGCGACACCATCGCGAGCTGGTTCGGCTACAACTACACCCAGAACCAGTTCTGCGACGCGGCGTTCGGGCGCTCGCTCAGCTCCACCTGCCCCAACAACGAGGCCGCGCTGGACGACGTCCAGAACGCGCTGAGCTGGATCGGCATCAACCCGGGCAACTACGTCACCGGGTACCTCTACTACAGCACCGTGCAGAACGAGATCAACAACAACCGCCCGGTCGAGTCGCGGATCCAGTGGTCCTCCGGCGGTGGCCACATGGAGGTCCTGTACGGCTACGACACCAGCAGCAACTGGGTCTACTGGGGTGACCCCTGGCCGTCCGACTACCGCTACAACTGGGCGAGTTACAGCTACTACGTCAGCAACAGCTCGTTCTCCTGGACCCACTCCCTGTACCAGATCGGCGCGTGAGGAGGCAGCCATGACGACACCTCGGATGCACACCACCCCTGGCCGTGCGGTCGCGACGGCGGTCCTGGCGGCGGCCCTCGGCCTGCTGGCCGCGCCGCTCGCCCAGGCAGCCGGTTCGGACGCCACCGTCCCCACCACCCCCGCCGCGATCCCGCAGAGCGACCTGACGGCGGCCCGTGACGCGGTCCAGACCCCGGCGGTGCTGGACCAGTTGGGGCACTTCTTCGCCCGCAGAGGGGTGCCGCCGAACCAGACGGTGCAGCTCAGCGCGGCGGACGAGGCCAAGTCCGCCGCGCAGGCCGCACCGCGGCTCAGCGGTGCGACGGTGCCGGTCTACACCCTCGACCCGGGCTTCGTGGCGGGGACGAAGGGCGCGCCAGTGGCCCGGATGGACTTCGCGGCCACCGAGGCGGTCTCCGCGGACGGTCAGCGGGCGTCGGTCTGGACCGTCCCGCAGAACGGCGGTTGGCAGGTGGTCAACATCGCCTCCGGCAGCGACGAGACCGACTACGCGGCGCAGGGCGCGAGCAGCGGCGGCGGCACGGTCTTCCGTGAGCCGCAGGTCAACGCCTGGTACGTGCTGCGCGGCGGGCGGGTGCTGCCGCTGGACGCGGAGGCGCGCAGCGCGGTCGGCGCGGGCGGCGAGTCGCTCGCGGCGTACCAGCGGCTGGTGCACCAGCGGTACGGCGACAAGCTGCCGGGCTCGGCGTACGACAAGGCCGGCCTGGGCGGCGGCTTCTCGGCGGACGCCCCGTCGGCGCCCGCGGCCGGCGGGGGGTCGCTGCCCGTGCTGACGGCCGCGGCGGCACTCGGGGTGACGGCGCTGGCGGGCGTCGCGCTGGCCGCGCGTCGCCGCAGGACGGGTCCGGTCCGGTCGTAGCGTGCCCCCGTAGCACCACCCCGAGCGCCCCCGCGGCAACGAAGCCGCCGCGGGGGCGCTCGTCCGTGCGCACGACGATCGGCTGCCCGTTCGGGCAAGGCCCGCAGCGGCACCTGGAGTTGATGAAACATTGATGCGCCGTTCGCCCGTCGACGACTACGCCCTGTCACTGTCGGTAGATACCATGTGTCATTGGGTCAAAGCGGAAAGGGGTGGGGCGATGGCCGGAGGGGACGCGCGCGATCTGCAGCTCTGGGGCGGGGTGGCCGTGGTCGGCGCCGCGCTTGCTGTGGTCGCGGGGTATCTGGCCGACGGGGCGCCGCTGGTCCTGGCGGTCGCGTTGGTCGAGGTGCTGCTCGTGATGGTCTACGTCGGGCGCCGGTTCCGGTACCTGGTCAGGCGACGCGAGGCCGCCGAGCACGGCACGGCGGCGAACGCCGCGCACTGCGAGCGCTGCCACCGGGCCCGCGAACGGCACGGCGGGCTGGCCGAGCGCCGGGGTGCGCGCCCGGGCGCGGGCTCGTCGGACTGGCCGGGCCGGCCGCCGGTGGGGCAGCCGGTCGGGCAGCCGGTGGGTTCAGCTGATCGCGTTGTAGGCCACCAGTGAGACGCCGACGTACTGCACGATGAAGGCCCCCAGGGTCAGCGCGTGGAACACCTCGTGGAAGCCGAACAGGCGCGGTGACGGGTTCGGGCGCTTCAGTCCGTAGACCACGCCGCCGACGCTGTAGAGCAGGCCGCCGATGATCAGCAGGGTGACCACCGCGGCGCCGCCGGTGCGCAGGAAGTCCGGCAGGAAGAAGACCGCGGCCCAGCCGAGCGCGAGGTAGCACGGGGTGTACAGCCAGCGCGGGGCGCCGACCCAGAAGACCCGGAACGCTATGCCCGCCATCGCGCCGCCCCAGACCAGCCAGAGCAGCAGCTGCTGCCGGCCGCCGTGCAGCAGCAGGATGGTGAACGGCGTGTAGGACCCCGCGATGATCAGGAAGATGTTCGCGTGGTCCAGCCGGCGCAGGATCGCGTCGCCCCGCGGCCCCCAGGTGAACCGGTGGTAGACCGCGCTGACGCCGAACAGCAGCCAGGCGCTCGCCGAGTAGACGGCGCAGGCGATCCGCGCCTGAGGGGAGTCGGCCAGGCAGATCAGCACGATGCCGGCGGCCACCGAGGCCGGGAACATCCCGGCGTGCAGCCACCCGCGCCACACCGGTTTGGCGGGCAGTGGCGCACTGAGCGGCAGGGGTCGGGTGACGCTCGGCGTCTCGTCCGCAGTCATGGTGACATGCTAGCTACGGGTCCGTAGGTTACTGGTAAGTAGGTAGTGGCTCTCATCACTTTTAGCCGTTCTGGAGTGTTCGCCCCTGTGGCGGGAGGGGTTGGCCTCTGCCGGAACTGCCGGAAATACGGTGAGTTTATGGCCATGATGTAGCAAAACTTGCGGCAAAAACGCCATGACGCCATGTTGTCGCCCGAATGGCCGGGCTACGCTGCAAGAACCCTCAACCCCCCGGACGCCTGCTCAAGGACGAACAGGCGTGAAACGGAGCGATCGTGTCGTACGAGAACTCTGCCCTCAGCGCAGCCGCACCCACCCGTCACCAGCGCCTGCTGGCCTGGGTCGGCGAGATCGCGGAGCTCACCCAGCCGGACCGCGTCGAGTGGTGCGACGGCTCGGAGGAGGAGTACCAGCGGCTCGCCGAGCTGCTGGTCGCCCAGGGCACCTTCAAGAAGCTGAACCCCGAGAAGCGACCCAACTCCTTCTACGCGGCCTCCGACCCCACCGACGTGGCGCGTGTCGAGGACCGGACGTACATCTGCTCCGAGCAGGAGAAGGACGCCGGCCCGACCAACAACTGGAAGGCCCCCGCCGAGATGCGGGAGGTGTTCTCCGGTGCGAACGGCCTGTTCCGGGGCTCGATGAAGGGCCGCACGATGTACGTCGTGCCCTTCTCGATGGGCCCGGTCGGCTCTCCGCTGGCCGCTTACGGCGTCGAGATCACCGACTCCGCGTACGTCGCCGTGTCGATGCGCGTGATGACCCGGATGGGCCAGGCCGTCATCGACCAGCTCGGCGAGGACGGCGAGTTCGTCAAGGCCGTGCACACCGTCGGTGCGCCGCTGGCCGAGGGCGAGGCCGACGTTCCGTGGCCGTGCAACACCACCAAGTACATCTCGCACTTCCCGGAGACCCGCGAGATCTGGTCGTTCGGTTCGGGCTACGGCGGCAACGCCCTGCTCGGCAAGAAGTGCTACGCGCTGCGGATCGCCTCCACGATGGCCCGCGACGAGGGCTGGCTGGCCGAGCACATGCTCGTCCTCAAGCTCACCCCGCCGAGCGGCGAGGTCAAGTACGTCACGGCGGCCTTCCCGAGCGCCTGCGGCAAGACCAACCTGGCGATGCTCCAGCCGACCATCCCGGGCTGGAAGGTCGAGACCATCGGCGACGACATCGCCTGGATGCGCTTCGGCGCCGACGGGCGGCTCTACGCGATCAACCCGGAGGCCGGCTTCTTCGGCGTCGCGCCGGGCACCGGCGTGGACACCAACGCCAACGCCATCGAGACCCTGCACAGCAACACGGTCTTCACCAACGTCGCGCTGACCGACGACGGTGACGTCTGGTGGGAGGGCCTGACCGAGGAGGCCCCGGCGCACCTGACCGACTGGCGCGGCAACGACTGGACGCCGGAGAGCGGCACCCCCGCCGCCCACCCGAACGCCCGGTTCGCCGTCCCGGCCGCGCAGTGCCCGACCATCGCCCCCGAGTGGGAGGACCCGGCGGGTGTGCCGATCTCGGCCATCCTCTTCGGCGGCCGCCGCGCCACCGCGGTCCCGCTGGTCACCGAGTCCTTCGACTGGCAGCACGGCGTCTTCCTCGGCTCGAACATCGCCTCGGAGAAGACCGCGGCCGCCGAGGGCACCGTCGGCGAGCTGCGCCGCGACCCGTTCGCGATGCTGCCGTTCTGCGGCTACAACATGGGTGACTACTTCGGCCACTGGCTGAAGCTGGGCGCCCGGGCCGACGCCGCGAAGCTGCCGAAGATCTACTACGTCAACTGGTTCCGCAAGAACAACGACGGCCAGTTCGTCTGGCCCGGGTACGGCGAGAACAGCCGCGTGCTCAAGTGGATCGTCGACCGCCTGGAGGGCACCGCCGAGGGCGTCGAGACGCCGATCGGGGTGCTGCCCACGCAGTCCTCGCTCGACCTGGACGGCCTGGAGCTCGCGCAGGACGACCTCGACCTGCTGCTGACCGTCGACGCCGACATCTGGCGCCAGGAGGCCGGGCTGATCCCCGCCCACCTGGAGCTCTTCGGCGAGCACACGCCCACCGAGCTGTGGGACGAGTACCGGGCGCTGGTCAAGCGCCTGGGCTGATCCCCGTGGACACGGGTCGGCCGCCGCTGCGATGACGCAGCGGCGGCCGACCCGTTTCCACGTCACGGCTGCGTGTAGCCCTGGAGGAACTCGCCGATCCGGGTGACGGCGTCCTCGATGTCCTCCGCGCGCGGCAGCGTGACCAGCCGGAAGTGGTCCGGCTCGGGCCAGTTGAAGCCGGTGCCCTGGACGATCAGGATCCGCTGCGCGCGCAGCAGGTCGAGGACCATCTGCGCGTCGTCCTTGATCTTGTAGACCTGCGGGTCCAGCCGGGGGAAGGCGTACAGCGCGCCCTTCGGCTTGACGCAGCTGACCCCGGGGATCTCGTTGAGCAGCCGGTACGCCGCGTCCCGGGACTCCAGCAGCCGGCCGCCGGGCAGCAGCAGGTCCTTGATCGACTGCCGTCCGCCGAGCGCCGCCGCCACCGCGTGCTGGGCCGGCATATTGGCGCAGAGCCGCATGCTGGCCAGCACGTTGAGGCCCTCGATGTAGCTGCCGGCGCGCTGCCGGTCGCCGGAGAGCACCATCCAGCCGGAGCGGAAGCCCGCCACCCGGTAGGCCTTGGACAGCCCGTTGAAGGTGACGCAGAAGAGGTCCGGCGCCAGGGTGGCCAGCGGCACGTGCTCGGCGTCGTCGTAGAGGATCTTGTCGTAGATCTCGTCCGCGTAGACCACCAGCTTGTGGCGCCGGGCGAGTTCGGCGATCCCCTCCAGCACCTCGCGCGGGTAGACCGCGCCGGTGGGGTTGTTGGGGTTGATCACCACGATGGCCCGGGTGCGGTCGGTGACCTTGGACTCGATGTCGGCCAGGTCCGGGTACCACTCCGACTGCTCGTCGCAGCGGTAGTGCACGGCCGTTCCGCCGGCCAGGCTGACCGAGGCGGTCCAGAGCGGGTAGTCGGGCGCGGGGACGAGCACCTCGTCGCCGTCGTCCAGCAGCGCGGTCATCGCGAGCTGGATCAGCTCGGAGACGCCGTTGCCGAGGAAGACGTCCTCCACGGTCAGGCCGTGCAGGCCGCGCTCCTCGTAGTGCATGACCACCGCCCGGCGGGCGGAGAGCAGGCCCTTGGAGTCGCCGTAGCCGTGCGCGGTGGAGAGGTTGCGCAGGATGTCCTGCAGGATCTCCGGCGGGGCCTCGAAACCGAAGGCCGCCGGGTTGCCCGTGTTCAGCTTGAGGATGCGATGCCCCTGGTCCTCCAGTCGCATCGCCTCGTCGAGCACCGGGCCGCGGATGTCGTAGCAGACATTGGCGAGCTTGCTGGACTGGATCACCTGCATGCGGTCACTGTACGGCGCCCGATCCCGGTGCCGGGCGTGTTCTTGGCCACGCGCACCGGAACGGGTGCGGCGGCGGCCGGGGCGCGGATGTCGCGGTTCACCCGATACGGCGATCGCGCGGGTCCTAGGCTCGGGGACGTGAAGGGGGAGACGTGATCGGACTGCTGGCCGGGGTCGGCACGGGACTGCTCGCGGCACCCGTGCTGCGGGCCGCCGCGACCCGCAGCACGGTGCCCTTCGGTGAGCCGCCGGCGGGCTGCGACTGCGCGGCCCCGCGCCGCCTGCTACCGGCGACCGGGCGCTGCCCGGGCTGCGGCGTGCAGCGCGGACCTCGCCCGCTGACGGTGGAGCTGGTCGCGGCGGCGGTCGGCGCGGCGGTCGGTTCGGCGGCGTCCTGGCCGTTCGTGCTGGTGGCCGGCTGGGTCGCGCTGTTCGGCGTGGTCCTCGCCTTCGTCGACGTCGCCGTGCACCGCCTCCCGGACGCGCTCACCCTCCCGCTCGCCGTGGGCGTCGCCGTGCTGCTCCCGGTCGCGGCGCTGCTCGACCACCGCCCCGGCGTGCTGAGCCGCTGCCTGCTGGCCGCCGTACTGGTCGGTGCCGGCTACGGTGCGCTGGCGCTGCTGGGCCCGATGGGCCTGGGCGACGTCAAGCTCGCGCCGGTGCTGGGCGCGCTGCTCGCCTGGTACGGCTGGCGCACCGTCCTCAACGGTGTCTTCGAGGGCTTCCTGCTGGCCGCGGCGTGGGGACTCGCCCTGCTGCTGACCCGCCGCGCCAAAGCCCGCGACCCGCTGCCGTTCGGCCCCTGCATGCTGCTGGGCGCCCTGTTGGCGGTGCTGGCCGCGCGGTTGTAGGTTCCAGGTTCTGATGTCCCTTGCCAGGTAAGGGCGTTCCCTGCCCGAGAGGCCTTGCTCCAGACGCATCGCCAGGCCACAGAGGTGCGCACGAGCGTGGCTGTAACGGGCCGGTACCAGCTCCGAAACCGTAGCGGGGATCGGCCCGTTGGCCGTCCTGGGACGGGTGTAGCGTCGGAGTCCGGACAGTTCGCAAACAGGGGGATTCCATGCGTCACATCCGTACTCTCGCCGCTGCCGCCACAGCCCTGGCCGTGGCCGGACTGGCCGCGTGTGGCGGTTCCACGACCACCTCCAACGCCTCCGGCGCCGCGAGCGCCGTCTCCGTGCCGATGGTCACCGTGGCTGACGCCATGTCGCAGAGCACCAAGGCCACCGCGCGGTACACCTCGGTCAAGATCAAGATGTCTGAGAACATCCACGCCCGGGGCCAGGATGTCAGCACCACCGGCTCCGGCGCGATGTCCTGGCAGCCGATCGCGGTGGACATGACGATGACCATGCCGCAGTTCGCCGCGCAGCTCGGCGGCGACGGCTCGATGCGCATGCTGATGAGCGGCACCACCATGTACATGAACATGGGCGACGCCGCGGCCGCCAAGCTCGGTGGCAAGCACTGGATGAAGATGGACCTCTCCGCGCTCGGCGCCTCGGGCCAGGCGATGGCCGACCAGATGAACAGCAACTCCAGCAACGACCCGGCGACGCAGCTGAAGCTGTTCACCTCCTCCCCCGACATCAAGCGCGTGGGCCAGGAGACCGTGGACGGTGTCCAGGCGACGCACTACTCCGGCACGGTCGACATCACCAAGCTCGCTGCCACGCAGGACCCGTCGCTCAAGTCTCTGCTCTCGCAATCCACCAAGCTCGGCCTCACCACGATGAACGTCGACCTGTGGGTCAACGACCAGAGCCTCCCGGTCCGCATGCACGAGTCCACGGCGTCCACGGCCACCACGCAGCTCGACGTGACGGCCGACTACTCCGACTACGGCACCACCCCGGTCACCGTCACCGCGCCGCCGGCCGGCGACACCAAGGACCTCAGCGACATGTTGAAGGGTGCCACCGGCTCCATCGGCAGCACCACCTGACAACAGCTGAAGCGCCCCAGGAGCGGCGCTCTACGGACACCGCAAGTGCGCCAGGTCATGGTGGCCTTCAAGGGCCAGGAGGATCGGGAGCCTACAACCGCTGTCACGTCAGGTGATATCGGTCACGAACACGTCCCGTAACTGGCGAAACCTCTCCTGTCACGCTATCAACTCTGGTGGCAACAGTCGCGATTCGGCGACCCACGGCATCACGGGGGCTCAAAAAGCATGACCAGTTCCACTTCGACCAAGACCGCTCAGGCGATCATCGGCCTCGCCATCGGCGCACTCGCCCTGACCGCCTGCGGGCCCGACACCCCGGACCCCACGCCGACCAAGTCCGCCTCCTCCCAGCCGAGTTCGGCGAGCTCGGGCGGCTTCGGCGGCGGCTCCTCCGGCGGCGACACCAGCACGCCCAGCAGCGGCAGCAGCGCGCCGGCCTCCGCACCCGCGTCGGCGCCGGCCGGCGGCGGTGGCGGTGCGGTCGCCAAGGCCGGACAGAGCTTCAAGGTCGGCCAGGCGGCCCAGATCCCGTTCACCTACGGCAGCACCAGCGGGACGATCGCACTGACCGTCACCTCGATCCAGATGGGTGCTCCGTCCGACCTGGACGCGCTCAAGCTGGGCGACCAGGTGAAGGGGATGGTCCCCTACTACATCCACTACTCGGTGAAGAACGTCGGCACCACTGACCTCTCCTTCAGCACGGTGGACCACATGAAGGGGCTGCTGCCGGACGGCACCGAGGCGCAGGACCTGATGATGATCGGCACCTTCGACAAGTGCCCGAACGACTCGCTGCCGAGCGGCTTCACCAACGGCCAGACCGCCCAGGGCTGCGCGGTCTCGCTGGCGCCGTCGGCCGCGGTGAAGGTCGCGTCGGCCGAGTACTGGGGCGACCCCTTCACGCTGGGCAAGGGCATCACCTGGAAGTAGCGCGAAAGGGCGGGGCCCGCCACACCTGCCCGGTGTGACGGGCCCCGCCTCCTGGCCTGGTGTCAGATCAGGACGGGGAAGGCCCCCGGCGCCCAGTGGCCGAGCCAGAACGCTGCCGTGGACGGCTCCTCCAGGTCCTCCATCGACCCGTCGTGCGGCAGTACGTCCACTGCCTAGTGCCGCGTCAGGCAACCTTTGCCCGTCAAGGAGCGGCTCCCCCAGCCTTCGGCCGGGAGGTGCCCCCTGGTGCGTGCTATCGGCGTGCCGGCCGGAAGTCCTCGTACTGGACGTACTTGGGCTTTCGGCCGGTGCGGCGAGAGTGCGTGCCGGGCGTCGCGACGGGGCGAAGGTTGCCTGACGCGGCACTAGCCTTCAATGCCGCTGAGCGCATCGCCGTGCTGCTCGACATCGCCGTGATGCCGGTCTGGTACATCGGCTCGCTCGTCCTCGCCGCGGCCTGGGCGATCGCCGGGTGGCACCACGCCCACGCCGGGCTCGTCGTCACCGCCGGCGCGCTGCTGATCCTCAGTGTGGTCATGTCGGTCCTGCTGCTCGTCCCGATCGACAACCTGAGCAAGACCTGGACCGCCGACAACCGGCCCGCCGACTGGAAGCAGCAGCAGGGCCGCTGGGACCGCTTCCACTATGTCCGCGTCGCCGTCATCGTCGCCGCCTTCGCCCTGCTGGTCGCCGCCCTCGCCTGAACGCGTCAACGAACGGGCCCGCCGCACCTGCGCGGTGCGGCGGGCCCGTCCGGTTGCGCGTCTGCCTTCCCCTCAAGAGGCCGACAGCGCCGGAGAGTTACGGCATGGCGTGGGCGTGGGCGCCCACGTTGGTGGAGAAGTCGTTGCCGTTCTTGGCGTCCCAGTTGGTGGACCAGGCCATCGCGCCGCGGATGGTCGGCCACTTGGCCGGCGGGACGAAGGTGCCGCAGTTGGTGCCGGTGGCCAGGCAGTCCAACGCGTTGTTCACGACGGTGGAGTTGACGTAGCCGCCGCCCGCCGCCTGGCTGGAGGCCGGGACGCCGATGCCGACCTGGGACGGGTCGAGGCCGCCCTGGATGTGGGTGCAGACCTGGCTGGTGATGAAGTCCTCGGTGCCCTGGTTGTAGACCTTGCCGTCGCAGCCGGGCATCCCGCCGGAGTTGTAGAACTGGGTGTTGACGACGGTCAGGATGTCCTTGACGCTCAGCGCGAGCTGGAAGTAGCCGCTGCCGGTGGTGTACATGTCCAGCGTCTGCGGGGCCATGGTGAGGATGAAGCCGCTGCCGACCTTGCTCGCCAGGCTGTGCAGGCCCTGGGCCATGTAGGTCGGGGTGATGCCGTTCTCCAGGTCGATGTCGACGCCGTCGAACCCGTAGCTCTGGATCAGCGCGTAGGCGCTGTTCGCGAAGTTGGCCGCCGAGGTGGCGTCGCCGACCGTGATCGCGCCGTTCTGGCCGCCGATGGAGAGGACGACCTTCTTGCCGGCCGCGTGCTTGGCAGCGATGTCGGCGCGGAACTGTGCGTCGGTGTAGCCGCCGAGGGCGGTGGAGAGCGCCGGGTCGAGGGCGAAGGTGATGCCGCCGGCCTTGGCCGGGTCGGCATTGGCGAACGAGACCGCGATGATGTCGTAGGCGTTCTGGACCGCGGCGAGCTTCTGGTCGGTCGCGCCGTTGTCGAAGTCCTGCCAGTAGCCGGTCAGCACGTGCTTGGGCAGGCTGCCCGAGGACGGCGGCGGGGTGGTCGGCGGAGCGGTGGTGGGCGGCGCCGTGGTCGGCGGCGCGGTGGTCGGGGGGGCCGTGGTCGGCGGTGCCGTCGTGGGCGGCGCGGTGGTCGGGGCGCCGTCGTCGGGGGCGCCGTCGTCGGGGGCGCCGTGGTCGGCGGCGCGGTGGTGGGCGGCGGCGTCGGCTGGCCGGCGCCGGCCGGACCGGTCAGCGTCACATCGTCGGCCTGGTAGGCCCCCTGGCCGTACCAGCCGTGCAGGTACAGGGTCACGCTGGTGGTGCTCGCGCCCGTGGTGAAGCTGGTGCTCAGCTGGTTCCAGGAGGTCTGGCTCGACCAGGTGCTCGGGTCCGTCCCGCCGGTGCCGCTGGCGCCCAGGTAGACGTACGGCCCCTGCACCCAGCTGCTCAGCGTGTAGCTGGAGCTCGGCTGCACCGAGATGGTCTGGCTGCACTGGGCGCTGTCCGAGCTGCTCGGCGTGGCCTGCAGCGCGTACGAGCCGCTGTGCACCGGCGTGCTGACGGCGCTCGCGCTCGAGGTGCAGGTCCAGCCGGCCAGCGTGCCGGTCTCGAAGCCGCCGTTGGCCACCAGGTTGCCGACCGCGGCGCTGGCGCCGCCGGCGAAGAGCGCCAGCCCGGTGCCGGCCAGGGCGAGGGCGGTGGCGCCGGCCGTGACGGCGGGCAGGGCGCCTCGGCGGCGACGGTGGGTGGGGGAAACCGAACGGGCCATGACGAACTCTCCTGTGGGGAGGAGGGGAGAGCCGCCGCGGTGGGGGGCGCGGCGGCTCGTGTGGGGGAGGGAACAGCGCAAGACAGCTGTGAGGCCAAGCGGTTGAGTGCTCAACCGCTTGCGAACAAGCTGGACTAGACCATTGGCATGCGTCAAGGACCGGTTCGCCGTCTTACGCCTCCCTTAAGGATTCGGAGACCTCACCGTGTCCGGTCCGACTGTGACCGTCACCACATGCCCACCGTCGGTAGTCGGTCCCGCGAAAACGCATCCCACCTGCGGCTTTCCTCCTTGCCAGGGCGCGGGAGTAGGCTGCCTCCGGACCTTCGCAGTGGGAGCCTGGGTTCAGGGGGTACGAGCTCGGAGGGGCTGAACGTCATGGGTCTGCGCGACGTCGTCGACCGCACGCCGGGGCTGCGTACCCTGCTGGGCGGCATGTACAACCTGTACGGCCAGCGGGTCGAGGCACACCTGGCCCGCACCCCCCACCACATCGGCGTGATCCTGGACGGCAACCGCCGCTGGGCCAAGGCGGGTGGCAACTCCCCGGCCTACGGGCACCGGCGCGGCGCCGACAAGATCACCGAGTTCCTCGGCTGGTGCGACGAGACCAAGGTCGAGGTCGTCACCCTCTGGATGCTCTCCACCGACAACCTCTCCCGTCCACCTGAGCAGCTGATCCCGCTGCTGCGGATCATCGAGGACGCGGTGACCGGGCTCGCCGAGGCGAAGCGCTGGAAGGTCCGTCCGGTCGGCGCCCTGGACCTGCTGCCGCAGCAGACCGCCGAGATCCTCAAGAACGCCGCCCAGGCGACCGAGCACCTCGAAGGCATCACGGTCAACGTCGCGGTCGGCTACGGCGGGCGGCACGAGATCGCCGACGCCGTCCGCTCGCTGCTCCAGGAGCACGCCGAGCGCGGCACCTCGATCGAGGAGCTGGCCGAGATCCTGGACGTCGAGCACATCGCCGAGCACCTCTACACCAAGGGCCAGCCCGACCCCGACCTGGTGATCCGCACCTCGGGTGAGCAGCGGCTCTCCGGCTTCCTGCTCTGGCAGAGCGCGCACAGCGAGTTCTACTTCTGCGAGGCGCACTGGCCGGCCTTCCGCAAGGTCGACTTCCTCCGCGCGCTGCGCGACTACGGGGAGCGCAACCGCCGATTCGGAGGCTGACGTTCCGTCGGACCGTTGGTCCCTCCTACCCCACTGGCCGCTTGAGGCAAACGTTCATCCGCAGTGATCCGCGAGTTCGCTTTCGCGGGCATGCACCATGCCCCGTCAGGGAATACACATGCCAGACCGGCATCCTGACCATCGGGGTCGCGGGGGCCGGTGAGCCGCGGGTGACGCAGGGTCGCCCGCCCTGGAGGCCTAGTGGTCAGTTCCAAGAGCCGCCGGACACCAGACCGGCGCACGTACGTGCTCGACACCAGCGTGCTCCTCGCGGACCCGCTCGCCATGACCCGGTTCGAGGAGCACGAGGTTGTGCTCCCGGTGGTCGTGGTCACCGAGTTGGAAGCCAAACGGCACCATCCCGAACTGGGCTACTTCGCCCGCCAGGCCCTGCGCCTGCTCGACGACTACCGGGTCCGCTACGGCCGACTCGACGAGCCGATTCCGGTCGGGGAGACCGGCGGCTCGATCCGGGTGGAGCTGAACCACTCGGACACCTCGGTGCTGCCGGCCGGTTACCGGCTCGGTGGAGGCGAGGCGGACACCCGGATCCTCGCGGTCGCCCGCAACCTGCAGGCCGAGGGGTACGACGTCACCGTCGTCTCCAAGGACCTGCCGATGCGGATCAAGGCCAGCGCGGTCGGTCTGCTCGCCGAGGAGTACCGGGCCGAGCTGGCGATCACCTCCGGGTGGACCGGAATGTCCGAACTGCCGGTTTCCGGCGACCAGGTGGACGAACTCTTCGGCGCCCCGCACGACGCCGCGGTGGAGATCGACGGCGCCGAGGAGCTCCCGGTGCACACCGGCCTGGTGCTCACCTCGGAGCGTGGCCGGGCGCTCGGCCGGGTGGCCGGTGACGGCCGGGTCCGGCTGGTGCGCGGCGATCGCGAGGCGTTCGGGCTGCGCGGCCGCAGCGCCGAGCAGCGGGTCGCCCTCGACCTGCTGCTCGATCCGGACGTCGGCATCGTCTCGCTCGGCGGCCGGGCCGGCACGGGCAAGTCCGCGCTCGCGCTCTGTGCGGGTCTGGAGGCCGTGCTGGAGCGTCAGCAGCACCGCAAGGTGATGGTCTTCCGCCCGCTCTACGCGGTGGGGGGCCAGGAGCTGGGCTACCTGCCGGGCTCCGAGCACGAGAAGATGAGCCCCTGGGCCCAGGCGGTCTTCGACACGCTGTCGGCGGTCACCACGCCGGCCGTGATCGAGGAGGTGATCTCCCGCGGGATGCTGGAGGTGCTGCCGCTCACCCACATCCGCGGGCGTTCGCTGCACGACGCCTTCGTGATCGTGGACGAGGCGCAGTCGCTGGAGCGCAACGTGCTGCTCACCGTGCTCTCCCGGATCGGCTCGGGCTCGCGGGTGGTGCTCACCCACGACGTGGCCCAGCGGGACAACCTCCGGGTGGGGCGTTACGACGGAGTGGTCGCGGTGGTGGAGAAGCTGAAGGGGCATCCGCTCTTCGCGCACATCACCTTGACCCGCTCCGAGCGTTCGCCGATCGCGGCGCTGGTGACCGAGATGCTGGAGGACATCCAGCCGTAGGCCTGCGAGCACGAACGATCCGCCCGGCAGCCGGAATTCTCCCGGCGCCGGGCGGATCGTCATCACATCCGACCGCCTGCTGTCCACCGACCGGCCAAATCTTGTGCCGCCGAAGGATGTGAGCTTCGCCACGCAACCGGGAATTGCGCACCCGCGTCCCCTTGCGGCATGGTGAGGGTTCTGTCAGGCCCCGCGTACGGCCCACCTGTTGGGCGACAACTGAAAAGCGAAGGACCGTACGCCGCCCGAACTCCACGTCCGCACCGGTTTCTCACGGTGCGAGCGCCGGGCCAGCGCCTCCCGTGACCAGCACCGGTGGAGGCCCGTGACCAGGGGCATGTTGCGCCTTCACGGTCACGCGTGGGCGACGCTGGAAGGAAACCATGTGACTCGGATCTCGGTCCGGGGAGTTGCTGTGGCCTCCGCCACCGCCGTCACCGCAGTCGGTGCCGTCGTGGGTGTGGCCTCGGGCAGCGAGGCGACGACCGCGCAGGCGACCGAGGTCGCAGGCTCGACGTTGTTCTCCGACGTCCCCTCAGCAACCCAGGCGCAGGCCATCAGTGACAGCTTCGTCCGTCAGGCCACGGCACAGCAGGTCTCGGCAGACGCGGCCGCCCAGAAGGCGGCCGAGGAGGCCGCCCGGCTGAAGGCCGCCGCCGACGCGCAGGCCAAGGCCGACGCGGACAAGGCCGCCGCCGCTGCCGCCAAGGCCGCTGCGGACAAGGCCGCCGCCGACGCCGCTGCCGCCGCCAACCGTGCCAAGGCCACGTCCCAGCTCGCCGCCTCGAACGACTCCGCACCGGACGCGTCCTCGTACAGCCCCGGTTCGGTTCAGGCGATCGCGGCCGGGATAGTGGGCGACAGCACCCAGTTCCAGTGCTTCAGCAACATCGTGAAGCGCGAGAGCGGTTGGGATTACACGGCGATGAACCCGTCCGGCGCGTACGGACTGGTCCAGGCGCTGCCCGGTTCCAAGATGGCCTCGGTCGGCTCGGACTGGCGCACCAACCCGGCGACCCAGATCAAGTGGGGTCTCGGTTACATGAACGACCGCTACGGCAGCCCGTGCGGCGCGTGGTCCTTCTGGCAGGCCCACAGCTGGTACTAGAGCTTCACCCCGGACGCCCCCGACCCCCGTGGTCGGGGGCGTCCGGTGTTTTCCCACCCCGTGCCATGACCGGGCCCGCGCCCGGGTAGCGTCATGCCTGAGAACCGTGGTGCCGTCGGACGGATCGGCCACCGCGCGACCGGGAGGACGGACCGCAGATGGCACGGGGAGGGCAACGACGCCCCAAGGCGCTCAGAGCGATGGCCTGGGGAACGTCGGTGGCGACGCGCGCGGCCGCCGGTCTGGAACAGCGCCGGCGGGCCGCCGCCGAGGCGGCCGCACAGGAGAGCGCCGTCCCGGAGCGGATCCCGGCCCCGCGCGCCGCCGCACCGCACACGTACGTCCCGTACGGCCGCGCGCAGCACCTGGGCCGGCCGGCCACGCCCGCCGAGGCGGTGCCCTGGGGACTGCGGGTCGCCGCCGAGTCCACCTGGCGGCTGCTGCTGCTCGGCGCCGCGCTCTACGTGATCTTCTCGGTGGTCGACATGCTGCGGCTGGTCGCCTTCGCGATCCTGGCCGGCCTGCTGATCTCCGCGTTGCTGGAGCCCACCGTCTCCTGGCTGCGCCGGCACGGCGTGCCGCGCTCGCTGGCCGCGGCCGGCACCTTCCTCAGCGGTCTGGCCGGCATTGGCCTGGTCGGCTGGTTCGTGGTCTGGCAGGTGACCAGCAACCTGGACGACGTCTCGCACCGGGCCCAGCAGGGCATCGGCAAGCTGCGGGAGTGGATGATCAACGGCCCGATGCACGTGACGCAGGCCCAGATCACCCAGTTCACCCACCAGATACAGGACGCGATCGGGACCAACACCCAGCAGATCACCTCGCTCGGGTTCACCGGTGTCAGCATCGCGATCGAGGTGCTGACCGGCGTGCTGCTGGCGGCCTTCACCACCTTCTTCCTGCTCTACGACGGCGCGCAGATCTGGAGCTGGGTGCTGCGCGGGCTGCCGCAGCAGTCCCGGTACGCGATGGCCGGGGCCGGGCCGAAGGCCTGGGCCACGCTGACCGCGTACGTGCGCGGCACCGTCTTCGTGGCCTTCGTCGACGCGCTCTGCATCGGCATCGGGATCCAGGTGCTGGGCGTGCCGCTGGCGCTGCCGCTGGCGGTGATCATCTTCCTGGGGGCGTTCGTCCCGCTGGTCGGTGCGCTGGTCACCGGCACCCTGGCGGTGCTGATCGCGCTGGTCACCAAGGACGTCACCACGGCCGGCCTGGTGCTGGTGGTGCTGATCGCCGTCCAGCAGTTGGAGGGGCACCTGCTCCAGCCGCTGATCCTGGGCCGCGCGGTCCGGGTGCACCCGCTGGGCGTGGTGCTCGGGGTGGCGTCGGGCTCGATCATCGGCGGGATCGGCGGCGCGATCGTGGCGGTTCCGCTGATCGCCGTCACCAACACCGTGGTCGGCTACCTGCGCCAGCGCACCGCCGCGGGCCACGAGGTCTTCGAGGCCCTGGAGGCGGCCCAGGAAGCGGCGGCCCCGCACGACACCTCCCCAACGGAGCCCGCTGACTCCTAACATGGGGTCATGTATGTGACGAGGCTGGGCATCTCGGGCATCCGGGGTTTCACGCCGGCGCGCGAGGTGCGCCAGCTGGAGTTGCCGCAGGCGGGCTGGACGGTGCTGGCCGGGCGCAACGGCGCGGGCAAGACGACGCTGCTGCGCGCGCTGGCGCTGGCGCTGGGCGGGCCCTCGGTGGCCCGCAGCCTGGTCAGCGACTTCTCCGGATGGATCACGGCGGGCGAGAACACCGGCTGGGTGCAGGCCTTCGTCCGTCCGGACTGGGCGGTGGACCGGCTGGCCGGCAGCGGCAAGGCCCCCAAGTACGACCTGCGGCTCGGCCTGCGCTGGACCCTGCCGCCGGGCGGACCGCGCCCCGAGCTGACCTCCTTCGGCTCGCCCAACCCCGAGCGCGGCGCCTGGGCGGAGAACCCGCGCGGCTGGTTCTTCGCCGGCTACGGCCCGTTTCGCCGGCTGCTCGGCGGCGCCGGCGAGACCCAGCGGCTGATGCTCTCGGCCGGCCCGGTCGGCCGGCTCGCCACGCTCTTCCACGAGGAGGCCTCGCTCGCCGAGGGCGTCTCCTGGCTGGTCGACCAGCACGTCCGCCGGCTCGAAGGCCGCCCCGGCGCCCAGCAGGCGCTGGACGTGGTGACCGCGCTGCTCTCGGACGGCCTGCTGCCCGACGGGTACGCCGTCTCCAAGGTCGACTCCGACGGTCTCTGGGTCCGCAGAGTCGACGGGCCCGACTTCCCCCTCCGGGAGATGAGCGACGGCTACCGCACCGTCGCCGCCCTCGTGCTCGACCTGGTCCGGCAGTTCCAGTCCTCCTACGGCGTCCTCCCGCTGGACGAGGCCGGAGCCGTCGCGCTCCCCGGCATCGTGCTGATCGACGAGATCGACGCCCACCTGCACGTCAGCTGGCAGCAGCGGATCGGCCCGTGGCTCAAGGCGCACTTCCCGCTGGTGCAGTTCATCGTCTCCACCCACAGCCCGTACATCTGCCAGGCCGCCGACCCCGGCGGGCTGATCCGGATAGCGGGCGTGGACGAGGACTTCCCGCCGCAGCCGGTCAGCGAGGAGCTCTACCGCCGGATCGTCTACGGCAGCGGGGACGACGCGGTGCTCTCCGAACTCTTCGGCCTGGAGACGCCCTACTCGGACCGGGCCGAGGACGCCCGTCGCCGGCTCGGCGACATCGAGGGCCGGGTGCTGGCCGGCGACTCCACCGACGACGAGCTGGTGGAGTACCAGGAGCTGAGCGAGCGCCTGATGAGCTCGCTCTCGGCCCGGGTCGACGAGGTCGCGGCCCGGCTGGGGAGACGGGCGTGATCCCGCTCCAGCGGGGACCGTTACCCGAGGACCTGTCAGCCCGGCTGGTCGCCCGCACCGAGCGGCTGGCCGACCGCGGCGGCGGGGCCCGCGAGCTGTGGCGCGACAGCCGCACCGTCCGCCGGGACCTGAGCGCCCACCTGGTCGCGATGGCGGCCGGGCTCTCGCGCTGCATGTACTGCGGGGACAGCGAGGGCACCAGCATCGACCACTTCCAGCCGATCGCGCTGGCCCCGATGCGCGCCTTCGACTGGCTCAACCACCTGTGGGCCTGCGCCTTCTGCAACAGCAACCAGAAGCGCGACCGCTACCCGACCGACCGGCACGGCCTGGCGCTGCTGATCGACCCCACCACCGACGAGCCGGCCGACCACCTGAACCTGGTGCTCTCCACCGGCGCCTACCGGGCGCGCACGCCCAAGGGGCACGAGACCATCCTGATCTTCGGCCTGGACCGCCCGGTGCTGGAACGCGGCCGGGCCCAGGCGTACGTGCGCTGCCGGTCGATGTTGCGCGACCTGGCCCGGACCACCGCCCAGGGCGACCGCGCCGAGGCCGCCGCCGTCGCGCAGGCGCTGACCGTCCAGCCGTTCGCGGACGTGCTCTACGAGATGCTGCGGCTCAGCACCGCGCCGCGCGCTGCCCTGGTCTTCGGTGCCGAGGCGGTGGCGGGTCTGAACGTGCTGAGAGGGCCCCGCTCGGTGGAGCGGGGCCCTCTCAGAGGCTGAAGACGCTGAAGCCGGCTCAGGCCAGTGCGGCCTCGGCGTCCAGGACGGACGCCACGGCCTGCAGCACCGCGGCGATCCGCACGGCGGTCTGGATGACCTCGCGCTCCACGCCGGCCTTGCGCAGCACGCCCTCGTGCGAGTCGAGGCAGCGGCCGCAGCCGTTGATCGCGGAGACCGCGAACGACCAGAGCTCGAAGTCGACCTTCTCCACGCCCGGGTTGCCGATGATGTTCATCCGCAGACCCGTCCGCATGCTGCTGTACTCCTCGTCGGAGAGCAGGTGCATGGTGCGGTAGTAGACGTTGTTCATCGCCATCACCGCGGCGGCGGCCTTGGCGGCGGTGTACGCCTGCTCGGAGAGGATCTCCTTGGCCTGCGGCTCCAGCTCGGCCAGCACGGCCTTGCTGCCGGTGGCCATCGCGCAGGAGAGCACGGTGCCCCAGAGCTGCTGGGCCGGCAGCTCGGAGTTGCCGATGACCGCGCTCAGGTTGAGCTTGAGGTCCTTGGCGTAGTCCGGCAGCGCCGACTTCAGTTCGTCGAGAGCCATCGGATCAGCCGGCCAGCAGGGCGCCGGCGTCCAGGGTGGCCTCGCCCTTGGTCCAGTTGCACGGGCACAGCTCGTCGGTCTGCAGGGCGTCCAGCACCCGCAGGACCTCCTTCGGGTTCCGGCCGACGGAGCCCGCGGTCACCATGGTGAACTGGATCTCGTTGTTCGGGTCCACGATGAAGACGGCGCGCTGGGCGGTGCCGTCCTCGGCCTCGACGCCACAGGCCCGCATCAGCTCGTGCTTGATGTCGGCCAGCATCGGGAAGGGCAGGTCACGCAGGTCGGCGTGGTCCTTGCGCCAGGCGTGGTGGACGAACTCGGAGTCGCCGGAGATGCCCAGGATCTGCGCGTCGCGGTCCGCGAACTCCTCGTTCAGCTTGCCGAACGCGGCGATCTCGGTCGGGCAGACGAAGGTGAAGTCCATCGGCCAGAAGAAGACGATCTTCCACTTGCCCTCGTAGGACTTGTGGTTGATGTCGGCGAAGGCGCTCGCGGCGTCGAGGTCAACGCAGGCCTTGAGGTCGAACTCGGGGAACTTGTCACCGATCGTGAGCACGTTCGCTTCTCCTGAGCTTGGATGTGAGGGAGGAATGTCCGAATTGCCTATGGTTCGGCGGAATCCCGACGTGATCCACAGTGACACAGCGCGCACTGATCAGTGAAATAGCTAGACTCGTGACATCTGATCGGAGAGAGTTATCAGTACTCAGCACCCCAGGCCACGCGCGGATCGCGCCCGCAAACCCGAAGCTGGTGTGGCGAGCACCACAGCGGGCGGTTCGGCCCGCGCCGCCCGCACGCCCACCGTCGCCCAGCTGCGCGCTTTCGTCGCCGTCGCCGAGCACCGGCACTTCCGCGACGCCGCCTCGGCGATCGGAACCAGCCAGCCGGCGCTCTCCGGCGCGGTGGCCGCGCTGGAGGAGACGCTCGGCGCTCAGCTGGTCGAGCGTACGACCCGGAAGGTCATCATCACCTCCCTGGGGGAGCGCGTCGCCGTCCACGCGCGCCGGGTGCTTGCCTCGCTCCAGGACCTCACCGGCGAGGTCGAGGCCGCCCGCCGGCCGTTCACCGGCCCGCTGCACCTCGGGGTGATCCCCACCGTCGCGCCCTACCTGCTGCCCGCGGTGCTGCGGCTGGTCCGGGACAGCTACCCGGACCTCGAACTGCACGTCCACGAGGAGCGCACCCCCTCGCTCCTGGAGGGCCTGGCGGCCGGGCGGCTCGACCTGCTGCTGCTGGCGCTGCCGGCCGGGGGCGGGTCGCCGACCCGCGACATCCCGCTCTTCGACGAGGACTTCGTGCTGGTCACGCCGCCCGAACACGAGCTGGCGGGCCGCGTCGGCGTGCCCCGGGACGTTCTGCTGGACCTGGACGTCCTGCTGCTGGAGGAGGGACACTGCCTGCGCGACCAGGCGCTCGACCTCTGCCGCGAGGTCGGCGCCGAGGCCGGCGGCAGCACCACCAGGGCGGCCGGCCTGTCCACCCTCGTCCAGCTGGTGGCCGGCGGCCTGGGCGTCACCCTGCTGCCTGCCACGGCCCTGGAGGTCGAGGCGGGCCGCACCGACCGGCTGGCCGCCGTGCACTTCGCCGACCCCGCCCCCGGCCGCCGGATCGGCCTGGCCACCCGGCCCGGATCGGCCCGCAGCGCGGAGTACGACCGCTTCGCCGACTCGCTGCGCGAGGTGCTGGCCGAGCTTCCCGTACGGATCGTCAGCTCGTAGTACCGGGCCGTCGGCGCGGCGTCCGCCCGACGGAGTAACCCCGCCCGGTGCGCTGGCGGACCGTTGGCGAACTGCCGTACTACCAGCTGATGATCGGCCAACTCCTCTCCCGCAGAACCCGTTTGACCTCTGACGGACAGTCGCAGCCGACGTCCCGTCAGCCCGCCGGAGGCCGCCTTCCGGGGCGCCGCCGCCCCCGCGCTGCGTGGCCGACCTCGCGGATCGGCGTGACGCTGAGCAGGTCAGACAGTTCGCGGACTCCCCGACACGGGTGCACGAGGGCTTCCGGATTCCCGGGAGCCGTCGTTCGCCGTGCCGTCCGCCACGGCCGGTCGTGCGGCCGATCGTGCGGCCGGCTCCCCTGCGGGTGCGTCCGACATCGCAGCATCTCGCGCGCACCTGGGTGCCGCGGGAGGGAGAGAGTGGCGTGGCACCGTCGACCAGACCCGAAACCGACCAGCACGTCGAGGCCGGGGGCCCGCAACCCGTGCGGCGTCCGCCCGGCCGGCTGCGCCGGCTCTTCGCCAGACCGACGGTGCGGGTCGTGCTGGCCGTCTTCGCCGCCTTCCTGGCCTGGCTCAGCTGGTCGGTGGGCGGCGCGCTGCTGGCACCGGGCAACGACAGCACGGCCGCCCGGCTGGCCGAGTGGGGGCGTGAACACCATCTGGGCCCGGCCGTCACGATGCTGGAGACGGCCCAGTACAAGATGGACCCGCCGAAGGTGGGCGGCACGCCCGCCGCCATCAAGCTGCCGCCGGCGGCCCCGGTGACGGACCCGGCCAACCACGGGCCGGCCCCGGCACTGGCCCCGATCGTCCTCAAGCCGCTCGTCTCACCGGCCGGTGGCGACCCGCTGCCGGACGAGGGCGCCTGGCGGGTGCTCAGCAGCGTCCGCGGCACCCCGGCCGTGCAGGCCGCCGAGCTGCGCCCGGACGCCGAACACACCTCCTACCTGGCCGGCGTGGTCTCGATGGACCCGCGGCTGGTCCGGTTCCAGCTCCACCCCGGCACCGACGACCCCGGCTCGGACAACTGGGGAGTGCCGCCGAACATCCCGGAGGGGGAGCGCACCGGCCTGCTGGCCAGCTTCAACGGCGGCTTCAAGGTCAACGTGAACGAGGCCCGCGGCGGCTTCTTCCTCAACGGCGTCACGCACGGCACGCTCACCTCCGGCGCGGCCTCGCTGGTCTACTACAAGGACGGCCACGCCACGGTCGGCACCTGGGACGACGGGGTGAACATGACCCCGGACGTGGTGGGCGTGCGGCAGAACCTGCGGCTCATCGTCGACCAGTCCGCCGTCCCGGACGACGTCGACAGCCACATCGAGAGCGGCTGGGGCCTGACCATCGGTGGCGCGTACTTCGTCTGGCGCTCGGGCATCGGCGTCACGCCGGACGGCCGGCTGGTCTTCGCCTACGGTCCGGCGCTGTCGGTCCGCACGCTGGCGAACCTGCTCCAGCAGGCCGGCTGCGTGGAGGCGATGCAGCTGGACATCAACCCCGCCTGGATGTCGTTCAACTACTACCAGCCGGGTTCGGACCCGCAGAGCCCGACGCCGGTCAAGCTGCTCTCCGACCAGGAGCGCCCGGCCGACCGCTACTTCGAGCCGACCAGCCGCGACTTCACCGCGGTGTACGCCCGATGACCGCGCAACCCCCGGTCCTGCCGGCGGTGGATCTCGCCGATCCGGTCCAGGGCGTCGCCCGGCCGCTGCGGTTCGGCTGGCCACTGGCGGTGCTGCGCACCTCCCGGCCCCGCCAGTGGCCCAAGAACCTGCTGGTGTTCGCCGCCCCGGTGGCCGCCGCCGAGCGCGGCCGGACGGACGGACTGGGCTACACGCTGGTCGCGTTCGGGGTGTTCACGGCGGCGTCGTGCGCGGTGTACTTCGTCAACGACGTGGCCGACGTCGAGCGCGACCGCCACCACCCGCGCAAGCGGACCCGGCCGATCGCGGCCGGCCAACTCGCGGTGGGCCACGCGCTCGTCCTGGCGGCGGGCTTCGTGCTGCTGGCGGTGAGCGGCGCGCTGGCCATCGGCAGTCCGGGGCTGGCCGTGACGGTCACCGCGTACCTGGCCGTCTCGTTCCTCTACTCCTCCACTCTCAAGCACATCCCGGTGCTCGAACTGACCGTGGTGGCATCCGGGTTCGTGCTGCGGGCGCTCGGTGGCGCGGCGGCCGCCCGGGTGGCGCCGTCCGGCTGGTTCGTGCTGGTCTGCAGCCTGGGCGCGCTGCTGGTGGCGATCGCCAAGCGGTACACCGAACTCGCGGGCCTGGGCACGACCGCGGCCGGGCACCGGCCCTGCCTGCGCGGGTACACGCCGGTGGGGCTGCGGTTCGCCCAGCGCTTCGTCAGCGCCGCCATGGTCGGTGCCTACCTCGGCTGGGCGCTGCTCAACGGCTCGCCCTGGGCGGTAGGTTGGCACCTGGTCACGGCGGTCCCGCTGGCCGCGGCGCTGGCCCGGTTCGACTGGCTCACCGCGCGGGCCACCATGACCCGGGTCGAGGACCTGATCACCCGGGACGGGCCGATGCTCTGCTGTGAACTGCTGTGGCTGGCACTCTTCGTGGTGGGGATGCGCTGATGGGGACGGTACTTCGGGCCGCGGCGACGAACCGGCTGCTGCAGGGCTGGGGTCGCACCACGGGCAGTCACTCCCAGGTCCTCGGTCCGCTGGAGCCGGACAGGCTACGGGAGTTGATCGCCGAACGGCCGGAGCGCGGAGTGCTCGCGCGCGGCGCGGGGTGCAGCTACGGCGACGCCGCGCAGAACGCGGGCGGGCTGGTGCTGACGCCCGTGGTGCCCGCGCGGATCGACCTGGACGTGGCCGCCGCGCGGGTGCGGGTCTCCGGCTCGACCACCTTCGCCGAGTTGCTGGAGCGCGTCGTCCCGCACGGCCTGCTGCCACCGGTCCTGCCGGGCACCCGGCGCCTGACGGTCGGCGGGGCGGTGGCGGCCGACGTGCACGGCAAGAACCAGCGCGCCGACGGCTCACTGTTCCACTGGCTGGAGAGCATCGAACTGCTCTGTGGAGACGGTGAGTTGCGGACGCTGACGGCGGACCGGGACGGCCCCGCGTTCCGCGCCACGGTCGGTGGCATGGGCCTGACCGGCGTCATCCTCGCGGTCACCCTGCGGCTGATCCGGATCCGCAGCTCGCTGCTGCGGGTGACCGTCCGCCGGGCGCCGGACCTCGACGCGCTGATGGCCGAGCTGGAGGGGGCGACCAGCCGCTACGCGGTCGCCTGGATCGACACCACCGCCACCGGCCGCTCACTCGGCCGCGGCATCGTCGACCTCGGCGACCACCTCGCGGCGCCGGACCCCGGCGCCGAACCGGACGGCCTGCGCTACGGCCCGGCCCGCCCCCGGTCGGCCCCGCGGATGCCGCTGGGCGTCTTCAACCCGGTCACCGCCCGGGCCTTCAACGAGCTCTGGTACCGCCGGGCGCCGCGCGAGCGGCACGCCCTCCAGGGCTTCCCGGAGTTCTTCCACCGGCTGGACGCGGTGGACCGGTGGAACCTGGCGCTGGGCCCGCGCGGCTTCCTGCAGTACCAGTTCGCCGTCCCGCTGCGGGCCCGGCACGTGGTCACCGACGTGCTGGAGTCCCTGCAACGCGTCGGGGCGGCGCCCTTCCTGGGCACCCTGAAGCGCTTCGGCCCCTCCCGTGGCGGCCCGCTCTCCTTCCCGCTGCCCGGCTGGTCGCTGGCGGTCGACATGCCGCCGGGCGGCCCCCGGCTGGCCGAGCTGCTGCACGGGCTGGACCGCAAGGTGGCGAACGCCGGCGGCCGGGTCTACCTGGCCAAGGACGCCCGGCTCGGCCGCGGCGCGTTCGACGCGATGTACGGCCCGCTGGACGACTGGCGCGCCGCCCGAGCCCTGCTCGACCCCGCCGATACGATGCGATCCGACCTCGGACGGAGACTGGGACTGTGCCGATGAACGAGCGAATCCGGCGGCCCGGCCGCGTCCTGCTGCTGGGCGGGGGCAGCGAGATCGGCCGCGAGATCCTGCTCAAGCTCGACCCGCCGCCCGGCTCCGAGGTGATCCTGGCCGGGCGCGACCTGCAGCGGATGGCGCAGTGCGGCGAGAGCCTGCCGTTCCGGGTGCGGACCGCGTACTACGACGCCACCGCGCTGGAGACCCATCAGCGGTTCGTCGACGAGGTCTTCGCGGACGGACCGGTCGACCTGGTGATCTCGGCCGCCGGGGTGCTGACCGACCAGGAGCTGCTGGACCGGGACCCGCTGCGGGCCGGCCTGCTCGTCCAGACCAACCTGACCGGCCATGTGACGACCCTGCTGGCGGTGGCGCAGCACCTGCGGGCCCAGCGCCGGGGCATGATCGTGGTGCTCTCCTCGGTCGCGGCGGTGCGTCCGCGCAAGGCCAACTTCGTCTACGGCGCGACCAAGGCGGGCCTGGACGCGTTCGCCCGTGGGCTGGCGGACTCGCTGCACGGCAGCGGGGTGCGACTGCTGCTGGTCCGGCCGGGGTTCGTGATCGGCCGGATGACGGCCGGCATGGCGCCCGCCCCGGCGGCCACCACCGCGGCGGCCGTCGGCGCGGCGGTCGCGACGGCGCTGGCGGGCAGCGCGAGCGTGGTGTGGGTGCCGCGCCGGATGGGCGCACTGGCCACAGCGATGCGGCTGATCCCGCGCCCGCTCTGGCGCAAGCTGCCGCGCTGACGTACCGGCCTCAGGTGGGCAGTCGCTGTTCGAACCAGACGACCTTGCCGCCGCCGAGCCGGGTGGCACCCCAGCGCTCGGCGAACTTGGCCACCAGGTGCAGGCCGCGGCCCCGCTCGTCCTGCGGCCCGGCCGGGCGGCGGCGCGGCAGCTGCGGGCTGTCGTCGCCTACCTCGCAGCGCAGCAGCGAGGTCCGCACCAGCCGCAGGGTGACCGGGCGGGTGGCGTGCTGGATGGCGTTGGTGACCAGTTCGCTGACCATCAGTTCGGTGTTGTCGGCGAGTTCCTCCAAGCCCCACCGGCGCAGCGCGTGCCCGGCCAGCCGACGCGCCCGGCCGGGCGTCTCGTGCTTGGGCTGGAGGTACCAGTAGGCGACGTCCTCGGCCGGGATGCCGTCGAAGGAGGCGGCCAGCAGGGCGATGTCGTCGCCGCGGTCGCCGGGCGGCAGGATCTTCAGCGCCTCCTGGCAGAGCTGCTCGGGGGAGTGGTGGTGGGCGGTGGAGAGCCGGGCGCGCAGCAGTTCCAGGCCGCTGCTGATCGGGCGCCGACGGGTCTCCACCAGGCCGTCCGTGAACAGCAGCAGGGCGGAGCCGGGCAGCGCGGGCAGCTCCACCGAGGAGAAGTCGACCCCTCCGACGCCGATCGGCGCCCCGGCCGGGAGGTCGAGCAGTTCGGCCCGGCCGTCCGGATGGATCAGGGCGGGCGGCATGTGGCCGGCGTTGGCGACCACGATCCGGTTGGCGATCGGGTCGTAGACCGCGTAGACGCAGGTGGCCAGGTGCTGTTCGCGGCCCAGCCGCTGGGCCTGTTCGTCCAGGTGGTAGAGCACCTCGTGCGGGGGCAGGTCGAGGGCGGCCAGGGTCTGCGCGCTGGTCCGCAGCTGTCCCATCACGGCTGCCGAGGTCAGCGAGTGGCCCATCACGTCGCCGACGATCAGGGCGACCCGGTTGCCCGGCAGCGGGATGGCGTCGTACCAGTCGCCGCCGACCTGGGCGTCGCTCTCGCCGGGCAGGTAGCGGTGGGCGAGGCGCACGCCGTGCGGCTGCGGCAGGTGCGCGGGCAGCATGCTGCGCTGCAGCTGGTCGGCGATCTCCGACTCGCGGGTGTAGCGCAGCGCGGTGTCCACCGCCAGGCCGGCCAGGGTGGCGAGGTGGGCGGCGGTGTGGGTGTCGGCGCTGTCGAAGCGGGCCGGCTTGCCGTCGCCGGCGCGTGGGCGCCGGATCAGCACCAGCAGTCCGAGCACGGCCCCGCGTCCGTGCAGCGGCAGGGCCAGCAGCGCCGTGCCGCGGGCCAGCCGGGCCAGCGCGCGGGCGCCGTACAGCTCGGTGAAGAGCGGCTGGAGCCGTTCACTGCCGCGGCCGCCCAGCACCAGCGGCCCGACCAGCGACTGCTGGAGCAGCGCCTCGGCCAGCGCGCCGCCGGGCTGCGCGGTGACCGTCTCGCGGCGGCGGCCCAGCTTGGTCCCCTCGGCGCGGTGCAGCCGCAGCGCGGACGGCGGGCGGGTGCGCTCGCGTTCGCCGACCGGGATCGGCTCGCGCAGGTGGACCAGGGCGGCGTCGGCCAGGACCGGGACCAGCACCTTGACCAGACTGCGGACCGTGCCGACCGGATCCAGGGAGCTGTTGATCAGCCGGGTGGCGCAGTTGAGGTACTCCAGCCGCTCGTTGAGCGCCTGCCGGACCCGCAGGTTCAACGGCGGCGCCGGAGCTCCGGGCGTGGTGGGCGGGCGGCGCTGGGCCGGGACGGCGGGCGGCTGGCCGGCCTGGGGGGAGAGGTGGTCGCGCACGGCTGCCCGTTCTTACTGGTCGAGGGTGACGGCGGGTCGGACTCGGGTACGGCTGGTACGGCCACGGCTGGGGGAACGGGTCAGACGGTACGACGACAGTGCAGGAAGAGCTGCTCCTCCGGGGGGAGTGCGGTGCAGGCGGGGGCGTACGGGCGGTCGCTGCACGCCTCCACGGTGAAGCCGGCCTGGTGCAGCAGCTGGGCCAGCTCCTCGCGCAGGTAGCCGGTGATCCGGATCTCCTGGCCGAGGAACTCCAGCGGATAGTGGTCGAGATCCGCCTCAACCATGCCGAGCACCAGCAGGCCGCCCGGCCGCAACAGTGTCCGGATCCGGTCCAACATCAACGGGATCTCGTCCTGCGGCAGCAGGATCAGTGAGAAGAACGCGGTCACGGCGGCGAAGCTGCCGGCCCCGGCCGGCCCGAGCCGCGGCAGGCCCCAGGCCTGCTCGGCGCGCTCGGTGGCGAGGTCGTACATGTCCATCCGGTGGTACCGGGCGGTGTGCGGAAGGTGCCCGCGGGCCAGCGTCAGCATCCCGTCGGAGAGGTCGATCGCGGTGACGTCCAGGCCGCCGGCGGCCAGCTGCCAGGTGGTCGGATCACCGATCCCGCAGCCGATGTCGAGCACCGGCGACCCGGCCGGGAGCTCGGCCAACAATCGCCGCCCGGCCGCGAGTTGACCGGCCTTCGCGGGAAACGCCTCGCCGTACCGGGCGCCGATCGCGTCGAAGGCCACCGCCTGCAGGGCACGTTCGGCGCTGCGCCACCCCAGGGCACGCGGGTCGGCCGGCCCGCCCTGGGCAGGGTCCGCTATCTGTCCCGTCGTCACGATTGAGAGGCACCTTTCCACCGTGGCACCGACCGCCGCTACAGTCGTGGCCTTCCGCTCCCCGCGTTCCCCGTCCGCCCTGCCCGAACCGCGCGCCCGTGCCGCTCGCCCGCCGCACGTGCCACCTGGCCTCTGAGAATATGCGTGATCACTGCGGTATGGAGTCCGTTTCCAGCCAACTCATGCCTGTCAGGGCGAATACCCAGCAGGAGACGGAAGCACACTGAGGCGGACGGGGGTGGTGAGACCGCGCCCCGCACGCCGCGTGGCGCGAGGGGGTGGGTGAGTTTTGCCGGCGTTTATTGAACGTCAATCGCCCGGTGCCAGAGTCATCTCAGCGCCGGGGAAGCGCAGAGAGGTGCTCCCGCAGCCGGGGGGCTGCGGGGGTCACCACTGCTCCGGGGGGAGCAGGAGCGGGGGGGGAATCGGGGGTTGCACTTCCCAGACGGGGGACCGGGGATGACGGGGGTCACGGGGGCCCCGGTGGTCACGGCGCAGGGGTAGCCGGGGGCTCGGTGTGCTGATCGTCGATCAGGCTCTGCACGGGCAGGGCCTCGGGCACACCGAGCCGGGTGAAGATGCTCAGTGCGTTGCGCAGGTGGGTCAGCCCGCGCTCGGGCCGCTCCTGGCGCAGCAGCGCCTCGCCGAGGGCGGCGTTCGCCAGGCCCTGGCAGTACGCGTTGTCCACCTCCTCGGCGATGGTCAGGGCCTCCGCCGCCGCGGTCGCGGCCTCGGACACCTGTCCGTCCGTCAACAGGCAACCGGCCAGCCGGGCGAGTGAGAGCCCCTCCCAGAAGCGCTGCTGCTGCTCCTGATAGCGCTGGTACGCCTCGCGCAGGTGGGTGGCGGCCTGAGCCGGTGAACCGGCCGTGCCGAGGACGACGCCCAGTTGGTAGAGCGTGTCGGTCAGGCAGTAGGCGTTGTTCGACAGGCGTGCCGTGACCAGGGCCGATTCTGCGGAGCCGACGGCCCGTTCGCGCTGGCCCAGGGCGAGGTGGGCGCGCGCGATGTTGCCGAGGACCCGGGCCTCGCTGCTCTTGGCCTCCAGGCTCGCGAGCAGCTCGCGGGCCTGTTCGAAGAACGGCAGGGCCTGGGCGGGTCGGTTGGTGGTGCTCAGCACGGTGCCCAGGAGGCTGGCCGCAGTCGATCGCAGGATCGGCGTCTCGGTGGGGCTCAGCAGGTCCAGGCACTCCCGCAGCGAGTTCTCCGAGTCGGGGAAGTCGCCGGCCATGTAGCCGAGCACCCCCAGCGCGAAGCGGATCCGGGCCAGCGCACCCTCGTCGGCCCGGGACGCCGCGCTGCGGGCGGCGATGTCCAGGATGCGACGGATCCGCTCCCCGTGGATCCGCTCCTCCACGAGCGACCTCAGGATGATGAGCACGTCGACGGCCCGGCGCATCAGTTCGGACGAGTCCTCGACGACCCTCTCCATGGTCGCGAGGAGGAGCGCGAACTCGGCGCGGAGCCAGCCACGGGCCGTCGCCGTGGACTCGAACCTGATACCCGCCTGCTCGGGGTGGTGCAGTGCCTCGGCCAGCAGGTCGTCGGGCTCCAGGGTCTGCGCGGCGTTGCGCAGGGTGGCGAGCAGCAGGTCCAGGAGGCGCAGCAGGCCGGCCTGTTCTTCCTCCTGGGACTTCGTCTTCTCGGCCTGCTTCTGCGCGAAGAGCCGGAGCAGGTCGTGGTAGCGGTAGCGCCCTGGCGTGAAGCACTCCAGCATGTTGGCCTCGACCAGTGCCTCCGCCAGGTCCTCCGCCCGGTCCTCGGTCGTACCGAGCAGGGCGGCCACCGCGGCCAGCGGAAGGTCGGGGCTGTCGACCAGCGCGAGCATGCGGAACGCCCGGGCCTCGTCGGGCTGGAGCTGGCCGTAGCCGAGCCCGAGCGTGGTCTCGACGGCCAGGTTGCCCAGCTGGAGTTCGTCCAGCCGCCGGCGCTGGTCCGCTAACCGGTGCGCCAGGTCGGAGACGCTCCAGCGGGGCCGGCTGGCCAACCGGGCGGCCGCGATCCGGACGGCCAGCGGCAGGAAGCCGCAGGCCGTGACCACGGCGAGGGCGGCCTCGGGTTCGGCGTCGATCCGCTGGCGTCCGACGATCGCGGCGAAGAGCTCCAGCGCCTCCTGCGGGGTCAGCTCCTCGACGTCCACGAGATGGGCGCCGGGCAGTCCGGCCAGCCGGGAGCGGCTCGTGGCCATGACCGCGCAGCCGGCCACCCCGGGGATCAGCGGCGCGATCTGGGTGACGTCGTGCGCGTTGTCGAGCAGGATCAGCATCCGGCGGTCGGCCAGCAGCGAGCGGTAGAGGGCGACGCGCTGCTCGAAGGGCTCGGGGGCCTCGGCCACACCGAGCGCGAAGAGGAAGTCGCCGAGGACCACGGCCGGGTCGGCCGGCGTCGCCCCCGCCCCGCGCAGGTCCACGTACAGCTGGCCGTCCGGGAACTCGTGCCGGACACCGTGCGCGACATGGACGGCGAGCGTGGTCTTGCCCACGCCGCCGATTCCGGCCAGCGAGGTGACGACCACGGCCTGGCCGGAGGCGCTGCGCAGGGTGCCGCGCAACTCGGTGACCAGCGCCTCGCGGCCGCTGAAGTCCGAGACGTCGGCGGGAAGCTGGGCGGGAGGGGCGGTCGGGGCGCTGTGCGTGGTGTCGGGTGCCTGGGCCTGCGGCTCCGGCGGTGCGTACATCAGCGTCGGGTCGGCGGAGAGGATCCGGGAGTGCATGGCGGCCAGGCTGATCCCCGGCTCCACGCCGAGTTCGTCGATCAGCAGCTTGCGGGTGGCCGCGTACACGCTGAGCGCCTCGGCCTGTCGCCCGCACTGGTAGAGCGCCAGCATCAGGAGTTCGCGCAGGCGCTCGCGCAGCGGGTGCTCGGTCGCGAGCGAGTGCAACTCGGACGCCACGTTCGCGTGCAGGCCGATGTCGAGCGCCGCGGCGAACCGCTCCTCCCAGGCCGTCACCCGACGCTCGGTCAGCCGCAGGCGCTGGGAGTCGGCGTACGGACCGGGAATGCCGGCCAGCGGCTGGCCGCTCCAGAGCGCGAGTGCGGAGACGAGGAGTTGGTGGGCCCGCTCGGCCTCGCCGGCCTGCCGGGCCTGGTTGGCCTCGGCGAACCTCGCGTCGAAGAGTGCCAGGTCCAGCGCGTCCGCTGACACGCGTAGAACGTAGCCGTCGCGAACCGAGACCAACAGTTCCGCGGGCGCCCGCACCTCGCGGTTGGGTTCGATCACCGACCGCAGTCGCGAGACGTACGTGCGCAGGGCGGCAACGGCCTGCGGCGGCGGGCGATCGCCCCACAGGCCGTCGACCAGTTCCTGCGTGGTGACCGGGCGGCCCTGGTTCAGCAGCAGGGCCGTCAGGACCGCCTGCTGCTGCGGCGATCCGAGGGCCAGAGCCTGGTCGCCACGCCATGCCTGGACGGGTCCGAGCACCTGGAACCGCAGCACGGCGCCGTGCTGCGTTGCCTGAAGCTCCATGAGATCCCCCGAAGGCCGGTGGCAGTACACCTACAAAGCACTGCCCTCCCCGTTCAGTCGTGCATCGCACCACGTGAGGGTCGGTGCGGGCCGCGAGTTGAGCGAGTGGAGGGCTGTTTATAAGACATTTAACGATTCCTACAATACTGTCCCTACGCCTCGGCTGGTCCCGATCGGGGTGGAAGTGAAACTAACGACCAGAAAGGCCTTGCCATGGCCGAGAACGAGAGCTTGATCGCGACCCCCCAGGAGCCCGCCGTGGCCGCGACCGCCCTGCCCGTCCCGGGGGACGGCGACTGGCAGGTGCCGGCACAGGCCGAGGCCCCTGCCCTCGAGACGGACCCGCAGGCGTCCGCGGCGGCGGATTCCGTCAAGGACGGTGGAGTCAAGCCTCTCGGCCTGATTACCCCCACGCACTAATCCGAGCGACCGTCCCGCAGCTCCGCCCCGCACCAGATGTACCGGTGCGGGGCGTTTTCCGTGGTCCGCCGGGATTGGCCTGGTATGTCAATTTCCGGGGCTCCGGAAAGCATGGAGCAATGATGTCCGCCCGGATTTCCTGTGGTCCGCGACACATCCACGCAGCGGCAGCGCGTTGCAGGGCCTGACCGTTGTCGGACCCGAGGAACTGCTGACGGCCTGGCAGTAGGCAGCACAGTGCCCCGCGTGCCGGTCGCACGCGGGGCACGGGTGCCGGCTGTCGGCTACTGCGCCGAGCGGACCGGGATGCTGGCCACGAAGGTGGTGGACGGCTGCTCGGGGGCGAAGAAGTCGTTGCCCTTGTCGTCCACGACGACGAAGGCGGGGAAGTCCTCGACCTCGATCCGCCAGACCGCCTCCATGCCCAGCTCGGCGTACTCCAGCACCTCGACCTTCTTGATGCAGTCCTGGGCGAGTCGGGCCGCCGGGCCGCCGATCGAGCCGAGGTAGAAGCCGCCGTGCGCGGCGCAGGCGTCGGTGACCTGCTGGGAGCGGTTGCCCTTGGCGAGCATCACCATCGAGCCGCCGGCCGCCTGGAACTGGTCGACGTAGGAGTCCATCCGCCCGGCCGTGGTGGGGCCGAAGGAGCCGGAGGCGTAGCCCTCGGGGGTCTTGGCGGGGCCGGCGTAGTAGACCGGGTGGTCCTTGAGGTACTGCGGCATGCCCTCGCCCGCGTCCAGGCGCTCCTTGATCTTGGCGTGCGCGATGTCGCGCGCCACGACCAGGGTGCCGGTGAGTGAGAGGCGGGTCTTCACCGCGTGCTTGGAGAGCTCGGAGCGGATCTGCGCCATCGGCTGGTTGAGGTCGATCCGGACGACCTCGTCGTCGAGGTGCTCGTCGGTGGTCTCCGGCAGGTACTTGGCCGGGTCGGTCTCCAGCTGCTCCAGGAAGACGCCCTCGGCGGTGATCTTGCCGAGCGCCTGGCGGTCGGCCGAGCAGGAGACGGCCATCGCGACCGGCAGCGAGGCGCCGTGCCGCGGCAGGCGGATCACCCGGACGTCGTGGCAGAAGTACTTGCCGCCGAACTGGGCGCCGATGCCGATCTTCTGGGTCAGCTCGGTGACCTTGGCCTCCAGCTCCAGGTCGCGGAAGCCGTGGCCGGTCTTCGCGTCGCCGGAGGTCGGCAGCTGGTCCAGGTAGTGCGCCGAGGCGTACTTGGCGGTCTTGAGCGCGAACTCGGCGCTGGTGCCGCCGACCACGATGGCCAGGTGGTACGGCGGGCAGGCGGCGGTGCCCAGCGAGCGGATCTTCTGCTCCAGGAAGGCCAGCATGCTCTTCTCGTTGAGAATCGCCTTGGTCTCCTGGTACAGGTACGACTTGTTGGCGCTGCCGCCGCCCTTCGCCATGAAGAGGAACTTGTACGCGTCGCCGTCGGTCGCGTAGAGCTCGATCTGGGCGGGCAGGTTGTTGCCGGTGTTCTTCTCGTCCCACATGGTCAGCGGGGCCATCTGCGAGTAGCGCAGGTTGAGCTTGGTGTACGCGTCGAAGACGCCGCCGGCGATGGCGGCCTCGTCGCCGCCGGACGTCAGCACGTTCTGGCCGCGCTTGCCCATCACGATCGCGGTGCCGGTGTCCTGGCACATCGGCAGGATGCCGCCGGCCGAGATGTTGACGTTCTTCAGCAGGTCGAGCGCCACGAAGCGGTCGTTCGGGCTCGCCTCGGGGTCGTCCAGGATCCGCCGCAGCTGCGCCAGGTGCGCGGGCCGCAGGTAGTGCGAGATGTCGTGCATCGCCTCGGCGGTGAGCAGCCGCAGGGCCTCCGGCTCGACCTTCAGGAAGCGCCGGCCGTCGGCCTCGAAGGTGCTCACGCCCTCGGAGGTCAGCTTCCGGTACGGGGTGGGGTCGGCCCCGAGCGGGAGGAGGTCGGAGTAGGCGAAGTCTGGCGTGGCTGCCATGGGGCGGTCCTTCGTGGGGTCGATCCGGATCCGGCTGGGTCGTCTCCGGCTGCGTCGTTGAAGCGCCCTCCAGCGTAGGACCCGCGAGGCCGTCGGGCGTGCGCAGGTGAGCCTGCGTGACAGGGGTCACTTTCGGTCGGTGGAACGCTCGTTCGCACGGTGCCCCACTGGCTAGGCTGGGGAGGTGGACAACACCGCGGCACAGAACCCCGAGGGCCAGGCGCCCGTACCCATGACCAAGTCCGCCACCGACCCGGCGAGCAGGCTGTCGGCCGCCCCGGTTGCCGAGGCCGAGCTGCGTGCCTCGGACGCCGACCGCGAGCGCGTCGCGGAGCTGCTGCGGGACGCCTACGCCGACGGCCGGCTGACCGTCGACGAGCACTCCGAGCGGATCGAGGCGGCGTACGGCGCCAGGACGCTCGGCGAGTTGGCCCCGCTGACCCGGGACCTGCCGGCGCACCGCGCGATCTCCATGGACAAGCCCGCCGCGCAGGCCGGCCCCGCGCTGCCGCCGGCTCGCCAGGAGTCGTCGAGCATGGTCGCGGTCTTCGGCGGTTCGACCCGCAAGGGCCGCTGGCGGGTGGGCTCGCACCTCAAGGCGGTGGCGATCTTCGGCGGTGTGGAGATCGACCTGACGGACGCGGTCTTCGAGTCGCCGGAGGTGGTCATCGAGGTGACCGCGGTCTTCGGCGGGGTGGAGATCCGGGTGCCCGAGAACGTCAGCCTGCACGGCGGCGGGGTCGGCATCTTCGGGGCCTTCGACGTCCGCGAGCAGACCGCCGCCGACCCGTACGCGCCGGTGGTGCGGATCAAGGGCACGGCGGTCTTCGGCGGCTGTGACGCCAAGCCGAGCAGGGGCAAGAAGCTCAAGGAGTGGGTCCGCAGGCAGTTGGATCGCTGAGGCTCCCGGCGGCGGTGGCGGCGGAATCCGACATTCCGTCAACTCTGTCACCTGCACTCGTGGTTGGCTTGAGTGCACGCTGTGGTCGGGCGGGCACGGTGTGCATGAACCGGGAGTGCGCGGGGTAATTCCTCTCGCACATCGTTTCTTGAACGGCTGCGGTCAGATGGCAGCCGGTGAGCGACGCGAGCCTTCCCCGAGCTGTGTCAGGAGTCGCCGTGCTGCACCCGATCGAGCCCAGCGTTACCGGTGTCGTCCGCGCGGCGGCGGCCGCAGAACGGCGCGCGGCCGGGGGCGCTCCCGCGGTGGTGCGGCTCGACCACCTGGAGGACAACCCGTGGCACACCTGTGCGGCCTGCCGCCGGGACGAGGCCGGGCTGTTCTTCGCCCCGTCCAAGGAGCCGACGGCGGCCCGGCTGGCCCGGGAGGCGCAGGCCAAGCAGGTCTGTGCGCGCTGTCCGGTGCTGCTGGAGTGCCGGGAGCACGCGCTGGTCCAGCCCGAGCCGTACGGGGTCTGGGGCGGGCTGACGGCGGCCGAGCGCCGGGTGGTGCTGGCCAGGCGCCGTCGCCGTGAGGTCGAACTGCGCGCCGAGGCCCAGCTGGTGGCGGGTCAGCGCACCGCCGAGCGCGGGCGGATAGCGGGCTGAGGGCGGCGGGTGGTCGTACCACCCGCCGCCCTCAGCCGTCAGCTCGACTCGGCGCTCACTCGGTGCTCAGTTCGCGCGGTCGAAGTCGATCGCGCTGTAGGCCCGCAGCTTGGAGAGCTTGTGGGACGAGTGGATCTCGCGGATCGTGCCGCTCTTGGACCGCATCACCAGCGAGCTGGTGGTGGCGGTCTCCTTGCGGTAGTGGACGCCGCGCAGCAGCTCGCCGTCGGTGATGCCGGTGGCGACGAAGAAGACGTTCTCGCCGCTGACCAGGTCGTTGGTGCTGAGCACCCGGTCCAGGTCGTGGCCGGCGTCCAGCGCCTTCTGCTTCTCGGCCTCGTCCTTGGGCCACAGGCGGCCCTGGATGACGCCGCCCATGCACTTCATCGCGCAGGCGGCGATGATGCCCTCGGGGGTGCCGCCGATGCCGAGCAGCAGGTCGACGCCGGTGCCCTCGCGGGCGGTCATGATGGCGCCGGCGACGTCGCCGTCGGTGATGAACTTGATCCGGGCGCCGGCCTCGCGGACCTCCTGGACCAGCTTCGCGTGCCGGGGGCGGTCGAGGATCATCACGGTGACGTCCTCGACGGAGCTGCCCTTGGCCTTGGCGACCCGGCGGATGTTGACCGCGGCGGGGGCGGTGATGTCCACGTAGTCGGCGGCCTCGGGGCCGCAGACGAGCTTGTCCATGTAGAACACGGCGCTCGGGTCGAACATGGTGCCGCGGTCGGCGACCGCGAGGACGGCGACGGCGTTGGCCATCCCCTTGGCGGTCAGCGTGGTGCCGTCCACCGGGTCGACGGCGACGTCGCACTCGGCACCGGTGCCGTCACCGACCCGCTCGCCGTTGTAGAGCATCGGGGCCTCGTCCTTCTCGCCCTCCCCGATGACGACGATGCCGTTCATCGAGACGGTCGAGACGAGGGTGCGCATGGCCTTGACGGCCGCGCCGTCGGCGCCGTTCTTGTCGCCCTTGCCGACCCAGCGACCGGCCGCCATGGCCGCTGCCTCGGTGACCCGGACGAGTTCGAGCGCGAGGTTCCGGTCGGGCGCCTCGGGGGCGACCTCCAGGGCCTGCGGAAGTTGGGAGGAGCTGGTTTTCTTGACTGCGTGCGCGGTCATCGTCGATACCTCTCTGTACGCGACGGCCAGTGAGCGGTCGACTACTGCCTGGTCGAACGCTGCGGTGAGGGTTCCCCGATCGTATCTGTGTACGGGATGACTGTCTGTGGCGCGGGTCCCCGCCACCTGCGGCTCCTGGCCGATTTGCACCGGTTGGGCCGCTTGGGGGCACCCCGGGTGACGGGCCGCAGGACACGATGGGTCACCATGGGACGGTGGCAGCCAAGAGTGGTAGGAGCGGGCGGCAGAACGTACGGGACATGGTCCTGTCGATGGCCGCCGTGATCGGCGTGGGCCTGCTGGCCTATCTCTTCACCCCGCATTCCGGAGGTGACGGAGTTCACGTGGTGGACTACGGTTCCGCCGCGGCGTCGGCGAAGCGTGCGGCGCCGTACCCGCTGCTGGCGCCGGTGGGGCTGTCGGCGCAGTGGCGCGCCACCTCGGTGGAGTACAAGAAGGACGGCGAGGGCCACGCCGTCTGGCACCTGGGCTTCGTCACGCCCTCCGGCAAGTACGCCGCGGTCGAGCAGAGCGACGCCCCCAAGGCCACCCAGCTGACGACCGTGGTGGCCGGCTACCAGGCCGACGGCAGCTCGACCATCGACGGCCACGCCTGGGACCGCGTCCAGGGCGAGCCCTATCGCGGCCTGACCGAGGCGACCGGCTCGGCCACCACCGTGGTCGTCGGCACCGCCTCCTACGACGAGCTCGGCCAGCTGGCGCAGGCGCTGAAGTAGCGCCCACCCGCGACGGCACGCACGTGGGCCCCGGTTCCTTCGCGGAACCGGGGCCCACTGGCGTTCGGGGTGCGTCAGACGGTGGTGACGACCTCGTCGTAGGCCAGACGCGGGGAGCGCGGGAACCAGGCGTCGGCACCCGGCTTGCCGATGTTCACCACGGCCAGCACCGAGTGGTCACCGTCGGCGAAGAACTCCTTGTCGATGCCCTCGGCGTCGAAGCCGGTCATCGGGCCGGCGGCCAGGCCGGCCGCGCGCAGGCCGAGGATGAAGTAGGCGACCTGCAGCGTGCCGTTCATGCGGGCCGAGCCCTCGCGGACCGGGCGCTCGGAGAAGAAGACGTCCTTGGCGGCCGGGAAGTGCGGGAACTGGGTCGGCAGCTCCTCGTGGAACTCGTTGTCGGCGGCCAGAATGGCGACCAGCGGAGCGGTCGAGGTCTTCGCCTTGTTGCCGTCGGCCAGGTGGCTGACCAGGCGCTCGCGGGCCTCGGGGCTGCGGACCAGGACGACGCGCAGCGGCTGCTGGTTGAACGCGGTCGGGGCGAACTTGACCAGCTCGTAGACGGCCTGGATCTGCTCGTCGCTGACCGGCTCGTCGGTGAAGGTGTTGGCCGTGCGGGCCTCGCGGAAGAGCAGGTCCTGAGCGGCGGCGTCGAGGACGAGGGCGTCGTTGGCGGTGGTCATGCTGGCTGCACCTCATGCTGGGATCGGTAGGGCGGCTTGGTGCCGCTCATCCTCCCCAACGTGGATGAATTTTCAACCATTCCGGGGTGGCATGTGATCCGGATCACGACTGCGGGCTCACGGCTGGTCCCTTGGGGGCCGGTCAGGCGCTAGCCGTCGGTCGGCTCGGCGCCCTGCTCGGCCGCCAGCGCCGCGTCCAGCCGGGCCCGGGCGCCGTCCAGCCAGCGCTGGCACACCTTGGCCAGCTGCTCGCCGCGCTCCCACAGGGCCAGCGACTCCTCCAGCGACGTCCCGCCGGTCTCCAGCCGGCGCACCACGTCCATCAGGGCGTCCCGGGCCTGCTCGTATCCCAGCGCGTTGTCGCCCGCAGCGTCGTTGCCGGCGCTGCCCGCGGTCTCTGCCGTGTCTGCGGTGTCTGCCATGGCGTCAGCCTAGGCGTCGGCAGCGACAATCCCCGAGGCCGCGCCCGGGCCGGGGCCGCCGCCGTCGTCGTCCGCGGGCTCGTCCATGGGCTCGTCCGCGGCCTCGACCGTCACCGAGAGCCCGCCGCCCGCCACCCGGGCGTGCAGCCGGTCGCCCGTCGCCGCCTGCGCCGGATCGGTCAGCACCGTGCCGTCCGCGCGCTGCAGGACCGCGTAGCCGCGCTCCAGCGTCGCGGCGGGCGAGAGCGCCACCACCCGAGCCAGGGTGTGCCCGAGGTCCGACTCGGCCCGGTCCAGCCGGTGCCCCAGCGAGCGCCGCGAGCGGTCCAGCAGCGCGGTCAGCTCCTGCTCCCGCTCCGCCACCAGCCGCTGCGGCGCGGCCAGCACCGGACGGCTGCGCACCCCCGCCAGCCCGTGCTGCTCGCGCTCCACCAGGCCCAGCACCGTCCGGCGGGCCCGGTCGCGCAGGTGGCGCACCCGGGTCTGCTCCTCGCCGACGTCGGGCACGACGCGCTTGGCCGCGTCGGTCGGCGTGGAGGCCCGCAGGTCGGCCACGAAGTCCAGCAGCGGCTGGTCCGGCTCGTGGCCGATCGCGCTCACCACCGGCGTCGAGGCGGCGGCGACCGCGCGCAGCAGCTGCTCGTCCGAGAACGGCAGCAGGTCCTCCACGCTGCCGCCGCCGCGCGCCACGATGATCACGTCCACCTCGGGGTGCTCGTCCAGCTCCCGGACGGCGCCGGCCACCTGGGAGGCCGCCTGGGCGCCCTGCACCAGCACGTTGCGCACCTCGAAGCGGACGGCGGGCCAGCGCCGCCGGGCGTTCTCCAGCACGTCGCGCTCGGCCGCCGAGGCCCGGCCGGTGACCAGGCCGACGCACTGCGGCAGGAACGGCAGCGGCCTCTTGCGGTCCATCGCGAAGAGCCCCTCGCCGGCCAGCTTGTGCTTCAACTGCTCCAGCCTGGCCAGCAGTTCGCCGAGGCCGACCAATCGGATCTCGGTGGCGCGCAGTGAGAGGGTGCCGCGCGGGGTGTACCACTCGGGCTTGGCGTGTACCAGGATCCGCGAGCCCTCCTGGAGTACGTCGGCCACCGGATCGAAGACCGAGCGGTAGCAGGTGACGCCGAGCGAGATGTCCTTGTCGGGGTCACGCAGCGTCAGGAACTGCATGCCGGGTCGTCGGCTCAGCTGGGTGATCTGGCCCTCCACCCAGACCGCGCCCAGCCGGTCCACCCAGCCGCCGATCAGTGCGGAGACCTTGCCGACCGGGATCGGGGCTTCGGGGGAGCTGGAATTGGCCATGGGGACGAGGCTAGCGCCGTGCGCCGACACCGCACCGCCGGGCGACCCCGCGCGTCTACCATGGGAGCCATGTCCACCACCGCACAGCGCCGTGTCCTGCTCGCCGCCCCTCGGGGCTACTGCGCGGGCGTCGACCGCGCAGTCATCGCCGTGGAGAAGGCCCTCGAGCAGTACGGGGCTCCGATCTACGTCCGCAAGGAGATCGTCCACAACAAGTACGTGGTGCGGACCCTGGAGAAGCAGGGAGCCATCTTCGTCGACGAGACCGAGGAGGTGCCCGAGGGCTCCATCGTGGTCTTCTCCGCGCACGGGGTGGCCCCGGCCGTCCACGACGAGGCCAAGGCCGGCAAGCTCGCCACCATCGACGCCACCTGCCCCCTGGTGACCAAGGTCCACAAGGAGGCCGTCCGGTTCGCCGAGGAGGACTACGACATCCTGCTGGTGGGCCACGAGGGTCACGAGGAGGTCGTCGGCACGATGGGCGAGGCTCCGGACCGGATCCACCTGGTCGACGGCGCCGAGGACGTCGCGAACGTCAAGGTCCGCGACGAGAGCAAGGTCGTCTGGCTCTCCCAGACCACCCTTTCGGTCGACGAGACGATGGCTACCGTCGGCGAGCTGAAGAAGCGCTTCCCGCTGCTGGTCAGCCCCCCCAGCGACGACATCTGCTACGCCACCCAGAACCGCCAGGTGGTGGTCAAGCAGATCGCCCCCGAGACCGACCTGCTGATCGTCGTCGGCTCGAAGAACTCCTCCAACTCGGTACGCCTGGTCGAGGTCGGCCTGGAGTACGGCGCCAAGGCCGCGCACCTGGTGGACTTCGCCGAGGAGCTGGACGAGGCCTGGCTCGCGGGCGTCGGGACGATCGGCCTCACCAGCGGCGCCTCGGTCCCCGAGATCCTGGTGCAGGGCGTGCTGGAGTGGCTCGCCGCGCGCGGCTTCGAGGACGTCCAGGTCGTCAAGACGGCCGAGGAGACCCTGCAGTTCTCGCTCCCCAAGGAGCTGCGCCGCGACCTGCGCGCCGAGGCCGCCGGGAAGCTCTGACCCCCGCAACCGTTCGGCCCCGCCTGCTCCGGGTATCAGCAGGCGGGGCCGACCCGGCCCTCGTACGGTTGTGCACAGGCTGTGGACGGCGCGGAGGAGGCGGAGACGTGACGGCACTCTCGGTGTTCGGTGTGGACATCGGCGGCTCGGGGATCAAGGGCGCCCCGGTCGACCTGGAACGCGGCGCACTCGCCGAGCCCCGGCACAAGGTGCTCACCCCGCACCCCGCCTCGCCCGAGTCGGTGGTCGCCGTGGTGAAGGAGATCGTGGACCACTTCGGCCACCGAGGTCCGGTCGGCCTGACCTTCCCCGGCGTGGTGGTCGGCGGGCACACCCGCACCGCCGCCAACGTCAACGAGGGCTGGATCGACCTGGACGCCGAGGGGCTCTTCCGCGAGACCCTCGACCTGCCGAGCACGGTGCTCAACGACGCGGACGCGGCCGGCCTGGCCGAGGTCTCCTACGGCGCCGGACGCGACCAGGGCGGCGTGGTCCTGATGCTGACCTTCGGCACCGGCATCGGCAGCGCGCTCTTCGTCGACGGCACGCTCGTCCCCAACACCGAGCTCGGCCACCTGGAACTGCGCGGCAAGGACGCCGAGCGGCGCGCCTCGGCCGCCGCGCGCGAGCGGCACGAGTTGAGCTGGGCCGACTGGTCGGTGCGGGTCGACGAGTACCTGGACCTGGTGGAGCGGCTCTTCTCGCCGCAGCTGGTGATCATCGGTGGCGGCGTCAGCCGTAAGCACGAGAAGTTCCTGCCGCTGCTGAAGGACCGGCCGGCCCGGGTCGTCCCGGCGGAACTGCGCAACGACGCGGGCATCGTCGGCGCCGCGATGGCTGCGGCGAAGGGCGCCTCCTGACGCCTGAGCCCCTGAGCCCCTGAGCCCCTGAGTCCCTGAGGCCCTGAGCCCCGCAGCCCCTGGGCTTCGCTCAGCGGCCGCGGCGGATCCGGCGCTGCGCGACGAACCGGGCCGTGACGATCAGCGCGGCCAGGCCCGTCCCCGCGAACAGCCAGTCGGCCCGCAGCGCCAGGCCGGTGGCCAGCGCCACCACCTGCCCGACCACCCCGGGACTGGCCACCGGGCCGAGCAGCAGCAGCGCCAGCGCGAACGCGATCGGCCCGCTGATCGGCGCCGCCAGCAGGTCCGCCGAGCGGACCCGGACGGCGGCCTGGAAGCAGACCGCCACGAAGCCGAGCCCGAAGACCACCCCGAGGCCGTCGAAGAGCAACTGGTCGACGCCCGCCGCGGCCACCGTGCCCGCCAGCGTCAGCACCCCGGTGCCGATCGCCGTCAGCCGGGCCGGCCGGCCGCTGCGCGCCTGCTGACCCGAACGGCCCAGCGGCAGCTTCAGCTTCCACCGCAGCCGCGCCACGCCCGCACCGCCGGAGGCCGTCCGCAGCCGGGACGGTCTGCCGCCGGGCGGCCCGCCGCCGGCCCCCGCACCCGCGGCATCGCGGGGCGTGGCCGGCCCCGGAACGGCGGCCTCAGCAGCCCCGCCGCCGGCTGGCGGGCGGGGCCGCGGCCCGGGCGGCTGGGTACGGATGCTCTGCTCCACCTGCCCAACGTAAGGTCCGATCATCGCGACACTGTGTAATGGATACAAAACTGGCCCGTCCGTGTCTCCCGGCAGTCGGCCCGGAAGCCCGCCCGGAAGCCCGCCCGGAAGCCCACCCGGGCGGCTCGCCTCCGGGCCCCTCCCCGACGCCCCGTAGACTGGGCGACCGGCCCGTACGGTGCCGCTCCACGCCCTCCAAGCCCACGGGATCTCGCTTCATGTCGCTCACGATCGGAATCGTCGGCCTGCCGAACGTCGGCAAGTCGACCCTGTTCAACGCCCTGACCAAGAACGACGTCCTGGCGGCCAACTACCCGTTCGCCACCATCGAGCCGAACGTCGGCGTGGTCGGCGTCCCGGACCCGCGACTGACCGTGCTCGCCGAGATCTTCGGCTCGCAGCGCCTCCTCCCGGCCACCGTCGACTTCGTCGACATCGCCGGCATCGTCCGCGGCGCCTCGGTGGGCGAGGGCCTGGGCAACAAGTTCCTCGCGAACATCCGCGAGTCCGACGCGATCTGCCAGGTCATCCGCGCCTTCGTCGACCCCGACGTCGTGCACGTGGACGGCAAGGTCTCGCCGAAGGACGACATCGAGACCATCAACACCGAGCTGATCCTCGCCGACCTCCAGTCGATCGAGAAGGTGATCCCCCGCCTCGAGAAGGAGTCCCGCCTCAAGAAGGAGTCGGCGGCCACCCTCGCCGCCGCCAAGGCCGCCCAGACGATCCTGGAGTCCGGCAAGACCCTCTTCGAGGCCGGCTTCGACTCCGCCTCGGTGCGCGAGCTCCACCTGCTCACCGCCAAGCCCTTCCTCTACGTCTTCAACGTGGACGAGGACGAGCTCACCGACGAGGCCTTCAAGGACGCCCAGCGCGCCCTGGTCGCCCCCGCCGAGGCGATCTTCCTCAATGCGAAGATCGAGTCCGAGCTGATCGGCATGGACGACGACGAGGCCCTCGAACTCCTCCAGTCCATGGGCCAGGAGGAGGCCGGCATGGCCACCCTCGGCCGCGTCGGCTTCGAGACCCTCGGCCTGCAGACCTACCTGACGGCCGGCCCCAAGGAGGTCCGCGCCTGGACCATCAAGAAGGGCGCGACCGCCCCCGAGGCCGCCGGTGTGATCCACACCGACTTCCAGAAGGGCTTCATCAAGGCCGAAATCGTCTCCTACGACGACCTCGTCGTCTGCGGCTCCATCCCCGAGGCCCGCGCCAAGGGCAAGTCGCGCATCGAGGGCAAGGAGTACGTCATGCAGGACGGCGACGTGGTGGAGTTCCGCTTCAACGTCTGAGGCTGCGCAGAAAGGCCGCCTGACCTGCGAGGTGTAGCAGGTCGGGCGGCCTAGCTGTCCGCAACAGTCCGCAGGACTTCGACGTTCTTCTCCCGGTGTACTGGGGTTAGGTGTCGTACACGGTGGAGCGGTGTGCGACGTGGACGACCCACACCACCAGTTCCCCGTTGTCGATCGTGTAGATGACGCGGTAGTCGCCCACCCGGAGGCGTCGGCGGTCGGGCTGCGACACGAGAGCCGTCGTGTTGAACCCGAACGGGTCGCTCTCCAGTTCCGTCAGCTTGGCGAGGATGCGGAGGGCCATGTCCCGGGGAATCTTCCGAAGTTCAGCCTGAGCCTCCGGCCGGAAGAGGGTGCGGTACTCACTCACTGCGCGCCAGTGTCTCCCTCATGACGTCCTCGATCGGGACACCGGCTGCCGGAGTTGCCATGCGCTCGTCGATGATCCGGTTGATCTCGCGCTCTTCCCATTCCTGGTACTTGCGCAGGATCTCGATGGAGACGACGGCGGCGACCTGCTTGCCGCGGCGTGTGATGACGGTGGGTACGTCGTCATGGTTGGCCCGCTCGACGACCTCGGCCAGGTGTGCGCGGACATCGCGGATGGACTCTATGGGCATCTGGCTCATGAGCCCAAGTGTACCAAGTGGCCCATGTGTACACAATGAATGCCTTGAAATGCCTGGCCACGGGTGCGATTGGCGCCCCGTCGCAGGCCAGGTCCGGTCTGCACCCGTTCCGTTTCAACGTCTGACGTGACATCAGATCTTGTGCCTGGCCTGCTTGCGGGTAGGCCAGGCGTCGGCACTCCGCACCGCACTGGCGTAACACGGCGGCGGCTCCCCGGGTACCAGTCTGGGGAGCCGTTACTTGCCACCACCGGTAGTCCTCCATGGCCCGGGAGGCAAAGGTGATCTTCACTCGAGATTCGCCGGCTCCCGTACGGTCCCGCCGCCGGTCTCCAGTTTCAAGGACGTGCTGAGCGTAGTGAAGGAAGCACTGGCTGCGGGGCCCGCTGCCGGTACTCCGCTGTTCGGTCCGCTCACCGGAAGCGTCGCGGCAGGACGGAGGCAGCAAGTCGTCGACGATTTCGCCGGCGTCTCGGGACCAGCGGTGCTTCTGGGACAGATCCAGGCGGCTGGTGTCGGCCTCAATATGCAGGCTGCCTCAGTCGTCATTATCTGCGAACCGCAGATCAAGCCGACCATCGAGCACCAGGCAGTTGCCCGAGCCCACCGCATGGGCCAGGTCAGACCGGTTCGCGTGCATCGCCTCCTCGCCACCGGGGGAGTGGACGAACGCATGGTGAAGATGCTGGAACAGAAGACCCGCCTGTTCGACGCCTACGCCCGCCGCAGCGCCGTGGCCGAAGCCACCCCAGATGCGGTCGACGTGTCGGACAGCGAGCTGGCGCGCCAGATCGTCGAGGAGGAACAGGTGCGTCTGGGCATGACGGCCGGGAGCCGCACCACACCTGAGTGAGTGACGGTCCTTGGGGGCTCCCCGTCGTCCCGCCGGGCGGGCTCGGCCCCGAGGTGGGGGCGGGGTGTCGTCGGGTGGACTCCGGGCGTTGTTCCGCTGGACAGCTGGGTCCGTTATCAATAGCCCGTTCGTGACGGTTGTTCATACAACTCAGACAACGGGATGAGGCTACGGACATGCGACTGCTCTGGAGAGCACTCGGCAGCGTCTTCGCACTGACAGCTGCGCTGCTGGTGGTGGCGCCGACCGCGACGGGTGCCGCCACCAGCGGGAACCTGATCGTGAACGGTGACGCCGAGGCCGGATACTGCACCTCCGACTGGACAGCGGCCAGCACCATGCCGGGCTGGTCCGTCCAGTCGGGCAGCCCGGCCGTGAACTGCTATGCGGCCGGGAGCTTCGGCCACCCGTCCAGCCCGGCGCCGGGTAAGGCGTTCTTCGGGCCCGGCGACCAGGGCGACGGGTCGATGACCCAGAGCGTGGACGTCTCCTCCGCGGCCGGCGCGATCGACGGCGGCGGCATCACCTACAACCTGTCGGGCTGGCTCGGCGGTTGGACCACCTACGCGGGCTACGTGGCGGTCTCGCTCCAGTTCCAGGACGGCTCGGGCCACCAGGTCGGTTCGACGGTCAACCTGCCGACGGTCTCCGCCGCCGACCGGTCGAACACCACGTCGTTCCTGGCCCGCAGCAGCACCGGCGCGGTCCCGGCCGGTACCCGCTCGATCCTGGTCCAGGCGCAGTTCCTGCAGAGCTCGGGCGAGTCCGGCTACCTGGACAACCTCTCGCTGACGCTGTCGACGCCCGTCGCGGCCGCTCCGCTGGCGCCCCCGGCGTCCAAGGTGCCGGGCTACGACCACGTCTTCCAGGTCATGATGGAGAACACCGACTACAACGAGGTGATGGGCGACCCCACGGACACGCCCTACATCCACAGCCTGATGGCGCAGGGCGCCAGCATGACCAACTACCACGCGGTGTACCACCCGAGCGACGAGAACTACCTGGCGATCGCCGGTGGTGACACCTACGCGGGCGGGGCGACGTACTGGCCCAACATCAAGGACCCGGGGACCAACCTGGGCGACCAGCTGGAGGCCAAGGGCAAGAGCTGGAAGGCCTACGAGCAGGGCATGGGCACGCCCTGCAACACCACTACGCAGTACGACAAGTACTACGAGCCGGACGACGCGCCGTTCATCAACTACACGGACATCAGCGGCAACCCGACCCGCTGCCAGGCGCACCTGTTCGACACCACCCAGCTGACCACCGACCTGGCCAGCGCCGCCACCACGCCGAACTTCTCCTGGATCGCGGCGGACGACTACTACGACGGTGAGGCCTCCGGCAACGGCAGCGCGACCAGCCTGCAGACCCAGGACGGCTGGCTGAAGCAGACCCTGGCCCCGGTGCTCAGCTCCCCGGCCTGGACCTCGCAGAAGTCCCTGCTGATCGTCACCTGGGACGAGGACAGCAGTGAGGCGGGCAACCACGTCGCCTCGATCGTGCTCGGCTCCCAGGGCACCGTCCCGGCGGGCACCACCAGCGCGAGCCGCTACGACCACTACAGCACCGCCCGCACCATCGACGCGGCGCTCGGTCTGCCCGGCATGACCGCCAACGACACCTACGCCACGCCGCTCAACGACGCGTTCTCGCCCGTCGTGGCCCCGGTCCCGACCAACACGCTGACCACCGGCACGCCGTCGGTGGCCAACGGCGCGAACGTCACCTTCCAGTACACGACCCCGGCGGCCACCGCGGGCTCGACCAACTGGATCGGCATCTACCCGGTCGGCGTGACGCCGGGCAAGCAGTCGTCCCTCACCTGGCAGTACGCCCCGGGCACCAGCGGCAGCCTGACCTTCAGCACGAGCAAGCTGAGCGGCGCGGGCTCGTACGCGGTCTGGTACCTGTACAACGACGGCTACACGGCCCTGGCCGGACCGCTCACCCTGACAGTGAACTAGCGAGCCGGTCCACGACGGGTCCCTGGGCGGCGGTGCGGCCGCTCAGGGACCCGTCAGCAGTTCCAGCAGCAGGGCGGCGTGACTGTGCGTCGCGTCCTTGGTCGCCGTGAGCAGGGTCAGCGGCGCCCGGGCGCGCAATGCGGCCAGCCGGTCCTGCTGCTCGGGGGCGGCGAGCTCGGCGCGGTAGCGGTCGGCGAACTCGGCGGCGTGCTCCTGCGGGGCCGCGTGGTACCACCGGCGCAGCTCGTCGGAGGGGGCCAGCTCCTTGGCCCACTCGTCCAGCTCGGCGCGCTCCTTGCTGACGCCGCGCGGCCAGAGCCGGTCGACCAGCACGCGCCGGCCGTCGTCCGGCGAGGGCGGGTCGTAGATCCGGCGGACCCGGATGTCGGCCGTGCCGCCGGGTGTTGCACGGGGCGTGTCGCGCTTCTCCATACGGCCAGTCTGGTCCGGCACGGGCGCCGGTGCGCGACAACCCGCAGTGGTCGGCGGTCGGCGGTCAGGCGATGTGCACCGTCAGCGTGCCGTCGCCTGCGGGGACGACCCGGACCTGCTCCAGCGACCGCACGTGCACCGTCGGCGCGTGCGCGGCGGCACGTGCGCCGACGCCCACCACCCGCATCCCGGCCGCCCGGCCCGCCGCTATGCCGGCCTCGGAGTCCTCGAAGACGAGGCAGTCGGCCGGGTCGACGCCCAGTTCGGCGGCGGCCTTGAGGAAGCCCTCCGGGTCGGGCTTGCTGGCTCCCACCGACTCGGCGGTGATCGCCAGGTCGGGCATCGGCAGTCCGGCGGCGGCCATCCTGGTGCCGGCCAGGGCGCGGTCCGCCGAGGTGACCAGGGCGTGCGGGTGGCCGGTCAGCGAGGCCAGGAACGCGGCGGCGCCGGGGATCTCGACGACGCCCTCGACGTCGGCGGTCTCCTCGGCGAGCATCGTCCGGTTCTCGGCGAGGTTCTGCTCCATCGGGCGGTCCGGCAGCAGGATCGCCATGCTCAGGTGCCCCTGGCGGCCGTGCACGACCCGCATGACGGTGTCCCCGTCAAGGCCCTGCGCGGCCGCCCAGCGGCGCCAGCAGCGCTCGACGACGGTGTCGGAGTTGACCAGCGTCCCGTCCATGTCGAGCAGCAGGGCGCGGACGGACAGCTCGGTGGGGGCGTGCATGTCGGCTCCTGGGGGGCCTCGGCAGTATTTGTTCCCCAAGGATACAAAGGAACGCCGAGCCTCAGCCGAGCAGGTGCGCGTTGACCTCCCGGGCCGCCGCCGCCAGCTCGGGCAGTTCCACGACCGTCACCCCGGCCGCCGTCAGCAGCCCGACGCCCTCGCAGCCCGTGACGAACAGGTCCGGCTCCCGCCAGGCCACCACCACCCGCGGGATCCCGGCGGCGATCACCAGCCGGGCGCACGGCAGGGGACGCGAGGCCCGCCGGCTGCACGGTTCGAGCGAGCTGTAGAGCGTCGCCGTCCGCAGCCGGGGGTCGTCGGCGGCCAGCTTGCCGAGCGCGGCCTCCTCGGCGTGGCAGACCGGGTCGGTCTCCCGGCTGTGGCCCTCGCTGAGCACCTCGCCGTCGGCGCCGACGATCACCGCGCCGACCGAGAACGCGGTCTCCGAGGCGGGGCAGAGCCTGGACAGCTCGATCGCCCGGGTGAGGAAGCGCAGGTCGGTGGTGTTCATCGGGTGGATTCCTTCGGGGCGTACCGGAGCAGGACGACGTCCCCGACGGTACGGGCTTCCAGCAGCCGCAGCCGCCGGGTGCTCCCGCCGGGGAAGTCGGCCGGGTTGACGAAGCGGGGTGCCGCGGCCTGCCCGACCAGCAGCGGCGCGACCGCGAGCTGCACCTCGTCGGCGAGCCCCTCGGCGAGGAACTGGGTGTGCACCGACCCGCCGCCCTCCACCATGAGCCGTCGCACGCCGCGCCGGCCCAGATCGTCCAGCAGCGCGCCGAGCCGCACGGTGTCGCCGAGCCCGACCACGTCGGTCTGCGGAACCCCGGTCAGCGCGGACCGCAGCACGGGCGCCGCGGTGTCCGTGGTGTAGGCGACCTTCGCGTCGCCGGTGTGCCAGAACCGCAGGTCGGCGGGGAGTTCACCGCTCGCGCTGAGAGTCACCTTGAGCGGGTACGCGCTCTGGCCGCCGAGCGTCCGGGCGGCCCGCCGCGCGGGGTCGTTGACCAGCAGGCGCGGGTTGTCGCGGCGCAGCGTGGTGGAGCCGACCAGGATCGCGTCGCAGCCCGCCCGCAGCTCGTCCACCCGGTCGAAGTCGGCGGCGTTGGAGAGCAGCAGCCGCTCGGCCGAGGCGTCGTCCAGGTAGCCGTCGATCGACATCGCCGCGCTCAGCAGCACGTACGGGCGCGGGGGGATGCTCGGGCGCTGGGCCATCGGTACTCCGTTCGGTCGGGACTGCCTACCGTACGACCCGGGCGGCGGTCCCCGGCCTCACCGCGGGCGCGGTGGCAGCGGGAGCGGCAGGGCCGGCAGGCCGTCCACGCTCACGCCGACGAGCTCCTTGCCGGCGCAGTAGGCGGCGAACTCGTCCTCGTTCTTGCGGCCGAAGTATTCGGCGTGCAGCGTCCGTTCCTCGCGGTACTCCATGAACGGGACGGCGAACCCGCAGGAGTCGCTGATCCGGTCGGCGGTGACCAGGACGACCGCGCGCAGCCCCGCGCCGTCCGCCTCCTCGCTGAAGCGGGCCAGCAGGTCGGCGAAGCGCGGGTCGTCCCGGAACACCGCCTCGCCGGTGCCGTGCACCCGCACGACCGTGGGCGGGCCGGTGAAGGCGCACCACATCAGCGTGATCCTGCCGTTCTCGCGCAGGTGGGCGATGGTCTCGGCGGTGCTGCCACCGAAGTCCAGGTAGGCGAGGGTCCGCTCGTCCAGTACCACGAGGGTGCCGGCCCGGCCTTTGGGGGAGAGGTTGACGTGACCGTCACCGGCCAGTGGCGCGGTCGCGGTGAAGAAGACGGGTTGGGCCTCGATGAACGTGCGCAACCGGCCGTCGATTCGCTCATAAGTCTTTCCCATGGTCCGAGTATCCGCGGCGGTGGGTCCGGGCGGGAAGGGCTTTTCCCGTTGTCTCGCAATCTGGAACAGATCTTCTTACAGGCTGAGACGCGAGCTAGGGTCGCACTGCTGCACAAGGGCTGTCGAACCTTTGAGGAGAAGCGTCATGACAGAGCATCAGACTGTCTACACCCACGGCCACCGGGACTCCGTCCTGCGCTCGCACCGCAGCCGGACGGCGGCCAACTCCGCCGCCTACCTGCTGGCCGAAGTACGTCCGGGGGCCGCCGTGCTGGACGTCGGCTGCGGACCCGGCACGATCACCGCGGACCTGGCCGAACTGGTCGGCCCGGCCGGCCGGGTGGTGGCGATGGACACCTCGGAGCAGGTCCTGGAGCAGGCCGCCGCGTACGTCGCGGGCCGCGGCATCGACAACGTCGAGTTCGTCGTCGCCGACGTCCACGCGCTGCCCGGTCCGAGCGGCGAGTTCGACGTGGTGCACGCCCACCAGGTGCTGCAGCACGTCGGCGACCCGGTGGCCGCGCTGCGCGAGATGCGCCGGGTGTGCGCGCCCGGCGGCCTGGTCGCGGCCCGCGACGCCGACTACGCGGCGATGACCTGGTATCCCGAACTGCCGGAACTGGAGAGCTGGTTGAGCCTGTACCGGCAGGCGGCCCGGGCCAACGGCGGCGAGCCGGACGCCGGGCGGCGGCTGCTGGCCTGGGCGCGGGCGGCCGGCTTCACCGAGGTGCGTGCCTCGTCCTCCAGCTGGACGTACGCGACGGCGGGCGAGCGGCTGTGGTGGGGCGAGTCCTGGGCGGACCGGGTGGTCGGCTCGGGGATGGCCACGACCGCGTTGGAGCACGGGCTGGCCGACGAGCCGGAGCTGGCCCGGATCGCGGACGGCTGGCGCCGCTGGTCGATGGACCCGGACGGCTGGTTCGGCGTGCTGCACGGGGAGATCCTGGCCCGCGGCTGAGCGGGGTCGGACGGGTCGGCTAGAGTCGCGGCTTCATCGAACAGGCGCACGCGCGTGCGGGGGGACGTCATGACGGCAGAGGGCAGTACCGGGGACAGCACCGAGCCCCCGCACCCGGTGGACCCCTGGGTGCCACCGGCTCCACCCGCGCCACCCGCGCCGCCGGAGCCGGCCGAGTTCGTCCCCACCACCTACACGCCCGACCCGTACACCGCCGACCCGTACACCTCCACCCCCTACGGCGCTCCCGCCCACCCGGCCGCCGACCCGTTCGCCGCCTGGGGTGCCGGCGCTCCGCCCAAGATGCAGGCGCCGATCAACGGCTTCGCGGTCGCCGCCCTGGTCAGCGCGCTGACCTGCTTCCTCTGGCCGCTGGCCATCGGCTTCGGCATCACCGGCCTGGTCCAGATCCCGCGCCGCCACCAACGTGGCGCGGGCCTGGCGGTGTCGGGTCTGGTGCTGTCGCTGCTGGGCCTGCTGACGACCGTGGCGCTGGTCGTCATGCCCGGCGGCACCCTCCAGGACCTCGGCGCCAGCCGTACGTCCGCCTCGCAGCTGACGGCGGGCCAGTGCTTCAACCGCGCCTCGCACGGCGTCAGCGTGATCGGCTGCGACCGCGCCCACGACGGCGAGGCGATCGGCACCACCGTGATCGCGGGCGACGAGTACCCGGACAAGCCGGATCGCGAGCAGCAGGTCGCCGACGCCTGCGGGCAGCTGGCCAACGACTACTCCATGGACAACTGGGCCGTCCCGGACGCCGTGCTGGTGCACTACTACTACCCGCAGCGGGCCGACTGGGACAGCGGTGAGCGGACGATCACCTGCTTCCTGACCGAGGCGGACGCCAAGCTGACCGGCTCCCTGCGCAAGGACTCCGGCAACACCACCGCGGCGCAGTACGAGTACCTGCTGGCGATGGACGCGATCGACCAGGAGGCCGGCAAGCGCCCGAGCGGCGCGGTCAGCGCCGCCCCGGCGGACTTCCGCGCCTGGGCGGAGCAGATGACCACCGTGCTGGAGGTGCAGACCGCGCAGCTGTCCAGGGACGCCTGGGACCCGGGGGTCAAGGAGGCGGTCGCCGCCCAGGTCGCCGAGTTGCAGCTGCGGATCCCGGCGCTCAAGGGGGCCGCGGCGTCGACCGGGCTCGACGATCTGAGGTTCCAGCTCGCCGAGGCCGACCAGCACCGGGCCTATGACCAGCAGAAGGCGGTCCGCAAGCTGCTGAACCTCTCCACCGACGACTCCTGGCTCACCTCCTCGACTCCCGGCTCGAGCGCCCCGCAGAGCGTCTGAGCCGGGCCCGCCCGGCCGGTCCGGCGACCGCCGGGCCGAGGTGCGGTGCGCAGTCGGCGTGAGCTGGAGGTGAAGGACCCCGCTAGCACCTTGCGCCGACGCGATAGCCGGTCCACCCTTGCGATAGTCGTACGTGAGGTGTCCACGTCGGTATCATCCGGTCGGACTCCGTCGTCGTGCGCGCTCTCGATGCTGCGGTCGTTCTCGACACCGGCCCCGGTGGCGCCGGACGCGGACGTCGCAGTGGCTCCGCATGCGCGCTGATTCGGACGGGGGCACGCGGAGGCAGGGTACGAACGCGGCGGGGGCGGGCCGGTGCGAGTGGCGCACCGCCGGCGTCGGCCGTGCGCACACCAGTGGGGCAGGGGCGTCGGACGGTACCCCGAGCGACCTTCGGCCACCTCGGCTTACGCGCTGTTAACCAGGCCACCAGCTGCCTAACAGCGCGGAAACCTCGTCCGTACGCCCCGTTAGCGGGCCGCTCCTACGCTTCGGCACCGGGGCGGCCGGTGCCGTGCCGAGGCCCGACTCGACCCCCACCGAGCCGGGCCCGGCACGGCACGACCGAACGCACCCCGCCGCGCCGCCGGCCGGGCTGCGTAGGCTGCGGCCATGACCGATCCCGCCGCACCCTGTTGGCGCGTGCTGCGCCAGGACGACAACGGCAACCGTTTCCTGGTCGCCCGTGACCTGACCCGCGAGGCGGCCGAGGCGCTGGCCGCCGAGTTCGAGGCCCGCGGCCACAAGCAGCTGTACTGGGTGGCGGCGGCCGAGTCCGCGAGCTGATCCGTCGTCGCCCCTGGTCAGGCTCTATGGTCGAGCCATGGAGAACCGGATCGTCGTCGGTGGGGCCCTGATCCATCGGGGCCGGGTGCTGGCCGCCCGGCGCAGTGCGCCGGCCGAGGTGGCGGGCCGTTGGGAGTTCCCGGGCGGCAAGGCCGAGCCCGGCGAGAGCGAGTGCCAGGCGCTGGAGCGCGAGCTGTACGAGGAGCTGGGCGTCCGGGCCCGGGCGCTGGACCGGCTGGCGGGGGAGTGGACGGTGCGGACCGGCCTGGTCCTGCGGATCTGGGCGGCCGAGCTGCTCTCCGGCGATCCGCGGCCGTTGCAGGACCACTCCGAGCTGCGCTGGCTGGGCCCGGCCGAGCTGTCCGGCCTGGACTGGCTGGAGCACGACCGCGAGGTGCTCCCCGAGGTCGCCCGGCTGCTCACCGCGGGCGGCAGCGGCGCGGAGCAACCGGCGCCAGAGGTGGGCCAATCGGAAAAGATGACCCAATCGCTGGGGTAGCGAAGGTTTCAGCTGGGTATGTCACATTTCGGCATGGTTCGTCACGCTTGGTGAGTCGTGCCCATCGCGCCCCGGCGACCGGCCGCGGCGCGCCGCCCGAGAGCCCGGAGGCCCCGTCGGTGACGAGTACGGGTAGCGGCGCAGGAGAGCGGCGCCCCCAGGCCGGCCTCCCCCGGCGAACGGGAGGGGCCGCGGCCCGGGCCCGGCTGCGCGCCCGCCGCCTCCCCAGGGAGGCCGCGCCCGGTCCCGGTGACGGGCCCGGCCCGCACGGCGACTCCGCCGCCGGGCGCCGTCGCCCGGCGACCCCGGGCCCCGACACCCCGGGGATCCTCCCGGACGGCGTGCTGCCGGCCCCCGGCGTCCCCACCGTCCGCAGCTCCCCGTCCGTGCCCTACCCGGGCGCGGCCGGCGAGGAGAGCTTGGTCGACCGCACCCAGGGCAGCCTCTTCGACGTCGTCCGGGTCGCCATCGCGATGCTCGACACCTCCGGCCGGGTGGTGCTCTGGAGCCCGGCCGCCGAGGACCTGCTCGGCTGGCCCAGCGAGCTCCTGGTGGGCCGCCGGATCGAGGAGCTGATGGTGGACGAGCAGCGGGTCGAGGCGACCCGTGAGGCGTTCCGGACCGCGGTGCGCACCGGCAGCTGGAAGGGCCTGGCCCAGCTGCGCAACCGCGACAACGCCATGGTCACGGTCGAGGCCAGGATCTCCCTCCTGGTGGACGGCGACGGCACCCCGTTCCTGCTGGCCGCCCTCGCCGAGGCCCGCACGCTGCAGGCGGTCGAGCGCGACCTCGCGGTCCGCGACGCGCTCTTCGAGCAGTCGCCGCTCGGCATCGCGGTGCTCGACGCCGAGCTGCGCTACACCGCCGTCAACCAGACCCTGGCCGACATGAACGGCGTCATGGCCGAGGACCACGTCGGCCGCACCACCGGCGAGACGCTGCCCGAACGCGCCGCCGACGAGATCACGGTGATCCAGCGCCAGGTGCTGGCCACCGGCGAGCCGGTCATCGACGTCACGCTGGCTTCGCCGGTGACCGCCCGGGCCGGCGGCTACCGCTCGGTCTCCTACAGCCGGCTCACCGACCGGGCCGGCAAGGTGCTGGGCATCTCGGGCACCGTGATGGACGTCACCGACCGCTACCGCGCGGTCGCCAAGGTCGAGCACGCCCGGCGCCGCCTCGCCCTGCTGAACGAGTTCGGCTCGCGGGTCGGCGACCTGCTGGACGCCTCGCGGATCGCCCAGGAGCTGGCCAGCGCCGTGGTCCCGCAGCTGGCCGACTTCGCGGCGGCGATCCTGCTCCAGGCGGTGGCGCACGGCGACGACCTGCCACGGCACGGCCACGACCGCCGGACCTCGCTGCTGCAACTGGGCGTGGCCGCCGTGCAGGACGGTGAGGAGGTCGAGGTGATGCTCCGCCGCGGCGCCCGGATCACCTTCGCCGAGGAGTCCTGCTACGGCCGGGTGCTGCGTACGGGTGTTCCCGAACTCCTCTCCGGTGCAGACGAGTTGGAGGATGCCACCTACCCCGGGGACCCCAAGGTCCGGGCCGCGCTGGAGCTGGGCACGCACTCCATGCTGGTCGTCCCGCTGCGCGCCCGGGGCCTGGTGATCGGGCTGCTCGTGGTCAGCCGGGCCGGTCGCCGCGAGGGGTTCGACCGGGACGACCTGGCGTTCTCCGTGGAGCTGGCCGACCGGGCCGGCAGCTCGCTCGACAACGCCCGCCTCTACGCCCGCGAGCGGACCGCCGCGCTGACCCTCCAGCGCACCCTGCTCCCGCAGCAGGTCCCGCAGCCGACCGGCGTCGAGGTCGCCTACCGCTACGTCCCGGGCAGCAGCGGCACCGAGGTGGGCGGCGACTGGTTCGACGTCATCCCGCTGCCGGGCGACCGCACCGCGCTGGTGGTCGGCGACGTGATGGGCCACGGCCTGCGCGCCGCCGCCACGATGGGCCGGCTGCGTACCGCAGTCCGCGTGCTGGCCGCCCTCGACCTGCCCCCGGACGTGCTGCTGCGGCACGTCCACGAGCTGACCGACGACCTGGCCCAGGGCCCGGACGAGGCGCTGCTGGCCACCTGCGTCTACGCCGTGTACGACCCGGCGACCGGCCGTCTGGTGGTGGCCAAGGCCGGGCACATCCCGCCGGTCCTGGTGGTGCCGCCGATCATCGGCCCGGCCCGCAGCGGCAGCCCGCTGCCCGGCGGCGTGGGCCAGGTGCTGGACCTGCCCTCGGGCGCCCCGCTGGGGGTCGGCGGCGTCGCGTTCGAATCGGTCGAACTGCAGATTCCCGAGGGCAGCATTCTGGCGCTCTGCACCGACGGCCTGGTGGAGTCCCGGGACAAGGATCTGGACGTCGGCCTCGGCCGGCTGCAGTCCGTGCTGGAGAAGCCGTATGTGTCCATTCAGCACGCGTGCGAGGCGGTCCTCGACACCATGGAACAGGGGCGCGAGCCGGACGACGTCGCGTTGCTGCTGGCCCGGCTCGGACGGGGTGAGGAGGGGGCGCGCACAGTCGGCTGGACGCTCCCGGCGGAGCCCACCGCGGTCTCCCGGGCCCGCCGCCTGGTCCGCGGAGCGCTCACCGACTGGGGCATCGAGGAGCTGACCGACACCGCGGAACTCCTGGTCAGCGAGCTGGTCACGAACTCCGTCCGGTATGCCAGTGCCCCCATCGGGGTACGGCTGACCTTCGGTGACACCCTGCTGGTGGAGATCTCCGACCCGCTGCCCGACCCGCCGAAGGAGCGGCACGCCGAGGAGGCCGACGAGGGCGGCCGGGGCCTGGAGCTGGTGCGCCGGCTGGCCCTGCGCTGGGGTGCCAGGGCGGAGGGAATGGGCAAGGTGGTCTGGTTCGAGCAGGAATTGCCGGGGAAGGAACCGAATCAGGAATGATCCGGAGGGGCTGATCGCGCGGAACAGCGAAAATGGAGTGTCTGTTCATGACAAACTTGGGGTGGGCGTGCGGCAGCGAACCGGGGGCGCGCGCGTGGCAGGGGGGTAGCGCGCGCCTGGGAACAAAATCCTTCCCCCGATTTGATGTTGTGATGTTGAGGGCGTGTGCGGGTGCCCCTGGATGATGAATACTCGGTCTTCTCGACATCCGGATGGGCGCGGGTTGGAGGGGTCGGTCCTTGAACAGCATGCCGGCGCGGGAAGCGCTGACTGGCGGTGGCCATGCCGCCGTACCCGGGCAACCGGGAACACCGGTCGGCGGTCCCGCACCATCGACCCCAGTGCCGGACTCCGGCCGCTGGGGCCACAGTGATCCGGGCTCGATCTACGAGTACATCCGGGTCGCCACCTTCGCGATCGGTCCGGACGGACGGATCAGCCAGTGGAGCGAACGCGCGGCGGACTTCTTCGCGCTGCCCGCCTCCGAGGCGGTCGGCGCGGACCCGGTGACCACGCTCGTCCCGCGCGAGCTGTGGCGGCGCGGACGCGACCGGCTGGAGCGCGCGCTGGCCGGCGAGGAGTGGATCGGCACCGCGCCCTACCGGGACCGCGGCGGCGCCGAGGGCCTGGCCGAGGTCTACCTGATGCCGGCCGCCGCCGGTGCGGAGGAGGGCGGCACGGCCGCCGGTGCGCTCTGCCTGGCGGTCGACCTGGGCAAGCTGCGTCGGATCGAGACCGATCTGGCCGCCTCCGAGGCGGTCTTCGGCCAGACCCCGAGCGGTTTCTTCCTCTTCGACCAGCAGTTGAAGCTGCAGCGGGTGAACCGCTCCTTCGCCGAGGCGGTCGGAGTCGAACCGGAGGCCCTGACCGGCCTGACCGCCCACGACCTCTTCTCGGCCACCGAGGCCGAGCGGCTGCAGGCCGCCCTGCGCCAGGTGCTGGCCAGCGGCGACCCGGTGGTCGACCTGCGCTTCAGCGGCGCGGTGCCGACCCGCGGCGGCAACCGCCGCTGGGCGATCTCGCTCTACCGGCTGACCGGCCCTGGCGACCGCTCGATGGGCGTGGCCGGCCAGGTGCACGACGTCACCAGCCGGCACGTCGCCGAGCGCGAGGCGGCCGGGGTCCGGCGCAACCTCGCGCTGGTCAACGAGGCCAGCGCGCACATCGGTTCGACCCTCGACCTGGAGACCACCGCCAAGGAGCTGCTGGACGTCGTCGTCCCGCAGTTCTGCGACCTGGCCACCGTCGACCTGTACTCGGCGCTGCTCTCCGGTGAGAGCGGCCCGTCCCTCGGCGGTGGCGCCGGCGGCGGCCCGTACGACGGCAGCGGCGAGCTGCGCCGGGTAGCCGTCTCCAGCGTGGTCGGCGACGCCTCCTCGGTGCTCGGCGGCGATCCCTCGCCGACCGACGCCCGGCTGCCCAGCGCCGAGCCCGGCGGGACGCTCTGCTACCCCCCGCGCTCCCCGCACGCCCGCGCCCTGCGCACCGGCCGCAGCGCCATCCCCGAGCCCGGTCCCGACCCGCTGCTGCGCAGCACCCTGGTCGTGCCGCTGGTGGCCCGGGACGTCGTGCTCGGCCTGATCCAGCTCTCCCGCGCGATCGGCAGCGAGCCCTTCGATGCCCGGGACGTGGCGATCGCCGAGGAGATCGCCGCCCGCGCGGCCGTCTGCGTCGACAACGCCCGGCTCTACCGCCGCGAGCACGAACGTGCGCTGATCCTGCAGCGCAGCCTGCTCCCCCCGGGCAACCCGGAGGCCAGCGGCCTGGAGATCGCCTGCCGCTACCGGCCCAGCAACAACAACACCGAGGTGGGCGGCGACTGGTTCGACGTCATCGCGCTGCCCGGCAACCGCACCGCACTGGTGATCGGCGACGTGATGGGCCGCGGCCTGCGCGCGGCCGTGGCGATGGGTCAGCTCCGCACGGCCGTACGGACGTTGGCGATGCTCGACCTGGAGCCGGCCGAGGTGCTGACCGCGCTGGACGAGATCGCCCGCGGTCTCGGCGTCCCCGACTCGGGCGACGAGGAGGCCGTCGAGGTCTACCTCGCGACCTGCGTGTACGCCGTCTTCGACGCGGTGACCCGGCGCTGCGTCTTCGCCAACGCCGGCCACCTGCCGCCGGTGCTGCTGAGCCCCGGCGAGGACGCCCGGATGCTCGACGTGCCGCCCGGCCTCCCGCTGGGCGTCGGCGGCGAGCCGTTCGAGGAGGTCACCCTGACCCTCCCCGACGGCGCGCTGCTCGGCCTCTACACCGACGGCCTGGTGGAGTCCCGCAAGCACCAGCTGGACGAGGGCCTGCTGGCCTTCCGCACCGCGCTGCAGAACGGCTCACCCGGCCTGGAGAAGCTCTGCGACCAGGTGCTCAGCGAGCTGGACCCGCACCACGGCGAGGACGACATCGCCCTGCTGATGGCCCGGGTCCGAGCCTTCCCGGAGGACGCGGTCGGCGACTGGCGGCTGCCGCCGGAGCCGACCTCGGTCTCCAAGGCCCGCGAACTGGCCTGCGGCTGGCTGCTGGTGCGCGGCCTGGACGAGCTGGTGGACACCACCGAACTGCTGGTCAGCGAGCTGGTGACGAACGCGCTGCGGCACGGCCGGGGCGACATCCGGCTGCGCCTGCTGCGCGACACCAACCTGGTCTGCGAGGTCTGGGACGACGGGTACGCCCAGCCCCGCCAGCGCCGCGCCCAGGAGACCGACGAGGGCGGCCGGGGCCTGCAACTCGTCAGTCTGCTGGCGGAGCGCTGGGGGAGCCGGCGGACCCCGCACGGCAAGATCGTCTGGTTCGAGCTGGGTATCTAGCTCTATCCCGCACTGTCCAGCTCTGTCTAGCTCTTCGGTCGCAGGCCGATCTTCGAGCCGAGCCAGACCAGCGGGTCGTACTTGCGGTCGGCGACCCGCTCCTTCAGCGGGATCAGCGCGTTGTCGGTGATCCGGATGTGCTCGGGGCAGACCTCGGTGCAGCACTTGGTGATGTTGCAGTAGCCGAGGCCGTGCACGTCCTGGGCATCGGCCTTGCGGTCCAGGCCGGCCTGCGCGGCGGCGTCCAGCGGGTGCATGTCCAGTTCGGCGACCCGCATCAGGAACCGCGGGCCGGCGAACGCGGCCTTGTTCTCCTCGTGGTCGCGCACCGCGTGGCAGGTGTCCTGGCACAGGAAGCACTCGATGCACTTGCGGAACTCCTGCGAGCGGTTCACGTCCTCCTGCCGCATCCGGTACTCGCCGGGCTTCAGCTCCGCGGGCGGCACGAAGGACGGCACCTCGCGCGCCTTGACGTAGTTGAACGACACGTCGGTGACCAGGTCGCGGACGGACGGGAAGGCCCGCAGCGGGGTGAGCACCACCGGCTCGCCGGCCGGCAGCGCGGACATCCGGGTCATGCAGAGCAGCCGCGGCCGCCCGTTGATCTCGGCGCTGCACGAACCGCACTTGCCGGCCTTGCAGTTCCACCGCACCGCCAGGTCCGGTGCCTGGGTGGCCTGCAGGCGGTGCACCAGGTCGAGCACCACCTCGCCCTCGTTGACCTCCACCCGGTAGCTCGCGAAATCTCCCTGCCCGCCCTCGCCCCGCCAGATCCGGAACTCAACGTCCTTGCTCATCGGCCAGCTCCTCAGGGGTGAAGTACTTCGCCAGTTCGTCGCGTTCGAAGAGCGCCAGCAGATCGGAGCGGACCGGCGGATTCGCCTGCCGGCGCACCTGCACGTCCTGTTCGCCCAGCGTGCAGACCAGGTTGACCCGGCGCCAGTCCCGGTCCATCCCCGGCCAGTCCTCCCGGGTGTGCCCGCCCCGGCTCTCCCGGCGCAGCAGTCCCGCCCGCGCGACGCACTCCGAGGCGAGCAGCATGTTGCGCAGGTCCAGGGCCAGGTGCCAGCCCGGGTTGAACTGCCGGTGGCCCTCCACCACGACCCGGGCCGCCCGCCGGCGCAGCACCGCGAGGCGGTCCAGCGCCTGCTTCATCTCGCCGGCCCGCCGGATGATCCCGACCAGGTCGTTCATGGTCTGCTGGAGCTCCTGGTGCAGCGTGTACGGGTTCTCGCCGTCCTCGCTGTCTTCGCCGAACGGGGCGAGGGCCTCGGCGGCCGCCGCGTCCAGCTGGGCCTGGTCGACGACCGGACGGGTGGCCAGTGCGGCCGTGTAGCGAGCCGCGTGCAGCCCGGCGCGGCGGCCGAAGACCAGCAGGTCGGAGAGCGAGTTGCCGCCCAGCCGGTTGGAGCCGTGCATCCCGCCGGCCACCTCGCCCGCCGCGTACAGGCCGGCCACGGCCGGGCTGGCGGCGGTCTCCGGATCCACCTCCACGCCGCCCATCACGTAGTGGCAGGTCGGGCCGACCTCCATCGGCTCGCGGGTGATGTCGACATCCGCCAGCTCCTTGAACTGGTGGTACATCGAGGGCAGTCGCCGGATGATCTCCTCGGCCGGCAGCCGGCTGGAGACGTCCAGTTCGACGCCGCCGTGCGCGGTGCCGCGCCCGGCCTTGACCTCGGAGTTGATCGCCCGGGCCACCTCGTCGCGCGGGAGCAGCTCGGGCGGCCGGCGGTTGTGCTCCGGGTCGGCGTACCAGCGGTCCGCCTCCTCCTCGGACTGGGCGTACTGGCCCTTGAAGACCTCGGGGACGTAGTCGAACATGAAGCGCCGGCCCTCGCTGTTGCGCAGCACCCCGCCGTCGCCGCGCACCGACTCGGTGACCAGGATCCCCTTCACCGAGGGCGGCCAGACCATGCCGGTGGGGTGGAACTGGACGAACTCCATGTTCAGCAGCGCGGCCCCGGCCAGCAGCGCCAGCGCGTGGCCGTCCCCGGTGTACTCCCAGGAGTTGGACGTCACCTTGAACGACTTCCCGATCCCGCCGGTGGCCAGCACCACGGCCGGCGCGGCGATGGTGAAGAACTGCCCGCTCTCCCGCAGGTACCCGAAGACCCCGGCGACGCGGTCGGCCTCCTTCAACACCCGCGTGACGGTGTACTCCTGAAAGACCTTCAGGCGGGCCTCGTGGTCGCCGAACTCCCGGAAGTCCTGCTGCTGGAGCGAGACGATCTTCTGCTGGAGGGTGCGGATCAGCTCCAGCCCGGTCCGGTCGCCGACGTGCGCCAGCCGCGGGTACTCGTGGCCGCCGAAGTTGCGCTGCGAGATCCGGCCGTCCGCCGTCCGGTCGAAGAGCGCGCCCCAGGTCTCCAGTTCCCAGACCCGCTCGGGCGCCTCGGTGGCGTGCAGCTCGGCCATCCGCCAGTGGTTGAGGAACTTGCCGCCGCGCATGGTGTCGCGGAAGTGCACCTGCCAGCTGTCGCCGCTGTTGACGTTGCCCATCGCCGCGGCGATCCCGCCCTCGGCCATCACCGTGTGGGCCTTGCCGAAGAGCGACTTGCAGATCACCGCGACCCGCATGCCCTGCTCGCGCGCCTCGATCGCCGCCCGCAGCCCGGCCCCGCCCGCGCCGACCACCACCACGTCGTAGCTGTCCATGCAGGGTTCCCTCTCAGAAGAACTTCGGGTCGGCGAAGACGCCCGACGAGACCAGGTACACGTACAGGTCGGCCAGCCCGACCGAGGCCAGCGAGAGCCAGGCCAACTGCATGTGGCGGGCGTTGAGCCGGCCGACCAGCTGCCAGGCTCGGTAGCGCACCGGGTGCTTGGAGAAGTGCTTCAGCCGGCCGCCGACGATGTGCCGGCAGGAGTGGCAGGAGAGCGTGTAGGCCCAGATCAGCCCGACGTTGACGACCAGCACCAGGGTGCCCAGCCCGGCGTGCCCCCAGGCCCCGTCGGCGTTGCGGAAGCCCAGCACCGCGTCGTAGCTGAGGATCCCGGCGACCGGGATCGCCAGGTAGAAGAAGTACCGGTGCAGGTTCTGCAGGATCAGCGGGAAGCGCGTCTCGCCGCTGTACGTGGCGTGCGGCTCGGCCACCGCGCAGGCCGGCGGCGAGGACCAGAAGGCCCGGTAGTAGGCCTTGCGGTAGTAGTAGCAGGTCAGTCGGAACCCGAGCGGGAAGACCAGCACCAGCAGAGCGGGCGAGAGCCGCCACCAGTCGCCCACCAGCGCCCAGTCCGCCCCGCCGCGCATGGTGGCGCAGTTCGCCGCCAGGCAGGGGGAGTAGAAGGGGGAGACGTAGGGCGCCGCGTAGTAGTGGGCGCCCTCGAAGGCCCGCCAGGTCGAGTAGGCGATGAAGGCCAGCAGCCCGGCCGCCGTCGCGAGCTGTGGCAGCCACCAGCGGTCGGTACGGAGTGTGCGTTCCGGGATCGCTATGGTCATCCTGCGAGTGTGACCTTGATCACAATGAACGGGAACCCCTCGGACAGGATTCGCTCACCCAACCGGGTGTCCGGCTGTCGTGCCGTCAGCTCCCTTCGGCATGAGTGCAGTTGAGTGGACGGTATGACCAACACCTCGGTCCTGCGCAGAGTTGTCGCCGCCGCCGTGGTGCTCGGCGCCCTGGCGGGCTGTTCCTCGGCCCCGCGTCCGGCCCCCGCGGCCCCGCCGCCGCAGCCCGCGTCCGACCTGACGCCCGGGGACCGTACGTCGGTCCGCGACGGCGGCACGGTCCGCTGGGCGGTGGACGAGGTGCCCGCCTCGCTGGACGTCTACCGGCCCACCGCCACCGCCGACACCGAGCTGATCGCGCACGCCCTGCTGCCCAGCCTCTTCCGGCCGGACGACCGGGCCCGCCCGACCGCGGACCCGGACTTCCTGGCCGGCGCCGACGCCGACGCGACGAGTCGCACGGTCGTCTACCGGCTCAACCCGAAGGCCGTCTGGAGCGACGGAAAGCCGCTGGCGGCCGCCGACTTCACCGCCCAGTGGACCGAGCTGCGCGGCTCGCTGCCCGGCTACGCGGCGATCGAGTCGATCGCCCCCGGCGCCGATCCGCACCAGGTCAAGGTCGTCTTCAAGCAGCCGTACGCGCAGTGGCGCGCGCTCTTCAGCCCGCTCTACCCGGCGGCCGGACTGCCCGTGACGGCCGGCCCGCTGGTGCTGAAGTCGCTGGACGCCAAGGCCGGCAGGGCCTCGCTGGTCCGCAACCCGCAGTGGTGGGGTGACCCGGTGAAAGTCGACGGGATCGACTTCCTGGCCACGCCGAACCGCCTGGACGCCCTCGACCAGGGCACCGTCGACGTCGCCGCGCTGGACGGCGCGGTGGACTCCTCCCTCCAGGCGGTCAAGCGCGCCGAGTCGCTCCCGGGCCTGACCCTGCACCGGGCGGCCGCGCCCTCCTTCACCCAGCTGACCCTGAACGGCGCCCGCGGCCCGCTCGCCGAGCCCGCCGTCCGCCGGGCGGTGGCCGCCTGCGTGGACCGTCAGGCGGTCGCCGAGGCGGCGCTCGGCCCGCTCGGCCTGCCCGCCGTCCCGCTCGGCAACCACCTGCTGATGGCCGACCAGGACGGCTACCAGGACGACAGCGGCACGATCGCCGCCACCGCCAGGAACCTGCACCTGGACCTCACCCTGCTGTTGCCCGATGGCTCGGCCACCGCCCGCCGCGCCGCCGACGCCCTGGTGGCCCAGCTCGCCCCGGACGGGATCACCGTGCACCCGCAGGCCGTCCCGGCCGACGGCTTCGTCCGGGACCACCTGACCGGCGGCGACTGGGACCTCGCGCTCTTCTCCTGGCCGGCCACCGCCTTCCCCGCCGCCGACGAGCGCCCGCTCTACGCCAAGCCCCGGCCCGGCGCCGACGGCAGACCGGTCACCGGGCAGAACTACGGCGGCTCGGGGACGGACGAGATCGACCTGCTCTTCGACCGGGCCACCGCCGAGCCCGACCCGGCGGCGCAGGCCGAGCTGCTGCACCAGGCCGACGTCCGGATCTGGCAGCTGGGCCACTCGGTGCCGCTCTACCAGCGCCCCGAGCTGGTCGCCGTCCGCACGGGTGTGGCCGGTGCGGGGGCCTTCGGATTCACCTGGCCGCGCTGGCAGGACCTCGGTTTCCTACGGCGTTGACCGCTGTGAGCTGCCCGAATCTGCCGCGCTGGATGGTTCCACGTACCATAGGAGGAGCCGTGGCATGTCGTGCCCGGCGGGTGGACCGGTCAAGGGATTCGCAGCCGGGGCGCCACAACCCACGACTCCGGGAGAGTTCGCTCCGCATGCCCACGCGCAATGACATCCGCAATGTAGCCATCGTCGCCCACGTCGACCACGGCAAGACGACCCTGGTTGACGCGATGCTCAAGCAGGCCGGTGCCTTCGCGGCTCACCAGCATCTCGACGACCGCATGATGGACTCGAACGACCTGGAGCGCGAGAAGGGCATCACCATTCTCGCGAAGAACACCGCGGTCAAGTACCACCCGAAGGAGGGTGGCGCGCCGATCACGATCAACATCATCGACACCCCGGGCCACGCCGACTTCGGTGGCGAGGTCGAGCGCGGCCTCTCCATGGTCGACGCGGTCGTTCTGCTGGTCGACGCCTCCGAGGGCCCGCTGCCGCAGACCCGCTTCGTGCTCCGCAAGGCGCTGACCGCCAAGCTGCCGGTCATCCTCTGCATCAACAAGACCGACCGTCCGGACTCCCGGATCGACGAGGTCATCAACGAGACCTACGACCTCTTCCTCGACCTGGACGCCACCGAGGAGCAGATCGAGTTCCCGATCGTCTACGCCTGCGCGCGTGACGGTGTGGCCTCGCTGACCAAGCCGGAGAACGGCACCGTGCCGGCCGACAGCGACTCGCTGGAGCCGTTCTTCTCCACCATCCTGGGCAGCGTCCCGGCGCCGGAGTACGACGAGAACGCTCCGCTGCAGGCGCACGTCACCAACCTGGACGCCGACAACTTCCTCGGCCGTATCGCGCTCTGCCGCGTCGAGCAGGGCGAGCTGCGCAAGGGCCAGCAGGTCGCGTGGATGAAGCGTGACGGCTCGATCCAGCAGGTCAAGATCACCGAGCTGCTGATGACCGAGGCGCTCACCCGCAAGCCGGCCGAGGTGGCCGGTCCCGGCGACATCTGCGCCGTCGCGGGTATCCCCGACATCATGATCGGCGAGACCCTGGCCGACCTGGAGAACCCGATCGCGCTGCCGCTGATCACGGTGGACGAGCCGGCCATCTCGATGGTCATCGGCACCAACACCTCGCCGCTCGTCGGCAAGGGCGGCAAGGGCCACAAGGTCACCGCCCGCATGGTGAAGGACCGTCTGGACAAGGAGCTGATCGGTAACGTCTCGCTGCGCGTCCTGCCGACCGAGCGTCCGGACGCCTGGGAGGTGCAGGGCCGCGGTGAGCTGGCGCTGGCCATCCTCGTCGAGACCATGCGCCGGGAGCTCTTCGAGCTGACCGTGGGCAAGCCGCAGGTGGTCACCAAGATCGTCAACGGCAAGACCCACGAGCCGGTCGAGCGCATGACGATCGACAGCCCCGAGGAGTACCTCGGCGCGATCACCCAGCTGATGGCCGTCCGCAAGGGCCGCATGGAGACCATGACGAACCACGGCTCCGGCTGGGTCCGCATGGAGTTCATCGTCCCGTCGCGTGGTCTGATCGGGTTCCGTACCCAGTTCCTGACCGACACCCGCGGCACCGGCATCGCGCACAGCATCTTCGAGGGCCACGAGCCGTGGTTCGGCGAGCTGCGGATGCGCAACAACGGTTCGCTGGTGGCCGACCGGGCCGGCGTCGTGACGCCGTTCGCGATGATGGGCATCCAGGAGCGCGGCACGCTCTTCGTCGAGCCCACCACCGAGGTGTACGAGGGCATGATCGTCGGCGAGAACTCGCGCCAGGACGACATGGACATCAACATCACCAAGGAGAAGAAGCTCACCAACATGCGTGCGGCCTCCTCCGACACCACCGAGAACCTGGTGCCGCCGCGCAAGCTCTCGCTGGAGCAGTCCCTGGAATTCTGCCGCGAGGACGAGTGCATCGAGGTGACCCCGGAGACCGTGCGTATCCGCAAGGTCGTCCTGGACCAGAAGGAGCGCGGGCGTACCGCCTCGCGCGCCAAGAAGAACTGACCCACCCTGTTCAAAAGCCGCCGGCCGGACCCCTTCACGGGGTCCGGCCGGCGGCTTTTCACGATGACGCCCTCTCGGTCTGACCCGTCATCACATCGGGGGACCCCGCCGAGCCGTGGGTCCCTCATCCGGCCCTACTGCGGGTGCGCCACCGCAGGACCTGCCTTCTGATGGGGTGTGATGCGACACACACGTCGAGGAGGAACCTTCATGCCGGCAGCAACCCGAGCGCGCTGGGCCGTCATCGCAGCGACATCCCTGGCCCTGGTGGTCACGGGATGCAGCAGCAGTAAGAGCAGCGGCGGCGGGACGAACTCCGCCGGTGTCGTCACGGCGTGGTGGGGTGACCCGCAGAATCCGCTGGAGCCGGCCAACACGAACGAGGTGAACGGCGGCGCCGTTCTCAACATGATCTTCACGGGTCTGATCACCTACGACCCGAAGACGAGCGCGGCCAACAACGCCAACGCCGACTCGATCACCTCGACGGACCAGCAGAACTGGACGGTCAAGCTCAAGCCCGGGTGGAAGTTCAGCGACGGCACACCGGTGACCGCCAGTTCGTACGTCGACGCCTGGAACTACGGCGCGCTGGTCACCAACAAGCAGGTCAACGCGAGCTTCTTCGGCTACATCGACGGCTTCAACGACGTGGCGCCGACCAGCGGGGCGCCGAAGGCGCAGACCATGTCCGGCCTCAAGGTGATCGACGACAACACCTTCACGGTCGCCCTCAGCCAGAAGTTCTCCACCTGGCCGCAGACCCTGGGCTACTCGGCGTACTACCCGCTGCCCAAGACCTTCTTCTCCAACCACGCGGGCTACCTCAACCAGCCGATCGGCAACGGCCCGTACGAGATCTCCTCGTGGACGCGCAGCCAGAAGATGCAGCTGCGGCCCAATCCGCAGTACAGCGGCACCATCAAGCCGCAGAACGGCGGGATCGACCTCAAGGTCTACACCGACACCAACGCGGCCTACGCCGACCTCCAGTCGGGCAACCTGGACGTCGACAACGGGGTGCCGAACTCCGCGCTGAAGACCATCCAGGGTGACCTCAACGGCCGCTACATCAACCAGCCGGCCGGCATCATCCAGACCATCTCGTTCCCGCTCTACCAGGCTGACTGGAACACTGACAACGCCAAGCTGGTGCGCCAGGGCATCTCGATGGCGATCGACCGGGCCACCATCACCAAGGTGGTGTTCACGTCCACCCGTACGCCGGCGACCGAGTGGACCTCCCCGGTGCTCGGCGCGGCGGGCGGCTACCAGGCCGGCATCTGCGGCGACGCCTGCAACTACGACCCGGCCAAGGCCAAGGCGCTGATCCAGCAGGGCGGTGGGATCCCCGGTGGTCAGCTGACCATCAGCTACAACGCCGACGGCCCGCACAAGGAGTGGGTCGACGCGACCTGCAACAGCATCAACAACGCGCTGGGCAACACCACCGCGTGCGTCGGTCGGCCGGTCGGCACCTTCGCGGACTTCCGCAACCAGATCACCAGCAAGCAGATGACCGGCGCCTTCCGGACCGGCTGGCAGATGGACTACCCGCTGATCCAGGACTTCCTGCAGCCGGTCTACACCACCGACGGCTCCTCGAACGACTCGCACTACAGCAACCAGCAGTTCGACGCGCTGGTGAGCCAGGCCAACGCCCAGCCGAACCCGACGGACTCGGTCAAGGACTTCCAGACCGCGGAGAAGATGCTGGCCACCGACATGCCGGCCATCCCGCTCTGGTACCAGAACGGCACGGCCGGCTGGTCGGACAAGGTCAGCAACGTGATGCTCGACCCGTTCAGCGTCCCGGTCTACACCTCGATCACCGTCAAGTAGTCGGCAGCCGCGGCGGGTTCCGGCGACCTCGGGTCGCCTGGGCCGGCCGCGGCGGTGCCGACGGCTCAGAGGAGGAACGCATGGGACGCTACGTCCTCAGACGGCTGCTCCAAATGATCCCGGTCTTCATCGGGACCACCTTCCTGATCTTCGTGATGGTCCACGCCCTGGGCGACCCGGTCAACGCGCTCTTCGGGGACAAGGCGCCGGACCCGGCCATCGCGGCGCAGATCCGGGCCCAGTACAACCTGAACGACCCGCTCTGGCTTCAGTACGTCAAGTACATGGGCAACCTGTTCCGCTGGAACTTCGGGACCACGTTCAGCGGGCAGTCCGTCACCTCACTGCTGGCCACCGCCTACCCGGCGACGCTCAAGCTCACCGCGGTGGCGTTCACCATCGAGGTGGTCTTCGGCATCGGGTTCGGCCTGATCAGCGGCCTGCGGCGGGGCGGGATGGCGGACAACAGCGTGCTGATCCTGACCCTGGTGGTCATCTCGATCCCGACCTTCGTCACGGGCTACGTGCTGCAGTACCTGATCGGCGTGAAGTGGGGGATCCTGCCGGCGACCGCCGGTGATCCGCTGACCCTGCAGTCGCTGCTGCTGCCCGGCATCGTGCTGGCCTCGGTCTCCCTCGCCTACGTCGCCCGGCTCACCCGGACCACCGTCGCCGAGAACTCCAAGGCCGACTACGTGCGGACCGCGACGGCCAAGGGCCTGCCGCGGCGGCGCGTGGTGATCAACCACCTGCTGCGCAACTCGCTGATCCCGGTGGTCACCTTCCTGGGTACCGACCTCGGTGCGCTGATGGGTGGTGCGCTGGTCACCGAGCGCATCTTCAACATCCACGGCGTGGGTTTCTACCTCTACCAGGGGATCGTCCGTCAGAACAGCAACACCGTGGTGGGCTTCGTGACCATCCTGGTCATCGTCTTCCTGGCGGCCAACCTGCTCGTCGACCTGCTCTACGCGGTTCTGGACCCGAGGATCCGTTATGCCTGATCAGGACAAGTACAACGAAGCGGACCCGCTCGCCGAGGCCGGGACCGGCGAGGAGGAGATGCCGAGTGCGGTGGAGAGCCGCACCTTCGACCTCGGCACCATGGAGGGCCAGAGCTTAATCAAGGCCGAACGGCTGGCGGACCACCCGGAGACTCCCGCGCTGGAGGACCGGGTCGTGGCGCGCAGCCTCTGGCAGGACGCCTGGCGCGACCTGCGGCGCAACCCGATCTTCATCATCTCCGGGCTGCTGATCATCTTCCTGGTGATCATGGCGATCTGGCCCACCCTGTTTACCTCGACCGACCCGCTCAAGTGCGACCTCTCGAAGTCCCAGGCCGGGGCCGAGTCCGGACACCCGTTCGGCTTCGACAACCAGGGCTGCGACGTCTACGCCCGTACGGTGCACGGCGCCCGTGCCTCCATCACGGTGGGCGTCTGCGCCACCGCCGGCGCCGCACTGACCGGCACCCTGCTGGGCGGCCTGGCCGGGTTCTTCGGCGGCTGGCTCGACTCGGTCGTCTCGCGGATCGCCGACATCTTCTTCGGCATCCCGATCCTGCTCGGCGGCCTGGTCTTCCTCTCCGTGATCCCCAGTCAGTCGATCTGGATCGTGGTGGCGTTCATCGTGGTCCTCGGCTGGCCGCAGCTGGCACGCATCGCCCGAGGCGCGGTGATCACGGCCAAACAGCAGGACTACGTCACGGCGGCCAGGGCGCTGGGCGCCGGGAACTCCCGGCTGATGCTGCGGCACATCCTGCCGAACGCCGTCGCCCCGATCATCGTCGTGGCCACGATCGCCCTGGGTACCTACATCTCCCTGGAGGCCACCCTGAGCTTCCTGGGCGTCGGGCTCAAGCCGCCCACGGTCTCCTGGGGCATCGACATCTCCTCGGCCGCGGACACCTTCCGCAACGCGCCGCACATCCTGCTCTACCCGGCCGGGGCGCTCAGCCTCACTGTGCTGGCGTTCATCATGCTCGGCGACGCGGTCCGCGACGCTCTCGACCCCAAGCTGCGCTGAGAGAGGTCCCCACCAGCCATGAGTAGCAGCATGAGCAGCAGCACCAGCGCGAGCAGCAGGTCGGCCGAAGCCGGTCAGGACACCGTCGACAGCCACGACGCGCCCCTTCTGGAGGTCCGTGGCCTCCACGTCGAGTTCCACACCAGGGAGGGCGTGGCCAAGGCGGTCAACGGGGTCGACTACGCGGTCCGGGCCGGCGAGACCCTGGCGATCCTGGGTGAGTCCGGATCCGGCAAGTCGGTCTCCGCGCAGGCCGTGATGGGCATCCTGGACAGCCCGCCGGGCAAGATCGCCTCGGGCGAGATCCTCTTCAAGGGCCGCGACCTGCTCAAGCTCGGCTCCGAGGAGCGCCGCAAGATCCGTGGCGCGCAGATGGCGATGGTCTTCCAGGACGCGCTCTCCTCGCTCAACCCCGTGCACACCGTCGGCATGCAGCTCGGCGAGATGTACCGGGTGCACCGGGGCCTGAGCCGCAAGGACGCCAAGGCCAAGGCGATCGAGATGATGGACCGGGTGCGGATTCCGGCCGCCGCGCAGCGCGTCGGCGATTACCCGCACCAGTTCTCCGGCGGTATGCGCCAGCGGATCATGATCGCGATGGCGCTCGCCCTGGAGCCGGCCCTGATCATCGCCGACGAGCCCACTACGGCCCTGGACGTGACCGTGCAGGCCCAGGTGATGGACCTGCTGGCGGAGCTCCAGGCCGAGTACCACATGGGGCTGATCCTGATCACCCACGACCTCGGCGTGGTCGCCGACGTCGCGGACAAGATCGCCGTGATGTACGCCGGACGGATCGTCGAGACCGCCCCTGTCCACGAGCTCTACGCCCACCCCGCGCACCCGTACACCCGCGGCCTGCTCGACTCGATCCCGCGGTTGGACCAGAAGGGGCAGGAGCTCTACGCGATCAAGGGCCTGCCGCCGAACCTGCTGCGGATCCCGCCGGGCTGCGCCTTCAACCCGCGCTGCCCGCGCGCGCAGGACATCTGCCGGACCACGGTGCCGCCGCTCTTCGAGGTGACGGACGACGCGGGCGTCACCGCGCCCGGGCGGGCCAGTGCCTGCCACTTCTGGAAGGAGACCCTCCATGACTGACGGCGCCACCGCGCTCGGCGCGGCCAAGCCGGGGGAGACGGCCTTCACGCCCCCCGTCCAGCAGGGCGAGGCGATCCTCGAAGTCCGGGACCTGGTCAAGCACTTCCCGCTGACCAAGGGCGTCATCATCAAGAAGCCGGTCGGGGCGGTCAAGGCCGTCGACGGGGTCTCCTTCGACCTGGTCAAGGGCGAGACGCTCGGCATCGTGGGGGAGTCGGGCTGCGGAAAGTCCACGCTGGCCAAGGTGTTGATGAACCTGGAGCCGGCCACCGCAGGCTCGGTCCGGTACAAGGGCGAGGAGATCTCCACGCTCTCGGGACCGGCGCTGAAGGCGGTGCGCCGCAACATCCAGATGGTGTTCCAGGACCCGTACACCTCGCTGAACCCGCGGATGACGGTCGGCGACATCATCGGCGAGCCGTTCCAGATCCACCCCGAGGTGGCGCCGAAGGGCGACCGTCGCAAGGCAGTTCAGGATCTGCTGGACGTGGTCGGGCTCAACCCCGAGTACATCAACCGGTATCCGCACCAGTTCTCCGGCGGGCAGCGCCAACGCATCGGCATCGCACGGGGACTGGCGCTGCGTCCGGAGATCATCATCTGCGACGAGCCGGTCTCGGCCCTGGACGTCTCGGTGCAGGCACAGGTGATCAACCTGCTGGACCAGCTCCAGAAGGAGTTCAACCTCTCGTACATGTTCATCGCGCACGACCTCTCGATCGTCCGGCACATCTCGGACCGGGTCGGCGTGATGTACCTGGGCAGGTTGGTCGAGATCGGCAGCGACCTGGAGATCTACGAGCACGCCACGCACCCGTACACCCAGGCGCTGCTCTCCGCGGTGCCGCTGCCGGACCCGGCGGCGCGTGAGGCGCGGGACCGGATCGTGCTGGTCGGCGATGTGCCCTCACCGGCCAACCCGCCCTCCGGCTGCCGCTTCCGCACCCGCTGCTGGAAGGCCCAGGACCGCTGCGCGACCGAGGTCCCGTTGCTGGTCTCCCCGAGCTGGCTGGGCGGGCTCGCCGGGCACGACTCGGCTTGTCATTTCGCTGCGGAGCGCGAGAGTGGGCCCAGTGCTGCGGAGCGCGGAGCCGAGGGCGGAGCCGAGCCGGGGAACGGCGTGGACGGCGGGAGTGCGGCGCCACCCGAGGAGGGGCAGGGCTGAGTCAGCCCGCCCACCCGGGCTTGTTGTGGGCAGGCTGCGGATGGAATGATGAGAACTTGTGTCTGTCATCTCATCAGTTCGCGACTGCCCCAACTGCTCCCGGTCGATCGACTCGGATCCCCGCTTCAGCGACTGGTGCCAGTCCTGCGACTGGAACCTCGGCCCCGACAAGCAGTTGAGCGGCCGGGCCGCGTCCCGCCGCGCGCGGGACCTGGCCCGGGTCGAGCAGCTGTACGGGCGGTTGGTCGAGCAGCCGGCCGGTTCCCGGTGGAGCGTGGCCCGGTGCGCGGCGCTCGGCCTCGCCACGGTGGTCCACCTCGCCACCCTGGCGGTCGCGGGCGGCTCGCTCTGGTTGCTGGTCGAGGGCTATCCGTTGCTCAAGGTCGTCGGTGCGCTCGGCCTCGGGCTGACCTACCTGCTCCGCCCGCGGCTCGGCCGCTGGCGTGCCGAGAGCGGGGTGGTGGACCGCGAGCGGGCCCCGCAGCTGTACGCGCTGGTCGATCGGATCGCCGACGAGCTCGGCACCCGCAGGCCGGACCGGATCAAGGTCTCGACCGATTTCCAGGCCTCCTACGTCCATCTCGGGGTCCGCCGCCGGGTCCAGCTCACGCTGGGACTGCCGCTCTGGACGGTGCTGACGCCCGAGGAGCGGGTCGCCCTGCTCGGTCACGAGCTCGGTCACGGCGTCAACGGTGACGAACGTCGCGGCTTCTGGCTGAGCCTGGCGGCGGACACCCTGGAGGCCTGGCAGCGGCTGCTGGTGCCGACCAGCGGAGACCTCTACATGCTGAGGGTCAACCAGCGGGGAAGGGCCAGGACGGTCCGCGGCGCCAGAACCCAGAAGACCGCGCTCGACGAGTTCGCCAACTGGCTGCTGCAGGTTGTGGCGCTGCCCGTCCGGGGCGCCCACCGGCTGCTCCACCGGCTCACCCGGGCCGGCAGCCAGCGGGCCGAGTACCTGGCCGACGAGCTGGCTGCCGGGATCGGCTCCTCGCAGGCGGCCGCGTCGATGCTCGGCAAGCTCTACTTGCGGGAGAGCGTCATGGCCCGCCTGCGCCAGCAGCGGGCCGGCGGCCCGTCGGGCGGCGGCGCGCGCGGTGCGGAGGCCGAGGAGGGGCTCTGGACCGGTCTGCGCGACTACCTCGACTCCATCCCGCCGAGCGAGCTGGAGCGCCGCAGCAGGCTCTCCGCCCGCACCATGACCTCGATCGACGCCTCGCACCCGCCGACCCACCTGCGGGTCCGGCTGCGCGCCGAGCGCCCCGAGCAGCCGGCCGCCGTGGTGCTCGACGCCGCCGAGTGGGCCGTGATCGACACCGAGCTGGGCGACCTGCGGCGCGCTGCCGCCCGTGCCCTGCTGGGGCACTGAGAGACGCGTGAGGGCCCCAGGAGCAGCTCCTGGGGCCCTCACGCGTTGCGGGTGATGCGCGCTCAGTCCTCGGTGGTCCGTGCCGCGGGAACGGCGGCGGCGGCGCGCTTGGCGGCGGCGTCACCGTCCTCCGGGAAGTGGCAGGCGGTGAGGTGGCCGGCGTCGTTGCCGCCGATCTGGAGCAGCGGCGGCTCCTCGGTGGCGCACTTCTCCTGGGCCTTCCAGCAGCGGGTGCGGAACCGGCAGCCGGACGGCGGGTTGAGCGGCGACGGGACGTCACCGGTCAGCCGGATGCGCTCGATGGAGTTGTTGTCCGGGTCGGCGTCCGGCGCGGCCGACAGCAGCGCGTGGGTGTACGGGTGGCGGGGGCGCGTGTAGAGGGCGTCCCGGTCCGCGATCTCGACGATCTTGCCCAGGTACATCACCGCGACGCGCTGCGAGAAGTGCCGGACGATCGACAGGTCGTGCGCGATGAAGACGAAGGCGATGCCGAGCTCGCGCTGCAGGCCCTGGAGCAGGTTGACGACCTGGGCCTGGATCGACACGTCGAGCGCGGAGACCGGCTCGTCCGCGATGATCAGCTTCGGGTTGAGCGCGAGCGCGCGGGCCACGCCGATGCGCTGACGCTGGCCGCCGGAGAACTCGTGCGGGAAGCGGTTGAAGTGCTCCGGGTTGAGACCGACGATCTCCAGGAGCTCCTTCACCCTGTTCGCGCGGCCACCGGCCGGGTTGATGTTGTTGATCTCCATCGGGCCCGAGATGATCGTGCCGACCGTGTGCCGCGGGTTCAGCGACGAGTACGGGTCCTGGAAGATCATCTGGATCTCGGACCGGATCGGCGCGATCTCCTTGCGGGAGGCGTGCGTGATGTCCTGGCCGAGGTACTTCACCGTCCCGCCGGTGGGCTCCAGCAGCCGGGTGAGCAGTCGGCCGGTGGTCGACTTGCCGCAGCCGGACTCACCGACCAGGCCCAGGCTCTCGCCCTTGTGGACGTCGAAGGTCACGCCGTCGACCGCCTGGACGGCACCGACCTGGCGCTTGAACGGGAAACCGCCCATCACGGGGAAGTGCTTGGTGAGGCCGTTGACCTCCAGCAGGGTCTCGCCGGAGGTGGGGGCCGCGTCGGCCGGCTCGGTCAGAGTCTTTGCGCTCATGGGATTTCCTTGGCTCCTTTACCGAGCTCAGCTGCTCAGCCGGGGCAGGATCTGCTCGGTGAGGATGGACTGCTTCTGCGCGGGGGTGAGGTGGCAGGCGGAGAGGTGGCCGTTGGCCAGCTCCAGCGGCGGGCGCTCGGTCACGCACTTGTCGCCGTCCACCAGCTCACGGTACGCGCACCGGGGGTTGAAGGCGCAGCCCGTCGGCGGGTTCAGCAGCGACGGCGGGGTGCCCGGGATCGGCTCCAGCGGGACGTCGACCGAGCTGTTGATCCGCGGGATCGAGCTCAGCAGACCCCAGCCGTAGGGGTGCTGGGAGGTCTTCAGGACCTCGCGCATGGTGCCGCGCTCCACGGCCCGGCCCGCGTACATCACCAGGACGTCGTCGGCGATCTCACGGATCACGCCGAGGTCGTGGGTGATGAAGACGATCGAGGTGCCGCTCTCCTGCTGGAGGTCCTTCAGCAGGTCGACGATCTGGGCCTGCACCGTCACGTCGAGCGCGGTGGTCGGCTCGTCGGCGATCAGCAGCTGCGGGTCGCAGACCAGGGCCATCGCGATCATCGCGCGCTGGCGCATACCGCCGGAGAACTGGTGCGGGAAGTCGTCGACACGGGTCTGCGGCTGCGGGATGCCGACCCGGCGGAGCATCTCGATCGCGCGCTCGCGACCTTCCTTCTTGTTCGCCCCCGTGTGCTTCATGAACGGCTCGGCGATCTGCCGGCCGATCGTGTAGTACGGCGAGAGCGCGGCCAGCGCGTCCTGGAAGATCATCGCCATCTTGTTGCCGCGGAGCTTCTCCAGCTCACGCTGGGAGGCGGTGAGCAGCTCCTGGCCATCGAGCGTCACCGTCCCCTCGATGGTGGTGTTCCTCGGGTTGTGCAGGCCCATCACGGCCAGGTTGGACACCGACTTGCCGGACCCCGACTCACCGACGATGCCCAGGGTCTTGCCCTGCTCGAGGTCGAAGGTCAGGTTGTTGACGGCGTTGACGATGCCGTCTTCGGTGCGGAAGCGGACGCGCAGGTCGCGCACCGAGAGGAAGGCGTTGCCGGCCTGGGGTGCGTCGACGGCCTCGGACTTGGTGAGGGTGCTCACGGTCGGGTCTCCTCGGGGGCGGGGTGGTACGGAACAGTCACGAGCGGGGCGGAGGTCATCCCAGCCGGACCCGGGGGTCGAGGAGAGCGTAAGCGGCGTCGACGATGATGTTGAAGAGCAGGATGGAGACCGAGCTGAAGATCAGCACGCCCAGCTCCAGGTAGAGGTCCTCCTGGTGGACGGCCTGCACGGCGAGGTAGCCGAGGCCGTGCACACCGAAGGTGTACTCGGTGATGATCGCGCCGGAGAAGACGGCGCCGAGGTCGATACCGAAGATCGTGACGATCGGGGCCATCGCGCCGCGCAGCGCGTAGCGCCACCAGACGTAGCTGTTCGACATGCCCTTGGCGCGGGCGGCCCGGATGTGGTCCTCGGAGAGCTGCTCCAGCATCAGCGAGCGGACCTGGCGGGTGTAGTTCGACCAGAAGATCACCGACATGACCAGCCAGGGAAGGATCATGCCCTGGAAGCAGGCCCACGGGTCCTGGGTGAACGGGGTGTAGTTCGGCTGGACGAGCCACTTCAGGTTCACGACGAACAGGGCCATCGCCAGCGGGCCGAGGAAGTAGATCTGGGTCGACTGGCCGACCAGCGAGATGGAGCTGGCCGCCTTGTCCCAGAACGAGCCCTGCTTCCACGCCGAGATCATGCCCAGGCCCACGCCGATGCTGAGGAAGCAGGCGGCGCCGCCGACGGCGAGCGTGAAGGTGGCGGGGTAGTTGGCCGCGATGCGGTCCCAGACGAACTGCTGGCTGTTGTACGAGTAACCGAAGCAGGGGGCCGCGCAGTGGCCGAGGTTGCCGAAGTCCTGGCCGACGAACAGGCCGCTGAAGTAGTGCCAGAACTGCACGACGATCGGCTGGTTCAGGTGCATGTTCTCGCGGATCTGCGCGAGCAGCTGCGGGGAGCAGCCCTTCGGGCAGGAGAGCGACGCGGGGTCGGTCGGAAGCGAGAAGAACGCGAAGTAGGTGAGTGCGATCAGCAGGACGATGATGACCGCAGCGCCGAGCGCCCGGCGGATGAGAAATCGGAGCATGGGATGAGCTCTTCCGAGAGAGGGCGCCCTAGGCGGCCACGTCGTGGAGAGTGCGACCCCCGGGTCACGGGTGGTCGGCACGTGGCCCGGGCAGGGCCACCATCAGGTGGCCCTGCCCGGGGGAGCGGGCCCGGAGGCCTGCTCCGGATCCGGTGCTTACTTGATGAAGATGTTCGACAGGTCGACCGCGCCCAGGACCGGGTTGTAGGCGACGCCGCCGAGGCCCGCACCGTAGACCTGGAAGTACTTGTCGTAGGTGGTCGGGATCATCGGGACATCATTGGCGAGGATGGTGTCCGACAGCTTCATCCACTCGGCAGCCTGCTCCTTGACGTCCGTGATCTTGTTGATCCGGTCCATCTCGGCGTTGCTGGTGGCGCTGTTGTAGTGCGAGTAGTTCGGCGCACCGTCACCGATGGTGCGGCCGTCCAGGGTCGGCGGGACGACGGTCGAGCCGACCGGCCAGTCGGCACCCCAGCCACTGCGGTACAGGTCGAAGCCGTTGTCGGGCTTGCCGATCTGCGTGTAGTAGCTGGTCGGGTCCAGCTCCTTGCGCTGCACGTTGAAGCCGGCTGCGTTCAGCTGGTCGGCGATCGCGGCGGTGGTGGTCTGCCAGCGGGTCGTGTTGGAGTACGCCAGCACGATCGTGTAGCCGACCTTGCCGGCGGCGGTCAGCATGGCCTTGGCCTTGACCGGGTCACCGTTCGGCGTGGCCTTGACGCCCAGCGGGTCGGTGTTCTGCCAGCCGCCCACGGTCGGGCTCATCAGGTTGCCCGCGACGTCGCCGGTGGCCGAGCCGCCGAGCAGCTTCTGGACCGTGGCGGTCGGGAACGCGACGGCCAGCGCCTTGCGGACGTTGACGTCGGTGACCCGGGTCGTGTTGATGTTGAACACGTCGACGTAGGGCTCGTACTGGTTGATCGTGCGGCTCGCGTACTGCGCGTCGCTCTGGATCGTCTTGATGCTCGCGTTGTCGGCGTTCGCGGCGATGGTGACCGCGTCCTTGTCGTTGCCCGAGCCGGCCATCAGACGCTGGGTCAGCAGCGCCTGGTCGATGCCGAGCTCGAACGACCACGAGTCCACGTTCGCGGCGCGGATCGGGTCGGTGCTCGGGTCCCACTCGGGGTTGCGCTCGAACACGAGGGACTTGTCGGGCTCGTACGACTTGATCTTGTAGGGACCAATCGAGACCGGGTGGTTGTTGTACTTCTCCTTGTCGTCCTTCGACCGCTCGATGGCCGTGATGTTCGGCATCTGGGCGGCGTAGGGCGCGTCGGCGTGCGGAGCCTGGAAGTGGAAGACGATGGTCTGCGCGTCGGGGGTCGCGATGACGCTGTCCGGCAGCTCACCCGCGTCCGGACCGGCGTAGACCTTGCGGTAGTCCGCGCCGGAGAGCCAGGTCTGGAAGTACGTCGCACCCTGGGTCTGGTACGGGGAGTACAGACGCTCGACCGCGTACTTGACGTCCTTCGAGGTGATCGGCGTGCCGTCCTCGAACTTCAGACCCTTCTTCAAGGTCCAGGTCCAGGTCTTGCCGCCGTCGCTCTGCGTGCCGGTGTCGGTCGCCATGTCGCCGACCAGGATGACCTTGCCGGTGGCCGGGTCCGTCTTGTAGCCGGTCAGCTGACGGCTGTAGAGGCTGCCGACGACCTGGTACGTGTTGACGTACTGCTGGCTCGGGTCCAGGTAGTCGAAGCCGGCCGGCTCGATGTCGTACGCCGTGCCGCCCTTCTTGGCACCAGCAGCGCCCTTGACCGGGCCCTGCGAGTCGGCAGCGGTGCCGAGGCCGAAGTTCGCCACCTCGGCGGTGGCCTTCTTGGCGTCGCCGCTCGAGGAAGAGCTACCCCCGCCACAGGCGGTCAGCGTCAGAGCGCTGACGGCCACGAGCGCCGGCATGATGGCTGCCTTGCGAAGTCTCATTGGTTCCTACCTGTCACTGGTCATCTAGGACTGGCCAGCGCGGACCGGCGGGGCGGCACTGCCCCGGGGTGGCCGGACTGGGGTGGAGCGGGGGTAGAACGTTGGTACCGAAAGCGGCGCGGCTCAGCGAATGGTCTTCGGGTCGAGCGCGTCTCGGACGGCGTCCCCGAACAGGCTGAACGCGACGGAGAAGATCGTCAGCGAGAGGCCGGGGAAGAGCAGGTAGGTCAGGTCGTTCTGGTAGTTGTTCACCGAGTCCAGGAACATCAGTCCCCAGTCGGGAGTGGGCTCGGTCATGCCGACGCCCAGGAACGAGAGACCGGCCTCGGCGGTCACGGTGAGCGGCAGCAGCAGCGTCACCTGGACCAGGATCGTGGTGGCCAGGTTGGGCATCAGTTCCTTGAAGATGATCCGCAGGGAGGAAGCACCTGCGATCTTCGCGGCCTCGATGTACTCGCGCTCGCGCAGGCTCAGCGCGAGACCGCGCAGCAGGCGGGAGGTGGCCATCCAGCCGAGGAGGGTCTGCACCAGGACGATCGCGATGACCCGGATGTGGATCGGGGTCTCCTCGTCGGGGCGGACGAAGAGGTTCAGCACGATCGGCGTGAAGGCGATGAAGAACAGCTGGCTCGGCAGGCCGAGCAGCAGGTCCGTGAAGCGCCCGACGAAGTAGTCGAAGCGGCCGCCCAGGTAACCCTGCGCAACACCGATGACGATGCCCAGGAGGCTGGACACGATCGTCACGATGATGCCGATGCCCATCGAGGTGCGGATCCCGTAGATCAGCTTGATGAAGATGTCGTAGCCGGTGTTCGGCGTGATGCCGAACCAGTGCTCGGCACTCATCCCGTAGCCGGCGCCCATCGGCACGCCGTAGTCGTCCAGCAGGTTCGGGTTACGGAGCCCGTAGGCGATGTAGGGCGACTGGCCGTACAGCGCGCTGATCACCGGAGCGAAGATGGCGAGCAGGAAGAAGAAGATCACGATACCGGCGCAGAGCACACCGATGCGGTTGCGCTTGAAGCGGCTCCAGGCAATCTGGCCCGGGGTGCGCCCAAGGAACTCGCCCGGCTTGTTGCCGGTGAGGTCCGTAGCGGACGCGACGAGGACCGGTTCGGTCTCTGTCGTGTCCTCAGTTGGCGTCGTCATGGTGCGAAAGCTCCCGCCGGTGGTCTGTGCAGCAGCAACGAGGAAAGAAGTTGGTCGAACGGACTCTCGCAACTCGTTTATCGAACGTCAAGAGTTTCTGAGTGCCTGAGCGTGCAGTTTTGGCTTCGTTCTGGAATGTCCACCAGGTTGTAGCTTTCAGCTACTTGACAAGCATCAGGCGAGACGCCATAAAACGGACATTCTCTCCCATATCTCGTTCATGAGTTCGTAACGAGGACTTAGTAACACCGGTATGTGAACGCGACACTCCGGGCTCCAGGGGGTCGACGCGCGTAGATGGTGACGTCCGGTTTGCCCGGTTCTGTGGGCATTACTCGCCGGTTTTCTGCGTCCGGTTATCGGACGGATTTGGCGGGATACCGCCAGCGGCGACTATTCGTCAGCCATTTGAGCGCCCTCTGGAATCCATCCGGAGAGGTGCTGCCCCCGTACTGTGTCAGTTACACGCCAGTGGCGGGATGTCGCCGGGAAACACGTCGGAGCCCCGAAGAGAGAAGCTCTTCGGGGCTCCGACGGTGATTCTTGACATGTCACGAACGGAACTTGAAGGTGCGCTCCGTATCTCCGTTGTTGGCGAAGACGGAGGCGATTCCGTCCGCGACATCCTGCGGGGTGATGAGGGCCGTCGTGCCGTCGGCCTTGCGGAACTTGATCCGGTCGAAGACGCCTCCCATGGCGCTGTTCAACTGGTCCAGATTCCACTGCGGGCCGATGGTTCCGGAGGCGTCCGGGCCGAGCGTCAGGGTCTTGCTCGCGATCGTCCTGGTGAAGACGAACCGCCTGCTGCCCGCCACGACCGTCACCTTGGCACTGACGATCTGCTTGCCGAGCCCGTCGGCCGCCTGCTGCAGGGCCTGCTGGGAGACCTTCGGCTGAGCGGCCGTCACGGCGAGGGAGATCGGCGGGTCGCTCTTGCCGGCGGCGCGGTCCTGGTAGCTCTGCTGGACCTGGTTGACAGCCGCGTTGCCGTCCACCGCCTGGCCGGCCTGGCCGGGCACCACGCTCGGGTCGCCCGGGTCGTTGAACTGGACGAAGCCCTCCTTGAGCCCCTGCGCGGACTGGCCGGCCAGCTGGTCCAGGGCCACCTTGAGCTTGGCCTGGTCCACCCGGACCTGCGGCGGCACGGCCTTGCTGTCGCCGGTCAGTGAACTGATCACGTCGACCGGGCTGTAGCTGTGCTTGGTCAGGCTGTCCACGGTGGCGGTGGTGTCGAAGCTGAGACCGGCGGTGGCCGGGTCGAGGGTCAACGCCTGGCCACCGATCTTCAGCTGTATCGGCTGCTGGCCGATCTTGCCGACGGTGGCGTCGAGCTGGTGGATCGCTTGGTCGCGACTGTCGCCACCGATGTCGGTGCCGAGCACCGTGATGCCGCGCGGGACGTCGGCCTGGTTGAGCATCAACCCGGTGCCGTAGGCGGCCGAACCCACGAAGAGGGCGCCGCCGACGGCGTAGACCAGCAGCTTCTGGGCACGCGGGCGGGGCTTGGGCTTGGCGGCCGAAGCCGGCTTCGGCTTCGCGGCCGGGCCGGGAGCGGCGGGCGCCTCGGGGGTCGGCCCCTCGGGCGGTCCGGCGTGCGCGCCGTGACCGGACGGGCCGGCGGGACCGGCGGCGAGTGGACCGGGCGGGGGCGGCGGACCGGCCGGGCGGGCACCGGCGGGCGCCGGGGGCATGGCGGTACCGGCGAGCCGGGGCGCGCCCTGGGGGCCGCCGCCGTACATGCCGTTCACGGGCAGCCCCGGTATGGCGCCGCCCTGCTGGATGTCGTCGCTGATCGGGCGGAAGCCGCCGATCTGAGTGTCCTCCGCGTCGCTGTTCTGCTCGGTGGCGAACCGGCCCTCGGCGAAGCCCTGCTGCGCCGGCTGCACCGGGGGCGCCGCCGCTGCCGGGGGGAACGGCCCGGCCGGGGGCTGCGAGCGGGCGAACCGGCCGGGCGCGCCTTGGCCCTGGGGCCGGCGCGGGGCCGCGGGGCCGGTGCCGAACGGGTCGGCCGCGGGTGCGGGCGTCTCGGCCGGGCGGGCGAAGGGGTCCCGGGGAGTAAAGGGGTCGCGTGCCGCACCATTCTGGTACGGCTCCGCCGCCGGGCCGCCCGCGTACGGATCGGCCGGGTAGCCGCCCTGCGGCTTACCGAACTGCTGACCGCCGCCGGTGGGGAACCCCTGGTCGGCGACCGGCGCGGGCTCGTTGCCGGTGCCGAACGCGGGCGCGAACGGCGAGGCCGGTGCCCCGGTCGGCCGCGGGGCCGGGATCTGCTGGGTGCTCTCGGCGGAGAACTGCGGAGTCGGCTGCCACCGCTCGTTGGACTCGTACGGCGAACCCGCGGCCGGCCCGGAGGCCGCCGGGTTCTGCGCCTGCGCCTGCGCCTGCGCCTGGACGGGAGCGGGAGCGGGAGTCGGCGTGGGGGCGGGAGCCGCCGCCGGCTCGGGTCGGCTCTTCTGCCGGGGCCGGAACCACTCGCCCGTGGACTCGGACTCGGCGGGCTCCGGAGCGTTCGGCGGAGTCTGCCACTCGGGCGGCAGGTTCAGCGGCGCACCACCGCGCGCGCCCGTCTCCATCACGCCGATCACCGGCGAGGCCGGCGAGCCGGAGCGGTGCCGCGGGCCGGTCGGCCCGGGCTGCTCGGCGGGCGCGGCCTCGGGCTCCTCGGGCTTGACGGTGCTGCGCATCACGACCGGCGGGATCGGCCGCGAGCCCGGGATGTTGATCGAGATCCGGGTGGTCAGCGTGGTCTCGGTCTTCGGAACGTCCGGCTCCGCCGCCCCCGCGGCGCCGTCCGTCGCCGGTCCCGGCCGACTGAAGGGGTCGCCACCAGGCAGCGGCGCCCCCGCGCCGTAGCCGTTCGCGACACCGGGCGTGCCGTAGGGCGGGGTGCCGGACGGGTAGGCGTCGGGACCCTCCCCCGGCCGCCGGCTCGGGGTACCCCCGCGGCGGGGCGGCGGGTAGGCGTTGTCAGATTCGCGGCTGCTCAATGCTGCTCTGCTCCGGGTTCGCGGTCGTGGCTGTCGGGCCACAGGCCGCGGGTTGCTGGGGCGTCCGGCCGGCCGGGCGGCCCGTCCGACGATGCTGCGGCACCACCATACTGGGAACAACTGAGTGCGGAACCGCTTCCGTTACCAGGTGATACGTCCGGTTCCGCACCGACGACACTACGGGCGAGCGGCCCTGACTGCCCGTCGTGCGCGGACAGCCGGACCTGAACTCAGTCCCGCTGGCGGGGGATGCCGAAGGCGAACGCCGAGCGGGTGGGCAGGGTGGCGCAGATCACCCCGGTCAGTGCGCCGATCAGCAGGTATGCGTACGAGTCAAAGCCGGCCGCGAGCACGAAGTCGCCCTCCGGCCGAGGCGCCATCAGGACCATCAGCATCAGGAACCAGCCGATCAGCGGGACGCCCGCGCCCAGCTTGGTCCCGGTCAGCCGCACGCCGCCGTAGAAGAGCGCGAGGTTGGCGACCAGAGCGATCAGAAGTCCCCATGGACTCCACAGGGTCTGCACAAAACACCCACAGAGTGCGACCAGAACTCCCAGCAGGAAAAGCACCGCGTAGCCGACGACCCGGCCGCGACGCGACGGCATCGGCTCGGCCAGCCGCTGTGAGCGGGTGCCGAACAGGACGTGCAGGGGAGTGCTCATCAGACCTCGATTCCGGCGAACAGGTCGGTCTCCGGGCGCTCGGGGCCCGGCTCGCCGTGGACCAGCTGGTAGCACTCGGTGGCCGACAACGGCTGGCCGAGGTTGTTGCTGAGGGCGAAGAACGCTCCCGAGACGGTGATCTGGGTGGCGTGCGCGGCCATCGCGGCGGCCTTGCGGTCGGCGTACTTCGCGCCGTCCAGCACGGTGGTGATCAGCTCGTCGTCGACCACGCCGGGGACGTCCGAGGGGGTGGCGACCGCGGGGTAGTGCGCGGCGGCCTCGCGCAGGCCGGCCAGCAGGGCGGAGCGCGGCACCCGGTTCCAGTAGACCTTGACGATCTGCCAGGCCGGGCCGAGTTCGGGATGGAAGGCCGGGTCGGCGGCCAGCTCGCGGGCCAGCGTCGCGACCCGGTGCGCCTGGATGTGGTCCGGGTGCCCGTAGCCGCCGTTCTCGTCGTAGCAGACCAGGACCTGCGGCCGGGTCTCGCGGATCACCGCGACCAGGTGGCCGGCGGCCTCGCGCAGGTCGGCCTGCCAGAAGCAGTCCGGCCGGTCGTTGTCGGGCACGCCCATCATCCCGGAGTCGCGGTAGCGGCCGGGGCCGCCCAGGAACCGGAAGTCGGCCACGCCGACTTCCCGCATCGCGGCCGTCAGCTCGCCGATCCGGAAGTCACCCAGGGTGTCCTCCCGATCCGCCGTCAACCGGGCCAGCTCGGGCGGGATCACTTCGCCGCCCTCGCCGAGGGTGCAGGTCACCAGGGTGACCTGGGCGCCCTCGGCGGCGTAGCGGGCCATCGTCGCGCCGTTCCCGATCGACTCGTCGTCGGGGTGGGCGTGCACCAGCAGCAGCCGGCGGTCGGGGGCAGTGGTCATGGGGAGCAGCCTAACGACCGCGCCCGCGCTCAGAGCTTCAGGCCATTGATCATCCCGGCGAGGTTGCTGGTCACCTGCGTGATGGACGGCGCGATGGAGCTGGAGGCCAGGTAGAAACCCAGCAGCGCACAGATGATCGCGTGGGCCATCTTCAGCCCGGATCGGCGGATCAGCACCACCACGATGACGAGCATCAGCATGGCTGCGGAGATGGACAAAGCCATGACGGCTCACACCCCTCTCGGGTGCGCCGCCCTGGACGGGCGGCGGTCGGGACCGTGGGACAGGCAGCGAACCGGACAGCCCTCGTCCGGATCCGCTGATCTAGGAATACCCGATCAGTGAGGATTGCATTACTTTCAGTGAGCCCGGATGTGTCGGGTCGCGGAGGCGTTGAGGGGGCGCATGCGCCGGTCGGAGGGGGTGCGGGGGGCCGTTCGGGGCAGTTCTGAGGTGTACGCCGAACGAGTGATCACGGGCGGGGTGAGGCCGTAGGGTTCGGTGCCATGACCACTGAAGCCGCCGCCGCCACCCCCGCGGACACCTTCCCCCGGCAGTACGCGCGGACCCTGCGCTACACCGTCGGCATGCCCCGATCCTTCGCCGTGGCATCCGACGGCTCCCGGGTCGTCTTCCTGCGCTCGCGATCGGGCACCGACCGGGCCAACCTGCTCTGGACCCTCGACCCGGCCACCGGCGCGGAGCAGATCGCCGCGGACCCGGCGGCGCTGCTCGGCGGCGGCGAGGAGGACCTCTCGCCGGCCGAGCGGGCCCGGCGCGAGCGCAGCCGCGAGGGGTCGGCGGGCATCGTCGGCTACGGCCTGGACGGCGCCGCCGAGCTGGCCGCCTTCGCGCTCTCCGGCCGGCTCTTCGCCGCGGACCTGACGGCCCTCGGCACGGTCCGCGAGCTGCCCGCCGCCGGCCCGCTGCTCGACCCGCGCCCCTCGCCGGACGGCCGGCACGTCGCCTACCCGACCACCTCCGGGCAGCTGCGTCTGATCGCCGCGGACGGCAGCGGCGACCGCCCGCTCGCCGAGCCGGAGCGCGCCGGGGTGACCTGGGGTCAGGCGGAGTTCATCGCGCAGGAGGAGATGAGCCGGGACCGCGGCTTCTGGTGGTCCCCCGACAGCGACCGGCTGCTCGCCGCCCGCGCCGACGACGCGCCCGTCCAGCGCTGGTGGATCGCCGACCCGGCCAACCCCGACAGCGTCCCCGCCGAGATCGCCTACCCCGCCGCCGGCACCCCCAACGCCGACGTCACGCTCTGGGTGCTGGGCCTGGACGGCTCGCGCGTCGAGGCCCGTTGGGACCGCGCGGCCCACCCGTACCTGGCCCGCGTGCACTGGTCGGCGGGCGGTCCGCCGCTGCTGCTCGTGCAGGCCCGGGACCAGCGCAGCCAGCTGCTGCTCACCCTCGACCCCGCGACCGGCCAGACCAGCACGCTGGTCGCCGAGCAGGACGCCGTCTGGCTGGAGCTCTTCAGCGGCGCGCCGGCCTGGACGCCGGACGGCCGCCTGGTGCGGATCAGCGACGAGCCGGGCCACCGCGCGCTGCTGGTCGGGGAGCGGAAGCTGACCGACGACACGCTGCACGTGCGCGCGGTGCTCTCGGTCGACGCGCGGACCGTCCTCTTCACGGCTGCCGCCGGTGAGGGCGACACCGAGGCCGCCCCGGGCCTGGTCGGCCTCTACCGGGCCGACCTGGACGGTTCGCAGACGGTCCTGCTGCGCCGGGCCGGCGCCCTGGACGCCGTCCGCGGCGGCGAGCTGACGCTGCTCTCCAGCTCCACGCTGGACCGGCCGGGCCGACGGGCCGAGCTGCTGCGCGGCGAGGAGACGGTCGCGGTCGTCACCTCGTACGCCCACACGCCGGTGCTGACCACCCGTCCGGAGTTCCGGCTGGCCGGCGCCCGCCGGATCCCGTCCGCCGTCATCCTGCCGACCGGCTACGAGCGGGAGCGCGACGGGCTGCTGCCGGTCCTGATGGACCCCTACGGCGGCCCGCACGGGCAGCTGGTGGTGCAGGCGCACAACGCCCACCTCTCCTCGCAGTGGTTCGCCGACCAGGGCTTCGCCGTCGTCGTCGCGGACGGGCGGGGCACCCCCGGCCGCAGTCCGGCGTGGGAGAAGGCGGTCGCCTTCGACTTCGCCGGCAGCACCCTGGACGACCAGGTCGAGGCGCTGCACGCGCTGGCCGAGGAGTTCCCGCTGGACCTCGGCAAGGTCGCCATCCGCGGCTGGTCCTACGGCGGCTACCTCTCCGCACTCGCCGTGCTGCGCCGCCCGGACGTCTTCCACGCGGCGGTGGCCGGCGCGCCGGTGACGGACTGGCAGCTCTACGACACGCACTACACCGAGCGCTACCTCGGCCACCCGGCCGAGCGGCCCGAGGTGTACGAGGCCAACTCGCTGATCGCGGACGCGCCGAAGCTGGAGCGCCCGCTGATGATCATCCACGGGCTGGCCGACGACAACGTGGTGGCCGCGCACACCCTGCGGCTCTCCTCCGCGCTGCTCGCGGCCGGCCGCCCGCACACCGTGCTGCCGCTGTCCGGCGTCACCCACATGACGCCGCAGGAGCAGGTGGCGGAGAACCTGCTGCTGCTCCAGGTGGACTTCCTGAAGGCCTCGCTGGGTCTGTGAACCCTCGTGCTCTCGGCATGACGGATGTCATGCCGAGAGCACGAGTCCGCACACTGCCGCCGGTACCCCGGCTCGCGGGAATCTTGAGGCGTCAGGACGCGAGAGAGGACCGGGGATGAGCAGCGGCGAAGAGGTTGCGGCCTTCAGGCAGGTGAGCAAGAGCTATGGGCGGGTCAAGGCGGTGAGCGGCCTCGACCTGGTGCTGCGGCCGGGCGAGACGGTGGCGCTGCTCGGACCCAACGGCGCAGGCAAGTCCAGCAGTCTGGACCTGCTGCTCGGGCTGCGTGAGCCCGACCAGGGCAGTGTGACGCTCTTCGGTGGCGCGCCGCGGGCCGCCATCGAGGCCGGCCGGGTCGGCGCGATGCTGCAGAGCGGCGGGCTGATGACCGACGTCAAGGTGCGCGAGCTGGTCCAGCTGGCCTGCGACGTCCACCCGCGCGGCCACCGCCTTGCCGACGTGCTGCGGGACGCCGGGATCGAGGAGATCGCCGACCGCCGGGTCGACAAGCTGTCCGGCGGCCAGGAGCAGCGGGTGCGCTTCGCGCTCGCCGTCGCCGGGGCCAACGACCTGATCGTCCTGGACGAGCCGACCACCGGCATGGACGTCTCGGTCCGCCGGCAGTTCTGGGCGACGATGCGCGCCCAGGCGGACGCCGGCCGGACCGTGCTCTTCGCCACCCACTACCTGGAGGAGGCGGACTCCGTCGCCGACCGGGTGCTGGTGCTGCACCGCGGGCGGTTGATCGCCGACGGCAGTTCGGCCGAGATCAAGGCCAAGGCCGGTGCCCGCCGGATCAGCTTCGAACTGCACTCCTCGGACGGCCCGTTCGAGGAGGCGATGCTGCGCGCGCTGCCCGGCCTGGTGTCACTGGAGGTCGGCGGCCACGCGGCGGGCGTGCGGTCGGTGCGGATCCGCAGCACCGACGCCGACGCCGACGTGGCCGGCCTCTACAAGGCCGGGCTCTATCCGCGCGGCCTGGAGGTCGGCAGTCTGGGCCTGGAGCAGGCCTTCCTGACCATCACGGGGGAGCAGGACGCCGAGGACGGCGTCCTGGAGACCGAGGAGAGCGCGCGATGATCACCCTGATCCGGCTGGAGATCCTGCGCAGCCTGCGCAACCGGCGGTACCTGTTCTTCACGATCCTCTACCCCGCGCTGATGTACTTCTTCTTCGTCAGCGTCTACAAGGGCGGTAGCGTCGCCGGCGGGGTCAGCGCCAAGTCGTACTTCATGGTCTCGATGGCCACCTTCGGCGCGGTCGGCGCGGTGCTCACCGGCAGCGCGCAGCGGATCTCGCTGGAGCGCAAGAGCGGCTGGGTCCGCCAGTTGCGGCTCACCGCGCTGCCCGGGCGGGCGTACACGCTGGCCAAGATCGCCTCCTGTGCGGCGACCACGCTGCCCGCGATCGTCGTGGTCTTCGCGCTCGGCGCGGTCGAGGGCGTCCGCCTGGGCGCCGGGCAGTGGCTCGGCCTGGTGGCGGTGCTCTGGCTGGGCAGCTTCGTCTTCGCGGCGCTCGGTGTGGCGCTGGGCTACGCGGCGGAGCCGAGCGCGGTGCAGCCGATCGTGATGATCGTCTACATGCTGATGGCGGCCTTCGGCGGTACCTGGTACCCGATCAGCGGCTCGATGCGGAACTTCGCCCGGTTCAACCCGGTGTACCTGTACAACCAGCTGGCCGGTTTCATCCACCCCGGCAACACGCTGGACGCCGCCGCCGCGGCCGGACTGGCCGGGTTCCTGCTGGTCTTCGTCGCCGCCGCGGCCTTCCTGTACCGCAGGGACACCAAGCAGGCATGATGGCCGTCATGCCCGAGACGCCGCTGGACCACCGCCCCGACGAGTCGCGGGAGGAGGGCCGGGGGCGTCTCAGCTTGCGGATGCAGCCCGGTGAGCCGGTGGAGAACCGCCGCCAACTGCTGGTCAAGCTCTGCTGGATGAGCGTGTGGATGGTCTACCTGGCCTATCCGATCGGGAACCTGCTGCACAGCGGGTACTCGACGGGCAAGACGGTCGTCGGCTGGTTGGCGATGGCCGCGTTCCTGGCCGGCTACCTGCTGCTGGTGGCCTACCGCTCGATGCGCGGGACGCTCTGGCGGGGCACCTACCCCCTGGTGGCGCTCCTGGTCGTGGTCGCCACGGCCACCTCGTTCGCCTACGGCCCGGCCTGGATCGTGCTCTTCACCTACACCTCGGTGGTCATCGGCGCGGTGCTGCCGACCAAGTACGCCGTGCGCGGGGTGCTGGCGACGGGTGTGCTGACCACGGCGGTCGCCCTGCTGACCCACACCGAACGCGCCGCGCTGCCCAGCCTGCTGCTGCCGGCCTTCCTGAGCGGTCTGGCGATGACCGCGCTGCAGCGACTGATGTCCACCATGCGGGAGTTGCGCGAGGCCCGGGAGACCGTGGCGCACCTGGCGGCCGCCGAGGAGCGGCTGCGCCTGGCCCGCGACCTGCACGACCTGCTCGGTCACTCGCTCTCGCTGATCACCTTGAAGAGCGAGCTGGCGGGCCGTTTCATGGACCAGGACAGGGCCGAACAGGCGCGCGCCCAGGTGGCCGACATCGAACAGGTCGCCCGGCAGTCGCTGATCGACGTGCGGGAGGCCGTCAGCGGCTTTCGCCGCCCCACCCTGCCGGTCGAACTGGCGGCCGCCCGCAGCGCGTTGGCGACCGTCGGGGTCACCCTGGAGGTCGCGCCGACGGCGGCCGAGGCCAGGCCAGGGCTCGGCCCGACGGAGGCCGGCGCGCTGGCCTGGGCGCTGCGCGAGGCCGTCACCAACATCGTCCGGCATGCCGAGGGCGCCACCCTGTGCACGGTGGGGATGGACGAGACCTGGGACGGCGACGGCAGCCGGTTCGCCGTGCTGGACATCGCGGACAACGGGCGCGGAGCGGGCAAGTCCGGCCCGGGGAACGGTCTTTCCGGGCTGGACGAGCGGCTGGGCCTGGTCGGCGGCCGGCTGGAGCACGGCCCGGGTGCGTCCGGCCGGGGTTTTCGGCTGCGCGCCCTGGTCCCGCTCGCCGCGACCGCCTCGGAAACCGCCGGGGAGCGGGCACTATCGTCGGACGCATGACCGATGATCAGAGTTCGACCGCCATCCGCGTGCTGCTCGCCGAGGACCAGGGCATGGTCCGCGAGGCGCTGGCCGCATTGCTCGGCCTGGAGGGCGACATCGACGTGGTCGCCCAGGTCGCCCGCGGCGACGAGGTGGTGGCGGCGGCGCTGGCCCACGACGTCCAGGTCGCCGTGCTCGACATCGAGATGCCGGGGATGACCGGGATCGAGGCGGCCGCGGCACTGCACCGGGAGAGCCCGCAGACGAAGATCGTCATCGCCACGACCTTCGGCCGCCCCGGCTACCTGCGCCGGGCGATGGAGGCCGGCGCGGACGCGTTCCTGGTCAAGGACGCCCCGGCCGCCGAACTCGCCGAGGCGGTACGGCGGGTGCTGCGCGGCGAGCGGGTGATCGACCCGGTCCTGGCGGCCGCCGCCCTGGCCGAGGGCGCCAACCCGCTGACCGGGCGCGAGCGGGACGTGCTGGCGGCGGCCTCGGACGGCGCGCTCAACGCCGAGATCGCGCGTCGGCTGCACCTGTCGGAGGGGACGGTGCGCAACTACCTCTCGATGGCGATCCAGAAGACCTCGGCGCGCAACCGCACCGAGGCGGTTCGGGTCGCCCGGGAGAAGGGCTGGCTCTGAACGTACGGCGGTTTTCGGTCAGTTGAGTCGGTGCCGGGCCGCCTTGGCCTCCTGGCGGACCCGGGTGGCGGACTCGGGGTCGAAGACGTCCAGGATCTCGGCGTAGGCGTCCATCTCGGCCGCGCCGGCCAGGAAGTCAGCGGTGCGCACCAGCAGTTCGGCACGTTCCAGGCGCAGTTGGGCGGGGTGCCGGGGGAGCAGGAGTGAGAGCTCGGTGGCCCACAGCTGCGTCCTGGCGTGCTCGGGCCGGTCCGCCGCCCAGCTGCGGATGTTCCCCAGCACCCGCAGCACGATGTCCAACGGCTGCGCGGGGGTCAGGAGTTCGGCGGAGAACGGGTGGCCGGAGGCGGTCACCAGGGCGGCCGCGTCCTGCGCCGAGAGCAGCCGCCCACCGTGGAACGGGTCGGCCAGCACGTACTGGTCGGGGCGGTCCGGACTGCCGACCGCGACGATGAAGTGGCCCGGCAGCGCCACCCCGTGGACCGTCAGCCCGGCCCGGGCGGCGACCGCCGTCCAGACCAGCGACAGCATGATGGGCAGCCCGCGCCGGCGCCGCAGCACGTCCGGCAGCAGCGAGGACTCCAACCGGCGGTAGTCGGACGGCTGTCCGTGGAACCGCTCGCGCCCGCCCAGGACGGCCGCCAGCAGCGCGGCGGTCTCCTCCGGCGTGCCGGGGCGGCGCTCGGCGACCGCCAGCCGGACCGCGGTCGCATGCCGGTCCAGGGCGGCCTGGCAGGCCGCCGACAGCGCGTCCAGGGTCGGGGCGGGCTCCAACCGGCCGTCCTCGGTGTAGGCGGAGTCGGCCAGGGTGTGTTCGGCGGCCGCGAGCAGGCAGAGCAGCACCGGATCGGGGTGCTCTGACCTGGCCTCGGTACGGAAACGGGCTCTGCTCTGCTCGGTCACGGTGGCTGTGGCGGCTTTCGTGCGTGCGGGCTCTGAACCTACGGCGGGGAACCTAGCCGGGATGCTACGGCCGGGGAAGCCGGGCGTAGTGGTAAGTGTGACTGGTCGTGAAGCCGAGTCCGTCATAGAGCGCGATCGCCGCCGCATTATCGGCCTCCACCTGGAGGTAGCCGCCGGTCGCGCCCTCCTCGGCGGCACGGGCTGCCAGCACGGCCATCACGGTGCGGGCCAGCCCCTGGCGGCGGGCCGCCGGCCGCACCTCGATCGCGCCGAAGCAGGCCCAGGCGCCGTCCACGACGCACCGGCCGATCGCCGTCGGGGGCTCCTGCGGGTCCGCGGCCGGGACGGTGGCGAACCAGACCGAGGGACCGCCGTGCAGCACCTTCAGCGCGGCGGCGTCGCGCGCCGGGTCGCCGCCGGCCCGCCGGTAGGCGGACAGCCACTGCGCTCCGGCGGTGCGGGAGAGCCGGACCCGCTCGGGAGCGTGCCCGACTCTGGTCAGCGGGGCGATCGGTGCGGTGCGGACCAGGGTGGGGCTGAGTCCGGCGCCGAGCTTCGCCAGTTCGCCGGCGAGGTCGTCGGGCGAGCCGGGCGAGCTGACCTCGACCAGGGCCGGCAGGTCGCGGGCGGCGTACCACTGCCGGACCCGGGCCAGCGCCTCGGGCAGCGGCAGGCCGGGGTCGCCCAGCGCCTGGACGGAGTTGGCACGCTGGGTGAAGCCGGACGAGGCGCGCAGGGTCCACTCGCCGAGCGCCTCCTGCTCGACGGCGGGCCAGCCACGGGCGGCGATCCGCTGGAGCTCGACGGAGCCGGCCTCGGGCAGCGGTGCCCGCCGGGCCGGGAAGAGCGGTACGACCTTGCCGGCGACCAGCGCGGCGTCCGCGATCTCGGCGACCGTGTTGTCGCGGCGGACCACGGAAAGGCCATGATCGTCCCAGGATGTGAGCAAGCCGATCACATCGCGGAACACCGGCCGCCCGGTGGTGTCGTCGCGCAGGGCGTCCAACACCCTGACGGACACCCGTCGTCCCACGTCAGAGCGGTCTATCCGGACCTCCGGACGAGTCTCCGCAGCGGGTCCCAGGTTCCTCAAGCCAACCTCCTGTGCATTTGTCGCCCCTGACCCGCGATACTAGGTGCGGGCATCGACTACGCCGCGCTCACCCGCGCATGCAGGAAATACTTTGGGCAGCCAGCCCTTCCGAGGAGGAACGACAGCGTGACCTACGTCATCGCGCAGCCTTGTGTGGACGTCAAGGACAAGGCATGCATCGAAGAGTGCCCGGTCGACTGCATCTACGAGGGGCAGCGCTCCCTCTACATCCACCCGGATGAGTGCGTCGACTGCGGTGCTTGTGAGCCGGTTTGCCCGGTTGAGGCCATCTTCTACGAGGATGACACTCCGGAGGAGTGGAAGGACTACTACAAGGCGAACGTCGAGTTCTTCGACGAGCTCGGCTCGCCCGGTGGTGCCTCGAAGCTCGGTCTGATCGAGCGGGACCACCCCTTCATCGAGGCACTCTCGCCGCAGAACCAGGGCGACCACTGACGATCGGCGGCAGCTGAGCTGTGAGCACCAAAGATGCCGTGCGCGCGCCGTTCCCGGGACACCCGGGGGCGGCGCGCCGCGTATCCGACCTTCTTCCCACCTTCCCCTGGGACAAGCTGGAGCCCTACAAGGCGACCGCGCTGGCCCACCCCGACGGGATCTGCGACTTCTCGGTCGGGACCCCGGTGGACCCGGTCCCGGATCTGATCCAGCAGGCGCTGGCCGGCTCCAGCGACACGCCCGGGTACCCCACCGTCTGGGGCCCGCTGGCGCTGCGCCAGGCCGCCGCCGACTGGCTGCGCCGTCGCATGGGCGCCGACATCGGCCCGCAGGCCGTCCTGCCGACGGTCGGCTCCAAGGAGCTGGTGGCCTGGCTTCCCGGACAGCTGGGCCTGGGCCCCGGTGACCAGGTGGCCTTCCCCCGGCTCGCCTACCCGACGTACGAGGTCGGCGCGCGGCTCTGCGGCGCCGAGCCGGTGGCCTACGAGGACGTCGACGAGCTCGACCCCGCGCGGGTGCGGCTGCTCTGGCTGAACTCGCCGTCCAACCCGACCGGTCGGGTCCTGACGGCGGCCCAGCTGCGCCGCGCCGTGGAGTGGGCCCGGGAGCACCGGGTGCTGCTGGTCAGCGACGAGTGCTACCTGGAGCTCGGCTGGGAGGCCGAGCCGGTCTCCGTGCTGCACCCGGACGTCTGCGGCGACTCGCACGAGGGCCTGCTGGCCGTGCACTCGCTCTCCAAGCGCTCCAACCTGGCCGGCTACCGGGCCTCCTTCGTGGCCGGCGACCCGGTGGTGGTGCGCGAGCTGCTGGAGATCCGCAAGCACGGCGGGATGATCGTGCCCGCCCCGGTGCAGGCGGCGACCGTCGTCGCGCTCGGCGACGACGCGCACGTGGCCGAGCAGCGCGCGCGGTACGCGGCGCGCCGGGCGGCGCTGCGGGAGGCGCTGGAGGGCTACGGGTTCCGGATCGAGCACTCGCAGGCCAGCCTCTACCTCTGGGCGACCCGGGACGAGCCCTGCTGGGACACCGTGGCCGAACTGGCGCGGCTGGGCATCCTGGTGGCGCCCGGCGACTTCTACGGACCGGCGGGCGACCGCTTCGTCCGGGTCGCCTTCACCGCCACCGACGAGCGGGTGGCCGCAGCGGTGGCCCGCCTGCGGGGCTGAGCCGCGGATACGACGAGGGGCTGGAGGAGCGCGGCGTGCGCTCCTCCAGCCCCTCGTCAGATGTGTCAGCTGACGGCCGGCGGGTGCTGCAGCGAGCCGGTCAGGCCGCCCAGCAGGGCGCCGAGCGGGTTGTTGTTGGCGCCGCCCAGGTCGGGCAGGGCGCTCAGCCGGTGGGTGCCGTCGGCCGCGTGGCCGGCCAGCTGGTCGGTGCCGGGCAGCGCGCCGGTGCTCGGCAGGCCGTGCGAGAGGCCACCGACCACCGGCAGCGAGCCGAGCGTGTCACCGGTCGGCAGCGCGCCGCCGAGCCGGTTGGTGGCGGGCAGCGCGCCGCTCAGCCGGCTGGTGGCCGGGACGGAGTCGGTCAGGTGCGTGGCGGCGGCCAGCGGGTTGCTCACGGTGTCGGCGTTGACCACCTTGTCCACCCCGCTCACGGTGGGCAGGCCGGGCATGTTGCTCATCGCGCCGGCCGGCATCGCGCGGTGCACGGCACTGGGCGCCAGCAGGCCGGCGAACGTGGTCGCCGGGGTGGTGAGCAGGCCCGCGACGCCGGTGGCGTTGGTGGTGGTGTTCTGCGGGGTGAGGTCGCCCAGGCTCTTGTCGCTCTGCGGCAGGGCGGTGGCGGCGGCGGTACCCGTCGTGTCGGCGGCGGCGGGCACGACGGTGCCGACCGCGATCGCGCCCGTCTTGCCGAGCGCCTGGCCCACCTGGTGGGTCTCGGTCTTCAGGTTCGAGTCCGAGGTGACACCGTCCAGCTTGCTGACCCCCGAGGCGAGGTCGGTGTGCTGCGGGACCAGCTCGGCGGCCGAGGCCGAACCGGCGACGAGCAGCGGTGTCGCACCGGCCGCGACGAGCAAGGCGGCCTGGGCGATCCGACGCGTGAGGGGGAGAGACATGGTGCTCCAATGAGGTGAGGACAGGTCGGTCCGACTGGCGAACGTCGTGTTTACCGCTTGAGGAGCGAGAAGGTTTCGGCCGCTTCGGGCAAAGACTCCCTAAAGATCGCATGATCCTTTTTCTGACATTCCCGACATTTCGCCACCTGATCGGCGCTCTGCGGAAACGTCACTTCCCTTGCCGCGCAAAGGACCGACGGGTTGACGCCGGGGTCGCCCGGGCTGTGCGCGGGCGACCCCGAAGGGGGCGTGGCAGGTCTCGTCGGCTTGACGCGGTTCACCCACCTGGAGGGGTGTCGGGCGCGCGTTCGTCAATCTGAGGTGACGGCTGCTCAGTGCTTGGACGTCGGCATGCCGAGGGTCAGCAGGACCCGGTCCGTCACCGTCGCGGTGGCGGCCGGCAGGGCCTTCCAGCCGTCCGCCGAGCGGTCCACCCGCCAGGCCTTGCCGTCGAAGGCCACCGAGCCGATGCCCAGCTCCTGGGCGTGCGCCACCGACCACTGGGCCACCGCCCAGCCGCTCTGCAGCTGCGCGTCGGCCCCGGCGTCCGTATTGGCGGTCGGGTCGGGCGTGAGCGCCAGGGTGTCGGCGGCCGTCGCCCCCGGGTCCGCCGAAGGCGTCGCGGATCCCGTCGCGGTGACCGGCGCGACCGTCACCGCATGGCCGAACTCACGGCGCACCCGGTCGCTGACCAGCTGGGCCGGGTTGGCGGCCGGCGACGCGGCGGGCGAGGGCGAGACGGCGTCGGCGGCCGGCACCCCGATCCCGTCCTGCGGGGTCAGCTGGTGCACCGTGCAGGTGAACGAGGCCGGGGCGCGCCCGGTCAGCGCCAGGGCGAGCATGTCGGCGTTGGCCTCGTGCTTGGCGTACGCGCTGGGGTAGCCGCTCTTCTGCACCGCCTGGGCGGCGTCGGTGAGCGGCAGCCGCGCGTACCCCGGCACCTTCACCAGGGCGTCCAGGAACTTGTTGGTGGAGTACACCGGGTCCTGGATCTGCTGGGCGGTGCCCCAGCCCTGCGAGGGCCGCTGCTGGAAGAGCCCGAGCGAGTCCCGGTCGCCGCCCTCCAGGTTGCGCAGCTTGGACTCCTGGAGCGAGGTGGCGAGTGCGATGGTCAGGGCCCGTTCGGGCAGCCCGCGGGAGATGGTGACCGCCGCTATGGTCGCGGCGTTGGAGCCCTGCTCGATGTCCATCGTCACCGGCTTGCCGCCTGCCGGGGTCACGGCGCAGCCCTCCGGCGCGACGGCCGCCTGGTGCCGGTTCCAGATCAGCAGACCCGCCATCACCGCCGTGGCCAGCAGCAACACCGTCAGCACCCAGCGGATCGGCCGTCGCCGGCCACCGGCCGCTTCCTCGTCGATGGCCACCACGGCCCCTCTCACCTCGGGTTGTTACCGCACACCGTACTCATTCACCACGAACTCGGACGACTGTGCGGTGCCCACCGGTTGCGCTGCGGATCCCGCTCGGCCCGGGCGCCCGGCGATCGCCCTCCGGTCACCGGAGCGGGGAGCGGCGCTACGCTTGGCGACCATGACGAGCCCGAACAGCGCCCTGGCCGCCCTCGACCTCTCCCTGGACGGCGGCGCGCTCACCGCGCAGCTCGTCGACTTCCCCTCGGTCAGCGGGGACGAGCAGGCACTCGCCGACGCCGTGGAGGCCGCCCTGCGCGGCTACCCGCACCTGACCGTCGACCGCTACGGCAACAACGTGGTGGCTCGCACCCGGCTCGGCCGCGCCGAGCGGGTCCTGCTCGCGGGCCACCTGGACACCGTGCCGATCGCCGACAACCTGCCCTCCCGCGTCGACGGCGACCTGCTCTACGGCTGCGGCACCTCCGACATGAAGTCCGGTGTCGCCGTCCAGCTGCGCCTCGCCGCGACGCTGACCGAGCCCAACCACGACCTCACCTTCGTCTTCTACGACTGCGAGGAGATCGAGGCCGCCCGCAACGGCCTGGGCCACCTGGCCCGGGAGCGGCCCGACTGGCTGGCGGCCGACTTCGCGGTGCTCATGGAGCCCAGCGGCGCGATGGTGGAGGGCGGTTGCCAGGGCACCCTGCGGGTGAAGGTCACGCTGACCGGGACCCGCGCCCACGCGGCCCGCAGCTGGCTCGGCGACAACGCCATCCACCGCGCCGCCGAGGTGCTCGGCCGACTCGACGCCTACCAGCCGCGCCGGGTCGAGATCGACGGCCTGGAGTACCGCGAGGGCCTCAATGCGGTCGACATCCGCGGCGGGGTGGCCGGGAACGTGATCCCGGACGAGTGCGTGGTGACCGTCAACTTCCGCTACGCGCCGGACCGCAGCGAGGCCGAGGCCGAGGAGCACGTGCGCGACGTGTTCAAGGGCTTCGCGGTCGAGGTGACCGACTCCGCCCCCGGCGCGCTGCCCGGCCTGGCGCAGCCGGCCGCCCAGGCCTTCCTGGCCGCCACCGGCGGCGCCGCCCGCGCCAAGTTCGGCTGGACCGACGTCGCACGGTTCAGCGCGCTCGGCGTCCCCGCCGTCAACTACGGCCCCGGCGACCCGAACCTCGCCCACAAGCGCGAGGAGCACTGCTCGTTGGCGGCGATCGCCGAGTGCGAGCAGCGCCTGCGCGACTGGCTCACCGCCGAGTGACCGCCGGCCACTGACCGCCGTTCGCCTGCCGGTCACCGGACCGCCCGCCCGCCGTTCCCCCCGATACGGGTGCGGCGGGCGTACTGTTTCGTCATGACAGGGACATCAGCGCACGACGGCGCAGACGGACGGCACTTCGGCCACGGGCCGGAGTTGGTGGAGAGCCCCGAGTTCGGTTCGGAGCCGGCGAAGAAGAGCGTGCCGGAGAAGCAGAAGGGTCCGGTGCTGCTGCGCCGCGACCAGGTCGGCACCAGCACCACGGACCAGCGCCTGCTGGACACCACCGGACCCACCGACTGGTTGCACACCGATCCCTGGCGGGTCTGGCGGATCACCTCGGAGTTCGTCGAGGGTTTCGGCGCCCTCGCCGAACTCCCGCCCGCGGTCAGCGTGTTCGGCTCGGCGCGGACGGCCGTCGACTCGCCCGAGTACGCGGCGGGGGTGGCGATCGGCCGGGCCCTGGTGGAGGCCGGCTTCGCGGTGATCACCGGCGGCGGCCCCGGTGCGATGGAGGCCGCCAACCGCGGCGCCTCGGAGGCCGGTGGGCTGAGCGTCGGCCTCGGCATCGAGCTCCCCTTCGAGCAGGGGCTCAACGAGTTCGTCGACCTCGGCCTGAACTTCCGCTACTTCTTCGTCCGCAAGACGATGTTCGTGAAGTACGCGCAGGGCTTCGTGGTGCTGCCCGGCGGCCTCGGCACGCTGGACGAGCTCTTCGAGGCGCTCACCCTCGTGCAGACCAAGAAGGTCACCCGGTTCCCGGTGATCCTCTTCGGCACCGCCTACTGGGGCGGCCTGGTGGACTGGCTGCGCACCACCCTGGTCGCCCAGGGCAAGGCCTCGCCCGCCGACCTCGACCTGTTCCACGTCACCGACGACCTGGACGAGGTGCTGAAGATCCTGGCCGAGTGCCGCCGCCCGAACGGCGAGATCTGACGGCTCAGGCCAGTCCCCGGCGGGCCACCGCCGGGGGGCGGGTGCCGCGGATCGACGCCACCATGTCGAGCACCTGCCGGGTCTCGGCCACCTGGTGCGCACGGTAGATCCGGGCGCCCAGCCAGGCCGAGACGGCGGTGGTGGCGAGCGTGCCGAGCAGCCGTTCGTCCACCGGCTTGTCGAGCGTCTCCCCGACGAAGTCCTTGTTGGAGAGCGAGACCAGCACCGGGAAGCCGGTCGCCGTCATCTCGGGCAGCCGGCGGGTGGCCTCCAGCGAGTGCCGGGTGTTCTTGCCGAAGTCGTGGCCCGGGTCGATGATCAGCGCGTCCCGCCGCACCCCCAGCGCGGCGGCCCGCTCGGCCAGGCCGACCGTGACGTCCAGGATGTCGGCCATCACGTCCGCGTAGCCGACCCGGTGCGGCCGGGTGCGCGGCTCGGCGCGGCCCGCGTGGGTGCAGACCAGGCCGACGTCGTGGCGGGCGGCGACCTCGGCGAGCCTGGGGTCCGCGCCGCCCCAGGCGTCGTTGAGCAGGTCGGCGCCGGCCTCGCAGACCGCCTCGCCGACCTCGTGCCGCCAGGTGTCCACGCTGATCACGGCGCCCGGGTGGCGCCCGCGCAGTTCGGCGACGAAGGGGACGGTCCGGCGCAGCTCCTCCTCGACCGTCACCTCCTCGCCCGGCCCGGCCTTGACCCCGCCGATGTCCAGGATCGCCGCGCCCTCGGCCATCGCGCGGTCCGCGGCGGCGAAGGCGGCCTCGTCGGCGAAGGTCGCACCACGGTCGAAGAACGAGTCGGGGGTGCGGTTGACGATGGCCATGATGACCAGCTCGTCGTCGCCGAACTCACGTGGTCCCAGCCGAAGTGCCACCCGTCGCTCCTTCAGGTATCGATCCGCGGGAGCCCTGGTGCGATGATGGGGCCCCGGCCTTCCCAGGGACACCATGATCCCTCACGCGGCCGCATTCTCAGTGTCGGGAGGACAGCTCGTGTTCTGGGTGATCGTGGTGGCGATGGCCGTGGTGGTCGGCGGTGCCGCGTTGGTGGCGCTCGGCGGCGGTGGCTCGTTGCCGGAGGCCGTGCAGGACCGGATCGCCGCCCGGCTGCCGCAGGAGCGGCCGCTGAGCCGGCACGACGTGGACGAGATCAGGCTGCCGATGGCGGTCCGCGGCTACCGGATGGAGGAGGTCGACGACGTCCTGGACCGGCTCGGCGCCGAGCTGGCCTACCGGGACCAGCGGATCTCCGAGTTGGAGGCGGCGGTCGCCGGGCAGGACGGGGAGCAGGCGGGGGAGACGGCGCTGCCGGGCTCCGAGCCGCTGCCGGGTCTGGAGGCCTTCGCAGGCGTGGTCGAGGCCGTCTCGGCCCCGGCCGGCGCTGCGGGCGAGCCGGGTGGCGTGGCCGCTCCCGCCGACCCGCGGGCCGGGGAGAAGTGACCGGCCTTCAGCCCGGCCCCGACGGCCTGCTGCGCTGCCCCTGGGGCAACTCGTCGGACGACTACCGGGAGTACCACGACACCGAGTGGGGCCGCCCGGTGCACGGCGAGGACCCGTTGTTCGAGCGGATCTGTCTGGAAGCCTTCCAGTCCGGGCTGTCCTGGATCACCATCCTGCGCCGCCGGGAGGGCTTCCGGGCGGCCTTCGCGGGCTTCGCGATCGACGAGGTCGCGGAATTCGGCCCGGCCGACGCCGAGCGGTTGCTGCAGGACACCGGCATCATCCGCAACCGGCTGAAGATCGAGGCGGCGATCGCCAACGCCCGCGCCGCGCAGGCGTTGGACGGCGGCCTGGACGCGCTGGTCTGGCAGTTCGCCGGCGACCCGCGGCGCCCGGCGCCCAAGACCCTGGCGGACGTCCCGGCGGTCACCCCGGAGTCCACCGCGCTGGCCAAGGAGCTGAAGCGCAACGGCTTCCGCTTCGTCGGCCCGACCACCGCCTACGCCCTGATGCAGGCCTGCGGCCTGGTCAACGACCATCTGGCGGACTGCCACGCGCGTTGACCGCGCGGCAGCCCGCCGGGTCCTGTCAGGAGGTCAGCGGCCGACGTAGTTCGGCCGCTCCTTGGCGACGAAGGCGCGCACCGCGATCCGGTGGTCCTCGCTGGCGCCGGCCAGGGTCTGCAACTCGTCCTCCTTGTCCAGCGTCTCGCTCAGCGAGTGCGAGGCCCCGAAGTCCAGTGCGGCCTTGATCGCGCCGTAGGCGACGGTCGGACCCTCGGCCAGCTGCCGGGCGAACTCGCGGGCAGTGTCGGCCAGTTCGGCGGACGGGACGACCCGGGTGGCGAGCCCGAGGGCGAGCGCCTCGGCGGCCTTGACGGTCCGCGGGAGCATCAGCAGCTCGGTGGCCCGGGCGTGTCCGACCAACCGGGGCAGCGTCCACGACGCGCCCGAGTCCGCGGTGAGCGCCACGCCCGCGAACGAGGTGTTGAAGCCGGCCGTGTCCGCGACGATCCGGAAGTCGCAGGCGAACGCGAGCGAGGCGCCGGCGCCGGCCGCCACCCCGCCGACCGCGGCCACCGTCGGCTTGCGCATCCCGGTCAGCGCCCGCACCAGCGGGTTGTAGTGCTCGGAGACGGTCTTCAGCGGCGCCTCGCCCGTCTCGTCGGCACGCTTGAGCAGCCCCAGGTGCTCCTTGAGGTCCTGGCCGACGCAGAACGCCCGGTCGCCCGCGCCGGCGAGCAGCACCGCTCGGACGGCCGGGTCGCCGGCGGCCTGGACCACCGCGTCCCGCAGCGCCACCTTGGTGGGCACGTCCAGCGCGTTCATCGCGTCGGCGCGGTTGATGGTGATGACGGCGAGGCCGCCGTCGAGCTCGTACAGCACGGAGTCGGACATCTGGTGGGCTCCCGTTTCGGTCGAGGGTCGGACCCGAGTCAGCATGCCGGAGCGCGGGAGGCTGCGGGAGTGCGAGGTGGCGGGAGTGTGAGGTAGCGCACCTTTGGCCGCGTTGCTCCCCAGGCGCCCCGAAGCGGCCGTACGGCCCCGCGCCACCCGGCCCGGGCAGGCTGGGTGCGGCATCTGATGCCGCTTCGTCCCTCCCGGTGGCGGGGATTCTGAGCGGTAATCAGCCGGTCTGGGAGGGTGTGGCCCGTGGTGCGGAGAGAGTGACGTTGGTCATCGGGGCGATGAATGCGGGATAATGGCTTCCGATCAATGCGTTCGATACCTGCGGTGGACGGACTGCTGGTACGTAGCTGCGCGGTTGCAGGAAGGGGAACGAGCATGGCGGCCATGAAGCCGCGGACGGGTGACGGCCCGCTCGAGGTCACCAAAGAGGGGCGGGGCATCATCATGCGCGTCCCGCTCGAAGGCGGCGGGCGCCTGGTGGTGGAGCTCACTCCGGACGAGGCAAGCGCCCTTGGTGAGGCTCTGAAGCAGGCCTGCGGCTGACTCCCGCGAGGCTTGGCATCTCCTGAGATGCGTGCGGGGCCCGGCTCCGGATCGATGCGACATCGACCGGGACGGGCCCCGTTCCCATGCCCGGGCCGACCGGCGGCCGGCTCAGCGTCGCACCGCGCAGAGCAGCCCGTCGCTGACCGGCAGCAGGGCCGGCAGCAGCAGGTCGCTCTCGCGGACCGCCTGCACCAGCTCGCGCACCGCGCGGGTGCGCGGGTCGTCCAGCGCCGGGTCGGTCAGCCGGCCCTCCTGGAAGACCCCCTCGAAGCAGACCATCCCGCCCGGCCGCAGCAGCCGCAACGATTCTGCAAGATACGCCTGGGATTCGGCGGCGTCGGCATCGCAGAAAACCAGGTCGTACTGGCCGTCGGCGAGCCGGGGCAGCACCTCCAGGGCGCGCCCGGGGATGAATCGCGCCCGATTGGCCGCGAAACCCGCCGCGAGGTACGCCTCGCGCGCGAAGTCCTGCCGGACCGGCTCCGGATCGACGGTGGTCAGGATGCCGTCCGGCCGCATCCCGCGCAGCAGGTAGATCCCGGAGACACCGGTCCCGGTGCCGATCTCCGCCACCGCCTTGGCCCCCAGGGCGGCGGCCAGCAGCCGCAGACAGGCCCCGCCGCTCGGCCCGATGGCCCGCACGCCGGTCCGGGCGGACTGCGCCCGGGCGTAGGTCAGCACGGCGTCCTCGTCGACGTAGGTGTCGGCGAGGGTCGCGGCCGTGGGCCCGAAGTCGATGATGTGGTCCCTCAGGGAGGAGTAGGGGGTTGAGCTGGGCGGTTGTACCCGGCGGGCCCGGTGGTCCCGGTGTACTGCCGAGGGATGTCGATATTTCCAGCCACAGATTACTGGCCGGGCGGGAACCGCGTCCGGTGGCGGGCCGTTCTCCCGGTGAGAGTGGTCGCGGAAGTGGTCGGGGGATGTCGACTGGAGGTCGCGCGCGGTCCGGCCGACAAATGAGCACACTTTTATCCAGAACTGACGGGTGAGGTGGATATGGTGGTGGCCCTGCTGGGCAGAAGAGCCAACCGAGGAGGTGTGGCCGAGGGCGACGTCCCTGTGCGGCGGCATCTCCGCGGCACCTCGTCGGCCCGTACGCCGAAGCCCGTGATGAACCAGTCTGCGCACACCCCCCTGGACCAGTCGTCCGACGGCACCGCCGCCGAGCCCTCGGCCCCCGCCGCGCTGGCGACCTTCGCCGAGGGGCCCGACGCGCAGGGCTGGACGCCCCCCAGCTGGGAGGAGATCGTCGAGGCGCACAGCGCCCGGGTCTACCGCCTGGCCTACCGCCTGACGGGCAATCAGCACGACGCCGAGGATCTCACCCAGGAGGTCTTCGTCCGGGTCTTCCGCTCGCTGTCCACCTACACCCCCGGCACCTTCGAGGGCTGGCTGCACCGGATCACCACCAACCTCTTCCTGGACATGGTCCGGCGCCGGCAGCGGATCCGCTTCGACTCGCTGGCCGACGACGCCGCCGAGCGGCTGCCCAGCCGTGAGCCGAACCCGGCGCAGCACTTCAGCGACACCCACTTCGACGCCGACGTCCAGCAGGCGCTGGACACGCTGGCCCCCGAGTTCCGGGCCGCCGTCGTGCTCTGTGACATCGAGGGCCTCTCCTACGAGGAGATCGCCGCCACCCTGGGCGTCAAGCTCGGCACCGTCCGCAGCCGGATCCACCGCGGCCGCTCGCACCTGCGCGCCGCACTCAAGCACCGTGCCCCCGGCACCGCCCCCGGGCGGATCCGGCGTGGCGGTTCGGAGCAGTTGGAGCCGGTGGCCGCGGTCGCGGTCGTCGGCGAGCCCGGCACCGGCGCGCCGGGTGGGAGCGGACGGAGGCGATCGTGAGCGGCTCGGGCCGGTCAGCTTCCGGGCGCTCCGCGTCCGGGCATCGTTCGGTGTCCCAGCCCCCTGTGGAGCCACTGCCCGCAGGGGACGAGAGCACCTGTCAGGAGGTTCCCGTGCTGCGCCCGATCAGCGTGCGCCAGCCCGAACCGTCGGCAGCCGCCGACGAGCACCATCTCGGCGAGCGGCTCACGGCGTATCTGGACGGCGAACTCGGGCACGACGCTCGCGAGCGGGTCCAGGCGCACCTGGCGACCTGTGCCCAGTGCCTGGCCGAGGCGGACGAGGGCCGCTCGGTCAAGCAGTTGCTCACCGCGACCGAGGTGGTCGGCCCGTCCGCGTTGCTGATGTCCCGCCTGATGGCGGTGGCCGCCCTGCCGGACGGCGAGGTGGACGGCCCGGGTGGCGGTCCCGGCGGCGGCCCGTCGGTGCCCGCGGTCACCCTGGGCGGCAGCCGGCTCACCGGCGGGCTGTTCGGCCGCGGCGCGGGCTCCACGTTCGGCGGCGGCGCCCTGGGGGCGGACACGCCCGTACCGGGAGTCGACCCACGGGCCGGCCGCGGACCGGACACCCGGCTCTGGACGGGCCGTCGCGGCCCCGCCCGCTCGGTCACGGCCCCCAGCAGGCCGCCGGTCGCGCAGCCGATCTCACGGCCCCCCGCACCGCGCGGACGGCGGCTCGTCTTCGCCGCGGCCGGTGCCTTCTCGGTCGCCGCGGTGGCGCTGGGCGGATTCGGCAGCCTGGGCCTGGCCGCCGTCGCCGGTGACACCCCGATCGACGACCCGCACGGCAGCGCAGCGGTCCCCGCGGTGCCGGGCGGTCAGCAGGCGGTTCCGCTGACCACGCCGCAGCTCCCGGTGGACTTCCCGGTCCGTTCGGGCTCGGTGCAGTTGTTCAGCCTGGTGCCGCCCGCGCCGCCGGGCGGTGCGATCAGCCCCGTGCTGAACGGCCACCGGCTGCTCCCGTAGCCCTGCGGTCACCCGTTCGCGGGGCTACGAATCACCCGTACGAGGCGTTGCTTCCCGGCTACCGGCTGGTCTTTACCACGGCTTCATTCCCTGGTGGGCCACAGACTTGCTGGTGGCCATTACGCTGTACGGAACCGGTGTCGCGGGCCGCGCCGGGTCTGTCCTTCAGGATCTGGGAGCTTACGTGTTCTTCGACATAGGCCCACTCGAAATGGTCACCCTGGTCGTGATGGCGATCGTGATCTTCGGGCCGGACAAGCTTCCCAAGCTGATCCAGGACACCATGGGCTTCATCCGCAAGGTGCGCTCGTTCGCGGACAGTGCCAAGGACGACATCCGCAGCGAGCTGGGTCCGAACTTCAAGGACTTCGAGTTCGAGGACCTCAACCCGAAGACCTTCGTGCGCAAGAGCCTGCTCGGCGGCGACGACGACCCGCTGGGCTTCAAGGAGCTCCGCGACACGACGATGGACCTCAAGTCCAGCATGGATCTCAAGTCGGCCCTGGACGACAAGGCCCCGACCGGCACGGTCGCCACGACCAAGACGCCGGCGGCGGCCACCGTCAACATGGTCAAGACGGACACCGGCGAGCCGCTGGCCTCCGGCGAGCGCCCGCCGTACGACCTCGACGCGACCTGACCGGCGTCCTGCGACACCCGACACCCCGCCCGGCGCCTCGCCGGACGGGGTGCCGTCGTCTGCGCGGCTATTGTGCTGACAGCCTCCCGGGCCTGTTTCCCAGGCCCGCACGGGGGTGCCGCAGGGGCGACAGGTGTCTTGAGGAGGCCCGGGATGGACGCGACGAGCAGTGGTGCGGTGGGAGCCGCCACCGCACAGGCGGGGGGCCAGGCGGAGGTGCCGGCCCGGCGGACGGCGCCGCCGGCCGACCCGCTGGCGCCGTACCTGACGGCCGACTTCCCCTGGTACGGCCTGGACGACGGCTGGACGGGCCGTCGCTGGCTGCTCCAGGCCGGTGCGAGCGGCGGCCGGCCCGGAGCGCAGCCGCGCGCCATCGACTACGGCTCGGTGGGCCACGGCGAGGAGCTGCCGATGCAGCACCAGGCCAGGAACGGCGGCCGGTTCGCCGTCGTGGTCACGGTGGCCCGCCGCCCCGGCCGCCGCAGCGCGGACGGCACCGGCATGCTGGAGGCCACCTCGGCCTCCTCGGCCGCCTGGCTGGCCGGCTCCGGCCTGCTCGCGGCCGCCTGGCCGGGGCAGCTGGACCGCGCGCTGCGCCAGGACTGGATGGACCAGCAGAGCGCACTCGCCTGGGACCTCGCGGACGACCTGGACGGTCCCGGCTGGTCGCCGCTCACGCTGCCGGTCAACGGCCTGCCGCAGCCGTTCCGCTACCGCGAGTCCGTGTACGGCTGGGTGCTGGCCGGCGAGGCACCCGGCGTGCTGATCGGCGCCTACGGCCGCAGCGTCAGCGCGTACGGCATCGGCTTCGCCACGATCCCGGACCTGACGGCCTACGCCGGGCGCTGAGCCGCGAAAAGGAGGGGCGCCGTGGGCGCCCCTCCTTCGCGTCGTGCCGGAGTCAGAACTTGTTGCGCGGCGTGAGCCCCAGCGAGAGCCCGGAGAGCCCGCGCTGACGGCCGCCCAGCTTGCCCGCCACCGCGCGCAGCGCGGCTCCGGCGGGGGAGTCCGGCGCGGCCAGCACCACGGGGGTGCCGTCGTCGCCGCCCTCGCGCAGGCGGATGTCGATCGGGATGTTGCCGAGCACCGGCACGTTGGCGCCGGTCGCCCGGGTCAGCGCGTCGGCCACGGTCTGGCCGCCGCCGGTGCCGAACACGTCGACCATCTCGTCGCAGTGCGGGCACGGCATGCCGGACATGTTCTCGATCACGCCGACGATCTTCTGGTGGGTCTGCAGCGCGATCGTGCCGGCCCGCTCGGCCACCTCGGCGGCGGCCATCTGCGGGGTGGTGACGATCAGGATCTCGGCGTTCGGGACCAGCTGGGCGACCGAGATCGCGATGTCGCCGGTGCCCGGCGGCAGGTCGAGCAGCAGCACGTCCAGGTCGCCCCAGTAGACGTCGGCGAGGAACTGCTGGAGCGCGCGGTGCAGCATCGGGCCGCGCCACACCACGGGCGCGTTGCCCGGGGTGAACATGCCGATCGAGATCACCTTCACGCCGTGCGCGGACGGCGGCATGATCATGTCCTGGACCTGGGTGGGCCGGCCCTCGACGCCCAGCATCCGCGGCACGCTGTGGCCGTAGATGTCGGCGTCCACGACCGCGACCTTGAGGCCGTCGGCGGCCATCGCGGCGGCCAGGTTGACGGTGACCGAGGACTTGCCGACGCCGCCCTTGCCGGAGGCGACCGCGTAGACCCGGGTCAGCGTGCCGGGCTTGGCGAACGGGATCTCCCGCTCGGGCGCGCCGCCGCGCAGCAGCGTGGAGAGCTCCTTGCGCTGCTCGTCGCTCATCACGTCGAGTTCGACCTCGACCGCGGTGACACCCGGGATCGCGCCGACCGCGTCCTGCACCCGGCTGGTGATCGTCTCGCGCATCGGGCACCCGGAGACGGTCAGGTAGACCGCGACGTGCACCGCACCGTCGTCGGCGATCCGCACCGATTTCACCATGCCGAGATCGGTGATCGGACGGTTGATCTCCGGGTCCTGCACGGTCGACAGCGCCTGGCGGACGGAATCCTCCGTCACACCGGTCGCGACCTCTGTCTCATTGGCCATGTCTTGATGGTACGGCGCGCCGAGAGGCACGTTGACTGGCCGGTAGCGTGCCGCGGGTCACAACAGCTCGGCCGAGTCCCGGCGTTCGTCGAGTTCCTTGAGCAGGCTGTGCAGGTCGGAGCGGATCCCGGCCAGCTCGCCGGAGATGAAGGCCCTCGTGGCGACCTCGCCGAGCCCGTTGCGCAGGGCGGCGACCTCGCGGGTGAGGTACTCGGTGTCGGCGATGTTGCGGTCGCTGCGGGCCCGGTCCTGCTCCATGTTGACGCGGTCGCGGTCGTCCTGGCGGTTCTGGGCGAGCAGGATCAGCGGCGCGGCGTAGGAGGCCTGCAGCGACAGGACCAGGGTGAGGAAGATGAACGGGTATTCGTCGAAGCGGACCTTGGGCGGCAGCAGGGTGTTCCAGCCGATCCAGATGACCACCACCACCGTCATCCAGACGATGAACCGCCCGGTGCCGAGGAAGCGGGCGATCCGCTCGGAGAACCGGCCGAACGCCTCGGGGTCGTAGGTGGGCAGCGAGAAGAGGCCGGGCCGGGTGGTGCGCGGCTGGTCGAGCCGGGAGCGCACGACGGTGCCGTGCGCCGTCTCGACCCGTACCGTACGGCTGCTGCCCTCCCGCACCCGCAGCTCGCGCAGCTGCCTCAGCTGGCGCAACTCCCCGTGCAGCCGCTGACGTTGACGGGGAGCTTCGTCGCGTCCCTCGCGCCGGCCCTTGCGCTCACCGTCCATGGGTCGCCTCGCTCTCGTATGCGTCGTGCGGGGTGGAGTGAGCCTCGCCGTCGTGCAGGGACGCCTCGCGCCAGTCCTCCGGCAGCAGGTGGTCGAGGACGTCGTCGACGGTGACGGCGCCCAGCAGGTGGTCCGCGTCGTCGACCACGGGGGCGGCCACCATGTTGTAGGTGGCCAGGTAGCTGGTGATCAGCGAGAGCGGGGTGTCCGGCGGCAGCGGGTCCAGGTCGCCGTCGACGATCGAGCCGACCAGGGTGTACGGGGGCTCGCGCAGCAGCCGCTGGAAGTGGATGGTGCCCAGGTACTTGCCGGTCGGGGTCTCGTTCGGGGGGCGGCAGACGTAGACCTGGGCGGCCAGCGCGGGCTTGTGGTCGGAGACCCGGACCCGGGCCAGCGCCTCGGCGACCGTGGCGTTCGGCTCCAGGACGATCGGCTCGGTGGTCATCAGACCGCCCGCGGTGTCCTCCTGGTAGGCGAGCAGCCGGCGCACGGGGGCGGCCTCGTCCGGCTCCATCAGCTGGAGCAGCCGCTCGGCCTCGTCGCCGGGCAGCTCGGAGAGCAGGTCGGCGGCGTCGTCCGGGTCCATCGCCTCCAGGACGTCGGCCGCGCGCTCGTCCTTCAGCTTGCCGATGATCTCGACCTGGTCGTCCTCGGGCAGCTCCTCCAGGACGTCGGCCAGCCGCTCGTCGTCCAGCGCGGCCGCCACCTCGGCGCGGCGCTTGGCGGACAGGTGGTGCATCACGTTGGCCAGGTCGGCGGGGCGCAGCTGGTCGAAGGTGGCCAGCAGGTTGGCGGCGCCCTGGCCCTCCTCGGCCAGCGAGAAGCCGGTCACCGCGGACCAGTCGAGGGTGACCGCCTCGCCCTTGCTCTTGCGCAGCCTGGTCGGCTTGCCGCGCTGGACGAAGACCTTGCTGATCTCCCACTCGCGCAGCCGGGTCTGCACCATGGCGACGTCCAGCACGGTGACCTCGGAGTCGGTGCCGGTCTCGGTGACCCGCCGGTCCAGCAGCTCGGCCAGCACCAGGGTCTCGGCGGCGCGCTGCTCGAAGCGGCGCATGTTGATCACACCGGTGGTGAGCACCTGGCCCGACTCCAGGCTCGTCACCCGGGTCATCGGCAGGAAGATCCGGCGCCGGCCGACCACCTCGACCACCAGTCCGAGCACGCGCGGCGGCCGACCGCCGATCCGCAGCGAGACGACGACGTCGCGGACCCGGCCGACCTGATCGCCGTTCGGGTCGAAGACGGCGATGCCTGCAAGGTGGGAGATAAAGACCCGGGTACCTGCCCCTGCCATGGACTTCCTTCCAGACGTCGTCGCGCTCAGGCTACCGAAGTGCGCAAGGCCGAAGCGCCGCGGCGGGTGGCGCCCCGCCGCCGTACGAAGTGATCCGGTACCCGCCCGCCCGCCGGTCGCGCCCCGTACGCTGTGCGGCATGGACGGTATGACCGCAACTGCTGACGATTTCCTCGACCGGGCGCTGGTCGAGGAGTCCGCCAAGAAGTCCGGCCTGCTCTGGGTCCAGGCCCCCGGGGCGGACCAGAGCCGACCCGTCTGGCACGCCTGGTACGACGGGGCTGTGGTGGTCGTCGGCGACGCCGGAGAGCAGCCGCTGCACGGGCTGGCCGCGGGGGCGCTCGCGGCGGTGACCGTCCGCAGCAAGGACAAGTGGGGCCGGCTGGTGGGCTGGCAGGCCCGGGTGTCCGTGCTGGAGCCCCGCTCGGCCGCCTGGGAGGGCGCCGTCGAGGAGCTGAAGGGCAAGCGGCTGAACGCCCCCGACACCGACACCATCGCGGACCGCTGGGCCGCCGAGTGCCGGGTGCTGCGGCTGGAGCCCGTCGGGGCGCCGACCGAGCAGCCGGGGTCGATGTCGGACGCCTCGCACGCCGCCGAGCCGATGCCGAGCCCGGCCACCACACGTCAGCCGATCCCGGCGGGGTTGCCGAAGTTGGTCCTCGGCAGGCTCCGCCGCAAGAGCTGACGCGCCGGGGTTGCGTCAGACGGGCTGAGCGGGCGGCTGTCCCGCCATGCGGGCGACAGTGCCCATTGGGTGCCATGGGCCTTACCGTGGTACTCCCCTGTCCTGCCCAGCCCCGAGGAGCGCCGTGCCCGACACCGTCGTGCCCGCCGGCACCGGCGCCGCTTCCGCGGCCGCCACCGTCGCCTTCCCCGAGGCCGCCCCGCAGCTGCCGAAGGCGGATCTGCTGCTCCTCGCGGTCTCCATCGGCGGCATCTCGCTCTCCGCTCCGCTGATCACCGCCACGGCGGCGCCGGCGCTGGCCATCGCCCTGTGGCGCAACGTCATGTCGGTCGGCGTGCTGGGTCCCTACGCCCTGCTGCGGCATCGCGCCGAACTGCGCACGATCGGCCGCCGGGCGCTGCTGCTGGCGATCGGCGCGGGCACGCTGCTGGCCCTGCACTTCGCGCTCTGGATGCCGAGCCTGCGGATGACCTCGGTGGCCTCGGCGACCGCGCTGGTCACCACCACACCGCTGTGGACCATCCTGCTGATGCGCCTCTTCGGCCGGCGGGCGCCGCGGGCGGTCTGGATCGGCACCTGCGTGGCCTTCGCCGGCGTGCTGGTGCTCACCGGCGTCGACCTCACGCTCGCGCCGAGGGCGCTGGCCGGCGACGCGCTGGCACTGGGCGCCGGGCTGGCCGCCGCCGGCTACCTGCTGCTCGGTGCCGAGGTCCGCAGGACCGTCAGCACCACCGCGTACACGGTGGTCTGCTACACCACCACCTCCGTCGTGCTGCTGGTGATCTGCCTGGCCACCGGGACCTCGCTGTCCGGTTGGTCCGCCGGAGTATGGGGGCAGATCGCCCTGCTCATGGTGGCCGCCCAGCTGCTCGGCCACTCGTTGAGCAACCGGGTGGTGCGCACCCTGGGCCCGTCCGTCACCTCGACCGCGATCCTGCTGGAGACACCGGGCGCCGCGCTGATCGCCGCCGTCTGGCTGCGCCAGCTGCCGTCGGTCTGGGCGTACCCGGCGCTCGGGCTGATCCTGCTGGGCCTGGTCCTGGTGGCCCGCGGCGGCCGTCGCTGACCGCCCGCCCGGTGGGGCGTCCCGGCCGCTCGCGGCCGCCGGGCCGCCCGGTACGCTCGCGGCATGGCGCACGACTTCCCGCTGTTCGGTGACCCCTCGCAGCCGCACGGTCCCCAGGGCCCGACCTCCCTCGACGTGCTGAGCGCGGTCGAGGCCCGGCTGATCAGCACCTTCGGCGAGCCCAGCGGCCGGGCCGGGGTCACCTTCCTCGGCGCCGAGCGGATCGAGGTGCTGCGGTTCGGACCGGACGCCCAGGGGCTGGTCCGGTACGCGACGCTCGGCATGTCCGCCGCGCCGATGGCCGACCCGACGTCAGCCGTGGTCGACCCGGTGCGCGGCCCGCGCGTCGAGCTGCTGCTCACCGTCCGCGGCGGGCGAGACGACGTGCTCCGCACGCTGGCGACCTTCGCGGCGACCCCGCAGGTCGAGGGCCTGGTGGTGGCGCCGGGGACCTCGCTGGACCTGGGCGCCCCGCTGTGGGAGGGCGCGCCGTTCACCTCGGTGCTGGCCGCCGAGCCCGGCGGGCTGGTCGAGGATCTGGAACTGGAGGAACCGGCCGATCCGGTGCGTTTCCTGCCGCTGCTCCCGATGACCCCGAACGAGGCGGCGCACAAGCGCGTCCAGGGGGCGGGCGCGCTGGAGGAGCGCTGGCTGAAGCACGGAACGGACCTGCGCGACCCGCAGCGCCGCGGCGTCCCGCTGGACTGAACCCGCGCTGCCGGCGCCCGCGCTGCCCGTAGTCGCGCTACTTGTAGTCGTGCACGAAGCCGTACACCCCGCTGGCCACCAGCTGGACGGCGATCGCCGAGAGCAGCAGCCCGGAGAGCCGGGTGATCAGCACCACGCCGCCCTCCTTGATGATCCGGATGATCACCAGCGAGAACCGCATGGTCAGCCACATCACCACGTGCATCACCACGATCGCCGTCCAGACCGCGAACTCCTGCGCCCCGGTGTCGGCCTTCTGCACCGCCAGGATGACCGCGACGATCGCACCCGGCCCGGCCAGCAGCGGTGTGCCGAGCGGCACCAGGGCGACGTTGACGTCCTTGGTCTGGGTGGGTTCCTCGATCTTGCCGGTGAGCAGGTCGAGCGCGATCAGCAGCAGCAGGATGCCACCCGAGACCTGTAGGGCCGGGATGGAGACGTGCAGGTAGTCCAGGATCTGCTGGCCGAAGAGGCCGAAGGTGGTGATCACGCCGAGCGCCACCGCCGCGGCCTGCCAGGCCATCCGGCGCTGCACCTTGTGTGCCCGGCCGGAGGTCAGCGCGAGGAAGATCGGGATGGTGCCCGGCGGATCCATGATCACGAAGAGCGTGACGAAGAGCGACCCGAACGTCGTCGCGTCGAAGAAGCCCATGCGTCGAATTGTCCGGTTAGGACACCTTTGACGCACTCCGGAGCGCACTGATGGGCCGCATGCCGGTCGCCTGCGCCAGCAACTGCTCGTAGACGGCCGGGTCGGTGGTGTGGTCGCCCAGACCGACCGTCTTGCGGGAGCCGTGGTAGTCGCTGGCGCCGGTGGTGAACAGGCCCAACTCCGCTGCCAGGCCGCGCAGATGAGCCTTGGCCTGGTCGTCGTGGTCCATGTGGTCCACCTCCAGGCCGCCGAGGCCGGCCGCCGCCAGGTCGGCGATCACCTGGTCGGAGACGGTACGGCCGCGCTTGACCGCCCCCGGGTGCGCGAAGACCGGCACGCCGCCGGCCGCCCGGACCAGCCGGACCGCCTCGGCCGGGTCGGTCTCGTGCTTGGGCACGTCCGCCCGGCCGCCGTTGGCCAGCCAGTCGGCCGTGAACGCGTCCGAGACGGTGGCCACCACGCCGGCCTCGACCAGCGCGCTGGCGATGTGCGGACGACCCACCGAGCCGCCTCCCGCGATCCGTTCCACCTGCTCCCAGCTGATCGGCGCGCCGAGCTCCCGGCAGCGCTCCACCACGGCCCGGCCGCGCCGGAAGCGGTCGGTGCGCACCAGCTCGCGCTCGGCGGCGAAGGCCGGCTCGGCCGGATCGAAGAGGTAGGCCAGCAGGTGCATGCTGATGCCCTCGACCCGGCAGGACAGTTCGGCGCCGGGCAGCAGGGTGAGCGAGCTGCCCTCGGGCAGATCGCGGACGGCGGCCGCTGCTTCGGCGTGGCCCGCGACGGTGTCGTGGTCGGTCAGCGCGACGACGTCGAGCCCGGCCGCGACCGCCGCCGCCACCAGCTCGGCCGGGCTGTCGGTGCCGTCGGATGCGTTGCTGTGGGCGTGCAGGTCGATGCGCACGGTGCTGGACTCCTGGCTCCTGGACGGGCGTCGGGCAGGAGCCCAGGATAGTCAGCCCAGCAGACGCGGGGAGAGGGCCCCGCAGGGCAGCAGCTCCAGCTCGGCGCCGGCGTCCCGCAGGTCGGTGAGGACCAGCTCGTCGTACATCAGCAGCGCGGACTGCTCGGGCCAGGCGATCGCCCAGAGCCAGAGGCCCAGTGCCTCGCCGACGAAGACCGCACGGTCGTCCGGGGCGCTGGCGACGTGCCACATCGCGGTCGGGCGGCCGGCGGCCAGCAGCTTGGTGTCGGCGGGCTTGTGCAGTGAGATCGCATCGCCGGGGTCGGGGCCGGGAAGGCCCGCGTACCGCGCGCCCAGGCCCACGCCGAGCTCCTCGGCGACCAGGATCAGCTCCCCGAAGCCGCCCAGCGGCGCCGGGCCCGAGCAGGCCACCGCGGTGGCACGGGCACCCGAGACGTCGTCGCCCACGTGCGCGATCCCGGTGTAGAGCCAGCTGACCGGCAGCGGCCAGGGGAGCCAGACCGGCACCTGGGAGCGGGCGACCGCGACGGCCAGCGCCTCGACGCTCGGCGGCAGCACCGGCTGCATCGGATGGACGGCCCCGTGCCGATCGCACTGCCAGGTGTCGGAGAAGAGACCGGGGGCACGCACCCGACCGGCGCACCTCGGACAACTTGGCTCGCCCCTCATAGCCGACAACGCTCCTCCCTCCGGAGCGCCGCGTCAAGGACGATCACCCGTTCGGAGTGCGTCGGGTGCCGCCGGCAGGGCCGGGCGGCGGCGGTGGCCCCGGCTAGGGGATGTCCCGCCCGGGTCGACGGCAAACGTCGGCGGGGGCGCGCCGGACATGCCGACGCCCCGTCGCCGAAGGGTCGGCGACGGGGCGTCAGGTGCCGCCGCGGTGGTCGCGGCGGCCGCAGTGCGCGGCCCGGCGGGCCGTCAGGCGGTGGGACACGGGCGGATGTAGAGGCGCTCGCCGGTGCGGGCGGCGGCCTCCACGAGTGCGCGGACGGTCTCCGCGTCGGCGATCAGCCGGCCGTTCGCGGAGTCCTGGTGGTGGTCCAGTCGGTGGATCTCGAAACGCATGGGCGTCTCCCTTCCTGGCCTCAGACGCTGCTGAGGCTGTGGGGTGCTGCTCGTCTGTACCGGTCCCGGTACGGCTGTCTGTGTCACGGTTCCCCCCTGCGGCCGAGGCGCGGGGCCACGGGCCCTCGATCACCAGCGTGGCGCCGGGCTGATTCCCTGCGGTTGCCCGCCCGTGAAGTCCTGGTTTCCTTGGCGCTCTCGGGGTTGAACCGCGCTCGTGGGGTCGTTCATTCCCGGTCTGAATCAAATATTACCCGAGCTAACGATTTTTTGCCCGGATGTCGCCCGGGCGTCCTCGGGAGTTCTGCCGCGAGAGCGGAGCGGGGAGCGGGTGGGGGGAGCCGGTCAGCCGGCCGCGACCGACGACCAGAACGCGACCAGGGCGGCGGCCGTCGCGGCGGGCTCCTCGGCGTTGGGGGAGTGGCCGGCGCCGTCCACCCTGAGGTAGCGGGCGCCCAGCCGCTCGGCGGTGGCGGCCTGCTCCTCGACCGGCCAGGCGTAGTCCCGCACCCCGGAGACGGCGAGCATCGGCAGCGCCGTCGCGGCCAGCTGGTCGGTCCGGTCGGGCTCACCGAGCAGCCGCTCACCCATCGCGATCAGCGCCGCGGGGACATTGGCCAGCCAGCGCCGGTGCAGGAACTCGGCGACCTCCGGGGCGAGCGCCTCGGCCGGGGCGTCGTCCTCCTCGGCCATGGCCTGCATGACCTCCCAGATCGACTGCATGTCCATCGAGCCGAGGGCGTCCATCAGCAGCTTCGTCTTGGCGGCCTCGGCGGGATCGATCGGGCCGGGACCGGTGGAGAGCAGGGTGAGCGAGACCCACGGCAGCGCGGGTCGGGCGGCGAGAACCGCCTCGCGGGCCACGAAACCCCCGAAGGAGTGCCCCAGCAGATGCACCGGGGTGCCGTCGCCGCCCAGCGTCCGGGTGAGCTCCAGGACGTCCCGGCCGAGCTCCGGGAGCGCGTACGGGGCGGGGTCTGCCGGGCCGCCGCTCTCGTACTGGCCGCGCTGGTCAACGGCGACCACCCGGTAGCCGGCGGCGGCCAGCGGCTCCAGCAGGGCGATGAAGTCCTCCTTGCTGCCGGTGAAGCCGGGCACCAGCAGCGCGACGCCGAGCGCCGGACCGGCCGGCTCGGCGACCAGCGCGGCGAACTCGCCGCGCGCGGTGGTCAGCCGCTCGGCGCGGGCACAGCCGGGGAGGGTGAGAAAGCGGGGCGTGCTCATCGGGGGGAACTCCTCCGGGTGCTGGGACGGGACCGCCTCCGAGCCTAGAGGTCCGGTGGGCGGCGGACCGCTGTAGGTGGGGGCGACATGCCCGAGGGCCGGCCCGACGCTGCTGCGTCGGGCCGGCCCTCGGGGCGGTGCGTCGGGCTGTCAGCCGATCGCCGGGGCTTCCTCGACCGTGGTGGCCGGGCGACGGGCGCGGGTGCGGCGGCGCGGGGCCTCGACACCCTCGGCCTCGGTGGCGGGCGCCTCGGCGGGCGTCTCGACCGGGGCCTTGGCGGCGGTCTTCTTGGCGGCGGTCTTGCGGACCCGCGGTGCCTTGGCGGGAGCCGCCTCGGCGACCTCGGCGGCCGGTGCGTCGGCCGGTGCCTCGGTGGTGGTGACCGCGGCGGCGGCCTTCTTGGTGGTCCGCTTGGCGGCGGTCTTGCGGGGCTTGGTGGCGGCCGGGGCAGCCTCGACGGCCTCGACGACGGCCGGCGCGGCGACCTCGGCGGCCGGTGCGTCGGCCGGTGCCTCGGTGGTGGCGACTGCGGCGGCGGCCTTCTTGGTGGTCCGCTTGGCGGCGGTCTTGCGGGGCTTGGTGGCGGCCGGGGCAGCCTCGACGGCCTCGACGACGACCGGCGCGACCACGACCGGCTCAACCACGACCGGTGCGATGACCTCGACGGCCGGCGCCTCGACGGCCGGTGCCTTGGCGACCCGCGCCTTGGCCGCCGGAGCCTTGGTCACCGGAGCCTTGGCCACCGGGGTCTTGGCAGCGGGCGCCTTGGCGGCCGGGACGTAGGCGGCCGTGATGTCCGGGATCTTGCGGGGCTCACGCTGCACGGGCTTGCGCTGCGTGGTCACCGGGCCGTTCGAGGTCGGCTTGGTGGCCTGGGCGGGCACCACGACCACCGGCGGCAGCTCGGCGACGACCGGAGCGGCGGCAGCCGCCTCGACCACCGCCGGAGCGGTGTTCTCGACCGGGCTCGCCACGACTGCGGCGCCCTCGCCACCCGCACCGCCGCTGCGCGGCCGACGACGGCGACGGCGCGGTGCGCTCTCGCCCTCGCCACCCGCCGGAGCGTCGGTCACGGCGCTGACGGGCGCGCCCGTCTGGACCGCCACCGCAGCGTCCGCCCCGTTCGCGCCGCCGCGGGTACGGCGACGGGAGCGCGGCTCGCGCGGTGCGCGCTCCTCGACGACCGTCTCGACCGCCTCGGCGGCCGGAGCGCCGCGTCGGCCGGCGGGGCGCTCGGCCCCGGCCCGCCCGCCGCGCGCACGGTCACTGCCGCGCTCGCCGCCCCGCTCGGCGCCGCGTGCGCCGGAGCGCGAGCCACGTCCGCCGGTCTCGCCGAGGTCCTCGACCGCCTCCGCGCCGAGGCCGGCCCGGGTGCGCTCGGAGCGCGGCAGCACGCCGGTCGTCCCGGGCGCGATGTTCAGCAGCTCGTAGAGGTGCGGGGAGGTCGAGTAGGTCTCCTCCGGCTCGCCGAAACCGAGCTCCAGCGCCTTGTTGATCAGGGCCCAGCGCGGGATGTCGTCCCAGTCCACCAGCGTCACGGCGGTGCCGGACGCGCCGGCCCGGCCGGTGCGGCCGATCCGGTGGAGGTAGGTCTTCTCGTCCTCGGGGCACTGGTAGTTCATGACGTGCGTGACGCCCTCGACGTCGATGCCACGGGCTGCCACGTCGGTGCAGACCAGCACGTCGACCTTGCCGGCCCGGAAGGCCCGCAGGGCCTGCTCGCGGGCGCCCTGACCGAGGTCGCCGTGCACCGCGCCGGCCGCGAAGCCGCGCTGGGTGAGCTGGTCGGAGACGTCGGCGGCGGTGCGCTTGGTGCGGCAGAAGATCATCGCCAGGCCGCGGCCCTCGGACTGCAGGATCCGCGAGACCATCTCCACCTTGTCGAGCGAGTGCGCCCGGAAGATGTGCTGCTTGACCGAGGCCACGGTGTGGCCGGTGTCGTCCGGCGCGGCGGCCCGGATGTGGGTCGGCTGGCTCATGTAACGGCGGGCGAGGCTGATCACCTGGCCCGGCATGGTGGCCGAGAAGAGCAGGGTCTGCCGCTTGGCGGGCAGCATGGTGAGGATCTTCTCGACGTCGGGCAGGAAGCCCAGGTCGAGCATCTCGTCGGCCTCGTCGAGCACCAGGGCCTTGACCCGGGACAGGTCGAGCTTCTTCTGCCCGGCCAGGTCGAGCAGGCGGCCGGGGGTGCCGACGACGATGTCGACGCCCTTCTTCAGCGCCTCGACCTGCGGCTCGTAGGCACGGCCGCCGTAGATGGCCAGGACCCGCACGTTGCGGACCTTGCCCGCGGTCTGCAGGTCGTTGGTGACCTGGGTGCAGAGCTCGCGGGTGGGGACGACGATCAGGGCCTGCGGGCTCTCGGAGAGCTGCGCCTCGGTGGCCCGGCCGGCGTCGATGTCGGCGCGCACGACGACGCGCTCGATCAGCGGGAGGCCGAAGCCGAGGGTCTTGCCGGTGCCGGTCTTCGCCTGGCCGATGACGTCGTGCCCGGTCATCGCGACCGGGAGGGTCATCTCCTGGATCGGGAACGGGTGGATGATGCCGACCGCTTCCAGTGCCTCGGCGGTCTCCGGGAGGATGCCGAGTTCGCGGAAGGTGGTCTTCGTCGGTTCAGTCGTGGTGGACAGGGTGCTGCCTCTTCCATATGGGCGGGCCGAGAGCGAGAGGACGGCGGGCAGCCTCGCGGCCGCGCCCGGACCGGATCGGTCCTGTCGACAGCTGCGTGGTCGTGCACGACCGCGCCGGTCCCTGCGGCGTCCGGGAGGGCCGGCCCGGCTGGGCGGCGTCGTCCCGTGGCGTGGGGGAGATGTCCCGTGAGGGGTTCGGCGCGGGACCGGCGCCATGGGGCGCGGTCCGCGGCGGCCCTCGCTCGGCCACTGATGCGGTGCCTGGCTTGAGGTCCAAGCCAAGGTCGGAGCCGATCGGCTCTCCGACCGGGCATCCGCGTACTGAGCGCCCGTGTTTCGTGCCGGAATCGTCCGGACGAACCGAACCCGCGCGGTCTGCGAACCGTGCGGGCACTACGGGCCTCTGTACCACTGTACAGTCAGCCGACCACTCGAACACGTGACGCGTCTGACTCCGTCCCCGGCCCCCGCCGCGGCTCGGTCCGCTGGGCGGCGGCGACGCGGTCTAGAGTGACGCTTCATGGAGACTCATGGCGACGCCGGCGAGGTCGGCGAGGTCGATGCGATCGGCTCGATCGGCGACTGGACGACCTGCTCGGCCGACCCGGACTACCGGGCCGCGGTGCTGGACCTGCTCGGAGCCCTCGCGTACGGCGAGCTCAGCGCGTTCGAGCGGCTGGCCGACGACGCCAAGTTCGCCCCGGGCCTGGCCGACAAGGCCGCGCTGGCCCGGATGGCCTCCGCCGAGTTCCAGCACTACCAGCTGCTGCACGACCGGCTGGCCGAGATCGGCGCCGACCCGACCGAGTCGATGACCCCGTTCGTCGAGCCGCTGGAGTTCTTCCACCGGATGACCGCGCCGTCCGACTGGCTGGAGGGCCTGGTCAAGGCGTACGTCGGCGACTCGATCGCCACGGACTTCTACCGCGAGGTGGCGGTCCGGCTCGACGACGACACCCGGGACCTGGTGCTGCGGGTGATGAGCGACACCGGCCACGCGCAGTTCGCGGTGGACAAAGTCCGTCAGGCGATCGAGGAGAACCCCCGGGTGGGCGGCCGGCTCGCGCTCTGGGGACGACGGCTGATGGGCGAGGCGCTCAGCCAGGCCCAGCGGGTGGTCGCCGAGCGGGACGCGCTGTCCAACCTGCTGGTCGGCGGCGCCGAGGTGCGCGGCTTCGACCTGGTCGAGGTCGGCAAGATGTTCAACCGGATCACCGAGGCGCACACCCGCCGGATGGCCGCGCTCGGCCTGGCCTCCTGAGGCCTGTTCGCGCGCCGGGTCAGGCGGAGCGGTGGCGGCGGTGGCTGCCGTGCCGGGCCGCCTGGTCCGGCCGGGCCAGCACCGAGACCAGCAGGCCGGTGCACAGGACGGTCAGCACGACGCAGACCACCGGCGTCACGGTGTTCAGCGCGTACCGCGTGATCAGGCCGCTGAGCTGGGCCGACACCAGTGCTGTACCGACGGTGAGGCCGCGCGCCATCGGGTAGTACTCGGGCAGCACGGCGAGCACGCCGAAACCGACGAGCAGACCGATCAGGACGAAGACGATCGCTGCGACGGGCAAGGGCACGGCCGGCCTCCCTGGGTGGGTCCACGCGTGATCCGCTGTGGCAGCTCCATACCCGCAGGGTCCCGGCTCTACGCCTGGACAGGGCGATGCCCACCGCTCCCGGGGGAACGGTGGGCATCGCTCGGGCCTGCCGGCGCCATCCGTCAGATGGTGCCGAAGCCGACCTTGCGCTGGCTCGGCTCGCCGATCTCCACATACGCCAGGCGCTCGGCCGGGACGATGACGCGGCGGCCGTGCTCGTCGGTCAGCGCGAAGAGCTTCGAGGTGCCCTCCAGTGCCTTGGCGACCGCGCTCTCGACCTCATCGGCAGTCTGCGGGCTCTCGAGAACGATCTCTCGAGGCGCGTTCTGCACGCCGATCTTGACCTCCACGGCTTCCGTCCCTCCGGGTTGCAGCTCTCCGTGTGCGGTACCGGCCCCATCTGGGAACAGATGTTCGCGGCTACCGCACCGTACGGCTTCACCATAGAGCAACGACCCGTGTGCGCGGCGGATCAGTCGGTGGGCGAGGCCTGGTCCTGGTCGTTCTCCTGCCCCTGGGTCTCCTGACCCGGGTGCATCGGGAAGCCCTTGAGGCCGCGCCAGGCAAGGCTGGCGACCAGTCGGACGGCCTCGTCGCGCGGGATGTCGCTGGCCTGCGAGAGCCAGTACCGGGCGGTGATCTGGGCCAGTCCGCAGACGCCCGCCGCGAGCAGCTTGGCCTCCGCCTCCGGCAGATCGGTGTCCTCCGCGATCACCTTGCTGACCAGGGTGGCGCTCAGGTCGGCGGCCCGCTCCACACGTTCCCGCACGGCGGGCTCGTTGGTCAGGTCGGACTCGAACACCAGCCGGAACGCGCCGGACTCACCGGTGACGTACCGGAAGTACGCCTCCATGGTGGCGGCCACGCGCTGCTTGTTGTCCACCGTGGCGTCCAGCGCGGCCCGGGTGGCCTCGACCAGGGCGTCGCAGTGCTTGTCCAGCAGTGCGAGGTACAGCTCCAGCTTCCCGGGGAAGTGCTGGTACAGCACCGGCTTGCTGACGCCGGCGCGCTCGGCGATGTCGTCCATCGCCGCAGCGTGGTAACCCTGGGCGACGAATACCTCTTGCGCGGCGCCGAGCAGCTGCTCACGGCGGGCGCTTCGCGGCAGACGGGCGCCGCGTGGGCGGTCCTGCGCCTCCTGGATGGCCGTCACGGCGCTCCTCACTTCACGGTCGGCTGCACGGGGGCCCCGACCTGGTCAGGTCGGCGTCCCGCGGGCGGGACCGTGCATGGCTGGCAAGGGGTCTGATTCTACTTTCGGGTAACCCTGTCTGCGCCCGGCTGAGCCGAGAAAAACCGCAGCTCTCGGGTTGTCGGGTGCCCACAATACGGCGCGCGGCCCGTCCGGACGCCAGAGTCTCATTACCATCTTCTCCCATGAGCACTGAGCAGCAGGAGACGGCCGGGTCGGGGGAGTGGGCCGAGGCGGCCGGGGGTCCCGGTGCGCGGCCGGCCGGACGCTGGGACACCCGTACGGTCCAGGTCCCCGGGGCCGTCCTCGCGGTCACCGGACCGACCGCGGACCACTCCGCAGGGTTGTCCGAGGCGCTCTTCGTGCACGGGCTCGGCGGCTCCTCGGACAACTGGGCCGACCTGATGGAGGAGCTGGCCGGCGAGGTCCGCGGCGAGGCGCTCGACCTGCCCGGATTCGGCTGGTCCGCGCCGCCTGCGGACGGCAACCTGTCGGTGACCGGGCACGTCAGGGCCGTGATCGGCTACCTGGAGTCGAGCGGTCGCGGGCCGGTGCACCTGTTCGGCAACTCGCTCGGCGGCGCGGTCGCCGTCCGGCTCGCGGCGCTGCGCCCCGATCTGGTGCGCAGCCTGACGCTGATCTCCCCGGCGCTGCCCGAGCTGCCGCCGCAGCGCACCGCGCTGCCCACCGGCCTGCTGGCCGTGCCCGGCGCGACCCGGCTGATCCAGCGCATCCCGTCCGGCGGGCGCAGCGTCGAACAGGCCACCGACGGGCTGCTCGACCTGGTCTACGGCAACGCCCGGGAGATCCCGGACGATCGCCGCGAGCAGGCCGTCGCCGAGTACCGGCGGCGGATGGCGCTGCCGTACGCGCTGCAGGTGCTGGTCGGGTCGGCGCGCGGGATCGTCACGGCGTACACCGAGCGTGGCGACCAGGCGCTCTGGCGGCAGGCCGAGCGGGTGGAGGTGCCGGTGCTGCTGGTCTACGGGCTGCGCGACAAGCTGGTCTCGTACCGCTCGGCGGCGCGGGCCTGCGCGGCCTTCCGGGACGCCCGGCTGCTGGTGCTGCCGGAGTCCGGGCACGTGGCGATGATGGAGCACCCGCAGCTGGTGGCGCGTTCGGTGCGGGAGTTCCTGCGCGAGGTGGACGGGCCGGCCCGGGGCTGAGCGACGGGTCCGGGGGCGGACGCAACGGCGGGGGATTCCCGAGGTTACGGGGGTTCACTCGTTCAGGTGGCAGGCAGGCAAGTGAGCGATGGCGGCGCCGGATCGGCCCTACCTTCGTGGTGTCGGACCGAACAGGTGTAGGGCGTGACCGCCGCGTGCCGGGGTGGGCGCCCAGGGGTGTGTGAGATGTGCGCGTTGGGCGGGGTCGTCCCGTCGAGGCCGGGTGATCACCCGGTGGTGCGGCCGGAGCGTGGACCGACAGGTCCGGGGGGCCGGTCGCACGGCGGGGCGCGGGGGCGCTCCGTGATCTCCGTGCGGACCACTCCGCCGTCCTGACCGTGGCGCGTTCCGTGCCGGTCCTGGTCGGCGCGGTCCGGCTTTTGCGCTCTGCTCCGATCCGGGACCGGTATCGGATGTTCCGTTCACTCTGCTTCTGGAGGTCGTCGTGCGCATCGCTCTGCTCACCGAGGGCACTCAATCGTACGCGCAGCGTGCCGGCGGCTGGCCCGGCCGGCTGGCCGCGGGGCTGCCGGAGCACGAGTTCCAGCGCTACGCGCTGCTGTCGGGCCAGGGCCCGGCGCCGGCGCGGGAGGAGCCGGGGTCGCACACGCTCGCGCTGCGCGGCCCGCGGCCGGCCGGTCGCGGGCCCGGCGCGGTGCGCCGGCGGCAGTACGTCGTGGCGTACGAGCAGCTGGTCCGGGCGCTGGTCGTGCCGCGTGAGCGGGCCGACTTCGCGGTCGGGCTGTACCGGCTGGCCGAGCTCGCCCGGGAGGACGGCGCGTTGCCCGCCTTCCTGGCCTCCGGGGCCGCCCAGCGGGTGTTGGAGAAGGCCTGGCGCTCGCCCGGCGCGGACACCGCGGCCGGCCAACCCCTGGTCCGGGACGTCCTGGTGGCCGGCGACCTGCTGGAGCAGTGCCTGCGCCCGCTGTCGGCGCCGTGGTACGCCGGCGGGCTCGGCGAGGTCGATCTCTGCCATGTGCTGAGCGGCGGCCCGGCCGCGTTGCCCGCGCTGCTGGCCAAACGGCTGTACGGGGTGCCGTTCGTGCTCACCGAGCGCGGCCTGCACCTGCGCGAGCAGTACCTCGGCTACCGGCACGCGCCCTACCGCTGGCCGGTGCGCGCCCTGCTGCTCGCGTTCTTCCGGCTGCTGACCGAGGAGACCTACCGGCAGGCCGCCGTGCTCACCCCGGGCAGCGCCTACGACCAGGAGTGGCAGCGGCGCTGCGGCGCCGCCCCGGAGCGGATCCGGGTGGTCTACGAGGGCACCGAGGCGGTGGACAGACCGGCGGCCGGGCCCGAACCCGAACACCCCACCCTGGTCTGGGCCGGGACCTTGGAGCCCGGCAGCGATCCGGAGCTGATGCTGCACGCGTTCGCGCGCGTGCGGGCCGAGCTGCCGCAGGCGCGGCTGCGGATGTACGGGGTCGAGGGGCCGCCGCGCTACCTGGAGCACTGCCTGGCGGTCGCCGGGCGACTGGGGCTGAGCACGGCGGTGCGCTCCGGAGAGGGAGCTCCCGGCGAGGCGGAGCCCGCGGTGGTGTTCGCGGGCCGTCCGGCCGCACCGGCCGATGCCTGGGAGCGGGCGACGGTGGTGGTCTTCTCGGCCCGGGCGCACCGAGTGCCCCGGCTGCCGGTCGACGCGATGCTGAGCGGCCGCGCGCTGGTGGCCACCGACGTCGGGGTGCTGCGCGAGGTGGTCGGGCCGGCCGGACTGGTGCTCCCGCCAGGTGATCCGCAGGGCCTGGCCGTGGCCTGCCTGGCCCTGCTCGGGGACGAGGAGCGGCGCTCCCGGCTCGGCCTGGCCGGCCGGCTGCGGGTGCAGGAACGATTCGCGGTGGAGCCCGCGGTGACGGCGTTCCGGGAGATCTACCTGGAGGTGGTCTCGCGCTGGCCGGCCTTCCCCTGCGACGACCGCCGGGCCGGCGCCGTGCCGCAGCCGTTCGCCAGGCCCGCCGAGTTCTGGGTCGCGGGCCGGTCGGCCGCGACACCCTCGGACGGCCCGGCGGAGAGCGGCGCGGAGGCGGGCGAGGCCGTCGGGTCGTCCGCCGGGCCCGGCGGCACAGCGCCGCAGCCGCGCCCGGACGAGGAGCTCGCCGTGGCCGCGGACACCGATCGCGCGCCGGCCCAGGTCATGGCGCAGGCCCTCTGATGGCGGGGGATCCGGTGCGCGAGCTGATGGCGGCCCACCAGGCGCTCTGTGAACAGGCCGGCCACCCGCTGGAGATCGCGGCGGCACTGGAGGAGGCCGGGATCGGCGCCGCCACCGCCGGACAGTACCGGCACGGCGACGTCTTCTCGCTCGCCGAGGAGATGTTCGCCCGCGTCCCGCGCAGGGCGGGCGGCGGCCCCTCGCGCGCCGACTCGGCGCTCCCGGCGGACCCGGCAGCCCCGCCGAGGTCGTCGGTCGCGCGGCTGAAACCCGCGCTGGCGCTGCTCGGCGTGCTGTTGCTGCCGCTCGCCGACGCCGCGCCGGCGGCCGGGCCGGGCGGGGCCGCGGTGGCCCTGGTGCTGGCGGCGGGCGCCGCCACCGGGGCGGCCCGCTACTCGGCGCGCTGGGTGCGGCACACCGGCCGGGCCCAACTGCGGACGGCCGCCACGATCGCCGACTTCCGGGCCAGGATGCGGCCGGTCCTGCCGGTCGCGCTCGGCCTCTACGTCGTGGTGCTGGCGGTGGCCAGCTTCGCCGCCCTCGCCGTGCTCACCGCGGTGGCCCCGAGACCGGGGCCGGCGTTGGCGGGCGGTCTGCTGCACGCCGCCTTCCGGCAGGCCGGGGTCGCGCGGTGGTGCGCGCAGGCCGCGCTGGGGCTGCTGCTCGGTCCGGCCGCGGTGCTGCGCTGCTGCGGCCAGGGCGGTGCGGCGCTGGCCGGGCTGCTGTCGGCCGACGCGCTGTCGGCCGCCGCGCTGCTGCTGCGCACCTGCGGTCTGCTGCCCGGCTGGGCGTCGGCACCGGGCACGGCGACGGCCTGCGCGGCCGGGGCCGCGGCCGCTGTGTTGCTGCCGTGCGCCTGGATCGTGGTCGGCCGGCCCGGCGGCTACCGATGAGGCCCGCCGACCCGTCCCACCCCCGTGTTCCCCATCTCGTTCCCCGTCTCGTGGAAGGACACCCCCGATGAGGGTGCTGCTGCTGGGTGCCGACGGCTATATCGGCCGTCGGGTCGCCGACCGTCTGCTGCTGGACCAGGACCTCCAGGTCACGGTGCTGGGCCGACGCGACTCGGCCGACATCCGGTTCGACCTGTCGGCCGGCAGCCCCGGTGCGCTGGCCCGCTTCCTGGACGCGGTGGCGCCGCAGGTCGTGATCAACTGCGCCGGGGCCACCTACGGCACCTCACGGGCGCTGATCCGGGCCAACGCGCTGGCGGTGGCGACGGTCTGCGAGGCGATCCGGCGCAGCCGCCAGCCCGCCCGGCTGGTGCACGTCGGGTCGGCGGCGGAGTACGGACCGGTCCAGCCCGGCGCGCCGATCGCGGAGACCGCCGAGCCCCGGCCGGTCGGGCCGTACGGCGTCTCCAAGCTGACCGGGACGGAGCTGGTGACCTCCTCCGGGCTGGACGCCGCCGTGCTGCGGGTCTTCGACGTGGTCGGTCCCGGCGCGCCGGCGGCCTCGCTCTTCGGCCGGCTGGCCGAGGGGCTGCGCCGGGCCCTGGAGCAGCAGGAGAACCAGGTCCGGATGCCGGACCTCTCGGCCTTCCGCGACTTCGTGGACGTCCGGGACGTCGCGCTGGCCGTCCGGGCGGCGGCGGTCTCGGCGGCCACCGGCGTGATCAACATCGGCAGCGGCCACGCCGTCCGGTCCCGGGACGCGGCCTACCTGCTCGTCCGGGCCTCGGGCTTCGAGGGGACGTTGGCGGAGGAGTCCAGGGCGGTGCTGCTGCCGGCCCAGCCGGTCGGCGACTTCGGCGGCCTGGAGCGGCCCGCCGCCGAGCCCCGTCCGGTCGCCGAACCGGTGCCCTGGCGGCAGGCCGACGTCCGCACGGCCCGCGAGCGGCTCGGCTGGCGAGCCTGCACGCCGCTGGAGGAGTCGCTCGGCGACGTCTGGCTGGAGACCGCCTGCCGGGTGTGAGCGTCCGCCGGCGGCGCCGCACCGGCCGTCCAGGTCCCACGATCCGGCGCGACGCGTCTCGCCTGTCGGACTTGCTGTCTCGGAATAGCGGGAGCGCGTGACACTGTTGGCGTAGTAGTCACTACCGAACTGACGACCATCGGAGTCCCCGTGTCGCTGCCACCCCTGGTCGAGCCGGCTGCCGAGCTCACCGTCGACGAGGTCCGCCGGTACTCCCGCCACCTGATCATCCCGGATGTCGGGATGGCCGGGCAGAAGCGGCTGAAGAACGCCAAGGTGCTCTGTGTCGGCGCCGGTGGCCTCGGGTCCCCGGCGCTGATGTACCTGGCTGCGGCCGGTGTGGGCACGCTGGGCATCGTGGAGTTCGACACCGTCGACGAGTCCAACCTCCAGCGCCAGATCATCCACGGCCAGTCCGACATCGGCCGCTCCAAGGGCGAGTCCGCGCGCGACTCGGTCCAGGAGATCAACCCCTACGTCAACGTGATCCTCCACGACGAGCGTCTCGACAACGACAACGTCATGGAGATCTTCGCCGGCTACGACCTGATCGTGGACGGCACCGACAACTTCGCCACCCGGTACCTGGTGAACGACGCCGCGGTGCTGCTCGGCAAGCCCTACGTGTGGGGCTCGATCTACCGCTTCGACGGCCAGGCCAGCGTCTTCTGGGCCGAGCACGGTCCCTGCTACCGCTGCCTCTACCCGGAGGCCCCGCCGCCCGGCATGGTCCCCTCCTGCGCCGAGGGCGGCGTGCTCGGGGTGCTCTGCGCCTCGATCGGCTCGATCCAGGTCACCGAGGCGATCAAGCTGCTGGCCGGCATCGGCGAGCCGCTGGTGGGCCGTCTGATGATCTACGACGCCCTGGAGATGAACTACCGCCAGGTCAAGGTCCGCAAGGACCCCGACTGCGCGCTCTGCGGCGAGAACCCGACGGTCACCGGCCTGATCGACTACGAGGCGTTCTGCGGCGCGATCTCGGAGGAGGCCCAGGAGGCCGCCATGGGGTCGACCATCACGCCCCGGGCGCTCAAGGAGATGCTCGACAACGACGAGAAGATCTTCCTGATCGACGTCCGCGAGCCCGGCGAGTACGAGATCGTCAACATCCCCGGCGCCACGCTCATCCCGAAGAACGAGTTCCTGATGGGTGACGCGCTGGAGCGGATGCCGCAGGACCGCAAGATCGTCCTGCACTGCAAGACCGGCGTCCGCTCGGCCGAGGTGCTGGCCGTGCTGAAGGCCGCGGGCTTCTCCGACGCCGTCCACGTGGGCAGCGGCGTGGTCGGTTGGGTCAACCAGATCGAGCCGCACAAGCCGGTCTACTGACCGGTCCTGACACTGCGACGGCCGCGGGCCGGGCCCCCTTGGAGGGGCCCGGCCCGCGGCCGTCGGTGCGTCGGGCTACATCGCGCCCTTGCGCTGCAGGAAGGTGTAGGCGATCCAGCCGGGCAGTACCGGCAGCCAGAAGGTCAGCGCCCGGTAGAGGAAGACCGCCGACGTCGCGGTGGCCGCCGGCAGCCCGCCCGCGCCGAGGGCGACGATCAGGGCGATCTCGACCGGCCCGATCCCGCCCGGGGTCGGCACGGCCGAACCGGCCGCGTTCGCCGTCAGGAAGATCACCGCGACGGTCGCGTAGCTCATCGACCCGCCGAAGGCCCGGACCGAGGCGTCCAGGCAGGCGGTGAAGGCCAGCGTCAGCAGCAGGATGCCGCCGAAGCCGGTGACCAGCTTGCTGGGCGTCTGCATCAGGTCGAGCATCCGGGGCACGACGCCGAAGAAGAGCGAGCGGACCCGGGTGATCACGAACCGGCGCAGCGGGGCGACCGCGGCGATCACCAGCGCCAGCACGGCGGCCGTCAGGACGCCGATGATCACCGCACGCTGGCTGCCGAGGTCGCCGTTGGCCTGGCTGCCGGTGATCAGGCCGAAGCCGAAGAGCAGCAGCAGGTGTCCGCCCAGGCCGGCCAGCTGCGACGCGCCCACACTGGCCACCGCCTGGCCGGGCCGGATGCCGGACTTCTGCAGGTAGCGGGTGTTCAGCGCGATGCCGCCGATCGCGGCGGGCGCCACCAGCTTCACGAAGGAGCCGGCCAGCTGGGCGGCGACCGTCCGGCCGAACGGCAGCTTCTCGGGCACGAACCCGGTCAGGCTCATCGCCGCCGCGCCGTAGCTCGCCGCGGCGGCGGCCAGCGCGACCGAGGCCCAGGCCCAGTTCATCTGGGAGAGCTTGAGCTGGCCGGGCTGGATGGTGGTCACCGCGAGGTAGGCGGCGAAGGCCAGCGCGATCACCATGATCAGGCTCTTGGGCTTCAGCCGTTCCAGCTTGGCCGGCGCCAAAGGCGCCTCCGGCACGATCTCCAGGATCTGCGCGCGGATCCGGCTGAGCAGGTCCTCGCCGGCCGCGGCGATGTCCTCCTCGGCCTCCTCCTGGGTGCGCTCCCCGGCCGCCACCTGCTCCAGCGCCAGCGCCTGGGCGGCGGCCTTGCGCTCCTTGGTCAGCTTGGCCAGGTCCGCCCGGGTCTGCCGGCTCATGCCGACCGGCTGCAGCAGCGGCAGCGCCGCGGCCACCCGGTCCGGGCCCAGCACCCGGTTGGCGGTGGCCACCGCCCGTTCCGGGCCGATCCGCAGCGCGAAGGTGGTCAGCAGCTGGGCGGCGTCGATCCGCAGGGTCAGATCGCCGGCCGCGATGTCGCCGCCGGAGAGGTTCACCAGCGCGCCGGTCTTCTCGTCCACCGCCAGCAGCGACTCGCCGGTCAGCCGGCGGTGCGCGATCCGGCGCTGGTGCAGGACGGCCACCGACTGCCAGAAGGAGGCCATCACCTCGTCGGTGATCTCCTCGGTCGGCAGCTCGTCGAGGGTACGGCCCTCGACCTTCTCGTAGACCAGGACGGCCGCGTCCGGGCCCAGCTCGGAGGTGGCCACCAGCTGCGGGGCGTGCGCGCCGGCCGCCGCCGCCGCGTACGCGATCAGGGCCTCCTGCTCCAGCGCCTGGCGCAGCGACTGCGGGCTGCGCCGGACCGCCACCGAGCGCAGCAGCAGTCGGCGCCAGACCCGGTAGAAGAAGCCGGAGGCCTGCTGCTCGCGGTCGATGATGTGGACGTCGAGGGTCGGGCCGCCGTTCTGGTTGACGTAGTACCGCCGGGTGCCGCCGGGGGCGTCGGGGGCGCGGTGGGCGCCGCTGGGCGCGAAGCCGACCTTGCGCAGGCCGAGCATCAGGTGCTGGCCGGTCGGGCGGATGTTGGGCGAGCCGATCGCGTAGAGCGTCCCGTACGCCACCGACCAGCCGATCAGCACGGTGAGCAGGAGCGAGAGCGGGGTGGTGTAGCCGCTGATCAGCTCGGTGGCGCCGCTGAGCACGACCACTATCCACAGGGCCACCCGCCAGCGGGGTCTGCTGACCATGCCGACCGCCGTCATATAGGCGATCACCGGCGCGAGATAGCCGTGCACGGGGTCGGTCAGCGAGCCGTTGCCGCTGTCCGGGAGCCGGGTCAGCGCGCTTCTGATGGCGTTCGAGGCGCCCTCCGCCACCCACCAGTCGATGGCCAGCGAGACGCCGTAGGCCAGCACCGAGGCGAGGACGCCGTCGGCGACCCGCAGCCCGTCGCGCTTGATCAGCCGCTCGACCGCGAAGGCCACCGGCACGGCCAGCACGGCGATGCTGGAGACCAGGCTTCCGACGGTGCTGAGCCAGGACGGGATGTGCCGGATGTTGACGTCGATGTCGGAGGCGATGCCGCTGGTGGTCGATTTGGCGATCCCCGCGAGGACGAACAGCGCGATGATGCCGAGCAGGCCGGCCAGCAGGCGGATCAGGTCCGACGGGCGGTGCGCGCGCGCCGCGAGCAGCGGCTCGTCGACGGCGAGGTCGTCGCCCTCGGGTTCGGGCTCCCAGCGCGGGGGGCTCGGTTCGGGCACGGTCGGCCGGGGCGCGGCCGGCCGGGCCTCCTTCACCAGGGAGACCTTCGGTTCGCCGGCGACGGGTAGTGCGGCGGTGGGCTCCTCTGAGCCCTCGTCCACGTCCACGTCAGCCATCCCGGTCATCTGGTCTTGTCCTCGTATCACCACTCACCGCCTCGAAGATGGTGGCATGCCGTATCGCCCGCCGCTGGACAGGGGCCGTACTGGGCGCGGCGAATCCGTCCGCACGGGATCCGGCGCTCGTCCGGATGCGGAAGAATGCCGGGGGTGACATCGATCAGCGAGGACCGTGACCCGGGCGGTGACCTGCCCCCCTTCGCCGAGCTGGTGCTCGACCTGATCGAGCGGATCCCGCCGGGCCGGGTGATGACCTACGGCGACGTGGCCGAGTACCTGGAACAGGGCGGCCCCCGCCAGGTCGGGCGGGTGCTGGCACTGTACGGCGGCGCGGTGGCCTGGTGGCGCGTGGTGCGCGCGGACGGGGCGCTGCTGCCGGGTCACGAGCAGCGGGCGCTGGCCGCCTACCGGGCCGAGGGTACGCCGCTGCGGGAGGGCCGGGGACCGGCCCGGGGCTCGCGGGCGGCCGAGAGCCTGCCGCGGCTCGATATGAAGCAGGCCCGCTGGGACGGGCGCCAAAAGTAGTTGCTCGGACACAGTCCGAATCCTGCGCAGCTCGGGGCGCACTCATTCGTGTGACCGGTCGCATCTGTTCCGGCGCACGCCCTCGCGTCTCGTAGGCTCGGTGGTTCCTCCCCAGCCTTCGGCCGGGAGGTGCCCCTCCTCCCCCAGGACCACCGTGACCTCTCCCTACCGTTTGGTGCGCAGCCCGCTCACGCCGCCCGCCCCGCCCGTGCTGGACCCCTACCAGCAGGCGGTGGCCGAGCACGTGGGCGGGCCGCTGCTGGTGCTGGCCGGGCCCGGCACGGGCAAGACCACCACGCTGGTGGAGTCGGTCGCGCGGCGGATCGAGCGGGGCACCGACCCGGAGCGGATCCTGGTGCTGACCTTCAGCCGCAAGGCCGCGATGGAGCTGCGCGACCGGATGGCCGTGCGACTGGGCAGCGCTCCGCAGACCACGACCTTCCACTCCTTCTGCTACGCCCTGCTGCGCGCGCACCAGGATCCGGAGCAGTACGCGGAGCCGCTGCGGCTGCTCTCCGGTCCCGAACAGGACGTGATGGTCCGTGAGCTGCTGGCGGGTGACGCCGAGGACGCCGCGAGCGGGGGCAAGGGGGTCCCCCCGGCCGAAGGCCGGGGGAGGATCAGCTGGCCGCTGGACCTGCGGGCCTGCCTGACCACCCGCGGCTTCGCCGACGAGGTCCGCGCGGTGCTCGCGCGCAGCCGTGAGCTCGGACTGGGGGAGGCGGAGCTGGCCCGTTTCGCGGCCGGCGTGCAGCGGCCGGACTGGGCCGCCGCGGCACACTTCCTGGCCGACTACCTGGACGTGCTGGACCTGCGCGGCGTCCTCGACTACGCCGAGCTGGTGCACCGGGCGGTGCTGCTGGCAGAGCGTCCCGAAGTGGATCTGCGCGGCCGCTACGACGTGGTGTTCGTGGACGAGTACCAGGACACCGACCCGGCCCAGGTCCGGCTGCTGCACCAGCTGGCCGGGGGCGGCCGCGACCTGGTGGCGGTCGGTGACCCGGACCAGTCGATCTACGCCTTCCGCGGCGCCGACATCAACGGGATCCTGGACTTCCCCGACCAGTTCCGGCAGGCGGACGGCCGGCCGGCCGAGGTGAAGGTGCTGCGGGTGTCGCGCCGCTCGGCGCCGGTCCTGCTGGCCGCCTCCCGCGAGCTGGCCCGCCGGATGCCGATGAGCCGCCTGCCCTCGGACAAGCTGGCGCAGCACCGCGCGCTGCTGACGGCCCGCGAGGGCGGCGGCCGGGTCGAGGTCTACAGCTACCCCACGCCCGGCACCGAGCTGGAGAGCATCGCCGACCTGCTGCGCCGGGCGCACCTGGAGGACGGCGTCCCGTGGGGCGAGATGGCGGTGCTGGTCCGGGCGGGCGCCCGGGCGATACCCGGCGTGCGGCGCGCGCTGAGCGCGGCCGGCGTGCCGCTGGAGATCGACGGCGACGACCTGCCGCTGCGCGAGGAGCCGGCCGTGGTCCCGCTGCTGCTCGCGCTGCGGGTCTGCGCCCAGGGCGCCGCGTACGAGAAGTCGGCCTCCTCGACGTCCGAGACCGAGGAGGCCCCGGCAGGTGGCCGCCCGTACGCCGCCGACCCCCTGACCGCCGATGTCGCGCACACCCTGCTGACCGGCCCGCTCGGCGGGTTGGACGGCTCCGACCTGCGGCGGCTGGGTCGCGCGCTGCGCGAGGAGGAACGGGCCGCGGGGGCCGAGGTGGTCCGCTCGGCCGACGAGCTGGTGCGCGAGGCGCTCGCCGAACCCGGACGCCTGGTGGCGATGGACCCGGGCTACGCCCGCCGGGCCCGCGACCTGGGCTTCCTGCTCCGCAAGGTCCGCGAGCACCTGATCGGCGGCGGCACCGCCGAGGAGGCGCTCTGGCTGCTCTGGGACGGCAGTCCGCGCTGGCGCGAACGCCTGGAACGCTCCGCCCTGCGCTCCGGCACCGCCGGGCGCAACGCCGACCGCGACCTGGACGCGCTGTGCGCGCTCTTCGAGACCGCCGCCCGCGCCGAGGAGCAGATCACCGGCCACCGCGGCGCCCTCGACCTCCTCGCCGAGCTGGAGGCGCAGGACATCGCCGCCGACACGCTCACCGTCCGCACCGCCCGTCCCGAGGCCGTCCGGCTGATGACCGCCCACCGCTCCAAGGGCCTGGAATGGCGGCTGGTGGTGGTGGCCGGCGTCCAGGAGGGGCTCTGGCCGGACCTGCGCCGCCGCGGCTCGCTGCTGGAGGCCGACCGGATCGGACGCGACGGCCTGGCCGAACCGCTCAGCCCCGGCGCCCTGCTGGCCGAGGAGCGCCGGCTCTTCTACGTCGCCGTCACCCGGGCCAAGGAGCGCCTGATCGTCACCGCGGTCAAGGCCCCGGCCGAGGACGGTGACGAGCCCTCCCGGTTCCTGCGCGAGCTCTACCGGGAGGAACTGGACCCCCGCACCGGCAAGGTGCTGCGCCGCACCCCGCAGGTCGTCGTCGAGGACGTCACCCATCGCCCGCGCCGCCCGCTGGCGATCCCCGCGCTGATCGCCGAGCTGCGCGCGGTCACCGTCGACCCGGCCCGCTCGCCCGAGCTGCGCCGCACCGCCGCCGAGCGCCTCGCGCAGCTCGCCGCCGCCACCGACGAGGACGGCGTGCCGCTGGTCCCCGCCGCCCACCCGGCCCGCTGGTGGGGGATGGCCGACCCGACCGGCAACCCCGTCCCGCTGCGCGAGCCCGACCAGCCCGTCCAGCTCTCCGGCAGCGGCCTGGAGCAGCTCGACTCGTGCGCGCTGGAGTGGTTCCTGGCCAAGGAGGTCAAGGCCCAGACGGCGACCTCGGGCGCCCAGGGCTTCGGCAACGTCGTGCACGCGCTGGCCGACGAGGTCGGCTCCGGCCGCACCCCGGCCGACCTGGCGGTCCTGATGGAGCGGCTGGACACCGTCTGGGACGCGCTGGCCTTCGACGCGCCGTGGAAGGCGGACCAGGAGAAGGCGCAGGCCCGCGCCGCGCTGGAGCGCTTCCTGCACTGGCACGTGCTGGAGCGCGGCCGCGGCACGCTGGCGACCGAGCACCCGTTCGACCTGATCCTGCCGGTCGGCGAGGTCTCGGTGCGGATCCGCGGTGTGATGGACCGGGTCGAGCAGGACGCCGCGGGCCGGGCCTACGTGGTCGACTTCAAGACCGGCAAGCAGCCCCCCACCGACAAGTCGCTGCCCGAGCACCGGCAGCTGGCCGTCTACCAGCTCGCGGTCCGCGAGGGTGCGGTGGACGACCTGACGGGCCGCCGTCCGGAACTCGGCGGCGCCGAACTGGTGCAGCTGCGGATCGACGACAAGCGCGACCCGGCCGCCCCCAAGGTGCAGCAGCAGGGGCCGCCGGACGGTGAGCCGTGGATCGAGAACCTGCTAGCCGACGCGGCCGGCCGGGTCCTCGCCGAGCGCTTCGTGCCGACCACCGGGAGCGGGTGCGACCGCTGCTCGTTCCGCCGCAGCTGCTCCGCCCAGCGCGACGGGCGCCAGCTGGTCGATTAGGGGGTCTGACACACCCGCCGGTTACCTTTTCCTCATGCTCAGCCACCCCGACCAGCTCAAGGAGCTGCTCGGCATCCCCTTCAACCGGGAGCAGATGCAAGCCATCGGCGCCCCGCTGGAGCCTGCCGTGATCGTCGCCGGGGCCGGCTCGGGCAAGACCACGGTGATGGCGGCCCGGGTGGTCTGGCTGGTCGGATCGGGCGCCGTGCGGCCGTCGGAGGTGCTCGGCCTGACCTTCACCAACAAGGCCGCCGCCGAGCTCGCCGAGCGGGTCCGCACCGCGCTGGCCAGGGCCGGGGTGCGGGACGACGCCGAGGAGGCGGTCGGGGAGCCGGAGATCTCCACCTACCACGCCTTCGCGGGCCGGCTGCTCAAGGAGCACGGCCTGCGGATCGGCATCGAACCGGACGTCCGGCTGCTCGCCGACGCCACCCGGTTCCAGCTGGCCGCCCGGGTGCTGCGCACCGCCCGCGGGCCGTTCCCGCACCTCAGGGACACCTTCAGCACCCTGGTCGCGGAGATCACCGCACTGGACGCCGAGCTGGCCGAGCATCTGGTGGACCCGGAGAAGCTGCGTGACTTCGACACCGGGCTGCTGGACGAACTGGCGACCGCGAAGCTGAGCAACGCCGACCTGCGCGCCGTCCCGGAGGCCGCGGCCGGCCGCCAGGAGCTGCTGCGCCTGGTCGAGGACTACCGCCGCCGCAAGGCCGCCGCCGGGCTGATGGACTTCGCCGACCAGATCGCCGCCGGCGCCCGGCTGGCCGAGCAGCGCCCGGTGGTCGGCGAGCTGCTGCGCGACCAGTTCAAGGTGGTGCTGCTGGACGAGTACCAGGACACCTCGGTCGCCCAGCGGCTGATGCTGGCCGGCCTGTTCGGCCGCCACGGCCACGCCGTCACCGCGGTCGGCGACCCCTGCCAGGCGATCTACGGTTGGCGCGGCGCCTCGGTGGCCAATCTGGACGACTTCCCCCGGCACTTCCCGCAGGCCGACGGCGCCCCCGCGGCGCGTTACGCGCTCAGCGAGAACCGTCGCAGCGGCGGCCACCTGCTCACCTTCGCCAACGGCCTGGCGGCGCCGCTGCGCGCCATGCACGAGGGCGTCGAGGCGCTGCGCCCGGCGCCCGGCGCCGAGCTGGACGGCTTCGCGCGGGTCGCGCTGCTGCCCACCCACGCCGAGGAGGTCGGCTGGCTGGCCGACTCGATCGCCCACCTGGTGCGCACCGGCACCGCGCCGGGCCGGATCGCCGTGCTCTGCCGCGGCAGCGCGATCTTCCCGGACGTCCACGCGGCGCTGGTGGCGCGGCGGGTCCCGGTCGAGGTGGTGGGCCTGGGCGGCCTGCTGCAGCTGCCGGAGGTGGCCGACCTGGTCGCGGTCTGCGAGGTGCTGCAGGATCCGACGGCCAACGCGGCCCTGGTCCGGCTGCTGATCGGCCCGCGCTGGCGGATCGGCCCGCGCGACCTGGCGCTGCTCGGGCGGCGGGCCGCCGAGCTGGTGCGCACCGCCCGTCCGGCCGAGGGCGGCGACCCGCTGCAGGCCGCCGTCGCCCACGTCGACCCGACTGAGGTGATCTCGCTCTCCGACGCGCTGGAGACCTTCCTGGACGCGGCCCAGCATGGGGGCACCTCCCAGCCGGAGGCTGGGGGAGAGCTGCCGTTCTCGCCGGAGTCCCGGGTGCGCTTCGCCCACCTGGCACGGGAGATCCGCGAGCTGCGCCGGATGCTCTCCGAGCCGCTGATGGACGTCCTGCACCGGGTGCTCACGGTGACCAATCTGGAGGTCGAGCTCTCGGCTTCGCCGCTGGCGCTGGCCGCCCGCCGCCGGGAGACCCTGCACGCCTTCCTGGACGTCGCGGCGGGCTTCGCCGACCTGGACGGGGACCCGGGTCTGGTGGCCTTCCTGGCTTTCCTGAGGGCCGCCCAGGACTACGACCGCGGCCTGGACAGCAGCCTGCCCGGCGGCGAGGACACCGTGAAGGTGCTCACCGTGCACAAGTCCAAGGGCCTGGAGTGGGACGTGGTCGCCGTCCCCGGCCTGGTCTCCGGCGCCTTCCCGAGCAACCGCTCGCGCGAGCGGTGGACCAGCCGCCGGCACGTCCTGCCGCACGCGCTGCGCGGCGACGGCGCCACGCTGCCCGCTGTCCCGGCCTGGACGGCCAAGGGCATGACGGCCTTCCGGGACGGCCTGAAGGACCAGACGGCGACCGAGGAGCTGCGGCTCGGGTATGTGGCGTTCACCCGCCCGCGCTCCCTGCTGTTGGCCTCCGGCCACTGGTGGGGGCCGAGCCAGAAGACCCCGCGCGGGCCCTCCGACTTCCTGGACGGGCTGCGCGTGCATGCCGGGCGGCCGGGCTGCGGCGAGGTGGAGCACTGGGCCGAGCCGCCGTTGGAGGGCACCGAGAACCCGGCGCTGGACCAGTCGGTGGAGACCGCCTGGCCGCTGCCGTTGGATCCGGCCGCCCAGCTGGCCCGGCGCCGGGTGGCCGAGGTGGTCGGGCGTCGGCTGGCCGGCCGGCCCGCGCCGGAGCCCGAGCGCCTGGCGCCTGAGGAGCAGCGCCAGGTGGCCTCCTGGGACCGCGACCTGAGCGCGCTGCTCGGCGAGTTGGAGCGCTCCCGGCGGACCGTGCGCGATGTGCCGCTGCCGGCCTCGCTCTCCGCCTCCCAGCTGATGCGGCTGGCCGCCGACCCGGACGGCTTCGCGCACGAGCTGGCCCGTCCGCTGCCCCGCCCGCCGCAGCCCGCGGCCCGCCGCGGCACCCGCTTCCACGCCTGGATCCAGGCGCAGTTCGCGCCACTGCCGCTGCTGGAGGCGGACGCGCTGCCCGGCGTGGACGAGGACGGCATCGAGGACGAGCACGACCTGGAACAGCTCAAGGAGGCATTCCTGCGCGGGCCGTATGCGACCCGGACGCCCTACCGGGTCGAGGCACCGGTGCAGCTGCTGCTGGCGGGACGCGTGGTGCGCGGCCGGATCGATGCGGTGTATCGCGAGCGTGACGACGACGGTGGGTCACCGGGGTTGCCCCGTTACGAGCTGGTGGACTGGAAGACCGGCCACGAGGAGAGCGCCGACCCGCTGCAACTCGCCATCTACCGGGTCGGCTGGGCCGAGCAGCAGCGGCTCCCGCTGGAGCAGGTCACCGCCGCCTTCTGTTACATCCGCAGCGGACGGATCGAAAGACCGGTGCGACTTCCTGACCGGAAAGAGTTGGAAACGCTTCTGATCGGGAACAGTGACTATTAGGTCACAGAGAGCATCCAACTCGTCACGGAGTCGCGCGAAACCAGTGCGGTGTGCGCGTTTCGCGCCTATTGTGGGGTCGTTAACCGGTCACTCGTGTCTTCCGGCCGACGGACAGGCCCCCGATCATCACCCTCAGTCATCGTCGCTGGTGTCCCCACGGCACCGGGCGCCTTCTGCTGGAGAAACCGAAGTTGAGCGCGACCGGATGGTTCAGAGAGCGGTTCGCGGGCCCCACCCCCGGCCCGGCGACCGTGCGCGCGACGGGGACCTGGCCCAGGACCGCGTTGGCCCTGCCGTTCATCGGCATGGCGCTGGTGATCTTCCTGGACTACTTCAGCAACACCGAGGTCACGGTCGAACCCGCGCTCACCGCCGTGCCGGCGCTGGCCGCGATCGTCAGCCGCCGGGTCTGGTACCCGTTGCTGACCGGGGTGCTGGCCGAGGCCGCCGCCTTCGTGATGGCCACCTACAACAACGTGCTCGGCGAGTCCGTGCACAGCGCGACGGTCTTCGCGATCGCCCTGGTCACCGCGATCAGCTGGGTCAGCGTGATGCTCCGGGTCCGCCAGGAGCAGGCGCTGGCCGACGCCCAGTTGGTGGCCGAGATCGCCCGCCGGGTGCTGCTGCGCTCGGTCCCCGACCGGGTGGGCAGCGTGCGGGCGGCGGTGCACTACGCGGCGGCCGCGGCGCACGCCCGGATCGGAGGTGACCTGTACGAGGTGGTCAACACCCGGCACGGGGTGCGCGCGGTGGTCGGCGACGTCCGCGGCAAGGGGCTCAGCGCGGTGGAGACCGCCGCCGCCGTGCTGGGCGCGTTCCGCGAGGCGGCGCACCAGGAACCGGCGCTGGACAAGGTGGCCGGCTGGCTGGCCGTCAGCCTGGACCGCGCGCTGCACGAGAACGAGCACCCGGGCGTGGAGGAGGAGTTCGTCACCCTGGTGCTGATCGGGGTCTGCCCGGACGGCACCGCGGAGATCGTCAACTGCGGCCACCCGGCGCCGTTGCTGCTGCGCGGTGACGGGCCGGCGGTGGCCCTGGAGCTGGACGAGACGGTGCCGCCGTTGGGCGTGCTGGACCCCAGGGACGTCCACCCGCCGGTCCAGCGCGTGCCGTTCGAGCCGGGCGACCGGGTGCTGCTCTTCACCGACGGCGTGATCGAGGCCCGGGACCGGGCCGGTCTCTTCTACCCGCTCGCCGAGCGGCTGCCCGGCTGCGCGACGGGCGCCCCCACGGACGTGCTGCGCCAACTGCACGCGGACGTGGTGCGGCACGTCGGCAAGCAGCTCGGCGACGACGCGGCGATGCTGCTGCTGCAGTACCAGCCGCTTCCCGGCAGCTCCCACCTGCCGCACCAGAACGCCCAGTTGGTGGCCCGCCCGAACTAGGGCGGGTTAGAGCGCGACCTCCACGACCAGCGGGCGGTGGTCCGAGACGCCCACCCGCGGCGCGGAAACCGAGCCGACGGCGGTGCGCGGGACGCCGACCGCGAGCACGTGGTCGAACTGCACGGCCGGGCGGTGCGAGGGGTAGGTGGGCGTGCGGGCGAGGTCGTGCCAGCCCTGCAGGCGCGGGCGCGGCTCGCGGGCCCGGCGGCGGCGCGGTTCGCCCGCCGCCCCCAGCGTGCGGCGGGCGGCGCGCAGTTCGCGCAGCTGCTGGCGCGAACGGGCGCCGCGGTCCAGCGCGGTGGCCCCGCCCAGGACCGTCCGCGGCACGGCCCCGACCAGGTTGAAGTCGCCGAGCACCAGGTAGGGGCGCGGCAGATCGGCGATCCACCGCCGGATACCGGCCAGTTGGGCCATGTTCCAGCCCGGCACGAAGGACAGGTGGGTGGCGACCACCGTGAACGGGCCGCTCGGGCCCTCCAGAACGGCGGCGAGAGCCGCCCTCGGCTCGTCCGGGACCGGCGTCAGGCCGCGTCGGCCGGCCACCCGCAGCGGCAGCCCGAACGGCGCGGGCGCGAACCGCCGGGCTTGCCAGTGCCGGACGGGCAGCCGGGTGAGCAGGGCCGTCCCGTAGGAGGGCAGGTCGACGGCGGTGCCGACCTCGTCCGGACCGTAGACCCGCAGGCCCGGCACCTCCGGGTCGCGCAGCCAGCCGGCCACCGGCGCCGGGCGGCCGTGCAGTGCGGCGGCGAACCGCCAGTCGGCGGCGCCCATCGCCTTGGCGGCCACCGCCGTCTGGTCGGTCAGTCCGGAGCGCTCCTGGTGGCGGTCGACCTCCTGGATGGCCAGCACGTCGGCGTCCAGCGAGGCGATCGCCTCGTGGAGGGGGTCCCCCCACCCGGAGGCCGGGGGCTGATCGCCGGGCCCGGCGGGGTAGGGCAGCGGACTGCCGTCGGCGGCCAGCGGCTGGCCGTGCAGCAGGTTGAAGGTGGCGATGCGCAGATTGCTCACACCGCACGACGGTACGCCCTGGCGATGACGCCGAAGGCCGTGGCTTGAGCCTTGACCGCATACCGGGTATACATACGTAGTATGTCCATCCGTCATGGCCTGCTCGCCCTGCTCGACCAGGGCCCGCGCTACGGCTACCAGCTCCGCGTCGAGTTCGAGGCCCGCACCGGTGCCACCTGGCCGCTCAATGTCGGCCAGGTCTACACCACGCTGGGCCGCCTGGAACGTGATGGCCTCGTCGTCCCGGACAGCGAGGACGAGGAGGGCCACCTCTTCTACGCCGTCACTGACAAAGGACGCGCGGAACTGCGTTCCTGGTTCGACACCCCGGTGCCGCGCACCAGTCCGCCCCGCGACGAGCTGGCGATCAAGCTCGCGATGGCGGTCACCGTCCCCGGGGTCGACGTGCACGCCGTCGTCCAGGCCCAGCGCCGGCACAGCATCAAGGCACTGCAGGACTACACCCGGCTGAAGGCCCGCGCGCTGGCGGGGGAGTCCACCTCCAGCGAGGGTGACGACCGCTCCGACCTGGCCTGGCTGCTCGTCCTCGACCAGCTGATCTTCCAGACCGAGGCCGAGGTCCGCTGGCTCGACCACTGCGAGACCCGGCTCGCCCAGTACAGCGAGCGGCAGGCCGATCTGCCCGCCCCGAGCGCCGCTTCCGATGCCCCGAAGGCACGGCGCCGGACCCGGGCCTGACGGCCCGCCCACCACTTCGAACCACGGAACAGCTGGGGGAACCTTGACCGACACCTTTCCTTCCACGACCCTCGCCGCCTCGCGCACCGAACCCGTCCTGCACCTCGCCGAGGTGAGCCGGGTGCACGGCCAGGGCGCCGCCCAGGTGCACGCGCTGCGTACGGTCGACCTGCGGGTCTACCCGGGGGAGTTCGTCGCGGTGATGGGACCCTCCGGCTCCGGCAAGTCCACCCTGCTCACCCTGGCCGGCGGCCTGGACAGCCCCACCGACGGCAAGGTGCTGGTGGAGGGGCAGTCGCTCGGCGACCTCTCGCGCAAGCGGCTGGCCCAGGTCCGTCGCCGCTCCATCGGGTACGTCTTCCAGGACTACAACCTGATCCCGGCGTTGACCGCCGCCGAGAACATCATGCTGCCGCGCGAGCTGGACGGGATCTCCAGCCGGGCCGCCCGCCAGGAGGCGTTGGCGGCGCTGGAGGAGGTCAACATCGGGGAGCTGGCCGACCGCTTCCCCGACGACATGTCCGGCGGTCAGCAGCAGCGGGTGGCGATCGCCCGCGCGCTGATCGGCGACCGCCGGCTGGTCCTCGCCGACGAGCCCACCGGCGCGCTGGACTCCACCACCGGCGAAGCCGTCCTGGCCGTGCTGCGGACCCGCTGCGACGCGGGCGCCGCCGCGGTCATGGTCACCCACGAGGCCCGGCACGCCGCCTGGGCGGACCGGGTGGTCTTCCTGCGCGACGGCCGACTGGTCGACGAGACGGGCCGCCAGGACGCCAGCACGCTGCTGCTCACCGCGGCCACCAACAGCCTGAACGGGCCGGTGACCGAGTGAAGCTCTCAGCCTGGCGGGTCGCCCTGCGGATCGCCCGCCGCGACGCCCTGCGCGCCAAGGGCCGCAGCGCCCTGGTGCTGGCCATGATCGCGCTGCCCGTGCTGGGGGTGACCGGCGCCGACGTGGTCTACCACAGCAGCACCCTGACCCCCGCCGAGACGGCCACCCGCACGCTCGGCCGGGCCGACGCGCTGATCGCGGCGCTCTCGCCCGGGCTGACCGTGCTCCAGGCGCCCAACCCCAACGACGGCACGAGCGCCGACCCCTCGCAGCAGACCGGTCCCAAGAACGCCGAACAGCAGCGCAGTGCCACGACCGATCCGCTCACGCTGGCCAAGGAACTGCTCCCGGCCGGTTCGGTGCTGACCCCGGTGCCGTACACGCCGAGCGTGCTGGCCAGTTCGGTGGACGGGTTGCTCCCGGCCGACAGCGACGAGGCGGACCTCACCGATCCGGTCTGGAAGGGCCGGATCGACCTGGTGAAGGGCCGGCCGCCCGCCGCGGCCGGCGAGATCGCCGTCACCCAGGCCTTCCTGGACTCCTCGGGTCTCAAGGTGGGCTCCACCACCACCCTGCGCGGCGTCAGTGACACGCCCTTCACCATCACCGGCGTCGCCGAGTACCCGAACGACCTGAAGCGGGTCAGGGTGGTCGGCCGGCCCGGCGCGCTCTCCGCGCCGACCCAGACCGGCACCGGACGGGCCGTCCGGGCCAGCCAGTGGCTGGTCAGGCTGCCGGGCGGGGCCGCGCTGGACTGGGCCAAGGTCCAGGACCTCAACAAGTACTCCTTCACGGTCGCCTCGCGGGCCGTCCTGCTGGACCCGCCGCCGCGCTCCGCGGTGCCGTACTACGTCCAGGAGGACCGGCGCGGCTTCGGCGGCGGTCCGATCGACCAGAGCACGATGGTGATCCTCGGCACCGTGATCGGCATGGCGCTGCTGGAGATCGTGCTGCTCGCGGGTCCGGCGTTCGCCGTCGGGGCCAGGCGCTCACGTCGTCAGCTGGGGCTGATCGGCGCGGGCGGCGGCGACCGCGCGCACATCCGCTCGGTGGTGCTGAGCGGCGGTGTGGTGCTGGGAGTGGCCGGGGCCGCGATCGGTGCGTTGGTGGGGGTGCTGCTCGTCGTGCTCACCAGGCCGTGGACCGAGGAGTTGGCGGGCCAGCGCTTCGGACACCTCGCGGTCGAGCCGCTCGACCTGCTGGGCATCGTCGCGATCGGCCTGGTCACCGGGCTGCTGGCGGCGGTGGTGCCGGCGCTGCAGGCCTCTCGGCAGGACGTCGTCGCGGCGCTGACCGGGCGCGGCGGGATCAAGCCGCCGTCCCGGAAGCTGGCGGTGCTCGGGGTGCTGATGGTCTGCGGCGGTGCGGCGCTGGCGCTGCTCGGCGCGGCCAGTGGCTCCGGCGACCGGACGGTCGCGGTGCTGGGCGGGTCGATGGTCGCCGAACTCGGCATGGTCGCCTGCACGCCGATGATCGTCGGCCTGTTCGGCAGGCTCGGCCGTTGGCTGCCGCTCGGACCGCGCCTGGCACTGCGCGACTCGATCCGCCACCGGGGGCGCACGGCGCCGGCGGTCGCGGCCGTGATGGCGGCGGTGGCCGGGTCGGTCGCGGTCGGCATCTACGGAGCCAGCAGCGACGAGCAGAGCCGTCAGGAGTACGTCGCCTCGGCGCCGCGCGGCGCCGTCACGCTGTCGGCCGGGTACGGCGCCAGTGCCGGCGGCGACCTGCTGGCGGCCCAGCGCGGCGCGGTGGAGCGGTCGATCGCCGACCTCGGTCCGCGGGCCGACGTGAGCAGCGTCGACTACGGCGGTACCTGTCACACCAGCGGATCCAACTGCGGCCAGCTGGAGTTGGAGGTGCCGCCCGAGAAGCGCTGCCCGGACGCCGGCGACAGCCCGTACATCCCCTACAGCGCACGCAACAGCACCGACCCGCGCTGCGACGCGCGGCAGGCCGACTTCGGCACCACCTTCGGCTCGGTCATCTCGGGTGACAGCACGGTGCTGCACAACCTGTTCACCCTGCACGACCCGGCCGTCGAGCAGGCGGTGGCGCAGGGCAAGGTGGTGGTCTTCAGCGACCGGTACGTCAAGGACGGCAAGGTCACCTTCAAGCTGACCGACCCCTACCCGCGGCAGGCCGACGGGGTGCGGAGCTCCGGGCCGTCGGTCGAGCCGCCCAGCCACGAGGTCACCGCCGACGCCGTCGTGGCGTCGGTGACCGACCCCGCGGCGCAGGCGTACGTCCCGCAGGCCACCGCGGTCCGGCTCGGCCTGACCGTCTCCGACGGCGGCTCGGTCTGGCTGCCGGCCGCGACGCCCTCCTCGGGCGAGGAGCAGAAGGCCACCGCCGCGGTCGCCAAGAACGGCGCCGACAACTGGAACTTCCACATCGAGCGGGGGTTCCGCTCCACGCACACGCTGATCGTGCTCGGGCTGACCTTGTTCGCGGGGCTGGTGGCCCTCGGGGCGGCGGGCATCGCCACCGGCCTGGCCTCGGCCGACTCGCAGCAGGATCTGACCACCCTGGCGGCGATCGGCGCGGCGCCGCGGATCCGCCGCACGCTCTCCGGACTGCAGTGCGGGGTGATCGCGGCGATGGGCGCGGTGCTCGGCACGGTCTGCGGGGTCGTCCCGGCGGTTGCCCTGCGCAAGGTCGTGGCGGACACCGGGTTCCACCAGTCGGCGCACGCCGTGATCGCGTTCCCCTGGCTGACCATGGGGCTCACGCTGGTGGCGCTGCCGCTGCTGGCCGCCGGGCTGGCCATGCTGCTGACCCGTTCGCGGATCACGCTGCTGCGCCGGGCCGGCTGACGGTACGCGAGTGACGCAGGTTACAGCGCCTCCGTGGCCCGGGAACGGGACCACGGAGGCGCGCGGGTATCGGGGAGAACTAAAGTCGTCCGTATGACGAAAACCCCGGACAGCGTCGTCCGCTCCTTCATCGACCAGCACCAGGCCGACTTCCTGCGGGACCTGTCGGACTGGCTGAGCATCCCGTCGGTCTCGGCCGACCCAGGGCGTTCGGGGGACGTCCGGCGCTCCGCCGAGTGGTTGGTGGCGAAGCTGGGCGAGACCGGGTTCCCGGTGGCGGAGGTCTGGGAGACGGACGGCCTGCCGGCGGTCTTCGCCGAGTGGCCCTCGGGTGACGCGGGTGCGCCGACCGTCCTCGTCTACGGTCACCACGACGTCCAGCCGGCCGCCAAGGAGGACGGCTGGGACACCGAGCCGTTCACCCCCGTGACCATCGGCAACCGGCTCTACGCCCGGGGTGCGGCTGATGACAAGGGCCAGGTCTTCTTCCACACGCTGGGGCTGCGCGCGCACCTGGCGGCCGGCGGGCGCACCGCCCCGGCCGTCAACCTCAAGCTGCTGATCGAGGGCGAGGAGGAGTCCGGCTCGCCGAACTTCGGTGCGCTGATCCGCCGCGAGAGCGAGCGGCTGGCCGCCGACGTGGTGGTCGTCTCGGACACCGGCATGTGGGGCGCGGACACGCCGACCGTCTGCACCGGCATGCGTGGCATCGTCGACTGCCAGGTCGACCTGTTCGGCCCGGACAGCGACATCCACTCCGGCTCGTTCGGCGGCGCCGTGCCGAACCCGGCCACCGCCGCGGCCGAGCTGGCCGCGGAGCTGCACGACGCCGACCGCAGGGTCGCCGTCCCGGGCTTCTACGACGGCGTCGTCGAGCTGACCGACCGTGAGCGCGAGCTCTTCGCCCGGCTGCCCTTCGACGAGGCGCAGTGGCTGCGGGTGGCCAAGTCGCACGGCGTCCAGGGCGAGGCCGGCTACACCGTCCTGGAGCGGGTGTGGGCCAGGCCCACCGCCGAGGTCAACGGCGTCTGGGGCGGATACACCGGCCCCGGCCGCAAGACCATCGTGCCGGCCGAGGCGCACCTCAAGCTCTCCTTCCGGCTGGTCACCGGACAGGACGTGCACAAGATCGAGCAGCTGGTCCGCAACTGGGTCGCCGACCGGCTCCCCGCGGGCATCCGGCACGAGATCGTCTTCAACGCCCACACCCGGCCCTGCCTGACCCCGCTGGACCACCCGGCGCTGCAGTCCACCGTCCGGGCGATGGGGCGGGCCTTCGAGAAGGAGATCCTCTTCACCCGTGAGGGGGGCTCGGGACCGGCCGCCGACCTGCGGGACGTGCTCGGCGCGCCGGTGCTCTTCCTCGGCATTTCGGTGCCCTCGGACGGCTGGCACTCGGTCAACGAGAAGGTCGAGCTCGACCTGCTGCGCAAGGGCGTGGAAGCCACCGCCTACCTCTGGGGCGACCTCGCCGAGAACTTCCGGCCGGCCGAGGCGGCGGGCCTGGCCGCCGCGGCCGACGACCACTGACGGCACCGGCCGTCGGCCGCTGATGAATCTTCGATCGGGGACGAACCATCGTGAGCACCATGCCTGACACCGAACGGACCCTCCAACTCGTCCTCGCCAGAGCGGGAGTGGACCGGGCGGCCCATCACCGGCAGGACGAGCCGTGGCTCGCGGCCGCCTGGAGCCACCCCACCACCAAGGTGCTGCCGATCGCCGGCGGCGAGGTCTTCGTGGTGGACACCGAGGCCGGCGCCGAGCTGGTGCTGCTGCCCTCGTTCGAGGCCCCGCAGGTCGGTGACCGGTACTTCCTGGGCACCGACGAGGAGGGCGTCTCGTACTTCGCGCTGGCCGGCGAGACGCTGCCGGGGCGGCTGGACGGCGACGCCCGCCCGGCCGGGCTGCGCGAGGTCGGCGCGAGCCTGTCCGACCGCGACGCCGGGCTGCTGGTGCACGCCGTCGCGCTGGAGCACTGGCACCGCCTGCACAGCTTCTGCTCGCGCTGCGGGCACTCGACCGACAAGGCCGGCGCCGGGCACCTGCGGCGCTGCACCTCGTGCGCGGCCGAGCACTACCCGCGGACCGACCCGGCCGTGATCATGGTGGTCACCGACGAGGAGGACCGCTGTCTGCTGGGCCGCCAGGCGCTCTGGCCGGAGGGCCGCTGGTCCACGCTGGCCGGGTTCGTCGAGCCGGGCGAGTCGATCGAGCAGGCGGTGGCCCGTGAGGTCTTCGAGGAGGCCGGGGTCAAGGTGGCCGAGGTCAGCTACGTGGCCAGCCAGCCGTGGCCGTTCCCGGCCAGCCTGATGCTGGGCTTCGTCGCCAAGGCGGACCCGGACGGCACGGCGATCACGGTGGACGGCGAGGAGCTCTCCGAGGCGCGCTGGATCTCCCGCGAGGAGCTGCGGGCCGGGATGGAGTCGGGCGAGATCCTGCCGCCGTCGGGCATCTCGATCGCCCGGCACCTGGTCGAGCTCTGGTACGGCGAACCGCTGCCGCCGGCCGCTCGCTGGTAGCGCGCCGGAAACCAGCGCGGGAATGCTGACGGGGGTGTGCGGGAATCAGCGCACGCCCCCGTTCCCATGCGATCATCCGTGATCGATTCAGAGGCAATTCCAGAAAAGTTCCAGCCAACAAGTGGCGGCCTTTTCGGACGGGCGCGGGGCGCTCACGGGCTCTGCCCCGCGGGCCGTCGGCCGCCTGCCGCCACCGGGGTCGGTCGCCAGGCCCCGGCGGCCGGGGCCCCGGTGCCGACCGGCCTGGACGGGCCAGGTTGGAATCAATTCGACGGCCATTGACCCGGCATCCGGACCGGCCAGTCGGGCAATCCCCAATCCTGGCCAATAATGGCTGGTTTAGCTGAAATGGTGTGGCGCGAATCGCTACATTCCCCCTGTGACCATCTCCAGAGGAAGCGTTCCGTCCCCCAAGTACCAGCGGCTGGCCGCCGATCTGCGCCGGCGGATCGCGGCCGGCGAGTGGCGCGCCGACGTGGCGCTGCCGGTGGAGTCCGAGCTGGAGCAGCAGTACGGCGTCGCCCGCAACACCGTGCGGCTCGCGGTGGACGTCCTGGTCAACGAGGGCCGGCTGGTCAGGCTGCAGGGCAAGGGCACCTACCTGAAGGACCATCCGGTCCTGGACCACCGCGCCTTCGGGCCGCCGCCGGCCGGCCGGCTGATCCCCGCCCAGCGGGACAGTCTCGCGGCGCCCAGCGAGGTCTACACGAACGAGGCGACCGAGGCGGGCCGCTCCTTGACGGTGGACTTCGAGATGCTGATCGTCCGGGCCCGGGTGGACATCGCCGAGCGGCTCGGCCTGCGGCCGGGGGAGGCGGTGGTGGTCCGCCGCCAGCTGCGGCTGATGGACCGCGAGCCGTATTCGATCGAGGAGAGCCACTACCGCGCGGGACTGGCGGCCGGCACCGCCCTGATGGAGCCCGACCCGGTGCCGGGCGGGGACGAACAGGTGCTGATCGAGCTGGGCCGCACCGAGGTCGGCGCGGTCGACCAGCTGGTCTCGCGGATGCCGGGGCCGGAGGAGTCGCAGTGGTTCCAGGGCGGGCCGGGCGTGCCGCTGCTGGTGCAGACCCGGGTCACCTACGACGGGCGCGGGCCGGTCCGGGTGATCGAGACGCGCTACTCGGCCGACCGCTGCCGGCTGGTGTACGGGCTGGGCGAGTTGTCGGCCCGGCCCGGTCCGTGACCGCTCGGCGGCCCCGGGGCGGGAGGCCTCGGGACCGCCGGGTGCGCGCCGCTCAGCCGGCCAGGGCGGCCTGGACCTGACGCAGGCTCGGGTTGGTCATGGCGACCTGCTCGCCGCCGGCGGTCGGGGTCACCAGCACGGTCGGCACCACCTGGTTGCCGCCGTTGACCGACTCCACGTAGGCCGCGGACTTCGGGTCCTGCTCGATGTTGATCTCGGTGTAGCCGATGCCGGCGCGGTCCAGCTGGCTCTTCAGCCGCTGGCAGTAGCCGCACCAGGTCGTGCTGTACATCGTGACGCTGCCGGACATCGAAAGGACTCCTTCGCCCAGGGGAATGGTGCTGTCGCGCTGCACAACGCACCGGACGCGGCGCTGATTCCTGGGCCCGTGGTCCGCTGCCAGGGTGTACCAGGCGACGTGGGCCGATCGTCGTACCGGACCTGTGGACAACTCGCGGCGGATTGTCGTCGGGGCCTGCCAGGATGGTCGTATCGGGTGCCGCGGCCCACAGGAGTCCGCCCGCGGGGCTGAGAGGATGGACCGCATGCAGGAAGAGCTCATCACCGGTGACCCCCACGGCGCGAACCACCTCCCCGGGCTGTCCGGGGGCGGGCCGGCCCCCTTCGGCGGCGGCTACGCCGGCCGGCCGGGGGACGCCGACGCGGTGCTGGCCGGGCTCGACCCCGAGCAGCGTGCCGTCGCCACCGCGCTGAGCGGGCCCGTCTGCGTCCTCGCGGGCGCCGGGACGGGCAAGACCAGGGCGATCACCCACCGGATCGCCTACGGCGTGCGCAGCGGCGTGTTCCAGCCCCAGCAGGTGCTGGCCGTCACCTTCACCGCGCGGGCCGCGGGCGAGATGCGCGGCCGGCTGCGCGAGCTCGGGGCGGAGGGCGTGCAGGCCCGGACCTTCCACTCCGCCGCGCTGCGCCAGCTGCAGTACTTCTGGCCGCGCGCGGTCGGCGGCGAGGTGCCGCGACTGCTCGAACGCAAGGTCCAGCTGGTCGCCGAGGCCGCCGGGCGGACCGGGCTGCGGGTCCAGCGCACCGAGCTGCGCGACCTCACCAGCGAGATCGAGTGGGCCAAGGTCACCCAGATCGTCCCCGACGACTACCCGGTGGCGGTCCTCAAGTCCGGCCGCGACGCCCCGCGCGACCCGGCCGAGATCGCCCGCGTCTACGCTACCTACGAGCAGACCAAGCGCGACCGCAACGTCATCGACTTCGAGGACGTACTGCTGCTGACCGCCGCGATCCTGGAGGACCGCCCGGAGATCGCCGACCGGGTGCGCGCCCAGTACCGGCACTTCACCGTCGACGAGTACCAGGACGTCTCGCCGCTCCAGCAGCGTCTGCTCGACCAGTGGACGGGCGCGGGCGCGAGCCTGTGCGTGGTCGGCGACGCCAGCCAGACGATCTACTCCTTCACCGGCGCGACGCCGGACTACCTGCTGAACTTCCGCACCAAGCACCCCGACGCCACTGTGGTGAAGCTGGTCCGCGACTACCGCTCCACCCCGCAGGTGGTGCACCTGGCCAACGGACTGCTCGCGCAGGCCCGCGGCGCGGCCGCCCGGCACCGCCTCGAACTGGTCTCGCAGCGCGAGGCCGGCCCCGAGCCGGTCTACACCGAGTACGTCGACGAGCCGACCGAGGCCGAGACCACCGCGCACCGGATCAAGGAGCTGCTGGCCAGGACGCCCGAGCAGGGCGGCTGCCGGGCCAGCGAGATCGCCGTGCTGTTCCGCACCAACGGCCAGTCCGAGGTCTACGAGCAGGCGCTGGCCGACCTCGGGATCTCCTACCAGCTGAAGGGCGCCGAGCGGTTCTTCGAGCGTCCCGAGGTGCGTGAGGCCGGCCTGCTGCTGCGCGGTGCGGCGCGGGCGGGGAACGACCCGGTGACGCTGGACGCGCCGGACCTCGCCTCCGAGGTGCGCGCGGTGCTGGCCACCCGGGGCTTCACCGCGACGCCGCCGGCCGGCTCCGGCGCCGTCCGCGAGCGCTGGGAGTCGCTGGCCGCGCTGGTCCGCCTCGCCGAGGAGTTCGAGGCCGGGCGCCGCACGGCGGGCGAGCCGGCGGACCTGGCGGCCTACGTGGCCGAGCTGGACGCCAGGGCCGCCGCCCAGCACGCACCGGCCGTCGAGGGCGTCACGCTGGCCTCCCTGCACGCCGCCAAGGGGCTGGAGTGGGACGCCGTCTTCCTGGTGGGCCTGACCGAGGGCACCCTGCCGATCATCTACGCCAAGACCGACGAGCAGCTGGAGGAGGAGCGCCGGCTGCTCTACGTGGGCGTCACCCGGGCCCGGGTGCATCTCTCGCTCTCCTGGGCGCTGTCGCGCTCGCCCGGGGGGCGCGCGAGCCGCAAGCCCTCGCGCTTCCTGGACGGTCTGCGCCCGGGCTCGGGCTCGGGCGCGGGGCGCTCCGCCGGCGGCGGGCGCGGGAGCGTAGAGGGCGGCGGCGCGGAGCGTGCGGCGGGCCGCAGGGCGCGCGGCCCGGTCAAGTGCCGGGTCTGCGGGCGCACGCTGACCGAGGCGGTGGAGCGCAAGCTGCGCCGCTGCGAGGACTGCCCCTCCTCGATGGACGAGGGCCTGTACGAGCGGCTGCGCGAGTGGCGGGCCCGGCAGGCCAAGAAGCAGGGCGCGCCGGCCTACGTGGTCTTCACCGACGCGACCCTGATGGCGATCGCCGAGGACGTCCCCGCCGACGCCCGGGCGCTGGCGCTCATCTCGGGTGTGGGTGCCATGAAGCTGGACAAGTACGGGGCCGCCGTGCTGTCGTTGTGTGCGGGGGAAGAACCCGAGGAGGAACCGGCCGCGGTCGCGGAGGCCCCCTCGGACGAGCCCTCCGTCGACGCCTCCACGGGCCCCGCAGAGGGTGCTCCGGAGGGGCTGCCGGAGGAGTGGCCCGAGGAGCCCTCGGAAGACTCCTGAAACTCGCCCGTTAAATAGTTTGCGCGCTGTGCATGGTGCGCAATAGCCTGCCGGAGCGGTCAAGGGAACGAGATCGTCGGCCGACCGGGATCACTCCCGAAACGGCTTACCCGTGCGCGCATCGCGTGCAGCAGGACTTGCACGACAGCAGGACAGTTCCACAGCAGGACCGAGACAGACATCCGAACAGCCGGAGCCCGGGGAACCAGGCACCGCGAGACGCCGAGAGGAGGCGACGACAGTGGAAACCATCACGATGATCACCAAACTGACTGGCCAGGCCGTTGTTGCCGCTTCACTGCGTCGTTCCCCCGCGGGTCTTCTCGCGGGCGGAGTCTCGCTGTCCGGTGTCTGCGGCGGTCTGGGTCTCGACGCCACCCGCGTCAGTGTCGCCGGTGCCCTGGGCACGGTGGACGCCGTCGCCAGCCCTGCGGGGACGGGTGTCGAGACGGGTCTGTCCCTCGGCTGGGTCAGCGTCGATGTCGACTCCATGCGTGCGATGCGCAATGAGCGACCGACCAAGGCACCGAAGGCAGTGGACGCGGCGGCCAAGCATGGCGCCTATCTGCAGGTCATCGGTGCCGGAGCAGCCCAGAAGCAGAGCGAGCAGCTGATCGACCAGGCCAAGGCCGCCTTTATCGGGGCCGAAGCCATCCGGATCCGGGCCTTCCGCGGGCCTGAACCCTGGAGAGAGCGAACCTGAGGAAGTCTCAGGTCGGCACCTTTCCAGGGCCGCGGAACCCGTACACCGGGATCCGCGGCCCTTCTGTTTTGCCCGGTACGACAGACCACAAGGCCCCTCGGGGCCTCCGGCCCAGCCCCACCAGTCAGCTGGGGACCGGAACCAGAACTCCAGACGAGGAAGACGCCCACAGTGTCCACGGTCATCACACCGCCCCTCCCGTCCGTACCGAGCACAGCGCCGACCAAGGCCGACCCCGCTCCACTCCCTCCCCCGGAAGGTTCCCTCATGCAGATCACCGCTCTCGACGACACCGAGGCTCTCGGTTCCCCCATCCCGTGTCGCGCCTTCGACCCGGAGGTCTTCTTCGCCGAGACGCCGGCGGACGTCGAGTATGCGAAGTCCCTCTGCGGCACCTGCCCGGTGAAGGAGGCCTGCCTGGCCGGTGCGCTCGACCGGCGTGAGCCGTGGGGCGTCTGGGGCGGCGAGCTCTTCGTGCAGGGCGTCGTGGTGGCCCGGAAGCGGCCGCGTGGCCGTCCGCGCAAGACCGAGGTCGCAGCATGAGCCCGGCGCTTCGAGCAGCAATGGTCCACCGGGATTGCCCCCCGGCGGCCGACGCATTGCGCCACTCCGTTCGCATCGCCGCCGCACAGGCCGATGCCGCAGCACAGCTTCCCTACCCGCCTACGCACCACGAGCAGGACCACACCATGACCGTCACCACCGAACCCAGCACCCGCGCCGAGCGGACCACCGAACTCTCTGTCCAGAACAGGAACCTCGAGATGAATCTCATGCAAGAAAACCTGGCCCGTGCCCATATGCAAGAACGCCTCCAGGAGGCCGAGCACCAACGTCTCGTCCTGCGGGCCGTTCGCGCGGGCCGGCTCAAGCGGCGTGCCGAGCGCGCCTCGATGCGGGCCCGCAAGGTCCTCGTCACCGCCCTGATGTGACAGAGCTGATGTGACAGGGCTGATGTGACGCGCCCGATGGGACGCACCTGATCTGACGCACCGTGTGACAGAACGCCCCCGTGGCCCGCAGTTCGCGGGCCACGGGGGCGTTCTGCTTCTTCCTGCTCTGCTCCTGTGCCTACTCGGCCTCTGCCGCGTAGGCGAAGCCGGGGAGCCAGTCGCGCATCTCGGCCCGGAACGGTGCTTTGGCGCCGAGTTGGCAGAGCACGCCGATGGTGCTCAGCGTGACCCGGTGGATCAGCAGGTAGTCCGGCGGCAGGTTGAGCTGCTTGCCCAGGTTGTAGGCGGGCGAGCGCGGGTCGGCGATCCGGGCGGCCTGCGAACGCATCCAGCTCCGGGTGAAGTGGAAGGTCTCCACCGCCGCCGGCTCGATGATCGGGAGCAGGTAGTCGAGCACCGCGTCCGGATCGAGCTCGATCGAGGGCTTCACGAAGCCCTCGTCCCGCAGCATCTCCAGGACCCCGACGGCGTCGCCGGCCAGGGCCATCCGCAGCGAGTCGCCGATCGGTGTGGGCAACCCGCCCGGCAGCCGGTCGACGGTGCCGAAGTCCAGTACGCCCAGACGCCAGCCGTCGGCCGGGCCGTCGTCCTTGAGCAGCCGGAAGTTGCCGGGGTGCGGGTCGGCGTGCAGCAGGCCCGTCCGGGCCGGGCCGGCGAACAGGAAGCGGGCCAGCAGGTGCCCGGCCCGGTCCCGCTCCTCCTGGCTGCCCTTGGTGATCACCTCGGCCAGCGGGGTGCCACCCAGCCACTCGGTGATCAGCACCTGGTCGGCCTGCGCCACCACGCCCGGCACCACGATGTCGGGGTCGTCGGCGAACTCGTCGGCGTGCGTCTGCTGGGCGGCCGCCTCCAGGGCGTAGTCGAGCTCCTCGGCGACCCGGCTGCGCAGCTCGGTGATCAGCGGCTTGATGTCGAGCCCGGGGATCAGCGGGCCGACCAGCCAGGCCACTCTGCTGAGCTGGCCGAGGTCGGAGAGCAGCGCCTCGCCGGCGCCCGGGTACTGGACCTTGACCGCGACCTCGCGCCCGTCCTGCCAGACCGCGCGGTGCACCTGGCCGATCGAGGCGGCGGCGGCCGGCCGGTCGTCGAAGCTGCGGAACTGGGAGCGCCAGTCCTTGCCCAGCCGCTCGGTGAGCGCCGCGTGCACGCTGGCGGCGGGCATCGGCGGCGCGGCGTCCTGAAGCTTCGTCAGGGCGGCACGGTAGGGGCCGGCGACCTCCTCCGGCAGGGCCGCCTCGAAGACCGAGAGGACCTGCCCGAACTTCATCGCGCCCCCCTTGAGCTCACCGAGGACCTTGAACAGCTGGTCGGCGGTGGCCTGCTGGAGTTCGGCGGTGACGGACTCGGCCGATCGCCCGCCGATCCGCTTGCCGAGCCCGAGGGTGGCCCGACCCGCTATCCCCAACGGCAGGGCGGCGAGCCTTGCGGTGCGGGTCACAGCCTTGCGCGGAAGATCGCTCACCCGGGGCCTCCCAATCAAACGTGTGCCGGCAGTCCCCGCGGCTGCGGTGGCTGGGATACGGCGGTCACTAGGCCATTGTGCCCGGTCGCCCGCAAGCCCCGGTCGTGGCCCGGACGCTGGGGCCCAGCGTGGCGTCGCGGGCCGTTCCGGGCCGTCGCGGGCCGTCGCGCCGCGCTGTGATCCGCAGCGCTGCGATGCGTGGGGCGGCGCCCGTCGGCCGCGGTGCGGTCGTCAGGCCGGAAGCGGTGCGGTCGTCAGGGCCAGAAGCAGCCGCAGTCGGCGTGCGGGGACAGCCGGAGTCTTCGGACCATCCCGTCCGCCGCGGAGACCTCGCACCAGCCGTCGACGCTCGGCGGCCGCTCGCCGGTGAGATGCAGCAGCGTGTGCAGCCCGGCGAGGCCGGCCACGGCCGCCGCGACCGCGCTGTCGCAGGCCGGTGCGCGCGGCCGACCCGGGCCGTCGGCGGCGAGTTGGGCGAGCAGCCGGGGCCAGCAGGCGTCCCGGTCGGTGCGGGTCAGGGCCACGCAGCCGCCGCACGCCGAGGCGCCCGGCAGGACCAGCGGCCCGACCACCCCGAGGTGCTCGACCACCCCGACATAGAGGTGCGGGATCCCGGCGCGCATCAGCTGCCGGGCCTGGACGGCGTCCCCCGCGAAGGCGCCGGTGCCGTCCCGAGGGGTGAGCACCACGAAATGCGGCGCGGGCGGCGCGGAGGGCTCAGAGCACCCGGAGGGCTCGGAGGTCTTGGCCGTGGTGGCCGGGTCGGTTTCCGCCCCACCGGCCGCCCGCCGGACCGCCTCCCGGGCCGCGGTGGTCCGCAATCGCCCGACGTCCTGGAGGGGGATCCCACCGGGTGCGCAGTCGCCGGGCAGCACCCGGCCCTGGTCCGTCACCTCGACCGTGCCCACCCCGGCGGCCGCCAGGGTGGCCGCCACCGCGGCCCCGATCCGGCCTGCCCCGCGCACCTCCACCCGCGCCCGGGTCCGTCGGCGCAGCGCCCGGGCCCCGGCCCCGGGCGCGGGATGGAGCAGCGAGAGCGAGGCGAGGTCGGGCCCGAGGAACTCCCGCCGGGCGGGCGAGTGCCCGGCGAGGGCGGCCTCGACCGCCAGCGCGTCGTCCAGCAGGCCGGCCCCCTCCAGCGAGCGCAGCGCCTGCGCCACATACGCGGGTGTCAGCCCGAGCTGCTCGCTCGCGGCGGTCAGCGCGGTGGCATCGCGGCTGCCGTCCAGCAGATCGAGAAAGGCACAGAAATCGTCGTCCGCACGATCCACCAGCTGGGCCCGCTCGGGGGCCGTTCCGAATTGCAGCGTGTGGTGATCCCGCCAGGCTCGGGACAGCGCTGTTTTGAGCGTCGGGTGCATGACGGGCCCCTTTCCCCTGTCACTCTGGGGAATCGTCCGTTGACGATCCGTGAGGACAGCATGCCCGACCAGGCGGAATTCGGGAAGCCGGTTATCCACAGCCCTGGGGATATGTTCCGGCGATCATTTAACGTACGCGTTCTCGGCTCGATCATCGGTGAAAAGAATTCGGCGTCGGCAGCGGACTTCTGTCACCGCCACCCGGTAACGTCCTGTGCCATGGCAGCCGAACGGGACTCCCAGCCCTCGGCGTCGCCTCGGCGTGCCCGTGCAGCTGCCGGGTCGGGAGTCGCGACGCCCGGTACCCGCGCGCGACCGGGATCGACGCACTCAGCCCCCGCGCCGGCCGGCACCGGCGAACACCCCGCGGCGCCCGCCGGACACGGACCGGTCGAGGTCCGCCGCAGCGCCCGGCGCAGCCGTACGGTCTCGGCCTACCGCGAGGGCGACCGGACGATCGTGTTGATCCCGGCCCGGATGTCCTCGGCCGAGGAGCACCGCTGGGTGGCCCAGATGATCGACCGGCTGGCGGCCCAGGAGAGCCGCCGGACGCTCGGCGACGAGGCGCTGGCCGAGCGGGCCCACCTGCTCTCCCGCGCCTACCTCGGCGGCCGGGCCAGGCCCGAGCAGGTCCGCTGGGTCACCAACCAGAACACCCGCTGGGGCTCCTGCACGCCCAGTGAGCGCACCATCAGGCTCTCGCACCGGCTTCAGGGCATGCCCGAATACGTGCTGGAGTACGTCCTGCTGCACGAGCTGGCGCATCTGCTGGTCCCCGACCACGGCCCGCGCTTCTGGGCGTTGCTGGAGGCCTACCCGCGCACCGAGCGGGCCCGCGGCTACCTGGAGGGGGTGGCCGCGGCCGCCCGGCTGCCGCACGTGCCGGGAGCCCGCGGGGGCGGGGCGGGCGAGGAGCCCGCCCCCTGCGAGTAACGCCGGGCTAGTCGGTGAGCTTGCGGGCGGCCGCGACCAGCGCCCGGAGCGACTCGTCGGTCAGCTCGGGGAGGCGGTCGTAGTCGAACCAGCGCAGGTCCAGCGACTCCTCGCTGATCAGCTCCTGCGCGCCGGGCGGGGCCACCGCGACGTACTGGACGTCCAGGTGGGTGTTCTCCGGCCGGTCCTTGCCGGTGCAGCGCACCTGGTGCCGGTCGAGCTTCACCGGGAGGGGGACGCCGTCGGACTCCAGCAGGGCCAGGCCCGCGATCCCGGACTCCTCGGTGGCCTCGCGCAGTGCGGCTGCCGCCAGCGTCGGGTCGCCGGGCTCGCAGTGGCCGCCCGTCTGCAGCCAGATGCCGACCTTGGGGTGCAGCGTGAGCAGCACCCGGCCGGCCTGCGGGTCGACGACCACCGCGCTGGCCGTGATGTGCGCGGGCAGGCAGGAGCGCCAGAGGCCGTCCGGGTGATCCGCAAGGTGGTCCAGGTAGTCGTGGCGCAGCCGGTCCTGGCCGGCGTCCGCGGTGCTCCAGTCACGCAGCGCGCGGACGGCGTCGGAGTGGATCATGCGTTCGGGTCGTCCTTTTCGTCGTTCTTGGCCGCAGCCTCGCCGAGCAGCTTGTCGATGGCGTCGAAGTCCAGCCCGCCCTCGGCCGGCTCCTCGCCGCCGCGGTGCACGAAGCCGTCCGGGTCGTCCAGGTCGGTCGCGGTGGGCAGCATGTCGGGGTGCTGCCAGAGCGCGTCGCGGCCGTCGATGCCGCGGGCGTCGGCCAGCGAGGCCCAGAGCCGGGAGGCGTCCCGCAGCCGGCGCGGGCGCAGCTCCAGGCCGACCAGGGTGGCGAAGGTCTGCTCGGCGGGCCCGCCGGTGGCGCGGCGGCGGCGCAGCGTCTCGCGCAGCGCGCCGGCCTGCGGCAGGTGCGGCTCGGCGGCGGCATGCACCACCGCGTCGACCCAGCCCTCGACCAGCGCCAGCGCGGTCTCCAGCCGGGCCAGTGCGGCCTTCTGGGCCGGGGTGTCCTCGGGCTGGAGCAGCCCGTTGGAGAGCGCCTCCTGGAGGGCCTCGGGGTTCTCCGGGTCGATCCGGCCCATCAACTCCTCCATCCGGGAGGTGTCGACCTTGATGCCGCGCGCATAGGCCTCGACGGCGCCGAACAGGTGCGCCCGCAGCCACGGCACGTGGGCGAAGAGCCGCTGGTGGGCGGCCTCGCGCAGGGCCAGGTAGAGCCGCACCTCCTCGACCGGCACGCTCAGGCCCTCGCCGAACTCGGCGACGTTCTGCGGCAGCAGTGCGGCCTTGCCGGCCGGGGCGAGCGGCAGGCCGACGTCCGTCGAGCCGACCACCTCGGCGGCCAGCGCGCCCAGGGCCTGCCCGATCTGGGTGCCGAACATCGCGCCGCCCATCGAGCGCATGACGCCCATCAGCGGGCCGGCCATCGACTGCATCTCCTCGGGCAGCACGCCGCCCATGGCGTTGCCGACCCGCTCGGCGACCGGGTCGACGAGCTCCTTCCAGACCGGCAGGGTGGCCTCGATCCACTCCGCGCGGCTCCAGGCCACGGCGGTGCCCGCACCGGAGGGGAACTCGGTGGCGGAGTCCAGCCACAGGTCGGCCAGCCGGACCGCCTCGGCGACCGCCGAGCGCTCGGCACCGCTCACCGAGCGGTCCTTGGCCTTGCCCTCGGCGGGCTCGGCCACCACGGTCTGGCGGGCGATGTCCTTGGCCAGCTCCCAGTTCACCGGGCCGCCGTCGAAGGACAGCATCTGGCCCAGCTGCTGGAAGGCCGCGCCCAGGTCGCCGGGGTTCAGGCCGCCCATCATGGCGGCGAACGGGTTGTCGCCGGCAGCTCCGCCGGGCCCGCCCGCGCCGCCCATCCCGAACAGCGCGCCGAACGGGTTGGCGCCGAAGCCGAACGGCTGCGGCTGGGCCGGGTCGCCCCCGGGCCCGCCGGCCTGCTCGCCCTTGCCACCCTGGCCGGACTTGCCGGTCTGGTCGTCCTTGCCGTCCTCGGGCTCCTCGGGCGGAACACCGAATCCGAAGGGGAGGTCGCTCACGGGTTCCTCGATCTGGTCGGCCGTCACGCGCGGGTGGTGTGGCGGGAAAAGCAAGTCAGGGGACTGCAGGTGGGGGGCGGTTCGGAGCGGGCGAGCCCGCGCCGGGTGCACCGCCGGGCCCTCTCCTCGGGCAGGATGGACGGTACGTGACACTCGTACGTACGCACATAAGCTAACCGTGGAGGATGGTCGGTGAGTTCCCCGCCCTCGGACGTTCGCTCTGGGCTGACCGGAGGCGAGGAGGCCCAGCCGGCCTCCGGACCACCGCCACCAGCCTACGGCGGCCGACCGCTGACCGTCGCCGTCACCGGCGCCGCCGGCGTGCTGGGCGAACGCCTTGCGGCGCGCCTGGTCGACTCGCCCGGTGTCCGCAAGGTGCTGGCGATCGACGACCGGCGCGGCGAGGTGCCCGGCGTGCAGTGGCGGGTGCTGGACGTGCGCGATCCGGCGGTCGCCGAGCGACTGCGCGGGGTCGACGTGGTCGTCCACCTCGCGATGGACCTCGGCATGGAGGCCGACGCGCGCGCCCGGAGCGCGTACAACGTGCGGGGCGCACAGACGGTGCTGACCGCCGCCGCGGCCGCCGGTGTGCACCGGGTGGTGCTCTGCACCTCGGCGATGGTCTACGGCGCGCTGGCGGACAACGAGGTGCCACTCGCCGAGGACTCCGAGCTGCGGGCCACCGAGGAGGCCACGCTGGTCGGCGACCTGCTGGAGATCGAGCGACTGGCCCGCCGCGCCCCGCGCGCCCACCCCGGCCTGCAGGTCACCGTGCTGCGTCCGGCCGTGCTGGTGGGTCCCGGCGTGGACACCGTGCTGACCAGGCATTTCGAGGCCCCCCGGCTGCTGGTGGTGGCCGGCTCGCGGCCGTGCTGGCAGTTCTGCCACCTGGATGACCTGGCCTCGGCCCTGGAGTACGCGGCGCTCGGCCTGGTCGAGGGCGAGGTCACGGTCGGCTGCGACGGCTGGCTGGAGCAGGAGGAGGTCGAGGAGCTCTCCGGGATCCGCCGGATGGAGCTGCCCGCCGCGCTCGCGCTCGGCACGGCGGCCCGGCTGCACCGGCTCGGGCTCACCCCGGCACCGGCCGGCGACCTGGCGTACACCATGTACCCCTGGGTGGTGTCCGGCAGCCGGCTGCACGAGGCGGGCTGGCGGCCCGCGTACAGCAACGAGCAGGTACTCGCCGAGCTGCTCACACAGGTCTCGGGCAAGCACGCGGTGGCCGGGCGCCGGCTCGGCGGCAAGGAGGCCGCCACCAGTCTGGGCGCCGCGGGTGCGACGGTGGCCCTGGTGGGGACCGCGGCACTGGTCCGGCGGGCCCGCAAGCGGCGCCGCATCTGACGTTTGGGTACGACAGGTTCGACGTTTGGATAATCCGTCAATCGCCGCAGGTCGGCCGGATCGGCAATCATGGTGAGCATGTCCGAGAATCGCGACCCCATCCGCCTGCTCGCCGTCCGCGAGACCCCGCTCTCCCTCGACGAGGTGTACGCGGCGGTCGGCGACGACACGGCCGGCGGCACCACCGTCTTCGTCGGGACGGTCCGGGACCACGACGGCGGGAAGTCGGTGTCCGCGCTGGAGTACAGCGCCCATCCGAGTGCCGTGCAGGAGATGCGGCGGATCGCGGAGAAGGTGGCCGCCGACTACCCGGTCCGCGCGCTCGCCGCGGTCCACCGGATCGGACGGCTGGAGATCACCGACGTGGCCGTGATCGTCGCGGTCTCCTGCCCGCACCGCGGCGAGGCCTTCGCCGCCTGCCGCAAGCTGATCGACGATCTCAAGCACGAGGTGCCGATCTGGAAGCACCAGATCTTCGCCGACGGCGAGGAGGAATGGGTCGGCGCGGGCGCCTGCTGACCGGCTTCGACTCCTCGGTGCGGGCTGAGACCGACCTGCTTCGGCCCGTCGGTGCGGGCTTACTCGTTCGGGTGAGCTGCGGTCATACGATTGCGGCCGCAGGGTGGCGTACGGCGGTCCGCCGTAACGCGGTCGGGGTGACAGCCGTTCTCTTACCAGGCGGTTAATGTGCTGATAGGCACGATGAGCTGGGAGTAAGAAGATGGCTGCGCTCGCCTGGTTGGGAATCCCCGTCGTCGCGGGACTGGTGGCCGTGCTGTGGGCGGCCTGGGCAGCCCGGCCGCCGCGGGCCACCGGTGACGGCGCCTCGCTCGCCGAGCACCAGCGGTTCAAGGCCGCCATGGAGCGCACCACCGGTACGGAGCGCACGGCGGAGTGACCCGGTCGGTAGCCCTGGGGGGCGCCGCCTGGGTCCGGTCCCGTACTGTCGTGCCATGCCACGCCGCTCTGCGACGATGCTCGCCGCCACCCTGCTGCTGATAGCGCTGCTCTGCGCCTCGGTACTGATGAACGTGCCCTACACGCAGCTCAGCCCCGGGCCGACGTACAACACGCTCGGCGCGCAGGACAAGTCGGGCACACCGGTCATCTCCATCACCGGCCACCAGACCTATCCGACCTCCGGTCATCTCAACATGACCACGGTGCAGGTCACCGGTGCGAGCTACCAGCCGAGCCTGGTGTCGGTGGTGGTCGGCTGGCTGCGCAACGACGTGCTGGTGGTGCCGCACGACACCGTCTACCCGGCGAACCAGACCGAGCAGCAGGCCCAGCAGGAGAACGCCGAGGAGTTCGCCTCCTCGCAGGACAGCGCCAAGAGCGCCGCGCTCACCGAACTCGGCTACCCGGTCGGCACCGAGGTGATCATCGCTTCGGTGGTGGTCGGCAGCCCGGCGGACGGCAAGCTGCACGCGGGCGACCAGATCGTCGCGGTGGACGGCACGAAGGTCACCGACCCGGCCCAGGTGGCGCCGTTGGTGACCAAGCACAAGCCCGGCGAGACCGTGGTCTTCACCACCGTCCCGCACGCCAAGGAAGCCGTGAACCCCGATCCGGCCGACGAGACCCAGGTCCCGATCGTCACCGAGAAGGCCCCCGACGACCCCAACCGGGCGATGGTGGGGATCACCCCCGGCACCACCCACACGTTCCCGTTCACCGTGGACATCGGGCTGCAGGACGTCGGTGGCCCGAGCGCGGGCCTGATGTTCTCGCTGGGCATCGTGGACAAGCTGACGCCCACCGACCTGACCGGGGGCAAGTTCGTGGCCGGCACCGGGACGATCACCGACGACGGCAAGGTCGGCCCGATCGGCGGCATCTCGATGAAGGTGATCGCGGCCCGCGACGCCGGGGCCCAGTACTTCTTCACCCCCAGCGACAACTGCGCGGAGGCGAGCAAGAACACCCCGCACGGGCTGCGGCTGATCAAGGTGGACACGCTGGACGGCGCGCTCAAGGCGCTCGGACAGATCCGGGCCGGACAGGACGCGGCACTGCCGTCCTGCCCGGCCTCGTAAAGCCCGGCGGCCGGGCTCAGGCTCGGGCTCGAGCTCAGGCTCGGGCTTCTCGGCCTCAGGCGAAGGTCGCGAGCAGCGCCTTGGTCAGGCCCGGCACCAGGTCGGGGCCGGTCAGCACCTCGCGCGGGATGTCCTTCTCGCGCAGCCGCAGGGCCGTCTCACGCTTGCCGTCACGCAGCACGGCGGCGGTGATCCGAACCTCCTGGCGGTCCTGGTGGTTGGCCACCCAGTCGGCCAGCTGTGCCTCGGAGGCCTTGCTGGGACGGCTCTTCTCGGCGCCCGGCGGGAGCATCAGCCGCTCGACCACGAGGGCGCAGCCGGCCACCATCTCGGGCCACGCGATGGTGCCCAGGAACTCGTCCAGCGCCATCCCGGCGGGCAGTTCGTCCTGTTCGACGGGGGTCAGCGCGCCGTCCTGCTCCGCGGTGAGCCCGAGCTGCTTCGCCAGCTTCGGGTCGGTCCGGCGCAGCTCGGCGCTGTCGACCAGGGCGAACAGGCGGGCGGGCAGGTCCCAGCCGAGCTTGCCGACGTACTCGTCGATCTCCAGGGCGGCGCGGGTCAGCGGGGTCGCGGCCGGGGGCAGACCGGACTCGGCGGGGGTGTCAATGGCATCGGACATGGCTCAATCCTCACACGAGCCCGGACAGCCTTCTAATCCGCACCGAACGCGTCAACGGCCTGGGAACTCGGCTCAAGGCTGATTAAGTTGCACTGGTGGGCCTCCGGCAAACCCGGCGTCACCCACTCAGCTCTCTTCCACCCGGCCGATCCGACCACAACAGCAGAGGTGCACCCTTGGTATTCCAGATGCCCGACCGAGGAGGGCAGGGGTTCCGTCCGAGAGTCGGCCCGCCCTCTCGACGCGCACGGGTCCTCCTGCTCACAGCCGGTGCCCTCGTCCTGCTGTTCCTCGCGTTCGTGATGTTCGCGGGGTTCTGGACGGACTGGCTGTGGTTCAAGTCGGTGAGCTACTCCTCGGTCTTCACCACCCAACTGTGGACGAAGGCCGGGCTCTTCGCGGTCTTCGGCCTGGTGATGGCCCTGGTGGTCGGCGTGAACCTGTGGCTGGCGTACCGGCTGCGACCGCCGCTGTCGGCGATGTCGCCCGAGCAACAGAGCCTGGACCGCTACCGGATGGGACTCGCGCCGTACCGCAAGTGGGCGCTGATCGGCGTCTCCCTGCTGACCGGTGTGATCGCCGGCGCCGCGGCCTCCGGGCAGTGGCGGCTCTGGCTGATGTGGACCAACAAGACCGCGTTCGGGGTGAAGGACAGCCAGTTCCACCTGGACGTCTCGTTCTACGCGTTCGACCTGCCCTGGTACGAGTTCGTGCTCGGCTTCGCGTTCAGCGCGGTGATCGTCTCGCTGCTCGCGGCGCTGGTGGTGCACTACCTCTACGGCGGGGTGCGGTTGCAGGGGCCGGGCCGTCGGGCCAGTGCGGGTGCGCAGGGCCACCTTGCGGTGCTGCTGGGCGTGTTCGTGCTGCTGAAGGCCGTCGCGTACTGGCTGGACCGGTACGGGCTCGCGGTGAAGACCGGCGCCTACAAGGGCGTCAGCGGCTGGACCGGACTGCGCTACGTGGACGCCAACGCGTTCCTGCCGGCCAAGACGATCCTGTTCTTCGTCGCGCTGATCTGCGCGGTGCTCTTCTTCCTCACCCCCGTCCGGCGGACCTGGGCCCCCGCGCTGATCGGCTTCGGCCTGATGGCGCTCTCGGCGGTGCTGATCGGCGGGCTCTACCCGGCGATCGTGCAGCAGTTCCAGGTCAAGCCGAACGAGCAGGCCAAGGAGACGCCGTACATCAAGCAGAACATCGACGCGACGCGCCAGGCGTACGGGATCGCGGACAGCCAGACGGCGCAGTACACGCCGGTCGCCTCCACCGACCCCAAGACGGTCGCCCCGGACGCCCAGACCATCGCGGACATCCGGCTGCTCGACCCCAACATCGTCTCGCCGACGTTCCAGCAGATCGAGCAGCAGCGCTCGTACTACGGGTTCCCGTCGACCCTGGACGTCGACCGCTACGGTGCCCAGCCGAACGCCCAGGACACCGTGATCGGTCTGCGCGAGCTCAACCTCAGCGGTGTGCAGCAGCAGAACTGGATCAACGACCACTTCAAGTACACGCACGGCTTCGGTGCCGTCTCGGCCAAGGGCAACCAGGTCAACGACAAGGGCCAGCCGGTCTTCACCGAGTCCGGTCTGCCCACCACCGGTTCGCTGGGCGACTACCAGCAGCGGATCTACTACGGCGAGAAGACCGACACCTACTCGATCGTCGGCGGCACCAACCAGGAGATCGACTACACCTCGGACTCCGGTGACCAGACCTACCAGTACCAGGGCGGCAGCGGCGTCTCGCTGAACAACCCGGTCACCCGGGCCGCGTACGCGCTCAAGTTCGCCGAGCCGCAGATCCTCTACTCCAGCGCGATCACCAACGGCGCCAAGGTGCTCTACGACCGCACGCCCAAGGAGCGCGTCGAGAAGGTCGCGCCCTGGCTGGCGATCGACGGCGACCCGTACCCGGTGGTGGAGAACGGCCACCTGACCTGGGTGCTGGACGGCTACACCACCTCGGACGGTTACCCGTTCTCCTCCAAGACCACGCTGGGCGACGCCACCAAGGACTCGCTGACCGACGAGCGCGGCCAGGTCCTCTCGGCCTCCAACGAGGTCAACTACATCCGCAACTCGGTCAAGGCCACCGTGGACGCGTACACCGGCCAGGTGACGCTCTACCAGTGGGACGACAGCGACCCGGTGCTGAAGACCTGGATGAAGGCCTTCCCCGGCACGGTCGAGGCCAAGAGCGCCATCCCGGCCTCGCTGCTGCCGCACCTGCGCTACCCGCAGGACCTGTTCAAGGTGCAGCGCGACCTGCTCGGGATGTACCACATGACCGACCCGAACTCCTTCTTCAACGGGACGGACATCTGGCAGGTCCCGGTGGACCCGACCAACGACAGCGGCCAGGCCCAGCCGCCGTACTACCTGACGGTCCGGATGCCCGACCAGACGGCCGGCGCCGGGAACTTCTCGCTGACCACCACCTTCGTCCCCAGCGGCCGGGACAACCTGGCGGCCTTCATGGCGGTGGACTCCGACCCCGGCGCGGACTACGGGAAGATCAGAATCCTGAAGGTGCCGAGCGACAGCAAGACGCTCGGGCCGAAACTGGTCCAGTCGCAGTTCAACTCCAATCCGGTGGTGGCCAACCAGCTCACCCTGCTGAAGAACGGCAGCGACTCCGACCTGGAGTACGGCAACCTGCTGACGCTGCCGGTCGGCGGTGGCTTCCTCAACGTCGAACCGGTGTACGTCAAGGGCCGGGGCGCCAACTACCCGGTGCTGCAGAAGGTGCTCGCGGTCTACGGGAACGACAACGTGGCCTTCGAGAACACCCTCTCCGACGCGCTGGCGAAGGTGCTCGGCGGTACCGCCGGGGCCACCGGGACGGCGCCGAGTACGCCGTCGGGAGGCGGCAGCACCCCGACCACGCCGCCGGCCGGCGGTGGCAGCAGCACCGATCCGGCGCTCCAGCAGGACTTGGCCGCCGCGCAGAAGGCCTTCACCGACGGCCAGAACGCGCTCAAGAGCGGTGACTGGACGGCCTACGGCACGGCCCAGCAGGCCCTGCAGAACGCGCTGAACGCGGCGGCGGCCGAAGAGCAGCGGGTGGGCGGCGCGACCGCTCCGGCCTCGCCCTCGGCCTCGCCCTCGGCGTCGGCCAGTGCGTCGGCCTCGCCCTCGGCCAGCCCGTCCCCGTAGCGCCGGTCGGTCTGAGCCGTGCACCGCGCCCGCCCGCACCGGTGGGCGCGGTGCACGGTTCACGTCCCCGACGTGCTATGTTTACAACACAACGACGCGGGGTGGAGCAGCTCGGTAGCTCGCTGGGCTCATAACCCAGAGGTCGCAGGTTCAAATCCTGTCCCCGCTACTCTCGTTGAAGGTCCGGAGGTTATCCTCCGGGCCTTCTTCGTTTTCCGACCCGGGTGGTGGCCGCCTTGGGTGCTGATAGCGGGCGTCGGGTCCGGCCTTGAAAAGGCAAGCGGGACGGCGTCTCGGCCTCATGATGAGTCCTTCGGGCCCGATCCGTGCTATGTTTACAACACAACGACGCGGGGTGGAGCAGCTCGGTAGCTCGCTGGGCTCATAACCCAGAGGTCGCAGGTTCAAATCCTGTCCCCGCTACTCTCGTTGAAGGCTCGGAGGTTATCCTCCGGGCCTTCTTCGTTTTCCGGTTCCGAGTGGTGGCCCGCGGAATTCTCACCGCCGGATGTGTTGACGCCGCCCGCGACCTGGTCCACCTTGGGTCAGTCCTGCGGTCGCTGTCCGGGGGCGGAGAGGAGCGGAGCGATGTCCTCCGGGGGCGCGGACGGCGTGCCGCTCCACTACGAACTGCTGGGTCCGTTGCGGATCCACCGGGCGCAGGCCGTCCGTGAGGCGGGCCCGGCGATGCAACAGGCGGTGCTGGCGGTGCTGCTGCTGAACGCGAACGAGCCGGTCGCGCGTGAGCAGCTGGTCCAGGCGGTCTGGGGTACGCGGGCCACCGCCAACGCGTCCGGCCTGCTCGCGACGTATGTGGCCCGGCTGCGGCGGGTGCTGGAGCCGGAGCGGACCCGCCGGTCGGTGGGCGGGGTGCTCTCCTCGTGGAGCGGCGGGTATCGGCTCTCGGTCGGCGCCGGGCAGCTCGATCTCCAGGTCTTCGAGCAGGCCCGGCTGCGGGCTCGCGAGCAGCGGGCGGCCGGTGACCTGGCCGGCGCCGGTGCCACGCTGGACCGTGCGCTCGGCCTCTGGCGCGGCGCCGGGCTGGACGGACTGCCCGGCCCCTATGCGGCGTTGCACCGCGGGAGGCTGACCGAACTGCGGCTGGCCACCGAGGAGGAGCGCTTCGAGGTGGCGTTGCTGGCCGGCCGCCAGCACGAGGTGGTACCGGAGCTGGCCGTGCTGGCCGCCGAGCATCCGCACCGGGAGCGGCCGCGGATGCTGCTCATGCTGGCGCTCTACCGGGCCGGCCGACGCAGCGAGGCGCTGACCGTGTACGCGGAGACCCGGCGACTGCTGATCGCCGGCCTGGGGCTCGAACCAGGCCGGGAACTGGCCGAGTTGCACCAGCGGATGTTGCGGGGAGACCCGGCGCTGGAGCTCGGCCCGGAGCCGGTCCTGCCGGGCCGGCCACTCGGCGGGACGCTCCGGACCGCCTGGCGCCCGGCCCAACTGCCGGCTGATCCGGCCGACTTCACCGGACGGTCGGCCGAACTGCGGACGCTCTTCCGGGTGCTGGGCCCTGGGCCGGCTTCGGAGCCCGCCGCGTCGCGCCGGGCGACGGCGGTCGCGGTCGTGGTGGTCAGCGGGCCGCCCGGGATCGGCAAGACGGCGCTGGCGGTGCACGCCGGGCACCGGCTGCGGGAGCACTTCGGCGATGGCCAGCTGTTCGCGGCGCTGCACGGGCCGGACGGCCGCCCGCGGACGGCGGCCGATGTGCTGGGCCGCCTGCTGACCGACCTGGGGGTGGAACCGGGCGATCTGCCGGGGGAGTTGGAGCAGCGGTCGGCGCTCTTCCGGTCGGTCAGCGCGGGGCGCAGACTGCTGCTGGTCCTGGACGACGCGGACAGTGCGGCGCAGGTGGCGGAGCTGCTGCCCGGCTCGGCCGGCTGCGCGGTGCTGGTCACCGCGCGCTCCCGGCTGGCCGAACTGCCGGGCGCCCGTGCGGTCGTACTCGACCGGCTGGCACCGAGCGAGGCGGCCCGGCTGCTGCGGCGGCTGCTGGACGGCGCGGGCGCGCGCACGGGTGCCGGGACGGCGGCCGACGAGGAGAGCGCGGCCGCGGCGGTGCTGGCGGCCTGTGACGGTTGGCCGCTGGCACTGCGGTCCGCCGCCGCCCGGGTGGCGGCCCGCCCCGGCGGTGGGCTCGTCCGGCTCGCCGGGCGATTGGCCGACGAACGGCGCCGGCTGGCCGAGCTGAGCCCCGGCGGGCGCGGCGTCGGCGGGGCCTTCGCGTCCTGCGGCGATCGGTTGCGCCGGGCGCCGGACGGCCTGGCCGGGTGGCTGGCGTTCCGGCGGCTGAGCCGGCTGGGCCCGGCCGACTGGACCGCACGGACGGCGGCTGACCTGCTCGGCGTCGGCGAGGACCGCGCCGATGAGCTGCTCGACCTGGTCGCCGAACACGGGCTGCTGCGCCGGACGGCCGACGGCGGGTACCGGCCGCATCCGCTCGCGGCGCTCTTCGGACGGACCTCCGGATGGACGCGGGATGGAATCCGGATGGCGCCCGTGGAGCCGGGGCGGCGGCGCGAACAGGACTGACGTGCGGCGATGCCGGGGCTTCGGGGCGGCCGTAAAGGTCTGTACCACGTTGGCACCTCGCCGGTTGTCCCTGGCCCGTCAGGAAGTCTTGACCGGCCATTTGGTCTAGTCCACTCTGTGGGCCTGGCCTCAGCTGCGCACGTCCCCGGCCACGACCGGGAACCCCGTACGCCGCCCGGGGCCGGGCTGTTCTCCGCTTCGCTCCCTGCTGCCTGTGTCACGCGCCCTGGGCGCGGCCCGGTGTGCCGCGCCGTCCTGTTGATCAGAGGAGCTGCCCCGTGCACCGTGCGACCAGACAACCCGAGAGAAGACCCGTCGAGCGCGGCGGGGCGAAGCGCTCGGCCCCGAGAACCGCCCTGGCCTGCGTGGCCGCGCTCGCCCTGGCGGCGGCCGGCACGGTGCTGATCGCCTCCGGCGGGAGTGCCAGCGCCACCGTGGGCGCCGACGTCGGCAACCTCCTGCAGAACCCGGGCTTCGAGACCGGCACCCTGGCCGGTTGGAGCTGTACCGCGAACTCCGGTGCCGTGACCGGAAGTCCGGTGCACTCCGGGTCGTACGCGCTGCGGGCCACCCCGGCCGGAAGCGACGACGCGCAGTGCACCCAGCAGGTCGCAGTGCGCCCGAACTCGGCCTACACACTGAGTGGTTGGGTGCAGGGCAGTTACGTCTACCTGGGCGACAGCGGGACCGGTGGGACGGACACCTCGACCTGGAGCACCAACGCCTCCTGGAACCAGCTGACCACCAGCTTCACCACCGGCCCGACCACCCTCAGCGTGACGGTCTACCTGCACGGCTGGTACGGGACGGGCGCGTACGGTGCCGACGACCTGGTGCTGACCGGTGCTCCGCCGTACCCGACGTCCACCCCGCCGACCACTAACCCTCCCACCACGCCCCCACCCCCCACCACGGCCCCGCCGACGACGCCGCCCCCCACGACGCCGCCGCCGACCACGCCGCCCCCCACCACGCCCCCGCCCGGTGGTAACAAGCACCTGCTGACCGGCTACTGGCAGGACTTCGACAACGGCGCCACCGACCAGCGGCTGAGCGACGTCAACTCCGCCTACGACATCATCGCGGTGGCGTTCGCCGACACCGACCCGTCGAAGCCCGGCGGTATCACGTTCGCGCTGGACGGCACCCTGTCGAGCAAGCTCGGCGGCTACACCGACGCGCAGTTCAAGGCGGACATCAAGGCCAAGCAGGCGGCCGGCAAGAAGGTGGTCCTCTCGATCGGCGGCCAGAACGGCACCATCTCGGTCGGTGATTCCACGGCCGCGGCCAACTTCGCGAGCAGCGCTTACGCATTGATGCAGAGCTACGGCTTCAACGGCGTCGACATCGACCTGGAGAACGGCGTCAGCGCCACCTACATGGGCAGCGCGCTGCACTCGCTCGCGGCGATGGCGGGCAGCGGCTTCGTCCTGACCATGGCGCCGCAGACCATCGACATGCAGTCCACCGGTGGCGACTACTTCCAGCTGGCGCTGAACACCAAGGACATCCTGACCATCGTCAACATGCAGTACTACAACTCGGGTTCGATGAACGGCTGCGACGGCAACGTCTACTCCGAGGGCAGCGAGGACTTCCTGACCGCACTGGCCTGCATCCAGTTGCAGGGCGGCCTCGCGCCGAGCCAGGTCGGCCTCGGGGTTCCGGCCTCGACCAGTGCGGCCGGCAGCGGCTACGTCTCGCCGAGCACCGTGGACAACGCGCTGGACTGCCTCGCGAGCGGTACCCACTGCGGCTCCTTCAAGCCCGCCACCAGCTGGCCCGGCATCGGCGGCGCGATGACCTGGTCCACCAACTGGGATGCCAGCAATGGCAGTTCCATCGCCACCACGGTCGGCAGCCACCTCCACGGCATGAGCTGACCCGACGCATCCCCCTGCTCCCGCCCACCGCCCGCCCCACACACACCGGGCGGTGGGCGGCCCTTCCCCCACATCACAGGAGAGCGAGAATGCGCAGAACCAGTCGATCGGCATGGGCGATGACCTCGGCAGCCAGCCTGCTGCTGGGCGCGGCCGTGTCGGTGCTGGGCATGGCTCATGCCCAGGCCTCACAGAACCTCCCGGCGGCCACCCCACTGGCCGCCGCACCCGCCGCCAACACGACGGGAGCGCCCGCCACTTCGGGCGGAATGAAGGTGGCGTACTACGACCAGTGGTCGGTGTACCAGAACGCCTTCTACCTGCAGAACGTCAACAGTTCGGGTGAGGCGAGCAAGCTCAACTACCTGATCTACGACTTCGAGAACATCGACCCGACCAACCTCACCTGCTTCGAGGCCAACTCGGCCGCCTCGCAGGACGAGAACAACCCCAACGCGGGTGACGGTGCGGGCGACTCGTACGCCGACTACGGCAAGAGCTTCAGCTCCGGCATCAGCGTGGACGGCACCACGGACGCCTGGAACATGCCGATCGTCGGCAACTTCCACCAGCTCCAGGAGCTGAAGGCGAAGAACCCGAACCTCAAGGTCATTCTGAGCCTGGGTGGTTGGACCTACTCCAAGTACTTCTCGGACGCGGCCGCCACCGACGCCTCGCGCAAGAAGCTGGTCAGCTCCTGCATCGACATGTTCATCAAGGGCAACCTGCCCTCGCAGAACGGCTACGGCGGCACGGGCACCGGCAAGGGTATCTTCGACGGCTTCGACATCGACTGGGAGTACCCGGGCGGCGGCGGCCACACCGGCAACCACTCCAGCACGGCCGACAAGCAGAACTTCACCGCCCTGCTCGCCGAGTTCCGCACCGAGTTGAACGCCCAGGGCGCCGCCGACGGCAAGACCTACGCGCTCTCGGCCGCGCTGCCGGCCGGCCAGGACAAGATCCAGAACGTCGAGACCGACAAGATCGGCCAGTACCTGACGTTCGGCGATCCGATGACCTACGACATGCACGGCGGTTGGGAGCCCACCGGGCCCACCAACCACCAGGCGCCGCTGTACGAGAACCCGGCCGACCCGTCCACCGCGATCGCCCCCGGAACCTCCAAGTACTCGGCGAACGAGGCGATCAAGGCCTACACGGTCGGCGACTCGCAGTACGGGATACCCGGTGGGTTCCCGGCGGCCAAGCTCAACATGGGCGTGCCGTTCTACTACCGCGGTTGGACCGGCGTGCCGGCGGGCAGCAACCACGGGCTCTTCCAGACGGCGACCGGTCCGGCGACCGGCGCGGCGGACTCGGGCAACGTGGCGGGCATCCGGATGTACAAGGAGCTTTCCGGGGTCGTCGACAATGCGGCGGACACCTTCTGGGATCCGAGCTCGCAGGCCGCGTACTTCTACGACGGCAGCACCTTCTGGTCCGGTGAGGACTCCCAGTCCCTCCAGGCCACCGCGGACTACCTGCACTGCAACGGACTCGGCGGAACGATGATGTTCTCGCTGTACGACCTGGACTCGGCTGCCACGCTGTTCAACGCGGCGGTCACGGACACCAACGGCTCGGCCTCCAGCTGCCCGGCGCCCACGCCGACCCCCACCCCGACCCCGACCCCGACCCCGACGCCGACGCCCACCCCGACCCCGACTCCCACGCCGACTCCCACCCCTACCCCGACCCCGACGCCGACGCCCACCCCCACCCCCACGCCCACCCCCACCCCCACCCCGACCGGCGGCATCGTGGTCAACGGCGGCTTCGAGTCCGGCTCGCTCGCTCCGTGGACCTGCACCGGCAACCTCGGCTCGGTGGTGAGCAGCCCGGTGCACTCCGGCTCGCACGCCCTGGCAGGCGCTGCCAGTGCCAGTGACGACGCCCAGTGCTCGCAGACCGTCACGGTCAAGCCGAACACCACGTACACGTTGTCCGGCTGGGTGCAGGGCAGCTACACCTACCTCGGGGTGACCGGCTCGGGCGCTGACACCTCGACCTGGACCAGCGGCCCCAACTGGTCCCAGCTCTCAACCAAGTTCACCACCGGCGCCGGGGTCACCTCGGTGACCGTCTGGGTGCATGGATGGTACGGCCAGGGCACCTACTACGCGGACGATCTCAGCGTGAGCTGACGACCCGACGCGCGGTTCCCGCGCAGGTCGGAGGCGGTGTCACCCAAGCGGTGGCGCCGCCTCCGGTAGTATTGGCGGACGCTCGGTTCATCCCCATTGGCGGTGGGGGGTTTGTGAGGCGCAAGTGTCGGGAAATCGACAAAGCGCTGAGGCAATCTCGCCGGCCTCGGCCCGGCCCGCCAAATGTTCGCGGGGCAGGTGTACGCGGGTATCGGGTGATGCGACGATGGACCACATGGGGGATGGTGCGCGGCTGTTGACGAGCCGTACGCCCCGGCGCGCCCCCGGCGGACGCCGCGACACTCGGGGGGAGCGGGAGTCGGCATGAAGCTGATCGGCAGGAACTCGCCAGGCCCCGTCCACCAGTACGGCGACGAGGCCGTCACACCCGTGCCCGCTTCCGCCCCGGTACCCGCCCAGCGCAGGAGCGCGCTGACCCAGGGACGCTCGTCCGGGCCGGAGAGCCTGGTGCACGTCCCCGTCCCGCAACTGCCCGGCCGCTACTCGCCGGTCGGCGGCGCGGGCAGCGCCGTCAGCGCCGCGTCCGCGAGCACGGCAGCGGCCGGGGGCGGCGACGACTTCGAGCACCTCAGCTTCGAGACCGAGCTCGCCGCCCGGGAGTCCGCCGCGCTGGAGACCCGGCACCGGGCCGCCGCCGACGCGGGGGACCCGAACGCGGCCAGCCTGCTCGGCGCACTGCTGCTGCGCCGCGGCGAGCTGGACGACGCCGAGCCCTACCTGCGCAAGGCCGCCGCCGCCGGGCTGCGGGCCGCCGCCAACAACCTCGGTGTCCTGCTGCACCAGCACGGACACCGCGCCGAGGCGGGCCAGTGGTGGCGGCAGGCCGCCGTCGCGGGCAGCGCCCCGGCCGCGCACGCGCTCGGACTGCACCTGCGCGACCACGGCGACGAGGAGGCCGCCGAGTACTGGCTGCACTTCGCCGCCGAGCAGGGCCACGCCCTCGGCGCCTACGCGCTGGGCGACCTGATGGAGCACCGGCGCGACGTGCGCGCCGAGCGCTGGTTCAAGTCCGCCGCCGACGCCGGTCACCGCGAGGCCGCCTACCGGCTGGCCCGGATGCGCGAGGCGGCCGGCGACAAGGACAGCGCCGAGACCTGGTACCGCACGGCGGCCGTCCGCAGCCACGGCCGGGCCGCGCTGCGCCTGGGCGTGCTGGTGGAGGAGCGCGCGCAGGGCGACCAGGCGCTCTGGGACGAGGCCGCGCGCTGGTACCGGCAGTCCGCGCAGAACGGTGAGCCGCGGGCGGCCTGCGCGCTGGGCTTCATGCTGCGTGACGCCGGCGACCTGCCGTCCGCCGCCGAGTGGTGGCAGGAGGCCGCCGAGGCCGGTGACGGCAACGCCGCCAACGCGCTGGGCGCCTTGCACGCGAGCCGGGGCGAGGACGCCGCCGCCGAGCGCTGGTACCGCGTCGCGCTCGACGCGGGCGACCACAACGGCGCGTTCAACCTCGGCCTGCTCTGCGCGGGCGCGGGCCGCGACGCCCAGGCCGAGCAGTGGTACCGCCGCGCCGCGTACGCCGGGCACCGCGAGGCCTGCAACGCGCTGGCCGTCGTGCTGCTCCAGCGCGGCGACGAGTCCGGTGCCGAGCCCTGGTTCTCCAAGGCCGCCGAGGCCGGCAGCGTGGACGGCGCCTTCAACCTCGGTGTCCTGCACGCCGGTCGCGGCGAGCACCAGCAGGCCCAGGAGTGGTACGCCCGGGCGGCGGCCGAGGGGCACGGCGAGGCGGCGTTGCAGCTGGCGGTGGCCAAGGAGCAGCGCGGCGACCTGCCGGCCGCGCTGGACCGCTACCGTCAGGCGGCGGTCGGCGGGTCCGCGGAGGGCGCCTTCCGGCTCGCCTCGCTGCTGGACCGGCGCGGGGACGCCGAGGCCGAGGCCGAGCACTGGTACGCGATCGCGGCCGACGCCGGGCACGCCCGCGCGCAGGTGCGGATGGGCGTGCGGGCCGCCGAGCGCGGTGCGTTGGAGATCGCGGAGAGCTGGTACCGCCGGTCCGCGGAGGGCGGCAGCCGCAGTGCGGCCTTCAACCTGGGCCTGCTGCTGGCTCGTCAGGAGCGCGAGCCGGAGGCCATGCTCTGGTACACCCGGGCGGCCGACGCGGGCCACGGGCGGGCCGCGCTGCGCTTGGCGCTGCTGGCCCTGCGCCGGGGGGAGCCGGTCCAGGCGGAGAACTGGTGCCGGCGGGCGGCCGACTGCGGTCCGGCGGAGGTTGCCGAGCGCGCGGCCCGGCTGCTGGACGCGCTGCACCCGGAGATGACGGCTTGAGGGCCCCCTGCGGCTGCCGGGGTCAGGCAGTCGACGGGGTCAGTGGCAGTCCGGACAGAGTCCGCGGTAGGTGATCTCGGCGCCGGAGACGGCGAAGCCGAAGCGCTCGTCGGCCGGCAGCGCGGCGAGCGGGTCGCCGGCCGGGTGGACGTCGCGGATCGTGCCGCAGTGCGAGCAGATCAGGTGCTGGTGCGAGTGGTGCGCGTTGGGGTCGTACCGCTTGGCCCGGCCGTCGGTGCTGACCTCCAGCACCTCACCGAGGACGACCAGTTCGCCGAGCGTGTTGTAGACCGTCGCGCGGCTGATCTCCGGCAGGCGGGACACCGCGCGGGCGTGCACCTCGTCGGCGGTCAGGTGGACGTGGTCGCCGTCGAGGACCTCGGCCACGACACGCCGCTGCGCGGTCAGTCTCCAGCCACGTTCGCGGAGTCGTTCGAGGAGGTCACTCATAGGTACAGGGTAGCAAGTTCTGGACTTGGTTCCAGTGTTGACTTAGACAAAGTCCAAGCTAGGATCGTGTCCACAGGACAGCGCAACACGACCGGATATCGCGGAAGGTGCTCCCATGACTGCCCAGGACGAGCTGCGGCCAACCTTGACGACGGAGGCGGGCGCGCCCGTTGCCGACAACCAGAACACCGCGACCGCGGGAATCGGTGGTCCGGCCCTCATCCAGGACCAGCTGCTCTTCGAGAAGCTCGCGCACTTCAACCGTGAGCGCATCCCGGAGCGCGTGGTGCACGCCCGTGGCGCCGCCGCCTACGGCACGTTCACGCTGACCGCCGACGTGAGCGCCTGGACCCGGGCCAAGTTCCTGTCCGAGGTCGGCAAGCAGACCGAGACCTTCCTGCGCTTCTCCACGGTGGCCGGCAACCTGGGCTCGGCCGACGCGGTCCGTGACCCGCGCGGCTTCGCGCTGAAGTTCTACACCGAGGACGGCAACTACGACCTCGTCGGGAACAACACCCCGGTGTTCTTCATCAAGGACGCCATCAAGTTCCCGGACTTCATCCACACCCAGAAGCGCGACCCGTACACCGGCTCCCAGGAGGCGGACAACGTCTGGGACTTCTGGGGCCTGTCGCCCGAGTCGACGCACCAGGTGACCTGGCTCTTCGGTGACCGCGGCATCCCGGCCAGCTACCGCCACCTCAACGGCTACGGCTCGCACACGTACCAGTGGCAGAACGAGGCCGGCGAGTACTTCTGGGTCAAGTACCACTTCAAGACCGACCAGGGCATCAAGAACCTGACCGCCGACGAGGCGGGCGCGCTGGCCGGCGCCGACCCCGACTCGCACCAGCGCGACCTGCGCGAGTCGATCGAGCGCGGCGAGTTCCCGAGCTGGACCGTCCAGGTCCAGATCATGCCCGCGGCCGACGCGGCGAACTACCGCTTCAACCCGTTCGACCTGACCAAGGTCTGGCCGCACAGCGACTACCCGCCGATCGAGATCGGCAAGCTGGAGCTCAACCGCAACCCGGAGAACGTCTTCGCCGAGGTCGAGCAGTCGATCTTCTCCCCGGGACACTTCGTGCCCGGCATCGGCCCGTCCCCGGACAAGATGCTCCAGGGCCGGCTCTTCGCCTACGCGGACGCCCACCGCTACCGGGTCGGCATCAACGCCGACCACCTGCCGGTGAACCGCCCGCACGCTGCCGAGGCGCGTACCAACAGCCGTGACGGCTACCTCTACGACGGCCGCCACGGCCGCCAGAAGAACTACGAGCCGAACAGCTTCGGCGGTCCGGTCGAGACCGGCCGCCCGCTCTGGTCGGCCACCCCGGTGACCGGCGAGACCGGCACCCACGTGGCGCCCTCGCACAGCGAGGACACCGACTTCGTGCAGGCCGGCGACCTCTACCGGCTCTTCAGCGAGGACGAGAAGGCCCGCCTGATAGCCAACCTGGCCGGCTTCATCGCCAAGGTCTCCGCCGACCGCGAGGACATCGTCGAGCGCGCGATCGACAACTTCCGCCAGGCCGACGCCGACTACGGCCGCCGCCTGGAGGCCGCGGTGCGCGAGCTGCGCAAGCAGCAGTAGCAGCACCCCTCAAGACCGCGGGCCCCGGAACCAGTCCACCGCACTGGTTCCGGGGCCCGCACCCATCTCGGGACAGCGCGTCAGACGCTCAGCCGTCGCAGGGTCTCCTCGTGCAGCAGCCCGTTGGAGGCCACCGCGTCGGCCCCGCCCGGGCCGTCCACCCCGTCCAGCCCGGTGAACCGCCCGCCGGCCTCCTGGACGACGATGCACGGCGCGGCCATGTCCCACAGGCTCAGCTCCGGCTCGGCCGCGATGTCCACCGAGCCCTCGGCGAGCATCATGTACGACCAGAAGTCGCCGAACCCGCGGGTGCGCCAGCAGGCCCGGGTGAGGTCGAGGAAGGGATCCAGGCGGCCGCGCTCCTCCCAGCCGGTCAGCGAGGAGAACGAGAGCGAGGCGTCCTCGATCCGGGACACCTGCGAGACGTGGATCCGCGAGGCCTTCGCCAGGCTGCGCCCGGCGTACGCGCCCAGGTCCTTCGCGGCCCACCAGCGGCGCTGCAGCGCGGGGGCCGAGACGATGCCGACCACCGGCACCTCCTCGCCGTCCGCGCCGACCTCCAGCAGCGCGATCAGGGTGGCCCAGACCGGCACGCCGCGGATGTAGTTCTTGGTCCCGTCGATCGGGTCGATCACCCAGCGCCGCGGCCCGGTGCCGACCAGGCCGAACTCCTCGCCCAGCACCGCGTCACGCGGCCGGGCCCGCTGGAGCACGCTGCGCACCAGCTCCTCGGCCGCCTTGTCGGCGTCACTGACCGGCGTCAGGTCGGGCTTGGTCTCGATCTTGAGGTCGAGCGCCCGAAAACGCTCCAGCGTGATCGAGTCGGCCGAGTCGGCGAGGACATGGGCGAGGCGGAGATCGTCGTGGTAGTCGGCCATGCGTCGAACAGTAGCGAGCCGCCCCCGATCCCGACAGTTCGGCTCGCACGTCGGACAGTCAGGAACCGTCGGCCGAGCGGTAGGCGGGGAAGGCACTGGTGTCGATCGCGAAACCGAAGGGCTCGGGGAGCGGGATCGGGTGGCCGAAGTCGACGTGCACGGTGTCGGTGTAGCCCTCGGAGGCGGGGACGCTGTGCAGGGTGCAGCGGCGCTTGAAGGGGTCGACGATCAGGTAGAGCGGGATGCCGAAGCGGGCGTAGACCTCGACCTTCGTCATCAGGTCGGTGGCTTTGGTGCTTCGTGAGAGGACTTCGGCGACGAGCGAGACATGGTCGGCGCGGTAGGTGCCTTCCAGGTCTACCGAGGCTTCGGCGGGCATGGCGAAGAAATCGGGCTGCGGCTCGTCGCTGTACCCGGGATGCCGGACGGTCTGCTCGGCCGCGATCTGCCACTGCGAGTGGAGCGAGAACTGCTGGATCAGGCTGAGTTGGATCTTCCAGTGCAGGGGCTTTCCGGACGGCGACAAGATGATCTCCCCGTTGAGCAGTTCCACCCGGTAGCCCTCGGGGATCTCGATGGAATCGAGAAAGCGGTGCGCGCGTTCGTCCATCACACTCATGCCGGACCTCCTGAGATTGCTGGATCCATGCTGGCACACGCCGCTGACATCCAGGCCTCAGTGGCCGGAGCCGCTCAGTTGGAGGCCGACGACGCCGGCGATCACCAGGCTGATCGAGACGAGCTTCAGGGCCGAGGTGGACTCGTCCATCCAGATCATTCCGTAGATCGCGGTGCCGGCCGCGCCGATGCCGGTCCAGACCGCGTAGGCGCTGCCCACCGGGAGGGTCTTGAGGGAGAGGGTGAGCAGCCCGAAGCTGCAGAGGGCGAAGACGGCGAAGAGGAGGGTGGGGACGAGCCGGGTGAAGCCGTGGCTCAGCTTGAGGTTGATCGCGAAGCCGGTTTCCAGCAGTCCGGCGAGGACGACCATCAACCATGCCATCGGTTCGTCTCCCTGTGTCTGACAGAGCGTCGGTTGTGATCAACCGACGCTCTTATGATCACCGCTGGCGGGTGATCCGACACCTCGGCCCGCGGCGGGTCAGTCGCCCTCGCGGGTCTCGCGGGAGGAGAGCAGCTGGCGCAGCGAGTACAGCCGGGCCTGCTCGGCGTGGCCGTCCTCGACCCAGGCGTCCAGGGCGCAGTCCTGTTCGTCGTGGCTGCAGGCCCGCGGGCAGTCGACCGTGCCCGGCTCCAGGTCGGGGAAGGCGTGGATCACCCGGGAGGGCTCGATGTGCGACAGGCCGAACGAGCGGAAGCCCGGGGTGTCGATCACCCAGCCCGGGTCCAGCGACTTCTTGGAGCCCGGCTTGGCCCCCGGGGGCGGGGGCAGCCGCAGGGCCAGCGCCGAGACGGTGGTGTGCCGCCCGCGCCCGGTGACCGCGTTGACCACGCCGGTGCTGCGCTGGTGCAGCGGGACCAGGGCGTTGACCAGGGTGGTCTTGCCGACCCCCGAGTGGCCGATGAAGACCGTCGAGCGCCCGCGCAGGTGCTCGCGGACCGCCTCCGCGCCGGTCGTCTCCAGCTCGTCCCGCCGGGTGACGACGTACGAGATGCCCAGCGGCGCGTAGGTCTCCAGCAGTGGCGCGGCCGGGGCCAGGTCGGACTTGGTGAGCACCAGCAGCGGCTCCATGCCGGCGTCGTAGGCCGCCACCAGGCAGCGGTCGATCAGCCGGGGCCGGGGCTCGGGGGCGGCCAGCGCGGTGACGATCGCCAACTGCTGGGCATTGGCGACCACGATCCGCTCGTAGGGGTCGTCGTCGTCGGCCGTGCGCCGCAGGACCGAGCTGCGCTCCTCGACGCGGACGATCCGGGCCAGCGTGTCGGGTTCGCCCGAGAGGTCGCCGACCACGTTGACGATGTCGCCGACCACCACGCCCTTGCGGCCCAGCTCGCGGGACTTCATCGCGACCACCTCGCGCTCGCGCTTGGTGCCCGCCTCGACCAGGCAGGTCAGCCGGCCGCGGTCGACGGTCAGGATCATCGCCTCGTCGGCGTCCTCGTGCTTGGGCCGGATCCTGGTCCGCGGCCGGGAGCCCTTGGGGCTCGGGCGGTTGCGGATGTCGTCCTCGTCGGCGTCCTTGCCGTAACGGCGCATGTTCCCGTACTCCCGCTCAGACGCCCGCCGCCGCCGGCGGATCGAGCAGATCGGCCCACATCTGCGGGAAGTCGGGCAGCGTCTTGGCGGTGGTGGCGACGTTCTCCACCTGGACGCCCGGGACGGCCAGGCCGATCACCGCGGCGGCGGTGGCGATCCGGTGGTCCTCGTAGGTGTGGAAGACCCCGCCCTTCAGCGGGCGCGGGCGGATCCGCAGGCCGTCCTCGGTCTCCGAGACGTCGCCGCCGAGGTCGTTGATCTCCTTGGCCAGCGCGGCCAGCCGGTCGGTCTCGTGCAGGCGCAGGTGGGCGATGCCGTAGAGGTGCGACTCGGAGTCGGCCAGCGCGGCGACGGCGGCGATCACCGGGGTCAGCTCGCCGACGTCGTGCAGGTCGACCTCGATCCCGTGGATCCGGCCACTGCCGGTGAACTCCAGGCCTTCGTCGGTGAAGCGGTGGCTGCCGCCCATCTGGGCGTAGATGCCGCGCAACGCGTCACCGGGCTGGGTGGTGTGCCGGGGCCAGTCGCGGACCGTCACCCGCCCGCCGGTCACCAGGGCGGCGGCGAAGAACGGCGCGGCGTTGGAGAGGTCCGGCTCGACCACGATGTCGCGGCCGAGCAGCGCGCCGGGGGTGACCCGCCAGACGTCCTTCTCGCCGCCGTCCTCGGGGGCGTCGACCTGGACGCCGGCCAGCCGCAGCATGTCGACCGTCATCCGGATGTGCGGCAGCGAGGGCACCGGACCGCCGATGTTGCGGATCTCCACGCCCTGGTTGTAGCGGGCGCCGGAGAGCAGCAGGGCGCTGACGAACTGGGAGGAGGACGAGGCGTCCAGCTCGACCGTGCCGCCGTCCAGCGCGCCGGTGCCGTGCACGGTGAGCGGGAAACCGCCGCGCCCGCCGTCGTCGATCCGGGCGCCCAGCGCGCGCAGCGATTCGATGACGCCGTGCTGCGGGCGCTCGTAGCTGCGCGGGTCGCCGTCGAAGTGCACCGGGCCGTCGGCGAGGGCCGCGAGCGGGGGGAGGAAGCGCATGACCGTGCCCGCGTTGCCCACGTCCACCTGGGCCGGGCCGCGCAGCTGACCGGCCGGGATGACCCGCCAGGCCTCGCCGCCGCCGCTGCCGCCGCTGGAGTTGTTGACCTGCTCCTCGATGCCGACGCCGAGCGCCCGCAGGCCGTCGGCCATCAGTTGGGAGTCACGGCTGCGCAGCGGCCTGCGCACCCAGCCGGGCTCGGAGGCGAGGGCGGCCAGGACCAGGGCCCGGTTGGTGACGGACTTGGAGCCGGGGATGGTGACGGTCGCGTCGACGGCGGCGGTCGCGACGGGGGCGGGCCACAGGGTCTCGGTCATGCCGCCAGTTTAGGGGGGCGGGGCGGGGGTGGTCCGCGTGCGGCCCACGCTGTGGACGCCTCAGCGCAGCAGCTGGCTGCCGCCGGCCAACAGGCAGGACAGCGCCACCACCAGGAAGAGGGTCACCCAGAGCAGCGCGCCGACGCCGGTGAGCCGGGCCAGCTGGTCGGCGTCCGAGTCACGGGCACCGCCGCGGCGGCGCTTGCTCTGCAGCTCGATGACCGGGCGCACCCCGGCGAGCAGCAGGAACCAGATGCCGAGGTAGGCGAAGCCGGCCTGGAGCTGGGCGCTGCCGAACCAGGAGACGGCGAAGAAGACGGCCCCGGTGGCGACCACCGAGAGCAGCCCGAAGGCGTTCCGGATCATGATCAGCAGGGCTGCCAGCAGCGCGATCGAGATCCACAGCAGTGCGGTGATCCGCCCGGCGGCCAGCAGGGCGGCCCCGCCCAGACCCAGCAGCGAGGGCGCGGTGTAGCCGGCGGCGGCGGTCAGGATCATGCCCAGGCCGGTCGGGCGGCCGGAGGAGACGGTCAGGCCGGAGGTGTCCGAGTGCAGCCGGACGCCGTCCAGCCGGCGGCCGGTGAGCAGCGCGATCAGGCTGTGACCGCCCTCGTGCGCGATGGTCACCACGTTGCGGCTGACCCGCCAGACCGGGTGCGGGAGTATCGCCAGCAGAGCGGCCGCGGCGCAGGCCAGCACCAGCCAGCGGGGCGGGTCCGGCTGGGTGCCGACGACCTGCTGCCAGACGGCGGTGATGTTGTGGTTGTCCATGCTTCGTCCAGAGGGCCGGCGGCGGGGAGGAGAGGGCAGCCTCCCACGGAGGGACAGCCACGGGGTAGTCACCGGTTCCCGGAAGGACCCTCGCCCGCGCAGGGGATCATGGGAAACTTGCGCCATGTGTGGTCGATTCGCGGCGAGCACCACGCCGGAGGACATCGTCGAGCACTTCGGCGTCGCTCATTGGGACCCGACCGAGACGCTCGCGCCCAGCTGGAACGTGGCCCCGACCCAACCGGTCCGGGTCGTCCTGGACCGGATACCCAAGGGCGGCAGCGCGCCGGTGCGCCAGCTGCGGGTGCTGCGCTGGGGGCTGGTGCCGGCCTGGTCCAGGTCGCCGGAGACGGCGGCCAAGATGATCAACGCGCGGGCCGACACCGTGCACGAGAAGCCCTCCTACCGGCAGGCCTTCGCCTCCCGCCGCTGCCTGATCCCGGTGGACGGCTACTACGAGTGGCAGACCGCGCCGAGCGAGACGAGGCCGCGCAGGCAGCCGTACTTCGTCAGCCGGCTGGACGGCGCACCGCTGGCGCTGGCCGGACTGTACGAGTTCTGGCGCGACCGCGCCCGGCCCGCCGACCACCCCGAAGCCTGGCTGGTGACCTGCACCATCGTGACGACCGAGGCCGAGGAGCTGCTCGCCCCGATCCACGAGCGGATGCCGCTCTACCTCCAGCCGAGCTCCTTCGACGCCTGGCTGGACCCCTCCCTCGCGGACGCCGAGGAGGCGCGCGCGCTGCTGGTGGCGCCCGAACCGGGCCTGCTCCAGGTCGTGCCGGTCTCCGCCGCGGTGGGCAGCATCCGCAACAATCGTCCCGGGCTGACCGCGCCGGTCACGCCCGAGGAGGAAGGACTGCTCTTCTGATGGCCGACGACGTCGAGACCACCCTGGCCCCCACCCCGGTCGGGGACGCCCGGATCAGCTGGCACCGGCCGGCCGGCCCGGCGAAGGCGGTGCTCGGCCTCGGGCACGGCGCCGGCGGCGGGATCGGAGCGGCGGACCTGGTGGCGCTGGCCGCCACGCTGCCCGCGCTGGGCGTGGCCGTCGCGCTGGTCGAGCAGCCCTGGCGGGTGGCCGGCAAGAAGATCGGCCCGGCCCCCAAGACGCTGGACCTGGCCTGGCTGCCGATCGCCGAGCGGCTGGCCGCCGAGGGAGCGCCGCTGGTGGTCGGCGGCCGCAGTGCCGGGGCCCGGGTGGCCTGCCGTACGGGGGCGCCGAGCGGTGCCGTGGCCGTGCTGGCGCTGGCCTTCCCGCTGCACCCGCCGGGCAAGCCGGAGCGTTCGCGGGCCGAGGAGCTGTTGGGGAGCGGGCTGCCGACGCTGGTGGTGCAGGGGACGGTGGACCCGTTCGGGGTGCCGGCGGAGTTCCCGCCGCTCCCGCCGACCCACCGGCTGGTCCCGGTGCCGCGTGCCGGGCACGGCTTCGCGGTGCCGAAGTCGGCGGCGCTGGGCCAGGACGGGGTGCTGGAACTGATTACCGACTCGGTCGGGGCCTGGCTGGCGCAAACGCTGTCGCTGTGAGCAGCGGGGAATGCCTTTGCCCGAAGGCGGGTTTACCCCTTCGTCAGCACTGCCCGAACACGGAAAGGCAGCACACATGGGTTCGATCGTGTGCCCGGAGCGGCCCGAGGAGCGAAGCGCCGAGAGTGCCTTCATCCCGTGGTCGGAATGGCTCGCCGCGGGTGACAAGCCCGCAGGCCAGATATCCTCGGTGACGGGTGGGCTCGGAGTGAGCCAGACCCGTAACGCCGAGGAGGTGGGTCCGGTCGTCGCGACCGAGGACGAGCCGAACGCAGGGCTGACCGGGGACGATCCGGTGGTCGGGGCCGAGTTGTCGGCCGATCCGGCCGCCGAGCCCGGTTCCGAGCCGTTGACCGGCGAGGAGCTGGCGGAGGCGATCGGCGAGGACACCTTCCGGGTGTCCTCGGACGAGACCGAGGAGGCCCGGCGGGGACGCTTCGAGCGGGACGCTCTGGGCTACCTCGACCCGATGTACTCGGCCGCGCTGCGGATGACCCGCAACCCGGCCGATGCCGAGGACCTGTTGCAGGAGGCCTTCGCCAAGGCGTACGCCTCCTTCCACCAGTTCCGCGAGGGCACCAACCTCAAGGCCTGGCTGTACCGCATTCTGACCAACACCTTCATCAACTCGTACCGGAAGAAGCAGCGGGAGCCCCAGCGCACCGCCGCCGAGGAGATCGAGGACTGGCAGCTGGCGCGGGCCGAGTCGCACATGTCGACCGGGCTGCGATCGGCCGAGACCCAGGCCCTGGACCACCTGCCGGACAGTGACGTGAAGGACGCCCTGCAGGCGATCCCCGAGGAGTTCCGCATCGCGGTCTACCTCGCGGACGTCGAGGGCTTCGCCTACAAGGAGATCGCCGACATCATGGGAACCCCCATCGGTACGGTGATGTCCCGGTTGCACCGAGGCCGCCGCCAGCTGCGGGGCATGCTGGAGGACTACGCCCGCGAACGCGGACTGGTCCCGGCGGGCAGTGCGGCCGGGAGCGAGTCGAAAGGTACGGGCTCATGAGCTGCGGAGGTCCGCACGACACGGACTGCGGCGAGGTGCTTGATCACCTGTACGAGTTCCTGGACAACGAGATGGCCGAGGGAGACTGCGCCAAGCTGCGCCAGCACTTCGACGAGTGCTCGCCCTGCCTGGAGAAGTACGGTCTGGAGCAGGCCATCAAGGCCCTGATCAAGCGCTCGTGCGGCTGTGACGACACGCCGTCCGACCTGCGCAGCAAGGTGCTGGCGCGGATCGACAACATCAGGGCCGGCCAACGGGTCGGCGAGCCGCTGCTGGCGGCGGAGGGTGCCGGTCACGGGGACGGCGGGCTGCTGGCCGCCGGTCCGGTGGCGGCCGCCCCGGTGGACTGACCGAAGCCTTGCCCGACAGGGGCCCGGGAGCATCGCTCCCGGGCCCCTTCGCGTTCGCCCGGCAGCGCCGCGGGCACGGAGGTCAGCACGGCGGCCAGCATCGCGGTCAGGACGGTGGGTCAGCACGGCGATCTCACCCGATCGGGTGAGTGTGGCCAGTGCTCGCTTGGGCAATACGCGATGACGGGTCCCCAGCGGCGAGTTGAGCCCTATCCTCCTGACGGGTATTCACCTGGCGGGCCGACCGAGCCCGCCGGTCCGAGACCCGGCCGCCGGACGGGCCCTGTGGTTGGGGAGGCTGAGATCGCTGTCGCATGCGGGGGCCGGGCGCTCCCTGACCGGACACCATCTGCACGGCTCTCCGGGGCGGCGCGGGCGTACGTCCTGCTGATCCTGGCCGCGGCCGGGTGCTCGCTGCTCCCGCTGCTGCCGGGGACCGGCCTGCCCGGCTGGCTCGGCACCCCGGTGGACTGGCCGAAGATCGCCCTGCTGGCCTTCCTGCACGCCTGTTGGGAGTCGGTGGCGCAGGGCCTGCCGACCCCCTGCCTGCGGATGGCGCAGCGGACCTGGGCTCTCGCCAAGCGGCTGACCGGCCGGGGCAGTGCCCGGGAGGCGGCGGGCGAGCGGCGCGGGCCGGTGCGGCCCAGCGCCAACGCGTTCCTGCCGGTGCTCTTCGCCGGTGTGCTGATGCTGCCGCCGGCAGCGGCGGCGCTGGTCGCGCTGCCGGCCGCGCTCAGCGGCCCGGCCTGTGCCCCACAGGCGCTGCGGCGGTTCTGGAACGCCTCCCAGTTCGCCCTGGCCGCGTGGTGCGCGGCCTGCCTGTTCCACCTGATGGCCGGTCCGCGGCTGCTGCTCGGCGCCCGCTATCCGGCCGCGCTGCTCCCGCCGCTCGTCGCCGTGCTGGCGTTCTGCCTGGTCAACGGCGTGCTGGTGGCCGGGATCAGGCTGCTGGCCGAGCACCGGCCGGTCAAGGAGCTGCTCGGCGGCGCGCTCACCGTGCTCGGGCTGCCCGCGATCGGGCACGCGCTCGGCGGCCTGATGGTGGCGGTCCTGTGGCAGGGGCCGTACGGGGCGTTCGCGGCGGTGCTCGCGCTGCTGCCGCTCTCCATCTCGGCCTGGGTCTTCGCCCAGGGGCACCGGGAGCGGGTGGCGCACCAGGCCACCGTGGAGGCGCTGGTCCAGGCGGTGGAGATCAAGGACGCCTACACCCGTGGACACAGTGAACGGGTCGGCCGGGCATCGGTGTTGATCGCCACTCAGCTGGGGATGGCGGGTGAGCGGCTGCAGACGCTGCGGTTCGCCGGCATCCTGCACGACGTCGGCAAGCTGGGCGTGGCCACCGAACTGCTCCGCAGAAACGGTCCGCTCAGCGACGCGGAGCGCCGGGCGGTGGAGGTGCACCCGGAGTACGGGCACGAGCTGGTCCGCGGCATCGACTTCCTCGGCGAGGCGCACGCCGGGATCCTGCACCACCACGAGCGGATGGACGGGCGCGGTTACCCGCACGGGCTGGTGGGGCGGCGGATCCCGGAGTTCGCGCGGATCATCGCGGTGGCCGACGCCTTCGACTCGATGACCTCGACCCGCTCCTACCGGCGCGGGCGGCCGGTCGGGGAGGCGGTCGCCGAGCTGCGGCGGTGCGCGGGCAGCCAGTTCGACCCGGCGATGGTGGACGCGCTGGTGGTGGCGGTCGGCCGGCACGGCTGGCAGCCGGTCGTCCCGGCCGTCGACGGGGACGAGGAGCGGGTGCCGGACATCCCGCTCGGGGTGCCGGAGCCGGCGCCGCGGCTGCAGAGCGGCGGTCCGCGATGAGGGCGGGCCGGCTGCGGACCGGCCGCCTGCGGACGGGAGCGGGGCGTCCGGTGCAGCCAACCGGACGTCCGGTGCTGCCAACAGGACGTTCGGTGCAGCCGACGGGACGTCCGGTGCGGCCGCGCCTGACGCGGGAGTCGGGTGGCCGGCTCACGGCCGGGGCCGGCGGAGCCGTGGCGGTGCAGGCCGTGGCGCTGGTGCTGCTGGCGGTGGCGGTCGGGTCGGTGGCGGTCGGGGGAGTGGCGGACCCGCGGGTGGCGGGGGCCTTCGCGGCGCTGATCGCGGTCGGCGAGGCGGCCCGGATCGGCCATCCGGGCGGACGCGAGCAGGCTCCGCTCGGCGCGGCGGCGGCCCTGGCGTACGCCCTGTTGGGGCCGCTGCGCGGGCTGCCGACGGCGCACGGTGTGCTGCAGGTGGTGGCGGTGACCGCCGCCGGGCTGGCCGCCGGTGCGCTGCTGCGCGCCGCGGTGCTGCCTTGGCTGGGCGGCCGGGCGGCCGGGTGGGCCGGTCGTGGCGGCCGTCCGGGCGATGCGGGCAGCGTCCCGCGGCCCAGGCGCGCGCCGCCGCACGCGCACCCGCGGCATCTGCAGCACCGCCGGCGGCGGCATCCGCTGAGCCCGCGGCGCCTGGTGGAGCTGGGCCGGCGGCGCCGGAGCCGGACCACGGGCGCCCTCCGGCACCGGCTGCCCGCCGCGCCCCGCCGGGACGAGGCCGCTCGCCGGCTGCTCGCCGTCGCGTTCGCGGCGACGCTCTTCCAGCCGCTCTACACCGGCGGAGCGCTGGACCGCCTCCCGCTGGCCGGTCCCGCGTACGGCGTCTTCCTGACCGCTGTGGCCGCACTCGCCGCGCTCTGCGACGCCGTCCTGGCCGCCTTCCAGCAGCGCGACCGGGACTGCCCGGTGCTGCCGGACGCCCGGGGCGGGGCCCGGCGCTTCGGCGCGGTGCTGGAGGACGAGCTGCGCGCGCTGCCCGGCATCGGCTCGGCGATCGCCGCCACCGGGATGCTGGTCAGCCTCGCGGCGGGGGAGGTCGGGCTGTGGGCCCTGCCGGTGTTCTGCGCCCCGCTGCTGCTGGCTCAGGCGTCCTTCCGCCGGGCCGCCGCGATCCGTGCCACCTACCGGCAGACCATCGCCACGCTGGCCCGGGCCACCGAGGTGGCCGGGTACACGGCGCCCGGCCACGCGCGTCGGGTCGCGGACACGGCGTGCGCGCTCGGGCGCGAGCTGGGGTTGTCCTCCCGGGAGCTCGCCCTGTTGGAGCACGCCGCGCTGATGCACGACATCGGCCAGCTGTCGCTGGTCGAGCCGGTTCCGGACGGCGCCACCGCCACCCTTCCGGACGCCGAGCAGCAGCGGATCGCCAGGCTCGGCAGCGAGGTGATCCGGCGCACCGGCGTCCCGGCGCAGGTCGCCGAGCAGGTCGCCCGGCTGGCCGACCCGCCGCGCGGTCCGGACGGCCGTACCGACCGGAGCCTGCCGCTGGCAGCCCGGATCATCCGGGTGGCCAACGCCCACGACGACCTGCTCGACCGGTCCGCCCCGGCCGGGCGGGCCCGGGTCCTGGCCGTCCTGCGTGCGCAGGCCGGCGGCGCCTACGACCCCCTGGTGGTGGAGGCGCTGGCCCGGCTGGGACCGGCCTCCCCGGCCTTCGCGGCGGCGGCGCCCGCGCGACGGCCCTCCGGCCGGGCGAACCCGCCGTCGGCGGACGGCGGCCCGGGCGACGCCGGACGGCGGGAGCGCACGTGAACCACCGTGCGGGAAGCGGACCCTGCCGCTGCCGTGGTTGGATGCGGTCGTAGCGTGGAACACCCGACCCGGGGCCTTCGTACCTCCGGCCCCGGCCGCCAGGCCGGACCGCCGGCGGCAGCGGTGTCGGACAGCGGGAACCGTGCGGGACGCGGGTCGGCGGACGCTGACAGCACCAGCGGGCAGGAGCCGGACCCCCAGCAGGATTCAGCAGGACCGAGCGGACAGGCGGCAGGGCAACGTGAAGATCTTCCACCGGGCACGGCACCGGCCGTCCGCCACCTGGCGGCAGACGACCGACCGGGCCTTCACGCTGATCGGCAACGGGCGGTACGAGGACGCCGGCGCACTGCTGGTGATGGCCGCCGACCTGGAGCCATGGCTCTCCGACTCCTGGTTCAACCTGGCCCTGCTGCACAAGTTCCGGCGGGACTGGGAGCAGGCCAGAGCCGCCGGCCTGCGCGCCGTCGCGCTGCTCGACCGTGACCACGGCGCTCCCGACTGGTGGAACCTCGGCATCACCGCCACCGCGCTGCAGGACTGGCCGCTGGCCCGCCGGGCCTGGCAGGCGTACGGGCTGCGGCTGCCCGGCGGGCCGGGCGTGGCGCCCGACGAACCGGTCCGCCTGGACCTCGGCACCACTCCGGTCCGGCTCTCCCCGGAGGGCGAGTCGGAGGTGGTCTGGGGCCGGCGGCTGGACCCGTCGCGGGTCGAGGTGCTCTCCATCCCGCTGCCCTCCTCCGGCCGCCGCTGGGGCGAGGTGGTCCTGCACGACGGTGCGCCGCACGGCGAGCGGGTGGCGAACGGGGCCGCGTTCCCGGTCTTCGACGAGATCGAGCTCTGGGCGCCCTCGCCGGTGCCGACCTACGTGGTGCTGCTGCAGGCCGCCACCGAGGCCGACCGGGACGCGCTGGAGCGACTGGTCGCCGAGGCCGGCTACGCGGCGGAGGACTGGACCTCCTCGGTCCGGCTGCTCTGCCGGGCCTGTTCGGAGAGCCGGATGGTCACCGACGACGGACGTACCGTGCACCACGACCCGCACGACGACGGCGACGAGGCCCACCCCGGCCACCTCAGCCACCTCAGCCAGGGCAGCGGCGGGATGGCCTGGCTGGCCGAGCGGGAGTGCGGCATCGCGGCGCCGGCCGGGCTGGTCCGGCTGCTGCTGGACCGCTGGGCGGCGGCCTCGCCGTCCACCCGGGCCTTCCGCGACCTCGAAGAGGTCTGCTGATCACCGTCTGATCACCGTCCGTCCGGCGCGGGCGTCGCCGGCTGTGAGGACCGGGGGACCAGGTGTAAGGACCAGGGGATTCGGCGGGGCCGTACGCTAGGGGCTGTCACCCGGAGAGCCCTAGAAAGCGACAGCAGCGATGGCCGATCAGCACGACCACACGCACGACCACGACCATGCGCACGATCACGACCACGACCACGGCGCGCCCGACGCGCCCGTCAAGGTGATCGGCGAGGAGCCCGACCTCTCCAAGGGCACCGCGCGCCCCATCACGGTGGTCGGCAACCCGGTCCTGCACCGGGAGTGCAAGACCGTGACGGAGTTCGACACCGACCTCGCCGCCCTGATCGACGACATGTTCGTCTCGATGTACGCGGCCGAGGGTGTCGGCCTGGCGGCCAACCAGATCGGCGTGGACGCCAAGGTGTTCGTCTACGACTGCCCGGACGACGACGGTGTGCGGCACGTCGGCCACGTCGTCAACCCGGTGCTGGTGGACCTCCCGGTCGACCGCCGGACGCTGGACGACGGCACCGAGGGGTGCCTCTCGGTCCCCACCGCCTACGCCGAGTTGGCCCGCCCGGACTACGCCGCGGTGACCGGCCAGGACAAGGACGGCAACCCGATCCGGGTGGAGGGCAACGGCTTCTTCGCGCGCTGCCTGCAGCACGAGACCGACCACCTGTTCGGCTTCCTCTACATCGACAAGCTCTCCAAGCGCGACCGCAAGGACGCGCTGAAGCAGATGGCCGAGGGAACCGCCAAGTACGCCACGGTGCCCAACAGCTGACGCTCCTTCGCGACAGCACGCAGCCCCCGCCGGAAGCTTCCGACGGGGGCTGCGTGCTGAGGCTGGAACGCGGTTTGCGGAGGAGCCTAGAAGTCGTCGTCGAAGGCGACCGAGCCCTCGACGGCCACCTGGTAGGCGGAGACCCGGCGTTCGAAGAAGTTGGTCAGCTCCTGGACGTTCTGCAGCTCCATGAAACCGAACGGGTTCGTCGAGCCGTACCGGATCGGCATGCCGAGCCGGGCGAGGCGCTGGTCGGCGACCGCCTGGAGGTACTCGCGCATGGACGCGGTGTTCATCCCGGGCAGGCCCTCGCCGCAGAGGTCCTGGGCGAACTGGAGCTCGGCCTCGACGGCCTCCTCCAGCATCTCGGTGACCTGCTTGGCCATCGTGTCGTCGAAGAGGTCGGGCTCCTCCTCGCGGACGGTGTCCACCACCGACATGGCGAAGTCCATGTGCATGGACTCGTCACGGAACACCCAGTTGGTGCCGGTCGCCAGGCCGTGCAGCAGGCCGCGGCTACGGAACCAGTACACGTACGCGAAGGCGCCGTAGAAGAACAGCCCCTCGACGCAGGCCGCGAAGCAGATCAGGTTCAGCAGGAACGCGCGCCGGTCGTCCTTGGACTGCAGCGAGTCGATGTGGTCGACCGCGTTCATGTACTTGAAGCAGAACTGCGCCTTCTGGTGGATGGAGGGGATGTTCTCCACCGCGGCGAAGGCCGCGTTGCGGTCCTCGGGGTCGGGCAGGTAGGTGTCGAGCAGCGTCAGGTAGAACTGGACGTGCACGGCCTCCTCGAACAGCTGCCGGGACAGGTAGAGCCGCGCCTCGGGGGAGTTGATGTGCTTGTAGAGGCTCAGCACCACGTTGTTCGAGACGATCGAGTCGCCGGTCGCGAAGAAGGCGACCAGCCGGCCGATCATGTGCCGCTCGCCCTCGCTGAGCTTGGCGAGGTCGGCGACGTCGGAGTGCAGGTCCACCTCCTCGACGGTCCAGGTGTTCTTGATCGCGTCGCGGTAGCGGTCGTAGAAGGACGGGTAGCGCATCGGACGCAGTGTCAGCTCGAAGCCGGGGTCGAGCAGCATCTTCTCGCGGCCGGGGACGTCGGGGGTGGGGACGTCGGGGGTGGGGGTGCTCATGCGCCCGCCTCGCTTCGCTCGTTGGGTGCGTCGCACAACGCGCAGCTCATCACGGTTCGTTCGCTTCGCTCGCTCACTGGCAGGCCTCGCAGGACTCGGGGTTCTCCAGGGAGCAGGCGAGCGCTGCCTCCTCCTCCGGGGTGAGGGTGGTCGGCGTTGCCACGGCGACCGGGACCGGCGCGGCGGCACGGGCGGTGCCGGAGGCGGCCTGGGCGATCCGGGTGGCCGGGCGCGAGCGCAGGTAGTAGGTGGTCTTCAGACCGACCTTCCAGGCATACGCGTACATCGAGCTCAGCTTGCCGATGGTCGGCGCGGCCATGAAGAGGTTCAGCGACTGGCTCTGGTCGATGTAGGGCTGCCGGGCGGCGGCCAGGTCGATCAGCGCGCGCTGCGGCAGCTCCCACGCGGTGCGGTAGAGCGAGCGGACCTCGGCGGGCAGCCAACCCAGCTCCTGCACCGAGCCGTTGGCCTCGCGCAGCGCGTCCCGGGTCTGCGCGTCCCAGACGCCCAGCTCCTTCAGCTCGCGCACCAGGTACGGGTTGACCTGGAGGAACTCGCCGGAGAGCGTCTCGCGCTTGAACAGGTTGGAGACCTGCGGCTCGATGCACTCGTAGACACCGGCGATCGAGGCGATCGTCGCGGTCGGCGCGATCGCGAGCAGCAGCGAGTTGCGCAGGCCGGTGCGGGCGATCGTGGCGCGCAGCGCGTCCCAGCGCTCGGCCCACTGCGGGGCCGTCTCGAAGTGGTCGATGTGCAGCTGGCCGCGGGCGGCGCGGGTCTCCGCGTACGCCTCGTGCCGGCCCAACTGCTCGGCCAGCTCGCTGGAACGCTCGTAGGCGACCAGCATGATGCGCTCGGAGATCAGCGTGGAGATCTGCTTGGCCTCGGCGGAGTCGAAGTCGATCCGCAGCTTGAAGAAGACGTCCTGCAGGCCCATCACGCCCAGGCCCACCGGGCGCCAGCGCGAGTTGGAGGTGCCGGCCTCGGGGGTCGGGTAGAAGTTGATGTCCACCACGCGGTCCAGGAAGGTCACCGCGGTGCGCACGGTGGCGTCCAGGCGCTCCCAGTCCATCGCGTCGAGGAGGTTCTCGGCGGTGGCGGAGGCGGAGACGTGCGCACCCAGGTTGACCGACCCGAGGTTGCAGACGGCGGTCTCGGAGTCGTCCGTGACCTCCAGGATCTCCGTGCAGAGGTTGGAGGAGTGGACCGTGCGGCCGGGGACCGCGGTCTGGTTGGCGGCGCGGTTGGAGGCGTCCTTGAAGGTCATCCAGCCGTTGCCGGTCTGCGCCAGGGTGCGCATCATCCGGGCGTAGAGGGTCTGCGCGGGGATGCTGCGGACGGCCTTGCCCTCGGCCTCGGCCTTCAGGTACGCGGCGTCGAAGTCGGCGCCCCAGAGGTCGACCAGCTCGGGGACGTCGGCGGGGGAGAAGAGCGACCAGTCGGTGCCCGCGTTCACCCGGCGCATGAACTCGTCCGGGATCCAGTGCGCGAGGTTGAGGTTGTGGGTGCGCCGGGCCTCTTCGCCGGTGTTGTCCCGCAGCTCCAGGAACTCCTCGATGTCCGCGTGCCAGGTCTCCAGGTAGACGCAGGCCGCGCCCTTGCGCCGGCCGCCCTGGTTGACGGCGGCGACCGAGGAGTCCAGCGTGCGCAGGAACGGCACGATGCCGTTGGACTGGCCGTTGGTGCCGCGGATCAGCGAACCACGCGAGCGGATCCGGGAGTAGGAGAGGCCGATACCGCCGGCGTGCTTGGAGAGCCGGGCGATCTGCGCGTAGCGCGAGTAGATCGAGTCCAGGTTGTCCAGCGGCGAGTCCAGCAGGTAGCAGCTGGACATCTGCGGGTGCTTGGTGCCCGAGTTGAAGAGCGTCGGCGAGGACGGCAGGTAGGAGAGCGTGCTCATCAGCGCGTACAGCTCGGCGATCTCGCGGACCGCCTGGTCGCCGTCGCCGACCGCCAGGCCGCAGGCGACCCGGAGCATGAAGTGCTGCGGGGTCTCGATCACCTTGCGGGTGATCGGGTGGCGCAGCAGGTAGCGGGACTGCACGGTGCGCAGGCCGAAGTACTCGAAGCGGTCGTCGCCGCGCTGGTCGATCAGCGCGTCCAGCGCGTCGGCGTGCTTGGCGACGAATGCGGCGGTGCCGGCGCCGATCAGGCCCTCGGCGTGGCCGACCGCGATCGAGGCGGCGAAGCACACCGCGCCCTGGCCGACCGCCTCGTCGGCGATCTCCTGGGCGAGCAGGCGGGCGGCCAGCTTCGAGTACTGCGGGTCCTCGGCGATCATCGACGCGGCGGCCTCGACGGCCAGCCCGCGCAGCTCCGCGAAGTCCGAGCCGGCGTTGCGGCCGCGCAGGGCGGCGGCGGCGACGTGGCCGGGGTCCACCTGGGGGAGGTCGCTGCTGCGGTCCGTCAGCAGGCGCAGGAGTGCTGCTCCAGGGTCCGACTTGGCAGTGGGGTCGGAGCTGGATCCCTGGGCGGGCAGGGTGACTGAGGCAGCGGTGGTCAAGGCGCTCTCTCCTGGCGACGGCAGCGAATGAGACACCGGACCGGCGCGGGGCAGGGCAGGGGAGCGCGGCGCGCCCACTCGAACGGTGGCGCGCAACGGCGGCATCCCCGGCCCACCCGCGAGGCCCGGAAAACTGAGTCGTGCGGCAAGGCTTCTGCGGGGAAGCCTGTGGCACACCGTCGGCAGGTAATCGGACTCGCGGCTGGTGGGAAACCGACCGCTCACCGCTGCGGGGCAGCCCCGGATTCACACCGGGTTCCCCTGCGTCGACAGCGAGAGTGAGCATACATGTGGTGCTGCCCCTCGTGCGCAGCACCACATGTAGTGTTGCGTGCCGTATCGGAGCCAATACCAGATGCCGGGGCGGTCGGCTGTTCGCGGGCGTTGGCGGGGACGGTTCGGCCGTTTCGGTTCCGCCGGGCGGCCGTGGATTGTGTGCGGATCGGGGGTGGATCGGCTGCGGATTCGCGACGGATCAGCGCCGGATCCGCGGTGTGTCGGTGGTCGTGGTGGGGGTGGAGCGGGGTGCCGGATCCGGGTTCGGAGGCACCGGGTCGGGCGTGGCGGGTGTGGCGGGCGCGGGGGATGGGTGGGGTGAGGGGTGGAGCGAGGAGTGGGGGGATGGGTGGAGCGAGCGGTGGGGTGAGGGGCGGACCGGAGCTGAGAGCCGGGGTGGCTGCTGGGTGGACTCCGGATGGCCCGTGGGTGGCCCCTCAGCGGTCTCTGGGTAGCCCCTGGGTGGCCCCTGAGTGGCCCCTGAGCGGTCCCTGAGTGGGCTTGGGACGGCTTCCGTGGGGCGGGTGAGGTTGGGGCGCCGTCGGGCGCGGGTGTGCGGGTGCGCGGGTGTGGTCACCGCACAGGAGGTGACTCGGGCTCCGGGGGTGCCCGGAGCGTCCGGTGGGTGTCAGAAGGTGATGCTGTAGACCCAGAGCTCGATTTCCGGGCGGGGGCGCCAGTCGCGCTCGGGGGTGCGACGGAAGCCGACCCGTTCGTAAATGCGGTGCGCGGCGGTCATGGCCGGGCGGGTGGAGAAGGCCATGCCGGTCAGGCCGAGTTCACGGCTGCGGGTGACGCAGGCACGGACCAGGGCGTCGCCGACACCGCGACCGCGGGCGTCGGCGGCAGCGGCCAGCATCCGGATCTCGCCCTCCTGGGAGGTGGCGATGTCGGCCCATTCGGTGCCGCCGACGGCGAAGGTCACGCAGCCGAGGACTCGTCCGGACGGTCCTTGAGAGAGGTCGGCCGGGTCGACCGCGACGAGGAGTTCGGCCTCTGCGGCCCGGCGGCGGGCGTCGCGCAGGAGTGTGACGTAGTCCGCGCCCGGTCGGGTGTGCCCATCGCCGACGAAGGCCTCGACAGTGACCTCGCCTGCGGGACCGAGGTCTTCTTCGAGGGCGCTGCGGATGAGGATGTCCATCGCCCCAGTGTGCCAAGGCGCAGGCCGGAGGCGGCGGGGAGGGTGCCGCGCAGGTGGTCGGGGTTGGCGGGCGGCTGGGTGGCCGGGCGGCGGTGGGAGTGGGGGAAGTGGCGAGGGCGGCGGGTGAGATGGGGACGGTGGGAAGGGTGGGGAGGGCGTGACGATAGGGAGGTGGGGAGGCTTGGGAGGGTGGGGAGGTAGAAGGTCTCGTCGGGTCAGGGACCGGTGATGCGGAAAACCGGGTAGCCGGGGGCGATGCGCAGGAGCTCGGCGTCGGATGCGTCGGGGCCGATGCCCTGGAAGAAGGCGCCGACCTCGAACTTCCAGCGCTTGAGGTAGGCGCGGAGCACCTCTGGCTTCTCGCTGTCAGGGAGCTCGGTGGCGTGGAAGGTCTCGGCCTGCCGGCCCAGTCGCAGTTCGCCGGTGCCGATGGCGCGCAGGTTGCGGACCCACTGGGTGTGGCCGCGCGGGGCGACCAGGTAGCGGGTGCCCTGGTGGGTGAGGACGTTGACGGGGGTGGTGCGCCACTCTCCGCTCTTACGGCCCCGGATGGCCAGCACGCGCGAGCCCCAGAAGCTGAGACCGGCTCTGGTGAGCGCCGCCACGATGCGGTTGGTGATCCGCAGGGCGCGGCCGCCGGAGTAGACGTAGCGCTGTGCTTCAGGCTGGGAGGCCGGGGTCGGGGACATCGCGGGGCTCCTTGGTGAGCGGTGAACACAGTCGAGATTGGTGAACACATTCGAGAGCAGTGCTCTCGTTTTGGTGCACTGAACTCTTCCACTGCTGGAGATGGCAGTCAAGAGCAGTGCTCTCGTTTCAGTGCGGCGCTCTTCTTCAAGCTCGGTGATCTCATGTGCGACCGCTGCTCTAAGTTGCGTTCGCTGCTCTGATTTGTGGCAGGGTGTTCTCCCATGGCAGCGATTCGAACCGCCCGGGAGCGGGCGCGCGAGGAACTCACTCGCGAGATCAAGGACGAGGCGCGGCGGCAGCTCGGCGTGGAGGGCGCCCAGCAGCTCTCGGTACGCGCGGTCGCGCGCGAGCTGGGGATGGCCTCGTCGGCGCTCTACCGGTACTTCCCGAGCCGGGACGACCTGCTCACCGCGTTGATCATGGACGCCTACATCGCCCTGGCGGAGTCCGCCACGTCGGCGGTGGCGCAGGCGCAGGCGCGGGCGCAGGCGACAGCAGGCGGGGCGGACCTGGGTCAGGCGAGTCCGGGCCGGGCGGCTGCGGGTCGGGCGGCTGCCCACGAGGCGGCCGGCCTGGGTGCGCGCGCCTGTTGGCGGGCGTTCTGCGGCGCCGTCCGTGACTGGGCGCGGGAGCACCCGCACGAGTACGCGTTGATTTACGGCACGCCGGTGCCCGGCTACCACGCGCCGCAGGAGACCATCGAGCTGGCGGTCCGCCTCCCGCTCGCGCTGCTCGACGTGGTCAGGCCCGCTGCCGGGCGCCTGGAGGCGCCGGCCGGTCGGCCCGTTCCGCCGGTGTACTCGACCCAACTCGCCTCGATCGCCGCGCAGTACGCGCCCGAGCTTCCGCAGGCCGCCCTGGCCCGGGTGATGGTGGCCTGGACGCAGCTGTTCGGCATGATCAGCTTCGAGCTCTTCGGTCACCTGGCCGGCTCGGCCGATCCGGCCGACGAGTTCTTCGCGTACTCGGTGGAGCAGATGGCGGACTTCGTCGGCCTGCCGACCGGGGCGTAGTCACCGGCGGCAGGAGCGGCCGCCGCCGGTGCTGCGGCCGCTCCTACCGCCGCTACAGCTCGCGCGGCCGACGCCCCGCGTCCCGCGCCGCCCGCCCGCTGGTGGCAGGGCAGCAGGGGCAGCGGTCTGGCGGCACGGCAATGCCGGCCGCGCGACAGTGGGGGCGTCGCGCGACCGGCGGTCAAGGGGGAGCAGCGGGAGCAGGTGCCGAGCCGGAGGGTTCGCCGCCGCCCCGGCACCTGTTCAGCCGCTGAGCCGCTCAGCTGAGATCGCTCAGCTGAGGCCAACCGGGTCAGGCCAACCGGGTCAGGCCGGCAGGGACCAGGCCTGGTTGGCCTGGTTGGCGCCGCAGGTCCAGGTGTCGAGCCGGGTTCCGTCGGCGGTGCCGCCGCCGTAGACGTCCAGGCAGAGGCCGGAGGCGGCGTTCACCAGGGTCCCGTCCGGCTTGGCGGTCCACTGCTGGCCGCTTCCCCCGGAGCAGGACGACAGGACCGCCCAGGAGCCCGCCGAAGTCCCGGCCGCGGTGAGGCACTTGCCGAGCGTGCGGACGGTGTTCCCGGCGCTCAGGGTCCACTGCTGGTTGGCGTTCCCGGTGCAGCTGTAGAGGATCACCGGGTTGCCGTCGGTGGTGGCGCTGTTGGAGTCGTCCGCGCACTTGGCGCCGTCGCCGGTCAGCTGGCCGGTCGGGATCGCCGCCGCGCAGCCGTTCGGGGTGAGCCGCCAGACGGCCGTGCCGTGGGCCGGGACGGTGGTGGTGAGAGCTGAGGAGGTGGTCGAACTCGTGCCGGTCCAGAGGTCCTTGGCGGTGACCGTGCAGCCGGGCAGGCCGACGGAGGCGAGTGTGGCGCTGATCGAGCGGGCCGAGGCGGACCGGTTGAGGACGGCCACCGCCCGGTCGCCGTTGGCCAGCGGACGGGCGAGTACGTCGGTGGTCGCGGTGCTGGATACCACGCCGGCCTGGTGGCCCGCGCTGTCCTGGTCAACTGCCACCAGGTCGCTGTTGCCGATCGCGGCGACGGCGGCCGGTGAGAGGGCGGAGACGTCGGAGGAGAGGATCAGCGGCGCGGCCATCATCGACCAGAGGGCGACCTGGCTGCGCGACTCGTCGGCGGTCAGGCCGCTGTCACCGGCGATCAGGAAGTCCGGGTCGTTCCAGTTGCCGGGGGCGGCGTAGCGGCCGAGCCAGCGGTTGTAGCCGTAGTTGGAGAGCACCGAGCTCCAGCGTGAGGTGTTCGGCTTGCTCGCGTCGTAGGTCGCGATGTCCGAGCCCTCGCGCCAGAGTTGGCCGTCCTGGCCGATCCAGCCGAGGACCGAGAACCAGCTCGGGTTGCCCCACTCGCCGTTCTGGAAGTAGGCGGGTGCCGACTCGGAGAAGACGATGTCGCGTCCGCTGCCGCGCAGGGCGGCGGACTGGGCGTCGTAGGCCTGGTGGTAGGCCTGCTCGTCGGTCTGGCCGGGGGCGGTCCAGACGTTGCAGCCGTCCAGTTTGAGGTAGTCGACGCCCCAGGAGGCGAAGGTGGCCGCGTCCTGGGTGAAGTGGTCGGCGCCGCCGCCCTGGGGTTGCCCGCTTCCGGGGTAGCCGCCGCAGGTGGACGAACCGGCGTCCTCGTAGATGCCGAACTTCAGGCCCCGGTCGTGCAGGTAGGAGCCCAGCCAGGCCATCCCGTGCGGGAACTTCACCGGGTCGGCGGCCAGGTTGCCGGCGCTGTCGCGGCTGCCGGCCATCCAGCAGTCGTCAACCGTGACGGTGGTGTAGCCCTTGGCGGCGAGGCCGCTGCTGACCAGGGCGTCGGCGTTGGAGGTGATGGTCTGCTCGGTGATGCCGCACTGGTAGTGGGCCCAGTCGTTCCAGCCCATCGGCGGGGTCGCGGCGAGCAGCCGGGCCGAAGCGGCGGGCGCGGCCGCTGCTGCGGCGGTCGATGCGGACCCCGCTGCCGAGGCCGCTGGCAAGGCTGAGGCTGAGGCTGAGGCCGAGGCTGTGGAGAGCGGGAGGGCGGAGAGGGCGAGTGCGGCCAGCGCGGTGGTGCTGAGCAGGCGGCGCACGGCGGTGCGAACCGGTGGCACGGAGGGCTCCTTCCGGGCGGCCGTGAGGGCGCCGGGGAAGTCGTTGGGGGATGTCCGAGCGGTCTGGTGCGCAACCAGTGCAGCGGTACTGCGTATTCATGTCAATAGGGCCTACCAAACGAGCATGATTGCGCATGTCATGCAGATGTCAAAAACCAGGCGGAGGCCTTGAGTCAGCAGAAAGCCGCGCACCCGGCCCCCGACGTCAGGCGTCGGCGAGAGCCGGGTGCGCGGCTTAAGGCATGGCTGGCAGGTTCGGGACGTCGGTCGCGTACGACGGGCCGTTGCGACGGGCCGGTGCGAAGGGCCGGTGCGACGGCCCGTCCGGCTCAGGTGTCCAGGTGCCCGGTCTCGTTCCACAGCTCGGGGACCAGCCGGTCGTACCCCGCCCGCCACACCCCCACCGAGCAGTTGCGCACCGCGTCCAGCGCAAGCAGCTGCTCCTCGCTGAGCCGGTCCAGCACATACCGCACCATCAGCACCACATTGTCGTGCGCCACCAGCAGCACCGGCTGCCCGGCCTCCTCCACGCACAGGTCGCGCAGGCAGTCGCGCACCCGCAGGGCGACGTCCGCCCAGCTCTCGCCGCCCGGCGGCCGGTAGTACAACTCGCCCATCTTCCGGCGCCGGGCGGCCTCCTCGGGATACCGCTTCTCGATCGCCGCCGCGGTGAGCATCTCCAGGATGCCGAGCTCGCGGTCGCGCAGCCGTTCGTCGTACCGCACGGTGAGCCCGACCGGCACCGCGCCGAGCCCGGCGGCCTGGGCGAGCGCGATCCGCGCCGTCTCGGCCGTCCGGACGTACGGCGAGCACCAGACGGCGCGCGGCCGGTCGCCGGGCGGCAGCGCGGCCCACCAGCGGCCGAGGGCCTGGGCCTGGGCCTGCCCGTGCATGGAGAGCGCGATGTCGGCGTCCCGGCAGGTGATCGGCACGGTCAGCGCGCCGGTCGCCTCGGCGAGCTGGAACTCCACGTTGGCCGCGCTCTCGCCGTGCCGGGTGGCGATCAGGACGGACGGCAGCGGGGTCGCGCCGGCGCGCTGCTGGTGCCCGTTGAGGATGCTGCTCAGCTCTGCCATGGCGGTGCTCCCCGTTGCTTGGGCGGTGTCGGATGTCCGGGGGCCGGACCGGAGGCCGGACGTGCGGCGCGCACGGGTACTCAACGGTCCATGACGATGATCGCGCCGCCACCTCCCAGTGTTGAGGGAGGTGGCGGCGCGATCACAGGGCGCGCGACGGAGCGTTTAATGCGCCGCTACCGGCTGGGGCGCATCGGTGGGCTCGGGGTCGCCCGGTTCCGCGCTGTAGTCGCCCGGCGAGGTCTCGTCGATGCCGTCGGTCACCTTCACGGCCCGCAGCACGAGCGTCAGGACGACCGCCACCACCAGGTTCAGCACGAAGGCGGTCAGGCCGATGTAGCCGATCTCGCCGATCCCGGGGATCGCGGCCGAGTTGCCGCCGAAGTGCTTGGTGGCGGGGGAGGCCAGGCCGTAGGCCTTCCAGGTCCCGTAGACCATGCCGACCGCCCAGCCCGCCAGCAGTGCCCAGTGGTGGAACCAGCGGGTGAACAGCCCGCCGACCACCGAGACGAAGGTCTGCAGGATCCAGAGCCCGCCGAGCAGCTGCAGGTTGATCGCGACCTGCTTGTCCATGCCGAGCACGAAGATCAGCGCGCCGACCTTGACCAGCAGCGAGGCGATCTTGGCGACCTTGGTCTCGTCCGCCGGGGTGGCGTCCGGCTTGATGAACTCCTTGTACACGTTGCGGGTGAAGAGGTTGGCGGCGGCGATCGACATGATCGCGGCCGGCACCAGCGCACCGATCCCGATCGCGGCGAACGCCACGCCCGTGAACCAGGAGGGGAACAGGTCGGAGAAGAGCTGCGGTACGGCGAGTTGGCTGTTGAAGCCCTTGGTGCCCTTGCTGACGTTGTCCGTGATGGCCATGAAGCCCAGCAGGGCCAGCAACCCCAGCATCAGCGAGTACGCGGGCAGGATCGCCATGTTGCGGCGCACGGTGTTGCGGGACTTGGAGGCCAGCACGCCGGTCACCGAGTGCGGGTAGAGGAAGAGCGCCATCGCCGAGCCGAGCCCGAGCGTGGCGTACGTCCACTGGGCCTTCGGCGCGATGATCAGCGAGCCGACCGGCTTGCCGTTCGCGCCCTTGGCGTTGAACTTGGTCGCGGCCGTGTCGAAGATGTGGCCGAACCCGCCCAGCCGGTGCGGGATGTAGAGCACCGCCGCGATGATCACGATGTAGACCAGGGTGTCCTTGACGAACGCGATCAGCGCGGGCGCCCGCAGGCCCGAGGAGTACGTGTAGGCGGCCAGCACCGCGAAGGCCAGGAAGAGCGGCAGGTCCTTGACGAACCAGTTGGCGTTCGCCCCGCCGCCGACCCCCAGGGTGTCCAGCACGGCCTGGATGCCGACCAGTTGGAGCGCGATGTACGGCATGGTGGCCAGGATGCCGGTCAGCGCCACCGCGAGCGACAGCGCCTTGGAGCCGTACCGGCCGCGGATGAAGTCGGCTGGGGTGACGTACCCGTGCACCCGGGCGACCGACCAGAGCCGCGGCAGGAAGGCGAAGACCAGCGGGAAGGCGATGATGGTGTAGGGCACCGCGAAGAAGCCCGCCGCGCCGGTCGCGTAGACCGCCGCGGGGACGGCGATGAAGGTGTAGGCGGTGTAGAGGTCGCCGCCGAGCAGGAACCAGGTCACCCAGGTCCCGAAACTCCGTCCGCCCAGGCCCCATTCGTCCAGGTGCAGGGAGTTCTCGGCGCGCCGCCAGCGTGAGGCCAGGAAGCCCATCACGGTGACCGCGACGAAGAAGAGCAGGAAGACCGTCAGAGCGGTCACGTTGACGCCGTGGTTCATCGCGGCACACCTCCGCGCAGGGCCTTGCGCTGCCGTTCCTCACGGGTGATCAGCAGGTAGGCGGAGATGGTGAACACGGCTGACAGCGGCACCCACAGCAGCTGGTACCAGTAGAAGAACGGGATCCCGTCGAACCGCGGCGTGAGCCGGGCGTAGGAGGAGACCCACAGCTCGGCGACGATCGGGACGAGCAGGCAGACCGCGGCCAGCACCCTGGGTGCGGTGATCACCGGTAGCTGACCTGGGGGCGCCTGTGGCGCGTCTGGAACGATGGACATCGGGCGACTCCGGCGGTGGCAGGGTGATCCCCAACAGCGCCACAGCGCAATGGCATCGGGCCAGTACGCCCGCCGAGCAGCGCCCGTGGTGATCGGCATGGATGGCACGGAATGTAGGGCACCGGACCGCTCGCTGTCACCACTGTGCGACGGGTGATCTCAATGAATGGACATGTGTTCGTCCGGTTGTTGGCAGGCGATCGGGCCGTTCCGCCCACCGTGGCCGCTCCCCGTCCGGGGCCCGCAGCCCCTGATATGAGCCGGTCCGCACCCGATAGCGTGGGGCCATGTCTGTTGAACTGCCTGGAGAACTGCCCGCGGCGCCGGACGTCACCCATATCTGGTGGGCCCGTCCGGCCGACCTCCCGCAGTCGCTGCTCGACCGCCTCTCCGCCGCCGAGCGCGCCAAGGCCGACGCACTGCGGCACGAGCCGGAGCGCCGCCGCTCGGTGACCGCGGCCCTGCTCCTGCGGGCCGCCGTCGGGCAGTTGACCGGTACGCCGCCGGCCGACCTCCCCATCGTGCGGCGCTGCGACGAGTGCGGGGGACCGCACGGCAGGCCGCGCCTGACGGGCAGTGCGCTGGAGCTCACGGTGACCCACTCGGGCGACCGGGTCGGCGTGGGGATCGCCACCGGCGTCGAGATCGGCCTGGACGTCGAGCCGTTGGAGAGCGCGCGGATCACCGAGGGGATGGCCGACATCGCCTGCACCCCGAACGAGGCGCGCTGGCTGGCCACCCACACCGGGGACGCCTACGCCGGGGCGTTCCTGCGGCTCTGGACGGCCAAGGAGGCGGTGCTCAAGGCCTTCGGCACCGGACTGCTGAAGCCGCTGACCGAGGTGGACCTGCAACCGCCCACGGACGGCGGGCCGTTCACCGGGCCGGTGCGCTCCGGGGTGGAGGCCTGGCTCTACCCGGTCGACCCGGGCAGCGGGTACGTCGGCTCACTGGCCGCCCTCGCGCCGCTGGGCGTGGTCCGTGAGCACGACGGCGACGCGCTGCTGGCGGCCCTGACCGTGAACGGCTGACACCTGACCGCCACCGGCTGAGACCAGACCGCCACCGGCTGACACCTGACCGCCAACGGCTGAGACCAGACCGCCAACGGCTGAGAACGGGCTGAGCCCCCTGGTTCCTCGGGACCAGGGGGCTCAGCGCGTTCGGGGCAGCGGCGGCGGTCAGCTCGGCCGCTGCAGCCGGGTGATGAACTTGTAGCGGTCGCCGCGGTAGATCGAGCGCACCCACTCCACCGGGGCGCCCTCGGCGTCGAAGGAGTGCCGCGCCAGCTGGAGCATCGGCAGCCCGAGGTCGGACCCGAGCAGCCCGGCCTCGCGCGGGTTGGCCAGCGTGGTCTCGATGGTCTCCTCGGCCTCGGCCACCACCACGCCGTACACCTCGCGCAGCGCGGTGTAGAGCGAGTTGTGCTTGACCAGGTTGCGCCGCAGCGCCGGGAAGCGCTTCGCGGAGAGGTGGGCGACCTCGATGGCCATCGGGTCCCCGTTGGCCAGCCGAAGCCGTTCGATCCGCAGCACCCGTCCGCCGGGCTTGATGTCCAGCAGCGGCGCGAGCCGGTCGTCCGCCGTGACGTAGCCGACCTCGATCAGCCGCGAGGTGGGCTCCAGGCCCTGCGCCCGCATGTCCTCGGTGTAGGAGGTCAACTGGAGGGCCTGGGCGACCTTGGGCTTGGCGACGAAGGTCCCCTTGCCCTGGATCCGCTCCAGGCGGCCCTCGACGACCAGTTCCTGCAACGCCTGCCGGACGGTCGTACGGGAGGTGTCGAACTGCGCGGCGAGCGCCCGCTCGGGCGGTACGGGAGTGCCGGCCGGCTGGGTCTCGGTGAGCTGGAGCAGGTGTCGCTTCAGTCCGTAGTACTTGGGCACCCGCGCGGACGCCGGGTCCGCGCCCGGGCCGGCCGGTACCGGCGGGTTGCCCGGCTGGGGGTGGTTCGCCCGAAGCTGGGCCGTGGTGCCCCCGTCGCTGCTCATGGGCCGCTTCTCCGCTCCTCGCAAGACCGTAGATGATCCCGCTACCTCGTTAACGGCACACATCGTTGCACGTATGCCCGGGCGACGGGCACCTCATCACACGATGAACGATGAGCGGTGTCGGCTTGATAACGGCTAGTCCCGATTGGTCTTCGGCCCGTTGACACACCCATTGGTCTAGGCCAAGCTCCTGGCATCTGGTCTACACCACTGCAGACCAACTCATGAATCCCAGCCCATCTCACGGGTTCGCGGCACCGCTTACCACCGGTTTGCGGGGGTATGTCGCAGGCCATCGATGGAGGGCAACCGGGCATCCCTCAGGAGGATGGCGTGAAGCGTCAGCTCATCGCGGCGGTCGGCGTCGCAGCAATGGTCGTCGGTGTCGCGGCTTGTGGTTCGTCCGCGAAGAAGGACGACTCGACCGGCGCGGCGAAGTACAACGGCAAGACCGTCACCGCGTGGCTCATGTCCGGCTCCGCCCCGCAGGCCTGGCAGGACGGTGTCAAGGCCGACTTCGAGGCGCAGTACCCGGGTGCCAAGCTCAACATCCAGATCCAGAAGTGGGACGGGATCGGCGCCAAGGTCACCACCGGCCTCTCCGACAACTCCGTCGACGTCCTGGAGGTCGGTAACACCCAGACGACGGGCTACGCCGCCACCGGTGGCCTGCTCGACCTGACCGCCGACAAGGCCGACCTCGGCGGCGCCGACTGGCCGGCCAACCTCAACGCCTCTTCGGTGCTGGACGGCAAGCAGTACGCCGCCCCGTGGTACTTCACCAACCGCGTGGTCATCTACAACAAGGCGCTCTGGACCAAGGCCGGCATCACCGCGACGCCGAAGACCCTGGACGAGTTCTACGGCGACCTCGACAAGCTGAAGACCACCGCCGGCGTCTCGCAGCCCATCTACCTGCCCGGCCAGGAGTGGTACACCTACTTCGGCCTGCTCGCGGGCACCGGCGGCCAGATCGCCAAGCAGACCGGCACCACCTGGGCCGGCAACCTGGAGTCCCCGGAGGCCAAGGCCGCCTTCCAGACCTTCCAGAAGCTGCAGAGCTACTCCACCGCCCCGAAGGACAAGGACGAGGCCACCCCGGAGCAGACCACGGTCTTCGCCAAGGGTGACGTGGGCGCGATGATCGGCCTCGGCTGGGAGGCTCCGGACCCCAAGGACATCCCGGCCTCCGACATCGGCTACTTCGCGATCCCGGGTGCGACCGCGGACAAGCCGTCCGGTGTCTTCCTCGGCGGCTCGAACCTCGCCATCGCCCAGGACACCAAGAACCCGGACCTGGCCAAGGGTCTGCTGAAGATCATGCTGACGGACAAGTACGAGGGCCAGATGGCCGCCACCGGCCTGATCCCGAACAAGACCTCGCTGGACTCGCTGGCCACCACCCCGTTCGCCCAGGCGGCCATCCCGGCCAGCGCCAACGGCGCCACCACGCCGAACACGCCGAACTGGTCGAACGTCGAGAACACCCCGAACCCGATCAAGGACTTCCTCGCGGCCGTCCTGCAGGGTGCGGACTACGACGCCACCGCCAAGAAGTACGACGCCACCATGACGCAGCTGCTCGGCCAGAAGCAGTAGTCACGAGCGGCGCCGCGCACCGGTCCCCGGCGGGGGCGGTGCGCGGCGCCGCACACTGCTTTCTCTCCGACGCCGGCTGGGGGACGAGAGAACGGTGACAGCGCCGTTCGGACGGATCCGGACGGCTTCCCCGCCCCGGCGGGGTGCGGGGCGGTCAGGCCCTGACCGCTGCCGGCAGGCAGGTCCCCCCAGTACAACGGCGGCCGCTGAGAAGAGGATCGATGGCAGTTCAGTCGGAACCGGTACGGGTGCAATCCCCCGGAGGCGTGAAGGGTAGCCCCCTCGGCAGTGGCAGACCGGTCGTCGGTCCGAGCCTGCTGAGCCGCAGCACGCCCTACCTTCTCCTGCTGCCGGCCATCGTGGCCACCCTGGCGCTGCTGGGCTGGCCGCTGGTCAAGACGTTCGAGCTCTCCTTCCAGAACCTGAACAAGCGCCAGCTGATCCTGCACCTGACCGAGTGGAACGGCTTCTCCAACTACAAGGACCAGCTGACCAGCTCGGAGTTCTGGCACACCACCGGCCGGACGATCGCCTTCACCACGGTCAACGTCGTGCTGATCATGGTCGGCGGCACGCTGGTCGGGCTGTTGCTGAACCGGCTCGGCAAGAAGATGCGGATCCTGCTCCAGGCCGCCCTGATGCTCGCCTGGGCGATGCCGATCGTGGCCGCCGCCACCGTCTTCAGCTGGCTCTTCGACTCCCGCTTCGGTGTCGTCAACTGGTTCCTGGACCAGCTCGGCTGGCACTCCATGGCCAACTACAACTGGTACAGCTCGCAGTACGGCACCTTCTTCGTGATCATCCTGCTGATCGTCTGGCAGTCGATCCCGTTCGTCGCCTTCAACATGTACGCGGGCCTGACCACCATCCCGGCCGAGCTCTACGAGGCGGCCCGGATGGACGGTGCCGGATCCTGGCGGATCTTCCGCTGGGTGGTCTTCCCCAGCCTGAAGCCGTTCTTCCTGAGCACCACGTTCCTGGAGATCATCTGGGTCTTCAAGTCCTTCGCCCAGATCCTCGCCGTCAACGCCGGCGGCCCCCAGGGACTCACCCAGACGCTGCCGTTCTACGCCTACATCCAGGGCACCGGCAATCAGCACTACGGCATCGGCGCCACGATCGCGGTGCTCACCATCCTGATGCTGGTCGTGCTGATGGCGTACTACTTCCGGATCATTCTGAAGCAGGAGGACGAGCTGTGAGGCGCTCGATCATCGGACGCAGCTGGCCCAACGCCATCGCGGTCGTCCTCTTCGTCTTCTTCATGTTCCCGGTCTACTGGATGTTCAGTACGGCCTTCAAGCGGAACAGCGACATCATCAGCAAGACGCCGGTCTTCTTCCCGCTGCGCGGCACGCTGGAGCACTTCAGCACCGCCACGGGGGCCGCGCAGTTCTGGGAGATGGTCGGCAACAGCTTCACCGTCACCGTGCTCGCGGTGCTGGGCTCGCTGGTCATCGCGACGCTGGCCTCGTTCGCGATCGCCCGGATGAAGTTCCGCGGCCGCAAGTCCTTCGTCCTGGTGATCATGCTGGCGCAGATGGCCCCCTGGGAGGTCATGACGATCGCCGTCTACATGATCGTCCGCGAGAAGGACATGCTGGACAGCCTGGTCCCGCTGACGCTGTTCTACATGATGATGGTGCTGCCCTTCACGATCTGGACGCTGCGCGGCTTCATCGCAGCCGTGCCCAAGGAGCTGGAGGAGTCGGCCATGGTGGACGGCTGCACCCGGACCCAGGCCTTCGTCAAGGTGGTCTTCCCGCTGCTCGCCCCGGGCCTGATGACGACCTCGCTGTTCGGCTTCATCACCGCCTGGAACGAGCTGCCGCTCGTCCTGATCCTCAACAAGGCCACCGGCCCGGGCAGCGCGCAGACGCTGCCGCTCTGGCTGACGTCCTTCCAGTCACTCTTCGGCGACGACTGGGGTGCCACGATGGCGGCCTCCACGCTGTTCGCCATCCCGGTGCTGATCATCTTCCTGTTCCTGCAGCGCAATGCCGTGGGCGGGATGACCGCCGGCGCAGTGAAGGGCTGAGAGATACCCGTGAGCATTCTCATCCCGAGCGTGCCGGACAGCGACCAGCTGCACCGCGACGCTCTGACGGTCCTGCAGCCCGGCTTCGAGGGCACCACCCCGCCGGAGTGGGTGCTGCGCAAGCTCGCCGCCGGCCTCGGCTCGGTGGCCCTGTTCGGACGCAACGTCACCGATCCGGCCCAGCTGGCGGCGCTGACCGCCACGCTGCGCCAGGAGAACCCGGACGTCCTGGTGGCGATCGACGAGGAGGGCGGCGACGTCACCCGCCTGGAGGCCGGTTCCGGCTCCTCCTGGCCGGGCAACCTCGCCCTCGGCGCGATCGACGACCCGGCGCTGACCCGTGACGTCGCCCGCGAACTGGGCCGCGCGCTGGCCGAGTGCGGCATCAACTACAACTGGGCGCCCTCCGCGGACGTCAACTCCAACCCGGGCAACCCGGTGATCGGCGTGCGCTCGTTCGGCGCCGACCCCGAGCTCTGCGCCCGGCACACCGCCGCCTGGGTGGAGGGCCTGCAGTCGGTCGGGGTGGCCGCCTGCGCCAAGCACTTCCCCGGCCACGGCGACACCGCGGTCGACTCGCACCTCGGCCTGCCCGTGGTCGACGTCGACGTGGACCTGCTGCGGTCGCGCGACCTGGTCCCGTTCCGGGCCGCCATCGCGGCCGGGGCCAAGGCCGTGATGAGCGCGCACATCATGATCCCGGCGCTGGACCCGGTGCACCCGGCCACGCTCAGCCGGGCGGTGCTCTCCGGGCTGCTGCGCGCCCGGGCGAGTGAGGGCGGCCTCGGCTACGACGGTCTGATCGTCACCGACGGCATCGAGATGGGCGCCATCGCGGACACGTACGGCATCGCGGAGGGGACGGTGCTGGCGCTGGCCGCGGGGGCCGACGCGATCTGCGTCGGGGGCGGCCTGGCGGACGAGGAGACCGTCCTGCAGCTGCGTGACAGCATCGTGGAGGCGGTCCGCTCGGGCCGGATCCCGGAGGAGCGGCTGGCGGACGCGGCCGCCCGGGTGCGCTCGCTGGGCAGCTGGGCCCGGCTGACCAGTCACCGTCGGGCGGCGCAGTGCGGCGACGGTGCGCCGGACCTGTCGATCGGCCTGCGGGCCGCCCGGCGCGCGCTGCGGATCACCGCGGCGCCGAGCCGGCCGTTCACCCCGGTGACGGACCGCCCGTACGTGGCCTCGTTCTCCCCGCAGGCGAACATCGCGGTGGGCGACGAGACCCCGTGGGGCGTGGCCGGCATGCTGGCGGCCCGGTTCCCGGGCACCCGGAGCGAGAGCATCGGCCCGGAGGCGGCCCGGGCGGGGGAGTTGGACGCGCTGGTCGCGCGGGTGCTGGCCGGCGCGGAGGGGCGCCGACTGGTCCTGGTGGTGCGCGACGCGCACCGGCACGACTGGATGGCGGCGGCCCTGCGGCCGCTGCTGGCGGCCCGTCCGGACGCCGCGGTGGTCGAGATGGGCGTGCCGCAGGCGCAGCCGGTCGGCGCGCTGCACATCGCCACCCACGGCGCGGCGCGGGTCTGCGGCCTGGCCGCCGTCGAGGTGCTCACCGGGCAGCCCTCCGTGAGTGCCTGACGGTTCATCAGAACGCGAAGTCCCCCCGGAGGATTCGTCCCCCGGGGGGACTTTTGTCATGGTTTGAGCAACCCTTAAAGCCACCTTAAGTAGCCTGCCGGCAACGCTGCGCTCACTTCGCACAACAGGTCTGCAACGGCCGCCCCCGGCTGTCATCGGAGCGTTGACAGCCGGTTTGGTCTAGGCCAGGCTCCAGAAATCTGGTCTGGACCACCCGGACCGCCCAGGTACGTCGGGCCGTCCTCCTGGTGGGAGCCCCTCTGCCATGCCCTCAGGAGGATCGCGTGAAGCGTCAGTTCGTCGCAGCGTCCGTCGCCACCGCGCTGGCCCTCGGCCTGGCCGCCTGCGGTGGCGCGGGAGCGGCCAAACCCGCCGCACACTCCGCCGATCCCACGACCGTCACCGGCACGCTCACCGTCTGGCTGATGAACGACGCGCAGACCAGCTGGCCCGAGCTGGTGGGTCAGGTCAACAACGAGTTCGCCGCGCTGTACCCGAACGTCAGCCTCAGACTCAGCTACCAGAGTTGGGCCGACAAGGTGAGCAAGCTGGACGACGCGCTCAAGCAGGGCGGCGCGCCCGACGTCGTCGAGCTGGGCAACACCGAGACCATGAAGTACATCCTGAACGGCTCGCTGGCACAGGTGAACCACGCCGACTACGAGAACTCGGACAGTTGGATCCGCGGCCTGGAGAACACCTGCACGTACGACGACAAGCTCTACTGCGTTCCGTACTACGCGGGCGCCCGGGTCGGCATCTACAACAGTGCGATGTTCCAACAGGCCACCGGCAGCGCCGACTTCCCGACCACCGAGGACGCCCTGATGTCCGCGCTGGACAAGGTGCAGGCGAAGTACAAGGACGACAGGTCGTTCTCCCCGCTCTACCTGCCCGGCCCCTACTGGTACGCCGCGTTGAGCTACGTCGCGGCGTACGGCGGGACCGTCGCCCGCTTCGACAGCTCCGGCAACTGGCACGGCACGCTGGAGGATCCGAAGGCGCAGCAGGGCATCCAGCACTTCGTGGACCTGGTGCGGAAGTACAACCACGGTGACCTGACGGTCAACGAGCTGCACCAGTCCGGCGTGCTCGGCAAGCAGAAGGCCGCGATGATCTACGGCAACGGCTGGGAGGCGGCCGACGCCGCGACCGCCCCGGCCGGCGACCCGGCGCTGAACGGTGTGCTCAAGGTGGTCGGCATGCCGGGCCCGAACGGCAAGCCGCTGCCCAGCTTCATCGGCGGCTCGGACCTGGCGATCACCGCCAAGTCGCAGGTGTCGACGCTCGCTTCGGCCTGGATCAAGCTCTTCACCAGCGCCAAGTCGGAGCAGGTGCTGGCCGACAAGAACATCCTGCCGAACAACCTCGTCCAGCTCGCCCCGCTCAAGGAGAAGCCGGAGACCGCCGCCGCGGCCAACGCGGTGCCGGACGCCTGGTTCACCCCGATCGCCCCCGGTTGGGGTGCGGTGGAGAAGCAGAACGTGCTGCCCGACATGCTCGGCGCGATCCTGGCCGGCACCTCGGTGGCCGACGCGACCAAGGCCGCCGACGCCAAGATCAACCAGCTGATCAACAGCCCGTCCTGACCGGCGGGGCGGCCCGGGCCGCGCGGGGCGTTCGGACGTGCTCCGCGCAGCCTGCCCCCTTGGGCCGTGTCTGACAATTCCCGCCGGGCCCGCGACGCCGGGCATCCCGCCCAACGCCGCGGGTTCATCCGACGCGAATCGTCAGAAACGGCCTAGGATCGGCCCTGGCACGAGTGTGCGGACTCGCCGCCGGAAGAGGTCCTCACCGGGCAGTCGCCCGGCGGGGTTGAAGCAACTCTCGTTCGGAGGCCCACCAGATGTCCGACACGCAGACCGGCTCCGTGACCCCCGGGCGGATCATGGCGGCGGAGATGGCCGAGCAGCCGGCCGTCCTGCAGCGCATCCTCGATGAGGGCGCCCCGAAGATCCGCGAGATCGCCGCCGAGATCGCCGCCCGCAACCCGCGCTTCGTGCTGCTGACCGCGCGCGGCACCTCGGACAACGCCGCGCTGTACGCGAAGTACCTGATCGAGGTCCTGCTCGGCAAGCCGGCCGGCCTCACCTCGATGTCCACCACCACGGCGTACGGCGCCAAGCCGGACCTGCGCGACGTGCTGGTGATCACGGTCAGCCAGTCCGGCGGATCGCCGGACCTGGTGGCCTCCACCAAGGCGGCCCGGGAGGCCGGCGCGGTCACCCTGGCGGTGACCAACAACCCGGGCTCCCCGCTGGCCGACGTCTCCGAGTTCCACATCGACGTCATGGCCGGCCCGGAGAAGGCGCTGCCGGCCACCAAGACGTACACCGCCGAGCTGCTGGCGCTCTACCTCCTCGTCGAGGGCCTGCGCGGTGGCGACGGCGCGGCCGCCAAGGTGCTGCCGGCACTGGCCGCGGGCGTCCTGGCCCGCCAGCCCGAGGTGAAGGCGCTGGCCGAGCGCTACCGCTTCGCCCAGCGCCTGGTGATCACCTCGCGCGGCTACGGCTACCCGACCGCCCGCGAGGCGGCGCTCAAGCTGATGGAGACCACCTACATCCCGGCCTCCCCGTTCTCCGGCGCCGACCTGCTGCACGGCCCGCTGGCCATGGTGGACAACGTCTCCCCGGTCATCGCCATCGTCCCCGACGGCAAGGGCGGGGAGGCCCTGCAGCCGGTCCTGGACCGCCTGCGCGGCCGGGGCGCGGACCTGGTGGTGATCGGCCAGCAGGACCAGGTGGACGCCGCCTCCGCGGGCTTCGCGCTCCCGGCCGGCGTGCCCGAGGAGGTCCAGACGATCCTGGAGATCCTCCCGCTCCAGCAGCTGGCCTACGAGGTCACCATCGCCCGGGGCCAGGACCCGGACGCGCCGCGCGCGCTGGCCAAGGTCACCGAGACGCACTGATCCCGGGCACGCCGAAGGGCCCCCTCCGCGCCGTGCGGCGGCATGGAAGGGGCCCTTCGGTCGGTCCGGTCTGCCCCGGGGGAGGAAAACACTACGGGCCACGGCGCCGACACGGGACCCTCAACCCATGTGGCACCGCAGCCCGGAGCTGTCGTCGGGCGCCACGTCCGCGAGGGACGCGCGGCAGCAGGACTGTGCGGGGTCCTGGTGCGACGGCGACCGACCGAGGAGCGACCGCGCGCAGTCAGGGCAGTTGCGCGGGGGGCCGTTCCTTGGTGCTCCTTCATTGTGGACTAGACCAATCTGGGTTGTCCAGGCGTCCGCACACATTGGTCTGGACAACGCCGGCCAAGCCGCCGCCGGGCCATCCCGGCTACGCTCGCCCTGTGCCCTCGCTGAACGAACTCGTCCGCCGCCACACCACCCTCACCGGTGCCGACGTGGAGTGGCTGCATCTGCTGGTCTCGGAATGGCAGCTGCTCTCCGACCTGTCCTTCGCCGATCTGGTGCTCTGGATCCCCACCTGGGACGGCATCCGCTACGTCTCGGTCGCCCAGATGCGCCCGAACACAGGTCCGACCTCCTACCAGGACGACATGGTCGGCCACCTGGTCCCGCGCGGCCGCCGCCCCCTGCTGGACGCCGCCTTCGACGAGGGCCGGATCGTCCGCGAGGGTGACCCGGAGTGGCGCGAGGAGGTGCCGGTGCGGGTGGAGTCCATCCCGGTCCGGCGGGAGGGGCGGGTACTGGGAGTGATCGCCCGCAACACCAACCTGCTCACCGTGCGTACGCCCAGCCGGCTGGAGCTGACCTACCTGCAGAGCGCCTCCGACCTCGCCCAGATGATCGCCGCAGGAACGTTTCCCTACGCCGGCGAGCAGGTCGACATGGACGCCGCGCCGCGGGTCGGCGACGGGCTGATCCGGCTGGACGCCGAGGGCATCGTCACCTACGCCAGCCCCAACGCGCTCTCCGCCTATCACCGGCTCGGCCTCACCACGGATCTGGTGGGTGGTCACCTCGGGCGCACCACTTCGGAGTTGTCGCTTCCGTCGCGCGGCGCGGTGCACGAGGCACTGGCGAAACTGGCCAGCGGCTGGGCTCCCCGGCAGACCGAGGTGGAGGCCCAGGGCGGCGTGGTGACCCTGCGGGCGATCCCGCTCAAGCCCAAGGGCGTGCACACCGGTTCGCTGGTGCTGGCCCGCGACGTCACCGAACTCCGGCGCCGCGAACGCGAACTGATGACCAAGGACGCCACCATCCGGGAGATCCACCACCGGGTGAAGAACAACCTCCAGACGGTGGCCGCACTGCTGCGGCTGCAGTCCCGCCGGATGGACTCCGAGGCGGCCCGCGCCGCGCTGGACGAGGCGGTCCGCCGGGTCGGCTCGATCGCCATCGTGCACGAGACGCTCTCGCAGAACCTGGACGAGCGGGTCGCCTTCGACGAGATCGCCGACCGGGTGCTGTCGATGGTGATGGAGCTGTCCCACGAGGGCCAGGTGACCACCCGGCGCAGCGGCAGCTTCGGGATCCTCTCGGCCGACGTGGCAACGCCGTTGGCGATGGTCCTCACCGAGCTGCTGCAGAACGCCCTGGAGCACGCGTTCGGTCCGAAGGCGGCCGGCAACCTGGAGGTCAGCGCGCTGCGCGGCCGGGCGCCGGCCACCGGCATGGGCTGGTCGGACAGTTGGAACGGGGGAGCGAAGCCCGACGAATACCTGCTGATCACCGTGCAGGACAACGGTTGCGGGATGCCCGAGGGGTTCGACCCACAGAAGGCCGGCAATCTCGGGCTGCAGATCGTCCGGACCCTGGCCACCGGGGAGTTGGGCGGCACCTTCGACATGGTCGCGGCCCCGGACGGCGGTACGAAGGTCGTCCTGGAGATTCCGGTTCGCTGATCCCGCGCGCGAAGCCGCGGGCCGCAGGCCAGCCGGGGCCGAAAAGCTGGGGAAAGAGAAACGAGGCCCTGCCGACCGGGGGGGGTGGGTCGGCAGGGCCTCTCAACCCGTTCCGGCCGTCGGGGGGAGTCGGTCGGAACGGGGGCTCTTTGGTGGTGTGGCACTGTCGGCTGACAGCGGGCACCGGCAGGTCGCTCGCCCCGTGGTGTTGCGTACGGTGAGCGTCCCAGGTCCACGATATTGCTCTGTGTGAACAGTATCAAGTGTCCGGGCCGAGCTGTGCCACAGCGGCCGCGCCGGGGCGCGGCCAGATCCTGCGGAAGGCCTCGCCAGAGTGGCGGCGAAGTCCTTGATCGTATGGCGATCGGTCCTACTGAAGATCAGTACGTTGGCTAGCCAAGTGGCCAATCCTGTGGTCAGCTCTGCCGCTGATCAGACTTACTGATCTGTACTGCTAACGTGCGGTGTAACGGGAAGTCGCTCAGGCGGTGCGGGCGCGGTTGCGGGCGGCACGGCGCTTCATCGCACGGCGCTCGTCCTCGCTCATTCCGCCCCAGACGCCGGCGTCCTGGCCGGTCTCAAGAGCCCACTGCAGACACTGCTCCATGACGGGACAGCGGCGGCACACGGCCTTGGCTTCCTCGATCTGCAGCAGAGCAGGACCGGTGTTCCCGATCGGGAAGAACAGCTCCGGGTCCTCTTCGCGGCAGACTGCGCGGTGACGCCAATCCATGGTCGTCCAACTCCTCCTGCCGACAGGCGGTGGCCCGGTTCGGCGCAATCGATGGCTTGTGAATGTGAACGCTTTCACGAATCCCGCAACGGCAAAAGGGCCCGAAGGCCTCTACGGCCTGACGGTCTGAGCTGAGGGGGGTTCGGGCGAGTCCTGAGAGGATCCCGGTCGGGATGCTCAGTGGGGATGCGTCGCGGTGTCCCGCTGCGACGTGTCCCGATCGCCATGTAGAGGTTCGCAAACCTCGGGCTCGGATACAACCCCCTTCGAGAAGGAATTTTTGATTCTTCGGTGTCGCCTAGCTCACAGCCCGTACTTCTATGGGGTGAAGGGGGCTAGCGCGTTCGAGAAGAAGGGCGGGACCCCCTTCTGGTCACACAATCACACGCAGTGCCCGGCGAACGCCTGTGAAACTGACGCGACTCCTGTCTCCAAGGTGGTCCCCATCGACCTGAAATGGGGCCGGTTCCTGTGAAACCAAGGTGAAGTGTCTGACGTCGTGATAGGAGACGACGTGTTTCCCGGTGGGTCCGGTGGCCCGCGCGGATTGCTCCGAAGGAGTGTGCGGCCGCAGGATCTGACGGACCGTACGAGCGGTGCCGAACGCGGTCATTCGAGTGACGCCGAAGACATCCAGATCGGTTTCGAAGGATGCCTCGGGGGAGGGCAGCACCGGGCGATTCCCGAGAAAGGTCCACGGGGAGGTGTTGGACACTATGGTCATCACCAGTCCGGACTGCGGTGCGCGGCCCGGAATCTCCAGCGTCACCGGCCCCCGCCGACGGTGTTCACGTTCGGTGACGTAGTGCCGCAGTGCTTCGCGGATGTACAGCGCGTGCGTCGACTTCCGTCCTGACCTGCGCTGATCCTCGACCCGGCCGACGACGCCGGCGTCGAAGCCGAGGCCGGCGGTGAAGGTGAACCAGCGGTCAGGCACCCCGTCCGTCATCGCCTTGCCCAGCGAGATCGCCCGCTCCCGGCGGTGCTCCAGGGCGTCCAGCAGGACGCCGGTGGCCTCCACCGGGTGATTGGGCAGGCCGAGCGCCCGGGCGAAGACATTGGTGCTGCCGCCGGGCACCAGCGCGAGTCTGGGCACTCGTTCGGAGGGTCCGTGCGTGAGCAGTCCGTTGACGACCTCGTTGACCGTGCCGTCGCCGCCGAGCGCCACCACCAGGTCCACGGTGCCGGACTCGGTGGCCTCGCGGGCCAGATCCCGGGCGTGGCCGCGGTACTCGGTGACCGCGACCTCCAGTTTGAGATCACTGCGCAGGGCGTGGGTCAGGACATCCCTGGTACGGCCACTGGTGGTGGTGGCCTTCGGGTTCACGACCAGAAGCGCGCGCATGAGGTTCAGCCTACGGCCCGGTCCGCCGCGGTCGGCGGCTACCCTGCTGGGGTGACCGCAGAAACCTCCGCACCCGCCTCCGTCCCCACCTCCCGGCCGCTGCCGCTGCTCGTCGGCGCCGCCCTCTCCGCGGCCGAGGGCGCGGCCCTGGCCGGCTGGGGGATCTACATGAGCGTGGCCGGCCTGGTCGAGGACACCAGGAACCAGGGCCTGAACGAGTTCGGCGGGTTCGTCATCCTGCTGCTCGGCCTGCTGCCGCTGTTCGCCGCCTGGGGGCTGCTGCGACTGCGCAGCTGGGGCCGCAGCCCGTCCGTGCTGGTGCACACGCTCTGCCTGCCGGTCGGCTACTTCATGCTGCAGACCGGCGGCGCGATGGCCGCGCTGGGCGTGCTGGTCGCGCTGGCCGGCGTGGTCGGCACGGTGGCCCTGCTGACCCCCCGCGTCACCGGGGCGCTCTACCGCTGAATCCGCACGCGCGAACGGCCCGGGGACAGGACGTCCCCGGGCCGTTCGCGGCTGTCTACTCCTCGACGAGGAGCTTGTCGCGCAGCTGGGCCAGGGTGCGGGCCAGCAGCCGCGAGACGTGCATCTGCGAGATGCCCACCTCCGCGGCGATCTGCGACTGGGTCATGTTCCGGAAGAACCGCAGCACCAGGATCTTCTGCTCGCGCTGCGGCAGTTGGGCCAGCAACGGCTTCAGCGACTCCCGGTACTCGACGCCCTCCAGCGCCTCGTCGGTGGCCCCCAGGGTGTCCGCCACGGCCGGCGACTCGTCGTCGCTGTCCGGGACGTCCAGGGAGAGCGTGCTGTACGCGTTGGCGGACTCCAGGCCCTCCAGCACGTCCTCCTCGGTGATCCCGAGGTGCTCCGCCAGCTCGTGCACGGTGGGGGAGCGGCCGTGCCGCTGGGACAGCTCGCTGGTCGCGGTGGTCAGCGAGAGCCGCAGCTCCTGGAGCCGGCGCGGCACCCGGACCGCCCAGCCCTTGTCCCGGAAGTGCCGCTTGATCTCGCCGACGATGGTCGGGGTGGCGTAGGTGGAGAACTCCACGCCGCGCTCGTGGTCGAACCGGTCCACCGACTTGATCAGGCCGATGGTGGCCACCTGGGTCAGGTCGTCCAGCGGCTCGCCCCGGTTGCGGAACCGCCGGGCCAGGTGCTCGACCAGCGGGATGTGCATCCGGACCAGCTGGTTGCGCAGCTCCACGCGCTCGGGCGAGCCGTCGGACAGGGTGGAGAGCCGGACGAAGAGCGCCCGGGCCGCCTCCCGGTCCGGGGCTCCGGAGCGGTGGTGCGGGGTCAGCTGGGCGGGGACCGAGGCCCGGACGGGCTCGGCCTGGTCCGGCACGGCGTCGTCCGCGGCCTCCGGCAGGCCTGCCGGCGCCTGGTCCGGCAGCGCGGCTGCCGTGGGCTCCGGCGTCGGGTCGGTCGGCTGGCTCATCCGGTGGGCGTCCTTCGGGTGCGCGTCGTCGTGGGAGGCGGGCCCCGGGGTGGACCCGCCCGGCTGGGCCGGTACGGTACGGCGGCCGGCCGCCGTACCGAGCGCGGCGTGGCCTTCGGCGGGCGGCAGGTCGCCCATCGGCAGATCGGTCATGGGCAGCTCGGTCATGGGCCGAGACGCGGCAGCAGAGTTGCGATCCAGATCACTCACGGCGATCCCCCGTTCCGTTCCGGGAGCACCCGGCCGCCATCGCGGCCGGGCCATCACATTGGTTGTACCGCGATTCGCCCCCGGAACGGGAGCGAACCGCTCCGGGGGTCCGACTCCGTCGATCGCCGCCGACCCGCACGGCCGGTGAGGAGGTCACGGCTGGCTGATCGTCCCGCCGCGCTTCTTGTGCAGACTGATGGTGACCGTCCGGTCCTCGGCGACCGTCGACTCCACCTCGCCGGCCAGTGCGGAGAGCACCGTCCAGGCGAAGGTGTCGCGCTCCGGTGCCCGGCCGTCCGTGGTGGGGGCCGAGACGGTCACCCGCAGGGCGTCCCCGACCAGTCTGAACACGCAGCACAGGACAGAGCCCGGCACCGCCTGCTGGAGCAGGATGGCGCAGGCCTCGTCCACCGCGATGCGTAGGTCCTCGATCTCGTCGAGGGTGAAGTCCAGGCGGGCTGCGAGGCCGGCCGTGGCCGTCCGCAGCACCGAGAGGTAGGCACCCTGCGCGGGCAGGCGTACCTCCACGAAGTCCTTGGCTGCCTGGTTCTCAGGATCGCCGTCGATCTGGGACACCCTCACCTCCTGGGTGACGCGCTGTGCTGGAGACCCCAAGGCCGCGGCACGTTCTGTTGCATGACTCAAGTGCTTCGCCCCAACTGTCTTGAGGGGTGGTGCGGTACGCAGCGGTTCCTACCCAGTCGGGAGGCACCGGACGCAGGCCGTCCGCCCGAGACGTTACCGCTATCGGCGGACGGATGTCGCGACCCCGGACGGGCCGAGGGTGACTCATGGTAGGCCCCGGCGACCCTGTGGGGCAGACATCCGACGTGATTCCTCGCTGCCGGCTCAGCGGGTGCCGAGCACGCGCAGGGCGTCCCCGGTCAGCCGGTGGACCGTCCACTCGTCCATCGGCTCGGCGCCGAGCGCCCGGTAGAAGCCGATCGACGGCTCGTTCCAGTCCAGGACCGACCACTCGAAGCGCTCGTAGCCGCGCTCCACGGCGGTCCGCGCCAGCTCGGTGAGCAGCGCCTTGCCGTGCCCGCCGCCGCGCGCGGAGGGCCGGACGTAGAGGTCCTCCAGGTAGATGCCGTGGGTGCCCCGCCAGGTGGAGAAGTTGCGGAACCAGAGGGCGAAGCCGACTCTCTCGCCGGTCGCGTCGTCCTCGGCGATGTGCGCGAAGACGGCCGGCTGCTCGCCGAAGAGCGCCTCGCGCAGCTGCTCCTCGGTGGCTTTCGCCTCGTGCAGGGCCTTCTCGTAGTCCGCGAGCTCGCGGATCATCTCGATGATGACGGGGACGTCGTCCACGGTGGCTTGCCTGATCATGTGCCCGAGCCTACTGGGGCGGCGGGCCGGACCGAAGGCGCTGCGGGCGTCACCCTGGCGCCACCGGTTCCACCCGAACGGCGGATGCCCCTCACTCCTGGGAGTGAGGGGCATCCGCGCGGTGCGACGTCGAACGTCACGCCTTCTTGGTCTCCCAGAAGATCGTGTCGATCTGGGCGATGAGCTCGAGGAGCTTCTCGCCGGTCTTCGGGTCGGTCGAGGCCTTGGTGGCCGAGGCGGCCTTCAGGGCGTCGTTGAAGAGCTGGTGCAGCTCGGGGTACTTCTCGAAGTGCGGGGCCTTGAAGTAGTCGCTCCACAGGACCGACAGGTGGTGCTTGACGGCCTCGGCGCGCTGCTCCTTGATGATCAGGGCGCGAACGCGGAAATCGGCGTCCTCGTTGGCCTGGTACTTCTCCTGAGTACCCTTCACCGACTCGGCCTCGATCCGGGCCTGGGCCGGGTCGTAGACACCGCAGGGCAGGTCACAGTGCGCGTGCGCGGTCACCCGCGGAGCAAACAGACGAGAGAACATGGGAGTCCTTCCTTAGATCGTCTTCCCGCGGCCGAGACTACCCGTTTGCCCCCTGGATCTCTCGGCCGGGACAGGGGCCTAGGGCAAAAGGCGGAGCCGCAACCGGTAGATATCGGACGCCTGTGCGTGATGCGCGATGCTGGACCGTGGACGCATGGCGCCGGACGGCGGCACGGACCAGGAGGCGGAGCGAATGGCGGCGAAGCGACGGGATTCTGACGTCGGCCCAGAGGACGTCGGGCCGGAGCCGGTGGAGCGGGTCGGCGGCGGCCTGCTGCCGTTCGGCCTGATGACGGTGGCCGGGCCCTCGATGGTCCCCACCCTGCGGGGCGGTGACCAGCTCGTCGTCCGGTACGGCGCCAGGGTGCGGCCCGGCGCGGTGGTGCTGGTCCGTCACCCGCTGCGGCAGGACCTGCTGGTGGTCAAGCGGGCCACCGAGCGCCGGACGGGCGGCTGGTGGCTGCTGTCCGACAACCAGTTCGTCGAGAGCGACAGCCGCGAGTACGGCGCGGTCCCCGAGGACCTGGTGCTCGGCCGGGTCCTGTTCCGGGTGCGGCCCAGTCCGGTCTGGCTGGCGCCGGCCGGGTGGCTGGAGCGGCTGCTCTGCGGCTGGCCGCTGGCCCGGGTGCCGGGCCTGGCGGCCAGGTTCGGGGTCTTCCGCGGGCTCAGCCCCGAGCTGTGAGGGCGGCGGCGGCCGCGCTGGCGGCGGCCTCCACGCGCTTGCGGGCCCGGTAGGCGGCCACGTTGGCCCGGGTGGCGCAGCGGTCGGAGCAGTAGCGGCGCGAGCGGTTGGTCGAGGTGTCCAGATAGGCGTTGCGGCAGGGGACCGCCTGGCAGATGCCCAGGCGGTCGGCGCCCAGCTCGGTCAGGTGGATGGCCAGGCCCATGCAGGCGACCGCGGTGAAGTTGGCCGCGGCGGTCGGCGCGTTGTCGGCCAGGTGCAGGTGCCAGCGCGGCCGCCCGCTCTCGTCCAGGTAGTCGTGGCCGGAGACCAGGGGGCTCACCGGGTACTCCACCAGCAGGCTGTTCAGCAGGTCGACCCCGCGGACCTCGTCGCCCTCCGCGGCGGCCACGAAGACCGCCCGCAGCCTGGTCCGGACCCCGCGCAGCCGGGGCAGGTCGGACTCGTCGGCCAGCCGGGCGCCGCGCGAGTCGCTGACCGCGAAGAGCGCGCGGACGGCCTCGACGGAGACCAGCGCGTCGGTGCCGCGCTCGGGCTCCTCGCTGTTCACCAGGCGGACGGCGTAGTCGGCGTACGCGGCGAGTTCCACGGCGGTCCTTCCAGGAGAGCGGTAACGGGCAGGCAGCCTTAAGCCTATTACCCGGAGGGGAAAACGCGAAGGCGCCGGCCTTCGCGGGGCCGGCGCCTTCGTCGCGGGTCACAGCACCTTGGAGAGGAACGCCTTGGTGCGGTCGTGCTGCGGGTTGGTGAGCACCTCGCGCGGGTGGCCGGACTCGACCACCACGCCGTCGTCCATGAAGACCAGCGCGTCGCCGACCTCGCGGGCGAAGCCCATCTCGTGGGTGACCACGATCATCGTCATGCCCTCCTCGGCGAGGCCGCGCATGACGTCCAGCACGTCGCCGACCAGCTCCGGGTCGAGCGCCGAGGTGGGCTCGTCGAAGAGCATCAGCTTGGGCTGCATGGCCAGCGCCCGGGCGATGGCGACCCGCTGCTGCTGGCCGCCGGAGAGCTGGGACGGGTAGCTGGCGGCCTTGTCGGCCAGCCCGACCCGCTCCAGCAGGGCCCGCGCCCGCTCCCGGGCGTCACCCCGGCTCTCGCCCCTGACCTGGACCGGCGCCTCGACGATGTTCTCCAGCGCGGTCATGTGCGGGAAGAGGTTGAAGCGCTGGAACACCATGCCGATGTCGCGCCGCTTGCGGGCCACCTCCTGGTCGCGCAGCTCGTAGAGCTTGTCGCCCTTCTGCCGGTAGCCGACCAGCTCGCCGTCGACCGAGAGCCGGCCGCCGCTGACCTTCTCCAGGTGGTTGATGCACCGCAGGAAGGTGGACTTCCCGGAGCCGGACGGGCCGATCAGGCAGAACACCTCGCCCTGCTGGACCTCCAGGTCGATGCCCTTGAGCACCTCGACCAGGCCGTACGACTTGCGCACGCCCTCGGCCCGGACCATCGGGCCGCCGTTGCCGACGCCGTCCGCCGGTGCCTTCGTCGGGTCAGTCATGGGGAGCGCCTTCGGCCGGGGGCAGCGCCGCGGTGGGCGCGGCCGCGGGGGTGCGGACGAACAGGGCCCGCAGCTTCTGCAGCGGAGTGGCCGGCAGCGCGCGGTTGGAGCCGCGGGCGAAGTACCGCTCCAGGTAGTACTGGCCGACCGTCAGGATCGAGGTCATGAAGAGGTACCAGATGCTGACCACGATGAGCAGCGGGATGTTCTTGAAGTTGTGCGAGTAGATGTTCTGCCCGGCCTGGAAGAGTTCCTCCAGCGCGATCACGCTGACCAGCGAGGTGGTCTTGAGCATCGAGATGGTCTCGTTGCCGGTCGGCGGAATGATCACGCGCATCGCCTGCGGCAGGATGATCCGCCGCATCGTGCGGGCCCGGCTCATGCCGAGCGCGTGCGCCGCCTCGGTCTGTCCCTCGTCCACCGACTGGATACCGCCGCGCACGATCTCGGCCATGTACGCGGCCTCGTTGAGACCGAGTCCCAGCAGGGCCGCGACGAATGTCGGAATCAGCGTGTTGGTCGACTCCGACCAGAATGCGGGACCGAACGGAATTCCGATCGAGAGTCTTTGCCAGAGCAGGCCGAGAAAGTTCCAGAACACCAGTTGGACGAGGACCGGGGTGCCGCGGAACACCCAGATGTACAGCCAGGCGGCCGACGAGAGCAGCGGATTGGGCGACAACCGCATGACGGCCAGGATCACGCCGCCGACCGCGCCCATGAGCATCGACAGGGCGGTGAGTTCGAGCGTGACGCCGATGCCGTGCAGGATGCTCTGCTGGAAGAGGTACTTGCGTACCACGTCCCATTCGAAGACCGGATTGAAGATCAGGGCGTGCAGCAGCATCGCCGCGAGGACCGCGACGACGATTCCGCCGACCCAGCGTCCGGGGTGGCGCACCGGGACGGCCTTGATCGTCTCAGGCCGTCCCGCGGGCACCTCCCCCTTGTCTGATGGGTTCACTGTGGTGACCTAGGGGTGAGAGGGCGGAGGGCGGCGATCAGCTGACGGCGCCGTTGACGACCGACTTGTTGATCGCACCGGCCTCGACGCCCCACTTCTGCAGGATCTGCTTGTAGGTCCCGTCGTCGATCAGCGACTGCACGGCGCCCTGGACGGCGGGGGTGAGCGCGGAGCCCTTGGCCACCACGACACCGTAGGGGGCGGAGTCGGTGACCGTGCCGATCCGGTCCAGCTGGCCGCTGGTCTTGACCGCGTAGTCGACCACGGGGGAGTCGGCCAGCATGGCGTCGTCACGGCCGGCGACCACCGCGTTGGTGACGTCCGTCTGCAGGTCGAACTTGTCGCCGTTGTTCGGGATGGTGGGCTTGCCCGCCTTCACGCACGCCGGGTTGAGGGTGTTGGTGATCTCGTCGGCCTGCGTGGTGCCGGTCTGCACGGCGACCTTCTTGCCGCACAGGTCGTTGGCGTCGATCTTCTGCGGGTTGCCCTTCTTCACCGCCGTGCCGGTGCCCGCGGTGAAGTAGGTGACCATGTCGACGGTCGCCTCGCGGTCCTTGCTGTCGGTGAAGGAACTCATCCCGAGCTGGTACTTGTTCGCCTGGATGCCCGGGATGATCGCGGTGAACTTGGAGTCCTGGACGTCCGTCGTCAGGCCGAGCTTGGCCGCGATGGCGGCGGCCAGGTCGATGTCCATGCCCTGGATCTTGCCGCTGTCGTCCTTGAACTCGTTCGGCGCGTACGAGGCGTCGGTGCCGACCACGAGCTTGCCGCTCGACTTCACGTCGGCGGGCACCATCGCGGCCAGCGAGGCGACGGCGCTGGGCGTGGCGATCGCCGCAGCGGAAGAGGCGCCGGACGAGGACGAGCTGCTCCCGCTGCTGCCGCAGCCGGTGAGGACCAGCGAACCGGTGGCGAGGGCCGCCGCTACTGCCAGCAGCCGGGCGTGGGGGGTACGAGCGCTCATGGGGCGAGCCTCCTGTGGGGAAGAAGGTGGGACGGATCGTGCCGCGGGGGACCGAGGGCGCTGCTGGGTGGGACCACTCTCCGTCGAAGTGGTGGGGGAATCCTGCCATCACCGAACTGTTGAACGGAGCATCATTCAGATCAAAAATGGATAACGAGGAGTGGTGTTGTTCGATTACCGGAGGAGAGCAGGTCGACTGCCTGCCCTCCTCCGTCCTTTTTGACAGGTTCTCACCGGTTATGGGCTCACGCCCGGTGAACGCCCGGTGAGTGGTGCGTCCGGCGGGCTCAGAACCCGCCGTTGATCTGGGCCACCGGCACGGCGCCGCTGTGCATGTCCCAGGTGGTCAGCAACTTGTCGTAGGTCCCGTTGCGGATCAGCTGGTTGAGCGCGCCGGAGAGCACGTCGCGCAGCGCCGGGTCGGTCTTGGCGACGGTGATCCCGTACGGGCTCGGCTGCAGCAGCGAGCCGGTCACCTGGAACTTGGTGCCCTGCCGGCTCGGGTCGGTGGTGTACGCGGCGACCGGGTAGTCGTTGAGGTCGGCGACCGCGGTGCCGGCGTCGACCTCCGCCAGCGCCTGGACGTCGGTGTCGAACAGGTCGACCTTCAACGGCCGGTTCGACCGGCCGCAGGCGGTCTGCTGGCGCGCGGCTATCTCGGCCTGGACGGTCCCGCGCTGCAGCGCGATGGTGCGGCCGCACAGGTTGTCCAGGGTGCTGATGTTCTGCGGGTTGCCGGCCTTCACCAGGAGCGTGCTGCCGGTCTCGAAGTAGTCGACGAAGTCGACCCCGGGGTTGACCTGCTTGCCGTTGTCGTCGGCCCCGGTCTGCCGTTGCTGGGTGTCGATCACGGCCGACATGGCCAGGTCGATCCTGCCGGACTGGACGGCCGGGATCAGCTGGTCGAACGGCATGTTGTCGAACTGCACCTTGAGGCCCAGGTAGTTGCCGAGCGCGGCCGCCAGGTCCGGGTCCAGGCCGACCGCGGCCGCGTTCTGGTCCTCGAAGTCGACCGGGGCGTAGTTGAGGTTGGAGCCGATCCGGAGCACACCGGTCGACTTGACCGCCTTGGGGAGCTGCGCGCGCAGGCGCGCTCCGGGGTCGGCGGTGGAGGCGCCGGTGCTGCCGCAGCCGGCCAGCAGCAGGGAGCCCAGGCCGACGGCCAGAACAGGGCGCACGGGTACGGAAAACGGTCTGTAGGGCATGGCAGAGCTCTTCCAGAGGGGGGGAAGTGAGAGGGGGAGTCCGCCGTGGGAGGGCTGCTGGGGTGTGCAGCGCGGACCTCGGACGAATGCCCTGGAGGGCCGCGGGGAGAAGGGTGTGCGGCCGGTCGCGCGAGGTCCGCCGCAAGCGGCGGGAATGGGGATCTTCCCATCCCGGTCTGCCGGACCGGGGGGCGGGTGTGTCAGAATCTGCTATCGGGTGATCCCCGATACCGAACAGAGACCGCCGGCTCCCGACAGGGCCGGGGTGCGCAGGACCGGAAGTCGATTCACGTCGACTCCGTAGCCGAGGCACCAGCTCCCCTCCGCGTCTACTGTTCACCCCTGCGGGTGTGGCGTACCGAATCGCCGGTGAAGACACCGGTACTCAGAGTTCTTCCGAAACTCGAGTGCCGAGTGGTGTCGTCCCGGGGTGAACAGTGCGTGACGAGGAAACCAGGCACAGGTGCGGTGCCTTTTCTCGGGCCTAGGCTCAAGCCCGGATGCACAGCGCAACACCCTAAAACCCTCACCCGAGGGCGGCCGTCCGACGGTAGCGCCCCGACCTCCCGGCTCCGGGCCCGCTGTGGCGGGACCCGGGATTTCAGCATCCCCCGGGCGGGTCGAACGCCTGTCGGCCCGTGCGCCCTCGCTGACTATGACGAAGAGGTCATCGTGGCAGCGGAGATCATCCACCCCGGTACGCAGGACACCGACGATCCGGTCGACGCCGTCTTCGCGCTTCACCGCGGCGGCAAGATGGAGGTGCGCGCAACCGTTCCGGTGCGCGACGCCGACGACCTGTCCCTTGCGTACACCCCCGGTGTCGCCCGGGTCTGCACGGCCATCGCCGAGCAGCCCGAGCTGGTCAACGACTACACCTGGAAGGCCAACACGGTCGCGGTCGTCACCGACGGCACCGCGGTGCTCGGCCTGGGCGACATCGGCCCTGAGGCGTCCCTGCCCGTGATGGAGGGCAAGGCGATCCTCTTCAAGCAGTTCGGCGGCGTGGACGCGGTGCCGATCGCGCTCGCCTGCACCGGCGTCGACGAGATCGTCGAGACGGTCGTCCGGCTCGCGCCGTCCTTCGGCGGCGTCAACCTGGAGGACATCTCGGCGCCGCGTTGCTTCGAGATCGAGCGCCGGCTCCAGGAGGCCCTGGACATCCCGGTCTTCCACGACGACCAGCACGGCACCGCGATCGTCTCCACCGCGGCGCTGTGGAACGCCGCCAAGGTGACCGGCCGTCGGATCGGCGACCTGCGGGCCGTCATCTCCGGCGCCGGCGCGGCCGGTATCGCGATCGCCAAGATGCTGGTCGCGGCCGGCATCGGCGACGTCTCGGTCTGCGACCGCAAGGGCGTGGTCTACCAGGGCCGCGGCGACCTGACGGACGTCAAGGCCGAGATCGCGGAGATCACCAACAAGGCGGCGCTCAAGGGCTCGTTGGCCGAGGCGCTGGTGGACGCGGACGTCTTCATCGGCGTCTCCGGCGGCACCGTGCCGGAGGAGGCGGTGGCGCGGATGGCGAAGGACTGCTTCATCTTCGCGATGGCCAACCCCACCCCGGAGATCCACCCCGAGGTCGCGCACAAGTACGCGTCCGTGGTGGCCACCGGGCGCTCGGACTTCCCGAACCAGATCAACAACGTGCTGGCCTTCCCCGGCATCTTCGCCGGCGCGCTCCAGGTCCGGGCCTCCCGGATCACCGAGGGCATGAAGCTGGCCGCCGCCGAGGCGCTGGCCGACCTGGTCGCGGACGAACTGACGCCCCAGCGGGTGATTCCCTCGCCGTTCGACCCGCGGGTGGCCCCCGCCGTCAGCAAGGCGGTCGCCGAGGCGGCCCGTCGTGAGGGCGTGGCCCGCCGCTGACCGTAGGTCAGGCACGTCCATGGGCCCGGGACACGCGGTGGAGGTCACACCCGCGCGTGGTTCCGGGCCCTGGTCGTCGGCGGCTAGTGTCCGGGACATGTTCGCCGCCTATGCCGCACGCATCGATGCCGCCGACCCCCTGAGCGCCCTTGAACTGGGCGAGCTCCCCGAGCCGCAGGCCCGGCCGGGCTGGAGCGTGGTGACGGTCCGCGCCGCCACGCTCAACCATCACGACCTCTGGTCGCTGCGCGGGGTGGGCCTGCCCGCCGAGCGGCTGCCGATGATCCTGGGCTGCGACGCGGCGGGCGTCGACGAGCACGGCAACGAGGTGGTCATCCACTCCGTGATCGGCCAGAGCGGCCACGGCGTCGGCCCGGACGAGCCGCGCTCGATCCTGACCGAGCGCTACCAGGGGACCTTCGCCCAGCGGGTGGCCGTGCCGACCTGGAACCTGCTGCCCAAGCCGGCCGAGCTCTCCTTCGAGGAGGCCGCCTGCCTGCCGACCGCCTGGCTGACGGCGTACCGGATGCTCTTCACCAACGCCGGGGTCAAGCCCGGCGACACCGTGCTGGTCCAGGGGGCGGGCGGCGGGGTGGCCACCGCGCTGATCGTCCTGGGCAAGGCGGCCGGCCTGCGGGTCTGGGTCACCGGCCGGGACGAGGCCAAGCGCGCGCGGGCCGTGGGGCTGGGCGCCGACGCGGCCTTCGAGAGCGGGGCACGGCTGCCCGAGCGGGTCGACGCGGTGATGGAGACGGTCGGGGCGGCGACCTGGTCGCACTCGGTGAAGTCGCTGCGCCCGGGCGGCACGATCGTGATCTCCGGCGCGACGTCCGGGCCGAACCCGGCGGCGGCCGAGCTGAACCGGATCTTCTTCCTGGAGCTGAAGGTGGTCGGCTCCACCATGGGCAGCAAGGAGGAGCTGGCCGGACTGCTCGCGCTCTGCGCGCACAGCGGCGTGCGGCCGGTGATCGACTCGGTGCTGCCGCTGACCGAGGCCCGCGACGGCTTCGCCAAGCTGGCCGGGGGCGACGTCTTCGGCAAGATCGTGCTGACCCCCTGACCCCCTGACCCCCTGACCCCCTGACCCCCTGACCCCCTGACACACGGCGGTGCCCCGCGGCCCTCCCCCGAGGGGTCGCGGGGCACACCTGCGGCTCGGCTCAGCCGAGCAGCCCGCGCAGCCGCTCGCCGGCCGAGGCCAGGACGGCCTGGGCCTGCGCCAGCTGGTCGGCGTCGACGCCGGCGCCGTCCCGGGCCGCGTCGCGGACCTGGTCGCGCAGCTGGTCGCGGAAGCGGTCGAGCAGTCGCTCCAGCTCCCGGGCCGGGTCGCCGGCCGGGTTGGTGACGGCCCAGCCGGGCAGGTCGACGGGGGTGTCCTTGTCGAGGTCGACCCGGGTGACCGTGATCCGCTCGGCGTCGGCCGGGGCGCTGGAGGTGTCCCAGCGCGCGGAGTCGGCCAGTCCGGCCAGCCCCCGGGTCAGTTCGGACAGTCCCTCGGCCAGCCCGGTCGGCCAGTCGCCCTTGCTGACGTGGTCGCGGACCTGCTGCTCCACCCGGCGCTTGATCCGCAGCGCCTCCTGCTGGGCGGCCTGGCGGACCGCCTGGGACTGCTCGCGGGCCTTGCGGGCCTCCTCCTTCGCGCGCTTCGCCTGCTCCTTGGCGGCGCGCTCCTGCTCCTTGGCCTTCTTGGCCTGCGCCTTGAACTCGGCATACTCCTCGCGGGTGCGCTGCCAGGACTTCTCGCCCCACGGGCCCGCCCACGGCTCGCCGGTGGTGCTCTCCGGGCCGGTGGCGGCCGCGGCCTTGGGGGCGTTGCGGGCGGCGTTGCGCAGCTCGTCGCGCAGGTCCTTGGCGGAGTCCCGGACGTCCTCGCGGATCGCGCCGGCCAGCTGGGCCACCGAGTCGCGGATCTCCACCTCCAGCTCCGCCAGGTCATCCTGACGGGCGGTCAGTTCGGTGCGGCCGGCCTCGGTGATCCGGTAGACCTTGCGGCCGCCCTCGGTGGAGTGCTCGACCAGGCCCTCCTGCTCCAGCTTGGCCAGCCGCGGGTAGACCGTCCCGGCGGAGGGCGCGTACAGGCCGTGGAAGCGCTCCTCCAGCAGCCGGATCACCTCGTAGCCGTGCCGCGGCGACTCGTCGAGCAGCTTGAGCAGGTAGAGCCGGAGCCTGCCGTGCGCGAAGACGGCGCTCATGCGGCCACCTCGCTTCGCTCGCTGGGCGCTTCGCGCCACACGCACCCATCCATGATTCGCTCGCTTCGCTCGCTCATGCCGAGTCCTCCTCGCTCTGCGCGGGGGCGGCGGGGAGTTCCTTGACGAGGTTGGGGCCCTCGTCCTCGGCGGCCGGGCGGCTGAGCAGCGAGATGGCGCCGGAGACGGTGGTGACCTGGAGCCGGCCGGTGCCCGCGCCGAGCGTGCCGCTGAGCTTCTTGGCGCCCCAGGTGCCGCCGAGCGTCAACTCGTCGAAGGCGCTGGAGAAGTTGCCGTTGGTGCTGCCGGCCTCGACCGTGGTGTCGGCGGGCTGCGGCAGCCGGACGGCGACGGCGCCGCTGACCGTGTTGATCCGGATGTCGGCGGGGGTGGTGCCGTCCAGGTCGAGGGTGACGGCGCCGTTGACGCTGTTGGCGCGCAGGGTCGCGGCGGTGCCGGAGATCACCGTCAGCTCGCCGGAGACGGTGTTGACCCGCAGCTCGCCGGCGACCGCCTGGGCGTCCACGTTGCCGGAGACCGTCTTGGCCTCGGTCCGGCCGTCCAGCTCGACCAGGGTGGTGTCACCCGCGACGCCGTGGATGGTGGTGCCGCCGTGCACGCCGGAGACGGTGGACTCGGCGGTGACCGTCCCCAGCCGCACCGCGGCGGCGGCGGGCACGGTCAGCGAGACGACGGCCCGGCGCTTGCGGCGCAGGCCGGACAGGAAGGTCTTGACGGAGTCGACCGACTTCAGCTTGTCGCCGAAGTCGTTCCAGTCGAGGTTCTGGTAGGTCACCGTCAGCACCCCGTCCTCGACGGTGACCTGCAGGGGCTCGCCCTCCAGCTCGGTCACCTCCAGGCGGGCCGGGCCCTCGGCGGCGACCACGTTGATCGCGCCGCCGACGATGCGGACCTGCAGGCTGCGCACCGGCTCGTCGATGACGATCTTCTCGGGTTCGCTGACCGTCCACTGGGTCATGGTGTTCATCCTCCCGTTGGGCCGCCGTCGTCGTACGCTGAAGGAGCGACGATCCGGCGGATCGCGATGTATCGCGTCTTCCGAGTAACACGATATATCGCGTGGCGCTGAAGTCAAGCGGTCCGGGCCGGGAGCCCGGTGCGCCGAGATGCGAAAGGGCCCGGGAGGCGACTGCCTCCCGGGCCCTTCGTGCGTGCTGCGACGCGGTTCAGTCCTCGTCCTCGTCGTCGAGCCGGGCCAGCCAGGTGGCCAGCCGTTCGACCGGGATCTCGAAGTCGGGGTTGAGGTCGACGAACTCGCGCAGGCGTTCGGCCAGCCACTCGAAAGTGACCTCCTCCTCGCCGCGCCGGCTCGCCAGCTCCTCGATGCCGCGGTCGGTGAAGTACACGGTCTGCTCCGGGTCAGGTGGGGTGGGAACGTCTCAGGGTAATGCCGCGGGCCCGGCCTCCGAGGAGACCGGGCCCGCGGGTGCGTACGAGCGGCGTCAGAGGCTGAAGATGTCCTCGATCAGCGCCTGCTGCTCGGCGCCGTGCCGCTTGGCCGAGCCGACCGCGGGGGCCGAGGAGGCCGTGCGGGCGACGCGGCGCAGCCGGCCGCCGCTGGCCTTGCGGCCCACCACGACGTCCAGGTGGTCGACCAGGTTCATCGCGATGAACGGCCAGGCACCCTGGTTGGCCGGCTCCTCCTGCGCCCAGACGAACTGGACGTCCTCGCCGTACCGGCCCAGCTCCTCCTGGAGCTCGGCGGCCGGCAGCGGGTAGAGCCGCTCGACGCGGACGATCGCCGTGTCGGTGACGCCGCGCTCGGTGCGGGCCGCCTCGACGTCGTAGTAGAACTTGCCGGCCGTGATGACCACCTTGCGCACGTTGGCCGGGTCGACGGTGCTGTCACCGATGACCGGACGGAACGCGCCCGAGGTGAACTCCTCCGCCTTGCTCGCCGCGGCCTTCAGACGCAGCATCGACTTCGGGGTGAAGACGACCAGCGGCTTGTGGTGCGGGTTGTGCGCCTGCCAGCGCAGCAGGTGGAAGTAGTTCGACGGCAGGGTCGGCATCGCGACCGTCATGTTGTTCTGCGCGCAGAGCTGCAGGAAGCGCTCGGGACGGGCGGACGAGTGGTCCGGTCCCTGGCCCTCGTAGCCGTGCGGCAGCAGCAGGGTGACGCCGGAGTGCTGGCCCCACTTCTGCTCGGCGGAGGCGATGTACTCGTCGACGATGGTCTGCGCGCCGTTGACGAAGTCACCGAACTGCGCCTCCCACATGACCAGCGAGTTCGGCCGGGTCAGCGAGTAGCCGTACTCGAAGCCCATCGCCGCGTACTCCGACAGCAGGCTGTCGTAGACGGTGTAGCGGGCCTGGTCCTCGGTCAGGTACAGCAGCGGGGTGTAGTCCTCGCCGGTGACCCGGTCGATCAGCACCGCGTGGCGCTGGCCGAAGGTGCCACGGCGGCTGTCCTGGCCCGCCAGGCGGACCGGGTGGCCCTCCATCAGCAGCGAGCCGATGGCGAGGGTCTCGCCGGTGGCCCAGTCGATCGTGCCGTCCTCGATGGAGGCGGCGCGGCGCTGGAGCTGCGGCAGCAGACGCGGGTGCACGGTCAGCCAGTCCGGCAGGTTGACCTGCGAGGCGGCGATCCGCTTGACCATCTCCTCGGAGATGGCCGTCTGGATCGAGACCGGGAAGTCGGCGACCGGCTTGCCGGCGACCGGGGCCTGCTGGGTACCGGCGGCGTCGCGAACCTCCGCGAACACCTTCTCCAGCTGTCCCTGGAAGTCCTGGAGCGCGGACTCCGCCTCTTCCATGGTGATGTCGCCACGGCCGATCAGACCCTCGGTGTAGAGCTTGCGCACCGAGCGCTTCTTCTCGATCAGGTCGTACATCAGCGGCTGCGTGAACGAGGGGTTGTCGGCCTCGTTGTGACCGCGGCGGCGGTAGCAGATGAGGTCGATCACGACGTCCTTGTGGAACGCCTGACGGAACTCGAAGGCGAGGCGCGCGACGCGCACCACGGCCTCCGGGTCGTCGCCGTTCACGTGGAAGATCGGCGCCTCGATCATGCGGGCCACGTCGGTGCAGTACATCGACGAGCGCGAGGAGGCCGGCGCGGCGGTGAAGCCCACCTGGTTGTTGACCACCAGGTGGATCGTGCCGCCGGTGCGGTAGCCGCGCAGCTGCGACATGTTCAGCGTCTCCGCGACCACGCCCTGGCCCGCGAAGGCCGCGTCGCCGTGGATCTGGATCGGCAGCACCGGGAAGGTCGTGCCGCCCTGGTCCAGGATGTCCTGCTTGGCGCGGACGATGCCCTCGACGACCGGGTCGACCGTCTCCAGGTGGGACGGGTTGGCCGCCAGCGAGACCTTGATGGTCTCGCCGTCCAGGCCGGTGAAGGTGCCGTCGGCGCCCAGGTGGTACTTGACGTCACCGGAGCCGTGCATGGACTTCGGGTCGAGGTTGCCCTCGAACTCGCCGAAGATCCGGGCGTAGGGCTTGCCGACGATGTTGGCCAGCACGTTCAGGCGGCCGCGGTGGGCCATCCCGATCACGGCCTCGTCCAGGCGGTGCTCGGCGGCGGCGTCGATGGTCGCGTCCAGCAGCGGGATTAGCGACTCACCGCCCTCCAGCGAGAAGCGCTTCTGGCCGACGTACTTGGTCTGCAGGAAGGTCTCGAAGGCCTCGGCCGAGTTCAGCCGGCGCAGGATGCGCAGCTGCTCCTCGCGCTCGGGCTTGCTGTACGGCTTCTCCAGGCGCTCCTGCAGCCACTTGCGCTGCTTGGGGTCCTGGATGTGCATGTACTCGATGCCGACCGTGCGGCAGTACGTGTTGCGCAGCAGCCCGAGGATGTCGCGCAGCTTCATCATCTTGTTGCCGCCGAAGCCGCCGACCGCGAACTCGCGCTCCAGGTCCCAGAGCGTCAGGCCGTGCTCGACGACGTCCAGGTCGGGGTGCTTGCGCTGGCTGTACTCCAGCGGGTCGGTGTCGGCCATCAGGTGGCCGCGCACGCGGTACGAGTGGATGAGCTCCATCACGCGGGCGGTCTTGTTGACCTCGTCCTCGTGGGTGGTGGAGACGTCGGTGGCCCAGCGGACCGGCTCGTACGGGATCCGCAGCGACTCGAAGACCTCGTCGTAGAAGCCGTGCTCGCCCAGCAGCAGCTGGTGGATCGAGCGCAGGAACTCGCCGGAGGCCGCGCCCTGGATGACCCGGTGGTCGTAGGTCGAGGTCAGCGTCATGATCTTGGAGACGCCCAGGCGGGCCAGCGTCTCAGGGTTGGAGCCCTGGAACTCGGCCGGGTACTCCATGGCGCCGACGCCCAGGATGGTGCCCTGGCCCTGCATCAGGCGCGGCACGGAGTGCACGGTGCCGATGCCGCCGGGGTTGGTCAGCGAGACCGTGACCCCGGTGAAGTCGTCCATCGTCAGCTTGTTGGAGCGGGCCTTGCGGACGATGTCCTCGTAGGCCTGCCAGAAGCCGAAGAAGTCGAGCGTCTCGGCCTTCTTGATCGCCGCGACGACGAGCTGGCGGTCGCCGTTCGGCTTCACCAGGTCGATCGCCAGGCCGAGGTTGATGTGATCCGGCTTCACCAGGAAGGACTTGCCGTCCTTGGTGGTGTAGCTGTGGTTCATCCCCGGGGTCGCCTTCAGGGCCTGCACCAGCGCGTAGCCGATCAGGTGGGTGAAGGAGACCTTGCCGCCGCGGGCGCGCTGCAGGTGGTTGTTGATGACGATGCGGTTGTCGATCAACAGCTTGGCCGGCACGGCGCGCACGCTCGTCGCGGTCGGCACCTCGAGCGAGGCGTCCATGTTGGTGGCGACGGCCTTGGCCGGACCACGCAGCGGGACGAGCTCGGGTCCGGTGGACTCGGCGGCGGGAGCGGCTGCTGCCTGCGCGACGGCCTTGGGGGCCGGGGCGCGGCGGGGGCGGCTGCCAGCGGCGCGGCGGCGACAGGCGCGGCCACGGGGGCTGCGGCTGCCGGGGCGGCGACGGGTGCAGGCGCCGCCGGAACGGCAGCAGGGGCAGGGGCGGCAACGGTGGTCGGCGTGGGGCCGACCTGGGTCGCGGCCTGGGTCACTGGGGTCACCTCGGTACCGGGCTTGTAGTCGGCGAAAAAGTCCCACCAGGCTCGGTCGACCGAGTTGGGATCCTGGAGGTACTGCTGGTAGATCTCGTCGACGAGCCACTCATTGGGGCCGAAGCCAGTGGGCTCCGTCGTAGTGCGTGGGGCCGAGCTGGGGGTTTCAGGGTGTGGCGACACGGCGGCAACCGCCCTCTTCCGCTTCCTTTTGGGATGTTTGGACAGCGGGGATTAAGGCTACGCCCCTGACCAGTGATCGCGCAGTCCCCGAGGGGTAGGCGTCGCCCAGATCACTGTGCTGTCGGCCACATTGGCTGAAAGTGCGCGTTAGAAAGTCGCTGAGGTGGGGAAATGGCCGATTCCGCACCCCTGGCCATACCCCCACAGAATCGGACAAATCTGGGCAGCTTTGGCTGATTGTGAGCAGTATGTGCCTGTCGATCACCGCTATGTCCCAGTTGTGTGACAAAGCTGGCCGACTTGGACAGAATCCGCCGTGAGCCCGACCCGGGTGGGACCGGTCACAGTCGCGGGCGCGGTACGGCCGGGGTCGTGCCGGGCAGGGCGACCTGGATCAGGCAGCCCTGCGAGCCGTCCGCCACCTCGATCCGCCCGCCGTGCAGATCGACCGCCCAGCGGGCGATGGCCAGGCCCAGGCCGGTGCCGCCGTCGCTGCCCGGGCCCTGCGCGGTGGGGGCGCCGGCCCGGCTGAAGCGTTCGAAGACCCGGGTGCGGTCCTGGGCGGGGATGCCCGGACCCTGGTCCTCGACCTCCAGCAGCAGCGCGTTCGGGTGTTCGCCGACCCGGGCCCGGACGGTCACCACGCCGCCTGCGGGGGAGTGCTTGCAGGCGTTGTCCACCAGATTGGCCACCACCTGGTGGAGCCGCTCCGGGTCGGCCACGCCGGTGAGTTCCACGGGTTCCACGTCCAGGCGCAGGCTGACGTCGCCGCGCCTGCTCCAGGCGCCGCCGGCGGTCGCGCCGTCCACCGTCAGGCCGCGCAGGACGCCGGCCAGGAACGGCCCGACCTGGAACTCCCGGGCGTCCAGCGGCACCACGCCGCCGTCCAGCTTGGAGAGGTCCAGCAGGTGGGTGACCAGCCGGCCGAGCCGCTCGGTCTGCTCCAGGGCCGCGCCCAGGGTGGCCGGGTCGGGGCGCACCACGCCGTCCACCACGTTCTCCAGCACCGCCTGGAGGGCGGCGATCGGCGTGCGCAGCTCGTGCGAGACGTTGGCCACCAGCTCCCGGCGGTGCCGGTCGGCGGCCTCCAGGTCGGCGGCCATCCGGTTGAAGGTGGTGGCCAGCTCGCCGACCTCGTCGCGCGAGGCCACCTTGACCCGTCGGCTGTAGTCGCCGCCGGCCATCGCCCGGGCGGCGACCGTCATCTCGCGCAGGGGGGCGGTCAGGCTGTGCGCCACCAGCTGCATCACGAGGAGAGAGGCGATCATGGAGAAAGCCATGATCACTCGGATCTGGGTCTCCGAGCGGACGGCGATCACGACCATGCCGCTGGCCAGCACCACGCAGACCACGACCAGCAGGGTCAGCTTGCCCTTGATCGAACGCACCGGATCGAGCGGGCGGACGAGCCGCCGTATCCGGTCGGCCGCGCGGACCGGCAGTGTCCGTCGCGGTGGTGTCTCGGGCTCGGTGTGAGCCGGTGGTGCAGCCTTCATCAGCGCATCGGTCCCCGTCGTTCTCTGCCCCCGTGACCTCCCCCGTGAGGTACCGCGACCGGTGCTAGGAAGCGGGAGCCTCCAGCGCGTACCCGACCCCGTGCACGGTGCGGATCCAGGTGGCGCCGATCTTCCGGCGCAGCGCCTTGACGTGGCTGTCGACCGTGCGGGTGCCCGAGGCGTCCGTCCAGTCCCAGACCTCGGAGAGCAGCTGCTCGCGGGTCAGCACGGCCCGCGGCTGCGCGGCCAGGCAGGCCAGCAGGTCGAACTCGGTCGGCGTGAGGTGGACGTCGCCGGAGGCGAGGCGCACCCGGCGCTGCACGTGGTCGATCTCCAGCTCGCCGAAGCGCAGCGAGCCGAGCGCGGGGATGCGGGCTGCCTGCTGGGCCCGCTCGACTCTGCGCAGCAGCACGTTCACCCGCGCCGCCAGCTCGCGCATCGAGAACGGCTTGGTCATGTAGTCGTCCGCGCCGACGCCGAGCCCGACCAGTAGGTCGGTCTCGTCGTCGCGGGCGGTCAGCATCAGCACCGGGACCGGCCGCTGGGCCTGGATCCGGCGGCAGACCTCCAGACCGTCGAAGCCGGGCAGCATGATGTCGAGCACCACGAGGTCGGGCTGCCAGGTGTGGAATCCGTCCACCGCGCCGGGGCCGTCGTGTGCCACGGCGACCTTGAAGCCCTCGGCGCCCAGGCGGGCGGCGATGGACTCGGCGATGGTGGGTTCGTCCTCCACCACGAGCACGCGTCGCTGGGCAATCACACCGTTGTTGCTACCGGTGTCCTGTTGAATCTCTGTCACGGTCACGCCACCGCCCCCAGGGCTGCGGGCCGGCCATCTGTGGAATGGCGGGCGCCGCTCGTAGTCTCGGTTCCGTCGTCTTGCTGTTCCGGTTGCTGTTCCGGGCCTGTTGCGCCGGGCTCGGCCCGGCTCCGCCGGACCAGGGGCTTCCCAACCGCCGGTCCTGCGCTCACACTTCGCAGCGTACGGACCGGAGCTGCGCTCAGGCCGATGGCACTGCGGATTTCCGGACGCTCGACCGGTATCCGTGCTTCCAGGACAGGCCCGGGCCGATACCTTACCGTCCGGAATCGCATCGTAGTAACGGTGTGTATGCACAAACGGGATGGCACACTCCAAGGAGCGGCCCGCCAGTCCGCAGGTACAGACCAACGTGTGAACTGCCGTAATGCACAAGTGATCCGGTTCCTCACCGGACTCTCACATGGGCGTCGTACCGTTGTCGGAACCAGCTCTCGTGGCACGGTGTGCACCCGGAGCGATGGTTACCGGCCAGTTCGACGCAGGCGTTGTCGCAGGCGGTGGCGGGCCGGGTGGCCGAGTGAAGTGGAACGGAGGCGGTATGGCGTACTCGCGACAGGGCACCGCGCGTCTCGACCTGGCGGCTCCCTATGCCGGTCTCCGCTTCGGCCTGAGGGCCGGGCCACTGCACTGGGTGCTGGATCGGGTGCCGACGCCCCGGCGCAACCCCTTCGCCCTGACGTACCTGCTCGTACTCGCGGGTACCACCGTCTTCGCCCAGTTCGCCGACCCCGGCCTGGTGCACCAGCTGCAGAACATGTCCAGCACCGACGGGCACAACCTGGTCCACACGCCGCTGCGTTCGCTGCTGATGAGCGGGCTCTGGGTGGCCGGTCCGGTCTGGATGCCCTACCTCTGGGCCTTCGCCTTCACCGTCGCCCCGCTGGAGCGGCGGGTCGGCCCGCTGCGCGCGCTCGGCGTCTTCGCGGCCGGGCACGTGGTCGGCACGCTGCTCTCCCAACTGGTGGTGGCCGTCGCGGTGGCCACCGGGCGGATGGCGCCGAGCGAGCTGGACGTGCTGGACATCGGTGTCAGCTACGGCGTGCTCGCCAGCCTGGGCGCACTGGCCGGACTGCTCTCGGTCCGCGGCCGCTACCTGGCGCTGGCCGGGGCGTTCGCGTTGGTCGTGCACCAGATCGCGAACGAGCAGGACCTGGTGACCGCGATCGGGCATCCGACCGCGCTCCTGGTCGGCATGGCGCTCTGGGGCCCGCTGCGGCGGCCTCCGGGCAACGGGCAGTGGCGGCGCCGCGGGCGCCGGCTCGGCAAGCAGGCACTGCCGCAGCCGCAGCCGCACGCCGTGCTCGACAACGCCTGAGACCTTCCTCGGCGCCTCCCCGATCTCCTCGGCTCATCTCGGCACGTCAGCGCCTGATCGCTCAGGGCGAACAAGCGGCCGGGAACATTCGCCTGCTCCCAAGCCTTAGTCAGGGCGACTCAACTTCACTGACTGGGGAGAGATCATGGCATCGACGTCCGCACCGCTCACCCTGCCCGTCCTGCCGCTCGACGACGAGGTCGTGCTGCCCGGCATGGTGGTGCCGCTGGACCTGTCCGACACCGAGGTGCGCGCCGCCGTCGAGGCGGCCCGCTCGGCCGCGCCGGCCGGCAGCAAGCCGCAGGTGCTGCTGGTGCCCCGGCTGGACGGCTCCTACGCGGCGGCCGGCACGCTGGCCACCGTCGAGCAGGTCGGCCGGCTGGCCGACGGGGATCCGGCCGCGCTGGTCCGGGCCGTCCGCCGGGTGCGGATCGGCGCCGGGACGACCGGGCCGGGTGCCGCCCTCTGGGTGGAGACCAGCGTCTTCCGCGAGTCCGACGCCGGGATCCCGGTGGCCGGGCGGGCCGTGGAGCTGGTCAAGGAGTACAAGGCGCTGTCCACCCAGTGGCTGCGCAAGCGCGGCGCCTGGCAGATCGTCGACCGGGTGGCCCAGATCGAGGGCGTCGGCGAACTCGCCGACAACATCGGCTACGCGCCGTTCGCCACCGCCGAGCAGAAGCTCAAGGTGCTGCTGGAGGCCGACCAGACGGCCCGTCTCGAGTACGCCCTTCAGCTGCTGCGCGACCACCTCGCCGAGGAGGAGGTCAACGACACCATCCGCAAGGACGTCGAGGAGGGTGTTGCCAAGCAGCAGAAGGAGTTCCTGCTCCGCCGCCAGCTGGAGGCGGTCCGCAAGGAGCTCGCCGAGCTGAACGGCGACCCGGCCGACGAGGAGGGCGACTACCGCGCCCGGGTCGAGGCCGCCGACCTGCCCGAGAAGGTCCGCGAGGCGGCGCTCAAGGAGGTCGACAAGCTGGAGCGCTCCTCCGACCAGTCGCCCGAGGGCAGCTGGATCCGGACCTGGCTGGACACCGTCCTGGAGCTGCCCTGGAACAACCGCAGCGAGGACGCCTACGACATCGCCGGCGCCCGCGCCGTGCTGGACGCCGACCACGCGGGCCTGACGGACGTGAAGGACCGGATCGTCGAATACCTGGCCGTCCGCAAGCGACGGGCCGACCAGGGCCTCGGCTCGGTCGGCGGCCGCCGGGGAGGCGCCGTGCTGGCGCTGGTGGGCCCGCCCGGGGTCGGCAAGACCTCGCTCGGCGAGTCCGTCGCGCGGGCGATGGGCCGGGACTTCGTCCGGGTCGCGCTCGGCGGCGTCCGGGACGAGGCGGAGATCCGCGGCCACCGGCGCACCTACGTGGGCGCGCTGCCCGGCCGGATCGTCCGGGCGATCAAGGAGGCCGGGTCGATGAACCCGGTGGTGCTGCTCGACGAGATCGACAAGGTCGGTTCCGACTACCGCGGCGACCCGGCGGCGGCCCTCCTCGAGGTGCTGGACCCGGCGCAGAACCACACCTTCCGGGACCACTACCTGGAGGTCGAACTCGACCTCTCCGACGTGGTCTTCCTCGCCACCGCCAACGTGCTGGAGGCCATCCCCGAGGCGCTGCTCGACCGGATGGAGCTGGTCCGCCTCGACGGCTACACCGAGGACGAGAAGGTCGTCATCGCCCGCGACCACCTGCTGCCCCGGCAGCTGGAGCGGGCCGGGCTCACCCCGGACGACGTCACCGTCGCCGAGGACGCGCTGCGCAGCCTGGCCGGCGAGTACACCCGGGAGGCGGGCGTACGGAACCTGGAGCGCTCGGTGGCGCGGATCCTGCGCAAGATCGCGGCCCGGGCCGAGCTGGGCGAGCACGAGCTCCCGGTGGCGATCGCCGCCGGGGACCTGCGGGCCCTGATCGGCCGTCCGCACCACACCCCCGAGGCCGCCCAGGCCCCGGAGGAGCGGCGCACCGCCGCCCCCGGTGTGGCGACCGGCCTGGCCGTGACGGGCGCGGGCGGCGACGTCCTCTACATCGAGGCCTCACTCGCCGACCCCGAGACGGGCGGCACCGGCCTCACCCTGACCGGACAGCTGGGTGACGTGATGAAGGAGTCCGCGCACATCGCGCTGTCCTTCCTGCGCTCGCGCGGCGCCGAACTGGAGCTGCCGGTCACCGACCTGCGCGACCGCGGCGTGCACCTGCACGTCCCGGCCGGCGCCGTCCCCAAGGACGGCCCGAGCGCGGGGATCACCATGACGACGGCGCTGGCCTCGCTGCTCTCCGGCCGCAAGGTGCGCACCGACGTCGCGATGACCGGTGAGGTCTCGCTGACCGGCCGGGTGCTGCCGATCGGCGGGGTGAAGCAGAAGCTGCTCGCCGCCGACCGCGCCGGGGTGACCACGGTGATCATCCCCAAGCGCAACGAGCCCGACCTGGACGACGTCCCGGCCGAGGTGCTGGAGCGGCTCACCGTGCACCCGGTGGCCGATGTGCGGGAGGTGCTGCGGCTGGCGCTGGAGCCGGCTGAGGTGCTGGTGGGCGCCGCGGCGGCGTAGCCCGCGGTACGACCGGCTGCTGAGGGCGGGCGCGAGAGCGCGCTCGCCCTCAGCAGCCTGCGGTCACGGCTTTGAGCGCGTCGAGCGACTCCCGGGAGAAGTGCGCGATGTCCCGGAGCTCGCCCCGGTCGGGCTGGTTGATCCAGCGCTCGAAGGTGACCTTGAAGACGGCGATTCCCGCCTCGGCGGCCAGACTCGCGGCCGGTTCCGCGACCCCGCGCTGCCGCAGTGCCTCGGCGAGTGCCGCGGCGAGTGAGGCGAGCTTCATCAGCTCGCGTTCCTGGAGCTCGGGGTTGGCGGTGATGACGGCCTGGCGCTGCCGGGCCCGCTCGTGGTGGCCGTCGAACATGCCGGCGGCCGCGTCGAGGGCCGCCGCGACCGCGTCGATCGGCGGCGCGTCGGCGGGGGCGGCCACGACGGCCGCCGTGAGGGTGTCGTGCAGCTCGCCCACGCCCGCGAACAGCACCTCGCGCTTGTGCGCGAAGTGCCGGAAGAACGTCCGCTCGGTGAGCCCGGCCCGCTTGGCGATCTCCGCGACGGTGGTCTCCTCGTACCCCCGTTCGACGTAGAGCTCCAGTGCCGCCTCTGCCAGGCGGCCGCGCGCGTTCGGCTCCCATCTACCCATGGCTCGAATTCTATGTGATGACAGTGGGTGTCATCAGGCGTAGGGTGATGACAGGAACTGACATCACTCGTCCTGGAGGTTTGCCATGCGTGTTTTCGTTACCGGTGCGTCCGGCTGGATCGGCTCGGCCGTCGTCCCCGAGCTCATCGACGCCGGTCATCAGGTCGTCGGGCTCGCGCGATCGGACGCGGCCGCCGAGGCGCTCACCGCGGCCGGCGCCGAGGTGGTGCGCGGCAGCCTGGACGACCTCGACGTGCTGCGCGCCGCGGCGGCCGCGTCGGACGGCGTGATCCACCTCGCCTTCAAGCACGACCTGGCCTTCGGCGGGGACTTCCCGGCCGCCGCAGCCGCGGACCGCCGTGCCATCGAGACGTTCGGCGAGGCGCTCGCGGACTCCGACCGGCCGTTCGTCATCGCCTCCGGGGTGTTCGGACTCCCGCAGGGGCGGGCGGCGACCGAAACGGACGGATACGCATTCGACCCGGACGCGCCGCAGTTGATGCACGGCGTGGAGGCGCGGATGGCCAACGGCCAGGCGACGCTTGCTCTCGCCTCGCGCGGCGTCCGCTCGTCCGTGGTCCGGCTCAGCCCGACCGTGTACGGCGACGGCGACCAGGCCTTCATCCCCATGATGATCGGCATCGCCCGCGAGAAGGGCGTCTCCGGCTACCTCGGCGACGGTTCCAACCGCTGGCCCGCCGTCCACCAGGCCGACGCCGCACGGCTGTTCCGGCTGGCCCTGGAGAAGGCCCCGGCCGGCTCGACGCTCCACGGGGTCGCGGACGAGGGTGTGCCGATCCGCGCCGTCGCGGAGGTGATCGGGCGTCACCTCGGGCTTCCGGTGGCCGAGATCCCCGCCGAGGACGCGGACGCCCACTTCGGCTGGATGGCGGGGATCATCGGCGCCGACTGCCCGGTGTCGAGTGAGCTGACCCGTGGGCTGGTGGGCTGGGAGCCGACCCGCCCCGGCCTGCTCGCCGACCTCGAACTCGGGCACTACTTCCGTACCCCGCGCGGCTGATGAGGGCGCGGGCGGTCAGGCCCGGCAGCGGTCAACGGGTCGGCTGCGTGGCGCTCTCCGCCGTGAGCAGCAGGCCGAGGTCGGACTGCGGGAGGCTGCTGACCGGATGACCGGCGCCCACGCCCGCGCCGCGTCCGGCGAGGCGCGGCCGGACGTGGCCGGGCCGGGCGGCCCGCAGTCCGCACAGGACCTCGGGCACCATCAGGCAGCCCAGGGCCGTCAGCGGCACCGCCCAGCCACCGGTGGCGGCCCGCAGGACCCCGAAGGCCAGCGGCCCGGTCCCGGCGAGCAGGTAGCCACTGGTCTGCGCCATGCCGGACAGGCGGGCGGTGACCTCCGGCGTGGGGGAGCGCAGGCTGAGCAGGGTCATGGCGAGGGGGAAGGCGCTGCCGGTGGCGACGCCGAGCACGGCGGTCCAGACCCAGGCGTAGCCGGGCAGCAGCAGGATTCCCCCCAGGCCGACGACCTTGACCGCGACGATCACCACGACGAGCGGCCGCTGGTCGTCCAGCCGCGCGGCGAGGTACGGGGTGAGGAACCCGAAGGGGATGCCGGTGGCGAGCATCAGCGAGACCATCGCCCCGGCCTCGGCGGCCGTGTAGCCGCGCTGGGTCATGATCTGCGGCAGCCAGGCCACCAGGACGTAGAACATCAGCGACACCACGCCCAGGAACGCCGACACCGCCCACGCGAGGCCCGAGCCCCGCAGCGTCCCCTCCCGCGCCTGCGGGAGGGCCCGACGTGGGCCGGTGGGACGCGAACGCGCCGCCAGCGGACTCCAGGCCACGGCTGCCGCGAGGGCGGGCAGCGCCCACACGGCCACCGCGGTACGCCACCCGGCCAGGTCGTCCAGCGGAACGGCGGCCGCGGCAGCGGCCGCCCCGCTGCACGCCATCAGCGTCATGGTGATGCCGGTCAGGGTGCCGACCCGGTCGGGAAAGTGGTGCTTGATCACCGCGGGCATCAGCGCGCCGCCGATCGCGATGCCGGACCCGGCCGTGACGGTGCCGGCGAAGAGCCCCAGCACCCCCGAACCGGGTGCGACGCGCAGCACCGTGCCCACGGCGGTGAGCACTAAGGCGAAGGTCACGGTGGCCTCCGCGCCGAAGCGGCGGGCGAGCGCGGGGGCGGTGGCGGCGAAGGTCCCCAGGCACAGCACGGGCAGGGTGGCCAGGGTGCTGGTTTCCAGGCCGCTGAGGTGCAGCACGGCCTGCAACTGCGTGAGCAGGGGCGACATCCCGGTGATGGCGGCGCGGAGGTTGGCGGCGAGAAGCGCCAGGCCGATCAGGTACCAGACGGACGTGCCGGGGTGGCGCAGGCCGAGTCTTCGATTCATTGTTCGTTTCCCCCCAGGACAGGTGGTGTGGAAAAGGCGACGGCTTCCCGCCGGACGGGCGGTGGGGGCCGCTGACCGGGAGGAAGCCGTGGTGGTGCGGGTGCTGCGCCCTCGGGTGAGGCGAGGGCGCAGGCGTTGTGCGTGGGGGGCGTGGCTGGATCAGGCGCGCAGCGTGGAGGCCCGGTTGTGGAACGGGCAGGCGATCTGCGTCAGCTGGCCCTTGGTGAGGGCGGCGGCCGGGGCGGCGGTGCTGCCTGCGGCGGTGCCGGTGCCGAGGAGCTGGAGGATCTCCGTGGACAGCAGGTCGGGCTGGCCCTTGAGGGCGTCGGCGGTGGGCTGGTCCGAGGCGAAGACCATCTCGGCGGCGATGTTGTCCTGCACGATCCGGGCGAGGTTGTCGAGGGCGACGAAGACCGGGTCGGTGGGCGTCTGCGCGGTCATCAGGTCGATGAGGTGCGTCGGCTGCTGGCGCTGGTCCATGAAGTTCTTCAGGATGACGCTGTTCTGGTTCTGCACATAGGTGGTCCAGATGGACAGCACCACCACGTAGAGCCCCGACCACGCGGGCCCGAGCTGCTTGCGCCAACGGGTCATCAGGGCGCTGACGCCGTCGATCTGCACCCGCGACGACCAGTACATGTTGGTCCGGATGCTCGGGTAGACGTCGGTGGTGAAGGCCTCGAACGACTGCATGTCGAACTCGCGGTTGCGAATCGTGGTGGCGATGAAGTCGTGCGCCCGGTCGAGGATGTAGGCGCAGGAGTCGTGCAGGCTGCCGTTCGAGTTGCTCGGCAGGTTCGCGCTCTCCAGCGTCTGGCGGGCGGTGTCCAGGGTGTTGGAGAAGGTCTGGAGCGCGGTGGTCCAGTTGGTGTTCGCCGGCCCGTTGAACGCGACCGTCCGGAGGTCGTGCGGGTCGATGTACTTGGCCTGGGCGGGCAGGATGTGGTTCGGGTCCAGCGACGGCGCGCAGATGGAGAAGATCCCCAGCGGCGTGTGGGCTATCGACTTGGCCAGCGCGAACACCGGGTCGACGGGCTGGATCTGCTCGATCACCTTGCCCTTGCTGATCAGGTAGTAGGTTCCGCCCACGAGGTCGTTGTTGACGACGATGACCGGGTCCAGCTGGTTGATCACATTGGCGCGGAGGGCGTCGTAGTTGTTACGCATTCCGGTGTCCACGGCGAGGATGTTGTCCCGAGCCTGCTGCTGGGTGACGTTGCCGGTGGTTCCGTCGGCTGAGGCGTTGCTGGTGCTGAGGCCGGTGAATGCGGCGGTGGCGCCGATGGCGGCGGCTCCGCTCAGGACGGTTCTGCGGGTGGGCACGTTCTCTGTTTCCCCTCGGTGAAGGGACACGCACCGAGTGTGACCGTGTCCCTGCGGTTTGGTGCGGGTGCGGTGCAATGTGGGGCGGTGCGGTGCGGCAGCGGTCCGGGGCAGCACCCACCGCCGTGCGGCGGCAGGTGTGCCCCGGGGTGTGCGGGTCGCGTCAGGAGAGCTGCGAACCCTTGGCCACGACGACGCCGTACAGGTCGTCGATGGTGGCGAGTGCGCCCTGGTGCAGCTCCTCGGCGGTGACCTCGCCGGCGGCGGTCTGCAGCGGGCGGGTGGCGGAGGCGTCGGCCACGACGGTGGCGTGGTTGCCGCGCAGGAAGGCGCCCTGCGCGGTGAACGCGACGCACATGTGGGTCATGAACCCGGCGATGATCAGCTTGCTCTTGCCCGCGGCGTCCACCAGCTCGCCGAGGTTGGTGTCGAGGAAGGCGTTCGGCTTGCCCTTGACGACCACGGCCTCGTCGCCGACGGCGGCGACCTTCGGGTGGATCTGGCCGATCTCCGCGCGGATGTCGTACGGGGTGCCCTCGCCGCCGTCGTTGATGACGTGGACGACCTTCGCGCCGGCGGCACGGGCGCGGCCCAGCAGCTCGGCGGCGGCGTCCAGGGCCTCCTGCCAGCCGTCGAGCTCCATCACGCCCTGGGTGTAGGTGTTCTGGTAGTCGATCAGGATCAGTACGGCGTCCGCCAGTTGCGCCGGGGTCTGGTCGAAGCTGTTGAGTTCACGCAGCGTGGTCGTCGGCACGAGGGCACCTTTTCAATTCGTGGGTTCGGTGTGGTGTGCTCCACGCTACGATCAACAAATTGTTGACAGCAATGCCGTTCGACTTGCAGAAACCGACATCGCGGCTGCGGTCGACCTGGGGGGCAACTCATGCAACACAATGGAAAGTTGATCGCCATCATGATGTTCACCGGCGTTGACCTGCTGGACGTCACCGGGCCGCCGGAAGTCTTCTCCCTCCTGCGCAGGGAGGAGCCCCGGGCCGCCGACCAGCAGGTCGTGCTCGCCGCGCGGACGCTGGAGCCGGTCACCACGGCGGCCGGCGTGCGAGTTGTGCCGGATGTGACGTTTGATCAGCTGGCGAATGGCTGGATCGACACCCTGATCGTGCCGGGTTCCGTCACCACGGACTCCTCCGGCCACGTCCAGGCGGTCACCGACAGTGAGGTGGTGGCGTGGACGCGGGTCCTGGCGGCGTGCTCCGCACGCGTCGCATCCGTCTGCGTCGGCGCGCACCTGCTCGCCGCGGCCGGACTCCTGGACGGGAAGCGCGCCACCACCCACTGGTCCACCGCGGGCCAGCTCGCCGCCGAGTTCCCCGCCGTGGAGGTGGACCCCGACCCGATCTTCATCCGGCAGGGCGACGTGTGGACGGGCGCGGGCATCACCGCCTGCCTCGACCTGTCGCTGGCGCTGGTCTCGGAGGACTACGGCGAAGCCGTCGCCCTCCGGGTGGCACGGCAGTTGGTGATGTACCTCAAGCGGACCAGCGGACAGAGCCAGTTCAGCGTCTCGCTGGAACCCGTCTCGGCCACCCGCCGGATGGAGGGGCTGCGCCACCACATCGTGGCGAACATCGCCGCCCCGCTCACTGTCGCGGACCTCGCCCAGCACGCCAACGTCAGCGAACGGCAGCTGACCCGGATCTTCAAGACCGAACTGGGCACCACCCCCGCCGCCTACGTGGAGGCCGCCCGGGTGGAAGCCGCCCGGCAACGCCTGGAGAGCGGCGACGAGACCCTGGAACGGGTGGCGACCACCTGCGGTTTCAACACCGTCGACACCCTGATCCGGGCCTTCCGCCGCCAACTCGACATCACTCCCACGGAATACCGCAGGCGCCTCCAGCAGTGACGCGCCGAGGGCCCGGCGGTTGAGCCGCCGGGCCCTGCGTCAGGGGGCGCCGAATTCTCCCGCTTTGACGGCTGAGACGAAGGCCGTGAAGGCGGTGGCGGGGAAGGCGAGGGTCGGGCCGTCGGGGTCCTTGCTGTCGCGGACCGGGACGATGCCGGTGGCCTGGGTGACCTGGGGCGCCCATTCGATGCAGTTGCCGCCGTTGGTGTTGCTGTAGCTGGACTTGATCCAGTCAGGCGTGGTGCGCATGGGGAGGGCCTCCGTCTGGTCAGAGGGTGCCGAATTCTCCCGCCTTGACGGCTGAGACGAAGGCGGCGAAGGAGGTGGCGGGGAAGGCGAGGGTGGGTCCGCTGGGGTCCTTGCTGTCGCGGACAGGGACGATGCCGGTGAGCGGGGTGTCCGCCGGCGCCCACTCGATGCAGTTGCCGCCACCACCGTTGCTGTAGCTGGACTTGATCCACGCCACACGGGGCAGACTGGCGTTTGTGCTCATTTGGGCAGAGCCTCCATGACGTCGTGAATCAGGTCCGCCGATCTGCTCGGCGTCAGGGCGTAGGCCCTGAGCCGATCGTATTCCCGCCGACGCTTGCTGGCCCGCTCGGGTTCCTCGAAGAGGGTGCCCGAATCGATGCCCTCCTCATAGGCGATGCAGGATCGGTCGGCCAGGGTCGTCAGGGTCAGTGCGCCACCCATCAAGGCATGTCCACCGTGCTCGAACGGCAGGATCTGGAGGAGCGTGGTCGGCGTGTCCACGAGTGCTGCCAGCGAGGCGAGTTGGGCTCGCATGACGATCGGGCCGCCGACGGGCCGCCGGATCACCGCCTCGTCGAGGATCATCGAGAGGTAGGGCGGCGGGTCGGCGCGCAGCAGGGCCTGCCGCATCAGGCGCGCGGTCACCATCTCCTCGATTTGGGCCGGGGACGCTTCCGGATTGCTCACCCGGAACAGCGCGCGGGCGTAGTCCTCGGTCTGCACCAGCCCCGGCACCAACTGCCCCGCATACTCGTCGATCACCCGGGCTCTCGCCTCCAACTCCATCCGGCGGCGGTACTGGTCCGGGTGGATCTCGTGCTTCGCCAGCTCGTAGAGGGTGCTGAAGATCCCGTCCGTCCCGAACATCGCGTCCAGGCAGGCCGGCAGGTCGGGCGGGGGGATGGTCTCCGCGACCTCGATGCGCGCGATGTGGCTCCGGCTGTACTTCACGATGCCGGCCAGCTGCTCCAGCGTCATGTCCTCCCGCTCGCGGAAGAGCCGCACCTTGGCGCCGAACATGTGGCGCGCGGAGCGGTCGGGGGTCAACTTGCCTGCGGGCCTTGCCATATCGGACTCCCAATTTTCTCGGGACGTGGCTGGAGAGGCGAACTGCTTCCGATCGTAACTCCGGAGCGCGACTCTTGACGCACAGTCAGTGAGGATCGTCGGGATCCCCGAGGGACGGAGTGCAGATGACTTCCATGCTCGAACGGCAGATGCGCGAGAAGCGTCGAGCCGCCCAGGACGCGCTCGATCGCTTGATTGCCCTGCTCGGGGAGGCGGGGATCGTGTTTCCCTCAGCCACCGTGAACTGGCGGGCGCCGGTGACGGGCATCGTGCTGATCGAGCTCGGGGCTGCCCGGGTGGATGCGATCGAAATGCTGATCGAGACTCTCCGTAAGGGACTTGGGTATGCCGACCAATGAGGAAGATGCTCCGGGCGCTGTTTCCCCGCAGTGGAGCCTGTCCGCTGGGATGGCCGGACTGTCCGCTGTGCGAGGGGAGTTGGACAGGTGAGCGGCTCCCGGCGCAGCGCGATGACCATCCGGACCTACCGGATCACCGGTGGTGGTGGCCGGATCGAGCTGTCGCGGCACGAGGTCTCGCCCTTTCCGGGGGCGGGCATCGAGCTGTCGGGCATCTGGCCGCGTTGCCGGTGCCGGAGGTGTGAGCCGCCGGACGCGGTCCGTCCTGATGCTGAGACAGTGTTGTGAGACGCCCCGTCAGCGAGGGAGCATGGCGGCATGACATCGCACACGTGGCTGAGCCGTCGACTTCACGTCGACCTGGCGTACGCGTGTTCCGCGATCTGTCGTCTCCGCGCGTTCTGAGCGCGGTGGCCCCGCCCGGTGGCTCTCGCCGGGGCTGAGCTCGTCCTGTCGGGCGGGAGTGCACCGCTGCATGCCCTCACGCCCGCACGCCCTCATCCCGACAGGACCCCTCCATGCGCTTCGCGCTGCCCTCCCGCGCTGCCGCCGTGTCCGCAGCGGCCTTGCTTGCCCTCTCACTCGCCTCCCCCGCCCACGCGGAGGCGCTGCCGCCGGCCAACCCGTACGCGGGCCCGGCCGGTACGGCGACCATGCACGGGGACACCGAGTCCTCGGACGCCACCGCGCTGCCCGGTCCGGGCGCCGGGCCGCTGACCTCAAACCGGGCTGCCCTGGCCTCGGCCTGCCCGACGGTGCTGGACGGCTCTGACGGCTATCCGGTCGCGCTCTGCACCACGATCTTCGGGCTCACCCCGACCGTCCACCTGCTGGACCCCGCGACCGGTGACTCGATCGCCGAACTGGCGATCGCCAAGGGCTCGTTGCTCGGCGGCGTCTACGCCTACCTGGACAACCGGGACCGCCTGGTGGTGGTGGACGGCAACGACAACCTGCTGCGGATCGGGCATCGGCGCTCGGCCGACGGCTCCTGGCAGCTGTCCGTCGACAGCTCGTTCCCGCTGGCCGGCGCGATCCCGGCGGGCGACTCGGTGGTCGGGATCTCCCCGGACTGGCAGGGCCGGGTCTGGTTCGCCACCGCCGGCGGCCTGGTCGGTACCGCCGACGACCGCACCCCCGGCGGCGCCGTCCGTACGCTCGCACTGCCGGCCGGCGAGCAGGTCGCCAACAGCATCTCCACCGCCCCCGCCGGCACCCTGGTCGCCACCACCGCCGCGACCTACCTGCTGACCGCCGCCGCGGACGGCACCCCGCGGATCGCCTGGCGCCAGGCGTACGACCGCGGCCCGGGCCGCAAGCCCGGCCAGCTCAGCTGGGGCACCGGCTCGACCCCGACGTTCTTCGGCCCGGGCACCGGCACCGAGTACGCCACCGTCGTCGACAACGCCGCGCCGACCGAGCACCTGCTGGTCTACCGGGCCGACACCGGCGCGCAGGTCTGCTCGGTGCCGGTGCTGCTGGCAGGTGGCAGTGGTAGTGAGAACTCGCCGATCGGGCAGGGGAATTCGGTCTTTGTGGCGAGTACCTACGGCTACCCGTACCCCAAGCTGCCGGCCGGTGCGGGCCCGAGCACACCCTCCTCGTCCGCCTTCCGGGGCGGGCTCAGCCGGGTGGACGTCCGTCCGGACGGGTCGGGCTGCGACCTCAAGTGGGACACCACCGTCCGCTCGGCGGCCGTCCCGCGGCTGTCGCTCGGCGATCACCTGATCCACACCGTGATCCGCAACCCGGTGATCCCCGGCACCGACTGGACCTCGCTCCTCGACCCGTATTCCTACGCCGAGATCGACCCGGACACCGGCACGGTGGTGCGCACCAAGTTCCTCGGCGCCGGGTTCCTCTACGACACCCTCCAGATGGTCGGCACCATCGCCCCGGGCGGGGTCGTCTACCAGGGCACGACCACGGGGGTGCTGCGGATCAGCAACGGCTGACGCGGGCCGGTGGGGGAGCGCGGCTTGCCGGGGAGTCGGGCCGCGGCGCCCCGGCGAACCGTGCGACACTGCGCGAATGCCGTCGCTTACACAGATCGCGCTGGCCAAGGTGCCGACGCGACTGCGCCCGATCGTGGTGCAGCATCGCAGCCTGGTGAAGTTCCTGCTGGTCGGTGGCACGTGCTTCGTGCTGACCGTGGCGATCAACTACGCGCTCAGATTCACCGTCTGCGAGTCCAAGCCGGTGGTCGCGCTGACGATCGCGACCGTGATCGCCACGGTGCTGTCCTACCTGCTCAACCGGCAGTGGTCGTTCCGCTCGGAGGGGAGCCACAAGGAGGCGATCCCGTTCGTCGTGGTGAGCGCCGTCGCGATCGCGGTCAACGACCTTCCGCTGCTGGCCAGTCGCTACCTCTTCGACCTGCGGCAGCCGGATGTCAGCCACTTCTCGCAGGAGGTCGCCGACTTCGTCAGCGGCATGATCCTGGGCACCCTGCTCGCGATGGGCTTCCGCTACTGGGCGATGAAGAAGTGGGTCTTCACCCAGCCGGGAACCGGCCCGGAGGCGGAGGAGTCAGCCACCGAGCCGGCCACGCCGGTCGGCTGAGGCCAACCGGCTGGTTCGCGCCGCAGGACGGCCGGCCGGGTGAACTACTCGGCGCCGAGCTGTGAGCCCTCGGGTGAGGGCGTGCGGCCCAGGAAGCGCACGGCGCCCGCCATCGCCAGGACCAGCAGGACAGCGCCGACGAGGTAGGAGACGAGGAGGCCGACCTCGCCCTGCCAGTACCCGCTGACACCTCCGTTCCAGTAGAAGACCGGGTTGAAGAGCACGATGTCGGTCAGGCCCAGCGGGAGGAGGATCAGTCCGGCCGCGGCAGGCAGCAGCCGGCCCCGGCGGAGGAAGGCGAGCGCGAGCAGGCCCAGCAGCAGGTAGGCCGCGCCCACCCCCTGGTCGGTCTGTTGCGTGTCACCGAAGATCCGCCCGTAGAGGTGCAGGGGACCGTCGACCGCGATGCTCGCAGCCAGCAGCACGACGGGCAGGACGGCGGCCCGCGGTCGGCGGCCGACCGTACTGTCGAGCAGGTCGCCGGGTGCGGCGAAGACCATCACGGCCCACAGCACGCCCGAGCCGGCCGACGCGACCAGGGATACGTAGTCCGGCGGCATGCCCGGCGCCCATGTCGTCTGCAGGTGGTAGCTGACGAGCCACGGGGCGATGACGGCCACTCCGGCCAGGGCACCCAGGATCCGGGCGGTGGTCCACCTGCGGAGCAACGCGGCCCCCACGACCAGCAGCCAGAGCACGCCCGGGACGGCGTTGGCGATCACCTGGGCGTGGCTGTCGATGGGCGAGTCGATCGTGGCTCCGGCCGTCTGCCAGCTGTCCGAGAGGTGTTGCAGGACGGGCAGTTGCTGGCCGAGTGCCATGGCGGCGGCCAGGGGTGCGGTGGTGGCGAGCAGGCGTCCGGCGGTGCCGCTCGCGGTGAGGCCGGTGCGGACCCGCAGGCCGTACGCGGCGACGCCGGCGGTCTCGCGGGCGGTGGCCAGCCGGCCTGCGCCGGTGGTGGCGTCCGCGTGGACGGCGGTGATCTCCTCGCCGCACTCGGCGCGGTAGGCGGCGGGGTAGAGCCGCAGAGCCAGCCGCAGTCCCCGCGACGTGGTGCTGGTGGTGTCAGTGTTCATGCGAGGGCCCCCCTGGCCGTCGGACGGGTGGTGCGCAGACGACGGTCGGCCTCGGCCACCACCGCGCGCAGCCGGTCGGCCTCGGCGGCCAGGGTGGCCCGCCCGGCGTCGGCGAGTGCGTACGTCCGGCGGGCGCGGCCGTCGATCACCTCGTCCCGCTCGACCCGGATCAGCCCCTGCTGGAGCAGCCGGTCCAGCGCGCTGTAGAGCGTGCCGGTGCGCATCTTGACCCGGCCGTCCGAGATCACGGCGATCTCCTGGATCAGGGCGTAGCCGTGCCTGGGGGCATCGGCCAGTGCGGTGAGCAGAAGCAACGTGGGCTCCTGCATGGAGCGTTCTGTCATGGGGATATATATATCGCTCATCGGCATATGTCGTCCAGAGCTGCCGCCGCACGCCGGAGGGCGAGCGGCGGCAGCTCGTCGGGGACTACGCCGCTTCGTCGGCCTGCGGGTCGGCGGCCATCATCCGGCCGCCGCGCGGGCGGACGCTGACCGCCGCCAGCGTCACCGCCAGCCCCAGCAGCGCCCAGACCACCAGCACCAGCAGCGGCCCGGTGAGGTTGGTGCCGTCGAAGTACGCGATCGAGCGGGCGGCGCTCGTCCCCGCGCCGTTCGGCAGCCACGGGCCGATCGCCCGCCAGAACGGCGGCAGGATCGGCGGCGGGTAGACGCCGCCCGCGCTGGGGTTGCCGAGCACCACGAAGATCAGCACGGCGAGCCCGATGCCGATCACGTCGAAGAGGCACTCCAGGGCCATCGTGAAGGCACCGACGGCGAAGACCACCAGCGCTCCCACGCCCCAGAGCCCCAGGATGCTGCCGGGCAGGGCGTTCAGGATCGGGCCGGTGATCAGCGTGCCGCCCAGGCCCGCCGCGATCGAGTAGAGCGCCAGCACGCCGGTGCGGATCACCGCGCGGTTGCGGTTGGCGGGGCGCGACCCGGCGCTGATGCCGAGGATCGAGGCGACCAGGTAGCCGCCGACGCACCAGCCGACCACCAGGTAGAAGGCGGAGAGCCCCTTGGCGTCGCCGTCCGCCAGCGGCACCACGTCCTGCACCTGGACGGTGCGGTTCTGCTGCTGCTCGGCCGCCGTCACGATCGTCTCGGCCGCGGTCGCGGCGGCCGGGCCACGCGCGTTGGCGACCAGCAGGGTGTCCTGGGTGCCGGACGGGTTGAACAGCAGTGCGGCGTAGAGCTTCTGATCCTTGATCCGGGCCTCGGCGGTCGCCTGGTCGGGCACGGCGGTGGCCCGTACCGCCTCGTTCGGCACGCCGTTCAGCCCGGCCACCAGTTTGTCGCTGACCTGGGCCGGGGCGACCACGCCGATCGAGAGCCGGTGCGGCTGCGGGTGGTGCAGGGCGCCCACGTAGCTGGCGATGAAGCCCAGTTGGAGCAGCAGGACCGCGACCACCAGCAGGGCGGCGCGGCCGGAGATGGCGTCCTTGAGCTCGGCGGCGAATCCCTTGTCCGGCATCGGCGTCTCCTTCGAGCGTGGGGAAAAAGGTGTGAAGTGGATAATTCGTATCATGAACGACTTTCGCGTCCTTCTACCCTCGCCGCGCCCGTCCCATGCCCCGGCGTCCCATGCCCCGGAGTCCGGGCGCCTGCGGGCGGGCCGCTGTTGGATACTGATCGCGCGTCGGCGAGCAGCGCCGGGCTGGCGAGTGGCGGTTTGACGTGAACGAGGACCTGGGCGGCGATCCGGCGGCCGAGGCCGTCTTCCGGGCGGTGGAGCGCGAAGTGGCGCTGATGTTCCGGCGCGGCCGGGCCCGGGCGGCCGAGATGTCCCGGATGGTGCACCCGCGGCTGGAGGGGGTGGCCTACAGCGTGCTCGGCCACATCTACGAGGCCGGGCAGGTCCGGATGACGGACGTGGGCGCGCACTTCGGGGTCGGCAAGGCCACCGTCAGCCGGCAGATCAAGACGCTGGAGGAGCTCGGCCTGGTGGCCCGCGAGTCGGACCCGTTGGACGGACGGGTGTCGCTGGTCTCGCTCACCGAGGACGGCGCCCGGCGTTACCGGCGGGCGCACGACGCCCGGTTGAAGGCCTTCCGGGAGATGCTCGGGGGCTGGGACCCGTCCGATCTGGCCCAGTTCGCCGTCCTGCTGGCCCGGTTCAACGAGCAGGTGGCCGAGATCGCGGAGAAGACGATCCTGGAGGACTGAGGGCCAGCGCGAGGCGCGGCCTCGGGATCGCCGCGCATCGAGGAAGGTTGCCTAAGTCAACTATCCGGGTTTATGGTTGCCCTAGGCAACAAAATCCGGAAGGATCTCCATGACCACCACGTCACAGGTCGGCGCCGCACCCGGGGCCGCCGACGCCGACCCGCCGATGACGCACCGGGAGATCCTCGAGGCGCTGTCCGGGCTGCTGCTGGGCCTCTTCGTGGCCGTGCTCTCCTCGACCATCGTCTCCAACGCCCTGCCGACGATCCTCACCGATCTGCACGGCGGCGAGTCCGCGTACACCTGGGTGATCACCGCCGCGCTGCTCTCGCTGACCGCCTCCACCCCGATCTGGGGCAAGCTCTCCGACCTGGTCAGCAAGAAGCTGCTGGTGCAGATCGCCCTGGTGATCTACATCGTCTCCTCGACGCTGGCCGGCCTCTCGCAGAACACCGGCCAGCTGATCGGCTGCCGCGTGCTGCAGGGCATCGGTGCCGGCGGCGTCGTCTCACTCGCCCAGATCTGCCTGGCGTCGATGGTGCCGCCGCGCGAACGCGGCCGCTACAGCGGCTACTTCGGCGCGGTCTTCGCACTCGCCACGATCGGCGGCCCGCTGATCGGCGGCGTCATCGTGGACACCGGCTGGCTGGGCTGGCGCTGGTGCTTCTACGTGGGCATCCCGTTCTCGCTGATCGCCATCGTGGTGCTGCAGCGGACCCTGCACCTGCCCGTGGTGAAGCGCAAGGCGAAGATCGACTACCTCGGCGCCCTCCTGATCGCCGCCGCCGTCAGCCTGTTGATGGTCTGGGTCACCCTGGCCGGCACCGACTACCCGTGGATCTCCTGGCAGACCGCCGCGATGGTCGGCGGCGGGCTCGCGCTCGGCGCGCTGGCCGTGCTGACCGAGAGCCGGGCCGCCGAGCCGATCATCCCGCTGCACCTCTTCCGCCACCGGACGGTGTCGCTGGCGGCCGTGGCCAGCGTCCTGGTCGGCGTCGGGATGTACGGCGCGACCACCTTCCTCGGCCAGTACTTCCAGCTGGCCCGGGAGAAGACGCCCACCATGGCGGGCATCATGACGCTGCCGATGATCATCGGACTCGCCCTCGCCTCCACCGTCGCCGGCCGCCTGATCACCAAATACGGCAAGTGGAAGCGCTTCCTGGTGGCCGGCACCTTCCTGCTGGCGGTCGGATTCGGCCTGCTGGGCACCGTCCGCGCCGACACCCCGTACTGGCAGCTCTCGCTCTACATGGCCGCCGCCGGCCTCGGCCTCGGCCTGACCATGCAGAACCTGGTGCTGGCCGTGCAGAACACCGTCCCGGTCAAGGAACTGGGCACCGCCAGCTCGCTGGTGACCTTCTTCCGCACGATGGGCGGCGCGATGGGCGTCTCCGCGCTCGGCGCGCTGCTCGGCACCAAGGTGACGCACTACCTGACGCAGAACCTGGCCGCCGCGCACATCCCCGCGGCCGGCGGCCAGGCCCTGGGCGGCGGCGCGATCCCCGACCTGCACAAGCTGCCCGCACCCCTGGTCCCGCTGGTCACGGACGCCTTCGGGCACGGCGTCGGCACGGTCTTCCTGGTCGCGGCGCCGCTCGCCGTGCTGGCCTTCCTGACCGTCCTCGCCATCCGCGAGGTCCCGCTGCGCACGACCCGGACCGCCCCCGAGCCGCAGCCGGCCGGCATGCTGCCCGAGCTCGACGCGGTCGGGGGCGCCTGACCGCTCATCGGGAGCTGTGCACCCAGCCCTCGTCGAGTGCCTCCTGGAGCGGCGGGAAGAACGAGTCCGCCATCTTCTGGTAGCCGGTGTCGGTGGGGTGGACACGGTCGGCGAAGTCGACGGAGTCGAGCTTGGCGCCCGCGGCGAACAGCAGGTGCCGACCGGCCGCCTGCTCGACGACCGCCAGTTCCCGGGACCGCTTGTTGTACTGCCGGACGCGCTCCTGCATCCCGCCCGTGGTGGTGATCAGGCCTTCCATGACGACGGTGACGTCCGGTGCGTCGGTGAAGATCCGGTCCACCAGGGTCGTCAGCCGGTCGGCGGCGTGGTCCGGGTCGGTGTCCTGCTGCTGGTTCAGGTCGTTGGTGCCGATGTAGAGCAGCACGACGTCCGGTTGCGAGGCGGCGAGCCAGCCGTCCACCCCGTGGCGGACGTCGTCGATCGTGTAGCCGCCGTGTCCCTCGTGCTGGGGGTTGCTCATGCTCCCGCTGTTCTGGTCACCCACGTACCGGACCCCGTAGGAGGTCTGTCCGGTCACCAGGTCGCGCAGGTCCGCGCGATACCCGTTCCAGCTGACGCTGCCTTGGCCGACGGTGATCGAGTCACCCAGCGGCATCACCCGGATGACCGGTGCCGCGGGCTCGGCGACGGCCGAACCGGTGAGGCTGAACGCGGCGGTGGATGCGGTGAGAGCGGCCGCGACGCCAGCGAGGAGAAGTCGATTCATGCAGTCATGGTCGGCATGGTCCGGCCCGACGTCCGGATTCGACATCCCCGCGCGGCCAGGTCCGCCTGTTCGGCAGGCAGCCGCTCGGACGCACGGTAGCCCGGGAGGGGAGCCGCCCCGAGTCGGGCCGGAGGCTTCCCCCCGGGGGGGGATCCGTGCCCCGGACGCGCGATGGCCGCCCCCACGGTACGTGGGGGCGGCCATCGTTTGTGGTGCCGGGGCTACGAGGCGATCAGGGTCAGCCCGTACGCCACGGCCGCCGCGCAGGCGGCGAAGCAGACGGTGGCGCCGGCCAGCGGGAGGGCGCCGCCTCGCGCGGGGGTGGCGGTGGTGGCGGCCTCGCGGCGGGACAGGCTCAGGACGCCGAGGGCGAAGGCGGCGACCACCGCGACGGTGATGCCGAAGCTGACGGCGGCCGTGTCGGCCAGGGCGCTCCAGTTGATGTGCATGTCGTGCTGTCTCCTCAGGCCGCGACGGTGGTGGAGGCGGTGGTGGGGGTGACGGCGGCCGGGGCCGGGGTCACGTCGAGGGCCACCGGGGTGACCTCGTTGACGTTGCCGGCGGTGACCGGCTGGCGGCGCGAGAGCCACCACATCCCGGCCGAGCCGGCCACCAGGACGGCGCCGACCAGCAGGACGCCCCAGGTGCCGCGGTCCGTGACGAACGCGGCGGCACCGGCCACCACGGCGGCGGCGGGCAGCGTCAGGCCCCAGGTGTAGACCATCCGGCGGGCCATGCTCCAGTTGACCTGGCCCTTCGGGCCGCCGAGCCCGGCGCCCATGATGCCGCCGGAGCAGACCTGGGTGGTGGAGAGGCCGTAGCCCATGTGCGTGGAGGTCAGGATGACCGCGGTGGCCGCCGTCTCCGAGGAGAAGCCCTGCGGGGCCTGGATGTCGGCCAGTCCCTTGCCCATGCTGCGGATGATCCGCCAGCCGCCCATGTAGGTGCCGAGCGCGATGGCCAGGCCCGCGCTGGCGATGACCCAGGTGGGGGGCAGCGCGTGCTTGGGCAGCGCGCCGACCGAGACCAGGGTCAGCGTGATGACGCCCATGGTCTTCTGCGCGTCGTTGGTGCCGTGGGCGAGGGAGATCAGCGAGGCGGAGAACATCTGGCCCGCCTTGAAGCCCTTGGTGGTGGTCTTCTCGTTGCCCTTGCGGCTGATCAGGTAGGCCACCTTGGTGGCGCCCCAGGCGGCCAGTCCGGCGACGATCGGGGAGGCGACGGCCGGGATCACGATCTTGGTGACGACGGTGGTGAAGTTCACGCCGTCCAGTCCGACGCCGACGACGGTGGCGCCGATCAGGCCGCCGTACAGCGCGTGCGAGGAGCTGGACGGGAGGCCGCGAAGCCAGGTCAGCAGGTTCCAGAGGATGGCACCGGCCAGCGCGGCGAAGATCACCGAGGGGTGGATGCCCGCCTTCTCGTTGACGATGCCGCCCGAGATGGTGCTGGCGACCTTCACCGAGAGGAAGGCTCCCGCGAAGTTGAGGATCGCCGCGATGGTGACCGCGACCTTGGGCCGCAGGGCGCCGGTGGCGATGGAGGTGGCCATCGCGTTGGCGGTGTCGTGGAAGCCGTTGGTGAAGTCGAAGGCGAGCGCTGTGATGATCACAACCGCCACCAGGAACGTGATGTGTTCCATAACCAAGCAATCGTCGTAGTTGTCGGACTGGCCGGGGTCTTCAGCTGTCTTCAGCGGCGACGGTAGGGATGGTGAGTGAACGGAAGGTTAACTGGCTCCGTCGCCATGGTTCTGATGATGTCCTGGCTGTGGATATCGGGCATCCAAAGGGTTGATTCGCTCCCTGTGACCTGGTCATACGCGGCAATAGGCAGGATTCCGGCCAAAAACGTGAGATCAAGGTCACTTGGCCCGGCCCAGCTGAGAATTCATCAGCCGGAGGGGACGCGGCCTGCCGGATTCGCAGGTCGGCATGGCAGGATCGACGGTGACCCGTGACCAACGGGGCAGGGGCGGGCTCGACGGCGAACGGTCGGGCGACCAAGGGGAGGCGGGGCCGATGCGAGCCGTGCGGCGCGAACAGTTGATCGGAACCCAGCCCTGGCTGCGGGCCGCGCTGAAGTGCGGGGCGATCCTCGCGATGGCCGCGCTGGCGCTGCCGATGGCCGCCCAGTCGGCGTACGCGGCCGGTGAACCCCTGTCCGCCGCCAGTGCGCCGGCCACGCCGGGCGGCGACCCGCTGGCCGCCACTGAGGCCACCCTGGGCCCGCTGCTCGACAAGATCCACCTGCTCTACCAGAACGCCGAGGCGGCCACCGAGCAGTACAACGCCACGGCCGGCCTGATCGCGACCCAGCAGGGCGCCCTGGACGCCGTCAACGGCAGGATCACCCAGCAGCAGAACGTGGTCGACGACGGCATCGACATGGCCGCCCAGCTCGCCTCCGAGCAGTACCGCAACGGCAACCTCGACGCCTACGCGCAGCTGCTGCTCACCAAGGACCCGTACCAGGCCGTCAACGACGGCGAGATGCTGGCCGCCGCGGGCCGCTCGACCGCCGCCTTCCTGGCCCAGCTCAAGACCGAGCAGGGCAACCTCGACCAGCTCAGGGCACAGGCGCAGGCCGCGCTCACCGACTCCAAGACGCTCCTCGCCCAGCAGGACCAGAACCGGGCCGACATCGCCCGCCAGCTCGCCACCGTCGAGCAGTTGGTCAGCGGGCTCACCGGCGCCCAGCAGGCCCAGCTGGAGCAGCTGGAGAAGACCCAGGCCGACCAGGCCCAGCTGGCCTTCCTCGCCTCCGGCGCACTGGGCCAGGGCGAGCGGACGCCGTCGGCGGCCGGGCGGGTGGCGGTGGCGTACGCGCTGGCGCAGATCGGCAAGCCGTATGTCTGGGGCGCCGCCGGTCCGGACTCCTTCGACTGCTCGGGCCTGACCTCGCAGGCGTGGCTGCACGCCGGGGTGCCGATCCCGCGGGTCAGCGAGGACCAGTGGGCGGACCTCCAGCACATTCCGCTGAACCAGCTGCGCCCCGGCGACCTGGTGCTCTACTACGCCGGCGCCTCGCACGTCGCGCTCTACATCGGCGGCGGTCTGGTGGTGGTCGCGCCGCACACCGGCGCCAACGTGCGGGTCTCGCCGATCGGGGCGAGCCCGATCCTCGGCGCGGTGCGGCCGGACCCGACCTCGCCGTCGGACGACCAGGGCGGCAGCTGGAAGGTCCCGGACGTCCTGCAGAACGCGCAGACGCTGACGCCGATCGCGCCTTCGCTCTCCACGGTCCCCGGCCTGCCGACCGTGCCGCCGCTGTCCGGCCTGCTGCCGGTGCTGCCGGTGGCCCCGCCGGCGCCGACCACCCCGCCGTCGGGAACGCCGTCGGGAACGCCGTCGGGTTCGCCGTCGGGTTCGCCCACGTCCAGCGGATCGCCGTCCTCCACGGCGTCCGGGTCGCCCACCGGCACCACCGCGCCCAGCGCTCCCGGCACGCCGTCCAGCAGCGGTTCGGGGACGGCGCCGAGCACCCCCGCGTCGCCGTCCTCGTCCGCCGCCGCGCCGGGGACGCCCTCGGGCGGCACCTCGCCGTCCGCCTCGGTCTCCGGCACCTCGCCCGCCGCGTCGGTCCCGCAGAGCTCAGCGCCTGGCTCGCCCGGCCGCAGCTGAGAGAGCCCGTAGAGACCCTGTGGCCGGCGGAGCTCAGTCCGCCGGCCGCGGGGTGATCAGCATCTGGGGCCGCCCGGTGACGATCAGCCAGGCGGGCAGCGCCGCGACGCAGAGCAGCGGCAGCAGCTTCTCGTCCTGCACGATGACCGCCGCCGTGAACAGGCTCATCCAGCCCTGCCGGGTGATCGCGAAGAGCACGCCCAGGATCGTGCAGGCCACCGCCAGCGCGGCCGGGATGTCGGTGAAGAAGGTGCTCAGGCTGAAGCCGAGCGCCGCCCCGGCGAAGACCGCCGGGAAGATCCGCCCGCCGCGGAAGCCGGAGCAGGTGGCCACCAGCACCGCCAGCATCTTGACCAGGGCCATGCCGAGCAGCCCCCAGGCGCCGTAGTCGGCGCTGGTGGTGGCCAGCTGCTTCACCTGGTCGAGGCCCTTGAAGAGCGTCAGCTGCCCGCCGATCACGCCGACCACGCCGAGCGTCAGCCCGCCCGCGGTCAGCATCACCATCGGGTTCCGCAGCTGGTGGAAGGCCTGGTGGACGATCGGCAGGGCGTACACCGCGGCCAGGCCGAGCAGCGCGCCGGCCGAGGCGGTCAGCATCGCCCAGAGCACGTCGACCGCCCGCGCGCCGGGGTAGGGGGGCATCGAGATGACGAAGGCGTTGCCGGAGATCAGCAGCGTGGTCATCGCCGCGGAGGTGGCGGCGACCAGCGGGGCGAAGAGCCGGTCCCAGAGCACGCCGGGGCCGGGCACCTCGGAGAGGATGAGGGCGGCCGCCAGCGGGGTGCCGAACAGCGCCCCGACCGTCGCGGCGCCCGCCAGGCCGAGCCAGAGGGCGTTCGGCGTCTGCGGCAGGACGAGTCGGCCGAGCCAGCAGGCCAGCGCGATGTTGATCATCGTGATCGGGTTCTCCGGGCCCAGGCTCACGCCGCCGGCCAGCGCCAGGACCGCCGCCGTCGCCAGGCTGGGCAGCACGTACGGCGGCTGTGGCGGGTCGATCAGGCCGACCGTGGCGGGGTCGGGCCCGGCGTGGCCGGGAATCCGCCACACCACCAGGCCGACCAGCAGGCCGGTCGCGGTGAGGACGGTGATCACCCACCAGGGGTCGTACTGCGCGAAGCCGTAGTGGGCGGGCACGGTCTGCCAGAGCAGGTGCTCCAGCCGGCCGGCCAGATAGCTGAGCCCCAGCAGTACCAGGGCGGCCACCACCCCGACCAGGATCGCCGGGACGATCAGCGGTAACAGGCGCGACGCCGGGGTCTGCGGCGGGCGGTTCACGTCCGTGGCCGGGTGGGCGGCAACGGCCATCGGGACCTCCGGGGGTGGGCCTCGCGCACCGAGGGGCGCGGGCCGAGAGCACGGAGTGTCAGATTAACGGCAAATCAGACATTTGCCCCGGCGAGACCGGTGTCCGGCTCGAAGCGGATCACCACGGCCTTGGAGGTGGGGGTGTTGCTGATGTCCGCCGTCGAGTCCAGCGGCACCAGCACGTTGGTCTCCGGGTAGTAGGCCGCCGCGCCGCCCCGGGCCACGGGGTAGTGCACCACCTTGAAGTGCGGCGCGCGCCGCTCCACGCCGTCCCGCCACTCGCTCACCAGGTCGACGTACCCGCCCTCGGTCAGCCCCAGCCCGGCCGCGTCGTCCGGGTTGACCAGGACCACCCGGCGACCACCGGTGATCCCGCGGTAGCGGTCGTCCAGGCCGTAGATGGTGGTGTTGTACTGGTCGTGCGAGCGCAGCGTCTGGAGCAGCAGGCGGCCGGCCGGGACCTCGGGGGCGGTCAGCGCGTTGACCGTGAAGTTGGCCTTGCCCGTCGCGGTCGGGAAGGTCCGGCTGTCGCGCGGGCCGTGCGGCAGGGCGAAGCCGCCGGGCCCCCGGACCTTGGCGTTGAAGTCGTCGAACCCCGGCACCACCCGCGCGATGCGGTCGCGGATCAGGTCGTAGGAGTCGGCGAACTCCTCCCACGGCAGCGCGTCGGCCGGGCCCAGCGCGGCCCGCGCCAGCCGGCAGACGATGGCCACTTCGGAGAGCACCCCCGGGGCGGGCGGGCGCAGCCGGCCCTGCGAGGAGTGCACGATGCCCATCGAGTCCTCGACCGTGACGAACTGGTCGCCGGCGGCCGTGCTGTCCCGGTCGGTGCGGCCCAGGGTGGGCAGGATCAGCGCCCGTGCGCCGGTCACCACGTGCGAGCGGTTGAGCTTGGTGGAGACGTGCACGGTGAGCCGGCATCGGCGCATCGCGGCCTCGGTCACCAGGGTGTCGGGGGTGGCCGCGACGAAGTTGCCGCCCATCGCGAAGAAGACCTTGACCCGCCCGTCGCGCATCGCCCGGATGCTGTCCACCGCGTCGTAGCCGTGGTGGCGCGGCGGCGCGAAGTCGAACTCCTTCTCCAGCGCGTCCAGGAAGGCCGTGCTGGGCCGCTCGAAGATGCCCATGGTGCGGTCGCCCTGGACGTTGCTGTGCCCGCGCACCGGGCAGACGCCGGCGCCCGGGCGGCCCACGTTGCCGCGCAGCAGCAGGAAGTTGACCACCTCGCGGATGGTCGGCACGGAGTGCTTGTGCTGGGTCAGGCCCATCGCCCAGCAGACGATGACCTTCTTCGAGGCCAGCACCAGCCGGGCCAGCTCCTCGATCTGCTCGAACGGCAGGCCGGTGGCGGCCAGCACCTCGTCGCGGTCGGTCCGCTTGGCGTCGTCGGCCCACTCCTCGAAGCCCAGGCAGTGTTCGGCGATGAACGCGTGGTCCAGCACGCCGCCCTCGCGCTCCTCGGCCTCCAGCAGCAGCTGGTTCAGCGCGCGGAACAGCGCGAGGTCGCCGCCGAGCCGGATCTGCAGGAAGAGGTCGGTCAGCTTGGTGCCGTGGCCGACCAGGCCGCGGGCGTTCTGCGGGTTCTTGAAACGCTCCAGACCGGCCTCCGGCAGCGGGTTGACGCTGACGACGGTGGCGCCGGCCCGCTTCGCGCGCTCCAGCGCGGAGAGCATCCGGGGGTGGTTGGTGCCCGGGTTCTGCCCGGCCACGATGATCAGGTCGGCCTGGTAGAGGTCCTTGAGGCTGACGCTGCCCTTGCCCACCCCCAGCGTCTCCACCAGCGCCGAACCCGAGGACTCGTGGCACATGTTGGAGCAGTCCGGCAGGTTGTTGGTGCCCAGGCGGCGGGCGAACAGCTGGTAGGCGAAGGCGGCCTCGTTGCTGGTCCGGCCGGAGGTGTAGAAGGCCGCGCCGTCGGGGGTCTCCAGCGCCTGGAGCTCCTCGGCGACGATCGCGAAGGCCCGCTCCCAGGAGACCGGCACGTAGTGCTCGGCGCCCTCGTCCAGCAGCATCGGTTCGGTGAGCCGGCCCTGCTGGCCCAGCCAGTAGCCCGAGCGTTCGGCCAGCTCGGCCACCGGGTGCGCGGCGAAGAAGTCCGCGGTGATCCGGCGCTCGGTGGCCTCCTCGGCGACCGCCTTGGCGCCGTTCTCGCAGAACTCGGCGGTGTGCGGCTTGTCCGGCTCGGGCCAGGCGCAGCCCGGGCAGTCGAAGCCGCCGTGCTGGTTGACCTTCAGCAGGGTGGAGACCGCCCGGCGCGCACCCATCTGCTCGCCCGCCATCCGCAGGCTGTGGCCGACGGCCGGCAGGCCGGCCGCCGCGTGGTGCGGCGTGCCGACCACCGGCGCGTCCTGTGCCGGGTCGCTCTGCGGGGCCTGCTTGGCCATGACTACCTCCGGGTCGATCAGGACCGCGCCGTCGTCAGCCCTGCCTCCATCCTGTCACCTCGCTCGAACGCGGCCGAGAGGGCCGACAGCAGGGCCCGGGCGGTGGCGTCGTTCTGCCGGAAGGCCGGGGCGTTGGTGCGCGGGCGGGCGAAGGCGGCGAAGGACCGGCCGTTGGTGTGCGGGCCGAGCGCCGTGCGGCGCGGGTGCGGGGCGCCGCCCAGGCTGGGGTCGACCACCGCGCCGTCCTCGGGGTCGACCGCGAGCAGGCCGGAGCGGTGGACGTGACCGGGGTCGGCGACCACCTCCTCGGACAGTTCGCCGGACCGGTGCAGGGCGGCCAGCAGCGGGTCCTCGGTCCGCTCCAGCGCATGGTGCGGCAGATAGGCCTCGATCAGCGCGGTGGCCGCCACCCGGTGTCCGGGCACGCTGGGGCTGGTGGCCAGGAAGGTGCCGGTGGCCTCGTCGTTCTCGATTGTGAGGTCGGCGCCCAGGAAGCGGACCACCCCGGCCTCGGCGAGGGCCAGCAGCTCGCGCAGCCTGAATCCCGGCGGGCCGGAGGCCAGGAAGCTGAAGAAGCCCTGCCACCAGCCGTCCAGCTCCCGGCCGGTCGAGTGGGCGGACAGCCGCCCGGCGGCCAGCAGCCGGGGCAGTTGGCCGTAGAGCGAGAGCAGCGCCAGGAAGGCGCCCAGGTCGGCGCTGTGGGCGGGGTCGGCGCGGCGGTCGGCGTCCTGCCGGATGTAGCCGCGCAGGTGCCGCTGCAACTCCTCGGAGCTGTCGAAGCGCAGGCCCGCCAGCGGGCGGTCCAGCCGTTCGAAGTCGAGCCGGTCGGCCGGGTCGGGGACGGCGCCGGCGACGATGGTGGCCAACTCGGGTGCGTACCAGTCGAGTCGGTCGTAGTCGGCCAGGAAGTCCGGCCAGCGTACGGCGGTTCGCTCGGGGTGCGCGTGGAAGAGCTCGTGGTAGTAGCCGAAGCCGATCTCCTTGGCCATCAACGGCCAGGCGTCCCGGCGCAGTTCGATCCGTCCGGGGCGGGCGAGGAGCTGCTCCACGGCCGCCGGGCCGAAGTAGCGCGGGAGTGCGGCGGGCGGGCCCTGCAGCCGGTACCCGGTCTTGGAGTGGTACGGGACGCCGCGCCGCGAGCCGACGTGGATCACCGGCTCGCGCCCGGAGGGCCGGTACACCAGCTGGGTGCCCTGCGTCTCGAAGCGACCGCCGCGGCCCTCGGTGAGCAGCGCCGTCAGGTCGACGAAGGCCAGCCCGAAGCCGCGCATGACCAGCTGCTCGCCCGGGGCTATCCCGGAGAGGTCGGCCTCCGAGGAGAACGCCGGCGGGAGGTGGAAGCGGCCGTGCCTGGCGGCGAACTCGGCGGTGGCGGTGTGCTGTTCGTCGGGACGGGAGCCCAGGTGGCCGAGCGTCAGGACGACCCGGTCGACCGTCAGGGGCGCGGCGCCGGAGGCGAGGCGGACGGTCTGCGGGCCGTCCGGGGCGCCCTCCAGCGCGACCGCGGTGTCCCGGTGCACGGTGACTGTGATCCGGTCCGGCAGGTCGGCCAGCGCGCGCCGCAACACCCAGTCCAGGTAGGCACTCTGGGCCCGCCGGGTGGGGAAGTCGGTGGCGGCCAGCGCCCCCAGCTCGGCCCGCAGGCCGGGATCGGACGGCGGCTGGTAAGGGGCGAACTCGGGCATCCGGGAGGCCCATTCGGCCAGCGACGGGCCGGGCCGCACCGGTCCCTCGACGGTCGAGGTGTGGTCGGTGAACATCGTGACGTCCTCGGCCATCGAGTTCATCCGCAGCAGCGGCGACTGCTCGTAGCGCCAGATCCGCCCGGCGCCCGGCGGGAAGGGGTCGACCAGGTGGATGTGCAGCCGGTGGTCGGCGGGCAGCAACTCGGCCGCGTTGGCGGCGATCCGCTCCAGCAGACCGGTGCCGCGCGGACCGGCACCGATGATCGCGAGGCTGCTCACCGGGCCCCCTCCCGGACCGGCGCGGCGTCCAGCCGGGCGAGCAGCGCGTGGTAGCCGGCGCGGGCGCGCTGCCACGGGGTGGCGGGCAGCGCGCCACGGGTCGAGCCGCGCGCGAAGTGCCGTTCCACGTAGTACTGCCCGATGGAGAGCAGCGTGGTCAACGCCAGGTACCAGAGCGTCGCGACCAGCAGCAGCGGGATGATCTGGTAGGTCTGGTTGTAGATCAACTGGACCGAGTAGAGCAGGTCCTGGACCGCGAGCACGCTGACGATGCTGGTGCCCTTGAGCGCGCCGACCAGCATGTTGCCGGCGGTCGGCACGATCGAGCGCATCGCCTGCGGCAGGACGATCCGGCGCAGCACCCGCAGCCGGCCCAGGCCCAGCGCCTGCGCGGCCTCCAACTGGCCCTGCTCGACGGCCAGGATGCCGCCGCGCACCACCTCGGCGGCGAACCCGGCCTCCAGCAGGGTCAGTCCGATCACCGAGGTGAGCAGCGGGCCGAACAGGTTGACCGTCCTGACGGTGAGGAACTCGGGGCCGAACGGGATGCCGAGGCCGAGCGTCGGGTACAGCGCCCCGATGTTGAACCAGAGCAGCAGCTGGACCAGCGGCGGGATCGACCGGAACAGCCAGACGTATCCCCAACTGAGCGTGCGCAGGACGAGGTTGTCGGACAGCCGGCAGGCGGCCAGCAGGGTGCCGAGGGCGAAGCCCAGGACCATGGTGGCGGCGGTCAGCCAGAGCGTCAGGGTCAGGCCGTGCAGCACCGCGGTGGTGGTGAAGTAGTCGCCCACCACGCCCCACTGGAAGCGCGGATTACGGGCCGCCGAGGTGACGGCCATGGTCAGGACCAGCAGCGCCAGGCCGGTGGTCAGCCACTGGCCGGGACGTCGGCGGCGCACGATGCGCAGGCCGGCGTGCGGCCCTGGCGCGGCCTGGCCGGGTCCGGGTCCGGGTTCGCGTCCGGGTTCGTGCTCGGGTGACGGGGAGTCGGCCGGTGGGCCGGTGGCGGGCAGGACGTCGTGCGTCGTGGCCATGGCTGGGGCTCCAGAGCAGGGTGCGGGCAGGGCCGGACACGTGGTGTCCGGGCGGCCGTCACGCGTGCCGCGTCCCTCAACGCGGCGGGTGCTCTCACTCCGGTCCGGATCGTACGCACAGCCGACGCCGCACTTCAAGGGCGGACGGTGGTTGACGAACTCCAAGGTTCACTGCTCAACTTGGGACATGAACGCCGCGCAGCCCCTGGTCACCCGCGACCACATCGACTTCGGTCGGGTGTGGTCCGCGGCGTGTCTGGGCTGACTCGGCAGCGGGCCCTCTGACCGGCCCCTTTCTCCTTCGGAGAGCCTCCCTCGGTGCCCCGTCGCGGGCCGGGAGACCCGCCTTGCCGCCACGGTGAACCGTCCGTTCGCTCCCGTGGCCGGCCTGTCGGCACTCAGTCGCCCGCTGCCTCCCCGCTCGCTCTCCCGCTCCGGCTGACCCGCCGTCACGCGCTCCCGTCCGTACGTTTTCGCCCGCTCTCCGGCGCGCTCCCGCGCCTGCGACCGCGCCTACGACCGCACCCGCACCCGCCGCACCGCCCTGCTCAGCCGCCCGCCCCGCGCCGTGGCCCCGTTCGCCATGCCCGGGTGCGGCCCGTCCGGCAGCCCGTCCGAAAGGCAGTCAGCCATGCCCGTCGAGTTCCTCGGTATCGCCGCGACCAGCGACGCTTCGGAGACCACCACCCGCAGCACCGCCGCCTTCGACCGTGACTACACCCTGCGGCTGGCCCGCGCCCACGAGGAGTACGGCTGGGACCGGGTGCTCTTCGCCTACGGCGCGGGCTCCCCCGACCCGGCCCCGGCGGCGGCCTTCCTGGCGGCGCGGCTGGACACCCTGCAGATCCTGCTCGCCCACCGCCCCAACGTCTCGTACCCGACCTTCGCCGCCAAGACCTTCGCCACCCTCGACCAGCTCAGCGGGGGCCGCCTCACGGTGCACTTCATCACCGGCGGCAACGACCACGAACAGCAGCGCGAGGGAGACTTTTTGACGAAGGATCAGCGCTACGCCCGGACCCGCGAGTACATCGAGATCGTCAAGCGGATCTGGACCACGCACGAGCCCTTCGACCACGCGGGCGAGTACTACCGCTTCAACGACTTCGTCTCGGACGTCTTCCCGGCACAGGCCCCGCGCCCGGGCGTCTCGTTCGGCGGCTCCTCGGACGCGGCGTACGCGGCCGGTGGCGCCGAGGCGGACGTCTATTGCCTCTGGGGCGAGCCGCTGGTGGAGACCGCGGCGCAGATCGAGCGGGTCAGGGAGGCGGCCGTGGCGGCCGGCCGCACCGATCTCCCGCGGATCCAGGTGGCCTTCCGCCCGATCATCGCGCCGACCGAGGAGCTGGCCTGGGAGAAGGCCCACCGCACCGTCGACACCATCAACGCCCGTAAGGCGGCAGGCCAGTTGCGCGGGCGGCTGCTCCTCTCCGGGCAGACCGGCGTCCCCGAGAACACCGGCTCGCAGCGGCTGCTCTCGATCGCCGCGGCCGGCGAGCGCTACGACCGCGCGCTGTGGACCCCGACGGCCGCCGCCAGCGGCGGGTCCGGCAACTCCAACGCGCTGGTCGGCACGCCGGAGACGGTCGCCGAGGCGCTGCTCGACTACTACGACCTCGGCGTCGACATCCTCTCCGCGCGCGGCTACCACCTGCTGGACGACGCGATCGACTTCGGCCGCCACGTGATCCCGATCGTCCGCGAGGAGGTCGCCAAGCGCGACGCCGCCAAGCAGCGCAAGGCCGCCGACGCGGAACGCGACCGCCACCAGCTGATCGCACTGCAGGCCTGAAGCCCTCCCCGTCCACTCCCACTCCTCCACCGTTCTCCCATCGAGAGGCCCATCCCGTGAGACGCCTGTCCCTGCTGGCCGCCGCCCTGTTCCCGCTACTGGCGCTCACCGCCTGCGGGTCCGCGGCCCCCGGCCCGGCCGCCGCGGGCGCCGCCTCCCCCCGGGGCATCGACCCGACCCGGGACGTCGTCTCCGGCGAGCAGAAGGTCGACGCGATCGCCGCCCTGCTCCCGGCCGACGTCCGCAAGGCGGGCACGCTCAAGGTCGGCACCGCCGTCGGCAGCCCGCCGACCGCCTACTACCCGGACCCGGCGACGAAGAAGGCGGCGGGCCTGGACATCGACGTCACCGATGCCGTCGCCAAGGTGCTCGGCCTGACCGTCGACCGCCAGGAGGCCGCCTTCGAGACCATCCTGCCCGCGCTCTCCAGCGGCAAGTACGACTTCGGCACCGGCAACTTCGGCGTCACCACCGCCCGCCTGAAGACCATCGACTTCGTCACCTACATCGACGACGGCCAGGGCTTCGCGGTCCGCAAGGACAACACCGCCCTGAGCGGCATCACCACCCTCCAGCAGCTCTGCGGGCTGACCGTCGGCACCGGGGCCGGCACCACTTTCGAGACCACGCTGAACACCCAGAAGCACGTCTGCGCGGACGCCGGCAAGAAGCCGTACACCGTTCAGTCCTTCTCGGACGGCGCCGCCCTGCTCACCAGCCTCCAGCAGGGCCGGATCGACACCGTGATGTCGACCATCAACGGTCTGCGCTACCAGGCCGCCCAGCCCGCGGCCGGGACCAGGTTCGTCGGCGAGTTCCACCGCCTGGACGTCGGCTTCGCCTTCGCCAAGGGCACCCCGCTGGCCCCGGCCTTCCAGGCCGCGGTCAACCAGTTGATCAAGGACGGCACGTATCAGCGGATCCTGCAGAAGTGGGGCACCGCCGACTCGGCCGTCCAGCAGTCGCAGATCGACCCGCCCGAACACGCGTGACGGCCGGTCCGTCCTTTCCGGAAGGCACAGATATGAGCAACACCGACGTGATGGTCGAGATCCGCGGCGTGCACAAGAGCTTCGGCCGGCTCGACGTGCTGCGCGGGGTGGACCTGGAGGTCCGGGCCGGTTCGGTCACCGTGGTCCTGGGGCCGTCCGGCTCGGGCAAGTCGACCCTGCTGCGGATCGTCAACCGGCTGGAGCGCACCGACCGGGGCTTCGTGTCGATCGACGGCGAGCTGATCGGCTACCGGCGCTCGGGCGACCGGCTGTACGAGCTGCGGGAGCGCGAGGTGCTGCGCCAGCGCACCCACATCGGCTTCGTCTTCCAGAACTTCAACCTCTTCCCGCATCTGACGGTCCTCGACAACATCACCGAGGCGCCGGTCAACGCGCTGGGCCGCTCGCGCGCCGACGCCCGGGCGCGGGCGCTGGAACTGCTGGAGCGGGTCGGCCTGGCGGACAAGGCCGAGGCCTACCCGCGCCAGCTCTCCGGCGGCCAGCAGCAGCGGGTGGCGATCGCCCGGGCGCTGGCCCTGGACCCCAAGGTGCTGCTCTTCGACGAGCCGACCTCGGCGCTCGACCCGGAGCTGGTCGGCGAGGTGTTGGACGTGATCAAGGACCTGGCCCGGGCCGGGACCACGATGATCGTGGTCACCCACGAGATCGGATTCGCCCGCGAGGTGGCCGACCGGGTGGTCTTCATGGACGGCGGGGTGGTCGTCGAACAGGGCGAGCCGGGCGCGGTGCTGGACCACCCGCAGCACGAGCGCACCCGCGCCTTCCTCTCCAAGGTGCTCTGAGGCCCCGCCCCGGACCAGTGCCGCGGTCGCTACCCTGGCCTCCGGGCAACCAGGCCGGGGCATCGGGGAATTCGCGATCACGGGGGGAACGATGAAAGCCGGGCAGCTGCTGGGGGAGCGCTACGAGCTGGTGCGGGAGCTGGGGCGCGGGGGCTTCGGCGTCGTCTGGGAGGCCCGTGACCTGCGGCTGGGCCGGTCGGTGGCGGTGAAGACGCTGCGCCACCGCGGCCCGGACAGCGCCAACGACATCCGCCGGATGGTGCGCGAGGTCGAGATCCTGGCCCGGCTCAGCCACCCCAACATCGTCGTCGTCCTCGACCAGGGCGAGGCCGAGGACGAGCCGGACCGGGTCAGTTACCTGGTGATGGAGCTACTGGACGGTCCGACCCTGGCGCACGTCATCGCCACCGAACCGCCGGACCTGGCGCGCTCGCTGGCCTGGGGCCGGCAACTCTGCACGGCGCTCGGCGCGGCACACGCGGCCCAGGTGATCCACCGGGACGTCAAGCCCGAGAACATCATGCTGACCGGCCCCGGCTGGGAGGTGGTGAAGGTGCTCGACTTCGGGATCGCCCAGATCGGCGACAACCTGGATCCCCTCACCACCACGGGCTCGGTGATCGGCAGCACCCGCTACCTGGCCCCCGAGCGCTGGAGCGGCGGCCCTGGCACGGTCCGCTCCGACCTCTACGCGCTGGGCTGCGTGCTGTACGAACTCTTCACCGGGAACCGGCCGTTCACCTCCACCAGCCAGGTCGGCCTGATGAACCAGCACCTGGCCCACCACCCGCCGCGACCGGCCTGGCTGCCCGCCGAGCTCGGTGAACTGCTGCTCGCCCTGCTGGCCAAGGACCCGGCCGACCGGCCCGCCGACGCCGACGAGGTGCGCCGTCGCCTCGCCCGGACCGTGGAGGGCATCCGCGAACTGCGCCGCCGCGCCGACGCCGCCTGGGAGGCGTCCGGGGACGACCGGGCGTCCGACGCGGTCGGCCGGCTGCGCGAGCTGGTGCCCGAGTTCGCCCGCGCCTTCGGCCGCTACGACGGACGCACCCTGCGCACCGCGCACGACCTCGCCGTCAGCCTGGACCGCGCGGGCCGGACGGCCGAGGCCTACTGCCTGCTCGCCGAGCTGCTGCCGGCCGCGGTGAGCGCGCTCGGCGCGCAGCACCCCGACGTCGCCGACATCGAGCGCAGGCTCAGCCGCTTCAGCCGCCCGGCGCAGCCGTGCGCCCAGGGCCTGCTGGCGGCCCTGCTGGCCGGCTGACCGGGCTGAGCAGGGTGGCACTCCAGGGAGTGCAGCGTGCCGACCCGCAGCCTGTCAACCGTATGGGCGCCCGATTCCCCGGGGTACCCGGTTGGAGGAATTGATAGGAACTCGCTCACCGCGACCCCCTGTCTGGGCCCGCTCCCCGCTTGATATACCTCGGATGCATTAGGCACGGGAGGTGTGCGGCCTCCCGCGCGACATGCGACGAACACAGGTGGTGATGGGCAGATGAAGCTCCTCCGTGTTGGCCCCCCGGGCGCCGAGCGCCCGGTCGTGCTCGGCCCGGACGGCACCGCGTACGAGCTGTCCGGACGGACCTCGGACATCGACGGCGCCTTCCTGTCCCGGCTCGACCCGGCCGAGCTCGCGGGCGCGATCGAGCGCGGTGAGCTGCCGGTGGCGGACATCGCGGGCCTGCGCACGGGCGCCCCGGTGGCCCGGCCCGGCAAGGTCGTCGGCATCGGCCTCAACTACCGCGACCACGCGGCGGAGGCCGGCGCGCAGATCCCGGCCGAGCCGGTGATCTTCCTCAAGGCGAGCAACACCGTCGTCGGTCCGGACGACGAGGTGCTGGTCCCGCGGGGCAGCACCAAGACCGACTACGAGATCGAGCTGGCCTTCGTGATCGGGCAGACCGCCCGCTACCTGGCCACCGACGAGGAGGCGGCGGCCTGCATCGCGGGCTACGCCATCGCCAACGACGTCACCGAACGCTCGTTCCAGTGGGACCGCGGCGGCCAGTGGGACAAGGGCAAGTGCTGCGAGACGTTCAACCCGCTGGGCCCCTGGCTGGTCACCCCGGACGAGGTCGGCGACCCCCAGGCGCTCTCCCTCAAGCTCTGGGTGAACGGCGAGCTGCGGCAGGACGGCAACACCGCCGAGCAGATCTTCCCGGTGCTCGAAGTCGTCCGCTACGTCAGCCAGTTCATGGTCCTGGAGCCCGGCGACCTGGTGGTCACCGGCACCCCGGCCGGGGTCACCGCGGGCCACCCGGGCACGCCGTTCCTGCAGCCCGGCGACGTGCTGGAGCTGGAGATCGCGGGGCTCGGCCGGCAGCGCCAGGTGCTCGACAAGGCATAGCGCCGGTCGGACACCCGACCCTTGGCACGGGGGTCGGGTTCCTCAGGGAGCCGTTCCCGCGCTCCCCACGCTCAACGCTCCCAGCCGCGCCAGCAGCCGGGCGGCCGATCCGTCCGGGCTCTCCAGCGCCAGCAGCCCGGCCAGCACCTCGGCGGTCTGCGGATCGCGCGGCGCGGTGACGGCGGTCATCGCCACGAAATCGTCCACCAGCATGTCCCGCAGCTCGGTCTGCGGAATCTGCCGGCCCTCGTCCAGCCAGCTCAGCGAGGCCGCCTCGACCACCGAGATCCACGACCGGACCAGCAGGGTCAGCCGCGGTCCGGCCTCCCGCACCCCCATGTAGCGCAGTGTGCGGCGCAGCGCGGCCCGTCGCACCTCGTCCACGATCGCCGACGTCCGCGCGGTCTCCACCACCGACCCACCGCGCAGCAGCGCGCCGTAGCCGGCGTCGTGCTCGGCGACGAAGGAGAAGTAGCGGTCCAGCACCGAGGCCAGCTGCTCGGTCGGCGTGCCACGCGGCGGGACGGTGAACCGGCTGGTCAGCTCCTCGGCGGCGCTGCGCAGCGCCGCCTCGTACAACTGCTGCTTGCCGCCCGCGAAGTAGCGGTAGACCAGCGGGCGGGAGGCGCCGGAGGCCTCGGCGACGTCGTCCAGGCTGACCTCCTCCGGTGGCCGGGTGCTGAACAGCGTCAGCGCGACCGCTATCAGCTGCTCACGCCGCTGCTGGACGGGCAGCCGGCGGTAACCGGCGCGGCGCGGGCGCTCCTGGGCGGCCCCGGGCGCCTGCCCGGCGGACTGCGCGCTCTCCTGAGGAACTGCCTGCTCGGTGGCTTCCATGGCGGTCAGCGTAGTGCGCCCGCGCCGCAGCGGAACCCCGCTGACCGGCCCCTTCGCGCGGTCGGCGGGTCGGCCGGGGCGAAACCGCGCAAACCCCCATCCTGTGAGGGAGGGCCGGCGGGCTCGAAGACGCGGGAGACGGGGACGGTATGCGGCGCGCGGGCGAGGACGGACGGGTCCACCGGTGGGCGCACCTGGTGTGGCGGTGGATCAGGTCCGCGCCGGGCACCTACCTCTGGCTGGCGATCCTGGCCGTCACCAGTTTCGTGGTCGCCCGGATCAGCCCGGAGAACCTGGACTGGTTCCTGGCCGGCCGCAGCACCAATCTCGACCAGCTGCGCTCGCACCCCGTGCACGCCCTGGTGGCGAGTGCGATCTGGACCGAACAGCCGTCCTTCTTCTTCTACTTCGTGATCTTCCACGTCTTCCACGTCCCGGCCGAACGCTGGCTCGGCACCCGGCGCTGGTTCACCGTCGCGGCCACCGCCCATGTGCTCGCGACGCTGATCAGCGAGGGAGTGGTCAGCGCCGGAATCCTGCACGGCCGGCTGCCCGCCAACCTGGCGAACACCGTGGACGTCGGCGTCTCGTACGCGCTGGCCGGCGTGGAGGGTGTGCTCACCTACCGCTTCGCCGGAGGCTGGCGCTGGGTGTACGGCACCGGCCTGCTGGTCTTCTACGCCGTCCCGCTGGTCACCTCGCACACCTTCACCGACCTGGGCCACTTCTGCTCGGTCCTGATCGGCCTGGCGTTCTACCCGATCACCCGCGGCCGGCCGACCTGGGACCCGCTGCGGACCTGGCACTCCTGGCGCGCGTCCCGGGGGACCGGCGGCTGACCGCCCGCGGTTCAGGAGCCACCGCCTCCGGTTGGTTCTCACAAACCGGCTTCCAAAGCTGCCGGGCTGCGAAAAGATGTCCGAATGGCTGACGAACCGAACCCCTCAGATGGCTCCGGCACCACCCCTCGCCAGATCGCGGACGCCTACGTCCAGGCCCTGGCCGAGCTCGACCCGCTGACGGCGGTCTACCTCGGCATCAACCCCGACGACGACCGCCTGCCGGACCTCTCCCCGGCCGGCCTGCAGGCGGCTGCCGAGCTGGCCCGCCGGACCCTGGCGGAGCTGGACGAGGCCGAGGCGGCCGGCCGCGGCGACGCCGCCGCCGACCCGGCGGCCGAGCGGCGCTGCGCGGTGCTGCTGCGCGAGCGGCTGAACGCCGAACTCGGCGTCCACGACGCGGGGGAGGGGTTCCGCGCGGTCAGCAACATGGGCTCGCCGCTGCACAACGTGCGCGAGGTCTTCACCCTGCTGCCCACCGACACCGAGCAGGACTGGGCGCGGCTGGGCCGCCGGCTGGCCCGCGTCCCGCTCGCGCTGGAGCAGTACCGCGCCCTGCTGGCCGAGGGCATCGAGCGGGACCTGCTCTCCGGCCCGCGCCAGGTCAGCACGGTGATCGGGCAGATCGGGCAGTGGCTGGCGGCCGACCCCGCCGACCCCGCCGACCCCGCCGACCCCGCCGACCCCGCCGACCCCGCCGACCCCGCCGACACCGACCCCGACGCCAAGGCCTCCGGCGGCTGGTTCGCCGCTCTGGTCGCGCCCGCCCCCGAGCCGCTGCGCGCCGAGCTGACCGCCACCGCCCGCACCGTCGCCGACTCACTCGCCGAGCTGCGCGACTGGCTGGCCGAGGTCTACGCACCGGCCGCCGCCGATACCCCGGACACCATCGGCCGCACGCGCTACGCCCGCTGGGCCCGCCAGTGGACGGGCGCCGACCTGGACCTCGACGAGGCGTACGGCTGGGCCTGGACGGAGTTCCACCAGCTGGACGGCGCGATGCGCGCGGAGGCGGAGAAGGTGCGCCCGGGCAGCACGCCGATGGAGGCGATGCGCTGGCTGGAGTCCGACGGCCCGAGGATCGAGGGGGAGGAACCGATCCGGCGCTACCTCCAGGGCCTGCTGGACCGGGCGATCGAGGACCTGCAGGGCGTGCACTTCGACCTGGCCGAGCCGATCACCCGGGTCGAGTCGATGATCGCCCCGGCCGGCGGCGCGGCAGCCCCGTACTACACGTCGCCCTCGCTGGACTTCAGCCGTCCCGGCCGTACCTGGTACCCCACCCAGGGCCTGGACGTCTTCCCCACCTGGGACCTGGTCAGCACCTGGTACCACGAGGGCGTCCCCGGCCACCACCTCCAGCTCGCGCAGTGGAACTACGTCGCCGACAGCCTCTCCACCTACCAGGTCAGCCTGGGCGGCATCAGCGCCAACGTCGAGGGCTGGGCGCTCTATGCCGAGCGCCTGATGGACGAACTCGGCTACCTCACCGAACCCGCCCACCGGCTCGGCTACCTCAACGCCCAGATGATGCGGGCGCTGCGGGTGATCGTCGACATCGGCATGCACGTCGGCCTGGACTTCCCCGCGGACTCGCCGTACCGGCCCGGCGAGCTCATGACGCCGCAGGCGGCCCGGGAGTTCTTCGGCCAGTACTGCGGCCTGGCGCCCGCCTACCTGGACAGCGAGTTGACCCGCTACCTCGGCGTGCCCGGCCAGGCGATCGGCTACAAGCTGGGCGAGCGCGCCTGGCTGAGCGGCCGGGCCGCCGCGCGGGCGGCGCACGAGGCGCGCGGCGAGGTGTTCGACCTCAAGGCCTGGCACATGGCCGCGCTCTCGCAGGGCTCGCTGGGCCTGGACGACCTGGTCGCGGCGCTTTCGGAGATCTGACGGACGGAGGATGTCCAGAAAAGGTAAAAATATTAGGTGAATGTCTGATTAATCCGGCTATGTGAGAAATCTGCTTGCCCCTCGCGCGTCAGCGAGTTTCCCTGGAGGGCAGTGCCGTCCGCGCACGCGGACGGCCTCCCGTCCGGAAGGCTCTGCCGTGTCTTCGCACCAAGCAGCCGCAGCCGCAGCCGTCGACCAGGGGCCGGACCCCCGCCGCTGGAAGGCGCTGGCTGTCATCGCCGTCGCCCAGCTGATGATCGTGCTCGACATCACCATCGTGAACATCGCGCTCCCGTCCGCGCAGAAGGACCTCGGCATCTCCAACGGCGACCGCCAGTGGGTGATCACCGCCTACACGCTGGCCTTCGGCGGTCTGCTGCTGCTCGGCGGCCGGCTCGGTGACCTCTACGGCCGCAAGCGCACCTTCGTCATCGGCCTGCTCGGCTTCGCCGGAGCCTCCGCGCTCGGCGGCGCCGCCGTCGGCTCGGTGATGCTGTTCGCCTCGCGCGCCCTGCAGGGCGGCTTCGGCGCACTGCTCGCGCCCTCGGCGCTCGGCCTGCTCTCGACCACCTTCAGCGACCCCAGGGAACGCAGCACGGCCTTCGGCATCTTCGGTGCCATCGCCGGTGGCGGCAGCGCGATCGGCTTCATCGCCGGTGGTGTGCTGACCCAGTACCTGAACTGGCGCTGGTGCCTCTTCGTCAACGTCCCGATCGCGATCGGCGCGGCGCTGGCCGCGGTCCGGCTGCTCAAGCGGGACCACATCGCCAAGGGCACCCGGGTCAAGCTCGACCTGCCAGGCGCCTTCCTGGGCTGCGGCGGTCTGCTCGCCATCGTGTACGGGACGTCCGAGGCGGAGCACCGCGGCTGGGCGGACTCGCTCGTGCTGGGCTGCCTGATCGGCGGCGCCCTGCTGCTCGTCCTCTTCGTCCTGGTCGAGCGGCGCACCGCGCACGCGCTGCTGCCGATCCACATCGTCGCGAACCGCAACCGCGGTGGCGCGGCGCTCTCGGTGGGCCTGGCCGTGGTCGGCCTGTTCGGTCTCTTCCTCTTCCTGACCTACTACCTGCAGGTGATCAAGGGCTTCTCGCCGTTGCTGACCGGCGTGGCCTTCCTGCCGATGACCGCCGCCATCATCGCCAGCTCGACCGGCCTGGCGGCCCGGCTGATGACGCGGGTGCCATCCCGGAACCTGATCGTGCCGGGGCTGCTGCTTGCCGCGTCGGGCATGGCCTGGCTCACCCAGCTCAAGGTGAGCAGCCCCTACGCCGCCAGCGTGCTGCCGGCCGAGATCCTGCTCGGCGTCGGCATGGGCATGGTGTTCATGCCCTCGATGAGCCTGGCCACGCTGGGCGTCGCGCCGAACGAGACGGGCGCGGCCGCGGCGACCATCAACTCCGCCCAGCAGGTCGGCGGCTCGATCGGCACGGCCCTGCTGAACACCATCGCGGCCAGCGCCACCACCGCGTACCTGGTCGGGCGGAACGCCGGCAGCCAGGCGGTGCAGAACACCGCGGCGGTGCACGGCTACGTGGTGGCGACCACCGTCGCCCTGGGCGTGCTGTTGTTCGCGGCCGTCCTGGCGTTCTTCATGGTGGACCACCGGCCCGCCCCCGGGGAGGCCACCGGCGAGAGCGCCGACGCCTCGGTGCACGCGCTCGCCGAGGAGGCGACCGGCAGCTGATCCATGCCTGAGACAGCGCTCAAACTCCCCCGGACCGCTTTTGCGGCGACCGGGGGAGTTCGTTGTTGTGCGCAGACCAGCGGCACGCCCCCAGCTGACCGCCGTACATCAAAAGTCCTTCCCGACCCTTCTCACCAGGTGGGGTGATCAGCCATGATGAGCGCTGGTCGCCCGGTTAACGAACGTGAACGAACGTGAACGAAGGGCGGGTCCGGGCGAAGGATTCTCACACGGATCTCAGCAGGGGATCATCCGGTATCGAGTCGGGCGGGGAATAGTCAGAACGTAGCCAGGCACCGCAGGCAGGTGCCGACCCAGCCGGTCAACCCGGGGCCACCGATCGTGGGGCAGGAGTCAGTAACCTGATGATCAGTCAGCAGCGAGGGCCCCGCAGGACCCGCCGATTCGCCGTCCGCCCCGTTGTTCTCGCCGCCATGCTGGCCGCTGTCTTCGTCGGCGCCATCGCGGGAGTCGGGACGCTCACCTCGGAGGCGAACGCCTCCAGCCGGACCGCCGCGAAGCTGAGCGCCTTCACGACGACCACCGCCACGGGCGCCGCTGCCGCCGCGCCGTCGCCGTCGCCGTCGTCCGCCGCGCCCTCGCCGTCGCCGTCGCCCTCCGCCGTGCCGACGTCCGCCACCCCGTCGCCCGCCGCGCCTTCGCCGGTTGCGACGACGCCGGCGAGCACCCCGTCGTCGCCCTCGGGCGCCGACCCCCGGACGGTCGCGGCCGCTCCCACTCCCAGCCCCACGCCGACGCCCACTGCGGCCCCCGCCCCCGCGTCCACCCTGGACTCGACGCAGACCGCGCCCGTCACCGCCGAGGCCAACCGGGTCGGCGCGCTGTTCGCCGGCTCCGTCTCGTCCGGCAACCACTTCTGCACGGCGAGCGTGGTGCAGAGCGGGACCCGCAACCTGCTGCTCACCGCGGCCCACTGCATCAGCACGGTGAACGGCGTCTCCTTCGTCCCCGCCTACCGCAACGGCCAGACCCCGTTCGGCGTCTGGCAGGTCACCCAGGTCTTCACCACCAAGGGCTGGCAGGAGAACAACGACCCGGACCAGGACTTCGCCTTCCTGCAGGTGGCCCCGCTGAACGGCCAGCAGATCCAGGACGTGGTCGGCGGCAACCCGCTCGGCACCAGCGCGGGCTTCGACGGCATCGTCCGGCTCTACGGTTACCCCTCCAGCTCGGACCTCCCGCTGCTCTGCTCCAACACCACCTCCCAGTTCAGCTCCTACCAGCGGGTCATCAACTGCCCGTCCTACCCGGGCGGCACCAGCGGCGGCCCCTGGATCAGCAGCAGCACGGGCGCGGTCACCGGCATCATCGGCGGCTACCAGCAGGGCGGCGACACCGACGACACGTCCTACACCGCCTACTTCGACGGCACGATCGCCGACCTCTACCAGACCGCGGTCTCCTCCTCCTGACCTGAAGGCCCGGGTCCGCGCGGAACTCCGCGCGGACCCGGGCCTCCTGCGTGGGTCAGTGCGGGCAGGTCTCCCAGCTGAGGTGGTAGATCGTGGTCAGGCTGCCGTCGGTGGAGTCCATGGTCATGAAGCTGGTCGTGGTGGCCGGGTCCGAGGAGCCGACGCCCACGTTGAGCTGCGTGTTGATCTCCAGGTCGCGGGTCGCCCCGCAGGGGGCGTAGATCAGCGAGGCGATCCCGGTGGTGTCGGTGGCCTGCCAGTCGTCGTCCATCGGCCCGGCGAACGCGTGGGCGGCGTAGGCGGTCTGCGGGTCTCCCTGGAAGTAGTAGTTCGCCTGCTCCCGGGAGGTCGCGCCGTTCGCGAGGTACGCGTAGCCGCGGTAGTCGGCCTCGGCGATGGCGTAGGTGAAGCCCTGCGGCGCGTGCACCCGGACGTCGAGCTGGCAGTTCCTGCGGAAGTCGGTCGGGCGGGCGCCCACGCCGACCTCGGCGAGGTAGTCGCTGTAGGTCACGGTGAACGCCGTGTCGTCGGGCGAGACCGCGACCGCGGCGGTCCCGGCCGGACAGCCCGAGCCGTTGACGGTCACCAGCCCGATGGTGAAGCCGCCGGGCGGAGTGACGTCGCCGGGTCGCGCCTGGGCGGCGGTGCTGAGGAAGAACGACGAGGCGAGCAACGACGCGACCGCGCCGCCGATGGCCAGTCCACGCAACATGGGGTTTCCTCTCGATTTGTCTGACGAGTTCATGACAATCGAACTCTCGGTTCGTTCCCCCGTGGAGTGCTCGCAGCCTAGGACCCCCGACGCGTCCGTCGCAGCGGCACTTCCGGCCATCCCGGTCCGTGATGTGATGCCCCTGTGAGCAGCGCCGCCGAAGAGACGAACCGCCGCATGCTGCGGGCCCGCGACGCGATGGATCGCGCGTACGCGCAGCCCCTGGACGTCCCGGCGCTGGCCCGGATCGCCCACGTGTCGCCGGCGCACTTCACCCGCACCTTCCGCGCCACCTTCGGCGAGACTCCGCACCGCTACCTGCAACGCCGCCGCGTCGAGCGGGCGATGTTCCTGCTGCGCGAGACCGACCGCAGCGTGACGGACATCTGCTTCGAGGTCGGCTTCGGCAGCCCCGGCACCTTCAGCCGCACGTTCCGCGACATCGTCGGACGGTCGCCGCGGACGTACCGCCGGGAGGCGGTGGCCGCGGGCGTGCCGACCTGCTTCGCGATGGCATGGATGCGACCCAGCGACTGAGCAGTTTTGGATAAGTTTTCGTCCCTTCCGCCGCGTAGCGTGAGGCACATGTTCAACGCCATCACGCAATCGCAGATCTACGTCCTCGACCAGGACGAGGCCCTCGACTTCTACGTCGGCAAGCTCGGCCTGGAGGTCACCGCCGACGTCAACCTGGGCTTCATGCGCTGGCTGACCGTCAGCATCCCCGGCCACCCCGAGCGCCAGATCCTGCTGGAGAAGCCGGGCTCCCCGGCGATGTCCGAGGAGACGGCGCAGCAGGTCCGCGAGCTGGTGACCAAGGGCGCCATGGGCGGCTGGCTCATCTTCACCACGGACGACTGCCGCAAGACCTACGACACCCTGCTCGCCCAGGGCGTCGAGTTCACCGAGGAGCCCACCGAGCGCCCCTACGGCACCGACTGCGGCCTCCGCGACCCCTTCGGCAACCGCATCCGCTTCACCCAGCCCCTGACCTGAGCCCATCCGAGGCGGCGGTCGGCGCCCGACAACCGACCGCCCCTCTCAGCCCCGCCCCGCCAGCATGTCGCTGCGCGTCTGGAACCTCTCCACCGCTTCCCGCAAGCCATCCCCGAACGTCTCGCGGATCGCCTTGATCGCCAGGATCGTGCGCCCCTCGGAGATCAACACATCGATCTCCCGCCACAACCCCTCACCGGCTTCCTGCGACGTCTCCCGCACCACCGATTCCGCACCACCGATCTCCATGCGGGCCACTGTGACACCAACTCCGTTACCCCGCCCCGGATTTTCCGCAGGGCCGTCGCCCCGCTCCGCGAGCTCGGCAGCCGTCGACCCTGGTCAACCAGCCCTGCATCCATGGCGATCACCTGCGCACCCACCCGCCCATCGCCGCCCGCGACGGATCTCGCCACGCCCGCATCGGTGTCAAACGTCGACCCGGACGGCGTCGCACAGGCGGGCTGCCGAACCAGCCCTTGCAGCCGGATCCCAACGTCGGCCCGGCCGACTTCCTGTGCCAGAACTGCTTCACCTGCGGTTGAGCATCAGCGCTCTGGCGGCGTCGGGAGTAGGCGAGTTCCCAGATGCCGGATGCCCGGAAAGCACGAGCCGTGCCCGGGCGAGATCGTTCCGCTGCTCAGACGCTCTCGTTCCGTTCCAGGATCAGACTGGTTGACCCTGCCACCAGGCCCAGATCGACTTCGAGATGCTCGTGGTAGCCGTCGTGGAGCTGGGCATCGGCCAGCCCGATGAGCCTCTCTGCGAGTTCGCGAAGTCCGGCAGCGTTGGCTGTGATCATGACCTCGAGGTCCGTGCCCTGCACCTTGATCCGAGACTCGTCCATAGCGTCACGTTACTGAGCTTGAATGGGTGATGTCGGGGACCGGGAGCGCGAAGGGTGCCCCGACGCCCAGGCCGAGGGCGGGGCTGGAGAGCGACCCACCCGGACGGGTCGCCTTCGCCGACGCCGGCGAACTGATGGCCCGTATGGCCCGGATCTGGCCCCGGGCATGAAGAAGGCCCAGCTTCGCGGTAACTACCCGCTGGGCTGGGCCTTTTCGGCACTTCTTGCGAAGTGCCCCCGGTAGGATTCGAACCTACGCACCCGCCTCCGGAGGGCGGCAGGCGGTCACTGTGGGTGACCTGCGAGCCCTGCCTCCGGCGCCCAGTTACCAATCGACCCGCCGCAGCCCTCTGTTGACCGTCGCGTACCGCGCGGTCTGGCGCGTTTCTGGCACGGTGCAGGAGCGTGTGTGGCAACGGAGAAGCGTGCGCATGGGAGGCTGCCACTCGATCTGGCGGACCTGCTGGCTTGACTCCTGGCCTTCACTGTCTGGCGGGACTGCCTCAAGCGAGGCTAAACGCCTTCCAGAGGCCGGGGTGCAGCTGCATGGATTCATCATGCAAGAGACTTGCTTCGGGATTCCTATGCTTAAATCGAAAATATGGATCAGAACTTCCGGTGGCCCCGCCAGGAGTAACGTTCCCAATAAAGCTGCTGTCAAAAAGCGCTGTAGTTACCGAGTGAAGGTCGAGCTTGTCTTTGAACCTTGAGTCATTCTCAACTCGCGTGCGCAAGTCCGCAAATGTAAAATCGCGCTGACGCAAGGTCCCCAGAAGCTGCCTGATTCTTGACTGCTGATCTTCGGTGAAGTATGTGCTCAAGGCATCGTGCATCTCGTCGACAAAATATGTCTGTGAATAGTCAGAGATGCCCGAGAGTACTATGCTGGGCAAAATTGGACCCGGGCCGTCCACGTGCTTCTGGATGATCTTTAGGAGCTGCAGGAGGTCTCGTGGCGTATGGCGAGTCTGGAGTAGCAAGAACTCGACTGTGTTCTTTCCGGAGATCGTTGGATCAAAGAACTCTGAGAATAGATCGCTACATGACCTATCAACTAGGCGTGCTCGAAGATTCGCCAGCCTCACGAGATGGCTCACGCCAGCATCTCGGGGATTTTGGTACCAATTTAGCTCTAGACCGTAGTCCCGGCGGATCTTCCCTGCTTGGGGGAGCGATAGGCGGGAGTATAGATCCGTCCTGCAGGAGACCACGATCTTAATTGGGCTGCCTGATTCCTGGAACATCTCGTTTAGGCCTACAGTGGCCTGAATGAGCCCGCCTAGAAGTAGCTCTCGGCCGCTACTCGCCAAGGAAAGATCGTCTAGTCCATCGATGAAAAAGTAGTGCTTTCGATTGCTCCTGTATTCGGACGTCACGCCCTCTAGGTATGCTAGCCAAAGGCGAAGATCGCCCTCGTCCGTGCTCCTTTGAAAATCTGCAGAAAGCCCAAGGCCCTTGTTTGGGAGTCCGACCGAAGCGGACACCTTGGTCATTCGAAACCGCTTAAGGCTGGAGGGCTGCTGTGGGATAACCCCGGCTTTCCCGAGCTCTTTTTCTGCGGCCGCTACTTTCTTTCTTGATTTGGCGTCGGCCTGACCATCTCCTGAGAGGCCAGTAATGATCTGGACCATTAGGTGAAGCTGCCATGCGTAGACATGTCGCACGTGCGCATCGATGGAGTCGGGAACTACGCCTTTGAACTCGCGCAATGGAAGCTTGTCTACGAAAATTGCTTGCGGTGCTGAAAGCTGAGCAGGGGCACCTTCTGCCAGAAGTCGGAGGCGTGCGCCGACCGCTGACTTCCCGGACCCCTTATACCCTAGCAGGAGAAATTCGTGTGAATTCAGAACTCTATCAACGGTTCCGCCGAGGTCGTAATAGCCGTCACGGAGCAGAGTTGGGGCCATTAGATATTCTCGGCCAGCATCGGAAAAACCGAAGTTGAATCTACGAAAATCAGATACCGTCGCCATGTGAGAATGCTAGCAGCGTTCACGGCGAAAGTATGGGCATGGCGCTAGATCGCTGCGCGGGCGGCGGAGCGGTTTTGGCCGGTGTCCTGTCTGGTCTGGGGCCGGGCATGATCGGGGGGCCGTAAGCTGCTGCGACTCGGTCAGGGCTTATGGGCCTGACCGCAATTTGGCCGAGTGGCCCCCCGGTCTTGCTCGGCGCGGGGCCCGGTCCTGGCAGGTGGGTAAAACTGTGGAGCCGCCGGCCCCAGCCACGCGCTGCCCCGTTCTGGCGGTCGCGCCGGGACCGGGCGCCAGCCCGCACGCCCGGCGTCGGCCGCCGCGGGCGGGGCAGCGGCGCGCGCAGGGCGCGCGCCCTTGACCTAGTACAGCTCAATTCGGCAGTGACCCGGGGCGAGTTGTGAGCTGGCAGGGCTACAGGTTGACGGTCGCTACGGCGGTGTCGTCGTGGGCCTTGCCGCGGGGCCAGCGCTTGCCTTCGGCGTCGTCGTGTTCGGCAGTGCGGACGTGGCGGATGAGCTCGGCTGGCCCGTGGTCGCGGATGACGGTGAGGGCTTGGGCCCAATCGGCCAGGGCGAAGCGGTCGACCAGGCGGGAGGCGCCGTCGCTGAGGAGCGTGAAACCGGTGAGGTCGGCGCGGGGGATGCTGCCGGTGAGGGCTTCGTGCGCGGCAGCGGGATCGGCGGCGGCGACCCAGAACCCGCCGGGCTGGTTGCGGTGGGCGCGGAGGGCTTCGACGTAGGCGCGGTGGGCGGCGACGTGCGCGGGGGTGCCGGTGGCCTCGGCGTCCATCGGCTGGCGCAGGACGCTGCCGACCTGGGCTTCGCGGTCGTCGGTGATGGCCACCGGGGCGCGCTCGTCGGCGGGTTCGAGAACGAGGGTCGAGTCGGCCAGGACGAGGTACTCGATGTCATGCTCGGTGAGCCGCACCGCGATCACGGTTGCTGACGGGGTGCCTGGGTGGCTGAGGTCGCAGGTGTCGGCGTGGAGTTCGGCAGTGCGCGAGATGGCGTCGGCCAAGCACTCCGTGAGGGTGCGCTCCGGCTGGTTGGTGATGCTGGCCAGCAGGTTGACGCCGAGTCGAGAGGCGTACCAAGCGACGCCGTGGGTGCAGCCGCAGTCCGAACCGGCTGGGGTGCCAGAGCCGTCCAGGAGCACGACGGCGTTCGGACTGGCGGCGACGAAGTCCTCGTTGGGGCGGCCGGGGTGGGCGGGCTCGGTAGCGATCTCTATGCGCACCCGATCAGTGTGCCTCGTGGCGGTAGAACGGGGACAGCAGGCGTACGTTGACGGGCTCGTTGTTCGCGGGGTCGTACTCCACGTTGACCAGGACGGAGAAGCGTCCGGTGCCGACCTGGTTGTAGAGGTCGCCCAGGTCGTTGACGAGAAGGTGGATCACACCGAGGGTGCCCTGTGGGTGGATGCCGGTGAGAACCATGATCAGTCCCTGGCCGTCGGGGCGGGGCAGGCGACCGAGGTACGCGACGTCGGAGTTGGTGCTTGGGTCGGAGTCCATGCCGGAGCGGTAGGCGGTCCCGGCCTCCCGGTCGCGGAGCGTCCAGGGGCCGTCGGCGGCGCGCTCGAAGCAGATGGACGGGTCCTGGGCGAGGACCCCGGCGACGTGGCTGGAGAGCCGGGGACCGCAGATGACGATCATGTCGTCGCGGTTGAGGTCGATCTCGCCGCCGATGGGGACGTGTTCGAAGCTCGGGTCCAGCTTGTAGGAGCGGGCCAGATCGCCGAGCCGCTGGGCGGCGGCGAAGTCCTCGGCTGCCAGCACCGGGCGGGAGTTGCCGGCCTCCTGCTTCAGCGGGGTGGCGATGATCAGGCGGGCGTTGCCCAGGAACGCGCCCTCGGGCGACGGGGCGGACTGCTTGAGCTGGTGGATGCGGCCGCGGGTCAGTCCGGCTTCCGCGGCGATCTGGGCGTAGGACATGCCCTGGTCGTGGAGTTCGGAGATGACCCGCTGGCGCAGTCTGGAGAGTTCAGTGACTTCCTGCTGGGCTTCGGCAAGTCGGAGGGTCGCGGCGCGTAGGAGTTGAAAGGGGTCCTTGATCGCGGCGATCCGCTTTGTTTCTCCCGCCACGTCTTCTTCTCCTCCTGAGGTCGACCCTGCCAGGGCTGAGTCTAGGGGGATAGACAGGATCAGCAAACGGAGGTGGCGGGCAGTTTGCTGGGCGGGGGCGTTCATCGCGGATCTCCTGCGGCGTCTGAGGCGTGTTGTTTGTATAGGGGGCTATACACCCCGAGAACTGGACTTCTGTGCGTGCTGGTGGCGATCTTCGTGCTCGGTGCATGTTAGTTCGGCCCAGACGGTGTGGCAGTTGTCGACCTCGCTCCGCGCGCCCCAGTGATCCGCGAGGGCGTTCACGATCGCCAGGCCCCGCCCGAAGTCCTCGACCTCCTCGCTGTTGCGGAAGCTGAATGCGCTGTTGCGTGCGCCGTCGTCCGTGACGGCGATTCGGATCCAGTTGCGCCGGCGGAGGACCTCCACCCAGAAGTGGCCGTCGTGGCCGGAGCGGGTGTGGAGGATGGCGTTGGTGGCAAGCTCGGAGGCGATCAGCTCCGCGTCGTCGGCTCGCATGCAGTCCTCCAGGGCCTCGCGAACCAAGGCGCGGGCCGAACTGACGGCCTCTACGGATCCGGGGAATTGGGCAATCCAAGGCATGGCTGACACCCTTCCGTCACAGTGGACGCTCTGATCAACTACATTGCGTCAAGCTCGAATCCGAGCTTGAAAGCTAGGGTCCGAGGTTGTCAAGCTGATCTGAGGATTCGTGAGATTGGGGGCAGGGTGGCCGACTTGGGTCGACCGGCATATCTGCGACTTGCTGACGCCCTGCGCGCCGAGATCCTTTCGGGGCAGCGTCCTCCCGGTTCGCGGGTGCCCAGCATCGCTGAGCTGCACCGCGAGTACGGGATGTCCGAGCAACCCGTCCGGCAGGCCCTCCGCGTCCTGGCAGCCGAAGGGCTGATCGAGGGGCGCCCGGGGTCGGGGACGTACGTCCGGGAGCGGCCGACTCTCGTCCGGGTTGCGCGCGGGCGCTACCGCACGCCGGGGAGTCCCTATGAGGCGGAGACCCGTGCGCGGGGCGTGGAGCCGAGCTGGTCCCACAGCTCCCAGAAGACGTACGCGACCGCGGGACTTGCCGCCCGGCTCGGCCTGGCGGAGGGGGATCCGCTGATGCAGACGCAGTACGTCTTCCGTGCGGACGGGGTGCCGACCCAGCTCTCGACCAGTTGGGAACCGCTCGGGCTGTCGGGCGGTACGCCCGTTGTCTTTCCGGAACTCGGGCCGCTGGCCGGCGTCGGGGTGGTGCTGCGGTTCGCCTCGATCGGGCTCGCGCCGACCCGGGTCACCGAGGATGTCGCGGCTCGGCCGATCCTGGAAGCCGAGGCGACGTCACTCGGCGTGCCGCTGGGGACGACGGTGCTCATGATCGAGCGGACCCACTGGGCGGGCGACGTACCGGTGGAAACGGCGGACCTGGTGCTCGCTGCCGACCGCTTCCGGCTGGCTTACGAGATCGAGGTGCCTCCCGAGGCCGCCAACTGGAGCAGTCGACCCCAGGGCTGACCGGTCAGTGGCGGAAGCGAGCCGTCTCGTCGGCGACGCGGAGGAGGAATTCCGTGATCGTCGCTCCGCCCCCTGTGGGGACAAGGGCGAGCCCCAGGTTGAAGATCACCTCATCGGCCTCCAGGGCAGCCTCCTCGTCGCCTCGCTCCCAAGCGTTCTGGGAGACGGTGAAGAGCGGGCGGATGTCCTCCCAAGCTGCGGCCGGGGCGAAGTGACAGTCCGTCCAGAACATGTCGATGCCTTCAAGGGTCAGCGTCCCGATCAAGCTGTCCCCATGCCTGAGCTGCCAGGTCTGGTCCGTCACGTCTTCTCCTCAGTGCTTCGACGGGCACTGTAACTCGCCTGTTCGGGCTCGGGTTCTCCGGCCGCATTTCGTACTGGCGATCGAGTCGAGATCGACGGCGCATCGTCGACCTGACGACTCGTCAAGATCGTTGTATATACCCCTAGACAGTTGCCTTGGCGATGTCCTACCTTAAGTGTCCACCCCCCTAGACGGCCATCTCGGGGCCGCTCGGCCTTCGACTGTCTAGGGGGGTGGACGAAAGGAAGATCCTCATGGCTATCCGTGGTGCGATCCCGGTCCGGTTCGAGGACGTGTTCCCGGCCGGCGCGTTCGCCGTCTCGGTCGAACCGGTCGCCGACTTCGAGGCGAGCAAGAGCGGCACCAAGGTTCAGGCGCGGGACAAGGCCACCGGCCAGCCGCTGTGGGTGGTCGCGGTGGTCGACCCCGACCCGGAGGCCCGGGACACCTCGGCTCGGGTCAAGGTGGCGGCACAGGTTCTCCCCGTGCTGCCGGACCCGGCGCCCGGACTGCCGTTCCGGCCGGTCGAGTTCGAGGGCCTCACGGTCACCGCGTACGTGAACAACAGCGGCCGTGTCGCCTACTCGTTCCGGGCCAGCGCCGTCCGCGTCCCCGCCGGTCCCCGGGCCTCCTCGCCCAAGTCGGCTGCCTGATCCGCGCCCGACTCCCGGCATGCGCCACCGCCCTCCGACACGGGCGCATGTCGGGGCCCACCCCCTGCCACCCCCTGCACTCCGAGCACGCGAAAGAAGGTGACCAGCCATGTCCCACCCGGTCAGCAAGCGCGGAATCAAGACAGCGGCCGTCGTCCTGGCAGCCGCATGGATCGGCTACTCCTGGGCCGTCACCCGCCTCGGCCCGACGGGCGGCGTCCTGCTCCTGACGCTCTACGCCGCCGTCCCCGCGGGCTGGTGGGCGTACCGGACGTACTCGCTGCGTTCGCGCATCCGGCGCGGCTGGCCGGACCTGAGCTACGCACTCGGCCTCTGGCAGCAGGCACCGCTTCCCCGCTTCGACGCGACCTACGAGTACACCTGGCCACGCATCGCACGCTTCCGCCGGCACGCGGACGGCCTGGACATCCTGATCGGCCTGCTGCCCGGTCAGGTGCCTGAGCAGCTCGCCCAGCACGTCCAGGCGATCGCGCACGCCTGGCGCGTCCACCGGGTCGAGGTGACCAGTCCCAGGCGCGGCGCGGTGGTGCTCAGGGCCTGGACGTCCGACCCGCTCGCCGAACCGTTCACCGACCGCTCCGCCGTGAAGCCCAAGGCCGTGCGTCCTCGGCTGCTGGACCGTCTCAAGTCCTGGCGCGGCATGCTCGCCAAGCTCGCGGGCCGAGGTCGATTTCGCCTGGTCGGCGGCGCTGCGCAGCTCCAAGCCGTGCTTCGGTCGGCCTGGTTGGCTTCGACGGTGGAGCTTCCGGGCGCTGGTCGCGGCACTGCGGCTCTCGCGGCGGTCGGCGGCTCTGCTGAAGCGGCTTCATCAGGAAGCGCTTCTGCGACCGAACCGCTGGGCGGGTCGGGGCCGCAGTGGCGGTCGGTAGAGATCGGCAGCCGCGAGGACGGCAAGCCCTGGCGCCAACGGCTGCACGGCACACACGTCCTGGTCGCCGGAGTCACCGGGGCGGGCAAGGGCTCCATCCTCTGGGGCGTGGTCCGCGGGCTCCTCCCGGCCGTCGCCGTCGGACTGGTGCAGATCTGGGCATTGGATCCCAAGCGGATGGAACTGTCCTTCGGCGTCGGACTCTTCACCAGGTACGCGTCCGACCCCGAGCGCATGGTCGACCTGCTGGAAGACGCCGTCGAGCGGATGCAGGAGCGGGCCCACTCCTTCGCCGGTCGACTGCGGGCCCACACCCCCTCCGCCTCCTCGCCGTTCATCGTCCTCCTGGTCGACGAACTGGCCTTCCTGACCGCCTACCAGCCGGATCGCGACCTGCGGCGCCGGGCCGAGGCCGCCATCGCCACCCTGGCCAGCCAGGGCCGCTCGGTCGGCTTCTGCCTGGTCGGCGCCCTCCAGGACCCGCGCAAGGAGGTCATGAACCTGCGCAACCTCTTCCCCGACCGCATCGCGCTGCGGATGGACGAAGCGGCTCAGGTCGACATGGTGCTCGGTTCCGGAGCGCGTGCCCGTGGCGCTTTGGCTGACCTGATCTCACCCGATCCGCACACGGGCGCCGGCGTCGGCTACGTCCGCGACGAGACCAGTCCGGACGCCGTCCGGGTCCGCGCCGCCTACGTCTCCGACAGCGAGATCGAACGGCTGGTCGCCCAGTACTGCCGCGACAGCTCTCCCCATGCGGCGTCTAGCCCCCTAGACGTGCACGTTTCCTCACTCGGAGAAGGAGCCCACCCGTGATCGTGAACGCCTCCCTTGTCCTCCTCCTCGGCGCGGTGATCGTCCTGCTGATCCGCCAGAGCGCCATGCGGGTCCTCGACCTTCTGCTCTGCGGAACCTTCGGCTTCCTCCTCGCCAACACGGTCGCTGCCCCGGCCATCCGTCACACCCTCGCCTGGCTCGCCGCCACCGTCGGCAGCATCCACCCCTGAACGGAGAACACCATGTCCGCCCTCCACACCCCCACCACCCCGGCCTACCCCGTCCCCCAGCCGGACCACAACGACCCCCGGTTCAGCAACGGGTTGCTGCTCGACGTCGCCCGCCGCATCGAAGCCGCCGGCTTCCCGCCCATCACCACCGGCCGGGACCTGGTCCGCCTCATGGAGGCCCTCTACGCCTTCTGCTACTCCACGGACCGACGATGACCACCCGCGTCGAACGCGCCAGGATGCCGCTCGCCCGCGACGTCCTGCGCGCGGTGGCCGAGGAACACGGCGTCTGCGTCCGCCCGGTGGCCGTCCGCCGCACCGACGTCCTGACCGGTGAAACCGAGATCATCGACATCCCCTGTGGCGCCACCCGCGCCAGCCTCTGCCCGACCTGCGCCGAGCGTAAGCGCCGACTGCGGGCCGTCCAGTGCCGCGAAGGCTGGCACCTCACCGAGGAACCCGCCCTCGAAGCCGACCCCGCCACCGACGAACAGCGCTTCCTGACCGAACTCCGTGCTGACCTGACCAAGGCCCACTCCACGGCCACCGGCACCGAAGCCGACGAACTCGCTTCCCTGATCCTCGACGTGGACGAGCAGCTCGCCGACAGCGGAGCCCGGGGCACCCTCGCTCCTACCGCCACAGCCCGACGCGTCCGCTCCACCCGACGACGCCAGGACACCCCCGACCTGCCCCGCCGCCCGGTCGAAGCCCGCACGCTCGGCAAGGCGTACACGACCCCTGATGGCAGGGCCTTCCGCCCGTCCCTCTTCCTGACCCTCACCCTGCCCTCCTACGGCCGGGTCCGCGCCGACGGCACACCCGCCGACCCGGCCCGCTACGACTACCGCCACGCTGCCCGCGACGCCCTGCACTTCTCCAAGCTGGTCGACCGCTTCATCCAGAACCTGCGCCGCTTCGTCGGCTACGACGTCCAGTACTTCGCCGTAGTCGAACCACAGCGGCGCCTGGCCCCGCACCTGCACCTCGCCCTGCGCGGCACCATCTCCCGCGCCGAACTCCGCCAGGTCGTCGCCGCCACCTACCACCAGGTCTGGTGGCCGCCCTGCGACCAGCCCCGCTACACCCGTGCGACCGCCCCGCTCTGGTCCCCCGAGCACGACGGCTACCTCGACCCCGCCACCGGCAGCCCGCTGCCCACCTGGGACCAGGCCCTCGACGGACTCGACGCCGACCCGGACGCCGAACCCCTCCACGTCGCCCGCTTTGGCAGCCAACTCGACGCGCAGGGCGTCCTCATCGGCTCGCCTCAGGCCGGCCGCTGCATCCGCTACCTGACCAAGTACCTCACCAAGAGCGTCGCCGAGTGCCACACCTCGGCCGGCGACAGCGAACAGACCCACGTCGACCGCCTCGCCGCCGCCCTGGAACAGGAACCCTGCTCGCCGACCTGCGCCAACTGGCTCCTGCACGGCATCCAACCCAAGAACGCCCACCCCGGGCTGCGCGCCGGCGCCTGCCGCGCCAAGGCCCACAAGCGCGAACACCTCGGTTACGGCGGCCGTCGCGTCCTCGTCTCCCGCAAGTGGTCCGGCAAGACCCTCGCCGACCACCGCACCGAACGCCGTGCCTGGGTCCTCGACCTTCTCGGACAGAGCGGACCCCCACCCGACCCGCACCGCTACCTCTGGGCCGTCGTCCGCCCTGGCGACCCCGACACCTCACCCCTCGCCGCCCGTCTCCTGCGCGCCGTCGCCGAACGCGTCCGCTGGCGCACCGCCCTGGACCAAGCCCGCGCCCAAGCCGAAGGCCACGCCGTTGCCACGATTCATCCCGAAAGGAAGGCAGCATGACCCCCGCTGACCGGCTTCTGAGCATCGCCCAGGCCGCCGACCTGCTCGGCACCACCGAACGCTTCCCCCGCCGGCTGATCGCCGAACGTCGCATCGCCTTCGTCAAGGTCGGCCGCCACGTCCGGATCCCGGCCTCGGTCCTCGCCGAGTACATCGCGACCCGCACCGTCCAGCCGGTCACCCTCCGGCGCACCTTGCGGAGGGCAGCCTGATGGCGAACAGCAAGGGCACCCGGCGGCGCTTCGGGGCGATCCGCCAGCTCCGCTCGGGCCGGTTCCAGATCCGATACCCGGACCCGGAGACGGGCCTTCCCCGGAACGGTGAGGAGACGTACCCGACCAAGACGGACGCGGAAGTCGCGCTGACCCTGATCGAGGCCGACATCAAGCGGGGCAAGTGGGTTGACCCCGACGCGGGACAGGTGAACTTCGGGGGCTTCGCCGACACCTGGCTGAAGGAACGGGGCCTCGCCGATCGGACCTTGGAGCGGTACGAAGGAGTCCTTCGGCTCTACATCCGCCCCACGTTCGGAGTGGGAACCGTCGCCGAGGTCACCGCGGCCAAGGTCCGGTCCTGGCGAACCGGTCTGCTGGATGCCGAGGTGGGGCCGGCGACCGTGGCCAAGTCGTACCGGGTGCTGCGGGCCATCTTGTACACAGCTGTGGACGACGGCCTGATCGAGCGCAACCCCTGCCGGATCAAGGGCGCGGCTGCTGAGGACTCGGCGGAGCGTCCGGTCCTGACCGTGGAGGAGGTCTACGCCGTGGCCGAGGTGATCGAGCCGCGCTATCGGGCGCTGGTGCTGATGGCGGCCTTCTCCACTCTGCGCTTCGGGGAGTTCGCGGCCCTGCGCCGGCGGGACGTCGACCTGGAGAAGGGGATCGTCCGCGTGCGGCAGGCTCAGGCCGAGTTGCAGACCGGGAAGCTGAAGTTGAAGCGTCCCAAGAGTGAGGCGGGCGTCCGGCCGGTGGCCTTTCCTGCCTCGATCGTCAAGGAGCTGGCGGAGCACCTGCGCTGGTTCGGCGAGTCGGGCTCGGCCGGCCGGGTCTTCGTGGGGCCGCGCGGGGGACTGCTGCGGCGGAGCAACTTCCACGACGTGTGGACGACGGCGCTCAGGAAGTCCGGGGTGGACTGGACCCGGGCCCTGGGGGAGACGGGGGCGGAGAGCATCCGCTTTCATGATCTTCGGCACACCGGCAACACCCTGGCGGCCGATACCGGCGCCAGCACGCGGGAGCTGATGCACCGTATGGGCCACTCCACGATGGACGCGGCTCTCCGGTACCAGCACATGCGCGGGGAACGGGACCTGCTCATCGCCGGCGGTATGGAGAAGGCGATCGCCAAGGCCCGGGGGACCGGCAGGGCCAAGCGCGCCACAAAGCCCAAGCCACCGGAGCCTTCTGGCGCGTAACTGGCACGGCGCGGTTTCGGCCCCGGGCATGAAGAAGGCCCAGCTTCGCGGTAACTACCCGCTGGGCTGGGCCTTTTCGGCACTTCTCGCGAAGTGCCCCCGGTAGGATTCGAACCTACGCACCCGCCTCCGGAGGGCGGTGCTCTATCCCCTGAGCTACGGGGGCCTGCTGGTGGTGCGCTGTGTCGCATTGCTGCGACGTGGAGAACATTACCAGCTCGGGCGCGTGGTCCGTGCAGGGGTTTCGAGGTCGGGTCGGGGGCGGCGGAAGTGTGGAAAGCCCGGACGGGTGGGGGTGGGCGCCCGTAGGGTCGGTGGGGTGGAGGGTGTGTCCGGGCGGGTCCTCGTGGTGGACGACAACGAGGCGATCCGCAGGCTGATCAGGGTCAACCTGGAGCTGGAGGGCTTCGAGGTGGTGACCGCGGCTGACGGTGCCGAGTGCCTGGAGGTGGTCCGCCGGGTGAAGCCGGACGTCGTGACGCTGGACGTGATGATGCCCCGGCTGGACGGTCTGCGGACGGCGGCCCAACTGCGGGCCCAGCAGCAGACGGCGCGGCTTCCGATCGCCATCGTGAGCGCGTGTACCCCGGCGGATCTGGACCGTGGCGAGTCGGTCGGGGTGGACGGGTATCTGGGCAAGCCGTTCGATCCGGAGGATCTGGTGGCGCTGGTGCGTCGGTTGATGGCGAAGCGGGAGGGGGAGGGCTTCGCGTACGGATTCGGCGATGGGCGTTGAAAGATTTCGCCCACAGCGAACACCGCAGGCCCGTGAAGCGTCTCAACGGGTGGCCGGGTGACCGGCGCACACTCCCCTCTCGCCTACGCTTGGCGTCGTGACACCCGCAGAGCTTTCCCAGGCAGTCCAGGTCGCAGTGCGCGCCGCCGTCGAGGCGGGCGAGCTGTCCGTCGCCGTCCCCGAACAGGTCACGGTCGAGCGACCCAAGAACAGGGACCACGGCGACTACGCCACCAACGTGGCCCTCGTCCTCGCGAAGCCGGCCGGCATGCCGCCGCGCGCGGTGGCCGAGTTGGTCGCCGCGCGCCTGCGCGAGCTGCCGGGCGTGGCCAAGGTGGACATCGCCGGCCCGGGCTTCATGAACATCACCTTCGACGCCGCCACCCAGGGCGAACTGGCCCGCACCATCGTCGAGGCGGGTGCGGCGTACGGCCGCAACGAGGCGCTCAAGGGCCTGCGGATCAACCTGGAGTTCGTCTCGGCGAACCCGACCGGCCCGATCCACATCGGCGGCGTCCGCTGGGCGGCCGTCGGCGACTCGCTGGCGCGGGTGCTCAAGGCCACCGGCGCCGAGGTCACCACCGAGTACTACCTGAACGACGCCGGCGTGCAGATCGGCAAGTTCGCCGCCTCGCTGCAGGCCGCCGCGCACGGCCGCCCGGCCCCCGAGGACGGCTACGTCGGCGAGTACATCGTCGACATCGCCAAGGCGATCACCGACGGCGTCCCCGGCATCCTCGACCTCGCCGCCGACGAGCAGCTGGAGGCCTTCCGCCGCGAGGGCCTGGCGCTCATGGTCGCCGAGATCAAGCGCTCGATGGACGAGTTCGGCACGCACTTCGACACCTGGTTCTCCGAGAAGTCGCTGCACGACTCGGGCGCCGTGGAGAAGGCCATGGAGCGGCTGCGCGAGCAGGGCCACGTCTTCGACCAGGACGGTGCGATCTGGCTGCGCACCACCGACTTCGGTGACGACAAGGACCGCGTGCTGATCAAGGCGGACGGCGAGACGACGTACTTCGCCGCCGACGCCGCCTACTACCTCAGCAAGCGTGACCGGGGCAGCGAGGTGTCGGTCTACATGCTCGGCGCCGACCACCACGGTTACGTCAACCGCCTGAAGGCCATCGCGGCCTGCGCGGGCGACGACATGAACCGCAACATCGAGGTCAAGATCGGCCAGTTCGTCAAGATGCTGCGCGATGGTGAGGAGGTCCGCATGTCCAAGCGGGCCGGCAACATCATCACCATCGACGACGTCGTCGACTGGATCGGCGTGGACGCGGCCCGCTACACCCTGGCGCGCTCCTCCACGGACTCCACGATCACGCTCGACATCAACGTGCTGACCAGCCAGACCAACGAGAACCCGGTCTTCTACGTCCAGTACGCGCACACCCGGATGTGCGGCGTGACGCGTAAGGCCGAGACCATGGGCATTACCAAGGGCGAGTCCGAGGACTTCAAACCCGAGCTGCTGTCCACCGAGTGGGAGTCCGCCCTGCTGGGCGCGCTCGGGGAGTTCCCCCGGATCATCGCCAAGGCCGGCGAGACGCGCGAGCCGCACCACGTGGCCCGCTACCTGGAGGACCTGGCCCGCGAGTACCACCGGTTCTACGACAACTGCCAGATCCTGCCGAAGGGCGACGAGGAGGTCACCGACCTCACCCGCGCCCGCCTCTGGCTCGCCGACGCCACCCGCACGGTGATCGCCAACGGCCTCGCCCTGCTCGGTGTCTCCGCACCCGAGCGGATGTAGTCACCGCATCAGCGTGTCCGGGGCGGTGACGATCCATCGGGATCGACGCCGCCCCGTCCCACAGACCAGGAGAGATACCCGCGATGAGCCGCTCCGCGCACCCCGCAGGCCCCCGCCACGGCGACGTGCTGCCCGAGGGGCACTACCTGGCCCCGCCGAGCGATCTGAACCACCTCGACCCCAAGGTCTGGTCGCGCACGGTCACCCGTGACGAGCAGGGCATCGTCACCGTCGGCGGCCTGCGCGTCACCGAGCTGGCCACCGAGTTCGGCACCCCGGCGTACCTGATGGACGAGGACGACTTCCGCACCCGGGCCCGCGCCTGGCGCGACGCCTTCGGCACGGACGCCGACGTGTACTACGCGGGCAAGGCGTTCCTCTCCAAGGCGGTGGTCCGCTGGCTGCACGAGGAGGGCCTCAACCTGGACGTGTGCAGCCCGGGCGAGTTGGCCGTCGCGCTGGCCGCGGGCATGCCCGCGTCGCGCATCGCGCTGCACGGCAACAACAAGTCGGCGCACGAGCTGGAGCAGGCGGTCAAGGCGGGGGTCGGCCACATCGTGGTCGACTCCTACCAGGAGATCGAGCGGCTGGCCGCGATCGCCGCCGGCCAGGGCGTCCGCCAGGCGGTGCTGATCCGGGTGACGGTCGGTGTCGAGGCGCACACCCACGAGTTCATCGCCACCGCGCACGAGGACCAGAAGTTCGGCCTCTCGCTGACCGGTGGCGCGGCGGCCGAGGCGGTCCGCCGGGTGCTCGCGCAGGAGAGCCTGGAACTGCGCGGCATCCACTCGCACATCGGCTCGCAGATCTTCGACACCGCGGGCTTCGAGGTCGCCGCCCGCCGGGTGGTCGGCCTGCTCGCGGCGATCCGCGACGAGCACGGCGTCGAGCTGCCCGAGATCGACCTCGGTGGCGGCCTGGGCATCGCGTACACCAGCGAGGACGACCCGCGTGAGCCGGCCGAGATCGCCGTCTCGCTGGCCGAGATCGTCCGCCGCGAGTGCCTGGCCGCGAACCTGACCGCGCCCCGGCTGAGCGTCGAGCCGGGCCGCGCGATCGTCGGCCCGACCGCCTTCACGCTCTACGAGGTGGGCACGATCAAGCCGTTGGAGGGCCTGCGCACGTACGTCAGCGTGGACGGCGGGATGTCGGACAACATCCGCACCGCGCTCTACGACGCCGAGTACTCGGTCGCCCTCGTCTCGCGCGCCAGCACGGCTGAGCCGATGCTGGTACGGGTGGTCGGAAAGCACTGCGAGTCGGGTGACATCGTGGTCAAGGACGCCTTCCTGCCCGCCGATCTGGCGCCGGGCGACCTGATCGCGGTGCCCGCCACCGGCGCGTACTGCCGCTCGATGGCGAGCAACTACAACCACGCGCTGCGCCCGCCGGTGGTCGCGGTCCAAGGCGGTGCGGCGCGGGTGATCGTGCGGCGCGAGACGGAGGAGGATCTCCTCCGTCTTGATCTCGGATGACGAATATTTCGTCTCAGATCATGGAACGCCAGGAGATCTGTACGGAATCTCCCTGAGACTGGGGATTGAAACGAAAATCCGGCGGAGATCGGGAACCACCGCCGGAGGCCATGATGGATGAGCGATGGATGAGCGGAGTCGGATGATGCGTACGCGCCCGCTGAAGGTGGCGTTGCTGGGCTGTGGTGTGGTGGGCTCCGAGGTGGCGCGCATCATGACGACAGACGCCGCCGACCTGGCCGCGCGGATCGGCGCGCCGGTCGAGCTCGTCGGCATCGCGGTCCGCCGGGTCGGCCGGGAGCGTCCCGGGGTGCCGGCGCACCTGGTCACCACGGACGCCGAGGCGCTGGTCACGCGCGAGGACGTCGACGTGGTGATCGAGGTGGTCGGTGGGATCGAGCCCTCCAAACACCTGATCCTCTCCGCCTTCCGGCACGGTGCCTCGGTGGTCAGCGCCAACAAGGCGCTGCTCGCCCAGGACGGCGCCGAGCTGCACGCCGCCGCCGCCGCGGCCGGGGTCGACCTGTACTACGAGGCGGCCGTCGCGGGTGCGATCCCGCTGATCAGGCCGCTGCGCGAGTCGCTGGCCGGCGACAAGGTCAACCGGGTGCTCGGCATCGTCAACGGCACCACCAACTTCATCCTCGACAAGATGGACTCCACCGGCGCGGGCTACTCCGAGGCGCTGGAGGAGGCCACCGCGCTGGGGTACGCCGAGGCCGACCCGACCGCCGACGTGGAGGGCTTCGACGCCGCCGCCAAGGCCGCGATCCTGGCCGGCATCGCCTTCCACACCAAGGTCACCGCCGCCGACGTCTACCGCGAGGGACTCACCGAGGTCACCGCGGCCGACATCGCCAGCGCCAAGGCGATGGGCTGCGTGGTCAAGCTGCTCGCGATCTGCGAGCGCTCGGCGGACGGCGCCTCGGTCACCGCCCGGGTGCACCCGGCGATGATCCCGCTCAGCCACCCGCTGGCCTCGGTCCGCGAGGCGTACAACGCGGTCTTCGTCGAGGCCGAGGCGGCCGGCCGGCTGATGTTCTACGGCCCGGGCGCCGGCGGCGCGCCGACCGCCAGCGCGGTCCTCGGCGACCTTGTCGCGGTCTGCCGCAACAAGCTCAACGGGGCTACCGGACCGGGTGACTCGGTCTACGCCCAGCTTCCCGCCAAGGCCATGGACGACGTCGTCACCCGCTACCACGTCAGCCTGGACGTGGACGACCGCGCGGGGGTGCTCGCCCAGGTGGCGTCCACCTTCGCCGAGCACGGGGTGTCCATCGACACCGTGCGCCAGCAGGGCCGCGACGGCGACGCCTCGCTCGTCGTGGTGACCCACCGGGCCACCGACGCCGCGCTGTCGGCGACCGTGGACAAGCTCCGCGCGCTGGACAGCGTGCGCGAGGTGGCCAGCATCATGCGGGTTGAAGGGGAATAGGAATTTCCATGAACGCCGTGATCGACAGAGCAGCCCACACCCACCAGTGGCGGGGCCTCATCGAGGAGTACCGGGACCGGCTGCCGGTCAGCGCCACGACCCCGGTGGTCACCCTGCTGGAGGGCGGCACGCCGCTCGTCCCGGCCCAGCTGCTCTCCGAGCGGACCGGCTGCGACGTCTACCTCAAGGTCGAGGGTGCCAACCCGACCGGGTCCTTCAAGGACCGCGGCATGACGATGGCGATCTCCAAGGCCAAGGAGGACGGCGCGCAGGCCGTCATCTGTGCCTCGACGGGCAACACCTCTGCCTCCGCGGCCGCCTACGCGGTTCGTGCGGGCATGGTCTGCGCGGTGCTGGTGCCGCAGGGCAAGATCGCGCTGGGCAAGATGGGCCAGGCGCTGGTGCACGGTTCGAAGATCCTCCAGGTGGACGGGAACTTCGACGACTGCCTCACCCTGGCGCGTGAACTGTCCGAGAAGTATCCGGTCGCGCTGGTCAACTCGGTGAACCCGGTACGGATCGAGGGTCAGAAGACCGCCGCCTTCGAGATCGTCGACATGCTCGGCGACGCCCCCGACATCCACGTCCTGCCGGTCGGCAACGCGGGCAACATCACGGCCTACTGGAAGGGCTACCGCGAGTACGCGAAGGACGGTCTGTCTTCGCGCACCCCGCGCATGTGGGGCTTCCAGGCCTCCGGTTCGGCCCCGATCGTGGACGGTGCGCCGGTGCTCAGCCCGCAGACCATCGCCACCGCGATCCGGATCGGCAACCCGGCCTCCTGGGAGTACGCGGTCGCCGCGCGGGACGAGTCGGGCGGCCTGATCGACAAGGTGACCGACCGTCAGATCCTGTCCGCCTACCGGCTGTTGGCCGCACAGGAGGGCGTCTTCGTGGAGCCCGCCTCGGCCGCCAGCGTGGCCGGTCTGCTGCACGCCGCCGAGCAGGGCCTGGTCGACCCGGGCCAGCGGATCGTCTGCACGGTGACCGGCAACGGGCTCAAGGACCCCGACTGGGCGGTGGCCGGCGCGCCGCAGCCGCACGTGGTCCCGATCGACGCCGAGGCCGCCGCGCGCCGACTCGGCCTGCTGGACTGACACTCCGTCTCTTTCGTCCGACCGTCGGGCCGGTCCTCACCAGGGCCGGCCCGTCGTCGCTTCCGAGTAACGTCTTCGGTGTCAATTTCGTTGTCCTTATGGATGCCATTTCGGCACCGGTTCAGGCCAGAAGCTGCAACACGGCAGATCGAGAGGGAGCGGGGTGTACCGCTGTGGAACCTCTCTTCGATACCCTGGGCCCTGGCGGTGTGGCGCATGCCAAGGGCCGGGCGGAGCCTGACCTCGTGGGTGCCGGCCCGACACCCCTCGCCCGCCACCCGTCATCACCCGTGCCGGACGCGCCTCGCGCGACGCCCACCACTCGCCGCCCGCCCCCACCGCTTTCGTTCGACGCGCATCGCGCGACGATCCAGATCCCCAGGAGAGTCCACCGCATGGCCGGTCCTGCGTTCCGTGCCGCCGCCGTTCGGGTTCGGGTCCCCGCGACCAGTGCCAATCTGGGCCCCGGCTTCGACGCCTTCGGACTCGCCCTGGGTCTGTACGACGACATTGTGGTCAGGGTCGCCGATTCCGGACTCACCGTGGACATCGCCGGCGAGGGCGCCGACACCCTGGCACGGGACGAGCGCCACCTGGTGGTCCGCTCGATGCGCGCCGCCTTCGACCGGCTCGGCGGACAGCCGCGCGGCCTGGAGGTCGTCTGCGCCAACCGGATACCGCACGGCCGTGGCCTCGGATCCTCCTCCGCCGCGATCTGCGCGGGCGTGGTGGCCGCACGTGCGGTCACCATCGGCGGTGCTTCCGCCCTCGACGACGCCGCGCTGCTGGCTCTCGCCTCCGAGCTTGAGGGCCACCCGGACAACGTCGCCGCCTGCCTGGCCGGCGGGTTCACCATCGCCTGGACCGACGAGGACGCGGCCCGCGCGGTCCGGCTGGAGCCGGCCGGGCAGGTCGTCCCGGTGGTCTTCATCCCGGCCACCGAGGTGCTCACCGAGACCGCCCGCGGCCTGCTTCCCAAGAGCGTTCCGCTCGCCGACGCGGCCGCCAACGCCGGGCGTTCGGCGCTGCTCGTCGAGGCCCTGACCAGGCGCCCCGAGCTGCTGCTGCCCGCCACCGAGGACCGCCTGCACCAGGACTACCGGGCCTCGGCGATGCCGGACAGCGCCGCCCTGGTGGCTGCACTGCGCTCGGAGGGCGTCCCTGCGGTCATCTCCGGCGCCGGGCCGACCGTGCTCGCGCTGGCCGACGAGGCGGGCGCCGACAAGCTGCTGCAGTTCGCGGGCCCGGCCTTCGCCGCGCACCGGCTGCAGCTGGACCGTGACGGAGCCCGCGTCCTGCCGTTGGACGGGTGACCGTCCGCGGCGGTCGACCGCGCAGCCGGCGCGGTCGACCGCCGCACCCGCGACAGCGCCCCGGCACGGGACGGGGAGAGCGGCCGGGGACGGACACGATTGGCAAGCATGAGGCTGGGGAATGTGTGAGGGGGTCGGTAGTGTTAACCTCATGTCTGCATCAGGCGCCCTGCGGGGCCCGGTGCGCCGCTTCCCGATCTCCGCGTCCCGCTGCTGCGGGATCCAGTCGATGTCGGGGACCACGATTCTCCGGGAGCCCACCACAGCGCGTACGCAGCCTGCCTGCGCGATTGCGGCCGCATCCCGAAGCCGTGTCGGAGCCTGACCCCCACCCGCCGCAACCGGCCTCGCTGTCGAGGCTCTGACGGGCGGGAGCGCGGGAGACCGTCACACGACGGGGGCCCGGGTTTCGCAGGCAGCGGTCGGCATGAGACCGGCCCGCCGTACTACTTCGCTCCACCGTGCCTTGTGCACCGCACTTCGCACCCCTCCCCCGCCCAGCACCGCAGTGGTGGGGACCACCGCCTCGGGCCTCCGCGACACAGCGCAGGTCGGACAGCACAACCGGTCGCCGAGCCAGACAGGCCGACGTCCGCTCCAGGGAAGGACCCTTAGTGAGCGACACCACTGATCTGATGGGCGCGCGCCCGGACGCCGACGCGACGGATGCGCCCGCCGCGCCCGCGGCGCCGGCCAAGCGCCGCCGTACCGCCGCCGCAGGCCTTGACGGTCTGGTCCTGGCCGAGCTGCAGAAGCTCGCCTCGACGCTCGGCATCAGCGGCACCGGCCGGATGCGCAAGAGCCAGCTCATCGAGGCCATCAAGGAGAAGAGCGGCGGCGACCCGCTGCTCGCCTCCGCGGCCCCGGCGCCGGCTCGTGCCGCCGCCAAGGAGGCCCCCGCGGCGGCCGCCGAGAAGCCGGCCCGCCGTACCCGCGCCGCCCAGAGCGCCGCTGCCGCGGTGGTCGAGGCGCCCGCCCAGATCGAGATCCCGGGCCAGGCCGCCCCGGAGACCGCCGCCCCGGCGCGGGCCGAGCGCGGTCGTCGTCGGGCCACCTCGGCCGCCGGCGCCCCGTCCGCCGTCGAGGCCCCCGCCGCCGCGGTGGAAACGGCCGAGCCGGCCGCCGCGGTCGCCGAGGCCAAGCAGACCGAGGCCCGCGTCAGCGAGTCCCGCGCCTCCGACGGCCGGACCTTCGACGGCCGCGACGACCAGCGTGAGGGCCGCCGTGACCGCCGCGACCGCCGCGAGCGGTCCGACCGCACCGGCACCGACCGGGCCGCCACCGAGCGTCCGGAGCGCACCGCCGCGGACCGCGCCGAGCAGCGCACCGAGACGGTCGACGCGGACGGCGACTCCCGCGAGTCGCGCCGTGACCGGCGCAACCGCCGCGACCGGACCGACCGTCAGGGCGGCCAGGGCGCCCAGCAGCAGAGCGCGCAGCCGGTTCAGCAGAGCCAGCAGCAGAGCGCCCAGCCCGCCCAGCAGGGCGGCTACGACGACGACGAGTTCGGCGACGGTCGGCGCGGCCGCCGCGGCCGCTACCGCGACCGCAACCGCCGCGGCCGCCGCGACGGCTTCGAGGTCGGCCCGGCCGAGCCGCAGGTCAGCGACAGCGACGTGCTGATCCCGGTCGCCGGCATCCTGGACATCCTGGACAACTACGCGTTCGTCCGGACCTCCGGCTACCTGCCCGGCTCGAACGACGTCTACGTCTCGCTGGCCCAGGTCCGCAAGAACGGCCTGCGCAAGGGCGACGCCATCACCGGCGCGGTCCGCCAGCCCCAGGAGGGCGAGCGCCGCGAGAAGTTCAACGCCATGGTGCGGCTGGACTCCGTCAACGGCATGGACCCGGAGAGCGGCCGCGGCCGTCCCGAGTTCGGCAAGCTCACCCCGCTGTACCCGCAGGACCGGCTCCGCCTGGAGACCGACCCGGGCGTGCTGACCACCCGGATCATCGACCTGGTGTCGCCGATCGGCAAGGGCCAGCGTGGCCTGATCGTCGCCCCGCCGAAGACCGGCAAGACGATGATCATGCAGGCGATCGCCAACGCGATCACCACCAACAACCCCGAGTGCCACCTGATGGTCGTCCTGGTCGACGAGCGTCCGGAAGAGGTCACCGACATGCAGCGGTCGGTGAAGGGCGAGGTCATCTCCTCGACCTTCGACCGCCCGGCCGAGGACCACACGGTCGTCGCCGAGCTGGCCATCGAGCGCGCCAAGCGTCTGGTGGAGCTGGGCCACGACGTGGTGATCCTGCTGGACTCGATCACCCGCCTGGGCCGCGCCTACAACCTGGCGGCGCCGGCCTCCGGCCGCATCCTGTCCGGTGGTGTCGACTCGACCGCGCTCTACCCGCCGAAGAAGTTCTTCGGCGCCGCGCGCAACATCGAGAACGGCGGCTCGCTGACCATCCTCGCCACCGCGCTGGTGGAGACCGGCTCGCGCGCCGACGAGGTCGTCTTCGAGGAGTTCAAGGGCACCGGCAACATGGAGCTGCGGCTGGACCGCAAGCTCGCCGACAAGCGGATCTTCCCCGCGGTGGACGTCGACGCGTCCAGCACCCGCAAGGAGGAGATCCTGCTCGACCGCGACGAGCTGGCGATCACCTGGAAGCTCCGCCGGGTCCTGCACGCGCTCGACTCGCAGCAGGCGATCGAGCTGCTGCTGGACAAGATGAAGCAGACCAAGAGCAACGCCGAGTTCCTGATGCAGATCGCCAAGACCACTCCGGGGTCCAACGACTGACGCGTCATCGAACCGGAAGCCCCGGGCGGCAGCTGCCGCCCGGGGCTTCCCGGCGTTCCGGGCCGGGACGCGGCTGTTGCACAGACCGGACATATCCCCAGGAACCGTCGCTTATGCTCGAAGGGCCGTCGAACGCGACCAGTCGTCGGTCACCGGGACGAAAGCGGACGACATGGCCGACGAGCAACAGCGCAGACGTTTCCCCGGGCGGGAACGCCGGGCCGAGGCGGGTGCCCACCGCAAGGTGCGCAGCCGCCGCGCCAGGGTGCTGCGGGCCGGGGCCCTGGTGCTGGCCGGGCTGGTCCTGGTGGGCGGCGGCGCGGCCGGCTACGCGTACTGGAAGCTGAACGGCAACATCAAGAGCGTCGACATCGACGCCCAGCTCGGCACCGGTCGGCCGGTGGCCCCCAACGACGGCTCCTTCAACCTCCTGGTGCTCGGCTCCGACTCGCGCTCGGGCGCCAACGCCAGCCTGGCGGGCGGCAACACCGGCGACACCGCCCGTTCGGACACCGCGATGGTGGTGCACGTCAACCAGAACCACACGCTCGGCACCGTCGTCTCCATCCCGCGCGACACCCTGGTGGCCCGCCCGGCCTGCACGGCGCCGAACGGCACCGCGGTGCCCGCCGCCGCCAGCGCGATGTACAACAGCGCCTTCGAGGTCGGCGGCGCGGCCTGCGCGGTGAAGACCACCGAGCAGCTCACCGGCATGCGGATGAACCACTTCGTGGAGATCGACTTCGCCGGCTTCGCGGGCTTCATCAACGCCATCGGCGGCGCGACGGTGACCACCACGGTGAGCATCCACGACCAGGACAGCGGCCTCGACCTCAAGGCGGGCACCACCAAGCTCAACGGTGACCAGGCGCTGGCCTTCGTGCGCACCCGGCACGGCATCGGCGACGGCAGCGACCTGGGCCGGATCGAGCTGCAGAAGCAGATGGTGAAGTCGGTCATGAAGCAGGTCGGATCGGTCGGCCTCTTCACCGACCCGGGCAAACTCTGGTCGGTCGGCGACACCCTGACCAAGAGCATCACCACCGACTCCGCACTCGCCTCGGTGAGCGCGCTGACCGGCCTCGGCGAGGAGCTCAAGGGCATCGGGACGGACCAGCTGACCATGGTCACGCTGCCCGTGACGACCGCCCCCAGCGACCCGAACCGGGTGGTGGAGAAGCGTCCGGAGGCGGGCCAGCTGTGGAGCGCGCTCCGGGCCGACCAGCCGGTTCCGCAGGCGATAGTCAGCGCCCAGCCGGTCAACCCCGCCGATTCGGCGACGCCCGGGGCCTCGCCCTCGGCTCGTTCCTGAGCTGCCGGAATATCCCGGACCCCGGTCCGGTTTGGGAAGATGCGGCCAGTCCTGGCAGACTGGTCCGTCGGTCCCGGTTCACGTGCGGCTTCCTGTCGCCGACCCGGTGCCCTCCCGAACACTAGGAGATCCCCTTGAAGCCCGACGTTCACCCCACGTACGTGGTCACCCACGTGACCTGCACCTGCGGCGCGGAGTTCACCACCCGCTCCACCGAGACCTCCGGCACCATCCGTGCCGAGGTGTGCTCGCAGTGCCACCCGTTCTACACCGGCAAGCAGAAGATCCTCGACACCGGTGGCCGCGTGGCGCGCTTCGAGGCCCGCTTCGGCAAGCAGCACGGCGTCAAGGCCGAGTCGGCCAACTAGCGCTCGTACGGCGCCGGTTTCGGTCGCCCCCGCACTGCGGGGGCGACCGGGCCGGCGCCGTTCGCGTCTGACCGGCTCGCGGGCTCCCCGCCCCCGGGTATTTCGAATCTTCACGGGAAGTAGGCCCACCCCATGTTCGAGGCAGTCGAAGAGCTCCTCGTCGAGCACTCAGCCCTCGAAGAACGGCTGGCCGACCCGGCGGTCCACGCGGACCAGGGCACCGCTCGCAAGCTGTCCAAGCGCTACGCCGAGCTCACCCCGATCACCGCGACCTACCGGGCCTGGCGGCAGGCCGGCGAGGACGTCGAGGCGGCCCGTGAGTTCGCGCTGGAGGACCCGGACTTCATCGCCGAGGTCAAGGCGTCGCAGGCCCGTCAGGACGAGCTGACCGAGCAGCTGCGGCTGCTGCTGGTCCCGCGCGACCCCAACGACGACAAGGACATCATCCTGGAGGTCAAGGCGGGTGAGGGCGGCGAGGAGTCCGCGCTGTTCGCCTCCGACCTGCTGCGGATGTACCTGCGCTTCGCCGAGCGGGTGGGCTGGAAGACCGAGATCATCGACGCCAACGAGTCGGACCTCGGCGGCTACAAGGACGTCTCGGTGGCCGTGAAGACCCGCGGCACGATCGAGCCCGGCCAGGGCGTCTGGGCCCGGCTCAAGTACGAGGGCGGCGTGCACCGCGTGCAGCGCGTCCCCGCCACCGAGTCGCAGGGCCGCATCCACACCTCCGCGGCCGGCGTGCTGGTCACCCCGGAGGCCGAGGAGGTCGAGGTCGAGGTCAACGCGAACGACCTGCGGATCGACGTCTACCGCTCGTCGGGTCCCGGCGGCCAGTCGGTCAACACCACCGACTCCGCGGTCCGGATCACCCACCTGCCGACCGGTATCGTGGCCTCCTGCCAGAACGAGAAGAGCCAGCTGCAGAACAAGGAGTCCGCGATGCGCATCCTGCGCTCGCGACTGCTCGCCGCCGCTCAGGAGGCCGCCGACCAGGAGGCCTCGGACGCCCGGCGCAGCCAGGTCCGTACGGTCGACCGCTCGGAGCGGATCCGGACGTACAACTACCCCGAGAACCGCATCTCGGACCACCGCACCGGCTTCAAGGCGTACAACCTGGACCAGGTGCTGGACGGCGACCTGAACGCGCTGATCCAGTCGGCCGTGGACGCCGACGCGGCGGCAAAGCTCGCCGCGGCACAGAAGCAGTAACTCTGCAGAGGGGTACGTACGGATGAACCTGCTGCTCGCCGAGGTGGCCCAGGCCACCCAGCGGTTGGCCGCGGCCGGCGTGCCGTCGCCGCGCTTCGACGCGGAGGAACTCGCCGCACACATCCACCGCGTCAAGCGCAGCCAGCTGCACACCGTCAAGGACGCCGACTTCGACGCCCGGTACTGGGAGGCCGTCTCGCGCCGCGAGGCGCGCGAGCCGCTGCAGCACATCACCGGGCGCGCCTTCTTCCGCTACCTGGAGCTGGAGGTCGGCCCCGGCGTCTTCGTGCCGCGCCCCGAGACCGAGTCGGTCGTCGAGTGGGCCATAGACGCCGTGCGCGACATGGACGTCGCCGAGCCGCTGGTGGTCGACCTGTGCAGCGGCTCCGGCGCCATCGCGCTTGCGCTGGCCCAGGAGCTGCCGCGCAGCACCGTGCACGCCTTCGAGCTGGACGAGGGCGCGCTCACGTACACCCGGCGCAACATCGAGGCCAGCTCCGACCGCGCCCGGGTCACCCTGCACGCCGGTGACGCCACCCGGGCCTTCGCGGACGACCGCTCCTGGGACGGCCGCTTCGACCTGGTGATCAGCAACCCGCCGTACATCCCGCTCACCGAGTGGGAGTACGTCGCCCCCGAGGCCCGCGACCACGACCCGCAGATGTCGCTCTTCTCGGGCGAGGACGGCCTGGACGTCATCCGCGGCATCGAGCGGGTGGCCGCCAGGCTGCTGCGCCCGGGCGGCGCCGTGGTGATCGAGCACGCCGACACGCAGGGGGGCCAGGTGCCCTGGATCTTCAACGAAGAGGGTGGCTGGACGGACACCGCCGACCACCGTGACCTGAACAACCGGCCGCGTTTCACGACCGCCCGAAGGGTGTCGTTGTGAACCGGCTGGCGCAGCACGACCGCCCGAAGGGTGTCGTTGTGAACATCAGGCGCTGTACGACTGCGCGCAAGGCCCAGCTGTGACCGACATGAGCCGTTTCGGAAGGGGACCGCACCGATGAGCCGCCGCTATGACTGTGCCGACGCAGGCGACCGTGCCACCGGGCTGCGCGAGGCCGCCTCGGCTATCCGCCGGGGCGAGCTGGTCGTGCTGCCGACCGACACCGTCTACGGGATCGGCGCGGACGCCTTCAACCCGGAGGCCGTCGCCGGTCTGCTGGCCGCCAAGGGCCGCGGCCGCAACATGCCCTCCCCGGTGCTGGTCGGCTCCCCGACCACGCTGCACGGCCTGGTCACGGACTTCTCCGAGCGGGCCTGGGAACTGGTCGACGCCTTCTGGCCGGGCGGTCTGACCCTGGTCGCGCGCCACCAGCCCTCGCTGCGCTGGGACCTCGGCGAGACCCGCGGCACCGTCGCGGTCCGGATGCCGCTGCACCCCGTCGCCATCGAACTGCTGAACACCACCGGCCCGCTCGCGGTCTCCAGCGCGAACAAGTCCGGCCAGCCCGCGCCGGCCGACTGCGAGGACGCCGAGTACCAGCTGGGCGACTCCGTCGCGATCTACCTGGACGGCGGCAAGGCCGAGCACGGCCAGGCCTCCAGCATCGTCGACGTCACCGGCAAGGTGCCCGTCCTGCTGCGCGCGGGTGCGGTCAGCATCGAGCAGCTGAGGGAGGTCGTACCCGACCTGGAGGCCGGCAGTTGACGGCCGGACTCTTCGCCGGCCTGCACCCCGGCCACGCCCCCGGCGCCGCCTCGTACGTCGCCGTCACGCCGCGCCCGGCGGACAGCTTCCGGATCCTCTTCGTCTGTACCGGCAACGTCTGCCGCTCGCCGATAGCCGAGCGGCTGACCCGGCATGAGCTGGACGCCCGGCTGAGCGAACGCTCGGCCGGGCGGGTCGTGGTGGAGAGCGCCGGCACCTGGGGCCACGAGGGCGCGCCGATGGAGGCGCACGCCGCCACCGTGCTCGGCGAGTACGGCGTGGGCAGCGACGGCTTCGCGGGGCGCGAGCTGCTGGACGAGCACGTGGTCGACGCGGACCTGGTGCTCACCTTCACCCAGGACCACCGCGCCCAGGTCATCTCGATGGGCCACGCGGCGGGCCTGCGCACCTTCACGCTGCTGGAGTTCACGCGCCTGGTGCGCTCGATAGACCCGGCCACCCTGCCCGACCCGCGCGACGGCGCCGACGTCACCGAGCGGGCCCGCGCGCTGGTCCGGGCGGCCGCCGCACTGCGCGGCTGGCTGCTCGCCGCCAGCCCCGAGGCGGACGAGGTGGTCGACCCGTACGGCGCGCCGATCGGGATGTTCCGCAACTGCGGCGAGGAGATATTCGACGCCCTCGATCCGGTGGTCACCGCCCTGACGGGCGTACCCGCTCCGCGTCGGCAGGACGGCTCGACAGCGCCGTCCTAGGCTGGTTTCCACCGCCGCAGCCCGGGAGCATCGCCATGACCGTCACCGATGCCGTACACGGTTCGTCCATCGAGTCGGGGCAGCACTGGGAGCCCTCCCGATCGCTGCGCGAGGCCGATCCGCAGATCGCCGACCTGCTGCTCGCCGAGGCGCAGCGCCGCGCGGGCAGCCTCCAGTTGCTGGCGGGCGAGAACCTGGCGACGGAGGCCGTGCTGGCCGCGCTGACCGGCCCGCTGGTGGACAAGTACGCCGAGGGCTACCCCGGACACCGCCACCACACCGGCTGCGCGCTGGCCGACGCCACCGAGCTGCTGGCGGTCGAGCGGGCCCGTCGGCTGTTCGGCGCCGAACACGCCAACGTCCAGCCCCGATCCGGGACTTCGGCGATGCTGGCGGCCTACGCGGCGCTGCTGAAGCCGGGCGACGTGGTGCTCGCGATGTCGCTGGAGCACGGCGGCCACCTCTCCTGCGGTTCGACGGCCAACTTCTCCGGGCGCTGGTTCCGCTTCGTCGGCTACGGCGTGCGGGAGGGCGACGGGCGGATCGACCTGGACCAGGTGCGCGAGCTGGCCAGGCTGCACCGGCCGAAGGCGATCATCGCCGGCTCGATCTCCTACCCGCGGCATCTGGACTGGCCGGCCTTCCGGGAGATCGCCGACGAGGTGGACGCCTATCTGATCGCCACCGCCGCGCAGACCATCGGACTGGTGGCCGGGGGAGTGGCACCCTCGCCGGTCGGCTACGCGGACATCACCGTGGCCGCCACCCACAAGCTGCTGCGCGGCCCGCGCGGCGGCCTGCTGCTGTGCACCGCCGAGCTGGCCGACCGGGTGGACCGCGCGGTCTTCCCGTTCACCCAGGGCGGCGCGGCGATGAACGAGGTGGCCGCCAAGGCGGTCGCGTTCGCGCAGGCGGGCACGCCGGAGTTCGGTGCGTATGCCCGGCGCGCGGTGGACGGCGCACGCGCCCTTGCGGCGGCCCTTCAGCGGGCCGGCGCCCGTCCGCTGACCGGCGGCACCGACACCCACCTGGTCACCGCCGACGTGGGCCCGCTGGGCGTCACCGGCGCCGAGGCCGAGCGACGCTGTGCTGCCGCCGGTCTGATGCTCGGAAAATGTGCTCTTCCCTACGATCCGGCCCCGGCTTCGGAGACCTCGGGAATCCGCCTGGGCACCGGCGCCAGCGCCGCGCTGGGGATGGGCGAGGGGGAGTTGTCCGAGGTGGGGGAGCTGATCGGGCGCCTGCTCGGCGGTCCCGAGGACCCCCGGATCGCGTCCCGGGTCCGGCAGCTCGCGCACGACTTCGCAGCGGGTGCCAAGCGCTAGACCGAACCGCGATGCACGCTCCGCGCGTCCGACTCAATAAGGTGTGTGCCGTGGCGACACACCTCGAACCCCGGACAAGTGCGGGAGTACCTTACGTACTCAACCGTCGGCGCGCGCGGAAGGAGGTCGGCGATGCGTGAATACCTGCTGGTGCTCTTCTGCACCGCGGCCGTCACCTACCTCCTGACCGGTCCGGTGCGGAAGTTCGCGATCATCGCCGGCGCGATGCCGCCGGTCCGCGTCCGCGACGTGCACCGTGAGCCGACCCCGCGGCTCGGCGGCATCGCCATGTTCGGCGGGCTCTGCGCGGGCCTCCTGGTGGCCTCGCAACTGACCAACCTGGGCAAGGTGTTCACCAACGACCCGTCGGACATCCGGGCCCTGCTGTCGGGCGTCGGGATCATGTTCGTGCTCGGCGTGCTGGACGACAAGTGGGGCGTCGACGCGCTGGTGAAGCTGGGCGGTCAGATGATCGCCGGCGGTGTGATGGTCTACCAGGGCATCACGATGTTCTCGATCCCGGTGCCGGGCTACGGATCGGTCACGCTGACCCCGACCCAGGGCATGATCATCTCGGTCGCGCTGGTCGTCGTGATGGTCAACGCGGTCAACTTCATCGACGGCCTGGACGGCCTGGCCGGCGGCATGGTCTGCATCGCCGCGATGGCCTTCTTCCTGTACTCCTACCGCCTCTGGTACGGCTACGGGATCAGCGAGGCGGCGCCCGCGGTGCTGTTCAGCGCGGTGCTGATCGGCATGTGCCTGGGCTTCCTGCCGCACAACCTGCACCCGGCCCGGATCTTCATGGGCGACTCCGGCTCGATGATGCTCGGCCTGATGCTGGCCGTCTCGGCGATCTCGGTGACCGGCCGCGTCGACCCCGACCTGATCACCGCCCAGGCCGGCGGTTCGCAGACGGCCACCACGCACATCCTGGTGCCGATCTACATCCCGCTGCTGCTGCCGTTGACCGTGATCGCGCTGCCGCTGGCCGACCTGCTGCTCGCCGTGGTGCGCCGCACCTGGGCCGGCCGCTCGCCGTTCGCCGCCGACAAGCAGCACCTGCACCACCGCCTGCTGGAGATCGGCCACTCGCACAGCCGGGCCGTGCTGATCATGTACTTCTGGGCCGCGCTGTTCGCCTTCGGCACGGTGGCGGTCTCGGTCACGCACACCGGACGGACCTTCATCCTGGCCTGTGCGGGGCTCTGCATGATCGGCATCCTGGTGCTGCTGATGCCGTGGTTCCGGCCCAAGGCGCCGGACGCCGTGGCGCCGTTCGTGCCGCCGCGCTACCGGCGGCGCGGCTCGCGCACCGCCACCGCGGTGGCCGCCCCCGTGGTGACGCGGGGCGAGGTCGAGGAGGCGCCGGCGATGGCCGAGCTCTCGGCCGACGACCAGGAGCTGCTGGGCCGGCTGGGCAGCGGCGCGACGGCCGTCGGCGAGCACCGGAAGTCCTGACCCGCCGTCGCTCGCCGGCGCCCGTCGGAGCTCTCCCGTAGCACCTGACGTCTCGCCAACTCCGCTACGCCACTTGGCTTCACCCGTCCAGCGGCACGCTTGGGCCATCAGTGTGACAGGTACCACACGTTCATGGTAAAGCTCTCATCAAATAGTTTGTGATACCGTTCACGAGTACCGAGAACACGCCGAAAGACCCAGTGGTGGAGGACTAACGTCCCCAGTGGGTCACGATCGACGAGCGGCGCCGAACCGGCCCACTCGTGGCAGACCCGCTCGGTCCGGTGTTCCCCCACCGTTGCGCCACCTGTTCTCGTATGGAATCCCCCGTCCTCGACATGCCGCCGGAGTTGCCGACATGCCGTCCCACGACGCCCGGATCATCCGCGGCGCCGCGATCCCCACTGCGGTCGCCGGAGCCGTCGCCCTTGCGATCTCGACCGCGGTCGTGGGGAGCAAGGGGCTGATCGGCGCGCTCTTCGCGACCCTGCTGGTGATGGCGTTCTTCAGTTTCGGTCAGTTCGCTCTTGACCGGCTGACCAGGAACAACCCCCAGATCATGATGGCCGCGGGCCTGCTGGTCTACACGACGCAGATCCTGCTGGTGGCGATCGTTCTGGCGATCTTCAAGAACACGTCGCTCTTCGACACCAAGGTGTTCGGCTTCACGCTGCTCGGCTGCGCGCTGATCTGGACAGCGGGCCAGGTGCGAGCTGCTCTCAAGGCCAAGACCTTCTACGTGCAGACCGAGTCCGGCGACAAGCCGTCGGACTCGGAGCGTCAACAGTGATCCCCGCCTGTCGTCCCCCTCACGAGGGGGGCGGTGTTTATGCGGTCCTGACAGACTGCTATCGTCCGTCGCAACAACGGAGTACGGGAAGCGGCCAGGTCCCTTCGAGCGGTGCATCTCAACCGCACGGACGGATCGCCCCCCGAACTCGCGCAGTCTTGCAGGATCCCGCGGCGGTGCTCGGCACCGTCGCGCAGGGTCCACGAGAATCCCAACAAGATCCAGTGCCGCACCGTGGCCGCAGGCCGCGCCGACACACCGAGGTTGCCGTAACCATGCGTCACGACGAAGGAGTCCGTGGTGAGTGCTGACCAGCTCACGCAGCATCTTGCCTCCGGGAGCTGCCACCTGTTCGACGCAGGCTGCGGTTTCCCGGCCCCCGGCCTGAACGAGTTCCAGTTCAACCCGATCTTCACGGTCGCCGGCGTCGGCTTCAACAAGCCGATGCTGCTGTCCATGGTGGCGGCGCTGCTGGTGATCGTCTTCTTCTGGGTCGCCTTCGCCAAGCCGAAGGTGCTCCCGGGCAAGCTCCAGCTGGTCGGTGAGATCGGGTACGACTTCGTCAAGCGAAGCATCGTGCTCGACACCATCGGCAAAAAGGGCGAGAAGTACGTCCCGATGATCGTCTCGATGTTCTTCTTCGTGTGGATCATGAACATCATGTCGGTGATCCCGTTCGCCCAGTTCCCGGTGACCGCGGTGATCGCCTACCCGGCCGGCCTGGCGGGCCTGGTCTGGATCACGTACATGACCCTGACCTTCAAGAAGCACGGCTTCGTCGGCGGTCTGAAGAACCTCTGCTGGCCGTCGGGCATCCCCGGCTGGGTCATGTTCATCCTGGTGCCGATCGAGTTCTTCTCGAACATCTTCGTGCGCCCCTTCACGCTCGCGGTCCGAGCCTTCGCGAACATGTTCGCCGGCCACCTGCTGATCGTGATGTTCTCCATTGCCTCCTGGTACCTGCTGAGCCCGAGCATCGGCGCGCTGTACGCCAGCACGTCCTTCGCGGTGACCCTCGGTCTGACCGCGTTCGAGCTCCTGGTCCAGTTCCTGCAGGCCTACATCTTCGTGATGCTGGCCAGCAGCTACATCGCCGGTGCGCTGGAAGAAGCGCACTGAGCCCCTGCGCGGCCGCTACCGTCCGCGCCCCGAACCCCCGGTGGCCAATCACCATCGGTATCTCTATCCCGCAAAGGACTAGCTGAGATGTCCGCTCTCCTCTCCGCAGGTGTCTACGGTTCCGTCGCCTCCATCGGCTACGGTCTCGCCGCGATCGGCCCCGGCATCGGCGTTGGTCTGATCTTCGGCAACGGCGTCCAGGCGATGGCCCGTCAGCCCGAGGCTGCCGGCCTGATCCGCTCCAACATGTTCATCGGCTTCGCGCTGACCGAGGCGCTCGCGCTCATCGGCATCGTCATGCCGTTCGTCTTCGGCGCGGGCCCCAAGTAACTCCGTAGCCCCGTCAGACGGAAGGTCCAGATATGTTGCTCACGCACATTGCGGCGGCGTCGGAGGACTTCAACCCTCTGATCCCCAAGACGCCCGAGCTCATCATCGGCCTGATCTGCTTCTTCGTGGTCTTCGGCCTGCTCGGCAAGAAGCTCCTCCCCAGCATCGAGAAGGTGCTGGCGGAGCGTCGGGACCAGATCGAGGGCGGCATGGAGCGCGCCGAGGCCGCTCAGGCCGAGGCCCAGGCCCTGCTTGAGCAGTACCGCGCCGAGCTCTCCGAGGCGCGTCACGAGGCTGCTCGGATCACCGAGCACTCCCGTGAGCAGGGCGCTGCCCTGATCGTCGAGATGCGCGAGGAGGGCCAGCGTCAGCGCGAGGCCATCGTCGCGGCCGGCCACGCCCAGATCGAGGCCGACAAGAAGCAGGCGACTGCCGCCCTGCGCCAGGACGTTGGGTCGCTCGCTTCGCAGCTGGCCTCCCGCATCGTGGGTGAGTCCCTGGAGGACTCCGCCCGGCAGAGCGGTGTGATCGACCGCTTCCTGGACGACCTGGAGGCCAAGGCCGCCGTTGCCCAGGGTGCGTCGAAGTGATCGGCGCCAGCCGTGAGGCCCTGGCCGCCGGCCGGGAGAACCTCGAGAGCCTGACCGACAACACCTCGGTGGACGCGGCCAAGCTCGGTGAGGAACTCACCGCCGTCACGGACCTGCTGGACCGTGAGGTCTCGCTGCGTCGCGTGCTGACCGACCCCTCGAGGTCGGGCCAGGACAAGGCCCAGCTGGTCGGCTCACTGCTGGCCGGCCAGGTCTCCGGTGAGACCGTCGACCTGGTCTCCGGCCTGGTCCGGTCCCGCTGGTCCGGCGGGCGCGACCTGGTCGACGCCGTCGAGCAGCTGTCCGCGTACGCCGAGGTCATCGCCGCCGACAAGGCCGGCAAGCTCGACGACCTCGAGGACGAGCTGTTCCGCTTCGGCCGGGTCGTCAACGGCTCGCACGAGCTGCGTTCCGGTCTGACCGAGCCGAAGGCCGGCATCGCCGCCAAGGCGGAGCTGATCAAGAAGCTGCTCGGCGGCCGGGCTCTGCCGGGCACCGTCCGACTGGTCACCGCGCTGGTCACGAAGCCTCGTGGTCGTAGCCTGGAGCAGGGCCTCGCGTCCTACTCCAAGCTGGCCGCGGACCGCCGCGACCGTGTGGTGGCCCTGGTCACCACCGCCGTGCCGCTCACCGAAGCCCAGCGGGTCCGCCTCGAAGGCGCGCTCGGTCGGCTGTACGGGCGCTCGGTGCTCCTGAACATCGACGTCGACCCCTCGGTCGTCGGCGGTGTCCGGGTGCAGATCGGTGACGAGATCATCGACGGCACCGTGTCGAGCCGCCTTGAGGGTGCTCGCCAGGCCCTCGAAAGCTGAGCTTCGCGCCCAGCAACCTCGGCCCTCCGCATCGGAGAGCTGGATACATCCGACCCTCGGTCGGGCGCCGGTCCCACACAGCGGGGCAGCCGGCACATACGTACGGCCGGTCCAACAGCACCGGCCGAGGATCGAATACTTGCGGCCCTCCACGGGCGGGCCGAGGATCGCAACCTAGGAGAGCAGGGAAGCCTGATGGCGGAGCTTACGATCCGGCCGGAGGAGATCCGGGACGCGCTGGCCGATTTCGTCCAGTCGTACCAGCCGGACGCCGCCTCGCGTGAAGAGGTCGGCACGGTCACTGAGGCCATGGACGGCATTGCCAAGGTCGAGGGTCTGCCCTCGGTCATGGCGAACGAGCTGCTGAAGTTCGAGGACGGCACGCTCGGCCTCGCGCTGAACCTCGACACCCGCGAGATCGGTGTCGTCATCCTCGGCGAGTTCAGCGGCATCGAGGAGGGTCAGACGGTGCACCGCACCGGCGAGGTCCTCTCCGTGCCGGTCGGCGAGGGCTACCTCGGCCGCGTCGTGGACCCGCTGGGCAACCCGATCGACGGTCTGGGCGACATCGCCTCCAGCGGCCGCCGCGCCCTTGAGCTGCAGGCTCCCGGCGTCATGGTCCGCAAGTCGGTCCACGAGCCGATGCAGACCGGCATCAAGGCCATCGACGCGATGACCCCGATCGGCCGCGGTCAGCGTCAGCTGATCATCGGCGACCGCCAGACCGGCAAGACCGCGGTGGCTGTCGACACGATCATCAACCAGCGTGACAACTGGCGCTCCGGCGACCCGAAGAAGCAGGTTCGCTGCATCTACGTCGCCATCGGCCAGAAGGGCTCCACCATCGCCTCGGTGCGTGGCGCCCTGGAGGAGGCCGGCGCGCTGGAGTACACCACCATCGTGGCTGCTCCCGCCTCGGACCCCGCGGGCTTCAAGTACCTCGCCCCGTACACCGGTTCGGCCATCGGCCAGGAGTGGATGTACGACGGCAAGCACGTCCTCATCATCTTCGACGACCTGTCGAAGCAGGCCGAGGCGTACCGCTCCGTGTCGCTGCTGCTGCGCCGTCCGCCGGGCCGCGAGGCCTACCCGGGTGACGTCTTCTACCTGCACTCCCGCCTGCTGGAGCGCTGCGCGAAGCTCTCCGACGAGCTGGGCGCGGGCTCGATGACCGGTCTGCCGATCATCGAGACCAAGGCGAACGACGTCTCGGCGTACATCCCGACCAACGTCATCTCGATCACCGACGGCCAGTGCTTCCTGGAGTCCGACCTGTTCAACGCCGGCATCCGCCCGGCCGTGAACGTCGGTATCTCGGTCTCCCGCGTCGGTGGCTCGGCCCAGATCAAGGCGATGAAGTCGGTCGCCGGCCGTCTGCGTCTGGACCTGGCCCAGTACCGCGAGCTGGAGGCGTTCGCCGCCTTCGGTTCCGACCTGGACGCCGCGTCGAAGGCCCAGCTGGAGCGCGGTGCGCGCATGGTCGAGCTGCTCAAGCAGGGCCAGTACCAGCCGTTCCCGGTCGAGGAGCAGGTCGTCTCCATCTGGGCCGGCACCACCGGCAAGCTGGACGACGTCCCGGTGGCGGACATCCGCCGCTTCGAGCGTGAGTTCCTGGACCACCTGCGGGTCGAGCACAAGGGCCTGCTGTCGGCGATCGTCGAGACCTCCAAGCTGGAGGACGGCACGATCGACGCGCTGACCGCGGCGGTCAAGGCCTTCAAGCTGGGCTTCACGACGGCCGACGGCAAGCTGCTCTCCGAGCAGGCCTGAGTCCGGTAGCGAGGGAAAGGACGTAACGACCCATGGGAGCACAGCTTCGGGTCTACAAGCGCCGGATCCGCTCTGTCACCGCGACGAAGAAGATCACCAAGGCGATGGAGATGATCTCCGCGTCGCGCATCGTCAAGGCGCAGCGCGCGGTGGCCGCCTCCACTCCGTACGCCGACGAGCTGACGCGGGCGGTGACGGCGGTGGCCACCCGGTCCAACGCCAAGCACCCGCTCACCACCGAGAACCCGACGGCCACCCGTGCCGCCGTCCTGCTGATCACGGCGGACCGCGGCCTGGCCGGCGGCTACTCGTCCAACGCCATCAGGGCAGCGGTCGTTCTGAGCGAGCGACTGCGGTCCGAGGGCAAGGACGTGGTGACGTACATCGTCGGGCGTAAGGGTGTCTCGTACTACAGCTTCCGCAACCTGCCGGTTGCGAAGTCGTGGACGGGCTTCTCGGACCAGCCGACGTACGGCGACGCCAAGACGGTCTCGGCCGACCTCATCGAGGCGTTCACGACCGAGACCGCCGAGGGTGGGGTGGACGAACTCCACCTCGTCTCCACCAAGTTCGAGTCCATGCTGACTCAGACCCCGGTGGACGCCCGGCTGCTGCCGCTGAAGCTGGACGAGGTCCAGCTCAGCGACGACCGCCCGGCGAAGTCGGAGATCTTCCCGCTGTACGACTTCGAGCCGTCGGCGGAGGGCGTCCTGGACGCGCTCCTGCCGCGCTACGTCGAGAGCCGGATCTACAACGCGCTGCTGCAGTCGGCCGCCTCGGAGCACGCCGCACGCCGGCGCGCGATGAAGAGCGCGACCGACAACGCGGAAGAGCTCATCAAGTCGCTCAAGCGGCTTGCCAACTCGGCCCGACAGGCCGAGATCACCCAGGAAATCAGCGAGATCATCGGCGGCGCCAATGCCCTCGCCGACGCTAACGCGGGGAGTGAATAAGACATGACCACCACTGTTGAGCCGACCACGGCGACGGGCCGCGTCGCGCGGGTCATCGGCCCGGTCGTCGACGTGGAGTTCCCCGTCGACGCGATCCCGCACATGTACAACGCGCTGAAGCTCGAGGTCGAGTCGACCGACGGCAGCGGCAAGAAGACCCTGACGCTCGAGGTCGCTCAGCACCTCGGCGACGGCCTGGTCCGCGGCATCTCGATGCAGCAGACCGACGGCGTCGTCCGTGGCACCCCGGTCACCGACACGGGCAAGGCCATCGAGGTCCCGGTCGGCCAGATCACCAAGGGCAAGGTCTTCAACGCCCTCGGTGAGGTGCTGAACACCGACCAGGCGGAGTTCGACAAGCAGGTCGAGGTTCGCTGGCCGATCCACCGCAAGGCGCCGGCGTTCAAGGACCTCGAGTCGAAGACCGAGATGTTCGAGACCGGCATCAAGGTCATCGACCTGCTCACCCCGTACGTCCAGGGTGGCAAGATCGGCCTGTTCGGTGGCGCCGGTGTCGGTAAGACCGTCCTCATCCAGGAGATGATCTACCGCGTCGCCGAGAACTTCGGTGGTGTGTCGGTCTTCGCCGGTGTCGGCGAGCGCACCCGTGAGGGCAACGACCTCATCCACGAGATGGTCGACTCGGGCGTTCTGGACAAGACCGCGCTGGTCTTCGGCCAGATGGACGAGCCGCCGGGCACCCGCCTGCGCGTCGCCCTGTCCGCTCTGACGATGGCGGAGTACTTCCGTGACGTCGAGCAGCAGGACGTTCTGCTCTTCATCGACAACATCTTCCGGTTCACCCAGGCCGGTTCCGAGGTGTCGACCCTGCTCGGCCGGATGCCCTCCGCGGTGGGTTACCAGCCGAACCTGGCCGACGAGATGGGCCTCCTGCAGGAGCGCATCACCTCGACCCGCGGTCACTCGATCACCTCGATGCAGGCGATCTACGTCCCCGCGGACGACCTGACCGACCCGGCCCCGGCCACCACGTTCGCCCACCTCGACGCGACGACGGTTCTCTCCCGTCCGATCTCCGAGAAGGGCATCTACCCGGCCGTGGACCCGCTGGACTCGACGTCCCGCATCCTGGACCCCCGCTACATCGCGCAGGACCACTACGACACGGCCATCCGTATCAAGGGGATCCTGCAGAAGTACAAGGACCTCCAGGACATCATCGCGATCCTCGGCATCGACGAGCTGGGCGAGGAGGACAAGCTCACCGTCCACCGTGCCCGCCGGATCGAGCGCTTCCTCTCGCAGAACACCTACGTTGCGAAGCAGTTCACCGGTGTCGAGGGTTCGACCGTGCCGCTGTCCGAGACGATCGAGGCCTTCAACAGCATCGCGGACGGCAAGTACGACGCCGTCCCGGAGCAGGCCTTCTTCATGTGCGGTGGCATCGAGGACCTCGAGAAGAACGCCGCGGAGCTGGCGAAGAAGTAGTCCGGCCGGCTGAACCAGTCCGACCGACCATGAGGGGTGGTCCCCAACCCTGGGGGCCACCCTTCGTGGCACGGTGGCTGTGATTCCGGTCATCTCCGCGCTCTTGGTTTCATCTCCGGGGTGCGGGCCCGTTATTCTTACCGAAACTGCCGAGGTACTCGATGGTTTCAAGAGCTTAGGAGCCCACGTTGGCTGAGCTGCACGTCGAGCTGGTCGCAGCCGACCGCAAGGTGTGGTCCGGTGCGGCCACCATCGTCGTCGCCCGTACGGCTTCCGGTGACGTCGGCATCATGCCGGGCCACACCCCGGTGCTGAGCGTGCTGGAGTCCGGCCCGGTCACCATCCGCACCACCGATGGCGGCACCGTCATCGCTGCCGTGCACGGTGGCTTCATCTCGTTCGCGGACAACAAGGTGTCCCTCCTCGCGGAGATCGCCGAGCTCGCGGACGAGATCGATGTGACCCGCGCCGAGCGCGCGCTGGAGCTCGCCAACAGCGAGAGCGATGCGCACGCCGGACGCCGCGCCGAGGTCCGCCTCGTCGCCGCGGGCCGCAAGGTCGCCTGAACGACAACGCTTCACGATCCGGTCGCCGGGTCGGACGGTCCCGGGGACGCGCGAGCGTGACCCCGGGACCGTCGTATCAGTTGGTAGGGACAGACCGGTCGTTCGATACGACTGACCGGCAACGGGGAATGCGGTGCTCGCCGGACGGGGAGCGCGGCGCGCGTCAGCGAGGAGGTCGGTGAGCATGGTCCTCGCCCTTGTGGTGTGCGCCGCGGTCGTAGCCCTGGCGGTGATCGGCCTGGTGGTGTTCGCGGTGCGACGCCGGATCATCCAGCGGGTCGGCGGCACGTTCGACTGCAGTTACCGGCTCAAAATGCCGGCGGACGCCTCCACCACACCCGATCTCGACGAGAACGGACAGCCCACCTCAGCCCCGGTCCCCGCGACCGACGGCAAGGGGTGGGTTTTTGGTATCGGCCGCTACAGCGGCGACCACATCGAGTGGTTCCGGGTGTTCTCCTACGCCCCCCGCCCGCGCAAGGTCCTGCCGCGCCGCGAGATCGAGGTCCTGGGCCGCCGCTACCCCGAGGGCCAGGAGGAGCTCGCCCTCCTCTCCGGCTCGGTCGTCCTGCGCTGCCTCCACAACGGCGCCCCCCTGGAACTCGCGATGAGCGACGACGCCCTCACCGGCTTCCTCGCCTGGCTGGAAGCCGCACCCCCCGGGCAGAGGGTCAACGTCGCGTAGCGGCGAGACCCTCGGGGTGGGGGTCCCCCCGGCCGGAGGCTGGGGGATGGTCAACGTCGCGTAGCGGCGAGACCCTCGGGGTGGGGGTCCCCCCGGCCGGAGGCTGGGGGATGGTCAACGTCGCGTAGGAGTGATCATCCGTTCGGGTGGGCGGAGGTCGTTTTCCTGCGTATGCGCAGAGTGTCTCCGTAGCGTGTGCCGCGTTGGTTGTGGCCAACCGTGCTGCCGCCCACACTGGACGGAGGAGGTGTGTTCTTGATGACCGCTGTCGCGTCTGAACCCGAGCTCGACCTCGGCCTCGACGAGGGGCCCAGCCTGGACGAGGTCCTGTGGCAGGCCTGGCTCGCACTCGAACTCCCCGAGGGCTACCACGCCGAAATCGTCGAGGGGCTCATCGAAGTGTCACCCACTGGACGTCTCAGCCATGGCCAGGCCTCCGGCAGGCTTCGCCGAGCCCTGGACGCCTACCTGTCAGGCAGCGGTCGTTGTGCGCACAACGACATCAATGTGTTGCACGGCCAGAAGATCTTCATCCCGGACCTCTTCGTCGGTCCTGAGGATCTGGACGACATCGCGTCTCCCGAGGGCATGGGCGTTGAAGCCGTTCGCGTGGAATTGGTCGCCGAGGTGGTGTCCCCTGGACGGGACGCGCGCGAGCGTGGCCTCGAACGCAAGCGCCGCGCCTACGCGCGGGCCGGCATCCCGGTCTACGTCGTCATCGACGACTTCGACGGCGTCGGCCACGTCACCGTGCTGACCAAGCCCGTCCCCACGAAGGCCATCTACGAGGCCTCCGTCCGCGTTCCCTACGGCACCGAGGTCACCATCGCCGAGGGTCCCGCGAAGGGGTTTGTGATCGGCGTCTCGATCACCGGTAAGCCGCGTGAGGTCTGAGTAGGCTGCACCGCATGGTCAACCTCACCCGCATCTACACCCGTACCGGCGACGACGGCACCACCGCGCTCGGTGACATGAGCCGTACGACGAAGACCGATCCCCGGCTGATCGCCTATGCGGACAGCAACGAGGCCAACGCGGCGATCGGGGTCGCGATCGCGGCCGGTGCGCTGCCGGCGGATGTCTCCGTGGTGCTGACGCGGATTCAGAACGACCTCTTCGACGTCGGCGCGGACCTCGCCACCCCGGTCGTCGAGGACCCCAAGTACCCGCCGCTGCGCGTGTTGCAGAGCTACATCGACCGGCTGGAAGCCGACTGCGACCACTACCTGGAGCAGTTGGAGAAGCTGCGCAGCTTCATCCTCCCGGGCGGCACCGCGGGCGCCGCGTACCTGCACCTGGCCTGCACGGTGGTGCGCCGGGCCGAGCGGTCCACCTGGGCGGCGATCGAGGAGCACGGGGACAGCGTCAACCCGCTGACCGCGAAGTACCTCAACCGGCTCTCCGACCTCCTCTTCATCCTGGCCCGCGCGGCCAACAAGGAGCGGGGCGACGTGCTCTGGGTGCCGGGCGAGAACCGCTGAGGGCCCTACCCGCCGCCCAAACCGGTCTCCCGGCCGACGCAGATCACACCCGCGGGTAGTCCCATGCGGCGGCCCGGGGCACTACAGTCCGAGCGGTGAGCGGCGCGGCTCCGGCGGGTGATCCCTGCCCTGAGCCGGCCTCAGGAGCAGGATGCCGGGAGAGCAGCCATGAGCAACGTACCCACTCAGCCTCAGCAGATCGCCGTGATCGGCGCCGGACTCATGGGCGCGGGCATCGCCCAGGTGTCCGCGCAGGCCGGCCACCCGGTGGTGCTTCGGGACGTCACGGAGCAGGCGCTGCAGCGGGGGATGGACGGCATCAAGGCCAGCTACGAGAAGTTCGTCTCCAAGGGCCGGCTGACCGCGGACGAGGCGACGGCGGCGCTGGGCCGGATCACCACCACCACGGACCTGGGCGCGGTCTCCGGGGCCGACCTGGTGATCGAGGCGGTCTTCGAGCGCCTGGACGTCAAGGAAGGCGTCTTCCGCGAGCTCGACAAGCTCGCCAAGGACGGCGCGGTGCTGGCCAGCAACACCTCCGCCATCCCGATCACCCGGATCGCCGCCGCCACCGAGCGGCCGGAGAGCGTGGTCGGCGTGCACTTCTTCTCCCCGGTGCCGCTGATGAAGCTGGTCGAGCTGGTGCGCGGCTACAAGACCGGTGACGAGGCGCTCGCCACCGCCCGCGCCTTCGCCGAGGGCGTGGGCAAGGAGGTTGTCGTGGTCAACCGCGACGTGGCCGGCTTCATCACCACCCGCCTGATCACCGCGCTGGTGGTGGAGGCCGCGAAGCTCTACGAGTCCGGCGTGGCCACCGCCGAGGACATCGACACCGCCTGCCGGCTCGGTTTCGGCCACCCGATGGGTCCGCTGCAGACCGCCGACATGACCGGTGTCGACATCCTGCTGCACGCCGCGCACAACATCTACGAGGAGACCAAGGACGAGAAGTTCGCGGCTCCCGAGGTGATGGCCCGGATGGTCACCGCCGGCGACCTCGGCCGTAAGAGCGGCCGCGGTTTCTACCCGTACAGCTGACCCCCGGCCCGGGTGAGCTTGCTCACGACGCTGCCGCAGATGGGTGATTTGCGCGGTAATCGAGCGTGAGGACCAAGGGGTACTGCGTATATTCCCTCGGACGAGTGAAGTTGCTTCCGGATCCGAGCGGGAGCAGAACCTGGGCCGCTGGTCCGGCGTCAGATGGTTGGGGAGCCGTCCGCCGGGACCGGTGGCCCGCATGGGGTGCCCTGTCGAACTGTCCTGATGGCCGGACGAGGTGATGAGGTCCCGACGACCCGTGGAGGAGGACAGCGTGCGCATCTCTGAGATCCGGCCCTGCACGGGCGGGCATCCGGGCGGGCACCCCGGCGCGTACACGGTCCTGGCGGTCGAGGGCCGGTTGGACGTCCGGACCGCCGCCGACGCGCGGGCCCGGCTGCACCAGGCGGTCGACGGCGGCGCCGGTGACCTGGTGCTGGACCTCGTGGGCCTGGAGTTCTGGGACGCCACCGGGCTCGGCGTGATCATGGGGACGCACCGGCGGGCCGGGCGGCTCGGGCGGCGGCTGGTGCTGCGTTCGGTGCCCGCGCAGTTGCAACGGCTGCTGGTGGCGACCCGGCTGCACCGGATCCTGGCCGTCGAGGGAGTGGTGGCCGAGCCGTTGGGCGCCACGCTCTCCGGCGCGGTAGGGCCGTCGTTGGCCGTGCAGTAGCCGGCTGTGCGGTCCGTGGCGGTGCCGTCGCACTGAGTCCGCGTTCCGGCGCGGGGGGCACCGCGGCTGCACGGCGGGGCATGAGTGTGCGAGAGTCTGCCTCCAACGGCCGTCGAGCGCACTCCTGTGCCCGCGGTCCGGTCGGTCAAGCAGCCCGGCGGCCTCCGGTCGCGCGGTGGAGCACAGGCGGAGCGAATCGTGGCACAGCCATCCGGTGATTTCAGTCAGGAGAACCTGCGCGTTCGAGCCGGGACGCTGGTCTCCGGGCGCCACCTGGTGACCGTCGGCGGGCCGGACGGGTCGGACGTCCAGCCGTGCCCGCCCGAACGGCGGCCCGGGGTCCAGTTGTTGGCCGCCGACGCGCAGCGTCAGGGCGGTCGCACCGCGCTCGGCCCGGGGCCCAGCCCGGCGGTCGGCCCGCTGGCGATGGGCGCGGGACCGGGTGACCTTCCGCTGCTCGACCGCGAGGCAGAGGTTGCCCAGTTGCTCGGCAAGCTCGCCGAGGGCCGCTCGATCCGGTTGATCGGAGAGCAGGGCTCTGGTTGCAGTGCACTGCTCTCGGCCGTCGTCGAGGCCGCGGGCGACCTCGCGCCGCACGGTGTGGTCCAGCTCTGCGGCCACCGCAGGACCGCGGGCGACCTGCTCCAGGACCTCTTCGCGGCCACCCACTGGGCTCCGGGCTTCCGTCCCGACCGGGAGCAACTGCCGTCCCTGCTGGCCCAGGTGGGCGCCATCGTGGTGATCGACGAGGTGCAGCCGGACGGCGCCGAGCTGGAGGAGCTGCTGGCCACCGCGCCGGAGTGCGCCTTCCTGATATCGGTGGCGGCCGGCTCCGGCGGCGTGCTGCCGGTCGGCTCCCGGCTGGAGGACCATGCGGTCGGCGGCCTCTCCCGGCCCGCCTGCCTCGCGCTCACCGCCCGGTTGGCGGGCCGGCCGCTGGACGACGCCGAGCGCGCCTGGGCGGTCGACCTCTGGTTCGAGTCGGAGGGCCTGCCACTGCGATTCGTCCAGGCGGCGGCCCTGCTGCGGCAGCGCGACGTCGAGGTGGACGCGCTGATCGCCGCGGAGGAGGACCAGCACAGCGTCTTCGGCCGCCCGGACGACGAGCCCGCCGACGCCGACCCGGCCGTCCGGGAGGGCGAGCTGCGAGCGGCCCTGCCGCTGCCCTCGCTGGCCGAGAGCGCCGCTCCGGCCTCCCGGTTGGCCGAGGGGCTCAGTGAGCCCGCACAGGCCGTTCTGCGGCTCTCACTGGCCCTCGGCGGGGAGTGTCCGACCGCGCCGCACCTGCCGGCCCTGATCGAGGTCGACCACGGCGAGAGCGCGCTGCGTGAGCTGGCCGACCGCGGCCTCGCCGAGTCGATCGGCGGTCACCACCGGCTCACCGCCGGTGTGTTGGAGGCGCTGGCCGCGCAGTGGCCGCCGCAGAACAGCGTGCACGGCGCGGCCCGGCACTTCTCCTGGTGGGTCGGCCACGGCTCGGTGACCACCCAGCAGATCGCCGCCGAGGCCGAGGTGGTGGTCGGCGCGCTGGAGGCCGACCGCGCCGCGGGCCGGACGGACGCGGTGCTGCGGCTGGCCCGGGCGGCCGCCCCCGCGCTGGCGCTGACGCTGCGCTGGGGCGCCTGGCGGCAGGTGCTGGAGCTGGGCCTCGCGGTGGCCCGGCGCAGTGGTCAGCAGCGCGACGAGGCCTGGTTCCAGCACGAGTCGGGGGTGCACTGGCTGTGCGTCGGCGCGCCGGACCGGGCGCGGGCCGCGCTGCAGGCCGCCTGGGCGCTGCGGACCGAGCTGGCGGACGTCCGGGGCGCGGCCGCGACCCGGCGGCTGCTGACGCTGCTGGACGACGAGGCGCGCCCGCCGGCCGCCACGGAGGCCGAGACCCAGCTGGTGCGACGGCCCGTCATCCGGGTACTGGCGGCGCGCTCGCTGCGCTCGGCGCGGGTGCCGGTGAGCGCGGTGCGCGCGGTGCGCGGCTGGTCGCGACGGAGCCTGCTGCTGGCCTCGGGCGGGCTGCTGGTGCTGGGGGTGCTGGGCACCGGGGTCGGGCTGAGCGTCGCGGGGACCGACGGGAGCGGGCCGGCCCCGGTCCAGCCGAGCGGATCCTCCGACGGCACCGGACTGACCGGCGGCGCGGGCCTCGGCGGCAGCGGCAGCCCGTCGGGCGGGTCCTCCGCCACCGCGTCCGCCACGACGACCGCGAGCGCGAGCGCGACTGCGAGCGGCGCTGTCGTGGCCACCGCCACCCCGAGCGCGAGTCCCAGCGCGAGCACCACGCGCGGCTCCGGTCGGCACACGACCGCGCCCAGCAGCAGCGCCGCGACGACGGACGCGCCGACCACCGACACCCCGCCCGCGCCCGGCCAGACCACCGGCGCGCCGGCCCCGACCCAGAGCAGCAACTCCCCGGCCCCGACCACCGCCAAGCCGACGACCGCGCCCCCGACGCCTTCCCCCACGCTCACGACCGCGTCCCCGACGACCCCGGCGCCGACCGCCAGTACGACCACCGCCGCGCCGGTGAGCCCCTAGGCTCCTAGAACAGCTTCAGCTTGTCCCCGTCGATGCCGCGAAGCTCGTCGTAGTCCAGTACCAGGCAGCCGATGCCGCGGTCGGTGGCCAGCACCCGGGCCTGCGGCTTGATCTCCTGGGCGGCGAAAACGCCCTTCACCGGGGCGAGCAGCGGGTCGCGGTTGAGGAGTTCGAGGTAGCGGGTGAGCTGCTCGACGCCGTCGATCTCGCCGCGGCGCTTGATCTCGACCGCCACCGTGCCGCCGTCGGCGTCCCGGCACAGGATGTCCACCGGGCCGATGGGGGTGGGGTATTCGCGGCGGACCAGCGACCAGCCGGTGCCCAGCACCTCCATCCGGTCGGCCAGCAGCTCCTGGAGGTGCGACTCGACGCCGTCCTTGATCAGGCCGGGGTCGACGCCGAGCTCGTGCGAGGAGTCGTGCAGCACCTCCTCCAGCGTGATGATCAGCTTCTCACCGGCCTTGTTCACCACGGTCCAGGTGCCGTCGCCCTGCTTGAGGGTGCAGGGCGGTGACATCCAGTTGAGCGGCTTGTAGGCACGGTCGTCGGCATGGATGCTGACGCTCCCGTCGGCCTTCACCAGGATGAGCCTGGTGGCGGACGGGAGGTGGGCGGAGAGCCGACCGGCGTAGTCGACTGAACAACGGGCGATGACGAGACGCATGGGGGCAAGCCTAGGCGCTCCCGGAGGCCGCCCGAGCCCGGTCACGCAAGGTGAGTGGACGCGGACAGGTGGTGGGTTGGCATGCGCAGCACACCGGCGCTCCGGGGTGAGATTCCCGGCGTCCTGGGCCCGGCGGGGGAGACGCACGGTCGGGACCGCGGTCCGGCGGAGGCCAATTGCTGCGAGTCGCCACCAGAGGTGCGCCCGCGCGCGCAGAGCGGCGAACTATGGGGAGTCGGCAGCCGCTCACTCCCGCAGTCTGGCGCCTGCGCGCACGGACCGCTACGTTGGGTGACGTTTGAGGGCTACCGGGGTAGTCAACGGGGATGGAGACTCACGATGAACAGTCCGACTGGTTTCCGGCCAATCTGGTCGCGCAGACGGCGGTTTCAGCGGGAATAGCAGCATTTGGCAGCCCTGCTGAGACGAGGCTGCCACTCTGGTCGAGCCGCACGGCGCCGGGGTCGCCGCGCGGACACCTCCGCCCCCCGCCGGGTCCGACCGGCAACCTCCGGGGCCGAGTTCGGCCGTGCCACGGCACGGACCGCACCCGCCCCGGATCCGACTGAGCACCACGGCACTTCATGGCACGACCTTGTTCGACACGGCACCATCCGCACAACGCACGACCATCCGAGCGGACCCGCACGGGTGGACCGCGAGAGGAGAACCCATGTCGCTCGACGTCTCACCGGCCCTATTGGAGAAGGCCGAGCGAGGCGACGTCGACGAGCGGGAGTTCGTCGACTGCGTCCGTACGTCCCTGCCTTACGCCTGGGACCTGATCAGTTCGCTGGTGGCCCGGATGGGGGTCGACGGCACCGACTTCGCCGACAACCATGTGCCGCCGCCCAGTGAGCAGGAGCGCGGCCAGCTGTTGCGCGCCCTGGCGAGCGACGCGATCCGGGGGGCCCTGCAGCGGCACTTCGGCGTGCGGCTGGCCTTTCAGAACTGCCACCGGGTGGCGGTCTTCGCCCCGGTGGAGGACACCGAGGAGCGCTACCGGCGTTTCACCTCCGTCCGCGCCCAACTGCTCAACCAGTCCGAGGAACTGCGCGACTGTTGAGACGTCCTGCGGTCGGCCCCGCTGGCCGGGGCCGACCGCAGTGGCGGGCGGCCTCAGGTCAGCTGGGGCAGCACCTCGGCGCCGAGCCGGGCGATGTTGTGCAGGGTCGCCTCGCGGTCACCGGAACCCTCGGCGAGCAGCGCGAAGCGCCGGATGCCGGTCCGCTCGGCGGTGGCCAGCAACCGGTCCGCGCACTGCCGCGCGGTCCCCACCGCATGCAGGTCGCAGAGCAGTTCGGTGTACGCGTACGGGTCGCGCATCTTGCGCTCCCGGCCGTCCACCGTGCGGTGCGCGCCGAGACCGTACTCGAACCACTCGGGCATCGCGCGCAGCAGCGTGGCCCGCGCCGCCGGCCCCCGGTCGGCGACCTGGCCGACGCCGGCCGCCACATGCTCGCGTTCCACCTGGACGAGCCGCTCCTCGCCTCGGCCGGCCGCCCGCCAGGCCGCCCGGTAGGCGGCCAGCATCTGCCGCTTGTCGTCGTCCCCCGAGTGCATGCCGAGCAGCATCGGGAGCCCGCGTTCGGCGGCCAGCGCGACGCTGGCCGGGGAGGTGCAGGCGACCACCACCGGCGGTCCGGCCGGCCCGGCCGCCGCGCCGCGCGCGAGGTCGGTCCGCTGCCGCGGGAACCGGGAGGTCGTACGGTCGTGCTGCAAGCCGAGCCAGTCGGAGAGTTCGGGTCCCGGCCGCCGCGCGGGCTCACTGGCCCGGGGCACCACGGCGACCTCGGGGAAGCTGAACTGCGGTCCGTCCGCCCGGACCCGGGAGTCGCGCAGCCAGCGCAGCAGCAGGTCGAGGCGCTCGGCGAAGCCCTCCTCGTACGCGGCGATGCCGCTGCCGAAGACCGCCAGGTCGATCCACGGCCCGCCGCGGCCGACCCCCAGCGTGAACCGTCCGCCGGAGGTGAGGTGCAGCAGCGCCGCCTGTTCGCCCAGGGACACCGGGTGCGTGGTGGACAGCACGCTGACCGCGGTGCCGATCCGGATCCGCCGGGTGCGGCCCAGCAGCAGGGCGGCCAGCGTGGCCGCGTCCGGGCAGACCCCGTACGGGACGAAGTGGTGCTCGGCCAGCCAGACCGCCTCCAGCCCGGCCCGCTCGGCCGCCATCGTGGCGTCCACGGTCCGCTCCAGCACCTCGCCGTGGCTCTGGCCGGGGAACTGTGCGGAGAGCAGGAAGGCGCCGACCCGGATGGCGTCCACGGCCGCCGGGTGGCTGCCACCGCGCTCGACGCTCGGGGTGATCGCCGGGTGGACCGTGGCCGGGACCATCGGTGGGAGCGCCGCCCCGCTCGGCATCGCGCCGGCCGCGCGCAGGGGCGGCCGGGCGGCGGCGTCGACGCGGGCGCTGGTGCTGGTCTTGGTCACGGGAAGTTCCTCCTCGGGTGCCGCGCAGGCTGTGCGAGCCCCGCCTTGTCACCACGTGACTAACCCATGTCATGTGCCAATGGCACGCGAATCCACGGATTTCCCGGGAGAAGGGGTGGTTGTGACGCAAAACGCCGGGGCGTGCGGCCGGGGCGTGGTAGAGGAGTTGTAGCGGGTTCGTCCGATCGGCCGGGACCGTACCCTGGATGCCGAACAAGCTCTACCGCCGAGAGGTGAACACGTGTCTCCCCGTCGCAACCGGATCAGCAGCCCCGACCACGGCGCCGAGCCGTCGGCCCCGCTGGGCGGTTCGCTGCGGCGCACCGAGGACTACCAGGGCGAGGAGTGGGTGGTGCAGACGGTGGCCGGGACGGCGGGCCGCTTCTACCGCTGCCCGGGCTGCGACCAGGAGATCCCGCCGGGCGTCGGCCACGTGGTGGCCTGGCCCTCGTACGGCGCGGGCGTCGACGACCGGCGGCACTGGCACCGGGCCTGCTGGGGTGCGCGCGAGCGGCGCAGCTCGGCGATCCAGCGTGGCCGCGGCGCCCCGAAGTACTGAAAGCCGAGCGGGGTCCCGGTCGGCGACCGGGACCCCGCGGATTCGGCGGACCGTCAGGCGTCGTGGTGCTTTAGCACCGCCGCGCCGCCGAGCAGCGCGGCCAGCGTCCAGGCGCCGCAGATGAAGAACCCGGCCAGCCAGCCGTAGGGCTCGCTCGGGGTGGGGAAGACCGTCAGCATCTGCTTGCCGGCGTAGTCGGGGAAGAAGTGCGCCACGTTCTTCACCTTGGGCACCGCCGAGAGGATCGGCGAGAGCAGGAAGAAGAACGGCACCAGCACGCCCAGCGCGAGCGTCTGGTTGTGCAGCATCGCGGTCACGCCCGCCGAGAAGAGGCAGAGCATCGTCAGGTAGACCGCTGCCCCGAACACCGCGCGCAACACGTTCGGCGCGCTCAGCGTGGTGTGGTGGTCGCCCAGCAGAGCCTGGCCGAGGAAGAACGTGACGAAGGCGGTCACCAGCGAGACCAGCAGCGCCAGCCCGCCGACCACCAGCGACTTGGCGGTCAGCAGCGTGCCGCGCTGCGGGACGGCGGCCAGCGAGACCCGGATCATCCGGCTGCTGTACTCGTTGCCGACCGCCAGCACGCCGAAGACGATCATCGCGATCTCGCCGAGCCCGATGCCGGCGAAGCTGGTGGTGGTGGCGTCGAAGGGGCTGTTGTCGTTCTTGGTGAAGTCGGCGAAGTTGTTCTTGGTGAGCAGCGAGATCAGCGCGCCGAGGCCGACCGTCACCACGAAGGTCAGCAGCAGGGTCCACACGGTGGACCGGACCGTGCGGATCTTCGTCCATTCGGACTGCAGGATCGCGGGAAATGAGCCCATCTCAGTTCGCACCCTTCTGCTTCTTCTGCCGCTTGTCGGCCGGCGGCTGCCAGCCCGCGCCCCAGGCCCCGGCGGCACCCGCCGCGTCCGTGACGACCTCGCCCGGCGCGACACCCGCGTGGTACTCGACCGAGTCGGCCGTCATCTGCATGAAGGCCTCCTCCAGTGAGGCGCGCTGCGGGCTCAGCTCGTGCAGCGTGACGCCGCTCGCGGCGGCCAGCTCGCCGATCTTGACGAGGTCGCCGTCGACCACCTCGTAGCTGCCCTCCGGTCCGGCCTCGGCGGTGATCGACTGGGTGGCCAGCGCGTCCAGCAGCTGTTCCGGGTGCGGGGTGCGGATCCGCACCGCGGACCGGGAGTTCTGCGCGATGAAGTCGGCCATCGAGAGGTCGGCGAGCAGCCGGCCGCGGCCGATCACCACCAGGTGCTCGGCGGTCAGCGCCATCTCGCTCATCAGGTGCGAGGAGACGAAGACCGTGCGGCCCTCGGCGGCCAGGCGCTTCATCAGGTTGCGGATCCACAGGATGCCCTCGGGGTCGAGCCCGTTGACCGGCTCGTCGAACATCAGGATCTCCGGGTCGCCCAGCAGCGCCGAGGCGATGCCGAGCCGCTGCCCCATGCCGAGCGAGAAGCCGCGGGCGCGTTTGCGGGCCACCTCGGTCAGGCCGACCAGGGCGAGCACCTCGTCCACCCGGCGGATCGGGATCCGGTTGCTCTGGGCCAGCCAGAGCAGGTGGTTGTAGGCGGTCCGCCCGGGATGCACCGCCTGGGCCTCCAGCAGGGCCCCGATGTACTTGAGCGGCTCGCTGAGCTGCCCGTAGTGCTTGCCGTCGATGGTGACCCGGCCGCTGGTGGGCCGGTCGAGGTCGAGGATCATCCGCATGGTGGTGGACTTGCCCGCTCCGTTGGGTCCGAGGAAGCCGGTGACGACCCCCTGCGGAACCTGAAAGCTCAGACCGTCCACCGCGGTCTTGTCCCCGTACCGCTTGGTCAGCTCGTGCAGTTCGATCATCGCTGCTCCCTGTCGGTCACTCTTCGTCAGGTTAGGACAGATCAGGCACCCGGGCTCGCTCTGTGCATCTCTTGGTGCCGCTACCTTGGGGCCATGACTGAGCTCTCGCTGCGGGAGAGCGGGACCGGCACCGCGCTGGTCCTGCTCCATGCCTTCCCACTCTCGGCCCGGATGTGGCAGGCCCAGCTCGACGGACTGCCGGGACCGGACGGTTCGGCGGCCCGGGTGCTGGCCCCCGACTTCCCCGGCTTCGGAGCCGGTGCTCCGTCAGCCGACCCGCCCTCGCTCGACCTGCTGGCCGACGGCGTCGCCCGGCTGCTGGACGACCGCGGGATCGACCGGGCGGTGGTCGGCGGGCTCTCGATGGGCGGCTACGTCGCGCTGGCGTTCGCCCGCCGCCACCCCGACCGGCTGCGCGGGTTGCTGCTGGCGGACACCAAGGCGAGCGCCGACACCGAGGCGGCCCGCGTCAACCGGGAGCGGATCGCCGCGGCGGTGCTGGCCCGGGACAGCGTCCGGTTGCTGGCGGAGGAGCGGCTGGAGAGCACGCTGCTCGGCCCGGCCGCCGCGCCGGAGCTGGTCGCGGCGGTGCGCGCGCTGATCGCGGCGGCCACCCCGGCCGGCGTCGCCTGGGCGCAGCGGGCGATGGCGGCCCGCCCGGACTCCTTCGAGGTGCTGGCCGGCCTGCGGGTTCCGGCGGCGGTGCTGGTGGGCGCGCAGGACGCGCTGACCCCGCCCGAGGACGCGCGCGCGATGGTCCGGGCGCTGCCGGACGCGCGGTTGACGGTCATCGAGGGCGCCGGCCACCTGAGCGCCCTGGAGGCCCCGCAGGCCTTCGACGCGGCCGTCCGGGAGCTGCTGCGCCGGGTGTGACCCGGACAGCGCGAAGGGCCCCCACCGAGTCGGCGGGGGCCCTTCGCGGGTGCGTCAGCGCGACTGCTGGGCGGGAACGCCCATGGCGTCGTCCGCCGGCAGCGAGGCGGCCGCCACGGCCGCGCCGGTCAGCGTGGCGAGCATCTCGCGCACGTTGGTCAGCTGGGCGTTGATGCTGTCGCGGCGGTTGGTGAGCGCCGCCAGCTCGCGCTCGGACTCGCTGCGGATCCGGTCGGCCTTGGCGTTCGCGTCGGCCACGATGTCCTCGGACTGGCGCTGGGCCGTCTCCACCGTCTGGCGGGCGCGGCGCTCGGCGTCGGTGCGCAGCTTCTCCGCCTCCAGGCGGAGCTGCTCGGCGCGGTGCTCGATCTCGGCCAGACGCTTCTCGGCCTTGGCCTGACGGGCCGCCAGGTCGCGCTCGGACTGCTCGCGACGCTTGGCCAGGTTGGTCTCGAACTCCAGCGCGGCCTGCGCGGCCTTGGTGCGGGTCTCCTCGAAGAGGGCGTCCGCCTCCTCGCGCTTGTTCTGGGCGTCCTTGTTGGCCTCGTTGCGCAGCTGGGCGCTGTCGCTCTTGGCCTTGTCGACGATCCGCAGACCCTCGTCCTCGGCCTTCGCCTTGCGGTCCTTGGCGTAGTTCTCCGCCTCGGAACGGACCTGCTGGGCGGCTGCCTCGGCCAGCTCGCGGTGCTGCTCGGCGGCGCGGTGGGCCTCCTCACGCAGGTCCTTCGCCTCCTCCTCGGCCAGCCGCAGGATCTTCTCGACGCGCGCACCGAGACCGGCGTACGAGGGCTCGGCGTCGCTGACCGCGGCCTGCGCGCTCTGCGTCTCCAGGTGGAGCTCCTCGATGCGCTTCTCCAGCGCGCCGATCCTGGTCAACGCGCTGTCACGGTCGGCCACCAGCTTGGTGATCCGCTCGTCTACCTGGGCACGCTCGTACCCACGGCGCACCAGGTCGAAGCCGTGAGGGGAGTGACTGTCGCTCATGGGGTTCTGGGCTTCCTGTCGTCAAACCGCTGAGGTGGTTGAGGGAATCCTGACACGTTACCGGAGTGTCTTCGGCAAAAAGCCTATGGCGGACGGACAATGTCCGCTCAATCGGGTGGTGTCCCTCCCGACCTGCCGCCACCCGAACGGGGGGCGCCCACTCCTGCGCCCGCCTTCGAGCCCCCGTTGTTCTTGCCCCCGCCGGAGTTGCCGGAGCCGCTCGTCTCACGAGCCGCCGCCTGCTGGACCGGTGACGGTGCCTCGAACGCCTCCAGCGCGGAGAGCACGTCCTGCACCCGGGAGATCTCGGTGTTGATGTCCTTGCGCCGGCGCACGAGTTCGTCCAGTTCGCGCCGGCCGTCGTCGGTCACCCGCTGCGCCTCGGCCTTGGCCTCGGCCCGCAGGCGTTCGGCCTCCTCGGTGGCGGTGCGCAGCTGCTCGTCCGCGTTCTCGGCGGCCGAGCGCAGCCGCTTGGCCGCCTCGGTGGAGGCCGCCTCGATCTGCTCCTCGGCCTCCTCGCGCGCGGCCTTGAGCCGGGTCTCGGCCTCGGTGCGCAGCTGCTCGGCCTTGGCGGTGGCGTCGGCCAGCTTCTGCTCCGCCTTCGCGGTGGAGTCGGCCAGCTTCTGGTCGGCCTCCTTCAGCAGGCCCTCGGCCTTGCGGACGGCGGCGATCCGTACCTTACTGGCCTCGGCCGAAGCCTCGGAGGTCAGCTCGGCGGCCCGCTCCTCGGCGGCCGCGACCAGCGAGGCCGCCAGCTCCTCGGCCTCGACGACGGCCGTCAGGGCCTGCTCCTCGGCCTCGGTCAGCTGCTCCTGAGCGGCCGTCACCAGGGCGTCGACCCGCTCGCCGGCCGACTTCATGGCCTGCGCGTTCTCCTTGCGGGCCCGCTCGTGCAGCGCCTCGATCTCGGCGTCGGTCCGCTCGCGCAGCTCCTCGGCGCGCTCGCGGATCGCGGTGGCGTCCCGGCGGGCCTCGGAGAGCAGCGCGTCGGCGTCCGCGCGGGACCGCTCGACCTCGGCCTGACCGGCCGCCTCGCCGGCCGCGACCAGCCGGTCGGCCTCCTTGCGGGCGGCGGCCACCATGGCGTCGGCCTGCTCCTCGGCGGCGGCGGTGGTGGCCAGCGCGGTGCTCTGGGACTCCTCGCCGAGCGACTCGGCGTCGGCGAAGGCCTTCTCCAGGACGGACTGGGCCTGCGCGCGGGTCGCCGAGTCGTACTGCTCGGCCTGCTCGCGGGTGCCCACGTCGTACGCGTCGGCCCGGGCCCGGGTGGCCACCTCGTACTCCTCCGCCAGGGTGCGCGTCGCGGAGGCGAACTCCTCGGCCTCGGTGCGCAGTCGGGCCGCGTAGCGCTCCGCCTCGGCGACCGCGGCGGAACTGCGCTCCTCGGCCTCGGCCAGCGTGCGGGCGGCCTGCGCCTCGGCCTCGGCGCGGTGCCGGCGGGCGTCCTCCTCGGCCTGCCGGCGCTCGGCGTTGGCCTCGGTGCGCAGCTGCGCGTCGTACTCCTGGGCCTCGCCGTGCAGCCGGGCCGCCTCGGCCTCGGCCTCGGCGCGGGTCCGGTTCGCGTACTCCTCGCTCTCGGCCCGCAGCCGCTCCGAGTGCTCCTCGGCCTCGCTCTGCAGCTGGGCGGCGTACGCCTCGGCCTCCGCGGCGGTCCGGGCGGCGGCGGCAGCGGCGGCCTCGCGCTCGGCGTCGGCCTCGGCGGCGGTGCGCTCGCGCAGCTCGGTGCTCTCGCGCTCGGCGGTGGCGCGCAGCTGGGCGTCGTACTCCTGGGCCTCGGCCTGGACCCGGGCGGCCTCGGCCTCGGCCTCGGCGCGCAACTGCGCGCTCTCCCGGGTGGCGCTCTCGCGCAGCTCGGCCACTTCCAGTTCGGCCAGCTCGCGGACGTCGGCGCTCTCCCGCTCGGTGCGCGCGATCAGCTCGGCGACCTGCTGAGAGGCGCTCTCGTGCATGCCGGCCACGGACTGCCGGACGGCGGCGGCCTCGTCCTCGGCGGTGGTGACCAGTTCGGCGGCGCGGGCGGTGGCGGCGGCGGTGACGCCGGCCGCCTCCAGGCGGGCCTGCTCCAGCTGCTCGGTGGCCTCGGCGGTGAGCCGGGCGGCCTCCTCGGTGGCGGCGGCGCGCTCCCGGGCGGCGGCCTCGCGCAGCTCGGTGGCCTCGGTGTCGGCCTCGGCGGCCAGCGCCTCGGCGGCGGTCCGCGCCTCGGCGGTGACGGTCTCCGCGGTGGCCCGGGCCTCGTCGGTGAGCGCCCGGGCGGCGGCCTCGGCCTCGGCGGTCAGACGTTCCGCGGTGGCCTGCGCCTCGGCGGTGACCGCCTCGGCGGCGGCCCGGGTGCGGGTGGTCAGCTCGGTGGCGGCCGCCTGCGACTCGCGGGTGAGCGTCTGGGCGGCGGCCCGGGTCTCGGCGGTGAGCTGCTCGGCGGCGGCCTGCGTACGGGCGGTCAGCTCGGCGGCGGCGGCCTCGGCCTCGGCCCGCAGCGTGCGGGCGGCAGCCTGCGCCTGGGTGCGCAGCGCCAGCGCCTCGGTCTCCGCCTCGCTGCGGGCGGCCTCGGCTGCCGCGTCGGCCAGCTCCAGCTGCTCGGCGGCCTGGGTGCGCAGGGCCAGCGCCTCGGCCTCGGCCTCGGTGCGGATCCGGGCGGCCTCGGCCTCGGTGCTCTCGCGCAGCGCCTGGGTCTCGGCGGCCGTGCGCTCGGTCAGTTCGGTGGATGCGATCCGGGCGGACTCACGGGCGGCCTGGGCGGCCCGCAGCTGCTCGGCGACCTCCTCCCGCTCGCGCAGCAGCGCGGCGGCGGACTCCTCGGCGGCCCGGCGGCTCTCCTCGCGCAGCGCGTTCGCGGTCGCCTCGGCCTCGGCGCGCAGCTGCTCGGCGGCGGCCTGGGCCCGCTCGGTCAGGGCCTCGGCGGTGGCCCGCGACTCGGCCTCCCTGGCCTCTGCGGCGGCCTGTGCCTCGGCCTGCAGGGCGGTCGCCTCGGCCTGTGCCTCGGCCCGCACCCGCTGGTCGAACTCACTTGCCTCGCGGCGCAGTTCGGCGGTCTCCCGCTCGGCGGCAGCGCGGTTCTCGGCGGCCGCGGCCTTGGCGGCGGCGAGCGCGTCGCGCTGCTGCTGCTCGGCAGCGACGGTCAGCTTCTCGGCCTCGGAACGGGCCCGGACGAGCATCTGCTCGGCCCTGGCCTGCATCTGCCCGACCTGCTCCTTGGCCTCGGCGCGCAGCCGCTCGACCTCGACACCGGCCCCGGCCCGCAGCTCGTCCGAGTCGGCCTTGGCCTTGGTCAGCAGCTCCTCGGCGTTCTTCGCCGACTCCTCTATCTGGACCACGGCCTGCCGGCGGGCCTCGCCGCGTACCTTCTCGGCGTCGGCCGAAGCCTGTGCCCGCAGCTCCTCGGCCTCGGCGCGCAGCCGGGCGGCCTCGTCCTGCATCTGCTCCATGCGGGCCCGGATCCCGGCGGCGTCGTCCAGCGCGGCGTTCTGCGCCTGCTCGACGGACTCCTGGGCCTGCTCGCGCAGCCGCTCGGCCTCCGCGCCGGCCTCGCTGCGGATCCGCTCGGCCTCGGCGGCGGCCTCGGCGCGGGTCGCCTCGGCGTCCTGGCCGGCCCGGGCGAGTGCCTCCTCGGCGCTCTTGGCCGCCTTGGCGAGGTGCATGGTGGCGTCCTTGGCGCCCTCGGCCCGGCCCTGCTCACGGGCGTCGGCGCGCAGCGCCTCGGCGGCGGCCTCGGCCTGCGCCCGCATCTCGGCGGCCTCGGCCTGCGCGGCGGCCCGCAGCTCGGCGATCGAGACCTCGGCCTCCTGGCGCAGCTGGGCGGCGACGGACTGGGCCGCGCCGGTCAGCCGCTCGCTCTCCTCGGCGGCGGCGGCCTTGGCGGCCTCCGCCTCGGCCTGCGCGTTGTGGGCGCGGGCCTCGGCCTCGGCGGCGGTGGCCTTGATCCGCTCGGCCTCCTTGGTGGCGTTGGCGACCATCCGGGCCACCTCGGCCTTGGCGGTCTGCGAACGCTGCTCGCCCTTGGCCTCGCCGTCCGCCACCCGCTGCTCGGCGACGGCGGCCGCGTCGGCCTGCAGCTGCTCGGCGGCCCGTGCGGCCTGCGCCCGCAGCTCGTTCGCCTCCAGGCGGGCCCGCTCGGCCTCCGCGCGGACCTCCTCGCGCAGCCGCTCGACCTCGGCCTGGGCCTGGGCCTGCGCGGCCTCGGCCTGCTGCTGCGCCTCGGCGGCCTGCTGCTTGAGCCGGGCGATCTCGCGCTGGGCGGCGGCCAGCTGCTGCTCGGCGGCGGCCTGCGCGCCGGCCAGCTGCTGCTGGGCCTCGTTGGCGGCGCTGCCGCGCAGCTCCTGGGCCTCCGCGTTGGCCTGCTGGGCCTGCTGGGAGGCGGCCCGGAGCAGTCGTTCGGCGTCCTGCTGGGCGCGCAGCAGCGCGGCCTCGGCGGCGGCCTGGGCCTCGCCGCGGGCGGCGTCCACGTCGGCGGCGGTCTGCGCACGGGCCTGGTCGGCCAGCGCGGCGGCGGAGGCGCGGGCGGCGGCGACCAGCCGCTCGGCCTCGACCTGGGCGTCCTGGAGCAGGCGCTGGGCCTCCTGCTCGGTGCCGGCCCGGGTCTGCTCGGCCCAGTTGACGTTCTCCTTGACGTGCCGCTCGGCGCTGCGGCGCAGCTCTGCGAGCTCGTCGTCCATCTGCCGACGGCGGGCCTGGAGCTCGGCCTCGATGCGGGCGGTGCGCTCGGCGGCCTCGGCCATCAGCCGCTGGGTGGCCGCCTGGGACTCGCGCAACTGCCGCTCGGCGTCCGCGCGCAGCTGCTGGGCCTGGAGTTCGGCGGTGCGCAGGAGCTGCTCGGCCTGGCCGGAGACGGCGTCGAAGGCGCGCGGCTGCGCAAGCTGCCGACGAGATTCGTGCAGCTTGGCCCGGAGCACCTCCACCTGGTAGGCGAGGTCCTCGGCATGCTCGGCGGTCTTGTCCCGCTCCTTGCGAAGCCGGTCCATCTCGGCCTCGAACTGGGAGAGGTGATCGTCAACCTCGTAGCGGTCGTTGCCCCGCACTGCGCGGTCCCATCCATCTCCTGGTCGCGTCCTCGACCCGCGCGGCCCGAACACCGGCCTCGGGAGAGGCCGGCCGCGCTGGTCCTTGCATCCGCGCCCAGTCCCGAACGGGACCGGGTTCGGACGCCCCCGCCGTCGGGGGCGTCCGCCACGGTCGGAGCCCTGGCGGGTGGCGCGCGGCCGTGACCGCGCTCCGCCGACCGGGTGGACTCCTGGGCGAACTCTTGCCTTCTGGAGAATGGTGACAGATCCGAACACCGGCTTGCTCAGCCGTGCCCCGGATACGGACTCCCCTACGACCGGGACCGACTGTCACTGGTCAGTCGTCCCCGCCCTTGGCCGTGCCTTCCGGTCCCTCCTCGCGGAGGCCGTCACGCACCTGGGCATTGTAGTGGGCCGAAGCGGGACTTTGACCGCCGAGTCCGGCACTCGCGCAGGTTACCGGCCGGTCAGTGCGCTGCCCCGGGGTCGGCGGAGGTGACCAGCTCGGTCAGCACGCCACCGCAGTCCTTGGGGTGCAGGAACGTGATCCGCGATCCCATCGACCCGATCCGCGGCTCCTCGTAGAGCACCCGGACGCCCTTGGCCTTGATGTCAGCGGCATCGCCGTCGACGTCGGCGGTGCCGAAGGCGATGTGGTGGACGCCCTCGCCGTTCTTCGCCAGCCACTTGGCGACCGTGGAGTCCTCGCGGGTCGGCTCCAGCAGCTGGAGGTAGGAGGCACCGCCGTCGCCGGTGTCGTTGATCTTCAGCATCGCCTCGCGGACGCCCTGCTCCTCGTTGACCTCGCTGTGGTACACCTCGAAGCCGTACGTGGCACGGTAGAACTCGACGGTCTTGTCGAGGTCGAAGCAGGCGATGCCGATGTGGTCGATCCGGGTCAACACAGAAGCCTCCAGGGGTCGGTTGCAGTCAGTGCAGCGCACAACCGGCCCGCCGCGCCACTGGGCCTTGTGCGAGCCTGATCACACCGTTGCTCCGGTGACGCCCGGGTTACGGGTCAGTACATTGAGCTGCATCCCTCTCCCCGGGCCCTGCTGCCGTTAGACGCTCGGCAGGTCTCGCTGGCCAAGACGTGCGAAGGGGCTCGTTTCATGCCTACCGCTTCCACCGCTACAACTTCCGTCATCGTCGCCGGCGCCCGCACCCCGATGGGCCGGCTGCTCGGCTCGCTCAAGGGGTTCTCGGGTGCCGAGCTCGGCGGCTTCGCCATCAAGGCCGCCCTCCAGCGGGCGGGTGTGACCGGCGACCAGGTGCAGTACGTGATCATGGGCCAGGTGCTGCAGGCCGGCGCGGGCCAGATCCCCGCCCGCCAGGCCGCCGTCAAGGCCGGTATCCCGCTGAACGTCCCGGCGCTGACCATCAACAAGGTCTGCCTCTCCGGCTTGGACGCCATCGCGCTGGCCGACCAGCTGATCCGCGCGGGCGAGTTCGACATCGTGGTGGCCGGTGGCCAGGAGTCGATGACCAACGCTCCGCACCTGCTGCCCAAGTCCCGTGAGGGCTACAAGTACGGCTCGATCGAGCTGCTCGACGCGATGGCCCACGACGGCCTGACCGACGCGTACGAGAACATCCCGATGGGCGAGTCCACCGAGAAGCACAACACCCGCCTGGGCATCGCCCGCGAGGTGCAGGACCACATCGCGGCCCTCTCGCACCAGCGCGCCGCGGCCGCCCAGAAGAACGGTGTCTTCGACGCCGAGATCACCCCGGTCGAGATCCCGCAGCGCAAGGGCGACCCGGTGCTCTTCTCGCAGGACGAGGGCATCCGCGCCGAGACCACCGAGGAGACGCTGGCCAAGCTGCGCCCGGCCTTCGACAAGGCCGGCACCATCACGGCCGGCACCTCCTCGCAGATCTCCGACGGCGCTGCCGCGGTGGTCGTGATGAGCAAGGCGAAGGCCGAGGAGCTGGGCCTGAGCTGGATCGCCGAGATCGGCGCGCACGGCAACGTCGCGGGCCCGGACAACTCGCTGCAGTCGCAGCCGTCCAACGCGATCAAGCACGCGCTCTCCAAGGAGGGCCTGGGCGTCGAGGACCTCGACCTGATCGAGATCAACGAGGCCTTCGCCGCGGTCGCGTACCAGTCGATGAAGGACCTCGGTGTCGGCGAGGACAAGGTCAACGTCAACGGCGGCGCGATCGCGCTCGGCCACCCGATCGGGATGTCCGGCGCCCGGGTCGTGCTGCACCTGGCGCTGGAGCTCCAGCGCCGCGGCGGTGGCGTCGGCGCGGCCGCGCTGTGCGGCGGCGGCGGCCAGGGCGACGCCCTGATCGTCCGGGTCCCCAAGGCCTGACCCGTCCCGTAGCTCAACGAGCCGGTGCCTCGAACGCGAGGCACCGGCTTTGGACCGAGGAGACCCAAGCGCCATGATCGATGTGCCGACCCTGGTCGAGCAGGCCCGCGAGGGGCGCCCGCGCGCGGTGGCCCGGCTGATCTCGCTGGTCGAGAACGCCGCCCCGCAGCTGCGCGAGGTGATGGCCGCGCTCGCCCCGCACACCGGACGGGCGTACACGGTGGGCCTGACCGGCTCGCCGGGTGTGGGCAAGTCGACCTCGACCTCCGCGCTGGTGACCGCCTACCGGCGGCTGGGCAAGCGGGTCGCGGTGCTGGCGGTGGACCCGTCCTCGCCGTTCTCCGGCGGTGCGCTGCTGGGCGACCGGGTGCGGATGCAGGACCACGCCACCGACCCGGACGTCTTCATCCGCTCGATGGCCACCCGCGGCCACCTGGGCGGGCTCTCCTGGGCCGCCCCGCAGGCGCTGCGGGTGCTGGACGCGGCGGGCTGCGACGTGATCCTGGTGGAGACCGTCGGGGTCGGGCAGTCCGAGGTCGAGGTGGCCGCGCAGGCGGACACCACGGTCGTCCTGCTGGCGCCCGGGATGGGCGACGGGATCCAGGCCGCCAAGGCGGGAATCCTGGAGATCGGCGACGTCTTCGTGGTCAACAAGGCCGACCGGGACGGCGCGGACGCCACCGCCCGGGAGCTGGGCCACATGCTCGGCCTCGGCGAGTCCCGCGAGCCGGGGGACTGGCGTCCGCCGATCCTCAAGACGGTGGCGGCCCGCGGCGAGGGCGTCGACGAGGTGGTCGAGGCGCTGGAGAAGCACCGCGCCTGGCTGGAGGCGGGCGGCGAGCTGACCCTGCGCCGGCGGCGTCGGGCGGCCGAGGAGATCGAGGCGATCGCCCTGGCCTCGCTGCGCTCGCGGATCGGCGACCTGCGGGGCGACCGGCACCTGGACGCGCTGGCCGAGCGGGTGGCCGCCGGGCAGCTGGACCCGTACGGCGCGGCGGACGCGCTGGTGGCGGGCCTGACGGACGGCGGGTCCTGAGGGCGGCGGGGCCTGACGGACGGCGGGTCCTGAGGGCGGTCAGCCGCGTCCGCGCAGCCCGCGCAGGTGCTCGGCGATCGGCGCGAGCGCCTCGTACATGGCGTCCAGCTGGTCGCTGTCGAACAGGTCGATGAAGTGCGCGCGCACGCTGCGCACATGGTCCGGCGCGACCTTCTGCATGGTCTCCCAGCCCTGGTCGGTCAGGTGGGCGTAGAGGCCCCGGCGGTCGCCCGGACACTCCTGGCGGAGCACCAGTCCGGCGGTCTCCATCCGGGTGATCTGGTGCGAGAGCCGGCTCTTGGACTGCAGGGTGGCGGTGGCCAGATCGGTCATCCGCATCCGCCGCTTGGGGGACTCGGAGAGCACGACCAGGATCTCGTAGTCGTTGTTCGCCAGCCCGTGCGGCTGGAGCTCACGGCCGAGTTGGTACATCAGCAGCTGGCTGACCTCCAGATGGGCACGCCAGAGCCGCTGCTCCCGGGCGTTCAGCCAGGGGGTGTCGTCCGGAGCGGGGACGGCCTCGGGGGCCTGGGCTTCGGTCGGCTCAGTGGCGTGCGTGTCCATACCGACCATGATACGCAATATTGTTCAATATTCTACAAATCAGAGTCCGAACCTGCGCCCCAGGTCACCGAGGTTGCCCAGGCCCGGGACCTGAAGGTTCGGCAGCTGCTGGCCGCCGCCCTGGTGGCCGCCCTGGTAGCCCTGCTGCGGCAGCCCGCCGCCCGGCACGCCCGGCTCCGCGTCCACCTGCCCCACCGACCGCTCGGGCATCAGGGCCTCGCTCGACTGCAGCAGCACCTGCCCGGCCCCGACGAACTCGAACTGGTGCTCCTCGCCCGAGGCGCCGCCCAGCCCGGTCAGCCGCCGCAGCCCGCCCAGCACGCCCTGCATGTAGTGGTGGTCGTAGTGGTGGCAGGGCGCCGGGCAGTCGGCCCAGCCGACCAGTGCCTGCGGATCCACTCGAACGGGTGGCTCCATGAAGTGGACCGGGCCGTTCGACGCCGCCACGAACTTCCCGGTGCCCAGCAGGGTGAGGAAGCCGGGGATGATCGACTGCTTCAACGCCAGGGTCGGCTCGAACGCCAGCAGGTTGCCGGAGCGGACCGTGAGGTTGCCCTGGTCCAGGTCGTAGGAGTTCAGGTCGAAGGCCCGGTCGGCCAGCACCATCTTGCCGCGCCCCTGCGCGACCACCCAGTCCGACGCGTGCAGCGGGGAGTTGAACTGCTGCCCGAGCAGCCGGTCGAGCGCGCCGTGGCCGACGCCCTGGAAGCTGATGTCGCCGTAGTAGGCGACCATCTTGCCCTTCTGCAGGAAGTAGCTGCCGTTCAGCTCGACCGAGAAGGCGTACGGGTTGACGTTGTCGTTGACCGGCAGGCTGTACGCGTCGTACGTCACCGGGCCCTGGCCGGCCGTGGACCACGGCAGCGTCGGCTGGGGAGGGTAGGACATCAGAGCTTCTCCTCGCTCGCCTGCACGTAGACGGTGCCCTGCCCGGACAGCTCCAACTGGAACGCCTCGCCCGAGCCCCGCCCGATCATGTCGCGCCAACCCAGCGCACTGGACAGCCGGTTGGTGACCTCGCCGCGGTGCGCGACGTACGCCTGCGGGTCGACGTGCACCGGTTGGCCCGGGGTGATGGGCAGTTCGAAGACACCGCCGTGCGCCATCACCGCCACCGAGCCGTGGCCGGACAGCCGGGTGGTGAAGAGCCCCTGGCCGGTCACCTGGCCCCGGACGATGCCCATCACGCCGCCCTGCGAGCCCATGAACAGGGTGGACTGCTGGAGCGTCCCGTCGAAGGCCAGTAGCCGGTCCGCCTCGACGCACAGCGTGTCGCCGACCAGGTCGACCACGTGGACGTGGTGCCCGCCGTGGCCGAACAGCACGGTGCCGCGGCCCTCGACGGTCATCAGCGGGGTGTCCTCGTTGGCCACCCGGCGTCCGATCATTGACATCACGCCGCCCTGGCCGCCGGTGAGGTTCGGCGTGAAGCTGACCTCGCCGCGGTAGCCGAGCATCGCGCCGCGCTGGCTGAACATCCGCTGGCCGGGCTGGACCGGCGCCTCGACCATCTTCCCGTTGATCTTGTGAAACGGCATCAGACGTCGCCCCCGAAGGTGATCTTCTCGGAGGGCTGCACATAGACCAGGCCCTCGCCGGTGAACTCCGCCTGGACCGCCTCGCCGCCGCCCTCGCCCATCAGCGTGGTCCAGCCCGCGCCGGACTTCAGGCTGCGGTTCAGGTTGCCGGTGTGCGCGACGTACGCGCCCGGGTCCACCCGCAGCGGCATCCCCTGCGAGACCCGCAGGATCACCGCCGGCCCGTTCGAGGTCACCGCGGCCCAGCCCGAGCCCTCCACCTTGGTGGTGAAGAGGCCGTCGCCGGAGGCCATCCCGTTCAGGCCGGTGAACGTGGTGCCGGTGCGCAGGCCCGCCTCGGTGCAGAGCAGGTTGTCCGCCTCGACGAACAGCGTCTCGCCGTTCAGCCGCACGAGATTGATCTCGGTGGCCTGGGCGGCGAAGAAGCAGGTGCCCTTGCCCTGGACCTCCATCACCGTCATCTGCTCACCGGTCAGCCGGCGCGTGACCATGCCGCGCAGGCCGTCACCGCCGCCGCTGAGCTTCTTGAACGTCATCTGCCCGGTGTAGGCGACCATCGAGCCGTTGCGGGCCTTGACGGCGTCACCCGCCAGATCGACGGCGAGTACCCGGGACCCCTGGAGTCGGAACTGTGCCACGAGGTGAAGATAGCCGCCCGGCCGGGCGGCTATCGACCGCCCGGCCAGGATCGGTGCAGTACCGCGACACTTCAGACGGTGCCGGCGGAGGTCTCGACCTCCAGGAAGGAGGCGGAATGCCGCTCGGCCTCGAACGCCTCGACCCCGCCGCGCAGGCCGAAGAGCCGCTTGGACACCAGGATCCAGAGCACCGCGAGGACGTTGAGCGCGAGGGTGCCGATCTTGAAGGCGGTGACGTGTTCGGTCAGTTCGTAGCCCTCCAGCGGGAGGAAGGCGGCGGTGGCGATCACGGTCAGGTACTCGGCCCAGCGCCGCCCCAGCCACAGGCCGACGCCCTCGACCAGCTCGATCAGCGCGTAGGCGAGCAGCGCCACGGCGACGATCACCAGGGTGTTGTGCTTGTAGTCGAAGGTCTTGCGGATGGTGTCGACCACCGGCGAGTGGTCGAGGTCGTAGTGGAAGTGGTCGGCGACCGGCTTGAAGGTCGTCAGGTCCTGGTCGAACAGGTCGCGCACGGCGTTCTGGCTGTTGGAGAACTTCCACACCGCCCAGGCCGCCAGGATGATCAGCACACCGCGCAGCACCCGCTCGACGGCGAGGAAGCGCAGGATGAAGAGGTCGCGCAGGGCCTTGCCGCGCGGGACCAGCGGGGCGTTCTCGGCCGGCCCCGAACCGTCCGGGTCGCCGAGCGCGAAGTCGCCGCAGCGCAGGCAGCGCCAGGCGTCGCCGAGGGCGGTGGCGGCGTGCAGCCGCTCGCGCAGGTCCGGCTCGGACGGGGCGTAGGTGGTGTGGCCGCGCTTGGCGCAGGTCCGACGGTCCCAGTCCCGCTTGAACATGGTGGTGCTCCCCCTGGTCGGTGCGCGGTCGGCGCTCGGCCGCGCGGGAAGCAGGATAGCGAGCTGATCGTCGGGGGGCGCGCGGATGTGACCTCGGGCACGAGCGGGCCCCCGGCGCACGCTCCGCCGGACGGGCCTGCCCATAATGGGCAGCGGTTTGTGCGTCCGTTCACAAGCCGACCCCGTCGCCCCCGCCCGCAGTGAGGTCCCCCGTCATGAAGAACAGCGCCGCCCACCGCCTGCGTCTCGTCTCCGGCCCGGAGGGTCTGTCCTTCCTCCTGCTGCTGGTCGGCATGGTGTTCAAGTACAACACCAGCTTCAACCCGGTCCCGGTGCTCGGCATGATCCACGGGATGCTCTTCCTGGCGTACGTCGCGTTCTGGGCCCTGGCCTGGCAGAAGCAGGGCTGGGACCTCAAGCGCGCGGTGCTGCTGCTGATCCTCTCGGTGCTCCCGACCGGCGGCTTCTTCGCCGAGCGGATGCTGGCCAAGGAGGAGCGCGGCGGCGTTCCGGCGGCCGAGCCGGCCCGCGCCGCGGCCTGAGCGGGTCCCATCATGCGGTCGTACCGGCAGGCCCCGGTGGGCCCGCCGGTACGGTGAGGGCGTGGCCAAACCTCTCGCACTCGACTTCGACCCGATCGCCCGCGCCGACGAACTCTGGGCCCGTCGCTGGGGCGCCGTGCCGTCCATGGCGGCGATCACCTCGGTGATGCGCGCGCACCAGATCCTGCTGGCCCGGGTCGACGCGGTGGTCAAGCCGTACGGGCTGACCTTCGCGCGCTACGAGGCGCTGGTGCTGCTGACCTTCAGCCGCACCGGGGAGCTGTCGCTCTCGAAGATCGGCGAGCGGCTGATGGTGCATCCCACCAGCGTCACCAACACGGTGGACCGGTTGGAGAAGGCGGGCCTGGTCTCCCGGCGTCCCAATCCGGACGACGGCCGGGGCGTGCTGGCCTCGATCACCCCGCTCGGCCGCAGCGCGGTCGAGCAGGCCACCCGGGAGCTGATGGCCGCCGAGTTCGGCCTGGAATCCTACGACCAGGAGCAGTGCCGACAGGTGTTCGAGCTGCTCAGGCCGCTGCGGGTGGCGGCCGGGGACTTCACCGAGCCCCCGGAGCAGTGATCGTCGATACGGCGGTTACCCTCGGATGAGCTTCACCCCCCTTGTCGACCCCCTGTCGAGCGCGAAGGCTGCCCCACTATGAAGTCCACCCCTCTGCTGGCCTGGTACCGGGCGCTGGCCATCGCGACCGGCTGCGCGCTGCTGATCTTCTGCGGCTTCATGATCGCGAAGTACGGCTTCGGCGCGGCCAAGGACGCCACGATGTACGTGGCGATGCTGCACGGCTACCTCTACATCGGCTACTTCGTGGTGACCTTCCTGCTCGGCCAGAAGCTCAAGTGGCCGATGGGCCGGCTGCTCTTCACGCTGGCCGCCGGCTGCATCCCGTTCGCCTCGTTCGTCGCCGAGCGCCGAGTGGTCCGTGAGGCCTCCGCCGCGGCCGCGCCCGCTGCCCCGCAGCCGGTCGGCGCCTGAGCACGATCCGCGACACGCCGGGCCCCCTCCACCGGAGGGGGCCTTTTCGCGGTCTGCCATCATCGACAAGTAGTAGGACGTCCGAGTAAATTTCAAGGACGTCCTTCCAACGAGCGGGAGTGGGTCGCATGGACGCCGAAGAGATCGAGCGGGGCCGGCAGCGCTGGCAGCAGCGGTACGACAAGGCCCGCAAGCGCGACGCCGACTTCACCACCCTCTCGGGCGACGACGTGGAGCCGGTCTACGGGCCGCCCGCCGGTGTCCCGTACGAGGGCTTCGAGCGGATCGGCTGGCCGGGCGAGTACCCGTTCACCCGCGGCCTGCACCCCACCGGCTACCGCGGCCGGACCTGGACGATCCGGCAGTTCGCCGGCTTCGGCAACGCCCAGCAGACCAACGAGCGCTACAAGATGATCCTGGAGGCCGGCGGCGGCGGCCTCTCGGTCGCCTTCGACATGCCGACCCTGATGGGCTACGACTCGGACGACCCCAAGTCGCTCGGCGAGGTCGGGCACTGCGGCGTGGCCATCGACTCGGCCGCCGACATGGAGGTGCTGTTCGACAGCATCCCGCTCGGCGACGTCACCACCTCGATGACGATCAGCGGGCCGGCCGTCCCGGTCTTCTGCATGTACCTGGTGGCGGCCGAGCGTCAGGGGATCGACCCGGCGGTGCTCAACGGGACCCTGCAGACCGACATCTTCAAGGAGTACATCGCCCAGAAGGAGTGGCTCTTCGCGCCGGAGCCGCACCTGCGCCTGATCGGCGACCTGATGGAGTACTGCGCGAACGGCATCCCGGCCTACAAGCCGCTCTCGGTCTCCGGCTACCACATCCGCGAGGCCGGTACGACGGCCGCGCAGGAGCTGGCGTACACCCTCGCCGACGGCTTCGGCTACGTGGAGCTGGGCCTGTCCCGCGGCATGGACGTGGACGTCTTCGCGCCCGGTCTGTCGTTCTTCTTCGACGCCCACCTGGACTTCTTCGAGGAGATCGCCAAGTTCCGCGCGGCGCGCCGGATCTGGGCCCGCTGGATGCGCGACACCTACGGCGCCAAGACCGACAAGGCGCAGTGGCTGCGGTTCCACACGCAGACCGCCGGCGTCTCGCTGACCGCGCAGCAGCCGTACAACAACGTGGTCCGCACCGCTGTGGAGGCCCTCTCGGCGATCCTGGGCGGCACCAACTCGCTGCACACCAACGCCCTGGACGAGACCCTGGCGCTGCCCTCCGAGCTGGCCGCCGAGATCGCGCTGCGCACCCAGCAGGTGCTGATGGAGGAGACCGGGGTGGCCAACGTGGCCGACCCGCTGGGCGGTTCCTGGTACGTCGAGGCGCTCACCGACCGGATCGAGGCGCAGGCCGAGGAGATCTTCGCCAAGATCCTGGCCAAGGGCGCCAAGGCCTCCCAGGACTCGCAGAGCCACGCGATCGGCCCGATGACCGCGGGCATCCTGCGCGGTATCGAGGAGGGCTGGTTCATGAGCGAGACCGCCGAGGCGGCCTTCGCGTACCAGCAGGCGCTGGAGAAGGGCGAGAAGCGGGTGGTCGGCGTCAACTGCCACCCCAAGTCGGTCACTCCGCCGCTGGAGATCCTGCGGGTCAGCCACGAGGTCGAGCGCGAGCAGGTCCGGGTGCTGGCCGAGCGCAAGGCGGGCCGCGACGAGGCCGCCGTCAAGGCCGGTCTGGACGCGATGCTGGCCGCCGCCCGCGACGGCGGCAACATGATCCCGCCGATGCTGGAGGCGGTCCGCGCCGAGGCGACGCTGGGCGAGATCTGCAACACCTTGCGCGCCGAGTGGGGCATCTACCGCGAGCCCGCCGGGTTCTGATCGCTGCACCGCGAGCCCCGGAAGTCGGCCGGACCGACTTTCCGGGGCTCGCCTGCGTTCAGGCGCGGAAGCCCGGCAGCGGGTTGAGCAGCAGGGTGGTGAACCGGGAGATCCACTCGGGGGTGACCGGCTCGCCGCTGACCAGCATCCGGTGCTCCACGGTGCCCGCGATGGTGTCGAAGATGATGTCGATCTCCTCGGCCGCCGCGGCCTCGTCGCGGTCCGGGTCGAGCTCCCCGCGGGCCTGGGCGTTGGCCCGGCCCTGGCGCACCAGGCGCTTCTGCGGGTCGACGATGGTCTCCCGGATCCGCTTGCGCAGCTGCGCGTCGCGGGTGCCCTCGGCGAACAGCGCGAGCAGCGCGGCCTGCGTCTCCGGGCGGGAGAGCAGCGCGGCGAACTGTCCCACCACGTCCTCGATGTCCGCCCGCAGGCTGCCCAGGTCGGTCACCTCCAGCTCCTCCAGCTGGGTGGCCACGGCGTCCATCACCAGCTCGTTCTTGGACGGCCAGCGGCGGTAGAGGGTGGTCTTGGCGACGCCGGCCCGCAGCGCGACCTGGCCGATGCTGAGCCCGCCCCAGCCGACTTCGGCCAGAGCTTCGCGGGTGGCGGCGAGGATCGCGCGGTCGGCGGTCGCGCTGCGCGGTCGGCCCTTCGCGCGGTGCGGTGCGGGTGGAGGGGTGGCCACCAGGGCTCCTTGCGATCTGTACTGATGAGTAGCTTGGGTGGGGGAGGCCACCGTATCCGCAGTTGCGCGGTGGCGAAAGGCACGGCGGAAAGTGGGGGACGTCACGTTCCCCACGGGCCGGGCGGGCTTGCGGCGAGGGGGCGGTAGGCAGATACGCTACGACTCGTAGCGAAAGAGCGGCAACCACGTGCCGGCCCTGTGGGAGGGGCGACGGCGCGGGGCGCGGGTGGGGATCCGCGCCGCAGCGAGAACGGCTACAGGGGAGAGGGGCTCCGTCCGGAGCGGCGTCCGGCGCGCGCACCAGCCCGCGGCGGACTTTCCGGCGGATGGTGCCCGGCATTCGCGCGGACGGGGGAGGATAGTGACATGCAGCCACGGAACACGCATCTGAACAGCGCCGCCCTGCGCGGCGCGGTCGACCTCGCCGCGGTGAAGGCGGCCGGGGAGGCCGCGCAGAAGGCCGAGCAGGCCCGCGCCGAGCGCGCCCGCCAGGCGGCCGCCGCCGAGGAGTCCGGCGTCGAGCTCCCGGGCCCGGCCTACCCGCTCGTCATCGACGTCAGCGAGGAGACCTTCGAGGCCGAGGTCGTCCAGCGGTCCGCCGAGGTCCCGGTCGTCGTCGACTTCTGGGCCGAGTGGTGTGGCCCCTGCAAGCAGCTCAGCCCGATCCTGGAGCGCCTGGCCGAGGAGTACGCCGGCCGGATCGTGCTCGCCCGTATCGACGTGGACGCCAACCAGCTGATCGCCGAGCAGTTCGGCATCCAGGGCATCCCGGCCGTGATGGCCGTGGTGGCCGGCCAGCTGGTGCCGCTCTTCCAGGGCGCCGAGAACGAGGCGAACGTCCGCAAGATCCTCGACCAGCTGATCGCGGTGGCCGAGCAGCGCTTCGGCATCGTCGGCGGTTCGGGCGCGGCCCCCGTCGAGGGCGCCGGTGCGCCGGGCCGCCCGGAGGACCCCGCGCTCTCCGCCGCGCACGACGCGCTGGACCGCGGCGACCTGGGCGGCGCCATCCAGGCCTACCAGAACGTGCTGGCCGACCAGCCCGGCAACGTCGAGGCCCAGCTCGGCCTGGCCCAGGCGCAGTTGCTGCGCCGGGTGGAGGCGCTGGACCCGCAGGCCGTCCGCGCCGCGGCCGCGTCCGACCCGGCCTCGGTGTCGGCCCAGCTGGACGCGGCGGACCTGGATCTGGTGGGCGGTCACGTCGAGGACGCCTTCGGGCGCCTGGTGCAGACCGTCGGCCGCACCTTCGGCGCCGACCGGGACACCGTGCGGCTGCGGCTGCTGGAACTCTTCGAGGTGATCGGACCGGACGACCCGCGGGTGACCGCGGCCCGTTCCGCGCTGGCCCGCGTGCTCTTCTGAGACGCCGTCGACAGGCGCTTGATGGCACGGTAGATGACCTGCGGTGTCGTCGGAGATTTGGCGACAATCTGGTGAATCCGCTGAGGTTTATCAAATCTTGACACCACCCGCGGGTGGTCACCTCAGGTGACCACCCGCGGGTGTTTCCATCGTGTTTCCACGGGATTTCGCTGGTGCCAACGCCGCATCTCATCACTCTGGGTCGATGTCATGGTCACTTCATGATCGACACCCTCGGCTGTTGGATTACCCGTCAGTAATGCACCTCTTGTGCTTCGGCCTGGATTCCAGCACGATCGGCCACGCCTGGTCCCTCACTTCACTCCCCGGCAGTCAGTCGGACATGTGCGGTGCGGGATCCCCACCGGGTAGTCGTCGGATTCGTCCGGCGGTTGGGAGGACAGGGGGGTATCCGCAGCCCACGGCGGATCCTGTGCTTCCTCCGGTCGCGCACCCCGCGCGGCCGTTTGGTTGTCGCTCGGGGGTGATCGCCGGTCGTTCGGCTCTGCCCGCGATGGCGCTCTCCGTTACCGAGGACGTAGTTCGTCTCCCATCCCAGGACGGGACCAGCGCTCCCTGCGCCGGACCTGCCCGGAGATGTACGTCCGAGAAGGAGGACACGCATGTCCCAGACTTTTGGCAAGACCCGCTGGAAGCGCTTCGCCCTGGTGATGCTGCCCAGCATCGCCGCCACCGCCGCGATCGGCATCAGCCTCGCGGACAGCGCGCTGGCCGCCTCGTTCAGCGTTTCCGGGCAGAGCTTCAAGGTCACCACCTCTGACCTCAAGGGCACCAACTTCGCCCAGTTCGGCTCGGTCGACGTGGAGACCAACGGCACCCCGCACGTGGTCGCCGTCTCCGCCTTCGACAAGGCCACCATCCAGAACCTCTGCCAGTCCGTGGTCACCGACCTCGGCCCGCTCGGCAAGTGGACCCTGGTGCTGAACGCCGGTCAGGACGCGGCCAAGCCGGTCCAGGCCAGCAACCTGCTGATCGACCTGAACCAGCTGAAGGCCGACGCGACGTTCACCAACATCAACATCGGCCAGGACGCCTCCACCCTCGGTGGCACCGCCACCCAGGGCTGGAAGGACAAGATGGGCCACGGCCTGCCCACCGGCGCTCAGGGCTTCGCCCAGGCGGCCGACGCGGCCGAGCTCAGCAACGTCCAGCAGACGGCGTACGCCACCTCGGCGGGCACCTTCGTGCTGAACGGCCTGAACCTGAACATCAAGCAGGGTTCCGGCGCGGGCGTCGAGTGCTACTGAGCCGTCGCTGACGGTCCACCGGGTCACCAGCTGACCCGATGACCCGTGGGGACGGCCCGAGGCCGGCGAGAGCCGGTCCGGGCGGTCGGGGGGTGGCGCGTACGAGCCGCCCCCCGCCGCACAACCAAGACTTCTTGCCCTCGGACATCACCATCGAGGAGTTCCATCGTGACCAGTGCAACCGCCGAAGCTTGGCCCGAGCCTGCGGACGGCTTCACCAGACTGCGGCTGCGGTTCCGGGCCTGGCGCCGCACCCGGCCGTTCTGGGGCGGCCTGCTGGCCATGATCGCCGGCGTGCCGATCCTCTACTTCCCCTACGCGCACCTGACGCTCGGCGGCCTGACCGTCGCGATGTCGACGACCGCGGGGGCCGGATCGCTGATCATCGGCCTGCTGATGATGGTGCTCGGCGTCAGCGCGTGGTTCCAGCCGCTGGTCCGGGTGTTCTGCGGCGTGGGCGTCACCATCCTCGCGCTCATCTCCATCCCGGTCTCCAACCTGGGCGGCTTCCTGATGGGGCTGATCCTGGGCCTGGTCGCCGGCGGACTGCTCTGCTCGTGGGCCCCGCTGAAGGAGCCGGCGATCGTCGCGGCGTCCGAGCCGGGCACCGCCGCGGAGGCGCCCGTCGCCCTCACCGTCGCGACCGAGGAGGACCCGGTCGGCTACCAGGTGGTGCCGTACCAGGCCGAGTCGCCCGAGGCCGCGCCCGCGCAGTTCGAGGAGACCGGCCCGACCCCGCAGCAGGGGGACCTCCGGTGAACGGCGGGGACGAGCAGCCGACCGCAGGTGTTCCCGCCCAGCGCCGCACGGGCGGTCCCCGGCACGCGGCCCCGCGGGTGAGCGGACGCAACCGCGCCCGCTTCCTGGCCCTCGCCGCCGTGCCGACCGCCCTGCTGATGAGCAGCAGCGTCGTCCCGAACCTCGCCGCGGCCGCCACCACCAGCGGCAAGGCCTGCGCGAGCGCTCCGGACACCGCCCCGGTCACGGTGAGCGCGGTCCCCAAGAGCCAGCTCACGCCCGTCCCCGACCCGACCCGGGCCTCGACCACCGGCACGGCGGGTGGCACGGCGGTCAGCGCGGCCTTCGTCACGCCGACCACCCCGGTGCAGGTCGCCCCGACCGCGACCACCGCGCAGAAGACCGCCGCCGCGACCCAGGTGGTCCAGGCCGCCGCCGTCCAGCCGGATCACGGTCAGGACGTCATCGGCAGCATCATCAACGGCATCACCGGGATCTTCGACCCGAACCACCAGAACAGCACGGACGCGCCGAACAGCACCAACGCCCCCACCGCGACCCCGAAGGCGACGCCCACCCCGCCGCCGGCCGGCCACACGCCGACGTCCGCGCCGACCCAGCCGAGTGCCGCACCGAGTGCGTCCCCGAGCGCGGCGCCCAGCGCGCAGCCGTCGTCCGCCGCCCCGAGCACGGCGCCGTCCCAGCCCGCCGCGGCGCCCTCGTCCGCCCCGGCGGCCGGGCCGTCCTCGTCGAGCGCGGCGCCCGCCGCCGGCGGTTCGCACACCGCGCAGCCGTCCGCCTCCGGCACGCCGCTGCCGACCGGCACCGCCGCGCCCGCGGCCGCCGCCCACGAGCTGGCGGCCGGCAACGCCGCCCCGAACTGCGCCGTGGACTCCAGCCGGGTGGCCGCCGCGGCCGCGCAGTCCGGCCAGGTGGTCCCCGACCAGAACTGGACGCTCGGCACCAGCCGGCTGTCGCTCTACGGCGCCGTCTTCGGCGGCGTCTACGAGGTGAAGACCCCGACCACCACCAAGCGGGTGCTGAAGTTCACCGTCAGCTCGGTGGACATCGAGAATCTCGACATGTCGACGATCGAGAACACCGCGATCAACGGCCACGCCGAGACCTTCCACGTCAAGGGCGCCCCCGGCAGCACCTCGACCATGCGGCAGGGTCCGATCGTGATGTACGTGGAGAGCCTGAGCGGCGACCTCGCCTCGCTCTACGGCATCCCGCTGCCCGACCTCGGGGCGATCACCATCACCCCCGACACGCTGCCCACCTGGCTCTACAACCTGATCGGCGCGATCCCGATCCCGATCGACATGGCGCTGACCAAGGTGACCGCGATCCAGGCCGGCCAGTTCGGCGGCACGCTGCACATCCCCGGCATGCAGCTCTACAACGACAACACGCCGTACGGCGGTTGATCCCCCGGTAGCGATGCGAGAGGGCCCCCGCCACGTGGCAGGGGCCCTCTCGCGTCGTGCGGGTCAGCGACCGGCGCGCTGTCCCAGGTGGTGCACCTGGACCATGTTGGTGTTGCCGGGCACGCCAGGGGGCGAACCGGCGGTGACGATCACGGTGTCACCCTCGTTCAGCTGCTTCAGGGCCAGCAGCTCCTGGTCGACCTGGAGCACCATCGCGTCGGTCGAGCCCACCTGCTCGGTCACGTACGCCTCGACGCCCCAGCTCAGCGCGAGCTGGTTGCGGGTCGCGACGTCCGGGGTGAACGCGATCACCGGGATCGGCGAGCGGTAGCGGGAGAGCCGGCGGGCGGTGTCACCGGACTTGGTGAAGGCCACCAGCGCCTCGGCGTTCAGGAAGTCGCCCAACTCGCAGGCGGCGCGGGCGATCGAGCCGCCCTGGGTGCGCGGCTTGCGGCCCGGGTTGAGCGGCTGCAGGCCCTGGCGGACCAGCTCCTCCTCGGCCGTCTCACAGATCCGGCTCATCGTCTTGACCGTCTCGACCGGGAACTTGCCCACGCTGGACTCGGCGGAGAGCATGACCGCGTCGGCGCCGTCCAGGATGGCGTTGGCGACGTCCGAGGCCTCGGCGCGGGTGGGCCGCGAGGCGTGGATCATCGACTCCATCATCTGGGTGGCGACGATGACCGGCTTGGCGTTGCGCCGGGCCAGCGTGATCAGCTGCTTCTGGACCAGCGGCACCCGCTCCAGCGGGTACTCCACGGCGAGGTCGCCACGGGCCACCATGATGGCGTCGAAGGCGAGGACGATCTCCTCCATCGCCTCGACGGCCTGCGGCTTCTCGATCTTGGCGATGACCGGGACGCGGATGCCGACCTCGTCCATCACCTTGTGCACGTCGTCGATGTCGCCGGCGTTGCGGACGAAGGAGAGCGCGACCATGTCGACGCCCAGACGGAGCGCGAAGCGCAGGTCGTCCTTGTCCTTCTCGGAGAGCGCGGGCACGTTGACCGCGGCGCCCGGCAGGTTGATGCCCTTGTTGTTCGAGAGCACGCCGCCCTCGATGACCACGGTCTTCACCCGCGGGCCGTCGACGCTGACGACCTCCAGGGCGATGACGCCGTCGTTGATCAGAACCGGGTCGCCGGGCTTCACGTCGCCGGGCAGGCCCTTGTAGGTGGTGCCGCAGATGTGCTGGTCACCGGGGACGTCTTCGGTGGTGATGGTGAACGTGTCGCCGTTGTCCACGGTCACCGGGCCGTTGGCGAAGGTCGCCAGACGGATCTTGGGGCCCTGCAGGTCGGCCAGCACACCGATGGTGCGGCCGGTGTCCTCGGACACCTGGCGGACCTTGCGGTACCGCTCCTCGTGCTCCGCGGGGGAGCCGTGGCTCATGTTGAGACGGGCGACGTTCATGCCCGCTTCGACGATGGCCTTCAACTGTTCGTAGGAGTCCGTCGCGGGACCCAGGGTGCAGACAATTTTCGCTCGGCGCATATCGATGATCCTATCCGTACGAGTTATTCCCGGGGATTGGGACGAACCTCCGATTCCGGGCCGCTAGCTCCTGCGGACCAGCGCGAAGGCCTGCTGGGCGATCTCCAACTCCTCGTCGGTGGGCACCACGGCGACCGTGACCCGGGCGTACGCGGGCGAGATCACCCGGGCCTCGCCGGAGCGGACCGAGTTCAGCTCGGGGTCCACGGCGATGCCCAGGCTCTCCAGCTCCGCGGTCGCAGCCTCTCGCACGGGCGCCGCGTTCTCGCCGACCCCGGCCGTGAAGGCGATCGCGTCCACCCGCCCGAGCACCGCGTAGTAGGCGCCGATGTACTTGCGCAGCCGGTGCACGTACGCCTGGAACGCCAGCTCCGCGTCCGCGTCGCCCTCTCCCGCGCGGCGCAGCACCTCGCGCATGTCGTTGTCGCCGCACAGGCCCAGCAGGCCGCTGCGGCGGTTCAGCAGGTCGTCGATCTCGTCCACGCTCAGGCCGCCCACCCGGTGCAGGTGGAAGATCACGCCCGGGTCGACGTCGCCCGACCGGGTGCCCATCACCAGACCCTCCAGCGGGGTCAGGCCCATCGAGGTGTCCACACAGACGCCGCCGGCCACCGCCGAGGCCGAGGCGCCGTTGCCCAGGTGCAGCACGATCACGTTGACCTCGGCGGGGTCCTTGCCGAGCAGCTGCGCGGTGGCCCGTGAGACGTACTGGTGCGAGGTGCCGTGGAAGCCGTAGCGGCGCACCCGGTGCTCGTCGGCGACCGTGCGGTCGATCGCGTAGCGGGCCGCGAACTCGGGCACGGTGGTGTGGAACGCGGTGTCGAAGACGGCGACCTGCGGCAGGTCGGGGCGCAGCGCCCGGGCGACCTCGATGCCGATGATGTTGGCCGGATTGTGCAGCGGCGCCACCGGGACCAGCCGGCGGATCTCGGTCAGCACCTCGTCGGTGACCACGGTCGGCGCGGTGAACCGCCGCCCGCCGTGCACCACCCGGTGGCCGATCGCGGCGAGCTCGGGGGAGTCCAGTCCGACGCCGTCCGCGGCCAGCTCCTCGGCCATCGCCTTGAGGCCGCTGGAGTGGTCCGGGAAGGCCTGCGCCGACTCGCGGCGCGCTCCGCCGTGCGGGGAGTGCACCAGGCGCCCCTCGCTCTCGCCGATCCGCTCCACCAGGCCGGCCGCCAGCCGTTCGCCGTCGACCATGTCGATCAGCTGATACTTCACCGAGGAGGAGCCGGCGTTGAGCACCAGCACCCGGGTCGCCTCGCTCATGCGGATTCCTTCGAGGGCTGGGACTGGATGGCGGTGATCGCCACGGTGTTCACGATGTCCTGCACCAGGGCGCCCCGGGACAGGTCGTTGACGGGCTTGCGCAGGCCCTGCAGCACCGGGCCGACCGCCACCGCGCCGGCCGAGCGCTGGACGGCCTTGTAGGTGTTGTTGCCGGTGTTCAGGTCGGGGAAGATCAGCACGGTCGCCCGGCCGGCCACCTCCGAGCCCGGCAGTTTGGTGGCCGCCACCCGGGCGTCCACCGCCGCGTCGTACTGGATCGGGCCGTCCACCAGCAGGTCCGGGCGCAGCGCCCGGACCAGCTCGGTGGCCTTGCGCACCTTGTCCACGTCCGCGCCGGAGCCCGAGGTGCCGGTGGAGTAGGAGAGCATCGCGATCCGCGGCTCGACGCCGAACTGCGCGGCCGTCTCGGCGGACTGGATCGCGATGTCGGCCAGCTGCTGGGCGTCCGGGTCGGGGTTGACCGCGCAGTCGCCGTAGACCAGCACCTTGTCCGCCAGGCACATGAAGAAGACCGAGGAGACGATCGCCGCGCCCGGCGCGGTCTTGATCACCTCGAACGCCGGACGGATGGTGGCCGCGGTGGAGTGCACGGCGCCGGAGACCATGCCGTCGGCGATGCCCTCCTGGACCATCAGGGTGCCGAAGTAGCTGACGTCGGTGACCAGGTCCAGGGCCAGTTCGACGGTCATCCCCTTGTGCGCGCGCAACTCGGCGTAGAGCTCGGCGAACCGCTGGCGCAGCGGGCTGGTGGCCGGGTCGACGATCCTGAGCCGGGACCGGTCGGCGGCGTCCTCCTGCGGCAGCGCGATGCCCAGGCTCGCGGCCTTGCGGCGGACCGCGTCCACCTCGCCGAGCAGCGTGAGGTCGCAGATGTTGCGGCGCATCAGGATCTCGGCGGCCCGCAGCACCCGTTCCTCGGTGCCCTCCGGCAGCACCACGTGCTGCCGATGCGCGCGGGCCCGCTCCAACAGCTCGTGCTCGAACATCATCGGGGTCACCCGCTCGGACCGGCTCAGCTCGATCCGGCTGGTCAACTCGGCGGTGTCGACGTGCAGTTCGAACAGGCCGAGGGCGATTTCGGCCTTCCGCGGGCTGGCCGGGGTGAGCCGGCCCTCCAGGTGCGTCAGGGTCGCGGCGGTCGGCCAGCTGCCCTCGGGGACGACGGCCACCGGGGTGCCGGGGGCGAGCCGGGCGGCCAGCGCCATGACGTTCGGGCCGGGGTGCTGGCCGAGCGTCAGCAGCACGCCGGCGATCGGCGGTGCGCCGGCCGAGTGCGCGGCCAGCGAGCCGATCAGCAGGTCGGCCCGGTCCCCGGGGGTGACCACCAGCGCGCCCTCGGTCAGCGCGGTGAGGAAGGACGGCAGCATCGCGCCGCCGAAGACGAAGCCGCGCACGTCCCGGGCCAGTCCGGCCGCGTCGCCGAGCAGCACCTCGGCGGCGGTCGCCTCGACCAGCTGGGCGACCGTCGGCGCGGCGAGGGCGGGCTCCTCGGGCAGGACGTAGGCGGGGATCGGCAGCTTCCCGACGAGCCCGCGCAGCACCTGCTGCTTGGCGCCCGGCGCCACCCGGTTGGCGACCATGGCCAGCGCCGAGCAGCCGAGGTCGGTGTAGGCGCGGTGGGCGTTGCGGACCTCGGCCACCACGGTCGCCGGCTCCTGGTCGTGACCGCCGACCACCGGCAGCACCCAGGCGCCGAACTCGTTGGCCAGCCGGGCGTTGAAGGCCAGCTCGTCGGGGATGTTGGTGTCCGCGAAGTCCGTCCCGAGCACCAGCACCGCCTGGCAGGAGCGCTCTACCGCGCGGAACCGGTCGACGAGCGTGCCGACCAGCTCGTCCTGCCCCTGCGCGGCCTGCAGCGCGGCCGCCTCCTCGTAGGTGAGGCCGTAGAGATCGGTGGCCGGCAGCTCCAGCCGGTAGCGGGCCCGGAGCAGTTCGACCACGTGGTCGGTGCCCGGCTCACCCGGCGCGGCGGCGTGCACCAGCGGCCGGAACACCCCGACCCGGTCCACCTGACGGGTGAGCAGCTCCATCACGCCGAGCTCCACCGCCTGTCGGCCGTCGCCGCGGTCGATCCCGGTCACGTACACGCTGCGGGCCACGCGCGTCTCTCCGTTCGCTCCAGACCGCCCGACGTCCTGCGGGCTCGGCATCGCCCCGACCATACCCTCGCACCGCGCTCACCCGGACGCATGCGGATGGAGCCACCAGGGGCAAGGGACGAAGGTCCCGCAGGAGTCGTGGACGGCGGGTCAGACCGGGCGCAGCCAGAGCGTCGCCAGCGGGGGCAGCACCAGTTCGGCGCTGCGGGCCTGGCCGTTCCACTCGACGGCCTCGGCCTTGACGGGGTGGGAGTTGCCGACGCCGCTGCCGCCGTAGGACTCGGCGTCGGTGTTGAGCACCTCCGCCCAGAGCTGGTCGGCGGTGCCGAGCGTGGGCAGGCCGACCCGGTAGGCGTGCCGGACCACCGGGGAGAAGTTGCAGACCGCGACCAGCGGCGAGCCGTCGGCGGCGTACCGGACGAAGGAGAGCAGGTTGTCGTCGGCCGCGCCGCCGTCCAGCCAGCGGAAGCCGTCCGGCGTGGTGTCCTGCTCCCAGAGCGCCGGGCTGGCCAGGTAGACCCGGTTGAGGTCACCGACCAGGCGCTGCGCGCCGCGGTGCTCCTCGGCGGCCGGCCAGCCCCGGTCGAGCACCCACCACTGCGGGCCGCTCTCGTGGTCCCATTCGGCACCCTGGGCGAACTCCTGTCCCATGAACAGCAGTTGCTTGCCGGGGTGGGCCCACATGAAGCCCAGGTAGGCACGGTGGTTGGCGCGCTGCTGCCACCAGTCGCCGGGCATCTTGGAGACCAGCGACTGCTTGCCGTGCACCACCTCGTCGTGCGAGATCGGCAGGACGTAGTTCTCCGAGTAGGCGTACACCATCGAGAAGGTGATCTCGTTGTGGTGGAACTTGCGGTGCACCGGCTCCTTGGAGATGTAGACCAGCGAGTCGTGCATCCAGCCCATGTTCCACTTCAGGCCGAAGCCCAGGCCGCCGCTGCTGGTGGGCCGGGTGACGCCGTCCCAGGCGGTGGACTCCTCGGCGATGGTGACCACGCCGGGGCAGCGGCGGTAGACGGTGGCGTTCATCTCCTGGAGGAACGAGGCCGCGTCCAGGTTCTCCCGGCCGCCGTACTGGTTGGGCGTCCAGGCGCCGCCCTCGCGCGAGTAGTCGAGGTAGAGCATCGAGGCGACCGCGTCGACCCGCAGGCCGTCGATGTGGAACTCCTCGCACCAGTACACCGCGTTGGCGACCAGGAAGTTGCGCACCTCGGTGCGGCCGTAGTCGAACTCCAGGGTGCCCCAGTCGGGGTGTTCGGCGCGCAGCGGGTCGGCCGGCTCGTAGAGCGGCTCGCCGTCGAAGCGGGCCAGCGCGAAGTCGTCCTTGGGGAAGTGCGCGGGCACCCAGTCGACGATCACCCCGATGCCGGCCCGGTGCAGCGTGTCGATCAGGTGCCGGAAGTCGTCCGGGCTGCCGAGCCGGGCGGTGGGGGCGTAGAAGCCGGAGACCTGGTAGCCCCACGAGCCACCGAAGGGGTGCTCCATCACCGGCATGAACTCCACATGGGTGAAGTTCAACTCGGCCAGGTATCCGGGCAGTTCGTCGGCGATCTGCCGGTAGGTGGTCAAGTCGGGGCGCCAGGAGGCGAGATGCAGCTCGTAGACCGACATCGGCGACCGGTGGTGGTGCACCCGGGAGCGGCGGTCCATCCAGTCGCCGTCCCCCCACTGGTAGTCGGAGGTGTACACCCGGGAGGCGGTCTCCGGCGGACACTGCGCGGCCCGCGCCATCGGGTCGGCCTTCTGGATCAACCGGCCGTCCCGGGTGCGCAGTTCGTACTTGTAGACGGCGCCGTCGACCACCCCGGGCACGAACAGCTCCCAGACGCCGGAGGAGCCGAGCGAGCGCATCGGGCAGCCGGTGCCGTCCCAGTGGTTGAAGTCGCCGACCAGCCGCACCCCGACCGCGTTCGGCGCCCACAGCGCGAACGCGGTTCCGGTGACCCCCTCGACCGTCCGCACGTGCGAGCCGAGCGCCTGCCAGAGCTGCTCGTGCCGGCCCTCGCGGATCAGGTGCAGGTCCAACTCGCCCAGGGTGGGCGGCATCCGGTAGCCGTCGTCCTGGGTCATCGGCTCGCAGCCGGGGTAGCTCACCCGCAGCCGGTAGGCCGGGATCGCCGTGCCGGGCAGCATGCCGGTGAAGAGCCCGGCCTGCTGGTGCGTCAACTCAGCCGGTCCGTAGGCCGTTTCCAGGGTGACCCGGTCGGCCAGTGGACGCAGCACCCGGATCGCGGTGCCACCGGTGACGGGGTGCGCGCCGAGCAGGGCGTGCGGGTCGTGGTGCGCGCCGCAGACCAGCCGGTCGATCTCGGCCGGCGGCAGCGGTGCCTCGGCCAGCCGCAGCGGGTGCGCGACGGCGGCGGTGGCGGCGGCCGTCGCCGGCTCGTCGGGCTCCGGTACGGCGGGGGCGGGCAGCACGGGCGCGGCCTGGGGAGCGCTCTGCCGGGGGCTCTGCGCGCGCGGCCGGGGACCGCCCTCCGGGAGGAAGGTGGCGGGCACGGTCGGGGTGGTGCGGTCGAGCGGGGCCACGGCGGGGTCCTCCAGGCAGGGTGCAGGCGATCGGGCGGTGCGGGGTCGGGCGGTTCCGGTCCGGTCGGTGGTGGGCGGCGAGGGTCAGGGAGCGGTGGCGAGGCGGTGGATCGCGGTGAGCGGGATCGGCAGCCAGCCGGGCCGGTGCCGTGCCTCGTAGACCACCTCGTACACCGCCTTGTCGATCTCCAGCGCCCGCAGCAGCTCCGGCGAACTCGCCGGATCGCTCCCCCCTGCGGCGGTGTAGCCGGCGCAGTACGCCGTCCGGTTGCGCGCCGCCCAGCCGGCCGCGAGGTGCGCCAGCTCCGGGTCCGGCTCGGCGCCGGCCAACAGGTGCGCGGCCGCGTAGTCGAACGAGCGCAGCATCGCCGCGACGTCCCGCAGCGCGGGCTGCGGCAGCCGGCGCTCCGCGACCGACTTGGCCGGCTCGCCCTCGAAGTCGAGCAGCACCCAGCCGTGCGGGGTGCGCATCGCCTGGCCGAGGTGCAGGTCGCCGTGGATCCGCTGGACGGTCAGGCCGGTGAGGTGATCGGCCGTCAGCTGGCGGAAGGCGGTGTGCAGCGCGGGCCGGTAGCGGCGCAGCGCCGGGACGGCCGCCGCCGCCACGTCGAGCCGCTCGGCCATCGCGGTGGCCAGCCGGCCGGTCTGCTCGCGGTCCAGCCGGGCGACCGGCAGGGCGCGGGCCAGCACCCGGTGCACCTCGGCGGTGGCCCGCCCCAGCCGGTGCGCCTCGACCGCGAAGTTGCCCGGGCTCGGGTCGCCCTTGAGCCTGGCCACCTGGTCCAGCGCCAGCTCCCAGCCGTCCTCCGCATCCGGCAGGAAGCGCTGGAGCAGGCCCAGGGTGGCCGGTTCGGTGGCTTCCATCCGGCTCTCGAACCAGGCCGCCACCCGGGGGATCCGGGTGCTGCCGGCCCGCGAGAGGGCGAGCGAGAGCTCCAGGTCCGGGTTGGTGCCGGGGCTGATCCGGCGGAAGAGCTTGAGGATGAAGGAGCTGCCGAAGATGACCGAGGTGTTGCTCTGTTCGGCGGTGCCCGCGCGGCCCGGCAGGTCGCTGGGCAGCCCGGGGCCCGGGGTGCGGCGGAACGCCAGCGGTCCGAACCGGTCGGCGGTGGCCAGATGGCCGAGCAGCCGTCCGGTCAGCTCCGGGTCGTGCACCGCGTCGTACAGCGCGGCGCCGTCGTACGGGCCGTGCGTGAGGCCGCCGAGCAGCGCGTCCGGGCCGATTCCGGCCGGGGCCTCGGCGCGCAGGCCGAGCAGCAGTTGGTAGATGTCCGCGTTGCTGCCGTGCTCGACGCGCAGCAGCAGGTGCACCATCGCCGGGTCGCCGGTGAGCAGCGGCGTGGCGGAGAGCGGGTGCAACGCGGTGATCGCCTGCCCCTTCCCGGCGTACCAGCGTTGGCCGGGCAGCCAGGCGGCGATCAGTGGCAGGGCGGCTTGGACCAGTTCTCCGACCGCGAGCGAGCTGCTGCTGCGCGGTCTGCTGCCGTACGTACCGGGGGCATATGCCCCGGCACCGCGGGGCGCGGCACCGTGCGGCCCGCCCGGACCGCGTGGCGCGGTACCCGCGTCGCGGTGGACGTGGGCTTGAGAACGGGAGATTTCCGACATGGCTCCCTTTCCCCGGAAGCGGGCTGACGACCCGACGGGTCTGGCCGGGCCCGCCAGTCTTCCGGATTTCGGCGGTGCTGCTGCGGCGGCACGCGAGACGGACTCGGGTGTCACGCCTGAGAGTGGGTACTCGTTGGGCTGTTCTCCGTACCTGGTGGCGCGCGGCCCGCTGGGGGCGTGCGACGGGACTCGCGCGCCCCCAGGGTGGATCATCGGCGCCTGGTGGATCGTTACTGCGCTCCGGGCTTGCGCAGCTGGAACCAGTAGAAGCCGTGGCCCGCGAGGGTGAGCAGGTACGGCCACTCGCCGATCGACGGGAAGCGCACCCCGCCGATCAGCTCGACCGGGTAGCGGCCCCCGTACTGCCGGAGGTCGAGTTCGGTCGGCTGAGCGAACCGGGAGAAGTTGTTCACACACATCACGAGGTCCCCCTCGTGCTCGCGCACGAAGGCCAGCACGGCCGGGTTGCTCGACGGGAGTTCCGTGTAACTGCCCAGGCCGAAGGCCGGGTTGAGCTTACGGATCTCGATCATCCGACGTGTCCAGTGCAGCAGCGAGGACGAACTGCTCTGCTGCGCTTCGACGTTGGTCACCTGGTAGCCGTACACCGGATCCATGATGGGCGGCAGACTGAGCCTGCCCGGGTCGGCGGAAGAGAAACCCGCGTTGCGATCGGGCGTCCACTGCATGGGTGTGCGAACGCCGTCCCGGTCGCCCAGCCAGATGTTGTCGCCCATCCCGATCTCGTCCCCGTAGTAGAGGACCGGCGAGCCGGGCAGCGACAGCAGCAGGGCGGTGAACAGCTCGATCTGGTTGCGGTCGTTCTCCAGCAGCGGCGCGAGCCGGCGGCGGATGCCCACGTTGGCCCGCATCCGCGGGTCCTTCGCGTACTCCGCGTACATGTAGTCGCGCTCCTCGTCGGTGACCATCTCCAGGGTCAGCTCGTCGTGGTTGCGCAGGAAGATGCCCCATTGGCAGCCGGACGGGATGGTCGGCGTCTTGGCGAGGATTTCCGAGACCGGGTAGCGGCTCTCCCGGCGCACCGCCATGAAGATCCGCGGCATCACCGGGAAGTGGAACGCCATGTGGCACTCGTCGCCGCCCGAGGCGAAGTCGCCGAAGTAGTCGACCACGTCCTCCGGCCACTGATTGGCCTCGGCGAGCAGCACGGTGTCCGGGTAGTCCGCGTCGATCTCCTTGCGGACCCGGGCCAGGAACTCGTGGGTTTCCGGGAGGTTCTCGCAGTTGGTCCCCTCGCGTGCGAAGAGGTACGGCACCGCGTCCAGCCGGAACCCGTCGATGCCCAGGTCCAGCCAGAACCGCAGGCCGGCGATCATCTCCTCCTGGACCCGGGGGTTGTCGTAGTTCAGGTCCGGCTGGTGGGAGAAGAACCGGTGCCAGAAGTACTGCTTGCGGACCGGGTCGTAGGTCCAGTTGGAGGTCTCGGTGTCGACGAAGATGATCCGCGCGTCCGGGTACTGCTTGTCGTCGTCGGCCCACATGTAGAAGTCGCCGTACGGGCCGTCCGGGTCGTTGCGCGAGGCCTGGAACCACGGGTGCTGGTCGCTGGTGTGGTTCATCACGAAGTCGATGATCACGCGCATGCCGCGCTTGTGGGCGGCGTCCACGAACTCCACGAAGTCGGCCAGGTCGCCGAACTCGGGCAGCACCGATTTGTAGTCGGACACGTCGTAGCCGCCGTCGCGCAGCGGGGAGGCGAAGAAGGGGGGGATCCAGAGGCAGTCGACGCCCAGCCACTGGAGGTAGTCGAGCTTCGAGGTGAGCCCCTTCAGGTCTCCGACACCGTCGCCGTTGCTGTCCTGGAAGGACCGCACCAGCACCTCGTAGAAGACCGCACGCTTGAACCACTCCGGGTCCAAGTCCTTCTTCTCGGTGTCCGCGAAGGTGTCGTGGACGGGCTCATTCACAATCACTGAGGGTTCCTCCGAACCGTGAGGAGGTGGGCCGGCGCCGTCGAGGGGTCGAGCCGGACGTAGTTGTGGCGGTGCCAGGTGTAGGTCGCGCCGGTCAGTTCGTCGTGCACGGACAGGGGATCGTCGTGGTCGAGGGTGACGGTCGTCTCCTGCGGATTGCTCGGGTCGAGGTTGACCACGCAGATCACGTGGTCCTCGCCGGTCCGCTTGGAGTAGGCGATCACCTGGTCGTTGTCGGTGGGGTGGAAGCGCAGGTTGCGCAGTTCCTGGAGGGCCGGATGGCGCCGGCGCAGCCGGTTGAGCGTGGTCAGCAGCGGGGCGAGCGAGTCGGGACGGGTCCAGTCACGCGGGCGCAGCTCGTACTTCTCGGAGCGGGCGTACTCCTCCGAGCCCTCGCCGGCGGGGGCGTTCTCGCACAGCTCGTAGCCGGCGTAGACGCCGTAGCTGGGCGAGAGAGTGGCGGCCAGCACGGCGCGCAGCGCGAAGGCGGCGGGCCCGGCGTGCTGGAGGTGGCGGGGCAGGATGTCGGGGGTGTTGGCGAAGAAGTTGGGCCGCATGTAGGCCGCGGTCTCGCCGGACAGCTCGGTCAGGTACTCCGTCAGCTCCTGCTTGCCGGTGCGCCAGGTGAAGTACGTGTAGGACTGCTGGAAGCCGATCTTCGCCAGCGTGCGCATCATCGCGGGCCGGGTGAAGGCCTCGGCCAGGAAGATCACGTCCGGGTCGGTCCGGTTGACGTCGGCGATCACCTTCTCCCAGAAGACCACCGGCTTGGTGTGCGGGTTGTCGACCCGGAAGATCCTCACACCGTGGTCCATCCAGTACCGCAGTAGCCGGAGGGTCTCCTTGACGATCCCGTCGAAGTCCTGGTCGAAGTTGATCGGGTAGATGTCCTGGTATTTCTTCGGCGGGTTCTCGGCGTACGCGATGCTGCCGTCGACGCGGTGGCTGAACCACTCCGGGTGCTTGTTGACCCACGGGTGGTCGGGGGAGGCCTGGAGGGCGAAGTCCAGGGCGATCTCCAGGCGCAGCTCGGTGGCCCGGGCGACGAAGGCGTCGAAGTCCTCGATGGTGCCGAGGTCGGGGTGGACCGCGTCGTGGCCGCCTTCGGGCGAGCCGATCGCCCACGGGGAGCCGACGTCCTGCGGACCCGCCGTCAGGGTGTTCTCCGGGCCCTTGCGGTACGCCAGTCCGATCGGGTGAATCGGCGGCAGGTAGAGCACGTCGAAGCCCATCGCGGCGACCGCCGGGAGCCGCTTTGCCGCGGTGCGGAAGGTGCCCGAGCGCCGGGGTTCGAGCGTTGCACCCTCGGAGCGCGGGAAGAACTCGTACCAGGAGCCGTACAGCGCCCGCTGCCGCTCCACCTGCAGGGCCAGCGGACGGGAGGCGCTCACCAGTTCGCGCAGCGGGTGGCGCGCCAGCAGCTCGGTGACCTCGGGGGCCAGCGCCGCGGCCAGCCGGGAGAGCGGGGGCAGCGCCGGGTCGCGCAGCGCGTCCACGGCGGCCAGCACGTGCGCCCGGCCGTCCTTCTTGGGCACCCCGGCCGCCGCGCGCTCCAGCAGCAGGGCGCCCTCCTCCAGGACGAGCGCGGTGTCCAGGCCGGCCGGCAGCTTGACGGCGGCGGTGTGCCGCCAGGTGGCGACCGGGTCGCTCCAGGCCTCGACGGTGTACGTCCAGCGGCCGGCGGCGGTCGGGGTGACGTCCGCGCCCCAGCGGTCGCTGCCCTCGGACAGCTCGTGCATCGGCGTCCACTGGCCGCCGCGGCCCTTGGGGTCGCGCAGCACCACGTTGGCGTTGACCGCGTCGTGGCCCTCGCGGAAGACGGTCGCGCTGACCTGGAAGGTCTCGCCGACCACCGCGCGGGCGGGGCGGCGCCCGGCGTCCACCACCGGGGCGACGTCCAGGACGGGGATGCGGCCGATCATCGTGTCGCTCTCTTTCGTCCGGCGCGGGGTGGCGGTCCGGCGCGGGGCGGCGGTCTTGGCGGTCGTGGTCGTCGTGGTGGTCTTGGTGGCGCCCTCGCGCGCGGCGCTGCGCGCGCGTGGGGAGGAGGTCGCGGACGTCGCGGACGTCGTCGCGGCGGGGGCCCGGCGCGGCTTCGTCGATTTCTTCGGAGCGGATTCGGCCGTTCGGGGGGCGCGCAGCGCGGATGCCCCCGTTATGGCCGAATCGCGTAGTGGGTCGCCGGTCGGCTCCAACCCCTCGGTCACCAGTGCGGACTGATCCCGTGTGTCGCCGTGCATGCCAAACTCCTGCCCGAATTCGGCGGCAGCTCCCACGACGGTTCCAGGGCCGGGGAGTACCGGGAGGACTGCTGGGTGGGGGACTGACAAGCAATCGGAGCCTGCCCGCACCACCGTGTTCGGGGGACCGGTCGACATCCGGGTGCCCACGACGATGGTTCGGGGCGTGCGAGACGGCGCACGTCCCGGCGCGCGGCCTCGCGGCACGCCCTAAGGGCGATCCGACCCACCCCGGAAACGATCCGGGCAGGTTTGAGGACACGCATTGGCACACGCGGGAGGACGCCGCGTCGGCCGAGTGGGCTAATGGGGGGTCAAAGGGGAGGATTTTCGAGCGCAGGGCACCGGCCGCGCCGCACGAGTTTCGCCACCCATGCCGCACCCGCTTCGACAGCGGCCTGTGCCCATCCTCGCACTGTTCGTAGCTCTTACCACTCGGTCGGGGCTCAGTTCCGGACGGAGCGGGGGAGCAGACAGGCCATCATCGGCCGTGAAAGGGCGGGGGGGTTGCGCGCTGGTCGTGCGCTGGCAGCGCACGGCGCGCCGCGTGCGCCCCCAGTGCACCCATGTGCGCTACACGCGACCTAGTCCGTCGCTCGAATGGCGCTCGGATACGAGAGTTGACGCCCCATCACGGCTTTCTTTCGGTCTACGCTTCGGGCCGTGAAGGCCATCCGCAGATTCACCGTCCGCACCGTCCTGCCCGAACAACTCCAGCCGTTGCACGAACTCGCGCTCAACCTGCGCTGGTCCTGGCATCCCGAGACCCGGGAGCTGTTCCGCTCGGTCGATCCCGGTGTCTGGGAAGCCGTCGGCGAGGACCCGGTCCGGTTGCTCGGCGAGGTCCCGGCGGCCCGACTGGCGGCACTCGCCGCCGACCGGCGGTTCCTGCGCAGGCTCGGCGACCTCGCCGACGACCTGCACGACTACCTGAGCGCCCCGCGCTGGTACCAGAGCGCGCAATCCGGCTCCGACGGCCTCGGCCCGCTGCCCGGCGCCATCGCCTACTTCTCGCCCGAGTACGGCATCACCGCGGCCCTGCCGCAGTACTCCGGCGGTCTGGGCATCCTGGCCGGCGACCATCTCAAGGCCGCCAGCGACCTCGGCGTCCCGATCATCGGCGTCGGGCTCTTCTACCGGCACGGTTACTTCCGCCAGTCGCTCAACCGGGACGGCTGGCAGCAGGAGCGCTACCCGCTGCTCGACCCCGACGAGCTCGCCGTCAGCCTGCTGCGCGAGGCGGACGGCACGCCGTGCCGGGTCGACCTCGCGCTGCCGGCCGGCCGCACGCTGGCCGCCCAGATCTGGAAGGCCCAGGTCGGGCGGGTCCCGCTGCTGCTGCTCGACTCCGACATCGAGGCCAACGCCGCCGCCGAACGCGACGTCACCGACCGCCTCTACGGCGGCGGCAGCGAGCACCGGCTGCTCCAGGAGATGCTGCTGGGCATCGGCGGGGTGCGCGCCGTGCGCACCTTCTGCCGGCTCACCGGGCACGTCGCCCCCGAGGTGTTCCACAGCAACGAGGGCCACGCCGGGTTCCTCGGCATCGAGCGGATCCGTGAGCTGGTCGCGGGTGACGCCGCCGGGAACGGTGCTGGTGGCGCGTCCGCTGCCGCGGCGCCGGACTTCGCCGTCGCGCTGGAGGCCGTCCGGGCGGGCACCCTGTTCACCACCCACACCCCCGTCCCGGCCGGGATCGACCGCTTCGACCGCGAGCTGGTGGCCCGCCACTTCACGGGTGACGCGGCGCTGCCCGGCGTCCCGGTCGACCAGGTGCTCGCGCTGGGCGTGGAGACCTGGCCGGGCGGCGACCCCAAGCTCTTCAACATGGCCGCGATGGGCCTGCGACTGGCCCAGCGCGCCAACGGGGTGAGCACGCTGCACGGCGAGGTCAGCCGGTCCATGTTCAGCGCGCTCTGGCCGGGCTTCGACGCCACCGAGGTGCCGATCACCTCGATCACCAACGGTGTGCACGCCCCGACCTGGATCGACCCGGCCGTGGTCCGGCTCGCGGCCGCCCGGGTCGGCGCGGAGCGCGCCGAGGACGCCATGATCACCGGCACCGACCAGCGCTGGACCGGTGTCGAGACGATCGGCGACGGCGAGATCTGGGAGGTCCGGCGGGCGCTGCGCGCCCAGCTGGTCGACGAGGCCCGTCGCCGGGTCCGCGCCTCCTGGCTCCAGCGCGGAGCCGGCGACGCCGAACTCGGCTGGACCGAGTCGGTGCTCGACCCCGACGTGCTGACCATCGGCTTCGCCCGCCGGGTGCCCTCCTACAAGCGGCTCACCCTGATGCTGCGCGACCAGGACCGGCTGCGCTCCCTGCTGCTGCACCCGACCAGGCCGGTGCAGATCGTGGTGGCCGGCAAGGCCCACCCGGCCGACGACGGCGGCAAGCGGCTGATCCAGCAGCTGGTGGCCTTCGCGGACGACCCGGCGGTGCGCCACCGGATCGTCTTCCTGCCGGACTACGACATGGCGATGGCCAAGCACCTCTACCCCGGCTGCGACGTCTGGCTCAACAACCCGCTGCGCCCACTGGAGGCGTGCGGCACCTCGGGGATGAAGGCCGCGCTCAACGGCTGCCTCAACCTCTCGGTGCTGGACGGCTGGTGGGACGAGTGGTACGACGGCCGCAACGGCTGGGCGATTCCCACCGCCGACGGCGCGGGCTTCGACGAGGACCACCGGGACGACGTCGAGGCCTCCGCGCTCTACGACCTGATCGAGCATCAGGTCGCGGCCCGGTACTACGACCGCGGTGCGGACGACCTGCCGCACGGCTGGATCTCGATGGTCCGGCACACCCTGGTCACCCTCGGTCCCAAGGTGCTGGCGGGCCGCATGGTCCGCGAGTACGTGGAGAAGCTCTACACGCCGGCCGCCCTGGCCCAGCGCGAGCTGGCCGACGACGGCGCGCAGGTGCTCGCCCGCTGGAAGGCCAAGGTCCGCGAGGCCTGGCCGGCCGTCCGGGTCGAGCACGTGGACGCGGCCTGCCCGGCCGAGACCCAGGAGCTCGGCAGTGCGCTGGCGCTGCGGGTCCAGGTGGCGCTGGGCAGTCTGGAGGCGGTGGACGTGGACGTCCAGGTGGTCTCCGGCGCGGTGGACGAGACGGACCGGATCGGCGAGGCGGAGGTGCAGACCCTCAAGCCGGTCGGCGGCCCCGACCTGGAGGGCCGTCAGCGCTACGAGGGCACCCTGGAGTTGAGTCGCACCGGCCCGTTCGGCTACACCGTCCGGATCCTGCCGACCCACCCACTGCTGGCCTCGGCGGCCGAACTCGGCCTCGTCGTCCTCCCCGCGGAGGCGACCGGAATGGACGCGGGGCTGCTGCGCTGAGTCCTTGCCCGTACTACCGCTGCCCGGGAAGTCGGCCCCGTCGACTTCCCGGGCAGAGTGCTGTCAGTGGATCTTAGATAACCCTATGTAGCTATAATCCTTGGACTATCCGGATCAACAGCTCGTGGGGGGCTCGATGACCGACCTGGACTTCGAACGCAGGATGAATCCCGGACTCTTCGACAGCACCGGAACCCTCACCGACCAGGCGAGGAAGCAGTTCCCGGACCTCGGGTCGGACCCTGCACCGATCGCCTTCGGGGCATCCGGCGCCGTCCTGTCGGTGCAGCCCGCCGTGCTGGTGCAGGCGAGCGGGCAGGCACTCGACCTGGCCGCCCGGGTCCGGACGGAGTGCGGTCAGCCCGAACTGAACGCCACGGCGGCCGTCACCGCGTTGACCGGCTGGGACACCAGCGCCGCGCTGAACACCGCGTGGAGCGTGTGGTCGCAGCAGGTCCAGAACCTTGCCGGAGCCGTCGGCCAGATAGGCCAGAACCTCCAGGGCAACGCCACCAACTACACCAACGGCGAGCAGCACAACCAGCGCCGCTTCGCGGGGGAGTGAGAAGTCGGCCATGGTGACCTTTGATCAGCTTCACAGCGTCGACCTCAGCAGCCTGGACGCGGTGGCCACCGACTTCGAGCAGCTGGTGCAGAAGTGGGACCTGTCGTCCGCACTGGCCACCGACGTGATCGCGCCGCTACAGGGCTCCGGTTGGAGCGGTCCCGCCTCGGATGCCGCCGCGGGTGTCCTCACCCGCACCCGTACGCAGTTGGACCTCGGCTTCGACGAGGCCGGCGCACTGGCTCGCGCCCTGCGCGACGCGCACACCCAGTTCGCCGCCGCCCAGCAGGCGTTGCAGGCCGTTCTCGACGACGCCGGAAAGCAGAGCCTGACGGTGGACGCGACCGGCGCCGTTCACTGGCCGCCCGCGGTGGCCCAGGCGGACAAGCACGATCCGGACTATGCCAGTACCTACCAGGACAAGGCGCAGGCGATCGTCCAGCGGATCGCCGCCGTGCTCACCACGGCCACCGAAGCCGACGCCGCCGCGGCCGCCGCCCTGGCGGCCGACACCGGGAGCAGCACCAGCGGCTTCAACAGCACTCCGCTGGGCGGCATACCCGAGGAGGAGGCGAAGCAGGCCACCGACCTGCTGAGCCTGGGCGGCAAGGCGACAGATGCCCAAGTCGCCCAACTCGACGCACTGCTGAAGGACCACGCGGGCGACCCTCGGTTCACCACCGCCTTCTACGGCTCGCAGGACCCGAGCACCTTCCTCAGCAACTACGCGGCGCTGGCCCAGCGCCGACCGGACTCGCTCCAGGACCTGGACGCCAACCTCGGCCTCGCCCTGGCCAACGCCACCAACACGGCGAACCAGCCGCACGTCACCGACACCTGGGAAGCCGCCCTGCGCAAGGCCGGCGCGAGCCACCTGCCGATGTACCCCGGCCAGCCGGTGGAGGGGCAGCCGTACGGCTACCAGATCCTCTCCAACCTCCTGCGCACCGGGACCTACGACCCGCACTTCCTCGACCCGGTCGCCGAGCACATCACCCAACTCACCATGGCCAACCCGACCATGTGGGACTTCGTTACCGTCCACAACTCCTATCCGTACCAGGACCTGCGGACCCCTCCGTTCCAGGACATCCAGTTCCTGACGACGGACCACACGGGCTTCAACCCGATGTCGGGAGTCCTGGAGGCACTGGGCCACAGCCCCGACGCGTCCGTCCACTATTTCCACGATCCGGCCACGCTGTACAACCCCGACGGTACGGTCCGGGGGACGGATTCGTCGTTGAAGTACCTTGACGTGCTGACGGCTACCGGCAACCACTCGGTGCTGATGGACCGCGATTCCAGCCTCGACCTGTCCCCGACCGCCGGGACAGCCGGTTCGGCGGAGGCCACGTCCCTGGGCCACGCGCTCGAAGCGGCCACGATCGGCGTCCTGTATGACGCGACGGGAGCGGCACTGCCGCAGCACACGGACGCGATGAGCGCGGTGATGAGCGATGTGGTGACCAAGTTCGGGCACGGGGATGGGCCGACGCTGCTGTACGGGGACGGGGCGTTGTTCTCGAACATGAACGGCAGTCTGGGGAACATGACAGCGGCTTACATCGGTGACGTGCAGACGGCAGTCGCGGGCGGATCGTCGCCCATGCCCAGCTTCGGGGCGCCGGCCAACCTGAAGTCGGGTGACGCCATCAAGCTGTTGGCCACACTCGGCCGGAGTCCGGACGCCTACGGCAGCATCGTCCAGGCACAGCAGGCGTACACGACGGCACAGGTCCAGGACGTCATACAGCACCGGGCCCTTCACGGGGATCTGACGTCCGCCGTCAACAACGCCGTGCGACCGGGCGGGATCGTTGAAGGAGTGCTGAACGGCGGCCGTGCGAACGAGGTGTTCCAGAACCAGCAGGTGAGTGATGCCGCCTACAACGCCAAGATCGACCAGAAGGGAGAGTGGGCCACCAAGGTGTGGGGCATGACGGGTGGGAAGGCTGTCGACGCGATTCCGGTGGCAGGCGGCTACCTCAACGACAAGATGGGCGAGGACATCCAGAACGTCGCAGGTGGCTACAAGGTCGACAACTCGGGGTCTGCGGTCGACGAAGCCCTCATCGACCTCTCGGCAGGCGCTGGGAAGTCGGCCTTTCAGGCTGTCCAGGCAGCGGCTGTCGGTACGTCGATGAGCCCGATGGATGTCAACGATCTGGCCAACTCGGCGGTGGGCAGTACGCAGCTCGGGTTCAGCTACGGCAGCGGGACGCTCTTCGTGGAGGGAGTCAATGGTGGAACCCTCACTGGAAACAAGGGCTGACGCGATGCCGTCGGCGGACGTCTCCGGCGGCGTCGGCCCGCGCTGTGGGCGCTGGTTCTGACAGCGGCCGTCGGGCTGGTTGTCGGCGGATCTGCCGGAGGGCGCGTGTTGGTCAACCCTCACGAAGGCTGACTGCAGACCCCTGCGGGGGCGAGTTCAGTGCCGCGCTGATCCTGCGAGGGTCAGGATCGCCTCGGCCGTGGTGGCCGGGGCGATCGATGCAACACGGTGGAGCGTCAGTTCTCGGTCAGGATGGCCGCGAAGCCGGACAGTGCGCTCGACGTCACTTACGCTCGAGTAACAGTAGCTCGCAGTACACCAAGTGACGGAGAAGCAGGCATTTCACATGCTGTAATCCTCGTGTCGTACTCAGCCTGCCGAGACGTTGAGCTGCGACCAGTTCTGGCCGCCGTCGCTGGTGGTCCACATGGTGTTGCCTTGGTGGTTCACGATTTCGCCGATGTCGCTGCCGTTGAAGCCGTACAGGCCGAAGGCGCTGTCGGAGAAGTCTGCTTGAAGGGCTTCGACGGGCTGCCAGCTTGTGCCATCGTCCGTCGATGTCCACACCGTGGACTTGGTCACGGCGATCATGGTCGAGCCGGTAAGCGCGACCGCGGTGGTGATGCCGCCATGTTCGGGCAGCGAGCGCGGTGCTCCCCAGGTCTTCCCGTTGTCGGTGGACGTCGCAACGAACTTGTAGAGGGAGTCATCGATCCCACTGCATAGCACCGCCAGGCGGTCGCCTGGCCCCGTCGCCAGTCGCCCGGCTATGCCGCGACGGGAATCGCACGGATCGGGTATCGGCTCCCAGCTCTTGCCGGCGTCGGCGCTGCGGTAGATGAAGCTGGCGATATGGCTGTCAGGGCCGACCACTGCGGAGAGGAAGGCGCCGTAGGCGACGTGGTCGTTCTGCCATACGACCTGCCCGTAGCTCGCGCTGTGCGAGAGCGGCGGGAGTACCGTGTGCCAGGTGTCCGACCCTGTAGTCGCCATCTGGATCTCGTCGCCGCAGTCTCCCGTGTTCGAGCACGCCGGATCGTTCTGATGGGCCGCGCGCAGCACGGTGCCGCCTTGGGAGGCCAGGTCGAGAGTCTGGACGGCCCCGCTGGGCTGTGCGGCATCCGGCGGGGCGTTCCAGGTCCGGCCACCGTCCGAGGTCGCCAGGGTGGTGCCGTGCGGGGGACCGGTGTAGTCCGCTACGTAGCCGGCGGAGGCATTGGCCAGCCAGACGCTGGTCTGCTCCCCGTCCTTCTCCTTGTTCATGTACACGCGCGTCCAGCTGTGACCGGCGTCGGTGGTGTGGAGTAGTGCCTCGCAGCCGTCTTGCCCGCATGGCCGTGTCACGAGCAGCCAGCCAGTGTCCGGGCTGATCCAGCTGGTCGCGTCGAGATGGTTGAACAGCCCGGGACTCGGGTCAGTGCGGCTGCCGTGGCCGCTGGAACATGCCGCAGCACTCAGCACGAGCGCGGCCGCGGCTGCGCTCGCAGTTATCGCTCGCATCCGGATCACGGACCGAAGCCTACGCAATCCTCCGAGCCCGTTCGCCAGGATTGCGGACACTGATCGACCTCGGCCGGTCGCGCTGACAGGTGCCGGGCGTCGGCAACGGGTGAAATGAGGTTCTGGATGGCGGATCAAAAGCAGGCCACGTGGGACCTCTTGATCATCTATCCGCTCGCGCTCGCGCCGCACAGCCAGCTGACGATGCGGGGCTTACGCCGGGCGGCAGGTTCGGCAGGATCGCGCCGACATCGCATGGTAGGTGGCCAAAGCGATTGCGCACCGCCTGCCTTGTTCGAACACTGTCCGGTTCGCGGATGCGTCGCCGACTGTTCCAACATCGTGACCGCTGATGTCAGGGGAAGTCGGCATGGCCGACTTCCCCGGCGGGTCTACCGGTGGCTCAGGGCGAGCAGGATGGCCGTCACGGTCAGGACTCCGGTGGCGGAGACCGCGTAGGCCAGGGCGCGGGCGGGTGGTGGCTCGGGAGTTGTGAGTGGGGGTTGCTCGGTGGGGTCGGCGGTCACCGCTGGTCCGCCGATGCCCGTAGGGCCTGCGCGAGTTGGGTGATCTCGGCGGGGTGGAGGGGGCGGAGCTGGATGAGGAGGGTGCCGGTCTCGGTCAGCTGCCAGCCGGCGCCGAGGTCGGTGGCGTCGAGGTCCGCATGAGTGAAGGCCTCTGTCAACTCCGCCAGGGAGGCGGCGGCTTGGCGACGGATGCTGGTCATGACGCGTCGGGGGTGGGCGGCTGGGTCAGCCAGCGCTGGTCGACGTCCCACTCGAAGCCGCCGCCGGGCGGGCGGAGGTAGACGAGGGTGCCGATGCGGCCCATGAAGGCGCCGGTCCGGCGGTTGAGGCTGTCGTGGACCAACTCGCCGCGCTGGGTGGGGGTTTAGGGCGCGGCGGGCGGCTTGATACCCATCTCGCTGACCTGCGAGTAGGCCGCTGTCAGGCGAAGCAGGGCCTCGGGTCTGCCGCCGCAGTCGGCTGGGCACTGGCACTCGGGGAAGGTGCGGTCGGAGGTCGGCTGAGGGGGGTGGTGGGGGGCTTCTGCGATGACCTGATTGTCCGTCATGGCCTGCACTCCGCGCGTTCGCTGCCCATCGCACGGGGGGCGGTGGGTCCTTGCGGGCTGCGGCGGGTGTCGTTGACGCGGGTGCGGGCATGGCAGAGCACACCTTCGCGTCGGCGGTAATCGCCGCTGGCTGGAGTGGTTACGGTAAATCTACGCAGCGTTATGTGGCAAGCGTTGCACGAATGAAGGGTGCACGAATGTAGGGGTCTGGTAGGGCCCCAAAGGAAGGCAGGGTGGGGGTTGAAGTGGTCGAATCCCCCGCGCTTGATGTCTTCGGCCTACAGTGCGAACTTCTTGGGAGAGGCGGCGATGGTCGAGTCCGGCTCGTTGGGCTCTCGATGTTCGACCATTCCAGCGTCGCTCACGGCGACCTCAACGGAATTTCCGACGCCCTGCTTGCTGGGAATTCCTGCCTTCCCATTTCAAGGCTGCTGTTCTTGACGTGCTGAACTATTCCCCACGAGTCCCGCTCCGAGTCGGGTTGTGTGGAGATCTGCGCATTGCCGGATCGGAGCGCCAGTCTGCTGAGGTCGGCGAACCTCTTCCCGTACTCCTTCACGGCCTCTGGGGCATCCGCGAATCCGGGCATGCCGGGGTGGTCGATCATTACGGTGGACAGCCCTTGGGGCCCAGGATCGGCGATCATGAAGGGGCCAGTGTATGGAGGTGTGGCTTGGACGCTGAACGGAAAGATCTGAATCTCTACGTGCGGTAGTTCCCAGATTTTCAGGAGATATGCGAGTTGCCGATGCATGACTTCGGTGCCGGCAAACGACATCAGCAGTGCGGCTTCATGGATCACAAAGGAGAACTGGGTGGAGTTCGAGCCGGTGAGGACCACCTGTCGATCCAGTCGAAACCGGGAGGCATCCTCGATCTGCTCTGGTGAGAGTAAGATATCGCTGTTAACGAATAGTTGTCGCATGTACTCCTCGGTCTGGAGGAGTCCGGGTACGAAAAATGTCTCGTAGTTGAGATGGCGGCTTAGCCCTCCGCCCTCCAGCTCTGCCAGGTCGAGTGAAAAGTCCGGCACCTTGTTCTTGTAGGCGCTCCACCAGCCTTTTCCGTCGCTCGCACCCATCGCCACAAGCGCATCGAGATAGGTTTCATCCGTGCAGCCGTAGAGTTCGGCCAGGGCGCGCAGGCGGATCTCGTCCAATCCCGTGCGGGCGGCCTCGATGTGGTTGAGCTGCGGTCCGCGCATGGTGATGTGCGCCGCTGCATCCTGCACTGCCAGGCCGGCGCTGAGGCGGAGGCGGCGGAGCTCGATGCCGAATCGCCGCTGACGCTCGCTGATGTGGGCTCGCAGTGCCAAGGCTGGGTCCTTCCCTTTGAGGGCAGGGGAAGTCTTGCGTGGTGGGGAGTGTCGGCGCCACTCGGATGAATGGAAGCGGAGTTGCCGACCAGGTGCGGTCGGCGGCTCCGGCGCGGGCGATGTGAGGGTCAGACCAGGCTTTCGCGCCAGGCTGTGTGGAGGGTGGCGAAGCGGCCGGTGGCGGTGATGAGGTCGGTGGGGGTGCCGTCCTCGACGATGCGGCCCTGGTCCATGACGAGGACGCGGTCGGCGATCTCGACGGTGGAGAGGCGGTGGGCGATGATCACCGCGGTGCGGCCGGCCAGGACGGTCTGCATGGCGCGCTGGACGGCCTGTTCGCCGGGGACGTCCAGGGAGGAGGTCGCCTCGTCCAGGATCAGTACGGCGGGGTCGGCCAGCAGGGCGCGGGCGAAGGCGACCAGTTGGCGCTGGCCGGCCGAGATGCGGCCGCCGCGTTTGCGGACGTCGGTGTCGTAGCCGTCCGGGAGGGCCTCGATGAAGTCGTGGGCGCCGATCGCGCGGGCGGCGTCCTCGATCTCGGCGCGGGAGGCGTCGGGGCGGCCGACGGCGATGTTCTCGGCCACCGTGCCCGAGAAGAGGAAGGACTCCTGGGTGACCATGACGACGCCGCGCCGCAGTTCGGTGCCGGCCAGCTCGCGCAGGTCGACGCCGTCCAGGGTGATCCGGCCCGAGGTCGGGTCGTAGAACCGGGCCAGCAGCTTGGCCAGGGTGGACTTGCCGGCGCCGGTGGCGCCGACCACGGCGGTGGTCCGCCCGGAGGCGAGCACCAGGTCGAACGGCGGCAGCACCTCCTTTCCGGTCCGGTAGGCGAAGCGGACGTCGTCGAAGACCACCTCGCGGCCCTTGTCGGTGGTGGCCGGCAGCGTGACCGGGTCGGTGGGTTCGGTGATCGAGGGCTGGTGGGCGAGCAGACCGGCGATCTTCTCCAGGGCCGCCTGCGCGGACTGGTAGCTGTTCAGGAACATCGCCAGCTGGTCAATCGGGTCGTACAGCCGGCGCAGGTAGAGCACGAAGCCGGTGAGGATGCCCAGTTCGAGGCTGCCGTCGGTCACCAGGTAGGCACCGACCAGCACCACGCCGGTGATCCACACGTTGGCGGCGGCCCGGGAGAACGCCACGTAGCGGGCCATCTCCAGCAGGCCGTCCGCGTTGGAGACGGCGTACTGCCGGTTGACCTCGTTGAAGGCCGCGGTGTTGGCGGCCTCGCGGCGGAAGGCCTGCACCGGGCGGATGCCGTTCATGGTCTCGGTGAAGCGGACGATCACCGAGGCGACCGCAGTGCGCCCCCGCCGGTAGACCCGGCCGCTGCGCCGGCGGAACATCCGCACCAGCAGGTACATCGGCAGGAAGGAGGCGAGCGAGATCAGGCCGAGGCGCCAGTCCATCACCAGCAGAATAACTGCGATGTAGAAGACCGAGAGGGCGACCGAGAGCAGCTCCTGGAGGCCCTCGTTGAGCAGCTCGCGCAGGGCGTCCACGTCGCTGGTGGCCCGCGAGATGATCCGGCCGGAGGTGTAGCGCTCGTGGAAGTCCAGGCCGAGCAGCTGGGCGTGCCGGAAGATCCGGGTGCGCAGCTCCAGCAGGATGTCCTGGTTGAGCAGGCCGGTGACCCGGATGAACGCGCGCTGCAGCAGCGTGCTGAGCGCCGCGCAGCCGAGGTAGCCGGCGGTGACGGCGATCAGCGGGCCGCTGTCGTGGCGGCGCAGGGCGGGGATGCCCTGGTCGATGGCGACGGCCACCAGCAGCGGGCCGGACTGCAGCGCGGCCTGCTGGACCAGGATCATCAGCATCGAGACGATCACCCGGCGCCGGTGCGGCCCGAGCAGTTCGCGCAGCAGGACCCGGGCCGCGCCCGGTGGGACGGGGATGTCCTCCCCGTCGGTCGTGATCGTTTCTTCCAGTACGGCGGTGGTCATCGGGCCACGCTCTCTTCCAGGGCGCTGTGACCCGACATCAGTTCCCGGTAGGCCGGGCAGGATTCCAGCAGGTCGTGGTGGGTACCGACGGCCAGGATCCGGCCCTCGTCCAGCACGGCCACCCGGTCGGCGAGCAGCACGGTGCTCGGGCGGTGGGCCACCACCAGGGCGGTGCTGGATCCCAGCACCTGGCGCAGCGCCTGTTCGACCAGCGCCTCGGTGTGCACGTCCAGCGCGGAGAGCGGGTCGTCCAGGACGAGGAACTCGGGGTCGCCGACGACCGCCCGGGCCAGCGCCAGGCGCTGGCGCTGGCCGCCGGACAGGCTCAGTCCCTGCTCGCCGACCTCGGTGTCCACACCGTGCGGCAGTTGCTGGACGAAGCCGGCCTGCGCGGTGCTCAGCGCCCGGTCCAGCGCGGCCTGGGGTGCGTCGGGTGAGCCCATCAGGACGTTCTCGCGGACCGTGGCCGAGAACAGCGTCGGCTCCTCGAAGGCCACCGCGACCACCTCGCGCAGCCGGGCCCGGGACAGCGTGCGGATGTCCTGGCCGGCCACCGTGATGGTGCCGGCGGTCGCGTCGTAGAGCCGGGGGAGCAGGGCGGTCAGGGTGGTCTTGCCGCTGCCGGTCGCGCCGACCAGGGCCATCGTCTCGCCGCGCCGGATGTGCAGGTCGACGCCCCGCAGCAGGTCGGGGCTGTCGGCCGGGGCGTCGGGGTAGCGGAACCGCACGCCGGTGAAGCGGATGCCGTCGTCGTTCGGCTCGACGGTCGAGGTGGGGGTGTCGTCCTCCTCCGGGGTGTCCATCACCTCGAAGAAGCGGTCAGCGGCGGTGCCGGCCTCGTTGCTGTAGGCGAGCAGCCAGCCCATCGACTCGACCGGCCAGCGCAGCGCCAGCGCGGTGGAGAGGAAGGCGACCAGGGTGCCCGCGGTCATCTCGTCGTGCGCGACCAGGACGGCGCCGACCGCCAGCGAGCAGCCGAGCGCGACCTCGGGCAGGCCGACGATCACCGCCCAGAGGTTGGCGAGCATCCGGGCCTTGTGCAGCTCGGTGCCGCGCAGCCGCTCGGCCTGCGCGCCGAAGCGCTGGGCCATCGTGCGCTGGCGGCCGAAGGACTTGAGGATCCGGATGCCGAGCACCGACTCCTCCAGCACGGTGGCCAGGTCGCCGTTCTGGTCCTGCGCGGTGCGAGCGGCCGAGGAGTAGCGCGACTCGAAGTAGTGGCACAGCACGATCAGCGGCACGGCCGGCCCCATCGCGATCAACCCGAGCCGCCAGTCCAGCGCGAACATCAGCGCCGTGCCGGCCACGAACATCAGCGAGTTGACGACCAGGAAGACCAGCGGGAAGGCCAGGAAGAGCCGCAGGGTGTACATGTCCGAGGTGGCCCGGGAGAGCAGCTGTCCGGACGGCCAGCGGTCGTGGAAGGCGACCGGAAGCCGCTGCAGCTTGCCGTAGAGGTCGCCGCGCATGGTGGCCTCGACGCGGGAGAGCGGACGGGCGACCAGGACCCGGCGCAGCCCGAAGAGGCCGGCCTCGGCGAGCCCGAGCACGAGCAGCAGCCCGACCAGCGGCCACAGCGCGCCGATGTCGTGGTGGGCGATCGGCCCGTCCACGATCCGGCCCAGCACGAGCGGGACCACCAGCACGGTGGAGGAGGCCACCATCGCGGCGGTGACCGAGCCCGCCAGGTACCAGCGGATCGGGCGCGCGTACGTCCGGAGCCTGAGCAGCGACCGTACCGTGGACCTTTTGGGTGCGACGGCGGGCGCGGGCGAGGGGGTGTTCTGGTTCTCGTCCATCGCCGTGAGGGTAGGCCGGGGGACCGACATTTCTCACCAGGTTTTTGGCTCCCGACGGACAGAACCGGCCACTCCCTCCCGTCACTCGCCCCCTGACATTCGCAGCAGCCTCAGCGAACGGGCCGCCAGGGCACCGGTTTCCTGGTCCGCGGTGTCCAGCAGCGTCTCGTACGGACCGCCCTGCGGCAGCACGAACTCGACCGGCCCGGCCGAGGCGTTCAGCAGCAGCAGGAAGCTGTCGTCGCGCAGCGGGCAGCCGTGCTGGTCGCGTTCGGACATCGCGCTGCCGGAGAGCAGCATGCCGAGCACGGCGGTCGGGGCGAACCAGTCGCCCTCGGTCATCTCCTCGCCCTGCGCCGTGAACCAGGTCAGGTCGCGCCGCCCGCCGGGCACCGCGGCGCGTCCCGAGAAGAAGGCGCGCTGACGCAGCACGGGATGCGCGCGGCGCAGCCGGATCAGCCGCGCGGTCAGCTCCTGCAACTCGCGCCAGCCGGGCTGTTCCAGCAGCGACCAGTCCACCCAGCTGGTCTCGTTGTCCTGGCAGTAGGCGTTGTTGTTGCCGCCCTGGGTGCGGCCGAACTCGTCACCGGCGGTGAGCATCGGGACGCCGGAGGCCAGCAGCAGGGTCGCCATCAGGTTGCGCAGCTGGCGCATCCGCAGGTCCAGGACGGCGGGGTCGGTGCTCTCGCCCTCGGCACCGCAGTTCCACGAGCGGTTGTCACCGGTGCCGTCCCGGCCGTCCTCGCCGTTGGCCGCGTTGTGCTTCTCGTTGTACGAGACCAGGTCGCGCAGTGTGAAGCCGTCGTGGGCGGTGACGAAGTTGACCGAGGCGTAGGGGCGGCGGCCGGCCTGCTGGTAGAGGTCGGAGGAGCCGGAGAGCCGGTAGCCGAGTTCGCGCACGTCGGGCCGGGCGCCGCGCCAGAAGTCGCGCACGGTGTCGCGGAACTTGTCGTTCCACTCGGCCCAGAGCGGCGGGAAACCTCCGACCTGGTAGCCGCCGTAGCCGACGTCCCAGGGCTCGGCGATCAGCTTCACCCGGCTGAGCAGCGGGTCCTGGGAGACCGCGGCCAGGAACGGGTGGTGCATCTCGACGCCGTCGCTGCCGCGGGCCAGTGCGGCGGCCAGGTCGAAGCGGAAGCCGTCCACGCCCATCTCGGTGACCCAGTAGCGCAGCGAGTCGGTGATCAGCCGGACCACCTGCGGCTGGCGGGTGTCCAGGGTGTTGCCGCAGCCGGTGAAGTCGGAGTAGCCGCGGCTGCCGCGGCCCAGCCGGTAGTAGCCGGCGTTGTCGATGCCGCGCAGCGAGAGGCTGGGGCCGTTCTCGTTGCCCTCGGCGGTGTGGTTGTAGACCACGTCGAGGATCACCTCGATGCCGGCCCGGTGCAGGGCGCGGACCATCCGCTTGAACTCGCCGACCTGCTGGCCGCGGGTGCCGGAGGAGGAGTAGGCGCCGTGCGGGGCGAAGTAGCCGATCGAGTTGTAGCCCCAGTAGTTGCTCAGGCCGCCCCGGATCAGGTGGTCCTCGTCGGCGAACTGGTGGACCGGCAGCAGCTCGACGGCGGTGACGCCGAGCCCGCGCAGGTAGTCGACGGCGGCCGGGTGGGCCAGGCCCGCGTAGGTGCCGCGCAGTTCGGCGGGGATGCCGGGGTGGCGCATGGTGAAGCCCCGGACGTGCAGTTCGTAGATCACGGTCTCGGCCCACGGGGTCTTCGGGCGCCGGTCGTCGGACCAGTCGTCGTCGTCGTGCACCACCACCGCCTTGGCGACGTACGGCGCGGAGTCGCGGTTGTCCCGGACGGTGTCGGCCACCTCCGGCTCGGGCCAGTCGCGCACCGAGCCGCCGCAGGCGTCGTGTCCGGTGAAGTCGCCGTCCACCGCGCGGGCGTACGGGTCGAGCAGCAGCTTGGCCGGGTTCCAGCGGGCGCCGGTCCACGGGTCCCAGCGGCCGTGCACCCGGTAGCCGTAGCGCTGGCCCGGGCGGACGCCGGGCAGGTAGCCGTGCCAGGTCTGGAAGGTCTGCTCGGTCAGCGGGTGTCTGGTCTCCCGGCCCTCGTCGTCGAAGAGGCAGAGTTCGACGGCCTCGGCGCCGCCGGCCCAGAGCGCGAAGTTGGTGCCGTCGGTGCCCGAGGGGTCGTGCCGGTAGCGGGCGCCGAGCGGTTGCCAGCTGCCTGGCCAGGGGGCTTCCGGCGGCAGGTGGGCTGCGGCGTTGGCGGGCGCCGGGGAGTGCCCGGGACCGGTCCTCAGTTCCTGCCCTGCCGTCATGGCCGCACCCTCCGATGGCTTCTGCGGGCTGCCCGGCTCGGCAGTCGCGACGTACTGGTGTCCACTGGGTGAAATCGTTCCCTCGTGCTCCACGCGGAATCCGATCGTTGGCGTGAGACCTGATCAGTCGGAGCCACGTATACATCCCGCCCCTGGAGTCACGGGGGAGGCCGGGGACGCGTCCCGCGGGCGAGGGCCCGGCCGCCCGGCTCGCCGTCGGCCACCCGCCCTGCCCTGCTGCCGCACCGGTTCTGGCCTGGTCCGGCCCTGCTCGCCGTAGCCGTCCCTTCACTGAACGGGCACTCCCCTCCCGCCGAGGATTCACTCATTCGGCCCCGTTATCCTGACGCTCGCGCGGCTCCGAAGAGTCCGCCAGGAGCACGTTTCGCCCGCTGCAACCGCGCTGGGCGGGCAGGCGTGTATGCAGCGTGGACAACGGGAGGGGGCAAGCCGAGTGAAATCGGTGGAGGCGGTCGACGCCGCGAGACGGACGGATGCGCGCCGGGGGGCGCGTCGGGTGGTGGCCGGCGCCGGCTGGATGACGAGCTGGAGCGCCTGGTAGCGCCGTGGCGATGCGGTGGCTCGGCCCTCTGGCGGCAAGGGGCCGGGCCGTCCTGCGTTCGAGGTGCAACCGAATTGGCCGTCACAAGGCGTTGTTTGAGCTGGGATCAAGAAGGCGGAGGCGACTCATGAAGTCGATACGGGTGGTTATGGCGGTCGGTGGTCTGCTGCTGGCGACCGCGTGCAGCAGCGGCGGGGGCACCGGCGGCACCGGGGGCACCACCGGTGCCGGCGGTTCGGGGGGCGGCGGCGCGTCCGGTCAGCCGGGGACGGTGGCGTCGGCGGGGCAGAGCAAGGCGTCGACCGCGGTGGTCGACATCGAGCCCAAGGACGGCACCACCGGTGTCGCGCCCAGCGGGGCCCTGAAGGTCTCGGTGGCCAGCGGCAAGCTGACCCAGGTGGCCGTGACGGCCCCGGACGGCAGCGCGGTGGCCGGCACGCTCGCCCCCGACGGGTCGAGCTGGGTGCCGGCGGCGGGCCTGTCGGTCAGCTCGACGTACAAGGTGGCCGCGCAGGCGACCGACGCCAACGGCGTGGCGTCGACCACCAACAGCAGCTTCACCACGCTGACCCCGAAGAAGACCTCGGGCAGCCAGGACAACATCACCACCGGCTCCACCTACGGCGTCGGCATGATCATCCAGATCCAGTTCGGCCAGATGGTCAAGAACAAGGACGCGGTGGACAAGGCCGTCACGGTCGTCGCCTCCGACGGCTCGGTCGTCAAGCCGCACTGGTTCAACGAGGACAACTGGCTGGAGCTGCGGCCGCAGACCTTCTGGAAGCCGGGTACCACCGTCCAGGTGCACATCCGGCTGAAGAGCGTCGAGACCTCGCCGGGCGTCTACGGCGGTTCGGACCGCGACGAGTCGTTCACCATCGGCCGCTCGCAGGTCAGCACGGTGGACGCGGCCGCCCACCAGATGACGGTGGTCACCGACGGCCGGGCCAACCGCGTCATCCCGGTCACCACGGGTGCCTCCAACCCGGCGAACTGGGCCACCTACAACGGCACCATGGTCATCGAGCGCAAGGAGGGGACGGTCGAGATGAAGTCGGCGTCCGTTCCGGGCCTCGGCGGCACGCCGTACGACGAGCAGGTGCCGGACTCGATGCGGCTGACCGACTCCGGCACGTACGTGCACGGCAACTACTGGGCGGTCGGCGCCTACGGGCACGAGAACGTCAGCCACGGCTGCGTCGGCCTGCAGGACGTCGAGGGCGGCAGCCCGACTTCGGTCGCCGGGAAGATGTACGCGGACTCGATCGTCGGCGACGTCGTCATCGTCAAGGGCTCGACCGGGCCGCAGGTCGACCCGGGCAACGGTCTGAGCGGTTGGAACATCAACTGGAACAACTGGTAGCCATTCTGTGACCTTTTAAGTGTGACAATCGGTTCGGCCCCTCGCGTTATCAGGGTCGGACCGATTTGTCGTTCCGGACCTCGTCGGCCTTCGTCCGTCCGTATCCGATCTCCCTCGGTGCTGATCGTTCGTGGTCCGACCTGACCGGTGCAACCGATCGGCCGCGCGGGACGTGTGTGGAGTCAGGACTGATCAGGTTGGGACGGGACAGGGACAGATGAGAATGCGCTCGATACGCGTGGGAGCGGCACTGGCACTGGGCAGCACGATGCTGCTGGCCACGGCGTGCAGCGGCAGCGGCACCGGCGGCGGGACGTCCGCCGACGGCAAGCCGGCCGCCGGCGGCCCGGGCGCCCCCTCCGCCGCACCGGCATCCTCGGCCGCACCGAAGACCTCGGCCGCCGTGGTCGACATCCAGCCCAAGGACGGCTCGCAGGACGTCGCCCCGGCCGGCGCCCTGAAGGTCTCGGTGGCCAGCGGCAAGCTCACCCAGGTCGCGGTGACCGACAAGGACGGCAACGCCGTCGCCGGTACCCTCGCCGCGGACGGCCTCAGCTGGCTGCCGGCCGCCGGCCTCGCGGTCTCCTCGACCTACAAGGTGGCCGCGCAGGCGACCGACGCCAACGGCGTGGTGGCCACCTCCGACAGCACCTTCAGCACGCTGACCCCCGCCAAGACCTCCCGCAGCCAGGACAACATCACCACCGGCTCCACCTACGGCGTCGGCATGATCGTCTCGATCAACTTCGGCGCGCCGGTGAAGAACCAGGCCGCGGTGGAGAAGGCGATCACCGTCGAGGCCTCCGACGGCACCCAGGTCAAGGGCCACTGGTTCGGCAACCAGCGCCTGGACCTGCGCCCGCAGGAGTTCTGGAAGCCCGGCACCAAGGTCGCCCTGCACTTCCGGCTGAAGAACGTCGAGACCTCGCCGGGCGTCTACGGCAACTCCGACCGCGACGAGTCCTTCACCATCGGCCGCTCGCAGATCAGCACGGTCAACGACGCCGCCCACGAGATGACCGTCAAGCGCGACGGCCAGCCGGACCAGACCATCGAGATCAGCTCCGGCTCCGCCGAGCACCCGACCTACAACGGCACGATGGTCGTCGAGGCCAAGGAGGGCACCGCCCGGATGACCTCCGCCTCGGTCCCGGGCCTCAAGCCGGGCGAGTACGACCTCCAGGTGCCGCACTCGATGCGACTCACCGACTCGGGCACCTACGTGCACGGCAACAACTGGTCCTCGCACGGCACCTTCGGCTCCGCGAACGTCAGCCACGGCTGCGTCGGCCTGGAGGACACCGCGGGCAACGGCAGCGCCAACTCCTCGGCGGGCAAGTTCTACGACGCCTCACTGGTGGGAGATGTCGTGAAGGTCGTCAACTCCAAGGGAGCCCAGGTCTCGCCCGACAACGGCCTGAGCGGCTGGAACATGCCCTGGGCCACCTGGTAGAGCTACGCCCGTTGCTCGGGTCATATGCCAATTGAATAGTGATCGTTTCGTCATTGTCCGTACGCGGCCGCTTGCAACCAGCAATGATGGGCCCATGGCGGGATGGGGCGAAGTGGATCAGTCATCACATCTCGGGCCCGGTACGGTGGCCGACGCCTTCGCGGGCGGCGGCACGCCGGCACTGACGGCCCTGGAGCGACTCTCCTCGCGGGAGCTGGAACGGGTGGTGCTGCCCCGACTCAGCGACCCGGCATCCGAGGAGGAGGCGCGGCTCCCGTCCCGCCGCTCCTCGGCGCCGGTGGCGCGTCGGCTGGTGCTCTCCGTCCTCCAGTCCTGGGGACTCCACCCGCTGCTGGAGGTGGGCGAGTTACTCACCGGTGAGCTGGTCGCCAACGCCGTGCGGCACACCGGCGGCCGCACCATCGGCCTGCGCCTGCTGCGCCGCCCCGGCTGGCTGCGGGTCGAGGTGCGCGACTCCTCCCGCGCCCTCCCCTGCCGCATCGTCGCCGAACCGGGCGCCGACTGCGGCAACGGCCTCCTCCTGGTCGACACCCTCGCCGACCGCTGGGGCGCCGACCTGCTGCCGCGCGGCAAGGGCGTCTGGTTCGAACTCAAGGTCCGCGAACGGAGCTGACCCGCCCGCGGGCCACCGGTTCAGCGGCCGTGCGGCACCGTGGGACGGGTCGGGTCCACCCGGCGTCGCAGGATCATGACGTCGGTGTCGAGCAGACCCCGCTCATGCTCAACGGGCATCGGGGTCGTCCGTCTCCTCTGTAGCCGTCGCGTCCTGATCCGCCCGGAAGGCATCCAGGGAGATGCCGGGTGTGCTGCGGGACATCGCGGTGAACTCTGCCCGAGGGACGAAGCGCCTGCGGCGCTTGAGTGGGATCAACTCGCCGATGCGGTGGCCGTCACGGGTGACGGTGAACGACTGGCAGGCCTCGACGGCATCCATGATCTCTCTTGACCTGCTGCGCAGGTCCCGCTGGGTGATCTCCGGTTGCGCTGTCATGACACCAGGCTAGTCATCAGCCTTCGAATATTGCGACTGCTTCGATTGTTTCGGATACTGTGGTGATGTAGACAGAGAAGGGAAGGACGGCCATGAAGGGAACCATCGCTGACCGTCAGGCCCAGCCTGACCCTGAGACGGACATCGCGGCCAAGGCTCTGCAGGCAGTCAAGGAATCGCTGGCGCGCCACCCAGGTAGTGCTCCGATCAGGGTGCGAGTACAGGAAGAGGCCGTTGCGGAGCTGGTTCTGCCCAGGGAGGCCGTGGAGCTGTTGGCCAAGGTGCTGGCTCACATGGCGGCAGGGCGGGCAGTCTCCGTCGTGCCGGCCCACGCCGAGCTCACCACCCAGCAGGCTGCTGATCTCCTCAACGTCTCCCGTCCGTTCCTTATCGGGCTGCTCAAGGCCGGTGAGATCGACTATCGGTTGGTCGGCAGTCACCGCCGCATTCGAGCGGACTCGCTCCTCGACTACAGGCGCCGTGACGACCAGTCGAGGCGCGAGGCGGCTGACGAGCTCACATCGCTCAACCAGGAGATGGGGCTGGTCTGATTCATGTCGTTCGTGGTGGTCTATGACGCCTGCGTGCTGTACCCGAGTACGCTCCGCGATCTGTTGATCCGGATAGCGCAGGCGGGGCTGGTCCAGGCGAAGTGGACGGACAAGATCCTGGACGAGGTGTTCGAGAACCTTAAAGAGGACCGGCCCGACCTTGATCCGACACGGCTCGACCGCACTCGGACCCTGATGACTCGGGCGGTCCGTGACTGTCTCGTACTGAAGTACGAGCCGCTGATCAGTGTGCTGGAACTCCCTGATCAAGACGATCGTCACGTGTTGGCCGCCGCGATCAAGGCCAAGGCCCAGCTCATCGTCACTCGAAACGTCAGGGATTTCCCTGCTGACGTTCTCGCGGACTGGGGTATCGAAGCCAAGGCTCCCGACGACTTCGTGCTGGACCAGATCGGACTCGACCAGCAGACCGTTTACGCAGCGGTGCAACAGATCGCCGATTCGTGGCGTCAGCCACCCGGATCCGTGGATGACGTGCTGGCGCGCCTTGAGAAGGACGGCTTGCTGGAGAGTGCCGCGGCGCTGCGTGCCTGATGTCAGGGAGAGCAGGCGCAGACGGGCCGGCTGGGCGACCTCGCCGCTCCAGACACAGTCCTGAAATCCCTGGTCGGTGCTCTGCCGACCAGGGATTCGGCTGGGACTTTCTCCAGGCAAGCAGGGAAGCCAGCGACAGCTCTGAACGGAATAAACCCGCAGGTCAGAGCTATTGTCCTAGCACTCGATGACGTTGACCGCGAGGCCGCCGCGGCTCGTCTCCTTGTACTTGACCTTCATGTCGGCGCCGGTCTCCTTCATCGTCTTGATCGCCTTGTCCAGCGAGACGTGGTGGCGGCCGTCGCCGCGCAGGGCCATCCGGGCCGCGGTGATCGCCTTGACGGAGGCCATGCCGTTGCGCTCGATGCAGGGGATCTGGACCAGGCCGCCGACCGGGTCGCAGGTGAGGCCGAGGTTGTGCTCGATGCCGATCTCGGCGGCGTTCTCCACCTGCTCGGGGGAGCCGCCGAGGACCTCGGCCAGGCCGCCGGCGGCCATCGAGCAGGCCGAGCCGACCTCGCCCTGGCAGCCGACCTCGGCGCCGGAGATCGAGGCGTTCTCCTTGAAGAGCATGCCGATCGCGCCGGCCGCGAGCAGGAAGCGGACGATGCCCTCGTCGTCGGCGCCGGGAATGAAGTTCTGGAAGTAGTGCAGCACGGCGGGGATGATCCCGGCGGCGCCGTTGGTGGGGGCGGTGACGACGCGCTGGCCGGAGGCGTTCTCCTCGTTGACGGCCATCGCGTAGAGGGTCACCCACTCCATGGCGTTGGCCGGGCCGATGCCCTCGGCGCGCATCGCGCGGGCGCCCGCGGCGGCGCGGCGGCGGACCTTCAGGCCGCCCGGCAGGATGCCCTCGCGGGACATGCCGGCGTTGACGCACTCCTTCATCACGGCCCAGATCTCCAGCAGGCCGGCGTGGATCTCGGCCTCGGTGCGCCAGGCCTTCTCGTTCTCCAGCATCAGGCCGGAGATGGACAGGCCGGTCTCCCGGGTGAGGCGCAGCAGCTCCTCGCCGGTGCGGAAGGGGTAGCGCAGCGCGGTGTCGTCCGGCACCACGCGGTCGGCGCCGATCGCGTCCTCGTCCACCACGAAGCCGCCGCCGACCGAGTAGTAGGTCTTCTCCAGCACCACCGCGCCGGCCGCGTCGTGCGCGACCAGGGTCATGCCGTTGGCGTGGTACGGCAGCGAGCGGCGGCGGTGCAGCACCACCTGGGTGTCGAAGTCGAAGTCGATCAGGTGGGTGCCGAGCAGGCTGAGCTGCTTGCTCTCCTTGATCCGCTCGACGTCCAGGTCCGCCTTGGCCACGTCGACGGTGCGCGGGGAGTTGCCCTCCAGGCCCAGCAGGACGGCCTTCGGGGTGCCGTGGCCGTGCCCGGTGGCGCCGAGGGAGCCGAACAGCTCGGCCTTGACGGCGGTCACCTGGCCCAGCAGCTCCTCGGACCGCAGCCGGCGGGCGAACATCCGGGCCGCGCGCATCGGGCCGACCGTGTGCGAGCTGGAGGGGCCGATGCCGATGGAGAAGAGGTCGAAGACGCTGAGGGCCACGGGAGTGACGTCCTTGTCTGGCTCGTGGAGGGTGCTGCCCGGACTCGTGGAGAGGGCGTGCGGGTGCATGGGACGGGGCACCGGCTCACGTTCCAGTGTGCGCGGTGCCCCGTGGAATCGGAGCGGGTCGGCGAGGGTGACGCCGACCACGTCCGGACCGGACTGCTACAGCTCCGGGTAGAGCGGGTACTTCTCGGCGAGCGCGGTGACGCGGGCCTTCAGCGCGGTGGCCTTGGCCTCGTCGAACGAGGGCAGCAGCGCCTCGGCGATGACGTCGGCGACCTCACGGAAGTCCTCGGCCCGGAAGCCGCGGGTGGCCAGCGCGGGGGTGCCGATGCGCAGGCCGGAGGTGACCATCGGGGGCCGCGGGTCGTTCGGGACGGCGTTGCGGTTGACCGTGATGCCGACCTCGTGCAGCCGGTCCTCGGCCTGCTGGCCGTCGAGCTCGCTGTTGCGCAGGTCGACCAGGACCAGGTGGACGTCGGTGCCGCCGGAGAGCACCGAGATGCCCGCTGCGGTGGCGTCGTCCTGCAGGAGGCGGGCGGCCAGGATCTTGGAGCCCTCCAGGGTGCGCTCCTGGCGCTCCTTGAACTCCGGCGAGGCCGCGACCTTGAACGAGACGGCCTTGGCGGCGATCACGTGCTCCAGCGGGCCACCCTGCTGGCCGGGGAAGACCGCGGAGTTGATCTTCTTGGCCAGCGCGGCCGTGGAGAGGATCACGCCACCGCGCGGGCCGCCCAGGGTCTTGTGGGTGGTGGTGGTGACGACGTCCGCGTAGGGCACCGGGTTGGGGTGCAGGCCCGCGGCCACCAGGCCGGCGAAGTGGGCCATGTCCACCATCAGGTAGGCGCCGACCTCGTCCGCGATCCGGCGGAAGGCGGCGAAGTCCAGCTGGCGCGGGTAGGCGGACCAGCCGGCCACGATCAGCTTGGGCTGGTGCTCCTTGGCGAGGCGCTCGACCTCCTCCATGTCGACCAGGTTGGTGCTCTCGTCGACGTGGTACGCCACCACGTTGTAGAGCTTGCCGGAGAAGTTGATCTTCATGCCGTGGGTCAGGTGACCGCCGTGGGCCAGGTTCAGGCCCAGGATGGTGTCGCCCGGCTGGATCAGCGCGAACATCGCGGCGGCGTTGGCCTGCGCGCCGGAGTGCGGCTGCACGTTGGCGGCCTCGGCGCCGAACAGCTCCTTGATCCGGTCGATGGCGATCTGCTCGACCACGTCGACGTGCTCGCAGCCGCCGTAGTAGCGACGGCCCGGGTAGCCCTCGGCGTACTTGTTGGTCAGGACCGACCCCTGGGCCTCCATGACCGCCACCGGGGCGAAGTTCTCGGAGGCGATCATTTCCAGGGTGGTCTGCTGGCGGTGCAGCTCGGCGTCGACCGCGGCGGCGATCTCCGGGTCGAGCGCGTGGAGGGACTGGTTGAGAACAGTCATGGTGTGGTCTTCCCTTGGGGGAGTGCCTGAAGGGGCCGATGGTGGGGGCGACCGCCGCGCTGCGACCGCCCCGTCAGGAGTCTCAGCCGTTGGTCAGCTTGGTGTACTCGTCCGCGCTCATCAGACCGGCCGGCTCCTCGGAGAGCTTGACCTTGAAGAGCCAGGCACCGTCGAAGGGCTCGGCGTTGACCTTGGCCGGGTCGTCGACCACGTCCGAGTTCACCTCGACGACCTCGCCGCTGGCGGGGGAGAACAGGTCGCTGACCGACTTGGTCGACTCCAGCTCGCCGCAGGTCTCACCGGCGGTCACGGTGTCACCGACCTCGGGCAGCTGCACGTAGACGATGTCCCCGAGGGCGTTCGCCGCGTGGGCGGTGATGCCGATGGTGGACACGCCGTCCTCGGCGGCCGTCAGCCACTCGTGGTCTTCGCTGTACTGCAGGTGCTGCGGGTTGCTCATGGTGCTCATTCTCCAGGATGGGAAGTGGGTGGGGCGAAGCCGTCCGCCGAGCGGACCGCGCGGGGGGAGGGGCAGCTCAGCGGGCGCGCTTGTAGAACGGCAGCGCGACGACCTCGACCGGCTCGTGCTTGCCGCGGACGTCCACCGCGACGGCCGTGCCCGGCGCGGCGTGCGCGGCGTCCACGTACGCGATGGCGATCGGCTTGCCCAGCGTCGGGGAGGGGGCGCCGGAGGTGATCCGGCCGATCGGGGTGCCGTCGGCGGAGACCACCGCGTACTCGGCGCGCGGGACGCGCTTGCCCTCGGAGACCAGGCCGACCAGGACCCGCGGCGGGTTGGTCTCGGCATTGGCGGCCGCGGCCTCCAGCGCCTTGCGGCCGACGAAAGCGCCGTCGTTGGTGGTCTTGTCGAAGCGCACCACCCGGCCCAGGCCCGCGTCGAACGGGGTGAGGTCGGTGCTCAGCTCGTGCCCGTACAGCGGCATGCCGGCCTCCAGGCGCAGCGTGTCGCGGCAGGAGAGACCGCACGGGACCAGGCCGCGGTCGGCGCCGGCCTCGGTCAGCGCCTGCCACAGGTGCTCGGCGACGGCCGGGGCGGAGAAGATCTCGAAGCCGTCCTCGCCGGTGTAGCCGGTGCGGGCCAGCAGCACGTCCTTGCCGGCCACCGTGGCGGGCAGGATCGCGTAGTACTTGAGGCCCGCCAGGTCGGCGTCGGTGAGCGAGCCGAGGATGCCGTTCGCCTCCGGGCCCTGGACGGCGATCAGCGCGTAGGCGTCCCGGTCGTCGCGGACCTCGGCGTCGAAGCCGGCCGCGCGGGCGGTCAGTTCGTCCAGCACCAGCTGGGCGTTGGAGGCGTTGGCGACCACCATGAACTCGGACTCGGCGAGCCGGTAGACGATCAGGTCGTCCAGGATGCCGCCGTCCTCACGGCAGATCATGGTGTAGCGGGCGCGCAGCACGCCGAGCGCCGAGACGAAGCCGACCAGCGCGTGGTCCAGCATCTCGCCGGCCTGCGGGCCGCTGACGGTGATCTCGCCCATGTGGGAGAGGTCGAAGAGGCCCGCCTTGGTGCGGACCGCGAGGTGCTCCTCGCGCTCGCTGCCATAGCGCAGCGGCATGTCCCAGCCGGCGAAGTCGGTCATGGTCGCGCCGAGGGCGCGGTGCAGCGCGTCGAGCGCGGTCAGACGAGGGGAGGACACCGGGGGCTCCTAGGGCTTGGCACTCAGGGACAGCACACACGGGCGGGACCTGTGTGCGGACATGCGGGGGCGCGTTCTCCCCATCTGTCGTCAAACCTGAGAGCTTCACCACACACCTGTCCTGGGACCAGGATGACGTGGCTTGCACCGTGGGTGGGCGCACGGCGCGGCCGTGTCCACTTTCCAGATGTGCCTCGCCCACGCGGTAGGGGTGCCTGAGAGATTCCGGGGAGGACTTGCTCCTTCGGCGCCGGTCGTGCCGTGACGGCATTCCGGGCTCTCCCGCGCGGGTTCGAGCGGCCAGTATGAAGTTCGGATGTCCTGCGTGCGGACGCGCTCATCATGGCATGCCCGTCGGCCGTATGGGAGAGGGGGCAGCGGACGAGGGGGCTCCTTGGGCGTTCCTCGGTAGGCTGTGGCCCGCGCGATCGATCGTGAGCCGCGCGGGAGACGGGCGGGCGGAGCGATGGGATTCCCCACAGAGGGTGCACCGGGGGCGCAGGCGTGGGCGCAGCCCGGGCAGGCGCCGGACGGCGGCGGTTGGCCCGCCAACGAGCTGGAGCAGGTGCTCACCGCCGCGATCGGTGACCCGGGCGCGACGCCGCGGGTGGTCGAGGTGCTGGCCCGCAGCCATGTCTGGATCCCGCTGCCCGCCGGCGGCGACCCGCGCGGGCAGGCGCTCGACCTGCCGACCATCGACCTGGCGGGCGCGCCCTACGTACCGGTCTTCTCCTCCCAGGAGCAGTTCCTGCAGCACGGCGGCGGGCTGGCCTGCGCGGTCGCGCCGGCCTGGGAGTTCGCCCGCGGACTGCCGCTGGGCATCGGCATCGCGGTCAACCCCGGGGCGCCGGTCGGCATCCCGGTGCCGCCGGAGGGCGTCGGCGAGGTGCGCCGCGGCCCGCAGCAGGACCGCTGGGCGGGCGCGCAGGGGAGCCACGAGGGGGGCGCGGGTACCGCGGGCGGCGCCCGGGTTGCGCTTCGGCTGCTGGAGCCGCACGAGGAGCCGATGGCCTTCCTCACCGCGGTCTGCGCGGAACTCGCCGCACTGCCGGGGGTACTGACCGCACGGCGCGCGCTCGCCTCGGTGGAGGGCGAGCCGCCGGTGCTGTTCGTGGGCGTCCAGCTCGATCCGCAGCAGCCGGCCGAACCGGCCGACGCCAACGCCGCGCTCGGCCGCGCGCTGGGCGTCGCGCCGCTGCCGTGGGGCGTGCACATCGTGCTGCTGGACCTGGCGGCCGACCCGGTGGTGGACTGGATGCTGAGCCGGGTCCAGCCGTTCTACGCACGGATCTGAGACCTGAAGGCACGCCCGGGGGATGTCGGCATGACGGTTGTCGTAGAAGCCCCGTAGGGTGCTGCCGACATCCTGGCCGCGAGCCGGGCCGGCAGCGGCAGCACTGGCAGGACGACGACGGAGGCACGACGTGAACGCAGGCGGTGCCCCGGGGCCGTGGGGCCCGGCAGCCGGCCAGCGCCCCGGCGCTGATCCGGGCGTGCTGGAGCGTGCCCTGCGTGAGGTCGCTCCCGAACGCTACGACGCGTACGAGGCGCTGCTCGGCGCGCTGGCCGAGGGGCAGGTCTGGATGCTGCTCTGGCATGGCCAGCCCGGCAGCCCGGACGCCCAGTACGGCAACATGGACATCGGCGGGCTCGGCTACGCCCCCGCCGTGACCTCCCCGGAGCAGCTGGCCGCCAGCGGCTGGTCGCGCGCCCACGAGCTGATCACCGGGCGGGAGATCGCCGCCGCGCTCTACCGCACCCGCTGGGGTCTGTGGCTGAACCCGCACGCCCCAGGCGGCGGCGTCGGCATCCCGTGGGCCGACCTGCGCCGGGTCGCGTCCGGGCTGGACCGGCTGCCGGCCGGGCCGCTGCAGCTGAGCGAACCCCAGGTGCAGGCCGCGCAGTTCTACTCCGTACTCGAACAGCAGGCACCCTCGGTACGGCCGGTGAAGTCGCTGCGGCGCGCCTGGGTGCGGCCGGTGGTCGACGAACCGTACCTGGCCATCGGCCTGGAGCTCTACGACACCTCGCCGCCGTCCGTGGAGGCGGTGCGCGCCCTGATGCAGCGGGCGATCGCCCAGGCGCCGCCCGGGCTCGCCGTCTCCACCGTGGCGATGAGTGACGAGTACGACCCGGTGGCGCTCTGGATGCGGGCGCACGCCCGGCCGTTCTACCACCGCGAGGCGACCCCCGCACCGTACCCCGCGGCGACGCCGTACCCGGTCGCCTACCCGCCGCAGCAGCCGTCCTACGGCTACCCGATGCCGACCCAGGGCACTCCGCCGGCGACCGGCCAGGGCTGGCCGCAACAGCCGTGGCCTGGATATTCCGGCCGCTGAGGCTCGACGTTCGGTCAACTCCCTTCCCCTGTCAGGCTCTGGTGTCCAGAAGCCCAGGTGGACGGTGGCATTCAGGTTTACCGATCATGAATACGAATAGATCACAGTTGGGCATCCTTCGACCGGCAGGGCTGGCGCAACGCTGCGCGCTACGTGAAGAGTTCTGCGCACCGCACCAGCCGAGCAACCCGAACGGCGCGCAGCACAGGCCCTGACCAGGACCTGTATCCGTGTGCCCCCGGGACGCCATGGGCCGACGACCGTCGGCGAGGGGATCCGGACTGCCCATGACCACACCCATCGAGACCACCGCTGCCGCAGCGGACGAGCCCGGCGCGCAGGCGCCCGGGGTTCCCGCCCCGCGGATCGAGGGCCGTTCCCTCGGCCGGATCGCCTGGACGCGCTTCAAGCGTGACAAGGCCGCCGTCGCCGGCGGCATCGTGGTGATCCTGCTGATCCTGCTGGCCGTGCTGGCCAAGCCGATCGAGTCCTGGTTCGGACTCAGCCCCGACGCGCTGCACCAGGACCTGCTGGACGCCGACCTCGGCGGCCTGCCGACGGGTTCGTTCGGTGGCATGAGCGGCAGCCACCTGCTGGGCGTCGACCCGCTGCAGGGCCGCGACCTGCTCTCCCGGATCATCGAGGGCTCCTGGGTCTCGCTGCTGGTGGCCTTCGGGGCGACGGTGCTGTCCAACACCATCGGCACCGTGCTCGGCGTCGTCGCCGGCTACTACGGCGGCTGGGTGGACGCGGTGATCAGCCGGGTGATGGACACCTTCCTGGCCTTCCCGCTGCTGCTCTTCGCGATCTCGATCTCGGCCTCGCTGCAGGGCGGCGCCTTCGGTCTGCACGGCCTGCCGCTGCACCTGACCGTGCTGATCTTCGTGATCGGCTTCTTCAACTGGCCCTACATGGGCCGCATCGTGCGCGGCCAGACGCTCTCACTGCGTGAGCGGGAGTTCGTCGACGCGGCCCGCAGCCTCGGTGCCCGCGGCCCGTTCATCCTCTTCAAGGAACTGCTGCCGAACCTGGTCGGACCGATCCTCGTCTACTCGACGCTGCTGATCCCGACCAACATCCTCTTCGAGGCCGGTCTCAGCTTCCTCGGTGTCGGCATCCAGCCGCCGCAGGCCTCCTGGGGCGGGATGCTCAACGACGCGATCAAGTACTACCAGGTGGACCCCGAGTACATGGTGGTCCCCGGTCTGGCGATCTTCGTCACCGTGCTGGCCTTCAACCTGCTCGGCGACGGACTGCGCGACGCGCTCGATCCGCGCAGCAACTGACCCGAGTTCAGAACGGTTCCGGTCAGGACCAGTTCAGCCCTCCACGACCCACCACACCCTCAAGGGGTTGATCCAAGCAATGCGCAGATCTCGTACCCTCGCCCTGGCGGCGGTGGCTGCCACCACCGTTCTGGTGGTGAGCGGCTGCAACAGCAGCACCAAGAGCGCGGGCGGCAACGGCTCCGGCGGCAGCAGTGCCTCGGGCGTCGACGCGGCCACCAAGGGGATCGTCAACGCCTCGGACAAGAAGGGCGGGACGGTCACCTATGAGATGAAGGGCACGCCGGACTCCTTCGACCCGGGCAACACGTACTACGTCTACATGTACAACTTCTCCCGGTTGTACGGACGTCCGCTGATGACCTTCGCGCCCGGCTCCGGCCAGGCCGGCAACAAGCTGGTCCCGGACCTCGCGTCCGCGCCCGGCCAGGTCAGCGCCGACGGCCTCACCTGGACGTACCACCTGCGGGCCGGCCTGAAGTACGAGGACGGCACCCCGGTCACCTCCAAGGACGTCAAGTACGCGGTGGAGCGCAGCAACTTCGCGCCCGACGTGAACTCCAACGGTCCGACGTACTTCAACGAGCTGCTGGTCGACAACGCCACGCCGTACCAGGGCCCGTACAAGGACAAGACCGGTGGCCTGGACTCGATCCAGACCCCGGACGACCTCACGGTCTCGTTCCACCTCAAGCACCCGTTCGCGGACTTCGACTACATGGTCAGCTCCCCGCAGACGGTCCCGGTGCCGCAGGCCAAGGACACCGGCGCCACGTACGTCAACCACGTGATGTCCACCGGGTCCTACATGTTCCAGTCGTACCAGGACGGCAAGGGCGCGACCCTCGTCCCGAACCCGAACTGGGACCCGTCGACCGACCCGATCCGCAAGCAGCTCGCGGACAAGATCGTGGTCAAGCTGAACATCGACCAGGCCACCGTCGACAACGACCTGCTGGCCGGCAATGCCCAGGTCGACCTCGGCGGCGGCGGCGTCGACCCGCAGACCCAGGCCAAGCTGCTGCTGGACCCGAAGCTGAAGGCCCAGACCGACAACCAGTACGGCGGCCGGCTGGTCTACCTCGCGCTGAACACCAAGGTCGCCCCGCTGGACAACGTCGACTGCCGCAAGGCCGTCGAGTACGCGGTCGACAAGGTCTCGGTGCAGACCGCCGAGGGCGGCCCGATCCGCGGTGAGATCGCCAACACCGTGCTGCCCCCGGACATCCCCGGCCAGCAGGCGTTCAACCTCTACCCGTCGACCAACAACGGCGGCGACGTGGCGCAGGCCAAGGCCGAGCTCGCCAAGTGCAACCAGCCGAACGGCTTCAAGACCACCATCCTGGCGCGCAGCGAGCGCGACACCGAGGTGGCCGCGGCGACCTCGATCCAGGCGGCGCTGAAGAAGGTCGGCATCGAGCTCGACATCCAGCAGTACCCGCAGGGCAAGTACTTCTCGGACTACGCGGGTGTGCCGAAGTTCGACAACAGCAACAACGTGGGCCTGATCATGATGCAGTGGGGCGCCGACTGGCCGACCGGCTACGGCTTCCTCCAGCAGATCGTCGACGGCCGGGCCATCAAGGACTCCGGCAACAGCAACCTGGCCCAGCTCAACGACCCGGCCATCAACAGCCTGATCGACGACGCGGCGACCAACACCGACCCCGCCGCCCGTGAGAAGGACTACCAGCAGATCGACAAGCAGACCATGGCGGACGCGGCCTACGTGCCGCTCACCGACTACAAGGTCTTCCTGTACCGCTCCAGCAGCGCCACGAACCTGCAGTCCTCGGCGGCCTGGTCGGGCGAGTACGACTACCTCAACATCGGTACCAACAAGTAAGAGCCTGGCTCCACACCACTGAAGGCAGGTGAAGGCAGCGGCGTCGGCCCGGTCCGGGGTGTCCAGCACGGACACCCCGGACCGGGCGGGGCACCAGAGCCGTACAACTGTGTTGGCCTACATCATCCGCAGGACGCTTGCCGCCCTGGTGCTGCTACTGGTCGTCAGTGCGGTCACCTTCGGCATCTTCTTCCTGTTGCCCCGACTGGCCGGCGAGACGACCGACCAGCTCGCGGCCCAGTACATCGGGAAGAACCCGACTCCCGACGCGATCATCGCGGTCAAGCGCAACCTCGGCTTCGACCAGCCGCTCTACATCCAGTACGGACGGTTCCTGAAGACCCTGGTCGCCGGCGCGAACTACAAGTTCGGGCCCGACCCCGTCACCTGTCACGTGCCGTGCTTCGGCTACTCGTTCAAGAACCACCTGGAGGTCTGGCCCGAGATCCGCTCGCGGATCCCGGTGACCTTCTCGCTGGCGATCGGCGCGGCCGTGCTCTGGCTGCTGTCCGGCGTCGCCACCGGCGTGATCTCCGCCCTGCGCCCCAAGTCGTTCTTCGACCGCGGTGCGATGGGCGTCGCGCTGGCCGGCGTCTCGCTGCCGATCTTCTTCACCGGCGCGCTGCTGCTGGAACTCTTCAGCTACCAGTGGCCGATCCTGAACAACGTGCAGTACGTCAACTTCACCGACGACCCGCTGATGTGGGCCCGCAACCTGATCCTGCCGTGGATCTCGCTGGCCTTCCTCTACTCCGCCCTCTACGCCCGGCTCACCCGCGCCGGGATGATGGAGACGATGAGCGAGGACTACATCCGCACCGCCCGCGCCAAGGGCATGACCGAACGCGCGGTGGTCGTCAAGCACGGACTGCGCTCCGCGCTCACCCCGATCCTCACCATCTTCGGCATGGACCTCGGGCTGCTGCTCGGCGGCGCGGTCATCACCGAGCAGGTCTTCTCCTTCCAGGGCATCGGCTTCTTCGCGGTCTCCGCGATCTCCGACAACGACCTGCCGAAGATCCTCGGGGTGACGCTGGTCGCCGCCTTCTTCATCGTCATCTGCAACCTCCTGGTTGACCTCCTGTACGCCGCCGTCGACCCCCGCGTGAGGCTGTCGTGACCGACCAGAAACTGATCCCGGAGCAGAGCGGGCCGGCCGCCGAGGCCTTCCTGTCGGTGCGCGACCTGCGCATCCACTTCGACACCGACGACGGCCTGGTGCGTTCGGTGGACGGGGTCAGCTTCGACCTGGCGCCGGGCAAGACCCTGGGCATCGTGGGGGAGTCCGGCTCCGGCAAGTCCGTCACCTCGCTGGGCATCATGGGCCTGCACCGCAGTAAGCGGGCCAGGATCAGCGGCGAGATCTGGCTGGAGGGCGAGGAGTTGGTCGGCGCGTCGGCCGACCGGGTGCGCCAGCTGCGCGGCCGCAAGATGGCGATGATCTTCCAGGACCCGCTGACCGCCATGCACCCGTACTACACGGTCGGCCAGCAGATCGTCGAGGCGTACCGGGTGCACCACCCGGCCGCCTCGAAGAAGGAGGCGAAGGTCCGGGCCGTCGAGATGCTCGACCGGGTCGGCATCCCGCAGCCGGACCGCCGGGTGGACGACTACCCGCACCAGTTCAGCGGCGGCATGCGCCAGCGCGCGATGATCGCGATGGCGCTGGTCAACGACCCCTCGCTGCTGATCGCCGACGAGCCGACCACTGCGCTCGACGTCACCGTGCAGGCCCAGATCCTGGACCTGATCCGGGACCTCCAGCAGGAGTTCGGCTCGGCGGTCATCATCATCACCCACGACCTGGGCGTGGTGGCCGAGTTGGCCGACGACATCCTGGTGATGTACGGCGGCAAGTGCATCGAGCGAGGCCCGGCCACCACGCTCTTCGACGCCCCCGAACACCCGTACACCTGGGGCCTGCTGGGCTCGATGCCGCGCCTGGACCGGGATCTCCAGGAGCGCCTGGTCCCGGTCCGCGGGACGCCGCCCAGCCTGATCAACGTGCCCAGCGGCTGCGCCTTCCACCCGCGCTGCCCGTACGCCGAGCTGACCGGTGGTCGGTCCGTCTCCGAGCTGCCGGTGCTGACCGAGGCCGGACCCGGGCACCACGCCGCGTGCCACCTGCCGACGGCCGACCGACACCGGATCTTCGCCGACGAGATCGCGCCCCGGCTGTGAACACCGTGGCCACGAACTTCCCTAAGGGCAAGGCATCATGACGGACACTCAGGCCACGGCCGTTCCCGCACCCGCACCCTCCCAGGACCGCGAGCCGCTGCTGCGGGTCACCGATCTGCAGCGGCACTTCCCGATCACCAAGGGCGTCCTGCGCCGCCAGTCCGGCGCGGTGCGCGCGGTGGACGGGATCTCCTTCTCGGTGATGCCCGGCGAGACCCTGGGTGTGGTCGGCGAGTCCGGCTGCGGCAAGTCCACGATGGGCCGCCTCGTCACCCGGCTGGACGAACCCACGGGCGGGAAGGTCGAGTTCGAGGGAACCGACATCACCCACCTGAGCACCGGCCGGATGCGGCCGCTGCGCAAGGACATCCAGATCATCTTCCAGGACCCGTACTCCTCGCTGAACCCCCGGCACACCGTGGGCACCATCGTCGGAGCGCCGTTCCGGTTGCAGAAGGTGGCCACCGAGGGCGGCGTCAAGAAGGCCGTCCAGGAGCTGCTGGAGCTGTGCGGGCTCAGCCCCGAGCACTACAACCGCTACCCGCACGAGTTCTCCGGCGGCCAGCGCCAGCGCATCGGCATCGCCCGGGCCCTGGCGCTGCGCCCGAAGATGATCGTGGCGGACGAGCCGGTCTCCGCGCTGGACGTCTCGATCCAGGCGCAGGTCGTGAACCTCCTCGACGACCTGCAGAAGGAGCTCGGCCTCACCTACCTGATCATCGCGCACGACCTCTCGGTGGTGCGGCACGTCTCGGACCGGGTCGCCGTGATGTACCTCGGCAAGATCGTCGAGATCGCCGACCGGGACTCGCTCTACGCGGCGCCCACCCACCCGTACACGGTCGCGCTGATGTCCGCCGTCCCGGTGCCCGACCCGCGCCGCAAGGAGCGCCGCGAGCGCATCCTGCTCACCGGCGACGTGCCCTCGCCGATCAACCCGCCGAGCGGCTGCCGGTTCCGCACCCGCTGCTGGAAGGCCCAGGACATCTGCGCCTCCCAGGAGCCGCCGCTCCTGGAGCTGCGCCCGGGCCACCAGTCGGCCTGCCACTTCCCGGAGAACACCGAGGCCTGAACGCCTCCCGCGTGCGGCGGCCGACGGCCGCCGCACGCCGGATTCGGTTCCAGCGGTCCCCGGCGTGGAGACTTGCCCGGTGACATCGCAGATCTTCTCCCCCGACGTTCAGCAGACCCTGGACCTGATCGGCATCTTCGTCTTCGCCCTCTCCGGCGGCCTGCTGGCGGTCCGCAAGAACATGGACATCTTCGGGATCTGCGTGCTGGCCGAGGTCACCGCGCTCGGCGGCGGGGTGCTGCGCGACCTGCTGATCGGGGCGGTCCCGCCGGTCGCCTTCACGAACCTCGGGTACTTCCTGACCCCGCTGGTGGCCGGCCTGGTGGTCTTCTTCCTGCACCCGGAGGTCGAGCGGATCAACCGCGCGGTGCAGACCCTGGACGCGCTGGGCCTGGGCCTGTTCTGCGTCACCGGGACCACCAAGGCGCACGACTACGGGCTCGGCTCGGTCGCCGCCGTCGCGCTCGGGATGCTGACGGCGGTCGGCGGCGGCGTGATCCGCGACGTGCTGGCGGACGAGACGCCGTCGCTGCTGCGCTGGGACCGGGAGATCTACGCCGTCCCGGCGCTGGTCGGCGCCACCATGGTGGCCCTGCTGATCGCCGCCGACCATCTCACCACGCTCACCGCGACCTCGGCCGCGATGGTCGCCTTCGGCTTGCGGATGTGCGCGCTCAGGTATGGCTGGCGCGCACCGCGTGCTTGGCACCGCAACGGTTCTCGCACCAGCGAGGAGTAGGCGACCCGCCGTACGCCAGCGAGACCGCCTCGACCGTGCAGAGCAGCTCGGGCAGCAGCCGGCTCAGCTCGCTCACCGAGGCGAGCCGGACCGGCGCCGAGATCGCGCAGGCCGCGATGGCGGTGCCGTCGATGCCCTGGATCGGGGCGGCCACGCAGTTCACCGCCTCCTCGTACTCGCCCTGGTCCAGCGACCAGCCCTGCCGGCGGACGGCGGTGAGCTCGGCGCGCAGCTCGTCGGCCGAGCGCAGGCTGCGCGGGGTGCGGGCGGGGAACTCCTGGTCCTCCAGCGTGAGCGCCAGCTGATCCTCCGACAGGTCGGCCAGCAGCACCTTGCCGAGCGCGGTGGCCGCCGCCGGGGCCCGCTTGCCGATCCGCGAGGCCGGGCCGAGCCAGCTGTCGGAGCCGGACGGGTAGCGGGCGTCCACCTTGTCCAGGAAGAGCACCTCGGCGCCCTCCAGGACCGCCAGGTGCACGGTGTGGCCGTAGCGCTCGTTCAGCGAGGCCAGGTAGGGCGCGGAGACCTGGCGGACGTCGATGCCCTCCAGCGCCTGCTGGGCGAGCGAGAAGAGCCGGCCGCCCAGCCGGTAGCGGTGGTCGGACTGGCGGTGCACGAAGCCGTGCTCCTCCAGCGTGCGCAACAGCCGCAGGGCGGTCGACTTGTGGACGCCGATCCGGCCGGCGGCCTGTTCCAGGGAGGCCGGGCCCTCGCCCAGCGAGGCGAGGATCGTCAGCGCCCGGTCGACGGTCTGCGACATGCCGTCCCCACCCTTCAGCCCTGTCACTGGTGCAGGAGCAGGAGGCTAACCCTGCGTTGCACGGGCTGCAATGGCCAAATCGTGACCCTGGCGGCACTTACACTGGTTCAGCCATGCCATACCTCGACCATGCGGCCACCACACCGATGCTCCCCGCGGCGATCGCCGCGATGACGGCGCACCTCGGTATCACCGGCAACGCCTCCTCGCTCCACGGATCCGGCCGGCGGGCCCGCCGGGTGATCGAGGAGTCCCGCGAGTCGCTGGCCGACGCGCTGGGCGCCCGGCCGAGCGAGATCGTGCTGACCGCCGGTGGTACGGAATCGGACAACCTCGCGGTGAAGGGCCTCTACTGGGCCCGGCGCGGCGCCGACCCGGCCCGGACCAGGGTGCTGTGCAGTCCGGTCGAGCACCACGCGGTGCTGGACGCCGTGCAGTGGCTGGCCGAGCACGAGGGCGCCCAGGTCGAGTACCTGCCGGTGGACGGCCTCGGGCGGGTGCATCCGCAGGCGCTGCGCGAGGCGATCGCCGGCGACCCGGCGTCGGTCGCGCTGATCACCGTGATGTGGGCCAACAACGAGCTGGGCACCCTCCAGCCGATCACCGAACTCTCGTCCATCGCGCGGGAGTTCGGCATCCCGATGCACGCCGACGCGGTGCAGGCGCTGGGTCAGGTGCCGGTCTCCTTCGCGGAGTCGGGGCTCGACGCGCTGACCGTCACCGGCCACAAGATCGGCGGCCCGTACGGGGTCGGCGCGCTGCTGCTGTCCCGGGCGGCCTCGCCCGTCCCGCTGCTGCACGGCGGCGGCCAGGAGCGCGACGTCCGCTCCGGGACGCTGGACGTGCCGGCCGCGGCCGGCTTCGCGGCGGCCGCCGCGATCGCCGTCGAGCGGCAGTCGGAGCACGCCGTCGCGGTCGCCGCGCTGCGCGACGACCTGATCGCCCGGGTCCGCGCCGCCGTCCCCGACGCGCTGCTCAACGGCGACCCGGACGGCGCCGGCCGGCTGCCCGCCAACGCGCACTTCTCCTTCCCCGGCTGTGAGGGCGACGCGCTGCTGATGCTGCTGGACGCCGCCGGGATCGAGTGCTCGACCGGCTCGGCCTGCTCGGCCGGGGTGCCGCAGCCCAGCCATGTGCTGCTGGCGATCGGCGCCGACCCGCGGCTGGCCCGCTCCTCGCTGCGCTTCTCGCTGGGCCACACGTCCAGCAAGGCGGACGTGGACGCGCTGGCCGAGGCGATCGGGCCGGTGGTGGCCCGGGCCCGCAACGCCGGGCAGCGCTGAGCCGGTTTTCGTCCACCCCGTACCCTGGAGGGCACTATGACTGACTTCCCTGGTGCCCCGACCGGCCCGTCCACCGGCCCCCGTCTGCGTGTGCTCGCCGCGATGTCCGGCGGCGTCGACTCCGCCGTCGCCGCCGCCCGCGCGGCCGAAGCCGGCCACGACGTGACCGGCGTGCACCTGGCGCTGTCCTCCAACCCGCAGTCCTTCCGGACCGGCGCGCGCGGTTGCTGCACGCTGGAGGACGCCCGGGACGCCCGCCGGGCCGCCGACGTGATCGGCATCCCGTTCTACGTCTGGGACCTGGCCGAGCGGTTCCGCGAGGACGTGATCGACGACTTCGTGGCCGAGTACGCCGCCGGCCGCACGCCGAACCCCTGCCTGCGCTGCAACGAGAAGATCAAGTTCGCCGCGCTGCTGGACAAGGCGGTCGCGCTCGGCTTCGACGCGGTCTGCACCGGACACTACGCCCGGATCGTCGATGTCCCCGGCGGCGGCCGGGAGTTGCACCGCGCGGTGGACCCGGCCAAGGACCAGTCGTACGTGCTGGGCGTGCTGGACGCCGAGCAGCTGGCCCACTCGCTCTTCCCGCTCGGGGACACCGAGAAGGAGGAGATCCGGCTGGAGGCCGAGCGCCGGGGCCTGGCGGTCGCCAAGAAGCCGGACAGCCACGACATCTGCTTCATCGCGGACGGCGACACCCAGGGCTTCCTGGCCAAGCACCTGGGCACCGCGACCGGTGACATCGTCGACACCGACGGCAGCAAGATCGGCGAGCACGACGGCGCGTACGGCTTCACCATCGGCCAGCGCAAGGGCCTGCGGATCGGCCACCCGGCCCCCGACGGCAAGCCGCGCTACGTGCTGGACATCTCGCCGGTCAACAACACCGTCACGGTCGGACCGGTCGAGGGCCTGGACGTGTCGGCGCTCACCGCGATCCGCCCCCGCTGGTGCGGCACCGAGACGGTGACCACCGGCTCCTACACCGCCCAGCTGCGCGCCCACGGCGAGGAGGTGGCGGTCACCGCCGAGCTGGTCGACGGCGAGCTGCGGGTCACGCTGGCCCGTCCGCTGCGCGGCATCGCGCCCGGTCAGGCCGTCGTCCTCTACGACGGCACCCGGGTGGTCGGCTCGGCCACCATCGCCACCACCGAGCGCCGGTCGCTGGCCGCGGATATCGGCTGATCGCCTTCAGCCCCACGTGATAGACCTTTCAGCACCATGAATATCTGCGTCTTCTGCTCCGCGTACTCGCTCGACGACCGCTACACCGCCCCTGCCGGCGAGTTCGCCCGGCTGCTGGGGGAGGGCGGCCACACCCTGGTCTGGGGCGGCTCCGACGCGGGCCTGATGGGTCTGCTCGCCGACGGCGTCAAGGCGGCCGGCGGCACGCTGGTCGGGATCCTGGTCGAGCTGCTCGCGCACAAGGCCTATCGCGGCGCGGACGAGCTGGTGACCACCCGGGACCTGGCCGAGCGCAAGGCCCAGCTGCTGATGCGCGCCGACGCGGTCGTGGTGCTGGTCGGCGGCCTCGGCACGCTGGACGAGGTCACCGAGGTCCTGGAGCTCAAGAAGCACGCCCTGCACGACAAGCCCGTGGTGGTGCTGGACCCGGCGGGCTTCTACGACGGCCTGCGCACCCAGCTGGAGCGGATGGACGCCGAAGGCTTCCTGCCGCGTCCGCTGGCCGAACTGATCACTTTCGCCTCCGACCCGGCCGAGGTCTTCACCCTCCTCGCCACTGCCCAGGAGTAGACCCATGGCTACCCATCTGATCACCGGCGCCGGATCCGGCATCGGCGCGGTCCTCGCCGAGCGGCTCACCGAGCGCGGCGACGAGGTCTGGCTGCTGACCCGTAACGCCAAGCGGGCCGCCGAGCTGCGCGAGCGCTTCCCGAGCGTCCAGACCCTGGTCGGCGACCTGGCCGACCCCGCCAAGCTCTCCTGGGCGCTGGGCCACCAGACCCAGCCGGTCGAGCTGGACTCGCTGCTGCATGTGGCCGGCATGGTCGAACTGGGCCCGGTCGGCGACACGCCGGTCAAGGCCTGGAACGAGACCCTGGCGGTCAACCTGGTCGCCCCCGCCGAGCTGACCCGGCTGATGCTGCCCCAGCTGCGGCTCTCCCGGGGCCACGTGGTCTTCGTCAACTCCGGTGCGGGCCTGGCCGCGCACGCCGGCTGGGGGTCGTACGCGGCCAGCAAGTTCGGCCTGCGCGCACTCGCCGACTCGTTGCGCGCCGAGGAGCACGCCGGCGGCGTCCGGGTCACCACCGTCTACCCGGGCCGCACCGCCACCGCGATGCAGGAGAAGGTGCACCGCCAGGAGGGCACCGAGTACGACCCGGCCCGCTGGATCGCCCCGGAGTCGGTCGCGACCGCCGTCCTGACCGCGCTCGACCTCCCGCGCGACGCCGAGATCACCGAGCTCACCGTCCGCCCGGGGCGCTGACCGGGCCGAATCGGGTGGTACCGGTACGAACGGGGTGCGCGGAGCCGATCCGCGTGCCCCGGCGGCGTGTTGAGACCGAGATGGCGGCGATTCTGTGGCCAGGTCGTTACACGGGTGTAGAAATATCGGCACCTTTCCCCAAGGTTGGGATTCTAGGGTCGGAGGTATGGCGTCGAAGATCTCCTCCACCTCCTCCGGGCCGGTGGCCAAATCCCTGTTGGGTGTCCGTTTTCTGACTGTTAGTGCGATTGCCGGTGCCCTGCTGGCCGGTATGGCGCTGCCGTTCGTCGGGGGCTTCGGCCTCGGGGCGAAGGCGGCGGCCGACAGTTTCGACAGCCTCCCGGACGACTTCAAGGCCCCACCGCTGTCCCAGGCCTCGTCGATCTACGACTCGGCAGGCAACCTGATAGCCACCTCGTACGACCGTGACCGCACCGTCGTCCCGGGCGACCAGATCGCACCGGTGATGCGCAAGGCGCTCGTCGACATCGAGGACAACCGCTTCTTCCAGCACGGCGCGATCGACCCCAAGGGCATCATCCGCGCGCTGGGCAAGAACTCCGCGGCCGGTGGTACCGCCCAGGGCGCCTCGACGCTGACCCAGCAGTACGTGAAGAACGTCTTCGTGGACGAGGCCGGCAATGACACCGCCGCCGTCCTGGAGGCGCAGCGCCAGACGATGGGCCGCAAGATCCAGGAGATGCGCTACGCGATCGACGTCGAGCAGACCCTGACCAAGGACCAGATCCTCACCAACTACCTGAACATCACCTTCTTCGGTGAGCAGGCGTACGGCATCGAGGCGGCCTCCGAGCGATACTTCAGCGTCCACGCCAAGGACCTGAGCCTGCCCCAGGCGGCGATGCTGGCCGGCATGGTGCAGTCGCCGACCAGCTTCGACCCGATCGTGCACATGGCGGCGGCCACCGACAAGCGCAACACCGTACTGAAGAAGATGGCCCAATACGGGAGCATCACGCAGGCCGAGGCCGACCAGGCGATCGCCACGCCCGTCACCCTCCAGGTCAGCCGCCCGCAGCAGGGCTGCATCACGGCCAAGCAGGGCGAGGGCTTCTTCTGCGACTACGTGAAGTACGCGGTGCTCCAGGACCCGGTGTTCGGCGCCAACGCCGCCGACCGCAAGGCGCTGTGGAACCGCGGCGGCCTGAAGATCACGACCACCTTGGACCCGAAGGCGCAGGACGCGCTGGACAAGGGCCTGGCGGACAACGCGGACGCCTCCGACAAGCCCGCGGCCGTGATGAGCATGGTGCAGCCCGGGACCGGCAAGATCCTGGCGATGGGCCAGAGCCGCCCGTACGGCCTGGGGACCAACCAGACCCAGATCAACCTGAACGCCCCCAAGTCGATGGGCGGCGGCCTCGGGTTCCCGACCGGCTCGACCTTCAAGCCGATCGTGGCCGCGGCGGCGCTGGAGGGCGGGTTCACCCCCTCGCAGACCTACACCACGAACTCCACCATCAACTGGCCCAAGATGACCGACTGCAACGGCGGCGTCCACAAGTCGGTGCCGTCGGTGCGCAACGACAGCTCGGCCTCGCCCGTCACCTACTCGATGCCCGACGCGCTGGCGCAGTCGATCAACACCTACTTCGCCAGCCTGGAGGGCGACGTCGGCTTGTGCGCCACGGCCCAGATGGCCAACAAGCTGGGCATCCAGACGCAGGCCGACGGCACTCCGCTCCAGGTGGTCCAGTCGATGACCCTGGGCATCAACGACCTCACCCCGCTGACGATGGCCGGTGTCTACGCCACCTTCGCCTCGCACGGCACCTACTGCGCACCGCGCGCCATCACCTCGATGACCGGCCCGGACGGGAAGAACCTGCCCGTCCCGGCACAGAGCTGCTCGAAGGTGCTCACCGACACCACCGCGGACACCATCACCGCGATGCTCAAGGGCGTGGTCCAGGACGGCGGTACCGCCTCCAACGTCTCGCTGGGCGGCCGGCCGATCGCGGGCAAGACCGGTACCACCGACAAGGGCACGCAGGTCTGGTTCGTCGGCTACACCCCGGACGTGGCCGGTGCCACTGTGGTCAGCGACACCGCGGACCAGAAGCCACTGCAGGGTCAGATGTTCGGCGGCAGTCGGATCGACCAGGCCTTCGGCGCCCAGGTCGCCGGTCCGGTCTGGCAGGCCGCGATGAAGGGCGAGGTCACCGGCACGCCGGTCACCGACTTCCCCGACGTCTCGCTGCCCGCTCCGCCGGCCCAGCCCGCGCCGTCCGGCTCCCCGAGCGCCCCGCCGACCCCGTAGCCTGCACGGTGTGACCTCTGAGCAGCCCTTCCCCGACCTGTACGGCGCCGCGACCGGTGTCGGCTCCATGCCCGGCACCGACGCGCGGGAGGCCGCGAGGACCTCCACCGGCGCGCTGGAGCAGCTCCCGTTCCTTCCGGAGCTGCCCGCGCGCGGGCCGGGGGCCGACATGATCGGGCGCGGGGCGGGGCTGCTGGTGGAGCTGTTCGCGCAGGTGGAGCCGAGCGGCTGGCGGTTCGCCGACCGGCCGGGCCGGGACAGCAAGCGGGCGCACTCCTGGCTGGGCGAGGACCTGGACGCGCTGGAGGAGTTCACCCAGGGCTACCAGGGCGCGCTGAAGGTGCAGGCGGTCGGCCCGTGGACGCTGGCCGCCTCGATCGAACTGAAGTACGGCGAAAAGGCGTTGCGCGACCGCGGCGCCTGCCTGGACATCGCCGGCTCGCTCACCGAGGGCCTGCGCCGCCACCTCGCCGACGTCCGCAGCCGGGTGCCCGGCGCCCAGCTCGTCCTCCAGCTGGACGAACCCTCGCTGCCCGCCGTGCTGAGCGGCGGGGTGAAGACCGCCAGCGGCTTCCAGCGGCTGCGCTCGGTGGACCGGCAGGTCGCCGAGGAGGTGCTGCGCTCGGTGATCGGCGCGCTGGACACTCCCGTGATCGTCCACTGCTGCGCGCCCGAGGTGCCAATCCCCTTGCTGCGCCGGGCCGGTGTGGCGGGTGTCTCGCTCGACTTCGCCCTGCTGACGGAGCGTGAGGACGAGGTGATCGGCGAGGCGGTCGAGGCCGGCACGGTGATCCTCGCCGGAGTGGTGCCCTCCACGGACCAAGGATTGTCCGACCCGGCCGGTAATGTCGCGGGTGTCAGGACGTTGTGGCGCAGGCTCGGGCTCGATCCGGAACTGCTGGGCCGCCGCGTGCTGGTGACGCCGACCTGCGGTCTGGCGGGCGCGAGCCCGGCCTACGCCCGCGAGGCGCTGTCACTCAGCGTGAGGGGTGCTCGGAGTCTGGTGGACAACCCGGAGTGAGACGGTAGGAGGAGTTCGGTGGCGGCTGTCGAGGGCTGGGACGAGGTCCCGGCGCAGGCGCGCAGGCGGCACGCCGAGGTGGCGGCCGAGATCGAGGACCACCGGCTGCGGTACTACGAGCAGGACGCGCCGATCGTCAGCGACGCCGAGTTCGACGCCCTGATGCGCGAGCTGGAGGCGATCGAGGCCGAGCACCCGGTCCTGGTCACGCCCGACTCGCCCAGCCAGAAGGTCGGCGGCACGGCGGCCGAGGGCTTCGTCAAGGTCGAGCACCGCGAGCGGCTGCTCAGCCTGGACAACGCGATGGACGACGAGGAGCTGTCCGAGTGGGCCGACCGGGTGGCCCGTGAACTGGACGGCATCGACTACCACTACCTCTGCGAGCTCAAGGTGGACGGCCTGGCCGTCAACCTCACCTACGAGCACGGCCGGCTGGTGCTGGCCGCCACCCGGGGCACCGGCCGGATCGGCGAGGACGTCACGGTCAACGTCCGCACCATCAAGGAGATCCCGCACCAGCTCACGGGCGAGAACATCCCGGCCCTGGTGGAGATCCGCGGCGAGGTCTACCTCCCCACCGAGGCCTTCGCCGAGCTGAACGCCTCGTTCGCCGCGGAGAACGAGCGCCGCCGGGCCGAGAACGAGGAGCGCGCCAAGGAGGGCAAGCGCCCGCACGCCCTGGTCAAGCTCTTCGCCAACCCGCGCAACGCCGCCGCCGGTTCGCTGCGGATGAAGGACCCGAAGGTCACCGCCTCCCGCCCGCTGCACATGGTGGTGCACGGCATCGGCGCGCGCGAGGGCTTCACCATCGACTGCCAGTCGCACGCCTACGAGTTGCTGCACGGTTGGGGCCTGCCCACCGCCCGGCACAACCGGGTGGTCGCCACCCTGGACGAGGTGCGCGCCTTCATCAAGCTGTACGGCGAGCAGCGTCACTCGGTCGAGCACGAGATCGACGGCGTGGTCGTCAAGGTGGACGAGATCCCGCTCCAGGGCCGGCTCGGCGCCACCTCCAAGTCGCCGCGCTGGGCGATCGCCTGGAAGTACCCGCCGGAGGAGGTCACCGCCAAGCTGGCCCGGATCCAGGTCGGCATCGGGCGCACCGGCCGGGCCACCCCGTTCGCCGTGCTGGCCGAGCCGGTGAAGGTGGCCGGTTCCATGGTCCAGTACGCGACGCTGCACAACCAGCAGGTGGTCAAGGCCAAGGGCGTGCTGCTCGGCGACACCGTGGTGCTGCGCAAGGCCGGTGACGTGATCCCGGAGATCCTCGGCCCGGTCGAGGACCTGCGGGACGGCACCGAGCAGGAGTTCGTGATGCCGAGCCTCTGCCACGAGTGCGGCTCCGAACTGCGCCCGATGTCCGAGGGCGACATCGACCTGCGCTGTCCCAACGCGCAGTTCTGCCCGGCCCAGGTCCGCGAGCGGATCGCCTACCTGGGCGGCCGCGAGTCGCTGGACATCGAGGGCCTGGGCTACGTCGCGGCCACCGCGCTCACCCAGCCGCTGGAGCCCGCCGACCCGCCGGTCGGGAACGAGGGCGACATCTTCGGCCTGACCATGGAACAGCTGCTGCCGATCAAGGTGCTGGTGCGCGACCAGAAGACCGGCATGCCCAAGCTGGACGACAAGACCGGCAAGGAGAAGAAGGCCACCTTCTTCGCCAACCTCAAGGGCGAGCCGAAGAAGACGGCCGGCCTGCTGCTCGACAACCTCGCCGCCGCCCGGGAACGCCCGCTCTGGCGGTACGTCAACGGCCTGTCGATCCGTCACGTCGGCCCGGTGGCGGCCCAGGCGCTGGCCCGCGAGTTCCGAGACCTGGACCGGATCTTCGAGGCCACCGAGGAGGAGTTGGCGGCCACCGAGGGAGTCGGGCCGATCATCGCCAGGGCGATCCAGGAGTGGTACCAGGAGGACTGGCACCGCGAGATCCTCGAGAAGTGGCGGGCCGCGGGCGTGCGGTTCACCGAGGAGGCCACCGAGGAGCAGGGCCCGCGCCCGCTGGACGGGCTCGTGGTGGTCGTCACCGGCACGCTGGCCGGCCACACCCGGGACGGCGCCAAGGAGGCGCTGGTCTCGCGTGGCGCGAAGGTGACCGGATCGGTGTCGAAGAAGACCGACTTCGTGGTGGTCGGCGACAACCCCGGGTCCAAGTACGACAAGGCCGTCCAGCTGGGCCTGGCCGTGCTGGACGACGACGGCTTCACGGTCCTGCTGGAGGAGGGCCCGGCCGCCGCCCGCGCCCATCTCGGCCTCCCCGAGTCCGAGCCCGCGCCGGACCCCGCGCCGGAGTCCGCCGGGGCGGAGTAACCCCCGCAGGGCCTGACCAGGGCTGACGTGTCCTTCTTGTTATCGTGCTGATGCATCGTCAGCAGGGTGCGTGGGCACCAAACAGGGCATCGTGTGACTGTGCGGCATCGGCCCATGCCGGTGCACTCCCGGATGACCGAAAGTCAGCCTCCACTCAGGAGGCGGACTTACCCTGGAGTGCAACAGCGTGTCAGCAGGAGTGGGGCACCGGGTTCGTCCGGCGCCGACAGGGGCGCTTCCCGGCTGAGACCGACTGGCACACCATCAGGAGTGCCAGGGCCGACCGTTCTTCCGGTCGGTCCCAGCCGCGACGCGGCCTGGCGGGGCGGGCCTGACGGAGGACAGGGCGTATGGATCGTACGACCGGCGGTGCGCTGACGCGCCCGCCGCAGGGGGTGGCGGGCGCGGTCCTGCTGCTCGGTGTGCTGTTGGCCGGGGCAGCGCCGCTCATCCCGCTGGCGGTCCTGGTCAGCCGGTACGAGCCCGAACTGCTGCCGCTCTTCGCGGTCCCGTTGGCCGTCCTGGTGGCGGCCTGGCGGATCGCCCGCGACCGGGCCCGGGACCAGCTCACCGACCCGCTCACCGACCTGCCGAACCGGCACGCCCTGCTGCTCGCGGCACAGGAGGCGATCGCCGAGCACCAGGACGAGGAGGGGTACAGCGTCGGGCTGGTCCTGCTCGACCTCGACCGGTTCCGGTCGCTCAACGACACCCTCGGCCACGCGGCCGGCGACCGGCTGCTCGTGCACATCGCCCGCCGGCTGCACCGGGTGCTCCGCGGCGCGCTGCCGGACACCTCCCGCAACGCGCTGGACGGCCCGTCCGGCGCGGCCGAACGCCGGCGCGAGACCGAGGAGCTGCTGGCCGAGCTGCCGCCCACCGCCGACCGCGGTCGGCGCGCGGTGGTGGCCCGGATGGGCGGCGACGAGTTCGCGGTGCTGTTCCCCGGTGTCGGCTGCCCCGACACCCTGGAGCGGCTCGCCAAGGCGCTGATCGCCGAACTCGCGGCGCCGATCCGGCTGGACGGGCTGCTGCTGGTCCTGGAGGCCTCGGCGGGCGTCTGCGTCTACCCGGAACACGCCGCAGACGCAGAATCGTTGTTGCGCCGGGCCGACGTCGCGATGGGTCACGCCCAGCAGGGCCGTACCGGCGTCGAGCAGTACGACCACTCGCAGGACGCCGACACGCCCTACCGGATCGGGCTGCTCGGTGATCTGCGCCGGGCCCTGGAGACCGGTGAGGTGGAGCTGCACTACCAGCCCAAGGTGGCCTTCGACGGCCGGGTGGTCGGTCTGGAGGCGCTGCTGCGCTGGGAGCGGCCGGGCCGCGGCAGGGTCAGCCCCGACGAGTTTGTCGGCCTCGCCGAGTCCAGCGGCCTGATGCCCCGGCTCACCGAGTACGTCCTGGAGGCGGCCATCGGCCAGCTCGCCAGCTGGCGCGCGCAGGGCCTCCAGGTCCAGGTCGCGGTCAACGTCTCGCCGCGCGACGTGCTCAACCCGGGCTTCGCCCAGCGCGTGGCGGGCCACCTGGCCCGCCACCAGGTGCCCGCCCACGCCCTCCAGCTGGAGATCACCGAGCGGTTGCTGCTGGACGACTCGCGGCGGGCCGCCGACACCCTGGCCGAACTGCGCCGGCACGGCGTGGGGATGTCGCTGGACGACTTCGGCACCGGCCACTCCTCGCTGGTGCGGCTGCGCAGCCTGCCGGTCGGCGAGCTGAAGATCGACCGCTCGTTCGTCTCGCGGATGGTCGCCGACGACCACGACGCCGCCGTGGTCCGCTGCTCGGTGGAGCTGGCGCACTCGCTGGGGCTGACCGTGGTCGCCGAGGGCGTCGAGGACGACGAGACCTGGGAGCGGCTGCACGGCCTCGGCGTGGACGCGGTGCAGGGCTGGCTGGTCTCCGCGGCGCTGCCCGCCGACCAGGCGACCGCCTGGCTGCGGGTGCACCGCACCGGGCCGCCGCCCGCCGAGCGGATGACCACCCTGGACCGGTGGACCGGCAAGGCGGAGCTGTCCTGCCCGGTGCTGCCCAGGCCGGTGATCCCCACCCAGGCCGTCCAGTCGATGAGCGAGTCGCTGGCCTCCTCGGCCGTCCCGCCGCTCCTGCCCCAGTCCGGCGAGAGCGGATTACCCGCTCCCAGCACCCCACAGTGACTGGTCGGGCCGGCCACGCCCCCTAGGATGGGCAGCACAGACCAAGAGGACGCGAGGCCAGGGCGGCACTGCCGCCAGGTCGCCGTCCGGGCCGGTCACCCTCGGTGTCCGGCCTCACCAGAACTCACCTTGAGGATCGCTGCATGCCTGGCATCACGCGCGAGGAGGTCGCCCACCTCGCCCGGCTGTCGCGTCTGGAGTTGCAGGCGGAGGAGCTGGACCACTTCGCCGAGCAGCTCGACGTGATCATCGGCGCGGTCGCCCGCGTTTCCGAGGTCGCCGGACAGGACGTCCCGCCGACCTCCCACCCGCTGCCGCTGACCAACGTCATGCGCGCGGACGAGGTCCGGCCCTCGCTCACCCCGGAGCAGGCGCTGTCCGGTGCTCCGGCCGCCGAGGAGCAGCGTTTCCGCGTGCCGCAGATTCTGGGGGAGGACTAACACCCATGACCGACCTCATCAAGTACACCGCCGCCGACACGGCCGCCGCCATCGCGAGCGGCCAGGTGAGCGCCGTCGAGGTGGCCCAGGCGCACCTGGACCGGATCGACGCCGTCGACAAGAAGGTCAACGCCTTCCTGCACGTCGACACCGAGGGCGCGCTGGCCGCGGCCCGCGCGGTGGACGCCAAGCGCGCCAAGGGCGAGGAGCTCGGCCCGCTGGCCGGCGTCCCGCTCGCGCTCAAGGACGTCTTCACCACCCAGGGCATCCCCACCACCTGCGGCTCGAAGATCCTCGAAGGCTGGGTCCCGCCCTACGACGCGACCCTGACGTCCCGTCTGAAGGACGCGGGCGTGGTGATCCTGGGCAAGACCAACATGGACGAGTTCGCCATGGGGTCCTCCACCGAGAACAGCGCCTACGGCGTCACCGGCAACCCTTGGGACCTCTCCCGGATCCCGGGCGGCTCCGGCGGCGGTTCTGCCGCGGCGCTGGCCGCCTACGAGGCCCCGCTCGCGATCGGCACCGACACCGGCGGTTCGATCCGTCAGCCCGGCGCCGTCACCGGCACGGTCGGCGTCAAGCCCACCTACGGCTCGGTCTCCCGCTACGGCCTGATCGCCTTCTCCTCCTCGCTCGACCAGGGCGGCCCGTGCGCCCGTACGGTCCTGGACGCGGCCCTGCTGCACGAGGCGATCGCCGGCCACGACCCGCTCGACTCCACCTCGATCGACGCGCCGGTCCCGGCCGTCGTCGCGGCCGCCAAGCTGCGCGACGTGCGCGGCATGCGGATCGGCGTGGTCAAGGAGTTCGCGGGCGAGGGCTACCAGGCCGGCGTCATGCAGCGCTTCAACGAGAGCGTGGAGCTGCTGCGCGAGCTGGGTGCCGAGGTCGTCGAGGTCTCCTGCCCGTCCTTCACCCTCGCGCTGCCGGCCTACTACCTGATCGCGCCGAGCGAGGCCTCCTCCAACCTGGCCCGCTTCGACGCCATGCGCTACGGCCTGCGGGTCGGCGACGACGGCACCCGCTCGGCCGAGGACGTCACCGCGCTCACCCGCGAGGCCGGCTTCGGCCCCGAGGTCAAGCGCCGGATCATCCTGGGCACCTACGCGCTGTCCTCGGGCTACTACGACGCCTACTACGGCTCGGCGCAGAAGGTCCGCACGCTCATCTCGCGGGACTTCGACGCGGCCTTCGCGGGCGTCGACGTGCTGATCTCGCCGACCACGCCGACCACCGCCTTCCCGATCGGCGAGCGCGCCGACGACCCCATGGCGATGTACCTGGCCGACCTCTGCACGATTCCGTCGAACCTCGCGGGCAATGCGGCCATGTCGCTGCCCTGCGGGCTCGCCCCGGAGGACAATCTCCCGGTCGGCCTGCAGATCATCGCCCCCGCGATGGCGGACGACCGCCTGTACCGCGTGGGCGGCGCCGTCGAGGCCGCACTCAACGACAAGTGGGGGCATCCCCTGCTCGAGGAGGCACCGGCACTGTGAGCAAGATCGAGAAGGCAAAGGGCTTCAAGCACTCCAAGCCCGGACTGTGGCTCAGCATCGGCACCACGACGTGGGGCGCGCTGAGCATCGTCAAGGACGTCCGCAAGGCCCGCAGCGAGCAGGACAACCTGCTGCTGGCCAACGCCGTGGTCGGCGCCCTCGCCCTGATCACCGGCACCGCCCTGCTGCTGCGCGAGCTCAAGCAGCTGGGCGACGACGACGTGCTGCTGGGCTGAGCGGCCCCGGCTCTCAGGTCCGGCCCCCGTCCGCGGGGCCGGACCGGTACCTCCAAGACTTTTAGTGAAGGGGACGCTGTGAGCGTCATGAACCTGGTCTCCTACGACGACGCACTCGCCTCCTACGACCCGGTGATGGGCCTGGAGGTCCATGTCGAGCTGGGCACCAAGACGAAGATGTTCTGCGGCTGCTCGACCACCCTCGGGGCCGAGCCGAACAGCCAGACCTGCCCGACCTGCCTCGGCCTGCCCGGTTCGCTGCCGGTGGTCAACGCGATCGGCGTGGAGTCGGCCGTCAAGATCGGCCTGGCGCTGAACTGCGAGATCGCCGAGTGGTGCCGGTTCGCCCGGAAGAACTACTTCTACCCGGACATGCCGAAGAACTTCCAGACCTCGCAGTACGACGAGCCGATCGCCTTCAACGGCTACCTCGACGTGCAGCTGGAGGACGGCGAGATCTTCCGGGTCGAGATCGAGCGCGCCCACATGGAGGAGGACACCGGCAAGTCCTCGCACATCGGCGGCGCGACCGGCCGGATCCACGGCGCCTCGCACTCGCTGCTCGACTACAACCGGGCCGGCATTCCGCTGATCGAGATCGTCACCAAGCCGATCGAGGGCGCCGGCGTCCGGGCGCCCGAGGTCGCCAAGGCGTACGTCGCCGAGCTGCGTGAGCTGATCAAGGCGCTGGGCGTCTCCGAGGCCCGGATGGACAAGGGCCAGATGCGCTGCGACGTCAACCTGTCGCTGCGCCCGCACGGCCGGGAGAAGTTCGGCACCCGCTCGGAGACCAAGAACGTCAACTCGCTGCGCTCGGTCGAGCGGGCCGCCCGCTACGAGATCATGCGGCACGCCACCGTCCTGGACGACGGCGGGACGATCGTCCAGGAGACCCGGCACTTCCACGAGGAGGACGGCTCCACCACGGCCGGCCGGATCAAGGACAACGCCGAGGACTACCGCTACTTCCCCGAGCCGGACCTGGTGCCGATCGCCCCGGCCCGCGCCTGGGTGGAGGAGCTGCGCGCCGCGCTGCCCGAGCTGCCGCGGGTGCGCCGCGCCCGGCTGCAGGGCGAGTGGGGCCTGTCCGACAAGGACATGCAGTCGGTGCTCAACGCCGGTGCGGTGCAGCCGATCCTGGAGACCATCGCGGCCGGCGCCCCCGCCGACCAGGCCCGCAAGTGGTGGATGGGCGAGCTGGCCCGTCGCTCCAACGAGACCGGCACCGACCTGTCCGAGCAGCCGATCACGCCGGCCCAGGTGGCCCGGGTGTGCGCGCTGGTTGCGGAGGGCAAGCTGAACGACAAGCTGGCCCGCCAGGTCATCGAGGGCGTGCTGGCCGGCGAGGGCGAGCCGGACGAGGTGGTCGCCAAGCGCGGCCTCGCGGTCGTCTCGGACGACTCCGCGCTCGGCGCGGCGGTCGACCAGGCCATCGCGGAGAACGCCGCCATCGCGGACAAGATCCGCGACGGCAAGGTCGCGGCAGTCGGTGCGCTGGTCGGCGCGGTCATGAAGACCACCCGCGGCCAGGCCGACGCGGCCCGTGTGAAGGATCTGATCCTGGAGCGGCTTGCCGCGGAAGGACAGTAGGCACAGCCTGGAGAGGCTCGGCGCCGCATAAGGCGCCTTAGACCCGCGCATCCAGATCACCGGTGGCCACCCCTCCTTAGGGGTGGCCACCGGCGCTTTCCGGGCGGTCTAAGGACCTGACGCCCCGGAAGATGCGGCATGCTGCCGATGCCCGGCACCCCCCTGGGGGAGGAGGCTCTTACCAGGACGACGGACCGGCCGCGAGAGGCCGGGAAGCGTCCCGGAACAGGGGATCCAGCATGAACGAGTACGAGCTCTACCGTCAGCGCAACGCCGAGCTTCGCGAGATCGCCGCCCACGAGCGGCTGGTCACCGAGGCCCGCAGCGCCAACCGGGCGGCCCGGCACGCCGACCGCCCGCAGGGCGTCAGCGGCCGCGCCGGAGCGCTGCGCCGCCTGGCCGCCGGCGGGTGGCGCTCCGCCGTCCACAGCGACCGGGCCGCCGCCGGCCTGCGCGAGTGCTGACGCACCGGGAACGTCCCGGCGCCACGAGGGGAGCGTCGGGAGACGAGGGGAGGGACGCCACCGGCGCCCTCCCTTCGGGCCTTTCCGAGCTGGCCGCAGGGCCCGTCGCCGAACCCGCGCCTGAGGCCGTACCTGAGGCCGCCTCAGCGCCCGCCTCAGCGCCCGCCGCGCAGGCCGGCGCAGCGCCGGAGGTAATCGCTCGGCCGCTGTCGGGTCCCTGTGGCATGCTCAGCGCCGTGGATCAGATGTCGGTCAGTCCCGTGTTCGTCGGCCGTGGCAGCGAGACTGCCACCCTGTTGGCCGCGCTGCGCCGTGCGTCGGCGGGCCGGCCGCAGGCACTGCTGATCGGTGGCGAGGCCGGCGTCGGCAAGACCCGTCTGCTGGAGGAGTTCCTCTGCGCGGCCGAGAACGCGGCCGAGAGCGCCACCGAAGCCGCCGCCGAGGGTGCCGCTGGGGGCACAGCCCCGAACGACGCCGTCGTCACCATGCTCGGCGGCTGCCTGGAGGTCGGTGCCGAGGGGCTGCCGTACGCCCCGCTGGTGACCGCGATGCGCCGCCTGTACCGCCGGCTGGGCCCCGAGCTGCGGCAGGCCGCCACCGGCATGGAGGGCCATCTCTCCCGGCTGCTCCCCGAGTTCGGCGACGTGGACACCGAGCCCAATGACGAATACGGCCGGGCCCGGCTCTTCGAGCACATCGCCCGGCTCTTCGAGCGGCTCAGCGCTGAGCGCACGCTCGTGCTGGCGATCGAGGACCTGCACTGGTCCGACCGCTCCACCCGCGAACTGCTGGCCTACCTGATCAGCACCCTGCAACGGTCCCGGGTGCTGATTCTGGCCACCTATCGCACCGACGACCTGCACCGCCGCCACCCGCTGCGGCCCTTCCTCGCCGAGCTGGAACGCCAGCGCACCGTGCGGCGGCTGGAGCTGGACCGGTTCGGCTGTAAGGAGGTGGCCGCCCAGCTGGCCGGTATCCTGCGCGTCGAGACCCCGGACCGCCAACTGGTCAGGCGGATCCACCAGCGCTCGGAGGGCAACCCGTTCTTCGTCGAGGAGCTGGCCTGCTCCCACCAGTGCGGCGGTTCGGTGGGCCTGAGCGAATCGCTGCGCGACATCCTGCTGGTCCGCGTCGAGGCGCTGCCCGAGGAGACCCAACGGGTGCTCAGGATCGCGGCCGAGGGCGGTTCCCGGGTCGAGCACGAGCTGCTGGCGGCCGTCCTGGACGGGCCGGAGGACGCGCTGAACGACGCGCTGCGCACGGCCGTCGGTGCCAACATCCTCCAGCTGGACAAGGACGGCGAGGGCTACCGCTTCCGCCACGCGCTGGTCCGCGAGGCGGTCTCGGACGACCTGCTGCCGGGTGAGCGCAACCGCATCAACCGCCGCTTCGCCGCCGCCCTGGAGGCCGATCCCGGCCTGGTCCAGCGCGACGAGCGCCCGGCCCGGCTGGCCAACTACTGGTACCAGGCGCACGATCCGGCCCGCGCGCTGCCCACCGCGCTGGACGCGGCCCGGGCGGCCCGGCGCCGCAACGCCTTCGCCGAGCAGCTGAGCCTGCTGGAGCGGGCCGTCGAACTCTGGGACGAGGTCGACGAGGAGACCCTGCGCACCACCCTGCGCCCGCACGACTGGGCCGAGACCTACCCGCCCTGCTGCTGTCCCGCGGGCGGCTGCGGCGCCGAGTGCGACCGGCTGCGGCTGGTCGACGTGCTGGCCGAGGCCGTCGTGGCGGCCCGCCGCTCGGGCGACCGCGAGCGCGGGCTCAGCCTCGCCAAGCGCGGGCTCAAGCAGGTGGACGAGAACGAGAACCCGCTGCGCAGCGCCTGGTTCCGGATGCACCGCTCCCGGCTGCTGGGCCACCTCAACCGGGCCGGCAGCCTGGAGGAACTGGCGCACGCCCATCGGCTGGTGGAGAACCGTCCACCGTCCGCCGTGCAGGCGGAGGTGTTCGCGATGGGCGCCTCGATGAGCATGCTGCGGCTGGCCGGCGAGGCGGACGTCGCACTCGCCGAGCGGGCCGTGGAGATAGCCCTGGAGGTCGGCGCGAAGAGCGTCGAGCTGCACGCGCGGATGACGCTGGGCACGCTGTACAACGACTTCGGCGAACCCGAGCGGGGTATCGCCTCGCTGCGTGCGGCCGTCGCGGGCGCCCGTGAGCTCGGCGTCCCCGAGCTGCTCACCCGGGGCCTGAACAACCTGGCCAGCATGCTGGCGCATCTCGGCCAGGCCGAGGAGGCCACCGAGCTGGCCCGCGAGGGCCTGGAGGTGGCCGGCCGGCTCGGCCTGCTCCGCAACACCGGGGCGATCCTGGCCGGGAACCTCGCCGAGTGCCTGCTCCTGATCGGCAGCCCGGCGGACGCCGCCGAGCAGCTGGCCCGCTGGGAGGACGACGGCCGGGCCGAGAGCTATGACGAGTTCCTGTGCCGGGTCCGCGGCGAAGTCAGCTTCCTGGCGGGCGACTTCGCGCTGACCGCCGAAAACCTGGCGAAGGCCCGGCTGCACAGCAGGGACGACCAGCCGCAGCACGTGCTGCCCACCGCCCGGCTGGCGATCGACCTCGCGGGCCGCTCGGGGCGGCCGTTGGAGGCCCGTGCCGAGCTGCTGACGGCGCTCGACCGCCCGCTCTCCCCGCAGGGCGACTGCCGGCTGCTGCCGCTGCTGGCCAGGGCGGCCGCCGTCGAGGCGGACTCGCGCGGCCTGCCGTCGGCCGACCTCGGCCGGGCGCTGGTGCTGGAGCGGATCGCCGAGGTGCTCGGCCGCCAGCGGCCGGTGGTCCCGCTGCACGTCGGCTGGGCGCGGCTGGCCGAGGCCGAACTGGCCCGCGCGGACGGCCGGGACACCCCCGAGCACTGGGCCGCCGCGATCACCCCGCTGCGCACCACCGCACTGCCCTACCCGCTGGTGCTGGCGGTGCTCGGGGCGGGCCGGGCGGCCGCCTCGGCCGGGCGCCGGGAGGAGGCCGGGGAGCTGCTGCGGGAGGCCGCCGCCCTGGCGGCGCGGCGCGGCGACAGCGGTCTCGCCCTGGAGGTCGCCCGGCTGGCCGAGCGGGCCGGGGTGGCCCGCGCGCTGCCCGCGGCGTCCGAGGAGCCGCCGGCGCCGTCCGCCCGGGCGGAGTTCTCGCTGACACCGCGCGAGACGGACGTGCTGCGGCTGTTGGCGCAGGGCCGCACCAACCGGCAGATCGCCGAGGAGCTGTTCATCTCGCCCAAGACGGCGAGTGTGCATGTCTCCAACATCCTGGCGAAGCTGGAGGTTTCCGGCCGTGGTGAGGCGGCCGCCCTCGCGCACCGGCTGCACCTCTTCCCCGACGCAGCCGTCAACCCGGCCACCGACCGGTCTCACGCCCCGGCGCACTGACGCACGGAGCCCGGCGCGTTGGCGCACACGCCCCGGCGCGCGCGCTTCACCGCGTGCGCTACGGCCAACCGGGCCGATCTGGTGGAAGCGGGTGCATATCCCTACTCTCGGACCATTACTCTAAGTTGAGTGTGCGTGTCATTGAGTGACCGAAGTGGTGTACTGTCCCGACTGGGAGAACTGGTGCGGCGCGGCAGATGTCGAGTGTCCGCCCGCCTGGAGGACTCAGGCCGGCGGCCCGTCTGCGGACGGCGCAGTCGCAGTCCGGGCGGCGCCGAGGCGCGGGCCGGAGGGGGAGGTGCCGGGTGAACCCCGCCGAAGCCGTGCCGTCCAGCGTCGCCGCACCGCCGATCGGCCTGCTGCCGACAGCCGTGGTGCTGCCGCCCCCCGGCGCCGCCGTGGCCGGTGGTCCGCACGTCGCCGACCCCGCCGGTGAGCCGCCGAGCCGTTTCGCCCGCCCGCGCAGACTCGCGCGTGACCGGCGCCTGCCCGGCGTACTGGTCGCGTTGACCTGCCTCGCGTACGCGCTGGGCGCGGCCACCGGCTGGGGCTCCCAGGACGCCGCCGAGTTCATGGGCGACTTCGGCCTCGCCGGTGCCGCCCTGGCGGCGGCCCTCTCCTGCCTGGTGCACGGGTGCACGGTGTCCGGCCCGGCCCGCCCGGCCTGGCTGCTCTTCGGGCTCTCCTCCTGCACGGTCGCGCTGGGCAACGGCACCTGCGGCTGGTACGAGGTGGTGCTCCGGGTCGAGGTGCCGAGCAGGTCGCTGGCCGACTACGCCTTCCTGCTCTTCGCCCCCTTCGCGGTCGCCGGCCTGCTGGTGCTGGCCCAGCGCCCGCGCGGCGCGGCCGGCTGGTTCTGCCTGCTGCTGGACGGCTGGATGGTCGGCGGATCGCTCTTCACGCTGAGCTGGAGCCTGGCCCTGGGTCGCACCGCCGAGGGCGACGCCAGCCACCCGCTGGGCCTGGCGCTCAAGTTGGCCTACCCGGTGCTGGACATCCTGATGGTCTCGCTGGTGGTCGGCCTGCGGTTCCGCAGCCGGGACGGCAACCGGGTCGCGGTGCACACCGCGATGCTGAGCCTGGCCGTCACCGTGGTCTGCGACGCGTTCTTCACCTCGCCGACCGTGCAGAGCAGTTACCGCTCCGGCGGGATCCTGGACGCCGGCTGGTTCGCGGGCAGTCTGCTGCTCGCCTTCGCGCCCTGGTCGGCCTGCTGGCAGCGCCGGCACTCCAGCCGCCAGCACCCGTCGGCGGGCGGCACACCGCGCCGCCGGGTCGCCTCCACCTTCAGCGCGCTGACCCCGTACGCCGCCGCCTCGGTCTGTACGGCGGGCATCCTCTACAACGCCCTCGGGGGTCGCCCGATGGACCGGGTGGTAATCGTGGTGGCCTGCACCGTGGGGCTCGCGCTGATCGTGCGGCAGGGCATCATGCTGCTGGACAACCTCTCGCTGGCGCAGGAACTCGCCCAGAAGGAGGCGCACTTCCGCTCGCTGGTGCAGGGCTCCAGCGACGTGATCATGATCTCCGGGGCCAACGGCGTGCTCAGCTACGTCAGTCCGGCCGCGCTGGGGGTCTACAGCCGCGATCCGGAGGAGCTGGTCGGCGGCCGCCTGCTCGACCTGGTGCACCCGGAGGACGCCGACCGGGTGGTCGGCGAGGTCCGCCGGTTCCTGGCGCGCAGCAACCGCCCGGCCCGCCACCTGATCCACCCGCCGGCCCGCAGTGGCGAGCCGACCACCCGGGTCGAGTGCCGGATCCGCTCCGGCGACGGCGAGTGGCTGCACGTCGAGTCCACCGTCAACCGGTACCGCGACGGGCTGATCCTGAACAGCCGGGACGTCACCGAACGGGTGCGCCTGCAGGCCCAGTTGCAGCACAACGCGTTCCACGACCCGCTCACCGACCTGCCCAACCGGGCGCTCTTCGCCGAACGGCTGCGCGCCGCGCTGGCCGTCCGGGGCGCCGACGGAGCGCGCGAGCACTCCCGCGAGCACGCCCCCGAGTACCCGGGCGGCCACCGGCCCGAGGAGGTCGGCCCGGTGGCCGTGCTCTTCCTCGACCTGGACGGCTTCAAGGCGGTCAACGACACTGCCGGCCACCAGGTCGGCGACGAGCTGCTGGTCCAGGCGGCCCGCCGGCTGCAGAGCGTGGTCCGCTCCGGGGACACCGTGGCCCGCTTCGGCGGCGACGAGTTCGCCGCCCTGGTCTGCGGCCCGCGCGGTCGCGCGCAGGTCCAGGAGCTGGCCGACCGGCTGCGTCGGGCGCTCTCCGAGCCGTACTGGATCGGCGGGTCCGAGCTGGGGGTCGCCGCCAGCATCGGCATCGCCTTCGGTCCCGGCCCGGTGGGCGGTTCGGGGCGCTCCGGCCCGGCCCGGTCGGCCGACCAGCTGGCCGACGAGCTGATGCGCAACGCCGACCTGGCGATGTACCGGGCCAAGTCCCAGGGCAAGGGCCGGGTGGTGCTCTACAGCCCGGCGATGCGCGCCGACCTGGACCGTCGCAAGGAGCTGGACGAGCGGCTGCGGGTCGCGGTCCGCGAGGGCAGCTTCGCGCTGCTCCACCAGCCGCTGGTGGACCTGCGCACCGGCGCCGTCACCGGGGTCGAGGCACTGGCCCGCTGGCGTTCGGCGCAGGGGCTGCTGCTGACCCCGGTCGAGTTCCTGCGCAGCGCCGACCACGGCGACGCCGCCACCCGGTTCGCCCGCTGGCTGCTCCAGCAGACGGTGGCCGAGGCGGCCGTCCGGGCCGACGCGGGCCGGACCTTCGGCGGCCGTCCGGGATCGGGTGCCGTCCCGGTCTCGGTGCGGCTCTCGGCCGAGCGGCTCTGCTCGCCGGGTGTCTACGAGACCATCGCGGGCGCGCTGCGGGACACCGGCCTGCCCGCCGGGCAGCTGGTGGTCGAGCTGGCCCGGACCGGCCCGGACACCATGGCCGACGAGCTGGGCCGCCGGCTGGCCGCGCTGCGCCGGCTCGGCGTGGGCACGGCGGTGGCCGGCTTCGGCGCGGGCGGCGGTTCCCTCGGCGCGCTGGCCCGGCTGCCCTTCGACGCGCTGAAACTGGACCGCACGCTGGTCCAGGAGCTGTCCGACTCCCCGCGCAGCCGCGCGCTGGCCGGTCACGCGTTGCGCCTGGGTCGTGACCTGGGCCTGGTCACCGCGGCCGAGGGGGTGGACCAGCCCCGCCAGGTGACCGTCCTGCAGGAGCTCGGCTGCCGGCAGGGACAGGGGCTGGCCTTCGCCCAGCCGCTGGACGAGTACCGGTTGCGCCGGGCGCTCGCCCGGCGGCTGTACCCGCTGCCCCGGCCGGTCGGCGCGATGTCGGCTCGCCGGGCCTACCTGTCCGCCGCAGACACCCGTTCGGGTGGCCGTGCGGAGCCCGGACACGGCCGCCTCCCGAAGCACCACGGGTCGCTGGAGACCCCGGAGCACCGGGCGGTGGCCGGGCCGGGCGGGGGTCCGGGGGCCGGTCCCACCCCGGGTCCGCATGGCGAGACGGTGATCCCGCCCGCTTGACACTGACGGTGGCTCGGGAGGAAGGTCGGTGCCATGCGCACCCGAATTCTCGTACTTGGCGGGCGCGTCGGCTGAATCGGCCAGTAGGTCCGATTGAAGAGAAGCCGACGCGCCACCCCTCGCATGCCCTGGGCACGAGGGGTTTTTTGTTGCACTCGTACCGTTGGAACACCGTTGTACCGCCAGCTCGTTTCCCCTCAAAATGGGAGAAAGCGGACAGGCACCCGGCGACCTGAGAAGAGACAGGCAGATGACTGAGCACACGGCATCCCCCCGCCGCGGGGACCACCCGGCCGCCCCGTCCCAAGGCACCCCCGCGGTGGTCGAGACGATGACCGGGGCGCAGTCGCTCATCCGCTCGCTCGAGGCCGTCGGTGCGGAGACGATCTTCGGCATCCCGGGTGGAGCGATCCTGCCGGCCTACGACCCGCTGATGGACTCCGTCAAGGTCCGGCACATCCTGGTCCGGCACGAGCAGGGCGCCGGCCACGCGGCCACCGGCTACGCGCAGGCCACCGGCAAGGTCGGCGTCTGCATGGCGACCTCGGGCCCGGGTGCGACCAACCTGGTCACCCCGATCGCCGACGCCTACATGGACTCCGTCCCGATGGTCGCGATCACCGGCCAGGTGGCCTCCAAGGCGATCGGCACGGACGCCTTCCAGGAGGCGGACATCTGCGGCATCACGATGCCGATCACCAAGCACAACTTCCTGGTCACCAACCCGGCGGAGATCCCCCGGGTGATCGCGGAGGCCTTCCACATCGCCGCCACCGGTCGCCCCGGCCCGGTGCTGGTGGACATCGCCAAGGACGCGCTGCAGGCCACCACGGTCTTCCGCTGGCCGGTGGAGACCTCGCTGCCCGGCTACCGACCGGTCACCAAGCCGCACGCCAAGCAGATCCGCGAGGCCGCCAAGCTGCTGGTCACCGCCAAGCGCCCGGTGCTGTACGTCGGCGGCGGCGTGCTGAAGGCGGGGGCCACCGCCGAGCTGCGGATCCTGGCCGAGCTGACCGGCGCGCCGGTGGTCACCACGCTGATGGCGCTGGGCGCGTTCCCCGACAGCCACCCGCAGCACCTGGGCATGCCGGGCATGCACGGCAGCGTCCCGGCGGTCACCGCGCTGCAGAAGTCGGACCTGCTCTTCACTCTGGGCGCCCGCTTCGACGACCGGGTCACCGGCAAGCTGGACAGCTTCGCCCCGCTGGCCAAGGTCGTGCACGCGGACATCGACCCGGCCGAGATCGGCAAGAACCGTCCGGCGGACGTGCCGATCGTCGGTGACGCCCGCGAGGTGCTGGCCGACCTGATCGTCGCGGTGCAGACCGAGCACGAGGCCGGTCACCGTGGCGACTACACCGACTGGTGGGTCAAGCTCAACGACTGGAAGAAGACCTACCCGCTGGGCTACGAGCCCGCCCCCGAAGGCGAGTTGTCGCCGCAGCAGGTGATCGAGCGGATCGGTCAGCTGGTCGGCCCGGACGCCGTCTACGCGGCGGGCGTGGGCCAGCACCAGATGTGGGCCTCCCAGTTCATCAACTACGAGAAGCCGGCCACCTGGCTCAACTCCGGTGGCGCGGGCACCATGGGCTACGCGGTGCCGGCCGCGATGGGCGCCAAGGCGGGCCGTCCGGACCTCGCGGTCTGGGCGATCGACGGTGACGGCTGCTTCCAGATGACCAATCAGGAGCTGGTCACCTGCGCGCTGAACAACATCCCGATCAAGGTCGCCGTCATCAACAACGGCTCGCTGGGCATGGTCCGCCAGTGGCAGACGCTCTTCTACAACCAGCGCTACTCCAACACCGTGCTGCACTCCGGTCCGGAGCACGACGGCATCGCCAAGCCCGCACAGGGCACCCGGATCCCGGACTTCGTGCTGCTCTCCGAGGCGATGGGCTGCGTGGGTCTGCGCTGCGAGCGCCCGGAGGACCTGGACGCGGTGATCAAGCAGGCGATGGAGATCAACGACCGCCCGGTCGTGATCGACTTCATCGTCCACCAGGACGCCATGGTCTGGCCGATGGTCGCGGCCGGCACCAGCAACGACGAGATCCTCTTCGCCCGGGGCATCCGCCCCGACTTCGGCGACGACCTCGACTGACGGCCCCGACCACAAGAGAGATACGACATGTCCAAGCACACCCTCTCCGTCCTGGTCGAGAACAAGCCCGGCGTGCTCGCCCGCATCGCCGCGTTGTTCTCCCGTCGGGGCTTCAACATCGACTCGCTCGCCGTCGGCCCGACCGAGCACCCGGACATCTCCCGGATGACCATCGTGGTCAACGTCGAGGACCTCCCGCTGGAACAGGTCACCAAGCAGCTCAACAAGCTGATCAACGTGATAAAGATCGTCGAGCTCGACCAGTCCGCTGCGATCCAGCGGGAACTGGTCCTGGTCAAGGTCCGGGCGGACAACGAGACCCGGTCCCAGGTCGTCGAGATCGTGCAGCTCTTCCGCGCCAAGACCGTGGACGTGTCGCCGGACGCCGTGACCATCGAGGCGACCGGCAGCTCCGACAAGCTCGAAGCGATGCTGCGCATGCTGGAGCCCTACGGAATCAAGGAGCTCGTGCAGTCCGGTCTGGTGGCGATCGGGCGTGGTGCCCGTTCGATCACCGACCGCTCGCTGCGCGCGCTCGACCGCAGCGCCTGACCGCAGCGCCTGACCTGCGCGTCTCACACCCTGGCGCATCCCGCTCAACCCCCATCACCGCGCGTACGGTAGCCAGTGCACCTACGCGATATCACGCAAGGAGAAGTCCCACCGTGGCCGAGCTGTTCTACGAAGACGACGCCGATCTGTCCATCATCCAGGGCCGCAAGGTCGCGGTCATCGGCTACGGCAGCCAGGGCCACGCCCACGCGCTGTCGCTGCGGGACTCGGGCGTGGACGTCCGGGTCGGCCTCAAGGAGGGCTCCAAGTCCCGTGCGGCGGCCGAGGAGGCCGGGCTGCGCGTGGTCACCGCCGCCGAGGCGGCGGCCGAGGCCGACGTCATCATGATCCTGGTGCCGGACCCCATCCAGGCGGACGTCTACGAGGCCGACATCAAGCCGCACCTGAAGGCGGGCGACGCGCTCTTCTTCGGCCACGGCCTGAACATCCGCTTCGGTTTCATCAAGCCGCCGGCCGACGTCGACGTCTGCATGGTCGCCCCGAAGGGCCCCGGTCACCTGGTGCGCCGCCAGTACGAGGAGGGCCGCGGCGTTCCGTGCATCGTGGCCGTCGAGCAGGACGCCACCGGCAAGGCCTTCGCGCTGGCGCTGTCCTACGCCAAGGGCATCGGCGGCACCAAGGCGGGCGTCATCAAGACGACGTTCACCGAGGAGACCGAGACCGACCTCTTCGGTGAGCAGGCCGTGCTCTGCGGCGGTACCGCGGCGCTGGTGAAGGCCGGGTTCGAGACCCTGGTCGAGGCCGGTTACCAGCCGGAGATCGCCTACTTCGAGTGCATGCACGAGCTGAAGCTGATCGTCGACCTGATGTACGAGGGCGGCCTGGAGAAGATGCGCTGGTCGGTCTCCGAGACCGCCGAGTGGGGCGACTACGTCACCGGCCCGCGCATCATCACCGCCGACACCAAGGCTGAGATGAAGAAGGTCCTCGCCGAGATCCAGGACGGCACCTTCGCCAACACCTGGATCGCCGAGTACAAGGCCGGCCTGCCCAAGTACAACGCCTACAAGACCGCGGACTCCGAGCACCTGCTGGAGACCACCGGCAAGGAGCTGCGCAAGCTCATGAGCTGGGTCAAGGACGCCTGAAGCGTCGCACGAGCCTGAACCGCCAGGCTCGGCAACGGGGCAGGTCCGGGCCCGGACCTGCCCCGTCTGTACATCACGTCTGGTCCCGTGCGGGTGATTTCGCCGCACGGGCACAGGCAACGACCCGGTACGTCGATAGACTCCGAGTGCGCGTCAGGCCCACAGCGTCGTGCGTCTACCTACGCGGCATGCCACCATCCCCCACATTTCCGGCCGGCATCGTCGGCACGCCACCCACGTGCCCGGGGACCGGGGGAGCACCGGACAGTAAGGACACTGTCGTGAGCAACGTGACATCCAAGAACGCTGTTGTACTGATCGCCGAAGAGCTGTCGCCCGCCACCGTCGACGCCCTGGGCCCGGACTTCGAGGTCCGGCACTGTGACGGTGCGAACCGCACGGAACTGCTGACCGCCATCGCGGACGCCGACGCCATCCTGATCCGCTCCGCCACCAAGGTGGACGCCGAGGCGCTCGCCGTCGCGAAGAAGCTCAAGGTCGTGGCCCGCGCGGGCGTCGGGCTCGACAACGTCGACGTCGCCGCCGCCACCAAGGCCGGTGTGATGGTCGTCAACGCGCCGACCTCCAACATCGTCACCGCCGCCGAGCTCGCCTGCGGCCTGCTGATCTCGGTCGCCCGCAACATCGCGCCCGCCAACTCCGCTCTCAAGCAGGGCGAGTGGAAGCGCAACAAGTACACCGGCGTCGAGCTCTCCGAGAAGACCCTCGGTGTGGTGGGCCTGGGCCGGATCGGCGTCCTGGTCGCCCAGCGGATGTCCGCGTTCGGCATGAAGATCGTTGCCTACGACCCCTACATCCAGGCCGCCCGCGCGGCCCAGATGGGCGTCAAGCTGCTCTCCCTGGACGAGCTGCTGGAGGTGTCCGACTTCATCACCGTGCACCTCCCCAAGACCCCCGAGACGATCGGCCTGATCGGCGACGAGGCGCTGCACAAGGTCAAGCCGACCGTGCGCATCGTCAACGCCGCCCGCGGCGGCATCGTGGACGAGGCCGCCCTCGCCAGCGCCCTCAAGGAGGGCCGGGTGGCCGGCGCCGGCCTGGACGTCTACGCCAAGGAGCCGTGCACCGACTCCCCGCTCTTCACCTTCGACAACGTGGTCGCCACCCCGCACCTGGGCGCCTCCACCGACGAGGCGCAGGAGAAGGCCGGTATCGCGGTCGCCAAGTCGGTCCGTCTGGCGCTGGCCGGCGAGCTGGTACCGGACGCGGTCAACGTGCAGGGCGGCGTGATCGCCGAGGACGTCCGTCCGGGCCTGCCGCTGGCCGAGAAGCTCGGCCGGATCTTCACCGCGCTGGCCGGCGAGGTCGCCGTCCGGCTCGACGTCGAGGTCCGTGGCGAGATCACCCAGCATGACGTGAAGGTGCTCGAACTCGCGGCCCTCAAGGGCGTGTTCGAGGACGTCGTGGCCGAGACGGTGTCCTACGTGAACGCCCCGCTGTTCGCCCAGGAGCGCGGCGTCGAGGTCCGGCTGACCACCAGCAGCGAGAGCCCCGAGCACCGCAACGTGATCACCGTGCGCGGCACCCTGGCGGACGGCGGCGAGGTGGCCATCTCCGGCACGCTCTCCGGCCCGAAGCAGCAGCAGAAGATCGTCGGCGTGGACGCCTTCGACGTGGACGTCGCGCTCACCGACCACATGGCGTTCTTCAAGTACGAGGACCGCCCCGGCGTGGTCGGCACGCTCGGCCGGATCCTCGGCGACGCGGGCATCAACATCGCCGGCATGCAGGTCGCGCGGGACGGCGAGAGCAAGGACGCGCTGGCCTCGATCACCGTGGACAGCGAGATCTCCCAGGAGGTGCTGGCCGAGATCGCCGCCGAGATCGGGGCCAAGTTCGCCCGCGGAGTCGACCTCGGCTGACGCTTGCCGACACCCTGTCAGCAGCCCTCTTCGCCTGTTGTGCTGATTGTGCAACAGAGAGCGAAGAGGGCTGTCGGCGTCTCGGGCGGCTTCCCTAGGATCATCCCCGCCACAACGTTCCAAGCTAGGGAAGCATCATGAGTGACGGATTCGGCGGCCTGCTCGGCATCGCCCAGCAGCTCCTCGGTTCAGAGCAGCAGCAGGGCCACGGCGCGGGGCACGACGACTTCCTGCAAGGCCTGTCCCAGCGTCTGCTGGAGGGCCACGAGCCGGTGCAGAACGGCGTGACCTACGAGATCGACGAGAAGTTCTTCTCGCCCACGCACGACTTCTGGATCAAGAACAGCCAGGGCCAGAAGGTCTTCCAGGTCGACGACAAGCTCTTCAGCTTCAGCGGCGCGCTCGCCCTCCAGGACGCCCAGGGCAACGAGCTGTACCGGGTCTCCGAGAAGATCATGACGCTCCGGGACATCCGCTACATCAACCGGGGCGACCAGCGGATCGCCACCGTGCACAAGGCCCTCTTCTCGCCGCTGGTGTACAAGTTCACCGTCACCTTCGAGAACGGCGCCGAGCTGCACGTGGCCGGCAACATCACCGACCACCAGTACGCCATCACCTACGGGCAGCAGGAGGTCGCGCACATCTCCCGCAAGTGGTCGCTGCTGAGCGAGCACTACGGCGTGACCATCGTGCCCGGCCAGGACGACGCGCTGCTGCTGACCATCTCGGCCTGCGTCGAGGACATGGTCATCGACGACTGACCACCCCCGCCGGCACCGCAGGCCCGGACCGTCCGACGGTCCGGGCCTGCGGCGTTTTCGGTCGCCGCCGTCTCAGATAGTAGGAAATCCGAGTAGTTGTGCAGACAGCCGCTGACCACGGGCGTACCGTGAAACTGCCACACGGTCAGCCTGTCGCTCCCGGCCCCACCAGCCGCCCGGAGTGCACGGCCCGTGCGCGCCGTACGCACTGTGGCGGGCGACCCCCGCCAGGCGTATCCCCTCCTCCCTTTCCTCGGCACCGCCGCGTGCCCACGAACCCAGGAGTTCGGTATGCCCCCCACCGCAGACCTGCTCGCCCGCCGCGACCGCACCCCCGCTGCCGCGCAGCCCACCCGTCGTCGCCGCCGCCCCAGCGAGCCCAACCCCTCCGCCGCGGCCGCCCTCCAGCGCGCCCTCGACCGCCGCGACAACGGCGGCAGCACCGGTCACCTCTAGGGCCTGTACGTCTGGGGCCTGTACGCCGTTCGGCCTGACGGCCTGTCACCCGGTCGGGTGCAACAGGCCGCCGGCCGGGTGAAGTTGCTGGCATTCGCCGACGCGATGATCGTAATTTGATGCCCGCCGGAAGGGTGATCGCCGTCCGCAGCGTGCGGACCGGTTGCGAGGCCGCGGGTCAAGACACCTAGGGCGCCCGCGGATCAGTCCGCCCCTCCGGGGGAGACGAGCTGTGCGCACCCGACCGCCTCGCCGACTGACCGTTCCGCTCGGCCTCGCCCTCGCCCTGCTGACCGCCCTGCCTGCGGGCGGCCCGTCCGTCGCCGCCCCACCGGGCACCGCTCCACCGCCCGTCGGATCCGGCGGGCGCGCCAGCGTGCTGCTGGAGCTCGACACCGAGGCCGCCGCCCCCGCCTGGCAGCGCGCCACCGACCGGGCCCGGCGTGAACTGCGCTCCGCGCCGGAGGTGCACCGGGCCGCCGCGCGGGCCGGCCACGACCAGCGCGCGCTGGCCGACCAGGCGCTGGACCGGGTGGAACACGCCCTCGGCGCGGGCACCCGGATCCTCTACCGCACCCGGACCCTGTTCACCGGCCTCGCCGTCGACGCCCCCGCCGACCGGCTCCCCGCCCTGCGCGCGCTGCCGGGCGTGCGCGTCGTCCACCCGATCGCGCGCAAGGACCGCTCGAACGCGCACTCCGTCCCGCTCACTGGCGCCCCCGCGGTCTGGTCCGGCACGGACGGGGTGCCCGGCGACACCGGCCAGGGCATGACCATCGGGATCATCGACAGCGGTATCGACTACACCCACGCCGACTTCGGCGGCCCCGGCACCCCCGAGGCGTTCCGGGCCGTGGACGGCTCCAAGCCCGCGCCCCCGGGCCTCTTCCCGAACGCCAAGGTGACGGGCGGTCAGGACCTGGTCGGCGACGACTACAACCCCGACCCCTCCGCCCCGGACTTCCAGCCCGTCCCGCACCCGGATCCCAACCCGCTGGACTGCGCCACCGAGGGCCACGGCACCCATGTCGCGGGCACCGCCGCCGGCTACGGCGTCGGCTCCGACGGCCGGACCTACGGCGGCCCCTACCGCAGCGGACTCGACCCGGCGGGCTTTCGGATCGGCCCCGGCGCCGCGCCCGGCGCCAAGCTCTACGCCCTGCGGATCTTCGGCTGCCACGGCTCCACCGACCAGCTCGCGCACGCCCTGGACCTGGCCGCCGACCCCGACCAGGACGGCGACCTCTCGGACCGCCTGGACGTGGTCAACCTCTCGCTCGGCAGCCGCTTCGGCGACCCCGAGGACGCCGACGCGCTGGCCGTCGACAAGCTGGCCGAGGCCGGCACCCTGGTGGTCGCCTCGGCCGGCAACGACGGCGACGTCTACGGCGTGGGCGGCAGCCCCGGCGTGGCCGCCCGGGCCCTGACGGTGGCCGCCTCGGTCGGCGGCCACGGCGACGCGGACGGCCTGCGGGTGCTCTCCCCGCCCGCACTGGCCGGCCTGCTGCCCGCGCACTGGAGCGCCGGCTACCGCGGCTGGGCCGACCACGAGGTGGCCGCGCCGCCGGCCCTGCCGGTCGACCAGACGGACGGCTGCGCGCCGTTCAGCACGGCCGACGCCGCCCGGCTGCGCGGCCGGATCGCGCTGCTCTCCTGGCGCACCGCAGACGCCGACCGGGCCTGCGGCTCGCCCGCCCGCGCCGACCACGCAGCCGACGCCGGAGCGGTCGGCGCGATCTTCGCCGCCGACGGCGACCACCTCGGCGAGGTCACCGGCAACGCCCGGATCCCGGCCGCGATCGTCGCTCCGGCGGACGGCGACCGGCTGCGGCAGGTCGCGCTGAGCGGCACCGGCCGGCTCGAACTGGCCACCCCGGGCAATCCGTTGCACGGCTCGGTCGCCCAGGACCAGCCGGCCCGGGTGGACACCCTGGCCGACTTCAGCTCGCGCGGGATCGGCGTGGCCGGCCTGGTCAAGCCCGATCTGGCGGCACCCGGCGAGACCATCTGGTCGGCCAAGGCCGGCAGCGGCAACCAGGGCGCCCGGGACGACGGCACGTCGATGGCGGCCCCGCACATCAGCGGGATCGCCGCGCTGGTCCGCTCCGCGCACCCGCAGTGGACGGTCGAGCAGGTGAAGTCGGCGCTGATGGACACCGCCGGCGACACCTGGGCCAAGGACGGCCGCAGCGGACCGGTGTACGGGCCGGAGCGGGCCGGCGCCGGCCGGGTCAGGGCCGACCTCGCGGCCACCACCCCGGCCGTCGCGTACGCGGTCGGCGAGCGGCCGGGCGCGGTCGGGCTCTCCTTCGGTCCCGTCCCGGTGACCGGGCCGCTCGTGCTCACCCGGGAGGTCGAGGTGCACAACCTCTCGGCCGCGCCGCTCGACTACACCACCGGCTACCAGGCAGCCACCGACCTGCCGGGCGCCCGCTTCGAGCTCTCGCCGAGCCGGCTGACCGTCCCGGCGGGGGAGAGCACCCGGGTGCGGGTCACCCTGAGCGTGCCCGGCCTGCTGGGCCGCGCGCCCGACCCCACCCTCGCGCTCGTCCAGGCCGGCCGGGCCCGCTCCTACCGCGGCGAGCTCTCCGGACGCCTGGTGCTCACCCCGGCCGGGACGGCCGACCCGGCCGCGCCGGTGCTACGGGTGCCGCTCTTCGCCGCCCCGCGCGCCGCTTCCGACCTCACCGCCGCCGTCGGTCAGGCGGTGCCGCGCGCCGGCGCCCCGGCCTCGACCCTGCTGACCCTGAACGGCACCGGCGCCGTCACGGCGGGCGGCGCCGCCTCGCTGGTCAGCGCCTTCCAACTGGGCGGCGAGGGCGCCCGCTGGCCGGACTGCCCGGTCCCCGGCCACGACGCGACCTGTGTGGACCGGCCCGGCGAGCGGGCCGCGAACCTGCGGGCGGTGGGCGCCGCCACCGACGCCCCCACCGCCACCGCCGGGGAGGGCACCCTCTACCTGGCCGCCACCAGCTGGGCCCCGGCCGGCGGCCCGGTCGCGCTCACCTCGGTGCGGGCCTCGCTGGACACCGACGGCGACGGCGTGGCGGACGCGTTGGTCTCGGCGGACCGGCTGCCCGGCAGCGATGTGCTGGTGGCCCGCACGGTGGACGCCCGGACCGGCCGCGAGCTGGACGTCCAGCCGCTGAACGCCCGGTGGGGGGAGACCGACACCGACCTGCTGGACAGCGACACCGTGGTGCTGCCGGTGCGGCTGGCCAAGCTCCCCGGCCTGCGGCCGGACGCCGCGCGGATCCGCTACGCGCTCTGGACGGGCTACCAGGACGGCCCCTCCGACCCCGCCGGCGCGCTCTCCTCGATCGGCTTCGACGGCACCCGGCCGACCCTGGAGATCGACGCCCTGCACCCCGCAGTGGACGTCCGCGCCGGTGCCTCCGGTCCGGCCGCCGTCGTCGCGCCCGAGCTGCCGGGCGCCGTCCTGGAGGTCCGCCGGGCGCAGCCGGGCCCGGTCCGGCTGCTGCTGGTGCACCACCTGAACCCCGACGGCCGGCGCCTGCAGCTGCTCAACCTCGACTGAGCCGGCGCCGCTGGTAGCGGCTCCCGGCCAGGACCGTCAGCAGCACCGCGAGGGCCGCCGCGGTCACCGCCAGCCCGGCCATCAGGCCGGGCTGGCGGTAGTCGCACGCCACCCGCGAGGCCCCCGCGCCCAGCGGCACCGCAAGCAGTCCCTCGGCCGACTGCGGCGCCCGTTCGGGCCCGCCGTCCACCGCACACCGCCAGCCGGGGACCACCGGCAGCGCGAACACCGCCGTTGCGGCGCTCCCGCCGGGCAGCCGCGCGCTGATCGTGTGGCCGCCGGCGCTCACCGCGACCGCGCCGGTAGCCGTCAGCCGCTGCACGGCGGCGGTGAGCGCGGCCTCGTCCAGGCAGGCCACCGGCAGCGCCGGGACCTGGCTCGCGGCGGTGGCGCGCAGCTCCAGCCGGACCAGCCCGTCGGCCGGGACGGTGCCCAGCGGGCGGACCGGCATCGCCGTCGCGTTCTGCCGCCCGGTGGAGGTGAAGCCGCCGCCCGGGCCGGTCACCGTTCCGGCGAACCACGGGCCGTAGAAGTACGCGGTGCTGCCCGGCGCGCAGCTCACGGTGAAGCCCGGCGGGCCGCCGTCCGGCGGGCTCGGCGGCACCGACCAGCCGCTGCTGCCGTGGTCGGCCGGTGCCGGCGACCCGAACGGCTCCGGCACCGGAATCCGGTAGACCGTGGCGCCGAGCAGCGCTTGCCGGCGGGACCAGACCGAGGAGGTGTCCAGCACGGTCGGCGCGTGCACGGTGACCAGCGGTGGGGCCGCGAGGCGACGGACGGTGAGCTGCGGGTCCAGCACGCCGCTGACCGCGAGGAGCGCCTGCCCGACCGGGTCCGCCATGCTCTGGGTCTGCCGCCCCTGCTGCGACCATCCGGCGCCCAGGGCGTGCAGGGTCTGCGCGGTGACCGCCGGCAGATAGCCGCTGTCGTACGCGCCGCCCTCCCCGCCGATCAGCAGCGGGTCGTTGGTGGTGAAGCGCTGCGGCCCCGGATCGGTACGGCCGGCCGGCCAGCGGTCCGCGCCCCGGACCGCGGCGCGGGCGGCCCGGACGCCCGCGCCGTCGGACACCTGCCCGCGCGGCACCGTGACCGCCGCCGTCGTCCAGCTCGACCCGGCGAGTACCAGGAAGGCCAGCGCCGCCGTCGCCTCCCGCCGCCGGCGCGGCAGTTCCAGGAGCAGGGCGGCCACGGCCAGCGGCACCCCGACCCCCAGCAGCACCCAGCTGACCGGCCGCACCGGGCCACGCCCCTGAGCCGCCAGCACCGCCACCACGGCCACTCCCGCCACCCCGCCGGCCAGCGCGAACAGGTCGGGCCGACGGGCCAGGCAGCTCCAGGCCGCCATCGTCAGCAACCCGCTGAGCACGAAGGTCGCGCGGTACGGGTTGCCCTCGGGCGCGGTCGCCACGTGCCAGGTCAGGAACGTCGGCCGCCAGACGAAGGCGGACGCGGCGAGCACCAGCAGCACCCACCAGCCGGCCCGCTCGCGCCACGGCACCGCGCGGTGGAACGGCAGCGCCGCCACCAGCAGCAGGCCCAGCACGCCGATGAAGACGTTCGGCAGCCCCCGCTCGGACAGCTGGCCCGGCAGCGTCCCGGCCAGGTAGTCGGCGAGCCCCGGCGTGCCCGGCCGATAGACCGTCACCGGCTGCGCGTCCGCGCCGGACCGGAAGCCGACCGTGAGCACCGGCGCGGTCAGCCCCACCCCCACCACCGTCATGGCCGCCGCCCGGCCCAGCGCGCGCAACCGCTCGCCGAACGGGCGGCCTGCCGCCAGGGCGAGTCGGAGCAGCAGCACCAGCGCGGCGCCCAGGGTCGCCGTCGCGGCCGTGGAGAAGTCGGCCGCCCAGGCCGCCGCGACGGCGAGTGCGCCCAGCACCCAGCGCTCCCGGCGCAGCGCCAGGTCGAAAGCCAGGCAGAGCAGCGGCAGCGAGACCAGCCCCCACATCCGGGCCGGCGTGCCCGCCGCGTCGGCCGGCACCCAGCCGCACAGCCCGTACCCGACCGCGAGCAGCCCGCGCAGCCACGGCGATCCGTCGTGCAGCCGTCCCAGGAAGACCGTCATCAGCGCGGTGGCCAGGCCGATGCTCAGCAGGGTGGCGAGGAGGACCGCCGGGCCGACCCAGCCGCGCGGGAAGAGCACCACCAGCCAGGAGAACGGGTTCAGCAGCGACCCGAACAGATCCGGCAGGAACGGGACCCCGTACCCGCTGCCCCAGTTGAACAGCAGATCCCCCGACGTCTGCCCGTGCACCAGATCCCACAGGTGCGCGTGCAGCGGCACCACCCGCTCGCCCACCGGCGCCGCCCCCGCACCGCGAGCCCCAGCCCGTAGGCCCCCACCGCCAGCCCACCGGCCCCGACGGCAGCCCGAGATTCCCGCATGCCGCCCATCCTGCCGCCCCTGCCCGTCAGGGCCCGAGCAGCGACTACACCCGTTCAGGTGATGTGAGCCGGAAGCTGCTGGAAGGCAGGCATTCACCACGACGGGGTGAAGGTGAACCACCCGTTCCCGGTGAATCTCCCCCTGAGCCTCAGCTGATCCACCGTCACCCGTCCGCATCATGGACACGAGGTGTCAGTAGCTGGGACGGGGAGTAGGGTTCCGGCCATGTCTCGCAGCCTTCGTCTCGCAGTGATCCCCGGTGACGGTATCGGCCAGGAAGTGGTGGCCGAGGGCCTCAAGGTCCTGACCGCCGCGCTTCCCGCCGATGTCAAGGTCGAGACGACCGAGTACGACCTCGGCGCCCGGCGCTACCACGCGACCGGCGAGACGCTGCCGGACAGCGTGCTGGCCGAGCTGAAGACCCAGGACGCAATCCTGCTCGGGGCGATCGGCGATCCGTCGGTCCCCTCCGGGGTGCTGGAGCGCGGGCTGCTGCTGAAGCTGCGCTTCGCGTTCGACCACCACATCAACCTGCGCCCGGGCAAGCTCTTCCCCGGTGTGGCGTCCCCGCTGGCCGGCGACCCGGCCATCGACTTCGTGGTGGTCCGCGAGGGCACCGAGGGCCCGTACGTCGGCAACGGCGGCTCGCTGCGCACCGGGACCGAGCAGGAGGTGGCCACCGAGGTCAGTCTCAACACGGCCTACGGCATCGAGCGCGTGGTCCGCGACGCCTACCGTCGCGCCGCCGCTCGTCCGCGCAAGAAGCTCACCCTGGTCCACAAGAACAACGTGCTGGTGCACGCCGGTCACCTGTGGACCCGGATCTTCCAGCAGGTCGGCCAGGAGTTCCCCGAGGTCACCACCGACTACCTGCACGTGGACGCGGCGACGATCTTCTTCGTCACGCAGCCCGAGCGGTTCGACGTGATCGTCACCGACAACCTGTTCGGCGACATCCTCACCGACCTGGCGGCCGCCGTGACCGGTGGCATCGGCCTGGCCGCGAGCGGCAACATCAACCCCTCGGGCGCGTTCCCGTCGATGTTCGAGCCGGTGCACGGCTCGGCCCCCGACATCGCGGGCCAGGGCAAGGCCGACCCGACGGCCACCGTGCTGTCGGTCGCCATGCTGCTCGACCACCTCGGTTTCACCGCCGAGGCCGCCGTGGTCGAGGCGGCGGTCACCGCCGACCTCGCCGAGCGCAGCGGCACCCGTACGACCTCGCAGATCGGCGACGCGCTCGTCGCCCGAGTAGCCGGCTGAGAGGGCCGGAGCTCCTACAGCTGTTCGGCACGGCCCTTGAGATGCGACTATCAACAGTGGGCCGTGCCGTCGTGCGTTCAGTCACCGGAAGCCGGATGGCGGTCATGGCCCTGACCAACCCCACGGTGAAGGACTGAAGACATGACCACGCCCAACCAGGCGCCAATCACGTTCGAGCTCAAGCCCTCCGCGAACCCGCTGCCCGCGGTCGAGCGCGCGGCGCGGCTGACGAACCCCGGCTTCGGTCGGATCTTCACCGACCACATGGTCACCATCCGCTGGACCGAGGGCCGCGGTTGGCACGACGCCCAGCTGACCCCGTACGCGCCGCTGGAGATGGACCCGGCGAACATGACGCTGCACTACGGGCAGTCGATCTTCGAGGGCCTCAAGGCGTACCGGCAGCCCGACGGTTCGGTCGCCACCTTCCGCCCCGAGGCCAACGCCGAGCGCTTCCAGAACTCCGCCCGCCGCCTGGCGATGCCCGAGCTGCCGACCGAGACCTTCGTCAAGGCCGTCGAGCTGCTCGTCCAGCAGGAGCGCGACTGGGTGCCCAGCGAGCCCGAGCAGAGCCTCTACCTGCGGCCGTTCATGTTCGCCACCGAGGTCGGTCTGGGTGTGCGTCCGGCCAACGAGTTCCTCTTCATGATCATCGCCTCCCCGGCCGGCGCGTACTTCCCCGGCGGCGTGCAGCCGGTGTCGGTCTGGCTCTCCGAGGACTACGTGCGCGCCGCCCCCGGCGGCACCGGCGCGGCCAAGTGCGCCGGCAACTACGCCGCCTCGCTGGTCGCCCAGGCCCAGGCCGCCGCGAAGGGCTGCGACCAGGTGGTCTGGCTGGACGCGGCCGAGCACAAGTGGGTCGAGGAGATGGGCGGCATGAACCTGTACTTCGTGTACGGGGAGGGCGACGACGCCCGCATCGTCACCCCCGCGCTCTCCGGCGCGCTGCTCCCGGGCATCACCCGTGCCTCGCTGCTCACCATGGCCGCCGACCTCGGCCACACCACCGAGGAGCGCCGGATCTCCACCGACGAGTGGAAGCAGGGCAACGCCGACGGCACCCTCACCGAGGTCTTCGCCTGCGGCACCGCCGCCGTGATCACCCCCGTCGGCTCGGTCAAGTCCGAGGGCGGCGACTGGACGGTCGGCGCCGGCGAGCCCGGCCCGGTCACCCTCAAGTTCCGCAAGGCCCTGCTCGACCTCCAGGGCGGCCACGCGGCCGACCCGCACGGCTGGATGCACCCGATCGTCTGACCCGTACGCCGGCCGGGCGCCCCGCACTCGCGGGGCGCCCGGCCGGGTAACCTCGGAGTGACCCGCTCGTTGAGCTGCGTGGATCGGAAGGAGGGGACCGTGAGCGCGTTGACGCACCATGTCACTGACGCCCCGAGCGACGAAGGCAAGAGCCTGCTGGAAGCCTTCCTGACGCTGGAGACCCCGGAGGGGTTCAAGGCCGAGCTCATCGAAGGGGAGATCGTCGTGACTCCACCGCCGGATGGTGACCACGAGACCGCGATTGGCCGGATCGTCTGGCAGATCGCTCGTCAGTGCCCCAAAGGAATGGATTTCGCAGGAGGCAAGGGTCTGATCGTCCCTACTGGTCGCTTCATTCCAGACGGCACGTTCACCAGTCGTGGTGCCATGGCAGGGCGAGGATCCTGGTCGAAGCCCGAGGGGGTCCTCATGGTTCTCGAAGTCACCTCCAGTCGTCCTGAGAAAGACCGTGGGGCAAAGCGGCTCGGTTACGCGGCTGCCGGCATCCCGCTCTACCTTCTACTGGATCGGCAGGAGAACAAGCTTCTCCTGCACAGTGATCCCCAGGAGGACGACTATCACTCCACCGCCTGGGTACCGGTCGGGGAAGCCCTCGCTCTCCCCGCGCCCTTCGGCTTCGCGCTGGAGACCGACGAACTTCTCTGACTGTCCCGCATCGCGAGATGCGGCGACCGTTCCACGGGACGATGTGCCAGACTCCGAGTGTGTCCTCGCTCGCGCTCATTATTAGCAGCAGGCGCGCCGGTCCGCAGTGACCGCTCCGCAGTAACCCCCCGCGGAGTGACCACCGTGTCTCAGACCCGCGCGCAGACCTCTCGCACCCGCGAGGGGTCTTTTGTTTTCCCCCGGTCGTGCCCATCCCCGCCGACCGGGCAGGATCCGGCCCTGCGGCCCCGCTCACGAGGCGGTGCCGGATGCCGGGTGGCGCGCGGGAATGGTGGACAGTGGAGCCGGGCATCCGGCAAGCGCAGTACTCCCCGAACGGAGAATCCAGGGTCATGACCGACGGCAGCAAGAGTCACCCCGACGACAGCTTCCATGTCTTCGACACCACCCTGCGCGACGGCGCGCAGCGCGAGGGCATCAACCTCACGGTGGCCGACAAGCTGACCATCGCCCGCCACCTGGACGAGTTCGGCGTCGGGTTCATCGAGGGCGGCTGGCCGGGCGCGAACCCCCGGGACACCGAGTTCTTCGCCCGTGCCGCGGCCGAACTCAATTTGGAGAACGCCCGGTTGGTGGCCTTCGGCGCGACCCGCCGGGCGGGCGGCAGCGCGGCGGCGGACCCGCAGCTCGCGGCGCTGGTGGCCTCCGGCGCCCCGGTGATCACGCTGGTCGCCAAGTCGCACGACCGCCATGTCGAACTGGCGCTGCGCACCACGCTGGAGGAGAACCTGGAGATGGTCCGGGACAGCGTCTCGTACCTGTGCGCCCAGGGCCGCCGGGTCTTCGTCGACTGCGAGCACTTCTTCGACGGCTACCGCGCCAACCGTGAGTACGCCCTCGCCGTGGTCGGCGCCGCCCACCGGGCGGGGGCCGACGTGGTGGTGCTCTGCGACACCAACGGCGGCATGCTGCCGTCCGGCGTGCGCGAGATCGTCGCGGACGTCCTCGCCGCCACCGGCGCGCGGATCGGCATCCACGCCCAGGACGACACCGGCTGCGCGGTCGCCAACACGCTGGCCGCGGTCGACGCGGGCGCCACGCACGTGCAGTGCACCGCCAACGGCTACGGCGAGCGGGTCGGCAACGCCAATCTGTTCCCGGTGGTGGGCGCGTTGGAGCTCAAGTACGACCGCCGGGTGCTGCCGGCGGGCCGGTTGGCCGAGATGACCCGGATCTCGCACGCCATCGCCGAGGTGGTCAACCTGACCCCCTCCACCCACCAGCCGTACGTCGGGGTCTCGGCCTTCGCGCACAAGGCCGGCCTGCACGCCTCCGCGATCAAGGTCGACCCGGACCTCTACCAGCACATCGACCCCGAGCGGGTCGGCAACACCATGCGGATGCTGGTCTCCGACATGGCCGGCCGGGCCTCGATCGAGCTCAAGGGCAAGGAGCTCGGCTACGACCTCTCCGCCGACCGCGACCTGGTGGGCCGGGTGGTCGCGCGGGTGAAGGAGCAGGAGAACCTCGGCTACACCTACGAGGCCGCCGACGCCTCGTTCGAACTGCTGCTGCGCGACGAGGCGCAGGGCCGACGCAAGCGGTTCTTCACGCTGGAGTCCTGGCGGACCATCAGCGAGCAGCAGGCGGGCGGACATCCGGGCCTGGAGGCAGGGGGAGGGACGGCGGCCAACGAGGCCACCGTGAAGCTCTGGGCCAAGGGTGAGCGGATCATCGCCACGGGGGAGGGGAACGGTCCGGTGGACGCGCTCGACAGGGCGCTGCGCACCGCGCTGGAGACGATCTACCCGCAACTGGCCAAGTTGGAGCTGGTGGACTACAAGGTCCGCATCCTGGAAGGCCAGCACGGCACCGGGTCCAAGACCCGGGTGCTGATCGAGAGCGCCGGCGGGAACGGCAGCTGGTCCACGGTCGGCGTCGCCGACAACGTGGTCGCCGCCTCCTGGCTGGCCCTGGAGGACGCCTACACCTACGGCCTGATCAAGTCCGGCCTGGAACCGCAGGAGTGAGCTGACTGGTCCGGTGACGGTCCGCGGGGGCTCCGCGCAGTGCGGAGCCCCGGCAGCGGGCCGCGTGGCTCTTAGCGGAGGCGGGCGAGGAGCGGGCCCCTCCTCATCGGAGGGGGGCGAGGAGCGGGCCCCTCCTCATCGGAGGCGGGCGAGGAGGGCGTGCTCGACGAGGGTGATGAGGGCGCTTTTGGCGCTGTCTCGGCGTCGTGCGTCGAGGGTGACGATGGGGGTGTCGGGTCCGAGTTGGAGTGCTTCGCGGACTTCGTCGGAGGTGTGGGGCTGGTGTCCGTCGAAGCCGTTGAGGGCGACGACGAAGGGGAGTCCGCTGTTCTCGAAGTAGTCGAGGGCGGGGAAGCAGTCGGCGAGGCGGCGGGTGTCGACGAGGACGACGGCGCCGATGGCGCCGCGGACGAGGTCGTCCCACATGAACCAGAAGCGGTCCTGGCCGGGGGTGCCGAAGAGGTAGAGGATGAGGTCTTCGTCGAGGGTGATGCGGCCGAAGTCCATGGCGACCGTGGTGGTCGTTTTGCCTGCGGTGTGGGTGAGGTCGTCGATGCCGGCGCTGGCGCTGGTCATGACGGCTTCGGTGCGCAGGGGGTTGATCTCGGAGACGGCGCCGACGAGGGTGGTTTTGCCGACGCCGAAGCCGCCTGCGACGACGATCTTCGCGGAGGTGGTGGCTCGTGTGGCGGCCGCGGGGCTAGAGCTTGCGAAGTCCACTGAGGACCCTTTCGAGCAGCGTGACGTCGGGCTGGTTGCCGGATTCGCCCCCGGCGGCGGGCTGGTGGATGGCGACGAGGCCGGCTTCGGCGAGGTCGGCCACGAGGATCCGGGCCACCCCCAACGGAAGACTCAGCAGGGCCGACACCTCGGCCACCGACTTGACCTCGTCGGCGCAGAGCGTGCAGATGCGCTGGTGTTCGGGCAGCAGGGTGGCCAGCCGCGCCGGCTCGACGCTGGCGGAGACCAGGGCCTCCAGAGCCAGTTCGTAGCGCGGGCGGGTGCGGCCACCGGTCATCGCGAAGGGGCGGATCAGCGGGCCGCTGTCCTGCTCCTCCGGATCGTCGTAGCCCGACGGTTCAGGTCGGTACGGGACGGCGCGGCCCTGCCCGGGCTGCTGGTCCGCCCGGCGGTACTGCGGCGGACCCTGCTGGGGCGTCCCCTGCTGTGCCGGACCCTGCTGAGGCTGGCCGTACTGGTGCTGGCCGTACTGCGGCGGTCCCGGCGGCCCCTGGTCCTGCTGGGGCTGGCCGTAACTCTGACCGTGGCCGGCGCCGGGGGACCCGAAGGCGTCATGGCCGGTGCCAGGGTACGGAACACCGTATTGGCCTGTGTGGTCGTCGGGCGGTGTCACGGTTCCTCTCCTCACAAGGTGCGGCTTTGCGGTGCAAGGGTGCTGGCGCAGCCTCAGGTGGGGCCGAAGCTGGTGGTGCGAGGGGCCGTACAACGCCCGATTCCGAGCCCGCAGGGTGCGAGCTCGGAAAGGGCGGTCGGGTACTGCGGTGACACTGTTTCAGATACGGCGCTGGATACTACAAGTACTACGAGGTGGATGACGCACCGTCACCGGGGTGCCATCCGACGCTCCGTCAGTGCAGCAGGCTGCCTTGGAGCTCGGCGCGCAGGGCGGGGGTGAGGACGGCCCCGGCGCGGTCGACGAGCAGGGCCATCTCGTAGCCGACCAGGCCGATGTCCGAGTCGGGCGAGGCGAGGACGGCCAGCGAGGAGCCGTCCGAGACCGCCATCAGGAAGAGGAAGCCGCGCTCCATCTCGACCACGGTCTGGTTGACGTCGCCGCCCTCGAAGATCCGGCTGGCGCCGGACGTGAGGGAGGTGAGGCCGGAGGCGACGGCGGCGAGCTGGTCGGCGCGGTCGCGGGGAAAGCCTTCGGACATGGCGAGCAGGAGACCGTCGGCGGAGACCACCACCGTGTGCGACACCCCGGGGGTGTTGTCCACGAAATTGGTGATCAGCCAGTTCAGGTTCTGTGCGGCCTGACTCATCTGACTCAACTCATCGCTCCTGGTGGTTCGAGCCGCCGAAGAGATCGGTGCTGCTGTTCTGCTGATCCTGCCCGGATCGGGTGCCCTGGTTGGGGTCGATCCGGAAACTTCCGGTGGCGCCCGAGTCGCCACCCGCGTTGCGGCCCTGTTCGACGCCGCGGCGCAGGTTGGTGAGCCGGCCCCGGACCTCTTCCGGGTTGCGGGAGACCTGGGGGCCTTCCTGCGTGGCCGACTTGGCGTTGCCGGCCACCAGGTTCTGCTTGGGGACCCGGCGCGGCAGCCCGGAGGGCGTCACCCCGCCGGCGGCCGGCTCGCGCAACTGCTCGGCGCGCTGCCAGTCCTCGTCGTTGCTGGACTGCCAGCTGCTCGGACCGGTCGGGCCGGAGCCGCCGAGTCCGGACACCTGGTGGCCGCGGATCACCGGCTCGTCGGCCACCGACCCGTGGTCCTTGGCGCCGGTGAACCAGTTGGGCTGCTCGCCGCCGTCCTGGCTGCCGATCGCCCGGGCCCCGAGGGGTCCGCCGGTGCTCAGCTGCTGGCCGGGCCGCCGGGTCGGCAGCGCGCCGTTCGCGGTGGGCTCGGCGGCCGGCAGCGCGGGGGTCTCCGCCTGGTACGGGTGTCCGGCGGCCACCTCCGGCCGCTGGCTGCGGGTGTCGTGACCGGAGGACTGGAAGCCGTCGAAGCGCTCGGGCTGGTTCCCGGCCGGCGCGAACGGGTTCTTGCCGTACCCGCCGTCCCGGTACTGGCCGTCGTCGCCCTGCTGCTGGCCGAACCGGCCCTCGTCGTAGGCCTGGTAGCCCTGCTCGGCGTACTGCTGGTCGGCGTAGTAGCCGCCCTCGTAGCTCTGCTGCTGGGCGAAGTCCTGGCCGCCGTAGTTCTGCTGGTAGCCCTGCTCGGCGTACTGCTGGTCGGCGTAGTAGCCGCCCTCGTAGCTCTGCTGCTGCCCGAAGTCCTGGCCGCCGAAGTTCTGCTGGTAGCCCTGCTCGCCGTACGGCTCGGACTCCACCTCAGCCTCGACGAACTCCGCTTCCACGAAGTCCGGCTCGGCGCCCGGTGCGGGCAGGACGGTGTCGCCCTGGCCGGGTTCGAGCGCCGTGCGGCGGCGCTGGTCGAGCCGGTGCGAGCGCTGCATCGAGTCCAGCGCGGGGCTGAAGCCGCCCGGGTCGGCGCCGCCGACGGCGAGGTTGTCGTCGAAGCCGAGCTCCGCGGCGCTGCGCGGGGCGGCGAACTCCTCGTGCTGCCAGTTGGCCTGCGGCTGCTCCTGCTCGGAGAAGATCCGGGAGACCGTGAACTCCTCCTCCGGCTCCGGCATCGCCCGGTTCTGGGTGAGCGGGGCCGGGAGCATGACGAGCGAGGTGGTGCCGGCCGACTCGCCCGAGGGGCGGAGCTGAACCCGGATGTCGTGGCGGTCGGAGAGCCGGCCGACCACGAACAGGCCCATTCGGCGGGAGATCGCGGCGTCGACGGTGGGCGGCTCGGCGAGCTTCTCGTTGATCTCGGCGAAGTCCTCGGCGGTGAGGCCGATGCCCTTGTCGTGGATCTCGACCAGCACCCGGCCGTCCGGCAGACCGGTCGCCGTCACGGTGACGCGGGTCTGCGGGCTGGAGAACGAGGTGGCGTTCTCCAGCAGCTCGGCGAGGAGGTGGACGAGGTCGGTCACGGCGGCGCCGATGACCTCGGTCTCCGGGATGCCCGAGAGCTCGATGCGCTCGTACTGCTCCACCTCGGAGGCGGCGGCGCGGAGCACGTCGACCAGCGGCACCGGGGTGTTCCAACGGCGGCCCGGCTCCTCACCGGCGAGGACCAGGAGGTTCTCACCGTTGCGGCGCATACGGGTGGCGAGGTGGTCCAGCTTGAAGAGGTTCTCCAGCTGGTCCGGGTCGGCCTCGTTGTTCTCCAGGTCCGTGATCAGCGCGAGCTGGCGCTGGATCAGGCTCTGGCTGCGGCGCGAGAGGTTGGAGAAGATCGCGTTCAGGTTGCCTCGGAGGAGGGCCTGCTCGGCGGCGAGCGAGACGGCCTGGCTGTGGACCTGGTCGAACGCGCGGGCCACCTCCCCGATCTCGTCCTTGCCCCAGAGCGGGATCTTCTCGACGTTGGTGTCCACCCGGTCCGGGTCGGTCTTGGAGAGCTTCTCGACCAGGTCCGGCAGACGGTGGTTGGCGATCTCCAGCGCGGCGCTGTTCAGCGTCCGCATGCCGAGGATCATCGAGCGGGCGATGAAGCCGGTGAGCAGACCGGCCAGCGCCAGCGAGATGATCACGATCGCCGAGTTCAGGATGGCGTCGCTCTGGGCGTTGTCCTTGTCGGCGGTGGCGTTGCCCACGACGCTGGCGAGCAGCTCGGACTCGGTGGTGCGGAGCGGGGTGATGTGGCTGTCGGTGGCCTGCAGCCAGTTCGCCGGGATCAGACCGTCGTCCTGCGCGCCCTTGGCCGCGGCCTCGGCGGCGGCCTGCCCGTTGCTGAAGCCGAGCGAGGCGGCCTGGGTGTACGCCAGACCGACGTTCATCAGGCCTTCCATGGTCGGCACGGTCGTGCCGTCCGGCATCCGCAGCGGCGAGCGCTGGTCGGCCTCGGCCTGGACGACCTGGGCGTCCGCGTAGGTCTTGGCGTCCTGCGGGTTGGTGCCGTTCTGGAACTCGGTGATCGCCACCTGCTCCAGCTTCGCCGAGACCAGCAGCTCCTGGATCATCTCGGTGTTCTCCCAGCGGGAGACCTGCTGGGTGGAGGCACCGACCAGCAGGGTCAGCATCAGGGAGCGCTGGTTGGAGGCCGAGGCCTTGGCCAGCGAGATGGCGTAGATGCTGCGGCCACGGCTGACGCCCGCGGCGGATCCGTTACCGACCGAGTTGTCGAAGGACAGCAGCGGGTCGATCAGCGCCTCGTAGGCGGCCGAGGTGGCGGTGGCGAACAGTTCGGGCTTGTTCGCGTTGGCACGCAGGTGCGCCAGGCTGCTGACCGAACCCTCGAAGGCGGTGTCGCGGCCGGCCAGGTCGGGGTCCTTGTCCGGGGCGACCCGGGCGTAGGCGGCCCGGTAGGCCACCAGGGCCTTGTCGGTCGCCGCGCGGTACTTGGCCACCAGGCCCTGCGGGTCCTGGCCGCTCATCAGCGGTATGACGGAGAGGTCGCGCTCGGTCTCCAGCGCGTCGGCCAGCTCGGTGGCGGACTGCGCGAGCTCGGCGGCCTTCTCCGAGTGGGAGGCCTTGGTGAAGCTGTCGAACGAGGTGTTGACGCGCAGACCGCCGAAGACCAGGCCGATGATGACCGGGATCAGCAGAATGGCGACCAGCCGCGTCGGCACTCGCCAGTTGCGGAAGGCCAGGAACTCGTACCGGCCGCCGGCCGTTGGCCGGTCGCCGGGGCTGTCCGGGGCAGGGGGGCCCGAGCTCTTGCGTGCGCCGTTGATTCCGGGTGTGGGGCGCTCGGAGCTCGCCGCGAAAGCGGAGAACCCGGCAGTGCCCTGGCCGTTACCGTCGGTCTCGCGGGGCTCGGAGCGCCGCTGCGGGGTGACTGGCTGCTTACGCCTCACTCGACAACAACCTCTCGGCCGACTTGGCGGCCATGGATCAATCCAGCGGCTTCCCCTGGCCGCAGCGCACCGCTGGGTGGAACTGCCTTAGCTGGACTTCGGGGTAGCTGGAATTTCAGCACGTGCAGGGATTCGGGACAAACAGCCCTGGTCGTCCGGTCACCGGCGCTCAATTGGGACATTTCGTCACAGGAGCGTTCAAACTCTCCGGCGTGTGGAGCCGAATGAATCAGGACGACTACGAAGTGTGACGAAAACGTCCGAAATGCCTACCGAACCGTTATGCGATACACAGCGGGGAACTCCGGGCTCCGGAGCCCCCGCTGCGGGTCGTACGGTGCCTACCGGAGGGGGGCGAGGAGCGGGCCCCTCCTCATCGGAGGCGGGCGAGGAGGGCGTGCTCGACGAGGGTGATGAGGGCGCTTTTGGCGCTGTCTCGGCGTCGTGCGTCGAGGGTGACGATGGGGGTGTCGGGTCCGAGTTGGAGTGCTTCGCGGACTTCGTCGGAGGTGTGGGGCTGGTGTCCGTCGAAGCCGTTGAGGGCGACGACGAAGGGGAGTCCGCTGTTCTCGAAGTAGTCGAGGGCGGGGAAGCAGTCGGCGAGGCGGCGGGTGTCGACGAGGACGACGGCGCCGATGGCGCCGCGGACGAGGTCGTCCCACATGAACCAGAAGCGGTCCTGGCCGGGGGTGCCGAAGAGGTAGAGGATGAGGTCTTCGTCGAGGGTGATGCGGCCGAAGTCCATGGCGACCGTGGTGGTCGTTTTGCCTGCGGTGTGGGTGAGGTCGTCGATGCCGGCGCTGGCGCTGGTCATGACGGCTTCGGTGCGCAGGGGGTTGATCTCGGAGACGGCGCCGACGAGGGTGGTTTTGCCGACGCCGAAGCCGCCTGCGACGACGATCTTCGCGGAGGTGGTGGCTCGTGTGGCGGCCGCGGGGCTAGAGCTTGCGAAGTCCACTGAGGACCCTTTCGAGCAGCGTGACGTCCGGCGTTCCGCCCGACTCGCCGGCGGCGGCGGGCTGGTGGATGGCGACGAGGCCGGCTTCGGCGAGGTCGGCCACGAGGATCCGGGCCACCCCCAACGGCACCCCGGCCAGCGCCGAGATCTCGGCGACCGACTTGACCTCGCGGCACAGCTGGACGATCCGCTGGTGCTCGGGCAGCAGGCCGCCGGTGCGGTCCGCGGTGGCCGTGGTCGAGATCAGTGCCTCGATCGCGAGCTGGTAGCGCGGGCGGGTGCGGCCACCGGTCATCGCGTACGGGCGGACCAACGGCTGCTGCTCGTAGCCGCCGTTGTCCTGGTCGCCGTAGCCGGAGCCGTACCCGTTGCCGTAGGAACCGGCCGGTGTCGGGGGCGGGGTCATCTAGGTCCTCCTAGCACTGCGGCTGAGCCTGCGTCAGCTCTGGGGGTAGGTCGTCGTCGGGCCTGGCACGGGATCAGGCCCGACGGGTGATGGTGGTCCCTGTCAGTGCAGGAGGCTGCCTTGGAGTTCGGCGCGCAGGGCGGGGGTGAGGACGGCACCGGCGCGGTCGACGAGCAGGGCCATCTCGTAGCCGACCAGGCCGATGTCCGAGTCCGGGGAGGAGAGGACGGCCAGCGAGGAGCCGTCCGAGACCGCCATCAGGAAGAGGAAGCCGCGCTCCATCTCCACGACGGTCTGGTTGACGTCGCCGCCCTCGAAGATCCGGCTGGCGCCGGACGTGAGGGAGGTGAGGCCGGAGGCGACGGCGGCGAGCTGGTCGGCGCGGTCACGAGGGAAGCCCTCGGACATGGCGAGCAGGAGACCGTCGGCGGAGACCACCACCGTGTGCGACACCCCGGGGGTGTTGTCCACGAAATTGGTGATCAGCCAGTTCAGATTGCTGGCTGCCTGACTCATCTGACTCAACTCAACGCTCCTGGTTGTCTGTGCCGAAGCCGTTGCTGCCAAGGCTTCCGTTGCCGAAGCCACCGTCCGGTGACTGGGCACGGTAGTCGCCCTGGCCGTCACTGGCACTGCCGGGGGCTGAACCGTCGAACTGCTGGGGGGTGATCGGGATGCCCTGGGTCGCCTCGGCGCCTGCCCGGCGGCCCTGCTGGATGCCGCGGCGCAGGTTGGTGAGCCGGCCCCGGACCTCCTCGGGAGCGCGCGAGACCTGCGGACCGGTCAGCGGCGCCGCCTCGGCGGTGCCGGAGACCAGGTTGGCCTGCGGGGTCCGCCGGGGCAGGCCCGACATGGTGACCCCGCTGGAGCTGGGCTCGCGCAGCTGCTCGGCCCGGCGCCAGCGCTCGTCGTTGGCGGACGGGCGCCACGGGGCGTCCGGCTGGCCGTCGAGCGGCTGGGCCTGCTGCTGCGCCTGCTGGTGCTGCTGGGCCTGCCGACGGGCCTGCTCCTGGGCCTGCTGCGCCTGCTCCTGCTCCGGCGTGAAGCCGGGGGCGCTGGTCCCGGGACGCTGCGGCTGGTACGGCCGGGGCCGTTCCTGCTGCTGGCCGTCCTGCTGCGGGGCGTTCACCTGGACCGAGGCCATCCGGCTGGCGCCGCCGGTGCGGAACCACTGTTCGTCCTGCGCGCCACCGCCCTGGGCCGGTCCGTGCTCGGCCTGCTGCTGACGGGGCGGCAGGGCCATCTGCGGAGCCTGCTGCTGGGCGTACTGCTGCTGCGGCGGGGCCTGGTACTGCTGCTGCGGCTGGGGAGCCTGCGGCCGGGCAGCCGGGCTGGCCACGCTCGGCAGTACGGGCTCGACCAGGCCGAGGCCCAGCGGGTCGCGCGGGTCGATCTCGCTGGCCTCGAAGCGCGGCCGGGCGAACTGCACGGTGCTCTCCACCGGGGCGACCTGCGGTGCCTGCGGTGCCTGCGGTGCCTGCGGAGCCTGGGGCGCCTGCGGAGCTGCCTGCGGCATGCCCTGGGGCATCGCCTGCGGGGCTGCCTGCGGGGCGCCCTGGCCGACGGCCGGCTGCTGCCGGGTCTCCTGGCCCTGCGGGCCGGGGCCCTGGGGCTGCTGCTGCCGGGGCATCGGCGCGCCCTGGCCCGGGCGGCCCTGCGGCCGTCGCTGGCCCTGACCGGGACCCTGGCCCTGAGCGGGGCCCTGGCCGGGCATCGGGCCCTGGCCGGGGCCCTGCGGCGGGCGCTGGCCCTGCGGCTGCTGCTTGCGCTCGAACGGGTTGCGCTGCTGGCGCTGCGGCAGCTCGTCGGGCCGGGCGCCCTGCGGGGCACCGGGACCCTGCGGGCGGTCGGCCTGCTCGGGCCGGCCGTGCTGGGGCAGCTCGGCACCCGTGCGGGGGCGTTCCTGACCCGGGCGGGGACCCTGCGCAGCGGACCGGGGGCCCTGCTCCTGCTGCTGGCCGCGGCGCGGCAGACCGGCACCACCGGCACCAGCGGCCGGCGCGCCGGGGCGCTCGGCCCCGCGGCGCGGCGGCTGACCGGGAGGCGTCTCGCGCAGCGACTGGCCGACCGCGCGGGTCGGCAGGCCGCCGCTGGGCGAACCCTGGGCCGGAGCGGTCGGCATGCCCGGGGCACCCGGCGCACCGGGAGCCGTCGGGGCCGGCCGGCCCTGCGTCGGGGCACCGGGTGCACCCGGTCCCTGCGGGCCCTGGGGGAGCTGCGGACGGCCACCGGGGGCGGTCTGTCCACCGCCGGGACCCTGACCGAGCGCGGGTGCGGGACGCCCACCGGGGGCGTCGGCGCCGGCCGCGAGCGGCCGCTGCTGGCGCGGCGTCGGGCCGACCCCGCGCTGCTGCTTGCCCGCCGGGCCGCCGGGCGGGCGGGTCCCCGGCGCGCGGCGGTCGGCGGAGTTGGTGACGTCCACCGGGAGCATGACCAGCGCGGTGGTGCCGCCGGAGTCGCTGGGGCGCAGCTGGATCCGGATGCCGTGGCGCAGCGAGAGGCGGCCGACCACGAAGAGGCCCATGCGGCGCGAGACCGAGACGTCGACGGTGGGCGGGCTGGCGAGCCGCTCGTTGATGTCGGCGAGGTCGTCGGGGCTGAGGCCGATGCCGGTGTCGTGGATCTCGACGAGCACCCGGCCGTCCGGCAGCGCGTGGCCGGTGACCCGCACGCGGGTCTGCGGGCTGGAGAACGAGGTGGCGTTCTCCAGCAGCTCGGCGAGCAGGTGGACGAGGTCGTTGACGACGCGGCCGGCGACCTCGGCGGAGGGGACGGCGGCCAGTTCGATGCGCTCGTACTGCTCCACCTCGGAGGCGGCGGCGCGCAGCACGTCGACCAGCGGGACGGGACGGGTCCAGCGGCGGCCCGGGTCCTCGCCCGCGAGGACGAGGAGGTTTTCGCCGTTGCGGCGCATGCGGGTCGCGAGGTGGTCGAGCTTGAAGAGGCTGGCGAGCTGGTCGGGGTCGGCCTCGCGGCTCTCGAGCTCCGAGATCAGCGAGAGCTGGCGCTGGATGAGGCCCTGGCTGCGGCGCGAGAGGTTGGTGAACATCGCGTTGATGTTGCCTCGCAGCAGCGCCTGTTCGGCGGCCAGTCGGACCGCCTCGCGGTGCACCATGTCGAAGGCGTGGGCCACGTGGCCGATCTCGTCCGCGGAGTCGATGCCGACCGGGTCGACGGTGACGTCCACGTCGTGCGGGTCGCTCTCGGAGAGCGTCTTGACCAGCTCGGGCAGTCGCCGCTCGGCGACGTCCTCGGCGGCGGTCTGCAGCTTGGTCAACGAGCGCACCATCGAGCGGGCCACCAGGGCCGCGCCGAGGACGGCGACGAAGAGCACCAGCGCGATCAGCACGCCGTTGAGGATGGTCTCGGTGTCGGCGGCCGACTGGAGCTTCTGGGCCTCGCCCTTGAGCTGCTCCAGCAGCAGGTTCTCGATCGCCCGCTCGTTGTCGATCAGCGTGCTGGACTGCTCGTACCAGTCGAGGTAGGTGCGCGGGTCGGCCGACTGGATGCCGTTGGCCTGCATCACCTGCTGCGCGTAGCGGTTGGACGCGGCGATCTCGGAGTTGTAGCTCAGCCGGGTCCGCAACTTCTGCGCGGCGGTGTTGCCGTAGATGTCGTTGAAGTTGGTGACCGCGTTGTCGTACGAGGTCTGCAGGCGGACACCGAAGCTCTGGTCCGACTCGCTCATGCTGGCGCCGCCCGGGTGGGCCAGCGCGGCGCTGATCAGCGCGCGCGTCATCGAGCTGCTCTCCTTCTCGAGGGAGAACTGCTGGAGTGCGCGGGTGGCCTTGACCAGGTCGGGGTTGGCCGAGGCCAGGGCGATGTCCTGGCTGATCGACAGCAGGTCCTTGATCATCGTGTCGTAACTGGTGATCGTCGACTCGATGTTGTCGGGCTGCTTGTAGGCGTTGGGGCGGACGTCCGGCAGCAGCATCATGTCCTTGCGGACCTGCATCAGCAGCGAGTTGCCGCCGGAGAGGTCGATGCCGTCGAAGCTGTCGGCGCGCGCGTTGTACGCCTTGTTGAGGTCGTCGGTCTGCTTGCGCGCCGCCTCGACCCCGTCGTTGGCCTGGCCGGTCTGGGTGAGCGGGCCGGCGCTGATGTCGCGCTCGGTCTCCAGCGCGTCGGCCAGTGCGGTGGCACGCGTTGCCAGGTCGCTCAGGTTGGCCATCTGGGCCAGCTGGCTGGAGTTCTGCATCGAGGACTGCACGCGCAGACCACCGAGGACCATGGCGACCACCACGGGGAGCAGCAGCAGCGCGATCAGGCGGGTCCGGATGCGCCAGTTGCGCAGCCGGATCCGGCCCAGGCCGGTGGCGCGACGGCGGTTGAGCGAGCCACGCAGCTTGGCGCGGCTGAGCCGGCTGCCGGCGGCGCTCTCCTCGGCGTCGGACTCAGCTTCGGGGGCACCGTTGATCAGCTGGTCGCCCGGCACGGCGTCGGGCGCCGGCTGGTCGGGGCTGGTGAGGGGTTCGCGCGACTCCGGGTGGCCCGCGGCGCCGCTACCCCTTTTGAAACGTCCCTGCACTGGCGTCGCAACCTCTGGACCGGGCGCCCCTCCGCGTTGCCGAGGACGGGGCGGTGTCGAGTTTCGATATCTACACCCCGGCTGATCCGGGAATGCACACGAGCCGCCGTGGGTAGGTCCTCCGCACTGCGGGTGTCCGGCGTGCGGTCGATGGATCGCAGTTCGCGGCGGTCGCAGTGCCAAGGAGGGTTCACCTCCGGCGGTTCGTGGCATTCCAGCACAGCGGGGGAACTCCAACAAGGGGCGGGGTGGGCCCCGGTCGGGAGCTACCGAGTGCGCGCGCGGCCTCACGGACGGTGGGTCCAAAGCGGTGGATTCCGCCCTTATCGGACAGTTGGTGTTCGGATGCTCAAGCCTCGCCGCCCCAGCGGGTTCCCGATATGCCGGATACTGCCCGATTGTCGGAATTTCCTTCTTGGGTGAAATATCCACTATGCGGGCCTTGGGCGCCGATTTGTGAGCAAAATCACAGGCCAATGTGTAGCTTTGGTCACGGTGACTGTGGAAAGAGATCTCTACCCTGGCTCGGTGTAGTTCCGCAGTTCGCCCCGCCGGGGCGGCCCCAACCTGAGGTGTGACGCAATGTCCCTGAAGTCGCCCAAGTCGGCCCCCAAGTCGACGCTCGGCTCCCGTCCCACGGCGAACCCGCGCCGGACGACCCTGGCCTCGGTCGAGGACTTCAGCAAGCTGCCGGGCGCCCGCGCCTCGCAGGAGCCGGTCGAGTACGCCGCCGAGCTGCCGACCAGCACGGCCAACCCGCGCCGCACGATCCTGATGACGGTCCCCGAGCAGCGGGCCTGACTTCGCGCATCCGAGGGCGCCGCCAGCAGTAATGGCGGCGCCCTCCGGCGTTCCCTGGCGATAGCCTGGGGCTGAATCTCCGCAGCACCGAAAGGTTGCCAAGCCGTGCGTATTGCCAGGTTTTCTGTCCGGGAAGGGAGCCCTGCCGCCGGCAGCGTCTCCTTCGGCGTGGTCGAGGGCGACAGCTCCCAACCGGAGTCGCTGGTGGTGCACGCCCTGACCGGCCACCCCTTCGGACCGCCCCAGCTGAGCGGCGAGAGCTACCGGATGCAGGACATCCGGCTGCTCACCCCGATGCTGCCCAACAAGATCGTCGCGGTCGGCCGCAACTACGCGGCGCACGCCGCCGAACTGGGCAACCAGGTGCCGGACGCCCCGCTGACCTTCTTCAAGCCGTCCACCTCGGTGATCGGCCCCACCGAGGCGATCGCCTACCCGCCGTTCTCCTCGGACGTCCAGCACGAGGCGGAACTGGCCGTGGTGATCGGCCGGATGTGCCGTGAGGTCCCGCTGGAGCGGGTGCCCGAGGTGATCTTCGGCTACACCTGCGCCAACGACGTGACCGCCCGCGACGTCCAGCAGCGCGAGGGCCAGTGGGCCCGGGCCAAGGGTTTCGACACCGCCTGCCCGCTCGGACCGTGGATCGAGACCGAACTCGACCCGTCCGACCTGGCCATCACCTGCACGGTCAACGGCGAACTCCGGCAGACCGGCCGGACCTCCTTGATGGTCCGCACCATCGCCGAGCTGATCGTGCACATCTCGGAGGCGATGACGCTGCTCCCGGGCGACGTCATCCTCACCGGCACCCCCGCGGGTGTCGGACCGCTCAACGTCGGCGACGAGGTCGCCGTCTCCATCGAAGGCATCGGCACTCTCGCCAATAAGGTGATCAAGCGTGGCTAACACCGAGCTGGACCCCACGGTCCGGGTTCGCTTCTGTCCGTCCCCGACCGGGAACCCGCACGTCGGCCTGGTCCGCACGGCCCTCTTCAACTGGGCCTTCGCCCGCCATCACGGCGGCAAGCTGGTCTTCCGGATCGAGGACACCGACGCGGCCCGCGACTCCGAGGAGTCCTACCACCAGCTGCTCGGCGCGATGCGCTGGCTCGGCTTCGACTGGGACGAGGGCCCCGAGGTCGGCGGCCCGCACGAGCCCTACCGGCAGTCCCAGCGGATGGACATCTACGCGGATGTCGCCCGCCGCCTGCACGAGGCCGGCCACGCTTACGAGTGCTTCTGCAGCACCGAGGAGCTGGACGCCCGCCGCGACGCCGCCCGCGCGGCCGGCCGCCCGTCCGGCTACGACGGCCAGTGCCGCACGCTGACCGACGAGCAGAAGGCCGCCTACCGGGCCGAGGGCCGTCAGCCGATCCTGCGCTTCAAGATGCCCGACTCGACCATCGTCTTCGACGACCTGGTCCGCGGCACCCTCAGCTTCGAGCCCAAGGACGTGCCGGACTACGGCATCGTCCGGGCCAACGGCGCCCCGCTCTACACGCTGGTCAACCCGGTGGACGACGCCCTGATGGGCATCACCCACGTGCTGCGCGGCGAGGACCTGCTCTCCTCGACGCCGCGCCAGATCGCGCTCTACGCCGCGCTGGCCGAGATCGGTGTCGGCACCGGCGCCACCCCCCGCTTCGGGCACCTGCCGTACGTGATGGGCGAGGGCAACAAGAAGCTGTCCAAGCGCGACCCGCAGGCCAGCCTCAACCTCTACCGCGAGCGCGGCTTCCTGCCCGAGGGCCTGCTCAACTACCTGGCGCTGCTGGGCTGGTCGCTCTCCGAGGACAACGACCACTTCTCGATGGACGAGCTGGTCGCCGCCTTCGACATCGCGAAGGTGAACGCCAACCCGGCCCGCTTCGACCTGAAGAAGGCCGAGGCGATCAACGCCCGCCACCTGCGCGAGCTGGCGCCCGAGGAGTTCGTCCGCCGGCTGCTGCCGTACCTCCAGGCCCCGGGCCTGCTGCCGGCCGAGCCGACGCCCGCTCAGCTGGAGCTGCTGGCCAAGGCCGCTCCGCTGACCCAGGAGCGGATGGTCGTGCTGGGCGAGATCGTCGAGATGGCGGGCTTCCTCTTCGTCGACCCGGCCGACTTCGCGGTCGACCCGGACGACGCGGCCAAGGCGCTCACCCAGGACGCCCGTCCGGTCCTGGAGGCCAGCATCAAGGCGCTGGAGGAGCTGGCGGACTTCACCCCGGAGCCGATCCAGGCCGCGCTGCGCGAGGCGCTGGTGGAGGGGCTCGGGATCAAGCCCAAGTTCGCCTTCACCCCGCTGCGGGTGGCCGTCACCGGCCGGCGGATCTCCCCGCCGCTCTTCGAGTCGATGGAACTGCTCGGGCGCGCCGAGACGTTGCGCCGTCTCACGCTGGCCCTGGACGCGCTCCGGACCGGCTGACCCGGTCTGCGGCCTGGTCGCGGCGCACCTGCTGTGACCAGGCCGACGGCCTGCCTGCGGTTATCGATTTTGGAGCGGGGGCAGGCGTCGGGTAATGTTCTTTCTGCGCCGCCCAGTAGGGCACGGAGAGGGACCAGAAGCCTCACCAAGATCCGCAAAGGCGCAAGCATCGAGCAGGGCCTCGCAAGAGGTTGTGTTTTGATGGGGTATGGTGTAATTGGCAGCACGAGTGATTCTGGTTCATTTAGTCTAGGTTCGAGTCCTGGTACCCCAGCGCAGTACGTTGTATCGCAAGCCCCCGTTGTGTAGCGGCCTAGCACGCTGCCCTCTCACGGCAGTAGCGCCGGTTCGAATCCGGTCGGGGGTACGCAGTTCCTGTAATTGCATATGGTTGAGCCCCCGTTGTGTAGCGGCCTAGCACGCTGCCCTCTCACGGCAGTAGCGCCGGTTCGAATCCGGTCGGGGGTACCAGATCCTTCATCAGTCACCATCCGGTGCTGCTTCCCCCGACGGGGGTGGCCAGGCCCGGAGGCGGCGAAGCTGGATCACCAGGTTTGCCCCCGTTGTGTAGCGGCCTAGCACGCTGCCCTCTCACGGCAGTAGCGCCGGTTCGAATCCGGTCGGGGGTACGAGCAGGTAGGCCGGTGGGCTGTGTCCCATTGGCCGAGTGCTTTTTTGGGGTATGGTGTAATTGGCAGCACGAGTGATTCTGGTTCATTTAGTCTAGGTTCGAGTCCTGGTACCCCAGCCAGTGAGGTCCCCCCGGTCACCGGGGGGTTTTTTGTTTTCCGGGATCTCTCGTACGCAAACCCGAAAAGCACGTCGGCCCGCCCCATTTCCGGGGCGGGCCGACGCGCTTTTCGGGTTTTCTCAGCCGCGGCGCAGCGCTTCGGTGAGGCGGTTGGCGGCTTCGATGATGGCCTGGGCGTGCATGCGGCCCGGGTGGCGGGTCAGCCGCTCGATGGGGCCGGAGACCGAGACGGCGGCCACCACGCGGTTGGAGGGGCCGCGGACGGGCGCGGAGACGGACGCGACGCCCGGCTCCCGCTCGCCGATCGACTGGGCCCAGCCGCGGCGCCTGACGCCGCTCAGCGCGGTTGCGGTGAAGCGGGCGCCCTGGAGCCCGCGGTGGAGCCGTTCGGGCTCCTCCCAGGCGAGCAGGACCTGGGCGGCGGAACCGGCCTTCATCGGCAGGGTGCTGCCGACCGGGACGGTGTCGCGCAGGCCGGAGAGACGCTCGGCGGCGGCGACGCAGATGCGCATCTCGCCCTGCCGGCGGTAGAGCTGTGCGCTCTCGCCGGTGACATCGCGCAGGTGGGTCAGGACCGGGCCCGCGGTGGCGAGCAACCGGTCCTCGCCCGCCGCGGCGGAGAGTTCGGGGAGTCGGGGGCCGAGGATGAAGCGGCCCTGCATGTCCCTGGTGACCAGGCGGTGGTGTTCGAGTGCGACGGCGAGACGATGGGCCGTGGGCCGCGCCAGACCGGTGGCGGCGACCAGCCCCGCCAACGTGGCGGGGCCCGACTCCAGTGCGCTGAGCACCAGAGCGGCCTTGTCGAGAACGCCGACGCCGCTAGAGTTGTCCATACCCCGATACTGCAGTCTCAATCTGCGAGACGCAAGTTCAATCTCGCGGGAAAAGCGCCACTCTGGATGGAGCAGCCCGGGAGACACCCCCGGTACGGGCCGCGCGGTGCCAGCTGCCACGCGGTCGGCGCCTGGGATACCGATCCGGCGTGCGGGTCGCCGTAAGCGAGCCCCGTCTAGGGCGCCACGGAAAGTGACCTCGACTACACGAGAAGGCCGGCAGAGCGGCCGGCTGGAGGGAATGCGATGGGACGGACACTCGCAGAGAAGGTCTGGGACGACCACGTCGTCCGGCGCGCCGAGGGCGAGCCCGACCTGCTCTACATCGATCTGCACCTGCTGCACGAGGTGACCAGTCCACAGGCGTTCGACGGCCTCCGGCTGGCCGGACGTACGGTTCGCCGCACCGACCTGACGATCGCCACCGAGGACCACAACACACCCACCCTCGACATCGACAAGCCCATCGCTGACCCCGTCTCCAAGGTGCAGTTGGAGACGCTGCGGCGCAACGCGGCCGAGTTCGGCGTCCGGATCCACTCGCTGGGCGACGTCGAGCAGGGCGTCGTCCACGTGGTGGGCCCCCAGCTGGGACTCACCCAGCCCGGCACCACCGTGGTCTGTGGCGACTCTCACACCTCGACCCACGGTGCTTTCGGCGCACTGGCGTTCGGCATCGGCACCAGCCAGGTCGAGCACGTGCTGGCCACCCAGACGCTGCCGCTGGCGCCGTTCAGGACCATGGCGATCACCGTTGAGGGCGAACTCCCCGAGGGCGTCACGGCCAAGGACCTGATCCTGGCGATCATCACCCGGATCGGTACCGGCGGCGGCCAGGGCTATGTCCTGGAGTACCGCGGTTCGGCGATCCGCGGCCTCTCGATGGAGGCCCGGATGACCATCTGCAACATGTCCATCGAGGCGGGCGCCCGAGCCGGCATGATCGCCCCGGACCGCACCACCTTCGACTACCTGCAGGGCCGTCCGCACGCCCCGCAGGGCGCCGACTGGGATGCCGCGGTGGCGTACTGGGAGACCCTGGTCACCGACGAGGACGCGGTCTTCGACGCCGAGGTCGTCATCGACGCGAGCGAGCTGACCCCGTTCGTCACCTGGGGCACCAACCCCGGCCAGGGCGCCCCGCTCGGCGCCAGCGTGCCGGACCCGGCCTCGTTCGAGGACCCGCAGGAGCGGGTGGCCGCCGAGAACGCGCTGAAGTACATGGGCCTGCAGGCCGGTACGCCGCTGCGCGAGGTCAAGGTCGACGCGGTCTTCGTCGGCTCCTGCACCAACGGCCGGATCGAGGACCTGCGGGCCGCCGCAGCCGTCCTGGACGGCCGCCAGGTCGCCGACGGCGTCCGGATGCTGGTCGTCCCCGGTTCCGTCCGGGTGGCGCTGCAGGCCGTCGAGGAGGGCCTGGACAAGGTCTTCACCGCGGCCGGCGCCGAATGGCGGCACGCGGGCTGCTCGATGTGCCTGGGCATGAACCCGGACCAGTTGGCCCCGGGCGAGCGTTGCGCCTCCACCTCGAACCGCAACTTCGAGGGGCGCCAGGGCAAGGGCGGTCGTACTCACCTGGTCTCGCCTCAGGTCGCCGCCGCGACCGCGGTGCTGGGCCGTCTGGCCGCTCCCGTCGATCTGTCGTCCAACGTCGCTGTGGAGGTCTGACGCGTCATGGAGAAGTTCACCACCCACACCGGCCGGGCCGTTCCGCTGCGCCGCAGCAACGTCGACACCGACCAGATCATCCCGGCGCACTGGTTGAAGAAGGTGACCCGTTCGGGCTTCGAGGGCGGGCTGTTCGAGGCCTGGCGCAAGGACCCGGAGTTCATTCTCAACCAGCCCGAGCGCAGCGGCGCCACGGTCCTGGTGACGGGCCCGGAGTTCGGTACCGGCTCGTCCCGCGAGCACGCCGTCTGGGCACTGCAGAACTACGGTTTCCAGGCCGTGATCTCCTCGCGTTTCGCCGACATCTTCCGGGGCAACTCCCTGAAGAACGGCCTGCTCACCGTGGTGTTGCCGGCCGAGACGGTGGAGCGGATCCTGGCGCTGACCGAGGCCGATCCGAGCGCCGAGGTGACCGTTGACCTGGAGGCTCGCGAGGTGCGTGCCGAGGGTATTGCGGCTTCCTTCGAGTTGGATGAGAACGTCCGTTGGAGGCTGCTGAACGGCCTGGACGACATCAGCATCACTCTGCAGAACGCTGATGACATCACGGTGTTCGAACAGACCCGGCCGACCTTCAAGCCGCGTACGCTGCCGGTGCTCTGAGCACTCGCTTTCTGACGCCGTGCCGGATGGCCCGTCTCCCCGTTGGGGGGGCGGGCCATCGTCGTTGAGGGGGGTCGGTTTGGCCCTCGCGTGTGCCGGGGATAAACCCCGGCGCGTCGCAAGTCCGGACGGATGGCACAATCAGAGCATGCACCGGCACCATGAACCTCCGTACGCGGGCAGCGATCCCGCGTCAACGGAGTTCGTGGCCCCGGAGGTCGAGAGTCGAATTGACGATCGGCCGGACGTCGACACCTCAGCCGATGAGGGACCGGACGACCCGGAAGTCGCAGCGCTCTACGCGCTAGTGGCAGAGCGGTTGAAGCAGGCTCACGCCCGCGTGTACTCGCTGCATGCGTCTGATGACGCAAAGACCGCTCTCACCCGACAGCTGTTGATCGTCACCGAGACCGCCAAGCGCGATCTCCCGGAGGCGGCGCGGCGGTTGAGTCGCTTTGTGCAGGACCTCGACGAGGGGCGTCCGCCCGTCCACTGAGGTCGCAGACGCGCAAATCCATTGCGACACTAGGGTGATTCGCGCGTTTGGTAATTGAAAGTCCGCAAATAGATGCCTAACGTGCGAATTGAACGGATGGAATCATCCGGCGCCCGTTTCTGAAGGGGAAGACGTGAACAAGGCTCAGCTTGTCGAAGCGGTGGCCGAGCAGCTGGGTGGTCGCAAGGCTGCCGCAGAGGCCGTCGACGCAGTGCTCGACACCATGGTGCGTGCCGTCGTGGCCGGTGACCGGGTGTCGGTCACGGGCTTCGGCACTTTCGAGAAGGTGGAGCGCTCCGCGCGCTTCGCCCGTAACCCGCAGACCGGCGAGAAGGTCAAGGTCAAGAAGACCTCCGTGCCGCGCTTCCGCCCGGGTCAGGGCTTCAAGGACCTGGTCAGCGGCAGCAAGAAGCTGCCCAAGGACGGTCCCTCGGTCAAGAAGGCCCCCAAGGGCTCGCTGACCCCGGGCAAGAGCGGCACCACCGCCGCCGTGAAGCGCGCCGCCACCAAGCGCGTCGCGTCCGCCGCTGCCGCCGAGGCGGCCGCTCCGGTCAAGAAGACCGCGGCCAAGAAGACCACCGCGACCGCGGCGAAGAAGGCCGCTGTCGCGAAGAAGGCGACCCCGGTCAAGAAGACCGCCACGGCGGCCAAGAAGACCACCGCCACCGCCAGCAAGGCGACGGCGGCCAAGAAGACCACCGCCACCGCCAAGAAGGCCACGGCGACGGTCGCGAAGAAGGCTGCCGCGGTCAAGAAGACCGCGCCGGCCAAGAAGACCGCCACGCGCAAGACCACGGCGCGCAAGACGGCCTCGAAGTAAGCGGGAACAGACGCAGTCTGCTCCTTCTGCGGTCCGCCAGGACCGCGCACAGCCGCGGCGGCCCGCTTCCCAGACTGGGGAGCGGGCCGCCGCGGCTGTGTCGTAAGTCGGCTGTCAGGCGCCCGGGTCGGCGAAGGTCTGCAGCGTCACGAAGACCACCCGACGGGCCTCGCCCGCCCCCTCGGTGCGAATCCGCACCCGCTGCCCGGGCCGCAGCAGCCGCAGGCCCCCCGCGTCGAACGCGGCGGCGTCGAAGGGCACCGCGGTGCCGTCGTCCAGCAGCACGGAGCCGGACCGGGTCTCGGAGTCGTAAGTGAACGCGGTGGCCTGCATGCCGTCAGCTTAGACCGCTCCACCGACAGCGGGCAGTTCGGATCCCAGCACCGCCGCCACCGCCGCGGTGCAGCGGCCGACGCCCAGGCGCAGCGCCTCGGCGAGGTCGGCCGCGGTGTCCACGTCGCGGCGGACGGACGGGACGTCGAGGAGCGCGAGTTCGAGCGCCCCGCCCGCCGTGTGACGGGCCCGGGAGGCGCCGCCGAAGGCCGGTTCCAGCGGGTGGCCGGGGGAACAGGCCAGCAGCGTGGTGCCGATGCCGGGGGAGTCGGCCAGAAAGGCGCGCCCGGGCGCGGGTACCGACGCCAGCACCCGCGCCAGTTCGTCCGGCCGCAGCGCCGGCAGGTCGGCGGAGAGTGCGGCGAGGGGCGCGTCGGGGGCCAGCACCCGCGCGCGTGCTGCGCCGTGCGCCAGTGCGGGGTTGAGCCCGCCACCGGGCTCGTCGGTCACCAGCACGGCGCCGAGCCGGGCCAGCAGCGGCCCCGCCAGCGGGTCGTCGCAGACCACCAGGACCCGGCCGACGGCAGGGCAGTTCAGCGCGGCCGTCACGGTGTCCAGCGCGAACGCCAGCGCGAGTTCCGCGCGCTGTTCGCCCGCGTACTCACCCAGCCGGGTCTTGGCCCGCGCGAGCGCCTTCACCGGCACGATCAGCGACCAGCCGGACGACCGGCCCCGCGCGGCGGGGGAGACTGGGCGTACGGTGTGCTGGGTCATCCGCGCCATTCTGGCGCCGGTCCGGGAGTCCGCGCCAGACAGCCCCGCGGGGTGTGACGTGCTGTTGGTCACTTGTGCCGGACCTGCTGGAGACCCTGCCGGGGCGACCCGGACCGACATACCGACAGACCGAGATACCGACAGCTGCGGCACCCCACGTGCCGCACCACACGAGGAGGACCTGGGGTGGCCCGCCGCTCGTACGCCAGTTTCGGCAACGCGGACTACGGAATCTGGTACCGCTTCGCCGCGGTCCTGGTGAAACCGGTGACGACCGCACTGGTGAAGCCCGAATGGCGTGGCTGGGAGCACTTCCCCAAGGAAGGCGGCTTCCTGACGGTGGTGAACCACAACTCGGTGATCGACCCGCTGATCTACGCGCACTTCCAGTACAACAGCGGCCGCCCGCCGCGGATGCTCGGCAAGTCGGCGGTCTTCTCCGTGCCGTTCATCGGATTCATGCTCCGCAAGACCGGCCAGATCCCGGTCTACCGCGACTCCACCGACGCCGCGAAGGCGTTCCGCGCCGCCATCGACGCCGTCAACCACGGCCAGGTCGTGCAGTTCTACCCGGAGGGCACGCTCACCCGGGACCCCGACCTGTGGCCGATGACCGGCAAGAGCGGCGCGGCCCGGGTCGCCCTGATGACCGGCGCGCCGGTCATCCCGGTGGCGCACTGGGGAGCGCACGAGATCGTCCCGCCGTACGGCTACGGCGGGCGCGGCAAGGGCAAGGCCAGACTCAGCCTCTTCCCCCGGCACCGGGTGCAGGTGGTGGCCGGTCCGCCGGTGGACCTGAGCAGGTATCAGGGCCGGGAGATCACCGCGCAGGTGCTGCGCGAGGCCACCGAGGACATCATGACGGCCATCACCGAGGTGCTGGCCGGCATCCGCGGCGAGCAGCCGCCCACCGAGCGCTTCGACATGCGCCGGGCCTCCGCGGCCCGCGGCCAGGCCGCCGCCGACCGGCGCGACCGCGCCGTCACCACCGACGAGGAGTCCGCCAAGTGACCCGCTGTGCAGTCTTGGGAACCGGTTCCTGGGGGACCGCTTTCGCGATGATCCTGGCCGACGCGGGGTGTGAGGTGACCCTCTGGGGCCGGCGCCAGGAGCTGGTGGACGCCATCGCCACCACCCGGGTCAACCCCGACTACCTGCCCGACCTCAAGCTTCCGGCGAGCGTGGGCGCCACCACCGACGCGGCCGCCGCGCTGGCCGGCGCGGACTTCGCGGTGCTCGCGGTGCCCTCGCAGACCCTGCGGCAGAACCTCGCGGCCTGGACCCCGCTGCTCGACCCGCGGACCGTCCTGGTGAGCCTGATGAAGGGCATCGAACTCGGCACCGCCAAGCGGATGAGCGAGGTGATCGGCGAGGTGGCCGGCGTCGGCCCGGAGCGGGTCGCGGTGGTCAGCGGGCCCAACCTGGCCCCCGAGATCGCCAACCGCCAGCCGGCCGCGACCGTCGTCGCCTGCGCCGACGAGTCGGTCGCCCAGCGGCTCCAGGCGGCCTGCCACACGCCGTACTTCCGCCCGTACACCAACACCGACGTGATCGGCTGCGAACTGGGCGGCGCGGTCAAGAACGTGATCGGCCTGGCGGTCGGCATGGCCGACGGGATGGGCCTGGGCGACAACACCAAGGCCACCCTGATGACCCGCGGCCTGGCCGAGATCACCCGGCTCGGCGTGGTGCTCGGCGCGGACCCGCTGACCTTCGCCGGGCTGGCCGGGATGGGCGACCTGGTGGCCACCTGCTCCTCGCCGCTCTCCCGCAACCACACCTTCGGCACCAACCTGGGCCGCGGGATGTCGCTGGCGGAGGCCATCGCGGCCACCCGGCAGACCGCGGAGGGCGTGAAGTCCTGCGAGTCGGTGCTGGACCTGGCCTGGCGCAACGGCGTCGACATGCCGATCGTCGAGGCGGTGGTGGAGGTGGTGCACAACGGCCGGCCCACCCAGCAGGCGCTCACCCGGCTGATGGCCCGCTCGGCGAAGTCCGAGCGGCGCTGAGCGAGCGGCGCGATCGGGCGGCCGGGGCCGGTCGGGCCGACAGCGGGCGCGCTACCGGGGAACCAAACCAGTCGCACGGTAGTCTCAGATCCGATATGAGCATCGAACCGACCTCCCCGAACCCGCAGGCCACCGGCGCCGGCCGCAAGCCGCGCGTCGCCGTCGTCTTCGGCGGCCGTAGCTCCGAGCACGCGATCTCGGTCTCCACGGCCGGCAGCGTCCTGAAGTCCATCGACCGCACGAAGTACGACGTGCTGCCGATCGGCATCACCCACGAGGGCCGCTGGGCCCTGGTGAGCGACGAGCTGTCCCGGTTTTCCATCACCGACGGCAAGCTGCCGGACGTCGCCGAGATCGCCGAACAGGCGGACGGCGCGGTCGTCCTGCCCGCCAGCCCGGCCTCCCGCGAGGTGGTCTGGAGCGAGCCCGGCGCCGCGCCGAAGGTGCTCGGCGAGGTCGACGTGGTGTTGCCGCTGCTGCACGGCCCGTGGGGCGAGGACGGCACGCTGCAGGGCCTGTTGGAGCTCTCCGGGGTGCCGTACGTCGGCTCCGGCGTGCTGGCCAGCGCGGTCGGCATGGACAAGGAGTACACCAAGCGGGTGCTGGAGTCCTTCGGCATCGGCGTCGGCCCGTACACCATGGTCCGCCCGCGGGACTGGGAGAGCGAGCAGGGGCGCGCCGCGGCCCGGATGCGGATCGCCGCGCTGGGCCTGCCGGTCTTCGTCAAGCCCTGCCGGGCCGGTTCCAGCATCGGGATCAGCAAGGTCAAGGACCTCGCCGAGCTGGACGCCGCGATCGACGAGGCCCGCCGGCACGACCCCAAGGTGATCGTCGAGGCGGGCCTGGAGGGGCGCGAGATCGAGTGCGCCGTCCTGGAGTTCGAGGACGGCCCGCGGGCCAGCGTGCCGGCCGAGGTGCTGGTCGGCGGCGGCTTCGACTTCTACAGCTTCGAGGCGAAGTACATCGACTCGTCCGAGGTGCAGATCCCGGCGCGGCTGACCGACGAGGAGACGGCCGAGATCCGCCGCCAGGCGGTCGCCGCCTTCGAGGCGCTGAGCTGCGAGGGCCTGGCCCGGGTCGACTTCTTCCTGCTCACCGACGGCCGCTGGGTCGTCAACGAGATCAACACCATGCCCGGCTTCACCCCGATCTCGGCCTACCCGAAGATGTGGGAGGCCACCGGAGTGCCCTACTCCGAGCTGATCGACCGGCTGCTCCAGGCGGCGCTGCGCCGCTCCACCGGCCTGCGCTGACCGCACGCACGGCGGCCCCGGCGCTGGTGCGCCGGGGCCGCCTGGCGTCGCCGCCGGGTGCGCCCGCTGTTACAGGTGCACCACCGGACAGGTCAGGGTCCGGGTGATCCCCTCGACCTGCTGGATCTGGGCGACGACCAGACGGCCCAGGTCGTCGACGGTCTCCGCCTCGGCGCGGACGATGACGTCGTAGGGACCGGTGACGTCCTCGGCCTGCAGAACGCCGGCGATCTTGGCGATGGACTGGGCCACGGCGGTGGCCTTGCCCACTTCGGTCTGGATCAGGATGTATGCCTGTACCACGGAGAACCTCCCGGCGGCTGGGGGTGCTGGTTCACGACAGGCTCCGCAGGCGGTCCGCACGGTGGGATGGGGTGGGGGCGGGCACGCCGCAGGGAGCTGGATCACCACGCTACCGCGCGGCAGGCCCGGGAGGGGAGACCTCGGGGTACTCCAGGGGCGTACGCTTCGCGCGGGGAGCGCGCCGTGCCTCCGCACGACCGCGCGAGGATGCAGGAGAGGACGGCACATGCAGGGGACCGTGGGCGAGCTCGGCGAGTTCGGGCTGATCAGGGAACTCACCGCCCGGCTGCCGCTCACTCCGGCGGTGGAACTCGGTCCCGGCGACGACGCCGCCGTGGTCCGCGCCCCCGACGGCCGGGTGGTCGCCACCACCGACGTGCTGATCGAGGGCCGGCACTTCCGCCGCGACTGGTCCACCGCCTACGACGTGGGCCGCAAGTCGGCCGCGCAGAACCTCGCCGACATCGCCGCGATGGGCGCGGTGCCCACCGCGATACTGCTGGGCCTGGTAGCCCCCGCCGACCTGCCCACCACCTGGGCCACCGAGATGATGGACGGTCTGCGTGACGAGTGCCAGGTGGCCGGTGCCGCGGTCGTCGGCGGGGACGTGGTCCGCGGCGACACCATCACGCTGGCGATCACCGCGCTGGGCGACCTGCAGGGCCGTGCGCCGGTGGTGCGTTCGGGTGCCAGGACCGGCGACGTGGTCGCGGTGACCGGCTGGCTCGGCTGGTCCGCGGCCGGCCTGACGGTGCTCTCGCGCGGATTCCGCTCGCCGCGCGCCTTCGTCGAGGCGCACCGCCGCCCGGAACCGCCGTACCACGCGGGCCCGGCGGCGGCCGACCTCGGCGCGACCTCGATGATCGACGTCAGCGACGGCCTGGTCGCCGACCTCGGGCACGTCGCCGCCGCCAGCGCCGTGGACATCGACCTGAAGGCCGCGGACTTCGACGTGCCCGCGCAGATGGCCGACATCGGCCAGGCGGTCGGCGTCGACCCGCTGGTCTGGGTGCTCTCCGGCGGCGAGGACCACGCCATCGTGGCGACCTTCCCGGCCGGCGTGCAGCTGCCGGCCCGCTGGCGCGTGGTGGGCGAGGTGACGGCTCCGGCCAGGCCCGGCCGCAAGGGCCGGGTCACCGTCGACGGCGCCCCCTGGGAACGGACCGCGGGCTGGGACCACTTCGCTCAGTAGTCGAACCAGGACCCACGGACGCTAGGCTTGCGCTGAATGTCAGTTCTGTCCGGATTGACCACAGAGCGGGAGAGCACAGCCGTATGCGAATCGGTGTCCTGACCAGTGGTGGCGACTGCCCCGGGCTCAACGCGGTGATCCGTTCGGTGGTCCACCGGGGCCTGGACGTGCACGGTGACGAGATCCTCGGCATCGAGGACGGCTTCCAGGGCCTGATCGAGGGTCGGGCCCGGATCATCGGCCACGACGACGTCACCGGTCTGCTCACCATGGGCGGCACCATCCTCGGCTCGGCGCGGGTGCAGCGCGAGCGGATCGCGTGGGCGGTGGAGAACGCCCGTACGCTGGCCGGCAATCTCGGCATCGACGCGCTGATCGCGATCGGCGGGGAGGGCACGCTGACCGCCGCCAAGATGTTCAGCGACGCCGGGCTGCCGGTGGTCGGCGTGCCCAAGACGATCGACAACGACATCGAGTCGACCGACGTCACCTTCGGCTTCGACACCGCCGTGCACGTGGCCACCGAGGCGATCGACCGGCTGAAGACCACCGCGGAGTCGCACCAGCGGGTCATGGTGGTCGAGTTGATGGGTCGGCACACCGGCTGGATCACTCTCACCGCGGGCATGGCGGCCGGCGCGCACGGCATCCTGATCCCCGAGAAGCCCTTCGACATCGAGGCGGTCGCCCGGATGATCGAGGAACGCTTCGAGCGCGGCAAGAAGTTCGCCATCATCGCGGTCGCCGAGGGCGCCAAGCCCGCCCCCGGCACGCTGCGCTTCGACCACGGCACGGTCGACCAGTACGGCCACCAGACCTTCGGCGGGATCGGCACCCGGCTCGCGCACGAACTGGAGGACCTGCTCGGCAAGGAGGCCAAGCCGGTCATCCTCGGGCACACCCAGCGCGGCGGCACGCCCACGGCCCGCGACCGGGTGCTCGCCACCCGGTTCGGCTGGCACGCCGTGGAAGCCGTCCACAAGGGCGCCTTCGGGCACTTCACCGCGCTGCGCGGCACCGAGATCGAGCTGCTGCCGGTCGCCGACGCGGTCCACCGGCTGAAGACCGTGCCGCAGGACCAGTGGGCGGAATCGGAAGCCGTCCTCTGAGCGGCGCCCGGTAGGTTGGGCGCCATGTCTGCTGCAACAACCCCTCCGGGGGTCCTCGCCGTCGCCGGCTCCACCGCGCCGCCTCGCGTCCTCACCGTGGCCGGTTCGGACTCCGGGGGCGGGGCCGGCATCCAGGCCGACCTCAAGACCATGCTGGCGCTGGGCGTGCACGGGATGAGCGTGATCACCGCCGTCACCGCGCAGAACTCGCTGGGCGTGCAGGGCTACTGGGAGCTGCCGGCGCAGGCCGTCCGGGCCCAGTTCCGCAGCGTGGTGGACGACATCGGTGTGCAGGCCGTGAAGACCGGCATGCTGGCCTCGATCGAGCTGGTCGAGACGGTCTCCGAGCTGCTCGCGGGCGTCGACGCGCCGGTGGTGGTGGACCCGGTCGGGGTCTCCAAGCACGGCGACGCGCTGCTCGCCGCCGAGGCGGTCGCCACCGTCCGCGAGCGCCTGTTGCCGGTCGCCACGCTGGCCACCCCCAACCTGCACGAGGTGGCGCAGCTCACCGGCATCACCGTCGTCGAGGAGCGCGAGATGCGCCCGGCGGCCGAGGCGCTGCTGGCGCTCGGCCCGCGCTGGGTGCTGGTCAAGGGCGGCCACCTGGAGGGCGAGGCCGCCGACCTGCTGGTCGGCGCGGACGGCGGCGAGCACTGGTTCCGTTCGCCGCGCTACGACAACCGGCACACCCACGGCACCGGCTGCACGCTGGCCAGCGCGATCGCCTCCGAGCTGGCCAAGGGCCAGGACGTGCCGTCCGCGGTGGCGGCCGCCAAGGAGTACGTCACCGGGGCGATCCGGGCCGGCTTCGCGCTCGGCGAGGGCATCGGCCCGGTCGACCACGGCTGGCGGCAGCGCAAGCACTGAGGCCCGGAAACCTCTGTAGGGCCCGGCACAGGTGTGCCGGGCCCTACAGAGTGGTATGAAGACCAAACAGAAAGCCGACCCATCCGAGGATGAATCGGCTTACTGGAGGACCGGCTTACCGGTCTGCGCGTCAGCGCGAGACCTTACCGGCCTTGATGCACGAGGTGCAGACGTTGAGCCGCTTCGGCGTACGCCCAATCACAGCGCGCACCCTCTGGATGTTGGGGTTCCAACGACGAGGGGTACGGCGGTGCGAGTGGGAGATGCTGTTGCCGAAGCCCGGCCCCTTGCCGCAGACGTCGCAGTTGGCAGCCACAGGAGTCACTCCAAGACTTCAGAATCATTTACGTTCGAAAACCCCGGCTGATCCGTCCCGGAGCACTCGCGTGACCCGGATCGACTCAAGGGGTGAGCCTGGACTGTTCCAGGCAACCGGAGCAGCATACAACGGCTACTCCCGTTCAACGAAATTACCACGAGCGGCCGGGCCGTTGCCCCCGCCAGGCCTCCTGCCAGCGCTGATCCCGCCACCGCCCGGATAACCTGCCGAAGGGCACCGGGGCCCGGTCTTCCCGGTCTCGCCCCACGTTCCCGTCGCGTTCACCTGGAGGAGACCCGGTGCAGGACACGCTCGACGCCCTCGCCGTCCGCACCTGGTGCCGGCTCGCGCTGTCCGCGCTCGGCCAGGCCCGTGAGGAGATCGACGCGCTCAACGTCTACCCCGTGCCGGACGGGGACACCGGGACCAACCTCTACCTGACCGCCGAGTCCGCCACCGCCGCCGTCGAGCAGTGCTTCGAGGACGGCGCCGAACCGGGTCTGGACGCCACGGTCAGGGCGATGGCCAAGGGCGCGCTGATCGGGGCCCGCGGGAACTCCGGGGTGATCCTGGCCCAGCTGCTGCGCGGGACGGCCGAGGTGCTGGCGCAGCGCGGCGGCGGCCCGCAGGCGCTCAGCGCGGCGCTGCGCCGGGGTTGCGAGGCGGCCTACCAGGCGGTCGCCGAGCCGGTGGAGGGCACCCTGCTGACGGTGGCCGCCTGCGCGGCCGAGAGCGCCGAGCGGGCCGAGCGGGACGGCGGCGGCCTCGCGGAGATCGCCGGCGCCGCGCACCAGGAGGCCCGCCAGGCCCTGCTGCGCACCCCCTCCCAGCTGGACGTGCTGGCCAGGGCGGGTGTGGTGGACGCCGGCGGGCGCGGTCTGGTCGCGGTCCTCGGCGCGCTCGCGGACGCGGTGACCGGGCAGCAGCCGATGGGCCCGGTCGCGCTCGGCGAGGATCTGGGCGCGGTGCTGCCGGGCTGCGAGGGGCATCTCCGGCCGCCCGGGCCCGGCCATCCCGCGTTCGAGGTGATCTACCTGCTGGACGCCCCCGACGCGGCGCTGCCCGTGCTGCGCGAGCGGCTGGCGGCGCTGGGCGACTCGCTGGTGGTCGGCGGCGGCGACGGGCTGTGGAGCGTGCACGTGCACGTGGACGACGCGGGCGCGGCGGTGGAGGCCGGGGTCGAGGCCGGCCGGCCGTACCGGATCCGGGTCACCCACTTCGCCGAGGCCGCCGCCCGCGCCGGGGCCGGCGGAGCTCCCGGCCCGGCCGCCCGCGCGGTGCTCAGCGTGGTCGGCGGCGAGGGACTGGCGCAGCTCTGCACGCTGGCCGGCGCCGCCGTGCTGCGGGCCGACCCGGACGCGCCGCCGTCCAGCGCCGAGCTGGCGCAGGCGGTCCGGGCCTGCGCGGCCGGTGAGGTGATCGTGCTGCTCAACGACCCCGAACTGCGGGCCACCGCCGGCGCCGCCGCCGACCAGCTGCGCGAGGAGGGCGTGCGGGTCGCGGTGCTGCCCACCCGCTCCCCGGTGCAGGGCCTGGCCGCGCTCGCCGTCCACGAGGCGGGCCGCCGCTTCGACGAGGACGTGGTCGCCATGACCTCGGCCGCCGGGGCCACCCGGTACGCCGAACTGGCCGTCGCCGAGGGGGAGTCCTGGACGATGGCCGGGGTCTGCCAGGCCGGTGACGTGCTCGGCCTGATCGACGGGGACGTGGCGGTGATCGGCCCGGAGATCGCCGCCACCGGCGCCGAGGTGCTCTCCCGGATGCTCGCGGCCGGCGGCGAACTGGTCACCCTGGTGCTCGGCGAGGGCGTCCCGTCCGGCCTGGCCGACCAGTTGGTGGCGCACGCGCGCAGGCAGCGCCCCGAGGTGGACACCGTGGTCTTCGCGGGCGGACAGCAGAGCGCGCCGCTGCTCATCGGGGTGGAGTGAGGGCCGCTGTCGCAGCGGTGGTGTCCAATAGGGCGTGATGGCCGCACTGGACGAACCCCTGACCAAGCTCGTCGGCGACCGCACCGCGAAGGTGCTCGCCGACAGCCTCAAGCTGCGCACGGTCGGCGACCTGCTGCACCACTACCCGCGCCGGTACGCCGAACGCGGTGAGTTGACCAGCCTGGACGACCTCGACGTGGACGAGCACGTGACGGTGCTCGCGCGGATCGAGAAGGTCACCCTGATCCCGTTCAAGCAGCGTCGCGGCGACCGGCTGGAGGTGGTGGTCACCGACGGCCGGGGCAAGCTCACGCTGGTCTTCTTCAACCAGGGCTGGCGGCAGAAGGAGCTGCGGCCCGGCTCGCAGGGCCTGTTCGCGGGCAAGGTCGGCGTCTTCAACCGGACCCGGCAACTGGCCGCGCCCGACTACCAGCTGCTGGACGCCGACGCGGACTCCTCGGTGGCCGAGAAGTTCGCCGGCCGGCTCATCCCGGTCTACCCGGCCAGCGCTCAGTTCCCCAGCTGGAAGCTGTCCCAGTGCGTGGACATGGCGCTGGACAGTCTCACCGCCACCGGCTGGGAGGGCGTCGGCGAGCCGCTGCCGGCCGAACTGCGGGCCGAGCACGCGCTGATCGCGCTGCCCGAGGCGCTGGAGTCGATCCACCGCCCGCGCACCCACGCCGACCGCGAGCGCGCGCAGAACCGGCTGCGCTGGGACGAGGCGTTCGTCCTGCAGGTCGCCCTCGCGCAGCGCCGGGCCGCCGACTCGGCGTTGCCCGCGGTGGCCCGGCCGGCCCGTTCCGGCGGCCTGCTGGACGCCTTCGACGCCAAGCTGCCGTTCACCCTGACCCAGGGCCAGCGATGCGTCTCGGCCGAGATCTTCACCGACCTGGCGACCGAGCACCCGATGCACCGGCTCCTGCAGGGCGAGGTCGGCAGCGGCAAGACGATGGTCGCCCTGCGCGCGATGCTCACCGTGGTGGACGCCGGCGGCCAGGCGGTGCTGCTGGCGCCGACCGAGGTGCTCGCCCAGCAGCACCACCGCTCGATCGTCGAGATGATGGGGGAACTGGCCGAGGGCGGGATGCTCGGGGGCTCGGAGCTCGGCACCAAGGTGGTGCTGCTGACCGGCTCGATGGGCGTGCCGGCCCGTCGCCAGGTGCTGCTGGACATGGCCTGCGGGGACGCCGGGATCGCGATCGGCACGCACGCGCTGATCCAGGACAAGGTCCAGTTCCAGGACCTCGGCCTGGTCGTCGTCGACGAGCAGCACCGGTTCGGCGTCGAGCAGCGCGACGCGCTGCGCGCCAAGGGCGAGAAGCCCCCGCACCTGCTGGTGATGACCGCCACGCCGATCCCGCGCACGGTGGCGATGACGGTCTTCGGTGATCTGGAGACCTCGGTCCTGGACCAGCTGCCGGCCGGCCGCTCACCGATCTCCAGCCATGTGGTGCCCTCGCTGGAGAAGCCCAACTTCCTCGCCCGGGCCTGGGAGCGGATCCGCGAGGAGGTCGGCAAGGGCCACCAGGCGTACGTGGTCTGCCCGCGGATCGGCGACGAGCCGGACGACCCGAAGAAGAAGCGCAAGACCGCCCCGGACGACACCGAGGACCTCGGCGCGGGCAGCGACGAACGCCGCCCGCCGCTGGCCGTGGTGGCCACCGCCGAGATGCTGGCCAAGGGCCCGCTGGCCGGACTGCGGGTGGAGATCCTGCACGGCCGGCTCACCCCGGAGGCCAAGGACGACGTGATGCGCCGCTTCACGGCCGGCCAGGTCGACGTCCTGGTGGCGACCACGGTGATCGAGGTCGGGGTGAACGTGCCGAACGCCACCGCGATGGTGATCATGGACGCGGACCGTTTCGGCGTCTCCCAACTGCACCAGCTGCGCGGCCGGGTCGGGCGCGGCAGCGCGCCCGGGCTCTGCCTGCTGGTCAGCGAGATGCCGGCCGGCAGCTCGGCGCGGGCCCGGCTGGACGCGGTGGCCGGCACCCTGGACGGCTTCGAACTCTCCCGGATCGACCTGGAGCAGCGCCGCGAGGGCGATGTGCTGGGCCAGGCGCAGTCCGGCGTGAAGTCCTCGCTCAAGGTGCTCTCGGTCCTCCAGGACGAGGACGTGATCGCCACCGCCCGTGAGGAGGCGGGCCGGCTGGTCGCCGTCGACCCGGAGCTGGCCGACCATCCGGATCTGCGTACCGCGCTGGAGAGCCTGTTGGACGAGGACCGGGCGGAGTTCCTGGAGAAGGGCTGACGGCCCCGGACGGGCCGCCGGACACCCGGGATTGTCAGTACCCCGCGAGAGAATGAAGGTGTTCAGGGCGCACCCCCAAGGTGCGTTCCTGACACGACACTTGGGGGTCCTGCCGTGGCATTCCGTCATCTCAACGAGCTCCCGCTCGGCGACAAGGTTTTCCGGATCGAACTCGCCAGCGACGACGACCGAGAGGTCACCCTCACCCTGACCGGCTGGCGCGAGGGGTCGGCCGCCGAGCCGCTGGCCTCCGGCCGGCTCCGCCTCCCGGTGGAGGACGTCGCCAGCCTGCGGATCGCGCTCAACCGCGCGCTGCGCGCCCTGGCGATCGTCGCCGACGTCTCCGAGCCGATCCCCGACCGCGACGTGCTGCGCGAGCTCTACCCGGGCCACGGCGCCCCCTGGGTGCCGCAGCACGAGGAGGAGCTCGTCCGGCGCTTCCACGACAACGAGACCATCGCCCGGATAGCCGCCCGGTTCGGCCGCACGCCCGACTCCGTCCGTACCAAGCTGCGCGAGCTGGGCCACGACCCGCGCCGGCCCGAGCACTGCCCGCCCGACGGCTGCCTCTCCTGGTCGCGCTACGCCTCGCCGGCCCTGCTGGGCGCGGTGCCCCAGGAGTAGCGCCGGCAGCCGCCCCGCGACCCACCGCCCTCCTGTCCGGTCTCGGACAGGAGGGCGTATAGCGTGGTCACGGAAGAGACAGCTCCGACAGTTCAGGATCGTCATGACCCGCGTGATCGCCGGGGTGGCCGGTGGCCGTCGGCTGGCCGTACCGCCAGGCCGCAGCACCCGTCCGACCTCCGACAAGGCCCGCGAGGCGATGTTCTCCACGCTGCAGGCGCTGCGCGGCACCCTCGACGGGGTCCGGATGCTCGATCTCTTCGGCGGCTCCGGCGCGGTGGGCCTGGAGGCGCTCTCCCGCGGCGCCGCGCACGTCCTGCTGGTGGAGGCGGACGCCTCGGCGGCCAAGGTGATCCGGGAGAACGTCAGGACGCTGGCGCTGCCCGGGGCCGAGGTCCGCGCGGACCGCGCCGAGCGGGTGGCGGCCGGCCGGGCGCCCGAGGAGCCGTACGACGTGGTCTTCCTGGACCCGCCGTACACCGTCACGGACCAGGAGCTGTGCGAGATGCTGATCACACTCCGCTCTGGGGACTGGCTCACGGACGACGCACTCGTCACCGTGGAACGCAGCACCCGGGGCGGCGAGTTCGACTGGCCCGAGGGCTTCGAAGCACTCCGCTCGCGCCGTTACGGCGAGGGCACGCTCTGGTACGGCCAGGCCACCGGGGCCGAGGCCGCCGCAGCCGACCGGGCGAACTGACCGGGCGAACTACCGAAGGGACACCCCACCTCATGCGCCGCGCCGTCTGCCCGGGCTCGTTCGACCCGATCACCAATGGCCACCTCGACATCATCGAGCGGGCCTCCAAGCTCTACGACGTGGTGCACGTCGCGGTGCTGATCAACAAGAACAAGCAGGGCCTGTTCAGCATCGAGGAGCGCATCGAGCTGATCGAGGAGACCACCGCGAGCTACGGCAACATCGAGGTGGAGTCGCACCACGGCCTGCTGGTGGACTTCTGCCGGGCGCGCGGGATCCCGGCGATCGTCAAGGGCCTGCGGGCGGTCAGCGACTTCGACTACGAGCTGCAGATGGCCCAGATGAACCGCGGCCTGACCGGCGTCGAGACGCTCTTCGTGCCGACCTCGCCGACGTACAGCTTCCTCTCCTCGACCCTGGTCAAGGAGGTGGCCTCCTACGGCGGCGACGTCTCGCACCTGATCCCGCAGGCGGTCCACCAGCGCCTCGCCGACCGGATCGCCGAGCGCGCCGCACAGTAGGGCGACTGGCGGATCGTCATGGGCTGTCCGCCTCCCGGGTGGCGGCGAGGCGGACGGCGTTGTCACGGCACCCCGTGGTGGACGTACAGTCTGTACTCCCGCCTCGCGGCGCCCCCGGACTGACCCCGGGTGTCGCCCGGCTCCGCTGCCTCCGCCCGTATCCCGGCGGCACACGGAAAGACAGAAGACCCGTGGACGTGCAGAACAAAGTCGATGAGATCGTCGCCGCGGTCGAGAACGCCCGCTCGATGCCCATGTCGTCCTCCTGTGTGGTGAACCGGGCCGAGCTCATCGCCCTGCTCCAGGAGCTGCGCGAGGCGCTGCCGACCGAACTCGCCCAGGCCCAGTCGGTGATGGCCGACCACGAGCAGCTGGTGGCGGACGCCCGCGGCGAGGCGGATCTGATCATCCAGGGGGCGCACGCCGAACGCGGCTCGCTGATCTCGGACACCGAGGTGGTCCGCCGCTCGCAGGCGCAGGCCGACCGGATCCTGGCGGAGGCGCGCGAGGAGATCGCGCTCAAGCGCCAGGAGGCCGACGACTACGTCGACAGCAAGCTGGCCAACTTCGAGGTCGTGCTCACCAAGACGCTGGGCGCGGTCGGCCGCGGCCGGGACAAGCTGCGCGGTGAGCAGAGCGCGTACGAGACCAACGACGCGGACGGCGAGGAGTTCCAGCCGCGCGACACCCCGAGCCCCGAGGTCGACGAGTACGTCGATGTGAAGCTCGCCACCCTCCAGGCCGTGCTCAGCGGCACCCTGGAGGCGGTCGGCCGCGGCCGCGACAAGCTGCTCGGCAAGGCCCCGATCGACGAGCTCGGCGCCTACCTGGCCGCCGCCGACGAGGCCCAGAACCAGAAGGACCGCGCCGAGGCGGTGGCCGCCGGCTTCGCCGAGGAGGGCTTCGCCGACCTCGCCGACAGCGCGGACGACCAGCCCGCCTGGTACCGGGCCGAGGTCCCGCAGCAGCAGAGCTGGCCCGAGCAGACCCCGGTCGAGGCCGGCTGGCAGGCCGCACCCGGCGACGTCCCGTACGCCGCGGCCGCGCAGTACCAGGGCGGCCAGGAGGCCCCGTACGCCCAGCAGCACGGCGGCGGCGAGTACGCCGAGGTCTACGGCGGCGGCTACGACCCGGCGGTCCAGGCCGACCCCTACGGCGGCCACGGCCAGTACGGCTACCAGGGCCAGCAGCAGGCCGACCCGTACGCGGCGCCCTCCTACGGCTACCAGCAGCAGGAGCAGGCCTACCCGGCCGCCCAGCAGGGCTACGACCCGTACGGCTACCAGCAGCAGCACCCCGTCCAGCCCGCCCAGCTGCCGCAGCAGGCCGGCCTGGACGAGACCAGCTTCTTCGACACCAGCATGATCGACATGACCAGACTCCGGGAGCTCGGCGGCCGCTAGCGGCCGCCGGGTGCGGCGGTGCCGGTCGTCCGAAGTTGGGCCTGGCGCCGCTCTCCGGTAGTCTGACCACTCCGGTCTTTCCATACCGGACCGTTCGGCTGCCCGCGCACCAGTGCCAGGCACCCGGACCAAACCCAAGAACCACTCGCGTGGCGCAGCGATGCGCCCGCCGTAGGAAGTCAGGACACCTTGAACCGCCTCGACCACCGCGACCCGCTCGTGTTCGACACGCATGAGCTCGGCCGTCGCCCCGGTTCGCTGCGCAAGGTGTCCCGCACCCTGAAGGCCCCCGAGGGCCTGGGGATCGTCGACGTGATCGGCGTTCCTGCGGACAGCGAGATCGTCCTGGAGCTGCGCCTGGAGTCGGTGGTCGAAGGGGTGCTCGTGACGGGCACCGCCGAGGCCGACGTCACCGGAGAGTGTGTGCGCTGCCTGGAGCCCGTCGAGGACAGCCTCGACGTCGACTTCCAGGAGCTGTACTACTACCCGGAGGCCGACGAGCGCGGGCGCACCCGGACCGGCGGAACCTCCTCCGAGGAGGAGTCCGACGAGGACGAGGATGAGATCTACCGGTTGGAGGGCGATTACTTCGACCTCTCTCCGGTGCTGCGTGACGCGGTGGTGCTCGCACTGCCGCTGCAGCCGGTGTGCCAGGAAGACTGCCTGGGTCTGTGCTCCGAATGCGGAGCACGCCTGAGCGACGACCCGGCCCACCACCATGATGTCGCCGACCCCCGGTGGGCGGCATTGCAGGGACTCTCCGCCGCCCCTGGCGACGAGGGTGACGGAATCAAGACCAGCAGCACCCGTGAGGGTTCTGCCGAAGATCAGGAGAAGTAGCCGTGGCTGTTCCGAAGCGGAAGATGTCGCGCAGCAACACGCGCCACCGACGTTCCAACTGGAAGGCCGTCGTCCCGGCCCTCGTGGCGTGCGACCGCTGCCACGAGCCGAAGCTCGGTCACACCGCGTGCCCGAGCTGCGGCACGTACAACCGTCGCCAGGTCCTCTCGGTCTGATCGGCGGGCGTTCGATGTCGGATGACAACTCTTCCCGCAAGTCGTCCCCCAGCAATGGGGGGAAGGGCGGCGGGCCGGCGTCGACCGACTACGACGTCCTGGAAGGGCGCCTCGGGTACACACTCGAGCGCGCCCTTCTGGTACGTTCGCTGACCCATCGTTCGTACGCCTACGAGAACGGCGGTCTGCCTACCAACGAGCGCCTGGAGTTCCTCGGGGACTCGGTGCTCGGACTGGTGGTGACCGACACCCTCTACCGCATCCACCCGGATGTCCCGGAGGGCACGCTCGCCAAACTTCGCGCCGCGGTGGTGAACTCCCGCGCGCTCGCCGAGGTCGGCCGCGGTCTGGAGCTCGGCACCTTCATCCGGCTCGGCAAGGGCGAGGAGGGTACCGGCGGTCGCGACAAGTCGTCGATCCTCGCCGACACCGTCGAGGCCGTGATCGGCGCCATCTACCTGGACCAGGGCCTGCCGGCCGCGACCGAGTTCGTGCACCGGCTCTTCGACCCGCTGATCGCGGAGTCCTCGCAGCTGGGCGCCGGTCTCGACTGGAAGACCAGCCTTCAGGAACTCACCGCCTCGGTGGGCATCGGCGTGCCCGAGTACGTCGTCGAGGAGTCCGGTCCGGACCACGAGAAGACCTTCAACGCCGCCGCCCGGGTGGCCGGCGAGGACTACGGCAGTGGCACCGGCCGTTCCAAGAAGGAAGCCGAGCAGAAGGCCGCCGAGAGCGCCTGGCGCGCGATCAAGGCCAAGCACGCCGACCCTGCCGCGTAGGACGGGAGTCCCGCCGTGCCCGAACTTCCCGAGGTCGAGGTGGTCCGGCGCGGACTCGCGCGCTGGATCACCGGCCGTACCGTCGCCGAGGTGCAGGTCCTGCACCCGCGCGCGGTACGCCGCCAGCCCGCCGGGGCCGGCGAGTTCGCCGCGCTGCTCACCGGCGCTACGTTCGGCAGCGCCCAGCGGCGCGGCAAGTACCTCTGGGTGCCGCTGGACGACGGCGAGACGTCGATGCTGGGCCACCTCGGGATGAGCGGGCAGCTGCTCGTCCAGGACCCGGCCACCCCGGACGAGACGCACCTGCGGGTCCGGCTGCGCTTCACCGACGGCGGGCGCGAGCTGCGCTTCGTCGACCAGCGGACCTTCGGCGGGCTCGCCGCCGAGCAGGCCGAGGCCGGTGATCCGGAGGCCACCCCGGTCTCGCTCGCGCACATCGCCCGCGACCCGCTCGACCCGCGCTTCGACGACGCGGCCTTCGCCGCCGCGTTGCGCGCCCGCCGCACCACGGTCAAGCGCGCGCTGCTCGACCAGACGCTGATCAGCGGGGTCGGCAACATCTACGCGGACGAGGCGCTCTGGCGCTCCAAGCTGCACTACGACCGCCCCACCGAGAGCCTCACCCGGCCGTTGGCCGCCACCCTGCTGGCCAACGCCCGCGAGGTGATGAACGCGGCGCTGGCGGTCGGCGGCACCAGCTTCGACAGCCTCTACGTCAACGTGAACGGTGAGAGCGGCTACTTCTCCCGCTCGCTGGACGCCTACGGTCGCGAGGGCGAACCCTGCTACCGCTGCGCCACCCCGATCCGGCGGGCCGCCTGGATGAACCGCTCCAGCTACTACTGCCCGCGCTGTCAGCGCGTCCCCCGGCCGCGCTGACCGCTCGCACCGTCAGCGCGTGCTGAGTTCCGGCTCCCGCGCGCCGGACGGCGGGAGCGCCTCCTCGCCCTGCCCGAAGTGCGCCACCGCCACCGCGCCGGCGACGGCCAGCACGAAGCCGACGACGCCCAGCCAGCTCAGGCCGTGCCGGGTGGCGTCGCCCAGCCACAGCACGCCGATCACGCCCGGGACCACCGTCTCGCCGACGACCAGGGCGGCGGTCGCGGCGTTGACCGAGCCGGTCTGCAGCGCGACGGTGTGCAGGTACATCCCGCCCAGGCCGCCGACCAGGATCGCGTAGAGGGCCGGGTCGCTGAGCAACTGGCCCATGTCGAACGGGTCCACGCCGTTCAGGACGCGCACCCCGATGCCGAGCGCGCCGAAGCCGAGGCCGGAGACCAGGCCGGCCACGATCGCCCCGCTGGTGCCGAGCCGGCGGACCAGCAGCGAGCCGCCCGCGATCACCGCCACCGAGACCAGCAGCAGCCACCAGTGGGTGGAGATCGGCGTCGTGCCGGTGCCCTCCGGGCCGGCCGCCACCGCGAGCATCACCAGCGCCGCGCAGACCACCGCGATGGAGGCCCACTCGGGCCGCTTGAGCCGCATGCCGAGCAGCTTGATGCTGAGCAGCGCGGTGATCACCAGGTTGGCGCTGATCACCGTCTGGGAGAGGAAGAGCGGCAGCAGCCGGGCGGCCAGCGCGCCGAGCAGGAAGCCGATCAGGTCGAGCGCGGTGCCGAGGATGAACTCCCAGGTCACCACGGCCTTGGCGGTGGAGGTGAGGCTGGGGCCGCCGTGCTCGGTGGTCATCACCGGGGCGTCGCTCGCAGCCGTCGTGCCGGCGGCCGCAGCCGCGGCCGCCTCCTCGCGGGCCGACCGGCGGGAGCCGACCGCCTGCAGCACCGAACCGGTGCCATAACAGGCGGAGGCCGCCACGGCGGTCACGAGGCCGATGATCACCAGATGCTCCGATCAGGTAAAACGCCTGCACGGCGTGGATGCTCCCACTATGCCCTGTGCTGCAGCAGGGTGAAGAACCCCGGCCACGGGTGAGACCGGGCCGGGGGACGGACGGGCGTCAGTCAACGCAGGGGATGCCGCCCATCTTCACCGGCGGTCCCTGCATCGGAAGGTTGGCAGCCGGGTCCTGAGCCCCGCTGGAGCCCTTGGCGGCCGGGCTCGCGGCGCCGCCCGCCGGCGCGCCGGGCGGGGTGTAGCCGGTGCCCAGGGTGACTTCGACGTGACCGGCACGGGTGGTCGCACCGGCGGTCGCCGTGACGCCGTAGCGGGCCGCGATCTGGTCGGCCGCCTCCTTCGCGCCGGCGCCGTAGGTGACCGTGGTCCTGGTCTGCCGCGGGGCCTGGCCGATCCGGCCGGCGGTGAAGCCGAGCGCGGTCAGCGCCTTCGACTCGGTGGCGGCGGCGCCGGCGGTGGCGGAGGTGTTGAGGACGTCGACCGTGCCCGGGGGGGCCTGCGACGCCGGTGCGGACGCGGCGGCGGAGGGGGCGCTCTCGGTGGGGCTGTCGACCGGGGCCGGCTCGGCCGCCGGGGCCGGAGCCGGGTCGTGCCCGGTCAGCTGCTGCACGATCCGCTTGATCTGGACCGGGTCGACCTTGTTCACGTCCTGCCCGTTGACGGTCGCGAAACCGGCGATCGGCAGGGTGTTGGCCTCGACGTGCCCGCCGGAGAGGTTGGGCGCCTGCTGGGCGAAGTCCAGGACGTTCCACTGGTCGTCCATCACGACGTCCTTCTTGACCACGTCGAAGAGCTGCTGCATCTTGCCCAGGTCGCCCATCACCCCGGCGCCCTTCAGCTTGGCCACCACCGAGGCGATGAAGGCCTGTTGGCGGTGGGTCCGGTCGAGGTCGCCGTTGGCCAGGTTGTGCCGCTGGCGGACGAAGGAGAGCGCCTGCGAGGCGTTCAGGGTGTTCAGGCCCGCCGTGAAGTCGGCGCCGGAGCCCTGGCCCGTGATCGCGGGGTCCCGGGTGGCGTGGTTGAGGCAGACCTGGATGGGTTCGACGGCCTTGGCGATGTCGTAGAAGCCGAGCAGGTTGACCTCGGCGAAGTGGTCGATCGGGATGCCCAGGAAGGACTGCACGGTCGCCAGGGTGGCCTTGCGGCCGGCCTCCCGGCTCTGGCGTTCCAACTCGGGCTTGGAGAGCCCCTTGCCGCCCAGCTTGACCTCGGCCATCGACTTGGCGATGCCGTAGGCCTCCTTGATCTTGTGCATCTTGCCGTCCGCGCCGACCGTCTGCACGTAGTCGTCGCGCGGGATGGAGAGCGCGGTGACCTGCCCGCCGTTGGCCGGGATGTGCATCACCATCAGGGTGTTGGTGTTGTAGCCGCCGACCTCGCTGCTGGAACCGGCGTGCAGTTCGTCCTGGACGAACTGGCCGGGCAGGTCCTCGCCGTTCATGTCCTTGCGGCTGTCCAGGCCGATGAGCAGCAGGTTGACCGAGTTGTCCAGATGCGGGGGCGCGCCCTTCCTGATGTCGTTCAGGGCGCTGGAGGTGGTCAGGCCGTTGGTCAGCGACTGGTAGGCGTACCAGCTGAAACCGCAGGTGCCGAGGACCGCCAGCGAGGTCGCACAGGCGATCGTCCGGCCGGCGACGACCAGCGGCGGGGTACGGCGCGGGGGTGCGGCGGGGCCGGGTCTGCGGCGGGCGGCGCGGTTGGTCCGGCCGGCTCCCTGGTGTTCAGGCACGACGGCCTCCGCTCTCTCGTACGACGCGTACCAGTACGACGGCAAGGGCGGCCACGAGGGCCGACGCCATCACCGGGAACCCGTGGATGGCCAGCCGCGCGGCATCGGTGGCCAGTGCTTTGCCGTCCTGGTACTTAGACGAGTCGGCCAGCACCCGGGTTGCGGCCGTGACGCCGAGTACCACCGGAGGAGGGGCGGGGAGCACCCACCACCAGCCGGCCGGACTGGTGAGCTGGGCCGCTGCGGCGGTGCCGAGGACGGTGAGCACGGCGAAGGTCCAGCCCGGGCCGGAACCCAGCAACTGGTCCAGCAGCGCGCCCGTCAACGGCAGGCCGAGCACCAGGAGGACGGCGGTTCCGCCGGCGCGCGCGCCGCGGGCCGGGCGGCGGCTCTGCGCGCGTCCAGCGCACCGCCGACCCTCCGCCCGGCCGCCCGCGGCGGACTGCGGCGCCCGTCTCGGGTCCGACCGCCGGCCCCCGAGCCGCTCGGCCGGTGCCCGGCGCTGCCCGGGGACCTCGGCCTGCCCCTCCGCCTCTTCGGCGGGCGCACCCGCCCATTGGCCTGCCATGTTCCTACCCTCGTGAGGTCGGGGGACCGACCGGCGAGCACGCCGGGCGGCTGCCGACATTCGACAGTTGCGAAATGTAGCAAGTGTTTTCGCGTTCGGGGAGTGGCCCGAGGGGGCCTCGGAGAGCGCGAAGGTTACCGGGTTCCCCGGGGTGTGCCGAACGTAACACTTGCGTAAGAGAAATAGTGTTGACCGATTGTTGGCCTGTTATTGCCTCTCTGGTCCAACTCGACTGCCATGCGCAGAAGTTGGCGCGCCGCGCGACTTCGCCTGGGAATCCTCGGCGTCCTGCGGGCTCCGGAGAACGGTTTGGCGGCCCGGTAGCGTCGGGGGTATGAGAATCGTTCCCCGCCGTTCCCGGGTCGCCGGTCCGGCCGCCGTGGTGGCGCTGCTCGGGCTGCTGCTCCTGCTGCTGGCTCCCGGCGCCGCGTCCGCCGCGGGCGGCCTCGACGCCGCCTCCTCCGCGCTGAAGCAGGGCAGGGTCTACGTGGACCCGGCGATGACGGGCCAGTTCTCGCAGGCCCAGGCCGACGCGCTGACCGCCAGGATCAAGGCCGCCGACAAGCCGATCTTCGTCGCGGTGGTGCCCGCCACCGACCAGTACCCGGCGAAGACGGTGATCAAGGACCTGCGCACCACCACCGGCGTCACCGGGGTCTACGCCGTCTGGCGCGGCACCGAGTTCGCGGTGGGCAGCGACAACGCCGCGCTCTCCCGGCAGAGCGCGCAGAACTACGCGCAGGCCGCCTTCGACGCGCACAAGACCGACGTCAACGCGGCGCTGAACAGCTTCGTCGACAACGCTGCGCCCCAGGTGCACGGCCACGCTCCCGGCGCCGCGGGCTCCTCCGGCATCAGCACCGCGGCGATCGTGGTCCCGCTGGTGCTGCTGGCGCTGGCCGGCTCCGGCGTCTTCCTGCTCTTCCGGCGCGCGGCCAAGCGCAAGGCGGAGCAGAAGGCCGCCGAGCTGCGCCAGCTGCGCACGGTGGTCGACGAGGACATCACCGCCTTCGGCGAGGAGCTCGACCGGCTGGACTTCAGCCCCTCGGCCGCCGACGTGGACGACCTCCAGCGCGCCGACTACACGCACGCGCTGGACGCCTACGAGAACGCCAAGCGCACCATGGACGCGGCGAAGGAGCCGGCCGACGTCAAGGCCGTCACCGAGGCGCTGGAGGACGGTCGGTTCGCGCTGGCCGCGCTGGCCGCCCGCCGCGAGGGCCGGCCGCTGCCGGACCGCCGTCCGCCCTGCTTCTTCGACCCGCGGCACGGCCCGTCCACCCAGGACGCCGACTGGGCGCCGGACGGCGGCGCGGCCCGGACCGTCCCGGTCTGCGCGGCCGACGCGCAGCGGCTGGCCACCGGCCTGGACCCGGCGATCCGCACGGTCCAGACCGACCAGGGGCCGCAGCCGTACTGGAACGCCGGTCCGGCCTACGGGCCGTGGGCGGGCGGCTACTTCGGCGGCTACGGATCGGGCCTGCTGCCCGGCCTGCTGGTCGGCACGATGCTCGGCTCGGTCTTCTCCGGCGGCGACGCCTGGGCGGCATCCGGCCCGGGCGGGTACGAGGGCGGGCAGGACTCCTCCTTCGAGGGCGGTGACTTCTCCGGCGGTGACTTCAACGCGCAGGACTTCAGTGGCGGGTTCTCCGGTGGCGACTTCGGGGGCGGTGGCGACTTCGGCGGGGGCGGGGACTTCGGCGGCGGGGACTTCTGATCCCCGCTCCGGCCGTCCGGCGTCTGCCATGAGCAACGGGCCCGTCACCGCGAGGTGGCGGGCCCGCGTCGTTCAGTTTGAGAACGAAACCCGCTGTGGCAGGCTGGCGGAGTGACCGCAGACAGCTCTTCGCGCCCCCCGGGCCGCCCCTGCTCGATCGCCGCCGCCCTGCAGGTCATGGGCGAGAAGTGGGCCCTGCTGGCCGTCCGCGAACTCTTCTACGGCAACCACCGCTTCGACCGGATCGCGCGCAACACCGGCGCGCCGCGCGACCGCCTGACGGCCCGGCTGCGCGCGCTGGAGGAGGCCGGGGTGCTGGAGCGCCGGCTCTACCAGGAGCGTCCGGCGCGCTACGAGTACCACCTCACCGAGGCCGGCCGGGAGCTGGCCCCGGTCATCCAGGCGCTGCTGGTCTGGGGCGACCGCTGGGCCGTGGACGAGCCGCCGGTCACCCTGATGCACCAGGTGCCCGGTCACCCGGACCACCCGCTGGACGCCGCCTGGGTCTGCCGCACCTGCGAGGTGCGGCCGAACGGGCCGGACGTCACCCTCGACATTCACTCGCCCGGCTGGGAGCGCTCTGGGCCGATCGGCTGACACGCCGCTAGCGGGCGTTCTGCGGGTAGCCGAAGTCCTCGGTCCACCAGGGGCCGCCGGGGCCCTGGTGCAGGCCGGTACCCAGGGTGGTGAACCGGCAGTCGAGCAGATTGGCGCGGTGGCCGGGGCTGTCCATCCAGGCGGTCACCACGGCCTCGGGGGTCGGCTGGCCGCGGGCGATGTTCTCGCCGCCGAGGTAGCCGATGGACGCGGCCCGGGCGCGGTCCCACGGGCTGTGGCCGTCGGGGTCGGTGTGGTCGAAGAAGCCGCGGCCGGCCATGTCGTCGCTGAGCGACTGCGCCAGCGAGTCGAGCCGCCGGTCGGCCGTCAGCGGCCCGCAGCCGGCCTGCCGGCGGTGCTGGTTGACCAGAGCGATCACCCGGGCCGAGTTGTCGGCCGGGGCCGCGGCGGCCGGGCCGACGGTGACCACGGCGCTCACGAGGGCGGCGCAGCAGAGCGAGAGCGCCAGCGCCCCGGCCGGTCGGGGGCGGCGCCGGGGCTGCCGAACGGGTCTGGTCATGGCGTCGGCTCCTCGATTCGTCACTCTGAGGCATCGTCCAAGGACCGTACGTCAGCATGGTCGGCTCTGGCGTGAGGTGCGCGGTATTGCCCGACTATGGTCGTGGGATGCAAGAAGTAGTCCGAGCCACCATCTGGGTGCGGGGAACCGTGCAGCAGGTCGGCTTCCGCTGGTGGACCAGGGCGCGCGCGCTGGAGATCGGCCTGACCGGATATGCCAGCAATCTGGGCGACGGCCGGGTGCAGGTGGTCGCCGAGGGGTCCCACCAGGACTGCGAGCTGCTGTTGGCGCTGCTCCGCGGCCCCGGCACCCCGGGGCGGGTGGCCGGCGTGACCGAGATCTGGAGCGCCACCGGCGACGGGTACGACGGGTTCGCCATCCGCTGACGATCACGCTCCGTCGCGGCGGCGGGGGTCTGTCGGGGCCCGGTCAGGGCTCGGCCGGGTTCCGGCCGGGTGGAGCATTGATGGAAGATCACCGGATCGGGTGACCCGCGGGTCAACAGGCCGTGCCGCGCGGTTGCGGTCGGCGCGCTGCCGTGGTTGACTCCGCATCGAGCAGTGATCCACCTCCACACGGTGGACACCTCCGCGACCCCGTGGTGTGTCAATCCCGCCATGCAGGTGACAGCGGCGTCGTAGCTCGCGGTGATCGTGTTGACCCGTACGGTCTTTGGTGAGACGCTGGAAACCCGCGCACACGACCGCGTTTTTCGGGCAGGGCCATGCCCTGTGGCCGTACATCCACAGTGTTTGACCTGTTAATGCCCAGCCAGCACTGCCCGTTATCCGCAGCGCGTGCGTGACCCCTTCCCTCGACCTATACCGTACCGGTTCGGTCACTCAGCGTGGAGGACCATTCATCATGGCAAAGGCGCTTCTCGGGTACGTCGGCGGCCCCGACCCGCGAATGCTTTCCGAGATGCGGCGGCTTCAGCTGCGCGTCCAGGACCTGGAATCCGAGCTGACTCGGATGCAGGCGGAGAACGACGCACTCGTCGCTGTCGCTGACGAGCACTCCCTGCTCAGCAGTATCGATCTGGAACAGCGGGAGCCCGCGCTCACCTGATCCACGATCGCTGTCGACCGGCCGCGACCGGCCGACCTCGCCGCATGTTGACGCATTCCGCTTCCGCACGGGACGCGCTCACCAGGGACGCCCTCACCGGCGTCCCTTCGTCGTCTCTGTCTCGCTCCACTGTCCCCCGGTTGCCCCCACTGCTCTCCGCCGCCTCGCGCGGCGGGCCGCCCGGCGATCACACCGGGCCGTTTTCCAGAGACTGCCCACCGGCCGCCGCGACGAAACCGGCGAGCGCGGCCTGACGGTCCGCGGTCGGTCCCTCCGGATACAGTCGACCCCCAAGGGGAGCGGGCGGGGTGACCGGAAGAGCCTCGAAGGACTGGGAGAGCGGCGCGTGCACCTGAAGAGCCTCACGCTGCGTGGCTTCAAGTCCTTCGCCTCGGCGACCACCCTGCGCTTCGAGCCCGGCATCACCTGCGTGGTCGGCCCGAACGGCTCCGGCAAGTCCAACGTGGTCGACGCGCTCTCCTGGGTGATGGGGGAGCAGGGCGCCAAGTCCCTGCGCGGCGGCAAGATGGAGGACGTCATCTTCGCCGGGACCACCGGGCGCGCGCCGCTCGGCCGGGCCGAGGTCAGCCTCACCATCGACAACACCGACGGCGCGCTGCCGATCGACTACGCCGAGGTGACGATCACCCGCACGATGTTCCGCAACGGCGGCAGCGAGTACGCGCTGAACGGCGAGACCTGCCGGCTGCTCGACATCCAGGAGCTGCTCTCCGACTCCGGCATCGGCCGCGAGATGCACGTGATCGTCGGCCAGGGCCAGCTGGACTCGGTGCTGCACGCCGACCCGATGGGGCGGCGCGCCTTCATCGAGGAGGCGGCCGGCGTCCTCAAGCACCGCAAGCGCAAGGAGAAGGCGCTGCGCAAGCTGGACGCGATGGCGGCCAACCTCAACCGGGTGCAGGACCTGGTGGCCGAACTGCGCCGCCAGCTGGGCCCGCTCGGCCGACAGGCCAGGATCGCCCGGCGGGCCGCCGGGATCCAGGCCGACCTGCGCGACGCCCGGCTGCGGCTGCTCGCCGACGACCTGCTGACGCTGCGCCGGGCCGTCGAGGCGGAGGTGGCCGACGAGCTGGCGCTGCGGCTGCGCCGCTCCACCGTGGAACAGGAGCTGGCGGCCGCGCAGCAGCGTGAGGCGGTTCTGGAGGCGCAGGTCGAGCAGCTCGGGCCGCGGCTGGAGAGCGCCCGGCAGGCCTGGTACCAGCTCTCCGCACTGGTCGAGCGGACCCGCGGCACGATCGGTCTGGCCGAGGCACGGGTGCGGCACGCCGCCGCCGGGGGAGCGGCGGAGGAGCGGCGCGGGCGGGAGCCCGAGGAGATGGAGCGCGAGGCCGAGCGGATCCGCACCGAGGAGGCCATGCTCACCGAGGCGCTGGAGCAGGCCCAGGACGCGCTGGCCGAGGCCGTCGACGCGCGCGGCGAGCTGGAGCGCGCACTCGCCGCGGAGGAGCGGCGGTTGAAGGCGGTGGCCCGGGCCATCGCCGACCGCCGGGAGGGTCTGGCCCGGCTCCAGGGGCAGGCCGCCGCGGCCCGGTCCCGGGCGGCGAGTGCCGAGGCGGAGATCGGCCGACTGGCCGACGCCCGGGACCAGGCGACCGAGCGGGCCCGTGCCGCGCGGCAGGAGTTGGAGCTGCTGGAGGAGCGGGTGGCTGCTCTGGAGGCGGGGGACGAGGAGCTGGATGCGGCGCACGAGGCAGCGCGTGAGCGGTTGGCGGGCGCGGAGCGTCACCTGAGCACCGTCCGGGATGCCGCGAGCTCCGCCGAACGTGAGCGTGCCGCGCTGACGGCCCGCCATGAGGCGCTCTCACTGGGCCTGCGGCGTAAGGACGGCACGGGCGCGCTGCTGGCCTCCGCCGACCGGCCGGCCGGGCTGCTGGGTCCGGCGGGCGCCCTGCTGCGGGTCGGCGCCGAGCATCGGACCGCGATCGCCGCCGCTCTCGGCGTCGCGGCGGACGCGGTCGCGGTGGACAGCCTGGACGCCGCGGCTCAGGCCCTGCGGCTGCTGCGCAAGGAGGACGCCGGCCGGGCGGCGCTGCTGATCGCGGACCCGGCCGGCCCGGCCGCGCCCGACATTGCGCCCGCCCCCGTGCCGGCACTGGGCGCGCTGCCCGCCGGAGCCCGTCCGGCCGCCGGGCTGGTGGACGGGCCGCCGGCGCTGCTCGCGGTGGTGCGCGCTCTGCTGGCCGACACGGTCGTGGTCGCCGACCTCGACGCGGCGCAGCAGCTGATCGCCGCCCGTCCCGGACTGACCGCGGTCACCGTCGACGGCGACCTGCTGGCCGGTGGCCTCGCCCAGGGCGGCTCGGCCGCCCCGCCCAGCCTGTTGGAGACCCAGGCCGCCGTCGACGAGACCGCGCTGGCCATCGACGCCCTCGACGCGCGCTGCGCCGAGTCGGCCGAGGAGCTGGTCAGGGCGAACGCGGCGCGTGCGGAACTCGTGGCCGAGGTCGAGCAGTTGGCCGCCGGGCGGCGCCGGGCCGAGCGCGGTCGCGCCGAGGTGGCCGGCTCGCTCGGGCGGCTCGGCGGCCAGGCCCGCGCGGCGGACGGCGAGGCCGAGCGCGGCGCCGCCGCCGTCGAGCGGGCCGAGCAGGGCTTGGCCGCCGCCCACGAGGCCGCCGAGGAGCTGGCCGCCCGGCTGGAAACGGCCCAGGAGCTGGCCGAATCCGGCGACGACGAGCCGGACGCCGCCGAGCAGGACCGGTTGGCGCAGGCGTCCGCGCAGGCCCGGCAGGTCGAGATGGAGTCCCGGCTGGCGGTGCGTACGCACGAGGAGCGGGTCCGCGCGCTGGCCGGCCGCGCCGACGCGCTGGACCGCGGCGCCCGCACCGAACGCGAGGCCCGAGCCCGCGCCGCCGTCCGCCGCCGCCGCGCGCAGCAGGACGCGGCCGTCGCCGGCGCCGTCGCGGACGGCGCCCGGCAGCTGCTCGGCTGCCTGGAGGTCTCGCTGGCCCGCGCCGACGCCGAACGCGCGGCGGTCGAGCAGACCAGGGCGGGCCGGGAGACCGAGCTGCGGGCCGAACGCGAGCGCGGCCGTGAGCTCAAGGCGGAGCTCGACAAGCTGGTCGACGCCGGCCACCGCGACGAGGTGTTGCGCGCCGAGAAGCGGCTGCGGATCGAGCAGCTGGAGGCCAGGGCGCTGGAGGAGTTCGGCATCGAGGGCACCGACCTGCTGGCCGGCTACGGCCCGGACCAGCCGGTGCCGCCGCCCACCCCCGAGGAGGGACAGCCGCCCGGCGAGCCCACCGGCTACGACCGCGCCGAGCAGGAGAAGCGGCTGCGCGCGGCCGAGCGCGCCTACCAGCAGCTCGGCAAGGTCAACCCGCTGGCGCTGGAGGAGTTCACCGCGCTGGAGGAGCGCCACCAGTTCCTCGGCGAGCAGCTGGACGACCTCAAGCGCAGCCGGCGCGACCTGATGGAGATCGTCCGGGACGTGGACCAGCGGGTCGAACAGCTCTTCACCGCGGCCTACCACGACACCGCCGCCCAGTTCGAGGGCGTCTTCTCGCGGCTCTTCCCCGGCGGTGAGGGGCGGTTGGTGCTGACCGACCCGGACAACATGCTCACCACAGGCGTCGACGTGGAGGCCCGCCCGCCGGGCAAGAAGGTCAAGCGACTCTCACTGCTCTCCGGCGGCGAGCGCTCGCTCACCGCGGTCGCGCTGTTGGTGGCCATCTTCAAGGCCAGGCCCAGCCCGTTCTACGTGATGGACGAGGTGGAGGCGGCGCTCGACGAGACCAACCTGCGCCGGCTGATCGCGATCATGGAGGAGCTGCGGGACAGCTCCCAGCTGATCGTGATCACCCACCAGAAGCTGACCATGGAGTCCGCCGACGCGCTGTACGGCGTGACCATGAAGGGCGACGGCATCTCCCAGGTGATCAGCCAGCGCCTGCGCGACGAGCACCGCGAGCGGAAGCTGCCCAAGCAGCAGGCGACGGCAACGCCGTAGGCCCGTCTTCTCTCTGCTGCGGCTGCGCGTCACGGATACTGGTCTGGATATGGAATACGTGATCCTTGCCGTAGTCATCGCCGTGATCGCCATCGGAGCGGTCACCGGCCTCGTCGTCAGCGGCAGACGACGTAAGGAACTTCCCCCGAAGTCGGCTCCCGCGACCCTCGCGCGGCCGACCCCGAGCGAGCCCCAGGTCGGCGAGGAGGCCGCGCCGCCCCGCGCGGAACCGGTCCAGACCGTCGAGGAGGTCCAGCTCCCCGCCGCGCAGGCCCCCGAGGCGACCGTCGAGGAGGCCGCCCAGGCTCCGGCGCTGGATGTCCCGGAACCCACCGCAGGCCGGCTGGTCCGGCTGCGCTCGCGCCTCTCCCGCTCGCAGAACTCGTTGGGCAAGGGCCTGCTCACGCTGCTCTCCCGCGAGCGCCTCGACGAGGACACCTGGGAGGAGATCGAGGAGACCCTGCTGGTCGCGGACGTCGGCGTGGCGCCCACCCAGGAGCTGGTCGAGCGGCTGCGCACCCGGGTCAAGGTGCTCGGCACCCGTACCCCGGCCGAGCTGCGCGCGCTGCTGCACGAGGAGCTGGTCGCGCTGATCGGCACCGACGCGGACCGCTCGCTGAAGACCGCCAAGCACGCCGACGGCCGCCCGGCCGTCCTGCTGGTGGTCGGCGTCAACGGCGTCGGCAAGACCACCACCTCCGGCAAGCTCGGCCGGGTCCTGGTGGCCGACGGCCGCACGGTGGTGCTCGGCGCGGCCGACACCTTCCGTGCCGCCGCCGCCGACCAGCTGCAGACCTGGGGAGAGCGGGTCGGTGCGCGCACCGTGCGCGGTCCCGAGGGCGGCGACCCGGCCTCGGTCGCGTTCGACGCGGTCAAGGAGGGCATCGCCGAGGGCGCCGACACCGTCCTGATCGACACCGCCGGCCGCCTGCACACCAAGACCGGCCTGATGGACGAGCTGGGCAAGGTCAAGCGGGTCGTCGAGAAGCACGGCCCGGTGGACGAGGTGCTGCTGGTGCTGGACGCCACCACCGGCCAGAACGGCCTGGTGCAGGCCCGGGTGTTCGCCGAGGTGGTGGACATCACCGGCATCGTGCTGACCAAGCTGGACGGCACCGCCAAGGGCGGCATCGTGGTCGCCGTCCAGCGTGAGCTGGGCGTCCCGGTCAAGCTGATCGGGCTGGGCGAGGGCGCGGACGACCTGGCGCCGTTCGAGCCGGCCGCCTTCGTGGACGCGCTGATCGGGGACTGACCCCGCGAGACCGACCGCTCACGAAAGGGCCGCTTCCCCACCGGGAGGCGGCCCTCGCTACTGGCAGCTTCGATCCGGTCGGTTCAGGAGGCGAGCCAGGCCGGTTCGGCCGCCACCCGCTCGCGTCCGCGATGGCAGGCGTAGGCCAGCGTGCCGAGCAGCAGCCGGGCCTCCGGCGGCCGGGCAGCGCTCTCCCGGCACGGGCGGCGCAGCCAGCGCACCGGGCCGAGGGCGCCGAGCACGGTGGGCGGCGCGGCGACATAGCCGCCCTCGCCGTGGCAGACCAGGTCGAGGGCGGCGTCGTCCCAGCCCATCCGGTAGAGCAGGTCGGGCAGCAGTGGGGCGGTGCCGCGGGCGACGAAGAAGAGCAGCCGGCCGGTCGGCGCCGCGAGCACCGGGCCGACCTGGGTGCCCATCCGCTCCAGCCGGACCAGCGCCCGCAGGCCGGCCGCCTCGGGGACGTCGAGGACGTCGAAGGCGCGACCGGTCGGGAGCAGGACGGTGGCCTCGGTGTCGGTCCCCAGGAGCGCTCTGACCTCGTGCGGGGCCGCGCCGGGCGGCAGTTCGCGGGGGGCGGCCCCGCGGATCCGGTGCAGACCGGGCGCCGCGCAGTGCGGGCGGGCACAGGCGCAGTGGGCGGAGCCGGTGCCGCGGGACGCGGTCCCGAGGGCCACCGTCCAGCCCCAGTGCCCGGCGTACTCCGCCGCCGCCTGGCAAGCGGTGGCGCGGGTACGGCGGCGCGAGCCGAACCGTAGATCGCCGAACAGGTTGTCCATGCCTCCCCCAACAGGTTTCGATTGCCGGCGGTTACGGGACTGTGACGTTCCGTCAATTCTCGCGTCCGGAGCGCGATGTGCGCGGACGGCGCGCGGCAGCCTGAACGCGCTGCCAGTATCGGCGGCGGCCCGGGCTGCTCGAATCGGGCCGAACACCGGTCCGGCTGCCTTCCAGTGAAGCGCGCGGGCCCCCTGCGCGGTTCACTCCCGGGGGTGGCGAATGGTGGCGTTTCCCGATGAACCATCCCCCGGACGGCGCAAACAGCGTTACGTTCGGCGAGCGAACCACAGCGGCGGGTGCGCGGCGGAACGAGTGAGGACCCCTTCGGGGGCCGGTCGGGACGGGGTGGATCCGGATGGCAGACAAACAGCCCAACGAGAAGTTGACGGCGTGGTTCGCGCGCAGTGGCTGGTCCAAGGGAGAGCTTGCCAGGCAGGTCAACCGCAAGGCGCGCCAGCTCGGCGCGCACCACGTCAGCACCGACACCTCAAGGGTGCGCCGCTGGCTGGACGGTGAGCAGCCGCGCGAGCCGATCCCGAAGATCATGTCAGACCTGTTCTCGGAGCGCTTCGGCTCGGTGGTGGACGTCGAGGACCTGGGCCTGCGGGCCGCGGTCCCGGTCTCCACGGTGGCCGGCGGGGTCGACCTGCCGTGGAGCGGTCCGCAGACCGTCCAGCTGATCAGCGAATACTCGCGCAGCGACCTGATGCTCAACCGGCGCGGCTTCCTGGGGACTTCGCTGGCCCTGACGGCCGGCGCCGCGCTGATCGAGCCGATGCAGCGCTGGCTCACCCCGGGTCCCAGCGGCAGCCCGACACCGATCCTGGCCGCCGCCAACGGCGGAGAGCCGTTCAGCGGGCGGCTCTCCGAGCCGGAGCTCCAACTGCTTGAGCAGACCACCGTGATGTTCCGCCAGTGGGACGCGCAGAACGGCGGCGGGCTGCGGCGCAAGGCGGTGGTCGGCCAACTCCACGAGATCACCGACCTGTTGCAGGAGACCTACCCGCCGCACATCACCCAGCGGCTGTTCCGGCTCACCGCCGAACTCGCCCACCTGGCGGGCTGGATGTCCTACGACGTCGGCATGCACCCCAGCGCGCAGAAGTACTACGTGCTGGCGCTGCACGCGGCCAAGGAGGCCGGTGACCGCCCGTTCGGCGCGCTGATCCTCACCGACATGAGCCGCCAGATGATCCACCTCAACCGCGGCGAGGACGCGTTGGAGCTGATCCACCTGGCGCAGTACGGCAGTCGGGACACCGCCACACCGCGCCAGCAGGCGCTGCTCTACGCGATGGAGGCGCGCGCCTACTCCAACACCGGCGAGGTCAACCGGTGCGCCCGGGCCGTCCGGCTGGCGGAGGACACCTTCACCGACTGCGGGCCGATCGACAACGACCCGGACTGGCTGCGGTTCTTCTCCAAGGCCGAGCTCTACGCGGAGAACGCGCACTCCTTCCGCGACCTGGCGTACCACTCCAGCCGCAGCCCGCGCTACGCCTCGATGGCCGCCCCGGTGATGGCCACCGCGGTCGACCTGTTCCGCGCCGACATGGAGAACCACACCCGCAGCTACGCCTTCAACCTGGTCGGGATGGCCAGTGTCCACCTGCTGCAGGGGGAGCCGGAGCAGGCCGCGGTGATCGCCGAGGAGGCGGTCGAGATCGCGGGCAAGGTGCGCTCCGAGCGGCTGAACACCCGGGTCCGCAAGACCTCCGCGGCCGCCACCGCCGACTACCGCTCGGTGCCCGCGGTCAGCCGGCTGGCCGAGCTCGTGGTCGACCAGATTCCGGAGTTCGAGGCGGTCTGAGAGCAGGCCGGAAGCATCGCCTCCGTTCGACAGTGCGGCACGGTACCTCACCACCTGTCATGGCGCGGCTGAAGTTCACGTACTCGTAACGTGTGCGTCGTCAGCGTCACGGCTGCGAAACACCGAGCCGCACTGGCCGAAACCCGCCTTCGGCACTCTCCTCTTCATCGCCGACACCCCGGGTGGCACGGGACAGGGATCCCGGGTGTGGAGCGGCTTTCATTCACGAGGAGACGCCGATGCCGGACGGCTTCAGCGCAGGCGATACCGCCTTTGTGCTCATCAGTGCGGCCCTGGTCATGTTGATGACCCCGGGCCTGGCCTTCTTCTACGGCGGCATGGTCAGGGTCAAGAGCGTCCTCAACATGCTGGTCATGAGCTTCATCGCGCTCGGCATCGTGACGGTGCTCTGGGTCCTCTACGGATACAGCCTGAGCTTCGGCACCGACGCCTTCCACGGCCTGATCGGCAACCTGGACCACGTCGGGATGCGCGGGATCGGCATGAACGACCTGGCCGGCAGCATCCCGGTCACCGCCTTCTCCGCCTTCCAGCTGATGTTCGCGGTGATCACCCCGGCTCTGATCAGCGGTGCGATCGCGGACCGTGCGAAGTTCGCCGCCTGGGGCCTGTTCGTGGCGCTCTGGGTGACCATCGTCTACTTCCCGGTCGCGCACTGGGTGTTCTTCTTCGACAACGGCCACGGCGGCTGGCTCGGCGACCGCAATGGCGTGATCGACTTCGCCGGCGGAACCGCGGTGCACATCAACGCCGGTATGGCGGGCCTGGCGCTGTGCCTGGTGCTCGGCAAGCGGGTCGGCTTCAAGAAGGACCCGATGCGCCCGCACAGCCTCCCGCTCGTGATGCTCGGCTCCGGGCTGCTCTGGTTCGGCTGGTTCGGCTTCAACGCCGGCTCGGCGCTGGCCGCCAACGGCCTGGCCGGCATGGCCTTCATGAACACCCAGATCGCCACCGGCGCCGCGATGCTCGGCTGGCTCGCCTTCGAGCGGATCAAGCACGGCGCCTTCACCTCGCTGGGCGCCGCCTCCGGCGCGGTGGCCGGCCTGGTCGCCATCACACCGGCCTGCGGCTCGGTCAGCATGCTCGGCGCGTTGGCCATCGGCCTGATCGCCGGTGCGATCTGCGCCGCGGCGATCAGCCTCAAGTACCGCCTCGGCTTCGACGACTCGCTCGACGTGGTGGGCGTGCACGCGGTCGGCGGTGCGATCGGCTCGCTGCTGATCGGGTTCTTCGCCACCGGCCACGTCGGCCAGACCGCCCGGGGTCTCTTCTACGGCGGCGGCGCCGGGCAGCTCGGCAAGCAGGCGATGGGCGTGGCCGTGGTCGCGGTCTACTCCTTCGTGATCTCCTGGTTGCTCGGCCAGGCGATCCAGAAGACCATCGGCTTCCGGGTCTCCGAGGACGTCGAGGTGGCCGGTATCGACCAGGTCGAACACGCCGAGTCGGCGTACGACTTCAGCACGGTGGGTGCCAGCCTCAGCCGCGCCCTGTCGAGCCACGCCCCCACCGGTTCCCCCGTCGCCACCAAGACCGAGGTCGATGCCTGATGAAGCTCATCACCGCCGTGATCAAGCCCTACCGCCTGGACGCGGTGAAGGAGGCCCTGCAGGCCTTCGGGGTGGACGGACTGACCGTCACCGAGGCCAGCGGCTACGGCCGCCAGCGCGGACACACCGAGGTCTACCGGGGAGCCGAGTACACCGTCGACCTGGTCCCCAAGATCCGGATAGAGGTCCTGGTCGAGGACGCCGACGCCGACCAGCTGCTCGACGTCCTGGTGAAGGCCGCCTGGACCGGCAAGATCGGTGACGGCAAGGTCTGGAGCGTCCCGGTCGAGACCGTCATCCGGGTGCGCACCGGCGAGCGCGGACCCGACGCGCTCTAGCTTTTCGAACCCCCTGCGGACCTGCGGATTCCGGTGAATCCGCAGGTCCGCCGACGGCATTCTCCGGCGGCCCGGGCCGCCCGTACGACGGACGGAGAGCCCGCAGTGACCCCCACCACCGACGACTCGACACAGCCCGCCGGCCACGCCGCGGAGCGGGCCGAACTGCTCGCCCGGCCCGGCCTGTCAGGCCCCGCGCGGCGGGCTGAGCTGGCCGGGCTGACCGACCGCTGGCTCGGCTCGCTGCTGGAGGAGGCCGGCCCGTCCGCGCCCGTCGCCCTGGTCGCCGTCGGCGGGTACGGGCGCGGCGCGCTCTCCCCGCGCAGCGACCTGGACGTCCTGCTGCTGCACGACGGCGCCGACGTGGCCGCCCTCGCCGAACGGCTCTGGTACCCGGTGTGGGACAGCGGGGTCGCGCTGGACCACTCGGTCCGCAGCCTCACCGAGGCGCGCACGGTCGCCGCCGCCGACCTCAAGACCCAGCTCGGCCTGCTGGACGCCCGGCACATCGCCGGGGACGCCGACCTCACGGCCGCGCTGCGCTCCGCGATCCTGGCCGACTGGCGGGCCGGCGCCGCCGACCGGCTGCCCGAGCTGCGCGAGCTGGGGCGCGCCCGCGCCGAACGCCACGGTGAGCTGGCCTTCCTGCTGGAGCCCGACCTCAAGGAGGCCCGCGGCGGCCTGCGGGACGCGGTGGCCCTGGACGCGATCGCCGCCTCCTGGCTCGCGGACGCCCCGCGCGACGGCCTGGCCGCCGCCGTCCAGCGGCTCTCCGACGTCCGCGACGCGCTGCATCTGACCACCGGACGGGCCACCGAGCGGCTCGCGCTGCAGGAGCAGGACCAGGTCGCCGCGGCGCTCGGCGTACTGGACGCCGACACCCTGCTCCGGCAGATCTACGAGGCCGCCCGGACCATCTCCTACGCGGGCGAGGTGACCTGGCGCGCGGTCGACCGGGTGCTCGCGGCGCGCTCGGCCAAGGGGCGCCGCCCGTTCGCCTTCCCGTTCGGCGGCTCCGCCCGTGGCGCCGCCGCGTCCGCCCGGGGCGCCGTGCCGCGCCGGCCGCTGGCCGAGGGCGTGGTGGAGCAGGACGGCGAGGCGGTGCTCGCGCTGGGCGCCCGCCCGGCGAACGACCCGGTGCTCGTCCTGCGGGTGGCCGCCGCCGCGGCGCAGGCCGGCCTGGTGGTCGGCCACGCGACGGTCCGCCGACTGGCCGCCGAGAGCAAGTCGCTGCCGGTGCCCTGGCCGGACGAGGCACGCGAGCAGCTGATCACCCTGCTCGGCGCGGGCGAGCCCGGCGTACCGGTCTGGGAGGCGCTGGAGGCGGAGGGGCTGATCACCCGGCTGCTGCCGGACTGGGAGCGGGTGCGGTGCCGCCCGCAGCGCAACGCCGTGCACGTCTGGACGGTGGACCGGCACCTGGTGGAGACGGCGGTGCGCGCGGCCGCGATGACCCGCCGGGTGGCCCGCCCGGACCTGCTGCTGGTCGCCGCGCTGCTGCACGACATCGGCAAGGGCTGGCCCGGCGACCACTCCGAGGCCGGCGAGGTGATCGTCCGCGACGTGGCCGCCCGGATGGGCTTCGACCAGGACGACACCGAGAGCCTGGCGCTGCTGGTGCGCCATCACCTGACGCTGGTCGAGACGGCCACCCGGCGCGATCCGGACGACCCGGCCACCGTCGAGCTGATCGCCAAGACCGTCGGCACGCTGGGCCACCTCGAGCTGCTGCACGCGCTCACCGAGGCGGACGCCACCGCGACCGGCCCGGCCGCCTGGAGCAGCTGGCGGGCCTCGCTGGTGGCCGGCCTGGTCGACCGGGTGGCCGCGGTGCTGGCCGGTGACCCGGCGCTGCCGCCCGCCGTCGCGCCGTCCGCCGACGACGAGCGGCTGGCCATCGAGGCGGCCCGCACCGACGGCCCGGCGCTCTCGCTGCGTGCCGAGGCCGCGCACGACGGCCTGGCCGGCGAGCCGATGGGCGTGCGGCTCGACCTGGCGATCCCGGACCGCCCCGGCCTGCTCGGCACGGTGGCCGGGGTGCTCGCGCTGCACCGGCTGGCCGTCCGCTCGCTCCACCTGCGTGAGCTCGACCCGATCGGCGCGGGCCCGGTGCTGCTGCTCTCCTGGACGGTGGCCGCCGAGTACGGCGAGCTGCCCGAGGCGGCCCGCCTGCGCGCCGACCTGCGGCGGGCCCTGGACGGCTCGCTGGAGGTCGCCCGGCGGCTGGCCGAGCGTGACGCCGCGGCGCCGCGCCGGCGCGGCATCTCCACGCCGCCGCCGGTGGTCGCGATCGCGCCGGGCGGCGCCTCGGCCTCGGCGACCGTCCTGGAGGTCCGCGCCCACGACGCCCCCGGCCTGCTGCACCGGATCGGCCGGGCGCTGGACGAGGCCGGCGTCCGGGTCCGTACCGCGCACGTCTCCACGCTGGGCGCCGACGCCGTCGACGCCTTCTACCTCACCGACCCGGCCGGCCGGCCGCTGGCTCCCGACCACGCCCGCGAGGTGGCCGCGGCGGTGCAGCGGACATTGGGCTGACCGGGGTGGAGACCGCAGCTTGAGCGGCCGGATACCCTGGTGGGCGACGACCGTACTCATACCGATGCCGCAAGGGACCCGCGACCGACGTGTTCGACACTCTTTCCGACCGCCTCGCAGCGACGTTCAAGAACCTCCGGGGCAAGGGCCGCCTCAGTGAGGCGGACATCGACGCCACCGCCCGCGAGATCCGCATCGCCCTCCTGGAGGCCGATGTCGCGCTCCCCGTGGTGCGGGCCTTCATCAAGCAGGTCAAAGACCGCGCGATGGGCTCCGAGGTCTCGGGCGCACTGAACCCCGCCCAGCAGATCATCAAGATCGTCAACGAGGAGCTCATCAGCATCCTCGGTGGCGAGACCCGCCGACTGCGCTACGCCAAGACCGGCCCGACGGTCATCATGCTCGCCGGCCTCCAGGGTGCCGGTAAGACCACCCTGGCGGGCAAGCTGGGCCACTGGCTGAAGAGCCAGAAGCACACCCCGCTGCTGGTCGCCTGCGACCTCCAGCGCCCCAACGCCGTCACCCAGCTCGGCGTGGTCGCCGAGCGCGCCGGGGTGGCGTTCTACGGCCCGCAGCCCGGCAACGGCGTCGGCGACCCGGTCCAGGTCGCCCGCGACTCGATCGAGTACGCCAAGCAGAAGCAGTACGACGTCGTCATCGTCGACACCGCCGGCCGCCTGGGCATCGACGCCGAGCTGATGCAGCAGGCCGCCGACATCCGGGCCGCGGTCGACCCGGACGAGGTGCTCTTCGTCGTCGACGCGATGATCGGCCAGGACGCGGTCACCACCGCCCAGGCCTTCCTCGAGGGCGTCGACTTCACCGGCGTGGTGCTCTCCAAGCTGGACGGCGACGCCCGCGGTGGCGCGGCGCTGTCGGTGGCCCACGTCACCGGCCGTCAGATCATGTTCGCCTCCAACGGCGAGAAGGTCGGCGACTTCGACGCCTTCCACCCGGACCGGATGGCCTCGCGCATCCTGGGCATGGGCGACATGCTCTCGCTCATCGAGAAGGCCGAGCAGACCTTCTCGCAGGACGAGGCCGAGAAGATGGCCGCCAAGCTGCAGGGCGGCGGCAAGGACTTCACGCTCGACGACTTCCTGTCGCAGCTGGAGCAGGTCCAGAAGATGGGCTCGATCTCCAAGCTGCTCGGCATGCTCCCGGGCATGGGCCAGATCCGCGAGCAGATCAACAACATCGACGACAAGGACGTCAACCGCGTCGGCGCGATCATCAAGTCGATGACCCCGGCCGAGCGGACCGACCCGAAGATCATCAACGGCTCGCGGCGGCTGCGCATCGCCAAGGGTTCGGGTGTCGGCGTCGGCGAGGTCAACAACCTGGTCGAGCGGTTCTTCGACGCCCGCAAGATGATGTCCGCGATGGCCTCCGGCAAGGGCATTCCCGGGATGCCGGGGATGCCGGGCATGGGCGGCGGCAAGAAGGCGGGCAAGAAGGCCCAGCCCGCCAAGGGCCGCAAGAAGTCCGGCAACCCGCTGAAGCGGGCGCAGGAGGAGCAGGCCGCCGCCGAGCGCAGGGCGCTGGGCCCGGCCGGTGCGCAGTCGCCGGCCGACGGCGGGGCGTTCGGCATCGGCGCGGGCAAGGGCCCGGCCGACTTCGAGCTCCCCAAGGAGTTCAAGGACCTGCTCTGACCTCTGAGCAGCCCCTTCACCCTGACGGCCCGTCACCCTCGCGGTGGCGGGCCGTCGGCATGCCCGATGATGTTCGAATGATGCGAGTGACGATCCGAGAGCCCCGCCCCGCCGACATCGGGCCGTACGCCGAGGCCGTACGGCGCTCCGCCGAGCACATCGGCCAGTGGAACCCGGTGGAGCCGGACGGGCTGCCCGAGCTGTTGCAGCGTCAGGGGGAGGGGCTGCGCACCTTTCTGATCATCGATCGGGAGACCGGTGGCCTGGCCGGCAAGTGCAACGTGGCCAACATCGTGATGGGTCGTTTCTGCAACGGCGCGCTCGGCTACGACAGTTACGTCCCGTTCAACGGCACCGGCCGGATGACCGAGGGCCTGCAGCTGGTGATCGACCGCTGTTTCGCCGACCAGGCGTCCGGCGGACTGGGCCTGCACCGGCTGGAGATCAACGTGCAGCCGGACAACGAGCGCTCGGTGGCGCTGGCCCGGCGGCTGCGGTTCCGGCACGAGGGCTTCACGCCGCGGATGCTCTTCCTGTCCGGTGCCTGGCGCGACCACGAGCGCTTCGCACTCACCCGAGAGGAGCGGACCCCGCTGGCCTGAGGCTAGCGGGGCCGCTCGGCCACCACGTAGCGGAAGACGTTGGCCATCCGCACCGAGCCGTCGGTGCGGCCGAACGGGTGCAACGCCTCGACCAGCTCCTTGGTCACCAGCGCCTCGCCGGAGTACTCCAGCGCCGCGTCGAACAGGCCGGTGGAGAGCACGCCGCGTACCGCGCTGTCCAGGTCCGGGTAGGCGAACGGGCAGCTCACCCGGCCGCTGCCGGCCGGCCGCAGTCCGGCGCAGGCCAGCAACTGCTCCAGCGCCCCCGGGGAGCTGAGCGCGAACGGGTCCCGGTCCGGCACCGGCGCGCTGCGCCGGTGGGCGACCTCCAGGACGGCGGCGCTCTCGCACCGCTCGGCCGGGCCCCAGCCGGCCAGCACCAGGTGCCCGCCGGGCAGCACCGCGGTGGCCGCGCCGGCGACCAGCCGCTGCGGGTCCTCGACGCGGTGCAGCTCCTCGAAGACGGTGACCAGCGCGTAGGCCGTCCGGGGGTTGTCGGGGTCGGCGGGTTCGCGCAGGGCGTCCGCGAGCACCCGCAGCCGGCGGCCGCGGGCCAGCTCGCGCAGCTCGGGGGCCGACTCCAGGCCGGCCACCTGGGCGCCCCGGGCGGCGGCCAGCAGCAGCGCCAGCCCGGAGCGGCAGCCGATCCCGAGCACGCTGCCGGCCGGCCCCACCTCCAGCCGCTGGTAGACCGCCTCGTAGAGCGGGACGAGCATCCGTTCCTGGATCTCGGCCCAGTCCCGCGCCCGTGTGCTGCTGTCGGCCCGTTCCGACCGTGTCGCCGTGCCTTGCGCTGAAGCCATCCTGCGGCCTCCCATCCGGTCCGTGGACGTGCTGCGAATGCTCCCCCCAACTGTCCCGCCCCGCATCCAGCGAACAACGCCCCGGGCGCGGCGTCCAGAGGGGTGCACGGGGGTATCCGCACAAGGCGGTCGTGCGCCCCTCGCGCTCTCCTCGTGCTCTCCGCGCACGCCGCCGATTCACAGTCGGTCGGCCTCGCCCCGTACCCTTCGCACCATGGCAAAGGCTCCCGTTCTCACCCCGCAGGCCGACGACTTCCCTCGCTGGTACCAGGACCTGATCAACAAGGCCGAACTGGCCGACAATGGTCCGGTCCGCGGCACCATGGTCATCCGACCGTACGGCTACGGCCTGTGGGAGCGGATGCAGCAGGAGATGGACGCTCGGATCAAGAAGGCAGGCGCGCAGAACGCCTACTTCCCGATGTTCATCCCGCAGTCCTACCTGACCCGCGAGGCCGAGCACGTCGAGGGCTTCGCCCCCGAGCTCGCGGTGGTTACGCACGGCGGCGGCAAGGAACTCGAGGAGCCGGTCGTGGTGCGGCCGACCTCCGAGACGATCATCAACGAGTACTTCTCCAAGTGGGTGCAGAGCCACCGCGACCTGCCGCTGCTGATCAACCAGTGGGCCAACGTGGTCCGTTGGGAGCTGCGCCCGCGGGTCTTCCTGCGCACCACCGAGTTCCTCTGGCAGGAGGGGCACACCGCGCACGCCACGTACGAGGACGCCCGCGCCTACGCCTCGCGGATCCACACCGAGGTCTACGCCGACTTCATGACCAACGTGCTGGGCATCGACGTGACGCTCGGCCGCAAGACCGCCAAGGAGCGCTTCGCCGGCGCGATCAACACCCTCACCCTCGAGTCGATGATGGGTGACGGCAAGGCCCTGCAGATGGGCACCAGCCACGAGCTGGGCCAGAACTTCGCCAAGGCCTTCAACACGACCTTCCTGTCCAACGGCTCGGAGCGCGAGCACGTCTGGCAGACCTCCTGGGGCGTCTCCACCCGGATGGTCGGCGGCCTGATCATGTCGCACGGCGACGACAACGGCCTGCGGGTCCCGCCGCGGCTGGCGGCCGTGCAGGCCGTCGTGCTGGCCATCAAGGGCGACGAGGCGGTGCTGGCCAAGGTGCGCGAGATCGGCGCCCAGCTGGAGGCCGTCGGCATCCGCGTGGTGGTCGACGACCGCACCGACACCCCGTTCGGGCGGCGCGCCGTGGACTGGGAGCTCAAGGGCGTTCCGGTGCGGATCGAGGTCGGCCCGCGCGACCTGGAGGCCGGCACCGCGATGCTGGCCCGCCGGATCCCCGGCGGCAAGGAGCCGGTGTCGGTGGACAGCCTCGCCGCCCTGCTGCCCGGCATCCTGGAGGAGGACCAGGCGCTGCTGCTCAAGCAGTCCCGCGAGCGCCGCGAGTCCCGCACGGTGGAGGTCGCCACCATCGACGAGGCGATCGAGGCCGCCGCCACCGGCTGGGGCCGGATCTCCTGGGCCGACCTCGGTCCGCAGGGCGAGGCCAAGCTCGCGGAGCAGGGTGTCTCGGTGCGTTGCATTGTTGCCGAAGACGGTTCCGTTCCGGCTTCGGACGACCAATCGGGAAACATCGCGATCGTTGCCAGGGCCTACTGAGTAACTAGTGGGTGACGCTGTCCGGTCTACTGACCAGTCAACTCCCCGCCAGGCTGAACTAGCGGTACGGTAAACGGCCCGTGGCCCTGTCAAGTCGACCGGGCCCCGGGTCGTACGCCTGGAGCGCTGAATTCGGCGTGCCCTGGGAACGGCGGACCCGGCGAGGAACGACGGTTGCAGACATTGAGGGGGTTGGCCTTGCGTCAGATTCCACGCGCTCAAGAACGGCAGTGTCACACAGAGCTGAGCAATCGCTGGGAATTCCCAGTAAATGCCCAAGGATGGAACACCGGCACGCACTCCCTCGTTGGCATAGCGTGAGCACGACACAGCCCCTCGTCCTCGCGGCCGAACTGGCCGCCGCCTGGAGCGACATCCAGGCCTACCATCACGACCTGCCGGACCTCGCCTCCCCGGAGGCGCTGATCGGTGAGTCGTCCTCGGCCTGCGGCACCCAGCTCGGTTTCGAGCGGCTGCTGCACGAGGCCGCCCACGGTCTGGCCGCGGCCCGCGACATCCGGGACACCTCCCGGGCCGGGCGCTACCACAACCGCCGATTCCTGCTGCTCGCCTCCGAGTTGGGCCTGGCGCACCCGGTCGAGCCGCATGCCAGCAGCGGCTTCTCCCAGGTGACGATGCTCGCCGAGACCGAAGAGCGCTACGCCATGACCATCGACCGTCTGGAGCTCGCCCTCGGCGCCCACCAGCAGGCCGTCACCGGGGACGGCGGCGTGCTGCGCGCCTTCCGCGGCCCGGCCGGCCGGCACGGCTCCTCGGGCGGCGGCGTCCGCGTCAAGGCCGTCTGCGGCTGTGGCCGCAACGTCCGGGTCGTGCCGTCGGTGCTCGCGCAGGCCTCGATCGTGTGCGGCGCCTGCATGCAGCCGTTCAAGATCACGTGAGGCCGCTCTCCCTGGCCGGGGCACTGCCCCGGTCGGGCAGAGGCGCGTCATGTGGCACAATCGATAGCTGATACCCGGCAGCCGAGCAGGACCCCTCTCTCCTACGGCTGGCGTGTCATTCGAACGGCCGACCCTGCAACCCCACGCAGGAGCGCGGTCGCTCACCCACGTCAACTCCAGGAGAACCCACTCCCGTGGCAGTCAAGATCAAGCTCAAGCGTCTCGGTAAGATCCGCTCCCCTCACTACCGCATCGTCATCGCCGACTCGCGCACCAAGCGTGACGGCCGTGCGATCGAGGAGATCGGCATCTACCAGCCGACGTACAACCCCTCGAAGATCGAGGTCGACAGCGACCGCGCCCAGTACTGGCTGTCCGTCGGCGCCCAGCCGACCGAGCCGGTCCTCGCGATCCTCAAGCTGACCGGTGACTGGCAGAAGTACAAGGGCCTGCCCGCCCCGGCCCCGCTGCTCGTCGCCGAGCCCAAGGTCGAGGACTTCTCGCACCTGTTCGCGAAGGCCGTCGCCGGCTTCGAGGACAGCACCACCGGTGTTGCCATCACCCCGAAGGCCAAGAAGTCGGACAAGGTCGAGGCTGACGCCGAGACCACCGAGGCCTGATCGTGATCGAGGACGCCCTGGACCATCTGGTGAAGGGCATCGTCGAGCACCCCGACGAGGTGCAGGTGCGCTCGCGCAACCTGCGCCGGGGCAACACCATCGAGGTCCGGGTTCACCCCGATGACCTCGGCAAGGTGATCGGCCGTGGCGGCCGGACCGCGCGCGCTCTGCGCACCGTGGTCGGCGCCCTCGGCGGACGCAACGTCCGTGTCGACCTGGTCGACGTGGACAGCATCCGCTGACGACTGTCGTCGTCTGCTCGGGACCGGCCGGGACGCGTGTACGCGTCCCGGCCGGTCCTTTTCCCGCTCCCGGCTCGTATCGCCGCCCGGGGCGGTCCAGGCTTTTCCCAGTAGCCCAATCTCTCGAAGCTCAGGAGTGCTCACCGTGCAGCTCGTCGTCGGCCGGATCGGCCGCGCCCACGGCATCAAGGGGGACGTCAGTGTCGAGGTCCGCACGGACGAGCCGGAGCTGCGGCTCGGCCCGGGCGCGGTCCTGCTCACCGACCCCGCCTCGGCCGGCCCGCTGACCGTGGAGTCGGGCAAGGTGCACAGCGGTCGGCTGCTGCTGCGCTTCGCCGGGGTGCAGGACCGCAACGCCGCGGAGGCGCTGCGCAACACCGTCCTGATCGCCGAGGTCGACCCGGAGGAGATGCCGGAGGACCCGGAGGAGTACTACGACCACCAGCTGATCGGGCTGGACGTGGTGCTGCTCGACGGGACGCCGGTCGGTGAGCTCAGCGAGGTCGTCCACCTGCCGTACCAGGACCTGCTCACGGTGATCCGGCCGGACGGCACCGAGGTGCTGATCCCGTTCGTCTCGAAGATCGTGCCGACCGTCGACCTGGAGAACCAGCGGGTCGTCATCGACCCGCCCGGCGGCCTGATCGACCCGGAGAACGCCGAGACCGTCGGCACCGAGGGCCCCGAGGACGACGACGCCGAGGGATCCGAGTGACCGAGCAGCACGGCATGCGGATCGACGTCGTCAGCATCTTCCCCGAGTACCTGGAACCGCTGAACGTCTCGCTGGTCGGCAAGGCCCGCGCCCGCGGCCAGCTCGACGTGCGCCTGCACGATCTGCGCGGCTGGACCACGGACGTGCACCGCACGGTGGACGACACCCCGTACGGCGGCGGGCCCGGCATGGTGATGAAGCCGGAGCCGTGGGGCGCCGCGCTCGACGCGGTGCTCGCCGACGGACCGCCCGGACTCGTCCCGACCCTGGTGGTGCCCACCCCCAGCGGTGTGCCGTTCGCCCAGGAGCTCGCCCAGGAGCTGGCCGGCCGTCCCTGGCTGGCCTTCGCGCCGGCCCGCTACGAGGGCATCGACCGCCGGGTCATCGACGAGGCCGCCACCCGGATGCCGGTGGTCGAGGCCTCGATCGGCGACTACGTGCTGGCCGGTGGCGAGGTCGCCGTGCTGGTGATGGTCGAGGCGATCGCCCGGCTGCTGCCCGGCGTGCTCGGCAATGCGGAGTCGCACCGCGACGACTCGTTCGCCCCCGGCGCGATGGCCGACCTGCTGGAGGGCCCGGTCTACACGAAGCCCGCCGAGTGGCGCGGCCGGGAGGTCCCCGAGGTGCTGCTCAGCGGCAACCACGGGAAGATCGCCCGCTGGCGCCGCGAGCAGGCCTTCGCCCGCACCCTGGCACACCGCCCCGACCTGGTGGCGCGCTGGAGCAACGGCGACTTCGACAAGAAGGACCGCGAGGCGCTCAGCATCCTCGGCCTGCTGTGGGACGCGGACCTGGGCCGATTTCGGTCCACGGTCGATCCTGTGGAAGAATAGGCGGCTGCTGTCTGTCGCTGGGCTCCCCGCAGGGGATCCAGTGGTCCGGTACCCCCGCCACGGGGGGTCTGCCGCCAGCCGACGCGACCCGCAGCGCACCCCATCAGCATCAATTTCCGTGGGCGGCCCGTGGCGCCCGCGATGGAGAGCAACATGAGCAACAAGCTCGCTGCTGTCGACGCGGCCTCGCTGCGTTCCGACATTCCGGCCTTCCGCGCCGGTGACACCCTGAAGGTTCACGTCCGGGTCATCGAGGGCAGCCGCTCCCGTGTCCAGGTCTTCCAGGGCGTCGTGATCCGCCGCCACGGTTCGGGCATCGGTGAGACCTTCACCGTCCGCAAGGTGAGCTTCAACGTCGGCGTGGAGCGTACCTTCCCGGTGCACACCCCGATCGTCGAGAAGATCGAGGTCGTCACCCGCGGTGACGTGCGTCGCGCCAAGCTGTACTACCTGCGTGACCTGCGCGGCAAGGCCGCGAAGATCAAGGAGAAGCGCGACCGCTGATCCGTCGCCCCCCGCCTCGGCAGGGGGTGCAGGATGCTCATCCGGGGCGGCTAAGCTCACCCCGATGAGCACGCACGAACCGATCGCGGACCGCGACGGCAGTCCCGCACCCGAGGGTGTGCGGACGCCGTCGCGGTCCGCGGCCGTTTCCGGCGAGGACGCCGGAAACGTTGCTGAAGCCGCCGACGAGCCGGGCGGCTGGCGTACCCGCGACCTGTTCCTCCTCGTGGGCGCGTGCCTGCTGATCCTGGTGCTCGTCAACGTCTTCGTCGCCCAGCCCTTCGTCGTCCCCTCGGCCTCGATGGAGAACGCCCTGCGGCCCGGCGACCGGCTGGTGGTCGACAAGCTGGCGTACCGCTTCGGCGGCCAGGTCCAGCGCGGTGACGTGGTCGTCTTCGACGGCACCGGCTCCTTCCTCCCCGAGGGCGACGAACCGAGCGGAATCGGCGCGGAGCTGAGCAAGGTCGGTGCCTCGCTCGGCCTGGCGGCCTCGGACGGCTCGGTCTTCGTCAAGCGCGTCATCGGCGTCGGCGGCGACCGGGTGACCTACCACGTGGGTGACCAGCGGCTCACCGTCAACGGTGTTCCGCTCACCGAGTCCGACTACCTCTTCCCCGGCGACGCGCCCTCCAGCGTCGGCTTCGACATCGTGGTACCGCCCGGTGAGCTGTGGATGATGGGCGACCACCGCAGCGACTCCCGGGACTCCCGGGACCACCTGGGCGACCCGGGTGGTGGCTTCGTGCCCACCGGCAAGGTGATCGGGCGGGCCGACTGGGTGGTCTTCCCGGTCGGTCACTGGACGAGCCTGGACCGCCCGGCCGGCTTCGCCGCCGTCGCCTCCGCCTCCGCAGGGGGGAGCGGTGGTCATGGGGACCAGGGGTAGGCCTCCGGCGCAGCTGCTGGACCGGCCGGCCGCAGGGCGTGGGCGCGCAGAGCGGCGCAGGACGGCGAAGCGCGCCTCGCGTCGCGTCAAGCGCTCCCTGATGCGCGAAGTTCCGCTGATCGGCGTGGTCGCGCTGCTCATAGCGCTGGCGCTGAAGACCTTCCTCGTCCAGGTCTTCGTGATCCCGTCCGGCTCGATGGAGCAGACCATCCGGATCGGTGACCGGGTGCTGGTGGACAAGCTGACGCCCTGGTTCGGCAGCCAACCGCAGCGCGGCGACGTGGTGGTCTTCAAGGACCCGGGCGGCTGGTTGGAGAACGACGCCGTCCCCGACACCGACGGACCGGTCACCCACGGACTCAAACAGGCTTTCAGCTACGTCGGGTTGCTGCCCTCCAGTGGTGAACAGGACCTGATCAAGCGGGTGATCGGAGTCGGCGGCGACACCGTGGCCTGCTGCGACCCGCAGGGCCGAATCACCGTCAACGGCAAGGCGATCGACGAGCCGTACCTCGCTCCCGGCAACCCGCCCTCGCGGATCCCCTTTCAGGTGAAGGTCCCGCCGGGCAGCCTCTGGGTGATGGGCGACCACCGCGACGTCTCCGCCGACTCCCGCTACCACATGGGCAATCCGGGCGGCGGCAGCGTGCCGTTGAAGGACGTGGTCGGCCGGGCCTTCCTGATTGCCTGGCCGCTGGGCCGACTTCAGGGCATCCCCGCCGGGCCCGCCGCGGTACCGGCTGCCGCCGCCGGGCCCGTCCTGCCGCTCGCCACCCGGGCCGGCTTCTCGGCGGCCTCGCCGCGGGCGGGTCCGGGAGACGATTGGCAATCCGTGGCGTCCAGGCCGGGTCTGTTGGAACCCTCGCTCGTTATGGGGATGTTGGGCGTTCCTCCGGCCCTCGTTCGACGGCGGCGCCGGAAGCGTGCAGGCGGGCCGCCGTGTGGGAAGACCCCGGTGGACCGCCCGGAGTGATAGAGAGGTGCAGGAGCGCCCGCAGTCGGAAGCGGGCCGTTCCCCAAGGCTGTGCTGGTGTCAGGCCGTCCTTTCCGGGCAGGCCTGAGGCGGGTTCATGGTCGTCACAGAGCGTGGTGCCCGCTGTGCGGCACTGGTGAGCGCGGGCGTGAGACACGTCCGCACAGCAGGGAGGAGATGTCGTGGGGGATCTGGTGATCGGCGCCCGCTCAGGAGCCGGCGAGCCTGAGGGCTCCGGCAACCGTACGGCCCAGTCCACCGAATCCGCAGAGCCTTCGGAGCCCGGCGACGACTCGGCGGCTGACCGTCGCGGTCCTGCCGAGGTGCCCGAGGAGCCCGTGGAGCGCGAGAAGCCACCGGGTGAGCGCAAGCAGCGGTCGTTCTGGAAGGAACTGCCGATCCTGATCGGCATCGCTCTGGTCCTGGCACTGGTCATCAAGACCTTCTTCGTCCAGGCGTTCTCGATTCCCTCGGAGTCGATGCAGAACACCCTTCAGGTCGGCGACCGGGTGCTGGTGGACAAGCTCACCCCGTGGTTCGGCTCGACGCCGGACCGCGGCGAGGTCGTGGTCTTCCACGACCCGGGCGGCTGGCTGAACGACGAGCCCAGCACGCAGAGCAGCAACTCGGTGATCCGCGGCTTCCAGGACGTCCTGAGCTTCATCGGCCTGATGCCGTCCGCGAACGAGAAGGACCTGATCAAGCGCGTGATCGGGGTCGGCGGCGACACGGTGCAGTGCAACGGCACCGGCCCGCTGATGGTCAACGGCGTCGCGCTGGACGAGCCGTACATCTACCCGGGCGCGACGGCGTGCGGCACCAAGCCGTTCGGGCCGATCAAGGTGCCGCCGAACAGCATCTGGGTGATGGGCGACCACCGGGACGACTCGCTGGACTCGCGCTTCCACATGGACCAGCCGGGCGGCGGCAGTGTGCCGGACAAGGACGTCATCGGGCGGGCCTTCGTGGTCGCCTGGCCGCTGAACCGCTGGAGCACGCTCCCGATCCCGTCCACCTTCAGCCAGAAGGGGATCTCCAACCAGAAGGCGCTCTCCGCCGAGGGCATGGCCCCGCCGCTGGCCGCGGTCGGTGGCGCGCTGCCGTTCGCCTGGTGGGTGCGGCGGCGCCGGAACTGACCGGACACCGGGCGCACAGCCCGGTTTTGCCCCGGGCTTTGCCCGTGGGCGCGGCTTCGGCTCTTGCGCGGGCCGTGGTACCGACGAGTAATCTGCTCGGACGTGCCACGGCCCGCCGCCGTGTCCGGCCCCTTCTTCCCCTGGACGGTCCCGATGAGCAGCCTCGCCGCAGACACCACCGGCCCGGCCGCCGGCTCCCCGCCGGACCGGCCCGCGGCGCGGCGGGCCGGCGCGGTGGCGCAGGGCGTGGCGCTGGCGCTGGGCCTGGTCCTGCTGCTGGGCGGCTTCGGGCTGATCGCGGTGGACTACCGGCCGTACACCGTGCCCACCGGGTCGATGGAGCCGACCGTCGCGGCCAACGACAAGGTGCTCGCACGCAAGGTCGGCGGGGCCGCGGTGGGCCGCGGCGACGTGGTGGTCTTCCACGACCGGACCTGGGGCACCGAGACCATGGTCAAGCGCGTGATCGGCATCGGCGGGGACACCGTGGTCTGCTGCGACGCGCAGGGGCACCTGAGTGTCAACGGCTCGCCGATCGACGAGCCGTACCTCAACCGGAACCCGTTGCAGGGCGTCACGCCCCTCGCGTCCACCTCCTTCACCGCCACGGTGCCGACCGGGCGGCTCTTCGTGCTCGGCGACAACCGGGTCGGCTCGCAGGACTCCCGGGTGCACCTCGACCAGCTCGCCGGGACAGTGGCCACCACGGACGTGCTCGGCCGGGTGGAGGCCACCGTCTGGCCGGTGGCCAGGACCGGGATGCTCGGGCGAACGGCCGCATTCGACGCGCTCGGCGGCGCGGGCGACGACCGGAGCGGGCCGCTCGAACCGGCCGCCTACGCGATGCTGGCCGGGGCCGCGCTGATCGTGCTGACCTCGCTGGCCGGCTCGCTGGCCGGACTGGCCCGGCGCCTGCGCGGCTGACGCCGCTCCTCCCCCCGGGGCTCGTTGACACTGCGGTCGGATCGCGGTGCGCTTGGCAGGCGACGGGCCTGGGCGGACAGCGGGCAGCGGTCAGTGGGCAGCGGGTGGAGAGGCGGGACGGATCGATGACGGTGCGGCGGCGCAGGGCGGCTCGGGTGCTCCTGCTGGACGGGGAGAGCCGGTTGCTGCTCTTCCACGGCTTCGACCCCGCGGAGCCCGCGCGGACCTGGTGGTTCACTCCGGGCGGCGGTCTGGAGCCGGGGGAGGACTCGCGTGAGGCGGCGCTGCGCGAACTCGCCGAGGAGACCGGACTGACCGCGGTGCGGCTGGGCCCGGTGGTCGCGGTAGACCTCGCCGCGTTCAGCTACGACGGCGAGGAGTACGAGCAGGAGCAGTGGTTCCACCTCGCGCACACCGAGGAGACCGCGCTGGACTGCTCGGGCAGCCCGGCGGCGGAGCAGCCCCAGCTTCGGGAGGCCCACTGGTGGACGGTGGCCGAGTTGCGGGCAACCGCCGAGACGGTCTACCCGCGGGGGCTCGCCGGGCTGGTGGAGCGGCTGCTGGACCAGGGGCCGCCAGTCGTTCCGGTACGGCTCTGACTGAGGGTGTAGTGGTCCACAATGGTGAAGGACCTGCCGAACTGAGGGGACGCGTGCATGAGTGCCGAAGATCTCGAAAAGTACGAGACCGAGATGGAGCTCAAGCTCTACCGGGAGTACAAGGACGTCGTCGGGCTGTTCAAGTACGTCATCGAGACCGAGCGGCGTTTCTACCTCACCAACGACTACGAGCTGCAGGTGCACTCGGTCCAGGGTGAGGTGTTCTTCGAGGTCTCGATGGCCGACGCCTGGGTGTGGGACATGTACCGGCCGGCCAGATTCGTCCGCAAGGTGCGGGTGCTGACGTTCAAGGACGTCAATGTCGAGGAGCTCGCCAAGAGCGACCTCGAACTACCGTCGGACGAGGCGGGCTTCGGCAACTGACACCCGACCGGGTGAGGCCGGTTGTCCACATCCCCGGGGTTATCCACAGGAATCACGTCGGCTCTACCGGGTCTCCGACCGCGCTGACAGCCTCCCTCCAGGGAGGTGATCACCGTGCAGAACGCACAGACTGCCCTCGGTCGCTATGGCGAGGAGGTGGCAGCGCGCTGGCTCGGTTCGGGAGGCCTACAGGTCCTGGAGCGCAACTGGCGCTGCTCGGCCGGCGAGCTCGACATCGTCGCGCTGGATGGCGACACCGTGGCCGTCTGCGAGGTGAAGACCCGGTCGGAGCGCGGGTTCCAGCAGCCGGCGGAGGCCATCGGCCCGGCCAAGGCCGACCGGCTGAGACGGCTGGCCGAGCGCTGGCTGAGCGAGCGCTGGCCGGTCCATTTCGCGCTCCTGGCGGCGGGGGTCGCACCCTGCGGCCCGAGCTCGTATCCGTCGTCCGGCACGGCCCCACCGCCACCGGGCGGGGTGCGGATCGACCTGCTGTGCGTGGTCAGCCGGGCCAGGGGCGCCGCGTCGGTCGAGCACCTTCGGGGGGTGCTCTGAGATGGCCTTCGCCCGGACGTGTTCGGTGGCCCTGGTCGGTGTCGACGGCGTGGTGGTCGAGGTCCAGGCGGATCTTGAACCCGGCGTCGCCGCGTTCAGCCTGGTCGGCCTGCCCGACAAAGCCCTCAGCGAGGCCCGTGACCGGGTCAGGGCGGCCATCACCAACAGCGGCGAGAGCTGGCCGCAACGCAAGCTGACGGTCGGGCTCAGCCCGGCCTCGGTGCCCAAGAGTGGCAGCGGATTCGATCTCGCGGTCGCCTGCGCGGTGCTCGCGGCCGCCGAGCGCCTGCCGCCCGCCGCCATCGCCGACCTGCTGATCATCGGTGAGCTCGGGTTGGACGGCCGGGTCAGACCGGTCCGCGGGGTGCTGCCCTCGGTACTCGCCGCCGCCGAGGCCGGATACCGGCACGTGGTGGTCGCCGAGCAGACCGCCGCCGAGGCGGCGCTGGTGCCCGGCGTCTCCGTGCTCGGCATCCGGAGCCTGCGCCAACTGATCGCCCTGCTCACCGATCAGCCGGTGCCCGAGGAGCCACCGGATCCGGTCGCCGGTCGCCCCGACGCGCTGCTCTCCGGGCTGCTGCTGCCGGGCGCGGCCGTCCGCCGGGGCGCGGCGGACCCGGAGTTCGGCCCCGACCTGGCGGATGTCGCCGGCCAGTACGAAGCACGCCAGGCCCTGGAGATCGCCGCCGCCGGCGGGCACCACCTCTACCTCAAGGGCCCACCCGGCGCGGGGAAGACCATGCTGGCCGAGCGGCTGCCCGGGCTGCTGCCCGCGCTGACCCAGCGCGAGGCGTTGGAGGTGACCGCCGTCCATTCGGTCGCCGGGCTGCTCCCACCCGGGCGCCCACTGGTCGACACCCCGCCGTACTGTGCCCCGCACCACTCGACCACCATGCCCGCGATCGTCGGCGGCGGCAGCGGCCTGCCCCGGCCGGGCGCCGTCTCACTCGCCCACCGGGGGGTGCTTTTCCTGGACGAGGCACCGGAGTTCCCGGTCCGCGTTCTGGACGCCCTGCGCCAGCCGCTCGAATCGGGCGAGGTGGTGATCGCACGATCAGCCGGCTCCCTGCGGCTACCGGCCCGTTTCCTGCTCTGCCTTGCGGCGAACCCCTGTCCCTGCGGGCGGTATTCACGGCGTGGTGAGGGGTGCGACTGCACGCCGGCGATGGTCAGCCGCTATCAGGGGCGCCTCTCCGGGCCGCTGTTGGACCGGGTGGATCTGCGGGTGCAGGTGGACCCGGTGACCAAGGCGGAGTTGCTGGACCGGGACAGCTCCGCCGAGAGCACGGCGGTCGTCGCCGGGCGGGTGCGGGTGGCCAGGGAGCGGGCCGCCGCCCGCTATGAGGGGACGCCCTGGCAGACCAACTCCCAGGTGCCGGGCCGCGAACTGCGCTCCCGATGGAGACCCGACGCCGGTGCGCTGGCCGACGCGGAACGCGAGATGGAGCGCGGCATGCTCACCGCGCGCGGTCTCGATCGGGTGCTCCGCGTTGCCTGGACGGTCGCGGACCTCGCCGGCCGCGACGCTCCGGGGCGCACCGAGCTGCGGACCGCCCTGGTGCTGCGCCGGGGCTTCCCGACCGGCCTACCCATGCAGGGCCCGACCCGCCCGCCGACCTAGCGGCTGATCATCCCCCCCCGAGGAGGCAACGATGCACGCTGTTCAGACCGCGCTCGACCTGGGCGACCTTGGCGACCTTGGGCCCCCTGGCGAAGCGGGCGACAACGGCGACGTGGGCGACGTGGGCGACTTGAGTGCTGCCGAGCGGGAGCCCGAGGCGGAACGCTTCGCCCGGGCCGCACTCACCAGGCTGGCCGAGCCCGGCGACCCCGCAGTCGGCCGGTGGCTGCTCGAACGCCCGGCGGCCGAACTCCTTCAACTCATCCGAGCCGGGATCGGGCACCCCGCGCTCCAGCTCGACCAGGCCCGAATCGCCGCGCTGAACGCCAGGTTGTCGGCCTGCCACCCGGCCGCCGACCTGGCCGGCATCGAGGCCGTCGGCGGACGCTTCGTCACCCCGGCCGATCCCGAGTGGCCCAGCCAGCTCGACGACCTGGGCGAGACCAAGCCGGTGGGGCTCTGGGTGCTGGGCACCGGCTCGTTGCGGCTGCTCGCCCTGCGGTCCGTCGCCGTGGTCGGCGCCCGGGCCTGCACCGCCTACGGTGCGCATGTCGCCGGTGAACTCGCCGCCCAACTCGCCGAGCGCGGCTGGGTCGTCGTCTCGGGCGCCGCCTACGGGATCGACTCGGCAGCCCATCGCGGTGCCCTGGCGGTCGGGGGCATGACGGTAGCCGTGCTCGCCTGTGGTGTGGATGTGGCCTACCCGCGCGGGAACACCGAGCTGATCCGGCGGATCTCCGGACAGGGTCAGCTGGTCAGCGAACTCCCGCCGGGCTCGCACCCGAACCGATTCCGCTTCATTCTGCGCAACCGGGTGATAGCTGCTTTGACCCGCGGCACCGTGGTGGTCGAAGCCGCGCTGCGCAGCGGAGCACTGAGCACGGCGCGGCGGGCGCACGAACTCAACCGGCACACGATGGGCATCTGTGGACCGGTCACCTCCGAGCTCTCGGCCGGAGTTCACGCGCTGCTCCGCAGTGGCGCCGCCACCCTGGTCACGGACGTCGCCGAGGTCGTCGAGCTGATCGGCGCCATCGGCGAGGACCTGGCTCCGCTGCGGCGCAGCGAGATGCGCCCGAGGGACGTCCTGCGGCCGGCGGCCGCGCAGGTGCTGGAGGCGATCCCGGCCGGTCGCGACGGCGCGCCCGTGGAGTACCTCGCACGTTGCTCGGGCCTCCCGGTGGACGAGGTCCTCAAGCAGCTGTACGAGCTCTGCTCACTGGGGTTCGTCCAGCGAGAGGGGTCGCACTGGCGGGTGATCCGCTGACGACCCGCCGGACGGGTCGGTGGACGATCCGCCGACGGTCGGTGGGCGCGGTCGGTGGGCGCGGTCGGTGGGCGCGGTCGGTACCTCGGCCGGCGGACAGGATGACCGGACGGGCCGTCGGTCAACGGGACACGTCGACGCCGGAGGTGAATGCGCGAGGCGCCCCGCGGGCGTCGGCGGTCCGGCCCGAAGCCGAGCCCGGCGTGCGGGTCCTGGACAGGGCGTGCACGTTCCTGCGGAGGAGTGAACGCCACCGGAACGAGCGACGGCCAGGTGGTGGTAGCACAGTGCATCGACTCGGTCACGCTACGCTCGCTATGGCTTCCTTATCAGCACATGACTCGGCAGAACGGCGCAGACCCACGTATGCCCACACACATTCCCGGACGCCGGGCGACCGGCGCCGCCCGGCCCTTGGGGGGCTCAGGCAAGGAGCCCCGTTCCGGCATCGATGCCCAGCCGAAGGCGCGGAACTCCCCAACCTCACCATCGCCCAGGGCACAGGCAGCGGACGGTGAGATCCGCCGCACCGGCCTGGCGGGCGCACCTGCGAACGAGGCGGAGCGTTCCGAACGACGTCGCCGCCGTGACCCGGCGACCAGGGCTGGAGCGGAGGCCACCGCCGGTACGTCGACCGGTGCTGTGACAGGCGCGGTGACCGGTAGGACAGGTGCGGCGGCCGACATCGCCGCAGATCCCTCGACCGGTGTTGCGGGCGGCACGGCCTCCGGATCGGCACCCGGCGCGGGGGACAGCGGGCAGCGACCGTCCGGGGCCCGGGGTGACGGTGGGTCATTCGATCAGCGGTCAGACCGCTCCTCGGGCGGTCGCAGCACTGCCGGTCGCCCGGCGGTGACGTCGCAGCGCGCCCGGCGTGACGGAGCGACAGGTCCGGCCGCACCCTCGCCCCAGTTCCTGCCGCGCTCCACGTCCCCCTCGGGTTCGTCCTCGTCGATTCCGTCCTCCGCCTCTTCGTCTCCCTCCCTGTCGGCTCCCTCCGCGGCTGTGCCACTGGCGGCGGCCTCGGCCGAAGGACCGGTCGGGGCGTCGGCCCGAGCTCCGGTGCCGAAGCCCGGCAGGACCGCCGGGGCGCCGCCGCCGTCGGTGCCTCCGCCGGCGCACCCCCCGGGCCGACAGGACGCCGCCGCCACGGACGCGACTCCCGGCGCCGGGGGCGACGACCACACAGCAGAGACCGCACTCCCCGCATCCGCCCCCGCGCCCGTCACCGTCCCCGCGCCTGCACTGAGCACGCCGGACATGCCCAGCAGTTCAGGCCGGAAGAGCGAGCCGGTCGGCATCGTCCAGCGCACCGCGTTGGAAACCCTCTGGCGGTCCTACAAGGAGACCGCGGACCCCAAACTGCGCGAGCAGTTGATCCTTCACTACTCCCCGTTGGTGAAGTACGTGGCGGGCAGGGTCGGCGTCGGTCTGCCGGCCAACGTCGAGCAGGCGGACTTCGTCTCCTCCGGCGTCTTCGGCCTGATCGACGCGATCGAGAAGTTCGACATCGACCGGGCCATCAAGTTCGAGACCTACGCGATCAGCCGTATCCGCGGCGCGATCATCGACGAACTCCGGGCGCTCGACTGGATCCCCCGTTCGGTCCGGCAGAAGGCGAAGGCGGTCGAGCGCACCTACGCCTCGCTGGAGGCCCGGCTGCGCCGTACTCCGCACGAGCCGGAGGTCGCGGCCGAGATGGGCATCGCGATCGAGGATCTGCACGCGATCTTCAGTCAGCTCTTCCTGGCCAACGTCGTGGCACTCGACGAGCTGCTCCACCCCGGGGGTGAGAGCGGTGACCGTCTTAGCCTGATGGACACCCTGGAGGACAGCGGCGCCGACAACCCGGTCGAGGTCGCCGAGGACCGTGAGTTGCGCCGGCTGCTGGCTCGCGCGATCAACACCCTGCCGGAGCGGGAGAAGACCGTGGTGACGCTCTACTACTACGAGGGCCTCACGCTCGCGGAGATCGGTCAGGTGCTGGGGGTGACGGAGAGCAGGGTGAGCCAGATCCACACGAAATCCGTCCTCCAGTTGCGTGCGAAACTCTCCGACCTGCGCTGAGCCGACCGGCCGTGAGACTCTCCGCGCGACAGCCGTTCCCTGCCGGTTGGATACCCGCTTGGCCGGTATGCGTGCCACCGTTCCGGCGGATGTGAGGGCTCCGTACAGTGGGAGGGTGCCGAAGATCCGTGCAGCCACCCTGGCCGAGCATCGTCAGCTGCAGCGCGCAGCCCTCCTCGACGCTGCCCGCTCGTTGCTGACCGAAGGCGGGACGGAAGCGCTGACCTTCCCCGCCCTGGCCTCGCGGACCGGGCTCGCGCGCTCCTCCGTGTACGAGTACTTCCGTTCGCGCGCCGATGTCGTCGAGCAGCTCTGCGAGACCGACTTTCCGCTCTGGGCGGCCGAGATCGAGGCCGGGATGGCGTCCTGCGGCACGCCGTTGAGCCAGGTCGAGGCCTACGTCCGCGGACAGCTCGCGCTGGCCGATGACCCTCGACACCGCGCCATCACCGCCCTCTCCGCGCTGGAACTGGACGACGCCGCCCGCGAGCGGATCAGGGCGGCCCACACCGGGCTCGTGACACTGGTCGTCAACGCCCTCCAGGAGCTGGGCCACGACGAGCCGCGCCTCGCTGCGGCGTTGCTGCAGGGAGTGGTCGAGGCCGCCGTGAAGCGGACCGAGGGCCGCTCGGTGGACGAGCGTCGGGCCGTGGCGGATGCCGCCGTCGCCCTGGCTCTGCACGGGCTCGCGGGCGTCGGCTCCGACACTGCCTCCTGATTCGCCCGCCGAGGAGCCCAGCGGTAGCAGCCGGGCCCGGCCGGCGCCGAGCAGGGCGAGTGGGTCGAGGTAGCGGTCACCGCGGAGCAGACCCCAGTGCAGGCACCCTGCGGCGCAGTGCCCGCTGCCGGGGGAGAGCGCACCGATGGTCCCGCCGGCCGGCACCGCCGCACCGACCGCAACGCTTCCCGTCACCGGCAGGTAGGTGGTGCGCAGTGGTGGGCTCCCGGTGCCGGGGTGCTCGACCGTCACCACCGGTCGCCCGGCCACCGTCCCGGAGAAGGTGACGACGCCGGCCGCCGCGGACCGTACCGGCGCGCCCACCGATGCCACGAGGTCGACGCCGCGATGGCCGGCGGCCCATGGCGCGGGCGGCGCGTCGAATCGGCGCAGGATGCCTGACGGTCCGCCCGTCGGCCAGGCTCGCCCCGGTCGTGCCACCGAGCTGTACAGACGCCCGGAGGGAAGTCCAAGGGAAAGCCCACGCGGCAGGCCGGACCGGTAGTCGGCGCGGTCGTCGGACGCCGACCGAGTGGGCGAGGCGCGTGCCACCGGCCCGGGCGTGAGCACGAACACCACCGTGACGACGAACAGGGCGACCAGCGCGGTCCGCCTTCGCCCGTCCGGCGTCGGTGGGGGCATGCCGGTCGCGGGGAGCAGCCCCCCAAGAGGTGCGGGGGTCCAGCGTCCCGGAGCCTGGAGCGGGGAGGGCTGAGAGCAGGGCCAGGGGGAGCGTCGGGGGAGCCGAGTGAATCCGAAGGTGGTCATGACCGTGAGGTTCCGCCGCTCTGCCCGATGCCACCAGTCCCACCCCGAAAGCTGTGGACAACCCGCTCCCTGTGGACAACGAGCCTCACCCGTTGTGACCAACCGAAGGCCCTGGCGCCCCTGCGAAACGTCCCTAGCAGCCACCGCCGTCACCCCCGCCGCAGCGCCTCCCCACCCCGGCCGTACTATGCCCCCGCCCGCCGCAGCATGCCCCGCCCCGGTCGCCGTCCCGGTCCCCACCCCGGCCGCCGCACCACAGAGTCGCCGGTCGCGCGGCGCTTCCCGTACACTTCTCACGCGACCCGGTCCGCCGGGTCGACTTCGCACGCCCCGCCACCGGCGAATCAGTGCGCGAACCAGCACCCTCCGGGTCCTGTTCGCCACTCCCGCCCGATGCGAGTGCCGCTCGGTCCGCCCGAGCCTGTCGCGGCTCCGCCGCCCAGGCCAAGCGGCTCGGCACGTTCGGGGCGTCAGGCGTGACGGTCATCCTGACCGGCACGGACAAAACCGAGCCTGACCTGGTCATTGCCCACGAGCGCGCGCGAGCGTGCGGGCGACACACCAGGCGCAACACCTGAGGAGCACGGCCATGGCCGTCGTCACGATGCGGGAGCTGCTTGAGAGCGGCGTCCACTTCGGTCACCAGACCCGTCGTTGGAACCCGAAGATGAAGCGCTTCATCCTCACGGAGCGCAACGGCATCTACATCATCGACCTGCTGCAGTCGCTGAACTACATCGACCGCGCGTTCGAGTTCGTCAAGGAGACCGTTGCCCACGGCGGCAGCGTCCTCTTCGTCGGCACCAAGAAGCAGGCCCAGGAGGCCATCGCTGAGCAGGCCGGTCGCGTGGGCATGCCCTACGTCAACCAGCGCTGGCTCGGCGGCATGCTGACCAACTTCCAGACCGTCTACAAGCGCCTTCAGCGGATGAAGGAGCTCGGCGAGATCGACTTCACGGATGTGGCCGGCTCTGGCCTCACCAAGAAGGAGCTCCTGGTTCTGGAGCGCGAGCACACCAAGCTCGAGAAGACCCTCGGTGGTATCCGTGACATGCAGCGCGTTCCCAGCGCTGTGTGGATCGTTGACACCAAGAAGGAGCACATCGCTGTCGGCGAGGCCCGGAAGCTCAACATCCCGGTCGTCGCGATCCTCGACACCAACTGTGACCCCGACGAGGTCGACTACAAGATCCCGGGCAACGACGACGCGATCCGCTCCGTCTCGCGCCTGACCCGCGTCATCGCCGACGCCGTCGCGGAGGGCCTGAAGGCCCGTGCGGGTGTCGCCAAGGCCGACGTCAAGGCCGAGCCGGGCGCCGACCAGCCGCTGGCCGACTGGGAGCAGGACCTCCTGGCGGGCGAGAAGGCCGCTGACGAGGCCCCCGCCGCCGACGCCGCTGCCGAGGCCCCCGCCGCCGACGCTGCCGCCGAGGTCGAGGCCCCCGCGGCCGAGGTCGAGGCTCCGGCCGCCGAGGCCGAGCAGGCCTGACGTACCCAAGGGTGAGGGGCACTCGCCGGTACGTACCGGCGAGTGCCCCTCTCTCCACGTGCCGGGGCTGAACCACGAGCCTCGGCACACCTCCCCGCAGACACGCGAGACGCGAGAAGAGATTCACACCATGGCGAACTTCACCGCCGCGGACGTCAAGAAGCTCCGTGAGCTCACCGGCGCCGGCATGATGGACTGCAAGAAGGCGATCGAGGAGTCCGACGGCGACGTCGACAAGGCCGTCGAGCTGCTTCGCATCAAGGGCCAGAAGGGCGTCGCCAAGCGCGAGGGCCGTGACGCCACCAACGGTGCCGTCGTCGCCAAGATCGCCGCGGACAACAAGTCCGGCGTCCTGGTCGAGCTGCGCTGCGAGACCGACTTCGTCGCCAAGAGCGAGAAGTTCGTCGCCGTCGCCGACGCGATCGCCGCGCACATCGCCGCCGCCGCCCCGGCCGACATCGAGGCCGCCCTGGCCAGCGAGATCGAGGCCGGCAAGACCGTCCAGGTCTTCGTGGACGAGGCGAACGCCAACCTCGGCGAGAAGATCGTTCTCGCCCGCTTCGCGCAGTTCTCCGGCGACAACTACGTCGCCGTCTACCTGCACCGCACCTCGCCCGACCTGCCGCCGCAGGTCGGCGTCCTGGTGGAGCTGGACAAGGAAGACGCCCTGACCGCCAAGGACGTCGCCCAGCACATCGCCGCCTTCGCCCCGAAGTACCTCTCCCGCGAGGACATCCCCGCCGAGGACATCGAGAACGAGCGTCGCGTCGCCGAGGCCACCGCCCGCGAGGAGGGCAAGCCCGAGGCTGCCCTGCCGAAGATCGTCGAGGGTCGCGTCACGGGCTTCGTGAAGGAGAACTCCGTTCTGGAGCAGGCCTTCGCGAAGGACAACAAGAAGACCGTCGCCAAGGTCCTGGACGAGGCCGGCGTCAGCCTGAAGCGCTTCGCCCGCTTCCGCGTCGGCGTCTGATCCACGTTCACCGGGGTTCCCGCCTAAGGTAGGAACCGCGGCCCCCCGCTGTGACCAGCGGGTCGGCACCATGAACGACGAGGAGGCCATTGCCGTGCAGGACACCGAACCGGTTCCCGCGGCAGTGGCCTCCTCGCGTGTACGCGCAGGTCTGGGCTCCGCACACCCGGCCCTGTGAAGCAGCAGGTAGAAGGAGAAGTCCATGCAGGAGACCCAGGAGACCACGCCGGGGGGAACGGGTCGCCGCGTTCTGCTCAAACTGTCGGGTGAGGCCTTCGCCGGTGGTGGGGGCCTCGGCGTCGACCCCGACGTCGTCCACAAGATCGCCCGTGAGATCGCCACGGTGGTCCGCAACGGTACCGAGGTCGCCATCGTCATCGGCGGCGGCAACTTCTTCCGCGGCGCCGAACTCCAGGTCCGCGGCATGGACCGGGCCCGCTCCGACTACATGGGCATGCTCGGTACGGTGATGAACTGCCTGGCGCTCCAGGACTTCCTGATGAAGGAAGGCATCGAGACCCGGGTGCAGACCGCGATCACGATGGGTCAGGTCGCCGAGCCCTACCTGCCGTTGCGCGCCATCCGGCACCTGGAGAAGGGCCGCGTCGTGATCTTCGGCGCCGGTATGGGCATGCCCTACTTCTCCACCGACACCACCGCCGTGCAGCGCGCCCTGGAGATCCACGCCGAGGTGCTGCTGATGGGCAAGAACGGGGTCGACGGTGTCTACGACTCCGACCCCAAGACCAACCCGGACGCCGTGCGCTTCGACGCGCTGGAGTACTCCGAGGTGATCTCGCGGGATCTCAAGGTCGCCGACCTCACCGCGATCACCCTCTGCAAGGACAACGGCCTTCCGATCCTGGTTTTCGAGCTGCTGGCGGAGGGCAATATCGCCCGCGCGGTCAACAGTGAGAAGATCGGCACACTCATCAGCCAGGATTCCGTCCGGGCCTGAACAGTAGTCAGCCGCGCCCACTCGTGAGGCGCTCCAGTACACCGCAAGGCAACCGGACAGGGAGCAGACTGTGATCGAAGAGATCCTCCTCGAAGCCGAGGAGAAGATGGAGAAGACCGTCACGGTCGCGAAGGACGATTTCGCCGCGATCCGCACGGGCCGGGCCCACCCGGCGATGTTCAACAAGATCGTGGCCGAGTACTACGGTGCGCTGACCCCGATCAACCAGCTCGCCTCGTTCTCCGTGCCGGAGCCCCGGATGGCGGTCATCACGCCGTTCGACAAGAGCGCTCTGCGCAACGTCGAGCAGGCGATCCGCGACTCCGACCTGGGCGTCAACCCGTCCAACGACGGGTCCATCATCCGGGTGTCGTTCCCGCAGCTGACCGAGGAACGCCGCAAGGAGTACATCAAGGTCGCCCGCACCAAGGGCGAGGACGCCAAGATCTCCATCCGGGCCATCCGCCGCAAGGCCAAGGAGACCCTGGACAAGCTGGTCAAGGACAAGGAGAGCGGCGAGGACGAGGTCCGCCGCGCCGAGAAGGAGCTCGACGACACCACCGCGAAGTACGTCGCGCAGGTGGACGTGCTCCTGACGCACAAGGAAGCAGAGCTGCTCGAAGTCTGATGAACGACGCCCCGAACGCCCCTGGCAGGCGGGGCGCACCTCAGCAGACCCCGGTCGCGCCGGATCAGCTCCGGCCGCCCGTCGGGCACCGAACGGGTCATCCGCAGCGGCCCCCGGTATATCCGGGGGCCGAAGCGGCACAGACTCAGACCATGCCTCGAGTCCAGGACCCCTCGGCCGAGCCGCCCTCGTCGGCGGCCGAGGAGGCAGCCGTGCTCCCTCCGCTGTCCGGCCCGACCCGCGGGCCGGACAGTTCCCCGCAGATTCAACCGGCGGCCGCCGACAGCGGCCCGAGTGCCGGACACCCCGAGCCGGCCCGCGTGCCGTCCCACCCAGGGCAGGAGACACCTGTGGCCCAGCCCGACCCGCAGCAGCCCCGCAAGCAGCGCGGCGGCCGCAACCTGCAGGCCGCGATAGGAGTCGGGGTCGGCCTCGGTGCGGTGATCGTCGCCTCGCTCTTCGTGGTGAAGGTGCTCTTCCTCTTCGTGGTCGTCGCCGCGGTCTCGGTCGGGATCTGGGAGCTGACCAGCCGCCTCGCCGAGCGCAAGCAGGTCGACGTCCCGCTGCTGCCGCTGCTGGTGGGCGGCGTCGCGATGCTGACGACGGGCTACTGGATCGGTGCGCAGGGCGCGGCCGCCGCGCTCGCGCTGACCGCGCTGGCGGTGATGGTCTGGCGGATGCGCAAGCCGCCGGAGAACTACCTGCGCGACATAACGGCCGGTGTCTTCACCGCCTTCTACGTCCCGTTCCTGGCCACCTTCGTGGCGCTGCTGCTGGCGGCCCACGACGGACCGCAGCGGATCGTGCTCTTCCTGGTGGTCACCGTCTGCAGTGACACGGGCGCCTACGCCGTCGGCTACAAGTTCGGCAAGAACAAGCTGGCCCCGACGATCAGCCCCGGCAAGACCCGTGAGGGCCTGGCCGGCGGCATCGGACTGTCGATGCTGGCCGGTGCGCTGCTGATGCAGTGGATCATCGACGACGGCCACTGGTGGCAGGGCCTGATCCTGGGCGGCTGCGCGGCGGTCGTCGCCACCCTCGGCGACCTGGCCGAGTCCATGATCAAGCGTGACCTGGGCATCAAGGACATGGGCACGCTGCTTCCCGGCCACGGCGGGATCATGGACCGCCTGGACTCGCTGCTGCCGACCGCTCCGGTGGTCTGGCTGCTGCTGGCGGCCTTCGTCGGAAGCTGACCCGCCTCACCCTGTCGAGAGCCCCGGCGCCCAGCGTCCGGGGCTTTCCCCATCTGCGACACTGGATGAACCATGCCTGCACCCGGAGAACTCACCTTCGTCGCGCCGCGCGGCGCCAAGCCCCCGCGACACCTTGCCGACCTCAGCCCCGCACAGCGCAAGGAGGCGGTCGCTGAGCTGGGCGAACAGCCGTTCCGCGCCAAGCAGCTGTCGAACCACTACTTCGGCCGGATGTCCAACAACCCGGCCGACTGGACGGACATCCCGGCCGCGAGCCGCGAGAAGCTGACCAAGGAGCTGCTGCCCGAGCTGATGTCGGTGGTCCGTCACGTCTCCTGTGACGACGACACCACCCGCAAGACGCTCTGGAAGCTCTTCGACGGCACGCTCGTCGAATCCGTGCTGATGCGCTACCCCGACCGGGTGACGATGTGCATCAGCTCGCAGGCCGGCTGCGGGATGAACTGCCCGTTCTGCGCCACCGGTCAGGCGGGTCTGACCCGCAACCTGTCCACCGGCGAGATCGTCGAGCAGATCGCCGCGGGCATCCGCGCGCTCAAGGCCGGCGAGATCCCCGGCGGGGAGGCCCGGCTGAGCAACGTGGTCTTCATGGGCATGGGCGAGCCGCTGGCGAACTTCAACCGGGTGCTGGCCTCGATCCGCCGGTTGACCGACCCGGCGCCGGACGGCTTCGGCATGTCGCAGCGCGGCATCACGGTCTCCACCGTCGGCCTGGTGCCGGCCATGAACCGCCTCGCGGACGAGGAGCTCAGCGTCCGGCTGGCGCTCTCGCTGCACGCGCCGGACGACGAGCTGCGCGACGAGCTGGTCCCGGTGAACACCCGCTGGAAGGTCGCCGAGGTGCTGGACGCCGCGTGGAACTACGCGGAGAAGTCCGGGCGCCGGATCTCCATCGAGTACGCGCTGATCAAGGACATCAACGACCAGGCCTGGCGCGCCGACCTGCTCGGCCGGTTGATCAAGCACCACCGGGTGCACGTCAACCTGATCCCGCTCAACCCCACCCCGGGTTCCAAGTGGACCGCCTCCCGTCCGGAGGACGAGCGCGAGTTCGTCCGCCGGCTGGTCGCGCACGGCGTGCCCACCACGGTCCGCGACACCCGCGGCCAGGAGATCGACGGAGCCTGCGGGCAGCTCGCGGCGGCGGGGTAGGACCGCTAGCGGCACTAGCTGCGCAGGATTCCTGCGGCCAGCGCGGCGGTCAGCCCGCCGGTCAGCAGCAGGACGGTGCCGCCGGCCAGCCAGCGCAGGGCGGCGGCACCGAAGAGCAGCTGCGGCGAGGCGCCCAGCTGGTGCAGGGTCGCGGCGACGGGGCGTCGGGCGATCCGAAGCTCGGTCAGCCGGGCGATCATGGCGGCGGCCACGCAGCCGGTGATCAGCACCGCCTCGGCGCCCGGCAACGGCTCGCCGTTCTGCACGCCGGGCGTCACCCACTGCCGGACGGCCGTCAGCACGACCGCGAGGGTCAGCGCCAGCACGGCCGGCGGCGCGCCGAGCCGGGTCGCCCGGCTGCTCAGCTCGCGCCCGGCCAGCAGCCGACGGGCGCTGGGCCGTCCGAGCGCCAGCAACCGTCCGGCGAACGCCAGCAGCGGACCGGTCAACAGGGCGAGACCCAGTGCGGCGATGCCCCAGCCGATCAGCAGGTTGACGCTGCTGTGCCCGAGGCCGGCCGGCAGCTTCAGCGGGTGCGGGTCGACGGGCGCGGCGGGGCGCAGCCCGTACAGCTCCGTCAGGGTGCCACCGAGCGCCAGCAGGGCGGCCAGGATCGTCCGGGCCGGGTGGAAGCGTCGGGTCCCGGCCGCGGTGGTGGCGCCGGGCAGTTCCTCCCGGACCGGCACCGCGAGCGCGGCCGCGAGGCCGGCGGCCAGCGGCAGCAGGGTGAGCAGCGCGACCGGCGCGGCGATCGGCAGCGCGACGCCCATGCCGAGGTCGGGCGCCAGCGTGGGGCCGGCGATGTTGTTGCGCAGCACCAGGAAGAGCAGCAGCGAGACCACGCTGCCGACGGCGCAGGCGAACGCGATCTCGCCGGCGATCAGCAGCCGGATCCGGCGCGGTCCGGCTCCGGCCGCGGTCAGCCCGGCCATCCGCTCGGGCCGCTGGGCGGGCAGCGCGCGGGCGGCGATCGCGGCGAACCAGCCGACCGCGGCCAGCGGCGGCAGACACCAGAGCAGCCGTCCCAGCGATCCCCCGCCCCGCGGATCGCTCAGCGCCAGCCCCAGGGCTCGCAGCAGGAAGCCGGCGACCACCGCGGCAGCGGCGGCGGTGAGCAGCCAGCGGCCCAGGTCGATGACCCGGTATCCCCTGACCAGGCGGAGATAGAACACCTGAGTCTCCCTCAGCCCTTCAGTGCGCGGCCGGAACGGGCGTCCCGCGGCGCACCGGGGCGGCGGGTACGGGCGTGCGGCCGTCGACCAGGGCGACCGTCCGGTCCGCGTAGCGGGCGAGTTCGGGGTCGTGGGTGGCGAGGACCAGGGTGAGCTGGTGGGAGCGGGCCGCGCTGGTCAGTATCCGCAGCACCTGGTCCCGGGCTTCGCGGTGCAGCGGCGCGGTCGGGTCGTCGGCGAAGACCACCCGGGGCAGTGGTGCGAGGGCGCGGGCGACGGCGATCCGCTGGCGTTCGGTCTGCACCAGCTCGGCGGGCCGGCGCTTGGCGCAGCCGGTGACGTCCAGGCGTTCCAGCCAGTCGTCGGCGGCGCTGTAGGCGGCCTTGTGGCCGGCTCCCGCCAGGAGCAGCGGCAGGGCGACGTTCTCGCGGGCGGTCAGCTCCGGGACCAGCCGGGGTTCGGGTCCGACGAAGCCGAAGCGGTCGCGGCGCAGCTTTTCGCGTCCGGCCCGGCTGAGGGTGTGCACGGGGGAGCTGTTGAACCAGACCTCTCCGCGGTCCACCGGAAGCAGCGCGGACAGGCAGCCGAGCAGCGTGCTCTTGCCCGAGCCGCGCGGTCCGGTGATGGCGAGCACCTCGCCCTCCCGGACCCCGATCGAGACGTCGCGCAGCGCGGGGGTGCCGTTGTGGGACTTGACGATCCCGCGGGCCCACAGCACGTCGTTGTCCGGCGGGGCCGCTGACGTGGCCGCTGACATGAAGTTCCTCCGCCGGTGCTGGGGGCCGCTGCACGGGTGCAGGGAATGACAGTCGTCAGATTAGAACGACAAGGTCGCGTTGAGGTTGCGGCACACCCGGCCGAGTCGGGTTATACCTGGATGAACCAGTCAGAAGATCAGTCCGGTTCGGCCGAGAAAAACGCCGCGAGGCGGTCCCGGCGGCTCCGAGGAGGAGACTGCCGGGACCGCCTCGCGGCGGAGGGTGGGTCAGAAAGCTTCAGACGGTCAGATCTTCGCCCACGCGTCGGTGAGGCTGACCCGCAGGATCTGCTCGATCTCGTCGAAGGTCGACTGGTTCGAGATCAGCGGCGGGGCCAGCTGGATGACCGGGTCGCCACGGTCGTCGGCGCGGCAGTACAGGCCGTTGTCGAAGAGCGCCTTCGACAGGAAGCCGTAGAGCACGCGCTCCACCTCGTCGTCGTTGAACGACTCCTTGGTGACCTTGTCCTTGACGAGCTCGATGCCGTAGAAGTACCCGTTGCCGCGGACGTCGCCGACGATCGGCAGGTCGCGCAGCTTGCTGAGGGTGCCCAGGAAGTTGGCCTCGTTGTCGAGGACGTTCTGGTTGAGGCCTTCGCGCTCGAAGATGTCGAGGTTGGCCAGCGCCACCGCGGAGGAGACCGGGTGGCCACCGAAGGTGTAGCCGTGCAGGAAGGTGTTGTCACCCTTGTAGAACGGCTCGGCGAGGCGGTCCGAGATGATCGTCGCGCCGATCGGGGAGTAGCCCGAGGTCATGCCCTTGGCGCAGGTGATCATGTCGGGCTGGTAGCCGAACTTGTCGGCGCCGAACATGGTGCCCAGGCGGCCGAAGGCGCAGATGACCTCGTCCGAGACGAGCAGGACGTCGTGGCGGTCGCAGATCTCGCGCACGCGCTGGAAGTACCCGGGCGGCGGCGGGAAGCAGCCACCGGCGTTCTGCACCGGCTCCAGGAAGACGGCGGCGACGGTGTCGGCGCCCTCGTTGAGGATCGCGACCTCGATCTCGTCGGCGCACCAGCGGCCGTACGCCTCGGGGTCGACGGTGCCGTCAGCGCTCTCCAGGAACGCGGGGGCGCGGTAGATGTTGGTGTTCGGGGCCCGGAAGGTGCCCGGCACCAGCGGCTCGAACGGGGACTTCAGGCCCGGGAGGCCGGTGATCGAGAGGGCGCCCTGGGGGGTGCCGTGGTAGGCGACCGCGCGCGAGATGACCTTGTGCTTGGTCGGCTTGCCGGTCAGCTTGAAGTACTGCTTGGCCAGCTTCCAGGCGGTCTCGACGGCCTCGCCACCGCCGGTGGAGAAGAAGACCTTGTTCAGGTCGCCCGGGGCGTAGTGCGCCAGCCGCTCGGCCAGCTCGATCGCCTTCGGGTGGGCGTAGCTCCACACCGGGAAGAAGGCCAGCTCGGCCGCCTGCTTGGCGGCAACCTCGGCGAGCTCGCGCCGGCCGTGGCCGGCGTTGACCACGAACAGGCCGGAGAGGCCGTCCAGGTACTTCTTGCCGTTGCTGTCCCAGATGTAGGTGCCCTCGCCCTTGACGATCGTCGGCACGGGGGAGTTCTCGTACGACGACATGCGGGTGAAGTGCATCCACAGGTGGTCGTAGGCGGTCTTCGAAAGGTCCTTCGGTGCCGGGTCGGCGCTCATCGGGTGCCCCAGGTGTAGGTCTGTTTCCGGAGTTTCAGGTAAACGAAGCTCTCGGTCCTCCGCACGCCGGGAAGCGCGCGGATTCGCTTGTTGATCATTTCGAGCAGGTGTTCGTCGTCCTCGCACACGAGCTCGGCCAGCAGGTCGAACGAGCCCGCGGTGCAGACCACGTAGTCGACCTCGTCCAGGGCGGCCAGCGCGTCGGCGACCGGCTCGATGTCGCCTTCGACGTTGATCCCGACCATCGCCTGTCGGGTGAATCCGACGGTCAGCGGGTCGGTGACGGCGACGATCTGCATCACGCCCTGGTCGAGCAGCTTCTGGACCCGCTGCCGGACGGCGGCCTCGGAGAGGCCGACGGCCTTGCCGATGGTCGCGTACGCGCGGCGGCCGTCCTCCTGCAGCTGCTCGATGATCGCCTTGGAGACGGAGTCGAGGGGAACGCTGCTGTTCCGGTCGCGGTTGGCCACGCCGCCACTGTGCCTGATCGCTGGTGTGTTCGCAAGTGGCGTGGGTACTGATTTCGTCGTCGGGATCAGTAATCGATGCGGATTTCATCGTGATCTGCGCACGGGTATGTCGATTCCAGCAAGAATGCGGATACCCTTGCGAGGTCACCCGCGCGCCCGCCAGCTGGGCGTACGCTCCCCACCAGTGGACCGTGTCGTACCCGACCCGGCCACTCGGCGCTCCGCCGAGCGCCACGCCTGGTCAACTGCCCGGGTCCACTGGCAGAGCCCCCCGCCGGACCAGCGCCACCGCGCCGTCCGCAACCCGAGGAGAGAGTCGTGAGCGACCTTCGTACGCTGCGCAACTACATCAACGGCGAGTTCGTCGACGCGGCGGACGGCCGCACGCTGGAGGTGGTCGACCCGACCACCGGTCAGGCGTACGCGACCTCCCCGCTGTCGGGTGCGGCCGACGTCGACGCCGCGATGGCCTCGGCTGCCGCCGCCTTCCAGACCTGGCGCGACGCGACGCCGTCCACCCGGCAGAAGCTGCTGCTGAAGATCGCCGACGCGGTCGAGGCGCGGGCCGACGAGCTGGTGGACGCCGAGTGTCGTAACACCGGCAAGCCGCGCGGACTCACGCTGTCCGAGGAGATCGGCCCGATGGCCGACCAGATCCGCTTCTTCGCCGGTGCCGCCCGCCTGCTGGAGGGCAAGGCCGCGGGCGAGTACATGGACGGGATGACCTCGATCGTCCGCCGCGAGCCGGTCGGCGTCTGCGCCCAGGTCGCGCCGTGGAACTACCCGATGATGATGGCCGTCTGGAAGTTCGCCCCGGCGATCGCCGCGGGCAACACCGTGGTCCTCAAGCCCTCCGACACCACGCCGGCCTCCACCGTCCTGCTGGCCGAGATCGTCGGCGGGATCCTGGCCGACCTCGGGCTGCCGGCCGGTGTCTTCAACGTGATCTGCGGTGACCGCGAGACCGGGCGCCTGATGGTCGAGCACTCGACCCCGGCGATGGCCTCCATCACCGGTTCGGTGCGGGCCGGCATCCAGGTGGCCGGCAGCGCCGCCAAGGACGTCAAGCGGGTCCACCTGGAGCTCGGCGGCAAGGCCCCCGTGGTGGTCTTCGAGGACGCCGACATCGCCGAGGCCGTCGAGGGCATCTCGGTCGCCGGCTTCTTCAACGCCGGCCAGGACTGCACCGCCGCGACCCGCGTGCTGGTGCACGACTCGATCCACGACGCCTTCGTGACGGCGCTGGCCAAGGCTGCCGCCGAGACGAAGACCGGTGGCATCGACGACGAGGACGTGCTCTACGGCCCGCTCAACAACGCCAACCAGCTGGCGCAGGTGACCGGTTTCATCGACCGGCTGCCGGCGCACGCCAAGGTCGAGGCGGGCGGCCACCGGGTCGGCGAGGTCGGCTACTTCTACGCCCCCACCGTGGTCTCCGGCCTCAACCAGGACGACGAGATCATCCAGAACGAGGTCTTCGGCCCGGTCATCACCGTGCAGCGGTTCACCGACGAGGAGCAGGCCGTCTCCTACGCCAACGGGGTGGAGTTCGCGCTCGCCTCCTCCGTCTGGACGAAGGACCACGCCCGCGCGATGCGGATGTCCCGGGTGCTCGACTTCGGCTGCGTGTGGATCAACACCCACATCCCGCTGGTCGCCGAGATGCCGCACGGCGGTTTCAAGAAGTCCGGCTACGGCAAGGACCTCTCCTCGTACGGCTTCGAGGACTACACCCGGATCAAGCACGTCATGACGGCGCTCTGACCCGATCGGTCCGATGCTCTGCCGCAGGCCCGGGAGCCCTCTCCCGGGCCTGCGCGTTTGTCACCCTGTCGGCCTGGAGGGTGACCGCCTGACAAGATGGAACTGCACGGTTGCGGCGCGCTTCCCTACCCTTGCGACATGAGCATCCCCACTGCCGATCCCGCCGCCGGGCTGGCCGTCAAGGCCGCCGACCGCGCACACGTCTTCCACTCGTGGTCCGCACAGGCCCTGATCGACCCCCTCGCGGTGGCCGGGGCCGAGGGCTCGTACTTCTGGGACTACGAGGGCAACCGGTACCTCGACTTCTCCTCCCAGCTGGTGAACACCAACATCGGCCACCAGCACCCCAAGGTGGTCGCCGCGATCCAGGAGCAGGCCGCCAAGCTCTGCACGCTCGCCCCCGGCTTCGCCGTCGAGCCGCGCAGCGAGGCCGCCCGCCTGATCGCCGAGCGCACCCCCGGCGACCTCGACAAGATCTTCTTCACCAACGGTGGTGCCGAGGCGGTCGAGAACGCCGTCCGGATGGCCCGGCTGCACACCGGCCGGCAGAAGGTGATGTCGACCTACCGCTCGTACCACGGCGCCACCGGCAACGCGATCGCCCTCACCGGTGACCCGCGCCGCTGGCCCAGCGAGACCGGCATCGCCGGCGTCGTGCACTTCTGGGGCCCGTACGCCTACCGCTCGCACTTCCACGCCGAGAACGAGACGCAGGAGTGCGAGCGCGCACTGGCGCACCTGGAGGAGGTGATCGCCTTCGAGGGTCCGCAGACCGTCGCCGCGATCATCCTGGAGGGCGTCGTCGGCACCGCCGGCATCCTGATCCCGCCGGCCGGCTACCTGGCCGGAGTCCGTGAGATCTGCGACCGCTACGGGATCGTCTTCATCCTGGACGAGGTGATGTCCGGCTTCGGGCGCACCGGCGAGTGGTTCGCCGCCGACCACTGGGGCGTCGTCCCCGACCTGCTGACCTTCGCCAAGGGCGTCAACTCCGGCTACGTGCCGCTGGGCGGCGTCGCGATCAGCCCCGAGATCGCCGCAACCTTCGCCGAGCGGCCGTTCCCGGGCGGGCTCACCTACTCGGGCCACCCGCTGGCCTGCGCCTCCGCCGTCGCCACCATCAACGCGATGGCGGAGGAGGGCATCGTGGAGAACGCCAAGCGGATCGGCGAGCAGGTGATCGGCCCCGGCCTGCGCGAGCTGGCGGAGCGTCACCCCTCCATCGGCGAGGTGCGCGGTCTGGGCGTCTTCTGGGCGCTCGACCTGGTCAAGGACCGGGCCACCCGTGAGCCGCTGGTGGCCTACAACGCGGCCGGCGCGGCCAACGGCCCGATGGCCGAGCTGGCGGCGGCGTGCAAGAAGCGCGGGCTCTGGCCGTTCACCAACATGAACCGCTTCCACGTGGTGCCGCCGTGCACCGTCAGCGAGGAGGAGGCCAAGACCGGCCTCGCCGTGCTGGACGAGGCGCTCAGCGTGGCGGACAAGTACACGGTCTGACCCCCCCCGGGGGCACGGCCCTGCTCAGCGCCGGACGGCGTCCAGCGCGAGCAGGGCCACGTGCAGGGACAGGCAGGACTCCACCTGGTCCAGGTCCACGGCCAGGATCCGTTCCACCTTGTGCAGCCGGTCGTAGAACGAGGGCCGCGACAGATGCGCCGCGTCTGCCGCGGCCGACTTGTTCCTGCCCTGCTCCAGGTAGACCCGCAGCAGCGGCACCAACTGCGAGCCGTGCTCGGCGTCGTGTGCCAGCAGCGGTCCCAACTCGCGCTCCACGTAGGTCTGCAGACGGGCGTCCTCGCGCAACAGGTGCAGCAGGCCGCGCAGTCGGACGTCCGGCAGACGGTAGTACGAGGCGGCCCGGGTGCCCGGCGCGTCGTGCAGCGCGGCGTCGGCCACCTGGGTGGCCTCCATCAGGGTGCGCCGGGCGTCGCGCACCGAGCCCACCGAGGAGCCCACCGCGATCACCGGCTCCGCGACCTCACGCGACGGCGCCTCCTTGCCGCTGTCGGCCGACAGCTTGCGCAGCGCGGCGGCGAAGCCTTCGAGGGCCGCGTGCTCGTCCTGCTGCGAGCCGAGGGCGATCAGCAGGCCGACGCCGTCGTCGTCGAGCGCGCCGACCAGCGCGGCGAGGCGGCAGGAGCGGGCGGCGGTGGCGGCGAGTTCGGTGAAGTCCCGCAGTCGGGACTGCGCCTCCAGTGCGGCCGGGATCAGGCCGCCGCGTTGCCGCAGCACCACGCCGACCAGTCGGCGGCCCTCCAGCGGCACGCCCAACGCCTGGGCCCGCAGCGCGACTTCGGAGACCGTCAGGGCGTGCGTCAGGATGCCGGAGAGCAGTGTGCGGTGGGTCTGGCGCTCCAGGCTCTCCCGGTCGCGGACCAGCAGCCGGTTCAGCGCGAGGGTGGCCGCGCCGCGCTCCAGCAGCATCGCGAGCGGTCCTTCCTGCCCGTTGTCGGCGCGCCCGCCCGGCTCGTTCACCAGGACCAGGCGCCCCCAGTCCTGCCCGCGCGCTCCCACCGTGGTCACCAGCCAGCCGCTGCGCGGGTCGTAGCCGGTCCGTCCGGTCGGCCGCACGCCGCGCGAGCGGCGCTCCCAGTCCTCCAGCAGTTCGTTCTCCGGGCTGCCCGCCGAATCGTGGGCCAGCACCTGGTGGCTGAGGTTCTCCAGGACGACCGGGGCGCCGGCCATCCGGGCGATCTGCCGCAGCACCTCGCTCGGCTCGGCGCCCTCCACGGCCAGCTCGTTGAAGACCTGGTGCACCGCCTCGGAGGCGCGCAGCTGCTCCAGCTGGGCGTTGACCACCAGCGCGTGCACGGCCTCGGTGATCGCGACGAAGCGCAGTTCGCGGCGGAGCACGATGACCGGCAGGCCGCGCTGCTCGGCGGCGTGCACCAGGGCCCGGGGCAGCGAGTCGAAGTAGCGGCGGCCGAACTCCACCACCAGGCCGGCCGCGCCGACCTCCACCAGTTCCCGGACGTAGCGGGCGAGGCCGTCCCGGTCCTCGGGCAGCGCGATACCGGTGGTGAGCACCAGCTCACCGCCCTGCAGCACGCCGGCCACGTCGTGCAGCTCGCTGACGTGCACCCAGCGCACCAGGCGCTCCAGCTGGTCCGCGCCGGCGACCACCTGTGGCAGGCCACGCCGCATCACGTCGAGATCGAGCACGCGGGCGACGGTGGGGAGCACGGCTACGGCCTCCTGGCTGTGGGGGAGCGGGGGAGCAAAGTGTCAGGTGAATCATGCATCCTGGCGACGACCTGTTGCCCGGCCAGGCCGTTGGCACTCTGTAAGGCCCTTGGCGGATCGGCTGGCGGAGTGAGTCTTGTCCGGTTTGTCGGTGAGCGGGCATGGTCGGCGAGCCGGAGCGGTTGGAATGGGCGGCATGGGCACGCGGAGGAGAACCGAACAATGGATCTGACCAGCTTCACGGACGGCGCACAGTACATCGCGGGAAAGCAGACCGGTGGTTCCGGCAGCGAGCCCTTCGACGTGGTCAACCCGGCGGACGGCAGCACCGTCGAGCGGGTACGGCTGGCGTCGACGGCGGACGTCGACGCGGCGGTGGCCGCCGCCGGCGCGGCGCTTCCCGAGTGGTCGCGGGCCACCCCCGGCAGCCGCTCGGAGGCGCTGCTGCGGCTGAGCGCGATCCTGGCCGACCACGCCGAGGACTTCGCCCGGGTGGAGACCGCGCAGACCGGCAAGCCGATCAAGCTCTCGACCGAGTTCGACGTGCCCGGCACGATCGACAACACCGCCTTCTTCGCCGGCGCCGCCCGCAACCTGGAGGGCAAGGCCGCCGGCGAGTACTCGGGTGACCACACGTCCTACGTGCGCCGCGAGCCGATCGGCGTGGTCGGCTCGATCTCGCCGTGGAACTACCCGCTCCAGATGGCGGCCTGGAAGATCCTGCCGGCCATCGCGGCCGGCAACACCATCGTGCTCAAGCCTGCCGAGCTGACCCCGCTGACCTCGCTGATGTTCGCCCGGGCCTGTACCGAGGCCGGCATCCCCGACGGCGTGGTCAACGTCGTCACCGGCGCCGGGCGCACGGCGGGCGAGCATCTGGTCTCGCACCCGGGCGTCTCGATGGTCTCGTTCACCGGCTCCACCCCGGTCGGCAAGCGGGTCGCCGAGCTGGCCACCGCGACCGTCAAGCGGACCCACCTGGAGCTCGGAGGCAAGGCCCCGTTCGTGGTCTTCGAGGACGCGGACCTGGACGCCGCCGTGCACGGCGCGGTGGCCGGCTCACTGATCAACAGCGGCCAGGACTGCACCGCCGCGACCCGCGCCTACGTGCAGCGTCCGCTCTACGAGGCCTTCGTGGCCGGGGTGGCCGAGCTGTTCGCGGCCGTCCGGCTCGGCGACCCGCTGAACCCGCGGACCGACCTGGGCCCGCTGGTCTCCTTCACCCACCGCGACCGGGTGGCCGGCTTCGTCGAGCGCGCCCGCGGCTACGGCGCGCGGGTGGTCACCGGCGGCGAGACCGGGACGGTCGGCCACGACGGCACCGACCTGACCCGCGGCGCGTACTACCGGCCCACGCTGATCACCGACATCGCCCAGGACAGCGAGGTGGTGCAGGGCGAGATCTTCGGGCCGGTGCTGGTGGTGCTGCCGTTCGACTCCGACGACGAGGGCCTGCGGCTGGCCAACGACACGCCGTACGGCCTCGCCGCCTCGGCCTGGACCCGCGACATCCAGCGCTCACTGCGGGCGACCCGGGAGATCGCCGCCGGGTGCGTCTGGATCAACGACCACATCCCGATCATCAGCGAGATGCCGCACGGCGGGTACAAGTCCTCCGGCTTCGGCAAGGACATGTCGCAGTACTCGCTCGACGAGTACACGCAGGTCAAGCACGTCATGTACGACATCACGGCGGTCGCGCGCAAGGACTGGCACCGCACCGTCTTCGGCGACCGCGACTGACGGCCGCGGCGCAGGACCGGCGGACCGGAAGCGTGTAAGAGAACCCCAGCTCAGCGCTCTCTCCCAGTGGACGGCGGCTTCGATGCCCGCCGCGTCGCGCGAGCAGAGGACGAGCCATGGAGAGCACCGGACCCGCCACCGCCGTGGAGTGGCTGTCGGCAGCGGCACCGGACCCGGAGGCCTGCCGACGGGAGTGGGACCGCAGCGGGCTGGGCGTGGCGCTGCTGCCGGCCGGTCGGCTCTGGGACGTGCTGCTGGTCCCCGGGCCGCTCGGGCACCCCGCTCTCGGGGTGCTGGGGCAGCTGCTCGGCGGCCGCGGGCCGGTGCTGGTCGATCCGGGCGACGGGACCGTCGGGTTCTTCGTCCCGGTCGGCACGGCCGCCTGGTGGGTGGGGACGGGCGTGCGCGGCGCGGGCGAGGGCACCTGGGTCCTGGTGCCGCACCCGGCCCGCCGGGGGCGGGGCCTGCACTGGCTGGTCCCGCCGGACGGCTCGGGTGCGCTCAACGACCCCGTCCTGCTGGAACTCGCGCTGCACGAGGCGGCCGGCGGGCTCGGCGGACCGCGGGAGCATCCGTGAGCAGCGGCAGAGGGTACGAGCTGTAAGGCCAACCGGGGTATCTCCAGCAGTGTGCTCGTTGAGCCGGGGCACCGGGGCGCGCAGACTGGGAGAAGAGCGCGGTAGCGCCGTGATCCCCGTCGCCCGGCACAGAGCCCGGGTGGCGCCGCACAAGGGTCCGGCGGGCAGCTGAGCCGCCCGGGAACTTCGGAGGCAGACGACCTTGAGCAAGCCCACCACGAACAAGCACTGCACCCACTGGATCAACGGTGCGCCGGTTGCGACCGCGGGTGTCGCACCCCGCCGCGGTGACATCTACGACCCGGCCACCGGGCGGATCTCCGGCCAGGTCGACTTCGCCGGCATCGCGGAGGTGGACCAGGCCGTCAGCGCGGCGGTCTCCGCCTTCGCCGAGTGGCGCAACGCCTCGATCGCCAAGCGCACCTCGGTACTCTTCGCCTTCCGCGAGCTGTTCAACGCCCGCAAGGACGAGCTGGCCTCGATCATCGTGTCCGAGCACGGCAAGGTGCACTCGGACGCGCTCGGCGAACTGGCCCGTGGCCAGGAGGTCGTGGAGTACGCCTGCGGGATCCCGCAGCTGATCAAGGGCGGCTTCACCGCGCAGGCGTCCACCGGCATCGACGTGTACTCGATCCGTCAGCCGCTCGGCCCGGTCGCGATCATCTCGCCGTTCAACTTCCCTGCCATGGTGCCGATGTGGTTCTTCCCGCTGGCGATCGCGGCAGGCAACACGGTGATCCTCAAGCCCTCCGAGAAGGACCCGTCCGCGGCGAACTTCATCGCGCAGATGTGGAAGGACGCCGGTCTCCCGGACGGCGTCTTCAACGTCGTGCACGGTGACAAGGTCGCGGTGGACCGCCTGCTGGAGCACCCCGACGTCAAGTCGATCAGCTTCGTCGGCTCGACGCCGATCGCCCGCTACGTCTACGAGACCGGCACCCGCTACGGCAAGCGCGTGCAGGCGCTGGGCGGCGCCAAGAACCACATGCTGGTGCTGCCGGACGCCGACCTCGACCTGAGCGCCGACGCCGCGATCAACGCCGGCTTCGGCGCGGCCGGCGAGCGCTGCATGGCGGTCTCGGTCCTGGTGGCGGTCGACCCGATCGGCGACGAGCTGGTCGAGAAGATCAAGCAGCGGATGGCCGAGCTGAAGGTCGGCCCCGGCTGCAACGGCGACTCCGAGATGGGCCCGCTGGTCACCGGCCAGCACCGGGACAAGGTGACCTCCTACGTCGAGTCCGGCATCGCGGATGGTGCGGAACTGGCCGTGGACGGCCGCAAGCACCCGATCACCGAGACGGACACCGACGGCGACGTCACGACGGACGGCTTCTGGCTCGGCCCGACGCTCTTCGACCAGGTGAAGCCGGGCATGTCCGTCTACAACGACGAGATCTTCGGCCCGATTCTCTCGGTGGTCCGGGTCTCCTCCTACGAGGAGGGCCTGGAGCTCATCAACGCCAACCCGTACGGCAACGGGACCGCCATCTTCACCAACGACGGCGGCGCGGCGCGGCGCTTCCAGCAGGAGGTAGAGGTCGGCATGGTCGGTATCAATGTGCCGATCCCGGTGCCGGTCGCCTACTACTCCTTCGGCGGCTGGAAGGCCTCGCTGTTCGGCGACGCTCACGCCTACGGTCCGGACGGCGTGCAGTTCTTCACCCGGGGCAAGGCCGTCACGCAGCGCTGGCTCGACCCGTCGCACGGCGGCATCAACCTGGGCTTCCCGACCAACAGTTGATCCCTCCTGCCGCTCGAAACGGCCGGCCCGCCCGCAGCACGTCTGCGCAGGCGGGCCGGCCGCGTTTGCATCGTCCCCCGTCAGGGCGTAGTGTTCCCTAGTCGCTCGGCAGGGAGCACCGGACACGCATCGGCGCGGACGGTCCCGGGGCGGCCACTCTCCTGAAACACCACTTCCCGGCAATACATTCTCCTTTTTGCGCACCGTCGCAGGGGTGCTGTTTTGCTGTGCCGGTATTTAGGTGAGTGGGGTCGGATTCGCCTTTCGGGGCGGGGCTGGGCTAAAGTTCAACACGTCGGACAGGCCGTCAGGTCGGTTACGGCGAAGGGCACTTGAGGCCAAGTGGTGCGGAAGACCTGCTAGGGTCGGAGGCACTGCGGCAGGAAAGCGAGTGGGAAACGCCGAACGGCGGATCTGATAAGCTGAATGCAGAACGAAACGCAGTAATATTGAAACGAATACTCGGAGAGCTTGCGAGAGCGGCTTGAAGACAGTGTCCGTTCCTTGAGAACTCAACAGCGTGCCAAAAGTCAACGCCAGATATGTTGACATCCCCGGCCTCGGTCTTTGATCGGGGTTGGAGATTCCTTTTGAAGTAAGACACAGCGAGGACGCAGTGCACGTAGCCACCCTATTCCGGTGGTTGTCGTGCCGCTCAACGCGGGTGTTGAGCCCGATTACGGGCAGACATTCACGGAGAGTTTGATCCTGGCTCAGGACGAACGCTGGCGGCGTGCTTAACACATGCAAGTCGAACGATGAAGCCTTCGGGTGGATTAGTGGCGAACGGGTGAGTAACACGTGGGAAATCTGCCCTGCACTCTGGGACAAGCCTTGGAAACGAGGTCTAATACCGGATATGACCTGTCCTCGCATGGGGGTGGGTGGAAAGCTCCGGCGGTGCAGGATGATCCCGCGGCCTATCAGCTTGTTGGTGGGGTAATGGCCTACCAAGGCGACGACGGGTAGCCGGCCTGAGAGGGCGACCGGCCACACTGGGACTGAGACACGGCCCAGACTCCTACGGGAGGCAGCAGTGGGGAATATTGCACAATGGGCGAAAGCCTGATGCAGCGACGCCGCGTGAGGGATGAAGGCCTTCGGGTCGTAAACCTCTTTCAGCAGGGAAGAAGCGCAAGTGACGGTACCTGCAGAAGAAGCACCGGCTAACTACGTGCCAGCAGCCGCGGTAATACGTAGGGTGCGAGCGTTGTCCGGAATTATTGGGCGTAAAGAGCTCGTAGGCGGCTTGTCACGTCGGATGTGAAAGCCCGGGGCTTAACCCCGGGTCTGCATTCGATACGGGCAGGCTAGAGTGTGGTAGGGGAGATCGGAATTCCTGGTGTAGCGGTGAAATGCGCAGATATCAGGAGGAACACCGGTGGCGAAGGCGGATCTCTGGGCCATTACTGACGCTGAGGAGCGAAAGCGTGGGGAGCGAACAGGATTAGATACCCTGGTAGTCCACGCCGTAAACGGTGGGAACTAGGTGTTGGCGACATTCCACGTCGTCGGTGCCGCAGCTAACGCATTAAGTTCCCCGCCTGGGGAGTACGGCCGCAAGGCTAAAACTCAAAGGAATTGACGGGGGCCCGCACAAGCAGCGGAGCATGTGGCTTAATTCGACGCAACGCGAAGAACCTTACCAAGGCTTGACATATACCGGAAACGGCCAGAGATGGTCGCCCCCTTGTGGTCGGTATACAGGTGGTGCATGGTTGTCGTCAGCTCGTGTCGTGAGATGTTGGGTTAAGTCCCGCAACGAGCGCAACCCTTGTTCTGTGTTGCCAGCATGCCTTTCGGGGTGATGGGGACTCACAGGAGACTGCCGGGGTCAACTCGGAGGAAGGTGGGGACGACGTCAAATCATCATGCCCCTTATGTCTTGGGCTGCACACGTGCTACAATGGTCGGTACAAAGGGCTGCGATGCCGCGAGGCGGAGCGAATCCCAAAAAGCCGGCCTCAGTTCGGATTGGGGTCTGCAACTCGACCCCATGAAGTTGGAGTTGCTAGTAATCGCAGATCAGCATGCTGCGGTGAATACGTTCCCGGGCCTTGTACACACCGCCCGTCACGTCACGAAAGTCGGTAACACCCGAAGCCGGTGGCCTAACCCGTAAGGGGAGGAGCCGTCGAAGGTGGGACCAGCGATTGGGACGAAGTCGTAACAAGGTAGCCGTACCGGAAGGTGCGGCTGGATCACCTCCTTTCTAAGGAGCACATAGCCAGACCTGGGCGAATGTCCCGGGTTGGTTGCTCATGGGTGGAACGTTGACTATTCGGCACACACGGTTGAAGTCGTTAGTACTGTCCTTCGGGGCGTGGAACGCGGTGGAGGTCGGGTGTGTCGGGCACGTTGTTGGGTCCTGAGGGAACGGCCGTATGGCTGGTACCTCTGGAGCCGGTCCCACGGACATTGCCTCATTTTTGGGGTTGTGTAGGTGGGTGTCTGGTCGTTGTTTGAGAACTGCACAGTGGACGCGAGCATCTGTGGCCAAGTTTTTAAGGGCGCACGGTGGATGCCTTGGCACTAGGAACCGATGAAGGACGTGGGAGGCCACGATAGTCCCCGGGGAGCCGTCAACCAGGCTTTGATCCGGGGGTTTCCGAATGGGGAAACCCGGCAGTCGTCATGGGCTGTCACCCATACCTGAACACATAGGGTATGTGGAGGGAACGAGGGGAAGTGAAACATCTCAGTACCCTCAGGAAGAGAAAACAACCGTGATTCCGGGAGTAGTGGCGAGCGAAACCGGATGAGGCTAAACCGTATTGGTGTGATACCCGGCAGGGGTTGCCAATGCGGGGTCGTGGGAAAGTTCTTCAGTCGTCTGCCGGCGGCTGGGTGAGTCAGAAACCGTATGGGTAGTCGAAGGACATGCGAAAGGTCCGGCGTAGAGGGTAAGACCCCCGTAGACGAAATCTGTACGGCTCACTTGAGCTTCTCCCAAGTAGCACGGAGCCCGAGAAATTCCGTGTGAATCTGGCGGGACCACCCGCTAAGCCTAAATATTCCCTAGTGACCGATAGCGGATAGTACCGTGAGGGAATGGTGAAAAGTACCGCGGGAGCGGAGTGAAATAGTACCTGAAACCGTGTGCCTACAAGCCGTGGGAGCGTCGGACACCAGCTTGCTGTGTGTCTCGTGACTGCGTGCCTTTTGAAGAATGAGCCTGCGAGTTTGCGGTGTGTAGCGAGGTTAACCCGTGTGGGGTAGCCGTAGCGAAAGCGAGTCCGAATAGGGCGGTTGAGTTGCATGCCCAAGACCCGAAGCGGAGTGATCTAGCCATGGGCAGGTTGAAGCGGAGGTAAGACTTCGTGGAGGACCGAACCCACCAGGGTTGAAAACCTGGGGGATGACCTGTGGTTAGGGGTGAAAGGCCAATCAAACTCCGTGATAGCTGGTTCTCCCCGAAATGCATTTAGGTGCAGCGTCACGTGTTTCTTGCCGGAGGTAGAGCACTGGATAGGCGATGGGCCTCACCGGGTTACTGACCTTAGCCAAACTCCGAATGCCGGTAAGTGAGAGCGTGGCAGTGAGACTGTGGGGGATAAGCTCCATGGTCGAGAGGGAAACAGCCCAGAACACCGACTAAGGTCCCTAAGCGTGTGCTAAGTGGGAAAGGATGTGGAGTCGCACAGACAACCAGGAGGTTGGCTTAGAAGCAGCCATCCTTGAAAGAGTGCGTAATAGCTCACTGGTCAAGTGATTCCGCGCCGACAATGTAGCGGGGCTCAAGCACACCACCGAAGTCGTGTCATTGCAGCAATACTCCCAACGGGGGCTGTGATGGGTAGGGGAGCGTCGTGTGCCGGGTGAAGCAGCGGAGGAATCCAGTTGTGGACGGTTCACGAGTGAGAATGCAGGCATGAGTAGCGATACAAGAGTGGGAAACTCTTGCGCCGATTGACCAAGGGTTCCTGGGTCAAGCTGATCTGCCCAGGGTAAGTCGGGACCTAAGGCGAGGCCGACAGGCGTAGTCGATGGACAACGGGTTGATATTCCCGTACCCGCTTTGAAGCGCCAACGTCGAACCTCTGAATGCTAAAGCCGCGAAGCCGGCCTGGAGTCTTCGGACGAAGGGACGTGGTGGAGCCGCTGACCCAACAGGGTAGTAGGTGAGCGATGGGGTGACGCAGGAAGGTAGTCCAGCCCGGGCGGTGGTTGTCCCGGGGTAAGGGTGTAGGCCGAGTGATAGGCAAATCCGTCACTCATTGAGGCTGAGACCTGATGCCGAGCCGATTGTGGTGAAGTGGATGATCCTATGCTGTCGAGAAAAGCCTCTAGCGAGTTTCATGGCGGCCCGTACCCCAAACCGACTCAGGTGGTCAGGTAGAGAATACCGAGGCGTTCGGGTGAACTATGGTTAAGGAACTCGGCAAAATGCCCCCGTAACTTCGGGAGAAGGGGGGCCACGCCTGGTGATGGGATTTACTTCCTGAGCTGGGGGTGGCCGCAGAGACCAGCGAGAAGCGACTGTTTACTAAAAACACAGGTCCGTGCGAAGCCGTAAGGCGATGTATACGGACTGACGCCTGCCCGGTGCTGGAACGTTAAGGGGACCGGTTAGTCATGATTCGTCGTGGCGAAGCTGAGAACTTAAGCGCCAGTAAACGGCGGTGGTAACTATAACCATCCTAAGGTAGCGAAATTCCTTGTCGGGTAAGTTCCGACCTGCACGAATGGCGTAACGACTTCTCGACTGTCTCAACCATAGGCCCGGTGAAATTGCATTACGAGTAAAGATGCTCGTTTCGCGCAGCAGGACGGAAAGACCCCGGGACCTTTACTATAGCTTGATATTGGTGTTCGGTTCGGCTTGTGTAGGATAGGTGGGAGACTGTGAAGCGGCAACGCCAGTTGTCGTGGAGTCGACGTTGAAATACCACTCTGGTCGTGCTGGATGTCTAACCTAGGTCCGTGATCCGGATCAGGGACAGTGTCTGGTGGGTAGTTTAACTGGGGCGGTTGCCTCCTAAAGAGTAACGGAGGCGCCCAAAGGTTCCCTCAGCCTGGTTGGCAATCAGGTGTTGAGTGTAAGTGCACAAGGGAGCTTGACTGTGAGACCGACGGGTCGAGCAGGTGCGAAAGCAGGGACTAGTGATCCGGCGGTGGCTTGTGGAAGCGCCGTCGCTCAACGGATAAAAGGTACCCCGGGGATAACAGGCTGATCTTCCCCAAGAGTCCATATCGACGGGATGGTTTGGCACCTCGATGTCGGCTCGTCGCATCCTGGGGCTGGAGTAGGTCCCAAGGGTTGGGCTGTTCGCCCATTAAAGCGGTACGCGAGCTGGGTTTAGAACGTCGTGAGACAGTTCGGTCCCTATCCGCTGTGCGCGTAGGAATATTGAGAAGGGCTGTCCCTAGTACGAGAGGACCGGGACGGACGAACCTCTGGTGTGCCAGTTGTCCTGCCAAGGGCATGGCTGGTTGGCTACGTTCGGGAGGGATAACCGCTGAAAGCATCTAAGCGGGAAGCCTGCTTCGAGATGAGTATTCCCACCTCCTTGAGAGGGTAAGGCTCCCAGTAGACGACTGGGTTGATAGGCCGGATGTGGAAGCCCAGTAATGGGTGGAGCTGACCGGTACTAATAGGCCGAGGGCTTGTCCTCAGTTGCTCGCGTCCACTGTGTTGTTCTGAAACAACGACCCCACCCCGTGGCCATGGGGTGGTGCGGTTGACAGTTTCATAGTGTTTCGGTGGTCATAGCGTGAGGGAAACGCCCGGTTACATTCCGAACCCGGAAGCTAAGCCTCACAGCGCCGATGGTACTGCAGGGGGGACCCTGTGGGAGAGTAGGACGCCGCCGAACAAATTTTGATAAAGATAAGCCCTCACCCGGGTTCCGGGTGGGGGCTTATCTGCGTTCAGGGGCTAATCTGCTCTCCAGCACGTCAGCACGTCAGCACCGCGGAGAGGCACAGGGCGTTGCAGAATCTGACCCTTTCGTACCAGGGAGCCGGCGGTACGGCCGCGGTGCTCCTCGGTGCCTCCTACGCCGTCCACCGTGTCTCGCCGTCCCGCCGCACTGTGGTGGCGGTTCTGCGGGAGGCCGGCACGCTGCTCGCGTTGTTCGCGCTCTGGCAGCTCGTCGGCCAGCTCTCGCTGATGAGCACGGATCACGCGCTGGACCGCGCCGAATGGATTCATCGCACCGAGCTGCGATTCGGCCTGCCGGACGAGACCTCCTGGCAGCGGGCGGTCACGCCCTACCCGATCCTGGTCAGGCTGGCCAACTACTACTACGCGAGCATGCACTTCGCTGCCATGATCGCCCTGCTGGCCTGGGTGTTCCTGCGGCACCGCGCGCGGTACGCGTGGGTGCGGACCACGGTCGTCCTGGTCACGGCGGCCTGCCTGCTGATCCAGTTCATCCCGGTCGCCCCACCCCGCCTGCTGCCGGGCAGCGGTTTCGTCGACGTGGCCGCGCAGTACGGCCAGTCCGTCTACACGGCGGGCTTCGGCGGCATCCACGCCGACGAGCTGTCGGCGATGCCGTCCGTCCACGTGGCCTGGTGCGTGCTGGTGGCGATCGCGGTGATCAAGGTGGCGCGGACGCCGTGGCGCTGGCTGATCCTGGTGCACCCCGTCCTGACCGTCGCCGTCGTGGTGGTGACGGCGAACCACTTCTGGGCGGACGGCCTGGTCGCCGTCCTGCTGCTGCTGTTGGCGTACGCCGCGCAGTACGCCTGGGCGCGGGCGCGCAGCCGGGGGACGTCCGGTGGCCCAGGGGATGCGGCGACGCACCAGCGCGAGAAGCAGTCAGCGGCGTTCAGGCCCTAGGCCCAATGCCGGTGACTTTAGGTCGGGCCGTGCTTGGTGATGGTGGGTGTTGCTGGTTGTGGTGGTGGGCAGTTGCGGTGGTGGGCGCGTTTGAGGGGCCAGTTGGACATCTTGCGTTTGATGACGCGCGGGCAGGCTCGTTGACGCCGTTCGGGTAGCAGGCGTTCGGTGATCTCAGCCAGGGTGCGGATCAGTGCGCTGGCGAGTCTGCCGGGGGGAAAGCGCCGCCTGGGTGGGGACTTGGCGGCGCACAACACGCAGGCTGCGGGTGAACGACAGACGGTCGGGGTCCAGGCCCTCGCGCAGGGCAGCCTGGTGCATCAACTGCCGGATGGCGTGATGGACGAGGAGGAGGCCGTAGATCTCCTGCTCGACGCCCCACGGGTACTTCGAGCGCAGGACGAGCCTGGGGCCGCGCTGGTGGGTCTTGATCTCGTCCAGCGTGGTCTCGATCTCCCAGCGCTGGGCATAGAGCGCGGCCAGTTCGACGGCCGGTGCCTCCTTCGGGTCGAGGAGGGTCGTAAGCAGCCGGTAGACGGTGGTGTCGCCGGTGCGGGCCAGGGTGTACTCGACGACCCGCACGGTCACCGGGTCGCGGCGGGTCCTCCTGTCCTGCTCGGCGAAGACCTCGCTGAGGTAAGAGCCGTCGCCAAGGACCCGCACGATTGGCAGGGCCGCGTTCTTGCGCACCCGCCACAGGAGGTCCGCGCCGCTAGCCCGTGCCTGCTGCCACAGCTCGAAGCCGTAGAAGCCCCGGTCGGCCAGCAGCAGCATCCCCGCCCGAAGATGGGCAAACAGCTGCCGGGAGAGCGTCTGCTCGCTGGCCGACAACGGTCCCAGCGCGGCGCCGAACACCGCATGGGTGCCGCACTCGGCCAGTCCCACCAGCCTGGCCTGCGGGAACGCGCCCACCCCACGCCCGGACCCCGGACGGCCGAAGAACTCGTCGTTGGCTTCGGTGTCGGCCAGGTCCAGCGTGGTGCCGTCCACGGCTACCAGTTGCCAGCGCCGGTACCAGGCACCCGCCGTCCCGGACACGGCCAGCGGACGGCACACCCGCGCGAACAGCAACCGCAAGGGCTCCGGGCCCAGCCTGCGACGGGCCCGGCCGATCGCAGCGGTCGTCGGCACTCTCCACGACCGCCGCCCGTCCCCGAGGCCTTCGCCCAGCAGCCGCGCGACCTCCTCATAGCCCTGCCCGAAGAACAGGCACATCGCCAACACGAAGTACACGACCACCCGCGCCGGCAGCAGCCGACTGCGCTTCTCGACCCGCCCAGTCTCGGCGATCACCTCATCGACCAAACCCGGCGGAAACGCCTGGGTCAACACCCCGATCGCAATCCGATCCGACAACCGCTCACCCGCAGGCAACTTGACCTGCCCCACCCTCGCCACACCACAACCAACGAGACCGGAAGCCCAAAGTCACCGGCATTGGCCCTAGGCCGTGTCTGACACGGCCTAGCGGGAGAAACAGCCGGTGGGCGGGGTCTGCGTCGAGACCCCGCCCACCGGCGTTCGTGCTCACCTTCGTTCAGGTGATCACTTCATCGGCAGCGCCGCCCGGCCCCAACCGCTGTTGGTCAGGGTCGCGGTGGCCCAGTACCAGCTGATGGCCCCGGCGACCGCGGCCAGCCAGCCGGCGGCCTTGACCAGGCCGCCCGAGCTCGCGAACGTGCCGATCGCGGCGACCAGCAGGGAGAGCGTCAGCAGGCCGTAGACGCCCCGGCTGAACAGGCCGGAGTGCCAGCTCGCGGCCGCGAGCGTGAGGGCCAGCAGGGTCCAGACGAGCAGGAAGAGACCGGTCGCGTTCTTCCCGGCGGCCGATCCCATGCCGGCGGCCCAGGTGACCCAGAACGCACCCAGCCCGGCGAAGGCGGTCCCGCCGAAGCTGTCACCGGAGCGGAACTGCCACAGGCCGGCGATGAACAGGGTGACGCCGCCCACGAAGTGGGCGAGGCCTGCGGCGTGGCCGACGTTGGTGTTGCTGAGGATGCCGGTCTGGAGCAGGCCGTAGGAGAGAAGGGTCAGGCCGAGTGCGAGGTAACCGAGAGGACCCGCGTCGAGTGAGGCGGTTCGGGCGTCGGCCCCGGAAGCGTCATTGCTCACCGGAGGCTCCTTTCACGCTGTGTGGGGTCATGACGAGGTGAGCGCCCGGGCAGCCGTGGCCGCCGTGGGCGCGTGGATTCGCGTGTGTGGGGGAGAGAGGGTGCGGAGGCGGCGGCGGGTACGACAACCGTCGCTGTGGCTGGGCCGCGGGCGCCCTGCGGGAGGGCGTGGGAGGCGGTGGCCGATGGGTGTCCCCGCAGCTCAGCTGCTGGGACTGGGCTCGCCGGGGGTGACTTCCCGGTCAGCTGGGTTCTACCCGGCTCGCAGTCGCTTGTACCCTTGTGAATCGTGGAAATTGTTCGTTTGTCAGCTGAGTGACGATCAGAACTGTCACACCCGCCCGAACTGACCGAGCGCCAGCCCGATCACCCCGGTCGCCCCGGTCAACGCTGTCAGCCCCGGCGCTGGAGCGGCACCCGCAGCGCGATGATCGCCATGTCGTCCGACGGCGGCTCCGGCGCGAAGCGCTCGACGGCCCGCTGGACCCTGGCCGCGACGGCGCCCGCGGTCAGGCCGGTGCAGCCGGTGAGCACCTCGGCGAGGCCGTCCTCGCCGAGCATCCGCTGGCCCTCCCGGCGCTCGGTCACCCCGTCGGTCACACAGAGCAGGACCTCGCCGGGCTCCAGCACCACCTTCTCGGTAGTCAGCTCCAGGTCCTCCAGGACGCCCAGCAGCGGCTGCGGCGTCGCGGCCGCCTCGACCTGTCCGTCCACCCGCAACCGCAGCGGCAGCGGGTGCCCGGCGCAGACCAGGCTGAGCTCGATGCTGCCGTCCGGGCGGGGCGTCAACTCGCCGTACAGCAGGGTGAGGAAGCGGCTGCGGCTGCCCTCGTCGAGGATCGCCGCGTTGAGCCGGGTCAGCACCTGCGGGGCGTCCAGGCCCTCGCGGGCGAGCAGGCGCAGTGAGTGGCGCGCCAGTCCGGTGACCGAGGCGGCCTCCGGACCGGTGCCGCAGACGTCGCCGATCGCGAAGCCGTAGGTGCCCTCGCGGATCGAGAAGAGGTCGTAGAAGTCACCGCCGACCTCGTTGCCCTCGCCGGCTGCCTGGTAGAAGACCTCCACCTCGACGCCCGGGATCTTCGGCAGCTCCGGCGGCAGCAGACTGCGCTGCAGCGCCTGGCTGGTGGCGTTGCGCTCCGAGTAGAGCCGCGAGTTGTCCAGGGCCAGCGCCGCCCGGCGGGAGAGGTCCTCGGCGAGTTCCAGGATCTCCTGGCGGAACCGCACGCCGGCCGAGGAGCCGAGCACCAGCAGCCCGATCACCCGGTTGCGGGCGGAGAGCGGCAGCACGTAGGTCTCGCCGATGAGTCCGGCCGGATCGGCGGGGGTCACGGCCTGCGCCGGGCCCGACCAGCCGGTGGCGCCGGGCGTCGCGACGGCCTCCGGCGCGACGGTCCGCTCCAGCAGCGCCCGCAGGCCGTCGATCCGCTCCTCGTCCTCGTGCAGGACGAAGGCGAGGTGGGCGGTCCGGCTCTGCTCGGCGGTGGTGTACACCGCGCACCAGGCGGCCAGGGTCGGGACGGCCATCTGGGCCATCAGGGCGAGCGTCTGCTCGTGTTCCAGGGTGCCGGCCAGCAGGTCGGAGGCCTCGACCAGGAAGGAGAGCGAGCCGCGCCGCAGCCGTTCCAACTCGGCCAGCCGGGCGTTCTCCACGGTCAGCGCGATCCGGTCGGCGGCGAACTGCAGGCGCAGCGCCTGGTCGTTGTCGTAGTGGTGGGGCCGGCTGGAGGCCACTCCCAGCGAGCCGGTCAGCCGGCCCTCGACCTTGAGCGGCACGGTGATCAGTGAGCGCAGTCCGGTGCCGACCAGCAGCGGGACGGCGCCCGGTCGGATGTCCAGGTCCTCGTGGACGGCCGGCAGCCGGGCCGAGTCGTAGCGTCCGTGCGCGCCCTCGACCGGGATCTTGGCGAAGCGCTGGCGGTGTGCGGGCAGTCCGGTGGAGGCGCGGACCTCGAACTCGCTCTCGTCCTCGGTGGTCAGCAGCAGGTAGGCCGCGTCGCCGTCCAGCAGGTCACGGGTCCGCTCGACGGTGCGCTGGAGCAGGGCGCCCAGGTCGTCGGCCCGGACGCCGTCCGCGAGCAGGTCCAGCGGCTCGACGGCGGCGGTGGCCGGCCCGGGCGGACCGCTCGTCAGCGGAGCGCAGAGCACGGCCCGGTCGCGCTCACGGACCATCAGGCAGAGCGTGGACGGCGTGCCGGTGGCGTCCAGCACCCGGACCTGGGAGCCGTAGACCTCGATGGCCCGGTGGTCGGCCCGGCGCACCGCGAAGCTGCCCTCCCAGCGGGCCAGCCGCAGCGTCTCGGCCAGTCCGGCGCCCGTCCCGGCCGGCTGCGGCCAGACCACCCGCTCCGCCCAGGGCGCGCCGAGCACCTGATCGGCGGGGTGTTGGAAGAGTCCCTCGGCGTCGGCGTTCCAGGAGCGCACGAGGCCCTCGCCGTCGACCTGGACCACCGCGACCAGCACCGGGCCGTCGGTGCTCGGCAGCACCTCGCCGGGCGCCTGCGGCAGGGCGTAGCGGGTGCCGGGCGTGCTGCGCTGCAGTGGCAGGCGGAACCAGACGGTCTTCTGCCCGGCGGTGTACTCCACGCCCCAGCGGCTGGAGAGCGCCGAGCACATCAGCAGACCGCGCCCGCCCTCACCCTCGGCGTCGGCGAAGTGCTCGGAGGCGGCGGCTTCGACGGCCGATTCGGAGAAGGCCGGCAGGCCGCGCTCGGGGTGCCGGTCGGTGACGCCGATCTGCACCGAGTCCTCCTCGCGCAGACAGCTCACCTCCGCGGCCGTTCCGGCGTGGACGACCGCGTTGGTGACCAGTTCACTGACCAGGACGACCGCGTCGTCGACGACCTCGGGCAGCCCCCAGCCCAGCAGCGCGTCGCGGACGAAGCGGCGCGCGGCGGAGGCCGACCGGCCGTCCGGGTCGAAGGTGGCGGCTGCGCGCGCGGTGACCACGGGCGACTTCTCCTCTGGTTCGGGTACGACTGCCCGGCACCTGGGGTTCACCGGCGCGGGAGCGGGTCCCGGTGGATTCAGGCCAGGGCGAGGTGCAGCGCTCCACCCTACTTTCCGCGAGGTTTCCCCGGGGGCAAGGGGCGCCGAAACAGGCTCCAGAGGGTGATTCTGCCCACCATACGGTGAGCGCACCCGTGGAAAGCCTTGGTAAGCGGGCCTACTCGGTCGGTCGGTGCTGTCAGACTGGGGGATCCGCAGTACTCCGTACCGCTGCGCAGGCGTACGGAAGCCAGTCGCGATGTGTGGGAGGGTCCAGTTGAGTTCGGCCACCAAGGACGCTGCCGGGCAGAGCACCACGAGCCAGAAGGCCGCGCCGGTGCGCGGCGGACGGTCGGCGCCGACCCCACGGGGTGGCGCGAGTCGCCGCCCTGCCCACAACCGCGGCGCGGAGCCGGCGGAACTGCGCAAGCTCCTCGGCGCCCTCACGGCGATGCGGGACGGCAATTTCCGCCGCCGGCTCACGGTGCCCGGCGACGGGCCGATGGCCGAGATCGCGGCGATGTTCAACGAGGTCGCCGAGCGCAACCAGCACCTGACCGGCGAGTTGGCCCGGGTCCGCCGCGCGGTCGGCCGGGAGGGGCGGCTGACCGCCCGCCTGGAGAACGGCGCGGGTGAGGGCGCCTGGGCCTCGGCGGTCGACAACGGCAACGCACTGATCGACGACCTGGCCCGGCCGATGGCCGAGGTCGGCCGGGTGCTCGCCTCGATCGCCGAGGGCGACCTCGACCAGCGGATGGAGCTGCGCTCGATCCATCCGGACGGCGGCAGCCACCCGCTGCGCGGGGAGTTCCTCAAGGTCGGCCGCACGGTCAACGGGCTCGTCGACCAACTCTCCGAGTTCACCGACGAGGTGACCCGGGTGGCCATTGAAGTGGGCACCGAGGGCAAGCTCGGCGGGCAGGCCCGGGTGCGCAGCATGTCCGGCAGCTGGAAGGACCTCGCCGACTCGGTCAACACGATGGCCGGCCGGCTGACCGCACAGGTCCGCAACATCGCCGAGGTGACCACCGCGGTCGCCAAGGGCGACCTGTCGCACAAGGTCACGGTCGACGTCGCCGGCGAGATGCTGGAGCTGAAGAACACCGTCAACACGATGGTGGACCAGCTGAACTCCTTCGCCGCGCAGGTGACGCGGGTGGCGCGGGACGTGGGGACCGAGGGGCGGCTCGGTGGTCAGGCGCAGGTGCCGGGTGTGGCGGGGGTGTGGCGTGACCTGACCGACTCGGTGAACTTCATGGCCAACAACCTCACCGATCAGGTGCGCAACATCGCGCAGGTGACGACGGCGGTGGCCCGTGGTGACCTGTCGCAGAAGATCGAGGTCGACGCCCGGGGCGAGATCCTCGAACTGAAGAACACCATCAACACCATGGTCGACCAGCTCTCCGCCTTCGCCGCGCAGGTGACGCGGGTGGCGCGGGACGTGGGGACCGAGGGGCGGCTCGGTGGTCAGGCGCAGGTGCCGGGTGTGGCGGGGGTGTGGCGTGACCTGACCGACTCGGTGAACTTCATGGCCAACAACCTCACCGATCAGGTGCGCAACATCGCGCAGGTGACGACGGCGGTGGCCCGTGGTGACCTGTCGCAGAAGATCCAGGTCGACGCCCGCGGCGAGATCCTCGAACTGAAGAACACCATGAACACCATGGTCGACCAGCTCTCCGCCTTCGCGGACGAGGTCACCAGGGTCGCCCGGGACGTCGGAACCGAGGGCATCCTGGGCGGCCAGGCCAGCGTCCCGGGGGTCTCCGGTACCTGGAAGGACCTCACCAACAGCGTCAACCTGATGGCCAACAACCTGACCAGCCAGGTCCGCAACATCGCCGAGGTGACCACGGCGGTGGCGCTCGGCGACGTCTCCAAGAAGATCACCGTGGACGCCCGGGGCGAGATCCTGGAGCTGGTCACCACCGTCAACACGATGGTCGACCAGCTGAGCGCCTTCGCGGACGAGGTGACCCGGGTGGCCCGCGAGGTGGGCACCGAGGGGATCCTCGGCGGTCAGGCCCGGGTGCGCGGTGTGTCGGGCATCTGGAAGGACCTGACCGACAACGTCAACTTCATGGCCTCCAACCTGACCAGCCAGGTCCGCAACATCGCCGAGGTGGCGACGGCGGTGGCCCGCGGTGACCTCTCCAAGAAGATCACCATCGAGGCGCAGGGCGAGGTCGCGGCGCTGGCCGGCACGCTCAACACCATGGTCGACCAGCTGAACGCCTTCGCCGTCGAGGTGACCCGGGTGGCCCGCGAGGTGGGCACCGACGGCATCCTGGGCGGCCAGGCGGGGGTGCCCGGCGTGGCCGGCATCTGGAAGGACCTGACCGACAACGTCAACCAGATGTCCAACAGCCTCACCGGGCAGGTCCGCAACATCGCCCTGGTGATCACCGCGGTGGCCCGCGGCGACCTGTCGCAGAAGATCGACGTCGACGCGCGCGGCGAGATCCTGGAGCTCAAGACCAGCATCAACACGATGGTCGACCAGCTGAGCGCCTTCGCGGACGAGGTGACCCGCGTTGCCCGCGAGGTGGGCACCGACGGACGGCTCGGCGGCCAGGCCCGGGTGCCCGGCGTGGACGGCACCTGGCAGGACCTCACCGAGTCGGTGAACGAGCTGGCCAACAACCTCACCCGGCAGGTCCGCGCGATCGCCCAGGTCGCCACCGCGGTGACCCGCGGCGACCTCAGCCTGCGGATCGACGTGGACGCGTCCGGAGAGCTCGACGAGCTCAAGGACAACATCAACCAGATGATCGCCAACCTGCGCGAGACCACCCGTACCAACCAGGAGCAGGACTGGCACAAGACCAACATGGCCCGGTTCTCCGGCCTGTTGCAGGGCCGGCGCGACCTGGAGGCGGTCGCCTCACTGATCATGACCGAGCTGACACCGGTGGTCTCCGCCCAGCACGGTGCCTTCTTCCTCGCCCAACCGGCCGGCCGCACCGCCGAGATGATCACCGAGGACGACGACGAGAGCGACACCATCCTGCGGCTGATCGGCAGTTACGGCTACCAGCGCCGGGCGATGCCGACCACCTTCCGGCCGGGGGAGTCGCTGGTCGGCCAGGCCGCGGTGGAGAAGCGCCCGATCAGCCTGACCGAGACGCCGCCCGGCTACCTGCGGATCGCCTCCGGCCTCGGCGAGGCCGCGCCCGCCCATGTCGTGGTGCTGCCGGTGCTCTTCGAGGGCCGGCTGCTCGGCGTGATCGAGCTGGCCACCTTCGCTTCGTTCACCACCGTGGTGATGGACTTCCTGAACCAGATCGCCGACCTGATCGGCGTCACGGTCAACACCATCAGCGTCAACACCAAGACCGAGGGGCTGCTCCTGGAGTCCCAGCGGCTGACCGCCGAACTCTCGATGCGGTCCGCCGAGTTGGAGGCCCGTCAGGAGGAGCTGGAGCGCACCAACGAGGAGCTCCAGGAGAAGGCCGAGCAACTCGCCCAGCAGAACCGCGACATCGAGATCAAGAACAGCGAGATCGAGGAGGCGCGCAAGGTCCTGGAGGAGCGCGCCGAACAGCTCGCGCTCGCCTCGCGCTACAAGAGCGAGTTCCTGGCCAACATGTCGCACGAGCTGCGCACCCCGCTCAACTCGCTGCTGATCCTGGCCAAGCTGCTCTCCGACAACAACGAGGGCAACCTCTCGCCCAAGCAGGTCGAGTTCGCCGACACCATCCACGGCGCCGGCTCCGACCTGCTCCAGCTGATCAACGACATCCTCGACCTCTCCAAGGTCGAGGCGGGCAAGATGGACGTCCGCCCGGCCCGGATCGCGCTCGTCCAGCTGACCGACTACGTCGAGGCCGCGTTCCGGCCGATGACCGCCGACAAGGGCCTGGACTTCACGGTCACCGTCTCGCCCGACCTGCCGCCCACCCTGCACACCGACGAGCAGCGCCTCCAGCAGGTGCTGCGCAACCTGCTCTCCAATGCGGTGAAGTTCACCGACAGCGGCGCCGTCCAGCTGGTGATCCAGCCGGCCGGGTCGAGCGTTCCGCAGCACGTGCGGGAGCAGCTGCTGGAGTCCGGGCAGATCGACGATCCGGACGCAGCGCTGGTGGCCTTCTCGGTGACCGACACCGGGATCGGCATCCCCGGCAACAAGCTGCGGGAGATCTTCGAGGCCTTCAAGCAGGCGGACGGCGGCACCAGCCGCAAGTACGGCGGCACCGGTCTGGGCCTGTCGATCAGTCGCGAGATCGCCCGGCTGCTCGGCGGCGAGATCCACGCCGAGAGCGAGTTGGGCCTCGGCAGCACCTTCACGCTCTACCTCCCGCTGCGTACCGACGCACCGGGCATCTCGCTGGAGCGCTCGGCTCCGGCCGCGCTGCCCGCGGGGACCAGCACGATCCGGGCCTCGGTAGGGGTCACCCCGACCGGCCTGCCGGTGCCGGTCGGCGCCAACCCGGCCGACCACTGGGCCCAGGAGGTCCGCGAGTTGGCCCAGGAGCGCCGCCGGGACGCGGCCGAGCGCCGGCGGGCGGCGGCCGATCCGGCGCCGCTGGTGCGCGCCGACGAGGCTCCGGCGCCCAGAGCGGGAATCGGCACGCAGTTCCAGGGCAGGTTCGACGGAGAGCAGGTGCTGATCGTCGACGACGACATCCGCAACGTCTTCGCGCTGACCAGCGTTCTTGAGCAGTACGGACTGACCGTGCTGTACGCCGAGAACGGCCGGGAGGGTATCGAGGTGCTGGAGCAGCACGAGGACGTGGCAGTGGTGCTGATGGACATCATGATGCCCGAGATGGACGGCTATGCGACGACCGAGGCGATCCGTCGGATGCCGCAGTTCGCCGGGCTGCCGATCATCGCGCTGACCGCCAAGGCGATGAAGGGCGACCGGGAGAAGAGCATCGAGGCCGGCGCGTCCGACCACGTCACCAAGCCGGTGGACACCGACCACCTGTTGGAGGTGATGCGCCAGTGGCTGGGGGAGCGTTAGCCGGGCGACCGCCCTCACTGGCGGGCCGGACCGGGAACCCGCTAGGGTCACTCATCGTTGCGAACAGTAACCGGGTGGCGACGGTCCGCAGGTCTGCGGGGCGTCCTGCGGGGCGGCAGGGTGCTGGTGGGGCCTGCCGTGATCGTGTGACAGTGATGCGTGCGATAGGGCTGGGCGAGGGGGTGCGGCTAGCATGACCGGGGCAGTGGCGGGTGGCACACGGGTGCTCCCGCTGGGAAAACAGGGTGGATACACGACAGGAGGGCGGGCCGGAATGCAGAAGGCGAAGATCCTCCTGGTCGACGACCGGCCGGAGAACCTCCTGGCGCTGGAGGCCATTCTCTCCGCGCTCGACCAGACGCTGGTCCGGGCCGTCTCCGGTGAGGAGGCGCTCAAGGCGCTGCTCACCGACGAGTTCGCGGTGATCCTGCTGGACGTTCAGATGCCCGGCATGGACGGCTTCGAGACGGCCGCCCACATCAAGCGCCGCGAGCGCACCCGGGACATCCCGATCATCTTCCTGACCGCGATCAACCACGGTCCGCACCACACCTTCCGCGGCTACGCGGCCGGCGCGGTGGACTACATCTCCAAGCCCTTCGATCCGTGGGTGCTGCGCGCCAAGGTCTCGGTCTTCGTCGACCTCTACATGAAGAACTGCCAGCTCAAGGAGCAGGCCGCGCTGTTGCGGCTGCAGCTGGAGGACGACCGGCAGGAGAGCGACCGGCAGGGCCGGCACTCGGCCGAGCCGCTGCTGGCCGAGTTGTCCGCGCGGCTGGCCGCCGTCGAGGACCTGGCCGAGGCGCTCACCAAGCAGCTGGAGGACTCGCCGGAGGCCGGCGCCGCCGGCGCCTGCGCGCAGTTGGAGGAGAAGCTGACCACCGTGCGCGCCGCGCTGGAGGCGCTTCGGCCCGGTGGCGCCCCCGACCGGCCGACGACGGACTGATCCCGGCTCAGCTAGGCCGTGCGGGTGGACCGGCACACCGGTGACGGTGTGTCGGACGCCCGGAGCGACACGCCAGGGGCATTGCGGTCGGTCACATGTCCAGCGCTCGGGCCCGCCGGTAGGCTCTGGTGCCATGGCCACACGTACTCCCGGCAGCGCGGCACGCACCCCGAGTCCGGGAGCCTCGAAGAAGGCCGCTCCGGCGAAGAAGGCAGCGGCCAGGAAGGCCACCGCGACCAAGGCGCCGGCCAAGGCCCCGGCGAAGGGTGCCGCGAAGGCTCCGGCGAAGAAGGCACCCGCGCCCAGGCCACCGGCCCGCAAGGCCGCCGCCAAGCCGCCCGCCGCCCCGCCGCCCGCCCACCGGCCGCCGATACTCTTCCGCGCCGCCCGCGCCTGCTGGCTGGGCCTGGCGCACAGCGTCGGCGCGCTCTTCCGCGGCTTCGGCGACGGTGCCAAGGGCCTGCACCCGGTGCACCGCAAGGACGGTCAGGCGCTGCTGCTGCTGGCGCTGGCGCTGGTCGTCGCGGCCGGCACCTGGTTCGGCCCGCAGGGCTGGCTGGGCTCCGGAGCCACCACCGTGGTCAGCGGCCTGTTCGGCCGGCTCGACGTGCTGGTCCCGCTGCTCTTCGGCGCGATCGCGATCCGGCTGATGCGCCATCCGGAACTCCCCGAGGCGAACGGCCGGATCGCCATCGGCGTCACCACCCTGGTGCTCGGCGTCCTCGGGCTGGTGCACATCGGCTGCGGGGCGCCCGGGATGCAGAGCGGCGCGACCAGGATCCGGCAGGCCGGCGGCATCCTCGGCTGGGCGGTCTCCACCCCGATGATGGCCGCGGCCGGTCCGCCGCTGGCCGTCCCGCTCCTGCTGCTGCTGGCCTTCTTCGGCCTGCTGGTGGTCACCGCCACGCCCGTCAACCGGATCCCCGAGCGCCTGCGCGGGCTCGGCGAGCGCCTCGGCATCGTCGAGGGCCCGCCGGCCGACGGCCTCGACGAGCCGGAGGGGACGTACGACGAGTACGGCCACGAGTACTCCACCGAGCCGCCGGAGGACGCCGACCCGGATGCCCTGCCGTACACCGTGGAGGACGCCGACCCCGAGGACGAGGTGGGCGCCCGGCGCCGCCGCCGGGGCCGCCGCAAGCAGGTGGACGATCCGGACCTGGAGCCGGCCGTCCCCGACATGTTCGTCAAGGACCCGTTCCAGACCCGCGACCTGGCCGCCGGGGTGGCGGCCGACCTACAGGGCGCCCTGCAGTACGGCGTGCCCGCCTCGCCCGCGGTGGCGAGCATGATGCACCAGGTGCAGGACCGGACGGCCGCGCCCGAGGAGCCCGCGGTGCCACCGGCCCGCACCCCCGCGGCGGCCGCCGCCGCGCCGGAACACACCCCGGCCCCGGACCGGATGGAGCAGTTGCAGTTCTCCACCGAGACCGAGGGGGGCGGCGGCTACCGGCTGCCGTCGCTCGACCTGCTGGAGCGCGGCGGCCCGGGCAAGACCCGCAGCAAGCTCAACGACGACGTGGTGGCCCAGCTGACCGTCGTCTTCGGCGAGTTCAAGGTGGACGCCCGGGTCACCGGCTTCACCCGCGGCCCGACGGTCACCCGCTACGAGGTCGAGCTCGGCCCGGCCGTCAAGGTCGAGCGGATCACCGCGCTGGCCAAGAACATCGCCTACGCGGTGGCCAGCGCGGACGTCCGGATCATCAGCCCGATCCCCGGCAAGTCGGCGGTCGGCATCGAGATCCCCAACCTCGACCGCGAGATGGTCAACCTCGGCGATCTGCTGCGCTCGCGCTCGGCGGCCGAGGACAGCCACCCGATGGTGGTCGGCATGGGCAAGGACGTCGAGGGCCACACGGTGCTCGCCAACCTGGCCAAGATGCCGCACATCCTGGTCGCCGGCGCCACCGGCGCGGGCAAGTCCTCCTGCATCAACTGCCTGATCACCTCGATCCTGGCCCGGGCCACCCCGGACGAGGTCCGGATGGTGCTGGTCGACCCCAAGCGGGTCGAACTGACCGCCTACGAGGGCATCCCGCACCTGATCACGCCGATCATCACCAACCCGAAGAAGGCGGCCGAGGCGCTCCAGTGGGTGGTCCGCGAGATGGACCAGCGCTACGACGACCTCGCCGCGTTCGGCTTCCGGCACGTGGACGACTTCAACGTGGCGGTCCGCTCCGGCAAGGTCACCGCGCCGCTCGGCAGCGAGCGGGTCCTGACCCCGTATCCGTACCTGCTGGTGATCGTCGACGAGCTGGCGGACCTGATGATGGTGGCCCCCCGGGACGTCGAGGACTCGGTGGTCCGGATCACCCAGCTGGCCCGCGCGGCCGGCATCCACCTGGTACTCGCCACCCAGCGGCCCTCGGTGGACGTGGTGACCGGCCTGATCAAGGCCAACGTGCCCTCCCGGCTGGCCTTCGCGACCTCCGCGATGACCGACTCGCGGGTCATCCTGGACCAGCCGGGCGCCGAGAAGCTGATCGGCAAGGGCGATGCGCTCTTCCTGCCGATGGGCGCCAGCAAGCCGGTCCGGATGCAGGGTGCCTTCGTCACCGAGGCCGAGATCGCCGCGGTCGTCCAGCACTGCAAGGACCAGCTCACCGCCACCTACCGGGACGACGTGACGGTGGGCGGCGGCCCGAAGAAGGAGATCGACGAGGAGATCGGGGACGACCTCGACCTGCTGATCCAGGCGGTCGAGCTGGTGGTCTCCACCCAGTTCGGCTCCACGTCGATGCTGCAGCGCAAGCTGCGGGTCGGTTTCGCCAAGGCGGGCCGGCTGATGGACCTGATGGAGTCGCGCGAGATCGTCGGTCCCAGCGAGGGCTCCAAGGCCCGCGACGTGCTGGTCACGCCGGAGGAGTTGGACGGTGTGCTGACCCTGATCCGGGGGTAGCCGACAACCGGTCGTTGCGGGGCGTCAGCGCAACGGCCGGTCAGCCGACACACCCTCACACCGGCACTGCGCGTTCGGTCGAACTCCGGTTGAGAAACGATTCTCTTGCACCCCTAGACTGTTCTTCCAGCAGGTGGCCTCCGCTCGAAAGGCGCGCCCAGTGACCGTCGGCAAGTCTTCCCACCGCGACCAGCGCCGATCCTCCCCGTCCCAGGCCGAGCCCGTCGAGGCTCCCCCCGGGGCGCAGGACGACGCGCCCACCATCGGCCGGATCCTCGCCGACGCCCGGCTCACCGCGGGCCTCACGGTCGACGAGGTGAGCTCTGCCACCCGGGTGCGGGTGCCGATCGTGCACGCGATCGAGGAGGACGACTTCGGCCGGTGCGGGGGCGACTTCTACGCCCGCGGCCACATCCGGGCGATCGCCCGCGCGGTCGACACCGACGGCGAGGTGCTGGTGGCCCGCTACGACGCGATCCACGGGACCGAGCCCCTGGTGCTGGCCACCCCCTCGATCGACGCCCGGCGGATCCGCGCCGACCGCGGACGGCCGAACTGGACGGCCGCCATGGTCGCGGCGATCCTCGCCGTGGTCGCGCTGATCGGCTTCAACCTGGTCACCGGCAAGCGCGGCGCCGAGGCGACGGCCGGGTCGGCCAGCGTTCCGCTGCCCAGCGTCGCCGCCGCGATCTCCGCCTCGCCCTCGGCCAACCAGCCGCCCGCCCCGGCGCCCAGCGCCGCGCCGATCGCCGCCGCTCCGGCGGACAAGGTCACCGTCAAGGTCGTCGCCGACGGCGGCACCAGCTGGATCTCCGCCTCGGACGGCGACGGCCAGTCGCTCTTCCAGAACGACCTGGACGCGGGCGCCGACCAGACCTTCACCGACCCCAAGCAGATCAAACTGGTGATCGGCAACGCCGCCGCCGTGCACCTGTACGTCAACGGCAAGGACCTCGGCCCCGCGGGCAAGGACGGCCAGGTGGTGCACCTCACCTACACCCCGGGCGACCCGCAGGCCGGTTGAGCCCAGGACCTGCGACGATCTTCGAATCGGGGCGGCGCGACCTCCGGGGGGAACGGCACCGGGGGGCGCGCGTTAATCTTGGCCCTATGCCTGAACGCCGTACTGTCGCCCTTGTCACGCTCGGATGCGCCCGCAACGAGGTGGACTCCGAGGAACTCGCCGGGCGACTGGAGGCCGATGGTTGGCTGCTGGTCGACGACGCAGCCGATGCCGATGTCGCCGTGGTGAACACCTGCGGCTTCGTGGAGGCCGCCAAGAAGGACTCCGTGGACGCCCTGCTGGAGGCCAACGACCTGAAGGGTCACGGCCGCACCCAGGCCGTCGTCGCGGTCGGCTGCATGGCCGAGCGCTACGGAAAGGAACTCCAGGACGCGCTCCCGGAGGCCGACGCCGTCCTCGGCTTCGACGACTACGCCAACATCACCGACCGCCTGCAGACCATCCTCTCGGGCGGCCACCACGCCGCCCACCTCCCCCGTGACCGCCGTAAGCTGCTCCCCCTCACCCCCGTCGAGCGGCAGGCCGCTGCCGCCGACGTCGCCCTGCCGGGCCACGGCGCCCCCGAGGACCTCCCCGACGGGGTGGCCCCCGCCTCCGGCCCGCGCACCCTGCGTCGCCGCCTGGACGACAGCCCGGTCGCCTCGGTCAAGCTGGCCTCCGGCTGCGACCGCCGCTGCTCGTTCTGCGCCATCCCGGCCTTCCGCGGCTCGTTCATCTCCCGCCGGCCCTCGGACGTGCTGCACGAGTCGCAGTGGCTGGCCGAGCAGAACGTTCGCGAGGTGGTCCTGGTCAGCGAGAACAACACCTCGTACGGCAAGGACCTCGGCGACATCCGCCTGCTGGAGACGCTGCTGAGCGAGATCGCGGCCGTCGAGGGCATCGAGCGGGTCCGCGTCAGCTACCTGCAGCCCGCCGAGATGCGGCCCGGGCTGATCGACGTGATGACGGGCACGCCCGGCGTGGTGCCCTACTTCGACCTCTCGTTCCAGCACTCGGCCCCGGCCGTGCTGCGCCGGATGCGCCGCTTCGGCAACACCGACCAGTTCCTTGACCTGCTGAAGACCATCCGGGACAAGGCGCCGCAGGCCGGTGCCCGCTCCAACTTCATCGTCGGCTTCCCCGGCGAGACCGAGGAGGACTTCGCGGAGCTGGAGCGGTTCGTCACGCACGCCGGCCTGGACGCGATCGGCGTCTTCGGCTACTCGGACGAGGACGGCACCGAGGCCGCGACCTTCGACGGCAAGCTGCCCGAGGACGTGGTCTCCGACCGGCTCGCCAGGCTCTCCAAGCTGGCCGAGGAGCTGACCGCCCAGCGGGCCGAGCAGCGGATCGGCGACGAGGTCGAGGTGCTGGTCGAGTCGGTGGAGGACGGCCTGGTCGAGGGCCGGTCCGCCCACCAGGCGCCCGAGACGGACGGCCTGACCACCCTGACCGGTGCGCCGGACGCCGTGGTCGGCCAGTTCTACCGGGCCCGCGTGACCGGCTCCGAGGGCGTCGACCTGGTCGCCGAGGCGATCGAGATCTGCCGTCAGGCGGCGGCGGAATGACCGGCGGGCCGGGCAGCCCGGCAGCGGCCCGCCCGGCCCGGAGCGGGGCTGTGCAGCCCGCCGAGCCGTCGCTCTGGAACATCGCCAACCTGCTGACGATGCTCCGCCTCGCGCTGGTGCCGGTCTTCGTCGTGCTGCTCTTCGCCGACGGCGGCCACGACCCCAAGTGGCGCTCGGTGGCCTGGGCGGCCTTCGCGATCGCGATGATCACCGATGTGTTCGACGGCGAGATCGCCCGGCGCAAGGGTCTGGTCACCGACTTCGGCAAGATCGCCGACCCGATCGCCGACAAGGCGATCATGGGCGCGGCGCTGATCGGCCTGTCCGTCCTGGGCGACCTGCCCTGGTGGGTCACCGTGGTGATCCTGGCCCGCGAACTGGGTATCACCCTGATGCGGTTCTGGGTGATCCGCTACAGCGTGATCCCGGCCAGTCGCGGCGGGAAGATCAAGACCCTGACCCAGGGCATCGCGGTGGGCATGTACGTGCTGCCGCTGACCGGCCTGCTGGCCACCGCGCGCGCGGTGCTGATGGCGGTGGCGGTGCTGTTGACCGTGGGCACCGGGGCCGACTACGTGCGCCAGGCCGTCCGGCTGCGCCGGGAGGGGCTGGCGCGGAAGCGGGAGAACGGATGACCGAGTACTACCCGCTCGCCGAACAGGTGCACGCCGAGCTGCGCGCGCTCGGCGGCACGCTGGCGGTCGCCGAGTCGCTGACCGGCGGCCTGCTGGCCGCCCAGTTGGTGGAGGTCCCCGGAGCCTCGGTCACCTTCCGCGGCTCGGTCACGGCCTATGCCACCGAGCTCAAGGCCTCGCTGCTCGGCGTCGACGAGGGCCTGCTGGAGGTGCACGGCCCGGTGCATCCCGTGGTGGCCCGGCAGATGGCCGAGGGCGTGCGCCGACTGTTGGGCGCCACCTTCGGCCTCGCCACCACCGGAGTGGCCGGTCCCGGGCCGCAGGACGGCATGCCGGCCGGCACAGTACACCTCGGGTTCGCCGGTCCGGGCGGAAGTGCCGTGAGATCGCCCCGGCTGTCCGGGGACCGTGCCACAATCCGACGGATGGCGGTGACCGGCGCCATGGAGCTGTTTCTGGCCAGGGTGCTGGTCGACGAGGGCCGGAGCGACACCGCGATCTTCCGCTGAACAGTCGCTGAACAGTCGGAATCCGGGCAGGGTGTGAGAACCGCGGGGCGGCTGGGAATAGACCAGGCAGCCGACGGGCCGCCTGCACCCCGCCGCACGGCCCCGATCCGGGGAGTGCCGGAGTCCGGGACGGGAACAAACAGGGGAGGGGGAAGACTTGCAGCCCAGAGTGAACACGACCATGGTCCCCGCACACGAAGCGGGCAAGGCGGTACGGTGGGGTCGTGACATCTCGATCCGCAGTCCGAGGAGGGAGCCACCGATGATCCTGCTCCGTCGCCTCTTGGGTGACGTGCTGCGTCGGCAGCGCCAGCGCCAGGGCCGCACACTTCGCGAGGTGTCGGCCGCCGCACGAGTCTCACTCGGATATCTCTCCGAGGTCGAACGCGGGCAGAAGGAGGCCTCCTCCGAGCTGCTCTCCGCGATCTGCGACGCACTCGACGTCCGGATGTCCGAGGTCATGCGAGAGGTGAGCGACGAGCTGTCGCTGGCCGAGCTCGCCGCGATGGCCGCGCTCTCCGAGGGCGACCTGCTGCGTCCGGTGCTCGAACCGGTGCAACTCCCGGCCCCGGGAGACCGGATGAGTTCGATCACTCCGAAGGCCGCGGCCGTGGACGTCGTCGCAGCCTGACCTCGCCCTGATCGGGGGATCGAGAGAAGGAGTCGCCGGTGCGCGGTTCTGCCGACAGCGGGACGCCGGGCCGAATAGGCCCGGGCGTCTCAGGACAGCTTTCGACTCTCCGCGGCCGCCTTGCGCGCGGCCCGTTGCGCTGGGCACTCACCGTGCCGCTCGGCATCCTGTGCTGGTGGCTGGTGCTGACCGGTTCTCCGCCGTCCGGTGGCACCGGAGCCGTGCTCGGGCTGCTCACCCTCGGCGGGTGGGGGCTCGGCGTGCTGCCGGTGCACTGCGACCGTCGGCTGACCGGCCCCCGGCGGCGCCTAGGCGCGCAGTCGCAGGCCGCGCGTGGTCGGGTGGAAGCCGGCCCCCTCCAGGACGGCGCCCAGGGGTGAGGTGAGCGCCGCCTCCCCGTTCGCCCGCTCGACCGTCACGCTGCTCAGCGCGCCCTGCCCGACCGCGTCCACGAGCGCTCGCGCGGCGGCCGCCAGCACCTCCGGCTCCTCGGCCCAGGCCAGCAGTGACTTCCCGCCGCGCTCCAGGTAGAACACCAGCGCGCCGTCCACCAGCACCACCAGGGCGCCCGCCTTGCGGCCGGGCCGGTGCGCGGTGGCCTGGTCCCCCGGCGGCTCGGGCCAGGGCAGCGCGCCGCCGTACGCGTTGGCCGGGTCGGCTGCGGCCAGCAGCTGAGCCGTGTGCTCCCCGGCCCCTTCGTGCTGCGCCTGCGGCCACTCGGAGGGGACGGCCCGCTCCAGCCGGGCGTGCACCGAGCGCAGCCGGTCCACCGCGCCGTCCATCGCGAACTGCGCGCCGCCCAGCCCCTCCACCAGGTAGCCCCGGCGGGCCCGGCCGCGCTCCTCCAGGGCCGAGAGCACCCGGTAGACGGCCGCGAAGCCGCCCGGGATCCGCTCGGCCTGGACCGCGCCGCGGGTGAGCACGCCGTGCCGGTCCAGCAGCAGCTGCGCCTGGGCGGTGGCGCGCAGCGTCGGGTCCGCGGCGGGCGCGGCCAGCAGCGACCAGCGGCCGACCACGGTCGGGTCGCCCGCGCGGGTGGTGGCGGCGCGCGCGAGGCCGCCGTACCGGCCGCGCGGGACGGCCCGGGGCGCGCGGTGCGCGGTGGAGCCGGCCGTCCGGCCGGAGCCGAGCAGGGCGCGCAGCGGAGCGAGCGTGTCATTGCTGACGTACCCCGACCAGGTGAGGTCCCAGAGCGCGGCGGCCACCTCCGGCTCGGGGCTCGGCGTGAGCCGCTCCATCAGCTGGCGGAAGAAGAGACCGTAGCCGCCCGCCAGGGCGTCCAGCAGGGCCTGGTGCAGCGGGGTGAGGGTGAGCGGGACGGGCTCGGGGCGCACCAGGTGCGCGGCGTCGGCCAGGTGCAGGCTGACCCAGCCGTCCTTGCCGGGCAGCGCGCCGGCCCCGGACCAGCCGACCTCGCCGGCGGCCATCAGCTCGTCCAGCAGTCCCGGCCGGTAGTCCGTCAGCCGGGCGGGCAGCACCAGCTTCTCCAGCGCGGAGGCGGGCAGCGCGGCGCCCTGGAGCTGCTCGACCACCCGCAGCAGGCCGTCCGGGCCGCGCAGCCGGTGGCCGTCCAGGTGCTGCCACTGCGGGAGGAAGGCGGCCAGCGCGCGGGGCGGGACGGCCTCCACCTCCTGGCGCAGCGCGGCCAGCGAGCGGCGGCGCAGCCGGCGCAGCACATCGGCGTCGCACCACTCCGGCTCGCCGCTGCCGCCCGCCTCGACCGGCCGGAACTCGCCCTGGACGAGCCGCCCGGCGGCGACCAGGCGGTGCAGGACACCGGCGACCACGGCGCTGCCGAGCCCGAACCGGGCGGCGGCCTGCTGAGCGGTGAACGGGCCGTGGGTGCGGGCGTGCCGGGCCAGCAGATCACCCAGCGGGTCCTTCACCGGCTCGGTGAAGGCCTCGGGGACGCCGACCGGCAGCGGGGTGCCCAGCGCGTCGGCGAGCCGGCCGGCGTCCTCGATCGCGGCCCAGCGGTCCTGCCCGGCGATCCTGACCAGCACCACCCGGCGGGCGGCCTGCAGCTCGGTGCTCCAGCCGGGCTCGGCGCCGCGGACCGCCAGCTCCTCGGGGCCGAGCGGGCCGAGCAGGCGCAGGGCGTCGGCGACGCCCTCGGCGTCCTTGATCCGCCGCTCGGGGGTGAGCCGCTGCAGCTCGGCCTCCAACTCGGCCAGCACCGCCGGGTCGATCAGCTCGCGCAACTCGGCCTGGCCGAGCAGCTCGGCGAGCAGCCGGGAATCCAGCGCGAGGGCGGCGGCGCGGCGCTCGGCGAGCGGGGAGTCGCCCTCGTAGAGGAACTGGGCGACGTAACCGAAGAGCAGGGAACGGGCGAACGGGGAGGGCTCGGGGGTGGTGACCTCGACCAGGCGCACGGCGCGCGATTCGAGGTCGCGCATCAGCTCGACCAGCCCGGGGACGTCGAAGACGTCCTGCAAGCACTCTCGGACGGCCTCCAGCACGATCGGGAAGGAGCCGAACTCGCTGGCCACCTCCAGCAGCTGGGAGGCCCGCTGGCGCTGCTGCCAGAGCGGGGTCCGGCGGCCGGGGCTGCGGCGCGGCAGCAGCAGGGCCCGGCCGGCGCACTCGCGGAACCGCGAGGCGAACAGGGCGGAGCCGCCGACCTGGTCGGTCACCAGCTGTTCGATCTCGGCCGGGTCGAAGAGCGCGGTGTCGGCCCCGACCGGTGCCTCGTCGGGGACCGGGGCGTCACCGGCGGGGAAGTCGAGCAGGTCCGCGTCCGGCAGCCGGAGCACGATGCCGTCGTCGCCGTGCATGACCTGCGGGTCCAGCCCGTGCCGCTCGCGCAGCCGGGCGCCCAGGGCCAGCGCCCAGGGGGCGTGCACCTGGGCGCCGAAGGGGGAGTGGATGACGATCCGCCAGTCGCCCAGCTCGTCGCGGAAGCGCTCGACCACGATCGTCCGGTCGTCGGGCAGATGGCCGGTGGCCTGGCGCTGTTCGGTGAGGTAGGCGAGCAGGTTGCCGGCCGCCCACTCGTCCAGACCGGCGGCGAACAGGCGCTCGCGGGCGGCAGGTTCGGGCAGCGCGCCCAGCTCGCGGACGAAGGCGCCCAGCGCCCGGCCGAGTTCCAGCGGACGGCCGAGCGAGTCGCCCTTCCAGAAGGGCAGCCGGCCGGGCACGCCCGGGGCGGGGGTGACCATGACCTTGTCGTGGGTGATCTCCTGGATCCGCCAGGAGCTGGTCCCCAGGGTGAAGACGTCGCCGACCCGGGACTCGTAGACCATCTCCTCGTCGAGTTCCCCCACCCGTCGCCCGCCGCCGCCCTTCTGCCCGGAGTCCGAGCCGACGATGAAGACGCCGAACAGGCCGCGGTCGGGGATGGTGCCGCCGGAGGTGACGGCCAGCCGCTGGGCGCCGGGGCGGCCGGTGACGGTGCGGGCGACACGGTCCCAGACCAGGCGGGGGCGGAGCTCGGCGAAGGCGTCCGAGGGGTAGCGGCCGGCCAGCATGTCGAGTACCGAGTCGAAGGCGGACTGCGGCAGCGCGGCGAACGGCGCGGCCCGGCGGACCAGGGCGAGCAGCTCGTCGACGTCCCAGGTGTCCAGCGCGGTGATCGCCACCAGCTGCTGGGCCAGTACGTCCAGCGGGTTGCGCGGGATCCGTAGCGCCTCGATCCGCCCGGATCGCATCCGCTCGGTGACCACCGCCGACTGCACCAGGTCGGCGCGGAACTTGGGGAAGACCACGCCGGTGGAGACCGCGCCGACCTGGTGGCCGGCCCGGCCGACGCGTTGCAGGCCGGAGGCGACCGAGGGCGGCGACTCGACCTGGATCACCAGGTCGACCGCGCCCATGTCGATGCCCAGCTCCAGGCTGGAGGTGGCCACCACGGCGGGCAGCCGGCCGGCCTTCAGCTCCTCCTCGACGAGCGCGCGCTGCTCCTTGGAGACCGAGCCGTGGTGGGCCCGGGCCAGCACGGCCGGCGCGCCCTTGGCGACGCCCGACTCGGCCATCAGCTGGGCCGGGGCGTGCGCTTCGGGCAGCGGCACCCCGGTGGCGCGCTCCTGGGCGATCTCGTTCAGCCGGTTGCACAGCCGCTCGGCGAGACGGCGGGAGTTGGCGAAGACGATGGTCGAGCGGTGTGCCTGGACCAGGTCGACGATCCGCTCCTCGACATGCGGCCAGATCGAGGCCTTCTGCGCCGGGTCGTCGGTCGCGGGGGAGGGCGTGAGCTCGGCGAGGTCGGCGACCGGCACGACCACGGACAGGTCGAAGCGCTTGGTGGACGGGGGTTGCACCACGGTCGCCCCCCGGCGGGGGCTCAGGTAGCGGGCCACCTCCTCGACCGGGCGGACGGTGGCGGAGAGGCCGATCCGCCGGGCCGGGCGCTCCAGCAGCTCGTCCAGCCGCTCCAGGCTGAGCGCCAGATGGGCGCCGCGCTTGGTGCCGGCGACGGCGTGCACCTCGTCCAGGATCACCGTGTCCACGCCGCGCAGCGCCTCCCGGGCGGCGGAGGTGAGCAGCAGGAAGAGCGACTCGGGGGTGGTGATCAGGATGTCCGGCGGGTGGGTCTGGAAGCGCCGCCGGTCGGCCGCCGGGGTGTCGCCGGAGCGGATGCCGACCTGGATCTCGGGCTCGGGCAGGCCGAGCCGGACGGCTGCCTGCCGCAGGCCGACCAGCGGGGCTCGCAGATTGCGCTCGACGTCGACCGCGAGGGCCTTCAGCGGTGAGATGTAGAGCACCCGGCAGCGGCGGCGCGGGTCGGCGGGCGGCGGGGCGGTGGAGAGCCGGTCCAGGGCCGAGAGGAAGGCGGCCAGGGTCTTGCCGGAGCCGGTGGGGGCGACCACCAGGACGTCGGCCTGTTGGCGGATGGCGGCCCAGGCGCCGACCTGGGCGGTGGTCGGGCCGGCGAAGGCCGCGTCGAACCACGCCCTGGTGGCGGGGGCGAACCCGGCCAGGGGATCGGGAGGGAGCTGCTGGTCCGCCATGTCCCCATGGTGCCGGGTGGCAGTGACAGGTCGCGTCGGGCGCGGCTGTGCCGGTGCCTCCGGATGGCGGGCAAGCACGGACAAGAACGGGCAACTCGCATAATCCGCTCATATGGTGATGATTCATATTGCCGATGAGTGGAGGGCACACCATGGCAGAGGTGCGCATGGTGTCCCGTCGCTCCGGCGGACGCCGCTCGCTCCTGCTGCGCGGCTCGCCGGCGGTGCTGGCGCTCGTGCTGCTGCTGGGCGGCGCGATGCCGTACGTCGCCGGTGCCGGGCAGTCCTACCTCAGCTACCTGGTGCTGGCCGACCGCCTGGACGCCCAGGGGACCGCGGCCGCCGAGGACGAGGTCCGCTCGGTCGGCGGGCAGGTGGTCCAGGGGTATCCGCAGATCGGCGTCGTCCTCGCCTACGCCGACGACGACGCCTTCGCCGGCCGGTTACGCGGGCGGCCGGGGATCGCGGCCGTGGGGGCCAGCCGCACCGCCACGGTGCCGGGGCCGCCGGGGCCGCTCGGCGGCGCCGGGGACTTCCGCCACGGCAGGGCGTCGGACGCCGTCCAGGGCGTGGAGGCGGACAACACCCCGACCGTGCCCGACCCGGGCGAGCGCGACGCCTGGAACCTCGCCATGCTGGGCGCGCCCACCCGGCAGCGGACCCCGGTCGCGCTGCTCGGCACCGCCGGGGGCGACCGCCCCGGTCCGACCCCGGCGGCGTTGCGCAAGGTCACCGTCGCCGTGCTGGACTCCGGGGTCGACGACACCCACCCGGACCTGCGCGAGGCCGTCAGTCCCGCCGACTCGGTCTCCTGCGCGGACGGACGCCCGGACGCCCGGTTCGGCGCCTGGCGCCCCGACCCGGGCGTCACCGAGAGCGGCCACGGCACGCACGTCGCGGGCATCATCGGCGCGGCCCGCGACGGCCGCGGCGTCACCGGGGTCGCGCCGGGCGTGCGGATCGCGGCCGTGCGGCTGCTCGGCCCGCTCGGCCAGTACTACCCCGAGAACATCGTCTGCGGTCTGCTCTGGGCCGCCGACCACGGCGCGGTCGCGATCAACGACAGCTACTTCGCCGACCCGTGGAAGTACAACTGCCCCGAGCAGCCGGACCAGGCCGCGCTGATCCTGGCCGTCGGCCGCGCGGTGGCCTACGCCCAACAGCACGGCGCACTGGTGGTGGCCTCGGCGGGCAACGACGGGCAGGACCTCACGGGGCTGCGCACCGACGAGCGCAGCCCCAACGACCGGCTCTCCGGCCCGGCAGAGAACCGCTGGCTGGGAGCCGAGTGCATCCGGTTGCCGGGGGAGCTGCCGGGGGTGCTGGCGATCAGTGCGGTGGACCGCAACGGCGCCATCGCCGGCTACTCGAACGTCGGCGACGGCCGGATCGCCCTGGCGGCCCCGGGCGGAGACCCGGACGGCGGGCCGGGCGAGGCGATCGTCTCGGACTGGCCGGGCGGACGGTTCGCGGCGCTGGCCGGCACCTCGATGAGCGCCGCCCACGTCACCGGCGCGATCGCGGTCGCGGCGGCGGCGCACCCGGGGTGGGGTCCGGACCAGCTGCGGGAGCTGCTGCTGGCCCAGGCCCGGGCGGACTGCCGGGCCGGCCCGCTGCCGGCCCGCTGCCTGGACCGGCGCGACTACGGCGCCGGGATCGTGGCGCTGCCGCGCTGACGGCCGGTGCCCGCGTCCGGCACTCGTGGGGGTGACGGTGGACTGCTGGATACTGGAGCGCATGAGGCTGACCGAGTTCTGGCGACGGATGGACGAGCACTTCGGCACGGCGTACGCGGAGTCGTTCGCGCGTGACCACGTGATGGCCGAGCTCGGCGGCCGGACGGTTCACCAGGCGCTGGACGCGGGGTGGGAGGCCAAGGACGTCTGGCGGGTGGTCTGCCAGGTGATGGGTGTCCCTGCGCTGCTGCGCTGATCCGAACGGGGGACCCGCGGGCTGTGGACAACCGGGGACAGCCACGGCGCATGAATCGAACTAATGTTCCCTATACTGAATTCTCGGCGAGTTTTCCACAGGCTGAGCCCGTCCGGGGCAGATTGTCGGTGGCAGGCGCTAGCGTCGAGGACGATGAAGCGCACAGCACAGAACCCGAGGGTGGAAGCCATGGCAGGTACGGACCGCGACAAGGCACTTGAGAACGCGCTCGCCCAGATCGAGCGGCAGTTCGGCAAGGGCTCGGTGATGCGCCTGGGCGACCAGTCGCGCGCCCCGATCGACGTGATCCCGACCGGATCCACCGCACTGGACGTCGCCCTCGGCGTCGGCGGCCTGCCCCGCGGCCGGGTGGTCGAGATCTACGGCCCCGAGTCCTCCGGCAAGACCACGCTGACCCTGCACGCCGCCGCCAGCGCGCAGAAGCTCGGCGGCACGGTGGCCTTCATCGACGCGGAGCACGCGCTCGACCCGGAGTACGCCCGCAAGCTCGGCGTCGACACCGATGCCCTGCTGGTCTCCCAGCCGGACACCGGTGAGCAGGCGCTGGAGATCACCGACATGCTGATCCGCTCCGGCGCGGTCGACCTGATCATCATCGACTCGGTGGCCGCGCTGGTGCCGCGGGCCGAGATCGAGGGTGAGATGGGCGACTCGCACGTGGGTCTGCAGGCCCGTCTGATGAGCCAGGCGCTGCGGAAGATCGCCGGTGCGCTGAACCAGTCGAACACCACGGCGATCTTCATCAACCAGCTGCGCGAGAAGATCGGCGTGATGTTCGGCTCGCCGGAGACCACCACCGGTGGCCGCGCGCTGAAGTTCTACGCCTCGGTGCGCCTGGACATCCGCCGGATCGAGACGCTGAAGGACGGCACCGAGGCGGTCGGCAACCGGACGCGCGTGAAGGTCGTCAAGAACAAGGTCGCCGCGCCGTTCAAGCAGGCCGAGTTCGACATCCTCTACGGCCACGGCATCAGCTGGGAGGGCGGCCTGATCGACATGGGTGTCGAGAACGGCTTCATCCGCAAGGCCGGCGCCTGGTACACGTACGAGGGCGACCAGCTCGGCCAGGGCAAGGAGAACGCCCGCAACTTCCTGCGCGACAACCCGGCGCTGGCCGAGGAGATCGAGAAGAAGATCAAGACCAAGCTGGGGATCGGCGTCGACCCGAACGCCCCGGTCGAGGCCGCCCCCGAGGCGGAGGCGGACGGCGCTGCCAAGCCGATCACCGCCACCGCGGCCAAGGCCGCGCCCGCGAAGAAGGCAGCGGCGGCGGCCAAGGCCTGAGCCGTTGATCAGGAGCGAGTCGGGGCGCGCGGGGAGCGGCGAGGACCGCGCCCCTGAGGGCGGCGCGGACGAGTCGGGCGTGTGGGGGCCGCGCGACTGGTGCGCCAGCGGCGTCGGCGGAGAGAGCTTCGAGCTCGCCGCCGAGCCGGTCGTCGGGCTGCGTTCGGGCGCCGGGGGCGTCGGGGGGCGCGGGGGCCCGGCGGGATGCCGGCTCGAACGGTGGCCTGCACGGTGGCCTGGGCGACGGCCTGGGCGACGGCTCGGATGATGGTCCGCACGACGGGTCTCACGAGGGCTCGCACGACGGCGAGGCCGGTGGGGGTGCGGCGGCCTGGGGGGAGGGCGGTCGCGGGCGACGGCGCGGGGGGCGTCGAGGCGGTCGCGGCCAGGGGGGTGAGGGCGGGCAGCGCCGGTCCGGGGGGCCGGGCGGCACGCGGGGAGCGTCCGGCCGAGCCCGTCGCCGATCCGGCGGCCCGGGCCCGGGACATCTGCCTGCGGCTGCTCACCGGCACCGCCAAGACCCGCAAGCAGCTGGCCGACGCCCTGCGCAAGCGGGAGATCCCGGACGAGGTGGCCGAAGAGGTCCTCGCCCGCTTCGAGGACGTCGGCCTGATCGACGACGCCGCGTTCGCTGCCGCCTGGGTCGAGTCCCGGCACGCCGGACGCGGGCTGGCCCGCCGGGCGCTGGCCCAGGAGCTGCGCACCCGGGGCGTGGCTGCCCCGCTCGTCGAGGACGCAGTCGCCCAGCTCGACCCGGACGAGGAGATGGCCACCGCCCGGGCTCTGGTGGACCGCAAGCTCCGGGCGACCGCGGGGCTGGACCGACAGGTGCGGATGCGGCGCCTGGTCGGGATGCTGGCCCGCCGCGGCTACGCCGAGGGCCTGGCCTTTCGGGCGGTGCGCGAGGCCCTGGACGAGGAGGGCGAGTCGTCCGAGGAGCTGGAGGACTGGTCGCTCGGCGACCGCTGACCGCGCGGTCTGCTCAGCAGCCTGATGGGTACGAAAAGCTGACGGTGCGTATACCGGCGAGTCTTGATGATGACCCGTCAGTAACGGTCAAAGGTCAGGATCCGATCACATCTTGACCGTTTCGTAACCCGCGCCTAGCCTCACAGGCAGCGAGCGATCATTTCGATCTTGACGTTGCCGTACCCGGTCGGCGCCGGTCGAGGCCGGTCCCCGGCTGCCGTGGCGGCATGTCGCCGGACTGCGCGGGAACGGATGTGGGGCCGGATGAGGATCGCACTGAGTGCCGGATCGGTGGGTCCCGTGCTGGTGATCGGCCTGCTCTGTCTGCTGGCCGCCCTGCTGGCCGTCGGGCTCGGGCTGGTGGTCCGTCAGTACCGCGCCGGCTCGGCCCGGTTGCGGGCCGAGGTGGAACGCCGCGAGGAGCGGCTGGTCGAGCGGGAGGCCCGGCTCGACGCGGAGCAGGCCCGGCTGCGCGCCCGGGACGAGGAACTGGCCGCCCGTTCGGGTCTGTTGGAACGGGACCGGGCCGAACTGGCCGAGGTGGAGACCGAGCGTCGCCGGGTGCTGGAGCGGACGGCCGCGCTGAGTGCCGAGCAGGCGCGCGACGAACTGCTGCGCGCCGTCGAGGAGGAGGCCGAGCGCGAGGCCGCCGTGACAGTGCGGGAGATCGAACGCCGGGCCAGGCAGGAGGGCGAGGGGCGGGCCCGCGACATCATCGCCCACACGATCCAGCGGCTGGCAGGCGAGCAGACCGCGGAGTCGGTGGTCGCCGTCATCCAGCTGCCCAATGACGACGTCAAGGGCCGGATCATCGGGCGTGAGGGCCGCAACATCCGTGCCTTCGAGGCGGCCACCGGCGTCAACCTGATCGTCGACGACACCCCGGAGTCCGTCCAGCTCTCCTGCTTCGACCCGGTGCGCCGCGAGACGGCCCGGCTGACCCTGGACGCGCTGCTGGCCGACGGCCGGATCCATCCGCAGCGGATCGAGGAGATCCACGAGCGCAGCCGGGCCGAGATCGAGCGACTCTGCGTACGGGCCGGGGAGGACGCCCTGCTGGCGGTCCGGCTCACCGGCATGCACCCCGAACTGGTCCGCACCCTGGGACGGCTGCGCTATCGGACCTCGTACGGGCAGAACGTGCTCGGGCACCTGGTGGAGTCCGCGCACATCGCCGGCATGATGGCGGCCGAACTCGGCGTGGACCCGGCGCTGGTGAAGCGCGCCGCGCTGCTGCACGACATCGGCAAGGCGATGACGCACGAGGTGGAGGGCAGCCACGCGGCGATCGGCGCGGAGTTCGCCCGCCGGCACGGTGAGTCCGCGGAAGTGGTGCACGCCATCGAGGCGCACCACGGCGAGGTGGAGCCGCGCACGGTGGAGGCGGTGCTGACCCAGGCGGCCGACGCCTGCTCGGGCGGTCGGCCCGGGGCCCGGCGGGAGTCGCTGGAGGCGTACGTCCGGCGGCTGGAGCGGCTGGAGGAGATAGCCGCCGCGCACGAGGGGGTGGCGAAGGTCTTCGCGATGCAGGCGGGCCGCGAGGTTCGGGTGATGGTGCAGCCTGAACTGGTCGACGACCTGCGGGCGCAGGTGATCGCCCGCGAGGTCGCCAAGCAGGTGGCCGACGAGCTCACCTACCCGGGCCAGATCCGGATCACGGTGGTGCGGGAGAGCCGGGCGACCGAGTTCGCCCGCTGAGCCGGGCATGAGCCGGCCTGAGCAGACGGCCAGACGCCCGTGGCTCAGGCCGTCTGCTCCGCTCCGGTCAGCGAGGCGGGCCCGCCGCGCGCGCGGTCGGCCAGCGCCTTGAGGTCCTCCGCCCGGCAGCCCTGGGTGATCCCGACCAGATGCCCGTCCGGCCGCACCAACAGCACCGTGTGCGGGCTGGCGCCGGGGTAGTCCTCGGTGACCAGCACCTCCGCCGGCACCGGCAGCGCGGCCGCCACCTCGGCCAGCTGCGGCATCAGCCCGGCGCTCATCCAGCGCTCCGAGGACCAGACCGCCGTCCCGGGCGCGACCAGCAGCAGCAGGAAGGTGGCGCCGAGCCGGGCGTACAGCTGGTCGGGGGTGCCCTCGGTGGTGACCACGGCGACGTCCGGGACCAGGACGCCGGGCGCGGTGGCCGGCAGGTTCTCGGTGAGCGTCGTCGCCCGGGCCGGGGTGCGCGGGGTGTTGCGCTGGACCGGCAGGCCCGTCGGCACCCCGGAGGGCGCGGCCGGGTAGGCGGGTGCGCCGCCGAACCGGCCGGTGCCGAGCAGGCCGTCCGCCAGCAGCGGTGCGTGCTTGCGGAACGAGCCGGTGAGCAGCGAGCGGCGGGTCTGCTGCCAGCCGCGCAGCGGGCGCAACAGCGGCATCGCCTGGTCCACCGCCCGCAGCCGGGCCCCGACCGCGCCGCGCCGCTCGGCCTCGTAGCCGTCCAGCAGCGAGCCGCCGGGCTGCGGACCGCCCGCGTGGAGGTGCCAGGCGACGGCGAGCCGCCAGGCGAGGTTGTCGGCGTCCCGCAGGCCGTCCGCGAGGTTCTGCATGCCGAGCGCCCCGTGCAGATGCGCGGCGTCCCCGGCCAGGAAGCAGCGGCCGCTGCGGAACCGGGCGGCCAGCCGCTGCTGGGCGGTGTGGTCGGCGGCCGCGAGCAGGTCGTAGCGGGGGAGTTCGCCGCACCAGCCGGTCAAGGTGGATTTCACCCTTGTGAGCAGGGTGTCTCCGGTGACGATGCCGGGCCAGGTGGCATGCGGGTCCACCGGTTCGGTGGGTGCGGGCCGGCCGGGGGGCAGCCGCCAGTCCAGCCGCCACAGGCCGTCCGGCAGCGGGCGGGCGGAGGCCTCGCGGTCGCCGCGCCAGGGCGGCTCGCGGTGCAGCCGGGCCTCGCCGGCGAACGGCAGGTCGACCCGGACGGTGGCGATGGCGTGCCGGTCCACCGCGGGCCGGCCGGGGAAGCGGATCTTCAGCAGCTTGCGCACCGTGGAGCGGGCGCCGTCGCAGCCGATCAGGTGACTGGCCCGCCACCAGGTGTCCGAGCCGTCCTGCGGGTGCCGGCTGCGGACGCTCACGCCGTCCGCGTCCTGGGTGATCTCCTCCACTCGGGAGTGCGGGACCAGTTGGATCAGCGGGGTGGCGGTGACGGCGTCGCGAAGCCCGCGTTGCAGGCGGTGCTGCGGCAGGTGCAGCACCGGATGATCCGTCAGATCGACCCGCAGCACCTCCTGTCGGCGGCGCCAGACGGTGAGCTGTTCCCAGCGCGCGGCGTCCGAGGCCGCCCGCAGGTAGCCGAGCCGGGTCAGGAACGCGGTGCTCTCCGAACCGAGCACGGCGCTGCGCGGGCCCTCGGGGCAGACGCCGTTGCCCTGGTCCAGGACGATGCTCGGTACCTCGTGCCGGGCCAGCGCCAGCGCCAGCGCCAGGCCCACCGGCCCGGCCCCGACCACGATCACCGGGTCCATGAGCGGCCTTGCCGGTCGGCGTCACGGTGGAACCCGGGGCAGGCCGAGGGCGTTCCCGTGTCAGGCGGAGCGAGGGCGGTCCCGGGTGGTGTCACGAAGAGCAATGCAACAGATCACCTGGGTGTCCGTCAAGCAGGGGCAGGTGTGCGCCGGTTCGTGCCGCGGCGCCCACGCGACTCGATCCACCGGGCCAGCGCCGTCAACGCCAGGCAGAGCGCGATGTAGATCGGCGCGATCACCAGCACCACGGGGATGTAGGGGTAGCCCTGCGGCGTGCTGGTGTTGCCGGCGATCAGCTTCCCCACGTAGAGCAGCTCGGTGTAGGTGATCACGAAACCCAACGAGGTGTCCTTGAGGGTGACGACCAGCTGGCCGATCATCGCCGGAAGCATCGCCCGGACGGCCTGTGGCACCAGGACGGTGGCCATCAGCTGACTCTTGCGCAGTCCCAGCGCGTAGCCCGCCTCGCTCTGGCCGCGCGGCACCGCGTTGACGCCGCCGCGGATGATCTCGGCCTGCACCGCGCCGTTGTACAGGCCCAGGCCCAGCACCAGGGCCCACAGCGGCCGGGCGCTGAAGACCGCCTGGTAGAGCGCGAAGATCATGATCAGCAGGGGCATCGCCCGGAAGAACTCGACCACCCCGGAGGCCGCCCAGCGCACCGGGCGGTGGTCGGAGAGCCGCCCGGCCGCCAGCAGCACGCCGAGCACCAGCGAGAGCACCGCGGCGAGGCCGAAGGCCGTCAGGGTGTCCCGCACGCCGTCCAGGATCCGCTGCTGGACGGCGGTGTACTCGAAGGGCGCCCACATCTGGGCGCTGAACTGGCCGTGCTCGGCCAGCTGGGCGACGGCGTACCAGAGCAGCGCGGCGATGCCGAGCGCGCCGAGCACGCCGAAGGCCCGGTAGCGGGCCCGGGCGCGCGGGCCCGGGACGTCGTACAGCACACTCGCCCGGGCGGTCATCGGGCCACCGCCGGGCGGTGTTCGAGCCGACGGAAGCCCAGGGCGACCGTCGCGCTGACGCACAGGTAGGCGAGGGCGATCCAGAAGAAGACGGCGAAGATGGCGTAACCCCGTTCGGACAATGTCTGCTGCACGCTGTACAGCTCGGCGACGTTGAAGGCGCCGGCGATGGCGGAGTTCCTCGGCAGCGCGATGAAGACGCTGCTCATCGGACCGAGCACGGCCCGGCCGGCCTGCGGCAGGACGACCTGGACCAGCGTCTGGCCGAACGTCATCCCCAGGCTGCGGGCGGCCTCGGCCTGGCCCAGCGGGACGGTGTTGATCCCCGAGCGCAGCACCTCGCAGACGAAGCTCGCGGTGTAGCAGCCCAGCGCCAGCACCGCGCAGACGAAGGCCGACAGGTGGACGTCCACCCGGGGCAGGCCGAAGGTCACCGCGAAGAAGAGCAGGGTCAGCGGGGTGTTGCGGAAGATCTCGATCCAGACGGTGGCGAAGGTGCGCAGCACCGGCACCGGGGAGACCCGGAAGGCGGCCAGCAGGACGCCGAGGAGCAGGGCCAGCACGGCGCTGGCCGCGCTCAGCTCGACGGTCCGCAGGAAGCCGTCGCGAAACAGTCCGAAGTTCCCGTCCTCGAACAGGATGCCCATGGCTGGAGGCCTTTCGGTAGCTCAGCGGGTCGGTCTCAGTAGCGTTCGAGGGCGGGCGGCTGCGGGGCGGCCGAGCCCGCGGTGCCGAGCGTGCGGTCGTAGGCGGCCTTCCAGTCGCCGCTGTCCTCGTGCGCCTTGAGCGCGTCGTCCACCGCGGCGCGCAGCACCTTGTCGTCCTTGTTCAGGCCGACGCCGTACTTCTCGGTGGTGAAGGGCTTGCCGACCACCCTGAGTTCGCCGGGGTTCTGCGCGGCGTAGCCCTTCAGGATCGCGTCGTCCGTGGTGACCGCGTCGACGTCCTTGGTGATCAGCTTGTCCACGCACTGCGAGTAGGAGCCGAAGGTGGTCACCTCGGCGCCGTAGGTCCTGATGGCGTCCACCGAGGTCGAGCCGGTCACCGTGCAGACCCTGCGGCCCTTGGTCGACTCGGGCCCGGTGATGTCGGTGTTGTCCTTGCGCACCAGCAGGTCCTGGCCGGCGAGGTAGTACGGGCCGGCGAAGGAGACCTGGGTCTTGCGCTTGTCGTTGATGCTGTAGGTGCCGACGTAGTAGTCGATCTGGCCGCCGGCCAGTGCCGTCTCGCGGTTGGCCGAGTCGATGGTCCGCCACTCGATCTGGCTCTCCGGGAAGCCGAGGTCGGCGGCGACCATCCTGGCGATCTCGATGTCGAAGCCGTTGCGGGTGTTGGCGGTGATGTCCTCGAAGCCGAGGCCCGGCTGGTCGGCCTTGGCGCCGATCACCAGCTTGCCGCGCGCCTTGGCGGCGGCGAAGGTCGCCGAGCCGTCCAGCTTCACGTCGGTCCTCACGGTGTAGCCGGTGCTCGGCGCGCCGGCGGTGGGCGAGCCGCTCTTGCCGCAGGCGGCGGTGGCGGTCAGGGCGAGCACGGCGAGGGCGGCCGCGGCGGTACGGCGGACGGGCATGCGGACGGGCATGGTGAAGCGACTCCTAAGCCGGGAGGGTGCGGTCCGGCGCTGCTGCGGCCGGACGGGACGCCGAGTGTGCTCAGGCGTCTCTCAGTGGTGCAGGATCTTGGAGAGGAAGTCCTTGGCCCGGTCGCTGCGCGGATTGGTGAAGAACGCCTCGGGGGTGTTCTCCTCGACGATCCGGCCGTCGGCCATGAACAGCACCCGGTTCGCGGCGGAGCGGGCGAAGCCCATCTCGTGGGTGACCACGACCATCGTCATGCCCTCGGCGGCGAGGCCGCGCATGACGTCCAGGACCTCGGTGATCATCTCCGGGTCGAGGGCGGAGGTGGGCTCGTCGAAGAGCAGCACCTTCGGGTCCATCGCCAGGGCGCGGGCGATCGCGACCCGCTGCTGCTGGCCGCCGGAGAGCTGGGCGGGGTACTTGTCCGCCTGGGCGGCCACCCCGACCCGTTCCAGCAGCGCGCGGGCCTTGGCCTCGGCCACGGCCGGCTCGGTGCGGCGGACCTTGACCTGGGCCAGCACCACGTTCTCCAGCACGGTCTTGTGCGCGAAGAGGTTGAAGCTCTGGAAGACCATGCCGACCTCGGCCCGCAGCCGGGCCAGCTCGCGTCCCTCGGCGGGCAGCGGACGGCCGTCGATGGTGATGCTGCCGCCGTCGATCGTCTCCAGCCGGTTGATGGTGCGGCAGAGCGTCGACTTGCCCGAGCCGGACGGGCCGATGACGACCACGACCTCGCCCTGGGTGATCGTCAGATTGATGTCCTGGAGGACGTGCAGGGCACCGAAGTGCTTGTTGACCCCGGCCAGCTCGACCAGAGCCCTGGGCCCGGAGTCCGCAGTCTCGGTCATCTCGCCCCTGCTCCCTGGTACGGCCGACGGGAACGACTCCCCCCGGGTCGGACTGGCACCGGGGACCGTTGAGCCGGCGGAGCCCGCGGCCCCCGGTGAGACGACCGTAGGCCGCCTGACGGTGCCACGTCAGCCTATCTGAGCGGAACTTGAGCATCACGAAAGGAACACACACCCCCCATCGAAGCTGCGCGCTCCGGTGCGCTGATCAGGGGGGTGGCCCGAGCGGCGACGGTGGGGGAGGATGAGCGCTTCGCCGACAGCCGGGTGTTGTCGGGAGGCGGTTTCCGAGCGGGAAGGTGTGGGATGCGGCTGCTCCTCGTCGAGGACGATGACCGGGTCGCGGCTGCGCTGGTCGCGGTGCTGAGCCGGCACGGCTTCCAGGTGCGGCACGCGCGCAGCGGGCACGAGGCGCTGGACGCGCTGGTGCCGGACGGCTCCGACCCCTACCGGGTGGTCCTGCTCGACCTCGGGCTGCCCGACCGGGACGGCTTCGAGGTGTGCAGCCGGATCCGGGCCGGCAGCGGTGTCCCGGTGATCATGGTGACCGCGCGCGCCGACATCCGGTCCCGGATCCACGGCCTCAACCTCGGCGCGGACGACTACATCACCAAGCCCTACGACATGGGCGAGCTCCTCGCCCGGATCCACGCGGTGGCCCGCCGCTTCCAGCCGACGGCCGTCGGCCAGGCCGCCGAGCAGCCCGAGGCGGTCGGCGGCGCCGGCTCGCTGGAGTCCTGGGGCATCAGCATCGACCGCGAGCGCCGCCGGGTGAGCGTGGCGGGCCGCGACGTCGCGCTGACCCGCAAGGAGTTCGACCTGCTGGCGCTGCTCGCGCAGAGCCCGGGCGTGGTCTACCGCCGCGAGCAGATCTTCAGCGAGGTCTGGCAGAGCGGCTGGGAGGGCAACGGCCGGACCCTGGAGGTGCACATCGGTTCGCTGCGCACCAAGCTCGCGCTGCCCGGGCTGGTCGAGGCGGTGCGCGGGGTCGGCTACCGGCTGATCCCGCAGTCCCCCTCGCCGCCCCCGACGGGCTGATCCGGGCATGCGCACCCGCCTGCTGGGCATCCTGCTCTCCCTGATGGGCTGCGTCATGGCCGCCCTCGGGGTACCGCTGGCCGCCGCGATGGCCGCCGCGGAGCAGAGCACGGTGGTGGTGGACCGGATGGACGACGCCGCCCGGTTCGCCCAGGAGGTGCCCACCCAGGGCCTGCCCTCGCGCTCCGACTCCAGCCAGGACGCGGCGTCCGGCGCCGCGCTGCCGGACGCCGCCCAGCTGCACGAGCTGCGCGCCGAGGTGCAGCGCTACCACGACCTCTACGGGCTGAAGATCGGCCTCTTCATGACCGACGGCAGCGTCCTGGCGGTCGCCCCCGGCGACTGGAAGCGGCCCTCCACCGGCGTCGGCGGCCGGGCGGTCCAGGAGGCCGGCGACGGGCGCCGCAGCCAGGACCCGCCGCAGGTCTGGCCGTGGACCCCGGACCGCACGCTGATCGTCGCCTCCCCGGTGATCCGCGACGGTGACGTGGTGGCCGTGGTGGTCACCGAGTCCCCGTCGGACGCGCTGCGGGTGCGGATCGAGCACCTCTGGCTGCTGCTGGGGGCCGGCGAGGCGGTCGCCGTGATCGTCTCCGTGCTGTTCGCGGTACGGCTCACCGAGTGGGTGCTGCGCCCGGTGCGGACGCTGGACCGGGCCGCCCACGACATCGCCACCGGCCGGATGAACGCCCGGGTGGCCGCCGCCGGCGGGCCGCCCGAGCTGCGCCGCCTGGCGCACTCCTTCAACGACATGGCCGACCACGTGGTGCTCGTCCTCGACCAGCAGCGGGCCTTCGTCGCGGACGCCTCGCACCAGCTGCGCAACCCGCTCGCCGCGCTGCTGTTGCGGGTCGAGCTGCTCGGGCTGGAGCTGCCGGAGCGGCACGAGGCCGACCTCGGGAGCGTGCGCGAGGAGGGCGTCCGGCTGGCCCGGGTGCTGGACGACCTGCTCGGCCTGGCGACCGCCGAGGGCAACCGGCCCGCCCCCGAGCCCGTCGACCTGACCGGCCTGGTGCTGGCCCGGGTGGACGCCTGGCAGCCGTCGGCCCGGCAGCGCGGGCTGACGCTGACCTGCGCGGCGCCCCCGGCGGCGCGCGGCTGGGCCGACCCGATCGGCTTCGGCAGCGCGCTGGACGCGGTGCTCGACAACGCCCTGAAGTTCGGCCCGCCCGGCAGCCTGGTGGCGCTCGTGGTGGAGGTGCGCAAGGAGGAGGTCGTGGTCACCGTGACGGACGCCGGTCCCGGCCTCACCGAGGAGGAGCTGGCCCGGGTCGGCGACCGCTTCTGGCGCAGCGCGCGCCACCAGAACGTGGACGGCTCCGGTCTCGGCCTCTCGATCGCCCGGACCCTGCTGACGGCGGGCGGCGGCTCGCTGGACTTCGCCCCGGTGCTGCCGACCGGGCTGGCCGTCACCTTCACGGTGCCGCGCGCCCTGCCGTAGCCGTCGGCCGTCAGGGTTTGGCGGAGCGGTAGTAGCGCTTGGCGCCCTCGTGCAGCTCCAGCGGATCGGTGTAGACGGCGGTGCTCCGGTCGACCACCTGGGCGGCGTGCACCTGCTGGCCTATCAGGTCCCGGCTGTCGATCACCGCCTTGGTCACCCCCTCGACCAGCGAGGGGTCGACGTCGGCCCGGGTGATCAGCAGGTTCGGCACCGCCATGGTCAGCACCGGGGTGCCGAAGGGCTGCGCCTTGGGGTAGACGTCGGCGGGCAGCACGGCGGCCCGGTACGCGCCGGTATCGCCGCCTTCCTTGTGCAGCGCGTCGATCAGGTCGCCGAGCGGGACCAGCCGGATCGGGAACCGGTTGGAGAGGTCGGTGATGGCGCCGGTGGGCAGCCCCCCGGACCAGAAGAAGGCGTCGATCTGCCCCGACTGGAGCTCGCTCGCGGCGTCCTCCACCCCGAGCGGCTCGGCCGTGATCCCGGTGTCCGGATCGATCCCGGCAGCCGCCAGCAGCTGGTGGGTCACCAGGCTCACGCCGGACTTGGGCTGCCCGATACCGACCTTCAGGCCCTTGAGCTGGGAGGCCTGCGTCACCGAGGAGTCGGCCGGGACGATCAGCTGGAGGTAGTCGTCGTAGAGCCGGGCGATCGCGCGCAGCCGGTCGTCGCCGGTCTCGTTGAAGTCGGCCACCGAGTCGGCGGTGGCGATGGCGAAGTCGTCCCGGCCCTGGGTGACCCGTTCCAGGTTGTCCACCGAGCCCTGCGAGCCGTCCAGCCGCAGCTGAACGCCGGGCATCTTGTCGTGCAGGTAGCTGCGCAGCAACTGGCCGTACTTGTCGTAGACGCCGCTCTGCACGCCGGTGGCGAAGCCGTACACGCCCTTGGGGTAGGAGGCCGTGCCGCCGCCGTTCAGCCACCATCCGCCCAGCGCACCGGCCACCAGCAGCAGCGCCGCGGCGGCGCGCCAGAGCCGGCGGCGCGCGGTGGCGCGCGGGCGTCCGGTGGTCGGTGTCATGGGGGGATCCTGCCAGGCGGACGCGGGATCCGGGAGGGGGTGCCGGTGGCCGACGGGCTGCGGCGGCCCCGGGGCGGCACCCCTTCTGGCGCTGCCCGGGCTGCCCGTACCCTTGCTGTCGTGGGTATGGGAGAGAGCTTGCGAACTTACAAAGTCGTCACGTACGGCTGTCAGATGAACGTCCACGACTCCGAGCGGCTGTCCGGGCTGCTGGAGGACGCCGGATACGTGAAGGCCGACCAGGGCGGCGACCCCGACCTGGTGGTCTTCAACACCTGCGCGGTGCGCGAGAACGCCGACAACAAGCTGTACGGAAACCTCGGCCAGCTCGCCCCCGCCAAGGCCGCCAGGAAGGGCATGCAGATCGCCGTCGGCGGCTGCCTGGCCCAGAAGGACCGCGCCACCATCGTGCAGAAGGCGCCCTGGGTGGATGTCGTCTTCGGCACCCACAACATCGGCCACCTGCCGGCCCTGCTGGAGCGCGCCCGGATCGAGCAGCAGGCCCAGGTGGAGATCCTGGAGTCGCTGGAGACCTTCCCCTCCACGCTGCCCACCCGCCGCGAGTCGGCCTACGCCGCCTGGGTGGCGATCTCGGTCGGCTGCAACAACACCTGCACCTTCTGCATCGTCCCCGCGCTGCGCGGCAAGGAGGAGGACCGCCGCCCCGGCGACGTGCTCGCCGAGGTCGAGGCGCTGGTCGGCGAGGGCGTCATCGAGGTGACCCTGCTCGGCCAGAACGTCAACGCGTACGGCTCCGACCTGGGCGACCGCGAGGCCTTCTCCAAGCTGCTGCGGGCCTGTGGCCAGGTCGAGGGCCTGGAGCGGGTCCGCTTCACCTCGCCGCACCCGCGCGACTTCACCGACGACGTGATCGCGGCGATGGCCGAGACCCCGAACGTGATGCACCAGCTGCACATGCCGATGCAGTCCGGCTCGGACACCGTGCTGCGGGCGATGAAGCGCTCGTACCGCCAGGACCGCTTCCTCGGGATCATCGAGAAGGTGCGCGCCGCGATGCCGGACGCCGCGATCTCCACCGACATCATCGTCGGCTTCCCCGGCGAGACCGAGGAGGACTTCGAGCAGACCCTGCACGCGGTCCGCCAGGCCCGCTTCACCAACGCCTTCACCTTCCAGTACTCCAAGCGCCCCGGGACTCCGGCCGCCGAGATGCCGGACCAGATCCCGAAGGCCGTCGTGCAGGAGCGCTACGAGCGGCTGGTCGCCCTCCAGGAGGAGATCTCCTGGGAGGAGAACAAGAAGCAGGTCGGGCGGACCCTGGAGATCCTGGTCGCCGAGGGCGAGGGCAAGAAGGACAACCGGACCGACCGGCTCTCCGGCCGGGCGCCCGACAACCGGCTGGTGCACTTCGAGCGGCCGGCCGCACCGGTCCGCCCGGGGGACGTGGTGACCGTGGAGATCACCTACGCGGCCCCGCACCACCTGCTCGCCGAGGGCCCCACGCTCGGCGTCCGGCGCACCCGGGCGGGCGACGCCTGGGAGCGGCGCACCGCCGCTCCGGCGGCCAAGCCGGCCGGCGTGATGCTGGGCCTGCCGACCGTCGGAGTCCCGGTGCTGAGCGCCCCGGCCACCGAGGGCGGCTGCTGCAGCACCGACTGATCACCGAGCGGCACTAGAGTGATCGACATGCTCGTTGCCGCCGCCGTCTGCCCCTGCCCCCCGCTGCTGGTGCCCGAGGTCGCCTCGGGCGCCGCCGCCGAACTCGACGTGCTGCGCGCGGCCTGTGCCGAGGCGGTCGCCGAGCTGCTGGCGGCGGGGCCCGAGCTGCTGGTGCTGGTCGGGTCCGGCGCCGAGGCCGAGGTCTGGACGGACGGCGGGGCCGGCTCGCTGCGCTCCTTCGGCGTCGACCTCGCCGTCCGGCTGCCCTCCGGCGGTGTCGGCGGGCCGGAGCTCAGCCCGGCCCTCACCGTCGGCGCCTGGCTGCTGGACCAGGCCGACGTCGCACTGCCGACGCACGCCTGCGCGGTGCCGGACGACGCTCCCGTGGAGCGGCTGCTCGGCCTCGGCAAGGGCCTGGCCGGCCTCGCCGACCGGGTCGGGCTGCTGGTGCTGGGCGACGGCAGCGCGCGCCGCACCCTCAAGGCCCCCGGCTACCTGGACGACCGGGCCGAGGCCTACGACGCGCTGGTCGCCCGGGCGCTCGGCACGGCGGACACCGCCGCGCTCGCCGCGCTCGACCCCGCGCTCTCCACCGCCCTGCTCGCCGAGGGCCGCGCGCCCTGGCAGGTGCTGGCCGGGGCCGGCGAGGACGCCGGGCTCCGCGGCCGGCTGCGCTACGAGGACGCGCCCTACGGCGTCGGCTACTTCGTGGCGTCCTGGAGCTGACCTGACCACAGACGTCGAGCGGGGCCGGAGAGCATGCTCTCCGGCCCCGCTCGACGTCCGGACGTCAGGACTGCGGGGTGCCGCCCTGCTCGGGCCGGTCGGGCTTCTCGGCGAAGTCGTCGACCGCGCTCTTGGCCTTCTCGGCGCCGGTGGCGATCTTGTCGCTGTACTTGCCCTTGGTGGCCTTGTCGATCGCTTCGCCGGCCTTGTCGACCACCTCGTCGATCTTCTCGGCGTGCTGGCCGGCCAGGTGGCTGGCCTTGTCCTTGAGCTCCTCGGCCTTGCCCTTGAGGTTGTCCATCACGCCCATGGCTTCGTCTCCTGTGTCAGGCCGCTCAGGTCGGCTCTCCTCGTGGCTGTGCCCGGCCGGAGCCCGGACCTCCGCCACCGCGGTCTGCACGGGCACGGCGAGGAGCGACTCGACGGCGGACGCCGCGATGCCGGCGGGCTCCGCGACGATCGGCTCGTCCCGGTCCGCCGACACCTCGTCGTCCGTCACCGCACCACTCTGCGCCGTGTCCGCCGCTGCGAGCACGGCGTCGGTGTCCGGCGCGGTCCGGGCGGCCGGGACACCGTGCGGCGCCTGCTGCTCCGCGTCGTCGGCCGGTTCCTGGTCCGTCCGGTCCTCCGGGTCCAGGACGGCGATCGCGCCACCACCCTGCTCCTCGACGGGCCGTACTCCGGCTCCACGGCGGCGGAACCAGCTCAAAACACTCATATCTTTCTCCCAACCTACGCGGTCTGCGGCGGCCTCGACCGGTTCTGCGGCGAGTCGGTGCAGGGTGCCGCCCACCCGGCCAACGAGCGGACCGGTGGCCGGTCACGTCCCCCGTTCGGGTCGGGCGCGTCCTTTTGCGAGACTGGGCGGTGTGAGCAGCTCTCTTTCCCCTATTCCGGTGGTCTCGGTGGTCGGTGCGACCGCGGCCGGCAAGTCCGACCTGGCCGTCGCGCTGGCACGTGCGCTGGGCGGCGAGGTGATCAACACCGACTCGATGCAGCTCTACCGGGGCATGGACATCGGCACCGCCAAGCTCACCGACGCCGAGCGCGGCGGCATCCCGCACCACCTGCTGGACGTCTGGGAGGTGACCGAGGCCGCGAGCGTCGCCGAGTACCAGCGCCTCGCCCGGGCCGAGATCGACCGGCTGCTGGCGGCCGGGCGCACCCCGGTGCTGGTCGGCGGCTCGGGGCTGTACGTCCGCGCCGCGATCGACGAGATGGAGTTCCCGGGGACCGATCCGGCCGTCCGGGCCCGCCTGGAGGAGGAGCTGGCCGCCGAGGGACCGGCCCTCCTGCACGCCCGGCTGGCCGTGCTCGACCCGGCCGCCGCGGCCGCGATCCTGACCAGCAACGGGCGCCGGATCGTCCGGGCGCTGGAGGTCATCGAGATCACCGGCCGGCCGTTCACCGCGAGCCTGCCCGGCAACACCGCGGTCTACCCGGCGGTCCAGATCGGGGTGGCGGTGCCCCGCCCCGAACTCGACGCCCGGATCGCGCTGCGGGTCGACCGGATGTGGGAGGCCGGTCTGCTGGACGAGGTCCGCGCGCTGGAAGCGGTCGGCCTGCGCGAGGGACTGACGGCCAGTCGGGCGCTCGGTTACCAGCAGGTGCTTGCGCACTTCGCGGGCGAGTGCACCGAATTGGGGGCGCGCGAGGAGACGGTGCGCGCCACCAAGCGATTCGCACGCCGCCAGGAGTCGTGGTTCCGCCGCGACGACCGGATCCACTGGCTCGCCAGGCCCGCCGGGGCGGACCCCGCCGACCTGCTGGAACGCTCGCTGGAACTGGTCGGCGCGGCATCCTGAAGCCTCGCCCGGCCGGCCTCGACGACGGGATCCGGCCATCCGCCGGTGCACCTGCTCACGCGTCTGCAGGTGCACGACGAGGCGGGTGTTACAGCCGGATCACGTCCTGGCCACGGATCATCCGGTGACCCGCGCTACGCGCTGTGAGCGACCCGAGACATGCCATTATCGAGGCAAGAGGGGCCAGTCGCGCGGGCCGGTCCCGCCGTTCGAGAGTTCGTACTCGTGTCGAACTGTCAGGGGAGGCCGCGTGTCCACGGGTCCCGGCCCTGAAACCGAGCAGTTCCCGCAGCACGTCTCCGACCTTCCCGGTCCGACACGGCGCCTCGGCGAGACGGACGGCGGCCCTGTCGCCCGCACCGGCCTCGCGGCGGACGACTCCTTCGTGCTGCCCTCGCCCGAGCTGCTGCTGCTCGCCGCGGACCCCGACGCACCGCTCGGCCTGCCGCCGGACGCCCTGTTGTTCGAACGGGAGATCCGCCCGCGGCGCCGGCTGCGCTGGTGGCAGATCCTGCCGATCGCCGTGATCGGCATCGTCGGCTCGCTGATGTTCGCCTTCCCGCTCGCCTTCGGCTCGGGCAGCGGCGCGGCCATGGTCGCCATGCTCGGCCTGCTGCTGACCGCCGCCTCGGTCGGCTGGGGCGCGATGGCGGCCAGACGCGCCGGCTACGCCTGGCCGGGGCTGCCGCGCCGGGGCTCCGGGCGCCGGGCGAGCTGGCGCTCCATCGTGATCTACACGCTGATCGTCTGCGCCGCGCTCGCGCTGGCCGTCTGGCGCGTCGTCCACCTGCGCGGCTGAACCCGCCGCACGGTCGGTCAGTACCATCGGCAGGGTGAGCGAAACCACCCTGCGACCCAGCGGCCTCCCCTTCCTCAAGGGCCACGGCACCGAGAACGACTTCGTGATCCTCCCCGACCCGGACGGCCTGCTCGACCTGGGCCCCGCGGAGGTGGCCCGGCTCTGCGACCGGCGGGCCGGCCTCGGCGGCGACGGCCTGCTGCGGGTGGTCCGCTCGGCCAAGGACGAGGCCTCGGTGGCGATGGCCGACGAGGCCGAGTGGTTCATGGACTACCGGAACACCGACGGCAGCGTCGCCGAGATGTGCGGCAACGGCGTCCGCGTCTTCGCCCGCTACCTGGTGCACGCCGGACTGGTCGGTCCCGGCCCGCTCGCGGTGGCCACCCGGGCCGGCGTGCGCCGGGTGCGGATCGCCGAGGACGGCCCGGACGGCGCGCCCGGCGAGATCACCGTGGACATGGGCCGCGCCGTGCTGCCCGGCCCGGACGGCGTCGAGGTGACGGTGGGGGAGCGGCACTGGCCGGCCCGCAACGTCAACATGGGCAACCCGCACGCGGTCGCCTTCGTCGCGGACCTCGCCGACGCCGGCGACCTCTTCCGCGCGCCGCTGGTGGCCCCCGACGGGGTCTACCCGCAGGGCGTCAACGTCGAGTTCGTGGTGGACCGCGGCGAGCGTCACGTGGCGATGCGGGTGCACGAGCGCGGCTCCGGCGAGACCCGCTCGTGCGGGACCGGCGCCTGCGCGGTGGCCGTCGCCACGGCCCGCCGGGACGGCGTCGACCCGGCGGTCACCGGAGCCCCCGTCAGCTACACCGTGGACCTGCCCGGCGGTCGCCTGGTGATCACCGAGCACCCGGACGGCCGGGTCGAGATGACCGGCCCCGCGGTGATCGTGGCGAGCGGCACCTTCGAGCCGAACTGGCTGTAGGGCGAAGCCTTTACCCCGTTCCGCGGGGCTGCGAATCCGCCCGTTCGGGTGATCCGGATGACAGACCGGAAGCGCAGCCTCGCGGAACGTGTTGTCCTCGGTAGCATGGACCACCGGGCAGCAATCGCTCCGGTGCTCGCTGCCGGAGGTTGCCATGACCGTCGAGACCGGCCGGCCCCAGACCGGCCAGCCCACCCCGCCCGCGCTCCCGCAGACCAGACGCCGGCTCGGTCGCGCCGCACTCGGCCGCGCCGGGCGCGCGGCGCTCCTGGCCACCGGCCGCCCGCCGGTGCCGGACGCCATCGAGCCGATCGTCCAGGCGCACCGCCGCCACCATCCGCAGGCCGACCTCGCGCTGCTCAGCCGCGCCTACCGGACGGCCGAGGCCAGCCACCGCGGCCAGAAGCGCAAGAGCGGCGAGCCGTTCATCACCCACCCCCTCGCCGTCACCATGATCCTGGCCCAGCTCGGCGCCGAGACCACCACGTTGGTCGCCTCGCTCCTGCACGACACCGTCGAGGACACCGAGGTGACGCTCGATCAGGTGGCCGCCCACTTCGGCCCCGAGGTGGCCTATCTGGTCGACGGCGTCACCAAGTTGGAGAAGGTCGACTTCGGCGCGGCGGCCGAGGCGGAGACCTTCCGCAAGATGCTGGTCGCCACCGGCTCCGACGTGCGGGTCATGGTGATCAAGCTCGCCGACCGGCTGCACAACATGCGGACGATCCGTCACATGAAGCCCGCCAGCCAGGTAAGGATCGCCAAGGTCACCCGGGACGTGCTGATCCCGCTGGCCGAGCGGCTGGGCATCCAGGTGGTCAAGACGGAGCTGGAGGACATCGTCTTCGCCACCCTGCACCCCGAGGAGTACGCCCGGACCCGCGCGCTGGTCGCCTCCCACGAGGCCGAGCAGGACGAGCCCCTCGCCCCCTTCGCCCTCGCGCTGCGCCGCCAGCTGGCCGAGGCCGGGGTCGCGGCCGAGGTCACCGTCCGGCCGCGGCACTGCGTCTCGGTGCACCGGATGCTGCTCAAGCGCGGCTCGGCCACCGGCTCGGCCCTCCCGGACCCGGCCGACTTCGCCCGGCTGCTGGTGGTGGTCGAGGAGAACGCCGACTGCTACGCCGTCCTCGGCGAGTTGCACACCTGCTGGACCCCGCTGCCCGGCGAGTTCACCGACTTCGTGGCGGCGCCCAAGTTCAACCTCTACCAGTCGCTGCACACCGCGGTCTCGGTCGAGGGCGCCGCGATCGAGGTGCTGGTCCGCACGCCGCGGATGCACCGGGTCGCGGAGTTCGGCGTGGTCGCGCTGGGCAGCCCGCGGACGTCCGGCGTCGAGCAGCCCGGCAGCGAGCAGCCGGGTGGCGAGGGGGCCGGCCGGGACGAGCTGGACGGCACCGACCCGGCCAGGCCCGGCTGGCTCAGCCGCCTGCTGGAGTGGCAGCAGGAGACGCCCGACCCGGACGCCTTCTGGTCCACCCTGACCGCCGACCTCTCCGGCGACCGGGAGATCACCGCGGTCACCGAGGAGGGCGCCACCGTCGTGCTGCCGGCCGGTGCCAGCTGTGTGGACGCGGCGTACCAGCTCGGCGAGCAGATCGGGCACCGATGTATCGGCGCCCGGGTCAACGGCCGGCTGGTCGCGCTCTCCACCCCGCTGGGCGACGGCGACGTGCTGGGCATCCTCACCGAGGCGGTGCACCCGGCGGGTGAGGGGGAGCCCTCGGGGCCCAGCCCGCAGTGGCTGGACCACGCGCGCACCGCGGGGGCGCGGATCGCCATCGAGCGCTGGCTGGCCGAGCACCCCGCGCACGCCGAGCAGTCCGGCGCCGGAGGGCCGGCCGAGCCGTCCGGTCCGCCCGCGGCCCCGGTGCAGGGCCGGGCCGGGTGCCGGGCGGGCGGTCGCGTCCGGTGCTCGTCCCCGGGCATCCGCGGGCGGCCGTCCGGCTGGCCCGCTGCTGCACCCCGGTCCCGCCGGACCAGGTCACCGGCTTCGAGACCCGCGGCGGTTCGATCGCCGTGCACCGGGCCGACTGCCCGACCGGGGAGCGGATGCGCAGTTCGGGGCGCGGACCCGTCCAGCTCGGCTGGGCCCCCGGCGCCGGGGCGCCGAACGACCGGCCGGTGACCTACCGGGTCACCCTGCAGGCCGAGGCGCTGAACCGGCCCCGGCTGCTGGCCGACCTGACCGCCGCGATGTCGGCGACCGGCCTGGACATCGTCTCGGCGGTGGTGGAACCGCCGCAGGAGCTGCGGGTCCGGCACACCTACACCGTCGAGCTGCCGGACGCCCAGACGCTGCCGGTGGTGATGCGCGCCATGCTCCGGGTCTCGGGCGTCTACGACGTGCGCCGCCCGGGGCTGGAGGAGGCCCCCAGGCCGCCCCGACTGCGCCCGAACAGCCGTGGCACGGGAAATGCTGGTGACCCGGCCGCGCGGCCCGTGCGACCATCGTGGGGAATTCACGACGGCCCCGCCGCGTTCTCAGGGACGAGCGGGCCGGCAGAAGCCCACCCCCAGTAGCCAGCTAAGGACACGATGACCTCCACGTTCGACACCCGCGATGAATCCAGCGAGTCGGCCGGCCGCAGTTCCCGCCGACCCGCTGACCTCCGGGCCGATGCCCTGATGGACGAGGACCTTGCGGCGATCGACGAGGACTTCGGCCGGGGCTACGACGGCGACCAGTACGACCGCAGCGATCGCGCGTCGCTGCGCCGCGTCGCCGGCCTGTCCACCGAGCTCCAGGACGTCACCGAGGTCGAGTACCGCCAGCTCCGCCTGGAGCGTGTGGTGCTCGTCGGCGTGTGGACGGACGGCAGCGTCCAGGAGGCCGAGAACTCGCTGGCCGAGCTCGCGGCACTCGCCGAGACGGCCGGTTCCGAGGTGCTCGACGGCGTGATCCAGCGCCGCGACAAGCCCGACGCGGCCACCTACATCGGCTCCGGCAAGGCCAAGGAACTGCGTGACATCGTCGCGAGCACCGGCGCCGACACCGTGGTCTGCGACGGTGAGCTGACCCCCGGCCAGCTGATCCAGCTGGAGGACGTGGTCAAGGTCAAGGTCGTCGACCGGACGGCCCTGATCCTGGACATCTTCGCCCAGCACGCCAAGTCCCGAGAGGGCAAGGCGCAGGTCTCGCTGGCGCAGATGCAGTACATGCTGCCGCGCCTGCGTGGCTGGGGCGCCTCGCTCTCCCGGCAGATGGGTGGTGGCGGCGGCTCCTCGGCCGGCGGTGGCGGCGGTATGGCCACCCGTGGTCCGGGTGAGACCAAGATCGAGACCGACCGTCGTCGGATCCGCGAGAAGATGGCGAAGCTGCGCCGCGAGATCGCCGACATGAAGAAGGGCCGGGACACCAAGCGCCAGGAGCGCAAGCGTCACCAGGTCCCGTCGGTCGCGATCGCGGGCTACACCAACGCCGGCAAGTCCTCGCTGCTCAACCGGCTCACCGGCGCCGGGGTCCTGGTGGAGAACTCGCTGTTCGCCACCCTGGACCCGACCGTCCGCCGGGCGCAGACCCCGGGCGGGCGGCTCTACACGCTGGCCGACACCGTCGGGTTCGTCCGGCACCTGCCGCACCACCTGGTCGAGGCCTTCCGCTCGACCATGGAGGAGGTCGCGGACGCCGACCTCATCCTGCATGTGGTGGACGGCTCGCACCCCGAGCCGGAGACCCAGCTGGCGGCGGTGCGCGAGGTGATCGTCTCGGTCGACGCGCAGCACGTGCCGGAGATCGTGGTCATCAACAAGGCCGACGCCGCCGACCCGCACGTGTTGCAGCGCCTGCTGCGCCGCGAGCCGCACGCGATCGTGGTCTCGGCCCGTACCGGGTTCGGCATGGACCAGCTGCTCAAGCTGATCGACGACGAGCTGCCGCGGCCCGCCGTCGAGGTCCACGCGCTGGTCCCGTACACCCGTGGCGACCTGGTCTCCCGGGTGCACGCCGAGGGCGAGCTGTTGGAGACCGAGCACACCGGCGACGGCACGCTGCTGCGCGCCAAGGTGGCGGCCGAGCTGGCCGCCGAGCTGGAGCGCTACGCGGTGGCCGTCCAGCGCTGATCGTCCGTACGACGAAGGACCCCGGTCTCGTGACCGGGGTCCTTCGTCATGCCAGGTGGGTCATGAAGGCGAACATCTGCGCCGCCTGGTCGTCCAGCTCCGGGCCGGCCAGCCAGGAGGCCGGGGTCGGGCCGATCGAGGTGTTGCTGACCAGGGCCGGCCTGCCGTCCGGCCCGGTGGCCAGCCAGCCGCCGCCGCTGGCGCCGCCGGTCATCGCGCAGCCGATGGTCAGCATGGCCGGGCGGGTCGGGTCGAAGGAGAGCCGGGCCGGGCGGGGGCTCGTACAGTGCTCCAGCTCCTGGCCGTCGAACGGCGGTCCGGCCGGGAAGCCGTAGGCGGTCACCGCGTCGATCTTCGCGCGCGGGGCGTTGAACCAGACCGGGACCGAGCCGCCGACGGCCTCCTCCAGCGAGGTGCCCGGCAGGTCCGGGTCGGTCACCCGGATGATCCCGGAGTCGTCCTGGTTGACGGCGCCGGCACTGTCGTCGCTGCCCTCCGCCATCCACTGCGGGGCCACCGTCGCGTAGTTCGCCCACCAGCGGCCGTACGGAGCGACCTGCGCCGGGGTGGCCGACCGGCCGCCGCTGCCCGCGCCGGAGTCGTTGTAGGCGGGCATGAAGGCGATGTTCTTCAGCCAGCCACCGCCCTTGCCGCCGTGCAGGCAGTGGCCCGCGGTCCACACCAGGTTGCTCTTGCCCGGGTGCTCGGGATCGCCGACCACCGTGCCCGAGCAGACGTAGGTGCCCTGCGGGCTCTTCGCGACGATCTTGCCGAAGACCGCGAGCGCTCCGGGGTAGGGGTGCTGCTCGGCCAGCGCCGGGGCGGCGGCCGGCAGCGGGTCGTTCTGGTCGTCGGCCGAGGGGCCGGCCGTGGGCACCGGCGGCACCGGGGTGGCGGCGGCGCTCGGAGCGGCCGCCTTCAGGGCGTCGGGCGACCAGAGGTCCTTGGCGATCTGGTTGGTGAACGCGTGCTGCTGCGCCCAGGCGGCCCAGTCCGAGGACTTCCAGTTCTTCACGTTCCGAAGTGCGCCGGTCAGCCCGTGCCCGGCCTGCGGGCCGGGCACCGCATCCGATCCGCAGGCCGTGCCGGCGAGGATCAGCGCGGACGCCAGGGCCAGGGCCGGTACGGGCCCCAGGGCCGAGGGGATCCGGCGGGAGGTGCGGTGTGCCATGGTCCGGTCTTCCCGTGCTCGCGGTGGTGCCGGCGGCCCCGCGCGGGGCCGCCGGCGCGGGCGTCAGCCCTTCTTGGAGATGTAGTCGAAGGCGCTGGAGGCGACGTCGTCCAGGTACGGGCCGGCCAGCCAGGACGGGTTGTCCGCCGGGCCGATCGAGGTGTTGCTGACCAGGTAGGTCTTGCCGTCCTTGACCGCGAACCAGCCGCCGCCGCTGGAGCCGCCGGTCATCGTGCAGCCGATGGTGTACATCGCCGGACGGGTCGAGTCGAAGGAGAGCTGGCTCGGCTTGCCACCGCTGCACTGCTCCAGCTCCACGCCGTCGAACGGCGGGGCGGCCGGGTAGCCGATCGCGGTCAGCGAGAGCTGGGCGCGCGGGGCGTTGAAGAGGACCGGGACGGAACCGCCGACGGTCTCCTCCAGCGACTTGGCGCCGCCCTCGGGGTTGCCCACCTTGATGATGCCGAAGTCGTACTGGCTGGCGGGGCCGCCGGACTCGGTGCCCTCGGACGTCCACTGGGGCGAGCTGATCGCGCTCAGGCCGGGCCACATGCCGAGCGGGGCGAACTTGTCGGGGGTCGACGTCTTGCCCTTGCTGACCGCGCCGGTGCTGTTGAACTCGGGTATGAACGTGACGTTCTTCGCGGGCGAGCCGTCCTTGCCGCCGTCCACGCAGTGGCCGGCGGTCCACACCAGGTTGCTCTTGCCGGGGTGCGCGGGGTCGGACACCACCGTGCCGGAGCACACGTAGTGCTTGCCGTCCGACTTGTCGAAGAAGATCTTCCCGTCCACCGCGTCCTTGGTGTACGGGTGGGGCACGGAGCTGGCCGAAATCGCGGCCGGCAGCGGGTCGTTGCTGCCCGCGCCCGGGTCGCTCGGCGGCTGGGCCGGGCCGGCCGGGGCCTCGGGCTTGGCCTGGAGCATCTTCTGCAGGTCCCAGAAGCCCTTCGCAGCCGGGGTGATCACGTGCTGCTTGGCCCAGTTGTCCCAGTCGCCGGCTTTCCACTTCTTCAGCTGGTCCAGGCTGGGCAGTCCGGCCGGCAGGCCCGCCTTGGTGGCGGAGGGGACGGCCGAACTCGGGGCCGGAGCACTGCTCGGCGGCGGCTTCGGGTTGTCGTCCGGACCGCAGGCGGTGGCCGCGAGCAGGGTCAGAACGGTGACCGCTCCGGCCGCCGCGGCCCGCCCGCCGCGGCGCGCGGACGCGCTGCCTGACGTCGGACGATCGTTGTTCGGGTGCACTGACATACCTTCGATTCCCCCATGGGATTTCACTCGGACGGCTGACGGGCCGCCATCGGGCATCAGGGAGTCTCCCATCTGCGGGGAAGGACGGCGCAGACCGCCCCCTGGTTGCCCGGCCTGACGGAAGGTCACCGATCCGTGACCATCCGGCCACCGATCGGCGCGACGCGACCGTGCTCCCCGGGCGGTTCTCTCGTTAGACCAAGTGGATGTCCCCGGACGGGCGCGAGCCCCCCGCATCCGCAGTCCGACGCGTCGCAAGGAGCAGCCTTGAGCACCGCCCTGACCGGAGCCCCGGCCACCGTCCCCCGCCAGCTGGACCAGTCCGCCGAGTCGGACCCGCTGCTCCACCAGGACCCGGCGGTTGCCGCCGGACAGGCCGCCGTCGAGGCCCTGTTGCGCTGCTGGGTGCGGGAGACCGGGGCCGCTCCCGACCAGGACGGCGTGCTGCGGATCCCCGTCCTCGGCGGCACCGCCCGGCTGCTGGCGGACGTCCGGCACTGGTCGCTGTGCGGCTGGCACCGGTTCGGGCCGGCCGTACTGGCGCCGGGCGTGGCGGAGAGCGGTGTTCCGGTGGACGCGGTCACCGCCGCCGCGCTGCTGGCCCGTTCGGCCGCCGAGCACCCCGACCCGGAGCAGGTCGCCGACCTCGCCGGGCGGGTCGCCGACTCGGTGCGCCGCACCGCCGACATCCTGCTGTACCGGCGCGAACACCCCGACCGCGAACAGGCCGGCCCGGCAGCGGAGTCGACCTTCCTGAGGGCCGAGCAGTCGTTGCTGCTCGGCCACCCGCTGCACCCCACCCCGAAGAGCCGCGACGGCCTGGGACCGGCCCAGAGCGCCGCCTACTCGCCCGAACTGCGCGGCTCCTTCGCCATGCACTGGTTCGCCGTCGACCGCGAACTGCTGACCTCCGGCTCGGCGCTGGAGAAGGACGCCGCCCAGCTCACGGCCGACCTGCTCGGCGCCCCCCGGCTGCTCCCGCCCGGAACCGCCGCACTGCCGCTGCACCCCTGGCAGGCCCGCGAGTTGGCGTTGCGCCCGCAGATCGCCCAGCTGCTGGCCGACGGTCTGCTGCACGACCTCGGCGCGCACGGAGCGCCGTGGTACCCGACCTCCTCGGTGCGGACCGTGTTCCGCCCCGGCACGCCGTGGATGCTCAAGCTCTCGCTGGGTCTGCGGATCACCAACTCCCGCCGGGAGAACCTGCGCAAGGAGCTGCACCGCGGCCTGGAGGTGCACCAGCTGCTGGAGGCGGGCCTCGGCGCCGAGTGGCGGGCCGCGCACCCCGGCTTCGACATCGTCCGCGACCCGGCCTGGATCGGCGTGGACCTGCCCGGCCTGGACGAGCGGACCGTGAGCGGCCTGGACACCGTCCTGCGCCAGCAGCCCTTCGCCCCGGGCGACCGTGCGCTCTGCGTCGCCGGCCTGGTCGCCGAACGCCCGCTCGGCGAGGCCGCGCCGGGCGTGCCGTCCGAACTGGGCGACCTGCTGCGCGCACTGGCCCGGCGCAGCGGCCGGCCGCTGCCCACCGTGGCCACCGAGTGGTTCCTGCGCTACCTGGACGCGGTGGTGCTGCCGGCGCTCTGGCTGGACGGCCGGGCCGGCATCGCCCTGGAGGCGCACCAGCAGAACAGCCTGGTGATGCTGGACGCGGCGGGCTGGCCGGTCGGCGGGCGGTTCCGGGACAACCAGGGCTACTACTTCCGGGCCTCGCACGCCGAGCGGTTGGAAGAGCGGCTGCCCGGGCTCGGCAAGGCCAGCGACACCTTCGTCGAGGACGCGGTGGCCGACGAGCGGTTCGCCTACTACCTGGGGATCAACCACATCCTCGGCCTGATCGGCGCCTTCGGCTCGCAGCGGCTGGCCGACGAGCGGGTGCTGCTCGCCGCGCTGCGCCGGTTCCTGTCCGGCCCGGCCGCCACCGCGACCCGTTCCACCCTGCCCGCCCACCTGCTGGACTCCGCGCAGCTGCGCTGCAAGGCCAACCTGCTCACCCGGCTGCACGGGCTGGACGAGCTGGTCGGGCCGGTGGAGACGCAGTCGGTCTACGTCACCGTCCCCAACCCGGTGGCCGCCCGGTGACCGTCGTGGCGACCACGGCCGGGGAGCTGCTGCTGCGCCCGGTCGAGCCGGCCGACCTCCCGCTGCTCGCCGCCTGGATGAACGACCCGGCGGTGGCCGCCTTCTGGGAGCTGGACGGCCCGGCCGAGCGCACCGCGCTGCACGTGCGGCGGGAGCTCGACGCCGGCAACGCGACGAATCTGGGCCTGCTGGACGGCGTCCCGATGAGCTACTGGGAGGTCTACCCGGCCGAGCGTGACCGGCTGGCCGAGCACTACCCCGCCGAGCCCGGCGACACCGGGCTGCACCTGCTGCTCGGCCCGGCCCCCTACCGCGGCCGGGGTCTCGGCGCGGTGCTGCTCGCCGCGGTCGCCGAGGACCTGCTGCGCGGCGCCCCGCGGGTGGTCGCCGAACCGGACGTCCGCAACACCGCCTCGATCCGGGCCTTCCAGCGGGCCGGGTTCACCGCCGTCCGCGAGATCGACCTGCCCGAGAAGCGTGCGGCCCTGATGGTGCGTGAGCGCGCCCGACCTCAAGGAACCGTCTGATGGACACTCGCCCTCCGTACGATCTGCTCGGTGTCGGGATCGGCCCCTTCAACCTCTCGCTCGCCGCGCTGGCCGACCGGGTGGACGGCCTGCGCACGCTGTTCTGCGACGCCAAGCCGGAGTTCCGCTGGCACCCGGGGATGCTGGTCGAGGGGGCCAGGATGCAGGTGCCGTTCCTGGCCGACCTGGTCTCGCTGGTCGACCCGACCAACCCGTGGTCCTTTCTCAACTACCTGCGCGAGCACGACCGGCTCTTCCCGTTCTACTTCTCCGAGCGCTTCCAGCTGCCCCGCCGGGAGTACGACCACTACTGCCGCTGGGCCGCCGAGCGACTCGCCTCCTGCCGGTTCTCCACCCAGGTCACCGCGGTGGCCTGGGCCGACGGCGCGTTCACCGCGACGCTGCGCTCGGCGGGGGCCGAGCAGCAGGTGCGGGCCCGCAACCTGGTGCTCGGCGTCGGGACCGAGCCGGTCCGCCCGCAGGCCTTCGACGCGCTGGCCGACCACCCCGCCGTCTGGCACTCGGGTGAGTACCTGGAGCGCCGGGCCGGCCTGGACCGCGCCCAGGACATCACCGTGGTCGGCTCCGGCCAGTCCGGCGCCGAGGTTTTCCTGGACCTGCTGCGCGCCAGGGCCGGCGACGGCACCCGGCTGCGCTGGCTGACCCGGACCCGGGCGATCGCCCCGATGGAGTACTCCAAGCTCGGCTTGGAGCACTTCACCCCGGACTACACCCGCTACTTCCACGCCCTGCCCGGCGAGGTCCGCGACCGGCTGGTGGCCGAGCAGTGGCAACTGCACAAGGCCGCCAGCGCGGAGACCCTGGCGGAGATCCACGACCTGCTCTACGAGCGGACCATCGGCCGCCCGCCGGCCGCCGCCGGCGCCGAGATCGCCCCCGGCACCGAGGTCACCCTCGCGCTGCCCGGCCCGTGCGGGGGTCTGGAACTGCGGTGCCTGCACCGTGACTCGGGCGTTCCCCGGCTGGTGCGCACCGACGCGGTGGTGCTGGCCACCGGCTACCGGGCGGTCCGCCCGGCCGCCCTGGAGCCGCTCGCCGAGCTGATCGACTGGGACGACCAGGGCCGCTACCGGGTCGGCCTGGACCATCGGGTGGCCACCGTGGCGGAGCTGACCGGCGGCCTGTACGTGCAGAACGCCGAGTTGCACACGCACGGCGTCGGGACCCCCGATCTGGGGCTCGGCGCGCACCGCGCGGCCGTCATCCTCAACGCGCTCTGCGACCGGACCGTCCACCGGCTGCCCGCCCGCACGGCGTGGACCACCTTCGCGCCCTCCCCGCTGCCCGCCCAGTCCGCCGCCTTCACCGAGGAGTGGAACCGTGCCCCAGCCACCAGCTGTTGAGATGCCGCTGAACCAGGACCGCTGGCGCCGGGCCGGCCGGGCGCTGCTGGCCAAGATGATCGGCGAGTTCAGCTACGAGGAGCTGTTGCACCCCGAGCCCGCCCCCGGCGGCTACCGCCTGCCGCTGCCCGACGGGACGGAGTACCGGTTCGCGGCCCGTCGCGGCGCGTACGGCAGCTGGCAGGTCGACCCGTTCTCGCTGCGCGCCGACGGGTCGCCGGCCGAGGACCCGCTGATCTTCCTGCTGGCCGCCCGCCGCCTGCTCGGCCTCTCCGGGGACACCGCCGGGCACCTGGTCAGGGAGCTGACGGCCACTCTGCTGGCCGACGTCCGGCTGGCGGCCGGCGCGCTGACCGGCGCCGAACTGGCCGAGCTCGGCCACACCGAACTGGAGGGGCACCAGAGCGGCCACCCGTGGATCGTGCCGAACAAGGGCCGGCTCGGCTTCTCGGCCTCCGACGCCGCCGCCTGGGCCCCCGAGGCCCGCACCCCGCAGGCGCTGCCCTGGCTCGCGGTGCACGACTCGCTGGCCCAGTACCGCGGCGTCGGCGAGCTGGCCGACGCCGAGGCGCTCTACCGCGACGAACTCGATCCGCAGGTGCTGGCCGGCTACCGGGAGCTGCTGGCCGGCCAGGGCAAGGACCCGGGGGAGTACCTGCTGCTGCCGGTGCACCCCTGGCAGTGGGACGAGACCGTGGTGCCGCTCTTCGCCCCCTGGATCGCGGACGGCCGGATCGTCCTGCTGCCCGCCGACCGGGACGAGCGGCTGCCCCAGCAGTCCATCCGCTCCTTCTTCAACACCACCACCCCGCGCCGGCGCACGGTCAAGCTGCCACTGGCCATCCTCAACACGCTGGTCTGGCGCGGGCTGCCGACCGAACGCACGCTGGCCGCGCCCGCCGTCACCCGCTGGATCCACGGGCTGCGCGACGGCGACGCGTTCCTGCGCGACGAGTGCCGGGTGGTGCTGCTCGGCGAGGTCGCGTCGGTCACCGTCGAGCACCCCTACTACGCCCGGCTGCCCGAGGCGCCCTACCAGTACAAGGAACTGCTCGGGGCGATCTGGCGCGAGCCGCTCGGCGCCCAGCTGGACGAGGGGGAGCGGGCCCGCACCCTCGCCTCGCTGCTGCAGACCGGCTCGGACGGGCGCGCGCTGGTCGAAGAGCTGGTGGAGCGCTCCGGGCTCGGCCCGCGCGCCTGGCTTACCCGGTTGTTCGCCGCGATGCTGCCGCCGCTGCTGCACTTCCTCTACCGCTACGGGACCGTCTTCTCCCCGCACGGCGAGAACGCGATCGTGGTGTTCGACGCCACCGACACCCCGGTGCGCCTCGCGGTCAAGGACTTCGTGGACGACGTCAACATCAGCGACCAGGACCTCCCCGAGCTGCGCGCGCTGCCGGCCGCGGTCTCGTCCGTGCTGCTGCGCGAACCCCCGGCGTTCCTCTGCCAGTTCCTGCACTCCGGGCTCTTCGTCGGGGTCTACCGCTACCTCGCTCCGCTGCTGGAGGCCGGGTTCGGGCTGCCGGAGGCGGAGTTCTGGGCGCTGCTGCGCGCCGAGATCCTCCGACACCAGCTGCGGTTCCCCGAGCTCGGTGAGCGGTTCGCGCTCTTCGACCTGTTCACCCCGACCATCGACCGGCTGTGCCTGAACCGCAACCGGCTGCTGCTGGACGGCTACCGCGACCGGCCCGAGCGCCCGCACGCGGCCGTCCACGGGCAGGTCGCCAACCCGCTGCACCCACTCGGCGCGGCCACCCTGCCGCAGCCTCGGGACCGTACTGTCAGTCCCGCCCCGTAGGCTGGGAGCGTCATGACGAACGACTCACAAACCCAGCTGCCGCCCGACGACGAGGCGGCCGAGCCCGCCTCCCCGAAGCCCGTCGGCCGTGCCCGCATCCCCGAGCTGCTGCACGCCGCGGTCACCGCGGTCGGCGGCGTCGAACGGCCCGGGCAGATCCGGATGGCCGAGGCCGTCGCCGAGGCCGTCGAGAACGCCGAACACCTGCTGGTGCAGGCCGGCACCGGCACCGGCAAGTCCCTCGCCTACCTGGTGCCCGCGCTCGCCCACGGCGACCGGGTGGTGGTCGCCACCGCCACCCTGGCGCTGCAACGCCAGCTGGTGGAGCGGGACTTGCCGCGTACGGTGGAGGCGCTGCACCCCGTGCTGCGGCGTCGCCCGCTGTTCGCGATGCTCAAGGGCCGCTCCAACTACCTCTGCCTGCACCGGGCGCACGAGGGCACCCCGAGCGACGAGGGCGAGGGGCTCTTCGACCCGGCCGAGGCGCTCGGCGGCCCGAGCGGCAAGCTCGGCCAGGACGTCCTGCGGCTTCGCGACTGGGCCGACGAGACCGAGACCGGCGACCGCGACGACCTCACCCCCGGCGTCTCCGACAAGGCCTGGGCGCAGCTCTCGGTGAGCTCCCGCGAGTGCCTGGGCGCCAGTCGCTGCGCCTACGGCCAGGAGTGCTTCGCCGAGAAGGCCCGGGAGCGGGCCAAGCTGGCCGATGTGGTGGTCACCAACCACGCGCTGCTGGCGATCGACGCGCTGGAAGGCGCCCCCGTGCTGCCCGAACACGAGCTGCTGATCGTCGACGAGGCGCACGAGCTGGTCAACCGGGTCACCGGCGCGGCCACCGCCGAGCTGACCGTCGGCGCGGTCAACCGCGCCGTGAAGCGGGCCGCCCGGCTGGCCAACGAGAAGGCGGTGGACGCCCTGCAGGCCGCCGCCGAGAGCTACCACGGCCTGATGGAGACCGCCCAGGCCGGCCGGGTCGAGGAGCTGCCGGAGTACCTCGCCTACGCGGTGACGGCGATCCGGGACGCCAGCCGCCAGGTGATCACCTCGCTCGGCGAGACCCGGGACAAGAGCCTCAGCGACGAGGACGCGGTGCGCAAGCAGGCGATGGCCATGGCCGAGACCCTGCACGACACCACCGACCGGCTGCTGACCGACTCCCCGTACGACGTGGTGTGGATCGAGCGCAACGACCGCTTCGCGATGGGCACCGCCTCGCTGCGGGTGGCGCCGATGAGCGTCTCCGGGCTGCTGCGCGAGAACCTCTACAAGGAGCGCTCGGTCGTCCTCACCTCCGCCACCCTCAAGCTCGGCGGCGACTTCAACGGCGTGGCGGCCTCGGTGGGCCTGCCCGGTGAGGGACGCCTGCCGGACGAGCGGACGGCCGCCGAGCCGGAGCGCGGCGAGCGCGGCGAGGACGCGCCGCCGCTCTGGCGCGGGCTGGACGTCGGCTCGCCGTTCTCCTACCCCAAGCAGGGCATCCTCTACGTCGCCAAGCATCTGCCGCCGCCCGGCCGCGAGCCGGAGCGTCCGCAGATGCTGGACGAGCTGGCGGAGCTGATCGAGGCGGCGGGCGGGCGCACGCTCGGCCTGTTCTCCTCGATGCGGGCCGCCCAGACGGCGGCGGAGCAGCTGCGCGAACGCCTGGACGTGCCGATCCTGCTGCAGGGCGAGGACACCCTCGGCGAGCTGATCCGCAACTTCGCGGCCGACCCGCAGACCTGCCTCTTCGGCACCCTCTCGCTCTGGCAGGGCGTCGACGTGCCCGGCTCGGCCTGCCAGCTGGTGGTGATGGACAGGATCCCGTTCCCGCGTCCGGACGACCCGCTGATGAGCGCCCGGCAGAAGGCGGTGGAGGAGGCCGGCGGCAACGGCTTCATGGCGGTGGCGGCGACGCACGCCGCGCTGCTGATGGCGCAGGGCGCGGGCCGGCTGGTGCGGGCCGCCGAGGACCGCGGGGTGGTCGCGGTGCTCGACCCGCGGCTGGCGACCGCCCGCTACGGCGGATTCTTCCGGTCCTCGATGCCCGACTTCTGGTACACCACCGACCGCAACCAGGTGCGGCGCTCGCTGGCGGCCATCGCGGCCTCGGCGCCTGCGCCGCGTCCGGTGGCCAAGCGCGGCTGAACGCTGCTCAACGCTGCTCAACGCTGCTCAACGCGAACGAGGGCCCCTCCGATTTGGAGGGGCCCTCGTTCGCGTGTGTGGGGTGGATCAGAGCCGACGCAGCACCGCGACGACCTTGCCCAGGATGGTCGCGTTGTCGCCGGGGATCGGGTCGTAGGCCGCGTTGTGCGGCATCAGCCAGATCCGGCCGTCCTCGCGCTTGAGGCGCTTGACGGTGGCCTCGCCGTCGATCATCGCGGCCACGATGTCGCCGTTCTCGGCGACCGGCTGGCGGCGCACGGTGACCCAGTCCCCGTCGCAGATCGCCGCCTCGATCATCGAGTCGCCGCGCACGGTGAGCGCGAAGAGCTCACCCTCGCCGACCAGCTGGCGCGGCAGCGGGAAGACGTCCTCGACCGTCTGCTCGGCCAGGATCGGACCGCCGGCGGCGATCCGGCCGACCAGCGGCACGTAGGAGGTGGACGGCCGGCCGGCCGCCTCGGCGGTGTTCGGCCGGGTGACCTCGACGCCGCGCACCTCGTAGGCGCGCGGGCGGTGCGGGTCACGGCGCAGGAAGCCCTTGCGCTCCAGGGCCATCAGCTGGTGGGCCACCGAGGAGGTGGAGGAGAGGCCGACCGCCTGGCCGATCTCGCGCATGCTCGGCGGGTAGCCGCGGCGCTGCACCGAATCCCGGATGACCTCGATCACCCGGCGCTGCCGCTCGGTCAGCCCGGCCTCGTCGGTCCGGATGCCGGGCGGGCGCCCGGGCAGGGAGCGGGTCTGGCCGTTCGCCAGACCGAGCGGGACGTCCTGGGCGGACGCGTGCTCGACCTGGTGGTCGGGGAGGTAGCCCGGCGTGGCTGCGGGGCGGCTGTCGCTGCGATCCATGCTCTGGTCCATGCTCTGCTGGTCCAAGGCCGGCCGGCCCCCGGAGTGCTGGGAACGGTCCTGCACCGGGATGGTGTGGCTCTCGGCGGCGCTGTTCTGGGTGAGGACGGTGCTGTTGGTGCTGGTCTGTACGGTGCTCACGGCGGCCCCTCTCGACGGGCGTTCTCCCTTGTCCAGCCCAACGGCAGCACCTATCGAAAGGTTGCGCCAAACACACGTTCGAGTGAATTATTGATGAGTCGGCTGACTCGATCAAGACTTTGGGTGTATGTCGATTAAATGTTCGATCGCCTCATTCTATGGGCGCTCGGGGCCGACCGCCGAAACCGGGTCGAAGCTGGCTGGAAGGCGTCGCCGGGATTCCCCCGGTGAGCCGTGCCACACGCCCCACGGCCGGATGGGTGACTCGTCCGGAATGCCGATCGGCGCTGACCAGCATCGATCGCGCCAGGTGATGCGGGAGCTACGACACGCGCGGTCGAGAGGTGCGACACGCGGGGCCCGGGGCCACGACACGAAACCAGATCTAGTGGTTACATGGGTGCTTGCGACCCACAGGTTGTGGTCCCCGGTTTTTTGATCATGGGGGCTTCGCCTAGACTTGGGGAGCCCGGGGGTCGGGTCAGATCTCGCGTGGCCCGGTTTCGCCAGTTCCGTCAGGAAGGGAGTCGTACGTGCACTGCCCCTTCTGCCGGCACTCCGACAGCCGAGTCGTCGACAGTCGTACGACCGACGACGGCAGCTCGATTCGCCGCCGCCGCCAATGCCCGGACTGCGGTCGCCGCTTCACCACGGTGGAGACCGCGGCACTGATGGTCATCAAGCGCAGCGGCGTGACCGAACCGTTCAGCCGGGAGAAGGTGATCTCCGGAGTCCGCAAGGCCTGCCAGGGACGCCCGGTCACCGAGGACGCCCTCGCGTTGCTCGGCCAGCGCGTGGAGGAGTGCCTGCGCGCGAGCGGCAGTGCCGAGCTCTCCACGCATGACGTGGGCCTGGCCATACTCGGTCCGCTCAAGGATCTCGACGTGGTCGCCTACCTGCGGTTCGCCTCGGTCTACCAGGCCTACGACGGACTCGCGGACTTCGAGGCCGCCATCGCGACGCTGCGTGGCACCGAGGGTCCCCCCGGCGGGCAGGGCGACGGCACGGCCGTCCCGGTCCCCGCCGCAGCTACCTAGGACGCGGGGCGGCGGCGCACACCCGGCTCGGGCCGGGCTGCGCGACCAGCCGTCCCGGGTCCACGCGCGCCCTCAAACGGCGCACAGAACATGACAAACCGTGCGAACCGGTCGGCATCCCGGCCTGCCCGCACGTCAGGAGAAGCGAAGCAGCAGTGCCCCTCGGAGCGCGTGGCGCGCCGAAAGAAATAGGGCACTCAGGGCGTTTGCCCAGGAGGAGGAGCAGAAGTGACAGACACGACGAGCGGTTCCGCACGCGGGTCCAAGTCCGACAAGGCGGCGAAGGGAGCCGGCAAGGCTCCCAAGGGCGGTCTGCGGATCGAGCGCATCTACACCACCCCTGGCGTCCATCCGTACGACGAGGTCAGCTGGGAGCGGCGCGACGTCGTCATGACCAACTGGCGTGACGGCTCGATCAACTTCGAGCAGCGAGGCGTCGAGTTCCCCGACTTCTGGTCGGTCAACGCGGTCAACATCGTCACCAGCAAGTACTTCCGCGGCGCCGTGGGCACCCCGCAGCGCGAGTGGAGCCTCAAGCAGATCATCGACCGGGTGGTGCTCACCTACCGCGCCGCCGGTGAGAAGAACGGCTACTTCACCTCGCCCGCCGACGCCGAGGTCTTCGAGCACGAGCTGACCCACGCCCTCCTCCACCAGGTCTTCAGCTTCAACTCGCCGGTCTGGTTCAACGTCGGCACCAAGCAGCCCCAGCAGGTCAGCGCCTGCTTCATCCTGGCCGTCGACGACTCCATGGAGTCCATCCTCGACTGGTACAAGGAAGAGGGCATGATCTTCAAGGGCGGCTCCGGCGCCGGCCTGAACCTCTCCCGGATCCGCTCCTCCAAGGAACTGCTCTCCTCCGGCGGCAACGCGTCGGGCCCGGTCTCCTTCATGCGCGGCGCCGACGCCTCGGCCGGCACCATCAAGTCCGGCGGCGCCACCCGCCGCGCGGCCAAGATGGTCGTACTGGACGTCGACCACCCGGACGTCGAGGCCTTCATCGAGACCAAGGTGAAGGAGGAGGAGAAGATCCGCGCGCTGCGCGACGCGGGCTTCGACATGGACCTCGGCGGCGACGACATCGCCTCCGTCCAGTACCAGAACGCCAACAACTCGGTCCGCGTCTCCGACGAGTTCATGACCGCGGTCGAGAACGGCACCGACTTCGGCCTGCGCGCCCGGATGACCGGCGAGGTCATCGAGACCGTCGACGCCAAGAAGCTCTTCCGCAAGATGGCCGAGGCCGCCTGGGCCTGTGCCGACCCGGGCATCCAGTACGACTCGACCATCAACCACTGGCACACCTGCCCGGAGTCCGGCCGCATCAACGCGTCCAACCCGTGCAGCGAGTACATGCACCTGGACAACTCCAGCTGCAACCTCGCCTCGCTCAACCTGATGAAGTTCCTGCGCGACGACACTGCGTCTGATGGTGGTCAGGGCTTCGACGCCGAGCGCTTCGCCAAGGTCGTCGAGCTGGTCATCACCGCGATGGACATCTCCATCTGCTTCGCCGACTTCCCGACCGAGAAGATCGGCGAGACCACCCGCGCCTACCGCCAGCTGGGCATCGGCTACGCCAACCTCGGTGCCCTGCTGATGGCCACCGGCCACGCGTACGACTCCGAGGGCGGCCGCGCGCTGGCCGGCGCCATCACCTCGCTGATGACCGGCACCGCCTACCGCCGCGGCGCCGAGCTCGCCGGCGTGGTCGGCCCGTACGAGGGCTACGCCCGCAACGCGGCCCCGCACCAGCAGGTCATGCGCCAGCACGCGGACGCCAACAGCGCCGCCGTCGCGGTGGACGAGCTGGACGCCCCGGTCTGGGCCGCCGCCACGGAGACCTGGCAGGACGTCCTGCGGCTCGGCGCGCAGAACGGTTTCCGCAACGCCCAGGCCTCGGTGCTCGCCCCCACCGGCACCATCGGCCTGATGATGGACTGCGACACCACCGGTGTGGAGCCCGACCTCGCGCTGGTCAAGTTCAAGAAGCTGGTCGGCGGCGGCTCGATGCAGATCGTCAACGGCACCGTGCCGCGCGCGCTGCGCCGCCTCGGCTACCAGGCCGAGCAGGTCGAGGCGATCGTCGCCCACATCGCCGAGCACGGCAACGTGCTCAACGCCCCCGGTCTGAAGAGCGCGCACTTCGAGGTCTTCGACTGCGCGATGGGTGAGCGCTCCATCTCGCCGATGGGCCACGTGCGGATGATGTCGGCGATCCAGCCGTGGATCTCCGGCGCGATCTCCAAGACCGTCAACATGCCCGCCGACTCCACCGTCGAGGAGGTCGAGGAGGTCTACTTCGAGGCCTGGAAGCTCGGCGTCAAGGCGCTCGCGATCTACCGCGAGAACTCGAAGGTCGGCCAGCCGCTCTCGGCGAAGAAGACCGAGGAGGCCACCACCGAGGCCCCCGTGGTCCAGAAGGTCGTCGAGTACCGCCCGGTCCGCAAGCGCCTCCCCAAGGGCCGCCCGGGCATCACCACCTCGTTCACGGTGGGCGGCGCCGAGGGCTACATGACGGCCAACTCCTACCCGGACGACGGCCTCGGCGAGGTCTTCCTGAAGATGTCCAAGCAGGGCTCGACCCTCGCCGGCATGATGGACGCCTTCTCGATCGCCGTCTCGGTCGGCATGCAGTACGGCGTCCCGCTGGAGACCTACGTCTCGAAGTTCACCAACATGCGCTTCGAGCCGGCCGGTCTGACGGACGACCCGGACGTGCGGATGGCGCAGTCGATCGTCGACTACATCTTCCGCCGCCTGGCGCTGGACTTCCTGCCCTTCGAGACCCGGTCCGCCCTCGGCATCCACTCCGTCGAGGAGCGCCAGCGGCACCTGGACACCGGCTCCTACGAGCCGCTGGACTCCGACGAGGACATGGACGTCGAGGGCCTGGCCCAGTCGGCGCCGCGCGCCGTCGCCGAGCCGGTCCGGGCCGAGGCGCCCAAGCCGGTCCCGGCCAAGGCCCAGCCGCACAACTCGACCGAACTGCTGGAGATCCAGCTCGGCCTGAACGCGGACGCGCCGCTCTGCTTCTCCTGCGGCACCAAGATGCGCCGCGCCGGCAGCTGCTACCTCTGCGAGGGGTGCGGCTCCACCAGCGGCTGCAGCTGATCATCCGAGCTGATCGGCTGAGCTGACGTCATGGGTGGGGCGAGGACTTCGGTGTCCTCGCCCCACCCTTCGCGTTTGCGTCTCATTCCCTGGGCCGTTCGCACCCTGACGTCACTTGTCCGGAACGGAGAGAGCACAATGCGTCAACTGACCGGTTGAGTAGCTCATCTGAATCGATATGATCTGTTGACTGCGTGAACTGATCATGCATCTTCCGGTGACGGGGGAGCAGGTGCGCCGTCGCCCGTTCTGACTCCGACGCTCACACCGAGGATCAGCCTGATGACCGCACGCCTTCGACGCCCGACCGGTGGACCGGTCGGGCCGCTCTGTGTCCTGGCGGCCGTGTTGGCCGGGGCCGGTGCGGTGGCCGCCGCCACCGCCGCGGCTCCTTCCTCGGAGCGGTCGGTGGTCGCCGGCTGGGCGTCGGCGGCGGCGCTGGCCTGGTGTGCGGCGGTGGTCGTGGCCGTCGTCCAGCGCGGGCGGGCCGGGAAGTTGCGCGTCCAGCTGGCTCAGGCCCAGGCCCGGGTGGAGGCGGCGCACGCCGCCGCGCTGCGGGCCGGGGCGGACACGGCGGCCGCGGTGTCCGAGGCGCAGGCCTCCCGGGCGCGCGCCAACGCGGCCCGCACCGAGGCCGAGGCGGCCCGGATCGAGCTGCTGGCCGCCCGCTCCGAGACCGTCGAGGCCCGTGCGGAGGCCGCCACCGCCCGCGCCGCGGCGGACGACGAGCGGGCCGAACTGGCCCGGCTGGCCGAGCAGACGATCCCCGCCGTGGTGGGCCGGCTGCGCGCCGGGGCCTCGGTGGACACCGTCCTGGTCGAGCACCGGCAGACCGCGCACGAGGACCTGCTGCGGCTGATGGCCCGTGAGGTCGCCTACGGCGAGCGGCAGCGGGCGGCGGCGCTCGCGGTCTGCGCGACGGCCGCCGGGCGGGTCCAGGCGCTGGCCACCAGCATGCACGCCGAGCTGCGCGAGATGGAGCACCGGCACGGCGAGGAGGTGCTCGGCGACCTGCTCCGGCTGGACCACAGCACCGCGCAGGCGGGCCGGATGGCCGACAGCATCGCCGTGCTCACCGGCGCCCGTACCGGCCGCCGCTGGACCAAGCCGATCACGGTGGAGAGCATCCTGCGCGGGGCGCTCGGCCGGATCGGCGCCTACCAGCGGGTCCGGCTGCACTCGGCGAGCACCGCCGCGGTGGCCGGCTACGCGGCCGAGGGCGTGATGCACGCGCTCGCCGAACTCCTTGACAACGCCACCAACTTCTCGGCTCCGCCGGCCGAGGTGCACGTCTACGTCGAGGAGTTGCACTCCGGCCTGGTGATCACCGTCGAGGACGGCGGCCTGGGACTCTCCGAGGTCTGGCTGCGCCGGGCCGAACGGGCGGTCTCCGGCGAGGCGTTGGACCTGACGGCGCTGTCGGCCGGAACCCGGCTCGGCTTCGCGGTGGTCGGTGCGCTGGCCCGCAAGCACGGCCTGTCGATCTCGTTCCGCCCGTCCTCGCGCGGTGGTACGGGTGTCGTGGTGCTGATCCCGGAGACGCTCGTCGCCCACCCCGAGCCCGGCGCCGCCGAGCCGGTCCGCGCGGCCGTCCAGCCCGCGCTGCCCGCGGCCGCGCCGCAGGCCGCCCCGCCGCCGGTCACCGACGGCGGTCTGCCCAAGCGTCGTCGCGGCCAGACCATGGCGGCCGCGACCGGTCCGGCCGCCGCACCGGCACTGAAGGTTCGCCAGCCCGAGACGGCCAGCCGGTTCGGAGCGTTCCGGCAAGCCGTCCAGGGTTCGCAGCCCGCACCTCCCAGCCCTGCCACCCCCGCTGACCTCCCGAAGGACAACTCCTGATGAGCAGCACCGCCGACCGCGATCTCGACTGGCTGTTGGAGAACCTGCTGACCAACACCCCCGGTTCCAAGCACGCCCTGGTGCTCTCCGCCGACGGCCTGAAGCTGTGCCACAGCGCCGGGTTGGGCACCGACCAGGCCGACCAGCTGGCCGCCATCGCCTCCGGAATCCAGAGCCTGTCGCACGGCGCCTCGATCGAGTTCGGCGACGGGACGGGCGGGGTGCGCCAGTCGATGACGGAGTTCCACGGCGGGATCCTGTGCATCGTGGACGCCGGCGCGGGCGCGCACCTGGCCGTGGTGACCGACGAGAGCGCCGACGTCGGCATGGTCGGCCACCAGATGCACGCCCTGGTGGAGCAGATCGGGACGTTCCTCAGCTCGCCGCCGCGCGGGATCGACGCCACCGCCGCGCAGTGACGCGGGTCGGCGAGCCGGCCCGGGACGACGATCCGGACCGGCTCTACACGGTGACCCGCGGCCGCAGCCAGGCCACCCGGCACGCGTTCGACGTGGTGACGCTGATCGTCTCCGAGCAGGAGCCGCAGCCCGGGATGCAGTCCGAGCACGCCCGGATCCTGCGGCTGTGCGTGCGCCCGACCGCGGTGGTCGAGGTGGCCGCCGAGCTGGGCCTGCCGGTCAGCGTCGTCAAGATCCTGCTCGGCGACCTGCTGGAGGCGGGTCGGATCACCGCCCGCCACCCGCGGTTCGTTCCCGCCCAGGCGAAGTTGCCCGACCTCGACATGCTGAAGCAGGTGCTCCATGGACTCCAGAAGCTCTGACGCGCCGGTCCTGACCGCCGCCGCGCGGACGCCGCTGCGGAGCACCGCCGACAACGCGCTGAAGATCGTCGTGGTGGGCGGCTTCGGGGCCGGCAAGACCACCCTGGTCGGCTCGGTGAGCGAGATCCGGCCGCTGGCCACCGAGGAGGTGATGACCCGCGCCGGGATCGGCGTCGACGACCCGTCGGCGGTCCTGGACAAGCGGTCCACCACGGTGGCCTTCGACTTCGGCCGGATCACGCTCTCCGCCGAGAGCGTGCTCTACCTCTTCGGCGCACCCGGACAGGAACGTTTCTGGTTCCTCTGGGACCGGCTCTTCACCGGGGCGCTGGGCGCGGTCGTGCTGGTGGACACCCGGCGGCTGGACGACTCCTGGTACGCGATCGACCGGCTGGAGCACCACGGGACGCCGTTCGTGGTGGCCTGCAACACCTTCGAGCCGCCGCGGCACAGCCTGGCGGAGATCCGTGAGGCCCTGGACCTGTCGCCCGGCGTCCCGTTGCTGGACTGCGACGCGCGCGACCGGGAGTCCAGCAAGCGGGTGCTGATCGAGCTGGTCCGCCACCTCTACGCCCGTGCCGAAGCCGAACATCCGCAACGCGTCGAACTGGAGAGCACCCCGTGACCGAGCCAGCGACCACCCCACCGCCGGGCTGCCCGGCGCACGCCGCCGCGGCCCCGCTGCACGGCCCCCGGTTCCAGACCGACCCGGGCCAGGTCTACCGCGAACTGCGCGCCGCGCACGGCCCGGTGGCGCCCGTCGAGTTGGCCGGCGGGGTACCGGCCTGGCTGGTCATCGGCTATCGCGAACTGCAGCTGATGACCAGCCAGCCCAAGCTGTTCGGCCGTGACTCGGCCCGCTGGAACGCCTGGCCGACGGTCCCGGCCGACTGGCCGCTGCGGCCGATGATGGCGTCGGTCCCGTCGATCCTGTACGCCGAGGGCGCCGAGCACCAGCGCCGGTCGGCGGCGGTCACCGACGCGCTGTCGGCGGTCGACCCGTACGAGCTGAAGAAGAAGTGCGAGCAGATCGCCGACACCCTGATCGACGAGTTCGCCGGCCGCGGCGAGGCGGACCTGGTCGCCGAGTACGCGCACCGGGTGCCGCTGCTGGTGCTGTGCTGGATGTTCGGACTGGACGACTCCCAGGCGCCGGTGCTGATCCGCGGACTGCTGGACATGCTGGACGGCGGCGCCGACGCGCAGAGCGGCGCGCAGCGGCTGCTGACCGTGATGCTGGAGCTGGTGGAGACCAAGCGGGAGCGGCCGGGCGCGGACGTGACCACCAGCCTGCTGCAACACCCGGCCGCGCTGAGCGACGAGGAGATCATGCGCGACCTGCGGGTACTGCTGATCGCCGGCCATCAGCCGACCTCGTACTGGATCGCCAACGCGCTGCGGCTGATGCTCACCGACGAGCGCTTCGCGGCCTCGCTCTCGGGCGGCCGGCGGAGCATCGGCCAGGCGCTCACCGAGGCGCTCTGGGAGGACACCCCGACCCAGATCTTCGCCGGCCGGTGGGCCACCCGGGACACCCGGCTCGGCGGCCAGCAGATCGCCGCGGGCGACATGCTGCTGCTCGGCCTGGCGGGCTCCAACGCCGACCCGGCGGTGCGCCAGGAGAACGGCGCGGCAGCCGACGGCAACCACGCGCACATGAGCTTCTCGCACGGTGAGCACCGCTGCCCGTTCCCGGCCCAGGAGGCGGCGGAGGTGATCGCCGGCACCGCGATCGAGGTGCTGCTCGACCGGCTGCCGGACCTGCGGCTCGCGGTCGCCGAGCACGCCCTGGTCTGGCGCCCGTCGGCCTGGGTGCGGGCGCTGGTCGCGCTGCCGGTCGGGTTCACCCCGGGGATCCAGTCTTCTAGTGGAGGAGCACTCTGATGAGCACCCCGATCGTGCTGGACCCCTTCGCGCGCGACAGCGCCGGCGAGGGGGCCCTGCTGCGGGCCGCCGGTTCGGTGGCGGCGGTGGAGCTGCCGGGCGGCGTACGGGCCTGGGCGGTCACCCGGCACGCGGCCGCCCGCGCGCTGCTGACCGACCAGCGCCTGGTCAAGGACGCGGCCCACTGGGCGGCCTTCCAGCGCGGCGAGGTGCCCAGGAGCTGGCCGCTGATCGGCCTGGCGGTACCCGGGCCGAGCATGGTGACCACCGACGGGGACGCGCATCGGCGGTTGCGCGCGCTGGTCGCGCAGGCCTTCACGCCGCGGCGGGTCGAGTTGATGCGTCCGCAGATCGAGGCGATCACGGCCGGCTTGCTGGACGGCCTGCAGGCGGGTCCGGCGGAGGTCGACCTGAAGACCGCCTTCGCGTTCCCGCTGCCGATGACGGTGATCGGCACCCTGCTCGGGGTGGACCCGGCCGACCACGCGTACCTGCGGGACCTGTATGAGCGGTTCTTCAGCAGCGTGCCGGACCCGGCGGGCATCCAGGCGACCATCGCCGCGCTGAACGCCTTCGTCGGCGCTCTGGTCGGGCAACGGCGCAAGGAGCCGGGCGAGGACCTGACCAGCGCCCTGCTGGCCGCCGATGTCGAGGACGGCGAGGCACTGAGCGACGCCGAGGCGGCGGCGACCCTGCGGGTGATCATCGCGGCCGGTCACGAGACCACCGTCAACCTGATCACCAACGCGGTGCGGGCCCTGCTCACCCACCCCGACCAGCTCGCGCTGGTGCGCTCGGGCCGGGTGTCCTGGGCCGCGGTGGTGGAGGAGTCGCTCCGCTGGACGCCGCCGACCAGCAACTTCCTCTTCCGTTTCGCCACCGAGCCGATCACCGTGGACGGGGCGCTCGTCCCGGCGGGCGACCCGGTGTTGATCTCGTACAACGCGATCGGCCGCGACCCGGTGCAGCACGGGATCACGGCGGAGTTGTTCGACGTCACCCGTGACCCGATACGCCATCTCTCCTTCGGGCACGGCCCGCACGTCTGCCCGGGGTCGCCACTGGCCCGGTTGGAGGCGCAGGTGGCACTGCCGGCGCTGTTCGCGCGTTTCCCCGACCTGGAGCTCGCGGTGCCGGACGCGGAACTTCGGCCGGGCGCCTCGATCGTGGTGAACAGTCTGCAGACCCTGCCGGTGCGGCTGCGCCGAGCCTGATCCCGTCTCCGTCCGGTGCTGTGCCGGTAGCGCGGGAAGTCGATTTCCTCGACTTCCCGCGCTGCGCTGTTTTCGGCCCACGGTTCGATGGATAAACCTGAACGTGTCCCTTCACCTCGGGGGGCGGGTGCGTTAACGTCTTCAAGCCAGTGACGGCATTCGATCTCCGGTTCAGCGCAGCGCCAACTCGTCTCCACCAGGCCGCAGGAGAGCGCTTTGAAGATCTTGAAGAGTGTTCGGCTCCGCAATCGTCTACTGGTGGCCCCGGCCGTTCTGGGCCTGGCCCTCACCGCCGCCTGCTCCAACAGCTCCTCGTCGGACGGTCATCAGGGCGCCACCGCCACGCTCACCGGCGACTGCGCCAAGTACCAGCCCTACGCCGGGCACGCCGGGACGAAGGTGACGATGTTCGCCTCGATCCTCAGTCCCGAGTCGGACTCACTGCAGAAGTCCTGGTCCGATTTCAGTACTTGTACTGGCATCAAGATTTCCTACGAGGGCTCCAACGACTTCGAGTCCCAGCTCCCGGTCCGGGTGGCCGGCGGCAACGCACCCGATCTTGCGATCATTCCGCAGCCCGGTCTGCTCGCCCAGATGGTCAAGACCGGAAAGGTCGTCAAACCGCCGGCCCAGACCGTCGACAACGAGAACAAGTGGAGCCCGGTCTGGAAGACCTACGGCTCGGTCAACGGGACGTTCTACGCGGCCCCGATGAGTGCCAACATGAAGTCGCTGGTCTGGTATTCGCCCAAGGCCTTCCAACAGGCCGGCTACCAGGTGCCGAAGACCTGGGCCGACCTGATGGCACTCAGCGACAAGATCGCCAAGGCCGGGGGCAGCAAGCCCTGGTGCGGCGGGATCAGCTCCGGCACGGCCACCGGCTGGCCCGCCACCGACTGGCTGGAGGAGGTGGTCCTCGGCGGCCAGGGCGGTGACGTCTACGACAAGTGGGTCAACCACACCGTCAAGTTCAGCGATCCGCCGATCAGCGCCGCGATGCACACCGTGGCCGACTGGATGCAGAACCCGGCCTGGGTCAACGCCGGTATCGGCGACGTGAAGTCGATCGCCACCACGACCTTCCAGGACGCCGGTGCGCCGATCCTGACCAACAAGTGCTGGATGCTCCAACAGGCTTCGTTCTACGAGGCGCAGTGGCCCAAGACCACCAAGGTCGCGCCGGACGGTGACGTCTTCGCCTTCCAGCTGCCCGCGGTGAACCCGGCGGTCGCCAACCCGGTCGAGGGCGGTGGCGAGTTCGTGGCCGCGTTCTCCAGCCGGCCGGAGGTCCAGGCGGTGCAGAACTACCTGTCCACCGCGGACTGGGCGAGCAGCAGGATCAAGGTCGCCACCGGGTGGGTCTCGGCCAACCAGGGGGTCGACAAGAGCCTCTACACCGACCCGATCGACCAGCTGTCGGCCGCCGCGCTGACCGACCCGGCTGCCACCTTCCGCTTCGACGCCTCGGACATGATGCCCGCGGCCGTCGGTGCGGGCCAGGAGTGGAAGTCGCTGACGGCCTGGTTCGCCGAGGGGCAGTCGATCCAGCGGGTGGCCGCCGACATCGACGCGGCCTGGCCGCAGTAGCCCGCGCCGTTCGCCCTTTGAGCGTCCCTGGCCCGTCGCAGGAAGGACACCGTGCGCATGCCCCTTTCCGGCGCCCAACTCGCCGACTCCGCCTGGAACGACGCCGCGATCAAGCTGGGCAACAGCCTCGGCGCGATCGCCGGCTTCCTGGGCATCCTCCTGGTGGTCTTCTTCGTGGCGGGCCGGGCGACCGGGCGGTTCGGGCGGCCCACGGCGATCGCGGTATTCCTCGGCCCCGCCGTGCTGCTGCTCCTGGTCGGGCTGGTGGCGCCGCTGATCCGCACCGTCTACCTGAGCTTTCGCAATGACGACAGCACCCGCTTCCTCGGCGGCAAGAACTACGGCTGGGCGCTGACCACCGACTCGATCCACCAGGTGCTGCTCAACACCCTGCTCTGGCTGCTGGTCGCCCCCGTGGTGGCGACCGGCCTCGGCCTGGCCCTGGCCCTGGCCGTGGAGCGGATGAAGTGGCAGGCGCTCTACAAGTCGCTGGTCTTCATGCCGATGGCGGTCTCGCTGGTCGGCGCGAGCATCATCTGGAAGTTCGTCTACGAGGCCCGCGAGGCGGGCCAGCCGCAGATCGGCCTGCTCAGCGAGGTGGTGATCCGGCTCGGCTGGAAACACCCGCCCAACTGGATCCTCGACCACCCGCTGAACGACTTCCTGCTGATGGCCGTGATGGTCTGGGTGCAGACCGGCTTCGCCATGGTGGTGCTCTCCGCCGCGATCAAGGCGATCCCGGACGAGGTGACCGAGGCCGCCCGGCTGGACGGGGCCGGCGGCCTGCGGCTGTTCTGGTACGTCACGGTCCCGATGATCCGCACCACGCTGGTCGTGGTGCTCACCACCGTCATGATCGTCACGTTGAAGGCGTTCGACATCGTGCGCACCATGACCGGCGGCAACTTCGGCACCCAGGTGCTCGCCAACGAGATGTACTCGCAGTCCTTCGTGCAGTTCAACGTCGGGCGGGGCAGTGCGCTCGCGGTGATCCTCTTCCTCGCGGTGCTTCCGCTGGTCGCCTACAACATCGTCCAGCTGCGCAAGGAGCGGACCACCCGATGAGTACTCAGACGTCCTCGGTCACCGTGCCGTTGCCTGCGGTGAAGGCCGTACGCCGGTCCTTCAGCAGCCCGCTCGGCTCGCTCTTCGTCGTCGTGGTGACCGTCCTCTGGACGCTTCCCACCTTCGGCCTGCTGGCCACCTCGCTGCGCCACCAGCAGGACGTGGCCGACAGCGGATGGTGGAACGTCTTCACCCACCCCGAGTTGGTGCTCTCCAACTACCACACGGTGCTCTTCGAGGGCGGGTTCGGCGTCAGCGGCGGGCTGATGCCGTACCTGGTCAACTCGTTGGCCATCAGTGTCCCGGCGACGGTCTTCCCACTGGTGCTCGCGTCGATGGCCGCCTACGCGCTGGCCTGGGTGCGGTTCCGGGGGAGCGACACCCTCTTCTTCGTGATCTTCGCCTTGCAGGTGGTGCCGTTGCAGATGGCGCTGATCCCACTGCTCCAGCTGTTCTCCGGGGGCGCCCACCTCGGCTCGTTCACCGTCCTGCCGTCCTTCGACCTGGCCGGTACCTACCTGCCGGTCTGGCTCGCGCACACCATGTTCGCGCTGCCGTTGGCGATCTTCCTGCTGCACAACTTCATCTCCCAGCTGCCCAGGGACCTGATGGAGGCGGCGGTGGTGGACGGCGCCTCGCACTTCCGGATCTTCCGGTCGATCGTCCTGCCGCTCTGCGCGCCGGCGCTGGCCTCGTTCGCGATCTTCCAGTTCCTCTGGGTCTGGAACGACCTGCTGGTGGCGCTGACCTTCGCGGGCGGCACCCCGGACGTCGCGCCGATGACCGTGCGGCTGGCGCAGCTCTCCGGATCGTTCGGCGGGCGCTGGGAGCTGCTCACCGCCGGGGCGTTCCTGTCGATCATCATTCCGCTGATCGTCTTCTTCAGTCTCCAGCGGTACTTCGTGCGAGGCCTGCTCGCCGGCTCGGTCAAGGGCTGACCCGGTCCGGCGCGGTGACCGGTCCGGCCGCCGTAGGGTGAAGCGAACGCCCGACCCTCTGCGCGAAGGACCGCCCGCCATGCCGTACACCCCGCCGACCCACAGTGTGGAGCGCTCCCTGCGCCGCGCCGGAGCGACCGTCGTGGTGGGCCTGGACGAGGTGGGGCGCGGCGCCTGGGCCGGGCCGGTGACCGTGGGCGCCGCCGTGACCGGCATGCGCCGCCCGCCCGAGGGGCTGACCGACTCCAAGCTCCTCACCGAGCGCCGCCGCAACCAGCTCGCCCCGGTCCTGGAGGACTGGGTCACCGCGCACGCCCTCGGCCACGCCTCCGCCCAGGAGTGCGACGAACTCGGCATGACGGCGGCGCTGCGCCTCGCGGCCGAGCGGGCCCTGGAGGCGCTGCCGGTTCGTCCGGATGCGGTGATCCTGGACGGCAAGCACGACTACCTCGGCGGTTCGTGGAACGTGCGCACGGTGATCAAGGGTGACCAGAGCTGCGTCTGCGTCGCGGCGGCGTCGGTGCTGGCCAAGGTGCACCGGGACGGCGTGATGGCCGAGCTCGCGCCGCAGTACCCGGCGTTCGGCTTCGAGGACAACGCGGGCTACCCGTCGCCGGTGCACCGGGCCGCGCTGGAGGAGTTCGGACCGACCGAGTACCACCGGCTCTCCTGGGCTTACCTGGACGCGTTGCCGCAGTGGCGGCATCTCAAGATCATCCGCGAGCTGCCGGCCGCCGCCGACGGCAGCGAGCAGCTCACGCTGGGCTTTTGACGGACGGTCAGCGCAGGTCGGTGCCGGTGCGCTGCGCCGATCGAGTCGTCTGCGGGGCGTCCAACAGGTGGGGCGCCCGTGCGCAGCCGACCGGCATTTGATAGATATCCGGGTATGCCTGTCTTCCCCGAGGAGCCGGAGATTCACGAGAGCATCCCGGGCCCCGGCGTTCCCTTCCCCCGCGAGTCGGACGCACAAGCCCCCAGCACGCCTGCCGCCGGCGGCGTTTCCCCTGTCCACCCCGCCCCTGCGGGCGCTGCCGTCCCCGGGCCCCGGCCCGGACCGCCGCGCCCCGCGGCGCCGCGCCCCGGCCCGCCGCGGCCCGGTCCGCGTGCGGCGCAGATCCCGATGCCCGGACCGCGCCGGGCCCCGGCCGGCCCGACCGTCCAACTGCTGCCGTCCACCCCGGCCGCAGCCCTGGACCGCGCGGACGAGGCGGTCGACCAGCTGTTGGAGTCGGGGCGCGACCCCGGCGACATCCTGGTGCTGACCGCGAGCACGCCGCATCCGTGGCACCAGCACGAACTCTCCTTCGGGGAGCAGCACTACTGGGCGCAGCTGGCCGAGGGCACCGACGTCTTCTACGCGGACCTGGCGACCTCCCGCTCGTTCCGCCGCGAGGTCGTCGTGCTGGTCCTCGACGGTGCGTCGGCGGCCCGTGCGACACAGGCGCTGCAGAAGGCGCTCACCCATGCGGGTGCGCTGCTGCTGGTCTGCGGCGCCACGGCGGGACTGGCCGGACACCAGGCCGTCGGCGGACAGTCCGTCCGGGCCTGACCGGGTCGCGCCGCGTCGGTGGCGCGGCGCGACCCGTCGGGTCTGCCCGGGGTCAGCTGCTGCTGCCCCGCCCCCGCCCCCGCCCCCGCACTCAGTGCGCGGCGCGCCGTACGTGCTCGGACTCGGACGGAACTCCCGGGTACCAGGCCCAGGCGGAACGCGCGATCTCCTGCCCGGCACGCCCGTCGTCGATCCCCCGCGTCGGCAGTGCGGAGACGGCCCGCACCGGACGTTCGGCCCAGGACCCGGCGTGCGGGGTGCGACCCACGCGGTCGTCGCCGAAGGCCTGCCAGCCGGCCGGGGTCATGGCCACGTACGCACCGCACCGCAGACCGTGCAGCGACGAGGCGTCGCGCAGGGCCCACATCCAGGCGCCGTCCTCCTCCGTCCAACCGGGATCGCCCTCGCGGCAGCGCAGCAGCACGGCGGTCCGCCGAGGTGTGACGAGTCGAAGGTCGTGCGGGATCACCCGCCGCAGCTGGCCGAGGATCGCGTTCCGGTGGTGCCAGCCGTCCGTCACATGGGGGCGGGTCGTCACGGAGGCGGAGGCCACCACCCGGTGGTCACCGTCCAGTACGGCGACCACGCTGGTGCCCGGCGGGGGCAGATGGCGCTGGTGCAACTCGCTGACCAGGTCGCGTGGATCGCGCAGCGGCGGCACCGCCGTGTTCGTCCAGCTCTCCAGATCGATGCTCCGCCGTGGGACGGAGGGGAGCCGGTCGCGGTCGATCCCGTGACTCACGTTCCTCCTTCCCAGGGCCCGCGGAGCGTGCGGGCGCGTGCGTACGCCGAAGACGCGGTCCGGAGGACCGAGCTCGGGGGTACCGGGCAATTGTCACGTCAGATGGGCCTCAGCGGCAACGACGCACTGGCGAATCCCGCCCAAAAGGTCTGTGTCCGTTGGATATATTCCCCAGATGGCCCGCCCTCATCCGGGTATCGAGGCCGCCGAAATCTCACGAAGCGGCAGCCGTGGGCGCCGACGGAATCTCGCCCCGCGCTCTCGCCTCCCTCGTCCCTCCCTCCCCCTGGCTACCCCTGCACCGCCAGCACCAGGGGCAGCACGGCTGCGGCGCCGGACCGACGGAGCAGCCGGGCCGCCACCGTGACCGTCCAGCCGCTGTCGACCAGATCGTCCACCAGCAGGACGGGCCCGGGCGTGGCGGCGAGGGCCTCGGCGAGCCCGGGGGACAGCACCAGCGACCCGGCCAGCGAGTGCAGGCGCTGCGCGCTGTTGCTCCGGGCGCCCTGCGGCGCGCGGCCGTCCGCGTACTCGACCCGGCCGAGCAACGGGAGCCGGCCGATCGCCCCGATCCGGGCGCCCAGGCTGGCGACCAGCTCGGGCCGGGAGGCGGACGCCATCGTGACGACGCCCACCGGCCGGGCGGTCTCCGGGCCGCTCCCGGCCCAGCCGCCCGGGCCACGCGCCCAGTCCGCCAGCACGGTGACCAGCGCGTCCAGCACGTCGGGCGGTACGGGGGCGTCCGGTGCGCCGGCGGTCAGCATGGTGCGCAGCCGGCCGCCCCAGCCGATATCGGAGAGCCGGCCGAGGGCACGGCCGGACTGGGCCTGCTCGCCGGCCGGGATCCGGCCCTTGAGCGGCACACCCAGCGAGTCCATGCCGGTCGGCCAGAGCCTGCGCGGCTCGAAGGCCACACCAGGGCGGCCCAGGGCGGCCCGGGCGGCGTCCAGCGCCTCGGCGGAGACGTCCGGCTTCAGTCGCGGACCCGCGCAGACGTCGCAACGGCCGCAGGCGGTGGCCTCCTCGTCGTCCAGCTGACGGCGCAGGAACTCCATCCGGCAGCGGTCGCTGGTCGCGTATTCGCGCATCGCCTGCTGCTCGGCCTCGCGGGCGCGGGCCACCTTGGCATAGCGCTCGCCGTCGTAGGCCCAGCTCTGGCCGGTCGCGAGCCAGCCGCCGCGCACCCGGCGGACCGCGCCGTCGACGTCCAGCACCTTGAGCATGGTCTCCAGACGGGCGCGGCGAAGGTCCACCCGGGCCTCCAGGGCCGCGGTGGAGAGCGGCCGGCCGGCCTCCTCCAGGGCGGCGAGGGTGCGGCGGACCTGTTCCTCGGGCGGGAACCCGAGGGAGGCGAAGTAGCGCCAGATCGCCTCGTCCTCGCGGCCGGGCAGCAGCAGGACCTCGGCCCGGTCCACCCCGCGCCCGGCGCGGCCGACCTGCTGGTAGTAGGCGATCGGGGAGCCGGGCGAGCCGAGGTGGACCACGAAGCCCAGATCCGGCTTGTCGAAGCCCATGCCCAGCGCGGAGGTGGCCACCAGGGCCTTGACCCGGTTGGCCAGCAGATCGGCCTCGGCGCTGCGCCGCTCGGCGTCCTCGGTCCGGCCCGAGTACGAAGCGACCGGGAAGCCTCGACCGCGCAGGAAGTCGGTGACCTCGTCGGTGGCGGCCACCGTGAGGGTGTAGATGATGCCCGAACCCGGAAGCTCGTCCAGGTGGTCGGCCAGCCAGCCCAGGCGGTGTGCCGGATCCGGGAGCGAGAGCACGGCGAGGCTCAGGCTCTCGCGGTCCAGCGGGCCGCGCAGCACCAGGGCACGGCCGTCGGAGCCGGCCGTGCCCAGCTGCTCGGCGACGTCCTCGGTCACCCGGGCGTTGGCGGTCGCGGTGGTCGCGAGCACCGGGACGCCGGGGGACAGCTCCGCGAGCATGGTGCGCAGTCGGCGGTAGTCGGGCCGGAAGTCGTGTCCCCAGTCGGAGATGCAGTGCGCTTCGTCGACCACCAGCAGGCCGGTGGAGGCGGCGAGCTTGGGCAGCACCTGGTCGCGGAAGTCGGGGTTGTTCAGCCGCTCGGGGCTGACCAGCAGGATGTCCACCGAGCCGGCCGCGACCTCGGCCTGAATCTCGTCCCACTCCTCCGGGTTGGCGGAGTTGATCGTGCGGGCCTGGATACCGGCTCGGGCCGCGGAGTCCACCTGGTTGCGCATCAGGGCGAGCAGCGGCGAGACGATCACCGTCGGGCCCGAGCCGGCCGCGCGCAGCAGCGCGGTCGCGATGAAGTAGACGGCCGACTTGCCCCAACCGGTGCGCTGGACGACCAGCGCCCGGCGGCGGTCCAGGACCAGCGCCTCGATGGCCAGCCACTGGTCCTCGCGCAGCTGGGCCGCGGGGCCGGCGAGTTCTCGCAGCACCGCCTCGGCGCGGGCGCGGGCCGCCGCACGATCGGCGGGGGTGGGAGCGAGGTCGGCGGAGGCTGGGGCGGAGGCGGCTGGGGCGGGGGACGTGGCGTGCGGCTCGGGCTGGTCCATGGGGTCCATGAAACAGCGTGCGGCGGACAGCAGGCCAACCGCTGCTCCGAACCTGTGGACAACTGGGCGCGCAGGCGCGGGGCGACTCACCCGTTCGGAGGCGTGTACGGCCATGTGGGTGCTGGTGATTGTCCCCAGGGAGGCGGTTTTCCACAGGAAAAAAGAGATTCGGACCGCGCGGCCGAATCGGTCGCACTCTTCCGTCATGACTCACGACGACACCACTCGCCCGTTCCGCGCTGAACGCCCCGGCCGGCTCCCCGGCCGACTCTCCGGTGGGCTGCCGGTCAAGATGCGCAGTCCGGCCGACATGGCCGCGATGCTGCCCTACCTGCTGGGCTTCTACCCCGACGACAGCATCGTCGCCGTCGGACTCCAGGGCCCGTCCTTCCGCCAGGGCGGGGTGATCCGGCTCGACATCCCGGACGCCCCGCTGAGCTGGCCCTTCATCGCCGAGGAGAGCGCCCGGCTGCTGCTGGAGCTCTCCGAGGAGCGCGACCGCCGCCCGGCGGCCGTCCTGCTGTACCTGTGCCGGGATTCGACGCCCGGCGCGCTCCCGGTGGCGAGTGCGCTGCGCCCGCTGGCCGATCTTCTGGTCGGGGCCTTCCGGGCCCAGGACCTCCCGGTGAAGGAGGCCCTCTGCCTCTCGGACGGCCGTTGGCGGTCGTTCCTCTGTCTGGATCCGGCCTGCTGCGATCCGGCGGGGACGCCCGTCCACTCCGGGCAGGACCCGGGGGTGGCGGTGGCTGCGGCGACCTTCGCGGGCCTGGCGCCGCGCGGCAGCCGCAGGGCCATCACGGACGCGCTCGGGCCGGTCACCGGGCCCGTCGCCGAGCGGCAGCGCACGGCGCTCGAGCACCGGGCGGACGCCCTGCGGGCGGCAGTCGGTGAGCGGGACGGCCGGGACCGGCTGCTCGACAGCACCGGGCGCCTGCTCGACGAGGTGATGGCCGAGTTCCAGGCCGGAGCCCTGCTGCTGGACGACGAGCGTACGGCGCGCCTGATTCTCGGCCTGCAGGACAAGATCAGCCGGGACCGGGCGGCGGAGTACGCCGAACCGGAGGAACTCGCCCACGCCCAGCGTCTGTGGCGGTTCCTGGCCCGGCGCTGCGTTCCGCCGTTCCAGGACTGCGCGGCCGCGCCGCTGACGCTGCTGGCCTGGACGGCCTGGCTCGCCGGCGACAGCGCCACCAGCCGGGTGGTGCTGGCGAGGGCGCTCGATCTGGACCAGGACTACACACTCGCCCAACTGCTCTACCACTCGCTCAACGGCGGTCTGGAGCCCGATCAGCTCCGGGAGACCGTCCGGGCCGAGCGCTCCCGGCGCTCCCGGCCCGGTGCTCCGGGCTCCGCAGACGCGGACGGCCCGGAGCGGCCGAGCGGCCGTGTCCCTGGCGGCGACGGTTCACGGGCCCCCGCGGACGGTTCCGGCCGACCCGGCTCCACCGATCCGGACAGCGCCACCCGCTCCGGCGAGTCGGGCGGGCCGCTGCCGCCGAGCCCGACCACCTCGGCCACGCAGGCGCTCGGCCCGCGTATTCCCGGTCAGCGCTCCGGCGGGAGCCCGCCACCGCCCCGGCTCCCCGGCGAGTTCGGCCGCCCGCCCGGCTCGGACGCCCCGCCGAGCGCCGCCGGCTGTCTGGGACGGCCGGAGCGCCAGGGCGGGCGGCAAAGCCTTCGCAGCATCCACGACACCTCGATCGGAGCCTGAGATGACCACGTTCCGCCAGCCCGCACCGGCCTCATGGCACCGCAGGGCAGCTCTCCCCGGCGCGCGCCGCCCCGCGCGCCTCGGCGCGCGACGCCTTCGGCGCTTCCCGCCGGTGCGGTTCCCCGAGCCGCCCCGGTCGCCGCAGCCACCCGGGCCCGCAGGTGTAGCGGCACCCGTGCCGAACCCGCCGACCGGACCCGCTCCAACCCTGCGGGCCCGGGTGCCCGCCCTCCTGCGGCTCGCCCCACCGGCCCCGCAGACGCGCTGCCGGGCGTGGCTGCACCGGGTGGCACGCGGGCCCAAGCGGCTGCGCCGCCGCCGGTCGGGGCGGCGCGCCACCGCGCTCCCCGTCCCCCGTTCGGCGCGCGGCCGCTACAGCTCGCCGCGGGACATCCGGATCAGCCGGTCCAGGACCTGGTTGCCGCTGACCCGCAGCCCGTCGTGCTCCCACTCGTTGGTCACCCAGGTCCGGAGCCCCCGCACCGCGTCGGCCGTCGCCAGCGAGTCGGCCGTGTCCACGTACATGTCGTCGTGGTAGACCGCTGCCACCACCGGTACCTGATTCGTCGCCAGTACCTCGGGCGCGTACAGGTCGGGCCAGTCGGTGCGCTGGGCGAGCAGCTCGGCGGCCCCCCGCAGCGGGCGCAGCGCCGGGTCCGTCTCGAACATCCAGGGGTAGATCATCTCCCCGGTGAAGTGCACCGGGCTCCCCGCCTCCAGCGCCCGCACGGCGTCGAACTCCGGGAACTCACTCCGGACGCGCTGAGCGGCCCAGTCGGTCGCGCCCGGGTCGACGGAACGCTGCCCGTAGATGGATTCGTGCAGCACGGCGTAGAGCGGCCCGTCCGCGTACGAGAGCTTCGCCTGGGCCCCGGCAAGGAAGGTGTCGGACAGTTCCAGTCCCGCGCTGCCGCGGACCCAGGCCTCCTCCAGCAGGTAGTGCAGCGAGTCCGAGCCACTGCCGGAGCCGAGCAGCAGGCCGAGCGCCTGGAAGGCCTCCACCGTCAGCAGACCGCCGTCGGGCAGTGGGGCCGCCGATGTCGCGAGGTGCTCGGCGATCCGGCGGACCGCCTCGACGTCCTGCGGGTAGCGGGCGTAGTGCCCCTTGTTCTTCCGTGCGACCCGGGGGTAGGCGGCCCGGTACACGTCAGCGGCGCTGCTCCGCAGCCCGGCCAGACCGCCCGTGACCATGGCCTCCCGCAGGCTCTCGGGTGCGAGCGAGAGGTAGGTCAGCGTGCAGAAGCCACCGAAGCTCTGACCGAGCAGGCTCCACTGGCCCTGCTCCCCGATCAGCTGGCGCCGGATCAGTTCGGCGTCCCGGACGATCGAGTCGGCCCGGAAGAACGCGAGGTACTCCGCCTGCTCCTGCGCGCTGCCGCGCAGCAGGAGGGTCTGCCGGGTCGCGGGGGTCGACCGGCCGGTGCCGCGCTGGTCGAGGAGCAGCACCCGGTAGTCGTCCAGCGCACGGTCCAGCCAGGAGTCCCGCCCCAAGGGCCGGTTGGCCTTCCCGCCCGGTCCGCCCTGGAGGTAGAGCAGCCACGGCAGGTCGGCCCGTTCCTTGCCTGCCGCCACGACCTCCCGTGCGTAGACCTCGATCTGCTCACCCTGGGGTACCTGGTGGTCCAGGGGTACCTGGAACAGATGATCGGTCAGGACGATCCCGGGCTGTCGGCTGACGACGGACATGAAGCTCCTCGGTCTGTGCTCGATCTGCTGGGCTGTCGCATCGGGCCGGCTGCGCCGGGTGCGACGCCCGCGCTGTTCACGGGCGGCCCCAGGCGCCGGTCGGAGGTCGTTCCGACGGAGGTGGCGCCACCCCGGCACCGTATCCTGACGCCGAGTGCGCCGGACCGGGGCCGTCAGGACCCGGCAGCCAGCGTCTTTGCGCCACAGCGACGGGTACCGAGAACCGGCGTCTGTCGAACCGCACGGCCTACCGATCCGAGCCGCCGTCGCCTTGGGCGTGACCTGCGCCCGGTGCACCGCGTTCACTCTGCGGGGCACCGCCGAGGCCGCAGCGCACGAGGGTGCCGCGTGCGGGAGAGCGGGCACCCGGTGCGTCCGGATCTGCCATACCGTGACCCCGGTGCTCCGAGGTGGACCGCCCGGGAGGATCCGAGCGAGCGCACGACGACGCACGGCAGCCGCGGCCCACGGGCCCGCCCTGCCGGCCGACAGGAGGAGATCCCGGTGACGGCCCCCAGGCCAGCACAGACTGCGATGCCGGCCGAGACGGTCGGCGGGTCCCGGCCCGCGACCCAGGGGCGTCCCGAGCCCGTGGCCGCCGGTCCCGTCCGTCCCGCCGCGCAGGCACGACGGCAGCCCGTCTCCACCCACGGCGACGTGCTCTGCGTCAACGCCCCGGCGATGGCGGCATCCGGCCCCGACGGGCAGCTGCGCGGCGAGGGGCTGCACGGGTTCTTCCGTTCCGGCATCCGCATGCTCAGCCGGGTGGAGCTCAGGCTGGGCGGGATCGAGCCGCTGGCCCTGCAGGGGGATCTCTCCTCCGCGGCCCAGGCGCGGTTCCTCGCCGCGGTGCGCACCCCCGGCGATCTGGACCCCGATCCCGCGCTGACGGTGGAGCGCCTGCGGCACGCCGACGGGGTGGAGACGATCACGGTCCGCAACGCGGGCAGCAGGCCGGCCCGCCTCCCTCTGGAGATCACGCTCGGCACGGATCTGGGCAACCTTGCCGAGATCGCGGCCGGGCAGCGCTCCCCGGACGTCGCCGGACAGGTCCAGTCGGCCGGGCTGCGCTGGTCCGGCCGTGGCTACGGCGCCGTCGTTTCGGCCCGGCCCTCGCCGCACGCCGTGCTGGCCGGGGCGGGTGTGCTGCGCTGGGATCTGGAGATTCAGCCGGGGGCCCGCTGGTCCGTCGAGCTGCACGTGGAGCTGGAGACCGCGCCGACGGTGGCCCGCCCGCCGATCGGTCGGGGAGCGGGCGTCCCGCTGCCCTGGCCGGACCTGGCGATCCGCTGTGACGACTCACGCGCCGAGCTGCTCGTGCGGCGCTCACTGGACTCGCTCGGCGGCCTGCTGCTCGCCGACTCCGACCGGCCGACCGATCTGTACGCGGCGTCCGGTGCGCCGTGGAGATTCGGGCTGGCCGCCGCCGACGCCCTCTGGGCGGCCCGCTACACCCTCCCGCTGGGCACCCGGCTGGCCGGCGGCACGCTGCGAGCGCTGGCACGCCGTCAGCAGAGCGGGCCAGGGCCGTTCGGGCGGGCGGACGGCATCGTCCCCGGGGCACTTCGCCATGCCGGTCCGGAACTACCGCCCTCCTGCACGGCCACTGAGGCCACCCTGCTCTTCGTCACCGTGCTGGCCGAGGCCTGGCGCTGGGGGCTGCCGCGGCAGGAGGTGCTGGAGCTGCTCCCGGCCGCCGAGCGCGCGCTGGGCGCGCTGCGGGCGACAGCGGAGAGCAGCGTCGTCGAGGGCTTCGTCACCGATCTGGGGCGGTCGCCCGACGACCGGGCCGGCTACCCTCCGGCCGCCCGTTGCGAGGTGCAGGCCCAGGCACACCGTGCCGCGTTGCACGGGGCGGAGCTCCTGGACGCGTTCGGGCGCCCCGGCGGGGCGCAGTGGCGGGAGTGGGCGGCGGGCCTGCGCGGCCGCTTCCGGGAGCGGTTCTGGGTCGACGATCTGTCGGGCGGCCGACCGGCCGCCGCGCTGACCGCTGACGACCGCACGCTGTCCGCCGTGGCCGCCTCCTTCGTCCATCTGCTGGACCTCGGGCTGGCGGCGGAGGGCGAATCCCTGCCGGGCCTCCTGGACCGTGAGCAGACGAGACTGCTGGCACAACGGCTGGCGGCGCCGGAGCTGGACTGCGGCTGGGGCCTGCGAACGCTCAGCTCCAAGTCGGCACGGTTCAACCCGCTGGGCCACCGGAGCGGGGCCGTGCGGGTCCAGGAGAGCGCCATGGCGGTGTCCGGGCTGGCGGAGGCCGGGTTCGAACGCGAGGCCGGCGCACTGCTGGAGGGATTGCTGGCGGCTGCCGCGCACAGCGGCGGACGGCTCCCCGAGATGTACGCGGGGGAGCAGCGGCTGCCGGACTGCCCGCCCGTTCCGCATCCCGCCGCCTGCCGGCCGGCCGCGGTCTCGGCGGCCGCCGCCGCGCACGCGGTCTTCGCGCTGGCCGGTGTGCGGCCCGACGTGCCGGCCCGCCGCGTGGTGGTCAGGCCCGCCAGTACGGCGCCGGTGGGGGAGTTGGAGCTCTCCGGGCTGCGGGTGGCGGGCGAGCCGTTCGCGGTCAGGATCAGCCGGATCGGTGTGGCGGTGGTCGAGGAGGCTTCCCCCGACCTCCAGCTGGGAGCTCGCTGACACCGGCCCGGGCTTGTCGCGATCTCACGGTGTTGCGCACCTCTGTGCTTATCGTCAGAAAGACGACTATGATCGCCCTTATGTCGCGCTATGACCCGTCGGCCTTCCCCCCATTCGCAGTCACGGTCGACCTGGTGGTGCTGACTGTCAGGGAGCACGCGCTCTGCGCGCTGCTGGTTCGCCGAGGCGAGCCGCCCTTCCAGGGCTACTGGGCCCTGCCCGGCGGCTTCGTGCGCCCGGATGAGGGACTCGGCGAGGCGGCCTCCCGCGAGCTGGCGGAGGAGACCGGCCTGCGCGCCCACGCGACGCCCGGACAGGGCAGCTCCGGCGCGCATCTGGAGCAGCTGGCCACCTACGGGCACCCGCAGCGCGACCCGCGGATGCGGGTGGTGAGCGTGGCGCACCTGGCCCTGGCGCCGGACCTGCCGACCCCTAAGCCGGGTGGCGACGCCCGCGGAGCCCGCTGGGCACCGGTCGGCGATCTGCTCGGCCCCGCCCTGGCGGATCACGAGCCACTCGCCTTCGACCACGCACTGATCCTCGCCGAGGGCGTCGAGCGGGCCCGCTCCAAGATCGAGTACTCCGCGCTGGCCACCGCCTTCTGCCCCAAGGAGTTCACCGTGGGGGAGCTGCGTCGGGTCTACGAGGCGGTCTGGGGTGTGGTCCTCGACCCGCGCAACTTCCACCGCAAGGTCACCGGCACACCCGGCTTCCTGGTCCCCTCGGGCGGCACCACGACCCGTCAGGGCGGCCGCCCGGCACAGCTGTTCACCGCCGGAGGGGCGACCGTCCTCAACCCGCCGATGCTCCGCCCGGAGTCGTGACCGGACTCGTGACCGGACTCGTGACCGCAGGCTGACCCGACGTCGCCTGATCGGGTGAGGCGGGCCGTCGAGTTGCCCGTGCCGCTTCCGCAATGCCCGGTTTCTCCCCCCGCCCGTCCTAGGGTGCTGGGACCGGGGCGACCTGTGCCGTCCCGCGCCAGGGCAGCCGAGCAAGTGGGAGCAGCCAGTGATGATCCAGGTCAACGGCCTCACCAAGGCCTACCGCCGCGGCCGTCGTCCGGCGCTGCTCGACCTCGGCTTCGACGTCCGGCCCGGCAGCGTCACGGCACTTCTGGGGCCGACCGACGCCGGCAAGACCACCGCGCTTCGCCTGATGCTCGAACTGGAGCAGGGCCAGGGCGTGACCCTCTTCAACGGACGGACCTATCGCCGGCTGCGCCGACCGGAGCGCGAGGTCGGTGTGCTGCTCCCGACCGGCCACGGTGCGCCGGGCAACCCGGGCCGCACGGCTCGCGGCCACCTGCGGATGCTCGCCGCCGCGGTCGGCGCGCCGGCCCGGCGGGCCGAGGAACTGCTGGAACAGACCCGGCTCGCGACGGTGGCCGACCACCGCCTGCGATCGTTCTCGCCGGGCATGAGCCGCCGCCTGGAGCTTGCGGTGGCCCTGCTGGGCGAGCCGAACACCCTGCTGCTCGACGCCCCCACCCAAGGCCTCTCACCGCGCAACGCCGAGTGGCTGCACGCCTTCCTGCGGGCCTTCCCAGCCGGTGGCGGGACGGTGCTGGTCACCACACGCAGCCCGCAGGAGGCCGCACTCCTGGCGGATCGGGTGGTGACCCTGGACGACGGACGGATGGTCGCGGACCAGCCGATCAGCGACTTCCGCCGGACCAGGCTGCACCCGGAGGTGGCAGTGCGCGGTCCGCAGATGGCGCGCCTCGCCGACCTGGTGCGGGCCCAGGGCGCGCAGGTCCGGCAGGACGGCGGCGCGGGCATCGCGGTGAGCGGGTTGGAGCGTACGGAGATCGGGGAGCTGGCCTACCGCAGCGGAATTCTGCTGCACGAGCTGGCGGACCGGGTCGTGGAGCAGCCGGCTCCACGGGCCCAACAGGTCACCGCGGCGCGCAGCGCGGCGCCGCCTGCCGTACAGCTGCTGGCGTCGACGCAGCCGGTGGCGACGGTCGGGGCGGCGCGCCAGAGCCGCGAGCTTCCGGCCGCGAGCCCAGCCCCGACGTCGCACCAGCAGCCGCACCCGCACTCGTCCCGCCCCGAATCCGCCGGGGGATCGACCGCCACGGTCGCGTTCCCGCTCGCCACCGCCGTCGCCCCCACTGCTCACACTGCCCCCGCCGTCTCCCCCGGATCCGCCCACGGCCCGGAAACCGACCTCATCCCCGAGCCCCTGACCGGGCCCGACCACTGGAACGGGTGACCCTGTGCGCGTCCTGGCCTACGAGGGGCGGCGGCTGCTCGGCCTCCGTTCGACCTGGCTGATCCTTGTCGCCGCGCTGCTCGCCGACGCGGCCGTCGCAGCGGTGGCCTCTCGGCAGGCGGCCCCCGGGCCACTGTCGGTGACCGAGGGGACCCGCCTGATCACCGCGGCCCTGCCACTGCTGCCGATCCCGCTCGCCGCCCTGGCAGCAGGGGCGCTGGGCGCACTCGCCCCGGCCCACGAGGTCCGGCACCCGGGCCTGGCGGCCTCGCAGGTCCGCTACCTGACCCGGCTGCGCCTGCTGGCGGGCAAGCTCACCGTCAACGCCGTGGTCTCGGCACTCCTGGCCGCCCTCTCGCTGGCGGTGGACGCCGTGGTCGTCCGCTTCGCCCTGCCGCCGGGCACCTCGGCCGCCCGCCTCTACGCGCCGACGCTGTTGCGGGCCGATCCGCGCCCGCTCCTGGTGCTGGTGACCTTCGCCGCCGTGGTGGTCGCGGCCGGCTGGACGGGACTGCTGGCCGCCGCGCTGACCCGCAGTGCCGCTGCCGGCATCATCCTGTTCTGCGCGCTGCCGACCCTGGTCGAGCCCGTCGCGGCGGCGCTGGCGGAGCGCGCCGGGGCGGGGTGGGCGGTCCGTGCCGGGGAGGCGCTTCCGCTCCAGTACGGCGTGGACCGGCTCTACGGCGCCGGCAGCGGGCTCCGGCCGGCCGGGCTGGCGGAGTCGGTGGGATCGGCGGGTGCGTCGCTGTCGTCGGGCCCCCTCGCCTCATTGTTCGAGCTGGCCGACCCGCTCGCCGTGGCGGCCCTGCTCGCCCCGGTCGCCCTGCTGATGCTGGGCTGCCTGCTGGCGCAGGTGCGTCGCCGCTCGCTGTGACGTAGCGGCCTGACCGCCCGACCGCCCGACCACCCGACCGCGCGCCCGCCCGCCCGCCCTGCTCGGCCAGTCGGCCCGGTGCCTGCCGGGGGCAAAGGGAGATTCGGATTCGAACAGCCCTGCCGCGCAATCGCACTGACTGCCAGTCAGAACGGCCGAGCAGTGGCGGCTGAGCGGCCCGCGTCGCCAACTCTCCCACCAGGCATGACCGGTATGGCCATTTCTTCCTGATAAGAAGTCAATTATCCAGTCATGGGCGATCACCCTTTCGTGTGCTTTTCACGAGAATTCTCAAGCCGGACCCGCCGATCGCCGACAAAGGACCTGTGAGTACCCTTGCGCACCCCGCCATGACCGTCGCTCGCCCCGCCGAGGCCGCTGCCCCCGGCGCTGGCGAGCTCGACCGCTTTTCCTACGCCGATCGGCCCACCCCGCCCGTCCCCCGTTGGGACGGCGAGAACGACCTCTCCCGGGTCGGCCGCAAGACCACCAGCAGCCGCGGCCGCGGGCTCCACGGACAGCTCGTGCAGCAGCTCGGCCAGATGATCGTCTCCGGTGACCTGGGCGCCGACCGTCCGCTCGTCCCGGAGGAGATCGGCCAGCGCTTCGAGGTCTCGCGCACCGTCGTGCGCGAGTCGCTGCGCGTGCTGGAGGCCAAGGGCCTGGTCAGCGCCAGGCCGAACGTCGGCACCCGGGTCCGCCCGGTGAGCGACTGGAACCTGCTCGACCCCGACATCATCGAGTGGCGCGCCTTCGGCCCGCAGCGCGACGAGCAGCGCCGCGAGCTGTTCGAGATGCGCTGGGCGATCGAGCCGCTGGCCGCCCGTCTCGCGGCCGGCCACGGCCGGGAGGAGGTCCAGCAGCGGCTGGTCGAGATGACCGAGATCATGACCCACTCGGCGGCGCAGGGTGACCTGATCACCTTCTCGCGCGCCGACGCGGAGCTGCACAGCCTGGTCCTGCAGATGGCCGGCAACCGCATGCTGGAGCACCTCGCCAGCATCGTCGGTTCCTCGCTGCAGGTCTCCGGCGGCCCGGCCACCGCCTGTGAGCGCCCCTCCGACTCCTCCGTGAGCGTGCACGCCCGCCTGGTCGAGGCGCTGGGTACCGGTGACGGCAGTGCGGCCGAGGCGGCGATGCGCTCGCTGCTCACGGCCGTCCACCCGGACGTCGAGCACTCGGTGCCGGCCCCGCGCGAGCACTGAGCGGGGACGGCCACGGACCCGCTGGGAGCGAGCAGAGCCCTCCGGTCGTCCCGCGCGAAGCCGCGGCGGCAACCGGAGGGCTCGCGGCGTTCCGGAACGCTCTGCGGGCCGCTCTGCGGGCCCGGACCCCGCGCCGGAGGCCGCTGCGCAGCCGGATCGGGCCGAAGTGGATCACCTGCACGACGGCGTGTGACCTGTGCCACGAGCGGCATGCGTAACACTTGGGGAGCGGCAGCGATATGTACGGAGCGGAAGCAGCTCCGGAATACCGCGCCATGTCAGAATGCTGTGTTGGTCTGCGGCGCTGCTGCCGTCCCACACACCCAGCGTTCTGCAAACCCAGTCCTCAAGTCCGAGCCGGTCGGAACCGACGTCGTGCCCTGTGGCACGTGATCCTTCCTCGCCCTCTCGGGCGGTCCGGTACGGGTTCGAGTTCACTCTTCGTCCGAGAGGTTGTTCGTGTCGGCCAGCACATCCCGTTCGCTCCCCCCCGAGATCGCCGAGTCCGCGGCACTGCTTGCGCTCATCGAGCGTGGCAAGGCCCAGGGGCAGATCGCCGGTGACGACGTGCGTCAGGCCTTCGAGGCGGACCAGATCCCGGTCACCAAGTGGAAGAACGTCATGCGCAGCCTCAACCAGGTGTTGATTGAGGAAGGGGTGGACCTGATGGTCAGCGCGGCCGAGCCGTCCGCTGCCAAGCGCAAGAGCGTTGCGGCCAAGAGCACCACCAAGCGCACCGCCACCAAGGCGGTCACCACGCGTACTCCCACTGCCCAGACCAAGCCGCCGGTGCGGATCGCTCCCGCCGCGATGATCTCTCCTTCCGCCGTGACGGTCGAGGCCTCGCTGGGTGACCCCGCAGGCTCCGAGGGCGGTGTCGCCGCGGCCAAGAAGATCGCCGCTGCGGCTCCGGCCAAGAAGGCCGTCGCCAAGAAGGCCGCCCCGGCCAAGAAGACCGCCGCCAAGAAGACCGCCGCCAAGGGCGACAAGCCCGAGGACGAGCTGCTCGGCGACGAGGAGCTCGAAGAGACCGCGACCCCCGGTGCGGCCAAGGCCGAGGCCGAGGGCACCGAGGAGGAAGAGGGCACCGAGGGCTTCGTCCTCTCCGACGACGACGAGGACGACGCGCCTGCCCAGCAGGTCGCCGTGGCCGGCGCCACCGCGGACCCGGTCAAGGACTACCTCAAGCAGATCGGCAAGGTCCCGCTCCTCAACGCCGAGCAGGAGGTCGAGCTCGCCAAGCGCATCGAGGCCGGCCTCTTCGCCGAGGACAAGCTCAGCGCCTCCGACAAGCTGGCCCCCAAGCTCAAGCGCGAGCTGGAGATCATCGCCGAGGACGGCCGCCGCGCCAAGAACCACCTGCTGGAGGCCAACCTCCGCCTCGTGGTCTCGCTGGCGAAGCGTTACACCGGTCGCGGCATGCTCTTCCTGGACCTGATCCAGGAGGGCAACCTCGGTCTGATCCGCGCGGTCGAGAAGTTCGACTACACCAAGGGCTACAAGTTCTCGACCTATGCGACGTGGTGGATCCGCCAGGCGATCACCCGCGCGATGGCCGACCAGGCCCGCACCATCCGTATCCCGGTGCACATGGTCGAGGTCATCAACAAGCTGGCCCGCGTCCAGCGCCAGATGCTCCAGGACCTGGGCCGCGAGCCCACCCCGGAGGAGCTGGCCAAGGAGCTCGACATGACCCCTGAGAAGGTCATCGAGGTCCAGAAGTACGGTCGCGAGCCGATCTCCCTGCACACCCCGCTCGGCGAGGACGGCGACAGCGAGTTCGGTGACCTCATCGAGGACTCCGAGGCCGTCGTCCCTGCGGACGCGGTCAGCTTCACGCTGCTCCAGGAGCAGCTGCACTCGGTGCTCGACACGCTGAGCGAGCGCGAGGCGGGCGTGGTCTCGATGCGCTTCGGCCTGACGGACGGTCAGCCGAAGACGTTGGACGAGATCGGCAAGGTCTACGGGGTCACGCGTGAGCGGATCCGGCAGATCGAGTCGAAGACCATGTCGAAGCTGCGTCACCCGTCGCGTTCCCAGGTGCTGCGCGACTACCTCGACTGACCGGTCGCCGGGTAGCCGGCGGACCACAGGCAGTGAACCGGAGGCCCGGGGCGACAACCGCCCCGGGCCTTTGGCGTGTTCCTCTCGTGGTGATCCGCGTCATCCGGCGGTGACGGAGGTCCTCCGTCCGAGTGTCCGCAGGCGCGGGGGCTGCCACTCAAGGTGATCAAGCGACTACGCTGTGGCGGTTGCCTGCCGTCGAGTCGTTCGGAGCGCCCTGTGATGTCCACCTCACCCGCCCTGCTCGGCCGCCGCAGAATCGACCGGAGCCGGCGATCCCGATCGGCCGTGCTGGCGGTGCTGGCGGTGCTTCCGGTCGCGCTGGTCTCGTTGGGGGCCGCTCCTGCGCACGCCGATCGTCGGATCATCGGCGGTGCGGTGGACAGTACGGACCGGCACCCGTGGGTGGTGGCGATCTCCAGTCGGCCCCAGTTCGGGGATGCCCGGTCCGGGCAGTTCTGCGGTGGAACCCTGGTCTCGCCGACCAAGGTCGTCACGGCCGCGCACTGCCTCTACGACGAGAGCACCGGCCGCCCCACCGACCGGCCCGGCCTGACGGTGATCGTCGGGCGCACCGATCTGACCACCCGGGCCGGCTCCGAGGTCCCCGTGTCCAACGTCTGGATCCACCCGCAGTACTCGTTCGACCAGAACACGCAGGACGTGGCGGTGCTCACACTCGCGTTGCCGCAGCAGGGCGTTCAGGTGCTGCCGATGGTCGCTCCGGGCGATCAGGGGCCGTATGCCACCGGCACGCGCGCGCAGGTCTACGGCTGGGGGGACACCACCGGCCACGCGACGTACGCCAGCACGCTGCACGCGGTCGACGTGCCGATCGTTGCTGACGATGTGTGTGCGCGCGACTACCCGGGCGGACCGGAGGGGGCCTTCGACGCGCGCAGCATGGTCTGTGCCGGTGAGGCGCGCGGGGGCAAGGACGCCTGCCAGGGCGACAGTGGCGGACCGTTGGTGGTGGAGGGCCACCTGGTCGGCCTGGTCTCCTGGGGCGCCGGCTGCGCGGAGGCCAGGCATCCGGGCGTGTACACCCGGCTCGCGGCCGTGGTGGACGCGGTCGACGCCCAGCTGTGACCGCACGGTGACGCGCTGTCAGGAGGGCTGAAAACGCTGAGCGGCAGGCTGCATACAGCCTGCCGCTCAGGTGCCGACCCGCAAGGGTCGACCTCAGCCCGTCATGGGAGCGTCGTGATCAGCGCTCGTCGGTATTGGCCGGGGCCGCCGTGGTGGCGAGACGACCGCTCTCGTCCTGTATGTCCACAGCGATCTTCTTGAGCTCCGGCTCGAACTTACGCCCGTGGTGGGCGCAGAAGAGCAGCTCTCCGCCACTCGCCAGTACGACGCGCAGGTATGCCTGGGCGCCGCAGCGGTCGCAGCGGTCAGCCGCGGTGAGCGGGCTCGCAGGTGTCAGAACAGTAGTCACGTCGCCTCTTCTCTAGCTCGACGAGCTGTCGTACCAGGGTCAACATCCAACCAGGCCGAAAACGTTCCCGCTCGTGGCTTTTCTTCTTTGAGGATTCTGCTTGTGTTGATGAGGACGTGCCCCGGCTGCCGGTGGTTCATGCCTGTCGGAAACCGTGACCTGTCGATCACTCGAACATTCCATCGAACTGATGTCCGAGGGTGGGCGTAGCATAATCCTCTACTGGGTTGGAGCATAAGCCCCGTCCCGGGCACCGGTAGCCTGCATCTCAGCAGTTCCAGAGCTCGCGGTTCGTTCGACGGTCCGCCAGGACCCGCGGGGCAGGGGTGAGATGGCGCTTCGGCGCGGCAACCCGGGCCCGACCCGTGTTCGCGCAGCGCGTACAAGCTGCGAGGCACGGGCGGAGTGTGCAGCGGGAGCGTAGTGCGGCAGTGTGCGGTCGGGTGCAGTGCGACCGCTCCGCACCGCAACGGCCGCTGGTGGAACCGCCGCCGGGATCGAGATCAGAAGTTCTCATTGGAGGAGTGCACCGCGTGAGTGCCGAAACGACCGTGCCGCCCGCCCTGCGCGCCGCGGATGACGGATCCAACTACACCGCTCGGCACCTGCTCGTCCTGGAGGGGCTGGAGGCGGTGCGCAAGCGCCCCGGCATGTACATCGGCTCGACCGACAGTCGGGGCCTGATGCACTGCCTGTGGGAGATCATCGACAACTCGGTGGACGAGGCCCTGGGCGGCCACTGCGACCACATCGAGGTCGTGCTGCACGACGACTCCTCGGTCGAGGTGCGCGACAACGGCCGTGGCATCCCGGTCGACGTCGAGCCCAAGACCGGACTGTCCGGCGTCGAGGTCGTGATGACCAAGCTGCACGCCGGCGGCAAGTTCGGCGGCGGCTCCTACGCGGCCTCCGGCGGCCTGCACGGTGTCGGCGCCTCCGTCGTCAACGCGCTCTCGGCCCGGCTGGACGTCGAGGTGGACCGCGGCGGCCACACCCACGCGATCAGCTTCCGGCGCGGCACTCCCGGCCTCTTCACCGAGCTGAGCCCGGACGCGCCCTTCGACCCGGCCAGCGGCATGACCAAGGCCCGCAAGGTCTCCCGGACCCGTACCGGCACCAGGATCCGCTACTGGGCCGACCGGCAGATCTTCCTCAAGGAGGCCAAGCTCTCCCTGGAGGGCATCCACAGCCGCGCCCGGCAGACCGCCTTCCTCGTCCCCGGCCTCACCATCGTGGTGCGTGACGAACGCCTGACGGAGAGTGAGAAGGTCGAGCAGACCACCTTCCGCTTCGACGGCGGCATCGGCGAGTTCTGCGAGTTCCTGGCGCCCGACAAGCCGATCTGCGACGTGCTGCGGCTGCGCGGCGAGGGCACCTTCAAGGAGACCGTCCCGGTCCTGGACGACCTCGGCCACATGACCCCGACCGAGGTCACCCGCGAGCTCGGCGTGGACATCGCGCTGCGCTGGGGGGCCGGCTACGACACCACGCTGCGCTCCTTCGTCAACATCATCGCCACTCCCAAGGGCGGCACCCACGTCAGCGGGTTCGAGCGCTCGCTCGCCAAGACCGTCAACGAGGCGCTGCGTTCGGCCAAGCTGCTCCGGGTGGCCGAGGACGACATCACCAAGGACGACGCCACCGAGGGCCTGACCGCGGTGGTCACCGTCCGGCTCGCCGAGCCGCAGTTCGAGGGCCAGACCAAGGAGGTGCTCGGCACCTCGGCCGCCACCCGGATCGTCGCCGCGGTCGTCGCCAAGGAGCTCAAGGCCTTCCTCACCTCGGCCAAGAAGGACGAGAAGCTCCAGGCCCGGGCCGTCCTGGAGAAGGTCGCCGCCGCCGCCCGGACCCGCGTCGCGGCCCGCCAGCACAAGGAGGCCCAGCGCCGGAAGACCGCGCTGGAGACCTCCTCGCTCCCCGCCAAGCTGGCCGACTGCCGCAGCGACGACGTGGAGCGCAGCGAGCTCTTCATCGTCGAGGGTGACTCCGCGCTCGGCACCGCCAAGCTGGCCCGCAACTCCGAGTTCCAGGCCCTGCTGCCGATCCGCGGGAAGATCCTCAACGTCCAGAAGGCCTCGGTCTCGGACATGCTCAAGAACACCGAGTGCGCGGCGATCATCCAGGTGATAGGGGCGGGCTCCGGCCGCACGTTCGACATCGACCAGGCCCGCTACGGCCGGGTGATCTTCATGGCCGACGCCGATGTCGACGGCTCGCACATCCGCACCCTGCTGCTCACGCTCTTCCAGCGCTACATGCGGCCGATGGTCGAGCAGGGGCGGGTCTTCGCGGCCGTCCCGCCGCTGCACCGGATCGAGCTGACCAACCCCAAGCGCGGCATGGAGAAGTACCACTACACGTACTCGGACGCCGAGCTGCGCCGCACGATGCTGGAGTTCCAGAGCAAGGGCCTGCGCTGGAAGGAGCCGGTCCAGCGCTACAAGGGCCTCGGTGAGATGGACGCGGACCAGCTGGCCGAGACCACCATGGACCCGCGCCACCGCATCCTGCGCCGGATCAACCTCGGCAACCTGGACGCCGCCGAGCAGGTCTTCGACCTGCTGATGGGCAACGACGTGGCACCCCGCAAGGAGTTCATCGTCGACTCGGCGGCCACCCTGGACCGCTCGCGCATCGACGCGTAGTCCCGGCCGCCCCGAAGGGCCCTCCACCCACGGGTGGAGGGCCCTTCAACCGTTTCTTCAACCCTGGCGCCGATCAGCCGCGGGGCCGCGAACCGTAGCGTCGGAGAGGTCAGCAGAACCCCGATCGGTGGGACGGAGCGAGTCCGATGAGCGGCCTTGTGAACATCGTTGTGATCGTCGCGGTAGTGGCCCTGGTCGTGGGGCGCCAGCTCCGGGCACAGAAGTTCGACACCGAGCGGCGTTTCTGGGTGCTGCCGGTCGTCCTCGGCGTGCTCGCGCTGCGTGACCCGCACCTGATCGACCCGCACCACAAGGTGGACGCGGTGGCGCTGCTGGTCGCCTCGGTGGTGCTGGTCCTGGCGATGGGCGTCGTCTGGGGCTGGACCGTACGGCTCTGGCGCGAGGCCGACGGCAGCCTCTGGGTCAAGGGCAGCGCCGCCACCCTGGCGGCCTGGGTCGGCATGATCGCCCTGCGCTTCGGCCTCTACGGCATCGGCTCGGCGCTGCACGTCCACCAGAGCACCAACGCGCTGCTGCTCACCTTCGGCGTGCTGCTGCTGGTCCGCGGTGCTGTGGTGAACTGGAGGGCCCGCAGTGTGCACTCCGCCGCCGGCCTGCACGTGGCGAGCTGATCATCCTCGTGACCACGGAAGGACCGCTCGTGCCGCTGGAGACCTGGACCCGCTGGCCCTCCTCGGAGGCCCTCGCCCAGGAGCGGCGCTCGCGGCCCCGGCAACTGCTCAACTTCTTCAGCCGCACGGTCCTGTTGTCCGTGATCGTCTGGGGGACGTACGCGACCGGCCGGTTCACCGGCTGGTCCGCCGTGCTGATGGCGGTCCGGATCCTGGTGACCGTCGGGCTCTTCTACCTGCTGACCCGGACCACCCGGGTCCACCGGATCGGGCCGGCCCTCGTGGTGGTGGCCGGCCTGCTGGCCACTGCCGCGCTGGCCCACGAGAGCGGGGCCCTGCTGCTGGCGAACGCCACCTGGTGCGCGGTCGCGGTGATCGGGTTGCTGCGGTTGCCGCTGGCCGCGGCGCTGCCGAGCTGCGTGGCGGCGCTCGCCTCGTACGCGGTGGGCAGCGGGGACGGCTTCGTGGCGATGCTGGCCACCGTGGTGGGCATGGTCCTACTCGGCTATCTGCTCCGGTTGGACGGCGAGGCGCGCAGCAGCGCGCAGCGCCTGGTGGAGCAACAGCTCGCGGCCCGGGCGGCCGAGGCGGAGAGCGCCGCCCTGGCGGAGCGGGCCAGGATCGCCCGGGAGATCCACGACGTGCTGGCGCACAGCCTCTCCGCCCAGTTGGTCCACCTGGAGGCGGCCCGGCTGATGCTGGACCGGGGCGCCGAACGGGAGCAGATCCGCGAACGCGTCGTGGCAGCACGGCGGATGGCCCAGGACGGACTGGTCGAGACCCGGCAGGCGCTCTCCGCGCTGCGCGGCGAGTTCACCCCGGTCGGCGAGTTCCTGGTGGAACTCGCCCGCACCGAAGGGGCCGTGCTCACCGTGCGCGGCACCCCCCGCCCGCTCGCCGCCGAGGCCGGCCTGGCCGTCCGGCGCACCGCGCAGGAGGCGCTGACCAACGTCCGCAAGCACGCCTCGGGCGGGGCCTGCACACTCCAGCTGAGCTACCTCCAGGACGACGTGGAGCTGGAGATCCGCAATGCCAGAAGCGCCCCTGACGCGGTGTCCGCCGATCTGGCGGCCAGCGGCAGCGGGTACGGTCTGCTGGGGATGCGCGAACGCGCGGAACTGCTCGGCGGCAGCCTGCTGGCGGGCCCGGACAACGGAGGATGGCGCGTGCTGCTGCGGGTGCCGGCGTGACGGAGCAGAGCCCCACCAGGGTGCTGGTGGCCGATGACCAGACGGTGGTGCGCGAGGGCATCGTGATGCTGCTGGGGCTACTGCCCGGCATCGAGGTGGTCGGCGCCGCCGCGGACGGTGAGGAGGCGGTCCGGCTGGTCGCCGAACACGCCCCGCACGTCGTCCTGATGGACCTGCGGATGCCGCGCTGCGACGGCGTGGAGGCCACCCGGCGGATCCGGTCCGAGTACCCCGGCACCGAGGTGGTGGTGCTCACCACGTACGCGGACGACGACTCGCTCTTCCCGGCGCTGCAGGCGGGGGCCCGGGGCTACCTCACCAAGGACGCGGGGGCGGAGGAGATCGCCCGGGCCATCGCCGACGTGCGCTCCGGTGCGGCCGGGCTCTCCCCGCAGGTCCAGCGGCGGCTGCTGGAGCGGCTCTCCGGACCGGGCGCCGGGCTGCCGCAGCCGCCGGCCGCGCCGTCGCAGCCGTCGCCCAAGCCCGTCCAGCGGGTGCTGCCGGACGGGCTCACGGTGCGCGAGGCCGAGGTGCTCGCGCTGATCGCGGAGGGTCTGTCCAACGCCGAGATCGCCGCCGCGCTCTTCGTCAGCCCGGCCACGGTGAAGACTCACATCAATAATCTCTTCGCGAAAACCGCGGTGCGAGATCGCGCACAGGCGGTCAGTTATGCATTTCGTCATGGCATTTCACGCAATTCGCAAACCGACTGATCTTCACCATATTGGGTGAATAGTCCTGCTGAATGCCACAGAATGGTTTCTGACCCGTCATCATGGTCCCGTCAGGGTGCTGTCGGTGCGCCGATTGGATCTTCGGGGCGGGCCGTCCGGAGTGCCCGGCGCCGATATCGACGCCCACCGCTCGGTGGCGCATCACGGGCCAGGAGCAGCTTTGGCACAGCAGGAAGTCACCGGACCGGCCGGTCGTAGGCCCCGAGCGGGCCAGCGCTTCGACTGGTGGTCGGCAGCGGGCCCGACCGGCGCGGCGCAGCGGGCCAAAGGGCCCGCCGTCGCCAAGCCCAAGCCGGTAGCCGCCGCCGCCGTCGTCCCGGCGCCGCGGCCGGAGCCGCCGGTCGAGCGGCCGCCGGACCCGGCCGCGGCGCAGGTCTACCGCGAAGTCCAGCGCAGTGAGGCCTTTCAGGAGATTCGCCGCAGTTATCGGACATTCGTCTTTCCCGCCACCGCGGTATTCCTCGGTTGGTACCTCCTGTATGTGATTGCCCAGGCGGCCGCGCCCGACCTGATGCGTCAACAGGTTGCCGGACCGTTCAGTGTGGCGTGGCTGCTGGGACTGCTCCAGTTCGTCTCGACTTTTCTGATCACCTGGCTTTACTCCCGCAATGCCCGTACGAAGCGCGACCGAGCTGCCCTCGGCCTGCGCTGGGACACCCAGGACCAGCTCCGATGAAACTCTCCGAGATCCCCGTGCCTCCCCCGGTTCCCGTGCCCGTCCACCGGCTGGCACCGCCCCCGCCACCGGCCGGTCAGCACCACGACCTGGCCATCGTGCTCTTCGCCCTGGTGGTCGTGGTCACCCTGGCGATCACCCTCTGGGTCGGCCGCCGAGGCCAGGCCACCGAGGACTTCTACGCGGGCGGCCGCGACTTCGGTCCCCTCCAGAACGGCATCGCGCTCTCCGGCGACTACCTCTCGGCCGCCTCCTTCCTCGGCGTGACCGGACTCATCGCGCTGTACGGCTACGACGGCATGCTCTACAGCATCGGCTTCCTGGTCGCCTGGCTGGTCGTGCTGATGTGGGTGGCGGAGCTGGTCCGCAACACCGGCCGCTACACGCTCGCCGACGTGCTGGCGACCCGGATGCGCCAGCGTCCGGTGCGGGCCGCGGCCGGCGTCTCCAGCGTGGTGGTCACGCTGCTCTACCTGATCGCCCAGATGGTCGGCGCGGGCAGCCTGGTCGCGCTGCTGCTCGGCAGTACCGGTGCCGCCGCCAAGACCTGGACCATCGTCGCGGTCGGCGCTCTGATGATCATCTATGTCACGGTCGGCGGCATGCGGGCCACCACCTGGATCCAGATCGTCAAGGCACTGATGCTGATGGTCGGCGCGGTCCTGCTGACCGTCCTGGTGATGGTGCACTTCCGCGGCGACTTCGCCGAGCTGATGCACGCCGCCGCCCGCGGGAGCGGCTCCGGGGACAAGTACCTGGAGCCCGGCCTCAAGTACGGTGCCAGCACCACCAGTCGACTGGACTTCGTCAGCCTGGGCCTGGCCCTGGTGCTCGGTACCGCAGGTCTGCCGCACATCCTCTCGCGGTTCTACACCGTGCCCACCGCGCGCGCCGCGCGCCGCTCCACGATCTGGGCGATCGGCCTGGTCGGCTGCTTCTACCTGATGACCGTGGTGCTCGGGCTCGGCGCCACCGCGCTGGTCGGCTCGAAGGCGGTGCGCAGCGCCAACTCGGCTGGAAACACGGCGGTCCCGCTGCTCGCGCTGAAGCTCGGCGGCGGTGAGGGCAGCACCGGCGGCACCCTCTTCTTCGCCATCACCTCGGCGATCGCCTTCGCCACCATCCTCGCGGTGGTCGCCGGACTGACCCTGGCCTCATCGGTCTCGTTCGCCCACGACCTCTACGCGCAGGCCTTTCGCAGCCCGGCCAAGCCGCCGGTCACGGACCGCCGGGAGGTGGTGGTGGCCAGGCTGGCGGCCGTGCTGATCGGCGGGCTGGCGATCGTGCTCAGCCTCTTCGCCCAGCGGCTGAACGTCGCCTTCCTGGTCAGTCTGGCCTTCGCGGTGGCCGCCTCGGCCAACCTGCCGACCCTGCTCTACAACCTCTTCTGGCGCCGCTTCACCACCCGGGGCGCCTGCTGGGCGACGTACGGCGGGTTGGTGCCGGCGCTGGCGCTGGTGCTCTTCTCGCCGGTGGTCTCCGGCAGCAAGACCGCGATGTTCCCGGGCGTCGACTTCCACTGGTTCCCGCTGGAGAACCCGGGCCTGATCTCGATCCCGCTGGGCTTCCTGCTCGGCTGGGTCGGCACGGTCAGCGGCGAGGAGCGCGCGGACGAGGACAAGTTCGCCGAGCTGGAGGTCCGCTCGCTGACCGGCGCGGGCGCCGTCTGAGCGGCCCGCACCACGACGGGACGGCCGTCCTCGGCAGCGCGCGCTGCCGAGGACGGCCGTCCTCTTGGGTCCGGGGGGTGGTCAGGGACGGCCGGTCTGGGTCGGCCAGTACCCGCTGTTCAGCTGGGAGATCCGGACGTTCGTGCCCGGGTGCGCCGCCTCGACGTACTGGTTGTCGCCGAGGTAGATGGCGGTGTGGTGGATCTGGCCGGGGGAGCCGTCGTAGGACCAGTAGAGCAGGTCACCGCGCTGCAGATCGCTGGAGCTGATCGGCGTGGTGGCGCTGTACTGGTCGTCGGCGATCCGCGGCAGCGAGATGCCGGCGCGCAGGTAGGCCTGCTGCACCAGACCCGAACAGTCGTAGTCGTCCGGCCCGTTGCCGCCCATCTCGAAGGGCTTGCCGACCTGGGCGAGGGCGAACTCGACGGCCGACTCGGTGTCGCCGCTGCCGCGCGAGGCGGAGTCCGAGGTGTCGGAGGCGCTGCTGTCACCCGCCGAGTCGGAGCCGGACCCGGAGCCGATCCGGTCCAGGTAGATGTCCTCGTGACTGGTGTAGCGCCAGGTGCCGCTGCTGTTCTTGAACCAGTAGACCGACCCGTCCCAGCCCTGCTGGATGTCGCCGCTGGAGGACGTCGGATCGGCAGTGTCACTGTTGTCATCGGAGTAGCTGTTGTAGCCGCTGTCACTGTCGCTGTCGTCGGCGCCGATCCGGTCCAGGTACACGTCCTGGTGACTGGTGTAGCGCCAGTCGCCGTCGGCGTTGGTGAACCAGTAGACCGAGCCGTCCCAGCCCGAGTGACTGGGGGCGGGGTCCGCGCTCGCGGTCCCGACGGAGGCGCCGAGGCTGATCGCTCCGGCGCCCGCCACCACGGCGGTGGCGATCCCGATGCCGCGCCGCAGGCGGGCCACTCGGTGGCCGTGCGGCCGGTGGCTGGTCTCCGGGGTGTCTTCGGCCGACTCGGCCGCCGTCGAAGGGAGGACCTGCTCAGCAGCGTCCGTGCTCACGACGGTCTGGGTGCGTATGTCCATGGCGTCACGCTAGGCACCGGGTCGACTACGGCGCCTGGTGGAATCCCCCGGACGGGCGGTCACTCCTGGTGAGTGCGCGCCGGGGTCAAGCCGTCGTGACGGACCGGACGTCCATCCGGCTCGGGGTGCCCGGCGCCTTGCCGCAGCTCTCCGGGCGCGGCGGCAGGCTCAGCTCCGCTGCCACCTCGACCCGCCAGCGCCGGCCGTCCAGGTGGTCCACCCGGCACGCCCAACGCCCGTCGCCCGCGAGCTCCTGGGTGATGGTCAGGGCGTCCGCGGCCGTCTCGCCGGTCAGCTCCCGGACCGCCTGCTCGGCCGCCTGCGCCGGACGGTCCCAGTACGAGCGTCCGCGGGAGAACTGCGGGACGGTGTGCCCGGCGGCCGTCGCGGCCAGCACCTCCTTGGCGCGGGCCTCGGTCAGCCGCCCGTAGGCGTAGCCGTACGGCAGCACCAGCATGGTGGGGGAGAAGCGGTGGCCGCCCAGGTGGGTGACCTCCCAGACCTCGCTGTGCCCGGCAGCCGCCAGCTCGGCGGCCAGCGGACGGCCCAGCAGCGCGCAGCAGCGGTCGCGACGGCCGTTGGTGCACACCAGCGCCAGCGGGCCGCCGGTGTGCGCGGAGCCGAAGCCGCCGTGCTCGCCCGCGCCGGCCGCCGCCAGATCCAGCGTCAACAGCTCGGTCAGGTCGGCGAGTTCGGCCCGTCGCAGCCAGGAGTTGCCCGGTGCGGTGTGGGCCAGTACCACCTGGTGTCCGGCGTCGGTATGGGTGTCGGCGTGCCGGCCCGGGCGCCGGATCAGCGCCGGGCGCACGCCGGTTCCCGCGCAGGCCGCGTCCAGGGCCGCGCCCAGGCCTTCGGGGAGGTGGCTCTCGCCGAGAGCCTTGGCACCCCAGGGCCCGGACTGCTCGATCAGCAGCCAGGTGGTGGCGGTGGCGGCGGTGGCGGACAGGGGCTCGGTCAGCTCGCTCGACAGCGTCGCACAGGTGGTCACTTAGGTCACCCTACCCGCGTCAACGGGAGGGTGACCCAAGCGAGCGCCCCTTGTTCAGGCCGGTCCTGCGACGGCGGCCACCGGCGTGGTCACCGGCGTGCCCGAGCCGTCCCTGCGCGGGTCGCGCTCCGGCAGGGTCACCGGCGCACCGTTGGCCGCGGCCGCCCGGGCCGGCATCGCGCCCGCCCAGGCGAACGCCAGCGCGTCCTCCCCGCGCAGGAAGCGCTGGCAGCGCACCCCGCCGGTGGCCCGGCCCTTGCGCGGGTACTGCTCGAAGGGCGTCACCTTCCAGCTGCTCTGCGCCTCGCCGGTGAGGGTCCCCGAGGCACCGGCCACCGAGATCACCACGGCGTCCACCGCCGGGTCGACCGCGGTGAAGGAGAGCACCCGGGCGCCGTCGGTCAGCTTGATGCCGGCCATCCCGCCCGCCGGCCGGCCCTGCGGGCGGACCTGACCGGCCGGGTAGCGCAGCAGCTGGGCGTCGCTGGCGATGAAGACCAGGTCTTCTTCACCGGTGCGCAGCTCGACGGCGCCGACCACCTCGTCGCCGTCCTTGAGCGCGATCACCTCGAACTCGTCCTTGTTGGCGGGCCATTCCGGCACCACCCGCTTGACCACGCCCTGCGCGGTGCCCAGTGCCAGGCCGGGCGAGGACTCGTCGAGCGTGGTCAGGGCGATCAACCGCTCGCCCGGCTCCAGCCGGAGCAGCTCGCCGATCTGCGCCCCGCCGGCCAGCGAGAGCGAGGGCTGCGGCGGCAGCGCGGGCAGGTCGATCACGGGCAGCCGCAGCACTCGGCCGGCCGAGGTCACCGCGCCGACGTCGGCCCGCGCGGTGGCGGGCACCGCGGAGACGATCACGTCGTGCTTGGAACGGCTCGTCGAGGGCTCCCCGAGCTCGACCGGCTCGCCGTCCGGCGTGCGGGCCAGCATCCCGGTGGAGGAGAGCAGCACCCGGCACGGGTCGTCGGCCACCTCCAGTGGCACGGCCAGCGCGGCCGACGGCAGTGCGCCGGCCTCCAGCAGCACCGTGCGCCGCTCGGTGCCGAACTGCTTGGCCACCGCGCCCAGTTCGGTGGAGACGACGGTGCGCAGCTTGCTGTCCGACTCCAGGATCTCGGTCAGCTCGGCGATCTCGCCGGAGAGCTTGGCCTGCTCCTCCTCCAGCTCGACCCGGTCGAACCGGGTCAGCCGGCGCAGCGGCGTGTCCAGGATGTACGCGGTCTGCACCTCGGAGAGCGAGAAGCGCTCCATCAGGCGCTCCTTGGCCTGCGAGGCGTTGTCGCTGGACCGGATCAGCGCGATGACCTCGTCGATGTCGACCAGCGCCACCAGCAGGCCCTCGACCAGGTGCAGCCGCTCCTGGCGCTTGCGCCGGCGGAACTCGCTGCGCCGGCGGACCACCTCGAAGCGGTGGTCGACGTAGACCTCCAGCAGCTCCTTGAGGCCCAGCGTCAGCGGCTGGCCGTCCACCAGCGCCACGTTGTTGATGCCGAAGGTCTCTTCCATCGGCGTCAGCTTGTAGAGCTGCTGGAGCAGTGCCTCGGGGACGAAGCCGTTCTTGACCTCGATCACCAGCCGCAGGCCGTGCTCGCGGTCGGTGAGGTCCTTGACGTCCGCGATGCCCTGCAGCTTCTTGGCGCCGACCAGGTCCTTGATCTTGGCGATCACCTTCTCCGGGCCGACCGTGAACGGCAGTTCGGTCACCACGAGGCCCTTGCGGCGCGGGGTGACGTCCTCCACCGTGACGGTGGCACGGATCTTGAAGGTGCCGCGGCCGTTCTCGTAGGCGTCGCGGATGCCGGAGAGGCCGACGATCCGGCCGCCGGTCGGCAGGTCCGGACCGGGGATGAAGCGCATCAGCGTGTCGAGGTCGGCGCCCGGGTGCTTGATCAGGTGCCGGGCGGCGGCCACCACCTCGCTGAGGTTGTGCGGCGGCATGTTGGTCGCCATCCCGACCGCGATCCCCGAGGTGCCGTTGACCAGCAGGTTCGGGAACGCGGCGGGGAGCACCGCCGGCTCCTGCTCGCTGCCGTCGTAGTTCGGCCCGAAGTCGACGGTGTCCTCGTGGATCGACTCGACCAGCGCCATCGAGGCGGCCGTCAGCCGTGACTCGGTGTAACGCATCGCGGCCGGCGGGTCGTCGTTGCCGAGCGAGCCGAAGTTGCCGTGCCCGTCGATCAGCGGCACCCGCATGGAGAACGGCTGTGCCATCCGGACGATCGAGTCGTAGATCGAGGCGTCCCCGTGCGGGTGGAGGCGACCCATCACCTCGCCGACCACGCGGGCGCACTTCACGTGCGAGCGATCCGGGCGAAGGCCCATCTCGTTGGCCTGGTAGAGGATTCGGCGGTGCACCGGCTTGAGGCCGTCCCGCGCGTCCGGCAGGGCTCGGGAGTAGATCACCGAGTAGGCGTACTCCAGGAACGAACCCTGCATCTCGTCCACGACGTCGACATCGAGGATCCGCTCCTCGAAGTCTCCGGGCGGCGGGGTCGGCGAACTGCGGCGGGCCATCGCGGCGGGGCTCCCTTGCGTCTGTCAGCTGCATCACGTGTCGTCACCGGGGTACGGCGCCCCCCATTGTGGACCCTCTCACCGACACCGCCCGCCAAGGGCCGCCCCACGACCCTCTTCCGCCGCTGGCGAACGGCTCATCCGCGCGGACACATCTGCGGCCCTGCCGCGTTGCACCACAATGGGGGCTGCTGACATCCGACGATCCCCCCGACCCCAACTCGACGGGAAGGACCCGAGCGCATGGCCAACCCGGCCCCCGCCTCCACCAAAGGCATCGCGATCACCGAGCACCGCCTGGCCAACGGCCTGCGTGTGGTGCTCTCAGAGGACCACCTCACTCCGGTGGCCGCCGTCTGCCTCTGGTACGACGTCGGCTCCCGCCATGAGGTGAAGGGGCGTACGGGTCTGGCGCACCTGTTCGAGCACCTGATGTTCCAGGGCTCCGCCAACGTCTCGAACAACGGCCACTTCGAGCTCGTCCAGGGTGCGGGCGGATCGCTCAACGGCACCACGAGCTTCGAGCGCACCAACTACTTCGAGACCATGCCGACCCACCAGCTGGAGCTCGCGCTCTGGCTGGAGGCCGACCGGATGGGCTCGCTGCTCGCCGCGCTGGACGACGCGTCGATGGAGAACCAGCGCGACGTCGTCAAGAACGAGCGCCGCCAGCGCTACGACAACGTGCCCTACGGCACGGCGTTCGAGAAGCTCACCCGGCTCTCCTACCCGGAGGGCCACCCCTACCATCACACCCCGATCGGCTCGATGGCCGACCTGGACGCGGCCACGCTGGAAGACGCCCGCGCCTTCTTCCGCACGTACTACGCCCCCAACAACGCGGTGCTCTCGATCGTCGGCGACTTCGACGCCGAGCAGGCCGTCGCCTGGGTCGAGAAGTACTTCGGGTCCATCCCCGCGCACGACGGCAAGCAGCCGCCGCGCGACGGAACGTTGCCCGAGGTGATCGGGCAGGAGATCCGCGAGCTGGTCGAGGAGGAGGTCCCCTCCCGCGCGCTGATGTCCGCCTATCGCCTGCCGCACGACGGAACCCGCGAGGCCGACGCCGTGGACCTGGCGCTCACCGTCCTCGGTTCCGGCGAGTCCAGCCGTCTCTACAACCGGCTGGTCCGCCGCGACCGTACCGCCGTGTCGGCCGGCTTCGGCATGCTGCGGCTGTCCGGCGCCCCCTCGCTGGGCTGGCTCGACGTCAAGACCAGCGGTGAGGCGACGATCGAGCAGATCGAGAGCGCCGTCGACGAGGAGCTCGCCCGGTTCGCCGCGGAGGGCCCCACCCCGCAGGAGCTGGAGCGCGCGCAGGCGCAGATCGAGCGGGAGTGGCTCGACCGGCTGACCACCGTCAGCGGCCGCGCCGACGAACTCTGCCGGTTCGCCGTCCTGTTCGGCGACCCCAACCTGGTCAACGACGCCCTCGCCAAGGTCCTGGACGTCACCGCGGAGGAGGTCAGGGCGGTCGCCGCGGCCCGCCTGCGCCCGGACAACCGCGCCGTGCTCGTCTACGAGCCGCTGGCCACCGCCGATGCCGACTCCGACAACGCCGAGGAGGACGCCGCATGAGCACCTTCGTCCCCACCATGACCTTCCACCCGCAGCCGCAGCCCGGCACGCCGACCCCGTGGGCCTTCCCGGCGCCCACCCGCTCGGTGCTGGCCAACGGCCTGACGGTGCTGCACTGCAACCGTCCCGGCCAGCAGCTGGTGGCCGTCGACGTGCTGGTCGACGCGCCGCTCGCCGCCGAGCCCACCGAGCTGGAGGGCGTCGCGACGGTCCTGGCGCGGGCGCTCAACGAGGGCACGGACACGCTCACCGCCGAGGAGTTCGCCGGCGAGCTGGAGCGCGCCGGAGCCACCCTCGACGCGAACGCCGACCACCCCTGCATCCGGGTCGCCCTGGAGGTGCCGGTCTCCCGCCTGGAGCGCGGCCTCACCCTCCTCGCCGACGCGCTGCGCTCTCCCGCGCTGCCCGAGGACGAGATCGAGCGGCTGGTCGCCAACCGCCTCGACGAGATCGTCCACGAGCAGGCCAACCCGGCCCGCCGCGCGGCCAAGGCGCTGCACGCCGAGCTCTTCGACTCCGCGGACCGCCTGTCGCGCCCGCGGGCCGGCAGCGCCGAGAGCGTCAAGCGGATCGACCGCGCCGCGGTCAAGGCCTTCTACGACGCGCACGTCCGTCCGTCCACCGCCAGCGTGGTCGTGGTCGGCGACCTCACCGGCGTCGACCTCCCGGCGCTCCTGGAGTCCACCCTGGGCAGCTGGAGCGGCGACCGGGCCGAGCCCAGCAAGGCCGCGCCGGTCACCGCCGACGACAGCGCGCGGGTGGTCATCGTGGACCGGCCCGGAGCCGTCCAGACCCAGCTGCTGATCGGCCGGATCGGCCCCGACCGGCACGACCCGGCCTGGGCCGCGCAGGTGCTCGGCACCTACTGCCTGGGCGGCACCCTGACCTCCCGGCTGGACAAGGTGCTGCGCGAGGAGAAGGGCTACACCTACGGCGTACGGGCCTTCGCCCAGCCGCTGCGCTCCGCCGCCGACGGCTCGGGCCGCGCGCTGCTCGCCATCAGCGGCTCCGTGGACACCGCGTCCACCGCACCCGCGCTGGCCGACACCTGGACCATCCTGCGCACCCTCGCCGCCGAGGGCCTCACCGACGCCGAGCGCGAGGAGGCCGTGCAGTACCTGGTCGGGGTCGCCCCGCTGCGCTACGAGACCGCCGGATCGGTGGCGAGTACCCTCGCCGACCAGGTCGAACAGCACCTCGCGGACGACTTCCAGGCCGAGGTCTACCGGCAGATGGCCGTCCTGAGCACGCAGGCCGCCACGGACGCCGTGGTCAGCGGCTTCCTGCCCGAGCGGCTGGTCACCGTCCTGGTCGGGGACGCCTCGGTGATCGGTGAGCAGGTCAGGGAGCTCGGCATCGGCGAGGTCACCGTCATCTCCTCCTGACGCTGTTTCGGCAGGTGGTGCCCGAGGCCCGGCGGATGATCCGCCGGGCCTCGGTAATTCCCTTGCCCGGCACGCCGGTTCCATGGGTTGATATCCCCGTCGCACAGCGCGGCGGACAGGCGACAATCGGGAGAGGAGGCGGTCACCGTGCGGGTCGAGCAACCAGGCAGGCGCGTCAGCGCTCTGCGCTCCCCGAGGCGGCCGTCCGTTGCCTCCCGCAGCTCGCGACGAACCGCCTGAGCCCTGCCGCCAGGCCGTTCCCGTCGCTCTCGCGCCACAGCCTCCCGCGCCACAGCCTTCCCGAGCCACGCCGGACTCTTCGCGTGGCAGTCCTACCCTGGAATCGTCGACCTTTGGGGGTCAGTCTCACCATGTCGTACACCGAAGTACCCGGCGCACGCGTCCCGATCCGGATGTGGACCGATCCGGCGACGGTCGAGGGCGAGGCTCTCCAGCAGCTGCGCAACATCTCCGGCCTGCCCTGGCTGCACGGCCTCGCCGTGATGCCGGACGTCCACCTGGGCAAGGGCGCGACCGTCGGGTCCGTCATCGCCATGAAGGACGCGGTCTGCCCGGCCGCGGTCGGCGTCGACATCGGCTGCGGGATGAGCGCGGTGAAGACCTCGCTGACCGCCCGCGACCTGCCCGACGATCTCGGCCGACTGCGCTCGCGGATCGAGCAGCTCATCCCGGTCGGCCGCGGCCTGCACACCGACCCGGTCGACCCGCGCTCACTGCGGGACCTCACGGCGACGGGGTGGGAGGACTTCTGGGGCCGGTTCGACCAGGTCGCGCCGGAGGTGAAGTGGCGGCGCGAGCGGGCCATGCAGCAGATGGGCACGCTCGGGGCCGGGAACCACTTCGTCGAGTTCTGTCTCGACACGACCGATTCCGTCTGGTTGATGCTGCATTCTGGATCGCGCAACATCGGCAAGGAGCTGGCGGACCACCACATGGGTGTCGCTCGCTCGCTCTCGCACAACCAGGGTCTGGTCGACCGCGACCTCGCGGTCTTCCTCGCGAAGACCCCGGAGATGGACGCCTACCGCCAGGACCTCTTCTGGGCGCAGGAGTACGCCAAGCGCAACCGGGCGGTCATGATGGCGCTCTTCCAGGACGTGGTGCGCGGTGAGTTCCCCCGGGCCGAGGTCGCCTTCGACCAGGTGATCAGCTGCCACCACAACTACGTCAGCGAGGAACGCTACGACGGCGTCGACCTGTTGGTCACCCGCAAGGGTGCGATCCGGGCCGGCTCCGGTGATCTCGGGATCATCCCGGGCTCCATGGGCACCGGGTCGTACATCGTCCGCGGCCTGGGCAACGCGGACTCGTTCAACTCCGCCTCGCACGGCGCCGGCCGCAAGATGAGCCGGACCGCGGCCAAGAGGAAGTTCACGGTCAAGGACCTGGAGGAGCAGACCCGGGGCGTGGAGTGCCGCAAGGACAGCGGCGTGGTCGACGAGATCCCGGGCGCCTACAAGTCGATCGACAAGGTCATGGCGCAGCAGCAGGACCTGGTCGCGGTGGTGGCCAAGTTGAAGCAGGTGGTCTGCGTCAAGGGCTGACGTCGGGTCAGGGTGCGCGGAAGTGGAGGGGCCGCGCACCCCGGCCGTTAATTCGGTTGCGCCCTGCGCGGAGGTCGATAGGGTCGTGGTGTTCCTGCGGAATCGGGCGTTCGGTGCCCGGCCGTGACGAGAGAGAGGGGAGGTGCGCCTCCGTGGTTGCCGCCTCGACGCGGCGCGCTGTTCCCTGCGCGCCAGACGCTTCCTCTCGTTATCTGCCCGCCGGCTGACGTCGCCTTCGCCGACGCACCCTCCGGTGGGCCCACTCCGCAGGAGACCACCGCAGTGCGTGAGCGCTTTTCCGACAGTGAGTCCTTCGCCCGTATCCGCCCCAAGGGCGGCAAGGGCGGCAACCGCACCACCCACCACGACGACGCCGCCTTCGACGAGGCGTTCGCCGACTACACCGCGCGCTTCTGGCCGGAGGCGTCCGAGGACGTACCCGCTGACGGCGACGGCGCCCCCGACGGGCCTCCCCAGGGGGACCGCTGGTCCACCTGGGACGTCTCGACGCCGACCGAGAAGGGGCCCGAGCCGCGCCCCGACTGGGTGGTGACCGATCTCGCCGCCGTCGACACCGAGTTGGGCATCGTGAAGACCGGCAAGGAGGCCGATGTCTTCCTGCTGGAGCGCGGCGTGCCGGGCGGTGGCCGCAGCACTTTGATGGCGGCCAAGCGTTACCGCGACGGCCAGCACCGGCTGTTCCACCGTGACTCCGGCTATCTGGAGGGCCGTGCGCACAAGGAGTCGCGGATCAGCCGCGCGACGGAGAAGCGCACGGCCTTCGGCAAGGAGGCCATCGCCGGCCAGTGGGCCGCCGCCGAGTTCGCGGCGCTGTCCCGGCTCTGGCTGGCGGGCGCGGCCGTGCCGTACCCGGTCCAGATCGTCGGCACCGAGATCCTGATGGAGTTCATCGGCGACCGGTCCGGCGCGGCCGCCCCGAGGCTGGCCCAGACCCGGCCGCAGGGCGCGGAGTTGGACGACCTGTGGGAGCAGCTGGGCCGCAGCCTGTCGCTGCTCGCCCGGGACGGCTACGCGCACGGGGACCTGTCCGCGTACAACATCCTGGTCCACGAGGGCCGGTTGGTGATCATCGACGTCCCGCAGATCGTCGACGTCATCGCCAACCCGCGCGGGCGGTCCTTCCTGGAGCGCGATGTGCGCAACGTCGGGGCCTGGTTCGTCTCCCAGGGGCTTGCGGCGCGGCGCGTCGAGGAGTTGACCCGGGAGCTCGCCTTCGACGCCCGTCTCGACTGAGCGCTCAGGCCGGGGTGGGCCGCAGGAGCAGGACGGCGAAGCCGTCGGTGCCGCGCCGCTCGCGCAGCCAGTGGTTGCGGTGGGCGGTGGCGGCCTCCAGCGCCGGGGCGGCGTCCGGGTCGTCGGGGTGGTCGAGGGCCCAGGCGGCGAGTGAGCCGGCCCTGGACCACTCGTAGTCGTCCAGTTCCTGCCGGGTGCTGGTGTGCCCGTGGACCGGGACCCAGCCGTCGGCGGTGATCTGCTCGACGAGGGTGGCCAGGCCGTGCGGGGTACTCCCGTCGTAGCCCTCGCCGATCAGCACGGCGCCGCCCGGGGCCAGGAGGGCGCGGGCGGCCGCGAGGGCGGGCAGCAGTCCGCCGAAGGCCGGCGCGACACCGATGCCGAGCACCAGGTCGTACGGGTGCGGGGCGATGAAGTCCGCCGGCGCGCTGTGGTGCAGGCCCAGCCGCCGGGCCACCCCGAGCTGCTCGGCCGTCTGCTGGGCCCTGGTCAGGCCGGACGCCTCTGGGCCGACGCCGTCGCCGGTGACGCCGGGGCGGCCGGCCAGTGCGCGCAGCAGCCAGACGGCCTCGCCGCAGCCGAGGTCCAACAGGCGCTCGTTCCCACGGGGGAGGGCGCGGGCCAGTAGCTCGGCCACCGTCGCGTCGCTCAGCGGGGCGGCGATGGGGTGGTGGGCGTGGGCGCGGTGGGAGGTCAGGTGACGGTCCATCGTTGAAGCGTCCCAGCCGGCCGGCCGGGACGCAGCGGATTGCGGCGTCCGGGTTTCACTGATTCACCGTCATGCGGGGTCGAGGAAAGCGGCATGGAGATCGCGCCGATGCATACCGAGCCGTTCGTAGAGGCGGATCGCGGCCGGGTTGTCCTCGTCCACCATGAGCGCGGCGCGTCCGCAGCGCCGCAGCATGGTGTCGAGCAGCAGTCGGCAGGCGGCCGCGGCGTGTCCGCGGCCGCGCCCGTGGACGGGGTGGGCGGCGACGCCGGCCAGGAAGCCGACCTCGGGGGCGCTCCAGGCGTCGGCGGCGAGCGCGGTGAGCCGGCCGGTCTCGTCACGGACTCCGGCCCAGGAGCGGCTGCCGGGCAGCAGCGGGTGGGCGTAGGAGCCGGGGAAGACCTCGTCGAGGAGGGCGGCGGCCTCGGGAAGTTCGGTTGTGGAGAGCAGTCGGGCGAGCGGCGGGACGCCAGAGGCGTCCGGGTCGGCCGGCCCGGCGGCGCGCAGTTCCATCCAGCGGAACGGGCTGGCCCGGCGCAGGCCGGGGACCGCCGTGACCAGGTCGTCGATCAGCGCGCTGTCGCCGACCGGGCGCAGGCTGGGGCCGAACTCCGCCAGCGCGTGTCGGACCAGTCGGGCGGCAGGCCCGGCGGGTCCGCGAACGGCCAGCCGGTCGCGCCCGGAGAGCCCGGGGGAGGCCACCGCGACCGCGTCCTGCTGGGCCCAGGCCCGCACGCCGGGGGCGAGGCCCTGGGCGGCCCAGAGCAGGAGGCCGTCGTTCTCGGCGGCCTCGTCCAGGTCGGGGACGGTGTGGAGTTCGCGCACCCGGCGATTGTGGCAGGACATGCCGAAGGGGTGGCACCGCAGTCGCGGTGCCACCCCTTCGGGGCGGGCTCAGGCCTCCGGCAGCGCGTCCAGGCCGTTCTGCACCATCGCGGCCAGGCGGTCCAGCGCGGCCTCGGCGCCCTCGGCGTCGGCGGTGAGCACGACCTCCTCGCCGCCCTGGGCGCCGAGCGCCAGCAGGCCGAGCATGGAGGCGGCGTTGACGGGGGTGCCGCCGGCCTTGGCGATGGTGACGGGCACGCCGACGGCACCGACCGCGCGGACGAAGACCGAGGCGGGACGGGCGTGCAGGCCCTCGGGCCAACCGATGGTGACGCGGCGCTCAGCCATGAGACGTGCCTTTCAGGTGGAGCTGCTGGAGCTGTGTTGTCTAGACCATTCTGGCACGGGTGCGGAGGAACCTGGCCCGGCCGGGCGCCGACCGGCCCGCCGCCCGATAGCCTGGCGGTTGTGGACGACCCCCAGACCTCGGCCGCCGCCGCACCGGGCAACGCGATACCGCGCGGCGCCGCGCCGGGCGACGCGCACAGCTACCCCCGGCACTGGGAGGCCGACGTCCTGCTGCGGGACGGCGGCACCGCGCGGATCCGCCCGATCACCCCGGCCGACGCCGACCGGCTGGTGGAGTTCTACGCGCTGGTCTCCGACCAGTCGAAGTACTTCCGCTTCTTCGCCCCCTACCCCCGGCTCTCCGCCAAGGACGTCCGGCGCTTCACCCACCACGACTATGTCAACCGGGTCGGCCTGGCCGTCGTGGTGCGCGACCGCTTCATCGCCACCGTCCGCTACGACCGGATCGACGCCGCCGGCCGTCCCTCCGAGAGCGGTACCGACGCCGAGGTGGCCTTCCTGGTCCAGGACGCCCACCAGGGCCGCGGGGTCGCCTCCGCGCTGCTGGAGCATATCGGCGCGGTCGCCCAGGAGCGCGGCATCCGGCGCTTCGTCGCCGAGGTGCTGCCGGAGAACCGCAAGATGGCCAAGGTCTTCACCGACGCCGGCTACGTCCAGCAGCGCAGCTTCGCCGACGGCGTGCTGCACCTCGAACTCGACCTCGAACCCACCGCCGCCTCGCTCGCGGTCATGCGCGCCCGCGAGCACCGCGCGGAGGCCCGGTCCGTCCAGCGGCTGCTGACTCCGCGCTCGGTCGCGGTGGTCGGCGTCTCGCGCACCGAGCGGTCGGCCGGCCGGGCGCTGCTGCGCGACCTGACCGGCAGCGGGTTCCGGGGCGAGGTGTACGCGGTGAACAGCGCGGCTCCGCCCGGCACCGTGCTGGACGGCGTGCCGGTGTGCGCCTCGCTCATGGAGATCCCCGGACCGGTCGACCTGGCGATCATCGCCGTGCCCGTCGCGGCGGTCCCGGCGGTGGTCGCCGAGTGCGGCGCGCACGGGGTGCAGGGCCTGGTGGTGGTGACCGCCGGGTATGCCGAGACCGGGCCCGAGGGCCGGGACCGTCAGCGCGCCCTGGTCCGCCAGGCCCGTGCGGCCGGCATGCGGGTGATCGGCCCCAACGCGTTCGGCCTGATCAACACCGACCCGGAACACCGGCTGAACGCCTCGCTGGCCCCGGCGCTGCCCGCGGCGGGCCGGTTCGGGCTGTTCTGCCAGTCCGGCGCGATCGGTGTCGCCCTGCTGGAGGCCGCGCACCGCCGGGGCCTGGGCGTCTCGTCCTTCGCCTCGGTCGGCAACCGCGCCGACGTCTCGGGCAACGACCTGCTCCAGTACTGGGAGGAGGACCCGGCCACCGACGTGGTGCTGCTCTACCTGGAGTCGTTCGGCAACCCGCGCAAGTTCACCCGGATCGCCCGCCGGCTGGCCTCCGCCAAGCCGGTCGTGGTGGTCAAGGGCGCCCGGCACACCGGCAGCCTGCCGCCCGGCCACGCCATTCCGTCCATCGCCTCCGGCCTGCGCGACGCCACCGTCGACGCGCTCTTCCAGCAGGCCGGCGTGGTGCGGGTGGAGACCATCACCGAGCTCTTCGACGCCGGCGAGCTGCTGGCCCACCAGCCGCTGCCGTCCGGCGACCGGGTGGCGGTGGTCGGCAACTCCGACTCGCTGGGCCTGCTCACCTACGACGCCTGCCTCAGCGCGGGCCTTCGCCCGCGCACCCCGGTGGACCTGACCACCGCCGCCACCGGCGACAACTTCCGGATCGCCCTGGAGACCGCGCTCGGCGACCCCGGCGTGGACGCGGTGATCGCGGTGGCGATCCCGCCGATCTCCGGAGCCGTCCCGGGCGACCAGCCGCTGCCCGGCACCGACCCGGAGATCGGCGAGGCGCTGTTGGCCGCCGCGAGCACCGCGCAGCGGCGTGGCAAGCCGCTGCTGCTGACCCATCTGACCCTCACCGGCCTGCCCGCCCGGCTGCGCACCGACGAGCACACCGTGCCGACCTATCCGGCGCCCGAACGCGCGGTGAGCGCCCTGGCGCACGCCGTGCGCTACGGCGCCTGGCGGCGCACCACCGAGGCCGCCGAGGAGACCGCCCGGGTGCCCGAGCTGGACCGGATCGACGAGGCCGCCGCCCGCCGCCTGGTCGAGCAGCACCACGTGGGAGGCCGGACCACCCTCCCCGACCGGGACGCGGCCGCCCTGCTGGCCTGCTACGGCATCGACGTCCAGCCCACATTGCCCGCCCCGGACGAGGCACGGGCGGTGCTGGCCGCAACCGAGCTCGGCTACCCGGTCGCGCTCAAGGCCACCGCCGGCCACCTGCGCCACCGGCCGGACCTCGGCAGCGTCCGGCTCGACCTGACCGGCGAGCCGGGCCTGCGCCGCGCGCACCGCGAGCTGGACGCGCTGCTCGGCGGCGCGGCCCAGGCCGAGCTGGTGGTGCAGCGGCTGGCTCCGCGCGGGGTGGACACCGTGATCGCCGCCACCGTCGACCCGGCGGTCGGCGCGATCCTGTCCTTCGGCCTGGCCGGCGCCCCCGCCGAACTGCTCGGCGACCTGGCGCACCGGCTGGTCCCGGCCACCGACCTGGAGGTCGCCGCCCTGGTCCGGGAGGTCCGGGCGGCGCCGCTGCTGTTCGGCTGGCGGGGCGCCGATCCGGTGGACACCGACGCGTTGGAGGAGCTGCTGCTGCGGGTCTCCCGGCTGGTCGACGACCTGCCCGAAGTGGCCTCGGTGGACCTGGAGCCGGTGGTGGTGGCCCCGCACGGCCTGACCGTCCTGGGGGCCCGGGTGCGGATCGCCCCGCTGCCGGTCCGCAGTGATCTGGGCCCGCGCAGCATGAGCACCCTGTAGCCTTCCTGGGTTGCGCCCGCTCGGGCCACGTCCGGTGCAGCCGGCCGCCCGAGACGTACGGCGCAGTCCAGCCCGCTCCGTCGGCGGGACATGCCAGGATGGAGTTATGGCGAAGACCGGTACCACCACCACGCAGGACCTGCGCTCGGCGATCGAGCGCAGCGGCTACTACCCCGCGTTGGTGTCCGAGGCCGTGGAGTCCGCGGTGGGCCCCGAGCCGATCAGCTCCTACCTGGTCCACCAGGAGACCACCTTCGACGCCAACGAGGTGCGTCGGCATGTCACCGTGCTGGTGCTGACCGCCACCAGGTTCGTGGTCAGCCACACCGACGAGCAGGCCGCCGACGCGACCAGCCCGGTGCCCTACGCCACGACCTCCACCGAGTGCGTGCGCCTGGACCGGATCGGTTCGGTCGTGCTCAGCCGCATGGTCGCCAACCCGGAGACGTACACCCCGGGCACGCTGCCGCGCGAGGTGGTGCTCACCATCGGCTGGGGAGCGGTCCAGCGGATCGACCTGGAGCCGGCCGGCTGCTCGGACCCGAACTGTGAGGCCGACCACGGCTACACCGGTTCGGCCACCGCCGACGACCTGTCCCTGCGGGTCAGCGAGGCGGGCGACGGACCGGAGACTGTCGCCCAGGCCCTGGTCTTCGCCCGGGCGCTGTCCGAGGCCACCATCAGCACCCGCTCCTGAGGCCCGGCACCCCACGATGTCCTACACCCCTCCCTCGGACCACGACGCCTTCGAGCTTCTCGTCCCCGCCGACGCGCCCGTCCCCCGCTACGGCACCGGCTCGCTCTGCGACCTGCTGCCCTCGGTGGCGGCCGGCCTCGGCGTCCCCGGTTTCACCAGCACGCTGCCGATCGAACCCGCCGACCGGGTCTGCGTCTTCCTGGTCGACGGCATGGGCTGGGAGCTGATCAAGCGCCACCCCGAGTACGCGCCCTTCCTGACCTCGCTGCTGCCCAGCTCGCTCGGCCGCACCGCCCGGCCGCTCACCGCGGGCTTCCCCTCCACCACCGCGACCTCGCTGGCCTCGGTCGGCACCGGTCTGCCGCCCGGCCTGCACGGCCTGGCGGGCTACACGGTGGCGATCCCGGGGCGCAACCAGCTGATGAACCAGCTGCGTTGGCAGCCGCCGGTGGAGCCGCGCGAGTGGCAGCCGTACCCGACGGTCTTCGAGCGGGTGCACGCGGCCGGGGTGACGGCCAGTCAGGTCTCCTCCCCGCTCTTCGCGCAGACCCCGCTCACCCAGGTCGCGCTCTCCGGCGGCCACTTCCTCGGCCGCACCACCGGCGAGGAGCGGATGGACCTGGCAGCCCGCCAACTGGCCGCCGCCGACCGCACGCTGGTCTACACGTACGTCAGCGAGCTGGACGGGATGGGCCACCGCTACGGCGTCGACTCCGACGAGTGGCGGATGATGCTCAACACCGTCGACCGGCTCGCCCAGCGGCTCGCCGAGCAACTGCCGCCGCGCTCGGCGCTGTACGTCACCGCCGACCACGGCATGATCGACATCGCGCCGGAGGACCGGATCGACTTCGACGACGACTGGGAGCTGAGCGCCGGCGTCGCCCTGCTCGGCGGCGAGGCCCGCGCCCGGCACGTCTACGCCGTCCCGGGCGCGGCCGCCGACGTGCGGATGGTCTGGAGCGAGGTGCTCGGGGACCGCATGTGGGTCGCCGGCCGGGACGAGGCGATAGCGGCCGGCTGGTTCGGCCCGTCCGTCGACGACCGGGTCTACCACCGGATCGGCGACGTGGTCGCGGCGGCCCGTGACGACGTCGCGGTGATCGCTTCACGCAGCGAGCCGGGGGAGTCCGCGATGACCGGGCTGCACGGGTCGATGACCCCGGTCGAGCAGTTCGTGCCCTTGCTCGAAGTCCGCGGCTGATCACCCCCATCCCGAAAGGCCCACGCTCCACCCATGGCTGACCTGGTGTTCTTCTCCGGCACGATGGACTGCGGCAAGTCGACGCTGGCGCTGCAGATGAACCACAACCACGCCGCGCGCGGCCGACAGGGCATCATCTTCGCCCGCCACGACCGCGCCGGCGCCTCCACCATCTCCAGCCGGCTCGGCCTGCGGGCCGAGGCGGTCGAGGTGACCGAGGGCTTCGACTTCCACCTCTACGTCGTGCAACTGCTCTCGGCGGGCGGCCGGGTGGACTACCTGATCTGCGACGAGGCGAACTTCTACACCGCGGCCCAGGTCGACCAGCTCGCCCGGGTGGTCGACGAACTGGGCATCGACGTCTTCACGTTCGGGATCACCACCGACTTCCGCACCCGGCTCTTCCCCGGTTCGCAGCGGCTCGTCGAGCTCGCCGACCGGGTGGAGATCCTCCAGGTCGAGGCGCTCTGCTGGTGCGGCGCCCGGGCCACCCACAACGCCCGCACGGTCGGCGGGGTGATGGTGGTCGAGGGGCCGCAGGTGGTGGTCGGCGACGTCGCGGTCAGCGAGGACGAGGTCGGCTACGAGGTGCTCTGCCGCCGTCATCACCGCCGCCGGCTCACCGCCGCCACCGCCCGCGCGGCCGCCCTCTCCCCGGACGTGCTCCCCTTCGAGGGCTGACAGCGCGCCGGTTACGGCAGCCTGACCACCGAGAACCGGCCGCCCTCCGGATCGGCCAGCCGGGCCACCCGCCCGTACGGGGTGTCGTAGGGCGCCACCAGCAGGCTGCCGCCCAGTGCCAGCGCCTGGTGCACGGTCAGATCGACGTCCGCGACCGCGAAGTAGACCCGCCAGCGCGGCGGACCGTCCCGCAGGTCGCCGGTCTGCCGGATGCCGGCCACCCGGTGCCCGTCCACCTGGAGGGTGGCCTCCTCGTCCCCGCGGGCCAGCGCCGACGGGTCCGCCTCGACCACCGCGCGGCCCAGCACCGAGCCGTAGAAGGCGGCAGCCAGCGGCTCGTCGTTGGTGACCAGTTCGCTCCAGACCGGCGCGCCCGGCTCGCCGACCACCTCCCAGCCGAGGTGCTCGCGGCCCTCCCAGAGCCCGAAGAAGGCTCCCGAGAGGTCCGCGGCGACGGCGAGGCGTCCGGCCGGCCCGGACCGCAGCGGCCCGACCGCCACCGTTCCGCCGCACTCGCGCACCCGCTGCGAGACGTCGTCGGCGCTGTCCACCGCGAAGTACGTGGTCCACTCGGTGGGCAGTGCCGTGTCGGCCGGGGCCACCCCGATCCCGGCGACCTTGGCGCCGTGCAGGCTGGCCCGGACGTAGGCGCCGAGTTCGGCGGGTCCCGGGGTGAAACTCCAGTCCAGCAGCGGACCGTAGAAGGCCTTGGCGCCCTCCAGGTCATGGACCATCAGGCTCACCCAGCAGGGTGTGCCCTGCGCCACCCGGACCTTCACCGCAGTCATCACAGGCCTCCTCGCGGGGGCACCCGGCCCGGCGGCGCGGGCCCCAGGCCCAGATGCTCCCATTCCTCGTGCACGACACACCGCAGGACCGCGCTGACGCCACGGCAAAGACCGTACAAAGAGCGTTCCGCACCCCGATGCGACCGTCGCAGGCGGCAGAATGACCCGCATGGACAAGACTTCTCCGTTGATCTCCGTCGACGAGCTGGTGCGGGCGCTGGCCGGTCCGCTGCCGCCGGTGCTGCTGGACATCCGCTGGCAGCTGGGCGGCCCGGCCGGCATCGAGGACTACGAGGTGGGCCACCTGCCGCAGGCCCACTTCCTGGAGCTGGACCGCGTGCTGGCCGCCCCGGCCGTCCAGGTGGGCGTCGGCGGGCGCCACCCGCTGCCGGACCCGGAGGAGTTCGGCGCCGCGCTGCGCCGGGCCGGGGTCGGCGCGGACCGTCCGGTGGTGGTCTACGACGCGAACACGTCGATGGCGGCGGCCCGGGCCTGGTGGCTGCTGCGCTGGGCCGGCCACCGCGACGTCCGGGTGCTGGACGGCGGCCTGGCCGCCTGGCTGGCGGCCGGACAGCCGCAGACCACCGAGGTTCCGCCGCCGGGAGACGGTGACTTCAAGCCGGTCCCCGGGCAGCTGCCGACGCTGGACGCCGAGCAGGCGGCCGAGCTGGCGCGCGGCGGCCTCCTGCTGGACGCCCGGGCCGGCGAGCGCTACCGCGGCGAGACCGAGCCGATCGACCCGCGGGCCGGGCACATCCCCGGCGCGGTCAGCGCGCCGACCAACGAGAACCTCGGTCCGGACGGGCGCTTCCGGCCCGCCGCCGAGCTGGCGGAGCGGTTCCGCGCGCTGGGCGCGGACGGGCAGGCGGTGGGCGTCTACTGCGGCTCGGGGGTGACGGCGGCGCACCAGGCGCTGGCCCTGGAGCTGGCGGGGCGTCAGGCCTCGCTGTACCCGGGCTCCTGGAGCGAGTGGTCCCGCGACCCGGCCAGGCCGGTCGCCACGGGAGCCGAGCGCGGCTGAGCGGGAGCGCCGGCCGGCAGCACGAAGAGGGGCCCTCACCCGGGGCCCCTCTTCGCTACTCCTGCTTCTTGCGGCGGCTGCCGAAGACGATCTCGTCCCAGCTGGGCACCGTGGCCCGGCGGCCCGGACGCACGCCGTCCGCCTCGGCCTGCCGGTCGGTGGTGCCGACCAGCCGCTCCCGGTGCGGTGCGACCGCCCGGGGCATCAGGATGTCCGCGTAGGCCGAGCCCGCGCCGACGGCCGGTGCCACGGCGGCGGCCGGCTCCTCGACCAACTGCTCGTCCTCGACCGGCGGCGCGGCCTCGATCGCCGACGGGCCGACCGCGAGGTCGCCCCGGAAGGCCGGGACCACATCCAGCAGGCTGGTCAGCGAATCCCGGGCGTCGGCGGTGGCGGCCGTGGCCGTCGCCTCGCGGGCCACGATCCGCTCGGGCGGCGGGGACATGATCCGGTCGGCCGAGGGACGCTCGATCATCGGGCGCATCGGACGGTCGTGCGGGAGCCGGGCGATCCGCGGGATGAACGGGAAGACCGAGTCCTCCTCGCGCTCGACGTTCTCGCCGATCAGCGCGCGGGCCTCGTCGTCGATCGGCTGGACCAGCCGCCGGGGCGGGTCGTACGTCCAGCTCGCGGAGCGGCCCTCGTCGTCGGCCCGGTAGGAGAGGACGACCTCCCAGGTACCGTCGTCGCGCCGCCAGGAGTCCCAGCGCTCGGCGTCCTTCTCGGCGCCACGCAGCACCAGCCGCTCGGCGACGGCCTCGCCCAGCTGCGGTCCGGTGCTCTCGCCGTGCCGACGGATCGGGGTCTTGCGGGCCCGCTCGGCCATGAAGGCGCGCTCGGCGAGCACCGGACCCTCGAAGCGGCGGACCCGGTCCACCGAGATCCCGGCGGCCTGGGCGACCTCCTCGGCGGAGGCGCCGGCTCGTATCCGCGCCTGGATGTCACGGGGGCGGAGGTGGCTCTCCACCTCGATCTCGATCTGGCCCAGGCGTGGCCGGTCACCACGGATGGCGGCGCGCAGCCGCTCGTCGATGGGGAGGGTGAACTCCGTGCTGTCGGCAGCCTTGAGGACCAGCCGTGTGCCGTCATTGCTGACAGCCACGACGCGCAGTTCGGGCACGGTTACCTCCCGGGTGGTGCCTGCCGACGTCACCTGCGTCGCTGCTCCCGTACTGAGTGTGGCCTGCCCACTGGCGACTTGCCACAACCTTGCAGAGTTCTCCGGCGTGTCGGACTTCCGTCCGATCACACCGCTGTGGCACGGTTGCCTGTTCGCCGCGTCGTCTGGTGACGCCGCGCCTCGGGTCCCGGCCGTACCCCGCACGTGGATGTGGAGCGACGGTTCGGGTCGAGCGCCGCCGTGCGTGCCTGGACCGAGGTTGTCCGTACTGCCGTGTTGACGGGCAGTCGACAGGATGACCGAGGGCTCAGGCTCCACGAACAGTACTCCATTCGTGGCATCCAGAGGGGCGGCTCGCCGCTCAAGTCTCCCGCGATTCACGGGAATCTCAAGACTGCGGACTCCGATGGCGGACCGCCGATCAGTTGACGGTGATCATCTTCACATATATCGACTGCAAGGTGGTGGATTTTCGACCCTTGTGTCCTTCTTTGTGCAAGATGGTTGGACTTATCTGATTGATGGACCAATTGTGCGAGAAGTTGAGGGAGGGGCGCGGATGCCGCAGCAGAACGGGCGGGCGGTCGCCGAGGGAGGGGCCGAGCCCGGTGACGGCAAGGCCGGCGACGCGGCCCAGGGGACGAAGCGGATCGACCTGAGCGTCGCCCAGGTCGCGGCGAGTGCGCTGGCCGCGGTGGTCGGCGCGGTGCTCGCCTCCGAGCTCGGGGTCTACGGCACGATCATCGGAGCGGCGGTGGTCAGCATCGGCGCGACCACCGGGGGCGCGGTCTTCCAGCACGTCTTCCGGCACACCGGCCGGCAGCTGCGCGAGGTCACCGACCGCGCGGCCGGGCCGAGCGTCAACGCGCTGACCCAGGTCCCGCTGCGGGACACCGCGCCGATCCCGGCCGCCTGGCTCCCGCAGGGCGCGCCGGGAGCGAACGGCGAGTGGAACGACTCCCCGGTGCTCAAGGCCCGTCGGCGCTGGACCTGGAAGACCTACGCGGCGGTCTCGGCGCTGGTCTTCGGGCTGGCGATGGTGCCGATCGTGGGCGTCGAGCTGGCCTGGGGGAAGAGCGTGCACTCCATGACCTCCGGCCAGGACGGGGGCGGCACCTCGCTCTTCCCCAGCGACAGCCGCAAGCCGGACCGTGCGCCGGTGCAGCCACCGGCCGGCCGGGAGAGTCCGGACGCGCCGGCCACCCCACGCTCCTCGGCGAGCGCGGGGGCGAGCGCCGGAGCCTCCGATCCCGCCGCACCCTCCTCGACGCCCTCCCCGGACGCCTCGCGCTCCTCCGGCGCGCCGAGCAGCGGCTCCGCGAGCCCGTCGGCGACCCCGACCCCGACTGCCACGCCGACCCCGACGCCCCCGGAGCGGTCGGCGGCCTCGCCCGGTGCGGTGCCGCCGACCACGGTGGGGGCGGGCGCCGGGGCGGGTGCCGGGTCCGTGCCGCCGTCCCCGTGAGCTACTTCCCGAGGACGCGCCGCAGGTAGTCGTTGGCGAACCGGCGCTCCGGGTCCACCCGGTCACGCAGCGCCGTGAAGTCGGCGAAGTGCGGATAGACGCCTGACAGGTAGTCGGCGTCCCGGGTGTGCAGCTTGCCCCAGTGCGGACGGCCCTGGTGAGCGGTCATCAGCTGCTCGACCGCGGTGAAGTAGCCCTGCTCGGCGGTGCCCCGGTAGAGGTGGACGGCGATGTAGACGCTGTCCCGGCCGCTCGCGGTGGAGAGCCACAGGTCGTCGGCGGGCGCGGTGCGCACCTCCACCGGGAAGCTGATCCGCCAGCGCGAGCGCTCGACCAGCGCCTTCAGCTCGCGCAGCACGGTGACCGCCGCCTCGCGCGGCACCGCGTACTCCATCTCGGTGAAGCGCACCCGGCGCGGGCTGGTGAACACCTTGTACGCGGTGTCGGTGTACGTCCGCTCCGACCAGGCCCGGCTGGCGACGGCGGCGATCGCCGGAATGCTCGCCGGGACGGCCCGGCCGACCCGGCAGGCGCCCTCCCAGACCGTGTTGGAGAGGAAGTCGTCGTCCAGCCAGGCCTTGAACCCGGGCAGCGGCGCGGCCGGTCCCCGGGAGCGGTTGTTGCGCTTGGTGCTGCACCGGTCGGTGTGCGGGAACCAGTAGAACTCGAAGTGCTCGTTGACCGCCGTCAGGTCGTCGAAGTCCGCGATCACCCGGTCGAAGGTCATCGGCTGCTCGTGGGCGGTCAGCAGGAAGGCCGGCTCGACGCCGAAGGTCAGCGCGCTCACCAGGCCCAGCGCGCCCAGGCCCAGCCGGGCGCCCTGGAACAGCTCGGGCTCCTCGGTGGGTGAGCAGTGCCGGACACTGCCGTCCGCGAGCACGATCTCCACGGCCCGGATCTGCGCGGAGAGCGAGGCCGAGTCGCGCCCGGTGCCGTGGGTGCCGGTGCTGGTCGCCCCGGCGACGGTCTGCACCTCGATGTCGCCCATGTTGGTCAGCGACAGGCCGGCGGTCGCCAGCAGCCGGTTGAGCCGGGAGATCGGCACACCGGACTCCACCGTGACGGTGCCGGCCGCACTGTCCAGCTCGCGGACCGCGGTCAGGCCGTCCGGGCGGACCAGCACCCCGTCGCCGGCCGAGGCGATCGCGGTGAAGGAGTGTCCGGACCCGACGGCCTTGACCGTCCGTCCGTCCTCGGCGGCCTGCCGGACCACGGCGGCCAGCTCGTCGGGCGAGGACGGCGTGACCACCTGGCGGGGATCGGCACTCTGGTTGCCCGCCCAGTTGCTCCAGCGGCCGGGGGTCGTGGTGGGGGGCATGCGGGGGCCTCCTGCTCAGAGCGCTACCAGTGGGTAGGGAGCCTAATCACCAGCCCGGCGCGGGTAAATGGCTCCTGCGCGTCCCCTTCGGTCACCCGTGGCCGACCGGCACGGCCTCGGTCGGCGTCGCCTCGGCGTCCGTCCGCAGCCAGCGGCCGCCGGCCAGCGCGGTCAGCGCGGCGAACACCCCGCCGGCCACCGGCACCCAGTACCCGGTGGCCGCGCCCGCGTGGTCCACCACCAGGCCGGCCAGCGAGGACCCCAGCGCCACGCCCATCGCGAGCCCGGTCGTCGTCCAGGTCATCCCCTCGGTCAGCTGGGCGGCCGGGACCAGCCGCTCGACCAGGCCCATCGCCGTGATCATGGTCGGGGATATCGAGAGCCCGGCCACGAAGAGCGCGCCACCGAGTGCGACCAGCCCGGCCACCCCGGTGCACCAGGAGGCCACCAGCACCAGCGGCACCATGCTGACCGCCATCAGCGAGACCCCGACGCGGAACCGCTGGCCGAGCGTGCCGGGCAGCTTCAGGGCGCCGAAGGCCACCCCGGCCAGTCCCGAGCCGAGCGCGTAGACGGCCAGCACCAGGCTGGAGACGGCGGTGTGCCCCTGCTCCTGGGCGAAGGCCACGGTGACCACCTCGACCGCGCCGAAGATCGCACCGGTCGCCACGAAGGTCAGCACCAGCACCCGCAGCCCGGCCGAGCGGATCGCCGACGTGCCCGACTGCCCGGCCGCCGGGTGCACCGGCGGCTCGGTCCGGCGCTGCGCGGTGAACAGCACCACGCCGACGGCGAGGAAGAGCACCGCCAGCAGCAGCCCGGCCTCCGGGAAGACCGAGGTGGCCAGGCCGATCGCCAGGATCGGGCCGACGATGAAGCAGATCTCGTCGACCACCGCCTCCAGCGAGTACGCGGTGTGCAGCTTGGCCGCGTCCTCGCGGTACAGGTGCGCCCAGCGGGCTCGCACCATCGCGCCGGTGCTGGGCATGCAGCCCATCCCGGCCGCGCAGACGAAGAGCACCCAGTCCGGCGCGCCGAAGTGCGCGCTCAGCAGCAGGGCCATCGCCGCGAGCACCGTCAGCACGGTGGCGGGCCGCGCGACCCGGCGCTGGCCGAGCCGGTCCACCAGCCGGGAGACCTGCGGCCCGAGCACGGCGGCGGAGACCGCCACGGTCGCCGAGACCGCGCCCGCGACGCCGTACGAACCGCGCAGCTCGGCGAGCATGGTGACGATGCCGATCCCGGTCATCGAGATCGGCAGCCGGGAGACGAATCCGGTGGTGGAGAAGGCCAGACTGCCCGGCGCGGCGAATATCTGACGGTAGCTGGACAGCACGGTGGCTCCGGGTGGTAAGGAACGTTGATCCTCTACATAGCTTACGAAGCTTGGCAAACCGGAGCCCCGGCCCGTCCCCGCGTGGCCCGGCCCGCGGCGGGCCGGTGCGCAGTGGCAGGATCGGTGCCATGTCCGACGCGCAGACCCTCATCGACCCTGCCCCCTACGACGCGCTGCTGCTGCTCTCCTTCGGCGGCCCGGAGGCACCCGAGGACGTGGTGCCGTTCCTGGAGAACGTCACCCGCGGCCGGGGCATCCCGAAGGAACGGCTGGCCGAGGTGGGCAAGCACTACTTCCTGTTCGGCGGCGTCAGCCCGATCAACGCGCAGAACCGCGAGCTGCTCGCCGCGCTGCGCGAGGACTTCGCCGCGCACGGCCTGTGCCTGCCGGTCTACTGGGGCAACCGGAACTGGGCGCCCTACCTGATCGACACCCTGCGCGAGATGGCGAACGACGGCCACCGCCGGATCGCCGTCCTGGCCACCAGCGCGTACGCGGGGTACTCCGGCTGCCGCCAGTACCGCGAGAACCTCGCCGACGCGCTCGCCCGGCTGGCCGAGGAAGGGCTGCCGACGCTGACCGTCGACAAGCTCCGGCACTTCTACAACCACCCCGGCTTCGTCCGCCCGATGATCGACGCCACCCTCGCCGCGCTCGCCGAGCTGCCCGCCGACACCCGCGACGGCGCCCGGCTGGCCTTCACCACCCACTCGATCCCGCTCTCGATGGCCGAGTCCTCCGGCGCGCCGGACGACCCCGCCCGTGGTACGCCGGGCGGGGCCTACGTCGCCCAGCACCTGGAGGTCGCCCGGCTGGTCGCCGAGGCCGTCGCCGAGGCGACCGGTGTCGCGGACCGGCCGTGGGAGCTGGTCTTCCAGAGCCGCAGCGGCGCCCCGCACATCCCGTGGCTGGAACCCGACATCTGCGACCACCTGGACGCGCTGCACGCGGACGGCGCGAGCGCCGCCGTGATGATCCCGATCGGTTTCGTCTCGGACCACATGGAGGTCAAGTACGACCTCGACACCGAGGCCGCCGACCACGCCGCGAAGCTCGGCCTCCCGGTGGCCCGCGCCGCGACCGTCGGCGCCGACCCGCGCTTCACGGCCGCGGTGCGCGGGCTCCTGCTGGAGCGGGCGGCGGTCGAGCGCGGCTCGGCGGTCGAACGCTGCGCGCTGGGAGCGTTCGGCGCCAGCCACGACGTCTGCGCCGTCGCCTGCTGCCCCAACCCGCGGGCTCCGCGACCCGCCGCCGCGCAGGTCTCCTGAGACCCGGCTTCCCCGCCGCCCGTCCCCGCCGCCCGTCATCCGACCCGGAGGACCACCGTGCCCGACCAAGCCGTGCCCGACCAAGACCTGCTGGACGAGCTGCTCGTCGTCGCCCTGGAGGCCGCCCGGCAAGCCGGCGAACTGTTGCGCGACGGCCGCCCCGCCGACCTCGGCGTGGCGGCCGTCAAGAGCAGCCCGGTCGACGTCGTCACCGAGATGGACCTCGCCTCCGAGAAGCTGATCGTCGAGCTGATCGCCGCCCGCCGCCCGCTGGACGGGTACCTCGGCGAGGAGGGCACCGAGCGGGTCGGCCGCAGCGGCGTCCGGTGGATCGTCGACCCGCTCGACGGGACCGTCAACTACCTCTACGGACTCCCCGGCTGGGCGGTGAGCGTGGCCGCCGAGCTGGACGGGCAGACCGTGGTCGGCGTGGTCGCGGCACCGGCCCGCCGCGAGACGTTCCAGGCGGTGCTGGGCCGCGGCGCGTTGCTGGACGGCCGCCCGATCTCGGTCCGTCCGGCGCCGCCGTGGGGGCAGGCGCTGATCGGTACCGGCTTCAACTACGTCCAGTCCGCGCGGGTACACCAGGCGGACGTACTACGGCAGTTGATGCCCGAGCTGCGCGACATCCGGCGCGGCGGCGCGGCGGCGATCGACCTCTGCGACGTCGCGGCCGGCCGGCTGGACGGCTACTACGAGCGCGGCCTGGCCCCCTGGGACCACGCCGCCGGGGCGCTGATCGCCCGCGAGGCGGGCGCGCTGACCGGCGGCCGCCCGGGTGATCCCGTCTCCCGCGAGCTCACCGTCGCGGCGCCGCCCGGCGTCTTCGAGCTGCTGCAGGACCGCCTGGAGACCCTCGGCGCCTGGCACGACTAGGACCAGGTACGGGAGCTCGCAGCAGACGCACCGAGCCCCGGCGCAGTGGGTCGCGCCGGGGCTCGGGACGTGTCGGGGGCCGGTTCACCGGCCCGGAGGGGGGTGAGGACCGGACCGGGAGGGCTGTGGTCACCCGGTCCGGAGCGCCGGTCAGGCGCTACGGGGCAGAGCAGGCACCAGGTCGACGCCGTGGTCGGCGGCGAGACGGCGAAGGTCGTCGATCTCGGACTGCTCCACTTCGGCCAGGAACTCGTCCCCTGACTCGAGAGCGCGGTGCAGATCCTGCTCGGCGTTCTGAATACGCTGCAGAATTCCGGCGGTGAAGGCGTCCATGCGGCAGGCCCCCTTGCTGTGTCGGACGTGCACGGTCGAGCGTTCTCCGGCTTGGGGAGGTGCGATGTCCTTCGGTTGCGCCCGACCGGTCGGCTGGCCCCGGTACGGCGCTGCTGCGGCCTCGGGCCGCTCCGTGAACTGCGATCCCCCGACCGGTGCGGATGAAACGCGCGGCGGGTGGGTGCGATCGACCTACGGCGTGATCGCGGGTGTGCAATCGTCCTCCCCAGCCACATACCGGGGAAACCTCATCCGGGCGAGAAAGTTGCCTTTGTCACAATCCGCGCCCTGGAGCCGGTGGATCCGGAATCCGCTCCGCCGGGCCCGGCGGAAGGCGAGGGGAGGCGTCGAGTGCCCCCTCTTACCGGTGCTTTACGCACGCACCAGGCAGGATGGAGGAACCGTCGGAGTCGTAGGCCCGAGCAACGGGACCTCCGGATCCCGCCGTGCGTGCCCCGATCCGGTGCCCGGGTCCGCAGGCCCGCCCGGGCCGTCGCGGTGGGCCGGGAGAGAGCGGATCGGGCAGGGCCGCGGCAGCCGCCGGCGACCGCCCGCGCCAGAGAAGGGAAACCGCTGTGCGGGTACTTGTCGTCGAGGACGAGCAGCTGCTCGCCGAAGCCGTCGCCACCGGCCTGCGCCGCGAGGCCATGGCGGTCGACGTGGTGTACGACGGCGAGGCCGCCCTCCAGCGGATCGCGGTCAACGACTACGACGTCGTGGTCCTCGACCGCGACCTGCCCCTGGTGCACGGCGACGACGTCTGCCGCAGCGTCGTCGAGCAGGGCCTGGCCACCCGGGTGATCATGCTGACCGCCTCCGGCGACATCAGCGACCGGGTGGAGGGGCTGGAGATCGGCGCCGACGACTACCTGCCCAAGCCGTTCGCCTTCAGCGAGCTCGTCGCCCGGGTCCGGGCGCTGGGCCGCCGCTCGACGGCTCCGCTGCCGCCCGTCCTGGAACGGGCCGGCATCACGCTGGACCCGGGTCGCCGCGAGGTGCTGCGTGACTCCAGGCCCGTCCAGCTCGCGCCCAAGGAGTTCGCCGTCCTGGAGGTCCTGATGCGGGCCGGCGGGGCCGTGGTCTCCGCCGAGCAGCTGCTGGAGAAGGCCTGGGACGAGCACACCGACCCGTTCACCAACGTGGTCCGGGTGACGGTGATGACGCTGCGGCGCAAGCTCGGCGACCCGGCCGTCATCGTCACCGTGCCGGGCTCCGGCTACCGGATCTGACCCCCCACCCCAACCCTCTCCACCCAAGGGGACGACACTCATGACCACCCCGCCCACCGCCGGCGGGGCCTCCGGCAGCGCCCGACCCGTGCCGCCGCGCCCCGACCGCCCGCCACACCCGGCCGGCCGGCCGCAGCCCGAGGCGTACCGGCCGGGCGACGGGCTGAGCTGGCTTCCGTTCCGCCCGACCATCAGGATCCGGCTCACGCTGCTCTACGGCGGGATGTTCCTGATGGCCGGGGTGCTGCTGTTGCTGCTGATGTACTTCTTCGTCCGGCAGGCGTTCCAACAGGCCACCCTGCCGAAGATCAACATCAGCCCGGACGTGGTGGTGCGCACCGCCGACGGTCAGCTGCTCACCGGCCCCCAGTTCAACGCCTACATCGACAGCATCCAGAACTCGCAGTCGCACACCGCGCTGGACACCCTGCTGCGCAAGTCGCTCACCGTCCTGGTGGCGCTCGCGCTGATCGCCTTCGCGGCCGGTTACGCGATGGCCGGCCGGGTGCTGCGCCCGTTGGGCCGGATCACCCGGACGGCCCGCGAGGTGGCCAGTTCCGACCTGCACCGCCGGATCGAACTGGACGGCCCGGACGACGAGCTCAAGGAGCTCGCCGACACCTTCGACGGGATGCTCGACCGGCTGGACCGCTCCTTCGACTCCCAGCGCCGGTTCGTGGCCAACGCCTCGCACGAGCTGCGCACTCCGTTGGCGATCAACCGGACCCTGCTGGAGGTGCAGCTCTCGGACCCGAACACCTCCGCCGACCTCCAACAGCTGGGCAAGACCCTGCTGGTCACCAACGAGCGCAGCGAACAGCTGGTGGAGGGCCTGCTGCTGCTGGCCCGCAGCGACAACGAGCTGACCGACCGCAGACCGGTCGAACTCTCCGAGGTGGCCCTGCGCGCGGTCGAACAGATCCGGTCGGAGGCGGCCAAGCGCGAGGTGGAGATCCGCTCGACGCTGACGCCGGCCACCGTCTCGGGCAACGGCGTGCTGCTGGAGCGGATCGCGCTGAACCTGCTGCAGAACGCGGTGCGCTATAACCTCCCGGACGGCTGGGTGGAGATCACCACCACGATCGGCCCGGGCGGGCTCGGCGAGCTGGTGGTCAGCAACACCGGCCCGGTGGTCCCCGGCTACGAGCTGGAGCACATCTTCGAGCCGTTCCGCCGGGTCAAGGGAGCCGACCGGACGCGCAGTGACAAGGGCGTCGGCCTGGGCCTCTCGATCGTCCGCTCGGTGATCCGGGCGCACGGCGGCTCCATCGAGGCGTCGACCCGTGCGGGCGGTGGACTGACCATGCGGGTGCGGATTCCCGGCGTCTGAAAACCGGGGGAGCCGGGCGGCGGAGCGCGGGTCGGCCGCCCGCCCGGCCCCGCCCCACCCGTTGCTCCCCGTCCCTGTCGGTCGCTGACCGTTGCTGCCCTGAGCCTGCCCCCGGAACGTACGAAGGGGCTGGCCAGGGCACTTGTCATTTGCGGTCCGAACAACTTACGGTGGCGTAACCTACGCATCCGTAAGTGCCCCGTCCCCTCAGGAGCCACCGTCGTGACCATCGCACCCGCCCAGCGCACCGGTTCGACCGCCTGGACCGATGCCCGACTGATCCTCGCCCTCGAAGAGGTGGTCGAGACCGAGCTCAACCGGCACCTCGCCATAGCCAAGGAATGGATGCCCCACGAGTACATCCCGTGGAGCCAGGGGCGGGACTTCGACGGGGTGCTCGGCGGTGAGGCCTGGGCGCTGGAGCAGTCCAAGGTCACCCCGCTCGGCCGGATCGCGCTGGTGGTCAACCTGCTGACCGAGGACAACCTCCCCAGCTACCACCACGAGATCGCCACCATGTTCGGTCGCGAGGGCGCCTGGGGGACCTGGGTGCACCGCTGGACGGCCGAGGAGGGCCGCCACGGCATCGCGCTGCGGGACTACCTGCTGGCGACCCGTGCGGTCGACCCGGTGGCCCTGGAGCGGGCTCGGATGGAGCACATGGGGGAGGGCTTCCAGTCCGACAACTCGCACAGCATGCTGCACTCGGTGGCCTATGTGGCCTTCCAGGAGCTCGCCACCCGGATCTCGCACCGCAACACCGGCCACTTCGCCGGCGACCCGCTCTGCGAGCAGCTGCTGGCGAAGATCGCCAACGACGAGAACCTGCACATGGTCTTCTACCGGAACCTGCTCAAGGCCGCCCTGGAGATCGCCCCGGACCTGGCCATGCAGGCCGTCCGCGACGTCGTCACCGACTTCCGGATGCCCGGTCACGGCATGCCCGGCTTCGAGCGCTCGGCGGCCCAGATCGCCATCGGCGGCATCTACAACCTGCGGATCCACCACGACGACGTGCTGCAGCCGGTGCTGCGCCACCTCAAGGTGATGGAGATCGGCGGCCTCGGCCCGGCCGGCCTGCAGGCCCAGCAGGAGCTCGGACTCTTCCTGGACGGTCTGGACGTCCAGGCCACCCGCTTCGACGAGCGGCAGGCCGCGCTGCTGGCCCGCCGAGCCGCCAACGCGGCCCGGAAGTAGCCTCGGCCGGGGCCGGCCGGTAGGCCGGTTCCGGCAGTTTCGTCCGAAAAATACCGCGACGTGACGAAGGTCACATCCAGCGGCCCTACCCGTTCGGATGATCTCGCAGAGTGATCGTCCTACGGCGGGTGATCATCGCGGAGCGTAGTCGTATCCGGTGGCGAGCGCTCCGCTCCGGCGGGCGCCGGGCGAGGCCCTCACCAGCGCGGAGGCGCTCTGGCGCACTGGCCCGACAGGGCGTACCATCACCTTCCGTATTCGGAACCGATGGGCCGATGAGCCCCAGCAGGCACGCTGCGCAAGCCCTCGAAAGGATGGTTCGATCACTCGATCGGGCCTGCCGCTGAGTGTCGATTGAGTAACAGGGCTTGAAGTAAGGCACAATCTCGGCCTCGGGTCGGGCACAACACCGGCCCCTCATGCGTTACGTGCGCTGGAGATACCGCACACACCCAGAGGGGGAGAGCGAACATGGCAACGGACTACGACACCCCGCGCAAGACCGATGACGACCTCAACGAGGACAGCATCGAGGAGCTCAAGGCACGTCGAAACGAGAAGTCGACCAGCTCGGTCGACATCGACGAGTTCGAAGCGGCTGAGGGCCTCGAACTGCCCGGCGCTGATCTGTCCAACGAGGAACTGTCCGTCAGGGTGCTGCCGCGCCAGGCCGACGAGTTCACCTGCATGAGCTGCTTCCTGGTGCACCACCGCAGCCAGCTGTACAGCGAGAAGAACGGCAACCCGATCTGCCGGGACTGCGGAGCCTGATCATCGGGCGGCAATGGTCCGGACCCGGTGGCCCTCGTGCGAGGCACAGTCACCGTCCCGGCACACCGCCCCGTCCGGGCCGGGTGACCGGCCCGGAGGCTGATCTCGCGACCGTCGCCGTACGGTCGCACACCGAAGGAAAAGGGACGGTCCGCTCTGCGGAACCGTCCCTTCGCCTTTTCCCCGGTGCCTGCCGGCGGCCCGGTCAGCCCTTCGCCTGCGCGATGGCGGCCGCCAGGCCGTCCGGGTCCCGGGTGGAGAGGTAGAGGTACGGCGTCGGGTCCGCCGGGTCGGTGACCTCCACCCGCAGCGCGGTGCGGACGTAGCTGCGCAGCAGCATGAAGGCCCGCGGATCCGCCTTCACCGACCGCCAGGCGACCGCCTCGTCGGCGTCGAGCGGCTCGGTCCGGCCGAGCGCGGTGAGCGGGATCCGGGCCTTTCCGGCCACCAGCGAGCCCTGCACCACCCGGATCCGGGCGGAGGCGTAGCTGCTGAGGCCCATCGCGCCGGCGACGATGCCCGCCACCAGGCCGATCAGGCCGGGGATCGGGCCGAAGCGAAGGAAGACCAGGCCGAACGAGAGGCCGGAGCCGACCGGAAGCAGCCACCAGGAGCGGGGTGCGGTGAGGCGTTCGTCGTACATGGCTCCCATTGTGAGCACGATTCATTCGCGGCTCGGCGCAGCCCCCCGGATCGGGCGAAGTGGACAGTCGGTGCGACGGTTCCTACCGGCCGGTAGGGTCGGCGACTGTGACCGGACCCCTTGCCTCCTCATCCGCTCCGCAGGGCTCTGCCTCGCCCGCCGAGCAGGACCACGTGCCGCTGCCGCCGAGCGCCCACCGCGCACCCACCACCCCGCCGGACGACGCCCTGATACCGGAACGCCATGCGCTCGCTCCGGCCCCCGGCACGGTGCTGAGCTCGCACTACTCGCACTGCTTCGGGTGCGGACCGCAGCAGAGCGGCGGGCTCCAGCTGGAGGCCCGGGCGGGGGAGGGCGTGGAGGTGACGTCCGAGTTCCTGGTCCGCCCGGCCCACCAGGGGGGACCAGGCCTGGCCCACGGCGGCCTGCTGGTCACGGCGATGGACGAGACGCTCGGCACGCTCAACTGGATGCTGCACACCGCTTCGGTCACCGGGCGGCTGGAGAGCGACTTCGTCCGGCCGGTGCCGGTCGACTCGCTGCTGCATATCCACGCCTGGGCGACCGGTGTGCACGGCCGGAAGATCTACTGCGCCGCCGAGGGCCGGATCGGCGGCCCTGACGGACCGGTCGCGATCCGGGCGCAGGCACTCTTCATCGAGGTGAAGCTGGAACACTTCACCACGCACGGTCGTCCCGAGGACATCAAGGCTGCCCTGGACGACCCTGCCCTGTTGATGCGCACCAGAGCCTTCGAGGTGAATCCGTGAGTACCACCGCCCGGCCCCAGATCGACGTCCTGATCCGGCGGCTCGACCCAGAACTTCCGCTGCCCTCGTACGCCCAGCCGGGCGACGCCGGCGCGGACCTCTGCGCCGCCGCCGACGCGGACCTGGAACCCGGCGAGCGCACGGTGATCCCGACCGGTATCGCCATCGCGTTGCCGGATGGTTACGCGGCGTTCGTCCACCCGCGTTCAGGACTGGCAGCTCGTTGCGGAGTTGCGCTCGTGAACGCCCCAGGGACGGTCGATGCCGGGTACCGTGGTGAGATCAAGGTGATCGTCGTCAACCTGGATCCGCGCGAGCGGGTCAGCTTCCGCCGTGGGGACCGTATCGCTCAGCTGGTGATCCAGCAGGTCGAGAAGGCCCGCTTCCACGAGGTGGCCGAACTGCCCGGGTCTGCACGAGCCGAAGGCGGGTTCGGGTCGACCGGTGGCCATGCCGCGGTCCAGTAGGCCGCAGCCGCTCAGCTATTCGCATCGGTCTTGGACCGGGAAGGACAGTGACCGTGTTCCGTCGTCGCCACAAGAGCGAGGACGCTGTCGAGCCGCTCGCCGAGGACGCCATCAGCGCCGACGAGACGGCCGATGACGTCGAAGGTTCCGCCGACTCCGAGAGCGAGCCGCTGACCGACGCCGAGGAGCTGGAGGTGGACCCGGCCGACCGCGTCGGGCTGCCGCCGGCCCCCCGCCCGGACGGTCCGTGGGACCACTCCGAGCTGGAGAGCCCCGAGGAGGGCCGGGTCGACCTGGGCGGTCTGCTGGTCCCGGGCGTCGAGGGTATGGAGCTCCGGGTGGAGGTGGCCGGCGACGCGATCGTCGCCGCCACACTGGTGCTCGGCAACAGCGCCATTCAGCTGCAGGCCTTCGCCGCCCCGAAGTCCGAGGGCATCTGGGGCGAGGTCCGCGAGGAGATCGCCGGCGGCATCACCTCGCAGGGCGGACTGGTCGAGGAGGAGGAGGGCCCGCTGGGCTGGCACCTCCGCGCCCAGGTCCCGGTCCAGCTGCCCGACGGCACGCACGGCGTGCAGCTGGTCCGCTTCGTCGGCTGTGACGGCCCGCGCTGGTTCCTGCGCGGCGTCATCTCCGGCCAGGCCGCCGTGCAGCCGGAGTCCGCGAGCGTGCTGGAGCAGGTGTTCCGGCAGACCGTGGTCGTCCGGGGCGAGACGCCGATGGCTCCGCGCGACCCGATCGTGGCTCAAGCTGCCGGAGGACGCTCAGATGGTCGCGGACGGCGGCGTCGGCGCCCCCGAGGCCGAGGCCTCGCGTTTTGGTGACGCGACGCTGAGCCCGTTCGCGCGCGGCCCGGAGATCACCGAGGTCCGCTGAGTCACCGCCCTCGGCCCGGTCTTCCCTGCCTCCTCAGGAGGCTCGGAAGACCGGGCCCGAGGCGCTCTCGGAGCGGATTTGCCTGGGCGCCACGGGCCACGTACAGTTCCACGGTCGCGTCGTTGACCGGCCCAATCGGGCGGGTCGGCAGGAATATCCAGATGCGGCCGGCGGGAAAAGATGCTCAGGGAAACCTGATAGAGTCTGGAAGCGCCGAAGGGCAAGGAAGAAAAGAGAAACTCCGGTAAAACGGAGTGAAACTGATCTGATAAGCTTAGCGCAGAGAGCGAAACACTCGGAGAGCTTGCGAGAGCGGCTTGAAGACAGTGTCCGTTCCTTGAGAACTCAACAGCGTGCCAAAAGTCAACGCCAGATATGTTGA
>NZ_JQLN01000004.1 GCF_000744225.1 Kitasatospora mediocidica KCTC 9733 | reverse complement strand
GCCGACGCGCAGACCTGTACCCCGCCGACTTCGGCAGCCGCAGCGGTGCCGCCCTGGTCGCGTTCATCGAGAGCTCGACCACCGACTGCGTCAACACGCTGTTCAACGTCACCGGCACCGACGCGGGCAACATCTTCAAGCAGCAGCAGATGCTGACCGTCGCCCAGGCCTTCCAGAACCTCGCGAGCACCTACACCGGCGACGACTCCACCGGCATCTGGCCAGCTGGTGCTCTTCCTGCGGGCCGGCTACTACGTGCAGTCCTACAACGCGGGCGCGGTCGGCACCTACGACGCCACCCTCGCCACCGCCACCCAGGCCGCCCTGGACACCTTCTTCGCGGCCACCACTGGACCGACGTCACCGACGCCAACGGCAGCGTGCTCTACGACGTGCTGGTCCTCACGGACAGCGCCAACCTGCCCAGAGCAAGTACCTGAACATCTACAAGCAGGTGCTGAACGGCTACAACAGCTCCTACAACGCGTCCGCGAAGATGACGAACGCGGTCAACGCCGTGCTCTTCGCGCCGCTGTGGCGGGGCAACTACAACCCGGACTTCGTCAGCGCGGTCAGCGCGGACCCGGGCATCGTCAGCACCCTGAGCAGCTTCGCGCTCAACCACAAGGACCTGCTCAGCGGCCCGAACGCCCAGCTCGACTCCAATGCGGGCAACGACCTGGCCCGGATGGCCGGTGACAACGCCACCATCGAGGCCGTGGCCAAGCCGCTGGTGAAGGCGGTCCTGGACGCCGCCCCGATCCTCGGCCCCACCGGCGCGCTGTACGTGCACACCGCGTACCAGGCGGACGCCTACGACGCTGCCCAGTGCTCGTACTACAACACCTGCAACCTGCCGGCGAAGCTCAGCGCGACGGTCCTGTCGCACACGCTCACCTGCGACTACCGCACCATCGCGACCGAGTCCCTGTCGCCGGCCGACCTGGCCGCCGTCTGCGCGAGCCTGCGCGGCGAGGACGTCTTCTTCCACAACATGGTCAAGGACAACGGTCCGGTCCCCGGCCAGTACGACAAGAACGTCACGATGGCGGTCTTCTCCAACAACGCCGACTACCTGACGTACTCCTGGGCGATCTACGGCAACTCCACCAACAACGGTGGCGAGACCCCTGATGGACGCGACGGACCCGAGCAACCAGGCCGTGTCGGTGATGTACCAGAAGTCGTGGAACGACGGGTTCACCGCCAACGTGTGGAACCTCAACCACGAGTACACGCACTACATGGACGGCATCTACGACATGAAGGGCAACTTCGGCACCCAGATCTCCGTCCCGGACATCTGGTGGATCGGAAGGGGTCGCCGAGTACGAGTCCTACGCCTACCGCGGCACCACGACACCCAGGCGATGACGGAGGCGGCCAAGCACACGTACAAGCTCAGCACGGTCTTCCAGAACACGTACGACAACTCGGACTCGACCCGGACCTACCCGTGGGGCTACCTCGCCGTCCGGTACATGTTCGAGAAGCACCCGGCCGACATCACCAACATGCTCGGCCACTTCCGCACCGGTGACTTCGCGGGCGCCTACGCGGTCTACAACAGCATCGGCACCGGCTACGACGCCGACTTCGACAACTGGCTCAACACCTGCGCCGCCGGCGCCTGCTACGCGGCCGGCCCGACGTCGCTCTTCAACCAGACGGTGAACGGCGCCACGGTCAGCCCTGACCGACACGTCCGTCGAGACCGCCAGCTCCGCCAAGATCACCTCGTGGAACTGGACCTTCGGCGACGGCACCTCCTCCACCCAGCAGAACCCGAGCCACACCTACGCGGCCGCCGGCACCTACACCGTCGTCCTGACCGTGACCGACAGCAGCGGCAAGTCCGCCAGCACCCCGACCTCGGTCACCGTGACCAGCGGTGGCGTGGTCACCCTGCCGACCTGCACCGACGTGCGCACCGACGCGATGGGCCAGAACTGCTCCCGCGCCAACCGTGCCGAGACCGCCGGTAACACGGACTACATGTACGTCTACCTGCCGGCCGGCACCAGCACGCTGAAGGTCACCACCTCCGGCGGCACCGGTACCGAGTCCCTCTACTACAACCCGACCACCTGGGCGTCGCCGAGCGCCTTCACGGCCTCCTCCACCAACACCGGCACGGCCCAGAGCCTCACCGTCACCAACACCACGGCCGGCTACCGGTACATCAGCCTCTACGCCAACACCGCCTTCAGCGGTGTCACGGTCAGCACCCAGTTCTGAGTTCCGATCCTGTCCCACCCCGGGTAGCCACGGGCACGGCGGTACGCCGTCGCCCCGTGGCTGCCCGGGCCGTTCTGCTGGGGATTTGCCCGTGACACCGAGCGGGAGTAGTGTTCCCTAGTCGCCCGACAGGGAGCACCGGACACGCATCGCGCGGACGGTCCCGGGGTGGCCAATCCTCTGAACCACCACCTCTCTTCTCCGCCGGGTCGCGTCTGCGCGCCTCTGCTCGAATTGTTGTGCGCGTTTATCGGGTTGCGGTCGGATTCGCTTTGCGAAGCGCGGTTCGACTAGAGTTTCGAAACGTCGGACAGGTCATCGCACCTGAATTCGACAAGCCTCCTGAAAGCCGGGAAGCGGGCCGGAAGCACCGGGGAGACCTGGTAGAGTCTGGATCGCCGAAAGGCCGAAGGAATAGCGGATCAGGTAAGCGAAACTCCGGAAAACGGAGCAGAGAACATCTGATACGCTGGAAACACGAAGTGCCGAACGAAACACTCGGAGAGCTTGCGAGAGCGGCTTGAAGACAGTGTCCGTTCCTTGAGAACTCAACAGCGTGCCAAAAGTCAACGCCAGATATGTTGACATCCCCGGCCTCGGTCTCTGATCGGGGTTGGAGATTCCTTTTGAAGTAAGACACAGCGAGGACGCAGTGCACGTGACCGCCCTATTCCGGTGGTTGTCGTGCCGCTCAACGCGGGTGTTCGGCCCGATTACGGGCAGACATTCACGGAGAGTTTGATCCTGGCTCAGGACGAACGCTGGCGGCGTGCTTAACACATGCAAGTCGAACGATGAAGCCTTCGGGTGGATTAGTGGCGAACGGGTGAGTAACACGTGGGAAATCTGCCCTGCACTCTGGGACAAGCCTTGGAAACGAGGTCTAATACCGGATATGACCTGTCCTCGCATGGGGGTGGGTGGAAAGCTCCGGCGGTGCAGGATGATCCCGCGGCCTATCAGCTTGTTGGTGGGGTAATGGCCTACCAAGGCGACGACGGGTAGCCGGCCTGAGAGGGCGACCGGCCACACTGGGACTGAGACACGGCCCAGACTCCTACGGGAGGCAGCAGTGGGGAATATTGCACAATGGGCGAAAGCCTGATGCAGCGACGCCGCGTGAGGGATGAAGGCCTTCGGGTCGTAAACCTCTTTCAGCAGGGAAGAAGCGCAAGTGACGGTACCTGCAGAAGAAGCACCGGCTAACTACGTGCCAGCAGCCGCGGTAATACGTAGGGTGCGAGCGTTGTCCGGAATTATTGGGCGTAAAGAGCTCGTAGGCGGCTTGTCACGTCGGATGTGAAAGCCCGGGGCTTAACCCCGGGTCTGCATTCGATACGGGCAGGCTAGAGTGTGGTAGGGGAGATCGGAATTCCTGGTGTAGCGGTGAAATGCGCAGATATCAGGAGGAACACCGGTGGCGAAGGCGGATCTCTGGGCCATTACTGACGCTGAGGAGCGAAAGCGTGGGGAGCGAACAGGATTAGATACCCTGGTAGTCCACGCCGTAAACGGTGGGAACTAGGTGTTGGCGACATTCCACGTCGTCGGTGCCGCAGCTAACGCATTAAGTTCCCCGCCTGGGGAGTACGGCCGCAAGGCTAAAACTCAAAGGAATTGACGGGGGCCCGCACAAGCAGCGGAGCATGTGGCTTAATTCGACGCAACGCGAAGAACCTTACCAAGGCTTGACATATACCGGAAACGGCCAGAGATGGTCGCCCCCTTGTGGTCGGTATACAGGTGGTGCATGGTTGTCGTCAGCTCGTGTCGTGAGATGTTGGGTTAAGTCCCGCAACGAGCGCAACCCTTGTTCTGTGTTGCCAGCATGCCTTTCGGGGTGATGGGGACTCACAGGAGACTGCCGGGGTCAACTCGGAGGAAGGTGGGGACGACGTCAAATCATCATGCCCCTTATGTCTTGGGCTGCACACGTGCTACAATGGTCGGTACAAAGGGCTGCGATGCCGCGAGGCGGAGCGAATCCCAAAAAGCCGGCCTCAGTTCGGATTGGGGTCTGCAACTCGACCCCATGAAGTTGGAGTTGCTAGTAATCGCAGATCAGCATGCTGCGGTGAATACGTTCCCGGGCCTTGTACACACCGCCCGTCACGTCACGAAAGTCGGTAACACCCGAAGCCGGTGGCCTAACCCGTAAGGGGAGGAGCCGTCGAAGGTGGGACCAGCGATTGGGACGAAGTCGTAACAAGGTAGCCGTACCGGAAGGTGCGGCTGGATCACCTCCTTTCTAAGGAGCACATAGCCAGACCTGGGCGAATGTCCCGGGTTGGTTGCTCATGGGTGGAACGTTGACTATTCGGCACACACGGTTGGTTGTTACCAGTACTGCACTTCGGTGCGTGGAACGTTTCAGCGGGTCGGGTGTGTCGGGCACGTTGTTGGGTCCTGAGGGAACGGCCGTATGGCTGGTACCTCTGGAGCCGGTCCCACGGACATTGCCTTATTCTTGGGGTTGTGTAGGTGGGTGTCTGGTCGTTGTTTGAGAACTGCACAGTGGACGCGAGCATCTGTGGCCAAGTTTTTAAGGGCGCACGGTGGATGCCTTGGCACTAGGAACCGATGAAGGACGTGGGAGGCCACGATAGTCCCCGGGGAGCCGTCAACCAGGCTTTGATCCGGGGGTTTCCGAATGGGGAAACCCGGCAGTCGTCATGGGCTGTCACCCATACCTGAACACATAGGGTATGTGGAGGGAACGAGGGGAAGTGAAACATCTCAGTACCCTCAGGAAGAGAAAACAACCGTGATTCCGGGAGTAGTGGCGAGCGAAACCGGATGAGGCTAAACCGTATTGGTGTGATACCCGGCAGGGGTTGCCAATGCGGGGTCGTGGGAAAGTTCTTCAGTCGTCTGCCGGCGGCTGGGTGAGTCAGAAACCGTATGGGTAGTCGAAGGACATGCGAAAGGTCCGGCGTAGAGGGTAAGACCCCCGTAGACGAAATCTGTACGGCTCACTTGAGCTTCTCCCAAGTAGCACGGAGCCCGAGAAATTCCGTGTGAATCTGGCGGGACCACCCGCTAAGCCTAAATATTCCCTAGTGACCGATAGCGGATAGTACCGTGAGGGAATGGTGAAAAGTACCGCGGGAGCGGAGTGAAATAGTACCTGAAACCGTGTGCCTACAAGCCGTGGGAGCGTCGGACACCAGCTTGCTGTGTGTCTCGTGACTGCGTGCCTTTTGAAGAATGAGCCTGCGAGTTTGCGGTGTGTAGCGAGGTTAACCCGTGTGGGGTAGCCGTAGCGAAAGCGAGTCCGAATAGGGCGGTTGAGTTGCATGCCCAAGACCCGAAGCGGAGTGATCTAGCCATGGGCAGGTTGAAGCGGAGGTAAGACTTCGTGGAGGACCGAACCCACCAGGGTTGAAAACCTGGGGGATGACCTGTGGTTAGGGGTGAAAGGCCAATCAAACTCCGTGATAGCTGGTTCTCCCCGAAATGCATTTAGGTGCAGCGTCACGTGTTTCTTGCCGGAGGTAGAGCACTGGATAGGCGATGGGCCTCACCGGGTTACTGACCTTAGCCAAACTCCGAATGCCGGTAAGTGAGAGCGTGGCAGTGAGACTGTGGGGGATAAGCTCCATGGTCGAGAGGGAAACAGCCCAGAACACCGACTAAGGTCCCTAAGCGTGTGCTAAGTGGGAAAGGATGTGGAGTCGCACAGACAACCAGGAGGTTGGCTTAGAAGCAGCCATCCTTGAAAGAGTGCGTAATAGCTCACTGGTCAAGTGATTCCGCGCCGACAATGTAGCGGGGCTCAAGCACACCACCGAAGTCGTGTCATTGCAGCATGAAGGGCCAACGCCTGCTGTGATGGGTAGGGGAGCGTCGTGTGCCGGGTGAAGCAGCGGAGGAATCCAGTTGTGGACGGTTCACGAGTGAGAATGCAGGCATGAGTAGCGATACAAGAGTGGGAAACTCTTGCGCCGATTGACCAAGGGTTCCTGGGTCAAGCTGATCTGCCCAGGGTAAGTCGGGACCTAAGGCGAGGCCGACAGGCGTAGTCGATGGACAACGGGTTGATATTCCCGTACCCGCTTTGAAGCGCCAACGTCGAACCTCTGAATGCTAAAGCCGCGAAGCCGGCCTGGAGTCTTCGGACGAAGGGACGTGGTGGAGCCGCTGACCCAACAGGGTAGTAGGTGAGCGATGGGGTGACGCAGGAAGGTAGTCCAGCCCGGGCGGTGGTTGTCCCGGGGTAAGGGTGTAGGCCGAGTGATAGGCAAATCCGTCACTCATTGAGGCTGAGACCTGATGCCGAGCCGATTGTGGTGAAGTGGATGATCCTATGCTGTCGAGAAAAGCCTCTAGCGAGTTTCATGGCGGCCCGTACCCCAAACCGACTCAGGTGGTCAGGTAGAGAATACCGAGGCGTTCGGGTGAACTATGGTTAAGGAACTCGGCAAAATGCCCCCGTAACTTCGGGAGAAGGGGGGCCACACCTGGTGATGGAATTTACTTCCTGAGCTGGGGGTGGCCGCAGAGACCAGCGAGAAGCGACTGTTTACTAAAAACACAGGTCCGTGCGAAGCCGTAAGGCGATGTATACGGACTGACGCCTGCCCGGTGCTGGAACGTTAAGGGGACCGGTTAGTCATGATTCGTCGTGGCGAAGCTGAGAACTTAAGCGCCAGTAAACGGCGGTGGTAACTATAACCATCCTAAGGTAGCGAAATTCCTTGTCGGGTAAGTTCCGACCTGCACGAATGGCGTAACGACTTCTCGACTGTCTCAACCATAGGCCCGGTGAAATTGCATTACGAGTAAAGATGCTCGTTTCGCGCAGCAGGACGGAAAGACCCCGGGACCTTTACTATAGCTTGATATTGGTGTTCGGTTCGGCTTGTGTAGGATAGGTGGGAGACTGTGAAGCGGCAACGCCAGTTGTCGTGGAGTCGACGTTGAAATACCACTCTGGTCGTGCTGGATGTCTAACCTAGGTCCGTGATCCGGATCAGGGACAGTGTCTGGTGGGTAGTTTAACTGGGGCGGTTGCCTCCTAAAGAGTAACGGAGGCGCCCAAAGGTTCCCTCAGCCTGGTTGGCAATCAGGTGTTGAGTGTAAGTGCACAAGGGAGCTTGACTGTGAGACCGACGGGTCGAGCAGGTGCGAAAGCAGGGACTAGTGATCCGGCGGTGGCTTGTGGAAGCGCCGTCGCTCAACGGATAAAAGGTACCCCGGGGATAACAGGCTGATCTTCCCCAAGAGTCCATATCGACGGGATGGTTTGGCACCTCGATGTCGGCTCGTCGCATCCTGGGGCTGGAGTAGGTCCCAAGGGTTGGGCTGTTCGCCCATTAAAGCGGTACGCGAGCTGGGTTTAGAACGTCGTGAGACAGTTCGGTCCCTATCCGCTGTGCGCGTAGGAATATTGAGAAGGGCTGTCCCTAGTACGAGAGGACCGGGACGGACGAACCTCTGGTGTGCCAGTTGTCCTGCCAAGGGCATGGCTGGTTGGCTACGTTCGGGAGGGATAACCGCTGAAAGCATCTAAGCGGGAAGCCTGCTTCGAGATGAGTATTCCCACCTCCTTGAGAGGGTAAGGCTCCCAGTAGACGACTGGGTTGATAGGCCGGATGTGGAAGCCCAGTAATGGGTGGAGCTGACCGGTACTAATAGGCCGAGGGCTTGTCCTCAGTTGCTCGCGTCCACTGTGTTGTTCTGAAACAACGACCCCACCCCGTTGGTCACGGGGGTGGTGCGGTTGACAGTTTCATAGTGTTTCGGTGGTCATAGCGTGAGGGAAACGCCCGGTTACATTCCGAACCCGGAAGCTAAGCCTCACAGCGCCGATGGTACTGCAGGGGGGACCCTGTGGGAGAGTAGGACGCCGCCGAACAATCATTCCAGATAACCCCCATCCGAGAAATCGGATGGGGGTTACCTGCGTTTCCGGGACCGTTTCCGGACCGTGCGGTCAGTACTGCGTGGTGACGGTGACTCCGCTGAACGCGGTGTTGGCGTACAGGCTGATGTAGCGGTAGCCGGCCGTGGTGTTGGTGACGGTCAGGCTCTGGTCGTCACCGGAGTTGGTGGAGGACGCCGTGTGGGAGGCGGCGGTGGCCCAGCTGCTCGGACTGTAGTAGAGGTAGGGGTTCCCGGTGCCGCCGGTGGTGCTGACCTTCAGCGTCGTGCTGCCGGCCGGGAGGTAGATGTAGAGGTAGTCGGACGTGCCGGCCGCGGCCGACTGGTTGAGGACGGCGCAGTTCTGCCCCAGCTCCCGTGCGTCGGCGTTGCTGCACTGCGGCAGGGTGGGCGGCGGGGTCGGGGCCGCGCAGGCGCCGGCCGCGCAGGCGGTGAGCCAGCTGTTGAAGTCGGCGTCGTAGCGGGTGCCGATGCCGGAGTTGTAGACCGCGTCGCCGCCGGCGTAGTCGCCCGCGCGGAACTTGGCGAGCATGGCGTAGACGTCCTGCGGGTGCTGCTCGAACATGTACCGCACCGCGAGGTAGCCCCAGGGGTAGGTGCGGGTCTCGTCGGAGTTCTCGTACGTGCTCTGCCACAGGGTGCTCAGCGCGTAGGTGTGGTTGGCCGCCTCGCCGATCGCCTCGGTGTCGGGCACGCCGCGGTAGGTGTAGGAGACGTACTCGGCGAGGCCCTCGATCCACCAGACGTCGGGGACGGCGGTTTCGGCCGTGAAGTCGCCCTTGGTGTCGTAACGGGCGTCGAGGGCGTGGGTGTACTCGTGGTTGAGGTTCCAGATCCCCCCGACGAAGCCGTCGTCGGCGCTCTTCACGTACATGATCGACATCGGCTGGTTGGCCGGGTCGGTCGGGTCACCGGTCAGGGTGATGCCGCCGTTGTTGGTGTCGACGTTGTAGAGCACGCCGGCGTAGGTCTCGTAGTCGGTGGGGCTGGCGAACACGACCAGTTTGACCGTCGACTCGTACTCGCCCGGGATCGGGCCGTTGTCCTTGACCAGGTTGTTGAAGAACGCGTCCTGGTTGATGACGCTGCTGCAGGCGGCGGCGAGGTCGGCGTCGCTCAGCGACTGCGCCAGGATGGTGTGCGCCGAGTCGCAGACGTGGGTGATCGGCAGCGCCGCCGCGGTCAGCTCGGCGACCAGGTTGCAGGTGCCGTACGAGGAGCAGTTCGCCTGGTCGAAGCTGTCGGCCATGCCGGCGACCCCGACCCAGAGCGGCGCCGTCGGGCCGGTCATGGACGAGTCGCTCAGCAGGCCCTGCATCAGCGGGCGCACGGTGGCCGCCAGGGCGGGGTGCTGGATGAAGCGCGCGAGCTCGATACCGGCGTTGGAGTCCAGGAAGGAGTCGCCGGTGCCGAGCAGGTCGAGGTGCTCGGTGGCGAACGAGTCGAGCGTGTTGAGGATGCTCGGGTCGGCCGTCACCGCGGCCACGAAGTCGGCGTTCTGGTGGCCGCGGAAGAGCGGCGTGTACACGTCGTTGACGGCGGTGACCATGCTGGGGATGGCGTTGTAGGAGCTGTTGTAGCCGTTCAGCAGCTGCTGGTAGACGCTGAGGTAGCGGGCCTGTGCGTCGGCGCTGTCCGTCAGGACGACCGCGTCGCCCAGGACGTCGCCGTTCGCGGCGGTGACGTCACGGGAGTGCGCGTTCGCGAAGAACGCGTCCAGGCCGGCCTCGGCGGCGTTCGTCAGCGTCGCGTCGTAGGCCCCGACGGTGGACGCGTTGTTGTACTGCACGTAGTAGCCGGCGCGCAGGAACAGGATCAGCTGCCACACCCCGGTGGAGTCGTCGCCGGGGTAGTCGGCGGCGGCGCTGCCGAGCGCGTCGGCTATCGCGACCATCTGCGGTTCGGCGAACGCGTGGGCCGCGTCCGTGCCGGTCACGTTGAAGAGGGTGTTGACGCAGTCGGTCGTCGAGGCCTGGACGAACGACACCAGCGCGGATCCGGACCTGTTGCCGAAGTCGGCCGGGGTGCAGGACACCGCGGCCGCCGCCCGGGAGGCGCTCCTGGGCTGCACTCCGGGGTGCGAGGCGGGCGGCGCCGTCGGCGCGCTCAGCGGCGGGATCTGGGACGCGGGGAGCCGGCCGTGCTGCTCGGCGGCCTGGTCGGACCTGGCCACGGTCCGACCGGCGGGCGAGAACGCGCGGGGGGTCGTGCGAGCCGCGGGCGTCGTGGCTGCGGCTGCCGTCATCGCGACGCTTCGCGGCTGGGGGGCCGCGATCGCGGGCGTCGCCAGACCGGCGAGCGCGACGACGGTCGCCAGACCGCCCGCCACGATTCCGGGCAGGGGGGAGCGGTAACGCATCTGTGCTCCTTCTTGGATGGACGCCTCTGTGGGGGATTGGCTGAGGCGTGAGAGGGACGCTTCCATCCAGCACCGGCGCATTCAATACGGTGTGACATAGCACCTTGCGGGGCAGCCCATAACACAGTGCTGCCGGGCGTCCTGATCAAACGGCAGATATCCGGCTATGCCCCCGAGGCCCACGCCTGGAAGTGCGACGCCTGGGAGATGAGGTCGTGGTAGGCCGCGGTGGCGCAGCTGAAGAGGGTGTCCGCGACCTCGGCGGCCAGGCCGTCGCACCGCCAGGCCAGCACGTAGCGACACCACAGCGGCGTGCCGGTCAGCGGCTTGACCAGGACGTCGGGGATAGGCCGCATCGTCGCCTGCACGACGGACACCCCGAGGCCGTCGGCGATCATGTTCTGCAGCTGGAGCTGGTCGCCCAGGAACTCGTGGACGGCCGCCGGCGTGAATCCGGCCGCCGCGCAGGCCTGGTGGAAGACCCCCGGCCAGCCGGCGCCGTCGTCGGGGGTCAGGAACCAGGCGTCGTCGGCCAGGTCGGCGAGCGAGACCTCCAGCCGCAGCCGGAGGCGGTGGCGCGCGGGCAGCGCGACGAAGCACGGAGCGGTCGCGATCCCGCGATGCGTCACGGTGTCCGCGTGCCGCAGCGGCAGGCCGGGGTAGTCGGCGGCGATCGCCACGTCGATCTCGCCCTTCCGCAGGAGCTCGACGATCTCGGAGGACGAGTAGACGCTGCGCACGGTGAGTGCGAGATCGGGGACCCGGCTGCGGACCCGGACCATCATGCCGGACAGGATCGGCGAGTTGGTCGCCGCGATGCGCAGGGTCCGACGCGTCCCCGTTCCGCTCCCGCGCGGCCGCTGCCCGATCGCCTCCGCCCGCGACAGGACGTCGCGGGCCTGCGCCAGGACCTCGACGCCGTACTCCGTCGGCACCACGCCCGACACCCTGCGCTCGAACAGCAACTCTCCGAAGTGGCTCTCGATGCGCCGGAGTTGGGTACTCATGGCCGGCTGTGAGTGGCCCAGAACCGAAGCGGCCCGGCCCACACTCCCCGCATCGGCGATCGCACACAGCACCCGCAGGTGTCGTAGCTCCAGCTCCATTCGCGCTTCCCTCCCGAGCGAACTCTCCTCTCATCCGCGCAGCATGAACAGCTCACCCCCCGGGAGCCATGCCCCGGGGGAGTGGCCGGCCACCCGGCGTGACGGCGATCTCACCCCGGGCTCGCGCCGGGTCCCCGCAGCGAGGACTTGCTGCGGCCGGGCACCCTTGCGCGCTCGGCCGGGGTGTGATGCTGGCCATGCCCGGGATCGCCCTGGGCGCCGTCCTGTTGACGACTCCGCCGGGCTTCTCGCAGCTCATGGGGCTGATGCGGCCTGGCGCACCGAGTCGCGAGAAGGCAGGTCCGCGCGGGCGCTCACTCTTCTCTGAAGATAACCTGTGCGTGCGCATGGCCTAGCTCTAGCTCGAAAGATGGACTTGTGACTGTCAACGAAGACGTGTTCACGAACTGGAAGAACCGCGAGGAGATCGCGGAGTCTATGATCCCGATCATCGGGAGGCTGCACCGGGAGAGGGACGTCACCGTCCTGCTGCACAGCCGCTCCCTGGTGAACAAGTCGGTGGTCAGCATCCTCAAGACGCACCGGTTCGCCCGCCAGATAGCCGGCGAGGAGCTCTCGGTCACCGAGACGCTGCCGTTCCTGAACGCGCTCGCCGCGCTCGACCTCGGCCCCTCCCAGATCGACATCGGCATGCTCGCCGCGACCTACGGCAGCGACGACCGCGGTCTCTCGGTCGAGGAGTTCACCGCCGAGGCGGTCGCCGGCGCCACCGGTGCCAACAAGCTGGAGCGCCGCGACGGACGCGACGTCGTCCTGTACGGCTTCGGCCGGATCGGCCGCCTGCTGGCCCGCCTGCTCGTCGAGAAGGCCGGGTCGGGCAACGGGCTGCGGCTGCGTGCCATCGTCGTGCGCAAGAGCGCCGGCGAGGACCTCGTCAAGCGCGCCTCGCTGCTGCGCCGTGACTCCATCCACGGCCAGTTCCAGGGCACGATCACGGTCGACGAGGCGAACAACAAGATCATCGCCAACGGCACCGAGATCACGGTGATCTACTCCGACGACCCGACGTCGGTGGACTACACGGCGTACGGCATCAACGACGCCATCCTGATCGACAACACCGGCCGGTGGCGCGACCGCGAGGGGCTCTCCAAGCACCTGCGCCCCGGCATCGCCAAGGTGGTCCTGACAGCCCCGGGCAAGGGCGACGTGCCCAACATCGTGCACGGCGTCAACCACGACACCATCAAGCCGGACGAGCAGATCCTGTCCTGCGCCTCCTGCACCACCAACGCGATCGTCCCGCCGCTGAAGGCGATGGCGGACGAGTACGGCGTCCTGCGTGGCCACGTGGAGACCGTCCACTCGTACACCAACGACCAGAACCTGCTGGACAACTACCACGACTCGGACCGTCGTGGCCGTTCGGCGGCGCTCAACATGGTCATCACCGAGACCGGCGCCGCCTCGGCCGTCTCGAAGGCGCTGCCGGACCTGAAGGCGACGATCACCGGCAGCTCGATCCGCGTCCCGGTGCCGGACGTCTCGATCGCGATCCTCAACCTCCAGCTCGCGCGCGAGACCAACCGCGCGGAGGTGCTCGACTACCTCCGCAACGTCTCGCTGGCCTCGCCGCTGAAGCGCCAGATCGACTTCATCACCGCGCCCGACGCCGTCTCGAGCGACTTCATCGGCTCGCGCCACGCGTCGATCGTCGACGCCGGTGCGACCAAGGTCGAGGGCGACAACGCGATCCTCTACCTCTGGTACGACAACGAGTTCGGCTACTCGTGCCAGGTCATCCGGGTCGTCCAGCACGTCTCCGGGGTCGAGTACCCGACCTACCCGGTTCCGGCGGTCTGACCCCGCTCCCGCCGCCCTGTCCGTTCCCGCTCCGCAGCGGGAACGGACAGGGCGGCGGCGTTTTCAGCGGGCGCTGCCGAGGTTCCGGTCGCCGTCGGCGCCCTGGAGCATCAGGGTGGTCTCCTCGATGCGGCGGAACCGGCCGTCCGGGGCGATCTCGGCGAAGAGGTAGACCTCCATCCGGACGGTGGAGCCGTCGGTCTTCGTGATGTCGACGATGTGGCGGTCCGCGTAGCGGTCGCCCTGCGCGAGCTCCTCCAGGACCTCGACCGAACCGCCGGCGACCACCGTGCGCAGGTGGGCGATGTGGGACGTGAACGCGCTGTGGTCGTCCCAGCGGCCGTCGGTGCGCTGGCGGTAGTCGGGGGTGAAGTGCCGGTCCACGGCCTCGGTCAGCTCCAGGCCGGGCGTGAGGAGCAGGTCGGTGAGGGCGGCGGCGATGCTGGTCATGACGGGTCTCCTTGGGGGCTGTGTCGGGAAAACTGCGTGCGTCGAGCACGCATCTGTACGGTACTACAAAACGCGTGCTCCGCGCACGGGTTTGCCTGGGTGAAGGTCGCGTTGCTGGTCAGTGGTCCAGACCGCTTGTCAGTGGTCCAGACCTATTGACGGGTCTGGCCGACCCTCCTACGATCCGGTTCGGCACAGCCCCACATGTCCCCACCTCACCCAGAGCCGGGCGTCACGCCCCCACGCGTCGGTCCTGTCCACGGCGCTCGGCGGGAAGGGAGCACCGCATGTTCCGTCGAAGGCCGCGCACTCCACGTCTGTCGGGCGATGTCCGCCCCGGTTCCGATCCCGGCCGCGCCGAGCACGGACCGAGCGTCCCGATGCGTTTCCTGGCCGGGGTGAGCGCCGCCGCCGTCATCGCCGCCGGTATCGCGGTGGCCGGCTCCGTCACGGCCGGCGCCGCCACCACCACCAACCTGGTGGCCAACCCCGGATTCGAGAGCGGACTCTCCGGCTGGACCTGCTCCGCCGGCTCCGGCGCGGTCGTCAGCAGTCCGGTCCACTCCGGCGCCTCCGCGCTGCTGGCCTCGCCGACCGGCCAGGACACCGCCCAGTGCGCCCAGACCGTCAGCGTGCAGCCCAACGCGACGTACACGCTGAGCGCCTACGTCCAGGGCAGTTACGTCTACCTGGGCGCCACCGGCACCGGGCTCACCAGCGCCCCGTCCACCTGGACGCCGAACAGCGCGTCGTACAGCCAGCTCAGCGTCGGCTTCACCACCGGGGCGACCACCACCTCGGTGACCGTCTACCTGCACGGCTGGTACGGGCAGCCCGCGTACTACGCGGACGACGTGTCGCTCACCGGCCCCGGCGGCAGCAGCCCCCCGCCGACCACGGCCCCGCCCACCACCGCGCCGCCCACCACCGCGCCGCCCACCACGGCCCCGCCGACTACCGCCCCGCCGACTACCGCCCCGCCGACCACCGCGCCACCCACCACGACGCCGCCCAGCACGACGCCGCCGCCCGGCGACACCTGCCCCGTGAAGCCCAGGCCGGCGGGCAAGGTCCTGCAGGGGTACTGGGAGAACTGGGACGGCGCCCTGAACGGCGTGCACCCCGGCCTGGGCTGGATCCCCGTCACGGACAGCCGGATCGCCGCGCACGGCTACAACGTCATCAACGCCGCCTTCCCGGTGATCCTTTCGGACGGCACCGTCGAGTGGCAGGACGGCATGGACACCAACGTCAAGGTCGCGACCCCCGCCGAGATGTGCCAGGCCAAGGCGGCCGGGGCGACGATCCTGATGTCGATCGGCGGCGCCGCCGCCGGCATCGACCTCAGCTCCAGCACCGTCGCCGACAAGTTCGTGGCGACCATCGTCCCGATCCTCAAGAAGTACAACTTCGACGGGATCGACATCGACATCGAGACCGGCCTGACCGGCAGCGGCAGCATCACCACGCTGTCCGCCTCCCAGGCCAACCTGGAGCGCATCATCGACGGCGTACTGGCCCAGATGCCCGCGGGCTTCGGTCTGACGATGGCCCCCGAAACCGCGTACGTTACCGGCGGGAGCGTCAGCTACGGGTCGATCTGGGGCGCCTACCTGCCGATCATCAAGAAGTACGCCGACAACGGCCAGCTGTGGTGGCTGAACATGCAGTACTACAACGGCAGCATGTACGGCTGCTCCGGCGACTCCTACCAGGCCGGTACCGTTCAGGGGTTCAGCGCGCAGACCACCTGCCTGAACAACGGCCTGACCATCCAGGGCACCACCGTCAAGGTGCCCTACGACAAGCAGGTGCCCGGCCTGCCGGCCCAACCCGGCGCGGGCGGTGGCTACATGGCGCCGAGCCTGGTCAGCCAGTCGTGGAACGCCTTCGGCGGTTCGTTGAAGGGGCTGATGACCTGGTCCCTCAACTGGGACGGCTCACTGGGCTGGACCTTCGGCGACAACGTCAAGTCCCTTCAGGGCCGTTGACGTCCCGCTGACGTGCCACCGACCTCCCGCGCCCGGGTGTACCGGGGCGCGGGAGGTCGGTTCGGGTTCCCAGGGGGAGCGTCGGGCTACCGCCACCACTGGGGGAGGTCGTGCATGACCTTGCCGACCTGCTCCTCCGGGAAGGCCGTGACGAAGTACACGTTCAGCTGGCCTTCGCGGCCTCGCGAGCGGAAGGCGGTGTTCATCAACGGCCAGCAGTCCTTGCACGGCTGGCGGTCGCTGAAGAGGTTCAGCGGCTTGTAGTTCACCTGCTTGTTCTGCAGTTTATTGATGATTGCTTCCTCCGCATGGTGGTTGCGCTCGCCGGCGTTCCACGCCGCTTCGTGTTCGATCTTCCCGGTGTCCTTGTCGAGGTACTGCAGGACGGCGAAGTTGCTGTGCCAGGGGTTCTTGATCCCGAGTCGGGTGTTCTGGTACTGCGTCCTGACCTGGTGGACCCAGGGCTGGTTGGCCGCGAGGTTGTCGGGGTGATCGGCCTGGAACTCCTTCATCCAGGGGTTGTCCTCGTCCCCCGACGACCGGCAGGGGGCCAGGCCGAGCGGGTCGGAGTCGACCAGGGGGTTGGGGACGTAGGTGTCGGGGTTGGCGGCGGGGGCGATTCCCAGCGGGTCGGGGGAGGCGTAACGGGCCGTCGCCGGGTCGTAGTAGCGGTGGTGGTTGTAGTGCAGCCGGGTCTCGGGGTCGAAGTACTGCCCGGGGAACCGGAGCGGGGTGTAGGCGGTGCTGTCGCTGGGCCAACTGGTGTGGCCCCACAGGGTGGTGTTGCCGCGCCAGGCGATGGTTCCGTCGGCGGTGTCGACGAGTTCGGTGGGCGTGCCGACCAGGTCGGTCACGATGGCGTAGAAGCGCCGGTCGACCTGGTCGCGGTCGGCGGAGGCGATGGTCTCGGTCTGGGCGAGCGGCCGGAAGCCGACGTGGTCCCAGCTCAGCGTGTACGGGCCGGGCAGGGCCTCGGTGCGGGTGGTCTGTTCGGCGAGTCGCGGACCGTCCCAGCTGAAGTCGACGCGCTCCGCCACGGTGCCGTCCGCGGCCAGGCGTTCCTTGGCGATCCGGCGGCCGAGCGGGTCGTAGCGGTAGCGCCAGCGGGTGCCGTCGGGCGTGGTGGCGTGGGTCAGCTGGTCCTGGGCGTCCCACTCGAAGCGCCAGGTGTCGGGCTTGCGGGAGAGCCGCTTGATCTGGCGCAGGGTCACCCGGCCGGCCCGGTCGTACTCGTAGCGCACGTCGCCGGCCCGGGTCAGCTCGCTGCCCTCGCGGGCGCGCTCACCCCGTGCGGCCCGGGTCGCCGCGGTGGCGGGCCAGTCGGCGGCGGTGAGGTGGCCGCCACCGTCGTAGCTGTACCGCTCGTCCTGATCGGCGCTGCGCACCGCGGTCACCCGGCCGGTGGCGGTCAGCTCGAACTCGCGGCTTTGGCCGAGGAGTTCCTCGATCCGGGTCGGGTGGCCGTCCGCCCGGTACTGGTAGGAACGGTGCTGCAGGATCTCCTCGGTGCTCTGCAGGGTCTGGGTGGTGAGCCGGCTCTGGGCGTCCCAGGTGTTGGCGAGGGTGAGGTCGCCGCCGAGGGCGCGGTGCAGTTCGCGGCCCGCGGTGTCGAACGCGAAGTCGAGGCGGCCGCCGGTGCTCTCCAGGCGGACGCGGTGGCCGACGGTGTCGTAGGAGTAGCTGCTGCTGTGGCCGGAGGGCAGGGTGCGGCCGGTGCACCGCCCCAGGACGTCCCAGGCGTAGCTCACCGTGCGGCCGTCGACGGTCTCGGCGAGCAGATTGCCCAGGACGTCGTAGCTGGCGCGCAGTTCGGCGTCCGGGCCGGTCGCGGCGATCAGGTTGCCGGTCACGTCGTAGGCGTAGCTGGTCGTGTGGTCCGCGTACTCGGTGGCGACCAGCTGGTCCAGTACGTCGTAGCGGTGGCGGACGGTCTGGCCGAAGGCGTCCGTGCGGGAGGTCGGGCGCGGTCCCGCGTCCCAGCCGTAGGCGACGGTGCGTCCGTGGAAGTCGGTCTCCGAGCGCAGCCGGCCGGCGGCGTCGTAGGCGTACTGCCACTGCTGGCCCAGCGGGTTGGTCACCGCCACGAGCCGGAGGGTGGCGTCCCAGCTGAAGGTGTAGCGGGAACCGTCGGGGGAGGTGGCCACCGTGACCAGGTCGAACTCGTTGTACTCGAAGCTGCTGGTCTGGCCGAGCTTGTCGGTGTGGCTGCGGATGTTGCCCTCGCCGTCCCACGTCCACGACTCGGCCGTGCCGTCGGGGTCCTGGCGGGCGGCCAGCCGGCCCCCGGCGGTCCAGGTGAAGCGGGTGACGCCGCCCAGGGGGTCGGTGATCGCGGTGGGGCGTCCGAACGGGTCGCGCTCGCAGGAGCTTTGGGTGCCGTCCGGGCCGGTGACCTGCATCGGCAGGCCCGCCGGATCGCACCGCATCTCGGTGGTGGTGCCGAGCGCGTCGGTGGAGGCGGCCAGGTTGCCGTTCTCGTCGTAGCGGTAGCGGGTGACCGCCCCGGCCGGGTTGATCACCGCGGTGCGGCGGCCGGCGGCGTCGTACTCCTGGCGCCAGAGCGCGCCGCCCGGCACCCTGACCTCGGTCGGCAGGGTGGTCAGCCCCTGGTAGGTCAGCTCGGAGCGCTCCCCGTCGGGGCGGACCACGGCCGTCAACGCGCCCAGCCCGTCGTACTCGTAGCGGGTGGTGCGGCGCAGCGCGTCGGTGTGGGCGAGGACCCGGTGGTACTCGTCGTACTCGGTGTGCGTGGTGCGGCCCACCGGGTCGACCGTGGCGACGACCTGCGCCAGGTGGTTGACGTGGTACTCGGTGGTGTTGCCGTGCGCGTCGGTCTCGTAGGTGATCCGGAGCCCGGTGGTCGGATCGGGCTCGGTGTAGCGGAACTGGAACCGCAGGTAGCCGGCCGCGCTGCCCTGGTCGACCACCCGGCCCTGCTCGTCGTAGCGGTAGCTGTACCGGCCGCCGTTGCGGTCGGTCCAGGAGGTGATCCGGTCGTGCTCGTCGTTGGTGAAGCGCAACGCGGCGCCGGAGACGTCGTAGACCGCGGTCAGCCGGCCGTCGGTGTAGCCGTAGCGGACCAGCAGGGCGTGGTGCCCCTCACCGTCGGCGTCGGCCAGCCGCAGGGCGGTGATCCGCCCCCGGTCCACCGTCACCAGCACGCGGTACCCGGCGTGGTGGGTGATGCTCGCGGGTGCGCCGGACGCGTCGTAGTCGAACTCCAGCCAGCGGCCGGAGCGGTCCCGCAGCCGGGTCAGCAGTGCGGTGCTGCTCTGCGGCACGGGGGTGAACTCCCGTACCAGCCCGCCGGCCACGTCGGTGAGCAGGTACGTTCCGCTCTCGTCGAGCTCCAGCTCCCAGCGGTCGCCGGCACTGGCCTGGACCGGCCCGTCGCCGGGCACCGGGTGCGGGTAGAGCTGCGCGACCCGGTCGGGGCCGAGGTAGATCACGCCGTCCGTGTCGCGCTCCAGGCGTTCGTCGAAGGTGCAGGTCCAGCGCCGCCCCAGCCAACGCCCGGCCTGGTAGCCGGACTCGAAGGAGCGGCTGAAGAGCAGCGGCAGCGCGCCGGGCAGCGACACGTCCACGGCGTTCATGAACATCCGCCCGGTGGCCATGTCGACCGGCTCGCCGCCGCCGCAGATCTTGTCGTCCGTGCGGCCCGATTCGTGCGGGTGGTTCACCTGCCCCTTGGCCGGGCCCGCGCCGTCGGTGGTGGGTCGCTTGCCGTCGGGGTGCGGGTGGCCGTCGCCGGTGCCGTCCTTGCCGCCCTTGCCGTTCTCGCCACCCTCGCCGCCGGATCCGCCCTTGCCCTGGGCGTCCTTGCCCGAGTCGCCGCCCGGGCCGCCCTTTCCGGGGTGCCAGTCCTTCTCCCCGGCGTCCTTGGTGTGTAACTTCTGGAGCTCGCCGGCGTGCTTGCTGTCGTTGTCGACGTGGTTCTTGGTGACGCGGTCGAGATTCGCCCCGGTCTGGTGGTAAAGCTTCTTGACGGCTTCTCCGGTGTCCTGTCCCAGTGACTTGCCGATGCGCTTGGCGCCGTCCCCGATGATCTTGGCAATCTCGCTCATTCGAAGCTCATTCCGGAGATACGGTCGGTCAGTTCCTGCGCGTGGGAGGCGATGTCGTCGGCATGGCCGCGCATGGAGGCGGACGCGCTGCTCATCACGTCGGGGTGCAGCAGGATCCCGGTACCCGTGCCGCCGCCGGAGGACTGGCCCAGCGCCGCGGCGGTCTCCTGGTACACCAGGCCGCTCACGGCCTTGGCCACGCTGTCCTCCAGCGGCTCGATGGCGGCCTGGACCACCTGGCCGACGAGGTGGTCCTCCAGGTCCTGGACCAGCTTCTTCATGACGGTCCGGGCCGTGGCCTCCAGCGCGGGCAGCCCGGCCTCGGCCAGGCCGAAGGTGAAGATGGCCGCGGCCTGGTCGGCGACGAAGGCGGCGGCCAGCACGCCCAACTCGACGAGGGCGCCCGCCTTGAGGCCGACCACGGCGTCGGCGGCCAGGTCCAGGGCCTGGGCCACGGCCTGGCAGGCGGACTGGAGTTCTGACATGTGGGTGTTCGACATCTTCGCCCAGGTGGCGATCATGGCCTCGTACGAGGCGCCCTGGTAGCCCTCGGAGAGGTTCTTGAGGGTGACGGTGGCGTTCTGGTGCGAGTCGTCCATCTTTCCGGCGAAGTCCCGGATGTGGCTCGCCAGTTCGCGGATCTTGTCCTCGTTCACCTCCGGCCAGGTCACGCCGATGAAGGAGAGCAGTTTGACCACCGGATCCGGCAGTTCGATTGCCACGAAAGACCCCACCCTTCACTGTCCATGCAGTTTCAGATGAACCGATTATGACGGTTCGTCAGTCAGGGACACGACAGGTGACCGCAGAACGGTTCCCGGAACTGGTTCATGAACTCTTGGCACGATCTTGCTGATCGGCTGCTGGTGGGTCGTGGCCGATCTGCCGATCCGGCCGCTGGCGACGGTGTGATCAGAAGCACAGATGCCTGGTGCTCCGTCGCCGGGATCGGGCAATCTGAGCGTCAAACTCGAAGTCGGATCTGTCCGGCCGAACACAGGAGGTTTCCATGGCCAAGGGCTACTGGGCCAGTGTCTACCCCGCCATTTCCGACCCTGAGAAGCTGACTGCCTACAACGAGTTGGCGGGTCCGGCTGTCCGGGCGGCGGGCGGGCGCCTGCTGTCCCGTGACGGGCGAGTCGTCGCCCACGAGGCCGGAATCCCGCACCGCGTCGTTCTGATCGAGTTCGACAGTTTTGAACAGGCGGTCGCGGCCTACGAGAGCGAGGCGTACCAGAAGGCGTTGGTGGCCCTCCCCGCCGGCTTCGAGCGTGACTTCCGCATCGTCGAAGGCATCGACTGACCGGCGGGCCCAGCCATCGCCGGGCATCCGTCGGTCAGCGCGCCCTTCCCCGTGGCTTCAGGGGCAGTCGGGGCAGCTGGGGAGCGGCCAGCCGGCCACCGTCGTAGCCGTGCACCTCGCCGAAGCGGGTGCCGGTCATCCACTCCTCGCGTGCCTGCCTGATATCCGCGTCGGTCCGGCCGATGAAGTTCCACCACATGACGATCTTCTCCTCGAAGGGCTCGCCGCCGAGCAGCAGCAGGGAGCCGTCGGCCAGTGCGCGGAGCGGCAACTCGCGGCGTCCGGAGCCGAGGTAGAGCATCGAGCCGGGGTCCAGGCGGACCCCGTCCACCTCGGTCAGGCCGGACATGGTGAGCACGGCGTACTCGAAGTCCGGTTCCAGGGGCGGGGCGGTCGAGGTGCCCTCGGTGAGGGTGAGGTCGACGCCGACCAGCGGGGTGAAGGTGCGGCCGGGGGAGGTGGCGCCGTCCATCGAACCGAGGATCACGGTGCCGTGCAGGCCGGTGGCGCTGATCTCGGGGAGGTCGGCGTGGTGTTCGAAGGTGGGAGCCGTGTGCCGGTGGGCGTCGGGGAGGGCGGTCCAGAGTTGGGCGCCGTGCAGGAGGCGGGCGTGGTCGCGCGGGGACTCCTCGGAGTGCGAGATGGCCCGGCCCGAGGTCATCAGTCCGAGTTCGCGCGGGCGGACGGTGGCCAGGCTGCCGAGGCTGTCGCGGTGCAGCACCTCGCCGTCGTGCAGCCAACTGACGGTCTGCAGGCCGATGTGCGGGTGCGGCGGGACCTGCATGCCGGGCTCGTCGGCGATGTCGTCGGGGCCGTAGTGGTCGACGAAGCACCAGGCGCCGACCATCCGCCGGCCCAGGTTGGGCAGCAGGCGCCGGACGACGGTGCTGCCGCCCAGCGCGGTCTCCCGGGGCGCCAGCAGCTCATGGACGGGCCCGGCCGGTACCCGTAGGCGGCCACCGCGTACGGCGGGGGAGGGGGAGATGACGGGATCGGGCTCGCTCACGGCCGGTGTGCTCCCTTGCTGTCGACGGCGACGACGGGCGGGCCGCCGGTCGGGGTGCATTTAATTTATCATTCAACTAGATGATGATCAACGGCGGTGCCCGGCGAGCAGGGCGTCCACCTCGGCGCGTACGGGCAGGGCGTCCTGCGCACCCGGCCGGGTCGCGGCCAGGGCTCCGGCGGCGCAGGCGCGCCGCAGGGCCTCGGGCAGCGGGCGTCCGGTGCCGAGCGCGACGGACAGCTGCGCGCAGAAGGCGTCGCCCGCGCCGACGGTGTCCACCGCCTCGACCGGGAAGGCGGGTTGGCGGTGCCGGCCGGACGGGCCGACCGCGATCGCGCCGGCCGCACCCAGCGTGATCACCACCGTGGTGGGCCCCAGCTCCCGCAGCCGTTCGGCGCGGCCGGGCCAGTCCGGCTCGGCGGCATCGGCGTCGGCGACGGGCCCGAGCAGCCCGGTCGCCTCGGTCTCGTTGACGACCAGGACGTCCACGGCGCGCAGCAGTTCGGCCGTCGACGGCCCGGGCCCGGGCAGCGGCGCGGCGTTCAGCACGGTCAGTGCCCCGGCCGCGCGGGCCGCGCCGGCGGCGGCCAGCACGGTGCGGAGTGGAACCTCCAGTTGCAGCAGCAGGGTGTCGCCGGGGCCGACGAGCGGACCCGGCGTCAGCGACTCCAGGGCGCGCACGTCCAGCCGGCCGTTGGCACCCGGCGAGAGCGTGATGGTGTTCTCGCCGTCCCGCTGGACCACGATCATGGCCAGCCCGGAGGCGGCGCCCGGGAGGGTCGCCACCGCGCTGTCGTCGACGCCCTCGGCGGTGAGCCGGGCGCGCAGCTCGACGCCGAAGGCGTCCTCGCCGAGCAGCCCGACCATCCGCACCCGCGCGCCCAACCGGGCTGCGGCGACGGCCTGGTTGGCCCCCTTGCCGCCGGCGCCGCGCACCACGTCGGCGCCCGAGACGGTCTCGCCCGGGGCCGGCAGGCGCGGGACGGTGACCGAGAGGTCCATGTTGAGACTGCCGACCACGACCAGTCGTTCCGTCATCGTTGCGGGCTCCGTGCTTCTCTTCGTCGGCTTCGACAGCAGTCCGCCAACGGTACGGGCCCAGCCGGTCCGTGATCGATACGATCGCCGGTATGACTGTGGATGAACGGATCGCCGCGCTGTATGAGCGCGACCTGACCTGCCGCACGCTGGGCATCACCCTCGACGAGGTGTCCGAGGGGCGCGCGCTGATGCGGATGCGGGTGGGCGAGTCCATGGTGAACGGGCACGGGACGGCGCACGGCGGCTATCTGTTCCTGCTGGCCGACGCGGCGTTCTCCTACGCCTGCAACAGCTACGGTCCGGTCACCGTCGCGCAGGCCGCGCAGGTCACCTTCCTGACCCCGGCCGCCGTCGGGGACGAGCTGGTCGCCGAGGCGGTGGAGCGGGTGCGCTCCGGGCGCAGCGGCATCTACGACGTGACCGTCCGGCAGGCCGGCGGGAAGGCCGTCGCGGAGTTCCGCGGGCAGAGCTTCGTCCTCGCGGGCCCGCCGCGGAGCGGGTGAGCGACGCCTGCGGGTGAGCGGGCGCCGGGCCTGACCCGGCGCTGCCCACCCGCCCGGCGCCGGGTCAGGCCGGCGGGCGCTCGTCCAGCACCTGGCGGAGCTTGCCGGTGAGCGGGTTGGTGACCAGCTCGGAGCGCGGCACCCACTCGACGACGAGGTCGTGGACCGCGCCCTCGGCCACCTCGGAGGGGTAGAGCGGGATCGCCCGGTAGACGGCCTCGACGAGCCGCGCGCTCAGGTCCGCGGGCGGCTCCTCGATGTGCCCCAGGCGCAGGATGAGGCCGTCCCGGCCGTCCCAGCGGCGCTGCACCAGCTGGATGCCGGAGATGAACCGGCCCGGGTCGGCGGCCACCAGCACCGCGCGGATCTCCTCGGTGGGCATCGCGACGGTGCCGACCCGGGCACCCTCGTTCGCCCGGCCGACGAGGCGGAACCGCTGGCGCCCGGGGTCGACCCACTCGGCGCGGTCGCCGGCCGGGTAGCGGATGATCGGCATCAGGGTGCGGAACAGGTTGGTGACCAGGAGGCGGCCGGGCACGCCGGCGACCGTGATCGGCTCACCGGTCTCGTCGTCGACGATCTCCACCACCACGCGGTTCGCGAACGCCTCGTGCACCCGCACGTCGTCGCCCGGCACCGGCGCGCCGACCAGACCCGCGTCGTTGGACGCGTAGCCGAGCGAGGAGATGGCGGCCTTCGGGAAGGCCCGGTTCAGGATCGGGCGCAGGTCGTCGAAGAGCAGGTCGCCGGCGAAGAAGAGCAGTTCCACGGACTCGGCGCTGCGCCCGCCCTTGATGACGGCCTCGGCCACCGAGCTCAGCTTCATCGGCTCGCCCGCCAGCACCTGCACGTCGAAGGAGGCGATCAGGTCGGCGACGTACTCACCGCTCGTGGTGGCGCCGACCGAGAGCCGGACGTTCTCCACCGGCGCGTGGTGCAGGGCGTTCTCGATGTAGAGGAAGCCGCCGTAGAGCTCGCCCGCGTTGAACAGGTTGGCCACCCGGTGCCCCGGCTTGAGGCCGCCCTGCACCATGCCCGCGCCGAAGGCGGTCACCGAGTCGGCGTGCTCGGTGCGGGTCCAGGGGGAGAGCTTCGGGACGCCGCTGGTGCCGCCGGTCTTGTAGACGCCGGCGTCGGTCAGCGGGCCGGTCAGCAACCGGTTGTCCGGCCAGGTGTTGGCGGCCCAGAAGGCGGTGTGGTCGATGATCGGGAGCTGCGTGAGGTGCGAGATCGTCCGGGGTACGTCGCGGTACGCCTCGGCGTAGAACGGTGAGAGCCGCCGGGCGTGGTCGACCAGCTCCTGTAGTGACTTGGCGGGCACTGTTCCTCCTAGTTGCTGGGTTCCTGAGGGGTTGCCGGCCGCCCGATCCAGGTCCGGGCGAGGCGCTGGACGGTCGAGCCGTCCCGGTCGGCCAGCTTGTGGTCCAGGTAGTCGGCGGCCCACCGGCTGGACGGGATCCGGAAGTCCGGCCGCTCGGCCAGCAGGGTCCGCACCACGACGTCGGCGACCTCCTGCGACAACTGGCCCGCCGCCTCCCAGCCTTGGCCGCCGACCCAGGCGAGGTAGTCGGCGAAGGTGGGCGCGTAGGGGCCGGAGGCGGCCTGGATGGTCGTGCGGTTGATGTCCGGGAAGACCCCGAACGAGGTGTCGGGCACGAAGCCGGGGACCACGACGGACACCTTGACGCCGTGGGCGTCGGCGACCGGGGCCAGGCTCTCCATGAATCCCTCGACGGCGAACTTGGCCGCGCAGTAGGCCTCGTTGAACGGTTGGCCGACGAGTCCGTGCACGCTGCCGATGGTGACCAGGCGCCCGCGGGCCGCCCGCAGCAGCGGCATCGCGGCCCGGCTCACGGCGATGACGCCGAAGAAGTTCACCTCCAGGTTGGCCCGCAGCGCCTCCATCGTCGACATCTCCAGGGTGGGGTCGAAGTTGGAGATGCCGGCGTTGTTGACCACGGCGTCCAGCCGCCCGTAGTCCCGCGCGACGCCCTCGACGCAGGCCGCGACGGAGTCGGCGTCGGTGACGTCGAGGCGGCGCACGTCCAGCGTCACCCGGGCGCGGTCCGCCGCCGCCAGCAGGGCTTCGGCGCGGCCGGGGTCGCGCAGGGTCGCCACCGTGTTGAACCCGGCCTGCGCGGCGGTCACGGCGGTGGCCAGTCCGATGCCCGAGGACGTCCCGGTGATCAGCAGCGTGCCACGATCCGTGCTCATGAGGTGGAGTCCGCCAATTCCGCTTCAGTGACGACCGGTTGAGGCAGGCCTCGGTCGAGCAGTGCCTGGATCCGGACGGCCGGCAGGAAGGAGAGGGCGGCCAGCAGCGTGCCGCCGGCCATCACCGCCCGCGCCGCGTCGAGGATCCCCAGCGGGCCGGTCAGCAGGGTGACGCCCAGGCCGCCGGCGAGCGCGGCCAGCGGGATCACGCCCCAGGTCACGGTCCGGTAGGCCGCGTGCATCACGCCCTGGTTCTCGGCGGACATCCGGGCCTGCCGGGTGGGCGCGCTGCACACGTTGATGCAGGACATGAAGAAGCCGTAGCACCCCATCGTCACGGCGATCACCGGCCCGGCCGGCAGCGCGGGCGCGGCCAGCACACCGAGTCCGACCAGGCAGTGCAGCAGCAGCGCCCAGGCGAACGTCCGTCCCAGGCCCAGGCGTTCGCTGATCCTGGGGGCCACCACCGCGCCGGCCAGCGCGCCGACCGCGGCGACCGACATGGCCAGACCGAAGCCGGCGACCGAGAGGCCGAGCCCCCGGTAGCCGAGGATCGGCAGCACGGTGACGAAGACGGGCCCGCCGCAGTTGAGCGTCACCGCGGCCACGATCACCCGGCGCAGCACCGGATCGGCCCAGTTCAGCCGGAACCCGAGGGTCAGCCGCTCGCGCACCGAACCGGGCACGACCGTCCGCTCGCCCCACGGCCGCATGGAGCGGAAGCAGAGGGCCGAGACCAGGTAGCTGGCCGCGTCCACCAGCAGGGCGGCCACGCCGAGCGCGCTGTAGAGGCCGGCCGCGATCGAGGGACCGGCCACCTCGGAGACCGAACTGCTGCCCTCCAGGCGGGAGTAGGCGCGCACGAGCTGGTCCTGCTCCGACACGACGGCGGGGACGGCCACCAGGTAGCCGACGTTGAAGAAGATCGTCGCGCCGCTGATCACCGCCACGCAGCCGAACAGCAGCGGTGTGGACAGCCACCCCTGCCAGTACGCCAGCGGGATGACCAGCACCGCCACCAGCCGGACGAGGTCGCAGGTCAGCATCGTCCAGCGCTTGTCCCACCGGTCGACCAGCACGCCGGCGACCGGCCCGAGCAGCGGTATGCCCAGGTACTGGGCCATTGAGACGACGCCCACCTGGAGGGCGGAGGCGTGCAGCACGAAGATCATCAGGGTCGGCACGACGAAGACGGTGACCCGGTCGCCGGCCATGCTGACCGTCTGGCCGGCCCAGAACACGCTGAACCCGCGTCCCAGGGAGGCCGGCAGCCGGGGCCTCACGAGCCGTCCCGCAGCACGAGGTTGGCGGTCTTGCCGGTCCGGTCGTTGCTGACCAGCAGCTCGACCCGGCGCAGCTGGAAGGAGTCCGGGTCGTGCTGGAAGGCGGTGCTGAGCGTGAACGTCGCGGACAGCACGTCCCTGCGCAGCCGCTCGACGTCCACGGCGGCGCCCCGGTCGGTGAGCAGCAGGATCTCCACGGCGCTGACCCGGCCGCGCTGTTCGGTGATCACGACCTGGGCCCGGGACACCCCGGGTTCGCGTTCCACCCGCGCGATGACGTCGTCCACGTGCAGCCCCAGACCGCGGACCTGCACCACGCTGTCCCGGCGGCCCAGCACCCGCATGGCCGGGCCCGGCCGCCCGCACGGGCAGGCCACCAACTGTCCGGCGTCGCCTGTCTGGTAGCGCAGCACCGGGTTCAGCATGTCGGGGTTGAGGGTGCTGAAGTCCAGCAGCTCGTCCGGTCCGACGTGCACCAGCTGTTCGGGAAGCGGGTGGAAGGTGTCGGCCGGGCAGTCGGGGGTGTTGGTGCCCACCACCCAGGTCTCGGTGCTGCCGAACATCCCCCAGCGGCGCGCCTGCGGCGCCACCTCGGCGATGTCCTCGTCGAGTTGGGGTTGCCAGGCCTCGCCGAGCCAGAGCACCTTGCGCAGCGCCGGGAGCTTCAGGCCGGCGGCGCGCGCGGCGGCGAACCACATCCGCAGCACGCTCGGCGTCCCGCCGATCGCGGTCACCTCGCGGTCGGCGAAGAACGCCAGCCAGTCGGCGTACTCGTCCCGGCCGACCGAGCCGACCGCGATGACCTGGCAGCCCGACAGGTCGGCCAGTGCGGCGCTGAGGAAGTGCGCGCCCCACATCCGCCCGGCGCCCCAGGCGTTGACGAAGACGTCGGAGCGGTCCAGCGGCTGCCAGTGCGCGTGCACACCGGTCATGTAGAAGCCGGTCGGCGCGTAGCCGACCTTGGGCGCGCCGGTGCTGCCGCCGCTCTGGAAGAGCCAGGTGGCGCCGTGCTCGGCCTGCGGGCGCAGGTGGGCCAGGGCGGTGTTCAGGTCGTCCTTCATCAGGGGCGGCAGCGCGGCGAGGTCGTCCAGCGTGCGCGGCTGCCGGTGACCGGCGTAGCGCGGCGCCAACGCCGGTACGGTGAGCAGTCGTTCCAGGGTCCGCCGGGCCACCTCCAGGCGCGGTTCGGCCTGCTGCGGGGAGAGCGAGAACGAGGGCGTCACCGGATCCCCGTCCCCGTGCCGTTGGCCAGCCACTTCGCGTGGGCGTCCCGGTAGGCGGTGAACCGGGCGCGGGTGACGTCCCGTTGGAGCGTGCGGTGCGGATCGTCGAAGTCCGGCAGGATCACTCCGTCCGGCTCCAGCTCGGAGAACCAGAACCGTTCCCCGTCGAAGAGGAAGTCGACGCAGAAGAACGGGATCGGCAGCCGCTCGGCGAAGTACGCGGTGGCTTCGGCGAGTTCGTCCGGCAGGGCCGGGAACTCCATGCGGCCGTCCCGGCTGGCGTTGGCCACCAGCGAGCCGGGCTCCGGGACCCGCTTCATCACGGCGTACGGCTTGCCGTCGATGACGTACACCCGGTAGTCGACCGTGCCGTCGCCGAGGTAGGGCTGGACCAGCAGGGTGGTGTCGCCGCCCTGCGCCAGGCTGGCCAGGCCGCGCAGGTCCTCGGAGCTGCGGGCCAGGTTGATCCCGCCGCCGCCGCACCACCCGGTCGGCTTGACGATGGCCGGGAAGTCGACGCTCTCCAGCGCCACTTCGTAGAGGTGCTTGCCGATGTCCGGGCCGGTGCCGATCCGCAGGCTGGGTATCGGGCGGACCGGGGAGTCCTTGAAGTACAGCAGGGTGGCCATCTTGTCGTTGCCGATGAGCGAGACCTGCGGTGGGAACGGCAGGTAGAAGCCCGCCTGTTCGAGCACCGCGTACAGCGCGTACTGGTTGAAGACGTCCATCGACTGGTAGGGCAGCGAGTAGAGCGCGGTGATGAAGAGGGTGTCCTGCGGGGTGACCCGCTCGCCGTCCACGTAGACCCGCAGGTCGCCGGGGACGGTGGCGTCCACGGTCACGGCGTCGGGCGCGTGCCGGCTCCAGCGCATTCCCAGCTTCGCGGCCTCCTGGGCGTACAGGTCCCAGAAGAAGTCCTGCCAGAAGGCGGTCGCCCGGGTCGACTCCCGGTCGGGGAAGATCCAGCACATCCGGCGCAGGGAGGTGGGGGGTGGTTCGCTGTTGATCACTGCTGGTCCTTCGGCGGGGGTCAGGGACACGGCTCGGACCACCGGCGGCGGCCGGGTTCCGGGAGGGTGTCCACCGGGTCGTAGTACGGGTGGCGCCGGGCGAGCAGAGCGTCGGGGCCGCTGTCGGCGCTGTCGCCGTCGGTCTCCTGCGCGGTGCGCAGTTCGAGTCCGGTGCGGTAGTTCTTCGTCCAGTAGGAGATGCCGAGTTCGCGGTCGTAGGCGACCGCCTGGTGCACCCAGCGCTTGCCGACGTGCGGGACGTCGCAGACGATCCGCGGGGTGGCGTAGCCGGGCAGGTAGCCCATGATCGCGTCCTGGAGCACCTGGGCCTCGTGCACGGAGGTCCGCCAGTGCTCGGCGTTGGGGATCATGTCGCAGAGGTAGAAGTAGTAGGGCAGGATGTTCGCCTCGTCCTGGAGGGCGAAGCAGAGGTCGAGCAGGTCCTCGGGGGTGGCGTTGACGCCGCGCATCAACACGCCCTGGTTGCGGACGTCCTGGATGCCCACGTCGAGCAGCGCCCGGGCCGCCTCGGCGACCAGCGGGGTCACCGACCGCACGTGGTTGGCGTGGGTGTGCACGGCGAGGTTGACCGAGCGCCGGGCCGCGACCTTCGCCACCCGGCCCAGACCCTCCAGGACCTTCGGTTGCAGCCAGTGCTGCGGCAGGCCGACCACCGCCTTGCTGGCGAGCCGGATGTCGCGCACCGAGCCCAGCTCCAGCAGCCGCATCAGGAACGACTCCAGCTGCGGCCAGGGCACGTTGGCGAGGTCGCCGCCGGAGACCACCACGTCGCGCACGCTCGGCGTGCGCTTGAGGTAGTCGAGCATCTGCTCCTGTCGGTCGGCGGGCCGCAGCTCCAGCCTGGTCTTGGTGACCTGGGCGGTCGAGTTGCCGACCAGGTCCATCCGGGTGCAGTGGCCGCAGTACTGCGGGCAGGTGGCGACCAACTCGGCCAGCACCTTGGTGGGATAGCGGTGGGTGAGGCCCTCCACCACCCACATCTCGGCCTCGTGCAGCGAGTCGCGCTCGGCCTTCGGGTGGCTCGGCCACCGCGGGTGCCGGTCGGCGCGGACCGGCAGCATGTAGCGGCGGACCGGGTCGGCCAGGAACGCTTCGGTGAACGCCTGCGGCTCGGTCGGGGCGTGCGGCGCCATGGTGTTGAGCATCTGCGGTGGCAGCAGCATCGACATCGTGGCGAACTGGGCCTGGTCGGCGGCGAGTTCCTCGTAGAACCGGTCGGTGAGCAGTCCGCCGTAGACGGCCCGCAGCTGGCGGATGTTCTTGACGCAGTGGCTCCGCTGCCACTGCGCGTCCCGCCACTGTGCCGCGGTGACGTCGCGCCAGCCCGGCAGCCGGCGCCAGTCCGGCTCGGTCAACGGCCGCCGCACGTACGGGTACGGCTGCCGGGTCGCGTGGTGGTCCATCGGGTGCTACCGGCCGGTGAAGAGCGTCGCGAAGCGGGTCCGCAGCTCGCGCTTGAGCACCTTGCCGGTGGGCCCCAGCGGGAAGTCCTGCGGCTCCCGGGCGATGCTCACCGCGGCGAGTTCGGCCAGACCGGCGGCGGCCAGCGCCTTGTTGGCGGCGTCCTGGACCAGGGCGGCGTCGGCGTGTCCGGCGTCGGCCTGCAACCGGACGACGGCGATCGGGCGTTGTCCCTCACCGGCCGCTCCGGGCACGCCGACCACCGAGCAGTCCTGGACCAGGTCGGCGCAGTCGGCCAGCAGCACTTCCTCGATCGGCAGGCTGTAGACCGGGCCGGCCGCGGTGTCGATGACGTCCACCGTGCGGTCGAGGTGGTGGAAGTTGCCGTCGGCGTCGCGGCGGGCCACGTCGCCGGTGAGCCAGTAGCCGGCCAGCTCGAAGGTGCCGGTGAGCTTGGGGTTGTTCCAGTAGCCGGGGGTCCGGGACGGCGTGACCACGCCGAGCAACCCGACGGTGCCGTCCGGGACTTCGTCGCCGCTTTCGTCGAGTACGGCGGCCTTCAGCACGACCTCCAGCGGCTTCCCGACGCAGCGGTCGTCGCGGGCGCTCTCCGGAGTGGTCACCTGGCCGAACAGCGCCATGCCCATCTCGGAGGAGCCCAGGCCGTCGATGAACTGCGAACCGGGCAGGGCCGGTTGCTCGGCCTTCTGGTGCGGCAGCAGCCAGGGTTCGATCAGCCCGGCCGGGCGCTCGCCGAGCTGCACCAGCCGGCGGATGTGCCCGTAGTGCGCGCTGTCACCGGTGTTGAACCAGGAGTGCACCTTCGCGGCGCCCTTGACCGGCAGTTCGCCGGTGGCCAGCTCGACGAAGGTCCGGGGGAAGGAGGCGACCATGGTGGGCTGGAAGGCCTCCATCACCGGCTCCACGACCGCGCGCCGCCAGTCGGACATCACCACGGTCGGCAGGCCGAGCAGGGTGGCGGTGAGGAAGTAGCTGAGGCCGCCCGCGTGGGTGTGCGGCATCAGCGACATCAGCCGGTCGTACGGCTCGGCGGGGAAGCGCAGCATGCGCGGCTGCTTGCCGTCCCAGAACTGGCGGTGCGCCAGGATGGTGGACTTCGGCGTGCCGGTGGTGCCCGAGGAGTGGATCAGCGCGACCACGTCGTCCGGGTCGTGTCGGTACGGATAGACCTCGGGGAGCCGGACCGATTCGGCGTCGAAGGCCTGGATCTCGGCCGCCATGGTGATGAAGCGCGGGCGGCGCAGCGGGTCCTCGCGGTAGGCCGAGGCGAGGCGGGTGGGGTCGTCCGCGACGATGCCGACCACGCCGACGTGGTTGAGGTAGCGGACCATGACCTCGTGCCGCATGGCGTCGTTGACCAGGGCCGGGACGGCGCCCAGCGCGCTGAGCGCGAGGAAGTGCAGCAGTGGTTCCAGGCCCTCGCCGACCACCACACCGACCGGCTCGCCCGGGCGCACGCCGTTCGCCCAGTACCACCGGGCGTACTGGTCGCGCAGGGCGGCGAGGTCGAGCAGGCTGTGCCCGCGCAGCACGACGGCGCCGCGGTGGTCGGTGTGGTGGCTGTAGACGAACGGGACCGCGCGCTGGGGGTTGGCCGCGATGGCCTGGTCCAGGAAGTTGCCGGCACCGAGCGTGGGCTCGGTCATCAGCCGCTGTCTGGCGGAAAGGGGGGCGACGGAACTCTGGTCGCTCATGGCGTTCATGGCGTTCTCCCAGGGCGGGGGCGTCCGGCCCGCGCTCTTGTGGAGGCGGGGCCGGACGGACATGGGTGAAGGACGGCGGAAAGGGGGTGCTAGAGCCGGGTGAGGATCTCGGCGACCACGCGGGTGCCGGAGCGGATCGCGCCTTCCATGAGCCCGAAGTACTCGGTGCTCGTCTCGGTGCCGGCCCAGTGCACCCGGTGGTGCGCGGTGGTCAGTGTGGGGCCGTGTCGCAGCCAGTCGCCCGGTCCGAAGAGGGCGGCGTAACAGCCCTGGCTGTACTGCTCGTTGACCCAGTCGGTGACATGGAAACCGATCGGGGGCGGGAGCATCGGGAAGAGCCGGGCGGCCTGCTCGACCGCCGCCGCGCGCTGCCGCCGTGCGTCGAGTGCCGCGAACCGGTGGGCCTCGCTCCCCGTGACGAAGCCGGTCAGCACGCCGACCCCGTCCGCGGCCGGCGAGTCGTCCACGGTGGACAGCAGCGGGCCTTCGGCGTTCACCGACCAGCCGGAGAGCCCGTGTTGACGCCAGAGCGGCTCCGGGTAGACCAGGTTGACCTTGACCGCGCAGCCGCGAGCGGTCCGTCCGCCGGCCCGCCGGACGGGGAGCCCCGGCCGGTAGTCGATGGTGTCGGCGAGCAGCGGCGGCAGCGCCACCACCGCGACGTCCGCCCGGTAACTGCCCCGCGTCGAGTGGGCGGTGACCCCGTCGGCGTCCTGGTGGACGGCGAGCACGGGCTCGCCGAGCCGTACCCGGGTGCCCAGCCGCTCGGCCAGCCGCTCGCATACCTGGTGGGCGCCACCGTCGATCCGGTCCTGCTGGGCACCGCCCTCGAAGGCGTTGAGGTAGCGGATGCCGCCGCCCGAGCGCAGGTAGAAGGCCAGGTGCAGGACGGAGACGTCGGCCGGGTCGGCGGCCATCATCTCGCCCAGGAAGAGCGGGAAGAAGAGCCGGGCGTCGGGGTGGGTCAGGTGCTCGTCGGCCCAGGCCGCGGCGGTCGTGGTGTCCAGCCGTTCGGCGTCGGGGGTGAGCCAGGGCGCCTCGGGCCTTACCGCGGCGGTCAGTTCGTCCAGCAGCTCGAACATGTCGCCGAGGGCTACGGCGTTCAGCGGCGGGAACCGCCCGTCCCGGGTGGCGTGTTGGGCGCCCAGCGCGAAGCGGCTGGCGCCGAGCATCGTGGTGGGTGTGGTCTTGAGGTCCAACTCGGCGACCAGGGAGAGCAGTTCGGTGTGTCGGTCGCCCAGGTAGGCGGCGCCGGCGTCGATCTGCCGTCCGGGGGCGACCGCGAGGCCGTGGGTGCGGCCGCCGACCCGGTCGCGGGCCTCCAGCACGGTGACCTCGATCCCGCGGGCGGTCAGACCGGCCGCGGCGGTGAGCCCGGCAAGTCCCGCCCCGACCACGACGGCGGTGGCCACGGGTCGGCCGGCGGTTGGTTCGGCGGCCGACCCGGTGGCGGCGTCGCGCGGGCCGCTCATCTGCCGGCCGCGATCTTCGCGGCGAGACCCTCGGGGGTCGGCGCCAGCACGAAGTCCTCGAAGGACAGCTCCACGCCGTGGCCGCGGGCGATCGCGCTCAGCACCCGGGTGGCGATCAGCGAGTCGCCGCCGAGCTCGAAGAAGTCGGAGTCCGCCACGACGTCCGTGCTCTCCAGCACGCGGCAGAAGATCGCCACCAGGTCCTGGACCTCGGCGGTGGGCGAGGCGGTGGGGGAGGTGGTGGCGGTGCTGCTGTCAGGGCTCATCGAAGGTCTCCTTTGGCCTGGGGGTGGGCCGCGTGTCGCTGGTGCGATGCTGTTCGGTCGACTTTTCCGCTCGCGGTGAGTTCGAGTCGGGGGACGACGGTGATCCGGCTGGGCACCAGGTGGCCGGGCACCCGCTCGCGCAGGTAGGACAGGACGTCGGCGTCCAGCGTCCCGACCGTCGTGTGGGGTCTCGGCACCACGTAGGCGACCAGGGTGGAGCGGCCGGCGACGGTCGCCCCGGCCACGGCCACCGCGGTCACCTCGGGGTGGGTCGCGATGTGCGCCTCGACCTCGGCGGGGTCCACCCGGATGCCGCGGACCTTGATCTCGTGGTCCAACCGGCCCTGGTGGGTGAGGACGCCGTCCGGAGCGCTGCTCACCCGGTCGCCGGTGCGGAAGCAGCGCGTGCCGTCCAGCACCGGGAACCTGGCCTCGGTGGCCTGCGGCAGTCCGAGGTAGCCGAGCGCGAGGGCCGGCCCGCCGATCAGCAACTCGCCCTGCTCGCTGATCCGTTGGACGACGTGCGGCAGCGCCCGTCCGATCGGCGCCCGGGCGCCGGCGTCCCACCGGGCCCCGGGTGAGGGGACCCGGGGTCCGTGCAGGTCCACGGCGTGGGTAATCAATGTCGTCTCGGTGCAGCCGTAGGTGTTGAGCAACCGGATCCGCCCGGTGTCCAGGCCGCTCCAGTCGGCCAGCCGGGCCGGGCTCGCTGCCTCGCCGCCGATCACCAGCAGCCGGACGCAGCTCGGCAGGGCGAGCCGGTCCTCGGCCAGATGTAGCACCAGCTCGTGCCAGAAGGCGGTGGGCAGGTCCAGGACGGTGATCCGTTCACGCTCGACCATCCGCAGGAACCGGGGGAACGACCCCGCGTGCGCCTCGGCGTCCAGGACGAGTGTGGCTCCCGTGGTGAGCGTCGGCAGGATCTCCTCGAAGCAGGTGTCCCAGTTCAGTGAGGCGAACTGCAGCACGCGGTCCTCGGGCGTGAGCTCGAACAGCTCCCGCAGCGAGTGCACGGTGGCGGAGATCGCCCGGCGGGGGGTGACGACGGGCTTCGGCCGTCCGGTTGAGCCGGATGTGAAGAGGATGTAGGCCGGTTCGTCGGGCCCGACCTCGATGTGACCGGCCGGTGGGACCGGTAACCGGGCGGTGTTCGCGACGGATTCCACGAGCGGCTCTAACGCGACGCAAACCGGACCGAGCGGGGATGCCGTCTCCGGTTCGGCGGTGACCATTGCGCGGCAGTCGACCGCGGCCAGCATCTCCTGTCGGCGCTGAAGCGGGAATGCCGGATCGACCGGGCAGTAGACGCCCCCGGCGGCGAGCACGCCGAGCAGTCCGACGACGGTTTCCGGCGTGTGGGCTGCCTGGACCGCCACCACGCCCGGCCGGGTGCCCAGGCGGGTGGCCAGGGTGCCTGCCCAGGCGCGGAGTTGGCGATAACTCACGGCGTGTCCATGGTGGAAAAGCGCCGGGCGCTCCGGATATCGCAGGGCAATTTCCGTGAACGCGTCAAACAAGTCGGAAGAAGTCTCTTTGGTGTCGTGGTTCTTTGACATGCCCGCCCCAATTAATGCCTGCGAGTGCCCGTCTGTGCTCGGCGAATCGGGACTCTACCTTCGAACATGAGTTGCCACAATGGTTGGTAAAGGGGTCTGAGTTTGCCTCAATTCGCTTTACCTAAACTAGAGTCAGCCAACTGGGCCGCACGGGGGAGAGGCGCCGCCGCAGGGCGCCGTGCCCGCTGACCCCCGGGGCTGTGCGGCCCGGCGCCGGCCCGTATCCGTACCCGCCGCCGTACCCCTACGGGCAGGTAGGAGGACAATAGGACGCATATCGCCCGGGGAGCGCCTCGTGGCGGTCCGTGACGCCGACCTGTCCTGGAGCCGTCCGCCCATGGCCCGACACCGTTCCTCCCATCCGTCGAGCGCCCACGAGCTGCTGGGCAGACTGGGCCGGCTCACCGCGCAGGCGCTGGACCACGCCGAGCTGCACCGGGCCCGGGTCGAGCTGGCGATGGCGCTGCAGCGCGGGCTGCTCCCGGCGGGACTGCCGACCGCGCCGGGGCTGTGGACGGCTGCCCGCTACGCGCCGGCCCGCAACGGCCTGGACATCGGTGGTGACTGGTACGACGGTTTCGCCCTGCCCGACGGCACCCTCGCGTTCTCGATCGGCGACGTCCAGGGCCACGACGTCGAGGCGGCCGCGTTCATGGGACAGGTCCGGATCGGCCTGCGCGCGCTGGCGACCGGCGCCGTCGACCCGGGGGAGGTGCTGGGCCGGGCCAACGAACTGCTGCTGTCGATGGCCGGCGAGCTCTTCGCCACCTGCACCTTTCTCCGTTTCGACCCCGCCACCGGGGAGCTGTCCGACGCCCGCGCCGGCCATGTCCCCGCGCTCTGGGCCAGCGCCGACGGCCGCTGCGGGATCGAGGACGACGACGCCGGCCTCCCGCTCGGCATCCTGCCCGGGGAGGTGTACCCGGTGACCCGGCGCGTGCTGTCGGAGCCGGGCGCGGTCGTGCTGGTCACCGACGGCGTGGTCGAGGGGCCCTCGTTCCCGATCGAGGAGGGCATGACGCAGGTGCTGTCCGTGGTACGCGCCGGGGCCGAGGCGGAGCCGGGCCGGCTGGCGGCCGACGTGATCAAGGTGGCCGAGCGGACCGGCCACAAGGACGACGCCGCCGTCCTCGTCCTGCGCCACGACGGCTTCCACGAGCGGACGGGCGGGACGGAGGCGGGCACGGCCGAGTGAGGGCGCGGGGCCGCCGCGAGGGCGTGTCACGCCGTCGTCCGTCGGCGGAGGCGGTCTGATGGCTCTGTGGCGCGCAACGAGACGATCCGACGACTCACGGCGACCGGCCTGTGGATCCTGGGCGTCGCCGCCGCCTACTACGGGGGCGGCAAGCTCGGCCTCCTGGAGCAGGTGGTGGTCGGCGGGGTGCGGGTGACGCCGCTGTGGCCGCCGACGGGCATCGCCGTGGCGGGCCTGCTGCTGCTGGGCTGGCGGGTCTGGCCGGGCATCGCGCTGGGTGCGCTGCTGATCATCCTGGGCTTCGGGCCGTTGACCCTCTCCTCGTTCGGGATCGCCGTGGGCAACACGCTGGCCCCGCTGGCCGCCTGCTGGCTACTGCGGCGGGTGGGCTTCCGCGTCGAGCTGGACCGGCTGGGGGACGGGGTCGTGCTGGTCTTCCTGGGGGCGCTGACCGCGATGCTGATCAGCAGCGGCACGGCGTGCGGCGTGCTGCTGCTGAACGGGTCGGTGCCCGAGGGACAGTTCTGGCCGGTCTGGTCGGCCTGGTGGACGGGCGACGCGATGGGCGTGCTGGTGGTCGCGCCGGTGTTGCTGGCGGGCTACGCGGCCCGGCTGCCCCGGGACACCCCGCTGCTGCGCTGGGGCGAGGCGGCGGTCCTGCTGGCGAGCACCGCCGTCGTCGCGCTGGTGGTCACCCAGAGCACGCTCTCCCTGCTGTTCCTGGTCCTGCCGCTGGTGATGTGGGCGGCGCTGCGCTTTCAGCTGCCCGGCGCCGCGCCGTGCGTGCTGATGGTGTCGGTCTTCGCGGTGCCGGCCGCGACCGACCAGGTCGGGCCGTTCGCCGGCCACGGCCTGCTGGCGACCATGGTCATCCTGCAGGCGCTCAACGGGTCCGCGGCGCTGACCGGGCTGTTGCTGGCCGCGATGATCACCGAGCGCAACAACACCCTGCGGACCATCGAGCAGGCCTGCGCCCGACTCGCCGAGCTGGTCGCCCACCTCTCCCCGGCCGAGGCCGACCAGCCCTGGCCGGACGCGGACGACGACACCGCGGAGCACTGAGCCCCGGCTCGATGACGCGGCGACTCGCTGACGCGGCGGCTCGCCGACACCCCGGCTCGATGACGCGGTCCGGCGCACGCAGAATGTGCTCATGACCCTGTCGCCCGATGCGCTCAAAGCCGCCTGCCTGGACCTCAACGGGGCCGAGGAGACCTTCCCGTTCAACGCCGAGACCTCGGTCTTCAAGGTCGGCGGGAAGATCTTCGCGATCAGCGCGCTGGACGCCGAGCCGTTGCGGGTGAGCCTCAAGTGCGACCCCGAGCTGGCCGTGCGGCTGCGGGCGGAGCATCCGGCGATCGTCGGGGGGTGGCACCTCAACAAGCGCCACTGGAACACCGTGACGATCGACGGCTCGGTCCCGGAGCGCCTGCTGCGCGAGCTGATCGAGGACTCCTACGACCTGATCGTCGCCGGACTCCCGCGCCGGCAGCAGCTGGTCCTCGACTGGCCGGGCGTGGCGGCCGCGGCGGGCCGGGGCGGCGGGAGTGGGGGCGGGGCTACTGCGGCTCCAGCACCACCCACACCTGGCCGGGGTGGAAGTTCATCGGCTGCCCGCCGAAGCTGAACGTCGTGCCGCCGTTCGGATCGGGCCGGGACCAGCTGCCCTGGTAGGCGTTGCCGTCGCGCAGCACCACGGTGTTCCCGCCGCCCGTCGTCGGGGCGTAGGGGGAGAGGACCCCCGGGGAGTCCATGAAACCGCGCGGTGAGGTGGTTTCGGCGACCTTCTGGATGACGATGGTCGGAGCGCCCATCTGCCCGGCGTCGGTGGTCATCGCGGGCTTGCCGTCCATCGCGACCAGGTACCTGCCCTCACTCGCCGACCAGGTGAAGGTGAACGAGGCCGCCGGCATCCTGGCGGTGAAGCTGTTGGTCGGCACACCGCCGGCAGGTGCGGCGCCGAAGCGGAAGCCGATGTCCTTGGCCTGCGCCGAGTCGGGGAAGTCGTGCAGGACGGCCGACGGCTTCACGTACAGGTTGTACGGCGCGACGTTGCCGGTGCCCCGGAAGTAGGGCGAACCGTCCTGCTGCGGCGAGGCGTTGAAGATGTCTGCCTGGTCGAGGACCGGCAGGAACCTGGACAGCGCGCCCGAGTAGGCGAAGTCGACCTTGCCGTACTGCTGGAGGATCGGCAGGTCGCTCTCGCGGGCGCTGCGCACCGGGCCGACGGCGTCGCCCGGGGGCAGGTGGTGGGAGTCGAAGACGGTGAGGAAGCGCGAGATGCCGCCCTCGACCTCGATCGCGTAGACCACGGCGGCGGAGTTGACGCCGGTCTGCGGGCGGGCGTTCACGATGTTGTCGATCTTGATGGCGAGGACCTGGCCCGGCTCGCCCGGCAGCCCCGTGAGCGGGGAGACCACCGGGCCGGTGGGCGACGGCGCGGGCGGTGTGGCGGAGCTGCTCGCTACGCTCGGTGAGGCGGTGGTGTGCGGTTTGGAGGCCGAGCCGCATCCGCTCAGGCCGACCAGCAGCAGGGTGACCGCCGCGGCCGCGACCGCGGGAGCGGCGAGGGAGCGCCGCGGTGAACCCGGCATCGGAGACCACCTCCTGTCCCGGTCCCACTGTAGTGGCCCGGTACCACCGGCGCAGCTGGGCGGACCGGCGGCCGGATCTGCCGCGGCCCGCCGGGTGCGGATCCGGCCTTGCCCCGGTGCGGCAGTCAACACCGCACCGGGGCGAGGCTGTTGGCGTCAGCTGGCGATCATGCTGCCGACCGCGTCGGCCTCCTGGATCTGGTCCGTGACGAACCGCCACGGCACGGTGAAGTAGCCGTTGGCGCCCCAGGAGCCACCCCACGAGTTGGCGATCTTCACGCCCTGGTCGTTGTAGCCGACGATGGTCACCTCGTGGCCGCCGAGCGGCTGCCCGGCCAGCTCGTCGTCACTCGGGTAGTAGCTGTAGTCCGCGGCGGTGGAGGAGTTGAGGTCCTCCATGCTCTGGTACACGTTGAACGCGAAGACCACCGGTTCGCCCTGCGCGAGCGAGCTCTTCACCTCGTTGACCAGCGCGCTGCCGGTGTCCAGGGCGGTGTAGCCGGACAGCTTCCAGTGGGCCGCGTTGGAGGTCTCGTTGGCGTCGGGCTGGGTGGTGTAGTCGAAGTCGCCCTGCCAGTAGTCGGACTTGGTGTCCAGGCCCTGGCTGGTCAGGATGTCGAAGTGCTGGCTGGCGTAGCTGCCCTGGTCGTTGCCCTGGGCGATCTGGGCGTAGGTGTACATCGGCGCGTGCGGGGCACCGGTGATGCCCTGCTCGCCCTCCATGATGGTGATCGCCGACCAGTCGATGGCCCACGCCACGCAGGACCCGACCTGGCCCTGGTCCCCCACGGAGGGAAGGTAGTTGCTCAGGTCCACGCTCGCCGGGACGTCCGCCGCGCGGAAGGCGTGCGGGGCGATCGCGGTGTGGGTGTGGTCCCGCTGCGGGGTCAACAGCGCGCCGTAGTGGTGCTGCTGGTGGTGGCGGTGCGCGGGGGAGGCGGGCGCCGCGGAGGCGGCGGGGGCGAGCGCCGAGCAGATCGCGCCGGTTATCGCCAGGACCGCGATCGCGCGGCCGTAGGAGTTCCTGTTCACTGCGGTCTTCCTTCTGTTGTGGGGGCCGGTGCGCGACGGCAGGGGTGGGGGTCGTCGCGGACCGGCGTGCGAACGGCCTGGGGCCGTGGAGCTGGAAGGAGAGCGGGTGGAACCGGTGGTGCGGTCCGGCTCCGGTGACTGGGGGGTCGCCGGGTGGGTGCCGGGGCCGGGGCCGGCGGAACACGGCCCCGCTGTGGTGTTGCTGCTGTTGCCCGGTCATGTCAAGTGCGGGACCATCACCGGGACTTGACTGACCATAGGGCTTACTGTCAGGTACATGCCAGCAGTTACCCAGTCGCCTATCAGCCATAGCCGGAACACGACAGAAATTAATGAAGTCGGTGTTTCGAGGTTTGCAGCCTGCCGCAACTGTTCGGGCCCCGGCTGCGGCGTCGGTTCCGGTCCGCCGAACGGAGGACGGCGCGAACGCGGGCGGCCTGCCTGCGCGTTCGTCGGGCCGCGGTCGGGCAGCATGCCGATGCCATGACCAACGGTCCCGGGCACACCGGCACCCGGCACCCGGCGGTCGGCGTTCGGGAGGACGGGAGACCGCGATGGACCGACCTGATCGCCAACTGCTGAACCGCCGGGGCTGCTGGGCACGGCCGGCGCCGTGGCGGCCGGCGTCCTGGCCCCGGGCCCGCGCCGTCGGCCGCCGCCGCGACCGGCGGGGTGCGGCAGGCGGGGGGACGACCGCGCCGGAGCCGACGGCGTTCGGGCCGGTGGCGGTGGGCCCGGACGACTCCCGCTACGACAGCCTGCTGCGCGGCAACAACTTCCGGTTCGTGGGCCGCCCGGACGAGATCCGCGTCGTCGGCTCGACGGACCAGGTGGTGCGCGCCGTGTCGGACGCGGTGTGCTCCGGGCGGCGGATCGCGGTGCGCAGCGGCGGGCACTGTTTCGAGAACTTCACCGCCGACCCGGCGGTTCGGATGCTGCTCGACCTCTCGCCGATGGACGCGGTCGGCTACGACCCCGGGCGGCGGGCGTTCGCGGTGCAGCCGGGAGCCACCCTCGGGCACGTGTACCGGACGCTCTACAAGGGGTGGGGCGTGACGATCCCGGCCGGCGGCTGCCCGGAGGTGGGCGCCGGCGGGCACTTCGCCGGCGGCGGGTACGGCCCGCTGTCGCGCCGGTACGGCTCGGTGGTGGACCACCTCCACGCCGTGGAGGTGGTGGTGGTCGACCGGGACGGCGGCGTCCGCGCGGTGGTGGCCACCCGCGAGCCGGACGACCCGCACCGCGACCTGTGGTGGGCCCACACCGGCGGCGGGGGCGGCAACTTCGGCGTGGTCACCCGGTACTGGCTGCGCGCGCCCGACGCCGACCCGGCGGCCGACCCCGCCCGGCTGCTGCCGCCCGCGCCGCGCGCGATGCTCGGCTGCCTGGTCAACTGGGCCTGGGACGAGCGGATGACCGAGCAGGCGTTCACCACACTGCTGCGCAACTTCGGCCGCTGGCACGAGGCCAACAGCGCGCCCGGCTCGCCGTACGCCGGCCTGTACGCGATCCTCGCGCCGACACACCGCAGCGCGGGCAGCTTCCTCCTGACCGTCCAGATCGACGCGGACCTGCCGAACGCGAACGGCCTGGTGAGCGACTTCGTGGCCGCGCTGACCGCCGGCACCGGAGTCGAGCCGGCCTACCAGGCCCGGCGGACCCTGCCGTGGCTGCACCCGACGACCTGGCCGGGCGCCAACGAACCCGGCGACGTGGTCACCCGCCGGTACAAGCTCAAGGCCGGCTACCTGCGCCGCTCACTCACCGACACCCAACTCGCCGCCGTTCACCGCCATCTGACGAACAGAACCGGCGGCCCCACCGGCGGCCTGCTGCTCGTCGGATACGGCTGCCAGGTCGACGCGGTGCCCTCCGACGCCACCGCGGTGGCCCAGCGCGACGTGGTGATGAAGGCGGTCTACCAGACGATCTGGGCCGAGGAGTCGGACGACGCGGCCAACCTCGGCTGGATCCGCGCGTTCTACCGCGACGTCTACACGCAGACCGGTGGCGTCCCGGTGCCGGACGAGGTGAGCGACGGCAGTTACATCAACTACCCGGACGTCGACCTGGCCGACCCCGTCTGGAACACCTCCGGCGTGCCGTGGCACACGCTCTACTACAAGGACAACTACCCGCGGCTGCAGGAGGTGAAGGCCCGCTGGGATCCGCGCGGGGTGTTCCGGCACGCGTTGGCGATCGAGCCGCCCGCCTGACCGCCGCGCCCGGCTGCCTCGTCCGGAAACGGCGCGGCGCCCCGTACCGGATGCGGTACGGGGCGCCGGGCGGACCTGGATCAGGCCGGGGTGATGTTCTCCGCCTGCGGGCCCTTCTGGCCCTGCGTGACGTCGAAGTTCACCTTCTGGCCCTCCTGGAGCTCACGGAAGCCCTGGGTGGCGATGTTGGAGTAGTGCGCGAAGACGTCCGGGCCTCCACCCTCCTGCTCGATGAAGCCGAAGCCCTTCTCGGCGTTGAACCACTTCACGGTGCCGGTGGCCATGCTGTTCTCCTTGATGCGTACAGCCGCCGGCGCCCGCACAGTACGGGCGCCGAGGCGCCCGGGCCGCACCGCACCACCGATCGGATCCCGGACGCGCGAAACGCCCGTGATCGCGATCACGGGCGAGCGGGAACTCGGGAACCACGACTGCTACTGCTCTGTACGCTACTCTGCCCGGTCCCCTCGTGCCAGGAGGCACGAGAGCAGGCCACCGGCCGTGCCGCGCCGTCGGTCGGTGGGCACGGTCGGCGGCCGTGTCTCAGACCTTGTCGGCCGCGATCATCAGGTAGTGGAAGCTGTCCTCCTTGTAGGCGGTCAGGAAGGCCTCCTCGATGCCGGTGGCCACGGACGACTGGGCCCGCAGCTCCCAGTAGGGGATGGTCGCGGCGGTCAGGTCGACGACGCTGATCGGGAGCAGGTTGTTCGCCGACATGGCCGCGAAGTAGTCGCTGCGCGGGTGGATGTCGCAGATGTAGTGGGCGTCGATCTGGCTGACGGCCCGGGACGGCTGACGGCCGTGGACGTCGTTGTAGCACCCGGTGATGGTGACGTAGCGGCCGCCGGGCTTCAGGACGCGGGCGTGCTCCGCGAAGAGCTCGTGCAGGTCGACGTACATGGTGCTCTCGTTGTTCCAGATCGCCTGGAAGGAGGCGGCGGGGAACCCGTTGTCGAGCATGTTCCGGAAGTGGAAGGCCACCCGGTCGTCCACGCCCCGCTCCCGGGCCTGGTCGTTGGCGAACCGCACCTGCTTCTCGGAGATGGAGATGCCGTCCACCTGGCAGCCGAAGCGGAGGTTGGCCAGGAAGCTGGTGCCGCCCCGGCCGGAGCCGGCGTCCAGGATCCGGTCCGCCGCGGTGAGGTCGCCGAGCTGCTCCAGCAGGAAGTCGGACTGCGCGCCCTCCAGACGGTGCATCTCCTCGATGATCCGCGCGTCGCGGGTGGCGGCGGGGCCCTCCAGCACCGACCAGTCGACATCGCCGATGCCGTAGTGGTGGTGGAAGGTGCCGGAGACCTCGCCGAGGCGCAGATTGACCGGGTCCTGCTCCTTGTTCCAGTACTCGGCCACGGACTTCTGGTACTTGGTGGACAGGACGTCGGCGCCGGTGCTGTTGTCGGTCATGGTCATGGTGCGGATTCCTTAGCTCTGGTTGTAGCGCGGGCTGGAGGCGTGCCACTCCCTGTTGCCGCCGAGCCAGGCCCACAGGCCCGCGAGGTAGCGGGTCAGCACCGGATCACCGGTGCGGCCGAGCTCGGCTGCGGCGGTCTCGAAGGAGCGCACGAGTTCGTTGTGGATGTCGGCGGAGCGCTGGATCGCCACGTCGAGCGAGCAGCCGTCCTCTGCGGCGATCACCAGCGGCAGGTTGTACTCGACGCCCTCGGCGCTGCTCTCCTTGTGCACCGAGTAGACGTCGTTGAGCAGGACGGAGGCGAGGGCGGCCAGCAGCGTCGCGCGGCGCACGTCCGGGCGTCCGTACACCTGGGCGGGCAGCTCGTAGCCGCCTATCGAGTCGACCAGGGCCATGCAGGGCAGGAAGCTGTTCATCTGACGGTTCGCCAGGTACTCCCAGACGGGCGGCAGCCGGCCGCCGATCCGCCACCCCGCCTCGGCGTCCATGCCGAGGAAGAGCCCGGCGATCTCCTGCCGGAGCCGGTTGACCTGCGCGCCGCCGGCGTACGGCGCCAGCTCCTCGACGGAGCGTCGCAGGGCGTTCCACACCGGCTGCTCGCGCAGCGAGCGCTCGTAGCGCTCCCGGGTGCCGTGGGGCAGCTGGGCCGGGTCGATCGCCGACTGGGCCAGCATCAACTGCGGTCCGAGGCGCTCTGGGTGGTCGCTGGTGGCGGCGTCCTCGCAGAAGTAGTCGTCGACCGCGAACTCCGCCGCCATGCAGCGGGCCGCGGCCAGCAGCCGGTCGGGGTCGTCGGTGTCGGGGTGGGTCAGCATGAGCAGCCGGCCGTAGTTGGCCTGCCGGAACGTCTCCGACTGCCCGGCGTAGATGCCGACTTCCTCGGCCCAGCGGACCAGCCGCTCGTTGACCTCCTCGCCGAGGGCCGTGTCGTCGCGCAGGTGCGGCGGGCAGTAGAGCTCCGGGAGCCGGCTCTTTCGCGTACCGGTGTGGGGGCTGGTGTTGCTGGTGTTGTGGAGGCGGGCGGCCGAGGTGCCCAGTCCGGTCGGGCCGTGCGGGATCCAGCGGACGGAACCGGCGACGGTCTGTGGGGATGTCATCGATCCTCCTGGAGCGCCGGGGGTCAGGACCGGGGAGCGGCCACGTGGACGTTCTCCAGGATGCCGACGGCGTCCTGGACGAGGATGGCCACCGAGTAGTAGGCGGTCACCAGGTAGCGGATGATCGCCTGGTCGTCGATGCCCATGAAGCGGACGTTCAGCCCGGGCTCGTACTCGTCCGGGATGCCGGTCTGCCGCAGCCCGATGACGCCCTGCCGGTCCTCGCCGGTCCGCATCGCGACGATCGAGGACATCTGGCGTCCCGTCACCGGGATCTTGCCGCTGGGGAAGATCGGGACGCCCCGCCAGGCGGGGACCCGGTGGCCGTCGACCTCCGTGCTGTCCGGGTAGATGCCGCGCTTGGTGCACTCGCGGAAGAACGCGGCGATGGCCCGGGGGTGGGCGAGGAAGAAGTCGGTGCCGCGGCGCATCGACAGCAGGTCGTCCATGTCGTCCGGGGTCGGCGGCCCCGACCAGGTGCTGATCCGCTGGTCGTACGAGGCGTTGTGGAGCAGGCCGAACTCACGGTTGTTCAGCAGCTCCCACTCCTCGCGCTCGCGGATCTCCTGCACCGTCAGGTGCAGCTGCTGGTCGATCTGGTTCATCGGGTCGTTGTAGAGGTCGGCGACCCGTGAATGGACGCGGAGCACCGTCTGGGTGAGCGAGAGTTCGTACTCGCGGGGCGAAAGATCGTAGTCCACGAACGACCCGGGGATCTCTGCCTCACCCGCGTGGCCGGCCGATACGGCGACTTCCACCTCGCCCTTGGAATTCACCTTCCGGGCCGCGTTGTCGAGGAATGCGGCGATATGCAGGCGCAGTTCCTCGGAACGGTTGAACAGGTCGAGGAAACCCGCCCAGGGAAGAACCAGCAGCGTTCCGTCGGTGGCTGCCCGGACGGTGGCCGCCCAGAGCGGATCGCTCTGCAACAGGGCCTCGTCGCCCAGATGGTCGCCGTCGGCCAGGACGCCCAGGGTCTCCTGTCCGCCGTACTTGCCGGTGCCGATCCGCTCCATCCGGCCGTGCGCGACGATGAAGACCTCCTCGATGGGATGGCCCTCCTCGACGATGACCTCGCCGCTGCGGAAGTCGCGCAGGGTGAACCGGCCGGCCAGCTCGGCCAGCAGCGCGTCGTCACCGAACCCGCGCAGCACCGGAATCTCGCGCAGTGTCTCCGGGATGATGCGTACGTCGTCCGCGCCCGCCTGGACGAAGCCGACCCGGCCCCGGCCGACGGCCAGCGAGAGCCGCCGGTTGACCCGGTAGGTACCGCCGGACACTTCCACCCACGGCAGCCGGCGCAGCAGCCAGCGCGAGCTGATTCCGCGCATTTGCGGAGCGGATTTGGTCGTTGTTGCCAGATTTCGTGCGGCGGCGGTACTGAGACTGAGCCTTTCCCGATCCTGTGAAGCCTCCCGTTCTCGGGCGGCTTCGGTATCTGCTTCCACTGTCATGCGAAATCTCCATCGACGGGCCGGGAAATGAGGTCTGCGTCGGCGCAGCCGTCGGGAAAGGACGGCGGAGCGGACGACTGCCGAGTCGGCGACATTCCGCTGCGGTGCCCGGCCTATTCATTGATAGCGGGAAGCGGAGGGGGAGACACCGAGTGAGGGGAAAGCAGGACGGAAGTTCGAAACTATTCCGCCAGAATCGGCCGGTGGCTGGAAGAGGCGGATCGGGTTGAAACCCCGCAGGCGGGGTAGGCGGCCACGAACCGGCGGAGTCCCGCGCCGGCTTCGGGCCGTTCGTAGGAGAAGTGACACCGGGTCCGCCGACGGCAGGCCCGTGTGGCGGGCGCGGCCGGGCGCGACGGCTCCGGAAACCGGACACCGGGCGCCGCCGGCCGCCGTCCGGGGCCCGCGGCGGTCGCCGAGCGGACGATCAAGGTGGCGAGAACTGCCCGCTGTTCGGCCCCTCAATACCGGGATCGGTTTATCCGACCGTCCGGGCGGTTTGCGCCTGTTTCATAGGATGGTGACCGGAGGGCGGGTCTCCGGGGCCGTGGTCCTGAGTCATTGATCGTTCGTCAGATCGTCAGATCGTCAGATCGTCAGATCGTCAGGTTCGTCAGAGAGGTCATGCGCGATGTGGTCGACGCTGTCGTCAGCCGCGGTACCGGCGGGGGACCGGTTCGAGTGGTTTGCCGACGTGGTGGCCCAGGCGCTGGCGCCCACCGCGCTCAGCTGCGCGGCGCCCGCCCAGTTCCAGGCGGAGGCCGCGGTGCTGGACCTGGGGCCGGTGCAGCTGTCGACGTTCAGCTACCCGGCGCTGCGCTCCCGGCGTCCGCCGGCCCTCGTGCGGCAGAGCGATCCGGAGCGGTACGAGCTGGCGCTGGTGACCGGGAGCCCGATGTGGATCTCGCAGGGCCGCAACGACTCCGGCCTGGTCCTCGACGACCTGGTGCTCTGGGACACCTCCCACCCGTTCGAGGCGGGCGCACCCGTGGAGGGCAGCAGGGTCCGCGCGGTCATCCTGCAGATCCCCAAGGTGGCGCTGCCGCTGCGCGCGGACCGGGCCGACCGGCTGCTCGCCCGGCGGATCTCCGCCGATCAGGGGATGGGCGCGATCATGGCCCAGTTCATCGGCACCCTGGCCGCCCACGGCGCCGACTGCGATCCGGCGGACCGCGTCCGACTGGGCCGCGCCGCACTCGACCTGGCCGCCGGATGCCTGGCGCCGTATGTCGACGCCTGCGACGAGCTGCCCGCCGAGACCCGTACCCAGGTGCTGCTGGAGCGGGTGTCCTCCTTCATCGACCACAACCTCGGCGACCCGGAGCTGACGCCGCAGCTCGTCGCGGCGCACCACCACATCTCGCTGCGCCGCCTCTACCAGCTGTTCCAGGGGCAGCCGGAGAGCGTCGCGGCCACCATCAGGAGCCGACGGCTGGCCCGGTGCCGTGCGGACCTGACCCGACCGGAGCTGCGGACGCACCCGGTCCAGGCGATCGCCGCCCGCTGGGGCTTCGCGAACGCCGCCGTCTTCAGCCGGGCCTTCCGCGACGCCTACGGCCTCACCCCCTCCGAGCTGCGCCACCGGGCGGCGCGGGAGGACGGGGGCGGTTGCACGGATCGTCAGGAGGCACTGCACGCGGTGCACAGTTCCAAGATCCGCTCGGTCCTAGGCTCTGATGTCGAGGGACGGGCCGCCGTCCCGCCGCCGGGCGTCGAGGGGGAGACAACGTGAACCGTGGCAGCCGCGCCGGCCGTTCGCCGTGGGACTCCGTTGCGCGCGGCTGTGCCGTGCTGGGCGCCACGGCGGCGGGCGGCGGTGGGGGGAGGATTCCCGCGCAGTTCGTCCCGAGGCCGGCCGGTCCGGGCGCCGCTGAACCGCGCCAGGACGGTCCGAGCCCGTCGGATGCGGGCCCATCACTGGGGAGTGGGCCCGCATCCGACCGGTAGTGCGGTGTCCCAGTCGAGGAGGCGGAGGAGTTCCTCGTCCACCCGCTGGGCCGGGCGCGCCGAGTCCTGCGGGGGCCGCCCCTCGCCGCCGCCGGTGCCGTCGGCGCCGCTGTTGCTGTCGTCGGGTTGGGAGCGGTCCGTGCTCCGGCTCGCGGTGAGCGCGGCGCTGACCGTCATGTTCTGCTCGGCGCGCGGCCTGCGGTGCCGTTCGTAGGAGTCCAGAGCTGCGGCGAGGGTGTCGGCGTCGCGCAGCGCCTTGGCCAGCACCACGGCATCCTCCAGAGCCATCGAGGCGCCCTGGCCGGTGGCGGGCGAGGCCGCGTGGGCGGCGTCGCCGATCAGGACGCCGCGTCGGCTGTGCCAGCGCGCGCCGGGGCTCAGGTGCAGGGCGTTGGTCGCCATCAGGCGGTGCTCCGTCGCCGCGACGATGTCCGCGGCGGGCGTGCGGTCGGGGCGCAGCGCCGGCAGGAGGCGGTCCCGCCACCGGCCCGCCGTCGTCCCGGCGAGTTCCCGGGCGGTCAGTGCCGGGCCGGCCACCCGGGCGAACCAGAAGGTCTCGCCGGTGCGGGAGACCAGGTAGCCGAAGGCGGCGCCACTGCCGCGCACCATCGTGATGTGGTCCGGCTTCTCGTCCTGCGCCGGGTAGTCGGTGGTGTACCCGTAGAAGACGCTCTGGCCCGCGTAGGCCGGACCGGCCGCCGTCGGGAAGAGCTGGGAGCGCACCGCCGAGTGCAGCCCGTCGGCCCCGACGAGCAGCTCGCCGCTCGCCGAACTGCCGTCCGCGAACGTCACGGTGACGTCCGTCGCGCTCTCCGCGACGCCCACCAGCCGTGCCCCGTGCCGGATCGGGATCCCCCGGCGCCGCACCTCGCGCTGCAGCGCCGCGCCCAACTCCGCACGGCGCAGGCAGCGGTAGCGGGTCAGCGGGTGGTCGTGCTCGCCCAGCGGCAGGCCGGCCAGCTGCGCGCCGGTCTCGTCGACGACGCTCAAGCCGGTGACCGGGAAGCCGAGTTCGGCGATCGGCGCGGCCGCGTCGAGCTGCCCGAGCGCGCGCATGCCGTTGCTCGCGAGGGTGAGGAAGGCGCCGATGTCCTCGCCGGTGTCCGGATGGGCCTCGTACACCGTGACGTCGAGCCCCGCCTTGTGCAGCGCGAGGGCTGTCGCCGTTCCGGCGATGCCGCCGCCGATGACCATGATCCCAGCCAACTCGGCCCCTCTCGAAAGCTGCCGACAACGTCCCCTGACGACCATAGCGTCGAGCTGCTCGGGAATCAGGCCGTCAGCGTCCGTGGCCGTCAGCGTCTGTGGCTGTCAGCTCCGTTGGCTGTCAGCTTCGTTGGCCGGCGGGGACGGTGCGGGAGGCGAGGGCGGTGAGGCGTGGCTCCAGCGAGGCCGGGGCAGGCAGCGTCGCGATCTCGGTGCGGACCTCGCGGGCGGCCCGGCGCAGGGCGGGATCGGTGAGCAGGTGGTTCAGCAGGTCGGCGTCGACCTCGGCGGCGGTCGCGCTCAGGCCCGCTCCCCGGTCGCGGACCGCGTCGGCGGTGACGAAGCGGTCCGAGCCGTCCGGCAGCAGCAGTTGCGGCACTCCGGCGTCCAGCGCGCCGAGGGCGGTGCCGCTGCCGCCGTGGTGGACGGCGGCGGTGCAGGTGTCCAGCAGCGCGCGCCACGGGACCCAGCCGTACGGCCGCACGTTGGCGGGCAGCGGGCCCAGCGCGCCGAGGTCGAGGTCGCCGGTGGCGAGGACGAAGTCCGCGTCGACCCGGGCCGCCGCCTCGACCACGCGCTCGATCCTGCTCAGCCCGTCGAGCTTGGGCGCTACGGTGCCCAACGTCACGGCCACCCGCGGGCGTCGGGCGGGACTGGGCAGGCTCAGCGGCAGCTCACCCTCCCCGCTGTAGGCGACCGGGCGCATCGGCCACCCGTACCGCTGCCCGCCGGCCGCCATGCTCGGCGGGCACAGGTCGAGGGTGGCGGCGTCCTGCGGGAGCCGGCCGACCCCGTGCCGCGCGAAGGCGTCCGCCATCTCCGTGAGCATCAGCGCGCGTAGCGCCGGGGTGCGGGCGACCCCCAGGTCGTGCTGGACGGCGGGCACGCCCAGGCTCGTCGCCGCCAGCAGCGCGGCCGGGAACAGGTACTCGTACACCACCAGGTCCGGCCGCCAGCGGGCGGCGAGTTCGACGGTCGCGTCGGCCACCACGGTGTTGACGAGCGCGGCCAGCGGCACGAAGGCCTCGCGGTCGGCCGCGTTGGAGGCGACCACCCGCCGCAGCAGGTCGGGCCGCAGGTCCCGGCCCGCCTTGCGGATCTCGGTGCGCCAGTCGACGCCCGGGGCCAGCGGCAGGAACGGCAGTCCGGACGCTACCACCGCCTCCCCGCCGTCCATCGAGGCCACCGCGACCTCGTGGCCGAGCCCACGCAGCGCTCTGGCCAGCGGGACCAGCGGAAAGAGATGACCGATTCCGGGGGCGCCGGCGAACAGGACACGCATCAACAGCTCCGTGGTGGTGAGGTATCAGATCGTGGCGGCGTGGTGCAGGGCGGCTTCCAGCCCGTTCAGTACGGCGTTGCAGTCGCGGCGCAGGGTGGCGGCGTCGACGGCGGTCAGCAGGTAGACGCCGAGCCAGTTGCGCGACCCGCCGGACGGGTCGAAGACCGGCACCGGCCGCCCCGACGGCAGCGCGAACGCGGGCACCGGCTCGATGGTGCTGCCCGGCGAGAGCAGGCGCTGCCAGTCCACCGCCGCCGGGTTCCAGACGGGACCGGTCCGCCAGGGCACCCCCGCCGCGTCGACCGGGACGACCGCCAGCGACGCGGCGGCGCCGACCCGTCCGGCTCCGGTGACCGTGACCGGCATGACCGGCGGGTGGTCGACCCGTTCCCCCAGCAGCTCGCGCACCAGCAGGCCCAGCGGATCGACCCCGAACACCTCCTCCAGCTGCCGGAGCGTCAGCAGCCCGCCGAACCGGGCCGCGGTCTCGATCACCACCACCTGCCCGTCCGGCAGCAGCTTGAGCTCGGTGTGCGTGCCACAGGTCTCCAGCCCGAGCGCGTCGACGGCCCGGCGGGAGACCTCCTCGATCCGGCGTTGCAGCGGCTCCGGCAGCACGCACGGCGAGGTGCTGGCCACCTCGACGAAGGACGGCACGGTCGGCAGCTTCGCGGTGACGGCGAGCGGGTGGTAGACCCCGTCGGCGACGATGCCCTCGACGCTCACGTAGTCGCCGTAGCCCGGCTCCTCGTACCAGCCCTCGGTGGAGCCCTGGGCGATCTCCTCGACGAGCCGGTCCCGGTCGGTGTCCGGCGCGTACAGCTCGTCCATGCCGACGTGGCGGCCCGCGCGCAGCGCGTCCTCGATCTGCGACCAGGCCGGGCCGGCGTCCTGCGGCGAGTCCAGCACCAGCTGGGCGACCGACCCCGCGCCCCAGGCCGGCTTGAGCAGCAGCGGAGGCGTCAACTCGGCCAGCGCCGCACTGAGTTCCCGCTCGCTGTCGACCCGTCGGAAGCGCGGCACCGGCACCCCGGCCGCCACCCAGGCCTCCCGCATCAGCCGCTTGTCCCGGGCCCGCAGGATGCCAGGGCCGGCGCCGGCCAGGCCCAGCCGGCGCGCGGCGTGCGCGACGGCCAGCACCGCGAACTCCGACAACGTCAGGACGGCGTCGGCACCGAGGGCCTTCGCGTGCTCGACGATCAGCTCGACCAGTGCGTCACCGCGCGGCGGCGCGGACACCTCGGTGATGCCGGTGCAGCTGGGCAGCCACGCGTCCCGCGCGGCCGCGGGCAGCGGCGCCAGCGCGAGGACGTGCAGCTCGCCGCAGGCGGCGATCCGCGGGAACGCGTACTCCAGCGGTGCGCCGCCCTTGACGTACACGTACAGGATCCTGTTCAACCGGCGTTCTCCTCGGAATCGTCAATTCCCCCGCTGTGAAAGGGGCGTAGCTGAAGCAGGTGGATCAACTCGCCCTCGACCAGCCACTCGACGTCGACCGGCCGCGCGAAGCTGTCGTCGGGCGAGAAGTGCGACTGCAACAGCCGGCCGATCAGGGCGAGCTTGCGCAGGACGGCCTTGGTCGCGGCGTCCAGGTCCGTCCCGTCGCTGCCGAGCGACACCGTGCGGCTGGTGCCCTCGACGGTGTTGCACAGGTACTGCAACGGGCTGCCGCTGCCGGAGACCACCTCGGCCACCGAGCGCCGCGAGACGTTCAGGCAGACGGTGCGGAAGTCCCGGCGGTCCAGCGGGTTGCAGGTGACCAGGACACCCCCGGTCGTCGCCTCGACCTGCTCCTGCACGATCACGCCCATCGCACAGTGGTCCAAGGGGATCCCCGCCTGCCGGCGCAGCAGCACGGCCCGCGGGGAGACCAGCGAGGCCCACACCTCCCGTACGGCGTCCAGGACGTGACCCTGCTCCGCTGCGCCGACCCCCGGGAGGGAGGTGTAGAGCCCGGCGGCGGAGAAGCCGGCCAGGTCCTCCGCGTTGGACGAGCTGCGCACGACGAACCGGGGGACGCCGGTGAGATGGCGGACGACCGCGCGCTCGATCTCGTCGCGGAGGTCGGCCGGCAACGGGGTTGCGCGGACCAGCTGTTGCAGGTCGAGGCAGCGCGCCGCGAGGGCGGCGCCCTGCTCCCGGCTCTGCGCCAGCCGGGCGTGGGCGTCGCGGACCGTCGCCGAGGAGTCGAGGAACCGTTGGTGGAGCGAGAACGGCAGCGCGATGCCCCGGGGCACCCGCACATGCTCCTTCACCAGGCGCTGCGCCGCGGCGGCCAGTTCCGTTGTTGCTGTTGCCGCCTTCTCCGTCTCCGGTTCCAGGACGTCGAGTTGGCGCGCGAGGTGGCGCAGCAGGTCGGCCCGGGGAGGCCGGGGGACCTGGTAGAAGCCGAGCCATCGCGGCGACCCGTGCTGCACCAGATGGCAGATCTCGCCGAGATGCGCGGCCTTCGTGCCGAACCGGACGCGGTCGGCCGTCCGCAGCTCGGAGAGCGCGCTGATCGGCGTCGCCGCCAGCTCCGGCCGCTCCAGGGCGACCCGCCCGGCCGCCGCCCAGGGCGCGGCTGCCCAGGGCGCCGACGCGTCGGCGCCCGGCGGCCGGGCGGCGGTCAGCACGAGATCCGCGGCATCGGCGTCGACCCGGTACTGCGCCCACTGACCGTCGAGCCCGGCCCGCTCGATCAGCTCGAAGACGTCCAGCCGCACGGCATTGGGAATCCGCCACCCGGCGGCCATCACATTCACGTGCGACAGCGGGGTGGTGTGCTCGGCGTGGATGATGCCCGCCACCCGTGGGATGTCCTCGGGAATCCTTGGCATCACCAGGATGTCGTGCCATTGCGGCGGTTCCGCTGCCGCCCGGTATTCCTCCGCCGACCGGAACACCCGCACCCGCCCACGGACCGACCCGGGGTTCAACGGCACGAACGTCGCACAGGAGTAGAGCTCGTGCGCCAGAACCCGCGGTATCTCCTGCGCCGGGACGTCCACCAGATACCCCTCCTGGAGGTGGTTGGCCGGCTTCAGCACCAGGCGCACGGCCGGGTCGACCCACCCCCGGACCGCCCGGTAGAAGTCCCGCAGCAGCTCCCGGGACATGGTGTCGACGTCCACGGTCTCCAGCGACAGGAACCCCTCCCCGCCCCCCGCCCGCCGCCCGTGCAACGCCAGCGTCCCGAGGCAGAACCGCCGCCCGGGATCCCGGTACACCGCGTCGTTGAACGCGTCCAGCCCACGCGCCAACTCGTCCATGGACATGCCCAGTACATCGCACGCGACGTACTGCACGTGCAGGATCCCGCCCCCGCTGTCGATGAAATGAACCGCCCCGTCGCCCCGGTCCAGCACGACCTTCACATACCGGTACCCACTCACCGTCCCCGCCAGCCGGGAGAACCCCGGGAGCGTGAGTACTTCGCCCACGAGGGAGCTGCGCGGCGAGCGTGGGGAGGGTGCCTCTTCGGTGCCTAAGTGGGAGGAGTTCACGATTCAGCCATTCGTCTGTGCAAGCGTGGGCCTGGTGTATGTGGAGTCTTGGACTGGTAAAGACTTGGTGCATCGTGTCATCAGATCGGCTTTCTGGCGAATAGTTGTACGAATTTCGGCCAGGGTGAGTTGATCCGGCCAGGAATGGCGACAGGTGTCATGAGCAGGGCATTCACGGCGCGTGGACGGCCCTGCGACCGGATGACACGAGTGAACCTGCGCGCCGCCTCCGAGTACCGAGAAAACCACTGGCGAGCCAGGGCCCTCGCGAAGGACGATGGAAGGTATGACCGATCAACCCGCGCGATGGACCCAAGCGACCGTCCACCCCGACATGTGGGCAGACCCGGACGACGACCCCCGCAACAGTGACGGAGCCAGCCCCGACGGCGAACTGCCGACGCTGCAGGGGTACTTGACGGACTACCGGCTGACCCTGCTGATGAAGTGCGAGGGCCTCGACGCGGAGGCGCTGGCCCGTCGGTCGGTTCCGCCGTCGACGATGTCGCTGCTCGGCCTGGTGCGGCACCTCGCCAGGGCGGAACGGGACTGGCGTGACTGGATCAGCGACGGCGATCCGCTGCCGAAGCTGTACGGCAAGCGCGACGCGGACTTCGACGGAGCTGTCGCCGACCAGGCCGTGGTGGACGCCGGGTACGTCGATCTGGCGCGTGAACAGGCCGCGACGGACGCCGCGTTGGCCGCGCACCCGGACCTGGGAACGCGGCTGGGGAAGGACGGGATCACGGTGCGGGATCTGCTGGTGCACAGGATCGAGGAGTATGCCCGGCACTGTGGGCACGCCGACCTGTTGCGCGAGTGCATCGACGGCAGGGTGGGCCAGTGAGCTCAGCGCTCGCGTCCGGATGAGGCGGCACCGGGGCGGCGGCCGTCCGTCACGGTAGCGCCTGTTCCGCCCGGGGTTCGACCAGGCCGGACTCGTAGGCGGCGATGACCGCCTGGGCGCGGTCTCGCAGGCCGAGTTTGCCGAAGATGCTGGTGATGTAGTTCTTGACGGTGGAGACGCTGATCGCCAACTCCCCGGCGATCTCGGCGTTGTCGAGCCCGGTGGCGATCAGGCGCCACACCTCGACCTCGCGCGGAGTGAGGTCGCTCGGGGAGACGGCGGGGCGGGTGGTGAGCGTGGGGCGCTGTGGGGCCCGGACGTAGGTGGAGATCAGCCGGGTGAGCAGGCGGGGTGCGACGGCGGCCTCGCCGAGGTGGACGGTGTGGATCGCCGCGGTCAGTTCCTCGGGGGAGACGTCCTTGGGCAGGAACCCGTAGGCGCCCGCGCGCAGGGCGGCGACCACGTACTCGTCCATGTCGAAGGTGCTGAGAGCCAGGACCCGGCTGCCCGGCACCGTGGCGGCCAGCTGCTCGGTCGCGCCGACGCCGTCGAGGACGGGCATCCGGATGTCCATCACGACGACGTCGGGGCGCAGCCGCTGGGCGAGGGTGACGGCCTGCGCGCCGTTCTCGGCCTCGCCCACCACCTCGAACGACGGGTCGGGCGCGAGGATCATCGCCAGGCCGCGCCGCACGAGCGGCTGGTCGTCGGCGATCAGCACGCTGATCCGCTCGGGGGCCGCGTTCACCGCAGTACGTCCTCTCGTTTCGTTCGTCCGAACTCGGTGGGCAGGCCGGCCGGCTGGGACTCGTCGCCGGTGCGCAGGACGTCCAGCCTATAGCCAGCGGTCGTACCAGGCGCGGACGCGTCGCAGGACGTCGAGTTCGTGGGCGCGCTCCTGGATCCCGTGGCCCTCCCGGGGATAGACGACGAACTCGTGCTCGACCCCGAAGTGGCGCAGCGCGCGATGGAGGTGGATCGCCTGGCCGAGCGGGACGTTGGTGTCCTCCTCGCCGTGCAGGATCAGTACCGGCGTGCTGATCCTGGAGGCGTAGGAGGCCGGGCTGTGCCGGTCGTGGACGTGGGGTCCCGGGCCCTCCCAGCCGGTGCTGCCGCCGAGCGCTCCGTCGAGGGTTCCCCAGTCGCCGGTCCCGGCCTGCATGCCCCAGTCGCTGATGCCCGCGCCGATCATGGCAGCCTTGAAGCGGTCCGTGCGGCCTGTCGCCCAGGCCGCCATGAATCCCCCGTGGCTCCACCCGCCGATTCCCAGCCGCTCGGGAGCGGCGACTCCCTGCGCGACCAGCAGGTCGATCCCGCTGTGGATGTCGGTCCACTCGTCGCCGCCGACCGCGCCCGCGACCGTGCCGGCGAACGCGTGGCCGTGACCGGAGCCTCCTCGGGGGTTGGGCAGGAAGACCGCGAACCCGGCTGTCGCCAGCCACTGGCCGCAGTCGACCGAGTTGAGCCTGAACGCGTCGGCGTAGCGGGAGTACGGGCCGCCGTTGACGAGGGTGACGAGCGGAAAGGGACCGTCAGCCCGCGTCCGGCCGGCCGGCAGGATCAGCAGGCCGTCCAACGGGAGTCCGTCGGAGGCCTGGTAGCTGAGGCGCTCCTGGACGCCCCAGCGGATCCCGCGAAGTTCGGGCCTGGTGTCGGTGAGCCGGAGCAGTGGTCCGCCGAGGGGTCCCGCGTGGACGTTGCCGGGCTCGTAGGCGGTGCTCGCCAGCACAGCGAGGGCCTGCCCGGAGCGGCTCGCGCTGAGCCCGGCGAGTGCGCCGGGCGCGGAGGACACCAGGTGGAACCGCAGCGAGTGCGGGTCGAGCCGGTAGAGCGCGGTGTCCAGTCCGTCGGCGAACAGGGCGAGCGGGGGACCGCCCGCTGTCTGCACCAGTTCGGTCGGGCTGACGGGCATGCGGGCCGTGAGGTTGCGGTGTCCGACGGCCGGGCCGGTCGCGGGTGGGACGGTGTCCAGCACGGCGAGAGCGCCGACCAAGTGCCCAGGGGTCACGGCCAGGTGGGCCAGATGCCAGACGCCGCCGTCGTTCCACCAGACCGGGGGCTGGGCGTCGAATCCGACTGCTCCCAGGGCGTGGACGCTTGCGGTGCCCGGGTCGACCAGGTGGAGTTCCGCCGTCATGACGCCGGGGTCGAGCTCGGGCGTGGACCAGCTCAGTACCGCCAGCGGGCCGCCGTCCGGGCGCTGTGCCAGCCCGATCACGTGCCGGCCACCGAGGCCGTCCACGGTGCGGACGACGCCGCTCTCCACGTCGAGCAGGCGCAGCCGGGTGGCGGGGAGATGCTCGCCCCAGACCAAGGCGTCGTCGCCCTCGGCCTGCCGGCGTTCGTCCTCGGCGGTGGGCTCGTCCTCGGCGAGCAGGGCGACCGTGCTGCCGTCGAGGAGCGGGTAGTGGTCGCAGATGCCACCGCGCCAACTGGTCAGGGCCTTGGCGATGTCCTCGCCGCCGTCCAGCAGGATCCGGTGGAGTTGGGCGACGCCCCGCTCCTCGCGGTCGGAGGTGAAGAGGAGGGAGGCCGAGTCCGCCGCCCACTTCGGGGCGAGGTCGCGCGCCGTGCCGTCGGTGAGCCTGCGCGGGGGTGTGCTGGCGTCGGCGGCGGTGACCCAGAGGGAGCCGTAGGGGGAGCCGTCCGGGTACCCGTCCTTTCCGCCGTTCGCGACCACTGCGTAGGCGACCAGGCGGCCGTCCGGCGAGATGGCCGGTGCGACGGCGGCGGCCACGTCCACCACCGTCTCTGCGGTGAGCGGGACGGTCGGCTCGGGGGGCTCGGGGGGCTCGGGGGCTCGGTGGGCTCGGTGGGTGGCTGCGGTGCGCGGTGCGGCATGCGGATTGCCTCTCGGTCGTCGATATGACAAGCGGACATCCTGCCTTGAGCCTCCAGTGACTGGAGACAGCAGAGTAGGGGCATGGACGCTACGACCCTCTACTCGATCGGGGAACTCTCCCGGCGGACCGGCCTGTCCGTGAGGACGATCCGGTTCTACTCCGATGCGGGGGTGGTGGCGCCGACCACCCGAAGTCCCGCCGGTTATCGGCTCTACGACCCCGACGCTCTGCATCGACTGGAACTGCTCTGCACACTGCGCGAGTTGGGTGTGGATCTGGCCACGGTCAAGCGGGTACTCGACCGCGAGCTCTCGGTGGCGGAAGTCGCCGCGGCGCACGCCGACGCCCTGGATGTCCAGATCCGGATGCTGCGCCTGCGCCGGAGTGTTCTGCGAGTCGTGGCCGGCCGCGGGTCCAGCCCTGAGGAGACCAAGCTCATGCACAGGTTCACGCAGTTGACCGGCGAGGAACGCCGACGTCTGATCGACGAGTTCATCGAGGGCACCTTCGGCGCAGCGGATGCCGGTCCGGCCGCGGTGGCCATGGTTCGCGTCGCCATTCCCGACCTCCCCGACGATCCGTCCAGCGAGCAGGTCGCCGCGTGGGTGGAGCTCGCCGAGCTGGTCGGCGACGAGGACTTCCGGGCCCTGATGCGCCGGACGGCCGGCTGCCAGGCCGCCGGGCGCACGCCCGACATCGAGAGCGCGGCCGGCGAGGAACTGATGGCGTTCACCCGTCAAAGGGTGTCCGAGGCCCGGGAGTCGGGCATCGACCCGCTCGACGACAGGGCCGCACCCGTCGTGGACGACCTCGTGCACCGCTTCGCCGAGGCGTTCGCGCGCACCCCTGACACGGAGTTCCGGGCCTGGATGGCCCAGCAGTTCGAAGCGGCGCACCCACCCAGGGTGGACCGGTACTGGCGGCTGGTGTGGATCGTCAACGGTTGGCAGGTCGTACCGAACCTGGTCCCGGTGTACCCCTGGCTCATCCGGGCCCTGCGAAAGGACGGCGACGCGTAGTCACCCCGGCGGAGACCGCCCGGAAGGGCCGGGGCCGGTGCCACGTCACCGTGCGGTGTTCGACGTCCAGCGAAGGGTCATGTCGGGCAGGTTCTCCATGTTGCGGTCGCCGTCGTTGGTGTCGAGGACGGCGAAGCCGTGGCGCTCGTAGAAGGCGCGCGCCTCGGTGTTCTGCTGGAAGACGTGGAGGGAGAGCTCGCCGGAGCTCGCCCGCTTGACCTCGTCGAGCAGCAGCGTGCCGACGCCCTGGCGGCGGACGTCCGGGCGCAGGTAGAGGTCTTCGAGCATGTCGCCCTCAAGGGCGGCGTAGCCGAGGATCTCCCCGTCGCGCACCGCGACCCAGGTGCGGCAGTCGTTGAGCAGGATGTTCTGGACCCAGTGGGTCACCTGCTCGTGATTGCGCTTCTGCGGGGGCAGGTACGGCATCGTCGCCGCCCGCGAGGCCATGTGGATCTGCGCGATCACCGCGGCGTCCGTCGCGTCCGCGAGTCGAATGCTCAGCTTGATTTCGTTGGTCACGCCGGGAACCTACAAGATCAACAGGGATCGAGCGAGCGGTTTAACCGGCGGACGGCCCGCTGCGGGCCGTCCGCCGGTTCTCAGGCGGTGGGTCGGGCGCTCGCGCCCGCAGCGGCGGACGGGGACGGCGAGGCCGAAGCGGCGGCGGACGGGGAGGGCGAGGCCGAAGCGGCGGCGGACGGGGAGCCGGACGGCGAGGCGGACGGGCCGGGAGCGCCGCAGCTCGGGGCCGGGGAGGCCGGGGCGGAGGCCGACGCGGACGGGTCGGGGCTCGGCGAGGGCGTCGCGGTGGCGGACGGGGAGGGCGAGGGGGCGGCGCTCGGGGTGCCGGAGGGCAGCGGGCTCGCCGTGGGGCAGGTGGTCGGCGGTCCGGACGGCGACGGCGTGGGCGAGGCGGTCGGCGCTCCGGTGGGGGAGGCCGTGCCCGAGGGGCCGGGCGTGGGCGTCGTCGTCGGGTGGCCGGTCGGGGCGGGCGCGCTCGGGCTCGCCGTCGGCTTCGGCGCGGCCGTCGGCGTGGGTGCGGTCGTCGGCGCGGTCGTGGGCGGCGTCGCGGGCTGCGTGTTCAGCGGCGAGGGCGAGGCCGTCGGGTCCGTCGGCGTCGAGGCGGGGAACGGCGTGGCGAACGGCGAGACCGGCGGGAACGCCGGCGCGCTGCTGTCGGGCGTCGTCACGGGGGTGCCGGACCGGAAGTGCGCCATCCAGCTCTTCACCGTGTTCAGGTAGTCGGTGGAGTAGTTGTAGCCGAGGATCGCGCGGTCGAGCTGGGCCGGGTCGTTCAGGTCGCGGCCGTCGGCGCAGAGGTAGCGGCCGGCGGCCAGCGCGGCGTCGAAGATGTTGTTCGGGTCGGCCTTGCCGTCGTGGTTGGCGTCGACGCCCCAGACCGCCCAGGTGGACGGGATGAACTGCATCGGTCCGACGGCCCGGGCCCAGGCGCCGGGGCCGTCGTCGACGCCGCCGTCGCTGTTGGGGATCGCGGCGAAGCCGTTGCCGTTCAGGGCGGGCCCGAGGATCGGGGTGTAGGTGGTGCCGTTGGCGTCGACCTTGCCGCCGTCGGCCTGGCCCGACTCCACCTGGCCGATCCCGGCCAGCAGCTGCCAGGGCAGGTGACAGCCCGGGGTGCTGACGGCGAGTGCGGCCTCGGCGCTGCGGTAGGCGGCGAAGACCGTCGCCGGGAGCGCGGGGCCGCCGGGCGTCGGGACGAACGTGGAGGCGCCGGGCCCGGGCGGGGTGATCGGCGCGGTGGGCGGCTGCGGCAGCGGGAGGGTGCCGCCGCCGTCGACCGACGGACCGGTCGGCGTGTTGGGGTCGCCGAACGGCGTGGCCGGTGCGGTCGGCGCCGTCGGAGCGGCCGCACTCGCCGCGACCGGGGCCAGCACGAGTCCCTGGGAACCCGTCAGGGCGGCCAGCGTGGTGAGGGCCGCCAGAGTCCCCGCGGCCCGCTTCGTCACGCGGGTGTAGGTGTACGCCATGCTGGTTGCTCCCCCTGCTGTCCGCTGATCCGTAGACGGACAGACGATATGTCATATTCCCAGGGAGCGGTCAGGCGGGTCCCAAACCGTGGTGTCCGTCACGTCAGGGCTCGAAACACCGAGGTTTTCGCGGTCAGCGGCCGAGCGCGGCCATCGCCGCGTTGTGCCCGGGGATGCCGCTGACGCCGCCGCCGCGGATGGCGCCCGCGCCGCAGAGCAGGACGTTGGCGTGGGCGGTCGCCACGCCCCAGCGGTCGGCCGGGCCCTGGGCGTCGTCGTCGCGGTAGGGGAAGGACAGCTCCCGGTGGAAGATGTTCCCGCCGGGCAGGCCGAGTTCCTCCTCCAGGTCCAGCGGGGACTTCGCCTCGATGCACGGCCGCCCCTGGTCGTCCAGTGCCAGGCAGTCCGCGAGCGGTTCGGCGAGCAGCGCGTCCAGCGGGCCCAGGACGGCTTGCAGGGCGGCCTCCCGGACCGCCTCGCTGTCGCCGGTGAAGAGCCGTGCGGGCAGGTGCAGTCCGAAGAGCGTCAGGGTCTGGTAGCCGCGGGCGGCGAGTTCGGGACCCAGGATCGAGGGGTCGGTGAGCGAGTGGCAGTAGATCTCGGACGGCGCGGCGGCGGGCAGCCGCCCGACGGCGGCCTGCTGGTAGGCGGACTCCAACTCGCGGTAGGACTCGGCGACATGGAACGTCCCGGCGAACGCCTCGCGCGGGTCCACCGAGGTGTCGCGCAGCCGGGGCAGCCGCCGCAGCAGCATGTTCACCTTGAGCTGCGAGCCCTCCGGCGGGGCCGCGCCGGCCGGATCGCGGGGCGTGCCGAGCAGCCGGTCCAGCGTCTGCGGCGCGGCGTTGCACAGCACCTGCCGGGCGCCCACCCGGTGCTCGGTGTCCCCGGTGCGGTAGGTCACCTCGGCGGTCGTCCCGTCGGTGGCGATCGCGGTCACCTCGCAGCCGGTGAGGATCCGCGCGCCGGCCGCCCGCGCGGCGTCGGCGAGGGCGTCGGTGAGCGCCCCCATACCGCCGATCGGGACGTCCCAGTCCCCGGTGCCGCCGCCGATCACGTGGTAGAGGAAGCAGCGGTTCTGGCGCAGCGACGGATCGTGGGCGTGCGTGAAGGTGCCGATCAGGGCGTCGGTGAGCACCACGCCGCGGACCAGGTCGTCCGCGAAGTGCTGCTCCACGCTCTCGCCCAGCGGTCGTTCGAACAGCGCCTCCCAGGCTGCCGGGTCGCTCACTCGGCGGCGCAGCTCGGACCGGCTCGGCAGCGGCTCGGTGAGTGAGGGGAAGACCCGCTCGGCCACCGCGCCGGTCATCGCGTAGAACCGCTGCCAGGCCTCGAACTCCCGGTCGGATCCGGTGAGTTCGCGGAAGGCCGCGGCGGTGCGGTCCCGGTCGCCGGCGTCCACCAGTAGGCCGGTCGGACACCCGCCGCGCACCGTCGGGGTGTAGGAGGAGATCCGCCGCCGCCGCACCGCGAAGCGCAGCCCCAGCTCGTCGACGATCGTCCGCGGCAACAGGCTGACCAGGTAGGAGTACCGCGACAGCCGGGCCTGCACGCCGGAGAAGGCCTGGGTGGAGACGGCCGCACCGCCGGTGCGGCCCAGCCGTTCCAGGAGCAGCACGCTGCGCCCGGCCCGCGCCAGGTAGGCGGCGGCGACCAGGCCGTTGTGGCCACCACCGACGATGACGGCGTCGTATCCGGCGTGGGCGGGCTGCGCTGCGGCTGGCTGCATGCCCCCGTCCTACCAAAGCTACCCGCCGGTGGCGAGTGTTCCGGGCGTCCGGACGGTGACGAAGTCGATCCGGCGGCGCAGCCGGAAGCCCAGCGACTCGTAGAGCCGGATCGCGTTGGTGTTGTTCTCGGCCGCGTGCAGGAACGGTGTCTCCCCGCGCTCCCGGATGCCGGCCGCGACCGCCAGCACCAGCCGGGTCGCCAGCCCCTGGCCGCGGTGGTCCGCGTCCGTGCAGACCGCGCTGATCTCGGTCCACCCCGGCGGGTGCATCCGCTCGCCCGCCATCGCCACCAGGGCGCCGCCGCGCCGGATGCCGAGGTAGCTGCCGAGTTCGACCGTGCGGGGCAGGAACGGGCCGGGCTGGGCCCGGGCCACCAGCTCCAGCATCTGCGGCACGTCGGCCGGCCCGAGCGCGACGGCCTCCTCGTCGAACGCCACGGCGACGCCCTCGTCCACGAGTTGGACGCCGGGGGTGATCCTGACGACCTCCCAGTGCGGCGGCGGCGTGTCGGGCGGGGCCGCCATCAGCACGATCGCCCCCGGTCCGAACAGCTCGGCCACCTCGTGCCAGGTGTCCTCGTCGGGCGCGTCCGGCAGGGCGAGGAACGGCGTGACGTCGGTGGGGTAGCGCAGCAGGCTCCCGTGCCGTTCGGCGAGGTGTGCGTGCGGGCCGAGCAGCGCCGCGCGGGCGGGGCTGTCCAGCGGATGGGGGGCAGGGCGCAGTGCGGCAACGGAGGTGGACATGGGAAACCCGTTCCTCGATTCCTTCTCGCGGGGCAGTGTGCCGCCCCGGCTCGCGAGCGCGGTCGCCCTAGCGGGCGGCGGGGTGGCGGGAGTTCGTGGTGCCTGGGTGCCGGAGAGTCACGGCTGACAGAGGCCGGTCGGTGAGCCGACCCCGTCGATCCACCGACGACGGACCAGCGGGCAGCCCAAGGGTGCCCGCTCGGAACGCAGTTGGCGTGTACGCATGGCCCGGCCCGTCTCGACTGCCAGTGAGGAGAAGGCCACGATACATGCCGTCGGCCCGCAGGCCAGGTGCGTTGCCCGCCCCTCGGAAGGGGATTGCCCGCGACCGCTTCAGCCGTTAACGTGAGCGCTGGTAATGAGCGTCAGCATCGAGCCCTGGCTTGCTGACCGGCAACCCTCCCGCGCGGTGGGGTGCTCCAGGTGACGACCGGACAGGACGAGGCGTCCTGTAAGCGCGAGGCCCCCTCGGGGCGGGTGATGGCGAGGTGAACGGCATGGACGCACGACACGACGGCGCGGTGCCGCACCCGCACGGATCCTTCCAACTCCAGGTCGCCCGACGTCACGTCGACCTCCAGCGCGTCAGCAGCGCGCTCTGTCGCGCTTGAGCGCTGCCGGCCTCCCGCGCCGCCGCTGCCTGCCCGACTCCCTCCTGCTCGGCAACAACTGTGCTGCCGTTGCTCGTGGTTGATCGCTGACGCCCGGAGTTTTCGACCTTCGCTCGCTGGAGCTCCCCCGATGAACGAGTCACCCCTGCCCGTGCTTTCGCCTGCCCGCAGACCGTCCGAGCAGCCCGTTCCCGACGACGGCGCGGCTCAACGCCCGTTGTCCGCACAGCGCGTGGTGCCGTTGCGGCACCCCGTCCGGTGGCTGGCGACCGTGCTGGTGGTGGTGCTGGGCGCGCAGTTCGCCCACGGGCTGGTGACCAACCCGTTCTACCAGTGGGACCGCTTCCAGTACTGGTTCGCCCGGCCGGTGATCACCGGCGGCCTGCTGGTCACCCTGGAGGTCACCGCGCTGAGTGCGGTCCTCGGCCTGGCGGGCGGGGTCCTGCTGGCGCTGGCCCGGATGTCGCAGAGCCTGGTGCTGCGGGCGGTCGCCTGGGCTTACGTCTGGCTGTTCCGGTCCGTCCCGCTGATCGTGGTGCTGCTGATCCTCTACAACTTCAGCGCGCTCTACCGGACGCTGAGCCTGGGCGTACCGTTCGGCCCCGGTTTCGTGCACTTCCGCGAGTCGGATCTCGCCACCGACCTGGTGGTGGCCACCGTCGGGCTGAGCCTGAACGAGGCCGCCTACGCCGGCGAGGTGGTCCGGGCCGGCCTGCTGGCGGTGGACCAGGGCCAGCACGAGGCGGCCGCGGCCCTCGGCCTGCCGCGGCGCCGCCAGTTCGTCCGGATCGTCCTGCCGCAGGCGCTGCGCACCATCGTGCCCGCCTATGTCAATCAGCTGATCGGGCTGGTCAAGAGCACCTCGCTGGTCTTCTACGTCTCGCTGCTCGACCTGTTCGGCGAGGTGCAGAGCATGGGCAGCACCTACCCGGGCGACGTGGTGCCGCTGCTGATGGTGGCCACCGTCTGGTACGTCATTCTCACCAGCGTGGTGTCCGTCGCCCAGTTCTCGGTGGAGCGCCACTACGCCCGCGGCACCTCGCGCACCGCCGCGCCGACGCCGCTGCAGCAGCTGCGGGCCGGCCTGCGCAGGCTCGCTCCCGGCCCCGCCAGGGTCCGCTGAGCGCGACCCCTTTATTCCTTCCACGTCCCACACGTCCCGAGCCCGCCTTGAGGAGAAGCATGTCCAGCGCCGGATTCAGACGCACCCGGATCATCCCCGCCTCTGTCGCCCTGATCGCCCTCACCACCGGTCTGACCGCCTGCGGCAGCAGCAGCAGCACCGCCACCACCGGCAGCGCCAAGGCCGCCGCGCCGGCGGGCAGCACCGTGGTCGCCGTCGGCGCCCTGTCCAACGGTGCGGCCACCGAGACCTCGCTCACGATCGCGCAGGTCGCCTCGATCCGCGCCGAGCTGCCCGCTTCGGTGGTCAGCAGCGGGCAGCTGAACATCGGGCTCGGCCAGCTGCCGTCCGGCTCCGCGCCGATCGGCTTCGTCGGCTCGGACCAGAAGACCCTCACCGGCTCCGAGCCCGACCTCGGCAAACTGGTGGCGGCGGTCTTCGGGCTGAAGCCGGTGGTGTCCAATGCGACCTGGGACAACCTCTTCGTCGGCATCGACAGCGGCCGCAGCGACCTCGGCTTCTCCAACATCACCGACACCGAGCAGCGCAAGACCAAGTACGACTTCGCCTGCTACCGCCAGGACAACCTGGGCCTGGAGGTGCTCAAGACCAGCACCCTGAACCTCGACGGCAAGTTCGAGAACCTCGCCGGGAAGACCGTCGCGGTCAGTGCGGGCACCAACCAGGAGAAGATCCTCCTGGAGTGGCAGACCCAGCTCAAGGCCGAGGGCAAGACGCTGACCCTCAAGTACTTCCCGGACGGCGCCAGCACCTACCTGGCCCTGGACTCGGGCCGGATCGACGCCTACTTCGGCCCCAACCCCAGCGTCTCGTACCACGTGCTGCAGACCGCGAAGACGCCGAACCCGACCCGCAGCGCCGGGACGTACTCCGGAGCGGGCGCGACCCTCCAGGGCCTGATCTGCGCCACCACCAAGAAGGACGACGGGCTGGCGAAGCCCACCGCCGACGCGATCAACCACCTGATCGCCACCGGCGACTACGCCAAGTGGCTGGCGGCCTGGAACCTCTCCAACGAGGCCGTGCCCACCTCGGCGGTCAACCCGCCGGGGCTGCCGCTGACCAATTCCTGAGCCGAGCGGTACCGGGGCCGTGCGGCGGCCCGGTCCCGGTACCGCTCGTCCGTGCCGCCACCTCGGCGGAGAGTCCCGATCCCGCGACGCGCCGGGACTCTCCGCCGGGGGGCGGTGTCGGGAAGGGGCGATCACGAGATATCTTGATGTCGAGACGTTGTCGACGTGAAGCGGAGTACCCGGTGACTGACTCGACCATCATCTATACCCACACAGATGAAGCCCCGGCCCTGGCGACCTATTCGTTCCTGCCGGTGATCCAGGCCTACGCCTCGACTGCGGGCGTCCGGGTGGAGACTCGTGACATCTCGCTGGCCGGGCGCATCATCGCCAGCTTCCCGGAGCGTCTGGAGGAGGGCCAGCGCATCGCGGACGCGCTGGCCGAGCTCGGCGAGCTCGCCAAGAGCCCGAGCGCCAACATCATCAAGCTGCCGAACATCTCGGCCTCCGTCCCGCAGCTCAAGGCCGCGATCGCGGAGCTGCAGAAGGCCGGCTACGCGCTGCCGGACTACCCGGACTCCCCGCAGACCGACGAGGACCACGACGTCCGCGCCCGGTACGACAAGGTCAAGGGCAGCGCCGTGAACCCGGTCCTGCGCGAGGGCAACTCCGACCGGCGCGCGCCGCTCTCGGTGAAGAACTACGCCAAGGCCCACCCGCACCGCATGGGTGCCTGGACGGCCGACTCGAAGACCAACGTCGCGCACATGAGCGCCGACGACTTCCGCTCCACCGAGCGGTCCGCGGTCATCGCCGAGGACACCGTGCTGCGGATCGAGCTGGCCGCCGCCGACGGCAGCACCACGGTGCTGCGCGCCTCGGTGCCGGTGCTCGCGGGCGAGGTCGTGGACGCCTCGGTCATGCGCGTCGCCGCGCTGCGCGAGTTCTTCGCGGCCCAGATCGCCCGTGCCAAGGCCGAGGGCCTGCTCTTCTCGGTGCACCTCAAGGCCACCATGATGAAGGTCTCCGACCCGATCATCTTCGGCCACGTGGTGCGCGCGTTCTTCCCGAACACCTTCGCCCAGTACGGCGAGGTGCTCGCGGCGGCCGGCCTGAACCCGAACAACGGCCTCGGCGCGATCCTGCACGGCCTGGACGCGCTCCCCGAGGGTGCGGCGATCAAGGCCTCCTTCGACGCCGAGCTCGCCGAGGGCCCGGCGCTGGCGATGGTCGACTCCGACCGCGGCATCACCAACCTGCACGTGCCGAGCGACGTCATCGTCGACGCGTCGATGCCGGCCATGATCCGCACCTCCGGCCACATGTGGGGCCCGGACGGCGAGGAGGGCGACACCGTCGCCGTCATCCCGGACAGCAGCTACGCCGGGATCTACCAGGTCACCATCGACGACTGCCGCGCGCACGGCGCCTTCGACCCGGCGACCATGGGCTCGGTGCCGAACGTCGGCCTGATGGCCCAGGCGGCCGAGGAGTACGGCAGCCACGACAAGACCTTCGAGATCGCCGCCGCCGGCACGGTCCGGATCGTCGACGCCGCCGGCACCCTCGTGCTGGAGCAGCCGGTGGCCGCCGGCGACGTGTTCCGGATGTGCCAGACCAAGGACGTGCCGATCCGCGACTGGGTCAAGCTCGCGGTCAGCCGCGCGCGTGCCACCGGCACCCCCACGGTCTTCTGGCTGGACGAGACCCGCGCGCACGACGCCAACCTGATCGCCAAGGTCAAGGCGTACCTGCCCGAGCACGACACCGACGGGCTGCAGATCGAGATCATGAAGCCGGAGGACGCGATCGCGTTCTCGCTGGAGCGGATCCGTCGCGGCGAGGACACCATCTCGGTCACCGGCAACGTGCTGCGCGACTACCTCACCGACCTGTTCCCGATCCTGGAGCTCGGCACGAGCGCCAAGATGCTCTCCGTCGTCCCGCTGATCAACGGCGGCGGCCTGTTCGAGACGGGCGCCGGCGGCTCCGCCCCCAAGCACGTCCAGCAGCTGGTCAAGGAGAACTACCTGCGCTGGGACAGCCTGGGTGAGTTCCTCGCCCTGGCGGTCAGCTTCGAGCACCTGGCGCAGACCACGGGCAACGAGCGCGCCCAGGTCCTGGCCGACACGCTCGACCGGGCCACCGGCACCTTCCTCAACGAGGACAAGTCGCCGAGCCGTCGCCTCGGCGGCATCGACAACCGCGGCAGCCACTTCTACCTGGCCCTCTACTGGGCCCAGGAGCTGGCCGAGCAGACCGCCGACGCCGAGCTCGCCGAGGCGTTCGCGGCCCTCGCCAAGACGCTGGCCGAGCACGAGCAGGCCATCGTCGCCGAGCTGATCGCGGTCCAGGGCTCGCCCGCCGAGATCGGCGGCTACTACCAGCCGGACGCGGCCAAGGCCTCGGCCGTGATGCGTCCGTCGAAGACCCTCAACGAGGCCATCGCGACCCTCGGCTGAGACGTCTGAGCCCGCACGAGCACTGAGGCCCCCGGCCCCTGGTCCGCCCCACGGCGGCCCGGGGACCGGGGGCCTCGGTGCTGTCCGGTTCGCTCTGCTCGGGCCGATGATCTCCTTGCGTGCGGTTGATACCCGCGGGCAGACTGGGGCCGCTTTCCCGGCCGGCCGGCGCGCGGGCCGCAACTCCCGCGTCCAGGTGGATTCCGTCGACAAGGAGCCCCGCATCATGGCGTTCACCAAGGGCTTGCCGCTGGACGGCGTCACGGTCGTCGCGCTGGAGCACGCGGTGGCCGCTCCGCTGGCGACGCGGCATCTGGCGGACCTCGGTGCCCGGGTGGTGAAGATCGAGCGGCCGGACGGCGGTGACTTCGCGCGGGGGTACGACCGGACGGTGCGCGGGCTGGCGAGCCATTTCGTCTGGCTGAACCGGGGCAAGGAGTCGATCACGCTCGACCTCAAGACGGCCGAGGGGCGGGCGGTTCTCTCCGACCTGGTGGCCGGCGCGGACGTCTTCGTGCAGAACCTGGCGCCCGGCGCCGCCGCCCGGCTGGGGTTCGGTTCGGCCGGGCTGCGGGAGCAGGATCCGCGGCTGATCACCGTGGACATGTCCGGCTACGGCTCCAGCGGTCCCTACCGCGACAAGCGCGCCTACGACATGCTGATCCAGTGCGAGGCGGGACTCGCCTCGGTGACCGGGCCGGCCGAGCAGCCGGTGAAGACCGGTGTGCCGACCTCCGACATCGCGGCCGGGATGTACGCGCTCTCCGCCACGCTGGCCGCGCTCGTCGGGCGGGCCGGCAGCGGGCTGGGCGCCGCGATCGAGATCTCGATGTTCGAGGCGACCGCCGAGTGGATGGGCTACCAGCTCTACTACGCCCAGGGGAGCGGCAGTTCGCCCGGCCGGGCGGGTCTGTCGCACCCGAGCCTGGCGCCGTACGACGCGTACCCGACGGCCGACGACCGGCTGGTGCTGATCGGCGTCCAGAACGACCGCGAGTGGGCCCGGTTCGCGGCCGGGTTCCTGGAGCGTCCCGAGCTGGCGGACGATCCGCTCTGGGCGACCAACGTGGTGCGGGCACGCCGTCGACGGGTGGTCGACGCGTTGGTGGGCGGGCGCACCGCGACCATGACGGTCGAGCAGGTGATCGCCCGTCTGGACGACCTCGGCATCGCCTCGGCGCGGCTGAACGAGGTGGCCGACCTGCTGGAGCACCCGCAGCTGGCCGCCCGCGACCGCTGGCGTCCGGTCGCCACCCCGGTGGGCGAAGTCAGCGGCCTGCTGCCCCCGTTCGGGTTCGCCGGGATCGAACTGCCGATGGGTCCGGTGCCCGGGCTCGGCGAGCACACCGAGGACGTGCTGCGCTCGCTCGGATACCGGCCCGAGCGGATCGCCGCCCTCCGCGCGGCCGGGGCGCTCTGACCCCCCCGCCCGGCCGCCGCCCTGCGGCGGCCGGGCCGCTGACCCCGTCAAACTCCTCACAGGACTCCCTTCCTGAGTACATTCTGTGTATTTCCTGAACGCCCCATTGATTGTCATGAGCGCGGAAACCTACAGTCGAGCCCAGCTGCTGACAGCAGGTTTCTCCGCGGACTGAGCCACCGTCGGAGGACGTCGGCGGTCGGGTCCACCCCACAAAGGGCCCTCCCCCACACCCGGTTCACCGGAACAGAGGAGCACGTCCCTTGCGTACCTCGATCACCTCCGCCGCGCGGCGCACCGCGCTGGCCGCCACCGCCGTGGTGGGCCTCGCCCTCTCCGGCCTCGCCGTCGCCCCCGCCGACGCCGCCCCGGCGGCGGACGCGCACGGTCACGGGAGCCACCACGTGAGCGTCGCCCGGTCCTGCGCGGTGCCGCAGCACGCCGGCTACCTGGCCTGCAACGCGCTGCGCGTGACCGGCGGAACCCCCGTCAAGGCCCATGCCACCGGCGCGAGGTCGACCAACGCGGCCCCGGCCGCGGCCGTCTCGGGCTTCGGCCCGGCCGACATCCAGGGCGCCTACAACCTCGCCTCGGCCGCCGCCTCCAGCGGCGCCGGCCAGACCGTGGCCATCGTCGACGCCCAGGACGACCCCAACGCCGAGACCGACCTGGCCACCTACCGCAGCCAGTTCGGCCTGCCCGCCTGCACCTCGGCCAACGGCTGCTTCAGCAAGGTCGACCAGAACGGCGGCACCAGCTACCCGTCCGCGGACTCGGGCTGGGCCGGTGAGATCTCGCTCGACCTCGACATGGTCAGCGCGACCTGCCCCAACTGCAACATCCTCCTGGTGGAGGCCAACACCGCCAGCACCGACGACCTGGGCACCGCGGTGAACCAGGCTGTCACGCTCGGCGCGAAGTTCGTCTCCAACAGCTACGGCGGTTCGGAGAGCTCCGACGAGACGAACGCCGACAACCAGTACTACAACCACCCCGGCGTCGCCATCACCGCCTCGGCGGGCGACAGCGGCTACGGCGTCGAGTACCCGGCCGCCTCGCCGTACGTCACCTCCGTCGGCGGCACCTCGCTGACCGCCGACTCCAGCGCCCGTGGCTGGAGCGAGTCGGTCTGGGGTGGCAGCGGCGACGGAACCGGCTCCGGCTGCTCCGCGTACGAGGCCAAGCCCAGCTGGCAGACCGACAGCGGCTGTGCCAACCGTACGGTCGCCGATGTCTCGGCGGTCGCCGACCCGGCCACCGGCGTGGCCGTGTACGACACCTACGGCGCCTCCGGCTGGCAGGTCTACGGCGGCACCAGTGCCTCCTCCCCGATCATCGCCAGCGTCTACGCCCTCGCCGGCAACCCCGGCGCCAACACCACCCCGGCGTCCGACCCGTACGCCAACACCTCCGCGCTGAACGACGTCACCAGCGGCACCAACGGTGACTGCGGCGGCACCTACCTGTGCACCGCCGGCCCGGGCTACGACGGCCCCACCGGCCTCGGCACCCCGAACGGCACGGCGGCCTTCGTCGGCTGACCTTCCAACTGAGTGCCGGGCCCGATCCGTTGACGGATCGGGCCCGGCACTTCTGCGTGCCCGCTCAGCCGGAGGTTTCCGAGTCGCGGATGCCGGCGGACCACTTCTCCTCGATCCGGGCGAACTTCCAGGATCAGCGCGACGGCGGCGGACAGGGGCGTGATGGTGAGGTGGTAGTACACCTTGCGGACCGGCTTGGAGAACGCCCAGCCGTCGGCGAAGTTCAGGAACGCCAGGCGGGTGGTGTTGTCGATGGCGGCGATGTGGTCGGTGTCGAAGGCGTGCCGCATGCCGAGGGTGTAGGCGGTGACGCCGACGCCGGTGCGGAAGCTCTTGGTGCCGAGGCTGAGGTGCTGAGGTGCTGTGGCGCGACGATCGCGATCAGCGTGAACCAGCCGATCACGTGCAGGGCCGCGGGGGCGCACAGGGGCGCGGGTGGGGCGGTGGAGGCGGTGGAGGCGGGCTCAGGAGCCGGTGCTGTTCCAGTCGTCGGTGTTCTGGGTGGGGCCGCCCGCAGCGGAACGCGTGGTGCCGGCGGCGCCCGTGAGGTGCGGGGCGGGGCTCGGCAGGGCTAACAGGAGGGTCGCGGAGAGGGCGCAGACGCAGGCCGCGAGGGTCAGCGGGCGGGTGAGCAGGTGAGGCAGACGGGGGATCATTTCCAACACCTCTGGTCCTGGGTGATCGGCTTGTGGCCGCTTCGGGTGCAGCATCCCCAATCTCGATCTACAAGCGATCAACGCCTCGGAGAGCTCGATGAATGGGCCCGTAGAGCGCCGTTGAGCCCGCAGGCGCCGGGCTGTGGCCCCTCGGGACGCCCCGGGAGCGGCCGTGCGCCCCTCGGACGGCGAGTTGATCCCGCATAGATCCAGGTCGGAGACGCTGTGCCCCGGGTCGGCATGGGAATGCTCGGCCTCCCGGCCACTGGTATCGATCCGAGACGATCTGTGAGACACCCATGCCATTTGCGATTCTCTTCCCCGGGCAGGGGGCGCAGTCCCGAGGAATGGGCGAGGACGTCTTCGGCCGCTATCCCGGCTTGACGCAGTTCGCCTGTGACCTGCTGGGCTACGACCTGGCCGAGCTCTGCCGCGACAACCCGGACGACGTGCTCTCGCGCACCGAGTACACCCAGCCGGCGCTCTACACGGTCAACGCGCTGCGGATGTTCGAGCGTGAGCGGCGCGAGGAGCGGCGGGCGGACTGCTTCCTCGGGCACAGCCTCGGCGAGTACAACGCCCTGCTGGCCGCAGGGGCGTTCGACTTCGCGACGGGACTGCGGCTCGTGCGCAAGCGCGGGGAGCTGATGGCGGCCGCGTCCGGCGGGGGGATGACCGCGGTCGCGGACACGCCCGAGCCGGAGCTTCTGGAGATCTTCCGGCAGGACGGTGTCGAGGGCGTCGACCTGGCCGGCTTCAACACCGACACCCAGATCGTCATCGCGGGGACCACCGAGGTGCTCGACGCCGCCCATGCGGCGCTGCGCGCCCGGGAGGTCCGGTTCGCCCAACTGCGGGTCAGCGCACCGTTCCACTCGCGGTACATGGAGCCCGCGCGCGCCGAGTTCGAGGACTTCCTGCGCGGCTTCACCTTCTCGGAGCCGAGCACGCCGGTGATCGCCAACGTGACGGGCCGCCCCTACGAGCCGGGCGCGATCGTCGCGATGCTCAGCCGGCAGCTCGTCGAGCCGGTGCGCTGGACGGACAGCGTCCGCCACCTGCTGGCGCTCTCCGGTGACAGCACCCCAGTTGACTGCGAGGAAGTGGGCGGCAGGTCCCTCCTTCGCATGGTGGACAGGATTCGCGCGTCCGCCGCCCCCAGCCGCCTCAGCGAAAGCACGGTGTGACAGATGGACAGGACAGAGCAGATCCGGCAGTTCGTCGAGGACCGCTTTCTCGTCGACTTCGACGAGGACGGGCTGACGGCCGACACCGATCTCTTCAAGGCAGGGGTCATCGACTCGTTCGGCTACATCCAGCTGATGAAGTTCCTGGAGCAGGAGTTCTCGCTGCGGATCACCCACGACGACATCCTGGTCAACGTCTTCGTCTCGCTCTCGGCGATCGACGCCTTCGTGGCGCAGAAGTCCGCCGAGCTCCAGGCCGAGGGGCAGGGCGCAGCATGTGCGGGATAGCCGGATTCGTCGCCCCGGCACTCGACGCCGGGGCCGTGCCCGGGGTGGTCTCCTCGATGCTGTCGCTGATCCGCCACCGGGGGCCGGACGAGGCGGGGTACTACCTCGACGACGGGCTGGCGATGGGGACGGTCCGCCTCGCGGTGGTCGACCTCGCCACGGGGGCGCAGCCGATGGCGGACCCGGCCGAGCGCTACTGGATCTGCTTCAACGGCGAGCTCTACAACCACGTCGAGCTCCGCGAGGAACTGCGGCTGCTGGGACGGCCGTTCCGCACCCACTCGGACACCGAGGTGGTCCTTCAGGCGTGGATCCAATGGGGAGCCGGCTGCCTGACCCGGTTCAACGGCGCCTTCGCGTTCGCGATCCGCGACGCGCTCTCCGGTGAGCTCTTCCTCGCGCGTGACCGCTACGGCAAGCGCCCGCTCTACTACACGCAGGGGGACGGTGCGTTCCTCTTCGCCTCGGAGATGAAGGCGTTCCGCGGCTTCCCCGGCTTCCGCTTCGAGCTGGACCCCCGGGAGCTGGCGTCGATCTTCGCGGTCTGGACGCCACTGCCCGACCGTACGCCGTTCCGGGGCATCCGCCAGCTGCCGATGGGCAGCGTGATGACCGTCCGCGCGGGCCGGTGCACGCTGCGCAGCTACGAGGAACTCGAGCTGGAGGCGCCGCCGTTCACCGGGTCGGAGGCGGACGCCGCGGCGTTCGTCCGGGAGGCGCTGCGGGCCGCCGTCGAGGTGCGGCTGCGCAGTGACGTGGAGGTCGGCGTCTACCTGAGCGGCGGCCTGGACTCGTCCATCGTGACGAAGCTGGTGACGGACCTCTCGCCGCACCAAGTGCGCACCTTCTCCGTCGAGTTCGAGGACCGGACCTTCGACGAGTCGAGCAGTCAGCGGGTGGTCGCCGAGCACCTGGGGACCCGCCACTCGTCCATCGCGGTGTCCGGCGCGGACATCGCCGAGCACTTTCCGGCGGCCGTCCACCACGCCGAAGTCCCGTCCTTCCGTACAGCGTTCGTCCCGATGTACCTGCTGTCGCGGCACGTCCGCGAGGCCGGGATCAAGGTGGTGCTGAGCGGCGAGGGAGCCGACGAGGCGTTCCTCGGGTACTCGCTCTTCCGTGAGACGCTGCTGCGCTCCTCGTGGCACGAGCTGTCCGAGGAGCAGCGCTCGGCGCGGATCGGCAGCCTCTACCCCGAACTCGACCACTTCGGTCCCTCGCACCGGGCGCACCTGGCCGGCCTGCTCGGCCAGTTCAGCACCGAGAACGAGCAGCTGCCGGGACTCTTCTCGCACGAACTGCGCTACCAGAACGGCAAGTTCGCCGCCCGCCTGCTGAAGGACCGGTCCGATCCGTTCGCCGACACCATCGCCCTGGTGCGCGACACTCCCGGCTACGCAGGGCTCGGCCCGACCCAGAAGGCGCAGTGGCTGGAGTACAAGACCCTGCTGGCCGGCTACCTGCTGTCGACCCAGGGGGAGCGGATGAGCCTGGCGCACGGCGTCGAGAACCGCTGCCCGTTCCTGGACCCCGCCGTCGTGCGGGCGGCCGCCTCGGTCAACCTGCGCTTCGACGACGGGTTCGCCGAGAAGGCCATCCTGAAGAAGGCCTTCCGCGGCGAGCTGCCGCAGTCGAGCCTGACCCGGCCCAAGCAGCCCTACCGCGCGCCGGGCAGCGCGGTCTTCACCGAGCACCGGCCGGACTACCTGGAACTGGTGCTCTCCGAGGCTGAGTTGCAGAAGATCGACGGCGTCGATCCGGTCTTCGCGCGCAAGCTCGTCGGGCGGATCATGTCCGCCCCCGCCGCCGAGATCAGCACCAAGGAGGACCAGGCGTTCATCTACCTGCTCTCGACCGCCGTCCTCAACCAGCAGTTTGTCATGAACCGGGAGAGCTACATGGGTGCCCCGTCGCAAGCCACGCTGAAGCTGCGGACGGTCGTCGGCCGCCGCCAGGTGGGCGCAGGAGCGGTCCGATGACGCGCCGCAGGCGGAACCCGGCCGCCACCGCCACCCGGTCCGCCATCGAGCCCACCGGGCAGGACGGGCAGGATGTCGCGATCATCGGCCTCGGCCTGCGCTTTCCCGGCTCCGACACGCTGGAGGAGCTCTGCCGGCACCTCGTCGCGGGCCGGTCGCTGATCTCCGAGGTGCCGCCCGAACGGTGGTCCAAGGAACGCTGGTTCGGTGATCCGCGACGCGGGGCACAGAAGACGAACAGCATCTGGGGCGGCTTCATCGAGCAGGCCGACTGCTTCGACGCAGACTTCTTCGCCATCTCGCCGCGCGAGGCGGAGAGCATGGACCCGCAGCAGCGCTTCGCCCTCGAACTCGCCTGGCAGGCCGTCGAGGACGCCGGATATCCGGCCGGCGCCCTCGCGGGCACCCGGACCGGCGTCTACATGGGCGTCTGCCACGCCGACTACGCCGAACTGATGGAGGGCCAGGGAGTCAAGACCGACGGCTACTTCCCGACCGGCACGGCGTATTCGATCATCTCCAACCGGGTCTCCTACGTGCTCGACCTCCAGGGCCCGAGCATCACCAACGACACCGCGTGCTCCAGCTCGCTGGTCTCGGTCTACGAGGCGGTGGCGGCGCTGCAGAACGGCGAGTGCGACCAGGCGCTGGCCGGCGGGGTCAATCTGGTCTGGTCGCCGAAGCACTTCGTCGCCTTCAGTCAGGCGAGCATGCTCTCGCGCACCGGCCGCTCCCGGGCGTTCGACGACGGCGCCGACGGCTACGTCCGCGGCGAGGGCGGTGCGGTGCTGCTGCTCAAGCCGCTCGCGAAGGCCCTCGCCGACCGCGACCCGATCCACGCCGTGATCAAGGGCGTGGCCACCAACCATGGCGGACGCACGAGTTCGCTCACCGTCACCAACCCGACCGCGCAGGCGAACCTGATCGAGGGGCTCTACACCCGCACGGGCATCCGCCCCGAGACGGTCGGCTACGTCGAGGCGCACGGGCCGGGCACGCCGATCGGCGACCCGATCGAGATCGTGGCGCTGAAGCGCGCGTTCCAGAGCCTGCACGCGGCGCACGGCACCGAGGCGCGGCCGGACAGCTGCGGGGTCGGCTCGGTGAAGACCAACATCGGCCACCTGGAGGGCGCGGCGGGCGTCGCCGGGATGGTCAAGGTGATCGGCGCGCTGGCGAACCGGGTGCTGCCGGCGACCGTCGACTTCGAGGTGCAGAACTCGCTCATCCAGCTGGACGGCAGCCCGTTCTACGTGGTGCGCGACACGCAGCCGTGGGCGGAGCCGCCGGCCGCGCCCGACGGGCGGCCCGCGCCGCGCCGGGCGGGCGTCAGCTCGTTCGGCTTCGGCGGGACCAACGCCCATGTGGTGCTGGAGGAGCACCGCGCCGAGAGCGCCACGGCGCAGCCGCAGGAGCAGCCGGGGCAGCTGTACGTGGTTCCGCTCTCCGCCAGGAACACCGACCGGCTGCGGGTGGCGGCGGCCAACCTGCGCGCGTACCTGGCGACCCCCACCGACGCGGTCGGCGCCGCGCTGCGCTCCTCGCGCGCGCTGGCCGACGTCGCGTACACCCTGCAGGTCGGCCGCGAGGCGATGGCCGCGCGGGTCGCGTTCGTCGTCGCCGGCGCCGACGAACTCGCCGACGCGCTGGCCGCGTTCGCGGACGGCACGCTCGCGCAGGAGGCGGTGCACCTCGGTGCCCGCACCGAAGCCGGGGAGGCGGCCGCGCTGCTGGAGAGCGCGACCCGCTGGGTCCAGGGCGACCCGGTGGACTGGGCCGCGCAGTACGGCGACGACCCGCGCTCCCACCCCCGACGACTGCGGCTGCCGACCTACCCGTTCGCCCGCGACCGCCACTGGTTCACGGTGCCGGAGCCCGCCCCGCAGCCGGGCAGCGTGCTCCACCCGCTGGCGCAGCGCAACACCTCCGACCTCTCCGAGCAGCGCTACAGCTCGGTGTTCACCGGTGAGGAGCCGTTCCTGGCGGACCACCAGGTGCGCGGTGCAAGGGTGTTGCCCGCCGCCGCGTACCTGGAGATGGTCCGCGCCGCGGTGCAGGACGCCGCCGGGCACGGCGCCGAGCCGGGCGCTGTCGTGCGCCTGCGCGACGTCGCGTGGCTGCGTCCGCTGGTCATCGGCGCCGAGCCGCTCGACGTCCAGGTGGGGCTCGTCCCCGACGCCGCCGGCGCGATCGCGTTCGAGGTCTACACCGGCTCGACGGCCCTCGACCCGTCGGCCGTCCTGCACAGCAGCGGCGCCGCCGAGTTGGGCGCACCGCAGCCACCGCAGGCGCTCGACCTGGACGCACTCCGCGCGGCCTGCCGCAGCCCGCGCGACCCCGCCGACGTCTACGCGGCCTTCCGGCAGCAGGGGTTGGAGTACGGGCCGGCCATGCGCGGGCTGGCCGAGATCCGGATCGGGACGGGCGAGCTGCTCGCCCGGATCGAGCACTCCGGCGACGGTGGCTTCGTCCTGCCGCCGAGCGTGCTGGACGCCGCGCTGCAGGCCTCGCTGGTCCTGCTGGCGCAGAGGGCCGAGGGACCCGCCGACCGGCCGGTACTGCCGTTCGCGCTGGAGCAGTTGGAGGCGTACGGCGCCTGCGGCGCGCAGACCTGGGCCTGGGTCCGGCGCAGCGCCGACAGCGGCCCGCTCGACAAGTTCGACATCGACCTCTGCGACGCGGATGGCGTCGTCACCGCCCGCCTGCGCGGGCTGGTCCAGCGGACGGCCGCCGAGCAGCCCGCCGAGCGCCTGGCCGGTCGCGCTGTCGAGCCGGCCGCCGACCCGGCGCCGCGCGTCGTCACCGGCATCGGCCGCTGGACGGACGCCCCGCTCGCCCCGCTCTCCCCGTCCGGCGAGGCGGCCGCCCAGCACGTCACCGTGCACGGCTTCCTGGCAGGCAAGGGCGACGCGGCCGCGCTCGCGCTGCTGCCGCTGCCCGCCGTCACCCCCGACCGCCTCGCGGACGGCGCCGACGCCGTGCTCGCTCGCGTCTTCGGCCACGTCCAGGAGCTGCTGGCGTCCCGGCCCAGCGCGCCGCAGCGCGTCGTCGTGCTGGTCGACGACCGGGTGCCGCGCCACTTCCACGCACCGCTGACCGGCCTGTTCCGGACCGTTCCGCTGGAGAACCCGCTGGTCACCGGGCGGGTGGTGCGGGTCACCGGGCTCGACGGCGCCTCGCCCGAGCGGATCGCCCAGCTGCTGCGCGACGAGGCCGCCGACCCGCGCGGCGCCGCCGCCGAGCTGCGCTACGCCGCCGACGGCACCCGCCAGGAGTGGCGTCCGGTGGACGTCGAACTCGCCGCCGGGCCGCAGGTCCCGCCACTGAAGGAGGGCGGCGTCTACTGGCTGACCGGCGGCCTCGGCGGTCTGGGCAGGCACCTGGCGCGCTACTTCGCGCGCCGCGCCGGCGTCACCGTCGTGCTCAGCGGCCGGTCGGAGCCCGGCGCCGCGAGCGAGGCGGCACTCGCCGAGCTGCGGGCGGCGGGCGTCGACGCGCACTACCTGCCGGTGGACGTCTGCCGCCGGGAGGACGTCGAGCGGGCGGTGCGCGCGATCACCGACGCGCACGGCTCGCTGGACGGGATCGTGCACGCGGCGGGCGTCCTGCGGGACGGCTACCTGCTCACCAAGGACGCCGCCGACCTGCCCGCCGTGCTGGCGCCCAAGGTGCGCGGCGTGCTCCACCTGGACGCGGCCTCGCGCGATCTGGCGCTCGACTTCTTCGTCGTCTTCTCCTCCGTCGCCGGCGTCTACGGCAACGCGGGCCAGGGCGACTACGCGGCGGCCAACGCCTTCCTGGACGCCTTCGCGCGGCACCGGCAGGCGCTGGTCGAGGCCGGCGAGCGCACCGGGCGTACCACGGCAGTCAGTTGGCCGCTCTGGGCGGACGGCGGCATGACCATGGACGCGGTGACGCGCGAGTCGATGCGCCGTCGGCGCGGCTGGGAGCCGCTGCCGACCGAGGACGGCCTTCGGGTGCTGGGCCGGGTGCTGACCGACGGGCCCGAGCACGTGGTGGTCGCCTTCGGCGCGGCCGCGACGGTCCGCGACGAGCCGCCCGCAGAGGAGCAGGTCACCGCCGTCCCGGCGGCCGTCCCGACCGCCGGCCCGATCGCCGAGGGCGAGTTGCCGGAGCGGATGACGGCCCTGCTGACCCGCCTGCTGGGCCAGGTGCTGCACCGCGACCCCGAGACGATGGACCCGGCGGCCCAGCTGGTCGAGTACGGGATCGACTCGCTGGCCATCCTGGAGATGACCGTCCATCTGGAAGGACTCTTCGGCCCGTTGTCGAAGACGATCTTCTTCGAGTATCTGACGATCGACGCCGTCGCCGGGTACTTCGTCCAGGCGCACCGCGACAAGCTCGACGCCGTCCTGGCCGCGTCCGCGCCGCAGCCCGTGACCGCCCCCGCCGTGGCCGCCCCCGCCACGCGCGCGCGCTTCACGGCCACGCCCGTCGCCCCCCGGCCCGTCGCCGCCTCGCGCGACGACTACCACGACATCGCCGTGATCGGCGTCTCCGGCAGGTACCCGGGCGCCGACACCCTGGACGAGCTCTGGACGGTCCTCGAAGAGGGCCGCCACAGCTTCGAGGAGGTCCCGCGCGACCGCTGGGACCACGACGCGCTCTACAGCCGCGACCGCGCCGTGCTGGGCAAGAGCACCATCCGCACCGGCACCTTCCTGCGCGACATCGACCGTTTCGACCCCCGCTACTTCCGCATCTCCAAGCGCGAGGCCGAGCAGATGTCGCCGGAGGTCCGGCTCTTCCTTCAGGCCGGCGTGGAGGCGCTGGAGGATTCGGGCTACTCGCGCGAGACGATCCAGCAGCAGTACCAGGGCGACGTCGGCGTGCTCGTCGGCACGATGAGCAACCACTACAACCTGTACGGGTTCCAGAACAACCTGACCCGCGGCTCGGCGGCCAGCGGCAGCTACACCGGGACGCTGCCCAACATGCTGTCGTACTTCTACGGCCTCACCGGGCCGTCGATCTTCCTCGACACGATGTGCTCGGCGTCCTCGACCTGCATCCACCAGGCGGTCCAGATGCTCCGGGCGCGCGAGTGCCGGATGGTGGTGGCCGGCGGCGTCAACCTGCTGCTGCACCCGTACAACCTGGTGACCTCCTCGCAGGAGCACTTCACCACCGCGACCTCGGACGTGATCCGCAGCTTCGGCGTCGGCGCCGATGGGACGATCCTCGGCGAGGGCGTGGGCGCGGTCGTCCTGAAGCCGCTGGTCGAGGCCGAGCGCGACGGCGACCACGTGTATGCCGTCATCAAGGGCACGGCGATCACCAACGCCGGTGTGCGCAACGGGTTCACCGTCCCGAGCCCGCACATGCAGGCACGCGCGATCGAGAAGGCGATCGACGACGCGGGTGTGGACCCGCGCACGATCGGCTACGTCGAGGGCCACGGTTCGGGGACCTCGCTCGGCGACCCGATCGAGGTCAAGGCGCTGACCGTGGCCTTCCGGAAGTACACGGAGGACGCCCAGTTCTGCGCGCTGGGCTCGGTCAAGTCCAACATGGGCCACCTGCTCGCGGCGGCCGGCATGGTCGGCTTCGCGAAGGTGCTGCTCCAGCTCCAGAAGGGCCGGCTGGCACCCTCGTTGCACAGCTCCGAGCTCAACCCGGACATCGACTTCGCCGCCACGCCGTTCCGCGTGCAGCGTGAACTCACCGACTGGGCACCGGTGGTGACCACGGTCGACGGTCGCGAGGTGGTCCACCCACGGCGTGCCGGGATCACCTCGATCGGCGCGGGCGGGATGAACTCGCACATCATCCTGGAGGAGTACCGCAGCGCCGAGCCCGCCGTGAGCGGCCAACGCGACGGCCGCGAGGAGCTGTTCGTCTTCTCGGCGATGAGCGAGGCCGCGCTGGAGACCTGCCTGCTGCGCTTCCACCGCTACCTGGCCGCCGCCGACGAGGCCGAGCTGCCCTCGATCGCCTACACCCTGCGCGTGGGCAAGAACGAACTGCCGTGCCGCTGGGCCTTCCTGGCGAAGGACCTGGCCGGCGCCGGGGAGGCCGTCGAACGCTACCTCGCGGGCGACCGCGACCAGGCCGCCGCGCTGGCGAGCACCGACCCACGGGCCGCTGCCGCCCGCGAGCTGGCGACAACCTGGGCGCGCGGCAGGGGCGTTGACTGGCGCACCCTGACCGGGACCCGCCCGCCCCGGCGGGTGTCGCTGCCGGCCTACCCGTTCGAGCGGGTGCGCTGCTGGGTGCTCCAGGAGGAGGGGGCGCCGTCGGTGACCGCCCCGCTGGCGCTGCGCGAGCGGCTGCACCCCTTCCTGGGCCGCAACGAGTCGGACCTCGACGGCCTGCGCTACGGCCTGGAAGTCGAGTTGGACGACCTGCTGGACTACGGCTACCGGCGGGAGCGCACGCGCGCGATCGTGCCGACCTTCGCCGTCGACCTGGCCCTGGCCGCCGCGCGGGTTTCCGGCTTCGCCGGTGCCGCGCTGGTGCGCGACCTGCGGGTCCTCGGCCCGATCGACTGGGACGCCACCACGCGGCTGGTCACGGCCGTCACCGCGACGGGCCGCGAGGCGGCCTCCGGCGTGGTGTCCACCGAGGACGCGGCCGGGACGCGCACGCCCGTCCTCAGCTTCGAGCTGCGGCCCGGTGCCCCCTGCGGGCCGCGCTTCGAGGAGCTCCGACAAGGGGCCGAACGCGAGCTCACCGCACCCGAGTTCCTGGCCGAGCTCGCCGAGGGCGGACTCCACTACGCGCCGGAACTGTCCGGCGTCCGGAGCGCGCGCCGGTTGCCCGACGGCCGGCTGCTGCTGGCGGTCGGCGCCCCCGAGTTCCAGCAGGACCACGTGCGGCGCAACGTCGCCCTCGCGCCGCACGTCCTGGCGGCCGTCGCCCAGGGGCTCCAGCTGGCCGCGAAGCACGGCCACGCCCCGCACTGGGCCGACACCGCCCCGCACCGGATCGCCGAGATCCGGCTCTCCGCAGCACCGGCCGAGGTGGCGTACGCGCTGCTCGACCCGGCCGCCGAATCCGTCCGGCTGCTGAGCGCGGACGGCGAGAGCGTCGCCGAGCTCACCGGCCTGCGCTGCGACGACCGGCACGACCACCACGACCATCCCCGAAGGGAACCGACCGTGCAGCCGAGCGAACAGCAGGGGACCGAGGATCCGGTCCTGCGCTTCGCGGTGGACGAGCTGCGGGCCATCGCGTCCGGCCTGCTCAAGTTCGAGGTCGAGGAGTTGGACCCGCTGACGGGCTTCGACGCCTTCGGCTTCGACTCGATCTCGCTGGTGGCGTTCTCCCGGCTGATCCGCGAGCGGCTGGGCGCCGACCTGAGCCCGGCGGTCTTCTTCGAGCTGAGCACCTTCGACGCGCTGGGCCGCCACCTCGCGGCCGAGTTCGCGGACCCGCTCCGCGCGGCGTACGTCCCGACCCCCGTCCCTGCTCCCGCTCCCGTCTCTGCTCCCGCTCCCGTCCCCGATGTCGCCGTGCCGATGCCGATCGCGGTGATCGGCGCCGCCGGCCGGTTCCCCGGCGCCCCCGACCTCGACACCTACTGGGCCAACCTGGTGGCGGGCCGGGACTCCGTCTCGGAGTTCCCCGTCCACCGCTACGACGAGGCCTACGCACGCAAGGTCGACCAGGCCGACTTCCCACGCCACGCGGGCGTCCTGGACGACGTGGACGCCTTCGACGCCGACTTCTTCCGGATCTACCCGCGCGAAGCGGAGCTGATGGACCCGCAGCACCGTCTCGCCCTGCAGACGGTCTGGAGCGCGCTGGAGGACAGCGCCTACCGCCCCGCGGACCTGCCCCGGAACACCGGCGTCTTCCTCGGCGTCTCGGGCCACGACTACGCGACGCTGCTCACCGGCTACGGCACCCCGCCGGACGCCTTCACCTCCACCGGCAACGCGCACTCGATGCTCGCCAACCGGATCTCCTTCCTGCTCGACGTGCACGGCCCCAGCGAACCGGTCGACACGGCCTGTTCCAGCTCGTTGGTCGCCGTCCACCGCGCGATGGAGGCGATCCGCTCGGGCGCCTGCGACACGGCGATCGCCGGCGGGGTGAACCTGCTGCTCAGCGTCGACACCTTCGTCAGCGCCCATCGCGCCGGGATGCTCAGCCCGGACGGCCGCTGCAAGACCTTCGCCGCCGACGCGGACGGCTACGTGCGCGGCGAGGGCGTGGGCGCCGTCGTGCTGAAGCCGCTCGCCGCCGCCCGGCGTGACGGTGACGCCATTCTCGGCGTGCTGCTGGCCGGCGCCGAGAACCACGGCGGCCGGGCCCACTCGCTGACCGCGCCGAACGCCGCCGCGCAGGCCGACCTGGTGGCGCAGGCGATGCACGGCATCGACCCGGACACCATCGGCTACATCGAGGCGCACGGCACCGGCACCGCGCTCGGCGACCCGGTCGAGGTGCGCGCACTGCAGTCCGCGTTCCGGCGGCTGGGCAGCACCGGCCAGGGAACCTGCGGGCTCGGCTCGGTCAAGACCAACATCGGCCACCTGGAGGCCGCCGCGGGCATCGCGGGGCTGCTCAAGGTGCTGCTCGCGATGAAGCACCGGACGATCCCGGCCAGCCGCAACTGCCCCGAGATCAACCCGTTCATCCAGCTCGACGACGGCCCGCTGCGGATCGTGCGGGAGAACGAGCCCTGGCAGCGCCCGCGCGACCGCAGCGGCGCACTCGCCCCACGCCGCGCGGGCGTCAGCAGCTTCGGCTTCGGCGGCGTCAACTGCCATGTGGTGCTGGAGGAGTACGTCGAACCGGACACCGCCGACGGCGCCCGCCCGGACGCCGAGGCCGTCCTCGTCCCGCTCTCCGCCCGCACCGCGGACCAGCTCCGGCAGGTCGCCGGCAACCTCCTGCGGCAGCTGGAGTCCGCGCGGCAGCCCGAGCAGCTGCGCTCGATCGCCTGGACTCTGCAGATCGGACGCGAGGCGATGGCCGAGCGGGTCGGCTGGGTGGTCGCCTCGCGCGAGGAACTGATCGTCCGGCTGCGGGAGTTCGTCGCCCAGCAGGGGCGCCGGCCGGAGCCCGGGGGTGAGCTGGTGCCGCGTCAGGCAACCTTCGCCCCGTCGCGACGCCCGGCACGCACTCTCGCCGCACCGGCCGAAAGCCCAAGTACGTCCAGTACGAGGACTTCCGGCCGGCACGCCGATAGCACGCACCGGACACCGCTCCTTGACGGGCAAAGGTTGCCTGACGCGGCACTAGGTGCGCTGCTGACGCGCTGGATCGAGGGCGCCGCCGTCGACTGGCGCGCGCTGTACGGCGCGGTCACGCCCCGGCGCGTCCACCTGCCGACCTATCCGTTCGCCCGCGACCGCTACTGGATCCCCGACACCGACATGCCACAGACATCTCCGATCGGCACGGCGCTGCTGGTGCCGCGCTGGACGCCGCAGGCCGCCCGCACAGGTGGCGCCGACCCGCGACAGCGCGTGGTCGTCCTCTGCGGAGCGCTCGCAGCCGCCCGGCACGCGGTCGAGCGGGACCTCCCGGGCGTGCGCTGCCTCACCGTCAGCACCGACCGGCAGCAGCCCGCGAACCGCTTCGGCGACCTCTCGCGACAGCTCTTCGAGATCGTCCGCGACCTGCTCACCGAGCCGCCCGCCGGCGCGACGCTCGTCCAGGTGCTGGCGCCCACGGGTGGCGAGGAGGTGGTCAACCTGGCGCTGGCGGGCCTGCTGAGCACCGCGGCCCGGGAGGACGCCCGGCTGGTCGGCCGGCTGGTCGGCCTGGACGACCCGCAGAGCGCGGACGCCGTCGCCGCGGTCGTCGCGGCGGAGACGCACAGCGCCGACGAGGTCGTCCGCTACCGGGACGGCGTGCGCACCGTGCGCGGCTGGCACCCGGCCGAGGCGGACGAGCCGGCCGAGCCGGCCGTGGCGCCGTGGCGTGCGGGCGGCAGCTACCTGATCACGGGCGGTGCGCGCGGCATCGGCGCGGTCGTCGCCCGCCGGATCGCCGCCGACGTCGCCCGCCCGACCCTCGTCCTGGTCGGCCGGTCGCCGCAGGACGCCCGGACCGACGCGCTGCTCGCCGAGCTGCGCGCGGCCGGTGCCGTGGCCCGCTACGAGCGCGCGGACGTCTCGCGTTGGGAGGAGGTGCGCCACCTGGTGGCGCGCGTCCGGGCCGAGACCGGTGAGATCCACGGGATCGTGCACGGCGCCGGGGTGCTCCGGGACGCGCTGCTGACCCGGACGACCGGGGAGGACTGGGCGGAGGTGCTGGCGCCGAAGGTCGACGGCCTGCTCAACCTGGACCGGGCCACCGCGCAGGAGCCGCTGGACTTCCTCCTCACCTTCTCCTCGGGCGCGGCCGTCACCGGCAACCCCGGCCAGGCGGGCTACGCCACGGCCAACGCCTTCCTCGACGAGTTCGCCGAGCAGCGCACCGCGCTGGTCGCGGCCGGTGCGCGGTCCGGGCGGACGCTCTCGATCGCCTGGCCGCTCTGGAAGGACGGTGGCATGAGCGTCGACGACGCCACCCGGGCCCACCTCTGGCAGGACCGCGGCCTGGCGCCGATGGAGTCGGCGGACGGGTTGGCGGCTCTCACCCGGGCCTGGCGGCTCGGCGCGGACCGGGTCTGGGTGCACCACGGTGACACCTCGCGCCTGCCGTCGGCGCCCGGCGCCGCTCCAGCGCCCGCCGCACCCGCCGCACCCGCCGCACTGGTCGGCGACGCGCGGCTCGGGCGGGAGACCCTGCGCCTGCTGGTCCGGCTCTTCGCCCGCGTCACCAAGCTCGCGCCCTCGGCCGTCGACGCCGACCGGCAGCTCGGCGCGCTGGGACTCGACTCGATCATGGTCGTCCAGTTGAACGCCGAGCTCGCCGGGGCGTTCAGCGAGGTCTCCAGGACGCTCTTCTACGAGTTCCCGACCCTGCGCGCGATCGCCGGCCACCTCGCGACCGCCCACACTGCCGAGGCTCTCGCCTGGACGGGTGCTCCCGCCGAGCGTCCCACCCCGCCCCTCACCGCCACCGCCGACGCGACCGTTCGCGAGAGCGCGTCCGCCCCCGCCCCCGAGGCGCCGCCTGCCCGTGAGCCGATCGCGATCATCGGGATGAGCGGCCGCTACCCCCAGGCCGACAACCTCGCCGAGTTCTGGGCGAACCTGCGGGCCGGCCGCGACTGCGTTACCGAAGTCCCGGCCGACCGCTGGGCGTTGGACGGCTTCTTCGAGCCCGACCAGCACACGGCGATCGCCACCGGTCGCAGCTACAGCAAGTGGGGCGGCTTCGTCGGGGACTTCGCGGCCTTCGACCCGCTTTTCTTCCAGATCGCCCCGCGAGACGCCTACGCGATGGACCCGCAGGAGCGGCTCTTCCTTCAGGCATCCTGGGAGGTCCTCGAAGACGCCGGTTACACCCGCGAGTTGATCGCCTCCCGGCATCACCGCCGGGTCGGTGTCTTCGCCGGCGTGACGAAGTCCGGCCATGCGCGGCACGCGGCGGGACTGCTCCCCTCGGGCGAGATCGTGGTGCCGGCCCTCTCCTTCGCCTCGGTCAGCGCGCGGGCCTCGCACGTCCTGGACCTGCGCGGACCGAGTCTGACCGTCGACACGATGTGCTCCTCCTCGCTCACCGCGATCCACGAGGCCTGCGAGCAGCTGCACAGCGGCGCTTGCGAGTTGGCCATCGCCGGCGGCGTCAACCTGTACGAGCACCCGCTGGACTACGTCGAGCTGTGCCGCTCGACCATGCTCTCGGCGGACGCGCGGTGCCGCAGCTTCGGCAGCGGCGGTCACGGCTTCGTCCCCGGCGAGGGCGTCGGGTGCGTGCTGCTGAAGCCGCTCTCCCGTGCGCTCGCGGACGGCGACCGGGTGCTCGCGGTGATTCGCGGCACCAGCATCAACCACGGTGGGAAGTCCCATGGTTACACCGTGCCGAACCCCGGTGCGCAGACCGAGCTGATCCGCGACGCGCTGACCCGGGCCGGCGTCCCGGCCCGCGCCGTGAGCTACGTCGAGGCGCACGGGACCGGCACCGAGCTGGGCGACCCGATCGAAGTCACCGGCCTCACCCACGCGTTCGAACAGGACACCGCCGACCGGCAGTTCTGCGCGATCGGGTCAGTCAAGTCGGCGATCGGGCACCTGGAGGCCGCCGCGGGCATCGCGGGGCTCACCAAGGTGGTGCTCCAGCTCCAGCACGGAGAGCTCGTGCCGAGCCTGCACGCCGAGCAGCCGAACCCGAACATCGCCTTCGAGCGGACGCCGTTCTTCGTCCAACGCGATCTGGCGCCCTGGCAGTCGGACGGCTCGCTGATCGCCGCGGTCTCCTCGTTCGGCGCGGGCGGCTCGAACGCGCACGTGATCGTCGAGGAGTACGCCGCGCCCGCCGCCACGGTGGCTGAGGCGAGCGGCGAGGACGGGTCCGAACAGCTCGTCGTGCTGTCCGCCCGCACCCCGGAGCAGCTGCGCTCGGCCGCCGAGCGGCTCGCCGTCTTCCTCGAAGACCCCTACAGCGAAGCGGAGTTGGCTGATCTGGCGTTCACCCTCCAGGTCGGCCGGGAGGCGATGAAGGAGCGCCTGGCGGTGCCCGCGCGCTCGCTCTCCGAGCTGCGTCGGGTGCTGCGCGACTACCTGGAGCAGGGCGCGCAGGCGTCCGGCGTCCACTGCGGCACGGCCGGGCCCGCCCGGGGCGCCGCCGCCGAGATCGCCGAGGACGACGACCTCCAGGAGCTGCTGATCGCCCGCTGGCTCCGGGCGGGCAAGCTCGGCAAGCTGGCCGCCCTCTGGGCCGACGGGGCGGACCTCGACTGGCACGCATTCCACGGCTCGCACACGCCCCGGCGGATCTCGCTGCCGACCTACCCGTTCGCCCGGGACCGGTTCTGGATCGGCGACCTGCCGGCGGCCGCGCCCGTCCCCGCCCCCACTCCCGTCCCCGCGCCCGCCACCGACGGTGGCCGCGTCGCGCCGCAGCCGCAGCTCTCGGTGGACGAGCGGGTCGCGCAGCTCGTGCGCGAGAGGCTGGCGGCGGCCTTGGCGATGGACGTCGACGAGATCGACGGGAGTCTCGCCTTCGCCGACTACGGGCTCGACTCCATCCTCGGTGTCCGCCTGGTGCACCAGCTCAACGAGGCGCTCTCGCTCGATCTCGCGACGAGCGTGGTCTACGACCACAGCACGGCCGACCGCCTCACCGCGCACCTGCTGACCGACCACCGGCCGAGCCTCGCACCCGCCCCCGTGCCCGTCCCCGTGCCCGTCCCCGTCCCCGCGCCCACACCCGCGCTCGTCCCCGCGCCCGCCCAGCTCCCGCAGCGCGAGCCGATCGCGGTCGTCGGGATGAGCGGTCGGTTCGCCGGCTCCGACTCGCTCGACGAGCTCTGGGCCCATCTGGCCGCCGGCGACGACCTGGTCCGCCCGGCCACCCGCTGGGCCACCGACGACGCCCCGGGTGAGCGCCCGCGCGGCGGATTCCTCGACCGGATCGACGAGTTCGACCCGCTCTTCTTCAACATCTCGGGCGTCGAGGCGGCCGCCATGGACCCGCAGCAGCGCCTGCTGCTCGAGGAGTCCTGGAAGGCGCTGGAGGACGCCGGCTACGCCGGGCGACAGCTCAGCGAGAGTCGCTGCGGCGTGTATGTCGGCTGCTGGGCCGGCGACTACCAGGAGTTCCTGGGGGAGGAGGCGCCCGCGCAGGCCCTCTGGGGGAACATGGCCTCGGTCATCCCCGGCCGGGTCTCCTACGCCCTCAACCTCAAGGGCCCGGCCATCGCGGTCGACACCTCGTGCTCCAGCTCGCTGGTCGCGATCGACCTTGCCTGCAAGGACCTCTGGTCGGGCGAGACCACGATGGCCCTGGCCGGCGGCGTGTTCGTCCAGGCGACGCCACGGCTCTACGGGCTCACCGGCCGGGCCGGGATGCTCTCGCCGGACGGGCGCTGCCACACCTTCGACCACCGCGCGAACGGCTTCGTGCCCGGTGAGGGCGTCGGCGTCGTCGTCCTCAAGCGGCTGGCCGACGCGCTGGCCGACGGCGACCACGTCCACGCCGTGATCCGCGGCTCGGGCGTCAACCACGACGGCGCGACCAACGGGATCACGGCGCCGAGTTCGGTCTCCCAGGAGCAGCTGCTGCGCGAGGTCTACGACGGCTTCGGCGTGGACCCCGGGCAGATCCAGCTGGTCGAGGCGCACGGCACCGGCACCCGGCTCGGCGATCCGATCGAGTTCTCCGCGCTCACCCGCGCGTTCCGCAAGGACACCGACAAGTCGGGCTACTGCGCGGTGGGTTCGGTCAAGACGAACATCGGCCACACCCAGTTCGCGGCGGGCATCGCGGGCGTGCTCAAGGTCCTGCTGGCGCTGAAGCACCGTCAGATACCGGCCTCGCTGCACTTCGAGGCGCCGAACGAGGCGGTCCGCTTCGAGGGCAGCCCGTTCTACCCGAGCACCCGCACCCACGCCTGGGAGGCGCCGTCCGGCGGCGCGCGCACCGGCGTCGTCAGCTCGTTCGGGGCCAGCGGCACCAATGCGCATGTCGTGCTCGGCGAGGCTCCGGCGGTGCGCCGCGCCGCGGCGCCGCGTCCCGGGTACCTGGTCGTCCTGTCGGCGCAGTCGCGTGAGCAACTCGCCGAGCAGCTGGCCCGGTTGGCGGCGCACTGCCGTCGTGAACCGGCACTGGACTGTGGGGACGTCGCGCACACCCTGCTGCTCGGCCGGGAGCACTTCGCACACCGCTTCGCCTGCGTGGCCGGTGACCTGGCCGAGCTGGTCCGGCTGCTGGACGACGGCCTCGACGGTGTGCACGCCGTCACCGGCGAGGCTACCTCCGTGCGCCGCGCCACTGCTGCCACCGCGACCTCGCCCGGCGAGCCGTGGCTGAGCCGCTGCGCCGACGACCGGGCGGCCGCCGACCCGGACGGCTACCGGGCGGACCTGCGGCAGCTCGCGGGCTTTTTCGTGCGGGGCGCCGCGTTCGACCACGCCCGGCTCTTCCCGCAGGGCGCGTACCTGCGCGTCCCGCTGCCGACCTACCCGTTCGCCCGCGAGCGTCACTGGGCCACCCCGGCCACCCCGGCGCCCCCGGCCACCCCGGTCGCGCTGCCCGCGCCCGTGCCCGCTCCCGCCCGCCATCCGATGATCGACGCGGCCGCCGCCGTGCCGGCCGAGGCAGGCGTCCTGCGCGCCTCGACGACGCTGACCGGCGAGGAGCCGTTCCTCCGTGACCACCTGGTGCGCGGCAAGCGGGTCCTGCCCGCCGTCGCCCATCTGGAACTGGCCCGCGAGGTGGCCGTCCGCGCGCTCGGCGTGGACGCCGCGACCCCGCTGCGGATGCGCGACATCACCTGGGTGCAACCGCTGCTGGTGGACGGCGCGCCGCAGGACGTCGACGTCCTGCTGCGGCCGGCCGACGGTGGCGTCGCCTTCACGATCACCGCGCACGCGGCAGCGCCCGTGCTGTGCAGCGAGGGCCGGATCAGCCGGTCCGACACCCCGCGCCCGCCGCGCGCCGACCTGGCGTCGCTGCGCGCGCACTGCCCGATCACCGTCTCCGCCGCGAAGATCGGTGAGGCGCTGGTGGCGATGGGCATCAGCCACGGCCCGGCGCTGCGGGCGATCGACGAGGCCTACGTCGGCCCCGGTGTCGTCCTCGCCAAGCTGGACGTCCCGGCCGCGGCGGCCGAGCCCGGCGCGCCGTACGTCCTGCACCCGGCGCTGCTCGACTCGGCGATCCAGTCCTCGATCGCCCTCCAGCTCGCCGACGGTCCGGCGGCCCGGGAGACCGTGGTGCCCTTCGCGCTCGACCAGTTGGAGTACTTCGCGCCCTGCCCGGCCTCGATGTGGGCCGTCGTCCGGGTGGTCGACGCGGGCCGGGCGGCCACCGCGCTCAGCCGGCTGGACATCGACCTGGTGGACGCCGACGGCGCGCTCTGCGTCCGGATGACCGGCTACACCTCGCGCCGCGCCAAGGAGCCGGTGCCCGCGCTGTACGCGCCGGTCTGGGAGCCGATCACCGAACCGGCCAGCGCCGGCCGGGCCCCCGTCCCGTCCGCCGAGGACCGCGTGCTGGTCGTCGGCGGGACGGCCGAGCAGCGGGCCGCCGTCACCGAGCGCCACCCGCACGCGCTGCTCTGGGAGTTGGCGCCGACCGCGTCGATCGACGAGGCCGCCGCCGCCCTGCGCGCCGCCGGCCCGGTCGACCACCTGCTGTGGCTCGCGCCGGACGCGCCGCTGGAGCCGACCGACACCGCAGGCTTCGCCGCCGCGCAGCAGGACGGCGTCGTCGCGGCCTTCCGGATGGTCAAGGCCCTGGTGGCCGCCGACCGCGACGCCGGCCCGCTCGGCCTCACCCTGGTCACCCGGCGCTGCCTGGCCACCCACGCCACCGAGCGGACCCGGCCCGCGCACGCCGGTCTGCACGGCCTCTTCGGCTCGCTCGGCCGCGAGTACCCGAAATGGACGGTCCGCCGGGTGGACCTCGACGGCCCCGACCCCACGGCCGATGCCGACGCTGCCGCCGACCTCGCCGACCTCGCCGCGCTGCCCGCGCACTCGCACGGCGACAGCTGGGCGCGGCGCGCCGGACAGTGGCTGACCCGCCGCTGGGCACCGACCGAGGCCGCCTCGCCGCCCTCGGCCGGCGCCGGGAGCGCGCAGGCGGCGCCGTACCGCGAGGGGGGCGTCTACGTCGTCATCGGCGGCGCGGGCGGCCTCGGCACGGCCTGGACCCAGCACCTGGTGGAGCGCCACGGCGCACACGTTGTCTGGATCGGCCGCAGCGCGCACGACGCGTCGATCGACGCCAAGCTGCGCGCCGTCCACGGCCGCGGCTCGGTGAGCTACCTGGCCGCCGACGCGGCCGACCCCGAGGCGCTGCGCCGTGCCCGCGCCGAGATCCTGGCCCGGCACGGGCGGATCCACGGCGTCGTCCAGGCGGCGCTGGTGCTGCGCGACCGCAGCCTCGCCCGGATGGACGAGGCGGCGCTGCGCGCGAGCCTGGCGGCCAAGGTCGAGGTGAGCGTCGCGACGGCCGAGGCCTTCGGCGGCGACGAGCTCGACTTCGCGCTGTTCTTCTCCTCGATCCAGTCCTTCGCGACGGCGGCGGGCCAGAGCAACTACGCGGCCGGCTCGGTCTTCCTCGACGCGTACGCCCACCTGCTCGACCAGCACTGGGCCTGCCCGGTCAAGGTGCTGAACTGGGGCTGGTGGGGCAACCTCGGCAGCGTCACCTCCGACTTCTACAAGGAGCGGATGACCAGGTCGGGACTGGTCTCGATCGAGCCTCCGGAGGCGATGGGGGCGCTGGAGACCCTGCTCGGCGGCCCGCAACAGCAGCTCGGCTTCATCAGGATGAGCGCGCCCGACGCCCTGGAGGCGATCGACCCCGGGCTGCGGACGACGGTCTACGAACGGGCGCGCGTCCGCGTCCAGGCCGACCTGCCGGCCCGCTACGCGGCCCTGGCCGCCGACCGCGAGGTGCTGCACGCGGTAGCCGAGTGGCGCCGCACCGAGCGCGATCCGCTGCTCGCCAGGATGATCCACGGCCATCTCACGGCACTCGCGGGCGAGTTGGACGGGCCGCCGGAGCAGATCCGGGAGCGGGCCGGGATCCTGGAGCGGTACACCCCCTGGCTCGATCACGCCCTGCGGGTGCTGCCCGCCTCGGCACCGCCGTTGCAGGTGCTGGCCGACGAGTGGCGCGCGGCCTGCGCCCGGTGGTCCGTCGACCCGGACAAGGCCGCCGAACTACGGCTCGTGGACGCCACGTTGAGTGCACTGCCGGAGATCCTGACCGGCCGGACCCGGCCGACCGACGTGATGTTCCCGCGCGGCTCGGTCGAGCTGGTGGAGGGCTGCTACCGCGACAACCGGGTGGCGGACACCTACAACCGCGCGATGGCCGACTCGGCCGTCGGCATCGTCGCCGAACGCCTGCGCCAGGACCCGGAGGCGCGGCTGCGCATCCTGGAGATCGGCGCCGGTACCGGCGGCACCAGTGTCGGCATGTTCGCCGCGCTGCGCCCGTACGCCGACCGGATCGAGACCTACACCTACACCGACCTGTCGAAGGCGTTCCTGAACCACGCCCGTTCGTCCTACGGACCGGACGTGCCCTATCTCGACTGCACGCGCTTCGACGTGGAGCAGTCGCTGGCCGGCCAGGGCATCGAGGCCGGCAGCTACGACCTGGTGATCGCCGCCAACGTCCTGCACGCCACCCGCGACACCCGGACCACCCTGCGCAACGCCAAGGCGGCGCTGCGGGACGGGGGTTGGCTGCTGCTGAACGAACTCGCCGCGTTCGACGTCTTCAGCCACCTCACCTTCGGCCTGCTGGAGGGCTGGTGGCTGTTCGAGGACGCGCCACTGCGCATCCCCGGCTCGCCCGCGCTCTCGCCGGAGAGCTGGCGCGAGGTGCTGGAGAGTGAGGGCTTCCCGTCGGTGGTCTTCGTCCTGCCGCAGGCGCGCACGCTCGGGCAGCAGATCATCGCCGCCGAGAGCGACGGCATCGTCCGCCGGCGGACCGCGGCCCGCCCGGCCGTCCCGCAGACCGCTGCCGCTCTTGCCCCTGCCCCTTCTCCGGAGATCCAGCCGACCGAGAGCCGCACCGCGAACCTGACCGACTACCTGCGCGACAAGGCCGCGGCCACCCTCAGGATCCCCGCCGACCGGATCGACCCCGCGGTGCCGCTGACCGACTACGGCATGGACTCGCTGCTCGTCCTCCAGCTCACCAGCGCCCTGCGCGAGGACCTGGGCGAGATCTCGGCCACGCTGCTCTTCGACCTGGTGACCGTGGACGAACTCTGCGCCCACTTCCTGGCCACCCGCGCCGAGCACGTGGACACCCTGCTGGCGGACTCGGCACCCGCCCCCGCCGGGCCGGCCGGCCCGCCCGCACCCGCGCGAACGCCGCTCTCCCAGGTCCAACTGGGCGTCTGGTTCTCGCAGCAGGCCTCGCCCGACCTGACGGCCTACCATGTGCCGATCGCCTTCGAGGTGCACGGTGAGCTCGACGAGGCCGCGCTCGAAGCGGCCTGCCACGTGCTGGCCGAGCGGCACCCGATCCTCGGCTCGGTCGTCCGCGAGGACGACGGCATACCGTATCTGGAGGCCGACGGGACGGGTGGCATCGCCTTCGAGCGGGTCGGCTGCGCGGCTCCCTCGCGGTCGGAACAGGTGGACTGGCTGCGCGAGTTGGTGGCAGCGCCGTTCGACCTCGCGACCGGGCCGCTGGTCCGGGTCCAGCTGGTCTCGACGACCGCGCCGGACGACGGCGACCAGGACGGCGACGGTCGGGTGCCGCGGCTGCTGCTGATCACGGCCCACCACCTCGTGGTGGACGGCATCTCGGCGGCGCTGCTGGTCCGTTCGCTGACCGAGGCGTACCGCTCGGCCACCCGTCCCACCACGTCCACCGATCCCGCCCCGCACGCGGATGCCCAACCGGCCGCCGGATACGCCGAGTTCGTCGCCTGGGAGGAGGCGTTGCTGGCGAGCCCGGAGGGCCGCACCCACCTCGCCCACTGGACGGACGAGTTGCGCGCACCGCGCGAGGCGCTCGCGCTGCCCGTCGACCGGCCCCGGCTCCCGGGGCGCGCACCGCGCGGCGAGGCGATCAGCACCCGGCTGACTCCCGCGCTCTCCGCGGCGCTCACCGCCTGCGCGCGCGAGCAGCGGGCCGGGCTCGCGGTGGTCTTCCTCGCGTCCTATCTGGCGTTCCTGCACCGCGCCACCGGGCAGCGCGACCTGGTGGTCGGCCTGCCGACCGCCGGCCGCCCGGAGGCCCGGTTCCACGAGACCATCGGGCACTTCGTGAACCTGCTGCCGATCCGCTGTGCGGTCGCCGAGGACGACACCTTCGCCGACCTGCTGCGCACCGCGCGCCGCGCCGTCCTGGGCGGTCTGGAACACGGCGGCTACCCGTTCCCGGCGATCGTCCGCGCGCTGGACGTGCGGCGCGACGGCGCCCGTGCCCCGATCGTCAGCACCAGCCTGTCCTACCAGAACTTCGGGGAGGTCTCGTCGCTCACCGCCGCGAACACCCCCGCTCCGGGCGAACTCGGCCTGCGGCCGTTCGAAGGGGTCTACCAGCAGAGCGAGTTCGGGCTCGCGGCGGAGATCTACCAGGAGGCGGACGGGTTCCGGCTCTTCCTGAAGTACGACGCCGACTGCTTCGACGCCGCCACGGCCCGGACGATGCTCGACGACTGGTGCGCGCTGCTGGAGCAGCTGGCCGAGGCGCCGCAGCGGCGGATCGCCGAGCCGACGCTGCCGGAGCTCTTCGAGGCCCGCGCCGCGCTCGTGCCGGACGCGGTCGCCCTGACCTGCGAGGAAGGAGAGTTGACGTACGCGGAGCTGGACGCGCGGGCCAACCGGCTGGCGCGCCACCTGGTGGCCCTGGGGGTGGGCGCCGAGGACCTGGTGGCGCTGGCGCTGCCCAGGTCGGCCGAGTTGGTGGTGGCGGTCCTGGCGGTGCTCAAGGCCGGCGGGGCGTACCTGCCGGTGGACCCGGACTACCCGGCCGACCGGATCGGCTACACCCTGGCCGACGCGGCGCCGAGGGTGCTGCTGACCGACAGCCGAACGGCGCTGCCGCAGACGGCCGTCGAGACGGTCAGGCTGGACGATCCGGCAGTGGTCGCGGCGTTGGCCGGGCACGCGGACGCGGCGCTGTCGCAGGCCGAGCGGTTGCGTCCGCTCAGCCCGGCGAACGCGGCGTACGTGATCTACACCTCGGGCTCGACCGGCCGTCCCAAGGGCGTGGTCGTCCCGCACCGCAACGTGGTCGGGCTCTTCGCCGCCGCGCGCCGGCCGTTCGCCTTCGGTCCGGACGAGGTGTGGACGCTCTTCCACTCCTGCGCGTTCGACTTCTCGGTCTGGGAGTTGTGGGGCGCGCTGCTGCACGGCGGCCGGCTGGTGGTGGTGCCGCACGCGGTGACCCGCTCGCCGGAGGAGTTCCTGCGGCTGCTGGTGCGGGAAAGGGTGACGGTGCTCTCGCAGACCCCGTCGGCGTTCTGGCAACTGGTCGCCGCCGAGCGGGAGAACCCGTCGTCCGGGGAGGAACTCGCCCTGCGCTGGGTGGTGTTCGGCGGCGAGGCGCTGGAGCCGGCCGCGCTGGCCGACTGGTACGCCCGGCACGGCGACGACGCGCCGGTGCTGGTCAACATGTACGGCATCACCGAGACCACGGTGCACGTCACGCACCTCGCGCTGGACGCCCGGACGGCGGCCGACGCGCAGGGCAGCCTGATCGGTGAGGCCCTGCCGGGCCTGCGGGCCCACCTGCTGGACGCCGCGATGCGCCCGGTGGCACCGGGCGAGGTCGGCGAACTCTACGTCTCGGGTGCGGGGTTGGCACGCGGTTATCTGGGCCGGGCGGGGTTGACGGCGGGTCGGTTCGTCGCGTGTCCGTTCGGTGCGCCGGGGGAGCGGATGTACCGCACCGGTGACCTGGCGGCGTGGACGGCGGACGGGCGGCTGGTGTTCCGCGGCCGTGCGGACGACCAGGTGAAGATCCGCGGCCACCGCATCGAACTGGGCGAGATCGAGGCCCGGTTGGCCGAGCACCCGGCCGTGGGACAGGCGGTGCTGATGGCCCGCGAGGACGTCCCCGGTGACGTCCGTCTGGTGGCCTACGTCGTCCCCGTGGGCGATCGGGCCGCCACCGGCGGCGAGTTGCGGGAGTACCTGGAGTCCCGGCTGCCGGGGTACATGGTGCCGGCCGCGTTCGTCACGCTGGAGGCGCTGCCGCTGACGCCGAGCGGCAAGGCCGACCGCCGCGCGCTGCCGGCCCCGGACTATGCGGCGGCCGCCGAGCCGTCCCGGGCGCCGCGCGATCCGCGCGAGGAGCAGATGTGCCGGCTCTTCGCCGAAGTCCTCGGCGTCCAACAGGTGGGCGTGGACGACGACTTCTTCCGACTGGGCGGGCACTCGCTGCTGGCCACCCGGCTGGCCTCCCGGGCGCGCAGCGCCTTCGGGGTGGAGCTGTCGGTCCGGGAGGTGCTCGAGGCGCCGACGCCCGCAGGGCTCGCGGCGCAGCTGGATCTGACGGTCGTCCGCACGCGGCCGGTACTTCGCAAGATGTCCCGAGAAGGAGACCTTTCATGATCCCGTTGTCGTTTGCGCAGCAGCGGTTGTGGTTCCTGCACAAGTTGGAGGGGCCCAGCGCGACGTACAACATCCCGTTCGCCCTGCGGCTGTCGGGCCCGCTGGACGCGCCCGCGCTGGACGCGGCGCTCGGCGACGTGGTCGCCCGGCACGAGAGCCTGCGCACGGTCTTCCCGGAGGAGGCGGGGGTGCCCCGCCAGGCGGTGCTGGACCCGGCCGAGGCCTGGCCCGGGCTGGAGGTCGTGCAGGTCGCCGAGGAGGGCGTCGCGACGGCGGTCCGCACCGCGGCCCTGTACGGCTTCGACCTCGCCTGCGAGCCGCCGTTGCGGGCCACCCTGCTCCAGGTGTCGCCGCAGGAGGCCGTGCTGGTGATCGTGCTGCACCACATCGCCGCCGACGGCTGGTCGCTCGGCCCGCTGGCCCGGGACCTGTCGCTGGCCTACGGCGCCCGGTTGGCGGGTGGCGAGCCGGGCTGGGCGGAACTGCCCGTGCAGTACGCCGACTACACGCTCTGGCAGCGCGAGCTGCTGGGGTCCGCGCAGGACCCCGACAGTGTGCTCTCCCAGCAAGTCGACTACTGGCGAAGGACGTTGGAGGGAGCGCCGGAGGAGCTGGCGCTGCCGACCGACCGGCCGCGCCCGGCGCTGGCCTCCTACCGCGGCGGCTACGTCAACTTCACCTTCGGACCCGAGCTGCACGCGGGCCTGCTGGCGCTGGCCCGGGAGTACGACGCGACGCTGTTCATGCTGCTGCAGGCCGCGTTGGCGGCGTTGCTGTCGCGGTTGGGCGCGGGCCAGGACGTGCCGGTCGGCTTCGACGTGGCCGGACGGCTGGACGAGGCGCTGGACGGCCTGGTCGGCTTCTTCGTCAACACGCTGGTGCTGCGCGCCGACGTCTCCGGCGACCCCAGCTTCGCCGAGCTGCTGAGCCGGGTGCGGCACCGCGCGCTGGCCGCCTACGCCCACCAGGACGTGCCGTTCGAGCACCTGGTCGGCGCGCTGGCGCCGACCCGCTCGGCCTCCCGCCATCCGCTCTTCCAGGTGGCGCTGGTGCTGCAGAACCACCAGCAGGCGGCCTTCGACCTGCCCGGGCTGCGCACCCGCCTGGAGTGGGCCGGCACCGACATGTCCCGCTTCGACCTGCTGTTCTCGCTGACCGAGACGATCGAGACGACCGAGAACACGGGGACGACGGGGACCACCGGGGCCACCGAGACGACCGGCACCACCGCCGTCGCCCAACCCGGCGGCGAGGGCGCCCCCGGCGGCGTGCAGGGCTTCGTGGAGTACGCGGCCGAGCTGTTCGACCACGCGACCGTCGAGACGCTGGTCGGCCGACTGGTGCAGGTGCTCACCCAGGTGGTCGCCGAGCCCGACGCGCCGGTGCGCGAGCTGGAGGTGCTGACCGCCGAGGAGCGCCACGACGTGCTGGTCGGCTGGAACGACACCGCCCGCGAGGGCGGGGTGGGCGACGTGGTGGAGTGCGTCCGGCGGCTGGCGGCCACCGGCCCGGACCGGATCGCCGTCGTGGACGACGGAGCCGAGCTGGACTACGCGGCCCTGGCGACCCGGGCCGCGGGCGTGACGGCCCGGCTGCGGGCGCTGCCGCAGTGGGGGCCCGGCCGCGTGGTGGGCGTGCTGGCCGAGCCCGGGATCGACTTCGTCGCGGGGATCCTGGGCGTGCTGGGCGCCGGTGCCGCGTTCGTGCCGCTGGACCCGGCGGTCCCGTTCGGCCGCTCGGCCGGTGTGCTCGCCGACGCGGGCGCGCGGGTGCTGCTGGCCGGGGCCGGCTTCGAGCCGGTGGCCGGGCGGATCGCCGCCGAGGTGGGCCCCACGCTGACCGTGGCGGCCCTGCACGAGGCCACCGACGCCGCCGCCGGGCACGACGCGTGGCAGCCGACGCCGACCGGCCCGCTCGACCTGGCGTACGTGATCTTCACCTCCGGCTCGACCGGCCGCCCCAAGGGCGCCATGGTGCACCGCGCGGGCCTGGCCAACCACCTCTCCGCCAAGGTCGACGACCTCGCCCTGACCGCCGCGGACACGGTGGTCCAGAACGCGCCGCTGACCTTCGACGTCGCCGTCTGGCAGATCCTCGCCGCGCTGGCCGTCGGCGGCCGGGTGCGGGTGGTGGGCCACACCACGGCCGCCGACCCCGAGGCGCTGTTCGGCGTCACCGAGGCGGAGGGCGTCACCGTCCTCGAGGTGGTGCCCTCGCTGCTGCGGGCTGCCGTGGAGGCCTGGGACGCCGGACTGCCGGCGCCCGAACTGGCGGGCCTGCGCTGGCTGGTGGTGACCGGCGAGGAGCTGGCCCCGGACCTCTGCGAGCGCTGGTTCGCCCGCTATCCGCAGGTGCCGATGGTCAACGCCTACGGGCCGACCGAGTGCTCGGACGACGTCGCGCACGCGGTCCTCACCGAGCCGCTGCCCGGCCCGCGCACGCCGATCGGCGGGCCGGTGCGCAACACCCGCTTCTTCGTGCTGGACGACGCCCTCCAGCCGGTCCCGGTCGGGGTCCCCGGCGAGCTGTACGTCGCGGGGGAGGGCGTCGGGCGCGGTTACGTCGGCGACCCCGGGCGGACCGCCGGCGTCTTCGTGGCCGACCCGTTCTCCACCGGCTTCGGCGCGCGGATGTACCGCACCGGCGACCAGGTGCGCTGGCGGCCGGACGGGCAGCTGGAGTTCCTGAGCCGCCGCGACTTCCAGGTCAAGGTGCGCGGCCACCGCGTCGAGCTCGGCGAGGTCGAAGCGGCGCTGCGCGGCGCGCCCGGCGTCACCGACGCGGTCGCCGTGATCCGCCAGGACCTGGCCGGCCGCGCGCAGCTCGTCGGCTACGTCGCGGGGGAGGCCGATCCGGCCGCCGTGCGGACCCACGCGGCCTCGCTGCTGCCCGACTACATGGTCCCCGCCGCCGTGCTGGTGCTCGCGGCGCTGCCGCTGACCGCGCACGGCAAGATCGACCGCAAGGCGCTGCCGGACGCCGAGTTCGGTGCCGCCGCCGCCTCGCGCGCGCCCCGCACCCCGGCCGAACAGGTGCTCTGCGGCCTGTACGCGGAGCTGCTGGCGGTGCCGCGGGTCGGCGCCGACGACAGCTTCTTCGACCTGGGCGGCCACTCCCTGTTGGCCACCCGGCTGGCCTCCCGGGTGCGCGCCGTCTTCGGCGCCGAGCTGTCGGTGCGCGAGGTCTTCGAGGCGCCGACGCCCGCTGGGCTGGCGCTGCGGCTGGACACCTCGGCGGTGGCCCGCCCGGCGCTCGGCCGGGCCGTCCGGCCCGCCGTGCTGCCGCTCTCCTTCGCCCAGCAACGGCTGTGGTTCCTGCACAAGTTGGAGGGGCCGAGCGCGACGTACAACATGCCGATCGCGCTGCGGCTGTCCGGCGCGCTGGACGTGCCCGCGCTGGACGCGGCGCTGGGCGATCTGGTCGCCCGGCACGAGAGCCTGCGCACGGTCTTCCCGGAGGAGTCGGGGGTGCCCCGCCAGGCGGTGCTGGACCCGGCCGAGGCCTGGCCCGGACTGGAGGTCGTGCAGGTCGACGAGGACGCCGTCGCGGCGGCGGCCGAGGCGGCCGCCCGCTACCCCTTCGACCTCTCCCGTGATCTTCCGCTGCGCGCCACACTGCTGCGGGTCTCGGCCGAGGACGCGCTGCTGATGGTGGTGCTGCACCACATCGCCAGTGACGGCTGGTCGCTCGGCCCGCTGGCGCAGGACCTGGCCACGGCCTACGCGGCTCGCCGCGAGGGCGCCGCGCCGCAGTGGACGCCGCTGCCGGTGCAGTACGCGGACTACGCGCTCTGGCAGCGCGAGCTGCTCGGCGCCGAGGACGACCCGGACAGCGCGATGGCCCGGCAGGTGGACTTCTGGCGCCGGGCGCTGGACGGCGCGCCGCAGGAGCTGGCGCTGCCGTACGACCGGCCGCGCCCGGCGGTGGCCTCCTACCGCGGCGGCTTCCTGCCGTTCGCGTTCGGCCCCGAACTGCACGAGGGGCTCCAGCGGGTCGCCCGCGCGCACGACGTGACACCGTTCATGGTGCTCCAGGCCGCGCTGGCGGCGTTGCTGTCGCGGTTGGGCGCCGGCGAGGACGTGCCGATCGGGTTCGGCGTGGCCGGGAGGCTGGACGAGTCGCTGGACCCGTTGGTGGGCTTCTTCGTCAACTCCCTGGTGCTGCGCGCGGATGTCTCCGGCGACCCGACCTTCGCCGAACTGCTCGGCCGGGTGCGGCAGGCGGCGCTGGCCGCCTACGCCCACCAGGACGTGCCGTTCGAGCACCTGGTCGGGGCGCTGGCGCCGACCCGCTCGGCCGCCCGTCACCCACTCTTCCAGGTCGCCCTGGTGCTGCAGAACAACCAGCGCGCTGACTTCGAACTCTCTGGTCTGCAAGGCCAGTTGGAGTGGGCCAATACCGGCACCGCACGGATCGACCTGTTCGTCTCGCTCTCCGAGCGGCTCGGCGAGGACGGCGCCCCGCAGGGGCTGGACGGCTTCGTGGAGTACGCAGCCGACCTGTTCGACCGCGCGACCGTCCGGGCGCTGGTCGGCCGGCTCTCCCAGGTGCTGGAGCAGGTGCTGTCGGCGCCCGAACTGCCGGTGCGCCGGCTGGAGGTGGTCTCCGCCCAGGAGCGCCGGCAGACGCTGGAGGGGTGGAACGACACCGCCGTGCGGCTGTCGGGCGCCTCGACCCTGCCCGAACTCTTCGAGGCCCGCCGGACGGCCGCCCCCGACGCGGTCGCACTGGCTTGCGGCACCCGGGAGTTGACGTACGCGGAGCTGGACGCGCGGGCCAACCGGCTGGCGCGCCACCTGGTGACCCTCGGGGTGGGCGCGGAGGACCTGGTGGCCCTGGCGCTGCCGCGCTCGGTGGAACTGGTGGTCGCCGCCCTGGCCGTGCTCAAGGCCGGCGGCGCCTACCTGCCGGTCGACCCGCACTACCCGGCCGACCGGATCACCTACATGCTCACCGACGCGGCGCCCGCCCTGCTGTTGACCGACAGTCGAACCAGCCTTCCCCGGACGGCCGTTGAGCCGGTCCTGCTGGACGATCCGGCGGTGGTCGCGGCGCTCGCCGAGCACGCGGACGCGGCGCTGACGCAGGCCGAGCGGCTGCGTCCGCTGGGCCCGCAGAACGCGGCGTACGTGATCTACACCTCGGGCTCCACCGGCCGCCCCAAGGGCGTCGTGGTCCCGCACGCCGGCCTGCCCAGCCTGGCGCGCGCGCAGGCCGAGCGGTTGGGCGCGGACGCCTCCAGCCGGGTGCTGCAGCTGGCCTCACCCAGCTTCGACGCCTCGGTCTGGGAGCTGCTGATGGCCCTGGCCGGCGGCGGCACGCTGGTGCTGCCCGAGGCCGACGGCGACGCCGGCCCGCTGGCCGGTGACGCCCTGGCGGGCCTGCTGGCCACCGCCCGGGTCACCCACCTGACCATCACCCCGTCCGCGCTGGAGGCCCTGCCGCCGGGCGCGGAGGCGCGGTTGACGGGCCTGCGGACCGTGGTGACCGCCGGTGAGACCTGCCCTGCGGCCCTGGCGGTCCGCTGGTCCGCCGGCCGCCTGCTGGTCAACGCCTACGGGCCGACCGAGTCGACCGTCTGCGCCACGATGAGCGAGCCGCTCGACGCGCAGTCGCTGGGCGCCGGTCCGGTGCCGATCGGCCGCCCGATCGACAACACCCGGGTCTTCGTCCTGGACGCGGACCTGCGCCCGGCGGCGCTGGGGGTGGCCGGTGAACTGTACGTGGCGGGTGCGGGGTTGGCGCGCGGCTATCTGGGCCGGCCGGGGTTGACGGCGGGTCGGTTCGTCGCGTGTCCGTTCGGTGCGCCGGGGGAGCGGATGTACCGCACCGGTGACCTGGCGGCGTGGACGGCGGACGGGCGGCTGGTGTTCCGCGGCCGCGCGGACGACCAGGTGAAGATCCGCGGCCACCGGGTCGAACTGGGCGAGATCGAGGCCCGGTTGGCCGAGCACCCGGCGGTCGGGCAGGCGGTGGTGCTGGCCCGCGAGGACGTCCCCGGTGACGTGCGCCTGGTGGCCTACGTCGTCCCCGACGGGGAGGCGGCCGACGGCGCCGACCTGGTCGAGGAGTGGCAGGAGATCCACGAGGAGGTGTACAGCGCGAGCGACTCGGTCCCCTGGGAGGACGACTTCCGGGGCTGGGACAGCACCTACGACGGCCTGCCGATCCCGCAGGAGCAGATGCGCGAGTGGCGCGACGCGACGGTGGCGCGGATCGCCGAGCTGCGCCCGCGCCGGGTGCTGGAGATCGGCGTCGGCGCCGGTCTGCTGCTGGTCCGGCTGGCCCGGCAGGCCGAGGTCTACCGGGGGACCGACTTCTCCCCGGCGGCCATCCGCCGGCTGGCCGAACGGGTCTCGGCCGACGCCGAGTTGGCCGGACGCGTCGAGCTGCACTGCCGTCCGGCGGACGTGGTCGACGGGCTGCCGACGGACCACTTCGACACGGTGGTGATCAACTCCGTGGCGCAGTACTTCCCCGACGCCGGCTATCTGGCCCAGGTGGTCGACCGGTGCCTGGACCTGCTGGCACCGGGCGGGACGCTGTTCGTCGGCGACGTGCGCAACCTGCACACCGAGCGCGCGTTGCAGGCGGGCGTCGCCTGCGAGCGGGCGGCCGACATCGCCGACCTCACCGCCGATTCCACGGCCGACCCCGCCGGCACCCCGTTGGCCACCGTGCTGGACCGCGCGATCGCCGCAGAGCCCGAACTCCTGGTGGCCCCGGAGTTCTTCACCGCGCTGGCCGAGGCCGACGGCCGGGTGGCCGCGGTGGACATCCGCCTCAAGCGCGGCGCGTACCACAACGAACTGACCCGCCACCGCTACGAGGTGGCCCTGCGCAAGACCGCGCCGACGCAGCCGGCGGCCGACGTCGCCTCGCCGGACGGCGTGCCGGAGCTGCCCTGGGAGCTGCTGGCCGCCGACGGCGCCGACCCGCGCGCCGCCCTCGAAGCCGTCCTCACGGACCCGGCCACCCGACCGGCCGCCCTGCGCGTCACCGGCGTACCCAACGAGCGGTTGGTCGCCGAGTTCGCCGCACTCGCCCAGCCCGGGCCCGTCCACGAGGCGCGGGAGGCGCTGAAGCGCGGCCAGGGCCGGGGCGTGGACCCGGAGGCGCTCTGCCGGCTCGGCGAGGCGCACGGCCTGACCGCACTCGCCACCTGGTCGGCCGCCGGCCACGACCGCTTCGACCTGCTCCTGCTGCCCGCCGGCGCCCCCGGCGTGGTGGCCACCGGCGCCCGCCCGGGCGCCGACCCCGACCCGGCCGCGCATGCGAGCAACCCGGCCGCCGCCCGCCGCCGGCGGGCCCTGGCCGCCCGGCTGCCCGCCGTCCTGCACCAGCACGCCGCCGGGATCCTGCCGGCCTTCATGGTGCCGTCGGCCGTCGTCGTGCTGGCCGGGCTGCCGGTGACGGTGAACGGCAAGCTGGACCGCAAGGCGCTGCCCGCACCGGACTTCACCGTCGGCTCGACCGGCCGGGCCGCCCGCACGCCGGTGGAGGAGGTGCTCTGCGGCGCCTTCGCCGAGGTGCTGGGACTGGCCTCGGTCGGCATCGACGACGACTTCTTCGACCTGGGTGGCCACTCGCTGCTGGCCACCCGCCTGGTGAGCCGGGTGCGGTCGGTGTTCGGTGCCGAACTGGCGATCCGCTCGGTGTTCGAGGCGCCGACGGTGGCGGGCCTGGCGGCCCTGCTCGGCGACGCCCAGCAGGCCCGGACCGCCCTGCGGCCGGTCGAGCGCCCGCAGCGGGTGCCGCTGTCGTTCGCGCAGCGCCGGCTCTGGTTCATCAACCGCTTCGACGGGCAGGGCGCGACCTACGCGATGCCGCTGGCGCTGCGCCTGACCGGTGCACTGGACCGCGCCGCCCTGCGCGCGGCGCTGGCCGACCTGGTGGCCCGGCACGAGAGTCTGCGCACGGTCTTCCCGGATGTCGACGGAGTGCCGTACCAGCTGGTGCTGGAACCGCAGGCAGCCACACCGGAGTTGGAGGTCGTGCAGACCTCCGAGGCCGCACTGGACGGGCAGGTGTCCGCCGCCGTCGGCCGGGTCCTGGACCTGGCGGTCGAACCTCCGCTGCGGGCGAGCCTGTTCGAGCTGGCTCCCGATCGGCACCTGCTGCTCCTGGTGCTGCACCACATCGCCGGTGACGGCTGGTCGGTGGCGCCGCTGATGCGCGACCTGGCCGAGGCCTACGCGGCACGCCGGTCCGGCGCCGCGCCGGACCGGGCGCCGCTGCCGGTGCAGTACGCGGACTACACGCTGTGGCAGCGCCAGGTGCTGGGCGACGAGCAGCAGCCGGACAGCCCGATCTCCCGTCAACTGGCCTACTGGGCCGAGACACTGGCGGACCTTCCGGACGAGCTGGCGCTGCCCGTCGACCGTCCGCGCCCGGCGGTGGCGACCCACCGCGGCGGGACGCTCGACTTCCGGCTGAGCCCGGCCCTGCACGCCGCGCTGGCGGCGCTGGCCCGGGAGAACCGGGCGAGCCTGTTCATGGTCCTCCAGGCCGGTCTGGCCGCTCTGTTGACCCGGCTCGGCGCGGGCACCGACATCCCGGTCGGCAGCACCATCGCCGGCCGCACCGACGAGGCGGTCGACGAACTGGTCGGCTTCTTCGTGAACATGCTGGTGCTGCGGACCGACACCTCCGGGGACCCGGACTTCCACCAGCTGGTGGCCCGGGTCCGGGACGCGGGGCTGGCGGCCTACGCCAACCAGGACGTGCCGTTCGAGCGGCTGGTCGAGGTGGTCAACCCGGTCCGCTCGCAGGCCCGCCACCCGCTCTTCCAGGTCGGGCTCAGCGTGCACAACACGGCGCACGGCGACCTCGGCCTCGCCGGACTGGAGACCGTCCTGGAGCCGGTCGCCTCCGGTGCCTCCCGGTTCGACCTCAACTTCGGCTTCGCCGAGGAGCGGACCGCCGACGGCGCCCCGGCCGGCCTGCGCGGGGATCTGGAGTTCAGCCTCGACCTCTTCGACCCGGGCACCGCACAGCTGCTGGTGGACCGCCTGACCCGGCTGCTGGAGGCGGCCGCGGCGGATCCCGGCCGCCCGATCGGCGGGATCGAGGTGTTGGCGCCGGCCGAGCGCCGCACGGTCCTGGAGGAGTGGAACGACACCGCCCGCCCGGACGTCCCGGGCAGCGTGAGCGAGCTCTTCGCGGCCCGGGCCGCCGAGGCGCCGGACGCGGTCGCGGTGCTCTTCGAGGGCGCTGCGACGCCGTACCGCGAGCTGAACGCCCGCGCCAACCGGCTGGCCCACCACCTGATCGCCCGGGGCGTCGGTCCCGGTGACCTGGTCGCCGTCGCGCTGCCGCGCTCGGTGGACCTGGTGGTGGCGCTGCTGGCGGTGCTCAAGTCGGGCGCGGCCTACCTGCCGGTCGATCCCGACCACCCGGCCGAGCGGATCGGCTACGTGCTGGACGACGCCCGCCCGGCGCTGCTCCTCACCCTCGACGCGCAGTCGGCCGGCCCGGCGCTCGGGGCGGACGTGCCCCGGCTGGCGCTGGACGCGCCCGGACTGCCCGAGGCCCTGGCGGCCCGGCCGGCCACCGACCCCACCGGAGTGCGCCCGGCCGCGGACGACGCGGCGTACGTGATCTACACCTCGGGCTCCACCGGCCGCCCCAAGGGCGTCGTGGTGACCCGTGGCGGCCTGCACAACTTCCTGGCGGCCCTGGGCGAGTTGGTGCCACTGCGGCCGGCGGACCGGGTGCTCGCGGTGACCACCGTCGCCTTCGACATCGCGGCCTTCGAGCTCTGGCTCCCCCTGGTGTCGGGCGCCGCCGTGGTGCTCGCCCCACGCGAGACCGTCCAGGACCCGTGCGCGCTGTCCGCGCTGGCGACCGCCTCCGGCGCGACCGTGCTGCAGGCGACGCCCTCGCTCTGGCAGGCCCTGCTGGCGCACGCGCCGGAGGGCGCGCGCGGGCTGCGGATGCTGGTCGGCGGCGAGGCGCTGCCGCCGGCGCTGGCCGCCTCGATGCGCGCGCTGGGCACCCAGGTGCTGAACGGGTACGGGCCGACCGAGACCACGGTCTACTCGACGGCCGCGCTGCTGGACGGGCGGCGCCCCGGCGCCCCGGCGGTGGGCCGCCCGGTGCGCAACACCCGGGTGTACGTGCTGGACGAGGGACTTCGTCCGGTGCCGCCGGGGGTGCCCGGCGAGTTGTTCATCGCCGGCGACGGGCTCGCCCGGGGCTACCTGCGCCGCCCGGCGCTGACCGCCGAGCGCTTCGTCGCGGACCCGTTCGGCGCGGCGGGCACCCGGATGTACCGCACCGGCGACGTGGTGCGCTGGGGCGCGGACGGGCAGCTGGAGTTCGTCGGCCGCTCCGACCACCAGGTCAAGGTGCGCGGCTTCCGGATCGAGCTGGGCGAGATCGAGGCGGCGCTGAACGGCTGCGAGGGGGTCGCCCAAGCAGTGGTGACGGTCCGTCAGGATCAGCCGGGCGACCAGCGGTTGACCGCCTACCTGGTGCCCGGCCCGGACTGGGACGGCAACCTCGCCCGGGTGCGGACCGCGCTGGCCGAGTGGCTGCCCGAGTACATGGTGCCCGGGGCGTTCGTGATGCTGGCGGCGCTGCCCCTGACACCGAACGGCAAGCTGGACCGCGCGGCCCTGCCGGCACCGGAGTTCGTACCGGACGCCGCACGCCGCCTGCCGCGCACACCGCAGGAGGAGACGCTCTGCGCGCTCTTCGCCGAGGTGCTCGGGGCGCCCGAGGTCGGCATCGACGACGGCTTCTTCGACCTCGGCGGCCACTCGCTGCTGGCGACCCGGCTGACCAGCCGGATCCGCTCGGAGCTGGGCGTGGAACCGAGCCTGCGCGAGCTGTTCGCCGCGCCGACGGTGGCCGAGCTGGCCGCCCGGCTGTCGACCTACCGGCGCACCGGCGCCCGGCGTCCGGCGCTGGTCGCGGGCGAGCGACCCGATCCGATGCCGCTCGCGCCGCCCCAGGAACGCGTGCTGCTGATCGGGGAGGCCGACGGGCCGAGCGCGCTCTACACCATGCCGATGGCGTTCCGGCTGCTCGGCGCGTTGGACCCGCTCGCGCTGGAAGCGGCGTTGAACGACGTCGTCGGTCGCCATGAATCGCTGCGGACGGTATTCCCCGAGATCGCCGGAAACCGGTACCAGCGCATTGTCCCGGCCGAATTCGCGCGCCTTTCGGTGCCGGTTTGCGATGTCCCCGCCACCGATATTCCTGCTAGGGTTCGGGACGAAGCCCACCGCGTTTTCGATCTGCGCGAGGAAATCCCTCTGCGGGTGTTCCTCTACCGGCCGACCGGGGCCGATGCCGGGGCCACCACCGAGGCAGTGACCGGGCAGCAGGACGAGCACGTGCTGCTGCTGGTGTGGCACCACATCGCCGGTGACGGCTGGTCGGTCGGCGTCCTGCTGGCCGATCTCGCCGCCGCCTACGCCGCCCGCAAGGCCGGCTCGGCGCCGAGCCGGGAGCCGCTGCCCGTCCAGTACGCGGACTACACCCGCTGGCTGGCGGAGCTGCTGGGGGACGAGTCCGACCCGCGGAGCCGGGCCGCCGAGGAGCTGGCCTTCTGGCGCAGCACGCTGGCCGGTCTGCCGCCCGAGGTGACCCTGCCGCTGGACCGGCCCCGCCCGCAACGGCACGGCCGGCAGGGCGCGATGGTGCCGATCGAGCTCGGGCCGCAGCTGCACCGGCAGCTGCTGGAGCTGGCCGGACGGTACGACACCACGCTCTTCGTGGTGCTGCACACCGCCCTGGCCGCCGCGCTGACCCTGGCCGGCGCCGGCACCGACGTCCCGATCGGCATCCCGATCGCGGGCCGGGTGGACGAGGGACTGAACGACCTCGTCGGCCTCTTCACCAACACCCTGGTGCTGCGGCTGGACACCTCCGGACAGCCGAGCTTCGCCGAACTGCTGGGCCGGGCCAGGGACGTCGACTTCGCGGCGTTCGAGCACCAGGAGATGCCGTTCACCCAACTGGTCACGCACTGCGATCCGCACCGCCGGCCCGGCTGCTATCCGCTGTTCCAGGTGATGCTGGTGCTGCAGAACAACGCCGAATCCACGATGGAATTCGACGGAATCCAGCTGGAGCCGTTCTGGGTGGACCACGTGCCACCGCGTTTCGATCTCGCGGTGGTGCTGACCGAGAATTCCGGACCGGCCGGAATAGCAGGACACCTGGTCTACGACGCGGAGCTTTTCGACCGGAGCACCGTGGAACGCATGAGCGCGGTACTGACCGGCGTCCTGACGGCCGCCGCGGACCGCGCGGACCTGCCGGTCGGCGAGTCGACGCAGTGGGCGAGCGAGATCACCTCCGGCTCCGCCCCCGTCGCCTGACCGGCCACCGCCCTCCCGACCCACCGACCGTCCTGTCCCCTTTCCTGAGGAGCACCCCGTGCCGAACCCGTTCGACGACAACGAAGCGAACTTCCTGGTACTGATCAACCACGAGGACCAGTACTCGCTCTGGCCGGCCTTCGCCGACGTCCCGGCCGGCTGGCACCCCGTGTTCGGCCAGGACAGCCGGGCCGCCTGCGTGACGTACATCGAGCAGCACTGGACGGACATGCGTCCCCGCAGCCTGGCCGAGTCGATGGGCGACCGATGAGCGACGGGACCGGCATCCTCTCGACGATCGGCTCGACGCCGCTGGTCGAACTCGTCCGGCTCTTCCCGGACAGCCCGATCAGGGTCTTCGCCAAGCTCGAAGGCTTCAACCCGGCGGGCAGCATCAAGGACCGTCCGGCGCTGGCCATGTTGGAGCAGCGGATCCGCAGCGGGGAGCTCGTCCCGGGCGAGTCGGTCGTGGTGGAGTCCAGCTCCGGCAACCTCGGCATCGGCCTGGCCCAGGTCTGCCGCTACGTCGGACTGCGCTTCGTCTGCGTGGTCGACCCCCGGGCGAGCCGGCAGAACATCGCCATCATGCGGGCGCTGGGCGCCGAGGTGGAGCAGGTGACCGAGCCCGACCCGGCGACCGGCGACTACCTGCCGGCCCGGATCCGCCGGGTGCACGAGCTGGCGGCCCGGATCCCGGGCGCCTACTGGCCCAACCAGTACGGCAACGAGCTCAACGCGATGGCGCACCGGACCACGATGGGGGAGATCGTCGAGGAGTTGGACGGCCGGCTCGACTACCTGATCTGCGCGGCGAGTTCCTGCGGGACCCTGCGCGGCTGCGCGGAGTACGTGCGCGAGCACGAGCTGGGGGTGAAGATCGTGGCGGTCGACGCCCTCGGCAGCGCGATCTTCGACCCCTGCCCGCCCCCGGTGCCCCGGCTGCTGCCCGGGCACGGCGCCGCCACCCGCCCGCCGCTGCACCGGCCGGGCCTGGCCGACTCGGTGGTGCACGTCGGCGACCTGGACTGTGTGCTCGGCTGCCGCCGGCTGGCGGCCACCGAGGCGATCCTGGCCGGCGGTTCGTCCGGCGCGGTCGTCAGCGCGCTGGACGGCCTTCGCCACAGCATCCCGGCCGGCGCCACCTGCGCGCTCGTGCTGCCCGACCGCGGCGAGCGCTATCTCGACACCATCTACGACGACTCCTGGGTCGCCGCGCACTTCGGCCGGATCCCGCAGCCCGACCGCGGCAGTCCGCTGGCCACCCTTCCGTAGACCACGTCCCGCCCTCCCCGAAAGGCCCGCCATGCCCGTCGAGTTCCTCGGTACCGCCGCCACCGGAAACGGCTCGGAGACCGCCCCGCGCACCACCGCCGCGTTCGACCGCGACTACCTGCTGCGGCTGGCCCGCGCCCACGAGGACCACGGCTGGGACCGGGTGCTGATGGCGTACTTCGCCGGCGCCTCGGACCCCTCCACCGTGGCGGGCTACCTCGCGGCCCGGCTGGAGCGGCTGCAGATCCTGGTCGCGCACCGCCCGAACGTCTGCTCCCCGACCTTCGCCGCGCAGACCTTCGCCACCCTCGACCAGGTCAGCGACGGCCGGATCACCGTGCACGTGATCACCGGCGGCAACGACCGGGAACAGCGCCGCGAGGGAGACTTTCTGACGAAGGATCAGCGCTACGCCCGCAGCGGCGAGTACATCCGGATCATGAAGCAGGCCTGGACCAGTCGCAAGCCCTTCGACCACGAGGGCGAGCACTACCGCTTCGAGGACTTCGTCTGCGACGTCTTCCCCGTCCAGGACCCGCGCCCGAACATCTCCTTCGGCGGCTCCTCGCCCGCCGCCTACGCGGTCGGCGGCGCCGAGGCGGACATCTTCTGCCTCTGGGGCGAGCCGCTGGCGCAGACCGCCGAGCAGATCGAGAAGGTCCGCGCGGCCGCCCTGGCGGCCGGCCGGATCGAGCCGCCGCGGATCCAGGTGGCCTTCCGCCCGATCATCGCGCCGACCGAGGAACTCGCCTGGGAGAAGGCCTACCGCACGGTCGACACGATCAACGAGCGGGTGCGCCGGGCCGGACTCGGCGCACCCGCCGGGCAGGCCGGCGCCCCGCGCTGGACCCCGGAGAACACCGGCTCGCAGCGCCTGATCGCGATCGCCGAGGCCGGCGAGCGCTACGACCGCGCGCTGTGGACCCCGACCGCCGCCGCCACCGGCGGGGCCAACGACTCCAACGCCCTGGTCGGCACCCCGGAAACAGTGGCCCAGGCGCTGCTGGACTACTACGACCTCGGCGTCGAGATCTTCTCCGCACGCGGCTACGCGCTGATCGACGACGCCATCGACTTCGGCCGCCACGTCATCCCGATCGTCCGCGAAGAGGTTGCCAAGCGCGACGCGGCCAAGGCGGCTGAGGTGATCACGGGTTGAGACGCGGCAATGCCCCCGTCGATGTGCCCTCGGCACCGCCCGCCGCGACACCGTACGCACCGGATCGACCCTTCCCGCTCAAGGCCCTTGCGGGGTGGTGTGGTTCGCCGGGCAGGGGAGCGGGGCAGCAGTGGTCTGGTCCGGACGGGCACAATTAACCTCTCGTCAACGTGCATACCTTGACAGCTATTTGGACAGTGGAAATACTCACGGCCAGTCCTCGGGGCGGTTCTCCGTTGAGGCGCAGCGCGGCTCCCCCGCTGCCGCCGAACCCGGAACTCCGCACCGGACATCCGCCGTGTTCCCCATCGCGGACAGCACCTCTCTCGAACCGTTCTCGCACCGTTCTCGCACCGTTCTCACCGTTTCCACCGCACCCGCACCCGCGGGCAGCCGCCGCGACCGCCGGGCGGCGGTCCGCGGTCCGCCCGGCCATCCGGGTATCCGACACCCGCCGCAGAAAACGTCCCCCGGCGTCCCGCGGCTGCTTGCCAGGAAAGGCGCCACCGATGAGCACCCCCCACTCCTCCGGAGGAAAGTCGGGTCTACGGGCGAACGTCCTCGGGACCTTCGACACGATCGTGATGGCGGTGGCGGGCAGCGCCCCGGCGTACTCCCTCGCCGCGACCACGGCGACCCTGGCCGGCGCGGCCGGCCTCTTCTCGCCCGCCGCGCTGCTCTGGTGCGCGATACCCATGCTCGGCATCGCCTGGGCCTTCAACTACCTCGGCCGCATCGACGTCAACGCGGGCGCCAGCTACTCCTGGGTCGGCCGGGCGCTGCACCCCTCGCTGGGCTTCATGAGCGGCTGGGCGCTGGTGGTGTCGGCGACCTTCTTCATGGTCGCGGGCTCGCTGCCGGCCGGTTCCTACACGCTCTCGCTCTTCTCGGCGAGCCTGGCCGACAACACCGCGCTGGCCACCGTGGTCGGGGCCTGCTGGTTCCTGCTCATGGCGGGACTGGTCCTGATGGGCGCGCGGATCACCGCGCACGCCCAGTGGATCATGACCGGCATCGAGATCGTGATCCTGGTCGTCTTCGGGGCCGCCGCCCTGATCCACGGCGGGTCGGCGACGGTCTTCTCCTGGTCCTGGCTCTGGGGCTTCGGGCACTTCGGTGGGGTGAGCGGCTTCGCGGCCTCCGCGCTGATCGCCGCCTTCTACTTCTGGGGCTGGGACGTCACCGCCAACCTCAGCGAGGAGACCAGCAACAGCAAGCGCAACTCCGGCCTGGGCGGTCTGCTCGGCGTGGTCACCTCGTTCGCGATCTTCGAGGTGGTCACCATCTCGGTGAACCTGATCATCAGTCAGAAGGACATCCAGGCCAACAGCAGCACGCTGCTCTCCGACCTCGGTGAGGCCGTCTGGCCGGGCTGGGGCGGCAAGGTGCTGGTGATCGCGGTCGTGCTGTCGACCGTCGCCACCCTGGAGACCACGCTGATCCAGGTCTCCCGCTCGCTCTTCGCGATGGGCCGTGACCTCACGGTGCCCGCGGTCTTCGGCAAGTCCCACCTGCGCTGGCAGACCCCGTGGGTGGCCATCGCGGTGGTCGCCAGCGTCTCCCTGCTGCTGTTCATCGCCTCCAACGCGCTCGGCTCGGTCAGCACGATCCTGACCGCGGCGGTCAACGCCATCGGCCTGCAGATCGCCTTCTACTACGCGTTGGCCGGCCTCGCGGTGGTGGTCGCCTACCGCCGGCTGCTCTTCAAGTCGCTCTCCAACGCGATCTTCATCGGCCTCTGGCCGCTGGCCGGCGCGGTCTTCATGGGCTTCGTCTTCGTCGAGGCGCTGTTCAGCTTCACCGGACAGGAACTCTGGCTGGGCCTGGGCGCCCTGGCGCTCGGCCTGATCCCGATGACCTGGTATTGGATGAAGGGCAGCTCCTACTACCGTCCGGCCCGGCTGGACGCGACCGACGCCGACGCGGTCGAAGCCCGGTACGGGGACAGCGACCTGGCCCTGTCGGGCGCCGGACAGAACGGACTGGCCACCGACCTGTGACCCCCGGGGCCTGTCCCCACGACAGGCCCCTGGCGGGCCGCCCACACCCGGGCGGCCCGCCGCCGCATATCCACCTCGATCGGGAACCCCCGACCCCCAACTGGAGAGCGAGCCCCCGTGGCGCGATCACGAAGTCGTCCCCAGGCATCCCTCTACGATCCGACCCTCGGCGACCGGCTGCTCGCCGAGGCCCGCCAGGACGTCCTGGTCGGCCGCTGGCAGGGGGCCCGCGACCTGCTGCGGGACACCGGCCGGGACTGGGACCGGCGCACCCACCGGGTCCGGCTGCTGGCCGACGCGGCAGCCGGCAACCGCACCGTCGAGACCTGGCAGGCCGCCGAGCCCGCCAACCCGGACGCCATGGTGCTGCGGGCCGAGACCGACGTGATGCGCCTGTTCAACGCCATCGCCGCCGGCCCCTCGCCCACCCCCGACCGGGACGCGATCGAGCGCGAGCGGCTGGACCGCGTGGTGCGGATCTGCCTGCAGGCCGCAGGCGGCTACCCGGACGACCCGGTGCCCTGGGTCTCCCTGCTGACCCTCGCCCGGCTCTACGCGGGCGGCCACCCGCACTCCAACCAGTGGTGGCGCGAACTCCAGGCCCGCGACCGGGACAGCCGTGAAGGCCACCACCAGGTGCTGCGCCACATCTCCGCGCGCTGGCACGGCTCGCACTCCCAGATGTACGACTTCGCCTGGGACACCGCCTCCTTCGCCCCGCTCGGCTCCCCGCTCCTCGCGCTGACCCAGGCCGCCCGGGCCGAGCACTTCCGCTTCCTGCGGCAGAGCGGCACCGCCTCGGCGCTCAACCTCTCCCAGCACTGGAAGAGCGACGTCGCGCTGCGCGACCTGAACCGGACCTGCGAACGCTGGCTGGCCCACCGCAGCTTCGAACTGGCCCAGGATGTGGCAGATCTGAACTCTGTCGCCCACGCGCTGGTGCTGGCGGGCATGATGGAGGAGGCCCGGTCCGTCTTCCGGGTGCTCGGCAACCGTCCCACCCTGGCGCCGTGGTCCTACACGGACGACCCGGAGGAACTGTTCCGTCGCTGGTACGAGCGCCTCGGTCGCTGAGAGGCTGGATGACAAACCGGGGGTAGACAATGGGCTCATGGCCCGGTTGATGGCCCGATCCTCGGCCGCGCTGCCCACCGGCCGAGGACGGCGGGGCGGGCAGCGGCCCCCGGCTGCGGACCGGAGGCCTCCCAGACGCCGGCCACGGCCGTTGCGCTGGCTGCGCAGTGTCGCGGGCCAGGTCTTCGCGCTGCAGGTCGTCGTCGTCCTGCTGCTCGTGCTGGCGGCGGCGCTGGCACTGGTCCTGGAGTCGCACCGCGACACCACCCAGGAGGCCCGCGACCGCTCGGTGGCCGTCGCCCAGACCTTCGCCAACTCGCCGGGCATCGTGGCCGCGATGCAGTCGCCGGACCCGACCGCGATCCTCCAGCCCCGGGCGGAGGCCGCCCGGATCGCCTCCGGCGTGGACTTCATCGTCGTGATCAACACCGACGGCATCCGCTACACCCACCCGCTGCCGGACCGGATCGGCAAGAAGTTCGTCGGCGACTACCAGCCGGCGCTGCAGGGCCAGGTGGTCACCGAGCAGATCACCGGGACCATCGGCCCGCTCGTGCAGGCCATCGTCCCGGTCTACGACACCCACCACGTCGTGATCGGCGCGGTCTCGGCCGGCATCACCATCAGCAAGGTGAACGGCATCGTCGCCCACCAGCTGCCGCTGCTCTTCGGCGCCGCGGCCGCCGCGCTGGCCCTCGCGACGGCCGGTACCGCGCTGGCCAGCCGCCGGCTGCTGCGCCAGACCCGCGGGCTCGGCCCGACCGAGATGACCCGGATGTACGAGCACCACGACGCGGTGCTGCACGCGGTGCGCGAGGGCGTGCTGATCCTGGCCGGGGACGGCCGGCTGCTGCTCGCCAACGACGAGGCCCGCCGGCTGCTCGGCCTGCCCGCCGACGCCGAGGGGCGCCCGGTCACCGAACTCGGCCTGGACGACGCGGCGGCCGAGCTGCTGGCGTCCGGGCGCGGGGTCAGCGACGAGGTGCTGCTCACCGGGGACCGGCTGCTGGTGGTCAACGTCCGCTCCACCGACCGCAACGGCGGCCCGCCCGGCAGCGTGGCGACCCTGCGCGACTCCACCGAACTGCACGCGGTCTCCGACACCGCCCAGGCCGCCCGCCGCGGCCTCAAGCTGCTCTACGACGCCACGGTGGCCGTCGGCACCACGCTGGACGTCACCCGGACCGCCGAGGAACTCGCCCAGGTCGCCGTCCCGCGCTTCGCCGACTTCGTCACCGTCGACCTGGCGGACGTGGTCCTGCGCGGGGAGGAGCCGGCACCGGGCAGCGGCGCCGTGATGCGTCGGGTGGCCTTCAGCGGGGCGCCGGGGCCCTCGCCGTTCTACCCGGTGGGCGAGTTGATCACGATCCGGCCCGCCACCCCGCAGGCCTGGAGCCTGGAGACCGGGCGCGCGGTCTTCGACCCGGACCTGCCCTCCTCCACCGACTGGCTGGCGCAGGACCCCGAGCGCGCCGAACGGCTGCTGGAGTACGGGGTCCACTCGGTGGTCCGGGTCCCGCTGCGGGCCCGCGGCGTGCTGCTGGGGCTGGCCAAGTTCTGGCGCTCGCACGACTCGGCGCGCTTCGACGAGGACGACCTCTCGCTCGCCGAGGAGCTGGTCGCCCGCGCCGCCGTCTGCGTCGACAACGCCCGCCGCTACACCCGCGAGCACGCCATGGCGATGACGCTGCAGCGCAGCCTGCTCCCGCACGGCCTGCCCGAGCAGAACGCCCTGGAGGTCGCCCACCGCTACCGCGCCGCCCAGGCGGGCGTCAGCGGCGACTGGTTCGACGTGATCCCGCTGCCGGGCGCCCGGGTCGCGCTGGTGGTCGGCGACGTCGTCGGCCACGGCCTGCACGCCGCCGCCACCATGGGCCGGCTGCGGACCGCGGTGCACAACTTCTCCACCCTGGACCTGCCGCCCGACGAGCTGCTCGGCCACCTGGACGACCTGGTCAACCGGCTCGACCAGGACCAGAGCGCCCCCGGCGGCGGCGACGCCGTCACCGGCGCCAGCTGCCTCTACGCCGTCTACGACCCGGTCTCGCGGCTCTGCACGATGGCCCGGGCCGGCCACCCGCCGCCCGCGCTGGTCCGGCCCGACGGCACGGTGGAGTTCGTCGACGTCCCGGCCGGCCCGCCGCTGGGCCTCGGCGGCCTGCCGTTCTTCGCGGCGGAGGTCACCGTGCCCGAGGGCAGTCGGCTGGTGCTCTACACCGACGGCCTGGTCGAGGACCGCGAGCGCGACATCGACCAGGGCCTCGAACTGCTGAGCCAGGCTCTGCACGAGGCCGGACCCGGGCCCGAGGAGACCTGCGAGGCGGTGCTCGCCGCGCTGCTCCCCGCGCACCCGACGGACGATGTCGCCCTGCTGGTCGCCCGGACCCGGGTGCTGCCCGCCGACCGGATCGCCGAGTGGGACGTGCCCTCCGACCCGGCCGCCGTCTCCGACGTCCGCGCCGCCGTGAGCCGGCAGCTGGAGCTCTGGGGGCTGGAGGACATGGCGTTCGTGACCGAGCTGATCCTCAGCGAACTCATCACCAACGCGATCCGCTACGCCGCCGAACCGATCCGGGTCCGGCTGCTGCACGACCGCAGCCTGATCTGCGAGGTCTCCGACAGCAGCAGCACCTCCCCGCACCTGCGCTACGCCGCCAGCACGGACGAGGGCGGCCGCGGACTCTTCCTGGTCGCCCAGTTCGCCGAACGCTGGGGCACCCGCTACACCGCGACCGGCAAGGTGATCTGGGCCGAACAGGCGTTGGGCGGTGTGTAGTGCCGCGTCAGGCAACCTTCGCCCCGCCGCGCAGAAGTTGCCTGGCGCGGCACTGGCCGATGCTGCATTCGGACGCCTCTTCCGCTCACCTGCGACCCGCCCCCCAGCTGCGGGCCGGCAGCTGCGAGCGGCGCTCCTCGCAGCCCGGAACAGCTCGCTACGGTTGGTTGGTAACGCCGCGGACAGCACGGCGGCCACTCCCTGCTCACCCCTATCCGTGAGGTCGATCCCATGAGCCTGAGCATCCGCAACCAGATCCTCGGCACCGTCACCTCCGTCACCACCGGTGAGGCGATGGCCACCGTGAAGGCCCGCCTCAACGGCGGCCAGCTGATCACCGCGGCCGTCACCGTGGACGCCGTCAAGGACCTCGGCCTCGCCGAGGGCAGCGCCGTGCGCGCCATGGTCAAGTCCACCGAGGTGTCCCTCGCCACCGGCCCGGTGACCGGCCTGAGCATCCGCAACCAGATCCCCGGCACCATCACCGACATCGCCGCCGGCGCCGCCATGGCCACCGTCAAACTCTCCGTCGAGGGCGGCGAACTGACCGCCGCCATCACCAAGGACGCCGTCACCGACCTCGGGCTGACCGTCGGCGCGCCCGTCGTCGCCCTCATCAAGTCCACCGAGGTCTCGCTCGCCACTGCCTGACGCATCATCAGCCGTTCCGCTCCCTCCGTTCCACGGGCGGAGTAGCATCGCGACTCCTCGGCACTCTGGGGAGGCAGCGATGCACTATCAGCCCGACAGGCCCAGCCGGGCCGTCCAGCTCACGCAGAACCTGGAGGCCGTCCTCCGGGGTCTGACGGGTGATCAGAAGACCTATCTGCGACGCCCGAAGGCAGTGGGCCCCCCGCCGCCGCTGGACGACGACGAGAGCCTGGCGGAGCTGCGGCTGATCTCCGGGATCGCCGCACGCGCGATCGTCGAGTTGGAGCAGGGGAACCTGCTGAACACGGACGAGTACCCCGACGGCGAGCATGTCGCCCTCGCCGCCCTGGTGTCCGAGATCCGCCGGCTGACCGTGGGACACGAAGCCCGGACCGGCCACGCGGCGCGGCGCAGCCTGCTGGGTTGGTTCAGCGGTGACGGCGCGGCCTCGGCGCTGGCGTTCAAGGATCTGCGCGAGCGCCTGGTGGAGGTGCTCAAGCAGCAGGACGCGGACGCACTCGCCGCCGCCCAGCCCCGGCAGCGGCCGGTGCGGCAGGTGGTCCAGCTCACCAACCAGGAGTTGCTGAAGGCGGAGATGGCCAAGGCCATCGGGAGCGACGCCCCCAAGGGTGACACGCCGCTGGTCAAGGCGATCCTGGTGATCGACGGCACGGCCTACCGGGGCACGAACGGCGGCGCGGTGTCGGCCGTCACCAGCGCGCTCATAGGCCTCCTGGTGGACCAGCTGGAGGACTGGACTCTCACCGGCTGCGCGGAGGTCCACGCCCTGGACGCGTTCATCGTGGCCGGGAACTACGCCAGTGCGGCCGCGGTGCGAGCGGACTTCACCGGCACTCCCCGGGTGATCAAGGACCCGGTGATCGTCGCGATGGACGCCCGGGGCCGCCCGACCCGCAGCTGGGTCAAGCGGATGCCCTGCGAGCACTGCCAGCAGTGGCTCCCCGCCCTGAACATCACCCCCAGCATCAAGGACGCCGTCATCTAGTGCCTGACGCGGCACTAGCGGCCCTGTTCGGTCGTCCCCTTGGTGTGCCGTGGGGCGCTGGCCGGCGGGCCGGCGATCGGGGCGGTGACGATCGCGCGGATGCCGCACTCGCCGGCCGCCGCCACCGCGGTGATCGCCGTGCTCCAGGCGCCGCATCCGGTGCCCTTCCTGGTCCTGCTGACCACGGCGACCGTCCTGCTGGTGGCCGCCGGTGTCGCGGCGAGCCGGGCCCAGCACGCGGCCCGGTACCCCGCGTACTGGTGGTAGCCGGGCGGTTCAGCTCCGGCGGGTGATCCGCAGCAGGTGCTGGGCGGGCTCGGTGAGCTCGGTGTCCTTGCGCCAGACGGCTCGCAGCGTGCGGTGCAGGGCGAGGTCGTCGGTGGTGGGGATCTCGACCAGGCGGCGGGCGGCCAGGTCGTCGGCGACGGCCAGCTGCGACAGGACGGCCGGGGCCGCGCCGCCGGCCGCGGCGGCGCGCAGCGGGGTGGTCGAGCCCAGTTCGAGGACGGGCTCGCACGGGCCGTTCCAGGCGCGCAGGGCGCGCCGCAGGGTGTCGCGGGTGCCGGAGCCGGCCTCCCGCAGGACGAGTGGGGTGCTCGCGAGTTCGGCGCCGGTGAGCGGCTGCCTGCGGCGGGTCCACGGGTGTCCGGGGGCGGTGACCACCACGAGCCGGTCGTGGGCGACCACGGCGGTGCGCAGGTCGCGGGGCGTGGCGGGGCTCTCGATGAAGCCCAGGTCGGCGTCGTGGCGGCGGACCGCCTCGACCACCTGCTGACTGTTGGCGACCTGGAGCCCGACGTGGACGCCGGGGCTCAGCGTGCGCAGGGTGACCAGCCAGCCGGGCAGCAGGTGTTCGGCGAGGGTGAGGCTCGCGGCGATCTGCAGCCGTCCGTCCTGCCGGGAGACCAGCGCGTCGACGCCTTCGGCCAGCGCCTGCGCGGCCTCCAGCACCTGGCGGGCCCAGTCGGTGACGATCACCCCGGTGTCGGTGAGCCGGGAGCCGGTGGTGGAGCGGTGCACGAGCTGGAGGCCGAGCCGGCGTTCCAGCAGGTTCATCCGCTCACTGGCGGCCGGCTGGCTGATGCCCAGCCGGCCGGCGGCCCGTCCGAGGCTGCCGGTCTCGGCGACGGTGACCAGGAGCTCCAGCGCGTTGAGGTCGGGCAGTCGGCGCGGACGATCCGCAGGTCGGGGGCCTGCGGGTGGGGTCGAGGTCATAGGGATAAGTTATCGCGTGCCAGGTAACCGACGGGTACCGGCCGCCGCGGGGCCGGGGGAATCTGGCTGTCATGACCCTCTCCCTCCCGCGTCCCACCACGCCTCGTGCTCCCGCTCCCGCCACGCGCCTGCTGCCGGGGCTCACCGTGGTGGCGGCGGCGGTCGCGGTGGCGTGGTCGGTGAACCGGCTGGTGCCGGCCGTCGCGCCGCTCACCTGGGCGGTGGTGCTGGGGGTCGTCGCGGGGAACCTGCGCCTGCTGCCCGCCGCGCTCCGGCCCGGCCTGGCTTTCTCCTCCCGCCGGCTGATGCGGCTCGGGATCGCCCTGCTGGGCCTGAAGTTGGCGCTGGGCGACGTGGTGGCGCTGGGCTGGCAGACCGTCCTGGTGGTGCTCGGGGTGGTGTCGGCGACCTTCTTCGGCACCCAGTGGCTCGGCCGGCGCGCGGGGCTGCCCGGTGACCAGCCGCTGCTGATCGCCACCGGGTTCTCGATCTGCGGGGCGTCCGCGGTCGCCGCGATGAACGGCGTCACCGAGAGTGACGACGAGGACGTGGTCACCGCGGTCGCGCTGGTCACCCTCTGCGGCACGCTGGCGATCGCGGTGCTCCCGCTGCTCCAGGCCCCGCTGGGCCTGGGGGACGTCCAGTTCGGCCGCTGGACCGGGGCCAGCGTGCACGACGTCGGCCAGGTCGTGGCGATCGCGCAGGGCGCCGGACCCACCGCGCTGGGCCAGGCCGTGGTGGTCAAGCTGATGCGGGTCGCGCTGCTCGCGCCGATCGTCGCCGGCGTCGCGCTCTCCCGCCGCCGGGCCCGGACGGCCGCGGCGGCGGGCCCGGCGGGTGCGCCGGTCCCGGGCCGGCGGCAGCCCGTCGTGCCGCTCTTCGTGGCCGGCTTCCTGGCCCTGGTGGCCGTACGGACCAGCGGGCTGCTGCCCGCCTCGGTGATCACCGGTGCGGACCAGCTGGACGGACTGCTGCTGGCGGGCGCGCTGTTCGCGCTCGGCAGCTCGGTCGACGTCCGCGCGCTGGTCCGCACCGGGGGACGGGCCCTCCTGGTGGGGCTGGCCTCCTGGCTGCTGATCGCCGCTCTCGCCTACATCGGCGTCCGGCTCACCACCTGAGCGGCGACGGCAGCGGCGGGCGCGGTGGCCTGGCGGGGGATCAGGCGCTGGCGGTGGTGCTCCTCGGTGAGGTCGTGCCGCCGGGCGTGCAGCAGGTCGCGCAGGCTGATCACGCCGAGCACCCGGCCGGCCGGGAACCCGGGGGAGTGGCCGACCACCGGCGCGCTGGTGACGTGGTGCTCGGCGAAGAGGTAGGCCACGTGGCGCAGGGTGTCGTCGGGACGGATCACCACCCGAGCCTCCTGGACCGCGTCCGCTCCTGCGTCGCCGTCCGCGCCGGCCAGCAGGTCGCGTCGGGTCGCGACGCCGGCCAGGCTGCCGTCGTCGGCGGTCACCGGGTAGAGCCGCTGGCCGTGCCCGGCGGCGGCCTCGTCGCGCAGGGTCGCCAGGAACGCCGGGTCCGGCCGGTGGCCGGCGGCCAGCACGTGCGGTTCGCGCCGCATGACCTCCTCGGCGAAGAAGGTCTCCAGCGGGTCCGTGGAGTACTCGCGGGTCAGGTGCAGCCCGCGTCGGGCGATCTTCTCGGTGAGGATCGACCGCTTGAGGATCAGCGTCGAGAGCGCGTAGCCGGTGGTCGAGGCGACCAGCAGGGGCAGCGCGGTGGGCCAGGCGTGGGTCAGCTCCAGGGTGAAGACCACCCCGGTGAGCGGGGAGCGCATCACGCCGCCGACCACCGCGGCCAGCCCGGCCATCGCCCAGAAGCCCGGGATCACCTGGGGGAGCAGCATGCCCTCCCAGGCACCGAGCGCCCCGCCGATCATGAACACCGGTGCCAGCACGCCGCCGGAGGTGCCGGAGCCCAGCGACAACGACCAGATCAGCGTCTTGACCACCAGGATGCCGATGATCAGTGAGGTACTGGCCCGGCCGGTCAGCAGCTGGTCGATCACGTCGTAGCCCACGCCCAGGGCGCGGGGCTCGACCAGGCCGCCCAGCCCGATGACCGCGCCGCCGATGGCGGGCCACCACATCCAGTGGAACGGCAGCCGGGCGAAGGCGTCCTCGGCCCGGTAGACCAGCCAGGTCGCGGCCACCGCGAGGACGCCGCCGGTGAGCCCGACCACCGCGGCCAGCGCGGTGACGCCGCCGTTGAGGTGCAGACCGGTGGTCGGGACGGGGAACACCGGACCGGTGCCCATCAGGACGCCACGGGTCACGGTGGCGACCGCGACCGCGCCGACCACCGGCACGAAGCTGCGCGGCCGCCACTCGAAGAGCAGCAGTTCCACGGCCAACAACACAGCGGCCATCGGGGAGTTGAAGGTGGCGGCCATGCCGGCGGCGGCCCCGGAGACGAGCAGCGTCTTGCGCTCGTCCGCGCTCAGCCGCAGCGCCTGGGCGAGCATCGAACCGATGGCGCCACCGGTCATGATGATCGGTCCCTCGGCGCCGAACGGGCCGCCGGTGCCGATGCTGATCGCGGCCGAGACCGGCTTGAGCAGGGCGACCTTCGGGGCGACCCGGCTGCCCCCGGTGAGGATCGCCTCGATGGCCTCGGGCATCCCGTGGCCGCGGATCTTCTCCGAGCCGTAGCGGGCCATCACCCCGATCACCAGACCTCCGGCGACGGGCGCCAACAGCACCAGCCACCACGGGTGGTGGTGCAGGCCGGGCGCCACCAGCGCGGTGTCCCAGCGCTGGTAGAAGACGAGGTTGGTGACCAGCCCGATCAGCCGTTGCAGGAACAGTGCCGCCAGCGCGCCCGCGCCGCCGACCGGCAGGGCCCAGGCGCAGATCAGCAGCATCCGCGGGCCGACGGTGAAGTCCCCCAGGTGGGCGGCCCGTTGGTGCGCCCCGGTGACGGGCTTGGCGCTCACAGCGGCACCGGCCCGTGTACGTCGGCCGCGTAGCCGTCGCCGACCACCTGATGGAAGGCGCGCAGGCCCTCCGCCGTCGCGGCCCGTTGGCCGGGCTCCAGGCGGGCCAGGATGCGGGCGAACTCCTGGTGGCGCCAGTCCAGTACCTCGCTCACCACGTGGTGGCCGAGTGCGGTGAGCTCCAGGGTGACCACCCCGCGGTGGTGCGCGTCCGCGCCGCGCGCGATGTGTCCCGAGACGTGCAACCGGTCGGCCAGCCGGGTCACCGAGGAGGCGCCCAGGCCCAGCGCCTGGGCGACGTGCGAGGACGGGCAGCGCCCGAGGTCCCGCAGTGCGAGCAGCATCCGGAACTGCGGCAGCGAGACCTGTCCCGCGAGCACGTCCAGGCTCCTGAGCGCCACGCCGATCAGATCGCGCGCGGCGGTTTGGAACGCGTCGATCTCCTCCTGGGCGGGACTGTCCCCACCAGGTACGTCATCAGATATACCGACCATGTGGAGAGTATTGCATCCGACAACACTTGTCGGAGGGGGGTGTTCGCGGAGTGAGACCCGGAGCACAGAAGCGCGACAGCGGCGCGCCGGCACCTTGGCAGCGCCCCAGTACCTCGGCAGCGCGGCAGCGCCTCGGTAGCGCGGCGGCCCCGCAGCGTTCGCTCTGCGCCCGATCGGGCGACTCACGGGCCGGTCGCCGGGCGCGCGTTCGCGGTCGCCGCGCGCCCGGGCGTGAGGATCGCTGACGGCCGGGCCCGCCGCCTCCCCCGTGCGCCGGGCGGCCGGGAGGCAACCGTGCGGATTCTGCTCGTCGCGAGCGCGTTCAACAGCCTGACCCAACGGGTCTTCGTCGAACTGCGCGATCGCGGACACCTGGTGGGCGTGCAGCTGGCGCAGGCCCCGGACGACGACGCGCTGCGGGCGGCCGTCCGCCGGCACGCGCCGGACCTGACCCTGGCCCCGATGCTGAAGAGCGCGATCCCCGCCGACCTCTGGACCGCGCACACCTGCCTGATCGTCCACCCGGGCCCGGTCGGCGACCGCGGTCCGTCCTCGCTCGACTGGGCGCTGCACGAGGACGCGGAGCGGTGGGGCGTGACCGTCCTGCAGGCGGACGCGGTCATGGACGCCGGGGACGTCTGGGCCACCGTGCCCTGCGCGGTCCCCGCCGGCGTCGCCAAGAGCGACCTCTACCGCGGCGAGATCTCCGACGCCGCGGTGGAGGCGGTGCTGCTCGCCGTCGACCGCGTCGCCTCCGGCACGTACGCGCCGCAGCGGCAGGCCGGCCTGGTGCCCGCCGGCCGGACCCGTCCCTACCTCGACCAGAGCCTGCGCCGCATCGACTGGCGGCGCGACGGCACGGCTGCGGTGCTGCGGGCCCTGCGCGCCGCCGACTCGCAGCCGGGAGTCCTCGACGAACTCTGCGGCGCCCAGTGGTTCCTGCACGGCGGCCACCCGGAGGACCGGCTGCGCGGGCGCCCGGGCGAGCTGCTGGCGACCCGGGCCGGCGCCGTCTGCCGGGCCACCGCCGACGGCGCGGTGTGGATCCCCGAACTACGGGCCCGTCGCCGCCCCGGCGGGCCGCCCGGTGTCAAACTCCCGGCGGTGACGGCGCTCGGCGGGCTGCTGCCGGACCTGCCCGAAGCCGCTGACGGTTGGACGGACATCGACTACCGGGAGGACGGACCGGTCGGCGTGCTGCGGTTCGCCTTCCCCGGCGGCGCGATGAGCACCGACCAGTGCCGCCGCCTGCTCGCCGCCTACCGCCTCGCCTGCGCCCGCCCCACCTCGGTCCTGGTGCTCGGCGGCGGCCGCGACTTCTTCTCCAACGGCATCCACCTCAACGTGATCGAGGCCGCCGCCGACCCGGCCGCGGAGTCCTGGGCCAACATCCAGGCGATGGACGACCTGGTGGAGGCGGTGCTGACCACCACGGACCGGCTCACCGTCGCGGCGCTCGGCGGCAACGCCGCCGCCGGTGGCGCGATGCTGGCGCTGGCCGCCGACGAGGTGTGGTGCCGGGCCGGCGTCGTCCTCAACCCGCACTACCGCCTGATGGGCCTCTACGGCTCCGAGTACTGGACGTACACCCTGCCGCGCCGGGTCGGCCCGGCCGCCGCCCGGCGGCTGACCGAGGAGGCGCTCCCGGTCGGTGCGGCGGGCGCCCAGCGCCTGGGACTGGTGGACCGGATCGTGGAGAGCGGACCCGCGGACTTCGCCGGGGACGTCCGCGCGCTGGCCGCCCGGCTGGCCGCCCTGCCGACCACGCCGCAGCGGATCGGCGAGAAGAAGGCCCGCCTGGAGCGCGACGCCGCCGACCGCCCATTGGCCGCCTACCGCGAGGACGAACTCGCCCGGATGCACGCCATCTTCTTCGACCCACAGGCGCCCTACCACGCGCTGCGGCGCGCCTTCGTCCACAAGGAGCGCCCGACCCGCAACCCCGCCCAGCTCGACGCGCTGCCCCGGGCTGGGTCCGTCGGCGACCGCTGATCACTCGCCGGCTCAGATGCCGAGTGCCGCCGGGTCGGTGGCGAGGGCGCCGAGGGCGGCTCGCGGGTCGGGGACCAGGCGGCGGGCGGTGAGGTCCAGGATGCCGCTGACCGCCGTGAGTTCGGCGGCCACGGTGGGGGTCGCGGCGTCGGGTTCGTCGGTCCGGGTGATGGTCTGGATCAGCCGGAAGGTCTTGCCGGTGCCCCACTCGAAGCGGCAGCTGACCGCGACCTCGTCCCCGGCGCGCAGCTCGCGCCGGTACTTGATCGTCGTTTCCAGCACGACCGGGCCGACCCCGGCGGCCAGCAGGTCGGCCTGCCGGATCCCGGCGCTCTCCAGGTGGGCCCAGCGGGCGTGTTCGGCGTACTGGAGGTAACAGGCCTGGTTGAGGTGGCCCTGGGCGTCGGTTTCGTAGCCGCGGACGGTGATCGGGACGGTGAAATCCTGGTCGCTCATGCCCCGAACGGTACCTCCGGTCACCGACGCACCGTCAGGCCGGCGGGCGATGATCATGAGGGCTCGGCTGCGCCTATTTCATCGGCCCGACGAGGTTTGGGCGGCCGCTCGGCCGGTCAGAGGCCAATCGAGGGCAGGAGTCCGCCATGACCGTGATCGAACGCTATGCCATCACCCTTCCGGGGACGCCGGGCGCGCACGCCCCGCCCCGGGTGGTCACCGTCCTGCTCTCGGACCGGGTCGGGGTGGACGGGCGTCCGGTCTACGTGGACGAGACCGGCGAGTTCCTGGTGCAGATCGGCGCCGACGGGGTCGCCGAGCCGTTGGCGGACGATCCGGGCCCCTGCGTGACCAAGTGCCTGCACGCCGTCCCGCTGCCCGGGCCGCGCTGACGACCGCGGGAAACTCCCGATCCACCATTCTCCCTACGAACGGTTCCCCGAGGGTAGCGTTGGCCGCATGAGTGAGGCCGAACTCCCCGAGGTGACGACCACCTTGGTCTACCGGCTCGGCGGGCTGGGCGCGATCGCGTCGGCCAGGTTCGCGGCGGCCGTCGAGCCGCTGGGGATCAGGCCGAAGCACGTCGCGCTGATGGCCGTGCTCAGCGCCGGCGCGGCCGCCTCGCAACTGGAGCTGGCGCAGACCCTGGGCGTGGTGGCGAGCGTGGTGGTCGGGCTCACCGACCGGCTGGAGGCGCTCGGAGCCGTCGAGCGGCTCCGCGACCCAGACGACCGCCGTCGGCACCGCCTCTCGCTCACCCCCGCCGGACGCACCCTGCTCGCGTCCTGCACCGCCGCCGCGACCGCCCTCGACGCCGAACTGACCGCCTCGCTGAGCCCGGCCGAGGCGCAGTCGCTGCACCGCGCCGTCGGCGTCCTCGCGAGCGAGACCGGCCTCCCGGCGTAGCTCGCCCGGCCTGGGCCCAGCGGTCGGCGGCAGCTGGGAGGATGTCCGTCATGGCATCGACCTCTCCCGCGCCCACGTCCGCACCCGCCCCGGACACCGCCCGCCTGCTGCGCCGGGGCTTCGCCCTGGAGTGGGCCACCCTGGCGTGGAACGTCGTCGGCATCGTCGTCCTCGCCTTCGCCGCCGTCGCGGCGCGCTCGGTGGCCCTGGCCGGCTTCGGGCTGGACTCGCTGATCGAGATCGCCGCCTCGACCGTGGTGATCTGGGAACTGTCGGGCACCGGCGAGGAGCGGCAGCGCAAGGCCATGCGGCTGATCGGCGCCGCGTTCCTGGCGCTGGCGCTCTACCTGCTGGTCCAGTCGACCTGGGCACTGGCCGCCGGCCACCACGCCCACCACAGCCCCGCCGGCATCGCCTGGACCGCGGTCACCGCCGCGGTGATGTTCCTGCTGGCTCACGGCAAGTCCCGCACCGGAGCCGCCCTGGACAACCCGGTCCTGCGCACCGAGGGCCGCGTCACCCTCGTCGACGCCCTCCTCGCCACCGCCGTCCTGCTCGGCCTGCTCCTGAACTCCGCCCTCGGCCTCTGGTGGGCCGACCCACTGGCCGGCTACGTCATCGTCTTCTACGGCCTGAAGGAAGCCCGCGCCGCTCTGACCCACTGAGTGACCCGGCCGAGGCGTGTGACGATTGACGGAGTAATGCCATGATGGTGTCATTGCTTCATGCTGTACGAACTGCCTGAGCTGGAAGACGCCGATCTGCGGGTCCTCGCGGAGATCGAGGAGATGCGGGGGAACCTTCGGCTGCACCTTCGGACGCCCCGACGCTGGGAGGGGCAGTTGCGGCGGAATCTGACTGCGCGGGCAATCGCGGGCTCCAACACGATCGAGGGTTATGCCGCGAGCGTCTCGGATGTCGAGGACATCATGGTCGGCGAGACGCCGATCGACGCGGGTGAGACGGTGACGGCCGAGATCGAGGGCCATCGGCAGGCGATGACCTACATCCAGCGGCTGGCGGATGCCGCGGACGACTTTGCCTACAGCGCGGGCCTGCTGAACGCGTTGCACTTCATGATGCAGGGCCATCATCTGCTGAAGCGGCCCGGTTGGTGGCGCACCGGCCCGGTGTACGTCACGTCGGCCGAGGATCCGACCATCGCCGCCTACACGGCTCCCGCAGCTGAGCAGGTGCCCACCTTGACCGGTGAGCTGGTCGCTTGGCTGAACGATGGTGACCTGGCGGCCCCGGGGCTGGTGCGTGCGTCGATGGCGCACCTGAACCTGATGGCGATCCATCCCTGGTCCGACGGCAACGGGCGGATGTCCCGTGCTCTGCACACGCTGGTGCTCGCTCGGGAGGGAATCGTGGCCCCTGAGTTCTCCAGCATCGAGGAGTGGTTGGGGCGCGCTCGCAACACCTACCGCTACTACGACGTGCTGGCCGATGTCGGGGGTCCGGTCTGGACGCCGGAACGGGACAGCCTGCCATGGGTGCGGTTCTGCCTTCGTGCCCATCACCAGCAGGCGCAGACGGTGGCCCGTCAGGTGGAGACCACGCGGGAGGTCTGGTCGGGACTCGACGAGGCGATCGGCCGAAGGGGCTGGCCCGAACGGATGATCTACGCGCTCTACCCCGCCGCGATGGGCAACCGACTTCGCCGCGTGACCTATCAGGCGGACGCGGAACTGAGTGAGCAGCAGGCTCAGCGCGACATCCGCGAACTCGTGAAGTCGGCCTGGTTGGTCGCCCGGGGCGAGGCCCAAGGGCGCTACTACGTCGCCGGTCCGGAACTCCCGGACGCCGTCGTCCGTGGGGTGCGCGAGCCCCGGCCGTTGCGCGATCCGTACCGCTAGGAGCACCGGCGACGGGGGTCAGTTCGGGGCCGGGGTGCGGAGTTCGCAGATGACGGCCCAGGCGACCGAGACGAGGGGGAGGGCCACTACGGCGCCGATCACGCCGGCCAGGATGCCGCCGGCGGTGACGGAGAGGGCGACGGCGACGGGGTGGATGCTGACGGCCCAGCTCATCACCACGGGGTGCAGCAGGTGGCCCTCGATCTGGCCGATCACCACGATCAGGGCCAGCACGATCAGGGCGGTGACCGGGCCCTTCGCGGCCAGGGCGACGACGGCGGCGATCGCCAGCGCGACCGGTGAGCCGATCAGCGGGACCAGGGTGGCGAAGAACTCCAGGACGGTCAGCGGCAGGGCCAGCGGCACGCCGAGGACGACGAGCGCGATGCCGACCAGGATCGCGTTGCTGGCGGAGACGATCATGATGCCGCGGGTGTAGCCCGCGAAGGTGCGCCAGGCGGCCTGGCCGGCCCGGGCCGTGGTGGCGCGGGCGTCGGCCGGGAACTGGCGCTGCGCCCAGCGCCACATGCCGTCGCCCGAGTGGATGAAGAAGATCGAGCAGAACAGCGCGAGCGCCGCGCCGGTGACGATCTCCAGCACCCGCCCGGCCTCGTTCACCGCGGTGCTGACGAGCGTCGAGCGGTGCGACGACACGAAGGTACTGAGCTTCGAATGCAGTCCGGCGAGGCGGTCCGGCCGGAGGTGGAAGGGCGCTCCCTCCAGCCACTTCTCGATCCGGTCGATCCCGCCGCTGAAGTCGTTGCCCAGCCTGGTCCACTCGCCGGCCACGGTCTCGCCGATCAGCGCGAGCACCCCGGCGAGCAGCAGCAGTGCCCCCAGGACGGTCACCAGGACGGCGAGCACGCGTGGCATCAGCCGGGTGAGCCGGTCGGCGGCCGGGCGCAGGATCGCGGTGATCACCAGGGCGACGAAGACCGCCACCACCGGGAGCACCAGGCGCCCGAGCACGATGAGGACGACGTAGAGGGCGACGGCCATCACCAGCAGCCGCCAGGCGTACCCGGCGACGCGCTGCACCCCGGGCCCGACGGGCGAGGCCGGGCGCGCGGACTCGCGCAGTCGGTCGGCCCGTCGTACGGCGTTCCGCCTGGTGGGCGATGGCATCCGGCACCTCCTGGTCCAGGTGGGCCCGGGTGGGCTCAGCAAACCGTAGATCGCCGCACCGCGCCGGAGCCCCAGCGCCACGAGGTACCCCCCGAATGCCTGCGCCGAACGCCTGCGCCGAACGCGCCCGGACCGTGGGTGCCCGACGCGAACCGCCCGCCGCAGCCGGGGTGCGGCTGCGACGGGCGGATGGGGTCCTGCGGGGTGCGGCAGGAAGGATCAGTTCTCGCGGGCCGAGGCGTCGTCCACCAGGAACGCGGTGGTGGCGGCGCTGCCGGACTCGTGCGAGACCAGTTCGAGGCCGATCGTGGTGCCCCAGCCGACCTGGTTGAGGTACGGGGACAGGTCCACCGACTGGTACTGGTAGCCGGGGGTCGAGCCCTGGCTGCTCCACGTCTTGACCGTGCCGAGCGGCTGCTTGGTGTACTGGTCGATGGCGATCAGCGACAGCGTGTCGGGGGTGGCCGAGGTGTTCGTGGTCTCGGTGTCGAGCCAGAACGAGAACGACGCCGCGGAGTAGCCCGGGTAGGTGTCCAGGTACTGGGTGATGGAGTCGTCGCTGCCGACGCTCTGGCCGAGCCAGGCGTACCAGGTGCCCGAGTGCGCCGAGTGCAGGCTCGACGGGGTGATGACGTTGTAGCCGGACGGGCTCCACGCGTCGGTCATCCCGGTGTGGTTGACGTCGGCCGAGCCGTTCTCGAAGCCGGGGTCGATCAGCTGCTCGATGCTGCCGCAGCCGACCCGGGCGCCGGCCGCCAGGTTCTCCCAGAAGCCGGTGCTCGCCGTCTTGCCGGCGCTGTCGGCGGCGTTGACGGTGATCCGGACGTAGCCGTTGGTGGCGGCGGCGCTACCGGAGATGACGCCGGTCGAGGCGTTGATGCTGAGCCCCTTCGGCAGGCCGGTGGCGCTGTAGCTGACCGCGCCTCCGGCGCTGTCGACGGCCACTGCCGGTATCGAGAGCGGCGAGTTGGGGGTGTCCGTCCGGTCGCACATGGTGCTGAGCACCACGGGCGGGTTGGTGTAGACGGGGTCCGAGGCACTGCAGAGGTGGTCGGTGTTGGACCAGAGCGTCTGCAGCGGGAACGAGCCGGTGGACAGGTTCTCGGTGAACAGTCCGCCGTTCGAACCGGCCGGGATCCAGGCGCACTTGTCCGCGACCTCCTGGCCGGTGGCGTCGGTCCAGCCGCCGGGGGTGTTCGGGTCGGTCAGCGTCTCGGCGTACTCGTGGCCGCCGATGATGCCGTAGCCGTCGAGCCGGCCGCGGGGGGTGTTCTCGCCGAACCAGTTGGTACCGCACCCGGCGACGTCCGTCAGGTAGGGCATGTTGGTGTAGGCGAGCTGGCCGTACGAGGAGTGCTCGAAGTCGTGCCAGGCGCAGTACCCGAGCTCCTTCCAGGTGTCCGGGTCGGTGCCCTGCGGCGAGTCGATGATGTACTGCACGTTGCGGTTCTGCGCCTCGGTGGTGTTGCCGAAGTGCTGTGCGGCGGCGGCCGCTTCGGCACCGAGCTGCGGCTCGTTCGCGGACTGCGGGGCCGGGGCGGCGTTGTCCACCCAGACGCCGGCGAGGACGCTGCCGGCCTTCGGGTACGGGATGTGCGAGGCACCGGCCGGGCACTGGATGCTGCCGGCCGCGATGCCCTCGCAGTACTGGGTCAGCACCCCGCTCCAGCCGTCGCCGGCGCTGCCCAGGCCCTTGAAGAAGTCCTGCTGGTACGGGGCGGCCTGGTCGGCGTCCTTGGACATCACCACGTCACCGGCGGCGTTGGTGGACGGGGTGCCCCACTGCGAGCCCCAGAGCACCAGGTACACCTTCGGCGGGCCGATGATCACACCGGTCGAGTCCTGTCCGCCCTTGTACTGCAGCTGCAGGTCGTACTGGTTGGAGACGTACCCGTCATCGGGATTACCGGTGGACGGGTCGGCCCCGTCGGCGACCTGCGGGTGCATCTTGCCGCTGGAGTCGACCGGGGCGGGGCGGCTCGCGCCGACCTTGCCGCGGACCGCCGGCTTGGCGGTGGGCTTGGTCGGCTTGGCCACCTTCGGGGTGCCGGGCTGGACCTGCATCCAACCGCTGGCCGTGGTCTGCACCCATCCCGCGGAGGCGGGGTGCGGGTCGGCCGTGGCGGTCAGCGGGTTGGCGACGAGTCCGGCGCCGGCGATGGCCACGACGAGGCCGGTGAACACGGCTCGCTTGCCGCGCCGGAACAGACCGTATCTGAGTCTGGTCACGTGACACAGTCCCTTTCAGGTGGGGTGCATGGGGGAGGTGCCCCGGTCCACAGGCTGCGGACCGGGGCGTGCCAGTGGACTGGCTGAGGGGGAGCGTGAGGAGCGCACACGGGGGAGAGCTGCCATGCGGAGAAGCGGGGGAGGACCGAACGCGAGCAGCTCCGACGCGCGACTCGGCGTTGAGGCGCGCGGGGGGAGGAAACAACGGTGGAACTACTGAGGTACTGTGACGCTCTATCAGTGCAATACTATATTGCACATGCCACACTGCGCACAAGAGTCAACGTGTTCGCCCTAAATCGAACATTCCGAGCGGTGATTCATGGCCGAATTTCCGGCGTTTGGCGGTGGTGGCTGCACGGCCCGTGCGGAAAAGGATGAAAAGCGCTATTCCGATGCGTCAGATCCCCGAATGCCCGTATATCGACCCAGTGGTGCCGCGACCTGGGCGGGAGGGCGGGAGGGGTCGACGGGCGTCGACGGGCCGCGGCGACGCCGCAGGGCAGGGGTCGTTCTCCTGCGCCGCGGTGGCCCGCCCCGCCGCTATCGTGGGCAGCCGGACCGGCCGACGGGCCGTCGTATTCAGAGCTGAGGACTGTTCATGAAACTCGGTCTGCACTACTGGAACTACTCGACTCCCACCGATCCCGCGCTGATCGGTCCGACGCTGGCGCAGACCGCGCGGATCGCCGAGCAGTCGGGCGTCGCCTCGTTCACCGTGATGGACCACTACTTCCAGATGGAGCACGGCACGGGAAGCGCCGACCAGCCGATGCTGGAGGCGTACACGGCGCTCGGCTATGTCGCGGCGCTGACCGAGCGTATGGAGCTCGGAGTGCTGGTCACCGGCGTGATGTACCGCCACCCCGGTCTGCTGGCGAAGATCGTCACCAGCCTCGACGTGCTCTCCGGCGGCCGGGCCAGGTTCGGCATCGGCGCCTCCTGGTACGAGCGCGAGCAGCGCGCCCTCGGCGTGCCGGTGGTCCCGGTGGCCGAGCGGTTCGAGCGGCTGGAGGAGACCCTGCAGATCTGCCTGCAGATGTGGAGCGACGACGACGGCCCCTTCCAGGGCCGCCACTACCAGCTGGAGGAGACGCTCTGCGTCCCGGCGCCGCTGCGCCGGCCGCACCCGCCGATCATGATCGGCGGTGGCGGTGAGAAGAAGACCCTGCTGATGGTCGCCCGGTACGCCGACTCCTGCAACCTCTTCGCCACCTCACCGGACGAAGTCGCCCACAAGCTCCAGGTGTTGCGCGCGCACTGCGAGGACGAGGGGCGCGACTACGACGCCATCACGAAGACCGCCCTGGGCGGCCGTGCGGTGCTGGACGACGTCGACGCGTTCCTGGCCCTCGCCGAACAGTACGCGCGGTTGGGCATCGACGAACTCCAGGTGGTGCCGGACCGCCACCCGGTCAGCTTCGCCGAACAGCTCGCCGAGCGGGTCCTCCCGGGGCTCGGCTCGATCGGCTAGGACCTGTACGGCGTGGTGAGACTGCTCGGGGCAGTGGACGCGCGGTGGGCCGTCACCTCGATCTCGAACCTCATCCGCGGATCGGCCAGGCCGCAGACGAGCATGGTGGCGGCCGGCCGGATCTCGCCGAAGCTGCGCCGCAGGGTGGGCCAGCAGAGCGGGAAGTCGGCGCGCTCGGGCAGCAGGTAGCGGACCCGGACGACGTCGGCGAGGGTGCAGTCGGCCTCGGCCAGCGCCGCCGTGACGTTGCGCAGGCTCTGTTCGGCCTGCTCGACCACGTCGTCGGAGATGGTCATGCCCGCGTAGTCGAAGCCGGTCGTCCCGGAGACGTGCACCCAGTCGCCGTCGACCACGGCCCGGGCGTAGCCGATCTCCTCCTCGAAGGTGGAACCGCTCAGGATCGCGCGTCGTCGTCGCTCAGTCATGCCGGAAAGCTAGGCAGCCTGCGGTGATATGTCCAATACCCTGCCGCGTCCACCGTGATATCTCCGGCGATATCGCAGGGGCCGTCCCGAGTGCTGTCCCGTGTGCTGTCCCGTCGGTCATGGACGCTGTGGTCATGGACGATATGGACATGGACGATCGCCCCGAACTCGGACTCCGGCAGCTGCACGCCTTCGCGGTGCTCGCCGAGGAACTCCACTTCGGCCGGGCGGCCGAGCGGTTGGGCATCGCGCAGCCGCCGCTCAGCCAGCAGATCCGCCGCCTGGAGACGAGGGTCGGCTACCCGCTGTTCAGCCGGGGGCCCGGTCCGGTCGCCCTCACTGCGGCCGGGAGCGAACTCCTCCCGGCCGCCCGGCGCGCGCTCGACGAGCTGGCCGTCGGCCTGGACGCGGCGCGGCGCACCGGGGGCGGCGCGGCCGGTCGGCTCCGGATCGGTTTCGCCGCCTCGCTCGCGCTGACCGTCCTGCCGGACCTGCTGCGCGCCTACCGGGACCTGTATCCACAAGTCGATCTGGAGATACGGGAGATGACCACGGCGCCGCAGGTGGCGGCGTTGCACGGGCAGCTGATCGACCTCGGACTGCTGCGCGAACCCCCGGACGATCCCGGGCTGGTGACCGAGCCGATCCTCTCCGAGGGGTTCGTCGTGGTGCTGCCCGCCGGGCATCCGCTGGCCGCCCGGCGCGTCGTCCCCGTCGCGGCGCTGGCGGCACTCGCGGCCGAACCGTTCGTCCTGCTGCCGCGCGAGGCCGGACCGACGGTCCACGACCGGATCCTCGACCTGTGCCGCGAGGCCGGCTTCGAACCCCGGCTCGGCCAGCAGGCCGTGGAGTGGCAGACGGTCTGCGCACTCGTCGAGGCGGGTCTCGGCGTCTCCCTCGCCCCCGCGAGCATCCGCCGGATCCGCCTCAAGCGCGTCGCCTACCGCCGGATCGCCCCGACCACCGTGCGCACCACCGTCGCGATGGCCTGGCGACGCGAGGATCGCAACCCCCTGGTCGAACGCTTTGCGGCAGTGGCCCGCGACGCCCGGGGGCAACGGCGCTGAGACACGCGCCGGCCGCCTCGCCCGCCGACGAGCCTGCTGTGGGTCTGCTGCGTGTGGGTGCCGGGCGGGGGAGGATTGAGATTAGTTGCAGATGCATTTAATGTATGCGCATGATGACTGACGCAAAGAGCTTCCTCTTCGTCCTTGCCAGTTCCCGCGACGGCGGCAACACCGAAGCGCTCGCGCGGGAGGCGGCCGCTCAGCTGCCGGCCGGGACCGAGCAGCGGTGGCTGCGGCTGGCGGACTTTCCGCTGCCGCCCTTCAAGGACCTCCGGCATGCGGGGGAGGGCGCGGACCGGGAGCTCGGTGAGCACGAACGGCTGCTGCTGGAGGCGACGTTGGCGGCGACGGACGTGGTGATCGTCTCGCCGCTGTACTGGTACAGCGTCAGTTCCAGCGCCAAGCTCTACCTCGACCACTGGTCGCACTGGCTGCGGCTGCCGGGGGTGGACTTCAAGGAGCGGATGGGCGCCAAGACCTTCTGGTCCGTCAGCGTGATGGCGAACGCGGACGATGCGGTGGCCGAGCCCCTGTTGGGGACGCTGCGCCTGAGCGCCGCGTACTTCGGGGCGCGCTGGGGTGGCGGGTTGCTGGGGCACGCCACGCGGCCTGGGGGCGTGCTGACGGACGGGGTGGCGCTGGAGCGGGCCCGGGAGTTCTTTGCCGTGGACCGGGAGCCGGTGGGGGTGGGCACTGCGAAGTGACGGCCGTCATAGTGTCGCGGTACCACGGGTGGTGGCGACCGTGGTGGTGTGCGAGACCGTCCAGTCCGGGTGGCCGGGCATCGGCGGGGTGTGGGTGCCGTAGAGCCAGTCGGTGAGGAAGCCGCCGAGGTCCTGGCCGGAGACGTCGGAGGCGGTCGTGATGTAGTCCTGGGTGGTCGCGGTGCCGTTGCGGTGGCGCTGGAGGAAGGTCTGCTCGATACGGGCGAACGTCGCCTCGCCGACCTTCTCGCGCAGTGCGTAGAGGACCAGGACGCCGCCCAGGTAGCGCTGGCCGTCGAAGAGGTCCGCCGCATCGGGCGCGGCCACCGGGCCCGAGTCGTGGCGCCACTGGTCGCCCTTGGCGTAGGTGTCCTTCATTCGCGCCTCGAGCGAGGTGAGGCCGAGCGAGTCGGGCCAGCCGCGCTCATAGCGGTACAGCAGTCCGTAGAAGTCGGCGTGGCCTTCGTTGAGCCACAGGTCCGCCCAGCTCTGCGGTGTGACGCTGTCGCCGAACCAGGAGTGCACCAGCTCGTGCATCATGTGCGAGCCGATCGCGGACTCGGGCTGCCGCAGGAAGTTCGGCTTGTAGAGCGTCAGGGTCTGCGTCTCCAGACCCGTGAAGCCGAACGCGTCGGGGGCGTCGGTGTTCGCCGGCAGCAGCCCGTAGCTCTCCAACGGGAAGGCTCCCAGGCGCTGTTGCAGCCAGTCGAGCTGTCCCGGTGTCAGCGCCAGGGCCGGCTCCAGGTCGGCGGCGCGCGCGGTCGGGACGATGTCCCGCAGGCGGACGCCGACCGGTCCGGGGCGGTCGCGCACGGTGTAGTGGCCCACCGAGACCTGGACCAGCTCGGTGGCCATCGGGTCGCGCGAGGTGTAGGTGCGGGTGGTCTGCCCCTGCTGCTCGGTGGTGGAGGTGAGCGAGCCGTTGGCGACCCCGTACAGATCGTCCGGGGCGGTCACCCGGATGGTGAAGTCCGCCTTGTCGCTGGGGTGGTCGTTGCACGGGAAGACCGTGTGCGCGCTGTCCGGCTGCCCGGCGATCGCGAACCCGTCGGGGGTGGGCACCCATCCGCTGTGCGGCAGTGCGGCGCGCGGGTCGGCGGTGTACTGGACCTGGACGGTCATGACCGCGCCCGAGGGCACCGGGTTCGCCGGGGTGACGGCGAGTTTCTCGTCGTGCAGCGCGAAGTGGGCCGGCTGGCCGTCGACCTGCACGCTGTGCACGTCCAGGCCCAGCGCGTCGAGCTCGAAGCCGCTCAACGGGCGCAGGCTGCGTGCGGTGATGCCGGCGGTCGCGTCCACCGTGCGGGTTCCGGCGCGGTAGACGAAGTCGAGGTCGTAGCGCAGCGCGTCGTAGCCGGTGTTGCCCAGCGCGGGGAAGACCGGATCGCCCAGGCCGTTCGCCCTGCCGAGGCCCGTCCCGCCCGGGGTTGCGGCCGTGGCCGGCGGCAGCGCGGTCAGCCAGCAGGCTGCGGCCATCACGAGCGCTCCGGTGCAGGCGCCGAAGGGGGCGCCGGTGCGGGTGGCGCGGGGGCGAGTCGTCGTCATGGTCACGGATCGTAGAGGCGCCGCAGGGGGTCGGCCCGGAACGTCGCGATCGGTCGGCGGGTCGCCAGGTCGCCGGGTCGCCAGGTCGCCGGGTCGGCGGGTCGCCGGGCGTGGGGCGTGGGCTGTGGGCTGTGGCCACCCCGCCGCCGGTCGAACGCCGTTCGCCCCCTAGGGTTGTCGCGGGCATGCCTGACGTGCCCTTTCGCACGGTTCTTCGGGAGGACAGTTGATGGGGGATCAGGGCCGATTGCCGCAGGACGAGGACGACGAGAGCGGCCGCGGGGTCGGGCGGCGGCGCTTCCTCGGGTACGTCCTGGCGGGGCCGACGCTGATGGTCGCCGCGCAGCTGGGCGAGGCGGCGCTGGCGCCGACCGAGGCACAGGCGGCCGTGCCGTCCCTGCCGGAGCCGGCCGACCTGCTCGACCTCACCGACCTGCTGACGACGGCCGCGTCGCCGACCTCCGGGCTGATCAGTATCCAGCTGAACACCGACGGCACCGCCTCCTTCGCGCTGCCGCGTGCCGAGGTCGGCCAGGGCGTCACCACCTCCACCGCGATGCTGATCGCCGAGGAGCTGGACATCCCGCTCGCGCAGGTGCGGATCACGCTCGCGGACGCCCGGCCCGAGCTGCTGTTCAACCAGTTCACGGGCGCCTCCAACACCACCGTTTCCACCTACACCCCGATCCGCGTCGCGGCCGCGACCGCGCGCCAGCGGCTGCTGGCCGCGGCGGCCGTCCGCTTCGGCGTCCCCGCCTCGACGCTGACCACGGCCGCCGGCGTCGTCAGCTCGCCGAACGGGCAGAGCGCCACCTACGGTTCGCTGGCCGCGGCGGCCGCGAGCCAGGTGACGGTGCAGGTCGGCGTGGTGCTGAAGCAGCAGAGCGACTTCGAGGTGATCGGGACGGCGCAGAAGCGGATCGACGCGCTGGACATCGTCACCGGCCGCAAGCAGTTCGCCATGGATCTCGCGGTGCCGAACGCGCTGCCGACCATGGTCTGCCGGCCGCCGACGCTCAACGGCACCCCGCTCTCCGTGCAGAACCTGGCGGCGGTGAAGGCGATGCCGGGCGTCACCGACGTGGTCATCATCGCCACCGGCGTCGCCGTCCGCGCGGCGACCTTCGGCCAGTGCATCGACGCGGTGCGCGCGCTGCAGGTGACCTGGGGTCCGGGGACCGAGGACAACTCCTCGGACAGCACTCTCCTGAAGGAGTTGAAGGCCGCCGAACTTCCGTTGGTGGTACCGCCGTTGAACCTGCTGGCGCAGACCGTCGAGGCCACCTTCACGTTCGCCTTCGCCAGCAACAGCGCGCTGGAGCCGAACTGCGCGATCGCCGACGTCCGCCCCGGCCGGGCCGAGGTCTGGGCGGCGGTGAAGGCGCCGATCGTCGCGCAGGGGGCGATCGCCGCCAAGCTGGGACTGTTGCAGAGCGCCGTCACGGTCCATGTCGTCCAGGGCGGCGGGTCGTTCGGCCGCAAGCTGTTCGCCGACGCGGCCCTGGAGGCTGCCGAGATCTCGCAGCTGATGGGCAAGCCGGTGAAGCTGATGTGGCACCGCACCGACGAGTTCCGCCAGGGCCGGACGCACCCGATGAGCATCTCGCACGTGCGCGCGACCCACGCGCTCGGCCAGGTGCTCACCTTCGAGCAGCGACACGCCTCGGTGGCCACCGACTTCAGCCACGGCCTGGGCGAGGTCATCACCTCCCAGGTGGCCAAGCTGCCGGTCGGCGACATCGGATTCTCCGAGACCATCTTCGAGTTGACCCAGCAGACGCCCTACAACTTCGGCGTCACCACGCAGTTGCTCAGCGAGGTGGACAAGGGCTTCAACACCGGCAGCATGCGCGGCATCTACTCGCCGAACGTGCGCTGTGCGCAGGAGTTGATCGTCGACCAGCTCGCCGCCGGGGTGGGACAGGACCCGTACCAGTTCCGCCGCCAGACGCTGAAGGACCCGCGGGCCATCGCCGTTCTCGACAAGGTCGCCCAACTCGGCTCCTGGGGGCGGACGATGGCGCCGGGCACCGCGCAGGGAATCGCGCTCCACCCCGAGTACCACAGCGTGGCCGCGATACTGGTCGAGATCGACTGCACGGCGGCGACCACGGGCCGGCAGATCCCCGACGCCTGCACCGGGCCTCGGGTCACCAAGGTGATCTGCGCGGTGGACGCCGGTCTCGCGGTCAATCCGCTCGGTCTCCAGGCCCAGATGATGGGCGGTATCTCGGACGGCATCGCCGTCGCCCTGACCTCCGGCATGCACTTCGAGAACGGGGTTTTCCAGGAAGGAAGTTGGGACAACTACTTCTACACTCGGCAGTGGAACACCCCGCCCGACCTGCAGATCGTGGTGATGCCGCCGAGCAGCGGCACGCCGGGTGGTGCCGGGGAGCTCGCGGTCGGTGCCGCGATGGCCGCGGTCGCCTGCGCCTATGCCCGGGCCACCGGCACGATGCCGACCAGCTTCCCGATCAACCAGGCCGCGCCACTGGCCTTCACCCCGCTGCCGACCACGCCCCCGATCCCGCAGTCGCCCGTCGACGGCCTGACCCGCGCCTACTAGGAGCACCTCTGTGTCCGCACACACCTTCATCCTCAACGGCGCGCCGGTCTCGGTGGACGTCGAGGACGACGTCCGCCTGCTCTGGGTACTGCGCGACGTCCTCGGGGTCACCGGCCCCAAGTACGGCTGCGGCCTGGGCGTCTGTCAGGCCTGCACCAGCCACATCAACGGCAAGGCGTTCAACCCCTGCTCGGTGCCGGTGAGCGCGATCCAGCCCACTGACGAGATCACCACCATCGAGGGCTTGCCCGCGACCGTGGGCAAGCCCCTGCACCCGATGCAGGAGGCCTGGTTGGACTACGACGTCGCCCAGTGCGGCTACTGCCAGCCCGGCCAGATCATGGCCGCGGTGGCCAAGGTCCGCGAGGCCCGCGCCGCGGGGCACGAGATCGGCGACGCCGACTTCGACGAGATCCGTAACATCTGCCGCTGCGGCACCTACTTCCGCATCCGCGAGGCGATCACGGCGGGTGCGAAGAACTTCTAGGCGGAGTGTGTCATGGGGGGATGAGAAATCACCTCGCTTTCGAATCCTCAAATAAAGCTCAAGTATTCCGCCGCTGAGGAATAGTTGACTCGTCAGTAGGGAACGAGGATTTCCGCAGTCGGGTTACGTAATTCCGATATTCGGGCTATCTTTCCTGGCGTTGCGTGCGACCGTCCCCACCCCGTCCGGTCCTTGGACGAGGCATGCCGTCACGCAGGAAGGGCAGCAGACCGTCATGACCACCGATACCAGTTCCAGTTCCAGCTCCGAGACCGTCCCGGGTCAGGCAGCGCACGAAGTGCCGCACGGCGGGCAGCTGCAGGCCGGGCTGAAGAACCGCCACCTCTCGATGATCGCCATCGGCGGTGTGATCGGGGCCGGACTGTTCGTCGGCTCGGGTGCCGGAATCGCGGCCACCGGACCGGGAATCCTGCTCTCCTACGCGCTGGCCGGTGTGCTGGTCGTGATGGTGATGCGGATGCTCGGCGAGATGGCCGCGGCGGACCCGCAGAGCGGATCGTTCTCCGCCTACGCGGACCGGGCACTCGGGCGGTGGGCCGGCTTCACCATCGGCTGGCTGTACTGGTTCTTCTGGGTCGTGGTGCTGGCGGTGGAGGCGACCGCCGGTGCGAAGATCCTCAACGGCTGGCTGCCGGGTGTTCCGCAGTGGGCGTTCGCGCTGATCGTGATGGCGGTCCTGACCGCCACCAACCTCTTCTCGGTCGCTTCGTACGGGGAGTTCGAGTTCTGGTTCGCGGGCATCAAGGTCGTGGCGATCGCCGCCTTCATCGTGATCGGCCTGCTGGCGGTGTTCGGCATGCTGCCGGGCACGCACGCGGTGGGCACGACCAACCTGACCGGCCACGGCGGATTCCTGCCGCACGGCGTCGGCGCGGTGTTCCACGGCATGCTGACGGTGGTCTTCGCGTTCATGGGCAGCGAGATCGTCACGCTGGCCGCCGGTGAGTCGGCCGACCCGGAGAAGGCGGTCAAGGGGGCCACCAACAGCGTGATCTGGCGCATCGGCATCTTCTACCTGGGCTCGATCGCCATCGTGGTGACCCTGCTGCCGTGGGACTCCGCCAAGTTGCTGGGCAGCCCGTACGTCGCGGTCCTGGAGCACGTCGGGATCCCCGGCGCGGCGCAGGTGATGAACGTGATCGTCCTGACGGCCGTGCTGTCCTGCCTCAACTCGGGCCTCTACACGGCCTCCCGGATGGCCTTCTCGCTGGGGCAGCGCGGGGACGCGCCGAAGGCCTTCGCAGCGGTCAGCTCGCGCGGGGTGCCGCGTACGGCGATCCTCTCCTCGGTCGTCTTCGGCTTCGTGGCGGTCTTCTTCAACTACACCTCGCCGGGTACGGTCTTCCAGTTCCTGCTGAACTCCTCGGGCGCGGTGGCGCTCTTCGTCTGGCTGGTGATCTGCTTCTCGCAGCTGCGGATGCGGAAGATCATCGAGCGTGAGTCCCCTGAGCGGCTGACCGTGCGGATGTGGCTCTACCCGTACCTCACCTGGGCGACCATCGGGCTGATCGGCTTCGTGGTCGGCTATATGTTCACCGACCACGACGGGCGGATCCAGATGGTGCTGTCGCTGGTCGCCGCCGCCGTGGTGCTGGCGGCCGCGGCGATCGTCGACCGTCGGCGCAAGGCAGCCGCACTGCGGTAGCGCCTGGAAGGCACGTGGCCCCGGGCCCGGGAACCTCGGCGATTGTCATCCTCCGCAGCCGCGGATGATGACAATCGCCGAGGTTGTTTGCGGCGGCGGTTGCTACTTGCCGGTGGTGGCGGTTGTCGCCGGTTCCGGCGGTACGCATCTGTACAGCGGCGGCCCACAGCTCCCCGGAAGGTCCTCCTCTACAACCGGGGTCGCCCGGCGCTGCGGGGCCTCCGGGTCCGTCGCGGGACCCGCAGCCGGTGGCGGGGTTGGGGTCGGGCGGGCCGGGTTCTTGCTGGTCGCTGACATCTGGGACCTCCTTGCTCGGTGGCGGTCCAGTGGGGGTGGGCCGCGGTGACCGGTCGCTCGTGGCGACTGTTCGACTATCACGCTGGGCACGTCCCGGAGTCATGAGCCTGCGGTCCTGTTTGTCCTGGGACCTGTTTGTCCTGGGGCAGTCCGTGGGACGTGCTGGATCCGGTCATGGGGCGGTGGGCTCGGTGAGGCGAGGGAAGACGGCACTGACCACGGTGCCCCGGGCGTCGTTGGCGATGGTGAAGCTGCCGCCCAGCTCTTCGGCGCGCTCGGCCATCGAGCGCAGCCCCACCCCGGCGCTGGAGTGGTGGACGGGGAACCCGGCGCCGTCGTCCCGGGCCTCGACGGTGACCTCCTCGGGACCGACCCGCAGAGCCAGCCGGGCGCGGGCGGCTCCGGAGTGGCGCAGCACGTTGTTCAGGGCCTCCCCGGCGATCCGGTAGACGGCGACCTCCACGGCGGCGGGTAACGGCGGCAGCGGATCCGGGGCGAGCTCGACGGCGACCCGCAGCCGCCCGCCGTCCAGTCGGCCGGCCAGCTGGCGCAGCGCGTCGGCGAGACCGACCCGGCCCAGTTCGGCGGGGGCCATGCCGTCGGTGATTCGGCGCAGCTCGTCGATGGCCTGGCCGATACCTTCGGCAGCGGTGAGCAGCGAGGCCCGGGCGGCGGAGCCCACGGGAAGGCCACTGCCGGTGGCGTCGATCTGCAGGCGCAGACCGGAGAGCGTCGGACCGAGGCCGTCGTGCAGGTCGTGGCGCAGCCGCTTGCGCTCCTCCTCGCGGGCCAGCACGATCTGCCGCCGGCTGGCCTGAAGATCCTCGGAGAGCCGCAGGCAGGCGATCGAGGGTGCGGACTGATCGGCCAGGAAGCGCAGGACCACCTGGTCCTGGCGGTCCAGAGCGAGTTCGCCGGAGCGTGGCGGGGCGTACAGCTCGCCGATCACCCCGCCCTCGTAGGTGAGCGGGAAGACCTCGCTGTGCGGTCCGACCAGGCCGAGCAGCGCGAGCTCGCGCGGGCCGTCCCGGGTGTGGACGACGACCCGGGCGCCGGGCAGGCCGAGCGTCCGTACGACGGTGTCGCAGAGCAGCCTCGGTGCGTCGCCCGGGTCGACCGCCCGGCCGAGGTGTTCGGCGAGGGCGCGGACCACCTGGTAGGGGTGGGCTCGCTCGCCGTAGTAGAAGCGCTCGACCGCGCGGTCGATCCCGCGTGCGCTGGGGCGCACCAGGACGCCGACGGCCAGCGCACAGCCCGCCATGAGCTGGGCGTCCATGCCGGACGCGCCGGGCAGCAGGTGCGGCAGCTCCAGGGCGAGGAGGAAGTAGCCGAAGATCAGCACCCCGGTGAGCAGGAAGCTGGTGAGCACCCGGCGGGTGGTGCGGTCCAGCGACCAGGAGCGGTCCCGGGCGAAGGCGTAGCAGAGCGCGAGCGGCCAGAGGGCGGCGGTGAGGGTGGCCAGGAAGTCCAGCACGGGGATGCCGAGGCCGATCCGCTCGCCGAAGAGGACCAGGAGCAGCCAGGCCAGGTAGGGCAGCAGGACCACGCCCTGGTGCGGCCGCACGGTCGGTGAGCGTCGCCATCGCATGGCGGCGACCAGCAGACTGAACAGCAGTAGCCCGGAGGCGATCCAGAGGATCCGGGAGTCGAGTGCGTCGGACAACCGGGTGGCAGCGGCCGCCCAGCCGCCGTGGACGAACGGGCTGGGCAGCCCGTACCAGTCGGGGGCCGTCGCATGGCTGTCGTAGGACTGGACGGCGCTCCAGAGCAGCAGGGCACCCGCGTACCACCGACCCCAGCCGCCGGGCAGCCGCCCGTCGGGGAACCAGAGCGCCACCGCGTACATCACGAAGAGGAAGAGCGTGTCGCTCAGCACCAGGACCGCCCCGCCCAGGGCGCCGCCCGCCCGGCCGGCGCCGGTGAGCGCGAGGGTGAAGAGCAGGAAGCGGGAGAGACAGATGGCGAAGCCGGCGGCGAGTAGGGCGCGGCCGAGCGAGCGGCCGGTGTGGTGAGCCAGCATGAACAGGCCGGACAGCGCGAAACCGAGGCCGAGCAGGATGTTGGTGCGGTCGAAGGCGATGTCCCGGTTGTGCGCGGGATCGTCCAGGTGGGTGAGGGCGAGGGCGACCCAGCCCAATGCGCAGAGCAGGGTCAGACCGCAGACGCCGTAGGCGGTGGCGAGCCCGGTCGTGGTGCTCGCGCGGGTGGCCGTGCGGGTCGGCGGCGGCGCGGGGGTGGGCGCCGAGCCCTCGGGTGTCGTGGTGGCTGCGCGCATCCTGCCCTCCTCGGTCCCCGCCCATGGTGTGACGGTCCCTGGTGTGACGCTTGCCATCGTCGTCGGCTTGGTGTCCCGGCCGCATGAGCCGTATGTCCCGCCTTGGCCTTGGTGCGGGGCCGGGCGTCTGGGACCGGGCGTCTGGGACCGGGAGTTGGGGCGGGGAGTGGGGATGGGGAGTGGGGACGGGAGGAGGAGCAGGTGTCGGCCGGCCGGTGGCGGGAGGACCGGCCGGCGGATCAGCTGTCGCCGAGGCCCATGTCGCGGGCCCGCGCGACGGCTTCGGCGCGGCTGGCCACGTTGAGCTTCTCGAAGATGTGCGTGACGTGGTTGCGGACGGTCTTCTCGGCGACCACCAGCTCGCGGGCGATCCGGCGGTTGTCCAGGCCGCGTGCCACCAGGTCGAGCACCTCGCACTCGCGGGCGGTCAGGCTGGGGAAGAGCTGGCCGGCGTCGTGCAGTCGGCTGCCGGCCAGCAGCGTGGTGATCCGGGCCGCGACGTCCGAGCCGAACACCGCGCCGCCGGCCGCCACCGTCCGCACGGCGTGCAGGACTTCCTCGCGTCCGGCGCCCTTGACCAGGTAGCCGCGGGCACCGGCCTGGAGCGCGGCGAGCAGGCTGCCGTCGTCGTCGGCCATGGTGAGCATCAGGACGGGGGAGTGCGGGCTCTGTGCGGCGAGTCGGCGGGTGGCGTCCAGGCCGGAGGCGTCGGGCAGGTTGAGGTCCATGATGACGACGTCCGGGCGATGATCCGCGACGGCGTCCGGAACGGCGCCCGCGGTCTGCGCCTCGGCCACCACCCGCACCCCACGGTCGGTCTCCAGTGCGGCCCGCAGGCCCTCCCTGAAGAGTGGGTGGTCGTCGACGATCAGGACCCGCACGAGGGTGTCGGCCGGGCCGCCGTCAGGGCTGTCTGCTGGCTGCTCATCCACGAGTTGAACACTATCAGTAACCGTCCAGTGACTTAATGCCGATCTCAGTCGATCAGCAGGACCGGCTTGACGACCCGTCCGGAGCGGGCCTCCAGGGCGGCCCGCTCGATCTGTTCGAAGGGGAAGGTGTGCACCAGTGCGTCCACCGGCAGCCGGCCGGTTCGGTAGAGCTCGACCAGCGCCGGGATGAACCGCTGCGGCAGGCTCGCGCCCTGGTTGATGCCGACGATCCGCGGTCCCCGGTCGAGCAGTTGGGGCACGTCGATGCCGACCTCCGTCCCGGCGGGCGGCGCGCCGACCACCCCGCACATTCCGCCGACGGCGAGCCCGGCGACGGCCTGGCGCAGCGCCCGGACGTCGCCGCTGGTCTCCAGCGTGCGCTCGGCACCGCGTCCGCCCGTCAGTTCGGCCAGTGCGGCGACCGGATCGCTCTCGCCCGCGTTGACCACCGCGGTGGCGCCGAGCCGCCGGGCGAGGTCGAGGCGGCCCGGATGCAGGTCGACGGCGATGATCCGGGTGGCGGCGGTCAGCCGGGCGGCCAGCACGGCCGACAGGCCCACCGCCCCCGCGCCGAACACCGCCAGCGTGTGGCCGGGTTCGGGCCGCAGCACGTTCAGCACCGCGCCGGCGCCGGTCTGCACGCCGCAGCCGAAGCCCGCGAGTGCCTGGACGGGCAGGTCGGACGGCACCGGGACCACGTTGCGGTCGGAGGCGAGGGCGAGGGTCGCGAACGAGGACTGGCCGAAGAAGTGCCCGTTCAACGGCTCCCCGTCGCTGCCGAACAGGGTGGGCGAGCCGTCCAGCCGCCGCCCGCCGAAGAGGTTGAGCGCGGGCCAGTGCGCGCACTGGACGGGTCGCCCCTCGCGGCAGGGCGGGCAGTCACCGCAGGAGGCGAAGGTCGCCACGACGGTGTCGCCGGGCGTGGTGGCGGCGACGGCGCTGCCGACGCCCACGACCGTGCCGACCGCCTCGTGGCCGAGGACGCCCGGCAGCGGGAACGGGGTGTGGCCGGCCCGCACACTCAGGTCGGTGTGGCAGATGCCGACGGCCCGGACCCGCAGCAGCACTTCGTGCGGGCGCGGTTCGGCGAGCCGGACCTCCTCGAACGTGAAGGGCCGGCCCGCGGCGCGGGCGACGGCTGCGGTGGCGGTGGGCATGGCGGGGTACCTCTCTCGGTCGTCGGTGGTCGTGGTCGTGGTTGGCTGGTGAGGGGATGTCAGGGGAGCAGTACGCCGTGGTGGGCCGTGCGCAGGGCCTGCGCCACGATGGTGAGGGTGGGATTGACGGCGGCGGAGGACGGGAAGAACCCGGCGTCCAGCACGAAGAGGTTCCGCACCTGGTGGCTGCGGCAGTACGGGTCCAGGACCGAGCGCGCCGGATCCTGGCCGGCCACCACGGTGCCGCACTGGTGGCCGGTGGCCTCGATGCCCATCCGGTGCGACGGCAGCAGGGGATAGCCGGCCCGGCGCAGCATCCGCCGAGCCGCGCGCAACAGACCGTGGTGGGCACGGAGATTGGTGGCCTCGCGGTGCACGGCGATCCCGCCGTCCGGCGCGAGGGTGACCCGGTTGCGTGGATCGGGCAGATCCTCGGACATCACCCACCAGTCGAGGCTGTGCGCGCTCACCGCGCTGCGCAACCGCCGCGGGAGTACTCCGGGCAGCATGGCCGGCCCGATCTTGCCCATCAACTGCAGGTTGCCGAGCGGAAAGGCGCTGTGCGGGCCGGCCCGGTAGAAGTCGTTGAGGGCCAGCGTCTTCTGGAAGGTGACGGGGTTGCGGCGGCGCGGGTCGACCGCGACCAGCACGCTGTTGTTGTGCAGCATCAGGTTGCGGCCGACCAGTCCGGAGCCGTTGGCCAGCCCGTCCGGGTGCGCCGGACTGTGCGAACGCAGCAGCAGGGCAGCCGAGTTGATCGCCCCGCAGGAGACCACCACGGTGCCGGCCCGAACGGTGACGGGCCGTCCGCCGCGCAGCACCTGGACGGCGGTGACGGCGCGGCCGGCCGGGTCGGTGTCCAGCCGGGTGGCATAACTGCCGGTGAGCAGACGGACCGTGCCGCTGCGCAGAGCGGGGCGCAGTGCGCGGGTCTCGGCGTCGCTCTTGGCGCCGACCATGCACGGGAACGCGTCACAGGTGCCGCACCGGCGGCAGCTGCGACCGGGGCCGAGGTCGATCCCGAGCTCCAGCGGGTAGGGGTGCAACCCCTGGGCACGCAGCCGGACTTCGAGGTCGGCGACATAGGGTTCGTGCGGAACGGGAGGGTGCGGGAACGGGCCGGAGCGGGGACCGGCGGTGGGGTCCTCCGGTTGGCCGTGCACGTGGAAGAGGCGTTCGGCCTCGGCGTAGTGCGGCTCCAGCGCCTGGTAGTCGAACGGCCAGGCGGGGGAGGTGCCCTGGACGTGTTCGACCGGGCCGAAGTCGTCCTCGCGCAGGCGCGGTAGGCCGGCGCCGTAGACCTTGGTGGTGCCACCGACGTAGTAGTGCGCGGCGGAGTCGAACGGTCGGCCGATGCGACCCGTGCGGCCGACCGTTCGCCAGGGTTCGGCGTTGTGGTAGCGGCGTGCGCCGAAGACGGCTTGGGCGGACCAGTTCTCCGGCTCGCGCGGGAGGAAGCCGCCGCGTTCCAGTACCAGCACCCGGGCGCCGCTGCCGGCCAGTGCCCAGGCGGTGGTCGCACCGCCGGCCCCGGAGCCGACGATCACCACGTCGGCGTCGTAGCGGTCGTCCTCGGCGGTGACCACGGGCGGTGCGCCGGGGGCCCAGATGTCGGTCATCTGCTCACTCCTTGCCGCTCGTTGAGCTTCCGCGGGTCGAAGAGACGGACCGCGGTGCTCTCCTCGAAGGGCAACTGCTCCGGGAGGTGGATGAGTTCGAGCTGCATGCCCCAGGGGGTGGTGAGATAGACCCAGCGCGCCCCGGAGATCGGCCCGTCGGTGACGGTGTCGATTCCGCCGAGTACCCGGACCCCCGGACGGGCCGCCAACTGTGCGACGGCGGCGTCGATGTCCTCGGTCCACAGGGCGAGGTGGTGGCCGCCCCAGTCGCTGTTGAGCGGCAGCGCGCGGCGTTGGTCGGGGACGGCGTACTCGAAGAGTTCCAGATTGCCGACCGGGCCGAGCCGGAGCATCGCGAGCCGCACCACGGCCCGGGGGTGCACCCCGAGGTGACGGGTCGTCCAGTCGCCGTCCGGGTCACTGATCGGCCCGGCGCGGTAGGCGAGTTCGGCGCCGAGGGCCTCGGTGAAGAAGGTGACGGCCTGGTCGAGGTCGGGCACGGTGTACGCGACGTGGTGCACGGCGCCGAGTAGCGGGCGGGGGTGGGCGTTCATGAGGTGGCTCCTTGGTCGGTCACGTCGGTCAGGTCGGTTCCGCGGTCGGTCAGGTCGGTTCCGCGGTCGGTGAGGTCGGTTCTGTGGTCGGTCAGATCGGGTCTGCGGGAGGGGAGTCGGTTGCTGACGGTGCTCGGCAGGACGGTCAGGCAGAGCAGCTCGGCGCCGAGTGGACCGCCGTGCAGGTGGACCTCCCCGCCGCGCGGGGCGAGGACGAGATCGCCCTCCACGAGGGCTCGGCGCGGCCGCTGCGGGAGCCCTTCGTCGAGGAGGGCGACCGAGCCGCGCAGCACGTACCAGGCGGCCTCGGTGCCGTCACGGCCGGTCAGGTCGTAGCAGGCCGCCGGGCTGAGGCGGACGTGGTCGAAGGCCTCGCACTCGCTGTGCAGCATGCCCCGGCGGGCCAGGCAACGGATCCGGATCCGGTGGGTGCCCGGGCCGACCAGGACGGTCGGCCGGGCGGTGCCGGTGACGATCATGACGGTTCGCCTCCTTCGGGGGTGCCGGGCACGGCCAGCACGGCGTGCAGGTACTCCAGTCCGTCCGGCCCGGCGGTCAGGACGGCGTCGGTGCCCAACGGGAGGGTGAGTGCGGTGCCGGGGGTGAGCGGGACCCTCAGGACGCCGGTCTGCGCGCCGCCCGGCGCGGCCCGGCCGGACCCGGCGGTGACGAAGACGGTGTGCTCGACGCCGTCGGTGGTCAGGTCGGCGCGCTCACCGGCCGCCAGCCGGGTGATCCGGAGCCGGCGCAGCGGCCCGGAGAGGACCACGCGCGGGTCGATGGATCCCACCCTGCGCAGGTTGGTGACGACGGTGCTGCGTATCGGCGGGCCGGCGGGAGTGGGAGTGGGAGTGGGAGCGAGGTCGGTGGGGTGTTGTTCGGGGAGCCTGACGGCGGTCATCTCGATCACCAGCCATTCCAGGGGTTCGGGTCCGGTGTTGCGCAGGCCGTGGCGGCTGCCGAGGCCGGTGAGGACCACGTCCCCGGCCTCGACGTGGACGGCGCGTCCGTCCAGGGTGATCTCGCCCCGGCCGGAGAGGAGGACGTACACCTCCTCGGTGCGGGTGTGCAGGTGCTCGCCGCTGATCGCGCCGGGCGGCAGGCAGGCCCACTCGATGGCCTCCCAGCTGCCGAGCAGCCCGGTCCGACGGGCCAGGCAGGTCCAGTGCGTCAGCCCCTCGGTGCCGTGGACGCCGTGGACGTCGGCGGGTTCGCGGGTGGTGGCGACGATGACGGCGCGTCGCATGATGCCTCCGTGGGGGTGTACCTCGGTGGTCCCTCGGTGGGGTGTGTTCAGGCGGCTGCGCGGGCCGAGGTCGACGCCGGGGCGGCGGCCTCCCGCAGATCGGTTGCGGCGAGGGCGAGTTCGCGTGCTGTGAGGTCGTCGACGAAGCAGCCGGAACCGATGCCCACCGGCAGCGGCAGCCGTTGGCGGCCGTCGCGGTGCCGGACGGTGTCGGTCAGCGCGTCGCGGAGCAACCCGGGCTCCAGCAGGCGGTGGTGGACCGGCAGCCCCAACCGCCGCATCAGGGAGAGGATCCGGCCGCGCTGCGCGGCATCGAGCAGTCCCCTCCGCTGGGCGAGCACGGTGGTCAGCGCCATGTCGACGCAGACCGCCTCGCCGTGCAGCAGTTCGGGCAGCGCGCGCATCTCCAGGGTCGGGCTGAAGGAGTGTCCGTAGTCCATCGATCGTTCCAACTCCTTCTCCCAGAGGTTGGGTTGAAGCTCCTGGAGCATGCCGTTCACGGCCCGGACCAGCACCTCGGCAGAGGTGTCGCCCGGCGTCTGGAACCGGTCGGCGAGCAGCCGTTCGCCGTGCCGATCGAGCGTCTCGAAGAGCCGGCCGTCCTTGATCAGGGCGATCTTGAGGATCTCCGCCAGCCCGTTGCTCAGGTGCCGGAGGTCCAGGGTGGCCAGGAACGTAGGGTCCAACAGCGTCTCGACGGCCGGGTGGTAGCTGCCCAGCCGGTTCTTCTGTCGGCCGAAGTTCACGCCGGTCTTCGCCCCCACCCCCGCGTCGACCAGGCCGATCAGGGTGGTGGGGACCCGGACGAACGGGGTGCTGCGCCGGTAGAGACTGCAGGCCAAGCCGACGATGTCGGTCAGCACGCCGCCGCCGATCGCGATCACCGGTTCACCGCGCCGGGCCAGGCCGAACCGGTCCAGCTGCTCGACCACTTGGAACACCGACTCCATGGTCTTGACCTGCTCGTGGGCGAGCAGGACGCAGCACGACCAGTCGAGCTGCTGCGCCTCGCAGTAGGCGTGGATCCGCTCGCCGTACAGCTCGTGGACGCGGGCTTCGACGACCAGCAGCATGCGCCGCCTGCGTTGGCGCCGGGGCCCGGCGGGCAGCCCGGCGGTGGCGAGCGCCGGGTTGTCGGCGGCGAGCAGCCGCGGGGCGAACCGGACCTGGTAGTCGACCGGCAGGGCGGTACGGACCGTCCAGGAGGTGACCGGTGAGCCCACGGTGAAGAGGCCATGGCCGGGTTGGCCGGGCTGCCCGGCGAGGGCGGTGGTCTGCTCGGGTATCACGGGAGGCTCCTTCGGTGGGTGACTCGGTGAATGGGTGGGTTGTTGTGCTGTGAGGACGGTGGCGTCCTGATGACCACCTTCGTGATCCCGATGTCCCAGGTGCACGGGAGGACGGCCTTGTCCCTGTCCCGGTCCCGCCTGGGGCCACCGGTCACCCCACGGCGAGGGCCGCGGGCATGGTGACCCGGGTGAGTGGGATCACCGGGGTCCCCCCGTCAGCAGCCACGGGCACGGCCGGGGTCAGGACGGCGCGCAGGTCGGCCGCGCCGACCCGGGTGAGCAGGCTGCCGGCGGTGCAGTGCGGTTGTCCCAGGGCGTCCAGCAGGACCAGGTCCAGCGCGCCGGGGCGAGCCGTCGCGTCCCCGTGCGGGAGCTCGCCGGCCAGGCCGGCCCGGGTCAGCAGCTCCCGGTGGGCGCGCCGGCCGGCGGCGTCCAGCAGTCCGAGCCGCTCCGCCAGCCGGGCCGTCGCGAGCAGCCCCGTCCCGGGAGCGCCGCCGACCGACCGCGCGAGCGGGGCGCCGTACTCCAGGACAGCGCCCCGGCCGCGCGCCAGCGGGTCGTCGTCCAGCACGGTGCTCCGGGCGTCCGCGCAGAGCGCGACGAACGCGGCCAGCGTGGTCGGCGCGTAGCGGCCGTCGGCGCGCAGCCGGGCGGCCACCGAATCGAAGTGGTACGGGCAGACCGCCAGGACATTGCGCAGCAGCGGGTACAGGCCGGCCCGCTCCGGCGGCTGCGCGCGCAGCAGTCCGGGCCGGCTCCAGACCAGCGCCGGGGCCCGCAGGCAGCCGCCGTCGGCGTCCCAGCGGACCGACACGGCGGCGTCGCACATCGCCGCCAGCGTGGTCGGGACGAGCACCAGCGGCGCCGCGCCGGCCGACCGCGCCGCCGCCCGCAGCAACCGGCTGCCGCCGACCGCGACCACCACCGTGCCGACGGCCGGTGCGGGATGGCAGGGACCCGCGCCGGGGCGCCGGCGCAGCAGCAGGACGGGAGCGTCCGCCGCACTCAGCGCGGCGAGGACCTCGGCGAGGACCTCGCCGAGGGCGGCGTCGGGGGCCTCGGCCTGCTGCCCGGGCCGGGCGCTGTCCTCGCCGAGAACCAGGAAACGGCGGGCGCCCAGCCCGCGCAACGCGCGGGACAGCTCGTTCCGGGCGATCCGGCCGGCGGCCCCGGCACGGATCCTGACCGAGACGTGGCACGGACCGATCCGGATCTCACGGTCGAGGTCGGACGGCGCGCAGGACGGCGCGCACGACGGAATGGTGGCTGGCGGGTCGGGCGGGTCGGGCGGTGCAGCGAGCAGCGCAGTGGGCGCTGCGGAGGACGGTATGACGGGTAGTGGGTCGGAATCGGGCATCGGAACGCTCCCCGGCCGGTGGCGGACGGCACGTCGTACCCCGCCACCCTGGGCGTTCCGCCGTCCCGGGCACATGAGTCGCCGGACCCGACCCGGTCCGCAGGACACCGGCCCCCGTACCCGATGTGGCCCGGGCAACCGAAATTGCGGGCAAGGTTCCGGAGGGCACCGATCGGTGCCCGATCGGGCAACGGAAACGGCGTTGAACGCTCCGCGATGACGCCAGAATGAGAACAGTCAGCCGCTGCTTCCAGCCGTCGGGAAATTCGTCGACAGGCCGGACCGTCTCGCGGCGCGGTGAGCAGGAGAGAGGGATCCACGCATGGAGGACAATCGGCCGACGGTCTGGCTCGACGCCCTCTGCGGCGAGCTGCGGAGCCAGTGGCGCGGTAAGCCGACGGTCCTCACCGCCCCCTGGTGCGGCCCGGTGCTCGACCTCTCCTGGTATCGGACCCTGCTCGCGAGCGGTCTGCGCGCCGGGCAGGTGGCGGTCCTGCGTGGCCGGGAAATGCTGCCGACCCGGGATTTCTGCCGTCCGGTAAAGGTCCGCGGAATACATTCAGCGAAAGCCCTGGTGGATTCCGCTGCGCAGGTCGCCGACCCGATGGCACTCATTCGTCATCTGGAGGACGGACACACCGTTCTGCTGCCGCGGATCGAGCAGTGGAATGCCGAGGTGGCGGCCATCACCGACCGCCTGGCCCGGCTGCTCGGCCGCGACGTGGAGGCCCATCTTTCCGCGACCGCGTCCGGTGCCCCGTGCCGCGACCCGCAGCGCGACGAGGCGGACGTGCTGATCGTCCAGCTCAACGGCGCCCGCGGCTGGCACATCGAACCGGACCTGGCCGGTGCGAGCCAGGGCGCCACCCAGCTGGAGACCGAGCTCACCCTGGGACGGCTGCTCTACGTCCCGAGCGGCTTCGCGCGCGCGGCGACCGGGAGCGAGGGGCTGTCGATCCACCTCTCGTTCCTGGCTCGTGAGATCGGCGCCCAGCAGCCGGCCGACGCCCGGCAGCGCCTGCTGAGCGCCGTCCCCACGACCCTCGCGGGTTGAGCCCGCGAGGTCGAGCCAGACGACGACTGAGAGGCTAGGCGCCGGGCGCAGCCGCCACCGGCTCGCTCTGCTCCTCGGCCGGTCCCGGCGCACCCCCGGCGCCCGGGACGACCGCAGCGGCCTTCTCGCGCGCCTCGCGGATGTCCCGACGCAGCAGGATCCACCACCCGACCGGGATCATCGCGGCGAACAGCCACCACTGCACGGCGTACGGCAGGTGGACGCCCTTGCCGACCACCGCGCCGTCGCCCGACTGGCTGTTGTTGGACGCGCTGGGACTCGGCACCAGCTCAGCCTCGTCGGCGGCCGGCGGGTTGGGGTTGGTCGAGGTCAGCTCCAGGTAGCCGGCGACCACGGGCTCCGCCAGCCGGGATGCCTGCTCGCCACTGTTGATCATCATGAACTGCCGGTCGGGCAGCCCGCCGACCTCGTGGATCCCCGTCGAGGCGTGCGTCTCGTCCGGCCGCAGCCGCCCGGTCACCGTGATGTCCCCCGAGGGCGCGGGAGGCACCGGCGGGTAGTCGGCCGCGCCGCCACCGCTGGGCAGCGCGATCCAGCCCCGGTTCACCAGCACCGCCTCGCCCTCCGCGGTGACCAGCGGCGTCACCACGTAGTACCCCATGTCGTCGCCGGACGCGTCACTGCGCTGCCGGATCACGAACTCGTGCGCGGTGTCGTAGTGCCCGGTCGCGGTGACCGTGCGGTAGGTCAGGTCGACGGGCACGGTGCCGCCGGGCTTGGAGATGACGTCCATTGCCACCGGCGGGGCGGCCAGGCTGGCGGCGATGCTCCCGTTCTGCCGGTTGGTCTGCTGGTAGCGGTGAAACTGCCAGAGACCCAGCCACGACATGGCGGGAATGAGCGCGAGGAAGACGAGGGTCAGGGTCACCCACCGCCTTGTGAGCAGGATGCGGAACACCACAAGAAGGTACCTCCGCTCTCCGTCGGCCCGACCGCGGCCCCCCGGAGTCGTGCCCTCCCCGGGGGGCGAGGCCGTCTCGACACGCACGGCCGTTTCCGCTGTCCTCAGAACTGGAAACGGGAAACACCCGTACTCGCCTTGTCCCCCACGGCCGCCTACCGCACTCTGGCACAGGTGACTCGCGGCTGTTCGGTGGGAAGTTGACGGAGGTTCAGATGCCCCAACAGCCGCACCGGTTCGGACGTGAGCTCCGGCTCAGGCGGTTGGCCGCCGGAGTCACCCTGACCGGCCTGGCCGCGGCGGTCCACTACAGCAAGGGGCAGTTGAGCAAGGTCGAGCGAGGCATCAGGGCACCCAGCCCTGAACTGGCCCGGCTCTGCGATGCCGAGCTGGGCGCCGAAGGCGGGCTGACCGCACTGGTACCGGCCCGGTCCGGCCAGGAGGAAGCCCCGGAAACGGGCGGTACGGACGAGGAGGTGTGGCTGATGCAGCTGTCCCCGGACGGGCAGAGTTCGTTCCAGAGCGTGGGCCGGCGCCAGGTGCTGGCCGCCGGAGCGGCCTCGGTGGTCGGGCTCGGCCTGAACGGCGCGGGCGCGTCCTCCGGCGCGGCGGAGGCCACCGCGCAGCTGGAGGCGTCCCGGGTGCTGTTCGACCAGTACCGGCTGCTCGGACAGACAGACGGACCCGAGTTCCTGCTTCCCGCGCTCATCGCGCAGACCAACACCTTGCGGGCGCTCTCGACCAGTGGCGACTGCGGGACGCGGCAGAAGATGTTGAGACTCGGCTCGCGGTACGCCGAGTACGTCGGCTGGCTGGTGCAGGAGACCGGGAACGACCGGTCGGCCCTGTGGTGGACCCAGCGGGCCGTCGACCTGGCGGCCGCCGGCGGTGACCACGATCTGGCGGCGTACGCCCTGGTCCGGCGGGCTCTGGTCACGTTCTACCGGGGGGACGCGGCGCAGACCGTCGGTCTGGCGCAGCAGGCCCAGGGTGGCGGTCTGCCACCCAGGATCCGCGGGCTGGCCGCCCAGCGGGAGGCCCAGGGGCATGCGATCGCCGGTGACTACGACGCCTGCATGCGCTCCCTGGACCGGGCCCGGGTGCTGCTCGCCGGCCACGTCCCCGACTCCGACGCACCCGTCATCGGCACCACCAACCTGTCCGATCCGGTGGCGATAATCACCGGTTGGTGCCTCCACGACCTGGGACGGCCCAAGCAGGCGGCCGAGCTCATGGACGCCCAGCTGGCACGGGTGTCGCCGCACGCGACGCGCACCCAGCTCCGCTACGGCGTTCGCAGCGCCCTGGCGTATGCCGTCAGCGGTGAGATCGATCACGCCTGTGAACTGACCCGCAGGCTGCTCGGCAGCGTCGGCACGGTGAGCTCCGCGACGGTCGCCGCCGATCTGCGACAGCTGGTGCGGACCCTGGGGCGCCACCCGCGCAACGCGTCGGTGCGGGCGCTGGCCCCGCAGCTCCAGACGCTGCACCTCATCGTTCCCTGACCGCTGACCGCTCCGGATTCTGCACGTCCAATTAGCCATCCTTCAAGGAGGGGACTTCGTCATGCCCGACGTCTTCATCAACTACCGCACCGGCGACGGAGAGAAGAACGCCGCCGTGATCGACCGGGAGCTCTCCCGCCGCTTCGGGGAGGACCGGATCTTCCGCGCCTCCAAGTCGATCAAGCCCGGCGACCGGTTCGCCCAGGAGCTGCTCGCCAACGTCCGGCGCAGCGGTGTGCTGCTTGCCGTAATGGGGCAGGGCTGGTCCGCCTCCCGCGCGCTCTACGACGAGGCGGACTGGGTGCGCCGGGAGATCCTGGAGGCCCTCGCCTGTGGGATCCCTGTCATCCCGGTCCTCGACGGGCGGAAGGCGGAACGCCTGCGCGCGGCCGACCTGCCGGTGGAACTGGCGCTGCTCGCCGAGGTCCAGTCGCTCCGCCTCGACCTCCAGAACGCCCTGCCGGACCTGGAACGGATCGGCGACGCGGTGGCCGACCTGGTCCCCGCGCTCCGGGACGCGGATCGTACGGTTCGGCGGACGCCTGAGCCGGGCTCGGTGACCAACACCGCCGAGACGGTCAACGGCACGGTGACGCAGGCCCGTGACGTGGCGGTGACGGGCGACCTGGCCGGCACGGTCGTCAAGGGCAGTCAGGCGGCGCTGCACACCGGGAAGGGTGACATCCACCACCACGACGGACCGCAGTTCACCGGCGACGGCGCCACCTACGTCGCCGGAACCAATCGGGGCGGGATCCGCCACCAGTTCGGCGGCAGTCGCAGGCGCGAGGACGACGCTCGGTGAGCGACTCGTTCAGCAACCATGTGCACGGCGCCTACGGAGTGAACACGGGCAGCGGAGACCAGCACCTGCACTTCACGCTGCACCAGGAGAACCCCCGTGGCCGCAGCTCGCAGACTGTCGCGCACGACCAACTGCTCTGGCTTCATCAGCGGTTCGTCCACCCCACGGGCTTCGGCGACGCACGCGAGATGTTGCGCAGCAGCGGAACCGTCCTCCTGAACGGCGCTCCCGGGACCGGCAGGAGCACGGCCGCGCGGATGCTCCTGCACGAGCTCTGCCGCGACACCGCGTCCTTCCAGGAACTCCTGCCGGACGATGAGGGCGGGGAGTTCCTCAACCCGGCGAACGTCGGCGACGGTGACCACCTGCTGTTGGACGTTTCCAGCGCCGACGAGCGCGTGTGGAGCGAGGTCCACCAGGGTCTCTCGGCCTTCCGGAGCGCGGTGCGGGAGCACGGTGCGCAGCTGGTGGTGGTGCTTCCGCACGACAGGATCGCGAGGCTACGGGAGGATCTGAATCCCTATGTCGTCGAACTCTCCCGGCCCTCGGGCAGCCAGGTGCTCCAGCGCTATCTGCGCAGCGAGTTGGTCGATCCGTCGGAGTCCCTGCGGCCGGTCCCCGCGCTGGCCGGCTTTCTGGCCGCAGGGCCTGCGGTCGGGGCGGTGGCCCGACTCGCCGAGAACATCGTCCGGGTCAAGAAGCGCGGCCTGATCGGAGGCGGCTTCCCGGCCTGGTGCGCACAGGCCCTTGACGCGGTGAAGGACTGGAGCGCGAGCGTGGTGACGCTCGTCGCGCAGTTGGAGGCGGGGCCGCAGCGCGCGCTGCTGCTGACGACGGCGATGCTGCAAGGGGCGCACGCCGACGCTGTGCACTGGGCCTGTGCCCGGTTGCTGTCCACGGTGGGCCATCCGACGGACGAGCGCTCGCTGCTGGAACGCGCCGATCTCGCCCAGCGCTTGAACGAGATCGAGGCTGCTCCGGACGCCGAGGGAAGGGTCTTCTTCAAGAAGCTCGGGTACGACTCGGCGGTGCGAGCCCACTTCTGGAGCCACATGCCCGATCTCCGTGCCCATCTGCGTAGTTGGGTGGGCGATACGGTCGCGCTGGCAGAGCTGTCGGCGGACGACCGGGCCAACCTGGCCACGCGGCTGGCCGAGCAGTACCTGCGTCGCACCGACAGCCTGCCCGAACTGGCCGCTCTGGTCAGGGAGTGGGCGGGGGAGCCGCCCCGGACCGCCCGGTGGCAGGCCGCGGCGCATGCCCTGGAGGCCGGACTTCGGGACGAGCGCCACGGTCAGTCCTTCCGCTCGACCATCTATGCCTGGTCGATCGGCGGGACGCTCTCCGACGGGTTCGCCGGCGTTCTGGTCGGTGTGTGCGCGGAGGTGATGGCGGTCGAGCACCCGGATGAGGCCATGGTCCGCCTGCACCACCTGGCCCGGCGCGAACGGACCGGAACCAGAGCACGGGCGGCGCTGCTGGAGCTCGTCCGGGCCGACCAACGGCTCCACCGGCGGATGCTGGACCGGCTGGCACGTCCACTGCGGTCGGCCGGGTGGCCGGTCGACAACGACCTGTTCCTCGAACTCTGCGACGCGTCAGCGCTGGTGGACCCGACGACCCGGGCGCGTGCGCTGATCGCCGAGCCCGTGGTCCGCGAGTACCTGACGGTCGGCTGGAGCCGGTTGTTCCACGGGCAGGGCCACGACGCGTGGAGTGGGCGGGTCGAGCAATGGCTCGGGACGGCGGCGCGGGACCAGTGGCACGGCGCGCTGCTGCTCGCCGTCCTGGTCGCCGGGGCGGAGCAACGCCCGGACATCCTCAGCCGGTTGTACGTGATCGCGCGGCGCTGGGCGGCCGCTGCGGCCGCGCCCGACGATGCGGAACGCCGCGTCGATGTCATGGACCAGGTGCTGCGGCGGATCGATGTCGCGCAGGGCCTGCAGACCGTCTGAACCATCCTTTTCCACAACAGTCTTGGGGGACGAAAGCGTCATGACCTCTGGTACCCGGACGGTGACGGTGTTCCTGACCGTCATCAGCGGACTCCTGCTCGCCGCCATCGATGTGACCGCCCATTGGCCGCTCTGGACCTGGTCGGTGCTGGCAGCTCTGCTGCTCGCCGTGCCGGCTCTCTCGATCCGGCTGGCGGGCCGCCGGACCAACCCGCTGCCGCTGGACATGGTTCCCCACCTGACCATGGCCCCGGTGGAGCGCTTGGAGCAGCGCGTGGCCCGGGTCGCCCTGCCGAGCGGCCGGGACGACTACGACTTCGTCTTCTCGGCGACGGTGCGGTGGTCGGTGACCGGTGCCGCGTCGGACGAACCGATCGTCAATCCTGGTGGGTTGGCGGTGGACGCGGTCCTGGAGCGGGCCCGGGCGATCACCGAGAAGCGTGATCCGGTCCGGGCCTCGCTCGTCCAGCACGAGTTGAACGGCGTGTTGGGCCTGATGCGGCCGGATGCGACGGGCTACCTCCAGGCGATGGCCGAGGCGGTGACACTCACGCTCTCCGATCGCGATCACGAACGACTGGAGAAGCTGGCCGCGGTACGCAAGGACAAGGCGGTCTGGGAACACGAGAGGACGTATGAGCGGAGCCGGCGCGAGTACCTCGGGGAGGACGTGCTCAAGGACACCGGGAGCGCGGTGGTCTGGTGGCTGGCCAGGAACGAGGACCGGGTGGACAAGACGGTGGAGGACCTCGGTCTGCTCGCCCAACTCTCCTCTGCGGCAAACAACATGGACGTCCCCGCACAGTACCGGCACATGGTGCCGCAGCCGGTCCCCGCGCCACTGTTCGTGCCGGACTACCCGTCCGCGGACCCGTCGTCGGTCTACGAGCCGTCGGCGGCCGACCACGTCGACGCCTTCCTTCGGACGATGGACCTCGCGCCGGACGATCCCGAGCGGGCGCTCCTCGCTCACCGGATCGCCGGGATCGTCGCGGCGCACGGCAGGCGTGAGGTGGCGGACGAACTGCTGGAGCGCTTCGACGTACCCGGAGCCCGGCAGCCGGGCGAGGAACCGGCCGAGGGCGACAGCGAGGATCAGGGCGAGGGGGAGGTGGTGCGGGAGTAGGAGAGGGGCAGGGGAGGCGAAAATATTCGATCGAAAACGATCATCTGTGATCATTGCGCATGCTCTGTGCACGGCCGAGGAAGGGATCGGCCTGGTACCGGGGTGGGCCCGGGCGTCGTGCGGCGGACGGGAGGCGGGCCAGGCATGTGGACTGTTGCTGTCGGGGTGCTCGGCGGGTGGGTGTGATGGGCGCGCTGGTGCCGGTCGGGGAGCGGGAGGTCGAGCGGTTCGTCGGGCTGTCGGTGAAGCTGACCGGGTTCGACGAGGGGGAGTTGGGCGCTGCGGGGGTGGCGGCGGAGTACCTGTGGGTGGTGTCGCAGCAGCTCGGGGCCGAGCGGTACGGGCGGTTGGCGGATGCCCTGGACCGGGTCGAGCCGCAGGAGTTGGCGGACGAGGGGCTGCGGGAGGCGGCCCGGGCGGTCGCGCACCTGTGGTATCTGGGGGTCTGGCCGGGGCTCGGGGCGGAGCAGGCATTCGTGGTCTCGGCGCGGTCCTTCGCGCAGGGGCTGGTCTGGCGCACCATCGACGGTCAGGCGCCGGGTACGCCCGGTCCGGGGCCGGGTAGTTGGGCCCGTCCGCCGCAGGCAGTGGACCGATGAGCCGGGAGCAGGGGGCGGGGGAGCGGTTCGACGCGGTGGTGGTGGGGCCGGCTTCGCCGGGTCGTTGGTCGCGGGGCGGCTGGCCGGGCTCGGGTGGCGGGTGCTGGTGCTGGAGGCCGGGGTGGAGCAGCCGGTGCGGGAGCAGCTGGACGCGTACCGCACGGCCGTCGCCAAGGTCCCCGGATCGGCGCTCGCGCCCAACGCGATGGTGGCCTCGCCGGACGTCCTGGACCTCGCGGGCCAGGCCGACGGTGGCTACCGGGCCACCGGACACTTCCTGCAGAACGGTGAACTCCCGTACGGCAGCGGGTATCTGCGCGCCAACGGCGGCAGTGGGCTGGCCTGGACCGGGCTCACCCCGCGGATGCACCCGGAGGACTTCCGGACCGGCGAGTTCGGCCGTGGCCGTAGCTGGCCGATCGGCTATCGGGAGTTGGAGCCGTACTACCGGGCCGCCGAGCGCGAGCTCGGGGTGGCCGCCGACGCCGACGAGCAGCGTGAGCAGGTGGGCCTGCCGCTTCCGGACGGCTATGTCTTTCCGATGCGCCCGGTGCCGCCCAGCCACCTGGACCGGGTGGTGGCGACAGCCCTGGACGGCCGGTCCGCGTCCGACCCGAACGCCGCGAGCTGCTCAGGCGTCGCCGGCCAAAGCGTCGAGCTGCGCGTGGTCGGCACCCCGTCCGCGCGGGTCACCGTGCCGACCGGCCCGGACGCGGCGGCGGTGGCCGCCGGGCGCTCCGCCTGTGCGGGCAGCGCGAGTTGTATCCCGGTCTGCCCGACCGGCGCCAAGTACACGCCGCTGAGCACACAGGCCCGCTGGCCGTCCGGCGTGACGCTGCGCACCCGCGCGGTGGTCAGCCGGGTGCGGGTGGACGCCAACGGCCGGGCCACCGGCGTCGAGTACCAGGCGTACCGTGATCCGTCCTCGCCACGGCACACCCGGCACACCGTGCGCGCGGACGTCGTCGTGCTGGCCGCGCACGCCGTCGAGAACGCCCGGCTGCTGCTCGCGGACGGCCTCGCGAACCGCAGCGACCAGCTGGGCCGGAACCTGATGGACCACCCGGTGCTGGTCACCTGGGGCCTGATGCCCGAGCAGATAGGCCCGTACCGCGGTCCGGGCTCCACCTCCGGCATCGAGGGCTTCCGCTTCGGACCGGCCCGGGCGCACCGCGCGCCGTTCCGGATCGAGATCGGCAACTGGGGCTGGGGCTGGGCGGTCGGCCCGGTGGACGCCGATATCGCGCACGTGCTGGGGCGCGGTGGGGATCAGCCGGGCCTCTTCGGCAAGGAGCTGCGGCAGGCCGTACGGGACCGGGTCGGCCGGCAGATCGCCCTCCAGTTCGAGATGGAGCAGGAGGCCGACCCCGCCAACCGGGTCACGCTGGACCGCACCCGCCGCGACCCGCTCGGCAACCCGCGCCCGGTGCTGACCTACGGGCTCTCCGACTACGTCAAGCGGGGGATGGCGACGGCCAAGGCGGTCTCCGACCAGATCTTCGCCCTCCTCGGCGCCGAGGACCACACCGCCTTCCGGGCCGGCCCGGGCATGCCCGGCTACTTCGAGTACGAGGGAACGCCGTTGGCGTTCCGGGGCGCGGGCCACGGCGCGGGGACGCACATCATGGGGGACTCGCCGTCCGACTCGGTGGTGGACCGGTGGCAGCGCTGCTGGGACCATCCGGGCCTGTACGCGGTGGGGTGCGGCAGCATGCCGTCGGTCGGCACCTCCAATCCCTCGCTCACCATGGCGGCCCTCGCGCTGCACAGTTGCGAACAGATCCACCGCGACCTGACGAATCGTCATCGACCGTCAGTACTTGCGGACATATCCGCCGGACCGCACCCAACTGAGGAGTCATCACCGTCATGGCCGACCCGTTGAGCCGCCCGCCCGTCCCCGCGCCGTATCAACTGCCCTTCCACTACGGCGCCCTGCACAACGTCGGCCTGGACTTCCTGGTCGACCCGGCCCCGGCGCGGGCCCTGCTCGCCGAGCGTCATCCGGCCCTGGCGGTGGCCGAGTTCGACGGACGCGCCTGCGTCACCCTCAACTACCAGCTGTACTTCGCCCAGTACCCGAACGGTGGCGGCATCACCCAGGAGATAGAGTGCAGCATCATCGCGCACCCCAAGGGCGAGGCGGACCGCGTCGCGGGGCTCTCCTACCGGGAGTTCGCCCACGGCTACGACCAGACGAAACTGCTCGGCATAGCCCGGCTGCACGTGTTGTGCGACAACCCGCTGGCGATCGACGCCGGTACCAAGCTCTTCGGTGAACCCAAGTACCCGGCCTGGTTCGAGGCGGCGATGCCCTCCCTCAACGGGCCGTCCGGCGAACGCTGGGACGTCACCTGCCGCCAGGCCTCCTTCACCCCGGACGGCACGGCGCTGGAGCGGCACGACGAGGCGCTGTTCTCCTTCACCGCCGACCTCACCGGGCTGGTCCCGACCCCGGTGAACAACACCCCGATCACCGGCTACGGCACCGACGCGGACGGCCGGGCGCTGGCCGGCCCGCTCAACGTCTACCAGCCCTACCGTCACCATAACCTGGACGCCGCCACCGCCGACCGCGTCCGGCTGCGCATCGCCGACCGCGGCTCGGAGGTCGGCCGGCACCTGAGCGACCTCGTCGCGGACCGGCCGGCCGCCGGCGTCTGGTCCTACCAGTCGCCGCCGGTCGCCGCCCACAACCACCCGTACTACCTGCCGGCGCGCTGAGCCGGTCCTGAGTGAGGGGGCGGGGAGGGTTCCCGGGGTCCGCGCCCCCCATGCGCGTCACCGAGGGGTTCTGCAAGTGGACATGACACGTTCACCGGCGGGCGTGAACGTTCACCGCAGGGTCCTTCCGGTGAATCTACGCGCGTGGTTCGCTGGACGGCGGATCGGCTCTGCTGGACTCGCGAACCGTCAAGTGCCCTGGGAGACAACAGATATGATAGGCAAGTCGATGCGCCGCGCCGGGGTCGCCCTGGTCGCCTGCGCTGCCGCGCTCACCACCGCCGTCCCGGCTCACGCCGCCGCCGGCTACTCGGCGTTCGCGTTCTCGCTCAGCTCCAGCGAGCCGACGATCTACTCCTTCATCAACTCCGCCACCAAGACGCTCGACATGACGATGTACGAGCTGAAGGACACCACCGCGGTCAACGACCTGATCGCCCGGGAGAAGGCCGGCGTCGCCGTCCGGGTCATCCTGGACCACCGTGAGACCACCACCAACGCCTCGGCCTACTCCGCCCTCAAGGCCGCGGGGGTGGGCGTCGTCTACTCGTCCTCGACGTACTACTACACCCACCAGAAGACCATCACCGTCGACGGCACCAAGTCGCTGGTGCTGACCGGGAATCTCACCTCCGTGTACTACCCGACCAGCCGCGACTTCGGCGTCTTCGACAACGACACGAACGACGTCGCCGCGATCGAGAAGGTCTTCAACGCCGACTACGCGCACACCGCGATCACCCCGAGCGACGGCGACAACCTGCTCTGGTCGCCGACCGACGCCCGCAGCCGGCTGCTGAGCGTGATCAACGGCGCGACCGCGACGTTGGACATCGAGGAGGAGGAGTTCAGCGACTCGACCGTGGTCAGCGCGATCGTGGCCGCCGCCAACCGTGGCGTGACGGTGCGCATCGCCCTGGAGGACCCGGCGAGTTACTCCTCGGAGGTCGCCGAGGTGGACGGCGCGGGCGGCTCGGTGGTCGGCTACTCGTCCAGCACCGGCTTCTACATCCACGCCAAGGTGATGGTCGCCGACTACGGCCTGTCCACCCAGAAGATCGAGGCCGGCTCGATGAACGTGACGACCAACTCGCTTACCAGTAACCGTGAGTTGGGGATCATCCTGACGGACAGCGCGGTGGCCTCGGTGATCGAGACGGCGTTCGCCGGTGACTTCGCGGGCGGCACGCCGGCCTGACCCGAGGCGAGGGGCACCACGGGCCCGCCGGCCGGCCGCTCTGCTACTCGCCGGCCGCGCGGGCCCGCAGCCGGCGCAGCATCCGGGCGTCGTCGAAGCCGACCTCGCGGGCCGCGGCCTCCACCTTCGTGCCGTGGCTGATCAGGTGCTCGGCGCGTTCCAGCCGTAGCGCCTGCTGGTAACGCAGCGGGGTGAGCCCGTCGGTGGCCCGGCCGAACACCCGGGTGAGGGTGCGTTCGCTGACGCCCGCGCCGGCGGCCAGCTCCGCCAGCGAGAGCGGTTCGGCGAACCGTGCGTCGATCAGGTCCTGCACCCGGTGGACGGTGTCGCTCAGGTGCGAGCGGTGCCGCAGCATCGCGCTGGCCTGCGGTTCGTCACCGTTGCGGCGGGCGTAGACGACCATGCTCCGGGCCACCCGCGCGGCGAGGGTCGGGCCGTGCCGGACGGCCAGCAGGTGCAGGGCCAGGTCGATGCCGCTGGCGATGCCGGCCGAGGTCACCACCCGGTCGTCGGAGGTGAACAGCACGTCCCGCACCACGCTCGCCCCAGGGAAGCGGGCCGCCAGCGCGTCCTGGAGCTCGTGGTGCGTCGTGCAGCGGCGGCCGTCCAGCAGCCCGGCCTCGCCCAGCGCCCGGGCCCCGGAACAGACGCTGGCGATCGTGCCGCCGCCCGCGTGGTGCGCGCGCAGGCGCTCCCTGGCGTCCGGGCCCAGCCGCGGACCGCCGGGACCGCCGGACGCCCGCCAGCCCGGTACCACTACCAGGTCGTCGGGGCCCAGCTCGGGCCAGCGGGTGTCCGCGGTCAACGGCAGGCCCTGGGCGCTGGTGATCCGCTCCTCCTCGGCCACGTACCCGAGCCGGTAGGGCAGCCCGAAGTCGGCCGCCGTGCTGAAGACCTGGGCCGGACCGGCCAGGTCGAGCAGATGGACCCCGGGCAGCAGGACGAAGAGGACCCGGCTCATGCCGCGGACACCTCCGCCGCTGCTTCCGCCTCCAGCTCGGCCACCGTGGCGATCCGGGCGAAGCGGTCGCGCAGGACGGCCTCGGTCCGCTCGATGATCGCGTCCGTGCCGAGCGTGCCGATCGGGTTGGTCGTGGTGGCCTCGGTGACGAAAACGACCTGGTAGCCGAGGTCGCTGCCGACCCGGGTGGTGGTCTCCACGCACTGCTCGGTCCGGATGCCGCAGACCACCAGTTCGCGCACGCCCGCCTCGGTCAGCCGCTGCTGGAGGTTGGTGGTGGTGAAGGCGTTGTGGGAGGTCTTGTGGATCACCGGCTCGCCGGGCGCGGGCTGGTCCAGCTCGGCCAGCAGCCGGACGTGCCCGAGGGCGGGGTCGAACAGGCCGCCACTGCCCGGCTCGGCGTGCAGCACCCAGACCACCAGGTCGCCGTTGGCGCGGGCGAGGCGGACCAGCCGGTTGACCGGCTCGGCGATCTTCGGGTTGGCGGTCTGCTCCCACAGGGGGGAGACGCGGAAGGATTCCTGGACATCGATCACGATCAGCGCTCGGTTCATGTCTCCCAGTATGAGCAGCGGCGATACCACCGCGGCAGACCCGATCCAGGCCCGCACCGGAACGATCCGGTCACCGGCCAGGCTCGGGTGCGCTTACAGCGGCCCGCTGACCGGGTACCACTCGCCGGGGCCGAAGCGCACCTGCGGGACGGCCTCGGCATGCCGGAGCAGTGCCTCGGTGCGGGCGGCCAGGCGGACGTCCCAGCTGTCCTCGTCCGGCCAGGCGACGGCGAGCAGGTCGTGGCCGGCGGCGTACTGGGCGGTGAACAGCTCCGGACCGTCGAGCCGGCGCAGCGGGCCGAGCAGGCGCTCGCACAGCTCGGTGGTGAGGCCGTCCGCGGTGGCGGTGAACCGGGCGCCGTGCACGGTCTCGTGCAGCAGGATCGCGGGCAGGAACTGCGACAGCCGAAGGCCCTCCTCGGACGGTTCCCAGCCCGACTCCTCGTCGAGCAGCCGCCGGTGCACCAGCGGGTCGCCGGGGCCGGGCGCGACGCCGAACTCCTGCCACGCGAAGTCGTCCACGCAGAAGGCGATCAGGCCCTCGTGCTCGTGCAACTCGCCTACCGGGTGGACCTGGTGGTTGAAGAGGACCTGTCGGGAGTAGCCCGAGACGGCCCGGTACCAGGAGCGCAGCGCGTCCGGGAGACGGACGTCCTGCTGGGTGCCGACGGGGGTCGACGGACGGTCCGGCGGGCCGTACCAGGAGGCGAGGAAGGCGGGGATGTCGCGGCAGCCGTCCGGGAGTTCACGCATGACGGAAGTCTGCCGCACCGGGCTCGGCCGGTCACCCCGTGCGGTGAGCGCGCCTGGACGGCGCGCTCACCGCATGACGGTCCGTCAGGGAGCCGAGTCCGGCACGTCGGTGCTCTTGGTGTAGGCCTCGACCGGGGTCATGCCCACGCCGTTCAGCCGGACCGTGTAGTCGTGGCTCACCTGGGCGCACTTGCTGGTGTCGTCGGCGGTCGCCGCGCTCGCGTTGTTCAGGGCGGCCTGCGTGTCGACGGGTGCGGGCGCCGCCGGGGCGCCGCCGGCGGACGTGCCGGCGCCGAAGGACGTCCCGCTGGTCCAGTCGGCGCCGATGGTCAGCGTGACGCCGGGACTGTCGCCGGGGACGACGGCCGAGGCCGGCAGGCCGACCGCGGCGGCCACGCCCTGCGCGTCGGCCTGGTGGCCCGCGGCATAGCCGACGGTGGTCGTGGCGGTGTCGGGGGCGCTGGCCTGGGTGGTCTTGGAGCTGTAGCCCTTGGCGATCAGTGCCGCGGCGACGGCGGCGGCGCGGCCGGTGACCTTGCTGCCGTTCCTGACGTGGACGGCGACCTCGCCGACCGGGGCGCCGGCCGGCTTCGCCGCGGGCGCAGGGGCGGCGGGGGCCGGTGCCGCGGCCGGGTCGCCGGCGGCGGTGGCCTGGGCGGCCGCGCTGGACTTGTCGCCGCTGCCGGTGGTCAGCGACTGGTCGTTGATGATCGTGGAGAAGAGGTTCTTGGCGGCCGGGGCGACGATCACCCGCGCCGCGTCCTTGGGGTCCGGGGCGTTCTGCATGGTGGTGAAGGTGATCCGGTCGGCGGGGACCTTGTTGAGGTCGTCCGCGAGCCCGACGAGCTGGGGTATGCCGCTCAGGCCGGTGTCCACGGTCAGCGCCTTGGTCGCGGCGTTGGCCAGCGAGTAGACGGCGGTCGGGTCGGCGAGGGTGCCGGCGCTCTTCAGCTGGCGGACCATCGAGCCGATGAACATGTGCTGCGAGACGGTGCGGCCCAGGTCGCTGCCGTCGCCGAAGCCGTGCCGCGAGCGGACGAACTGCAGAGCCGCCATGCCCTTGAGGGTGTGGTTGCCCTTCTTCAGCTTCAGGTGTGAGTCGGGGTCGTAGACGTTGTCGGTGACGCAGACCGGCACGCCGCCGACCGCGTCGGACATCTGGACCACGCCCGAGAAGTCGACCGTGACGAAGTGGTCGATCGGGATTCCGGTCAGCTGGTGGACGGCGGCGACCGTGCAGCCGGGGCCGTAGTCCAGGGTGCTGTTGATCTGGCCGGTCTGGGCCTTCATCGAGGTGTGGTTCTGGGTGTCGTTGCAGGCCGGCAGCTGGGTCATGGTGTCGCGCGGGACGCTCATCACGGTGGCGTTGCTGCGGTCGGCCGAGACGTGCAGGACCATCTCCACGTCCGCGTTGGCGCCCGAGCCGCAGTCGCCGCCGATCGAGCAGTCGGCCGCGTTGTCGCGGGTGTCCGAGCCGATGACCAGGATGTTGATCGGGGTGCGGCCGAAGGCGTCCGGCTTCTCGTGGCCCGCGTCACCGGAGGCACCGGCGAAGAGCGGGGCGCTCTTGATGTTCCCGTTCAGCTTCTCGTAGACGAACGCGCCGACGCCGGCGGTGACCAGCACCGCGCCCGCGCTGGTGAACGCGACGATCCGCAGCACCCGGCGGGGCTTCTTGCGGCCCTTGCCGCCGCCGGCCTTGCGGGTCGCGGCCCGGCCGCCGGTGGGCGGCGGCGGGGCGGCCGCAGCGAGGCGCCGTTCGCGTCGGCCCGCTCCGGACTGGTCCAGCTGTATATCGGTCATGCCCGGGTGTCCTCGTTCCTCGACCGGTCACCAGCAGTGTGCGTAGTTGCGCAACTTAGCAAGTGTGATCATCGGATTGCACGCCGACCCCGCCGCTCGCGCGCGCGAGGCATGGCGGGATCCGGGTCGAGGGCCCGCGCCATGCCGCCTCGGAACAGTCCCGGGAGAGTGAGTTCTCGCCATTAAGCCCGTCGCATCGGGTCGGGCGACGGCGGTCTGCGGGTCCTGCGGGTACCGGTGGGTAGGACGCGCAGGGCGGTCATGAACATGCCCGTGGCCTAGGCATACCGGTGGGGCGCACCCGCCGTCCGTCCACGGCGCGTGGTCCAGTGCGGCCGAGGGTGCTCCGGCGGAGAAGCGGAACTCGGACACCGCGCCGCCGCCGCGCGGAATCACCCTCTGGTCGACCCGGCTGACCCTGCGTTAGGTTTCGTCCCGTCGCCGCAGCACGGGGCCTCACCACAGGATTGCGACTCGATCGCTCCGGCCCGGTGCGGCGGTCCGACCACGACCGGGTCCCTGCTGGGGCCCGGGGCGGTGCCCAACCGGCTGTGCCCGGGGGGTGCCGACGGGGGGATCCACCGGAACATCCGCACGCGGGCAGCCCCGCGGCCGCGGCTTGTCTATCGAGGCACGAGCGAGCGCGCGTGCCTCTCTCCGTGGAGGAAACCACATGGGCTTCAGAAACCGATGGGCCGCTGCGCTGACCGCGGCCGGACTCCTTGCTCTGGGGGTACCGACCGCGATGGCGCACGCGGACACCGCCGCACCGTTCCGGACCGACCTGCGGGTCCTGGTCGTGGACGACGGCGGACCCACGGTGGCGGCCATCACCGCCGAGCTGATCGGCGAGGGCATCCCGTACACGACGGTGCTGACCTCCGACCCGAACCGCCCGGTCGTCAACGCCGCGTTCCTGACCGGCACCGCGCCGGACGGCACGGTCGAGGCCAAGTACCAGGCGGTGGTGCTCTCCAGCGCCAACGCGCTGGGCACCGGCAGCGCCGAGACGAACGCGCTGAACAGCTACGAGCAGTCCTACGGCGTCCGCCAGGTGGACGCCAATACCTATCCACAGCCGGCCGTTGGTCTCAACTGGCCGCAGAACCCGGGCTATCTCGGCCAGTTGGACGGGATGACCGGGCAGGTCACCGCCGCCGGCACGGCCGGGGCGTTCGGCTACCTCAAGGGCACCGTCCCGTTCGAGGACAACAACCCGAATGTGATCGAGAGTTACGGATTCCTCTCCACCCCGCTGGCCACCGAGGCGACCGGAGCGAGCTTCACTCCGCTGGTCACCATGACGATTCCCGGGACCACCGCGGCCGGCAGCCTGCTCGGTGACTACCATCACGACGGGCACGACGAGTTGGTCACCACCTTCGCCTTCAACCAGTACCAGCAGCAGTGGCGGCTGTTGGCCCGCGGCGTCGTCGACTGGATGACCCAGGGCGTCCACCTCGGCTACGACCGCGACTACCTGTCCGTCCACGTCGATGACACGCTGCTCACCGACAGCCGGTGGAGCACGACCCACAAGTGCACGCTGGGCGAGTCGGGTTGCACGCCCGACGCGGGCAGCCCCGACGGCATCCCGATCCGGATGACGGCCGCCGACGTGGACTTCGCCAAGCAGTGGGAGGCCGCCAACAACCTCACGCTGGACCTGGCGGTCGACGGCAGCGGCAGCGACACCGTGGTCAACGCGGTCGGCACCGACCCCGTCGAGCAGGAGTTCGCGGCCAACGCCAGTGCCTTCCGCTGGATCAACGGAACGTACGGCCGCGGCTTCCTCGGCTGCGTGCAGAACGTGACCGTCGTGCCGTGGGTGTGCAGCACCGACGCCACCGGCGCGACCCAGTGGACCAGCCAGGCCACCGTCACCGCCGCGGCCCAGACCAACCTCACCTGGGCCCAGGGCAAGGGCATCCCGGTCGACCCGGGCACCCTGGTCACCAACCAGAGCTCCGGCCTGGCGATCTCGCCCCAGCAGACCCAGGACAACCCGAACCTGGCCCCGGCGCTGACCGCGCTCGGGATCACCTCGCTGGCCTCCAACGGGTCCGCCGAGTCCGCGGCGCGCCAGGTCGGGTCGGCGCTGACCGTGCCGCGCCACCAGATCGACGTCTACTACAACGCCGCCACCGCGGCCGAGGAGGCCGACGAGTACAACTGGCTCTACACCGCCACCGCCCAGGGCGGCAGCGGGATCTGCAGCAGCTCGGCCGGCTCCACCTGCCTGGCCGCTCCGCTGGACGAGACCACCGGCTACCAGAACGCCATCGTGCCGACCGAGGCGAAGATCGCGATGCAGCGGGTGCTCGGCAACGACCCGACGCCCGAGGTGCTGCACCAGTCCAACTTCGCCGAGGACCGGATCGCCTACCCGGTGCTCAACCAGATCCTGGCCGGCTACCAGGGGCTGCTCAACGCCGACGCCCCACTGGTCAACCTGTCGATGAAGGACATCGCCACCCAGCTGCAGAACCAGGCGGCGTGGAACGCGGCCGTGGCGGCCGGGACCGTGACGGCCTACCAGGTGGGCTCGACCGTGACCGTCTCCGCGCCCAGCGGCGTCCAGGTCCCGGTGACCGCGCCGAACGGCACCGTCCAGGTGCACCAGGCCGGCGCCACCACCCCGGCCCCGGCCAGTACGCCGGTCGGCTCGGCCTACGCCGGTGAGCTGTCCGGCTGGCTGGCTCCCGACGCGGGGCAGACCGCGGTGACCGTGCAGACCCTCGCGGCCCCGGCCCAGCCCGCCCTCGCGCGCGGCCTCGCCCGCTCGCACGCCGCCGCTCCGGCGACGGCCGGCGGCGTGACGGTGGCCGCCCGGCCGCTGGAGCCCGCCGGGATCGCCACCCCGGTGCCGTACGGACCGGACGACAGCACCCGCCTGGCGGCCGCCCGCCGCTAGCGAGCGCATGGCGTGGGGGACGGCGGCCGAAACGGGCCGCCGTCCCCCACCCGTCTGTCGGCTCCGGTGCTCAGGAGGCCAGCAGCCGGGCGAGGTTGCCCCCGAGGACCAGCTCCAGGACGGCGGGATCGGTGACGGCCGCCTCCACCGTGGCGCGGGCGGCGAGCACATCGCCGTAGGGGGTGTTCGACCCGAACAGGCAGCGGGTCGGCAACTCCCGGACCGCCGCCCGGACGGCGAACACCTGAAGGGCGCTGGACAGGTCGATGTACAGGTTCGGCCGCTCCAGCGCCAGGTCGAGGAGCTCCAGCCAGTTGAGGCCGCCGAACGCGCCCACCACGACCGGTACGCGCGGGAAGCGTGCCGCCAGCTCCGCGTAACTGCGCAGATCCGCTGCGGTGTTGGGGGCGAAGCCGTGCACCAGCACCGGCACGTGGCCCAGTTCGGCGGCGGCGGCCAGCACCGGTTCGATCAGCTGGGCGCGGTCGGGGGCCGGAGTGACCTCGCCGATCCCGACGACGTCGGGCCGGGCGAGCTGCCGTTCCAGCCAGCCGCCGGTCTCCTCGGCGCTCAGCCCCAGCCGGACCGGCGCGAAGCCCACCACCTCGCCGGGGTGGGCGTCCAGCGCCGCGTACAGCTCGGCCGTCGCCCGCTCGAACTCGTCGCTCGACGCCCGGGCCCCCGCGACCACGGCGCCCAGCCGGGCGAACTCGGCCCGCAGCCCCTCCAGCGTCGACGGCGCCTCGGGGTGCGTACGGGTGGCCAGCAGCACGCTGCGCCCGACGCCGGCCAGCCGGGCGCGGGCCAGCTGGGCGGGGACGTCGACGGTGACATGGGCGTGGAGGTCGAACAGCACGGGAGATCAGCTCCGGTCCGTGGGAATGCTCTCGGGAGGGTGGTCGACCGCCAAGCTAAAGTCTGACACCGGTGACAAGGTCAAGAGCGCCGAGGTCACGCAGCGCTGAATGCGGCGCGGAATCGGGGGTGGCGATGCTGATCAGCGAGCTGGCGACGCGGACCGGGGTCAGCTCCCGGGCGCTGCGCCACTACGACGGTTGCGGGCTGCTGCCCTCGCGGCGCCGCTCGAACGGCTACCGGGACTTCCCGCCCGAGGCGATCGAACGGGTGCGGCGGATCAGGCTGCTGCTGGAGGTCGGGCTCGACCTCGTGGCCGTCGCCAGCCTGCTGCCCTGCTTCGCCGAGGACGGCAGGCTGGCCCCCTGCGAGCCGGCCCAGGAGCGGTTGCGTGCCCAGATCCGGTCCATCGACGCCTCGATGGCGACGATGCGCGAGACCCGGCGGATGCTGGTCGCGGAGCTCGGCGCGGAGCTCGGTGCGGGGGAGCCGGGCGCGACGGCGGGGCTGGTCGCCGAGGTCGGCGCGGCGTCCGGTCGCCCGGCTTAGCGCTGAGGAGACCGCACGCCTGATGTGGCTGGTCATCGCCGGCGGGTGAGGTCGACCAGCGGCATGAGCGTCGAGCCCGGCCCGGAGCCAGGCGCCTGGCCGGGCGCAGGGCATGGCGTGGGTCTGGGCGTGGGCTCGAGTGCGGCGAGGACGGTGGGTTCGCCGACCGGGCCGGCCGCGGTGGCGCGGGCCAGGCCCAGCAGGACCGCGATCTCGGTCAACACCGGTACGTCGTACGGCAGATGCCACGGACCGACCTGCTCGGGTCGGCCGCGGTAGCCGCCGTCCGGTGCCCGGGTGGCGACCAGGTGTTCCAGTGCGCGGAGCAGGGCGGGGCGGGTGCCGCGCCCGGCGTGTGTGGTGGGCGAGAGGCTGAGGGCGACCGCCGCGCCGGCGGTACTGACCGGGTCGCTGGGCTCCTCGGGCTGACGGCCCCAACCACCGTCCTCGTGCTGCGTCGCGGCGAGCCAGCCGACGGCCCGCAGCCGGTCGGCGGCACTCTCCTGGCCACGGGCACCGACCTGCCGCTCGCCTACCGGCCGGTTGCCGCCGCCGGGCCGGTCGGCGTCGGCCGGACGCGCACCGGCGAGGGAGCTCGTGGGCACCGGATCCGGGGCGGGCGTGAGGGCGAGTACGGCGCGGACGACGGCGTCGGTGGCGCTGCCGTTGCGGCTCTGCCCGAAGGAGCCGTCCGCCTGCTGGAGTACGGCGACGAAGCGCCGGGCCTCCGCGACGGTCCGGTGGTGGGCGGGATTGGCGGCGAGGGCGGCCACCACGGCCGCCGTCGTGACGAGTTCGGACGGCGCGCCGCGGGTGGCGGCCGGGAAGCCACCGTTCGGATTGCGCTGGGCGATCAGGTGTTCCTCGGCGGCCGTGATCGTCCCGTGGTGGCGGCCGGGGGCGACGCTGCGCAGCAACTCGACGCAGCGCGAGGTGGTCTCGACGTCACTCTGCGAGACCCCCGGGTGGCAGCCGAAGCCGCCGTCCGGGTTCTGCCGGGCGGCCAACGCGTCGGCCATCACGCCTGGTTGGGGTCCCGACCAGCGGGCGTCGAGCAGCGCGAGGCCGGCCGCCGCCGTACCGAGGACGTCCATGCCGGTGATGAACGGCAGGCCGCCGTCCGGTCGTTGGGCGTCGGCGAGGTCGGGCAGGGCGCGTCGCACGGCCGGACGGTAGGCCGGGTTGCGGCGCAGCGCGAGCAGGCCGAGCAGCCGGGCCAGCTGGTTGCCCTCCGCCGCCGGGCCCGGACGGCAGGCGGGGGCGAGGGCGGCCCAGTCCTGGCCGGTGACCGCGCGCGGGGTCCCCGCGCCGTGCGCGGCCAGCACCCTGACGGCCGCCAGCTCCAGCTGGTGCGCTCCGGGCTGGTCGGGCCCGCCGAACTCGCCCGGCACGAGCCGGGGGAGGTCGGCGACGCCGAGTTCGGCCAGGACGGCGCGGAACATGAGGGAGTCGGGCCCGCCACCGAGCGCCGCTTTCGCGGCCGTTGCCGCGCCGGCGCCGACCGGGCCGCCGTGGCGCAGGCCGGTCAGGCTGCCACCGGTCAGGCTCCCGCCCGTCAGGCTCCCGCCCGTCAGGCTCCCGCCCGTCAGGCTCCCGCCCGGTACGTGCTCGCCGAGCGCGGCCCGGGCGATCGCGCGTTGCACCGGGTCCGTCGGCTGCCCGTCGAGCGCGCCGCGCAGGTAGTGCCGCAGGCGCTCGGCCGCCGACGGCTCGGCCTGTTCCACGGTCAGGAGGTGCAGGGCGAGTGCGGACTCGAGAAGCCGGCTCTCGCCGGGTGCCGCGAGCAGTCCGTCGGTGCCCATCCTGGCGGCCAGCCGTTGGGCCAGCAGGTCCCGGCTACGCAGTACCCCGGGGTCGGCGGGCCGTCCGCGCCGGGCGCCGGGCACCGGAAGCAGGGCCGAACCGCTCATCGCACCCCTCCGGGCAGAGGGCGGCCCGCGCGGCGCCGACCGGGCCGGAGGCCGTGCTCCTGCGCCATCCCCTCGGTCACCTGCTCCCGGTCCTCCGTGCGCGTACCGCCACGCGCGTCATCGCGGAGCGTAGCGCATCGCAAACTCTGCGTGAAATCCCGGTCGATGGGCTCAGCGCTGCGGCTGGCTCACCCGGCCGGGCCGGTGACTGCGGATCGGGAGCGTCGTCGCCAGCGCCAGCACGGCGAAGGCCAGCAGCGTCAGGACGGCGGTCCGCGCGCCCGCGTCGCCGGGCACCAGGTGCAGCGCGAGTGTCACGGCCGCGACGCCGATCGCGGTGCCCAGGCCCCGGGTCATGTTCACCATGCCGCCGCCGGTCCCTGCCGAGGCGGTGGGGATGGCCTTCATCACCAGGGCGTTGTTGGCCGGCACGAAGGTGCCCAGTGCCAGCCCCAGCAAGGCGAGCGGCCAGGGCAGCACGGCGGCCTGCTGCGGCAGCAGCGCGAGCAGCACCAGCGCCGCCACGCAGCCCGCCGCGCCGGCCCGGCAGCGACGGGTGTCGTCCCAGCCGCGCGGCAACAGGCGCTCGGCGGAGGTCGCGGCGACGGCGAAGCCGACCGGGAGCGCGGTCAGGACCAGACCGACAGCCAGTGCCGAGCTGCCGTGCCGGGTCAGCGCGGCCGGGACCAGGACGAGCGGGCCGAACAGCACCAGGTAGCCGCAGAGCCCGGCCACCAGCCCGGGGCCGATCCGGCCGGTGCGCAGCAGCCGCAGGTCGACCAGCGGGTTCGCACTGCGGCTCTGGCGCCGGGCGAAGGCCCAGCCGGCGCCGACGGAGAGGACGGCCAGCGCGCCCGCGGTCCAGCCGGGCAGGCCGAGCCCGGAGGCGACCGACAGTGCGAGCAGCGCGAAGGTGGTGGTCGCGGCGAGCAGCGCTACGCCGATCGTGTCGATCCGGGTCGAGCGCACGCAGTCGCGGGTGCGGGGCAGCAGGTAGTGTCCGGCGACCAGGGCGACGACGCCGATCGGCACGTTCACCCCGAAGACCCAACGCCAGCCGAGGGTGGCCACCAGCGCACCGCCGATGGTCGGGCCGAGCGCGAGCCCGACGGCCTGCCCGGCCGCCTGGATACCGAGCGCCGCACGCATCCGGCCCGGCGGCGCACTGGTGGTGACCAGCGCCACGCTGTTGGCCTGCATGAGCGCCGCGCCGACGGCCTGGACCACCCGGAAGACGACGAGCAGCGTGAGGCCGGGCGCCAGGCCGCAGGCGGCGGAGGCCGCGGTGAAGACGGCGAAGCCGTAGAGGTACATCAGTTTGCGGCCGTGCACGTCGGAGAGCCGGCCGACCGGGACCAGGAAGGCGACCAGGGTCAGCAGGTAGGCCAGCGAGACCCACTCCACGCCGGCCGGCGTGGAGTGGAACTCGGTGCGCAGCGGGCGGTAGGTCAGGGTGACGATGCTGGCGTCCAGTTGGCCCATGAAGGCGCCGAAGCAGACAGTGGCCACCGCCAGCCGCCAGGCCAGCGGGTGCTCCCGGACCAGGTCGGGACGCGGGCGCTCGGTGGTCAGCAGTGTGCGCAGGCGGGGCGCGACCGCCGTCGCGGGGTGCGGGCGTGGGGCCGTTGCGGCGCCGCCGGGGGTGCTGCGTCTGTTCACATGCTGAGATTACATCGGACTTCGACATATTCGTACGGCGATGTAATCCCTGGCAGATTAGTTCTGGAGGAAAGAAATTCCCCGGGATGCACCGGGGCAGGGATCGCCGTCGCCAGCTTGCGCCGGCCCGGCGTCGGCCGCGACCGCTGCCCAGGCCGTCGCCGGGGTCCGGCCGGCCTGCGAGGGTGGCATCGTGGTGCTGCGCGGTGGCCGGCTGGGCCGGGCCGGTGAACCGGGCCGTGCCGCCGCTCAGAGCTCTCCGCGCAGGTCCGCGATGTCGCGGAAGTGGATCGCGGCCATCCCCACCGCGCGCGCCGCGAGGACGTTGGTGAGGCTGTCGTCGATGAACAGGCAGCGCTCCACGGCCGCGCCGACCCGGTCGGCGGCGATCCGGTAGACCTGCGGATCGGGCTTCGCGACGCCGATACGGGCGGTGTTCACCACGACGTCCGCCAGGTCGCCGAGGCCTTGCCGGTCGAGGTCCCGCTCAAGTCGGGTGGTGGCGTTGGAGAGCAGTCCCAGGGTGGTGGTCCGGCGGGCGGCGGTGAGCAGGGCCAGTACCCCCTGGTCGATCCGCGGCAGCATCGCCGACCAGGACGCGACGGCGGCGCGGGCGCGCTCGGCGGAGCCGCAGGTCGCCGTGAGGTCCGCGACCACGGCGGCCCGCCACTGCTCGTCGGTGACCGCGCCGGTGATCGCCGGTTCCAGCCGGCCGGGCGCGAAGGCCGCCGCCAGGACCGTGCCGACCTCGAGCCCGTGGCCGCGTTCGAGGTCGTCCATGGCGGGCCAGTGCCGCAGCACCCCGTCGAGGTCGCAGAGCACCGCGTCGTAGCGCGGAGCGGTCGTCGGCACCACTCACCCCTGGTTGTCCGTCGTGCGGAGTCTCTTGACGGTCGAGAGTGTCGTCAGTACCGTCCGGGGTCAAGTAAGGAAAGTTAACTAACAGTTCCCTGCCAGTTCCCTGCCTACCGGCCCGCCTGCCCCGAGGAGCCCTGCATGGACCGACGACACCTCCACCGCTCCATAGCCCCGGCGGCGCTCGCCGTCGGCGGCGGCCTCGTGCTGGCGATGCTGCCGTACGCGGCGGCGCCGGCCCACGCCGCGACGACCGGCCAACTCCGCACCGACCAGGTCGGATACGCGACGGGTGAGAGCAAGATCGGCTACCTGATGGCCTCCGGGGCGCTCTCGGGGGAGACCTACAAGGTGGTGAACGCGGCGGGTAGCACGGTCGCGAGCGGGACGGTGGGCGGCGCCAGCCGCGGATCCTGGAACTCGGCGTACCCGGACGTCTACCCGATCGACTTCTCGGGCGTCACCGCCGCCGGCAGCTACCAGCTCGTCGCCAGCGGGCCGGTCGGCGCCACCTCGGCCACCTTCCAGGTCGAGAGCGCCGCCGCGCTCTACGGCACCCTCGTCTCCGACGGGGTGAACTTCTACCAGAACCAGCGCGACGGCTCGAACCTCGTCGCGGGTCCGCTGAACCGCAAGCCCGCGCACCTCAACGACGCCGCCGCGAGCGTCTACCAGACGCCGAGCTTCCAGTCCGGTGGCAACGGCGACGTCATCAACGGCTCCTCGCTGACGAAGATCGGCGGGCCGGTGGACGTCACCGGCGGGTGGTTCGACGCCGGCGACTACCTCAAGTTCACCTTCACCACCTCCTACGCCGACGACCTGCTCTACGCCTCCGCCCGCGCGCTCGGCAGCGCCGCCCCCGCCGCCCTCTCCGCCGAGGCCCGGTACGGCAGCGACTGGCTGAACAAGATGTGGAACCCGTCCACCAAGACGCTCTACCTCCAGGTCGGGATCGGCAGCGGCAACGCCAGTGGCAGCTTCTACGGCGACCACGACCTGTGGCGGCTGCCGCAGGCCGACGACTCCGACACCGCGAGCGCCGACCGGTACGCCGCCGCGCACCGGCCGGTCTTCGAGGCCGCGGCGCCGGGGGCGAAGATCGACCCCGACCTGGTGGGCCGGGTGGCCGCCTCCTTCGCGCTCGCCGCGCAGGCCGAGGCCGCCACCGACCCGGCCGGCGCCGCCACCGAACTGGCCGACGCCACCTCGCTCTACGCGATGGCGAACACCAGCCCGTCAGGCACCCTGGAGTCCGCGGCGCCCAACGCGTACTACCCGGAGAGCATCTGGCACGACGCGATGGAGCTGGGCGCCACCGAGATCGCCCTCGCCCAGCAGGCGCTCGGCAACCCCGCCGCCACCTACACCCCCTACCTCACCCAGGCTGCGACCTGGGCCGCGGACTACATCGCGAGCGACTCCGGCAAGGACACGCTCAACCTCTACGACGTCAGCGCCCTCGCGCACGCCGACCTGGTCAGCGCCCTCGCGCAGGCGGGCAACCCGTCCGGGCTGGCGATCGGCAGCGCCGCCCTGGTCGCCGACCTCAAGGCGCAGGTCGCCTCGGCCGCCAAGGTCTCGGCCTCGGACATCTTCCGTGCGGGCGGCAACTACGCCGACTTCGACGTGGATTCGCACACCTTTGGCTTCATCTCCACCGAGGCGCTCTACCAACGGGCCAGCGGCGACGCCCAGTTCGCCGCCTTCGCCTCGCAGCAGCGCAACTGGCTGCTCGGCGGCAACGCCTGGGGGACGAGCTTCATGGTGGGCGCCGGGACGACCTTCCCGACCTGCATGGGCTCGCAGATCCCGAACCTGTCCGGCTCGCTCAACGGCGCCGCGCCCGTCGACACCGGAGCGGTGGTCAACGGGCCCAACGGCACCAGCAACTTCACTGGCGGACTGGGCAGTCTGCAGGGCGGCATGAAGAAGTGCGAGCAGGACTCGTTCACGGCCTTCACCGGCCACGGCAGTGAGTACGTCGACGACGTGCGGTCCTGGCAGAGCAGCGAACCCGCGCTCGACATGACCGGCAGCGCGATCCTCGCGGGCGCCGTGCAGTCCTCGCTCACGGGCAGTGTGACCCCGCCCTCGCCGGGCGGCCGGAGCTACGAGGCTGAGGCGGCCGCGCTGGCCGGCGGCGCCAACGCGACCGGCTGCTCGGCCTGTTCGGGTGGGAAGAAGGTCAGTGCGGTGGGCGGCGGCAGCGGTGGCACGGTGACCTTCGGCGGGATCTCCGAGCCCGCCGCCGGGGCGTACCGGTTGAGCGTCTCCTACCTCAGCGTGGGCAAGGCGAAGCAGGCGACCGTGACGGTCAACGGCGCCGCGCAGACCGTCGCCTTCCCCGAGACGGACCCGAGCAGCTACGGCGTGGTCGGCACGGTCACCGTGACGGTCCAGCTGGCCGCCGGAAGCGCCAACACGGTCGCGTTCTCGGCCAGTTCCGGCAAGTCCGCGCCCGACCTGGACCGGATCGTCGTCTGACGGCCCGTGATCGGCGTGGTCACGGTCGCAGGGTGGCGCCCGTGACCGCGCCCGCCAGGGTGCTGAAGGCGAGGGCCAACACCCAGTCACCGGCCCGGTCGTAGGGGGTCGTGCCGGAGACCAGCGGGACCTGGACGGTGAAGGATCCAGTGAACGAGGGCGGATACCAGGCGAGTTGGCGTCCCTGGGCGTCGAATGCGGCGCTGACGCCGGTGAGTCCGGACTGGACCACCGGGCGGCCGGTCTCCGCGGCACGCACCGCGGCCAGCGAGGCGTGCTGCGGCTGCGCCCAACTGCCTTGGAAACTAGAGGTGCTGGTCTGGTAGACGATCAGCTGGGCGCCCTTGGCGACCTCGTTCCTGGCCATGTCGGGAAAGGCCGACTCGAAGCAGATCAGCGGGGCGAAGGTGAGTGACCGGGTGTGCAGCACCACGATGCCGTCGCCCCGCCGGCGGTTGGTCTGGGCGGCCTTGCTGAGGTGGGCGGTCCAGCCGAGCAGCGGGCGCAGCGGGATGTACTCGCCGAACGGGACCAGCCTGGTCTTCTCGTAGCTGCCGGCCACCCCCGTCGGGGCGATCAGCACGGACTGCTTGTACCAGCCCCCGCCCCCGGTGGCGGGGGCGTCCACGTTGACCAGCAGGTCGGCGCCGGCCGTCGTGGCGAGCGCCTGGAGCCGGTTCAGCAGGGCCGGGTCGCCGCTCAGGTCCGCGCCGACGCTGCTCTCGCCCCACACCACCAGCGCCGCGCCGGGGGCCAGTTGGGCGGTGGCACTCTCCTCGGCGGCCTCGCGGGCGGCGGGGGAGGCGAGGACTCCGGGCTGGACCACGGCGATCCCGACGGTGCGCTGCACCGGCGGATCGGTGCGCAACGCGGCCCAGACCGGTCCGGTCGCCGCGCACGCGGCCGCCACCAGCAGCGCCGTCCCACGCAGCCGCCACGGCCGCCACTCCCGCGACTGCCCCCACTCCCGCCAGTGCCACCCGTGCCACCCGTGCCACCCCTGCCGCCAGGCCGTTCCCGGCCCGGGCAGCACGAACGCCACGACCAGCGCGGTGTTGGCGGCCATCACCAGGAACCCGGTCAGCCAGACCCCGCCGAGCGAGGCCGAGGCGAGCATCGCGGGCTCGCGCCACTGGCTGGCGCCGAGCAGTGCCCACGGTCCGCCGAGGCTCTGCCAGGAGCGGACCGCCTCCGCACAGGTCCACGCGCCGGGTACCACCAACAGCGCGGCGCAGGCCCGCCGTCCGGTGACGGGGGCACCGAGCAGGCGGTGCACGGCCCAGCCCCACGGCAGCCACAGCGCGCCGAGCAGCGCGCCCATCAGGACGATCGCGGGGCCGATGTCGGGCAGCAGCCAGTACTGGGTGGCCATCACGAACGCCGCCGCACCCCACCAGGCCCGCACCATCGCCTCGCGCCGGGTCGGCGCGGCCCGCACCACCAGCAGCAGCGGCACCAGCACCACCCAGGCCAGCCACCACCAGGACGGCGCGGGGAAGACCAGCACCAGCAGTGCTCCGGCCGGCAGCGCCGTCACCCGCCCGCGCCACCGGGGCCAGAGCGGCCGACGCGGCCAGAACGCCCGACGCGGCAGGCCGGGCCGCCACACCGTTCCCGCCCCGCGCAGCCGTATACCCCGCTGTACGTCCCGTCGTACGCCCCGACCGGACGCGGCGACCCCCGCCCAGCCGACCGCGAACGCACCGGCCACCCACCAGAGCAGCGCGCGTTCGCGCCCCAGCTGCCACCACGGGACCATCGCGAGTCCGGCGAGCGCGAAGGCGACGTTGTAGAGCATGTCGTAGATCGCGAAGACCCGGCCGCGCACGGCGTCCGGCGTGGCCCCGCCGATCAGCGCGTCGGAGGCGACCTTGAGGACCGCGAAGGCGAAGCTGACCACCCCGACGCAGGCGATCAGCACGCCGAGCGTCGGCGCGAGCCCGCCCACGTACGCGGCGGCGGCCGCCGGCGGGAAGGCGGCCGGGACGAGCGAGCGGGCCCCGAAGCGCGCGGCGAGCGGGGCGGCCGCCATGCTGCCGGCGAAGGACGCGATGCCGGTGACCGCCAGCGCGATCCCGTACCCGGAGGCGCGCAACCGGTACTCGCCGTCCGCGACCAGGATCAGCACCACGAACCCCGCGCCCAGCAGCAGCCGGTGCGCGGCGACGCTGACCATCGGCCGCCGGATCTCGGGGGTGTGGAGCACCGTACGGGCGCCGTCGGCCAGGTCGGCGAGGGCGCGGCGCAGCCGGGGCAGCAACGCGTCGCCGTGCTCCAGCGCGGGCGGCGGTGCGGGCCCGAGCGATGGCACGGTGCTGAAGGTCGCGGCCGAGCCGCCGTAGAGCAGCCCGGCGAGCAGGAAGCCGGCCACCGCCGAGTGGCCGACCAGCTGCGAGCCGCCCACCGCCCCGACGAAGGCCGCGCTCATCCCGGCGATCGCGGACGCCGCGTTCGCCGGGACCAGCCGCGCGCGGGGCACGGTCCGCGGCAGCACCGCTCCCTTGGCGGTGAGCACCAGCCGGGAGGAGGAGAGCAGCAGCACCACGGTCACGTACGCGGCCGGGGCGGAGCCGGCCTGCACGACGGCGGCGCCGGCCACCACCAGCAGCGCGCGGACCAGGGACATCACGATCAGGGTCCGGCGCCGGTCGAAGCGGTCGATCAGCACGCCGGCCACCGGACCCACGATGCTGAACGGCAGCAGCGTCACCGCCAGCACCGCCGCGATCCGTCCAGGCGTGGCGCCGTGTCCGACGTCGAAGAGGGCGAACTGGGCGAAGGCGATCTGGGCCAGTCCGTCCGCACCCTGGCCCAGGCACTGGCCGACCAGCAGCGGGCGCAGCGGACCGGCCAGGTCGTGCCGCAGCGAGCCGGGGCCCGGTGCCGACGCCGGGTCCCGGGCGGTCACCCGCCGATTGCCCATGGGCCTATCGTCTGGCGGCCACCGCGCGGACGCCAGGGGGTGGCGGGACGGACCTTGGCGTCCGCCCGGGTCCGTCCCGCCGGGGAGGGTGCGCGTCCGGCCGCGAAAGCGGGCCCATACCATGGGCCGGTGGCCCGATTCCAGCGTCCGATCCGCGCCCTAGCCGCGCTGCCCGCTCCGGTCCGGTGGCTGTCGCTGCCGCTCGGGCTGCTGGCGTGCTCCGCCCTGCTGTTCCAGAGCTGGGGCACCTGGCAGCCGCCGCTGACCGCCACGGCCCCGACCGGCGCGGTGGCCGGCTACTGCCAGGCACTGGAGAAGGCCCTGCCGGGCGCCATCGAGGGGCACCAGCGGACCACCCCCGACCCGTCGCCGTACGTCGCCGTCTGGAACAGCGCGCCGCGGACCGTACTGCGCTGCGGGGTGCCGCGGCCCAAGGCGCTGCGGGACGTCAAGAACCAGGAGTCGACCGGCCCGAACGTCAACGACGTCCAGTGGCTGCTGGAGAAGGACGGCCACGGCGGCTACCGCTTCACCGTCACGCTGCGGCTGGCCTACGTGGAGGTGAGCGTCCCGGCGAACGCCTACCCCAACTACAGCGACCCGCTGAGCTCGGTCTCCGACGCGGTCAAGGCCACCGTCCCCGACCTCAGCGGCCAGCTCGGCGGGACGGACGACCCGAGCTCCTAAGACCGGTCGGTCCAGGGCGTGTCTGACAATTCGCGTCGCGGGCCCGGCGGGAATTGTCAGACACGGCCTCTAGGCCTGGTCCCAGTGCCCGGGGCGGGTCAGGGCGGGCGGCAGCTTGGTGGCGCCGTCGCCCCTGGCCGCGTCGAGCTGGGACTGGACGAGGAACAGGGCGTCGGTCAGGTCCGCCCCGGAGAGGTCGGCGCCGCGCAGGTCGGCCCCGGTCAGGTCGGCCAGCCGCAGGTCGGCGCCGCGCAGGTCCGCCTCGATCAGGTAGGCCCCGCGCAGGCTGGCGCCGCGCAGGTCGGCGCCCCTGAGCCGGGCGCCCATCAGGTCGGCCCCGCGGTGGTCCTTCTTCTTCCCCTTCACGCCCGCCCGGGCGAGTTCGCCGGCGCGCAGCAGCAGCGTGTTGACCTCGCGCCGGTGGGCCGCCACATCCAGCTCGGCCAGCTCCTCGGGGGTGCCCTGGGCCAGCCGTTCGGTCTGCTCCAGCGCTCGGCCGAGCTCGGCGTGCAACGGGCGGGCGGCCGGCAGTGACCGGGCCTCGGTCAGGTACCGGAGCAGCTCGTGCAGGTCCCGCACGATCGGGAACACCGAGAACATCTGCCGTGCGCTGCCGGGGTTCTGCCGCCAGTCCCGTCCGCCGAAGGTCTCCTGCGAGACCCGCTGGCCGGCGCCGAAGCAGTCGTAGACGGTGCAGCCGCGGAATCCCCGGGGGCGCAGCTCGGTGTGGATGCCGCAGCGGAAGTCGGTGCGCAGATTGGGGCAGGCCTGTCCGGCGCTCTTGTCGATCGCGAAGTCCACCGAGGCGGAGAAGGCCGGTGCGACGCAGCACAGCGCGAAGCAGTTCTCGCAGTCGGCCCGCAGGCCGGCGCGGTCCCCGGTGGCGGCGGGCTGGGCGTGGTCGCGGTTCTCGGACAACGGGAGCGGTCTCCTGGGCGAGGTGGGGGCTTGAACCCTCGAACTCTAGCCGACCGCGCCGCGCGGGCCGGTCGGCAGAGCCTGTGGGGGGAGGCCCGGCGGAGTCGACCAGTGGCCCACCAGGCGCCGGTATCCGGCGGAGTGCGCGAGCAGTTCGTGATGGGTGCCGAGGACGGGGGCGGGGGTGTCCATCAGCAGTACGCGGTCGGCGCGCTGGGCCGAGCTGATCCGGTGGGCGATCACGACCAGGGTGCCGGGCCGCCGGTGGAAGGCCTCCTCGACCCGGGCCTCGGCGGCCGGGTCCAGATGGCAGGTGGCCTCGTCGAGCACGACCAGCCCGGCGCGGGAGAGGTAGGCGCGGGCCAGCGCGACGAGCTGGCGCTCGCCCGCCGACAGCCGGCCGCCGTCGATCTCGGCGTCCAGGCCGCCGAGCCGCCGCAGCAGCCCGTCCAGCCCGAGCAGGTCGGCGGTGCGCTCCAGCGCGGCGGAGCCCGCGTCCGGGCGCAGATAGCCGAGGTTGGCGCGCAGCGTTCCCGCGAAGACGTAGGCCTCCTGCGGGATCAGGACGCGGGCGGCGTGCAGCCGCTCGGCGGGCAGCGCGGCCAGCGGCGCGCCGCCGAGCCGGATCGTCCCGGCGCCCGGGGAGGTGAGGCCGGCCAGCAGGTTGGCCAGGGTGGACTTGCCGATGCCGCTCGGTCCCACCACCGCCAGGTGCTCGCCGTCGGCGACGCTCAGGCTGAGGTCGGCCAGGACGGGTTCGGCCTGCGGGTGGTAGGCGAACGAGACCCGCTCCAGCGTCAGGCCCGACCCGGCCGGCTCGGCGCTCCCGACCGGCTCGCCGGTTCCGGCGGTCCCGGCGGGAGGCGCGGCCGGGGTCGGGGGCGGTGCCGACGCCTCGGCGAGGCGGTCCAGCGCGACGGTCAGCCGCAGGCCGGAGGCCCCCAGCCCCTGCACGAGCGTGCGCAGCGCGGGCTCCAGGCTGACCGTCAGGTAGCTGAGCGCGCCGACCACGTCGCCCGCGCTCAGCCCGCCGCGGACCAGGTGCGGCGCGTCGAGCAGGATCAGCGCCACCGGCAGGTGGACGCCGAGCGCGACGGCCAGCCGGCGCACGGTGCCGAGCGCGGCCAGCCGGGTCCGGGCGCGGTGCTGCACCTCGATCGCCGCCTCCAGCGCCGCGTCGCTGCGCCGCACCGCGCCGCAGGCGACCACGTCGCGCAGCGCGCCGAAGGTGTCGGCGGCCAGCCGGGCGAAGTCCTCCTCGGCGCGCAGCAGGGCGCGTTGGCGGCGGGCGAGCGGCGGCAGGGTCAGGGTGAAGACCAGCAGCGCCACGGCGAGCGGGATCCCGATCAGCGGCAGCAGCGCGGTGCCCAGCGAGGCGGCGCCGATCAGCACGAAGACCGCGGTGACCGCGAACTGACGGACGATCAGCAGCTGTCCGGCCACGCTGTCGCGCACCGTCTCGATCTGCCGGGTGAGCCGGGAGAGTGCGGCGGTGTCCGGCGGGGCAGGGTCGAGAGCCGACCGGCGCAGCGTGGCATCGACCACCCTGCGGGTCAGTGCGTCGCGCAATGGCTCTACCACGTCGGCCAGTTGGGGGTAGACCTGGCGGGAGGCGACGGCTCCGACGACGGTCACCGCGCCGAAGGCCAGCAGCCAGGCCAGGCCGCGCAGCGGGTGGCCGGACAGGAATCCGGCGTCGAGCGCCTGGGCGATCAGCCGGCCGGAGAGCGCGGCGGGCAGCGCCTCGGCCCCGGTCCAGGCTGTCATCACGGCCAGCGGCCTGCGGTGGCGGCGCAGTTCGCCCGCCAGCAGCCGCCAGCCGGGGGCGTTCAGGACTCGCTCCCGGTGGGCATCGGGGCGAACAGGGCCCGGTAGTGCGGGTCCTGCCAGAGCGCCGCGTGCGGGGCCAGCGCCCGGACGCTCCCGCCGTCCAGCCAGGCGACCAGGTCGGCCCGGGCGGCGGTGCCCGGGCGGTGTGCCACCACCAGCCGGGTGCAGCCGGCCAGCGCGCGTTCCAGCGCCTCGTCCACCCGGTTCTCGGTGGCGGTGTCCAGGCTGGAGGTGGCGTCGTCCAGCACGACCAGCCGTCCGCCGTGCGCGATCGCGCGGGCGATGCCCAGGCGCTGCGCCTCGCCGCCGGACATCGGCGCGGCGGTCAGGGCGCAGTCGTAACCGCCGGGCAGCCGTCGGATGAAGCCGTCCGCCTCCGCGCTGCGGGCGGCCGCTCGGGCCTGCTCGGCGCTCGGGCGCGGCTCGTCGGTCCAGCGCAGCGCGTCTTCGACGGTGGCGCCCAGCAGGGCCGGGCGGGCGAAGGCGTAGGCGACGGCGGGCCGCAGCTCCTCGGCTCGCAGCTCGGTCAACGGGACGCCATCCAGCAGCAGTTGACCGCTGTCCGGGTCGGTGAGCCGCCCGGCGAGGGCAGCCAGGGTGGACTTGCCGGAGCCGGAGCGGCCGACCAGGGCGAGGGTGCGTCCGGCGGGCACGGTCAGCGAGACCCGGTCCAGCAGGGTCCGGCCGTCCTGGACGACGGTGACCTCGCGCAGCACCAGCTCACCGGGGCCGGCCGGCAGCGGACGGCTGCCGGGGAGCAGCGCGGGCGCCGCCAGGACCTCGGCGATCCGGGCGGCCCCCGCCCGGGCGCGGCCCAGGCCCAGCAGACTGCCCGCGCTGCCGAGGAAGCCGAGCGCGAGGCCGGTGTACCCGACGGCGGCCAGCAGTTGGCCGGGGGTGGTGCGGCCCGAGCCGACCCCGTAGCCGGCCACCGTGATGACGGTGATCTGCAGCGCGGGCAGCAGCAGCGAGGTGCGCCACTGCACCTGGCGCTGGCTCTGCCAGATCGCCCGCCCGGCCCGGTCCAGGTCGGTCAGCGGGGTCAGCACCCGCTCCACTTCGAGCGGGTGGGTGCCGGCGGCGTGGATCGTGCGGATGCCGCCCATCGCGTCCAGCAGCTTGGCCAGCAGGGCGGCTTGGGCGAGTTGGTAGTCCCCGGCGCTGCGCGAGACGCGCCGGACGAAGTGCCGCACGGCCGCGGTTCCGACCGGCACGCCCAGCAGCAGGACCACCGCGAGCCAGGGGTCGATCAGGGCCAGGGCCACCAGCCCGCCGATGGACACCAGCAGTCCGGAGGTCGCCTGGATGACGGCGGAGGGGGCGGCGCCGGATTCCGGGGCGCTGCTGATCAGGCGGCCGGTCAGGTCGCCGGCGTTGAACCACCGGCTGCCGGGGACGCCGAGGGCCAGCGTGTGGCGGGCCAGTCGGCGGCTGAGCGAGGCGGTCGACCCGGCCGTGCACCACGGGTCGGCGAACTGGGAGACCGTCTCGGCCAGCACGGTCACGGCCAGCAGTACGAGAAACGGTACGGCCGCGCTGTCCGGCCGGCCGGCGAGGACGGCGTCCACCGCCCGGGCCAGTGCCGCGGGCAGCAGCAGGATCGCGACCGCGTCGACGAGCAGGGCGACGAGCAGGACGGCCGCGCGCGGTGCGCTCGCCCGCAGGCCCTCCAGCAGCAGCCGGTCCGCCGACCGCGCGGCGCGGGCGGGAGGAGTGTCCATCGGTTCAGCTCCTCCCAGGGGGCTGGTCACGGGTGCCGGACGCGGAAAGGGGCCGGCCCGGGAGGCCGCTGGGTCTCCCGGGCCGGCGCCGGCGGGAGTGGGTATCCCCGCCGCCGTCTCACCTGGCTGTGAGCGGATGCGTCACAGGCAGATCAGCGTGCTGACCGTGCTGTTGCCACAGTTCAGGACGCTCAGGGTGCTGGCGTTGTCGTGGTTCTCGTCCTGCGGAAGCTCCAGGCCCTGCAGCTCGAGGATCTCCATGATCGTTCTCCTTCTGTTCGGGTGGATGGTGCACCCGGCGGTCGCCGGGGGTCTGTGGGGTGCCGCGAGCCGGTGGCCGCGAGCGGGTCGGGAAGGTCAGGGGCGCCCGGGGGCGCGGTCAGCGGCAGGCCCGGGGTGTCGGCCAGGGCGGTGCCCAGCGCGAGCAGCACGCCCGCGGAGCCGGTCGCCAGGTCGGTCGACAGTCGGAGCAACTGCTCACCGGGGAAGGCCAGATGGCCTTCGTAGGGAACCATGTGCCAGGCCAGCAGCCGACGATGGCGGTCGATCAGCGCGGTGATCCGATCGCCGTCCGGGCCGCGGCGCAGCCTGCACAGGTGGTCGATCAGCCCGGCCCGCCCGTTGAAGAGGTTGGGCAGGACGACGAACTCCGGCTCGGCGGCCAGGCGGATGGCCGGCAGGCTCGGCGCGAACGGCGAGTCGGGGCGGTGCGCCAGGTAGTCGTGCAGGACGCTGCCGATGCCCGTGCTGCCCGACTCCAGGTAGGGCAGTACCCGCGTGCCGTCGTGCACCTGGAGGCTGCCGTCGGGCGTCGTCACGCAGCGTTCCAGATCGCGGCCGAGGGACAGTTCGGTGCGCTCCAACAGCCATTCCTGGCCGGTGTGTTCGTAGAGCCGGAGGAAGGCCAGTGCCTGGCCGGCGGCGCCGCGCAGCAGCCCCACCGGATCGCCCGGCGCCGGGTCCCGCTTGTCCTGCCGCTCGCCGAGCAGCTGGGCGGCGGCCAGAGCCTGGTCCAGCAGCTCCGCGTCACCGGTGCGACCGGCGAAGTGCAGCAGGGTGAGCACCGTGCCGGGCAGCCCGCCCGCGAGGTCCAGTCCCTGTTCCTCCAGCGGGAGTTCCAGCAACCGGGTGAGCAGGTCCAGGGCCGGTGCGGGGTGGCCGAGCAGGTCCAGGGTGTAGGCGACGCCGTGGGTGCCGGTGTAGAGCCCGGGGCGGGGATCGCGCCGCCGCTCGGCGTGCAGCAGCCAGCGCACGTGCTCCTCGTCCACCTCATGGCCGGTGACGTGCAGCGCGTACAGCACACCGGCCGCGCCGTACGCCAGTCCGAGCGCGTCCACGCCGAACTGGGCCACGTCACCGGGGAAGAGCCGGTCGGTGCGTTCGGGGGTGGCGGCGGCCAGGATGCCGGCGGTGAGTGAGTCGCGCAGGGCCGGCCAGTCGGGCTCGGGAGCCGTCAGCAGGGACGTCAACTCCGCTCGCTCGGCGGGCGAGATGCGGGTCCGGGGTGCCGCGCCGGAGCGCGGTCCGGGTCGGGTCGAGGGCGTCGGCCGCTCCAGCTGCCGCCGGATGCTGTCGACGAACTCCGCTGGCAGCGGGAACAGTTCGGCAGCGGCGTCGATCAACTCGCCGACCTTGTCGGGGTCGAGCGCCAGGAGTTGCTGCATCGGCAGGAACATCCAGAGCTTGATGGCCGCCAGGGCGTACTCGTCCAGCTCGGTGCCGCTGCGGCCCGGGTCGGCGAAGCCCGCCGCACCCAGCGCGGGTCGGACGAACTGCGCTGCCATACTGGACAGTTCGAAGTCGATGAAGACGACCCGGCCGTCCGGGCGGCGGATCAGGTTGCGCGGGTGCAGGTCGCCGAAGACCACGCCGCGGGCGTGGATCTCGGCCAGGCCGGATGCCACCTGGTCCAGCAGGGCCAGTGCCTCGGCGGTGTACCGGGCCAGCTCCTCGGCGTCCTGGTCCGGGTGCACCAGCGGGTAGTTGGCCACCAGCCAGCTGTTCAGGGTGTCGCCCTCGACGTACTCCTGGACCATGAAGTGGTGTTCCCAGGCGGTCAGCCGGTCGATCAGGGCGGGGACGGCGTCGACCCCCGCCAGCTCCTGGAGGATCTCGCCCTCGTGCCGCAGCCGGGCCACCGAGTCGGTGCCGCGCTGGTCGAGCCCGGCGTGCGGCCGGGCCTCCTTCAGCACCACCTGCCGGTCGTTCGCGGCGTCCTTGGCCAGGTAGATGCCCCCGGCGTTGGAGAAGTGCAGGGCCCGTTCGACCTGGTAGGGCAGCTGCCCGGAGCGTGCGGTGCGCCGCTCGTCCAGGGTAGGCCGCAGGAAGTCCGGTACCGGTGCCCAGTCCGGCAGTTCGAAGACGGCGGCCCGTACGTCGGGTATCAGGTTGCCGTCCGGATCGGCGAAGGCGAGTTCGGCCTCGCCGGTCTCCGACCGGCGCCAGCGCTCCACGAAGGCGCCGTACCGCAGGTGCAAGGGGCCGGCCCCCCAGCGCAGGTCGCTGAGGATGTAGGGTCCCGGCTGGCCGGCCAGTTCGGCTCCCAGCACGCTGAGACATCGCTCCAACTGGGCGTCGTCCACCGGGTAGAGGGTGCAGAACTTGCCGCTGGAGCCGCGTGCGGCGTACTTGGCGTTCTGCAGTTGGACCAGCGGCAGACCCCGCAGGAACTTGAACGGCAGCCGGTCGCCCAGACAGTAGGCCCGGACGGTGGCGAGCACCTCCTCGGCGTTGTCCAGGCACGCGGACACGTGGATCTTCCAGCCCTGTTCGGGCAGCCGCAGCCCCCGGGGCTGCACACCCACCCAGGTCCCGCGGTCGTGCTGCACCCACCCGTCCGGCAACGGCTCGCCGAGCGCCGCGAACTCCTCATGGGCTCCCCAGCGCACCGGGGAGTCGTAGAAGAGCGGATCGGCGAACGAGTAGGCCTCGTAACGGGTGTCCACGGGGTGCCCCTCCAGGGTGAGTGGGTGGCTGGTGCCGCAGTGCGGCGGTGGCGTGCGGGCAGGCGGCAGTACGGGGAGGCGGGGGTGATGGCCCGGCCGCGGCGGGGGGTGGGGTGGGGTGCTGCGGGGGTGGTGGCCGGAGAGCCACAGGCGGCCCAAGGAGTCCGGCGCGGTTCGGAGGCTGCCCGCCTCCTGGCCGACGGTGGGCCGCCGGATCCCGTCCGGCGAGAAGCAGCATGCCCGTGCCCGGCAGGCCCTGCCAGGGCTTGCCGGGGCTTTGGCCGAATATGTCAGAGGCGCTGCCCGGCCGGCCGCAGACGGCGGCGGTGACCTCGATTCACTGCGCGCCGCATCCGGACGGATTCACTCCGTCACCACCTGATGACCGTCGTGCCCGCCCGTGAACGGCGCAGGCATCCTGGTAGAGGCGGATACTCCGCTTAGTGTCGAGGCCGTGCACGGACCTTCGCATCGCGGCCCGTGCGCCGGGTGGATGCGCGGGCGCACGCTCACGATCCTTCACCGTCCGTCCATATTCTGTGTGGGCTCGGCACGAAAAGTCGATTGGCCGAATCCTTATCGTGATCTGAAGGGCCCGCGCGGTCGCCGTCACAGTTCGGCGACCCCGGGTCGGCGCCGAGGGCCCGGATGGCAGGATGGCCCCCGCCATGCCTGCCGCCGTTTCCGCCCCCGCTGCTCCCGCCCCCGCTGCTCCCGCCACAGCCGCGTCGTCGTCGACGCCGCTGCCGGCGCGCGCCGGGCTGGGCCTGCGCGTGCTGCGGGCCGTGCCGTTCGCGACCGTGTGCGTCGTGCTCGCGGCGGCCGGGCACGTCCTCGCCTCGGGCGCTGCGGTGCCGCTGCCCGCGCTGCTGCTCGGCTGGCTGCTGACCTGTGCGGCGGCGGCCGGATCAGCCGGGCGGGAGCGCTCGCTGCGGGCGCTCTGCGTCGGACTCGCGGGCGCGCAGGCGGGGCTGCATCTGCTCTTCCACCTCGCACAGCCCGCCGTGTCCGGCACCCCGGGCATGCGGGACATGGCGGGGATGGCGGACATGGCGGGGATGCCGGGGATGACCGGGACGGCGTCGCCCGAGCCCCCGGCCGGCGGTGCGGCCGCGCACCTGGCGGTGACAGCTCCGCACGCCGCCGTCTTCTGGTGGCATGCGGCGCTGCTCGGGACGAGCCCGCAGATGGTCGCCGCCCACCTGCTGGCCGCGCTGGCGGCGGGCTGGTGGCTGCGGCGCGGCGAGGCCGCGATCTGGCGCCTGGTCCGGGTCGGCGCCCGGGCGGCGGACGCCGCCGCCCGGGCCTGCCCGGCGGCGCTGCGTAACGCGCTGCTGCTCGCCACCGCCCGCCCGGGCGCCCTGGCCGCGCCCGCCGCCCGGACGGTTCCGGCGGGAGCGGAGGACGACCGGCACCGGCTGCCCGCCCGGCTGCTGCTGCGGCACTCGGTGATCAGGCGCGGACCGCCGGCAGGGTCGGTCTGCTAGGCCGTGTCTGACACGGCCTGGTGCCGCGAGCCTCGCTGTCCAGAGGCCCCTTGCCCCCTGCCACCGGGCACCGTCCGGCAGCCGCCGACGCGTGCCCCGCTCCGATGGAGACACCGATGTCCCCCAAGATCCGCCTGCCCCGCCGCGCCGCCGCGCTCTCCGCGCTGGCCTGCGCCACCGTCCTGTTGGTGGCCGGCCCGGCCTCGGCGCACGTCACCGTGCAGCCGTCCGCCGCCCCGCAGGGCGCCTCGGACCAGTCCTTCGCGTTCCGGGTGCCGAACGAGGACGACAGCGCCAGCACGGTCAAGGTCGAGCTCTACTTCCCGACCGACCACCCGATCCCCTCCGCGCTGCTCGCGCCGGTGCCGGGCTGGACCGACCAGATCGAGACCACCAAGCTGGCCACCCCGATCAAGACCGACGACGGCACCATCACCGACGTCGTCTCGCACGTGACCTGGACCGGCGGGAGCATCGCCCCCGGCCACTACCAGGACTTCACCGTGGACTTCGGTCAGCTGCCCACCGGCACCGACCAGTTGGTCTTCAAGGCGCTGCAGACCTACTCCAACGGCACCGTGGTGCGCTGGATCGACACCACCCAGCCCGGTCAGCCGGAGCCGGACCACCCGGCGCCGACCCTCAAGCTGACCGCCGCCGTGCCGGACGGCGACGCCTCCGCGGCTTCGGCCGCCCCGAGCGCCGCGCCCGCCGCGACCGGCAAGAGCGCCGCCGCCGACGACTCGACGGCCCGGGCGCTGGGTGTGGCCGGCATCGTGGTCGGCGTCCTGGGCGTGGCGACCGGGGCCGTCCTCGGCCTGCGCCGCCGCCAGGGCGCCGACGCGGCGACCGGGACCGGCTCGGCCGGCACTGGGAGCGACAAGGGCTCCGGCGGCAGCGCGGAGTGACGCGGCGCCGGATCCGGGACATCTCAAGCGTCTCGGATCCGGCGGCTCAGCGCCGGTGGGTGTGCAGGCGGGGGCGGCGAGCACACCGTCCGCTGCGGCCGCCGTCTCGTCGGCGAGCCGGCTGCCGGCCGGGACCCCGAGCCGCACCCCGAGCCGCACCCCGAGCCGCCCTCCGTGGTCGAGGCCGCGCCGGGGGCCGGGGCCGAAGGTGAGCAGCTGCGAGCCGAAGAGTTCGGGCCGCCCCGCGCTCGTGGTCACCGTCAGGGAAGTCGCGGCGTGCAGCATGCTGCGCACCTGTTCGGCGTCGGTCGGCTCGAATGCTCGGGTGTGCGGGGAATGCATGCCGCGACCTCCAGTAATTTAGGTAAGCCTAACCTCATATTCCTCGAAGGCTGTCGGCCAAGTACCGATCCCTTCACTCGTGAGGGTGAATCCGAGGGACAAATGGGTGGCTGGGGCCATCCGGCCGGTGTCGAGCGCCGAATGCTGCGCAGACATGCCCGTAACAGGACGGGCTCCGGAAGAGATGGGGAGCGATGGGCCGAGAGCGCATCGACACCCGATTGCTCGAAGAACTGACCGAGCAGTCAGAGGATTTGAACAGCGACGCGGTGCGGATCACGCACAGCGCGCTGACCGACTTCGCGCAGTCCGCGCAGCCGGTGCCGGCCCGCTGGTGGCAGCGCGGCGGGGCACTGGCCGGGATGGCGGGAATGGCGGCGCTGATCGGGAGCTCGCGCGCCCTGGCCGACTCGCCGTCACCGTCCGCGTCGGGGATGTCCGTCGCGAACGACATCATGGCGCTGCAGACCGCGGCCTCGCTCGAGAACCTGGCGGTGAGCGTCTACCAGACCGCCGCCGGGCTGCCGTTCATCCAGGACGGCAACAAGACGGTGGTGGCGTTCATCAGCAAGACGACCGCCCAGCACCAGGCGCACGCGCAGGCGTTCAACGCCGCGGCCGTCCAGGCCGGCGGCAAGGCGCAGAACAACCCCGACCCGAAGTACAAGGCGATTGTCGACCAGGCGTTGCCGACCATCAAGACCCCGGCGGACGTGGTCAAGCTGGCCATCACGCTGGAGGACGTGGCCGCCCAGACGTACACCGCCAACGTCGGCCAGGTCAGCAACGGCGACCTGCGCAAGCTCTTCGCCTCGGTGGCCCCCGTGGAGGCCCAGCACCGGGCCGTGCTGCTGGCCGTGCAGGCCCTGTTGGCGGGCAACGCCGCTGATCTGATCACCATTCCGGTCGACCCGGCGAAGCTGCCCGCGGCCGCCGGCAGCGTCGGGTTCCCCGACTCCTTCTACCCGACCAAGATGGCGTCGCCGATCAGCGAAGGGGCCGTGCAGTGACCACTCGCCGGGGCAGCTGGGAGCTGCCGATCAGCGAACGTGAACTCTCCTCGCTCACCCGGGAGATGCAGCAGGCCCACCAGGAGACGCTGCCCGCGATGCGAGCCAGCGCCCTGGACCTCACCGAGGAGATCCGGGCCCGGCGCAGCGGCGAGGCCGCCAACGCCGGACGCCGCCGCTTCCTGCTGGGCGCCGGCGGTGCGACCGCCGCTCTGGTGCTGGCCGCCTGCTCCAGCGGCAGCAAGTCCGACTCGTCGGTGCCGCCGTCCTCCTCGGCCTCCTCCTCCGGTTCCCCGTCCTCGGGCGCGTCCGGCCAGTACACCGGCGACCTCCAGGTCGTCGCGCTGGCCACCGCCCTGGAGAACCAGGCGGTGGGCGCCTACAAGGCGACGCTGGACGCGGCCACGGCCGGCAAGCTCGGCACGGTCCCGCCGGCGGTGGCGAACTTCGTCACCACCGCGATGGCCCAGCACGCCGACCACGCCAAGGCCTGGAACGCGGTCCTCACCGGCGCCGGCAAGCCCGCGATCAACGACGTGCCGCTCTCCAACCAGGCGGAGACGCTCCAGGCGCTGAGCGCGGCCACCGACGTGGCCACGGTCGCCAAGCTTGCGCTCTCGTTGGAGGACCAGGCCGCGCAGACGTACCTCTTCGCGACCTACAACGTCACCAGCCCCGCCGGGATCCAGACCGCGGCGACCATCGCCCCGGTCGAGGCGATGCACGCCGCGATCCTCAACTACGTGCTCGGCCAGTACCCCGTCCCGGACGACTTCCTGCCCGTCGACAAGGCCGCCAGCCCGAGCCTGCTCACCGTCTGACGCACCCGCACACCCCCTGGCGGGGCCGGGACCGGACCCCCCTCCCGGTTCCGGCCCCGCCAGGGCCATCCTCGAAAGGCCGCAGCCCATGTCACTCACCCTCGCCCGTCGGAGCAGCCCTCGGCGCAGCATCCTGGCGGCCGGCGCTGCCTTCGCGCTGCTGAGTCTCGCGGGCTGCTCCAGCTCCAGCAGCAGCACCAGTTCCTCCTCCTCTCCCTCCGCTGCGGCTTCTGCCTCGGCGTCCGCGTCGGCGTCCTCGTCCGGGTCGGTCGCGGCCGGGTCGGCGATCAGCATCAAGAACTTCACCTTCATCCCCGCCGACCTCACCGTCGCGCCCGGCACCACGATCACCGTGACCAACGAGGACTCCACCGCGCACACGCTGACCGCCACCGGCGCCAAGGCCTTCGACACCGGCACGATCGACCCCGGAAAGACCGCGACGATCACCGCCCCCGCCGCCGCGGGCAGCTACCCGTACATCTGCACCATCCACCAGTACATGAAGGGCACCCTCACGGTGAAGTGACGGTGACGCGCCCGACAACTCGCGTTACGGAGCCGAGACGGCCGCGATACGGGCACCCGGCACGATGGCGGAGACAGCGAGCGGGACGACCGTCCCGCCCCTGTCACCGACCCGCCGCCCGCACGGGGCACGAACCGCCAGGACGGCAGCGGTCGGAGACTCCGGGATCTTGACCGCGACCCGACTGCCGTACAGGGGTCGGCATTCGGCCGCGGGACAAGCCCTTACCTGCGGATCGCCGAGGTGGGAAGATGCGCGCAGTGGTGCGACAGTTCTTCGTGGTGGGACCGGCAGCCCTCGTCCCGGCCCGGGACAGCAGCTGGACCGTTCCGGCGGGTGGGTCAACGAGCAGCCAGAAGCGGTGACCAACCACCCGTCCGCTGACTGGGCACCAGGGCGAGCCGGACCGGTAGTGCCCGGCCCAGGGCCCGGGCGCGGTCCTGCTCGTTGTCCCGGAGCAGGCTCTGTTCGCGCGCGAAGGCGCGCAGCAGGCTCTCGTAGCCATAGCGCCCGGGCGCCGTGGAGGTCAGCAGGTGGGCGTCGACCAGGTCTTCCAGCAGCTGTTCGCAGCGTCCCGGGCCGGTCTCCAGCAGCCGGGCCGCGGCGTCCACGCCCAACACCGGCTCGTCCGGCAGGGAGAGCAGCCGGAAGGCCCGGGCGGCCGCCGGGTCCAGTGCGTCGTGGCTGAGCGCGAAGCCGGCCCGGACGTCGAGACTGCCGATCCGCAGCTCGTCGAAGAGCCGGTGCTCGTCGGTCAGCCGCTCCGTCAGGTGGCGGATCTCCCAGGAGGTCCGGGCGCCCAGCCGGGCGGCGCAGATGCGCAGCGCCAGCGGCAGCCGTCCGCAGGCGGCCGTCAGCGCGGCGGTCGCGGCGGGTTCGGCCGCGACGCGTGCGGGTCCCAGGATCCGGCCGAACAGCTCGACCGCCTCGGCCGCGGACGGCAGCGCCAGTTCGACGGGGTGCGCGCCGGCCAGGTCCGTGAGCCGGGCGCGACTGGTGACCAGGGCGGCGCTCGCGGCGTCGTTGGGCAGCAGGGGACGGACCTGGCGGCTGTCGCGCGCGTCGTCCAGGACCACAAGGACCCGCCGCTCGGCCAGCACCGACCGGTAGAGCGCGGTGCGCGCGTCGAGGCCGGCCGGCAGCGCCTCCATCGGGACGCCGAGGGCGAGCAGGAAGCTGCCGAGCACGCTGCACGGGAGCGCCGGAACGCGGTCCGTGCCGTGCAGGTCGGCGAAGAGAATGCCGTCGGGGAACCCGGCGCGCACGGCGTGGGCGACGTGCCCGGCCAGGGCGCTCTTGCCCACCCCGGGCTGTCCGGAGAGCACCGCGACGAATGGCACCGTCCGGGCCGGTGTCGTCAGCCGCTCCCTCAGCGTCGCCAGCTCGGCGGCGCGGCCGGTGAAGTCGGCCAGGTCCGGCGGGAGCTGGAACGGCGTCACCAGTGCGGCCGCGAAGCGGGCGGGCTCGGCGGCGGCAGCAGCGTCGGCGTCGGTAAAGGCATCGGTATCGGTATCGCCGAGGCCGGGATCGGCGCACAGGATCCGCTGGTGGATGTCGCGCAGCTCGCAGCCGGGCTCGACGCCGATCTCCTCGGCCAGGATCCGCCGCACCTGCTGGTAGACCGCCAGCGCCTCCGACTGGCGCCCGTCGCGGTACAGCGCGGTCATCAGCTGCGCCCAGAACCGCTCGCGTCCCGGGTGCGCGGCCGTCAGCGCGCGCAGCTCGGCCACCACGCACGGACGGCCCAGCCGCAGCTCGGCCTCCAACTTCGATTCGACGGCGTGCAGCCGCTCCTCGGCCAGCCGGTCCGCCTCCTCGCGGTGCAGCAGGTCCGAGGGAACGTCCACCAGGGCGGCGCCGCGCCAGAGGCCGAGGGCCTCGTCGAGCAGCGCGGCGGCCTGGGTGAGCGCGCCCCGGTGCAGCGCCGCGACCCCCTGCTCGCGCAGCGACGTGAAGCGCTGGACGTCGAGCTCGCCGGGCTCGACCCGGATCAGGTAGCCGCCCGCCCGGGTCTCGATCCGCTCTCCGGCCGCCCCGAGCGCCTGGCGCAGCCGCATGACGTAGTTGCGCAGCGCGGCCGCCGCGCTGCGCGGCGGCCGGCCGTCCCAGACGATCTCCGCCAGCTGCTCCACCGGCGCGAGCTGTCCGGGTCGCACCAGCAGGGCCGCCAGCAGGACGCGCTGCTTGGCGGCCGGGACGACCCGGGGCCCGGCGCCGTCCTGGACCAGCAGCGGGCCGAGCATGCCGAACTCCATCCGCGCCTCCCCCTCTCTGTCGATCAACCGGACTCAGACACAGGCTCTGAGCGATCGGACAACCTCTGACAGGGGGTCCGATCTGCGCTTCTGTTCTATCCCGGTGGAGGTTGTCCGGGACGGTTCGAGCGGATCGGTCAATCAACTTCGGACAATGCGAGACCCTGGGTGACCAGGTGGATTCCTGGAGTGACGGCCTCCCGGTCCGCCGCTCAGGGGCGGAAGTAGCCGCAGGCGGCCTGCTCGGCCTTGACCCGGTCGTCCGCGCTCAGCGTCGTCGGCTGCGCGGCGGTCGGCGCGTTCGGTTGGAACAGCAGGGCGGCGGCGACGTCGGCCGGCGCCTGGCCGGCCAGGCAGGCGACCGCCACCACCGGGATCGGCCCCGGGTTGGCGGGGTCGCCGCGCAGCGGGCCGAAGCGCCACTCCGCCGCCAGGACGGGCTTGTCGCTGAAGCCGAGCTGGTGCCACTGCGGTGCGATCGCCGTCCCGCCGCCCTTGGCCGAGTAGTACGCGGCGAAGCCCGCGATCCACAGGTGCGGCCCGGTCGCGACCAGGTTGACCGTGTCGGGATCGCCGTCCTGCCCGGGGTTCACCGCGAGCGAGACGGCCGTGGGTGCCGGGACGCTGTCGGCGCACGGGGTCGGCTGCATGCTGCTGGGCGGGTTGCCGTGGATCACGGCCGAGGAGACCACCCCGCCGCTGGTCAGCTCCAGCCAGCGCATGTCCGCGTCGCCCTGGAACGCGTCGACGGCGACGTCGCCGAGGCAGTAGCCGCTGAAGTAGAGGGTGCAGTTGATCGGCACCTCCTGGAGCACGGTGGCGTTCAGGTTGGCTCCGGCGCGGACGTTGGTCTTGATCGTGTAGGTGGAGCCGTGGAAGCCACCGGGCACCGGGGTGGACACCGGACACGGGACGGCGGGAGCGGAGGACGCGGCGGTCGGGGCCGGGTGCGCCTGGCCCGGCAGCCGGGCGACCACCAGGCCGGCGATCACCAGGACGATCACGGCGGCGACCGCGGCCCAGGGGGCCCAGGGGCGGCGCCCGAACCGGCTCGCGGGCTGCTCCTCGTCGGAGCCCACGGGCGACTCGATCCGGAAGACGCCGCGCCCGGACTCCTGCGGTTGGGGCTGCTCGGCCGACGGCTCGGCGGGCTGCCCGGCGGCCGGCTTGACCGGCTGCTCGGCCGGCTGCGGCTGGGGCTGCGTCGGTGGCTGGGGCTGAGCCGGTGGCTGGGGCTGAGCCGGTGGCTGCGGATCGGGCTGGGCGGGTATCGCCGTCGGGACGGCGGAGGGCATCGCGCTCGGGCCGGCGGCGGCCGCCGGTATCTCGCGCTCGCTCGCCAGTCGGCGGTCGAGCGCGCGCCAGCGCGCCTCCCAGCCCGTCACGTCGCCGCCGCACGCGCCGACGTAAGCGAGCGTCACCTCAAGGCTGGGCTGCCGCACACCGCCGGCCGCGTCGCTCAGCGTCGTGGCGCTGAATCCGGCCAGCCCGGCCAGTGCGCGGTAGGTCGGGTTCCCGGCCTCCTCGCGCACCGCCCGGAGGTCGTACGCGAACGCCTGCAACGGACCGTCGGTCGGATCGATCGGCCGTGGTCTGCGGGCCATTGACCCTCCTGCCTTCTCTCACGGGGTGGATGCACGCTATTTGTACCGTCCCCGTCCACGGCCCGAGTCGACGCCCTGTGCGCTCCCGTTGCGGGGCAGCGCGTCGACTGATGCCTGATGAGCTGACGAGGTGTGGTCAATATAGGGGGTGCGGGGCGCGGTCCGACCTACGCTGGTCGGTGTGACTGCTGCGACGGAGGTGTCCTGATGTCCGCGCTCATCCCGCGGCCGCGTCTGGTGCTGGCGCCCGGCGCGGTGCACGTTCCCGGCTGGCTGACCCCGGAACAGCAGCGCGAGCTGGTGGTGGCCTGCCGCGACTGGGCCACCGGGCCGGTGCCGATCCGGCACACCGAGTTGCCGGCCGGCGGCGTGATGTCGGTGCGAACGGTGTGCATCGGCTGGCACTGGCAGCCCTACCGCTACACCCGCACCGCGGGTGACGTGAACGGCGCCCGGGTCGCCGAGTTCCCCGACTGGCTGGTCGAACTGGGCCGGAGCGCCCTGGTGGCCGCGTACCTGGACCCGGCGGCCGGCGACGGCTACACCCCGGACACCGCGCTGATCAACTTCTACGACGACCAGGCCCGGATGGGCATGCACCAGGACAAGGACGAGAAGTCGACCGCGCCGGTGGTCTCACTGAGCATCGGCGACAGCTGCGTGTTCCGCTTCGGCAACACCACCAACCGCAACAAGCCGTACACCGATCTGGAACTGGCCTCGGGCGACCTCTTCGTCTTCGGTGGCCCGTCCCGCTTCGCCTACCACGGCGTCCCGCGGGTTCTGCCCGGTACCGGTGACCCGGACACCGGGCTGGCCGCCGGTCGCCTCAACATCACCCTGCGGGTCACCGGCCTCACCTAGCCGGCTCTGGTCGGCTCCGGCGTGCGGAAGAGTGTGGAGCGGGAGGCGAGCACGCCCAGGCCCAGGGCGATGAGATGCCCGGCGTCCGCCAAACCCTGGTCGAAGGCCCAGGTGGCGGCCAGGACGAGCGCGAGTGCGGGCAGCCCGTAGCGTCGCGCCCGCTCGGGGCCGAGGGCCAGCAGGCAGCCGGCCGTGGCCACCAGGCCGTAGCTGATCCCCACGTCCCGGGCGTGCGAGAGCGCGCCCGGGATCCCGGTGGCGAGCATCACCCACATCGAGCCCTCGGTGAGCAGGGTGGCTCCCAGGTGTCCGAAGGCGAAGACCGCGCCCGCTCGGGCCGCCCCCCAGCGCCACTCGGCGAGCCCGACCACCGCGGCCACCGCGAGGATGCCGAGCCAGGCGGGCACCCCGTCCACCACCAGGCCGCTGGTGAACAGCGTCCACCACTTGCCGACCTCCATGTGGTGCACATTGCTGCTGTTGTGCCGGATGAAGCGGGCCCGCTCACTGTGGCTCTCACCGGCCAGCCAGCAGGCCACCAACGTCAGCACCAGGACGTACCCGGTGGTCAGCGGGAGGCGGGTCGCCACCAGCCGCAGGACCCGGAGCACCGGCCCGCGCTCCGGCGCAGGCCCGCCGGGGTCGGGGCGGTTGTCGGTCCGTACCGCGCTGCGGTCCTTCATGCTCTCGCTGGCCACCGTTCGCGTGCTGGCTCCCGTCACGGTTTCGAGCGTAGCCAGGTTCGGCCGTTCGGCCGACGCGCCGGGGGATCCGCCCAGATCAGCGGTGGTGACTGTCACCCGTTCGGGGTGGGGACGGCCTGGACGGGCTGGCCGCCGTCCCGGTGCACGGCGGTGATCAGCACGCCGAGCCGGCGCAGCCAGGTCTGTTCGGTGGTCGCGTCGCCGACCCGCTTCTTCGCCAGCTCGCGGACCTGCTCCTGGGCGTCCTTCAACGGCTGCTCGGCCAGTAGCGGGTGGCCCTGGGCCAGTGCGGCGGAGGCGTTGTCGAGGGACTTGAGCAGCGTCAGCCGGCGGTCCGCGGGCAGCTGGGCCGGGCCGACCTCGGTGCGCAGCTGCTGGAGGCCGACGGCCGGGCTCTGCTTGTCGGTGTTGTCCGCGGCCACCGGGGTCAGGGTGCCGGTCGTGGCGCCGGCGCCATTGCGGGCGGCGGTCGGCTGCGGGGCGGGCCGGTCCACCACGAACGCGGTGATCGCGGTGATGGCGACGATCACGCCGAGGCCGGCGGCCCCGTACGCCAGCGGGCGGGAGCGGCGCTTGGCGGGCCTGGAGGCTCTGGGACGTCCGGGCCGCTCCCGCCGCGCGCCGTCGGCGGCCAGGCCGACGGCGCTGCTGGGGGCGTCGGCGTTGCCGGGGACGTCGGCGACGTCGGTGAGGTCGAGCCGCCGGGTGGGTGCCGACAGCGTCGCGAGCAGCTCCGCGCGGGCGACCGCCGCGTTCGCCGGGCGCTCGTCCGGGTCCTTGGCTAGCAGCCGCAGGACGAGCGCGTCCAGGGCCGCCGGCACCTCCGGGCGCCGGTCGGTGACCGGTGCGGGCCGCTCGGAGACGTGCTTGAAGGCGACGGCGACCGGGGTTTCCGCGGTGAACGGCGGCTCTCCGGTCAGCATCTCGACCAGCACGCAGCCCAGCGCGTAGAGGTCCGCCCGGCCGTCCACCGGCTGCGCGGTGGCCTGCTCGGGCGAGAGGTAGGCGGCGGTGCCGAGCACGGTGGCGGTCTGGGTCAGCTGGCTGCCGGACGAGCCGGCCCGGGCGATGCCGAAGTCGACGACCTTCACGCCGTCGTCCTCGGTGATCATGATGTTGGCGGGCTTGATGTCCCGGTGCACCAGCCCGGCCTCGTGCGCCACCCCCAGTGCTTCGCAGACCGCGGCGGCGATCGTCACCGCCCGCTCGACCGGCAGCCCGGCCGTGCCGGTGGTCAACTCGCTGAGCGGCTGTCCGTGGATCAGCTCCATGACGATGTACGGCGAGCCCTGGTCCACGCCCGAGTCGAAGACCATCGCGATGCCCGGGTGGGTCAGCATCGCGGCGTGCTGCGCCTCGCGCTGGAACCGTTCGGCGAAGCGCGGGTCGTCGGCCAGGCCGCCGTTCAGCACCTTCACGGCGACCGGACGCCCCAGCACCCGGTCCAGGCCGCGCCAGACGGTGGCCATCCCGCCGACGCCGAGGACCTCCGCGAGCACGTAACGCCCGTTCAGCGCCCGTCCGTTCACCTGTTCACCACTCCTCATGTCCGGCCGGGGGAGGTGCGGGCCTCGGTCGGCGGCGTCACCTCGTCGGGACGATAGCGGCCGTTCTTGTGGATTCCCTGTGGACGGTGGACCGAAGCTGGACGGGAACTCTTATGCAACTAGTTGCACAGGGCCACCCCGGCGGCCTACCGTGAGGTAACCGTCTGTGTGAGTCCGTGTGAGGAGCCCTTGATGAGCGAATACCCCCACCTGTTGAGCCCGCTCGACCTGGGCTTCACCACGCTGCCCAACCGCGTGCTGATGGGTTCGATGCACGTCGGCCTGGAGGAGGCCCCGCAGGGCTTCGAGCGGATGGCGGAGTTCTACGCCGCCCGGGCGCGCGGCGGGGTGGGCCTCATCGTCACCGGCGGCATCGCTCCCAACGAGCAGGGCAAGCCGTGGTCGGGCGGTGCGAAGCTGACCACCGAGGAGGAGGTCGCGCAGCACGCGACCGTCACCGCCGCCGTGCACCGCGAGGGCAGCAAGATCGCGATGCAGATCCTGCACTTCGGCCGTTACGCCTACCACGCCGAGCTGGTGGCGCCCAGCGCGCTCCAGGCCCCGATCAGCCCGTTCCTCCCACACGCGCTGACCGAGGAGGAGATCGAGCAGACGATCGAGGACTTCGCGCGGACGGCCGAGCTGGCTCAGCGGGCCGGTTACGACGGCGTGGAGATCATGGGCTCCGAGGGCTACCTGATCAACGAGTTCATCGCCGCTCCCACCAACCTGCGCGAGGACCGCTGGGGCGGCGACTACCGCAACCGGATCCGCTTCCCCGTCGAGATCGTCCGCCGGGTGCGCGAGCGGGTCGGCGCGGACTTCATCCTGATCTACCGCCTCTCCATGCTCGACCTGATCCCCGGTGGCTCCACCCTGGAGGAGGTGGTCACGCTGGCCCGCGAGATCGAGGCGGCCGGCGCCACCATCATCAACACCGGCATCGGCTGGCACGAGGCGCGGATCCCCACCATCGCCACCTCGGTGCCGCGCGGTGCCTGGGCCTGGGTCACCAAGAAGGTGATGGGCGCGGTCTCCATCCCGCTGGTGACCAGCAACCGGATCAACACCCCCGAACTGGCCGAGCAGCTGCTCGCCGACGGCTGCGCGGACCTGGTCTCGCTGGCCCGCCCGCTGCTGGCCGACCCGGACTTCGTCGCCAAGGCCGCGGACGGACGGGCCGCCGGCATCAACACCTGCATCGGCTGCAACCAGGCCTGCCTGGACCACACCTTCAGCGGCCTGATCACCTCCTGCCTGGTCAACCCGCGGGCCTGCCACGAGACCGAGCTCGTCCTGATGCCGACCCGGCGCCGTAAGCGGCTCGCCGTGGTCGGAGCCGGTCCGGCCGGCCTCGCCTTCGCGGTGACGGCCGCCGAACGCGGCCACCACGTCACGCTCTTCGACGCCGCCGACGAGATCGGCGGGCAGCTGAACGTCGCCCGCCGGGTCCCGGGCAAGGAGGAGTTCGACGAGACGCTGCGCTACTACCGCTACCAGCTGGAGCAGCACGGCGTGGAGGTCCGGCTCGGCGCCGCCGTCACGGCCGCCATGCTGCTGGGCTCCGACTCCGACTCCGACTCCGACGTCGACTCCGACTTCGACTTCGACTTCGAGGAGATCGTCCTCGCCACCGGGGTCACCCCGCGCGCCCCCGGCATCGAGGGGGAGGACCACCCCAGCGTGGTCAGCTACCTCGACGTGCTGCGCGACAAGGCCGAGGTCGGCCCCCGGGTCGCGATCCTGGGCGCGGGCGGCATCGGCTTCGACGTCGCCGAGTTCCTCACCGACCCGGGCGACGCGGCCAGCCTCAACCCGTCGGTCTTCTACCAGCAGTGGGGCATCGACCCCGAGCACAGCACCCCCGGCGGCCTGCGCAAGCCGGAGCGCAACCGCTCGCCGCGCGCCGTCCACCTGCTGCAGCGCAAGACCAGCAAGGTGGGCGCCGGTCTCGGCAAGACCACCGGCTGGATCCACCGCACCGAACTCAAGCACCGCGGCGTCACCATGGTCGCCGGCGCCACCTACCACCGCATCGACGACGACGGCCTGCACCTGACCGTGGACGGCGAGCGGCAGGTGCTGGCCGTGGACACCGTCGTCCTGTGCACCGGCCAGGAGCCCCGGCGCGACCTCTACGACGCCCTGCTCGCCGCCGGCCGCACCCCGCATCTGATCGGCGGCGCCGACGTCGCCGCCGAACTCGACGCCAAGCGGGCCATCCGCCAGGGCACCGAACTGGCCGCGACTCTCTGAGGAACGCGTGGGAGCGGCTGGGGGGAGCGGCTTAGGATCTTCCCCATGTCGCTCCCGCACGCCATCCTCACCGCCCTGCTCGAAAGGCCGTCCTCGGGGCTGGAGCTGACGCGCCGGTTCGACAAGTCGATCGGCTTCTTCTGGTCCGCCACCCATCAGCAGATCTACCGCGAGCTGGCGAAGTTGGAGCAGGGCGGGCTGATCCGCGCGGTGCCCGGGCCGCCGACCCGTGGGCAGAAGAAGGAGTACGAGGTGCTGCCGGCCGGCCGTGAGGAGCTGGCCGGCTGGGTCGCCGAGCGCCAGGATCCCAAGCCGGTCCGCGACGCCCTGCTGCTGCGCCTGCGGGCGGCCGCGGTGGTCGGCGCGGCCGGGCTCGACGTCGAGCTGCAACGCCATCTGGAGCTGCACCAGCGGCAGTTGGCCGACTACACGGCGATCGAGGAGCGCGACTTCCCGCCCGGCAAGGCGGACGAGGAGAACCGCCTGCACCACCTGGTGCTGCGTGCCGGGATCGGCCTGGAGGCCTCCTGGATCGACTGGCTCACCCAGGCCCGCGCCGAACTGGCCGGTGCCGAACTGGCCGGTGCTGAACTGGCCGGTGCCGAACCGGCCGACGGCGAACCGGCCTGAGCGTCAGGCCGTCGTGCGGTGCGCCCGCTGCCCTGTGACCTCAGGGTCGACACCCGTCCGCCGCCGCGTCGGTGTCCGGAACCCCGACGCGGCACCGGACGGGTTGCCGCCTCGGTACCCCTCCATGGTCGAGCCCGGCAAAACCCAAGTCAATCCTCTGGTTTTCTTCCATCAGCCCTCGACATACCTTGGGTCTCATGACCCTTGACGATCTGCGCGTCTTCGTCGCCGCCTGTGAGAGCGGCAACCTGAGCTCGGTGGCCCGCGACCTCTCGCGGACCCAGTCCGCCGTCAGCCAGCACGTCAAGCGACTCGAAGCCGAAGTCGGGCTGCCCCTGCTGGAGCGGCTCCCGCGCGGCGTCGCCCCCACCCAGGCCGGGCGCATCCTGCACCAGGCCGCCGCGGCGGGCATCGGCCACCTCGAACTCGCGCTGCGTCAACTGCGCGACCTGAAGCAGGGCGACACCGGCACCGTCCGGATCGTCACCGGCGCGACCACCGTGCGCCACTTCATGGCCGACGCCGTCGTCGGGTTCCGTCGCCAACATCCGCACGTCACCCTGGAGTTCCGCACCGAGAACTCCACCCGCCGGTGCTTCGAGGCGCTCGCCGCCAATGCCGCCGACCTCGCCTGGATCACCCTCGGTGCCCCCGCGCGCGGCGTCGAGCAGCGGCCCGTCGTCGAGCTGCCCTGGGTGCTCGCGGTCAGCGCGGACGATCCGCTCGCGGGCAGGAACAGCATCGTGGCTGCCGACCTGGCCCGGATCCGGCTCATCCGGCTTCCCGCCAACTCGATCTCCCGTGCCCGGATGGAGGAGCAACTGGCCTTGCAGGGAGTCGAGTTGGCCTCGACCACGAGTGTTGCCGACTGGGACACCGCCGTCCTGCTGGCCGAACTCGGCCTCGGTCACGCCGTCGTCCCCGCACTCCCCGGCCGGACCGCCGCCGGCTCCGGACGGCTCCGGCTGATCCCGATCCCGATGCTGCCCCCGCTGGCCGTCGGCTGGGCCGTCCGTCAGTGGGACGCACTCAGTCCGCTGACCAGGGAGTTCGCCGACACCGTGGCCGACAGCCTGCTCGGCCCGGCTACCCCTGCGCCGGTCCGACCCACAGCCGGGTGACGCCCGCGACGTACCGTGCACCGCAGGCGTCCGCCGGCACGACGAGCTGCGGCCCGCTCTCGTCCAGCGGCGCACCGTCGATGCTGGTCGCGAGCAGCACCTGCTGCCGGGCGATGGGCGCGGTGTTCAGCGTCATCGTCCGGCTTCGCGACTCCTACCAGCTGATCCGGCGGGCGCCGGGAGGCGACGCGACCCCCGGCGGCGTCCCCTCCGACCCGGTGCAGCTGGCCCAGACGATGCGTCAGGAGGGCTGGTACCGGGTGGTGGTCGGCTGGTTCCTGGCCACCTCCCTCTTCCTGCTGATCAACGGCGGCATCCTGACGCTGCTGACCCCTCCCGCCCTGCCGGACGGCCTCTGCGGCCCCGCACCGCTGACCCCGGCGGGGCATCAGGCGCTGATCAAGGCCTTCTTCTTCTGGGGCAGCGTCGGCTTCCTCGCCGGGCTGAACGAACGCTGGGCGTACGGCCTGCTGCGGCGCGGAGGCGACCAGCGGGCGCCCGGCCCGAGCGCGGGCTGAACGCCGGGCCGAACGGCTTTCGCAGCGCGGGGTGATGGCCCCGCGCTGCGAGGCGTCCGGCGGTGAGCAGGGTGTCAGCGGGCCAGCAGTTGTTGCTCCAGCATCTGCCACTGCGCGCTCATGTCGTGGACCAGGTAGAGATCGCGCCGACGTGTCCAGGCCTGGCCCGACTGCGGGTCGTAGGTGCCGGGCATGGTGAATCCGGCGGGAGCGTAGGCGGAGGCCACGCCGGCCAGGCGGGTCGTCTCCACGCAGCGCTTGACGTGATCGCGGAAGCCGACGACGCCGGCCGTCCCCACGCCTGCGGGCAGCGACTTGCGCAGGTTCACCACCTGGGCGGCGACGCCGTAGGTGCTCAGGTACGTGATGGTGCCGTCCGCCGCGATCACCGGCTCGACGGAGGTGACATCGGTCATCCCGTACTTCGACCGGAGGAAGCGGGCGATCTCCCACTGCGCGTAGACGGGCACGTTCCGCCGGGCCCGCACCTTGGCCACGGTGTCGGCCAGCGCCTCGTTCACCGGACCCGGCTCGTACAGCACCTTTGCCGGGTCGCCGCCCCCGGCGGGAGCCCGGTTGCCGAAGCTGTAGGCCAGGATGAAGTCGATGCCGGACACCCGCGTTGTCGGCGGGTCCCAGGTGAAGCCGATGTCGAAGATCGACGGCACCAACGCCGCCGCCGCGCCCGCGTCGTCGAGCTTGTCGGCGAGTGCGGACCGCATCTCGCTCTGCAGCCGGGCGTCACCGCGCTCCCGCCGGTCGGCGCCGCGCGCGGCCGCGTCGTCGGCCTGCGCCGGCACCGCCGACGCCACGACGGGGAGCACGGAGGCCACCGCAGCGGCGGCAAAGGTACGTCGGTCCATGGGGGAAGATCCTGCCTCTCGCGAACAACTCCCGGTACGGGACGAGGCTGATCACAACCCGTCAAACGATCACTGAGGGGCCCCACAGCGCACGCCCGCATGAACAGTGGCCGTCGCTTCGTGCACGGCCCGCGCCCGAGCGGGCGGGCGGTGCATGCGCCTGGGCGATGATGGGCTCGGCTCGACGAGGGCCGGTGTCCGCTCTGGTGCCGCGCTGTGCCCGACGGGGGTGACGGTGATCACAGGGAACCCGGTGGGGGGAGCGGACAGGAGTAGCCGTGGAACAGTCACAGCGGGCGCGATTGCGCGCCGGGGATCCGACCGCGCTCGGGGAACTTTTCGACGAGCATGCGCAGGCCGTCTACGGCTATGCCCTGCGCACACTGGGGGACTGGGCAGCGGCACAGGATGCCGTCTCGCTCACCTTTCTGGAGGCCTGGCGGTTGCACGCCAAGCTCCATGAGGAGGGTGAGGGCCTGCGGCCCTGGTTGTTCGGCATCGCCACCAACGTGCTGCGCAACACCGCGCGGGCCGCCCGGCGGCACCGGGCCGCGATGGCGCGGCTGCCCGAGCGGGACGCCGTGCCGGACTTCGCCGACGAGTTGGTGACCCGGCTCGATGACACAGCGCAACTAGCCGCCGTGCAAAGGGCGTTGGGTGGTCTGAGGCGGGGCGAGCGGGAGGTCTTCAGGCTCTGTGTCTGGGTGGGGCTGGACTACGCGGCCGCCGCCGAGTGCCTGGGTGTCCCGATCGGAACCGTGCGCTCCCGGCTCTCCCGGGCCCGGAGCCGCCTGCGCTCGCTGGCCGAGCAGGAACTGACGCACAACCGGGAACTCACCGTCACTGCCGGACAGGTACCGGACGGCCGTGACGGAACGGCCTGGTCGACGCAGGAGAACGTCCGATGAACGACTCACCCGAGATGCTCAGCGCCGACCGCCAGAGGTTGTTGAAGGAGCATCTGATGAACGAGATCACCCGGGACGCCGCAGCGAAGGCGTCGAAGCCGCGGTCCAAGCCGAGGTCGATGCCGCGCCGACAGATCGGCTGGCTGGCGGCACCGCCGCTGGTGGTCGCCCTGGCGGTGGCGGTGGCCCTGGTCGGCCCGGCGCACCACCCCCACAACGGCCTCGTCCCGACGGACCCGCTGGTGTCGAGCGACCCCACGCACTCCGCGTCGCCCACGCCGGTGCCCTCGCCGCGTCCGTCGGCCTCGGCCTCGGCTTCCGCGTCGCCGTCCGGTGCCGCTGCCGGCGTCGCTTCCCCGGCGCTGTCGATCTGCCCGAAGGCGTCGCTGCCCCCAGTGGACACCACGGCGCCGACGGCTCCCGGGGACCCGGTCCAGGCGCTGGCCGCGGCGGCGAGGTCCGTGGCGGGTGCGCAGGCGCCGCAGGTGAAGGACAGCCAGTTCGTCTACACCGAGACGCTTCAGCGGTTCGACGGCCAGCAGGCGTGCGTGCGCAAGGACTGGGTTCCGCTCGACGGCGTCTCGCAGGGCCTGATCATCGATCCGCAGAACGGCACGATGGGCCTCACCCCCGCCCAGGGCGTGGCGGCGAGCCTCGCCGCCCCGAACTACCGCTACCTGGCGTCGCTGCCGACCGATCCGGCGCAGCTGCTCCAGCGGGTCTACGCCGAGAGCGCGAAGGCGAGCGGACGGGACGGTGCCGCCTTCAGGACCATCGAGAACGTCCTGATCACGCAGCTGCTCCCGCCGGCTGTCGAGGGCGCGTTCTGCCAGACGGCGGCGGCCGTCCCGGGGGCGACGGTCGAGCCCGATGCCGTCGACCTGCTGGGGCGGCACGGGATCGGGGTGGTCCGTGCGGACGGAATGGACCGGATGGAGCTGATCTTCGACCGGACCACCTGCGCGTTCCTGGGCCACCGGGACGTCCGGATCACCGACACGAGCCAGCAGGGTGGCCCCCCGGCGGGCTCGGTCTTCGAGTCGGCCGTCATGCTGCGCGCCGTCACCGACCACGCGGGGGAGCTTCCCCAGGGCTGAGCGCCGACCGTGTGCGCGGGGGTGGCGCCGAGCCTGTCGGCGCCGCCCCCGCCCGTACCGCGAGGGGCTCAGCGCTGCCAACCGGCGCCGCCGGCCACGGCGATGACCATGCCGGCGCCCTGGCCGTCGTCGTACTTCAGCGTGGCCATCGGTCCGGCGCCGGCGGGGTGCACCTGGCCGACGCCTGCGCCGACGTCGTCGGTGATCCGGCCGGGCGGCAGCAGGGACTTGAACGTGTCGATCATGAACGCCCCGGTGACCGTGCGCGAGATGCAGGTGCTGGTCACCGACGTGGTGCCGCCGGGGGGATGCGGCTCGACGACCGCCACGCGCGTCCCGGTGACCCTCGCCACACACGTCGTCCGTCGTCGCCGACGCTTCAGCCGTTCGGCAGGGTGCCGCCCAGCAGGTCGTGGACGAGTTCGAACAGCTCCTCCGGCCCGGCCGCCGCGAGCTCGTCGAAGGCGCCGCCGTTGCGGGCCAGCACGACGCCGACGAAGGCGGCCACCGCCACCTCGGCGCGCAGCTGCGGGCGGTCCAGCCCCTCGCGGGTGAAGTGCTCGCACAACGGGCTGACCAGCCGGCTGTGCAGCTGGGCGCGGGCGGCGTCCTGGACCACCGGGTCGTCGTGGGGGAGCGCGGCGGCCCGGAAGACCGGGCCGGGGCCACGGTGGGCGACCCGGGCCAGCAGCTCGCGCAACCGCTCGGGGGCGAGCAGGTCGGCCGGGGTGGTGTCGCCCTGCTCGGCGCGCATCACGGCGATGTAGAGCTGCGCCTTGCCGCCGTAGTAGCGGGCGATGAGGGCGGGGTCCACCCCGGCGCGTTCGCCGATCTCCCGGGTGGTGGTGCGGTCGTAGCCGCGCTCACCGAAGAGCTCGGCGGCCGCCTCCAGCAGCAGTTCGCGACTGCGGCCGGAGTCGCGTCGCCGGACGGGGGCGGTTCCCTCGGCGCTCAACGGGCGGCCCGGCCGGCCGGGCGCGCGTCGTCCTCGCCGGTCGCGGCGTCGGCGATGCTCTCCTCCATCAGCAGCTCCTCCTCCTTCGGATCCGCACCGGCGATCACCATCGTGGCCGGGCTCGTCGCGGAGGCTGCGGCAGCCGCGCGGCGCAGCAGGACGATCGTAACCGCGCCGGTGACCACCCACACCGCGCAGCCCAGCAGCGCGGCGCTCTGGTAGCCGGACCCGGACGGCAGCAGGTGCCCGGCCGGGGTGTGCGCCTCCAGCACCGCCGCGCTGAGCGCGCTGCCGGTGGAGTAACCGACGTAGCGCAGCACCTGGTTGAAGCTGATCGCGCTGCCGGTCTCATGCGCCGGGACGGAGCTGACGATGAGCCCCGGCATCACCGCGAACGTGCAGCCGACACCCAGCCCGGCGATCGCCATGGTGACGAAGAGCTCCCAGAGGCTGTCCCGGGCGAACGCGAAGGTGAGCATGGAGACCAGCGAGATGGCGCAGCCGACCGGCAGCACCAGGGCGGTCGAGGTGCGCCGGGCCAGCACCGGCACCAGCTTGCTGGACAGCACGCTGGCGACCGAGAACGGCAGCAGCACCAGCCCGGTGACCACGATCGAGGCGCCGAAGCCGTAGCCCGCCACGGCCGGGGTCTGCACGAAGCGGGTCACCAGCGACATCAGCAGGTACATCGCGACGCCAGCGATCAGGCCGGTCACGTCGGCCGTCAGCACGACCCGGTGCCGGGCCAGCCGCAGGTCCACCAGGGGGTGCGCGGTTCGCAGCTCGTGCAGCACCCACCAGGCCGTGAGCGCGATCGCGGCGGCGGCCAGGCCCAGCAGCCGCGGCGATGACCAGCCCCAGACGTCGCCCTCGCTCAGGACGAGCAGCAGCCCGGCGATCGCCGCGCCGAGCAGCACCGCGCCCAGCACGTCCAGTGGGTGCCGGGCCCGGCCCGCCGTGCTCGGCAGCACCAGGACGGCGGCCAGCAGGGCCAGCGCGCTGATGGCGGACCCGAACCAGAAGCCGGCGTGCACGCCGAAGGACTGCGCGATCAGGCCGGTGAGGGGGTAGCCGAGGCCGACGCCGGCCACCGTGGTGATCGACAGCAGTGCCACGGCCGGACGGGCCCGCTCCGGGCTCAGCGCGTCGCGGGCGGTGGCGATGGCCAGCGGCGTCAGCCCGAGGCCGACGCCCTGCAACCCGCGGCCGACCACCAGCCACCCGAAGCCGAGCGGGAGCGCGGCCAGCACGCTGCCGGCCAGCACGACGGCCGCGGCGCCGAGGATCACCTGCCGCCGGTGCGGCCCGTCGCCCAGGCGCCCCATGGTGGGGGTGGCGACCGCGCCGACCAGCAGCGTGATGGTCAGCGACCACTGGGCGTCGGAGAGCGAGACGTGATCGACGACGGCGAGCGTCGGGACCAGCGGTGCGCCCAGGCTGCTGATCACCGCGACCACCATGCCGAGGAAGACCAGCACCGGGACCAGGGCCCGCTCCCGCCACGTCCGTCGATCCGTCCCGGTGTCCACGGCTGCCGCCCCTCCGGCCGCGCGCGGGCGGCCAGCTCATGTCATCGACTGATGTCTTCGTTTGATGTCTTCAGATGATGACATAGTCGGTCCCGGCACTTCCAGTGCCTGCGGGGGAGCGGCGCTCGGTCGTCCACAGCGGCAGCCAGGGCGGCGGGACGGCGGGACGGCGGTATGGCGGTCCGGACGCGGGCGCCGGGGGCGTGGGGGACGGGCAGGGGGACCGGGAGTGTGCGGCCCTGTTCGGCGACACCTCCCGCCCGGGCAACCGGCGTTGGTGCTCGATGGGCGAGTGCGGCAACCGGGCGAAGAAGAAGGCCCTGCGCGACAGGGCGAGTTCGGCCTGACGGACGGAACGTCGGGGCTATTCGCCCCCGACCCCGCCGACGCCGCCGACGCTTCCGCCCCCGTCGCCGCCTCCGCCGTCAGTGCCGGTGCCTCCGGTGCCCCCGCTGTCGCCGTTGTCGCAGTGGGACTGGCAGGAGGGGGCGAGCGGGATGTCCCAGAGGCCGGATTCGTCGCCGATCCAGAGGACGAAGAGGATCGCCCCGGCCAAGAGGAGGAGGGAGATCAGGCAGGAGACCGCGAAGGGGGCTGGGCGGTTGGTCCTGTTCGTCATCACAACTCGCCTCCCTGGGTGGCGGGTTCCGCCTCCCTGGGGGCAAGCCTACGCGCCTGCGCCCGATTGGGACAGACTGAGGTGCAGAGGGCAGCAGCCGGATCAACTGGCGTGAAACAGCAGCCGTTCTGACGATTGATCAGGTACCGGCCCGGGCCGCATTGCGGGAGTGGACGGCGTTGCGCAACGCGGGCGGGACGGGTCCGGTCTGCTCGGTCAGGACGGCCAGGCGGTCGCGGAACTCGCTGCGCTGACTGCGGGTCACCACCGTGCGCAGCTGGCCGGCGTCGGCCAGGGCGACCAGGGCGGCGTCGGCCGGTTCGACCTGGGAGACCGGGCCGCGCAGGGTCGTCGAGGCCGTGGCGGCCAGGGCCTTGCGCACCCTCGGGTCCCGCTCGGTGATCTGCGACCTGTTGAAGAGGCCCAGGACGCGGTGCTCCTCCACGCGGATCCAGCCCCTCTTTGCCAGGTCGTCCTGCACCGAACGCACCGGGTGCGCGGGACGGTCGGGCGAGTTGCCGCGACCGTGCAGTCGGATCCACCAGCCCCACGAGTGCGGCCCGGTCTCGGCGATCCGGCTCAGCAGATCGGCGAGGACGGGGTTCAGGTCCTGCGGCGCGCGGCCGGTGGCGCTGGGCTTGCCGTCGACGTCCTGCAGCAGGCCGCGCAGTTGCAGGTCGGTCAGGGCTGCGGCGCGGAGCAGCAGGTCGAGGTCGGTGCGGCTGACCAGGCGCTGGGTTTCGGGGTCGCAGGCGAGCAGGTACAGCTTGCCGGCGAGGGTGTCGGGCAGATCCATCGTGGTCTCCTCACGAGTCGGAGGGCGAATCCGGACGCTCGTCGTCCGGGGCGAGGGCGGGTTCGGCGGGCTCGGTGCCCTCCTTCGGGGGTCTGCCCCGCCGGGGGAGGCCTGCGGCCCCGCCCGGCATCCGGCCTCCCTCGGTGAGTGCCCGGCGCAGCAGGAACTCGATCTGCGCATTGGTGCTGCGCAGTTCGGCCGCGGCCCAGCGGGCCAGTGCGTCGTGGACGGCGGGGTCCAGCCTTAGCAGGATCTTCTTTCGCTCGGTTGCCACCGGGCAGCCCCTCCTACTGGTAGAGCGAACCGGTGTTGACCACGGGCTGGGTGCCGCGGTCGCCGCAGAGGACGACCAGCAGGTTGCTCACCATCGCGGCCTTGCGCTCCTCGTCCAGCTCGACGACGTTCTGCTCGGCGAGCCGCTCCAGGGCGAGTTCGACCATGCCGACCGCGCCCTCCACGATCAGTCGGCGCGCGGCCACCACGGCGCCGGCCTGCTGGCGCTGGAGCATCACCTGGGCGACCTCGGGCGCGTAGGCGAGCCGGGTGATCCGCGACTCGACCACCCGCACACCGGCCGAGGCGACCCGGGCGCCGATCTCGGCGGAGAGCGTCCGGGTGATCTCCTCGGCGCTGTCCCGCAGCGACATCTGCCCGTCGGCGTGGGCGTCGTACGGGTAGCTGTTGGCGATGTGCCGCACGGCGGTCTCGGTCTGGATGGCGACGAACTCGACGAAGTCGTCCACCTCGAAGAGAGCCTTGGCGGTGTCCTCGACCTGCCAGACGACCACGGCGGCCATCTGGATCGGGTTGCCGTCGGCGTCGTTGACCTTGGCGGTCTCGGTCTCGTGGTTGCGGATCCGGGTGGAGATCCTGCGACGGGTGGTGAAGGGGTTCAGCCAGGTCAGGCCGTCGGCGCGGATCGTGCCGCGGTAGCGGCCGAGCAGCTGGACCACCCGGGCCTGACCGGGTGCGACGGCGGTGAGGCCGCAGGCCATGACCAGGCCGAACAGGAAGGCCAGCGGACCGGTGCTGACCAGCGCGAGGCCGGCGCCGCCGCTTCCGCTGCCGGCCTGGACGACGATCCCGAGCACGGTCAGCGCGGCGCCGCCGAGCACGCAGACCAGGACGAGGGCGAGCATGGGCAGGCCCGGGGCGCCGGTGACGATCCGCTCGGTGACCTTGGGAGCGGGCATGTCGACGGTGAAGCCGTCACCGGCCGGGGTGGTGCTGTGCTGAGTGGCCATCGGGCCGACTCCTCTCTCGGGGGATCCGGAGATCCGGGATCCAGAGACCGCTTAGCAGGAATCTAGCATAGTGATATCACTTTATGAATGCCGCGAAACCTGGCGAGCCGGAGAGGAGTGGAGAGGAGTGGCGATGGGTGAAGGGGGAGTCGGCGGAGCTACGAGCGGGCCCGGTCGGCCTGGTAGATGGCGGACTGGGCGCGGGTGATCCGGTGGATCAGCAGGACGGCCGTCACACCGGAGAGCACATAGGCCGTCTCGACGGGCAGCGCGTACGGGTTGATGTGGTGTGGATCCAGCTGGGGGGTCACGATGCCCACCACCATCCGGCCGATCCAGGTGGCCCACCAGACGTTGACCAGCCAGGCGTTGCCGAGACCGGTGGCCCGCCAGATGTCCAGCGTGACCCGGCGGGGGATCCACCACATGGCCACCGGGATGAACCAGGCGCCGATGGCGAATCCGGGCGAGTGCCGGTGCGTGCCGGGCGCGTACGCCTCGGCGTTGGTCCGGCAGCGGCTGAACCAGCAGAGGAACCCAACGATGGCGGCGACGAAGGTCGGGGTGCTGAGTCCGGTGGCCAGCCGGTACTGGCTCGGACCGATGCTGCGGGCCACCCCCGTGACGACGAACGCCACCGTGGTCGCGGTGACCAGCACGCCCGCGACGATCCCCAGGATCCGCGGGTCGGTGATCAGGCCGCGGTGGGCCAGGGCGCGCGGGAGGGTCCTGCCGCCCGGCTCGGCGCTCGGTATCTCATCCGTCGATGGAGCCGGTTGAACGGTCACTGCGTCCCCCAAACCTGTCTGCGGTGCGGATCACGCGCAGATGCCGGACGAAATATAGGGGGATCGTGTGTGCGGCGTCCATGAAATTGCTCATCGGGTGGCGGTGGTCCGCAGACTCGGACCGCCGCCACCCGATGAGCCGGGCTGCCGGATCAGACCTGCGGGCCGGCCGGGTCGTGCAGACCGAGGTACGGGATCGTGCTCGGGGAGCTCTTGCGCAGGTTCGGCTGCGGCGTGCTGCCCGGCTTGGCGGCGGTGTCGCCCTTGGCGAAGCCCTTCAGCAGGCCCAGCGGGTCGATCCGGACCAGGTGCGAGGGGGCGTAGAAGTGGTAGCCGTACTGCAGGCGGGCGCGGTTGTGCGCGTCGACCGTCGGCTCGGCGGTGGCGGTCGCGGCGGTGTCGACCAGACCGGTGTGGCTCTTGGTGACGCCGGGGCCGGCGTAGGTGACGACGACATCGCCGGGGCGGGCCTGCTCGGGGTGGTCGCCCACGTCGGTGCCGAGGCCGCTGTCCATCAGGTAGTCGTACAGGTTGTGGTACTGCGGCAGGTCGCTGATCAGCAGCAGGTCATAGGTCTTGCCGTTGGGCGCGGTGTAGGTGAAGTAGTCGTTCTGCGGGTCGTCCGGGCCCAGGCCGGGGACCAGGCCGGCGGCGGCGAGCGCTCTCGCCACGAACTCGGCGCACTGGTAGTTGTCCTGGTCGGCGCCGAAGGCGACCGGGGTGCTGTCGTTCCAGGCCGTCCAGTTCCAGTGGTTCTGGGCGTAGTTGACCTCGATGGCGCGCAGCGCGTCGCCGAACGGGTCGAACTGCACCGGCGCCGGGATGCCGACGGGGGCGGCGGCGGAGGCGGGTGCGGCGAGGCCGGCGACGCCGCCGACGAGCAGGCCGGCGACGACACCGGTGGCGGCGATGCGCCGACGAATCGCGTGACTCATGGTCAGACTCCTGGAGATCAAGTACATCTGATGGTTCGTATGGAGCGAAATGCGCCTCAAAGTACCAAACTCTCAGACGATGATCATGATATTCGTCGAACGTCTGCCCGAGTCACCCCAAGATGAGCCCTCGGAAGCGTTCCAGTCGGGCCGCCGGGTAGTCGCCGCCCGCAGTGGCGGTCAGCTCCTCGCGCAGCGCCGTGACGATGCACCGCATGAAGCCGTCCGGATCCTCCGAGCCCGGCACCGGCTCGGCCAGCACGCGGTCCACCACGCCCTCGCGCAGCAGCTCGGCTGCCCCGATCCGCTGCTGGTCGGCGAGTTCCGGAGCCCGGTCGGGCGTGCGGTGCAGGATCACCGAGGCGCCCTCCGGCGGCAGCGGCGAGAGCCAGGCGTGCTGGGCGGCGATCGTGCGGTCGGCCGGGAGCAGCGCGAGGGCCGCGCCGCCGGTGCCCTCGCCGAGCAGCAGGCTGACCACCGGAGCGGCCAGCGTGCTCAACTCCGCGATGCAGCGGGCGATCTCGCCCGCCAGCGCACCCTCCTCGGCCTGCCGGCTGAGCGCGGCGCCGTGGGTGTCGATGACCGTCAGCAGCGGGAGCCGCAGCTCCGCGGCGAGTCGCATGCCCCGGCGCGCGGTGCGCAGCCCGGCCGGGCCGATCGGGCCGTGCAGCGCGGCCGCCGCCCGGTCGTGGCCGACCACCACGCAGCCGATGTCGCCGAACCGGGCGAGTGAGAGCCGCAGCGCGTCGTCACGCTCGCCCGCGCCCGTGCCGGCCAGCGGGACGACGGTGTCGGCCTCGGCCAGCAGCTCGACCAGGCCGGGTCGCCCGGGCTCCCGGGTCAGCAGGACGGACGGCCAGGTCCCACCGACGGCCACGGTGTCCGGGGCGGCTGCCTCCGCAGGCGCGGGGACGGGCGCGGGGACGGCTCCGAGGATGTCCAGCACGTCCGCGAGCCTGCGCCGCAGCCGGTCCGGCGGCAGCACGGCGTCCACCGTGCCGTGCAGCCGCAGGTGCTCCGCGCGCTGGACGCCCGCCGGGAACGCCTCGCCGTACAGCGCCTCGTACACCCGCGGGCCCAGGAAGCCGACCAGCGCGCCGGGCTCGGCGGTGGTCAGCTGGCCGAGCGAGCCCCAGGACGCCAGCACGCCGCCGGTGGTGGGATGCCGCAGGTGGACCAAGTAGGGCAGCCCGGCGGCCTTGTGCGCGGTGACGGCGTTGGCGATCGTGACCATCCGCACGAACGCGGGCGTGCCCTCCTGCATCCGGGTGCCGCCGGAGGCCGGAAAGGCGAGCAGCGGCAGGCGTTCGGCGGTGGCGCGCTCGACGGCGGCGTGCAGCCGGGTGGCGGTGGCGTTGCCGATCGAACCGGCCAGGAAGGTGAACTCGCTCAGCAGTACCGCCACCCGGTGCCCGGCGATCCGGCCCTCCCCGGTGAGGGCGGCCTCGTCCGCGCCGCTGCGGGCCCTGGCCCGGGCCAGCGCGTCGGCGTAGGGGCCGCTCTCGGGGTGTTGGGGTGGGGTGTCCCAGCTGACGAAGGAGCCCGGGTCGAGGACGAGCTCGGCGAACCGCAGCGCCGCCGGGGGCGCTGGGGGCGTCGCGGCTGTCGCAGGTGTCGCAGGCGTTGGAGGCGTCGCAGGCGTCGAGGGGGAGATCGGTTCGTCCACGTCGGCCAGTCTTCCGCACCGGTGAGGTCCGCAGACAGGGTGTTCCTGATCACCCCGGGCTGCGGAGGGCAGCCGCTGTGGCGGAAAGGGCAGACTCCGACGTTGGCCGGTCGGAGTCGGAATCGGTCCGCTACCATCGCCGTGCGGTGACGCGATCTGGCGTGAAGTGATCTGATCTGACATCACATAGGTGGGGGCGGGCGGCAGTGCAGGACGACGCAGTGCGGGACGACGCTGTCCAGGACGACGAGCTCCAGGCCGACTGGCGATGGGCCAACACCGACGATTGGGAGCCCCCGAGCGAGCTCGACACCGAGATCGCCCACCCCGCCCGGATGTACGACTACTACCTGGGCGGCAAGGACAACTTCCCGGCCGACCGGGATGCCGCCGAGCGAATCATCGCGGCGATGCCGTACGCCCGTCTCTCCGCCCGGATCAACCGTCAGTTCCTCGGCAACGCGGTCGCCTTCGCCGCCGAGCGCGGCATCCGGCAGTTCCTGGACATCGGGACCGGCATCCCGGCGGTCGGCAGCACCAGCGAGGTCGCGCACCGGGTCGCCCCGGACGCCCGCGTCGTGTACGTCGACAACGACCCGATCGTGCTCACCCATGCCCGCGCCCTGCTGGCCAACCACCCGGCCGGGTACACCACCGTGCTCCAGGCCGACCTGCGCGAGCCGGCCGCGATCCTCGACCACCCGGCCCTGCGCGCCGCGATCGACCTCGCGCAGCCGGTGGCCCTGATGCTGGTCGCGGTGCTGCACTTCGTCCGGGACGAGGAGGAGGCCCAGCAGGTGGTCGCCCACCTGCGGGACGCGCTGGCGCCCGGCAGCATGCTGATCCTCTCGCACGGCAGCCAGGACTTCATGGCGCCGGAGACGGCGGAGGCCGGCGCCGGCATCTACAGCAAGGCCAGCGCCCCGCTGGTGCTGCGCGATCGCGCGCAGATCGAGAGCTTTTTCGACGGCTTCGAGCTGGTCGCGCCCGGCCTGGTGCAGCTGCCGCTGTGGCGCACCGACGAGGCCATGCTGCCGGCCGACTGGCAGTCCGTGCCGGGCTACGCGGGCGTCGCCGTCAAGGCGTAGGGATGTAGCGCGGCACAGGCCCGTGACCTGCAGCGCGGTGGCGCGGGGACGGACGTAGGGTGGTTGGAACTACCGTCCGGATGACGGAGGCGGCCGATGGCCGATCCGAAATTCCTCAGCACTCCGCGTCGACCGCGCGAGCGCCGCGCCCCGGAAGAGCGGGTCCGGGACTGGGACGAGGTCGACGCCGAGCGGAGCCTGCTGCCGATCGTCGGCGGCCAGGCCGGGCGCTGCATGGACTGCGGCATCCCGTTCTGCCACAGCGCCTGCCCGCTGGGGAACCTGATCCCGGACTGGAACTTCCTGGTCAGCCGTGACGAGTGGGCGAACGCCAGCGCCCACCTGCACGCGACCAACAACTTCCCCGAGTTCACCGGCCGGCTCTGCCCGGCGCCCTGCGAGAGCGCCTGTGTGCTGGCCATCGACTCCGACGCGGTGACGATCAAGAACGTCGAGGCCGCCATCGCCGACCAGGCCTGGCAGCTCGGACTGGAGACGCCCAAGCCGCCCGCCCACCTCTCCGGCCGGACGGTGGCGGTGATCGGTTCCGGCCCGGCCGGGCTGGCCGCGGCCCAGCAGCTCACCCGGGCCGGGCACACCACCACCGTCTACGAGCGGGCCGACCGCCTCGGCGGGCTGCTGCGCTACGGGATCCCGGCCTTCCGGCTGGAGAAACGCCACCTCGACCGGCGGCTCGACCAGCTGCGCGCCGAGGGGACCCGCTTCCACACCGGCGTCGAGGTCGGCGACGACCCCTCGGCCGAGGAGCTGCTGGCCCGCTACGACGCGGTCGTGCTCGCGATCGGCGCCACCGACCCGCGCGACCTGCCGGTGCCGGGGCGCGAGCTTCGCGGCATCCATCAGGCGATGGAGTACCTGCCGCTGGCGAACCGGGTGCAGGAGGGGGACTTCGTGCGCTCACCCGTCTGTGCCGAGGGGCAGCACGTGGTGATCGTCGGCGGCGGCGACACGGCCGCCGACTGCCTGGGCACGGCGCTGCGCCAGAACGCCGCCTGCGTGACCCAGCTGGACATCAACCCGCGCCCCGGCGAGCGGCGGGCGGTGGACCAGCCCTGGCCGGTCCACCCCAAGGTCTACCGCCTCACCGCCTCGCACGAGGAGGCCCGGGCCCGTCCCGTCCCCGACCACGATCCGGCCAGTGCCGCCCCCGCCGACCGGCGGCTCTTCTCCGCCGGGACGCTGCGCTTCGAGGGCGACGAGCAGGGCCGGGTCCGCGTGCTGCACTGCGCCGAGGTCGAGCCCGCCGAACGGCGTCCGCTCGCCGGGACCGAGCAGGGGATCAGGGCCGACCTGGTGCTGCTGGCCCTCGGGTTCGCCGGCCCGGAGCGCGGCAGCGCGCTGGTCCGTGGGCTCGGCCTGGAGCTGGACTCCGCCGGGAACCTCGCCCGTGGACGGGACTTCGGCACCGGCACGGCCGGTGTCTTTGTGGCCGGTGACGCGGGGCGCGGGCAGTCGCTGATCGTCTGGGCGATCGCCGAGGGCCGGGCGGCGGCCGCGGCCGTGGACCGCTATCTGACCGGCGCGACCGCGCTGCCGGCCCCGATCGCGGCGACCGACCGACCGCTGGTCCTCTGACTCCGACAGCTCTCTGCGGATCTGCGGATCGGCCGACCTGACGCATTGACAGCGGTGGGCCGAGCCGCTTCAGTGGTCTAGTCCAAAGCGGGGAGGTGGCGGGGTCGCTCCCCATGATGCCCCGACGGACTCTCCCCCCACGCGTCACCTCAGTCCCATGTCGAGGCAGGAGCATCCCCCACATGCACAGTCTCCGAAGAGTCGCTTCACCCTGCGCGCATCCGCGCCGTCGCCGCCTGGTCGCCGCGGGTGCGGCGTGGACGCTCGCCACCGCGGGCGCGGTCGGCCTCACCGTCGGTCTGGCACCGCCGGCGCTGGCCGGCGAGTTCCTCGGCAACGGCGGGTTCGAGAGCGGTGCTCTCGCCCCCTGGAGTTGCAGCGGCAGTACCGGAAGCGTCGTCACCGGCCATGCCCACAGCGGGACCTACGCCCTCGCCGGGGCCGCGACGGCCGGCGACGACGCGCAGTGCTCGCAGAGCGTCACGGTCACGCCGAACACCACGTACACGCTCAGCGCCTTCGTGAACGGCGCCTACGTCTACCTCGGCGTCGGCGGGAGCACCACCGCCAGCACTTGGACGCCGAGCACCGGCGGGGCGTACCAGCCGCTCTCGGTCTCCTTCACCACCGGGGCGAGCCAGACCAGCGCGTCGGTGTACGTGCACGGCTGGTACGGGCAGGGCACGTACTACGCGGACGACCTCTCCCTCGCCGGCCCGGGCACGCCGAGCCCGTCCCCGACGCCCACCCCGACGCCCACGCCGACGCCGACGCCGACCCCCACGCCGACTCCCACCCCCACCCCCACGCCCACTCCGACGACCACGCCCACCCCGCCCGGTGGCGGGCTGCCCGCCCACGCCCTGGTCGGCTACCTGCACGAGAGCTTCGCCAACGGCGCCGGCTACCTGAAGCTCGCCGACGTCCCGGCCTCCTGGGACGTCATCGACCTCGCCTTCGGTGAGCCCACCTCCGTCACCTCCGGCAACATCCAGTTCAATCGCTGCTCGGTCACCGACTGCCCGACCGCCGAGTCCGACGCCGACTTCAAGGCCGCCATCGCCGCCAAGCAGGCCGCGGGCAAGAAGGTGCTGCTCTCGATCGGCGGGCAGAACGGCGAGGTCCAACTCACCACCACGGCCGCCCGGGACACCTTCGTCAGCTCGGTCTCGGCGATCATCGACAAGTGGGGACTGGACGGCCTGGACGTCGACTTCGAGGACCAGTCGCTCTCGCTGAACACCGGTGACACCGACTTCAAGAACCCGACCACGCCGACGATCGTCAACCTGATCTCGGCCCTGCACTCCCTCAAGGCCAAGTACGGCCAGAACTTCGTGCTGACCATGGCCCCGGAGACGTTCTTCGTCCAACTCGGCTACCAGTACTACGGATCCGGTCCGTGGGGCGGTCAGGACCCACGCGCGGGTGCCTACCTCCCGGTGATCTACGCGCTGCGCAACGACCTGACCCTGCTCACCGTGCAGGACTACAACTCCGGTTCCATCATGGGCCTGGACAACCAGTACCACTCGATGGGCGGCGCCGACTTCCACGTCGCGATGACCGACATGCTGCTGACCGGGTTCCCGGTGGCGGGCAACACGGCCAACATGTTCCCCGCCCTCGCGCCCTCCCAGGTGGCGATCGGCATGCCCGCCAACTCCTATGCGGGCAACGGGTACGTCACCCCGGCGGACGTCGACACGGCGTTGGACTGCCTCACCAAGGCGGTCAACTGCGGCACCTACGTGCCGCGTAGCGGGAAGCAGCCGAACCTGCGCGGCCTGATGACCTGGTCGGTCAACTGGGACCAGTACGGCGGACAGGAGTTCTCCAAGAACTTCCTGAGCTACTTCGGCTGATCCGGCGGGCTCAGCCGGCGGGCGGGGTCCGCGGCGCCTTGGTGCCGTGGACCCGCGTGTACTCGGCCGCCAGCCACGGACCGAGGTCGTCGACCAGCAGGTCGAGGACGGCCCGGTCCGCGGTCGGCGTGCGGGCCGCCAGCGCGGCCGCGCGCATCCGGTCGGCCTGCTCGGGGTAGTAGCGGGCGAACACCTCGGCGGACTCGGTGAGATCGCTGGTCCAGCCGTTCCAGCGCGGCATCACCAGGGTGAAACCCGTCCTGACGATCCGCCGGGCGGCCGCCCGGCTGAGCCGCCGCCGCGCGCTCTCGGCCTCGGCTCCCGGCCCGGCGCACCCGGCGGCGCGTTCGTGCCAGCCGGGGAGCGCCAGGGCCAGGTCCCCGTTGGTCTCGCGGGCGAGCAGCGAGGTCGGGCGGTAGCGGGGCAGCTGCTCGGCCAGGTCGTCGCCGAGCAGGGGGGTGCACAGGCAGGCGAGGAACCAGCCCAGATCGTGGCGTTCCAGCTCGCTCAGCAGCGTGTCGGTGCCGAACAGCAGGATGCCGACGCCGTCGATCTGCGCGAAGCCGCCGTCGAGTGCGTCGGCCAGTGCGTCGGCGTCCGCGCGGTCGGCGGCGGTGGGGGTGGTGCGCAGGGCCAGTAGCAGGTCGAGGTCGGACACCCCGGGGGTGGCGGTGCCGCGCGGGATGCTGCCGTAGAGGTAGGCACTGTGCAGCCGCTCGGGCGCGAAGGTCTCGGCGATCGTGCCCCGCGCGGCATCGACCACCGCCGCGAAGTCCCGCGGCACCCGGCTCAGCGAGCCCTCCCGTGCGATCCAGCCGTCCTCGTCCAGCCCCTGCTTCGTCATGGGCCCAGTCTGACGTGCCGCTCACGGGCCTCGGCCGACCGGTGCCGGCAGGTTCCGTCACCAGGTTTTCAGGGTGTGGTCGTCCGTCGCCCGGGGAGTGAGGATCCCGTGCGGACCTGGGGCGATTCAGGCTGATTGACCGTTATGTCACTCTTCCCGCCTTGCCGGGTCCCTGACAGCCGCTTACCTTCGAGCCTCATGCCGGAACCCCTGATCAGCGTCGTCCTCCCTGCCCATGACCAGCAAGGTCAGCTGTCGAGCTGCCTGGAATCGATCCTCGACCAGTCCTTCGGCGCCTTCGAGGTCCTGGTGGTGACCGACCCCTCGCCGCAGTGCCCGGACGAGCTGCCGGCGGTCGCGGCCGACCCGCGGGTGACGCTGCTGCGGCTGAACGCGGTGGTCGGTATCGGGCGCAGCCGCAACGCCGGGGCGGCCCGGGCCACCGGCCGGCACCTGCTCTTCCTCGACAGTGACCACCTGGTGGAGCCCGGCGCCTTCCTGGCGCTGGCCGACCGGCTGCGCCGGCTGGAGGCGGACGGCGACGGGGTGCCGGACGTGCTGCTCTTCGGTCACACCCGGGTCCACGCCGGACGGATCTGGCCGGGCGCCGCCGCCGAGCTGCTGGCCCAGGCCGGCCCCGAGGTGTTCGTCCTGCCCGACCGCCCCGAGCTGCTGGGCGCCCCCGCGCTCTGCTGGGACCGGCTGATCAGCCGTCGGCTCTGGACCGAGCAGGACCTCGCCTTCCCCGAAGGGTGCTACGAGGAGGTGCCGTTGGTGCACCGCGCGATGCTGACGGCCGGCCGGCTGGCGGTGCTGGACCGCGAGCTCGTCCAGCTGCGCCGCCGCGAGACGCTGCACCCGGCCGGATCGCCCGGCAGCAGCCGGTTCGACCTCTTCGACCAGTACGAGCGAAGCTTCGAACTGCTCGACGGACACGCCGAGTCGGAGGCCGCCCGGAGTTTCCTGTTCACCCGGATGGTCCGGCATTACCTGTTCGTCTTCGACCTGGCCGGCTGCGTGCCGCGCGCGGCCCGTCCGCAGTTCTTCCACTGCGCCGCCGAGCACTACCAGCGCTGGGTCCCGGCGGGCTACCGGCGTCCCGGCGGGCGCGAGGGCGTGAAGTTCTCGCTGCTCGCGGGGGGTTCGTACAGCGCCTTCGAGCTGGCCAAGCTCTCGCAGATCGCCCGCACGGCGGTCACCGGCCTGACGAACCGCGGCTCGGCCGCCTGAGCATCAGCCACCCGGTCAGCCTCCCGCCGCCGCCCAGGCGCGGGCGGCGGCGATCCGGCGGGCGGTGCTGGGGTGGCTGGCGAAGAGCAGTTCCAGCGCCCGCGGCGGGTTGACGTCGGCGATGTTGGTGAGCGCCAGCCGGCGCTGCATCGCGATGAACTGGTCGGGATCGCCGGTGAGTTCAAGCGCGTGGCGGTCGGCCCTGGCCTCGATCCGGCGGCTCGCCGCGTTCTGCGGCGGACCGGCCAGCGCGCCCAGCAGCGCCGCGCAGGCCGCCAGCAGCGGCAGCGAGCGCGGGTCCGCCGCGTCCGGGACGCCGGCCGCGTCCAGCAGGGGCCGGAGCGACATCAGCAGCCCGAGCAGGCAGACCGCGCCTGCCGCGCCGACCGCGCCGAGCGCGGTGCCGACCGCCACGTCGCGGTGCTTGACGTGGCCGAGCTCGTGCGCGACCACCAACTCCACCTCGCGCGGCTCGGCCGTGCTGATCAGGGTGTCGTACGCGACCACCCGGCGGGTCGCGCCCAGGCCGGAGACGTAGGCGTTGAGCGCGGTGGTGCGCCGCGAGGCGTCGGCGACCAGGACGTCCCGGACCGGCACCCCGTCCCGGTCGGCGAGAGCGATCAGCGCCGTGCGCAGCTCGCCCTCCGGCATCGGGCTGAAGCGGTTGAACAGCGGCTCCACGACCAGCGGGAAGAGGAACGAGAGGGCCACCGTCAGCAGCGCCGCCGCGCCCGCCGCCGGGAGCCACCAACGGTGCGCGGACCAGCCGGTCAGCGCGTACAGCCCGAGTGCGGCGGGCAGGGCCAGCGCCAGCGTGAGCGCCAGGCCGCGCAGCAGGTCCACCGCCCAGCCACCCCAGCCCTGGGTCACCAGGCCGTAGTCGGCCCGCACCGACCGCATCCGCGCCGCGAACGGCAGCCCGACCAGCTGGCCGAGCAGGACGAGCGCGGCGGCTCCCGCGAGCACCTCGGCCGCCCACGAGCCGCCGAAGACCCGGCCGGCCCGGCCCACCAGGTGCGCACCGGCGGGGGTCAGGCCGAGCAGCAGGCTGAGTGCGAGGGCGGCGGCCCGGCCGCCGAGCATCCACGGCACCTGCGCGCGGCGCAGGGCTCGGCCGCGGGCCAGCTGCGCGGGGGTGAAGTCGGTGGTGTCGATGCTCTCCATGCGCCAACGGTACGGTCAATTGCCTGGGCGGCACTCCTTCGTGGTGCGGGCGGTGCGGGCGGTGAGCAGCAGGGCGACGTCGTCCGCCCGGTGCGTGGAACGGCGGGCGTCGCCGACCAGCCGGTCGGCCAGCTCCTCCAGCGACCCGGCCTCGGCATGCGCCAGGGCCACCCGCAGCCGGTCCACGCCGAGGTCGATCCCCACCCCCGGCTCCTCCACCAGCCCGTCCGTGTAGAGCGCGAGCACCGCGCCGGGCGGCAGCCGCAGCGCACTGACCGGGTACTCGGCCCCCGGGTCGATGCCCAGCAGCGGCCCGCCGGGCAGGTCCAGCACCTCGGTGCGGCCGTCGGCGTGGCGCAGCAGCGGTGGCAGATGCCCGGCCCGGACGGCCAACGCCCGCTCGCCGTCCGGGTCCAGCCGGATCAGGCAGCAGCTGGCCAGCAGCCCCGGATCGAGGTCCGCCAGCAGCCGGTTGGTGCGCGCCAGCACCTCCTCAGGACGTCCCACGCTGGTGGCGAACGCCCTTACCGCACTGCGCAGTTGTCCCATCAGCGCGGCCGCCGCCACGCTGTGCCCCTCGACGTCGCCGATCACCAGGCAGAGCCCCTGCTCGGTGACGATCACGTCATACCAGTCGCCGCCGATCTCCATGCCGATCGTCCCGGGCAGATAGCGGGCGGCGGTGACCAGGCCCGGGACGTCAGGCAGCCGGTGCGGCAGCAGCGCGTGCTGCAGGCCGCGGGCCACCGCGAACTCCGTGTCGAACAGCCGTGCGCGCTCCAGCGCCTGGGCGATCAGCCCGCTGAGCGCGGTCAGCACGCCGCGCTCCTCGGTGGTGAACGGCCGGGGCTGCTCGAAGCCCAGGATGCAGCTGCCGACCGGATGCCCGGACGCGATCAGCGGCAGGAAGGCCCAGGCGGACATCTCGTCCAGCGGGATGCCCGGGTAGGCGCTGGAGAGGTCGTTGACGGATTCGAAGAAGATCGGCGCCCCGGTGCTCAGCGTCTCCACTCCGGGCAGCCGGGCGCGCATCGGCGTGCCCTCGAAGTCGTCCAGGAAGCCGTCCGGGTAGCCGGTCTCCAGCGCGAGGTGCAGCCGGCCGTCGCGGACCACGTAGATGGCCAGCTGCTGGCCGCCGAAGCCGGGCAGGATCTGGTCGGCCACGGTCTCGCAGACCTCGCGCACGGTCACCGCCTGGGTCAGCAGCCCGGCCAGCTGGAGCAGGTGGTACATCGCCCCGACGCTGGCGGGCGCGGGCTCCGCCGTGCTCCGGGCGTCCGGGGGCGCCCGGTCGGGCGGAGGACGGTTGGGAGCGGCCGCGGGCGCCACCGTGCCGGTCACCCCGTGCGCGTCCGGGTAGAGCGAGAACGCCAGCCAGCGTTCGGGCGGGCAGCAGGCCAGGAACGAGGTCGGCTGCTGGGAGAGCATCGCGGCCCGGTAGCGGTCCTCGTAGGTGGGGTCGGAGAGCCACGGCAGTGCCTCCCACGGGTGCCGGCCGAGCAGGTCCTCGCGGGAGCTCTCCAGGAGCAGCTCGGTGCGGTGGTTGACGTAGCTGATCCAGCCGTCCGGGTCGAGCGAGAAGACCGCGTGCGGCAGCCGCTCGACGGCGCCGGCCGCCGCCGCGCCCGTCCGGGTGTCCAGGACGACGCCGAGCAGCCGGCCGGCCGCCCCCGGGCCGGGGCCGGGCGGGTGTGGCAGCTGCCCCCACAGCTCGACCGGCCGCTGCCGGCCGTCCTCGTCCAGCACGCGCAGGTGCAGCCCGAGCAGCCGGCCGTGCGTGCGGGCCTCGTCGGCGGCGGCCAGGAACTCCGGCAGGTCCTCGGCGTGCAGCCGCTCGGCCACGGCGTCGGCGGTGTCGGGCGCGCCGGCGGGCAGTCCCAGCAGCGCCCGGGCCGACTCGTCGGCGACGAACGCGTCGGTGGCGAGGTTCCAGTCGAAGAGCCCGACGGTGATCGCCGGCCCGGCGGCGGCGGGCAGCTCGACCACCGCCGTCCCGCCGTCCGACGCGACGGGGTCGGCCCTGGGCGCCAGCGTGGCCAGCGAGGCGCCCAGCCGGTTGGCGATGGTCCGCAGGTGCCGCCGCGCGCTCGGCGCGACCCCCTGCGCCGACCCCGGCCAGAACGCGCACAGCACCCCGTACCGCTCCGCGCCCGCCGTCACCGGCACGCAGACCGTCGCGAAGGCGTACGGCAGGCCCATCAGCAGCTGGGGGAAGCGCCGCATGGTTTCCTCGGCGCCGGACAGGTACACCGTGCGACCGGTCCGGTACGCGGCGGGTACGGGCAGTCGCGCGCCCACCGGCAGGCTCCGGAACCCGCTCAGCAACGACACCGGGACCCCCGCGACCGTGCTGAGCAGCAACGACCGCCGGTCCCGCGAGCGCAGGTACACCACGCACCCGTATGCCTCGCTGTTCTCCACCGCCTTGCGCACCGCCGCCGCCAGCAACACGTCCCGCGCCGCCGCGTCGTCGGGATCACCCCACCCACGACGCGCGCCGCCCGGGCCAACCCCGCCACGCGTCGCCCCGGTACCGCCTGCAGCCGGTACACCCTGGCGCATCCTCCCTCTCTACGCCGGGCCCCAGGGGGTGTCAAGGCGGGCGAGGGCACGGTCGCCGGGGCTGCGAGCTGGGGGTTTTGCTGGTAGGGGGAAGTCGGCGATGCCGACTTCTGGGTCCGGATGATGGCTGACCGCCCGCGCGTTCGGGCGCATGACGGGCGGCGGGTGGTTACCGGGTGACGGGGCAGGCGAGGTTGGTGACGGAGGCGGCCAGGCGTTGGGAGAGGAAGGTGAGGAGGGATTGGCCGGCGGTCGGGGAGGGGGCGGTGGCGGTGAAGGGCTGGTCGAGGGTGATCCGCCGGGCGCCGAGGGTGGCGAGGCTGGTGCAGTAGGCGGTGGCGGAGCCGTTGGCGGCGGCGCTGAGGCGGGGTTGGTCGACGCCGGCGCGGTAGAGGTTGGTCTTGGTGGTGCTTCGGTGGTTGTTGTCGAGGACCATCGGGTCGTTGAGCGGGACCAGGGCCACCGGATCGGCTTGGAACTTCGCCGCCTGGAGCTCGTTGAGGGCCAGCGACGTGCCCCGGGCGCCCGGGTCGCCGAGGTCGGGGGCGGTCCACGGGGTGCAGCCGAGGGCGGGGTCGACGAACTGCGTGAGCAGCAGGTTGTCGCTGCCGTTGACCAGGGAAGTGGCGTGCAGTCGGGCGGAGTTGGCGGCGGTCTTCTGGGCGGTGGCGCCCCGGGCGGTCGCCAGGTACTCGGTGGTGACGTTGTCGCTCTGGTCCTGGTCCACCAGGCCGAAGTCGCGGGTGGTCTGGCAGGGCAGGCCGTCGCGGCCGGTGCCCAGCGGCGGGACGGTCAACTTGCCCGCCTGCTCTGCCGAGTTGGCCGCGGTGAAGAAGGCCGGGGCGTTGCAGTAGGCGAACTGGCCGAACGGTTGCCCGGGGGTGCCGTTGACACAGGGCCCGCCGCCCGTGAGGGTCAGCACGTCGCCGTTGAAGCCGAACCACAGCCCCACCACCGCGCCGGCCGGCAGCGTCGGGACGACGGGGGCGGCGGCGGGCCTGCGCCCCCGGTCGGTGACCAGCGGGCTGTAGACGGAGACCGTGCCGGTGGCCGGATCGATCACGGTGGCCTGCACGAAGGCCGACTGGTTGACGTTGCTCTCGTGACACGGGCCCTTGGCGGGGTCGGTGGCGGTCAACTGGTAGGGGGTGGACAGGCCGTGGGCACTGAGCGGATCGGCGGGGACGAGCAGCGAGCAGTTCGGGTCGGGCACCGCCGGCGTGGTGGCGGCGAAGGAGAGGCTGAGCAGCGCCGAGGCGGCGACCAGCACGCCACCACCCGCCAGGCTCAGCACGGTGATCCGGCGGCGACGCTGGCGGGAGCGGCGTTGGCCACGGGGACGACGGGGGAAGGGCATCGGGAACCTCCGGGAGAGGGAGCGTCAGGAGCGGGAGGGTCAGGAGCGCGGGCGTCAGGGGGCGATCCGGGCGACCGGCGCCCGGCTGGGGGGCATCGGCGGTGCGGTCAGCAGTACCGCCGCGTAGGCGGCTGTCGCGACGGCCATCACGGCGACGATGCACAGCCAGCGGATCTGCAGGACCGCGGGGAGTGCGAGCAGCCGGCGCACCGGGCCGCCGTACGGGGAGGGCGCGCTGCGACGTCGGCGCGTCCCTCGGCGGCTCATCGGTGCTTCCGGCGGCCGAGCGGCCGGGGGTGGGCGGTGTGGGCGGTGTGCGAGAAGCGGGTGGCCGGCAGGTGCGGGTGGACGAGGCCGATCCGGTCGCGGTAGGCGAGGAGTTCGCGCGGCATGTCGAAGGCCACGGCGGCGACCAGTTGGGCGCCCTGCGGGGTGTCGCGGTGGTAGGCGGCCACGAAGCGCTCCGAGCGTAGCGAGCCCTCGACGATCTCCATCCGCTCGCCCAACGCCGGTATCCCGACCGCCTGCAGGCGCATCCCGTGCTGCTCGGACCAGAACCGCGGTACCGGCGCGAACGGCTGGGCGTCGACCGGGCCGTGCAGCAGCGAGTCGGCGGCGTGTTGGCCCATCTCCACGGCGTGGATCAGGTGTTCGACGCGGCGCGGGACGGCGTCGAAGCGGATGTTGGGCCAGCTGGCCACGTCGCCCGCGGCCACGATGCCGGGGACCGGACGGCCGGCGAGGTTGAGCGCGTGGCAGGTGGGCGCGCACCGGACGCCGTCGGTGATGTCCAGTCCGCTGCCGCTCAGCCAGTCCGTCCGGGGCAGTCCGCCCAGTCCGAGGACCACGAGGTCGACCTCGACCGACTCACCGTCGTCCAGGCGCAGGAGCAGCCCGTCGCCGGTGTCGATCCAGTCGGTGATCCGGGTGTTCAGCCGGACGTCGACGCCGGCCCGTTGCTGGATGCGTCCCACCACCTCGCCGAGCCGGTTGCCGAGCACCCGCCGCAGCAGCGGGGCGCCGTGCGCGACCAGGGTGACGTCCATGCCGTGTTCCCGTGCGGTGCAGGCCAGTTCGCAGCCGACGAAGCCGCCGCCGAGGATCAGCACGTGGTGGAACCGGGCGGCGTGCATGGCCTGCTGGATCGCGACCGCGTCCTCCAGCGTGCGGAGCGTCCGGATCCGGTCGCTGATCACCGGGGTCTCGGGCAGTCGCTTGGCGTCGACGCCGGTGGCGATCACCAGGCCGTCGTAGCGCAGGCGTTCGCCGCCACGCAGCAGGACGGCCTTCGCGGCCGGGTCCAGCCCGACCAGATGCGAGCCGAGCAGCCAGTGCGCGTCGAGCGTGTCGTCCTCGGCGTGGAAGGACAGGTCCTCGCCGCCGAGTTCACCCGCCAGGAACTGCTTGGAGAGCGGCGGCCGGCTGTACGGGCGGTGCAACTCCTCGCCGACGAGCACGAGTTCCCCGTCGAAGCCGCGCTCGCGTAGTCGGGCGGCCGCGCTGAGGCCGGCCAGTCCGGCGCCGGCCACCACGATCCGGTCCGCGCTGGTGCCGGCACTCCCGGCGCCATCGCCGACGCTCGCCCGGCCGGGGCGTCGGGCCGACGCGGGACGGCCGGGGAGCGGACGGACCGGAGAGGGCCCGGCGGGCGCGGGCCGGGCGGGAAGGGGGCGGCCGGCGCCGGCGCCGCGCAGCTCGATGGCCTGCATCGGGCAGCAGCGGGCGGCCTGGCGCGCCTGGGCCGCGAGCGGGGCGGGCACGTTCCCCGTGTAGTGCAGCGAGCCCCCTTCGGAGATCCGGAAGACCTCGGGCGCCTCCTGCTGGCAGATCCCGTAGATGTGGCAGCGGTTGTTGTCGACGCTGACCCGCAGCGGGGCGTGTTCCGCGACCAGTTGGGGCCGGATCGGCGAAGTGGGGGCGGGTGCGGGTGCGAGAACCGGGAGTTGGGTGTTCACAGGTTCACCTCACCTGGCTTCCTGGGTAGTTGAGGAGTCGGGACCGGGAGGGCAGCACGCGGATCACGAAGGCGAACAGGCAGGCGCCCGCTCCTGCGGCGACCCCCACGGCGACCAGGTCGAAATGCCGTGGCTCGGGGTGGACGGTGAAGATGTGCAGCCAGATCAGCGCGAAGGCCAGATAGCCGAGTTGGTGGAATCTCAGCCAGCGCCGGTAGCCCAGCCGCCGTTGCAGCCAGACCGAGCACCCGACGGCGATCGCCAACTCCAGTCCCATCACCCCGAGTCCGACCGGGACGCGTTGCAGTCCCCCGGCGAACGGGACGATCAGGTCGAGGGAGCCGATGTCCCAGACCGGCTGGTACAGGAAGGTCAGGCCGTGCAGCGCGCCGAAGATCAGGGCGGAGAGCGCCACGGTCATGTGGGCGCCGTAGACCGTGGGGCGGTTGACGATGCGCTGGAAGTACCGCATCCGCAGGATCGTGCCGAGCACCAGTGCGGACACCAGGAGGACGTAGGCGATCAGCGCGGTGAGCCGCGCCAGGTGGTGGACTCCGTAGTCGTAACTCAGGTGTCTGGTGTAGGCGTCCAGAGCGGAGCCCGGGATGGGGCTGCCCGGCTGGGGTGTCGGCGCGGAGGTGAGTCGAGACGCCGCATCAGCAGTCATGGTGGTGGATCCCTTGCCTCGTGTCTGCTCGCGGCAGGGCAGTCGGCTGCCGGCCACCGGTCGAGCACACGCCGGTCCTCGGCTGTCCGGGGCCGGCAAGGCCGATCGTATGAGCTGTGACCGACCGGGTATGCGGCCGCAGGCCCTACCTAACGAAGCCCTAAGGTTCCGCTCAGGTGGGGCTTCGGGCGTGGCACAGCCAAAGCTGACGGAACGTCAGGTCAGATGGTATGGACCTAGTGCCTGACGCGGCACTAGCGGCTGCGGGCCCGGCGGCGGCGACGCTGCTCGGTCCAGGCCGCGTGCAGCGGGCGGCGCGGCCCGACGACCAGGCCGAGTTCCACCTCCATCCGGGTGCCGCCCAGCGCGCTGGGCGTGATCCGCAGGGCGCCGCGGGTCGAGGTGGCGGTGCGCCGGACGATGTCCAGGCCGAGGCCGGTGGACCCGCCGTCGCTGACGCCGCGCGCCAGCACGCTGTCCGGGTCCTCGATGCCCTCGCCGCCGTCCTCGACCACCAGGACGACGCTCTGCGCGGTCCGTTGGACGCTCACCTCGAACGGCGCCCCGCGCGGGGTGTGCCGGAAGACATTGCCGACCAGCGCGTCGACGACCACCGCCAGGTCGTCCGGCGGCAGTGCGACGGGCGTCGGCTCGTCGGTGGCGGCGAAGGAGCAGCGGCGGTTCTGCTGGGTCGCCAGCACCGACCAGAAGCCGACCCGGTGCCGCGCGACCTCGGACACCTCGCAGCCTGCCCCGGCCCGCCGCCCGACGGTCCGCGCGGCCACCCCGGGCGCACCCACACCCGTACCGACACCCGTACCGACAGCGCCACCCGCACCCGCGGCACCGCCCGCACGCGAGCCGGAACCGCCGTCCCCTCCCGGCCGGTTGGTGGGCAGGGGGGCGCGGGCGGCCCGGATGACGGAGTCCAGCTCGGACTCCATCTGGTGGATCGCCGCGGACACCCGCTCCGCCCCCGGCACCGGCCCGACCTGCTCGCTGGCCAGGTACAGCGCCGTCAGCGGGGTCCGGAGCCGGTGCGACATGTCGGCGATCAGCTCGCGCTCGTTCGCGAGGAGGGCGCTGATCCGGTCGGCCATCGCGTTGAAGGCCAGCCCCGCCGCGCGCACCTCCCGGGCGCCGGCCGGGTCCACCCGGACGTCGAGGTCGCCGCCGCCCAGCGCGTCCGAGGCCTCGGAGACACCGCGCAGCGAGCGGGCGATCCGGGCGCCCAACCGCTCGGCCAGCAGCACCGATGCCAGTACCAGGGCGGCGCCCAGCGCGCCCAGCGCCGTCCAGTAGGTGGTCAGGCCCCGGGACAGCTCGGCCGACGGGACGAACACCTCGACCACCGCGACCCGCGCGTCGGCCAGCACCACCGGTTGCAGGTAGTCCCAGCCGCCGGGCACGTCGTACCCGGCCGTCTCGCGCCCCTGGACGGCGCCCAGCAGCCGGTTCGACGGGGCGTGGCTGGTGCCGACCACGCTCCCGTCGGGGAGGTGCACGGACAGTTGCCCCGGCGCCCCGGCCCGGGCCGCGACCTGGTCCAGCGCGTCGGGGGCCTCGGGGTCGTCCGGCCCGTCGGGTTCGGCGGAGGGGCCCGAGACGGCCAGCACGGGTGCCAGGGCGGCGGCTCGTTGCTGCGCCCGGGCGACCACCTGGCTGCGCAGGTGGGTCTGCGTCAGCAGCGCGAGCGGGATCAGGAAGGACAGCACGGCCGTGGAGGTCACCGCCAGGGCGACCCTGGCCAACAGCCCTCTCACGCAGGGCAGACGAGCTTGACGCCGACGCCCCGGACGGTGTGCAGGAACCGCGGCTGCGCCGCGTTCTCACCCAACTTGCGCCGCAGGCAGGACAGGTGGACGTCGACCGTCTGTTCGTCCAGGTAGGCCCGGCGCCACACCTCACTGAGGATGCGCTGCCGGGAGACCACCTGCCCGGTGTGCTCGGCCAGGAACGCCAGCAGGTCGAACTCCCGACGGGTGAGCTGCACGTCCTGTCCGGCCAGCTGGACCACCCGCGCCAGCGGGTCGATCCGCAGCTCCCCGATCACCATCGGGGAGCTGCCGCCGCTGCCGGGCAGGCCCCCGCCGCCGCCCTGCGCCTGCGGCGCACCGGCAGCCGCCGGCAGGCAGCGGCGCAGGACGGCCTCCAGCCGCGCCGCCAGCTGCCCGCCGGAGAAGGGCTTGACCAGGTAGTCGTCGGCGCCCGCGTTGAGCAGCCTGATGATCTCCAGGTCGTCGTCCCGGGCGGTCGCGACCAGCACCGGGACTCTGGACAGCCCGCGGATCATGCGCAGCGCGTCGGCGCCGTCGATGTCGGGCAGCCCCAGATCCAGCACCACCGCGTCCGGTGGGGACTGGGTGATCTCGCGCAGCGCACCGAAACCGTCGGGTGCGCTGCGCACCAGATGCCCGCAGGTGCTCAGGCTCTGTATCAGCGATGTGCGGATGATCGGATCGTCTTCGACGACGAGGACGGACGCCATGAGGCACACGGTAGCCGATGCGTCAGGATGGCCCCATGAAACCGGTCTGGCGCTATCCGCTGATCTGGTTGGTGTGCACAATCGCCAGCGTCGGCACCGTACTTCTGGCCGTGCACGGTGAGCTGCGGGCGCCCGACACGCAGTTCCCGGTGGCACCGAAGGCCCCGGCGACGTCCAACGCCCCGCCGGAGCCGGGGGAGATCGGGTCGGCCGCCTCCGGCTCCGTGCCCACCCCCACGCCCACCCCCACGCCCACCCCTGTGCCCACGCCCACCCCTGTGCCCACGCCCGTCGACACGGGAACGCCGGGCGGATCCTGAGACAGAACCTAAGCGCCCGGCAGGCGTTCGACGGCGACTATCGCGGCGTCGTCGCCGAGGTGGCCGCCCGCGTGGGCCAGCAGGTCCGTGCGGAGGTGATCGAGGAGGACGGCCGGCTGCTCGCCGTCCCAGGCGGTGATCCGCTCGGTGAGCGGGTAGAAGGCGCGCGTGCTGTCGCGGGCCTCGATCACGCCGTCGGTGTAGATCAGCAGCCGGTCGCCCGGCTCGAAACCGAAGGCGTCCGGCTGGTACGGGACGGCCGCCAGCGCGCCCAGGCCCAGCGGCGGCGCGGGCCGGCTCGGGTCCAGCGCCCGCACCCGGCCGTCGCGCAGCAGCAGCGGTGAGGGGTGGCCGCAGTTGACGATCTGGATCTCGCCGCCGTCGTCCGGGATGTCGAGCAGCACCGCGGTGATGAACGACTCGGTCTCCGCGCTGTCCCAGCTGACGCTGGCGTCCAGGTGGGCGGCCAGCTCCGGCAGGCCGGTCTGCAGATGTGCGGCCGCCCGGAACGCGCCGAGCAGCAGCGCGGCGTCACTGAGCGAGGGCAGGCCCTTGCCGCGGACGTCGCCGACCAGCAGCCGGGTGCTGGTGGCCGTCCGGGTGGCCGCGTACAGGTCGCCGCCGATCTGCGCCTCGGCCTCGGCGGCCAGGTAGACGGAGGCGATCCGCAGCCCGGCGACCCGCGCGGGCAGCGGTCGCAGCAGGACGCGCTGCGCCGCCTCCGAGACCGAGCGCACCTGCACCAGCTCACGGGCGTGCCGGCCGCGCACCGCGCAGAAGACCACCACCAGGGCCGAGACCACGATCAGCGCGGCGATCTGGGTCAGGTGGTTGGCCGTCGTCAGCCCGTCGCGCATCACCCCGATCACGGTCAGTGCCGCCACGGCCAGCACGCTGATCAGCGCGGTGAGCCGGGTGCCGGCGAACGCTGCCGTGATCGCGGGGGCCACCACGAGCAGCGGGCCGAGATGGATGTCCGGCGGGGAGAGGACGTCGGCGACCGTGATCACCGCGATCAGCGCGAGCGGCAGCAGCACCAGCGCCCCGGCCGGTCGCCGGGGCTGGTGGGTCCTCTCGGATCGTTGCCGCTCGGGCACCTCTCCTGACTACACCCCGGCCGCCGTGGGCGCACCGCGACGCGCAGAGCGGGAGGTGTGCGGGGCGTGGGCTAGGGTCGTGCGGATATCGGGCGCGTCGGGCTGTTCGGGAGCGAAGGGGGCGTCCGGTGGGGGACGACACGGGCGGCACGGGGTTCGTCGGCGGGCTGGAGGAGTTGTCCGACCCGGTGTCGGTGGCCGAGGCGAGGGCGCGGGCGGCGGCGGGCCTCGCGGACGGCGACGGCGATCCCACGTACGGACGGCGTCCCAACCGGCGGCAGCTGCTGATCGGCGCGGGCGCGTTGCTGGCGGGCGGGTCCGCCTGGGCGCTGAGCCGTCCGCACAGCCGTCCGCACAGCGGTCCGCCGGTGGCCGACGCGCCGCAGCCCGTACCGGCGGAGGCCGTGCCGCCGGCCGACCTGTCACCGTCCGGACCGTCACCGTTCGTACCGCCGCCGCCCGCGCCGCCGCGACTCAGTGGCCGCACGGTGCTCTGGAGCTACCAGGGCACCGGCACGTACTCGCTGACCCGCTTCGACCGGAGCCCGACGCTCCCGGTCTTCCTCTCCGACCAGGGCCTGACCGGCCTGGACCCGGACACCGGCAGGTCCCGCTGCCACCTGGACCTGGCACCGGACGTCACGCCGGTGACCGACGGCGGGCAGGTGTTCTGCGGCAGCGGTGTCAGCGGCACTCCCACCGGGCGCCTCGACCGCTACGACCTGGCCACCGGCCGCAGCGACTGGACCTACTCCGGCCCGGGCCCCGCCTCCGCGCAGGGCGCCGGCACGCCGGGTGACATCCAGCCGCTGGCCTGCGACGGCACGACGCTCTACTGCACGAACGAACAGCCCGGCAACGGCCTGACCAGCTCCGTCCTGGTCGCGCTGTCGCTCCAGAGCCGCCAGATCCGCTGGTCCCTCCCCGCCGCGCCGGACTCCTGGCTGCTCTCGGCGGCGCCGGCTCCCGGCGGCCGGCTGATCTGTTCGGACACCCAGGAGCAGCTGGTGGTGGTGAACTGCGCCGACGGCCGCAGGCTCTGGACGACCAAGCTGGACGAGGTGCGCGGCTGGCAGAGCGCCGACGAGCAGCACGTCTACCTGGCGCTGGCCGGCACCGGTATCCAGGCGCTGAACGCGGCGGACGGCACCCCCAGCTGGCGCCTGGCACCCCTGGCGGACTCGGACTGGGGCTACCTGCCGCCGGTGGTCGGCGACGGCGTGGTGTACCTGCTCGGCGGTGACGGAAGCGTGGCCGCGCATGCGGCCGGCGACGGCCGGCGGCTCTGGGCGGCCACCCTGCCGTTCAAGCCGGACAACCGCAACCAGCCGCTGCTGGCGGCCGGCGTCCTGGTGGTCCCCGGCCCCGCGGACGCCGGCGTGGTCGCGCTGGACGCCGCGACGGGCGCCGTCCGGTGGACCTTCCGGGATGCCAGCCCTGCCGCGGACGTCTGGACGGTCAGCACGGACGGCCGGCGCGTCTTCGCCGGCCGCGGGACCTACCTGCACGCGCTGTCGGTCGCCGACTGAGGTGCGCGGCCGGAGCGCTGGGGCCGGCCCGGGTCAGAAGGCGTACCGGATCCGCAGCCAGGGCGCGTGGCGGGCGATCAGGCCGCGCAGCGTCTCCAGCGCGGCGGCCTTGCCGCCGGAGCGGTAGCGGACGTTCCAGCTGCCGTTCTGCGAGCGCTTGGGCTCCTGGATCTCGGGGCGCCAGAGCAGGTCCTCGGCCTTGGGGTGCCAGCCGAGGTTGACCTCGTGCAGCCCGTGGTTGTGCGTCAACATGATGATCTCCGCGGCGGCCTGCGCCTTGACCCCGGCCGGGAGCATGTCGTCCATCCGGCAGAGCAGCTCGGCCCAGTCCGCCTCCCAGCCCTCGCGCAGGACGACGGGGGAGAGGTTGAAGTGCACCTCGTAGCCCGCCTCCAGGAAGTCGCCGGCGGCGGCCAGCCGGGCCGGGACGGGCGTGGTGCGGATGTCCAGCAACCGGGCATCGGCCGGGGGCATCAGCGAGAACCGGATCCGGGTCCGGCCGCGCGGTTCCAGGTCGAGCAGGTCGGGGTTGACCCACTTGGTGGCGAAGGAGGCCTTGGCGCTCGGCCAGCCGCGGAAGGCCCGGATCAGGTCGGCGGTGTTGTCGCAGACCATCGCGTCCACCGCGCAGTCGTTGTTCTCCCCGATGTCGTAGACCCAGGCCGTCGGGTCGCACTGGTTCGGCTCGCCCTTGGGGCCCTGGCGGCGGATGTGCCGCTCCAGGTAGCCGATGGTCTGTTCGATGTTGGTGAAGACGGTGATCGGGTTGGCGTAGCCCTTGCGGCGCGGTACGTAGCAGTACGCGCAGGCGAGCGCGCAGCCGTTGGCGGAGCTGGGGGCGATCCAGTCCGCCGAGCGGCCGTTGGGGCGGGCGGCCAGCGACTTCTTGACCCCGAGCACCAGCACCTCGCTCTTGATCCGCGCCCAGCGCTCGACGTTGCCCTCGTTGCCGTGCAGATGCGGGATCTGCCAGTGCGAGGCCACCTCGATCACCCGCGCCGCCGGGAAGCGTTCCAGCACCTGGCGCCCGCGCGGCGAGGCGGCGGCCGCAGGTTCCGCGTAGATCTCCCGGACGTCGAACAGCTGCAGCGGTCGGCGGGCGAGTGGCACGGCGATTGCCTCCTGGACGAGGGACACGGGACACGGGACGAGGGACGGGCGGTGGGGGACGGTGTCGGGCTCGATTCGTAGCGGCGGTCCCGGCGGATGGGTGCGGAGCGGAGGTTGTTGGAAATCCTCCTGGAAGCCTGCCTCCGGGGCTCGGCGCTACGCTGCCGGGATGACATTTCTGAGCCTGGACGAGGTCGAGGCGGTGGCCCGGCGGGCCCACGCGGGCCAGCTGGACAAGGCCGGGCAGCCGTACGCCGGTCATCTGGAGGCGGTGGCCCGGGGCGTGGCGGCGCGCGGCGGGAGCGCGGAGCAGATCGCCGCCGCCTGGCTGCACGACGCGATCGAGGACGACGCGCTGTCGGCGCAGTGGCTGGCCGCGGCGCCGCTGTCGGAGCACACCAAGCGGCTCGTGCTGGCGCTCACCAAGCGCTCGGGGGAGGAGCCGCGCGACTACGCGGCGCGGATCGCGGCCACCCCGGGCGCGTCCGTCATCAAGGAGGCGGACATGGCGCACAACGCCGACCCGGAGCGCCTGGCCGTCCTGGACCCGGCCACCCGGGACCGGCTGACGGCCAAGTACGCCAGGATGCGCCGACTGCTGCGCGAGGCCGGCGCGGAGGACTCGGCTGGGTGACCGGTGATCGGCTCGGACCGGCTGGTCAGCCGCGCCGGAGCCAGTCGCCGGACGGTATCGGGGCGGGCGCGGCGCGCAGCCGGGCTGACTCGGCGGGACCGGCGAGGTAGACCCAGGCGTCGACCTGCCGGGCGTCGGCGCCGGGACGGACGGCACGCGGCTGGACGGTGACCGGGAGGCTGAGCCGCACGTAGATCCCGCTGCCGTCCGGCAGGCAGTCCTCCAGGTCGTCCAGCGCGGCCAGCACGGCGGGGTAGTCGGCCGGGCGCACGGTGATCAGGTCCCCGTGGACGCGCTGCCCGGGGGCGAGGACGGCGTACGGGTAGCCAGGCCCCCGGTGCAGCGCCGCCCCGTCCAGGACGGCCGGGCGGACCGCCTCGCACCGGCCGCCCAGGTACTGCGCGTGGTTGCGCTGGCCGGGGCGGAGCGTTCCGTAGGCGAAGAAGGGGAGCACGGGCGGGGAGTCTCCTCGAAGGCGGGGCGCGACGGGTCCGACGATTCTGCCCCCGATGCGGGTGGCGCGTCGCGGTCGTACGGTGGGGAAAGGGGCGAGAAAAGGAGTCCGTGATGCCTGGATCCGTCACGATCGGCCACACCGAGGCCGTTGCCACCATCGAGCACGCCGACGCACCACGGCTCGCGGAGCTCTTGGACGAGCTGGGCCACCTGATGGCCGTCCGGGGTCCCAACCGGCTGAGCGACGCGCAGGTCAGCGCGCTCGGCGCGGGGCAGCCGCAGGGCCGCGAGGAACTCGCGCGCTGGTGCCGGACGCTCGCCGCCCAGCTGCACCACGACGGTCGGTGACCGTCCGCCGGTCATAGCCCGCCGCCGCCCCCGACGTCAGCTCCGACGTCGGGGGCGGCGGCACGCCGGGCGGTGACCGGGGGAGGTGGTGGCCGGTGTCGGACGGGGTGTCAGCAGGGCGGCGCGGTGGCCGGAAACGTGGTCCGGAGCCTTGACAGTGATCGCTGCAGCGTGAGTACATGCCAAGCGCATCAATGTCGTCGTGGCGCGGAGCACAGCACAGCACCGTGCGAGGCCGCCGCCGGAGGAAGGCCCGATGAAGACATTCCCGCACCGCCGCCCGCGCGCCCTCGCCGTCCCCGCCGTGGTACTGGCCCTCGCCGCGGCGCTCTGCCTGCCGGTCGCCTCGGCGTCGGCCCTGACCTCGACCTCGGCAACCGGAACCGCTGCCTCCGCCCCGGCGGCCGGAACCGCTGCCCCGGCGGCCGGGCGCGGCCTGATACACGCGGACGCCGCCCCGGCCCCCGCCGACGGCGCACCCGGCAAGGTCGAGACCAACTACGCCGACCCCGCGACCGCGCTGCCCCCGGTCAGCCGTCCGAACGCCCCGCACTGCACGGTCACCGCGATGCAGCACGACTTCGCGAACAGCTACGGCCAGCCCTTCACCGGCACCCTCGCGCCGCCCGCCGACTGCCCCGGGCCCTGGTCGAAGGTCGTCCTGGACTGGAACGGCAGCGTCGCGGGCCGCCAGTACGACCGGCTCGCGGGCGTCTGGATCGGCGGCGCCGAGGTGTTCCGCACCAGTACCCCGGAGCCCGACCCGGCCGGCATCAGCTGGCACGTCGACCAGGACCTCAGCAGCTTCATCCCGCTGCTGCGCACCCCGCAGCCGCTGGTGGTCGACCTCGGAAACATCGTCAATTCCACCTATACCGGCACGTATCACATGACCATGACGGTCACGTACTACCAGGCCGACCGGTCGAACCCCGCGGCCGCCACCGCCGACCAGGTGCTCCCGGTCTCGCAGTCGACCACCGCGCCCGGCTGGTGGACGCTGACCAACGGCCAGAGCGCGACCTCCACCCTCAGCTTCCCGCGCAACCTCACCGCCGCCCACCTCCAGGTGTACGCACGGGGCGGCGGCTGCGAGGAGTTCTGGTACTCCAACGTGCCGGACGCCTACGCCGCCGCGCACCCCGGCTACGGGCTCTGCGGCGGGGGCACCTACCGCGAGGTCCAGGTCCTGGTGGACGGCCGGATCGCCGGGACGGTGCAGCCGTTCCCCGCGATCTACACCGGGGGGATCAGTCCGCTGATGTGGCGGCCGATCCCGAGCATCGACGCGTTCCGCACGCTGCCGTACGACGTCGACCTGACGCCGTTCGCCGGTACCCTGACGGACGGTAGGCCGCACACCGTCACGCTCGTCCCGCCGGCCGGGATCAGCGACGGCTGGACGCTCGACGGCAGCCTCTTCCTGACCACCGACCCGCTGCGCGCGCAGACCACCGGTGCCGTCACCACCGACACCATCACCGCCGCGGCCCAGGTCGCCACCGCGCAGAGCACCACCGCGAACGGCAGCGACCTGATCACCGCCACCGCGGACCGCGACTGGACGGTGGCCGGCTACGTGGACACCTCCCACGGCCGGGTCACCACCCGGATCGAGCGCCACGGCGAGTACCGCAACAGCGACACCATCGCCGACCAGGGCCAGCAGCAGATCACCTCGCAGCGCGACAGCGGCTGGACGGTCACCAGCACCGACGGCGGCCGGGGGTACGGGTCGCCGCAGCTGGTCCGCAGCACCTGGTCCTATCCGATCGACGTCACCAGCACCTACACGCCCGGCGCCGACGCCGACAGCTACCTGGTCAAGGGCCAGGTCACCGTGGCCCGGCACCTGACGGACCAGACGCTGGACGCCTGGCGTCCGCGCCCGGTCGTCTCCACGGACGACGAGCTGACGTCACAGGGTGTGCTGGACCGGCAGTCCGGCACGATCGTGCAGGCCGACGGCAGTGCCTCCGAGCACTACGTCGGCCGGACGGCGGACGGCGGGTGCTACGACCACCGGCTCGCCGCGGACCACGGCTACCTGACGCTGGACCGCCAACACTCCTGCCGCTAGCAGCTGTTCGGCCGCGCGCCCGGATTCCCTCCGGCGCCGCGGGGCTTCCCGGCACCCGTCCGCCGCCCGATCCCGGGGCGGTGGACGGGTGCTGAGGCGTGTCCGGATAACGGGACGGGAGCGAACCGGAATTGAGGACGCAGGGGATTTCCGGTATCGGCAATTCTGTTCGGCGATCGGCCGGCCGGGTCGGGTGGAGTGACAATCCGTGATTCTGCCCGCCCGGTCGGCGGCACGCGCCGGGAGTGCGTCCGCAGGACGGTCGCAGGGTCGGAAGGAGGCCTGGCGGATGCTCAGTTGAGGGGCGGGACACGGTCGGGCCCGGGGGGTGAGATATGCGTCACACCGGGGTCTGTCGGGGCATCTTCGACGTACTCGGTGATACATCCGTGACCTGCGAAAACATCGGACGTCGGGCGGTCGCGTGAAGAATTCGCCAAAGTTGGCGAAAGAGTTGATCTTGTTGATCGACCGTGTTCTACGATTCACTCTTGCGGGTATCAGCGGCGGAACGGGGTGCGGCCGTCTTCCTGAGAGCGATGTCAAGGCCAGGCATGGTCGGGGCAACTGAGGCCTGACGAGATTGAGAGCACCTTGCGTAAGAGGATTACGGGGCGCCGCCGTACCGCCCGGCCGTCAGGTGAGCCGGGCGTGCGCGCCCCTGAACCCGTCGGCGGCACGGCCGCCGGGTCGCTGCTGCTGCGCCGCCGCCCGCCGAGACAGCTCCGGCGCCGGCTGGCCGCCCCCCTGCTGGGACTTCCGGCCCTGACGGCGCTCTCCGGCTGCGGGCTGGCGAGTGGCTCCGGCGCCGCCCCCGCCCTGTGGACCGCGGGCTCCGCCGCCGCCGTCGTCCTGCTGGGCGGCACCGCCGTCGTGGTCCGGCGGGTCACCGCGCGGCCGTTGGAGCGTGCGCGGGACCAGGCCGCGCAGAACCTCGGCGCCCTGCTGGAGGAGCGCGCCGGGTTGGTCGCCGAGCGCGACGCGTACCTCGGCGAACTGCGCACCCAGGCCGCCGAACGCCACCAACTGCTCCAAGGGCGCGACGAACTGCTGCGTCGCCAGGGCGAGTTCACCAAGCAGTGGAACGACGCCGTGGCCGTCCAGACCGAGATGGCCGGTCAGCTGGAGGAGGTGCGGCGCGGGCGCGAGCAGGTCATCTGGGAGCGGGACGAACTCCTCAAGGAGCGCGACGAACTGGCCAAGGAGCGCGACGAGCTCCAGGGCAGCGTCGACGCCACCTTCGTGAACCTGGCGATGCGCACCCTCACCCTGGTCGAGCGACAGTTGGTGCTGATCGAGGCGCTGGAGGGCCGGGAGGCCGACTCCGCCCAGCTGGAGAGCCTGTTCCGGCTCGACCACCTGGCCACCCGGATGCGGCGCAACAGTGAGAACATGCTGCTCCTCGCCGGGATGGAGAACAGCCACCGCAGCCGCAAGACCGTGACGCTGCTGGACGTGGTCCGCGCCGCCGTCTCCGAGATCGAGCGCTACGAGCGGGTCAAGCTCGGCTTCCTGGCCGCCGTCCGGCTGACCGGCTCGGTCGCCGACGACACCAGCCACCTGCTGGCCGAACTCCTGGAGAACGCCACCGCGTTCTCGCCGCCGCAGGACCAGGTCGAGGTCGGCGGCTGGCTGCTGGACAACGGCGAGGTGATGATCTCGGTCGTCGACCGTGGCATCGGCCTGCCCGCCGAGCGGCTGCGGGCCCTCAACGAGCAGCTGGCCGAACCGTCCGAGACGGGCGCCGAGCGACGCGACGCACTGCTCGCGGGTGCGCTGACCGGGCGCAGCATGGGCCTCTTCGTGGTGGCCCGCCTCGCGCGGCGGCACGACATCCGGGTGCAGCTGCGGGAGAACGCGCAGGGCGGCGGGGTCACCGCGATGGTGGTGCTGCCGCGCGAGGCGTTGCAGCAGGACGCCGTCAGCACCGCGGACCTGGACGACCAGCGGCGGGCCGAGCGCACGGTGACGTCGACGGCGGCGCAGGCGCGAGCGGTGGAGGCCGCGGCGGCCGCCGCGCAGCCGGTGCCGCTTGGCACGTTGCCGCTCGGGGCGCTGCCGCGGGTGGCAGCGCAGCGGGGGAGCGGTGCCGGCGGTGCTGGTGCCGGTGCTGCCGACGGCGCTGCGGCGGACGCGGGGTTGCCGGCGCTGCCGCGGCGCAAGCCTGCGGCCGCTCCTGCTCCTGCTCCTGCTCCTGCTGCGGTTGCTCCCGCGCCCGAGCCGACTCCTGCTCCTGCGCCCGCTCCTGCCGTTGCTCCCGTTGCCCCCGTGCCGACTGTCGAGCCGGCGGAGGGTGGTGCTGTCACCCCGATCGGGCTGCCCCGGCGGCTGCCGCGCGGCAACGGGTTGCCCGGGACGGGGGAGACCCCGGCCTCCGGGTTGCGGCGGTTCACGGCGGAGCCCGAGGCGGCTCCCGCTCCTTCGCCCGACCCTGTGGCCGGGGACGCGGTGACCGGCGGCGGACCGCGGCACGCGCAGCCGTCGCCCGTCGAGCCACCGCCCGCCGTTCAGCCGTCCGCGGAGCCGCTGCCCGCAGAGCAGCCGGCCGTGGCGCCGCGTTCGGGGATCTCGCCCGAGGAGTTGCGCCGCAGACTCGGCGGCTTCCAGAGCGGCCTGCGTCAGGCCGCCGCGGAGAGTGCGGCGGCCGAGAGCGCCGCCGCCGCACCGGCCACCCCGACGAGCAGTACCGAAGAGCAACGCCCCGCGCCCGGCGAAGGAGAGGACCGATGACCGACTTCGACTCCGCACGACCGACGCCGGCCTGTCCCGCGGTGAGCCAGGCCGCGAAGAACATCCGCTGGCTCCTCGACGAGTTCCTCGGCACGGTGGGCGGGGTCGCGGACGCCGTCGTCGTCTCGTCCGACGGCCTGTTGCTCGCCGACTCCCGCGCGGGTGTCCGGTCCGACGAACTCTCGGCCATCGTCTCGGCGTTGACCAGCCTGGCGGCCGGGGTGGCCCGGGTGCTGGAGTACGGGGGCGTCCGTCAGACCATGGTGACGATGGACGAGGGACACCTGGTGGTGATGGCGATCAGCGACGGATCCTGTCTCGGTGTCTACGCCACGCTCAGTTGTGAACTGGGCGTGCTGGCCTACCAGATGGCGCTGCTCGTCGAGCGCGCCGGTCACGCGCTGACACCCCAGGTGCGCAGCGAACTCCACCGGGCGATGGCCGTCCGATGAGCCCAGAGGAGGGGGGAGACATGCCCGGTACCACGAGTGGCAGCAGTAGTCACAGCAGTAACAGCAGTAACAGCAGTGGTGGCAGCGGCAGTCGTACCGGCGCTGGTGCCGGACCGCTGCAGGGTGGGCCCGTCCGAGGCCGCCGGAGCGACACGGTCCGTCCGGGCCAGGGGCGTTCGTCCCGGGTGCGGCCGTACGCCATCACCCGTGGGCGGACCAGGTTCGGCCGGGTGCTGCTGGTTGAGACCCTGGTCTCCGCGCTGAACCGGCCGGCCGACCCGGCCGACCGCAGCCTGCCCGAGCTCACCGCGATCTGCGACGTCTGCCGGGGGCAGATGCGGTCCATCGCGGAGATCTCGGCGCTGCTGCGGATCCCGTTGGGGGTGGTGAAGGTGCTGGTCAGCGACCTCGCCGACCAGGGCCGGATCCGTGTGCACGGCGCCGACTCGGTGGACGGCGCGGAGCTGGACGGCGGGGACGAGGTGCCGGGGGCGTCGAAGCGGGATCTGTTGGAGAGGGTGTTGGGTGGACTTCGCAAGCTCTGAGGCGGCGGGCGGTTCGGCCGGTTCCACCGGGTCGGGTCGGCCGGCCATCCCGCCGGGAGTGCCCTTGGTGTCCGGTGGCGCCACCTCCACCAAGATCGTGGTGGCGGGCGGGTTCGGCGTCGGCAAGACCACGCTGGTCCGTTCGGTGTCCGAGATCCCGCCGCTCACCACCGAGGCGGTGATGACCGAGGCGAGCCTCGGGGTGGACGACACCTCCGCCGTCCCCGCGAAGACCTCGACCACCGTGGCGATGGACTTCGGCCGGATCAGCCTGGCGCCCGACCTGGTGCTCTACCTCTTCGGGACCCCCGGGCAGGGCCGCTTCTGGTTCATGTGGGACGACCTGGTGCGCGGCGCGGTCGGCGCCGTCGTCCTGGTCGACACCCGCCGACTGGCCGACTCCTTCCCGGCGTTGGACTACTTCGAGGGCAGCGGGCTGCCGTTCGTGGTGGCGGTCAACCAGTTCGACGACGCTCCGGTCTATTCCGCCGAGGCCGTCCGGGACTCGCTCGCGGTGCCGGACCACATTCCGGTGTTGCTCTGCGACGTACGGCAGCGCTCCTCGACGGTGGAGGTGCTGACCGCCCTGGTGGTCCACGCCCTGGCCGAGGAGCCGGCCGCCGCTCCCGAAATGGTCTGACGCTCCCTCATATTCGTTTCGCGTCAGCCCATTTCTCTCACCAGTACACCTAGCAAGAAGGCAGACAGCGATGCGCAGGATATTGATCGTCGGAGCCGGTCAGGCCGGACTCCAGCTCGCGCTGGGTCTCCAGTCCAACGGCTACGACGTCACGGTGATGACCAACCGCACCGCGGACGAGGTCCGGGACGGGCGGGTGATGTCGACCCAGTGCATGTTCGACACCGCGCTGCAGCACGAGCGGGACCTCGGCATCAACTTCTGGGAGGACGAGACGCCCAGAGTCGAGGGCCTCGGCGTCTCGGTGGCCGGGCCCGACTCCTCCCGGGTGATCGACTGGGTGGGCGTGCTCGACGGCTACGCGCAGTCCGTCGACCAGCGGCTCAAGATGGCCGGCTGGCTGGAGACGTTCGCCCAGCGCGGCGGCCAGGTGGTGGTGCACGGCGTCGCCGTCTCCGACCTGGACTACCTGGCGCGGACCTACGATCTGGTGCTGGTCGCGGCCGGCAAGGGCGAGCTGGTCTCGATGTTCGGCCGCGACGCGAGCCGTTCGCCGTACGAGGCTCCCCAGCGCGCCCTCGCGGTCTCCTACGTCCACGGCCTGGGCCCGCGCCCGGAGCACGACTTCAAGGCCGTGCGCTGCAACCTGGTCCCCGGTGTCGGCGAGCTCTTCGTGATACCCAGCCTGACCACGTCCGGCCCCTGCGACATCCTCTTCTGGGAGGGCATCCCCGGCGGCCCGCTGGACGTCTTCGACCAGGTGAAGGACCCGTCCGAGCACCTGCGGCTCACCCTTGAGCTGATGAAGACCTTCACCCCCTGGGAGTACGACCGCGCCCGCAATGGCGTCGAACTCACCGACGCCGGAGCCACCTTGGCCGGCCGCTACGCCCCCGTGGTCCGCAACCCGATCGGCGAGCTGCCCAGCGGCGGCCTGGTGCTCGGCGTGGCCGACGTCGTCGTCGCCAACGATCCCATCACCGGCCAGGGTTCCAACAACGCCGCCCGCTGCGCCGCCGTCTACCTGGCCGCCATCCTGGCCCACGGCGACAAGCCGTTCGACCGCGACTTCCTGCAGGCCGCCTTCGACCGCTACTGGGCCGACGCCCAGCACGTGACCAAGTGGACCAACGCGATGCTCGGCCCGCCGCCGGAGCACGTCCTCAACCTGATCGGCGCAGCCGGCCAACTCCCGCCCGTGGCCCACCGCTTCGCCAACGGCTTCAACAACCCCGCCGACTTCGAGCACTGGTTCTACGACCCGGAGCTGGCCGGCGCCTACCTCGCCTCGGTCACCCCGCAGTCCTGACGACCTGACGACCTGTCGGTGAGCGCCCGTCCGGTACCGTCCGGCCGGGCGCTCACCGCTGCCCGCATCCGCTTACGCCGGGGTTCGCCGATCGTCCGCGTCCCGGTGGAGCGGGCACCGGCAGGGCGGCCAGGACAGCGGGTCGTGCGACGGCCACTCGGCGGACACCACCTCGCGCGGCGCGAGGTCGATCCGCCGCCCGTCGCCGGTGATCCGGTAGGTGACGATGGTCATCGAGCTCCCGCGCCGCCGCGTCATCTCAACTCCGCACGCACAGCGGGCAGGAGGGCCACCCCAGCGGGCACAGTGGGCGGGACGGACGGCGCAGCCGCGCCCACCAGGCACGGGGTGGTGTCGCGGAGTTCAACTGATCTGCTGCGCACGGTACTTCACTCCATCGCGAACCAGTCCAGCCAGCTGAAGCGCCACGTCGGGCCGGGCCCTGCCGAGATCGACGAGGACGATGCCGGTGACCTCCCCGGGCGAGTCGACGGCGAGGGAGGGGAGTACGGCACTGTCGAGGGCCAGTGCCTCCCTCAACTCGGTTGCTGCTTCGGTGGCTCGCCTGATCGCCTCTTCGATGAGCGTCTTGAGCGGGTGCACGGTGACTCCGTTCTGTAGTCGTTCCACTACCCAGGATCGACATCGGCCCGTACGATCGGAAGGGGTTGGACGTTGACGCTTCCGGCGTGTGAGAGGTGTGGGCGATGTTGGAGCAGGCGGAAATTGACGCGACATCATCTCCGCTGACTCGATTCGGTGGAGATCTTCGCAGGTCACGGCGAGTCAAAGGCTGGTCCCAGGTCGAGCTCGGCCGGCGCATGGGGTTCTCCAATGCGCTGGTGTCGTACGTCGAACGAGGGAAGCGTCCTCCCACGCCTAACTTCGCTGTTAAAGCGGACGAGGCGCTCGGGACCCCGGGCACCTTTTACGAGCTGTGGCGGAGGATCGCCCACGCCGCCCTGCTGGAGGGCTTCGCGGAGTTCGCGGAGTGCGAGGCGCGCTGCCGACGGCTTCGAACGTTTGAATTGGGTGTGATCCCTGGACTGTTCCAGACGCCGGCCTACGCGACGGCGCTGGCTACGGCAGCCGTTCAGCGAGGGAGTATCACCCAGGACCAGGCGGACGAACGGGTCGCATTCCTTGCCAACCGGCAGCAACGGCTGCTGGATCAGAAGTCGCCACCGATCATCCAGGCGGTGCTGGACGAGAGCTGCCTTATGCGTCCGATTGGTGGGCGGCACGTGATGATTGAACAGTTCCACCGGCTTGAGGGACTGGCGGAGCGACCGCACATCACGATCCAGGTTGCCCCGTTCGCTCTGGCGGAGCATCGACCCTTCACCTTGCCTGTGGTCTTGCTGACACAGCCAGACCGTACGGTCGTGGGCTACGCCGAATCCCAGCTGCGGGGCTACCTTGAGCGCAGTCGAGACCCCATCTTGGCGTGGGAAAGGGACTACGATCAGCTTCAGGTGGAGTCGCTGTCAAAGATGGCCTCCCTTGCTACGATTCGCGCTGTTCGGAAGGAACTTGAACGATGCACATCGATCTTGCCGGCGCTCGATGGGTGAAGTCCCGCTACAGCGACAACGGCGGCAACTGCGTAGAGGTCTGCCCGGACTTGGGCGTCGTTGTCCCCGTCCGGGATTCGAAGGACCCGTCCGGTCCCGCTCTGATCTTCGCCGCCGACGTGTTTGCGTCGTTCGTGGCGGGCGTCAAGGCTGGCGAGTTCGGGACTGTCTAGGAGCCGTGTTCGCCACGGTCAGTGCTGTTCGGAAGGAACTTGAACGATGCGCATCGACCTCTCCGGTGCCCGGTGGGTGAAGTCCCGTCACAGCAACAACGGCGGCGACTGCGTGGAGATCGTCCGGGACTTGGGCGTCGTTGTCCCCGTCCGGGATTCGAAGGACCCGGCTGGTCCTGTCCTGGTCTTCGCCGCCGACGTGTTTGCGTCGTTCGTGGCGGGTATCAAGGCTGGCGAGTTCGGGACTGTCTAGGAGCCGTGTTCGCCACGGTCAGTGCTGTTCGGAAGGAACTTGAACGATGCGCATCGACCTCTCCGGTGCTCGATGGGTGAAGTCTCGCTACAGCAACAACGGGGGGTCATGCGTGGAAGTAGCGCCCGACTTCCTTGGCATCGTTCCTGTCCGGGACTCGAAGGACCCCTCCGGTCCGGCCCTGGTCTTCGCGGCCGAGGCGTTTGCGTCGTTCGTAGCGGGTATCAAGGCTGGCGAGTTCGGGGCCGTCTAGGGTCGTGTCCGCTGCGGTCCGCGCTGTTCGGAAGGAACTTGAGTGACACACATCGATCTTTCCAGCGCCCGGTGGGTGAAGTCCCGTCACAGCAACAACGGTGGCAACTGCGTGGAGATCTGCCCGGACTTCGCCGCTGTCGTCCCTGTCCGGGACTCGAAGGACCCCTCCGGTCCCGTCCTGCTCCTCCCCGTCGAGGTGTTCGCGTCGTTCGTCGCGGGCGTCAAGGCGGGCGACTTCGGGAGCGTCTAGCGGCTGCCGGGGGCGGCAGCCGCTACCACTGTCGTCCTCAGGCCGGCGCGTTGGTCGTGGCGCGTGATTGCCTGCGTGCGAGGGCCAGAGCGGTTCGTTGTTCAAGCTTCGCCCGGCAGTCCGGCCACTCCGCCGCGGTGATCGAGAACATCGCGGAGTCGCGGAGCTGCCCGTCCTCGCCCGGCGCCCACGACTGCGACCAGTTCCGCAGCACGCCCTCGAACCGTGCGCCCACCCCCTCGATCGCCGCCCGCGAACGGCTGTTGCGCGCGTCGGTCTTCAAATCGAGGCGTGCCACTCCCCAGGTCTCGAAGGCGTGCCGGAACAACAGGTACTTGGCCTCGGTGTTCACCCCCGTACCTTGGGCCGAGGCCGCGAGCCAGGTGAACCCGACCTCGATCGCGCGCAGGCCGTTCCCTGTCGGCCACAGCCGTGGATCCCAGTAGGCCGTGGCCCCGACCGCCCGCCCCGAGGACCGTTCCACCAGCGCGTACGGGACCAGCTTCCCGGCAGCGGCACGTGCCAGCTGGGTCGTGATGTATCCCTCGACTTCGGCGGCCTCAGGGACCCAGGTGAACCCGTACGAGCTCCGGTCCTCCTTCGCCGCCGAGGTCAGGTCCACCGCATGGCGTTGATCCAACGGCTCCAGGCGCACGAGTGAGCCCTCCAGAACTGGTCCCTCAAACGTGAAACTCATCGGCCATCACTCCAGTACCGGTTCAGATTGCTCGTAGTCCACAGACCCCGGACTCCAGGCCCGAGCGTTCCAGAGCCGGCGCGTCATGTCGCGCGAAATTCGTACGGAGCAAGTCCGCTGGGCAGGGCCTGACAGATCAGCCAGTTCAGCCCGTTCAGCCGTCGGCACTCTGGCTGTCGTACTGCTGCTGAGCGGCGAGGAGCTCGTCTCCGTGTCGGCCGAACCATCCGATGAGACCGGTCAGCGGCCCGGCGAGGCTGACGCCGAGTTCCGTCAGGCTGTAGGTGACCTGGGGCGGGTTGGTGGGCGCGACATCGCGGGCGACCAGCCCGGACCGGGCCAGCGCCTTGAGGTTCTGCGACAGCATCTTCTGGCTGATGCCACCGACGCGTGCGTGCAGCTGCGCGAAGCGGTGCGGGCCGCCGATGAGGGCCGAGATGATCAGTGTCGCCCAGCGGCTTGTCGTCTGATCCATGATCGGCCTGAGCGGGCACTTGTCGAAGGTGTCATGGGTCAGCAGCCTGCTGGCTGTCGCGACCTGCTCTGTTTCCGCCATGACACCAGCTTACAAAAAAGTAGGTACTTCCCAGAAGTAACTGGGCTTCCTACGGTGACTTCTGAAAGCACCAACTCTCAAGGAGCCAAGGAGCCACCGTGAGCAGCAACAACGCCACACGTACGGCGATCGTCACCGGCGCATCGAAGGGCCTGGGCACGGGGATCGCCAAGGCGCTGGCCGATACCGGCGCAGCCGTCGTCGTGAACTACCGGGGGGATGCGAAGGGCGCCGAGCGGGTCGTCGCGGACATCACCGCCAAGGGCGGCCGGGCGATCGCGGTCCAGGCGGACGTGGCCAGCGGCGACGACGTGCGCCGTCTCTTCGACCGGGCGCGGGAGGCCTACGGCCCGGTCGACGTGCTCGTGAACAATGCGGCCGTCGTCACGTTCGCGCCGCTGTCGGGCATCACCGAGGACGAGTTCCAGCGCGAGATGACCACGAACCTCCTGGGGACGATCCTGACCACGCAGGCCCTGGCCTCGCAGGACGACATCGACGACGCGTCGATCATCAACGTCTCGACGGCCGGCACGGTCACCCATCCTCCGTATGCCTCGCTCTACGTCGCGTCCAAGGCCGCCGTCAACGCCTTCACCGTCGTTGCGGCCAAGGAACTGGGCCCGCGCGGCATTCGGGTCAACGCGATCATGCCCGGGCCGTCGGACACCGAGGGCACCAGGGCCATGGGATTCGTCGGGTCGGATCAGGAAGCGCAGGCGATCGCCGCGACCCCGCTGGGGCGCACGGGCACCCCCGACGACTACGGCCCGCTGGTGGCCTTCCTGGCCTCCGACGACGCGCGCTGGATCACCGGGGATGTCATCCTCGCCTCCGGCGGCATGCGCTGACACCCTCGTTCCGAGCGGTCCCCCGGGAGTCGCCCGGGGGACCTCGGTCGGCCCGCCGTCCCGTGGGGGCGGCGGGCCGACGGGTGCCCGTGAGTGGAAGGCTCAGGGCGTCAGTTGCACACGCCCTGCCACTTCACGATGCCCGTGCTCAGGTCGTAGATCTGCGGACACATGTAGTTGGTCGGGCCGTCGTAGACCCAGCCGGATCCCGCGCCGCTGGAGGCCCAGATGATGTTGCCGTTGTTGATGAGCCGGAACCCGCAGTTGGCACCGGTGGTGGTCGGGAAGAACTCCATCTGGTCGTGGTAGCCGCCCTGGACGTACTGCAGCTGGATCTCCTCGGTGGCGGCGCAGCTGCCCCAATTTCCGTGATAGGTACCTTCGTTGGCAGCGAAAGCGGGCGTGGCGACGACCGTGGACAGGGCGATCGCGGCGCCGGCGCCGAGGACGGCGACGGTGGATCGCAGGGACGTGCGGTGAGTCGGCATGGACGGGTCCCCGATCTGGACATGACGGGGGAGCCCTACGTCCCCCGTCGGTTGGGGCCCAGCCTAGGAGTGGTGGGAGTGGCCAGGAGAAGGTCAATACCGGCCATTTGATCGTGAGTTGACCAACGACGGCCCGGCCCTGAGTTCTGGCGATCGGGCGCCTGCACGCCGGGGACCTTTCCGAACGATCCTGGTCAGGCCCTATGCTGCGGAGATGATCAAGGCCATTGAACTCGTCATATTCGACTGCGACGGTGTGTTGGTCGACAGTGAGCGCATCGCCGCGCGCGTGCAGGTCGCCATCGGGGCCGAGTTGGGCTGGCCGCTGACCGAGGACGAGGTCGTGGACCGGTTCATCGGGCGCTCACACGCGGCCATCCGCGACCAGGTCGCGGCTCGGCTCGGTGAGGACACGGCCCGGACCTGGTCGGAGAGGTTCGAGCGGCTCCACCGTGAGGCCGTGGACGCCGAGATCGCCCCGGTCGAGGGCTTGCCGGAAGCCCTCGACGCACTCACCCTGCCGACCTGCGTCGCCTCCAGCGGCTCCCACGACAAGATGCGGCACACCCTGGGCCGTACCGGACTCTACGAACGTTTCGCGGGCCGCATCTTCAGCGCCACCGAGGTCGCCCACGGCAAGCCCGCCCCGGACCTGTTCCTGCACGCCGCCCGGCAGATGGGCGTCGATCCCGCAGCCTGCGTGGTGGTCGAGGACAGCCGGCCCGGTGTCCTCGCCGCACGCGCGGCCGGCATGCGATCGTTCGGCTATGCCGGCGGCCTCACCCCGGCTGAACGACTTGAGGGCCCCCACACCACCGTCTTCTACGACATGCGCGAACTGCCGAAACTGATCGCCGCGCGGTAGTCGCCTGCGGTGCCCGGCCGGGGAGCCGGGCACCGCGAACACGGCTGTCAGGACTGGGAGGTGACCGGTCCGCCGAGGTGACGGGCGAAGAAGCGGACCGCGCTGTCGGCTTCGAAGCGGGGCAGTTCCTTGTGCCTGCCCGCGTTGGCGTGCAGTGTCTTCTCCTTCGAGGCGAAGGCGTCGAACAGTGCGAGACCGGCCTCGCGCGGGATGTGCTCGTCGTCCCACTGCAGGGCGAACTCGATCGGGATGGTGATCCGCTTCGCCTGCTCGGCCAGCACGTCGGGCCAGTGCTGACCGAAGACCGCGGCGGTGATCCTGGGTTCGACCGCCACGAACGGCAGGCCGATCGCGGTGCCCATGTTGAGGCCGAAGTAGCCGACCGGCCCGTCGGTTCCGATCTCCGGAAGCTCCTGGAGGGCATCCAGCGTCACCTGCCATTCGGGCAGGGCGAGTTCGGCCAGGTGGGCGTTGTAGCGGACCACGATCGGACCCTCCGGCTCGCCCGCCGCCCTCGCCCGGAACAGCTCGGCGATCTCCCGCTCGTCGTGCTCCGTGCGTGGCCGGTCGCCGTGACCGGGTGCGTCGATGACGGCGACGTGGAAACCGCAGGCGGCGACCAGGCGCTGTGCGCGGCCCGCCATCGCGGGGTGCTTCTTGTGGTTGCCGCCGCCGTGGCCCATCAGGACCAGGGGTGCGCGCTCGGCGGCGCCGGAGGCCGGCGGCGACCAGAGGACGCCGGGGATCTCGCCGATCGTGAAGTCGCGCTCGACCATGCCGTTCGACGACGACTGGGCGGTGAAGTGCAGAGAGTTCAAGGGTGGTGCCTTTCGGGAGTGCCTGGTTGTCGAGGCGCTCCCGGCGACGTCTACGTCAGTCGCCGGCCGTGACGGCAAGGGGGAGCACCCACATCGATACAGCGTTCATGGGTCTCACCTCCTCGGCGGTGTCACGGTCGAGTGGAAAGCTACCAGCCCGAGCGTCGTGTCTCAATCCTTTTGAAGCGCGGTGCGGCACTTCGAGCCTGTCAGCTCCGCTTCACGAGCATCTTGCCGGTGTTCCCGCCGCGCAGCATGGACAGGAACGCGTCCACGATCCGGTCGAAGCCCTCCACGACCGTCTCGTCAAGGGCAAGGCGGCCGCCGAGCAGATGCGGCACGGCGAATGCGTACAACTCCTCCTGCACATCTCGGTAGTTGCGGACCAGGAAGCCCTCCATGCGCAGGCTCTTCTCCACGATGTCGGCGTGGTTGAACCGCGTGTCCGGCGCGTCCGGGGTGTTGTACTGGCCGACGGTGCCGACCCGCACCACCCGGCCGCGCTCGCGGAGCGCGCCGATCGCCGCAGCCAGGTGTTCACCTCCGACGTTGTCGACGAACACGTCGATGCCGTCGGGTGCTGCCGTTGCCAGCAGGTCGGCGACGTTCCCCGCGTGGTAGTCGAACGCCTCGTCATAGCCGACCTGTTCCTTCAGGAATGCCACCTTCGCGGGGGTGCCCGCGCTGCCGACGAGCCGTCCGGCGCCCATCAGCCGGGCAAGCCGTCCGGTGGCCGTGCCGACGCCACCTGCGGCCGCAGAGACGAACAGGTCCTCACCCTCGCGGAGTTGAGCGATCCGGGTGAGGCCGACGTACGCGGTCAGGCCCGTGCCACCGAGAATGCCCAGGTGCGCCGACAGAGGTACACCCTCGTGGTGCGGGAGGCGCCTGGCCTCGTCGGGGCGTACGACGGAATGGGTACGCCAGCCGTGCCGGTGGAAGACGATCTCCCCCTCGGGGAGCGCCGCGTCACGCGACTCGATCACACGACCGAGGGTGCGACCCTCCAGCGGAGAGTTCAGCTCGAAGTGGCCGTCCATCATTTCGCGGTGATACGGGTCGACGGACCAGTAGAGGTTCTCCACGAGGGCGGTGCCCGGCCCGGGTTCGGGGACGGGCGACTCGACGAAGCGGAAGTGCCCGGGAGTGGGGAAGCCGGTCGGTCGGGCGGTCTGGTGGACGGTGAGCGCGGAGGCGGTCGATGAGGTCATGGACGTGACCGTAGACAGGATCGCGGAGGCCGGGCAGAGGGTCGCGCTCATGGAACAATCGCATCCATGAATCGTCCTCATACCCGCAGGTGGGAGTCCCCGTGGCAACGACCGTTCCGCGCGGTACGAGCGTGACCACCGCGCCGTCCGCGTCCGCCGGGGACCTCTCGCCGCAGGAACTCCGGACCCTGGTGACCGTCGCCGCCGAGGGCGGCTTCTCGGCGGCAGCCGCCACCCTCGGCATGACGCAGTCCGCCATCTCGCACTCGGTGCGTGGCATCGAACGCAAGGTGGGTGTCGTGCTCTTCGAGCGCGGCCGCCATGGGGCGCGTCCCACGGCGGCCGGCGCTCGGGCGGTGGCGCACGCGTCGCGGGTGTTGCGGATGCTGGACACACTCGCCGCAGAGGCGCGCGGGGTCGGCGCGGGCGCGAACGGCGGCGACACCGTCGCCGGGCCGCTGCGCATCGCGGCCTTCCGAAGCGCGGCTCTGCACGTGCTGCCGCCCGCGCTGGAACGGCTGGCCGCGCGGCACCCCGGGATCAGGCCGACGGTGACGATGGTCAGGGAACTCGGCCCCGGCACGGCGGGGGAGGTGGCCGAGGGGCGTGCGGACGTGGGGATCGCGACGATCGGTACGAGCTCGCCGGTGCCGCCGGGGCTGATCGGGGACGTGCTCCTGGAGGAGCCGTACGCGCTGGTGCACCCGGCGGGCCATCCGGATCCGCGCTCGCTGCCACTGGTGGACTGGACCGAGAACTGCTCGTCCTACACCAGGTCATGGTGGGCCGAGCAGGATTGGATCCCGTGTGCGACGGTCCGGGCCGAAGACGACGGAGCAGTGCTCTCGATGGTGAGCAGTGGACGCGGAATGGCCATCATGCCCGCGCTCTCGCTGACGGGCGCACCGCCCACCGTCGAGACCACCGATCTCGGCCCTGACCGGCCCACCCGCTCCGTCGGCTACGTGACCACCCCCGAGCTGGCGACCACGATCGCGGTCCGCGCCCTGATCAGGGAGCTTCGGGCGCTGCACCCCCGGACGGGCTGAGCATCCCGGTAGCACCGGACAGGCGTCCGGGCGGTGCTCCCAGCAGGCCTTCTGCTCCTTGGTGTTGATCACGTGTTGATCGTGTGGTGATCGAAAATAGATGGCCTCCGATCAAGCTGACATCAGTTCAGTTCGGGTTCGGTTCGATCTGGATCGTCTGTTCGTTCATTCAGTCACTCGGAGGGAATCCCCATGATCATCCGCAAGAGCGCCCGCCTCGCCCTGCTGGCCGTGACGGTGTCCGCACTGGCGCTCGGCGCCACGCCCGCCATGGCCGCCCCCGCCCCCTCGACGGTCGCCGCCGTCGCCGCCCCCCAGGCCTTCGGTCCGCCGATCCACTGCGACTTCGACTGCCCGCTGACTCCGGCCCAGATCTGTTCGGAGGGTGCGCCGCAGTCGATCGACGTGTTCACCCAGCACGTCCGGGACCGGATGAACGAGCGGAACATCTCCGAGGACGAGATCCAGAACGCGGTGCGGATCGGCTCCCGTACCGCTTCGTGCGACCGGACCACCGGCCGCTGGCGCTATGACCTGGGGATGCCCAGCGGCGGCCTGCTGACGGTCATCGTCGCGGTCAACGCCGTGCAGGGCAACGTGGCCGTCACCGCCTGGTGGAACTGATACGACCGCAGGCTCCACTGCCCCTCCACTGCCACTCCGGTCCCCGACGGAGGGGCGGGAGTCGGGGTTCAGGGCCTGAGGATCGCGCTCACCAGTCCGGTGACGAGGTTCGCCCGCTCGGCCATCGTGTCGACGAGCACGTACTCGTGGTCGGCGTGGGCGCCGCCGCCGACGGCTCCGAGGCCGTCGAGCGTCGGGACGCCCAGGGCGGCCGTGAAGTTGCCGTCGCTGCCGCCGCCGACGCTGCGGGCTTCGACGGTGGGGATGAGCCGTTGGGCCAGGGCGAAGAGGCCGGCCGAGGCCGATTCGGGCATCGGGGGGCGGCTGACGGATCCCGTCACGGCGATCTGTGCCTCGTCGAGATGGGGGGAGAGCGCCGCGAACGCGGCCTCGATCCGGTCCTTCTCGGTGGCCGACTCGACCCGGACGTCGACGATGACGCTGGCCTCTGCGGGGACGACGTTGTCCAGCGTTCCCGCGGACGCGACGGTCGGGGTGACCGTGGTGCCGAGGTCGGGCCGGCTGAGCGCGGCGATGTCCAGGACCTGGTGGGCGGCCTCGACCAGGGCGTTGACGCCGGCCGCGGGTTCGAGGCCCGCGTGGGAGGCCCGGCCGGTGATGGTGACCTGGAAGGTGCCGCAGCCCTTGCGGCCGGTCTTCAGGGCTCCGCCGTCGGCGGCCCCCTCGAAGACCAGGACGGCGCCGCACGCGAGGGCGCGTTCTTCGAGGAGCGCGCGGGAGGAGCGGGAGCCGACCTCCTCGTCGGCGGTGACCAGGATCTCGACGCCCGACCGGTCGTCGAGCGCCGCCAGACCGTGGACGGCCTGGACCAGCCCGCCGAGCATGTCGAAGACCCCGGGACCGGTTATCCGCCCGTCCTGGACCGTGAACGGACGGCGTTCCAGGGTGCCGAGCGGAAAGACGGTGTCATGGTGGCCGAGGACCAGGACGCGCGGGTCGCCGCCGCCGGACCAGTGGACGTGCGGTCCGGCCTCGCTCTCGACGAGGACGGCCCGTCCGCCGAGGCGGCTCTCGATCACCGCGGCGACGGACTTGGCCGATACCGCCAGGGCGTCGAGATCGCGCGAGGGGGACTCGACTTCGACGAGTGTCCTGAGGTCCTCGATCATCGCGTCGACACTCACCCGGGCGGTCCTGTGCATCGTCATGAGGCAAGGGTAGGCGGCCGGAGCGAGGGGGCAGGGCTACTGCAGCCGTAGGACGCCGGGAGCGCGCTCCTCGAAGATCTCGACGAGCCAGTCGAAGACCGTCGTCCCGCGCCCGTCGCGCGCTGCGGCGAGTTCGGCGCTGACGGCGGGGCGGTTCGTGGGATGGCAGCGGGTGAGGCGAAGTTCCAACTGGCGGACGGTCTCGGGGTAGCCGAGGTGCTCGCGCGAGATCGCGTGGTCGCGCCACTCGATCACGTAGTCGCCGTCGTCGGGTTGCCCGAAGCCGCCGCTCAGGCAGTCGGCGAACGCGTCCAGGTTCCGGCCGAAGTAGCCGCCGGGGCCGTTGACCGCCTCCCCGATGACGCGCCAGAAGTCCTCGAGCGTCCTGACCTGGGTGCCGTCCAGCACGTATGTCGTCGTCACAGTCCGCAGGATATGCAGGGGACGCGGGACGTGTGCGGGCGGACGGCGGTCCGGGTGGCCCGGGCGCCCCGGGCGGGCTCAGTCCGCGATGCGCAGCAGGAGCTTGCCGGTGGTGGTGCGGGTCTCCATCAGGCGGTGGGCGGCGGCGGCTTCGGCGAGGGGGAACTCGGCGGTGACGGGGAGTTCGACCGAGCCGTCGGCGACCAGGGCGAACGCACGGGCGGCGATGGCGCGCAGCGCCTCGGGTTCGGTCTTCGCCAGGGTGAGGACCGAGAAGCCGGCCACCGAGCGGCCGGGGTAGAGCTGGGCCTGGGTCGCCTGCCAGGGCGCGGCGCCGCTCGCGTTGCCGAAGGAGACCAGCCGGCCGAACGGGGAGAGCGCCTCCAGCGTGCGGCGGAAGGTGTCGCCACCGACGGAGTCCAGGGCGAGGTCCACGCCGAGCCCGCCGGTGGCGTGGTAGACGTCCTCGTCGAAGTTGTCGCCGACGAACACCTCGTCGTAGCCGGCCTTCAGGGCGTGGGCCGCCTTGGCGGGGCTGGAGACGACCCCGTAGACGGACTCGGCCCCGGCGAGACGGGCGAGTTGGCCGACGACGGTACCCACGCCACCCGCCGCGCCGTGGACCAGGACGCTGTCCCCGGCGCGCAGCCGGCCGACCTCGTGCAGGAGCGCGTGCGCGGTCGGCAGGACGGTCGGCAGGGTGGCGGCGGTGCGCAGCGAGACGCCGTCGGGGAGGGCGAAGACGGTTCTCGCGGGGGCGACGGCCACCTCGGCGTAGCCGCCGGCGCTGGTCAGCGCCGCGACCTGCTGGCCGGGGCGGAAGTCCGCCACCCCGTCGCCGACGGCCCGGATCCGGCCGGACACCTCCAGGCCGGGGAGGAAGGGCAGCGAGGCCACCCGATATCCGCTGCCGCGGGCCTTGAGCTCGGCGAAGTTGACCCCGGCGTAGGCGACGTCGATGCTGACCTCGCCGGGGCCGGGGTCTGGCGCGGCGAGCTCGGCCAGGGTGAGGACCTCCGGTCCGCCGAACTTCTCCACCAGGACTGCGTGCATGGCTGCCACCCGTCGTCAGAGTGTTCAATGAAGGCTGAACACCCTGAGTGTATGGATTTGACCGAACACTCTGCAAGGGGTCTGCGGGGATGATCGCTCAGGCGTCGGCGAAGGCGGCCAGGATGGCGTCCCACAGGTCGACCCGGGCGCGCAGGGCGCTGCGGACGGTCGCGGCGCACTCGTCCCACTTCTGCGGGTCGTCGCCGCAGAGGTCGATCAGCATCTGCATGGCCATCGGGGTGTGCTGTTCGCCGTCCACCTCGATGTGCCGGGCGAGGTAGTCCTTGAAGATCTCCAGTGCGCCGTCGGCATCGTCGATCCGGATGACCTGCTGGAACATCTCGGGGATGAGGTCCTCGCGGCCGAACGCGAAGGCGGCGGCCTGGCAGTGCACCGGTGCGGTCTCGATGATTTCCCAGGTGACCGCGATGAACTCGGCTGCGGCGGCAGGGATCTCGGCGAGTTTCGCGGCGTCGCCGACCGGGGTGCCGGAGCGCAGCAGTCCGAGGAAGGCGTTGACCGGCGCGGTGTCGGCGCCGGCCTGGTCCATCCCGCCGACGTAGAGCTCGAAGTGGCTGGTGTAGCCGTCGCCGAGTTCGTCGCTCTCCTCGACCAGCACGATGTCGTTGATCAGTCGACGGCTGGCCGTGGGGCCGGTCGGGACCCATGGCACGCTCACGCAAGTCAGCTGACACTGCAGGGACTTGAGCAGGGACATGAAGTCCCAGACCGCGAAGACGTGGGTCCCGAGGAAGGTCCGGACCCGGGCGAGGCTGTTCAGCTCGTGGTAGACCGAGTGCCCCACCACCTCGTCACGGACGTCGGCGATCGCCTCCTGCAGGCTGGTCAGCCCGGGGTGGGTGCGGTCCCAGTGGTAGCGGTCGGTGCCGGTGGTCATGCGTCAACTCCACAGGGGTTGGGTTGCTTCACGATCGGGAGAACAAGGCGACGGTATCGTCCACGGCCTGGAACCCGCCTCATCTGATGCTCCGTCAGATCGAGCGGGCTGAGCTCCGTACCGCATGAGAAGCCATTCGACTGTTCGCGGACAAGAATGATTTCTGGAACGGGATTACCGCGCAGTGCCACTCCGCGAATCGGCGAGGCACGGATGGCTAATGGTTGACTTCATCTAGTGCTATTCCCCGTGGTCCCGACCCTGGCACAGGAAAATCCCAGGGTCAAGGTCTATACCAATAGGTGGAGTTGCACCTACGCTGCCAGGCCGGGGCGGGTCTCGCATGTCCCGCGCCCCCTCGCCGAATTGGCGCGTTCACGTAATTCCCACGCACGGCCGCCGGATCGCTCACGGCCGCGCGTCGGCACGGATCCGTATCTGGACCGAAGGAGCAGCACGTGGCAGCAGGTTCGACATTCCCGGGCTGGAACTGGGAGGACCCGGATTCCCTGGCGGTGCTGATGGACGACTTCACCGGAAATCTGGCCCGCTGCGAGAGGATCGAGCCGATCGCCGATGAACTCCCGCACAACCGTGAGGACTTCCTCAGGCACGGGCTGACCGGCCTGGAGTTCGCGGCCTTCCGCACCCGGCATCCACAGGGGCTGGGCACCGACCTGGTGGGCCTGCGCAGCGCGCAGGAGCAGACCGTACCGGGCCGGCTCTACCGGATCGACGGCGAGAGCCGGTTCACGCAGCTCGACATCGGCGATCCACTGCCGTTCGCCGACGCCTCGGTGGACTGGGTGTACGCCGAGCACCTGATCGAGCACATCCCACTGCCCGTCAGTATCGGCTGGCTCGCCGAGGTCCGCCGGGTGCTGCGGCCCGGCGGCCTGCTCCGGGTCACCACGCCCGACCTGCGCAGCTACGTCGAGGGCTACTTGGAGGAGAGCGGCGGCTTCTTCGCCCGGCACCGCCGGCGGCTGCGCCTGATGAAGGTGGGCCCGGCGATGCCCGAGCGGCGGGCGTTCATGATGAACCAGATCTTCTACCACTACGGCCACCGCTGGATCTTCGACGAGGACGAGCTGCGGCACGCGTTCACGGCGGCCGGATTCCAGGACGAGCTGATCCGCCGTCGGGCCTTCCAGGACGGCGCCCGGCCCGACGTCGCCCTGCTGGACACGGGTTTCCGCAGCGACGAGACGCTCTACCTGGAGGTCACCGTCCCGCGCGGCTGACCAGGGCGAAGGGCGAGGCGCGGAACCGGAGGGATCCGGTTCCGCGCCTCCTGCGTGGCGGCCACCCTAGGGCGTGCTAGCGGTCCGCAGCAATGGTCTGGACCACATCGGCCCCTGCTCGGCCCGGCCCGGTGAAGCACTGCTCAATGCGGTCAACTGCCGTGCGTGCACCGCCCTCCGCGAGAAAGCACGACCGGACCCGCTGGGCCGCCGCCCGGTAGGACGGGTCGTCCAGGACGGTGGTGAGCGCGGAACGCAGTTGCTCCGGCGTCGCCCCGGCGAAGTCCACCCGCAGGCCGGCCCCGGCGGCGACCACCTGCCCGGCCGTGATCGGCTGGTCGTGCCGGATCGGCGCGAGTACCAGTGGCAGGCCGTGCGCGAGGGTCTCGCAGACGGTGTTCATGCCGCCGTGACTGACCACCGCGTCCAGCAGCCCGCGCCCGAGCAGTTCCAGTACCGGTACTTCCGAGAGTGCCAGCAGGCCACCGGCCAGGGCTTCTTCGGGAATCCCGGCGAGCACGGCGGGCGGCGCGGCGACGATGCCCTGAACCCGGTCGGCGAGCGGGCCCAGCGCCCGGACGGCCCGCAGATGGAAGTCGCCGGCCACATCGGCGGCCAACGTGCCCAGGGTGACCAGGACATGGCGCCGGTCCGGGTCCAGCCGCTGCCAGGGGAAGTCAGGTGCCCCCGGACGGGCGGTCAACACCGGTCCGACCAGGGCGTAGTGGTCGGGGAACGCGGTGGCGCCGGTCAGCGCCCGGCTGCTGAGGGCGAGCAGCAGTTCGGGCGAGAAGCGCGGATCCACGAACTCATCCTCGGGCAGCCCGGCCTCACGCCAGAGCAGGCGCAGCAGATCGAGCTGCCAGGCCTCCAACTCCGGGTGGTCGCGCAGCGGGCGGCCGATCTCCATCGAGGACGGCGCCAGGCTCGCCCAGCGCGCCCCGTGGCGGTGCGCCGCCAACGCGCCGGCGGGGGTGTGCTGGTCGACCAACACCAGGTCAGGGCGCTGCTCGTGGACGATCCGGTCCAGTGCCCGGCGGGTGAACCGGGCGTAGGGCACGATGAACCCCTCCCAGAGCGAGCGGACGGCGGCGAGGCCGCTGCCGCCCTGTTCGCGCAGCACCCGGGTGCCGGTGGGGTGGATCACGGCGTCGGGGCCGAGCATCGGACGTAGCGACAGTTCCGAGCCGGCCCAGGCGACTTGGTGGCCCCGAAGGCGCAGTTCGCGGGCCAGGCCGAGGGTCGGATGCACGTGCCCCGCCAGTGGCGGAACGACGATCAGGACGCGCAGCGCGTGGGGCCGAGGAGGCGGGAATGAACTCATGGGACGGTGCTCCAGGAGTCGGGGGAGAGCCCGGCGGTCTCTTGTGCGGACCGCGGGGCGACGGAATACTAGCCCGGCCGCCCGCTCGAAAGCTGGTGCTGGACAACCTGCCTGTGGTGCGGCACAGTTTTCGCCCAGACGCGTTCATCAACCACCACACCGTGACCACCCGAGGCCTGCTCCGCCAGGGTGACCGGTACCTGATCGCCGCCGCCGGACTCGGCGCGACGCTCTCGGCGATGGTGCTCGAACCCTGAGGGACCTCGGGACGGCCGCGCCGTCGCCGCCCGCCCCGCGTCCTCGCAACCTCCTCTCTCCCCTTCCGCTCGCCCGGTCGTCACCGACCGTACGAACCATCAGATGGGACGGATCGTGACGAACCCAGCCATCGCGCCACTGGACCTCGAAGTGCCGGACCTCGCACCACTCGACCCCGAACTGCGGCATCGCGTCGTGACGGGCATCGCGCTCCTGCTGCCCCGGGTGCTCAAGCGGGACGTCCCGCCGCTGAGCGAGGAGGCCGGCCTCTTCGACGAGCTCGGCCTCACCTCGTCCAGCACGCTGGAACTGATCCTGGAGCTGGAGGACAGCCTGGAGATCCAGATCGACGTCGAGCAGATCACCCAGGGAGACCTGCGCACGGTGGCCACCCTCGCCGACTTCGTGGCCGGCCACACCCTTGAGGAGAGCTGAGCAGATGGACGTGGCCGTGTCGTACCGCGCCCGCCGGTACGACTGGGCGCCGTCGCAGCTCAGTTGAGACAGCGTCAATTCCTAGAACACGGTGGTGGATCGATGATCGATGACGAAGCACTCCCGCTGCCGACCGGGGTGCCCGGCGTGCTGCTCTATCCCGAGGCCTTCGAGCGGATCGTGGCCGGGCTGCGGGCCGGGATCGGCGCCCTCGCGGTCGATGAGCCGTTCCGTCGGCTCACCGTCCCGCCGGTGATCTCCCGGCAGACCATCGAGCAGGCCGGCTACGTCGCGACCTTCCCCCAGCTTCTCGGCACCGTGCACAGCTACGCCGGAACGGCCGAGCAGTGGGGCGAGTTGGCGCCGCGGATCGCGACCGGCGGGGAGTGGCACGAGCGGCAGCGGGTCAGCGACCTGGTCCTGCTGCCGGCCGCCTGCTATCCCGTGTACGCGACGCTGGCCGGCCGGGACCTCGCCGAGCCGGCCCGGTTCGCCGTGGAGGCGCACTGCTTCCGCCAGGAGGCGACCAGCGAGGTGGGCCGGCTGCGCACGTTCCGGATGGCCGAGCTGGTCACCGCGGGCGACGAGGAACACTGCCTGCGCTGGCGCGGCCGCTGGCTGGACCGGGTGGCCGACTGGCTGAGCGGCCTCTCGCTCAAGGTGACGGTGGAGGTGGCCGACGACCCGTTCTTCGGCGCGGGCCGCCGGCTCTACCAAGCGGCCCAGCGGATGCAGCAGTTGAAGTACGAGCTGCGCGTCCCGGTCGCCGACGGCCTGGTCCAGGCGGTGGCCTCGGCCAACATCCACAAGGACCACTTCGGCTCGGTCTTCGGTTTCACCAGCGCCGGTGCGACGGGCCACACGGCCTGTACGGCCTTCGGTATCGAGCGGATCGCGCTGGCGTTGCTGCACGCGCACGGCAGTCGTCCGGACCGCTGGCCGGCCGAGGTCGTCCAGGCGCTGTCCGCCCGCTCGGCGGGAGGCGCCGCATGAGCACGTCCGAACGCCACACCGAACGCCACACCGAACGCGACGCTGAACGGCACACCGTCCGCTACGCGGTGGAGGATTCGGCGCAGGGCCGACGGGTCGGTCCGCTGACGCTGGGTCAGGACAACATGATCCGCTGCATCCGGCTCGACGACCCCTCGCATATGAACAAGCAGGCGTTCTGGACCGTCCCCGAGGGCGCCCGGCTGCCGGATGTGCTGGGCGCGCTGCGCACGCTGGCCGAGCGGCACGAGGCACTGCGGACCGTCTTCCCGGGCCCGCCCGGCGATCAGCCGGAGCTCCAGGAGGTGCTCCTGGAGGGCGAGTTCACGGTCCAGGTGGTGGCGGCCGAGCCGACCGACGAGCTGGGCGCGCTGACCATGGAGCTGGGCCGGCTGGGCCGCGCCCGGGCCTTCGACCTGGCCGCGGAGTTCCCGCTCCGGCCGACCCTGGTCACCGTGCAGGGCCGTCCGGTCCAGTTGGTGGTGGTGATCTGCCATGCCCAACTGGACGGCGTGGCAACCGGGTTGCTCTACATGGAGTGGCTGACGCTGGTCGCCGGGGGAAGCCTGCCCCCGGCGCAGGGCCGCACTCCGCTGGAGGTCGCCGAGTCGGAGCAGTCCAAGGGCGGGCAGCGCCGGGCGAAGGCGGCGCTGCGGCACTGGGAACGGATCCTGCGCTGCAGCCCGCAGGCGGTCTTCGCCGACGACCGGGTCGGGGCGAGCGACGCGCTGCTGCCGACCCTGCTGGTCCGCTCGACGGCCGCCGCCGAGGCGTTGGAGCGGGCGGAGCGGCGCACCGGGACCAGCGCCTCCAACGTGCTGCTCGCGGCGTACGTCGCGCTGGTGGCCCAGCGTGCCGACCAACGCACCGTCGTCGTCGCGGCGTTGTCCTCCAACCGGCACCGGCCGGGGCTGGGCGACCACATCGGAACACTGGCCCAGGACGCCCTGCTCAGCCTGGAGACCGACGCCGCCGACTTCGACGAGCTGCTCGGGCGCGTCCAGGCGGCCGCGCTGGGCGGTTACTGGCACAGCGCCTTCGACGCGGAGAAGATCTGGCGCATGATCGACGACACCGCGCACCTGCGCGGCGCCCGCTTCGCGCGGCACGTCGTGGTCAACGACCTCAGCATGACCGTCCCCGAGGAGGTCGCGGCGGCCGGCTGCCCGGTCCCGGCGGCGGATCCGGAGCTCACCTGGCTGCCCAAGGAGATCCTGCCGACCAGGATCATGCTGAACATCTGGCGGGTGCGCGGCTGTCTGGAGCTGACCCTGCACGCCGATCCGCAGCTCTTCACGGTGGCCGAGACCGAACACCTGGTGCACGGGCTGCTCCGGCTGCTCGACGCCGCCGCGACCGGACCGCTGCCGCTGCGCGAACTGCCCGCGCTCACCGGCCTGGTGGCCGGTCGCCGGACCGGCGAGCGGTGGCGCCGGGTCGACAACTCGTGGATCGACCTGGTGGCCACCCGCGCCCTGCTGGAGTCCGCACTCGACCGGCGGCCCTGCCAAGTTTCGCTGGAGGAAGATCGGTTGACGGCCAGGATCGACATCGACGGCCGCCCGCTGACCCTCCAGCAGGTGCACGCCGCCGTGATGGCCGCGCTGCCGGGCCGCGACACGGCGATGGCGCCGCGGCACTACGTCCTGCACGAGGGTCCGCGCACCCTCGCCGAGGGGTCCGGTCGCGGTGGGGTCACCGACTGGCAGGCGCTGCTGGGCTGATCGCCTGCCGGCTACTGCTCCAGCAGGGGGAGCCCACGGGTAAACCTGTTGATCGCCGGGCAGCGGCCGGATAGGAACGTCGCATGCTACGCGGTGAGAAAACCGGGCTGCGCGCCCGGCACGAGAGCGATGTCCCTGTCCTGCACGCCGAGCTCTACGAGGACGTGGCCACCCGGTCGCGCTCCGACACCCGCCCCTGGCGGCCGATCGCCCCGGGGTCGGCCGCCTCGCCGTACGCCGTCGCCGACCCCTCGGACGACGTCTCCTTCTTCTCGGTGCTGGAGTTGGCCTCGGGCGAGTTGGCCGGCGAGGCCCTGCTCTGGGGCATCGACGTCCACAACCGGACGGCCCACGTGGGCATGTCGCTGCGTCCCTCGTTCCGCGGCCGGGGTCTGTCCGGCGACGTGGTGCGGGTGCTGTGCCACTACGGCTTCACCGTGCGCGGCCTGCAGCGCCTCCAGCTGGAGACGCTCACCGACAACATCGCGATGAGCCGCGCGGCGCTCGGGGCCGGCTTCACCCAGGAGGGGATCCTGCGCCGGGCGGCCTGGGTCAACGGCGCCTTCGTGGACGAGGTCGTCTTCGGCCTGCTCGCCGACGAGTGGAACGGCCGGTCGTAGTCCGCCCCGAAGGCCGCCCGTCCCGGGAGGGGGTCTGGACAGATACCTCTTATTGAGAGGTAAAATGACGAGCATGACGGACGTGGAGTTCACCAGCGACCTGGCCGGCCTGCTGGCCGGGATCCAGCGGCTGGTGCGCCGGAGGCTGCGGCGCGGGTTGACGGTGCCGCGCCTGCGCGGCGCCGAGGTCGAGCTGTTGCGGCTGGTCGAGGCGAGCCCGGGGATCCGGGTCTCGGCTGCGGCCAAGGAGCTCGGCCTGGCCGGAAATTCGGTCTCCACGCTGGTCAACCAGCTGGTGAAGACCGGCCTGCTGCGCCGCGAGACCGATCCGCAGGACCGCCGTGCGGCGCTGCTGCTGCCCACGCCGGAGGCGGCCGAACGGCTGGCGGCCTGGGCGGCCAAGCGCGACGCGCTGATCGGCGAAGAGGTCGCGCAGCTGTCACCGGACGACCGCGCGGCCCTGGCCGCCGCGCTGCCGGCCCTGCGGCGACTGGCCGCCGGGCTGCGCGATCGGGAGGAGGAAGGGTGATGACGCAGAGCGAGAGCACCACCACCACGACAGCGGACCCGGGCGATCCGTCCGAGGCCGTGGTCTGTACGGGTCTGGAGTACTCCTTCGGCCAGACCAAGGCCGTCGACGGCCTCGACCTGACGGTGCGTACCGGCGAGGTCTTCGGTCTGCTTGGCCCCAACGGCGCGGGCAAGACCACCGCGATCCGCTCGATCACCACCCTGCTGCCGGTCCCGTCCGGCATGGTCCGGGTGTTCGGCCACGACCCGGCCAAGCGGCAGATGCAGGTCCGCCGGATGCTCGGCTACGTCCCCCAGCAGCTCTCCGCCGACGGCGGGCTGACCGGTCGGGAGAACGTCTCGCTGTTCGCCCGGGTCTTCGACGTCCCGCGCCGCGAGCGAGCCGCCCGGGTGGCCCAGGCGATCGCCGCGGTCGACCTGACCGACGCCGCGGACCGGCTGGCCAAGACCTACTCCGGCGGCATGGTCCGCCGCCTCGAACTGGCCCAGGCCCTGGTCAGCGCGCCGCGCCTGCTCGTCCTGGACGAGCCGACGATCGGCCTGGACCCGATCGCCCGCACCAGCGTGTGGGAGTGCATCGACGAGGTGCGGGCCGCCACCGGCATGACCGTCCTGGTCACCACGCACTACATGGACGAGGCGGATCAGTACTGCGACCGCGTCGCCCTGATGCACCGCGGCAGGATCCGCGCGCTCGGCACCCCCGAGCAGCTGCGGACCGAGGTGGGGGAGCAGCTCGAACTCGCCGAGCCGCCGACCCTGGACGACGTGTTCCGGCACTTCGCCGGCAGCGGCCTCGCCAACGCGACCGAGAACGAAGGGGAGTTCAAGGATGTCAGTCGTACCCGTCGCACCGCCTCCCGAGTCGGCTGACCCGGCCGCGACCCCGGCCGCGGCCCCGGCGGCCGCGCCGCGCCGCGACCTCGGTCTGCTGCTCGTCCCGCCGCAGGCCCGGTCGGGTTGGCGGGTGGTCCTCGCCCGGATCACGGCGATGTGCGTGGTGGAGCTGCAGAAGCTGCGCCACGACCGCACCGAGCTCTACACCCGCGCCGTCCAGCCGGCCCTGTGGCTGCTGATCTTCGGTGAGACCTTCACCCGGATCAAGGCGATACCGACCAACGGGATCCCGTACCTGGACTACCTGGCGCCGGGGATCATCGCCCAGTCCGCGATGTTCATCGCGATCTTCTACGGCATCATGATCATCTGGGAGCGCGACTCGGGCGTGCTGACCAAACTGCTGGTCACCCCGACGCCGAGGGCCGCCCTGGTGACCGGCAAGGCCTTCGCCGCAGGGGTCAAGGCGGTGATCCAGGCCCTGGTGGTAGTGGTCATCGCCGCCCTGCTCGGGGTCGCGCTGACCTGGAACCCGCTGAAGCTGCTGGGCGTGGCCGTCGTGGTCCTGCTCGGCTCGGCCTTCTTCTCCTGCCTCTCGATGTCGATCGCCGGCATCGTGCTCACCCGCGACCGGCTGATGGGCATCGGGCAGGCCATCACCATGCCGCTCTTCTTCGGCTCCAACGCCCTCTACCCGGTCAGCCTGATGCCGGGCTGGCTCCAGGCGGTCAGCAAGGCGAACCCGCTGAGCTACGAGGTGGACGCACTGCGCGGGCTGCTGATCGGCACCCACGCCCATCTCGTCAGCGACTTCGGGGTGCTGGCGCTGGCCGCCGCACTGGGCGTAGCCTGTGCCTCCGCCCTGCTCGGACGGCTCGCGAGGTAGCGCCCGGGCGGCGGTCGGGGGAGTCGACGCACAAACTGCTGATGGTCCGTCAGTTCCGGTGTAGCAGCGCGGAACTGCCGGACCATCAGCTTTTCTTCACGCCATCCGAGGGGGAGAGCCAGAGCGCGGAGGCCACCGTGATCCCGGCCAGCGCCACCCCGAGCGCGGCCGGCAGCCGGGCCCAGCCGCTCGCGCCGGTCGGCGTGAAGGCGGCGAGCAGCACCAGCGCGGCCGCCGCGTACGCGGCCAGTGCGGGCATCGGGCCGGTCGGCCGGCGGCCGTAGGTCGCGGCGTCGACGAACACCAGGTAGCCGAGCAGCAGTACGGTGATCACGGCCGCCAGCCAGGCCGGCGGAGCGCTGATCGCCGCGAGCAGCACGGTGGCGGTGGCCAGCGCGGTGTTGCGGTGCCGGGCGAACTGGCGGGTCCACCGGGCGGAGCCGCGCACCGGGCGCCCGGTCACCGGCGGTCCGGCCCACCAGCCGAACAGGGCGGCGGCCAGCGGCAGCACCGCGTCCCCGGCCGTCCGCAGGCCGTGCGCCTCGGACAGACAGGCCGAGACGGCCAGCACCACGCCCAGGCACCGCGCGGGCAGCGCCCGCAGGGCGTCCGGCCCCTCGGCCCGGGTGGCCTTCTGTGATCCGCTCATCGTGATCTCCCCTGGATCCGGCTGCGCAGCAGCGGGGCGACGGTCAGGTCGAGCGACTCCCCGGGCGTCTGGGTGACCACCGGGATGCCGCGGTTCTCCAGGGCGAAGCGCATCGCCCGGCGGTCCGCCCGCCACAGCCGCAGCGCGGTCTGCCCGACCTGGTCCTGCGCCTCGATCTCCGGGTCGCCGGTCGGGATCTCCACCACCACCAGCGGGTTGCCGCGGTCGGCCAGGTCGCGCAGCACGTCCAGGACGCGCTGGTCGGCCAGCGGCGTGAACGCGTACACCAGCGCGCCCGAGGGCAGCGCCGCCGGCGGCAGCCGGTGCAGGTCGGGGTTGCGGTAGCCGAGGTCCTTGCGGACTTCCAGCACGCTCTCCACGATCCGGTAGAAGTGCCGGTCCCCGGTGCCGGGGCTCAGCCAGTGGATCGCGCCGCCGATCGAGACCACGCCCACCCGGTCGTGCTTGCGCAGGTAGGCGCGGGTCAGTCCGGTGGCCGCGCGCAGCGTCTCGTCCAGGCTGGAGCGCCCGCTCGCCGGGTCGCGCAGGTCGGTCAGCGCGTCCAGCAGGATGACCGCGTCGGCGGTGCGCTCGGCGGCGAACTGGTTGATCTGGATCGAGCCGCGCCGGGTGGTCGAGGGCCAGTGGATGCGTCGCTGACGCTCACCCCAGACGTGCGGGCGCACCCCGACGACCTCCACGCCCTCGCCGCTCTGCCGGGTGGTGTGCTCGCCGAGCCGCTCGGGCAGCCGCACCGGGATCGGGGTGAGCCGGGACGGGGTGGGGATCGGGTAGATGTCCACCTCGCCGAGGTCGGCCCGCACGGTGCGCCGGGCCAGACCGCCGGTGTCGTAGAGGTCCAGGTCCACCGTGCCGAGTGTCCAGCGCCCCCAACGGCGGGCGGTCAGGCGGAGGTTGAGCGTGGAGCCGGTGACCCACAGCTCGGTCAGCTCGACCCCCGGGCCGAGCGTGATGGCCGGGTCGATCAGTCCGGCCTCACCGTCGTGGTCGAGGTCCAGCCGAGCCGTGATGCTCTCGCCTTCGAAGCAGCGGCGCGGCTCGGCCGTCACCGTGGTCTCCAGCCGGGTGGGCCGGCGCCGGGTGGGCGCGGCCAGCGCCAGCAGCACCACCGGGCCGGCCGCCAGCGCCAGCAGCCAGGGCCGGCCGGTGACCAGCGCGGCCGTGGCGGCGGCGACGGCCACGGTGGCCAGCCGCAGGGCCCGCTCGCCGGTCCGCCAGCCCGGCGGGCGCGGCGGCGGCGGCTCGCTGGGCGCCCCACTGCCGGAGTCGGTGAGCGCCCGCTCCAGCACGCGCCGATCGGTGGTCACGACTCGACTGCCGACCGGGGCAGTGTCTGCGGGGTGGGCACCGACGCCACCAACTTGGCCAGCACGTCGTCCGCTTCGACCTGGCGGACCCACAACTCGGGCTTGAGGGTGACCCGGTGGGCCAGCGCCGGCACGGCGACGGACTTGACGTCCTCCGGGGTGAGGTAGTCCCGGCCGTCCAGCACCGCACGGGCGCGCGCGAGTTGGACCAGCGCCAGGCCGCCGCGCGGCGAGGCGCCGACCTGGATCTGCGGGTCCACCCGGGTCGCGCTGATCAGCGCGACGATGTAGTCGACCAGGTCGTCGTCCACCTCCACCTGCTCCAGCGCGGCGCGCATCGCCAGCACCTCGGCCGGGTTGCTCAGCGCCTGCACCCGCGCCTCCGGAGCGGCCCGGTCGAGCCGGGCGCGCAGCATCGAGCCCTCCAGCTCGGGCGTGAGGTAGCCCATCCGCACCCGCAGCAGGAACCGGTCGAGCTGCGCCTCGGGCAGGCTGTACGTCCCCTCGTACTCGATCGGGTTGGCGGTGGCGATCACCACGAACGGGTCGGGCAGCCGCCGGGTCGTCCCGTCGACGGTCACCTGCGCCTCGGCCATCGCCTCCAGCAGCGCCGCCTGGGTCTTGGGCGGCGTCCGGTTGATCTCGTCGGCCAGCAGCAGGTGGGTGAAGAGCGGGCCCGGGCGGAACACCATCTCGCCGCTCTGCTGGTCGTAGAACGGCGCGCCCGAGACGTCCGAGGGCAGCAGGTCGGGGGTGAACTGGATGCGCCGGAAGTCCAGGCCCAGCGTGGTGGCGAAGGAGCGCGCCAGCAGCGTCTTGCCGAGGCCGGGAAGGTCCTCGATCAGGATGTGGCCGCCGGCCAGCACGCCGAGCATGACCAGTTCCAGTGCCTCGGGCTTGCCGACCACGGCCCGCCCGATCTCGTCCAGCACCTGGCGGGCCCGTTGGCCGGCCTGCTGCGGTGTCAGCGAGACGTCGTGAGAGAGCTTCATCGCATACCTTCGTGGATAGCCCCGGCTTCTGTCGGGGAGCGGACCGAGAGGGACTACAGCGCTTCGAGGCGGTCGACCAGGGCCCGCAGCACCGGCTCCGGCACGGTCGCGCCGGGCGGGGGCTGCTCGGGGTCGAGCCAGGGCCAGAGCTCCGGGCCCACCAGTTCGGCGGCCCGGGCCGGCTCGTCGAAGAGCGAGACGGCGTGCACTTCGGAGAGCCGGGAGGCGTACAGGCGTTGCAGCCGTGGGCGCAGGACGTGCGTGAAGCCGCCGTCGTCCAGGCCGTTGCGCACCGTCCAGTGCCAGTCCTGGATGCTGGGCTCGTGGGTGCCCATCATCCGCAGGCCCTTGCGGTAGCCGCTGTCCTCGGAGTCGGCGCCGGCCACGAAGCGGGCGGTCAGCAGTGCGGCCCCGGTCAGCAGCGCCGCGCCCAGGGCCGCGCCGGTCAGGCCGCCGGCCAGGGTGAGGGCGAGTTCGGCGCCGACGGCCGTGGCACCGAGCACGGTCAACGAGTCGCGGACCGAACCAGGGGGGACCTCCGGCCCCTGCGCTGCGTTCATCGGGACCTCCGCTCGGTGGCCGCGGACCGCTCTGCCTGCTCGGACTGCGCGGCCCGTTCGGACTCCGCGGCCCGTTCGGCGAGTTGGGCCGCGACGGCCTCCAGCGCGGCGCCGGCGCGGCGCAGTTCCGCGGGGCCCATCGGGTGGCTGGAGTAGCGGGCCTCGCGGAACAGGGTGGTCAGTTCGACCGCCTCGGCGGCCCGCAGGGTGCCGTTGGAGACCACCCGGTCCAGCAGGTCGGTCGGGCTGTCGGAGGCCTGGCGGGCAGCGCCGGAGCCGGCCAGCGAGTCCTCCATCGCCGCGTAGCAGGCGATCACGGCCGCCCGGGCGTCGTCGCCGTGCAGCGCCCGGCGGGCGGAGTCGACGGCCTCGGCGAGCACCTCCTCGTCGGCGGCGCCCTGCGCCAGGGCCGGCGGCTGCGCCGGGTCGCCCCACAGGGCGTGCCGGCGGCGCCACAGCGAGACCAGCCCGATCGCCAGGCCCACCACCACCAGCAGCACGATCACCGCCTCGACCACACCGGTGAGCACAGGCAGCAGATGACCGGGCCCGGCGTCGCCGGTTGGCGTGTGGCTCCTCGCGTTGACGCGCTGGCGCTGCTGGAGGTGCTGCAGGTTCCCGCCCTGGTCCGGGGCGACATTGCCGGGATTGGTGAAGATCACCATCAGGGCCGGCACCCCGACGGCCAGCGCCGGCAGCAGGACGAGCGTCGCCTCCTTGAGCCGCTCGGCCCGGGGCGACAGCCCCTGCACGCCGCGCACCGAGCTGCGGTAGCGCCCGGCCAGTGCCCCGACGGCCGCCAGCCAGCCGAGGGCGATCAGCATCTTCACCGAGAAGTTGCCGCTCAGCGGCCCCCTGGCGGCCGTCCACGAGCTGCCGTCGGTGCGCAGCAGCAGCGCGGCCAGCAGTAGCGCGGCGACCGCCACACCGGCTGCCGCGAAGCGTCCGGCGCCGGGGCGCGGCGGTGCCTGGGCGGGCGGAGTGGCGCGGTCCGCCGCCTCCTGTGCAGCTGTCATGCGGGTCTTTCCCCCCGTGCGTCCTGCACGGCACGTGTACGGTGCAGAACCGCAGCTTTACACAGCGCCCGGCTCTTGTCAGCATCCGGGTGGTCGGGTCCCCGGCGCCCGCCTAAGAGTGCCCGAACAGGCGGATGGCGGGCCGGGCACCGAGCCCGACCCGCCATCCGTCCTACCGCCGTCCGACCAGGGGTCAGGCGGCCTTGATGCTGTCCAGGATGTCCAGCCGGGCCGCCCGGCGGGCCGGCCAGAGCGCGGCCAGCAGGCCGATCAGCGCGGCGCCGAACAGGAACCCGAGCACCTGCAGCGGCGGCACCACCAACGTCAGCCCGGGCAGGCTGCTGCGCATCAGGCCGCCCGCCGCCCAGGCGATCAGGATCCCCAGGCCGATCCCCAGCACCCCGCCCAGCAGCGAGATGAGCAGCGACTCCAGCCGGACGGTCTGCCGCACCCCGCGCCGGTCCAGGCCGATCGCCCGCAGCATGCCGATCTCCCGGCGCCGCTCGAAGACCGACATCGCCATGGTGTTGACCACGCCGAGCACGGCGACCACCACGGACATCCCGAGCAGCCCGTACATGATGTTGAGCACGGCGGTGATCATCTGGCGCGACTCGTCCCTGATGTCCTGCTGGTCCTTGACGGTGATCAGCGGGTTGCCGCCGGTGGCGTCGGTCAGCGCCTGCCTGAGCTGCCCGGTGGGGCCGTTGGCGGCCTTGACCAGCACCTTGTCCAGCCCGGCGGTGGCGCCCGCGGGGCTGCCGGCCGGCTTGCTGTGCGGGGCGATCAGCGCGTCGGGGGCGATCAGTCCGGTCGTCCCGCCGTCCTTCGCGAGCACGCCGCCGACGGTCAGCCGTCCTGCGCTGCCGTCCGGGTAGGTCACCGCCAGGGTGTCGCCGAGCTTCATGCCCTCCCGGGCGGCGTAGTCCTGGCTGACCAGCAGCTGACCCTGCTTCAGCGCGTCGACCGAGCCCTCCCGTGCGGTCAGCGTGACGAGCGATCCGATGCTGTCGGCGTTCACGCCGGTCAGCCAGCGTGTGTCGTCGCCGACCTTGACCGAGACGGTGCGCTCCACGCTGCTGGCTGTGACGCCGGGGGTCTTGGCTATCTGGGTGGCGACCTCGGGGGCGAGCGGCGAGAAGTTGGCCATCGCGACCGTGTAGTCGGCCGACACGTCGGTCGCCGAGGCCTTGTCGACCGCCTGGTTGACCGAGGCACCGATGACGGTCAGCCCGGTGATCAGGGTGACGCCGATGGTGAGCGCGGAGGCGGTGGCCGCGGTGCGGCGCGGGTTGCGCAGCGCGTTCTCCCGGGCCAGCTTGCCGGGGGTGCCGTAGAGGCGGCGCAGCAGCGGGGTGAACAGGCCGATCAGCGGGCGGGAGAGCAGCGGGGTGAGGACGAAGATCCCGAGCAGGACGACGGCGGCGCCCGCCGCGAGCAGTCCGCTCGACTTGCTCGCCGACCCGGCCGCCAGCGCGCCGAGGCCGAGCAGGGCGAGGACGCCGCCGACGGAGTTGCGCAGCAGCAGGCTCTTCTGGGTGGCGGGCTGGTCGCCGCTGCTCATCGCGGCCACCGGGGAGATCCGCGAGGCGCGCCGGGCGGGCAGCCACGCGGCCGCGACGGTCACCAGCACGCCGGTGGCGACGGCGGTCAGCACGGTGGCCGGGGCGATCACCAGCGGGCCGTCCGGCAGGCCGGTGTCCATGACGGAGGTCATCAGCCACTGCAGCCCGGCGGCGATGCCGGTGCCGGCCAACAGGCCCGCCGCCGAGGCGATCCCACCGATCAGCACGGCCTCGGCCAGCACGGACCGGGTGATCTGCTTGCGGGAGGCGCCCACCGCGCGCAGCAGGGCCAGCTCCTTGGTGCGCTGGGCGACCAGCATGGTGAAGGTGTTGGCGATGATGAAGATGCCGACGAAGAGCGAGATGCCGGCGAAGGCCAGCAGCACCTGGCTCATGCCCTTGGTCGCCTCGGCGATCATCCTGTCCTGCTCGTCGGCGAGTTGCCTGCCGGTCTCGGCGCCGAAGTCGCCGCCGGGCAGCGTGGCCTTGACCTGGGTCAGCAGCGCGTTGTCGTCGGTGCCGGGCCGGCTCTTGACGTCGACCTGGCTGAAGCGGCCGGGGGAGAGGTAGAGCGACTGCGCGGTGGCGGTGTCGAAGGCGGCCAGCGAGCCGCCGGCCGAGACCCGCGGGTCGTTGGTGTGCACGATGCCGGTCAGCTTGAGCTGCATCACGGGCCCGTTGACGGCCACCCGTACGGTGTCGCCGACCTTGAAGCCGCCCTTGCCGGCGGTCCTGCTGTCGAGCACGACCTCGCCCGGGCCGCTCGGGCCGCGGCCCTCCACCAGCGGGTAGCGGGCGTCCTTGCCGTCGGGGCCCGGCACGTAGTTGGTGCCGGTGGTGGAGAAGCCGTCGCCGATCAACTTGCCGTGCTGGTCGGCGATTCCGGCGAAGCCGCTGACCACGCCGCGGGCGTCGGCGGTGCCGGGGAGCGCGGCGATCCTGCGGCGGACGTCCTCGGTGAGCGCGGCGCCGTCGCTGCTGGTGCTGCCGCTGCCGTAGATGCTGCGCGCGGAGTCGGGGTCGCTGACGGTGACGGCGATGTCGGTGTAGCTCTTGGCGTTCTGGGACTTCAGGGCGCTGCCGAGGGTGTCGGTGAAGACGAGGGTGCCGGCCACGAAGGCGGTGCCGAGCAGCACGGCGAGGATCGTCATGAGCAGCCGGGCCTTGTGGGCCAGGACGTTGCGCAGGGCGGTGCGGTACATGGGTCTCAGTTCTGGAGTCGCTGGACGGACCGGTGGAGGGGATGGTGCGTCAGCTGGTGCGGCCCTTGGCGTCGAAGCGGCGCATCCGGTCGAGCACGCTGTCGGCGGTCGGCATCGTCAGCTCGTCCACCAGCCGGCCGTCGGCCAGGAAGATCACCCGGTCCGCGTAGGAGGCGGCGACCGGGTCGTGGGTGACCATCACCACGGTCTGGCCCAGCTCGCGCACCGAGTTGCGCAGGAAGGAGAGGATCTCGCCGCCGGAGCGGGAGTCCAGGTTCCCGGTCGGCTCGTCGGCGAAGACGATGTCCGGCTTGCCGGCCAATGCCCGGGCGCAGGCGACTCGTTGCTGCTGGCCGCCGGAGAGCTGGGACGGCCGGTGCGTCAGGCGCCCGGAGAGGCCGACGGTGTCCACCACCCGGTCCAGCCAGGCTTGGTCGACCTTGCGGCCGGCGATGTCCATCGGGAGCGTGATGTTCTCCAGCGCGTTCAGCGTCGGCAGCAGGTTGAACGCCTGGAAGACGAAGCCGATGTGATCGCGCCGCAGCCTGGTCAGCGCCTTGTCGGCCAGGCCCACCAGCTCGGTGCCGCCGATCCGGGTGGAGCCGGCGGTGGCGGTGTCCAGGCCGGCCATGCAGTGCATCAGGGTCGACTTGCCCGAACCGGACGGTCCCATGATCGCGGTGAACTCGCCGCGCCGGAACTCCACGCTCACCTGGTCCAGCGCCACCACCCGGGTCTCGCCCTCTCCGTAGACCTTGCTCAGGCCGGTGGCTCCGGCGGCGGCGGCGTGGACGGCGGTCGCTGTGATGCTCATGCGGGGTCTCCCTGGGTGGCGGTGCGCTGCTCCTTTACAGTCTCTTTGCCGCGATCGGGTGATCCGTCGCCCCGATGAACGGTTACGGGTACGTCGGGCGGAGGGTCGGCGGGGGCGTCCCTCCTCCGCAGGTATGACCCGCACCCCTGAGGCGGGGCCGTGCTCGCTGCCTGCTCAGCCGACCGCCACACCCCAGCGCCGGGCCAGCCCCAGCAGACCGCCGGGTACCGGAGTGCCGGCCTGCTCGAACCGCCAGCCCTGCGGCCCGCGGTGGAAGGAGCCGAGCAGCATCGCGCTCTCCGCGACCCCGCCGGTGCCGCCGGTCCAGCCGACCGGTTCGCCGCCGCGGGCCGTCAGCGTCAGCCCGTGCACATAGCCCAGCGGCAGCGCGGGCGCCGACTCCTCGTCGGTCGCGACGGCCACCGCCACCTCGTCCACCTCCGGGGGCAGCCGGTCCAGCGCGATCGACAGCCGGGTGGCGCGCCCGGCCGCCGACGGGACGCCGGTGCGCAGGTGGACGGCCCCGGACGGGTCGGCGAGGTTGTTGAAGAAGACGAAGTGCTCGTCGCTGAGCACCCGTCCGCCCGCGCAGAGGAACGCGCAGACGTCCAGCTCCACCGGGTCGCCCGCAGCCGTCCGGTCCTGCCAGCCGACCTCCAGCCGGACGCTCGACAGCGCCGCCGCCGGGCGCCCCCGGCTCCCCGGGCTCTCCCGGTTCTCCCCGCTCTCCCGCGCTTCCGCGCCGCCCAGCCGTCCGCGCAGGCCCTGTTCGGCCAGCAGGGCGACCAGCTCGGGTCCGGTGATCAGCGCGAGCGGCTTGCCCGCGATATAGCTGTACGAGCCGGGCCCGAACCCGGCCGTGGTCACCAGGATCCCCTGGCGGGCGCCGTGGTGGCGCACGGTGCTGTCCAGGTCCCGGACGGCGGTCGGCGACACGGTGTGGCGGTAGCGCTTGGCCTGGATGACGATCTTCCCGCCGGTCACCGGGTCCGGGTCCTCGGCCAGCACGTCGACGCCCTCGTCGCCGCTGCGCGCGGTGGTCATCACCCGGAACCCGCGCAGCCGGAACAGCTCGGCGATCAGCTCCTCGAACTCGATCGGGTCCATCGTGAACAGGTCCGGGTCCCCGGCCTGCCCCTGGCCCGCCACGCTCGCGCCGACCGTCTCCGGCAGCCGCTCCGGGCGGACCTCCTCCAGCCGCTCCGGGCGGGCCGACAGCCGCCCGCGCAGGCCCTCCAGGCACTCCACGGGCGCCACCCGGTCCAGCGCCACCGCCGCGAACTCGGCCCGCCCGGCGTGCACCGCCAGCAGCACCCGGCTGGTCTCCCGCCCGGTGGCCGGGTCGACGCCGTGCACGAAGCCGGTCAGCGCGACCGACTCCAGCAGGCCGGCCCGGGCACTGTCGCCGCTGCGGGCGTCCCGGTCGGCGCGGAAGAGTTCGTGCAGCACCCGCAGCGCGCTCTGCGCCAGCACCTCGCGGTACAGCCGCCGCCGCTCGGTCGCCGAGCGGGCGACCTCGTTCTCCCGGTCGTCCGTCTTCACGTACCGGACCCGGGCGGTGGCCGGCACGACGTCGAACGGCGGCAGCTCCCAACCGACCGCCAGCTGACGGGTGTTCGGGTCCCAGGCGGCGGACAGCCGGCGCGGGAAGTTCTCCGGCCACCCGGCGGAGCCGTAGAGCACGGCCGTGAAGTACTCCTGGACGGCTTCGGGGTCGCCCTGGCGCAGCCGCCGCAGCTGCTCGCCGACCTGCGCGATCCGCTCGGCGTCCTGCCGGCGCTGCTCGGACTCCCATGCCAGGAACGCCTGGTGATACTCCGTCAGCCGCCGTCGGCGGTCCGCCTCGGCCGTCTGCGCCTGCTGCCAGTCGTACTCGAAACGGGACCGCTCCTGAGCCTGCTGCTCCTCGTAGCGGCGGCGCTGCAACAGCCCGCCGGGCGGCGGTGCCTGGTAGCGCGACGGGTCGGGCATCGCCACCGGGACTCCCAGCGGGCCAGGGTCGAAGGCGGGAAGCCGCACCGGCGCGAGCAGCGCGTCCACCGGAAACCCGGGCTGCGCCAGGCCCGTCACCAGCACCCCCTGCAACTGCGCCACCTGGGCTTCCAGTTCGGACGTCCGCCGGGCCGCCTCGGCCTCCCGGCCCTGCTGGTACGCCTTCACCGCCTCGCGCTCCCCGCGCACCGCCGCCCGCTCGGCCTCTCGCGCCGCCTCCCGCTCCTGCCGCTCCGCCTGGCGCTGCGCGGCGGCTTCGGCGCGCCGCTGCGCTTCCCACCGCCGCTGCTCCTGCCGCTGCTCCTCGGCCCAGGCCGCCAGTACCCCGTTGTTCCGCCGCCCTGCCACGTCCACCCCTTCACCGCACCGCCGTCCTGCGCGAACAGGAACAGTATCCGGGATGATCAAGAGTGACCGGCTACGACCTGTCGCCGTACAGAACCTAGCGCCCCGCGCCGCGCAGGAACTCGCGGTTGAGCATCGAGATGCCGGAGAGCGGGATGCCCTTGGGGCAGGCGGTGGCGCACTCGCCGGTGTTGGTACAGCCACCGAAGCCCTCGTCGTCCATGGTGGCGACCATCGAACGGACCCGGGAGGAGCGTTCGGGGGCGCCCTGGGGGAGGACGTTGAGGTGGACCACCTTGGCGGCGGTGAAGAGCATCGCGGAGCCGTTCGGGCAGGCGGCCACGCAGGCGCCGCAGCCGATGCACTCGGCGTGCTCGAAGGCGAGGTCGGCGGCCTCCTTGGGGACGGGGGTGGCGTGGGCCTCGGGGGCACTGCCGGTGGGGGCGGTGATGTAGCCGCCGGAGCCGATGATCCGGTCGAAGGCGGAACGGTCCACCACCAGGTCCTTCACCACCGGGAAGGCCGCCGCCCGCCACGGCTCGACGTCGATGGTGTCGCCGTCCCTGAAGTGCCGCATGTGCAGCTGGCAGGTGGTGGTGCGCTCGGGTCCGTGCGCCTGACCGTTGATCACCATGCCGCAGGCGCCGCAGATGCCCTCGCGGCAGTCGTGGTCGAAGGCGATGGGCTGGTCGCCCGCGAGGATCAGCTCCTCGTTGAGGGTGTCCAGCATCTCCAGGAAGGACATCTCCGGGCTGATGCCGCTGACCTGGTAGCGGGTCAGCGCGCCGGGCGCGTCCGGTCCGGCCTGACGCCAGATCCGCAGGGTGAGGTTCACGCGTAGCTCCGCTGGGTCGGCTGGACATGGTCGAAGACGAGCTGTTCGCGGTGCAGGACGGGTGGGCTGCCCGGGCCCGCGAACTCCCAGGCGGCGGCGTAGCTGAACTCCTCGTCCCGGCGGGCGGCCTCGCCGTCCGCCGTCCGGCTCTCGGTGCGGAAGTGGCCGCCGCAGGACTCGGTGCGGTGCAGTGCGTCCAGGCACATCAGCTCGGCGAGTTCGAGGTGGTCGACCAGTCGGTTGGCCTTCTCCAGCGACTGGTTGAGCTCCTCGCCGGTGCCGGGCACCTTGATCCGCCGCCAGAACTCCTCGCGCAGCTGCGGGATCCGCGCCAGCGCCTTGCGCAGCCCGGCGTCGGAGCGGGCCATTCCGCAGTGGTCCCACAGCAGTTCGCCCAGTTCGCGGTGGAAGGAGTCGGGGGTGCGGTCGCCGTTCACGGCCAGCAGTGCTGCCAGACGCTCCGTCACCTCCCTTTCCACTTGCGCGATTTCGGGATGATCGGCGGCGACCGGTGCGGACGGGAGGCGGGCCAGGTAGTCGTTCAGGGTGGCCGGCAGGACGAAGTACCCGTCGGCCAGCCCCTGCATCAGCGCGCTGGCGCCGAGCCGGTTGGCGCCGTGGTCCGAGAAGTTGGCCTCGCCGATCGCGAACAGGCCCGGCAGTGTGGTCTGCAGGTCGTAGTCGACCCACAGGCCGCCCATCGTGTAGTGGATCGCCGGGTAGATCCGCATCGGCACCCGGTAGGGGTCCTCGGCGGTGATCCGCTGGTACATCTCGAAGAGGTTGCCGTACTTCGCCTCCACCGCCGCGCGGCCCAACCGCTGGATGGCATCGGCGAAGTCGAGGTAGACGCCCTGTCCGCCCGGACCCACCCCGCGACCCTCGTCGCAGACGGTCTTGGCGGCGCGCGAGGCGATGTCGCGCGGCACCAGGTTGCCGAAGGCGGGATAGGTCCGTTCCAGGTAGTAGTCGCGCTCCGCCTCGGGGATGTCGGCGGGTGCGCGGGTGTCGCCGGGGGCGCTCGGCACCCAGATCCGGCCGTCGTTGCGCAGTGACTCGCTCATCAGGGTCAGCTTCGACTGGTGGTCGCCGGAGCGCGGGATGCAGGTCGGATGGATCTGCGTGAAGCAGGGGTTGGCGAAGTGGGCGCCGCGCCGGTGGGCGCGCCAGATCGCCGTGGTGTTGGAGTTCTTGGCGTTGGTGGAGAGGTAGAAGACGTTGCCGTAGCCACCGGTGGCGAGGACCACGGCGTCCGCGAGGTGGGTGCTGATCCGCCCGGTGACCAGGTCGCGGGCGACGATCCCGCGGGCGCGTCCGTCGATCACCACCAGGTCCAGCATCTCGGTGCGGGCGTGCATCTCCACGCCGCCGGCGGCGATCTGGCGCGACAGTGCCTGGTAGGCGCCGAGCAGCAGTTGCTGTCCGGTCTGGCCGCGGGCGTAGAAGGTGCGGGAGACCTGCACGCCGCCGAACGAGCGGGTGTCCAGCAGCCCGCCGTACTCGCGGGCGAACGGCACGCCCTGCGCGACGCACTGGTCGATGATCTCCACCGAGATCTGTGCCAGCCGGTGCACATTGGACTCCCGGGAGCGGAAGTCGCCGCCCTTGACGGTGTCGTAGAAGAGCCGGCGCACCGAGTCGCCGTCGTTGCGGTAGTTCTTGGCCGCGTTGATGCCGCCCTGGGCGGCGATCGAGTGGGCCCGGCGCGGTGAGTCCTGGAAGCAGAACTGCACCACGTGGTAGCCCTGTTCGGCGAGGGTGGCGCCGGCCGCGCCGCCCGCGAGACCGGTGCCGACCACGATCACGGTGCGGCCGCGGCGGTTCGCCGGGTTGACCAACCTGGCCTCGAACCGCCGCTGGTCCCACCGCTGTTCGATCGGCCCGCCGGGCGCGCTGGTGTCGGCGAGGTCCGCGCCGACGGTGTAGTCGAGATAGCTGTTCAACGGACGACTCCGATCATCACGCCCACCGGCACGGACAGGAACCCGACGGTCAGCACCAGCGCGAGGGCGTTCGCGCAGACCTTCAACGTCCGGTCGCGGCGCGGGTTGTTGGCGCCGAGGGTCTGCGCGGCGCTCCAGAAGCCGTGCCGCACGTGCAGTCCGAGCGCGAGCATCGCCACGCAGTAGATGCCGCCGCCGTACCAGGTGGAGAAGGAGGCCACGATGTTCTGGTAGGGGTGGCCCGGCTCGGCGTGCGGGTTCACGGTGAGCGTGGTGAGGTCCAGGATGTGCCAGACGATGAAGAGCGCCAGGATCACCCCGCCCCAGCGCATCGTCCGGGTCGCGTAGGTCGCCCGTTGCCGCTGGTGGGCGTACTTCTGCGGGCGGGCCCGCAGGTCGCGCCGGCTGAGCTGGTAGGCGGCCACGCCGTGCACGACCACCGCGGCCGTCAGCGCGCACCGGGCGATCCAGAGGAACCATCCGTAGCGCAGGAACGGCTCGCCCACCGTCCGCAGCCAGGCCGCGTAGCCGTTCAGGTCGCCCGGGCCGAAGAAGACCTTGAGGTTGCCGAGCATGTGGAAGACCAGGTACAGCAGCATGACCACGCCGCTGACCGCCATCGCCGCCTTCTTGCCGACGGTCGACCGCCAGAGGGTCGTCAGGGTGGACGGACGACGTCCCGTCCCAGTCGCGAGTGCCATGCCGACCACGCTAGGCAGCGCCCCCGGGGTGCGTCCAAGACATGACAGAGCTCGCGACGATAGGCCTGTCCTATGCTGGAGGCTGTGCAGCTCCAACAGCTCCGCTACTTCACGGCCGTCGCCGAGACCCGCCACTTCACCCGCGCGGCGGACCGGGAGCATGTCGCCCAGCCCTCGCTCTCCCAGCAGATCCGTTCACTGGAACGGGAGTTGGGGGCAGAGCTGTTCCACCGCGAGCGCGGGAACATCGCGCTGACCGACGCCGGGCAGGCCCTGCTGCCGCTGGCCCGGCGGATCCTGGCGGACGCCGAGAGCGCCCGGTCGGCCGTCCAGGAGACCGTCCAGCTGCGGCGCGGCCGGGTCAGGCTCGGCGCCCCGCCGAGCCTGTGCACCAGCCTGGTCCCGGACGTGCTGCGCGCCTACCGCGCCCGCTACCCGGGCGTCGAGCTGCTGGTGCGTGAGGACGGCTCGCGCGACCTGGTGCGCACCCTGGCGGCCGGCGAACTGGACCTCGCGCTGATCATCGCCTCGCGGGCGGCGCAGGAACCGGGCCTTGCGGTCACCGACCTGCTGCACGAGGACCTGGTGCTGGTCTCCGCCACCGCGCCGGACCGCCGCCGGGCCCGGATCGAGGACCTGCGCGACCAGCCCCTGGTGATGTTCCGCGAGGGCTACGACCTGCGCGAGGCCACCCTCGCGGCCTGCCGCGCGGCCGGTTTCGAGCCCGACTTCGCGGTCCAGGGCGGCGAGATGGACGCGGTGCTCGGCTTCGTCCGGGCGGGCCTGGGCCCGGCCGTCCTGCCGGGCATGGTCGCGGCCCGCTCCGGCCTGGCCGTCACGCCGTTCGCCGACCCGGGCCTGGGCCGCACGATCGCCCTCGCGCACGGACGCGAGCTGCCGCCGACCCGCGCGGCGGCGGCCCTGCAGGCCGTCCTGCTCGGCCACCTCACCGAGGCCGCCCGGTCCGGCGCGCTACCCCCCGGCACCCGGCTGCTGCTGCCCGTCGACGACAGCGGGGGGTGACAGCGGTGGCGGGGTCGGCGGAGCCGGGGTGCCCGGCAGGCTCAGCGTCGCCGTGCTGCCCGGCCCCGGCTCGGCGGCGGCCAGCGACACCCGGCCGCCCGCGTCGCGGACCGTCTGCGCCACGATCGCCAGCCCGAGCCCCGACCCCGGCAGCTGCCGCGCCGCCGGGGAGCGCCAGAACCGCTCGAACACGTGCGGCAGCTCCTCGGCGGGGATGCCCGGGCCGTGGTCGCGCACAGTGAGCGTCCCGGAGCTCAGCCGGACCTCGACACGGCTGCCCGGCGGGCTGAACTTCACCGCGTTGTCCAGCAGGTTGATCACCGCCCGCTCCATCGCGTGCACGTCCACCCGGGCGAACCAGGGCGCCAGCTCCACGGTGAACTCCAGCCCCGGCCCGCGCAGTCGGGCGCGGTCCAGCGCGCGCGAGACAATGTCGTGCAGCGCCGTCACCTGCGGGGCCCCGGCCCCCTCGGCCCGGGCCGGGCGGGAGAGCTCCAGCAGGTCACCGATCAGCGTGGACAGCTCCACCATCTGCGCCTTCATGGTCCGCAGCAGCTTGCCGCGGATCTGCTCGGGCAGCGGGCGGCCGGTCTCCTCGCTGCGCACCAGCAGATCCACGCTGGTGCGCAGCGAGGTCAGCGGCGTCCGCAACTCGTGCCCGGCGTCGGCGATCAGCTGCGACTGCCGCTCCCGGGAGCTGGCGAGCGCGGTGCTCATGGCGTTGAACGAGCGGCCCAGCCGCGCGATCGCGTCCGTCCCGACGACGGCGACCGTGGTCCCGGGCTTCTGGGTCCGGGCGATCTCCTCGACCGCCTCGGTGAGCCGGGCCACCGGGCGCAGCGCGCCGTGCGCGACCCAGCCGGCGCCCACGCTGGAACCGGCGATGACCAGCACGGCCAGCCCCGCCAGCAGCAGCGCGAGCCGCTCCAGCGCGTCCTGCACCGGGTCGAGCGGCTGCGAGACCAGTAGCGCCATCGGCCGCTGCGCACCGCGTCCCGAGTGCACCGGAACGCTCACCACGTACACCCGCACGCTGGTGCCGGCCCTGGTCCGGCCCGACCGGAACGCGCTCCGCACCCCCGGGCCCGAGGTGTGGCCGGCCGCGATCCGGATGTCGCCGGGCGTCACCAGGACCGCCCTGCTGTCGTCCGGCGGGCAGGCCCGGCCGGTGGCGAAGACGACGGTGGGGACGGCGAGGCCGGTGTCGTACGGGGTCGCGTCGGTGCACAGGGCGGCGAGATGGCGCAGCGTGTCGTCGCTGATCGGCCCGACCGACTGCTTCAGCGTCTGGTCGACCTGACTGATCATCTGGTCGCGGGCGAAGAACCAGCTGGCCGTCGCGCAGAGCAGCACCGCGAGCGACACCGCGACCGCCGTCAACACGGCCAGCCGCCGGCGCAGCGACATCCCGGCGTACCGGCCGCCGCCGCCCCGCGCCGGCTCGTCGCCCGGTCCGGCCGCGCCCTCGTCCGCGCCGTGACCGTCCGTGCCGGCCCCCTCGATCATCCGTATCCCCCCAGGTCAGGCAGCTGCCGTAGTGGCCGCGCCGGTCGACTGTGTGCCAACGTCCACGTCGCCGATGAGAGATGCCTGAGAGTCAGCTGAAGGCCGGGAGATAATCCGCCGGAGCGCGCTACCCTGCCCCTCCGGCCAGAGCGGCTGCTGCGCCCGCGGCGCCCGATGGGTTTCAATGGCCGGGTGAGCTGTGTCTTCTGCGCGATCGTGGCCGGCACCGAACCGTCGCACCGGGTGCTGGACGACGAGGTGGCGGTGGCCTTCCTGGACCGCCGGCCGCTCTTCCCCGGGCACGTCCTGGTCGTGCCGCGCCGGCACCTGGAGACCGTCACCGACCTGCCGCCCGCCGACGTCGGGCCGTTCTTCTCGCGGGTGCAGCGCGTCACGGCCGCGGTCGAGCACGGCATGGACGCGGCCGGCAGCTTCGTCGCGGCCAACAACCGGGTCAGCCAGTCGGTGCCGCACCTGCACGTGCACGTGGTTCCGCGCAACCGCCGGGACGGCCTGCGCGGCTTCTTCTGGCCGCGCACCTTCTACCCGGACGAGGCGCGGGCCGCCGAGGTCGCCTCGCTGGTCCGCTCGGCCCTGGACCGGCCCGACCCGGGGACCGGCCTGTCCGGCGCCTTTCCGTAGGCTCGCGCAGGTCGTCGCGGACGGCGCGGTTCAGTGCCGTAGGAGTTCGCAGAAGCGGTCCGGGGCGCGGTCGGTGCGGCGCCGGTGGGCGGGGGCGACCCGCCCACCGGGCCGTCGGGGGGGTGTCAGGCGGGCAGGATGGCCTCGATGGCGGCGATGACCTCCGGGGCCTCCGGCTCGGTGCGTGGACGGATCCGCCCGGCCACCGTGCCGTCGGGGGTGATCAGGAACTTCTCGAAGTTCCAGGTCACGTCGCCGGCCTCGCCGCTCTCGTCGGCGGCCTTGACCAGCTCGGTGTAGAGCGGGTGGCGGCCCTCGCCGTTCACCTCCAGCTTCTCGAACATCGGGAAGGTGACGCCGTAGCTGGTGGAGCAGAACGTCTGGATCTCCTCGGCGCTGCCCGGCTCCTGCCCGCCGAACTGGTTGCACGGGAAGCCCAGCACGGTCAGCCCGCGCTCGGCGTAGCGCTCCTGCAGGCGCTCCAGGCCCGCGTACTGCGGCGTCAGGCCGCACTTCGAGGCGACGTTGACGAGCAGTAGCGCGCGGCCCTTGTAGTCGCCCAGTGAGGCCTTCTCGCCGGCCAGGGTGTGCAGCGGGATGTCGTACAGGCTCATGATGCGCTTCCATTCCAAGGGTCCGGCTTCCGCCCGCCACGGTAACTCGCCCCGCACCCCGTCACCGCACCCGCCGCCGTGCCCCGGGCGCGTCGGGAACAGGGCTTCGGCTGTCTCAGGAGAATATTCGAGAATCGGCCGTCGCTTTGGGGCGACTCCAGGGCATCCTGATTCAGCCTGTCCGACGCGAGGGGAGCAGCTGTGACCCGACGACTGCGGTATATCGGAAGCAACTCAGGGAACAACGGATGCCCAACGCTCTACGAAGATGTAGAGACCGGGGAAGTGCTGGTGCAGGGCGAGGCGGTGACCGACCCTGACGAAGTGGCCCGGCTCCGCGACATCAAGCCCGGCGAAGGGTTCGTGATCGTGCCGCGCGTGCTGCTCGCCGACTTCTCGCCGCGCGACGTGGACCGGGAGCCGGTCCTGATCAGCTTCGACGAGTTCGACGGCATGTTTGAGAGCTTCCAGCACACGGCCTTCCGGCTGGAGACCCGTCACCGGTACCGCTCCGACGAGCGGACGGAGACCTACCGCCGGTTCGCCGCTGGGCAGGCAGCCGGATGGGACTTGGAAGACCCCTGGTGCCGTTCGCGCCGCGAACAAGTGGCCATGGGCAAGCGGTTCGAGCGGGTGAGGATCATGGACAACCCGCCCACCCTGGGGCAGCGGTATCTGCTCGACAACGCCGAGCGCAACAGTACTGTCGGCGAGGATATTCGGTACCTCTGGCGCGCTGAAGCCGACCGTCTGAGCGTTCCGAACGAGGACGCCTGGCTGTTCGACTCGCGCGTGATCGCGCTACTGCACTTTGACCCTGACGACGAACTGACCGGTGTGGAACTGATCACCGACCCGGTGCAGGTGGCTCGTGCCTGCCAGGTACGGGACGCTGCTTGGCACTTCGCCACGCCGCACCAGGCGTTCAGCGCTGAGGTACCGTCCCGCATGTGAGCACCGACTTCCAACAGGCCCGAATCGCCCTCGGTCTGCGGCTTCGTGAGCTGCGCACCGAGGGCGGTCTCACGGGTCGGCAACTGGCCGGCCATCTGGGCTGGACGCAGTCCAAGGTCAGCAAACTGGAGACTGGTAGGCAGACGGCTACCCATGACGACCTTGAGGCATGGGCGGAGGGCGTTGGGCAGCCTCATACAGCGCCTGAATTGGCTGCCAGGCTAAGGGTGTTCGAGTCGCACTCTCGTTCATGGCGACGGCAGCTTGCCGCTGGGCACAGACCAGTGCAGGACACGCTGACAGCCGAGTACGAGCGTTCTACCGTCATGCGTGCCTGGGAAGGCTCCATGATCGTCGGCATGCTCCAAACAGCCGACTACGCCCGGCATGTGTTCAGCGCGTACGTCGATCTCCACCAGTCGCCGCGCGATGTCGAGGATGCCGTGCGGGCCCGTGTCCGGCGGCAGGAAAGCCTGTATCAGCCGGGCAAGCGGTACCACATCATCATGTGGGAAGCCGCGCTGCGCGCTCTGGTCTGCCCACCGCCGGTGATGGCTGCGCAGCTTGACCGGCTCAGCGGCGTGATCGGGCTGGATACCGTGTCGCTGGGCATCGTTCCGTTCGACGGTTTGCTCAAGTTGCCTCCTGCCAACGGGTTTTGGATCTATGACGAACGGCTTGTCATCGTTGAGGATTGGCACGCCGAGCTGTGGCTGGACCAGGCGGACAACGTGGCGCTGTACCTGCGCGCTTGGGAGACGCTAGCCAGCGCAGCCGTCTACGGCCCAGATGCCCACCGGGTCATCACGCGGTGCCGCAGGGCCCTCGGAGCTATCTGAGAATCCCCACGAACCTCAGCTGCCGGCTCTGGAATATTCGAGAATCACGCACTCGTCGGCGATTCTCGTGCGCTTGACTCCAGACGACACCCGGATGAGCGCTCCAGCGCCCGGCAGCAACAAGGAGGCACCTCGATGGGAAAGCACGGCGGAGGCGGCGGCAGCGACGGGCCCGGCAAGGCGGGCGGCGGCTCGGGCGGCGGCCACTCGGGGTCGCCCGACACCACCCCGCACGACGGACACCGGGACGCCCCGCCCACCAACCTGCCCAAGCCCGGGAGGTAGGGAACCAATGACCTGGGACGAACTCACCGACAGGCTCCGGGAGTCCGGGGCGCTGTCGGCCGACTGGGAGGCGACGTTCCGAGCCTTCCCGCGGGACCGCTTCACCCCGGCGCAGATCTACCACGGGGGCGACTGGATCGACTTCGAGTCCAACCCGGCTCGGTGGTCGGAACTGGCCGCCTCGGACCTGCCATTGGCCACGCAGCTGTACGAGGGGACCGAGACCCCGTCCTCGTCCAGCTCTATGCCCACGGTGGTCGCGACGATGCTCCGCCACCTGGACGTGGCCGACGGCATGCGCGTCCTGGAGGTGGGCACCGGGACGGGATGGACGGCGGCCCTGCTGTCCCACCGGCTCGGCCCGGACAACGTCGTCAGCATCGAGGTGGACCCCAAGCTCGCCACTGAGGCCCGAGCCCGGCTTGACGCGCTCGGCCTGCGGCCCCGGGTGGTGGCCGGTGACGGCATGCTCGGCTACCCAGATAGGGCGCCCTTCCAGCGAGTGCAGCTGACGGCCGCTGTTCAGCGTCTGCCAGCAGCCCTGATCGAGCAGACCGAGCCCGGCGGGGTGATCCTGGCCCCGTACGGCACGGCCTTCTGCAACGGGGCGTTGGCGCGGCTCACGGTCGCCGAGGACGGCAAGTCGGCGAGTGGTCCCTTCGTGGCGGACGTGGCGTTCATGTGGGTCCGCGACCAGCGACCCGACAGCGGCGAGTTCGACATCGAGGACGTCCGGTACAGCCGTTCGGAGATCGACCCCACCGGCGTTGCTGACAACACCGACGCCGCGTTCGCGATCGGCCTGCGGATGCCCGACCTGTTCAGGCAAAGCGTCTGGGCCTCCTACGACCGCTTCGGCACGGGCCGCTTCGAGATCTGGGACGGGCGGTCATACGCCCACTGCCGTCTTGCCGACTGGCAGGCCGGGCATGCCGTCTCGCAGTCCGGCCCCAGGAACGTCTGGGACGAGGTGACAGTCGCCTACCAGTGGTGGCAGCGCCACGACCGCCCGGACCTGTCCCGGCTCGGCCTGACCGTGACCCTGGCCGGCGAACACCGGGCCTGGTTGGACGACCCGGACCACGAGATCGGCTCACTCTGACGGGCTCGATTGCCGCACGTCCCCGACGGGCTGCTCGCACTCCCGGTCCGCTACTGACGCGGACGGTGGGCGGGTCGATCAGGTCGACCCGCCACCGATGGCCGTCAGGCCGGGAGGATGGCCTCGATGGCGGCGATGACCTCCGGGGCCTCCGGCTCGGTGCGTGGACGGATCCGCCCGGCCACCGTGCCGTCGGGGGTGATCAGGAACTTCTCGAAGTTCCAGGTCACGTCGCCGGCCTCGCCGCTCTCGTCGGCGGCCTTGACCAGCTCGGTGTAGAGCGGGTGGCGGCCCTCGCCGTTCACCTCCAGCTTCTCGAACATCGGGAAGGTGACGCCGTAGCTGGTGGAGCAGAACGTCTGGATCTCCTCGGCGCTGCCCGGCTCCTGCCCGCCGAACTGGTTGCACGGGAAGCCCAGCACGGTCAGCCCGCGCTCGGCGTAGCGCTCCTGCAGGCGCTCCAGGCCCGCGTACTGCGGCGTCAGGCCGCACTTCGAGGCGACGTTGACGAGCAGCAGCGCGCGGCCCTTGTAGTCGCCCAGTGAGGCCTTCTCGCCGGCCAGCGTGTGCAGCGGGATGTCGTACAGGCTCATGATGCGGTTCCCTTCGAACGGTCTGGGTTGCACCTGCCACGGTAGCCGCACGGCACCCGTAGAGCCGGGGTGCCCGGCCGTCAGTTGACCGCGCCCGGGATGTCCTGTCCGGTCAGCGCGAACCGGACGGCGCGGACGGCCTCCCGGCCCGCGCGCTCCTGGGCTTCGGGGGTGCCGGCGCCGATGTGCGGGGTGGCGATCACCGAGCCGATGCCGAGCAGCGGGGAGGACTCCGGGGGTTCGACCTCGAAGACGTCGAGCGCGGCGCCGGCCAGGCGGTTCTCCTTGAGCGCCTGAGCCAGCGCGAACTCGTCGACGATGCCGCCGCGCGCGGTGTTCAGCAGGCGCAACGACGGCTTCGCCAGCGCAAGTTCGGCCTCGCCGATGATCCCCCGGGTCTGCGGCGTGAGCGGCAGGTGGATGGTCAGGAAGTCGCTCTCCCGCACCAGCTCGTCGAGCGTCACCGACCGCACGCCGGCCGGCTCCATCGCGTCGGCCGGGACGAACGGGTCGTGCGCGACGATCCGCATGTCGAGCGCCCGGAGCCTGGTCGCCACCAGGCGGCCGACCTTGCCGAAGCCGAGGATGCCGGCCGTCTTGCCGGCCAGCTCGACGCCCTGGAACGCCGCGCGCCTCCACTGCCCGGCGTGCACGGAGGCCGAGGCGGCGGGGATGGTGCGGGCCATCGAGATCATCAGGCCGACGGTCAGCTCCGCCACGCTCACCACGTTGGACTGCGGCGCGTTGGCGACCTTCACCCCGGCTCTGGTGGCGGCACTCACGTCGACGTTGTCCAGCCCGACTCCCGCGCGGGCGACGATGCGCAGCAGCGGCGCGGCGTCCAGGACCTCCTGGTCGACCTTGGTCGCGCTGCGGATCAGCAGGGCGGTGGCGGCGGGCACCGCGGCCAGCAGCGCCACCCGGTCGGCGCCCTCGCAGTGGCGCAGGTCGAAGTCCGGTTCGAGCTCGGCGAGCACGTGGGCGGGGAGCGGGTCTGCGACGAGAACGATGGGCTTTGGCACGAACGGTCCTTCCAGCGGAGGGAGTTGCAGTGCGGGTCTGTTCCGGTGCGGGCGCGTGGCGGCGCGCCCGCACCGGATGGTGCGTCAGTTCGCGGCGTCCAGCAGGTTCTTGATGCTCAGCGCGAAGCGGTCCGCGATCGCCTCGGAGTGCCGCAGGTACAGGGCCGGCTCCACCAACTCCAGCTCCAGGACCAGCAGTCCGTAGTCGACCGTGTTGAGCACGTCGATCCGCGCGTAGAGCGGTGCGGGGGTGATCCAGTCGTAGACCGCGCCGGCCAGTGCGAGTTCCTCCGCGGAGGGCTCCAAGGGGGCTCCCACGTGGGCGACTTCGAGCGAGGTGTGCATGCCCGAGGGGCGCCGCACGCTGTGCGACTGGGTGCCGCCCAGCCAGATCACCGAGGTCTCGCCGGTGGTGGTGAAGTCGTGCAGGTAGGGCTGGATCAGCGCGTCGCCGTTGTGGGTCAGGCCGTCCAGGTGGGCCTGGCCCTCGTCCAGGCTGTCCTTGTCGACCTTGATGGTGCCGTGCGCGGAGGCGGAGATCGCGGGCTTGACGACCGCGTCCTCCCAGCCGGTGCGGCGCAGGATCTCCGCCAGGTCGCCGCTCTCGCCCTTGCGGACCCACTCGGTGGGGATGGTCGCGAAGCCCGCGTCCGCCACCCGGGTCAGGTAGGACTTGTGCGAGTTCCACCGGATGATCTCGGGGGAGTTCTGCACGCTGGTCAGCGGCGCTATCCGGTCGAGCCAGGCGATGAACTCGCCGTGCCGCAGGTGGTAGTCGAAGACCGAGCGGATCACCGTGACCGGGGCCAGCGACCAGTCCACCTTCGGGTCGTCCCAGATCACGACCTCGGTGGGGACACCCAGGCGGTTCAGGGCGTGCAGCAGCTCCTGGTCGTCGGGGGCGAGTTCGGGCAGGTGCGCGGCGGTGACGAGGCGCACGGACGGGGTGGTGGTCATTCTGCGGCTCCCTCGGAGGAGATCGAACGGAGGTAGGTGAGCATGTGGTCGAACTGGCGGCGACCGGTGTCCGAGGCGAGGTGGGCACCCCGCAGGATGTCGCGGACCTCGTCGGGCGCGAGTTCCGGCCGCTGAAGGCGCATGCCGTCGGAGAGTTCGCGGCTGTGCCGGGGGTCGATCTTGACGTGCGCGGTGAAGTAGATCCGCATCTCGTCGTCGAGCAGACCCACCCGGGTCATGCCGTCGAGGATGCGGACGAAGTGCGGCTCGACCCAGCTCTCGAAGACCAGGAAGCAGCCGTAGGCCATCATCTTGCGCGAGGGCCGGGTGAGCATGGCCGCGTTGGTGTTCGAGGTGAACTTGGCGAACCAGGGGTGCTCGTCCCGGTAGGTGTCGAGCTTCTCCCAGCCGTCCTCGGTCGCCTCCAGCAGGCGGCGCAGCCAGTAGGTGTGGAAGTTCTCCAGCTTGCCGCGCCCGCACTCGTCCCAGAGGTTCGCGGCGGCGACGGCCTTCTGCATCCCCTGCAGGCCCACCACCAGCAGCGCGACCTCGTCGTCGACGACCTCGTTGCGGATCAGCTCGCACTGCAGGAAGCGCTCGATCTGCTCGCGCGAGGCCTCGTCGCGGATGAACTCGAAGAGCGGGTGGACCACGCCGGGGTTGGTCGCGGCCAACTCGTCCAGGTGGTCCGCCGCCGCGTACTGGTCGGTGAGCGAGGGAGCCTCGGTGGGCGTGGCCCAGTGGTCGAACAGCTCGCGCTCCAGCGTGATCTTCGCCGCGTACTGGGCCGTTTCGGCGGCGTCGTCGGTGCTGCGGGTGAAGGCGCCGTCGCGGTAGCCGAACCAGTGGGCGTAGATGGCGGACAGGTGGCGGTGCAGGAACCGGCCGTGCGCCTCGGTGTCCTCGCGCAGCGCGGCCAGGATCAGTGTCTGCTTCTCGGGGGTGGCGGCCATGAAGTCGGCCAGCTCCGGGTCGAAGCCGGCGAACTTCTCGACCGGCGGCCAGTAGCGGTCGTACAACCGGGCCGTCTCGTCGGGCAGCTGCTTGAGCCGTCCCTTCGCCAGCGAGGAGGGCTCCTGTTGGCTGATCGCCAGCTCGGACGGTGTCGTCACAGCACTGGTCATGAGACGTGAGTCCTTTCGCGTGTATGGGTGTGATCAGGCCGTCGGCGGGTCGCCGAAGGGCGCGCCGAAGCGCCTCCGGGCCTGGGGGAAGTCGGTGGGTCGGGTGGTGTCGCCTCAGCGGGCCGGCGGGAGGGCAGCCGGCGTCAGGGCGGGACGGCCGCTCAGGACGGCGAGGATGTTGTCGGTCGCGAGGTTCCCCATCGCGATCCGGGTCTCGACGGTCGCGCTGCCCAGGTGCGGCGTCAGGACGGCACGCTCCTGGCCCAGCAGGGCGGTGTTCACCGCGGGCTCGTCGGTGTGGTTGTCGACGGCGGCGGCGAGCAGCGCGCCGGAGTCCAGCGCGGCCGCGAGGGCGTCCTCGTCCACCACCCCCGCGGTGATGCTGACGACCACGGCGCCGCGCGGGAGCCGGGACAGCCGCTGGGCGTCCAGCAGCCCCCGGGTCTGCTCGGACAGCGGACAGCTGACCACCAGGAGCGAGGACTCGGCCAGCAGCGCGTCCAACGGCCGCCAGGAGGCGCCCAGTTCTTGGGTGGTGGGCAGCGGGTTCCGGTTGTGGTAGCCGATCCGCATGGAGAACCCGAGGGCCCGGCGCGCCACGGCCCGGCCGATCTGGCCCATGCCGACGATGCCCAGCGAGGCGCCGGTCAGCGTCGTGCCGAGCATGAAGTTCGGCGACCAGGACCACGGGACGCCCGAGCGCACCCGCCGCTCGCCCTCGCCGATCCGCCGGGCGGCGCCCAGCAGCAGCGCCATGGCCAGGTCCGCGGTCGCCTCGGTCAGCACGCCGGGTGTGTTGGACACCAGGACGCCGCGCGCGGCACAGGCCGCCAGATCCACGTTGTGCAGGCCCACCGCGTGGTTGGCCACGATCCGCAGGCCCGGGCCGGCCGCGTCGAGGAACTCCCCGTCGACGCGGTCGTCCAGGGTGGTGAGCGCTGCCGAGGTGCCCCGCACCGCGTCGAGCAGCTCGGCGCGGGGCATCGCCCGATCGCTGTCGTGCAGGACGAGGTCGTGCGCCGCACCCAGTCGCTCGGACACGCCGGGGGCCAGCCGCCGGGTGACCAGGATCGATCGGCGATGGCTAGGCATGGCGCACCGCTCCGCTCTCCTCGTCGGCGGCGGGACTAGGCGGGAGGACCGGTTCGGCTGCCGGCACGGGCGTCTGACGGGCGTTGCGGCCCACGGCGACGGCACCGAGCACCACGACCGCCGCGACCAGCGTCACCGCGTCCAGGTGCTCCCCGAGCAGCAGCGCCGACCAGCCGAGGGTCAGCACCGGCTGGGCGAGCTGGAGGCGTCCGACCCGGGCCACGCCGCCGCGGGCCAGGCCCTCGTACCAGAAGAAGAAGCCCAGGCACATGCTGACCAGGCCGAGGTAGGTCATCGAGACGGCCGCGCCCGCCGTGATGTGGTGCGGCGGGCGCAGCGCCACCGTGAGCGCGGTCAGCGGGACGGTCACCGGCAGCGAGAGCACCAGCGCCCAGCAGATGACGCGCCAGCCGCCGTACGTCCGCGCCATCACGCCGCCGCGCGCGTAGCCGAAGCCCACCACGGCCACGGCCAGGATCAGCAGCAGGTCGCCGGCCTGGAACCGGCCGGCCCCCTGGATGACCGGCAGGCTCACGATGCCCACCAGGCCGACCGCCATGGCGATCCAGTAGCTGCGCCGCGGGCGCTCCCCGGCCAGCAGGACGCCGAAGCCGGCCGTGGCCGCGGGTATCAGCCCGGTGACGACCGCTCCGTGCGCGCTGTTCACCGACTGCAGGGCGAGCGAGGTGAGCAGCGGGAAGCCGACGACGACCGTCGCGGCCACCTGGACCAGGCCCGCGCGCGCCTCCTTCGGCGGCAGCAGCGGCTGACGCTTCGCCGACAGCACCAGGAGCGCGAGCAGCGCCGCCGGCAGCGCCCGGCCGAACGCGACCGTCCAGCCCCCGAACGCGGGGTCGGCCACCCGGGTGGAGGGCAGCGTCATGCTGAAGGCCAGCACGCCCAGGGCGCCGAGCAGCATGGCGTGCTTGGCCGCGGCCGCCGGAGCGGCGGGGGCCGCCGTGACGCTCACTTGCCCCACCGTTCGGTCTCGCCGAAGAAGCCGTCGATCGCCTGGGTCTGCCCGCTCTCCACGGCACGGCGGTGGATGTAGCTGCCGACGGCGAGGTCGAGCACCCCCAGCCCGAACGGCGAGAAGATCCGCGGCCGCTCGGCGTCGAGCGAGACCTCGCCGCGGATCACCTGGGCGAGCACGCCGGAGATGAAGTCGCGGTTGCCCGTCTGCTGCTCGGCCAGGTGCGGCGAGGTGTTGGCGGTCAGGCAGTGGTCGACGTCGTCCACCACGTTGTGCGAGGACAGCACGAGGTCGGGGGAGATGTCCCGCAGCGAGATGTTGAGGACCACCTGACCGGGGGCGAACGCGCCGGGTTCGACGATGTACGGCTCGGGGGCGGTGGTGGCCAGCACGATCACGTCCGCGCCGTCGAAGGCCGTCGGCAGGTCATCGAACCGACTGGCGGAGTAGCCGAGTTCGTCGCGCACGTGGGCGGCGAGCAGCTCCGCGTACTCGGCCTTGTGGTCGACGATCGCGAACTCGCCGACCTTCCAGTCCTCGGCGGCGAAGAACTCGATGATGTTGCGGGCGATGATGCCCGAGCCGACGACCGTGATCCGCTCCGCGTTGGTGCGGCCGAGCAGCTGCGCCGCGCCGAGCACGGCCGAGGCGGCGGTGCGGGCCGCGCTGATCTGCGAGGCCTCCAGGCAGGCGAACGGGTAGCCGGTCGCGTAGTCGTTGAGCAGCAGGACGGCCGACGCCCGCGGCACGTTGTTCTTGATGTTCTCGGGGAAGCTGCTGATCCACTTGATACCGGCGACGTCGTACTCCCCGCCGAGGTACGCCGGGAGCGCGATGATGCGGGCGCTCGGGTTCTCGGGGAAGCGCAGGAAGTAGCTGTTCGGATTCACCGACGAGCCCGCGTAGTGCGTCAGATAGGCCTCTTTGACCACGGTGACGAGCTCGGAGCGCGACTCCTGGATGATCTTGCGTGCGACCGTTCCGCTGACTACATCGAAGTTAAACAACGTTCATCTCCCAGGAGGCGACGGGGAACTCTGACTGGTTGACCGTGTTGACGGTGGTGACCGCATCGGCGCCGAACCGGGCCGCGACCCATTCGTCGTTGTAGATCGTGGCGAGGTAGCGCTCGCCGAGATCGGGGGAGAGCGCGACGACGCGCGACCCCGGGGGAATGAGGCCGGCTTGGGCCTGGACGGCGGCGAACACCGAACCGGTCGATCCGCCGACCAGGACGCCGTATCGCCGGGCAATCGTCCGGCAGGCCCGGACGGCGTCCACCTCGTTCACGAGAATGACGTCGTCGACCATTTCCGGCCGGAATACCTCGGGGCGCCTGCTGGTGCCGAGCCCGGGAACGAAGCGCGGCCCGCTGGGACCCCCGAAGGTGACGGACCCGACCGTGTCCACGGCGATGATCCGGGTATTCGGCGAGAAACGCCGGAAGTAGTCGGCGCAGCCCATGAGCGTGCCGGTTGTCCCCGCCCCGACGAACAGGTGGTCCACCGTACCGATCTCGGCGGCGGTGGAGGCGGCGGTGCGGGTGAAATGCACGTGCGGATTGGCGGCGTTCGCGTACTGATTCGTCCACAACAGCTCGGGGTCCTCGGCGAGCATCCGCTTGATGAGGTTGATCCGGGTCGCCAGGAACCCGCCGTTGGCGTCCCGCTCGCTCACCACCACGACCTTCGTCCCCAGCGCCTTCATGGCGGCCATGCTCTGGGCGGAGACGTTCGGGTCGGTGACACAGGTGAAGGCGTAGCCCTTGGCTGCGCACACCACGCTCAGCGCCACGCCGAGATTGCCCGACGACGACTCGACGACACTCCCGCCCGGCCCCAGGAGCCCGCGGTCCTCCGCGTCCTGGATCAGGCCGACCGCGGTCTTGAGCTTCACGGAGCCGGCCGGGTTGAGGCCCTCGATCTTGAGGAAAAGGTCACTGTCGTGCAGGACGTCGGACAACTGGAGGAACATGTCGTCCGTCACCAATTCATAGGCATTGCTTCGTATCATTTCCTATCCACCCTCCTGGAAACGGAAACGCGCTACCACCTGGATTAATCCATGCCAGTGAAAGCCGCTGGATCCGTGCGCCGCCGACCTGGGTCGACGGGCGGGAGGAGCGGCCGGAAGCGAAATCAAAGTAGGATTGCCTGGAGCTGTGGAGATGTTAGCGCAAGGCGCCCGGTGCAAGGGGTGCCGTCTGGGGTGGTCATTCCCAGGTCCCGGCCCTGCGAGGGCGGCAAGAAATTCCGCATGAAGCCCGAATGAACAGCTGCCTTGCCCGTGAAACTGCACGTACGTATCACCATCGACAGCGCGCCCCCCGGCCGAACTATCATCACCCGGCAACTGGACGGATGCCGTGTCTGTGGATGCCGCGTATGCCGAATCCGCCCGCCGGCGGCACCGCAGCACTGGGACGGATGTTATCAGTCGAGCTGTCCTGTGGTGATCTACGAGTGCACTTTTTATGGTTTGAAACCCTCGTTACCCACGGGTCAAGTGGAATGACTTCCTCCTGATGACGGAGGGTGATTCCGTGGTGGAGTGCCTTTCGGTCGCCGAATTGCGAGGTCAGCGCACCGTTGTGCGCCGGGCGCCGATGTGCGGCTGCGGTGCGGCGGGTGGCGTACGCTGACGCTGTGTGAGTGCCGCCGGATCGAACGAATTTCGAGCGGGGGTGCGGCGGAATGTGCGCGAATTCCATTTGAAATTGCAATGTAACATTCGACTCGCATGCGATCCGTGGTGTCCGTGGTGTCCGAGGATTCGGTGCCTCGCGGATCGCCTGCCGCATCGCACCCGGGATCGGCCGCCGCCCCGCCCCGCCGCCCCGCCCTCGCCGGGAGCCTGGTCCGCCGCCCCGGGGTCCGGTGGCGACATGCCCTTTGCTCTCTCTTCGCTTGACTGGAAGGATTATTGACGACTCGTCATATCATCCCGCAGGCGTCAAGGCCCGGGCGAGTCCGCCTGTAGTCGCGTGGTGGCGGACCCCGGCAGACTGGGTCGGCGGGGCCGGGAGCTGAGGGCGGGAGTGGCTGATGGGTCGAATCGAGCCGCAGGGCGGCGGGCACCACGACAGTGGTGCCGGTGCGTTCGGGGGCGGGCGTGCGGGCAGCGGCCGCCCGGTGACGCGGCAGGAGGTGGAGGCGTTCACCGCGCACCTGTGCGGTCTGCTCGGCGCCGACCGGCGCAAGGCCGCCACGCGTGAACTGGCCGACTGGCTCGGCAGCACCGGCCTGCCCGGCGCCCTGCTGATGGCCTGCCACACCGCCACGGCCGTCGGAACGGCCACCGTCGCCCGGTCCGTCTCGATGGCCGAACTGGGCGGCGCCATCCCGATCGCGGATGCTCCGCTGCTGCTGCTCCTCGACGGCGCCGAGGGCGCGGAGGCACTCGTCCAGGCGGTCCTGCGCCGGCGGGACGCGAAGCCGACGCCGGACGACCTGGCCTTCCTCCAGGACACCGAGCGGGCCGTGTTCAGCCTGCTGTACCTGGTGCAGTGCCTGGCCGGCCTGCGCGCGGACGCCGGGGAGAGCGCCTGACGCCGGAGAAGCAGCCCGCCGCCCGCTCCCTCCGGTGGCCCAGCCACGCGTGTCACGGTGCCCGGCGGACGGCCGGGGGCGGCAGAGTTACGCGCGGAGCGGCCGGTGCGTGCAAGGGTCGAACGCTCACCCGTATTCTGGCCTACCGCAGGCTCCCCGAGGCGCGGACGGTTTCTCGCCCGCCCCCGGTGGCCTGCACCGTTCCACCCCTGCCGCAGTCTTCCCCGCCACGAACCGGACGTCCCATGACAGTGCTTCATGTGCAGAACGCTGATGTACCGCCCCAGGACCGCTCCGCCGGTCCAGCCCCCGACCACGGACCGGACGTCCGTGAGGACCTGCTCAGGTTCGCCGAGTTGGGCGGGTTCACCCTCGCCGCCGACACCCACGCCTGGTACGCCGCACTCGACACGGTGACCGGCCCCGAGGAGGCCAGGGCCGCGTCGACCGTCCTCGCCGAGGTGCGCGGCGGCGCGCTGAACAGCGCCCAGGAGGCCGCCACGCGGCTCGTCGCCGACTCGGACCTGCGCGAACCGGCCACCCTCACCGAGGCGGACGCCCTCGTCGGCCTCGGACGCCGACTCCAGGACACCGCGGTGACGCTCGGCGCCGGCGTGTACGTGGAGGACCTCGACGCCCTGGCGGCGGCGACCGCGAGCGGCACCTGGCGCAAGGAGCGCGGGCTGAAGCTCTCCTGGGGACGCCGCCGCAAGCTGCGCGCCCAGGCCCGCGGCCTGGCCGTCGCGGACCGCCCGCGCCGCGACGCGCTGCACGCGGCCCTGGTCGCGGCGGCCGCCGAGCGCACGGACTGGGCGGCCCTGGCCACCTCCGGCGCGGCCTCGGCCGCCCGGCCGTTGGACAGCGCGCAGCTGGAGGCCACCGCGCAGTCGGTCGAGGCGCTGGCCGCCGCACTGCGCGAGCTGGGCCGCCTGTTCCCCGACCGCGACCTGACGGCGCTTCCCTTCACCGACCTCGCGGACCTGGTGGACCGGCTGGCCACGGACGAGGGGACGCTCTACCGGCTCCCCGAACTCCGCACGCTCCGCGCCGGCTTGGAGGCCGCCGGACTGGCCGACCTGCTCGCCGACCTCACCGCCGCCCGCGCCGACCGCACCGCGGCGGAGGCGGCCTACCGTCGCCACGCGGGCGAGGTGGAGGCGGCGGTGGAGGTGGAGGCCGAGGTGGCGGCTGAGGCTGAGACCGGGGAGTCTGTGGACGCGGCGGAGTCGGGGGTCGAGGCTGAGGCCGCTGTCGACGTCGCTGTCGCCGTCGAGGCCGACGCGGCGGTCGACACCGAGGCGGAGACCGCCTGGCAGGCGCTGAGCGCCGGCCCGCGCGAGGCTCTCGACAACGAGCCGACGGCTGAGCCGGTCACGGTGGCCGAGGTCGAGGTCGAGGTTGTGGCCGAGCCTGAGGTCGAGCCCGTGGCTGAGGTTGAGCCCGAGGTCGTGGTCGAGGCCGAGCCTGAGGTTGAGGCCGAGCCTGTGGCTGTGGCTGTGGTTGAGCCCGAGGTCGAGGTCGACGTTGTGGCCGAGCCCGTGGCAGAGGTCGAGGTCGAGGTTGCCCCGGTCGTCGAGGCTGAGCCGACCGCTGAGGTCGTCGCAGAGCCCATCGTCGAGGCCGAGCCCGAAGTCGAGCCCGAGCCTGTTGCCGTGGTCGAGCCCACCCTCGCCCCCGAGGCCGTCGAGCCCGAGCCCGCCGCCGCCGAGTCCGCCCCCGCCGCCGACGCCGAGTCCGCCCCCGCCAAGCGTGCGCGGCGCCCGCGCAAGCCCGACCTCACCCCGGGCCGTCCGGTCACCGCCTACACACCCGCCGAACTGCTCGCCCTGGTCCGCTGGATCGATGGCGACGCCGTCGAGCGGACCGACGACGAGCTGCTCCGCGCCGCGATGAAGGAGCTGGGCTTCGCCCGCCTGGGCCCCCGGATCAAGGACGCCCTCGGCGCGGCTGTCACCGAGGCCCGCCTCTAGAACGACCGCACCACCGCACCACCGCGCACCAGCAGACGCCGGGCCCCGGTCCCGAGGACATCGTCCTCGGGACCGGGGCCCGGCGTCGCTTCACCTCCCGGCTCAGCAGCTCCGCAGCTCCGGCACCTGGTTGAGCAGCTGCGACCGGACGGACGTGAACCTGCGGTACGCCTCCCCCTGCTCCGCGCCGACCGGGAAGACCGCGACCCGGTGGCAGTTCATGAACGCCAGCCGCACGCCGAAGTGCCGCTCCAGGCTGCCCCGGATGGCGTCGCTCGCCAGCGCCCGGAGCAGCTGCCCGCGCTCGGCGTCCGACGGCGGCGGGACGCTGTTGTCGGCGAACGGGCGGTCGCCGGCGCCGAGTTCGGCGGTCAGCTCCTCGATCATCCGGTAGGCGTAGGGGAGTGAGGTGCGGACGGTGTCGACGAAGTCGGCTTCGTTCACCTCGCCCTGTTCGGCCTGGGCGAGCAGCGCGGGGGAGACGTCGAGGGACATGGGGGCTCCGTTCCGGATGGCCAAGTAGAAATGAAAGCCATTTCCATTAACGAGGATCGGATATCCCTGACACCCTGTCAAGCGACACTCCCATCGGCTCGTCAGCGCATCGGCACGTCGGCTCGTCGGCACGTCAGCCGGCGAACCCCGGTACCACCAGGCCGGATTCGTACGCGATCACCACCGCGTGGGTCCGGTTCTGCGCGCCGAGCTTGGTCAGCACGTTCCCGACGTGCGTCTTCGCGGTCTCCAGGCTCACCGTGAGCGACTCCGCGATCTCCGGGTTGGACAGGCCGGTGGCCATCAACCGCAGCACCTCCTCCTCCCGTCCCGTCAGCGCCGCCCTGGGCAGCGCCTCGGCGGAGCGCAGCGGCCGGGTGGTGACCATCCGGCGCAGGGCCGCCGGGAAGAGGATCGCCTCTCCCGCCGCCGCCACCCGTACCGCCTGCGCGATCTGCCGGACCGGAAGCCGCTTGAGCACGAACCCACTGGCCCCCGCGCTCAGGGCGGCGGTGACGTAGTCGTCGTTCTCGAAGGTGGTGATCACCACGACCTTCGGCGGGTCGGCCGACTCGGCCAGCAGCTGCCGGGTGGCCTCGATCCCGTTGCGGCGCGGCATCCGCACATCCATCAGGATCACGTCCGGCCGCAGGCGCCGGGACTGCTCCACCGCCTCGACGCCGTCGGCGGCCTCGCCGACCACCGTGAGCCCCGGCTGCGCGGCGAGCAACGTGCGCAGTCCGCTGCGGGTCACCGCGTCGTCGTCCGCGATCAGGAGCGTGACGGCGGCGTTCGCGTCGGGGTCGATCACGCCGGGAGCCGTACCGGCAGGCGGACCGCCAACCGCCAGTGCTGCGGCCCGGCCGGGCCGGCCTCGATCTCACCGTGCAGCAGCCGCACCCGCTCGACCAGCCCGGGCAGGCCGTGCCCGGACGTCGGGAAGTCCCCTGCCGCCACGCCCGTCCCGGTCCGGTTGACCACGCTGAGCTCCAGTCCCTCCGGCGCGGCCGCCACCCGGACGGCGATCGGACCGCCCGCGCCGTGCCGCAGCGCGTTCGTCAGTCCCTCTTGCAGGATCCGGTACGCCGCCCGGGAGAGCGTCCCCTGAACCTGCGCCAACTCGCCCGACAGCTCGGGCTCCACCACTGCCCCCGCGTGCCGTAGCCGGTCCAGCAGTTCGGGCAGGTCGGCCAAGGTCCGGGTCGGCGCCGTCCCCGCCTGCTCCTCGCGCAGCACGCCCAGCACGTAGTCCAGGTCCTCCAGTGCGGCCCGGGTCGACTCCTCGATGCTGCGCAGGGCGGCCCGCGCCGCCACCGGGTCGGCGGAGAGCACCTCGCCCGCCACCGCTGCCTGGATCGTGGCCGCCGTCAGCGTGTGCCCGATCGAGTCGTGCAACTCCTGCGCCAGCCGGTTGCGTTGGGCCAGCAGCAGCTCCCGCTCGGCCGCCAGCGCGAGCCGCTCGGCCGACGACGGCCCCAACAGCCGTGGTGCCAGCCACCGCAGCGCGTTCGCCGCCACCGCGCACACCACCGGAACCAGCAACAGGCAGATGAGGGCCACCACCCAGCTCCAGGCACCCGTCACCCGCACCGATCCGCCGGACCAGCTCAACCGCCCCTCGCCCGACAGCCAGCCCCCCGGCAGGGACACGGCCGCGCCGAGCAGCACCAGGCTCGCCAGGCCACCCGTCCACCCCAGCGCCACGTGCAGCACCAGCCACAGCGGAGTCCGCCAGCGGCCGGCGCCGCTCGAAACCGCGCCGCTGGAAACCGCGCCGCTGGAAACCGCACCGCTCGGAACAGCCCCGGACGGCAGCGGCACCTTCAGCAGCCGGCGGGCGCCGGCGATCAGTGCCCGCCGCGTGGTGCGGGCCAGCCCGAACGCGGCCACCAGCGCCGCCCAGACCAGCAGGCTCAGCACCGCCTGGACCGCGTAGGGAGCCGGTCGCAGGGCCAGCGCCGGCAGCATCGCGAACGGCAGTAGTGGCATGCTCACGAGCGCGCCGAGGCCGGCGAACAGCGCACCCGAATACGTGGAGCCGCGCAACAGCGGCCGGATTCCCCTGATCATGATCGTCAGTATGGCCGGGCAGCTCCGCGGTGACCTCCCCCGATCGGGGGAGCACCGCGCCCCGGACGGTGTCAGGCCAGCGCCTCCTGTTCGGCGTCCTCCTCCAGGTGCCAGTGCAGGTCCGTCACCCCGGGTTCCAACGAGAGCCGCGCGACGACCTGTTCCAGCGACTGGGCGACGTCGCCGCTGATGGCGACGGTGGCGCGGAGGCTGGTGTCCTCGCCCGGTCCGCGGCGGGCCCGCAGGCCGGTGGGGGCGAGGGCGGAGGCGGTGAGGGCCTGGAGGAGCAGGGCGCGGATGTGGGACTCCGCCCGTCGTTCGCAGGCCAGGTGGATGGTGGCGCGCACGGTGGCGTCCGGGTCGGTGCCGGCGGCCGGGCCCGGTCCAGCAGGCGCCCGGCCGGACGCAGGACCACGTGCACCGCCAGCACCGCGAGCGTGCCCAGCACGGCGAAGGCGTACTGGCCGGAGGCGGCCAGCACACCGACCGCCGCCGAACACCACAGGGTGGCGGCGGTGTTCAGGCCGCGGACTCCCGCGCCGTCGCGCAGGATGACGCCGCCGCCCAGGAAGCCGATGCCGGAGACCACGTAGGAGGCCACCCGGGTCGGACTGCCGGAGTCCGCGACGGCCTCGCTGTACAGGACGAACAGGGTGGCCCCGGTGGCGACCAGGGCGTTGGTGCGCAGGCCCGCCATCCGGGCGCGCCACTGGCGTTCGACGCCGATCAGTGCGCCGCAGGCGACGCCGGTGGCGAGTCGGAGCAGGAAGTCGATGGTGGTCAGCGTGTGCACGGGCCACCTCCTTTGCCGGTCGGTGGGCCGGGGTGGCGGGGTCCGGTTGGGCCCTGCCGCCCCGGGTTCGGGTCAGTTGCTGAGGGCGACTTGGACGATCTTGATGATGACCAGGACCATCGCGACGAGGAGGTAGCTGCGCAGCGCGCCCATGCCGATCTTGCGGCCGGTGGCCATGACGGGCTTGGTGAGGGTCTCCAGCGGGGGCATCCGCCAGGTGTCGCGCCCGGTGCGGTCCAGGGGATCTTCGTTGGTGGCGGTGCGGCGGCGGGTGAAGGCGTAGCCGGCGGCCAGGACTCCGGTGACGCCGCAGACGGCCATGATCTGCAGGATGGCGTCGGCGGTGATGTCGGGGAACAGGACGGAGGCGGTCAGGATGACGGAGAGGGTCACCAGGACGCCGACGACGGCGGCGGTGAAGGCGTTCGTCTTGGGTCCGTTGACCCAGGGGCCCAGGACCTGCTTGTCGTTGCAGAGCAGCAGGAGGAAGACCGAGGCGGAGGGGAGCAGCACGCCGGCGAGGGTCTGGACGCCTTCGGTGAGCAGGCCCAGCGGGGAACCGGGGATGAGGACGATGGCGGCGGCCAGGGCGACGAGTCCGGCATAGACGGCATAGAAGCCCTTGGCGCCGCCGACGCCCCGGTGCAGCGAGTGCTTGATGCCGAAGACGTCGCCGATGGCGTAGGCGGTGGAGAGCGAGACGGCGAAGGCGCCGATGATGGAGGCGTCCAGCAGGGCGATCGCGAACAGCACACCGGCGAACTTCCCGGCGTGGTCGGCGATTCCGGTGGCCACGCCGGCCGCGTCGGTGAAGGTGCCGAAGTCCTTGGTCCCGGCGAACGCGGCGGCCGAGGCGCCCATCAGGGCGGCGCCGCCGACCACGACGATCAGGATCCCGATCCAGAGGTCGACCTTCTCGTACTTCATGAAGCGCGGGGTGATGCGCTTGTCGATGACGTAGGACTGCTGGAAGAAGAGCTGCCAGGGGGCGACGGTGGTGCCGACGATGCCGATGATCAGCAGCATGACGGTGGAGAGCTGGTCGGAGCCGCCGGGCATGGTGGGGACGACGAAGTCGTGGGCCATCTGCGAGGTCTTGGGGTGGACCAGGAAGTAGACGGGGATCAGCAGCAGCGATCCGGCGCACAGGGCGATGGCGATCCGCTCGAAGCGCTGGAAGGAGCCGGTGAAGGCGGAGGCGATGATGATCGCGGCGGCCAGTACGACGGAGGCGACCTTGGGCAGGCCGAGGTAGCCGGTGGCCAGGGTGATGCCGATGAACTCGGTGACCAGCGTCAGCGCGTTGAGCAGGAAGAGGTCGATGACGCTGAAGGCGCCCCAGAACTTGCCGAAGCGCTCCAGGATGAGGCGGGCGTGGCCGACACCGGTGACCGCGCCCAGGCGCAGCACCATCTCCTGGTTGATGTAGAGGACAGGGACGAGCAGCAGCAGTGTCCAGAGCAGGTGGGTGCCGTAGTTCTGGCCGGCCTGGCCGTAGGTGGCGAAGGCGCCCGCGTCGTTGTCGCCGACCATGACGATCAGGCCCGGGCCGACGATGGCCAGCAGGGTCTTGAGCTTCGCGGACAGTCCGGTGCGCGGTGCGGTGTCGTCCAGTCGGATGGTGCCCAACGCGCCCTTGATGTCGCCGACATGGGCGTCGTCGAGGACCGTGGCACGCTGCGCCGCCGCGGTGGTGGTGGTGATCGTGTCGGTCATGGTGTGCCTCCCAAGCCCCTTCGTACAGGGGCGATTTGGGGGCGCGCAGCAGCCGTCCCCCCTGCGAGCGCGCACCACGTCGCGCCACCGCGGCAGCAGGCCGCGTTGGCATGACGGTGCGTCAAGAGCGAGCGCAGGGAAGGTGGTTACCGCGTGCCGAAGGAAAACGAGGACAAGCGGATGAGGGGCCGTTTGTGGCCCGGACTACTGCAACTCGAATCCATGTCTCTCGCCTCCTTCCGGCCGGGACGCACAGCTGTGCGCCGAATCGACACGGCAAGGAGCGGACCGGTCCATGACGGCCGGTACACCCCAACTCGTCAGAGCTTTGGCACTCCACGGCGTGATCCCGCTCGGAAGCGGGAAGCCACTTGGGATCAACCCTTAGGTCGGGAAGATCTGTCCTGATCCGGAGCGTCTCTCGACGGGTGGGATCAGTGGCCTGTGTCCGTGAAGACGCCTCACCGAACGAGGTGCCTTACTAAACCTCCGCAAGCTTAGACCCTTCCGGGCCGGACACTTGCCAGTTTGATGGAACGTTGACGTTTCGTGATCGAAGGGCCGAAGGGCCCCCGAAACCGGGGGCCCTTCGGCCGAACACACGGCACGGCTGTGGCTACGGCAGCGACACCGAGGCCAGCGAGCTCGGCGGGGTGCCCTTGAGCATGCCGCTGATGGCGTCGCGCCAGATCGGTCCCGCGAGGGTGCCACCGAAGGCCTGGTCGACGCGCTGGCCGCCGATCCGCTGGCCGTCCAGCGAGCTGGTCCCCTCGGTGTTGCCGACCACGGTGGCGCCGGCCGCCTCGGGCGTGTAGCCGATGAACCAGACCTGGTTGCCGTTGTTGGTGGTACCCGTCTTGCCCGCGGTGTCGCGGTCGGTCAGGCCGGCCGTGCTACCGGTGCCGTCCTGCACCACGCCCATCAGCATGGTGGTGATCTCGTCCGCGGTGGTCGTCGACATCGCCTGCGTGCAGTTGGCCTGCGGGACGGCGATCGGCTTGCCGTCGGCGGTGGTCACCGAGTCGATCGCGGTCGGGGAGCAGTAGGTGCCGTGGGCGGCGAAGGTGGCGTATACATTGGCCATCTCCAGCGGCGTGAGGTCGTTGCTGCCCAGCGTCATCGACTGCACGACCTGCAGCGGCTCGCCGCCCGCCTGCTGGGTGATGCCGAGCTTGTTGGTCATCTGCGAGACGTTGCACAGCCCGGCGTCCGCCTCCAGCGAGGCGAAGTAGGTGTTCACCGACTGCGCCATCGCCGGGGCCATGCTGAACGGGCCGACCAGCGAGGTGGAGTCGTTGTGCACGGTGTCGTGCGAGTCGACCTTCTGGCCGGTGCAGCTCCGCATGGCCGGCCACTGCATGCTGTACGGCGAGGGGTAGCTCTGCGAGGGCAGGATGCCGTTCTCCAGCGCCGCCGCCGCCACGATCGGCTTGAACGTCGAGCCGGTCGGGAAGCCCAGGCCGCCGCCCATCGACTTGCCGACGTTCAGGTTGATCTGGGTCTGGTTGGCGTTGACCCCGTACGGGCGGCTCTGGCCCATCGCGAGGATCTTGCCGGTCCCGGGCTGCACCACGCTCATCGCGGTGGCGGCCTTGTCGGTCGCGTAGACGTGCTTGGTCACCGAGGTCTGCAGGGCGGCCTGCGCCTTGGGGTCGAGCGTGGTGTGGATCTGCAGGCCGCCGCGCGACCACAGCGCCTGGCGCTCGGCCGCGCTGGCCCCGAAGGCGGGGTCGTTGGTCACCACGTTCTTCACGTAGTCGCAGAAGAAACCCTCGCCCTGCTGCGCGGTGATGCAACCCTGCTGCGGGCGGCTGACGTTGAGCGTGATCGGGGTGGCGATCGCCTGGTCGGCCTGGGCCTGGGTGACGGTCCCGTACTGGGCCATCTTCTTCAGCACGGTGTCGCGCCGCTCCTTGGCCGCCTTCGGGTTGGCGATCGGGTCGTAGCCGCTGGGCGACTGGACCAGGCCGGCCAGCAGGGCGGCCTGCGGGAGCGTGAGGTCCTTGGCGTGGACGCTGAAGTAGCGCTCGGAGGCGGCCTCGACCCCGTAGGCCTGCTCGCCCATGAACGTGATGTTCAGGTAGTTCGTGATGATCTGGTCCTTGGTGAGCGTCTGCTCGACCTGGATCGCGTACTTCATTTCCTTGATCTTGCGGCCGACGGTCTGCGCCTGGGCCGCCAGCACCGCCGCCTGGTCGTCGCCCGCCTGGTCGACGAAGACGTTCTTCACGTACTGCTGGGTCAGCGTGGAGGCGCCCTGGGTACCGCTGCCGGAGGCGTTGTTGCCGATCGCCCGGGCTATGCCCTTGGGGTCGATCGCGCCGTGCTGGTAGAAGCGGTTGTCCTCGATGTCTACCAGGGCGGACTTCATGATCGGGGCGATCTGGTCGCTCGGCACGACGGTGCGGTCGCGGTCGTAGACCGTGGCGATCACGCCGCCGGCGGAGTCGTAGACGGTCGAGGCCTGCGACAGCGGCGGAGCGGTGAAGTCGTCCGGCAGGCTGTTGAAGTCCTCGACGGCGCCCTTGGCGCCCAGGCCTATGCCGCCCACGGCGGGCAGCGCGAGGCCGGCCGTGAGCACACCGGCGACCGCGCTGATGCTGAGGAACATCGCGGTCAGCCTGGTCTTGTGTACGAAGGATCCAGGGTTCGACGTAGGCATGCCTTAGACCATAAGCATGCAAGATGAGTAAATCGGACCAATCGTCGCGCTTCTTCTGTCACAGAAGTGCGACAAAGTGCGTCCACGGACGGCCGGACCTGCCGTGACAGCACGCGGGCCCGCGCGCGGAGCCTCCGCGCGCGGGCCATCGGTCCCTCGTCACCCGCGCCCTACGGCAGGACGCGCTCGACCGCCACCGCACCGTCGCGCTCCAGCGCCTTGCGGGCCTTCTCCACCAGCTCGGGCGTGACGTCGCGGCCCGAGGCCATCACGAGGTCCTCGGGGTCGATGGGGTGCTCTGATCCGGTGTGCAGCAGACGGTCGGGGGTGGGCAACGACTCGATGTCGACGGACTCGCTCATGGGATGCCTCCATGGATCGTGGGGCTGCGGCCGGACGGACCTGTCCCACGAGTGTGGACCAGGTCCGTCCGGCCGCGCACCTGGAAACCGGCCGCAGCGCCCCTGGAGGGTCCCCGGATTGGCCGTCCGGGGGCGCCCCGGACGGCCGTGCGTGCTTAACCTGCGGTTATGACCAGCCACGATGTGACGTCCCGGGTCGGGGCGCGTTCCCGGGAGCAGGTTGAGAGCGCGCTCGCGCGCCTGGAGTACATCGGCGACCCGCCGTTCGAGCCGTCGCGGTTCCACCGGGGCTCGCTGGACGGCTACCTGTGGGCGCTCGGCCGCAGCACACTCGCCCCGGTGACCGACAGCCTGGCGACCGGGCCCGAGGGCCCGTGCCCGGCGCAGCTCGGCGCCGAGCAGCAGGCGGCCCAGGTCCGCCAGCAGGACCAGAGCGCCGACCAGGACGGCCGCGACTACGCGCGCGGCGTCCACGACGCGCTGGCCTGGGTCTCCGGCCGCAGCGACGTCCAGCCCTGAGACCTCGCCCCTGGACCTTCGCCCTGGACCTTCGCCCTAGACCTTCGGAAGCGACCGCCGCAGGAAGTCCAGCTGGAGTTCGAGCAGGCGCTCGAAGTCCGCGCCGGTCGGGCCCGCGTGGCTCACCCCGCTGAGTGGCAGCACCTCGTGCGGCCGGCCCGCCGCGAGCAGGGCGCTGGAGAGGCGCAGGGTGTGCGCGGGAAAGACGTTGTCGTCCGCGAAACCGTGCATCAGCAGCAGGGGGCGGGACAGCAGCGGCGCCGCCGTCACCAGGGAGTCGCGCTCGAAGCGCTCGGGATACCGGTCGGGGTGGCCCAGGTAGCGCTCGCGCCAGTGGGTGTCGTACATCCGCGATTCGGTGGCGGGGGCTCCGGCGACCGCGGCGTGGAAGACGTCGGGGCGGTGCAGGACGGCGGCGATCGCCAGCGAAGCGCCGAAGGACCAGCCGCGGACGGCGACCCGGGTGAGGTCCAGCTCGGGGTGGCGCTCGGCGATCGCGTGCAGCGCGGCCACCTGGTCCGCCAGGACCGGGCCCATCACGTCGCCGTGGATCTCGCGCTCCCAGCGCGGCCCGCGCCCGGCGGTGCCGGCGCCGTCGGTGGCCAGGACCGCGAAGCCCTGTTCGGCGAACCACTGCGAGACATGGCACCAGGACCCCTGCTCGGCGGTGGCCTTCTGCCCGCCGGGCCCGCCGTAGGGGTCGAGCAGGACGGGCAGCGGGGCGTCGTCGGCCCGGTGCCAGGACGGCAGGTACAGCATCGTGCGCAGCTCGCGCTCTCCCGCGCGCAGCAGCGTGACCCGCAGGTCGAGCACCGGTCGCTCGGCGTGCGAGACCAGCCGGACGGGCGGCTGCCCCGGGCGCAGCACGGTGGCCCTGCTGCCGGGCCGGTCCAGCGAGCGGGCGACGTGCACCAGGGTGCCGGCGCGCCGCACTCCGGTGTGCACGCCCGGCTCGGTGCTGAGCCGGCGCAGGCCGTCCTCGGGGTGGTAGCTCCACAGGTGGGTCTCGCTCGGCTCGTCGGAGGCGAGGAAGAGGACGCCCTCGTCGTCGGCGCCGAGTACCGCGCGCAGCTGGAGGCCGGGCGGGGTGACCGGGGCGCCGTCCACGGTCAGGTGACGGGTGTCCTCCAGGTCGGCGCTGGAGAGCAGGGCGCCGGCCGCGGTGCGGGCGGGCAGGCCGGGCACCAGTTTGACCCAGTGCTCGTCGCGGGCCTGGCTCAGCAGCCGGGTCGAGCCGGTAGTGCGGTCGACGGCCAGCACCTGGACGGTGCCCTGGTCGCGGCTCTGCACGGCGGCGAACGGGCCGTGCGCGTCCCAGCCGGCGGCGGTGAGGTACTCGAAGGCCGCGCGGTCCCAGGCGACGGGCGTGCGCGTGCCGTCGAGGTCGGCGAGCCAGAGCGAGACGTCGGCGTTGGCGCCGCCGGCGGCCGGGTAGCGCATGGCGCGCGGCGGCCGGGAGGGGTTGGCCGGGTCCGCGATGTACCAGACGGTGACCGGGGAGACGTCGACCCGGGCGACCAGCAGGCGGGTGCCGTCGGGCGACCACCAGTAGCCGCGCTCGCGGCCCATCGACTCGGACGCGACGTGCTCGGCCAGACCGAAGACGACGTCCGGGCCGTCCGGGGCGGCGACCGCGCGGTCGCCGGTGCCGTCCGCCCCGATGACCCGCAGGGCGCCGCCGCCGACGTAGGCGATTCTGCAGCCGGACGGATCGGGGCGCGGGTCGACCACCGGCCCCTCGGCGGGCAGCCGCCGGGCCGCGCCGGTGGCGGTGTCGACGGTCCAGAGGTTGCCGGAGAGCGCGAAGACCGCGAGTCGGGCCGCCGCGTCGGTGGTGTAGCCGACGATGCCGCCGGACCGCTCCCGGCCGCGCTCGCGGCGGGTGCGCTCCTCCTCGGAGAGCTGTTCCGTGCCGCCGCTGAGCAGCTCCGCGGGGTCGACCAGCAGCCGTTCGGCGCCGCGGCCGCCGTCGGCGTCCAGGTCCAGCGCCCACAGGCAGCTCAGTGGATCGTCGCCGGCCCGGCTGCGCAGGAAGAGCACGGTCGCGCCGTCCGGGGCGACCGTGAAGTGGGTGGGCGCACCGAGGCTGAAGCGGCCGGTGCGGGCGAGCTGCTGGGGCAACGTGATCGTCGGCATGGCTGACACCCTGTCATCTGGCCCGTCGCGGTTCGCCAGCGGGTTCGATCTCGACGCGTCGGAGTACGAAAAGGTGACCGGAAGGGTGCCAATCTGGCGGTCCGGGGTGCGGCGGGGCCTTGGCAGGGCCAGGCTGAGCCCATGGGCGGAGTCGAGCGGGCGCACAGGGTGACCGGTCCCGGGTCCGCCCGAGACCCTGGAGACCTCCCCCTGGAGCTGACCCGATGACCTCCGATCTGACGTTCCACCAGCTCACCGCCGCCCGACCGCCGATCGCGATCGACTACCACCCGATCGAGGGGCCGGCCCAGCAGCTGCTGGTCAGCGGCGAGCAGCTGCACGCCAACGCCTGCCTGCACTGCGGCACCGACCAGCAGCAGCTGCTCACCGCGGGACACGCCTACACCCACGCGGGCGGCCTGGCCTGGGTGGTGGTGGCCTGCGCCGCGCACCTGGCCCGCAGCCAGGAGCACTCCCGTGCGGGAGCGCTGGAGCAGCCGGACGCGCCGCCGCCCGTGGCCTGACGGCCCGCCCGGCCGGTACCCCGTTCCGGGGGCGGCGGCCGGGCAGCCGCTCATCCGAGGGCGGGTTCAGAGCTGCTCGGGGGCGGCCATCCCGAGCAGGCCGAGCCCGAGCGCGAGGGTCCGGGCGGTGAGCCGGCAGAGCAGCAGCCGGTTCTCCCGGGTAGCCGTGTCGGGGGCCTTCAGCACCGGGGCCTGCTCGTAGAAGGCGCTGAACGAGACGGCCAGTTGGTACAGGTAGGTGCAGAGCCGGTGCGGCTCCCGACTCTCCGCGACGGCCTCCAGCGCGGCCCCGCACTCGTCCAGCAGCAGCGCCAGCGAGCGCTCGGCGGGGGTGAGCGCGACCCCGGGGTGCGCCCGGTGGCCGGCGTCGGCCGGGGCCTTGCGCAGGATCGAGTGGATCCGGGCGTGCGCGTACTGCAGGTAGACCCCGGTGTCGCCGGTCAGCGAGACCATCCGGGCCAGGTCGAAGGCGTAGTCCCTGGTCCGCGCGTTGGACAGGTCCGCGTACTTGAGCGCGCCGATGCCCACCTGGGCGGCCCGCTCGGCCAGCTGCTCCGGTGCCAGCCCCGGGGACTTCTCGGCGATTACGGCCGCGGCGCGCTCGACGGCCTCGTCCAGCAGGTCGACCAGCCGGACGGTGCCGCCGGCCCGGGTCTTGAACGGCCGGCCGTCGGCGGCCAGCACCATGCCGAACGGGACGTGCGCGGCCGTCACGCCGTCCGGCAGCCAGCCGGCCCGCCGGGCGGTCTCGAAGACCATCCGGAAGTGCAGCGCCTGCCGGCTGTCCACGACGTACAGCAGCCGGTCGGCGCCGAGCGCGGCGACCCGCTCCCGGACGGCGGCCAGGTCGGTGGCGGCGTATCCGTAGCCGCCGTCCTTCTTGCGGACGATCAGCGGTACCGGCTCACCGTCCGGGTTGAGGATCCCGTCGAAGAAGACGCAGAGCGCCCCCTGCGAGCGCACGGCGACGCCGGAGGCCTCCAACTGGGCGCAGACGTCGGCGAGCATCGGGTTGTAGTGGCTCTCGCCGACCGCGTCGGTGTCCTCCAGCAGGACGTCCAGCCGCTGGTACACGGCGTCGAAGTGCCGCTTGGACTCGTCCACGATCCGCTGCCAGGCCGCCACCGTCGGCGGGTCGCCGGCCTGCAGCGCGACCACCCGCATCCGGGCCCGCTCGGCGAACTCCGGGTCGGTGTCGAAGTGCTTGCGGGAGGTCTTGTAGAGCGCGTCGAGCGAGGAGACGTCGGCGCCGGTGTCGCCGAACTCGTCCCGGTACTGGATGAGCATCCCGAACTGGGTTCCCCAGTCGCCGAGATGGTTGCGCCGCACGACCCGCTCACCGCCGAAGGAGAGGATCCGGGCGAGGGCGTCGCCGATCACGGTGGACCGCAGGTGGCCCACGTGCATTTCCTTGGCGATGTTCGGCTGGCTGTAGTCGAGCACCGTGACGCCCGCGCCGGGGAGCGCTCCGATGCCCAGCCGGTCGTCCGCGAGCCGGGCCTCGGCCTGGGTGAGGAGGGCGCCGTCGGCGAGGGTCAGGTTGAGGAAGCCGGGGCCGGAGACCTCCCAGCCGGCCAGCACCGCCGACTCCGCGGACCCGGATGCCGCCAGTTCGGCGGCCACCCGCCCGGCCAGCTCCCGCGGGTTGGTCCCGGCCGCCTTGGCCGCCGCGAGCAGGCCGTTGGCCTGGAAGTCCGCCCGGTCGCTGCGGCGCAGCTGCGGATCCACGTCCGGTGCGTCGGGCAGTGCGACGCCGATGGCCTGGTGGAGGCCGGCGTGCACAGTGGCAGCGAGAGAGGGGACCGCGGTCATCGGGACCAACCGTTCTGTGCGCAGGTGCGAGGTCCGGTCAGTCTGGGGGAGTGACCTCGCACCTGTCGCGCCAATTTGCCGGTCGGTCTCAGGCGCGGGCTCCTCAGGCGGGGGCGCCGAAGTCCTGGGTCCACCAGGGGCCGCCGGGGCCCTGGTGGACGCCGACGCCGATCTCCTTGAACGCGCAGTTGAGGATGTTCGCCCGGTGGCCGGGGCTGTTCATCCAACTGTCCATCACCGAGGCCGGGGTGGACTGGCCCTGGGCGATGTTCTCGCCCCAGGTGCTCCACTGGTAGCCGGTCGCGTCGATCCGCTGCTGCGGTCCGGCGCCGTCCGGGTTGGTGTGGTCGAAGAAGTGCCGGGCCGCCATGTCGTCGGACTGGCCCTGGGCGGCCGCCTGGAGCTTGCCGTTGGCCGTCAGCGGACCGCAACCGTTCTGCGCGCGCTGGATGTTGACCAGGTCCAGCACCTGCTGCTGGAACGAGCCGGCGGTGGCGACCGACCCGCCGAGCGGGGGACGCGCGGAGGTGGTGGCGGGGGCGGGCGAGGCGGACGTCGGGGCCGCGGACATCGAGGGGGAGGGAGCCGTCGAGGCGGACGGCGACGGGGAGGGCGTCGGGGCGGAGGAGGGCGAGGCGGTGGGCGAGGCCGACGCCGACGCCGGGGCGGACGGCGCGGGCGACCCGGCGGCGGGCTTCGAGGCGGGCGCGCCGGTCGGCGGTGTCGAGGCGCTTCGCAGCGCCGTCACGTCCACCAGATCGGGCTGCGTCAGTGCGGCGTCGGAGGCTCGGACCGCGCTGCCCTGGCCGGGAGCCAGGGTGTGCCAGCCCAGTCCGCCCGCCGTCAGCGCCGCCAGCAGGCCGAGCGCGGTGGCAGCGCGACGGCGTCCGGTCGGACGGCTGCGGCGCCGCCGCCCGCCCGGCGGACGTCGGCGCGAACCGCCGGCCGCGCGGTGGCCGGCCGGACGGGGGCGCGGTACGCCGGTGCCGGTGGCGGCCGTCAGCCGGCCGGCCAGCCGGCGCGGCAGCGGGAGCAGGGCGAGACCGGCCAACAGGCCCTCGGCCGGGACCAGGTCGCGGGCGTGCCCGCCGCAGGCCTGGCAGTCCCGGGCGTGCCGGGCGATCCGCTTGCGCCACAGCGCCCCGGGCGATCCGTCCCAGGTGGCCGTGACGGCCGCCAGTTCCGGGCAGGCCGGGTGGCCCGCCAAGGCCCGGACCACCACGCGCGAGGTCTCCAGTCGCTCCTTCATCCGCTGCACCCGGACCGCCGCGTGGGCCGGCGGCAGGTCCAGCGCGGCGGCCAGTTCGGCCCGGCTCAGCTCGCCGGCCGCCTCCTGCCACCACAGGCCCAGCAGCTCGCGGTCCTCCGGGTCCAGCCAGCGGGTCGCCTCGGCGACCTCGCGCCGCTGCCCGGCCAGGCCCAGCCGCACGATGGTCAGACCGACGAAGTCGGCGTCGGGGTCGGCCAGGCCGTGCGCCTCGTCCAGCGGGCCGGCGCCCGCACCGGCTTGCCGGTCCCGGTAGCGGTGCCGGATCTGGTTCATCGCGATGGCCACCAGCCACGAGCGGAAGGCCTTCGGCTCGCGCAGCCCGTCCAGGCCGTCCACGGCCCGCAGCATGGTCTCCTGCACCACGTCGTCGGTGTCGGGGTGGCCGTTCAGCGCGCGGCCGACGATGTTGTAGAGCAGCGGCAGATGCCCCGCGATCAGCGCGTCCCGGTCGGCCGGCAGGACCGCGCCGTGCCGATCGCCGGTCCGCGCCCCGGTCGTCCCTGTGCGGTGACTGTCCGTGCCCACCCGTGTCCACCTTCTCCGTCAGCTGACCTGTCCACTGTGGGAGATCCGCGACAGCGAGCTGGATAACGGAAAATCAGACTGGAAATTCAGCGGCTTCGGGGGACCGGGATCCGGGCCACCAGAAGGGCGCCGCGTTCGGCGTCGTCGGCGTGCAGGGTGCCGCCGTGGTGGGCGGCCAGGTCGCGGGCGATGGCGAGGCCCAGGCCGGCGCCGCCGTGGTCGCGGCTGCGGGCGTCGTCGAGCCGGGCGAACCGCTCGAAGACCCGTTCGCGCTCCTGCGCGGGGATGCCGGGGCCGTCGTCGGCGACCTCCAGCACGGCGCAGTGGTCGTCCGGGCCGTCCGGCACGGTGCGCAGCGAGACCTCGATCCGCTGCTCGGCGAAGCGCTGGGCGTTGTCCAGCAGGTTGGTCACCAGCCGGGTGAGCAGCAGCCGGTTGCCGTCCAGCTCGATCTCCGGCGCCAGGTCCACGCGGACCGGGACACGGTCGCCGCGCCGGGAGTCGACGGCCTGGCGCACCAGGTCGCCGAGGTCCAGCCGCTGGGCCGAGACCGGCTCGGCGGCGTCGATCCTGGCCAGCAGCAGCAGGTCGGCGGCCAGGTGCTCCAGCCGCGCGGTGTCCTCCAGGGCTCCGCTGATCAGCTCCGGGCGCAGCTCCGGGTCCGGGACGGCGAGCGCCACCTCCAGCTGGGTGCGCAGCACCGCGATCGGGCTGCGCAGCTCGTGCGAGGCGTCGGCGATGAAGCGGCGCTGGCGCAGGCCGGAGGACTCCAGCCGGTCCAGGGTGGCGTTCATGGTGGTGGCCAGCCGGGCGATCTCGTCGTGGGTGGGCGGGACCGGGACCCGGCGGTAGAGGTCGCGGTCGGTGATCGCGGCGACCTCGGCGCGGATCGCCTCCACCGGCCTCAGCGCCCGCCCGGTGACCCACCAGGTGACGGCCCCGACGGTGATCAGCAGCAGCGGCCCGCCGACGGCCAGTGCGGCCGTGGTGGTCGCGTCGGCCGCGTCGGCGTCCCGCAGCGAGGTGCCCGCGTAGACGGTGACCAGGCCGTCGGGGGTCTCGGTGGTGACCTCGACGACCCGCTGCCGGTGCTCCTCGCCCATCCGCGTCACGTCCCAGGTGTGACGCACGGTGCCGGGGGCGGTGGGGCGGTCGGGCGAGACGGCCGTCCGGCCGCTGAGGTTCTGGCTGCTGGTGAGCACCTTGCCGCTCGCGTCCACCACCTGGAGGAAGTCGGCGCCGTGGGTGGGCTGGAGCAGCGGGTCGAGCCGTCCGGCCACCGCCAGCTGCGCGACGGAGTCCGCCTGGTGCTCGGCGTCGTCCTCGGCGTTCTGCAGCAGGTTGGCGTCCAGCAGGCCGACCAGCGCGAACGAGGCGGCGGCCAGCGCCACGGCCACCACCGAGCAGGCGCCCAGGGTGGCCCGGGCCCGGACGGTCATCGGCCGCAGCCGGCGCGGCAGCGGGCGCCGCGGAGCGTCAGCCACCGTCGACCGCGAGTCGGTAGCCGGCGCCGCGCACGGTCTCCAGGGAGGTCCGGCCGAACGGCGCGTCGATCTTGCGCCGGACCGCGCTGACGTGGACCTCGACGACGTTGGGGTCGCCCTCGAAGGCGGTGTCCCAGACCTGCTCCAGGATCTCCCGCTTGGGCACCACCTCGCCGGCCCGCCGGGCCAGGTACTCCAGCACCGCGAACTCGCGCGCGGTCAGCCGGATCTCGGTGCCGCCCCGGGTGCAGCAGTGTCGGGCGGGGTCGATCCGCAGGTCTCCGAACTCCAGCGCCTGCGGACGGCGGCGGCCGGTGCGCCGGGCCAGCGCGCGCAGCCGGGCCAGCAGCACCACGTAACTGAAGGGCTTGGAGAGGAAGTCGTCGGCGCCGGTGTCCAGGGCCTCCGCCTCGTCGTACTCGCCGTCCTTGGCGGTGAGCATCAGGATGCCCGCCTCGCAGCCGGCCGCCCGCAGCCGCGCGCAGATCCGGTAGCCGTTGACGCCCGGCAGCATGATGTCGAGCAGGATCACGTCGTAGTCGTGCTCGCCCGCCAGCCACAGGCCCTGCGGGCCGTCGTGGGCCACGTCCACCGAGATGCCCTCGGCCTGCAGCCCTCGCTGCAGGGCGGCGGCCAGCCGCCGTTCGTCCTCGACCACCAGTACGCGCATGCCCACAGGATCGCAGGCCGCTTTGAGGGTTTGCTGAAGATCACTTCAGCTGTCTTCAGCTTGGCTTCAGCAACGGCACACCATGCTGTGCCTGCGCCGGAGCGGCCGATGGGCCGTCCCCGCGCAGGTGGAACGGCCACCGGGTACCGCGGGGAGCAGAAGTGACGGAGTGTCAGGCCGGTCGTCGGCCACCAGTCCGTCGGAGGCTGGACACCCCCCGTCCGGGCGGACGACACCCAGCCTCTCGGTCGACGGCCTACCGTCGCGTGCCGGGCGGGCTGTGACGCCTGCGACCGAGGGGGCGCCGGGTCCTGGCACCTCCTCGCCCGGCACACCGCTCTGTCGCGCCGAAGCCACCATCCCATTCATGACGTAAGGCCCAGTGGGCAGCGGTCGCCAGCGCGGCCCGTCCGCCGGCCGCCCTGGAAGGAGCCTGATGCGGTCGAGAGAGCCGAACCGGATCACCGTCGTGTCCGCGAGCGTGGGAGCCGGCCACGACGGTGCGGCGGGTGAGCTGGTCCGCCGTCTGCAGGCGGCCGGATTCGAGGCCGAATGCCACGACTTCCTGGACCTGCTGCCGCGCGGCTGCGGCCGGCTGCTGCGCGGCAGCTACGCGCTGGAGCTGCAGGTGGCGCCGTGGGCCTGGGGCTGGCTGCTGCGGGGCCTGGAACGGTTCCGGCCCTCGGCCGCGCTGGTGGGTTGGCTGTCCGCGCTCGCCGCTGCCCGGCGCACCAGGGCGGTGGTCGGGCCGGACGTCGCCGCGGTGGTCTCCACGTACCCGCTGGCCAGCCAGGCGCTCGGGCGGCTGCGCCGGCGCGGTGGGCTCAACGTGCCGGTGGTCACCTTCCTGACCGACATGTCCGTGCACCCGCTCTGGGTCGCGCCCGGCGTCGACCTGCACCTCGCGCTGCACCCGGTGGCGGCCGCCCAGGCGCAGCGGCACGGCGCCAAGGACGTCCAGGTCTGCGGACCACTGGTCGGCCCGGCCTGCCGCCCGGTGCGCTCGGCCGCCGAACGGCTGCGCGAGCGCGCCCGGTTCGGCCTGCCCGCCGACGGGCCGGTGGCGCTGGTGGTGGCCGGCTCCTGGGGCGTGGGGGAGGTCGAGGCCGCGGCGCGCGAGATCGCGGCCACCGGCCTGGCCGTCCCGGTCACCGTCTGCGGGCTCAACGAGGGGCTGCGCGAGCGGCTGGCCGCGGCCGGCACCGGCGTGGCGCTGGGCTGGGTGGACGACATGCCCGCGCTGCTGCGGGCGGCCGACGTGGTGGTGCAGAACGCCGGCGGGCTGACCTCGCTGGAGGCGATGGCCAGCGGTGTCCCGGTGGTCAGCTACCGTTGCCTGCCCGGGCACGGGGTCACCAACGCCGCCGCGCTGGACGAGGCCGGGCTCGCGGTGTGGATACGCGAGGAGAGCCGGCTGGCGCCGGTGCTGGCCGCGACGCTGGCGACCGCCACCGTGCCGCTCCCGCCGCCGGCCCCCGCGGCGGACCAGACGATAGCCGCCCTGGCCGGCGGCGCCCCGAAGGCGCCGGCCTCGATCCTGGAGGTGGTGGCCTGATGAAGCCTGGAAATGGCGGCCTGATGAGGCCTGGAGGTGGTGGCCTGATGAGCCGCTCGACCACGCTCGTGCGCGCCGGCGCCCTCGTCGCCGGTGGCCTCGCGGTGGCGCACAGCCTGCCCGCGCTCACCTCGCTGGCCCCGCTGCGCCCGCTGCTCGCCCCGGGCCTGAGCGGTCCCGGCGACCCCGGGCACGTGGCGCTGACCTTCGACGACGGCCCCGACCCCGACTCCACCCCGCTCTTCCTGAAGGAGCTGGAGAAGGCCGACGTCCGGGCGACCTTCTTCGTGCTCGGCCGGATGCTGGTGCGCTCCCCCGACCTGGGCCGCCGACTGGTGGACGCCGGGCACGAGGTCGCCGTGCACGGCTGGCGGCACAAGCCGCTGCTGATCCGCACGCCGTGGGCCACCCGCGACGACGTGGCGCGCACCCGCGAGCTGGTGGCCGACATCACCGGTCAGTCGCCGCGCTGGTACCGCCCGCCGTACGGGGTGCTGACCGCCTCCGCGCTGTACGCGGCCCGCGAGTGCGGGCTCACCCCGGTGCTCTGGACGCACTGGGGTCAGGACTGGACCTCGCGTGCCACGCCCGACTCGGTGCTGAGCACGCTGACCCGCGCACCGCTGGCCGGCGGCACGCTCCTGCTGCACGACTCGGACGTCACCTCCGCGCCCGGAGCCTGGCGTTCGGCGCTCGGCGCGCTGCCCCGGCTGCTGGAGCTGTGCGCGGAGCAGGGCCTGCGGGTCGGTCCGCTGCACGAGCACGGGTTGTAGGTCTAGTGCCTTTGCGTGCTGGGCCCCGGCAGGATCTGCCGGGGCTGCGGAGGCTGTTCGCCCCAGCGTCGCCACTCGCGCGGGTAGCCGACCGAGACCTCCTCGAAGCGCACGCCGTCGTAGTAGGTGGTGCGCGGGATGTGCAGGTGGCCGTAGACCATGGCGGCCGTACGGTACCGGGTGTGCCAGTCGGCGGTCAGCTCGGTGCCGCACCACTGCGCGAACTCCGGGTGGTGCAGGACGTCCATCGGCGTGCGCACCAGCGGGTAGTGGTTGACGAAGACCACGGGCAGGCTGCCGTCCAGCTCGGTGGTCAGCCGCTTCTCGGTCAGCTCCACCCGGGCCCGGCACCAGTCGTCCCGGCTCGGATACGGGTCGGGGTGCAGCAGGTGCTCGTCCGCGCAGACCACGCCGGCGGCGTAGGCGATCTCCAGCGCCTCCTCCTTGGTGGTGGCGCCGGCCGGACGGAAGGTGTAGTCGTACAGCAGGAAGAGCGGGACGATCACCACCGGGCCGCCCTCGCCGCGGAACACCGGGTACGGATCCTCCGGCGTGATCACGCCCAACTCCCGGCAGATCTCCACCAGATGACGGTAACGCTGCTCCCCGCGCAACTGCACCGGGTCATGGCCCGGCGACCACAGCTCGTGGTTGCCGGGCACCCAGACCACCTGCGCGAAGCGGCCGGCGAGGACGCGCAGCACATGCTCGATGTCGGCGACCTGCTCGCCGATGTCGCCGGCCACCAGCAGCCAGTCCTGCGGTGAGGTGGGGCGCAGCTGGTCGGCGTGCGCCCGGTTGGCCTCGTAGGCGACGTGCAGGTCGCTGATGGCGAGCAGCCGTCCGGTGCCGTCCTGCTGGTCCATCGCCGTCCTCCGTCGGTCGGTTCTCTGACAGTGCGTCTGCCCTCGATCAGCGTAAGTGCGACCGGCGGGGCGGCGGTTGGCGGGGCCCCGGCCCTGTGCTGGCCGGGTCAGCCGGCCGCCGGGCGGAGCACCGCGGGGAGCGTCAGGTGGCCGTTGGAGATGAAGGACTCGACGTGTCCGAGGTCGCCCTCGGCCAGGCTGAGCTGCGGGAACCGCTCGAAGAGGGCCGGCAGGGCGATCGCCGCCTCCAGCCGGGCCAGCGGCGCACCCGCGCAGAAGTGCACGCCATGGCCGAAGGAGAGGTGCTCCTTGCCGGGACGCAGCAGGTCGAACGCCTCCGGCCGGTCCGGGTGGGCCTGCGGATCGCGGCCGACGGCGGCGTAGCCGATCAGGATCGCCTCGCCCTTGCGGATCAGCACGTCGCCGGCCTGGATGTCCTCCACCGCGTAGCGCAGCGGCAGGCTGGCCACGGGAGCCCGTACCCGTAGGGTCTCCTCGATCACGTCGTTCCAGGACGCCTTCCCCGCGCGGACCAGGGCCAGTTGTTCGGGGTGGGTGAGCAGCAGGTGGATGGCGTTGTCCAGCAGGTTGACGGTGGTCTCGTGGCCGGCGCTGACCATCAGCATCAGGGTGTCGATCAGTTCGGCCTCGCTGAGCTGGGCGCCCGCGCCGTCCTCCTCGTCGGCCCGGGCGGCGATCAGCAGGCTGGTCAGGTCCTCGGCCGGTTCCTTGCGCTTGAGCGCGACCAGTTCGCCGAGGATGCGGTACATCTCGACCACGTTGGCCTGGGCGGCCTCCGGGGTGGTCGTGGTGGCGAAGAAGGCGTCCACGCAGGTCCGCATGCCCTCGCGCAGCTCGTCCGGGACGCCGAACAGCTCGCAGATCACCTGGATCGGGATCGGGTACGCGTATCCCTCGCGCAGGTCCGCGGCGGCGCCGGGCTCGGTCGCCTCGAGGCCGTCCAGCAGCTCGGTGACGATCTGCTCGATCCGCGGGCGCATCGCCTCGGTGCGCCGGACGGTGAACGCGCCGGAGAGCAGCGTGCGCAGGCGGCGGTGCTCGCTGCCGTAGGCGGTGAACATGTTCTCCACCGCGACCCAGACGTAGAGCGGCCAGTCGGGGCCGATCTCGCCGTTGCGGAAGGCGGTCCAGTGCTCCCGGGCGTTCTTGGAGACCCGGGGGTCGGTCAGCAGCTGCTTGACCAGCGCCTGGCTGCCCACCGACCAGGCGACCACGCCGCCCGGGAGCTCCACCCTGGCCACCGGTCCGTCCTGGTGGATACGGGCCGCCTCGCCGTGGATGTCGCGGCCGGTGAGGTCGATGGCGAACGGACAGCGGTCGGGCTCCACGGACGGTTCCATCGGACGGCCTCCTGGGGTGGGCGCGCTGGCGCAGTGCGCACGGCGCCGACTTCCGGACGTCGATCAGCTAAGCAGATCGACCACGGGTTGTCAGGAGGTCGTCTAGGTAGGGGACATGACGTGGGGTCGGCTGCTCGGGGATCAGCCGGCCGCCAGCCGGCGCAGGGTGCTCGCGCAGCGCCAGGCGTACGCGCGCTGGAAGAGCGGGACGATCGGCCCGGCCATCCTGGTGTACCAACGGCCCGGCCGGCTGAAGGCAGTGACGGTGAACCAGACCGAGCCGTCCGCCCGCAGGTCGACGACGAACGACTCCTCGCCGCATTCGGGGTGGCCGGGCCGGGTGCCGTACGAGAAGCCGATCCGGTCCGCCTCGTGGCCGCACCAGACCACCCGGCACGGCGCGTCGAGGCGCAGCGGCCCGAACCCGATCCCGCACACCACCTCGGTGCCCGCCGTCACGCGCGGCGCGCCCGGTCCCAGCCCGGTGCGCACCCGGACCCCGGCGGCGCGGTGCATCCGCAGCGTGGTGACGGCCTCGCCGGCCGCCTCCAGGACGTCGCGGCCGTAGCCGATCAACGCCTCCCGGCGCAGGTGGTGGTAGCCGGCGGGCAGCGGGCCGGGTCGGGTGACGGCGCCGACTTCGACGTAGCTGAAGGTCGGCGATGCGGTCAGTCGCATGGATGCGCTCCTTCGCGGCGGTCTTGAACGTGTTCAATTGGCTCGCGACACCGACTCTACGCAGCCCGCCGAACAGGTTCAAGATGATGATCCGGCTCCTCGACGACCGATCGCCAGTAGCATCCAGAGCTATGACAGAGGCAGGACGGGGGGCGCCGCCGGTCAGTGAGGCGCTCCAGCCGGTCGTATACAGCGACCACTACATCGTGTGTGGCGGCAACGCCCTGGCCCATCGGCTGATCCTCGAACTCGTCGAGCACTACGAGGTACCGGTGTTGGCGATCGTGCCCGACCGCAACCGTGACCACGCGCCCCGGATCGAGCGGCTCGACGGCGTCACCGCCGTCCTGGAGTACAGCGGCGTCACCGAGGAGGCGTTGCGGGAGGCCTGTGCGGGGACCGCGCGCGGTATCGCGCTGGTGGACGGTGACGACCAGGCCAACATCCATGCCGCGCTCAGCGCCCAGGGCTGCAACCCGGAGATCCGGATCGTGCTGCGGATGTACAACCAGCGGCTCGGCGAACAGATCCAGAAGCTGCTGAAGAACTGCGCCGCGCTCTCCGGCTCCGCCACCGCCGCGCCCGCCTTCGCCAACGGCGCGTTGGCCCGCCCCAACTCCGTCCAGGTGGGCGACCGTTTCCTCTACGTCGCGTACGACGCCGACATCACCGCCGGCCACCTGTGCGTGGCCGCCGACCGGATAGACCGTCAGGACCTGACCCGGCTGCGCCTGCTGCCGGACACCGGGCCCGCCTCCGGTGACTTCATCCGCCTGGCCAACGCCTTCGGCGAGGGCGGCCCGATCGCGGTGGGCATGCGGACGGCGGGTCAGGAGGCGGGCGACGACGGCAGTGTGGCCGTGTTGCAGACGCTGGCCACCGAACCGCCGCTGTGGGTCTCCTGGCCCTCCCGGCTGAGATACCGCCTGCTCGACACCCTGCGCTACTTCACCAGCGCCCGGATCCGGCTGGTGCTCTTCACCGCCTTCGCGGCCATCGCCGCCTCGTTCGGCGTCGTCTGGTACTTCAACCGGGACTTCGGCTGGACGGTCTACGTCACCCTGCTCGACATGGCCGGAGCCGCCCAGCCGGACCAGTACGGCGACCCGACCGGCGGGACCGGCGGCGGCTGGCAGCGGGTGGCGCAGGTGGTCATCACCTTCTGCGGCATCACCTTCGTCCCGGTGGCCACCGCGATCATGGTCGAGATCCTCGCCTCCGGGCGGCGCGGGCTGCCGAAGAGCCCGAGTGCGGGCCTGCGCCAGCACGTGGTGGTGGTCGGGCTCGGCAACGTCGGGACCAGGGTGGCCACCCTGATGCGGGAGTTCGGGGTGCCGGTGGCCTGTGTGGAGCGCGATCCGCAGGCGCGCGGGATCGCGGCGGTGCGGGCGCTGGGGATACCCGTCCTGGTCGGTGAGGGCCCGCTGGAGGACCAGCTGCGCCGGGCCCGGGCGCAGCACAGCCGGGCGGTGGTCGCGGTGACCAACGACGACGCGGTCAACCTGGAGGCGGCGCTGGAGGCCCGGGCGCTGCGCGACAGCGTGCGGATCGTGGTGCGGCTCTTCGATAACAGTTTCTGCATTGGACGACATGTCAGAGATGCGCGCTGGGCAGGGGCTAGCTGGCCTGAGGGCCGTCTGAACAGCCTTCCTCTACGAGCTTGATCACATCCTCCAGTGCGTGACTCAGCCTGTCGACGATGAAGAGCAGCGTGGCCGGCTCCTGTGCGCCCAGGTCAGCCGTGAGGGTCTGCTCCAGTCGGGACTTGGCGAGCCGGAGGCGCATCTGCTGAGCCTGTGAGCGCAGGCACCGGTTCGAGGGGGCCAGTTCGTGAGGGTGGTTCAACGGAGATCCAGGTGCGCTTTGTGTTCCCCGCGGGTGTGCGCTGACGCCGCGGGGGCGCGGGGGAGTCGCGCCGGTTATTCCGCCGTGCTTGGGGGGTGGTGTGGCGGAATGGTGTTTTTGTTCGACGTGGGGTGGGCGCGGAGTGGGAAGCGGAAGTGCGCTTCCGGCCTCTTCACCTTGGCATATGACCGTTCGTAGGGCTACGGCCGTCGCCGACCTGTTATCGGCTGTTCGACTGGAGTGGGGAGCTAGTGGACATGTGGGTCGGATGGGTTAAATGAGGACATTGATGGTGGTTGCTGACTGGCAATCCCGCTCAGATCTACCACATGTGGTACAGACTCCGCGATGATCAATCGACCAGCGTTGACGGGTGCCCGCCGATGATGATCTCCCCGCATGGCTCCAGCGACACCGCTGGGACGTCGGCGAGCGCATCCGCACACTCCGTCACCAGCGGGGCCTGAGCCAGCTGCAGCTTGCCGAGCGGATCGGCGTCGACGTGAAGACGATCAGCCGGGCCGAGAATGGCCACTACCCGATCAGCGTCGACCAGCTCGCCCGGATCGCCTACGGCCTCGACGTGCCGTCAGCACGGCTCCTACCGGATGACAGGCCGCCAGGGACCGCTGGGCGCTGACGGCGCGGCTTCGGGCAGGTCCCGATGCCGTGCGTGACGACGTCGACGCCAGGCCCGCTGTTCGCCGGGATGGCCCTGACGAACCGGCCGGCGGTCCAGGCGCCGCAGTCCTGGCAGATCCCGGAGACGAGTCGGGGCTCCGCGTTCACTGGCTGCCCCTGGCCGCATCGAGGAGCTTCCTCTTGTGGAGCCATGCGTCGGTGTGGATGTGCCAGCGCTGGTCGCTGATCCACGGGCCGGGTTCGGCGGCGGGGTGTGATGCGCGGATGCCCCAGCTGTCGTGCTCGGGGTCGTAGTGGACGGAGAGGGCAGGCTGCTGGTTGATCATTGGCCGGCCTCCAGGTGCGCGTGCTCGGGGCAGGCGACGACGGGCCAGCCGAGCTGGGTGCTACCGGCCGGCGTGTACCGGTGGCCGGCGGGGGCGAGGGGGCCGTCGGTGGTGCCGCAGTGGATGCAGGCTTCGCCGTGGAGGCGTACGGGGCTGATGGCGTCCTGGATGGGCGGTTCAGCGTCGGGGGATTCCTGGTTCGCTGTCACGTCCTCGATCATGGCGGCGTGAAGGGGGGCCGGGTGACACAGTGTGTGTCACCGTCAGATGGCGCGGGCCCACCGTGCGAACGCGAGGAGCTGTTCGTCCCTGGTGCGGTCGAGCCGGACGAGGGTCGCGAGCTCGGCCCGGACCTGGCCGTGCTCGCGGACGTGCTGCGGGGCGATCCGGCGGGCTACTTGCAGGGACTCCCGGGCGTGCTGGCGGCGGCCGAGCTGCATCTGGGCGCGCGCCAGGTCGATGTAGTAGTGGGAGCGGCGTTCTGACGGTAGGTCGCGTGGTGGTTGCCAGGTGCTGGCGGCGCGGACCGCGGTGTTGAGGCCGGGGGCGTCGCCGAGTTCGACGGCGACGGCGAGGCGGTGGATTTGGAGGGAGTCGGGGCCGACGGCGGTGCCGTGGTAGATCCCTTCGCGGATGTTGGTGGTGAGGGTGGCGGCTTCGGCGAGGTGGGTGTGGGCGGTATCGGGGTCGTGCATGCGGCCGGCGACGACGGCTGCGCGCATGTGGAGGGCGCCGATGGCGGCTTGGAGTTGTTCGGTGTTGGGTGCTGGCGCGTCGTCGATGGCGGTCTGGAGGGCTCGTAGGCCGGCGGGGAGTATCCGGCTGGCGAAGAACGTCTCGGTGCGGACGTACGCGGCGGCGGCCCGTAGGGCGGGGTCTTCGGCAATGTCGGCGGCCCAGCGGATCAGCTCGACGAGGCGCCCCGACAGGTCGGTGTGGCCGTGCTTGTACGCGGCGGCGTCGGCGGCCCGGTAGGTGGCGGCGAGGAGCGTGGCGGCCTGCTGGCGGTCTGCCCCGTTGTGCTGCTGGACGGCGTACTGAAGCTCGGCGAGGAGCGGCGCAATGTTGGCGGTGAGGCGGGCGTATTCCGCGTTCACGCGTTGCCCTACGACGACCTGCACGGCGGTGGCGAGCTGTCCGAGCGGGCGGAGCGGCACTGCGTCGGGCAGGTCGTACGTGGCGATGACGGCCCGGATCGCGGGGATCGCGGCGTGGACGCGGCTGTCGGTGTGCCCCGGGCCTTCGAGGAGGTGGTCGGGGGTGGTGCCGAGGGCGGTGGCGATGGCGTGGAGGACGTCGTCGCTGGGGGCGCGTCGGCCCTGCTCGATTTTGCGGATCGTGCTGGGTGAGACGAGCGCCGTGGTGGCGAGCTGGTCTTGGGTGAGGCCGCGGGCGTGGCGGATGGTGGCGATCCGGCGGCCAAGGTCGGCGGCGGTGGTTCCGGGCATGCGGAAGACGGTAGCGCGCCTACCGGTTGGCGGTGAGCTGGTCGGCGAGCTCCGTGAGGGTGTTGACGTTCCAGTCGGCGGCTTGGGCTTCGGGGTGGTCGGCCTGGAGGTGGCCGATGGGGCCGCGGCGTAGGTGTGCGGTGCGGAGTCCTGCGTTGCGGGCGGGGGTGATGTCGTTGGCGGGGTGGTCGCCGACGTACACGATTTCGTGACAGTGCTCGGCGGGGGCCCAGGCCGCGACCATGTCGAAGAACGCCCGGTTGGGTTTGGCGACGCCCCATTCGGCGGAGGTCGCGATCGCGTCCGCCGGCAGCCGCAGATCCTGCAGGAGCTGGTTGACGCGGGCGTTCTGGTTCCCGGCAATCCCGACCCAGATCCCCGCGTCGCGCAGCCGCTGGAGGGCAGGCCGTACATCGGGGTACAGGTCCGACTCGTCGAGGTACTCGTCGCGGCCGGCGGCTCGGCGTGCAGCCCATTCGGCGGGTACGTCCGCGCCGGGCTTGATGAGGCGGATCGCTTCGGCGTTGTCGAGGCCTTGGGCGACGACGGCGCCGACGAGCGCGGACATGGTGTGCTGAGGTACTTGGAGCCAGTGGGCCCAGTCGGCCCAGTAGCGGGTGTCGGAGGTGATGGTCTCTCCGATGTCGAAGACCACGGCGCGGATCGTCATGACGGGCAGCGTAGTCGGGTCTGCCTAGGGGTGAGCGGCCGCCCTTGATCACTTTGCGGGTGCCCGCAAAGTGATGCCGGGCATGACGAAACGCCCCCCACCCAGCACGAAGCTGAGTGAGGGGCAGCACTACGTCGTTCAGGCCTTCTCGCCCGGTGGTGGCTCGATCTCCCGCTGCGCGTCGATCACCAGTCGGGCCCGCACGTGCATGCTGTACGCCAGCACCACCAGCAGCACGGTACGGACCACCCGCAGCGCCAGCAGAGTCCCGGGCCACAGTGTCACCACGACGGTGTACAGGCCGAGCAGCCCGACGGACGCGGTGACGGTGACGATGTGCCGGCCGATCCGGGAGGACCGCCATGGGGCCCGGCGGTGGTAGGTGATGACGGTGCGGGTGCAGGCGAAGAAGATTAAAGCGGACGCGGACAGGTTGGCGTCCTGGGACCAGTCGAAGGACAAGGGATCAACCATCAGGAACTCCCTTCGAACGACGCTTTGATCATCTCCGCGAAGTGGTTCCGGGTTCGGAAGGCCTCCATCTTGGCCGCCGCCTCAGTGACCTGCGGCCCCAGCTCCCGTACCGCATCCCGCGCGCACTCCGTCTCGTACAGCGCCTTCGACGCCTCCCGCTGCCCCGGCGACGGCTTCGGCACCTGCCGCGTCAACGACACCCGAACCACCCGCGCACCACCCCTACGACACCACGCCGCGATCCGCCGGAGCATGCCCCACCCCCTGCCCGGGCCTAGGTAGGGACCGCAGCAGATGCTCCATCGTGCGGGACGTCTCCAGGAGCTCCCCGACCTGTGCCTGCGCCACGTGACGGGCCTCCTCGCTGGTCAGGAAAGCGCGGCGCCACGTGTCCCGCTCCTCGGTGATGGCGGCGATCCGGGCGTCCCGGTCCGCGCGGAGGTCGTCGACCTGGGCCCGCGGCACCAGCTTGCCTTTCAGGACGAGGAGGATCACGATGACGACGATCGCCGCGGCGCCGCCTTGGATGGCGCCGGGGCCGAGCAGCTCAGTCACGGGCGACCTCCTGGCGGCTCAGTGCGCCACCTCACGCAGCGGTCGGCCCGGTCACGTTGACGTCCACGTGCACGACCGCGGCGGCGATCGCGGCCTGCACCGCGGCGACGACAGCCGCCGTGTCGACAGTGCCGTGCTGGGCGCCGAGCTGGTTGACGAGGGCGGTGATCGCAGCGGTGCTCGCGGCGATCTGCCGCTCCAACTCGCTGGTCTTGTTCTGCGCGACCTGGTCGCGCCACGCCTGGACCGTGCCCATGCGGGCGGTGCCGCCCGACAACGGGTCGGGCTCGGTGTGGTTCCACACGGCGGTGGCGGCGGCCGCAGCGACCGCGGCGATGTCCTCAGGTGTCACGATGTCCTCCGGCGGTACAGGTGGGGGGCTGGGGGGTGCGGGTGTGGGGGCCGCGTCGACGCCGGGCCAGTAGTCGGCGACGATGCTCGCGTCCCAGCCCGGCGTGGTCCGGTACTGCTTCGCGATCGCGCCGCCAGGGATGCTCGCGACGCCGTCGTACTGCGCGACCCAGTACTGCGGGGGGGATTCGCCGGCCGCAGCGAGGGCGGCCCGGACCGCTGGCCACGTGCTGGTGTTGCAGTACACCGTGAGCTGGCTGTTGGGGGTGTCCGCCATCGTCTGCCGGCACCACACCACCGCCTGCGCCGGGGTGGCATCCCCCGTCTCCACGTCGAGAACCTGGGCGCGGGTGGTGTACCGGACCGCGATCGACACGACCGTGGCGTGCGGGAACCGGGCCCGCATTGCGGTCAGGTTGGCGTACAGGCCGTCGGCGTACCCGGCGACCATCGTCGCGTCCGCCGGCAGGCTGGAGACGCTGACGCTGTCGTACATCGTGCGCGTCACGGGGAGTCCTCCTCGTCCTGTGCGACCGCAGTGGTGACGTGCTCCTTCAGGTCCTCGTGCCGGCTGGCCTGCCGCGCCTCGGACGCCTTCTGCTCCGCGAGGACCAGCAGCGACACCGTTGCCGAGATGACGTTGGTGTAGTTCCCGCCGATCAGCTCGAACGACTGATTGTGGCCCTGCGTCAGCAGGCCGGCGCCGAGGAACAGCAGCGCGAGGATGTGCCACCGGCCGATCGCCAGGCGCTCCACCGTGGCGAGAACCCGGTCGACGCCTGCGTTGATGCGCTTCACGACGAGACCCCCTTCGCCGCCTTGGCGGCCAGCATGTGCACGTGGATCGCGTCGATTCGAGCCCGAGCCTCGGCAGCGACCAGCGGATCCCGGATCACCACCAGGGCGTTGTCCTGCAGACCTTCACCGGACGCTGACCAGTTCGTTGACCCGGTGAGCGTGTCGAGGCCATCGACGACGACCTCCTTGAGATGCATGATCTGTCCCCGCTCGGAGCGACCGACAGCGACCGAACTCGCTGGGTAGGCCTCGTGGGTGAGGATCTCCCGCTCGTGGACGCCCCCCGCCTGCGAAGAGTCCAGCGTGAGCTGAACGACGAGCGTCGGGTCGGCGAGCTTCGCCTTGATGATGTCGGCGAGCTCCGGGTCGTCAAACCCGTACATCGCGATGGCGAGGGAGCGCTGGGCAGAGGCGACGAGGTCCCGCAGTGCTCCGTGGACGTCGTCGACGGGGCTGTAGAACGTACGGACCGCCGTCGGGTAGCCGGGCGGGAACCCGCCGGTCTTGTGTACGTCCAGGGCGGTGAGGTCGGCGAGGGCCATCAGACCCCCTGCGACGTGAGGTAGTTGCGGATCCCGGTGGCGAGCTGCTGCGCCGTCACCGGGGCCGGCGTCGGCACAGGAGTGGGGGTCGGCGTCGGCGCGCTCACCCAGGCCGGGATGGTGACGTCACCCTGCTGGGACAGCAGCCACGTAAGGTCCGCGGCCGTCAGGTAGCCGCACCCGGCCTGCCCCCACGAGGTCCCCCAGCTGTTGGCGATCCAGTACTCTCCCGCGGTCGCGTCGAAGCGGCACAGCTCCAGTTCGTGGCCGCCGGCGACACCAGACGTCTGGTCGACGGGGATCCGCCCGTCCGAGGCGGGGTTGAACATGCTGTTGAGCCACTCGATGCCGATCAGCACCGGGCCCTGCTGCAGCGCCGAGTTGAGGGCAGCGAGGCTGAACGCGTGCGTGTAGGACTGCGCGAGGCCCAGCGCCTGCAGGGCCTTCGCGACGCCGATGCCGGAAGAGCCGGTGTCGGTGGGCGGGTACTGGCCGGGAATTCCGTCCAGCAGCGTCGCGAGGGAGTACAGGGCGACCGCGAACGCCTCGTCGAGGACGTGCTGGCCGGCGGTGAACAGGCCGTGCGACGCTGTTGCGCCCGCAGCGCTGACGGTCACCGAGGTGCTCGCGGTCCGGCCGGCCGAGTCCGTACCGAGTGCGCCCGTGGCCGCGTTCCCTGTGCACGAGCCGAGCTGTCCCTGGTCGAGGATCGGGGCCCTGCGCGTCCAATCCACGCTGCTGATCGCGGACTTGGGCAGCACGCCGTGCGCGTACGCGAGCGAACGGGGGTCGTGCTCGACCAAGCGACCGAGCGGATAGCGGGTAGTCATGGTGCCTCCAGGCATGCGAAAGCCCCGCACGCTGGCGGGGCGGAGGGTTGGGTGCTTGCGGTCAGCTGACGGCTGCCCACATCGTGGTGGCGCCGGAGACGGTGTTCGAGCCGGGGGTGATGCTGCCTGGCAGGCTCGTCTGGGAGGTGCCGTTGGCGGCGTACCGGAAGCTGGAGGCGGCCGCGCCGCCGTTGGAGATCGACAGGGACACGCCGCTCGCGCGGGCGACGGTCGCGGCCGTCGTGGCGTTGTTGACGAAGGCCACCCAGTAGTAGCCCGCCGCGGCAGCGTACGGTGTCGCGACGGCCACATTGAGGATCCCGGCGGACGTGATCAGCGTGTCGAGGGCGCCCGCCGCGGTGGACGCCACCAGCGTGCCCGCGCTGCTGTACAGGCCGAGGTAGCTCTGGTTGGCGGTCGCCGTCGCGGCGGCGGTGGTGATGCCGATCGCGAGTTTGCTGATCGTCTGGGCGGTACGGACGGGCACGCGTGCGAGGTAGACGGTGCCGGACACGGTCAGCGTGGTGTTGGTAGTGCCGCTCGGGTCGTACGTCCACCCGATGAATCCCAGGTCGGCTGGCAGCCAGGTCGCGCCGGGTGCGGGCGCGCCGTTGACGGTCAGGCTGGTGCCGACCGCGAGGGATCCGTCGGTGGCCAGGGCGCCGACGCCGGACCGGTACAGGTCGGTGTCCAGGGCGGTGGACCCGCCCGGGCCCCACTGCAGCTTGCCGGTGGCATCAGAGGAGAGGCGCGGCACCGTGTCGCCGCTGGCCTGCAGCGCGAGGGTCTTGTCCGTCGAGGCGGCGGACGTGATCGTCGCGTTCGCGGTGGTGGGTGCGCTGGTGGCGTTGCTGATCCCAAGGACCGCGCCGGATGCGGTGCTGCCGGTGTTGGTGATCGGCCCGTCGACGGCGAGGGCTGCGCCGTGCGCTGTGGTGCGGTTGGTGATCGCGAGGGCGCCTGCCGCTGTGCGGGCGATCTGGGTGTCGACGGTTGCCGAGCCGGAGCCGAACTGGACTTGGCCGGTGTTGGTGACGATCCAGTTGATGTTGCTGGCCGTGCCGCTCTGCATGGCGGCGAGCGCGATTGTTCCGGATGTCTTTGCCAGTATCTGGCCCCAGGTCTGCAGGTTTCCGCTGCCGTCGTTCAGTAGCTGGGAGGTGCTTGAGTAGCTGACCGGGGATGTGGTGACGGGGGCGGTGATGGTTGCCTGCGAGTTGGAATCCACCTTGATCGAGTTGGTGGCGGTTCCGGTGGGGCCGTTGTCTGAGCAGGCGAACATCATGATCTTCGTGGCGCTGCCCGTCACCCAGTATGAGATCGCCGGGTTCTGGTAGACGAAGGCGCTGATGATCGAGTTGCCGTAGCCGCCGTTGACCACGAACGAGTTACCGACGTACGGGGCCGTATTGACCTGCGAGGACTCCGCTCCGCACCCGGTGAGAGTCACGCACACGCACGCGTTCAGGTAATAGCCCGTGCCGTTGGTGTCGCTGCCGCAGCCCGACAGGTTCGAGTACTGCAGGTTGTTCAGGTAGAAGCCCGCCTGGGCGTTCCCGAGCCCGTAGCAGGCGGTGAACGAGCAACTGGTGCCGCCCGTCGCGCTGGTGGCGCCGCCGACGTTGAAGCCGTGGCCGCCGTTGAGCGCGGAGATGGTGTCATCGAAACGCGAGATGATCGGGTCGACGACGTTGATGCCATCCGACCCGAAGTGCGCCACCCTCACGTTCCGCAGGTACACGTAGCTGGTGGGCGAACCGGAGATGAAGATGCCCATGCCGCTGCCGCTGGACGGACCGTAGACCTGCAAGTCGCTGATCTTCAGCGCCGTCGTGCTCGTCGCCGTGAAGCCGTTCGCGGTCGTCGAGGTCTGCTTGATGACCGTCGTGTTGAAACCGGATCCGAGGAGGGTCACGCTGCTTGGCACTGCCAGGGCGGAGGAGATCATGTAGGTTCCGGCCGGGAAATAGACCACACCGCTGGAGCCGGCCGCGCTGAGAGCGGCCTGCAGGGCGGCAGTGTCATCGGTGACACCGTCGCCCTTCGCGCCGTACGGCATCGACTGGACGTTGATCCAGCCGAGCAGGTCCGTCAGGGTCACGCCGTAGACGTTCGCAGTCACCGCAGCCTCCAGTCAGGCGAGTTTGCCGAGGACGACGTAGGTCCTGGTGACGCCGACGGGCGCGACGAGGACGTTGTCGCCGGCGGCGGGGGTGTATGAGGAGAGGTACTGATAGGGGCCTGACAGGGCCGTGGCGCCGTTGATGTAGACCTGCGGGTCGCCCGTCGTGTAGCCGGCGTCGACAACGGCGGGCAGTACGGCGAGCGGCCAGCCGGAGTCGATGGACGCGGTACGGGACTCCAGCTTCGTGACTCGCAATTGGAGGTCTTTCATCACCGAGGCGAACCGCTGCCCAAGGGAGGGCGGATGCAGAGGCACCGTGTCTCCCCCCGTTCAGCCGGAGATGACTCCGGAGGTAGTGAGCTGGATGTACTCGGACTGGGACGGCTTGGGCGGGTAGGCGGTCCACCCGATGACCCGTACCTGCTGCTGCAGGCCGGGGGCGCCGTTGGGCTGTGGGGGATGCAGTGGGGAGGTGGCCACCAGCGTGGTGGTGTCGCCGAGGATGATGTCCCGGATCCGTGGGCGGCCGCCGCCGCCCACGTTGACGACGGGCAGTGTCATGGCCTGGGTGCGCATCATCACCTGGCCGGCGGCGAATCCGTCGATCTGGGCCTGGGAGGTCACGACGGACCCTTGCCAGGTCACTGTGGTCTCCATCAGCGGGTAGCCCGACGCGAGGTCGGCGAGGTCCGCGCCGTGCGGATACGCCGACTCCCATTGCAGGGCAGCCCCGTTGGGTGGCGCGGTGGCCCACACGTAGTTGCTGGACTGGCTTCCCGTGCGCTGGTAGCCGTAGTCGAGGACGTTGCCGGGGTACGTCAGCGTGTATCCGCTTGACGCTGCGGTGCGCCCCAACTGCAGGTAGCCGAGCCGCAGGAACACCACCATGTTGCCGGCGCCGTCGAGGCCTGGGACGAACGCGTACTCCAGGGCTCCTGAGGCGCACATGTCGGCCCAGGCGCTGGAGACCTGCGTCAGGTCGGAGTACGTGTGCGATGCGGTCCACGGCACGCCGAGAATCGCCTCGGAGCCGCTGGGCGTGACGAGGCGTGAGACCGCCCCGTTGGTGGCGACCATGGCTAGGTAGTCGGGTGGCCGGGAGGCGGCGGGGGAGAAGCTGGCGATGTACGGGGACTGCTTGGACATGCCGTAGGTGACGAGGTCGATGAACGCCTGGTACAGGTCGACGGCCCGGTACTCGATGGTGTCGGTGATCAGCCGGTGCGACCACACGCTGTCCAGCGTGTGAGCGGAGATCGGCAGCGTGCCTTCGTGGCGGCTCGTGTCCGGCCAGTCCCACACCACGCCGGCCCACACGGGGTAGCCATCCTGCAGTACCCAGAGCACCGCTCGGCGGCATTCCAGTGCGGCGACCGCGGGGGCGTTCACGGAGTACAGCTCGTTGAGGGCGAGTGTGCCGGTCAGGGTGCCGGATCCGTTGAGTTGCATCCCGAAGGACTGGACGGTGAGCGGCAGGGTGTCGGCGAGGACGCGGCCGCTGATGAGGTCGGTGGCGAGGTATGTGTAGATGGACATCAGGCCGCGACCGGGAAGACCCGCAGGATCGACGGAGAGTAGCTGGCCCCGCGCAGTGTGACGTTGAAGCCGGTCGAGTCGAGGCCCTGCATCTTGTAGCTGATCGTGTGGGTGCCGGCCGACGGCGTGGTGCCCTGTGAGGGGTCCGTGTAGGCGGTGAAGGCGCCGCCGCCTCGGACGACGCCGTCGCTGGCGGTGTTGAGAATGACCATCTCATCGAGCAGGGTGCTGTCGATGTAGGCCTGCAGGTTGCAGGCGAACTCGCCGTGGGACGCGGACATGTAGATGCCGGTCGCTTTGAGGTAGATGCCGATGTCGGTGCTGCCGTCGACGGTGATCGTCGTTGACAGCACCGTCACGATGGCTCCGCTGGTGGAGATCACGTCGACGGTCTTGAACAGCGTGATGGGCGCCCACGGCAGGGTGCGCATCTGCTGGGCCCCGGAGACGCTGTTGTGGTAGAAGCTGCCCGACGCTGCGTCGTACCCGAGCTGCCCGTTGTAGCCGGTCACGCTGCCCTTGGGCGCTACCGCGATGCCGCCGGTAGTGGTCGTGTACACGCGCTTGTCGGTAATCAAGCCGCTGGATATCGCCATCGTCCCGGCTGGCACCGATAGCTGCGCCAGTGTGACGCTGTTTGCCGGCGCGGATGGCGCCGACGGCGACGGCGCGGCGATGCCGGTGATGATCTGCACCTCGCCGAGCGAGGTGCTGTTGCCATTGTCGACGACGTTCGCCACGACGATGTCGATGCGCGGGTTCGTGGGATCGGCCGTCTGTACGGTCAAGGTTGCCTGCGAGGGGAGAGTGGAGGCGTACCCGCCGGCCGTCGGCGCCCCCGTGTTGGGGACCACGAAGCTTCCGGGCGCGGCGGTCACCGTCATACCAGAGCCGGCGGCCACCGCCAGGCCTGCGCCACCGACCACGCCGCCAAGCAGGCCGATCGTGGTGCCCGACACGACACCTGGATCGTAGAAATAGGCGCTCACGCCGGAGTTCCGCAGGTCATTGCCGCCGTCGGCGTCATATGTGCACCCTGCCAGCCACATCGGCAGGCTCGTCGTCACAGAGGTTGCCATACCTACTCCTACACGTAGCTGTCGTGCCAGTAGAACGATGCGGTCGCCCCGGTGCTGGCCGAGCCGCTGAAGGCGACCTGGTTGCTGCCGGCGGCGAGTTGCCACCAGGAGGAGCCGACGTCGGCGGGCCAGAACGTGCCGCCTGTGGAGGGGATGCCGGGGTTGTACGACACTGACGTCGGGTTGACGTAGCCCTGCCTGTTGAGGAAGTCGACCACCAGGACGTCGCCGGCGTTCAGTGTGAGTCCGGGCCAGGAAACGCTCTGCCCGGAGCTGAGGTTCGTCAGGGCCGGCCCGGCGATTGGGCCAGCAACGACGGCGACCGGCGGGGACGGGAATGAGCCGGCGTTGGTCGCGGTCGAGGTTCCCGGTGGCGGCGCGGGCGACAGGGAGAACGGCACGGTGAACGGCTCGACCATGCTGCCGCCTGCGCCGGGCGGCAGCAGGCCGATGCTGATGGACCGTTGTACGGTGCCGTACTTGCGCGGGTCGGGTGCGACCAGGCCGACCGTGAACGTGACGTCGGTGAGGGTCGGATAAGCCTCGGTGACTTTCCCCGATCGGCGGATCCACGCGAACTTGGGGACCGGCTCGTCGTAGCGCAGCTGTGCGAGGTCGCTGATCGGCACGGCTTGCTGCAGCTCCGTCCGGGCGATGTCCCGCAGGGCCTGCGTCGGGGCTGACGCCGTCACGGTGAGTGTCAGGGTGCGGGCCGCGAAGTACTGGGGTGAGGCCCATGCACCGTGGTCGCCGGCGCGGGGGATGACCCCTGAGCCCTGCACGTCAGGGCTGTCCCAGCCTTCGATCTTCCGCCATATCCAGGTGATGCCGTTGGAGTCTGTCTGGCCGAACTCCACGGCCTGGGAGCCATAGAGGATGCCTCCGGTCCAGTACCCGATGTCTCCGGAGGGGACGGGCAGCGGGACTCCGCCGGTGACTGTGAAATCCTCGACTCCGAGGAAGGTGCCGCTGCCGTAGCGGCACGTCCAGTTGGCGACGTACACGCCCTGCGGGGAGCCCGGCGGGACGTTCCATATGCACGCGTACTGGCCGACGCCAGACCGCCACACGTGCCCTTGTGTGGGGGCTGAGGCGCCTGAGTAGGTGTACGGGCCGCCGACGTCGGGCGCGAAGCCGACCTGCTGACCGTAGGTGATGTCCAGGGTGACGGAGGACGGGTCGGCGAGCGCCCCTGTGGTTTCGGAGTAGAAGTTGAGGAAGAGCTGCCAGGGCTGCCCTGCTTGCGCGCCCGTCATTGGATGCCCACCTCCTGTGTCGCTTCTCCGCCGGTCGTCTCGTCACCCCGGACCGGGTACTGCTTGCTCAGCCGCCACTGAGTGCCAGCCCGAGTTCCCGCTGCATCGCCGCTTTCTGCTCAGCGTTGGGGAACTCCGTGCCGTGGAAGTGCTGGACGACGGTGACTTCTCGGCCGGCGGATCCTGAATTCACGGCTTGCTGGGCGATCGCATGCATCGACTCCCACTGGTCCGGTGTCAGTACCGCTTCCGGACGGCTGAGGCCGTTGACGGGCATGCCGGAGGGCATGAGCCAGCCGCCGGAGTCGTAGCCGACGTAGGGTCCGCCGCGGGCGAGCGACTTGATGCCGGGCACGTTGTCGACGCTCCCGTAGCGGGACTTGATGTAGTTGATACCGGCTGCGATGTTCGCGACCGGGTCGTAGATGTTGCTGCTGGTCCCGGCCTGGTGGTAGGCCAGGAACGTCGACATGATGGTCTGCATGAGTCCGCGTGACGGGTCACCGGCCTTCGCGTTGGAGTCCCAGTTGTTGATCGCGTTCGGGTTGTCGCCCGATTCGTAGTGCGCGATCGTCTCCAGTCCCGGAATCCAGGTGGTGGGGGCGCCGGTGGCTTGGACGGCGCTTGCGAACCACTGTGCGACCGACCCGGACACGGCAGCCGGAATCGAAGTGCCGCCACCTGAGGATCCTGGGCTGTTTCCGCCGACGACTGCCTTCACCAGGTCGCCGATCAGTGTGGTCGGGACGCCCAGCAGCAGCTTGGCGTAGTTCCCGGCCGCGTTCGTGCCCACCAGCTTCGCCAGCGCGTTGTTCAGCGCGGTGGTGTTGCCGGTCCCGACGGCGGCGGCGATCTTGCCGATGTCGACGGCCTTACTGACCCCGCCGGTGACGGTGTCCCACGCCGAGGTGATCCCGCCGATGATCCCGCCGCCCTTGAAGTGCCCGGGCGTTGAGGTGCGGCCACCGCCGTAAGCGGCGTTCAGAGCCAGGACCGTGCCCGGGCCGAGCGCCCGCACAGCTTCCGGGACGAGGACGCCCTCGCCGGGCGACAGCATCGCGGGAACCGTGTCCTGGCCCGGCGCGTAGCCGGGCACGAGACCACCGGAGGCGAACGGCCGGATGTCCGGGAGCTTGAGGCTGTCCTGCCCGATTGCGCCGACGACCCCGTTCCACAGCTCCTCGATGCCCTTGGTGTACACCGTGTTGATCATGAAGTTGACGGGGTCCTTGAAAATCCCTTCGAGCTTGCCCCACGCCGTCGAGAAGTCCGTGATGAAGGTGCTCGCGCCCAGCGTGAGACCCTGATACAGCGGGTCGAACACGTGGTGCCACAGCCAGTCGGCCCCGGTCTCGATCCAGCCGATCACGTCCATGAAGCCGTGGTAGAGAGGCAGGATCCCGTTCTGGTAGAGCCAGACCGCGCCTTCCGCAATGCCGTGAAACATCGGGTCGAGGACGTTGTGCCACAGCCACAGCGCGGCATCCTCGATCCAAGTCACGACCTGCCGCCAGTTCGACGCCAGCTCCAGGATCCACACGATCAGCTGCGCGAGGGCGCCCAGCACGGGGCCCAAGATCTTCGCGGACATGTCCAGGAGGAAGCCGGCGAGCCCGAGGATGAGACCGAGCAGTGGCGTCAGCGAGACGATCAGCTTCGCCACAGCCGGCAGGATCGGCAGGATCGCTGTGACGAACTTCAGCAGCCCGTCCTGCAGGTCCTTCACCAGGAGCTGCGCGAGCATCCCGATGATGGGCACCACGGCCTGCAGCACCGGGGTGAGTGCCGAGGCGATCTTCGCGATCAGCCCGCCCAAGGCTGGTAGCAGCGGTGACACGGCCGACGCCACAGCGGTGATCGCCTGGCCCACCGGCAGCAGGAGCGGACCAATCGCCTGCAGAGCGACCGTCAGCCCCTGACCGAGCGCGCTGGCGAGTACCTGGAAACCCGGCAGGATCGCCTGCAGGGCGGGTGCCAGCGCCGAGACCAGCGACCCGACCACGCCGCCCAGCAGTGTGCCGAACGGCTGCAGGGCGCTGCCGAGGGTCGTGAAGACCTGCGACAGCACCCCGGCGAACGGCGAGATCGCCTTCACGATGTTCGACAGCCCGCCCGCCAGACCGCCGATCAAGTTGGAGAGACCGTCGATCGCGCCGGACTGCGAGCCGACCTTCAGCAGAATCCCGACGAAGCCGCCCAGCGCCGGGGCGACGACCTGCGCGAGCTTCAGCCCGTTGTCGATCAGACCGGACAGCACCTGCCCGGCACCCGAGGACTGCAACTGCTTGCCGACCGAGCTGAACGCCTGGCCGATCAGACCGGCCATCTTCCCGACACCATCACTGATCAACGGCAGGACCTTCGACACCCCGTCGAGGAACACCGACACGCCCGGGGAGATCGCGTTCTCCGCCGTCGCCTTCATCTGACGCCAGGCACCCTGCATGCCCAAAATCTGATTCACCACGTTCTGTGCGGCGGGCGTCAACCGGGCCATGTCCCGGGCGAACATGTTCGCCGCTTCGTTCTCGGTGCTCGCGGTCGCAGCCAACTGCAACTGCTGCTGCTTCAACGTGTCACTGACGTTCCGCTCGGCCTCGGCGACCGTGCGCGCATCCACCTGCTGCTGATACGAGGCCTGCTGCTGAGTGGCCGCCAAGTCGAGCTGCGCCTGCTGGATCTGCTGCGCGTTGTTCAACTCCGTGTCGCGCAGGTTCATCTGCGCGTCCGCGTACTGCGCCTGCGCATCGGTCTGCCCGTACTGCGCCTGGATCAGCTGCTGCTTGGCCTGGATGATCTGCTGAGAGCCGTCCACGCCCTCCTGGTTGGCCACGTTCGCCTTGTACTGGGAGCTGGTCAGCTGGTCCTGGGCGTCCTGCAGCTGCTGCTGTGCCTGGACCACACCCAACGCGGCCTGCTGGCGCTGCAGGTCGGTGGAGTAGGCGTTCTCGTTGACCTCCCGCTGGTTGACGATCGCCTGCTTGATCGCCAACTGCGCGGACTGCACATTCAGTTTGCTGTCGGCGAGCTGGTCGTTCAGCTGCGAGATGTTCTCCCGCGCCGCCTCCCACGCCTGATTCAAGTTGTACTGCGCCTCCGAGAGGCCGTAGTTGGCCTCCTCCACGCCCTGCTCCGCCTGACGCACCGAATCGAGGGCCTGCACCTGCGACTCCGCAGCGGACCGCTCCACGGAGGTCAAGCTCTGCTGGGCCTGCTCGATCGCATGCGCGGACGTGATCGCGTCCTGCGCGGCCTGGGCGCGGGCATTGGTGACCTGCTCCTGGGCCTGCCGGTCCGCCACGCTGTTGGAGAACGAGGTGAGTTGCTTCTGCTGCGGGGTCAGACCCAGCGTCTGGTTGGCCTGCGCCTTCGCAGACAGGGCGCTGGCGATGCCGCCCAAGCCCGCGAAGCCGGCGGCGCCCAGCAGACCAGCACCCGCCGCAACACCACCCACCGATGGAAGGAGCATCGTTCCGACACCCGCAAGGACACTCCCGAGGCCACCCGGCATCTCTTCGAGGAAACCGCCGCCCTCGCCAACTGCACTCTTGCCGCTCCCCCCTCCACTGCCGCCGCCGAAGACGCGGCTGAAGAAGCCGCCGCCGCCGCTCCCGCTCCCGCTCCCGCCACCCTCCTCGCGACCACCGCCGACGCCGGCCCCGGCGAACCGGCCGCGGCTGTCACGCAACCGGCCGCTACTGTCCCGAGAGAGCCCGTCCAGCTCGGTCCGGGCCTCAGCGACCCGCGCATCGAGTTCGGACGTGTCAGCGTCGACATGAGCCGTAACACGGCGCCCATCGATCGCATTCAGCCGCGCCTCAGCCTCATCAGCGTGTGCGTCCAGATCCGACGCATTCAGATCCGCAGTCGCCTCCGCATGCGACTCCCCGATCTCATCGACCCGCTCACGGGCCTCCGAAGCCCGGGCCTCCAGATCAGAGATGTCCAGACCGACCTCGGCCTCGGCATGCTCCCCGCTGAGCTCCTCAACCCGCCGGCGCGCCTCCGAAGCCCGCGCATCAAGCTCCGACAGGTCCAGGGAGACCCGCGCGGACGCGCGCACACCGGCGATCGCCTCCTCAAGGCGCTGCTGCAACTCCTCCCGGAAGCCCTCAGTGTCCGGAGAAACCGACACCCAGGCCTTGGCAATCCGAAAGCCCTCAGGCATGGGGCATCACCCCCTGCCGGCGTCTGACGCCTATCCGAAGGACCCGAAGGAGAAAAGGCCGCTGACGTCCGGGTCGGCCATGAGTGTGGCCTTCGTCCCCGGGTTCCACTTTCGTGAGCCCGGCGCGGATGCGGCTGGCGTGTAGGGCATCGGGCGGTCTGGGGCTTCCTGCTGCTCCGAGAGCAGTGCGCGCACGACCCCGGAGTAGGCGGGCAGCCGCCACGCTAGCTTGAACAGGGTGGGCCCGTTCAAGGCGGTGATGTCATCGACACGGTGAAAGGCCGACATGTCGGAGGCTACGTCGTCCAGGTGCGCGAGGACCCAGCCGATCTGCTGGGCGCGCTCGGGGACGAAGCTCAGGCTTTTGGGGCTTCCTGGGTTCCCATCACGAGGCCGGACAGCGTCTCAAGCAGCCATTCCAGGTGGTCCCCGGTCAGGGAGTCGCAGTCGCTGAGAGCCCGGTAGCCGTCGTCGCCCAGCATTGACCGGAAGATGAAGACGCTCGCGAGTTCCGGCCCGCGCTCTTCGAGAATGCTCAGGTACTTGAGGGCGATGTTCGCGCGGGGATTTCGGGGCACCGAGTACTCGACGCCGTCGATCTCGAAGAGTGGCACCATGTCCTGGGCTTCGGGTGCCTTCGAGGTGAGACGCAGGACCTGGAATCCGGAGCTGTCCGGAATGGTGGACGGTGGGGCTGCCGCGGCTTTGGCGGTGGCCTTCTTCGCCGCCGGCTTCTTCGAAGCAGAGATCTGTGCTGCCATGAGGGGTCGCTTTCGAGGGTGAGGGTGGGCGTGCGGGAGCCCGGCGCCCTGGGTGGACGCCGGGCTCCCGGATCAGGCGGTTGCCTACGCGGTCTGGTCCACGATGTGCACGGGGACGATGCTGCTGCTCACGAAGTACGCCTGGAACGTGCAGTCGAGCGACTGCTGAGTCTTCTTGTCGAAGCTCAGCTGTGCCTTGACTTGGCTGAGGACCTTGCGGACGATGACGCGCCGCAGGGCCGGCTGGCCGGTGGACAGCATCGGCGCCCAGCCGTCGATGATCAGCGCGGCGTACGACGGCTGGGAGGCGGACGTGCCAACGTTGATGTCCAGGGTGGAGTACCCCGAACCGCTGCTGGTCGTGCCGATGTTGTTGAGTGAGGCCTGCAGGTTCGCCAGCGTCATCTCGGACAGCTTGACCGTCACGGTGAACTTCATTTCCGTGAGACGCGCGCCCACGTCCATGATGACCTGGTCGACGGTCAGCGCGGTGTAGGTGTTGTCCGCCTCCCACATCACCCCGCCGTCCGTACCGCCCACGTCCGTCCAGGGCGACGACGGCGGCGTGACCGTGCCATTCGGAGTTACGGAAGCGTCAGTGGGCTCGGTCGACCCGAACGGCGCGATATACATACGCGCCGGGCCGAGTACCAAATTGCCCGCATTCACTGCCAAAGGGATCATCCCCTCAGATTTGAAAGAGCCTCAATGCGGGCCCTTTGATTCGGATTCACACAGGAAAGCGGGCTAGATCACGCCGACGTTCTGGACCAGGGCGACGGTGACGTTCGCGGTTGTGCCGAAGGTGATCTGCATCGTGCCGCCGGGTTGGTTCTCATCCGACGGGAACGGGCCGAGGACGTTGATGGCCGACGCGGTGAGCGTCGGTGTCAGTGCCGTGACCGGCTGGCCCTCGATCGTGGTGCCGATTGCGATGGAGCACGTCGAGCCGCCCGAGGCGACGTTGACGAACAGCACCTCGCGGCCAGTATTTGCGAAGCTGACGCCCGTGTTGGAGCCGAGCACACCGGCTGCCATCAACGACGTCAAATTGACGGGGGCAGCCGACCCCGTGCGGGGCTGCTGCGTGGGGTTAAGAGTCAGCAGGGTCACGGCTGCTCGTCCTTCCTGGGAGCTGGCTTGACGGGGGCCGCCGGCGCGTCGTCCTCGACGAGCAGGCCTTGGGCGCGCAGTACGGCGACCTCGTCCTCGGGGACCTCGATCGGGTCCGGCAGGAGGGTCACCCTGACCTTGGGCATGGTTTTTCCTTCATCAGTCGAGGACGTCGTTGGCTGTGACCCAGCTCAGCGCCAGGTCGCCCTGCAGACGCGCGTAGTCGCTGTCGTCGCCGTACAGGCGCCTGAACGAGGTGGCGATGTAGGCGGACTGCACGACCGCCGTCGGATACGCCACCCCGGATGCCGCCGGCGACAGTGCGCGTGGGATCCGGTACCGGTCCCACGTGGCGCGGCGGATCGCGGAGGCAAGCGCGTGCGCCTTCCACCAGGGTGGTTTGTTGGAGCCGGGCACGGTTGCCCAGCAGTCCACTTGGAGAACCGGCTGATTGACGGGCAGCAGGTCGTCTGGGTTGCCGCCGACCACGGTCACAGTGACGAACCCGGTCTCGATCCAGTCGGCTTGGGAGCCGTCCGCGTTCACATCCGGTGGGAGCTGGGTACCCACCATCGCGGCGGACAGGCCCGGCACCGTTGCTAGCCAGGCGACTGCGACGAGCTCGTCGTTGGCCTCCAGCGGCAGGGGACTGGCCACCGGTCACCCCCCTGTGGTTAGTCGCCGCGCTCCTGGAAAAGGGCTGGGCGCAGGAACGGTTTCGCCACAGTGCCGGGGTGGTGCACCACTGGGCCGAACACTTCGCCGTCCGCGCTGCGCAGTGGCCACGGTCCGTGTGAGCGGATGATGTGCGGTCTGGTGCCGAGTTCGACGTAGGCGGCGTAGGAGCGGCCGTCGTCGCCTCCGGTGGCGGAGATGATGAGGTCCCGGTCCTCCATGTGGTTCTCGATCGACTCCTTGAGGGCGCCGGTGCGTTCCGGGCAGTACCGCTGGGCGTCGCGGGCGATGTCCGGGCCCAGTCGGTCTTTGAAGAGCTTCAGGAGTTCGTCCTCGACTTGCGGCTGCCACTGGTCGTCGATCTCAACGCGTCCCACCTCTGTGCTCCTCGTCAGTCGGATTGGATGCTGACGCCGGAGCGCATCCGCAGGGTGAGGATTTTCGGCGGCGGGTAGTAGCCGATCCCGGGCTCGGATTTGATGCCCTCGATCAGGTAGTAGAGGCCCGTGGTGGTGTCCTCGATCGTGTCGGTGGTGATGATGTCCACCCACGAGTCGACGCGGCAGGTGATCTCGCGGGTGATCTGGTTGCGTTGGGTCGCCGCGTCGAAGTAGGTCTGGGTGGTCTCGGCAAGGGCGGCCGGCACGCCGGTGAGGTACAGGGTGCCGACGTCGGTGAGGTCGCCGTATGTGTTCGCGGCGGTCCCGCGGTAGGTGTTGAGGAGCCGGTTGCGGAATTTGAGGACCGCGTCGGCTCCGCTTGCCCCGCTGCCGCCGCGGGCGGTTCGGGCCCTGGCCATCAGGCGACCCGCCGGTAGTCGTCGAGGATCAGCTCGACTTCCTCGGCGAGGATGGTGGTGCCGCCGGCCATTTGCCCGGACAGGGACTGGGTGGCGATTGCGTCGATGTTCTCCAAGGCCATGACCGAGGCCTGCAGGGCGGTGGCGCGAATGACGTCCGGCGGCAGCGCGGAAAGTACGGCTCCGGCGCCGTGGCTGAATGCCAGCGGCTGGGAGAGTGTCAGCTGTCCTGGTCCGGCCTGCACAGTGCCGCCGATGCCCGGCAGTTGCACGGGGGTTGTTGCCGCGGCAGCGTTCACCTCGACCAGTTCGGTTGACACCCCGTCGTACAGGAACCCGACGGTGTCCGCCCAGCCGGTGACGTCGTCCACGGTCAGCGTCTGGGCCCCGGAGGTGGCAGACGCGGCGAGTCCGGCGTGCGGGTGCCCGGACTGGTAAGACGTCATCACGTCCCAGCCGCCCTTGCCGCGGTCCCAGGTGATGTATCCGGGTGCCACGTCGATGGCGTTTCCGCCCGATGGGCCCGTCTCCGGGGTGGGAGCAGCCGAGAGGATCACTGGGTGTCGGATCCTCCACTGGCCGGGCGGAACCAGCGTCCACTGCTCCGGGAAAGCGATCGAGGGCGACACCTGGATGGCGGCCACAGACGTGACGGGCCAGCGCCGCGTCACGATCGTGCCTCTACGGGTGTTCCGGTCCGAGGTGATGCGCGGCAGGCCCGGACCCGCACTGGTCTCCGTGTTGATGACGGCCCGCAGCGGCTGCCGGCAGTACCGGTCGACCGCCGACGTCGCCTGCCAGCAGACCTGGGCGAGCTGCGCCAGTTGGGCGGGGGCGCCGGCCGTGAGAGTGGGGACGACCGACCAGGACAATCCTGCCGGGGCGGCAGTGAGCATGGCTGGTGTGATGTAGGGCGTAGCGGGCATCGCCGTCACCGCCGTTCATCTGATCGGAACTCGTGGTGCGGGCGGCATATGGCCGCTACGCTGCCCGCAGCTCAAGTGGAGGGGAGACGAGCATGAGAGTTGGCATGTCCTGGCGTGCAGGCAGAGGCCGACGTCAGTGGGTCAGCATGGGCCCGGTCGGCTGGATGCTGGTGGGCCCGATCCTGCTGCTGTGGCGGATGCTTGAGCTGATGGTCTGGCTCATGGTCATGCTCTTCGTCTGGACGTACCAGGGCATTGCCTGGGCTGCCGTTGCCGGGTGGCGGCTCGGACAGCGGGCACTGGCCGCCTGGCGCTGACTAGTTGCCAGCCGGGGTCGAAGGAGCGCGCTTCGAGGTGCGCTTGACCGGCGCAGCGTTCTCGACCGATGGGGATGGAACCTGGGCCTTCACCAGCTGTTCCACGGCCTGCAACAGTGTCGCCGGATCCTGGCGCCGCTCCCGCTCCTCGGTGACAAGCCGGTGCTGACGCTCGATGTCGGTCTCCCAGGCGTGGCTCCCGCGCACCGCGAATGCCCGCTGCTGCTCGGCCAGCTGGTCGGGAAGGTCGAAGCCGCCCTGCTCGTCGGCTTCGAAGTGGCCCCATTCGGGGTCGTCGAGCGCGGTCGCGCCCGTGCGCGTGTACAGGCGCATGCTGCTCTCCTAGAGGGTGTAGATCGGGTGGATAGGTGGGTCAGCGGCCGTACAGGCTGAAGCTCACGCCACTGAACGTCGGCGTCGCCGTGCCTGTGACGACCCAGCGGATCCGGCCTGCGAAGGACAGGTTGTAGCCGTTGGAGATCTGGCCGTATACCGTGCCGCTGGAGTTCAGGACCGCGCCCGAGATCGCCGTCGAATTCGACACCAAACACCAGTTGCCGTACGCGTCCTGAACATCGAAGAACACTGCCAGGCCAGGCGTGGTGCCAGTCGGCGCGATGCTCGCGTTGACGACCAGCAGGCCGTTTGCTACTGACGACACATCGATCAGACCGCCAGTCGCGCCGTTGACCTGGTTGGTGACGTTCGCCGTCACCGTGTTCGACGTGCCAGTCAGCGTCAGGCCATCCGCCCGGAACAGCTCCTGCGTCGGAACGAAATGCGGCAGCGGAACAGCCGCGCGCGGCGGTGGAATCACCATCAGGAGCCCCTTTTGCTGGGTGCGCGGGAGGCCGAGGGTTGGTCGCCCCCGGCCTCCGTTGCCAGGTGGGTCACTTAGCCCACATTGGACAAAACGGCCATTGCGACCGGCGCACGGTTCACGAAGGCTCCGAGCGACTCGATCTCGTAGTCGACCCGAGGGCCGCCGCCGGCGGTGTTCGCCAGACGAGCGCTGGCGTAGTCGTACCGGTAGGTGTCGCGCAGTGCCCGGTATTCGAGCACGTTGGAGACGTTGGCCTGCGGGAACGGCACCCTGTCCGTTCGCGCGACGATGGTGCCGGGCGGAACCGACGGGTGAACCTCGATGGGGACCTCGATGCCGCCGGCCGGGGCGTTGATGACGCTGCCGACCCGGCCACCGGCGGTGACGTTGAGACGTCCGGAGGCGTCGGTGTTGAGGAACGTCGTCGCACCGGTCGACCCGAGGATCAGGGTTGCGGTCTCCTGGGCCTGCGCCGCGTTCATCATCAGCGCAGTCGGGGAGCACTTGACGGCGTTCCACAGCGGCAGGAACAGGTACTGGTTGAACTCGTTGACGCTTCCGCCGCCCAGGGTCAGCGACGCGCCGTCGAGTGAGCTGAACGTCGACGGGTTCGCGTTGGCGGTGCCGGACTGCACCCACTGGCCGGTCGAGGAGTAGTCCCCGGCGAGCGAGGCGAGGAGACCGTCGTACTGGGTCGGGTCGCCAGAGTTGTTGTCCGCGGACGTGTTGATGGTCGGGACGGCGTTCGCGGTGCCCTTCCAGTTCACGGACAGGTCGGGGACCGCGAGGCCGGACGGCAGCGCGTTGTTGGAGCTGATGACCGCGGTCATGGTGACCGTGTTGACCGTGGTGGTGGTGTAGTAGTACCAGGTCGAGCCGTCGGCAGACTGGAACCAGTCGTAGCAGACGGCGCCCCGCACGGCGGCGACGGTGCCGGTGATGCTGTTGGCCGTGCCGGATCCGAACGTGGTGCTGCCGCTGTTGCCACGGCTGTTGCCGGTGCCGTAGTAGTAGCCGATCCCGGTTCGGGCGGCGACGCCCACGTACACCTGGACGGCGCCGATGCTGCCACCGGTGGCGTGCTGGGTCAGCGTGGGGGCGGCGGGCCGGGCCAGCGGGAAGGACTGGGCGCCGACGAGGGCCCTGTCGTCTCCGATCAGTACCTGGTTCAGGGTCTGGAACGTGGCGACGGCGTTGGCATCGGAGTAGCCCTTGGAGAAGTCCTGCGCGTCGAGGGTGACGGTGCCGCCCATGCCGGAGCGCATGTACTTCGCCTGGAAGTCCTGCTCGGACACCTTGGAGACGTTCGCTGCGAAGTCCAGGCCCATGAACGGGCTGGGCTGGGCGCTGGTGTTGTTGAGAATGGCACGCCACACGGCGTACGGGTTACCGTCGGTGGCGGTGACACGGGGGATGGCGTCGCGGGCCGGGGTGACGACGGGGACGAGCTGGACGAGCGGTCCGAGGTCGTAGGAGTACAGGCCGGTCGCGCTGGTGATGCCGGTGGTCGAGGCCTTGGCGATTGCCGCCAGGGTAGCCTCCGTCATTTCCTGCTGGTTGTTCATGAGTGCCTACCTCTGGGTATGCGAAAGCCCCTGTCGGCGTGGCCGGCAGGGGCTTTGAAGTGGGTGGGGCGCTGGCGTCAGCTGCGCTGCTGGAGCTGGTCGAACGCGAGTCGGGCCTGCTGGTTCATGAGGGCCGCGATGTTGCGCTGTTCGACGGCGTCGGTGGAGGCCATGAGGCTCTTCTTGAGTTCCTGGGCCTTCGTGACGTCGATCGCGGGGGCGTCTCGGTCCTGGCCGCGCAGATTCTGCGGCGTGGGGCCGGCCCCCTGGGTGAAGATCTTCGGCTCGGCGGGCTGCTCCTCCAGCGTCCCGATGCGGCCCTTGAGCGTCTCGACGAGCTCCGCCAGTTCGATGACCGCATCGCCGGTCTTGGCGATCTCCGCGGTCTGCGAGGCGCTGTGCTTCGTCATGACGTCTTCGACCGCAGCCAGGAGGCTGCTCTTGAACATGTCCGAGAAGGTGTTGTTCTCGTCGGTGGTCTTCTTGGTGACGGTGTCGTCGTCGCCGTTGTCGGGGGCGGCGTCGGCGGGGGTTCCGGCCTGGTCCGCGGGCTGCGGTTCGAGGTCGGTGGTCTGGGTGGCGTCGGCGTCGTCCGAAGTGTCGGCGTCGCCTGCCTCGGAAGTGCCGTCGTCCGACGCCTTGTTGGATCCGGCGCCCTGGATCACGGTGATGTCGGTGGGGTCGACCACTCCGACGAGGTTGCCGTTCTGGTCGTAGACGGCGACCATTTCGGGCTTGTCGGCGTCAGCCTTGGCCATCGGCTTCTGGGCGCCCATGGCGGGTGCCGCGCCTGCGGCTTCGATGGTGTCGGCGGCCGTGGTCGGCTCGGTCATGGTCGGCTCCTCGCGGGCGGCGTTGGCGGCCAGGGGGCCGCTGTCCTTCTCGATGGGCGCGGCGGGCAGGGAGGCGAGTACCTTCTGCAGGCTGCTGACGGCGTCACGGATGGCCTGCTCGTTCGCCGCGGACAGGCTGCGGCCGGCCTTGGCGACCGGAGCGAGGGCCTCGAACGTGTCGAGCGGGGCGGTGTCGAACCCGCCGAGTGCCTTGCCGACCTGCTCCATCGCTTCGGTGCACAGTTCGGCTTCGGCCTGCTCGTCGACGGCGAACCCGGCGAGGATGTCGATGACGTAGTCGAGGGCGGCCTGCGCGTCCTGCAGGTCCCAGGCGTTGTCGGCGTCGTCGGGGTCGGCGGTGGCGGCTTCGAGCATCTCCCGGTCCGCGAGGACCCCGAGGGCGTTCTTGAGGCGGACCGCGATCGACGTCCACTTCTGGGCGGTCGCCGCGTCCACGGCTTCCCAGGCGGGGCTGCCGGGCTCGTTGGGATCGCCTGGGGCGTCGTCGCTCTCGGGTGCGGCGAGGACCACGGTGGGGTCCATGCCGTCGACGCCGTCGTCCAGTTCTCCGCCGACCATCTTGGTTACCTCTTCGTCCTGCGAGGCCGAGTGGTCGGCCTTGGCGATCGGCGCGGCCTCGCGGCGCACTGTGGCTTCGTGGATGAGCTTCATGAGTGCGCTGGGGCTGCCAGTCATGGTCACGGTTTCCTCGCGGGTGGGCTCGGGTGCGGCCTTGCCGATCAGGTCCCGGACGAAGCCGGGGTCCATGAGGCCCTCGCCGTCGGCGCGCTTGGCAATCAGGAACGTGGTGCCGTTCGCCGCCTTGTCCACGAGGTCAACGCGGGGGATGTCGGCGTCACGCAGTTCCGTGAAGTCATCTGCTGGTGTGGTCATCAGCTGCTCCGGTTCGTGATGCGGCGTGCTGAGCCCTGGGGCGACCAGCCAGTTACGCGCCCGGACTTGTAGAGCTGCCAGGCGGGCTCGTCGAGGATCGCGCCGATCAGCCAGTCACCTTTGCGGACGACGGTGCCGTTGCCGAGGTCCCAGGGTTCGGCGCGCCAGATGTATGACTCGACGACGGTTGCGGCCCCGATCGACTCCTCGGGGCCGTGGAAGAGGCCGACTTGGGCGCCCTTTTGCAGGAATCCCCATGCGGCCTTCTCCAGTTCGTCCTCGGAGAAGAAGTCGCGGCCGCCGTCGGCGCCCCGCTGGATCCGCGGGTCGGGGCCGGCCTGGTAGGCGATCCCTAGGACGTAGCGCTGGGGTTGGTCGTTCACGGCACCTCCTAGGCGGGGGCGAGGGCGCACCGGCAGTTCGGGTGGGCGGGCGGCGAAGTGTCGCCGCTCGGGTAAGTTGCCCCGACGGCCTGGCGGCCGGCGGCGGCGTTGGCGTCGCATGCCGGGCAGACGCGGCCGTCCGGCTCGGTGAGCCAGCGTGTGGTGGTGATGCCCTGCTGGGTGTAGTAGTCGAGGGCTGCGGCGCCGGATCCGCGGGTGGTCTCGGTGACGGTCACGGCCTCGGCTGTGCTGGGGGCTGAGGCTGCGGTGGTGACTGCGTCGGTGATGGCATCCGGGGTGTCTCCGGCGGCCGCGCCCGAGGACAGGGCGCGGGCGGCGTCCTTCATCCGTGAGGCGGCGACCCGGTCGGCGAGGGCTGGCACCGCGGCGAGGACGGCGGCCAGTCCGGTCGCCGCCCCGAGTTCCTCGATCCGATCCTGGGCCGTATCGGTGCGGCCTGGCTCCCAGTCGCCGAGCTGCATCTCGCCGCCGCTGGCGGCAGCCTGTGCCGAAGCTGTCCCGAGGAGGTAGGCGTCGGTGGCGAGCCCGGCCAGGACGGGGACGAGCGGGGCGGCCAGGTCGATGCCCTGCCCGTTGAGCCAGGTGAGGGCGTCACTGGTGTTCGCCTGGGCGGCGTAGCTGGTGACCAGTTGGCGCGCCTTGTCGGCAGTCAGGACCCCGGTGATGGCCTCGGCGATGAGCGGCGCCCAGTGCGCGGCGACTGCCAGGTCCAGTTCCCATCCAGGCCAGGCCCCGTCAGGGGCCGAGCCTTTTGGGTTGGCAGCCGCCTTCGCCAGTTCGGCCGAGCTGTCGTCCGCCTCGATGCCGAGGGCAGTGAGCACATCCGGCAGGCTGGCCAGCAGTTCCGGCCGCACCGCCGGGTTCCCGGCGAGCTGGTCGGGTGACCACCAGGCGATCGCCTCGATGCAGTCGCCGTCCGGGTCGTCCGGGTTCGACACCTGGCCGCGGCCGTCCAGGGGCACGCAGTTCTCGGAGTCGACGCTCCAGACGATGCCCTGGTAGATGCCATCGGCGCTGGCCCATGAGCCGGTCTGGATGCCGGGGGGCGGGATGCGGTTGGTCTCCTCGGCCCATTCCCGCCACGCCCCTTGGAGTGGGGTCTCCTCGCCTTCGAGGTGACCTCCGGGGAACTCCCACGTGCCGGCTGCCGGATCGTCGGGGTCGAGGGCCCGCTGCAGCATCAGCACGCGGCCGGTGTCGGCGGCCTGGATTGCGAGTCCTGCGACGGCGACGTCGCCCTCCGCCTTGCGAAGGGTGAGCCTTCCGGCCTGGTTGAGGCGCCGCGCGCGGACGGGACTGATGGTGCGGAACTCGAAGTCCCGCCACTTCGCTGCCCGTAGGCGGGACTTGGCGAACTTACGGAACGCGGCGAGTTCGGCCTTGGTGAGCTGCTCCTTGCTCTGCTCGTCCTCGTCGTCGTCGAGGTCGTAACCGGTGATGCCGGTCGTGCTGGTGATGCCCGCAGTTTCGCTTTTCGCCACAGGCTCGGGCGCTGCGGGCTGCGGAGGCGGGGCCGGCGGGAGAGCGGCCGGACCGTACTCCTGCTCGGCGAGCGGCGCCACCATGATCGGCGGGTTCGGCACGACCCCCTCGGCGCCGGCGAAGGCGGTGTGCGGCAGCGCGGCGCCCGGCAGCGGCGCGGCAGTTGCAGGGTCGAGCTGTCCTGCGACTGCATACAGGGAAGCCAGCGGGATGGGGCCGCCGTGGGCCGTGAAGATGTACCGGGGGACGGGCACGCCCTCGGGTTCCTCCAGCCCGTACCGCATGGCGCGGATGTCGGATGCGCCGATCACGCCATTCTGGATGTAGATCTGGTCGGCTTGGGCCTGCTGGAGGCGGTCGGCCTGCTCTTCGCCGAGATCGAACGTGAACGCGACGGGGAGGTGCAGGTCGTCTTGCAGGAAGCTGGTGAGGATGTGCTGGATGTGGCGGATCAGCGGCAGGTCGCCGACGCGGTGCTGGACGTCGGCCTGCGACTCGCCGGAAGACAGGTTGACGTTCTCGGTGAACCCGAGGTCGGACGGGACGACGTGAAAGGCGGCCGCGGTCTTCCTCATGAGGAAGAGTGAGAAGGCGTCGGTGAAGTCCTTCTCGTTCGACCAGGCGATCGTGGAGCCGCCGGGCATCCACTTGATGGTGTGCTTGGCGGCCTGGTCGCCGGCCATGAAGGAGTCCCACAGCGTCTGCCACTGCTCGATCTGGTCGGGCGACCAGGATTCGGGCGCTGAGGCGAATGCCTGAGGGATGTTGCCCTCGGTGAACCGCTCCAAAAAATAGACCTGGAAGCGGATGTCCGTGTTGGCATTCAAGATGATTGTTTCGAGCGGCGCCAACCCGTACGGCGAGTTCGGGCGCTTCCGGAACGGCTCGTAGATCAGATCGGATCGGGTCAGCCAGTTCCACGGCAGCCCGTTCGCGTACTGCACATAGGCTTCCGCGCCGTCCCCGGGAGAGCGACCCCAGTAGTCCAGCAGGGGTGCGATCGTGGTGCCGTCGACGTTCATGAGCCCGATCGCGTCGCCGCGCCGGTTGCGGAGCCGGTAGAGGGCGCCTGCGTCGTAGGCGAGTACGTCGTACAGGTAGGCGGACAGCCAGCTGGAGAAAGGGGTCTGACGGTCGGGCTTGGACAGGGCGGCCATGCCGATGTTGATTGCGTCAGCCACGTCGCCGTCGAAGTGCGGGGCAGCGACCAGCGACCAGTCCAGAGACCGGATCGAGTCAATCCGGTGCCAGATGCACATCTGCGCCACGTCGTACGACTCGATGAGACCGCGGAGGGTGTCGAAACTGACCCGCTCATGGGAGCGGGGGCGGGCACTGGTGTTGTAGTTGGTGACGTACTCGTGGGCGCGGGGAGTGCGGGAGTAGCCGTCGTACGGGCTGATGGGTATGCCGGGCGAGAACGGCTTGGCGGGCGTCATCAGCGCGGCGCTCTCGCCAGCGGACATTGTGGCGGGCACGCTTGACCCGAAGGTCTTGGCGAGGCGGCGGGGGTCGGGCACGGGGACCCCCTTGGTTATCGGCGTGCAGCTCGGAAGGCGGCGTCTCGGGCTCGCTGCTGGACGGTGGCGGGGTCTTCGACCGCAGGCTCGGTTTGCTCTTGAGGCTCCACAGGTGTCACCTGCTGGGCTTCGGCGTGGCGGCGCATGTACTCGATCCATGCCTGGGCTTGGAAGTTGTCGGTCAGTTCGGTCACCGCCCAGACGAGAGCGTCGAGCCGGTCGGGACTGGTGCCGTCCTGTGGTGTCCAGGTCGTCATCTGGTCTTCGAGCTTGGGCATGGCGCCGACGTGGTGGACGCGGTGCTGCTCGTAGAGGGCGGCGACGGGTTCGGCGCGTTGGACTTTGCCGCGGGACGCGGTGATGACCTTGACGGGGACGTTGGTGTCGACCTGGCGGATCGTCGATTCGACCATGTCGCCGCCGTAGTTCTTCTCGGCGATGATCCGGTCCGCGTTGAACTCGCGGTAGGCGCCGACAGCTCGTGATGCCCAGCCGTGGGGTGATAGGGAGCAGGATCGGTCGGCGAGGACGTACAGGGCGCCGTCGATGCCGAGGCCGGCGACGATGATGCCCTGTTCGTCGTTGTTGGGGCCGGAGCCGCCCGAGGGGTCGATGGCGACGACGATGCGCCGCATGTCCGGTGGCGCCGTGACGCGGTCTTCGTCGAGGAGGCCGATGGTCCAAAGGGCGCCTTCGACGTCGTCGAGGAGTTCCCCGAGGAGTTCTTGGCGGCCGATGCGGGTGCCCTCGTAGGTGGCAAGGACTTCCTCGCGGAAGCTCGGTGCGAGGTTCCCGAGGTTGTCGTAGGTCGAGCCGCGGGTGACGACCGTGGAGCGGCGTCCGAGGATGGTGCGGATCAGGGCGTTGGGCTTCGGGGTGGTCGTGAACACGCACTGCGGCGACTGGCCGAGCCGTAGCCCGAGGACGAGGTTGTTCCAGGCGGTGTCCAGGGCGTCGCCCTTGGGGGCGTCGGTCCAGGCCGCAGGTTCGTCGCACCAGGCGAAGTGGTGCTGCGGGCCGCGGAGTTGTGAGGGGACCTCGGCGGAGTAGGTGTGGGCGGTGGAGCCGTTGGGCCAGGTCAGCCGACGCTTCGTGGACTGGTAGTTGGGGGCGTCGCCGTGCGCGATGGCGATGATTCCCGATTCGCCTTCGATCATGACGTCGCGGACGTCGGCGGGGGTGCGGCCGACGAGGGCGATGCGTACGCCCGGGTTGAGCATGGCTTTCTCGTGGACCCACTCGGCGGCGGAGCGGGTCTTGCCGGCGCCGCGTCCTGCGACGTAGGCCCAGGTGAGCCAGATACCGTCCGGGGCGAGCTGTTCGGGGCGGGCGATCTTCCGCCACTGCGGGGGCCGGGCAACCTCGAAGTCCTTGGCTGCGTACTCAAGCCAGTCCTGGGTGGCGGTCACCTCCGCCTCCCTGGGTCAGCCTGCGATGGCGCGTAGGTGTCGGGGGACGATGTCGTGAACGCGGGCGGCCTGCTCGGCTGTGAGGTCGAGGTCGTCGAGGATCTTGCGGATGGCCTGGGCGACCAGCGCTCCTTGGCTCTCGGCCAACTTGACGCGGCGTTCTTCGATGCCGGCGCGGATGGCCTCGCCGCAGACCTTGACGAGGTGGGCGCGTTCCTGCTGGTACAGCTTGACCCAGACGGTCGGGCCTGCTTCTTCGGTCTCGCCCCAGTCCTGGCCGCCGGTCTTGCGGCGGACGGTGCCCCAGACGAGGGGATGTTCGGGGCCTGCTGTGATGGGCGTGCCGGCTTCGAGTTCCTGGACGCGTTCGCGCAACCATGCGACGTGCCCGGCAGTCCACTGGACTTCGTCGAGGAGCGCTTCAGTGGCGGTCGTTTCGATCTTTCGGCCGTACATCGTCACCAACTTCCGGCAGCGCTCCTCGGTGGCCCGCCTGCGGGCCCCCAGGAGATTGTTGGGCAGCCTGCCGCCGTGGGCGATGCAGACCGTCTGGTACCTCATGACGGGCTGTCGGCAGCGCTCGCCGGGGTACGTCTTGTGGCTGGGCCTGTAGTTGCCCTTGCAGCGGCGGTGGTCGGGCGGGGGCCCGTCGGGGCCGTGCGACCAGCAGTACTCTTCGCCGTCCACGCGTCGCTTGGAGCAGCGCTCGCCTGGTCTGGTGGGGTGGTCTGGGCTGAGGGTGGCTTTGCAGCGGCGTTCTTCGGGGACGGGGTGGGCGAGGGTCACGATCGCCTCCCTGTCAGCCGAGGGCGACCCACCACAGGCGGGGGGAGCCGCTGATGGAGTTGCTGGCGACGGTGAGTGGGGATGGCAGGGCGGTGGTGAACCCGGACGCCTGTTGGCACATGCGGTAGTTGGTGGTCGTGAGGTTCACGTTCTGGGTGGCGTTGTCGGCCGGGGTTGGCGCCCTGTAGAGGGTCGGCTCGGTTCCGGCGTTGAAGAAGAAGCCGATCCAGTACTGGCCGGCGGGCTGGGTGCCGGTGGCGGTGGTCCAGGTGATGGTTTGGAGGCCGACGCCTGCGGTGACGTTGGCGTCGATGCCCTTGCTCGCGAGGAGGGTCCCGGACTGGTTGTAGAGGCCGATCCAGTTGTTGCCCGCGGTGGGGGTGACACCTACGGTGGCGACCGAGAAGTAGACCTTGGTGGAGTTGAAGGCCGTCCTGGGGTAGACGGCGGTGAGGTACAGGGTGCCGCCGGAGACGGTGGTGCTGCTCTGGCTGGCCAGTCCGGCGTCGTAGGACCAGGCGATGAGGCCGTGGTCGGACGGTTCGGCGGCGGCGCCGGGTTGGGTGACGACGGTCGGTAGCGCGGATGGGGTGGTGCCGATGCAGTTGAGGAGTTGGATGCCGGAGCCGGCGGGCGGCGCGGACGTGAAGTTGCTGGTGGTGCCGCCGTTGGTCAGGTCGCAGTTGCTGATCGTCACGTTCGACACGGTGGTGTCGAACAGCCTGATCCCGTACGCCTGCGTCTTGGATCCGCCCTGGGTGTCACCGATGCGGCAGCCGCTGATGACGATGTCGGCGCTGCTTTGGAACAAAATGATGCCGCTGTCGCCGGTCGTCAGCTGCGAGGAGTTGAAGACGGAGACGCCGGTGATCGCGCCGTCGGTCGCGGACGAGGTGGAGAACTTGCCGACGCTGATGCCCTGTTGGCCGGCGGAGCGGACCCGGGTCCCGGTGATGCTGAAGCCGTTGACGTTGTTGAGGTGGATCCCGTCGATCGCGGTCGTGTCGATGACGCCGCCGTTGAACGCTATGTCGATCGCGGCGGTGCCGACGCTGCCGCCGGAGGTGCCGCCGACGACGATGTAGCCGTAGCCAACGTTGTAGCAGTCGACGTTGTTGACGGAGTTGTGCTGGTTGGAACCGTTCAAGTTGACCATGTAGACGCCGGTGGAGCCGGTCTTGGTCAAGTTGGAGACGGTACATCCGGTGACGGACCCGTGGACGGCGTCGCGGAACAGCACGCCGTTGTTGCCGACGCCGTTGCTGATGCCGACGAACGTGCAGCCGGTGACCTCGGTGTAGACGGTGCCGCTGCCGATCTCGATGCCGCAGTCGCCGAAGTTGCGGACGGTGCAGCCGCTCACGACGGTGCCGATTACGGATCCGGTCACGGAGATGCTGGTCGTCGAGCCGAGGTTCTCACTGAGGAAGATCGCATCGGCGTCGGTCGTGTCGATCAGGCAGTTGCGGATGACGTTCGCGTTGCAGGCGTACGCGTCACCGTGGTTGAGGCCGATCAGGATGCCGTAGCCGACGGTGGTGAGCTGGCATGCGTCGACGATGCCGCGCACACTGCCGCGCAGGATGATGCCGGCGTTGGCCGCCGGCGTGTTCTGGATGGTGAGGCCGATGAGCTGCGTGCCGGTGGTGTTGATGAGGTAGATCGCGGCGTTGCTGGTTGCGGTGCTGTTGGATCGGTTGCCGTCGACGGTGAGCCCGCGCATCGTGAAGCCGCTGATGCCGGTCGCGGTGATCACCGAGTTGGTGGAGGACGCGGGGCGTTGGATCGTCGCGGGGCCGTACCAGGTCTGGCCGCTGAGCGGCGCGAGGCTGTCGGCGACGTAGGTGCCCTGCGGGAAGTAGATCGTCCCGCCGGTCCCGGCCGCGGTCACTGCGGCCGCGATGTTCGCCGCGTCCGTCGCGGACACGCCGGTCGCCGTCGCCACGGTGATCACCCGCTGGTAGCGGGCGTCGAGCTGGCCGAGAGGCAGGTCGTCGTCGAGGACGTACCAGATCGCCGGGCCTGCGGAGTACTGGACCTGTACGGCCTGGCTGGTGAGCTGCAGGCTCAGGCTGGTGGCGCCGCCGGTCTTGTTGTAGACGTCCGAGCCGCCGGTCACCACGCTGACAGCGTTTGGGACGGTTGCGGTGGCGATCAGCTTCACGGCGACGACCGTCAGGTCCGCCGGCGCGGCCGGCAGGGTCACAGTGACGGCACCTGCGGTGGTGTCGACCGGCACGAAGTCACCCGCGGCGGCCGAGTATGCGCCGGTCTTCACCGCGGTCGGGGTCAGCAGGCCGGCCCAGGTGCGGGTCAGCGTCGGGGTGCCGTGGGCGTGGTCGGAGTGCGCGACGGTCGTTGCCGTGCCGGTGGTCGACGATGCGCCGAAGCTCGTCTGTGCGGTGACGGCGCCGAATCCTTCACGGGCATGGACGTGGTCAGACGCGGAGAACGTCGTTGCCACGCCGGTCGTCTGGGTGCTGGTCACCGCGGACGCGGCGGGCGCTCCGGCCGCCGCGAGCGGGTGCACGTGGTCGGCACGGGCCGGGGTCGTCGCGGTGCCGACAGCGGCCGCCTGGCCGACGCCCTCGGTCACGGCGGGGGCGCTGCTCGTCAGGGCGGGGCTGCCGTGCGTGTGGTCCTCACGCGCGTAGGTGGTGTCGACGCCGACGGTGGAGGACTGGCCGTAGCTGGTCCCCGCGACGACCGTCGTTGCGGGCGTGACGAAGCGGGCGTCGTTGCCCTGCGCGGCAGTGCCGGCGGTGGCGCCATAGGTGACGGCGAGGGTCCGGTCGGCGGTGAGGTCCCCGCCGCCGGTGAGGCCGGTCCCGGCAATGACCTGACGGGAGGCGGGCGGGACGGCGAGGTTGGTGCGCGCGGTACCGGCGCTGGCGACGTCCGACAGGTTGTTCGCGGCCTGCAGAGCCCCGGTGATGCGGGAGTCGGAGCCCGACGCGACGGTGCCGGAGGTGGTGCCGACGGGGAGGATCGGCGTCCACACGGCGGCGCCGGTCGCGGCGTTGGTGCACACGTACTCGATGGTGCTGACGGTGTTGATCCACACGGATCCGACCGCGTAGCCGAGGGTGTTGTCGCTGCCGACGGCCGGGTTGGTCGTCGCGGTCAGGTTGGACTTCGCGGTGACGAGAGCGGACAGGCCGAGGTTGGTGCGCGATGTGGCGGCGGATGCGACATCGGCGAGGTTGTTGCTGGCCTGCAGTGCGCCGGTGATTCGCGTGTCGTTGCCAGCCGCGACCGTACTGGCGCCGGTACCGACGTTGAGCACGGCGGAGCCGCCAAGACCCAGGTTCGTTCGGGCGGTTGAGGCACTCGCGAGGTCGGACAGGTTGGCGCTCTTCTGTGCTGCGCCGGTGATCCGGGAGTCGTCGCCTGCGGCCACGGTCCCGGTAGTCGTGCCGACGTTGAGGACGGCTGCTCCGCCCAGGCCGAGGTTCGTCCGGGCCGTCGACGGCGACGCCACGTCGCTCAGGTCGTCGGCAACCTGCAGCGCGCCGAGGCCGGCCGCGGTGATGACCACGACGCCGGTCTGGCCGTTGACGGAGGCGACCGCCCCACCGCCACCGCCACCGAACGCGTGGCTCGTACCCCAGACACCGCCGGTCCGCGGCCCGTAGTAGACGGACGTGTTGGAGGTGTCGAGGTAGAAATCCCCGTCCACGCCCAGGGAGTTGGAGGGCGCGCCGACTCCGGACAGCCAGCCCGTGCCGGCCGGTCCCGAGGTGCCTGCGGAGGAGACGATGACGTTGACCATCAAGTGCCTCCTAGGCTGCGGCGACGAGGCTGGAGAAGAACGTGCCCACGACGAGGTCGGTCGCGTCTGTGAGGCCGGGGTCCATCCACAGCGAGTACGGGTAGGCGGACTGGCCGAGGAGTGCGGTCGCGGTGGGGGAGAGGACGACCTGCACGGTGGACGTGGACGGGGTGACGGTGATGTAGCCCTGCGCTGTGGCGGTGGTGGAGTTGACGGCGACGAGGGCCGGCTCGGCGACGTCGGTCGTCGATGGCCGGACGACGAACTCGAAGCTCTTGCCGACGATGTTCATCAGCGTGCCGTCGTCGTTCTGCAGGGTGTAGGTGGTGGCCCACTGACTTCCGGCCGCCGAGGTGGTGTTGAGCTGGTTGGGCAGCGTTGGCATGGTCACTGCCCTCCCGGGGCTGCTCGGGTCAGGCGGTGGGCGCGGCCGGCGGCATGGTGGCGCCCTTGACGTCGGCGACGGCCTCCGCGGCGAGGTTGTCGGCGTCCTGCTTGGCCTCGGCGACGACGGGGGCCGCGTCCGCCTCGACCTGGTGGACGTCAGCGGTCGCCTCAGTGGCCAGCTGCTGCTCGTCGCCGACGAGCTTGTGCCACACGGCGACCAGCTCGGCCTTGCCCCGCAGGCCGGCCGCCTCGGCCTCGGCGACGAGCTCGTGGAACTTGGCGGTGAGGTCAGTGAATGCAGACATGCGGAACTCCTTGAGGGTGAAGGTCAGTTGGTGTCGCCAGCGCACCGCTTGCACGGCGCCTGCCGGTGATGCACGTGGCAGGACAGGTCCCGTGCGGGTTCGTGGCGCGGCGCGGGTCCGTTGTAGAACGCGTACTGGCGGGACAGCTTGCGGGACGCGGCCCGGCGCTGCGAGCGGGTGGGGAGAACGAGCATGAGGGTGCTCCGAGGTGTGAGGGTCAGTCGGGTAGGAACTCGGCGGGCAGGCCACGCGAGGGGCACAGTTCCTTGTCGTGCCACCACCTGCGTTCACCCAGCCACGCGTCCTGGCCGCAGCGGGAACAGGTCCCGGGGATCGGGTCCCACTCGTCGGGGAGGGTGAACGGGGCATCCAAGGCGCGCTGCTCGTCGAGGGTCAAGCGGGTGCTCCGTCAGGATCGGCGGGGAGGGTGGTGGGGGTTCCGCTGGCCGGCGTCAGCCCAGGGCCGGACAGCCAGCGGAACCCCTCGGCCGCACACGCCACCCTCAGGACGTGGCGGCCGTCCCGCCAGCCGCGGGGGAGTGCAGACCGGCGGGAGCATCAGGCGGCAGCGGCGCGAGGCTGATACGACTCGGCGGCCTCGCGAACCTCGGGCAGCGAGTACATGGTCCGGTAAAGGTGCCCCTGGCCGGACGGCCGTCCGTCACCCGGGAACCGGTGGATCTTTCCGCGCCGAGCCCACTGCCGGAGTACCTGCTGCGGTACGCCGGTTACAGCTTCGGCCTCGTGAGCGAACACCAGGTGCTCGGGGACGACTTCGAGGAGGATGCGGTCCACGATCACCCCCGGACATGCGAAAAGGCCCCCATGTTGGTGGGGGCCTTCCAGGTTCTGGGCGCAGTAGTCCTGCTGGATGGGAGTGTGACACCAGATCTGTCAAAGATCAAGCGGAGGTCACTCAGCATCCTCGACGGCCTTCGCGGCGTCGATCAGTTGAGCGGCGAAGACGCGGGCCTCGGTAGTGGAGAAGCCACGCATCACGGCCGCGTGCTTCGTCTCTTCTGGGAAGAGTTCGGCGCTCACCCTGATCTCGCCAGTGGGCATGGACTCCACCAGGAAGTGCTTCGTGATTTCCATGGAGCAACCCTCTCGCGGGTACGGCCGCCCGGTCGGCCCGGGGGCGGATTGGTCAGTGCCCGTTCTCGTCGTCCCAGTCGCCGTGGACGGCGTCGTTGTGCTGCTCGTCGGGGTCGTGCGGGGTGCGGTTGCAGATCACGGTCGCGGGCTGGCCGTCGAGGGTGATGGTGCCGGTGGCGGTGCAGTGGGTCATGGCTTCAGTGTCTCGCGGCCGCCGATCCGGACCTGCTCAACGCGCGGAGCTGGCGCTCACGACAGAGACCGTAGCGTGAGGTTGAGGGCGATGATGATCAGGGCGGCGAACACGCTCAGGCCGAACGCCTCGGCAAAACCGGGCGCCTTGATCCACGAGCGGAGGATGCGAATCATGGTGTCCATCCTGTCAGTGCCAGGGCGCTGGTCCGGTTCGGCTGGCCCAGCCAGCGAGGTCGTGCTGGTCGTAGCAGCGGATGCCGACCTTGTCGGCGGCGGTGAGCGCGGGCTTCGTGAACCGCGAGGTGGTGACGATCGCCGCCAAGTGTCCGCCGTGGAAATCCCGGTATGTGCCGTTGACCTTCTGCACGTCTCCGGAGCCGACGGTGGTGGTCGGGCCGTACCGCTTGGCCTGTATGACGATGCGGCGCCCGTCGGGGGTGGTGGCGATGACGTCTGCGGCGAGGTCGCCGGCGCCGCCTACTACCTGCACGTCCCGGCAGCCGTCCCGCTGACACAGGAACGCGAGGGCGTGCTCGAACTCCAGCGCCGACATGCGGTGATACGGGGCGATCTCGAACGACCGGGCTGCCCGGATCTGCTGCTGCGCCTGGTGCCGCTTGGTGCGCCGAACCATCACCGCGACCAGGATGGCGCCGGCCGCGAGCAGCAGCAGGACGAAGACAACCGGGTGTGCGGCTATCGCACGGAAGATCCCCACCAGGACGATCAGCACGACGGCGATCGCCAGGAGCGGGCCCGAGCTGGTGGTGCTACGACGTCGGCGCGGTGCCACAGGATGCCCCCAAAGTGTCGGGACCATTCTGGTGCACCGCGCCGCTGGACGTGGGCAGTTCAGGCTTGGCCGCTGTTGAACGTCTTCTCGTTGCGGATCTCGCCGTTGGCGCGGCCGAACCATCCGGTCGCCATGGTGGTGACGTGCTGGTGGTACTCCTCCCGGATGTGGTTGACCGTAGACACCCGCGGAGCCTTGAACTTGGCGACGGCGATGACCGCCGCAGTGGCGATGAGAGTGCCGACGCTCGCGCCGGCGACGGCACCGATCAGCTCCGACGCGCCGAAGCCGACCCCGGCCGCCGCCACGCCGTACCCGGCCATGAGACTGGCCCGCGGGTCGACGGTCAGCTGCGGCTGCTGCTGGGCGTAGATGATCGGCGGGTGCCCGTAGTGCACGCTGCCGTCCGGGTTGATGACGACGCCCGGTATGGCGGGGCTTGCTGCGGGCATGAACACGGGCTGCGGGGCGGGGATATAGGGGGCGAGCTGCGCCGGGTAGACGGCGGTCGGCTGGACGGTGTCGGTGGTCGTCAGGTCCTGGTACATGGTCGTCTCCTGGTCAGTCATCGGAATCAGCGGTGGGGAGGTGGAACTGCTCGGCGCGTCCTTGCTTGCGGACCAGGACGCCTCGGTCAAGCCATGCGTCGAGCGCCCGGCGGACGGTGTCCCGCGAATCGAACGGCCCGTCCTTCACCAGGTCGTCCTTCGTCGCGAAGCCCTGCTCCTCGCACAGCCGGCAGAACACCCGGTACAGGTCAGGCCAGTCGTTGCGGCCGACCGTGGAGCCGTCTGGGAACGTCAGCTTCGGCTGGGCAGGCGCCGCCTGCGCGACTGGCACAGACTTCAGCATCCGAACTGGCGGCTCCGACTGCCCCGCCGACGGCCCGCGATGGCCGGCCTGGAAGTAGTGGCCGACATCAGCCGCGATGTCCTCGTCGGTCACGTACTCCGCCTGGCACTTCGGCGGATCCACAAGCGGCAGCTCCGGGGCGCCGATGTAGAACTCCCCAGGACGCTGCAGGTCCTCCGGCTTCCAGCCCTTCGCGGTGCAGCCCCGGCCGAAGATGAACGGCGTGTGACCGGCCTCCCCGACCCGGGTAGAGATCCGGTTCGCGTAGTTGCCGCGGGCGTCGGTGTTGCCGCCGAAGACTTTGGCGGACGGTTGCTGCGTGGCGGACACGAACTGGATGCCGAGGAAGCGTGCGATCGCAAGGAGGCTCTCGTACGCCGTGGCGATGTCCTGCTCGGCTGGCTCCGGGTCCTCGCTGACCTTGCGGGCTTCGGCTTCCCGCTTGCGGAGTTCCTCGTCCTGGCGGATCAGTTCGGCGAGCTCGTCGGTGATGATCCACCAGGCGGGTCCGTGCACGCCGGGGATCCACTTGCGGACCGGGCCGCGGCCGGAGGCCATCGAACTGGCCGACAGGTCGGCGAGGAATGCTCCGCGGCGGTCGCACTCGGCCCGGACGAGCTGAAGGAGGTCGCGGGCCTCCTCGGGGGTGCGGGCGAGCTTGCGCATCTTCGGCTCCCAGGGCCCGAGTTCGGGGGAGCCGGGCTTCATGTCGATGCCGAACAGTTCGCGCTGCTCCTCCTTCTTCTTGAGGAGCTTCTTGATGATCAGGTTGACGAGGCCGGACTTCCCGAAGTCTGAGGCGCCGGCGACAAGGGTGTGCCGGTAGAGGAGCGTGAGTGGGACGCGCTGGCCGTTCTCGTCCCAGCCCAGGCGGATCGGGGCACGGACGTCGTCGCTTTCGTCGTCCGCGTAGGGGATGACCGGGGTGCCGAACGGGTTGTGCTGGGGCTCCTCGTAGATGTTGTCGTCCAGCTCGTCGAACTCCGCTGCTGCCTCTATGGCGGGCTCGACTGTGTCCTCGATGTCGGCCTGCTGCGTGGTCTCCTTCTGTGCCGTCGGCTTGCTGTGGGTCTTGCGGTGCCCGGCGAGCCACGGCACGTACGCCACGTACGCCAGCCCGCTGGCGAGCGAGAAGACGACGAACGACACCGGGCCGGGCCCGGCGGCGGTGGCGGCGGCGACGTCGCCGAGGGCGATTGCCACGCCGGCGCCGGTCCCGTACAGGTGGTCGTGCTTGTGCTTCAGGCCGTGGCTGGCCGCGAGTGCGGCGCCGGCGCCGAGCACGGTGTAGCCGGTCGCCCAGTCGGCGGCTCCGTGGGTGGTGTGCTGCCACCAGCCGAGCATCGTGAGGACGCTGACGGCCGCGCCGGGTGCCATCTCGTAGCGGTAGGTGTGGACCCAGGTGGCGGCGCGGAGGGCGACGGCGGCGCAGGAGGCGAGGAATCGGGTGCGGCGGGTCGGTGACGACGATGGCGACGTGCGCGGAGAGTTCCGATCACTGTCCTGATTTGTCACAGTAGGTGACAGGTTGTCCGTCGTCGTCGCCGAGACCGTCAAAATCGTCGGACGGGGGCCCGGCAGGTCGGCCGGGGCCGGCGCGAAGCCGATGTACTGGGCCATGAGAGGGGTCTCCTTGCTGAGGGAAGGTCAGTAGGGCGGGCGCGCCGGGATTACAGGTATCCGCCGGTGCCCTGCGGCGGGGTCTTCGCTGCACGGGACAGCACCGTGCGGACGTACGCCGCATCAGCGGTGATGCCGTGTGATGCGAGCGCATCAGAGATCTGCGGCGCCGTCGCGTCTGGCAACGCATCACGCATCGCCTTGATCGCGGCAGCCTTGGAGAGCGAAGCGAAGTCCACCTCGCCCAGCGATACGGTGGCTTCTGCGGGGCCCGCATCAGCCGTCGCCGGCTGCGGCACGGTGATGATGCGTGGCGGCGCATCACTGCGCTGACGTGCGGCTTCACCGGGCGCATCATTCGCCGTCTGGCGGTACGTATCAGCGGGTGCGGCGGTGATGGCGCGCGGCTGCTGCAGGGTGATGACGATGTGCTGCGCATCGTCCGCCACTGATGCGACGGCAGCGCGGGCGGGTGCGGCGTCGAGCGCTTCACGATGCGCATCGCCGACTGATGCGGTGATGCGCATCGCTTCGTCCTCGATGACGCTGAGACGCGAGCCGACTGATGCGCGCATCACGCGCCACGACGTCGGGGCGAACAGCAGCCACGCGAGCCCGGGGATGACGGGGAGGGCTTCGGCGACGCGGCCTTGGCGGCGGAGCGCTTCGCGGTGTTCGTAGCGGTGCCACATCTCGAAGGCGAGTTCGGCGATGACGGGGGCGGCGGCGAGGATGACGGCGCCGACGGTGCCCCAGTGCTCCATGTGGGCGTGGGTCCAGTTGACCCAGGAGCTGGCGGTGACCATGGCGAGCATGGCGAGTCGGGGGACGAGGCCGGAGTCGGGGCTGGCGGCGTAGCGCTGGGCGAGGCGGGCGAAGAAGAACGCGGCGAGGTCGAACATGCCAGCGCCGAAGAGGGCGACGATTCGGGGGGCGTGGAAGTGGGTGGTGAGGAGGGTGTAGATGGACCAGGTGCCGACGGTGAGTGCTGCGCCCATGACGAGGATGAGGGCGCCGCGGGTGAGCTTGTCGGTGCCGTCGTTGTTCTTGGTCATGGCGGCGGTTGGCCTTTCGGTGGCGGGTTGGGTTAGGCGGGGATCTGCGGGCCGGACGCGGGGGCCTGGGTGGTCTGGCCGTGGTGGCCGGTGATCCAGGTGGCGATGCTGGCGCCGATGAGGAACGTGATGACGGGGTGGGAGCGGTGGGGCTTGTGCCGGGCGAGGAGTACTGCGGCTGCGATGGTGAGGGTGGCGGCGAGGTGGGTGGTGAGGTAGGCGCTGGTGCCGATGGCGACGCCGGTGAGGGCGGGCCAGGCGATGGTGAGGAGGATGAGGGCGATGACGGCGCGCATGGCGGTCTCCTTCGGGATGGCCGGTCGGGGTCTGAGTGCCTGCGGCTGCCGCACAGAGGTGCTGGGCTGTGCGGCGCCGTACGGCGGTCAGGCCGGTGGGGCTTTCAGCTGACGCGGGTGAGGTTGATCTCCCACTGCTGGCCGTCGATGAGGATGCGCTTGATCTCTTCGCGGATCTGTTCGTCGGTGGCTCGGTCGTTGGCGACGGGGATGTTGGGGTTGCTGAGCTGGTAGAGGATGCGCCCGTGGAAGTCGCGGACGGTGGCGTGGTAGCTGAAGTTCCTCATGCGGGGCTCCTGGATGGGTGGTCAGTTCTCGGGTGCGGTGCGGTAGTCCCAGCTCCAGCCCGCGTCAGGCCGCCTGGAGGGCGCGGGCCGACTCGGGGTAGAGGACTGCGATCTCGGCGAGGACGGCGTCGGTGACGGTCTGCTGGGCGCGGGCCATGGCGGCCTTCTCGGCGCGCTGGTCGATGGCGTTGAGGTCGGCCTGGGTGGTCTGGCGGGCGGTGGTGAGCGGCCCGTTCTGGTACCAGAGGGTCCAGGACGCGGCGCCGCCGGCTTCGATGAGCTGGCCGGTGTGCGGGCCGAACCGGGCCATCTTGGTGAACACGTAGGTGGTGTGGGCGCCGCGGGCGTCGGCGGCGAGGGTGTAGTAGGTGGTGCCGAGCTTCGCGTCGCGGGCCCAGGCGTCGTGCTCGGCCCGGATCTGGCGGTAGGCGTGCTGGCCGCGGATGCCGGCGGCGAGGTGGTTGAGGAGGCTGGTCATCGGGGCTCCTGGAAGGGGGTCGGGAGGGCTCTCGGTGTGCCGGTCAGTTGCCGGCGAACGGCGGACGCAGATTGTGGTGGCTGGTCTGCCAGCCCTGGTTGCTGAAGCCGCGGCCCTCCCTGGCGGCTCGGATGTCGCGGAGGCGGGCGACCTTGCCGCAGGGCTCGCACAGGAACATCTCGAAGTCGTCGGCCATGGGGCGGTTGCAGTGGTGGGGTGTTCCGTCGCTGCTGCGGATCTGGATCTCGTGGATGGGGAGGAGGCGGCCCTCGAACGGGTCGTATTCGTGGCTCATTGGTTGCCTTTCGGGTGATCAGCTCTCGGTGAGGGGGTGGACGCGCCAGTCGCGTTCGGCGGTGTCTCGTGCGCGTTGGTTGAGGTCGGGCGGGGGTTGCGGGGTGGGGGTTTGGTCGGTGTCGGGTTGGTCGGGCACGAGGGTCCTTGTGGTGTGCATGACATGGGTTGGCTGGGGTGTATCCGCAACACCCCAGCCGTGGGGAGGGTTCAGGCGGCGGCGTCGAGGGTGGCGCCGTAGCCGCGGTGCAGGTCCTCGTTCAGGCGGCGCCACGTCTCCGGGTCAGCCATGGCCTCCTCAGCCCACGCCTTCATCTCGGCCGGCGTGCCAGTGACGCCGGTGGCGCCGAGCAGGACGACGGTGTCCTGGATCCGCTCATGCTGGGTGCTCACTTCGCACCCCCGAGCGGCATGGCGCGGCACGTCTCGGCGTGGCTGTTCGCGTCGTTGTTGGCCAGCTTCCGCTCGGTAGGCAGGTACGGCTCCTGGCTCAGGAATCCGGTGCCGCCGCGGGTGTCGCAGCCCAGGCACTTCCAGGTGAAGCCATCCACCTCGTGCCAGCTGTCGCCAAGACGACCCCGCCCGGTGTAGTTGGTACTGAAGCGGTGGCTCCGAAGTTCGACGGTGGCGCCGCCGACGGTCAGGTACTGGGCCACGGGCTTGGTGTCGGTGCTCACTTGCTGCTCCTCGGCTTCGGTGCGGGGGTCGGCTTGATCGGGGTGGTGTTGCCGTTGGCCAGCGTGGTGGTGCCGTTGCCGTAGCCGGTGTTGATCTGGCTGCTCACTGCTGGTCCTCTCGGGGTTCGCCGAACGCGTTCCACGCGGCCGGCCGGTTGTCGAGCCACGCGGTGCCGATGTCGGGTGCGCCGTACGGGCGGGTCGGTGCGGACTCGCCGAGACCGAGGTCGTCGGTGGACGCGGTCGCGATGGCTTCGGCGATCTCACGCGCGGTGAGGCCCATCGTCCGGGCCTGGTCCGCGCTCACCGGCCGGCCTCGTCGTCGGCGACGCGGTACTGGCCGGGCGCGTCGAGGACCTGCTGCTCGGCCTTAGCGAGCTGCGCGGCCGTGACACGGAGGTTCTGGATCAGGTCGGTCCGCTCGTCGTAGCTCGCGTCGGCCGAGGCGACGAAACGGTCTGCGGCTGCGGCGAGGGCGTCGCCGCTGGTCGAGGCGGGCGCGGGGGTGCCGCTGGCGTGGGTGTTCTGGGTACTCTTCTTCATGGTCTTGTCCTCGTGGCTTAGCGGCGTGAGGGTGGGGCTGGCCCCGGCCAATGGCGTTCGAGCGCCGGTCGGGGCATCTTGCTGTTGAGACCAAGGTGCGTGGCCTCACACTGAACAAGTTAGACCCCGGGTCTAGAAGAACGCAAGAGCGGGGGTCTAACATTCGTGAAGAGTCACGCTTCCCAACGGAAGGGAGCGGCGAAGTGGGAGATCAACCCGAGGAGGTGTTGAGGTTCTTGGACGCCATTCAGGCGCTGGAGGAGATCACTGACGATGCCGCCTGCGCGAAGGCCATCACTGACGTTCTGCAGGACTGGCCCAACAGCCACGCCCGGCTACGCGAGATCCGCCAGGTCCGTGTCCAGCGCATGAGAGACCAGGGAAAGACCTGGCAGGAGATTGGCGATGTCCTCGGGATCCACTTCACGCGAGCCCAGCAGATCTCCAAGGGCATCCGCGGCTCGAAGCGGCCCAAGAAGAGTGAGGAGCAAGTCGACTGAGCTGCAGCTGCGCCCCGCCTGATCACTCAACCAGGCGGGGCGCAGCCATGTGCAGCCTCAGCTGGACGGCGCATCCATCACGAAGCCGCGCAGCCCAACAGCCGGCTGACCCTCGCGCGGAGCCTCAACAACGAGCCCGACCAGCTGCTCGTCGAAGACCTCTCCGCCACTGGCCTCGTACTGCGCCACGAGGTCCGCGTACCTGGGATCGATCCACTTCACCGCTGCCTCCTGTCTCCGGAGGGCAGCGTAGCGGTCACGGCCACTCGGGCTTCGGCATCGGCCGGATCGCGCACGTCGGCGCGTGCTGGCACTTCGCCGCGACCGGAACACGGTCGTCGGACGGCCCGGCCCACAGCTCCCGGTCGACCGCGAACCCGGCGTGCCCGATGCTGTCCTGCGTCCGGCCGAGGATCGCCGGGTCGTAGTTCGTCGGGTCGTAGCCGGGGCTGTGGTGGACGAACTGGCCGTGCTCGGCGCACAGGCGGGCGTACAGCTGGGTGTGGAGGATGAGGGCGTGCCAGCCCTCGTCGACGACCCGGGACGGCGCGAGGGCCAGCTGCGGGTACCGGGCGCCGGCGATGACGAACTTGACGCCCTCGGACACGATCCGGGCGGCGACCTCGTTGGCCATGCCGGGGTTGTTGTCGATGACGGTGGCGACGACCGAGTCGAACTCGGTGGCGCTGAGGCTGGAGCAGGTGGTCATGCCTGGTTCTCCTCTGGGGAGGGCTGGTTGTCTGGGGTGTCCCGGCCGGGGCTGTTCTCAGGTAACCGCAGCCCGGGCAGGCGGTGAAGGGGTGCCAGCCAGTGCCGCATGCGGCATGCGGGACCCGCACGCGGTGTGCATGCTGGCGGCACACTGCGTCAGGTAGTAGCGTCGGGCCGCCTGCCTGGGGAGGACACATGGACACCGGGATTGACGTCGGCTCAGTGATTCGGGGAGCACGCGCTGCTGCCCGGTTAACCCAAGGTCAGCTAGGTGCGCAGGTCGGCTACTCGCCGTCGGCGATCTCACGGATCGAGTCGGGGGAGCTGCGGCCGGGCTGGGAGACGGTCGCACTGATCGCCACGCAGCTCGGCATCCCGCCCGGCCAGTTAGGGCTCACTGGCGACCGTGGGCCACGCGGGGCCGCTACGGTGGATCGATCGGCCCACCACCCTCAGGAGGATGCGGTGCTCCGCAGAGAACTACTCGCCGGCGCGGCAGGCATCGGCATCACCCTGGCAGCCGGTGCGCCTGCTGTTGCGGCCCCCCGCAACGCTGCCGTCGACCCTGCGGCCGGGCTGGAGCAGGCACTGTTCGAGCCCGCGCCTGCCACCCCGACCACACTGCCCCGCCTCGCCAAGGGCCTGGGCGCCGCCAGAGCCGACTTCACTGCCGCCCGGTACGGATCCCTCGGCCAGCACCTGCCCGGCCTACTGGGCGCAGCCGAGGCCACCCGCGACGCCTCGTCCGGCCGGGCCCGGGAAGAGGCGCACGCTGCTGTCGCCCGCGGGTATGTCCTCGCGACGGAGCTCGCGGTGAAGCAGCATGCCGACGTGGCGTGGGCGACCGCCGACCGGGCCCTGACCGCGGCCCGGGCGTCGGGCGACCCTGTTGTTCTGGGTGAGGCCGCCCGGGTCCTGGCGATCACGATGCGCCGCGCCGGCCGCACGGGCGCTGCGGTGGACCTGCTGCGCCGCACCGCCGCCCAGCTCGGAGCGGACCCCGCCGCGGAGCAGCGGGCCGTCGCCGCAACACTCCTCATGACCGCCGCGTACACGGCCGCGTGCAACGCGCAGCGCGGTGACGCCCTGGACCTGATGGCCGGCGCCGAGGAAGCCGTGCGGGCACTGCCGTCGGCAGGTCGCCGCGCGCTGTTCACGGTGGACGCGACGACCGCGCAGGCCGACCTGTACTGGATCGGCGTCCACAACGCCCTCGGCACCCCGGACGAGGGCGTTCCGTACGCCAAGCGCCTGGCCGGCGTGTCGTGGCCGTCGGCGGAGCGCCAGGCCCGGGCCGGTACGGACACCGCCAGGATGTGGAACCAGCTCGGCGACCCGCGTCGCACGTTCGCGGCGCTGCGAACCGTCGAGCAGGCCGCCCCGGAGGAGGCACGGCGCCCAGCCTTGCGGGCACTGGCCGCAGGCCTGCTGTACGGGCCGGTCTCCCTGCCCGGGCTGCGGGAGTTCGCGCAGCGCACCGGGGCCGTCCCGGCCTGACCTCGAACGCAAGAGGCGCCCACCGCGAGCTGCGGTGGGCGCCTTCGTTGTGGGCTGTCAGTGCAGCTTGCTCCGTGAGCCGCCGGGTGCGCTGCTGGCGCGCCGGGTTCGTGCCGGCCGGGAGGGTCGTACGTCGGGCCGGGTCGGCTCCTCAACTGTGGGCGCCCAGTTGTTCAGTGCGGCCCGGGCGGCGTGGAGGGCGACGGCTGCGGCTGCGGGGGGTTCGGTGATGCCGAGCTCGCGCATCGTGGCGTGACAGGCGGCGCACCATAGCGGGCTGGCGGGTTGGCCGTCGGCGTAGTGCATGTCCTCGGGTGGCAGGTAGTGCACGCCGCACTCGACACAGTGGAAGATCATGCGCATTCAGCTCACCCATCCTCGGCCGCCGCAGTGGTCGCACGGCGACAGGTAGTTCTCCTGCTTGGAGACGTGCTGGCCGTCGGCGTCGATCTCGACGGTGTATCGGACTTTCTCGGTGACGCGCTGGCCGGCGCACCGCGGGCAGACCTGTTCACTCATAGTGCCCCCTTCGTCACCAGCCACGGTAGCGCAGGCCGGACAGGCGCCGGGAGCGGACGGCGGCTACTCCACGACCCGGACGCCGCCGACGGGCTTGCCCTCGCGAACGAGGAGTGTGAGCGGCCGCTCCGGGTACTCCTCCTCAACGGCCCCCGAACTGGCCCCGACCTGCTCGGTCGAGTGCGCCCACGCCCAGCCCTTCGCGACATCCTCCGGGTAGGCACGCACCCACAGGTGGCCGTCCGCGGCGAGGACCAGGTCCCCGGTCTGCCAGTCGGTCCCGGCGCCCCGGCCGTCGGTGCCGGCCAGCTCGACGAAGCGTTCGGCGAACAGCCGCTCCGCCGCCCAGGCTTCCCCGCGGGCCGCCTGAAGCCGGGGGGTCGCCGGGTCGCCGACGGGGATCTCGTCCGCCACGCGGGTAACAACGGCGTGGGCCTGCGCCATGCGCTGCCGATCAAGACTGAGCTGGCCATCGTGATACCAGGAGGGAGGGTTCGTCATGGCGCCGATGATGCCAGAACCGACCGACAGCCACGGTCAACCCTGAAGGAGCCGAGCCTTCGCCTGCTCGAACTCCTGCGGGGACAGAGCGCCGGCCTGGACGAGCTGCTGCAGCTTGCCGAGCTCGTCGGCCAGCGATCCGCGAGCGGGATGCACAAGGCCGGCCTGCGGCTGTGCGAGTGCCTGCTCGATCGCCGCCTTGAGGGCTTGGAACGCTGGTTGCTGCGTGTGGCTGAACGGCACCGCGTTTTCGTCTTTGAGGACGTCGGTCTTGAGGATCGCGGTCTGGCTGTACCGGCGCTCCACGGTGCCGGCGAGGACGAACCGGAGGTGCCCGGGGCCTCGCCACTTGGATGCGGGCTTCCAGCGGATCGCGGAGATCTGGCTGATGGGGATGGTGCGGGTGCCGCGGGGAACGAACCCGTCTCGGTGCCGGGTGATGGTGACGGCGTGGCCGTCGAAGGTGACGGTCGCGGTTCGGTTCTCGGCTTCGATCATGGCGTGTCCCGGGGTTGACGTGGCGATCCGGGGGCCAGCGTTCCAGGCGAGACCAAGCGCCGTCAGGGAGTTGCCGAACCGTGACGCTACTGGCGGCTGGGGGTCGACCCGCGGTAATGCCGTAGCCCCGGCGGCCGAGAGTAGGTCTGGAAGTCGTTCCAGGCTTGGCCGTCGTCGTCGTCAGGGAGCGACAGGGGCTGTTCAGCCATGGCCCAGGCCCAAGCGTTGGGGTCAGGCACTTCGCCCGCTCCGGTGATCTGCGTCTGCCCGTCGATGGTGGGAGGCAGTAGAAGGGCAATCGGGCTGACGTCGAGGGTTACAGCGAAGGCCATCAGGTCGTCAACGTCCACGCGGCGAGTGCCGCCTTCGATGCGGGTGATCGCGCTTGGTGGGACGTGGCGCCCGAGAGCAGCCAGGGCGTCGGATAGCCGGTAGGTCGACAGGCCGCGGGCGTTGCGAAGCCTGGCGATGTTGGCCGCCACACAGCGCCCAGTGGGCCCCAGGTCGTTGGTCTTCCTGGTCAGCGCCCCTCTTGGGCTTTCTGCATTGGTGTCAGTTGCGGCCATAGTCGCAGCATCTCATGCGTGCTTTGGTCTGGCGATGGACCGTCCAGTCATGCGCGTGTATGCTGCGTAATAGACAGCATCCACGATCTAAGGAGTTGCACGCGATGACTGATGCAACAGTCGTCTCGGCGAACGACGAGCTTCTGACTCCTGCAGAAGTCGGGCTCATGACCAAGCTCTCGCCCCGAACCCTGGCCGACAAGCGCTGGCGGGGCACTGGGCCGGCGTTCCTCAAGCTCTCTCCGGGCCGCACCGGCCACGTCCGGTACCGCCGAAGCGCAGTCGACGCCTGGCTCAACGGCGACACGGCTGCAGCCTGACCGAAAACGAAAACGGCCCCGCAGAAGCGGGGCCGCCTGAACCGTCGTGCACGCCACCTGGCCTGGTAACCGAGGCGTGCAAGAAGGAATGAGGACATCATGACAGCTCTGGCTGCCCAAAGCACCATCGCCCCTGCTCCGGATCTGCCGCGCGTCGGCATCGTCGCCGTGTCCCTCCCGGCCGACAGTCACCCGCTGCGCTCCGTCTGGCTCGACCCGGACACGCTGATGGTCGGCTTCGACCCGGCCCGGCTGACCCGCGACCTGGCCGCCCTGATCGTCGCCCGCGCGGTCGGCGCTTACGAGGACATCGACGGCGGTGAGCAGCTGTGAGCGCCTCCACCGTGCACCGCCCGACGGAGAACACAGCGATCGGCCGCGTCCACGACCGGGTCCTCGCCGGCATCGACCGGCTGCTCGCGCTCCTGGCCCACGCCGTCCGCCGCCACGACCACGCCGGCGCGAACCTGCTGCGGCACGCCATCGCCCGCGTCCAGGCCAGCGGACAGGTCGGTGCCGCATGAGCATCCTCGCCCGGATCCCCGCCACCACCCCGTCCGCACCCGCCCAGGTCGTCCACCTCGCCGAGCAGGCCCGCGACTTCGGCTACACCAACGTCACCACCGGCTACGAACCGCCCAGCGCCACGCACGTCGTCACCGGCACACCGCCCGCCGTCCCAAACCACCCCGGGAGCCCGCGATGAGCTGGCACTACGAACCCACCACCCGCATCTTCACCCGCCACCCCGCACCCGACATCGACGGACGGTTCGACGTCCGCGGGCTCTACGGGCTTCCCGACTCCCACCACCGCCAGATGACCACCATTCACGAAGCCGGACACGCCGCCGTCCTCCTCGCCGCCGGAATCCCGTTCGACCACATGTCGCTCGGCCAGCACCCGAACACGGCCGCACCCCAAGCCGGGTACGTCAAGTGCACATTCACCGGCACCCTCGAAACGTACATCCACTTCTTCGCCGCCGGGGAGCGCGCGCAGGACCGGTGGCTGCGCGAACAGGGCCTGTGGACGCCGATCCGGGCATGGGCGACCGAGATCCTGGCGTACACCGACCGTCAGGGCATCGCCGAATACGCGCCGGCCGACGATCTGACGGCTCTGCACGACGAGGTTGACACGCTCCTGGACGGACTCTGGCCCAGTGTGCTGCGCCTCGCCGGGGCGCTCAACCGGCATGGCCGGCTCAGCTACGAGCAGGCCGTCGAGCACGCTGCCATCCCCTGCGGCCGATAGGCCCCCCGCCGCCCGACCCACGTCGGGCGGCACCCCCTGCACCCATCTGCCGCAGCACAGCGGCAAGTTCAGCTGGAGTACCCGTTGAGCATCATCCCCGCCGCGGAACCGCCCGAGGGCGCCCTCCCGGCCGGAGGCGGCTACTGGTTCACCCCGCTGCCCGTGTACCTGCTCGAGGCCGTCTTCGACCCGGCCAGCCCGGTCAACGCCCCCGCAGCGATGCTCTGGGCGCACATCCACCGGAACTACGCCTGGCGCCGGCGGGTCTTCCCGTCGTACGCCAAGCTCGCCGAGGAGACCGGGCAGTCGGAGAGCGCGGTGAAACGCCAGCTCACAGCGTTGAAGGCGGCTGGTGCGCTGACGTGGGGTGCCACGTACGGGGTGAAGGGGCGCAGCAGCAACGAGTACGCGCTGGCGCCGATGAAGCCGTTCGACTTCGACCGCGCGGTGGAGGTCAAAAGTGACCCGCACCCGCCGGTGCAGGTCAGAAATGACCTGGGGGTGGAGGTCAAAAATGAGCCCTACCCCCAGGTCAAAAATGACCTAGGAGTAAAGAACACAGTTGAGTTGGAGAACACCTCCTCCTCCCGCATGCCGAAGCCGCGCCGCGCGCCAGCCCCGGTCAAGGCGGAGGAGGAGGGAAGGTGCGCAACCCCCGAACAGCAACAAGCCCGCCTGTTCCTGATGCGCCTCCCCGCACCGTGGACGCTCGGTCCTGCTGACGCGGCGAAGGTCGCCCCGACGCTCGCAGCCGCAGTCACCCGGCTCGGCCTCGACTACGACGACCACCTCGCCGGCCAGATCGCGTTCAACGACTTCGGGGTCAACAACTTCGCGTCGGTGATCGAGACGAAGCGGATCCCCAACCTGCGACCGGCTGCGGCCAAGCCCGGCGCTCTGCCGCCCGCCTGTCCGGCCTGCCTGGCCGCTAACCCGGCCGCCCAGCTGAACAAGCGGTTCCGCACGCACAGTGGCCTGCCCGCGGGCCGCCCCTGCAGCGCATGCCACCCCGACCACGCCGCGCCCACCGCGGCCTGACGAACCGGAGACCCGCATGACCATGTACCTGGTGGGACCCCCGCCCGAGGACCCGCACGAGCAGAACCCCGACGGGCAGACCATCCCGGACAACTCGGCCCATGACCCGTACGCTGAACTCGCCGTCCTTGCCGCGATGATGCACGACCGCGACATCATCGGCGACGTCTGCGCGATCATCAAGTTGCGGGACTTGTACAAGCCCGTCCATCAAAAGATCTTCTCCGCGATCGTGCGGCTGTTCGCCGCAGGCAAGCCGACCGATCCGATCTCGGTGTGCGACGAACTCGGCCGCTCCGGGGATCTTGCCGGCGCCGGTGGCCCCGCGTTCGTGCATCACTGCGCCGACGCGATGCCGGTCGGCGCGGTCGCCGAGTACTTCGCCGAGATCGTCCACGCCAAGGCCGTCCTGCGGCGCCTTGTCGAGTCGGGGATGCGGATCGTCGACATGGGCCGCAAGGGGGAGGGTGACGTCGCGGAGCTCGTCGATGCCGCACAGAAGGAGCTGTTCGAGGTCGCCGATCAGCAGGCGGACGAGGAGATCGTCCTTGTCGCTGACGCGATGGAAGGGCACCTCGATGAGATGCAGGCCCGCGCCGATCGTGAGAACAAACTGGTAGGCATCCCGACCGGCTTCGCGGACCTGGATGAGCTTACGGGTGGTTTGCGCCGCGGTCAGATGATCGTGATCGCAGCCCGGCCCGCGATGGGCAAGTCGACGCTGGCGATCGACATCGTTCGGGAGGTAACGATCCGCCAGAAGCTGCCGATGGTGATCTTCTCGCTGGAGATGCAGCGCGGCGAAATCCTCGACCGGATCATCTCTGCCGAGGCCCGAGTGCCGCTGCATCACATCCGGTCCGGCAACATGACCGACGACGACTGGACCAAGGTGGCCCGCGTCATGCCGAAGATCACCGAGGCGCCGATGTACATCGACTCGTCCTCGCACCTGACCGGCATGGACATCCGTACGAAGGCCCGTCGGCTCTCACAGAAGCACAAGCTCGGCGGCATCGTGATCGACTACCTGCAGCTGATGAACTCCGGCGGCTCGAAGGCGGAGAACCGGCAGCTGGAGGTGTCGGACATCTCCCGCGGCTCGAAGACTCTGGCGAAGGAGCTGGACTGCCCAGTGATCGCTCTGTCGCAGCTGAACCGCGGGCCGGAGCAGCGCACAGATAAGAGGCCGGTGGTGAGTGACCTGCGCGAGTCCGGTTCGATCGAGCAGGACGCTGACATGGTCATCCTGATCCACCGCGAGGACGCCTACGAGAAGGAGTCGCCGCGGGCCGGCGAAGCCGATCTGATCGTCGGGAAGAACCGCAACGGGCCGACGCCGACGATCACCGTCGCCTTTCAGGGGCATCTCTCCCGCTTCGTCGACATGACCCGCGACGAGCCCAACTAGGCCTTCTGCCAGGTGTTTTGCCACTGCCACAGCCCTAGCGTCACGCCTGAAACTGCAGGACAATAGCTAATAAACCCGGAGAAAGCAGGCCCACAGTGGAGCCGTACTACCAGGACGAGACCGTGCGGCTCTACCTCGGTGACTGCCGCGAGGTCCTGCCCGGACTCGGCCTGCAGGCCGACCTGCTGGTCGTCGACCCGCCCTACGGCGACACTGCACTCGCTTGGGACCGGTGGCCCGACGGCTGGCCCACCCTCGCCGCCACCACGGCCAGCAGCATGTGGTGCTTCGGCTCCATGCGGATGTTCCTCACCCACGGGCCGGAGTTCACCGCAGCCGGCTGGCGCATGAGTCAGGACATCGTCTGGGAGAAACACAACGGCTCAAGCCGGGCCGCAGACCGGTTCCGCCGCATCCACGAGCACGCCCTGCACTGGTATCGCGGCAAGTGGGGCGACGTGCACCACGAGACGCCGCGCACGGCCACGGGCGTGGACCGCCGAAGCCGTGTCGCAGCTAGCCGGGACAGTCGCGCCGAGCACCTCGGCACGTACAGCGAGCGGACGACGTGGGCCGACGACGGCACCCGGCTGCTGACGTCGGTGCTTCAGGCGCGGTCGATGCATCACGGGGCGATTCACCCGACAGAGAAGCCTGTTGCTGGCCTGCTGGATCCGCTGATCCGGTACGGGTGCCCGCCTGGCGGTCTGGTGCTGGACCTGTTTGCCGGGTCCGGCAGCACGTTGGACGCGGCCCGGCAGTGTGGCCGGCGTGCGGTCGGCATCGAGGCCGATGAGCGGTATGCCGAGGCTGCGGCCCGTCGGCTTTCTAATCAGGTCATCATGTTCGATGAGTCCGCCTGACCCGCCGTGCTGCGTGTGCCTGGTCGGGCACGCGGCGCACAATCAACCCACCACCGCACGAAGGAGCGTGACATGCCCGAGTTCTTCATCGCTGACCGCACCTACCGTCACTACCTCGAAGATGGCTCCCCGTCCAAGGAGGGCCTGTTCACCGTCGCCTACGCCGGTACCGCGCCCGAACCGTACGAGCACTACTCCGAGACCCTCGGCGTCGCGTTCGGCTGGCAGCAAGGAATCGGCCCGAACGGCGAATGGGAGGCCCTCGGCTCGTACACCACACCGGACTTCGCCGGCTGGGTGGAAGTCACGCCGGTCGACGACAAGGCTGCCACGCCGGACGGCTGCCGCTGGTGCGGTGGCAGCCCGGACCATCACGGCCGCCAGTTCACGCCGGGGATCGGCGAGCACCAGTGGGCGCAGCCGAGTGACAAGCAGCGTCTCGGCCGGATGCAGGCACGCCGGGCCGCCCAGGTCTGATCGCAGGGACCGGCTGTGACCCGCCCGGCCGGCCCCATCTCCCCTCCCTGCCTTTCGACGAGCGGCTGCCGGCGCACCTCGACGTGCTCGACCGGGCCGTGTCGGTCAGCCGGCCGGGCAGTGACCGAAGCGACTGAGGAGAACGAGATGCCCGACCTGCCGATCGTCGTCCTGCGGAACTGCCCCAACCCGAAGGTCGTGCCCTGGTATGACCGCTGGAGCGGCGACCATCTGATCGAGGTGTGCGCCTGCCCGTACGATGCCCCGTCGGCGTGGCGCGTCCACTGGAACGACCAGGACGGGACGCCGCGGTACTGCCCGTGCGGGCCGAGGGAGGGCGCGCCGGGGGACGGCATGTACTGGGGGGTTTCGGCGGGTGCGTACGCGTGCCGTGACTGCCTGCGGGCGTTGCCCAGCGGTCTGGTGATGCGGGGCTTGGCGTGCGATATGCGGTGCTGCTTCTGCGACGGCGTCGCGAGGGAGTTCGGCGGCGCGGCTCTGCATGCGCATGGGCTGCTCCGGTCCTGATGCCCCGTGCGGCGTCGCGCATCGCCCCGTAGGCGCCCGCACGGGCCCGGCTGGCACTCCGGGACTCCCAGGCCGGGAACGGGCCGCTACGGGGCCGCCCCGGGATTCGGGCTCCGTTGACGGCGCCGGCCGCTACCGTGAATCCATGACGACCCCACCGCCTCCCGTGATCGGCTACATCCGCGTCGGCTCCCCCGACCCGAACACCCGGGCCGGGGAGCTGCAGAAGCGCCGGATCGAAGAATGGGCGGCCGCGACCGGTCACGAGATCACCGAGTGGGTCGAGGAGATCGGCGTCAGCCGTGCCGGCTCCGCGTTCGAGCGGGTCGTGGCACGCTGCCACGGCAGGCTGATCGTCGCCGTCGCACCCGCCAGGGTCTCCCGGCATCTCGTCGAGTACCAGGCGTGGAAGAGCAAGGTGCGCGCGGCGGGCGGCCAACTCGGCTTTGTCGAGGGGTGGCCCCAGTCGGACTCGTGGGAGCAGGTAACGGCCGAGTGGGCTGCCGCCCTTGCCGGCAGTGCGGCCGAGAGCCCGCGGCGCGTCTCGTACCGCCGCCGCAACCCCGAACCGATCGACCAGGACGGCCCGGAGCAGCAGGCCGCCGCCGCGCGGGACTACGCCGACCGGCTCGGCTACGAGGTGACCTGGGTCGACGGCGCTGACCTCGGCCGCGACCCACGCGAGATCACCAGCAGGGACTGACGTACCCGCATCTGCGATATCGGGGCCCCGCGGCGTTTGCCGTTGGGGCCTCACTCATGTCCGGGACCGGGCAGCAGAAATTCCCCGCGTGGCTGGCGGGGGCGTGCTGTGAACGGTGGTGCTGCGGACGGACTGTCCGGGAGTCCCCAGGTGGAGACGCCACCGTACGCCCGGGCGGGGCCGGCGGGAAGGGTCAGGAGCTGACCGGCCTTGGCGTCATGGGGTTGAGCCTGTAGAAGAGGTCGTTGGAGATGCCGTCCTCGTTCAGCTCTTCTGCGATTTCCTCTGCGGTCAGGCCGCTCAGGTAGAGGCGGTTGATGCGCCGGATGAGGGCGGCGTCCCCGGGCGTGATGATGCTGTGGTCGGTCATTCCGGTCTCCTGGGACGGATCGGGCGGTCAGGGTAGCGCGAGGCTTGGGAGTCAGGGGCTGTCGGGCCGGGCGAGTTCGTACATGGGCGGCTTGGAACCGTCGATCTGTACGAGGTGCCCCTCCACGGCCAGTCGTTGCAGGTCCTGACGAGCCCTGGTGACGCTGGGAATCCAGTCCGCTGTCGAGTAGGCGGCCTTGGCCCGCTTGGCGTCCCAGCGGCCGCCCGCCTCGCGGATGATCGCGAGGAGTCGTTCGCGGTGGGTTGGCGGCTTGGGTGTTGTCGCAAGGACGGCGCGGGTGAGGGCTTCGAGGAGAACCTCGGTGCGGCTGGGGGTGCCGGGGAGTTTGGCGGCGTCGGCGAGTAGGGCTTCGGCGAGGGCACGTTGATCGAAGTCGGGCATGTGGGTCTCCGGGGTCGTGGCGGGAAGGGTCAGGGGCCGTCGGGTTCGGCGGGGCCGGGTGGGGCCTTGGCCGGCGTGGAGACGTAGCGCTGTAGCGCGGCGAGGATCACGTCGGTCAGGGTTCGGCCCTCGCTCGCGGCCTTCTCCTTGGCGGCGCCCCAGAGGCCGTCGGGGACCCGGATGTTCCGCAGTTTCGTGACGCCGGTGGCTGGCCTGGCCATTCTGTGGACTCCCAGTTTCTGTAGGTGCATAAATCTAGCATCGCCTGTGCGAACGGGCTTGACAAGGGCCTCGCATAGGTGCAATCTGTAGGTACATTAACTCGTCGCGAGCAGCATGGAGGACCTCATGGACGTCAAGGTCAGGAAGTACTACGGCGACATCGAGGTCTGCGCGACTTGCGGCACCGGCCAGCTCATCCGCCTCCGCGACGGCATGATCCGCAAGCACAAGCGCGAGGTCTGGGAGAACGGCCAGTGGACCGGCGGCCACGAGCACTGCCCCGGCAGCGGCCAGCCGCACATCGACCTTGTCGCCGCCAACAACGCCCGCTCCACCCAGGCCGAGACCCAGGAGGCCCTTGTGACTACCGACTTCAAGCCCGGTCAGCGCATCGTCGTCGCCGACGGCACCATCCACACCGTCGTCAAGATGTCCCGCTGGGCCAACGAGCCGCTGCGCGTCGAGGTCGAGGGCGGCTTGCAGTGGCTCGCCGCCAACTGCGAGCCCGTTCCGGAGCGGACCGACGCCACCGACCGCCTCGACCAGCTGCGCGCCGAACTCGACCGGACCACCGCCGCATGCGGGGAGCAGATCGAGCGACTCCGTGCCCACGTCCCCTGCGACCACGGCAGGGCCGACCTGCGCGGCGGCTACGCCGAACGGATCCCCGTCCCCGCCCGCTGCGAGTCCGGCGTAACCTACGGCCTCTGGGACGAGTACGCCGGGGGCTTCACCTACACCGGAGACTGCCGGTACGAGGTCGCCGCCGAAGCCGTCACGCGCCTGACCGACCCCGCCGACGACGACTACGACCCCGACGGCGAGTACAAGGTGCTGGCCATCTGCCGGGACCACGAGGAGCAGCCCGCCGACACCTGCGAGGACTGCTCGGCCGGGGACGAGAGCTGATGGCCAGTCGCATCGACTTCAGCAAAGCCGACGACGGCCGCTACCACGCCACGCACGAAGGAACCAGCTACGAGCTGGAGAAGCGCCGTAAGAACCCGTGCGACGGGTGCCCCGACACCGGCTGGTACCTGTACGGCGGCCCGCACTTCGGCACCTGGTGCGCCAGCACCATCGCTGCGGCCATCGCCGAGGCGAACAACGAGATCCTCGCCAAGCCGCCCGTCATCGAAGACGGCGAGGGACTTGGCTGCGCTGACTGCGCCAGGCCGAACGACGGCACCTGGCCGATCGGCTCCGACATCTGCAACCACTGCTGGGACCTTGCCGAAGCCGAGGACGTCTGACATGGCCGACCCCACGCCGAACGAGCGCCGGATCACCACGCACGCCCAGGCCAACGGCTGGACCATCCACTCCCGCGACGACCTGATGAACACCGTCGAGTACCGCAAGCGCGGCCGGAAGGCGTTCACCGTGGCATTCGGCCTCAACGGCCACGCCCGCTGGACCAGCGGCGCACCCCGACCGATCCGCACCACCAGCGCAGTCCTCGCCCACCTGGAGTCCCGATGACCAACACCACTGCCCTCACCACCCTGCTGCGTGGGGCCGACAACATGCCGAAGACCGCCGACCACGAGCCGCAGCAACGCTTCCCGAAGTGCGACGGCTTCTCCCACGGCAAGTACCTGTGCTCCGACTACGCGAAGTGGAAGGTGCTGTTCGCCACCCAGGCGCAGATCGACGCCGGTGAGAACGCGGCTGGCAAGTACTCCTGCGGGAAGCACCTCAACCAGCTATGTCAGGACGCCACAGAGCGCTACGGCATCGAGTTCGCGCAGGTTCGACCGCTCAACTGACCGCCCCCGCCCGGCTGCCCCGGCAGCCACCCCAAACCCCGAAGCGCCAACAAGGAGCAGATCATGCACACCGAGCCCAACCAGGTCTACCGGTCCCGCAACCGCCGCGACGACCGGCGGATCCGCATCGTCACAGTGAACTCGACCAGCGTCGATGTCGTGGATGCCGCCACCGGCAACTGGGCCGTCCGCCTCACCACCAGGCTCCTCCACACCGGATACGTCCTGGAGCAGTAGCGCCGAAACCACCAGCTGACCCCCGCCCGGCCGTCACCTGCGGCCGGGCCCACCCACCCGAGGAGGCCCCGATGGGCGACAACGTCATCCGCTTCACCCGCCCCACTCCTCCCCGCCCAACCGGCCGAACCTGCACCTGCGGCGCCACATGGAGGCCCGGCTTCAGCTCCGACCCGGCGTGGCTCATCGCCGCCAACCCGGAGCTGGAGTTCTTCGCCGGACTGTTGAGCTGTCACTGCTGCGGCCGGCGGAAACTGGACGTGATCCGGGAGCAGGCCGAGCAGCGCCGAGCCGAGCAGCCGCCCGCGATCCCCGTAAACCGCGAACGTCCGCCGGCCACCATCTCGCACATCCAGCCCCGCACCTGACCACCCAGCCGGAAGGACCAGCCATGGGCTACACAACCAAAGTCAGCGGCCAGTTCACGATCACGCCGCCGCTGTCCTGGCGCGAGATCAAGGACAGTCCGTTCGCCTCCCCGCGCTGGGACGCGAGCGACCTGGTCCTGCGCGTCGAGGCGACCGCGGTCGACACCGAAGACGGGCAGCTTGTCCGCAAGTCCGCCTCGGCCCTGGTCATGCGGGAGATCAGCGAGTACAACTGCCGGAACCTCATGGCCCAGGTCCAGAAGGCCGTCGACGACTTCCCCGGACACGAGTGGTCTGGCCGGCTGGACTGCGAGGGGGAGGAGAACGCGGACCTGTGGCGGGTCGTGATCCGTGACGGCAAGGCCGTGCGGGTCGAGCCGCGCATCATCTGGCCCGACGAGCAGCCGGAGGATGTTCTCCTGGCCGCGTGGAAGCGTGAGGCGGAACTCCTCCTCGACATCACCCGGCAGGCCCGGCTCATCATCAGCGACGAGCCCAACGCTGAGAAGGCCGTCGACGAGCTCCGCGAACTCCTCAACCCCTGACCCGCCCCCGGCTGTCTTCCCGGCGGCCGGCCCAACCCGAAGGAGCAGCACATGAACGCCAGCCACCCCGAAGACGACGCCTACAACGCCCGCTGCCACGCGCACGCCCAGGCCCACAACGAGTTCACGGAAGCGAACCCGGACTACAACCCGTGGCACGCCACCCCCGACGAGCGCGTCACCTACGACACATACGCCAACGGCCGCGTCGCCGAGATCCTCAGCCGCATCAACTCGTAGGGGCAGCACGATGACCGACACCACCCCGCTCTCCGCAATCCGAGCCGACATCGCCGCCAGCAAGGCTGCCATCGCCGAAGCCCGCGGCAACTTGGACGCCATGCGCCAGCACACCACGAACGCCAGCACGATCCTCGACGGGGTGCGCGCCGGCCTTGACCGCATCGAGCGGCGCAACGCCGAGTGCCCGACGTGTGACGGGACCGACGGCGACCACCAGATCGGCTGCCGAGAGGGGGAGTTGTGAGCGTCGAGCCCGGCCAGACCTACCAGCCGAACGACCCCAGCCAGCCCCAGATCGTCATCCTCACCCCGGTCGGCGACTGGACCGACTACGACGAGGTCCGCCACAACTCCGCGAGGATCACCGACGTGGAGACCGGTCGGCTCCGCGCATGGATCACGCCCGGTGAACTCGCCGTCGGCTACCGACTAGGCGACGCGTAGCGCCTGGCCTGGGCCCAACTTGCCTGCTCACGGCGCTGATTGGGCCCGCAAGGCAGGTGCGATCAAGTGGCACAAATGAGATAATCGACGCATACCACCCAGCCCGAGAGGCACCCTCATGACCGACTCGACCGCGCTCGGCGACAGGATGAAGCAGCACGAAGCCGCCTACCGCAGCATGCTGCCCCGCCGCACCTTCTCCATCCTGCGGGTCGACGGACGCTCCTTCCACGCCTACCTGCGCGGCGCCGAGTGCCCCTTCGATGCCCAGTTCGCCGCCGACATGGATGCGGTCGCCGAGGCTCTGTGCGCCGAGATCACTGGCGCCGTCATGGCGTACACCCAGTCCGACGAGATCAGCGTCCTGTACACCGACTTCGGGAGCGTCAACACGCAGCCGTGGTTCGGCGGGATCGCTGCCAAGCAGATCAGCATCGCCGCTGCACTCGCCACCGCCGAACTGAACGCCCGCCGGCCCGGGAAGCGCGCCCTGTTCGACGCCCGCGTGTTCACCGTCGCCGACCCGGTTGAGGTCGCCAACTACTTTCTGTGGCGCCAGCGTGATGCCGTCCGCAACAGCATCAGCATGGCCGCGCAGGCCCGCTTCTCCCACCGGCAACTCCACGGCGTCAACACCGGCCGCATGCAGGACATGCTCTGGTCCGAGCACGGCATCAACTGGAACGACTACCCCGACGGGTTCAAGCGCGGCCGGGTCACCGTCCGGCAGGTCGGCGAGCGCCAGGTCGAGTACGTCGACAAGCGCAGCGGCCAGACCGTCCAGGCAACTGCGGTCCGCACCTGGTGGGAGACCGCCGGCGCACCGCACTTCACCACCGAACCCAGCGGCTGGCTCGCCCAGACAATCCCCGCACCGCCGACCCTGACCAAGACCGAGGAGACGGCGGCATGACCAACTGTGAGACCTGCGGTCAGCAACTCGCCGCCCACGACCCGACCTGGTGCTTCGAGATCCCGGCCCGGCCGACCACCGACGCCGAGATCGCGGCGCTGCCCTCCCTCAACCTTGACCGCTTCCACGCCCAGGAGACCCTGTGATCGCCTGTCCCGTAACCGGATGCGACCTCGACGACCTGTACGACGACGCCGAACTCGAAGACCACCTCTTCCGCGAGCACGACGAGGAGGAACTCGCCGCCACCGTCGTCCGCCTCGCCCGCAAGGTCAGGTCCGCCCACGCCAACACCGAATGTGAGCGCTGCGGCAACTACGGCGCCACACCAGGTGACCACCCGCTCTGCGACACCTGCGAGACGGAGGTGCGGGGATGATCCGCGAGGACCGATTCCTGATCTCCCGCCGCCCGTACGCCGTCGACCTGAACAGTCTGCGCGTCACAGAGCACATGGTCACTCTCGGCGCAGTCTGGTTCCGGCGGCGCAACGGCGCCACCGTCGCCTGCATCGGCCACCTGTGGGACATCCAGCACCCCGCCCCGGCGGACGCCGCTGAGTTCCTACGTCGGCACGACGACGGTCGATACGGTGGCACCTGCTTCGGTCGGTGGGACGGCGAACGGTACTGGGGCGCGGGCGAACGGTACTGGCGCGCGCAGGAACCCGACGTCATCGCCCAGCACCTCGACCTACTGCTGCCGATGCTCGCCAACTACCCCGAGATCCCGGCGTCGTTCGACGGCTGGTGGCGATTCTGATGACCGACGCCGAGGTGCTGCTCGCCGCCGTCAAGGAGCTCGGCGAACGCCCGTCCGGGCTCCCCGTCTCCTGCAACCCGCTGATCGCCGCCATCCTCACCCGCTGGGCCCGCATGGCCGGCCTCGACCCCGACCCGCTGCACCGCGTCGGCGGCCCCGAAACCGTCGCCCTCGCAAGGGCCATCACCGGAGACCAGACATGACCTCCTTCACCACCCCGTGGACCGCCGAGCAGGTCACCCACCTCAACGACTACCAGCAGTCCGGCCGCATACACCCGTTCACGTGCGGCCAACGCGACCAACACCCGAACAACGAGGGCGTCCTCGTCGCCACCGAGAACGGCTGGCACTGCCCCGCCGACGGCTGCGACTACACGCAAGACTGGGCGCACGCCTTCATGGCAGCATCGCCACCACCACCGGACCCGCGCGACTTCATGGCGAAGGTCCGAGCCGAGAACCAGCGCGGCCACGAAGCGCTCCAACAGCTCCTGTTCGCCACGGAGTTCCGCATCCCCTGCCCCGAGGCCGCAGATCCCGACCGTTCCGACAGCGGCCCGGTGCTGCAGCCCGAGCCGCTGATCGTCCAGAAGGTCACCGCCAACTGGGCCGACCGGTTCCCAGATGGCTGGCTGATCCTCAACCCGAACCTCCAGCCCGGCGACCACGTGTGGACCGGTGACGGGTGGGTCTACCGCGGGAACCTCCACATCGGCGTGATCTACCGCTGGACCCGCGACGAAGCGATCGCCGAGGCGCAGCGCCTGGCCACCGAGGAGACCCGCCGGTACGAGACGTGGGTCGCGGAGCAGCGCGCCGCAGCTCGGAGGGAGCAGCCGTGAACCCCAGTGAAGAGCGTGCAGCCGGGATCGTCCGGGCCGTGCACCTCGGCCGGCGCGCCCCAGCCGGACGGCTGATCTACCTGGCGAACCGGCTCGAAGCCGCCCTCGAAGACGGGACGCTCCTGCCGTCCGTGCTGGCCACAATCACCGTGCTGCGGGACACCGCAAGCGAACTCGAAGGGAAGCGGCAGTGACCGTCACCCGCTACTTCTGCCCGCTCGACTGTGGCTGGCACCACGACCAGGCCGCCCCCGACTTCACCGACCCGGACAGGCTGTACCCGATCGCTGACATCCCGGCGCCGGCGGGTGTCGACCCGATCGCGTTCGGGGCCGCAGCGGGCGCCCTGCAGGCCGTTGACGTGATCGTGAAGGCACACCTGGAGACACACGGGCTGCTCGACTGGGTCCAGGCCATCACGCGCATCAAGGCCGAACGCGACCGGCTCGCCGCCGAACTGCGCCAGCACGAGACGTGCCGGACCTGCGGCCACGAACGCCACGAGCACACCCACGACGCGGCGATCCGCGCCGACTACTGCAGCCGCTGCACGATCGACCGCGGCGTGCACGACTTCCTGGCCGAGGAGCAGCGGTGACCGAAGACCTGAAGGCCCGCATCGCTGCTGCTATCAGCCATGGCCTTTGGTATTCCCAGGCCGACCCGGATTCGGTTGCCCCCGAGACGCTGGCAGCGGTCATGACCGTGGTGCAGCCGATCGTTGACGACCTGGCCATCGCCGAACAGCACATCGAGGAAGGCAACGAGGAGACGCTCAAGGCATACGCGCGACTCCGGAGGGCTGAAGCCGAACGGGACCGCCTCCGTACTGGCGTCGAGGCCATGTGGACCCGCTGGTTCGCGAACGCCCACGCCAGCCTCGGATTCCGGCAGGCCATGGACGGCATCGGGGGTGACCTCCGGCGCGTCCTCGGCAGTGGACCTGAACGTCGCGGCGGCCATTCAGGCGAACCCCCGGTCGACCTGAACAACGCTCGGATCGACGGCCACAACTACGTCGGCACCCCGACCTTCGGGCAGCGCTGCCAGGACGGACCCGCCGGCAGCACCTGCGGCGGCCTCTTCGAACAGCACGTGAGCCGCGAACCCTGCTACCACCTCGACTCGAAGCAACTCGGGGCCAGGGTCGGCGACCTGTCCCTGTGGTGCGCATGCGGCGCCCAGGTCTTCGCCGGCCCGCGAACAATGCCGAACAACCCGCCGACCAGCAGCAACACCGCGAACAACCCGGGCGGGCAACCGTGAGCCGGGAGCGGCGGCACATCGAGGTCGCGTTCACCGTCGACAAGCCCGAACACCTGCCACTCAAGGGCGGCGAGCCCATGTACGCCGACGACGTCAGCGAGGAACTACGCGAGACCGTCCAGGGGGCCGTCGACGCCTGGTACCGGCAGCGTGGGCATGAGCTGCTGGCGTGCGAACCCGATGTCATGTGACCGGCGTACCCTGGTGCTGCGCCGCTCGTCTGCCACCGGGAAACCGTGGCACCCGGGACGCCGGCATAGCCGGGCGGCGCAGTCTGCCGGGACAAGGCCTGGTCCGCTGTCGGACCCTCCCGCCGCAAGGTGGCTGACGCCCCCGGAGGATGTGAGCCCTGGCCCCTGTCGCACGCAACGCGGCAGGGGCCTCGTGCTGCCCGGCTACTTGCTCGGCGTCGGCACCTCGAACGCGTGACCGCACGTCCCCGCGAAGCGCATCGTCTTCCCGTTCGACAGCTTCAGGTCGAACCGGATCGTTCGGTTGCAGGCCGGACACTTGCTGGACGAGCCGAGCGGCTGGCCGGCCGCGTCGAAGAAGTTGGGCAGGTGCGCCGCGGTGAGCGGCTGGAAGGTCGTCATGGCGACCACGCTGCCCGATGCGGAAAATCCCGGCCAGAGCCCGATCGGGTCATTCAATTTCGGGCTGCGGGCTGACAGCATGCGAGGCCTCCCAGCCCCAGGCCTGCGCGAGCAGCAGCACCGTCCGGCACGGGTAGGGCGCGTACTGCGAGCCGCAAAGAATGCATGTGTCGATCACCGCAACCCCGTAGCCGTCGTAACCCACGGCCTTGACTGGCTGGTGCTCGGCGAGGATCTGCCGGTCCGCGGCGACACGGCGCAGCACCGCCCCCGGATCGTGCAGGGCGATGTGCCGCGCATCGGCCTCGTCGTAGACACCGCCACCCGACTCCGCCCCAACGACCCACCTGCTCCCATTGTGGCCTGGGCCGCGGCCACAAACCTCCCAGCCATCGCCGTGATCGCTTGGAGGCCGAACCCCCCACGGCCCCGGCGTCGCCGGCTTCGCGGTCTCCTCGGCGCGCGCCAGAGCCGCCGTCAGGAACTGCACTGCCGGATGCTTACTCACACAAACTCCCCCATCTCACGGCCCGGAGCGCACCCTGAACAGCGCACTGTCCCGCACGCGCAGCAGCCCGGGCAGTCCCCGAGGCACCAGCCGCCGCACGGCAGATGCGCGAAGTCGGCCGGCAACGGCTCGCCGAGTGCCGCCGGCCGCCCGTCACCGTGGACCTCCGCCACGTGCTTGCCGGCGCGCAGCATCGCCCGCTCCCACGACGACGCCTGCGCCACCACCGGGGCCGACAGGCAGCACGGACACCACACCTCCCAGCAGCACGACACCACCCGGCGAACCCGAACAACGGCCCGGCTGAAGTGCCGATGGCCAGCGACCTTGAACAGCCGATCCGGGCACGCCGGCTGGCCAGGGCACGCTACAAACACCACCGGCCGCTCGCTCACCGCCGCCTCCGCTTCTCGCCCTTCGGCGCCCGCACCCCGGCCGGCGCCACCCGCACCGGCGCGTCCAGATCCAACAGCCAACCCGACCAACCCTCATCCCGCAGCTGCTGTCGACGGCTCGTCACGCCGTACAAGAACGCCTCCTCCACCAGCAGGTCCACCACCTGGATCCGTTCAGCGAGCGCCATGGCGAACGCCGTCACGGGGTCCGCCCTGACCGCATCCAGCCGGCTGTCCAGCCACGGCGCCGACCAGCGCCCGTTCACCGTCGCCTCCGCTTGACCCGGGCCCGCTGCCGGCGCCTGTACCCCGACGAGAACGCCGACCGCTGCACCAAGCCGACGTCCGCCGCCCTCAACCCGTACGCCCGCAAGATCTGACGCGTGATCGGATCCGGACGCCCCGACCAGTACAAGCGCGTCTCCCGGGCCCGCTCCTCGGCGGCAGCAAGCCGCTCCCCAGCCATCCACTCGTCGTAGTCCCGCATCACCTCGGCCTCCAACTGCTGGGCCCACTGCTCCGGCGACCGCTCGGCTTCCGAGCCGGCCAGCAGGCCGCCGATCCCGTCGAACTCGCCGCTCATTCGTCCTCCTCGGGGCACGCGCAGACATCGGCGTTGCAGTACCCGTACGTGTCGGTGCACGGACCGTCGCAGCCAGAGGTGCCGCACGGGCCGTAGATACGGCCGTTCAGACACGCCCGATCAGAGTCCAGGCGATGACCGCACGGACAGCGGGCGGCACCAGCAGCGAGCGCCTCGATACCGGCACGCGCAGCCGCTACCTTCTCAGCGGACGGTCCCGGCTCGGACACGAGCCGCTGCATCCCAGCCTTGAAGTCCTCCGCTGCCTTCCAAGCCGGCGAGGCGAGCGCCCGCAGCAGGACCACAGGGAAACTGCTCACCGCTGCCCCTCCCGTCCGAGCAGCAGCGCCAGGTCGGCCGGGGTCACAAATCCTGGCCACCGACCGTCGTTGAACAGCTGCACGCCCGCGTCCTGGTAGCACTGATCGACAAGCTGGGAGCAGATCATGTGGCCCCGGTCCGAGATGTAGCGGCGCAACCCGGGCGCCGGGATGTGGAACCGGTGCGCGGCGATCGCGAAGTAGTCCGCAGCCGAATACGGGGTGTTGATCAGGTTGCGAGCCGCCGCGCAGATCGCGTACCGCTGCTCCGTGCTGAGCTCGGGCGAAACGTACTCGACGTGCCGGCCCGCGTACTCGTCCAGGCCGGCGATCCGCGCACCACCCGGCTCAGCCTCCAACAGCGTGTTGTCGTCGAGGACGATGAACGCGTGCTCGTACGGCGTCACCCCGTCGCCGAGCAGGAACTCACCGAGGCGTATGCCCCAGCCGACCGCGCCAACAATGCTGGTCAGGCCGATATCGCCCGGCTGCGGAACCTCATGAACGGTCACCGCGCTGCCTCCTTGTGGTCACGCTTCACGTGCTCGTCCCACTCAGCGCGAGCCGCCTCCTGGGAGGCCCAGCCGAACCGGTACCACCCGACACACCCCGGGCCGCCGTTGCACTGCCACGACCACACGCCGTTGACGTCCTCCCGAAACTCCGGCGCCGCGGTGCCAGCCATGTCCACGCCCTCATGACAGGGGCACCGGCACGGGGCAGGGCAGAACTTGCAACGCGCGGGCGTCTTCGTCCCCACCGCACCCGTATCCGACTGGCAGTAGCCATGCCCGTCCCGCCCGTCCGGCAGGACCAGGTCCCCGTGGAGACATCCGGTCGAGACGTAGAAGTGCTCGCCGCTCATGCCTCACCGTCCGTCGTCCACGCAGGCGGTACGAACTGCGGCCCGTGCTGGGCGTCGATCACGGCACGGTTCGCTTCGAGATACACGCGGGCATGCTCACGGGCCACATCAACCCGCGCGCCGGCCCACGCCTTCACGACCGTGCGCACCGTCACTGATCCGCAGAACGTGACGAACAGCCACACCGCCGTCTGCTGAAAACCCGTCATGTCAGCTCCTTCGGCTGGTCGACCCATGTGACGTCACCGTGCGCGAACGGACAGGGCAGCGGGACGATCTCGGCAACGTCACTCCATTCCCTCAGCCAAGCGATGTGCTGCGAGCAGTCGTGGACGTGGCCGACCTGATCGTGGAAGCGGGCAGCTGCCACGGCAGGCTTGGGGCAGTCCTCCCAGCTGCACGGCCAATGGGTAATGGGTTCGGCGAGTACGGCCTCAATGGCGGTCTCGATCACGCTGCAGCTCCGAACTGGTTGGCCGACTCGGCAAGCCGGATGAACGCGTCCCTCGTCCAGACCGCTGAGCAGCCCGGGCAGATGGTTCGCAGGGTGTTGGCGCCGACGCGCATCTCCGCGCCACATCGGACGCCGTCGTCCCATTCGGCGAGGCAGCGGACGGGGATGGTGCGGGCGCGGGGTTCACCGGTGACCGCGGCCTGGAGGTCGGCGACGGTGCGGTGGAGCGCTTCGGACAGCAGCAGCACGTCGGGGAGCAGCGGCTCACCGTCGACGAGGCGGGGGTTCTTGTGCTGCGCGCACGCCCACGGCAACTGCACCCGCAGGAACCGCAGCACGCCGGCCATCACGTCCGCGGTCGGCCGCCACGTCTGCACCGTGAAGCCCCGCGCCCGCCGCCAGTCGTCCTCCACCGTCCGCAGCCGGCCGAGCGGGGTGTCGTCACCGCCCGCCGTCAGGTTGATGATCGTCGCGTTGCCGGGCATCCCCGGGTGAACGGACATGGAACGGCCGGGTTCACGTTCGAGCACGGGCCGGTAGGTGGCGTCGGGGAGCTGCGCCCACAGGGTGGCCACGGTGTTGAGCTGGCCGTACAGGCGGTCCTCGCAACGCCAGCACGCCAGCCGGCCGTAGTCCGGGCCGTGCAGTTCACGCGGGCAGCAGGAGCAGCGGGGTATGTCGTCGGTGGGGTCGGCGGTGTCGAACATGCGTGTCTCCTGCGATCGGAGTACCGTCGGGTTCGAACCGGGTGAGCAGCGTGGCGCGCGCTAGTCGGTGAGCGGGACGTCCTGGCGAGGGCGTCCCGCTTCGTTGTGTCAGGTAGCGAGCAGCTCGCGGGCGAAGGCCAGCACGAAGTCCGGGAGTTCACGGAGTTGGGTGGGCGTCACACCGAGCGCCGCAGCGAGCAGCTCGTCGTCAGTCAGGTCGTGCGGCATGCGCGCTCCAGCGAGTCGAGGGGTACTCTGGGAGAGATTCGACACCAGATCACCTCGTGAAGCGCCAACCCCCGGCAGGGTTGGCGCTTTTCGCTTGGGGCCATTGTGCACCAGACGGCGATCAGGTCGCTGTAAGCGGAACGTCGGGCTCATACTCGCCGATGTCCAGGACATCCACCGCGATCCGGCACACGCCGCGCCGGAGTACTACCAGGTGATGGCCCGGCGGCAACAACAAGTCCGGCTCCCCCGGCTCGTCATCGTCGAACTCGGCGAAGCGCTCGCCCTCGAACCGGCGGCTCGTTGTCACGACGCACCGCCAGACAGCTCGCCGAGCGCGACTGTCGTCCGACACGGCCACTTGCAGAGGCAGATGTCGCACCACGGCCCGAGCGGGTTGCTGTCATCGCGGCCGTGCAGCGCTCGAACAGCGGCGACCCTGGCTTCGGCCTGCCCGAGCGCGGCCTCGTGGTCGCATTCGATCGGGTCCGGACAGCCATGCTTGCTACTAATTTGGGATGAAGTAGTAGCAGATTGGGAGTTGCCCGTCCCGTTCAGGGCGTCCCGCAGATCCGCCACCGCGTCCCGGCGGAACAGGTACTCGTCGAACCGGTCCACCACTGCCAGAGCCGCAGCGATTCGGGCCTCGGCTCGCTCGGCGGCACTGCGGTACTGGTGACTGAGCTGCGCAGCCTCCGACCGCTGCGCCTCGGCCTGCCCGAGCGCGGCCGAATGCTGGCAGTCGTCGATGTGCGGCGGCCAGCCGTCGGTGAGCCACGCCGGGGCGACGCCGTGGTCGGTCCAGCCGCAGTGGCGCTGCCCGATCTCGTAGCCGTGCCGCGCCCAGGCGCGGGCCTCGTCCACCTCGGCGCACAACCTGACGATCTGCTCCAACGCGTCCCTGCTGACATCAGGTCTCTCAACCACGATCGGTTCCTTCCTCCGCGGGCGTCACATTCATGGCGAGGATCGTCAGCCCGTCCGGCGTAGCGTCCAGCCGGCCGTTGACCGTCAGCCGCGCACCGAGCCGAACCGGGCAGGCATGGTCGCGCCAGACCCTCGGGAACACATGCACGTCGATCACCCCCGTCCCGTCATCGAGCGTGACCACAGCCCAGTCGTGACCGGCACCGCTCGTACGCAGCACAGCTGTGGTGACCGCGCCGGACACCAGCACCTCACCCTCAACCCGGCCAGAGCCGAGCAACACACCGACGGGCGTCATGACGCACCGCCGAGGAGCTGACGGGCCACCGCGAGGGCGGACTCGTTGGTCTGCGCTGCAATCCACGCGGCCCGGTTCCCCGGGTCGTCGTGGAAGACGTTGGCGGCAGCCTGTTCAGCCGCCTCGTGGGCGCGAGCCTCGTCGTCCAGCCAGTCGGCGAGCGCCGCACCGACGGCGGGGTGCATCAGGGCCATCCAGGCGCTGTTGGCCCACACGTTGCGATCTTCGTTCCAGGGCTTGTGGCCCATCGTGGGCAGCCACGCGACCAGCTCTGTCGCGTTGAGCTCCTCTCGGTCGGTCAGGACGGTTGCGGTGTGCCCGTACTCGCCGAGGTGGGTGTCGTGCGGTCGCCACGGGCCTGGTGTAGCGATGGCGGCGAACTCGCGGACACGTGCCGCGGCGGCGGTGAGCTGTTCGGCGGGGGTCTGGTCGGGCATCTGGTGCTCCTCGGGTGGTGGGCCGCCGCGGTGCGAGCGGCGGCCCAGGCGGGTGTGACGGACGTCAGGCAGGCGTCAGGGCGCGGCTGGCGTGGATGTGTTCTGCGGCCCGCAGCCCGATGTGACGGGCGTAGGCGGGCGGGATGGCTTCGCAGACCTCGCGGATCCCGAGCTGGATGCGGTCCATGCGGGCATCCTCCGGGACCTTGATCCACGGCATGCCCATGGCGTCGCAGGCGGCCCGCTGCCAGGCCCGGGAGTGCTTGCCGCCGTGGATCGACATGAACGGCTTCTCCGGCGTCGGCAGGTAGCCGTTGCGGGTGCAGCGCTCCACGTGCCCGGGATGATGCGGGGCGGTCAGGCCCCAGTTCGTCTCGAAGACCCGATGCCGGTACACCGTGAGACCGAACATCGGGCCGCACAGCGTGATCGGGTCGAGCAGCTCGACGCCGGCGACCTCGACGTTCTCGATCACGTACGGGACGCCGGCCGCGACCATTGCCTCACGGGTCGGGGCGATCAGCCGCGGGTAGTCCTTGCGGTTGTAGGCGTTCAGGTTCGAGTAGTCCTGGCAGGGCGGCGAGCCGTGGATCAGGTCGTACTCGTGGCCGTGCTCGCGGATGTACTCGACGGCGTCGCCCTGGATGAACGGGAACGGGTAGTTGGGCTGCGGGTCGATGTCGACGCCGACGACGGTGAACCCGGCGAGGTAGTAGCCCATTCCCATTCCGCCGGCGCAGCAGAACGTGTCGAGGACGAGCAGGCCGTTCGGCTCGCGGGCGGGGAGCGGGTGGCGGGGCGATATCACGGCGGTCCTTCCGAAGTGTCAGGCGAGCGTCAGAGCGGTGGCGTGATGCTCGGCGAAGCGCCGGCCGAGAAGCTCGGTGTACGCGGGTGGGATGGCCTCGGCGAGCTCGCGGCGGACGTCGGTCCAGCCGATGCCCATCGCCGTCTGCCACTCCGCGACCGAGCCCTTGCCGCCGCCGTCGCCGTACACGGCGAAGTACGGGCCGGTGAACCACTCGCCGTGCCGCATCCCGGCGACGCGCCCGCGGTGCGGCTGGTGCACGGGCCGGGGCGTCGACCAGTGGCCGAGCTCGAAGTTGCGGTGCCGCAGCACCTGAAGGCCGAACATCTCGCCGCACAGAGTCACGTCGACCCGCATGCGCTTCGAGGCGCGGCCGGGCGGCTGCTCGATGACGTACGGCCGGCCGGTCGACTCCAGCGCGGCGCGGGTCGGCTCCAGCAGGTCCGGGTAGTCGACCCCGCGGCCTTTGTTGGTGCCGGCGGTCAGGGTGCAGTCGTGCTGGCAGGGCGGTCCGGCGGAGATCAGGTCGAAGTCGGCGCCGTTGGTGGCGATGTAGTCGATGGCGTCGCCCTGGTGGAACTCGAAGGGGTAGCGGGGCTGTTCGAGGATGTCTACGCCGACGACGTTGTAGCCGGCGAGGTGGAGGCCCATGCCGGCGCCTCCGATGTTGCAGAAGGCGTCGAGGGCCCAGAGGCCGTTCCAGGGGCGGTCGGGGAGGGCGTGCACGGTGGTCCTTCCGGGGTGTCAGGCGGTTGGTGACGGGCGTCAGCGGCCGTCAGGAGCGGTGGCGAGGCTGCGTACCGTGCGGGCGGCCTCGCGGACCATGTCGGCCGAGCCGGGGCCGATTCCGGACGCGGGGCCGTAGTGCTCGGCGACCTTGGCCTCGGTCGCGTCGGCGATCCGGTCGAGGTGGTCGGCGGCTTCGGTGAGCACCTGGTCGCGGTAGGCGTCGAGGGCGCGGCCCCGGGTGACCGGGTGCGTGCCGATCAGCAGCACGTCCAGCTCGAAGCGGGCATCAGTGGGCTCGGCCATCAGGACTCCCCGGCGGCGAGGGCGGCCCGGTAGGCGGCCAGGTGGTCGGGGTGCAGCGGTCCGTCGAGCCACGGGATCAAGTCGAGTGCGATGCCAGCGGGCTCGTCAGCGGGGCCGATCTGCTCGACGCGGGCCAGGACGTGGTGGAGGCGGCAGTGCGCGGCCTCGGACTGCCGCTGCGCGGTGGCCAGCTCGGCGCGCAACCGGTCGGTGATCGGCGTCAGGGCGTCGGCGTACTGCTCGCGGACACGCACGCAGTCCGAGCAGCCGATCTCGCCGGGCTCGAAACCGCAGTCGCCGCAGAAGGCGCCAGCGGTGGACAGGGCGGCCAGGAGTTCCTCGCGGAGGCGGGTGTCGGCGAGTTGCTGGTCGGTGGGCGGGGTGGTGGTCATCGCGGGCCTCAGCTCTCGGTGGCGGGCAGGTGGCGGTACAGGGGGATGCCGTCGGCCTGCAGCACCCGGGTGAACAGCTCGTCCAGGTCGAGGCTCGGGTCAGCCGCCAAGTCCTCGGCAGGGCGCGTCCAGTCCGCCATGTCGGCGACGTACTCGGCGCAGGTGAACACGCCTTGCTTGCTGTAGAAGGCGCCGAAGGTGAGTCCGGAGTGGTGGCTGATCCGCCAATGCGCCTCCTCGCCGGGCTTGCGGTGGTGCTCGGGGACCTCGTCGGCGAGGAGACCGGGGGTGTTGGTGGGGTGGGACTCCCAGATCTCGGTGACGCCGGTCTTGAGGGGCACGGGGAGTTGCACGGGTTCGGACATGAGGGGGTTCTCCTGATGGCGTAGGCGGGGCTGTGCAGGCCTGGTGTTGGGCTCAGGCCGCTTCGGTGGTCTGGTTCTTGCGGGCGGCGTACCGGTCACGCTGATACGCCCGGTAGGCGCGGGCACAGGCACCGCACGCGGCCTCACGCCGGTACTGGTGCGCATGCCAGCCACCTGTCGTGCCGTGCTTGATCGGGCGCAGCCGGTCATGCTCGGCGTCAAGGAGGCGACGCTGTGCCTCACGGTTCGCCAGCCGGCACGGCTCGCACGGGGTTTCGCCGTGGCGCCGGTGCCGGGCGTACGCGGCCGAGGTGCCGCACGGGCGGAGGGTCTTGAGCCCGCAGGCGTCGAGGAGCCGGTACAGGTCGTCATCACTCGGGTTCGGGGTCATGTTCACGGTCGGCTCCTCACGAGTCAGTCGAGGTAGGTGGTGTTGCGGACCGGGTGCGCGTTGTAGATCTGCGGGTCGCCGTCGTAGCGGACCCGGAGCTTGCCGTTGCGGAAACCGACGATGGTTGCCGCACGGCCGGACACGACGATCTGGGCGCCGACCCTCGCCGGCACGTGGTACGCGCGGCGGATCCCCTCAGCCGTGGTCGTCACGGCTCGGCCTTGACGTTGACGCGGTCGGCAATGCGCTGGATCTTGGCGGCGAAGTGCTGCGCCGGGTCCTGGGCGAAGCTGTGCAGGGCGACCATCGCGGTGACGACCACGTCGCACAGCTCGTCCGCGACATCGGCCTCGGTGTGCGTCTGGCCCTTGCGCGGATTCTGGCCCTGCAACCCGATGTACGCCTGCGACACCTCGCCAACCTCCTCGGCCAGCTTCAGCAGGCGCATCGCGGTCTCGTGCGGGCCCCTGCCGTTGGACTCGTTCAGCCATGCCACCAAGGCCGCGACCGTCGGCCACGTGGTGTCCGCCGCAACAGCGCCCGCGAACATCCCGCGCAACACCAGCAGCCCCAACGTCTCGCCCAGGCACCCTTCCTCTGCCAGCCAGCAGTCCGTGGAGCCGCGCATCGTGTAGTCGCCGCCCTTGTAGCCCTGGTAGGTCTCGCCGCGGGCATCGCGGGCGGCGGCGAGCATCTCCCCGACGCTGACGTTGAAGGCAGGCTCGAACGCCAACTCGTTGTAGTAGCCGCGGTAGGAGTGCGGGTTGGCGAACCCATCGCGCAGGACTTGGGTGGGGTCCTCGGCTTCGAGGGCGGTGATCAGTTCGTCGAGCGTCATTGAGACTCCTTGGTGGTCGGGTTGGTGCAAGCTGTGCGGCGGTCCTTCATGCGGGCGAGGATTTGCGTGGTGGTGGGCGCGGCCCACTGGTGCCAGCCGACCGGTTCAATCCACTGCTGGTAGTGCACGCGGGCGGGGATCCCGCAGTGGCCGCAAGCGGACGGCTCGTCCGTTGCGCGGCTCACGCGGTCCACCACTGCGGCAGGTTCTCGCGGACCAGGACGGCAACCCACGCCGCACGATCCGCCTTGGGCACGTACCGCCACACCTCGGCCCGGTGGCCCTGCGGCCCGGCCGTTCCGTCGGAGTTGCGGAACAGGCCCTTGACGGTGACCTCGACCACGCGGGGGATTGCGAACGACGGGTGCTGCGAGTAGTTGATGGTGATGCGGGTCGGGACGAGCGTGTCGCTGCCGGAGTAGATGTCGGGGGCGCCGTTCGGCAGGTCGTAGGTCACGGTCTGCTTCTCCTCGTACGGGACGGCGGTGACGGTCTGAGTGGTCACGGTGGTCTCCTGGCGGGTGGTGGTGCGCGGACAGGCGGTCAGGGCTACAGCTCGGGCAGGCCGTCGTGGCGGCGCAGCAGGTTCGCGAGTTCAAGCCGTCGGTCCTCGGCGTACCAAGGCGACTTGAAGCCCGGGACAAGGTCGACCTCCCGCAGGTAGGCGTTGGCTTCGGCAACGCGCTGCTCCCACGCGTACTGCTCGGCGGTGACGAAGCGGTCCGACTGGCTGTGCTGGGCGCCCTCGTTCTGCGTGTCCAGGCGCATCCGCCACGTCCACGACTGCGAGCGAACCTGATTCACCTGGGCCAGTTCGATCCAGATGCGGCCGACCTTCGTCACCGCAGCGGGGATCGGGGCGTTGTCGGCCCGGTAACGGTTGAACGGGCGGATGACGATCAGCTGGTCGTCAACGGCGACCTTGCCGAGTTCGGGCTTACTCATGAAGGGGGCTCCGATCGAGGGTGTGGTGGGCGGTCGGGTCGGCTGAGTGCCTCGCAGGGCGCCCGTACGAGACGGGCACCCGGGCGGCCGTCAGGCGAGGAGTTCGTCCTGAGGCCGCAGCCCGCCGTCCCGACCCCGCCACAACGGCATGCCGTCCGACGGGCGCACCTGGAACGCGAAGCGCCAACCGTCGACAAGGTGGAGTTCGGCGAGGCGCTTCGCGATGTCGAGCCGGCGGCCGAGCGCGCCCAGCACCGGGGTCCGCTCAACCTGGAATCCGCCCGGCAGAGCCTCGTACAGGTACCAGTGCGGCCGCCCCATGCGGCCCTTGTCGTCCGCGATGGCCCGCTTGATCAGCTCGTAGGGGGCGCCATCCCACTCGGTCTTGTGATCGGCGGTCCAGCTCAGGCGGCTACGTCGGGGCATTTCGATCTCCGTTTCGGATTGGGTGAGTCGGGTGAGTGCCTCGCAGGATGCAGGTACGGGACCCGCACCCGGGCGGCGATCAGACGGTCAGGTGAGGACGCCGGCGGCGATGTACAGCCGGTCAGTCAGCAGGCCCTGCGGGAGCACCGCCGGCAGGTCACCCAGGGCGGCCAGGGCGGCGGCAACATCGGCCGCCACCATCGCCTCGTTCGCGGGGCCGTGGATCTCCCAGGCGGTGGCCGTGAGGGCGGCGACGACACCGTTGGTGGCGATGCCGAGGGCGACGTTGTCGCCGGTCTCGGCGAGGAGGCGGATGGTGCTGGCCGCGGGAGTGGGCGTCGACCGCGGCGCCTTGCCGTACTTCAGGTCGTGCAGCTCCTGGGCGCAGCCGGAGCAGGTGGCCATGAAACGGCCGGCGGACGGGTGGCGGCGGCAGGTCTGGAAGTGCACAGGGGTCTCCTCGCGGTGTTGGGCGCGGCGGTCGGATGGGGGCGGTGTGTTTTGGCGCGCCGCCGCTGACGGTCAGCCGTTACGGAAGACCTCGAAGATGTGGGTGACGTCGGTGCCGTAGGGGTTGGTGGCCGCGATGTTGACCGCGCCGTGCCGCAGGGCGACCGCGCCCATGCGTTCGACGTCGGCGCGGGTCAGGCCCTCGCGGTGCCACTGGTGCGGCTCGCTGGACGGGGTGGCCTGGGTCTGGAATCGCAGGGTGAACATGTGGGGCTCCTCGGGTGGGGTGTTGTACGGGTGGGTGGCGGCTGGTCAGGCGGCGAGGCGGTAGGCCTGGATGGCGGCCTTGTACTCGGCCTTGCGCGGCTTGTAGGCGGCGACCAGGACCGTGATCTGACGGGCGGTGAAGTGGTGGACCGAACGGCGCTTGCAGCCGCCGTCGACGGTGCGGTTGGTGCGGGCGACCTTGACCGGCGCGATGTGGAGGCGCTTGGCAACGGAGCGGAGGCCGCTGGCGACGCCGGCCGCGGTGTCGGTGTCGATGCCGGCGGCGATGAGGTGGGTGGTGATGGCTCGGCCGCGGTTGAGGGAGGCGCGGAAGCGGGTGGCGGCGGATCGGGTCTTCAGGGCCTGGCGGGCGGTGCGGGTGGCGGCGAGCATCGGGGCCTCCTGGGTCTCGGGGCCGCTCTGCGCTGCCCTTGATGACTCCAGTATTAGCCCAACGTGTTGGCCAGTCAATAGGCCAACATGTTGCCCATCATGATTCTTTGCGAGAAGCCAACGCGATGGCCTTCCCGATGGCCAACCCTCCATGCGAACATGACTGACATGACCAGCGACGACTACACACCCGACACCGAAACCACCCAGCTCTTCGCCCGCTACAAGAAAGCCCGCGAAGCAGAGAAGAAGCTCCTCGCCGAAGTCAAAGCCGCAGCCCCGGCCCAACTCCACGCCGGCGCCACCACGGCCCAGCTCGCCAAACTCACCGGACTGTCCGACGAAGTCTTCCGCCGCATCGCACGCGCCGAAGGCGTCGAGCGCAAGCGCGAACCCACCGTCGGCAGCCTCAAGCCAACCGACGGACCCGTCGCCAACCCCCGCCGCACCAAGGGCGCCGACCCCCAGGACTGACCCGCCCCGCCCCCACCCAGCCACACGGCCACCGCCGTGGGGCCCATCGTGCCGCCCGCTCATTGGAGCCCCCAGAAGTCGAACCGCACCCGGCCCTGGTCATCGCGGGAGAGCAGCCCCCAGTCGTTCCGCAGCCCCTGGTACACCGCCCGCCGAACGAGCTGCGGAGGACCCGAAAGATCCGCCAACGAAAACCCCGAAAACGGCAACGCGCACTCGAACTGCGGACACACCATCGACAGGTACGCCCCCGGAAACGGGCGCTCCTCACCGTCAAACGGGCCGCCAACCAACCGGATCGTGACCGTCGCAGGCACGTCGTACAGCGGCGCCAACTCCTCAAAGCCGCTCACCGCCGCGCCCCCAGATTCCGCACCGGAATCCCAGCCGTCTCGGCGCGCCGCATACAGTCCCGCGTCCCCGTCGACCTACCGAGCGGAAACGCCAGGCACAACACCGCGCCCGCATCCACCATCGCCTGGTTACGCCTGTGCCCAGCCGTCGGACAGTACTCGCCACCACCACGACGCACCCGCCTATGACCCGGCCGGCACCCAAGCCCGCAGACCCCCCACGCCGCCGGGAACAGGTCTCGCTCAACACCCAGACCGCGATGCCCAATCGCCCACAGATCCGCCAGGTCGTCCGCACCTGGTGCGGTGCCCTGCGCCACGACAATCCCGTCGTAGCCGATCTGTAGGGCGTCATGCCAGGCCTCCAGCAGGGCCGACCCGACCGCGTCGGCGTCCGACCAGGACCGACTGCCCGTCACGATCACCCGGGCGCTCACTCGACACCCACCGGGATCTCCAACACCCCGGCCGCAACCGCAGCAGCCACGACCGCCGACTTCCCCCGCACACCCAACCGCTCACCAGCCCGCCGCAACCGGCACTCCACCGCCGGCCGCGACACCCACAACGCCGCAGCGATCTCCGCATTCGACAAGCCGTCAACAGCGAGCTCCAACACCGCCAGCTCACGATCCGGCAGGCGACTACCCAACGCCACCGGACGACGAGACGACCGCCGCGACACCGGCTGCTCCCGCACCAGCAGCGCCAACTCCGGCATCCACCCCAACCACATCAGCACTGTTCCGAGCGTGTGCGAATCCGGTGCCAGGCCGGCCTTCATTTGCGTGAACGTCGACGGCGACAACCGCAGGTCAGCGGCCAACACACGCCACGACAGGCCACGCTGCACCCGCACCGCGTCCAGCCGGCCGTACAGCACCGGAACATCCAGCACGTACAGGCTCACGACGCCTCCCCGAGCGCCTGCCGGAACAGCCACCGCGACGCCGCATCCAGCCGGGCCGTGTGCGGAGTCCGAGGCGGCAGAGCACCCTTCACCGACACGCACCGCACCCCCGCCGCGGCACCGCAGTACGGGCACGGCACCAACGTCGGCGACGACTCCGCCGCCTCACGGCGCGCAGCATCCCGCTCGGCCCGGGCCTTCTCCAGATCGCCGGTCAGCCGGCGGATCGCCTTCCCCGCCCCGCCCAGCTGCGCCGCCAGATGCTGGACACCAGTCCGCAGCAGGTGCGTCTCCGCTGGCGTCAGGACGTGCCGCTCGGTGCGGTCCACCAGGACGAGGAGCTGCTCCCGGGATGGCAGGGCTGTCGCCGTTGGCGGTTCTGCCCTCTGGCGGCTCTTGAAGACCTGGGACGGGCGCGGAGTCTCCGCCAGACCCTTCGAGCCGTCAGAGACACGAACCGGAGCGCTTCCCGGGCCACCTGAGCCGGAACCGGCCGCGCTACTCATCGCCCACACCCCGCGCCCACAGCGCCGACAGCCGCGCCCGCTCCGCCTCCGACATCGGCGGCTTGCCCCACAGCGGCCCGAATGCCTCCTCCCGGGCGACCAGGCCGACGTCCGTCGGCTCGTTGCAGCGCAGGCCCTTCCGGTGTGCCTCGAAGGTCTTCAGCGACGTGAACGTCCTGCAGCAGCCGGCGCAGTGGCTGCGTTCGGCGCCGGTCCACCAGCTGTTGCAGGCGCCGTGGGTGATCGCGGCGGCGGGTATGCCGTCAAAGCCGGGGGTGGGATGTGCCATGGGGATGCCCTTTCTAGGGTTCCGGTCGTGGGTAATGCGGCGCTCGGGGGAGATTTGGATACCGGGCGTCGCTCGGGTGCCTCTGCGGCCGTCTACGGGCTTCGGTCAGTGCGCACTATTAGACGGCCCGTCAACGGCGGTCTTCGAGGAACGGCCCACGCCCGGCGCGACCACCTGCCAGCCGTCCCTTCGCAGCTCGGCGACGATCAGCCGACCGAGCGCTGCCCGATCCGTGTCCGGGTTTGCGTCGACGGTGGCCTGCACGGCGGCGACAACCGCGTCGGGGATCACGACGCTTCCTGCGGGTTGCGGTCCGTCACGTACAGGTCCTGCGCCTTCTCCCACGCATCCCGCCTGCTCGGATGCGTGCCCTGCACCATCCGCTTGCCCTTCGACGTCTGGCACGGCCGGTTGGCCAGTGCACGGCAGGCGTGCAGCGGGCATGGGATCGCGAGCTCGGGCCAGTTGCCGCGCTTCGCTCCGATCCCGGCCTGGGCGAGTTCGGCCCGGATGTGCTCCGGCATCCGGCCGATCTCGTTGAGGGCCTGGGCGACGTTGGGGTGCGGGCCGCCGGCTATCTCCCGGATCGGTTCGGCCTGCAGCCGTCCGTCGGCGATGGCTTGGATCTGAGCGCGGCGACGCTGGACGAACTCGGCGCCGGTCTCGTCCCGGCCGAGCGCGGGGTACGTGAACGCGCCGTCGGGGATCCGTTCGGCGCGGATCTCGGCGCGCAGCGTGCGGACGTGGTGGGGTTCGAGCCAGCGTCGGGCGTCGGGCTTCTCGGGCGGGGTGGCGAAGTAGCGGGCGACGGCGTTGAGGGTGTCGCGGTCGAGGGGGGTGTCGTGGAGGGCTGCGGCCCAAGCGCGGGCGTCGACTTCGCCGATGGTGCGGCGGTCGAATGCGGCGATGTGGCCGAGGAGGGTGGCGGCTTCGCTGGGTGTCATTGGTTTTCCTCTGCGGCGAGGCGGGCTGCGAGTTGGGCAGCGTCTTGGACGCGGCGGTCGGCGGTGGAGAGCTGTCGGCCGTCGGTGCCGGTGGCGGCTAGCGGGCTGCTGTGGCCGCGCTGGGCTTGGAGGCGCAAGGTGTCGTACTGCTTGCGGAGCTTGGGCATCGACAGGACGTTGCTGCACCAGAACGAGTCGGCTTGGGACCAGCGGATGGCGGCGAGGACGTTTTCGAGGGGGACGCGATCGCGGTCGATCATGCGGCGGCATTCGTCGCGCCAGTCCTGGGTGATGACGGGCTTGCGGGAGCCGTTGGCTTCGATGAGGTCGGCGAGGAGGGTGCAGGCCTGTTCGACGTCGAGCCGAACAGGCTCGACTGTGCGGTCCAACGGGGCGGGTCGGATGTCAACGACGGGTGCCACGACGTCTTCTATGGGGCAGGGGATAGGGGCAGGGGCAGGGGCAGGGGCAGGGGCCGCGCGTGTCTGCGCGCCCGCGCGCCCGCGCGTAGAGGGTTCGGCAGGCCCATCAGCATGGCTATCGCAGGGGGTTGCGGAAGGGCTTCCGCAGGGGGTTGCCGAGGGGGCTTCGCTGGCCCTTGCCGGTGGCGTCCCCTCGGGCTCCCGGAAGGCCCTCCGCAGGGCCTCGATGTGATCGGACACTTGCTGGCGAATCGACGGCCCTTCACCGGACCGCAGCTTGGCCGGCTCGTCGCTGAGGTCTTCGAGCGGAACGCGGTCCATCTCGGCCAGCAGCGCCCGCCGCAGGTGCCACGAGGAGATTTCCATCGCGCCGGACACCATCGCGCCCATCACTTTGGGTTGCTTCCAGACGCCGTCGTTGCGGACGAAGGAGCGGACGAGGAGCTCCTCGGTGTCGTCGTCGACGACGATGAACCGGGCCTCGTCGAGGGCGGCGAGGTGCTTGTCGAGTTCGGCGAAGCTGAGTCCGGCGGCCTTGCGGGTCCAGCGGCGCAGCGTGAGGGGGAGCAGCCCGGCGTGGTTGAGGTTCGGCTGCGAGATCAGGAACAGGTACAGGCGCTGCTGTTCCTGCGTCAGGGCGAGGAAGTCGCTGTCCTCCCAGACGCTGGTGAGGATGCGGCCGTGACCACGTGCCATGCGGGGCTTCTTTCGAGGACGGTGTGAGTGGGGGAGTGGGGGCCCGGCCGGCGGAGTAGTCCGGCTGGGCAGTTTGGGTCAGCTGATGACGCCGGCGTTCCTGGCGGCGATCAGCCAGGCCGGGTACTCGTTCAGGAGAAGGTCGTACAAGTGCTGGTCGGGCAGGGACTTGGGGTTGCGGCCGGTGGCGCAGAACCCGGCGTTGTCGACGGTCCGGCCGCTGAGGGTGTCGAGGCCGCGGAGGAACTGGAACTCGTTGCTGCCGTGTTCGCCGAAGCCGAGGAACTGCCAGAAGATCGGCAGGCGGGAGGTGTCGCGGAGGAGCTTCTCGGTGGCGGGCCGGTCGTTGCACTTGCCGTCGGTCTGGAAGATCACGAACGTGGGCAGGTTGGTGCCGCCCTGCTGGTGCTCGTTGATGACGCACTGCATGGCCGGGGCGTAGTTGGTGCCACCCCAAGTGACGCCGGCCTGGCGGCGCATCCGGTCGACGACGCCCTGGTGTGAGCCGATGACGGCGTCCATGGACTCGTAAGCCCGGTCGTGGAAGAACGTGACGGGGACGGTGCCGTCGTCGTCGAGGTTGGCGGCGAGCGCGAGGGTCTGCTCGGTGAGGTGCTGGACGGCGCCGTTGGCGTACAGGTTGGACATGCTGCCGGAGTGGTCGAGGACGAGGTGCACGGCGGCGCGCTGGGTGTTGAGGCTGGCCTTGGTGAGGGAGACGGCGGCGGTCTTGTACAGGTTGACGAGGTCGGGGGCGCGGTGGCGCATCGTGTCGAGGTCGATGGCGGCGCCGGCCGGGTCGGGGAGGGTGCTGGTGTTGCGCTTGAAGAGGTTCATGAGGGTTCTCCTGGCTGAGGGGTGGGTGGCTGCGCGGGGATCAGAAGGGCGCTTCGGTGCCGCTGGCGGGCGCTCCCCATCCGCCCTGGCCGCCCTGCGGCGTGGCCTGCGAGGCCCACGGGTCCTGTCCGCCGGGGTTCTGCTGCTGTCCCTGCGGCGTGCCCTGGCCCTGCTGCCGGTTGGCGCGGGTGACCTTGGCGGTGGCGCCTCGCAGTGACGGGCCGACTTCCTCGACCTCGATCTCGTAGACGGTCCGCTTCTCGCCTTCCTTCGTGTCGTAGCTCCGCTGGTTGAGGCGACCCTGCACGATCACGCGCATCCCCTTCTGCAGGGTCTCGGCGCAGTTCTCGGCGGGCTGACGCCAGACGTTGCACGTGAGGAAGAGGGACTCGCCGTCCTTCCACTCGTTCGACTGCTTGTCGAACGTGCGCGGCGTCGAGGCGATGCGGAACTTCGCTACCGGAACGCCGGCGGGAGTAAAACGCAGCTCCACGTCGTCAACGAGGTTGCCGCACAGGGTGATCAGGGTGTCGCCGGCCATCAGGCTGTGTCCTTGTCGTTGGTCTTGGATGCGGTGCTCATGCGGCGACCTTCCGCCGGTTGCCGGCCTTCCAGGTCTCGGCCGCTGCTGCGCCCTTGCACGGCTCGCACCGGCATCCGTACCTGCGGTACGCCGCGTAGCTGCCGTGGGCGGTTCCGGCGGGTACGGCGGCGAGCATGCGATGCAGGTCGGTCTTCTGCTGTTCGGCGTCGATGACGGCGCAGTCGTCGCAGCGGCATCCGAACAGCCACGCCTGCCGGGTGCCGTGCTCGGCGGGCAGGTCGCTGGTCTGCTTGCCGTTGTCGATGGCGAGGCGTTCGGCGGGGGTGTGGCCGCCGAGGATGCCGTTGCGTCCGACAGTGCCGCGTTCCGCTTCGAGGGCTTCGGTGAGGCATTGGGTGCGGACGGGGCAGCTGTAGCGGCAGATGCCGACGGCTTGCGCTGCCTGGGTGACGCCGGTTGGCGTGTTGTAGCGGGCGGGGAAGAACAGTTCGGGGTCGACGGTTCGGCAGGTGGAGGAGAGCCACCACGGCTGCTCGTCGTTGCGGGCGCTCATCGGGTCACCTCGGTGAGCTTCCAGATACGGATCACCGCTCCGGTGGTGTGGGGGATGACGTCGTCGGCGTCGTGCCCGACGTAGTACTTGGCGAGCCGCGTGTACTCGACGACTCGGGCATCGTCCTTCCATGCGACGCCGGTGAGGGCGTCCTCGGTGGAGCGGAGAAGCTTGGAGAGGTCGGGGGTTGAGGCGGGGCGCCAGCGCAGGCTCTTGGACCAGCGGACGCCGCCGGGCCACCAGGTGGGCTTGCCTGCGGGCTGCTCGCGGATGGTGAAGACGATGCTGGCGGCGAGCGGGCCGTCGAGCAGCGGCCGGTGGAGCTGGACTGCTCCGATGGTGGCGCTGGGCAATTCCATGGCGATGAGGGCGGCTTCCTTGACGTCCTGGCGCCAGGGCTTGAGCCGCTTCGACATTTCGAGCATGACGCCGTTGCCGACGTGGCGCTTCGATCCCTGCGGGGCCGGGGTGCCGTAGACGGTGATGATGAGGTCGGGCGGGCTGGTGAGCTGCGTGGTGGTGTTGAGGGGAGGTTCGGCGAGGGTGGTCATTCGTGGCTCCAGGCGGTGTACGCGAGAACGGTGAGGGCGAGGCCGAGGGTGGCGAGTTGGGCGGCGGCGAGGAGTTCGAGGCCGCGGTGCAGGTCTGCGCCGAGCAGTGCGCGGAGGGCGGCGGTCACGCGGCCTGTCCCGGCGGCGCGGCCATCTGCGGGACCTGGGCTGCTCCGTAGCCTCCAGGTCGGGCCCACAGGGGGACGGGCCGGATGGTGGCGATCGGGATTTCCTGCGTCGCTTCGGCGTCCGGTTCGGTGTCGAGGCGGGCGTTGGCGGCCGCGAGCCGGTCGGCTACCTCGCGGTGGGCGCGGCGCAGTTCGCCGGCCTCGGCGCCGAGGTCGAGGAGCCTGCAGGTCTGCACCTTGATGAGCTCGTCGGCGGCGTCGAGCTTGCGCTGCTGCTCGGCGATGATGGCGAGGAGTTCGCTGCGGGTCTGCGTGACGCGGTGCTGACCTCTGCCGCGCCACGCGGCGGGGATGGTGATGCTCACGTCGGCTCTCCAATGGTCAGGCAGGGGCAGGGTGGGATGGTGCCGCCGGGCGCGAGGACGTACTCGGCTCGGGCGCAGCGGGGGCAGTGGCGCCACAGGGTGGGGGCTACGGCACCGAACGGGCGGCCGGCTGGCTGGGCGGCGGCGGGCGGCGCGAGGTGCTTGCCGAGGGCCAGGTAGGTGGCGGCCGCGATCAGCGCGAGCAAGACGACGGCCACCACCACCTCGGTCATGACGCCTGCTGCAGCGCTGGTCTGATGTCACGCTCGGAGACCTCAGCGCGCAGCTGACGGATCGTCTCCCGGGACCTGACCATCGCGCGGGACAGCAGGTCGGCGCGACGGCGGTCGAGACTCGCGAGCTTGATCCATCCCTCGGCGACGTCCCGCAAGCGGGCCATTTCTCTGGCGTCGGCCCGTGCCGCAATGACGCGGTCCCTCGCGAGCTGCTTGGCGAGCTTCTCCCAGTCCAGCTCGACTTTGACCGGCTGAACCGTGGTGCCGCGGGCCGCATCCAGGGCCTTGCGGAGGTACGTCTCGCGTGCCTCCAGCTCGGCTATGCGGCGGCTCTTTGATCCCCACATGTGCTTGCTCCTATCTGGTGGCGATGTCGGCCGGCAGCAAGCCGAGGCTGATCGCGAGGGCGACCGCGTTGGCGTTGTTGACGGCGCCGAGACGCTCGAATGCGGACTTCGTCAGGGACTTCACCGTGTTCTCGGTGACGCCCATTTCCTTGGCGATCTGTCTCTGCTGCTTGCCGAGCGCGTAGTGGGTGATGAGCTCGGCCTCGCGGTCGGTCAGCTCGATCAGGTGCAGGCTCGGGCGGCCGGTCACTGGATCACCTCCGCCGCGAAAGGGCGCATCGGCCAGGCGCCGTCGACCACCGCGTTCGGGTCCCGCTTCTCGCCGGCTTTCTCCGACCGCAGCCACTCCTGGTAAGACGCCGCGTCCGCGGCAGCCCAGCCGATCTGGCGACGGTGCAGGTCGTCGATGTCGACCGCGAGATCATCGAACCGCTCGTACGGGCCGCGCCGGTTCCGCAACGCCTGTACCCAGTCGGGACGTTCGGCCGCCGGCCTGTGCGCGATGGCGCCCATCTTCCAGGCGGCCTGTGCCGACCTCAGGGCGTCGTACTCGGCTCCGTGGGCCTGCTCCTCGTCCCACTTCAGCCCGTACGTCTCCGCGGTCGTCCGCATCTGGTACGGGCCCTGCGTCTCGGACACGCGTTTGCGGTACGGGGCGGCGTGCTTGTCCAACACCAGCGTGTCGATGACGCGGGTGAGCGGACCGGCGAACTCTTCGAGGCCGGTGCCGTGGTGGCGCCGCGACTCGCGGTCGAGGAGGTTCAGGTCGAAGCTGCCCAGGTTGTGGCCGACGAGCGGGATCCCCGCGCCGATCGCCTCCGCCACCGCCTTGCCGATCTCGGCGACGGCCCGATCTGCGGGCATCCCGTGCTCGGCGAGATGCTCGTCCGTCAGCTTGTGCACGGCGATCGCGCCGAGCTCCTGCGGGATGCCCGGGTTGACCAGCCAGGTGCGCGTCTGGGTCGGCATGCCGCCGCCGACGTGGATCAGGGCGCAGGACACGATCCGCGCGGTCTCGACCTCTTTGTCGCTCGCCTCGAAGTCGAGCGCGGCCATGCGCTGCATGTACCAGGGAGACACGAGTGCCCTCCTTTCAGTGAGGGAAGATGAGGGGTGGGGCCGCGCCTGCTACCCACGGGCACGGCCCCGATCCGTCTGCTACTTGCCGGCCTTCATGTGCGCGAGGAACCGGTGCAGCTCCGCGGTCTCCGCCGAGCCCGGCATCGTCCCGCCGGAGAACTCCGCGAACCGCTCCTCGATGTGCTCCGTCGACCAACCCCGCGAGCCAGCCGCGGCGACGATCTGGAACCACACCTCCGTCGGGTCCTCGTCGTTGACGATCTCCGGCTCGATCACGTCATCCGGCTCAGACCTGTCAGCGGCCCGCTTCGACTCACCGATCGCCTTGATGCTCGCGAGATACTGCGCGGGAGCGCCCGCCGACTGAGCCTCGCGGTACACAGCCACGACCGCGTCGGCGTCCGCCGCTTCCTTCGCCAGCATCAGGAAGTCCTTCGGCGGCCCTGCGGGTACCACAGCGACACTGGTAGGAGCAGCCTCGATCGCAGCTGCCCCCGGCCCGGCAGTGACCTGCTGAGCAGCTCCCCGGATCTGCCCCGACATCAGCTCCGTCGGAGTGATCTCCACGTCCAGCGTCGGAACCATGAACCGCCTGGTGCCCTCGTCGTTGACGACACTCTTCGCTTCCATGCCGAGCCACCCGGCGACATAGCCGCCGACCTGGGCCAGCAGTTCAGCGGCGGGCGGCAACTCCACTGCGGCGTAGTACCCCTTGGAGACGAGCAGCCACTGCCCGAGCGCCGGGAGGTCACGCAGCATCACGTTCACGCGGGTGGTGATGGAGCAGTCCCGCTTCTCGGGGTTGCACATGCACGGCCGATCACGCTTGTGCTCCGTGACGCCATCGCAACGGCGCTGGCACTTCGACCCGGCATACAGCTCGTACCACTGAGATACGGCATCAGCTGGCGGCACGAGAACCGGCAACCGGTCGACGGTGGAGTACACCTCGAACTCGGCGGGGCCACCATTGGCGGGCGTCCACGGCTTCACGGTGCCGCCGTACAGCCCGGCGACCTGCTCCAGAATGGGCCGCGACGGGGAGGTGAAGCGGAACGCCTGCAGCTTGGCGGGGCGCTTGATCGCCTTGCCGTTCTTGTCGACCTTGCCCGTGTCGACGGTGTGGCCGATGCGGATCTCGCCGAGCTGACGCATTCGGCGCTGGAGGTCAAGGATGGGCATCAGGCGGCCTCCCTCTCGGTGTTGGCCGGCAGGGAGAGGGCCCCGCCGACGACGGTCTTGGACAGGCCGGACATCCACTCGGCGGCCTGCTGAACAACGCGGAAGTGAGCGAACACCTGGTCGTCGCAGACCACCGGGATCAGCCGGTAGCCCTCAGGGCGCAGGTGGAGCACCACTCCCGTGGAGTGGGTGGCAGGCATTGGCACGGTGCTGCCGTCGCGCAACCAGGCGATCTCCGCATTGCGGTAGGCGGACATCTGGAGCGCGGCCTCCGGGTAGACGCCCTTAACGTCCAGCTCTCCACCGGTCTTGGTGTCGCCCATGAACGTGGCGGTGGTCGCCGCTCCGAGCGCGGAAGCGATGAGTGGCGAACGGAGCAAGTAGTCGAGGGTGCCGGCGTACCCGAACTCGGGGCTGCCGACGACCATCTCGGACGCCTCGAACTCAACCTCCCACTCCTCCACGAACCGAAGGAAGTTGGCCAGGTATGGGGCCATCTCGGGGTCCTCGACCAAGTCGGCCGGGATCGGCTCACCGAGGACGTGAGCCTCGATGATGCGGTGCACCGCGCTGCCGACGTCGGCACGCTCGTCGCGTTTGCGCAGAGCGGCCCGGCTGAGCCAGTCCCGCTTCTCGGTGCGCTCGTCCGGACGGAGGGATGCAGCAACGAGCTGCGGGAGATTGGCGAACGCGGTATCCGCGACGACGCCGGCGGCCCAGCGGGAAAGAACATCGCCCTTGGTGGATCCGAGGCTAAGGATCGTGGTCACGCGGCGGTACTTGGCGCCGGTGACCTTGTCGCGGTACCAGCCGGCAGACGGCTTGGGGATGCGGTCTTCGCCGACGGGCGCGGGTGTGGTCTTGCGGGGGGCGCGGCGCTTGGGGGGAGTGGCGGTGGTCATGCTGCGCGCCTCCGGTCCTGGTGCGGGAGGACCACCAGGCGCTCGGCACGCATCCGGGCACTCGACGTCAACTGCGCCGCGGCGACCAGCTCGTCCGCCAGACCGCGGGCCTGCTCCTCGTCGATGCCGATCTGCGCGTGACCCATCTGCAGGTCGCACTCCATGTCCGCAACCGCGGCCGCCCAGGCGATCGGCCTGTCCACCGCGGCCGCGAGACGGTCCAACTGCTCGACCGCCAGGTCCGGGTTGTCCCGCCAGGCCCGCGCCAACTCACGGAACGAGTCGTTGCGGACCTCGTCGGCGTGGAGGATCACGCGCATCCACAGCGGATCCGGCTTCGCAGAGAGAACGGGCTTGTCGGTCACGGCGAGAGCTCCTTCGGGGCGGCGGGGGAGGGGACGGTGTACTGCTCCGCGTGCTTCTCCGGCGGATGACCGCACCCGCACGGACACAGCGGACCGGCAGCGGCCAGACCCTCAAGCCAGTCCGTGCCGGCCAGCAGCGCGGCAGCCGGCTCCCACGTGCGGCACGGCGTCGACAGGCGCGTCCTCAGGCACCCGGCCAAGTAGCCGTTCCCGGCACGGTCAGCGCCGGCGACAGCCGCCTCCAGCCGGTCCCGCTCAGCCACAGTCGACGGATGCCGTAACGGGCAGGTACAGCCGTGGGGTTCGGCGACCGGTTCCGCCGCGCGGTGCCGCCGACGACGCGCGAGGATGAGCGTCACGCCGCACCGCCCCGCCGGTCGCACTTCCGGCACTTCGCAATCCGCTTCCGGTACTGACGGCGCGTCTGCGTCGACCACGTCTGCGGATTCCTGCCACAGCGGTCGCAGAACGCCTCGAACACAGCCAGCTCAACCTTGAGCTCCGCAGCAGACACCGGAGCGTGCTCGATGGTCGCGTTCACGACGCCACCCCCACGACCGCATCCGGGTACGCCATCACACGGAGCTCGACCTCGGCGTACAAGCCGACCGCGACACGCTTCTCCGCCATGCGGTCCCGGTGCGGGTGCCAGCTCACGGGCTCTTCAGTCAGGCGCAACTCGTCGACCCACTCGCGGTAGTGCGCCGCGTCGGCGCCGAACAGCAGGATCAGCAGGCCACTGCCGCGGGCCTCGACACTCGTGGCCGGCAGGTGCGGGAACTCGCGGGACAGACTCAGCGCCGCAGTCAGCGGACCGGCGGTCGCTCGCAGGGGGTGGGTGGTTCGGGGCATAAGCTGTGTGATCACGGCCTGCCTCGCTTTCGTGAGAGATGTGTGGGGTGGGTCGAGGGCCGTTCCGGGTCGCAACCGGGGCGGCCCGCTACTTCGATCAGCTGATCTCGGAGCGCCATCCGCTGGCGCTGGCCACGTTTTCCAAGGCCCTGAAGTACGTGAACACCTCGTCGAAGTCCGCTTCCAGGAAGTGCTCGGTGTGGCCCGGGAGGTTGTCCCAGCGGTCCCGGCAGAAGCGGATGAGCCTGCGTTCGTCGGGGCCGGCGGTGCCGTAGCGGAAGCTGAAGTCGATCTCATCGATGGTGGTGCCGGACTGTCTGGCCCACCGCTTGTGGTCCTTGTACCGTCGACGGATGTCGTTGGTCCGGCCGACTTTGACGATGCCGTTGGCGAACCGGATGACGTACAGGTAGTTGACGTCGTCCTCGTTGCTCACGCGGCGAGCGGACGGATGGTGTGGGCCTGCTGGGTGGCGAGCACCTGCTTGCGCTGACTGATGATCAGGGCCTCGATCGCCTCGACGGACCCGAGCCGGTGGCCCGGGTACCAGGCGGCCTCGGCGGCCTTGCGGGGACTGAGAGCGTCGCGTTCGGCGCGGGCCTGCACGAGGATCAGAGCGGCTGCACTGATGGCTTCCTTGCGGGTGGTCATGCTGCGACCTGCTCGTCGGTCATGAGCTTGTTGATGGGCAGCTTGTAGGTGTCCAGGAAGCGGTTCTGCGTTGCGGCGTTGGGCTGGCACAGGCCGTTGGCGAGGCGGGAGACGGTCGACTTGCCGAGGCCGGTTCGCTTGGCGATGGCGTAGTCGCTGAGGTCCCCAACCTCAGCGGCTGCTGCGCGGAGGTTCTGGATGTTGAGGCGGTGGGACATGCGTCACCTCTTGTTCCCGTTTTCGGAAGTAGTTCCGTTGATGGGAGCAACGCTAGGCCTCAAGTGCCCATGGCGCAAGTATTTCCACATGAGGAATTAGCGAGATGTCCCAAGATGGGTCGGTTGTTCGACTCGTACACCCCGCGAGCGGCCTGTAGCCTCTGCTCTGACCTGGATGATTCCGTTTGTGGAACTACTCCCGCAGGCGCCAGCAGGTCGGCTATCCTGCCAGCCATGGGAGAGATGACAAACGCATGACACTCAACGAGCAGTACGCAGCCTGGCTCGCCAAGACGATGCGAGCCACCGAAGGCTTCGACATCGACAAGCAGCGCGGAGGCGGCCGCATGGCCCTCGCCACCGCCGTCGGCGTCTCGCCGAGTACCGTCGCGCGCTGGCTTGACGCCAAGTCAACCCCCAGCCCCGAGTACTATGAACCGATCGCCAAGGCGCTCGGCGTCGATCCGATCGTCATGATGGTTGAGAGCGGAATCATTTCCGCCGAATACCTGACGCGGATGCAGCGATCGGACGTACGATCTCAGCCAATCACCCCCGAGCAGGCAGCGGATGATCTAGGCATCCACGACCCGGACGAGCGTGAGCAGTTCTTCCGGGACGTGGCCCGTCGAACGCGCCGCCACCTGCGCCCCGCCGAGTCCGACGGTGAGACAGGGGGCGCGGTGGCCCAGTAACGGGGAGACGGCATTGCAACGCACGACCCGAACCTACAGAGCCCTCCTGGCCGGAATATCACTCCCCCTGGGGGTGGCCGTCATCAGTGCGTCCATCCCCGCGCACACGCCCACACAAGCCGTCGCCGGCCTCGCCCTCATCCTCACCGGCATCACCTCCTACGCCCTCAACGTCATCGACCGCGCCGTCCGCGACACCTCGCACGAACGCGACCGACTCCAAGAAGAACTGAAGGCGACCCGGGCGGAGCACATGCGGTACGTCGTGGCGAAGGCTTTCGTCGACCGCGAAGCCGAGGAGCTTTGCCGCAACATGGAACTCGCCGAGCAGGAGAACGCCGCCTACCTTGCATCCCAGACGGCACGGGTGATGGCCCTCGCCGCCGCCGAGCGCGAGGAACTCCTCGCCGACGTCGAGGACCGCGAGTCCAGCCTCAAGCGCCAGGGATTCCTCCAAGGGTTTGATGCCGGCCTGCGAGGCATCGCCCTCCCGCCGACTGCCCCCACCACAGGCGCCGTTGTCATCCAGATGCCCCGCGCGGCCATAGGATCCAACCCGAACGCGGCGGGCCATGGGGTGCACACGCCGTAGGGAAGCAAGGGGAATCGATGCGCTCAGTCCAACTCGCAGACGACCTGATCCCGACGATCGGATACATCCGCGTCAGCATGGCACGCGAGGAAATGATCTCCCCCGAGCTGCAGCGTGCGGCAATCGCCCAGTGGGCAGCTCGTACGGGACACCAGATCATCGACTGGGTCCAGGACCTCGACGCCACCGGCCGCAACTTCAAGCGCAAAATCATGAGGGCCATCGAACGCGTCGAAGCCAGCGAGGCGCAGGCCATCGCGGTATGGAAGTACTCCAGGTTCGGCCGGACCAGGACCGGCATCGAGATCAACCTCGCACGCATCGAACAAGCGGGCGGCCAACTGCTCTCTGCCACCGAAGACCTAGACGCCACCACCGCCACCGGATGGTTCCAACGCGACGTCATCTTCAGTGTCGCCACATTCGAGAGCAAGCGCGCCGGAGAGCAATGGTCCGAGACCCACCACTGGCGCCGAGAACAAGGGCTGCCCGCCACGGGCGGACGTCGCTTTGGATACATCTGGCACCCCCGCAGGGTCTACGCCCCCGACGGGTCGGTCACACTCCAGGACGAGCACTACGAGCCCGACCCGGAGTCGAAGGGTCTCGTCGCAGATCTCTTCCAGGGCTACGTTGCTGGCGACGGCTTCAACGTTCTGGCCGCCCGTCTCAACGCCGCCGGCATCCGAACGTCACACAACAAGATCTGGAACGACCGCAGTTTGTGCATCTACATGGACTCCGGGTTCGCGGCCGGCTACCTGCGTGTCCACGACGACGCATGCAAGACCGAGCCCTACCTGAGCCGATGCCCGAACCACCACCTCTACCGGCATCCGACCAAGGGCCACCCCCCGATCATCAGCCCCGAACTCTGGCAGCAGTACCAGGAGCGCCGAAACTTCACGCGGACCGCAGCCCCGAAGAACCGCGCCGCGGCCTACCCGCTCAGCGGCCTGGCCCGCTGCGGGCTCTGCTCCGGGTCTACGCGACGCGTCGTGGTCCACGGAAATTCCTACTTCATCTGCGACCAACGATCGCGCAAGGGAACCACGGTCTGCGTGGGCTTCAGGACTTGTCCGGTGAACGTGGGGGACGAGGCGCTCCTCAGGTGGCTCAAGAAGATCACGGGCGAGGTGAGCGACGAGGCTCGCACGCTTTCCGCCGGCCGGGTGATCCCCGACCCTGCGGCCTCGTTCGAGCGCAGGCGTGCGGCGGCTCAGCAGGAGGTGCAGCGGATCGAGCGGGCGGTGGCCAAGCACATGCGCACGTATGCCATGTCTGAACTCGACGACGCTGATGGCACGTTGGAGCGTGAGTACCTCGCGACCCTTGCAGGGCTCCGGGCGGAGAAGTCTGCGGCGGCCGAGAGGCTTTTCGTGCTGGACACGCCGTCCCCGGAGGAGAAAGCGGCGATGAGCCGCTCCGCGGCGCAGCCCATTGCGATAGGTCTGCTGGAGGAGTGGGACACGCTGGCTCCTGGCCGAGCCAACGCCTTGCTGCGGAAGATCGTGGGGCGCCTGGAGGTACTGCCTGGGCGGCGGGTCAGTGTGATCCCGGCCTGGGAAGTCGACTAGCAACGCCAACATCCAATGCAGAAGCTGTCAGACGACGACTTCGCCCAACACGTCTACGCGACGCTGGGCAACGTCGCCTCCCGCTCGGTCTCCTACCTGGCCGCGCCGGCCTTCGCGGCTGCGCTGATGGGCCGTGAGGTGCTGGGCACGCTCTCGGTCTACCGGCACGTACTGCTGATCGCCGAGCTGACGGCGGAGGACGGCGGCGCGCTGGTCGGGATGAGCCGCAACGACATCGAGGCGCTCGGCGGCCTGCGGGTGCTCGCGGTGCGCCTGGCCCGTCAGCCGGACAGCTACCAGTGGGGCTACGCCGACCGCAGCCGCGGCCTCGCGCCCGGCGACCGCGTGGTGCTGGCCGCCACCCGCAGCGGCCTCGGCCGCCTGAACACCGCGGCGCCGGAGGCGGTGAGCGCCTCGGGGGAGATCCGCATCCCCGGTCCCGCGCGAAGCGGTCCCGCCCGCGGCACCGGGGACGCGGCGGGGGTGCTGGGCGCCGGAGACCGCGTGTGAGGGCTGCCCCGAGGCCCAGACGCGTCACGAGGCCGCACCAGCACCCATCCGTTCCATCCACTCCCGCACGGTCAGGACGGCGGTGTGGGCGCCGCGCTCGTCGACCCGCAGCCCCCATGCGACCTCCACCGGCGGCGGCTTCCGCCGGGCGGCCGCCAGACCCGCCACCCAGACACCCGCGAGCTCTGGCACCATCGAACGTCCACTCCCACCACTGGATCGTCCGCGCACTCCACGGGAGAAGGCCAGGTGAGCGGGCATCAGGTAGCAGGGAATCCCGCTGCCGTCAGGGGGTGTAGAGGTCGGGGCGGCGGTCGGTCAGGTAGGGGGTGGCTTTGCGGGCGGCGGTGATGACTGCGGGGTCGACCTCGGTGATGAGGAGGTCTTCGCGGGGGGCTTCCAGGACCGTGCGGGTGCCGTCGGGGGCGGCGACGGTGGTGAGGCCGGAGAAGCGCAGGCCGTGGCGTTCGCCGATCCAGTTGGTGTAGGCGATGAAGAGCTGGCTCTCGAAGGCGCGGGCCGGGACGATCGTGCGCGGGATGAACTCCCACGGCTGCATCAGCGCGGTCGGGACGACCAGCAGGTCGGTCCCGGCCAGCGCGTGGGCCCGTACGGCCTCCGGGAACTCCACGTCGTAGCAGATCAGCAGACCCACCGTCAGGCCGCCCAGGGACGCCTGGACGACGCCGTCGGCGCCGGGGGCGAACCAGGTGCGGTCCACGTCGCCGAAGAGGTGCGCCTTGCGGTAGGAGGCCAGCGTGGTGCCGTGCGGGTCGACCAGCCGGGCCGAGTTGTACACGTCCGGGCCGTCGGACTCCGGCCAGCCGTGCACCAGCGCGATCCCGAACTCCCGGGCGATGGCGGAGACCGCCTCGCACTGCGGTCCGTCCAGTGGTCCGGCGGCCTCCGCCAGGGTGGCGGGGCGCAGCGGGTAGCCGCCCACCGACATCTCGGGGGTGATCAGCAGCTCCGCGCCCGCGTCGGCCGCCCGGCGCGCCACGGCCCGCAGGCGCTCCAGGAAGCGCGGGAGGCCCGGTGCCTCGCACGCGGCCTGCCAGCAGGCGATCCTCACTGGTTGTTCTCCTCCGGTCGGGCCAGCTGCTCCAGCTTCCGCTTGTCGGGCTTACCGTTGCGGTTCAGCGGGAAACTGTCCAGTACGGTGACCTGGTTGGGTCGCTCGTAGGCCGGCAGCAGGTCGTTCAGCACCTCGCGCCAGTAGCCCGCCTCGCGGCCCTGCTCGTCCTCCACGAAGAAGACCAGCTGCGCGCCGCGCCGCTCGTCCGGCAGCGCCACCACCCTGGTCGAGCAGCCGGATGCGGCCGCCTTGCGCTCGATCAGCTCCGGGTAGAGCGTGTAGCCCATCCGGTGGACGGCGAACTTGCGGCCCAGCACGAACAGGTTGCCGTCGGCGTCCAGATGCCCGAGGTCGCCGGTCTGCTGCCAGCCGGTGGGGGCGGGCTGCAGGGCGCCGTCCTCGCCGAGGTGGCCCTCCATGGCGTCCGGGGTGTGGACCTCGATCTCGCCCGGCTCGCCGGCCGCCACCGTGCGGCCCTCGTCGTCGACGATCCGCAGCCGGATGCCGTCCATGGCCCGTCCGCAGGAGACCGGGTTCTCCAGGGTGGCGAAGGCGATGTTGCCCAGTTCGGTGCTGCCGTAGCTGTCCAGCAGCGGGAGGCCGAACTCCTCGACGTAGCGCTCGACCAGCGGCCCGTCCAGCGGCGCTGCCCCGACGCAGAACATCCGGACCTGCTCCAGGTGCGCGCGCAGGTCGGGCTTGCGGGTGACCAGGTTGAGCATGCTGCGGTAGCTCGCCGGGGTCGCGTCGATCACGGTGCTGCCGGTCTCGCCGGCCATCCGCAGCGCCCGGTCGAGCCGGCGGTAGGGGGCGACCACCAGCGAGCACCGGCTCAGCCAGGCGATCAGCACCATGGACAGGCCGTACTGGTGGGAGAACGGCAGCAGCGGCAGCAGGACGTCGTCCGCCCGGTGGCCGACCTGGGCGGCGTTGCGCTCCAGGTTGCGCAGGAACTTGTCGCCCGACTTCACGACGCCCTTGGGCGCGCCGGTCGAGCCGGAGGTCCACATGATCAGGCCGTCGGTGAGCGCGCCCCAGGTCTCGAAGGACAGGCGCTCGTCCTCGACGACGCGCCCGGCCGCGGCGACCAGCAGCTCGTACAGGTGGATGGGGTCCAGGTCGTCGTCCACCGGCGCGTCGTCGTCGACGAAGACGGCCTTGACGCCGGTGCGCAGGGCGATCCGGCGGGTCTCCTCGACGTGCTCCTGCTGGTCGACCAGGACGATCGAGGCGCCCACGTGCATCAGGCCGAACAGGGTGCCGAGCCAGGCGGCGGAGTTGCCGGCCTTGAGCATCACACGCTGGCCGGGTCCGACGCCGTGCTCGCGCAGTACGTCGGCGATGCGCAGCGCGTCCTGTTCGAATTCGGCGAGAGTCCGTACCGAGTCGGTGGCAAAGATCTTCGCGGTCATCGGAGGCACGGTTTCCTTCCTCGTGCCGGACGGCTCCGGCGGGGGCACCTGGAGAGGACGCTAGGCAGCGCTGCCCGGGCCGGGAACCCTTAACCCGCCCCCTAGGCCCCCTGTCTTGCATCCGGTCCTGCACCGGTCGCCGCGCGCTGCGCCGGTGTTGGGCGGGCCGGGTCGGCCGGGCCGGGCCGATAGGGGTACCCCTTCGTTCAACTGCCGTGTTAGACATGGCTCATGTCCGAATTCGAGGGAAAGACCGTGCGCGACTATGGGTGAGCAGCGAGAGAACAGCCGTTGGGTGCGCCGGTTCCACCCGGCACCGCAGAGCAGGGTCCGCCTGGTCTGCCTGCCGCACGCGGGCGGCTCGGCACCGTTCTACTTCCCGATGTCGCAGGCGCTCTCCCCGGCCGTCGACGTCGTCTCCCTGCAGTACCCGGGGCGCCAGGAGCGGCGGTTGGACCCGCGGATCGAGAGCGTCGAGGAGTACGCGGACGCCATCGCCGCCGAGCTGAAGCCGTGGCTCGACCTGCCGGTCGCGCTCTTCGGGCACAGCCTGGGCGCCACCCTCGCCTTCGAGGTGGCGCGCCGTCTGGAGCGCGACGACCCGGAGTTCACCCCGGTCGCGCTCTTCGCCTCGGGCCGCCGGGCGCCCTCCCGGCACCGTGACGAGAACGTCCACCTGCGCGACGACGACGGCATCGTGGCCGAGATGAAGATCCTCAGCGGCACCGACGCGCGGGTCCTCGGCGACGAGGAGATCCTGCGTATGGTGATGCCCGCGATCCGCAGCGACTACACGGCCGCCGAGACCTACCGCGGCGAGCCCGGCGCCACCGTGCGCGCGCCGATCACCGTGCTGACCGGCGCGGACGACCCGCGCACCAGCGCGGAGGAGGCCGAGGCGTGGCGCGGGCACACCACCGGTGCCTTCGAGCTGCACACCTTCTCGGGCGGGCACTTCTTCCTGGCCAACCACCAGCCGCAGGTGCTCAAGATCGTCTCCGCCGCGCTGTAGCGGCGGTGGAGAGTCGTCCGGTGGCTTCGCCCCGTCGTGCGCTGCGGCGGGGCGAAGTGCTGCCCGGGCCCGGGCGGTGGGTCAGGAGAGCAGGCCGCGCTCCAGCGCCGTCATCACCGCGGCCGTCCGGTCGGACACCCCGAGCTTGCGGAACGCGCGCAGCAGATGGGTCTTCACCGTCGCCTCGCCGATGAACAGTTCGACGCCGATGTCGGCGTTGGTCTTGCCCTGGCTGACCAGCCGCAGTACCTCGCACTCCCGCCCCGACAGCGCGACCGGACTCACGCCCCGGGCCCGGAACAGCTTGCCGGCCAGCGACGGCGTCAGCACGGTTTCGCCCCGGGCCGCCGTCTGGACCGCGTCGATCAGCTCCTGGCGCGAACTGCCCTTCAGCAGGTAGCCCGACGCGCCCGCCTCCACCGCGCGCAGGATGTCCGCGTCGTCCTCGTACGTGGTCACGATGACCACCCGGCTGCCCGGCGACTGGCGCAGGATCTGCCCGGTGGCGGCCACGCCGTCCATCGCGCCCATCCGCAGGTCCAGCAGGACGATGTCCGGCCGCAGCGCGACGGCCTGGGCGACCGCCTCCTCGCCCGAACCCGCCTGCCCGACGACGCTGATGCCGTCGGCCGACTCCAGCATGGCGCTCAGACCCGCCCGGACCACCGGGTGGTCGTCGGCCAGCAGGACCCCGATCGGCCGGCCCGCGGGCTCGCCGCGGTCGTCCTCCGTACGAGCCTCGTCACTCATCGACTGCCTCCGCGTCCGACGGGCCCAGCGGCACCGTCACCTCGATCGTGGTGCCCTTGCCCGGGCGGCTGCGCACGGTCGCCGTGCCGCTGATCTCCTCGGCCCGGGCCTGCATCCCGCGCAGCCCGTAGCCCTGTTGGCGGCCGTCCGGCGTGAACCCCGGGCCGTCGTCGCGGACCAGCAGACGTACGGCGTCGTCCTGGTAGGCCACCACCACGTCCACCGTGCGGGCCCGGGCGGCGTGCTTGCGGACGTTGGCCATCGCCTCCTGCACCGAGCGCAGCAGTACGACGCTGGCGGTCATCGGCAGTTCCCGTTCCGTGCCCTCCACCGTGCAGCGGACGTCCAGGCCGGTCTCGGCCACCAGCCCGTCGGCCTGCCGGCGCACCGCCTGCACCAGGGAACTGCCGCGCAACGTGGGCGGGGTCAGCGCGGCGACGAAGTCGCGCGCCTCGGCCAGCGAGTCCTTGGCCACCCGCCCGGCCAGCGCCAGGTGGGTGTGGGCCAGTTGCGGGGCGTGGTCCAGCTCCGACTCGGCCGCCTGCACCAGGCCGATGATGCTGGTCAGGCCCTGGGCCAGGGTGTCGTGGATCTCCCGGGCCAGCCGCTCACGCTCGGCGGAGATGCCGGCCTCGTGGGAGAGCCGGGCCACCCGCTCCCGGCTGCGCCGCAGGTCCTCGACGAGTCCGCCGCGCTCCTTGCTCTGCCGCACCACCCGGGTGATCCAGAGCCCCAGCAGCAGCGACAGCGCGATGCTCAGCAACGCGACCGGCAGCACCGAGAGCACGTCCACGCCGAGGTCGTCGCCGTACACCCAGACCACCAGCACCGGCCAGAGGTTGGCCGCCAGCACCAGCACGACGGCCGACGCCATCGGCAGACTCATGATCAGCATCGGGCCCACGGCGAACATCGCGAAGGACCCCGCCAGGTTGCACGCGGTGATCACCGCGAACAGCAGCAGCAGGACGCCGGCGAAGACCAGGCCCTTCGGCCCGGACTCGGTGTCGTTGATCATCAGCGGCCGGCCCAGCGCCGCGTACCAGGGCACCATCAGCGTCAGCGCGCCGATCGCGACGGCGTGGTGCAGCTGTTGGTCGTCGGCGGTGAACAGCACGACGGCGGTGACGAGGTAGGAGACCGCGAAGAAGCCGTCCCAGAGCCCGAACCAGCGGTTGCCCGACTCGGGTCCGTAGTAGGCGCCGGCCTGATGCGGGTCCTGCTGGGTGTCACTGAGCACGACACCAGTCCTACCACGGTGTCCACCGGTCGGTGGACAGCGGAACCCACCGGTCGGTCGTCCCGGCGGGGGTGCGCGGCGGCCTAGCGTGGACAACAGCCGGGCCGTGCAGTGTTCCGGAGACATCGTCAACACCAGGGGTGGTTGTCCGTGAGCCAGTTCGTCTCCGCGCTCATCGCGAGCGGCACGATTCTGATCGTCATCCTGGCGACGGACATCGGTCGCCGCAAGATCACCACGATGCGGATGCTGCGCTCGGTGATCGCGGTCGCGGTGATCATCGCGATCTTCGTGCACTCCTTCCCGCACCAGGGGAACGACCTGTCGCTCCAGCTCGTGGGTGTGGGTGTGGGCGTGATCTGCGGCCTGGTCGCCGGCGCGCTGCTGCCCGCCTTCCGGGACGAGGACGGTGGCTTCAGCACGGTCGGCGGCATCGGCTACGCGCTGGTGTGGATCGTGCTCTCCGCCGGGCGGGTGAGCTTCGCGTACGGCGCGGACCACTGGTTCACCGCCGACCTGGTGCGCTTCTCGATCGACTACAAGATCAGCGGCAGCGCCAGCTACGCCAACACCTTCGTCTTCATGTCGCTGGCCATGGTGCTGACCCGTACGGCCGTCCTGCTGGCCAAGATGCGCCGGCTGCGCGCCGAGCGGCCCGCGGCCGCCGAGGTCGGTGCGGGCGCGGGCGCGGGCGCTACGCGCTGAGGCTGCGACCCGTCAATTCCTGACCATGGTGCGAGAGCAAGGGCAAACAGTGGAAAACAATCACGTCGTGCGGCTGCGGCCGCCCCGCCACCGCGTCGAGCCCCGGGCCATCGGCTGGTGGACGCTGCAGGCCTCGCTGTTCGCCCTGCCACTCCCGATCACCTTCGGGATCCTCTGCCTCACCATCGCGCCCACCCGTACGTTCTTCGGCTGGGCCACCCTGATCGCCCTGCTGCCCGGCCTGCTGTACATGGGCGTGATGCCGGTCTGGCGCTACCGGGTGCACCGCTGGGAGACCACCGACGACGCCGTGTACGCCGCGTCCGGCTGGCTCTGGCAGCACTGGCGGGTGGTCCCGCTGTCGCGGGTGCAGACCGTCGACACCCTGCGCGGGCCGCTCCAGCAGCTCTTCGGGCTCTCCGGGGTGACCGTGACCACCGCCTCCGCCTCGGGCGCGGTGAAGATCAAGGGCCTGGACCACCAGGTCGCCGGTGACCTGGTGGAGCGGCTGACCCGGTCCGCCCAGGCCGCCCCGCAGGGCGCCGAGCAGGACGCCACATGAGCGCCGGGACCGACGCCCGGCAGGCGGCCCAGGACACCGGCCCCGCGTGGGGGCGGCTGAGCGGACGGCTGGTACTGGTCAACCTGGCCATCCTGGCCGCGCCGGTGGCCACCCTCGCCGCCGCCCTGGCGGCCAACGGCGGCCGGGCCAACCTGCAGATCCTGATCACCCTCGGATCGCTGTTCAGCACCTTCCTGGTCGTCTGCGGGATCAGCCTGATGCGGCTGTTCACCACCCGCTACCGGGTCACCGACGAGCGCATCGAGATGCGCTCCGGGCTGTTCTTCCGCAGCCACCGCTCCGCGCCGATCGAGCGGATCCGCAGCGTGGACCTGACGGCCAACCCCGTGCACCGGCTCTTCGGCCTGACCACCGTGCGGATCGGCACCGGCGACCAGGGCTCCACCGCCGGCCGTCGGCTGGAGCTGGAGGGCATCGCCACCGCGGACGCCGCCGAGCTGCGCCGCCGGCTCGTCGCGGCCCGCGACGCCGCCCGGGGGCGGCAGCTGCCCGCCGACCAGGACGGCCCGATCTGCGAGCTGGACTGGTCCTGGCTGCGCTACGGCCCGCTGACCGTCTGGGGCGTCGGCGGCGTCTTCCTGGTCGCCGGCAGCGTCTACCGGACGCTGCACGAGATGCACGTCGATCCGCTGAAACTCGGCGTGGTCAAGGACGTCGAGGCCCGCTTCGGCTCGGTTCCGCTCTGGTTCGGGATCCTGGTCGCCCTGCTGATCGTCGTGGTGTTCGGCACCGTCGGCGCCACCGCCGTCTACATCGAGAACTGGTCGGGCTACCAACTGCGGCGCGAGGACGGCGGGATGCTCCTGGTCCGGCGCGGCCTGCTGGTCACCCGTTCGGTCAGCATCGAGGAACGGCGGCTGCGCGGCGTGGAGTTGGTCGAGGCGATCCCGCTGCGCTGGGCCGGCGGGGCCCGGACCAACGCGATCGCGAGCGGCCTGGGCGACCGGGAGGACAACCGCAGGCGCCGCGCCCTGACACCGCCGGCGCCGCGCGCGCAGGCGCTGCGGGTGGCCGCCGAGGTGTTGGCGCAGGACCCGGGCGCGCGGTCGGGGTCGGCCACGGCTACGGGTGCGGGACTGATGGCCGGGGACGGGCTCACCGCGCATCCGCGCGTCGCCCTGCGGCGCCGGACGAATCGCGCGCTGACGGCGGTGCTGCTGATCGCCGCCGTCCCGCTGGGCCTGGGGCTGTGGCTCGGCCCGGCGCTCCTGGTCACCGCCGGGGTCACCGCCGTGGTGCTGCTGCCGGTCGCGGTGGCACTCGCCCGGGACGCCTACCGCGCGCTCGGGCACGCCGTTCGCGGGCGCTACCTGGTGGCCCGCTCCGGCACCTTCGCGCGCCGCACCGTCGCGCTGCAGCGGGACGGGATCATCGGCTGGCGGGTCTCGCGGTCGGTCTTCCAGCGCCGGGCCGGACTGCTCACCCTCGGCGCCACCACCGCCGCCGGTGAGGGGATCTACCAGGTGCGCGACCTGCCGGTGGGGGCTGGACTGCTCCTCGCCGAGGAGGCGGTGCCCGGGCTGCTCGCGCCGTTCGTCGAGCGGGTCGAGGGGGCTGCGGGGGTGTCGGTGAGGTAATTCCCGGAACTCCTTGCCCGCACCGGAATCCTCGGGCATTCTGGTGAATTGCGCACGGATATTCCGAGTCGCGCCGCAGTGCCCGGACACCGAGGAACGCTAGGGGTCCGTAGGGGGTTTGAAGGGGTTCCCCGAGCCCCTTCCCGTATGCCAGGCTGCCGATTGGTCTGGTTGATGTCTGCGGGGATATTGGGGCGCGATGATGAGTGAGTCCGAGGATTTCACGCCCGAGCACACCGAATTGCGGGACACGCGTCCCGACGAGGTCTCGTCGTGGCGGCAACGGCTTGAGGAGCTGCCCGAGGGGCAGCGCGGCGAGGCAATCCTCGACTGGGTCGGTGAGCTGGTCTCGGCGGCCCTGCGCGACCACGCGCCGGACTCCCTCGACCCCTACCGGCCCTTCCTGGAGCTCGGGTTCGACTCGCTGGCCACGGTTCACCTGCACGCCAGGCTGACCGCCGCCACCGGGCTGAAGCTGCCGGTGACGCTGGCCTTCGACCACCCCACCCCCGCCGAGCTGGCGCGTCACCTGCACGGGCGGCTGCTGGGCCTGAGCGAGGTTGCGACCACGCTCACGGCCGCCTCCTTCGCGGACGACGAGCCGATCGCCATCGTCGGAATGAGCTGCCGCTTTCCCGGCGGCGTGCGTTCCCCGGAAGAACTCTGGGACCTCGTCGCGGACGGCCGGGACGTCATTTCCGAATTCCCGGAAGGGCGCGGCTGGGACCTTTCCGGCCTGTATCACCCGGACCCCGACCACGCGGGCAGCAGCTATGCCCGCGAGGGCGGATTCCTGCACGACGCGGACGAGTTCGACCCGGCGTTCTTCGGCATTTCCCCGCGTGAGGCGATGGCGATGGACCCGCAGCAGCGGCTGCTGCTGGAGACGTCCTGGGAGGCGTTCGAGCGCGCCGGGATCAACCCCGCGCTGGTGCGCGGCGGCCAGGTCGGCGTGTTCGTCGGAGCCGAGGCCCAGGAGTACGGACCGCGCCTGCACGAGGCCGAGGCGGGCCTCGAAGGCTTCCTGGTGACCGGCAACGCCGCCAGCGTCGCCTCCGGACGGATCGCCTACACCTTCGGCTTCGAGGGCCCCACGGTCACCGTCGACACCGCGTGCTCGTCCTCGTTGGTCGCGCTGCACCTCGCCGTGCAGGCGCTGCGCAGCGGCGAGTGCTCGCTCGCGCTGGCCGGCGGCGTCGCCGTGATGGCCAACCCCGGCTCGTTCGTCGCCTTCAGCCGCCAGCGCGGGTTGGCCGCCGACGGCCGTTGCAAGCCGTTCGCGGCGGCGGCGGACGGCACCGCGTGGGGCGAGGGCGCCGGGACGCTGCTCGTCGAGCGGCTCTCGGACGCCGAGCGCAACGGCCACCAGGTCCTCGCCGTCATCCGGGGCACCGCCATCAACCAGGACGGCGCCAGCAACGGCCTCACCGCGCCCAGCGGCCCGGCCCAGCAGCGCGTGATCCGACAGACCCTGGCCAACGCCCGGCTCTCGGCGGCGGACGTCGACGTGGTGGAGGCGCACGGCACGGGCACCAGCCTCGGCGACCCGATCGAGGCGCAGGCGCTGCTGGCGACCTACGGTCAGGGCCGGGAGGCCGAGCGCCCGCTCTGGCTCGGCTCGCTGAAGTCGAACATCGGCCACACCCAGGCGGCTGCCGGTGTCGGCGGCATCATCAAGATGGTCATGGCGATGCGGCACGGGGTGCTGCCGCGCACGCTGCACGTGGACGCGCCGACCCCGCACGTGGACTGGACGGCGGGCGACGTCGAGCTGCTGACCGAGGCGCGGGCGTGGCCGGAGACCGGGCGGGTGCGCCGGGCCGCCGTGTCGTCGTTCGGCATGAGCGGGACCAACGCCCACGCCATCATCGAGCAGCCGTCGCCGTCGCTGTCGCCGTCGCCGTCGCTGTCGGAGGGTGAGGGCGACGCGGCCGGCGGTTCGTTCGAGGGCGGCGTCCTGCCGTGGTCGCTCTCGGCGCGGACACCGGACGCGCTGCGCGGCCAGGCCGACCGGCTGCGGGCCCGGCTGGAGGCCGAGCCGCAGCTCTCGCCCGTCGATGTCGGCTACTCGCTGGCGTCCACCCGCGCGGAGTTCGAGCAGCGGGCCGTCCTGGTCGCCGAGGACCGCGCGGCCTTCCTCGACCTGCTGGCCTCCCTCGCCGCCGGCGAGGAGGACCCGCGCCTGCTGCGCGGTGCCCCGGCCACCGGCAAGCTCGCCTTCCTGTTCACCGGCCAGGGCAGCCAGCGGCTCGGGATGGGACGTGAACTCTACGACGCCTACCCGGTGTTCGCCGAGGCGCTGGACGACGCCTGCTGGTACCTGGAGGAGCAGCTCGAAGTCCCGCTGCGCGACGTGCTCTTCGCCGAGCCCGGCTCGCCGGAGGCGGCCCTGCTCGACCGTACCGACTACACCCAGCCCGCGTTGTTCGCGGTGGAGGTGGCGCTGTTCCGGCTCGTGGAGGCGTGGGGTCTGCGCCCGGACGTCCTGTCCGGCCACTCGATCGGTGAGCTGGCCGCCGCGCACGTGGCCGGTGTGCTGTCGCTGGAGGACGCCTGCGCGCTGGTCGCGGCCCGTGGCCGACTGATGCAGCAACTCCCCGCCGGTGGTGCGATGGTGGCGGTTCAGGCGACCGAGGCGGAGGTGCTGCCGCTGCTGACCGAGCGGGTGAGCATCGCGGCCGTCAACGGTCCGAACTCGGTGGTGGTGGCCGGTGACGAGGATGCGGTGCTGGCCTTGGTGGCCGGTTTCGAGGGCCGCAAGACGAAGCGGCTGACCGTCAGCCACGCCTTCCACTCGCCGCGCATGGACGACATGCTCGCCGAATTCCGGCGAGTGGCCCAGGTGTTGGAGTATGCGCCGCCGCGTATCCCGATCGTCTCGAACGTGACCGGTCGGATCGCCGGTGCCGAGGAACTCTGCTCGCCCGAGTACTGGGTCCGCCATGTCCGGGACGCCGTGCGGTTCCTGGACGGCATCCGCACGCTGGCGGAGCGCGGTGCGACGACCTTCCTGGAGCTGGGCCCCGACGGCGTGCTCTCGGCGATGGCCCAGGACTGCCTGGCCGGCGGCGACCTGGCTGTCGCCCCGGTCTTCACGCCGCTGCTGCGCGCCTCCCGTCCCGAGCCCGAGACGCTCGTCCGCGCGGTGGCGCTGGCGCACGTCCGGGGCAAGCAGGTGAACTGGGCTGCGGCATACGCCGGTACGGGTGCGCGCCGGGTCGAGTTGCCGACGTACGCGTTCCAGCGGCAGCGGTACTGGCTGGAGGCCGGGCCGGTCGTCGGTGAGGTGCTTGTCCAGGATGCTGCGGATCAGCGGTTCTGGGAGGTGGTGGAGCGCGGGGATCTGGAGGCGTTGGCGGCGGAGTTGGCGGTGGATCCCGCGCTGTCGTTGGGTGCGGTGTTGCCGGCGTTGTCGGCGTGGCGTCGGGTGCAGGGTGAGCGGTCGGTGGTGGAGGGTTGGCGCTACCGGGTGACGTGGAAGCCGCTGGCCGGTGTTGCGGCTCGTGCGGGGTTGTCGGGTGTGTGGTTGGTGTTGGCTGCGGGTCAGGCGTCGTCCGAGGTGGCGGGTGCTTTGGCCGGTGCTGGTGCCGAGGTGCGGGTTGTGGAGGTGGCGGGGGACCGCCACAGCGTTGGTGAGGTTCTGCGGGCGTCGGTGGATGGTCCGGTGGCGGGTGTGGTGTTGCTGCCGGGTGCTGGCCTGGACGGTGTTCTGGGTGTGGTGCAGGCGCTGGGTGACGTCAGTGTCGGCGGCCCGTTGTGGGTGCTGACCTCGGGTGCGGTCTCGACCGGGCGTTCGGATGCTGCTCCGGATGCGGGTCAGGCGTCGGTGTGGGGTCTGGGTCGCGTGGTCGGGTTGGAGCACCCGGAGCGTTGGGGTGGTCTGGTGGATCTTCCCCCGGTGCTGGACGGTCGGGCGTTGGAGCGTCTGGTTGGTGTCCTGAGCTCGGATGAGGATCAGGTTGCGGTTCGTGCGTCGGGGGTGTTCGGCCGTCGTCTGGTCCGCGCCTCTTCCGGTGCGGCAGGGCGTGCGTGGGTGCCGGGCGCTGGTTCGGTGCTGGTGACGGGCGGGACGGGTGCGCTGGGTGCTGAGGTGGCGCGTTGGCTGGTCGGCGCGGGCGCTGAGCATGTGGTGTTGACGAGCCGTCGGGGCCTGGAGGCGCCGGGCGCTGCGGAGTTGCGCGATGAGTTGGAGGCGCTGGGCGGTCGGGTGACGGTCGCCGCGTGTGATGTGGCTGACCGTGAGGCGCTGGCGGGTCTGTTGGCGGAGTTCCCGCCGACTGCGGTGGTGCACGCGGCCGGTGTGCTGGATGACGGCGTGCTGGACGCGTTGACGCCGGAGCGCTTCGCGACGGTGTTGCGCGCGAAGGTGGATGCGGCGGTCAACCTGGACGAGCTGACGCGAGCGATGGACCTGTCGGCGTTCGTCCTGTTCTCGTCGGTCACCGGCACGGTGGGTGCGGCGGGTCAGGGTAACTACGCTGCGGCGAACGCGTTCCTGGACGCGCTGGCCGAGCAGCGCCGCGCCGAGGGTCTGCCCGCGACGTCCGTCGCGTGGGGGCCGTGGGCGGGCTCCGGCATGGCGGCCGACGGTGCGCTGGAGGCGCGGATGCGCCGCGAGGGCATGCCGCCGATGGCCGCCGATCTCGCGATCGCCGCGCTTCAGCGGGCGCTGGACCTGGACGAGACGGGCGTGACCGTCGCCGACATCGACTGGGACCGCTTCCTGCCGTTCTTCACCGCCGCCCGGCCGAGCGCGCTGCTCACCGAGCGTCCGGTGCGGAGCCGTACCTCGGACGTGATCGTCACCGACGGCACGTTGCAGGCGGTAGCGGCTGATGCCGGGACGTTGGCGGGTCGGCTTGCGGGTCTGGCGGTGGTGGAGCGGCAGCGGGTGCTGCTGGATGTGGTGCGTTCCGCCGTGGCGGACGTGCTCGGGCATGCGGGTGCCGAGGCGGTGGAGGCGGAGCGGGCGTTCAAGGAGTTGGGCTTCGACTCGCTGACCGCTGTCGAGCTGCGCAACCGTCTGAACGCGGCGACCGGTCTGCGGCTGCCGACGACGCTGATCTACGACTACCCGTCGTCGGCGGCGTTGGCGGGGCACCTGGGTGCCGAACTGTCCGGCGTGGGAACGGCGGTGGCCGAGCCGGTGTCCCCGATGCTGGCGGTGGACGACGACCCGGTGGTGATCGTCGCGATGAGCTGCCGGTTCCCGGGTGGTGTGCGGTCGCCGGAGGGGTTGTGGCGGCTGTTGGTGGAGGGTGGCGACGCGGTGGCCGGGTTCCCGGCCGACCGTGGGTGGGACCTGGCGGGGTTGTACGACGCGGATCCCGATGCGCAGGGCACGTCGTATGTGCGTGAGGGCGGGTTCCTGTACGACGTCGCGGAGTTCGACGCCGCGTTCTTCGGGATCTCGCCGCGTGAGGCGCTGGCGATGGACCCGCAGCAGCGGTTGCTGCTGGAGACCGCGTGGGAGGCGTTCGAGCGGGCGGGCATCGACCCGGCCACCCTGCGCGGCAGCAAGACCGGTGTCTTCGCGGGCACCAACGGCCAGGACTACGCCGCACTGGTCTCCACCCCGCCCGAGGGCCTTGAGGGTCACATGGGCACCGGCAACGCGGCGAGTGTGGTCTCGGGCCGGCTGTCCTACACCTTCGGGCTTGAGGGCCCGGCGGTCACGGTCGACACGGCCTGTTCCTCCTCGCTGGTGGCCCTGCACCTGGCCGCCCAGGCGCTGCGGCAGGGTGAGGTCTCGCTCGCGCTCGTCGGCGGCGTCACGGTGATGTCCACGGCCGAGCCGTTCGTCGACTTCAGCCGTCAGCGCGGCTTGGCCGTTGACGGCCGGGTCAAGGCCTTCGCGGCCGGTGCCGATGGCACGGGTTGGGGCGAGGGTGTCGGCATGCTGCTCGTGGAGCGGCTGTCGGACGCGCGGCGCAATGGGCACCCGGTGCTCGCGGTGGTGCGTGGCTCGGCGGTGAACCAGGACGGCGCGAGCAACGGTCTGACGGCCCCGAACGGTCCCTCGCAGCAGCGGGTGATCCGGCAGGCGCTGGCCGGCGCGGGTCTGTCCGCCGCCGAGGTGGACGCGGTCGAGGCGCACGGCACCGGCACGACGCTGGGTGACCCGATCGAGGCGCAGGCGCTGCTGGCGACCTACGGCCAGGACCGTGACGCCGAGCGGCCGTTGCTGCTCGGATCGGTCAAGTCGAACATCGGTCACACTCAGGCGGCGGCGGGTGTGGCGGGCATCATCAAGATGGTGCTGGCGATGCAGCACGGCGTGCTGCCGCAGACGCTGCATGTGGACGCGCCGACGCCGCACGTGGACTGGACGGCCGGCGCGGTCGAGTTGCTGACGGAGGCGCGGGACTGGCCCGAGACCGGCCGTCCGCGCCGGGCGGGTGTCTCGTCCTTCGGCCTGAGCGGGACCAACGCGCACACCATCATCGAGCAGGCCCCGGCTGCTGAACCCGCCGAACCCGTTCTCGGGCAGGGCTCGTTGTCGTCGTCGCTGCCGTTCCTGCTGTCGGCGAAGGGCGGCGAGGCGCTGCGTGCCCAGGCTGCCGAGCTCGGTGCGCACCTGCTGTCCCACCCCGAACTGACGCCGGCCGACCTCGCCTTCTCGCTCGCCAGCAGCCGCTCGGCGCTGGACGATCGCGCGGCTCTGCTGGCCGGTGGGCGCGACGAGCTCATCGAGGGCCTGGCGGTGCTGGCCGCAGGCGAGTCGGCGGGCTCCGGTCTGGTGCGGGGGACGGTGGCCGGTGGCAAGACGGCGTTCCTGTTCACCGGCCAGGGCAGTCAGCGGCTCGGGATGGGGCGTGAACTCTACGACGCCTACCCCGTGTTCGCCGACGCGTTCGACGCGGTCTGCGCCGAGCTCGACGCGCACCTCGAACTGCCTTTGCACCACGTGCTGTTCGGCGATGATGCTGCGGTGCTGGACCGGACGGAGTTCACTCAGCCGGCGTTGTTCGCGGTGGAGGTGGCGCTGTTCCGGTTGGTGGAGGTGTGGGGTCTGCGGCCGGACTTCGTGTCGGGTCACTCGATCGGTGAGATCGCTGCCGCGCATGTGGCGGGTGTGCTGTCGCTGGCGGATGCGTGTGCGCTGGTGGCTGCTCGTGGGCGTCTGATGCAGGAACTGCCGTCCGGTGGTGCGATGGTGGCGTTGCAGGCGACGGAGGCGGAGGTGTTGCCGCTGCTGTCCGAGCGGGTGAGCATCGCGGCCGTGAACGGTCCGAACTCGCTGGTGATCGCTGGTGACGAGGACGAGGTCCTGGCCGTCGCGGCCGGCTTCGCGGGTCGCAAGAGCAAGCGCCTCACCGTCAGCCACGCGTTCCACTCGCCGTTGATGGACGGGATGCTTGACGCGTTCCGTGAGGTGGCGGAGGGGCTGACGTTCCAGGCTCCGGAGATTCCGATCGTGTCGAACCTGACCGGCGCTGTGGTGTCGGCGGAGGAAGTCGGTTCCGCCGACTTCTGGGTCCGCCACGTGCGGGAGGCGGTCCGGTTCCTGGACGGTGTGCGGGCGTTGGAGGCGCAGGGCGTCACGACGTTCCTGGAGCTGGGTCCGGACGGTGTGCTGACCGCGTTGGCACAGGACTGCGTCACCGAGGACACCGCCGCGTTCGTCTCGGCACTGCGCAAGGGCCGGGACGAGGGCGAGTCGCTGACGGCCGCGCTCGCTCAGGTGCACGTCCGGGGTGTCGCGCTGGACTGGAAGGCGTTCTTCGCCGGTACGGGTGCGCGTCGCGTCGAATTGCCGACGTACGCGTTCCAGCGTGAGCGGTTCTGGCTGGAGGCCGGGCCGGTCGTCGGTGAGGTGCTTGTCCAGGATGCTGCGGATCAGCGGTTCTGGGAGGTGGTGGAGCGTGGGGATCTGGAGGCGTTGGCGGCGGAGTTGGCGGTGGATCCCGCGCTGTCGTTGGGTGCGGTGTTGCCGGCGTTGTCGGCGTGGCGTCGGGTGCAGGGTGAGCGGTCGGTGGTGGAGGGTTGGCGCTACCGGGTGACGTGGAAGCCGCTGGCTGGTGTTGCGGCTCGTGGTGGGTTGTCGGGTGTGTGGTTGGTGCTGGCTGCGGGTCAGGTGTCGTCGGAGGTGGCGGCGGCTCTGGGGGGTGCTGGTGCTGAGGTGCGGGTTGTGGAGGTGGCGGGGGACCGCGACGGCGTTGGTGAGGCTCTGCGGGCGTCGGTGGATGGTCCGGTGGCGGGTGTGGTGTTGCTGCCGGGTGCTGGCCTGGATGGCGTGTTGAGTGTGGTGCAGGCGCTGGGTGACGTCAGTGTCGGTGGTCCGTTGTGGGTGTTGACGGCGGGTGCGGTGTCGGTGGGCCGTTCGGATGTTGCTCCGGATACGGGCCAGGCTTCGGTGTGGGGTCTGGGTCGCGTGGTGGGGTTGGAGCACCCCGAGCGTTGGGGTGGTTTGGTCGATCTTCCCCCGGTGCTGGACGGTCGGGCGTTGGAGCGTCTGGTGGGCGTGCTGGCGGGCTCGGGTGAGGATCAGGTTGCGGTTCGTGCGTCGGGGGTGTTCGGCCGTCGTCTGGTCCGCGCCGCTGCTGCCGGTGCGGTGGGTCGTGCGTGGGTGCCGGGCACGGGTTCGGTGCTGGTGACGGGCGGTACGGGTGCGCTGGGTGCCGAGGTGGCGCGTTGGCTGGTCGCCGCTGGTGCCGAGCACCTGGTGTTGACGAGCCGTCGGGGCCTGGAGGCGCCGGGCGCGGTCGAGTTGCGCGATGAGTTGGAGGCGCTGGGCGGCCGGGTGACGGTCGCCGCGTGTGACGTGGCCGACCGTGACGCGCTGGCCGCCCTGCTGGCGGAGTTCCCGCCGACTGCGGTGGTGCACGCGGCCGGTGTGCTGGATGACGGCGTGCTGGACGCGCTGACGCCGGAGCGTATGGAGCGCGTGCTCGCGGCGAAGGCCCGGGCGGCTCTGTATCTCCACGAGCTGACCAGCGAGTTGGACCTCTCGGCGTTCGTGCTGTTCTCCTCGATCACGGGGACGGTCGGCACGGCCGGCCAGGGCAACTACGCTGCGGCGAACGCGCTCCTGGACGCGCTGGCGGAGCAGCGTCGCGCTGAGGGTCTGCCCGCGACGTCCGTCGCGTGGGGCCCGTGGGCGGGCTCCGGCATGGCCGCCGACGAGGCGCTGGAGGCGCGGATGCGCCGCGAGGGCGTGCCGCCGATGGCTGCCCGGCTGGCGATCGCGGCGCTTCAGCGGGCGCTTGACCTGGACGAGACGGCCGTGACCGTCGCGGACATCGACTGGGAGCGGTTTGCTCCGGGCCTCGTGGCGTCGCGGCCGAGTCCGCTGGTGGCGGACCTGCCCGAGCTGCGGAAGACGCGGGAGACCGTGGCGGCACCGACGGCCGTAGCGGCTGATGCCGGGACGTTGGCGGGTCGGCTTGCGGGTCTGTCGGTGGTGGAGCGGCAGCGGGTGCTGCTGGATGTGGTGCGTTCCGCCGTGGCGGGTGTCCTCGGGCATGCGGGTGCCGAGGCGGTGGAGGCGGAGCGGGCGTTCAAGGAGTTGGGCTTCGACTCGCTGACCGCTGTCGAGCTGCGCAACCGTCTGAACGCGGCGACCGGTCTGCGGCTGCCGACGACGCTGATCTACGACTACCCGTCGTCGGCGGTGCTCACCGAGCACCTGCTCGCGGAGCTTCTCGGAGGCGAGGCCGACGTCACCGGTCCGGTGACGGTCGCAGTCGACGACGACCCCATCGCCATCGTCGCGATGAGCTGCCGGTTCCCGGGTGGTGTGCGGTCGCCGGAGGGGTTGTGGCGGCTGTTGGTGGAGGGTGGTGACGCGGTGGCCGGGTTCCCGGCCGACCGTGGGTGGGACCTGGCGGGGTTGTACGACGTGGATCCCGATGCGCAGGGCACGTCGTATGTGCGTGAGGGCGGGTTCCTGTACGACGTCGCGGAGTTCGACGCCGCGTTCTTCGGGATCTCGCCGCGTGAGGCGCTGGCGATGGACCCGCAGCAGCGGTTGCTGCTGGAGACCTCGTGGGAGGCGTTCGAGCGGGCGGGCATCGACCCGGCCACGCTGCGCGGCAGCCAGGCCGGCGTCTTCGTCGGCACCAACGGTCAGGACTACCTGACGCTGCTGATGAAGGCCCCCGAGGGCCTGGAGGGCCACCTGGGGACCGGCAACGCGGCGAGTGTGGTCTCGGGCCGGCTGTCCTACACCTTCGGCTTGGAGGGCCCGGCGGTCACGGTCGACACGGCCTGTTCCTCCTCGCTGGTCGCGCTGCACCTCGCGGCGCAGGCGCTGCGGCAGGGGGAGTGCTCGCTCGCGCTCGTCGGCGGCGTCACGGTGATGTCCACGCCGGAGAACTTCATCGACTTCAGCCGTCAGCGCGGTCTGGCCGTTGACGGCCGGATCAAGGCCTTCGCGGCCGGTGCCGACGGCACGGGTTGGGGCGAGGGTGTCGGCATGCTGCTCGTGGAGCGGCTGTCGGACGCGCGGCGCAACGGGCACCCGGTGCTCGCGGTGGTGCGTGGCTCGGCCGTCAACCAGGACGGTGCGAGCAACGGCCTCACGGCCCCGAACGGCCCGTCGCAGCAGCGCGTGATCCGCCAGGCGCTGGCGAGTGCCGGACTGTCGACCGGCGAGGTCGACGCGGTCGAGGCGCACGGCACCGGCACGACGCTCGGTGACCCGATCGAGGCCCAGGCGCTGCTGGCCACCTACGGCCAGGACCGAGACGCCGAGCGGCCGTTGCTGCTTGGCTCGGTCAAGTCGAACATCGGTCACACCCAGGCGGCGGCGGGTGTGGCGGGCATCATCAAGATGGTGCTGGCGATGCAGCACGGCGTGCTCCCGCAGTCCTTGCATGTGGACGCGCCGACCCCGCACGTGGACTGGACGGCCGGCGCGGTCGAGCTGCTCACCGAGGCGACGCCGTGGCCCGAGACCGGCCGTCCGCGCCGGGCCGGCATCTCGTCCTTCGGCATCAGCGGGACCAACGCGCACACCATCATCGAGCAGGCCCCGGCTGCCGAACCCGCTGTCTTGACCGGTGGCACCCCGGTGCCGCTGCCCTTCCTGCTCTCGGCGAAGAGCGCCGACGCCCTGGCGGCCCAGGCCCAGCGCCTGCACGACCATGTCGCGGCACAGTCCGAGCCGGCGTTGCTCGACGTCGCCCACTCGCTGGCCGTCGGCCGGAGCGCCCTGGACCACCGTGCGGTGGTGACTGCCGACAGCCGTGACGAGCTGCTGCGGGGGCTGGAGGCGCTGGCCGCAGGCGAGTCGGCGGCCTCGGGCCTGGTGCGGGGGACGGTCGCCGCTGGCAAGACGGCGTTCCTCTTCACCGGCCAGGGCAGCCAGCGGCTGGGGATGGGGCGTGAACTGTACGACGCCTACCCGGTGTTCGCCGATGCCCTGGACGAGGTCTGCGCCCACCTGGACGCGCACCTCGAACGGCCGCTGCGGGACGTGCTGTTCGGCGACGACGCCGAGATCCTGAACCGGACGGAGTTCACCCAGCCGGCGCTGTTCGCCATCGAGGTGGCGTTGTTCCGCCTCGTCGAGGCGTGGGGCCTGCGGCCGGACTTCCTGTCGGGTCACTCGATCGGTGAGATCGCCGCTGCGCATGTGGCGGGTGTTCTGTCGCTCTCGGATGCCTGCACGTTGGTGGCTGCTCGTGGCCGTCTCATGCAGGAACTGCCCGCCGGTGGCGCGATGGTGGCGATCCAGGCCACCGAGGACGAGGTGCTTCCGCTGCTCACCGAGCGGGTGAGCATCGCCGCCGTGAACGGTCCGACCTCGCTGGTGATCGCTGGTGACGAGGACGAGGTCCTGGCCGTCGTGGCCGGTCGCAAGAGCAAGCGCCTCACGGTCAGCCACGCGTTCCACTCGCCGCTGATGGAGCCGATGCTCGACGCGTTCCGCGAGGTCGTCGAGAGCCTGACGTTCCACGCCCCGGCGATCCCGATCGTCTCCAACCTGACCGGCGAAGTCGGCTCCGCCGACTTCTGGGTCCGGCACGTGCGCGAGGCCGTGCGCTTCCTGGACGGTGTCCGCAGCCTCGAAGCGCAGGGCGTCACGACGTTCGTCGAGCTGGGCCCGGACGGTGTGCTCTCCGCGCTGGGGCAGGAGTGCGTGACCGGTGACGCCGCGTCCTTCGTCCCGGTGCTGCGCAAGGGTCGCCCCGAGGCCGAGTCGCTGGTTGCCGCCGTCGCGCGGGCCCATGTGCGGGGCGTCGCGGTGGAGTGGGCGCAGGTCTTCGCGGGCACGGGTGCCCGCACCGTCGAGCTGCCCACCTACGCCTTCCAGCACCAGCGCTACTGGCCGGATGCCGTCGCCCTGGCGGCCGGTGACCCGGAGTCGGTCGGGCTGGGGCAGTCGGACCACCCGCTGCTCGGTGCGGCCGTTGCCCTGGCGGACACGGACGGCTTCCTCTTCACCGGCCTGCTGGCCACCCGGACCCACCCGTGGCTGGCCGACCACGCTGTCCTGGGCACCGTCCTGCTGCCCGGCACCGCCTTCGTCGAACTCGCGCTGCACGCAGGTTCCCAGGTCGGCTGCGACCTGCTGGACGAACTGACGCTGGAGGCGCCGCTCGCGCTGCCGGAGCAGGTGGCGGTGCAGTTGCAGCTGGTGGTGGAGGGTCCCGACGATTCCGGTCGCCGTTCCTTCAGCCTGCACTCCCGCCGGCGCGACGCGCTCGCGACCGAGCCGTGGACGCGCAACGCCACCGGCGTGCTGGCGCCCGGCAGCCGGACCCCGGCGGGCGACCTCGCGGTCTGGCCGCCGAAGGGCGCCTCGCGCGTCAGCGTCGACGGGCTCTACGAGGAGCTGGCCGGTGCCGGCCTCGGCTACGGGCCGGTCTTCCAGGGCCTGCGGGCCGCCTGGCGGCTCGGCGGCGACCTGTTCGCCGAGGTCGAGCTCCCGCAGGAGGCCGCTGGCGCGGAGCCGCGTCGGTTCGGCCTGCACCCCGCGCTGCTCGACTCCTGCCTGCACGTCATCGGCCTGGACAGCCCCGACCGCGAAGCGGCGCTGGCCGCCGGCGCGCTGCTCCCGTTCGCGTGGAGCGGGGTCCAGCTGCTGGCCGCCGGTGCCGGTGCGCTCCGGGTCCGGCTGTCCGAGCAGTCGCCGCACGCGGTGTCGTTGCTGGTGGCCGACGGGACGGGCCAACCGGTCGTCACCGTCGAGTCGGTCGCGCTGCGGCCGGCCTCCGCCGACCAGGTCCGGGCCGCCCGGAGCGACCTGCACCGCTCGCTGTTCCGGCTGGACTGGATCGCCGCGCCGATGCCGGCCGCGTCGGCCGCAGCCGCTGTGTCGCCCGAGCGTCCGGACGGCTGGGCCGTTCTGAGCACGGCAGCCACGGCACTGACCGGTGTCTTCGGGCCCGGCCTCCGGATCGACGGTCACGTCGACCTGGCGGCGCTGCGGACGGCCGTCGACGCCGGTGCGCCCGTGCCGCACACCGTGTTCCTCGACACCGCCGGCGTGCTCGACAGCGACAGCACGACCGCCGCCCCGACCACCGTCCCGGCGGAGGCGTCCGCCGTGCACGCCGCCACCCAGCGCGTGTTGGCGCTGCTCCAGTCCTGGCTGGCCGACGAGCGCTTCGCCGAGACGCGACTCGTGCTGCTGACGCGCGAGGCGGTGGCGACCGAGCCCGGCGCCGACGTGGCCGATCTGGTACACGCCGCCGCGCGCGGGCTGTTCCGTTCCGCGCAGTCGGAGAACCCCGGCCGACTGGTCCTGCTCGACCTGGACGACCTGGAGGCCTCGCGCCTCGCGGTGCCCGCCGCGCTGACGCTGGACGAGCCGGAACTCTCCCTGCGCGACGGCGCGGTGCTGGTGCCGCGACTGGCCCGGGTGCCGGTCGCCGCCACCGGCGCCGAGGACGACGAGCAGCTGCCGTCCGCGCCGGTGCTCGATCCGCAGGGCACCGTCCTGCTCACCGGTGCCGCCGGAACGCTCGGCGGCCTGTTCGCCCGTCACCTGGTCTCCGTCCACGGCGCGCGCCGGCTGCTGCTGGTCAGCCGCCGGGGTGCCGACGCCGCCGGGGCCGACGAGCTCCGGGCGGAGCTCGTTGCGGCCGGTGCGGCCGTGACCTGGGCGGCCTGCGACGTCGCCGACCGCGACGCGCTCGCCGAGCTGCTCGCCGGGATCGACCCCGCGCACCCGCTGACCGGCGTGGTGCACGCCGCCGGTGTGCTGGACGACGGCGTCATCGAGTCCCTGACGCCCGAGCGGGTCGAGCAGGTGCTGCGTCCCAAGGTGGACGCCGCGCTGAACCTGCACGAGCTGACCCGGGATCTCGACCTCGCCTCGTTCGTGCTGTTCTCCGGCGCGGCGGCCGTGTTCGGCGCGCCGGGCCAGGGCAGCTACGTCGCCGCCAACGCGTTCCTGGAGGCGCTGGCCCAGCACCGCGCCGCCCGGGGCCTCGCGGCGACCGCGCTGGCCTGGGGCCTGTGGGCCGAGGCCAGCGCGATGACCGGACGCCTGGACGACGTCGACCTGCGCCGGATCGCCCGTGGTGGCGTCGCGCCGATGCCGTCCGAGGAGGGGCTGGCGCTGTTCGATGCGGCCCACGCCGACGGCGGCGCGCTGCTCTTCCCGATGCGGCTCGACTACCCGGGCCTGAACGCCGAGGCCGCGGCGACCGGGACCGTGCCGGCGCCGCTGCGCGGCCTGGTGCGCCCGCCGCTGCGGCGGGCCGCCGCGGTGGCCGAGGGCTCCTCGCTGGCCCAGCGTCTCGGCGGGCTCGCGCCGGCCGAACAGCAGTCCGCGCTCCTGGAGTTGGTCCGCACCCGGGTGGCCGGCGTGCTGGGCTACCCGGGACCGGAGGCCGTCGAGGCTGGACGGGCGTTCAAGGAGCTGGGCTTCGACTCGCTCACCGCCGTCGAGCTGCGCAACGACCTCAAGACGGTCACCGGGCTGCGACTGCCCGCCACGCTCGTCTTCGACTACCCGACCCCCGCCGGCCTGGCCCGCTACCTGCACGAGGAACTGCTCGGCACGACGCAGGCCGCCGCACCGACCGCCCCGGCGACGGTGCTCGTGCCCGGCGACGACGACCCGATCGCGATCGTCGGCATGAGCTGCCGGTTCCCGGGCGGCGTGCAGTCGCCGGAGGACCTGTGGCGCCTGGTCGCCACCGGCGGCGACGGAATCTCCGGATTCCCCGCCGACCGGGGCTGGGACATCGACGGGCTCTACCACCCGGACCCTGACCAGCTCGGCACCAGCTACACCCGCGAGGGCGGATTCCTGCACGACGTGGCGGAGTTCGACGCCGCGTTCTTCGGGATCTCGCCGCGCGAGGCGCTGGCGATGGACCCGCAGCAGCGACTGCTGCTGGAGACGTCCTGGGAGGCGTTCGAGCGGGCCGGCATCGACCCGGCCACCCTGCGCGGCAGCCGCACCGGCGTCTTCGCAGGTGTGATGTACCACGACTACGTCACCCGCCTGGGTGAACTGCCCGACGGCGTCGAGGGCTACATCGGCACCGGCAACGCGGGCAGCATCGCCTCCGGCCGGGTCGCGTACACCTTCGGCCTGGAGGGCCCGGCGGTCACCGTCGACACGGCGTGTTCGTCCTCGCTCGTCGCTCTGCACTGGGCGATCCAGGCGCTGCGCAACGGTGAGTGCTCGCTGGCGCTGGCCGGTGGCGTGGCGGTGATGGCCACCCCCGAGACCTTCGTCGACTTCAGCCGCCAGCGCGGCCTGGCCACCGACGGCCGCTGCAAGTCCTTCGCGGCCGCCGCCGACGGCACCGGCTGGTCCGAGGGCGCGGGCATGCTGCTCGTGGAGCGGCTGTCGGACGCGCGGCGCAACGGGCACCCGGTGCTCGCGGTGGTGCGCGGTTCGGCGGTGAACCAGGACGGCGCGAGCAACGGCCTCACGGCGCCGAACGGTCCCTCGCAGCAGCGGGTGATCCGGCAGGCGCTGGCCGGCGCGGGGTTGTCCGCCGCCGAGGTTGACGCGGTCGAGGCGCACGGCACCGGCACGACGCTGGGTGACCCGATCGAGGCGCAGGCGCTGCTGGCCACCTACGGGCGGGAGAAGTCCGCCGACCAGCCGCTCTGGCTCGGCTCGATCAAGTCGAACATCGGCCACACGCAGGCGGCCGCCGGTGTCGCGGGCATCATCAAGATGGTCATGGCGATGCGCCACGGCGTGCTGCCGCAGACGCTGCACGTGGACGCACCGTCCCCGAAGATCGAATGGGCGGACGGCGCGGTCGAGTTGCTGACCGAGGCGCGGGCCTGGCCGGAGACCGGGCGGGTGCGCCGGGCCGGTATCTCGTCCTTCGGCATCAGCGGGACCAACGCGCACACCATCATCGAGCAGGCGCCCCCGGTCGAGGACGGCAGCGCCGTCCCGGCGACCGACGTCGCCGCACCCGTGGTGCCCTGGCTGCTCTCGGCAACCGGACCGGACGCGTTGCGCGAGCAGGCCCGCCGGTTGCGCGAACGGCTGCTCTCGGACGATGAGTTGAGCCTGAACGAGGTCGGCTACTCGCTGGCGGTCGGCCGGGCCGGCTTCGAGGAACGTGCGGCCCTGGTGGCCGAGGACCGTGAGGGATTCCTGCGCGGTCTGGCCGCCCTGGCCGCCGACGAACCGGCGGCCGGTGTGGTGCGGGGCGCGGTGGCCGGTGGCCGGACGGCGTTCCTGTTCACGGGGCAGGGGAGTCAGCGGCTGGGGATGGGGCGTGAGCTGTATGAGGCGTTCCCGGTGTTCGCGGCTGCGTTGGATGCGGTGTGTGCTGAGCTTGAACTGCCGCTGAAGGATGTGCTGTTCGGCGAGGACGCTGCGGTGCTGGACCGGACGGAGTTCACTCAGCCGGCGTTGTTCGCGGTGGAGGTGGCGCTGTTCCGGTTGGTGGAGGCGTGGGGTCTGAAGCCGGACTTCGTGTCGGGTCACTCGATCGGTGAGATCGCCGCCGCGCATGTGGCAGGTGTGTTCTCGCTGGCGGATGCCTGCACGCTGGTGTCCGCTCGCGGTCGCCTGATGCAGGAACTGCCGTCCGGTGGTGCGATGGTGGCGTTGCAGGCGACGGAGGCGGAGGTGCTGCCGCTGTTGTCCGAGCGGGTGAGCATCGCGGCCGTGAACGGTCCGAACTCGCTGGTGATCGCTGGTGACGAGGACGAGGTCCTGGCTGTCGCGGCCGGCTTCGCGGGTCGCAAGAGCAAGCGGCTGACCGTCAGCCACGCGTTCCACTCGCCGTTGATGGATCCGATGCTCGATGCCTTCCGTGCGGTTGTCGAGGGGCTGACGTTCCAGGCTCCGACGATCCCGATCGTGTCGAACCTGACCGGCGCTGTGGTGTCGGCGGAGGAAGTCGGTTCGGCCGACTTCTGGGTGCGGCATGTGCGGGAGGCGGTCCGGTTCCTGGACGGTGTGCGGGCGTTGGAGGCGCAGGGCGTCACGACGTTCCTGGAGCTGGGTCCGGATGGTGTGCTGACCGCGTTGGCGCAGGACTGCGTCACCGAGGACACCGCCGCGTTCGTCTCGGTGCTGCGCAAGGGCCGGCCCGAGGCCGAGAGCCTGGCCCTGGCGCTCGCCGGAGTCCAGGTGCGGGGCGTTCCCCTGGACTGGGAGGCGTTCTTCGCCGGTACGGGTCTGCGCCGGGTCGAGCTGCCGACCTACGCGTTCCAGCGGCAGCGGTACTGGCTGGACAGTCCGGCTGCCATGGTGGCGGGTAGTGCGGTCGCGGACTCGGTGGACGCGGGTTTCTGGGATGCCGTGGAGCGTGGGGATCTCGCTTCGTTGGCGTCGACGTTGGATGTTGCGGGTGAAGGCGCGCTGGAGACGCTGTTGCCGGCGTTGTCGGCGTGGCGTCGGGTGCAGGGTGAGCGGTCGGTGGTGGAGGGTTGGCGTTACCGGGTGACGTGGAAGCCGCTGTCGGCGGGGTCTGCCGGTGGTGGCCTGTCGGGTGTGTGGTTGGTGCTGGCTGCGGGGCAGGTGTCGTCCGAGGTGGCGGGTGCTCTGGCTGGTCGTGGTGCCGAGGTGCGGGTCGTCGAGGTGGCGGGCGACCGCCACAGTGTCGGTGAGGCGATTCGCGCGTCGGTGGATGGCCCGGTGGCGGGTGTGGTGTTGCTGCCGGGTGCTGGCCTGGACGGCGTGTTGAGCGTGGTGCAGGCGCTGGGTGACGTCAGTGTCGGCGGCCCGTTGTGGGTGCTGACCTCGGGTGCGGTCTCGACCGGGCGTTCGGATGCTGCTCCGGATGCGGGCCAGGCGTCGGTGTGGGGTCTGGGCCGGGTGGTGGGGTTGGAGCACCCGGAGCGTTGGGGTGGTCTGGTGGATCTTCCCCCGGTGCTGGACGGTCGGGCGTTGGAGCGTCTGGTTGGTGTCCTGAGCTCGGGTGAGGATCAGGTTGCGGTTCGTGCGTCTGGGGTGTTCGGCCGTCGTCTGGTCCGCGCCGCTGCTGCCGGTGCGGCAGGTCGTGCGTGGGTGCCGGGCACGGGTTCGGTGCTGGTGACGGGCGGGACGGGTGCGCTGGGTGCCGAGGTGGCGCGTTGGTTGCTCGCCGCTGGTGCCGAGCACCTGGTGCTGACGAGCCGTCGGGGCTTGGAGGCGCCGGGCGCGGTCGAGTTGCAGGCGGAGTTGGAGGCGCTGGGCGGTCGGGTGACGGTCGCCGCGTGTGATGTGGCTGACCGTGAGGCGCTGGCCGGTCTGTTGGCGGAGTTCCCGCCGACTGCGGTGGTGCACGCGGCGGGCGTGCTGGATGACGGCGTGCTGGACGCGTTGACGCCGGAGCGCTTCGCGACGGTGTTGCGCGCGAAGGTGGATGCGGCGGTCAACCTGGACGAGCTGACCAGGGACTTGGACCTGTCGGCGTTCGTCCTGTTCTCGTCGGTCACCGGCACGGTGGGTGCGGCGGGTCAGGGTAACTACGCTGCGGCGAACGCGTTCCTGGACGCGCTGGCCGAGCAGCGCCGCGCCGATGGCTTGCCCGCGACGTCCGTCGCGTGGGGCCCGTGGGCGGGCTCGGGCATGGCGGCGGACGAGGCGCTGGAGGCGCGGATGCGCCGCGGGGGCATGCCCCCCATGGCGTCCGGCCTGGCGATCGCCGCACTTCAGCGGGCGCTGGACCTGGACGAGACGGCCGTGACCGTGGCCGACGTCGATTGGGCACGGTTCGCCCCCGACTTCGGTGCCGTCCGGCCGAGCCCGCTGCTGGCCGACCTCCCCGAGGTGCGGGCGCTGCACGAGACCTCGGCGGGCATCTCGGAGTCCGGCGCCGACAGCGCCGGCCGGGCCGGTGGCGGCTCCTCGCTCGCGGACCGCCTGGTCGGTCTCGCCGAGGCCGAGCAACTGCGCGTCCTGCTGGGCCTGGTCCGCTCGCAGGTCGCGGCGGTGCTCGGGCACGAGGGGTCGGACGCGGTGGGCGCCGACCGGGCGTTCAAGGAGCTGGGCTTCGACTCCCTCACCGCCGTTGAGCTGCGCAACCGCCTCGGTGCCGCAAGTGGCGTTCAGCTGCCGACGACCCTGGTCTTCGACTACCCGACCGCGTCGGCTCTGGCCGGCTTCCTCCGGACGGAGCTCACCGGGCAACAGGACGCGGTCGGCGCAGGGGACTTGGCGCCGTCGGTGGCGACGGACGACGACCCCATCGCGATCGTCGCGATGAGCTGCCGCTTCCCCGGCGGCGTGCGTACCCCCGAGGAGCTGTGGCAGTTGCTCACGGCGGGAGGGGACGCGATCGCGCAGTTCCCGACCGACCGTGGCTGGAACCTCGACACACTCTTCGACGCGGACCTCGACAAGCAGGGCACCTCCTCCGCGAGCGCGGGCGGATTCCTTTACGACGCAGGGCAGTTCGACGCCGCGTTCTTCGGGATCTCGCCGCGTGAGGCGCTGGCGATGGACCCGCAGCAGCGGTTGCTGCTGGAGACCGCGTGGGAGGCGTTCGAGCGGGCGGGCATCGACCCGGCCGCCCTGCGCGGCACGTCGGCCGGTGTCTTCGTCGGCTCGAACGGGCAGGACTACGACTCCGCGCTGCGCACCGTCCCGGCGGACGTCGAAGGCTTTCTGGGGACGGGCAACGCGGCGAGCGTCGTCTCCGGCCGACTGGCGTACACCTTCGGGCTGGAGGGCCCGGCGGTCACCGTCGACACGGCCTGCTCCTCCTCGCTGGTCGCTCTGCACTGGGCGATCCAGGCGCTGCGGAGCGGGGAATGCTCGCTTGCGCTGGCCGGCGGCGTGACCATCATGTCCAGCCCGGGCGCGTTCATCGAGTTCAGCCGTCAGCGCGGTCTGGCCGCCGACGGCCGGATCAAGGCCTTCGCGGCCGGTGCCGACGGCACGGGCTGGGGCGAGGGCGTGGGCATGCTGCTCGTCGAGCGGCTGTCCGACGCGCGGCGCAACGGGCACCCGGTGCTCGCGATCGTCAAGGGCAGCGCCGTCAACCAGGACGGCGCGAGCAACGGCCTCACCGCCCCGAACGGCCCGTCCCAGCAGCGCGTCATCCGCCAGGCGCTGAGCAACGCCCAGCTGACCCCCGCCGAGATCGACGCGGTCGAGGCGCACGGCACCGGCACCAAGCTCGGTGACCCCATCGAGGCGCAGGCCCTGCTGGCCACCTACGGCCAGGACCGTGACGCCGACCGGCCGTTGCTGCTCGGCTCGATCAAGTCCAACATCGGTCACACCCAGGCAGCGGCGGGCGTGGCGGGCATCATCAAGATGGTCCTCGCCATGCAGCACGGCGTGCTGCCGCAGACGCTGCACGTGGACGCGCCGACCCCGCACGTCGACTGGACGGCGGGCGACATCGCGCTGCTGACCGAGGCGACGCCGTGGCCGGAGACCGGCCGTCCGCGCCGCGCGGGCATCTCGTCCTTCGGGTTCAGCGGGACCAACGCGCACACCGTCCTTGAGCAGGCACCGGCCCTCGCGAGCGGTGACGTGACCGCAACGCCGGTCGTGCGTGCGGTCGTTCGTCCGGACGTGCTGGCGTGGCCGCTGTCCGCGAAGAGCGAGGACGCGCTGCGGGCCCAGGCCGAGCGGCTGCGCGAGCGGCTGGCGGGCGACGCCGAGCTGCGGCCGCTCGACGTCGCCTACTCGCTGGCGACGTCCCGCTCCACGTTGGAGCGCCGCGCGGTGGTCGTCGGCCGGGACCGCGACCAACTCCTCGCCGGGCTGGACGCCCTGGTGCGGGGCGAGGGTGCCGGGAACCTGTTCCAGGGGGTGTCCGCCGATGGCCGCACGGCGGTCCTGTTCACCGGGCAGGGCAGCCAGCGCCTGGGCATGGGACGGGAGTTGTACGAGTCGAGCGAGGTGTTCGCCGAGGCGCTCGACGCGGTGGCCGCCGAACTGGACCGGCACCTCGAACGCCCGCTCCACGACGTCCTGTTCGCCTCCGAGGGTGACTTGCTGGACCGGACCGAGTTCACCCAGCCCGCACTGTTCGCCATCGAGGTGGCCCTCTTCCGCCTGGTCGAGGCGGCAGGCGTGCGGCCGGACTTCCTCGCCGGTCACTCGATCGGCGAGCTGTCCGCCGCGCACGTCGCGGGTGTTCTCTCACTCGCCGACGCCGCCGCCCTGGTGGCGGCGCGTGGCCGCCTGATGCAGGAACTGCCCGCCGGTGGTGCGATGGTGGCCGTCGAGGCGGCCGAGGCGGAGGTGCTGCCGATGCTCACCGAGCGGGTCAGCATCGCCGCCGTGAACGGCCCGACCTCCGTGGTGGTGGCCGGCGACGAGGGCGACGTCCTGGAGATCGCCGAGGATTTCCGGATGCTGGGCCGCAAGACCAAGCGGCTCACCGTCAGCCACGCCTTCCACTCCCCGCGGATGGTCGCGATGCTGGCCGGCTTCCGCAAGGTCGCCGAGCGACTGACCTACCACGAGCCGCTGATCCCGATCGTCTCCACGCTCACCGGTCACCTGACGACCGACGAGCTGTGCGATGCCGACTACTGGGTCCGGCACGTCCGGCACGCCGTCCGGTTCCTGGACGCGGTGCGCACGCTGGAGGCCCAGGGAGTGACCGACTACCTGGAGTTGGGGCCGGACGGAGTGCTCTGCGCGCTGGCGCAGGAGTGCGTCACCGGTGACGCGGACCCGGCCTTCGTCCCGGTGCTGCGCGGCGGCCGGCCCGAGGCGCAGACGCTGACCGAGGCGCTGGCCCGCCTGCACGCCCGGGGTACGGCCCCGGACTGGGCGGCGCTGTACGCCGGGACCGGCGCCCGCCGGGTCGAGCTGCCGACCTACGCCTTCCAGCGTCGGCGCTACTGGCTCGAATCCGGTGCCGAGGCGGCCGTTGAGCGCTCCGCCGAGGCGGGCGCCGTGGGCGCGGTCGACGCCCGGTTCTGGGCGGCGGTGGAGAGCGAGGACCTCGCCTCCTTCACCGAGGCCCTGCGGATCGACGCGGACCAGCCGCTGAGTGCCCTGCTCCCGGCCCTGTCCGCGTGGCGGCGCCGCACGCACGAGCAGTCCGCCCTGGACGCCTGGCGCTACCGGGTGCTCTGGAAGCCGCTGGATGAGCCCAGCACCGCTGTGCTCACCGGAAGTTGGCTGGTCGCGGTGCCGACGTCGCACGCCGAGGACGACACGGTGCTCCGGGCCGTCCGCGCGCTGACCGAGCGCGGCGCGCAGGTCCGCCTGATCGAGCAGGCCGCCGACGGCCTGGACAGGGCGGCGCTGGCCGGCCGGCTCCGCGAGGCCGCGGCGGACGGAACGGTGAGCGGGGTGTTCTCCCTCCTCGCGCTGGACGAGCAGCCGCATCCCGCCCACCCGTCGGTGCCCGCAGGCCTGTTGCTCACCGGCGTTCTGGTGCAGGCGCTCGGCGACGCGGGCGTGGACGCCGCGCTCTGGTGCGCCACCGCGGGTGCGGTGGCCACCGGCCCGTCGGACCGGCTGCGCAGCGCCGTCCAGGCCCAGGTCTGGGGCCTGGGCCGGGTGGTCGCGCTGGAGCACCCGGAGCGCTGGGGCGGTCTCGTCGACCTGCCCGCGACGCTCGACGAGCGGGCCGCCGCCCGACTGGCCGGTGTGCTCGGCGGGTTCGGCGACCGGGGTGAGGACCAGCTGGCGATCCGCACCTCCGGCCTGCTGGGCCGACGGGTCGCGCACGCCGAGCCCGCCCCGGCAGCCGCCCAGCCGTGGACGCCGCGTGGCACGATCCTGGTGACCGGTGGCACCGGCGCGCTGGGGGCGCACGTGGCCCGCTGGCTGGCCGGCAACGGTGCGCAGCGCCTGATCCTGGCCGGGCGCCGTGGGCCGCAGGCCCCGGGCGCCGAGCAGCTGGCCGCCGAACTCACCGCACTGGGTGCCGAGGTGGTGCTCGCCGCCTGCGACGTCAGCGACCGGGCGGCGCTGGCCGCCCTGCTGGCCGCCGTCGACCCCGAGCACCCGCTCACGGCCGTGGTGCACACCGCGGGCGCCGGGCAGTTCGCCGAGCTGGCGCAGACCGGACCGGCGGACGTCGCCGAGGTGGTGACCGCCAAGGTCGCCGGCGCCGTGCACCTGGACGAGCTGCTCGGGGAGACCGAGTTGGACGCCTTCGTGCTGTTCTCCTCGATCGCCGGTGTCTGGGGCAGCGGCGGACAGAGCGCCTACGCCGCGGCGAACGCGTTCCTGGACGCGCTGGCCGAACAGCGCCGGGCCCGTGGGCTGGTGGCCACCTCGGTGGCCTGGGGTCCGTGGGCGGACGGCGGACTCGTCGCCGACGACGAGGCGGCCGACCAACTGCGGCGCCGCGGGCTGCCGTTGATCGCCCCCGAGCGGGCGATCGAGGCACTCCAGCAGGCCCTGGACCAGGACGAGACCACGCTCAGCGTCGCCGACGTCGACTGGGAGCGGTTCGCTCCCGCCTTCACGGCGGCCCGTCCGCGTCCGCTGATCGCCGACCTGCCGGAGGTCCGCCGCGCCCTGGCGCCCGAACCGCGCTCCGACCGCCGGGACGGTGACGAGGGCGGCGAACAGGACGACCTGGCCACCCAGTTGGCGGGCCTGACCGGTACGGAGGCCGAGCGCCTCCTGCTCGACCTGGTGCGTACGCACGTCGCAGCCGTCCTCGGGCACACCGGCGGTACGGACATCGAGGCGGGCCGGGCGTTCAAGGAGCTGGGCTTCGACTCGCTGACCGCCGTCGAGCTGCGCAACCGCCTGAACGCGGCGACCGGCCTGCGGCTGCCGGCCTCGCTGGTCTTCGACCACCCGACGCCCGCGGCGCTCGCGGACCACCTGCGGTCCGAACTCCGGGGCGAGGACGGCACACCCCAACTCCCGGCGCTCGCGGAGATCGACAAGCTGGAATTCACCCTCGCCGGAGTCCCCGGGGACAGCGCGGAACGCGCGCAGGTCACCGCCCGGCTGGAAGCCCTGCTGCGGACCTGGAACGGGTCCGAGGGCGACGACGACTCAGAGCTCGAATCAGCGTCTGCCGAAGACCTGTTCGACATCATCAACAACGAATTCGGAAAGTCCTGACGTGATGACCGCACACCTTCCGACTCGCTCCAGGGGATGACGTTTCAGTGGCTGGCGTGACCGAAGAAAAGCTTCTCGAAAACCTGAAGTGGATGACCACCGAGCTGCGCCGCACCCGGCGCCGCCTGGGCGAAGTGGAAGCGGACGCAACCGAGCCGATCGCGATCGTCGCGATGAGCTGCCGGTTCCCCGGGGGGGTCGAATCCCCGGAGGATCTCTGGCAGTTGGTGGCCGAGGGCGGCGACGCCATCTCCGGGTTCCCCGCCGACCGCGGCTGGGACATCGAGGGGCTGGCCGACCCGGACCCCGACCGCAAGGGCACCTTCTACAACAGCGGCGGTGGATTCCTCACCGGCGCGGCCGAGTTCGACCCGGGCTTCTTCGGGATCTCGCCGCGTGAGGCGCTCGCCATGGACCCGCAGCAGCGGCTGCTGCTGGAGGCCGCCTGGGAGGTCTTCGAGCGGGCCGGCATCGACCCGGCCACCGTGCGCGGCTCGCGCACCGGCGTCCTGATCGGCGCCGCCGCGATGGGTTACGGCAGCGACCTGCAGGACGCGCCCGAGGGCCTGGAGGGGCTGCTGCTGACCGGCAGCGCGACCAGCGTGCTCTCCGGCCGGATCGCCTACACGCTCGGCCTGGAGGGTCCGGCGGCCACCGTCGACACGGCCTGCTCCTCGTCGCTGGTCGCACTGCACTGGGCGGCCCAGAACCTGCGCCGGCGCGAGTGCTCGCTCGCGCTGGTCGGCGGCGTCACCGTGATGCCCAACCCGGACGTCTTCGTCGAGTTCAGCCGCCAGCGCGGCCTGGCCGCCGACGGCCGCTGCAAGTCGTTCGCGGCGGCGGCGGACGGCACCGGCTGGTCCGAGGGCGTCGGCATGCTGCTCGTCGAGCGGCTCTCCGACGCGCGCAGGAACGGGCACCCCGTGCTGGCCGTGCTGCGTGGTTCGGCCGTCAACCAGGACGGCGCCAGCAACGGCCTGACCGCGCCCAACGGGCCCGCCCAGCAGCGCGTCATCCGGCAGGCGCTGGAGAACGCCCGGCTCTCCGCCGCCGAGGTGGACACGGTCGAGGCGCACGGCACCGGCACGACGCTGGGTGACCCGATCGAGGCCCAGGCGCTGCTGGCCACCTACGGCCAGGAACGGGCCGGGGACAAGCCGCTCTGGCTGGGCTCGCTGAAGTCCAACCTCGGCCACACCCAGGCCGCCGCAGGCGTGGCCGGCATCATCAAGATGGTCATGGCGATGCGCCACGGCGTGCTGCCCAAGACCCTGCACGTGGACGCGCCGACGCCGAACGTCGACTGGACGGCCGGCGCGGTCGAGCTGCTCACCGAGGCCCGGACCTGGCCCGCGACCGGCCAGCCGCGCCGGGCGGGTGTCTCGGCCTTCGGCGTGAGCGGCACCAACGCGCACGTCATCCTGGAGCAGGCGCCGGCCGAGGAGCCCCAGCCGGCCGCCGACGACGCGGCCGGCGCCGACCCGGACACCGCCGTCGCGCCGGTCGCCACCGACGTGCTGCCCTGGCTGCTCTCGGCCCGCACCGAAGGCGCGCTGCGCGAGGCCGCCGGCCGTCTGAGGGCCCTGCTCGACAGTCGTCCGGAGCTCGAACCGGCCGACGTGGGACACTCGTTGGCGACCGGAAGGGCGGCGCTGGAACGGCGTGCGGTGCTCGTCGGCTCCGACCGCTCCGGCTTCCTGGCGGACCTGGAGGCGCTGGCCGAGGGCCGCAGCGCCGTGGGTGCGGTCGTCGGTGGGCGGATGGCGTTCCTGTTCACGGGCCAGGGGAGTCAGCGGCTGGGGATGGGGCGTGAGCTGTATGACGCGTTCCCGGTGTTCGCGGCTGCGCTGGACGCGGTCTGTGCGGAGTTCGAACTGCCGCTGAAGAGCGTGCTGTTCGGTGATGACGCCGAGGCGCTGAACCGGACGGAGTTCACCCAGCCCGCGCTGTTCGCCATCGAGGTGGCGCTCTTCCGCCTCGTCGAGGCCTGGGGTCTGAAGCCGGACTTCCTCTCCGGTCACTCGATCGGTGAGATCGCCGCCGCGCACGTCGCGGGTGTGCTCTCGCTCGGCGATGCCTGCACGTTGGTGGCCGCTCGCGGTCGCCTGATGCAGGAACTGCCAGCCGGTGGCGCGATGGTGGCGATCCAGGCCACCGAGGACGAGGTGCTGCCGCTGCTCACCGAGCGGGTGAGCATTGCCGCCGTCAACGGTCCGAACTCGCTGGTGATCGCTGGTGACGAGGACGAGGTCCTGGCGGTCGCAGCCGGCCGCAAGAGCAAGCGCCTCACCGTCAGCCACGCGTTCCACTCGCCGCTGATGGACGGCATGCTCGACGCCTTCCGCGAGGTGGCCGAGGGCCTGACGTTCCACGCCCCGAAGATCCCGATCGTCTCCAACCTCACCGGCGCCGTGGTCTCGGCGCAGGAAGTCGGCTCGGCCGACTTCTGGGTCCGGCACGTCCGCGAGGCCGTCCGCTTCCTGGACGGCGTCCGGACGCTGCGCGAGCAGGGCGTCACCACCTTCGTCGAGCTGGGCCCCGACGGCGTGCTGACCGCGCTGGCTCAGGACTGCCTCCCCGCGCAGCAGGACGCGGACCCGGACGCCGGTGTCGAGCCGGCCTTCGTCGCGGTGCTGCGCGCCGGCCGGCCGGAGGTGCACGCGCTCACCACCGCCGTCGCGCAGGCCTTCACGCGCGGTGCGGCGCTGGACCGGACGGCGCTGTTCGCCGGCCGGGGCGGCCGGCGCGTCGAGCTGCCCACCTACGCCTTCCAGCACCAGCGCTTCTGGCTGGCGCCGGGCTCCTCCCGGTCGGCCGACGTGGCCGCCGCCGGCCTGGTCGCCACCGGCCACCCGCTGCTGGGCGCGCTGGTGGCGTCCGCCGACTCGGACGGCTTCCTGCTCACCGGCCGGATCTCGCCGCAGACCCACCCCTGGCTGGCCGACCACGCGGTGCACGGCGCAGCGGTGCTGTCCGGTGCGGCGTTCGTGGAGCTGGCGATCCGGGCCGGCGACGAGGCCGGCTGCGACCGGCTGGACGCGCTGACGCTCCAGGCCCCGCTGGTCCTGCCCGCTAGCGGCCCGGTCCAGCTCCAGCTGGCCGTCGCCCCGGGCGACGAGCAGGGGCGCCGCCCGTTCACGATCTCCTCCCGCGCACAGGACGCCGAGCCCGGCACGGCCTGGACCCGGCACGCCACCGGCGTCCTGGCGTCGGGCGCCGCGCAGCCGTCGTTCGACCTGACCGAGTGGCCGCCGGCCGACGCGGAGGTGCTCGACATCGACGGCCTCTACGAGGGCCTGGCCGCGAGCGGTCTCCAGTACGGGCCGCTGTTCCAGGGGCTCGCGGCCGCCTGGCGACGCGGCGACGAGGTCTTCGCCGAGGTCGCTCTGCCGACCGGTTCCGACCCGGACGCCCAGGCCTTCGGCCTGCACCCGGCTCTGCTGGACGCCGCGCTGCACAGTGAGTTGGGCAGCGACGGCGGCCCGGGGCGGCAGCCCGCCGCCTGGCACGGCGTCACCCTGCACGCCATGGGCGCGAGCGCGCTGCGGGTGCGGATCTCGCCGGCCGGCGAGGACACGGTGGCGCTGGCGCTCGCCGACGCCGGCGGCCTGCCGGTCGCCACGGTGGACGGTCTGACGCTGCGGGCGCTCCCGGACGGTGCGCCCGACGGCGGCCGGGCGGCGGACCCGCGCTCGCTCTTCCGGCTGGACTGGGTGACGCCCCCGACCGTCGAGGCCGGGCCGGCCGTGGCCGGTCGGCGGGTGCTGCTGGGCGAGGACACCCTCGGACTGCTGGCCGGCGGGATCGCCGCCGAGGCCTTCGCCGATCTGGCGGCGCTGGCGCAGTCCCTCGACGCCGACGCCGACGCCGACGCCGACGCCGACGAGAGCGCGGCGCCGGAGCTCGTGCTCGCCTGCCTCACCGCACCCGACGACGACGACGACGCCGACCGCGCCGACCTCGCTGCGGCCGGGCACCGCGCCGCGCACCGCGCGCTGGCGCTGGTGCAGGGCTGGCTCGCCGACGAGCGGTTCGCCGACTCCCGGCTGGTCGTCCTGACGCGTGGCGCGGTCGCGACCGACGCGATCGAGGGCATCACCGACCTGGCGCACGCCGGTCTGTGGGGGCTGGTGCGCTCGGCGGAGACCGAGAACCCGGACCGGTTCACGCTGGTCGACCTCGACGCCGACGCCGCCTCGCTGCCCGCGCTGGCCGACGCGCTGGCCACCGGAGAGCCCGAGTTGGCGCTGCGCGCCGGCCGGACCCTGGTGCCCCGGCTGGCTCGCGCCGCGCAGGCGGCGCTCCCGGCAGCGGCCGGGCCGGTGCTGGACCCCGACGGCACCGTGCTCATCACCGGCGGGACGGGCGCCCTCGGCCGCCTGGTCGCCCGGCACCTGGCCACCGAGCACGGCGTCCGCCGGTTCCTGCTCACCAGCCGGCGCGGCGCCGACGCCGACGGCGCGGCCGAGCTGGCCGCCGAACTGCGCGGCCACGGCGCCGAGGTGGCCTTCGCCGCCTGCGACGCGGCCGACCGCGCGGCGCTCACCGCGCTGCTCGCCACCGTCCCGGCCGAGCACCCGCTCACGGCCGTCGTGCACACCGCCGGTGTGCTGGACGACGCCACGGTGGTCTCCCTCACCCCCGAGCGCCTGGACCGCGTGCTGCGTCCCAAGCTGGACGCCGCCTGGAACCTGCACGAGCTGACCCGTGACCTCGGTCTGTCGGCGTTCGTCCTGTTCTCCGCCGTCGCCGGCACCCTCGGCAGCGCGGGCCAGGCCAACTACGCGGCGGCCAACGTCTTCCTGGACGCGCTCGCCGCGCACCGCCGGGCCCACGGCCTGGCCGCCACCTCGCTCGCCTGGGGCCTGTGGGCCGAGGCGGGCGGCATCACCGGTGGCCTGCGGGAGGCCGACCTGAGCCGGATGGCGCGGGCCGGCATGGGCGCGCTCTCCGCCGAGCAGGGCATGGCTCTGTTCGACCTGGCGCTCGTCGGCCCGGACCGTGCGAGCGGCCCGGCCGTCCTGGTCCCCGCCCGCCTGGACCTGGCGGCGCTGCGCACGGCCGCCGGCCCGGGACCCGTCCCGGCCCTGCTGCGCGGTCTGATCCGGACCGCCGCACGCCGGACCGTCGGGAACGCCGCCGCCGGCTCGGACCGGTCGCTGGTCCGACGCCTGCTCGCCCTCCCCACGGCCGAGCGGCGCCGGGCGCTGCTGGAGCTGGTCCGCACCGAGGTCGCCGCCGTGCTCGGCCACGCGTCCGCCGCCGACGTCGAGGCGGGCCGGGCGTTCAAGGAGCTGGGCTTCGACTCGCTGACCGCCGTCGACCTGCGCAACCGGCTGGGCGCCGTCACCGGGCTGCGCCTGCCGAGCACCACCGTCTTCGACTACCCGAACCCGACCGTCCTCGCCGACCACCTGCGCGACGAACTGCTCGGCGCGCAGGAGACCCCGAGCGTCGGCGCCGCCGCCGCTGCCGGTGCGGACGACGACCCGATCGCCATCGTGGCGATGAGCTGCCGCTACCCCGGGAACGTCAGCTCGCCCGAGGAGCTGTGGCAGCTGGTCTCCACCGGCGGCGACGCGATCACCGGGTTCCCGGTCAACCGGGGCTGGGAGAGCGGCAGCGCCGAGACCGACTACGCCCTCGCCGGTGGCTTCCTGCACCAGGCGGACCTGTTCGACGCCGCGTTCTTCGGGATCTCGCCGCGCGAGGCGCTGGCGATGGACCCGCAGCAGCGGTTGCTGCTGGAGACGTCCTGGGAGGCGTTCGAGCGGGCCGGCATCGACCCGGTGAGCCTGCGCGGCAGCCGGGCCGGGGTCTTCGTGGGCGCGTCCTACGGCGGCTACGACATCGGCCTGGACCAGGTCGGCGACGGGGTCGCGGGCCATGTGATGACCGGCAACGCCGGCAGCGTGATGTCCGGCCGGGTCGCCTACGCCTTCGGCCTGGAGGGTCCGGCCGTCACGGTCGACACGGCCTGCTCCTCCTCGCTGGTGGCGTTGCACTGGGCGATCCAGGCGCTGCGCCAGGGTGAGTGCTCGCTGGCGCTGGCCGGCGGCGTCACGGTGATGTCCACTCCCGGGACCTTCACCGAGTTCAGCCGTCAGGGCGGTCTCGCCTCGGACGGCCGGATCCGGGCGTTCGCGGCCGGAGCGGACGGCACGGGCTGGGGCGAGGGCGTCGGCATGCTGCTCGTCGAGCGGCTGTCGGACGCGCGGCGCAACGGGCACCCGGTGCTCGCGGTGGTGCGCGGCAGCGCGATCAACCAGGACGGCGCCAGCAACGGGCTCACCGCGCCGAACGGTCCCTCGCAGCAGCGGGTGATCCGCCAGGCGCTGGCCAGTGCCGGCCTGACGACCGCCGACGTGGACGCGGTCGAGGCGCACGGCACGGGCACCCGGCTGGGTGACCCGATCGAGGCCCAGGCGCTGCTGGCGACCTACGGCCAGGACCGTGACGCCGAGCGGCCGTTGCTGCTCGGCTCGATCAAGTCGAACATGGGCCACACCCAGGCGGCTGCCGGTGTCGCCGGCATCATCAAGACCGTCATGGCGATCCGGCACGGCGTGCTGCCGCAGACGCTGCACGTGGATGCGCCGACGCCGCACGTGGACTGGTCGGCGGGCGCGGTCGAGCTGCTGACCGAGTCGCGGGCCTGGCCGGAGACCGGCCGTCCGCGCCGGGCCGCCGTCTCGTCCTTCGGCATCAGCGGCACCAACGCGCACACCATCATCGAGCAGGCCCCGGCCGCCGAAGCCGTCGCCTCGGCCGGCACCGGTTCAATGCCGCTGCCGTTCCCGCTGTCGGCGAAGAGCACCGAGGCCCTGAGCGAGCAGGCCCGACGCCTGCACGACCGGCTGACGTCCGATCCCGACCTCGAACCGGTCGATGTGGCCTACTCGTTGGCAACCGGCCGCGCGGCCCTGGAGCGCCGCGCGGCGCTGACTGCCGACGGCCGGGACGAGCTGCTGAAGGGCCTGCGGGCGCTGGCCGACGGCGGGGCGTCCGACAGTGCGGTGGCCGGTGGCCGGATGGCCTTCCTGTTCACCGGCCAGGGGAGTCAGCGGCTCGGAATGGGGCGTGAACTCTACGCCGCCTACCCGGTGTTCGCGGCTGCGTTGGACGCTGGACTCGAACCGCCGCTGAGGGATGTGCTGTTCGGTGATGACGCCGAGGCGTTGAACCGGACGGAGTTCACCCAGCCCGCGCTGTTCGCCATCGAGGTGGCGCTCTTCCGCCTCGTCGAATCCTGGGGTCTGCGGCCGGACTTCGTGTCGGGTCACTCGATCGGTGAGATCGCTGCCGCGCATGTCGCGGGCGTTCTGTCGCTGGCGGATGCCTGCACGCTGGTGGCCGCTCGCGGTCGCCTGATGCAGGAACTGCCCGCCGGTGGTGCGATGGTGGCGATCCAGGCCACCGAGGACGAGGTGCTGCCACTGCTCACCGAGCGCGTGAGCATCGCGGCCGTGAACGGTCCGAACTCGCTGGTGATCGCTGGTGACGAGGACGAGGTCCTGGCGGTCGCAGCCGGTCGCAAGTCCAAGCGCCTGACGGTCAGCCACGCGTTCCACTCGCCGCTGATGGATCCGATGCTCGATGCCTTCCGCGAGGTCGTCGAGGGGCTGACGTTCCACGCTCCGGAGATCCCGATCGTCTCCAATCTGACCGGCGACGTGGTGTCGGCGCAGGAAGTCGGTTCCGCCGACTTCTGGGTCCGGCACGTCCGCGAGGCCGTCCGGTTCCTGGACGGGATGCGGACGCTGGAGGCCCAGGGCGTCACCACGTTCCTGGAGCTCGGTCCGGACGGTGTGCTGTCGGCCCTGGCCCAGGACTGCCTGCCGGACGACACCGACGCGGCCTTCGCCGCCGTCCTGCGCACCGGCCGCTCCGAGCGCGCGACGCTCACCGCCGCGCTCGCCCGGGCGCACGCCCGGGGCGCCGCCCTGGACTGGACGGCGTACTTCGCCGGAACCGGTGCGCGGCGCGTCGAGCTGCCCACATACGCCTTCCAGCAGCGCCGCTACTGGCCGGACGCCGTCGCACCGGCCGCCCCGGCGGCCGACGGCGCGCAGAGCGCGGTCGACGTGCGGTTCTGGGAGGCCGTGGCGCGCGGGGACCTGGCGTCGCTCGCCGCCGACCTGCGGGTGGACGGCGACCAGCCGTTCGGCGCGGTGCTGCCCGCCCTCTCGTCCTGGCGCCGCCGCCAGGAGGAGGCGGCCATCGCCGACAGCCGCCGCTACCACGTGGTCTGGAAGTCCCAGGCGCGTCCGGCCCCGGCCCGACCCGCCGTCCCCGCGGGGACCTGGCTGGCGGTCCTCCCCGCCGGCCTCGCGGACCGGGCCTGGGCCGAGACGCTCACCGGCGACCTCGCGCGGCTCGGCATGCGGATCACGCACGTCGAGCTGGACGCGACCCACGCCGACCCCGCCCTCCTCGCCGCACGGCTGGAGGCGGCGGCCGACGGCGGACCGGTGGCCGGCGTCCTCTCGCTGCTCGCGCTGGACGAGCGGGCGCACCCCGAGCACCCGGCGGTGCCGGTCGGCCTGGCGCTGACCGCGGCTCTCGCCGAGGCGCTCGGCCGGGTGGACGCCTACGCCGCGGCCCCCCTGTGGTGCGTCACCCGCCACGCGGTCTCCACCGCGGCCGGCGACCCGGCGGCCGGCGTCGTCCAGTCGCAGGTCTGGGGCCTGGGCCGGGTGGTCGCGCTGGAGCACCCCGAGCGCTGGGGCGGCCTGGTCGACCTGCCGCAGACGGCGGACGACCGCGTGTCGGCCCTGCTGGCCGGGCTGCTGGCCGAGCCGGGCGACGAGGACCAGTGGGCGGTCCGGGACTCCGGCGTCCTGGTCCGGCGTCTCGTTCAGGCCGCGCAGGATGCGCAGGACGCCGCGCCCGCCGACTCCTGGACCCCGCGCGGCACCGTGCTGGTGACCGGCGGTACGGGCGCGCTGGGCCGGCACGTCGCCCGCTGGCTGGCCCGCACCGGGGCCGAGCGGCTGGTCCTGGTCAGCCGCCGGGGCGCGGACGCCCCCGGCGCCGCCGAGTTCGCGGCCGAACTGGCCGGGGACGACACCGTCGTGACCCTCGCGGCGTGCGACGTGGCGGACCGCGACGCGGTCGCGACGCTGGTGGCGAAGCTCGCCGCCGACGGCACGCCCGTCCGGGCCGTGGTGCACGCCGCGGGCATCTCCCAGCCGCCCGGCACCGGCGTGGAACTCCCCGCCTTCGCCGACGTGGTGGCCGCCAAGACCGCCGGTGCGGTGCACCTGGACGCGGTGCTCGGCGACACGGAGCTGGACGCCTTCGTGCTGTTCTCCTCGATCGCCGGCGTGTGGGGCAGCGGCGGGCAGGGCGCGTACTCGGCGGCCAACGCGTTCCTGGACGCGCTGGCCGAACAGCGCCGCGCCCGCGGCCTGGCCGCCACCTCGGTGGCCTGGGGCCCGTGGGCGGAGGGCGGCATGGCCGCCGAGGGCGACGCCGAGGAGCAGCTCGACCGCCGGGGCCTGCCCCCGATGGCACCCGAGCTGAACATGGTGGCCCTCCAGCAGGCGCTGTCCCGCCGGGAGACGACCGTGACCGTCGCGGACGTCGACTGGGCCAGGTTCGCCCCGGCGTTCACCGCGGCCCGGCCCCGCCCGCTGCTCGACGACCTGCCGCAGGTGCGCGCGGCGCTGGCCGGCGACACCGGCCAGGACGCCGGCACCGCCGCCGCCGACGCGGGGTCGGCGCTGCGGCAGCGGCTCGCCGCGCTGTCGGCGGCCGACCGCCGGGACGCCGTCCTGGAGCTGGTCCGGACCCAGGTGGCCGGTGCGCTCGGGCACGCCTCCGCCGCCGACATCGAGGCGGGCCGGGCCTTCAAGGAGCTCGGCTTCGACTCGCTCACCGCGGTCGAGCTGCGCAACCTGCTGATGGCCGCCACCCAACTGCGGCTTCCCGCAAGCCTGGTGTACGACTACCCGACCCCGGCCGCGCTCGCCGAGCAGCTGCTCCGCGAGCTGGTCCCCGACTCCGACCACCCCGGTCCCGGCCAGGCGGCCGTGGACACCGACCCGCAGGACGCCGAGCTGCGCAGGACGCTGGCCGCCATCCCGATGGGCCGGATCCGTGAGGCCGGACTGCTGGAGTCCCTGCTCCAGCTCGCCAATCCCCAAGAAGCGCCCGGCACGACGCGAGGCGATGTCGCCGAGTCCATCGACACGATGGATCTCCAGCACCTCATCGACATGGCACTCGACCTCGACAGCCCCGACGGCACCGATTCCTGACGCAGCCCAAGCTCGGAGTACATGATGACAACCCCCAACGAGAAGATCGTTGAAGCGCTGCGGGCCTCGCTGAAGGAGACCGACCGGCTTCGACGGCAGAACCACCAGCTCACCGAGGCGTCCCGGGAACCGATCGCCATCGTCGCGATGAGCTGCCGCTTCCCCGGCGGAGTGCGCTCCCCGGAGGACCTCTGGCAGCTCGTCGCGGGCGGGCAGGACGCCGTCTCCGGCTTCCCGACCGACCGGGGCTGGGACATCGAGTCGCTCTACGACCCGGACCCCGACCACGCGGGCACCTTCTACGCCCGCGAGGGCGGATTCCTGCACGACGCCGCCGATTTCGACCCCGGCTTCTTCGGGATCTCGCCGCGCGAGGCGCTGGCGATGGACCCGCAGCAGCGGCTGCTCCTTGAGACGTCCTGGGAGGCGTTCGAGCGGGCCGGCATCGACCCGGCGACCGTGCGGGGCTCGCGGGCCGGCGTCTTCGTCGGCGCGTCCGCCCAGGCGTACGGCGCGGGCCAGAACGACCTGCCGGAGGGCGTCGAGGGCCACCTGCTCACCGGGACGGCGTCGAGCGTCGTCTCCGGCCGGCTGGCCTACGTCTTCGGCCTCGAAGGCCCGGCAGCCACCATCGACACCGCCTGCTCGTCCTCCTCGGTCGCCCTGCACCTCGCCGTGCAGGCGCTGCGCAACGGCGAGTGCTCGCTCGCGCTGGCGGCCGGCGTGACGGTGCTGGCCAGTCCGGACGTCTTCGTCGAGTTCAGCCGCCAGCGCGGGCTGGCCGCCGACGGCCGCTGCAAGTCCTTCGCGGCGGCGGCGGACGGCACCGGCTGGGGCGAGGGCGTCGGCGTCCTGCTCGTCGAGCGGCTCTCCGACGCGCGGCGCAACGGGCACCCGGTGCTCGCGGTCGTCAAGGGCAGCGCCGTCAACCAGGACGGCGCCAGCAACGGCCTCACCGCGCCCAACGGACCCGCACAGCAGCGCGTCATCCGCCAGGCGCTGGAGAACGCCCGGCTGACCCCCGCCGACATCGACGCGGTGGAGGCACATGGCACCGGTACCACGCTGGGTGACCCGATCGAGGCCCAGGCCCTGCTGGCCACCTACGGCCAGGACCGCCCCGAGGGGCAGCCGCTCTGGCTGGGCTCGCTGAAGTCCAACCTCGGCCACACCCAGAACGCCGCGGGCGTGGCGGGCATCATCAAGATGGTCATGGCGATGCGCCACGGCGTGCTGCCCAAGACCCTGCACGTGGACGAGCCCACCCCGCACGTCGACTGGACGGCGGGCGAGGTCTCGCTGCTCGCCGAGGCGCGGGCCTGGCCCGAGACGGGCCGGCCGCGCCGGGTGGGCGTCTCGGCGTTCGGCGTGAGCGGGACCAACGCGCACACCATCATCGAGCAGGCGCCGCAGGACGAGCCGGCCGCGCAGCCGACCACGCCGGACACCGCGCCGGCCGCCGCGCTGCCGCCGGTGCTCCCCTGGGTGCTCTCCGGACGCGGCGCCGACGCCGCCCGCGCGCAGGCCGAGCGTCTGCGCGAACACCTCGTCGGCCAGGGCGAGTTGTCGCTCGCCGACGTCGGCTACGCGCTGGCGACCACCCGCGCGACCTTCGACCACCGCGCCGTGCTCCTCGCGGGCGACCGGGACGGTTTCCTGGCCGGGCTGACCGCCATGGCCGAGGGCGTCGCTGCGCCCGGCCTGGTCCAGGGCTCGCCGGTGGCCGGGAAGCTCGCCTTCCTGTTCACGGGCCAGGGCAGCCAGCGGCTCGGGATGGGGCGTGAACTGTACGACGCCTACCCGGTGTTCGCGGCTGCGTTGGACGAGGTCTGTGCGCAGCTCGAACTGCCGCTGAAGGATGTGCTGTTCGGCGAGGACGCTGCGGTGCTGGACCGGACGGAGTACACCCAGCCCGCGTTGTTCGCGGTGGAGGTGGCGCTCTTCCGCCTGGTTGAGGCGTGGGGTCTGCGGCCGGACTTCCTGTCCGGGCACTCGATCGGTGAGATCGCCGCCGCGCATGTGGCGGGTGTGCTGTCGCTCGCGGATGCCTGCACGTTGGTGGCCGCGCGTGGCCGTCTGATGCAGGAACTGCCCGCCGGTGGTGCGATGGTGGCGATCCAGGCCACCGAGGACGAGGTGCTGCCGCTGCTGACCGGTCGGGTGAGCATCGCCGCCGTCAACGGTCCGAACTCGCTGGTGATCGCTGGTGACGAGGACGAGGTCCTGGCCGTCGTGGCCGGTCGCAAGTCCAAGCGTCTGACCGTCAGCCATGCGTTCCACTCGCCGTTGATGGAGCCGATGCTCGACGCGTTCCGCGAGGTCGTCGAGGGCCTGACGTTCCACGCCCCGGCGATCCCGATCGTCTCCAACCTGACCGGCGAGGTCACGTCCGCCGACTTCTGGGTCCGGCACGTCCGCGAGGGCGTGCGCTTCCTCGACGGTGTCCGCAGCCTCGAAGCGCAGGGCGTCACGACGTTCGTCGAGCTGGGCCCGGACGGTGTGCTCTCCGCACTGGCGCAGGAGTGCGTCACGGGTGACGAGCACGCCTTCGTCCCGGTGCTGCGCAAGGGTCGGCCGGAGGCCGAGTCGCTGGTTGCCGCCGTCGCGCGGGCCCATGTGCGGGGCGTCGCGGTGGAGTGGGCGCAGGTCTTCGCGGGCACGGGTGCCCGCACCGTCGAGCTGCCCACCTACGCCTTCCAGCCGCAGCGCTTCTGGCTGGAGGCCGGCACCCCGACGGGTGACGTGACCGCCGCCGGCCTCGAATCGGCCGACCACCCGCTGCTGGGCGCGGCCGTGCCGCTCGCCGACAGCGACGGGTTCCTGTTCACCGGTCGGCTCTCGGTGGACACCCACCCCTGGCTGGCCGACCACGTCGTGATGGGCAGCGTGCTGCTCCCCGGCACGGCGTTCGTCGAGCTGGCGATCCGGGCCGGCGACCAGGTCGGCTGCGACTACCTGGACGAGCTGACCCTGGAAGCCCCGCTGATCCTGCCCGAGCGCGGAGCCGTCCGGTTCCAGATCGTGCTGGGCCCGCTGGACGGCGCCGGGCGACGTTCGTTCGCCCTGCTGTCCCAGCTCCAGGGCGCGCCGGCCGAGGAGCCGTGGACCCGGCACGCCGGCGGTGTGCTCGGCTCGGGCGCGCCGCAGGCCTCGTTCTCCCACACCGAGTGGCCGCCGGCCGGCGCCCGTACGGCCGATGTCGAGGACCTGTACGAGACCCTCGCCCACGTCGGCCTGGACTACGGCCCGGTGTTCCGCGGCCTCACGGCGGCCTGGCGCCTGGGCGACGAGGTGTTCGCCGAGGTCCGGCTGCCCGAGACCGCCGTCGCCGACGCGCAGGCGTTCGGCCTGCACCCGGCTCTGCTCGACTCCGCCCTGCACGCGCTGGGCCTGGTCGGCACCGAGGGCCGGGGGCGGCTGCCGTTCGTCTGGAGCGGCGTGTCGCTGCACGCGAGCGGCGCCGCCGCCCTGCGCGTCCGGCTGGCGCCGAAGGGTGCCGACGGCGTGCGGATCGAGATCGCCGACGCAGGCGGTGCTCCGGTGGCGGCGGTGGACTCGCTCGTGCTGCGCCCGGTGTCGGCGGAGCAGGTGAATGCCGCGCGCTCGGCGTACCACGAGTCGCTGTTCCGCCTGGAGTGGGCCGACCTGACCGGTGACCCGGACGGTTCGGCGCTGCGCTGGGCCGTCGTCGGTCCGCAGGCGCGGGGCCTGGCCCCGGCCGCGCTGCGGGCCGAGGAGTTCGCCGACCTCGCCGCGCTGGCCGCCGCCGTGGACGCGGGGGCGGCCGTGCCGGACTGCGTCCTGGTCGCGCCGACCGCAGAGATCACTGAGGGTGCGGAGGCCGCTGAGCGCGCTCGGGCCGCTGAGGGCGCCGACGCTCTCGCCGACGCGGTGCGCCACGCCACCGCCGGGGCGCTCGGGCTGGTGCAGGCCTGGCTGGCCGACGACCGGTTCGCCGACGCCCGCCTGGTCTTCGCGACCTCGGGCGCGGTGGCCGCCGCGCCCGGTGAGCCGGTCGACGACCTGGCGCACGCCGCGGTGTGGGGCCTGCTGCGCTCCGCGCAGTCCGAGAACCCGGGCCGTTTCGTCCTCCTGGACCTCGACGGCGAGGACGTCTCGGCGGCCGCGCTGCCGTCGGCGCTGGCCTCCGGTGAGGACCAGGTGGCGATCCGCGCGGGCGCGGTCCGCACGCCGCGCCTGGCCCGGGTGCCGGTGGCGGCCGAACCGGCCGCGCGCACCGGTCTGTTCGGCGCCTCCGACCTCGACGGCACGGTGCTCGTCACCGGTGCCTCGGGCACGCTGGGCGGCCTGGTCGCCCGGCACCTGGTGACCGAACACGGCGTCCGCAGGCTGCTGTTGGTCAGCCGTCGCGGTGCCGCCGCCGAGAACGCGTCCGAACTGTCCGACGAACTCGCCGCCTTGGGCGCCGAAACCGTCTGGGCCGGCTGCGACCTGGCCGACCGGGCCGCGCTGGCCGCGCTGTTGGCGTCGGTCCCCGCCGAACACCCGCTGACCGCCGTGGTGCACACGGCCGGTGTGCTGGATGACGGCGTGATCGGCTCGCTCACCCCCGAGCGGCTCGACCGCGTGATGCGCCCGAAGGTCGACGCGGCCTGGAACCTGCACGAGCTGACGCGGGACCTGGACCTCGCGGCGTTCGTGCTGTTCTCCTCCTCCTCGGGTGTCTTCGGCGGACCGGGACAGGGCAACTACGCCGCCGCGAACGCGTTCCTGGACGCCCTGGCGGTGCGCCGACGGACCGCGGGCCTGACCGCGACCTCGCTGGCCTGGGGCCTGTGGGGCGGTTCGGGCATGGCCGGCGGACTGGACGAGGCCGACGTCAGCCGGATGCGGCGCGCGGGCCTGCCGCCGCTCTCGCCGGCCGAGGGCCTCGCCCTGCTGGACCTGGCCGTCGCGGTGGACGAGGCGGCGCTGGCCCCGATGCGGGTCGACACCATGGCGCTGCGCGCCCAGGCCGCAGCCGGAACGATCGCGCCGCTGCTGCGCGGACTGGTCCGGGTGCCCGTCCGGCGCACGGCAGGCGCCGCCGCCGGTACCGGGGAGTCGGCGCTGGCCCAGCGCCTGGCCGGGCTCGACGAGGTGGAGCGGGACCGGCTGCTGCTGGACCTGGTGCGCACCCAGGTGGCAGCCGTGCTGGGCTACGCCGGTCCGCAACTCGTCGAGGAGGGACGGGCGTTCAAGGAGCTCGGCTTCGACTCGCTGACCGCCGTCGAACTGCGCAACCTGCTCGGCGACGTGACCGGGCTGCGCCTGCCGGCCACCCTGGTCTTCGACTACCCCACCGCGCTCGCGCTGGCCGGCTACCTGCGCACCGAGATCGTCGGCGACGAGGCCGCGGTCATCGTCCCCGACCGCGTGATCACCGCTTCCGACGACGACCCGATCGCGATCGTGGCGATGAGCTGCCGGTTCCCCGGCGGCATCCAGTCCCCCGAGGACCTCTGGCGCCTGCTGGTCGCCGCCGAGGACGGCATCACGCCCTTCCCGGCCGACCGCGGCTGGGACCTCGACGCCCTCTACAGCGACGACCCCGACCGCGAGGGCACCAGCTACACCCGCGAGGGCGGCTTCCTGCACGACGTCGCTGACTTCGACGCGCCGTTCTTCGGGATCTCGCCGCGCGAGGCACTGGCGATGGACCCGCAGCAGCGCCTGCTGCTGGAGACGTCCTGGGAGGCCTTCGAGCGCGCCGGCATCGACCCGGCGACGCTGCGCGGCAGCAAGACCGCCGTGTACGTCGGCTCCAACGAGCAGGACTACCTGACCCTCTGGCTGAACGACGCCCAGGGCCTGGAAGGACACCTGGGCACCGGCAACGCGGCGAGTGTGGCCAGCGGCCGGCTCTCCTACACCTTCGGCCTGGAGGGCCCCGCCCTCACCGTCGACACCGCCTGCTCCTCGTCGATCGTCGCTCTGCACCTCGCCGCACAGGCGCTGCGCCAGGGCGAGTGCTCGATGGCGCTGGCCGGCGCCGTCACCGTGATGTCCACGCCCGGTGCCTTCACCGAGTTCAGCCGCCAGCGCGGCCTGGCCGCCGACGGCCGGATCAAGGCGTTCTCCGCCGACGCGGACGGGACGATCTGGTCCGAGGGCGTCGGCATGTTCCTGGTCGAGCGGCTCTCCGACGCGCAGCGCAACGGTCACCCGGTGCTCGCCCTGCTGCGCGCCACCGCCATCAACCAGGACGGTGCCAGCAACGGCCTGACCGCACCGAACGGCCCTTCGCAGCAGCGCGTCATCCGGCAGGCGCTGGCCAACGCCGGCCTGTCCGCCGCCGAGGTGGACGTCGTCGAGGCGCACGGCACCGGCACCACGCTCGGTGACCCGATCGAGGCCCAGGCCCTGCTGGCCACCTACGGCCAGGGCCGCGACGCGGACCAGCCGCTCTGGCTCGGCTCCGTCAAGTCGAACATCGGCCACACCCAGGCCGTCGCGGGCGCCGTCGGCATCATGAAGATGGTGCTCGCCATGCAGCACGGCGTGCTGCCCAAGACGCTGCACATCGCCGAGCCGACCCCGCACGTGGACTGGACGGCCGGCGACATCGAGCTGCTGACCGAGGCCCGGCCGTGGCCGGAGACCGGGCGCCCGCGTCGCGCGGGCGTCTCCTCCTTCGGCTACAGCGGCACCAACTCGCACGCCATCATCGAGCAGGCGCCGGAGCCGGCGGCGGTCGCCGCCGTGGTCGCCGTCGAGCCCGAGACGGTTCTCCCGGTTCTCCCGTGGGCCCTGTCGGGCCGCAGCGAGGCCGCCGTGCGCGCCCAGGCCCAGCGCCTGCGCGCCTACGTGGACACCGCCGCCGCCCACCGCCCGCTCGACATCGCCTACTCCCTCGCCACCAGCCGGTCCGCCCTGGAACACCGGGCCGTCCTGCTCGGCCAGGACATGGCCCAGCTCACCCGGAGCCTGGAGGCGCTGGCCGAGGGCCGCAGCACCGTCGGTGCAGTGGCCGGCGGCCGGATGGCGTTCCTGTTCACGGGCCAGGGGAGTCAGCGGCTGGGGATGGGGCGTGAGCTGTATGACGCGTTCCCGGTGTTCGCGGGTGCGTTGGATGCGGTGTGTGCCGAGCTTGAACTGCCGCTGAAGGATGTGCTGTTCGGTGATGACGCCGAGGCGTTGAACCGGACGGAGTTCACCCAGCCCGCGTTGTTCGCGGTGGAGGTGGCGCTCTTCCGCCTCGTCGAATCCTGGGGCCTGCGCCCGGACTTCGTGTCGGGTCACTCGATCGGTGAGATCGCTGCCGCGCACGTCGCGGGCGTTCTGTCGCTCGCGGATGCCTGCACGCTGGTGGCCGCTCGCGGTCGCCTGATGCAGGAACTGCCCGCCGGTGGTGCGATGGTGGCGTTGCAGGCGACGGAGGCGGAGGTGCTGCCGCTGCTGTCCGAGCGGGTGAGCATCGCGGCCGTGAACGGTCCGAACTCGCTGGTGATCGCTGGTGACGAGGACGAGGTCCTTGCTGTCGCGGCCGGCTTCGCGGGTCGCAAGAGCAAGCGGCTGACCGTCAGCCACGCGTTCCACTCGCCGTTGATGGACGGGATGCTTGACGCGTTCCGTGAGGTGGCGGAGGGGCTGAGCTACCAGGCTCCGAAGATCCCGATCGTGTCGAACCTGACCGGCGCTGTGGTCTCGGCGGAGGAAGTCGGTTCGGCCGACTTCTGGGTGCGGCATGTGCGTGAGGCGGTCCGGTTCCTGGACGGTGTGCGGGCGTTGGAGGCGCAGGGCGTCACGACGTTCCTGGAGCTGGGTCCGGATGGTGTGCTGACCGCGCTGGCGCAGGAGTGCGTCACCGGCGACGCCGACGCCGCTTTCGTTTCGGCGCTGCGTAAGGGCCGTCCCGAGACCGAGACGGTGACGGCCGCGCTGGCCGGCTTGCAGGTGCGCGGATTCGCACCGAACTGGGAGTCGTTCTTCGCCGGAACCGGTGCGCAGCGCGTCGATCTGCCGACGTACGCGTTCCAGCGTCGGCGCTACTGGCCGGAAGAGCCGGTGCGCAACGCTGTCGAGGGTTGGCGCTACCAGGTCTCCTGGAAGCCGCTGGCCGAGAGCCCGGCTCGTGGTGGGTTGTCGGGTGTGTGGTTGGTGTTGGCTGCTGGTCAGGCGTCGTCGGAGGTGGCGGATGCTTTGGCCGGTGCTGGTGCCGAGGTGCGGGTTGTCGAGGTGGCGGGGGACCGCCACAGTGTCGGTGAGGCTCTGCGGGCGTCGGTGGATGGTCCGGTGGCGGGTGTGGTGTTGCTGCCGGGTGCTGGCCTGGACGGTGTTCTGGGCGTGGTGCAGGCGCTGGGTGACGTCAGTGTCGGCGGCCCGTTGTGGGTGCTGACCTCGGGTGCGGTCTCGACCGGGCGTTCGGATGCTGTTCCGGATGCGGGTCAGGCTTCGGTGTGGGGTCTGGGCCGTGTGGTGGGGTTGGAGCATCCCGAGCGTTGGGGTGGTCTGGTCGATGTGCCGGCGGTGCTGGACGGTCGGGCGTTGGAGCGTCTGGTGGGCGTGCTGGCGGGCTCGGGTGAGGATCAGGTTGCGGTTCGTGCGTCGGGGGTGTTCGGCCGTCGTCTGGTCCGTGCCTCTGCTGGTGCGGTGGGTCGTGCGTGGGTGCCGGGCACGGGTTCGGTGCTGGTGACGGGTGGTACGGGTGCGCTGGGTGCCGAGGTGGCGCGTTGGCTGCTCGCCGCTGGCGCCGAGCATGTGGTGTTGACGAGCCGTCGTGGTCTGGAGGCGCCCGGCGCGGTCGAGTTGCGCGATGAGCTGGAGGCGCTTGGCGGCCGGGTGACGGTCGCCGCGTGTGATGTGGCTGACCGTGACGCGCTGGCGGCCCTGTTGGCGGAGTTCCCGCCGACTGCGGTGGTGCACGCGGCCGGTGTGCTGGACGACGGCGTGCTGGACGCGTTGACGCCGGAGCGCTTCGCGACGGTGCTGCGCGCGAAGGTGGATGCGGCGCTCAACCTGGACGAGCTGACCAGGGACTTGGACCTGTCGGCGTTCGTCCTGTTCTCCTCGATCGCCGGCACGGTGGGTGCAGCGGGTCAGGGTAACTATGCTGCGGCGAACGCGTTCCTGGATGCGCTGGCCGAGCGGCGTCGCGCCGAGGGTCTGCCCGCGACGTCCGTCGCGTGGGGCCCGTGGGCGGGCTCCGGCATGGCCGCCGACGGTGCGCTGGAGGCGCGGATGCGTCGTGCCGGTGTGCCGCCGATGGCGGCCGACCTCGCGATCCGTGAGCTTCAGCGGGCGCTTGACCTGGACGAGACGGCCGTGACCGTCGCGGACATCGGTTGGGAGCGGTTCGGCCCGGGCTTCACCGCCGCGCGGCCGAGCCCGCTGCTGGCCGACCTCGTCGAGGCGCGCCGTCCCGGCGCCCGCGACGGAGCCGGGCATGTCGAGTCGGCGGCCGTCGAGTCGGCGTCCGCGCTGGCTCAACGCCTGCTCGGCCTGCCCCAGGCGGGCCGCAAGCGTGCGCTGCTGGACCTGGTGCGTACCCACGTCGCCGGCGTTCTCGGTCACGAGGACGTCGAAGAGGTCGGGGCCGCGCGGGCGTTCCGGGAGATCGGCTTCGACTCGCTCACCGCCGTCGAGCTGCGGAACGGCCTGAACGCCGTGACCGCGCTGCGGTTGCCGGCCACGCTGATCTACGACTACCCGACGCCGCTGGCGCTCGCCGAGCACCTGCTCGCCGAGCTGCTCGGTGAGCAGGACGCCGTCACCGGACCGGTGGCGGTGGCCGTGGACGACGACCCGATCGCGATCGTCGCGATGAGCTGCCGCTTCCCGGGCGGCGTCGAGTCGCCGGAGGACCTCTGGCAGCTGCTCGTGTCCGGCGGCGACGCCATGTCGGCCATGCCGATGGACCGTGGCTGGGACCTGGAGGCGCTGTACAACCCGGACCCGGAGGTCGAGGGCACCTCGTACGTCCAGGAGGGCGGATTCCTCTACGAGGCCGGTGACTTCGACGCCGCGTTCTTCGGGATCTCGCCGCGTGAGGCGCTGGCGATGGACCCGCAGCAGCGCCTGCTGCTGGAGACCTCGTGGGAGGCGTTCGAGCGGGCCGGCATCGACCCGGCCACCCTGCGCGGCAGCCAGGCCGGCGTCTTCGTCGGCACTAACGGTCAGGACTACCTCTCCCTGCTGCTGAACGGACCCGAGGGCCTTGAGGGTCACATGGGCACCGGCAACGCGGCGAGTGTGGTCTCGGGCCGGCTGTCCTACACCTTCGGCCTGGAGGGCCCGGCCGTCACGGTCGACACGGCCTGCTCCTCGTCCCTGGTGGCTCTGCACTGGGCGATCCAGGCGCTGCGCAACGGCGAATGCTCGCTGGCACTGGCGGGCGGCGTGACCGTCATGTCGACCCCGGGCGCGTTCGTCGACTTCAGCCGTCAGCGCGGTCTTGCCGCCGACGGCCGGATCAAGGCCTTCGCGGCCGGTGCCGACGGCACGGGCTGGGGCGAGGGTGTCGGCATGCTGCTCGTGGAGCGGCTCTCGGACGCGCAGCGCAATGGGCACCCGGTGCTCGCGGTGGTCCGTGGCTCGGCCGTCAACCAGGACGGCGCCAGCAACGGCCTGACGGCCCCGAACGGGCCGTCGCAGCAGCGCGTCATCCGGCAGGCGCTGGCGAGTGCCGGACTGTCGACCGGCGAGGTCGACGCGGTGGAGGCGCACGGCACCGGCACGACGCTGGGTGACCCGATCGAGGCCCAGGCGCTGCTGGCGACCTACGGCCAGGACCGTGACGCCGAGCGGCCGTTGCTGCTCGGATCGGTCAAGTCCAACATCGGGCACACCCAGGCGGCGGCGGGCGTGGCTGGTGTGATCAAGATGGTGCTGGCGATGCAGCACGGCGTGCTGCCGCAGACGCTGCACGTGGACGCGCCGACCCCGCACGTCGACTGGACGGCGGGCGACATCGCGCTGCTGACCGAGGCGCGGGCCTGGCCCGAGACCGGGCGTCCGCGCCGGGCCGCTGTCTCGTCCTTCGGGTTCAGTGGGACCAACGCGCACACCGTCCTTGAGCAGGCACCCGTGGCCGAGACCGGGACCGTCGTTCCGGCGGCGGAACTCCCGGCCGTGCCGCTGGTCCTGTCGGCCAAGGGTGGGGCGGGCCTGCGGGCCCAGGCCGACCGGCTTCGTGCGTACCTGACCACCGAGTCGGACGTCCGACTGCCCGATGTCGCCTACTCGTTGGCCGTCGGACGTTCCGCCTTCGAGCACCGTGCGGTCCTGGTCGGCCAGGACCGTGCCGAGCTGCTGAAGAGCCTGGAGGCGCTGGCCGAGGGCGGCGCGACCGAGGGCGCGATCGTCGGCGGCCGGATGGCCTTCCTGTTCACGGGCCAGGGGAGTCAGCGGCTGGGGATGGGGCGTGAGCTGTACGAGGCGTTCCCGGTGTTCGCGGCTGCGTTGGACGCGGTGTGTGCGGAGTTCGAACTGCCGCTGAAGGATGTGCTGTTCGGGCAGGACAAGGAGTTGCTGGACCGGACGGAGTTCACTCAGCCGGCGTTGTTCGCGGTGGAGGTGGCGCTGTTCCGGTTGGTGGAGGCGTGGGGTCTGCGGCCGGACTTCGTGTCGGGTCACTCGATTGGTGAGATCGCTGCCGCGCATGTGGCTGGTGTGCTGTCGCTGGCGGATGCGTGTGCGCTGGTGGCTGCTCGTGGCCGTCTGATGCAGGAACTGCCGTCCGGTGGTGCGATGGTGGCGTTGCAGGCGACGGAAGCGGAGGTGTTGCCGCTGCTGACCGGTCGGGTGAGCATCGCGGCCGTGAACGGTCCGAACTCGCTGGTGATCGCTGGTGACGAGGACGAGGTCCTGGCTGTCGCGGCCGGCTTCGCGGGTCGCAAGAGCAAGCGTCTGACCGTCAGCCACGCGTTCCACTCGCCGTTGATGGACGGGATGCTTGACGCGTTCCGTGAGGTGGCGGAGGGGCTGACGTTCCAGGCTCCGGAGATTCCGATCGTGTCGAACCTGACGGGTGCTGTGGTGTCGGCGGAGGAAGTCGGTTCGGCCGACTTCTGGGTGCGGCATGTGCGTGAGGCGGTCCGGTTCCTGGACGGTGTGCGGGCGTTGGAGGCGCAGGGCGTCACGACGTTCCTGGAGCTGGGTCCGGACGGTGTGCTGACCGCGTTGGCGCAGGACTGCCTGGCGGAGGCCGACCGGGCCTTCGTCCCAGCGGTGCGGGCCGGCCGCTCGGAGTCCGAGGCGCTGATCGCCGCCGTGGCGCGGGCCCATGTCCGGGGCGTCGCACTGGACTGGGAGGCGTTCTTCGCCGGAACCGGTGCGCAGCGCGTCGAGCTGCCGACCTACGCGTTCCAGCGGGAGCGGTTCTGGGTCGAGGCCGTGGAGGACGTGCGGGAGGGTGCCGCAGCCACGGACTCGGTGGACGCGAGTTTCTGGGATGTGGTGGAGCGCGGGGATCTGAAGGCGCTCGCGGCCGAGCTTGAGCTTGACCCCGACCTTTCGTTGGGAGCGGCTCTGCCTGCTCTGTCGGCGTGGCGTCGGGTGCAGGGTGAGCGGTCGGTGGTGGAGGGTTGGCGCTACCGGGTGACGTGGAAGCCGCTGGCTGGTGTTGCGGCTCGTGGTGGGTTGTCGGGTGTGTGGTTGGTGCTGGCTGCGGGTCAGGCGTCGTCCGAGGTGGCGGGTGCTCTGGCTGGTCGTGGTGCTGAGGTGAGGGTTGTCGAGGTGTCGGGCGACCGGTTCAGCGTGGGTGAGGCTCTGCGGGCGTCGGTGGATGGTCCGGTGGCGGGTGTGGTGTTGCTGCCGGGTGCTGGCCTGGATGGTGTTCTGGGTGTGGTGCAGGCGCTGGGTGACGTCAGCGTGGCCGGCCCGTTGTGGGTGTTGACGGCGGGTGCGGTGTCGGTGGGCCGTTCGGATGGTGCTCCGGATGCGGGTCAGGCTTCGGTGTGGGGTCTGGGTCGTGTGGTGGGGTTGGAGCACCCGGAGCGTTGGGGTGGTCTGGTCGATGTGCCGGCGGTGCTGGACGGTCGGGCGTTGGAGCGTCTGGTGGGCGTGCTGGCGGGCTCGGGTGAGGATCAGGTTGCGGTTCGTGCGTCGGGGGTGTTCGGCCGTCGTCTGGTCCGTGCCGCTGCTGCCGGTGCGGCAGGTCGTGCGTGGGTGCCGGGCGCGGGTTCGGTGCTGGTGACGGGTGGTACGGGTGCGCTGGGTGCCGAGGTGGCGCGTTGGCTGCTCGCGGCTGGTGCCGAGCACCTGGTGCTGACGAGCCGTCGGGGTCTGGAGGCGCCGGGCGCGGTCGAGTTGCAGACGGAGTTGGAGGCGCTGGGCGGTCGGGTGACGGTCGCCGCGTGTGATGTGGCTGACCGTGAGGCGCTGGCGGGTCTGTTGGCGGAGTTCCCGCCGACTGCGGTGGTGCACGCGGCCGGTGTGCTGGACGACGGCGTGCTGGACGCGCTGACGCCGGAGCGCTTCGCCTCCGTGCTGCGCGCGAAGGTCGAGTCCGCAGTCAACCTGGACGAACTGACCAGGGACTTGGACCTCTCGGCGTTCGTCCTCTTCTCCTCGATCACGGGGACGGTCGGCACGGCCGGTCAGGGCAACTACGCTGCGGCGAACGCGTTCCTGGACGCGCTGGCCGAGCGGCGTCGCGCTGAGGGTCTGCCCGCGACGTCCGTCGCGTGGGGTCCGTGGGCGGGCTCGGGCATGGCGGCCGACGGTGCGCTGGAGGCGCGGATGCGCCGTGGCGGTGTGCCGCCGATGGCGGCCGGCCTGGCGATCGCGGCACTTCAGCGGGCGCTGGACCTGGACGAGACGTCCGTGACCGTCGCCGACATCGACTGGGAGCGGTTTGCTCCGGGCTTCACGGCGTCGCGGCCGAGCCCGCTGGTGTCCGGCCTCGCAGAGGTGCGGAAGACGCGGGAGAGCGCTCTGGCGCCGACCGCCGGGGCTGCTGACTCCGGGACGCTCGCGGGCCGGCTCGCGGGCCTGGCGGTGGCGGAGCGTGAGCGGGTGCTGCTGGAGACGGTGCGTTCCGCCGTCGCGGACGTCCTCGGGCACGCCGGTGCGGACGCCGTCGAGGCGACCCGCGCGTTCAAGGAGCTGGGCTTCGACTCGCTCACTGCGGTCGAACTGCGCAACCGCCTGAACGCGGCGACCGAACTGCGGCTGCCGACGACGCTGATCTACGACTACCCGACGCCGCTGGCGCTCGCCGAGCACCTGCTCGCCGAGCTGCTCGGTGAGCAGGACGCCGTCACCGGACCGGTGGCGGTGGCGGTGGACGACGACCCGATCGCGATCATCGCGATGAGCTGCCGCTTCCCCGGTGGCGTCCGGTCGCCGGAGGACCTCTGGCGCCTGCTGGCCGGTGGCGAGGACGCGATCTCCGCCTTCCCGACCGACCGTGGCTGGGAGCGCGAGTCGTTCTTCGACCCGCAGGCCGTCACGCAGGACGCCGCGTTCGCCCGTGAGGGCGGCTTCGTCTACGACGCCGGCGACTTCGACCCGGACTTCTTCGGGATCTCGCCGCGTGAGGCCGTCGCGATGGACCCGCAGCAGCGGTTGCTGCTGGAGACCTCGTGGGAGGTCTTCGAGCGGGCGGGCATCGACCCGGTGAGCCTGCGCGGCAGCCGGACCGGCGTCTTCGCGGGGACGAACGGTCAGGACTACCTGTCCCTCGTCCTCAGCACGCCGGACGGCGGCGACGGGTTCATGAGCACGGGCAACTCGGCGAGTGTGGTCTCGGGCCGGCTGTCCTACACCTTCGGCCTGGAGGGCCCGGCGGTCACCGTCGACACGGCCTGCTCGTCGTCGCTGGTCGCGTTGCACCTCGCGGCGCAGGCGCTGCGCAACGGTGAGTGCTCGCTGGCGCTGGCGGGCGGTGTGACCGTCATGTCGACGCCGGGCGCGTTCGTGGAGTTCAGCCGTCAGCGCGGTCTGGCCGCCGACGGCCGGATCAAGGCCTTCGCGGCCGGTGCCGACGGCACGGGTTGGGGCGAGGGCGTGGGCATGCTGCTCGTGGAGCGGCTGTCGGACGCGCGGCGCAACGGGCACCCGGTGCTCGCGGTGGTGCGTGGCTCGGCCGTCAACCAGGACGGTGCGAGCAACGGCCTCACGGCCCCGAACGGTCCCTCGCAGCAGCGGGTGATCCGGCAGGCGCTGGCGAGTGCCGGACTGTCGACCGGCGAGGTCGACGCGGTGGAGGCGCACGGCACCGGCACGACGCTGGGTGACCCGATCGAGGCCCAGGCGCTGCTGGCGACCTACGGCCAGGACCGTGACGCCGAGCGGCCGTTGCTGCTCGGCTCGGTCAAGTCCAACATCGGGCACACCCAGGCGGCGGCGGGTGTGGCGGGCATCATCAAGATGGTGCTGGCGATGCAGCACGGCGTGCTCCCGCAGACGCTGCACGTGGATGCGCCGACCCCGCACGTGGACTGGACGGCCGGCGCGGTCGAGCTGCTGACCGAGGCGCGGGCCTGGCCGGAGACCGGCCGTCCGCGCCGGGCCGCCGTCTCGTCCTTCGGCGTGAGCGGCACCAACGCGCACACCGTGCTCGAGCAGGCGCCGGTGGCCGAGATCGGGACCACCGTCGCTCCGGTGGCTGAACTCCCTTCCGTGCCATGGGTGCTGTCGGGCCGGACCGAGGCAGCCGTCAAGGACCAGGCCGCCCGCCTGCGCTCCCACTTGGTGGCCAACCCGGAGCTGGACTCTGCTGATGTGGCCTACTCGCTGGCCACCGGACGGGCGGCGCTTGAGCGCCGTGCGGTGCTGGTGGCCGACGACCGCGACGGGTTCCTGCGCGGTCTGGCCGCCCTGGCCGCCGACGAACCGACGGCCGGTGTGCTGCGGGACGCGGTGGCCGGTGGCCGGACGGCGTTCCTGTTCACGGGGCAGGGGAGCCAGCGGCTCGGGATGGGGCGTGAACTGTACGACGCCTACCCGGTGTTCGCCGACGCGCTGGACGAGGTCTGCGCCCACTTGGACGCGCACCTTGAACGGCCGCTGCGGGACGTGCTGTTCGGCGAGGACGCCGAGATCCTGAACCGGACGGAGTTCACCCAGCCGGCGCTGTTCGCCATCGAGGTGGCGCTGTTCCGTCTCGTTGAGGCGTGGGGCCTGCGGCCGGACTTCCTGTCCGGTCACTCGATCGGTGAGATTGCTGCCGCGCACGTGGCGGGCGTTCTCTCGCTCGCGGATGCCTGCACGCTGGTGGCCGCGCGTGGCCGTCTGATGCAGGAACTGCCCGCCGGTGGCGCGATGGTGGCGTTGCAGGCGACGGAGGCTGAGGTGCTGCCGCTGCTGACCGGTCGGGTGAGCATCGCGGCGGTGAACGGTCCGAACTCGTTGGTGATCGCTGGTGACGAGGACGAGGTTCTGGCCGTCGTGGCCGGTCGCAAGTCCAAGCGTCTGACTGTCAGTCACGCGTTCCACTCGCCGTTGATGGAGCCGATGCTCGACGCGTTCCGTGAGGTCGTCGAGGGCCTGACGTTCCACGCGCCGGCGATCCCGATCGTCTCCAACCTGACCGGTGAAGTCGGCTCCGTCGACTTCTGGGTCCGGCACGTCCGCGAGGCCGTGCGCTTCCTGGACGGTGTCCGCAGCCTCGAAGCGCAGGGCGTCACGACGTTCGTCGAGTTGGGCCCGGACGGTGTGCTCTCCGCGCTGGCGCAGGAGTGCGTCACGGGTGACGAGCACGCGTTCGTGCCGGTGCTGCGCAAGGGCCGGCCGGAGGCGGAGGCGTTGACCACCGCAGTGGCCCGGGTCCAGGCCCGGGGTGCGGAGATCGACTGGGAGGCGTTCTTCGCCGGGACCGGCGCCCGCCGGGTCACCCTGCCCACCTACGCGTTCCAGCGCCGGCGGTACTGGGCGGAGGCCGCCGAGGAGGCGGTCGCGGACTCGGTGGACGCGGGTTTCTGGGATGCCGTGGAGCGTGGGGATCTCGCTTCGTTGGCGTCGACGTTGGATGTTGCGGGTGAAGGGGCGCTGGAGACGCTGTTGCCGGCGTTGTCGGCGTGGCGTCGGGTGCAGGGTGAGCGGTCGGTGGTGGAGGGTTGGCGCTACCGGGTGACGTGGAAGCCGCTGTCGGCGGGGTCTGCCGGTGGTGGCCTGTCGGGTGTGTGGTTGGTGCTGGCTGCTGGTCAGGCGTCGTCGGAGGTGGCGGATGCTCTGGCTGGTCGTGGTGCTGAGGTGAGGGTTGTCGAGGTGTCGGGCGACCGGTTCAGCGTGGGTGAGGCTCTGCGGGCGTCGGTGGATGGTCCGGTGGCGGGTGTGGTGTTGCTGCCGGGTGCTGGCCTGGATGGCGTGTTGAGCGTGGTGCAGGCGCTGGGTGACGTCAGTGTCGGCGGCCCGTTGTGGGTGCTGACCTCGGGTGCGGTGTCGGTGGGCCGTTCGGATGCTGTTCCGGATGCGGGTCAGGCTTCGGTGTGGGGTCTGGGTCGTGTGGTGGGGTTGGAGCACCCGGAGCGTTGGGGTGGTCTGGTCGATGTGCCGGCGGTGCTGGACGGTCGGGCGTTGGAGCGTCTGGTGGGCGTGCTGGCGGGCTCGGGTGAGGATCAGGTTGCGGTTCGTGCGTCGGGGGTGTTCGGCCGTCGTCTGGTCCGTGCCGCTGCTGCCGGTGCGGCAGGTCGTGCGTGGGTGCCGGGCGCGGGTTCGGTGCTGGTGACGGGTGGTACGGGTGCGCTGGGCGCCGAGGTGGCGCGTTGGCTGCTCGCCGCCGGTGCCGAGCACCTGGTGCTGACGAGCCGTCGGGGCTTGGAGGCGCCCGGTGCCTTGGAGTTGCGCGATGAGTTGGAGGCGCTGGGCGGTCGGGTGACGGTCGCCGCGTGTGATGTGGCTGACCGTGAGGCGCTGGCTGGTCTGTTGGCGGAGTTCCCGCCGACTGCGGTGGTGCACGCGGCGGGCGTCCTGGATGACGGCGTGCTGGACGCGTTGACGCCGGAGCGCTTCGCGACGGTGCTGCGCGCGAAGGTGCAGTCTGCGGTCAACCTGGACGAGCTGACGCGGGCGATGGACCTGTCGGCGTTCGTCCTGTTCTCCTCGATCAGCGGCACGGTGGGTGCGGCGGGTCAGGGCAACTACGCTGCGGCGAACGCGTTCCTGGACGCGCTGGCCGAGCAGCGCCGCGCCGACGGCTTGCCCGCGACGTCCGTCGCGTGGGGCCCGTGGGCGGGCTCGGGCATGGCGGCGGACGAGGCGCTGGAGGCGCGGATGCGCCGTGGCGGTGTGCCGCCGATGGCGGCCGGCCTGGCGATCGCGGCACTTCAGCGGGCGCTGGACCTGGACGAGACGGTCGTGACCGTCGCCGACGTCGACTGGGTGCGCCTGGCCGAAGGCTTCACCGCGTCGCGGCCGAGCCCCCTGCTGGCGGAGCTGTCCGAGCTGCGGACGGCCCCGAGGAGCGCCCTGGCGCCGACGGCCGTCGACGCCGACGCCGACGCCGGGACGCTCGCGGGCCGGCTGGTGGGCCTGTCGGCAGTGGAGCGTGAGCGGGTGCTGCTGGAGACGGTGCGTTCCGCCGTCGCAGACGTCCTCGGGCACGCCGGTGCGGACGCCGTCGAGGCGGGCCGTTCGTTCAAGGAGCTGGGCTTCGACTCGCTGACCGCCGTCGAACTGCGCAACCGCCTGAACACCGTGACCGGGCTGCGGCTGCCGGCCACGCTGGTCTACGACTACCCGACGTCGTCGGCGCTGGCCGGCTTCCTCCGCACGGAGATCACCGGGCCGGAGGACCTGGCGGGTGCCGGGGTGCTGGTGCCGTCGGCGGTGCTAGACGACGATCCGATCGCGATCGTCGCGATGAGCTGCCGCTTCCCCGGCGGCGTCCGCACCCCGGAGGAGCTGTGGCAGCTGCTCGCAACGGGTGGGGACGCTGTGGCCGGGTTCCCGGCCGACCGTGGCTGGGACGTCGACGCACTCTTCGACCCGGAGTCCGAGGGCGACAACTCCTCGTACGTCCGGGAGGGCGGGTTCCTGACGGACGCCGCAGGGTTCGACCCGGGCTTCTTCGGGATCTCGCCGCGTGAGGCGCTGGCGATGGACCCGCAGCAGCGGCTGCTGCTGGAGACATCGTGGGAGGCGTTCGAGCGGGCGGGCATCGACCCGGTGACCCTGCGCGGTCAGCAGGTCGGCGTCTTCGCGGGCACCAACGGTCAGGACTACCTCTCCCTGGTGCTGTCCTCGCCGGAAGGCTCGGAGGGCTTCCTCGGCACCGGCAACGCGGCCAGCGTGATGTCTGGCCGGGTCTCCTACGCGCTGGGCCTGGAGGGGCCGGCGGTCACGGTGGACACGGCCTGCTCGTCCTCGCTGGTGGCTCTGCACTGGGCGGTGCAGGCGCTGCGCAGCGGCGAGTGCTCGCTCGCGCTGGCCGGCGGCGTGACCGTCATGTCGACGCCGGGCGCGTTCGTCGAGTTCAGCAAGCAGCGCGGTCTGGCCGCCGACGGCCGGATCAAGGCCTTCGCGGCCGCCGCCGACGGCACGGGCTGGGGCGAGGGCGTGGGCATGCTGCTCGTGGAGCGGCTGTCCGACGCCCGTAGGAACGGGCACCCGGTGCTCGCGATCGTCAAGGGCAGCGCCGTCAACCAGGACGGCGCGAGCAACGGCCTCACCGCCCCGAACGGCCCGTCCCAGCAGCGGGTGATCCGCCAGGCGCTGGCCGGTGCGGGTCTGTCCGCCGCCGAGGTGGACGCGGTCGAGGCGCACGGCACGGGCACCAAGCTCGGTGACCCGATCGAGGCCCAGGCGCTGCTGGCCACCTACGGCCAGGACCGGCCGCAGGACCGGCCGTTGCTGCTCGGCTCGATCAAGTCGAACATCGGTCACACCCAGGCTGCCGCAGGTGTCGCGGGCATCATCAAGATGGTGCTGGCGATGCAGCACGGCGTGCTCCCGCAGACGCTGCACGTGGACGCGCCGACCCCGCACGTCGACTGGACGGCCGGCGACATCGCGCTGCTGACCGAGGCGACGCCGTGGCCGGAGACCGGCCGTCCGCGCCGCGCGGGCATCTCGTCCTTCGGCATCAGCGGGACCAACGCCCACACCGTCATCGAGCAGGCCCCGGCGGCCGAGACCGACTCCGCCACTCCGGCGGCGGAGCTGCCGACCGTGCCGTGGGTCCTGTCGGGCCGGACCGAGGCCGCGCTCAGGGACCAGGCCGCGCGCCTGCGCTCCCACCTGGAGACCGACGCAAGCTCGGGTGCCACCGACGTCGCCTACTCGCTGGCGACGACGCGCACGTTGCTCGACCACCGTGCGGTGGTGACTGCCGACAGTCGCGACGAGCTGCTGAGGGGCCTGGAGGCGCTGGCCGCAGGCGAGTCGGCGGCTTCCGGTCTGGTGCGGGGGACGGTGGCCGGTGGCAAGACGGCGTTCCTGTTCACCGGCCAGGGCAGCCAGCGGCTGGGGATGGGGCGTGAACTGTACGACGCCTACCCGGTGTTCGCCGACGCGCTGGACGAGGTCTGCGCCCACTTGGACGCGCACCTCGAACGGCCGCTGCGGGACGTGCTGTTCGGCGAGGACGCCGAGGCGTTGAACCGGACGGAGTTCACCCAGCCGGCGCTGTTCGCCATCGAGGTGGCGTTGTTCCGTCTCGTTGAGGCGTGGGGCCTGCGGCCGGACTTCCTGTCGGGTCACTCGATCGGTGAGATCGCCGCCGCGCATGTCGCGGGCGTCCTCTCACTCGCGGACGCCTGCACGCTGGTGGCCGCCCGTGGCCGTCTGATGCAGGAACTGCCCTCCGGTGGCGCGATGGTGGCGATCCAGGCCACCGAGGACGAGGTGCTGCCGCTGCTCACCGAGCGGGTGAGCATCGCGGCCGTGAACGGTCCGAACTCGCTGGTGATCGCTGGTGACGAGGACGAGGTCCTGGCCGTCGTGGCCGGTCGCAAGTCCAAGCGCCTCACCGTCAGCCACGCGTTCCACTCGCCGCTGATGGAGCCGATGCTCGACGCGTTCCGCGAGGTCGTCGAGGGCCTGACGTTCCACGCCCCGGCGATCCCGATCGTCTCCAACCTGACCGGCGAAGTCGGCTCCGCCGACTTCTGGGTCCGGCACGTCCGCGAGGCCGTGCGCTTCCTGGACGGTGTCCGCAGCCTCGAAGCCCAGGGCGTCACGACGTTCGTCGAGCTGGGCCCGGACGGTGTGCTCTCCGCGCTGGCGCAGGAGTGCGTCACGGGTGACGAGCACGCGTTCGTGCCGGTGCTGCGCAAGGGCCGGCCGGAGGCGGAGGCGTTGACCACCGCAGTGGCCCGGGTCCAGGCCCGGGGTGCGGAGATCGACTGGGAGGCGTTCTTCGCCGGGACCGGCGCCCGCCGGGTCACCCTGCCCACCTACGCGTTCCAGCGCGAGCGCTACTGGGTCGACGCCGTGCTGACCATGGACGAGGTCGCCTCGATGGGCCTCGGCTCGGCCGCGCACCCGCTGCTCGGCGCGGCGGTGGAAATGCCCGACTCGCAGGCGTTCCTGTTCGCGGGTCGGCTGTCCCTCCAGACGCACCCCTGGCTGGCCGACTACGCGGTGGCCGACACGGTGGTGCTGCCGGGCGCGGCCTTCGTGGAGCTGGCCGTCCGGGCCGGCGACCAGGTCGGCTGCGACCTGGTGGAGGTGCTCACCCTGGAGGAGCCGCTGGTGCTGCCGGAACGCGGTGGTGTCCAGCTGCGGGTCTCCGTCGCGGAGCCGGACGACTCCGGTCGCCGCGCACTGGCCCTCCACTCCCGCCCCGAGCGGGGGTCGAAGGCCGCCGACGGCACCCGGACCGACCTGCCGTGGACGCGCCACGCCACCGGCGTGCTGGCCGGCGGGTCCGACCAGTCCGAGCCGTCCGCCGACCTGTCGGTGTGGCCGCCCGTCGGCGCCACGGCCGTCGACGTCGACGAGCTCTACGACCGCACGGCGCGCAGCGGCCTCGTGCACGGTCCCGCCTTCCAGGGCCTGCGGGCCGCCTGGCGGCGCGAGGACGAGGTCTTCGCGGAGGTCTGCCTCGCCCAGGCGCAGCAGCCGGACGCCGAGCGCTTCGCTCTGCACCCGGCGCTGCTGGACGCCGCGCTGCACCTGCTGCCGCTCGGCAGCGGGGACGAAAGCGAGATCCCCGCAACGGAGTTCGCCAGGCTGCCGCTCAGCTGGAGCGGCGTGACGCTGCACGCGGTCGGCGCCTCGGCGCTGCGCGTGCGGCTGACGCGGGCCGACGCGGGCGCGGTCCGCGTCCTGCTGGCGGACGAGACGGGTGCGCCCGTCGCCTCCGTCGACTCCCTGGCGACCCAGGCGGTGGCCGCGGGCACTCCTGCGGCGTCGACGGCCGACGTGTCGGCCGCGTTCCACGACTCGCTCTTCCGGATCGACTGGACGGAGCTGCCGACCTCGGTGGCGCCCGCCACGGGCGAGTACGCCGTCCTCGGGACCGACGACCTGAAGCTGGCCGTCGGGCTCCGGACCGCCGGAGCGCAGGCCGAGGCGTACGACGACCTCGACGCGCTGGGGCTGGCCGTCGCCATCGGCCGGACCGAGCCGGCCACCGTGCTGGTGCCCTTCCTCACGGACCGGGTCACCGCCACGGCGGCGGACGGCGGCGCGGGCACCGACCTCGCCGCGGAGGTGCACGACGCCGCACAGCGGGCCCTGCTCCTGCTCCAGGACTGGCTGGGCGGCAACCGGCCCGGCTCGGCGCGCCTGGTGCTCGTCACCCGGGGCGCCGTCACCGCGGCCGGGGACGCCGAGGCCGTGGACCTGGTGCACGCACCGCTCTGGGGTCTGCTGCGCGCGGCGCAGGCGGAGAACCCGGAGCAGTTCGTCCTGCTGGACATCGACGGGGAGGCCTCGTTCGCGGCGATCGCCGGGGCGCTGGCCTCGGGTGAACCCGAGCTGGCGCTCCGGGCCGGCCGGGCGTACGCGCCCCGTCTCGCCCGGGTCCCGGCAGCGGCCGCACCCGCGCAGACCCCGGTCGCGCGGATCGACGAGGCCGGCACCGTCCTGATCACCGGTGCCACCGGTGGTCTGGGCCGGCTGATGGCCCGCCACCTGGTGACCGAGCACGGCGCACGGCACCTGCTGCTCGTCAGCCGGCGCGGCCCGGCCGCCGACGGCATGGCCGAGCTGACCGGCGAACTGCACGCCCTGGGCGCCGAGGTAGCGGTCGCCGCCTGCGACGCGGCCGACCGCGAGGCACTGGCCGCGCTGCTGGCCGGCATCGACCCCGCGCACCCGCTGACGGCGGTGGTGCACGCCGCCGGCGTCCTGGACGACGGTGTCATCGACCTGCTGACGCCGGAGCGCCTCGACCGGGTGATGCGTCCGAAGGTCGACGCGGCGGTCAACCTCCATGAGCTGACGGCCGGTCTGGACCTCGCGGCCTTCGTGCTCTTCTCCGCGGCGGCCGGCACGCTGGGCAGCCCGGGACAGGGCAGCTACTCGGCGGCGAACGTCTTCCTGGACGCCCTCGCCGGGCACCGGCGCGCGCACGGCCTGGCCGGGCTCTCGCTGGTCTGGGGCATGTGGGCCGAGGAGCGGGGGATGGCCGGCCGGCTCGGCGCGGCCGACCTCGACCGGGTCGCCCGTGGCGGGGTGCTCCCGCTCGCCGCGGCGCAGGGGCTGGCTCTGTTCGACGCGGCCCGTGCGGTCGGCGAGCCGGTGCTGGTGCCGATCCGGCTGGATCTGGCCGCGCTGCGCTCCTCCGCGCAGGGCGGCGGACTGCCGCTCTTCCGGGGCCTGGTGCGGACCCCCGCACGCCGGGCTGTGGAGAGCCGCCGGACCGAGGTGACGGCCGGGACCCCGGCCGGCGCCGAGACGCTGGCCGAGCGGCTGGCGGGTCTGGCGGAGGCCGAGCAGGAGCGCATGGTGCTCGACCTGGTGCGCCGGCAGGTGGCCGAGGTCCTCGGCTACGCGTCGAAGGACCTGGTCGGCGCCGAGCAGGCGTTCAAGGAGTTGGGCTTCGACTCGCTCACCGCGGTCGAGCTCCGCAACCGCCTGAACGCCGCGACCGCTCTGCGGTTGCCGGCCACGCTGATCTACGACTTCCCGACGCCGTCGGCGCTCGCGCGCCAGTTGCGCCTGGAGGTGGCGCCGCCCGCGCCGGAGGCCGGACCGTCCGTCCTGGCCGAGCTGGAGCGGCTGGAGAGCACCCTCGCCTCGCTGGCACCGGGCGATCTCGCCTCGGTCGTCGAGGACGAGGCGGGCCACTCCCGCATCGCGGTGCGGCTGCAGTCGCTGTTGACCAAGTGGAACGACGTCGGACGGGCGTCCGACGAGGCCGGGGCGAGCGTGCTCGAAGAGGCCAGTGACGACGAGCTCTTCGACTTCATCGACAAGAGGTTCGGCCGGAGCTGACCGCACGGCCGCACCACCCCGACCACCCAGACGAACCATCGCAAGCGAATAGGTGAAGAAGCCAATGGCGAACGAAGCAAAGCTCCGTGAATATCTGAAGAAGGTCACCACGGATCTCGACGAGGCGTACCGGCGGCTGCAGGATGTCGAGGACCAGGCCCGCGAGCCGATCGCGATCGTCGCGATGAGCTGCCGCTTCGCCGGCGGCATCCGGACCCCCGAGGAGTTCTGGCAGCTGATCTCCTCGGGCGGCGACGCGCTGAGCGGGTTCCCGGCGGACCGGGGCTGGGACCTGGAGAACCTGTTCGACTCGGACCCGGACGTGCCCGGCACCTCCTACACCCGCGAGGGCGGGTTCCTCAGCGATGCGACCCGCTTCGACCCGGCGTTCTTCGGGATCTCGCCGCGTGAGGCGATGGCGATGGACCCGCAGCAGCGGCTGCTCCTGGAGACCGGCTGGGAGGCGTTCGAGCGCGCCGGCATCGACCCGGGCACCCTGCGCGGCAGCCGGACCGGCGTCTTCGCCGGTATCAACGGCTCCGACTACCTGCCCGTGGTGCTGGACGGCGACGAGGACTACGGCGGCCACCTGGGCACCGGCAACGCCGCCAGCGTGATGTCCGGCCGGCTCTCCTACACCTTCGGCCTGGAGGGCCCGGCGGTCACCGTGGACACCGCCTGCTCGGCCTCGCTGGTCGCGCTGCACCTGGCCGTCCAGGCGCTGCGGCTGGGTGAGTGCTCGCTGGCCCTGGCGGGTGGCGTCCACGTGATGTCGACCCCGGGCCTGTTCATCGAGTTCAGCCGGCAGCGCGGCCTGTCCAAGGACGGCCGCTGCCGGGCGTTCTCCTCGGACGCCGACGGCTTCGGCCCGGCCGAGGGCGTGGGCATGCTCCTGCTGGAGCGGCTCTCTGACGCGCAGCGCAACGGCCACCCCGTCCTCGCGGTGGTCCGCGGCAGCGCGATCAACCAGGACGGCGCGAGCAACGGGCTCACCGCGCCCAACGGCCCGTCGCAGCAGCGGGTGATCCGCCAGGCGCTGGCCAACGCCCGGCTCTCCAGCGACCAGGTGGACGTGGTCGAGGCGCACGGCACCGGAACCTCGCTCGGTGACCCGATCGAGGCGCAGGCGCTGCTGGCCACCTACGGCCAGGACCGGCCGCAGGAGCGGCCGTTGCTGCTCGGCTCGGTGAAGTCCAACATCGGTCACACCCAGGCCGCCGCCGGCATCGCGGGAGTGATGAAGCTGGTGATGTCGATGCAGCACGGTGTGCTGCCGCAGTCCCTGCACATCGCCGAGCCGTCGCCGCACATCGACTGGACGGCCGGCGCCGTGTCGCTGGCGCGTACCGCCACCGCCTGGCCGGAGACCGGCCGCCCGCGCCGCGCGGGCGTCTCCTCGTTCGGCTTCAGCGGCACCAACGCGCACGCCATCATCGAGCAGGCGCCCGCGGCCGTGCCGCAGGCACCGGCCGAGCCGGTGGCCGGGTCGGTGGTTCCGCCGGTGTGGGTGTTGTCGGGGAAGAGTGCGGGGGCGTTGGCGGGTCAGGCGGAGCGGTTGTTGGCTGCGCTGGGTGAGGGTGGTCCTGGTGTGGGTGATGTGGGTTGGTCGTTGGCGGTGGGTCGTGCGGCGTTGGAGCGTCGTGCGGTGGTGGTGGGTGCGGGTCGTGGGGAGTTGTTGGCGGGGTTGGGTGCGGTGGCCGGTGGGGTGATGGCGCCGGGTGTGGTGCAGGGGTCGGTTGCGGGTGGTCAGTTGGCGTTCGTGTTCCCCGGTCAGGGTTCGCAGTGGGTGGGTATGGCGGTGGAACTGCTGGACTCCTCGCCGGTGTTCGCGGCGCGGATGGGTGAGTGTGCTTCGGCGTTGGAGGCGTTCTGCGACTGGTCGCTGCTGGATGTGCTGCGCGGCGTGGAGGGCGCTCCTTCGTTGGAGCGCGTGGATGTGGTCCAGCCGGTGTTGTTCGCGGTGATGGTGTCGTTGGCGCGGGTGTGGGAGTCGCTGGGGGTGGTCCCGGAGGCGGTGGTGGGCCACTCGCAGGGTGAGATCGCGGCGGCGTGTGTGGCGGGGATCCTCTCGCTGGAGGATGCGGCGCGGGTGGTGGCGCTGCGCAGCCGGGTGATCGGCGGGGTGTTGGCTGGTGCGGGTGGGATGGTGTCGGTGGCTCTGCCGGTGGGCGGGGTGCGGGAGTTGATCGCTCGCTGGGGTGAGGAGCGGGTGTCGGTGGCGGCGGTCAACGGGCCGTCCTCGGTCGTCGTCTCGGGTGAGCCGGCGGCGCTGGAGGAGCTCCTCGCGGCGTGCGAGGCGGACGGTGTGCGGGCGCGTCGGGTGGCGGTGGACTACGCCTCGCACTCCGCGCAGGTGGAGGCGTTGCGCGCGGAGCTGTTGGAGTGCCTGGCACCCGTAGAGCCGATGGCGGCGAAGGTGCCGTTCCTGTCGACGGTGACCGGTGAGTGGGTCAAGGGCCCCGAGCTGGACGCGGGCTACTGGTTCGCGAACCTGCGCTCCACGGTCGAACTGGAGGGCGCGGTGCGCCGTTTGGTCTCCGAGGGCTTCGGTGTCTTCGTGGAGACCAGCGCCCACCCGGTGCTGACGATGGCCGTTCAGGAGACGGCGGAGGCGATGGATCGTGAGGTCGCCGCGATCGGGACGCTGCGCCGTGGTGAGGGTGGTTTGGAGCGGTTGTGGACGTCGGTGGGTGAGGCGTGGGTGCGTGGGGTGTCGGTGGACTGGCCGGCTGCCTTCGCCGGGACCGGTTCGCGCCAAGTCGCCCTCCCCACCTACGCGTTCCAGCAGCAGCGGTACTGGCCGGAGGCTGCTGCCCCCCGGGCCGTGCAGGCGGGCACGGTCGACGCCGTCGACGCCCGCTTCTGGGAGGCCGTGGAGTCCGAGGGCTGGCAGGCGCTGGCGGCCGAGTTGGCGGTTGACGGGGATCAGCCGCTGAGTGCGGTGCTGCCCGCGTTGTCCTCGTGGCGGCGGCAGAGTCGTGAGCAGTCGGTGGTGGACGGCTGGCGTTACAAGGTGACGTGGAAGGCGCTGCCGGAGCTGTCGGCCGGTCGTCTGTCGGGTGCGTGGCTGGTGGTGGTGCCGGAGCGTGTGGCGGACGGCGAGTGGGTGCGCGGCGTCGTCGCGGCGCTGGCCGAGCGCGGTGCGGAGGTGCGCACGCTGGTGCTGGGTCTGGAGGAGGAGCGCGGCACGCTGGCCGAGCGGCTGGGCGGTGAACTGAGCGGTGTTGTCTCGCTGTTGGCGTTGGACGATGTGGCGCATCCGGTGTTCGGGTCGGTTCCGGCGGGTGTGGTGGGCCAGTTGGCGCTGGTGCAGGCGTTGGGTGACGCGGGTGTGGTGGCGCCGTTGTGGTCGGTGACGTCGGGTGCGGTGTCGGTGGGCGGTGCTGATCGTCTGGCGGCGCCGGTGCAGGCGCTGGTCTGGGGTCTGGGCCGGGTGGCGGCGCTGGAGCACGGCGAGCGCTGGGGCGGTCTGCTGGACGTGCCGGCCCTTCCGGATACCCGGGCGTTGGAGCGTCTGGTGGGGGTGCTGGCGGGTGATGGTGAGGAGGATCAACTCGCCGTCCGTACGTCGGGGTTGTTCGCGCGGCGGTTGGTGCGTGCGCCGTTGGGGCAGTCGCCGGTGGTGCGTTCCTGGCGGGCGTCGGGGACGGTGTTGGTGACGGGTGGCACGGGTGCGCTGGGCGCGCGGGTGGCGCGGCGGCTGGCGGCCGAGGGGGCCGAACACCTGCTGCTGACGAGTCGTCGTGGTCTGGAGGCGCCGGGGGCGGTGGAGTTGCGGGCGGAGCTGGAGGCGTTGGGCGCCGAGGTGACGGTCGCGGCCTGCGACGTCGCCGACCGCGAGGCGCTGGCCGCGCTGCTGGACGGCATCCCGGCCGACCGGCCGCTGACCGCCGTGGTGCACACCGCCGCGGTGCTGGACGACGGTGTGATCGAGGGGCTGACGGCCGCGCAGGTGGACCGGGTCCTGAAGGTCAAGGTCGACGCGACCCTGCACCTGCACGAGCTGACCAAGCACCTCGACCTGTCCGCGTTCGTCCTCTTCTCCTCCTTCGCCGCCACCTTCGGCGCCCCCGGCCAGGGCAACCAGGCGCCGGGCAACGCCTTCCTACAGGCCTTCGCGGAGCAGCGCCGGGCCGACGGCCTGCCCGCGACCACCCTGTCCTGGGGACCGTGGGGAGACGGCGACACGGTGGGCGGTGCCATCGGCGAGCGGATGCGCCGCCACGGCATCAACGAGATGGCCTCCGAGCAGGCGCTCAACGCGCTCCAGCACGCGCTGGACCGCGACGAGACGGCGCTGACCGTCATGGACATGGAGTGGAAGCGCTTCACGCTGGCCTTCACCGCCGACCGGCGCCGCCCGCTCCTGGACGACCTGCCCGAGGCCCGCGAGGCCGTCAAGGAGATGCAGGCCGACGCGGCCGAGGACGGCCTCGGTGCCGCCGACCTGGTGCGCCGGCTCAGCGGCCTGCCGGAGACCGAGCGGGAGCGGGTGCTGCTGGAGCTGGTGCGCACCGCCGTTGCGGCCGTCCTCGGGCATGCGGGGGCCGAGCAGATCGAGGCGGGCCGCGCGTTCAAGGAGATGGGGTTCGACTCGCTGACCGCCGTCGAGCTGCGCAACCGGCTGAACGCCGCCACCGGCCTCAAGCTGCCGCCGACCCTGATCTTCGACCACCCGACCCCGGCGGCCGTGGCGGCCTGCCTGCGGGCCGAGGTGGTGCCCGACGCCGCGGCCGGCGGTGCGCCGGTGCTGGAGGAGCTCGACAAGCTCGAATCGGTGCTCGCCGCCAGCGCGCCCGACAACGTCACCCGGGCCCGCGTGACGATGCGCCTCCAGTCGCTGCTCGCGAAATGGAATGACGCGGATTCGCCGGTGACGGCCGCCGAATCTCCGGCCGGGTCCGCCGCGGCGCTGGACGTCGACGCACTCGGTTCGGCGGACGACGAGGAACTCTTCGCATTCATCAACCAGGGCCTCGGGCGGGGATGACGGGAATTCCGCTCTTGACGTCACTGTCGATGGCGGACAGGATTCTCCTCAATCTCTGAATAGCGTCGCCGTTCCCTGACCTTCTCCCTACCACCTCCGCTCGCAGGGGGTGGTAGGGGTTTGGTTAGGGGTTGTAGGCAGGGTTGGATCGGCCATAACCTCTCGCCGAGAAGTCGAGTAAATGTGGTTGTGGGTGCCAGGGTCCCGTGCTTGAGGATCCGAAAGCATATTCCGATGCCGTCTGCCGTAAATGGGTTGCGTAATGGCGAATGAAGAGACGCTGCGGGACTACCTCAAGCTGGTAACGGCGGATCTGCACCAGACTCGCCTCCGCCTGCGTGAGGCGGAAGCGAAGAATCACGATCCGATTGCCATCGTGGGCATCGGCTGTCGTTATCCCGGCGGCGTGCGGTCGCCCGAGGATCTGTGGCAGGTGGTGAGTGAGGGCGTCGACGCGGTCGGCGAGTTCCCCGTGGACCGCGGCTGGGACGTCGAGAACCTCTACCACCCGGACCCGGACCACCCCGGCACGAGCTACGTGCGCGAGGGCGGCTTCGTCCAGGACATCGCCGGGTTCGACCCCTCCCTGTTCGGCATCAGCCCGCGGGAAGCCCTCGGCATGGACCCGCAGCAGCGGCTCCTGCTGGAGACCTCCTGGGAGGCGTTCGAGCGGGCCGGGATCGACCCGACGTCGGTGCGCGGCAAGCAGATCGGCGTCTTCGTCGGCACCAGCAACCACGACTACCTCGCCGCGATCCTCAGTTCGACGGAGAACTTCGAGGGCTACTTCGGCACCGGCAACGCGGCGAGCGTGGCCTCCGGCCGGCTCTCCTACAGCTTCGGCCTGGAGGGCCCGGCCGTCACGGTCGACACCGCCTGCTCCTCGTCCCTGGTCGCGCTGCACCTGGCCGTCCAGGCGCTGCGCAACGGCGAGTGCACGCTCGCGCTGGCCGGCGGCGCGACCCTGATGTCGGCTCCCGGCACCTTCGTCGACTACAGCAAGATGCGCGGTCTCGCCTTCGACGGCCGCTCCAAGCCCTTCGCGCCCGAGGCCGACGGCTTCAGCCTGGCCGAGGGCGTCGGCGTGCTGCTGGTGGAACGGCTCTCGGACGCCCGGCGCAAGGGCCACCCGGTGCTCGCGGTGGTCCGCGGCACGGCGGTCAACCAGGACGGCGCCAGCAACGGCCTGACCTCCCCGAACGGCCCCTCCCAGCAGCGCGTCATCCTCCAGGCGCTGGCCAACGCCCGGCTCACCCCGGACCAGGTCGACGCGATCGAGGCGCACGGCACCGGCACGGCGCTCGGCGACCCGATCGAGGCCCAGGCGCTGCTGGCGACCTACGGCCAGGACCGCCCGGCGGGCCGGCCGCTGCTGCTGGGCTCCGTGAAGTCCAACATCGGCCACGCCCAGGCCGGCGCCGGCGTCGGCGGCATCATCAAGATGGTGATGGCCCTGCAGCACGGCGTGCTGCCCAAGACCCTGCACGTCACCGAGCCGACCCCGCACGTCGACTGGACGGCCGGCGAGATCGAGCTGCTGACCGAGGCGCGGGACTGGCCGCAGACCGGCGAGCCGCGCCGGGCCGGTGTCTCCTCGTTCGGCATGAGCGGCACCAACGCGCACACCATCCTCGAGCAGGCCCCGGCGGCCGACGAGGCGCCGGTCGACCCGGACGCGTCGGCGGCCGAGCCGTTCCGGCCGCCGCTGACCCCGGTGGTGCTCTCCGGCAAGAGCCAGGACGCGCTGCGGGCCCAGGCCGCGCAGCTGCGCGCCCACCTGGCCGCGCAGCCGGGCCTGGGCCTGGTCGACGTCGGCTACTCGCAGGCCGTCACCCGACCCGCGCTGGAGCGCCGCGCCGCGCTGGTGGCCGCCGACCGCGACGGCCTGCTGGCCGCGCTGGCCGCGCTGGCCGAGGGCCGCCAGGACCCCGCGCTGGTCGAGGGGCTGGCCGCCGAGGGCAAGGTCGCCTTCCTGTTCACCGGCCAGGGCAGCCAGCGCCTGGGCATGGGACGCGAACTGTCCGAGACCTACCCGGTGTTCGCCCGGGCGCTGGACGAGGTCTGCGCCCAGCTCGACCGCTTCCTCGAACGTCCGCTGAAGGACGTGCTGTTCGGCACGGACAAGGACCTGCTGGACCGCACCGGCTACACCCAGCCCGCGCTGTTCGCCGTCGAGGTGGCGCTCTTCCGGCTGCTGGAGTCCTGGGGTCTGAAGCCGGACTTCCTGTCCGGCCACTCGATCGGCGAGCTGGCCGCCGCCCACGTGGCCGGCGTCCTGTCGCTGCCGCACGCCGCGGCCCTGGTCGCGGCCCGCAGCCAGCTGATGCAGCAACTGCCCGCCGGCGGCGCCATGGTGGCGCTGCAGGCGGCCGAGTCCGAGGTGCTGCCGCTGCTCACCGAGCGGGTGAGCATCGCGGCCGTCAACGGCCCGGATTCCGTCGTCGTCGCGGGTGACGAGGACGCCGTCCTGGCCGTCGTGGCCGCCTTCGAGGGCCGCAAGAGCAAGCGCCTGACGGTCAGTCACGCCTTCCACTCGCCGCACATGGACGGCATGCTGGAGGCGTTCCGCCAGGTCGCGCAGAAGATCACCTTCCACGCCCCGAAGATCCCGATCGTCTCCAACCTCACCGGGACCCTGGTCTCCGCCGAGGAGATCACCACCCCCGACTTCTGGGTCCGGCACGTCCGCCAGGCCGTCCGCTTCCTGGACGGCGTGCGCCGGCTGGAGGAGTACGGGGTCACCACCTTCGTCGAGCTCGGCCCGGACGGCGTGCTGTCCGCGATGGCCCAGGACTGCCTGGTCGGCACGAAGAGCGGGGTCGCGGCGTTCGTGCCGACCCTGCGCGCCGACCGCAGCGAGCCGCGCACCCTGACCGACGTGCTGGCCCGGGTGCACGTGCGCGGCACCACCGTGGACTGGCAGGCCTACTACGCGCCCTGTGGCGCCACCCGCGTCGACCTGCCCACCTACGCCTTCCAGCGCCTGCGCTACTGGCCGGCCAACCCGTTCGCCGACATGGGCGAGCCCGTGGCACCCGGCACCGCCTTCGACGCGACCGACGCCCGCTTCTGGGAGGTCGTGCACAGCGAGGACCTCGCGGCCCTCGTCGACACGCTCGGCCTCGACGGCGACCAGCCGCTGAGCGCCGTGCTGCCCGCGCTCTCCGCCTGGCGCCGCCAGGGCCGGGACCGTTCCACCGTGGACGGCTGGCGCTACCGCACCACCTGGAAGCCGCTGCCGCCCGCGCCGCCCGCGCGGCTGTCCGGCAGCTGGCTGGTCCTCACCCCCGCCGGGCTGGAGGACGACGCCTGGGCGTCGGCGCCGGTCCGGATGCTGACCGAGCACGGCGCGCGGGTCCGGGTCGTCCCGGTGGACGCGACGACCGTGGACCGGGCGGCGCTGGCCGACCGGCTGCGCGCCGAGCTCGGCGCGGAGAGCGGCGTCGACGGCGTCCTGTCGCTGCTGGCCCTGGACGAGCGTCCGCACGCCGAACACCCCTCGCTCACCGCCGGTCTGACGGCCACCCTCGCGCTGGTCCAGGCGCTCGGCGACGCGGGCGTGGACGCCCGGCTCTGGGCCGCCACCCGCGGCGCGGTGTCCGTCGGCCGCACCGACCACCTCGACAGTCCCCGCCAGGCCGAGATCTGGGGCCTGGGCCGGACCGCCGCCCACGAGTACCCCGAGCGCTGGGGCGGTCTGGTCGACCTGCCGCAGACGGCCGACCGCCGCTCGCTGGCCCGGCTCGCCGAGATCCTCACGGGCTCCGGCGAGGAGGACCAGCTCGCGGTGCGCCCGCAGGGCGTCTTCGTGCGCCGGCTGGTCCGCGCCGCGCACGGCGAGAGCGCCGGCGACGCCTGGAGCACCGGTGGCACCGCACTGGTCACCGGCGGCACCGGCGCGCTCGGCGCGCACGTGGCCCGCTGGCTGGTGAGCCGCGGCGCCGAGCACCTGGTGCTGACCAGCCGTCGGGGCCCGGACGCCCCGGGCGCCGCCGAGCTGCGAGCGGAGCTGGAGGGCCTGGGCGCCCAGGTGACCGTCGCGGCCTGCGACGTCGCCGACCGCGAGGCGCTGGCCGCCCTGCTCGCCGCGATCCCCGCCGAACACCCGCTGCGCGCGGTCGTGCACGCGGCCGGCGTGCTGGACGACGGCGTGCTCGACGCGCAGACCCCGCGGCGGATCGCCGACGTGCTGCGTCCGAAGGCCGAAGCGGCCCGCAACCTCGACGAGTTGACCCGCGGCCTGGAGCTGGACGCCTTCGTGCTCTTCTCCTCGATGGCGGGCACCTTCGGTGCCGCCGGGCAGGCCAACTACACGGCGGCCAACGCCTACCTCGACGCCCTGGCCACCCAGCGCCGGGCCGAGGGCCTGTCGGCCACCTCGGTGGCCTGGGGCGCCTGGGCCGACGGTGGCATGGCCACCGACGCCACGGTCGCCGAGCGCCTTCGCCTGGCCGGACTCCCGGCCCTGGCACCCGAGTTGGCGACCGCCGCGCTGGCCACGGCGCTCGTCCTGGACGAGACCTGCCCGCTCGTGGTCGACATCGACTGGGAGCGCTTCGCCGCCGGCCTCACCGCGATCCGCCCCAACCCGTTCGTCGCCGACCTCCCCGAGGCGCAGCGCGTCGTCGCGGCCGCCCGGAGCACACCGGGCGCCGCCGACCAGGACTCCTCCCCGCTGGCGCAGCGCCTGGCGGCCGCCGGCACCGAGCAGGAGCGCGAGGACCTCGCGCTGGACTTCGTGCGGACCCAGGTCGCGGTCGTCCTCGGCCACCCCGGTCCGGACTCGGTCGAGCCCAGCCGGGCGTTCCGGGACCTCGGCTTCGACTCGCTCACCGCCGTCGAGATCCGCAACCTGCTGGGCGCGCTCACCGGCCTGCGGCTGCCCGCCACGCTGATCTTCGACTACCCGACCCCGGCCGTGCTGGCCGACTTCCTCCAGGCCGAACTGGCGGGCTCCCAGCCCTCGGTGGCCGGACCGGCGGCGCCCTCCGGCGCGGTCGCGGCGGTCGACGACCCGATCGCGATCGTCGGCATGAGCTGCCGCTTCCCCGGCGGCGTCGCCTCCCCCGAGGAGCTCTGGCAGCTGCTGGCCGCCGGCCGTGACGCGGTCGGCGGCATGCCCCAGGACCGGGGCTGGGACCTGGAGGCGCTCTACGACCCCGAGTCCCAGGCGGAGAACTCCACCTATGTGCGGGAGGGCGGCTTCCTCGCGGACGTCGCCGGGTTCGACCCGACGTTCTTCGGGATCTCGCCGCGCGAGGCCCTGGCCATGGACCCGCAGCAGCGCCTGCTGCTGGAGACCTCCTGGGAGGCCTTCGAGCGGGCCGGCATCGACCCGACCACGCTGCGCGGTCAGCAGGTGGGCGTCTTCGCGGGCACCAACGGCCAGGACTACCTGCCGGTGATCCTCGGCGCCCCGGACGGTTCGGAGGGCTTCCTCGGCACCGGCAACGCGGCCAGCGTGCTGTCCGGCCGGGTCTCCTACGCGCTGGGCCTGGAGGGCCCGGCGGTCACCGTCGACACCGCGTGCTCGTCCTCGTTGGTCGCGCTGCACTGGGCGATCCAGGCGCTGCGCAGCGGTGAGTGCACGCTCGCCCTCGCCGGCGGTGTCACCGTGATGTCCACCCCGTCCTCCTTCATCGACTTCAGCCGCCAGCGCGGGCTTGCCGCCGACGGCCGGATCAAGGCCTTCGCAGCCGGGGCCGACGGCACCGGCTGGGGCGAGGGCATCGGCATGCTGCTCGTCGAGCGGCTCTCCGACGCACGCCGCAACGGGCACCCGGTGCTCGCGGTGGTGCGCGGCAGCGCGATCAACCAGGACGGCGCGAGCAACGGGCTCACCGCCCCGAACGGGCCGTCCCAGCAGCGCGTCATCCGCCAGGCGCTGGCGAGTGCCGGCCTGACGACCGCCGACGTGGACGCGGTCGAGGCGCACGGCACCGGAACCAAGCTCGGCGATCCGATCGAGGCCCAGGCCCTGCTGGCCACCTACGGTCGCGACCGCGACGCCGATCAGCCGCTGCTGCTCGGCTCGATCAAGTCCAACTTCGGTCACACGCAGGCCGCCGCCGGTGTCGCGGGCATCATCAAGATGGTCCTCGCCATGCAGCACGGCGTGCTGCCGCAGACCCTGAACGTGGACGCGCCGTCGCCGCACGTGGACTGGTCGGCGGGCGCGGTCGAGCTGCTGACCGAGGCCCGGCCGTGGCCGGAGACCGGGCGCCCGCGCCGCGCGGGCGTCTCGTCCTTCGGCATCAGCGGCACCAACGCGCACACCATCATCGAGCAGGCCCCGGCCGTCGAGGCCGAGCCGCCCACCGACGTGGCGCCGCCGCAGGCCGGGCTGCCGCTCTGGGTGCTCTCCGCCAAGACCCCGCAGGCCCTGCGCGAGCAGGCCGCGCGGCTGCGCACGCACCTCGGCCTGCACCTCGAACCGACCGACACCGACGTCGCGTTCACGCTCGCCACCCGCCGCTCGGCCTTCGAGCAGCGGGCCGCGATCGGCGCCGAGGACCGCGCCGGCTTCCTGGCCGGCCTCGACGCGCTGGCCTCCGGTGACACGGCCGCCGGCCTGGTCGAGGGCGCGGTGGCCGGTGGCAGGACGGCCTTCCTCTTCACCGGCCAGGGCAGTCAGCGGCTCGGCATGGGGCGTGAACTGTACGACGCCTACCCGGTGTTCGCCGACGCGCTGGACGAGGTCTGCGCGCATCTCGAACTGCCCCTGCGGGACGTGCTGTTCGGCGACGACGCCGAGGCGCTGAACCGGACCGAGTTCACCCAGCCGGCGTTGTTCGCGGTGGAGGTGGCGCTGTTCCGGCTGGTTGAGGCGTGGGGTCTGAAGCCGGACTTCCTGTCCGGTCACTCGATCGGTGAGATCGCCGCCGCGCACGTCGCGGGTGTGCTGTCGCTGGCGGATGCCTGCACGCTGGTGGCCGCCCGTGGCCGTCTGATGCAGGAACTGCCCGCCGGTGGCGCGATGGTGGCGATCCAGGCCACCGAGGACGAGGTGCTGCCGCTGCTGACCGGTCGGGTGAGCATCGCGGCCGTGAACGGTCCGAACTCGCTGGTGATCGCTGGTGACGAGGACGAGGTCCTGGCCGTCGTGGCCGCCTTCGAGGGTCGCAAGAGCAAGCGCCTGACCGTCAGCCACGCGTTCCACTCGCCGTTGATGGAGCCGATGCTCGACGCCTTCCGTGAGGTCGTCGAGGGCCTGACGTTCCACGCGCCGAAGATCCCGATCGTCTCCAACCTGACCGGCGCCCTGGCGACGGCGGAGGAAGTCGGCTCCGCCGACTTCTGGGTCCGCCACGTGCGCGAGGCCGTGCGCTTCCTCGACGGTATCCGCAGCCTCGAAGCGCAGGGCGTCACGACCTTCGTCGAGCTCGGCCCGGACGGCGTGCTCTCCGCGCTGGCGCAGGAGTGCGTCACCGGCGACGAGCACGCCTTCGTGCCGGTGCTGCGCAAGGGCCGCCCCGAGGCCGAGTCGCTGGCGGCGGCCGTCGCCCGGCTGTATGTCGGCGGCGTGGCGGCGGACTGGGAGGCCGTCTTCGCCGGCACCGGCGCCGGTCAGGTCGAGCTGCCCACCTACGCCTTCCAGCACGAGCGGTACTGGCCGAAGCTGTCCTCGCTCTTCCTCGGCGACGTCGCCGCCGTGGGCCTGGGCGAGGCCGAGCACCCGTTGCTCGCGGCGAGTGCCGAACTGCCCGACGTGGACGGGATGCTGTTCACCGCGCGGCTGGCGCTGGCGACCCATCCCTGGCTCGCGGACCACACCATCATGGGCACCGTCCTGCTCCCGGGCACCGCGTTCGTGGAACTGGCGATCCGGGCGGGCGACCAGCTGGGCTGCGACCACCTCGAAGAACTGACCCTGGAAGCCCCGCTGGTGCTGCCCGAGCAGGGCGGCGTCCAGCTACGCCTGATGGTCGGCGCGGCGGACGAGGCGGGCCGGCGCACGCTGACGCTGCACTCCCGCCAGGAGGGCCTCCCGGCCGAGGAGCCGTGGACCCGGCACGCCAGCGGCGTGGTGAGCGCCGAGGCGCAGCCGCAGCCGTCCTTCGAGCTGGCCCAGTGGCCCCCGGCGGGCGCGGTCGAGGTGGAACTCGGCGACCGCTACGGCCAGTTGCTGGACATCGGCTTCGCCTACGGCCCGGCGTTCCAGGGCCTGCGGCAGGCCTGGCGGCGCGACGGCGAGATCTTCGCCGAGGTGCTGCTGCCCGAGGGTGCCCAGGACGAGGCCGGCCGCTTCGGCCTGCACCCCGCCCTGCTGGACTCCGCCCTGCACGCCATCGGTCTGGGCGGGCTCGGCGACACCGGGGGACAGGGGCGGCTCCCGTTCGCCTGGAGCGGGGTCTCCCTGCACGCGAGCGGCGCCTCCGCGCTGCGCGTCCACCTGGTGGCGTCGGGTACCGACCGGGTGCGGCTGGAGATCGCCGACGCCACCGGCGCGCCGGTGGCCACCGTCGCGGAGCTCGGTCTGCGCCCGGTCTCGGCCGAGCAACTGCGCACCGCACGGGCCGCGTTCCACGAGTCGCTGTTCACCCTCGACTGGACCGCGTTGACCCCCCTCGTGGAGCCGGCCGCGCCGGCCGGCACCGGCTGGGTGGCGCTGGGCGCCGCCGACGCCGCGCTGCGCGGCTGCGGCGTGCCGGTCACGGCCTTCGCCGGTCTCGACGCACTGGCCCAGTCCGGCACTCCCGTACCGGAGTTGGTCTTCGTCACGCCCTCGGTCGAGGGAGCGGACGAGGTGGCCGGTGCCACGCACCTGGCCACGGCCCGCATGCTGACGCTCGTCCAGGAGTGGCTGGGCGACCAGCGGTTCGCCGACGCGCGCCTGGTGGTGCTGACCTCGGGTGCCCTGGCCACGACCGCCGGTGAGCCGGTGGACGACCTGGCCGGCGCGGCGGTGTGGGGTCTGCTGCGCTCCGCGCAGTCGGAGAACCCGGACCGCTTCGTCCTGCTGGACCTGGACGGTTCGGCCGAGTCGCTGCGGGCCCTGCCCGCCGCGCTGGCCTCCGGTGAGCCGCAGTTGGCGCTGCGTGCCGGTGTGCCGAGCACGCCGAGGCTGGCCCGGGTGCCGGTGGACCCGCAGGCCGAGCAGGCCTGGACCCCCGCCCCCGACGGCACGGTGCTGATCACCGGCGCCTCCGGCTCGCTGGGCGGCCTGGTCGCCCGGCACGTGGTGGCCGAGTACGGCGTGCGCCGCCTGCTGCTGGTCAGCCGGCGCGGCGCCGCGGCCGAGGGCGCCGCCGAACTCACTGCCGAGCTGGCCGAGTCGGGCGCCGAGGCGAGCTGGGCGGCCTGCGACGTGGCGGACCGCGAGGCGCTGGCCGCCCTGCTGGCCGGCATCGACCCCGCGCACCCGCTGACCGCCGTGCTGCACACCGCCGGTGTGCTGGACGACGGCGTGATCGGCTCCCTGACGCCCGAGCGGGTCGACCGGGTGCTGCGTCCCAAGGTGGACGCCGCCTGGAACCTGCACGAGCTGACGCAGGACGCCGAGCTCTCCGCGTTCGTCCTGTTCTCCTCGTCCTCCGGCGTCTTCGGCGGTCCGGGGCAGGGCAACTACGCCGCGGCCAACGTCTTCCTGGACGCGCTGGCCCAGCACCGGGCGGCCCGCGGCCAGGCCGCGAGCGCACTGGCCTGGGGCCTGTGGGCGGGCTCGGGCATGGGCGGCGGCCTGGACGAGGCCGACGTCAGCCGGATGCGGCGCGCCGGACTCCCGCCGCTGCCGGTGTCGGAGGGCCTGACGCTGCTCGACACCGCCCTGCGGGTCGGCGCGGCCGCGCTCGTCCCGATGCGGGTGGACACCGCCGCCCTGCGCGGCCCGGCGGCGGCGGGCGCGATCTCGCCGCTGCTGCGCGGGCTGGTCCGGGTGCCCGTGCGGCGCGCGGCGCAGGCCGCCACCGCCGACGGCGCCTCGGGCCCGGCCCAGCGGCTCGTCGGACTCTCCGAGGCCGAGCAGGAGCGCCTGCTGCTGGACCTGGTGCGCTCGGCGGTCGCGACCGTGCTCGGCTACGCCGGCCCGGAGACCATCGGCTCCGGCCGGGCGTTCAAGGAGCTGGGCTTCGACTCGCTCACCGCCGTCGAACTGCGCAACCACCTCAACTCGCTCACCGGGCTGCGCCTGCCGGCCACGCTGGTCTTCGACTACCCGGACCCCACCGTGCTCGCCCGCCACCTGCGGGCCGAGCTGCTCGGCACCGCGTCGGCCGCCCGCACCCCGGTGGCCGTGGCGGCACTCTCCGACGACGAGCCGATCGCCATCGTCGCGATGAGCTGCCGCTACCCCGGCGGCGTGCGGACTCCCGAGGACCTGTGGCAGATGCTCGCCGCGGGCAGCGACGGGATCTCGCTCCTCCCCGACAACCGCGGCTGGGACCTCGACGGCCTCTACGACCCGGACCCGGACTCCCAGGGCACCTCCTACGCACGGGAGGGCGGCTTCCTGCACGACGCCGCCGACTTCGACCCGGCGTTCTTCGGGATCTCGCCGCGTGAGGCGCTGGCGATGGACCCGCAGCAGCGCCTGCTGCTGGAGACCACCTGGGAGGCCTTCGAGCGGGCCGGCATCGACCCGCTGTCGGTGCGCGGCAGCCAGACCGGCGTCTTCGCCGGCGTGATGTACCACGACTACGGCTCGCGCCTGCACGCCGTGCCGGACGAGGTCGAGGGCTACCTCGGCACCGGCAGCTCCAGCAGCGTCGTGTCGGGCCGGGTCGCCTACACCTTCGGCCTGGAGGGTCCGGCCGTCACGGTCGACACCGCGTGCTCCTCCTCGCTGGTCGCACTCCACCTCGCGGCGCAGGCGCTGCGCAGCGGCGAGTGCTCGCTCGCGCTGGCCGGCGGCGTCACGGTGATGTTCACACCGGGGACGTTCATCGAGTTCAGCCGCCAGCGCGGGCTGGCCGCCGACGGCCGGTGCAAGTCCTTCGCCGCGGCGGCGGACGGCACCGGCTGGGGCGAGGGCGCCGGCATGCTGCTCCTGGAACGGCTCTCCGACGCCCGCAAGAACGGCCACCAGGTGCTGGCGGTCGTCAAGGGCAGCGCGGTCAACCAGGACGGCGCGAGCAACGGGCTGACCGCGCCCAACGGCCCCTCGCAGCAGCGCGTGATCCGTCAGGCGCTGGCCAACGCCGGGCTCTCCAGCGACCAGGTGGACGTGGTCGAGGCGCACGGCACCGGTACCCGGCTGGGTGACCCGATCGAGGCCCAGGCCCTGCTGGCCACCTACGGCCAGGACCGCGACGCGCACCAGCCGCTCTGGCTGGGCTCCGTGAAGTCCAACCTCGGGCACACCCAGGCCGCCTCGGGCGTCGCCGGCGTGATCAAGATGGTGCTGTCCATGCGGCACGGCGTGCTGCCCAAGACCCTGCACGTGGACGCGCCCTCGCCGCACGTCGAGTGGGCCGCCGGCGCGGTCGCGCTGCTCACCGAGCAGCGGGACTGGCCGCAGACCGGCCGTCCGCGCCGGGCCGGCGTCTCCTCCTTCGGCATCAGCGGGACCAACGCGCACGCCATCATCGAGCAGGCGCCGCCCGTCCTCGCAGGTGAGGACGAGGGCGAGAGCGACGGCGACCGTGGCACCGGGCCGGCCTTCGTGCCCGTGCTGCTCTCCGCGCGCGGTGAGGACGGCCTGCGGGCCCAGGCCCAGCGCCTGCGCTCCCGGATCACCGCCGAGTCCTCCCTCCTGGACATCGGCTACTCGCTGGCGACCACCCGCTCCGCCCTGGAACACCGGGCCGCGCTGGTGGCCGACAGCCACGACACGGCGCTGCGCGCGCTGGAGGCGCTGAGCCGGGGCGAGTCCGGCCCGGCCGACGCGCAGGTGCTGCGCGGCATCGCGACCGAGGGCAAGACGGCGTTCCTGTTCACCGGCCAGGGGAGTCAGCGGCTCGGGATGGGGCGTGAACTGTACGACGCCTACCCGGTGTTCGCGGCTGCGTTGGACGCGGTCTGTGCGGAGTTCGAACTGCCGCTGAGGGATGTGTTGTTCGGTGATGACGCCGAGGCGTTGAACCGGACGGAGTTCACTCAGCCGGCGTTGTTCGCGGTGGAGGTGGCGCTGTTCCGGCTGGTTGAGGCGTGGGGTCTGAAGCCGGACTTCCTGTCGGGTCATTCGATCGGTGAGATCGCTGCCGCGCATGTGGCGGGCGTGTTCTCGCTGGCGGATGCCTGCACGCTGGTGGCCGCTCGTGGCCGTCTGATGCAGGAACTGCCGTCCGGTGGTGCGATGGTGGCGTTGCAGGCGACGGAGGCGGAGGTGCTTCCGCTGCTTACCGAGCGGGTGAGCATCGCCGCTGTCAACGGTCCGAACTCGCTGGTGATCGCTGGTGACGAGGACGAGGTCCTGGCCATTGCGGCCGGTCGCAAGAGCAAGCGCCTGACCGTCAGCCACGCGTTCCACTCGCCGCTGATGGAGCCGATGCTCGCGGACTTCCGCAAGCTCGCCGAGGGCCTGACCTACCACGCGCCGAAGATCCCGATCGTCTCCAACCTGACCGGCGCCCTGGCGACGGCGGAGGAAGTCGGCTCCGCCGACTTCTGGGTCCGGCACGTCCGCGACACCGTCCGCTTCCTCGACGGCGTCCGGGTGCTCGAAGCGCAGGGCGTCACCACCTTCGTCGAGCTCGGCCCGGACGGCGTGCTCTCCGCGCTGGCGCAGGAGTGCGTCACCGGCGACGGGCACGCCTTCGTCCCCGCGCTGCGGACCGGCAGCCCGGAGGCCCGCACGCTGGCCACCGTGCTCGCCCAGGCCCACGTGCGGGGCGTCCCGGTGGATTGGACTGCCCTCTACGCCGGGCACGGCGCCCGGCGGGTGGAGCTGCCGACCTACCCGTTCCAGCGCCAGCGCTACTGGTTGGACGTCGGCGTCTCCTTCGAGGACGTCGCGCTGGCGGGCCTGGAGCCCGCGGGCCACCCCCTGCTCGGTGCGGCGGTCGAACTCCCGGACTCCGGCGGCTTCGTGTTCACCGGCCGGCTCTCGCTGCACACGCACCCGTGGCTCGCCGACCACGCCGTCCTGGACACCGTCCTGCTGCCCGGCACCGCGTTCGTGGAGCTGGCCCTGCGGGCCGGCGCCGAGGTCGGCTGCGACACGGTCGAGGAACTGACCCTGGAAGCACCGCTGGTGCTGCCCGAGCAGGGCGCCGTCCAGCTCCGGCTGGGGCTCGCGGCGGCCGACCAGGACGGGCGGCGCGCGCTCACCCTGCACTCCCGCCAGGAGTTGGTCGACCCCGCCGAACCGTGGACCCGGCACGCCGGCGGCTTCCTCGCCACCGGCGCCCAGCCCGCGGCGCCGTCCGAGGCGTTCGACCTGAGCTCCTGGCCGCCGCCCGGCGCCACCGCGCTGGACACCGGCGACTTCTACCAGCGGGCGGCCGGGGCCGGCCTCGGCTACGGTCCGGTGTTCCAGGGCCTGCACGCCGCCTGGCGGCTCGGCGACGACCTGTTCGGCGAGATCCGGCTCCCGCAGGGCTTCGACGCCCAGGCCGCCGCATTCGCCCTGCACCCGGCCCTGCTGGACGCCGCCCTGCACACCCTCGGCCTCCAGGACACCGACGCGCCCGCCGAGCAGGAGACCGGCGCACGACTGCCGTTCGCCTGGACCGGGATCCGGCTGCACGCCGGCGGCGCGGCCTCGCTGCGGGTCCGGGTCAGCCCGGCCGGCTCCGGCGGCGTGTCGCTCCAGGTCGCGGACGCCACCGGCGCCGCCGTGGCCGCCATCGGCGGCCTGGTGCTGCGCCCGCTGTCGGCCGAACAGCTCAACGCCTCCCGCACCGCCCACCAGGAGTCCCTGTTCCGGCCCGAGTGGACGGCGCTCGCGCCGCTCACCGCCGGGCCGGACGAACGCCGGGTGCTGCTGGGCACGGGCGCGGCGTCGTTCACGCTCCCCGGGGAACGGCTCGACTCCTACCCGGACCTCGCGGCGCTCGCCGACGCGGTGGACCGGACCGGGACCGCCCCGGAGCTGGTCCTGCTGCCGCTCGTGCCACCGGCCCCCCGGTCGGGGAGCGGGCTGCCCGACGCCGCCCGGGCCGCCGCCCGGGAGGCGCTGGACCTGGTCCAGCGCTGGCTGGCGGACCAGCGGTTCGCCGACGCGCGGCTCGTCCTGGTGACCCGTCACGCGGTCGCCGTCCGCTCCGGCGAGGACATCGCCGATCTGGTGCACAGCACGGTCTGGGGCCTGCTCCGCTCGGCGCAGTCGGAGAACCCGGGACGCTTCGTCCTGGTCGACACCGACGGCGACGACCTCTCCCAGCGGGCCCTGACCGCCGCGATCGCCACCGGTGAGCCGCAGCTCGCGCTGCGGGCCGGCACCGCGCACGCCTTCCGGCTGGCCCGGGTCGCGGCACCGGCCACCGCCGCCGACGCCACCGCCACCGACGCCGCGTTCGGCCCGTACGGCACCGTGCTGGTCACCGGCGCGGGCGGCACGCTGGGCGGCCTGTTCGCCCGGCACCTGGTCACCCGACACGGCGTCCGGCAGCTGCTGCTCACCGGACGACGCGGCGAACAGACCCCCGGCGCCGCCGAACTCACCGCCGAGCTCCGCACGTTGGGCGCCGAGGTGAGCTGGGCGGCCTGTGACGCGGCGGACCGCGAGGCGCTGGCCGCCGTGCTGGCCGCCGTCCCCGCCGAGCACCCGCTCACCGGCGTCGTGCACATCGCCGGCGTCCTGGACGACGGCGTGATCAGCTCGCTGACCGCCGAGCGGATCGACGCGGTGCTGCGCCCGAAGGTGGACGCCGCCTGGAACCTGCACGAGCTGACGCGGGAGAGCGACCTCACGGCCTTCGTGGTGTTCTCCTCCGCCGCCGGTGTGTTCGGCAGCTCGGGGCAGGGCAACTACGCCGCCGCCAACACCTTCCTGGACGCCCTCGCCCAGCACCGCGCCGCCCAGGGCCTCCCGGCCGGCTCGCTGGCCTGGGGCCTGTGGGAGGCGGCCGGCGGCATGGCGGGCAGCCTCAACGAGGCCGAGCTGACCCGGATCGCCCGGGGCGGCTATCCCGCGCTGCCGCAGACCGAGGGCCTGGAGCTCTTCGACGCGGCCGGTGCGTCGGGTGAACCGGTGCTGGTGCCGATCAGGATCGACACCACGGTCCTGCGCGGCCAGGCCGCCGCCGGACTTCTGCCGTCGCTGTTGCGCGGTCTGGTCCGGATGCCGGTCCGCCGGGCCGCCGAGAGCGGCACCGCGGCCGCTGCGGCCGGTGCCGTCGGCGCGGGCTCGCTGGCCGAGCGGCTCGGCGCCCTGACGCCGGTCGAACGCGACCGCGTGCTGCTGGAGTTGGTGCGCACCCAGGTCGCCGCTGTGCTCGGGCACGGCGGACCGGACGACGTCGACTCCGGTCGGGGCTTCCTCGACCTCGGCTTCGACTCGCTCACCGCCGTGGATCTGCGCAACCGCCTGGGAGCGGCCGCCGGCCTGCGCCTGCCGGTCACGCTGATCTTCGACTACCCGACTCCCACCGCCCTCGCCGGCTACCTGCGCGAGGAACTCGCCACGGACAGCGCACCCGCGCACCAGTCCGTGCACACCGAGCTCGACAAGCTGGCCGGGCTCCTCGCCACGATCGGGACGGACGACCTCGAACGCCCCGGCATCACCTCGCGCCTGCGCGATCTCCTGTCGAAGTGGAATGAAACGCAAAGTGCAACGGACGGCGCTGCCGATGACCGCGAGATCCAGTCGGCGACAGCAGACGAGATCTTCGACCTCCTCGACGACGAGCTCGGGCTCGCGTGACCTGTTCCTGCTCCCGCTCCACATGAGCTTTCGGACTCTCAGCACCAGGGGAATGGCGTAATGGCGAACGAGGAGAAGTACCTCGACTACCTCAAGCGGGCGACCACCGACCTGCGGGAGGCACGGCGGCGGCTGCGCGAGGTCGAGGAGCGGGAGCAGGAGCCGATCGCCATCGTGGCGATGAGCTGCCGCTACCCGGGCGGCATCAGCACCCCCGAGGAGCTGTGGGAGCTGGTCGCCCGGGGCGGCGACGCCGTCTCGCCCTACCCCACCAACCGTGGCTGGGACTCCGAGGTGCTCTTCGAGCCCGACCCGGAGAGCGGCTACGAGGACTACCTGCACGAGGGCGGGTTCCTGCACGACGTCGCGGACTTCGACCCGGCGTTCTTCGGGATCTCGCCGCGCGAGGCCCTCGCCATGGACCCGCAGCAGCGCCTGCTGCTGGAGACCTCCTGGGAGGCGTTCGAGCGGGCGGGCATCGACCCGGCGACCCTGCGCGGCAGCCAGACCGGCGTCTTCGCGGGTGTGATGTACCACGACTACGCCTCGCGCCTGTGGTCCGTGCCCGAGGGCATCGAGGGCTTCCTGGGCAACGGCAGTTCGGGCAGCATCGCCTCGGGCCGGGTGGCCTACACCTTCGGCCTGGAGGGCCCGGCCCTCACCATCGACACCGCCTGCTCCTCCTCGCTGGTCGCCGTACACCTGGCCGCCCAGGCCCTGCGCCAGCGCGAGTGCGCGCTCGCGCTGGCCGGCGGCGTCACCGTGATGTCCACCCCCGGCACGTTCACCGAGTTCAGCCGCCAGCGCGGACTGGCGATGGACGGCCGCTGCAAGTCGTTCGCGGCGGCGGCGGACGGCACCGGCTGGGGCGAGGGCGCCGGCATGCTGCTCCTGGAGCGGCTCTCCGACGCGCGGCGCAACGGCCACCGCGTGCTGGCCGTGGTGCGCGGCTCGGCCGTGAACCAGGACGGTGCCAGCAGCGGCCTGACCGCGCCGAACGGCCCGTCCCAGCAGCGCGTGATCCGCCAGGCGCTGGCCGGCGCCCGGCTGTCCGCCGCGCAGATCGACGTGGTCGAGGCGCACGGCACCGGCACCACGCTCGGCGACCCGATCGAGGCCCAGGCCCTGCTGGCCACGTACGGCCGGGCGAGGGAGGCGGACCAGCCGCTCTGGCTCGGTTCCGTCAAGTCGAACGTCGGGCACACCCAGGCCGCCGCCGGTGTCGCGGGCATCATCAAGATGGTCCTCGCGATGCAGCACGGCGTGCTGCCCAAGACCCTGCACGTGGACGAGCCCACGCCGAGCGTGGACTGGTCGGCGGGTGCGGTAGAGCTGCTGACCGAGTCCCGGCCGTGGCCGGAGACCGGGCAGCCGCGCCGGGCCGCCGTGTCGTCCTTCGGCATCAGCGGGACCAACGCGCACACCATCATCGAGCAGGCCCCGGCCGACGAGCCGCAGGCTCCCGTGGACGGCGCCGCCGTCCCGGACGCCGGAGCCTCCGCGGCCGCGCTGCCCGTCTGGGCGCTCTCCGCCAAGAGCCGGACGGCGCTGCTCGCGCAGGCCGGCAAGCTCCACACCCACCTCGCCGCACACTCCGGCGTGGCGCTCGCGGACGTCGGCTTCTCGCTGGCGACCGGGCGTTCGGCCTTCGAGCACCGTGCGGTGGTGGTGGGCGACAGCCGTGACGAGCTGCTGGCGGGACTGGAGGCGCTGGCCGAGGGCCGCGCCGGCGCCGGTGTGGTCGAGGGCGCGGTGGCCGGTGGCAAGACGGCGTTCCTGTTCACCGGTCAGGGGAGTCAGCGGCTCGGGATGGGGCGTGAGCTCTATGACGCGTTCCCGGTGTTCGCGGCTGCGTTGGACGCGGTGTGTGCTGAGCTCGAACTGCCGCTGAAGGATGCGCTGTTCGGCGAGGACGCTGCGGTGCTGAATCGGACGGAGTTCACTCAGCCGGCGTTGTTCGCGGTGGAGGTGGCGCTGTTCCGGCTGGTTGAAGCCTGGGGTCTGAAGCCGGACTTCCTGTCCGGGCACTCGATCGGTGAGATCGCTGCCGCGCATGTGGCGGGCGTGTTCTCGCTGGCGGATGCCTGCACGCTGGTGGCCGCTCGTGGCCGTCTGATGCAGGAACTGCCGTCCGGTGGTGCGATGGTGGCGTTGCAGGCGACGGAGGCGGAGGTGCTGCCGCTGCTGACCGAGCGGGTGAGCATCGCGGCCGTCAACGGTCCGACGTCGGTGGTCGTGGCGGGTGACGAGGACGAGGTTCTGGCCATTGCGGCCGGTCGCAAGAGCAAGCGCCTCACGGTCAGTCACGCGTTCCACTCGCCGCTGATGGATCCGATGCTCGACGCCTTCCGCGAGGTCGTCGAGGGGCTGACGTTCCACGCTCCGAAGATCCCGATCGTGTCGAACCTGACCGGCGACGTGGTGTCGGCGCAGGAAGTCGGCTCGGCCGATTTCTGGGTCCGGCACGTCCGGGAGGCCGTCCGCTTCCTGGACGGCATCCGCACGCTGGAGGCGAAGAACGTCACGACGTTCGTTGAGCTCGGCCCGGACGGCGTGCTCACCGCCATGGCACAGGACTGCCTGGCCGAGAGCGGCGCGACCTTCGTCTCCGCGCTGCGTGCCGGCCGTCCGGAGGTCCGGAGCCTGGCCGCCGCACTGGCGGGGACCCATGTCCAGGGCGTGTCCCCGGACTGGAACCAGGTGTTCGCCGGGACCGGGACGACCCGTACGGACCTGCCGCTGTACGCCTTCCAGCGCGAGACCTACTGGCTCGACGCGGGCTACCCCGTCGGCGACGTCACGTCAGCCGGCCTCGGCGCGGCCGGGCACCCGCTGCTCGGCGCGGCGGTCTCGCTCGCCGACACCGACGGCTTCCTCTACACCGGGCGCCTGTCGCTGGAGACGCACCCGTGGCTGGCGGACCACGTCGTGATGGGCAGCGTGCTGCTCCCCGGGACGGCGTTCGTCGAGCTGGCGGTGCGGGCCGGCGACCAGGTGGGCTGCGGCCTGCTGGAGGAGCTGGCGTTGGAGGCGCCGCTGGTGCTGCCGGAGACGGGCGGTGTCCGCCTGCAGGTCGCGGTGGGTGCGCCGGACGGATCGGGCCGGTGCTCGGTCGCGGTGTACTCGCGCGTCGAGGATGCCGACGACGAGCCGTGGGTGCGGCACGCCTCCGGCGTGCTGGCCGGTGGCACGGGCGCCGTCCCGGTCGAACTGGACGTCTGGCCGCCGGTGGGCGCGACGGTGCTGCCGGTCGAGGGCCTGTACGAGGGACTGGCCGACGCCGGGCTCGCGTACGGTCCGGTGTTCCGTGGTGTGCGGGCTGCCTGGAGGCTCGGTGACGAGGTGTTCGCGGAGCTGGTGCTCGGGGAGGGGACCGGTTCGGAGGCGAGCCTGTTCGGCCTGCACCCGGCCCTCCTGGACTCGGCGCTGCACGTGGTGGGCCTGGGCGGACTGGTCGGGGACAACGGCGGGGTCCGCCTGCCGTTCCTGTGGAGCGGTGTGTCGTTGCACGCGGTCGGCGCCTCGGTGCTCCGGGTGCGGCTCTCCCCGGCGGGGCCGGATGCGGTGTCGTTGGCGGTGGCTGACGGTGCTGGGCGTGCGGTGCTGTCGGTGGACTCGTTGGTGTTGCGGCCGGTGTCGGCCGAGCAGCTGAGTGCCGGTGGGCGTCAGGATGCGCTGTTCCGGGTGGAGTGGGTGGATGTCCCGGCCGCGCCCGCTGCGGCTGGTCGGCTGGCGGCGCTGGGCGCCGACCCGTTCGGCCTGGTGCCGGCGGGGGACCGTTGTGCGGATCTCGACCAGCTTGCTGAACTGGACGGCGGGGTACCGGACTTCGTCCTGGTGTCGCCCGTGGTCGAGGGTGACACCGCCGCCGCCGCGCACCTGGCTGCCGAGCGGACGTTGGCGTTGCTTCAGCGGTGGTCGGCGGACGAGCGGTTCGCGGATGCGCGTCTGGTGTTTGTGACGTCGGGTGCGGTGGCCGTTGTTCCGGGCGAGCCGGTGGATGGCTTGGCGGGTGCGGCGGTGTGGGGTCTGGTGCGTTCGGCGCAGTCGGAGAACCCGGATCGCTTCCTGTTGCTGGACGTTGACGGGCCTGAGGGTTTGTCGGCGGCGTTGGCTGCGGGGGAGCCGCAATTGGCTCTCCGTGCTGGTGTGTTGAAGGCCGCGCGGTTGGCGCGAGCCGTTGCCGAGGGTGACGCCCCGTCGTGGGACGGTGAGGGTGCGGTGCTGGTGACCGGTGCCTCGGGTTCGCTGGGTGGTCTGGTGGCTCGCCACCTGGTGGCCGAGCACGGCGTGCGGAGCCTCCTGTTGGTGAGCCGTCGTGGTGCGGCGGCTGAGGGTGCTGCCGCACTGGCGGCCGAGTTGGCCGACTTGGGTGCTGAGGCGACGTGGGCGGCGTGTGATGTCGCGGACCGTGAGGCGCTGGCCGGCCTGCTGGCCGAGCACCCGCTCTCGGCCGTGGTGCACACGGCCGGTGTGCTGGACGACGGCGTGATCGGCTCGCTCACTCCGGAGCGTCTGGCTCATGTGCTGCGTCCGAAGGTGGATGCGGCGTGGAACCTGCACGAGCTGACGCGCGACATGGACTTGTCGGCGTTCGTGCTGTTCTCCTCCGCCGCCGGTGTCTTCGGTGGTGCGGGTCAGGGCAACTACGCTGCTGGAAACGCGTTCCTGGACGCTCTCGCCCAGCACCGCGTCGCACTCGGTCTGCCCGCGACCTCGCTGGCCTGGGGTCTGTGGGCGGATGAGGCGGGCATGGCCGGTGCGCTGGATGCCGCGGATGTGTCGCGGATGAGCCGTGCCGGTGTGGACGGGCTCTCCACCGCGCAGGGCCTGGAGCTCTTCGACGTGGCGACCGCCGGCGCCGAACCCCTGCTGGTGCCGATGCGGTTGGACCTCGCGGCGGTTCGGGCGGAGGCGGCGGCCAACGGTTGGGTGCCGCCGTTCCTGCGTGGTCTGGTGCGGGTGTCGGTGCGTCGGGTGGCGGAGGGTTCCGCCGTCGTCGGTGTGCTGGCACAGCGGCTGGTGGGTCTGGGCGAGGCCGAGCAGGAGCGTGCGCTCCTGGAGCTGGTCCGGAGTCAGGTCGCCGCCGTGCTCGGTCACGGTTCCGCCGACGGTGTCGAGCCGCAGCGGGCGTTCAAGGAGCTGGGCTTCGACTCGCTGACCGCCATCGAGCTGCGCAACCGGCTGAACGCGGTCACCGAGCTGCGACTGCCGGCCACGCTGGTCTTCGACTACCCGACCTCCCTCACCCTCGCCCGCTACCTGCGCGGCGAACTCGCGGGCGTGCGTGCGGACATCGGTATCCCGGTCGCACTGCCGAGCGCGGTCGACGACGAGCCGATCGCCATCGTCGCGATGAGCTGCCGGTTCCCCGGCGGGGTGAGCACGCCGGACGACCTGTGGCGTCTCCTCGCCTCGGGCGAGGACCTGATCTCCGAGTTCCCCACCGACCGTGGCTGGGACCTGGGCGCGATCTACCACGAGGACCCGGACCACCCGGGCACCTCGTACACCCGTCAGGGCGGCTTCCTGCACGACGCGGCCGACTTCGACCCCACGTTCTTCGGCATCTCGCCGCGTGAGGCCCTCGCCACCGACCCGCAGCAGCGCTTGCTGTTGGAGACGTCCTGGGAGGCGTTCGAGCGAGCGGGCATCGACCCGGCGACGCTGCGCGGCAGCCGGACCGGCGTCTTCGCCGGCGTGATGTACCACGACTACGCCGCGCTCCTCGACCAGGCGCCCGACGGCGGCGACGGAGCACTCGGCTCCGGCAGCACCGGCAGCATCGCCTCCGGCCGTGTCTCCTACACCTTCGGCCTGGAGGGCCCGGCGGTCACCATCGACACCGCCTGCTCGTCCTCGCTGGTGGCGCTGCACTGGGCGATCCAGTCGCTGCGCAGCGGCGAGTGCACCCTCGCCCTCGCCGGCGGTGTCACCGTGATGGCCACCCCCGGCACGTTCATCGGCTTCAGCCGCCAGCGCGGTTTGGCCGCCGACGGCCGGTGCAAGGCGTTCTCGGCCGATGCGGACGGGACCGGTTGGTCCGAGGGCGCGGGCATGCTGCTCGTCGAACGACTGTCCGACGCCCGCAGGAACGGGCACCCGGTGCTTGCGATCGTCAAGGGCAGCGCCGTCAACCAGGACGGTGCGAGCAACGGCCTCACGGCGCCGAACGGTCCCTCGCAGCAGCGGGTGATCCGGCAGGCGCTGGCGAGTGCGGGTCTGTCCACGTCGGACGTGGACGCGGTGGAGGCGCACGGCACCGGCACGACGCTGGGTGACCCGATCGAGGCCCAGGCGCTGCTGGCGACCTACGGCCAGGACCGCGACGCCGAGCGGCCGTTGCTGCTCGGATCGGTGAAGTCGAACATGGGTCACACCCAGGCGGCCGCCGGTGTCGCGGGCATCATCAAGATGGTCATGGCGATGCGCCACGGCGTGCTGCCCAAGACCCTGCACGCCGACGCGGCGTCGCCGCACGTGGACTGGTCGGCGGGCGACGTCGAGCTGCTGACCGAGTCGCGGGCCTGGCCGGAGACCGGCCGTCCGCGCCGGGCCGGCGTCTCCTCGTTCGGCATCAGCGGCACCAACGCGCACACCATCATCGAGCAGGCCCCGGCCGAGGACCTGGAGCCCACCACCGAGCCGACACCGGGCGCTGCGTTGCTGCCGTGGCCGCTCTCCGCTCGTAGCGCGGACGCGCTGCGCGACCAGGCCGCGCGCCTGCGCGAACACGTGCTCGGAATGCGCGAGTTGTCCCTCACGGACGTCGGCTTCTCGCTGGCGACCGGGCGTTCGGCCTTCGACCACCGCGCGGTGCTGGTGGGCGACAGCCGTGACGAGCTGCTGGCGGGACTGGAGGCGCTGGCCGAGGGCCGCGCCGCCGCCGGTGTGGTCGAGGGCGCGGTGGCCGGTGGCAAGACGGCGTTCCTGTTCACGGGGCAGGGGAGTCAGCGGCTGGGGATGGGGCGTGAGCTGTATGAGGCGTTCCCGGTGTTCGCGGCTGCGTTGGACGCGGTGTGTGCGGAGCTTGAACTGCCGCTGAAGGATGTGCTGTTCGGCGAGGACGCTGCGGTGCTGGACCGGACGGAGTTCACTCAGCCGGCGTTGTTCGCGGTGGAGGTGGCGCTGTTCCGGTTGGTTGAGGCGTGGGGTCTGCGGCCGGACTTCGTGTCCGGTCACTCGATCGGTGAGATCGCCGCTGCGCATGTGGCGGGTGTTCTGTCGCTCGCGGACGCTTGCACGTTGGTGGCTGCTCGTGGCCGTCTGATGCAGGAACTGCCTTCCGGTGGCGCGATGGTGGCGTTGCAGGCGACCGAGGCGGAGGTGCTTTCGCTGCTCAGCGAGCGCGTGAGCATCGCGGCTGTGAACGGTCCGAACTCGCTGGTGATCGCTGGTGACGAGGACGAGGTCCTGGCCATTGCGGCCGGTCGCAAGAGCAAGCGGCTGACCGTCAGTCACGCGTTCCACTCGCCGTTGATGGATCCGATGCTCGATGCCTTCCGTGCGGTGGCCGAGGGGCTGACGTTCGAGGCTCCGAAGATTCCGATCGTGTCGAACCTGACCGGCGCTGTGGTCTCGGCGGAGGAAGTCGGTTCCGCCGACTTCTGGGTCCGGCACGTCCGCGAGGCTGTCCGCTTCCTGGACGGCGTCCGCAGCCTCGAAGCCCAGGGCGTCACGACGTTCCTGGAGCTGGGTCCGGACGGTGTGCTGACCGCGCTGGCGCAGGACTGCGTCACCGAGGACACCGCCGCGTTCGTCTCGGCGCTGCGCAAGGGCCGGCCCGAGGCGGAGAGCCTGACCGCTGCCGCGATGCGGGCCCATGTCCGAGGCGTGGTCCTGGATTGGGAGGCGGTGTTCGCCGGGGCGGGTGCTCGTCGGGTTGAGCTGCCGACGTATGCGTTCCAGCGTCGGCGTTTTTGGCCGGAGTTGTCGGGTGTGGTGGTGGGTGGGACTGCTGGGTTGGGGTTGGTGTCGGTTGATCATCCGTTGGTGGGTGCTGTTGTTGGGTTGGCGGGTGGTGAGGGTCTGCTGTTGACGGGTCGGGTGTCGTTGGAGACGCATCCGTGGTTGGCGGATCATGCGGTGTTGGGCAGTGTGTTGTTGCCTGGTACGGCGTTTGTGGAGTTGGCGGTGCGGGCCGGCGATCAGGTTGGGTGCGGCACGGTCGAGGAGTTGACGTTGGAGGCGCCGTTGGTGCTTCCGGAGGCGGGTGGTGTCCGTCTGCAGGTGGTGGTGGGTGCGTCGGACGGGTCGGGTCGGTGCTCGGTCGCGGTGTATTCGCGGTTGGAGGATGCCGGGGATGACCTGTGGGTGCGACACGCCTCGGGTGTGCTCGCTCCCGCCGGTGGTGTGGTGCCGGCGGATCTGGCGGTGTGGCCGCCGGTGGGTGCCGCAGCGGTGCCGGTGGAGGGTCTGTACGAGGCTTTTGCGGGGATCGGTCTGGGGTATGGGCCGGTGTTCCAGGGGGTGCGGGCTGCGTGGCGTGCCGGGGACGAGGTGTTCGCGGAGGTCGCACTCGGTGAGGAGCAGGCGGGTGAGGCGGGGGCGTTCGGGTTGCATCCCGCCCTGTTGGACGCCGCGTTGCATGCGGTGGGTCTGGGTGAGTTCTTCGGTGGTGAGGATGCCGGGCGGGCTCGTCTGCCGTTTGCGTGGTCGGGTGTGTCGTTGCACGCGGTCGGTGCCTCGGTGCTCCGGGTGCGGGTGTCTGGGGCGGGGCCGGATGCGGTGTCGTTGGCGGTGGCTGACGGTGCTGGGCGTGCGGTGTTGTCGGTGGACTCGTTGGTGTTGCGGCCGGTGTCGGCAGAGCAGTTGAGTGCCGGTGGGCGTCAGGATGCGCTGTTCCGGGTGGAGTGGGTGGACGTTCCGGCCACCGCGCCCGCTGCGGTGGGTCGCCTCGCGGTGCTGGGCGCCGACCCGTTCGGCCTGGTGACCGTCGACGACCGTTATGCGGATCTGGATGCGTTGGCTCAACTTGAGTCCGGTGTTCCGGACTTCGTCCTGGTGTCGCCCGTGGTCGAGGGCGACAGCGCGACTGCGGCTCATGCGGCTGCGGAGCAGACGTTGGCGTTGCTCCAGCGGTGGTCGGCGGACGAGCGGTTCGCGGGTTCGTGCCTGGTCTTCGTGACCTCGGGTGCGGTGGCCGCCGTCCCGGGTGAGCCGGTGGACGCCCTGGCGGGTGCGGCCGTGTGGGGTCTGGTGCGTTCGGCGCAGTCGGAGAACCCGGGCCGCTTCCTGTTGCTGGACATCGACGGGACCGAGGGTCTGTCGGCGGCGCTGACTGCGGGGGAGCCGCAACTCGCCCTCCGCGCAGGCACGCTGAAGGCCGCGCGGTTGGCGCGAGCCGTTGCCGAGGGCGATGCCCCGGCGTGGAGCGGTGAGGGTGCGGTGTTGGTGACCGGTGCCTCGGGTTCGCTGGGCGGCCTGGTCGCCCGGCATCTGGTGGCCGAGCACGGCGTGCGGAGCCTGCTGTTGGTGAGCCGTCGTGGTGCGGCGGCCGAGGGTGCTGCCGAACTGGCGGCCGAGCTTGCCGACTTGGGCGCTGAGGCCACGTGGGCGGCGTGTGATGTCGCGGACCGTGAGGCGCTGGCCGGCCTGCTGGCCGAGCACCCGCTCTCGGCCGTGGTGCACACGGCCGGTGTGCTGGACGACGGCGTGATCGACTCGCTCACTCCGGAGCGTCTGGCCCATGTGCTGCGTCCGAAGGTGGATGCGGCGTGGAACCTGCACGAGCTGACCCGCGACATGGACTTGTCGGCGTTCGTGCTGTTCTCCTCCGCCGCCGGTGTCTTCGGTGGTGCGGGTCAGGGCAACTACGCTGCTGGAAACGCGTTCCTGGACGCTCTCGCCCAGCATCGCGCCGCACTCGGTCTGCCCGCGACCTCGCTGGCCTGGGGTCTGTGGGCGGATGAGGCGGGCATGGCCGGTGCGCTGGACGCGTCGGACGTGTCCCGGATGAACCGGGGCGGGGTCAACGCGCTCTCCGTTGAACAGGGCTTTGAGCTGTTCGATGTGGCGACCGGCGGCGCAGAGCCGCTGTTGGTGCCGATGCGGTTGGATCTCGCGGCGGTTCGGGTGGAGGCGGCGGCCAACGGTTGGGTGCCGCCGTTGCTGCGTGGTCTGGTGCGGGTGTCGGTGCGTCGGGTGGCTGAGGGGTCGGCTGCTGTCGGTGCGTTGGCGCAGCGGTTGCTGGGTCTGGGTGAGGTTGAGCGGGAGGGTGTGCTGCTGGAGCTGGTGCGGGGTCAGGTCGGCGCGGTGCTGGGTCATGGTGTGTCGGATGTGGTGGAGGCGGGGCAGTCGTTCCGTGAGCTGGGCTTTGACTCGTTGACGGCGGTTGAGCTGCGCAACGGGCTGGCTGCGGCGAGTGGGTTGCGGTTGCCGGCGACGTTGGTGTTCGACTATCCGACTCCGTTGGTGCTGGCGCGTTTCCTGGGTGCGGAGTTGGCGGGGTCGGCTGTCGGGGTGGCGGGGCCGGTGGTGGTGGGCTCGGCTGATGACGAGCCGATCGCGATTGTGGGTCTGGGGTGCCGCTATCCGGGTGGGGTGGCGTCGCCGGAGGATCTGTGGCGGTTGGTGATGGAGGGCCGGGATGTGATCTCGGGCTTCCCGACGGACCGTGGTTGGGATCTGGAGGGGCTGTTCCACGAGGAGGCCGATCACGCGGGGACGTCGTACACGCGTGAGGGTGGTTTCGTCGAGGACGCGGGCGCGTTCGACCCGGGCTTCTTCGGCATCTCGCCGCGTGAGGCCCTCGCGATGGACCCGCAGCAGCGCCTGCTGTTGGAGACGTCCTGGGAGGCGTTCGAGCGGGCGGGCATCGACCCGGCGACGCTGCGCGGCAGCCGGACCGGCGTCTTCGCCGGCGTGATGTACCACGACTACGCCTCGCTCCTGGACCGAGTGCCGGAGGGCGTCGAGGGCTTCCTCGGGACGGGCAACGCGGCGAGCGTGATTTCGGGCCGACTGTCCTACACCTTTGGCCTGGAGGGCCCGGCGGTCACCGTCGACACGGCCTGCTCGTCGTCGCTGGTCGCGTTGCACCTCGCTGTACAGGCACTTCGCAACGGTGAGTGCTCGCTGGCGCTGGCCGGCGGTGTGACCGTGATGGCCACGCCGGGTGCGTTCGTGGAGTTCAGCCGCCAGCGTGGTCTTGCCGCCGACGGCCGGTGCAAGGCGTTCTCGGCCGATGCGGACGGGACCGGTTGGTCCGAGGGCGCGGGCATGCTGCTCGTCGAGCGGCTCTCCGACGCGCAGCGGCTCGGGCACCCGGTGCTCGCCGTCGTGCGCGGCAGTGCGATCAACCAGGACGGTGCGAGCAACGGGCTCACGGCGCCGAACGGTCCCTCGCAGCAGCGGGTGATCCGGCAGGCGCTGGCGAGTGCGGGTCTGTCCACGTCGGACGTGGACGCGGTGGAGGCGCACGGCACGGGCACCTCGCTGGGTGACCCGATCGAGGCGCAGGCGCTGCTGGCGACGTATGGCCAGGACCGCGATGCCGAGCGGCCGTTGCTGCTCGGTTCGGTGAAGTCGAACATGGGTCACACCCAGGCGGCCGCTGGTGTGGCGGGCATCATCAAGATGGTGATGGCGATGCGTCACGGGGTGCTGCCGCAGACGCTGCACGTGGGTCAGCCGTCGCCGCACGTCGACTGGTCGGCGGGTGACATCGAGCTGCTGACGGAGGCCCGGCCGTGGCCGGAGACCGGTCGTCCGCGCCGGGCCGCTGTGTCGTCCTTCGGCTTCAGCGGGACCAACGCGCACACCATCATCGAGCAGGCACCGATCGCAGCGGCCGCGCTCGACACGGACGAGCCGGCACCGTCGGCTCCGGCCGTGAAGCTGTGGCCGCTGTCGGCGAAGACCGCCGACGCCCTGCGCGCCCAGGCGGTCCGACTGCGCTCCTTCCTGGACGACCACGAGGACGGCGAACTCACCGACCTGTCCTACTCGCTGGCCACGACGCGAGCCTCGCTGGACCACCGCGCGGCGGTGGTGGCCGAGGATCGGGCCGGCCTGCTGGCGGGCCTGGAAGCTCTGGCCGCGGGCGAGTCGGCGGCCTCGGGCCTGGTGCGAGGTGCGGTCGTCGGTGGCAAGACGGCGTTCCTGTTCACCGGCCAGGGGAGTCAGCGGCTCGGGATGGGGCGTGAACTGTACGACGCCTACCCGGTGTTCGCGGACGCGCTGGACGAGGTCTGTGCGCAGCTCGAACTGCCGCTGAAGGATGTGCTGTTCGGCGACGACGCCGAGGCGCTGAACCGGACCGAGTACACCCAGCCCGCGTTGTTCGCCATCGAGGTGGCGCTCTTCCGCCTCGTCGAGGCCTGGGGTCTGAAGCCGGACTTCCTCTCCGGGCACTCGATCGGTGAGATCGCCGCCGCGCATGTGGCGGGTGTTCTCTCGCTGGCGGATGCCTGCACGCTGGTGGCCGCTCGTGGCCGTCTGATGCAGGAACTGCCCGCCGGTGGTGCGATGGTGGCGATCCAGGCCACCGAGGACGAGGTGCTTCCGCTGCTCACCGAGCGCGTGAGCATTGCCGCCGTCAACGGTCCGAACTCGCTGGTGATCGCGGGTGACGAGGACGAGGTCCTGGCTGTTGCAGCCGACCGCAAGTCCAAGCGCCTCACCGTCAGCCACGCGTTCCACTCGCCGCTGATGGACGGCATGCTGGACGCGTTCCGCGAGGTCGTCGAGGGCCTGACGTTCCACGCGCCGAAGATCCCGATCGTCTCCAATCTCACCGGCGAGGTGACGTCCGCCGACTTCTGGGTCCGGCACGTCCGCGAGGGCGTCCGCTTCCTGGACGGCATCCGCACCCTCGAAGCCCAGGGCGTCACGACGTTCGTCGAGCTGGGCCCGGACGGCGTCCTGACCGCGTTGGCGCAGGACTGCGTCACCGGTAACGAGCAGGCCTTCGTGCCGACCCTGCGCAAGGGCCGCCCTGAGGCGGAGTCGCTGACCACTGCCCTCGCTACCCTGCACGTTCGCGGTGCACGACTCGACTGGGAGGCGGTGTTCGCCGGGGCGGGTGCTCGTCGGGTTGAGCTGCCGACGTATGCGTTCCAGCGTCGGCGTTTTTGGCCGGAGTTGTCGGGTGTGGTGGTGGGTGGGACTGCTGGGTTGGGGTTGGTGTCGGTTGATCATCCGTTGGTGGGTGCTGTTGTTGGGTTGGCGGGTGGTGAGGGTCTGCTGTTGACGGGTCGGGTGTCGTTGGAGACGCATCCGTGGTTGGCGGATCATGCGGTGTTGGGCAGTGTGTTGTTGCCTGGTACGGCGTTTGTGGAGTTGGCGGTGCGGGCCGGCGATCAGGTCGGGTGCGGCACGGTCGAGGAGTTGACGTTGGAGGCGCCGTTGGTGCTTCCGGAGGCGGGTGGTGTCCGTCTGCAGGTGGTGGTGGGTGCGTCGGACGGGTCGGGTCGGTGCTCGGTCGCGGTGTATTCGCGGTTGGAGGATGCCGGGGACGACCTGTGGGTGCGACACGCCTCGGGTGTGCTCGCTCCCGCCGGTGGTGTGGTGCCGGCGGATCTGGCGGTGTGGCCGCCGGTCGGGGCCGAGGCCGTCGGGGTGGAGGGTCTGTACGAGGCTTTTGCGGGGATCGGTCTGGGGTATGGGCCGGTGTTCCAGGGGGTGCGGGCTGCGTGGCGTGCCGGGGACGAGGTGTTCGCGGAGGTCGCACTCGGTGAGGAGCAGGCGGGTGAGGCGGGGGCGTTCGGGTTGCATCCCGCCCTGTTGGACGCCGCGTTGCATGCGGTGGGTCTGGGTGGGTTCTTCGGTGCTGAGGATGCCGGGCGGGCTCGTCTGCCGTTTGCGTGGTCGGGTGTGTCGTTGCACGCGGTCGGTGCCTCGGTGCTCCGGGTGCGGGTGTCTGCGGCGGGGCCGGATGCGGTGTCGTTGGCGGTGGCTGATGGTGCTGGGCGTGCGGTGCTGTCGGTGGACTCGTTGGTGTTGCGGCCGGTGTCGGCCGAGCAGTTGAGTTCCGGTGGGCGTCAGGATGCGCTGTTCCGGGTGGAGTGGGTGGACGTTCCGGCCACCGCTCCCGCTGCGGTGGGTCGACTGGCGGTGCTGGGTGCGGATCCGTTCGGCCTGGTGCCGGCGGGGGACCGTTGTGCGGATCTCGACCAGCTTGCTGAACTGGACGGCGGGGTGCCGGACTTCGTCCTGGTGGCGCCCGCGCTCGACGGTGACACCCCCGCCGCCGCGCACCTGGCTGCCGAGCGGACGTTGGCGTTGCTCCAGCGGTGGTCGGCGGACGAGCGGTTCGCGGGTTCGTGCCTGGTGTTTGTGACGTCGGGTGCGGTGGCCGTTGTTCCGGGTGAGCCGGTGGACGCCCTGGCGGGTGCGGCCGTGTGGGGTCTGGTGCGTTCGGCGCAGTCGGAGAACCCGGGCCGCTTCCTGCTGCTGGACATCGACGGGACCGAGGGTCTGTCGGCGGCACTGACTGCGGGGGAGCCGCAACTCGCCCTCCGTGCAGGCACGCTGAAGGCCGCGCGGTTGGCGCGAGCCGTTGCCGAGGGCGATGCCCCGTCGTGGAGCGGTGAGGGTGCGGTGCTGGTCACCGGTGCCTCGGGTTCGCTGGGCGGCCTGGCCGCCCGCCACCTGGTGACCGAGCACGGCGTACGGAGCCTGTTGTTGGTGAGCCGTCGTGGTGCGGCGGCCGAGGGTGCTGCCGAACTGGCGGCCGAGCTGGCCGACTTGGGTGCGCACGCGGTTTGGGCGGCGTGTGATGTCGCGGACCGCGAGGCGCTGGCCGGCCTGCTGGCCGAGCACCCGCTCTCGGCCGTGGTGCACACGGCCGGTGTGCTGGACGACGGCGTGATCGGCTCGCTCACTCCGGAGCGTCTGGCTCATGTGCTGCGTCCGAAGGTGGATGCGGCGTGGAACCTGCACGAGCTGACGCGCGACATGGACTTGTCGGCGTTCGTGCTGTTCTCCTCCGCCGCCGGTGTGTTCGGTGGTGCGGGTCAGGGCAACTACGCCGCTGCGAACGCGTTCCTGGACGCTCTCGCCCAGCATCGCGCCGCACTCGGTCTGCCCGCGACCTCGCTGGCCTGGGGTCTGTGGGCGGATGAGGCGGGCATGGCCGGTGCGCTGGATGCCGCGGATGTGTCGCGGATGAGCCGTGCCGGTGTGGACGGGCTCTCCACCGCGCAGGGCCTGGAGCTCTTCGACGTGGCGACCGCCGGCGCCGAACCGCTGCTGGTCCCGATGCTGCTTGACCTGGCCGCCCTGCACGCTCAGGCGTCCGGTGGTGCTCTGCTGCCGCCGTTGCTGCGTGGTCTGGTGCGGGTGTCGGTGCGTCGGGTGGCCGAGGGGTCGGCTGCTGTCGGTGCGTTGGCGCAGCGGTTGCTGGGTCTGGGTGAGGTTGAGCGGGAGGGTGTGCTGCTGGAGCTGGTGCGGGGTCAGGTCGGCGCGGTGCTGGGTCATGGTGTGTCGGATGTGGTGGAGGCGGGGCAGTCGTTCCGTGAGCTGGGCTTTGACTCGTTGACGGCGGTTGAGTTGCGCAACGGGCTGGCTGCGGCGAGTGGGTTGCGGTTGCCGGCGACGTTGGTGTTCGACTATCCGACTCCGTTGGTGCTGGCGCGTTTCCTGGGTGCGGAGTTGGCGGGGTCGGCTGTCGGGGTGGCGGGGCCGGTGGTGGTGGGCTCGGCTGATGACGAGCCGATCGCGATTGTGGGTCTGGGGTGCCGCTATCCGGGTGGGGTGGCGTCGCCGGAGGATCTGTGGCGGTTGGTGATGGAGGGCCGGGATGTGATCTCGGGCTTCCCGACGGATCGTGGTTGGGATCTGGAGGGGCTGTTCCACGAGGAGGCCGATCACGCGGGGACGTCGTACACGCGTGAGGGTGGTTTCGTCGAGGACGCGGGCGCGTTCGACCCGGGCTTCTTCGGGATCTCGCCGCGTGAGGCCCTGGCCATGGACCCGCAGCAGCGCCTGCTGTTGGAGACGTCCTGGGAGGCGTTCGAGCGGGCGGGCATCGACCCGGCGACGCTGCGCGGCAGCCGGACCGGCGTCTTCGCCGGCGTGATGTACCACGACTACGCCTCGATGGCCGTGCTCCCCGAAGGCGTTGAGGGCTTCATCGGTACGGGCAACGCGGCGAGCGTGATCTCCGGCCGGCTCTCCTACACCTTCGGCCTGGAGGGCCCGGCGGTCACCGTCGACACGGCCTGCTCGTCCTCGCTGGTGGCGCTGCACTGGGCGATCCAGGCGTTGCGCAACGGTGAGTGCACGCTGGCGTTGGCCGGTGGCGTGACCGTGATGGCCACGCCGGGTGCGTTCGTGGAGTTCAGCCGCCAGCGTGGTCTGGCCGCCGACGGCCGGTGCAAGGCGTTCTCGGCCGATGCGGACGGGACCGGTTGGTCCGAGGGCGCGGGCATGCTGCTCGTCGAGCGGCTCTCCGACGCCCGTAAGAACGGGCACCAGGTGCTGGCCGTCGTCCGGGGCAGTGCCGTCAACCAGGACGGTGCGAGCAACGGGCTCACCGCGCCGAACGGCCCGTCCCAGCAGCGCGTGATCCGCCAGGCGCTGGCCAACGCCGGCCTGTCGACCACCGACGTGGACGCGGTCGAGGCGCACGGCACGGGCACCACACTCGGTGACCCGATCGAGGCGCAGGCGCTGCTGGCGACATATGGCCAGGACCGTGACGCCGAGCGGCCGTTGCTGCTCGGTTCGGTGAAGTCGAACATGGGTCACACCCAGGCTGCCGCAGGTGTCGCGGGCATCATCAAGATGGTGATGGCGATGCGTCACGGGGTGCTGCCGCAGACCCTGCACGTGGGTCAGCCGTCGCCGCACGTCGACTGGTCGGCGGGTGACATCGAGCTGCTGACGGAGGCCCGGCCCTGGCCGGAGACCGGTCGTCCGCGCCGGGCCGCCGTGTCGTCCTTCGGCTTCAGCGGCACCAACGCGCACACCATCATCGAGCAGGCCCCGGCCGAGGACCTGGAGCCCACCACCGAGCCGGCACCGGGCGCTGCGCTGCTGCCGTGGCCGCTCTCTGCTCGTAGCGCGGACGCGTTGCGCGACCAAGCCGCGCGCCTGCGCGAACACCTGCTCGGCAAGCCGGAGTTGTCGCTCACGGACGTCGGCTTCTCGCTGGCGACCGGGCGTTCGGCCTTCGACCACCGCGCGGCGGTGGTGGCCGACAGCCGCGACGAGCTGCTGCGGGGCCTGGAGGCCCTGGCCGCAGGCGAGTCGGCGGCCTCGGGCCTGGTGCGGGGGACGGTCGCCGCTGGCAAGACGGCGTTCCTCTTCACCGGCCAGGGCAGCCAGCGGCTGGGGATGGGGCGTGAACTGTACGACGCCTACCCGGTGTTCGCGGACGCGCTGGACGCGGTCTGTGCGCAGCTCGAACTGCCGCTGAAGGACGTGTTGTTCGGGAAGGACAAGGAGCTGCTGGACCGGACGGAGTACACCCAGCCGGCGTTGTTCGCGGTGGAGGTGGCGCTGTTCCGGCTTGTCGAGGCGTGGGGTCTGAAGCCGGACTTCCTGTCCGGGCACTCGATCGGTGAGATCGCCGCCGCGCATGTGGCGGGTGTTCTCTCGCTGGCGGATGCCTGCACGCTGGTGGCCGCTCGTGGCCGTCTGATGCAGGAACTGCCCGCCGGTGGTGCGATGGTGGCGTTGCAGGCCACCGAGGCGGAGGTGCTGCCGCTGCTCACCGAGCGTGTGAGCATCGCGGCCGTCAACGGCCCGAACTCGCTGGTGATCGCGGGTGACGAGGACGAGGTCCTGGCTGTTGCGGCCGGTCGCAAGTCCAAGCGCCTGACCGTCAGCCACGCGTTCCACTCGCCGCTGATGGATCCGATGCTCGACGCCTTCCGTGCGGTGGCCGAGGGGCTGACGTTCGAGGCTCCGAAGATCCCGATCGTCTCCAACCTCACCGGCGACGTGGTGTCGGCGCAGGAAGTCGGTTCCGCCGACTTCTGGGTCCGCCACGTCCGCGAGGCCGTCCGCTTCCTGGACGGCATCCGCACCCTCGAAGCCCAGGGCGTCACGACGTTCCTGGAGCTGGGTCCGGACGGTGTCCTGACCGCGCTGGCGCAGGAGTGCGTCACCGGCGAGGCCGACGCCGCCTTCGTCCTCACCCTGCGCAAGGGCCGGCCGGAGGCGGAGTCGCTGACCACCGCTGCGATGCGGGCCCACGTCCGGGGCGTGGCCCTGGACTGGGAGGCGGTGTTCGCCGGGACCGGCGCCCGCCGGGTCGACCTGCCGACGTACGCCTTCCAGCGTCGCCGCTTCTGGTTGGAGAGCGCCGCCGCAGGCAACGGTGACGTGGCTTCGGCCGGTCTCGGCGCTGCCGATCACCCGCTGTTGGGCGCGGCGATGGACCTGCCCGACGGCGACGGCTTCCTGTTCACCGGCCGGCTCTCCCTCCACACGCACCGCTGGCTGGCCGACCACGCCGTCATGGGCACCGTCCTGCTGCCCGGCACCGCGTTCGTCGAGCTGGCCGTCCGCGCCGGCGACGAGGTCGGGTGCGACACGGTCGAGGACCTGACGCTGGAGGCACCGCTGGTGCTGCCCGAGCGGGGCGGTGTCCAGCTGCGGGTCAGCGTGGACGGGCCCGGCGCGTCCGGGCAGCGTGCGCTGAGCATCTACTCCCGCCCGGAGGACGCCCCCGACGAGCCGTGGCTGCGCCACGCGTCGGGTCTGCTCACCGCGTCCGACACCGCCGCCGCACCGGTGGAGCTGCGCGAGTGGCCGCCGGCCGGCGCCGAGGAGCTCGGGGTCGACGGTCTCTACGAGGCCTTCGCCGACCTCGGCCTCGGGTACGGGCCGGTCTTCCGCGGCCTGCGTGCCGCCTGGCGTGCCGGGAACGAGGTGTTCGCGGAGGTCGCACTCGGCGAGGAGCAGTCGGCCGAGGCCCGGGCGTACGGACTGCACCCCGCCCTGCTGGACGCCGCGCTGCACGCGGTGGGCCTGGGTGACTTCTTCCGGGGCGAGGACCCCGGGCGGGCCCGCCTGCCGTTCGCGTGGTCGGGTGTCCGGCTGCACGCGGTCGGCGCGGCGGTCCTGCGGGTCCGGGTGTCGGCGGCCGAGCACGGCGCGGTCAGCCTGGCGATCGCCGACGAGGCCGGTGCGCCGGTCGTGTCGGTCGACTCGCTCGCGCTGCGCCCGCTCGACGCCGAGCAGTTCAACGCCGCTCGGGCCGGTCACCACGAGGGGCTCTTCCAGCTCGCTTGGTCCGCGCTGCCGGCCTCCCCGCAGGCCGGGAACCCGGCCGGCTGGGCCGTCCTGGGCGGTGCCGACCTCGGGACGGCCGCCGCGCTGGTGGCCACGCTGGCGGCGGCGGGTGTCGAGGCCGGCGAATACGCCGACCTGCCCACCCTCGCCAAGGCGGTGGACGTCGAGGGCGTCCGGCCGGAGCTCGTCCTGCTTCCCTGCGGGCCGGTGCCGGGGGCGACCCACGACACGGCCGCCGCGGCGCACGCCGCGACCGGTCGGGTGCTGGAGCTGGTGAAGGAGTGGATCGCCGAGGACCGCTTCGCCGACGCCCGCCTGGTGCTGCTGACCAGCGGCGCGGTGGCGGTCGCCGAGGGCGAGGACGTGGCCGACCTGGCGCACGCCGCACTCTGGGGTCTGGTGCGGTCGGCGCAGGCCGAGCACCCGGGCCGCTTCGTCCTCGTGGACACCCATGGCCACACCGACACCGACAGCGACAGCGCCGACCTCCAGGCGCTCCTGTCCGCCCTCGCCTCGGACGAGACGCAGTTGGCCGTCCGCGCCGGGACCGTCCTGGCCCCGCGGCTCGCCCGGGTGCCCTCCCTCGCCGACGCGGTGGTGCCGGCCTACGACCCGGCGGGCACCGTCCTGATCACCGGGGCGACCGGCACCCTGGGTGGCCTGCTCGCCCGCCACCTGGTGGCCGAGCGCGGCGCGCGGCACCTGCTGCTCACCAGCCGCCGGGGTGCGCAGGCGCAGGGCGCCGCCGAACTCGCGGCGGAGCTCACCGAAGCCGGAGCGCAGGTCAGTTGGGCGGCCTGTGACGCGGCCGACCGCGACGCGCTGGCCGCACTGCTCGCGGGCATCGACCCCGCACACCCGCTGACGGCGGTGGTGCACTCCGCCGGTGTCCTGGACGACGGCATCATCGAGTCCCTGACGCCGGAGCGTCTCGACCGGGTGATGCGTCCGAAGGTGGACGCCGCCTGGAACCTGCACGAGCTGACGGCCGGTCTGGAGCTCGCGGAGTTCGTCCTGTTCTCCTCGGCGGCCGGCGTGTTCGGCAACCCGGGGCAGGGCAACTACGCGGCGGCGAACGCCTTCCTGGACGCACTCGCCCAGCACCGGCGTGCCCACGGCCTCCCGGCCGTGTCGCTGGCCTGGGGCCTGTGGGAGGACGACGGCGGCATGGCGGCCACGCTGGACGCGACGGACCGTCAGCGGATCAGCCGGGGCAGCATGGCGGCGCTCGGCAGCGCGGAGGGCCTCGCGCTGTTCGACGTGGCCGGCCCGGCCGGTTCCGCCGTGCTGATCCCGGCCCTGCTGGACATCGCCGCACTGCGGGCCCAGGCCGGGGCGGGAGTCGCGCCGCTGCTGCGCGGACTGATCCGCACCCAGCCGCGACGGGCCACGGCCGGCGGCGCGGACGGCGGGGCGCAGAGCCTCGCCGACCAGCTGGCGGGCCTGTCCCCGGCAGAACGGACCCGCTACCTGCTCAACCTGGTCCGCGCCCAGGTGGCCGCCGTACTCGGCCACAGCGACGCGGGCGAGGTCGAACCGAGCGCGGCCTTCAAGGAGTTGGGCTTCGACTCGCTCACCGCGGTCGAGCTCCGCAACCGGCTGGGCGCGGTCACCGGGCTGCGGCTGCCGGCGACGCTGATCTTCGACTATCCGACACCCACAGCGCTGGCCGACCACCTGCGGGCCGAACTCCCGCAGGACGGCGGTCCGTCCGTGTTCAGTGAACTCGACCGTCTGGAGGCCGCGTTGGTCGCGGCCACCGACGACAGCGTCACGCGTTCGCGGATCACCATGCGACTGCAGGCCCTCATGGCGAAGTGGAACGACGTCCAGGATGCGACCACCGACAGTGCTCCCGACGACCACGACCTCGAATCAGCAACAGACGACGAACTGTTCAACCTGCTCGACGACGAACTCGGTTCCTCCTGAACGGGAGTGTCCTGACCCGATGAGCACCATCTCCCCTCTCGCAAGGAGCCGACGCAATGGCCAGTGAAGCAATGGTGAACGAGGACAAGCTCCGCGACTACCTCAAGCGGGCGACCGCGGACCTGCGCCAGGTCCGCCGACGCCTGCGCGAGGTCGAGGACCGCAACCAGGAGCCGATCGCGATCGTGGCGATGGCCTGCCGCTACCCGGGCGGCGTGCGCACCCCCGAGGAGCTGTGGAGCCTCGTGCTCGACGGCGCCGACGCGATCTCCGGCTTCCCCACCGACCGTGGCTGGGACGTCGAGACGCTGTACGACGCGGACCCCGACCAGGCCGGCTCCAGCTATGTCAGTGAGGGCGGATTCCTCTACGACGCGGGGGCGTTCGACCCGGCGCTCTTCGGGATCTCGCCGCGCGAGGCGCTGGCGATGGACCCGCAGCAGCGGCTGTTGCTGGAGGCCTCCTGGGAGGCGTTCGAGCGGGCCGGGATCGACCCGACCGCCATGAAGGGCAGCCGGACCGGCGTCTTCGCCGGGGTGATGTACCACGACTACACCTCGCGGCTGGACTCGGTGCCCGAGGGCGTCGAGGGCTTCCTCGGGACCGGCAGCGCCGGCAGCATCGCCTCGGGCCGGGTGTCGTACACCTTCGGCCTGGAGGGTCCCGCGGTCACCGTGGACACCGCCTGCTCGTCCTCGCTGGTGACCCTGCACATGGCGGTCCAGGCGCTGCGCAACGGCGAGTGCTCGCTCGCCCTCGCGGGCGGCGTGACCGTGATGGCCACGCCGTCCACGTTCACCGAGTTCAGCCGCCAGCGCGGCCTGGCCGCCGACGGCCGCTGCAAGCCGTTCGCGGCCGCCGCGGACGGTACGGGCTGGGGCGAGGGCGTGGGCATGCTGCTCGTCGAGCGGCTCTCCGACGCGCAGCGGCTCGGGCACCCGGTGCTCGCCGTCGTGCGCGGCAGTGCGATCAACCAGGACGGCGCCAGCAACGGGCTGACCGCGCCCAACGGCCCGTCCCAGCAGCGCGTCATCCACCAGGCGCTCACCAACGCCCGGCTCTCCGCCGACGAGGTGGACGTGGTCGAGGCGCACGGCACCGGCACGACGCTGGGCGACCCGATCGAGGCCCAGGCCCTGCTGGCCACCTACGGCCAGGACCGGCCGCAGGACCGGCCGTTGCTGCTCGGCTCGATCAAGTCCAACATCGGTCACACCCAGGCCGCCGCCGGCGTGGCCGGCATCATCAAGATGGTCATGGCCATGCGCCACGGCGTCCTGCCCAAGACCCTGCACATCGACGCGCCGAGCCCGCACGTGGACTGGTCGGCGGGTGCGGTCGAGCTGCTCACCGAGACGAAGCCGTGGCCGCAGACCGAGCGGCCGCGTCGCGCGGCGGTCTCCTCCTTCGGCTTCAGCGGCACCAACGCGCACACGATTCTCGAACAGGCCCCGGTGGCCGAGCCCGAGCCCGAGGTCACGGCAGAGGCCAAGGTCCCGCCGGTGTGGGTGTTGTCGGGGAAGAGTGCGGGGGCGTTGGCGGGTCAGGCGGAGCGGTTGTTGGCTGCGCTGGGTGAGGGTGGTCCTGGTGTGGGTGATGTGGGTTGGTCGTTGGCGGTGGGTCGTGCGGCGTTGGAGCGTCGTGCGGTGGTGGTGGGTGCGGGTCGTGGGGAGTTGTTGGCGGGGTTGGGTGCGGTGGCCGGTGGGGTGATGGCGCCGGGTGTGGTGCAGGGGTCGGTTGCGGGTGGTCAGCTGGCGTTCGTGTTCCCCGGTCAGGGTTCGCAGTGGGTGGGTATGGCGGTGGAACTGCTGGACTCCTCGCCAGTGTTCGCGGCGCGGATGGCGGAGTGTGCTTCGGCGTTGGAGGCGTTCTGCGACTGGTCGCTGCTGGATGTGCTGCGCGGCGTGGAGGGCGCTCCTTCGTTGGAGCGCGTGGATGTGGTCCAGCCGGTGTTGTTCGCGGTGATGGTGTCGTTGGCGCGGGTGTGGGAGTCGCTGGGGGTGGTCCCGGAGGCGGTGGTGGGCCACTCGCAGGGTGAGATCGCGGCGGCCTGCGTGGCGGGGATCCTCTCGCTGGAGGACGCGGCGCGGGTGGTGGCGCTGCGCAGCCGGGTGATCGGCGGGGTGTTGGCTGGTGCGGGTGGGATGGTGTCGGTGGCTCTGCCGGTGGGCGGGGTGCGGGAGTTGATCGCTCGCTGGGGTGAGGAGCGGGTGTCGGTGGCGGCGGTCAACGGGCCGTCCTCGGTCGTCGTCTCGGGTGAGCCGGCGGCGCTGGAGGAGCTCCTCGCGGCGTGCGAGGCGGACGGCGTGCGGGCGCGTCGGGTGGCGGTGGACTACGCGTCACACTCCGCGCAGGTGGAGGCGTTGCGCGCGGAGCTGTTGGAGTGCCTGGCGCCGGTGCGGCCGATGACGGCGAAGGTGCCGTTCCTGTCGACGGTGACCGGCGAGTGGGTCAAGGGCCCCGAGCTGGACGCGGGCTACTGGTTCGCTAACCTGCGCTCCACGGTCGAACTGGAGGGCGCGGTGCGCCGTCTGGTCTCCGAGGGCTTCGGCCTCTTCGTGGAGACCAGCGCCCACCCGGTGCTGACGATGGCCGTTCAGGAGACGGCGGAGGCGATGGACCGCGAGGTCGCCGCGATCGGGACGTTGCGCCGTGGTGAGGGTGGTTTGGAGCGGTTGTGGACGTCGGTGGGTGAGGCGTGGGTGCGTGGGGTGTCGGTGGACTGGCCGGCTGCCTTCGCCGGGACCGGTTCGCGCCAAGTCGCCCTCCCCACCTACGCGTTCCAGAACCAGCACTACTGGCTCGAAGCCGGTACGAGCACTGCCGACCCCCTCGTCGCGACCCAGGACCCCGGGGAGGCCCGCTTCTGGGAGGCCGTGGAGTCCGAGGACTGGCAGGCGCTGGCGGCCGAGTTGGCGATCGAGGCCGATCAGCCGCTGAGTGCGATGCTGCCGGCCCTCTCGGCCTGGCGGCGGCAGAGTCGTGAGCAGTCGGTGGTGGACGGCTGGCGTTACAAGGTGACGTGGAAGGCGCTGCCGGAGCTGTCGGCCGGTCGTCTGTCGGGTGCGTGGCTGGTGGTGGTGCCGGAGCGTGTGGCGGACGGCGAGTGGGTGCGCGGCGTCGTCGCGGCGCTGGCCGAGCGCGGTGCGGAGGTGCGCACGCTGGTGCTGGGTCTGGAGGAGGAGCGCGGCACGCTGGCCGAGCGGCTGGGCGGTGAACTGAGCGGTGTTGTCTCGCTGTTGGCGTTGGACGATGTGGCGCATCCGGTGTTCGGGTCGGTTCCGGCGGGTGTGGTGGGCCAGTTGGCGCTGGTGCAGGCGTTGGGTGACGCGGGTGTGGTGGCGCCGTTGTGGTCGGTGACGTCGGGTGCGGTGTCGGTGGGCGGTGCTGATCGTCTGGTGGCGCCGGTGCAGGCGCTGGTGTGGGGTCTGGGCCGGGTGGCGGCGCTGGAGCACGGCGAGCGCTGGGGCGGTCTGCTGGACGTGCCGGCCCTTCCGGACGCCCGGGCGTTGGAGCGTCTGGTGGGGGTGCTGGCGGGTGATGGTGAGGAGGATCAACTCGCCGTCCGTACGTCGGGGTTGTTCGCGCGGCGGTTGGTGCGTGCGCCGTTGGGTCAGTCGCCGGTGGTGCGTTCCTGGCGGGCGTCGGGGACGGTGTTGGTGACGGGTGGTACGGGTGCGCTGGGCGCGCGGGTGGCGCGGCGGCTGGCGGCCGAGGGGGCTGAACACCTGCTGCTGACGAGTCGTCGTGGTCTGGAGGCGCCGGGTGCGGTGGAGTTGCGGGCGGAGCTGGAGGCGTTGGGCGCCGAGGTGACGGTCGCGGCCTGCGATGTCGCCGACCGCGAGGCGCTGGCCGCGCTGCTGGACGGCATCCCGGCCGACCGGCCGCTGACCGCCGTGGTGCACACCGCCGCGGTGCTGGACGACGGTGTGATCGAGGGGCTGACGGCCGCGCAGGTGGACCGGGTCCTGAAGGTCAAGGTCGACGCGACCCTGCACCTGCACGAGCTGACCAAGCACCTCGACCTGTCCGCGTTCGTCCTCTTCTCCTCCTTCGCCGCCACCTTCGGCGCCCCCGGCCAGGGCAACTACGCGCCGGGCAACGCCTTCCTGGACGCCTTCGCCGAGTACCGCCGTGAGGCCGGGCTTCCGGCCACCTCGTTGGCCTGGGGCCCGTGGGGCGACGGTGGCATGGCCGAGGGCGGGGTGGGAGAGCGGATGCGCCGCCACGGCATCAACGAGATGGCGCCCGAGCCGGCGCTCAACGCGTTCCAGCACGCGCTGGACCGCGACGAGACGGTGCTCACCGTCATCGACATGGAGTGGAAGCGCTTCGTCCTCGCCTTCACCTCGGGCCGCTCGCGCCCGCTGCTGGCCGACCTGCCCGAGGCCCGGGACGTCGTCAAGGACATGAACGGGGACGCCGAGGACGAGGGCGCCGGAGCCGCCGCCCTGGTGCGTCAGCTCGGCGCGCTGCCCGAGGCGGAGCGTGAGCCGCTCCTGCTGGACCTGGTGCGCACGGCCGTCGCGACCGTCCTGGGCTACGCGGGCGCCGGCGCCGTCGAGGCGGGCCGGGCGTTCAAGGAGCTGGGCTTCGACTCGCTGACCGCCGTCGAGCTGCGCAACCGGCTGAACGCGGCGATCGGCCTCAAGCTGCCGCCGACGCTGATCTTCGACTACCCGACCCCGACCGCTCTCGCCCGGCACCTGCGGGCGGAGCTGTCCGGCGGTCAGCAGGCCGTGCTGGCCCCGACGGCGACGGGGTCCGCGCTCTCGGACGACGAGCCGATCGCGATCGTCGCGATGAGCTGCCGCTTCCCCGGCGGTATCCGTACCCCGGAGGAGCTCTGGCAGCTGCTGGCCTCGGGAGGCGATGCGCTCTCCGCGTTCCCGGCCGACCGCGGCTGGGACGTCGAGTCCCTGTACAACCCGGACCCCGACGCCCAGGGCACCAGCTACACCCGCGAGGGCGGCTTCCTGAGCGGCGCCGCCGACTTCGACCCGACCTTCTTCGGGATCTCGCCGCGTGAGGCGATGGCGATGGACCCGCAGCAGCGCCTGCTGCTGGAGACCTCGTGGGAGGCGTTCGAGCGGGCCGGGATCGATCCGGGCACGCTGCAGGGCAGCCAGTCCGGGGTCTTCATCGGCTCCAACGGCTCGGACTACTCGATCCTGATGCGGAGCAACACCGAGGGCTACGAAGGCCACCTCGCCACCGGCAGCGCCGCGAGCGTGGTCTCCGGCCGGCTCTCCTACACCTTCGGCCTGGAGGGGCCCGCGGTCACCGTGGACACCGCCTGCTCGGCCTCGCTGGTCGCGCTGCACCTGGCCGTTCAGGCGCTGCGCAACGGCGAGTGCACGCTCGCGCTGGCCGGCGGCGTGACCGTGATGGCCACGCCCGGCACCTTCATCGAGTTCAGCCGTCAGCGCGGACTCTCCTCGGACGGCCGCAGCAAGGCGTTCTCCTCGGACGCCGACGGCTTCAGCCCGGCCGAGGGCGTGGGCATGCTGCTCGTCGAGCGGCTCTCCGACGCGCAGCGCAACGGCCACCCCGTCCTCGCGGTGGTCCGCGGCAGTGCGATCAACCAGGACGGCGCCAGCAACGGGCTGACCGCGCCGAACGGCCCGTCCCAGCAGCGGGTGATCCGCCAGGCGCTGGCCAACGCGCGGGTCTCCGCCGCCGAGGTCGACGTCGTGGAGGCGCACGGCACCGGCACCAGCCTCGGCGACCCGATCGAGGCCCAGGCGCTGCTGGCCACCTACGGCCAGGACCGCGACGGTCAGCGGCCGCTGCTGCTCGGCTCGGTCAAGTCCAACATCGGGCACACCCAGGCCGCCGCCGGCGTCGCCGGGGTGATGAAGCTGGTGCTGTCGATGCAGCACGGCGTGCTCCCGCAGTCCCTGCACATCGCCGAGCCGACCCCGCACGTGGACTGGACGGCGGGCGCGGTCGAGCTGCTGACCGAGGAGGTCAGCTGGCCGCAGAGCGAGCGTCCGCGCCGCGCGGGCGTCTCCTCGTTCGGCTTCAGCGGCACCAACGCGCACGTCATCCTGGAAGAGGCCCCTGCCGCCCTGCCGCAGCCGGCTGCGGAGCCGGTGTCCGAGCCGGTGGCGCTGCCGTGGATCCTCTCCGGCCGCACCGAGCAGGCTGTGCGCGAGCAGGCCGGGAAGCTGCTCGGCGCGCTCGGCGCCGACCCGTCCGCCCGTCCGCTCGACGTGGGCTATTCGCTGGCCACCGGCCGCGCCGTCTTCGACCACCGTGCGGTGCTGGTGGGCGGTGAGCGGGACGACTTCGTGCGGGCGCTGGACGCGCTGACCCGCGGTGAGGCCGTGCCCCACCTGGCCCAGGGGTCGGGTATCGGGGGCAGGACGGCATTCCTGTTCCCGGGACAGGGGTCGCAATGGGTAGGCATGGCTGTGGCGCTGTTGGATGCTTCGCCAGTGTTCGCTGCACGGATGAGTGAGTGCGCGACCGCGTTGGAGGCGTTCTGCGACTGGTCGTTGCCGGACGTGCTGCGCGGCGTGCCGGACGCTCCTTCGCTGGAGCGCGTGGATGTGGTCCAGCCGGTGTTGTTCGCGGTGATGGTGTCGCTGGCGCGGGTCTGGGAGTCGCTCGGTGTGCGGCCGGCCGCGGTGGTGGGCCATTCGCAGGGCGAGATCGCGGCGGCCTGCGTGGCGGGGATCCTCTCGCTGGAGGACGCGGCACGGGTCGTGGCGCTGCGCAGCCGGGTGATCGGCCGGGTGCTGGCGGGCGCGGGCGGGATGGTGTCGGTGGCTCTGCCGGTCGGCGGGGTCCGGGAACTGATCGGACGTTGGGGAGAGGAGCGGGTCTCGGTGGCAGCGGTCAACGGGCCGTCCTCGGTCGTCGTCTCGGGCGAGCCGACGGCGCTCGAGGAGCTCCTCGCGGCGTGCGAGGCGGACGGCGTGCGCGCCCGTCGCATCCCGGTGGACTACGCCTCGCACTCCGCGCAGGTGGAGGCGCTGCACGCGGAGCTGCTGGAGTGCCTGGCACCCGTAGAGCCGATGGCGGCGAAGGTGCCGTTCCTGTCGACGGTGACCGGCGAGTGGGTCAAGGGCCCCGAGCTGGACGCCGGTTACTGGTTCGCCAACCTGCGCTCCACGGTCGAACTGGAGGGCGCGGTGCGCCGTCTGGTCTCCGAGGGCTTCGGTCTCTTCGTGGAGACCAGCGCTCACCCGGTGCTGACGATGGCCGTTCAGGAGACGGCGGAGGCGATGGACCGCGAGGTCGCCGCGATCGGCACCCTGCGCCGGGGTGAGGGCGGTTTGGAGCGGCTGTGGGACTCGCTCGGCGAGGCCTGGGTGCGCGGCGCGACGGTGGACTGGCCGGCCGTCTTCGCCGGCACCGGCGCCGCCCGCGTCGACCTGCCCACCTACGCCTTCCAGCAGCAGCGCTACTGGCCGCAGGCCGTCGAGGCGCCGGCCCCGCAGCTCGGCGGCGGCGACGAGGTCGACGCACGCTTCTGGGAGGCCGTGGAGCGCGAGGACCTGGAGTCGCTCGCGGGGACGCTGGACTTCGCGGACTCCGCCGCGCTCTCCTCGTTGGGCGCGGTCCTTCCGGCCCTGTCGTCCTGGCGTCGGCAGAGCCGCGAGCAGTCCGCCGTGGACGGCTGGCGCTACCGGGTCTCCTGGAAGCCGCTGCCCGAGCTCCCGGCGGCCCGGCTGTCCGGTGCCTGGCTGCTGGTGGTGCCGCAGTGCGCCGCCGACGGCGACTGGGCGAAGGGTACGGCCCGTACGCTCACCGAGCGCGGCGCGGACGTGCGCACGCTCGTCCTCGACCCGCACGGCGACCGCGAGGCGCTGGCCGGCCTGATCCGCGCCGAACTCGCCGGGGACCTCGCCGTCGCCGGTGTGCTCTCGCTGCTCGCCCTGGACGACCGCGCCACCTCGGACACCGGCACCGCCAACGCCGGCCTGCTCGGCTCCGCCGCGCTGGTGCAGGCGCTGGGCGACGCCGGGATCGACGCGCCGCTGTGGTGCGCGACCCGCGGCGCCGTCTCGGTCGGCGGCTCGGACCGCACCGACCACCCGGTGCAGGCCCTCGTCTGGGGCCTGGGCCGGACCGCCGCGCTGGAGTACCCCGAGCGCTGGGGTGGCCTGATCGACCTGCCGGCCGGCGCCGACGACCGCGCGCTGTCCCGGCTGGCCGCCGTGCTCGCCGGGAGCGGCGGCGAGGACCAACTCGCCGTGCGCGCCTCGGGCGTGCTCGCCCGCCGGCTCGGCCGGGCCCCGCTGGCCGGCGCGACCGCGGCGAAGCCCTGGCGGCCGTCCGGCACCGTCCTGGTCACCGGCGGCACCGGCGCGCTCGGCGCGCAGGCGGCCCGCTGGCTGGCCCGCAACGGCGCCGAACACCTGCTGCTGACCAGCCGTCGTGGCCTGGAGGCCCCAGACGCGGTCGAGTTGCGGGCGGAGCTGGAAGGCCTCGGCGCCGAGGTGACGGTCGCCGCCTGCGACGTCGCCGACCGCGAGGCGCTCCGCACGCTGCTGGCCGCCGTCCCCGCCGACCGGCCGCTGACCGCCGTGCTGCACACCGCCGGTGTGCTCGACGACGGCGTCCTGGACGCGCTGACCCCGCAGCGCTTCGCGACCGTCCTGGCCCCCAAGGCCGACGGCGCGCTGCACCTGCACGAACTGACCAAGGAGCTCGACCTCTCCGCGTTCGTCCTGTTCTCCGGCATCGCGGGCACGCTCGGCGACGCCGGCCAGGGCAACTACGCGGCGGCCAACGCCTTCCTGGACGCGCTGGCCGAACAGCGCCGCGCCGACGGCCTGCCCGCCACCTCGGTGGCCTGGGGCCGCTGGGGCGAGAGCGGTCTGGCGGCCGGCGGTGCCATCGGCGAGCGGCTGGACCGGGGCGGCGTCCCGGCGATGGCCCCGCAGTCGGCCCTGCTGGCGCTCCAGCAGGCGCTGGACCACCCGGAGGCCGTCCTGGCCGTCGCGGACATCCAGTGGGAGCGTTTCATCCACGGCTACACGGCCGTCCGTCCGAGCCCGCTGCTCGGTGACCTCCCCGAGGTCCGGCGTCAGCTGCGCTCCGGCGCGGCGGACGGCGCCGACGGCGCGGCCGAGGCCCCGGCCACCGCGCTGCTGCGGCGGCTGACCGGAATGTCGCAGGCCGAACAGTCCCTGGTCGTACTGGAACTGGTGCGCTCCAACGCGGCCGCCGCGCTGGGCCACCCGTCGGTGGCCGAGGTCGGCGCGGGCCGGGCGTTCAAGGAGCTCGGCTTCGACTCGCTGATCGCGCTGGAACTGCGCAACCGGCTGGCCGTCGCGACCGGCCGCAAGCTGCCGGCCACGCTGGTCTTCGACTACCCGACGCCGGCCGCCCTGGCCGAGTTCCTGCGCGCAGACATCGTCGGTGACGGCGCTGCGGGCGCCGCACCGGGGCTCGCGGAGCTGGAGAAGCTGGAGTCCGCGCTCTCGGTGATCGATCCGGACGGCGAGACCCGGGCGGACATCGCCGCCCGGTTGCAGACCCTGCTGGCGAAGTGGGGCGAGCCGCGTGCGCTCCCCACCGGCAGCGGGACGGTGACGCGACAGCTCCAGGAAGCGACACCGGATGAGGTCTTCGACTTCATCGAGAAAGAACTCGGAATCTAAGGTCCGCACGCGCAAGGTTTGTGACGAGAAGCATGGGTGAGACTCCAATGGCGGATCAGGACAAGATCCTCGACTACCTCAAGCGGGTAACTGCCGATCTGCACCAGACGCGACAGCGCCTGCGCGAGGTCGAGTCGCAGGAGCCGGAACCGATCGCGATCGTGGGCATGAGCTGCAGGTTCCCCGGGGGCGTCGAGTCTCCGGAGGACCTGTGGAACCTCGTGGCCTCGGACGGCGACGCCATCTCGGACTTCCCCGCGGACCGCGGCTGGGACATCGAGTCGCTGTACGACGCGGACCCGGACTCCCAGGGCACCAGCTACACCCGCGAGGGTGGGTTCCTGGACGGGCCGGGCCGCTTCGACGCCGCCTTCTTCGGCATCAGCCCGCGCGAGACGCTGGCCATGGACCCGCAGCAGCGCCTGCTGCTGGAGACCTCCTGGGAGGTGTTCGAGCGGGCCGGCATCGACCCGGCCACCCTGCGCGGCAGCAAGGCCGGCGTCTTCATCGGCACCAACGGCCAGGACTACCCGGAGATCATGCACCGGCTGCCGAAGGGCGCCGAGCAGTACCTGCTGACCGGCAACGCGGCCAGCGTGATCTCCGGCCGGCTCTCCTACACCTTCGGCCTGGAGGGCCCGGCCCTCACCATCGACACCGCCTGCTCCTCCTCGCTGGTGGCGCTGCACCTGGCGATCCAGGCGCTGCGCAGCGGTGAGTGCTCGCTGGCACTCACCGGCGGTGTCACGGTGATGACCAGCCCGCGGGCGTTCGTCAACTTCAGCCGCCAGCGCGGGCTGGCGCCCGACGGCCGGTGCAAGGCGTTCGCGGACGGCGCCGACGGCACCGGCTGGGGCGAGGGCGTCGGCGTGCTGCTCGTCGAGCGGCTCTCCGACGCCCGCAGGAACGGGCACCCGGTGCTCGCCATCGTCAAGGGCAGCGCCGTCAACCAGGACGGCGCCAGCAACGGCCTCACCGCGCCCAACGGCCCCTCCCAGCAGCGCGTCATCCGCCAGGCGCTCACCGACGCCGGCCTGACGCCGGCCCAGGTGGACGTGGTGGAGGCACACGGCACCGGTACCAGCCTGGGCGACCCGATCGAGGCCCAGGCGCTGCTGGCCACCTACGGCCAGAACCGGCCCGAGGGGCGGCCGCTCTGGCTCGGCTCGGTCAAGTCCAACTTCGGCCACACCCAGGCCGCCGCCGGCGTCGCCGGCATCATCAAGATGGTCAAGGCCATCGAGCACGGCGTGCTGCCGCGCACCCTGCACGTCGACGCGCCCTCCCGGGACGTCGACTGGGGCACCGGTGCCGTCGAGCTGCTGACCGAGGCTCAGCCGTGGCCGGAGACCGGCCAGCCGCGCCGGGCCGGCGTCTCCTCGTTCGGCGTCAGCGGCACCAACGCGCACACCGTCATCGAGCAGGCGCCCGAGGCCGAGGCGCCCGCCGGGGAGGCCGTGCCGGCTCCGGGGGAGAGCTCCGTCCAGCGGTCGGCCGGCATCGGCCCGCTGCTGCCGATGCTGCTCTCCGGGCAGAGCGAACCGGCGCTGCGCGCCCAGGCCGAGCGGCTCACCGCCCACCTGGCAGCCCACCCCGAGCTGAGCGCGGCCGACCTGGCCCACTCGCTGGCGACCACCCGGCACGCGCTCGACCATCGCGCGGTCGTCCTCACCGGCGACGGCGGCCACGCCGACCTGCTGCGCGCCCTCGCCGTGCTGGCCGAGGGCGGCACCGGTGCCGGCCTGGTCCAGGGCGAGGTCGGCGACGGCAAGACGGCGTTCCTCTTCACCGGGCAGGGCAGCCAGCGGGCGGGCCTGGGCCGGGAGTTGTACGCGACGGTGCCCGGCTTCGCGCAGGCGCTCGACGCGGTCTGCGCCGAGCTCGACCAGCACCTCGAACTGCCGCTGAAGGACGTGCTGTTCGCCTCAGACAGCACGCAGCTGGACCGGACCGGGTACACCCAGCCCGCGCTGTTCGCCATCGAGGTGGCGCTCTTCCGGCTGCTGGAGTCCTGGGGTCTGAAGCCGGACTTCCTGGCCGGCCACTCGATCGGTGAGATCGCCGCCGCGCACGTGGCAGGCGTCTTCTCGCTGGCGGACGCGTGTGTGCTGGTGGCCGCGCGTGGCCGCCTGATGCAGGAACTCCCCACCGGTGGCGCGATGGTGGCCATCCAGGCCGCCGAGGCCGAGGTGCTGCCGCTGCTCACCGAGCGGGTCAGTATCGCCGCCGTCAACGGCCCGAAGTCCGTGGTCGTGGCGGGCGACGAGGACGCCGTGCTGGCCGTCGTCGCCGCCTTCGAGGACCGCAAGACCAAGCGTCTGACGGTCAGTCACGCCTTCCACTCGCCGCAGATGGACCCGATGCTGGCGGCGTTCCGCGAGGTCGCCCAGCGCATCGCCTACGCCGCGCCGGTCATCCCGATCGTCTCCACCCTCACCGGCGCCTCGGTCTCCGCCGAGGAGATCTGCGCGCCCGAGTACTGGGTGCGGCACGTGCGCGAGGCGGTCCGCTTCCTGGACGGCATCCGCCGGCTGGAGGAGTACGGCGTCACCACCTTCGTCGAGCTCGGTCCCGACGGCGTGCTGAGCGCGCTGGCGCAGGACTGCACCACCGCCGACGGCGCGCTCTTCCTGCCTGTGCTGCGCGGTGACCGCCCCGAGAGCGCGGCGCTGGCCGGCGCCGTCGCCCTGGCGCATGTGCACGGCGTCGCGGTCGACTGGACCGCCGTCCTCGCGGGCAGCGGCGGCAGCCGGATCGAACTGCCCACCTACGCCTTCCAGCGTGAGCTGTACTGGCCCGAGCCGGCCGCTCCCTGGACCGGCGACGTCACCGCCGCCGGGCTCGGCCCGGCCGACCACCCGCTGCTGGGCGCCGCCGTCTCGCTGGCCGACGCCGCCGGGTTCCTCTTCACCGGCCGGCTCTCGCTGCAGAGCCACCCGTGGCTGGCCGACCACGCCGTGATGGGCACCGTCCTGCTGCCGGGCACCGCCTTCGTCGAGCTGGCCGTGCGGGCCGGCGACCACGTCGGCTGCGACCTGCTGGAGGAGCTCACCCTCGAAGCCCCGGTCGTGCTGCCGCCGCAGGGTGGTGTGCAGCTGCAGATCGCCGTCGGCGCGCCGGACGCCTCCGGGCGCCGCTCGCTGACCCTGCACTCGCGCCTGGAGGAGGCCGCCGACGGCACCTGGGGCGAGGGTGAGTGGACCCGCCACGCCACCGGCCTGCTCGCCGCCGGGGCCCGTACCCCGGACGCCGACCTGGCCGCCTGGCCGCCGCCGGGCGCCACCGAGGTCCCGGTCGACGGGCTCTACGAGTACCTCACCGAGGCCGGCTTCGCCTACGGCCCGGTCTTCCAGGGCCTCAAGGCCGCCTGGCAGCACGGTGACGACGTCTACGCCGAGGTCCGGCTGCCCGAGCACGTCCGCGACGAGGCCGGCCTCTTCGGCCTGCACCCGGCGCTGCTGGACGCGGCCCTGCACGGCGTCGGCATCGGCTCGCTGCTGGAGGAGACCGAGCACGGCCGCCTGCCGTTCTCCTGGAGCGGCGTCAGCCTGCACGCCGTCGGCGCCGCCGCCCTGCGGGTGCGGCTGTCGCCGGCCGGCCAGGACACCGTGGCCGTCCTGGTGACGGACGAGAGCGGCGTCCCGGTCGCCTCGGTGGACGCGCTGCTGCTGCGCCCGGTCTCCCCGCAGCAGTTGCACGCCGCGAGCAGCACCTTCTACGACTCGCTCTTCCGGGTCGACTGGACCCCGGCGCCGGTCGCGGCCCCGACCACCGTCACGGCCGGTCAGTGGGCCCTGCTGGGCGAGGTCACCGAGGAGCTGGCCGCCGCGCTGCCGGCCTCGGCGGCCTACCCCGACCTGGCCGCGCTCGGCGCGGCCGTGGCCGCCGGCACCCCGGCGCCGCGCGCCGTGCTGGCACCGTTCCTCCCGCACGGTGACGCCGCACTGCCCGGTGACGCCGCGCTGCCCGGTGCCGTGCGCGCCGCGCTGCACCGGGCGCTGGAGCTGGCCCAGCAGTGGCTGGCCGACGACCGCTTCGCCGACTCCCGGCTGGTGCTCACCACCAGCGGCGCCGTCGCCACCACCGCCGCCGACGACGTCGCGGACCTGGCGAACGCCCCGCTGTGGGGCCTGCTGCGCTCCGCGCAGTCGGAGAACCCCGACCGCTTCGTCCTGCTGGACCTGGACGGTTCGGCGGAGTCCTTCCGCGTCCTGCCGGCCGCGCTGGCCGGCGGTGAGTCGCAGCTGGCGATCCGCACCGGCGCCGTGCTGGTGCCGCGCCTGGCCCGGGTCGCCGCCGAGGACGAGCACAGCGCGCCCGTCCTCGCCCCCGAGGGCACCGCGCTGGTCACCGGCGCGACCGGCACGCTGGGCGGCCTGGTCGCCCGGCACCTGGTCGCCGAACACGGCGTGCGGCACCTGCTGCTGCTCAGCCGACGCGGCGCGGACGCCCCCGGCGCCGCCGAACTCGCCGCCGAACTGCGGCAGTCGGGCGCCGAGGTGACCCTCGCGGCCTGCGACGCGGCGGACCGCGAGGCGTTGGCCGCCGTGCTGGCCGCCGTCCCCGCCGCGCACCCGCTGACCGCCGTGGTGCACACCGCCGGCGTGCTGGACGACGGCGTGCTCGGCTCGCTCGACGCCGAGCGGATCGACCGCGTGCTGCCGGCCAAGGTCGACGCCGCGCTGAACCTGCACGAGCTGACCCGGGGCGCCGACCTCGCCGCGTTCGTGCTGTTCTCCGCCGCCGCCGGCACCCTCGGCGGCCCCGGCCAGGCCAACTACGCCGCCGCCAACACCTTCCTGGACGCGCTCGCCCAGCACCGCCGGGCGCAGGGGCTGCCGGCCACCGCGCTCGCCTGGGGCCTGTGGGCCGAACGCAGCGGCATGACCGGTGAGTTGGGTGACACCGACCTTCAGCGGATCAACCGGGCCGGCGTCGCCGCGCTCTCCTCCGCCGAGGGCCTGGCCCTGCTGGACACCGCACTGGCCGTCGGCGACGCCGCCTTCGTCCCGATGCACCTGGACCTGGCCTCGCTGCGCCAGGCCGACGCGAGCATGGTGCCCGCGCTGCTGCGCGGCCTGGTCCGGGCCACCGGCCGCCGGGTCGTCGACGCGGCGGGCGCGGCTCCGGCCGGCGGCCTCGCCGAGCGGCTGCTCGGCCTGAGCGTGCCCGAACGCGACCGCCTGCTGCTGGAGATCGTCTGCAGCCAGGTCGCGGTGGTGCTCGGCTACCTCGGCCCCGAGGCCGTCGGTGCGGGCCGGGCGTTCAAGGAGCTGGGCTTCGACTCGCTCACCGCCGTCGAGCTGCGCAACCGCCTCGGCGCCGTCACCGGCGTCCGGCTGCCCGCCACGCTGGTCTTCGACTACCCGACGCCCACCGTGCTGGCCGGCTTCCTGCGCACCGAGATCCTCGGCGCCAACGCGGACGACGGCGCCGCCGCACCGGTGGTCGCCGCCGCGATCGCCGACGACGAGCCCATCGCGATCGTCGGCATGAGCTGCCGCTACCCCGGCGGGGTCACCACCCCCGAGGAGCTGTGGCAGCTCGTCACGGGCTCGGTGGACGCCATCTCCGGCTTCCCGACCAACCGCGGCTGGAACCTCGACGCGCTCTACCACGACGACCCCGAGCACGCCGGCACCAGCTACACCAGCCAGGGCGGATTCCTGCACGACGCGGGCGAGTTCGACCCCGACTTCTTCGGCATCAATCCGCGTGAGGCGCTGGCCATGGACCCGCAGCAGCGCCTGCTGCTGGAGGCGTCCTGGGAGGCGTTCGAACAGGCCGGCATCGATCCGCTGTCCGCGCGCGGCAGCCGCACCGGCGTCTTCGCCGGTGTGATGTACCACGACTACCTCTCCCGGCTGCCCGCCATCCCCGACGGCCTGGAGGGCTACCTCGGCACCGGCAACGCGGGCAGCGTCGCCTCCGGCCGGGTCGCCTACACGCTCGGCCTGGAGGGCCCGGCGGTCACCGTCGACACCGCGTGCTCGTCCTCGCTGGTCGCGCTGCACCTCGCGGCGCAGGCGCTGCGCAGCGGTGAGTGCACGATGGCGCTGGCCGGTGGCGTGGCCGTGATGGCCACCCCGGACACCTTCGTCGACTTCAGCCGCCAGCAGGGCCTGGCCACCAACGGCCGCTGCAAGTCCTTCGCCGCGTCCGCCGACGGCACCGGCTGGGCCGAGGGTGTCGGCATGCTGCTCGTCGAGCGGCTCTCCGACGCGCAGCGCAACGGCCACCAGGTGCTGGCGATCGTCCGTGGCACCGCCGTCAACCAGGACGGCGCCAGCAACGGGCTGACCGCGCCGAACGGCCCGTCCCAGCAGCGCGTCATCCGCCAGGCGCTGGCCAACGCGCGGGTCTCCGCCGCCGAGGTCGACGTCGTGGAGGCGCACGGCACCGGCACCACGCTCGGCGACCCGATCGAGGCCCAGGCCCTGCTGGCCACCTACGGCCGGGAGAAGACCGCCGACCAGCCGCTGCGGCTGGGCTCGATCAAGTCGAACATCGGCCACACCCAGGCCGCGGCCGGCGTGGCCGGCATCATCAAGATGGTCATGGCGATGCGCCACGGCGTGCTGCCGCAGACCCTGCACGTGGACGAGCCCTCGCCGCACGTGGACTGGGCGGCGGGCGCGGTCGAGCTGCTGACCGAGGCCCAGGCCTGGCCGGAGACCGGCCGTCCGCGCCGCGCGGGCGTCTCGTCCTTCGGCGTCAGCGGGACCAACGCGCACACCATCCTCGAAGAGGCACCCAAGGCGCAGGCACCGCAGCCGTCGGCCCCCCGGACGAACGGCGCGCTGCCGTGGACGCTCTCGGCACGCAGCACGGACGCCCTGCGCGCCCAGGCCGAGCGCCTGCTCGCCCACCTGGGGCAGCAGCCGGCGCAGCACCCCGCTGACGTCGCCTACGCGTTGGCGACGACGCGTGCGGCGCTGGAGCACCGTGCGGTCGTGGTGGGCGACAGCCGTGTCGACCTGCTGGCCGGTCTGGAGGCGCTGGCCGAGGGCCGCACCGCCGCCGGCGTGGTCGAGGGCGCGGTGGCCGGTGGCAAGACGGCCTTCCTGTTCACCGGCCAGGGCAGCCAGCGGCTCGGGATGGGGCGTGAACTCCACGCCGCCTACCCGGTGTTCGCGGCTGCGCTGGACGAGGTCTGCGCGCAGCTCGAACTGCCGCTGAAGGACGTGCTGTTCGGCGAGGACGCCGAGGCGCTGAACCGGACCGAGTACACCCAGCCCGCCCTGTTCGCCATCGAGGTGGCGCTCTTCCGCCTCGTCGAATCCTGGGGCCTGCGCCCGGACTTCCTCTCCGGTCACTCGATCGGTGAGATCGCCGCCGCGCACGTCGCGGGCGTTCTCTCGCTCGCGGATGCCTGCACGCTGGTGGCCGCCCGTGGCCGTCTGATGCAGGAACTGCCCGCCGGTGGCGCGATGGTGGCGATCCAGGCCACCGAAGACGAGGTGCTTCCGCTGCTCACCGAGCGGGTGAGCATCGCGGCCGTCAACGGTCCGAACTCGCTGGTGATCGCGGGTGACGAGGACGAGGTCCTGGCCGTCGCGGCCGGCCGCAAGTCCAAGCGCCTCACCGTCAGCCACGCGTTCCACTCGCCGCTGATGGAGCCGATGCTCGACGCCTTCCGCGAGGTCGTCGAGGGCCTGACGTTCCACGCGCCGAAGATCCCGATCGTCTCCAACCTGACCGGCGAAGTCGGCTCCGCCGACTTCTGGGTCCGGCACGTCCGCGAGGGCGTCCGCTTCCTGGACGGCATCCGCACCCTCGAAGCCCAGGGCGTCACCACCTTCGTCGAGCTCGGCCCGGACGGCGTGCTCTCCGCGTTGGCGCAGGACTGCGTCACCGGCGACGACCACGCCTTCGTCCCGACCCTGCGCAAGGGCCGCCCCGAGGCTGAGGCGCTGACCACCGCCCTCGCCGCGCTGCACGTCCGGGGCGCGGAGCTGGACTGGGAGGCGGTGTTCGCCGACACCGGCGCCCGTCAGGTCCCGCTGCCCACCTACGCCTTCCAGCGCCGCCGGTTCTGGCTGGAGGCGCCCGCCGGCTGGGTCGGCGACGTCGTGTCGGCCGGTCTCGCGTCGGCGGGTCACCCGCTGCTGGGCGCGGCCGTCCCGCTGGCCGACTCCGACGGGTATCTGCTGACCGGCCGGCTCTCGCTGGAGACCCACCCCTGGCTGGCCGACCACGCCGTCATGGGTACCGTCCTGCTGCCCGGCACCGCCTTCGTCGAGCTGGCGATGCACGCCGGCTACCAGGTCGGCCACGACCAGCTGGACGAACTCACCATCGAGGCACCGTTGGTCCTCGCCGACCAGCGGGCCGTCCAGGTCCAGATCATGGTCGGCGCCCCGGCCGAGGCCGGGCACCGCACGCTGGAGCTGTACTCCCGCACGCAGGACGCCCCGGCCGAGGAGCCGTGGATCCGGCACGCGAGCGGCGTGCTCGTCCCCGGCACCCCGCAGGCCGACTTCGACCTGACCGAGTGGCCGCCGGCCGGCGCCGAGGCCGCCGACGTCGAGGGTCTCTACGAGCACCTGGCCCAGGGCGGCTTCGCCTACGGCCCGATGTTCCAGGGCCTGCGCGCGGCCTGGCTGCGCGGCGACGAGGTCTTCGCCGAGATCGAACTCCCCGAGGAACGCCGGTCCGAGGCAGGCCTGTTCGGCCTGCACCCGGCGCTCCTGGACGCCGCCCTGCACAGCACCTTCGCCCGTCCCGACGGCGACGGACAGGGCAGGCTGCCGTTCTCCTGGAGCGGCGTGACGCTGTACGCGGTCGGCGCCGGCGCCCTGCGCGTGCGCCTCACGCAGACCGGCACCGACAGCGTGGCGCTGGAGCTGGCGGACGGGACCGGCGCGCCGGTGGCCGCCGTCCGGCAGCTGGCGCTGCGTCCGGTGGCGGCCGACCAGCTCACCGCCGGACGCTCCGCCGTCGCCCACCACGAGTCGCTGTTCCGGCTGGACTGGGTCACCGTCCCGGTGGCCGCCGCCGGTGCGGAGCCCGTCGGGCCGTGGACGCTGCTCGGCGCCGACCTGCCCGGGCCGCACGGCCTGGCCGGCGGGACCGTCGTGCACGCCGACCTGGCCGCGCTCGGGGCGGCCGTGGACGCGGGGGCCCAGGCACCCGCCCACGTCCTCGTCCCGTGCCTGCCGCAGGACGCGCCGGCCGGCGCCGAGGAGCTGACCGGCGCCGTGCACACGGCCGTCCGCGAGGCCCTCGCGCTCGTCCAGTCCTGGCTGGCCGACGAGCGCTTCGCCGGCTCGCGCCTGGTCCTGGTCACCCGTGGCGCGGTCGCCACCCAGGCCGACGCCGGTCTGCGCGACCTCGCGCACGCCCCGGTGTGGGGTCTGGTGCGGTCCGCGCAGTCGGAGAACCCCGACCGCCTGGTCCTGCTGGACCTGGACGGTGACAGCGGCTCCTACGAGGCGCTGCCCGCCGCCCTGGCCGGCGGTGAGCCGCAGTTGGCGCTGCGCCGGGGCACCGTGCACGCCCCCCGGCTGGCCCGCGTCCCGGTCGGCGGCCCGCTGGTGCCGCCCGCCGACGACCAGGCCTGGCGCCTGGACATGGAGGACAAGGGCACGCTGGAGAACCTGACCCTGCTGCCCTGCCCGGAGGCCTCGGCCCCGCTGCAGAGCGGACAGGTGCGGGTCGGGGTCCGGGCCGCCGGCCTGAACTTCCGCGACGTGCTCAACGGTCTCGGCATGTACCCCGGTGACGCCGGGCTGATGGGCAGTGAGGGCGCCGGTGTCGTCCTGGAGGTCGGCCCGGGGGTCACCGACCTGGCCGTCGGCGACCACGTCCTCGGCATGCTCCCCGGCGGCTTCGGCCCGCTGGTGGTGGCGGACCGCCGGATGGTCGCACCGATGCCCGCCGACTGGAGCTTCGCCGAGGCGGCGTCCGTCCCGATCGTCTTCATGACCGCCTACTACGCGCTGCGCGACCTGGCCGGTCTGCGCAGCGGCGAGTCGCTGTTGGTGCACGCCGCCGCCGGTGGTGTCGGCATGGCCGCCGTCCAGCTGGCCCGGCACTGGGGTGTCGACGTGTTCGCCACCGCCAGCCCGGCCAAGTGGGACACCCTGCGCTCGCTCGGTCTGGCCGACGACCGGATCGCCTCCTCCCGTACCCTGGACTTCGAGCAGACCTTCCGCGAGGCCACCGGCGCTCGCGGTGTGGACGTCGTGCTCGACTCGCTGGCCCGGGAGTTCGTCGACGCCTCGCTGCGGCTGCTGCCGCGCGGCGGCCGCTTCGTGGAGATGGGCAAGACCGACGTCCGGGTCCCGGCGGAGGTCGCCGCGGAACACCCCGGCGTCGCCTACCAGGCGTTCGACCTGACCGAGGCCGGGCTCGACCGCATCCAGGAGATGCTCTGCGAACTCCTTGAGCTGTTCGAGCGGGGCGCGTTGCGGCCGCTGCCGATCAGCTGCTGGGACGTCCGCCAGGCCCCGGACGCGTTCCGGTACCTGAGCCAGGCCCGGCACGTCGGCAAGGTCGTGCTGACCGTCCCCGCGCCGTGGAACCCGGACGGCACGGTGCTGGTCACCGGCGGCACCGGGACGCTGGGCGGCCTGGTCGCCCGGCACGCGGTGACCGAGCGCGGCGCCCGCCACCTGCTGCTCACCAGCCGGCGCGGCGAGCAGGCCGCCGGAGCCGCCGAACTCGCGGACGAACTGCGCGCGTTGGGCGCCGAGGTGACCATCGCGGCCTGCGACGCGGCCGACCGCGACTCCCTCGCCGCCGTGCTCGGCGCGATCCCCGCCGCACACCCGCTGACCGCCGTGCTGCACACCGCCGGTGTGCTGGACGACGGCATCGTCGGCTCCCTGACGCCCGAGCGCGTCGAACGGGTGCTGCGCCCCAAGGTGGACGCGGCGCTGAACCTGCACGAGCTGACCCGGGGCGCCGACCTCGCCGCGTTCGTGCTCTTCTCCTCCGCCGCCGGCACCTTCGGCGGCGCCGGACAGGCCAACTACGCGGCCGCCAACACCTTCCTGGACGCGCTGGCCCGCCACCGGCACGCCCACGGCCTCGCCGCCACGTCACTCGCCTGGGGCCTGTGGGCCGAGGCCAGCGGCATGACCGGTGAGCTGAACGGGACGGACAAGTCCCGGATGAGCCGCTCGGGCGTGCTCGGCCTCTCCTCCGAGGAGGGCTTGGGCCTGCTCGACGCCGCCCACCTGATCGGTGACCCGTTCCTGGTGCCGATGCAGCTGGACCTGGCGCCGCTCCAGCAGGCCGACCCCGCCATGGTGCCCGCCCTGCTGCGCGGCCTGGTGCGCGCACCGGCCCGCCGCGCCGCGCGCTCGGGCGCCGTCAGCGACGGCAGCTCGCTCGCCGAGCGCCTGGTCCGGCTGCCCGAGGCCGAGCGGGCGCAGCTCCTGCTCGACCTGGTACGCGGCCAGGTGGCCGCCGTGCTCGGCCACGCCTCGCCCGACGCGGTCGACGGGAACCGGGCCTTCAAGGACCTCGGGTTCGACTCGCTCACCGGCGTCGAGTTCCGCAACCGGCTGGGCGGTGCCGCAGGTCTGCGGCTGCCGGCCACCCTGGTCTTCGACTACCCGACGCCCACCGCCCTCGCCGAGTACCTGCGCGGCGAACTGCTCGGCGCCGACGCGCCCGACCCCGTCGCGGCCGCACCGGCCCACACGGCCGGTGCCGTCGACGACGACCCGATCGCGATCGTCGCGATGAGCTGCCGCTTCCCCGGCGACGTCCGCTCGCCCGAGGACCTCTGGGCGCTGCTCGCCGAAGGCCGCGACGGCATCGCGCACCTCCCGGCCGAGCGCGGCTGGGACCTCGACGGGCTCTACGACCCGGACCCGGACCGGCCCGGCACCTCCTACGCCCGCGAGGGTGGCTTCTACTACGACGCCCACCACTTCGACCCGGCGTTCTTCGGGATCTCGCCGCGTGAGGCGCTGGCGATGGACCCGCAGCAGCGCCTGCTCCTTGAGACGTCCTGGGAGGCCTTCGAGCGGGCCGGCATCGACCCGGCGGCGCTGCGCGGCAAGCAGGTCGGCGTCTTCGTCGGCCAGATGCACAACGACTACGTGTCGCGCCTGAACACCGTCCCCGAGGGCGTCGAGGGCTACCTCGGCACCGGCGGCTCCAGCAGCATCGCCTCCGGCCGGGTGTCGTACACCTTCGGCTTCGAGGGTCCGGCCGTCACGGTCGACACCGCGTGCTCGTCCTCGCTGGTCGCGCTGCACCTCGCGGCGCAGGCGCTGCGCAGCGGCGAGTGCACGATGGCGCTGGCCGGTGGTGTCACCATCATCACCACGCCGTCGGTGTTCACCGAGTTCAGCCGCCAGCGCGGCCTGGCCGCCGACGGGCGTTGCAAGCCGTTCGCGGCCGCCGCCGACGGCACCGCCTGGGGCGAGGGCGTCGGCATGCTGCTCGTCGAGCGGCTCTCCGACGCGCAGCGGCTCGGCCACCGGGTGCTCGCACTGGTCCGGGGCTCGGCCGTCAACCAGGACGGCGCGAGCAACGGCCTCACGGCGCCGAACGGTCCCTCGCAGCAGCGGGTGATTCGCAAGGCGCTGGCCGGCGCCGGGCTGACCAGCGCCGACGTGGACGCGGTCGAGGCGCACGGCACCGGTACCACGCTGGGCGACCCGATCGAGGCCCAGGCGCTGCTGGCCACCTACGGCCAGGACCGCGACGCGGACCGGCCGCTCTGGCTCGGCTCGATCAAGTCCAACTTCGGTCACACCCAGGCCGCCGCCGGTGTCGCGGGCGTCATCAAGATGGTGATGGCGATGCAGCACGGCGTGCTGCCCAAGTCCCTGCACGTGGACGCACCCTCGCCGCACGTGGACTGGGAGGCGGGCGCGGTCGAGCTGCTGACCGAGGCACGGGCCTGGCCGGAGACCGGCCGTCCGCGCCGGGCCGGCGTCTCCTCGTTCGGCATGAGCGGCACCAACGCGCACACCATCATCGAGCAGGCACCGCCCGTCCCCGAGGTCGAATCCCGCCCGACGGGAGCCGGTGTGCCGCTCTGGGTGCTGTCCGGCAAGACCCCGCAGGCGCTGAGCGACCAGGCCGCCCGTCTGCGCGCGCACCTGGCCGACCACCCGGACGTGGACCTCACCTCGCTCGGCTACTCGCTGGCCACCACGCGCAGCGCCCTGGAGAACCGCGCGGCCGTGGTGGCCGCCGACCGCCAGGAGTTCCTGGACCGCCTCGCCGCGCTGGCCTCCGGGCAGGTGCGGGGAGGGACGGTCGCCGGTGGGCGGACGGCGTTCCTGTTCACGGGGCAGGGCAGTCAGCGGCTCGGGATGGGGCGTGAACTGTACGACGCCTACCCGGTGTTCGCGGCTGCGTTGGACGCGGTCTGTGCTGAGCTCGAACTGCCGCTGAGGGATGTGCTGTTCGGTGATGACGCCGAGGCGTTGAACCGGACGGAGTTCACCCAGCCGGCGCTGTTCGCCATCGAGGTGGCGCTCTTCCGCCTCGTCGAATCCTGGGGCCTGCGGCCGGACTTCCTGTCCGGTCACTCGATCGGTGAGATCGCCGCCGCGCATGTCGCGGGTGTTCTCTCGCTGGCGGATGCCTGCACGCTGGTGGCCGCTCGTGGCCGTCTGATGCAGGAACTGCCCGCCGGTGGTGCGATGGTGGCGTTGCAGGTGACGGAGGCGGAGGTGCTGCCGATGCTCACCGAGCGGGTGAGCATCGCCGCTGTCAACGGTCCGAACTCGCTGGTGATCGCTGGTGACGAGGACGCCGTCCTGGCCATTGCGGCAGGCCGTAAGAGCAAGCGCCTGACCGTCAGCCACGCGTTCCACTCGCCGCTGATGGAGCCGATGCTCGCGGACTTCCGCAAGCTCGCGGAGGGCCTGACCTACCACGCGCCGAAGATCCCGATCGTCTCCAACCTGACCGGCGCCCTGGCGACGGCGGAGGAAGTCGGCTCCGCCGACTTCTGGGTCCGGCACGTCCGCGACACCGTCCGCTTCCTCGACGGCGTCCGGGTGCTCGAAGCGCAGGGCGTCACCACCTTCGTCGAGCTCGGCCCGGACGCCGTGCTCTCCGCGCTGGCGCAGGAGTGCGTCACCGGCGACGAGCACGCCTTCGTCCCGACGCTGCGCAAGGGCCGGCCCGAGAGCGCCGCCCTGCTCGCGGCGCTCGGTGCGGCGCACGTCCGGGGGGCCACCCCGGACTGGGAGGCGGTCTTCGCCGGGCAGGGCGCCCAGCGCGTCGACCTGCCGACCTACGCCTTCCAGCACCAGCCGTTCTGGCTGGACGCCGGATCGTCCGTCGGCAGCGCCTCCGCGATCGGGCTCAACCCGGCCGAGCACCCGCTGCTCGGCGCGGCGCTGGAACTGCCCGAGTCGAACGGCTTCCTGTTCACCGGGCGGCTCTCGCTGGAGACGCACCCGTGGCTGGCCGACCACGCCGTCATGGGCTCGGTGCTGCTGCCGGGGACGGCGTTCGTGGAACTGGCGCTGCGCGCCGGTGTCCAGGCGGGCTACGACCGGTTGGACGAACTCACCCTGGAGGCACCGCTGATCCTGCCCGAGCGAGGAGGCGTCCAGCTGCGCCTGTCGCTCGCGGCAGCCGACGCCGAGGGCCGTCGCTCGCTGACCATGCACTCGCGTGCGGAGAGCGCGCCGGAGGATGAGCCGTGGCTGCGACACGCCACCGGCGTGTTGGTGGAGAGCGGTCCTGCGGTCTCGTTCGACCTCGGCGTGTGGCCTCCCGTGGATGCGGAGGCGATCGGGGTCGACGGGCTCTACGAGGGCCTGGCCGGTGCGGGGTTCGCCTACGGGCCGGTCTTCCAGGGCCTGCGGGGTGCCTGGCGGCGCGGCGAGGAGATCTTCGCCGAGGTCGCACTTCCGGAGGGCAGCGAGGCCGACGCCAAGGCGTTCGGGCTGCACCCGGCGCTGCTGGACGCCGCGTTGCACGCGCTCGGGCTCGGCGACCTCGCCGGAAACCCTGGGCAGGGACGACTGCCGTTCGCCTGGACCGGCGTCTCGCTGCACGCCGTCGGCGCCTCCGCGCTGCGGGTGCGGCTGGCACCGGTCGCCAACGGCCGGGTGGCACTGGAGATCGCGGATGTCGCGGGTGCTCCGCTCGCCTCGGTCGACGGCCTGGTGCTGCGTTCGGTCTCGGCGGAGCAGCTGGGCGCGACCGGGCGCCAGGAGTCGCTGTTCCGTGTCGAGTGGGTGGATGTCGCGGCGAATGCCGTCGATGCGGGTCGTGTGGCGGTGCTGGGTGCGGATCCGTTCGGCCTGGTGCCGGCGGGGGACCGTTGTGCGGATCTCGACCAGCTTGCTGAACTGGACGGCGGGGTACCGGACTTCGTCCTGGTGTCGCCCGTGGTCGAGGGCGACAGCGCGACTGCGGCTCATGCGGCAGCGGAGCAGACGTTGGCGCTGCTTCAGCGGTGGTCGGCGGATGAGCGTTTCGCGGATGCGCGCCTGGTCTTCGTGACCTCGGGCGCGGTGGCCGCCGTCCCGGGTGAGCCGGTGGACGCCCTGGCGGGTGCGGCCGTGTGGGGTCTGGTGCGTTCGGCGCAGTCGGAGAACCCGGGCCGCTTCCTGCTGCTGGACATCGACGGGACCGAGGGTCTGTCGGCAGCGCTGACTGCGGGGGAGCCGCAACTCGCCCTCCGCGCAGGCACGCTGAAGGCCGCGCGGTTGGCCCGAGCCGTTGCCGAGGGCGACGCCCCGACCTGGGACGGCGAGGGCGCGGTGCTGGTCACCGGTGCCTCGGGTTCGCTGGGCGGCCTGGTCGCCCGCCACCTGGTGACCGAGCACGGCGTGCGCAACCTCCTGTTGGTGAGCCGTCGTGGTGCGGCGGCCGAGGGTGCTGCCGAACTGGCGGCCGAGTTGGCCGACTTGGGTGCTGAGGCGACGTGGGCGGCGTGTGATGTCGCGGACCGTGAGGCGCTGGCCGGCCTGCTGGCCGAGCACCCGCTCTCCGCCGTGGTGCACACCGCCGGCGTCCTGGACGACGGCGTGATCGGCTCGCTCACCCCCGAGCGTCTGGCCCATGTGCTGCGTCCGAAGGTGGACGCCGCCTGGAACCTGCACGAACTGACCCGCGACATGGACCTGTCGGCGTTCGTGCTCTTCTCCTCCGCCGCCGGTGTCTTCGGTGGCGCGGGCCAGGGCAACTACGCCGCTGCCAACGCGTTCCTGGACGCTCTCGCCCAGCATCGCGCCGCACTCGGCCTGCCCGCGACCTCACTGGCCTGGGGCCTGTGGGCCGATGCGGGCATGGGCGGCGGGGTCGACGCGTCGGACGTCTCCCGGATGAACCGGGGCGGGGTCAACGCGCTCTCCACCACGCAGGGTCTGGAGCTCTTCGACGTGGCGGCCGGCAGCGCCGAACCGCTGCTGGTCCCGATGCCGCTGGATCTGGCCGCCCTGCGGGCCCAGGCTGCGGCCGGCGGGCAGTTGCCGCTGCTGCTGCGCGGCCTGGTCCGGGTGCCGGTCCGCCGGGCCGCCGAGTCGGCCGCGGCCGCCGCGGCGGGCGTCGACGCTCTGCTCGGGCGGCTCGCCGGACGGTCGGCGGCCGAGCGGGAGGAGGTGCTGCTCCACCTGGTCTGCACCGAGGTGGCTGCCGTGCTCGGCCACCCCGGGCCCGAAGTGGTCGACCCGGCACGGTCGTTCAGCGAGGTCGGCTTCGACTCGCTGACCGCCGTCGAACTCCGCAACCGACTGGGCGCGGTCACCGGGGTCCGGCTCCCGGCCACCATGGTCTTCGACTACCCGACTCCCACCGCGCTGGTCCAGTTCCTCAAGGACGAGATCGTTCCGGACGGCGCGGGCGCGGTGACCTCGGTGCTCGCCGAGCTGGACCGGCTGGAGGCCTCGCTCGCGGGGGCCGAGACGGACGACGAGGGCCGGGGCCGGGTCACCGCCCGCCTGCAGGCGCTGCTCGCGACCTGGAGCGAGGACCGGGCGCCCGAGGACGGCGCCGACGTCGTCGACGAGATCGAGTCGGCGACGGATGACGACCTCTTCGACTTCATCGGCAAAGAATTCGGGATCTCCTGACATGACCGGCGTGAATGAGCCCGACCTTCCGGATTCCTCGAAGGGGAACGCACGTATGAACGAGGAAAAGCTCCGCTACTTTCTGAAGCGGGTGACTGCCGACCTGCACGAGACCCGCCGGCGACTGCAGGAGGTGGAGTCCGAGGACCGCGAGCCGATCGCGATCATCGGCATGAGCTGCCGCTACCCGGGCGGCGTCGCGTCGCCCGAGGACCTGTGGCGGCTCGTCTCCGAGGGCGGCGACGCGATCTCCCCCTTCCCCACCGACCGTGGCTGGGACATCGAGCGGCTCTTCAACGACGACCCGGACGGCCGGGGCACGAGCTACGTCCGCGAGGGCGGGTTCCTGCACGACGCCAACTACTTCGACCCGGCGTTCTTCGGGATCTCGCCGCGCGAGGCGCTCGCCATGGACCCCCAGCAGCGGCTGCTGCTGGAGACCACCTGGGAGGCGTTCGAGCGCGCGGGCATCGACGCCGCGTCGGCGCGCGGCACCCGGACCGGCGTCTTCGCCGGTGTGATGTACCACGACTACGCCTCCCGGCTGCGGGCCGTGCCGGCCGGCGTCGAGGGCTACCTCGGCACCGGCGGCTCCAGCAGCATCGCCTCCGGCCGGGTGTCGTACACCTTCGGCCTGGAGGGCCCGGCGGTCACCGTCGACACCGCCTGTTCGTCCTCCCTGGTGACGCTCCACCTGGCCGTGCAGGCGCTGCGCAACGGCGAGTGCACGATGGCGCTGGCCGGCGGTGTCACCGTGATGCCGACGCCCGGCACGTTCACCGAGTTCAGCCGCCAGCGCGGACTCTCCTTCGACGGCCGGTGCAAGTCGTTCGCGGACGCGGCCGACGGCACCGGCTGGTCCGAGGGTGCGGGCATGCTGCTGGTCGAGCGGCTCTCCGACGCCCGGAAGAACGGCCACCGGGTGCTGGCCGTCGTCCGGGGCAGCGCTGTCAACCAGGACGGCGCCAGCAACGGACTCACCGCGCCGAACGGCCCGTCCCAGCAGCGGGTGATCCGCCAGGCACTGGCCAGCGCCCGCCTGACGGCCGACCAGATCGACGTGGTCGAGGCGCACGGCACCGGCACCAAGCTCGGTGACCCGATCGAGGCCCAGGCCCTGCTGGCCACCTACGGCCGGGAGCGGCCGGCCGAGCGGCCGTTGCTGCTCGGCTCGATCAAGTCGAACGTCGGCCACACCCAGGCCGCCGCAGGCACCGCCGGCATCATCAAGATGGTCATGGCGATGCGCCACGGCGTGCTGCCCAAGTCCCTGCACGTCGACCGGCCCAGCTCGCACATCGACTGGGAGGCCGGCGCGGTCGAGCTGCTGACCGAGTCGCGGGCCTGGCCGGAGACCGGCCGCCCGCGTCGCGCCGCCGTCTCCTCCTTCGGCATCAGCGGCACCAATGCGCACCTGATCATCGAGCAGGCGCCGGAGCTGGAGGACGAGGCGTCCGACCCGGACGCGACCGACGACAGCGGCGACGAGTCGGTCGCCGCCGCCGTGCCGGCCAGGACCCTTCCCGTTCTGCCCTGGGTGCTGTCAGGCCGGGGTGAGGACGCCCTGCGGGCCCAGGCCGCCCGTCTGCACGCGCACGTGACGGACCGCCCGGACGCGGACCTGACCTCGCTCGGCTACGCGCTGGCCACCACACGCAGCGCCCTGGAGAACCGCGCGGCCGTGGTGGCCGGCGACCGCCAGGAGTTCCTGGACCGTCTCGCCGCGCTCGCCGCGGGGGACACCGCCGCCGGGCTGGTGCAGGGCACCGAGGCCAGGGGCCGGACGGCGTTCCTGTTCACCGGCCAGGGCAGTCAGCGGCTCGGGATGGGGCGTGAACTGTACGACGCCTACCCGGTGTTCGCCGACGCGCTGGACGAGGTCTGCGCGCAGCTCGAACTGCCGCTGAAGGACGTGCTGTTCGGCGAGGACGCCGAGGCGCTGAACCGGACCGAGTACACCCAGCCGGCGCTGTTCGCCATCGAGGTGGCGCTGTTCCGCCTCGTCGAATCCTGGGGCCTGCGCCCGGACTTCCTCTCCGGTCACTCGATCGGTGAGATCGCCGCCGCGCACGTCGCGGGCGTTCTCTCGCTCGCGGACGCCTGCACGCTGGTGGCCGCGCGTGGCCGTCTGATGCAGGAACTGCCCGCCGGTGGTGCGATGGTGGCGATCCAGGCCACCGAAGACGAGGTGCTTCCGCTGCTTACCGAGCGGGTGAGCATCGCGGCCGTCAACGGCCCGAACTCGCTGGTGATCGCGGGTGACGAGGACGCCGTCCTGGCTGTTGCAGCCGACCGCAAGTCCAAGCGCCTCACGGTCAGCCACGCGTTCCACTCGCCGCTGATGGAGCCGATGCTCGACGCCTTCCGTGAGGTCGTCGATGGGCTGACGTTCCACGCGCCGAAGATCCCGATCGTCTCCAACCTGACCGGCGAGGTCACGTCCGCCGACTTCTGGGTCCGCCACGTCCGCGAGGGCGTCCGCTTCCTGGACGGCATCCGCACCCTCGAAGCCCAGGGCGTCACGACGTTCGTCGAGCTCGGCCCGGACGGCGTGCTCTCCGCGCTGGCGCAGGACTGCGTCACCGGCGACGAGCACGCCTTCGTCCCGACCCTGCGCAAGGGCCGCCCCGAGGCCGAGGCGCTGACCACCGCCCTCGCCACGCTGCACGTCCGGGGCGTAGCCCTGGACTGGCCCGCCTACTACGCGGGCACCGGTGCCGACTGGGTCGAGCTGCCCACCTACGCGTTCCAACGTGAGCACTACTGGCTGGACGCGGGCGCCGACTTCGGCAGCGTCGGCTGGGCCGGGCTCGGGGCCGCTGAGCACCCGCTGCTGGGCGCGGCCGTCTCGCTGGCCGACGCCGACGGCTTCCTGTTCACCGGGCGGCTCTCGCTGGAGACGCACCCGTGGCTGGCCGACCACGCCGTCATGGGCTCGGTGCTGCTGCCGGGGACGGCGTTCGTGGAACTGGCGCTGCGCGCCGGTGTCCAGGCCGGCCACGACCGGTTGGACGAGCTCACCTTGGAGGCGCCGCTGATCCTGCCCGAGCAGGGCGCGGTGCTGCTGCAGATCGCGGTCGGCGCGCAGGACGGCGACGGTCGGCGCTCGTTGGCCTTCCACTCGCGGTTGGAGAACGCGCCGGAGGATGAACCGTGGCTGCGGCACGCCACCGGCGCGCTGCTGGAGAGCGGCCCGGAGGCGGCGTTCGACCTGCGGGTCTGGCCCCCGGCGGACGCACAGGAGATCGATGTCGACGGGCTCTACGAGGGCCTGGCCAGTGCGGGGTTCGCCTACGGTCCGGTCTTCCAGGGCCTGCAGGCCGCCTGGCAGCGCGGCGGCGAGGTCTTCGCCGAGGTGGAGCTGCCGGAGGGCATCGAGCCCGGCGCCGAGCTGTTCAGCCTGCACCCGGCGCTGCTGGATGCCGCGTTGCACGCGCTCGGGCTCGGCGACCTCGCCGCAGCCACCGGTCAGGGCGGACTGCCCTTCGCCTGGAGCGGCGTGCGCGTCCACTCGGTGGGTGCGAACGCCGTACGGGTACGGCTCTCCGCGACCGAAAACGGCACGGTGGCACTGGAGTTGGCGGATGTCACGGGCGCTCCCGTGGCGTCGGTGGAGAGCCTGACACTGCGTTCGGTCTCGGCCGGGCAGCTGAGCGCCGGTGGTCGTCAGGACGCGCTGTTCCGGGTGGAGTGGGTGGACGTTCCGGCCACCACCCCTGCTGCGGTGGGACGCCTGGCGGTGCTGGGTGCCGACCCGTTCGGCCTGCTGCCCGCCGACGACCGTTGCGCGGATCTCGACCAGCTGGCTCAACGTGACTCCGGCATGCCGGACTTCGTCTTTGTTTCGCCCGCGCTCGACGGTGACACCGTCGCCGCCGCGCACCTGGCTGCCGAGCGGACGTTGGCGTTGCTTCAGCGGTGGTCGGCGGATGAGCGGTTCGCGGGTTCGTGCCTGGTCTTCGTGACCTCGGGTGCGGTGGCCGCCGTCCCGGGTGAGCCGGTGGACGCCCTGGCGGGTGCGGCCGTGTGGGGTCTGGTGCGCTCGGCGCAGTCGGAGAACCCGGGCCGCTTCCTGCTGCTGGACATCGACGGGACCGAGGGTCTGTCGGCGGCACTGACCGCGGGGGAGCCACAACTCGCCCTCCGCGCAGGCACGCTGAAGGCCGCGCGGTTGGCGCGAGCCGTTGCCGAGGGCGACGCCCCGACCTGGGGCGGCGAGGGCGCGGTGCTGGTCACCGGTGCCTCGGGTTCGCTGGGCGGCCTGGTCGCCCGCCACCTGGTGACCGAGCACGGCGTGCGGAGCCTGTTGTTGGTGAGCCGTCGTGGTGCGGCGGCCGAGGGTGCTGCCGAACTGGCGGCCGAGTTGGCCGACTTGGGCGCTGAGGCGACGTGGGCGGCGTGTGATGTCGCGGACCGTGAGGCGCTGGCCGGCCTGCTGGCCGAGCACCCGCTCTCGGCCGTGGTGCACACCGCCGGCGTCCTGGACGACGGCGTGATCGGCTCGCTCACCCCCGAGCGCCTGGCCCACGTGCTGCGTCCGAAGGTGGACGCCGCCTGGAACCTGCACGAACTGACCCGCGACATGGACCTGTCGGCGTTCGTGCTCTTCTCCTCCGCCGCCGGTGTCTTCGGTGGCGCGGGCCAGGGCAACTACGCCGCTGCCAACGCGTTCCTGGACGCTCTCGCCCAGCACCGCGCCGCACTCGGCCTGCCCGCGACCTCACTGGCCTGGGGCCTGTGGGCGAACGAGGCGGGCATGGGCGGTGCGCTGGACGAGGCCGAGCTGAGCCGCCTTCAGCGCGGCGGTGTCCAGGCGCTCTCCACCACGCAGGGCCTGGAGCTCTTCGACGCGGCGACCGCCGGCGCCGAACCCCTGCTGGTCCCGATGACGCTGGACCTCGCTGCCCTGCGCCCGCAGGCCGCCGCCGGCCTGCTGCCGCCGCTGCTGCGCGGCCTGGTCCGGGCGCCGGCCCGCCGCGCCGCCCGCTCCGGCGCCGCCCAGTCCGGCGCGCTGGCCCAGCAGTTGGCCGGCGCCTCGGAGGCCGAGGCGGACCGGATCGTGCTGGAGCTGGTCCGCACGTACGTGTCCACGGTGCTCGGCTACTCCGGGCCCGAGGCCGTCGACCCGCAACGGGCCTTCAGCGAGGTCGGCTTCGACTCGCTGACCGCCGTCGAGCTGCGCAACCGGCTCGGCACGGCCACCGGCGTCCGGCTGCCCGCGACGCTGATCTTCGACTACCCGACCCCCAACGCGCTCGCCCGCTACCTGCGCGGCGAGGCCCAGGGCACCGCCGCCGAGGTGGCGGCCCCCCTGCGCGCCGCCACGGCGGCCGACGACGACCCGATCGCCATCGTCGCGATGAGCTGCCGGTTCCCCGGCGGGGTGCAGTCGCCGGAGGACCTCTGGACGCTGGTCACCGAGGGCCGTGACGCCATCACGGACATGCCGACCGACCGGGGCTGGGACATCGAGGGCCTCTACGGCGACGACCCGGAGCTCCAGGGCACCGGCTACGCCCGCAACGGCGGCTTCCTGCACGAGGCGCACCACTTCGACCCCACCCTCTTCGGGATCTCGCCGCGCGAGGCCCTCGCGATGGACCCGCAACAGCGCCTGCTGCTGGAGACCTCGTGGGAGGCGTTCGAGCGCGCGGGGATCGACCCGACCACGGTGGGCGGCAGCCGGACCGGCGTCTACACCGGCGTCATGTACAACGACTACGGGACACTGCTGCACCGCGCGCCGGACGGCCTTGAGGGCTTCATGGGCACGGCCAGTGCGGGCAGTGTCGCTTCCGGCCGGGTGTCGTACACCTTCGGCCTGGAGGGCCCGGCGGTCACCGTGGACACCGCCTGTTCGTCCTCGCTGGTGACCCTGCACCTGGCCGTTCAGGCGCTGCGCAGCGGCGAGTGCACGCTCGCGCTGGCCGGCGGCGTGACCGTGATGGCGACCCCGGGAACGTTCGTCGCCTTCAGCAAGCAGCGCGGCCTCGCCTCCGACGGCCGGTGCAAGCCGTTCGCCTCGGAGGCCGACGGCACGGCCTGGGGCGAGGGCGTGGGCATGCTGCTCGTCGAGCGGCTCTCCGACGCGCGCCGCAACGGGCACCCGGTGCTGGCGATCGTCAGCGGCAGCGCCGTCAACCAGGACGGCGCCAGCAACGGCCTGACCGCGCCGAACGGCCCCTCCCAGCAGCGGGTGATCCGCCAGGCGCTGGCCAACGCCCGGCTGTCGGCGGACCAGGTGGCCGTGGTCGAGGCGCACGGTACCGGCACCACGCTGGGCGACCCGATCGAGGCCCAGGCCCTGCTGGCCACCTACGGCCAGGACCGCGACGCGGACCAGCCGCTCTGGCTCGGCTCGATCAAGTCCAACTTCGGCCACACCCAGGCGGCCGCCGGCGTCGCGGGCATCATCAAGATGGTCAAGGCCATCGAGCACGGCGTGCTGCCCAAGTCGCTGCACATCAACGAGCCGTCGCCGCACGTGGACTGGTCGGCCGGCGCGGTCGAGCTGCTGACCCGGGAGATCAGCTGGCCGGAGACCGGCCGTCCGCGCCGCGCCGCCGTCTCCTCCTTCGGGATCAGCGGCACCAACGCGCACGTCATCCTGGAAGAGGCCCCTGCCGCCCGGCCCGCACCCCCCGCCGCGCCCGCGCCGGCCGAGGGCACCGCCGTGCCGTGGGTGCTGTCGGGCAAGAGCGAGAGCGCACTGCGCGCTCAGGCCGGGCGACTGGCGGACCGACTGGAGGCGGACCCCGACCTCCGGCCGGTCGACGTCGGCTACGCGCTGGCGACCACCCGGAGCACGCTGGAGCACCGCGCGGCCGTCGTCGCCGAGGACCGCGCCGGGTTCCTGGCGGGCCTGGCGGCGCTGGCCGCCGGCGAGTCGGCGGCCGGCCTGGTCGAGGGCTCGCCGGTCGGCGGCAAGCTGGCCTTCCTGTTCGCCGGACAGGGCAGCCAGCGGCTCGGCATGGGCCATGAACTGCACGCCGCGCAGCCGGTGTTCGCCGCCGCGCTGGACGAGGTCTGCGCCCACCTGGACAGCCACCTCGCACGGCCGCTCAAGGAGGTGATGTTCGGCGACGACGAGGAGCTGCTGGAACGCACCGAGTTCACCCAGCCCGCGCTCTTCGCCGTCGAGGTGGCGCTGTTCCGCCTCGCCGAGGCCTGGGGCCTGAAGCCGGACTTCCTCTCCGGCCACTCGATCGGCGAGATCGTCGCCGCGCACGTCGCGGGCGTCCTCTCGCTCCCCGACGCAGCCGCCCTGGTGGCCGCCCGCGGTCGCCTGATGCAGGAGCTGCCCGCCGGTGGCGCGATGGCGGCCGTCCAGGCGACCGAGGCGGAGGTCCTGCCGCTGCTCACCGAGCGGGTCGGCATCGCGGCCGTCAACGGCCCGAACTCCCTCGTCGTCGCCGGTGACGAGGACGCGGTGGCCGAGGTCGTCGCGGCCTTCGTCGTCCGGGGCCGCAAGACCAAGCGGCTGGCGGTCAGCCACGCCGCGCACTCGCCGCGGATGGACGCCATGCTGGACGACTTCCGCGCGGTCGCCGAGGGCGTGGTCTTCCACCCGCCGGTGATCCCGATCGTCTCCAACCTCACCGGCGCCGTGGTCTCGGCGCAGGAAGTCGGCTCCGCCGACTTCTGGGTCCGGCACGTGCGCCAGGCGGTCCGCTTCTTCGACGGCGTCCGAGCTCTGGAGGCCGAGGGCGTGCGCACCTTCGTCGAGCTCGGCCCGGACGGCGTGCTCAGCGCGATGGGCCAGGAGTGCGCGAGTGCGCAGGACGTGGTGTTCGCCCCGGCGCTGCGCTCCGGCCGGCCGGAGGCGCGGTCGTTCACGGCCGCCGTCGCCCGGGCCCACGTCCGGGGCGTCCCGGTGGACTGGAACGCCGTCTTCGCCGGCACCGGCGCCGCCCGCGTCGACCTGCCCACCTACGCCTTCCAGCACCGGCGTTACTGGATCGAGGTGCCCGCCTCGGTGGGCGACGTCGCCGCCGCCGGACTCGGTGCGGCGCACCACCCGCTGCTCGGCGCGGCCGTCGAACTGCCCGACTCCGACGGCTTCCTGCTCACCGGCCGGCTCTCCCTGCAGACCCACCCCTGGTTGGCGGACCACGCGGTCGCCGACACCGTCCTGCTGCCCGGCACCGCCTTCGTCGAGCTGGCGATCCGGGCCGGCGACGAGGTCGGCTGCGACCTCCTGGAGGAGCTGACGCTGGAGGCGCCGCTGCTGCTGCCGGAGCACGGCGGCGTCCAGCTGCGGCTGAGCGTCGGCGCGGCCGACGACTCGGCGCGCCGGACGGTGGAGGTGTACTCGCGGCCGGAGGAGGCCGCGGGCGCCGACGGCCGACCGGACCAGCCGTGGAGTCGGCACGCCACCGGCGTGCTGGCTACCGCGGTGGCGGGCCCGGCCCCCGAGGGCCTGCCGGCCTGGCCGCCGGCCGACGCCGTCGCCTTGGACGTCGAGGCGCTCTACGAGCAGTTCGCCGCCGGCGGGCTGGGCTACGGCCCGGCGTTCCAGGGTGTGCGGGCCGCGTGGCGGCGCGACGGCGAGGTCTTCGCCGAACTGCTGCTGCCCGAGCCGCAGCGCGCGGACGCGGCCCTGTTCGGCCTGCACCCCGCGCTGCTGGACGCGGCGCTGCACGGCGTCGCGCTCGGCGACTTCCTCAGCGCGGGCGACGGCGACGGGATCCGGCTGCCGTTCTCCTGGAGCGGCGTCAGCCTGCACGCCGCCGGCGCCACCGCACTGCGGGTGCGGATCGCCCCGGCCGGCCCGGACGCGGTCGCCCTCACGGTGGCCGACCAGGCCGGGGAGCCGGTTGCCTCGGTGGAGTCGCTGGTCCTGCGGCGCCTGGCCGCCGGGCAGCTGCGGTCCACGCGCACCGCCTACCACGAGTCGCTCTTCCGGCTGGAGTGGATCCCGCTGCCGTCCCGTCCGGTCGCCCCCGCGGCCACCGGACGGTGGGCGCTGGTCGGCTCCGACGACCAGCTGCCCGGCCTGGCGCGGGCGGCGGGCGTGGACTGCGACGTCTACGCCGACCTCGCCGCCCTGGCGGGCGTGGTGGCCGCGGGCAAGCCCCGGCCGGACGTCGTCCTGTTCGCCCCGGCCCCGGTCACCGGCCACGACCTGGCGGCGGACGCCCGCGGCGCCGCGCACGCGGCGCTGGAGGGCGTCCAGAGCTGGCTTGCCGAGGAGGCCTTCGCCGGCTCCCGGTTGGTCTTCGTGACCAGCGGCGCCACCGGTCCCGGCGCCGAGCCGGCCGGCCTGGCCCAGACCCCCGTCTGGGGCCTGGTGCGGACCGCGCAGACGGAGAACCCGGACCGGTTCGTCCTGCTGGACCTGGACGGTACGGAGGCCTCCCACCGTGCGCTGCCCGCCGCGCTGGCCGCCGCCGAGCCGCAGCTCGCGCTGCGGGCCGGCGACCTCCACGCGCCCCGGCTGGTCCCGGTGGCGGTGGACCCCGAGGCGGTGCCCGCCGCGACATTCGATCCGGACGGCACGGTCCTGGTCACCGGCGCCACCGGCGTGCTCGGCGGGCTGCTCGCCCGCCACCTGGTCGCCGAGCACAGGGTGCGGCACCTGCTGCTCACCGGCCGGCGCGGGATCCTGACGGCCGGCGCCGCCGACCTGGTCGCCGAACTGACCGCCCAGGGCGCCGAGGTGACCGTCGCGGCCTGCGACGCTGCCGACCGCCGGGCGCTGGCCGCGCTGCTCGCCGAGGTGCCCGCCGCGCACCCGCTCACCGCCGTGGTGCACGTCGCCGGGGTGCTGGACGACGCGGTGATCCCGGACCTGACGCCGGAGCGGCTGGACACCGTGCTGCGCCCGAAGGTGGACGCGGCGCTGAACCTGCACGAGTTGACCAAGGACGCCGGCCTCTCGGCGTTCGTGCTCTTCTCCTCGGCGGCCGGCACCTTCGGCGCGCCGGGGCAGGGCAACTACGCGGCCGCCAACACCTTCCTGGACGCGCTGGCCGAGCACCGCCGCTCGGCGGGCCTGCCCGCGCTCTCGCTGGCCTGGGGCCTGTGGGAGCAGCGCAGCGCGCTGACCGGTGACATGACGGCGGCGGACGTCCAGCGGATGGCCCGCTCGGGCCTGGCGCCGCTCTCCTCGCAGGAGGGGCTGGCGCTGTTCGACACGGCCAGGTCCGTCCAGGGCGAGGCGGTGTTGGTGCCGCTGCACCTGGACGTCGTGCCGCTGCGCGCCCAGGCCCAGGCCGGCGCGCTGCCCGCGGTGTTCCGCGCCCTGGTGCCCGTTGGCGGCCGGCGCACCGCGGCGGCCGCCACGGACCTCCCGGCCGGTCCGCCGCTGGCCCAGCGCCTCGCCGGGCTGGACGAGGCCGCGCAGCAGGAACTGCTGTTGGAGCTGGTCCGCGCGCAGGCGGCCGTCGTGCTCGGGTACCCGTCCACGGACACGGTGGTCGCGGCCGCCGGGTTCCTGGAGCTGGGCTTCGACTCGCTGACCTCGGTGGAGCTGCGCAACCGGCTGAACGTGGCCACCGGCCTGCGGCTGCCGGCCACCCTGCTCTTCGACCACCCGACGCCGGCCCTGGTCGCGCAGCAGCTGCGCGAGCGGCTGGCCGACGCGTCCGCCGAGGGCGGCGCGTCGGCGGCGGACCGGGACGCGGGCGGCGAGGAGCCGTCCGGCGTGTTCGGCGCGATGATGCGCGAGGCCGGGGAGCTCGGCAGGCAGCAGGAGTTCATGCGGCTGCTGATGGACGTCTCGCAGTTCCGGCCGTCCTTCACCGGCGCCGCCGACCTTCGCCGGCCGCCGGCCCTGGTGCGGCTGGCGCGCGGCGAGGCCGAGGCCGGGCCGGCCCTGGTCTGCTTCTCCTCGATCCTGTCGATCTCGGGACCGCACCAGTACGCGCGGTTCGCCGCCGGCTTCCGCGGCCGGCGGGACCTCTGGGCGATGGGCAACCCCGGCTTCCTGACCGGGGAGCAGCTGCCCGCGAGCCGCGAGGCGGTGATCGAGGCGCAGGCCGAGGCCGTCCTGCGGCAGCTGGACGGCGCGCCGTTCGCGCTGCTCGGCCACTCCTCCGGCGGAATGCTCGCGCACGAGGTGGCCGTCCGGCTGGAGAGCGCCGGGGTCTTCCCGGAGGCGGTCCTGCTGCTCGACATCTACTCGCAGGACCGGGACGCGGCGGTGGGCATCCAGCCCGGGCTGGCGGCCGGGATCGGTGAGCGGCAGGACAGCTACGTTCCGGTGGACGACGCCCGACTGCTCGCCATGGGTGCGTACTTCCGGCTCTTCGGGGAGTGGACGCCCCAGCCGCTGAAGACCCCGACCCTGCTGGTGCGGGCCGCCGAGCAGCTCTTCGACTGGTCCAGGGACGGCGACTGGCGCTCCTACTGGGACCTGGAGCACACCGCGCTCGACGTGCCCGGCAACCACTTCACCATGATGGAGGAGCACGCCGGGGCGACGGCGCAGGCGGTGCAGGACTGGCTCACCGCCGGGCCGGGCGCCTGACCCGGGGACACCGAAAGGGGCCGGTCCCCGCTCCCCCCGGAGTTCACCGGGGGAGCGGGGACCGGCCCCTGGCCGGTTCCTGGGACGCGGTCAGCGGGCCCGGGGAACGCGCTGGCGCTTGCCGGGGCCCACCGTGACGACCTGGAAGTTGTCCTTGGTGCAGTCCAGGCGGTGGAACAGGTTGTCCGGGCCGGCGATGCAGAGCTTGGTGACGCCGGCCGTGCGCAGCGCCCCGACCACCTTCGGCCAGTCGATCGGCAGGTCGAAGGTGTCCAGCAGCATCGTGCGCAGCCGGTCGGCGGTGGTGATGACGCTGCCGTCCTGGTCGGTGACGATCGGCAGCTTCGGGTCGGCGAACTCGTAGCGCGGGAAGACCTCTTCGGCGGCCCGCCGGCGCAGCTCGGTGAAGGCGGGCGCGTGCACCGCCGGGACCATGGTGTACATCGAGTACCCGCCGGCCTGGCTGATCCGCTGCTTGAAGCCCTCCAGGTCCCGCTCGGAGAGCGAGACCATGTGGAAGCCGCTGTCCAGGTGCCCGGAGAAGTCGTACCAGCGCCCGCGCTCGTCGAAGTCCGCGAGGATCTCGGCCAGCTTCTCCGGCGCCGTGCGCACGAAGGTGTGGGTGACCGCGTCCTGGTACTCCTCGGTGAAGTACCGCTGCTCGACCCGGGCCAGTTCGGCGGTCAGCCGGACCACCTCGGGGAAGGGCAACGCGCCGGTGTACGCGGTGGCGGCCTTCTGGCCGAAGCTGGGGCCCACGCAGAGGCCGGGGACGATGCCCAGCTCCTCCTCGGCCCGGTCGGCGGAGGCCATCGAGTTGACCAGGAAGGCGATCTGGGTCGCCTCGGAGTAGTCCTCCTCGGATTCCCGCAGGCGGTCGAAGACCGAATAGCCGAGTGCCTCGTCGGCCTCCGCGAGCCGTTTGCGGGCGAACGGGTCGAGCATCAGGAACTTCCCCACCTCGGAGAAGCTTGAAGGTCCCATGCCGGGGAACACGATGGCGGTGTTGGTCGATTCGGAAGCCGTCAAGGTCTGGTGCCCTTACTCCTGGGAACGGTACCGGCCGGGGCGCCGATGCGGGCCTGCCGTGCACCGCACCTGCTGGGCCGCAGAGAACATGCTTTCCATGTCTAGCACCGACGTTCGTCCGACGGCCCGGAGCAGCCCGCAGACCGGGGGTGCCCGTGCCAGGTCAGGGGCTGTGAGGGGGTGTGGCCGGACTGTCCGGCGCTGTCGTCCCACCAGGGCGCAATTGATCGCCGACGAGGGGGAGGCAGGGGGTTGCGGTGCCACGGAACAGGCTCATAGCCTCGCAGAATGAGCCCTTCTACCGACAGGGTGCGGAACAACTCGTGAATAGCTCGACAGATGCCACGGAGCCCGGGCCCGGCGGCGTCGGTCTCATACGGATTCTGCAGCCGGGGATTGCCAGCAGCTTTCGGCTGGTTTTCTTCCCCGAGTCCGCCGAGTCCATTGCCTACTACCTCTCGCTGGCGGAACTGCTGCTCCCCACCGTCGAGGTCCTGGTCGTCCAGTACCCGGTCGCCGCGGGCGGTGACGCGGGCGCGCGGACGACGGACGACGCGCAGCTGGCCGACCGGATCTTCGAGGCGTTGGGGGAGTGGACCGACGGGCCGGTGGCGCTCTTCGGGCACCGGGCCGGCGCGGATCTCGCCTTCCGGGTCGCCGAACGCTGGGAACGGGACTGCGGGACGGCGGTGCTGACGCTCTTCGTCTCCGCCCGGGCGGCCCGCCTGACGCTGCCGCTGGGCCCGCCGACGCTCGGCTGCCGGGTCGTCGCCCTGGTCGGTGAGCACACGCCGGACGCCCCGCGGCGCGGTGTGCGGGGCTGGCGGCGGTGTACCAGCGGGCGGTTCGACCTGGAGGTTTTACCCGACTCCTACGACTACCTGGACTCCTGCCGCCGGGAGATCGTCAACCTGGTGCACGACCAGCTGCTCTCCCAGCCGCCCCCCGACGCCGAGTGAGATCCGGCGCAGGGGGAGCGGCTGAGGGCGGTTCCGGTCTCAGGGCGGTTCCGGTCTCAGGTGTAGGGCAGCTCAACCGGCGCGATGCCGTGGAACAGGTCGCCGGGGCCGGGGTTGTCGGGGTGCGTCGCGCCACCGAGGTGGTTGAGCACCCCCCACACCGCGTTGAGCGCGGTGGTGACCGCCCCCTCGGCGAAGCCGGCCGTCCAGGAGACGTCGTCGCCGCAGAGGAAGAAGCCCTGCTGCCGCTCGTCCAGGTCCTCCTGCATGAACTGGGTGAACAGCCGCCGCTGGTAGCGGTACTGGCCCGGCAGGTTGGACTTGAAAGCGCCCATGAAGCTCGGCTCGGTCTCCCAGCTGATGGCCAGCGGTTCGCCGAGGATGTGCGAGCGGATGTCCAGGCCCGGGTAGATCAGGGCCAGCCTGGTCAGCAGCACCTCCAGCCGTTCTTCGGCGTCGAGCGTGGCGAACTTCAGCGAGTCGTCGTTCCAGGTGTACGACAGGCACATCACGGCGGGCCGGTCGGGGCCGTCGTCGAAGAGGTAGACGCCGCGCGGCATCCGGTCGGTGAGCGTCATGCTCATCGCGTCCTGGCCGGTGACCGGGTCGGTGTCCAGCCAGAACGGCCGGTCGACCAGCACGAACAGCTTGGACGCGCCCATGTAGTGGGTGCGTTCGATCGCCGTCCAGTGGTCGGTGGGCAGCAGCGCGGGGTCGCTCTCGATCCGGTTCAGCAGGGTCCACACGTGCGGGCTGAAGACGACGGCGGGGAACTCCCGCCGCCCGCCGCTCTCGTCCTCGACCCGGAAGCCCTGCGCGGTGCGCAGCAGTCGGGTCACCGCGGGCTGTGGCGCGCCGTCGTGCAGGGAAGCCAGTGACGTCCCCTGCGGCCAGTGCGCGAGCGTCGCCGGCCGGTGCTCCCACAGGCCGCGCGGCACCTGCTGGGAGCCGCCGACGATGGCGACCTGGTGGTCGTCCGCCTCGGTGTAGACGACCCGCAGGATCTCCAGCACGGAGTTGGGGAAGTCGGTGTCCCAGCCGCCGGTGCCGAAGCCGACCTGACCGAAGATCTCCCGGTGCCGGAAGGACTGGAAGGCCGAGGAGGTGGCGAGGAAGCCGTAGAACGACTGGTCGTCGAACTCCCGGACCAGCCGGTTCCAGACGTTCTTCAGGGTCTCCACGTCGCGGCGCTGGATCGCGTCGCGCATGGTCGACAGCTCGGCGCGCTCCTGCAGCGCCTTCTCCCAGGCGTCGGCGACCTCCTGGTAGACGTTCGGCAGGTCGTCGAGCGAACGGCCGCGGTGCTGGGCGCCGTTCAGGTCGATCAGGGTGCTGGAGGTGCTCGGGCCCAGCGGATTGGGGAACGGGCGGGTGGGCAGCGCCAACAGGTCGATGTAGTGGAACAGGGCCTGCGCGGAGACCGGGAACCGCATGGCCCCCATCTCCGCGAGGCAGTCCGGGTTTCCGGGGAAGGGCGTGGAGCGCATCCGCCCGCCCAGCTGCTCCGCCTCGTAGACGACCGGGCGCAGGCCCAGCCGCATGAGCTCGTACGCGGCGGTCAGGCCGGCCATGCCGCCGCCGACCACCGCGACCTCGGTGCCGGCCGCGCCGGGCGGCAGGGCTCCGAGGCCGGCCGGATGGCGGAGCCAGCCGTCGTAGGAGAAGGGGAAGTCCGGCACCAGCATCGTCGTCGGAGCCGGTCTGGCTGACGTCATGGGAGAACCTCTCGGGGCCGAGTCGGCTGTGCGTGAAGCGACATCGGGGAATTCCCGGCTCAGACCGTCGGACGGTCTAAGTCAAGGCAGAGCCAGGCTCGTGCCGACAGCGGCCCCACGCTATTTTCGCGGCGGCCGGACGATCAACCCCTATCCACCCTTGCTGACCGGCAGTCACGGACCGGACGACGATTTTCCGCCGATGCACCGGAAACCCGCCGAAATCGTGCGCGCTCGAATAGTGTCGACGCGATGACGAAATCTGGGGAGGAAGTGAGCATGCACACCCGAAAGCTGACGTTTGTGGTCGGCACCGGCCGATGTGGTTCGACGGCATTGTCGCAGGTCGTCAATCTGCACCCGGACATGCTGAGCGTGAACGAACTGTTCGCGAGCGTGCCGGGCCCGCAGGTGCTGGGCGACGAGCCGATGAGCGGCACCGAGTTCTGGGGCCACCTGGCCCGGCCGAACCCGGTGGCCGACACCATGCTCCGCAACGGCGCCCCGCCGCCCGAGTTCCTCTACAACCGCCGCCCGCGGGGGCGCTACCGCGTGGAGACCACCGGCATCCCCGCCGTCAGCATGATGGTCCTGCCGCACCTGACCGACGATCCGGACGGCCTGTTGGACGCGCTGGAGCCCGAGGTCAGCGCCTGGCCCGTGCGCTCCCCGGCCCGCCACTGGGAGGCGTTCTTCGACGCCCTGGCGGTGCGTTTCGGCGACCCGGGCGCGGTCGTCGAGCGCTCCGGCCTCTCGCTGGGCCGGGTGCCGCAGCTGCGCCGGCTCTTCCCGCACGCGCGCTTCGTCCACCTCTACCGGGACGGGCCGGACTGCGCGCTGTCGATGAGCCGGCACGTCGGGTTCCGGTTGCTCCTGCTGATGTGGGAGATGGCCGACCGGTGCGGCCTGGCCTCCCCGCACGAGCTGACCGCCGAGCACGCCGCCACGCTGCCGGCCGACCTCGCGCCGCTGCTCGGCGAGCGGTTCGATCCGGCGCTGGTGCTGGACCGGCCGATGCCGCTGAGCGTCTTCGGCGGGCTCTGGTCGCACCTGGTGGTCGACGGCGTGGACCGGCTGGAGGAGATCCCGCAGTCGCAGCGCAGCACCCTCCGCTACGAGCAGCTGATCGCCGATCCGCGCGGTGAACTGAAGCGGCTGGCCGACTTCGCGGGTGTCGAGGCGGACCCGCGGTGGCTGACCGCCGGCGCCGCTCTGCTGGATGGCGGCCGGTGCGGCGCCGCGCTGAATCTGCCGGCCGACGAACTCGCCGCACTGCGTCGCAGCTGCGAGCCGGGAATGCGGGCACTGGCCCGGCACGGCTGCTGAGAGAGCGCATGGTGAGGGGCGGTTAGGGGTTGCCGGGGGATTCGGCCGCCGCCTACATTTCGCGGTGGGTATGCGCGCATGCGCGCAATTCTCCGCCGAATCGCGGCGGCCGGAATCCCACGCGGATTGAACCGGCGTGTCTCTGCTGCCCGCCGGCAATCGCGTCCCACCGGACGAGAGTACATCTGATGATCAAAGTGCGCGGCCTCACCAAAACATTCAGAGGCCGGGGAAACACCGTTCAGGCGGTGAACGGAGTCGACCTCGATGTCGCCGAAGGCGAGATCGTCGGATTCCTCGGCCCCAACGGAGCGGGCAAGACGACCACCCTGCGCATGCTCTCCACGCTGCTGCGGCCCACCTCCGGCGAGGCCATGGTGGCCGGGTGCGATCTGCTCGACGACCCGGCCGGCGTCCGCCTGCGGATCGGGTACGTGGGCCAGGGCAACGGCGCCGGCGCCGACCAGCGGGTCGGCGAGGAACTGATCACCCAGGCACGGCTGTACGGCATGACCCGGGCCGCCGCCCGGCAGCGGGTGGACGAGCTGCTCACCCGCTACGAACTGCAGGGCATGGCCGGCCGCACCGTGCGGACCCTCTCCGGGGGCCAGCGCCGGCGGCTGGACATCGTGATGGGCGTCCTGCACCGGCCGCCGCTGGTCTTCCTGGACGAGCCGTCCGCCGCGCTGGACCCGCAGAGCCGCAGCAACCTCTGGCAGCACATCAGTTCGCTGCGCGACGAGCACGGCAGCACGATCTTCCTCACCACGCACTACCTCGACGAGGTGGACGCGCTGTGTGAGCGGATCCTGGTCATCGACGGCGGCCGGATCATCACCGAGGGCACCCCGGACGGCCTCAAGGGCGAGATCTCCGGTGACCTGGTGACCCTGGAGCCCGCCGACCCGGCGGCCGCCGCCGCGAGCGCCGAACAGCTCCCGGGCGCGCGGGAGGTCACCGTCGACGGTGCCACCGTCAGCTTCCGGGTCTCCCACGGTGACACCGCCGCACCGGAGTTGATGCGCACGCTGGAGGCGGCCGGAAACCCGGTGCGCGCGGTGCAGATCAAGCGGCCGACCCTCGACGACGTGTTCCTGACCCTCACCGGGCGCAGCCTGCGCGACGCCGACGCCAACCCCGAACCGGGACAGGGAGAATGACCGTGCGACTCCTCCAGCAGACCCGACTGGTCTTCGTCCGCTCCAGCCGCCCCTGGCTGCGCAGCCCGATGGCGCTCCTGGTGGGCGTGGCCGGGCCGCTGGTCTATCTCCTGCTCTTCGGGCCGCTGTTGAAGGGCACCGTCGTGCGGGGCGGCGGCAACCCCTGGCAGTGGTTCGTGCCGGGGATGCTGATGCAGCTCACCCTGTTCGGCGCCGCCTACGCCGGGTTCTCGCTGATCCCCGAACTGCGCTCCGGGGTGATGGAGCGACTGCGGGTCGCGCCGGTCAGCCGGGCGGCGCTGCTGCTCGGCCGGGTGATCAGTGACGTGTTCCAACTGGCGCTGCAGGGCGTGCTGTTGCTGGCAACCGCGACCGCGCTGGGCTTCCGTGCCTCGGTGCCGGCGATGGCGCTGGCGCTGACCCTGACGGCGGTGCTCGGTGCGGCGATCAGCTCGGCCTCCTACACGCTGGCGCTGAAGATCAAGGAGGAGTACAAGTTCGCCCCGCTGCTCAGCATGCTGCTGGTGCCGCTGATGCTGCTTTCCGGCGTCCTGCTCCCGATGGACGCCGCGCCGTCCTGGTTGCACACGCTCTCCCGGCTCAACCCGCTCACCCACGTGGTGGACGCGCTGCGCGCCATCGCGGTCGGGCACTACGGCTCGCACGCCACGCTGACCGGCGCCGTGGTCGCCGTCGTGCTGGCGGTGCTGGCGGTGGCCTGGGGAATGCGCACGATGAGCCGCGAACTCGGCTGACAGAGAAAGAAGTTCGGGCCGGTCCGCTCCCGCTGGGGAGCAGACCGGCCCGTTCGCGTCCGGGGTGGTACCGGACGCGGGTGCTCAGGCCGCGACCGCGATCGCGGTGACGATCAGACCGTGCCGGGCGACCCAGCCCCCGTCGAACCGGCTGACCAGCCGCCCGTCGGAGTGCCGCCCGGGCCGCAGCACCCGGGCGTGGAAGGTCCCGGACCGCCCGGCCACCCCGGCGGCGGGCGGATCCTGGGTGAACCTGATCTCCGCGTCCTCGAACTCCAACTCGGTTCGCATCAGCGGGTACCAGGTCTTGTAGACGCTCTCCTTGGCGCTGAACAGCAGCCGCCCGCGGTGCGGCAGCCCGCCGCCGCCCGGTGCGGCCGCCGCCCAGGCGGCCTCCGACGGCAGCGCGATGGACTCCAGCACCCCCGACGGCAGCGGCGCGTCCGGCTCGGCGTCGATCCCCACGGCCAGCAGCCGCGAGTCCCGCGCCAGCGCCGCCGCCCGGTAGCCGTCGCAGTGCGTCATGCTGCCCACCACGCCGGCCGGCCACTGCGGCGCGTTGCGCACTCCGGGCAGCACCGGCGTGGGCGGCAGGCCCAGTTCGGTCAGCGCCTGCCGCGCACAGGCCCGTACGGTGGCGCTCTCCCGCCGGCGGTCGTCCGGCAGGCCGGCGAGCAGGGCCACCTCCTGCGGGAAGAGCCCGTCCTCGCCGAAGTCCTCGAAGGAGTAGGCGCAGGCCGCCGCCGGTATCAGCTCGTCGATCATCGGGTGCTCGTTCCCTGGCCGGCCGTCGTCGCGGCCCCGTTCGGTGCCGTCGCCGGCTGCGCCGGGTAGGGCAGGATCTGGCGCAGCAGGCCCTTGGGGTGGCCGCGCCTGCGCCACTCGCGCGGGTAGCCGATCGAGACCTCCTCGAAGCGGACGCCGTCGTACCAGGTGGTCCGCGGGATGTGCAGGTGCCCGTAGACGACCGCGGCGGTGGTGAACCGCTGGTGCCAGTCGGCCGTCAGCTCGGTCCCGCACCACTGAGCGAACTCCGGGTAGTGCAGCACCCTGGTGGGCTCGCGGACCAGCGGGTAGTGGTTGACCAGCACCAGCGGGACGGCCGGGTCGTGCGCCGCCAGCCGTCGTTCGGTCTCCGCCACCCGGGCCCGGCACCAGGCGCCGCGGTCCGGGTAGGGGTCGGGGTGCAGCAGGTACTCGTCGCTGCAGACCACGCCCGTCTCGTGCGCGTAGGCGAGCGACTGCGCGACGGTGTCGGTGCCCGGCGCGCGGAAGGAGTAGTCGTAGAGCACGAAGAGCGGCGCCACGGCGACCGGTCCGCCGGGGCCGGTCCACACGGGGTACGGGTCCTCGGGGGTCAACACCCCGAGGCCACGGCAGAGTTCGACCAGATGACGGTAGCGGGCCACCCCGCGCAGCTGCACTCTGTCCTCGCGCGGGGTCCACAGCTCGTGGTTGCCCGGCGCCCAGACGACGGTGCTGAAGCGGTCCTTGAGCAGGCGCAGCGCCCACTCGATGTCCTCGGTCATCTCGCCGACGTCCCCGGCCACGAGCAACCAGTCCTCGTCGCTGCCGGGCCGCAGCGACTCCAGGATCGCGCGGTTCTCGGACATCCCGATGTGCAGGTCGCTCACCGCGAGCAGCCGTCCGCCGGACGGCGCGCTGCGGGTGGTCGGATCGGTCCGGCCGGTCGGGCCGGTCTGGTCAGGCGGTGTGGGCGACATCGAAATCCAAGCTGGTCGGCAGGTCCTGGCGGTGCCTGACATCGATCTTCCGGTAGACCCGGGTGAGGTGTTGCTCGACGGTACTGATCGTGATGAAGAGCTTGCCGGCGATCTCCCGGTTGGTGTACCCGTACGCGGCCAGCGAGGCGACCCGCCGTTCGGCCGCGGTCAGCGCGACCTCGCCGGTGCCGCCGGCCGCAGCCCCGGCCGCCGGCTCGGCTGCGCTGCCCGCAGCCGAGTCGGCGGCCGCGGCCGCGGCAGCGCTCGCGGTGGCCGCACCGGTGCGGGCCGGGGCGGCCGGCTCCGCGGTGCCGCGTCCGGACGCGCCCTGCAGCGAGCGGTAGAGCTCCTCGGCCCCGCAGCCGTCCGCCATCCGCGAGGCCCGGCGGACCAGCGGCCGGCTCTTGGCCGGATCGCCGAGGAGCTTGTGGGCCTGGCCGAGGTCGGCCAGCACCCGCGCCGTCTCGTACCAGTCGCCGCCGTCCTGCAGCTGTTCCAGTGCGCGGCCCAGCAGTTCGGGGCGGCTCCTGGCCGGCGCGCTCGCGGCGAGCACCCGCAGGGCCGCGCCGCTGGTGCGCGGCAGGGCGGATCCGGCCAGGTCCAGCTGCTCCTGGGCGAGCGCCCCCGCGCGTTCGGCGTTGCCCAGCTTCAGCCACACCTCCGCGGCGCCGGTGCGCCAGGGCACCAGCGCCGGCGAGTCCAGCGACCAGGCCCGCATCTCCTCGCCGCAGGCCAGGAAGTTGTCGAGCGCGGCGTGGTGGCGTCCGGTGGCCAGCCGGTGGCGGCCGAGCGCGTAGCGGTAGTGCAGGCCGAAGCGGGTCATGAACATCGTCTGCGGGACCGGCCGGTCCAGGTGTTCGGCCGCGGCGTCGTGGTGGCCCATCGCGGTCCGCGCCTCCACGAGGACCGAGAGCGGCAGCCCGATACCGACACCCCAGCCGTGCGCCGGGAGCTGCTCAAGGGCGGACTCGGCCTGTTCGACCGCCTCGGTGAGCCGGCCGCGGCGCAGCGAGACGAGGGCGCGGGTGGCGGTGAGGGTGGCCGTCCAGGCCGGGGCCCGCAGGTCGGCCGTCTGGGCGAGCAGCCGGTCGCACCAGAGCGCGGCGGCGGCGAGCCGGTCGGTGTACACGAGCGTCAGCAGCGCGGTGGCCAGCGCGTCCAGACTCTGGTCGGAGACCGGAGCGCTCTGCAGCACCTGCTCCGCGGTGGCCGCGGCGCCGGGCTCGGTGTGCTGGCCGAGCGCGACGGACAGCGCGCCCAGGGCCTTGAGCCGGGTGGCGGTGGGCAGCACCGGCATCGGCGCGGGTCCGAAGCGGGCCGGCAGCAGCGGGCCGACCTGGGTCAGCACGCCGGGGTAGGTGCAGGCCAACGTCTTTCGGGTGAACCGGAGTTCGGAGTCGAGCAGCGGGTCGTTCGGGTCTCCGGTGCTGCACACCCGGCGGATCGCCGCGGCCGCGTCGTCCATCCAGCCGTGCCACATCAGGCCGTGGGCCAGGTTCAGCGTGCAGCCGGACGGCAGCTGCCCGGAGCGGGCCGGGCCGGCCAGCGACTGCACCAGCTGGGCGGCGGCGGACGGCTTGAACCGCCAGGTCAGCCGTGCCCGAGAGGCCCGCAGCACCAGCCGCTGCTGCTCGTCCGAGCAGCTCAGTTCGGCCAGCCGCAGACATCGGATCGCCAGCGCCGCCTCGTCCGTGGCCAGCGCCTCCTGGGCGGCGTCCTGCAGGACCTGGGACACCCAGTGCGCCGGCTGCTCGGGCAGGCCGTGGGCGAGCAACTGGCCTGCGACGTCCAGCGGAGAGGCGCCGTCCTCGTGCAGCAGCCGGGCGGCCCGGTAGCGCAGGTCCGCACCCTCGTCGGTGGGCAGGTCCTCCAGGACGGCGCTGCGGGCCGCCTCGTGGCGGAAGTTCATGCCCTCCAGGATGCCGGCCTCCTGCTGGGTGGCCAGCGCGAGCCGCAGCCCCGACTCCGAGACCCCGGTCAGCCCGCGCAGGACGGTCGCGGAGGCCATGCTGTCCAGCAGCGCGACCCCGCGGGCGACCAGCAGGCTGTCGCTGCCACTGCGGTGGACGCACGCGAGGACGGCCTGCCGGAACAGGTCCCCGGCGCGTGGCCCGCACTCCGTCGAGCCGCCGGCGCCGTGGTCGTCCAGCAGGGCGCGCAGCAGCAGCGGGCTGCCGCCGGTGAACTGGTGGAAGCGGGGGGCCAGCTGGGCGCCCTCGGCCTGCCCGAGCTCCGCCGTGAGCAGCCGGGTCACCGCGTCGACACCGAGCGGACCGAGCGCGATCCGGCAGGCCCGGGGCTGGTCCAGCAGGTCGGCGAGGACCGGCGGCAGCCCGCCGGGGTGCAGGCCGTGGGTGGCGATCAGGGTCAGCTGGGCGGAGTCGTAGCAGCGCGTGAGATACGTCAGACAGCGCAGCGACTGGGGGTCGGCGAACTGGATGTCGTCGATGGCGATCAGGACCGGGCCCTGCGCGGCGAGGCCGGTCAGCGTGCGCAGGACGTCCTGCAGGAAGCGCGGCGGGACCTGCGCCGTCTCGCCGGTCGGGACCTCGACGGGGTCGCCGGTGGCCGGGCCGGTCTGCAGGAGCTGTTCCAGCAGGGCGTAGGGGAAGTGCTGTTCGGCTGGTGACGCGACGGCGCTGAGCAGCCTGACCCCCCGGGCCGCGGCGTGCCCCGACACCAGGTGCAGCAGCTCCGTCTTGCCCGAGCCCACCGCACCACTGACGACACCGAGTCCGCAACGGTCCTCAGGGCCCCCACCCAGCTGTCCGTCGAGGAGTTGTATGAGACGAGCGATCTCGTCGTCCCGGTCCACAAGCACGTCCAAGCATCCTTCCCGTTCGCGCCTCGCACGGGTCCGGACGGCATGACGGCGCAGCGGACTGCCGCTGCTGCCGGCCGTGCCAACGGGTCCCCGTGCGCTGTGCGTTGTATGCCACGGCCGGTCTGTCGGCCGCCCTCCGTACCGCGTGCAGGCGGTGGAGTCTGCGCATCCCCGTCTAGCCACCGCGCTCTGCGCGGGCCCCGCTCTCCCCCTCCGCTGGACCGTCCCCGGGCGTTCGGGCGGGCGCTCCCGGCACCGGCCAAAATCGCATGGCGCAGCCCCGGGCTGACGGTCCCCTCGTGCCGTCCGCTCACCTGTTCGTGACTGTAGCAATGTCAGATGTCAGGTGATGGCATCTGACCAGCCGTTAGGTCGTCATAAACCCGCTAATTCTTGTCTCATTAGCTGTTGGCCCGGGCTGGAGCCACCGACAGGACTGGAGATTCCACTGATCCCGCCCTGGTGACAGGGGTGGTGCGCGTGGCGCCGGTGCCCTGCGGCGGCCCGGTGGGGGCGGTTCGGTGGCGGCTTGGTGAAAATGTGGGTTTGGCCACGCGGGGGTTGGGTACGACGAACCCGGAGCTGCTGCGGACCCGGTCCCGGCAGGCGCCGTGCTGTGCCGTACCCGCAGACCTGCGGACACGGCCTGCCCGAGAGTCAGAACCGGTCCGCTGACCGGTTTTTGGTGGCGCTTCGGTGGGTGTCCGTGCGCAGAAGTTCCACAAGATCTGCGGCATGGCCCGGCAGCCGGGCGGGCAGTCCTGGAGTCGGGCGGCCCCCGATCCGCTGGCACACAATGGCGCGAGAAGTGTCGGAGCAGTTCTTACGAGATGGTGAATTCTCAACGGTTCCCACTGCCGGGCGGGCGCCATTCGTTGATTACTCAACCATTAGTCTGGCGTTGATCAGCTGATCTTCCGGCGGTGAAGAGCGGTCCCCCGGAAGGCGCCCGGCTTTCCCCGAAAAGCCATTTCAGGGGGTCCGGCCCGGCGGTTACGCGGCTGGGTGTATTCGAACTGTGCGGTCGGGTGCCCCGTACCCCGAAGTACCCGGGTGGTCTACCCCAATCTAGGGGTACCCCCTACCTCGGTCGCTCTGCCTAACATGACAACCGTCGGGGCCTCGGATCACCGTGCCACCGACGGCGCCGCTGCGAGGGCGCCGGCCGCACGGCCGAAGCAGCAAGCGGCCACGTCTTCCTGAGCGGCCGTCGGGGAAAAGCCGCGAGCGCGGATCCACGCGGATCCGTCCTTCGGCCTGCCCGCTTCCGTCGCGTCGGCACAGGCTCGCCCGTCTGGCGGGCCGGATCCACACATGTCGCAGAGAGAGCCTGCCGGGCACCGGGTGCCCCGCAGGAGAACCGGAGGGGATGTCCTTGTCGGCTGAACTGGTCGAGCGCGAGAGTCAGCTGACCGTGCTGAAGGAGCTGCTCACCAGCGCGATCGCCGGGAAGGGCCGGATCGCGCTGATCAGCGCGGCCGTCGCCGGCGGCAAGACCGCACTCCTGGTGGACTTCACCGACCAGGCGGTCGCCGAAGGGGCGCTGCTCCTGGACGCCACCGGCTCGCACACCGAACGCGCACTGCCCTTCGGCGTGCTGCGCAAGGTGCTGGACAACGCCCCGCTCGACCCGGCCGCACACGCCGAGACCGTCCGCCTGCTCGACCTCGCCGGCACCGACAGCGCCGGCCAGGCGCGGGTACGGGCGATGCTGCAGCTCTCGGCGGCCCTGCTCCGGCTCGCCAAGGACCGGCCGCTGGTGATCGCCGTCGACGACGTGCACTGCGCCGACGAGGCCTCGCTGCAGTTCCTCCTCTACCTGGCCCGCCGGATCCGGCACAGCGGCATCCTGTTGGTGCTCACCGGCTCCGCCCGGCTCCAGCAGGACCAGCTCGACTTCCACGCCGAACTCCAGCGCCAGCCGCACTGCACCCGGATCCGGCTGCGGATGCTCTCCGCGACCGGAACCGCCCGGATCCTGGCCACCCGCCTGGCGGCTGACCTGCCGTCGGCCGACCCGGGCCCCTTCCCGGCGGTGGCCCGGCTGGGCGCCGAGCTGTACGAGGCCACCGGCGGCAACCCGCTGCTGGTGCGCGCCCTGGTCGAGGACACCGCGGCCGCCGCGCAGAGCGCCGGCGCCCTGCCCCCGCACCTGGTCCGCTCCGACAGCTACACCCAGGCCGTGCTGGACTGCCTGCACCGCGGCGAGTCCGAGACGCTGGACGTCGCCCGCGCCACCGCCGTGCTTGGCGAGAGCGTCTCCCCGGTGCTGCTCGGCCGGCTGCTGGACATCCGCCCCATGGCGGCGACCCGGGCCGTGCAGGACCTGGGCCTGGCCGCGCTGCTCGACGACGGCCTCTACCGCGACCCGGCCGCCCGGACGGTGGTGCTCGACGCGACCCCGGCGGCGATGCTGGCCGACCTGCACCGCCGGGCCGCGCAGCTGCTGCACAGTGACGGCGCCGCCGCCCCCGAGGTCGCCCGTCACCTGGTCGCCGGCCGCGAGACCGGCGGTCCCTGGACCGTCCCGGTGCTCCAGGAGGCGGCCGAGTACGCCCTGGTCGACGACGACATGGAGATGGCCCGGCACTGCCTGGAACTCGCCTACCGGACCTGCACCGACGGCCGCACCCGCGCCGCCATCAAGGCCCGGCTGGTGAGCGTCGTCTGGCGCACCACCCCGGCCGCCGTCGACGGCCACCTCTCGCAGCTGACCGCCGAGATGGGCACCGGCCGGCTCTCGCACCGCGACCTGGCGATGTCCGTCGCCTACCTGGCCTGGGCGGGCCAGCTGGACCGGGCGGCCGACGTCGTCGACGAACTCGCGCGCTCCGGCGAGTGGACCGACCCCGGTGACGTGGCCGCGCTCACCGCCGCCCGCCGCTGGCTGACCGTCTTCAGCCCGCCGCTGGGCGCCCGCTTCCCCGCCACCGCCGAGGTCCCGGCCGCGGGCCCGGCCCGGCTGCCGCGCGCCGACGGCCGCCCGTCCGCCGTCGAGCCGCCCGCCCCGACCGCGGACGACGCCCACCTGCAGGCGGCCTCGGCCGTCGCCGCCGCGCTGAGCCCCGATGGTGACCCGCAGGCGGCCGTCGCCGAGGCGGCCCGGGTGCTGCAGCGTTACCACCTCAGCGACAGCACCATCCACCCGCTGGTCTTCGCCCTCTGGGCGCTGATCTACACCGACCGGCTCGACCTCGCCCTCTCCTGGTGCGAGCGACTGCTCGGCGAGTGCTCCGGGCACCACGCGCCGTCCTGGCAGGCGCTGCTGACCGTGGTCCGGGCCGAGATCGCGCTGCGCCAGGGCGACCTGGCCGGCGCCGAACGGCACGCCCGGGCGGCGCTGGCCCAGATGTCCCCGCAGAGCTGGGGCGTGGCGATCGCGCTCCCGCTGGCCGTGCTGCTCCAGGCCTGCACCGGGATGGGGCGCTACGACGAGGCGATGAGCCTGCTGGAGCACTCCGTCCCGGACACCCTCGCCCAGACCCTGCCGGGCCTGCACTACCGACGGGCCCGCGGCCGCTGGTACCTGGCGACCGGCCGGCTGCACGCGGCGCTCGGCGACTTCCTCGCCTGCGGGGAGCTGATGGAGCGCTGGGGGGTGGACAGCCCCGACCTGGTGCCGTGGCGCGCCGACGCCGCCGAGGCCTGGCTCGCACTCGGGGAGCCGGAGCGGGCCAGGAGCCTGGCCGAGCAGGAGCTGCGCCGCCGCGGCCCGGCCCGCAGCCGCCAGCGCGGCGCGCTGCTGCGGGTGATCGGCAGCACCGGCGAGACGCCGGCCCGGCTGCGGGTGCTCCGGGAGGCCGTCGAGATCCTGGAGACCAGCGGAGACCGGCTGCAACTCGCGGTCGCACTCGGGGAGCTGGGGCGTGGCCACCGCGCGATGGGCGACGTCAACCGGGCCCGGATGCTGGTGCGCAAGGCCTGGCACGTGGCCAAGTCCTGTGGCGCCGAGCCGCTCTGCCAGCAACTGATCCCCGGTCAGGCGGACGGCGAACCGGCGCTGCCGAGCCGCGACAGCGACCTCCCCCAGGACGCGGAGGTGCTGACCGAGGCCGAGGGACGCGTCGCGCTGCTCGCCGCCCACGGGCACACCAACCGCGAGATCGCGGCCCAGCTCTACGTCACCGTGAGTACGGTGGAGCAGCACCTCACCCGGATCTACCGCAAGCTCCAGGTCAAGCGCCGCCGGGACCTGCCGACCAAGCTCTCCGGAAACACCCTGGTCGGCATCGCCTGAGGCCCGCAGGCCTGACGGGCAATCAGGTCAGCAGCGAGGCGCGCCGCCACATCGCCTGCGAGCGGCTGTCGATGATGCCGAGGTCGGTGAAGAAGGTGACCGCCTTGCGGGCCCAGTCGACCTTGGTGGCCCGCCAGTTCGGGTTCTGTGCGGCCGCCGCGCGGGCCTCGCGCGGGTCCAGGCCGGCGAGGGCGTAGACCCGCGGGTTGATCGCCTCGTTCACCGCCTCGTACGCCAGGACGCCCAGCACCTGGCGGAAGACCGCCCGCCGGGCCGGGCTCATCCTGGCCCAGCGGCGCTCCAACTCCGGCTTGGCGTAGCCGATGTGGCGGGCCTCCTCGATCACGTGGATCCGGGCCACCGAGCGGGCCAGCGGCTGCAGGCTCTCGTCGCGGATCATCTCGCGCTGCATCGCGTCGGTGAACTCCTCGACGAAGATCGCACCGGCGAAGGTCAACGTGGTGTCGTTGAGCAGCAGATGGAACTTGCCGCGCCGCTGGGCCCGCCGGCTGGGACGGGCCGAGGGGTAGCCGGTCGCGGTGATGTACCGGGCGAACATCGTGGAGTGCCGGCACTCGTCGGCCACTTCGGTCAGCGCGTACTGCGCGTGCTGGGTGGTGAGGTCGCTGTCGTAGACGTGCCGGACCAGGCCGTTCATCAGGATCAGCTCGAACCAGATGCCCGCCGAGGTGACGCTGGCCAGCTCGTGCACGCTCAACTGCGCCTGCCGGCGCGGGGTCAGCCGGTCCCACAGGGGGGTTCCGTAGAGCGAGACCCGGTGCGGGGGTATCGCGAACTGGTCGGGGTCGATCGGGGCGTCCCAGTCGATCTCGGTCAGCGGGTCGTGCGAGTGCCTGGCGGAGACGCGCAGCAGGCGTTCGGCGTTCTGCTCGCGGGCTTCCAGAGTGAGGGCGGGTGCGCTGGAGGGGGAGGTGTCTCGCACGGTGCTGCTCCTACGGGTGGGACGGGCGTCAGCTGGGGGAGGCGGCGGCGGGGGAGCCGCCCAGGGCGCGCAGGGCGAAGGAGATGAGAGCGGGGATCAGGTCGGCGGGTGCCCGGCCGTCGGCCAGCGGTCCGACCAGCGCCTCGCCGACGCCCCCGACCAGCAGGGCGGCGGTCAGCTCCGGGTCCTGGGCGGGCAGCCGGCCGGCTGCCACGCCCTCGGCGATCCGCGCGGCGATCACGTCGCGGAACGCCCTGCGGAAGACCAGGCGTTCGGCCTCCACCTCGGCGTCCACCGGTTCGGCGAGCAGCGCGTACGCCAGCCGGGGCGCGCCGAGCGCCCGTCCGGCGAAGGTGCCGATCACCGAGGCGACCTGGGCGTGCAGGTCACCCTCGAACGCGGCCGCGTCGCGCACCGCCGCGACCTCCCGCCCGACCACCGACCGGAACAGCTCGGCGACCAGTTCGGACTTGTTGCGGAAGGACCGGTAGACGCTGCCGGTCGCGATCCCCGCCCGTTCCGCGACGGCGGCCACCGAGCAGGCGGCGTAGCCGCGTTCGGCGAGCAGTTCGATCGCGGCGGTGAGCACGGTCTCGCGCTGTGCGTCGAGCCGGGCTTGCACGGCGGGCGTTTTCCGGTAGGCCACGGCAAGAAGTGAAGCAGGCATTCAGAGCTTCAGCAAGACTCCGTGTCAATAAGGATCTGCTGTCTCCGAACCGGTGCCGGGCACGGCAGCGGCGCCTGTGCACCGAAGTGCGCAGGCGCCGCCGGGGAAGGGGTCGGTCAGCCGATCGGCTGGGCCAGCGAGAGGCCGAACCGGCCCTCGGGGTCGGTCCACCAGTGGGTCAGTGCGAAGCCGGCCGCGCTGAGCTCCCGCTCGACCCGCTCGCGGCGGAACTTCGCCGAGATCTCGGTGCGCAGCTCCTCGCCCGCGGCGAAGTGAACCGCCAGGTCGAGTCCCGGGATCTTCACGCTCTGGTCCTCCCGGGAGCGCAGCCGCATCTCGATCCACTCCTGCTCGGCGTCCCAGTGGGCGACGTGGTCGAAGGCCTCCGGGTCGAAGGTGGCGTCCAGTTCGCGGTTCACCACGGTGAGCACGTTCTTGTTGAACTCCGCGGTCACCCCGGCCGAGTCGTCGTAGGCGGCGACCAGGACGGCCGGGTCCTTGACCAGGTCGGTGCCGAGCAACAGCGAGTCGCCGGGGGCCAGTTCGGCCCGCAGTGCGGACAGGAAGACGGCGCGTTCGGCGGGCAGCAGGTTGCCCAGCGTGCCGCCGAGGAAGGCCACCAGCTTGGGGGAGTTCACCGCGTGCGGCAGGTCGAGGCTGGCGGTGAAGTCCGAGACCACCCCGTGCACACTCAACTCGGGGTACTCCTTGACCAGTTGCTCCCCAGCTTCCTGGAGTGCGCTCTCGCTGACGTCCACCGGGACGTAGCTCTCCAGGGTGCCCAGCGCGTGCAACCCGTCCAGCAGGAATCTGGTCTTCTCCGAGGAGCCCGAACCCAGCTCGACGACGGTACGGGCCGCGGTGGCCGCGGCGATCTCGCCGGCCCGGGCGGTCAGGATGGCCCGCTCGGCGCGGGTCGGGTAGTACTCGGGCAACCGGGTGATCTCCTCGAAGAGTTCACTGCCCCGGCTGTCGTAGAACCACTTCGGCGGAAGCCACTTCGGGTCCGCGGTCAGTCCGCCCCGGACGTCCTCGCGCAGGGCGCGGGCGAAGTGGTCGGCGGGCAGCAGCCGGGTGAGCTCGAAGGCGGTCATCGGGGGTTGTCCTCTCGGTTCGGGTCAGCGGGGTCCAGCGGGCGGACGGTCACCGCGTCCGGGGTGGCCAGCAGGAGCGAGCGGTCGGGCACCGGGACCCAGCCCGGCCCGTCGTCGCTCGGCTCGGAGGCGACCAGCACCGAGCGGCCGCGCTCCAGGCGATGGAAGAGCGTGTCGCCCCAGGTGGTCGCGGCGATCACATGGCCGTTGGTGATCAGCAGGTTGAGGCGTGCCTCGGTGTGCCGGGCGACGTCCGCGACGGTGGCGGACAGCGCCGCCGCGGGCTGCTGCCCGGTGCGCAGCCGGCGCGCGAGCAGCGCCCAGACCAGTGCGGAGTCGCAGCGCGCGGCCAGCGAGAGCAGCTCGGCCGGCGGCAGCAGCGCGGCCAGCGGGTCCACCGCGTCCGGCCAGCCGCTGAGCGCGCCGTTGTGGCTGAAGAGCCAACTGCCGTCCGCGTAGGGCGCGGCGGCCGCCTCGCCCGGCGCCGTGCCGGACGTCGCGGAGCGGACGGCGGCCAGCAGGGCCCGGGTGCGCACCACGCGGGCCAGGTCGGGCAGGTTCTCGTCGGCCCAGATCGGCCCGGCCCGGCGGTAGCGGGCCGGCACCGGGTCGCCGTCGGCGTACCAGCCCAACCCGAAGCCGTCGGCGTTGACCGTCCCGTAGCGCTGCAACCGGGGGGCCCAGGACTGCCGGTACAGCCCGAACGGCTGCTCCAGCAGCAGTTCGGCGATCGGCAGGGGTGCGCCCAGATAGGCGAGATGACGGCACATCAGGCGTCGGCTCCGAGGTCGCGGGCCGTGCGGAAGCCGGCGAAGATCTGCCGCCGTACCGGGTGGTCCCAGTTGCGGAAGGTGCCGCGGCAGGCCACCGGGGCGACCGCGAAGCTGCCGCCGCGCAGCACCTTGTACGGCGCGGGCTTGCCGGGCTCGGCGAAGAACACCTCGGAGTACTCGCGGTAGGGCCAGGCCTTGAAGCCGGGGTAGGGGGCGAAGTCGCTGGACGTCCACTCCCAGACGTCTCCGATCAACTGCCGTGCCCCGTACGGGGAGGCTCCCTGCGGGTAGCTGCCGACCGGGGCCGGCTGGAGGTGGCGCTGGCCCAGGTTGGCGTGCTCGGGGCCGGGCGCGGCGTCGCCCCACGGGAAGCGGCGGGAGCGGCCGGTGGCCGGGTCGTGCCGGGCGGCCTTCTCCCACTCCGCCTCGGTGGGCAGCCGGCGGCCGGCCCAGCGCGCGTAGGCGTCCGCCTCGTACCAGGTGACGTGCAGGACCGGCTCGTCGGGCGGGACCGGCTCGGTGCGGCCGAAGCGGCGGCGCAGCCACTGGCCGTCCTCGCGCGACCAGAACAGCGGGGCGGTGAGCCCGGCGTCCATCCGGTGCTGCCAGCCGGCCGGGGTCCACCAGCGCGGGTCGTGGTAGCCGCCGTCCTCGATGAACACCTGGTAGGCCGCGTTGCTCACCGGTGTGGTGTCCAGGGCGAAGGCGGCCAGCTGCACCTGGTGCGCCGGCCGCTCGTTGTCCAGGGCCCATGGCTCGGTGTCCGTTCCCATGGTGAACGGACCTGCGGGGATCACGACTTCGGACGGCCAGTCGGCGTGGGCCGGCCTCGGCGGGGTGGGCGCCACGATCGCGGCGGCGCCGGCCCGCAGCTGATGGGTGATCAGCATGGTTTCGTCGTGCTGCTGTTCGTGCTGGGCGATCAGACCGAAGGCGAAACCGGCCCGCAGCAGCGGCGGACCGGCCAGCTCGACGCCGGCCAGCAGGTCGAGCACCCGGCCGCGCACCTCGTGGGCGTAGGCCCGGGCCTCGGCGGGTGGCAGCAGCGGGAGCTTCGGCCGTTCGGCGCGCGGGTGCTCGAAGGCGTCGTAGAGCTGGTCGATCTCGGGGTGCATCGGGTCGCGTCCGCCGACGTTGCGCAGCAGCCAGAGCTCCTCCTGGTTGCCGATGTGCGCCAGGTCCCAGACCAGTGGCGACATCAACGGGGAGTGCTGGGCTGTGAGTTCGCCGTCATCGACACAGTCGGTCAGGCCGCTGGTGCGCTCCCGGGCGGCCAGCAGTTCGCCGGCGATGGTCTCCCGCAGCTGCTCGTCGCTGAGGTCGGTGAGCAGGGGGAGCGCAGTGAGCGTGGTGGGATCGGGGTTCAGCACGGCGTTGCCTCCTGGGACGCGGGGCGCAGGCCCGCGCCGGGCGGGTCGAGCAGGTCGTCGGCGGGACAGCGGCCCCGGGCGGTGTAGCGGTCGACGAAGTCGGCTACCTTGCTGCGCAGTTGCTCGCTGGCACCGAGACCGGGCAGTGCGGCGTCGGCGGCCGCGAAGCAGGCCAGCGCGGCCCTTCGCAGCACCGGATCGTCCACCGCCCGGGTGGCCGCCCGGCTCCAGGCGGCGCCGCGCGGTCCGGGCTCCTCGGTGGCCCGGACGAGGGGTTCCAGCGCCTCCTGGGCGGCGTCGGCAGCGCGCGGGTCCTCGAAGAGCGCGGTGGTGAGCGCGGTGGTCACCATCCAGCCGTCGCCTGGCTGGGCGTCGATCATGCGCAGTTCGAGGTAGCCGTGCGGGCGCACCGGCGGGAACAGCGTGGTGATGTGGTAGTCGAGGTCGGCCACCGTCGGGCGCTGCCCGGCCGGGCGGCGCAGCCAGTCGCGGAAGGTCAGGCCGGCCGGGGCGTTCCACGGCCGGCCGTCGGCGCGGCGCACGCAGAGCACGGCGGCGTCCAGCACGTAGCGGGCCCAGGAGGCCCGAGGGTCGCCGTTCGCGCTCGGCGCCAGGGTGCGGCTGGGGTCCATCCGGGACCAGACGGCCTGCCGGGTGGACCGGTAGCCGGTCGGCCGGCCGTCCAGCATCGGGGAGTTGGCGAACGCGGCGACCAGCACCGGGCCGAGCCGGTGGGCGAGCAGCCAGCGCTCGCGGAACCCGTGCGCGCCGCCCTGGTCGGTGCCCGCGTCCAGGCAGACCTGGGTGGACGCGGTGCTGGTCATCATGATCTTGCCCCACGGCCCGGCCCGGCCGAAGAACTCCTCCATGGCCAGGTAGCGGGGCTGGCGCAGCAGGACCCGGCGCTCGCGCGCGTGCGGTTCGGTGCCGTAGCCGGTGAGGGTCAGGCCCTGGGCGGCGAAGGCGGCCCGCAGGGCGGAGAGGTCGCGCGAGGTGATGTCGAGGCACTCGCTGAGACTGTCGGCGGGCGGGGAGCTGAGCTCGACCTGGCCGCCCGGCTCCCTGGTGATCCGGGAGCCGTGGGGGAGGAGCGGGTCTTCCTGGGGCAGCCGCAGGGCTTCCAGCGCGGCGAGTGTGCGGTTGTGCTCGGGGGCGGCGTCAGGGCGACAGGAGTCGTGGATGAGCCACTCCAGCTCGACGCCCACCCGGCGCGGCGGGCCTATCTTGAAACAGACGCTTGCGACGTAGGCCTCGGCGGCGGACTGGGTCAACTCAGTCACCGTCGGAGGCGTCTGCGGCTCGGCGTCCAGGGGCGGGCTGGCTGCCCGTGCTGGTTTCACGTGATCCACCGTCCTCGGTCCAGGAAGCAACCCGGTCTTCCTGCCCAGTTTGCGACGGGCCACACGGCGTTGCCGGATACCCGTGGGTAGGAAGTGGATCTCCGCTGGTCAGCGCTGGCAACCGGGTGATGTGACGCGGGTCACGGGGGCCCCAGAAATATGTGGGGAGCTTTTCCCCGTTTGCCGTACAGTAGGACGAAGTGGGGAACCAGTCCCCGGAAAACGACGCGGAACCGATCCCGGAAGGAGTGTCGTGATGAGTGCCATCAAAGCTGTCCGCAGTGTGCTGGCCGGGTGTGCCGTGAAGGCCGCCCAGGCCGAACCGGCCACCAAGCCTACGACGCCCCGCCTCCGGGCGGACGCCACCCGCAACCGGGAGCGGATTCTCGCCGCCGCCCGGGAGATCCTGTCCGAGAGCGGCGCCGAGGCGCCGCTGGACGAGATCGCCAAGCGGGCCGGTGTGGGGAACGCCACGCTCTACCGGAACTTCCCGGACCGCACGACGCTGGTCCGCGAGGTCGCCCGCTCCGTGATGGACCGCATCCTGGTCCAGGCGGAACAGGGACTGGTGGACGGCTCCGAACCGTTCGAGGCGCTCAAGCGCTTCGTCCACGTCGCCGCCGAGGAGCGGATCGGCGCGCTCTGCACCATGCTCACCGCGGGCGTGGACCTCAAGCAGGACGAGCAGCTCTACGCGATCCGGGCCCGGCTGGAGGAGGTGGTCGAGCAGCTCATGCAGCGCGCCCGGCAGGCCGGCCAGCTGCGTGCGGACGTCGGTCCGGGTGACCTGTTCGTCGCGGTCGCCCAGCTCACCCGTCCGCTGCCGGGCACCGGCTGCCTCGACCTCGGCTCCTTCGTCCACCGCCACCTGCATCTGTTCCTGGACGGTCTGCGGACCCCCACGCCATCCGAACTCCCAGGCCGGGCCGCTACTTTGGCAGACCTGCGGAACCAGCCCGCGCCCGTTCACGGCTGACCGGCCGGTCGGCCCGACGCGGCCCGACCCGACCCCGGCACGTCCTCGGACGCCCCCAGACGTTCTCGTTCCGTCACGCTTCGCACCAGCACGACCGCCGGCTCCACCAGCACCGTTAGGTGAGTAAACCCATGTCTGAAACCGTTCCACAGCCCGATCCCAGGCGCTGGAAGGCCCTGGCCTTCATCGGCCTGGCCCAGCTGATGGTGGTGCTGGACGCGACCATCGTCAACATCGCCCTGCCGTCCGCGCAGCGTGACCTCGCCTTCTCCGACACCAGCCGCCAGTGGGTCATCACCGCCTACGCGCTGGCCTTCGGCGGCCTGCTGCTGTTCGGCGGGCGGCTCTCCGACCTGCTGGGCCGGCGCCGGATGTTCATCATCGGCCTGGTCGGCTTCGCCGCCGCCTCGGCGCTCGGTGGCGCCGCCGCCAACATCAGCATGCTGATAGGCGCCCGCGCCCTGCAGGGCGTGTTCGGCGCGATGCTCGCGCCCGCCGCACTCTCGCTGCTCTCGGTGATGTTCACCGAGGCCAACGAACGCGCCAAGGCGTTCGGTATCTACGGCGCCATCGCCGGTGGTGGCGGTGCGATCGGCCTGATCCTCGGCGGTCTGCTCACCGAGTACCTCAACTGGCGCTGGACCCTCTTCGTCAACGTCCCGTTCGCCGTCATCGCCGTCATCGGCGCGGTCATGGTGATCCGCGAGCCCGGCGGAGCCCGCAACCGCAACCCGCTGGACATCCCCGGCGTGCTGCTGGTCTCCACCGGCCTGGTCTCCCTGGTCTACGGCTTCACCAAGGCCCAGGAGGACAGCTGGACCTCCGGGACCACGATCGGCCTGTTCGTCGCCGCCGCCGTGCTGCTGGCCGCGTTCGTCGCGGTCGAGAGCCGGGTCAAGAGCCCGCTGCTGCCGCTGCGCGTGGTGCTCAACCGCAACCGCGGTGGCGTCTACCTCTCGCTGGGCCTCGCGGTCATCGGGATGTTCGGCCTCTTCCTCTTCCTGACCTACTACCTGCAGAACGTGCTCGGCTACTCCCCGGTCAAGACCGGTGTGGCGTTCCTGCCGATGGTGGCCGGCATGATCACCGGCTCCACCCAGATCGGTGCCCGCCTGATGAACCGGGTCCCGGCCCGCTGGCTGATGGGCCCCGGCTTCCTGGTCGCGGCCTCCGGCCTGGTGATCCTCACCCAGATCAAGGTCGACTCGTCCTACTGGCTGATCCTGCCCGGCCTGGTCCTGATGGGCCTCGGCATGGGTACCGCGTTCATGCCCGCCATGAGCCTGGCGACCTACAAGGTGCAGCCGCAGGACGCCGGTGTCGCCTCCGCGATGGTCAACACCTCGCAGCAGGTCGGCGGCGCCATCGGCACCGCGCTGCTCAGCACGGTGGTCGCGAGTGCGATGAAGGCCTACCACCCCACGCACGTCACCAGCAAGACCAACGCGATGCTGCAGGTCCAGGTGCACGGCTTCGCCACCGCGATCTGGTGGTCGGCCGGGATCCTGGCGCTCGCCTCGCTGATCGCCTTCACCTTCCTGAACGCCGGTCACATGGGCCACAACCCGGACGCCTCGGACGAGGACAAGCAGGACTTCGTCCCGGCCATGGCGCACTGACGCCCGGTCCGTCCTGAACGGCGCTGCCCCCTCCACGCGGAAGGGGGCAGCGCCGTTCTCGTCGCGGGGAAAAGCGCTGGTCGAGGCCGATCGGCAATTTGTACGATCACCCCTATGACGATGCCCCCCGCGCACCCGCCCAAGCCACGACCCGGCGACCGGGTCGCCGTGATCTCCCCCTCCCAGGGCACCCCGGGCCGGCTCCCGCTGCCCTACGAACTGGGGCTGCGGCGGCTGCGCGAGGACTTCGGCCTGGTGCCGGTCGAGTACCCGGCCACCCGGCTCTTCGGCTCCACCCCGCAGCAGCGTGCGGCGGACATCCACGCGGCGTTCGCGGACCCGCAGATCAAGGCGGTCATCGCCACCATCGGCGGCGACGACCAGATCACCGTACTGCCGCTGCTGGACCGGGAGTTGATCCGGGCCAACCCGAAGCCGTTCTTCGGCTACAGCGACAACACCAACCTGCTGCTCTTCCTGCGCAACCTGGGCATCGTCAGCTACCACGGCGCCTCGGTGATGGTGCAGCTGGGCCGTCCCGGCGCGCTGCACCCGCTGACCGCGGACTCGTTGCGTGCGGCGCTGTTCGACTCCGGCAGCTACGAGCTTCGGCCGTCCGCGGACTTCGGCGACGTCGAGGCCCACTGGTCCGACCCGGCGACCTTCGAGGCCGAGCCGGCGATGGAGCCCGCCGAGGGCTGGATCTGGCACAACGCCGACAAGGTCGTCGAGGGCCTCGGCTGGGGCGGCAACCTGGAGATCCTCTCCTGGCTGCTGATGGCCGACCGCGAGATCCGCCCGGTCGAGGAGTACGCGGGACAGGTGCTCTACCTGGAGACCTCGGAGGAGCTGCCGAGCGCCGACGAGGTCCACCGGATCCTGCGCAACATGGGTGAGCGCGGCCTGCTGCGCCAGTTCCCCGCCGTCCTGATGGCCCGCGCGAAGGGCTGGAGCTTCGAGCACCCGAACGCCGCGCCGGAGAAGGCCGCCTACCGGGCGGCCCAGCGCGAGGCGGTGCTGCGCGCCCTGGCCGACTACGCCCCGGACGCCGTCGCCGTCTTCGACGTCGACTTCGGCCACACCGACCCACAGCTGGTCATCCCCTGCGGCGGCCGGATCCGCGTCGACGGCCCGGCCCGCCGGATCACCGTGCAGTACTGACGGCAGCGCGACCCCCGACCCCAGAACCCCGGCCCCCGGCCTCCGGCCGGTCCGACCAGCACGCGCAGCTCACCGAGCGCGCCGCACCCCGTCTTCAACGTGAGGTCACCATCACCGTGGACACCGACGTCCAGAGCTTTGCCGTCGCCAACCTCCGCCGACGTCCCGTGGTCGTCGAGACCGCCGGCTTCGTCGTGGGGTTCGACCCCGGTACCACCAGCCCGTACATCAACTACGCGACGCCGCTGCCCGGCGCCGAGCCGACCGCCGCGGACGTCGCCACCCTGGTCGCGGCCTTCCGTGACCGCGGGCTGAAGCCCCGCCTGGAGTTCGCCCCCGACGCCGCACCCGCCGTGGAGCCCGCGCTGCGCGAGGCCGGCTTCACCCGCGAGGCGGTGCACGAGTACCTGCTCTGCACCCCGGCCACGCTGGCCGTGCCGCAGCCCGGCCCGGGCCGTCCGATCGTGGAGATCCCGTCCACCGACGAGGACTTCACGGCGATCGACGAGGCCCTGGCCGAGGCGTTCGCGGGCGAGTTCCCCGCCTCTGCCGAGGGCGCGGCCCGGCTGCGCCGTACCCACGAGACGGGCGGCGCCGTGCGCTTCGTCCGTTCCCCCGACGGCAGGTGTGCGGGCGGGGCGATGACCTCCGCGCCGGCCGTCGGCACCTCGGAGCTGGCCGGGGTCGGGACGCGCCCGGACTTCCGCGGCCAGGGCGTCGCCGCCGCCGTCACCGCGGCACTCGCCGAGGCGATGTTCGCCGGCGGGGCGGCATCCGTCTGGCTCGAGTACTCCGGCGAGGGCTCGCGCCGGGTCTACGAGCGGGTCGGGTTCCGGCCGCACGGAACGCGGCTCTACGTGTCCCTGGCCGACCCGGCCTGACCGCGCAGGGTCGCCACCACCGAGCTGAGGTCCGGCGCGAGCCGGACCTCCACGGCGCGCAGGGCGGGGTGCTCCAGCCAGTGCAGCCGGGCGGTGTCGGGGCGGCCCTCGTGCAGCGGCGGCCAGCCGGGGGAGGGGGTGAAGTCGTCCATCACCAGGGTGCCCTGGGGGCTGAGCAGCCGGGCCGGGTCGGCGGGCGGCTCGATGCCCTTGCCCTGGCCGCCGCCGTCCAGCACCAGCAGGTCGAACGGTCCGTGCTCGTACAGCTCGGTCCAGTCCGCGCAGAGCACCCGGACCTGCGGCTGGTCGGCGAAGACCTCGGCGGCGACCGCTGCCCTGGCCGGGTCGCGTTCGACGCTGACCAGCCGCACCCCGGGCGCCGCGCCGCTCGCCAGCCAGGCCAGGCCGACCCCGCAGCCGGTTCCGCTCTCGCCGATCAGGCCCGCCGCCCCGCCGGCCAGCGCCCTGATCAGCAGGCCCTGTTCGGGGTGGCAGGAGTGTTCGAAGCCGTGCGCCCGCGCCACCTCCAGGGCGCGGCGCACCAGCGGCGGCAGGTCGGGCAGGCGGTGGTGCGCGGCGGTGCCGTGCGTCGACATCGGGTCTCTTCTCAGCCGGCCTTCGAGACCAGTTCGGCCAGCAGCTCCTGACCCTGCGGCCAACTGCCCATCTTGGAATCGCTGTTGATGTGCCCGTGCGGACCGAGCTCGACCAGCCGGGCGCCCCAGTTCTCGGCGAACCGCCGGGACCGCTCGATGCTGGCCCACGGGTCGTCGCTGCTGGCGACCACGATGCTGGGGAACGGCAGCGAGCGCAGCGGGATCGGCTGGAAGGTCCGGAGTCCCGGGTCCACCGCGTTGTCGATGTCGGCGGGCGCGACCAGCAGCGCGCCGGCCACCGGCAGGCCGTGACGCGCCGCCCAGTGCGCGACGGTGATGCAGCCGAGGCTGTGCGCGACCAGCACGACCGGTCCTGGCTGGGCCAGGACGGCCCGGTGCAGGGTCGCCACCCACTCGTCGACCTGCGGGGCGTCCCAGTCGGCCTGCTCGACGCGCAGGTACGCGGGGTGCTCCCGCTCCCACTGGCTCTGCCAGTGCTCGGGGCCGGACCCCTGGTAGCCGGGGAGAACGAGGACGGAGGCGGCGGTGTCAGTCACCCGGTCAGTTTATCGGCCTGATGATCCGCCAGGAAGGGCCACTCCAGCCACCTCGGACCGCGATATGTACAGACACCTCAACGGCTGTCCCCGGGTCTTCCGCTGTTCACCCTTGACTGGAATCATCCTTACCCGCAGGTAACTCGCCGTCGGTACCCCCTTCCTGGAGGCCTCGTGTCCCCGCTCTCCCGCCGCGCTCTGCTCGGTTCGGCCGCCGCCTCCGGCGCCGCGCTCGGCCTCGGCGCGCTGCCCGGCACCGTTCAGCAGGCCCTGGCCGCCCCCTCGGCGCCCGGAACCCTGGACGACGTCGAGCACGTCGTGGTGCTCATGCAGGAGAACCGCTCGTTCGACCACTACTTCGGCACCCTGAACGGCGTGCGCGGGTACGGCGACACCTCGCGGGTGCGCTTCCCCGGCGGCTCGGACGTGCTGCGCCAGAAGATGCTCGGCACGGTGGGCGGCACCGACCTACTGCCCTGGCACCTGGACACCTCCACCAGCGACGCCCAGCGGATCTTCGACCTGGACCACTCCTGGGCCGGCACCCACAGCGCCTGGGCGAACGGCCAGTACAACAACTGGATCCCGGCCAAGACCTGGTACACGATGGGCTACTACCGCCGCCAGGACATCCCGTTCCAGTACGCCCTCGCGGACGCCTTCACCGTCTGCGACCAGTACTTCTGCTCTGCCCTGACCTCCACCGACCCGAACCGGCTCTACCTCTGGTCGGGAACGATCGACCCGAACGCCACCGGCGGCGGCCCGGCCACCGACAACACCAAGTCCGGCTTCACCTGGACCACCTACCCCGAGCGGCTGCAGGCGGCCGGCATCTCCTGGAAGGTGTACCAGCAGCAGGACAACTACGACGACAACGCGCTGGCCTGGTTCAAGAGCTTCCAGACCGCCCCGCAGGACTCGCCGCTCTACGTCAACGGCATGGCCCGCCGGGGCGCCGACGACTTCGCCAACGACGTGGCCAACGGCAGCCTCCCGGCCGTGAGTTGGGTGGTGGCCCCGACCGCCCAGTCGGAGCACCCCAACTACCCGCCGGCCCAGGGCGCGGACTTCACCTCCTCGTACGTGCTGGAGGCGCTGGCCGCCAACCCGGAGGTCTGGGCGAAGACCGTCGTGCTGCTCAACTACGACGAGAACGACGGCTTCTTCGACCACGTGGTGCCGCCGGTGGCGCCGGACGGCACGCCGGACGAGTTCGTGGGCGGGGTGCCGATCGGCCTCGGGCCGCGCGTGCCGATGATCGTCATCTCGCCCTGGAGCCGGGGCGGCAAGGTCAACTCCGAGGTCTTCGACCACACTTCGGTGCTGCGGTTCCTGGAGAACTGGACCGGTGTGAAGGAGACCAACATCTCCGCCTGGCGGCGCACGGTCTGCGGCGACCTGATGTCGGCCTTCGACTTCACCACCAGCAACCGGACCTTCCCCGCCCTGCCCGACACCAAGCAGCTGCTGGCCGACCTGGCCGAACAGGACAAGCTGCTGCTGCCGCCGCTCTTCCCGCCGATCATCCAGCAGCAGCCGCAGGTCGAGCCGGGCGACCGCCCGTCGCTGCCGACCGGCTACCGCTTCGGCTCCTCCTCGCACACCGACACCTCCACCGGCCGGCTCTGGGTCACCCTGGACAACCTGGGCACGCTGGGCGCGGGCGTCTCGATGTACGTGGTGAACTTCCGCCAGTTCGGCGCCTGGCGCTACACCCTGCCGGTCGACGGCACGGTCACCGACTACTTCAGCGCGCTCGGCGTCAGCGGCGGCCCGTACGACGTCGACGCGCACGGCCCGGACGGCTTCCTGCGCGGCTACAAGGGTGACGTCCGCACCTGGACGAACTCCGCCAAGGGCCACCCGGAGGTCTCCTCGGTGGAGACCCCGGGCGGCGTGCAGATCACCCTGAGCAACCAGGGCAGCCGTCCGGTGGTCTTCACCATCGGCGCCAACTCGGCCTTCGGCGCGAGCGGTTCGACGCCGCGGACGGTCACCGTGCCGGCCGGCGGCAGCGCCCGGGACGTGCTCGCGCCGACCCCGGCCGGACGCTACGACTACGCCGTGACCGCCGACACCGGCGACGGCTTCGAGCGCCGCTTCGCCGGCCGCCTCCAGCCGTAGCCGTGGCCGTGGCCGTCACTGCGGGTTGACACCGCCGCCGCTCGGCGGGGGTGTCAACCCGGCCCGCCGGCGGGCCCGTTCGCCGAGCGCGGCAAGGTCGAGCCCGCCGTCCCCGTGCGCCACGGACTCCGCCAGCGCCTCGCGCAGCACGTCCGCGAACGGCAGCGGCACGCCCGCCTCGGCGCCCGCGTCCAGCGCGAGGCCGACGTCCTTGAGGCCGAGCGCCAGGCGGAACCCGGCCGGCTCGTACCGGTGTTCGGCGATCATCGCGCCGTAACCGGAGTAGACCGGGCCGGGCAGGATGGTGCTCGTCACGATCGCGAGCAGCTCCTGCGACGGCAGGCCGGAGGCCTCGGCGAGCGCGGAGGCCTCCGCGAACGCCTCGATGGCGGAGGCCAGCATGAAGTTGGCGCTGATCTTCGCGACATTGGCCACCTGCGGCTGATCGCCCAGCCGCCTGGTCGCCCGGCCCATCGCCTCGAACAGTGGCTCCACCCGGTCGATCATCGAACTCTCACCCGCCGCAAGGATGGTGAGGTTCCCGGCGGCCGCCACGTCGCTGCGGCCGAGGACCGGCGCGGCGACGTAGCCGATGCCGTGCCGGGCGTGCAGCTCGGCGGCCCGCCGGGCGAGAGCGGGCGAGACGCTGGCCATGTTCACGTGCACGGCCGCACCCGCCGCCGCCAACAACCCCTCGTCGAGCAACAGCGACTCCACCGCGGCGTCGTCCGCGAGCATCGACACCACGACCTCGTTCTCCAACACCTCGGCGAGGCTCCCCGCAGCCAGCGCCCCCCGCCCGACCAGCGCCCGCACCGGCTCCGGCGAGCGGTTCCAGACCTGCACGCGCTGGCCCGCGGCCACCAACTGCCCGGCCATCTCCCGGCCCATGGCCCCCAATCCGACGAATCCGACGTTCAAGGCTCTCTCCTGCTGCTCGGTTGACTGCTGCTCGGTTGACTGCTGTTTCTACTGACGTCGCCCGGCTCTGTGCCATGCTGCCCGGCCCGGGCGCGGTTAGCATCTCCCAAGAGCGTTCGATCATGTTCGACGGGGAGACGGGGAGACGATGAGCACCAGCGGAACAGGCCTGACCAGACGTCGGCTGCTGTGGGCGGGCGGCGCGCTCGGCGGCCTGGCCGCGCTCGGCGCCGGGACCGGGACCGCGATGGCCCAGGACGTCCTGCCGGGCGGGGTGACGCTGCGTCGGGCGCTCGGCCTGACCGGCCCGGACGGCAGCGTGCCGCAGGTCACCCCGGGACCGCTGACCGACGAGCCGGTCGCCTCCAGCGCCCGTGGTCGCACGGTGCGGCTGATCACCATGACCCCACCCGGCGTGGCCGACCCCTCCGGCCTGCCGGTCTGCGTGGTGCTGCACGGGCGCGGCGCCGACGCGCGGACGATGGTGCAGCTCGGGATGCCGCAGTTCCAGGCGGCGGCGGTCCGGGCCGGTGTGCCGCCGTTCGTCCTGGTCGCCGTGGACGGCGGGGACGCGAGCTACTGGCACCAGCGCACCCCGGGCGACGACCCGCAGCGGATGCTGTCGGACGAGCTGCCCGGCTGGCTGGCCGCCCGGGGCTTCGCCCGTGCGCGGGCCGGTGCGCCCGGCGGTGCGCTCGGCATCTCGATGGGCGGTTCGGGCGCGCTGCGCTACGCCCGGGGTCGCGGCGCGGGGTTCGGCCCGGTCGCGGTGCTCAGCCCGGCGGTCTTCCGCACCTGGGACGACGCCCGCACGGTGGACGGCTTCGACTCCGAGGCGGACTGGCGCGAGGACGAACCGCTGCTGCACCTCGACCAGCCGCACGGCTCCCCGCTGGCCGTCTGGTGCGGCACCGAGGACCCGTTCTGCCCCGCCGCCCGCCAACTGGCCGCCCGGGGCGGCGCCGTGCAGGGGCACTTCCCGCGCGGCGAGCACACCGACGGCTTCTGGCGCCGGGTGCTCCCGGCCGCGCTGGACTTCCTGGGTCACAGCCTGACCGCGCGGTAGGTTCCGGATCAGATCACCGTCCCCCAGAGCGTGAGCATCCCGGCGCCGTACCAGCTGCCGAGCAGCACGGCGCCGGTGGTCACGCTCCAGGCGGTGACCGCCCGGGCCCGGCCGAGCGCGAGGGCGGCGGGTAGCAGGAAGAGCAGCGCCGGAACCAGCATCCGGGGTTTGCAGGTGGCGTAGTTGCTCTGCCCGAGCGCCATCGCCGTGACCAGCAGGCCGTAGACGGCCAGCGGCGGCCAGGGCCGGTGGGTGAGGGCGAGCAGGGTGCAGCCGACGGCGAGCGTGATCAGCAGCGCGCTGCTCAGCTCCACCCAGTCGGCGCCGTCCCGGAACTGTGAGCTGACGAAGTCCCAGGTGTCCGCACCCCAGTCCAGGTGGGTGCCCCAACCCCCTTGCTGGATACGGAACCAGGCGTCCAGGGTGCCGGTGTGCAGGCCGACCCAGAGCAGGTAGCCGGGCGTGCCGGCGCCGGCCAGCAGGGCGCCGGCCAGCGGTCGCCACCGGCGGATCGGCCTCGGCATCCCGCTGCGCCACGCGCCGTACGGCAGCAGCGCCGCCGCGACCGCGACCGCCGCGCCCACGCCCGGGCCGGTGGAGCGGGTCAGCCCGGCCAGCAGGCCGCAGAGCCCGGCGCAGAGCCAGGCCTGCCGGTGTGCGGCCAGCAGCGCGCCGGCGGCCAGCGCGAGGAAGACCGGCTCGGTGTAGCCCATGCCGAGGCTGACCCCCATCGGCTGGGCGGCGGTCAGCAGCACCATCACCAGGCCGGTGCGCGGGGTGTAGAGGCGGGAGAGGAGCTGGTGGACCAGGACGGCGGCGGCCGCTCCGCCCAGCCGGCCCACCGTCAGGGCGCTGTCGCCGTAGCTCAGGGCGGTCAGCTCGTGCACGGCCCGCACGAGCGCGGGGAAGAGCGGGAAGAACGCCAGGTTGCTGCCGAACCAACCGCCGCCCGCGTCGCGCGACGCGGTGGCCGGGTAGCCGTGCGCGGCCACCTCCAGGTAGAGCCGGCTGTCCCAGCTGAGCAGCACATGGCCGACCGCGGGGGTGTCCGGGCGGCGCAGCAGCGCGATCATCGCGATCTGCACCAGCATCACCGCCAGGTACGCGAGCAGCGGCGGCGCCAGCCGGCGCGGCCACGCCCGTTCACCACCCCCGGCCGGTCCGGCGGGGGCGCCGACCGCCACGAGTCCGTGGACGGTGCCGAAGGCGGGGCCGTCGGTCGGCGCCGCGCGCGGCGGAGCGGGCGACGGGCGGACATCGGAGGACGTCATGAGGGGACCGTAGGCGCGCCGCGCGGCCCCGGGAGCGCGCTGGCGGCCTGTGTCCGCAGGGCGGTGGCGAGATCCGCCCGAAGGGACTATCGGGCAGGTCGGACCGTTCCGGCCGGTCGGGCTGGCACGATGCCGGGGTGGACCAGATGCGATCCGACCCGCCCGCCGCCTCGCCCGACCTGCCTGCCGCCCTCGCCGCCCTGCGCTCCGTGCTCGGGCCCGGCGATGTCCTGGACCCGGCCGACCCGGCGGCCGGCTTCGTCCGCGACGAGCGCGGCCTGCTGCCCGCCCGCCCCGCCGCCGTCCTGCGCCCGCGCGACACCGCGCAGGTGGCCGCCGCCGTCGCGGTCTGCGCCCGGTACGCGGTGCCGGTGGTGCCGTTCGCCGGCGGGACCGGGCTGGTCGGCGGGGCAGTGCCGCTGGGCGACCGCGAGCAGGTGGTGCTCAGCGTCCGCGCGCTGGACCGGATCCGCTCGGTCGACCCGGCCGACTTCGCGCTCACCGCGGAGGCCGGCTGCATCGTGGCGGACGTCCAACAGGCCGCCGCCGACGCCGGGTTGCTCTTCCCGCTGCGACTCGCCTCGGAGGGCAGCTGCCGGATCGGCGGCACCGTGGCCACCAACGCGGGCGGCAGCAACGTGCTGCGCTACGGGATGACCCGCGAACTGGTGCTCGGCCTGGAGGCGGTGCTGCCGGACGGCCGGATCTGGCACGGCCTGCGCGCGCTGCGCAAGGACAACACCGGCTACGACCTCAAACAGCTGCTGATCGGCTCGGAGGGCACCCTGGGCGTGGTCACCGCCGCCACCCTGCGGCTCTTCCCCGCCCCGCGCCACCGCGCGGTCGCCCTCCTCGCCCTGCCCCGACTCTCAGTGCTCACTCCGCTGTTGGCCTGCGCCCGGGACCTGCTGGAGGACCGGCTGAGCGCGCTGGAGCTCTTCACCCGCACCGGGGTCGAGCTCCTCCTCGCCCATGTCCCGGGCACCCGCGACCCGTTCGGCGCGCGGTATCCGGCGTACGTGCTGGTGGAGGCGACCGCCACCCGGGACGGCACCGGACTCGCCGCCCAGCTGGAGGAGTTCCTCACCGAGGCCACCGAACGCGGGCTCGTCACCGACGCCGTACCGGCCCTGGACCATCCGCAGGCCCAGGCACTCTGGGCGCTGCGCGAGTCGCTGCCGGAGGCGGAGAAGCGGGCCGGCGGAGCCGTCAAGCACGACGTCGGCGTCCGGCTCAGCGCCGTCGCCGACTTCGTCACCGCCGCCGAGGAGCGCCTTACGCAGCGTCATCCGGCCCTGAGGGCGAACGTCTTCGGCCATGCCGGCGACGGCAACGTGCACGTCAACGTGCTGGCGAACGGGCTGGCGTCGGCCGGGATCGACCGGGCGGAGGTCTCCGCACTGGTGCACCAGGTGGTCGCGGAGTTCGGCGGCAGCATCAGCGCCGAGCACGGCATCGGCGTCTTCAAGGCCGACGCGCTGCTGGCGGCGAAGTCGCCGCTCGAACTCGCCCTGCTGCGCACGGTGAAGGACGCACTCGACCCGCAGGGCATCATGAACCCCGGCAAGATGCTGCTCAGGCGGCAGTCCTGAGCTCCATGGCGCCCGCTGGCGCTGATCCACTGATGGGACTGTCAATCCAGGTATGCCAAGGCGCCCGCCACGAGTGAGCGCGCTGCTGCGCCTCGTAGCGCCCCCTGCGAGAGTCGATCAAAAGCTCGGGCGTACAGATCTACCTGGCTGGGTTGCGTGAGCGTGGAGGCAGCATCCAGTGTGTCGGCGTGGACTCTTGTGGCGTCGAAGATCGTGAACGTTGGCATGGGCCACACGGTCCGTTGTGTCACGAACGGAATGATGCCCAGAGCGACGTTCGGAAGATCCATAGCTCCGAGCAGGTGCCCGAGTTGAGCCGCCATGGCCTCGGTACCGCACACGCGGTACCGCAATACGGACTCCTCCAGTACGAACGAGAACCGGCGTGCGCCGTTGCTCAGCACCGCGTTGCGCCGCATGCGGGCCGCTACGGCGGCACTCACGTCGTCCGGGGTTTCCCGGAAGTCCGCGATGGACGACAGCAGAGCGGTGGCATATCCAGGAGTTTGGAGGAACCCGGGGATCACGTCGGAGACGTAGGCCCGGAACACCCTGGTCCGTTGGTACAGGTCCCCCGTGGACTCTTGCAGGCGACGGAGCCCACTCCGCTGAAGCCGTCTCCACTGCACATGAGCATCGGCGGACTGCCTGTTGGCGGCGATCAGATCAAGGGCTTGGTCGTCGGCGCCACAGGCTTGGCACCAGGCCCTTATGTCTGCATCGGAGGGAGGTGTCTTGGCGTTCTCGATCCGGGATGACTTCGATTCTGACCAGCCACACCTGACGGCCAGCTCCCGCCCGCTGATCCCGGCATCCTTCCGAATCTCACTCAGCCGACCGGCAAGGGCTTCGCGAGCCTTCTGAACGCTCGAAGAGGGGTGCGCGGGCATGGAGCTGGCCTCGTCAGATTTCGTAGAGGTGGTGCGGAACCGCTCGCTCCCAGACTGCTTCGAACGCAGTGGTGCACAGCTTTACGGTCTCCGGGTCTGCCGTGATCTCGTCCTCGACCACCACGCCGTCGCCGGAGAAGTGGTGCACCCGGAGTAGCGCACCATCGAACAGCCAGAAGTCATTCGCCGGGAGGGGGATACCCGTGGCCCGTCGCCGTTGCAGCCATCGGACCTCCTCACCCGCCGTAAGGTTCGCGTGGGTGACGTAGTGTTCCCACCGGATGTACTCGGACACGGGCTCGGAGACGATCCGAGCTCGACGGATCACCACACCCCGAGCCACCGTGTCCGTGATCAACTGGTCATAGGGATGCCACCAGGACTCGCGGTCATCCCAGTTGATCCGCTCGCCGCGCTGCCATCCCTCGAACCGCTCTGTCGGGGCATAGGAGTCCCGTAGCTCCAGATGGACAGCAGAGCGCTCGCACTGCCCAAGCAGGTCAGCGAAGTTGGGCACGCTCGATGGCATCGCACGCCTCCCTGATCATAGGTACCATCCGGGCCGGAACCCTGGTGATGGCTTCACTGTCGGGCACCGGACCATTCGCGGGGCTGCTTCGCTCGCAGTCTGCCTGAGTCTCGGGGCTCGGTTTCCATCCCTGGAACAGGATTTCCTGGGCCTCCAGGTCCACCCACACGGTGGGGCAGTGGTCCCGGTCGGTGTTGGGGTCGATGCCAATGAACTCTACGGCCATCGCTGGCTCCCTGGTCGAGGTGCTTGCTCGGGCTTGCACAAGCTTCGCTGAGCAGTAGATGAAGCGTCAATGCAGCGACGGGTCAAGAAGATTGGCGTGCAAGCTCATGCAAGTTCGTAGAGCCGGCTGTCTCACCGTCCGTAGCGTCGTCTGCATCGGCCCGGCAGGTAACGGAGGGAGCATCCGTGTCGAATTCAGAAGGCCATCCTTCGGAGGTGCCCGACGACCCCGAGCCTCCGGCTGGCCCCAGCGTGCTGGAGCCCGCCGAGTCGGACACCATGCGGCGGTTGCGTGAGGCCATGGGCCGGTACCGCCACCGCATCTGAGACCCCCCGTGCTGGGCCGTGGAAAGGGTTGTCCAGCCTGGCCGGGCCCCAAGAGGCTCCCCCCGATCGGCCTTCCTCGGACAGCACACCGACCGAGGTGGGGTCCGCAACACCGAACGGCCCGGCCGCCACCAGGCGGCCGGTTCCCTCAGCGTGAGGAGGCACCAGTATCCGCCACGGCCCGCTTGAGAGGCCGCCCGGTCCGACGCCGCCGGGCACCGCCGCCAGTACCGCCACCACCCCCGCCGAGTAGGAGGAACCCCATGCGTATCGAGATCGTCGTGTCCAAACACAAGGGAGCCGAGAAGCCCCCGCCGAAGCACCAGGGCAACCCCGCTCCGGAGCCGCAGCCCACCCCGCAGAAGTAGGACGGCAGGCGTGCCGATTCACCCCGGGAAGCCACACCCCGACCCGGTACCGCCACCGCACCCAAGTCCGGCCCCTGAGGGCTGACAGAATGGCAGGCCCCTCACAGCGTGCGACGTGAGGGGCCTGTCCCCCATGGCAAGGGAGAGCTTCAATGGCTGACGATCGTCTCGTCATCTCGTACGAGTCGCGCCACTTCGCTGACGTGGACTGGTCGTTGAAGGCTGACCGGTGGAAAGCGCACTTCTACGAGAACGGGGCCGATCGGAAAGCCGGAGGTGCGGAGATCACCCGGGTGGTTCCCGGAGTGACCCCGAACCCCCGCGCGGCGCTTGAGGTTGATCCCGGGCTGCTCGACCGCATCCCGCGCGTGATCTTCACCGAGGACGGTGACCTGGTCCCCGCACTGGCGGAGCTGCGCCCCCCACTGCTGCTCCTGCTGGAGTCGGTCCACGTCACGGACGAATGGCGGGGCAAGGGAGTCGGCATGAGCTTGGCAGTTGCGGCGCTGCGGCGGCTGGCCGTCCCGGGGACGGTGGCCGTCTGCTACCCGGCCCCGATCCACGACCACGGGCCGGATGAACCGTGTTCCTACGAGTCTGCTGACCCGGAGATCCGGCGACCGGATGAAGAGGCGGTAGCCAAGCTCAGGAGGGCATGGGAGCAGCACGGCTTCTCGCATCTCGACCAAGGCGTCTACACCATGGCTTTTGCCTGAGGCCGCGCCGCCCGCTGTGCTTCCTCTGGCCCCGTCCCGCTGGTGAATTCCCGCAGGGCGGGGCCTACTCGGTTTCGTTGGCCTGGTTGCGCTGCTCGGCCGGGAGGGGTGCCCCACTGCGGCACCCCTCCCGGCCGATGGCCGGGCGGGGCTCTTGCATGCGCTGACCCACCGATATGCTCAGAACCGGAAGTCAGAAGTGTTGGGAACCCGTGAGGGGTTGCCCCCACCACGCGCCGGCGAGTTGACTCTGTCGAGGCCCGCCATTCGGGTGGCCCTGCACCGAGAAACCGAGGAGGCTGGCCATGCAGGCTGAGATCACTGCAGACCGGACCAACTGCCAGGACCAGGAAACCTTCCTGATCGAGGTCATCGAGGACGACGACGAGTTCCTCCTGGCACTGAACAAGAACAACGTCTGCTGACCTGCCGTCATCAGTACTGCGGGCGCGGGACCGGTACCGGCCCCGCGCCGCTCTGACCGGGCAGTTCGACGCCCGGGCGCGGGGCTGCGACCCACCGGCCGGATGGTCAGTCCTTCGATTCCCCGGCCGACAATGGAGCTCTGCATGCTGGTTCGCGCGGTAAACCCGCTGTTCATCCAACCCGATGCCACCGGCATCCAGGTATCGAGCCCGCTGGTGCCCACCCGGCTCCGGATAGGGCCCGAAATCGCCGAGCTCCTGATCAGCGCGCGGACCCCGCTGTCCGTCCCCGAGGCCGAGTGCGGCGCCGCGTCCTCCCGGCTGGCCGCGGTGGAGCAGCTGCTGGCGCTGGGCTTTCTGGTCAAGGCGGAGGAGGACGAACCCGCGCCGGCGGCCCCGAGCCCGTGGGACGCCTGGGGGCCCGTCGCCTGGTGGTTCCACCAGCGCACCAGGAACGTGGCCTTCCTCCCGGCTGAGCAGGTCGGCGACTTCCGGAGCGAGTTGCTCACCCGGCCCCGGCCGAGCGGTTACGCACACCCCGGCCCGGAGACTCCGGTGCTCCTGCTGCCCCGAGTTCGCCGGCCGATGACCATGTCTTTCCAGGACGTGCTGGAACAACGGCGCACCCATCGCACCTTCACCGGTCAGCCGGTGTCGCTCGACGCCTTCGCGACACTGCTCCACTACTCCTTCGCCCCGCTCCGCTTCTCCGACTGCGGCGATCTGGGCGTCACCCAGCTGCGGGCCGCGGCCACGGGCGGTGCCCGGCACGAGACTGACGCCTACGTGGCCGTCTTCGACGTCCGGGACGTCTCACCCGGCCTGTACCGATACGACGCGATCCGCCATGGCCTCCTTCCCGTCGACGCCCGAGCCGACCGGGAATTCTGGGAGGGGCTGACATCGAGGCAGGGGTTTTTCACCACGGGCAGCTTTGCCCTGATCACCGTCGCGGTGGCTGAACGGATGTCCTGGAAGTACCGGCAGGCACGGGCCTATCGCTTCCTCCTGCAGGATGTCGGCCACGTGGCACAGGTGGTGTCCATGACGGCCACCGCACTCGGTCTGGGTGCCGCCATCACCGGCGCCTTCCAGGACGACTTGGTCGATCAGGCGCTCGGGCTCGACCCGGGATCGGAGTTCGCCACGTTTGTCATGGTCTGCGGCATTCCTCGGACCAGGGACGATGGCATGCCGCTCGACTCCGACTTCCCCAGTAAGCCCTGGGACCTGAGCTGAACGCGCCGCCGAGGGCCGCAGCCACTTGGCGGACGTCCTGGAAGCAGGCGCTGTAGGTCTCTCAGCCGGCCGCGGTCTTGCCGCGGGCCAGCAACTGGCTGCTCGCGTAGGCCGCCAGGGTGGGTCCGGCCGCCGTCGCGTCCGGGTCGGCCGTCGTCCCCGTGGTCCCCGGCCTGCGGGTGCCGGAGACCGAGTAGAAGTCGTAACGCCCGATCGAACCATGGGTGTTGGCGCAGCTGGGGGAGGTGCAGAAGGAGATCGAACCGGCCGGGGCGAGGCCCTGGATCTGGCCCTTGTACGCCGCGGCGGCGGCGTCGGCCAGCGACTTGGTGTCGAAAACCGCCACGCCGATCGTCACGGCGCTGAAGCCGTTGGTGTAGGTCGCCAGCAGCAGCGAGCCGCAGCCCTCGGCGGTCAGCTGGCCCAGTCCGCCGGTGGTCTTCTGCCAGCACGGCGAGGCGGTCCCGGTGTCGATCCGGGTCCAGGTCTTCCCGTCGGCCGAGAGCGTGGTGGCCGCGAACAGGGTGGCCGGGTCCAGGGGCGCGCCGTCCGTGCTGATGTTGGAGATCAGCGTCAGCGGGTCCTTGGGCGCGGCGCCGGGGGTGGGGGTGACGGCGTCCGGCAGGGTGGTCGCGGGCCCGGCCGGTGCGGCGCTGCCGGCGGACGGGTGAGCGACGTCGGCACTCGCCGACCTGCCGGGCGCCGGCGAGGCGCTCGCTGCGCCGCTCGCTGCGCCGCTCGGCGAGGCGTTGGGGGAGGAGCTGGCGGACGTGCCCGGCGAGGCCGCCCCGTCGGTCGTCGGGCTGCCGGCCGGGGACGGCCCGCGCCCGCCCAGCGCGTCGACCACGCCGGTCGTCGCGCCGCCCGCCCGGTGGTCCGAGCCGCCGCTCACCACGATCGCGGTCGCCGTGATACCCACCACGACCGCCGTCGCGGCCGCCCCGGCCGCCAGCAGGCGCAGCCGCCGACGCCGCCGGGAGTCACGCTCGTGACGCTCCGCCAGTGCGGCCCAGTCGGGTTCGGCGCTCGTGATCACCAGGGGGTCGCCGCCCTGGAGGTACTCGCTCTGCGGCCTCTCGGTCATAAGGCGGAAGCCTAGAACACCTCCCGGACGGACCCGCCCGCAGGCCCCGGCGGCCTGGACGCCGCAGGCCGTGTCACGCACCGCCTACGGGTGGATCTTCTCCCCGGCGGCGAGCATCGCGACATACTTCTCGATCCGCCGGGCGCGGGTCTCGGGTTTCTTGGGTTCTTGGACCCGGTAGAGCACGGCGTACCGGTTGGTGCGATCCAGGGTCTCGAAGAAGCGGGCGGCCGCGGGCTCGGCGGCGAGCGCCGCGGCGAGGTCGTCGGGGACCTCGGCGGTGCGCGAGCTCTCGTACGCGGCCTCCCAGCGGCCGTCCGCGCGGGCCCGCTCGACCTCGGCGAGCCCGGCCGGGTGCATTCGTCCGTCGGCGATCAGGGCCTCGGCCTTGTCGCGGTTGATCCGCGACCACTTGCTGCGGGCGCGGCGCGGGGTGAAACGCTGGAGCCAGTACCGGTCGTCCAGGGCGGCCTTCTGCCCGTCGATCCAGCCGTGGCAGAGGGCGACCTCCAGGGCCTCGGCATAGCTGAGTGCCTCGACGCCGGGCGCCTTCTTGCGAAACTTGAGCCAGATGCCCGGAGAGTCGCCGTGATGCTCCGTCAGCCAGGCTTCCAGGGCGGCGGGGGTGGCGAATTCGAGGGTCTCCAGCTGCTGTGCTGCCATGCTGTTCAGTCAAGCACAGGGCTCTGACACACAGCGCCGGGAACGGTCGGGGCCCGGGTCGCGTCGGCGCTGCCGACCTGACCCGGGCCCCTGCTCGGGACGGGACGACTAGGCGATCGAGAAGTCGTCCCCGAAGACGTTGCCCTGGCCGTACCAGCCGTGCAGGTAGATGGTCACGGTGCCCGAGGCGCCCGTGGTGAACGGGACGGAGAGCTTGGTCCAGCCGCTGCCCGAGGCCCAGGTGGAGGCGGTGGCGCCGCCGCTCACGCCCAGGTACGCGTAGCTGCCCTGGACCCAACCGGTCAGCGTGTAGGCGTGGTTGGGGGCGAGGGTGACGGTCTGGTCGCACTCACCGGTCTGGCTGCTGGTCGGCGAGACCTGGAGCGCGTGGCTGCCGGAGTGGACGGGGGTGGAGACCACCGCGCCACCGGGCTGGCAGGTCCACGGGCTCAGGCTGCCGGTCTCGAAGCCGCCGTTGGCCAGGCTGCCGGTGGTGGTGCCGCCGGTGACGGTGAGGGTGTAGGTGGTGGTGTGGCTGCCGGAGGCGGCGGTGCCGGTGATGGTGAGCGGGTAGCTGCCGGGCGTGGTGGTGGCGCTGGTGGCGATGCTCAGGGTGGAGGCGGCGCCGGCGGTGACGCTGGTGGGGCTGAGGGTGGCGGTGACGCCGGCGGGGGCGCCGGTGACGGTGAGGGCCACGTTCTGGGCGCTGCCGGAGGCGACGGCGGTGCCGATGGTGCTGCTGGCGGAGCTGCCTGCGGCGACCGAGCCGGCGGCCGGGGAGGCGCTCAGCGAGAAGTCGTTGCTGGTGGTGCCGCCGGTGACGGTGAGGGTGTAGGTGGTGGTGTGGCTGCCGGAGGCGGCGGTGCCGGTGATGGTGAGCGGGTAGCTGCCGGGCGTGGTGGTGGCGCTGGTGGCGATGCTCAGGGTGGAGGCGGCGCCGGCGGTGACGCTGGTGGGGCTGAGGGTGGCGGTGACGCCGGCGGGGGCGCCGGTGACGGTGAGGGCGACGCTCTGGGCGCTGCCGGAGGCGACGGCGGTGCCGATGGTGGCGCTGGCGGAGCTGCCTGCGGCGACCGAGCCGGCGGCCGGGGAGGCGCTCAGCGAGAAGTCGTTGACCTGGGTGCCGCCACCGTTGGTGAACGGCTCCAGGGCGTGGCTGAAGTCCCAGGTGCCCTGCGCGATGCCCGAGCAGGTGTCGGATCCGGCGGTGCCGACGCAGCCGCCGTTGTCACGCTCCAGGGCCCAGAACGAGAGCGTGTTGATGCCCTTGCTGTTGGCCCAGTTGAGGACGGTGGAGGCGTCCGCGACGGTGGTGGTCTCGCCCGCGCCGAAGTCGTCGATGCCGGGCATCAGGGTGACGCCGATCGAGCCCCACAGCTGGGCGGCCGTCTGCGTCGGGTAGAGCTTCGCCAACTGGGCCTCGGTGCCGGCGGCCGCGCTCTCGGCGTCGTTGGCCATCTCGTGCGAGGCGCCGTCGTAGTAGTCGAACGTCATGAGGTTCACGACGTCGATCCGCGCGTTGTTGGTGACCGCGTTCTTCAGGACCGCGAGACCGCTGGACGCCAGGCCGCTGGTGGTGGTCGGCAGGGTGTAGGAGAACTGCACGGTGCGGTTGTTGGCCGCGGCCCAGTCCTCGACGACCTTGATCGCCTTGTTGCGGCGGTCGATGCCGGCCGTGTTGGTCAGCGAGTTGTCCTCGGTGTCCAGGTCGATCCGGCTGACGCCGTAGGTGGTGATGACGTTCTCGTACGCGGCGGCGATCGAGTTGACGTCGGTGCAGCTGTCGGCGATCTCGGTGCCGCCGTTGTCAGCCGCGTAGCCGCCGAAGGACGGGATCACGTCGCCGCCGCCCGCGCGGATGGTGTTGATCGCGGCGCCGAACTGGGAGGCCGCGATCGGCTGTGAGGTCTGGCCGTTCCAATACGGGGTGCAGGAGCCCTTGGTGGCGGCCTGGATGAACGCCATCGTCAGGTACTTGTTGCCGGACTGCGCGGCCAGGGCGGCCGGGTCGTCGTTGCTGTAGGCCTCGAAGTACGGCGCGAAGACGTGCGTGGGCAGCGGGGTCGCCGCGTGGGCGGCGCTGCCGACGCCGACCACGAGACCGGCCGAGGCGGCCAGGGTGAAACCGGCCGAGATCAGGGCCTGGATGGATCTGTGAAGTCGCATGCAGTGCTCCAACAGACGTGACGGGGGAATTGGGAAGTGTGCATGACAACGACCCGCGCGGAGGTGGCCGGATCGCGGTCGGGCTGAGCGGGCTGGGCGGGCGTCGGCACAAGGAGCCGGTGGCGACAGGGGGTGGTGGGCGGATCAGGGCAGGGCAGGTGCCTGCCGGCCGGTGGTCACACCCCCACAGTGCATCCCGGTCGGATGACACCGCCTATGTTTGGACTAGACCACTGATCTGTCAAGAGTCCTAACGATTGGTCAGCACCGGCCGGTGGCACCGCCGGTCGCCCGACGGCGTGTCCCACCTGCGACGCACCGCCCGACCGGCACGCTCGGTGCCCGCTCGCTGACCCACGGCAACCGCGCTGGTGACACCGGCCACAGGGGATTGGCGCCCACGACCGTGCGTCGTCGCTCCGATCCCGTTGCCGGGGCGGCTGCACCGGGTTCCGGCGGCGGAACTCCTATCGCGCGTCGTAGCGGCGCTGTTTGCCGCCCGCCCGGCGCGCACGTTAAACCTGGACGAGTCGCCCAGCGCACCGCCTCGCACCGGCCTCCCGCCGGTGCCGCCCCTTCCCGGTGGAGCGCTCCGTACGGCACCGACCGAGACCGGGGTGCCCACGGCCACCGACGCGCCGTCGCAGCGCGCGGCACACCGCCGCAGTACCGCTGCGCGCCCGGGGCCGGAACCTACCGAACGAGGTTGATGCAGCATGCGCAAGACCCTGACGAACCACGTGCGCCGACGATCGTCCGTGCTGGTCGGCTCGGCCGGCCTGGCCACCGTGATCGCCGCCTCCGCCGTGGCCCTCGCGATCCCGACCGGCCCGGCCGTCGCGGACGCGCCGACCGTCACCACGGTCGCCGCCGCCGGACACCCGGACGCCCTCAAGATCGCGCCGGTCACCGCCACCCGCGCCATCGACACCGGCAAGCTCGGCGCCGCGCCCTACCTGAAGCCGACCCCGGCCGCCGGCGGCCACACCGTCGCGGCCGCGCCGTACCTGGCGTCGGGCGAGGCCAAGCCGGCCGCCCCGGCCGCGCAGCCCGTCGAGGCTCCCGCCGCCGCCCCGCAGGCTCCCGCTCCGGCCGCTCCGGCCGAGCAGGCCCCCGCGCAGCCCGCCCCGCAGCCCGCGGCTCCGGCGCCTGCCCCGCAGGCCGCCGTGGACACCAGCCCCAGCGGCGTCCGCGCGCTGGCGCAGAGCATGGTCCCGGCCGGCCAGTGGGCCGCCTTCAGCAACATCATCAACCACGAGAGCAGCTGGAACCTGCGGGCCACCAACCCGTCCTCCGGCTCCTATGGCCTCGGCCAGGCGCTGCCGGCCGGCAAGATGGCCTCGGCCGGCTCCGACTGGCGGACCAACCCGGTGACCCAGATCAAGTGGACGCTCGGCTACATGAACGACCGCTACGGCAGCCCGAACGCCGCTTGGGCCTTCTGGCAGAACCACCACTGGTACTGATCCGGACCCCACACGCGAGGGCCCCGCACCGCCGTCCCCCTCGGGCGGCGGTGCGGGGCCCTGACGCGTACCGGGCGCAGTCGGTCAGCCCAGGCCGTTGGCCTTGACCCAGTCCTTGGCGACCGCGGACGGGTCGTCCTTGTCGATCGAGACCTTCTTCATCAGCGCCACCAGCCCGGGGGTGTCCAGCTTCGCCGAGACGGCGTTCAGCGTGTCGGTCACCGTCGGGTTCACGCCGGCCTTGTTGACCAGCGGCGTGACGTTCTGCGCGCCGAACAGGTTCTTCGGGTCGGTGAGCGCCACCAGGCCGAGCTGGAGGATCCGCGGGTCGGTGGTGAAGACGTCGCCGACCTGGAGCGAGCCGTCCTTGAGCGCGTTGGCCGTGGTGTCGGCGGTCGGCTTCCAGTCCTTGAAGGTCAGCCCGTAGGCGTCCTTGAACTGCTGCTCGCGCCGCGACTTGAACTCCGGCTGGCCGCCGATGGTGAAGTTCGCCGCCTGCCCGGTGAGGTCGGTGATGCTCTTCAAGTTGTACTTGTCGGCCGTGGCCTGACTGACCGTCAGCGAGTCCTTGTCCTCGGCCGCCGAGGAGTTGAGGATCTCCAGCGAGGACGGCAGCGCCTTCTGCAGCGCCGCGTCGACGTCGGTCGAGGTGGCCGCGGTGGCCTTGGCGTCCAGGTACTGCAGCAGCGCGCCGTTGTACTCCGGCAGCACCGTCAGGTTGCCGCTCTGCAGCTGGCCGTAGATGACCTCCCGGCTGCCGATGTTGAACTTCTCGTCGACCTTGACGCCCTTGGCCTGCAGCGCCTGCGAGTAGATCGAGGCGAGCAGGACGTTCTCGGGGTAGTTCGCCGAGCCGATGGTCACCGTCGAGCCGCTGCCGGCGGCTTTGGAAGCACCGGACAGCGGGTCGCTCTTGGATGAGCTGCAGGCCGTCGCGGCCAGCGCGATGGCCGCCATCAGGACGACGGAGGTGGTCGCACGCGAACGCAGGGACATGAGGTGGTCCTTTCGGGACGGGAGTGGTGAGGAGTGAAGGGGGTCAGCGCCGCTGCTTGCGCAGCCCGGCGGGCAGGGCGAACCGGCTCAGCGCCGCGAAGAGCAGTTGGGCCGCCACCGCGAGCAGGACCACCAGCAGCGCGCCGCCGACGGTCAGCGGGAAGTCGCGGGTGGCCAGGCCGTCGATGACGTAGCGGCCGAGCCCGCCCAGGCCCACGTAGGCGGCCACCGTCGCGGTGGCGATCACCTGGACGGTGGCGGTACGCAGCCCGGCCAGCAGCGCGGGCAGCGCCGCCGGGACGCAGACCTGCCAGAGCACCTGGCGATGCGTCAGCCCGATGCCGCGCGCCGCGTCCCGCAGGTCCGGATCGGTGCCGCGGACGCCTTCGCAGGCCGCCACCAGCAGCACCGGCGCGGCCAGCGCCACCAGCGGGATCAGCACGGCGGTGTCGCCGACCCCGACCAGCAGGACGGCGAGGGTGACCAGGCCGAGCGTCGGCAGCGCCCGGGCGGTGCCGCTGAGCGCCGTCACCAGCCCGGCGCCGCGCCCGCTGTAGCCGATCAGCAGGCCCAGCGGGACGGCCAGCAGCGCCGCGTAGAACAGCGCCTCGCCGGAGATCGCCAGATGCTCGCCGATCCGGTTGGCGATCGAGTCGGGGCCGCTGCGCCGGTCGGGGGAGCTGAAGAAGTCGGAGATCCAGGAGAGCCAGTTCATCGCCGCACCGCCGTCTCACGCCCGGCCCAGGGGGCCAGTACCCGGCGGGCCAGCAGCAGTACGCCGTCGGTCACCAGGGCCAGCAGGGCGACCAGCACGATCCCGGCCACGATCGGGGTCGGGAAGGTCCGCTGGAAGCCGTCGATGAACAGGTAGCCGAGTCCGCCGCGCCCGATCAGCGCGCCGACGCTGGCCAGCGAGATGCTGGAGACCGCCGCCACCCGCAGGCCGGCCACCACGTACGGCACGGCCGAGGGGAGCTCGACGGCCGTCAGCCGCCGCCAGGGGCCGTAGCCCATCGCGGTGGCGGCCTGCCGGACCGGATCCGGCACCGCCCGCAGCCCGTCCACCGTGGTGGGCAGCAGCACGGCCAGCGCGTAGCAGGTCAGCGGGATCATCACGGTGGCCTGGGTGGCCAGACCGGTGTACGGGATGAGCACCACGAAGACCGCCAGCGAGGGCAGCGCGTAGACCACGTTGAAGGTCGCGGCCAGCGGCTGGTAGAGCCGCGGGAACCGGGTGCAGAGCAGTCCCAGCGGCAGCGCGAGCAGCAACCCGATCAGCACCGGCACCAGCGAGATCACCGCGTGGTCGGCCAGCAGGCCCCACAGGTAGCCGAGATGGTCGCCGATCCAGTACCAGCGGACCAGGGGCTCACCGTCCATGGCCGGCCTCGTCCCGGGGCGGTAGCGCGTGCAGCGCGTCGAGGGCGTCCAGGACGGCCGCGCGCGCGGCGATGCCGACGGCCCGTCCGTCGCCGTCCACCGCGACGGCCGCGCCGACGGGCGACAGCACGGTGGCGTCCAGCGCGGTGCGCAGGGTGTCGGCGCCGGGGTCGAAGGCGGCGGCCGGGCGGTGCTCGCCGTGGCCGGTCCAGCCGGTCGCCCGTCCGGCCTCGTCCAGCTCCAGCCGCCAGCCGGCGAAGGGCTCGTCGAGGGGGGTGAGTGCTATCGAGCCGGCCGGGCGCAGTCCGAGCCCGCGCAGCCCGCGGTCACGGCCAAGGAAGGCGGCCACCTGCTCGTCGGCCGGCGCGGCCAGCAGGGTGGCCGGGTCGGCGACCTGGCCGATCCGGCCGTGCTCGCGCAGCACCACGATCTGGTCGCCGAGCCGGACGGCCTCCTCGATGTCGTGCGTCACGAAGAGCACGGTCTTGTTCAACTCCGACTGCAGGCGGAGCAGTTCCTCCTGCAGCCCGGCCCGCACCACCGGGTCGACGGCGCTGAACGGCTCGTCCATCAGCAGCAGCGGCGGGTCGGCGGCCAGCGCCCTGGCCACCCCGACCCGCTGCTGCTGGCCGCCGGAGAGCTGGAACGGGTAGCGCTTGGCGGTCTCCGGTGCCAGGCCCACCAGTTCGAGCATCTCGTGCGCCCGGGCCCGGGCCTTCTTGCGGTCCCAGCCGAGCAGGTGGGGCACGGTGGCGATGTTGTCGATCACCTTGCGGTGCGGGAAGAGCCCCGCCTGCTGGATCACGTAGCCGATCCCGCGGCGCAGCTTGGCCGCCTCCAGCTCGGTGACGTCCGTGCCGTCCAGCAGCACCCGGCCCGAGGTCGGTTCCACCATCCGGTTGACCATCCGCAGGATGGTGGTCTTGCCGCAGCCGGACGGGCCGACCAGCACGGTGGTCCGCCCGGCGGGCACGGTGAGGTCGAGTCCCTCGACGGCTATCGTGCCGTCGGGGTGGCGCTTGCCGGCGCCGTCGAATCTGATCACGGAGTGTTCCTAGCTGTGGTGCCCTGGGCACCGGTCGGGTGAAGCTGGATCAGGGGCGGAGCCCCGCGGCACGTTTCCCGCGTCGAGGTTACGGGAAACCCCTGACCGGTGATCAGTGACGGATCTGACGCGGTCCTCCGCGTCACCCTCACCTCACCCCACCGGGGGTCCCGGCTCGGTGGGCAGGCCCGCCTCGGCCCAGGCGACGAAGCCGCCGTCCAGGTCGGTCGCCCGGTGCAGCCCCAGCTCGCGCAGCGAGGCGGCGGCCAGGCTGGAGGCGTACCCCGCCGAGCAGAGCACGATCACCGGCAGGTCGTACCCGGTCGCCTCCGGGATCCGGTGGCTGCCGGTCGGGTCCAGCCGCCACTCCAGCACATTGCGCTCGATCACCAGCGCGCCGGGGATCTGCCCCTCGGCGGACCGCTGCGCGGCCGGCCGGATGTCCACCAGCAACGCTCCCGCCAGCTGCGCGGTGCGGGTCTCCTGCGGGCCCGGGCGGTGCACACCCGCCCGGGAACGGGCCACCAGGTCGTCGACGGTCACCACTGCTCCGGTCCTTCCACCGCGGTGCGCCGCAGGCCGCTGGCGCGCAGTTCGTAGAGCGCCATCTCGCCCAGCGGCGGAGAGTACGCGTGGATGGTGACCGCCGGGCCCGCGGCGGTGTTGCGGACATCGTGCAGGAACTCCGGACCGAACGCGCGGACCGCGCCGGCCGACAGCCGCCGGGTGTGCAACTCCCCCTCGGGGCCCCCGAGCGAGAGCTCCTCCAGCTCACCCAGCGCCACCGTGAACGCCCCGCGCGAGCCCCCGTGGTCGTGGAAGCCGGTGGACTGCCCCGGCAGCCAGCTGATCAGCCACACCTCGTGGTCGTCCGCCAGTCGCAACCGTTCGTACCACCGCTCGTCCACCGACAGCCGCACCCGGTGGATCCACTCCTCCGGCCGCTCGGCCAGCTCGGCCACGACGGCCCGCAGCTCGGCGGGCGTCAGCACGGCGCCGGCTCCGGCTTCGGCGGACGGGGGTGCGGCAGGGGACGGAGAGTGAGCCGGCTGGTCGGTCTGGGCCGGCGCGAGGTCGACGCTCATCTGAGGTCCTCACGAAGGATGCGGGGTGCGCCCGTGCGACACACCGCCGACGACAGACGCCGGGGCAGCCGGGGAGCAGGGAGCGAAAGGTGTGAGTGGAGACGAAGCAGCCGTGCGCCCTGGAAACGGTCACAGGGGGCGGGGCCGACGAGGGTTCAGCGGCAGCAAGCACACATGTCGCTCGCCTGGCGTCGCAGATCGACGTGCAGGCGGCAGACGAGAGCGGTGCCGTGGTCCATGCCGTGATACTTGTCGACCGCCTACCTGCACGTCAAGCGAGGTCCACCATCCGGAGCGTCGCGCCGACCCCGCACCCGGGCCGGGCACCGGCGGTATCTTCGACGGATGGCTGACGAACTCTTCGGGCACCCACGGCTGGCGGCGATCTACGACCCGCTCGATCCGGATCGCGGCGACCTCGACGCCTACCTGCGCCTGGCCGGGCAACTCGGCGCGAGGCAGGTGCTGGACGTCGGCTGCGGCACCGGTGTCTTCGCGCTCCTGCTGGCCGATCGCGGCATCGAGGTCGTGGGTGTCGACCCCGCCCGCGCCTCCGTCGAGGTGGCCCGCGGCAAGCCGGGTGGTGACCGGGTTCGCTGGATCTGTGGTGACGCGACAGCGCTTCCACCGCTACAGGTCGACCTCGTCACGATGACGGCCAATGTGGCCCAGGCGATCGTCGCTCCGCACACGTGGCAGGGAACGCTCAAGGGGGCTTACGAGGCGCTGCGCCCCGGCGGTCATCTGGTGTTCGAGACCCGGGACCCGGCCAGGCGTGCCTGGGAGGAGTGGAACCGCGCGGCCTCGCACCGGGTCACCGAGATCCCGGGCGTCGGCGCCGTCGAGACCTGGCTCGAACTGGTGGAGGTGAGCGGGCCGTTGGTGACGTTTCGCGGGACCTACGTGTTCGCTGCGGACGGACGGCGGTTCACGTCCGATTCCACCCTGCGGTTCCGGGAACGTCAGGAGATCGAGGCGGACCTGACCGCGCAGGGATATCTGCTGCACGACGTCCGGGACGCACCCGATCGTCCGGGCAGGGAGTTCGTCTTCGTCGCGCAGCGGCCCTGAACGTCGTACGACGGCGCCGGTGGGGAGGAAAGGAACGCTCCTTTCCTCCCCACCGGCGCCCCGGGCGCGGTCAGTTGTTCTGCGCGGCGTCCGAATCGGCCGCTGCGGCGGCGCTCTCGGCGGCGTCCACCTTCTGCTGCATCTCGCCCAGCTGCTTGCTGTCGGTGGAAGCGTTGCCGGGGGAGGCGGCGTTGCCGGTGGTCGAGGCCGCCGGGGCCTGCGGGGTGGCGGAGCCCGCGCCGGCGCCGCAGGCGGTCAGGGTCAGCGTGGCGAGTGCGGCCGCTGCGGCGACGGCGAGGGCGCGCTTCACCGGGAGGCCGGAGCGGAGTCGCCGAGGCCCTGGGCGGAGCACCAGCTGGCCACCGACTTGAGGTCGCTCTGGCGGGTCTGCAGGGTCGGCACCAGGCTCTTGCGGAAGGTCAGCCGGTCGTTCAGGTAGGTGTACACGGCGGTCTGGCCGGCGGTCTTGGCGTTGTCCACCCGCTGCTCCAGGCGGGCGATCGAACCGGCCGTGGTGGCGGGGCCGTTGAGCCGGGTCAGGGAGTTCTCGATGCGCTCCTGGAGCTTCGGCATGCGCTTGCAGATGCTCTTCGCGCCGTCACCCGTGGGAACCGGGAGGGTCTTGGTGGTGGGCGACGCCACGGGGGTGGCGTCCTGCGCCTGGGCGGGGGCGGCGGTCGCGAGCAGCGCGCCGCCGAGGGTGAGGGCGCCGAGCGTGGCGGCCGCCTTGCGGTACGAGGTCATGACGGGTGTCCTCCGGTCTGTCGTGAACGGTCCGGCCGGTCACCGGGGCGACCTGCCGAGAGCGACAGTAGGGAGGCTCTTTGTGGATTCCTTGTGGGATCGCGAGCGGGGCTCCCACAGTCAACGTCAGTGGCCGCCGCCGATCCAGTCCCGGCGGGCCGGCAGCGCCACGGTCGGCGCGTCCGTGGCGAGCAGCGGCAGTCGTACCTCGATCCGGCAGCCGACCCCGCCGGGCGGCGACGACACGGTCACCGTGCCCCGGTGCAGGGCCACTTGCTGAGCCACCAGGGTCAGCCCGAGCCCGGAGCCGGGACTGTCCCGGCGCCGGTGGAAGCGGTCGAAGACGACGGCGCGCTGCTCGGGCGGGATGCCCGGACCGGCGTCGTCCACGGTCAGCACCGCCTGCCCGCCCTCCCGGCCCAGCCGGACGGTGATCCGGACGGGTTCGCCGGGCGTGCGACCGTGCGCCACGGCGTTGGCCAGCAGGTTGTCACAGAGGATCCGCAGCCCGGCGTCCCAGCCGAACACCCGTGCACCGCCTGCCACTTCGGGGACGTACCAGAGCTGGATCTCCGGGCGCCGGCGGCGCATCTCCTCCACGGCGGCCTCGACCGGCTCGGCCAGGTCCAGCGGGCCGAAGGCCTCCACCTCCACCAGATCGCCGCGCGCCAACATCCGCAGGGCGGTGAGCAGTTCGAGCAGCCGACGGTGGTCGCCGCGCAGGTCGGCCAGGATGTCGGCCCGGTCGGCGGGGGAGAGGTCGGGGTGCGCGTTGAGCACGTCGAGGTTGGTCTGCATGCTCATCAGCGGGGTGCGCAGCTCGTGCGAGGCGGCGGCCGAGAAGGAGCGCGCGGTGTCCAGCGCCTGGGTGGTCCGTTCGGCCTGCTCGTCGTAGCGTGCCAGCACCGTCTCCAGGACGGTGGCCAGCTCGTCGACGTCGCCCACGCCGGTGCGCTCGACCCCGAAGCCGGCGGCGCCCGCGCGCGGGTCCAGCTCGGCCGCGCGCCGGCCGAGCCGGCGCAGCGGAGCGGTGGCCCGCCCGGCCACGGCCAGCGCGAGCAGGCCCGAGAGCGGCGCCGCGAGCAGCGCGATCAGCAGCACCCGTCCGCGCACCGCGCTGACCTGCGGATCGGTGACCGAGGTGGGCTCGAACACCCAGAGCGTGCCGGGGTTGGCGCCGGTGATCCGCACGGCCAGCACCCGCCAACTGCGCGCCCCGACGGCGGGGGCGGCCGAAGCGGGGGCCGTGGCGGAGGCCGTGCCGGCGGTGGAGGCCGTCGCGTCGGCGGCCTCGCGGCCGCGGACCGTGGTGGGTCCGGCGCCCGGCGCCGGGAGGGCGACCGAGTCGGCCGGCTGCGGCCCGCCCTGGGTGACCAGCGTGCCGTTCGCGTCCGCCACCCGGACGCCGACGTCCAGCGCCGCGTCCAGCACCTTGCGGTGCTGGTTCTGCGCGACCTTGGTCCGGCCCTGCTGGTCGGCGTTGAGCAGTGTCCGGGCGTCCGGCAGGACGGCGGCGGCCCGGTCCTGGAGCCGGACGTTCTGCTCGCTGCGCAGGTCGTGGGTGATCAGGCCGAGCAGGGCCGCTCCGGCGCCGAGCACCAGCAGCGGCACGATCAGCGCGGTCGACAGGGCGATCCGGGTGGCGAGTCTCATCCGAGTCCCCCCGGGACGCGCAGCACGAAGCCGACCCCGCGCACGGTGTGGATCAGCCGGGGACGCCCGCCCTCCTCCAGCTTGCGCCGGAGGTAGCTGACGAAGGTGTCCACCGCGTCCGTGCGGACGTCGAAGTCGTAGCCCCAGACCCGGTCGAGCAGCTGGTCGCGGGTGAGCACCAGCCCGGCGTTGCGGGCCAGCTGCTCCAGCAGCTCGAACTCGCGCCGCGTCAGTTGCACCGGCAGGCCGTCCCGGTGGACCTCGCGGGTGGCCGGGTTGATCTCCAGCGGACCGGCGCGCAGCAGGCCGGTGGCGGCGGGCGGGCGCCGGCGCAGCAGCGCGTGCAGCCGCAGCACCAGTTCCTCCAGGGCGAACGGCTTGACCAGGTAGTCGTCGGCGCCGGCCTGTAGGCCGGCCACCCGGTCGGCCAGTTCGTCCAGGGCCGAGAGCATCAGTACGGGCGTGTCGACGCCCTGCGCGCGCAGCTGGCGGCAGACCTCGGTTCCGCTGAGGTCGGGCATCGAGACGTCGAGCACCAGGACGTCCGGTGGTTCGGTCGCGACGAGCTCCAGCGCGGCCCGGCCGCCGTCGGCCGAGCGGACGGCGAAGCCGCTCAGCCGCAGCCCGCGCTCCAGCGACCGCCGGATCGCGGCGTCGTCGTCCACCACCAGGACTCGACCGGTGCTCTCGCCGCCGCCCATCGGCGCGCTCCTTCCAGGGGCCCGGCCACGCGCCGGGGGTGGCCACCGTCGCACGCGCGGATGAGAGCCTTTCTCATCGAAATGGCGACGTCATGGCGACGTACGAAATGCCGAGGTCTGAAGTGCCGCTCCCCGGGTAGCCGCTGGAACCGGGAGGGCGCCCGGTGGCGTCTACTGCTCGGACAACGACGCACCGAAAGGCACGAGACACCATGGGCATTGTCAGCTGGATCATTCTGGGGCTGATCGCCGGGGCCGTCGCCAAGCTGCTGCTGCCCGGGCGCGACCCCGGGGGCATCATCGTCACGACGCTGATCGGCATCGCCGGGTCGTTCGTCGGAGGCTGGCTCTCCGCGCACTTCCTGCACCGGCCGGTGTCCACCCACTTCTTCGACCTCGCGAGCTGGGTCTCGGCCATCGCCGGAGCGCTGGTGCTGCTGGTCGCCTACCGTCTGGTCTTCGGCAACTCCCGCCGCTGAGACGACTCGGACGCCCGATGCGGCGGGTGGTGAGGCTGCTCCCTCGCCACCCGCCGCACGGTCGTCAGGACGGTCGTACGGCCGCGACCCAGTCGGGCAGCGGCTCGCGCGAGCCCAGCCAGCCGACCGGCACGCCGGCCAGTCCGGTTCGGGCAGCGACGACGCCGGCCGCGATGGCGCAGGTGGTGTCCATGTCCCCCCGGCCGCCGAGCGTGGTCCAGATCGCCTCGGGCAGGTCGTCCAGCGCGCCGGCCGCCGTCCAGAGCGCGAACGGCACGGTGTCCTGGGCCGACAGCTGCCGCCCGGAGCCCAGTGTCACGGCCGCGTGCCGCACCGACGTCGCCTGCGGCATCCTGGCAGCGATCCGCAGACCCGACCGGACGTCGCTCTCCGGCAGCAGCCCCGCCACCTCCTCCAGCAGCTCGCGCCGCCCCGGCACGGATGTCCCGCGACTGCGCGCGGCGAGAGCCGCGGCCAGTGCCACGGCGACCGCGCCGGCCGCCGCCTCGGGGTGGAAGTGCGTGGTCACCGCGGAGAGCCGGGCCTGCTCGGCGACGGCCGCCAGGTCGTCGGCGAACCAAGCGCCCAGCGGCGCGACCCGCATCGCCGCGCCGTTGCCGTGCGAGCCCTGGCCGCCGAACAGCCCGGCGGTGACGGTGCGCCAGTCGGCGCCCTCCTGGATCGCCCGCAGCACCTGGTGCATGGACGGTCCGTACTTGCGGCCGTAGTGCTCGGTGTACTCGGCGGCGAATCCCCGGGCGAGCTCGTCCTGCCGGACCTCGCCGTGCGCCACCAGGTGGCGCAGCAGGACCAGGGCCATCGCGGAGTCGTCGGTCCAGTGCCAGGGGCCCTTGCGTGGCACCCGCGCGGCCAGCGCGGCGGACGCCTCGTCGGCCGGGACCGGGAACCAGCGGTCGCCGAAGGCGTCGCCGAGCGTGAGTCCTTGCAGGCTGTCGAGCGCCGGGGCGGGGGCGAACACGTTGTCCTCCAGGTGAGAACGACCGAGGGGGTCGATTCTGCCGTCCCCCCGCCCTCCAGGCCAGCGCTTTCCCGTGCCCTCCGGCCACGGCCCCGGCCCCCGCGCCCCGGACAGCCCGAGGGCCCGTGGCGGGAAGCCACGGGCCCAGGGGTGCGTGCGACGTGCCGGGTGCTACTGATCAGTGATCAGGAGGTGGTGATGGCGGTGTCGTCGATCACGAAGCTGGTCTGCAGCGAGGAGTCCTCGGTGCCGGTGAACTTCAGGGTGACGGTCTGACCGGCGAAGGAGGAGAGGTCGTAGGACTTCTGCACGTAGCCGGTGTTGTGGTTGACGTTGGAGAACGACGCCACCGTGCTGGAGTTGGCCTGCACCTTGAGGGTGTCGTACGCCGTCGAGCCGGTCTCGGCGGTGTCGATGTGCAGCCAGAAGGAGAGCGTCGCGTGGCAGCCGGCCGGGATGCTGACCGTCTGGCTCAGGGTGTCGGTGTGCGAGGTGCCGTAGCCGTCCAGCCAGGCCTTCCAGCTGCCGGAGTGGGCGGGCTCGCCGCTGCTGTTGTCGAGGACGCCGGCGCTGGCGGTCCACGGGGCGGCCGAGCCGGTCTCGAAGCCGGCGTTGCCGAGCAGCTGGGCGCCACAGCCGGTGCCGCCGCCGCTGACGGTCCAGGTGAAGCTGGCGGAGCCGTTGGCGCCGGTGGTGTCGGTGGCCTTGACGGTCACGTTGTAGGTGCCGGCGGTGGAGGCGGTGCCGCTGATCAGGCCCGAGGAGCTGATCGAGAGGCCGGTGGGCAGGCCGGTGGCGGAGTAGGTCAGGGTCTGGCCGCCGGCGGAGTCACTGCCGTTGACCTGGAGGCTGACCGAGCTGCCGGTGGTGGTGGACTGGTTGCCGGGGCTGGTCACCGTGACGGTGTTGCCGCCGGTGCCGCCGCTGACGGTCCAGGTGAAGGAGGCGGAGCCGTTGGCGCCGGTGGTGTCGGTGGCCTTGACGGTCACGTTGTAGGTGCCGGCGGCGCTGGCGGTGCCGCTGATCAGGCCCGAGGAGCTGATCGAGAGGCCGGTGGGCAGGCCGGTGGCGGAGTAGGTCAGGGTCTGGCCGCCGGCGGAGTCACTGCCGTTGACCTGGAGGCTGACCGAGCTGCCGGTGGTGGTGGACTGGTTGCCGGGGCTGGTCACCGTGACGGTGTTGCCCGTGCTGGTGCCGGCCGCGAAGGCGGCGGTGCCGTTCGGGGTGCCGAGGCCGGTCGGGCCGTCGTAGCCGGTGCCGGCGGTGCAGAGGTAGCTCGGCGAGCAGGAGCCGTTGTTACCGCTGGTGACGTCGTTCAGCGCGGTGGTGTGCTGGTACGGGTACTTGGCCGGGTAGTCGCCCGAGCCGGGGGTGCCGGCGTCGGCGTAGACCGAGGCGATGATCGGCGAGGAGGCGCTGGTGCCGCCGTAGACCGCCCAGCCGGAGCCGCCGTAGGTCTGGTAGACCGCGACGCCGGTGGCCGGGTCGGCGACCGCCGAGACGTCCGAGACGGTGCGCTTGGAGCAGCCCGTGTCGGTCTGCCAGCTCGGCTTCGGGTCGTAGGCCGAGCAGCCCGAACCGGTGCCCTCGGAGCTGCTGGTCGACCAGACGGTCTCGCCCCAGCCGCGGGCGCTCGAGTTGCGGGTCAGCGCGGTGCCACCGACGGAGGTGACGTACTGCGAGGAGGCCGGGTACTCGGCGCCGTAGGCGGAGTCACCCGCGGAGACGGTGATCGCCACGCCCGGGTGGTTGAAGTAGCTGCTGTCCGAGGAGGTGTCGGTCGAGTCCTCGGAGCCGCCGTAGCTGTTGGAGACGTACTTGGCGCCCAGCGAGACCGCGGTGTTGACCGAGGTGCCCAGGTCGCTCATGTTGGCGGAGGTGGCCTCGACCAGCAGGATGTGGGCGTTCGGGGCGGCGGCGCTGACCATGTCGAGGTCCAGCGAGATCTCGCCGGCCCAGCCGGTGTCACCGGTCGGGTAGCTGGTGCCGCCGTTCTGGTCGACCTTCTTGAAGCAGCCGTTGGCCGTGGTGCAGGCCGGCAGGCCGTACTGGCTGCGGTAGGCGGCGAGGTCGGACTCCGCGTTCGGGTCGTCCTGCGCGTCGACGATGCCGATGGTCGCCCCGGCACCGCCGTTGGCGGGCAGCTTGTAGGCGCTCTGCAGGTCGGAGGGACCGTAGCCGGACGGCGTCGCGTTGGGCGCGAGGACCATCGGCTCCTTGATGTCCGTACGGGCCAGCGCGAGACAGGCCATCTGGCCCGGGTGCGTCGGAGCGGCGCAGACGTGCTTGACGCTGACCGGGCTGGCGCTGGTGGCGCCGGCGGCCTGTGCTGCGGGTGCGGCGAAGGCCAGCAGGCCCATCGCCGTCAGCGCGAAGGCCGGGACGGCCGCGGTCATCGCGCGCAGCCCGCGCTTACGCGGGCCGCTGGGGTTGTGGGTGCGCAAGAGAGAACCCTCCGTGGGGGTCGGGGTCGCTTCCACCCGGCTGGGGTGATGCCGGTGCGTGGGGAGAGCGCCCGGTGCTGGTGGATCTCGGCACGTGCGGATGGCCGACGGCTGGTGGCCGTGGGCCGGGAGCGTCCGCGCATGGGTGCATGCCGCGCGGACGCAGATGTGCGGGGTGACGCTGTGCAGAAGCGCGGCCGACCGCTTGTTCGCGGCCTGGTCGCGGGTGGGGGAGCTAGCGCCGAACCGTGGTGTCAGGGGCATGACATGCATCAGCCCGCACCACCCCGGCGGTACCGGGCTGGTGCGGGCCTGACGTTAGTGCGCGTTCACGACGGGCGGCAAGGTCCGCGTCAATCTTTTGCCGAGTCGAAATCATCAACTCCGCTGACGGAACTCGGATTTCACGCGCCCTCAGGGGCGGGTGCGGCGCCCGGGCCGGATGAGGCGCCGGTCCGGCCCTACGGGGCGCCGACCTGACCCGACGCGGCGTCGGTCTTTCCGGAGGGCGCGTCGGACGGCAGGTCGGACGGCAGGTCGGACGGCAGGTCGGAGCGGCCCCAACGCCCGGTCAGCCCGGCCCGCAGCAGCGCCCAGAGCGCCTCGAAGTCCGCGTCGGCCCGCTCGCCCGCCCACTCGCCGGCATGCGCCGGGTCGTGGAAGTGCGCGGTGGCCTGGAACACCGCGCGGGCCGTGACGGACACCTGGACGGGGGTGAACTCGCCCTGCCAGATGCCGTCCTGGATGATGGCGGCGATCTGGCCGGTGAGCACCTCGACGTGCTCGGCGACCGTGCCGCTGTGCTCGCCGACCAGCGACAGGTAGGTGGCGAACAGTTCGGGGTCGCTCAGAGCCTTGCGGCGCTTGGCGGCGAACAGCGTCGCGAGCCAGCGGTGCAGCCGCTCGCCGGCCGGGCCGGTCTCGGCGGTGACGGCCTGCAGGCTGTCGTGGGCCTGGTCCAGCCAGCGCTGGGTGACGGCCTCGCGCAGGGCGGCCTTGCTGGGGAAGTGGCGGTAGACGCTGCCGTGGCTGACCCCGAGGGCGCGGGCGATGTCCACCACGGTGGCCTTGGCCGGGCCGAACCGCCGCAGGACGTCCTCCGCCGCGCTCAGGATCTGCTCGGGGGTCAGTGCGCTGTCGGTGGTCACGGGGCGGTACGTCCTTACTGGTGCCGGCTGCTGGTTCCGGTCGCTGGGGCCGGAGGCTGCCGCGGTGCGGTCGCGGTCGGGGCCGCACCGCGACGGGAGCGTCGAGTCGCCGGGGTGCCGGACGGCGCGAACGCCGAGCGCCGGGGCCGCCCGCCGGGGCCCGCGCGGTCGGCGTCGGAAGTCGGCGGACGGCCCCGGCACTCGACGCGGCGCCGGGTGTCCGAGCCGGGTGTCCGAGCCGGGGCACGGGGACCCGGTGCGGGGTGTCTCAGTGCTCGCTGTCGAGGTGGGCCATCTGTGCCGCAGCGTACCTGTCCCCGAGGGCGGCACCGGCCGGGACGGCGGTCTCGATGGCGGCCAGGTCGGCCGCGGTGAGCTCGACGTCCACCGAGCCCAGGGCCTCCGCCAGCCGCTCGCGGCGGCGCGCGCCGACCAGCGGCACGATGTCCTCGCCGCGCGAGGCCACCCAGGCGATGGCCACCTGCGCGACGCTGACGCCCTTGGCCTCGGCGATCGTGCGCAGGGCCTCCACCAGGGCCAGGTTGTGGCTCAGGTTGTCGCCCTGGAAGCGCGGGCTGTGGCCGCGGAAGTCGGTGCCGGCCATCTCGCGGTCCTTGGCCCAGTGGCCGCTCAGCAGGCCGCGCGAGAGCACGCCGTACGCGGTGATGCCGATGCCCAGCTCGCGGGCGGCCGGCAGGACGGCGGCCTCCAGGTTCCGGGAGAGCAGCGAGTACTCGATCTGCAGGTCGCTGATCGGGTGGACGGCGCCGGCACGGCGCAGCGTGTCGGCGCCGACCTCGGAGAGGCCGATGTGCCGCACGTAGCCGGCCTGCACCAGCTCGGCGATCGCGCCGACGGTCTCCTCGACCGGGACGTTCGGGTCGAGCCGGGCCGGGCGGTAGATGTCGATGTAGTCGGTGCGCAGGCGGCGCAGCGTGTAGGCGAGGGCGGTCTTGGTGGCGGCGGGGCGCGCGTCGTAGCCGAGCCAGCTGCCGTCCGGGCCGCGCTGGGCGCCGAACTTGACGCTGATCTGGACGGCCGCGCGGTCGCGGCCGCGCAGCGCCTCGTGGATCAGCAACTCGTTGTGGCCCATGCCGTAGAAGTCGCCGGTGTCGATCAGCGTGATGCCGGCGTCCATGGCGGCGTGCAGGGTCGCGACGCTCTCGGCGTCGTCGGCCGGGCCGTAGAGGTCGGACATGCCCATGGCGCCGAGGCCGAGCGCGGAGGTGGTGGGGCCGTTGGCGCCGAGCTTGCGGGTGGGGAGGGCGGTCATTGGGTGCTCCTGCGGTGCGTTCGGGCTGGGGGTGTTCCGGAAACAACTATGGCATGACGGATGACAGATTTCAATATCTGTCAGTCCATACCCCATACCTGAGCCTTCGGGCATCCGTGGACAAGCCGCAACTTTCGGAACCTGCACGCATCTTGACGGTGTGTTGACCGCTCCCTACCGTTTGATTTTGGTTGTCTGAGTGTGATTTTGATCGGACAACGCGCACAATCCACCACCCATGGGAGGACTGCACCCCGATGCGAACCGTTTCCCCCACCGGTCGACTGCGAAGTACCGCCGCACTCGCCGTCCTCGCGCTCTGCCTCGCCCTGTCCGTCGGCCGAGCCCCCGCCCAGGCCGCAGCGCCCACCCCCCACCTCGCGGCCGCCCCCGCCGCCGCAGCAGCCGCCGGCACCGCGATCACCGTCGACGGCAACTCCACCGGCCGCACCTTCGACGGCGTCGGCGCCATCAGCGGCGGCGGCGGCAACTCCCGCCTGCTGCTCGACTACCCCGAGCCCCAGCGCGGCCAGATCCTGGACGACCTCTTCAAGCCCGGCTCCGGCGCCGCCCTGCAGATCCTCAAGGTCGAGATCGGCGGCGACACCAACTCCACCGACGGCGCCGAGTCCTCCATCGAGCACACCCGCGGCACGGTCGACTGCGACAACGGCTACGAGTGGTGGCTGATGGAACAGGCCAAGGCCCGCAACCCCGGCATCAAGCTCTACGCCCTCGCCTGGGGCGCCCCCGGCTGGGTCGGCAACGGGAACTTCTGGTCCCAGGACATGATCGATTACCTGATGTCCTGGCTCGGCTGCGCCCATCAGCACGGCCTCGCCATCGACTACCTCGGCGGCTGGAACGAGCGCGGCTACAACGCCGCCTGGTACGAGAACCTGCACGCCACCCTCGCCGCCAAGGGCTACACCGGCACCAAGGTGGTCGGCGCCGACGACAACTGGTCGATCGCCACCGCGATGCGCGGCGACAGCGCACTCAACGGCGCGGTGGACATCGTCGGCGCGCACTACCCGTGCGGCTACATGTCCGCCATGCAGACCTGTTCCACCACCTCCGACGCGCTGGCCACCGGCAAACAGCTCTGGGCGAGCGAGAACGGTTCGGAGGACGCCGACACCGGAGCCGCGCCGATCGCCCGCGCCATCAACCGCGGCTACCTGGACGCCAAGCTCACCGCCTTCATCAACTGGCCGGTGGTCGCCTCGCTCTACCAGAACCTCGGCTTCAACTCGATGGGCCTGGTCACGGCGAACCAGCCCTGGTCCGGCGCCTACGCGGTCGGCCGCAGCACCTGGGCGATCGCGCAGACCAGCCAGTTCACCGCGCCCGGCTGGCAGTACCTCGACTCCTCCTCCGGCTACCTGGGCGGCAACCGCGCCAACGGCAGCTACGTCAGCTACGCCGCCCCCGGCAAGGCCGCCTGGAGCACCGTCTTCGAGACCATGGACGCGACCGCCGCGCAGACCGTCACCCTGAAGGTGGCCGGCGGGCTCCCGGCCGGCGCGCTGCACGTCTGGTCCACCGACTTCTCCAGCAGCGCCGCCACGGCGCACCTGGTCCCCGGCCCCGACCTCACCCCCACCGCCGGCGGCTACCAGCTCACCCTGCAGCCCGGCCACCTCTACACCGTCACCACCACCACCGGTCAGGGCGCGGTGACCGCCGCCTCCCCGCAGCGCGGCGTGCTCGCCCTGCCGTACGCCGACTCGCTGGCCGGCACCGCCACCGGCCAGGAGGCCCGCTACTTCTCGGCGATGAACGGCGCCTTCGAGACCGAGCCGTGCGACGGCGGCCGGGCCGGCCGCTGCCTCACCCAGCAAGCCCCGACCACCCCGATCCGCTGGACCAACGAGCCCGCCGACCAGCCGTACACCCTGATGGGCGACCTCAGCTGGAGCAACTACACGGTCAGCACCGACGTGCTGCTCCAGCACGCGGGTACCGCCGAACTGCTCGGCCGGGTCGGCACCCAGGGCCGGAACAACAACGGGCTGAACGCCTACAACCTGAAGATCAGCGACACCGGCAGCTGGACCCTGCTGAAGAGCGACGACGCCTGGGCCTTCAGCACGCTGGCCAGCGGCTCGGTGGCGGCGCCTGGCCTGGGCAGCTGGCACAACCTGGCGCTGTCCTTCCAGGGCAGCACGATCACCGCGCGGATCGACGGCACGACGGTCGCCACGGTGACCGACGCCAGCTACGGCGCCGGCCAGGTCGCCCTGGGTACCGGCGGCTACTACGGCGCCCAGTTCAGCAACCTGAGCATCACCCCGGGCCCCGCCACCCCGCTGGACGGCACCTACCGGCTGGTCAGCGCGAACAGCAGCCAGCTGCTGGACGCCTCCGCCGGCGGCACCGCCGACGGCACCCCGGTCATCCAGTGGCCGGCCAACGGCGGCGCCAACCAGCAGTGGCACCTCGCCTCCACCGGCGACGGCTACTACACGGTCACCGGCGTGCCGAGCGGCAAGGCACTTGACGTGCCGAACCTGAGCGCCGTCCCGGAGACCCCGCTGGACCTGTGGACGGCGAACGGCGGCGCCAACCAGCAGTGGCTGGTGGTCCCGGCGGGCGGCGGCAGCTACACGCTGGAGTCCCGCTCGGACGGCGAACTGCTGGACATCGACGGCGCGTCGCTGACGATGGGCGCCAAGGCGATCCAGTGGCCGGCCGACGGCGGCGCCAACCAGCGCTGGCAGCTGGTCCCGGTCAGCTGAGGTCCCCGCATGCACTGAGGTTTCCGCAGGCAGCGCGGGTCAGCCGCCGCAGGCACCGCTGCGGTCGCAGTACGGCGGGCTCGCGCTGCTCCCGCACCCGCAGAGCATCGCGCGGGTCGCCTGCCGCGCCCCCGCACCGCCCTCGGTGATCCGCAGGTCGCCGCGGAGCAGCAGCCGTCCGTCCGCCGTCCGGAGCACCTCGGTCGGCCGGGCGGGCGGCTCGCCGCTGCCGTCCGCGAGCCGGTAGCCGAGCGCGCCGGTCGGGCAGCGTCGGACCACCTCGGCGACCTGCTCCGGCGGGGCCGCGCCCGGCTCGATCCAGGGTCGCCGGGTGGTGTCGAAGACGGCGGGCAGCCCGCGCACGCATTCGGCCGCATGACGGCACAGCCCCGGGTCGAAGGTGACCGTGACGCCCTCGGCCCGGTAGCTCTTCACCGCCGGCACCTTCGGCGGCTCGGGCTCAGTCACGGACCCGGCTCCGGTTCTGGTAGGCGAGGTCCTGGTACTCGGGGTGGCGCTGCATCCAGCCGTGGATGAACGGACAGGTCGCCAGCACGGCGAGCCCACGCCCGCGCGCGTCGTCCAGCGCCGCCCGGGCCAGCGCGCCGCCGACGCCCCGGCCCTCGAAGGCCGGCTCGACCTCGGTGTGCGGGTAGACGACCAGCTCGTCGCTGCGGATGTACAGGGCGAAGCCCGCCGCCCGGCCGTCCACCTGGGCCTCGAAGCGCTGCTCCGACGGGTTGTCACGTACCGTCACACTCATCCGCCACCACGCTCCTCGACTGCTGACCCCGCGTCATCCTCCGCATCATCGGTGCGCCGACCGGTCGGCCGGGCGGGACGCGCGGCGCCGGCGCGGCGGCCGTCACCCGTCCGGCGCGGATCGGGCGCGCCGGGGCCGGTTCGCCCTGCCGAAGGCGTTCGGGAGGTCCATCGTGGAGGTACGGAGTCGGTCCACCGACCGGATCCGTACCGGACGACCCCGGTCCGACCGCCGCGCCACGCCGCGCCACACCGTGCGACACGCCGCGACACACCGCGACACACCGCGCCGCGCGGTGACACCCGCCCCGCCGCCCGTGCCCGCGCGTCACCGCATGTCACCGCCCCGCGCCCGGGCACGCGCCGCGCCCGTGCCGCGCTCACGGCGCCCCGCGCCGGGCCCGCGCCACGCCCGCGACACACCCGCGCGGAGCGCGGGCGCGCCCTCGGACCAGGGCCACCTCGCAGGAAACCGAACGGTTCTTCTAGGCTCACCTCTCGGCTTCCTCATCACGTGGCGCGATCACGCGCCACGACCGGGAGGCCGGTGTCCACGGCGGTCCCGGGTGAGCCGGGGCCACCGGATCGAGCGAGGAGGACGCATGACGAACAGCCGTTCCATCGCACTACGCGCGCCCAGGCCACCGGCGGGCATGCGGCGCAGCCGTACCGTGTGTTCGCACGGCACCGCCGCGCCGCGCGGACTGTCGGGTGTGTCGCTGAATACGGGCAGCCGGCTCGGGGGTGTCCGGTGAGCCCGCACGGTACCGGCACCGCACCGCGCTCCGCCGAGCCGGCCGCCCGGCCACCGGCCCCCTCGGCGGGCTCCGGCGACCCGGCGTCCGCGCCCGGAACCGGCGGCGGTGAGGACCCGGCCCCCAGGGCCGAGGCGCTGCCCGGTCTGCCGAGCACCCTCGCCGCCCGCGCCCGCACCCTCTCCGCCGCCGTCCGCGGCCGTTGCGCCGACCTGGCCCGGATGGAGTCCCCGAGCGGCGACGCCGAGCGGCTGAACGCGCTCGCCGAGGAGCTGGCGGCCGGCTACCGGGCGACCGGCGCCCAGGTGAGCCGCGAGCCGGGCCCGGCCGGCGACCACCTGTTGCTGAACTGGCCCGGCCAGGACGAGAGCCTCCCGCACCTGCTCTTCGTCGGCCACCACGACACCGTCTGGCCGGCCGGCATCCTGGCCGACTGGCCGGTGCGGGAGCACGACGGCGTGCTCAGCGGTCCCGGCGTGCTGGACATGAAGGGCGGTCTGGCCCTCCTCGAAGGCGCCTTCGCGCTCCTCGCCGACCTCGGCCTGCGTCCGCACCGCTCGGTGCGGGTCGTGGTGACCGCGGACGAGGAGATCGGCAGCCCGGACGGCCGCCGCGTGGTGGAGCGCCAGCTCCCCGGCGCCGCCGCCGTCCTGGGCCTGGAACCACCGCACGAGGACGGCCGGCTCAAGACCGCCCGCCGCGGGGTCAGCCGGGTCCGGCTGACCGTCACCGGCCACGAGGCGCACGCGGGCAACCACCCCGAGGACGGCACCTCGGCGGTGGACGAACTGGTCGACCAGCTGGTCGCCGTCCGCGGGCTGGCCACCGGCCTGCCCGGCACCGAACTGAACACCGGCCGGATCAAGGGGGGCACCAGAGCCAACGTGGTGGCCGGCCAGGCGGAGGCCGAGCTCGGCCTGCGCTTCTCGACGCCGGAGGCCCAGCGCAGCACGCTGGACACCCTCGCTCACCTGACCGCGCTGCGCCCCGGCGCGCTGGTCCGCACCGAGGTGCTGTCCAGCCGCCCGGCCTGGCCCGAGCGGGACGGCAACCAGCTGCTGCGGCACGTGCGCTCGCTGGCGGCCGCGCTCGGCCAGCAGCTGGACGGCGCCCCGGCCGGCGGCGCGGGGGACACCAACCTGGCCGGTGCCCGCGGCCTGCCGACGCTGGACGGCCTCGGCGCGGTCGGCGCCGGCCCGCACGCCCGCGACGAGCACATCGAGCTGGCGCAGCTGGGCCCGCGGATCGCGTTGCTGGCCGGCCTGCTCGCGGTGCCGCTGCCCCGCCTGGGCAGCCGCTCCTGAGCCACCGCGGGGGCGGGTCCACTCGGGCCCGCCCCCGCTCATTTCCGATGGTCCTTGTCACGGGTGGCCAAACGGCTACACAATGGACCCGACCGAACGGTCAGTCGGGAGGCAGCGATGGTGCAGCAGGAACAGTCCGCTCTGGAGGAGCGTTTCGATGCGGTGGTCGCCGCCGAGCAGCGGATCGAGCCGCGGGACTGGATGCCGGACGCCTACCGGGCCACCCTGGTCCGGCAGATCGCCCAGCACGCGCACTCCGAGATCATCGGCATGCAGCCGGAGGGCAACTGGCTCACCCGGGCGCCCTCGCTGCGCCGCAAGGCGATCCTGCTGGCCAAGGCCCAGGACGAGGCCGGCCACGGGCTCTACCTCTACGCCGCCGCCGAGACGCTGGGCGTCGACCGGGCCGAGCTGACCGAGAAGCTGATCAGCGGGCGGCAGAAGTACTCGTCGATCTTCAACTACCCGACGCTCACCTTCGCCGACGTCGGGGTGATCGGCTGGCTGGTGGACGGCGCGGCGATCTGCAACCAGGTCCCGCTCTGCCGCTGCTCCTACGGGCCGTACGCGCGGGCGATGGTCCGGGTCTGCAAGGAGGAGTCCTTCCACCAGCGGCAGGGCTACGAGCTGCTGATGACCCTGATGCGCGGCACCGAGGGCCAGCGCCGGATGGTGCGGGACGCGGTGGACCGCTGGTGGTGGCCGTCGCTGATGATGTTCGGCCCGCCGGACGGCGACTCGCCGAACACCGCGCAGTCGATGGCCTGGCGGATCAAGCGGCACACCAACGACGAGCTGCGCCAGCGCTTCGTCGACATGACCGTCCCGCAGGCCGAGCACCTCGGCGTCACCCTCCCGGACCCGGCGCTGAGCTGGAACGAGGAGCGCGGCAGCTGGGACTTCGGCGAGCCGGACTGGTCCGAGCTGCAGCAGGTGATCAAGGGCAACGGCCCGTGCAACGCCGAGCGGATCGACCGCCGCCGGGCCGCCCACGAGGACGGCGCCTGGGTACGGGAAGCCGCCGTGGCGTACGCGGCGAAGCAGGAGGAGCGCAATGTCTGACATGTCCTGGCCGCTCTACGAGGTCTTCGTGCGCCCCCGGCGCGGCCTGAACCACGTGCACGTCGGTTCGCTGCACGCGGCCGACGACCGGATGGCGCTGCTCGCCGCGCGCGACCTCTACACCCGCCGCAACGAGGGCGTCAGCCTCTGGGTGGTGCGCTCGAACGCCATCACCGCCTCGACGCCGGACGAGAAGGACCCGTTCTTCGAGCCCTCCGGCGACAAGGTCTACCGCCACCCGACCTTCTACGACATCCCCGAGGATGTCCCGCACATCTGACCTGGGGGTCACCATGACGGACGATCACGTCTACCTGACGCTCGCCGAGTCGGACCACGAGGCCGAGGCCCGCTGGGCCTACGGGACGGGCTTCGCCGATCCGCTGCTGGGCGTCGACACCGCCCTGGCACCGGACGTCGACGGGGCCGACCTCTCGCTCTACTGCCAGATGCTCGGCGACGACGCGCTGATCCTGTCGCAGCGACTGATCGAGTGGTGCACCCGGGCCCCCGAGCTGGAGGAGGAGGTCGCCCTCGCCAACCTCGGCCTCGACCTGCTCGGTCAGGCGCGGCTGCTGCTCAGCCGGGCCGGCCAGGCCGACGGCAGCGGGCGCGGTGAGGACGACTTCGCCTACTGGCGGCCCGAGCACGAGTTCCGCAACGTCCGCCTGGTGGAGGTCGCCAACGGCGACTTCGCCTTCTCGGTGGCCCGGCTGCTGCTCTTCGCCACCGCCCGCGGGGCGCTCTACGAGCTGCTCGCCGGCGCGCCCGACCCGGTGCTGCGCGCGGTCGCCGTCCGTGGCGCCAAGGAGCTGGCCTACCACCAGGAGTACGCGACGGCCTGGACGCTGCGGCTGGGCGACGGCACCGCGTACTCGGCCGAGCGGATGCAGGCGGGTCTGGACGCGGTCTGGCCGCTGCTGGACGAGCTGTTCACCCCGCACGAGGTCGAGCTGCGGCTCGGCGTGGACCCCACCGCGCTGCGCGAGCCGGTGCTGGCCGCGCTGGCCGAGGTGATCACCGAGGCCCGGCTCACCGTCCCCACCGCCCTGCCGCTGGCCCGGATCGGCGGCCGGGCCGGGCGCGACGGCGTGCACACCGAGGCGCTGGGCCCGCTGCTGGCCGAGTTCCAGTCGGTGGCCCGCGAGCACCCGGGGGCGACATGGTGATCACGCTGCCCTCCGCCGCCGAGGTCGCGGCCACCGTCCCGGACCCCGAGCTGCCGATGCTCACCCTGGCCGACCTCGGCGTGCTGGCCGGCGTCGAGCAGCAGGGGGAGGCCGTCACGGTCTGGCTCACGCCGACGTACTCCGGCTGCCCGGCGGTCGCCGAGATGGCCGCCGACGTGGACACCCGGCTGCGGAAAGTCGGCTATGTCGACGTCTCGGTCCGACTGCGCCTGGACCCGCCGTGGAGCACCGACCTGATCACCGCCGAGGGCCGCCGCAAGCTCGCCGAGGCCGGCATCGCGCCGCCCGCCGCCGAGCACGGCGTGCTGCGGCTGGGCCCCACCCGGCTCGCGGTCGACTGCCCGCAGTGCGGCTCGGCCGACACCGAGGAGCTGTCCCGCTTCGGCTCCACCGCCTGCAAGGCGCTCTGGCGCTGCCGCGCCTGCCGCGAGCCGTTCGAACGTATGAAGGAGATCTGATGGCGCCCCGCCGACCGCAGTTCCAGCCCCTGCGGATCTCCGCCGTCGACCGCCTGTGCGAGGACGCGGTCGCGGTCACCTTCGAGGTGCCGGCCGAGCTGGCCGAGGAGTACGCCTTCCGGGCCGGCCAGACGCTGACCCTGCGGCAGCTGACCGACGAGGCCGACGAACGCCGGTCGTACTCGATCTGCTCGCCGGTCGGCGGGCCGCTGCGGATCGCGGTGCGCGAGGTGCCGGGCGGCCTCTTCTCCGGGCAGCTGGTACGCCGCGCAGCGGTCGGCGACACGGTCGAGGTGCTGCCGCCCGGCGGGACCTTCACGGCCGACCTGAGCCTCCCGGCCCGGCACGTGCTGCTGGCCGCCGGCTCCGGCATCACCCCGATGCTCTCGATCGCCGGATCGGTGCTGGCCGCCCACCCCGAATCCACCGTCACCCTGCTCTACGGCAACCGACGCAGCGACACCGTGATGTTCGCCGACGAGCTGGCCGACCTGAAGGACCGTTACCTGAACCGGTTCGAGCTGGTCCACGTGCTCTCCCGGGAGGCCCGCGACGCCGAGCTGCTCAGCGGTCGGCTGGACGCCGAGCGGGTCGGCGCGCTGCTCAAGGCCCTGGTGGACGTCGAGGCGGTCGACCACTGGTGGCTCTGCGGCCCGTACGGCATGGTGGCCGGCGCCCGCGAGCTGCTCGGCGGGCTCGGCGTCCCGGCCGCGGCGGTGCATCAGGAGCTCTTCCACGCCGAGGACGAGCCGGTCGCCGACCGCCCCGACGAGGCGGCCTTCGACGGCGAGGCCAGCGTGGTCACCCTCGTCCTGGACGGGCGGCGCAGCGAGCTGCGGCTGCCGCGCGACCGCAGCGTGCTGGACGGCGCGCAGCAGGCCCGTCCGGACCTGCCGTTCGCCTGCAAGGGCGGCGTCTGCGGCACCTGCCGGGCGCTGGTGACGGAGGGCGAAGTGACCATGCGTCGCAACTTCGCCCTGGAGGAGAAGGAGCTGGCCGCCGGCTATGTGCTGACCTGCCAGGCCCTGCCGGTCTCCGACCGGGTGACGGTCGACTACGACCGCTGAGCGAGCGCGGCTTCGGGCGCGCCCAGCAGGGCGACGATGTCGTTCACCGCGGCGCGCCCGGCCCGGTTGGCCCCGATCGTGCTGGCCGAGGGCCCGTACCCGACCAGGTGCACCCGCGGATCGGCCGCCGCCCGGGTGCCCTCCAGCCGGATGCCCCCTCCGGGCTCGCGCAGTCCGAGGGGGGCCAGGTGGCCGGTCTCGGGCCGGAAGCCGGTGGCCCAGACGATCGCGTCCACCGCCTCCTCCCGCTCGCCCCAGGCCACCCCGTGCTCGGTCAGCCGGTCGAACATCGGGAGCCGGTGCAGCGCGCCCAGCTCCCGGGCGCGGCGCAGCGCCACCGACGGGCCGAGCCCGGTGACGCTGACCACGCTGCGCACCGGCAGCCCCAGCCGGACTCGCTCCTCGACCAGCGCGACCGCCGCCCGCCCGGCCTCCGGGCTGAACGGGCCGTCCCGGAAGACCGGCTCACGGCGGGTCACCCAGAGCGTCTCGGCGACGGCCGCGACCTCCGAGAGCACCTGGACCGCCGAGGCCCCGCCGCCGACCACGGCCACCCTGAGACCCGCGAACTCCTCGGGGCCGCGGTAGTCGGCGTAGTGCAGCTGCCGCCCGGCGAAGCGGCCGGGGTAGTGCGGGACGAACGGCCTGCTCCAGGTCCCCGTCGCGTTGACCAGCGCGCGGGCCGACCAGCTACCCGCGTCGCTCTCCACCAGCAGCCGCCCGCCCGGCTGCGGGCGCACCGCCGTCACCCGCACCGGCCGCACCACCGGCAGCGCGTGCCGGGCCTCGTAGGCGGCGAAGTACCCGGGCACCACCTCACGGGCCGGGGCGGCCGGGTCGACCGGCGGCAGCTCGAAGTCGGGCAGGTCGTGGAAGCCGTGCACGGTGGCCATCCGCAGGGACGGCGCGCGGTGCGCCCAGGCCCCGCCCGGCGCCGCGTCGGCGTCCAGCACCACGAAGCCGTCGTACGGGGCGAAGCCGCGTCGGCGCAGGTGGTAGGCGGCGGAGAGGCCCGCCTGGCCCGCACCGATCACGACCACGTCGACGTTGGTTGCACCGTAAACAGTCACGCCCCTGAAACATCAGGGGCGTGACCGGGATTCCCGACGCTCAGGCGATCGGACTGATCACCGCCGCCGTGCCGTAGGCACAGATCTCCGTCCCCAGATCGGCAGCCTCGGTGACGTCGAAGCGCATCATCAGCACCGCGTTTCCGCCGCGCGCCCTGGTCTGCTCGATCAGCCGCTCCATCGCCTGGTTGCGGCTCTCCACCAGGGTCTTGGTCAGGCCCCTCAGCTCACCGCCCATCATCGACTTCAGCGAGGCGCCGATCTGGGTCCCGATGTGCCGGCTGCGCACCGTCAGACCGAAGACCTCACCGATCACCCGGTCCACCCGGTGCCCGGCAACGTCGTTGGTGGTGACCACCAGGATGTCCGCGTTCGGGCTCTGCCCGCCGCCGTACTCGTCAAGGTTGCTCATGCCCCCATCCTGCGCGAACACCGCCGTTCCGTCCGGCAGCCACGGCCGTGGGGCGGCCACCGGCGCACAGTTGCCGGATCCGCTCGGACGCCGGTAGCGAAAAGCTGCCGCCGACCTGTGAGCGGCGGCGGTAAAGGCCGTACCGTAGGCGCATGGGAGAGCGAAGCGGTCATCCGCAGGGGTCGGGAGCGACGGACAATCCGGGCGCACTGGAGATCGAGGCGACCGTGGTGCTGGGCATCCGGATCACCGACTGGCCCGCGCTGCGCGCCGCGGCCCTGGCCGCCGTCGAGGAGCTGGACTTCGCCGGCATCGACCCGGCCGCGCAACGCCGTGAGCTGCTCCGCGAGGTCGCCGAGGATCCGCACGCCGCGCTCGGCGCGCTGCTGCACCCGGACCGGCTGGTCGGCGCGCTGCCCGGCATCGAGCCGCTCGGCGGGACGCTGGAGATCAGCACCACCGACGACTTCGCCCCCGACTTCGCCGAGCTCTTCCCGCTCGACGCCGAGGACGGTGAACCGGGGGACTGGTCGCTCACCCCGCGCACGGCCTGCCTGTTGCACACCCAGCTGCTCGCGCTGGCCGACGCCGCCTACGACGACCTCGAAGAGCACGGCGACGACCCCGTGACCGACGGCGACGAGCATGACTGGGCGGTCTTCGCCCGCCTGCCGCGCCGCAGCTGGGTGATGCACCGCTCCTGGCGGCGCGCGATGGCCCGCGCCTACGACGACCTCGCCGAGGACCTCGGCCTGGGCGAGTGGCCGCTGCCGCGCTGCCCCGGCGAGGAACTCGCGCTGCGGCTGGCCCTGCTCGACGCGCGCTCGCTGCTCGGCTCCCAGCCGCAGGCGGTGGCCGACCTGATGGGCGATCTGCCGGCCGACCTCTACGACTACGACTGGGACGGCTGCTCCGACGAACTGCTCGGCGTCTACGACCTGGCCGGCCAGGACCCGGACGAGGACAGCGCGGTCCGCCTGGACAACGTGCTCGCGGCCACCCACCCCGAGGGCTGGTTCCTCCCGTACGAGGAGGCCGAGGAGCGCGACCCCGGCCGTGGCTACCGCCGGTAGCCTGTCCGGGTGACCACTCCGTTCGACGCCCCCAGTCCCGCAGGCGACCCCGCAGAGCGCGACGCCAATCCGCAGTACGTGCTGCCGCTGGTCCTCCACCTGGAGAAGGCCGATCCGCCGGCCCGCACCGACGCGCTGGAGACCTCCGCGCGCGCCGTGCTGACCCTGCTCGCGGACCCGCGCGCCACCGGTGACGGTGAGTGGGCCGAGCTGGTGCACGCCTGGGAGGACGCCCGGATCCGCAAGGTGGTCCGCCGGGCCCGCGGCGGCGAGTGGCGCAAGGCGGCGCAGCTGCCCGGCATCACCGTGCACGGGACGGCGGCCGAGGTGCGGGTCTACCCGCCCGTCCCGCTGGACGGCTGGCCGAAGGAACTGGCCAAGCTCCAGGTCTCCGGCACCGATCTGGACGACCCCGCCCCGCCCGCCGCCCCCGCCCCCGGCCTGCCGGTGCTCTGGCTCAACCCGGAGCTGGAGATGAGCGCCGGCAAGACCATGGCCCAGACCGGTCACGCCGCCCAGCTCACCTGGTGGCGCCTGGACGAGACCCAGCGCAAGGAGTGGGCCGAGTCCGGCTTCGCCCTCGCCGTCCGCACCGCCAGCCCCGCCCACTGGGCCACCCTGACCACCGGTGACCTCCCGCTGGTCCGCGACGCCGGCTTCACCGAGATCGCCCCCGGCTCCTGCACCGTCGTCGCCGACCACCCGGCTCTGTCGGGGTAGCAGGCCTCAGGCCGGCGGCTGCGCCGAGGCGAGGCCGGGCGGGGCGGCGGCCAGGGCGGCGCGGATGGCCTCGATCAGGGCCAGCGCCGACTCCTCGGTCAGTTCCACCGCGACGCGCGCGGAGGGGCCGAGGTCGGGGTTGAGGAAGTCGATGTTGACGGTGTGCTCGAAGGGCGCGTGCTGCGGGTGGTCGACGCAGACCATGGCGGTGGTGAGCGGGATGTAGCCGGTGGCGCTCTTGCCGCTGCCCTGGATCTCGGCCAGCTCGGTCAGATAGGTGCACATGACGGGTGGTCTCCTCAGGCGCCGAGGTGGCGACGGTAGAAGTCGAGAATCTTCGTCCAGCCGTCGGTGGCGGCCTGCGGGCGGTAGCCGGGGCGGTCGACGGCGAAGAAGCCGTGGCCGGCGTCCTCGTAGCTGTGGAACTCGTACTCCTTGCCGGCGGCCTTCAGCAGCTCCTCCAGCTCGGCGACCGCCTCGGGGGAGGGGTACTTGTCGTCGGCGCCGAAGATGCCGAGCAGCGGGCAGGAGAGGTCCGCGGCGAGGTGGCCGATCGGCTGGACCTGGAGCGGGAAGCCCTCGGGGACGGTGCCGGTGACGAAGGCGCCGTAGCAGTCCACCGCGGCCTGCAGCTCCAGGTGGGCGGCGGCCAGGAAGGACTGCCGCCCGCCCGAGCAGTGGCCGATGGTGCCCACCCGGCCGTTGGAGGAGCTGAGTCCGCGCAGGTACGCGGCGGCGCCGGCCACGTCGCCGACCAGGCGCTCGTCCGGGACGCCGCCGAGCGCGCGGGCGGTGGCGGAGGCGTCGTCGGGCGAGGCGCCGGGGGCCTCGCGGGTGTAGAGGTTGGGGCAGACCGCGTTGAAGCCCTCGGCGGCGAAGCGGCGCACCATCTCCTTGGTGCCCTCGTCGTAGCCGGGCATGTGGTGGATCACCACGACGCCGCCCAGCGGGCCCGCGGTGAGCGGTCGGGCGGAGTACGCCTCGATGGTGTCGCCGCTGTGGCCGGTGAGGGTGATGGTCTCCGCGAGCATCGCGTCGTACATGAGCCGTGACCTTTCCGTGGGGAGGACAGGTGTACCGGACCGAACGGTCGGTCCTGACGGCAGCGTATCGGGTGCCCGGCAGAGCCGGTTCAGGCCGGGTAGGCGTGGGTCTGGGCGGCCTTGACGGTGGCCCAGACGCTGGCTCCGGTGGACAGGTCGAGTTCGGCCGCGGCGGCCGGGGTGAGATCGGCGGCCAGCGGCAGCGCGCCGGTGAGGTCGGCGCGGACCTGGTCGCCGTGCAGGTCCAGGCCGGCCACCGTGAGCTCCCAGACGTTGCGGGCGCTGGAGTCCGGGCGGCCGCGGTGCAGGGTGACGGCGGCGGGCGGGAAGGCGACGAAGGCCGGGCCGGTGAGCTCGTCCGCGACGGTCAGCTCCGCGCCGCTCGCCAGCTTCACCCGGCGGCCGTCGGCGACGCCCTGATAGAGGTTCAGGCCGACCAGCCGGGCGATGTAGTCGGTGCGCGGGCGACGCGCGATCTCGGCGGGCGTGCCGGCCTGCACCACCCGGCCGTCCTCGATCACCACCAGGCGGTCGGCCAGCACCATGGCGTCCAGCGGGTCGTGCGTGACCAGCACCGCGACGGCGTCGAACTCCGCCAGGTGGCGCCGCAGTTGGGAGCGGACGTCGAGCCGGGTGCGGGCGTCCAGGGCGGCCAGCGGCTCGTCCAGCAGCAGCAGCCGCGGCCCGACGGCCAGCGCCCTGGCCAGCGCCACGCGTTGGGCCTGGCCGCCGGAGAGCTTGCCGGGGCGTTTGGCGCTGTGCTCCTCCAGGCCCATCCTGGCCAGCCAGGGCAGCGCCTCGGCGCGCGACTCCTTCTTGGAACGGCCCTGGCAGCGCAGGCCGAAACCGACGTTGTCCAGGGCGCTGAGGTGCGGGAAGAGCAGGTAGTCCTGGAAGACCACGCCCACCGGCCGCTCCTCGGCCGGGGTGTGCAGGCCGGCCGCCGGGTCCTCCAACGCCTTGCCGTCCAGCCGCAGGTGGCCGGCGGTGAGCGGCAGCAGGCCGGCCAGGGCGCGCAGGGCGGTGGTCTTGCCGGCGCCGTTGGGCCCGAGGAGCGCGATCACCTCGCCCGCGCCGGCGGTCAGCGCGAGGTCGAGCGAGAAGCCGGTCCGTTCGACCTGGAGGTGGGCGTCCAGGGAGGGCGTCGTCATCGGGTTCCTCACGTTCCTGCGGGCTACGGCGTGCTCATCCAGCGGTCGCGCAGCCCGACCAGCACCGCGATCGAGACCGCGAGCAGGACCAGGCTGAGCGCGATCGCGGTGTCCGGATCGGTCTCCATCGCGAGGTAGACCGCCAACGGCATGGTCTGGGTCTTCCCGGGGAAGTTCCCGGCGAAGGTGATCGTCGCACCGAACTCGCCGAGCGCCCGGGCCCAGGCGAGGACCGCGCCGGCTCCCACCCCGGGGGCGATCATCGGCAGGGTGACCCGCCGAAAGGCCGTCAGGCGCGAGGCGCCGAGTGTCGCGGCGGCCTCCTCGTAGCGGGGGTCGGCGGCGCGCAGCGCGCCCTCGACGCTGATCACCAGGAACGGCATCGCGACGAACGCCTCGGCGATCACCACGCCGGTGGTGGTGAACGGCAGCGTGATGCCGAAGGCCGAGTCCAGCCAGCGTCCGACGATCCCGTTGCGCCCCAGCGCCAGCAGCAGCGCCACGCCCCCGACCACCGGCGGCAGCACCAGCGGCAGGGTGACCAGCGCGCGGATCACCCGCCGTCCGGGGAACTCGGTGCGGGCCAGCAGCCAGGCCAGCGGCACCCCCAGCACCAGCGAGACGCCGGTCGCGGAGGTCGCGCAGATCAGCGACAGCCGCAGCGCGTCCCAGACCGCCGGGCTGGACAGCTCGCTGGGCATCGCGCTCCAGGGCGCCCTGATCAGCAGGCCGGCCAGCGGCAGGACGAGGAAGACCAGCCCCAGCAGCGCGGGCAGCAGCAGGGCGAGCGGGATCCGGGAGCCCCGCTTCGCCCTCACCGGCGCGGTGTCGATCAGTCTCACGGGGCCTGGAAGCCCGCCGCGGTCAGCACCTGCATGCCCTCGGTCGACTCGACGAAGGCGATGAACGCCGCGGCGCCGGCCGCGTTCGGGGCCTTGGCCACCTCGGCGATCGGGTAGTCGTTGATCGCCTTGGCCGCCTCGGGGAAGTTGACCCCGTCGACCTTGCCGCCCGCGGCCTGCACGTCGGTCTGGTAGACCACCGAAGCGTCGACCTCGCCCAGCTCGACCTTGGTGAGCGCGCTCTTGACGTCCTGCTCCAGGGTGACCGGGGTCAGCTTGACGCCGGCCGCGGTGAGCGCGGTCTGCGCGGCCGAGCCGCACGGCACCTGGGTCGCGCAGAGGGCGACCTTGACGCTCGGCGCGGCGAGCGCCTGCAGGCTGGTGAGGTTCTTCGGGTTGCCCTTGGGGACGGCGATCTCCAGGGTGTTGCGCACGAAGACCTTGGGGTCCGTGGCGGTGTCCTTGGCGTCGGTGACGGTCTTCATGGTCGCCGGGCTGGCGGCGGCGAAGACGTCGGCGGGCGCGCCGGACACGATGCTCTGCGCCAGCGCCGAGCTGCCGCCGTAGTTGAACTTCACCGTGGTGCCCGGGTTCGCGGCCTCGAACTTCTTGCCCAGGTCGTTGAAGGTCCCGGTGAGCGAGGCGGCGGCGAAGACGGTGATCGTGCCGGTGGCCTTCGGCGCGGACGCGGACGCCGCGGCGGAGCCCGAGGCGCCGGAGGCGGCGGGCGTCGTGCTCTTGGAGGAGCTGCACGCGGTCAGGCCAACGGCCAGGGCGAGCACGGCGAACGTGGCGGCGGCGGTGCGGGACCGGGTGGTGGTCATCTGGAGTTTCCCCTCTGCCGCGCCGTCAGGGCGCGGGTGTGCGGTCGGTGTGGGCCGGTCCGCCGCGTCATGCGGCGAAAGGGGGCGACCCTGGCGCCCACAGAGCTCGCGATCGTTGCGTATCTGCGGTCGCCGTGCCGATCATAGTGCCGCAGATGCAAGCCTGAAATCCCTTGTGCCTTCGCACAGGCCAGCCCGGCCCGGTGCCCGGTGGGACCTGTGTGAACCGTGGGAAAACCGCTGGCCACCAGGCCCGCTGCTTCGTCACAGTGGTGACATACCCACGGGGAGGAGTCACCACCATGTCCACGCTGCGCGTCACCGCCGAACGGCTCACCGTTCTGGACCACCCGAACGCCGACGCCCTGGAGCTCGCCCAGGTCGGGCTCTACCGGGCGGTGGTCGCCAAGGGTGCCTACCGCACCGGCGAGTACGCCGTCTACATACCCGAGCAGGCGGTACTCCCCGCCGCGCTCATCGAGGAGCTGGGTCTGACCGGACGGCTGGCCGGCAGCAAGTCCGACCGGGTGCGCGCGGTCCGGCTGCGCGGCGAGCTCTCGCAGGGCATCGTCTGCCGCCCGCTCGCGCTGGCCGGCGTCGACCTTGAGCTGGCCGCCGCCGAGGGCCGCGACTTCGCCGCCGAGCTGGGGGTCGTCAAGTGGGTGCCGCCGATCCCCACCACGATGAACGGCGAGGTCGAGGCCGCCCCGGATCTGCTGCCCTGGGTCGACATCGAGAACCTCCAGCGCTTCCCGGACGTCTTCGAGCCGGGAGAGCCGGTGGTGCTCACCGAGAAGCTGCACGGCAGTTGCTGCCTGCTCACCCTGCACGCCGGAACCGGCGCGGTGCAGGTCTCCTCCAAGGGGATCGGCGCCCAGGGCCTGGCGCTCAAGGAGGACGGCGGCAACCTCTACTGGCGCGCCGTCAGGGCGCACGGCGTGCCCGAGGCCGCCGCCGAGCTGGCCGAGCGGCTGGGCGCCGAGCGGGTCGGCATCTTCGGCGAGGTCTTCGGCGCGGGCGTGCAGGATCTCGGCTACGGCGAGTCGGGCCGCGCGGAGCTGCCCGGCTACGCGGTCTTCGACGTCTCGGCCGTGATCGACGGGCAGCTGCACTGGCTGGACGCCGCCGAGCTGCTGACGGGCCGGCTGCCGCTGGTGCCCCGGCTGTGGAGCGGTCCGTTCGACGCCGCCACCGTCCTGGCGCTGGCCGACGGCCGGGAGACGGTCTCCGGGCGCGGGCTGCACCTGCGCGAGGGCGTGGTGGTGCGGCCGGTGGTGGAGCGCTACAGCTTCGCGCTGGGCGGCCGGGCCATCGCCAAGGTGGTCAGCGGCGCCTACCTGACCCGCAAGGGCGGCACCGAGTACGAGTAGCAGGATCCACCCGGCGACGCACCGAGCTGACGTGATGTCAGGGCGTGTCTCCGGGTGGCACGTACGCTGCAAATATGATCACCCATGAGGACCGCAGGCTCCGCGCCCTGGCCGCCCAGGGCAGCTGGGCGGAGCTGCTCGGGATCTACCGGCAGACCCGGGCCGCCACCGCCGCGCTGAGCGGGGAGCGGGCCGCGGCGCGCGAGGCGGCGGCCTTCGGCCACGAGCTGGCCTTCGCGGCCCCGGCCGACGTCGCGGCCGGGCTCTTCGATCCGTCCGCCGGGCCCGGCGCGGTGGCGGGTGAGTACGACGGCCGGGTCGGGCCGCTCTGGGAGGTGCTGGCCACCCGTCACCTCTGGGAGGTGCTGGACCCGCTGCTGCCCGACGAGCCGATCCGGACGCTGGTGGCCCACACCCGGGTGCTGCTCGGCGAGGACCTGACGGGCACGGCGCTGGTGAGCCCCACGCCGCCGCCGGTGCTGCGGTCCTGGGAGCTGGCGGGCTGGGAGCCGGGCAGCCGGGTGACCAACTACCGGCGCGGCGGCGCGGCGGCCACGGCGCTCTTCTCGCTCCCGGACAGCCGGGAGGGTCTCGGCCCGATCCGGCTGCCCGCCCCCGGCAGCGCACTGCCCGGCCCCGACCAGCCCGCCACCGCCGCCCTGCGCGGCCTCTCCAGCTGGCTCAGCACCCGCTGCCTGCGCGGCTCGGCGCCGGACGCGGCCGCGCTGCTGGCGCCCAGCGGATCCCTGGCGACCGGTGGCTACATCCCCTTCGCCCTCGCCTACCCGGCGCTGGTGCGGGCCGCCTCCGGCGCCGGCGCGTACGGCGAACCGGGCGGCGCCGCCCGGGGCCGGATCGCCGTCTGGGAGGCGCTGGGCGCGATGGCGGACCCGTCCGCCAGCCTGCGGCCAGGAGGAACCCCGACGGTGCCCAGCTGCTCCGCGGACGAGGTGGACGCGCTGGTGGCCCGGATGCGTTGCTTCACCTGGTGCGATCCGGCCGACGAGATCTGGCATCTGCACCTGGCCCTGGAGGACCCGGCCACCGGCCTGGCCTGGGCGGTCAGCGGCTCGGACTACGACTGAGCGGTCTCCCGGTTGCGGGCGGCGCACCCGTGACCCGCTGCCCGGCGGCTCGTTGAAACGGACGGAGCGGTACCTGACAGGCCATAAACTAAAGTTAGGCTTACCTAACTTTGGAGCTGTCTTGACCCTCTCTGTCGCGCCTGCCGCCGCGCCTTCCGGTCCTGCCGCCCCCGCCGGGCCGGGTGAGGCGATCCTGCGCCGCCAACGGGTCCGCGAGTCCGCCGCCCGGACGTACGCCCGCTCGTTCCCGATCGTGCCGGTCCGCGCGCACGGCATGACGGTCGAGGGCGCCGACGGCCGCCGCTACCTGGACTGCCTCTCCGGCGCCGGCACCCTGGCGCTCGGCCACAACCACCCGGTGGTGCTGGACGCGATCCGCCGCACCCTGGACAGCGGGGCGCCGCTGCACCTGCTCGACCTCGCCACCGCGGAGAAGGACGACTTCACCACCGCGCTGCTGGAGAGCCTGCCGGCCGGGTTCGCGAACGGCGCCCGGGTGCACTTCTGCGGCCCGGCCGGGACCGACGCGGTCGAGGCCGCGCTCAAGCTGATGCAGACCGCGACCGGCCGCCGGGGTGCGCTGGCCTTCACCGGCGGCTACCACGGGATGACGGCTGGCGCCCTCGCGGTCACCGGCAACGTCGCCGCCAAGGAGCCGTTGCCGAGCGGCGGCGAGGTCACCCGGCTGCCCTACCCCTACTCCTACCGCTGCCCGTTCGGCCTCGGCGGCGAGGCGGGCGCGCGGATGTCCGAGGTCTACACCGAGCGGCTGCTCGACGATCCGGCGGGAGGCGTGGTGCGCCCGGCGGCGATGATCCTGGAGGCGGTGCAGGGGGAGGGCGGCGCGGTGCCGGGGCCGGACGGCTGGCTGCGCGCGATGCGCCGGATCACCGCCGAGCGCGGCATCCCGCTGATCGTGGACGAGGTGCAGACGGGCGTCGGTCGCACCGGCGCGATGTGGGCGGTCGAGCACAGCGGAATCGTCCCGGACGCCATGGTGCTCTCCAAGGCGATCGGCGGCAGCCTGCCGCTCGCGGTGGTGGTCTACCGCGAGGAGTACGACGGCTGGCAGCCCGGCGCGCACACCGGGACGTTCCGCGGCAACACCCTCGCGATGGCGGCCGGCGCCGCCACCCTGCGCCATGTCGCCGCCAACGGGCTCGCCGAACGGGCCGGACAGCTGGGCGGGTTGCTGATCAGGGAGCTGACCGCGCTGCGCGAGCGGCTGCCGGTGATCGGCGACGTGCGCGGTCGGGGGCTCATGATCGGCGTCGAACTGGTGGACCCCGCAGGGGAGATGGACAGCTGCGGCGCGCTGCCGGCGGATCCCCGGCTGGCCGTCCGGGTCCGCGAGGCGTGCCTGGCGCGTGGGCTGATCGTCGAACTCGGCGGCCGGCACGACGCGGTGCTGCGTCTGCTGCCGCCGCTGACGGTCACCGACGAGCAGCTGCGGGCGGTCCTGGACCGACTCGCCGACGCCATCGAGGCCGCATCCGCCCAAGGCCCGGCGCGGGGTGGGGCACGATGAGCGACGAACTTCCCGATCCCGAACTACCGCCCCTGGCCGGGGGAGTGGGCGGACCGGCCGCGCTGCGCCCGCTGCTGGAGACGGTGCTGACGGCGCTCGAAGCCGGTGCCGTGCGGCGCGCAGGTCCGTTGCCGGCCGGGGCTCCGGGGGAGCTGGCCGACCTGGTCCGCGAGGAGTTCCGGCACACCGAGGCCGACGCGCTGGCCCGGCTGACCGAGCTGCTCGCGCACGGCGCCGCCGATCCGGCGGATCCGGCCTGCGCGGCGCACCTGCACTGCCCGCCGCTGGCCGTCGCGGTCGCCGCCGACCTCGCGGCCGACGCGCTCAACCCCTCGATGGACTCCTGGGACCAGGCGCCGGCCGCCACTGTCCTGGAGACCGAGTTGCTGGCCGAACTGGCCGTCCTGGTCGGCTACCGGCCGGAACTGGCCGCCGGGGTGCTGACCTCCGGTGGCACCGAGTCCAACCTTCTCGGGCTGATGCTCGCCCGGGACCAGATCCTGCCCGGACGGCCCGAGATGGACGGGGTCGACCCGGGTACGCGCCCGCGGATCTTCGCCTCGCGCGCCGCGCACTTCTCCGTCCAGCGAGCGGCCGCCGTGCTCGGGCTGGGGGAGCGCGCGGTGGTCGCGGTCGACGTCGACCGCGAGCTGCGGATGGACGGCGCCGCGCTCGGCGCGGCGCTGGCGGCGGCGGTCCGGGACGGGCAGACGCCGATCGCGGTGGTCGCCACCGCCGGGACCACCGACACCGGCGCCGTCGACCCGCTGCACCGCTGCGCCGACCTGGCGGCCGAGTACGGCGCCTGGCTGCACGTGGACGCCGCGTACGGCGGTGGGGCGCTGCTCTCCGACCGGCTGGCGCCGCTGCTTGACGGCCTGGCGCGGGCCGACTCCGTCTCGCTGGACTGGCACAAGCTGGGCTGGCAGCCGACCGCCGCCGGGGTGTTCCTGGCCCGCCGGGCCGAGACCTACGCCTCGCTGGCCCGCCGGGCGGTCTATCTCAACCCGGCGGACGACGAGGAGGCCGGCTACCCGAGCCTGCTCGGTCTCTCGCTCCGGACGACCCGGCGGGCCGACGCTTTCAAGATCGCGGTCACCCTGCGGACGCTGGGCCGCCAGGGGCTGGGCCGGCTGGTCGACCGCTGCCATGAGCTGGCCCTGGCGGCGGCGGAACTCGTGCGTGGCCGACCCGAGTTGGAGCTGCACTGCGAACCGCTGCTGACCACTGTGGTGTTCCGCTACCGGCCGCAGCGCGGGGAGCGGGCGCGGGAGTGGGACCCGGCGGCCGTCGATCGGTTCAACGGCGAACTGCGCCGGCGGCTGCTGGCCGGCGGGCGCGCGGTGCTCGGCCGCACCGAACTCCCGGGCGCCGGCCCGGGCCTGGTGCGGCTCAAGCTCACGCTGCTCAATCCGCACACGAGCGAGGCCGAACTCGCCCGGCTGCTGGACGAGGTGACCGAGGCCGGCCGTGCACTGGAGTCGGCGTAGGGCAATGCGGAACAGTGGTGATCCGCACAATTCGACGGGAATATCGACGGCGCCTGCTGGAGGAAGTTCCAGCGATCGGTGGTAATCGCATTCCGTTGCTCATCGATGTCTTTTTTCGGCCGCGCCTGGACGACATTTCGCCAACCCACCGGCAAGACTTGCGATCCTCCCGAACAACGACGGTAACGTCACTTCCCGTAGTCGCCGCCACACCAGGAGCACACGGTTCCTCGGGACTCGCGGCGCGAGGGGGACCCGCCATGCGCAACCGCGAATCCGCGGTGCCTGCGGCATGTCGTAGCGATCGGGCGCGGCCGGCGACGGCCCCGGCGTCCGTGGTGGCCACCCCCGACGGCGCGCCGGATGTCCAGGCGCCGCCGGCCTTATGCTCGTAGCCCGGTCGTCGGAGTGGATCCGCTGCGGATCCCGGGCGGCCCGAGTGCCGCGGTGACCGTCGGACCTGAATTCAGCGTCACATTCGGATGAACGAGCGTCAATAGCGCGGGCATTTCTGCGCGCTCGTGCCCGGATGTGCGTTCTTCCGCGCCCCGGTGAACGGCGGCGCGCGTCACGACACCCGAGGTGCCGGACATTCTCCCTTCCCCCGCTTTCCCCTTCCCCCGTTTTCCTTTCCCTGACTTCTGCTGTGAACTCAGCCATGCGACGCGGAGGCCGCGGTTATGAGCGACTCGCTCATCAGCACCAAGCCCAGCACGTTCGAGGCACGTCCCTTTTCCGACCGCTGCCGGCAGGTATGGGAGCGCGGTGACCACCTGCTGATCGGGGTGAGCCCCGGGAACAGCTACTTCAGCCCGCAGCGGATATCCGAACTCGTCTTGTGGGCAAGGGAGTTCTTCGACTCGGTGGATATCGTCTACGCGGATCTGCACGTCGACACCCAGTTCGCGGCCTTCGGCTACACCCCCGAGCACGCCCAGCGCCGGGCTGCCAAGGAGATCAAGACCACCGCCCGGCGGATCCAGCGCGGGGTGGCGGACGCCGGCTGGGAGGCGGTCCGGATCCGCGCGGTCTCCGATTTCCTCTCCGACGCCCGCTACCAGCAGCTGCGGATCGCCATCGAGGAGAGCCTGACCGGCGACCCGGTCTTCCGGCAGGCCGCGGAGGGGATGGCGCGCTCCTTCCTCGCCGGCCGCACGCCCGACGGCGAGGAGCCGACCGCGGAGCAGCTCGCCGCCGGCCTGCGCTACATCTGCGCCGAGCTGCCGTTCTTCCTGGACACCCCCGGCCTGCTCAAAGTGCCCACCTCGGTCTCCTGCTACCACGTCGAACTCCCGCTCACCCCGGTGCTGTTCGGTCGCAGCGAGGGGCTGCGCGCGGTTCCCGGGCAGGCCTACGCGGTGGTCCGTCCCGGGGCGGCCGCGCCGCGTCCGGCCGCTGCCGCGGCCTGAACATCCGGGCCCGTGACCCGTCCGACCCCGACTTCCTTCTGATCGACCGTCATATTTCTTGAGGAGAAGCACGATGACCACGACAGCACAGCGCGACCCGGTCCTGCCCGGCACCGCGCACCACCCGCCGCTGCCGGACTTCCCGCTGTCCCGCCGCGGCGACATCCTGCCCGCGGAGGCCGAGCGGCTGCGTGCGGAGCAGCCGGTCGCCCGGGTCCGCACCATGACCGGCGACGAAGCCTGGCTGGTCAGCAGCTACGAGCTGGCCAAGCAGGTGCTGGAGGACGACCGGTTCAGCCTCAAGGACACCGCGAACCCGGGCGTGCCGCGCCAGTACGCGCTGACCATCCCGCCGGAGGTGGTCAACAACATGGGCAACATCAACAGCGCCGGGCTGCGCAACGCCGTCATGAAGACCCTCTCACCGCAGGCGGACCGGGAGTTGGGCGGCTGGCTGGAGGCGCAGGCGCACCAGCTGCTGGACCGGCTGATCGAGCAGGGCCCGCCGGCCGACCTGCGCGACGGCTTCACCGAGCCGTACTCGGCCGCGCTGCACTGCCGCCTGCTGGGCATCCCCACCGACGACTGGCGCCGGCTGATGTCCGGCATCGACGTCGCGTTCATCACCAGCCCGAGGACCTTCGAGGGCTCGGCAGTCAACTGGTACAAGGACCTCGGCTACATGGTGGACCGGCTGAACGCCGATCCGGAGCCGACCGAGGGCCTGCTCGGCCGGTTCGCCGAGCTGCGCCGCTCGCCGGACGTCTCGGACCAGGTCAGCGACGAGCTGCTGGCCACCGTCGCTCTCTCGCTCTTCGGCGCGGGCGCGGTCAGCACCTCGGCGTTCCTGCAGCACGCGATCATCGCGCTGGCGCAGCAGCCGGAGCTGGCCGACCGCCTGCGGGCCGAGCCGGCGGTGATCGGCCGGGCGGTGGACGAGCTGCTGCGCTACAACCTGTCGATCGGCGACGCGCTGCCGCGGATCGCCCTGGCCGACGTCCGGTTGGGCGAGGTGGAGATCAGGGCGGGTGAACTGGTGCTGGTCCTGATCGAGGGGGCCAACTACGACCCGGCGGTCTTCCCGCACCCCGAGCGGATCGACTTCGACCGGGAGTCCAACCCGCACCTGGCCTTCGGCGGGGGCCAGCACTTCTGCCCCGCCTCGGCGCTCGGCCGCACGCACGCCGAGATCGCGCTGACGGCGCTGGTGGAGAAGCTGCCGGCGCTGCGGCTGGCCCTGCCGGTCGAGCAGTTGGCGTGGCGTCCGGGCTTCATCAAGCGCCTGCCGGAGCGCCTGCCGGTGCTCTGGTAGCGCCGCAGGCCGTCTCCGACACCCGTTCGTCGTGGCGCTGCCGCGGCGGACGGGTCAGTCGGGTCAGTCGGGCAGGCCGAGCAGGATCGCCCGGGTCCGCTCCCAGGTCTCGGGGTCGCCGGCGACCAGCAGGCCGTCCTCACCGCCGGGCGGGTCGGCCCGGTACGGGGTGCCGTCCAGCCGGGCCGAGACCCCGCCGGTCTCGCGGACCAGCAGCGAGCCCGGTGCGTGGTCCCACGGAAGGGTCCGCCAGTAGACCAGGAAGTCCAGGTCACCGTCGGCGACCTGCGGGTACTCCACGCCCGCCGCGCGCCGCCCCCCGGTCACCTGGCCGAAGGCGTGCACCCGGTCACGCAGTCCGGGAAAGACGTCCTTGGTCAGGAACCACGGCTTCATCGAGCCGCGCCACTTCTCGGGCGAGTCGGCCGCCGGCGCATGGGTGAGCCGCTGCCCGTCGCGCCAGGCACCCGCGCCCAGTTCGGCGGCGTAGGCGGTGCGGGTCATCGGCTGCCAGATCCAGGCCGCCACCGCCTCGCCGTCGCGGATCAGCGAGACCATCACCGCGAAGTCGGGCCGTCCGGCCACGAAGTTGGCGGTCCCGTCCACCGGGTCGACCAGCCAGCAGGCGGGTTCGGTGTGCAGCGCCCGGGCGAGCGACGGGTCGGCGGCCACCGCCTCCTCGCCGACCACGGGCACCGGCAGCAGCTCGCGCAGCCGTCGGGTGATGATCACCTCGGCCTCCCGGTCGGCGACGGTGACCAGGTCACCCGGGGACTTCTCCATCACCTCGCCGGCCGCCAGGGCCCGGAATCGCGGTTCGACGACCTCCGCGGACGCCTCGGTGAGGATTTCCGCCACCTTCTCCATGAGCACGCGTCCGCTCCCTTCGCTGCTACCACTCTCGCACGCCCGGGTATCCGCGACCTGCGGCGACCACCGGCTGGACGGCGTGGGCCCCCACGCCGTCCCGGCCCGTCGCGCGGGGCCGGAGCGAACCCCTCGGGGCGGGTCCAGGCACGGAGGTACCGAGGAGCTCAGGCGCTCAGGCCGGGACCCGTTCGGCGACGGGGGAGTCGGCCGGCCGGCGGTAGCGCCGGCCGGTGGCCGTGCAGGCGGCGAGCAGCAGGGCGGCCGCCGCGGCGGCGCAGGTGAGGGCGAACGGCGCGCGCGGGCCGTAGGCGTCCACCGCCCAGCCGCCGGCCACCGTGCCCGCCGACTGCGCGAGCGTGATGCTGCTGACCAGTCCGGCCATCGCCTCGCCGAGCCGCATCCCCGGGACGGTCCGCTCGACCAGGCCGAACATCGTGATCATCTGCGGCGCGATCGCGAGCCCCACGCACCCCACCGCCAGCGCCAGTCCGCCCAGGCTGGTGCCGGTCAGCGGCGCCAACACCGACGCGGCGAAGAGCAGGCCGGTGCCGGCCCGCAGGCGTCCGGGCAGGTCCCAGCGGGCCGGCAGGGCCGCCATCGCGACGCCCGCGAAGGAGCTGGTCAGGCCCACCAGTCCGTAGAGCAGCCCGGCCGCGCCGGGGTGGCCCAGCTGCGCGGTGGTCGCGGTGACGCCGACCTGGAGTGAGCCGAAGACCGTCCCGAGCAGGGCCATGCCCGCCAGCAGCAGCCCGTACGGGAGGGTCAGCAGCCGCCCGGCGGGTGTGCGCGGACCCGCGCCGGTGCCGGGCGGCGCCGAGGGGTGCAGGGCGAAGAGCGTCGCGCCGCCGCCGACCAGGGCCGCCGCCAGCAGCATCCCGGCGCCCGGACCGGCCAGCGTGGCCAGCACGCCGACCAGCGCCGGGCCGCTGGTGAAGCTGATCTCGTCGACCAGGCCGTCCAGCCAGAGCGCCGAGGCCCGCCGGTCGGGCCGTCCGCGGGCCAGCCAGAGCCAGCGGCTGCGGGAGAGCGGCCCCACCAGCGGGACGGAGAGTCCGACCAGGACGGCCGGCGCCAGCTGCCAGCCGAGCGGCGCACCGCTCTCGGAGGCGGCCACCAGCGCGAGGATCGCGAGCGTGTTGACCACGGCGGCGACCAGCCCCACCGGGCGCTGCCCGCGCCGGTCGGCCAGCCGTCCCACCAGCGGCCCGCCGCCGGCTTGGCCCAGGGCCAGCGCACCGGCCGCCGCGGCTCCCTGCCAGACGCTGCCGGAGTTCTGACTGACCAGCAGCAGGGTGCCGATCGGGCACATCGCCGCCGGGAGCCGCCCGAGCAGCGACCACACCAGCACCCGACCACCCGTCAACTCCCGGGTGTCCCGGAACTTCTCCGCCGCACTCATGCCCGCTCGTCCTCCAGGGGCCGGGTCGGGGCGCCCGCCTCCCCCACACCGACCCCGACAGAGCGTCAGCCCGCGGGTGAGTCCCGACCCTATGAGCCAGTCGGATGGCCCAGCCATGGTCGGATCATCCAATCCCGCCGCCCGCAGTCGGTCCGCTGCCGGTGGCCGCGCTCGACGGGTGACCCGTGCTCGACGGGTGACCCACGCCCGGCCGGTGCGGCGCGCCCGCCGCGGACAGCGCGACGCCGAGGGCGACCAGCGCGGTCAGCAGGACGGTCAGAGCGATGAACCCCAGCGCGCGCGGCCGCCCGTGCGGGACGCTACGACACGTCCCCACCGCCCAGACCGCTGCCGTCACGACGACCAGCGGCAGGCCGGCCGGCGGGTCGATCCTCAGCACACCCGCGCTGACGGCCGCGAAGGTGACGCAGGTCCGGGTCCAGGCCAGGTCGGTGCGCCCCTGCGCGGACCCGGGTTCGACGTCGAGGGGCGGGCCGCTCACCCGCCGGAACTCCTGGAGAAGACCACCAGGGCCGCCGCGAACGCGCACTCGACGGCCACCACGGCGGCCAGAATCCGTGGCAGCGGGGAGCGTGGCAGCGGCGCGCCCTGCCGCAGCGCCCGCTGGGTGCGTGCCCAGTCCAGGTAGCCGACCACCGCGACGACCGCGCCGAGCACGATCAGCGGCACTCCGAGCGCCCGGCGCCCCCACGCGATCCCGGGGAAGGGCGGCAGCAGCTGGGTGAACCCCAGTCCCGCCGCCACCAGGGCCAGCGCGGTGCGGCTCCAGGCGAGGTAGGTCCGCTCGTTGGCGAGGGTGAAACGCGGGTCGGGCTCGCTCTCCTGGCCGGTCACCGCCCGTCTCCACGGATCATGCGGCCAGTCAAGCAGACCGGCCCGCGCCGCGGCGGAACCGAATCGCGGGGCGCGGCGCGGCGCAGGCCGACCGGCACATGGTGGGCGGCGTCAGGACGGTTGCGCTCGCCGCAGTCCCCCCAGGAGCAGGTCGACCAGGCGGCGGGGGTCGTAGCGCGGGTCGCTGTCCCGTCCGACGCAGAGGTTGCCGATGCCGCGCATCAGCTCGTAGGCAGCCGTCCCGGGGCGGATCTCGTCGGCCTCGACCGCGGCGTCGAGCAGCTGCGCGCAGACCGGAACCAGGCGGTCGAGGAAGTAGCTGTGCAGCGCCTCGAAGCCGGTGCTGTCCGACTGCAGGGCGTTGGCGAGTCCGTGTTTGGTGACCAGGAAGTCGACGAAGAGGTCGACCCACTGGCGGAGCGCCGCGAACGGGGAGTCGGCGGCGGCCAGCAGGCTCGGGCCGGCCTCGGCGCAGGCCTCCACCTGGTGGCGGTAGACCGCGACGACGAGATCGGCCCGGGTCGGGAAGTGGCGGTAGATCGTCCCCATCCCGACGCCCGCCCTGGCCGCGATCTCACGGATCGGTGCGTCGACGCCGGAGGTGACGAACACCTCGGCCGCGGCGGTGAGCAGCGTCTGCTGGTTGCGCACCGCGTCGGCCCGCTTGGTTCGGGCCGGCACCTCCCCGGAGGGGCTTGTCGAGGGCACCACGCTCTCCTTTCGCCGGCCGGGTGGCCGCCTGGACCGTTGACAAAGCGGAACACTGCTCCGTATCGTAAATCCGGAACATTGCTCCGCTTCTAGTCTAAGGGACGTCCTCGCCATGAGTGCACTCACCGACCCGGCCGGAACCTTCGGCCGGCCCGCTCCCGTCCTCTCGGTCGCACCGGTCGTGCTGCCGGTTCCCGGTCGCCCGGTGGACCTGGAACTGCGCGTCTCCGCGCCCGTGGCCGGGACCGACCTGCCGGTCATCCTCCTGTCGCACGGGCAGGGCCACTCCAACCACCTCTCCTCGCTTGACGGTTACGCCCCGCTCGCTAGCTTCTGGGCGGCGCACGGCTTTGTCGTGATCCAGCCCACCCATCTGAGCTCGACGACGCTGAGCCTGGACGCCGACACCCCCGGAGCGCCGCTGTACTGGCGCTCGCGCGCCGAGGACATGACGCACATCCTCGACCGGCTCGACCTGGTCGAGGCCGCCGTCCCGCAGCTCCTCGGGCGCCTGGACCGCGACAGGGTCGCCGTCGTCGGGCACTCGATGGGCGGCCACACCGCGAGCCTGCTGCTGGGCGCGCGGCTCACCGATCCGCAGGACGGGACGGAGGTGAACCTGGCGGAGCCGCGGATCAGGGCGGGCGTGCTGCTCGCCGCGCCCGGCCGGGGCGGGGACGCGCTCAGCGCGTGGGCGGCCGATAACTTCGCCTTCCTGCACACCCCGGACTTCTCCGCGATGACGACGCCCACGCTCGTGGTCGCCGGCGACAAGGACACCTCCGCCCACCTGACGGTCGCCGGCGCGGACTGGCACGCCGATCCGTACGTCCTCGCGCCGGGCCCCAAGTCCCTGCTCACGCTGTTCGACGCGGAGCACGGACTCGGCGGGATCTCCGGCTACGACGTCGCCGAGACCACGGACGAGAACCCCCTGCGGGTCGCCGCGGTCCAGCGGCTCGGCTGGGCCTACCTGCGCAGCGAGCTCTACCCCGGGGATCCCGCCTGGCAGCAGGCGTGTGACGCGCTGGCGGCCGGGCCCGAACCGCTCGGACGGGTCGAGTCCAAGTAGGCAGGGCGGCCTCAGTGCCGGCGCTGGCGGATCACCTCGTCGTACTCGGCGTGCACGCGGCGGTCCATGGCCAGCGCGAACTGGGCGTCGGCCACGGTGCGGGCCAGCGGGCGGACGCGGGTGAGCTGTTCCGTCAGGTGGGCGGCCCGGCCCGGCGGGAGCGGCTGCTCGCCGGCCAGCGCGCCGAGCAACTGGTCGCGGATCAGCGCGACGAAGACCTCGGCGACCGCGTCGGCGTACTCCTGGGTCTTGCGGCTGGCGTCCAGCACGGCGCTGAGCGGGACGCCCTCCGCCACCAGCGCGACGGTGGCGTCCATCAGGCGGCGGCTGACGTGGGTGACGCCGTCGTCCTGGACGGTGATGTAGCCCTGGGCGAGTGACTCGGCGGTGACGGTGTCGGTGAGCTGGTCGCCGAAGGCCGCCGCCAGCTCGTCCCAGCTCAGCGAGACGGGGGTCTCGTCCGACCAGGGGGCGACGATCGCGTCCTGCAGCCCGATCAGCTCGGCGACGTCCCGCCCGCTCTCGCCCGCGCCGATCAACTCGGTGATGCCGCCCAGGGTGTGGCCGCGTTCCAGCAGCTCGGCGATCATCTGCAGCCGGGCCAGGTGGGATTCGCCGTACCAGGCGATTCGGCCCTCCTTGCGCGGCGGCGGCAGGAGTTTGCGCTCGCGGTAGAAACGCAGGGTGCGGGTGGTGATGCCGGCGGCCGCGGCGAGTTCCTCGACGCGGAACTCGCGCGGACCTGCTGCTTTGCTCTCGATCTCCGCCACGCGGCCAGCATAGGGCGGGGCCGCGCCGAACCGGACCGGTCGGGCTTCTTCCATCAACTGTCAGCAAGGGCTACTCTGCCAATCGTGCCAGTAGATACTGGCGTGATTGGTCTGGGGAACAATCGTCAGCACCGCAGTGCCCAGAGAGGACCGCCGCATGGCAGCCAGCCCCGAGAAGCGTGCCCGCACCCGCACCGGCCGCACGCCGGACGTCCCGGCCCAGCCGGCCGCATCGGCCGGGCCTGCCGCGTCGGCCGAGTCCGACGTGCCGCGGGTGCCGCATGTCCGCGTGGCCGTGATCGGCTCCGGCTTCGGCGGGATCGGCGCGGGCGTGCGGCTGCGCCGTGCCGGGATCACCGACTTCGTGATCCTGGAGCGCGCCGGCTCGGTCGGCGGCACCTGGCGGGACAACGACTACCCGGGCTGCGCCTGCGACGTCCCCTCGCACCTGTACTCCTTCTCCTTCGCCCCCAACCCCGACTGGCCGCGCAGCTTCTCCGGCCAGGCCGACATCCGCGCCTACCTGGAGCGGGTCACCGACACCTACGGCCTGCGCGCGCACCTGCGCTTCAACGCCGAGGTCACCGAGGCCCGTTGGGAGCCCGCACAGGCCCGCTGGCGGGTCACCAGCGCGGCGGGGGAGTGGACGGCCGACGCGCTGGTCGCCGCCTGCGGTCCGCTCTCCGACCCGCAGATCCCCGACCTGCCGGGCCTCGCCGACTTCCCCGGAAAGGTCTTCCACACCTCCCGCTGGGACCACGACTACGACCTCACGGGCAAGCGCGTCGCCGTCGTCGGCACCGGGGCGTCGGCCGCCCAGGTGGTGCCCGCGATCCAGCCCGAGGTCGGCCGGCTGACGCTTTTCCAGCGCACGCCCGCCTGGGTGCTGCCCAAGGTGGACCGCGAGATCAGCGCCGTCGAACGCTGGGTGCACCGGACCATCCCGGCCACCACCGCGCTGCGCCGGGCGGCGCTCTTCGCCGTCCGCGAGCTCCAGGTGGACGCCTTCGTCCGCCGGCCCGGCGCGCTGCGGGTGGTCCAGCAGCTGGCCGAGCGCCACCTGGCCCGCTCGATCGCCGACCCCGCGCTGCGCGCCCAGCTGACCCCGGACTACCGGATCGGCTGCAAGCGCATCCTGATCAGCAACGGCTACTACCCGGCGCTGGCCGCCCCCAACGCCGAGGTGGTCGCCGCCGGGCTGACGGAGGTGCGCGGCTCCACCCTGGTCGCCGCCGACGGCAGCGAGCACGAGGTCGACGCGATCGTCTTCGGCACCGGCTTCCACGTCACCGACATGCCGATCGGCGCCAAGGTCTTCGGCGCCTCGGGGCGCAGCCTGGCCGAGGAGTGGGGTGGAGGCATGGAGGCGCTGCGTGGGTCCACCGTGCACGGGTTCCCCAACCTGTTCTTCGTCATCGGGCCCAACACCGGGCTCGGCAACAGCTCGATGATCCTCATGATCGAATCCCAACTGAACTATCTGATAGACGCGTTGAGCACCCTGGAGTCGGTCGGCGCGACCGCCCTGCAGCCCACCGAGCGGGCCCAGCGGCAGTGGAACCAGCGGCTCCAGCACAAGATGGAGCGCACCGTCTGGAGCACCGGCGGCTGCCGCAGCTGGTACCTGGACGGCGAGGGCAAGAACACCGTGCTCTGGCCCGGTTCGACCAGCTCCTTCCGCCGGGCCACCCGGCGGATCGACCTCGCCGAATACGACCTGATCAAGCGCACTGCCGCGGAGACCGCCGTCGGGACCTCCGCCGCGACCGCCGCCGATTCCGCCGCCGATTCCGCCGTCGTGACCCAGGAGGTGTCCGCGTGAGCCCCGCCATCCCCGCCGACTGCGTGCTCCCCGCCCCCGCGCGCGAGCACTCCGTCCGCTCCGCCGACGGCAGCCGGCTGCACGCCGCCGAGTACGGCCCCGAGGGCGCACCGCTCGTCGTGCTCGCGCACGGCTGGACCTGCTCCACCGAGTTCTGGGCCCCGGTCGTCCACCAACTGGCCGACACCCACCGGGTGGTCGCCTACGACCAGCGCGGGCACGGCCGCAGCGACATCCCGCCGACCCCGCGCGGCCACTCCACCACCGCGCTGGCCGACGACCTGGAAGCCGTCCTGGCCGCGGTCGTACCGGACGGCCGCAAGGCGGTGCTGGCCGGGCACAGCATGGGCGGCATGACCATCATGGCGGCCGGCGACCGGCCCGCCGTGGCCGCCAGGACGGCCGCCGCGCTGCTGGTCAGCACCGGTCCGAGCGACCTGGTCGAGGAGCTGTTGGTGATCCCGGCCGGCTGGCGGCCCCGGTGGCTGCGCCGCGCGCTGCACCGGCAGATCCTGCGCTCCCGGCTGCCGCTGGGCCCGATCAGCGGCGCGTCGAGGGCAGCACTGAAGTACGCCACGATGGGACCGGCCACGCCCGCCGACCGGGTCGAGGCCACCGCCCGGATCGTGCACGCCTGCCCGACGGCCGTCCGGGCCCGCTGGGCGGCGGTGCTCGGCGAACTGGACGTCAACGCCGGGCTGGCGCGGCTGGCCGCGCCCACCGCGATCGTCGTCGGCAGCGCCGACAAGCTCACCCCGCCGGTGTTCGCGCACCGGATGCTGGCCGCGCTGTCCTCGCCGGCCGGGTTGCTGGAGCTACCCGGGGTCGGGCACATGGCACCCGTCGAGCGGCCGACCGAGGTCGCCGCCGAGATCCGCCGGCTGGCCGCCGCCCACCTGACGGCCGCCTCCTCGTCCGCCGTCGCCGCCCCGCCCGTTGAGAGGACCGAGGCCTCGTGACTCCTTCACTGAACAACCAGGTCGTCGTCGTCACCGGCGCCGCCCGGGGCCTGGGCGCGCTGATGGCCCGTCGGCTCGCCGAGCGCGGGGCCCGGGTCGCGCTGGTCGGCCTGGAGCCGGCCGAACTCAAGGCCGCCGCCGCGCTGTGCGGTCCGGAGGCCTCCAGCTGGGAGGCCGACGTGACGGACCTCGCGGCGCTGACCGCCACCGCCGAGGCGATCACGGCGAGGTATGGCCGGATCGACACCGTGGTCGCCAACGCGGGCATCGCCATCGGCGGCCCGCTGCTCGACAGCGACCACGCCGCCTTCAGCCGGGTGATCGAGGTCAACCTCCTGGGCAGCGTCGCCACCGCCCGGGCCTTCCTTCCGGCTCTGACGCAGAGCCGCGGCTACCTGCTGCAGATCGCCTCGCTGGCCGCGATCACCCCGGCGCCGCTGATGAGCGCCTACTGCGCGAGCAAGGCCGGCGTCGAGTCGTTCGCCCACGCGCTGCGCGCCGAGGTCGCCCACCAGGGCGTCAAGGTCGGTGTCGGCTACCTGAGTTGGACCGACACCGACATGGTGCGCGGCGCCGACCAGGACGACGTGCTGCGCGAGATGCGGGCCCGGCTGCCCTGGCCGGCCAACCGCACCTATCCGATCGGCCCGGCGGTGGAACGCCTGGTGGACGGCATCGCCCGCCGCTCGCCGCACGTCTACGCGCAGGCCTGGCTGCGCGGCATGCAGCCGATGCGCTGGATGCTGCCCGGCCTGATCGCCTCGGTGGGCGCGCGCGAGGTGGCCCGGCTGGCGCCCCGGCTGCGGGCGACCGCGAGCAGCCGGCTGCGTCCGGTGGGTGCGGGCGGCGCGGCCGATGACGCGGCGCACGGTTCGGCGGGCCCCTCCGGCGGCATGCGGACTCCGCGGGCCGGTGACGCTAGCGTCACCCCATGACAACTGCCCTCATCACCGGCGCCACCGCCGGAATCGGTGCCGCCTTCGCCCGCCGTCTGGCGAAGGACGGCCACGACCTGGTCCTGGTCGCCCGGGACACCGGACGTCTGGAGGCCTCCGCCGCAGAGCTGCGCAAGGCGTTCGGGGTGGAGACGGAGGTGCTCACCGCCGACCTCGCCACCGAAGCCGGGATCGCCGCGGTCGAGGAGCGGCTGAAGGACGCTTCCCGACCGGTCGGCATCCTGGTCAACAACGCCGGGTTCGGCAACCGGGGCGCCTTTCTGGCGGTCCCGTTGCAGGACGAGCTCGACATGCTCAAGGTGCATGTCGAGGCGGTGCTGCGGCTCACCACGGCAGCTCTGCCCGGGATGCGCGAGCGCGGGTTCGGCGGGGTGGTCAACGTCGCCTCGGTGGCGGCCTTCCTGCCGCGCGGCACGTACGGAGCCACCAAGGCGTGGGTGGTCAACTTCACCCAGGGCGTGATGCGCGACCTCACCGGCACCGGCGTCCGGCTGATGGCGCTCTGCCCCGGCTTCACCCGCACCGAGTTCCACGAGCGGGCCGGTATGGGGACGTCGAACATCCCGGCCTGGGGCTGGCTCTCGGCCGAACGGGTGGTGGACGAGGCGCTGCGCGACCTGGCGCACGGCCGGACCCTCTCGGTGCCGGGCAAGCGCTACAAGCTGGTGGTGGCGGTGGCCCGGCTGATGCCGGCGGGCAAGCTCGGCGGGATGTCCTCGAAGGCGGCGCGTACCTACCGGACGGACTGAGGCCTCTCGGGCCGGCGCGCGGATCGGTGCGCGGGTCGGCGGGAATACCTGACGGGCATAGCTCATTATTAGCATCGCTAACAATGAGCTATGCTCCTCATGTTTCCCATCCCTGGAGGTTCTATGAGGCCCGACCGCGTCGACTGGACGCCGCCCGAACGCTCGGCCGACTCCCCGCAGCCGCCTGCCCAGCTGCGCCGCATCCTTGCCCTCTTCCGTCCCTACCGGGGACGGCTGGCCGTCGTCGGGCTGCTGGTCGGAGCCTCGGCGGTGGTCTCGGTGGTGTCGCCGTTCCTGCTGCGGGCGGTGCTCGACACGGCCATCCCGCAGGGCCGCACCGGACTGCTCGCCCTGCTGGTCCTCGGCATGGTGGCGACCGGGGTGATCAACAGCGTCTTCAACGTGTTGCAGACGCTGATCTCCACCACCGTCGGCCAGCGTGTCATGCACGACCTGCGCACCGCCGTCTACGCCCACCTGCAGCGGATGTCGCTGGCCTTCTTCACCCGCACCCGCACCGGCGAGGTGCAGTCCAGGATCGCCAACGACATCGGCGGCATGCAGTCCACCGTCACCTCCACCGCGACCTCCCTGGTGTCCAACCTGACCAGCGTGGTGGCCACGGTCGTGGCGATGGTCGCGCTGGACTGGCGGCTGACCGTCGTCTCGCTGCTGCTGCTCCCGCTCTTCGCCTGGATCAGCCGCCGGGTCGGCAGCGAGCGCAAGAAGATCACCTCGCAGCGCCAGAAGCAGCTGGCGCTGATGTCCTCGGCCGTCCAGGAGTCGCTGTCCGTCAGCGGCATCCTGCTGGGCCGTACGATGGGCCGATCGGACTCGCTGGCACGGGAGTTCACCGAGCAGTCGGACGAACTGGCCGGCCTGGAGGTGCGCTCCAGCATGGCCGGGCGCTGGCGGATGAACGTCATCCAGATCGTGCTGGCCGCGATGCCGGCGGTGATCTACCTGGCGGCCGGTCTGACCTCCGCGCACGGCGCGCCGATCGTCTCGATCGGCACCCTGGTCGCCTTCGTCACCCTCCAGCAGGCGCTGTTCCGCCCGGCGGTCAGCCTGCTGGCCACCGGCGTCGACGTGCAGACCTCGCTCGCGCTGTTCCAGCGGATCTTCGAGTACCTGGACCTGCCGGTGGAGATCGCCGAGCCCGCCGAGCCCGTCCACCTGCTGCAGGTCCGCGGCGAAGTCCGGTTCGAGCAGGTCGACTTCGGCTACGACGCCCAGCACCCCACCGGTACGCTGGCCGGGATCGACCTCACCGTCCCGCCCGGCGGTTCGCTCGCGGTGGTCGGCGAGACCGGCTCGGGCAAGACCACGCTCAGCTACCTGGTGCCCCGGCTCTACGACGTGACCGGCGGCCGGGTGACCATCGACGGCACCGACGTGCGCGACCTCGCCTTCGAGACGCTCTCCCGCGCGGTCGGCGTGGTCTCCCAGGAGACCTACCTCTTCCACGCCTCGGTCGCCGACAACCTGCGGTTCGCCAAACCCGACGCCACCGACGCCGAGTTGGTCGAGGCGGCCCGCGCGGCCCAGATCCACGACCACATCGCGGGCCTGCCCGACGGCTACCAGACCCTGGTCGGCGAGCGCGGCTACCGGTTCTCCGGCGGCGAGAAGCAGCGCCTGGCGATCGCCCGCACCATCCTGCGCAACCCGCCGGTCCTGATCCTGGACGAGGCCACCAGCGCCCTGGACAACCGCACCGAGCGCGCGGTCCAACAGGCCATCGACGCCCTGGCGGTGGGACGCACCACGATCACCATCGCGCACCGCCTCTCCACCGTCCGCCAGGCCGACCGCATCGTCGTCCTCGACCACGGCCACATCGCCGAACAGGGCACCCACGAGGAGCTTCTCGCCCGGGACGGCCGCTACGCCGCCCTCCTGCGCCGTGAGGCCCCGGAAGACGAGCCGGGTCGGGTCGACCCTGTTCTCACATAGCCAGCCAGGTGGCACTCCAGCCGAGGGAGAGATGCGGCCACAACGAGTGGTCGTCCAGCGGGTGGAGGGTGCGGGCGACGGCGGACAGATCGTCATGGGTGCGGGCGGAGTCGACGCAGACGGTGGCGAGGACGCCATGGCTGCGCACGGCGTAGCCGGTGAAGTCGTTGCCGATCAGCCTCCAGGCGTCCTTCCCGTCGGGGGTGCAGGAGGTGACGGGCAGGAGCACGACGGAGCCGACGGGGGTCGGGTCGTTGTCGGGCGTGTTGTGCCCGGTCGCCACTGTCGCCGCGAGCTTGCAGGGATTGGCCGTGGCCGGGGCGACGGAGACGACGCCGTCGTCGTTGCCGTCCATGGTGGTGTCCTGGAAGAACACGGTGGTGCGTACGCCGTAGGGGCCTGTGGTGAAGGCGGACTGCTCGCCACCGGGCCAGTCGACCGCCTGAAGGAGCGTGTGGTCCAGCCCGGGATGATCACTCAGCCAGGCACGGGCGGCCAGCGTTCCTGTAGGGCGTGCAGCGGCACCGTTCCCGCAGCCAGCAGCAGCACCGCGGCCCCGATCCCGGCGGCCACCGCCCGGCCTCGCACCTCCAGCAGGGCGAAGGCCAGCGGGTACGGCAGGCACAGCAGCACGGTCGAGACGGGACCGAAGGGCAGCAGATAGGGGCCCGAGACCAGCACCAGGTTCAGCGCCACCACGCCCGCCCCGCCCAGGACGAGCACCCGCAGCGCGGCGAGGCCGCTGCCCTTCCCTGCTGCGCGGCGCCGCCGCACCAGGGCCCACATCGAGGCGAAGGCAGCCCCCTGTAGCGCGCATCCGACGCCGAGCGCGATCAGGAACACCAGCCCGGCGATCCCCCCGCCGCCCTGGACGACGCTCGATGCGGCTCCTCGCACGACACCGATACCCAGCATGGACGGGAACCCGATGCACCACGCCAGGAGCCAATCCACCATCGGTCGGCGACCACCGGTGCTGCGTGACATGTTCTTCGGTGGAAAAGGGTCAGCGGCTCGATGACTGGACCCGGCCGGCATTCTCAGGCGGCTTTGGGGAGTTCGTTGTAGACCTCGGCGAGTTCCTGGCCGGACAGGGCGTGGACGGCGCGCATGACCTCGTCGGTGACCTCGCGGCGGGCCTTGGCGGAGCGTTGCCGGCCGTGGTACTCGGTGAAGTCCAGGGGCTCGCCGAAGCGGACGGTGACGCGGGCCAGGCGGGGGATGCGGGAGCCGACCGGTTGGAGGTGTTCGGTGCCCTCCAGGGCGACCGGGACGACCGGGACGCCGGCGGTCATCGCCAGCCAGGCCACGCCGGTCTTGCCGCGGTAGAGGCGGCCGTCGCGGGAGCGGGTGCCCTCGGGGTAGATGCCGAAGGCCTCGCCGCCCTCCAGGACCTCCAGCGCGGCGTCCAGGGCGGCCTGGGCGAGGTGGACGGTGCCGCGCTCGACGGGGACGGCGTTGATCGCGTCGAAGAACGCCTTGGAGAGCCGGCCGCGCATGCCCTCGCCCTGCCAGTACTCGGCCTTGGCCAGGAAGCGGACCGGGCGCGGCGCGGTCAGCGGGATCACCACGCTGTCGATGAAGGACAGGTGGTTGCTGGCCAGGATCACCCCACCCTTGCGCGGCACGTTCTCCAGGCCCTCGATGACGGGCCGGTAGAGGGCCTTCGCGAGCGGCTTGATCGCGAGCTTGGTGATGAGATTGATCATGGTCCCTCCCCGGGCACCGGCCTGCGTGGATCGGCTCGTCGCGGCGCCGTGCCGGGGCGCTGCCCGACCGCACAGTACGACATTCGTTGAGTCCGCTGTCGTCGGCCCCCATCCGGTGGGCACCGGATGACCAGGCAAAAGCCCGAAGTGACGCGCCGACGGTTCATACAATAGGCGCGTCGAGCCACCCCGGGGGCTCGATCCCCAGGGGAGGCGTTGCCGGCGTGAGCGGTGTCACAACAGTGCTGTTGCTGGTCATCCTGGCCACCGCCGTGGCCACCGGGGCCCGGCACTGGAGCATTCCCGCGCCGTCCCTGCTGGTGGTCGCCGGTGTGCTGGCCGGGCTGCTCCCGTTCGTCCCGCGGATCACCGTGCCACCGGAGGTGATCAGCGTGGCCGTGCTGCCGCCGCTGCTCTATGCCTCCGCGGAGGACATCTCCTGGCGCGAGCTGAAGGCGGTCTGGCGGCCCGTCACGGTGCCGGCGCTGGGGCCTCAGGCACTGCGGCGCAGGCCGCGCGCGAGGGAGGTCTTCAGCGTGCGCGGCAGCCGCCCGGTGCGGCGCAGCTCGTCGTAGGCGAACCGGGCGTCGCGCGCGGCCAGCCGGTAACGCAGGCCGGTGACGCCGCCGGGGAAGCGGTAGCCCTCGGGGCGGTGCCGGGCGAAGTGCGCGGCGATCCGGTGGAAGAAGTCCTTGCGCAACTCGGCGGGGACGAGCCCGGGGGAGTCGTAGACGGTCAGTGCCTGCTTGACGGTGCGCTCGAAGACCAGCGGGCTCAGCTCGCTGGGGCGCCGGTCCAGGAAGGCGAAGATGGCGTCGTACTGGGCGAAGGCGTCGGCGTGCCTGGGGGAGGAGGTCGCGGTGATCGCGCCGGGGCGGCCGCGGCGGTAGTTGTAGCAGGGGCGGTCGAGATAGCGCAGCCGTCCGGCGGCGAGCAGGGCCGGGTAGGTGACCGAGATGTCCTCGTAGTAGCCGCGTCCGAAGGCGACGTCCAGGCTGTCCAGGTACTCCCGGCGGAAGATCTTGTTCCAGACCGACATCACGCTCTGCAGCAGCGCCCGGTGCTCGGCGAGCGTGCAGCCGGCCTCCAGCGGCGAACCGGCCAGCACGTGCCGCCAGGGGTTGGGCTCGCTGCTCCCGTCCGGGTAGACGTGGGTGAAGCCGGTCAGCAGGACGTCGACCGGCTGCTCGCTCGCCCGCTCGGCGCGCAGCTCGGCCAGGACGGCGTCGAGCGTGCCGTCGGGGAGCCAGTCGTCGCTGTCGACGAACCAGATGTACTCGCCGTGCGCCTCGGGCAGGGCGGCCGCCCGGGCGCCGCCCAGGCCCTGGTTCTCGGTCAGGTGCAGGACGCGCAGACGGGGGTCTCGGGCCGCGTAGTCGTCCAGGATCTTGCCGCAGCCGTCGGGGGAGAGGTCGTCTACCGCGATCACCTCGATCTCCGCGGCCGCCTCGGCGTCCTGACCCGGCCGGCCGCCGAGGACGGAGTCCAGGCAGAGCGGCAGGAAGCGCTCCACGCCGTGGACGGGCAACACGATGCTGAGGAGGGGGCGCACGCTGTTCCTGTCTCCACGGTGGGGCCGGGTGGCGGTGGGACGGCCCACTCTAGTGCCGGGGCGCGGGCTGCCTGACGCGGCACTGGCGACCGCCGGTGCCACCGCCTGTGCGGCGGGGCACCGGCAGCCCGTTGGCGGCCCGGCCGACCCTCGGCGGCCGACCGCCGGTCCGTCCACCTTGGTCGAGCCGGGTCACCGCAGCGTTGAGGTGACCGAACAGTGGCTCAGGGGTGGCGGAAGGAGAAACAGGAGGCGCGTTCATGCGTTCATCAGTCGAATGACTGTAAGGACCGCAGAGCCCTACTTCCTGCTCAAACAGATATTGCTTGGACGTAACGGCCGCGTCAATCCCCCGTGTGTGTTCGGTTTCCGAATATTTCTCTTCAGCCTGTCAGGGGCATTGCCGGGGTTCCGCAGACCTCCTATATTGACGCGCAGTCTCATAGCGCGCTGCAGTATCCAGCGGTTCGGCTCCCCCACCTCTCCGCCGCCCGTACCTCTCCCCCCGGGAGCGCCCATGTCCGCGCAGCCCCCACTCCTCTCCTCCCCGCTGCCGCACCGCCCGGTCAGCCGGATCCTCAAGGCCGTCGTGCTGGTCCCGCTGGCCCTGGCGGCCGGCTACGTCTTCCTCTCCCTGACGCTGCTCAGCTCGCACACCGACGGCTTCTTCGCCTGGCGGATGTCCCCGGTCACCGCCACCCTGCTGGGCGCCGCCTACGGTGGCAGCTGCGCGATGCTGGCGCTGGCGGCCTGCACGGACAGCTGGGTCAAGGTGCGGGTGGCGGTCTTCGCCAGCTCCCTGTTCATGCTGTTGATGCTGGGCGCGCTGCTGCTGGGACGCGGTGAGATGCACCTGCGCGGCGGTGCCCTGGTGGGCTTCCTCAGCGCCTGGATCTGGCTGGGCGTCCATCTGCTGGCCCCCCTCGTCGGACTGGTGGGGCTGGGGGCGCAGTGGCGGATCCGCGGCGCGCTGCCGCCGCGCCCGCCGCGGCTGCCCTGGTGGGTCTCCGCGCCGATGGCCGTCAACGGGACGGCACTCGCCCTGGCCGGGGCCGTGCTCTACGTCGACCCGGCCCCGGCCGCCCGCCGCTGGCCGTGGCAGGCCGGACAGCTCGACGTCCGGGTGATCGGGGCCTGGTGCCTGGTCTTCGGGGTCGCCCTGCTGCTGAGCCGCCAGGAGGCCGAGCTGCGCCGGGTGCGCGGCGGCATGGCCGCCCTGGTCTGCACCGGCGGCTTCGGGCTGCTCGGGCTGGTGCGCTATGCCGACCGGGTCCACTGGGCCTCGCCGGGAGCGTGGCTGGTGGTGCTGGTGCTCTGCTCGCTGCTCGGGCTCGGACTCTCGGGCGTCGGGATCTCTGCCCTGCTCGATCCGCCGGAGATCACCCCCGCACCTCCGTCCGCCCCCGTGGTGCGCCCGGCCTGATTCGCTGTCAGCTGTGCGCCGGTCGGGGTCCGATGCCTGGTCAGAGACTGCGGCGGGGACGGGAATCGGCCGGTGTCCAGGATCCCGCCCCATCGATGCGCAGTCGTGACCGATGCCACGCGTCCCTGGTGACACGTGAGTTGTCATCACACGATACGGTGGCAGAACACCAGGACGGTTGCGCGAAGACCGTCCCTCACGGATAGTCTTCGCCTCACGGCCCTGGCGCCTCGTAGGGGTGGGAATCTCATGGAACACATGCAAGTGCGGAACAGGCCCCGAGTGCCGGCGATTCAGTGCGGCGTCGGGGCGACCGGTCGGCGGATCGACCGGCACCTGGCCGTGCTCGGCGCGCCCGCGCTCTCGGTGGTCGACACCGCCGAGGCGCTCGGCCTGATAAGGGAGCTGACGCCGCGTGGCGTGAGCACCCCGGCTGCTCCGCGTCGTACGGCGCGGGTGCTGCTGCTGGCCCCGCTGCGGCGGCTGAAGCGCAGTCTCTTCGGCAGCCGCGGATAGCGTCGGCCGCGGACCCGGTGGGCAGGAAACCGCCCACCGGGACTTTTGCGTTCCCGGACGCCCCGGATATGTGCGCGGATTCTTCACCGCCGCTTCGCCGGGATGGGTCAGGATGGGGGCCATGGCCGAGACCTTCCACTCCCAGACCTTCGAGATCATCACCGGCGACCAGGAAGTCGCCCTGGACATCACCGACCGCTGCACGGCCTTCCTGGACGACATAGCGTCCGGCCGGGACGGTCTGCTCAACGTCTTCGTCCCGCATGCCACCGCCGGTGTCGCGATCCTGGAGACCGGCGCGGGCAGCGACGACGACCTGCTCGCGGTGCTGCGCGACCTGCTGCCCGCCGACGACCGCTGGCGCCACCGGCACGGCAGCCCGGGCCATGGCCGCGACCACGTACTGCCCGGCCTGGTGGCCCCGCACGCGACGCTGCCGGTGATCGGCGGGCGCCCGGCGCTCGGCGTCTGGCAGTCGGTGGTGCTGATCGACACGAACCGGGACAACCCGCGGCGCACCGTGCGGCTCTCCTTCCTGGGCTGAGACGCGCTTGCCCCGGCCCGCCGGGAGCGGGTAGGAAGGCGGCATGACGGACGAGACGAGGACGTACTGCGCCGTGCCCGGGGCGGACGGGTCGGACGGGCCGGGCAGCCCGGGCGCGCTGGCCGCGCTCACCCCCGCCGTGGACGGGACGGGCCCGCGCGCCGACTGCGTGCTGTGCGGCGAGCCGACCGAGTTCCCGGCCGACCGGGCGGGCAGCACGCTCTGCCCGGTCTGCGCCTGGCAGCAGGCCCAGCGGATCGCCTGCGCCGGCTGACACCGTCCTGCCGGTCCTGCCGGTCCTGCCCGTCCGGGGGCCGGGCCGCCGCCCGGCCCCCGGACGGAGTCGTCAGCTGACGGCCAGCCAGCCCTGGGTGCCGCCCGCGTTGCCCGGGTTCACCACGACGGTGGAGCCCGCCGTGCCGGCGGCCGAGTCCAGCACGTATCCGGTCGCCCGGTTGGTGAGGGTCAGCGCGCCGCTGCCGGAGTTCTGGGTCACCACCCACTTCTGGTAGGCGCTGGCCGGGTCGTAGCCGTTCTGCACGGTGACCGCCGGACCGGAGCTGCCGGGCGCGGTGAGCGTGCCGTTGACCTGGGTGCCGGTGGAGCAGCGGTCGGAGATCCGGACGGTGCCGTCGCCGTTGGCGGTGAAGGTCCACTGCTCGGAGGTGTGGGTCGGGTCCCAGGCGTTGATGTCGGCGTTGCCGCCGGCGGGGGCGCTGCAGGTGCCGGCCACCTCCAGGACGTTACCGGCCGGGCCGCCGTTGGACAGGCTGTGGTACTTGCCGTCGCCGACGAGGGCCGGGGCGGTGTTCACGGTGGAGCCGCTGATCCGGTACATCGCCACCCCGTGCGGCGCGACCGTGGCGCTGATGCCGCCCGTGAAGGTGCCGGTGGCCTTGGTCCAGAGGTCCTGGTAGCGGTAGCCGGTGCCGTTGAGGCCGAGTGCGGCGAGGCTGGTGCTGATGGTCTGGCTGTTGGCCGGGTCCTGGTTGAGTAGCAGGACCGCGGTGTCGCCGTTCGAGAGCTGACGCTTGAGCACCACCGGTGCGGTCTGCGAGGTCGGCGCGCTGCCGACCAGGGTGGCGGGCCTGGCTAGGCTGTCCTGGTCGACCGCGATCACGCCGGCGTTCTTGTAGATCGCGAGCGAGGTGGCGCTCAGGCCGGTCGACCAGGTGGCGCCGTTGGACGTGTGCTGGGAGGCGGCCGCGCCGCGCAGGTCGGCGCCGGAGATCAGCGGCGAGGCCATCATCGACAGGATCGACAGCTCGGTGGCCGACTCGGTGTCGGTGAACGGCTTGTGGCACGTGCAGGTGTCGGTGACGCCGTACTCGCCGTAGGGGTCGACCCAGCCGGCGAACATCATGTCCATGTCGTTCCAGCTGCCCGGCTTGATGTTCGACGCGTACTGCAGCGACGTCCCCAGCGCGCCGCCGTAGAACACCCCGGTGAGGTCGCTGGCGCGGTCGCCGCCGATCCGGCAGAGGTTGGCGACCTGGCCGCACCAGATGCCGGTGGGGGCATAGCCCGGTGCGTTGTACTGCGGCGTGCCGGCCGCGGTGATCAGCGAGTCCGAGCGGGCCGGGTCGTTGGCCGCCTCCAGGGACGGCACGCCGGTGTGCACGGGCTGCGCCGAGACGCTCAGCACCACCTTGCGCCGGCCCTGCGCGGCGGAGGCGGCGTCCAGCGCCTTCTGGAAGGTCTGCACCCGGGCGTACATCGACTCGGTGAGCTCCTTCCCCTCGCCCTGGGTGCCGTAGTTGTGCCCGTCCGAGCCGGTGATCGGCGGGCCGTACGGGCAGTCGTCGTACTTGACGTAGTCGACGCCCCAGGCGACGAAGTCGGCGGCGTCGGTGCTCTCGTGGCCCAGGCTGCCGGGGTGGCTCTGGCAGGTGGTGTAGGTGTCGGTGCCGTACAGGCCGAACTTCATGCCTTTGCTGTGCGCGTACCAGGCGACGTACTGGATGCCGTTCAGCGTCTGCCCGTTGACGACCTGGTTGGGGAAGTTGGCCGGGTTCGGGATCAGGTGGCCGGTGGTCGGGTCGTTGCCGGTGCCGTCCGTGCCGCTGACGGGGTTGCCGTTGGTGTCGTAGAGCTGCAGGGCGCCGTAGGAGTTCTTCACCAGGTCGGTGGTCTGGCCGCTGCGGTGCCAGAGCGACCAGCCGTCGTCGATGGTCACGGTGTCGTAGCCGGCCGCCACCAGGCCGTTGGCCGCCATGGAGTCGATGGTGTCGGTCACCTGCTGCTCGGTGACGTTGGTCCCCAGGCTGTTCCAGGAGTTCCAGCCCATCGGCGGTGTCAGGGCGAGGCCGTTGCCCAGCTGGGGCGTCACGGTGGCCGCGGCGGCCACCGGGCTCGGGACCGCGCCGCTCAGCGTGGCGAGTGCCAGCATCGCCGACGAGAGCGAGACCGCCCCCAGCCGTCGCAGTCGCCGGTGCGAAGCGGCTGATCGGGATTCAAACATTCCAAACACCTTCCGTCGGGCGGGATGTGGGCCTGAGGGAAAATGTTTGGCCAACGCGCCCCATGTCGAGAAGTATTTGGTTTTGTTGGAATCTGTCAATGTCTGTGACAGGAACTGACAGAACTGATCAGCTGATCACCCAGCCCGTCTCTCAGCTCGCCTCCGGACCGGTGAGCTGGAGGGTCGAGCCCTGCCGGCCCTTGCGGACCAGCAGTTGAGCCGGGATCCGCTGGCGCAGATCCGCGACGTGGCTGACGATCCCGACGGCGCGGTCGCGCTCGCGCAGCCCGTCCAGCACGTCCATCACCTCCTCCAGGGCCTGCTCGTCCAGGGTGCCGAAGCCCTCGTCGATGAACAGGGTGTCCAGCGGCATGCCGCCGGCCTCGTCGGTCACCACGTCGGCCAGGCCCAGGGCCAGCGCCAGCGAGGCGAAGAAGCTCTCGCCGCCGGAGAGCGTGGCGGTGTCCCGCTCGGTGCCCGTCCAGGCGTCCACCACCAGCAGCGAGAGGCCCGAGCGGCGGTTGCCGGCGGCCCGCTGATCGCTGTGCGCCAGGGTGTAGCGGCCGCCGGACATCCGGACCAGCCGGGCGCTGGCCGCCGCCGCCACCTGTTCGAGACGGGCCGCCAGCACGTACGACTCCAGGCCCATCTTGAGGCGGTTGTCCCCGCCCGTCCCGCCGGCCAGCTGGGCCAGCCGGGTGATCCGGCCGAACTCGGCCAGCAGCGGCGCGAGTTCCTCGGCCAGCCGGGTCAGCAGGCCGCCCAGCCGGGCCAGTTCGGCCCGCCGCTCGCGGGCGGTGTGCTCGGTAGACGAGAGCGCCCGCAACCGGTCGACGGCCGCGCGCAGGCCCTCCCGGGCGGCCGTCGGATCGGCCGGTGGGCAGGTCGCCGCCGCCACCAGCGCGGCATCCGCCAGCAGGTCGGTGACCGCCGACCGCTCGGCGGCCCGCCGCTCCAGCCGCTCGCGCAACTCGGCCTGCCGCTCGGCCGGCATCCGGACGGCCTCGGCCTCCTGCGGCGTGTCGAAACCCGCCGCGTGCGCGGCTCGCAGCAGCTCGGCCTCGGCCTCGGCCAGTCGGGTGGCGGCCTCCTCGGCGGCGCGCGCGGCGCTCGCCGCGGCACCCAGCCGGGTGGCCAACCGGTCGAGACCGGCGGCCCGTTCGGCCACCGACGGGGCGTCGCCACGGGCCTCGGCGACCCGCTGGGCCAGCTCGTGGTGCTCGGCGGCCAGCGTCTCCAACCGCGCGGTGCGGGCCGCCACCCGCTCGCGGCTCTCGTGCAGCTGCTCGCCGTAGTGCTGGTGGCCGTGCTCCAGCCGCTCCCGGCGCTGGAGCAGGACGGTCAGCTGCTCGGCCGCGTGCAGCGCCGAGCGGTGCTCGCGGGTCAACGCGGCCACCTGCTCGGCCAGCTCGGCGGCCGGCTCCTCACCGGCGGTGCCGGCCGCGGTGGCCGCCCCCAGCTGGAGGCCGGTCAGCGCCTCGCGGGCCGCGCCCAGAGCCAGTTCGGCGGACTGCTGGACGGCTGCGGCGGCCTCTTCGTCCTGCGGGCGGACCGGCTCACCGGTCGGCGCGGCCGGGGCCGGGTGTGCGGCGGACCCGCAGACCCGGCAGGCCTCCCCGGCGCGGAGCCGGCCCGCCAGCTCGGCGGCCATCCCGTCCAGCCGGCGCCGACGCAGGTCGAGGGTGTGCTCGCGGGCGTCCAGCGCCGTCTTCTGCAGGCCGAGCAGCCCGGCCTCGGCCTCGGCGGCCAGGGCGCGCAGCTCGTCGCGGCGGCGGGCGGCGTCCAACCGCTGCGCGGTGTCGGCGCGGCGGGCCTCCAGCTGTTCGGTGCGGGCGGCGGCCTCGCGGGCCTGTGCCTCCTGCTCGCGCAGCGTGTCCGACTCGGCCTGATGGCCGGCCAGCCACAGTTCGGCCTCCTCGGCGAGTTCCTCGGCCTGGCGGCGGTCGGCGGCCTCGGTGGACTGCTCGGCGAGGAGTGCGGCGCAGCGGCGCTCGTCCTCGGCGGCCGCCCGCAGCCGCCCGATCGCCTCCCGCACGCCCGCCTCGGCGGCGGTCAGCTCGGCCACACCGGCCGCCGCCTCGGGGGCGTCGCCGAGCCGGCGGCGCTGCTCGGCCTCGGCCGCGGCGGCCCGCCGCCGTCCGTCCGCGGCGCCGGCCCGCAGCCGCAGCGCCGACTCCACACCGACCGCGGCCTGCGCCAGCGCCAGCCGCTGCCGCTCGGCGGCCTCCTGCTCCTCGGTGGCCGCCAGGGTGGCCGCCCGGTCCAGCGCCGCGCGGTGCTGACGCTGACGGCCCGCCAGCTCCTCGGCCGCCGACAGCTCCTGCTGGGCGGCCCGCTGGTGCTCCTCGGCACCGGCCAGCGCGGCCTCGGCGACGGCCAACTGCTCGGCCGCGCCGCTGCGCAGGACGGCGGCCCAGCCGAGCGCGGCCCCGGCGAGGTCGTCCGCGGTTCGGGGCTCGCCCTCCGCCGGGATCCACTCGGCGGCCGGTTCGGCGCCCGGCCCGGCCGCCTGCTCGGTGCGGCTGACCAGCTCGCGCAGCCCCCGCAGGCCGGCCTGCACGGCGGCCTCCTGCCGGCGGCGGCGCTCGGCCAGCCAGTCCTCCACCCGGCCGAACCGGGCGGTGTCGAACAGCTTGCCGAGCAGCTCGGCGCGGTGCGTGGCGTCGGCCTTCAGGAACCGCGCGAAGTCGCCCTGCGGTAGCAGCACCACCTGGCAGAACTGCTCGCGGCTCATCCCGATCAGGCGCAGGATCTCCTCGCCGGTCTCCTGGTGCGAGCGGCTGCCCGCCCGCCAGCCGGGCGCGCCCTCGCCCGCGTCGGCGGCCCACTCGCGCAGCAGGGTCTGCGCCTTCTCCGGGGTCCAGCCGGTGCCGCGCTTCTTGGGGCGCAGCTGCTCGGGGATCCGGGTGATCTCCAGCCGCCGCCCGCCGAGCGTCAGCTCCAACCGGACCTCGGTCAGCCGGTCCGGGGCGGCGTGGTCGCTGCGCATCCTGTTCGCCTTGCGGCTGCCGGGCAGCTCGCCGTAGAGGGCGTAGCAGACCGCGTCGAGCACGCTGCTCTTGCCCGCGCCGGTCGCCCCGCGCAGCAGGAAGAGGCCGCCGGTGGAGAGCGCGTCGAAGTCGACCTCCTCGCGGCCGGCGAACGGGCCGAAGGCGGTGACGGTCAGCCGGTGCAGTCTCATCGGGGCAGCTCCCGGGTGCGGTCGTCGGACTCGCGGACGTGTTCGAAGCCCTCGCGCAGCCAGTCGCGCTCGGTCGCGTCCAGCTCGATGCCGGGGCGTACGTGCCGCACGAAGCTCTCGGCGACCTCCAGGTCGTCGCGGCCGCGGACCCGGGCCGCGTAGGAGGGCAGGCCGTCGCCGCTCTCCTCGGCCGGTTCGAAGACCAGCTGGAGGGTGTGCGGGAAGCGGCGGCGCAGGCGTTCCATCGGATCGGCGGGACGGCCCGGGTCGGTCAGCGTCGCCTGCACCCAGGACTGCTCGTGGGCCTCTAGCGCCGGATCCTCCAGCAGCTCCGCCAGCCGTCCGCGCAGCCGTTTGAGCGGGCGCGGGACCGGGCAGTCCAGCCGCTCGGCGCTCACCGAGCCGTCGGCGGCCAGGTCGACCAGCCACATGCTCTTGCGCTGGAGCTCTTCGGAGAAGGAGTAGGCCAGCGGGGAACCGCTGTAGCGCAGGTGCGGGGCCAGCGTCTGGGCGCCGTGCAGGTGGCCGAGGGCCGCGTAGTGCACGCCGTCGAAGACCGCGGCCGGGACGCTCGCCACGCCGCCCACCGCGATGTCGCGCTCGCTGTCGCTGGCCGCGCCGCCGGTGACGAAGGCGTGCGCCAGGACGACCGCCCGGGTACCCGCCGGGCGGGCCGCCAGATCGGCGCGGACCTGGTCCATCGCGGCGCCGAGCACCGCCGCGTGGCCGCCGCGCTCCAGGCCGAAGCGCTCGCGGACCAGCAGCGGCTCCAGGTACGGCAGCCCGTAGACGGCGACCGGGCCGTGCGCGTCGGCCAGCAGCACCGGGGTCGCGCAGCCCTGCGGGTCGGTGCGCAGGTGGATCCCGGCGCGGCCGATCAGACCGGCGCCGACGCCCAGGCGGCGGGCCGAGTCGTGGTTGCCGCTGATGAAGACGGCCGGCACGTCGAGGTCGGCCAGCCGGTGCAGCACCTCGTCGAAGAGCCCGACCGCCTCCAGACCGGGCAGCGCGCGGTCGTAGACGTCCCCGGCGACGAGCACGGCGTCGACCTGCTGCTCGCGGACCACCGCCACCAGATGGTCGAGGAAGGCGCGCTGGGCGTCGAGCAGGCTCTCCCGGTGGAAGGAGCGGCCCAGGTGCCAGTCCGAGGTGTGCAGCAGTCGCATGGGGTGTGCTCCGGGAGGGCGGCTGGGGCGGTTGGGCGGGGGAGGTGCTTCGAGGGTCGAGGGGCGAGTGGGGCGTCGGGGGGCTGGACGGTCTACAGCGGCGACCCTAGCAACGGGGACTGACATTCCGTGGTGGTCTGCGATTGCTCACGCTCGGTGACGGAGCGTGGATTGTCAGTCGCTCTGTGTATGGTCGGCGGCGTCGGCCCACCGGGGGTTCCCGGGGGTCGGTGGTGGTCCGTCCGTTCGATCCAGGGAGGCCGTCATGTCCGAGAAGTCGCAGCAGCGCTCGCAGCAGCGCCGTCGTCCCGCCGGGCGTCCGGCTGACCGGCGGCCGGCTGGTGCGGCGCCCCTGGTGGGGCTGCCGCCGGGGTTCGGCGGTGGCGGGGGAGCCGCTGGGGGTGGTGGCGGTGGTAGTGGCGGCGGCGGGGCCCGGCCGATGGCCGGTCTGCGGGCGGGTGGTGCGCCGCTGGTGCAGCCGGTCGCGCTCGCGCTGGCGGCGGACGCGATCGACTTCCGCCGCCTGGGCCGCGACGGCGTCTTCGGCGGGACCGACTACCCGGGGTACCTGGATCGCACGCAGGTCCAGCTCCGGGCCGCGCTCGACCAGGGCTTCGAGGTCCACCTGCGGGTGCTGGAGCCCCTCGATTTCGCGGACTTCTGCGCGGCGCGCGGGCTGGCCCCGCAGGACCCGGCCGCCCGGGTGGCGTACGCGGCGGATCCGGAGTTGGCCGGGGAGCCGTTCGTCTACGACGGCGCGGCCCTGTCCGAGCTGCTGCCCGCGCTGGTGGCGGACCACCTGGCCAGGGTGCGGATCTCGGTGGCCTACCAGGAGCTGCTCGACGCGACGGCGCGGCCGGGGGACGCGGCGCCGCCGGGCCGATCGGCGCCGCCGCCAGCGGATCCGTCGGGCCTGTCGGGCCCGTCGGGCCCGCCAGGGGCGTCGTCCGCCGTCGGGCTGCGGGCGGCGGCGGAGCTGCTGGAGTACGTCGCCGCGGTGTACCTCGCGCTGCTGGCCGGGCTGGGGGAGGGGTGCCACCGCTTGGTGCTGCGGTTCGACGCCGCGCCGGGTGTCGAGAGCCGTGACGACGACGGGCCGGTGGCGACGGCGGAGCTCTGCGCCGAGCACGCGCGGCGCTACCTCCCGGCGCGCGAGGCGGAGGCCTTCTGCGTCACGCTGGCGGCCGGTCTGGGCGCGGGCCGGGCGGGCGAGTTGCTGGCGTACAGCGCCCGCCATGAGGGTGCGCGGTCCGTGCCGGGCGCGCGGTCCGGGCGCGGTGGGCGCGACGGGCGCGGTGGGAGCCGCGGGCGGGAGCGGCCGCGGGTGGTCCGTGGCTGGGCGTTGGCCGCCGGTCGGCTGTCGGCCCTGGACGCGGACGGCGTGCGGGCGGCGCTGGCCCGGCCCCCGTCCGCTGTGCCCGACGCCACCGGCGGGGTGACGGGTCCGCTGCGGGTGCGGTCCGGGTTCGCCCTGCCGGAGCCGTCCGGCCGCGGGACCGCGCCCGGGGCGGGTGGTGGGCCGATGGTCTGACGCCTCAGGGTTCGGCATCGGGGCCCGTCCGGGCGGGGTGCGGCGCTGCGTCCTTGCCCCGTGCGGCTGCGAGGACTGTTCATCGACCGCCTGTTCGGGGAAGATCAACAGGTCGGAGCCTGCGGTGGTGTGCGCCCGCGCGCCGCCGCCCGACCGCCGGCACCTGCGCCAGCCCCGACTCCCGCGCAGGCACGGTGACCGAATCCAGGACGACCGGCCCGAGAGCCCGACGGCGGAGGGGGACGCATGCAGCGGATCGAGTACAGCGCGGAGATCGCCGACCTGCTCGGCCGGGTCCGGCGCCGTCCGGCCGCGGGCTGGCCGTGGCGCCCCGACGAGCCGGTGCCGTCGTGGCTGCCGGTCAAGCAGTCCTGGGGCTGGCTCTTCGCGCGCGACGGCCGGGTGCTGACCCTGGTCAACCCGAAGGACGGCATCGTCAGCCTGCCCGGCGGCTCGCTGGAGCCCGAGGACGCCGGGGACCCGGGGGCGGCGCTGGCCCGCGAGGCGGCGGAGGAGGCTCAGGCGGTGATCGGGCCCGCGCACTACCTGGGCTACCTCTACGACCGGGTCGGTTCGGCGAACGGCGGCCATGAGTGCGCCCGGGTGCGGATGACGGCGGCCCTGCACACGGTGGGCCCGAGCGTGCCCGACCCGGCCTCCGGGCGCCACTACCGGCGGCTGCTGGTCGCGCCCGGTCTGGCCGTGGAACTGCTCGGCTGGGGTGAACCGGGCCTGCGGCAGGCCAGGGCCGCGGTGCGCGCGGCGGTGCGCACCCTCGCCGTGCCCGCGGCGGCGAACGAGGCGATCGAGGAGCTGCCGGCGGGCGGCTGCGAGGTCTTCCCGATACCCGGCTGACGGATTGTCGGTTGGCGGAGTATCACTGAGCGGTTACCACTGAGCGATTGTCACCGAGCGTGACGATCGCGGTGGTTTCGCGCTCCCGTGCGCCGGGTCGCCGGCGGGTGCGCCGCCGTCCGCTTCCTCCCGCCCTGCCCCGCTGTGCCCCGGATCGACGGGGGCGGGTGCGATGTCCGTTCTGCGGCGGCCGAGCCCCCGGGGTATCAGGGGCCTTGCCGGTCAGGGCGATATCGGCCGACATCGGGGGACATGGTGCGACGCCGTACTGACAATCGGGCCAACTCCAGGTCCCGGTACGAGAATTCCCGTCAACAACTTTGGCATGGGCACTTCCCCCGACGCAGCGTCACTGGTACCACATAGTGACCCGTGTCACAGTCCCGTGGAGGTCCGATGCGTCCCGTCCGTGCTGTCTCCGTTGCCGCCATGGCGTTCCTGCTGGCGGTCGCGACGTTCTTCCTGGCCTCACCCGCCAACGCCGCTACGGTCAGATACGTAGCGTTGGGAGATTCCTACTCGTCCGGCGTGGGGGCCGGCAACTACACCAGCTCCAGCGGCAGCTGTGAGCGCAGCACCAGCGCCTACGCCAGCCTGTGGGCCGCGGCGAACGCCCCCTCCTCCTTCACCTTCGTCGCGTGTTCCGGCGCCACGACCGGTGACGTGCTGAACAGCCAGCTGTCCGCCCTGAGTTCCTCCACCACCCTGATAAGCCTCACCATCGGCGGCAACGACGCCGGCTTCTCCAACACCATGGAGACCTGCGTGCTGGACGGCACCAGCTCCTGCCTCAGCGCGGTGCAGACCGCGGAGGCGTACGCCAACAACACCCTGCCCGCCCTGCTCGACAACCTCTACGCCGCCATCCACGCCAAGTCGCCCAGCGCCCACGTCGTGGTGATGGGCTACCCGGAGCTCTACCAGATCAACGGGAGCTGCTGGTTCGGCATCAGTGACACCTCGCGCAGCGCGATCAACGGCGCTGCCGACACCCTGGACTCGGTGATCTCCCAGCACGCCGCCCGGGCCGGCTTCACCTTCGCCGACGTCCGCGGCAACTTCTCGGGCCACGAGATCTGCAACGACGACCCGTGGCTGCACAGCACCACGCTGCCGATCGACCAGAGCTACCACCCCACCGCCGACGGCCAGCAGTACGGCTACCTGCCGGCCTTCACCGCCGCGGCCTGATTCCCGGGGCCCGATTCCGGGCGGCCTGATCCCACGAGCCTGATTCCTCGCCGCAGCGCCGCACGCGCTGTGCCGGTGCCGCGGTCTCACCGCCGTGGCACCGGCACAGTCCGCTGAACGCACCGCCGCCCCGGGCAGCGTCTGCTCGGGGCGGCGGGCGTCTCGGGGTCGGGCGGGATCAGCAGGGGCCGTCGTCACCCCAGACGCCCCACTGGCCGCTCGCGGTCGGAATCTCGTTCAGCGTCCACCACTTGGCGTGGTAGTTGTGCCCGTTGTAGGACACCTTGCTGCCCGCGGTGTAGGTGCTCGTCGCGCTCCACGGCGCGGCCGTGCAGGTGCCGGGAGAGCTGGGGGGCGTCACCGGCGGGGTCACCGGGGGCGTGACGGGCGGCGTGGTCGGCGGGGTGACGGGCGGCGTCGCACCGGCGAACTTCACCGTGTACTTGGTGAAGTCCCAGTCGTTCTGCGCCACGCTGGAGCAGGCGCCCGACAGGCCCGGGTCGACCGTCCCGGCGCACTGCCGGTCGCGGTTGACGGACCAGAAGGTGTAGCGGGCCAGCCCGTTGGCGGTGGCGAAGTTCAGCACGGTCTGGAAGTCGGCCTGGCTGAAGTACTCGGCCGCGTCGGTGCGCCCGTTCATCATCGAGATGCCCTCGTGCGCGTACGCGGTGGCCGCGTTCCAGCCGAAGGTGTTCTGCAGGATGGTGTTGAAGCTCACCAGCGCGGCGGTCTGCGCGGCGCCGCCGTTGAAGCCGCCGTCGAACGGCATGATCGAGAAGTTGTTCGGCGTGAAGCCCTGCGACTTCGCCTCGTTCAGCATCTGGGTGCCGAACCAGCCGGTTCCGGCGGTGGTCCCGGCGGTGGTGATAGAGATGTAGATGCCGGGGTTGTTCTGCTGGAGGATCTTGGCCGCGCCGATCTCGTTGTGGATCGCCGCGGTGTTCTCGTACTCCGGCTCCTCCAGGTCGAAGTCGATCGCGTGCAGGCCGTACTTGGTGACGACCTTCTGGTACGCGGCGGCGGTGGCCTCGGGCGTCCCGCAGCCCTGGCCGAGCTTGTTGCCGCCGTAGCCGCCGAAGGAGACCGAGACGTCGCCGCCCTTGCCGCGGATCGTCTGGATCACGGCCGGCATGACGGTGTCGGTGTCGATGGACGAGGTGCCGCCCCAGGCCGGGGTGCAGCCGCCGGAGTCCAGCACGAAGGCGAGCTGGAAGGCCTTCTGGCCGGTGGCGTCCATGACCGCGGCGGCGTCCGGCGGGGTGTTGTCCTCGGGCATCAGGTACGGCGCCGAGGCGTACCAGTTGCTGCTGAGCGCCCCGGTGGTGGCGGCCGTGGTGGTGGAGGCGAGGGCGGAGCCGCCGCCGGCGACGGCGGCCACGCCGCCGGCCAGCAGGCTGAAGGCGGCGACGGCCACCGCGGTGGCGGTGCGGCGGCGGTGTCGGCGGGTGGGCGCGCCGACGGCGGCGGCGGGCTGGGGGGACGGCGTGGCGCGATCCATCGAGTCTCCAGAGGGCGGCAGTGGGGGAGAGCCGTCCCGCGCGATGTGGGGGCGCGCGGGGCGGCTTGCGCTCGGACTTTCCAATAAAATGGACTAGACCAACTCGGAGGTCAAGAGCGCGAACGCACGCTTACCCTGTTCTTAAGGTTCGGGTGCCGGGCTCGACGGGGTGTCAGCGGGCGCCGTCAGGAGGTGTAGAGCTCCTCGATGTCCGCCGCGTACCAGTCCGCGATGGCCTTGCGGCGCATCTTCAGGGAGGGGGTCAGCAGCCCCTGCTCGACCGTGAAGTCCCTGGGCAGCAGGCGGAAGGCGCGGATCGACTCGGCGCGCGACACGGCGGTGTTGGCGGCGGCCACCGCACGCTGGATCTCGGCGTGCAGCTCCTCGTCGGCCAGCGCGGTCCACTCGTCCTGCGGCGGCCGGCGCCGGACCTGCTGCCAGTGGTCCAGCGCCCGGGGGTCCAGCGTGATCAGCGCCGCTACGTACGGCCGGTTGTCGCCGACCACCAGGCACTGCGAGACCAGCGGATGGAGCCGGACCCGCTCCTCCAGCGCGGCCGGCGCCAGGTTCTTGCCGCTGCTGGTGACGATCAGCTCCTTCTTGCGGCCGATGATGGTCAGATAGCCGTCGCCGTCCAGCGAGCCGAGGTCGCCGGTGGCGAACCAGCCGTCGCGCAGCGCCTCGGCCGTGCACCGCGGGTGGTTGAGGTAGCCGGCGAAGACGCTTCCGCCGCGCACCCACACCTCGCCGTCCTCGGCGATCAGCACCGTCGCACCGGGGACCGGCTTGCCGACCGTGCCGAACTTGGCCCGGCCCGGCGGGTTCGCGGTGATCGCGGCGGACGTCTCGGTGAGGCCGTACCCCTCGTAGACCGTCATCCCGGCGCCCGCGAAGAAGAGTCCGAGGTCGCGGTTGAGGGTGGAGCCGCCGCACATCACGTTGCGCACCCGGCCGCCCAGCGCGGCCCGGATCCGCTGGTAGACCATCCGGTCGAAGGCCAGATGACGGGCCTTCAGGCCGGGACCCGGACCGGTTCCGTGGCCCAGCGCCTTGCGCTCGTTGGCCCGAGCCCAGCGGATCGCCACCTCGGCGGCCCGTTCGAAGAGCTCGCCGCGCCCGGCCGTGGCGGCGGCCTGCCGGGCCTGCGCGTACAGCTTCTCGAAGACATAGGGGACGGCGTGCAGGAAGGTCGGGCGGAACGAGGCGAGGGCGGGCAGCAGCGCGTCGGCGCCCAGCTCGCCGACGTGGCCGAGCCGGATCCCGCCGCGCATCGCGGCGATCTGCACCATCCGTCCGTACACGTGCGCGAGCGGGAGGAAGAGGAGCGAGGAGGCCTGCTCGTTGCTGTGCTCGTTGAAGAGCGATCCCCAGCCGGCCAGCATGTTGTCCGCCTCGGCGGAGAAGTTGCCGTGAGTCAGCAGGCAGCCCTTGGGTCGGCCGGTGGTGCCGGAGGTGTAGATGACGGTGGCGACCGACTCGGCGGTGACCGCGAGGCGCTGGCGGTGCACCAGGGCGTCGGGGATGTCGCGACCGTCCTCGACCAGCAGTTCCACGCAGCGCTGGTCCAGCTGCCAGATGTCGGCCAGGTGCGGCAGCGCGTCGCAGACCGCCCCGACGGTCATCGCGTGGTCCTCGTTCTCGACCACGCAGGCCACCACATGGGTCTCGGCCAGGATCCAGCGGACCTGCTCGGCGGCGGCGGTGGGGTAGACCGGGACGGTGATCGCACCGATCGACCAGAGGGCGTAGTCGAAGAGCGTCCACTCGTACCGGGTCCGTGACATCAGGGCGACCCGGTCGCCGAACCGGATGCCACGTGCGAGTAAGCCCTTGGCCAGGCCGAGGACTTCGTCGCGGAACCGGCGTGCGCTCACGTCGTGCCAGCCGTCGCCCTGACCGGCGACGCGGCGGGAGTACAGCAGGAGGTCCGGGCTGGCCTCGGCGGTGTCGTACACCGAGTCGGCGAGTCCGCCCGGCGCGGGCGGGGCCAGCGGCGGTGTGCTCAGCTCGTGCACGATCCTCCTGGCCGTCTCCGCCCCTCCCGGGGCCCGGGCTCGAAGCTATCGGATCGTGGCGGCGCTGCCCAGGGCCGCGGTGCGCCCGGAGCGGGATCGGCACCGGCGAGGCCCAGTGGTGCCAGTGGTCATGCGCCTGCCAACCACGGGGATTTTTACGGGTTGTCATCGATCTCCGGACCCCTTCGAACGAGCATGCAAGGAGTAGTAAGCTCGCGCAGATCCATCGGCTTGACGCTCCCGTCGGGCCTGCTCGGCCTGCCGTATGCCCCGCTCGCCCGGGCCGGACCGACCGTCCACCCCGGGCACATTCGACCGAGGACTTCATGCGTCTGCGCAGCAGCTCGATCCGCGCGAAGATCATCGCGCTGCTCCTGGTGCCCATCGTCGCTCTCGTGGGCCTGTGGGCCTACGCCACGCTGGCCACCACCAGCGACCTCTGGAACCAGCTGAACATCGCGTCGACCTACCGGGCGTTCGGCGCCCCGGTCGACCAGCTGACCCGCGACCTCCAGGACGAACGCCGCGCCGCCGTGCTGCGGCTGGCCAGGCCCCGGGCCGAGGGCGTCCAGGACGACTACCAGAAGGCCCAGACCGTCACCGACCAGGACCTGCAGGCCCTGCGCAACCGGCTGGACGGATCGAACGCGGGTCAGCTGACCGCCACCGAGCGGGCCAGGCTCGGTGACGTCCTGACGGAGGCCGGTGCCCTCGCGGTGCTGCGCGGACAGGTCGGGCGCGACGGGGTGGCCTGGGAGTTCGCGCTCAGCCAGTACACCGACCTGATCAAGCCCACCTTCACCTTCCGGTCCGCCTTCATCGCCACCCAGAGCGGCCAGCTGCCGCGCCAGGGGACCATCCTGATCGAGCTGGTCCGGGCCCGGGAGTACTTCTCCCAGGAGGACGCGGCGATGGAGGGCCTCCAGGCGAGCTACCAGCCCACGGGGGCCGAGTACCAACTGGTGCTCGACCCGATGCACGACCAGCAGGCGCTCTTCACCGTCTACATCGGTGAACTGGACGCGGACGACCAGGCGGACTACCAGGCCGTCCGATCCGATCCCGCCTTCGCCCAGCAGGACGTCTTCGAGCGGGAGTTCCAGAGCGCCACCGATCCGAGCTTCGCGGCCCGCGACATCAGCACCGAGGCCTGGCAGCGGACCGCGGACCAGACCCTGGGCGAACTCGCCGCCGTCAACACCAGACTGGCCGACGCCATCGGCACCCGGGCCACCGCGTACGCGATGGGCCTGGTCTGGCGCGGCGTGATAGCCGGCCTGGTCGGTCTGCTGGCGATCGTGCTCTCCATCCTGATCTCCTTCCGGATCGGCCGCGGCCTGGTCCGCGAGCTGATCGGCCTGCGCAACGCCGCCAACGAACTGGCCGACGCCCGACTGCCCTCGGTGATGCTGCGACTGCGGCACGGTGAGCCGGTGGACCTCGCCGCCGAGACGCCTGACCTGGAGTTCGGCCAGGCCGAGATAGGCCAGGTCGGCCGGGCCTTCAACTCCGTGCAGCGCGCCGCGATCCAGGCCGCCGTGGAGCAGGCCGAGCTGCGGCGCGGCGTCTCGGCGGTCTTCGTCAACCTGGCCCGCCGCAGCCAGGTGCTGCTGCACCGGCAGTTGACCCTGCTGGACACCATGGAGCGGCGCACCGAGGACCCGGCCGAGCTGGACGACCTCTTCAAGCTGGACCACCTGACCACCCGCATGCGCCGGCACGCCGAGGGCTTGATCATCCTGTCCGGCGGCTCGCCGGGCCGCGCCTGGCGCAAGCCGGTGCGGATGGTCGACGTGGTGCGCGCGGCGGTCGGCGAGGTCGAGGACTACGCCCGGGTGATCGTCCGGCCGTTCCCCGGGACCGGGCTGCTCGGCAGCGCGGTGGCCGACGTCACCCACCTGATCGCCGAACTGGTCGAGAACGGCGCGGTCTTCTCGCCGCCGCAGACCCAGGTCACCGTCCAGGGCGAGGTGGTCGCGCACGGCTTCGCGCTGGAGATCGACGACCGCGGGCTCGGGCTGAGCGGGCAACTGCTCGCCGAGATCAACCAACGGCTCGAAGTGGAGCAGGAGTTCGACCTCGCCGACACCGACCGGCTGGGCCTCTTCGTGGTCAGCCGGCTGGCCCGGCGGCACGGCATCCGGGTCCACCTGCGGCCCTCGCCCTACGGCGGGACCAGTGCGGTCGTGCTGATCCCCCGGGAGCTGCTGGCCGAGGTGCCCGGCGGGTTCGCCGAGCCGCCCGCGGCCGCTCCCGCCCCGGCGCGCCAGCGTGAGCTGGTGGCGGTGGCCGGGGGCGCGGCCGAGGCCCAGCAGCGCCGTCCGGAGCCCAAGCCGCGCGGGCACCAGCGTCCGGTCACCGGCCCGCAGGCGGCCGGCGCCGAGCCCGCGCGCACGCCCGGCGGACTGCCCCGGCGGCGGTCGGGCGGCGGACCGGTGCTGGTACCGGCCTCCGGCGGTACCGGCCGCCACCGGCGGGGCACGCAGGGTACCGAGCCGGGCGACGCGGCCCCCGGGCCCGCAGCCGATCCGTCCACCGGCATCGACCCGTCCAGCAGCATCGACGCTTCCACCGGCACCGGGCTGCCCGGGTCCCAGGAGCCGCCGGGCGGTGGGCTGTTGCCGCGCCGGGTCCGGCAGGCCAACCTGGCGCCGCAGCTGAAGGAGGCCGGCGCCCGGGCCGAGGAGCCGACGCCGGACCGTGACCGGGCCGCCCGCGAGCGCTCGCCGGAGGAGGCACGGGCCACCTTCTCCTCGTTCCAGCGCGGCTTCAGCCGTGGCCGGGCCGATCCCGGCCGCCCGGCGCCGGCGCGACCGGCCGCGACCGCGCCCGCCCCGCCGGCCCCCTCACCGGCCGTGCCCGCGCCGTCCGTTCGGGACGCGCGTCGGGCGCTCACCTCCGCTCCCGTACCACCGGCCCTGCCGGCAGCTCCACGACCAGCACCACCCGCACCACTGGAAGGACAAGATCGATGACCGCAATGACCCAGCCGTCCGGCGACCTGAACTGGCTCCTGGACGAACTGGTGGGACGGGTCGCGTCTTTGAGGCACGCGGTCATCCTCTCCAGTGACGGGCTGGCCACCGGCGCCTCGCAGGCGCTCGGTCGCGAGGACGCCGAGCACCTGGCGGCGGTCGCGGCCGGCTTCCACAGCCTGGCCAAGGGGGCCGGACGGCACTTCGGCGTCGGCGGCGTGCGCCAGACCATGATCGAGCTGGATGAGGCCTTCCTCTTCATCACGGCTGCCGGGGACGGCAGTTGCCTGGCCGTCCTGGCGGACGCGGAGGCCGACATCGGCCAGATCGCCTACGAGATGGCCCTGCTGGTCAAGCGGGTCGGCGAGCACCTGGCCGCAGATCCGCGGACGCCGGCCGGATGACCGGGCCGCAGGCGGCGGAGCCGCCGGAGTCGAGACCCTCGGGCGGCAACCGGCAACCCGAGGAGGCACAGTGGTTCGACGACGAGGCGGGCCCGATGGTCCGGCTCTTCGCGATGACGCGCGGGCGGACCCGTCCGGTCGTCGACGGCTTCTTCGACCTGATCTCACTGATCGCGCTGAAGGACCCGGCCGAGCGGGACGGTCAACTGCCCACGCCTGTCCTGGATCCGGAACACCACGCGATCATCGACCTGTGCCGGAGCGGGCCGCTCGCCGTCGCCGAGATCGGCTCCTACACCGATCTGCCGGTCAGCGTGGTGCGCGTACTGCTCGGTGACCTGCACGACGCCGACCTGATCGACGTCACCCGCCCCGTCCCGCTCGCCGAACTCCCCGACGAGCGCCTGCTCCGGGAAGTGATCAATGGACTCCGCGCACTCTGACGCAGCGTCAGTACACGGACAGCGTAGTGGTATTCGCGGAGGCCCGGCGGTCGCGCTGAAGATCCTGGTGGCCGGCGGGTTCGGCGCGGGCAAGACCACGCTGGTGGGCGCGGTCAGCGAGATCCGCCCGCTGCGCACCGAGGAGCGGCTCAGCGAGCTGGGCCGGCCGCTCGACGACACCGCCGGGGTGGAGACCAAGCGGACCACCACGGTGGCGATGGACTTCGGGCGGATCGACCTGCGCCCCGGACTGGCGCTCTACCTCTTCGGCACCCCCGGACAGGACCGCTTCTGGTTCGTCTGGGACGAGCTGGCGCTCGGCGCGCTCGGTGCGCTGGTGCTCGCCGACACCCGGCGGCTGGCCGACTGCTTCCCCTCGGTGGACTTCTTCGAGCAGCGGGGTATCCCGTTCGTGGTCGCGGTCAACTGCTTCGAGGGCACCGAGGTCTTCGCCGTCGAGGACGTGCGGGGCGCGCTGGACCTCGACCCCGGTGTCCCGGTGGTGCTCTGTGACGCGCGCAGCCGTGAGGACGGCAAGGGTCTGCTGGTCCGACTGGTCGAGCACGCCGCCGAGCGCCGGGCGGCCCGGCGCGGTTAGGGCCGCCCGTGCGGGCTGCTGTCCGGTGCTCGGTTGCAAGTGCTCGGTTGTCCGCTGATCGGTCTCCGGTTTCCACACCGTGGACAGAGTTGCCCTGCGGGCACTCGGCATGGAACCCTCGGATCATCAGACCGAGGCGCGCGACCCGCGCCGGGCGGATCACCGGGGGAGGGCAGATTCATGAGTGCGCACCGTTCGCATCCGACGACCTGCCACGCCGCCGTCATCTGCTTCAATGGGGACATGCACACCACCGTGGACAGCAGCCGAGGTCGCCCCGACCTTGAGCCGTTCTGGCCGTCCCGGCAGCCGCACCTCTTCGACCAGACCTGTCCGGGCTCGCCTCGCGCGTCCCGGACCTCCGCCGGCTGACCCCGGGTCACCGACCCCGCTCAGCTGCGACAGCAGTGCCCGGCCGACGCGCAGACGAATCCCCACCCACCGTCTCGCGCGAAAGAGCTGCCTCATGTCCTCCTCCTCTGCCGTCCTCTCCGCTCCCGCCGCCACCCCGCACCTGCGGGCGGTCCGCTCGGTCTCCGCACTGCCCACCGGCGCCGAGCGATGGCACAACGCCGCGGCGGCGCCGCACACACCCGCACCGCACGGCGTCGCCGCGCCGTCGGTGGCCGGGCAGGGCGCTCCCGCGTCGGTTCCGGTCGTGCCGGAGCTGCTCAACGCACTGCCGGCGGGTGCGGCGGTGGTCGCCGCACTCCCGCACTCCGCGCTGCCGCAGGGTCTGATCGCCCAGTACGGCGCCCAGTTGGGCGTGCAGGTCGGCGCGCATCCGCTGGTCGGCTACCTGGTGCTGGTCCCGGCGGGCGAGGTCCCGGTCGTCGACCAGCTCGCCGCCGTCCGCCCGGGCCCGCACCCGTCGCCGGTCCCGGCGGACCGCCCGGCGCGGGCGGCCCGCCCGGCCGCCCGTGGGATCAGCGTCGACCTGGACCGCCGGCTCGCCTACGTGGACAACGAACAGCTCGACCTCACCTACCTGGAGTTCGAGCTGTTGGCCCACCTGACCCAGCACCCGCAGCGGGTGCACACCCGTGACTACCTGGTTTCCGCGGTCTGGGGCTACGGTCACGTCGGCGACGGTCGCACGGTCGACGTCCATGTCGCCCGGCTGCGACGTAAGTTGGGCGCCGCACACCGCGACAGCATCGTCACCGTGCGCCGGGTCGGCTACAAGTACGCTCCGGCTGCCGGGAGCTGAGCGAGGCCCGGTTGACCGGCCGGTGGCCGGGCGGCTGTTCGGCCGCCCGGCCCCGGCCACCCACTGGATGTCAGCTGCTCAGCCGGTCGATCTCGGCCAGCTCGGCGGCGCTCAGCGGGTCCGCCGCCAACGCGTCGATGTTCTGGTCGAGTTGCTCCACGCTGCTGGCGCCGATGATCACCGAGACCACCCGTGGGTCGCGCAGCACCCAGCTGAGCGCGAGCTGCGCCAGGTTCTGTCCGCGCTGCTCGGCGACCTTGTTCAGCGCCCGCAGCTGCTCCAGCTTGGCACCGGTGAGCGCCTCCTCCTTGAGGAAGTGGCCCACCGACATCCGCGATCCCGTCGGCACCCGGCCGTCGAGATAACGATTCGTCAGAAGACCCTGGGCGAGCGGAGAGTAGGCGATCAGGCTGGTCTGGGTGTCGCCGACGGCGTCCAGTACGCCGTCCTCGACGGCGCGGTCCAGGATGGAGTAGCGGGCCTGGTTCAGCAGGACCGGGGTGCCCAGCTCACGCAGGATCGCCACCGCCTCGCGGTGCTGCTCGGCGGGGTAGTTGGAGATGGCCGCGTAGAGCGCCTTGCCCTGGCGGACGGCCGAGGCGAGCGCGCCCATGGTCTCCTCCAGGGGCGTGTCCGGGTCGTAGCGGTGGGAGTAGAAGACGTCCACGTAGTCCAGGCCCATCCGACCGAGCGACTGGTCGAGACTGGCCAACAGGTACTTGCGCGAGCCGCCGTCGCCGTAGGGGCCGGGCCACATGTCGTAGCCCGCCTTCGAGGCGATGAACAGCTCGTCGCGGTAGGGACGGAAGTCCTGGGCGAAGAGCGTGCCGAAGTTCCGCTCGGCCGATCCGTACGGCGGACCGTAGTTGTTGGCGAGGTCGAAGTGGGTGACACCCCGGTCGAAGGCGCGGCGCAGCACGGCGCGCTGCACCTCCAGCGGCTGGGTGTCGCCGAAGTTGTGCCACAGGCCGAGCGAGACGGCGGGCAGCTGCACGCCGCTGCGCCCGGCGCGGCGGTAGGTCATCGAGGCGTAGCGGGAGTCGGCCGCGAGATAGCTCATGACGGCATCCTGCCAGGCCGGGGCGGGGTGTCGCGATCACCGCCGCAGCTCCGTGTCCCGGTCCGCCGTCCCCGTTGTGCCCTTTCCCCTCTCGTGAGGAGTCACCGCGATGCGGTTCATCGTCTCGTCCCTGCTCTCCAACGGACCCGACCCGGTCACCGGGCGGCAGTACAGCGCGTCCGAGAAGTACCGCAACGTCGTCGACCAGGCGGTCACCGCCGAGGAGTTCGGCTTCGACGGCTACGGCGTGGGGGAGCGGCACGGCGAGCCGTTCCTCTCGCCGTCGCCGGCCGTGCTCCTCGCCACCATCGCCGCCCGGACCTCCACCATCCGGCTCTTCACCACCGTGACGGTGCTCAGCATCCTGGACCCGGTCCGGGTGGCCGAGGACTACGCGATGCTGGACCAGCTCTCCGGCGGCCGGCTGGAGCTGATCATCGGCAAGGGCAACGACCCGCGCCACTTCGGGCTGTTCGGCCTGGAGGAGGAGCGGCAGTGGTCCCATCTCGCGGAGAACTACGGTCTGCTGCACCGGCTCTGGCGGGAGGAGAAGGTGACCTGGGCCGGGAGCACCCGGCCGCCGCTGACCGGGGTGACCAGCTATCCGCGCCCCTACCAGCAGCCCATACCGGTCTGGCACGGCAGCGCGACCAGTGAGCAGTCCACCGATCTGGCGGCCCGCTACGGCGACCCGCTCTTCTCCGCCAACAGCTTCCACCCGCTGGAGAAGTACCGGGTCCTGGTGGACCACTACCGCGAGCGCTGGGCGCACTACGGTCGCGCGCCCGAGGACGCCAGGGTCGGCACCGGCTTCGGCGGCCTCTTCCTGGCCAAGCGCTCGCAGGACGCGGTGGCGGGCTTCCGCCCTTACTGGGACGCGCTCTTCTCCTCCGCCGCCGGCCGGCACAACAACTCGCCGTTCAGCTCCCTGGAGGACGCCCTGGCACGCGGGTCCGCGCTGGTGGGCAGCCCGCAGCAGGTGATCGAGAAGATCCACCGCTACCACGAGGCGTTCGGCAACGAGGTGGTCGGGATCGGGGTGGACTCGCTGACAGAGGACGTGCAGCGCGAGCAACTGGCGCTTTTCGCCTCGGAGGTGGCGCCGGTGATCCGGCGTGAGCTGCGCCAGGTTCCTACGGCGGGCCGGCCGGCCGGTTAGCCGAGCGTGGCCAGGACAGCGGTCCGCACCGCCGCGGGGTCGAGCCCGTGGTCGCGGACGACCCGGGCGGCCAGGCCCTCGTTCTCCCGGATCAGGCCGAGCACGAGATGCCCTGGGCGGATCGCCCGCTGCTTCAGCGCGAGCGTCTCGCGCAGCGACAGTTCCAGCGCCTTCTTGGCCTGCCGGGTCCAGGGCCTGCGTCCGACGGCCCTGGACAGCCGGGAGCCGCGCCGCGGGTCGGTGGCGGCATCCCCGGGTCCGTCCAGCGCGCCCGGGCCGAAGGCGGCCTCCACCGCCTCCCGGACGGCGGTGAGGTCGATGCCGATGGTCTCCAGCGCCGCGGCGTCCACGCCGGCCGGGCGTTCGGCGAGCATCCGCAGCACGGCCGCCCGGGCGGTCTCCAGGTCGAGTCCGGCGCTGATCAGCACCTCCACGCCCGGGTCCTCGGTGAGGTGCAGCAGCGCGAGCAGCAGGTGTTCGGTGCCCACGTGCGGGTGCTGGAGGCGGGCGGCCTCCTCGAGGGCCAGCGGGATCGTGCGGCGGGCGTCGTCGGTGAATCGTTCCAGCATGGTCGTCCCCGTCCTTGTCCTGAGTCCTGTCGTCCTGTGGTCGGTCCGTGGGTCCGTGGGCCCGTTGGTCATCCCGCGGTGCGGCGGGCGTGCTTCTTGTGGACCGCCTGCCGGCTGACGCCGAGGCAGGCGGCGATCTCCTGCCAGGACCAGCCGTGCGCCCGGGCGTTGCCGACCTGGAGGTCCTCCAGCCGGTCGGCAAGGTCGCGCAGGGCACGGACGGCGCGGAGTCCGACGGCGGGGTCGCGGCTGCTCGCATCTGCGGCGAGCTGGTTGGTCTCGCTCATGGTGTCAATGTAGGTTGACACCGATCCCTTGTCAACCTTGGTTGACAAGGGCGTGCGGGGGCGGTGTGCTCCAGGGGGAGTGCGGGTCTACCGTGGGGGTGAGACCGGAGGAGCCAGCGCCATGCGGAACGACATCGCCACCCGCGCCGACCTGGAGCGCCTGCTGCGCCGCTTCTACGGCGCGGCCTTCGCCGACCCGCTGATCGGTCCGTTCTTCACCGAGGTCTCCGGGATGGACCTGGAGGCCCACCTCCCGCACATCACCGACTTCTGGGAGAGCACCCTGCTGCGCACAGCGGCCTACCGCCGCAACGCCTTCACCCCGCACGCCGCGCTGCACGAGCGGGAGCCGATGACCGCCGAACACTTCGGACGCTGGGTCCAGCTCTGGTCCGCCGCCGTGGACGGGCTGTACCGCGGCCCGGTCGCCGACCGGGCCAAGGCGCAGGGCGAGCGGATCGCGCTGGCCCTGCTGCGCCGCACCTCGGGCGAGGGCACCGAGGGTGCCGAGGGCGGCGGCTTCGTCCCGCTCGCGGCGGTCCTGCTGCGCAGCTGACCCGCTCACACGGCCACCCGTAGCGGTGCCAGCCGGGTGGCGACCAGGTTGGTCGCGCCCTGGTTGCGCTCGATGTGGCCGTGGATGAGCAGCCCGGCCCGGTCCAGCGCGGTCCGGCGGTGCGCCTCCCAGACCGGGCGGCTGCAGACCACGTTGATCAGGCCGGTCTCGTCCTCCAGGCTGATGAAGAGCACCCCGCCTGCGGTGGGCGGCCGTTGACGGTGCGTCACCAGTCCGCCGACCAGGACGGGGCTGCCGTGCGCGACGCCGGGCAGCGCGGAGGCCGGGAGCGCGCCGCAGCGCTCCAGGATCGACCGGACATGTTCGACGGGGTGGCTGGTGGCGGAGGAGCCGGTGGCCCACAGGTCCGCGATGGTCTCCTCGACAGGTGTCATCGCGGGCAGCGTCGGGGCGGCGGTCCCGGGGGTCGTCCCGGGCAGCAGATCCGGTCCGCCGGTCGCCAGGGCGCCTGCTGACCAAAGGGCCTGACGTCGCGTCAGACCGAAGCGGCGGAACGCCCCGGCGGTGGCCAGCGCCTCCAGGACCGGGGCCGGCAGGCCGGTTCGGCGTGCGAAGTCCTCCAGGTCGCGGTACGGCTGCCCGTCCGCGATCCGCTTCGCCTGCTCGTCGCCCAGCCCCCGGACGGTCGCCAGCCCCAGCCGGATCTCCGGTGCGTCGTCGGGCCCTTGCAGGGTCGGCCGGACCCGGCTGGCGTTGACGTCCACCGGGTGCACCGTCACCCCGTGCCGCCGGACGTCCGAGATCAGGCTGAGCGGCGAGTAGAACCCCATCGGCTGGTTGGCCAGCAACGCGCAGGTGAAGGCCGCCGGATGGTGGTACTTGAGCCAGGCGCTGGCATACACCAGATAGCCGAAGCTGATCGAATGGCTTTCCGGGAAGCCGTAGTTGGAGAAGGCCTCGATCTTGCCGTAGATGTCCTCGGCCACCGGCTCCGGGATCCCCCGCGCGGCCATCCCGTCCAGCAGTCTGCGGCGCAGCTCGGCCACCCGCTGGTGGGAGCGCTTGGACCCCATCGCCTGCCGCAGCTGGTCGGCCTCGGCGCCGGTGAACCCGGCGCAGTCGATGGCCAGTTGCATCATCTGCTCCTGGAAGAGCGGCACCCCCAGGGTCTTGCCGAGGGCCCGTTCCATCAACGGATGCGGGCAGCCGGCCGGCTCCAGCCCGGCCCGCCGCCGCAGGTACGGATGGACCGAGCCGCCCTGGATCGGCCCGGGGCGGATCAGTGCGACCTCGACCACCAGGTCGTAGAACGTGCGCGGCTTCAGCCGGGGCAGGGTGGACATCTGGGCGCGCGACTCGACCTGGAACACCCCGACGCTGTCCGCCCGGCAGAGCATCTCGTAGACCGCCTCGTCGTCGGCGGGGATGCTCGCCAGGTCGTAGCGGACGCCGTGGTGCTCGGCGATCAGGTCGCAGGCGTCGTGCAGGGCGGAGAGCATGCCCAGGCCGAGCAGGTCGATCTTGACCAGGCCCGCCCCGGCCGTCGACTCCTTGTCCCACTGCAGGACGGACCGGCCCGGCATCCGGGCCCACTCGGTCGGGCAGATCTCGCCGATCGGGTCCTCGGTGAGCACCATGCCGCCCGAGTGGATCCCCAAGTGTCTTGGAATGCCGTGTAGTTGACTGCCGAGTGCGAGCACGTCGTCGGGGATGACGGCGTCCGGCCCGGGGGCCGAGCGGAAGTCGGCCTGCCGGGAGAAGGCGGTGACCTGCTCCATCGGATAGCCGAGGACGCGGGCCGCGTCGCGCAGGGCGAGCCGTGGCCGGTAGGTGATCACGTTGGCGACCTGGGCGGCGTGCTCGCGGCCGTAGCGCCGGTAGACGTACTGGATGACCTCCTCGCGGCGGCGGTGCTCGATGTCCAGGTCGATGTCCGGCGGTCCGTCCCGGTCCATGCTGAGGAACCGTTCGAAGAGCAGCCGGTAGTGGATCGGGTCGACCGCGGTGATGCCCAGGGCGTAGCAGACCGCCGAGTTGGCGGCCGAGCCACGGCCCTGGCACCAGATGTCCGTGCGCCGGCAGAACTCCACCAGGTCGTGGACGATCAGGAAGTAGCCTGCCAGGTCCAGCCGTTCGATGATGTCCAGCTCGTGGGTCAGCTGGTCCCGGGCCTTGCGGTGGTCCGGGTGCGCGGGGCCGAAGCGCCGCGCCGCGCCGTCGGCGGTCAGGGCGCGCAGATGGCTGATCGGGGTGTGCCCGGGCGGCACCGGGAAACCCGGCAACTTCGGTGTGAGCGAGGCGAATGTGAAGGAGCAGGAGCGGCCGAGTTCGACGGTGGCCTGCTGGACGCCGGGGAAGCGGGCGAGCCGGGCCGCCATCTCGGCACCCGAGCGCAGGTGCGCGGTGCCCGCCGCCCTGGTCCAGCCGGCCGCCTCCTGGAGCGTCCGCCGGGCCTGCAACGCGGCGAGCCCCTGGGCGAGTCGGCCCTGGGCCGGCGAGGCGTGGTGGACGTTGTTGGAGGCGACCACCGCCAGGCCGGCCCGGGTGGCCAGCGCGGCCAGCGCGTCGTTGCGCGGGTCGTCGCCGGGCAGCCGGTGGTCGATCAGCTCGACGAAGACGTTCTCCGCTCCGAACGCGTCGGCGAGCGAACGGAGTTCACCCAGGGCGGCGGCCTCACCGTGCTCGTCGAGCGCTTGGCGCACCCGGCCGTTGCGGCAGCCGGTGAGGATGGCCCACTGCCCGCCGTGCGCGTCGGCGAGCCGCCCGAAGTCGTACGCGGGACGGCCCTTGCCCTCGCCCGCCAGCTGGGCCGCGCTGATCGCGGCGGAGAGCCGGCGGTAGCCCGCTGGGCCACGGGCCAGCACGAGCAGGTGCTCGGCCCGCCCGGAGCCGGGGCGGAGGTTCAACTCGGCGCCGAAGACGGTCCGCAGGCCGCCCGCCGCGGTGGTGCGGCGGGCGGCCTCGGCGAGTCGTACGGCCCCGTACAGGCCGTCGTGGTCGGTGATCGCGAGGGTCTCGACGCCGAGCCGGACCGCCTCCTCGACCAGCGCCTCGGGCTCGCTCGCGCCGTCCAGGAAGCTGAACGCGGAGTGCACGTGCAGCTCGGCCCACTGCTCGGGCCGCGGTTCGGATCCCCGTTCGGCCCGCCGCTCGGACCGCCGGAGCGGGAGCACGGTCGCGGGCACGGTCGCGGGCGGGGCGCGGACGGGGTCGCAGTCTCCCCCTGCCCCTGCCCCTGCCCCTGCCCCTGGCCCGCCATCCGGCGCTGGAGTTCGCTCCAGGGAACCCTGGGCAGGCTGTCGAATCCCATGGCTCGCTCTGCTCCTCACTCGTCTTCCCGCGCGTTTGCCCGCGCGTTCTCCCACGCGCCCGCTTCGGCCGCCGACCGCTCAGGCATAGGCCGCCTCCACCGCCCAGCCGCCGTCCTCCACCACGAGCAGCAGGGCCCGGCCGTCCGCGAGGGCGACCTGGAAGCGGGCCCGGCGGCGCGCCGCACCGGGGTCCCACCAGCGCTCGACGGCCGGCCACGGCCCGGCCCAGGCGGTGACCGCGAAGCTCCGTCCGGCCAGCGTCAGCCGGGCGGGCGGCGCCGACACCTCGGCGCGTCCGGTCACCCGTACCGGGGTGCCCTCCGCGTCGAGCACGGCCACCGGCGCCGGCACCGGCAGGACGACCGACGGCGCCGGATGCCCGAGCTGCCCGGGCCAGGGGGCGTCCCGGTCGGCGGCGGGCGGGGGGTGGTCGCCCCACGGCACCCGGACCAGTACCTCACCGGGCCCGCGCCCGCCGACCGGCTCGATCCGGCTCAGCCCGTCGTACCCCAGCAGCGCCTGCACCCGGGCGGCGGCCCGTTCCACCCGGTCCTCGGCCAGTGCCTGCCCCCAGAGGGCCAACTGCCGTCCGTGGTCGGCCACCAGCTCGTCCGGCACCAGGCGCAGCGCGGTGAAACCGCCCGACTCCGGGGCGAAGAACCCGGTGCCCTGCCAGGCCTGCAACTGCCAGCGGACGCGCTCGGCGAGCGCCGGGGCGGGCAGCCGTCCCTCGTGCTGCCACAGCCGTCGAGCCGTCCGCCCGTCCGCGCAGGTGACCTCCACGCCCACCCGGCGGCAGGCCAGCCCGGCTCCGCCGAGCGCGGTGTGCAGGCGCTCGGCGAGGGTCCTGGCGACGAAGACCAGCGGTTCGGCGAGCAGTTCGGGCGGCTCGAAGAGCTGCTCCACGGTCAGGTCGAGCCCCGGCGGTGCGGTGGCGGGCGGCCGGGCCTCCAGCCCCTGGGCCAGCCGGTAGGCGGCCAGGCCCGCCGGGCCGAACCGGTCGGCGACGGTCGCGGCCGGCAGGCGCGCGAAGTCGCCCAGCGTCGGCACCCCGAGCCGCACCAGCAGCCCGGTCAACGGCTCGTCGTCGAGGACGGCGACGGGGTACGGCGCCAGGAACGCGGCGGTCCGCCCGGCGGGGACGACCTCTGCGGCCCGGGCGGCGAGCACGGCGGCGAACAACCCCTCCGCCACGCCGACCCGCGGCCCGTCCGCCGCGCCCTCGTCGCCCACCCCGGCCACCGCCTGCCGCATCGCCGCGACCAGCGCCTCCTCCCCGCCGAAGTACCGCGCCGGCCCCTTCACCTGGATCGCGCAGAGCCCCGGGCGCACCACCTCGACCCGCGGCGTGAACGCCTCGACGGCGGCCAGTACGGGTTCGAACCGCCGGGTCTCGGCCTCCGGGTCGCGCTCGCGCAGCCACAGCTCAGGGCAGAGCCGGTGGGCGAGCCGCAGCCGCTGCCCGCGCCGCACCCCCGCCTGCCGGGCCGCGTTCGAACAGGCCAGTACCCGTCCGCCCTCGACCACCGCCACCGGCCCGGCGGCCTGCTCCGCGGTACAGGTGGCGACGATCGGCCAGTCGGGGTACCAGACCACCAGCACCCGAAGCGCGCCCACCCGGCTCGCGGTGTCGATCTCGACAGCAGTCATCTCACACCGCCGTCAACCCACCCCGCCCCACGATGTCCCTCGGCTCCCCACCGAGTCCTGCCCTCTCCCGTTCCGCCTCCGGCGCCGTCTCCCGCGCCGCTTCCTCCTCGGTCAGCGCCCGGACCACCCCGTGCCCGTCCGGCAGCCACAGGCGCGCCGTACGACCGCGCGCCGCCGCCCCGCGCCCCTGCACCACGACCTCCGCCTGCCGCCCGGCCAGCAGCCCGTGACCGGCCCCGAGGCCGACCCACCGGCTGCTCCGGACGCCCAGCCGCAGTCCGGCCCCGGGCCACTCCCCGGCCACCAGCAGGACGCAGCCGCTGCGCCGCAGCACCGCCCCCAGCCGGGCCGCGGACCGCGCGGCGACCGGCCCGGACGGGCGGAGCAGCACCACCTCCACCGCCCCGGCCAGCGCCGACACCACCTCGGGCCAGTGCGCCCCGGGGGCGTCCACCAGCAGCAACCGCCGCGGGTCGATCCCGTAGCCCGAGGCCGCGAGCAGCCCGAGTTCCGGCAGCCCGACCGCCGCACACCACCCGTCCGCGGCCCCGACCCCCGCCGCGAGCGCGAGCAGCAGCCCGGCATCCTCCGCCACCGACACCACCGTCCCGCGCCGCACCCCGCCCTCGGGCAGTACCCCCGCCAGCGCACCCGCCACCCCCGGAGTCGCGCCGTCCCCGGACGGCGCCGACACCGGCACCGCCTGCTGGACGAGTACGGGAGTGGCCACCCCTCCAGCATCGAACATCTGTTCGCAAAGATTCAAGTCGAATCCGCCCTGGTGACGCTGCGTGCCGGTGAGCGTCGATCTCGGTTCGCCCGCGATTGAGGACGGAATCTGACCTAGATGCCCCCTAGCGTGGTCCTTGCCGACGGAGCGGTCCGACGGAGCAGGACGCAATGAGGGAGCGGATGACCATGACTGACCACGCGCTGACGACCACCGACCAGCCGATCGAGTCCCCGGCCGTCGAGGGCGAGCGCGCCGACCTGTTGGCGATGCTGACCAAGCACCGGCACTTCCTGCGCTTCACCACCCGCGACCTCACCGACGAGCAGGCCGGCCTGCGGACCACCGCCAGCGAGTTGTGCCTGGGTGGTCTGGTCAAGCACGTCACCTCGGTCGAGCGGGGCTGGGCGGACTTCATCGTGCAGGGCCCGTCGGCGATGGGCGACTTCTCGACCATGACCGAGGCCGACTTCGCCCGGCGGGCCGACGAGTTCCGGATGCTGCCCGGTGAGACCCTCGCCGGTGTGCTGGAGCAGTACGCCGAGGTGGCCCGTCGCACCGACGAACTGGTCGTCGCCCTGCCGGATCTGAGTGCCACTCAGCCGCTGCCCAAGGCGCCGTGGTTCGAGCCGGGCGCGCGCTGGTCGGCGCGTCGGGTGCTGATGCACGTCATCGCCGAGACCGCTCAGCACGCCGGCCACGCCGACATCCTGCGCGAGAGCCTGGACGGCGCCAAGAGCATGGGGTAGCCGACCTGGTGACGGGGACCGGACCCCCGGTCCCCGTCACCGATCACCGGGTCGCTCGGCTAAGCTCCTGGGGGCGCGGAGGGGGTGGCGAGTCTCCGAATGCAGCGATTGATGCCAGAATGACCGTATGACGATCAAGGTTTACTTCGACATCACCATCGACGACGCGCCGGCCGGGCGGATCAGCTTCGATCTGTTCGACGACGTGGTCCCCACCACCGCGGAGAACTTCCGCGCGCTGGCCACCGGCGAGAAGGGCTTCGGCTACGCCGGGTCCAGCTTCCACCGGGTCATCCCCGAGTTCATGCTCCAGGGTGGCGACTTCACCCGCGGCGACGGCACCGGCGGCAAGAGCATCTACGGCGAGAAGTTCGCCGACGAGAACTTCACCCTCAAGCACGACCGTCCGTACCTCCTGTCGATGGCCAACGCCGGCCGCAACACCAACGGCTCGCAGTTCTTCATCACCACGGTGGTGACGCCGTGGCTGGACGGCAAGCACGTCGTGTTCGGTGAGGTCACCGAGGGCCAGGAGCTGGTCAAGAAGATCGAGGGCCTCGGCTCGCAGAGCGGCAAGACCAAGTCCAAGATCACCATTTCCGGGTCCGGAGTCCTCTGACACTCCACGGGTCCCATCGACCTCGGAGACGGCTCTGCGCGCGTCCGCCGGCGAACCACGCCGACGGGCGCGCGCCGTGCGTTCGGGGTGGTGTCCCGCGACCGCGCGGCCGCAGGGCGTCCGGTCGTTCGGTCGTTCGGTCGTTCGCGCGCCACGGCGGTGCCCGCTGGGCGAGACTGGTTCGGGGCCCATGGCCTAAGCGGACGAGAAGCGGAGCAGAGCATGCTGGATCACCGGGAACTTCGGCGGCGGTTCGCGACACTGACCACGGCCCATCTGGCCGACGCCTGCATGCGTGCCCGGGTTCCGGTGCGCTGTGCGCCCGCGCCGCTGGGCGCCGTCGTGCCCGGCAGCCGGCTGGCCGGGCGGGTGGCGCCGGTGCGGCACGTCGGGAGTGTCGACATCTTCCTGGAGGCCTTCGAGGAGGCCGAGCCCGGGGACGTGCTGGTGGTCGACAACGCGGGACGGCTCGACGAGAGTTGCGTCGGCGATCTCGCGGCCCTGGAGGCGCAGTGCGCCGGGCTGGACGGGATCGTGATCTGGGGGCTGCACCGCGACACGGCCGACATCCGGGCGATCGGACTGCCGGTCTTCAGCCTGGGGACGATGCCGACCGGTCCGCAGCGCCTCGACGCCCGTCCGGCGAACGCCCTGGAGTCCGCCAGGGTGGGGGAGTGGACGGTGGGCCGTGCGGACGTGGTGCTGGGCGACGACGACGGCGTGCTCTTCGTGCCGGCCGACCGCCTGGCGGACGTCCTCACCCAGGCCGAGACGATCCGGGACACCGAGCGCCGCCAGGCCGACCTGATCCGGTCGGGCGTCTCGCTGCGCAGCCAGGTGCAGTTCGACGGCTACCTCGCCCAACGCCGCCGGACGCCCTCGTTCACCTTCCGCGATCATCTGCGGGCCGTCGGCGGGGCGATCGAGGAGTGACACGCGGGGCGTGGCGGGGGCTGCGTCCGTCGGAGCGGGGTTCTCGGTAGCGCGGGTGGTCGTCGCCCGGGAGCGCCGGGGGACGGCAGATCACCCACACGCAGCCGTGCGTGAGCCTCGCGGGCCGGCCCTCCGGCCGGCCCGGCGCGTGCTCAGGACTGCGTCGCGTCGTCGGCCATCGCGGCCGCGAGGCGCAGGTGGGGGCGGGCCTCGTCGGGGCGGCTCTGGCGCTGCAGGGTGCGGCCGAGCATCAGGCGGGCGTAGCTCTCGGCCGGGTCCTGCTCCAGGATCCGGTGCAACTCGGCCTCGGCGCGCCAGAGTTGGGCGGAGTGGTAGTAGCTGCGCGCGAGCAGCAGCCGGACTGACAGGTTGCGGGGCTCCTGGTCGACCAGATCGCGCAGGATGCGGGCGGCGTCCGTATAGGCCCGGGAGTCGAAGAAGAGCTGGGCCCGGGCGTACTCCGCGGCGGGGTCGAGGGGACTGGTGGGGGTGAAGGTTCGCACCGTGGTCATGCCTGCTCCAACATTAGGTGAATCTTCAACTATTCCCGCCTGCCTATAAGGGTGCTGACTTCTGTACCTACTAGTATGTACAGTGTGCTCATGGCTACTCCGGAACGGCTCATCGAGAGCACCCAGGAGCTCCTGTGGGAGCGCGGTTACGTCGGCACCAGCCCCAAGGCGATCCAGCAGCGCGCGGGGGTGGGCCAGGGCAGCATGTACCACCACTTCGACGGCAAGCCCGATCTCGCCTGCGCCGCGCTGCGCCGGAGCGCGGAGCAGTTGCTGAGCCTGGCGGAGGAGCAGTTCTCCGCCCCCGGCACCGCCTACGAGCGGATCGCCGGCTACCTGCTGCGCCAGCGCGAGGTGCTGCGCGGCTGCCGGATCGGGCGGATGGCGCAGGACCCCGAGGTGATCGCGGATCCGGTGCTGCGGGCTCCGGTCCAGGAGACCTTCGACCGGCTGAGCGTCCGGATCGCCGAGGTGATCGAGGAGGGCCGCCGGCGCGGTGAGCTCCGGCCGGGGGCCGCGGCCCAGGAGCTGGCCGCCACGGTGGTGGCCGTCGTCCAGGGCGGCTACGTGATGGCCCGGGCCGCGGACTCCGAGGAGCCGTTCCACCGCGCGGTCCGCGGCGCGCTCGCGCTGCTGGGCACCCAGATCAGCCCGCAGTAGCCCGCAGTAGCCCGCAGCAGCCGCGACAGCTTCGACGGCCGCGACAGTCCGGAACAGGAGACGTCAGTGCAGGCGATGCAGTACGAGATCACCCTCCCGGCCGACTACGACATGCGGATCATCCGCCGCCGGGTCGCCGACCGGGGCCATCTGCTCGACGGATTCCCCGGGTTGGGGTTGAAGGCCTACCTGATCCGCGAGCGCGGGACGGCCGGTTCGCCGGTCAACCAGTACGCGCCCTTCTACCTCTGGAACTCCACGGAGGGGATGAACAGCTTCCTCTGGGGGCCGGGATTCCAGGGGATCAACGACGACTTCGGCCGCCCGGTCGTGCGGCACTGGCTGGGCCTGGCGTTCCAGGACGGCCCCGCCCGCGCCGTCGTCCCGCGCAGCGCCACCCGGAGCGTCGAGCCGGTCCCGCCGGGCCGCGCGCCGGCCGAAGCCGTGGCCCGGGCGCTGGAGCGGCTGCCGGACCGGGCCGAGGTGCACTCCACCGCGCTGGCCGTCGACACCGCACGGTGGGAGCTGACGACCTTCACACTCTGGGACGGTCCGGAAGCCGCCGCCGCGCTCGCGCCGGACGGTGCCGAGCGCTACGAGGTCCTGCACCTCAGCGCCCCGGAGCGGGAGAAGCTGCCGCAGGGTCGGCACTGGTGACGCCTCGGCCGGCGAATCGACAGATCGATATCGGACCGACCTCTCGGAGGGAACCATGACCACGCTCAGCAGCGCCACCCTGGATCGCGAGGCCGGTTACCGGCTGCTCGACCTCCTCCAGGACCAGCAGACCCAGGACGCGGCGCTCCCCGGCCTGGAGGCGATCGCGCCGGGGTTCGCGGACTGGATCGTCACCAGCCTCTTCGGCGGCACCTACCAGCGCGAGGGACTCACCCTCCGCGACCGCCAACTCGTCAACCTCGGCGTCCTCGCCACGCTCGGCGGGGTGGATCCGCAGCTCACCGGGCACATCCGCAGCAGCCTGCGGGTCGGCCTGACGGAGCAGCAGATCGTCGAGGTGTTCGTCCACCTCGCGCCGTACATCGGCACGCCGAAGACGCTGGCCGCGCTCCGGGTCGCGGCCGCCACCTTCGCGGGGCCGAACACGGGGCTGAACACGGAGGCGGACGCGTGAGCCGCGCCGTCCGCGCCGTCCGTACGGTCCTCGGCGACCTCGACCCGGCGGAGCTCGGTGTCTGCGACGCGCACGACCACCTCTTCCTGCGCAGCCCGCTGCTGCCCGGCCAGGAGCTGGACGATCCGCAGGCCGCCGCCGCCGAGCTGGCCGCCTTCCGCGTGGCCGGCGGGCAGGCCGTCGTCCAGTGGACCCCGTACGGGATGGGGCGGCACGCCGCCGAGCTGGCCGAGCTCTCCCGCCGCTCGGGAGTCCACCTGGTCGCCGCCACCGGCCTGCACCAGGCGGCGCACTACGAGCGGCCGCTGACGGCCGACCGCTACCGGGAGCTGGCCGCGCTCTTCGTGGCGGAGCTGACGGAGGGCATCCACGGGAACGGCCCCCGGGCCGGGATGATCAAGGTGGCCGGCGGCTACCACGGCCTGGACGAGCACGCCCGCCGGGTGATGACGGCCGCGGCCGAGGCGCACCACGCGACCGGCGCGCCGATCGGCGTCCACCACGAACTGGGCACCGGCGCGCTCGACGTCCTGGAACTGCTCTGCGGGCGGCTCGGGGTGCCGCCGCAGTGCGTCGTGCTGGGGCATCTCAACCGGTTCCCGGACCTGCGGGTGCACCGCGAGGCCGCCGAGGCGGGGGCCTACCTGGCGTTCGACGGGCCGTCCCGGGCCAACCACGCCACCGACTGGCGACTGCTGGACGGGATCGCCGCGCTGGTCGAGGCGGGTCACGGCGACCGCCTGCTGCTGGGCGGGGACACCACGACGGCGGCCGCGCGCTCGGCGACCGGGGGCGGTCCGGGCATGCCGTACCTGCTCACGGGGCTGCGGCCGAGGCTCGTCCGCGAGCTGGGCGAGGAGCAGACGGACCTGATCCTGCGGGCCAACCCGGCCCGTGCCTTCGCCGTGGAGTGGCGAAGCCCGGCGCTGTGAGCCCCGGCGCGGTGAGCCCGGGCACCGTGACCCCGGGCACCGTGAGCCCGGGGCTCACATGTGGGTGCCGCCGTCGATCCTGATCTCGGTGCCGGTGATGAACGCGCCGTCGTCGCTGGCCAGCATCGCGATCACCCCGGCCACCGTGTCGGGGCCGGCGAAGCCCTGCCCGAGCGCCGGGGCCAGCTTGGCGAGGAGGCTGAAGTCGGCGTCGGCGGGCAGGCCGGGGTTGTTGGTCATCCCGCTGTCGATGCTGCCCGGGGCGACGCAGACCGCGCGCAGGCCCTGCCGGGAGTACTCCTGGGCGATCGCGTGGGTGAAGGACTGGATGCCGCCCTTGGTCGCGGCGTAGGCGGCCATGTACGGGTGGGCGAAGCTCGCCGAGGTGGAGCTGAAGTTGACGACCACGCCCCGGCCGGTGGCCAGCAGCGCGGGCAGCGCCTCGCGGGTCATCAGGAAGGTGCCGGTCAGGTTGACCTTCAGCAGGGTGTTCCAGAAGTCCAGGCTCGTCTCGTGGGTGTGCGAGGAGCGCAGGATGCCGGCCGCGTTGACCAGCGCGTCCAGGCCGCCGAGGCCGGCCACCGCGGCCGCCACGCCGGTGCGGACCGCGTTCTCGTCCGAGATGTCTAGCAGGGCGGTGGTCAGCCGGTCGGCGGTGCCGTCCGCGGCGGCCCGCTCGGCGGTGGCCAGCAGGCCCGCCTCGTTGACGTCCACCGTGACGACCCGCCCGCCCTCGGCGAGGATCCGGTGGACGGTGGCCTGCCCGATGCCCGAGCCGCCGCCGGTGACGAGGACTCGACGGCCGGTGAAGCGCTGCATGGTGATGCTCCGTTCTGGAGGTTTCTGGAGGTGCTGGGTGCGCGGCCCGTGGTGGGGGCCGCTCTGTCACCGTACGCCCGAATGGCATAACGTGCCACTATGGCGTGCCGTGCCACATGGGCCCAGCGCGTCGCCGTGGCAGCACCGGGCGTAGCGTGGGAGTCATGAGCGAACTCCCCTCCCCGTCCGCGCGCCCCTCCCCGTCCGCGCGCCCCTCGCTGAGCGAGCGCCGCCGCGCCGAGACCCAGCTGGAGATCGCCATGGCAGCCGCCGAGCTCTTCGCCGAGCGCGGCGCGGAGGCCACCACGGCCGAGGACATCGCCCGCAGCGCGGGCGTCGCGCTGCGCACCTTCTACCGCTACTTCCGCGCCAAGGAGGAGGCCGTCGCCCCGCTGCTCGCGGCCGGCGGCCGCCGCTGGGTGGCGCTGATCGAGCGGAGCCCGGCCGGTCCGCCGCTGCCGCAGGTGCTGGAGCGCGCCGCCGTCGAGGCGCTGACCCCGGACGGCGAGGAGATGGCGCGGGCCCTGCTGGTCACCCGCCGCCTGCTGACCGATCCGGGGCTGCGGATCGTCTGGCAGGCCGTCCACCAGGACTCCGAGGACGAGCTCGTCCCGGCGCTGGCCGCGCGCTGTGGTCCGGCCGCCGATCCGCTGGAGGTCCGGCTGGCCGCGGCCGCTGCCACCGCCGCGATCCGGGTGGCGCTGGAGAGTTGGGCGGCGACCGATGCCGGTACCACCGGACCGGGTTCGCCCGGAGAGCTGGCGGCGCGCTGCGTAAGGGAGTTGACAGCGGGACTGCGGCTCTGGGGCGAGGTCCCGCACTCCTGATCGCGCGCTGAACTCCTGATCGCGCGCTGACCCGTTAGGGTGGCCCATCGGGGTACGGGCCGGTAACACACGCGGGAGCAGGGCGTTCATGGGTCTGACGAGCCACACGGTGGTGGCGCTGGCGGTCCTGTCGGCCCTGCTGGCGACGGCCGGCACGGTGTGGCTCTGGCCGCGGCTGGCCCGGCGGCACTGGCGGGCGGTGCTCGGCCGGATCGGCGCGCTGCTCCTCACTCAGCTGGCGACCCTGCTCGTGCTCGGCCTGCTGGCCAACAACTACTTCACCTTCTACGGCAGTTGGGACGAACTGCTGGGCAGTGGCGACACCTCCCCGGTCACCGTGCAGGCCAAGCAGTCGAGCGACGTCGACCCGCGGACCGGCCGGACGCCGGGCAAGCCGATCCCGGTGCAGCCGCTCGGCAAGGAGGACGTCCAGGGGCGCGGCGCGGTCGGCCGGGCGCCGGCCGAGTCCGGGGAGATCGACGCGGTCCGGATCGCCGGGGCCGAGTCCGGCCTGACCACCGACGGCTACGTCTACCTGCCGCCGCAGTACTTCCAACCCGCTTACGCCAACCGGAAGTTCCCCGTCGCCGTCGTGATGACCGGTTTCCCCGGCGACGCGAAGAACCTGGTGAACCGGCTCAACTACCCGGGTACCGCGCTCGGTCTGACCCTGAACGGCACGATGCGGCCCACCGTGCTGGTGCTGATGCGCCCCTCCCCGGCGATGCCGCGCGACACCGAGTGCGAGGACGTCCCCGGCGGTGCGGCCGCCGACACCTACTTCTCGCAGGACGTCCCCAAGGTCATCGCGGCCTCCTACCGGGTCCTGCCCGGCGGCCCCGGCTGGGGCGTGATGGGCGACTCGACCGGCGGCTACTGCGCGCTCAAGCTGGCGATGCGGCACCCGGGCGTGTTCCCGACCGCCGTCTCGCTCTCCGGCTACTACCGGGCCGCCGAGGACGACACCACCGGCGACCTCTTCGCGGGCAGCCCGCAGCTGCGTGACCAGGCCGACCTGGTCTGGCGGCTGCGGAACCTGCCCGCGCCCGCCGTCTCCGTCCTGGTGGCGGGCACCGACCAGGGAGACGGCGACTACCGGCAGCGGACGGACGCGTTCGTCGCCGCGGTCCAGCAGCCGATGCAGGTCTCGTCCACCGACCTCGCGGCGGGCGGGCACAACCTCCAGACCTGGAACCGGCTGATGCCGCCCGCGCTGGAGTGGCTCTCCCAGCACCTGGCGCCGCCGTCCTGACGCGGCGTCACCCCCGCCGGACAGGGAGCCTAGGCCACCCGCTCCAGCGTGCCGGCGTGCAGCTCGCCGACCCGGCCGCCCTCGCCCTCGTACGTCCAGAACACCCGGACGGTCAGCGCCGCCAGGTCCATCACATGGCTGACCGTGATGCCGCTCTTCTCCGTCCAGCTGACGAAGTAGACCTCCGGCGCGACCCGCGCCACGTGCAGGGTGACGTCCTCCCACTGGCCGGCCGACTCGCCCAGGCCCTCCCAGCGCAGCCGGGTGCCGTCGGCCGAGTAGGCGTTGCGGAAGGCCGCGCCGTTGTCGACCTGGAAGAGGTACGTCCGTCCGGCGAAGCCCGGCAGGGGGGCGGTCTCGGTCATGCGGTCGGAGTCCTCTTTTCCAGGGCCGGGGATGGGAGGCGATCGCCCCCCGAGGCGTGCGTGCCCAAGCTATCGGACCGGGCCGACAGAGGGATAATGGTCGGGCGACACGCCCGTACGCCGCCTGCCGGTCGTCCGGCCAGCCGTTGGCCCACCGGTCCGCGCGGCGCCGGGGCGTCGGGAGGTCGATCATGCGCAAGGTTGTCGACTGCCGTGAATACCCGAGCGAGAGCAACTGCTCACTGGCCATCACCGGTGAGGAGGAGGAGGTCGTGCGGGCCGCCGCCGAGCACGCCGTCTCGGTGCACGGGCACACGGACTCCCCCGAGCTGCGGCAGCAGATGAGGTCCATCCTGAAGGACGAACTGGTCCTGCAGCACACCTGAAACACCGGCGGGCCGGGTGCCCCGCGCCGTACGGGATTCTCCGTATGGCGCGGGGCACCGGCCGTTTGCTGCACTGGAGGGAGGCAGGAGAAGGAGGCGGTGGGGATGGCCATGGGCGAGAACACCGTGAACAGCGTGGACCAGGACAAGGTGATGGAGTTCCTGATGCGCGTGGTGACGGACGGCGGCGCGGCTGCCGCCGGACTGTGCACCTCGCTCGGCGACCGGCTGGGCCTGTACACCGCGATGGCCGGCGCGGGGTCGATGACCTCCGCGCAACTCGCGGAGCGGACCGGTCTGCACGAGCGCTACGTACGTGAATGGCTGGCGGCCCAGGTGGCCGGCGAGTACGTGACGTACGACGCCGACGCGGACGGCTACCTGCTGCCGGACGAGCACGCCGCCGTGCTGGCCGACCCGACCGCGCCGACCTACGCGGCCGGCTTCTTCACCATGATGCAGGCGCTGTACGGCACCGAGGACGTGCTGATGGAGGCCTTCCGCACCGGCCGCGGGGTCGGCTGGGAGGAGCACAGCAGCGCGCTCTTCGCCGGCACGGCGAAGTTCTTCCGGCCCGGCTACACCGGCGCGCTGGTCCCGGAGTGGATTCCCGCGATGAACGGCACCGACGCCAAGCTGCGCGCGGGCGCGGAGGTCGCCGACATCGGCTGCGGCTACGGCTGGTCGACGCTGCTGATGGCCGAGGCCTACCCGGCCTCCAAGTTCCACGGCTTCGACTTCCACCGTCCCTCGGTCGAGGCGGCCCGCCGCAACGCCGAGGAACGCGGCATGGCCGACCGGGTCAGCTTCGAGGTGGCCACCGCGCAGGACTTCCCCGGCCACGACTACGACCTGATCACCTTCTTCGACTGCCTGCACGACATGGGCGACCCGGGCAGCGCCCTGCAGCACGCCCGCGCGGCGCTCGCCGACGACGGCAGCTGCATGATCGTGGAGCCCAACGCCTCGGCGGACGTCCGGGAGAACGCCAACCCGATCGGCCGCGCGGTGGTCTCCGCGTCGGTCGCCGTCTGCCTGCCCTCGGCGCTGGCCCAGCACGGGCCGCACGCGATGGGCAACCACGCCGGCGAGGACGCGATGCGCATGATCGCCGACGACGCGGGACTGCACCACTGGAAGCTGGCCGCCGAGACCCCGGTGAACCGGGTGTACGCCGCCAGCAGGTAGAGCCGGAATGTCGGGCCGGCTTGACCGGCCTCCCCGGGCGGAGCACGCTTTTGAGGTGACTCCGTCCGGGGAGGCCGGTCTGCGGCGGATCTTCGCCGTGATCGACCTGCTTCTCGACGCCGTCGACGAGGAGACGCTCCTCCCGGCGCTGTTCCCGGCGCTGCTCCGGGCCGTCCCGGGGGACAGCCTCACCTGGTCGGTCCGTACCCCCGCCGGACGGCACCCGATCACCGCGCCGGCCGGGCTCTTCGGCCCCGAGGCGCTGGCCGGCTTCTTCCGCCACGCGCCCGCCGACTCGCTCTTCCGGCACACCGACACCGGCAGCGGCCGGCCGATGCGCCGCTCCGACCTCCAGTCGCGCACCGAGTACCACCGGCTGGGCACCTACGCCGAGGCGCTGCGTGGGGCGGGCGCCGAGTACCAGTTGGCCACCGCCTTCCCGGCGGGCTGGGCGCGCAGCGGGCGGCGCACCGTCTGCCTGGTGGTGAACCGCACCGGCAGCGACTTCGCGGATACCGACGTCGAGGCCGCCACGCTGCTGCGGGCCCGGCTGAGCCACGGCCTGGACCGCCTCGCCCCGCCCGTACGGCTGCCGGCCGACCTCACGGCGCGCGAGACCGCGGTCCTGGACCTGCTCGCGCACGGGCTGACCGACCGTCAGATCGGGCGCCGGCTGGACATCTGCGAGCGCACCGTGGACAAGCACCTGGAACACGTCTACGCCAAGCTGCGGGTGCACAGCCGGCTGGCGGCCGCGACCCTGTGGCGGACGGCGAGCACCAGGCTTTAGGTCGTGTGACCTTTCCGACAGCGCCTTGTCCGCACGCGAACCGTCTGCCTACGCTGCAAGTCGTCCGCCTCTGGCGGGCCCTGCCGCCGGGACGCCGAGTCCTGCCCACCCGCCGGCGGGCACCACGGCACCGCATGGGCAGGAGCGGGGGAACCAGGTCAGTCGCCGCGACCCCGCCCGCGCATGCAACCGGGCGCGGGGCCGCGGCTCGGGGTGAAGCCGCCGTCCCACCGGCGGCAGGGTCGACCTCAGACCCCAACCCGACAGCTCACCTCGCAGGCGTCGCAGAGGAACCCCATGAACTTTTCTGGTACCCCCGCACGCCTGGGCGCGATAGCCGGAGTGGTCGGCCTGCTGACCGTGCCCGTGGTCTCCCAGGCCCAGGCCTCCGCGCCGCGCGTCACCCAGGACCGGTTGACCCCGACCTCGGCCGTCGCCGGGGCCTCGACCACCGCCACCCTGACCCTGCACTCCTCCTCCTGCTTCACCGTCCGCACGGTGGGCGTGGGGGTGCGTGACGCCGCCGGTAACAACCTCGACTTCCCCGGCTCGCGCTCCAACGCGCAGATCTGCCCCGGCGGCCTCACCCTGACCACCGGCGCGCGCACGCTGCCGGCCGGGACGTACAACGAGTTCGGCTTCTACCAGGACACCGCCGGCGCCTGGCACAACCTGACCACGCAGACCCTCACCGTCGGCGCGGCCGCCAAGCCCACCCCGACGCCCACCCCGGCGCCGACCCCGGCGCCGACCCCGACCCCGGCGCCCACCCCGGCCCCCGTGGTCCCGGCCTCGCCCGTCGCGGGCAAGAACCTGACCTGGTCGGACGAGTTCAGCACCCCGCTCGCCCAGGACTCGCACTGGCAGTCCTCGACCAGCACCGCCTACAAGTACGGCACCCACAACCCGGACGACAACAAGCTCGACTGGCTCGACCCGTCCGACGTGCAGACCGCGAACGGCGTGGCGACCTTCACCGCGCAGCCCAGCAGCCACACCCTGGAGAACGGCAAGCAGGCCTGGACCACCGGGCTGCTCACCACCGAGGGCACCGCCGAGGGCTTCAAGGTCAAGACCGGCGACTACGCCGAGGCCCGGGTCCAGCTGCCCGGCGGCTCCGGTGCCTGGCCGGCGCTGTGGACCTGGCAGAACGGTGGCAACGAGGTCGACTCCTTCGAGTACCACCCGGACAACCCGAACCTGCTGGAGCTGACCAACCACGTCAACCCCGGCCAGGACTACTGGACCAACGCCTCGGCGGTGGCCCCCGGCCAGTGGGTGACCATCGGTACGTACTACGGCGCCAACTCGGTGGACTGGTACGTGAACGGGACCAAGGTCTTCTCCGACAACACCGGTGTGGGCGCCAACTGGTCGGCGTACCTGATCCTCAACCTGTCGGTCGGCGCGGGGCAGTACCACCCGGGCCCGCAGGGCACCGCCCCGATCAGCTTCGCGGCGGACTACGTGCGGGTCTACCGCTAGAAACCCCTACGCCGACGCCCCGGACCACCGCAGTGGTCCGGGGCGTCGGCGTATATCCGGTATCCGGCCTCAGGGCGCCAGGACGTGTCCCAGCCGTTCGGCGATCTGGCGCATCACCGGGACCAGTGAGGCGCTGCCGGCCTGCTCCTCCAGCGCGCGGATGCGGGCCTCGGGGCCGGAGACCGACAGGGCGGTGGGGGTCGGCGCACCCGGGACGGCCACCGCGATGCAGCGCACGCCGATCTCCTGCTCCTGGTCGTCCACCACGTAGCCGGCCTCGCGGGCCTGGGCCAGCTGGGCGAAGAGCGCGGTCGGGTCGGTGACGGTGAAGGCGGTGTGGGCGGGCAGCGGCTGGGTACCGAGCACGGCCCGGGCCTCGTCCTCGGGGAGCTGGGCGAGCAGCGCCTTGCCGACGCCGGTGCAGTGCGGCTGCACCCGGCGGCCGACCTCGGTGAACATCCGCATCGAGCGCCGGGACTGGACCTGCCCGACGTAGACGACGTCGCCGCCCTCCAGCACCGCCAGGTTGGCGGTCTCGCCGGTGGCCTCCATCAGCTCGGCCAGGTACGGGCGGGCCCAGCTGCCGAGCAGCCGGCCGGCCGTCTCGCCGAGCCGGATCAGCCGCGGACCGAGGGTGTAGCGACGCGCGGTGTCCTGGCGGACATAACCCTGCTGCGCGAGGGTACGAACCAGCCGGTGGATGGTGGGCATCGGCAGGCCCGAGGTGGTCGACAGTTCGCTGAGGGTGGCGATGCCGCCGGAGTCGGCGAGCGCTTCCAGGAGCAGGAAGGCGCGCTCGACGGACTGCACGCTTCCCGCACTGCGGTCGGAGCCTGTCGATGCTGCGACGGGGGTGGTGGCCACCGGCGTTCCCTTTGCTCTCGGGGGAGGAGTAGGCTCCCAGCGATCTACCTCAACAAACCGTTGAAATTCTGTATCGCGGAAACTAGTCTCCACCTTACAGAATCGAACTCGGCAGTAGGCGGGTTCAGATCGAGGAAGTTCCCACCGGAGCTTTCCTTACACACGCTCAACCGTCCAAGGAGTGTCCTGCCCATGGCTACAGACAATGGACCTGTCGGCGTCTCACCCGCCGTTCCGGTCGTCACTGTCGCCGGTCCGCGCGTCCCGCGTGCGGAGGAGGTGCTCACTCCGGAGGCGGTCGCCTTCGTCGTGGGCCTGCACCGTACCTTCGAAGGCCGCCGGCAGGAACTCCTGACCCGACGAAAGTCCCGCCGGGCCGAGATCGCCCGGGCGGGGACCCTCGACTTCCTCCCCGAGACGGCCGCCGTGCGCGCCGGGGACTGGAAGGTCGCCCCCGCGCCGCGCGCCCTGCAGGACCGCCGGGTCGAGATCACCGGCCCGACCGACCGCAAGATGCTCATCAACGCGCTCAACTCCGGCGCCAAGATCTGGCTGGCCGACTTCGAGGACGCCACCTCGCCGACCTGGCAGGCCGTGGTCTCCGGCCAGATCAACCTGATCGACGCCTACGAGGGCCGGATCGACTTCACCTCGGAGCAGGGCAAGACCTACACCCTCAAGCCCGCCGCCGAACTGGCCACCGTGGTGGTCCGCCCGCGCGGCTGGCACCTGGACGAGAACCACCTGCTGGTGGACGGCGTGCCGGTGGCCGGCGCGTTCTTCGACTTCGGCCTCTACTTCTTCCACAACGCGAAGCGGCTGATCGCCAAGGGCGCCGAGGACCCCAACTCCGGGCCGTACTTCTACCTCCCGAAGACCGAGAGTCACCTGGAGGCGCGCCTCTGGAACGACGTCTTCACCTACGCCCAGCAGCAGCTCGGCATCGAGCACGGCACCATCCGCGCGACCGTGCTGATCGAGACGATCACCGCCGCCTTCGAGATGGACGAGATCCTCTACGAGCTGCGCGAGCACGCCGCGGGCCTCAACGCCGGCCGCTGGGACTACCTCTTCTCGATCGTCAAGAACTTCCGCGACGCCGGCGACCACTACATCCTGCCGGACCGCAACAGCGTGGGCATGACCTCGCCCTTCATGGCCGCCTACGCCCGCCTGCTGGTGCAGACCTGCCACAAGCGCGGTGCGCACGCGATCGGCGGCATGGCCGCCTTCATTCCCTCGCGCAAGGACTCCGAGGTCAACGCCGCCGCCCTGGAGAAGGTCAAGGCGGACAAGGACCGCGAGGCCGCGGGTGGCTTCGACGGCTCCTGGGTGGCCCACCCGGACCTGGTCCCGGTGGCCCGCGCCTCGTTCGACGCGGTGCTCGGCGACCGGCCCAACCAGAAGGACAACCCGGGCTCCGCCGAGGTGGTGACGGGCAGTCAGCTGCTCGACATCGCCGGCTCCGGCGGCAGCTGCACCGAGGCCGGTCTGCAGAACGCGGTCGCGGTCGGCCTGCGCTACAGCGAGGCCTGGCTGCGCGGCCTGGGCGCCGTCGGCATCTTCAACATGATGGAGGACGCCGCCACCGCCGAGATCTCGCGCTCGCAGATCTGGCAGTGGATCCACAACGGCGTGGTGCTCGCCGACACCGGCGAGAAGGCCACCACCGAGCTGGTCCGCCGCCTGGTCTCCGAGGAACTGGTCTCGCTCCGCGCGGAGTTGGGCGATGAGGCGTACGCGGCCGGCCGATGGGCCGAGGCGCGCGAACTCTTCGAGCAGGTCTCGCTCTCCGAGGACTTCGTCGACTTCCTGACGTTGCCAGGCTACGCACTGCTCGGCTGAGCCGCTTACTGCCGTTTCGTACGGTCCGCCGGGGCGATCTGTCCCCGGCGGACCGTGCGCTTTTCCAGCTGAAGGGTTCCATCCATGGTCCGCATGTTCCTCAACGGTCAGGCGATGCGCGGCGGCGAGTTCCACGCGCTGCTCGGCGACGCCCCGTTGCTCGGTGTCGTCAGCACGGCGCCGGGCCACCGGTTCTTCTCCATCCGCGACGTCTGCCCCGGCCTGCTGCCCGACCCGGCGGTCGACACCGCGATCGAGGGCGAGTTGTACGAGGTGAGCCTGGAGTTCCTGCGCGACGTCCTGCTGCCCGGCGAGCCGGGCGAGCTGGAGTTCGGCGTCATCAAGCTGGCCGACGGGAGTGCCTGCTTCTCCATGGTGCTGGGCCGCGGTGAGCTGGAGCGCGGGGTGCACAAGGAGATCACCGAGTTCGGTGGCTGGCGCGCCTACCTGGCGACCCTGGGCCGTACCTTCTAGTCACCTCTACCCCCTTCCCCCCTGAGCCACCGGCGATCTCGCCGGTGGCTCTCTGTCGTTCAAGGCGCGGCGGCGGCGTCCAAGAAGGGCGGCCATATCGGGCATTTCTCCTGGTGAGATCACCAATGGCCAGAGCTTCAACGAGTTGTTGAAGATGGGTCAGCTGAACTCTTGACGCCTCGCCCGGCCTCGCCGTACTTTTATTTCGCATACCAAAACCCAAATTCCGTATCGTGGAACTGACCGCAGGAGACACCCGATGCCTCGAATGACAGCCGCCCGCGCGGCAGTGGAGATCCTCAAGCGCGAGGGCGTTGACGTCGCATTCGGCGTGCCCGGTGCCGCGATCAACCCGTTCTACGCCGCGCTCAAGGCCTCCGGCGAGATCCGCCACACCCTCGCCCGCCACGTCGAGGGCGCCTCGCACATGGCCGAGGGCTACACCCGGGCCAAGGCCGGCAACATCGGCGTCTGCATCGGCACCTCGGGCCCGGCCGGCACCGACATGATCACCGGCCTCTACTCGGCGATCGCCGACTCGATCCCGATCCTGTGCATCACGGGCCAGGCGCCGGTCGCCAAGCTGCACACCGAGGACTTCCAGGCCGTCGACATCGCCTCGATCGCCAAGCCGGTGACCAAGGCCGCCACGACCGTCCTGGAGGCCGCACAGGTCCCCGGCGTGTTCCAGCAGGCCTTCCACCTGATGCGCTCCGGCCGTCCGGGCCCGGTCCTGATCGACCTCCCGATCGACGTCCAGCTGACCGAGATCGAGTTCGACCCGGAGACGTACGAGCCGCTGGCGGTCTACAAGCCGGCCGCGACCCGCGCCCAGATCGAGAAGGCGATCGGCTTCCTGCTGGAGTCCGAGCGTCCGCTGATCGTCGCCGGTGGCGGCATCATCAACGCCGACGCCGCCGAGCTGCTGGTCGAGTTCGCCGAGCTGACCAACACGCCGGTCATCCCCACCCTGATGGGCTGGGGAATCATCGCGGACGACCACGAGCTGAGCGCCGGCATGGTCGGCGTGCAGACCTCGCACCGCTACGGGAACGCGAACTTCCTGGAGTCGGACTTCGTCCTCGGCATCGGCAACCGATGGGCCAACCGCCACACCGGCTACAAGCTGGACGTCTACCGCGGTGAGCGCAAGTTCGTTCACGTCGACATCGAGCCCACCCAGATCGGCCGGATCTTCGCCCCGGACTTCGGCATCGCCTCCGACGCCAAGGTCGCGCTGGAGCTCTTCATCGAGGTGGCCAAGGAGCTCAAGGCCGCCGGCAAGCTGCCCGACCGCAGCGCGTGGGTCGCCTCGACCCAGGAGCGCAAGGCCACGCTGCAGCGCCGCACGCACTTCGACAACGTGCCGATGAAGCCGCAGCGGGTCTACGAGGAGATGAACCGGGCCTTCGGCCCGGAGACCCGCTACGTCACCACCATCGGCCTCTCCCAGATCGCCGGCGCGCAGATGCTGCACGTCTACAAGCCGCGGCACTGGATCAACTGCGGTCAGGCCGGCCCGCTCGGCTGGACCACCCCGGCCGCTCTCGGGGTCGCGACCGCCGACCCGCAGACCCCGGTGGTCGCGCTCTCCGGCGACTACGACTTCCAGTTCATGCTGGAGGAGCTGGCCGTCGGTGCCCAGCACAAGATCCCGTACGTCCACGTGCTGGTGAACAACGCCTACCTCGGCCTGATCCGTCAGGCGCAGATCGGCCTGGACATCAACTTCCAGGTCAACCTGGAGTTCGAGAACATCAACTCCCCGGAGCTGGGCGTCTACGGCGTCGACCACGTCAAGGTCGTCGAGGGCCTGGGCTGCAAGGCGATCCGGGTCACCGACCCGAACGAGCTCGGCGCCGCCTTCGAGCAGGCCAAGAAGCTCGCTGCCGAGTACCAGGTGCCGGTCGTCGTCGAGGCGATCCTGGAGCGGATCACCAACATCGCGATGAGCAAGACGGCTGACATCAGCAACGTCAGCGAGTTCGAGGAGCTGGCCACCGAGCCCGGCCACGCCCCCACCGCCATCAAGGCGCTGAAGGTCTGACGCACGAACGCAGGGCCCGGGATGCTCGTCGAGCATCCCGGGCCCTCTGTTGTGCCCGCGTACGGCACGATGGGCACGCCACAGCCCCGGACCCTCGCCGTGGGTCCGGGGCTGCGGTCCGTCCGCCCCGGCTGGGGCGGACGGAGTCCGGGTCACGCACCGTCCCTGGGCGGCCCGGAGTTCAGGGGGATCGATGGGGAAGTCGGCCGGACCGACTTCCCCATCGGGGTGAGGCGGGGTCAGCCGCGGGCGGCCAGCTCACGGGCTGCCTTGGCGCAGGCCAGGGCGATCCGGTCCTCGTTCACCGTGGTCAGGTTGCCCTTCTCGACGACGGCGTTGCCGTTGACGAAGAGCACGGACAGCGGCGGCAGGGCGCCCAGCGTGAGGGCGGCCACCGGGTCGGCGATCGAGGAGTGCATGATGCCGTCGATCTTCCACAGCGCCAGGTCGGCGAGCTTGCCGACCTCGATCGAGCCGATCTCGTTGTGCCGGCCGAGCACCCGGGCGCCGCCCATGGTGCCCAGGCGCAGCGAGCTGCGGGCGGTGAGCGCCTTCGGGCTGCCGTGCAGACGGTTGATCAGCAGCGCGTTGCGCAGCTCGGTGCCGAGCTCACCCGACTCGTTGGAGGCGGTGCCGTCCACGCCCAGGCCGACCGGCACGCCAGCCCGGAGCATGTCCGGGACGCGGGCGATGCCGGCCGCGAGGCGGGCGTTGGAGGACGGGCAGTGTGCGACACCGGTGCCGGTCTCGGCGAACTTGGCGATGTCCGAGTCGTTCATGTGGACGCAGTGCGCCATCCAGACGTCCTCGCCCAGCCAGCCGGTGGACTCGAAGTAGTCGGTCGGGCCCATCCCGAACAGCTCCTTGCAGAACTGCTCCTCCTCGGCCGTCTCCGAGCCGTGGGTGTGCAGTCGGACGCCCTTGCGGCGGGCCAGCACGGCGGCCTCGCGCATCAGCTCGGTGGAGACCGAGAACGGCGAACAGGGCGCGATGGCGATCTGCAGCATCGAGTCGAAGGAGGCGTCGTGGTAGCGGTCCACGGCGGCCTCGGAGGCGATCAGGATGTCCTCGGTCTTCTCGACCGCGTGGTCCGGCGGCAGGCCGCCGTCCTTCTTGCTGCGGTCCATCGAGCCGCGCAGCGCGGTGAAGCGCATGCCCAGCTCCTGGACGGCCTCGATCTCGGCGCCCAGGATGTCGCCGCCGTCCTTCGGGAAGACGTAGTGGTGGTCGCTCGCGGTGGTGCAACCGGACTTCAGCAGCGCGGCGGCCGAACCCTGGGCGGCGGCGTGCACCAGCTTGTCGTCGATCCGCGACCAGGTCGGGTAGAGCGCGACCAGCCAGTCGAAGAGGATGTTGTCCTGGGCCAGGCCCCGGGTGATCCACTGGTAGAAGTGGTGGTGGGTGTTGACCAGGCCGGGGGTGATCAGATGGCCTTCGCCGTTGATCCGGCGCACCACGTTGTCCAGCCACTGCGGGGCGGGGCCGTCGCCGACCGACTCGATCTTGTTGCCGAGGATCACGACGTGGCCCCGGGCGTACTCGGTGTCGTTGGCGTCGACCGTGGCGACGGCGACGTTCTCGATCACGATCCGCTGGTCGGCGGGCGGAGGCTGGACGGCCATGGTGTCTCTCCAAGGGTGCGGTGGGGGAGGAGCGACCGCCGTCGGAGCTGTTGGTGTCCCGAGGGCGGGACGGCGGTACGAGAATCCCTCGGGATGCGACGACGCTCCGTACCGTCCACGCCGCGGGGAGGCGGTTGCGGGGGCGGTACGGAGCGGACCGCGTCGGCCGGACGACCGGTCGGTCAGGCGACCGGGATGACCGGGACGACGCCCTCGCGGTGCACGGTGCCCTCGATCAGGCCATACATCCGGTCGGCGGCGTAGTACACCTCGTTGTCGTTCTTGAGGCCGAAGGGCTCCAGGTCGACGAGGAAGTGGTGCTTGTTCGGGAGCTCCAGGCGGACCTCGTCCACCTCGGCCCGGTTGTTCAGCACCCGGGTGCCCATCGCGTGCAGCGTCTGCTGGAGCGAGTAGGAGTAGGTCTCCGCGAACGCCTCCAGCATGTGGCGGCGGATGTGGGCGTAGGAACGGTTCCAGTTCGGCTGGGCCTCGTCCTCCGCGCCGCTGAAGGAGTACTTCCAACGGGCCGTCACCTGGGTGGCCAGGATGCGGTCGTAGGCCTCCTTCAGGGTGGTGTACTTGTCCTTGATGTAGCCCCAGAACTCGGAGTTCGTGGTGTTCATCACGACCAGGTCCTTCAGCCCGGAGATGACCTGGACGGTGCTGCCGTCGTAGGTGATCTCGCAGGTGCGGACCTCACCGCCGTTGCGCGAGAAGGAGTGTCCGACCTCCTCGGACCCTATGAAGCGCGAGGAGTTGTCCGGGGTCTTGATCCGGTCCCAGGTGTATTCCTCGATCCGGATCCGGGCGCGGTGGATCGGCTCGTTGTTGTCCACGAAGTGCTTCGCCAGCGTGATGCCGAAGGCCTCCGCCGACTCGATGCCGTACTCCTTCGCGAACGCGAAGACGGTGTTCTTGGTGGTGTCGGTGGGCAGGCAGTTGGCGTTCGAGCCGGTGAGGTGGACGTCGTCGAGATCGCCGGAGAGGGCGACCGAGACGTTCAGGTCCTTGATCTCGTGGCGGGTGCTGTCGCGGTAGACCCGGACGATCCGGTTCTCTGCCTTGCCGTACTGGTTCTGACCGAGCACGTGGGCCATGGCGTGGCTCCTAGCTTCTAGCTTCCGCGGTAGACGGAGTATCCGAAGGGGTTCAGCAGCAGCGGCACGTGATAGTGGTGCTGCGCGGGCGCGACCGTGAAGACGATCGAGACCTCGGGGAAGAACGGCGTCTGTTCGGACCGGCCGGCGTAGTAGGCGGCGGTGTCGAACAGGAGCCGGACGACCGAGCCCGCCTCCACTGCCGGCAGGTCCTTGGCCCGGCCGTCGGAGTCCGTGGCGGAGGTGCCGAGCACCTTCCAACCACCCTCGGTGTTCAGTGCGAGCTCGACCGGGACACCCTCGGCCGGGCGGCCGAGGCTGGTGTCGAGCACGTGCGTGGAGATGCCAGTCATGGCTGAAGTGACCTTACTGGTGGCGGAGATGGGTGCCGCGCGCAGCGCGCCCCCGGAAGGGTGGCGGCGGGCGACGGGTGGGTGTCCGATCAGCTGGGGGTCTCGTCCAGGATGCGGTTGAGACGGATGTCGTTGATCTTGCGGAGCTCGCCGCGGACGATCTCGGCCTCGGTGGCCGCGTCGTTGGGGAACCGTTCGCGCAGCGCGTCCAGCATGGTGGCCGCGGTGCGCCCGGTGGCGCAGATCAGGAACACATGGCCGAACTTCGCCTCGTAGGCGGCGTTGGCCTCGTGCAGTTCGTCGAGGAGCGCGGAGTCCACTCCGTGGATGCCGGCCTGCTCGCGCTCGGAGGTGGCGTCGCCCGGCTTGGGTTTGCCGATCCGGGCGTGGCCGGCCATGGCGTCGCCGAGGTCCGCGGTCGAGAGTCCCGCCATGGCCGTCAGGTTGGCCGTGAGCAGGGCGTGTCGGTCGGACCAGGGCCGGGTGGCCGCGACGGCGGCGGCCCAGGCGGGGCTGGAGCAGACCTCCAAGAGGTGCTTCTCCAGCTCGGCGGCCGGAGCCGCCGCCAGCGCCGCGAGGGCGTCGGCTGCGTCAGGCGACGCATGGGGGTGGTTGGTCACGGGTGGACCTCCTGAAGAGTGGTGCCACCCGCAAAAACTAGATCCACCACCCCCGGTCGTCAACACTTTGTTGAAGCCTTGGTGGTTACGTTTCGAAGCGCCGGGTGTGACCGGGCGGTTTCGTGTGCGATCCGCCAAGTGTGCCGGGGTACGGCCATCGGTGAGACTTGCCTGGTCAGTCGGCCTTCGGGCCGTCGACCTGCCGGTTCAGGTAGTTGTACACCGTGAATCGGCTGACGCCCAGCGCGGACGCCACGGTCTCCACTCCGTGTCGGACGGTGAAGGCGCCACGTTCCTCCAGCAGGGCGACGACGCGCTGCTTCTCGAGCCGGTCGAGCTCGGTGAGCGGTCGCCCGTCGAACTGGCGGGTCATCTCGGCCAGCAGCCGGTCCAGCGCGTTGCTGAGGTGGGGGAGGCGGACGGCCACGGCCGGGACGCCCTCCCACTCCAGGACGACGTCGTCGGGCTTGGCGTCGGCCATCGGGAGCGCCGTCGCGCCGACGGCGTCGAGCAGCGGCTTTATCGCCGCGGTGAGCGGGTGTTCCAAGGCGTCGGTCACTGCGTACCCACTCCTTCCGGGGCATCTGGGACCACGCTGACCTGGAAGGAGATCCGGCTCGCGCCGGCTTCCAGGCTCTCGCGCAGCAGTCGGTCCACTGCGGTCAGGACCTGCTCGGCCGCGCCCTCGGCGCTGGTGCCGAACGGGCCGACCGAGACGGCCAGGCCCGCCTCGTCCACCGCCCTGCGGGCCGCGACCGCATGGTCCGGGAAATTGACCAGTTCGAACGGTTCTGTCGTGAACTCCACCATCAATCGCACCCGCTCACTGTAGCGAGCGGGCGATGGGGTGGCAGGGGCCGGTCGATCTCTTCAACAAATTGTTGCGACGGTCTTGACACCTCATCGGGTGCCCGTGCCATGCTTCCACCAAGCAGAATCCCTCTTCCGCATCATGGAAGTTGCGGATGTCGGAAGAGTGAAAGGTGATTGACGTGACTGCCGCTTCCCAGCACGCGTCCTTGAACGGCCGCGTCACGGTCAACCTGTCGATCCTGTTCAGTGAGCTTCCGCTCCTGGAGCGTCCCGCCGCCGCGGCGGCCGCCGGCTTCACCGCCGCCGAGCTGTGGTGGCCCTTCGGCGCCGACCACACCCCCACCGAGGCCGAGCTGGACGCGCTGCGCAAGGCGTTCACCGACGCCGGGGTGCAGCTCACCGGCCTCAACTTCCTGGACGACCTGACCAAGGGCGCCAAGGGCGTCCTGTCGGTGCCCGCCGAGAGCAAGCGCTTCCGGGAGAACATCCCGGTGGCCGTGGCCCTCGCCGAGTCGCTCGGCACCAAGGCGCTCAACGCGCTCTACGGCAACCGCGTCGAGGGCGTCGACCCGGCCGAGCAGGACGCCCTCGCGCTGGAGAACCTCGTCCTCGCCGCCCAGGCCGCGCACGCCATCGGCGCCGTCCTGCTGATCGAGGCGCTCAACAAGGTCGACGCGCCGGACTACCCGCTGCACACCGCGCAGGCCGCCGTCGACATCGTCGACCGGGTCAACGCCGCCACCGGGCTCGGCAACGCCACCTTCCTCTGCGACCTCTACCACCTGGCGGTGAACGGCGAGGACCTGCCCGCCGTCATCGCCGCCCACACGGGCAAGACCGGCCACGTGCAGATCGCCGACTTCCCGGGCCGCAACGAGCCCGGCACCGGCGAGCTGAACTTCGACGAGCTCTTCGCCCGGCTCGACGCGGCCGGTTACCCGGGCCGCATCGGCCTGGAGTACCGCCCGTCGACCGGCGTCAGCGCCGACAGCTTCGAGTGGCTCCCGCGCGAGAACCGCGCCGGCTGACCCTCAGCTCTCTCCCACCCTCCTCCCCCCGCTACGAAGGGAACAGCGCTGTGAGCGCCACCCCCCGCACCATCGCCTTCATCGGTCTCGGCATCATGGGCAGCCCGATGGCCGCCAACCTGGTCAAGGCCGGGCACACCGTCACCGGCTTCAACCTCGAGCAGTCCGCCATCGACGCCCTGGTGGCGGCCGGCGGCAAGGGCGCGACCAGCATCGCCGACGCCGTGACCGGCGCCGACGTGATCATCACCATGGTCCCCGCCGACCCGCACGTCGAGCAGGTCATCCTCGGTGAGGGCGGTGTCCTGGAGAACGCCAAGGCCGGCTCGCTCGTCATCGACATGAGCAGCATCACCCCGCAGACCTCGATCAAGGTCGCCGCGGCCGCCAAGGAGAAGGGCATCCGCACCCTGGACGCCCCCGTCTCCGGTGGCGAGGCCGGCGCGATCGAGGCCGTCCTGTCCATCATGGTCGGTGGCGAGGCGGCGGACTTCGCCGAGGCCAAGCCGCTCTTCGACGCGCTGGGCACCACGGTCATCCACGTCGGCCCGGCCGGTGCCGGCCAGACCGTGAAGGCCGCCAACCAGCTCATCGTGGCCGTGAACATCCAGGTCGTGGCCGAGGCCGTGGTCTTCCTGGAGAACGCGGGCGTCGACCTGCAGGCCGCGCTGGACGTCCTCGCGGGCGGCCTGGCCGGATCCACCGTGCTGAACCGCAAGAAGGCCAACATGGTCAACCGCGAGTTCGCCCCGGGCTTCCGGATCGACCTGCACCACAAGGACATGGGTATCGTCACGGCCGCCGCGCGCGCCGTCGAGGCCCCGCTGCCGGTCGGCTCGCTGGTCGCCCAGCTGGTCGCCTCGGCCCGCGCCAACGGTGACGGCTCGCTGGACCACTCGGCCCTGCTGCGCGGCGTCGAGCGCCTCGCGGGCCGCGAGGTCAAGTAACCCTCCGGGTTACCCCTTACTCCTCCTGGTGGCGTGTACCTGTCCGGTCGTGCCCGCGTCACCAGGAGGGCCTTATCGGCCAGCAGGGGAGTGGTGCTCATCCACCCCTGCTGGCCGTGCCAGCCGGCGGCGCCTCGCACTTCGGTCGTGCGGGCGCCGCCCGGCCCCCTCCCTCGCCGAGGGGAGCCTCCCGTACGTCGGAAGCGGGACGGGAGGAACGGCGGGGAGGGGGTCGCACCCCGATCATTGAGAGCACGTCCCCCAGCGCCACTCGGAAGTGAGGCCCCACCATGCCCGCCACCCCCACCCAGGGCCACGTGGTCGTAGCTCCCGACAAGTTCAAGGGCACCCTGGAGGGCGCCGAGGTCGCCGCCCGCCTGGCGGCCGGCATCCGCAAGGTCGCGCCGCAGCTGGAGATCCGCGAACTCCCGGTCGCCGACGGCGGCGAGGGCACGCTGGCCGCCGCGCTGGCGGCGGGCTTCACCCGGATCCCCGCCAAGGTGGCCGGTCCGACCGGGCTGCCGGTGGACGCCGCGATCGCCGTCAAGGGCGACACCGCCGTGGTCGAACTCGCGCTGGCCTCGGGCCTCGCCCGGCTCCCCGGCGGACGCACCGCGCCGCTGGCGGCCGGCTCCTACGGGGTCGGTCAGCTGATCGGCCGGGCGGTGAGCCTCGGCGCCAAGCGGATCGTGCTCGGCCTGGGCGGCAGCGCCTGCACCGACGGCGGCGCGGGCATGGTCCAGGCGCTGGGCGCCGCTCTGACGGACTCGGAGGGCATCGAACTGCCCCCCGGCGGTGCGGCCCTGCGCCGGCTGCACCGCATCGACCCGGTCCTGGTGACCAAGGCCCTCAAGGGCGTCGAGATCGTGGTGGCCTGCGACGTGGACAACCCGTTGCTCGGCCCGCGCGGCGCCACCGCCGTCTACGGCCCGCAGAAGGGCGCGGACGGCGAGGACCTGCTGGTCCTGGAGGCCGGTCTGACCCGCTGGGCGGACGTGGTCGCGGCCGGCACGGGTGAGGACTTCCGGGACGCCCCCGGCGCCGGGGCCGCAGGAGGGGTCGGCTTCGCCGCCCTGGCCCTGCTCGGCGCCACCATGCGGCCCGGCATCGAGCTTCTGCTCGAACTGCTGGGCTTCGACGAGGCCGTGCGTGGGGCACGCCTGGTCGTGACCGGTGAGGGTTGCCTGGACGCGCAGACGCTCCATGGCAAGGCTCCCGCCGGCGTTGCCGCGGCGGCCACTGGGGCGGGGGTTCCGGTGGCCGCTGTGGCCGGACGGCTCGAACTGTCGGAGAGCGAGTGGCGCGGGGCCGGTTTCGTCGCCGCCTACGCGCTCACCGACCTGGCCGAGCAGCCCGGCGACAGCCTGACGAAGGCCGCGGAGCTGGCCGAGGTCGCGGGGGAGCGACTGGCGGCCGACCTGCTGGCCTAGTTTCCAGCCAGTCGTACTTTCATACATTGACGTTTTGTTGAAGGCGGGCCTAGGCTCCGAGCCACCCACCTGACACCCCCACTCCGGAGGTCTTGATGCCGCTCAGCGAGCAGCCCGTGGCGACCGCGGTGATCCGCTCCCGCCGGGTGGTCCTCCCCGACGGCGAGCGGCCCGCCGATGTCTTGGTCCGGGACGGCAAGATCGAGCAGATCGCCGCCCACGGCTCGCTGCTGGTCGGCGACGCGCACCTGACCGACCTGGGTGAGGTGGCCCTGCTGCCCGGCCTGGTCGACACCCACGTGCACGTCAACGAGCCCGGCCGGACCGAGTGGGAGGGCTTCGCCACCGCCACCCGGGCGGCCGCCGCCGGCGGTGTCACCACCGTCATCGACATGCCGCTGAACTCCATCCCGCCCACCACCACGGTGGACGGCCTCGACGCCAAGCGGAAGATCGCCGAGGGTCAGGCCTGGGTCGACCTCGGCTTCTGGGGCGGCGCGATACCCGGCAACACCGGCGATCTGGAGCCGCTGCACGAGGCCGGCGTCTTCGGCTTCAAGAGCTTCCTGGCCCCCTCCGGCGTGGACGAGTTCCCGCATGTCGAGGGCGCCGACCTGGAGGCCGCGCTCACCGAGCAGGCCAGGATCGGCGCCCTGGCGATCATCCACGCCGAGGACCCGGCCGTGCTGGAGGCCGCCCCGCAGCGGCCCGGCACGCACTACCGCGACTTCCTCGCCTCTCGCCCCGACGACGCCGAATCCGCCGCCGTGGCACGGCTGTTGGACACCGCGCGGCGCACCGGCGCCCGGGTCCACATCCTGCACGTCTCCTCCGCCGCCGTCCTGCCGCTGCTCGCGCAGGCCCGCGCCGACGGCGTCCAGGTGACCGCCGAGACCTGTCCGCACTACCTGACGCTGGCGGCCGAGGAGGTCCCGGACGGCGACACGGCCTTCAAATGCTGCCCGCCGATCCGCGACGAGTCCAACCGCGACCTGCTCTGGGCGGCCCTGGCGGCCGGCGAGTTCGTCGCGATCGTCTCCGACCACTCGCCGTCCACGCCAGATCTGAAACTCCTTCAGAAGTACGGCGGCAGCGGCGACTTCGCCAAGGCCTGGGGTGGCATCGCCTCCCTCCAGCTGGGCCTGCCCGCGATCTGGACCGAGGCCCGCAAGCGCGGCCACAGCCTGTCCGACGTGGTCCGCTGGATGTCCGCCGGACCGGCCTCGCTGGTCGGCCTGACCGGCACCAAGGGCGCCATCGCGGTCGGCCACGACGCCGACCTGGTCGCCTTCGACCCGGACGGCGTGTTCTCCGTCGATCCCGACGCCCTGCACCACCGCAACCCCGTCACCCCGTACGCCGGCAAGACCCTGACCGGCACCGTGCAGACCACCTGGCTGCGCGGCCGCGTGGTGGACGTGGACGCCGAACCGTTCGGCCGGCAGATCCTTCGTACCCGCTGAGGAGCGAGATGAGTACCAGTCAGACCCCGGCCGCTCCCTTCACCGAGCTGGTCAACCTCGCCTCCCGGCTGCTCGGCGCGGGCGTGGTGGCCACCAACGAGGACACCTTCGCCGACGCGGAGAACCTGCTGGTCGCCAAGGCCGCCGAGTTCCGCGCGCACACCTTCGGCCACAAGGGCCAGATCATGGATGGCTGGGAGAGCAAGCGCCGGCGCGGTGTCAGCGCCGAGCAGCCGCACCCCACCGACGAGGACCACGACTGGGCGGTCGTCCGCCTGGGCGTGGCCGGCCGGATCCACGGCGTGATCGTCGACACCGCGCACTTCACCGGGAACTACCCGGAGACCGGCTCGGTGCAGGCCGCCTCGATACCCGGCCACCCGTCCGTCGAGGAGCTCGACGACGCCGAGTGGACCGACCTGGTCCCGCGCACCGCGCTCCAGGGCGACACCGCCCACGAGTTCGAGGTCAGCGACCCGACCCGCTACACCCACGTCCGGCTGAACATCTGGCCGGACGGCGGCGTGGCCCGCCTGCGGGTGCACGGCGAGGTGCTGCCCGACCCGCGCGACCTGGACGGCCTCAGCTTCGACCTGGCCGCCCAGGAGTACGGCGGCGTCGCCGAGGCCGCCTCGGACCGCTACTTCTCCTCCCCGCACAACCTGAACTCTCCGGGCCGCGCCTCCGTCATGGGCGAGGGCTGGGAGACCCGGCGTCGGCGCGACAAGGCCAACGACTGGGTACAGATCGCCCTGGCCGGGGGCGGCGAGGTCCTGGCCGCCGAGGTGGACACCACCCACTTCGTCGCCAACGCCCCCGGCTGGGCCGACCTGGTGGGCTACGACGCCTCCGCCGGCGGCGACCCGTCTGCTGACCCCTCCAGCGACCCTGACGGCTGGTTCGAGATCCTGCCGCGCACCCGGTTGCAGCCCGACACGCGCCACCGGCTGCGCCTGGACGTGGGCCGCCCGGTCACGCACGTCCGGATCAACGTCTACCCGGACGGCGGCCTGGCCCGCCTGCGGCTGACCGGCCGGCTCACCGAGGCCGGCCGCGCCGCCCTCGCGCTGCGCTGGTTCAACGCGCTGCCCGTAGCCGAGGCCGTCCAGGCGCTCACCGAAGCCGGCCTGGCCGGCGCCGAGGCGACCACCCTCGCCGCGGCGCGTCCGCTCGCCGCACCGGCCGACGTCACCGCCGCCGTGACGGCCCTTCAGCCCGCCGACGGCCCCGACGGCACCGAGACCTCCCGCCGGGCCGCCGCGATCTGGCGCCTGCTGGGCGTCTGAATTCTTCTCTCCACGCACCGCCTCTCTTTCCGAAGGACCGCGCTATGTCCAAGATCCTGACCACCGAGTCCGGCGCGCCGATCGCCGACAACCAGAACTCGGCCTCCGCCGGCGAGTACGGCCCGCTGCTCATCCAGGACCAGCAGCTCCTGGAGAAGCTCGCGCGCTTCAACCGCGAGCGCATCCCGGAGCGCGTGGTGCACGCCCGCGGCTCGGGCGCGTACGGCTACTTCGAGGTCACCGACGAGGTCTCGCAGTTCACCCGCGCCAACTTCCTCGCCTCGGTGGGCAAGCGGACCGAGGTCTTCCTGCGCTTCTCCACCGTCGCGGGCAACCTCGGCGCCAGCGACGCGGTCCGTGACCCGCGCGGCTTCGCGCTGAAGTTCTACACCGAAGAGGGCAACTACGACCTCGTCGGCAACAACACCCCGGTGTTCTTCATCAAGGACCCGATCAAGTTCCCCGACTTCATCCACTCGCAGAAGCGGGACCCGTACACCGGTATCCAGGAAGCCGACAACGTCTGGGACTTCTGGGCCCACTCGCCGGCCTCCACCCACCAGATCACCTGGCTCTTCGGCGACCGCGGCATCCCGGCCTCGTACCGCCACATGAACGGCTACGGCTCGCACACCTACCAGTGGGTCAACGAGTCGGGCGAGGCCTTCTGGGTCAAGTACCACTTCAAGACCAACCAGGGCATCCGCTCGCTGGACGGCGACCAGGCCGCCGAGGTGGTGGGCGCCGACGCCGACAGCCACCAGCGCGACCTGCACCAGGCGATCGAGCGCGGCGTGTTCCCGTCCTGGACCCTCTACGTCCAGCTGATGCCGGTGGCCGAGGCGGCCGACTACCGCTTCAACCCGTTCGACCTCACCAAGGTGTGGCCGCACGCGGACTACCCGCTGCAGAAGGTCGGCCGCCTGGTTCTCAACAAGAACCCGGAGAACGTCTTCGCCGAGGTCGAGCAGTCCGCCTTCTCGCCGAACAACTTCGTCCCCGGCATCGGCGCCTCGCCCGACAAGATGCTCCAGGGCCGGCTCTTCGCCTACGCGGACGCCCAGCGCTACCGCCTCGGCGTCAACCACACCCTGCTCGCCGTCAACGCCCCCAAGGCGACCGAGGCGAACAACTACGGCCGCGACGGCTTCGCCGCGGTCAACAAGTCCGGCCGTGGCAAGAACTACGAGCCCAACTCGTACGACGGCCCCGCCCAGACCGACAGCGCGCTGGCCGCGCCGGTGGCCCTGGGCGGCCACACCGGCACGTACACCACCCCCGCGCACACCAAGGACGACGACTTCTTCCAGGCGGGCGAGCTGTTCCGTCTGATGTCGGCCGGTGAGCAGGAGCGCCTGATCAACAACATCGCGGGCTTCCTCGCCCAGGTGACGCGCGACGACATCGTCGAGAAGAACCTCGCCCACTTCCACGCGGCCGACGAGAACTACGGTCGCCGCCTGGAGGCCGCCGTCGCCAAGCTCCGCGCCGGCGACGAGGGCTGACCCTCCCAGCGCCAACTGACGAACCCTCAGACGTACCCCTCCCCGCTGTCCTGGGGAGGGGTACGTCGTCATGTTTCCCGCCTGCTCCAACTGGTAATGCTTCTGGCATATGCCATTCGGCCAATACCCGTCACCTGCGGGAATATCGCCCGAGCAGGGGGTGTGGAGGGCGCACGGTGGTTAGTCTGAGGGTGGTACCAGGAGCGGAAAGGGGAGGCCATGCCGGCACACGGCCAGGGTCGTCAGATCATGCTCGACCAGGGTGAGTCCGGACCGCACGCCTCTCTGCGGCGCGCCCTGCGCCTGCTGGAGGTCGCGGACCGACACTCCGGAGGCGCCACCTTCGGGGACTTCGTCCGGGAGGCCGGCCTGCCCGCCCCCACCGTAAGGGAGTTGATCGCGATCCTGGCGGCCGAGGGCTACCTGCAACCGCTCGACGGCGGCTGGGTGCTCGGCGGCACGTTCGCGATGCTCGGCCAGTCCAACCGTGAGCAGCTGATCCGGATCAGGCTCAACCACAAGCTCGCCGAACTGCGCGACGAGCTGGGCGCCGCCGTCTACTTCAGCCGGTACTACGACGGCGAGTTGACGGTCGAGGCAGTCGCCTTCGGCGAGGACGCGCCCGCCGTGCACGAGTGGGTGGACTTCAAGGCCACGGCCCACGCCAGCGCGATCGGCAAGTGCCTGCTGAGCCAGCTCGACCACGACGGCCGCCTCGACCACCTCTCCCGCCACCCGATCGCCCGCCTCACCTCACGCACCATCACCGACGCCGAGCAGTTGATGCACCGCCTGGAACGTCAACCCGCGACCATGCCGGTCCTCGACCTCCAGGAATACGCCCTCGGCACCGTCTGCGCCGCCGTCCCCGTCACAGCGGGAACCACCGTCGGCTGCCTCGCCATGTCCCTCCCCGCCGCCAACGCCCACCGCCTCCGCGCCGCCGCCGAACTCCTCGCCGAGCGAGCGGCACCGCTGATGCTGGCGATGGCGGTCTGACCGCCGGCTCGTGGACGACCTCCTGACGTTCCTAAGCCGCATCCACGCTGGAATCGACCTCGACGACGCGCAACGTGCCCTTGGTCAGCACCAGTACCGTGTGGGGGCCGTGGCCGCGAAGGGCCCTGATCCTCTGGGTGATGCGCCTGGAGTGCGTCGAGTACCTCGGATCCTCCGGGTCTGGAACGACCAGGGCCAGCCCGCCACGCCAATCCGCCACGACGAACCCCGAGTCGGCCTGGACGGGGTGATCGACCTCCGAAGCGGCGAATATCCGCAGCAGTCTTCCGTCGTGTGCGTCGATGGCCGTGACCAAGCGGCGCGCTGCGGGTACCCAGAGGATCGGACCGGTCCGGCTCACCGCCTGCGGCAATAGCGGGTGGAAGTCGGAGTCGGATCGGTGGAAGACGGCGGCGGCTCCGGTGGAGAGCGAGAGTTCGAGCACGGTCCGCGGCCCGCAACGCGCAAGGACCCGGTCCGAGTCCAGCGACGTCAGGACCGGTTGCGCGTCACCCGAGGCCAGCGGCTCGGGCAGCGACCACCGGCGCGTGATCCGTCCGTCACGCGGTTCGACCAAGCGGATCTCGGCGCCATGCGGCTCACCGACCAACACACCGGCCTCCGTCACGAGCGGGACCGCGATCTCGGCACGCTCCGGATTCCGCCACAGCAGCGTTCCGGTCTGCAGGTCGAACGCCGTGAGCGGGGTGTAGCCGCGCCAGCCGCCGACCAGCACCGTGTCCTCCGTCGCCACCAGATGCCCGGTGAACTCGGCCAGCTGCGCCGTCCACAGCGTTTCCCCGGTGCGCACGTCCAGGCAGGACAGCCGCGGGAGGTTCTGCGGGATCACCAGGCAGCGCTCGCCGACGACAACGGTCGCGCGCGGCCAGGTGCCAACCGGAATATCCCAGCGCTGCGCGCCATCAAGAGGATCGAGACCGACCAGGCGAGTCCACCGCTCGTGGACGACGATGTGCTCGGCGGTCACCGCCAGTCCGGCCGCGCGACCCGGCTGATGAAGATTCCGCTCCCACACCGTCTGTCCGAACATGGGCTCATTCCAGCAGTGGCGTACCGGTGGTGCAACGAGTTTGCGACTTCGACCTGACGTCCGGTCCGTCGGTGCGGTTCGGGGCGAGAGAGAGAACGTGACCCGCTGATCGGCCGCCGTTCAGAGCCACTGGCACCCGACGCTCGGAACCCGGAGCGGCGCCAAGTACGCCGATCCAGCCCTTCCAACAGCCGGCCATCTCGGTGAGAGCTGCTGCGGCTGCGAACACCTGTGGCCCGCTGGCGACACTGACGAGGTCGCCCCTGGTGCACTTCCTTGTTACGGCGGACCGGGCCGAACCGGCGGCCATAGCGGCGTGTTCGGTAGCCGCGTGAGGCCCCCTCTGACCACTGCATCGCGAGAAAACGCCGGCGGGGCCGGTCGAGAGGTGATCTCAACCGGCCCCGCTCGTCTGTCGCTCAGCCTCAGTGGCTGGTGTAGACGCTGTCCATGAAGGCCAGGATCTGCTCGTCCGTGAGGCGGTGGCCCTCGCGGTGGCCGTGGGCGAGGTCGGCCTCGCTGATCATGCCGACCAGCATGTCGTTGTCGATCACCGGCATGCGGCGGATCTGGTGCTTCTCCATCTTCTTCAGGACGGTGTCCATCGAGTCGTCGGCGCGGACGCAGTGCAGGTGACCGCTGAGCTCCATCGCCTTCATCATCTTCGGGTCCTTGCCCTCGGCGATACATCGGGTGACGATGTCGCGGTCGGTGATCATGCCCTTGAGCTTCCGGTCCTCGCCGCAGATGGGGAGGGCACCGACGCCCATGTCGCGCATCATTCGTGCGGCGTCCATGAGGGTCTGTTCGGCGTCGATGCACTGGGCTCCGCTGTGCATGATGTCGCGCGCCATGATCATGGGAATACTCCTCTGCTTGCCGAGTTGTCGCCGAAGGTGTCGGCTTCATCACCGTAGGTGCCCGCCGGGATGGTCGCGAGTGGAGGGCGGGGTTCTGGGTGACGTTATTAGACTGTGCGTCGATAAGAATGGGCGAAACCCTTGTGGCAGGTCGTACCCGCCAGTAGTTTGAGGTGCCGCCACCGCCCCCGCAGGTCAGGAGGGTCACCCCAATGCCCGGTACCGGTACCGCACCCGAGGTGCACGACAACCTCGTTCTGGAGCCGCGCGACGTGAAGTTCGACTGGTCGCAGCTGCCGCTGCACTGGATCCCGGACGAGCCGTTCGCCACCCACACCATCAACGTCCTGCACCTGTTGCTCCCGGAGGGTGAGCGCTGGTTCGTCCGGGTCTTCAAGGACGCGCTGCCGATGATCACGGACGAGCAGCTGCGCGAGGAGGTGCTCGGCTTCATCGGGCAGGAGGCGATCCACGCCCAGGCGCACGAGGAGGTGCTGGAGCACCTGCTCTCCCAGGGGCTCGACCCCCGTCCGTACGTCCGGCAACTGGCCTGGCTCTTCCAGCGGGTGCTGGGCGAGCGGCCCGGGCTGAGCGCGCGGCAGCGGCGGGAGAACGTCATCGAGCGGGTGGCCTTCGTGGCCGCGATCGAGCACTTCACCGCGTTCCTGGGCAACTGGGCGCTCAACTCGCCCGGCCTGGACCGCGCGCAGGCCGATCCGACGATGCTGGACCTGCTGCGCTGGCACGGCGCCGAGGAGGTCGAGCACCGCAGCGTGGCGTACGACCTGATGGTCCACCTGGACCCCGGCTACCTGCGGCGGATCCGCGGCATGATGGTCTCCGGGCCGCTGCTCGTGCGGCTGTGGGTGCGCGGCGTGCGCTTCCTGCTGGCGGCCGACCCGACGCTGCACGGGCGGATCAGGCCCAGCTGGCTGGCGGCGCGCTCGGCCGCCGAGCGCGGCATGCTGCCCGATCCGGTGCAGTCGCTCCGGTCCGGCCTGCGCTACCTCAAGCGTGGCTACCACCCGACCCAGGAGGGTTCCAGCGCCCAGGCGTTGAGCTACCTCGCCACCTCTCCGGCCGCCCGCGCCGCCGTCGCCCGCTGAGCCCCGGAGCACTTGTCCCATGGACCACACCACCCTGCCGGAGTCGGCCAGCCTGCTGCCCGACCTGTACGGCCGCCCGCAGGCGGACCGCTTCATGCGCCACCTCACCGCCTTCGGTGACCGCTACACCCCGGCGCTCGGCAGCCTCGGCCTGCGCCGCAGCCCGCGGTTGCCCGAGCAGCCGAGGTCGCTGCCCGCGCTGGTCCTGGTGGTCACCGGACATCGGCCGGTCGCCGAGGACGTGGTCGAGCTGCGGCTGGCCGACCCGTCCGGCGACCTGCTGCCGCGCTGGCAGCCCGGCGCGCACTTGCGGCTGACGCTGCCCTCCGGCCGCGAGCGGCACTACTCGCTCTGCGGCGACCCGGCCGACCGCCGCTCGTACCGGATCGCGGTGCGCCGCCTGCCGGACGGCGGCGGCGGTTCGCTGGAGATCCACGACGAGCTGCACCTCGGGGTCCGGCTCACCGTGCGGCGCCCGCGCAACGGGTTCCCGTTCTGCGGTGAGCAGAAGCTGCTGCTGCTGGCCGGCGGGATCGGCGTGACCCCGTTGCTGCCGATCGCCCGCGAGGCTGGGCGGCGCGGCCTGGACTGGCACTTGGTGTACGCCGGGCGGAGCGCCGAAACCATGCCGTTCACCGAGGAGTTGCGCGCGCTGGCTCCCGAACGGGTCAGCCTGCTGGTCGGCCGGGTGCCCAGCGGTGCGGAGCTGCTGGAGCGGGCCCGGCCCGGCTCCGCGGTGTACTGCTGCGGCCCGGCCCCGATGCTCTCCGCCGTGCAGCGGGCGCTGGACGCATCGCCCGCCGGCGCCCTGCACTTCGAGCGCTTCGCCGCCGCGCCGATCGTCGACGGCAAGCCGTTCACCGTCCAACTCGGCGCGGACGGGCTGACCTTGGACGTCGCGGCGGACCGCTCCGCGCTGGACGTGCTGCGCGAGGCCCGGCCCGACCTGCCGTACTCCTGCCACCAGGGCTTCTGCGGCACCTGCCGCGTCCAGCTGCTGGCCGGCACCCCCGACCACCGTGACCGCCGGCTGACCTCCGAGGAACGGGCGGACGGCGCCCTGCTGCCCTGTGTCTCGCGGGCCGCCGAGGGCGAGCACCTCGTCCTGGACATCTGAGGAGTACCTGTGCCGACCTTTCCGTTCAGTACCCAGGACCTCGAACGCTTCCGCGAGGTCCAGCAACTCGCCTACCGCTGCGCCGAACAGGTCGCCGCCTGGATCGAACCCGGGGTGACCGAGCGGCAGGCCACCGCCAAGCTGCGGCGCTGCCTGGTGGCCGAGGGCGTGCAGGACTTCTTCCACATCCCGTTCGCCTGGTTCGGCGACCGGACCGCGTTCCGGCACTTCCACACGCCGCTGCAGTTCTTCGCCGGCGGCCGGGTGCTGCGCGAGGGCATGCCGTACGTGCTGGACTGCGCGCCGGTGGTGGACGGTTACACCGCCGACATCGGCTACGGCGGCAAGGTCGGCGACAACCCGGTCTGGGACCGGCTGGCGCTCGACCTGCGGACCTACCGGGAGCTGATCGTGCGCGAGGTGCGCGCCCGCAAGCCGCTCAACGAGGTCTACGCGGCCGTGGACGCGCAGATCGCCGCGCACGGCTACGACAACCGCCACCAGGTCTACCCCGGTCGGGTGATCGGCCACCAGGTGACCCGGACCGTCAGCCGGGGACCGGCCGGGGTGAACGTCCTCGGCTTCGGGGTACGCACCCTGCAGACCCTCGGGCGCGAGCTCATCAGCGAACGGCTGCACGGGCGTTCGCCGCTCTGGGCGGACGGCCGGTCCTCCCGGCACGCGCCGACCCCCGGCCTGTGGGCGGTGGAGCCGCACATCGGGTTCCGCGACGTCGGCATCAAGTTCGAAGAACTGCTGGTGGTCACCGAGGACGACGCCTACTGGCTCGACGACGACCTGCCGCACGTGCGGCGCTGGACCATGGAGGCAGCCGCATGACGACCGACGCCCACGCCACCCGCCGCCGCACCGTGCTCTCGGCCGGCGTCGCCCTGGCCGTCTTCGAGCAGGGCGCCCCGGACGCGCCCACCGTGCTGCTGGTGCACGGCTATCCGGACACCCACCGGGTCTGGGACGACGTCGCCGCCGATCTGGCCGCCGACCACCACGTGGTGCGCTACGACGTACGCGGCGCGGGGGAGTCGGGGGTGCCGGCCCGGCGCGAGGAGTACCGGTTGGAGCTGCTGGCGGCCGACCTCCTCGCGGTCGCCGACGCGGTCAGCCCGGACCGTGCGGTGCACGTGGTCGCCCACGACTGGGGCTCGTTGCAGTCCTGGGAGGCCGTCACCGAGCCCGGTGCCGAGCGGCGCATCGCCTCGTACACCACGATGTCCGGACCGTGCCTGGATCACATGGGCTTCTGGATCCGCCATCGACTGCGTCGGCCCACCCCGCGCCACCTGCGCCAACTCCTGGTCCAGGGCGCGCACTCCTGGTACATCACGGCCTTCCACCTGCCGTTCCTGGCGCCCGCGACCTGGCGGTTCGGCCTGGCCCGGGCCTGGCCGCGGGTGCTGCGCGACCTGGAGGCGGTCACCCCGCGCCCGGGCCACCCTCAGTCGACACTTCGTCAGGATGCCGTCCGGGGAATCGAGTTGTACCGGGCCAACATGCGGCCTCGGCTGCGCCACCCGCGCGAGCGGCCGACCGAGGTGCCGGTGCAGGTGGTCACGCTGACCCGCGACCGCTACGTCAGCGGCTTCCTCTCGGAGGGCCTGGAGCGCTGGGTCCCCCGGCTCACCCGGCGCGAACTGAACGCCACGCACTGGTCGGCGCTGCTGGAGAAGGGGGCCCTGGTGGCCGGGATGGTGCGCGAGTACACGGGCCGGATCGAGGCCGGCGGCGCGGGCGAACCCCCGGGATCCGACGGCCCGTTGGTGGTCGTCACCGGCGGCGGCAGCGGGATCGGGCGGGCCACCGCGCTGGCCTTCGCCGAACAGGGCTCCCGGGTCGTGGTCTGCGACCTGGACCTCGACGCCGCCCAACGCACCGCCGAACTCGCCTCCCTGCTCGGCCCGGTGGCCACCGCCTACCAGGTGGACGTCAGCGACGGCCCGGCCATGGACGCCTTCGCGCTGACCGTCGCCGCCGCGCACGGGGTGCCGGACGTGCTGGTCAACAACGCGGGCATCGGGCACTCGGGGACCTTCCTGCAGATCACCGAGAAGGAGTGGCAGCGGGTCCTGGACGTCAACCTCTGGGGCGTGATCCACGGCTGCCGGGCGTTCGGCACGTTGATGGCCGAGCGCGGCGAGGGCGGCCACATCGTCAACCTGGCCTCGGCGGCGGCCTACCTGCCGTCCAAGATCCTGGCGGCCTACGCCACCAGCAAGGCCGCGGTGCTGATGCTCTCCGACTGCCTGCGTGCCGAACTCGCCCCGGCCGGCATCGGGGTGAGCGCGATCTGCCCCGGCATCGTCAACACCAACATCACCCGGACCTCCACCTTCTCCGGCCTGTCGGCCGCCGAGCAGTCGGCCAAGCAGGCCCGCGCCTCGAAGCTCTACGCCCGCCGGGGCTTCCCGCCGGAGAAGGTCGCCGCCGAGATCGTCCGCGCGGTCCGGACCCGCAAGGCGGTCGTCCCGGTCACCTTCGAGGCGAAGGCGGCCCGGCTGCTGGGCCGGATCTCTCCCGGCCTGCTCCGGCTGGCCGCCCGGCTCGACCTGGGGTGACGGACGGCGTGCCCACGCGGACGGCCGGCAGGCGGTCGGGGACGGCCAGGGCAGGCCGGGCCCTGACCGTCAGACCGCCCCGGGGAACCTGCGCGGCGGCGCCACCGGGCTGTCCAGCAGGCCGGTGGTGATGTCCAACGCCTCCGGGGTGGTGTTGAGTTCGTAGTGCAGCCGCTCGCCGGGGACGCCGAGCCGCTGGAGCCGCTCGACCATGCTCATCACCATGTCGTCCGGACCGCTCACGAACACCTCGTGCTCACCCCACTGCCCCTGGGCGGGGACGACCTCCGGCAGCCTGCCCAGCACGCCGGGGTAGCCGATCTCCTCGGAGACCACCGGGACCAGCAGCAGACGCGGGAAGACCGCGGACAGTTGGCGCAGGCCAGGCAGGTCGTAGAGGTCGCTCTCGCGCCGGGCGCCGGTGAACAGGTGCAGGGTGAGCGGGCGGTGGCGCGAGATCATGTCCTCGACCAGCGCCTTGATCGGCGCCAGGCCGGTGCCGCCGGCCACGCAGAGCACCCGGCGGGCGGGATGCTCCGGCAGCACCATCGAGCCGCGCCCCGGACCCAGCCGCAGCACGTCGCCGACCCGGGTGTGGTGGACCAGCGCGTTGCTCACCCAGCCGGCCGGCACGGCCCGCACGTGCAGGGTCAGCAGCCCGTCGCGGCGCGGGGCGTTGGCGATCGAGTACGGGCGCCAGACCCGGGGCCAGCGGGCGGTCTCCACCGTGGTGTACTGCCCGGCGCGGTAGGGGAAGGGCGCGTCCGGGCGCAGCGTCAGGACGGCGACGTCCGGGGTGCGCATCTCGTGCCCGACCACCTCGGCCAGCCAGGACGCGGGGGTCCGGCCGGCCTCCTCCTCGGCGGCGCCGCTCATCGCCGAGGCTATCTGCCCGTACGCCTGCGCCCAGGCGCTCTCGTGCGCCTCGGTCCAGGCGTCGCCGGCGAACTTGCTCAGGGTGGCCAGCAGGGCGGAGCCGACGGCGTCGTAATGGGCGCTCTGCACACCGTACTTGCGGTGGTCGCGGCCCAGTTGGCGCAGGAAGGAGGTGAGTTCCTCGGGGCGGTCGAGCATCCGGACCGCGCCCGCGAGCGCCTGGAAGAGCCGGTCGCGCTGGATGTCCATCGCGGGCGGGAAGAAGGCGCGGACCTCCGGGTTGTGCAGGAAGAGCGTCGCGTAGAAGTGCGCGGTCAGCTTCTCCCCGGAATCCCGGACCAGGGTGAAGCTCTCACGGATCAGGGTCAGATTGTCAGTCATGTGATGGCGATTCGTCAGAGCCCTTGACGGCTGGTGTCCGCGGCGCCGAAGAAGTCGCCGCCCTTGCGTCTCGTGTCGTCGGTTCCCCGGACATGGGGGCAGCGGACATGGACCTCCTCGACCTGGTCCAGCAGCTGTTCCGCGCAATACCGCTCGGCGCGCTCGCTCGATCCGTAGGCTGCCTGGAGTGCGTGTTCCCCGGCGCTGCCGGGGCGGCCGAGCAGGTGCTTCGCCATCGCGTCTCCGTCAAGGTCTGTGGGCAGCTGGGCGTACCACGGGCATCACGGGCTGGGACATGCGGGGAACGTGCTGGAATATCAAGTGGATGTCAAGAGCATGACAAGATCTCTCCCAAGGCTGCACAACTGCCGTCCCGGGAAGCACCCTTAGGCGCTCCTGGCACCCTACACGTAGAGCGATCAGGACGTCACTCGACCCCGGTGGCCGGAATCAGCCGCTCCCGCGCCGCTCTCTCGTTCACCGCAACGGCGGGTGCAACGGCGGGTGCAGCGGCCTGGGCCCGGTCCGGTCGACCCCAACCGGACCGGGTCCAGGCGCTGCGCTGCGAGGCTGGTGGACCCGGGGGAGTCCACCAGTCCCGCAGCGGCGACAGCCGACTCATGCACAGTCGGCGCCGCCAGGTTTCCGGGCGGACGGCGTGTCCGGGGAGACCGCCATCCGTCCGGAAGTTCATGGGTTACCGCGTCGGCCGGCTGGCGCCGGCCTCCGTCGGGGACTGCGGCCAGCGGCCCGGGTCGGGCTTGTCGCCGGTGGGCGCGGGGATGTCCGGCCCACCCGGATCGAGCCTGCCCGGGTCGGGTCTGGCCGTGCCGGGCACGCTCGCGCTGGGAGCACCCGCGCCAGGGGTGTGGACCGGCTTGCCGCCCAGGGTGATCCCCGGACGGCCGGGGTGCTCGGTGCGGCCGCCCGTCGCACGGTCCGTGGCGGCGTCGGAGGGGTGCTCCGGGTCGTGGTCGGGACCGGCGGCGGTCGTCGTCGGCCCGGGCGTGGGGGTCGCCGTGCCGCCGGCCGACTGCGGCAGCTTCGCGCAGAAGGCCGGGACCCGCTCGGCGTTGCCCGCCGCGCGGATCAGCGGCGCGAACTTGGCGTCCGGGCTCGCCTGCCCGTTGCCGGTCGTGCCGTTGGCACCGGTCCAGGCCCGGCAGAGCGCCGCCAGACCGGCCGTGGCCGGAGCAAGCCCGTTGTCCGGCCGGTCCGAGCCGCGTCCGGTGCCCGACGGACGGCCGGAGCCGCCGGTCGAGGCCAGCGGCGCCGCCGGGACGGGGTGGGCGCCGGGCGTACCGCCGGCCGAACCGCCCAGCGCGACGGGCAGGTTCCCGGTTCCGGCCGCGACGGCGACACCGCCGAGGGCCGTCGCGGTGAGCGCGGCCGCGGCGATCTTCGTGCTCAGGAAGCGCGCGGGTGCGCAACCGGCCATCGATCGTCTCCGGAACTGGGGGGCGGTGGACTTGCGTGGAGCTTTCGTGCGTGGAGCTGCTGTGCGAGTGGCGGACTGGGCGGGCATGAGCCGGGCAGCCTCCCGGAACGCGGTCACGGCGGCCTCCTCACCGGCCAGTTCGCGCGCGGTGCCGGGGGCGGCCGCAGCGGCGAGCAGGTCGGAGAGGGCGCCGGTACCGCCCTGTCTGGCGTCCGTGGCACCGCTGAGCAGCTGCTCGGCGGCGTCGCGGTCGATCCGACGGGATCGGTTGGTGCTCATCTCATGTCCTTCAGCGTCGTCGCTCTGGTTTGTGTCACACCTTCGGGAGAACTTTTTTTCGGAAGTCCCACGGATGGTCGTGGCGGTGCTGTCCCGGGCGGCGCGCCGGTGGACTCCAGCAGGGCGGCGAGCTTGCGCAGACCGCGGTGGGCGGCCATCCGGACGCTCCCGGCCCGCTTGCCCAGCACCCGCGCCGCGCTCTCGGCGTCCAACTGCATGACGACGCGCAGCAGGACGGCCTCGGCCTGGTCCTTGGGCAGGCCGGCGATCATCGCCAGCGCCTGCCGGGTGCCGTCGGCCGCCAGCACGGCGCCCTCGGTGTCGTCCGGGGCCGGGAGGTCGGTGAGCTGATCGACCGGGAGGTCGGCGACCGGTCTGCGACGGCGGGCGCGCAGGTGGTCCATCGCCCGGTGGCGCGCGATGGTGGCGGCCCAGCCGCGGAACCCGTCCGCGTCGCCGTGGAAGGTGTGCAGGTCCCTGGCGATCTGCAGCCAGGCCTCGGAGGCGATGTCCTCGGCGTCCGCGCCGTCGCCGCCGACCAGGACCCGCAGATAGCGCAGCAGTGCGGGCTGGACGGCGCGGAAGAGCAGCCGGAAGCCGTCCTCCTCCCCTCTCTGCGCGGACCGGACGGCCTCGGACAGGTCGGGTATCAGGGGCGGTGAGGGGGCGGCGTCGTCATCGGCGCCGCACTGGTCTGCGTTAAGCACTGCGCCATCATCCGACATCGGCGCGCGGCTGACCGACGGCAGGTCGAAGCGGAGAGCCGGATACCGGAACGCACGTGAGCACCGCCGACGCGCTGTCGGCGGTGCTCACGTGCGTTCCGGTCCGCTCAGGCCGCGTGCTGGGTGGCCTTCGTCTCCTCGACGCGCTCCAGGTCGTGGTGGATCGGGCCCTGGCCGGCCGACAGCGGCAGGCAGCCGCCGCCCCGCCGGCTGGCGACGATCTCGGCCGCCACCGCGACCGCGGTCTCCTCGGGCGTCCGGGCGCCCAGGTCGAGCCCGATCGGCGAGCGCAGCCGGGCGATCTCGGCGTCGGTCAGGCCGACCTCGCGCAGCCGGGCGTTGCGCTCCAGGTGGGTCCGCCGCGAGCCCATCGCGCCGACGAAGCCGACCGGCAGCCGCAGCGCGCGCTCCAGCAGCGGGATGTCGAACTTGGCGTCGTGGGTGAGCACGCACAGCACGCTTCGGCCGTCGAGCCCGGACCTGGCGTCGGGCGAGGCGAGTTGGGCGTCCAGGTAGCGGTGCGGCCAGTCCACCACGACCTCGTCGGCGTCCGGGAAGCGGCGCTCGGTGGCGAACACCGGACGGGCGTCGCAGACCGTCACGCGGTAGCCGAGGAACTTGCCGATCCTGACCACGGCGGCGGCGAAGTCGATCGCGCCGAAGACCAGCATCCGCGGCGCGGGCACGTAGGACTCGACGAAGAAGGTCAGGGCGCCCTGGTCGGAGCCCGTCTCTGAATCAAGAGGTGTGCAGGGGCGGCCGTCCAGCGCCAGGGTGAGCTTGCCGGTCTTCCCGGCGTCCAGCATCGCCCGCGCCTCGGCGACGGCGGAGCGCTCCAGCGCCGCGGTCGTGGAGGGGGCGGGGGAGAGCGAGCCGTGGTGGGTGCCGGCGGTGACGGCCACCGTGGCGCCGAGCAGAGCGGCCGGGCCCTCGATCACCCGGGCCAGGGCCACCGGGGTGCCCGAGGCGATGTAGGTGATGCCGGCGTCGAGCGCGGCGTCGGCGCCCGGCACGATCGGCTGGACGAACACGTCCAGGATGCCGCCGCAGGTCAGACCCACCGCGAAGGCGTCCTCGTCGCTGTAGCCGAAGCGCTCCAGGACCGGTTCGCCGGAGGCGATCGCCTCCCGGCACAGCTCGTACACGGCCCCCTCCACGCAGCCGCCGGAGACGCTGCCGATCGCCTCGCCCTCGGCGTCCACGGCCAGCGCCGCCCCCGGGTCGCGCGGTGCGCTGCCCGAGACGCCCACCACCGTGGCCACCGCGAAGGAGCGCCCGGAGGCGTGCCAGGCCTGCAACTGATCGGCGATGTCCTGCATGTCCGGGCTCCTGTCAGGGTGTGGAGGGCGTGCCGTGAACCGGAAAACGGGCTGAGCCGCTGTGCGGGGTGAGGGCCCCGCACAGCGGCGGTGGTGCTAGTGGACTCCCAGCCACTCCTTGACCGGAGTGAGTGCGAAGTACACGACGAACACGGCGGTCAGGACCCACATCAGCGGACCCGGCTCGCGCCACTTGCCCTTGCCGGCCTTGATCACAACGTAGGTGATCACGCCGCCGGCCACGCCCGCGGTGATGCTGTAGGTGAACGGCATCAGCACGGCGGTGAGGAAGGCGGGGATGGCGACCTCGCGGTCACCCCAGTCGATGTGCCGCGCCTGGCTCATCATCATCGAGCCGATGACGACGAGGGCGGCGGAGGCGACCTCGACCGGCACGATGCCGGCCAGCGGGGAGAAGAAGAGCATCAGGGCGAACAGACCGCCGGTGACCACCGAGGCGAGGCCGGTGCGAGCACCGTCACCGACACCGGTGGCGGACTCGACGAAGACCGTCTGCCCGGAGGCCCCGGAGAGGCCGCCGATCACACCGCCGGTGCCGTCGATCAGCAGTGCCTTGCTGAGACCGGGCATCCGGCCCTGCTTGTCGGCGAGTCCGGCCTCGGTGCCGACGCCGATGATGGTGGCCATCGCGTCGAAGAAGCCGGCCAGCACCAGGGTGAAGACGGCGACCGAGGCGCTGATCGCGCCCATGCCCTTGCCGCCGAAGGCCCCGATGATGTCGACGTGACCGAAGAGCCCGAAGTTGGGGGAGGCGACCGGGTTGCCCGGCCACTTCGGGACGGAGCTGCTCCAGGTGTGCGCGGGAAGGTTGGCCGCGGCCTGGACGATGAAGGCGAGGACGGTGCCGCCGACGATGCCGATCAGGATGGCGCCGCGGGTGTTGCGGGCCAGCAGGACGAAGATGCTGAGCAGGGTGACGCAGAAGATCAGGACGGGCCAGCCGGTCAGCGTCCCGTTGGGGCCGAGGTCGACGGGCGGGCCGTACGGGTCCGGGCCGTGGTGGATGAAGCCGGCCTTGACCAGGCCGATCATCGAGATGAAGAGACCGATTCCGATGGTGATGGCGTGCTTGATCGGCAGCGGTATGCCGTTCATGATCTTCTCGCGGAGGCCGGAGACCACCAGCAGGACGATCAGCAGACCGTAGATGACACAGAGTCCGAACGCCTGCGCCCAGGTGGTGTGTGGCACCACGAGGGCGGAGATCGCGCCGGAGACGCCCAGCCCCGCGGCGGCGGCGAGCGGCACGTTGCCGACCACGCCGAGCAGGATGGTGGTGACCGCGGCGGCCAGGGCGGTGGCCGTGGTCAGCTGCGTCGCGTTCAGGTGGAACCCGGTCTTGTCGGCGCCGTCCAGGAGGATCGGGTTGAGCAGCAGGATGTAGGCCATCGCCATGAAGGTGGTGAGGCCGCCACGAATTTCGTTGCCGAAGGTCGAACCTCTGGCGGAAATCTTGAAGTACGCATCGAGGGCGTTCTTCGGCGGAACTGCCGCGGGCGGCGTGGGGGTGCCGGCCTGGGCGGGGATCTCTTCAGTGGTGCCTGGCTCCGTGGGGATCCGGGACATGTCCACTCCCAAGGTTCAAAGGGGATTGGGGTGGGCGAGCCGACCAGTTCGTCAAGGCAGACGACATGGGGGACTTGCTCGACTCACGAGGTGCACTCTGTAGGTGCCTGCGGTGCGGGGTGGAGCGCACCGCTGCAGAGCCCCGGCGTGGGAGAGGCAGCGGGATGGTGCACAGAGAGCTTGCGTGTGTTCGGTGGTGCATCCCGGGGCGGTGGGGAAGACGGTCACCGCCCCGGGAGGTTCGGTGGGACTAGAGCGTCCCGGTGAGGTGCTCCGGCCGGACCGGCACCCGGTTGAGGGCGAGGCCGGTGGCGGCGCGGATGGCGGCCACGATGGACGGGGTGGCCGAGACGGTGGGGGCCTCGCCGACGCCGCGCAGCCCGTAGGGGGCGTTCGGGTCGGGAAGTTCCAGTACGTCCACGGGGATCGGCGGGACGTCCAGGATGGTGGGGATCAGGTAGTCCGTGAAGGAGGCGTTGCGGACCTTGCCGTCCTTGACGATGATCTCCTCCATCACCGCCAGCCCGAGCGCCTGGGTGCAGCCGCCCTGGATCTGGCCGACCACCGAGAGCGGGTTGAGCGCCTTGCCGACGTCCTGGGCGGCCGTCAGCTCGACGACCTTCACCAGGCCGAGTTCCACGTCCACGTCGACCACCGCGCGGTTGGCGCAGAAGGTGTACTGGACGTGGCCGAAGCCCTGCCCGGTCTCCTTGTCGAACGGGACGGTGGGGCGGTGGTGGTGCTCGCGGGTCAGGTCGATCGCGTCGTCGCCCAGCAGGTCGACCATCGAGACCAGCACGCCGGCGGACTCCGAGACCACCTTGCCGCCGTTCAGCGACAGGTCGTTGTGGGTCCAGCCGTAGCGCTTGCGGCCCTTGGCGATCAGCGCCTGCGCGACGGCCTCCGCGGCGTACTTGACCGCGCCGCCCGTCATGTAGGTCTGCCGCGAGGCGGAGGTCGAACCGGCCGATCCGACCTCGGTGTTGGCCGGGTGGATGGTGACCTGCTCGACGCCCAGCTCGGTGCGGGCGATCTGGGCGTGCACGGTGATGCCGCCCTGGCCGACCTCGGCCATCGCGGTGTGCACCATGGCGACCGGCTCGCCGCCGATGACCTCCAGGCGGACCCGGGCGGTGGAGTAGTCGTCGAAGCCCTCGGAGAAGCCGACGTTCTTGATGCCGACCGAGTAGCCGATACCGCGGACGACGCCCTCGCCGTGCGTGGTGTTGGACAGCGCGCCGGGCAGCGTGCGGACGTCGAGGTTGGTGAGGTCCAGCGGCGGCGGGAGCGGCATGTCCTTGACCCGCTGCAGCAGTTCGGCGACCGGGGCGGGCGAGTCGATGACCTGGCCGGTGGGCATCGAGTCGCCCTCCGCCATCGCGTTCAGCTGGCGCAACTCCACCGGGTCCATGCCCAGTTCGGCGGCGAGCTTGTCCATCTGCGTCTCGTAGCCGAAGCAGGCCTGGACGGCGCCGAAGCCGCGCATCGCGCCGCAGGACGGGTTGTTGCTGTAGAGGGCGATGGCCTCCATCCGCACGTTCGGGATGTTGTACGGGCCGTGGCCCAGCGAGGCGGCGTTGCCGACGACGGCGGGGGAGGCTGACGCGTAGGCGCCGCCGTCCAGCACGATCCGGGCGTCCGCGTAGACGAGCTTGCCGTCGCGGGTGGCGCCGTGCTCGTAGTACATCTTCGCCGGGTGGCGGTGCACATGGCCGAAGAAGGACTCGTCACGGGCGTAGACGATCTTGACCGGCTTGCCGGTGCGCTGCGCCAGCAGGCAGGCGTGGATCTGCATCGACAGGTCCTCGCGGCCGCCGAAGGCGCCGCCGACCCCCGCGAGGGTCAGCCGGAGCTTCTCCTCCGGGATGCCGAGCACCGGGGCGACCTGCTGACGGTCCACGTGCAGCCACTGGGTGGCGACGTAGAGGTCCATGCCGCCGTCCTCGGCGGGCACGGCCAGGCCGGACTCCGGGCCGAGGAAGGCCTGGTCCTGCATGCCGACCTCGTAGTCGCCGCTGACGATCACGTCGGCGAGCGCCCGGATCTCGTCGGTCACGCCGCCGCCGTGCACCAGCTTCTGGCTGTGGCAGATGTTGCCCGAGCCGTGCGACTTGAACTCGTGCGGCTCGTGGACGTAGCCGTACACCTCGGGGTTGAGGCACTGCTCCTCGGTGGTGATCGGGGTGAGCACCTCGTACTCGACCTTGATCTTCTTCACCGCTCGACGGGCCGTCTCCGGGTGGTCCGCCGCGACGATCGCGATGGCCTCACCGTGGTAGCGGACCTTGTCGATGGCCAGCGCGGGCTGGTCCTGGATCTCCAGGCCGTAGAACTTGGTGCCCGGGATGTCCTCGTGGGTCAGCACCGCGTAGACGCCCGGGAGCTTGAGCGCCTCGGAGATGTCCACGCTGAGGATGTTGGCGCGCGGGTGCGGCGAGCGCAGCGCCATGCCCCAGAGCATGTCCTCGTGCCAGAGGTCGGAGGAGTACGCGAACTCGCCCTTGACCTTCAGCGTGCCGTCCGGACGCAGCGGCGAGCCGCCGATGCCGTCCTTGCTGCCGGTGCGGATGTCCTGCAGGTTCTTCTGACCGGCGATCGTACGAGTGCTCATTCGGAGGTCCCCACCTTCTGGCACTTGCGGGCGGAGGCGAGCCGCACCGCGTCCATGATCTTCTCGTAGCCGGTGCAGCGGCACAGGTTGCCGCTGAGCGCCTCACGGATGTCCGTGTCGCTCGGCTGCGGCTCGCGCTCCAGCAGGTCGTGGGTCTGCACCAGCAGCCCGGGGGTGCAGAAGCCGCACTGCACGGCGCCGGCGTCGATGAAGGCCTGCTGGACGGGGTCCAGGCCGCTCTCGTCGGCCAGGCCCTCGACGGTGCGGACCTCGCGGTCCTGCACCTGGCCGGCCGCGACCAGACAGGAACAGACCGGCACGTCGTCCAGGTAGACCGTGCAGGAGCCGCACTCGCCCTGCTCGCAGGCGTTCTTGGAGCCCGGCAGGCCCACCCGCTCGCGCAGCACGTAGAGCAGGCTCTCGCCCTCCCACACGTCGTCCGCCTCGACGGGCTTGCCGTTGGCGGTGAAAGTGACCCTCATGCCGCGCTCCTGATCTGCTTGCTGTAGTCGTTCCACGTCCAGGTCAGGGTGCGCCGCGCCATCACGGCCAGCGAGTGCCGGCGGTAGTCGGCGGTACCACGGACGTCGTCGATCGGGGAGGCGGCGGCCTTCACCAGCTCACCGAACTGCTGGATGACCTCGGCGCCCAGCAGGTCGCCGGACTCCCACAGGCCGCGCTCGGCGAGCACGCCCTGAAGGAACTCCTCGGCGGCCACGGCCCGGCGCGGCGTCGGGGCGGCGGAGCCGATCCCGGTGCCGACGGTGCCGTTCTTGGGGTGCAGCGCGAAGCCGAAGGCGCAGACCGCGATGACCATCGCGTTGCGGGTGCCGATCTTCGAGAACTGCTGCGGACCGTCCGCCACCGGGATGTGGACGCGCAGGATCAGCTCGTCCTTCTCCATGGAGTTGCGCTTCACGCCGACGTAGAAGTCGTCGATGGCGATCAGCCGGGTGCCGCGGGCCGCCGAGGCGACCTCGACGAAGACGTCCCGGCCGGCCGCCAGCAGCGCGGGGTGCGCGTCGCCGGCGGGGGAGGCCCCGCCCAGGTTGCCGCCGACACCGCCGCGGTTGCGAATCTGCGGGGACCCGACGGTGTGGGCCGCCAGGGCCAGACCCGGCAGGGGCTCGGACAGCTCGTTGATGATCCGGGCGTACGGCACCGAGGCGCCGAGTCTCACCACGCCGTCAGTGATCTCCCACTGACGCAGCTCGGTGATGCGGTTCAGGTCGAGAATCGCGGATGGCCGGTGCACGTCGAAGTTCATCTCGACCATCACGTCCGTACCACCGGAGATCGGCAGCGCGGTCGGGAACTCAGCCTTCGCCGCGAGCGCCTCGTCCCACGTAGCGGGCCGCAGGAACTCCATGCGGGTGTCTCCTCAAGTCGTCGTTGTCGCCGGAACCGCGGGGCGTCGCCCAGTCGGGGGCATCGGCGCGAGATTCCAAACCTTCGGTGTTCGGACTCTGCCACCCGAGCTTCGCTCCGGCTTCGTGTCCTGGTCACCGGGGTGTGTCCGGCGGCGTGTGGCCAGTGAACCGCTGTCGGCCCCGTCGGAGGCAGTCACCGATGGCATGAAGCCCTTGCCTCGCTGTCGCCCGGCATCCTGTACGTTCCTCTAAGGGAGACGAATCCCCTGTTGAGCGGTTTCCCAGCCGCCCCTTACGACCGTAATCCGGTCGTGACGACGAAGCTACGGCGCTGTGACCCGGCGGAGTGCTGATACGTAACACCCACTGCTCGAACTCGGGCACACTGTGAGCCCCCCTCACCTGCCACTCCTCCCCAACCGCCCCCTGTTCAGACGAAGGAGTCTGCGGATGCGTGTCCGTGACCTGCTCGCCCCCGGAGCCCCGAGACTGCGGCTCCTGGCAGCCGAGGACGAACTCGACCGACAGGTCAGCGGCGTCATGACCACGGACCTGTACGACCCGGGCCGCTACCTGCACGGGGGCGAGCTGGTGCTGACCGGGATGCTCTGGCGGACGGTGCCGGAGGACTCCGAGCGCTTCGTGCGGACCCTGGCGGCCGGTGGGGCGGTCGCGCTGGCGGCGGGCGAGGCCGAGGTCGGCCCGATCCCGGAGGACCTGATCGACGCGTGCCGACGCCACCGGATGCCCCTGCTGGCGGTGCCCGACGACGTCGCCTTCAGCTCGCTCACCGAGTTCATCGGCCGGCAGGTCTCCGCCGACCGGGCCGCCGACCTGGCCGCGCTGGTCGACCGGCACCGGCTGCTGGTCTCGGCGGCCGGCGGTGGCGGCCTGGACGCCGTCCTGGACCTGCTCGGCGGCGACCTCGACCTCGACTGCTGGGTGCTCACGCCCACCGCCCGGGTGGTCGCCGGACCCGCCGAGAACCTCTCCGCCGAGGCCCGCGACCAGCTGGTCCGCGCCCACCTGGCCGCCCAGCGCCAGCGCCGCCGCCCCCCGCACCGGGCCCGGCTGGCCGCCGGCGCGTACTCGCTGCTGCCCGCCGCCGCCGACCCCTCGGTCGAGGCGCCGCTCGCCGACTGGGTGCTGGTGGTGGCCGGCGACGTGACCGAGTGGACCGGAAAGCGCCAGCAACTGGCCGAGAACCTGGCCCGGCTGGTCGCCGCCGAGCGCACCCGCCGCGACGAGGGCCGCCGGCTGCGCCGCCGCCTGGCCGACGAGGTGCTGACGCTCCTTCAGCGCGACGCCGACCCCGCCGAGATCAGCCGCACGCTCTACGCCTCGTCGGCGATGGCCGCCCGCTACGAGGGCGCGGAGCCCAGGCCGCAGGAGCCGGACGGCTCCTGGCTGGTCCTCAGCGCCGAGGGCACCGGCCTGCCGGACGGCATGGTCCGGGCCGTCCTGGAGGAAGCTCTGACCGACACCTCGGACCGCGCGCTGGTCGCCGGCGCGGGCACCGGCGCGGTGATCGTGCTGCCCGCCCCGGACGCCGCCGTGCCCGCCGACGCGCTGCGCGAGCTGCTCGCGCCGCTGGAGGCCGGGCTCGGTTCGGAGGGGCGGATCACGGTGGGCGTCTCGGCCCCCGCGCTGGAGGCCGGCGGTCTGCGCGGCGCGCTGGAGGAGGCCCGGCACGCCCGCCGGATCGCCGCCGCCCGGGTCGGCCGGGTCTGCGTGGCCGGGCCCGAGGAGCTCGCCTCGCACGTGCTGCTGCTGGCCGCCGTCCCGGACGAGGTGCGCCGGGCGTTCCGCAGCCGGCTGCTCGACAAGGTGATCGCGTACGACATCGAGCACCAGGCCGACCTGGTCCGCACCCTGGAGGCGTTCCTGCGCTCGGACGGCTCCTGGACGCGCTGCGCGGCCCAGCTGCACGTGCACGTCAACACGCTGCGGTACCGGATCGGGCGGATCGAGGAGCTGACCGGGCGTGACCTCTCCCGGCTGGAGGACCGGGTGGACTTCTACCTGGCGCTAGAACTGGCCTGACCCGCGCCCGAACGCGCCGGAGCCCCGGACGGCAGGCCGTCCGGGGCTCCCACGCGTCACGAGGTCAGTGCTGGACCGGGATGATCCCCGTCAGCCACTTGAAGATCACCGGCACCATCGGTCCCCAGACATCGCGGTCGTGCCCGCTGGTGCTCTCCGTCACCGTCACCGTGGTCGGCGCCTTGGCGGCCTTGGCCAGCGCCTGCCCCGACTCGTAGCCGTCGCCCTTGGCGCCGCTCTGGAAGAGGGCGACCTTCGGCGGCTGCGGCGCGTGGGTGAGGATGTACAGCGGGTTGGAGATCTCCGCCAGGTGCGGGTCCTTGGCGGTGAGCGACTTCGCCTCGGCGGTCGGGTCGTTGTAGCCGGACATGCTGATCGCCGCGCGGTAGCGGTTCGGGTGCTCCAGGGCCAGCCGGTCGGCGCAGTGGGCGCCCGCCGAGTAGCCGGCCACCGCCCAGCGGTCGGAGGACGGGTCGGCCCGGAAGTTGTCCATGATCATCTGCGGGACGTCCCGCGACAGCCAGGTGTCGGCGTTCACCTTGCCGGGCACGTCCGCGCAGCCGGTGTCGGAGCCGTCGTTCATCAGCTGGGTCCGCGGCGAGACCAGGATGAACGGCGCCACCTCACCGGACTGCATCAGCGGCTTGAGCTGGTCGGAGACGCGCAGCGTGCCGAACCAGGTCTTGGACGAGCCGGGGAAGCCCGGCAGCAGCTCGACGACCGGGAAGTTCTTGTCCTTGTACGCGGGGTCGTTGTACTGCGGCGGCAGCCAGACCAGCACCTCGCCGTCCACCCCGGACAGCCGGCCCTTGAGCTCGGTGGTCTGCACGTCGCTCGGCACCACCGGGTCGCCGACTCCCTTGAACTGCTGGAGCACCTTGGCCGGCTTGGCGTCGCCGCTGGTGCCGCCCTGGCCGAGCGTGGCGTCCGACGGCGGCACGGGCACCGCGCGGACGTGGTTGGAGGTGCCCAGCAGGTCGTCCCAGCTGCCGTAGATGAGGTTCGCGTTGTTCACCAGCACGAACACCATGAGCACGGCCGTGGCCTGGCAGAACAGCAGCATGATCAGCCGGGTGACGGCCTGCACCGCCTTGGGTCCGCCGACTCGTCCCCAGAACAGCAGGGCCACCAGGATGGACACCGGCACCAGGATGATCGTGAGGAGGAGGAAGGGCGTACCTGTCAGTTGCATCGAGTTCTCGTATCCGGGTCGCTGGCCGCCCGGACCCCGCTTGCCCGGCGCGCTGTACAAAGAGTGAGGACGGCCAGGGGCACGTGAACGGTTGCTCGAACCTGGGAAATCGCTGAGAGCCCGCCCACGTGACCGGGGAGATCCGCCGGGTCACCACCCCTAGTCTGTCATCTGCCTGGGTGTCTCCTGTGCAGGGCCCAGTCAAACTTCACGAACGCGCCGTCTGCCCGTCGCCCGGGGAGAATGGCAGCCGTCCGTCCTTCACCTCAGCGCCGTCGTCCGACAAGGAGTCCCCGCCGTCGTGACCAGCCCCAACGGTCGGCCCAGCCAGCCCGTCCTGCCCGCCCTCCTCGGTCTCGGCCGGCGCAGCGCCGACCGGCGTCGGCGCACGCTGCCCGCCAGCGTGCTGCGGTTGCCCACGATCGGGGTCGACATCGGCGGCACCAAGGTGATCGCCGGGGTGGTGGACGGGGAGGGGAAGATCGTCGAGCAGCTGCGGGCGGAGACCCCGCACCGCAGCAAGAGCCCGCAGGTCGTCGAGGACGTCATCGTCGACCTGGTGCTGGAGCTCGCGGACCGCCACGACGTGCACGCGGTGGGCATCGGCGCGGCCGGCTGGGTGGACGCCGACCGCTCCCGGGTGCTGTTCGCGCCGCACCTGAACTGGCGCAACGAGCCGCTGCGCGACGCGCTCAGCGAGCGGCTGCGGTTCCCGGTGGTGGTCGAGAACGACGCCAACGCGGCGGCCTGGGCCGAGTGGCGCTTCGGCGCGGGCCGCGGCGAGGACCTGTTGGTGATGATCACCCTGGGCACCGGGATCGGTGGCGCGGTGGTCCGGCACGGCTACGTGGACCGCGGCCGGTACGGGCTGGCGGGCGAGTTCGGTCACATGCAGGTGGTGCCGGCCGGGCAGCGCTGTCCGTGCGGCAACCGGGGCTGCTGGGAGCAGTACTCCTCCGGCAACGCGCTGGTGCGCGAGGCCCGCGAGCTGGCCGCCGCCGAGTCGCCGGTGGCCCAGCCGCTGCTGGCGATGGCCGGCGGCGACGTCGCGGCGATCACCGGCCCGCTGGTCACCGAGGCCGCGCAGCAGGGCGACCCGATGGCCGTCGAGCTGCTGCACGACATCGGCACCTGGCTGGGCGTCGGGCTGGCCAACCTGGCCGCGGCGCTGGACCCCGGGCGCTTCGTGATCGGCGGCGGCGTCTCGGCGGCCGGCGACCTGCTGCTGGCCCCCGCCCAGGACGCCTTCCGGCGGACCCTGACCGGCCGGGGGTTCCGCCCGGAGGCCCAGCTGGCCCGGGCCGCGCTCGGCAACGAGGCGGGCCTGATCGGCGCCGCCGACCTGGCGCGCTCGGTCGCCCGCCGCTTTCGGACCGTCAAGCGCAGCCGCGTCGAACGCTGAGCCGCGGTTCGCCGGGGCCGGCCAGTCGGTGGTGCGCGGTAGATTCGGGACGGGTGCCGCCCCCGGTGCCCGCTCTCGTTGCCCCGCACCCCGGGAAGGCCCCAGCCGTGACCGTCCGCATCGCCACCTGGAACATCAACTCCGTCACCGCGCGGCTGCCCAAGCTGCTGGAGTGGCTGGAGAGCGCCAAGCCCGACGTGCTGTGCCTCCAGGAGCTGAAGTGCGCCACGGACGCGTTCCCCTACGAGGCCGTCCGCGAGCTCGGCTACGAGACCGAGGCGTACGGCACCGGGCGCTGGAACGGCGTGGCGATCCTCTCGAAGCTGGGCTTCGAGGACGTCGTGCGGGACGTCCCCGGCCAGCCCGGCTTCCTGGCCGACGACGCGCTGCTGCCCGCGACCGAGCCGCGCGCCATCGCCGCCACCTGCGGCCCGGTCCGGGTCTGGTCGGTCTACGTGCCCAACGGCCGCGAGGTGGACCACGCGCACTACCGCTACAAGCTGGAGTGGCTGGAGGCGCTGCGCGTGAGCGTGCTGGAGGACGCGGCGGGCAGCCGCCCGTTCGCCGTCCTCGGTGACTTCAACGTCGCGCCGACCGACGAGGACGTCTACGACGTCGCCGTCTTCGAGGGCGCCACCCACGTCACCCCCGCCGAGCGCGCCGCGCTGGCCGCCCTGCGCGAGGCGGGCCTGGCGGACGTGATGCCGCGGGCCCTCAAGTACGACCGCCCCTACACCTTCTGGGACTACCGCGCGCTGGCCTTCCCGAAGAACCGCGGCATGCGGATCGACCTCACCTACGGCAACGCCGCCTTCACGGCGGCCGTCACCGACAGCTACGTGGACCGCGAGGCCCGCAAGGGCAAGGGCACCTCCGACCACGCGCCCGTGGTCGTCGACCTCGCCCTCTGACGCACGCCCGACTCACGCCGCGACGGCCTCCGCCTCCTCCTCGGCCTTCAGGGCGGCGGTGGCCAGCAGGTACTGGGCGGCGACGTACGTCGACATGATCCAGAACTCGTGGCCCGGCAGCTCGCGCCAGCCCGCGATCCGGGTGGCGATCAGGGTGTCCGAGAGCAGGAAGAGTCCGCCGCCGAGCCCGGCCCGCAGGCCCAGGCCGGCCGAGGTCACGGCGGTGGAGGCGAGCAGCAGGCTGTAGCCGGCCACCGGGATCCGCAGGGCGCCCAGCCCCGGCCAGAGCTGGCTGATCATCACCGCCCAGGCCGCCGCGTACGCCGTGGAGACCAGGGCGGCGCGCCGACGGTCGGTCAGCGCGCCCTGCTGGGCGAACATCGTGACGTAGCAGACGTGCGCCGCGGCGAACGCGCCCATGCCGGCCAGGAACGCGCCCTCGTCGTCGAACTGCAGCAGGGTGTCGCCGACCGCACTCGCCAGCAGCGCCGGGACCAGCAGCCTGGCCGGCCGCGCAGCCGGGGCGGCGGCCGTCGCCTCGTGGCCGGCCATGCCGCTGGTCCCGGCCGCGGCGTTCAGCCCGCTGCGCCGGGCCCGGCCGCCCGGGGCACGGGAGCTGAGCACGTGCGCGGCCAGCAGCGGCATCAGGGCCGGCTTGCTGACCAGCTCCAGCGCCTTGCTGTCGGTCAGCAGCGAGCCCAGGTGCGCGGCGGAGGTCGCCGCGAAGGCACCCAGCAGGCCGCGGGCCCGGCCCGCCAGCCTCCCGGCGGTCGCTGCGGCGGTGGTGGATCGGGTGGTCTGGCTGTTCAGCATGCGGGGGAGCCCTCCGGGCCGGTCGCGGTGGTGGCAGGTCCGGGCTGCCAGCCCGGACCCTTGGTGAGATGGCGGAGCCGGTCGCCCCAGCTGTCGGCGGCGGCCAGGTCGCGGGCGATCGCCGCATACTCGTGGGTGGCCACCAGCAGAGGGTTGAAGGTGCTCAGATTCTTCGTCAGACCGTAGACCGGCCGGATGGTCTCGGGCGTGAACGAACCGAACAGCCGGTCCCAGAGGATCAGGATGCCGCCGAAGTTGCGGTCCAGGTAGCCGCCCTGCGAGGCGTGGTGCACGCGGTGGTGGGACGGCGTGTTGAGGACGTACTCGACCGGCGCGGGCAGCCGGTCGATCCGCTCGGTGTGGATCCAGAACTGGTACACCAGGTTGACGGACGAGCAGAACGCCAGCGCGGCCGGGTGCACCCCGGCCAGCACCATCGGGACGTAGAACACCCAGCTGGTCGCGCCGGTCCAGGGCTGGCGGAGCGCGGTGGAGAGGTTGTAGTGCCGGCTGGAGTGGTGCACCACGTGACAGGCCCACAGCACGCGCACGACGTGGTGCCCGCGGTGCTGCCAGTAGTAGCAGAAGTCCTGGGCGAGGAGCATCAGCGGCACCGTCCACCACAGCACCGGCACCCGCAGCGGCGTCAGCTCGTAGAGCGCGGAGTACACCGCCACGATCGGGATCTTCCACCCGGCGTCGAACAGCAGGCTGCCCAGGCCCATGGTGAGGCTGGTCGCGGTGTCCCGGCCCGCGTAGCCCTGCTCGTCCCGGTCCGGGTGGAACCGGAAGGAGGCCAGCTCGACCACGGTGAGCAGCACGAAGGCGGGTATCGACCACAGGACGACATCGGGCAGGTTGGGCATGACCGGCACCCTAGGCGACGTCCGCCGCCCTGCGGAAGGGGTTGTTACTCACGCGTAGCGGCCGAGTACCCGGGAGGTCCCGAGTCGGCGAAGGTCGTCAACTAGGCTGTCACCCGACATGGTGGAGCGGGACGGACAGCCGGGTGTGAGCGGGTCGCCCGGCGGCACGGCGGAGGGGCACGTGAACGGGGGCGGAGGGCTGGGCGGTACCGACCTGTCCGCCCGCACAGGCGTGCCGGCCGGGCCGTGGAGCATCGCGCTGACCGAAGTCGACGCTGTGGGGGATGTCCTGACGTTGCTCCAGCCGGATCCAGCTCCCGAGCCGGACCCCGACCCGGGTCCGCCGCCGTCGCCCCTCGCCGGGCCGAGGTCCGCCGTCCCGGCTGCCCGACGGGTCTCCGAGGCGCACCAGGACACGGCGCGCGAGGCGGCCCGCGAGCTGGTGCACCTCGCCCGGCGCTTCGCCCGGGCCGACGAGCAGCAGGCCCACGACCTCTTCACGGCCGCCTTCGGTCTCTACGGCGCCCGGCACTTCGGCATCGCGCCGGAGCCGGACACCGCCGACCTGGGCCGGGTCAGCTGGTGGCACGGACCGACCGTGCGCCGGCCGGCCGACCTGGCCGGTGTCCTGCCCGCGCAGGCCCGCCGGGCCCGCCGCCGTCACCCGGCCACCGCCACCGCCCCCGCCACTGCCCCTGCCACCGTTCCCGCGAGCGCGGCCGCCTCCGACCTCCCGTGCGCCGACCGGCTGAACCCGGGCCGGCACCGCAAGCCGGAACTGCCGCTCGCGGCGGACGAGCCGCAGGACCCGGCCCTCGGCGTCGAGCGCCGGGCCGCCGCCCGGATGCTCCTCGCGCACCCGCTGGTCACGGCGACCGGCCCGCACGCGGAGGCCTTCGCCCTGATCCGCCGTCACGCCGACTGGCTGGCAGAGCGCTTCGAGCGACTGCTCGGCTACCCGCTGGTGGTCACCGCCCGCTTCGCCCGCCTGCACAAGGCGGGGATCGGCCCGGGAGCGCTGCGCCGCCTCGACCTGGACGGCGTGCCCTGTCGGCCGGAGACCTACGCGGCGCTCGCGCTGACCCTCTCCGTCCTGCTGACCGGTCCGGACCGCCGGCCGGCCGGGCAGCTGGCCGAGGTGGTCGCGGTCGCGGCCGGCGCGGCCGGCATCGGCCCGGTGGTGGGTCCCGCGGGGATCGCTCCGGCGGCGGTCACGGCGGCGTTCGCGCTGCTGGGCCGGTGGCAGGTGCTGAACCCGGCCGGGCAGGCTCCGGCCGGCGTCCTGACGGTCGACCAGGAGCTGGCGGCCGTACTGGGCGCCGTCCCGGCCGACGGCGCGGCGGCGGAGCCGGCCGTCGACGTCCCGGTGGCCGTACGCCGACGGCTGGCCGAGACGCCGGTGGTGCTGCTGAGCGAACTGACCGCGCTGGAGCGCGAGTGGCTCTGGGAGTCCCGGCAGCGCGAGTCCGAGATGTTCGCGGAGTTCCTGGGCCTGACGGCGGAGATCCGGCGCGAGGGCATCGCGTTGCTCGACCCGGCCGGCGAGCTGACGGACCTTCGCCTGCCGTCCGCCGCCACGCCGGCCCACGCGGCGCTGCTGCTGGTGGAGCACCTGGTCGAGCAGCTGCGCCCGTTGCCCGACCCCGCGACGGAGGGTGCGGCGACGCCGGCCGTGACCGGGGTGCTGATCCCGGAGGCGCTGATAGACGGCACCCTCGGCGACGTCGCCGACGAGTACGGTGCGGCGGCCGGCTGGGGCCGGGACCACCTAGCGGACCGTGCGGCGTTCCGTCGCGAGGTGCTGGACCTGCTGCACGGGATGCGGCTGATCGCGCCGCTGGAGCAGCCTGCGGACCCTGCCGGTGCCGAGGGGACGTCAGCTGTGCGGGGGCGGGCGGCGGGGGGCTGGATGCTGCTGGCCCCGGCCGCCCGGTACGCCGTCCAGGCGGAGCTGCGGCCCGCGCCCGGCACCGGCCGGCACTCCCGTCCGGAGGACGGGCGCTGAGAGCGTCAGTGCGAGGAGCCGATCGCGCTCGCGACGGTTCCGTTCTGCACGGTCTCGACGGTCGCGCCCACGCCGAGCGTGCCCAGCGCGACGGACGCGGCCACCGCCGCGCAGGCCAGGAAGCGCCGGTGCCGCTGCGGGAGCGGGAAGCGCGGTGCGCCGTCGGGGCCGTCCGGGAGGGGGGCGTCCGGAGAGCCGGGGGCGGCGGGCCCCAGTGGCCCGTAGGAGGGTGACAGTCGGTCGTCCATGATGGTGAGCATTCCAGTCGGGTGTTAAACGATGACTACACAGGGGTGAACGCCGCACCCGTCTCACAAGACGAAACGGGACGCAGCCGTGCTCCGCAGATTGGCAGGTCAGCGACTTGAGCGCAGCCTGAGAACGGCTGGAACGGCGGCCGCGCCGGTGTAGTTCATCCTGGTGGTCAAGGTCAGCGCCGCCTCACCCGGTCGTCGAATTCACCCGTCCGCAGGAGCGTGTCGCTACGGCGGTCCGCCATCGCGTCGCCCACCGCGACCCGGATCGCCTCGCGCAGCCCGTGCGCGGCGTGGAAGCGCCGGGGCCCGGCGGCCGGGTCCTCGCGCAGCTCCTTGATCAGCGACAGGCAGAGCGCCAGCATCACCACGACGAACGGCAGCGCCACCAGAATGGTCGCGTTCTGCAGCGCGCTCAGCCCGCCGGCCAGCAGCAGCGAGGCCGCCACGCCGCCCATCAGGACGCCCCAGACCACCACCAGCCAGGTCCGCGGGTGCAGCGAGCCGCCGCTGGAGAGCGAGCCGAGCACCAGCGAGGCGGAGTCGGCGCTGGTGATGAAGTACGTCATCACCAGCAGCACGCAGATCACGCTGCTCACCGAGCCCCAGGGCAGCGCCTTCATCATCGCGAAGAGCGAGGCCTCCGGGCCCTGGGAGATCGTGCCGACCAGGTCGTGCGCACCGGTCGAGTCCAGCCGGATCGCCGTCCCGCCCATCACACAGAACCAGACCACGGTCGCTCCGCTGGGCACCAGCAGGACGCTGACCAGGAACTCGCGGACGGTGCGGCCGCGCGAGATGCGGGCGATGAAGGTGCCCACGAACGGCGCCCAGGAGAGCCACCAGGCCCAGTAGAAGATCGTCCAGGTGCCGAGCCACTTCTCGTCGGTGAAGGCGCCGGTCTGGCTGGAGAACACGAGCAGGTCGGAGAGGTAGCCGCCGACCGTGGAGGGGATGGAGTCCAGCACGAAGACGGTGGGGCCCACCAGGAAGACGAAGAGCATGATGGCCGAGGCCAGCACCACGTTGAGGGTGCTCAGCCACTTGACGCCCTTGTGCACGCCGGAGAAGGCGGAGAGCACGAAGGCGGCGGTCAGCGAGCCGATGATGACCAGCTGGACGTTCTGCGTGTTGCGGACCGAGGAGATGAAGCCGAGCCCGTCGGCGACCTGGAGGGCGCCCAGGCCCAGGCTGGTGGCGGAGCCGAAGACGGTCGCGAAGATCGCCAGCAGGTCGATGGCCCGGCCCGGTGCCCCGTTCGCGCGGCGGCTGCCCAGCAGCGGGACGAAGGCGGCGCTGATCCGGTTGCCGCGGCCCTTGCGGAAGGTGGTGTACGCGAGGGCGAGGCCGCCCATCGCGTAGATCGCCCAGGGGTGCAGGGTCCAGTGGAAGAGCGAGAACTCCAGCGCCTGCTGGGCGGCCGCAGGGGTCTGCGCGGTCAGCCCGGAGCCGGGCTGCGGTTCGGCGTAGAGCTGGAGCGGTTCGCCGACGCCGTAGAACATCAGGCCGATGCCCATGCCCGCGCTGAACATCATCGCGATCCAGGCCAGCGTGCTGAACTCCGGCCGCTCGTCGTCGCGTCCGAGCCGGATCCGGCCGAACCGGCTGCAGGCCAGCAGCACGGCCAGCACCAGGAAGACGTCCGCGGCGACCACGAAGAGCCACCCGAAGCTGTGCAGCACCCAGCCCAGCGCGCGGCTGGAGGTCCGGCCGAGGGAGTCCTTGGCGAAGACGCCCCAGGCGACCACCCCGAGCACCAGCACGGCGCTGATGCCGAAGACCACCCGGTCGGTGGGGAGGGTGGCCTGCGGTTCCCCGGGGGCGGTGGCGTCGGGTGGCTGACTGGTCATCAGGGGCCTTTCGGCAGAGGCAGTGAGAAGGGCGGCCGAAAAGCCGCATCTCGCACTATCTCCGTCGAAATCCGCCCGCCCGCCCGCGACGCGCCGAGCCGCCCCGGCTCCCGGGCCGGGGTGCCGACGCTCTCAGGCAGCCCCGTACGGTGCCAGCACCAGGCGCACCACGTCCTCCAGGCGCCGCCGGGCGTCGCCCAGGGTGGCCCGCCCGGTCACCCAGGCGGTCAGCTCGCCCTGCCAGGCGTGCGCCACGATCTGGCTCACCAGGGCGCTCTCGGTCGGCGGCACCTCGGCCATCACCGCCTGCAGCGCCAGCGCGTCGGCCCGCGCCATGCCCTGGAGCGCCTCGCTGGCGAACGGGTCGGTCGAGGCCGCCACGCTCACCCGCAACCGGGCCAGCTCGGGCTGGCGCTGGTAGGCCCGCATGCCGTCGCGCACGAAGCGCAGCATCCGCTCGGCGGGCTCGCGCGGCGCCTTGGGCCCGGGCAGGCCGCGCGGCTCGCAGGCCAGATCGACGAGCAGCAGCCGGTGCCATTCGGCGATGGCGGTGGCGAGCAGGTGCTCCTTGGAGGAGAAGTAGCGGTAGGCCGTCCCCAGGGCCACTCCCGAGCGCTCGCAGACCTGTTTCATCTGCAGCTTCTCGACGCCGGTCTCGGTCACCAGGGCGAGCGCGGCCGCGATCAGGCTCCGGCGGCGTTCCAGCTGGCGCGGCGACATCGCCTCGATCGGACGGGGTGACAGGTCAACACTGGTCACCCGCCCCATGATACGGGCCGCCGGCTGGCGTGAGTATGTCGCCTGAGCGGCGTGCGGCCGCGCCCACCGGTACGGCCTCAGGTCCGGTGGCGCTCGCGCAGCAGGGTCTCCTGGACGGCCGAGGCCACCAGGACGCCGTCGCGGTCGTAGAACTCGCCCAGCGCGAGCCCCCGGCCGTCCGCGGCGGACGGGCTGCGCTGGGCGAACAGCAGCCACTGGTCGGCGCGGAACGGGCGGTGGAACCACATCGCGTGGTCGAGCGAGGCCAGCGTCACCGTCGTCGCAGGCGGCTCGGTCCGCTGCAGCCGGGGCCGCTGGAGGTGCAGCGCGGTGGTGGAGGCCAGCGTCAGGTCCGAGAGGTAGGTCAGCGCGCAGACCTGGAGCAGCTGGTCGTCGGGCGGCAGCGGCGAGCGGCTGCGCAGCCAGACGAACTGCTGCGGCACGCCCGGGATCTCCGGCGGGATGCCCGGCGCGTCGTCCGGCAGGAAGCGGATGTCCAGCGAGTGGAAGCCGGAGGCGCTGCTGGGGTCCGCCTCCTCGGCCTCCTCGCGGGCCTGGAAGGGGTTGGGCAACTCCTCGGGACCGGGCACCGGCGGCATGGTGGGCCGGCGGTCGGTCGACTCCTCGCCGCGCTTGAACGAGGCGGAGAGCGTGAAGATCACCTCGCCGCGCTGAACCGCCGTCACCCGCCGGGTGGCGTAGGAGACGCCGTCGCGGATCCGCTCCACCTCGTAGACGATCGGCCGGGTCGGGTCGCCGGGGCGCAGGAAGTAGCCGTGCAGCGAGTGCACCGCGCGCTCGGTGTCCAGGGTGCGTCCGCCGGCGGTCAGCGCCTGGGCGGCCACCTGGCCGCCGAACGCCCGCAGCGGTGCGCCGGCGTGGCAGCTTCCCCGGAACAGGTTCTTGTCCAGCTCCTCGATCCGGAGCAGGTCCAGAAAGGATCTCAGGGCCGGGGGTCCGTCCTGCTGCTCCCGCGCGGTCTCATCTGTCATTGGCTCATAGTGGCAGAAGCGTGTCACGCGCACTGTGAGCTGGGTTACCAGTGCGTTTCTGCAACAGGTTCCTGTACCAGGGCGGCGTGGCGGTGGGCAGGTTGCTCAGGCGGGGACCTCGTCGCCGTGCGAGGAGTCGCGGGCCGGCTCCTGCGGGAGCGGGCGGGCGGTGACCGGGGCCGGGGCGGCCGGTCGGGCCCCGTCGGGCGGGACCGCCACCGCGCGCCACCAGGGCGTCGGCTCGGGGGCGTCGGCCGGCTCGAAGGGGGCTCCGGGGTGCGGGACGGCGAGGACGGCGCCGAGCGACCGGGCGGCCGCCAGGGTCCGTTCGACGGGCTCCTCCCACGGGTGCGGCGCCAGGTTGAAGGTGCACCAGTGGATCGGCAGCAGCAGCGCGCCGGCGGCGTCCAGGTGCGCCCGGACGCCCTCCTCCGGGGTCATGTGCACCTCGGGCCAGAAGTCGCTGTAGGCGCCGATCTGCATCATCGTCGCGTCGAACGGGCCCAGCCGGCGGCCGATCTCGGCGAAGCCGGGGAAGTAGCCGCTGTCCCCGCTGTGGAACACCCGGTGCTCGGGCCCGGCCACCGCCCAGGAGGCCCAGAGCAGGTTGGGGTTGGTCCGCGGGCCGCGACTGCAGTAGTGCCGGGCCGGGGTGGCGGTCAGCGTCAGGCCGGCCACCTCGGCCGACTCCCACCAGTCCAGTTCGGTGATCCGGTCGGCCGGTACGCCCCAGTGCTCCAGGTGCGCGCCGACGCCCAGCGGCGCGGCGAAGTGCGCGCCGCTGCCGATCAGGGCGCGCACGGTGGTCATGTCGAGGTGGTCGTAGTGGTCGTGCGAGATCACCACGACGTCGACCGGGCCGAGGTCGGCCAGCCGGATCGGCATCGGGTGCAGCCGCTTGGGGCCGATCCCGGGGAACGGAGAGCACCGCTCTCCCCAGACCGGGTCGAAGAGCACCCGGCGGCCGTCCAGTTCGGCCAGCACGGTGGCGTGGCCCAGCCAGGTCAGCCGCAGGCCCGAGACGGGCGGCAGCGCGAGCTCGGCGGTGCGCAGCGGGTGCACCGGGATCGGGGCGGCGGGCGCCCGGCGCGCGCGTCCGGAGGCCAGCTGGGCCCGGGTGATCTCCAGCGGCGACCGCTCGTAGACCAACCGCCGGGTCGGGACCGGGTTGCGGAAGGCGCCGTCGACGAAATGCGGGCTGCGCCGGATCCGCTCCAGGCGCTCCCCGGCCGGCTCGGCGCCGAAGGCGGCCGTCCGCACCCGGTGCCAGCCGGCGGTCGACAGCTCGCGCAGCGTGCCGGCCGGGGTGGGGGCGGCGTCGGGGGACAGTCCGCGCGGCCGGTCGGTGCCGGGGGAGAGCAGGCCGGAGACTCGGGAGTACCAGGGGACGGGGCCGGTCACGGCACCTCCAGAAGCGGGACACCAGTCGGGAAACCGGCGCCACCCGAGGGGCGTCGGCGGAACACCAGCGGCACGGCGGCGGGCGGGCACGTCACGCGGTGTGCCAGCCCATGACTATCGACATCTCATCGGGAGACTACCGGTAGCGATGCCGCCGGGCCCGCTGGATCCCGGGACCGCACTCCGTTCGGGGCGCCCGCCGAACGGGCCGTCAGCCGCGTCGGCGTCAGCGGTAGAAGCGGGTGATCGTCTCCGCCACGCAGTGCGGCTTGGCGCTGCCCTCGCTCACGATGGTGAACCGCACCACGGCCTGGGCACCGCCGGTCACCTCGGTCAGCGAGAGCAGTTCGGCGGTGGCCCGCACCGCGCTGCCGACCGGCACCGGGGCGGGGAAACGCACCTTGTCGGAACCGTAGTTGACGGCCATCCGGACGCCGTCGACGCCGTAGCACTCCTTGGCCAGCAGCGGGATCAGCGAGAGCGTCAGGTAGCCGTGCGCGATCGGCCCGCCGAACGGGCCGGACTTGGCGCGCTCCGGGTCGGTGTGGATCCACTGGTGGTCACCGGTGGCCTCGGCGAAGAGGTCGACCTGCTTCTGGGTCACCGTGTGCCAGTCGCTGGTGCCGAGCTCGGTGCCGACCGCCGCGGTCAGCTCGTCGAGGGTGGCGAACGTCGTCATGACTGCGCTCCTGAGGGCCGCTGGGGACTGCGGACGGGGGGACGGCCTTCCGCCCGTCCGGGGGAGCGTAGCCCTACCCGGCGCAGACCCGGTGGCGGGGTGAGACCTCGCCGCCGACGGGCGCCGGGCTCAGCCGCTGGCCGACCACCAGTTCGGGGGTCAGCACGACGAACATCGGCTCGGGCTCGGGGACCCAGGGCTTCGGTCCGCTGCGCAGCAGCTCCCAGTAGGTCCGCGGATCACGCACCACCGCGGTGTGCCCGTGCACGGTGACGCTCCAGCCGTGGCCGGCCGCGACGTCGACGTCGTCGGCCTGGAACGCCGTGACCGTGCCGTCCAGCGCGCGGGAGAGCGTGCCGCCCGGGAGCAGCGCCAGCACCAGCCGTCCGTCCGGCTCGACCCGGAAGGCGACCGGCAGCACGCCGGGCAGCGCGTGGGCGGTGTACACCACGCGGCCGAGGGGCACGGTGGCGAGCAGCCGAAGGCACTCGGCCTCGCTCAGCGTCTCGATCCGGTCGGCGGGGTGGGCGGGGTCCATGCTCCCGATGGTGCGGGTGGGCGCGGGGGACCGGTAGGGCCCATGGTCCCGGTCCTGGGACCCGGCCCGGCGAGACCCGATCGGAGTCGTTCCGGTCGAGAGTCACCACGAGTGGACCGTCGTGCGGCAGAGTGTGGCGGGCAGGGTACGGCAGGGCCGGCGGTGACGGGCATCCGGCCGGCCGATTCGGCCGAATCGGACGGACGCGGAGTGGGGTGCGGGCATGACTGGTGGCGTCGAACTGGTGGTGATCGGCGCGGACGGCGGTCCGGAGCGCAGTTACGGCGGCTCCGCGCAGGCCGCGCACGGCGCCCGGCTGCTGGCCCAGGCACTTCCCGCGGTCTGCTTCGACACCGGCTCACGCGGCTGCCGGGCCACCCTGGTGCCGCCGGACGCCGACGCGAACGCCATGCTGACCGCGCTGCGCGAGGCGGCCCGGCAGCAGGGGCGGTGGCTGGTGGTCTGCCTGCTGGGCCAGCTGGTGGCGGACCAGCGCGGCCGCCGGTTGGCGCTGGTCACCGCCGGCAGCACCCCGGACAACGCCTACCGGCGCGGGCTGGCCTGGGACTGGGTGGTCAGCGCGATGGTGCACGGCGCCCAGGACGAGGTGCTGCTGCTGGTCGACGCGGTGGCGGCGCCGGAGACCTGGGCCGCGATCGGCGGGGCCGGCGGCGAGCAGGGGGTGGCCGAGCTGCTCACGCACTCCCGGGTGCCGCTCTGGGGCCGGGTCGGCCCGTACGCGGGCGGTCGCCGCGGGCGGGACGCGGTACTGCCCGGCGCCGAGGGCTCGTTCAGCTGGGCGCTCGACCGGGTGCTGGAGCGCGGGGTGCCAGGGGGGCCCGCCACCGTCGCTCCGGCGGAGCTGCATCCCGCCGTCGCGGCCGAGCTGGCCTGGGGTGAACTGGCGTCAGGTATCGAGGCGCGGCTGCTTGTCCCTCCTTCGGGTGGCCGGTTGTTGATGCGCAATCGGGCCGCCGTGCGTGGTGCGCTGGCCGGATTGTCGGTTTCCGAAGAACTGTTGGCTGTTCTGTGGCGGGAAAGTGCCCCAACGGATCCGCCTTCCGCGTAAGGTCAGGGGCCCAAGGTGTTGCCGTGGGCGGGTGGGTTGGCGAAGAATCGGTCTTCACTCGCACTTCACTCGCACCAAGGCAGTAGGCAGGCTTTTTCTGCCAACTTCGGCCAGCTGTCGGTCAGTCGCGGCAAGGTGGGGCTATGCGCCGTTGCAAGGCTTTGTTACGCCTGAGGGCGGTCGGGGTCGGTGCGGTGGCTCTGCTCACGCTTTTCGCGGCCGGCTGCGCCGCTGATCGGCCGGGGGTCGCGGCCCGGATCGGAACTCCCGGTCCCAGTGCGGCGGGTGGGATTGTCGCGGCACCCTCCGGCTCCCCGGACGGGGGAGTGACAGCGCCCACCGACGGGCCCGAGGGGGCCGTGGGACGGGTGGTACTGAGGGCCTATCAGGCCTGGTGGGCGGCGCAGGTGCAGGCGGATGCGCGGAGTGACTCGACCGGGACGCAACTGCGGATCTACTCCACCGGCGAGGCGCTCAGCGGTGTGCTGGCGAGCCTGGTTTCTTTGCACGAGGCCAAGTTGGTGATGAGCGGGGCTCCCGTCAATTCACCGGTGGTGGCGAAACTCGATCTTTCCGGCACTCCACAGAGTGCGGTGGTCGAGGACTGTGTGGATGTCACCGGCTGGCACCAGGCCGATGCCGTGGACGGGTCGGTCAAGGATCCGCCGCAGCGCCTGGAACGCTATGTCGCGAGTGCCGAGATGCGCGCCAACGGCACTACCTGGATGGTTGTCGAGTTCAATCGCGAGGCAGGCCGGACATGTTGAGGTCGTCGAAGTCGGTACGCCGAATTCCTGGTCAACTCCTGTTACTGATCGCTCTGCTGGCCGGGTCGACACTGCCCGCCGCGGCCGCCGGTCCGACGGGGGGGATCAATCCCTGCGTCGTCCAGGCGGTCTGCATCGTGGTCACCACCCCCGGCCAGAGCCCCGCGCCCGGTGGCGGCGGTTCCGGCGGGGGAACGGGCGGCGGGTCGGGGGGCACCCAGACCTGCACCTGGAACGGTCAGCAGTGGCCCTGTTGGGACCCGGACCTCGGCTACTTCGACACCGGTGACGGCTGCTACTACAGCAAGAGCGACCCGCAGCCGCCGCCCGGCGACCCGGCCTGGGCCGGCAACGACCCCAGCACCGGCGCGATCTACGACAAGACCTGCCGGGACACCGCCGGCGGTCTCAACCCGGAGGCCCCGGTCTGGGAGGCCAAGGCGCCCGGCGCGGGCGCGCCGCCGCCGGATCCCGGCGTGGTGGCGCAAATAGCCTTCAAGAAGCTCCAGTTCGTCACGCCGGTGGCGCACACGGCACCGGGTGGTACGGCGCTGGTCGGGGTGCCGGTCTGGCTCTGGTACGACGCCCCGAACGCCACCGCCGAGGAGCTGACCGGTCCGCAGAGCCGGACGGCCTCGCTCTCCGGCATCTCGGTCACGGCGACCGCCGTGCTCAAGGACGTGGTCTGGGACCTCGGTTACCGCGACCCGGTGACCGGCAAGGAGGTCCTGGCCTCCTGCCAGGGCAAGGGCGCCGGTCACCCGTACGCGGTGGGCCTGGAGAACGACCCGCCCGCGGACGCCTGTATCCAGACGTACCTCAAGGCCTCGCCCGACGCCGGCTACTACCTGACGGTGACCGAGTCCTGGGCCGTCACCTCGGTCGACGACGCCACCGGGAATCAGGCCTGGCCCGAGCTGGACCTCACGGTGGCCAGCGCACCGCTCGCGCTGAAGGTGAACGAACTGCAAGTCCTGAACTGAACGCCGGGGTCGACAGGCGGCCGCCGATTGCCCCCGGCAGCCGCCCGCCGACCCGACCCGAACCCCCGTACCCGTACCCGTAGTCGGCACAGTCCCTCAGCAAGGAAGGCCGAAGTCCGGTGGAGAACCGCACATTCCCGTCCCCGACCCTCGGCACGCCCACCTTCGGCCAGGACCAGCCGCCAGCTGCGGCCGGTTCGGGGCGCGGGGGCTCGTCCGGCCCGGTCACCCCGTCCCGCTCGCTGCGCGCCCGGCGCCGACGCCCGGCGATGATCGCCATGGCCGCGGCGCTGATCGCGGCCGGCGGACTCGGCGGGGCGGTGCTCTACAACAGCACCGGGCAGCGGATCGCCGTGCTGGCACTGGCCCGTGACGTCCCGTACGGGCAGGCGCTGACCGCCGACGACCTGGTGGTGGCGCGGATCGCCAGCGACCCGGCGCTGAACCCGGTGAGCGCCTCCGACCGCGGCCTGGCGATCGGCCGCCGTGCCAGCACCGACCTGCACCGCGGCGCGCTGCTGCTGCCCGCCGACATCACCAACGCGCTGGTGGTCAAGCCGAGCGACCAGGTGGTCGGACTCGCGGTCAGGCCGAGCCAGTTGCCGGCCGGCGGGCTGGAGCCGGGGCAGCAGGTGATCGTGGTGCTGACCTCCGACGCGTCCTCGCAGACGGGTCAGTCGGGCCAGTCGGGCCAGTCGTCGCAGGCCTCGGGCGGCAACGGGGCGTCCGGCGGGGGCGCGCACGGTCCCGCGACGATCGGCGCGGTGGTCGCCGAGGTCGGGCGGGCCGGCGGCGACGGCAGCCAGGTGGTCGACGTCGCGGTGCAGCCGAGCGACGGGCCGACGCTGGCCGCGTGGGTGTCGGGCGGCCGGTTCCAGGTGATCCTGGCCCCGCGTACCGCGTCGTCGGCGGCGCCGTCGCCCGCACCCTCCGGCTCGGGGCCCCGGGGACCGGCGGGGGGGCCGCCTGATGGCCGTGATCGCGATCGCCGGCGGCCTGGGCGCTCCCGGGGCCACCACCACGGCCCTTGCCCTGCTGCTCTCCTGGCCGCTGGCGCCGGGACGCAAGGTCCTGCTCGCCGAGTGCGACCCGGACGGCGGAGCGGCCCTGGCCGGTGCGCTGGAGGGCCGGGTCGAAGCCGTGTACGGGCTGCGCAACCTCGCCGTCGCCGACCGGCGCGGCCTGCTCGCCGAGACGCTCTGGGACCAGTTGGTCGACATCTCGCCGGCCGGCAACGGCGAACGGCTGCTGCTGCCCGGCCTGACCGACCCGGCGCAGGCCGCCGGTCTCGCCTACACCTGGGAGCCGCTCGTCGAGGCCCTGCACGCGCTCGGTCCGCAGGGCTACGACGTGCTGCTCGACCTCGGGCGCTCCGGGGCGAGTGGTCCCGGCGCGATCCTCGCCCGGCGGGCCGACGCCGTCGTCGTGACGTTGCGCAGCACGCTGCGCGGGCTCAGCGCGGCCCGGCCGCGGCTGGCCGCGCTGCGCGAGGACCTGGAGTCGGCCGGCACCGGGGCGGACGCGCTCGGGCTGCTGGTGATCGCCGAGGGGCCCTACCCGGCGGCGGACATCACCCGGGAGCTCGGGCTGCCGGTGCTCGGGCTGCTGCCGCACGCCGTGCGGACGGCGCGGGTGCTGTCGGACGGCGGGGACAGTACGGACCGGCGGTTCATGCGCTCCGAGTTGATGCGTACGGCGCGCAGCGCGGCGGATCAGATCCAGACGCTGGTCCAGCGCCGCCGCGCCCGGCTCTCGGCCCTCGGCGTGGTCGCGGGGGCGGCCGCGGCGGCCGTCCCGCAGGCGTCCACGCCGGCGCCCGCCGCCGGGTACGGGTGGGGCGCGCCGGAGGAGTCGCACCCGCTGGCGTACCCGGCGCAGTCGCAGTCGCAGCCGTCGCCGGTGCAGCAGCCGTACGCGGGGCCGTCGGGGCAGGTCTACGCACCGGAGCCCGAGCAGTCCTGGAGCGCGCCGCCGCCGTCGTACGGTGAACAGGCCTATGCCGAGCCGCAGTTCGGCGAACCCCCGTACGCCGATCCGCAGTACGGCGGGCAGGTGTACGCGACGCAGTCCGGGGCAGCGTACGTGCCGCAGACCGGGCCGGTGCGGCCGCTTCGGACCGGTCCGGTGAGCCCGACGGCGACCCCGAGCCCGACCGTGCAGCCCTACCCGCATGCGCAGCCGCAGCCGCACCCGCAGACCGCCGAGCCGTATCCGCAATCGCTACCGCAACCGCCGCTCGCCGCCATAGCGCCGCACCCGGCCGCGCCCGAGCAGTTCCGCGCTCCGCAGGACGACGAGCAGACCCAGGGGGCGGTGCTCCGTGCGCGGTAGCCCGATGCGGGACCGTCCCGCCGGCGACCCGGCCGCGCTGCCGTGGACGCCGATCGCCCCCGCCCCGGCCGTCCACGACGCTCAGCCGGACGCCGGCTACCCGGACGACGCGTACGCGGGCCATGGCGCCGCGTCGGCGCCGGCCGGTCCGGTGATCCCCGGCCCGGTCCGTCCGTCCGCGCAGCCGGTCGGCCAGTTCCCGCCGCAGCCGCCGCGGTGGGCCCAGCCCCGGTCCCAGCCGCCGGCCGAGGCCCAGCCGCAGTACGCCGCCGCGCCCCCGCCGCCGTCCCCGGCCGCCGCCTCGCCGGTCGGCCTGCCGGTGCTGCCGACCCTCGACCCCTGGGGGGCCGCCACCGCGCCGCCCGTCGACCAGCAGGTGGCCCGTGAGCTCAAGCGCCAGGTCGCGGCCGAACTGCACCAGCAGCTCTCCCGTCTGACGGGCAGTCACGGACTGGACGCCGACCGCGCCACCCGCCGCCAGCGCGGCCGGGCGCTGATCGAGGAGGCGGTGGCCCGCTGGTCCGACGCGTACGCGCAGAGCCATGGCGTCCCGCCGACCCGCGAGCAGGACCGCGCGCTCTCCGAGGCCGTCTACGACCTGCTCTTCCGGGCCGGCCGGCTCCAGCCGTACCTGGACGACCCGGAGATCGAGAACATCCTGATCAACGGCTGCGACGACGTCTGGATCTCCCGCGTCCACCAACCCCTGCGCCAGGTACCGCCGGTGGCCGACTCCGACGCCGAACTCGTCGAGATGCTCCAGGACCTGGCCCGCCAGCACGGCGGTGGCGAGCGCAGTCTGAGCACCGCCAGCCCGACTCTGGCGCTGCGCCTGGAGGGCGGCATGCGGCTGCAGGCGATGACCGAGGTGACCCCGCGCCCGTATGTCGCGATCCGCCGTCACCGGGTCGCCTCGGCGACGCTGTCCGACCTGGTGACGCTGGGCACCGTCGACCCGACCATCGCGGCCTTCCTGGCCGCCGCCATCCGGGCCCGGAAGAACGTGATCATCACCGGCACCCAGGGCGTCGGCAAGACCAGCCTGCTGCGCGCGATGGCGGCCGAGATCCCGGCGGACGAGCGGGTCGGCACGCTGGAGTCGGAGTTCGAACTCTGGCTGCACACCCTCGGCCACCTGCGCCAGGTGGTCCCGATGGAGGCCCGCGAGGGCAACGGCGAGCGCGTCGACGGCAAGGTGGCCGGGGAGTTGACGATCGGCGAGCTGATCCCCGCGGCGCTGCGGATGACGCTGTCGCGGATCATCGTCGGCGAGGTCCGCTCCGGTGAGGTCGTCCCGATGCTGCGGGTGATGACCAACGGCGAGGGCGGCTCGATGTGCACGCTGCACGCGCGCGGCCCGCAGATGGTGGTCGACCGGATCGCCGAACTCTGCCTGGAGTACGGCTCGCACATGACCGACAGCCTGGCCTACCGGCTGATCGCCAACGCGATCGACCTGATCGTGCACGTGACGATGGTCGACGAGACGGCGGTCGGCGGGCGCCGGCACCGGTTCGTCTCGCACGTCATGGAGATCACCGGCCTCGGTGAGCAGGGCCGCCCGGCGCTGAACACCGTCTTCGGGCCCCGGCCCGACCTGGGAGAGCCCCGCGCGGTCCCGCACACCCCGCCGAACTGCCTGGACGACCTGCGCCGGGCCGGCTTCGACGCCGGCCTGCTGCAGTCCGCGTACGGCACATGGAGTGCACCGCTCTCGTTGCGGATCGGTGGTCTGCGATGACTCGTCCGGTCACCACCCGTCCGGAGGGACGCCACTGATGCTGCTCTACGCCCTGTGCGGGCTCCTGCTGGCCGGCGGCCTGGTCGCCCTCGCCGTCGGCCTGAACGGCAACCGCGCCGCCGAGCGCTCCGAGCCCGGCCCGCTGGCCACCCGGGCGCACGTCCTCTGGTACGGCGGGCCCGGCACCCCGGCGCCGTCGGTGGTCCGACGCCGCCGCATCCAACTCGCCCTCTCGCTGACCGGCGCCCCGCTGGTCTGGCTGTTCAGCCGGATCCCGCTCACCCTGGGCCTGGTCCCGCTGGCGGTGTTCGGCCTGCCCTGGCTGTTCGCCGCCACCCGCTCCGACACCCGGCGGATCGTCCGGCTGGAGGCGTTGGCCGAGTGGACCCAGCGGCTGGCCGACGTGCTGCTGCTCGGGATCGGCCTCAACCAGGCGCTGCTCGGCAGCCGCAAGACGGCGCCCACCGCGCTGGCACCCGAGATCGAGGACCTGGCCGCCCGGCTGCAGGCCCGCTGGCGTGCCGAGGACGCGCTGCGCGCCTTCGCGGACAGCCTGGCGGACGCCACCGCCGACAAGGTCCTCGCGGCGCTGCTGCTGCGCTCCGGCGACAGCGGGCCGGGGCTGGCCCGGGCGCTCTCCGACCTGGCCGAGTCGGTCCGCGAGGAGGTCCGCCAGCGGCGCTCGATCGAGGCCGACCGCTCCAAGCACCGTACGACCATCCGCTGGCTGGTGACGATCATCCTCGGCGTGATCGTGGTCGGCTCGTTCAACGAGCGCTACACCGCGCCCTACAGCTCCTTCCAGGGACAGCTGGTGCTCGGCGTCCTGGCCGCGCTCTTCGTCGCGGTCATCGCCTGGATGCGCTCGCTGGCCTCGAACCCGCCGCTGCCACGGCTGTTGGAGCCCGACCGGCGCAGCCGGGTCGGCGCGCTGCCCGAGCCGGACGGGTCGGACGACGAGGGCGAGGCCCGGGCCGACCTGGCGTCGCCGCTGCTGAAGGAGACCCGATGATCTCGCCGTGGGCCGTCCTGGCCGGCGCCGCCGCGGCCGGCGGGGTCGCCCTGCTGGTCGCCGAACTCCGGCCCTCGCCACCGAATCTGGGCCAGGCGCTGGACCGGCTGCACCGCGCGCCGGTCGAACACCGCGCGCAGAGCGTCGACGAGCAGGAGACCTGGTACGACCGCCTCGGCGCCCGCTCGCTGGCCTACGCGGGCTCGCGGCTGCCGACCCAGTCGCTGGCCCTGATCGGCCGCACCCCGGCCCGCTTCATGGCGCACAAGCTGCTCTTCGCGCTGGTCGGTCTGCTGCTCCCCGGCTACCTCTCCGCGATGGCCGCCCTCGTCGGGATCAGCCTGTCGGTGGCGCTGCCCGCGCTGCTCGGCGTGGCCCTGGCGGCGGCCGGCTGGATGCTGCCCGACGGCATCGTGCAGGGCGAGGCCAAGGAGGCCAGGACCGAGTACCTGCACGGCATCGCGGCCTACCTCGAACTCGTCGCGCTGGAGCGGGCCTCCGACCACGGTCCGGCCGAGGCGATGCGACGGGCGGCGGCCGTCGGCCGGGGCAACGTCTTCCGGCGGATCCGGGACGCCCTGGAGCGGGCGGCCACCGACCGGCTGCCCCCCTGGGACGGCCTGGACGCACTCGCCGAGGAACTCGGCCTGACGCCCCTCCAGGACGTCGCCGACATCATGCGGCTCTCCGGCACCGACGGAGCCGCCGTCTACGACACGCTACGGGCCCGCTCCAAGGGCCTGCGCGACGAGCTGCTCGCCGCGGAACTGGCGAAGGCCGGCTCCGACAGCGAACAGATGGTGGCGCCCGGCGCCGCCCTCACCCTGTTGATGACCATCCTGATCGTCTACCCCGCGCTGTACCAAATGCTCCATGTGTTCTGACGTCCGTGCGTGTTCCGAACTCGATTCCGGCCCATCGGAATTCCCCTCACCTGGGAGAGCGAACCATGAAGACCCTGCGTACTCTGCCCCTCCTGCTGCTGGCACCGCTGATGCTGCCCCTGCAACTCGCCGTGACGCTGCTGCGCGTCCACGCCGGCCGCGCCCGCGTCGCGCGGGCCGAGGGCGACCGCGGCGCGCTGAGCGTGGAGATGGCGCTGATCATCATCGTGGTGATCGGGATCGCCGGAGCGGTGCTGGCGGCGCTCACCAAGCTCGGCAACGCCGTCGAGCCCAAGATCCCCACCGCGATCCCCAGCGGCGTCGGGCAGTGACCTCCGAGCGCCGCCGGGAGCGCGACAGCGGGGTCCTCAGCATCAGTCTCGCGCTCGTCTTCCCGGCGGTGCTCTTCCTCGTCGTGCTCATCGCCCAGAGCTCGCTGCTCTGGTACACCGACAACGTGGCCCTCACCGCCGCGCGCGAGGGCGTCGACGCGGGACGCGCGTACGGCTCCACCGACCAGGCCGCCCACGACCGGGCCCAGGCGTTCCTGGACCGCTTCAACGGCCTGCTCGGGACCCCGACGGTCGACCCGCCGGTGCGCACCGCCACCGACCTGACCGTCACCGTGCACGTCAACCCGCTGATCCTGCTGCCCGGCTTCGACGGGCTGAAGATCACCCAGAGCGCCTCGGCGCCGATCGAACGGTATGTGGCGCCATGACCGGGCCCGGTCCGGTGAACGGGCCCGACGGCACGACCGGCGCACGCGATCCGCAGGCCGGCAGCCTGGCCCTGGAGGCGGCGATCCTGGCGCCGGCCATCGTCCTGCTGTTCTGTCTGGTGGTCGTGATCGGGCGGCTGGAGACGGTCGGCGGCACGGTGGACGCCGCCGCGCGCGCCGGGGCGCGCAGCGCCTCGCTGGACCGCTCCGGCGCGCCGGCGCAGCAGGTGGCGGCCACCGCCGTCAAGGACGCGCTGCGGCAGCAGGGCGTCAGTTGCCCCGACCCGCAGGTGACGGCGCGGACGGTTCCGCTCCAGGTCCCCGGCGCGCAGCCGCTCACGCTCGTCGAGGTGGACGTCGAGTGCACCGTCGCGGTGAATGATCTGCTCCCCGTGGGGGTACTACCGGGCGGTGTGGTGCACATGCACGGAAGCTTCAAATCGGTCATCGACCGCTACCGGTCGCAGTAGTGCACCGCCCGTGCAGGGGAGGGAACGTGAGGATCCGTCGGGACGCCCGTGACACGGGTACGATCTCGATCTTCGTGGCGCTCAGCGCCACGATGATGCTGCTGTTCATCGGCATCGTGCTGGACTGCGGCGGACGGCTGCGCGCCACCGCCGACGCCGACGCGCTGGCCCAGGAGGCCGCCCGGGTCGGCGGGCAGCAGATCGACCAGGGGGCGTTGCTCGGCGGCCGGGGCTTCCTGATCGACACCACCGCGGCCTACGCCGCCGCCGACGCCTACCTCGCACCGTACGGGCTGCACGCCGAACCGCCGCCGCCCGGCCGGCCGCCCTCCGCCAGCATCACGATCGTCATCGACACCACGTACGACACCGCCCTGTTGGGGCTGTTCAACACACCCACCCTGTCCGTGCAAGGCAAGGGCACCGCCACTCTGGTGCACGGCGTCGAGAAAGCGGGGGGCGCCTGATGGCCGCGCCACGAGCCAAGGTCCATGCCCGCCCGAGCGCCCCGGCCGCCGGCCGATCGGGCGCCTCCGCGGCCCCCGGGAGGGCTGCCCCGCCGGCCGGCACCCGGGCCGGCGGGCGCGCCGCCGCCCGGCCGCCGGGGCGTCGGCGCGGTCCGCTGCGCTCACTGCCGGGCGCGCTCGGCGCGCTGCTGGTGCTCGCCGTGCTGCTGGTCGGCGTTCCCGCGCTGCTCTACTACGGGACGCGGTCGGTGGCCGCGATGGGCGGCGCCGCCGACGGGAACCTCTGGCAGGTGCTCAGTACGCCCGACGACGGGCGGCTGTTCCTCTGGGCGCTGGTCGGCATCGGCTGGATCGGCTGGCTCTGCTTCGCGCTCTCCGTCCTGCTGGAGATCCCGGCCCAGTTGCGCGGACGGGTCGCCCGCCGGCTGCCGGCCTTCGGCTGGAGCCAGCGGATCGCGGCCGGCCTGGTCGGCGCGGTGATCGCGCTGCTGCCGGTGGCCGGCGCCTCGTTCGCCGCCACCCCAGGGCAGTTGACCGCAGCGACGGCTCCGGCACAGCTCGCGGCCGCGCCGCGCTACGCGGCCCTGACGGCCGGTCCGGTGAGCGCGCCCAGCGCGGCGCTGCCCGCCGCCGACCCGCAGCAGCCCAGCTACACCGTGCGCGACAGCCGGCCCGCCGACAGCCTCTGGTCGATCGCCGAGCGCCAACTCGGCTCGGGGGAACGCTGGCAGGAGATCGCCAAGCTCAACGCCGGTCGGGTGATGGACGGTTCAGGAACCACCTTCGACGCGGACCGGCCGATCCAGCCGGGCTGGCAGCTGTTGATGCCGGTCGGCGCGACGCCCGACACCGCCCCCGCGCCGGCCGCCGGCGCGTCCGTCCCCGGGCCGTCCGCAGGGGCGCACGACGCCACGACGACGGTGCGGGACGGGGACACGCTCTCCTCCATCGCGCTGCGCGAGCTGGGCAGTTCGGACGACTGGCCGCAGCTCTTCGCGGCCAACAAGGGGATCCAGGAACCGGACGGGGAGCGGCTGACCGACCCGGACATGGTGGCCGCCGGGACCGTGCTGACGATCCCGGGCGCACCCGCTGCGCCTGCCGCTCCGGCTGCCCCCGCTCCCGGTGCGGCCGCGGCGGCGCCCGCCTCCCCCGAGACGGCGCCGCACCCCGGCGGTTCGACGGCCGGGGGCACGTCCACGGCCGGAGGCGCACCGTCCGCCGAGGCCCACCCGTCGGCGACGCCCCACCCGTCCGCGACACCCCATCCGTCCGCCGATCCGGCCCCGCACTCGGCGCCGCCGCGCTCGGAGTCCCACCCCGTCGCGGCCAAGTCCGGTGGCGCGAAGGCCCACACGCCCAGCAGTGACTACACCACCTCCCTGGAGGTCTCCGGCATCGGTCTGCTGCTCGCCGCCGCGATGATCGGCGCGGTGGCCAACCGGCGCGGTATCCAGCAGCGCGCCCGTCGCCCCCGGCACCGGATCGTGATGCCGCCGCCGCCCGCCGCCGCCTTTGAATCCGAACTGAAAGCCCGTCAGAGCAGCACCGGACTCGACCAGTTGAACAGGTCGCTGCGCACCCTGGCCCGCAACGTCAGCCGCACCGGCAAGCGCCTGCCCGCGCTGGCCGCCGTCCGGGTGACCGCCGGCGGAACCATCGAACTGCACCTGGCGGCACCGGCCGTGCCGATCGCGCCGTTCCGCGCCGCGCACGCCGCCAACGTCTGGTGGTGCGCCGGTGACTCCGGCGACCTGCTCTCCGCCCAGCAGGCCGCCAAGGTCCCGGCGCCCTACCCGGCGCTGGTCACCCTCGGCAGCGCCGCCGACGGCGCCGCCGTGCTCGCCGACCTGGAGACCGTCCGGCTGCTGCACCTCAGCGGCCACCCCGACGACGCTCGCGGGGTGCTGCGCACCATCGCGCTGGAGCTGGCGCACAGCCCGCTGGCCGACAAGCTCAACCTGCACCTGATCGGCTTCGCCGACGACCTGCCGGTCTCCGACACGGTGGCCGACCGCGTGCACCACTACCCCCACCTGGAGGCCGCGCTGTCGGCGCTCGGCCCGCGCACCGCGAAGGCCAGGGCCACCCTGGTCTCCGCCGGGGCCGCCCATCCCCGCGACGCCCGCAGCCGCGGTCACGCCGACGAGGCCTGGGTGCCGGAGATCGTGCTCTCCGCCCAGCCGCCCAGCGGCAGCGTTCCGGCCGAGCTGGGCCGCCTGCTGGACGGGCGGCCGCGCACCTGCCTGGCCGTCGTCACCCGGGCCCCCGAGCGCGGTGCGGGCCCGGTCGCCCGGTGGACCCTGCCGAGTACCGGTGCGGCCAACCTGCCCGGACTCCACCTCTCGCTGCAACTCCAGCGGCTGACCGACGAACAGTTCGGCCACTGGAGCGAGTTGATGCAGACGTCCGGTTCGACGGAGCAACAGGCCGCGCCCAGCTGGACGTTGGACGGCGAGGAGCTCGAGCCCGCCGACCTGCCCAGGCCGGTACCCGTGTTGGCGGGGGTCGGTGCTCCCGGCGCGGCCGTCAACGCGCCGTTCGTCGGGGCGTCGCTGCCCGACGGCGTGCCGGAGGCCGGGCCGCGGCTGATCGCCCGGCTGATCGGGACCGGCAGCAGCCCGTTCGCCACCGTCGACCCGGCTGCCGCCCCCGGCGGTTCGTCCGGGTCGGCTGGACCGGTCGGGCCGGGCGGGGCCACCTTCGCGAACGACCCGTACTCGGCGTCGCCGTCGCCGTCGCCTTCGTCCGCTCCGGCCGCCGCTGCAGGAGCGTCCGGACCGCTCTCGGGGCTGCCGCTCGGCGGGCTGCCCCGGCACAGCATCAACAACCGCGGCCTGAAGGCGAACAGTGGCGCCGGCGGTGGCAGCGGCCAAGTGGTCATCCCGGTGACGGTCCAACTGCCGGAGCCCACGCCGGAGTCGGAGGCCGTCTTCGAACTCGCCCCCGCCGCCGAGCCCGCGCCGCCCGAGGCCGTCGTGGAGCCCGCCCCCGCCCTCGAACCCGACCCGGCCCCCGAGCCGCTCCCCATGCACGGCGCGGCCCCGGCCCCCAGCGCCGAAGACCCGCGGGTGGCCGTCCGCCCCGAACCGGTCACGCCCGTCACCGCGTCCAGCTCCACCTCCAGCACCACGTCCACGTCCGCCTCCGCCACGGTGACCGCGCGGACCGACGCCGACGACCTGCTCGCGATCCTCCGCTCCCCGGAGGCGCACGCCGTCCGGACCGCCCCACGCGTCCGCCTGCTCGGCCCGGTCGACGTCCTGGGCGCCACCGGCCCGGCCGACCCCGCCGCCCTGGCGGGCCTCACCGAACTGGCCGCCTACCTCGCCCTCAACCCGGGCGCCGACCCCGCCGCCGTGGACCGTGCGCTCCACCCCGGCGACCACATCCGCCCCGACCAGGCCCTGCCCGCCTCCCTGCCGGAGCTGGGCACCTGGTTCGGCGCCGCCCCCGACGGCCGCGCGTTCGTCCGTCCGGACAGCGCCGACGGCTGCACCTTCGCACCCACCGTGACCTGCGACTGGGACGAGTTCCGCAGCCTCTACCGACGCGGCATGCGCAGCACCAGCACCACCGCCGACGCCGCACTCGCCCACGCCCTGGCCCTGGTCCGTGGCGCCCCCTTCGCCGAGGCCCCCGCCACCACGTACGGCTGGGCCGAGGCAGCCCGCCAGGACATGCTGGCCGCCGTCGTCGACACCGCCCACGAACTCGCCGCCCGCCGCCTCCAGTACGGCGACCACCGCAGCGCCGAGGCAGCCGTCTTCCGCGGCCTCGCTGTCGCCCCCGACGTCGAACTCCTGCACCGCGACCTGTTCTACGCCTACGCCTCGGCCGGCGCCCGCGACCAACTCCTGAAAGCCGTCAACCGCCTGGACGCCCTCAGCCGCCGCACCGGCCGCAACCTCGACCCCGACACCGTCGCCCTCCTCCGCGACCTCCTCTCGGGCGCCTGACCCGGGGGAGTACTGCTACCTCAACGGCACTGACCACCGCAGCCACGGCGGGCAGAACGCCGCCATCGGCGCCTACGCGCGCCGGCGTAATGCCCGCGCCGAACCGGAGAGCAACTTCGCCCCCGACTCACCGATCCGCACCTGGACCGAGTACCCGGCCAAGGCTGCCTGACGAACAGTCACTCTTCGGCCGACTCCACGATCACCAGCACGCCATGACTTCCGGGGCGGACCGTGTGCGCGGTTCCCGCCGCCACCATGTACAGCTCGCCCGCCCGCACCGACACCGGCGTGCCGTCCACGTCCAGCTCCAGCCGGCCGTCGACCACGATCAGTGCCTCATCGGTACTGTGGCTCTCCTCCTCCACCGACAGCTCGTCCATGCGCAGGACCTTCACGCAGGCCGCCCCCACCTGGCCCAGCCTGCGAGAGCTCCACGCCTGCGGCAGGCCGGCCGCCGTCGCCATCAGGTCGACCACACTCACGGCACACCCCTCCCAGTAGGCCCGTTCGGTCGTGCCGACCGGCCCTCATCAAGATCAATGGATGCCACGGAAGCTACCCGACCAGGAGCACGACGTGGTCGACCGTTTGGCAAAGACTTTCGACGACCGGATTCAGAGTCCCACCGCGCGGCCCGCCCCAGACGCGCATCCCGTTACCCGGCCAAGCATCTGAGCCGAGCCACTGGCTCACCGGCCCACATTCGACCGGCTGAGCAAGTCCGGCGGTCCTTCTCCGAGGACGCGCACCGCCATCGCCCGACTGGTCGCCTCAGGGCACATGAAGGTGATCATCACCCTGAACTTCGACCCGCCTGAGGGCCTACCGCTGCTGCAGGTGCGGGTACTCGGTTGCGCGGTGCTGAAAGTCCAGGACGGCGGGGTTGCGGACCGCGCCGTCGCGGATCTCGATGGCGCGGCGGATGGTCTCGTCGGCCTCCCAGCTGGCGGGTCCGTCCAGCACCGAGCGCAGGTAGGGGATCAGTGCCTCGCTGTTCTCCCAGGTTGCCGCGTTCCACAGGTACGAGGGGCTGTGGTCGACACCGTAGTAGTGGACGTTGTCACCCACGGTGAAAATCGGCTCGGTGAAGGTGGTCGGCCGGGCCCAGCTGAAGCCCATGCCCTCGTCGCAGGAGACGTCGATGACCAGGGTGCCGGGCGACAGCGTGTCCAGGTCCTCGTCTATCAGGAAGGTCAGCGGCGCCCGGGTGTCCTGCAGCACGCAGTTGACGATGACGTCGTGTCCTGCCAGGAACTCCGCCAGCGGCTGCCGGCCGTCCTCGGTGAGGGCGTGGCTGCGGCGCGGGTCGGCGGTGTCGTCCGCGACGTCGTGGTCGAACTGGACGATCCGGGCGGAGTGGATCGGCGCGCTGACGGCGGTGACGCCGCGCGCGGTGAGCACGTCGACGTCGTGCACGCCCAGGGAGTTGAGCGCGGTCACCGCTCCACGGGCGGTCGCACCGAAACCGATGACGACGGCGCGCAGCCGGCGCCCGTAGGCGCCGGTGGAGCCCCGCAGCTGCATCGCGTGCAGCACCGAGCAGTAGCCGGCCAGCTCGTTGTTCTTGTGGAAGACGTGCAGGTTGAACGTGCCGTCGGGGTGCCAGTGGTTCATCGCCTCGAAGGCGATCAGGGTCAGCCGCCGGTCGATGGCCCTCTGGGTGACTTTCTCGTCCTGGACGCAGTGCGGCCAGCCCCACAGGACCTGCCCCTCGCGCAGCTCGGCCACGTCCTCGAGCATGGGCTTGCCCTGCAGGATCACGTCGCAGTCGGCGATCAGCTCCGCGCGCGAGCGCAGGCTTCCGACCAGGGGCGCGAGCTGCTCGTCGGAGACACCGAAGTAGGAGCCGTAGCCCTGCTCGAGGTGAATGCGTCCGCGGAGATCGTCGTCGATTCGCTCGAAGTGTGCGGGATGGACCGGCAGTCGATGCTCATTTTCCTTGCGTGACTGCGCCATGATGCCGAGCGTGAACTGGTGCAAAATGCCCCTTTGATTATTACCTGTCTACCACACTGCATCTCAGAGGGCATTTAATGGGAGCAGTTTGCCCTTTATATCCCAGTAGGTCCCTCGCCGGGTTGGTGTGCTCTCGTCCGTTGTGCGCTTGGTGAGGTTGTCGATCGAGGCGATGTGGATCATGGCTTCAGGCTTCGTTCGACCACCCACCGCCTTTTCGCAACGTGAAATCCGGGCTCACGGCGCAGCGGTTGCATGAATGTGGCGGAAGACTCCGTGCCGCTGCCTGATAGGCGGTTCTATGACTTCTGCAAACCGGACGGACTTCCCCATCGGCTATGGCATCACCATGCGGTCAGGGATGAAAGCCGCATGGCGGAACAGAGCTCTCTGAACGCCCACTGACAGGCTGATTCATGGGGACGTGGCCCGGAAGTCGAACTCCCGGGCCACGGGCCACAGTTCCTCTACCGAGTCGGGGTGGGGCTCGGGCTCGGCGCGCCGTCCGCCTGGCCGCTCGGGGTGGTCATCGGCGGGGCCGTTGCCGCTGGGGTCCAAGCCGGAGTTGGCATCGGACCTGTCCCGGGGGTGGGGGTTGGGGTCGGTATGCCTGCCGCCGGGGCGGTCGGGGTGGTCATGGGCGGCGGCGCTGACACTGCGGTCCGCGCCGGAGCGGGAGTCCGCATGGAACCCGTCCCGGGGGTGGGGGTTGAGGTCGGCATGCCTGCCGCCGGGGCGCTCGGCGTCGGCATCGGATCCGTCGTCGGACCCGTCGTCGGTGTCGGGGTCGGTGTCGGGGTCGGCGAGGTGACCGACGACGCCGGGCGTTGCAAGGGCGTGGTGGGGTGGTCCTGGGCAAAGGCGTTGGGCAGGACCACCAGCCCGATGCCGAGCCCCGCGAAGGTCAGGACCGATCCGCCGGCCATCCAGGCCGCCCGGGCCCGACGACGGGTTCGGACGCCTGCCTCCAGGCGGTCGCGGTGGCGGGGCTGAAAAGGCGTGTGTTCCGGTGTTTCGTGCATCATTCGAGCCAGCTCCTTCTCGAAGTCATCCATCGTGTTTCTCCTTCACCTCACCGGCTCGACAACCGCCTCGGCCAGTACCTGCCGCAGTTTGGCCACCCCGCGCGACACGAGAGAGCGGGCCGTACCCACCGGGCACCCCAGCACCTCGGCCACCTGCCGCTCGGGCAGGTCCTGGTAGTAGCGCAGCACCACCGCGGCCCGCTGCCGCACCGGCAGTTGCGCCAGCCCGATTTCCAACCGGGAGCGCTCCTCCACCTCGGCCGCCAGGTCGACCAGGCCGGTGATTTCCGGCATGTCCTGAGTCCGGGTGGGACGCTCGCCCCACCACCGTCGCCGCGCGGACCTGGCCGCCGCGCGCGTCAGCACCTGACGCACGTACGGCTCCGGCGCCTGCTGGGCGACCTTCGGCCAGGCGAACCAGAGTTTGACGAGCGCCTCTTGCAACAGGTCCTCGGCCCGGTGCCGGTCTCCACCGGAGAGCAGGCGTGCGAAATGGAACAGGGCCGACCAGCGGGCCGCTACGAACTCATCGAAGCCGTCCGGTTGCAGCTGCTTCATTGACACCGCCCTTCATTCGCCCATGCGCCTGTACTCCTAGAAAGGCGTCGGGCTCAGCCCCGCTATGCACTCCCGTCCTGTGAACCAGGTCACACGGGCCGCCCCCGCCGACTGGGACAGTACTCAAGCCGCCACCGCGCTCGGCCTCCGAACCCGCCTCGGACCGTTGTCAGTGCCGGCCGCTAGCGTCGCCACCATGGATACCGACCGGACGACCTACGCACCGCTGGCCCTCATCGAGTACGGCGATTCCGGCTCCTACGGGCTGCTCCTCACCGACAACGCGATGGTCGCGCTGTCGGACGAGTTCGAGGCCCGTGGCCGCTGGAGCAATGGGTACGGCTGGGAGTTCGTCGCCCGCTCGGCCGTCGACGCGTACGCCCCCGAGATAGCCGAGCGGCTGTCGTACGACTGCGAGGCCGGCATGTTCGTCGCCCGCAGCGGCGACCTGGAGGCGCTGCGGCTCCTCGCGGTCCTGGTGTCGACGACGTTCCACGACCGGGTCCGGCTCGGCGAGTTGCTGGGAAGCCGCAGTCCGGCGGAGACCAAAGAGGTCGGATCGGCTTGATCGAAGGCGGCCCGGTGTGCTCAACTGACTGATGATCAAGCTTCTGGACACCCTGCCGACCGCCCCGCCCGCGCTCGTCCTGCGCCCGTGGGAGCAGGACGACGTTCCCGCGCTCCTGGCCGCGCATCAGGATCCGCAGATGCGGCAGTGGCTGGTCACCCACCTGGACGACGTGGACGACGCGACGCGCTGGGTGGCGGAGCAGGAGGGCGCCCGGCAGCGCGCCGAGCGCTTCAGCTTCGCGGTGGTGGAGCCGGTCACGGGGGACGCCGCCTCGCACCGACTCGTCGGCCAGGTCGTCCTGAAGGGTGCCGGCGGGGGAGCGTCGGCCGCGGAGGTCGGGTACTGGACCGTCGCGGCCGCACGCGGGCGAGGCCTGGCCGGGCTGGCCTTGCGGTCCCTCACCGACTGGGCCTTCGCCACGTTCGCGGCCGATGGCCTCACCCGCCTTGAGCTCTTCCACCAGGTGGGCAACGAGGCGTCCTGCCGGGTGGCCGAGAAGAGCGGCTACCCGCTCGTCGCCGTCCTGCCGCCCCTGCCGCCGTACCCGCAGAACGGCCATCTGCACGTCCTGCGGCGGGGCGAGGGGGACTGAGCCGGGGTCAGAAGTTCAGCGGCTGGAAGAACGTCGGTCCGCCGCCGCCCTTCGGTCCTCCGCTGACCAGGCCGAGGCCCTTGCCCAGCTCGCGGTCGAAGACGGGCCCGCCGGAGTCGCCCGCGTTGCCGTCCTGGGTGCTCTCGGCGAGACCGGTGACCAGGCCGTCGGGGTAGTTGACGGTCACGTTGGTGGCCTCGATGGACCCGCACTGGGTGCCGCTGGTGGCGCCGGTGCCGCAGACCCGCTCGTTGAGCTTGGGCAGGGCGAAGCCGGTGACGTCGCGCACCACGCCGTCGTCGAGGACGGTGCTGTTGAGCTTCCACTTGTCGGTGGGGGTGATGACGGCCCAGTCGTGCCCGGGGAACTTGTCGGCGGTGACCGAGCCCAGCAGCTCCTTGCTGCGGTCGTACCACTTGGGTGCGGCCTTGCCGCAGTGGCCGGCGGTGGTCGCCTTGCCCTCGCGGTAGTTGTTGAACCCGCTGGTGCACTCGTAGACCGTGCCCGTGGTGCCGCTGAAGATCGGCGTGCCGCCGTTGAACGTCAGGTCCGCCGCCGGGGTCCCGGCGTCCAGCGGGGCCGGCACGGTGGCGACCCGCGAGGAGACCGCCGAGGCCACCTCGGTCACGTGCAGCAGCTGGGGGTCCAGATCGGCCAGGAAGTCCCGGGTCGAGCGGTCCTGGGCACCGGCGAGTACGGCGACGGCGACCTTGCAGGTGCCCTGGTCGACGTACCAGTACTGGCTGTTGCCGGCCCGGCCCGATCGGGCGAGATCGTCGAGCCGGGACTGCACGCCCTGCAACTGGTCGAGCTGCGCGGGGAGACAGACCGGGCCGCGGACGGCGGGCGGGATCGCGGCGGTGGCGGCTGCGGCGGGTGTGGCCGGCACGGCGGCGGCGCCCAGGGCCAGCAGGGCGATGGGCAGCAGTGATCGTTTGGCGGTGAGCTTCATCGGCGGATCCTTCGGGAGTTCGGCTGGCGCAGAACGGCAGCAGGGCGTCGCCCCGCGCGGGCCTGGATCGTGGCCGAAGGGGCGCGTGGCGTCACTCTAGGCACGGCGAACACCGGTTCGGCTGCGGAACGTGCAGCGGTTCACCCGAAGGAATCAGTGCTGCTGAGGGCGGCTCAGCTACCGGCGTCGCGGTCGCGCTCGCGGTCGCCGCCGTCCTCGTGCGGCTGCTCGTAGCCGCGCAGGGCCGGAATCAGGGCGAGGCAGAACGGGCCGATGAACAACGGGCCCACCATGTACCGGTAGAGCGGCGCCGGATTGGCCGCCAGGACGGTCAGTTGGTAGGCCAGCGGCACGCCGACCAGCGCGTACACCGCTCGCATCCGCCGACGCCCGACGTAGAAAGCGATCGCGGCGTAGGCGAGGTAGCACCAGGTGGCGCCGCGGTAGACGATCCAGTCGAGCTGCGGCACGCGGAACGCGTTGTACCAGGTGGCGGCGACGGTCCGCAGCCGCTGCGAGACCGGGTGGCTGTAGAGCGCGAGGCGGTACGGGTCGGAGGCCATCGGGGTGCCGGGGGCGGCCAGCCCGTACAGGTCCTGCGGCGCGACCCCGGGGTAGGCGATCCAGGTGTCGCCGCTCAGCGCGGGCGGTCCGGGGAACGGGGACCAGGCGATGTCGCCGCGGCAGATGCGGGCCTGCAGCACCAGGTCGGGGCGGGTCTTGAGGGCGTGCGTCCAGATGTCCGTGAGCTGGGAGTTGACCTTCTCCGCAGCCGTGCGGTTGAACTGCCAGTTGCTGACGAACTGGTCGGAGACGTAGCAGTTGGAGCCGCCGGCGGTCCACTCGGTGAGCGGGGTGACCTCGGCCATCACCGCCTTCTCCTGGGCGGTGAAGGACTCCGGGGCGTTCGCGTACACCACGGCGATGTCGTGGTAGTTGAGCGAGAAGACCGAGCTGACGGACGGCTGTTGGATCCCGAGCGCGGGGTAGAGGAAGAGCTGGCAGGCGAGTGAGACGCCGACGCTCGCCGTGGTCAGCGCGGTCAGCACGACCCGGCGCCCGGGAACGGCGATCGCGACCGCGAGGCCGGCCACCAGCGCGACGCCCAGGCCGTTGTTGCGGAACAGGCCGAGTCCGAGCAGCGCCAGTCCGAGCGCCCACCAGTCGCCGCGCGGCGCAGCCGTGCCGCGTGCCGCTCCGGTGGGGCGTGCCGCTTCCGTGGGACGCAGCGCGATCAGCCGGACGGTCGCGGCGAAGACCACGAGCGAGCAGAGCGTGAACGGCACGTCCTTCCAGATGAAGAGGACGAACGCGCCGGTCGGCGGCGCGGCCGCCAGCAACAGCGCGATCGGCGCCGTCCAGCGGCCCCGGCAGCCGAGCCCGCGCAGGGCGACGCAGAGGTAGGCGAGCGTGGCGGCGGCCGCGAAGGTCTGGGCCAGGGTCAGCAGCGCGAGCTTGCCGGGGATGTGCAGGACGAGCCAGATCATCGCGTCGTAGAGGACGGAGTGGTCCGAGCTCCACGGCCCGATGGTGACCTGCGAGACGTACATCGCCGAGTCGTAGCTGGTCAGCCCGGGGTAGAAGGCGGCCCACCAGAGCAGCAGGATCAGTTCCGTCCCGACGGCGACGGCCAGCGGCAGCCGCCAGTGCGCCGGAACGCGTCGGGCGAGGCGTCCCAGACGTCCCAGGCGTCCGGGACGTCCCGATCCGGCGGGCCGCAGGGCCCGCTGCGGGGTCGCCGGGCCGGGCGGGGCGGGCTTGCCGGGCGGGGCGGCCTCCGCACCGGGCTCGGCGACGGCGGATTCTGCGTCGTTGGAAGTCGGAGTCACGGTGCCTGTGCTTCCTGCGCGCTCGTGGGAGAGGGCCGACCGTCGCGACCGGGCGGGGGTGGCCTCGTGCGCCCGCATCATAGCGACCGTTCGTACGGGCTTACGGCTGCCGTACTGATGTGCGCCCGCTCGGCCGCGTTCGGCGCTCGGTCAAGGGGCCGGATGACGCCCGGTACGAGCGGGACGGGCAAGCGCCCCGGCCTGGAGCGGAGGGGAGATCACCCCGTAAGGTGGCGCGAAAGGGGAGTGGCGGAGGGTTGCCGCGACCTGCGGACTGAGAAAAGCCGCCGGGTACGGCGGACGGGGTGGTGACCGGCGTTGGCGGACAGTGCATCGACCTCCGGGGTTCCGGCCGGGGCGGTGACCGGTGAACCGGGCGTCGTCCCGGCCGCCGGTTCCGGGCTCGGCGGTTCGGGGTTTGACGGGACAGCGCTGCTGCCGGTGATCGAGGACGCCATTCCGGAGGCCTACCGGGCCGAGGCCGAGGCGCGTGCGGCGGCCGCCCGCGCGGCGGCGGCGACCGTGCCGCTGCCGCCGTCGGCGCCGCTGGCGAGCACGCTGCCGCTGCCGCCGCTGGGGGAGACCGAGCCGGCGCAGCCGTCCGCGATCCCCGAGCCGCCGTCGGCGCCGCCGATCCCGTCGGCCTCCACCGGCTGGACGGTCACCGGGCTGCGGCTGCCCACGCCGGAGGGCGAGGCCGCGGGCGCGGGCGTCGGCTCGGGCGTGGGCTCGGCGGTCGGTTCCGGCGCGACTTCGGTCGGCGGCGGGTTGCGCGGTCGGCTGCTCGCGGTCGAGGGCGGGTACGGCGGCGCCGGTCGGCGCGGCTGGGCCGGGGCGGCTCGGGACAGGCACAGGTGCTCTCCGCGATGCTCGCGGCCGTCTCGCCGCAGACCCTGCTCGGCGCCGACGCGGTCGACGCCGTCCACCTCCCGTCGGCGAGTGACCCGCACACCGTGGTCGCGCACCTGCGGGCGGCGGCCCGCCACCCGGGTCCGCTGCTGCTGCACCTCGGCGGGCACCTGGTGCTCGACAAGCGCGGCGGCGGCCTCCATCTGACCCTGCGCGACTCCAAGCCGGGGACGGTCCGTCAGGACGGTTTGGCCTGGCAGGCCGTCGCGGCCGAGCTGCGCTCGCGTCCGGCCGACTGGGACACCCTGGTGATCGCCGACCTCAGCGCCGACCAGGCGGCGTGGCCGCTGTTGCAGTCCGCGCCGACGCCGTTGGTGGAGGGGCTGCCGCTGTGGGCGGTGGTCAGCCCGGACGCCGAGCAGATCGGCACGTTCACCCGGGCGCTGATCGAGACGCTGCACGGCGGACGGCCCGGCGCGGGACCGCTTCTGGCACCCGAGCAACTGCGGTCGCAGGTGCACTCGGTGTTGCGGCCGGACGTGCTGGTGTTCGCCTCGCACGGGCCGGACCGGCCGGTGTTCCGCAACACGGCCCGTCAGCGCGGGGCCGACGCGGGCGCTCCGGCGCCGCGCGAGGTGTGGCAGGCCACCGCTCCGGCGCCGGCCGCGGCGAGCTCCGAGGAGTGGCCGCCGCCGGGCGGGTCGGCCGAGCCGCCCGCCCGGCCGGAGCCGTCGGAGGCGTCGGTGGCGGCGGTCGCGGTGGCCGCACCGGATGCTTCGACAGCAGTGGGGACACCGGCTGGTTCAGTGACGCTGCTCAAGCCGGGTGTGCCGCCGACCCCGCCCCGGCCGGTCCGGCCGGTGTCACTGGCGAAGCCGGGCGCGGCGGTGGACGCGGCGCCGGACCCGGTGCCCACGGACGTCCAGGAGCAGGCCCAGGAACAGATCGCCGATGCCGTACCCGCCGACGCCGTCCCGGTCGACGCCGTCCCCCAGCCACCGTCCGACCCGCAGCCGCAGCCGCAGCCGACCCCGCCGACGCCTCCCGCCGACTACCGCGAGGCCCTGGGACGGATTGCCCGCAGCGCCGAGGCGGGTGAGCACGCGAAGGCCGCCGGGCTCGCGCTCGCGCTGGAGCAGGAGGCCGTCGCCGCGAGCGGCGCGATCTCCGAGCCCGTCCTGATGATCCGTCAGATCCGCGCCCACGTCGCACGCTTGGCGGGCGAACCGGCCCACGCGGCCACGCTGTACCGGGAGGTCGCCCTCGTCATGATCGCCTCGCAGGGACCGGACGACCCGGAGACCCAGCGCGCCGTGACGAACGCCGAGGCCTGCTGGCGGGCGATCACCGACCGGGAGCAGGCGCTCAAGGTGGCCCCCGAGATCCTGGAGCTGCGCGCCCACCTCCCCGGCCCGGACGGCCGCAAGCTGCGCGCCTCCGAGCGCTACCTCGCGCAGCTCGCCGCCGCGCCGCAGTAGCCCCGGCGCGCGGGACGACGAACGGCCGCTGCCCGCCTCCCGGGGGAACCGGAAGGCGGGCAGCGGCCGTACAGGTGTACAGCGGGTAGAGCTGGTTGAGCGTCAGCGACCGGCGATCGCGTGCACGAACTTCGTGCCGTCGATGGTGCCGAGGCCCGTGGCCAGGTCGTAGCCCTTGACGGCCTGGTAGCCGGTCACGTTCGACCAGCCGTTGTCACCGGCGGTGACGTCGGTGATGCCGCTCCACTGCGAGGGCAGCAGCGACAGGCCGTACATCCGCCAGTTGAGCTGGCCGAGCCGGTAGCCGGCCGCCTGGTCGGCGAGCGCGACGACGCCGGAGAAGATCGGCGTGGCCTCGCTGGTGCCGCCGGTGAGGTGCCAGCCGACCGCGGTCGGGTCGTACGAGTCGTACGTCCAGGCCGCGCCGTCCACCGCCGCGCTCATGCTGATGTCGGGGGTGCCGCGGTGGTTGCCGGTCACGTTGGCGACACCGGTCTGGTACCACGGACGGTCGAAGACGGCCGAGACGCCGCCGCCGCCGGCGCCGTAGGCGTCGTGCCACACCTGGTCGGGCGCGGTGCGGTTGCCGTTGTTGTCCAGGGTCAGCTGGGTGCCGCCGACCGAGGTCACCAGCGGGTCCGAGGACGGCCAGGAGTTGACCTTGTAGGCGTAGTTGTTGTTGTTCACGTCGGAGTCGGTCACACCGTTGTCGCCGGAGGCACCGAGCACCGTCACGTTGTGCTCCGCGGCGGCCTTGAAGGCGTAGCGGAGGTTGGTGAGGGAGGAGTAGTCACCCTTGTCGAAGCCGGGGAAGGTGTTCTCCGTGGCGCCGAAGCTCTGCGAGATGACGTCGCCCTTGCCCTGCTTGATGAGCGCCTGCTCGGCGTCCATCATCTCGGGCAGGCCGGTGACGCCCTCGGTCTCCGCGACGGCGGTCTCGACCAGCAGGATGTGCGCGTCGGGAGCCATCGCGTGGGCGTACTCGACGTCCAGGGTGGTCTCGCCGGCCCAGCCGGTCTGGTCCGAGTTCTTCGGGTCGAAGACGGGGACGTTGCCCCACTTCTGGACCTCGACGTTGGTGTCGGGGAGGCCCCACTGCTTGTCGAAGGTCTCCAGGTCGTGCTGGATCGTCGGCGAGCCGAAGGAGTCGACGATGACGATCGTCCGGCCCTTGCCGGTGATGCCCTGCTTGTACAGCGGGTTCAGGTTGTACGCGGTGCGGTACTGCAGCGGCGAGTAGCAGTGGATGCCGATCTGCGTGACGCAGTCCGACGTCGACAGCGGGGCCGGGCGCGCGGCGGCGAGGAAGTGGCCCGCGGAGGCGGGCTGCAACTTGAACGTCACACCGGACGGGGTGCTGGCTGCGGCAACCGTGGTCTGCGCGGTAACCGTGCCTGCCGTCAGGGCGGTGGCCCCGACTGCGAGCAGTGCGAGCGCACGCGCGGTCATGGAGCGTCGGGGGCCCGCGGTGACGGGGGAGGTGCCCATGGAACTCCTTTGATGGAGGGTTGGACCGACACAAGGTCGATTCGGTTATCCCATCGTGTGAAGAGCCGATGAATCTATAGTCCTTTCGGACTCTTGACATGAGCGCACGCCATACCAACAGGTAACTCGATCGGCTCAGCGTCCCCGCGGACGTCCAGCGTGACGCGGCACACGTCAAACCGAGGTAAAGATTGCCCGCGCGGGCCTAGTGCCGCGCCTGTGGCGCTCTGTTCGCGGGCAGCGGACGGCTTGCGCCGTGGGCGGACACCTCGTGCAATTCGCTGCCCGGTATGGCGAACTGTTCGGCATGAGACTTCTGGTGATCGGTGGTTCGGTGTTCCTCGGACAGGCCTTCGTGGCCGACGCGTTGGCGCGCGGCTGGGAGGTGACGACGTTCAACCGCGGGAAGACCGCGCACGACCTGCCCGGTGTCGAGGTCGTGCGCGGTGACCGCGAGGTGCAGGGCGACCTGGACACGTTGGCCGCAGCCGGGCCGTGGGACGCGGTGGTGGACGTCTGCGGTTACGTCCCGCGGGTGGTGGGCGCCTCGGTGCGGACGCTGGCGCCGCAGACCCGGACGTATCTCTTCGTCTCCTCCGTCAGCGCCGTGCAGGGCTGGCCCGAGCTGGCGGTGGACGACTCCTCGCCCCGTCAGGAGTGCGCCTCTGACGCGGACCGGGACGCCGGCGACTACGGCGTGCTCAAGGCGGGGTGCGAACGCGCGGTCGAGGAGGGCTTCCCGGACGGCGCACTGGTGCTGCAGCCCGGTCTGATCATGGGTCCGGGGGACCGGGCGCGACGGCTGACCTGGTGGCTGGACCGGGCGGCCCGGGGTGGTCGGATGGTGGCGCCGGGCGCGCCCGAGCGGCCCATGCAGCTGATCGACGCCCGCGACATCGCCGCCTTCGGCCTGGACCAGGTGGAGCGAGGTGCCACCGGCCGCTACATGGTCAGCGGGGTGCGGGCCAACACGACCTGGGGCGAGTACCTGGGAACCTGCGTGGAGGTGACCGGTTCGAAGGCCGAACTCGTGTGGGTGGACGACGCGTTGATCGTCGAGCACGAGGTCGAGATGTGGACCGAGCTGCCGCTCTGGACGCCGCAGGGCCCCGAGGACGCCGCGGTCTGGGAGCCGGACTCGTCGCGGGCGATCGCCGCGGGGCTGCGCTGCCGGCCGGTGGTGGAGTCGATCCGTGACACCTGGGCCTGGCTGGCCACGCCGCAGGGGCACCAGGAGGCGTTCGGTGCCTACCGCAGCTTCGCGCAGGGCGGCGTGCAGGAACGCGGCCTGGCCCCGGAGAAGGAGCAGCGCATCCTGGACGCCTGGGACGCGGCCCTGTCCTCCCGAAGCTGCCGTGAAGTGACAAGTAGCTCTCTGTGATCAGAGTGACGCTCGGTCAGAGGTGGCGGGGCGGGGCTCGGGGACCGCGCCGGTCCGGTCGGCGGCGAAGTCGGCGCGGGCTTGCTCGACGGCTTCGGGGTACGCCTCGCGTTTGGCGTGCTCGGTCAGCGCCCGGTAGATGCTGGCGACCGAGGGGTGGTGCCCCTTGCGCTTGCCGGTGGGGATGATCAGGTCGGGCTGGATCTGCTCAACGGACTCCCCCCCCCGCGCGGCGTCGGAGCACGGTGTGGAGCATGTCGTCGGTGATGACGGGGGGCCGGCCGCCGTGCTTGCCCTTGCGGGCTGCGGTGTCGAGCCCTTCCAGGGTCGACTCGCGGATGTTCTCCCGCTCGGTCTCCGCCATCGCCGCGAAGAACGCGAACAGCAGCTTGCCCGGGCCGGTGGGGTCGTAGATGCCGGGCAGGGGTCCGGCGAGCATCTCCAGGATGAGGCCGTGGGCGGTGAGGTGGTCGGCCAGCGCGGTGAGTTCGGCGGCGTCGCGGGCGAGGCGCTTCATCTCGTACACGGTGAAGATGACCCGGCAGTGCGGGGCGTGCGCCTTGACCTCCCGCGCGGTCCGCAGCGCCTCCTCGAACCGGGGCCGGACCCGGACGCGGGTGCTGATCTTCTCGCTGAAGATCTTTTCCAGGGGGATGCCGTGTCCCGCGAGCGCGTCGAGCTGGGAGTCGAGTTCCTGGCCGAGGGTCGAGCAGCGGGCGTAACCGATGCGGATGTCCGCGCCCGGCAGGTCCGGGTCGATCGGCGCGGGGGGCGGGGTGCCCGGCCGCCACGGCCGGCCCGGCCCGCGGTCGGTCGGGGTTGGCACCCTCAGCGCCTTCTTCAGCCGGGGCACCATGGTGAAGCGGCGGTGTGGTAGGCGGAGGCGACGGCGCCGCCGCGCGAGCGGCAGGGCGATCCGGGCTGGGCATCGCACTTCGGACACGCGTGCTGTTCCACGTCGTCCGCTTCCGACCGGTCGGTCGGGGAGGGCTGCTGAGGGTCCGTCATGGGCGGCGATCTTCGCACAATGCAAGTCTCAGAAGGGGGTCCGTGCCGCTTTCGGGTGAGAACGGGTTCTGAGAACGGAACCGGGCCCGGCGGCGGTCTGGCGACCCGTCTCCGATCTTGCTCGGGCAAAGGACCGTTTTTGAGACCGGCGCGGACTCGGTAGAGCTTGAGGTCGCAGGCCCGCGAGCGGCCGGTCGATTCAGCGGGGCAGGATGCGCAGTACTGCCTCGCGTTCACCGCTGAGCCGCAGGCCTTGCTGTACTGCGGCGCTCAGATCGAGGTCGCCGAGCAGGGTCGCGGCCAGCAGGTGCGGCGGTCCGGTCAGGGACGCGGTGGGGTGGTCGACCCGGCCGGCGTGTGTGTGCACCGAGCCGTCCTTGACTTCGATGACCAGGTCCTCGCTGCCGTCGGCGTGCAGTTGCAGGGCGATTGCCGGCTGGTCGGGGCGGTGGTCGGTCAGTGCCCGGGCGGGCATGTCCAGCCAGTGGGTGCGGAAGGTGTCGTTGCCGCCCGGCTCACGCAACAGCGGCACGCCCCACCGGCTCAGTTCCTGCAGCACCGGCTCCAGCGCGCGGCCACGCTCGGTGAGGGAGAACAGGGTGGTGGCCACCGGCGGCGGGGCGGCCTCGCGGTGGATCAGGCCGGCTTCCTCGAGTTCGCGGAGCCGGTCGACCAGCAGGTTGCTGGCGATCCCGGGCAGCCCGTTGCGCAGGTCGGTGTGCCGGCAAGGACCCAGGGCGAGCAGTTCGCGGACGATCAGCAGGGTCCATCGGTCGCCGATGGTGTCCAGTGCTTTCGCGATGCCGCAGTACTGCCCGTAGGTGCGCATGCCACCACCCTACATTGCGACGTTGAGATTCAAAACTCTCTTGTTGACTTTCTCAACAACGTCGGTCTAGCGTCGCTGCCCATGACCACCACCCTTTCCGTGCGTCGGCTGGCCTGGGCCGGCGTCGAGATCCGTCTCGGCGACACCCGCCTGCTGATCGACCCGCTCGAGAACGTCGCTCCGCTGGCGCCGGTGATGGGGCCGCCGCACCGGCCGGTCGACCCGGTCGATACCCCGCCCGGCACCCACGCCCTCATCACCCATCTGCACCCCGACCACTACGACCACGACCTGATCGCCCGGATCGCGGCCACCGGCACGATCGGCTGTCACACCCCGAGCGCGGCCGGGCTGCACGAGGCGGGCATCACCCCCGTCGCCCAGGACCTGGGCGAGTCACGCCGCATCGGAAAGCTGACCGTCACCCCGGTGACCTCGCTGGACTGGCGCGGCAACGACTGTGACCAGGTCGCCTGGGTCGTCGAAGGCGCCGGCCGGCGGGTCATCCACTGCGGCGACACCCAGTGGCACGGCAGCTGGTGGCAGATCGCCCGCGACCACGGCCCGTTCGACGTCGCGTTCGTCCCGGTCAACGGCGTCATCGCCCACTTCGAGGGCTACGCGGCCAACGTCCCGGCGACCATGACCCCCGAGCAGGGCGTCGAGGCCGCCGTCGCACTCGGCGCCGGCACCGTCTGCGCCATGCACTACGGCCTGTTCCACAATCCGCCGTTCTACACCGAACAACCCGACATCGAGCAGCGGTTCCAGCACGCCGCCGACGAGCGCGGCATCACCGCGGCCATCGTCGCCGACGGCCAGCCCGTCCTCTGACCATCAGAAACAAGGAGCAACACATGAAGATCGTCCTGTTCGGTGCCAGCGGCAACATCGGCCGGCCCACCACCGAGGAACTACTGCGTCGCGGTCACACCGTCACCGCGGTCACCCGAGCCGGCCACCTCGACGGCCTCGAGCACAAGGCCCTGACCGTGACCACCGGTGACGTCACCGACCCCGCGGCGGTCGCCGGCCTCGCCGCCTCCCACGACGCCGTACTGTCGGCCGTCGGCCCCCGGATCGGCCAGGAGAACGACCGCGCCACGATCGTCGGTGCCGCCCGTGCGCTGATCGACGGACTCCGCCGAGCCGGCGTCACCCGCCTGGTCACCATCGGCGGCGCCGGGAGCCTGCGCACGCCGACCGGCGCCCGCGTCATGGACGACCCGGACTTCCCCGCGCTGTGGAAGGCCAACGCCGAGGCGCAGGCCGAGGCGCTCGACCTCTACCGGGGAACCACCGGCCTGGACTGGACCTATGTGTCCCCCGCCGCGCACATCGGCCTCGGCAAGCGGCGCGGCGCCTACCGAACCGGCGGCGACACACTGCTCACCGACGACGCCGGCGCCAGCGAGATCTCGTACGCCGACTACGCGATCGCCCTGGCCGACACGATCGAGAGCGGCACCGCGATCCGCCGCCGCATCACCGTGGCGTACTGAGCCATGAGCAACGACGCCGCCGGCCGGCACACCCGATTCATCGTCCTGCTCGCAGCGCTCGTGGCCCTGGGACCACTGTCCATCGACGGCTACCTGCCCGGACTGCCGGACCTCGCCGGCGACCTGCGCGCCAGCGCCGCGGCCACCCAGCTCACCATCACCGCCTGCCTGGCCGGGCTGGCCATCGGGCAGCTGATCGCCGGGCCGCTGAGCGACACCTACGGCCGGCGGCGTCCGTTGCTGGCGGGCCTCGCCCTCTACACGATCGCCAGCGCGCTCTGCGCGGTGGCACCCGACGTCCGGACCTTCGTCGGCCTACGCCTGGTCCAGGGCATCGGCGGGGCGTTCGGCATCGTCATCGCCAACGCCATGGTCCGCGACCGCACCTCCGGAACCCGCACCGCACGTCTCTTCTCCGCACTGACCTTGATCACCGGCCTGGCGCCGGTGTGCGCGCCGGTCCTCGGCGGCCAGCTACTGCGCGTCACGGCCTGGCCGGGGATCTTCGTGGGCCTGGCCGTACTCGGCGCCGTGATGCTGGCGGCCTCCGCCGTAGGACTGCCGGAGACCCGGTCCTCCGCGTCACGCCAGCCGCTGCTGGCTGTCGTCGGGCAGTTGCTCAGCGACCGGGTCTTCACCGGGTACGTCCTGGCCAACGGCCTGGTCTTCGCGGCGATGTTCGCCTACATCTCCGGCTCGCCGTTCGTCCTGCAGGAAATCCACGGCCTGTCACCGCAGCAGTACAGCGCCGTGTTCGCCGTCAACGCCGCCGGACTCATTGCGGCCGCCCAGATCAGCGGCCGGCTGGTGGCCCGGACCGGCGCCCGCGTGCTGCTGCTCGCCGGTCTGCTGGGCGCGACAGCCGGTGGCACCACGGTCCTGGGCGCGGTGCTGACACGGGCACCCCTGCCCGTGCTCCTGATCGGCCTGTTCGTCCTGGTCTCCAGCGTGGGCCTGGTCATGCCGAACGCCGCGGCCCAGGCCCTGGCCGACCACGGCGGACACGCCGGGTCGGCCGCCGCTCTGCTCGGCTTCAGCCAGTTCATGATCGGCGGGGCACTTGCTCCGCTGGCCGGCGCGGGTGGCGCCACCGACGCCTTGCCGATGGGAATCATCGTCGCCGTGCTGCCGGCGCTCGCTCTGCTCACACTCGGCATCCTCACCCGGTCGATGCCCGGAGAGCGCACCCCCGGCTGAACTCAGCCCGGCCCTTCCACGCCCGCCCCGGGCTGCCCGAGGCTGCCCGTCAGGCCCTGACGGGCCCCGGCCCGGCGAGCCCGTCAGGCCGGGGCTGTGCCCGGCTCGCTGCTGCGCGGGCCGGGCACTGAGGCCGTCACGGCGGCAACGAGGTCGAGGTGGGAGTTCATGTCCAGCTCGAAACCGGCCGTAGGGGTTCACGTGCGTCCAGAACAGCGGGGACAGGGCCCAGGTCGCCGTCCTTGCCGTAGAACAGGTCGTGGTTGGCGGAGTTCCAGTTCTCCACGACCTGGAGCCCGTCGTTGATCTCGTGCCGCAGCTCGGCGTCGGCGAGGTAGTCGCAGATGAACGCCGTACGCACCGCCCGGCCCAGCTCTTCGATCGCCCGGTAGGTGGGGTGCTTGGGCCCGCCGCGGGTGAAGCGCCGCAGGACCTGCTCGGCCTCGGCGGTGCCCAGGCGCAGGGCGGTGGTGTACTTCACGATCTGGTCGTACTGCTGGGCGATCAGGTCCCAGTCGATCGCCTTGGTCGACAGCATCGGCGCCAGGTGCGGCCAGGTCTCGTCCTCACCGGCCGCCGGCCGGTACAGCCGTGCGGAGCCGACGTTCTTCAGCCTCGGCAGCAGGTTGAAGCCGAGCATGTGGGCGAAGGCGAATCCGACGATTGAGGCGCCGTGGGTGTCGGTGTACTGGCGGTCGATCTCTACGCCCCTGCAGTGCCGCAGCACGCCCTCGATCATCGCGGAGACCTCGGACGCGGAGCAGGACTTGAGCTGGGAGTAGACGCACAGCGACTTCTTCTCGACGTGCCAGGAGATCATCACGCCGGGCCCGCGGTAGCGCTGGTGCCACTCGGTCATGAAGTTGCTGGACCAGGACCCGAACTTCTTCGAATCGCTCGCGCAGGCGGTGCCCTCGCCCCACCATGCCTGATCACGGGCCGCGAAGGTGGTGTTGACGAGGCGGACCAGGGCGGCGCGCAGGTTGGTGCGGTTGACGAACAGGTGCCGCACCCGGCGCAGGACGGCCTCGCTCTCACCGTGCTTTCCCAGCAACAACGCGAACCCCAGCCGGTTCGCCCCCGACTTGTTCCGCAGCCGCTCCTGGTCCTCCTCCAGCAGCGTCCAGACCTCGATCAGGTCCTCCGGCTCCCAGTCCTGCCGCACCCCGCGCTCCCTCCGGTCGACGTGACCGGACCAACCTCGCGGAACCGCTCCCTCAACAACCCCAGAAGATCGAAAACCCGGACAAGCACACCCTCGCCTTGCTACAGAGAGCTACTTGTCACTTCGCGGCAGCTTCGGGAGGACAGGGCCGACGCGCGCGGCTGAGCCGGGACCACCCGGTCCCGGCTCAGCACTCTCAGCGGGCGCCGCCGTTGACGTACAGGGTCTGGCCGCTCACGTACGAGGCCTCCTCGCTGGCCAGGAAGGCGACCACCGCGGCGACCTCCTCGGGACGGCCGACCCGGCGCAGCGGGGTCCGGGCGGCCACCTCGGACTGGTGCTCCTCGGCCGTCGAGCCGACCCGCTCGGCGGTGGCCGCGGTCATCGCGGTGGCGATGTAACCGGGCGCCACCGCGTTGACGTTGATGTTGAACGGGCCGAGCTCGATCGCCAGGGTGGCGGTCAGGCCCTGGATGCCGGCCTTGGCGGCGGCGTAGTTGGCCTGGCCGCGGGCGCCGAGCGCCGAGCGCGAGCTGAGCGAGACGATCTTCCCGAACTTCTGCGCGACCATGTACTTCTGGGCCGCCTGGCTGCAGTTGAAGGCGCTGGTGAGGTTGACCGCCAGCACGGAGTCCCAGTCGGCCCGGGGCATCTTGAAGAAGAGGTTGTCGCGGGTGATCCCGGCGTTGTTGACCAGGATCTGCACGCCCCCCAACTCCTCGGACACGGCGGCGAAGACGGCCTGCACCTCGTCGTAGTCGGAGACGTCGCAGCCGTAGGCGCGGGCGGTGCCGCCCTTGGCGGTGATCGCGTCGACCGTGCCCTGCGCCCGCTCGGCCGTCAGGTCGACCACCGCGACGGTCGCTCCCTCCTCGGCGAGCAGCAGGGCGGTGGCGGCGCCGATGCCCTGCGCTGCGCCGGTGACGACGGCGACCTTGCCGGCGAAGCCGGTGTACTTCGGCATGTGACTCTCCCTCAGTGGATCTCAGGCGTTCTCAGTACTTCGCGGGCGTTCTCAGGCCTTGCGTTCCCAGGCGTTTCTCAGGCGTTCTCGACGAGCACGGCGCTGCCCTGGCCGACGCCCACGCACATGGTGGCCAGCCCGCGCCGGGCACCGGTGCGGCGCATCCGGTGCAGCAGGGTGGTGAGGATCCGGGCGCCCGAGCCGCCCAGCGGGTGGCCCAGCGCGATCGCGCCGCCGCTGGGGTTGACCAGCTCCGGGTCGAAGCCCAACTCGTCGACGCAGGCCAGCGCCTGGGCGGCGAAGGCCTCGTTGAACTCGGCCTCCTGGACGTCCTCGACACTCCATCCCAGGCGCGTGAGCACCTTCCGGGTGGCCGGGACCGGCCCGATGCCCATGACGTCCGGGTGCACGCCCGCCGAGGCGCCCGCCGCGTACCGGCCGAGCGGCTCCAACCCCAGCTCGTGCAGGGCCTCTTCGCTGACCAGCAGCAGGCCGGCGGCGCCGTCGTTCATCGGTGAGGCGTTGCCGGCGGTGACCGTGCCGCCGGCCCGGAAGGCGGGCTTGAGCTGGGCGAGGCGCTCCAGGCTGCTGTCCTCGCGGATGCCCTCGTCCTGGCTCACCGTCACGCCGTCCGGGCGCAGGACGGGCAGCAGTTCGGCGTCGAAGTGGCCGTCCTTGCGGGCGGCGGCGGCGCGCTGGTGGCTGCGCAGCGCGAAGGCGTCCTGGCGCTCGCGGCTGATCCCGTAGCGGGCCGCGACCTCCTCGGCGGTCTCGCCCATGCTCAGCACGCCGTGCAGCTCATGCATCGCGGGGTTGGTGATCCGCCAGCCGAGCCGGGTGTCGAAGGTCTCCATCCGGTGCGGCAGGGCCTCGTCCGGGCGGGGGAGCACGAACGGCGCCCGGCTCATCGACTCGCAGCCGCCGGCGATCACGATCTCCGCCTCGCCGGAGCCGATCGCCCGCGCCGCGCTGGTGACGGCCTCCATGCCGGAGGCGCAGAGCCGGTTGACGGTGGCGCCGGGCACGCTCTCGGGCAGCCCGGCCAGCAGGACGGCCATCCGGGCGGCGTTGCGGTTGTCCTCGCCGGCCTGGTTGGCCGCTCCCCAGTACACGTCGTCGATCCGGGCCGGGTCGAGGGTCGGCACCTCGGCCAGCAGGCCGCGCAGGACGGCCGCCGAGAGGTCGTCGGGGCGGATGCCGGACAGGGCGCCGCGCAGGCGGCCGATCGGGGTGCGGCGGGCGGCGGCGAAGTAGACAGGGCGCACGACTCTGGGCTCCTGAGTAAAAGGGGTGGGTGGGTCAGAACGCGTTGACGCCGGTGAGGGCCCGGCCGATCAGCAGCTTCTGGATCTGGCTGGTGCCCTCGTAGAGGGTCATCACCCGGGCGTCGCGCAGGAGTTTGCCGACCGGGTACTCGTCGATGTAGCCGTAACCGCCGAAGACCTGCAGTGCGTTGGAGGCGGCCCGGACGGCGGCCTCGCTGGCGAAGAGCTTCGCGGTGGAGGACTCGGTGGCGAACGGCAGGCCGCGGTCGATGAGGTCGGCGACCTGCCAGGTGAGCAGGCGCGCGGCGGCCAGGTCGACCGAGATGTCCGCGATCAGCTCCTGCACCAACTGGTAGGAGGCGATCGGCTTGCCGAACTGCTCGCGCTGCTTCGCGTAGCCGACCGCCGCGTCCAGGCAGGCCTGGGCGATGCCCACGCACCCGGCCGCGACCGACATCCGGCCCTTGGCGAGCGCCGCCATCGCCACCGTGAAGCCCTTGCCCTCGGGGCCGAGCCGGGCGTTGTCGGGCACCCGGACGCCGTCGAACACCAGCTCGGCGGTGGCCTGGCCGCGCAGCCCGAGCTTGCCGTGGATCTCCCGGCGCTCGAATCCGGCGGTGTCGGTCGGCACCAGGAAGGCGGTGACGCCCTTGTGCCCGGCCTCGCCGGTCCGGGCGAAGACCAGCGCGACATCGGCCCAGGTGCCGTTGGTGATGAACATCTTCGAGCCGGTGAGCACCCAGTGGTCGCCGTCCCGGACCGCCCGGGTGGCCAGGTTGGCGGCGTCCGACCCGGTGCCCGGTTCGGTCAGGGCGAAGCAGCCCAGGGCCTGGCCGGAGGTCAGCCTCGGCAGCCAGTGGCGCTTCTGCTCCTCGCTGCCGTAGGCGTTCACCGACTTGGCGACCAGGCCCAGGGTGACCGAGACGATGCCGCGCACCGCGGAGTCGCCGCGGCCCAGCTCCTCCAGGACCAGGCAGTACGCGAGGTGGTCACCGCCGCTGCCGCCGTACTCCTCGGGGATGGTCAGGCCCAGGAAGCCGAGCTTGCCGAGTCTGGCGACGATCGTCCGGTCCACCGACTCCGCGCGGTCCCACGTGGCGGCGTGCGGGACGATCTCGCGTTCGGTGAAGTCGGCGGCGAGGGCGCGGACGGCCGCCTGCTCCTCGGACAGCTCCAGGTTCATCGCTCAGGGCCCTTCGGACGACCGGGTCGGCACCGACGGATAAACTAGCGGTGCAAGTTTTTTGGACTCTAGTCCGCCGGGACGGCTCCTGGGAAGAGGGGCCTGCGAGAATGCCGTTCCATCCACTCGACCGGAGGAACCCGCCATGGCCCGCCCCCGTACGCCGCTGCTCAGCCGCGAGCGGATCGTCGTGGCCGCGCTGGCCCTGGTGGACGCCGAGGGCCTGGACGCGCTCTCCACCCGGCGGCTGGCCGCGGTCCTGTCCGTCAGCGGCCCTTCGCTCTACAACCACTTCGCCACCAAGGACGAGCTGCTGGACGCGGTGGTGGACAGCGTGATCGGCGAGGTGGACCTCACGATGTTCCCCGCCGCCGGCCCCGACTGGCGCGGCGCGCTGGGCGCCTGGGCCCGCTCCTACCGCGCCGCGCTGGCCGCGCACCCCAGCATCGTCCCGGTGCTGGCCCAGGGCCCGGGCCGGCGGCCGAACGCGCTGCGGCTGGCCGACGCGGTCTACGGCTGCCTGGTCGAGGCGGGCTGGCCGCGCGGGCAGGCCACCCGGATCGGCGCGCTGATGCGCTACTTCGTCGCCGGGTCGGCGCTCGGCTCGTTCGCGGCCGGCTTTCCGGAGGACGCCGAGCTGTACGCGACCGGGTACCCGCACCTCGGCGAGGCGCACCGGATCGCCGAGCACCGCCGGCAGATCGACGAGGGCGCCTTCGAGACCGGTCTCGAGGCGCTGCTCGACGGCCTCGAACTGCGCTACCTACGGACGGTCGTGGGCGAGTCGGCCGCTCGGCCGGCCGGTCAGGGGGGAGCTCACCAGGGCTCGCGGGCGACGAAGGCCGGGCGGGTGGAGGGGTCCACCGGGTCGTAGTAGCGGTGGAAGACCGGCGTCACGCCGCCGGAGACCGGTGGCACGATCCAGCTCCAGTCGGCGGGCGTGGGCCGGCCGAGCCGGTTCTCCTGGGCGATGTGCTTGAGGAACCGCTCCGACTCGGTGTGGTGGTCCGCCATCGTCACGCCGGCCTCCTCGAAGGAGTGCAGCACGGCGACGTTCAGCTCCACCAGCGCGCGGTCGCGCCAGAGCGTGCGCTCGCGGGAGGTGTCCAGGCCGAGCCGGGCGGCCACCTCGGAGAGCAGGTTGTAGCGGTCGGCGTCGGCGAGGTTGCGGGCGCCGATCTCGGTGCCCATGTACCAGCCGTTGAACGGCGCGGCGGGGTAGCGGATGCCGCCGATCTCCAGGGTCATGTCGCTGATCGCGGGGACCGCGTACCAGCGCAGGCCCAACTCGGCGAACCAGGCGTGGTCGGGGTGGACGAGCGGCACCTCCAGGGTGCTGTCGTCGGGCAGTTCGTACCAGCGCGGCCGCTCGCCGGGCCGCTCCTGCACCAGCAGCGGCAGGACGTCGAACCGGCCCTCGCCCGGCTTCCAGCCCACGTCCTTGGCGCGGGCCGCCAGTTGGCCGCCGGCCGGATCGCCCGTCCAACCGCCGTCCGGCGCGGGGTAGCCCGCGTAGCGCACCAGCTGCTGGTTGAGGATCCGGGTCGCCGGGCGGCCGGGGCGGTCCGGGGCGAAGATCGTGATCAGCGGCCGGACCCGGCCGCCGTTGGTGGCCAACCTCAGGTGCTCGAAGCTCTGTTCGGCGATGTCGTCGGCCGAGCCGAGGCTGCGCAGGTCGCGCACCACCAGGCTGCGCCAGTACAGCCGGCCTATGCAGCGCGCCGAGTTGCGCCAGGCCACCCGGGCGCCGAACGCCAGTTCCTCGGTGGTCTGTTCGTAGCTGCCCGTGCGCTCGATCTCGTCCAGGACCTGGCGGATCCGCGTCTCGGGGTCCTGCAGTGCGGCCTGCTCCGCGTGGAACTGCCGCAGGAACCCGACCGCCTGCGCCGAGTCGGTGAACGCCTCGGCGCTCGACGGTGCTGCCGCCGCCGTGGAGTCGGCGTGGGGTGCCACGGGACCGCCGTACCCCATCGGGCAGGTGGCGGCGGGTACCGGCCGGTGGGCGCGAAGCCGACTGAAGATCAAGTGTGCATCCTTTCCGCCCCCATGGATACCGCATGTAGGTGAACGACGGCTGAGCGTGAGTGAATTCGCACAGGGCTCCCCCACTTCCCGCTAGGCTGGGGTGCGACGCGTGGAACATGTGATGAGCACGTCATGTACAGGGTGTCATGCGTCGATGGCCGGGCCCAAGGGGGGCCCGGCCATCGACGCATGACGGTGCAGACCGACCGGCTCAGGCCGGCGCGGGTGCCGGCTCCTCGGTGGAGGCGGCGTTCGTCTCCCGCATCAGGTCCTGCGGGCGGCGCAGCAGCAGGTAGCCGAGGCCGGCCAGGCTGACCGTGCCCACCCCGAGCAGGGCCGCCCAGACCTGGTACCAGGGTGCGCCGGGCGGTGCCAGGATCGCCCGCGGCCAGCAGATGTTCAGCACCTCGAGTCCGGTCCAGAGCACGGCCAGTGCGTTCAGCACCGTCCCCGCCCGGCCGTACGAGACCGCGCCGGCCGGGCGCCAGGTGCCGCGCACCCGGGCGATCAGCGCGGCGAGGGTGAGCAGGAAGAACGGCAGGAAGGTCGCGGCGCTGCCGAAGGTGATCAGGCTGCCCATCGCGGTGCTCTTCAGGCCGAGCGGCAGCGCCGCGCAGCTGATCACGGTGGCCGCGACCAGCCCGCCGATCGGGGCCTGGTGCTTGTTGACCCTGCGCACCCTGGCGGAGAACGGGAAGACCCCGTCCCGGGCCAGCGAGTAGAGCCCGCGCGCCGCGCCGCCCTGCGAGGCCATCAGGCAGGCGGTGAAGCTGACCAGCACCACGACGACGAACGGCTTGGCCGACCAGTCGCCGAAGGAGCTGGTGACGGCGGTGGTGACCGGGTCGAGGTCCCTGCCGGAGACCACGTCCGCCGGGTTCGGGTGGGCCAGCGCCACCGCGACGGCGTTCAGGATGACCACCGTGCCCACGCTGAGCAGCGCGTACCACATGGCGCGCGGCACCTGGCGGCCCGCGTCCTTGGTCTCCTCGGCGGTGGAGACGCAGGCGTCGAAGCCGATGAACGCCCAGCCGCCGACCGCGATCACGGCGAGGAAGGCCATCAGGCCGCCGGTGTGGGCGGCGGCGGGGGCGCCGAGGGTGTCGGTGAGCAGCGAGAAGCCGTGCTTGCGGAAGAAGAGCAGCAGAGAGACCCCGACCAGCACCGAGGCGATGGCCTCGGCGGCGATCCCCAGTGAGACGAACCAGCGCAGCAGGTTGATCCCGTAGGCGTTGACCAGGGCGCAGAGCATCGTGAAGACGGCTGAGACCAGCACCAGTTGGGCGGGCGTCGGGGTCGCGCCGAACAGTGCGAAGACCCATGGTGAGGCGAGGTAGGCGACCGTGGTGTTGGCGAACATCACGGCGAACTGCCAGAGCCAGCCGCTCATCCAGGCGAACGAGGGGTTGGCCAGCCGCCGGGTCCACTGGTAGGCGCCGCCGGCCAGCGGCCACTGCGAGGCGAGTTCGGAGTAGACGCAGACCACCAGCGCCTGGCCGAGCAGGCAGATCGGCAGCGCCCAGACCCAGGCCCCGCCGTCGATGCTCATCCCGACCTGGGCGACCGCGTAGAGGCCCACCACGGGGGAGACGACCGCGAAGCCCATCGCGATGTTCCCGAGGACGCCGAGGCTGCGGCGCAGCTCCTGGCGGTAGCCGAGGGCTGCCAGTCGCTCGCTGTCGTCGGCCGCTCCGCCGTCTGCGGGTCTGCGCGGGGAGTGCTCGCTCATATGCGTCCGCCTTGCTGTGACGTGGGGGTGTGAGGGAAAACTAACTTAGTTAGTCGGGAACCGTAGCCGGGTCACCCAGGTAAACGGAAGGGCCGACACCGGGCTGTAACCTTGCGCCGACGGCGACGGCCGGCAGTGGGACGGCGACAGCGGGCGAGAAGCGGGGCAGGGCGTGGGGCGACCGGTCAGGAACCTGCTGAGCAGGGACATCATCGCCGGAGCGGCGCTGGCGGTGGTCGACGAGAACGGCCCCGGCGGGCTCACCATGCGCGCGCTGGCCGAGCGGCTGGGGGTGAAGGCCGCCTCGCTCTACAACCACGTGGGGAGCAAGGACGACCTGCTGGACGCGCTCGCCGAACTGGTCAACGCCGAGATCGACCACGCCCCGCTGGAGCGCCGCGCGGGGGAGTCGGCCGACGACTGGCGCGAGGCGGTGGCCCGGTACGCCCGGGGCTACCGGCAGGTCTTCCTGCGTCACCCCAACACCATCGCCCTGCTGGCCCGGCGCCGGGTGGAGGCGACGCGGCAGCTGCTGGGCTACGACAAACTGCTCGGCGCGCTCGTCGCGGCCGGGCTCGCGCCGGCGGACGCCGCAGAGGCGGCGGCCGCGCTGGACTACCTGGTGCTGGGGTCGGCGCTGGAGACCTTCACCGAGGGCTTCGCCCGGCCGGCGGCCGACTACCGGCCGCACTATCCGGCGCTGGCCGGGGCCCTGGAGGCGTCGGCGGAACGCGGCGGCGGGCCGGGCGGGCTGGACGAGCGCGGCTTCGAGCTCGCGCTGCGGCTGCTGCTCGGCGGGCTGGGGAGAAGCGGCGGGGGAGGAGCGGCTGACACCCCCTGAGGCGGGGTGTCAGCCGCCCCGGCACTCACGCGCCGGTGGCCGCCCGGCCCTCTCCCGGCGGACCGGCGAAGACCTGGGCGATCGGCAACCAGGCGACGGCCACCGGACCGACCGCCGTCAGTGCCAGGTCGGCCGGGTGCCGGCGCTGGGTGACCCGCAGGCAGAAGTCCAGCGCCGGTCCGGTGATCCGGTTTTCCGCGTCCTCCGGTCCCCAGGCCCACAACTCGCCGTCAGGGCTGGTGAGTTCCACGCGCAATGCAGCCTCGGGTGCAGGCAGCCGGTTGGCCATGAAGGCGAACGGCACGGTACGGAAGCCCAGATGGGCGATGTGCCGCAGCCGGGCCGTCGGCGCGCGGACCACGCCGAGCGCGTCGGCGACGTCCTCGCCGTGCGCCCAGGTCTCCATGATCCGCGCGGTGGCCATCGAGATCGGCTTCATCGGCGGGCCGAACCAGGGCATCTTGGTACCGGGGTCGGCCTTCGCCAACTCGACTGCCAGCTCGGCCCGTCCGGCCCGCCAGTCGGCCAGCACCTCGCCGTGCGGACGCCGGGCGCCCGCCTCGGCACCCTCGTCGACGATGTTGTCGAGCTTGGCGAAGGCGGCCCGGCCGGCGGCCTCGAAGCCCTCCGGATCGCGCAGCGCGCGCAGCGCCCAGGCGTCCGTCCAGGCCAGGTGCGAGACCTGGTGGCTGATCGTCCAGCCGGGGGCGGAGGTCTCGGTGGCCCAGCCGTCGGCCGTCAAGTCGGCCACCAGGGCGTCGAGTCCGGCGCCCTCCTCGGCCAGGTCGGTGATCAGGTCGTGGACATCGGGCATGGTGGAACTCCCTCGGGATCGACGGATCAGTTGACGGTGCGTGAGCGGCCGGCCCAGTACGGCTCGCGCAGGCGGAACTTCTGCAGCTTGCCGGTGGTGGTGCGCGGCAGGGCGTCCCGGAACTCCACCGTGGTGGGGGACTTGTAGCCGGCCATCCGCGCCTTGCAGTGCGCGATCAGCGCGGCCTCGTCGGTGCTGCGCCCCGGCTTGAGGACGACCAGCGCCTTGATGGTCTCGCCCCACTTCTGGTCCGGCACGCCGATCACCGCGACCTCGGCCACGTCCGGGTGGTCGTAGAGCACGTCCTCCACCTCGATCGAGCTGACGTTCTCGCCGCCGGTGATGATCACGTCCTTCTTCCGGTCCGAGATGGTCAGGTAGCCGTCCTCCAGCGTCCCGCCGTCCCCGGTATGGAACCAGCCGTCCTTCAGCGCGGCGTCGGTCTCGTCCGGCCGCTCCCAGTAGCTGGTCAGGACGGTGTTGGAGCGGATCAGCACCTCGCCCTCGTCGTCCACCCGCAGCTCGGTGCCCAGCGCCGGGGCGCCCGCGCGGACCAGCTTCTCGGCGCGCTCGGCGGCCGGCAGGTCGTCCCACTCGGCGCGGGTGCGGTTCACCGTGGCGATCGGGGAGGTCTCGGTCAGGCCGTAGATCTGCATGAACTCCCAGCCCAGCTCGGTCTCCATGCGCTGGATCACGCTGGTCGGCGGCGGCGCGCCGGCCACGATGATCCGCACCCGGTCGCGCCCGGGGACCGGCCCCTCCCAGTCGGCCGCCGCGTCCAGCACCGCCGCGCACACCGCCGGGGCGCCGCACAGGAAGGTCACCCCGTGGCGTTCCACCCGGCGCAGGATCTCGGCGCCGTCCACCTTGCGCAGCACGATGTGCTGGGCGCCCAGCCCGGTCAGGCCGAACGGCATCCCCCAACCGTTGGCGTGGAACATCGGCAAGGTGTGCAGGTACACATCGCGATCGTTCGCCCCGAAGTGCAGCGCCATCAGCGTCGCATTCAGCCAGCAGTTGCGGTGGGTGAGCTGAACGCCCTTGGGGCGCGCGGTGGTTCCGCTGGTGAAGTTGATCGTGGCGGTGTCGTTCTCGTCGATCTCGTAGCGCACCGGCTCGTGCTCGAAGTCGTACAGCTCGGCGTCGCTCTCGGCGCCCAGCACGTACCGGCGGGCGCACGGCACCCCGGCCAGCGCCTCGTCCAGCTCGGGGTCCACCAGCAGCAGGGTCGCGCCGCTCTGCTCGACGATGTACGCGACCTCCTCGGCCTTCAGCCGGAAGTTGATCGGCACCAGCACCCGCCCGTAGCCGCTGACCCCGAAGAGCGCGGTCATCAGCCGGGCCGAGTTGTGCGAGACGATCGCGACCCGCTCGCCCTTGCCGATGCCGAGCCGGTCGAGGCCCGCCGCCTGTGCGCGGGCGAGTTGGGCGATCCGTCGGTAGCTCAGCTCGCCCCAGGGCTCGGCGGGTTGAACGGGCTCGTCGACAATTCCGATCCGGTCCCCGTAGACCATTTCGGCTCTGTTCAAGAAGTCCATGACGGACAGTGGTGTCTGCATGACGCCACTCTGGCCCCACCGGCCGTCCGCGCGCCAGCCCTCCGGGGGTGCTGCCCGGCCCGCCGGGCCGGGCAGCACCCGCGCAGGTCAGGAGGGAATGTAGTCGAAGCGCGGGGTCAGCGTGCCGAGGCGAGAGCGGGGGTGGCGACCGGGGCTGCGCCGGCGGTGGCCGGCGCGGCCGTGACCTTGGGTCCTGGGTCGGAAGGTGGAGCCGGCCTCGTCGGGGCGTCCTACGCCGAAAGGCCCCGCCGCGGCGCTGCTCCCGGCCGATCCACCGTCCGCATGTGCGGAGGGAGAGTGCAGGTATGAACACCACTGACACCCCGCAGCCGCCCCCCGCCCACCCCGTCGCCGTCGTCACCGGTGCCTCCCGGGGCCTTGGCCTCGAGCTCGCCCGGTTCCTGGCCGAGGACGGCTGGCAGCTGGTGATCACCGCCCGTGGCGCGGCCGAACTCTCCGCAGTCGAATCCCGGTTGAGCCGGCTGACGACCGTGATCGCGCTGGCCGGATCGGTGGTCGACGACGACCACCGCGCCGACCTCGCCGCGGCCGCCGACCGGCTGGGCGGCGCCGCGCTGCTGGTCAACAACGCCTCCACGCTGACCGGCTACGACCTCGCCGGCGCCGCCCTGCCCGCGCTCGCCGAATTCCCGCTGCCCGGCCTGCTGGAGACCTTCGAGGTCAACGTCCTCGGTCCGATCGCGCTCACCCAGCTGCTGCTGCCCCAACTCCGTTCGCACGATGGTGCGATGCTCGCCATCAGCTCGGACGCCGCCGTCGAGGCGTACGCCGGCTGGGGCGGCTACGGCGCGAGCAAGGCCGCGCTCGACCACGCCTGCGCGGTGCTCGCCGTCGAGGAACCGGGACTGCGCGTCTGGACGGTCGACCCCGGCGACCTGCGCACCCGGATGCACCAGGAGGCCTTCCCCGGCGAGGACATCTCGGACCGGCCGCTGCCGCAGACCGTCGTCCCGGCCTTCCGTGCCCTGCTGCGTGACCGTCCGGCCTCCGGCCGCTACCGCGCCGCCGACCTGCTCGCCGCGGCGGTGGGCTGAGATGCGCGCCGCCACGCAGACCCCCGGCTTCGACTTCACCGTCCCGCCGGAGCTCTCTGCCCACGCGCCCGCCGAGGCGCGCGGCCTGGCCCGCGACGGCGTGCGCATGCTGGTCGGCCGCGGGGACGGTTCCCCCACGGTCGAGCACCGCCGCTTCACCGACCTGCCGGCCGTGCTGCGCCCGGGCGACCTGCTGGTCGTCAACAACTCGGCCACCCTGCCGGCCGCCCTGCCCGCCCGGCTCCCCGACGGCACGCCCGTCGTGCTGCACCTCTCCTCGGCCCACCCGGACCCGCGCGGAACCCATCTCGTCGAGCTCCGCCGCCCGGCGGCCCGGGGCGCCGACTCCGACTTCGACGCTGCCGCCGCGCAGTACTTCCGTCCGGCCGAGAGCCCGGCCCGCCCCGGTCTGCCGCTCACCCTGCCGGACGGCGCCCGCGCCGTGCTGACCAGGGCGTTCACCGCGCGCCTCTGGTACGCCCGGCTCGCCCTGCCGCAGCCGCTGCCGGACTACCTGGCCCGGCACGGCAAGGCCATCCGCTACGGCTACGTCGACCGGGACTGGCCGCTCTCCGCCTACCAGACGGTCTTCGCCAGCGAGCCGGGCAGCAGCGAAATGCCCAGCGCGGCCCGCCCGTTCACCGCGCAGCTGGTCAGTGCGCTGGTCGCGCGCGGCGTCCTGGTCGCGCCGATCACGTTGCACACCGGCGTCGCCTCCCCGGAGGCCCACGAGGCCCCGTACGCCGAGCGGTTCCGCGTCCCGGAGTCGACCGCCCGGCTGGTCGAGCACGTCCGCGCGGTCGGCGGCCGGGTCATCGCGGTCGGCACCACCGCCGTCCGCGCCCTGGAGTCCGCCGTCGGCCCCGACGGACGCCCGCACGCCGCCGACGGCTGGACGGACCTGGTCGTCACCCCCGAGCGCGGCGTCCGCCTCGTGGACGGACTCCTCACCGGCTGGCACGAGCCGCGCGCCTCCCACCTGCTGATGCTGGAGGCGATCGCCGGCCGCCCGCTGCTCGACCTCTGCTACACAGAGGCGATCGCCCACCGCTACCTGTGGCACGAGTTCGGCGACGTGAACCTCCTGCTGTCGTACAGCTCCTAGTCGTCGATCGCCTGGTAGGCCGAGGTCCAGAAGTCGCGGCAGACGTCCGGCGGGTTGGGCGAGGTCCAGTTCCGCTGGGTCAGCAGGACGGTGACCAGCTCCTCGCTCGGATCGGTGCACCAGGAGGTGCCGAGGCCGCCGTCCCAGCCGAACCGCCCGACCGGCTCGGCCGGGTCGGTCCGCCGGGTGACCACCGACAGGCCGAAGCCCCAGCCGTGGCTGTCGAAGGAGCCGGGGAACAGCGCGGAGCCCGCCTTCTGCGCCGCTGTCAGCTGGTCGGTGACCATGGTCTCGACCGAGGGCCGGGAGAGGATCCGCTCGGCGCCGTACCGGCCCTTCCCCAGCATCATCCGGCCGAAGGCGAGGAAGTCGTCGGCGGTGGAGACCAGGCCCCCGCCGCCGGAGGGGAACGCCGGCGGCCGGCTCCAGGCGCCGCCGACCGCCTCGTCGGAGACCACCAGGCTCCCGGTCTCGGGGTCGGGCGCGTAGCTGGTGGCCAGCCGGTGCAGTTGGTCGGCCGGTACCGAGAAGCCGGTGTCCCGCATGCCGAGCGGGTCCAGCACCCGTTCGCGCAGGAAGGTCTCGAACGGTTGCCCCGAGGCGCGCGCGATCAGCACGCCGAGGACGTCCGAGCCGGTGTTGTACATCCACCGCTCGCCCGGCTGGTGGATCAGCGGCAGCGTCCCGAGCCGCCGGATCCACTCGTCCGGCTCCGGCGGTACCGACGGCTGCGGCGGGCCCTGGCCCAACTCCAGCTCGTCGGCGGCTCGTTGGATCGGGTACGTGCCGGGGCGGGCCATCACGATGCCGAAGCCCATCCGGAACGTCAGCAGGTCGCGCAGGGTGATCGGCCGGTGCGCGGGGACGGTGTCGTCGAGCGGTGCGTCCAGGCTGCGCAGGACCCGGCGGTCGGCCAGCTCGGGCAGCAGCCGGTCCACCGGATCGTCCAGCCGCAGCCGGCACTCCTCGACCAGGATCATCGCCGCGACGGCGGTGACCGGCTTGGTCATCGAGGAGACCCGGAAGATCGTGTCCCGTTCCACCGGCGGCCCGCCGAGCGCCCGCACACCGAGCGTCTCGACGTGGACCTCGCCGCGCCGGGCCACCACCGCGACCAGCCCGGGCACCCCGCCGGGCCCGACGTGCCACGCCAGGGTGTCGCGCATCCGCGCCAGCCTGGTCCCGGAGAATCCACCGTCGCGCACGGGCCCTGCCTTCCGCTCTCCTCGACTGGTGACGGAGTGCCACGGACCGATCCTGGCAGCGATCGCCGCGCCACCGCCGCTCCTGGGCCCGTGTCGCTGCCCCGAACAGCACGGCCCCGAACAGCACGGCCCCGAACAGCACGGCCCCGAACAGCACGGCCCCGAACAGCACCGCCCCCGAACAGCAGCGCGCCCCTCCCCCCGAGTGCGGGGGAAGGGGCGCGCTGCTGCCGGGAGGTCAGGCCCCGGCGCCGCCGAGCAGGCTCTTGATCTGGTCGTAGCCGAGGCCCGCCTCGGTGGCCGACTTGATGTCATCGGCGGTCAGACCGTCCGCCATCAGCTCCTTGACCTGGGCGTCGGTCAGCGCCGCCGCCGGGGTCATGTGCCCGCCGGCGGCCCCCAGGGCCTTCGGCGCGAACATCGCCATGATGTTCTTCAGGTCCGCGGCGGTGACGGCGGTGGCGCCGGCCGGCACCTGGAGGGTGGGGGTGTCGGTGCCGAAGGCGACCTTCACCGGCAGGTGGACGTTCGGCGTGGACTTCTTGTCCAGCTGTGCCAGGTCGAAGCCGATCGAGGAGACCGTCCCGTCCTTGAGGTACAGGTCCATGGCGAAGGTGCGGTCGGGCAGGTCGGCGGGGGCCGTGGCGGGCAGCTTGGCCAGGCCCGGAATGTCCTTGACGACCGAGGGGACCGAGGGGACCGACTTCAGCAGATCGTTCGCGAGCTGCCGCGACGGCGCGCTGACCACGATGTGCTCGGCGCCGTCCGTCTTGCCCTTGTCCGTGAAGGTGGCGTTGCGGGACAGCACGTCCTTGACGGTGTTCAGCAGGTTCTGCGCGGTCTTGGGGTCCATCGACGGCAGCGCGGACGGCTGCGCGGACGGCTGCGCGCCGTCCTTGGGCAGGTTGCCGGCGAGGCCCTTGCCGAAGTCCGCGGCGGTCTTCGGGTCGAGCGAGATCCACTGGCCGGCCAGGGCGTCCTTGACCACCTTCAGGGTGTCCGGGAGCTCGGCCGAGGTCGCCTGGACCTTCGCCGGGTCCGCACCCATCATCTTGGTGATCCCGGCGACGTCCGCGTGCAGGTAGACGTCACCGCCGAGCTGGCGCATCTCGACGAGCGAGGCTCCGCCGTTGCCCGTCACGGTGTAGGAGAGGTTGACCGACTTGTCGGCGGAGAGCCCCGCGCCGCCGGTTCCGGCGGTCGGCGTGGCGAGGTCCTTCAGCGGCTTGTCGGAGCTCAGCGCGACGGCGATGCCCAGCCCGGACAGCGCGTCGGCGTTCTTCTGCTCGATCTTCTCGCCGGTCGCGCTGCCGTAGGCCATGATCTGGGCGGCCGACGCGTCCAGCGACAGCTTGGCGCTGAAGGACTTGCCGGCGCCCAGCTTGCCGAACGCGTCCGACACCTTCTGGGCGGCACTGAGCTGCTTGACGGCGCCACAGGCCGTCAGGCCCGCGGCGAGGACGGAGGTGCAGGCGGCGGCAACCAGGGTGGCTCGAACGGTGCTGCGTATCACGGTGTTGATGGGGGCTCTCCTGAGGGATGGCGCCGGCACGGGGAGACAGCGAAACACAGGCTTCCGTGGTTGCGCACGCCATTTTTCTTTGCCTTCTCTTGAAGGTCGTGCCAACGTACCGCAGGGCTCCGACAGTCCGTGTCGGGGGTGGCGCAACACCCTTCCTGCCGCACGGTCAGGCGGCCCCGACCAGGTAACCTGAGCGGACGATGAACAGTTTCACGACGTCCTGGGGTGCCTTCGACCTCGCCCGTTTCCCCGAGGACCCGCGCGACGCGCTCCGCGCCTGGGATGCCGCCGACGCCTACCTGCTGCGACACCTCGCGGGAGCGCAAGCCGGACCGGAACCGGCCGTCGACACCGATACCGCCGCCGCCGCCTCCGACGTCGTCGCCGCCGCCGTTGACCTCACCGACGCCGTCGACCTGTCGGGCACCGTCGTCCTGGTCGGCGACCGTTGGGGCGCTCTGGCCACCGCGCTCGCCGGCCCGGCCCGTCCCGTGCAGATCACCGACTCGTTCCTGGCCCGCCAGGCGACCCGGGCGAACCTGGCGCGCAACGGCATCGACGAGGACGCGGTACGGCTGCTCTCGACCAGGGACACCCCGCCCGGCCCGATCGACGTCCTGCTGATCCGCGTCCCCAAGAGCCTCGCGCTCCTGGAGGACCAACTGCACCGCCTCGCACCGGGCGTGCACGCCGGCACCGTCGTCGTCGCCACCGGCATGGTCACCGAGATCCACACCTCGACGCTCAAGCTCTTCGAGCGGATCATCGGTCCGACCCGGACGTCGCTGGCGGAGAAGAAGGCCCGGCTGATCTTCTGCACGCCCGACCCCCGGCTGCCCCGCACCCCCAGCCCGTGGCCGCACAGCTACCCGCTGCCCGACGACATCGGCGTCGCCTCCGGCCTGACCGTCACCAACCACGCCGGCACCTTCTGCGCCGAACGCCTGGACATCGGGACCAGGTTCTTCCTGCGCAACCTCCCGCAGACCCGCCGGGGACGCGAGCGCGTCGTCGACCTCGGCTGCGGCAACGGCGTGGTCGGCACGGCCGCCGCCCTGGCCAACCCGCGCGCCGAACTCACCTTCATCGACGAGTCCTACCAGGCGGTGGCCTCGGCCGAGGCCACCTTCCGGGCCAACGCACCCGTGGACGCGTCCGCCGAGTTCCTGGTGGGCGACGGGCTGTCCGGCGTGCCGGCCGGCTCGGTCGACCTGGTGCTCAACAACCCGCCGTTCCACACCCACCAGGCGACCACCGACGCGACGGCCTGGCGGATGTTCACCGGCTCCCGCGATGTCCTGCGCCCCGGCGGCGAGCTCTGGGTCATCGGCAACCGGCACCTCGGCTACCACGTCAAGCTGCGGCGGCTCTTCGGCAACTGCGAGGTCGTCACCAGCGACCCGAAGTTCGTGATCCTGCGCTCCGTCAGGACCTGACGCCCTGCCCCCAACCGGGTCTGGCACACTCTGATCGTGATCCGACAATCTGGAGCGTCGGGCGCGATGAGGGGGACGGTGGGGACGGGGATGTGGGATCGGGGGACGGTGCTCGGGGACCGGTACCGGTTGACCGAGCGGCTCGGCGGCGGGGCGATGGGCGAGGTCTGGTGCGCGGACGACGGCGTGTTGGAGCGCCAGGTCGCCGTCAAGATCCTGCTGCCGTCGCTCCTGGACGACGCCGCGTTCATGGAGCGCTTCCGGCGTGAGGCCAAACTGCTGGCCGCGGTCAACCACCCCGGCATCGTGGAGGTCTACGACTACGGTGAGAGCACCGGCGGTTCGGTGACCCGGGTGGCCTACATCGTCATGGAGCTGATCACCGGCCGACCGCTGGACGAAGTCCTGGCGGAGGGCGGGCCGATGGCGGCCGACCAGGCCCTCGGCCTGGTCGCCCAGGCGCTCGACGCGCTGCACGTCGCGCACCGGCGCCAGATCGTGCACCGCGACATCAAGCCGTCGAACCTGATGCTGCGCGACGACGGCCGGGTGGTGGTGACCGACTTCGGCATCGCCAGCGCCGCCGCCGGTACGAGGATCACCTCGTCGAACGCGATCCTCGGCACCGCGCTCTACGTCGCCCCCGAGCGGGCCGAGGGCGCCTCGTCGATACCGTCGTCCGACCTCTACTCGATGGGTGTCCTCTGCTACGAAATGCTCACCGGCGAGCCGCCGTTCACCGGTGAGACGGCGCTGGAGATCGTGCTCAAGCACATCCGGCAGCCCGCGCCCGCGCTCCCCGACGCCTTTCCGGAGCCGGTGCGCGAGCTGGTCGCCAAGGCGCTGGCCAAGCAGCCCGAGGACCGTTTCACCAGCGCCGCCGTGATGGCGGCCGCCGCCCGCCGCGCCTCCGGCACAGCGCCGAGCGCCGGGCCCGCGATGAGCGTCCCGGCCGACAGTACGACGATCCGGCTGGTTTCGGCCGCCCCGGACGAGACCACGGAACCCGGGTCTGCGCCGCCGGCGGCGGCGACCGCTCCCGTCGAACCTCCGCTGGTGAAGACCCTGGTGGCCGCGGAGAAGCCGCGCCTGCGGCGCGACTGGCGCCGGTTGCTGATCCCCGTGATCATCCCGTGCACCATCACCGCGGGCGTCGGTACGGTCCTATTGATCGATCCGAGCCCGTTCCGCTCCGACGCGAGCCCGTCCGGCTCGCGACCCGTCGTCGCCGTCTCCGGTCCGTTGAGCGGCGGCGCGTCTTCGGCGGCCTCCGGGGTGCCGAGCTCCGCGGCGCCGACGTCGCCTGGCGCGGCCGCGCCCTCGACCCCGGGGGCGGCGAGTGCGTCGGCGCCGGGCGGCCCGCCGGCCTCGGCTGCTGCGCCGCCCGGCAGCGGCGCGGTCCCGCCGGCCGGCGGTGGCGGTGCCGGCAGTGGTGGCGGCGGTGGAACGACGTCCGGCTCGGGCGGTCAACCGGTGACCGCCCCGCAGGGCGGCGGCAACGCGCCGGGCCAGGGCGCCCCGGCGGCCCCCACGACAGCCGCGGCCCGGCCGACTGCCTCCACCCCCACGTCAGCGCCCGCACCCGCACCGGGTCCGGCAGCCCCCGCAGGCTGCGGCGGCGCCGGTTGGGGCGCGATCGTCAACGTCGGCGACCGGCAGAAGCTGGGCCTGGCCGCGGACAGCCTGGCCGGCGGCACCAGGGTGGTCACCGGCGCAACCACCGCCTACGGCTGGGTGCACTGGGCGGACGCGTTCCAGCGCTTCAACGTCTGCGACCGCAGCGACCCGGCCCTCGCCGAGATCCTCACCTTCGACGGCTCGCCGCCCGGCGTCGAACTCGCCTCCTTCAACGACGTCGCCACAGCCTGGACGACTGCCGCCACCGCCACCGGCAGCTACACCATCAAGGACTCCGGGGGGCAGAACTGCCTGACCGACAACGGCGTCGGCAAGCCCGTCACCGTCGTCGCCTGCACCCCGGGCAACACGTCCCAGGAGTGGTTGCTCCCCTGACACGGGCCCGCTCGTGCCCCAGAATGGTTGGCCAGGGCCAGCGCCTGTCCTTCTGTCACCTCGCTCTCGTGCCCTGGCTCTCGGCCTCGGTGCGGAGCGGCCGGCTGCAATCCAGACTCGGCGAATGGGCTTGTGATGATTGACGTGATCGTGGTCGGCGGCGGGCCGACCGGCTTGATGCTCGCCGGCGAGTTGCGGCTGCACGGTGTGCACGTCGTCGTGCTGGAGAAGTCGGCCGAGCCGACCGTGCACGCCCGCGGGCGTGGCCTGCACACGCGCAGCGTCGAACTGATGGACCAGCGCGGCCTGCTGGACCGGTTCCTCGCGGTCAGTGAGAAGTTCCGGATCGGTGGCTTCTTCGGCGGCGTCCACAAGGACTGGCCGGACCGGCTCGACACGGCGCACCCGTACGGCCTCTCCGTCCTGCAACCGGTCACCGAGCGGCTGCTCAACGAGCACGCCCTCGAACTCGGCGCCGAGATCCGGCGCGGCTGTGAGGTGGTCGGGCTCAGCCAGGACCCGGACGCGGTGACCGTCGAGCTCGCGGACGGCACGCGGCTGCGCTCGCGCTACCTCGTCGGGTGCGACGGCGGCCGCAGCGTGGTGCGCAAGCTGCTCGGCGTCGCCTTCCCCGGCGAGCCGGCCACGGTCGAAACGCTGCTGGGCGACCTGGAGGTGACCGAGGATCCGGAGACGGTGGCCGCCGTCGTCGCGGAGGTCAACAAGACCCAGCTGCGGTTCGGCGTCATCCCCAACGAGGACGGAACCCACCGCATCATCGTGCCCGCCGATGGCGTGGCCGAGGACCGTGCGACCGCGCCGACCCTGGAGGAGTTCAAGCACCAGCTGCGTTCCTTCGCCGGCACCGACTTCGGCGCCCACTCGCCGCGCTGGCTCTCCCGGTTCGGTGACGCCACCCGACAGGCCGAGCGCTACCGGGTCGGCCGCGCACTGCTGGCCGGCGACGCCGCGCACATCCACCCGCCGACCGGCGGACAGGGACTCAACCTAGGCGTGCAGGACGCCTTCAACCTCGGCTGGAAGCTGGCCGCCGAGGTCAACGGCTGGGCCCCGGAAGGCCTGCTGGACACCTACCACGTCGAACGCCACCCGATCGGCGCCAGCGTCCTGGACAACACCCGCGCACAGATCGTCCTGCTGGGCACCGACCCCGGCGCGGCCGCCCTGCGGGAGCTCTTCTCGAAGCTGATGGACTTCGAGGAGGTCAACCGCTACGTCACCGGCATCATCACCGCGGTCGACGTCCGCTACGACTTCGGCGAGGGCCACCCCCTCCTCGGCCGCCGCCAGCGCGACCTGACCCTCAAGCGCGGCCGCCTCTACGACCTGATGCACGCCGGCCGCGGCCTCCTCCTCGACCAGACCGGCCACCTCTCGGTCACCGGCTGGACGGACCGCATCGACCACATCGTCGACGTCAGCGAGCAACTCGACGCCCCCGCCGTCCTGCTGCGCCCCGACGGCCACATCGCGTGGGCCGGCGACAACCAGGAGCAGCTGCTCGCCCAACTCCCCAAGTGGTTCGGCAGGTCGGCGCGCACCGCCTCTGACCGAACCGCATCGAGGAACAGCAGTTGACCCCGTACTCCCTGGCGTTCTACGTCGACGTCGTCACCACCGGCACCGTGCTCGGCGTGAGCCCGACGGACCCTCCAGACCGCGTCACCGAGGTCCTGGGGTCGGACTTCGGCGAGCATATCTTCGACGACCACACCATGTGCCGTGACTACGGGCTGACCGAGTTCTCCTGGGAGCGCGCCTGCGCCGACCACCCCTGGTCGGGCCACCACTTCTCCTTGCAGGTCCACCGGCTCGCGCACCAGGACCGCACGGCCGCCGACGCGACACTCCGCGCCCGGTACGGGCGATTCACCCCCAGGCTCCGGTTCGAGAAGCTGCACCGACTGCTGGCGCGGCGCGGCGTCCCCCTGCTGGAGCTCCCGGCGAGCCCGCCGAACGCACCGTACTACCGAACGTTCTGGCAGCCCGATTCCGAGGTCGCCATCGTCGTCATCGGCACCCATGGCGAGTACAGCACGCCGGACAACCTGCGGGTCGGCGACGTGTACAAGATCCAAGCCCCGATGCCCGCCGACGAAGTGGAGCGCGTGCGAGCGTGGCCGAGCGAAGTCCTGTAGTCCTCGCCGGGTGTCTACGAGTGGCGGCGCTGCCCTGCTGCCGAGCGGTGCTCGGGCAGCACGTCAGTCAGACCACGGAAACCTAGCGGGCCCAGGAGCGGCCGCTCTCCCCTCCCGAGCGGAGTGCCTTGCATGGATGTTCCGGGATGCGTATATTCATGCTGAGTTCTAGGAGGAAACGTCATGGCATTGCGAGTCGCCGTCGCCGGGGCCAGCGGGTACGCCGGGGGTGAGGTGCTCCGGCTGCTGCTCGGGCACCCGGAGGTCGAGATCGGGGCGCTGACCGGTGGGTCGAACGCCGGGAGCAGGCTCGGTGAGTTGCAGCCGCACCTGATCCCGCTGGCGGACCGGGTGCTGGAGCCGACCACGACCGAGGTGCTCGCGGGGCACGACATCGTCTTCCTGGGGTTGCCGCACGGGCAGTCCGCCGCCGTCGCCGAGGCGCTCGGTGAGGATGTGCTGGTGGTGGACTGCGGGGCCGACTTCCGGCTCAAGGATGCCATGGACTGGGAGCGGTTCTACGGCTCGGCGCATGCGGGGACCTGGCCGTACGGCCTGCCCGAGCTGCCGGGGCACCGGGCCGCGCTGAAGGGGACGAAGCGGATCGCGGTTCCCGGCTGCTACCCGACGGCCGTCACGCTCGCCCTCTTCCCCGCGTACGCGGCGCGGCTCGCCGAGCCGGAGGCCGTGATCGTGGCGGCGAGTGGCACCTCGGGCGCCGGCAAGTCGGCCAAGACGCACCTGCTGGGCAGCGAGGTGATGGGCTCGGTCAGTCCGTACGGGGTCGGCGGCGGTCACCGGCACACGCCGGAGATGTCGCAGAACCTGAGCCCGGTGGCGGGGGAGCCGGTGACGGTCTCCTTCACGCCGACCCTGGTGCCGATGTCCCGGGGCATCCTGGCCACCTGCTCGGCGAAGGCGAAGCCGGGTGTCACGGCGGCGGCCGTCCGGGCCGCTTACGCCGAGGCGTTCGCCGCCGAGCCGTTCGTCCACCTGCTGCCCGAGGGGCAGTGGCCGCAGACCAAGTCGGTGTACGGCTCCAACTCCGCCCTCGTCCAGGTCGCCCTGGACGAGCACGCCGGGCGGATCGTCGTGATCAGCGCGATCGACAACCTCGTCAAGGGCACCGCCGGCGGCGCGGTGCAGAGCATGAACATCGCCCTGGGCCTGCCCGAGGAGCTGGGCCTTCCCGTGAACGGAGTCGCACCGTGACCAGTAACCACAAGAGTGTCGGCGTGACGGCGGCCGGCGGCTTCCGCGCGGCGGGGGTCACGGCCGGCCTCAAGGCCTCCGGCACCCCGGACCTGGCGCTGGTCGTCAACGACGGCCCCATGCACGCCGCGGCCGGCGTCTTCACCTCCAACCGGGTGAAGGCGGCTCCGGTGCTCTGGTCCCAGCAGGTGCTGAAGGCCGGTGAGTTGGCCGCAGTCGTGCTCAACTCCGGTGGCGCCAACGCTTGTACGGGCGCGGGTGGCTTCCAGGACACGCACGCCACCGCCGAGAAGGTCGCTGCCGAACTGGGCGTCGGCGCCGGCGAGGTGGCGGTGGTGTCGACCGGTCTGATCGGTGTGCGACTGCCGATGGACGTGCTGCTGCCGGGTGTCGAGCAGGCCGCCAAGGCGCTGTCCGCGGACGGCGGCGAGGCGGCGGCGATCGCCATCAAGACCACCGACACCGTGCACAAGACGGCCCAACTGAGCCGCAGCGGCTGGACGGTCGGCGGGATGGCCAAGGGCGCGGGGATGCTCGCGCCGGGCCTGGCCACCATGCTGGTCGTGGTCACCACCGATGCGGTCGTCGACAGTACGGGCCTGGACGAGGCGCTGCGCGCCGCCACCCGCACCACCTTCGACCGGGTGGACTCCGACGGCTGCATGTCCACCAACGACACGGTGCTGCTGCTCGCCTCGGGTGCGTCCGAAGTCACCCCGGACGCCGCCGAGTTCAACGCCGCCGTGCAGCAGGTCTGCGCCGAACTGGCGCGTCAGCTGATCGGTGACGCGGAGGGCGCCAGCAAGGACATCGAGATCGTGGTCACCGGCGCGGCCACCGAGGACGAGGCGGTGGACGTCGCCCGGGTGATCGCCCGCAACAACCTCCTCAAGTGTGCCCTGCACGGCGAGGACCCCAACTGGGGGCGGGTGTTGGCGGCGATCGGTACCACCAGCGCGGCCTTCGACCCGGACCGGCTGGACGTCGCGATCAACGGCGTCTGGGTGTGCCGCAACGGCTCGGTCGGCGACGACCGCGACCTGGTCGACATGACGGGACGCGAGATCACCATCACCGCGAACCTGAACGCCGGAGAGGCCGAGGCCACCGTGTGGACCAACGACCTGACGGCCGACTACGTGCACGAGAACAGCGCCTACTCCACCTGAGCCCGGGGACACACCTTGCAGATCGCACCCAAGGGCGAACAGGCCCGCAACAACACCGCGTTGCCCAAGGCCCGCACGCTCATCGAGGCGCTGCCCTGGCTGGAGCGGTTCCACGGCAAGACCGTGGTGATCAAGTTCGGCGGCAACGCCATGGTCGACGAGTCGCTGAAGTCGGCCTTCGCGCAGGACGTGGTCTTCCTGCGCTATGCCGGTCTGCACCCGGTCGTCGTGCACGGCGGCGGCCCGCAGATCAGCGCGCAGCTGGACAAGCTCGGCCTGAAGTCCTCGTTCACCAACGGGCTTCGGGTCACCACGCCGGAGACCATGGACGTCGTCCGGATGGTGCTGGCCGGGCAGGTGCAGCGCGAACTGGTCGGACTGCTCAACGAGCACGGCCCGTTCGCGGTCGGCATGACCGGTGAGGACGCGCACACCATGACCGCCGTCAAGCGCTACGCGACGGTGGACGGAGAGCAGGTGGACATCGGCCTGGTCGGCGACATCGTCAACATCGAGGCGGGCGCCGTCAAGGCGCTGATCGCCGACGGCCGGATCCCGGTCATCTCCAGCATCGCCCGCAGCACCGACGGCCACGTCTACAACATCAACGCGGACACCGCCGCGGCAGCCCTCGCGGTCGCGCTGGGCGCCGAGATGCTGGTGGTGCTCACGGACGTCGAGGGTCTGTACGCGGACTGGCCGAACTCCGACGACGTGATCAGCCAGCTCTCGGCCACCGAGCTGGACGCCATACTGCCGACGCTGGCCAGCGGGATGCTGCCGAAGATGGAGGGCTGCCTGCGCGCGGTCCGCTCGGGTGTGGGCACCGCCCGCGTGCTGGACGGCCGGGTGCAGCACAGCCTGCTCCTGGAGATCTTCACCGACGAGGGGATCGGCACCATGGTGGTGCCGGACGACGACACCGACGTACTCCTGGGGGGACTCGCATGACCGCCGGACCGACCGGACAGACCGACCCGACTGACCCGACCGACCCGACTGACCCGACCGGACAGACCGAACCGACCGACCCGACCGGCAAGGAACTCACCGACCGCTGGCAGCACGCCATGGCCGACAACTACGGCACCCCGCGCCTCGCGCTGGTCCGCGGTGAGGGCGCCACGCTCTGGGACGCCGACGGCAATCGCTATGTCGACTTCCTCGGCGGCATCGCGGTCAACGCGCTCGGCACCGCCCACCCGGCCGTCGTCGCGGCGGTCACCGACCAGATCGGTCGGCTGGGGCACGTCTCCAACCTCTTCATGGCCGAGCCGACGATCCGGCTCGCCGAGCGCCTGCTGGAGCTGTTCGGGCGGGAGGGCCGGGTCTTCTTCTGCAACTCGGGCGCCGAGGCCAACGAAGCCGCGTTCAAGATCAGCCGTCTCACCGGCCGCACCCACCTGGTCGCGCTGGAGGGCGGGTTCCACGGCCGGACCATGGGCGCCCTCGCGCTGACCGGCCAGCCCGCCAAGCAGGAGCCCTTCGTCCCGCTGCCCGGCGACGTCACGCACGTCCCGTTCGGCGATGTGGAGGCGCTGCGCGCGGCCGTCACCACCGAGACCGCCGCCGTCGTCCTGGAGCCGATCCAGGGCGAGAACGGCGCGATCCCGCTGCCGCCCGGCTACCTGCGGGCGGCGCGCGAGATCACCCGGGCCACCGGCACCCTGCTGGTCCTGGACGAGGTCCAGACGGGCATCGGCCGGACCGGCCACTGGTTCGCGCACCAGGCCGAGGAGGGTGTCGCCCCGGACGTGGTCACGCTCGCCAAGGGCCTGGGCGGCGGCCTGCCGATCGGCGCGGTGGTCGCCTTCGGCCCGGCGGCCGAGCTGCTGCGGCCCGGCCAGCACGGCACCACGTTCGGCGGCAACCCGGTGGTCGCGGCGGCCGCGCTGGCGGTCCTGGACACCATCGAGGCGGACGGGCTGCTCGCGCACGTGCGGCGCGTCGGCGACCGGTTGCGCTCGGGTGTCGAGGCGCTCGGCGACGACCTGGTGTCGCATGTCCGCGGCGCGGGCCTGCTGCTGGGCATCGTGCTGAACGAGCCGGTCGCGGCGCGGGTCCAGGCGGTGGCCCAGGAGGCCGGCTTCCTGGTGAACGCCGCCGTCGCGGACGCCGTGCGGCTGGTGCCGCCCCTGGTGCTCACCGAGCGCGAGGCCGATCTCTTCCTGGCCGCACTGCCGCAGATCCTCGACACCGTCCGCGCGGAGCGCAGCGCAGCCGACGCCGAACCCGCGACCAAAGCCGCGGCCGCCGTCGCGCAGGCGCGGGATGCCGCCCCGGCCGCGCAGGCCCGAGGGTAGTCGGGGAGAATCATCGACATGACCGTGCCGCCATCTGACCAGCCCGCCGCCGCCGGCCCCACCTCGCAGGTGCCGCAGACCCGCACGGCGCGGCACCGGCGGATCGTGGACCTGCTCACCCGTCAGCCCGTTCGTTCGCAGAGCCAGTTGGCCAAGCTCCTCGCGGACGACGGCCTGGTGGTCACCCAGGCCACGCTCTCGCGGGATCTGGACGAGCTGGGCGCGGTCAAGATCCGCAACCGGGACGGCGCGCTCATCTACGCCGTCCCGGCCGAGGGCGGCGACCGCACGCCGCGGGCGCCGATGGGGGAGTCCGCCAGCGAGGGGCGGATGGCCCGGTTGGCCGGTGAGTTGATGGTTTCGGCCACCGCCTCGGGCAACCTGGTGGTGCTGCGGACCCCGCCGGGTGCCGCGCAGTTCCTGGCCTCGGCGATCGACACGGCCGAGGTCTTCGAGATCATCGGCACCATCGCGGGCGACGACACCGTCCTGCTGATCAGCCGTGACCCGGCCGGCGGCCAGGCGCTGGCGGACCACCTGATGCAGCTGGCACAGGCCCGCTCGTAGGCCTGCACGGCTCCCCGGCCGCCACCGGTGCGAATCGGCCAATCTGCTTCGAACGGGTGCAACCCCTTCGTGTGCCCCGCAACTCCGGGCTAGGTTGAGCTGACGGAAAGTTGGTTGCCCAAGGCAACCGACCCCCTGCGCGCCCATCGAGGTCCCGCCATGCACGTGACTGTCGACCAGAATCGCTGCTGCAGTTCAGGGCAGTGTGTGCTGACCGCCCCCACGGTCTTCGACCAGAGCGAGGAGGACGGCCTGGTCCTGCTGCTCCAGGACGAACCGGCCGAAGCGCTCCACCCCCAAGTCCGCACCGCCGCCGCGATCTGCCCCAGCGGTGCCATCTCCCTCACCGTCGGACAGGCGGTCGGCGCATGAGCCAGAGCACGAGCCCCAGCAGCAGCCTCAGCGCCAGCCTCAGCACGGGCCAGGCCGACCTGCTGACGATGCCCGCCGACCGCGGCGGCTGCCCGTTCGACCCGCCGCCGAGCTACCGCAAGGAGGCCTCGGTCTCCCGGGTGAGCCTGTGGGACGGCAGCCCGTGCTGGCTGCTGAACGGCTACCGCGAGGTCCGCACGGCGCTGACCGACCGACGGTTCAGCGCCGACGCCCGCCACCCGGGCTTCCCCTTCCTCACCCCGGGCCGGCGCGAGCTGGTCGGGGACAATCCGAGCTTCATACGCCTGGACGACCCCGAGCACTCCCGGCTGCGCAAGATGCTCACCGGCGACTTCCTGATCAAGCGGGTCGAGGCGATGCGGCCCGGCATCCAGCGGATCGTCGACGAGACGCTGGACGCCATGCTGGCCAAGGGCTCGCCGGCCGACCTGGTCGCCGAATTCGCGCTTCCGGTACCGTCGTTGGTGATCTGCGACCTGCTCGGCGTGCCGTACGAGGACCACGAGTTCTTCCAGCGGCAGAGCAAGCTGCTGCTGGACGCCACCTCGCCCGCCGGCACCGTCCGGCAGGCCGTCGACGAGCTGGAGCAGTACCTCACCGCGCTCGCCGCCCGGATCGGCGCCGACGACGAGAGCATCCTCGGCCGGCTGGTCGCCCGCGGCGACCTGACGTCCGACGAGATCGCCTCCAACGCCCTGCTGCTGCTGATCGCCGGGCACGAGACGACCGCGAACATGACCTCGCTCTCCACCCTCGCGCTGCTGCGCAACCCGGAGCAGGCCGACCGGCTGCGCGCCGACCCCTCGCTGATCCGCGGCGCGGTGGAGGAGCTGCTGCGCTACCTCACCATCGTGCACACCGGTCTGCCCCGGGTGGCGCTGGAGGACGTCGAGTTGGACGGGGTCCTGATCCGGGCCGGGGAGGGCGTGCTGTGCATGCTCTCCACCGCGAACCGGGACGAGGAGCTCTTCGCGGCCGGCAGCGAGCTGGACGTCGAGCGCGACGCCCGGCGCCACCTGGCCTTCGGCTTCGGCGTGCACCAGTGCCTGGGCCAGCCGCTGGCCCGCGCCGAGCTGCAGATCGCCCTGGAGACGCTGCTGCGCCGACTGCCGGAGCTGCGGCTCGCGGTGCCGTTCGAGGAGCTCTCGTTCCGTACCGAGACGATCGTCTACGGCCTGCGAGCCCTGCCGATCGCCTGGTGAAGACCCCGTCCACCTGCTAGGAAGCAGGGGTGCACAGCACTGCCGAACCGATCGCCCGACCGATCACCCGACCGGCCGTCCGACCGATCACCCGACCGATCACTCGACGCCGGATCGCGGCGAGCCGGGACCACCGTCCCGGCTCGTGGCGGTCCGGCTTTGAGTTTCATGCGGAGTCGTGCATACTTATGCCTATCAGCGCATGGGACACCGATCCTGGCGCGAGCCCCCTGCCTGTACTGCGAAGAAGGAGAAAGCCGTGACCGAGCGCGTCGTACTCGCCTACTCGGGCGGTCTGGACACGTCCGTCTGCATCGGCTGGATCGCCGAGGAGACCGGCGCCGAGGTCATCGCCGTCGCCGTCGACGTCGGCCAGGGCGGCGAGGACCTGGACGCCATCCGCCAGCGCGCCCTGGACTGTGGCGCGGTCGAGGCCGAGGTGGCCGACGCCCGCCAGGAGTTCGCCGACGAGTACTGCCTCCCGGCCCTCAAGGCCAACGCCCTGTACCAGGGCCAGTACCCGCTGGTCTCCGCGCTCTCCCGGCCGGCCATCGTCAAGCACCTGGTGGCCGCCGCCCAGAAGCACGGCGCCAGCACGGTCGCCCACGGCTGCACCGGCAAGGGCAACGACCAGGTCCGCTTCGAGGTCGGCATCCAGTCGCTGGCCCCGTCGCTGAAGTGCATCGCCCCGGTCCGCGACTACGCGATGACCCGGGACAAGGCGATCGCCTTCGCCGAGGCCAAGAACCTCCCGATCGTCACCACCAAGAAGAACCCGTACTCGATCGACCAGAACGTCTTCGGGCGGGCCGTCGAGACCGGCTTCCTGGAGGACATCTGGAACGCGCCGATCGAGGACGTGTACGAGTACACCCAGAACCCGGCCACCCCGCGCGAGGCCGACGAGGTGGTCATCACCTTCGACGCCGGCGTCCCGGTCGCCATCGACGGCCGCAAGGTCACCGTCCTTCAGGCGATCGAGGAGCTCAACAAGCGGGCCGGCGCCCAGGGCATCGGCCGCCTCGACATGGTCGAGGACCGGCTCGTGGGCATCAAGTCCCGTGAGATCTACGAGGCTCCGGGCGCGATCGCGCTGATCACCGCGCACCAGGCGCTGGAGAACGTCACCGTCGAGCGCGAACTCGCCCGCTACAAGCGGCAGGTGGAGCAGCGCTGGGCCGAACTCGTCTACGACGGCCTGTGGTTCTCGCCGCTCAAGCGCGCGCTGGACGGCTTCATCAACGAGGCCAACCAGCAGGTCTCCGGCGACATCCGGATGGTCATGCACGGCGGCCGGGCCGTCGTGAACGGCCGCAAGTCGGAGCAGGCGCTGTACGACTTCAACCTCGCCACCTACGACACCGGCGACACGTTCGACCAGTCGATGTCCAAGGGCTTCATCGAGATCTTCGGTCTCTCCTCGAAGATCGCGGCCCGCCGCGACCAGGCCTGAGTCCCTCCCGAACCACCCTTCCCGAGCCCCGGCCGGTTCCCCTGCCGGCCGGGGCTCACCCCTTCTTCACCTCGCCGTCCGCGCCGCCGCAAGGAGCCCCCGATGTCGTCCGACCAGACCGCCGACGTACGCCTGTGGGGCGCCCGCTTCGCCGACGGCCCCTCCGAGGCGCTGGCCCGGCTGTCGGCCTCCGTCCACTTCGACTGGCGGCTCGCCCCGTACGACATCGCCGGCTCCAAGGCGCACGCCCGTGTCCTGTACGGCGCGGGCCTGCTCTCGGACGAGGAACTGGCCGCGATGCTGGCCGGGCTCGACCAGCTGCTGGCCGATGTCGAGGCGGGCGACTTCGTCGGCACGATCGCCGACGAGGACGTCCACACCGCGCTGGAGCGCGGCCTGCTGGAGCGGCTCGGTGCGGACCTCGGCGGCAAGCTGCGGGCCGGCCGCTCGCGCAACGACCAGATCGCCACGCTCTTCCGGATGTACCTGCGCGACCACGCCAGGACGATCGGCGCGCTGGTCCTCGACCTCCAGCACGCCCTGGTCGCGCTGGCCGAGGCGCACCCGGACACCGCCATGCCGGGCCGCACCCACCTGCAGCACGCGCAGCCCGTGCTCTTCGCCCACCACGTGCTCGCGCACGTCCAGGCGCTCAGCCGGGACGCCGAGCGGCTGCGCCAGTGGGACGCCCGCACGGCCGTCTCGCCGTACGGCTCCGGCGCGCTGGCCGGCTCCTCGCTCGGCCTGGACCCGCAGGCGGTGGCCGCCGAACTCGGCTTCGAGGGCGGCTCGGTCGGCAACTCCATCGACGGCACCGCCTCGCGCGACTTCGTCGCCGAGTTCGCCTTCGTGACCGCGATGATCGGGATCAACCTCTCCCGGATCGCCGAGGAGGTGATCCTGTGGAACACCAAGGAGTTCGGCTTCATCACGCTGCACGACGCCTTCTCCACGGGCTCCTCGATCATGCCGCAGAAGAAGAACCCGGACATCGCCGAGCTGGCCCGCGGCAAGTCCGGCCGCCTGATCGGCAACCTCACCGGCCTGCTGGCCACCCTCAAGGCCCTTCCGCTGGCGTACAACCGGGACCTCCAGGAGGACAAGGAGCCGGTCTTCGACTCCTGCGACACCCTTGAGGTCCTGCTGCCCGCCTTCACCGGCATGATGGCCACCCTCACCGTCCACCGCGAGCGGCTGGAGGAGCTGGCCCCGGCCGGCTTCTCGCTGGCCACCGACGTGGCCGAGTGGCTGGTCAAGCAGGGCGTGCCGTTCCGCGTCGCGCACGAGGTGGCGGGCGCCTGCGTCAAGACCTGTGAGGGCCTGGACATCGAGCTCGGCGACCTGACGGACGAACAGTTCGCCGCGATCTCCCCGCACCTGACGCCGGCCGTCCGCGAGGTGCTCAGCGTGCACGGCTCGATCGCCTCCCGCGACGGCCGCGGCGGCACCGCCCCCAGCGCCGTCGCCGCCCAGCTGAGCGAGCTCAAGGCGGACCTCTCGCTCCAGCAGGAGTGGGCGGGCCAGTAACACCGGTTCTCCTCCGAGGGGCGCGGCAGTCACCTGCCGCGCCCCTCTGGGCACTCCCGCCCGTCCGCACGCCGTCTGTACGCTGTCCGTACGCTGCCCGCGAGTGATTTCCGACACGCGCCAGGTCCGCCGGGTTGAGAACAGCTGAAGCCTGGGTAGAGCGCTGGCGAACGTATCTGCCGACGTATCTGCGCGTGGCCCGGCGTGACGGACGGGTGTTCGTCAGGTACGGCTGATACGGTCTTGCGCTACTCCCGGTCAGGGCCGATCCCCGTCCGGGCAGACCTCCGGCTGGGCATCCGGTGCGGAACCCTCACTGCGCGCGCCGGTAGAGACGATGGGAGGCCCCCGCACATGGGCATGAGCGTGATCATCTCGGTGGCGACCGAGGACGATGCCGAACAGATCCTCAAACTCCAGTACCTCGGGTACCAGAGCGAGGCCGAGCTTTACGGAGACTGGTCGATCGAGCCGCTGACGCAGAGCCTGGACAGCCTGCGCGCCGAGCTCGCCGACCGCCATGTGCTGGTCGCCCGGCTCGGTGACGAGGTGGTCGGCTCGGTCCGCGGCTGGGTCGACGCCGAGGGCGTCGGCCGGATAAGCCGACTGGTCGTCCACCCGCGGATGCAGCGGCACGGCCTGGGCGGCCGGCTGCTGACGGCTGTCGAGGAGCGCCTCGTGGCGCAGGGCCCGGTGGAGGCGTTCCGCCTGCACAGCGGGCACCGGAGCCTCGGCAACCTGCGGCTCTACGCCCGCCAGGGCTACCGGCAGACGGAGGTCCGCGCGGTCAGCCGCCGGCTGAGCTTCGTGACGCTGGAGAAGCCCGTCCAGGTCGCCCTGCCGACGGCGGTCTAGACCTCTCGCTCGTCCCCGGCCCCGCCCGCGCAGCCCTGCGCAGGCGGGGCCTTGGCGTGTGCGGCCCTTGGTGCGCCTGCCTCGTGTCCGTAATACGGACAGCGCGTCCTGTTCATTGGGACTCATCGCACCCATCTGTTTTACTAGTTCGTATGACTGCGACGACGAAATCCACCGCCCCCGGCACCATGCCGGCAGGTGTGCGTGGCATGTGTTGTCGAATGTGTCCCTGCTGAACGGGCCTTCGCCCCGCGGGCCACTGCCCGCCCCAGCCTCTCGGTCCGGCCTCCCGGTCCCGCACGCCCGCTGCCTCGACGCGTAGGCGTCGTCCGCGCCGGCGGTAACCCTCCCTGTCACACCACCCTCGCCGTCCGGCGTGGCGCCGCTCCGCGTGCGCCCGCGGGCCGTCGCGTGCCGCCCACCCCCGACCCACGGAAGCAGCTGTGATCACCACCAAGGACCTCACGAAGGTCTACCGATCAGGAGATCGCCAGGTCACCGCCCTGGACGGCGTCGACCTGCACGTCCGCGAGGGCGAGGTGTACGGCGTTGTCGGCACCAGCGGCGCCGGCAAGAGCACCCTCATCCGCTGCGTCAACATGCTGGAGCGCCCGAGCTCGGGCACGGTCACCGTCGACGGTCTCGACCTCACCGCGCTGGCGGGCAACGAGCACCGCGCGGGACGCGAACTGCGCGAGGCCCGCCGCCGGATCGGCATGGTCTTCCAGCACTTCAACCTGCTCTCCTCGCGCACCGTGCAGGAGAACGTCGAACTGCCGCTGGAGATCACCGGCCTGGACCGTCACGCCCGCCGCCGCAAGGCCGCCGAACTGCTGGAGCTGGTCGGCCTCGCCGACAAGGCCCGCAGCTACCCGGGCCAGCTCTCCGGCGGCCAGAAGCAGCGCGTCGGCATCGCCCGCGCGCTGGCCGGCGACCCCAAGGTGCTGCTCTCCGACGAGGCGACCTCCGCGCTCGACCCGGAAACCACCCGCTCGGTCCTGCGCCTGCTGCGCGACCTCAACCAGCAGCTCGGCCTGACGGTGCTCCTGATCACCCATGAGATGGACGTCATCAAGTCGGTCTGCGACTCGGCGGCGCTGATGCGCGGCGGACGGGTCGTCGAGTCCGGCACCCTCACCGACCTGCTCGCCGACGAGCGCTCCGAACTGGCCCGCGAGCTCTTCCCGCTCAGCGAGTTCGGCACCGGGCGGCCCGACGGCACCGTGCTGGAGATCACCTTCCAGGGCGACACCTCCGGACAGCCGTTCGTCTCCCAGCTCGCCCGGACCTACCAGATCGACGTCAACATCCTGGGCGCCGCGGTGGAGACCATCGGCGGCCGGATGGTCGGCCGGATGCGGGTCGAGCTCTCCGGCAGCCATCAGGACAACGTGGTGCCGATCGGCTACCTGCGCGAACAGGGCCTCCAAGTGGACGTCCTGAACGGGCCGAACGGCCTGAACGGGCCGAACAGCCTCGACGGCCTCACCGCGACGAACGGAGCAGTGGCATGACCTGGGACGACATGCAGCCGCTGCTGTGGACCGCCACACAGGAAACTTTCCAGATGGTCGGCATCGCCACCCTGGTCACCCTGCTGCTCGGCCTGCCGCTCGGCGTCCTGCTGGTCCTCACCGACCAGGGCGGGCCGCTGCGCAACCGGCCGGTCAACAAGGTGGTCGGCGCGATCGTCAACGTCGGGCGCTCGCTGCCCTTCGTGATCCTGCTGGTCGCGCTGATCCCGTTCACCCGCTGGGTGGTCGGCACCACCATCGGCTGGCAGGCGGCCACCGTGCCGCTGGCCGTCGGCGCCATCCCCTTCTTCGCGCGGCTGGTGGAGAGCGCGGTGCGCGGGGTGGACCGCGGCCTGGTCGAGGCGATCCACGCGATGGGCGGCAGCACCTGGGCGGTCGTCAGGAAGGCGCTGCTGCCGGAGGCCCTGCCGGCCCTGGTCTCGGCGCTGACCACCACCGTGATCGCGCTGGTCGGTTACTCGGCGATGGCCGGCACGGTCGGCGGCGGCGGCCTGGGCAACCTGGCCATCACCTACGGCTACATGCGGTTCGAGACCAACTTCATGATCGTCATCGTGATCGAGCTGATCCTGCTGGTCGCCGTCGTCCAGCTGCTCGGCGACTTCGCGGTCCGCCGGCTTTCCCACCGCGGCACCTCGGCCGGGCTGCTGTCCCGCCTGCGCCGCGCCTGACCGCCCGCCGACCGCACCCCTGAGACTTCCGCCTCCCGGGAAACCCCCGGGTGCGCGGCCAACCCCTCCCATACCTCCGGAGAAAGGCACTTTTCGTGCGTACCGTCCTGAAGTACACCGCTGTCCTCGCCACCGCCGGCCTCACGCTCTCCGTGGCGGCCTGCTCGTCCAGCTCCTCGGGCTCCTCGAACAGCGCCGACAAGCCGCTGGTCGTGGTCGCCAGCCCGACCCCGCACGCCCAGATCCTGGACTACATCCGGGACAACCTGGCGGCCAAGGCGGGTCTGAAGCTGACGGTCAAGGAGGTCTCGGACTACACCCTGCAGAACCCCGCCGTGCAGGACGGCTCCGCCGACGCCAACTACTTCCAGCACGTCCCCTACCTGACCGACTTCAACAAGACGCACGGGACGGACATCGTCCCGGTCGAGGCCGTCCACCTGGAGCCGCTGGGCGTCTACTCGAAGAAGGTCAAGAAGATCACCGACCTGGCCCAGGGCGCCTCGGTCGCGGTCCCCAACGACGCCACCAACGAGGGCCGGGCGCTCAAGCTGCTCGCCGACAACGACGTGATCACCCTCAAGGCCGGCGCCGGCACCACCGCCACCATCCACGACATCGCCGCCAACCCGAAGAGCCTCAAGTTCAAGGAGCTGGACGCCGCGCAGCTGCCGCGCGCCCTGGACGACGTGGACGCCTCGGTGATCAACGGCAACAACGCGCTGGGCGCGGGCCTCAAGCCCGCCACCGACGCGATCCTGCTGGAGAAGGCCGACGGCAACCCGTACGCGAACGTGCTCGCCGTCAAGAAGGGCCACGAGAACGACCCGCGGGTCCAGAAGCTGGTCCAGCTGCTGCACTCGCCCGAGGTCAAGAAGTACATCGAGGACACCTTCCAGGGCTCGGTCATCCCGGCCTTCTAGGCACGCCCCACCATTTCGCGGGCCCCGGCACGGCGGTGTCGGGGCCCGCGCACGTCCGCGCCCGGATCCGCGCGAACTGACGCTCCGTCGCCCCGGGACAGCGCCCCCGGAGCGCGGGGCGTACCGTGGGTCCACGACCCGGCGAGGAGAGACGGTATGCCAGCGAGCTTCCCCGAGACCGCGATCAGCACCGAACGGCTGCTGCTGCGCCCTCTGGAGGAGGGCGATGCGCCCGGGCTGGTCGCCATGATGGCCGACGAGCTGGTCCTGAGCTGGACCGACGTCCCGCAGCCCTACACCCGCGAGCATGCCCTGGGCTGGGTCCGCAGCGAGGTCCCCGAGCTGCGCGCCACCGGGCGGGGCATCGCCTTCGCGGTGACCGAGCACCTCACCCAGCGCCTGGTCGGCATCGTCGAACTGCACCACACCGACTGGCGTTTGCTCAGCACCGAGGCCAACTACGTGACGGCGCCGTGGGCGCGCGGCGAGGGCTACGCCGTCGAATCGCTGCTGGGGGTGGCGCAGTGGCTCTTCGAGGACCGCGGCTTCCACCGGCTGGAGCTGCGCACCGCGGCCGGCAACACCGCGGCCCAGCAGGTCGCGCAGAAGATCGGCTGCATCAGCGAGGGCGTGCTGCGCAGCGCCTGGATAGTGCGCACCGGCGAGGTCGGCTCGGCGGGGGAGGAGAGCCGCAGCGACCTGATCCTGTGGAGTCTGCTCCCCGAGGACCTGGACGCGGTCGACAGCTACGACGGCTACCAGGGCGGTGCCGCGCACGAGAACGCCGACCGGTTCGCCCTGCACGACTGACCTCCTGCCCCGTCAACCCGGGCCGACCCGAGTGGATGTCCGGCCTCGTACGATCCCACCAGGTAACCTCTGCTCCTGGGCGGACGGCCGGACGGCGGGGGTGGCAGACACCTCCGCCCTGCGCGGCCCTCCGGCCGGCCAGGGCCCGGACGCAGGTACCGATGCGCGCCGCGGCCGAGTCGTCAGGTGGGAACCGAGGGAGAACAGCCGCGCATGGCTGACCGGATCACAGTCATCGGCTGGGACGGCACACCGCTGACCGAGGCCGCCGCCGCCGCGCTCGGCGCAGCGACCCTGGTCGCCGGGGCGCCGTACCAGCTCAACGCGCTGCCGGTACCGGCTGCCGCCGAGCGGATCGCGCTCGGCAGCGTCGAGTCGGCGGCCCGCCGGATCGCCGAGCACCGGGGCGCGGTGGTGGTCGTCGCCGAGGGCGACCCCGGATTCTTCGGCGTCGTCCGCACCCTGCGGCGCGCCGAGTACGGCCTTGAGCTCGAAGTGCTGCCGGCCGTCTCCTCGGTCGCCGCGGCCTTCGCCCGGGCCGGAATGCCCTGGGAGGACGCCCAGGTGGTGAGCACGCACGGCGGCCGGTTGCGCCGGGCGGCGAACATCTGCCGGGCCAACAGCAAGGTCGCCGTGCTGACCAGCGCGGACGCCGGGCCCAGTGAGCTGGCCCTGATGCTGCGCGGCGTGCACCGCACCTTCGTGGTCTGCGAGGGACTCGGCACGCCCGACGAGGACGTCACCGTCCTGACCTCCGACCGGGTCCCGGACCACGACTGGCGCGACCCCAACGTGGTGCTGGTGATCGGCGGCAACGCGCAGACCAACCAGCCCGTCGGCGAACCGTCCGGCTGGCTCGCCGGCCGTCCGGTCGGTTACCGCACGGGCGAGCACGGCTGGGCCCTGCCGGGCGAGGCCTACGACGGCGAGGCGGCGGACTCGGTGCCCGCGCAGACCCGCGCGGTGGTGCTGGCCAGGCTCGGTCCCGGGCCGGGCGACCTGGTGTGGAGCGTGGGTTCGGGCAGCGGGGCGCTGGCGGTGGAGACGGCGCGCTTCGGCGCGGCGGTGCTCGCGGTCGAGGCGGATGCGGCGGCCTGCGCCCGGATCGCGGTCAACGCGCGCCGCTACGGCGTGGAGGTCGAGACCGTGCACGGCAGCGCGCCCGAGGTGCTGGGCGGCCTGCCCGAGCCGGACGCCGTGGTGGTCGAGCACGGCGGCGCCGCCGTGGTCGAGGCGGTGCTGACCCGCCGTCCGGGACGCCTGGTGGCACTGGCGGGCACCTTCGGCGAGGCCGAGGAGATCCGCAAGGTCGTCACCGCGGCGGGATACCAGCTGTCGGGCTCGCTGCTCCAGAGCGCGCCGCTCTCCAACGACGGCGGGCTGTCGATCGGTGCGGGCGAGAGTTCCCTCGTGCTCTGGGCCGAGCCGACTACCCAGCAGTAGCGGACGGCCATACCGGACGATTCGGACATCGATTCGATGAGCTGTCGGTCCGGGCCGGTAGTCTGACGGTCCGACCGCTTCCCGGAAATCCGGGGCGGCGGCCCTCCCGACGTGTTGCAACCCACACGCTGATCGGGCTGTGGGCATTCGACTGACACTCGCCGGACCGGGAGAATGTGCCGGGGCCCGGGGTGGTCGTGCCGGTTGCCCCGGGCTGTCGTTAGTTCAGGTGACGGTGTGCTGTGCCGATCCGCCCCCACCGGGGTGGGCGGGCGAGGCACCCGCTGCCGTGACCAGCCGGACGGGACCACGGGCGTCGCGCAACGGTGCGACGACCGTCAGTTGTTGAGGGGTGGGCCGACCCGCGGCTTGGACCCGGAGCGGACGGTGTGCCTCGGTCGGTGACCGGGTCGCCAAGGACGCGGAAGCGGCCTGGAAGGAGTGTTGACATGACCGACAACGGTCACGTCCCCAACGAGGGACTGCCGGAGCATCTGCTCCCCGAGAACGGAACCGACCCCGCGCGCGGAGGTGGCGGTTGGGGCCCCGACCTCGTCGGCCAGCCCGTCCCGGGCGGAGTTCTCCGACCGGCCTTCACCTTCCTCGATCAGCCGGACCAGGTGGAGCAGCGGCTGGAGCCGCTCGACCAGCTGGACGACGATGACGACGTGCTGCTGATGCCGGGTCCGCAGGGCTCCTGGAGCGATGCCGCGCCGCCGGTCACGATCCCGCAGGCCGACCTCGGGCCGGCGGCGCCCGCCGGGTTCGCCGTCGCCGACGGGCCGGTGGCCTTCCACCCGGTCGAGCCGGCCGCGCCGCTCGGCGACCCGTCGGTGCCGGTGGCGCCGGTCGAGCCGACGATGGCGCTGCTCACCGTTCCCGTGGCGGCTCCCGTCGCCGGGCCCGAGGCCGACGCGCTCGGCGTCGCGGGTACGCCGGTCGAGCCGTCCTGGCCCCCGCTCGCCCCGCCGCTGCTCGCCGCCGACGCGGCGCCGGAGGCGGCGGCCCTCGCGCCGGTCGCTCCCGACGTCGCCGTCCCCGCCGCTGCCGTCCCCGTTGCCGCCGAGCCGGTGACGCAGCCGGAGGCCGTCCAGGCGACCGTGCCACAGCCGGTGGCCGCGCAGTCCGCCCGCCGTCCGCTGCACGCGGGCCCGCCGATCCCGGACCCCTCGCTGATGACCGGTCACGTCCCGGTCCGCTCGCTCGCCGACCGTGGCCCGTCCGGCCAGGTCGCCGCGCCGGCCGTCGGCATCGCCGTGCTGCCCGCGCAGCAGGTGGCCGCGCCCGTCGAGACCGTGCCGGCGCCCGCTGCCCCCGCCCCGCTCCCGGTCGAACAGATCGAGCAGGCCGGGCAGGTCGAGCAGGTGGCCGTGGTGCACGAGGTCCCGGCGCCGGTGGCTGAGCCCGCCGCCGCGCCCGTCGTCGTCGAGCCCGTGGCCGAGGTCGTCGCCGCGCCCGTCGAGGTTCCGGCGGAACAGCTGCCCGTCGAGGTCCCGGTGGCCGAGGTTCCGGCTGCCGCTCCCGTTGTCGTGGAGCTCGTCGAGGCGCCCGCCGAGCAGCAGCCCGCCGAGCCGGTCGCCGAGCAGCTGCCCGACCCGGTCGCGGCCGTCGCCGTCGAGGCCCCCGTCACGCCGGAGCCGCAGCCCGACCCCCAGGCCCAGCCCGACCCCCAGGCCCAGCCCGCCCCCGTCGCCCACCCGCGCCGGATCGCCGCGTTCCTGGCCGCGCCCGCGCCGCACGGTCTGCCGGTCGTCCCCGCCGTGCCCGTGCCCGTGTCCGAGGCGCCCGAGACCACCGAGGCCCTCACCGTGCCCCCGATAACGCCCGACGCGTCCGCCGCCGCCCCGGAGCTCCGGCCCGCGGCCGCTCTGGCGGCACCGGCCGCACCAGCCGCACCGGAGACGGCCGTTGGCACCGGCGTGATGCCCTCCGGAACGACCGCCGCCGACCCGCAGCCCGCGCCCGTCGCCGAGGCCGCCGCCGTCGAGCTCACCGAGCCCGAGCCCGCCCAGTCGTCCGAGCAGCAGCCCGCCCCCGAGGCCGCCGCCGCAGCCGAGCCCGCGGTCGACCCGGAGCAGCTGAATCACCCGCAGCATCCGGAGCAGCCCCAGCAGCCGGAGCAGCCCGAAGAGCCCGCAGCCGAGGAGATCGACCGCGGCCCCGCCGCCCCCGGCTACGACCAGGCCATGCGCGACGCCGTCCACCAGGTCATGCGCGAGCGCCGCGACGTCCGCAACGGCTTCCGCCCGGACCCGGTCCCGCACGAGGTGCTGCTGCGCGTCCTGGAGGCGGCCCACACCGCGCCCAGCGTCGGCTACTCCCAGCCCTGGGACTTCGTGGTCATCCGGTCCTCCAAGACCCGCCGCAAGATGCACGACCTGGCCGAGCGTCAGCGCGAGGCCTACGCCGCCTCGCTCCCCAAGGGCCGCGCGAAGCAGTTCAAGGAAATCAAGATCGAGGCCATCCTCGACACGCCGGTCAACATCGTCGTCACCGCCGACCGCACCCGTGGCGGCCGGCACACCCTCGGCCGGCACACCCAGCCGCAGATGGCGCCCTACTCGGCCGCGCTGGCCGTCGAGAACCTCTGGCTGGCGGCCCGCGCCGAGGGCCTGGGCGTCGGCTGGGTGAGCTTCTTCGACGAGGAGGAGATGGTCCGCGAGCTCGGCCTGCCCGAGCACCTGGACGTCGTCGCCTACCTCTGCATCGGCTACGTCGACTCGTTCCCGGACGAGCCCGAGCTCCAGCAGCAGGGCTGGGCCAAGAAGCGCCCGCTCTCCTGGGTGGTGCACGAGGAGCAGTACGGCAACCGTGCCCTGCCGGGCGAGGAGCCGCACAGCCTGCTCGCCGAGACCCGCCGCACCATCCGCCCGCTGGACGCCAAGGCGCTCGGCGAGGCCTGGGACCGGCAGAAGCGGATGACCAAGCCGGCCGGCTCGCTCGGCATGCTGGAGATCATCTCCGCCCAGCTCAGCGGCCTCTCCCGCAAGTGCCCGCCGCCGGTCCCCGAGCCCGCCTGCGTCGCGGTCTTCGCGGGCGACCACGGCGTGCACGCCCAGGGCGTCACCCCCTGGCCGCAGGAGGTCACCGCGCAGATGGTGGCGAACTTCCTGGCCGGCGGCGCGGTGGTCAACGCCTTCGCCGCCCAGGTCGGCGCCGAGGTCTGCGTGGTGGACGTGGGCGTGGCCAGCGAGCTGCCGCAGGCAGTCCAGGACGGCCGGACCACCGGCCTGCTGCCCCGCAAGGTCAAGCCGGGCACCGACGACATGACCCAGGGCCCGGCGATGAGCCGGGAGGAGGCGCTCAAGGCCATCGAGGTCGGCATCGAGACCGCCCGCGACCTGGTCGCGGCGGGCAACAAGATCCTGATCACCGGCGACATGGGCATCGCCAACACCACGGCCTCCGCCGCCCTGATCGCCGTCTTCGCGGGCGCCGACCCGGCCGAGGTCACCGGCCGCGGCACCGGCATCGACGACGCGACGCACGCCCACAAGGTCGAGGTGGTCCGCCGCGCGCTGGCGCTGCACCAGCCCGACCCGGCTGACCCGATCGGCGTACTGGCCGCCGTCGGCGGTCTGGAGCACGCGGCCCTGGCGGGCTTCATGCTCGGCGCCGCCTCGCTGCGCACCCCGGTGATCCTGGACGGCGTCATCGCCGGCTCGGCCGCCCTGGTCGCCAAGGCGATCGCCCCCGAGGTCCTCGCCGCCTGCATCGCCGGCCACCGGTCCGCCGAGCCCGGCCACAAGGCCGCGCTGGCCAAGCTGGGCCTGCGTCCGCTGATCGACCTGGACCTTCGCCTCGGCGAGGGCACCGGCGCCCTGCTCGCGCTTCCCCTGGTGCAGAGTGCCGCCCGGGCGATGCACGATGTAGCCACCTTCGACTCCGCCGGGGTCACCGAGAAGGCCTGAGGCCGCGCTCGTCCGCTCCTCCCGTACCCGGCCCAAGGGCGCGTCCGGTACGGGAGGAGCGTTGCCCTACCCGAACAGCCCTCCGTCGCTCAGGAGCTCCGCCGATGACCGCGCCCCACCCCCACCCCAGCACCGCGGGCCGCACGCCCTACCCCGTCGGTCTGCTGCTCACCGGCCGCCGTGTGCTCGTGGTCGGCGGCGGCCAGGTAGCCCAGCGCCGGCTGCCGGCCCTGATAGCCGCCGGTGCCGATGTGCACCTGGTCTCGCCGGTCACCACCCCCGCCGTCCAGGCGATGGCCGACGCGGGCGAGATCAGCTGGCACCGCCGCGGCTACGCCGACGGTGACCTCGCGGACTGCTGGTACGTGCTGGTGGCCACCGACGACCACGCGGTCAACGAGGCCGTCAGCGCGGCGGCCGAAGGGCTGCGGATCTTCTGCGCCCGCAGCGACGACGCGGCCGCCGCGACCGCCTGGACCCCGGCCACCGGCCACGACGACGGCACCACCGTCGCCGTGCTGACCGGCGACCCGCGGTACTCCGCCGCGCTGCGCACCACCATCGTCGAGGGACTGCGCGACGGCAGCCTGAGCGCCCGTCAGTTCCGCGCCCGCGCGGCCGGCGTGGCCCTGGTCGGCGGCGGCCCCGGCGACCCGGACCTGATCACCGTGCGCGGCCGCCGGCTGCTCGCGGACGCGGACGTCGTGGTCGCCGACCGGCTGGCCCCGCGCGAGCTGCTCGCCGAGCTCGCGCCGCACGTCGAGGTGATCGACGCCTCCAAGATCCCGTACGGGCGCGCGATGGCCCAGGAGGCGATCAACCAGGCGCTGATCGACGCGGCCAAGGCCGGCAAGTTCGTGGTCCGGCTCAAGGGCGGCGACCCGTACGTCTACGGGCGTGGCGGTGAGGAGCTGCTCGCCTGCGTCGAGGCCGGCATCCCGGTCACCGTCGTGCCGGGCATCTCCAGCTCGATCAGTGTCCCGGCCGCGGTCGGCATCCCGGTCACCCACCGCGGGATGACCCACGAGTTCACCGTGGTCTCCGGCCACGTCGCCCCCGAGGACCCGCGCTCGCTGGTCAACTGGGAGGCGGCCGCCCAGATGCGCGGCACCCTGGTGCTGCTGATGGCCGTCGAGCGGATCGGCGCCATCGCGGCCCGCCTGATCGCCTCGGGCCGGGACGCCGACACGCCCGTCGCCGTGGTCCAGGAGGGCACCACCGCCGCCCAGCGCCGGATCGACGCGACCCTCGGTACGGTCGCCGCCACGGTGGTCGCCGAGGGCGTCCGCCCGCCGGCCGTCATCGTCATCGGCGAGGTCGTCCACGTGCTGGACCCCGCAACCCGTACCGCCTGAGCCGAGAGCGCGAGCATGGCCGAGCCGAGCACCATCACCGACCCCGACGACCCGCGCCTGGCGGACTACACCGGGCTGACCGACGTCGAGCTTCGCAGACGCCGGGAGCCGGCCGAAGGTCTGTTCATCGCCGAGGGCGAGAAGGTCATCCGGCGCGCCCTGGCTGCCGGGTACGCGATGCGCTCGATGCTGCTGACGGCCAAGTGGCTGGACGTCATGGCGGACGTCATCGCCGAGGCGGATGCCCCGGTGCACGTGGTCGAACCGCAGCTGGCCGAGGAGGTCACCGGCTACCACGTGCACCGCGGGGCGCTCGCCTCGATGGCGCGCAAGCCGCTGCCGTCCGCCGCCGACCTGCTCGGCGGCGGACGCGACGGCGCGGCCCGCCGGGTGGCCGTCTTCGAGGACATCGTCGACCACGCCAACATGGGTGCCGCCTTCAGGAACGCCGCCGCCCTCGGCATCGACGCCGTCCTGCTCACCCCGCGCTGCGCCGATCCGCTCTACCGGCGCTCGGTGAAGGTCTCGATGGGGACCGTCTTCCAGGTGCCGTGGACCCGCCTGGAGTCCTGGCCCCAGGACGTCGGGACCCTGCGCGCCGCGGGCTTCACGGTCGCCGCACTCTGCCTGAGCGAGCAGGCGATCACCCTCGACGAACTCGCCGCCCGCAACGACGAGAAGCTCGCCCTGGTCTTCGGCACCGAGGGCGACGGCATCGCCCCCGGCACCCTCGCCGCGGCGGACCAGCACGTCCGGATCCCGATGGAGGCCGGCGTGGACTCCCTCAACGTCGCGGCCGCCTCGGCCGTGGCCTTCTACACCACTCGCCCGCGCACGGCCTGACCCACCGGCCGAGGTCCACGGCTTGCGGCAAGGCTCAACTCACCCCGGTGCCACCGGAGATGCCTGCGCCCGGCCAGGACTCGTCGAGCGTGCCGTCCGGGCGCAGCGTGTAGCGGGTCGAGGAGCTGGCGCCGGTCTGGGCCACCCGCTCCTCGCGGACCAGCGCGCCGTCCTCCAGCCGCCAGGCGGCGGCGGCCTGCGGGTCCGCCGCCGAGGAGCGGGAGGCGAGCAGGACGGGCGTGTCGGTGGTGAAGCCGAAGAGCTCGACCAGGTCGACCGGGACCGAGCCCTCGGTCCGTCGCAGCACCACCACGGTGGCCGCCGCCCCCCGGTAGCGGGCGGGCAGCACGGAGGCCAGCGTGACCGGCGCGGCGCCGGGGGACTGCGGGGCGGTCGGCTGGACGGCGGGCGAGACGTCCGGGCCGGCCGAGCGGCCGTCGCGCAGCTGGATCGCCGGGCCGCCGCCGGGGTCGCTGTAGCTGCGGTTGGGCCAGTCCACCGCGGGCACCGCCCCGGTGGCCGGGCCGAAGCCGGCCGGGTTCGCCGCGCCGGGGGAGCCGGTGCCGCCGCTGGTCCTGGCCGCGGGCGCCTGGGGTGCCGGCTGCTGGCTCTGCACGCCGTCGGCGGAGAGTCCGAGCGCCGGTCCGGCTCCCTCGGGGACCTGGCCGCCGACCGCGGGGCGCGGCGCCGGCAGCCCCTGCGAACTGCGGTTCTCGCAGCCCTGGGCGGCCGCGATGGCCAGCGCCACGCCGATGGTGACGGTGATGAAGACCACCAGCCGCTGGCGCAGCAGCCGGCGGCGGGAGTCGATCGGCCGCCCCGGGGCCGGGGTGTGCTGACGGTCGCGCGCCGGACGTCCCGGGGCGGGCGTCTGCTGGCGCTCGCGCACGGTGGCCCGCTCCCGGCCCGCGCGGTCGTGCGGCGCCCGGACCGGCCGGGCCGCAGCCCGGACGTCGTAGGCCTCGTGGCCCTCCGGTGCCTGGGACTGAGCGTTGGCCTGGGCGTCGCGGGCCGGCCAGGGCATCGGCGCGGTCGGCGGCTGGCCGGGCGGCCGGCGCAGCGGGGCGCGCCGCTCGGCGGGCCGTCCGGCGCCGGGGTGGTGACCGGGAGCGCTGTGGCCGGCCTCGCGCGCCGAGGGCGCCCCGTGCGCCGGACTGCCCGGGGAGCCCGCGGCAGGGGCGAAACCGCCCTGCGCGCCGTGGCTCACGCCGGGCGCCGGCGCACCGGGGGGCGCAGCCGCGCGCCGCGCGCCGCCTCCCGGGCGGCCGCCTCCTCGCGCGGCTCGGCCGGCGCCGCCGCCCGCCCGCGACCGCCGCCGGCCCGTGCCGCCAGCTCGCTGAGCCGCTCGTGCAGATGAGCCGCGCCCGGGCGCTCCATCGGCTCCTTGGCCAGGCAGGCCCCGACCAGGGGAGCCAGCACCGCCGGCACCTCCGAGAGGTCCGGCTCCTCGTGCACGACCCGGTAGAGCATCACCTCCGACGAGGCGCCGGAGCCGAACGGCGAGTCGCCGGTCAGCGCGTACGCCAGCGTGGCGCCGAACGCGAAGACGTCGGTGGCGGGCGTCACCGCGGCGCCGCGGACCTGCTCGGGGGCCAGGAAGCCGGGTGAGCCGACGGCCGTGCCCACGTGGGTGAGCGTGCTGGCGCCGCGCGACCACGCGATGCCGAAGTCGATGATCCGCGGGCCCTTGGGGGAGAGCAGGATGTTGGACGGCTTCAGGTCCCGGTGCACGACGCCGGCCTCGTGCACCTTCACCAGGCCGTCGGCCAGCGCGGAACCGATCCGGGCCACCTCGGGCCAGGCCAGCGGGCCCTCGTCGCCGACCCGCTTGTAGAGCGAGGGGCCGGGCACGTACGCGGTGGCGAGCCAGGGCCGGTCGGCCTCGATGTCGGAGGCGACCACCCGGGCCGTGCAGCCGCCGCGGATCCGCGAGGCGGCGGCGATCTCGCGGGCGAACCGGGTGCGGAACTCCGCGTCCTCGGCCAGCTCGGCCCGGATCAGCTTCAGTGCGACCCGCTGGCCCTTGCGGTCGGAGCCCAGATAGACCACGCCCATCCCGCCGGCGCCGAGCCGACGGTGCAACCGGTAGGGGCCGACGATGCGGGGGTCCTCACGCCTCAGCCGCATCATCGCCATGTCGTTCCCCGTCGGCCCGTCAGGTGGGCAACCCGTGAGGTGCGCCCCCGGTGGTGGGGCAGCGTCAGATTCTTCCGGGCACAGCTTACGGACTGTCGGCTGCGGTGTGCTGATACGCAACACGTGAACCGCCGGTGGGATTGTCCGATCTCCCTGGGACAGGGCCGCGCGGAGGCGTTGGTGTGACCGGGGTCTCGGGGTCGCTCTCAGGGTTCCCTCGGGGGTCGAAGGACCCTCGACTCCCCCTGCGGTAGTAGTCGACCCGGACTCCACTCATCCTCCTGGCCACCCCTGGAACGATACGCGGGCACGATGTCAGGAGCCGGCGGTCCACCTACGGTTGAGAGCAGCGGTGGGCGGGGTGCTCGTCCCCCGAGACCAACCGTCCACCGCGCAGGCCGTACCGCAGCGGCATCGGTGACCGTCCGACTCGAAGCGGCACCAGTAGGGGCAGGAGCAGGACCATGGCAACGGAAATCTCCGCAGACCCGGCCCGGCGCCGGCGGCTGCTCGCGATCCGGCCCGCCCGGTCGCGCCGCCCGGCGGACGACCGCCGGCATCCCGTGGTCGCCCTGGCCATGGCGCTGCCGTGTGCGATCGCCCTGCTCCTGCTCTTCGGAGGCTGGGAGCAGATGGTCAGCCAGACCGAGGCGGTGGCCAACCTGATCGGGCGTTGACCTCTCGGGACAAGGGGTCGGCGCCGACCGGAGCGAAGCGCCCGCGGGGACACGCGGACGGGCGAGCAGCGGGTGCCCACGCACCGGTCAGTCGAGTGCCGTGTACGGAACGCCGGTGAGGGCGTCCCGTACACGGCACTCTCGTTTCCCCCGCCGCGGACGCACGAGAGCCGCAGCCCGTGACCGGACTGCGGCTCTCGTTCCAACTGCTTTGCTGCTGTGCGCGATACTGGGATCGAACCAGTGACCCCTACCGTGTCAAGGTAGTGCTCTCCCGCTGAGCTAATCGCGCCTGCCCGACACCAGAGTGTCGGCCCGGCTGGTGGCAGCACTGCGAGGTGCCGCCGAAGATCCCGAAGGACCTGTGTGCGCGATACTGGGATCGAACCAGTGACCCCTACCGTGTCAAGGTAGTGCTCTCCCGCTGAGCTAATCGCGCCTGCCCGACACCAGAGTGTCGGCCCGGCTGGTGGCAGCACTGCGAGGTGCCGCCGAAGGACCCGAAGGACCTGTGTGCGCGATACTGGGATCGAACCAGTGACCCCTACCGTGTCAAGGTAGTGCTCTCCCGCTGAGCTAATCGCGCGGGAAGACCCCCGGTCGAACCGGGGGACCTCTTGGAGGTGGAGACGGGATTTGAACCCGTGTACACGGCTTTGCAGGCCGTTGCCTCGCCTCTCGGCCACTCCACCAGGCAACTTGTCAAACATACCAGGAAGAACGATCATGCTGTCCTTCACGGCACCGAGCGGACGACGAGATTCGAACTCGCGACCCTCACCTTGGCAAGGTGATGCTCTACCAACTGAGCCACGTCCGCCTGTCTTCCGGGTCCTTCACCGCTTCTCAGCGGCTCCGTTTCCCGGCGACGTGTTGAACTTTAGCGGAAACCCTGGCCAGCTCAAATTCCGTATCCGCAGCTAGCGCCCGGGCCCCCTCCGAAGCGCCCCCCGGACGGCCCCGGCAGCAGTGCCGGGCCCGCCGCGAATCCGTGCACGTCAGCCGCCGGGCGCGGCCGCCGGCGCCCGGCGCGGACCGGGTCGCGGCCCGTGCCCGACCTAGACTTCCCAGCACCGCGGACCCGCAACACCGCAGACCCCCGCCGTCGGCCCCCCGGACCCGACGCAGACCGTGACCACCGCAGGAGAACCGTGCCCGCCCCCAGCTCCGCCCCCGCCCCCGACCAGCCGATGGCCCGCTTCGGCGGCCGGCTCGCGACGGGCCTGTGCGAGGTGACCTCCGACCCGGCCGCGTTGGAGAGCGAGGGCTGGTGGGCGGTCGCCCACGACTTCGAGGGCCGCCTCACCTGCGCCCGCTTCGCCGACGTCCGCCCCGACCCGGCCCCCGGCGCGAGCCCGGCGCCTGGCACGGCCCGCTCCCCGGCAGCTGGCACAGCTCGCTGGACCGCGCCGGCTACACCGCCGGCGTCCGCCGGATCCGTGAGCGGATCGCGACCGGTGAGGTCTACCAGGCGAACCTCTGCCGGGTGATGAGCGCGCCACTGCCGCAGGCCGACCCCGCCCGCAGCGACATCGACGCCCTGACCGGCCTGCTCGCCCACGGCAACCCGGCCCCCTACGCGGGCACCCTGCGGCTGCCCGACCACGGCATCGAGATCGCCACCGCCTCGCCCGAGCTCTACCTCTCCCGCTCCGGCCGGAGCGTCTCCTCCGGCCCGATCAAGGGCACCGGCCGCACCGAGGCCGACCTGCTGGAGAAGGACTACGCCGAGAACGTGATGATCGTCGACCTGGTCCGCAACGACCTCGGCCGCGCCTGCGCGATCGGCAGCATCACCGTCCCCGACCTCTGCGCGGTCGAGAAGCACCCCGGCCTGGTGCACCTGGTCTCGCTGGTCCGCGGCACCCTGCGGGACGGCGCCGGCTGGCCCGAGCTGCTGGACGCGACCTTCCCGCCCGGTTCGGTCACCGGCGCCCCCAAGTCCAGCGCGCTGCGCGTCATCGACGAGCTGGAGACCGCCCCGCGCGGCCCGTACACCGGCGCCGTCGGCTGGGTCGACGCCGACCGCGGTGAGGCCGAACTCGCTGTCGGCATCCGGACGTTCTGGATTGAGCGGCCCGCCGCGGCGGCGCCCGTCCTGTACTTCGGCACGGGCGCAGGCATTACCTGGGGCTCCGACCCCGAGCACGAGTGGGCGGAGACCGAACTCAAGGCCGCCCGGCTGGTCGCGATAGCGTCGGGGGAGTATCCGGAGTAGAGCCGTCCACTCCGTGCCCGCGTCTTCTGGAGGAACATCCGATGATCTGGCTGAACGGATCGCTGGTCGAGGAGCACCGCGCCGAGATCTCCGTCCTCGACCACGGACTGACCGTCGGCGACGGCGTGTTCGAGACGGTCAAGAGCGTGGCCGGCCGCCCGTTCGCGCTCACCCGCCACCTCGACCGCCTGGTCCGCTCCGCCACCGGCCTGGGCCTGCCGGCGCCGGACCTCGGCGAGGTCCGGGCCGGCTGCGCCGCCGTGCTCGCCGCCAACCCGATGCCGCGTGGCCGGCTGCGGATCACCTACACCGGCGGCCTCGCCCCGCTCGGCTCGGAGCGCAGCGACACCCCGCCCACCCTGGTGGTCGCGCTCGGCACCGCCGCCGAGCGTCCCGACAGCACCGCCGTCGCCACCGTCCCGTGGGCCCGCAACGAGCACAGCGCGGTGGCCGGCCTGAAGACCACCTCCTACGCCGAGAACGTGGTCGCGCTCGCCTACGCCCACCGCCACGGCGCCTCCGAGGCGGTGCTCGCCAACACCGCCGGCCGGCTCTGCGAGGGCACCGGCTCCAACGTCTTCGTGGTGGTGGACGGTGAGCTGCTCACCCCGCCGCTCGGCTCCGGCTGCCTGGCCGGCATCACCCGGGACCTGGTCGCCGACTGGTGCGGGGCACGGGAGGTCGACCTGCCGTACTCGATCCTGCGCGAGGCCGACGAGGTCTTCCTCACGTCGAGCCTGCGCGACGTCCAGGCCGTCCACCGGATCGACGACCACGACCTGCCCGCACCCGGCCCGGTCACCGCCAAGGCGATGGCGCACTTCGCCGCCCGCGCCGCCGACGACCTGGACCCGTGAGAGCGGCACACCCCGTTAGACGGGCACGCGGACGGGTAGGAAGGCTGCCATGACCACCACGCTGCGCCCTGCCGGCCCCGAGCAGTCCCTCCCGGGCGGCGGCCGCAGCCGCCGCTGGCAGGTCTGCGCCAACGGTCGTCCGGTGGGCACCGTGTGCACCAGCTCGCACCCGCTGGGCACCGGCTGGATCGGGCGGATCGCAGAGCTGGAGATCATCGCGCCGCAACGGCGGCGCGGCCGGGGCACGGTCGCGGCGCTCGCCGCCGAGGAGGCGCTGCGTCAGTGGGGCTGCGTGCGGATCGAGCTCTCCGTCCCCGCCGACGCCGCGGCCGCGCTCGCGCTGGCCGACTCGCTCGGCTACCTCGAGACCAACCGCAAGCTCGCCAAGGAGCTCGGCCAACCACCGGCCACCACACCGGATCTGACGATACGTCGGATCGGTGCGGAGGAGTTCCCGCACTGGCTGGCGCTCACCCGGGCCACCTACCGCGAACACCTGGCCCGCTCCGGGCTGACCCCCCGTCAGGCGTACGACAAGTGCGAGGCCGACCACACCGAACTGCTCGCCCAGGGCGCCGCCACGCCGGGCGTGGCGCTGCGTCAACTGGTCGTCGAGGGAAGGCCGGTGGGCAGTCTCTGGGTCGACCTGTCAGGCGGCACCCTGCCCGACGGCCGGCCGCAGGCCTGGGTGATGACCGTCGAGGTCGACGCCGACCGGCGCGGACACGGCTACGGCCGCGAGCTGATGCTCGCGGCCGAACGCGAATGCCTGGCCGCCGGGGTCCGTGACCTCGGCCTGAACGTCTACTCGGCGAACACCGTCGCCATCACGTTGTACGAGTCGCTCGGCTACCGGATCAGCAGCCGCATCCTGGCCAAACCGCTCGTTTAGGCCGTGTCTGACAATTCCCGCCGGGCCCGCGACGCCGGGCATCCCGGCTGGACGCACCGGCGGATCATCCAAGTACGACCCAGTACGAGGACGATCCGCCGGAACGCCCAGCCGGGCGCCCAACGCCGCGGGCTCATCCGACGCGAATTGTCAGACACGGCCTAGGAGTTCTCCTCAGGCCTCCAGCAGCGCCACGATCCGCTCGCGCAGCCCCTCCTGGCTCTGCCCGCCGTCCAGCCGCTGCCCGGCCACCACGTACGTCGGGGTGCCGGTCACGCCGATCGCCTTCCCCTCGGCCTGGTCGGCGTCGACGATCAGGGTGTGCCGGCCGTCGACCAGCGCGAGTTCGATCTCCTCGGTGTCCAGGCCCAGCCCGGCGGCCACCTCGACCAGCAGCTCCTGGCCGCGCTCGGCCAGCTCCTCGGTGCGGGCCAGCACCGCCTCCACGAAGGGCCAGCCCTGGCCCTGGGCGAAGGCCTCCTCGGCCGCCTCGGCGGCCGCGTAGGCGTGCTTGTGCCGCTCGAGCGGGAAGTGCCGGAACTCGATCGTCAGCGCGTCGCCGTAGCGCTCACGCAGGGCACGGACGTCGTCGAGGGAGGTGCGGCAGTCCGGACACTGCAGCTCGCACCAGAGCTCCAGACGGGGGAGAGAGGCTTCGGTCATGCGGCCAGTCTTCCATCACGGGAGCCGTCGGCCGAGCGCGAGCGTGGCTCAGCGCACGCCGAGCGGGATCGCGTCGTCGGCCGCCGAGCGCTGGCGGGCCCGGTAGGCGGCCACGTGCATCCGGTTTCCGCAGGTCCGGCTGTCGCAGTAGCGCCGGGAGCGGTTGCGCGAGAGGTCGACGAAGACGCGGGCGCAGTCCGGGGCCTCACAGCGGCGCAGCCGCTCCCGTTCACCGGCCATCAGGATGAGCCCCAGGGCCATCCCCAGCTCGGCCGCGAGATGGTCGGCCAGGGCCGCGTGCGGGGCGAAGTAGTGCATGTGCCAGCCGTGGCCGTCGTGGTCGGTCAGGCGTGGCGTCGCGTTGACGTCGGCCACCAGCACGTTCACCAGTTCGGCGGCCTCCTCGGTGGACCCCGCGCCGAACACCGCCCGTAGCCGGGCCCGCAGCGCGTGCACGGCCGCCAGGTCGGCCACGGTGACCGCGTCGACCTCGCTGATCTCCCGCCGCTCCACCAGGGCGTCCAACGAGGCGACGTCGGGAAGCTGCTCGTAGCCGCCCGCGTCGGGGGAGGTGTTGAGGAGCTCGACCAGGGTGCCCAGGGCGGACTCGGTGTCATGGGTGATCAGCACGTGGGAACTCCTCGCGTGCGCCGGGGACGGTGGCCCGTCCGCGTCGGTCATCAACGCCGCACTCTACCGGGCCCGGCGCCGGGAACGCCGAAGGCACCCGGAGCCACGAATGTGACTCCGGGTGCCTTCGGCGTTCTCACTCGAACGCCGTGGAGTACCGGCCCCGAGACCGCGCAGCACGCGGATGAGCCTGTGGCCGTGCCCCCGAGTAGGACAGCCACCAGGAATGTCGACCGGGCCACCGGGGGCGCACCCCCGGGGCTTCAGCTCTCGGCAAGGATGTGCGACAGCTCCCGGTCCAGATCGAAGTGACGATGTTCGGTGCCGGGGGGCACGGCGGCGTCGGTGCGCTTGAGGAACGACTCAAGCGCCCGGGCCGGGGCTTCCAGCAGTGCTTCTCCTTCCGGAGAGCTCAGCGCGATGCAGACGACACCCTGTCCGTGGCTACGTGACGGCCAGACCCGGACGTCGCCGGTACCGGTGGGTCGATGCAGCCCCTCCGCGAGGAGGTCGCGGGCGAACACCCACTCCACGGTCTCGTCGGCACCGGTGTGGAACGTGGCGTGCACGGCATAGGGGTCCGCAGTGTCGTAGCGCAGGCCCGCGGGGACGGGCAGTGACGACTCGCTGGACACGATGAGGCGCAGGTGCAGCTCGCAGCTGACCGTGGTGTTCATAAGCGCCATGGCCTTTCGCTCAGTGTGCGCTCGGGGAATCGCACGTCGGCGAACGGACCATCCCACCGCTGGCGCCGATGTAAACCCCTCTGTCCCGATTCGGGGCCCGGCGGTAACCCTTCCGGCGCATTGCACAAAGTGCCGGAAGCGGGTCCGAACGCGATATCGGGACGTCCGGCGGGACGGTCCTGACGTCCTGCGCAGTGGTTACCGAAAGTGACGGGCGGTGGCTGCCGGGCTGGTGGGGGCCGCTCTGGGGATGCCGGGGGAGGGGTGTGCGGAGCACCCCTCGGGATGCGGTAATGTTTTCTCTGCACCCGGGCGATTAGCTCAGCGGGAGAGCACTTCGTTCACACCGAAGGGGTCACTGGTTCGATCCCAGTATCGCCCACCGGATTGCAGAGTAAGGCGTAGGACCCCGGTCAGTAATTGACCGGGGTCCTACGCTTTTCGGTGTTCCGATCGAGAGTGGAAGTGACCGGAATCGACTCTTCGGGAAGTCGCGGGGAACTGAGGCGACGTCATGGGTCCTTTGCCGGAACCCCGCTGGCGGGCCGTCGGGTGGCCGCCGGCCAACCGCTTTGGAGCTACGCCTCGGACGGTGCTACTGTTCATCTCGTTGCCCGGGCGATTAGCTCAGCGGGAGAGCACTTCGTTCACACCGAAGGGGTCACTGGTTCGATCCCAGTATCGCCCACCGGACAACATCAGGGCCGTTGGTTGGATATCCAACCAACGGCCCTGATGCGTTGTCAGGCTCGTCAGGCCGCCGCTTCGCAGCTGTGTCCGGAGGTCAGCCGGTGTCCGCAGGCGCAGCGCACCGGACGCAGCGGCCAGGACCGGTCGACCCGCTCCGGGGTGCCGGACCGGTCGAACCAGTCCTGCAGTCCACGGGCCTGCGCGGCGTGCCAGACCCCCTGCCGCAGGTGCAGCTCGGCGGCCGAGAAGCCGCCCAGCGCCGCCCGGTGACGGGCACCTATCGCGCGGACCAGCTCCAGGGAGGCCGTGGCGTCGGCCGCCGCGTCGTGCGCGCCCTCCAGACTGACGCCGTAGTGCGCGCAGAGGTCGGTGAGGGTGCGTCGGCCCCGGCGGTAGCGGTCCACGTGCTTGTCCAGCACCCGCGGGTCGACCACCAGCAGCGCGGCGCCGTCCAGGAACTCCTCCAGCGAGCTCTCCCGGTGCCGGCGCAACTCCCGGTCGAGCAGCGTCAGGTCGTACGGGGCGTTCATCACCACCACCGGGACCCCGGCCCGGGCCTGGTCGGCGAGCGCGCGGGCTATCTCGCCGACCACGGTGTGCGGGGGGCGGCCGAAGGCGCGGACGTGTTCGTCGGTGATGCCGTGCACCGCGCGGGCGCCGTCCGGGATCGCGATGCCCGGGTCGGCCAGCCAGGTTCGTCGCTCGGCGGCGCTGCCCGGCGCCGCCTGGACGACCAGCGCGGCGGAGACGACCCGGTCGCTCTCCACGTCCACGCCGGTGGTCTCGGTGTCGAAGGAGGCGAGTGGGCCCTCGTGCCAGTAGTGGTGTTGCTCCATGACCACCCCTCAGGTCCCCCGGCCCCGCCTGGTGCACCGCCGAGGACTGGCGGTGCACCGGCTCATGGCGCCGTTCTGAGCAGGTGATACCCCGGGCAGGTACCCCTTCAACCCCGCCGCCGCGGCGACGGCCCGGACGACCGGCGGATATGGGTGCGCGGGCGGCGCGGCGGGCTCGGTACCATCGTCACGTCACAGCACTGTGCTGTGCGCCAGACCATCAGGAGAGACCGGTGACCGACGTCCGGGTAACCATCAGCCGCGAACCCGATCGGGAAGAGCGCGTGGTGACTACGGGCACCACGGCCGCCGACCTCTTCGCGGACGACCGCTCGATCATCGCCGCCCGGGTGGCGGGCGCGCTCAAGGACCTGGCCTACCAGGTGCAGGAGGGCGACGAGGTCGAGCCGGTCGAGCTCAGCAGCCCGGACGGTCTGAACATCCTGCGGCACTCCACCGCGCACGTGATGGCGCAGGCCGTGCAGGAGCTCTTCCCCGAGGCCAAGCTGGGCATCGGTCCGCCGATCAAGGACGGCTTCTACTACGACTTCGACGTCGAGAAGCCGTTCAACCCGGACGACCTCAAGGCCGTCGAGAAGAAGATGCAGGAGATCATCAAGCGCGGGCAGAAGTTCGCCCGCCGAGTGGTCACCGACGAGGCGGCCCGGGTCGAGCTGGCCGGCGAGCCGTACAAGCTGGAGCTGATCGGGCTCAAGGGTTCGGCCTCCTCGGAGGACGGCGCCAACGTCGAGGTGGGCGGCGCCGAGCTGACCATCTACGACAATCTGGACCCGAAGAGCGGCGAGCTGTGCTGGGGCGACCTGTGCCGCGGCCCGCACCTGCCGAGCACCCGGATGATCCCGGCCTTCAAGATCATGCGCTCGGCCGCCGCGTACTGGCGCGGCAGCGAGAAGAACCCGCAGCTGCAGCGTCTCTACGGGACCGCCTGGCCGACCAAGGACGAGCTCAAGGCGCACCTGGACTTCCTGGCCGAGGCCGCCAAGCGCGACCACCGCAAGCTCGGCAGCGAGCTGGACCTCTTCTCCATCCCGGAGGAGATCGGCTCGGGCCTCGCGGTCTTCCACCCCAAGGGCGGCGTGATGCGCCGGGCCATGGAGGACTACTCGCGCAAGCGGCACGAGGAGTCGGGCTACGAGTTCGTCTACACCCCGCACGCCACCAAGGGCACCCTGTTCGAGCTCTCCGGTCACCTGGACTGGTACGCCGACGGGATGTACCCGCCCATGCAGCTCGACGGCGAGAACGACTACTACCTCAAGCCGATGAACTGCCCGATGCACAACCTGATCTTCCGCTCCCGGGGTCGCTCCTACCGCGAACTCCCGCTGCGGCTCTTCGAGTTCGGCACGGTCTACCGCTACGAGAAGTCCGGCGTGGTGCACGGCCTGACCCGTGCCCGCGGCTTCACCCAGGACGACGCGCACATCTACTGCACCAAGGACCAGATGGCCGGCGAGCTGGACTCGCTGCTGACCTTCGTGCTGGACCTGCTGCGCGACTACGGGCTGAACGACTTCTACCTGGAGCTCTCCACCCGGGACCCGAACAAGTCGGTCGGCTCGGACGAGGACTGGGCCGAGGCCACCCAGGCGCTGGCCGACGCGGCCGAGAAGCAGGGCCTGGAGCTCACCATGGACCCGGAGGGCGCGGCCTTCTACGGTCCGAAGATCTCGGTGCAGGCCCGGGACGCCATCGGGCGCACCTGGCAGATGTCGACCATCCAGGTCGACTTCCAGCTGCCGCAGCGCTTCGAGCTGGAGTTCCAGGGTGCGGACGGCAACCGCCAGCGCCCGGTGATGATCCACCGCGCGCTGTTCGGCTCGATCGAGCGGTTCTTCGCGGTGCTCCTGGAGCACTACGCCGGCGCCATGCCGCCGTGGCTCGCGCCGGTCACCGTCGTCGGGATCCCGATCACCGACGAGCACGTGCCGTACCTCCAGGAGGTCGCGGCCGAGCTGAAGAAGCGTGGGATCCGGGTCGAGGTGGACGCCTCGGACGAGCGGATGCAGAAGAAGATCAGGAACGCTCAGAAGAGCAAGGTTCCGTTCATGCTGATCGCCGGCAACGACGACGTCGAAGCGGGCGCGGTGTCGTTCCGCTACCGCAACGGCGAGCAGAAGAACGGCGTCTCGCGTGACGAGGCGATCGCCGAGATCGTCGACGCGGTGGAGCGCCGGATCCAGGTCTGACCGAACGATCGGTGCGGGGCGGACTCGACGAGTCTGCCCCGCACTGGTTTCTCCGGGGCCCGCTCCGAATATGCTGATCACCATGACGAGTGAGCCGGAACTGCAGCGGGGCGTGGGGGAGCCGGACGGCTTCAGGCGCCTGTGGACGCCCCATCGGATGGCCTACATCCAGGGCGAGAACAAGCCCACCGGGCCTGCCCCCGGTGACGGGTGTCCGTTCTGCTCGATCCCGTCGCTGAGCGACGAGGACGGGCTGGTCGTCCGGCGCGGGGAGCACGTCTTCGCGGTGCTCAACCTGTACCCGTACAACGGCGGCCACCTCATGGTCGTCCCGTACCGGCACGTGCCCGACTACACCGAGCTCACCGAGCCCGAGACGGCCGAACTCGCCACTCTCACCAAGCAGGCGATGACCGCGCTGCGGGCCGCCTCCGGGGCGCACGGCTTCAACATCGGGATGAACCAGGGCGAGGCGGCCGGTGCCGGGATCGCCGCGCACCTGCACCAGCACGTGGTGCCGCGCTGGGGCGGCGACACCAACTTCATGCCGGTGGTCGGCCACACGAAGGTGCTGCCGCAGCTGCTCGCGGACACCCGCAAGATGCTGGCCGAGGCCTGGCCGCAGGACTGAGCCGGGCAGCACGGGGGCCCCGCCGGATTCCGGCGGGGCCCTTGTCGTGCTCGATCCGGTCAGTCGGCGTCGTAGGCGTCGGCCTTGAAGGGGCGCACGCTCTGCAGTTCGGACTTCAGGATCATCGAGCGGTTGCTGAACCGGTCGGTGTCGATGTCGTGGTCGCGCAGGAACTCGATGGTGGCCGCGAGCACCGCGCTCATCACCGGGGTGGCGATCCTCGTCGAGTCGTCCGTCATGAACCGGCTGTTCCACGGGGCCGTGGCCCAGGCGGTGCGCAGGCCGAACGGCTCCGGCAGGGGGAGCGTGCCGCCGAGCCAGTTGAGCAGCGCGGGCGCCTTCATGAAGGGCGCACGGACCGCCTGGCGGACCACCTCGTCGTTGTCGATCAGCGGCAGCTGGACGGTCTCCTCCACCCAGAACTTGCCCGACTTGGGCCGGGTGATCTCCTTGGGCTTGGGCTTGTCGTGGAAGGTGCCCTGCACCGGGCCCAGCGTGTAGCCGGTCACCGAGATCCGCAGGGTGTTGCCCAGGATCGTCACGGTGACCATCAGGCTGACGATCAACTTGCCGTTGTTCAGCACGAACTGGGTGCCCAGGTAGTGCCGCAGACCGGCCGCGCCGAAGGTCTGGCGGTTGGCGATGTCGGCCACCGCGTGGTCGCGCATCCGCGGGCCGTCCATCTCCGGGCCCTCCGGGCGGGCGATCTCGGCGGCGCCGGCGCCGACTTCGGAGATCACCCACTGCTGGACGGAGGAGTGCGGGATGCCGCCGTTGCCGACGTCGCTGCGGCCGAGGCCGTTCAGCTGGTCGGTGATCTTCTTGATCAGGTCCCAGGCGTGGAAGGTGCGGAAGTCCTGGTGGCCCTCGGCGGGGTAGAGGTCCCCGGCGACGTCCCAGGAGCCCCAGTGCTTGCCGAGACCGAGTATCCCGTTGACGCCCGCGTAGTGCAGGACGTTGGTGTCCTGCTCCATGGAGAGCCGGGTCAGCTGCTTCTTCAGCAGCTCGGCCTTGGCGTCCTTGTCGTCGCGCGGGACGGCGGTCGGCAGCACGGCGGCCAGCACGTTGCCGTCGATCAGCCCGGCCCAACGGGCCCGCAGGTCCTTGGTGGTGGCCAGACAGATCTGCCGCGCCCAGTACCAGCCGGCCACCGGGACCAGCAGCACCACGCGGGCGTAGACGGAGAGCGGCCCGGTGAACGGCGGGCGCAGCGCGAGCAGTACGGCCAGAGCCAGCGGCAGCAGCAGGATCGCGGCGCCGTAGGTCTTCTCCCGGGCGGGGCTGCTCTTGCCCATCATGATCCGCAGCTGGAAGGTGCCGAGCCAGACCAGTGCGCCGGGCAGGAAGAGCAGCCCGGTGAGCAGCGTCACCAGGGTGAGCTTGCGGTCCCGGGCGGTCCGGACCTCCTCCGCCGCCAGGCAGTGTTCGACGACCATCCGGGGGTCGGTGCCGAAGGACGGCACCAGTGGTTTGCGCGAGGCGCCCAGCGTGCGGGCGATCACGGCCTTGCTGAAGGCCTCGCCGAGGTTGGGTCGGAAGAGGCTGAACCGCCCGTGCTTCAGCGTGAGATCGGGCTGGGCGGCTTTGGCGAAGGCGTCCGGGTCGCCGTCGCGGTAGGCGACCGACGAGAGAGCCTGGGTGACCGCCGTCTGTGGGCCGGCGTCCGTACGGGGTATCTGCGCACCCGGGGTCATGTCCAGCTTGTTCATGGCGGCCACCCCTCCTCCCCTTGTGTGGTCAACGGCAGGCTATCGCGCCGCGGTACCGTCCCGCCGATGATCGTCTGAAGTGCCGTCACCAGCCAGGACGGGCCCGGCACTGCCGACATGCTTCCCCGGATGTGGGCGCTTCGATCCCGATGCGGCAGGATCGGTGTCATGAGTGCCAATGATCCTGTGCTGATCTATGACGGGGACTGTGCTTTCTGCACCTCCTGCGTCCGGTGGGCCGAGAAGTACCTGCGGCAGACGCTGGCCTCCGGGGGGTGGACGGCGCAGCCGTTCCAGTTCACCGAGCTGGCGGAGTTCGGGGTGACCCGGGAGCGGGCCGAGTTCGAGGTGCTCTGGGTGACCCCGACCGGCGCGGTGTACGGCGGTGCGCAGGCGGTGGCGCGGCTGCTGATGCGCTCCGGCGGGGTGTCCGCGTATCTGGGGGCGGTGCTGGCGCTCGGACCGGTGCGTCCGGTCGCGGCCGCGGTCTACCGGCTGATCGCGAGGAACCGTGAGCGGATGCCCGGCGGGACCCCGGCCTGCGCGCTGCCGCCCCGCGGGTAGCCCGTCGGGGCCCGGACGGGCGTGGGCGTCGAAGGCAGGTGAATCGGCTCGATACCATGGGTGAGCCGGGTGGGCTGATCCGCTCGGCCGCCCGGCGCCGCTCTCGGCCGCCGGTGAACACCAGGTGAGATCGGAGCGGTCCGGAAGGCCATGCTCAACAAATACGCGCGTGCCTTCTTCACACGTGTCCTGACCCCGTTCGCCGCCCTCCTGCTGCGCTGGGGCGTCAGCCCGGACGCGGTGACCCTGGTCGGTACGGCCGGCTCGGTGGCCGGCGCCCTGGTGTTCTTCCCCCGGGGCGAGTTCTTCTGGGGCACCATCACGATCACCCTCTTCATCTTCTCGGACCTGGTCGACGGCAACATGGCCCGCCAGTCCGGGCGGTCCAGCAAGTGGGGGGCCTTCCTGGACTCCACGCTGGACCGGGTCGCCGACTCGGCGGTCTTCGGCGGTATCGCGCTCTGGTACGCCGGGCACGGGAACAACGACCTGCTGTGCGCGATGGCGGTGCTCTGCCTGGCGAGCGGCCAGGTGGTCTCGTACACCAAGGCGCGGGCGGAGAGCCTGGGCCTGCCGTGCAACGTCTCCGGGCTGGTGGAGCGGGCCGAGCGGCTCGTGATCACCCTGGTGGCGGCCGGTATCGCGGGTCTGCACACCTTCGGGGTGCCGTACGTCGAGTGGTTGCTGCCGGTGGCGCTGTGGCTGGTGGCGGTGGGCAGCGTCATCACGGTGCTGCAGCGGATGCTGACGGTGCGTCGGGAGGCCTTCGAGGCCGCCGCCGTGGCGTCGGAGAGCTGAGGGCGGGGAAGCGATGCGGGAGAAACTGGTCGACAGCGGGTACGCGGCGGGGTGGGCCACCGTGAAGCTCCTGCCGGAGCCGGTGGCGCGCGCTCTGGGCAACCGGATCGCGGACGCGGTCTGGCGCAAGGAGGGCAAGGGGGTGCGCCAGCTCCAGGCGAACCTGGGCCGGGTCCGCCCGCAGGACACGCCCGCCCAGCTGCGCGAGCTCTCGCGGGCCGGGATGCGCTCCTACCTGCGCTACTGGATGGAGTCGTTCCGGCTGCCGACCTGGAACGACCGCACGATCGCCGACCGGGTGCAGGTGGACGGCATCGAGCATCTGGTCGCGGCGATGGAGTCCGGCCGGGGCGCGCTCGTGGCGCTGCCGCACATGGGCAACTGGGACCTGGCCGGGGCCTGGGTGGTCCGCCATCTCGGCTTCACCTTCACCACCGTCGCCGAGCGGCTGAAGCCCGAGTCGCTCTTCGACCGCTTCGTCGCCTATCGCGAGGGCCTGGGCATGGAGGTGCTGGCGCTGACCGGCGGCGGCGTCTCGGTGATCGGCACGCTGGCCCGCCGGCTGCGGGCCGGGCAGCTGGTCTGCCTGGTCGGCGACCGCGATCTGTCGGAGGCCGGCGTGCCGGTGACCTTCTTCGGTGAGGCCGCCAAGATGCCGGCCGGGCCCGCCATGCTGGCGCAGCGCACGGGCGCGGCGCTGCTGCCGGTCACCCTCTGGTACGACGGCCGGGTGATGCGCGGCACCATCCACCCGCCGGTGGAGCCCCCGGCGGGGGAGGACCGGCACGCGGTGACGCAGGCGATGACGCAGACCCTGGCGGACATCTGGGCCGAGGGGATCCGGCAGCACCCGCAGGACTGGCACATGCTGCAGCGCTACTGGCTCGCGGACCTTCCGTCGGCCCGGTCGGCGCGCCCGAAGCACGAAGCGAACGAAAAGTCGGCCGAGCCGACTCCTCGTGCCTGAGCGCGGTCCGACGACCCGGAGGGGAAACACGTGAAGATCGGTATCGTCTGCCCGTACGACTGGGACGTCCCCGGCGGGGTGCAGTTCCACATCCGTGACCTCGCCGAGCACCTGATCGGGCTGGGGCACGAGGTCTCGGTGCTCGCCCCGGCCGACGACGAGTCGGGCCTGCCGCCCTACGTGGTCTCGGCCGGCCGCGCGGTGGCCGTGCCGTACAACGGCTCGGTGGCGCGCCTCAGCTTCGGCATCCTCTCCGCGGCCCGGGTGCGGCGCTGGCTGCACGACGGCAACTTCGACATCCTGCACGTCCACGAGCCGACCTCGCCGAGCCTGTCGATACTGGCCGCGTGGTCGGCGACCGGACCGATGGTGGCGACCTTCCACACCTCCAACCCGCGCTCGCGGGCGATGATCGCGGCCTCGCCGATCCTGCAGCCGGGCCTGGAGAAGATCCGCGCCCGGATCGCGGTCAGCGAGTACGCCCGCCGCACCCTGGTCGAGCACCTCGGCGGCGACGCGGTGGTGATCCCCAACGGCGTGGACGTCTCGTTCTTCGCCGACGCCCTGCCCGACCCGCGCTGGACCGGCGCCACCATCGGCTTCATCGGCCGGATCAACGAGCCGCGCAAGGGCCTGCCCACACTGCTGGCCGCGCTCCCCGCGATCCTGGCCGCCCGGCCGGACGTGCGACTGCTGGTGGCCGGCAAGGGCGACGAGGAGGAGGCCGTCGCGGGCCTGGCCCCGGAAGTCCGGGCCAGGATCGAGTTCCTCGGCATGGTCAGCGACGAGGAGAAGGCGCGGCTGCTGCGCAGCGTCGACCTCTACGTGGCGCCCAACACCGGTGGCGAGAGCTTCGGGATCATCCTGGTGGAGGCGATGTCGGCGGCGGCGCCGGTGCTGGCCAGCGACCTGGACGCGTTCGCGCAGGTGCTGGACGGCGGCCGGGCCGGCGAGCTGTTCCCGGTCGAGAACGCCGACGCGCTGGCCGAGGCGGCGATCCGGCTGCTCGGCGACCCGCAGCGGCTGGCCGAGCTGCGCGTCGCGGCCTCGCGGCACGTCCAGCGCTTCGACTGGAAGACGGTGGGGACGGACATCCTGGCGGTCTACGAGACGGTCGCCGACGGCGCGGCCGGCGTGCACGAGGACGAGCAGCGGATCAGCTGGCGCGAGCGGTTGGGTCTGCCGCGGCCCTGAGTCCCGGGCGCCGGGCCCGGCGTGATCCTGGTCACGTCGGGCCGGGACGGTAGCGTTGCCCCCCGTGACTACCTGGATCTGGGCCGCTGTTGCCGTGGTGTTGTTCGCCGTCTACCTGAGTTGGACGGCCGGCCGGCTCGACCGGCTGCACGCCCGGATCGACGCCGCGCGGGCCGGGCTCGACGCCCAGCTGCTGCGCCGGGCCTCGGTGGCGCAGGAGCTGGCGACCTCCACGCTGCTCGACCCGGCCGCCTCGATCCTCCTCTACCAGGCCTCGCACGCGGCCCGGCAGGCCGACGAGGAGCAGCGTGAGGTGGCCGAGAGCGAGTTGAGCCAGGCACTGCGGGCGGTCTTCGCCGCGCCCGAGCAGGTCGAGGAACTGCGCGCGGCGCCCGGTGGCGAGGAGGCGCTGAGCGATCTGACCTCGGCGGTGCGGCGGGTCTCGATGGCCCGGCGGTTCCACAACGACGCCGTCCGGGCGGCCCGCGCCGTGCGGCTGCACCGACTGGTCAGGTACTTCCGGCTGGCCGGCAAGGCGCCGTTCCCGCTCGCCTTCGAGATGGACGACGAGCCGCCCGCCGCGCTGAATCCGCAGGGTTCGCCTGCGTAGTTCCAGCCGCTTTGTCGTATCCGCGCGGTCAGAATGGACTGAGAGGCGCACCAATCTGCGGCTCGAACGGCCTACCATAGGGCGATAGCACTGGTACGTCTTCGAGTGAGGTCCTACGTGTCCACCACCCCTGTCAACACCGCTGACCAGCCGCAGATCGGTACCGCCCGGGTCAAGCGCGGCATGGCCGAGCAGCTCAAGGGCGGTGTGATCATGGATGTGGTCAACGCCGAGCAGGCCAAGATCGCCGAGGACGCCGGTGCGGTCGCCGTCATGGCGCTGGAGCGCGTCCCCGCCGACATCCGCAAGGACGGCGGCGTGGCCCGGATGTCCGACCCGGACATGATCGACGGCATCATCAGCGCCGTCTCCATCCCGGTCATGGCCAAGTCCCGGATCGGCCACTTCGTCGAGGCCCAGGTCCTCCAGGCGCTCGGCGTCGACTACATCGACGAGTCCGAGGTGCTGACCCCGGCCGACGAGGTCAACCACTCCGACAAGTGGGCGTTCACCACCCCCTTCGTCTGTGGCGCCACCAACCTGGGCGAGGCGCTGCGCCGGATCGCCGAGGGTGCGGCCATGATCCGCTCCAAGGGCGAGGCCGGCACCGGCAACGTCGTCGAGGCCGTCCGCCACATGCGCCAGATCAACGGCGACATCCGCCGCCTGGCCACCCTCGACGAGAACGAGCTCTACGTCGCGGCGAAGAACCTGCAGGCCCCCTACGAGCTGGTCAAGGAGGTCGCGCAGCTGGGCAAGCTCCCGGTCGTGCTGTTCTCCGCCGGTGGTGTGGCCACCCCGGCCGACGCCGCGCTGATGATGCAGCTCGGTGCCGAGGGCGTCTTCGTGGGCTCCGGAATCTTCAAGTCCGGCGACCCGGCCAAGCGCGCCGCCGCCGTCGTGAAGGCCACCACCTTCTTCGACGACCCCAAGGTCATCGCGGATGTCTCGCGCGGTCTGGGCGAGGCCATGGTCGGCATCAACTGCGACACCCTGCCCGAGTCCGAGCGGTACGCCAACCGCGGTTGGTAGTCACGTAACAACGGTCCGCCGCGCGGCAGTTCGGCGCGGCGGACCGTTGTGCGTCCCCCCTGGATCAGATCCTGCGAAGAAGGTAGTCACCGTGTCCAGCAGCACCCCCGTCATCGGCGTCCTGGCCCTGCAGGGCGACGTCCGCGAGCACCTGGTCGCGCTCGCCGAGGCGGACGCCCTCGCCCGCCCGGTGCGTCGTCCCGAGGAGCTGGCGGAGGTCGACGCCCTGGTGATACCCGGGGGCGAGTCGACCACCATGTCCAACCTCGCGCTGGCCTTCGGCATGATGGCGCCGCTGCGCGAGCGGGTGGCCGCCGGGATGCCGGTCTACGGCTCCTGCGCGGGCATGATCATGCTCGCGGAGAAGATCCTGGACGGCCGGGACGACCAGCAGACCGTCGGCGGCATCGACATGACGGTTCGCCGCAACGCCTTCGGCCGGCAGAACGAGTCGTTCGAGTCCGCGATCGAGTTCCGCGGCCTGGAGGGCGACCCGGTGCACGGCGTCTTCATCCGCGCCCCCTGGGTCGAGTCGGTCGGCGCCGGCGTCGAGGTGCTCGCGGAGCTGCCCGCGGCGGACGGTGCGGAGAGCAGGATCGTGGCGGTCCGTCAGGGGAACCTGCTGGCCACCTCGTTCCACCCCGAGCTGACCGGCGACCACCGGGTGCACGCGTACTTCGTGCAGCTCGTCGCGGCCGCCGCGCGCTGATCCGGTGCCCGCCGCCTCGGGCGACACCGGTAAGATCTCTCCTGTTCATTTCCCTTTGGCGACGTAAAGGAGCTGGTGATGTCCGGCCACTCTAAGTGGGCTACCACCAAGCACAAGAAAGCCGTGATCGACGCCAAGCGCGGCAAGCTCTTCGCCAAGATGATCAAGAACATCGAGGTGGCGGCGCGTACCGGCGGCAGCGACCCGACCGGTAACCCGACGCTCTACGACGCCATCCAGAAGGCCAAGAAGAGCTCGGTCCCGATCGACAACATCAACCGCGCCGTCAAGCGCGGAGACGGCGCCGAGGCCGGCGGGGCCGACTACTCGACGATCATGTACGAGGGCTACGGCCCGAACGGTGTCGCGGTGCTCATCGAGTGCCTCACCGACAACCGCAACCGCGCCGCCTCCGACGTGCGCGTCGCGATGACCCGCAACGGCGGCAACATGGCCGACCCGGGCTCGGTCTCGTACATGTTCAACCGCAAGGGCGTGGTCGTCGTCGCCAAGGCGGACGGGGTCGACGAGGAGAAGGTGCTCGACGTCGTCCTGGAGGCCGGCGCCGAGGAGGTCAACGACCTCGGTGACAGCTTCGAGGTGATCTCCGCGCCGACCGACATGGTCGCTGTGCGCACCGCGCTGGTGGACGCCGGGATCGACTACGACTCCGCCGACGCCAACTTCGTGCCGAACCTCCAGGTCGAGCTGGACGTCGAGGGCGCCCGCAAGATCTTCAAGCTGATCGACGCGCTGGAGGACAGTGACGACGTGCAGAACGTCTTCGCCAACTTCGACATCTCCGACGAGGTCGGCGCGCAGCTCGACGCCGAGTAGGCATCCGCTCCGTCGTCCGGCCCGGCCCGGTGGTCCCTCGTGGATCACCGGGCCGGTCTCGTCGTCGGCGCGTCGTCGGCGTTGTCGGACCCTGCCGATACCCTTCGAGTCGGCATCACCGACGAAGGGCTTGTGACGTGCGGGTACTGGGCGTGGACCCGGGTTTGACCAGATGCGGCGTCGGTGTGGTGGACGGCGCGCCGGGCCGCCCGCTGACGATGGTCGCCGTCGGCGTGGTCCGCACCCCCGCCGAGGAGGACGTTCCGCTGCGCCTGCTGGCGATCGAGACGGGCCTGGAGGAGTGGATCGACACCCACCGGCCCGACGTCATCGCCATCGAGCGGGTCTTCGCCCAGCACAACGTCCGTACCGTGATGGGCACCGCGCAGGCCAGTGCCGTCGCGATGCTGTGCGCGGCGCGGCGCGGCATTCCCGTCTTCCTGCACACCCCCAGCGAGGTCAAGGCGGCCGTCTCCGGCTCGGGACGGGCCGACAAGGCCCAGGTCACCGCGATGGTGACCAGGCTCCTGCGGCTGGACGCGCCGCCCAAGCCCGCCGACGCCGCCGACGCGCTGGCGCTGGCCATCTGTCACATCTGGCGCGGCGCGGCCACCGACCGGATCGCGGCCGCGCTGGCCCGCACCGGCGCGGCGGCCGCCCGTCCCACCACCACCCGCACCGCCGCCACCCGCACCGCCGTCCCGCGCTCCGCCGCCCCCCGGCTCGCCCCCCGCAAGGAGTACCTTCCGTGATCGCCTTTGTTCAGGGCCCGGTGGCGTCCATCGGCCACGCCGGCGCCGTCGTCGAGGTCGGCGGCGTCGGCCTGGCGCTGCAGTGCACCCCGACCACGCTGGCCGCGCTGCGCGTGGGCGAGCCCGCCCGGCTGGCCACCTCGCTGGTGGTCCGTGAGGACTCGCTGACCCTCTTCGGCTTCGCGGACGACGACGAGCGGGCCACCTTCGAGATCCTCCAGGCGGCGCCCGGCGTCGGACCGCGCCTGGCCCAGGCCATGCTCGGCGTGCACAGCCCGGACGCGCTGCGCGTGGCGATCGCCGGCGGCGACGAGCGCGCGCTGATCCAGGTGCCCGGGATCGGCAAGGCCAAGGCGGCCAAGCTGCTCCTCGAGTACAAGGACAAGCTCGGCGCCCCGCACGGCAGCGTCCCCGCGCAGAAGCCGCTGGCGACCGGCCCCGCGCCGTGGAGCGACCAGCTGCACGCGGCGCTGGTCGGCCTCGGCTACGCTCCGCGCGAGGCGGACGACGCCGTCGCTGCCGTCACCCCCGAGGCCGAGGCGCAGGCGGTCACCGACGTCGGCGCCCTGCTGAAGGCCGCCCTGCGCAGCCTCAACCGCCAGCGCTGAACCGCTGTCGGCGTCCCGTACGCTGACGATTCGTCACCATGTCGACTTGGAGCCCGCCCTGATGAGCCCGTACGACTCCGACCCCGCCGACCGGTTCCCGGTCGACCGTGTGGTGGCGTCCGCCGCCGACGGCGAGGACCAGGCGGTCGAGGCGGCGCTGCGGCCCAAGCTGCTGGACGAGTTCATCGGTCAGGAACGGGTCCGTGAGCAGCTCTCCGTCGTCCTGCAGGCCGCCCGCCAGCGCGGCGCCTCGCCGGACCACGTGCTGCTCAGCGGCCCGCCCGGGCTGGGCAAGACCACCCTGTCGATGATCATCGCGGCCGAGCTGAACGCCCCGATCCGGATCACCTCCGGGCCGGCCATCCAGCACGCCGGCGACCTCGCGGCGATCCTCTCCTCGCTGAGCGAGGGCGAGGTGCTCTTCCTCGACGAGATCCACCGGATGTCGCGGCCCGCCGAGGAGATGCTCTACATGGCGATGGAGGACTTCCGGGTCGACGTGATCGTCGGCAAGGGACCCGGCGCCACCGCGATCCCGCTGGAGCTGCCGCCGTTCACCCTGGTCGGCGCGACCACCCGGGCCGGCCTGCTGCCGCCGCCGCTGCGCGACCGCTTCGGCTTCACCGGCCACATGGAGTTCTACGCGCCGGCCGAGCTGGAGCGGGTGGTGCACCGCTCGGCCGCCCTGCTGGACGTCGAGATCGACCCGATAGGCGCCGCCGAGATCGCCGGCCGCTCGCGCGGCACGCCCCGGATCGCCAACCGGCTGCTGCGCCGGGTTCGCGACTACGCGCAGGTCAGGCACGACGGCGTGGTCACCAGGGAGATCGCCGCCCAGGCCCTGAAGGTCTACGAGGTGGACGAGCGCGGCCTGGACCGGCTGGACCGCGCGGTGCTGACCGCCCTGCTGAAGCTGTTCGGCGGCGGCCCGGTGGGCCTGTCCACGCTGGCCGTCGCGGTGGGGGAGGAGTCCGAGACGGTCGAGGAGGTCGCCGAGCCGTTCCTGGTCCGCGAGGGACTGCTCGCCCGTACCCCGCGCGGCCGGATCGCCACCGCGGCCGCCTGGCAGCACATGGGTCTGGTCCCGCCGCTCCAGCCGGCCGCCGGCCGCGGACCGCTCCCGGCCCAGCAGGAGCTGTTCGGTCAGGGCGGCGCCGCCCGGCCGGGCGGCGAGTGACCTCGTGGAACGTCTTTCCGGGCACTGGTTCAGAGTGACCATGCCAGGGACTCGCCACCTTTGGTGGCAGGATGCGATGCTTGGCGTTGTCCGATCAGAGAAGCTCTCCTAGACTTCGCCGGACCGTCCCGTCTCACCTGACGGGCGACCATCTCCACAGGCCACCCGCCGGGTGGCCCGTAAAGGACGCTGTCTGCTGTGAATCTCCTCATTCTTCTCCTCCCCGTTGCCGCCATTTTTCTGATGTTCAGGTCGCAGAAGAAGCGGCAGCAGCAGGCGTCGTCCATGCAGTCCTCGATGGCGGCCGGCTCGGCGGTGCGCACCATCGGTGGGATGTACGCGCTGGTCAAGTCGGTCAACGACTCCACCGTGGAGCTGGAGATCGCGCCGGGCGTGGTCACGCACTTCTCCAAGAGCGCCATCGCCGCGGTGATCGACGAGCAGGAATACGACGAGATCATCAACGGTCGTCCCGAGGTGGACGAGTCGGTCGATCTCGATGACGAGGTCCTGGAGGACGAGACGCCGGCGGAGGAGTCGGTCAGTCTCGACAAGGGCACTGGCGACACGCCTGCCGCGAAGTAGTACGGACGGTCTGCAGCACCTCACGGTTGTCCGCGGTTAGCGCTGCCGCCTGCCCCAACGGGCCGGGCGGCGCGCAGCCTGCGGCATGGGACAGGGAGAAACGAGCAAGGTGGCAGCACCCAAGTCGCGTCCGCGCGACGGTTACCCGGGACGGGCGCTGGCCCTCATCCTGGTGGTCACCGTCGGTCTGGTCGCCCTCATGTTCGGGACGGGCCACACGACGCCTCGCCTCGGGATCGACCTTGCAGGCGGCACCAGCATCACGCTGACGGCCGACTCCAAGGACAAGGCCGCGATCAACCAGGCCAATATGAACACCGCGGTCGGGATCATCCAGCAGCGAGTCAACGGGTACGGCGTCTCCGAGGCGGAGGTGCAGACCCAGGGCAGCAACAACATCATCGTCAACATCCCGAAGAACGGCGCCTCGCAGGACGAGGCCAAGCAGGTCGGGACGACTGCCCAGCTGTACTTCCGCCCGGTGCTGGCGACCGCGCCCACCGGTGTGACCGCTCCTCCCGCGACCAGCAGCCCCAGCGCCGCTGCCAGTGGCAGTGCCAGTGCCAAGCCGAGCGCCAGTGCCAGCGCGAGCGCCGGCGCGGCCTCGGCCCAGCCGTCGACCAGTGCCGGCGCGGCCGCCACCCCGAGTGCCGGCGCCTCCACCGCGGGCCGCGCGCTCTCCGACGGCCTCAAGGCCGCCGACCCGAGCGGCACCCCGGGCGCGGCGGCTCCGTCCGCCCCGGCCAGCGGTGCTGCCGCCGCTCCCAGCGGCATGCCTAGCGCCCCCGCTGCCCCGCAGCCGACGAGCCCCGCCGAGATCTCGGCCGCGCTCACCCAGGGCACCGTCCCCGCCGACCTGCAGCAGCAGTTCACCGCCCTGGACTGCTCGGACATCAAGCAGCGGTCGAAGGACTACCAGACGGACCCGACCAAGGACTCCGTCGCCTGCACCCGTGACAAGGAGCAGGGCGCCTGGACCAAGCTCGCGCTCGGCCCGGTCGCGGTCAACGGCAAGGACGTCTCCAAGGCGCAGGCCGGCTTCGACACCCAGAACGGTGCCGGCTGGGAGGTCCAGCTGGGCTTCAACGGCGCCGGCAGCAAGGCCTTCGCCACCACCACCGGCCAGCTCGCCACCCAGCAGTCGCCGATGAACCAGTTCGCCATCGTGCTGGACGGCCAGGTCATCTCGCACCCGTACGTCAGCCAGTCGATCGTCGGCGGCAACTCGGTGATCTCCGGCAGCTTCACCCAGGACGAGGCCACCGGCCTCGCCAACGTGCTCAGCTTCGGCGCCCTGCCGCTCAGCTTCGTGCAGAGCGACGTGACCACGGTCACCCCGCAGCTCGGTGGCGACCAGCTGCACGCCGGTCTGATCGCCGGTGCGATCGGCCTGCTGCTCGTGGTGCTCTACTCGCTGATCTACTACCGCGGTCTGGGCCTGGTCTCCATCGCGGGCCTGGCGGTCTCGGCGGTCCTGACCTACTCGATCATGTGCCTGCTCGGCGCGGGGATCGGCTTCGCGCTGAACCTCCCGGCGGTCTGTGGCGCGATCGTGGCGATCGGTATCACGGCGGACTCCTTCATCGTGTACTTCGAGCGCATCCGCGACGAGGTCCGCGAGGGCGCCCAGCTGCGCCCGGCCGTCCAGCGCGCCTGGCCGCGCGCCCGGCGCACCATCCTGGTGTCCGACTTCGTCTCCTTCCTCTGTGCCGGCGTGCTCTACGTGGTCTCGGTCGGCAAGGTGCAGGGCTTCGCCTTCACCCTCGGCCTGACCACCCTGCTCGACGTCGTGGTGATCTTCCTCTTCACCAAGCCGTTGATCACGCTGCTGGCCCGCAAGAAGTTCTTCGCCAGTGGTCACCCGTGGTCCGGTCTGGACCCGAAGCGTCTGGGCGCCCGCCCGCCGGTCCGCAGCACTCGCCGCCGGCCCGCCACCACGTCTGCCGTGAAGGAGGCCTGACGCCATGTCACGCTTCGGCAACCTCGGCCACCGCCTCTACCAGGGCGAGATCAGCTTCGACTTCGTCGGTCGGCGCAAGCTCTGGTACAGCATCTCCGCGGTCATCGCGGGTGTGGCGCTGCTCGGTCTGACCGTGATCGGCCTGCACCTGAGCATCGAGTTCAAGGGCGGCGCGGTCTACACCGTCTCCAAGCCCGGGCTCTCGGTCTCGCAGGCGCAGGACGTCTCGAACAAGATCACCGGTGACAACACCGCGCTCGTCCAGGCCACCGGCAACGGCCAGATCCGGATCCAGGTCAGCTCGACGGAGAAGGTCGACTCCTCGACCTTCGTCAACAAGCTCTCCAGCGACCTGGACGTCCCGGCGTCCAGCGTCAACACCCAGGTGGTCGGCCCCAGCTGGGGCCACGAGATCTCCCAGAAGGCCCTGCTGGGCCTGGTGATCTTCATGGTGCTGGTCACCGTCTACCTGGCGATCGCCTTCGAGTGGCGGATGGCGGTGGCCGCCCTGGTCGCCCTCATCCACGACCTCCTGATCACCATCGGCGTCTACGCCCTGGTGGGCTTCGAGGTCAGCCCCGGTACGGTGATCGGCTTCCTCACCATCCTCGGGTACTCGCTCTACGACACGGTCGTCGTCTTCGACACCGTGAAGGAGAACACCAAGAACCTGGAGAAGCAGAACAAGCTCACCTACAGCGAGGCCGCCAACGCGGGCCTCAACCAGACCCTGGTGCGTTCCGTGAACACCACCGTGGTCGCCCTGCTGCCGGTGGCCGCGCTGCTCTTCATCGGTGGCGGCCTGCTCGGCGCCGGCACGCTGAACGACATCTCGCTCGCCCTCTTCATCGGCCTCTCGGCCGGTGCCTACTCCTCCATCTGCGTCGCCACCCCGCTGCTCGCGCAGCTCAAGGAGCAGCAGCCGGAGATGAAGGCACTCGCCAAGCGGGTTGCCCTGCGGCGCGCCGCGGACGCCAAGGCCGCGGCCGAGGCGCCCCAGGACGCCGCCCCGTCCGAGGGCGGGGATGACGAGGACGACGCTCTGGCGGCCGGTATGGTCGGTCAGCGGAACCAGCCCGTCAGCCGCGCCCGCGGCAAGGGCCGGCCCTCCGGCAAGCGCTGAACCCCACCCGAAGGACATCTGTGAACACCCCTGACACCGCCCTGGCCGACCTGCTCACCAGCAGGATCCGGGACGTCCCCGACTACCCGAAGCCCGGCGTGCTGTTCAAGGACATCGCGCCGCTGCTCGCCGACGCCGAGGCCTTCGCGGCCCTCACCCAGGCGCTGGCGGACCGGGCGAAGGCGCTGGGGGCGACCAAGGTGGTGGGCCTGGAGGCGCGCGGCTTCGTGCTGGCGGCTCCGGCGGCCTTCGCGGCCGGGCTCGGCTTCGTGCCGATCCGCAAGAAGGGCAAGCTGCCCGGCGAGGTGTTCGCGCAGTCGTACGACCTGGAGTACGGGTCGGCCACCCTCGAGGTGCAGTGCGACGCCTTCGCGCCGGGTGAGCGGGTGCTGGTGGTCGACGACGTGCTGGCCACCGGCGGCACCATCGCCGCCTCACTGGACCTGGTCCAGCGCACGGGGGCGGAGCTGGTCGGGGTCGTCGTGCTGATGGAGCTCGGCTTCCTGGACGGCCGCGAGCGGCTCTCCGCCCACCTGGGCGGGGCTCCGCTGGAGACGCTCATCACGGTCTGACGATCGGGACACTGATCCACAACGAGAGCGGTGATCGCATCTGCGATCACCGCTCTCGGCATGTCAGCCGCCGGGCGGCGGAACGCCGATGCTTCACGCTCGGTACCATGAAGGTTCATCCGGTGCGTTCCGAGGAGTGTCCTTGCCCGACGAGGTAGTGCCCACGGCCGAGTCCGGCGCCCCCAGCAGTCAGCCCGAGCCCTCGGGGGCCAGCCCGGCGCGTCCGGCCACGGTCCCGTCCGGCGCCTCCCGGACGGCGGTGCCCGCCGTCCGGTCCATCACCTCCTCCGGCGGAGGAGGCATGCGGGCCCGCCTCGCCCGCTTCGGCGGCCAGCGCAGCACGCTGCTCAACCCCGTGCTCGAACCGCTCTTCCGCACCATCCGGGCCGGCGACCCGAAGGCCGACCCGGCCCTGCTGCGTGACATCGAGCGGGCCTACGCCGTCGCCGAGAAGTGGCACCGCGGCCAGAAGCGCAAGAGCGGTGACCCCTACATCACCCACCCGCTGGCGGTGGCGACCATCCTCGCCGAGCTGGGGATGGACGCGGCCACCCTGATGGCCGGGCTGCTGCACGACACCGTCGAGGACACCGACTACGGCCTGGAGACCCTGCGCCAGGACTTCGGCGACTCGGTCGCCCTGCTGGTGGACGGCGTCACCAAGCTGGACAAGGTCAAGTTCGGCGAGGCCGCCCAGGCCGAGACGGTGCGCAAGATGGTCGTCGCGATGGCCAAGGACCCGCGGGTCCTGGTGATCAAGCTCGCCGACCGGCTGCACAACATGCGCACCATGCGCTACCTCAAGCGGGAGAAGCAGGAGAAGAAGGCCCGCGAGACGCTGGAGATCTACGCCCCGCTGGCGCACCGGCTGGGCATGAACACCATCAAGTGGGAGCTGGAGGACCTGGCCTTCGCCATCCTCTACCCCAAGATGTACGACGAGATCGTCCGGCTGGTCGCCGAGCGCGCCCCCAAGCGGGACGAGTACCTGGCGACCGTGATCGACCAGGTCCAGGGCGACCTGCGCGGCGCCCGGATCTCGGCGTCGGTGACGGGCCGGCCGAAGCACTACTACTCGGTCTACCAGAAGATGATCGTCCGAGGCCGCGACTTCGCGGAGATCTACGACCTGGTGGGCATCCGGGTCCTGGTCGACACCGTCCGCGACTGCTACGCGGCGCTCGGCACCATCCACGCGCGGTGGAACCCGGTCCCCGGCCGGTTCAAGGACTACATCGCGATGCCCAAGTTCAACATGTACCAGTCGCTGCACACCACGGTGATCGGCCCCGGCGGCAAGCCCGTCGAGCTGCAGATCCGCACCTTCGACATGCACCGCCGCGCCGAGTACGGCATCGCCGCGCACTGGAAGTACAAGCAGCGCGCGGTGGCCGGCACCTCCAAGGTCCGCACCGACACGCCGTCGCAGGTCCGCAAGGACGACAAGGCCGGCGCGGTCAACGAGATGGCTTGGCTGCGCCAGCTGCTCGACTGGCAGAAGGAGACCGAGGACCCGAGCGAGTTCCTGGAGTCGTTGCGCTTCGACCTCTCCAACAACGAGGTCTTCGTCTTCACGCCCAAGGGCGACGTGATAGCGCTGCCGGCCAGCTCCACCCCGGTGGACTTCGCCTTCGCGGTGCACACCGAGGTCGGGTACCGCTGCATAGGAGCCCGGGTCAACGGGCGCCTGGTGCCGCTGGAGTCGACGTTGGAGAACGGCGACCTGGTGGAGGTCTTCACCTCCAAGGCGGAGGGCGCCGGGCCGTCCCGGGACTGGCTGGGCTTCGTCAAGTCACCCCGGGCCCGCAACAAGATCAAGGCCTGGTTCTCCAAGGAGCGCCGCGAGGAGGCGATCGAGCAGGGCAAGGAGTCCATCGCCCGCGCGATGCGCAAGCAGGGTCTGCCGATCCAGCGGATCCTCACCGGTGACTCGCTGGTGACGCTGGCGCACGAGATGCGCTACCCCGACATCTCCTCGCTCTACGCCGCGATCGGCGAGGGCCACGTCGCCGCGCAGAACATCGTCCAGAAGCTGGTACAGGCGCTCGGCGGCGAGGAGAGCGCCAACGACGACCTCGCCGACACCGCGACGCCCACCGGCGGCGACGGCCGGGCGGCGCGCCGGCGGCGGGCCAAGGGCGACCCCGGGATCATCGTCAAGGGCGTCGACGACGTCTGGGTCAAGCTCTCGCGGTGCTGCACGCCCGTGCCGGGGGACCCGATCGTCGGCTTCGTGACGCGCGGCAACGGCGTCTCGGTGCACCGCGCGGACTGCGTCAACGTGGACTCGTTGACCCAGCAGCCCGAGCGGATGATCGAGGTCGAGTGGGCGGCGACCCAGTCCTCGGTCTTCCTGGTGGCCATCCAGGTCGAGGCGTTGGACCGGGCGCGACTGCTCTCGGACGTCACCCGGGTGCTCTCCGATCAGCACGTCAACATCCTCTCGGCGGCGGTGCAGACCTCGCGCGACAGGGTCGCGATGAGCCGCTTCACCTTCGAGATGGGCGACCCCAAGCACCTGGGCCACGTGCTCAAGGCGGTGCGCGGCGTCGAGGGCGTCTACGACGTCTACCGGGTGACCTCGGCCAAGAAGTAGCGCGGACGCGAGAGGGGCCCACCGCCGTTGGCGGTGGGCCCCTCTCGGCTGTCAGCCGGCTGTCAGCCGCTGAACTCCTGCAGGCTCTTCAGAGCCTGGTCGAGCAGCTCCTGACGGCCCGCCAGCTCCTTCTCCAGCTTCGCGGCCTTGGACTCGTTGCCCGCCGCACGGGCCTTGTCGGCCTCGGCGCGCAGCTTGTCCACGGCGCTCTGCAGCAGCCCGGTCATGCCGGCCGCACGGGCCTTGGCCTCCGGGTTGGAGCGCTGCCACTCGGCCTCCTCCGCCTCGCGGATGGCCCGCTCGACGGTGTTCAGCCGGGCGTCCAGCTTCGGCCGGGCGTCGCGCGGCACGTGCCCGATCGCCTCCCAGCGCTCGTTCACCTCCCGCAGGGCCGCCTTGGCGGCCTTCAGGTCGCTGATCGGCAGGATCGCCTCGGCCTCGACGAGCAGGGCCTCCTTCAGCTTCTGGTTCTCGCCCTGCTCGGCGTCGCGCTCGGTGAAGACCGCCGAGCGCGCCTGGAAGAAGACGTCCTGCGCGCCGCGGAACTTCGCCCACAGCTCGTCCTCGGCGTCCCGCTGCGCGCGGCCCGCCGACTTCCACTGCGCCATCAGGTCGCGGTAGGCCGCCGCGGTGTCGCCCCACTCGGTGGAGCTGGACAGTGCCTCGGCCTCGGCGACCAGCCGCTCCTTGAGCGCCCGCGCCTGGTCGCGCTCGGCGTCCAGCGACGCGAAGTGCGCCTTGCGGTGCTTGGAGAAGACCGACCGGGCGTGCGAGAACCGGTGCCAGAGCTCGTCGTCGCTCTTGCGGTCCAGCCGGGGCAGGCCCTTCCAGGTGTCCACCAGCGCGCGCAGCCGGTCTCCGGCCTCCCGCCACTGGGTGGACTCGGCGAGCTGCTCGGCCTCGGCGACCAGGGCCTCCTTGGCCACCCGGGTCTCGTCGGCCGCCTTGGCGCGGGCCGCCTTGCGCTCGACCTGCCGGGACTCGATCTCGCCGGTGAGCACCTCGAGGCGCTTGGCGAGCGAGGCCAGGTCGCCGACCGCGTGTGCCTCGACCACCTGCGCGCGCAGGTGGTCGAGCGCGGTCTGGGCGTCCTTCGCGGCCAGGTCCGTCTTACGGACCCGGTGCTCCAGCAGGCCGATCTCGGCTACCAGGCCCTGGTACTTGCGCTCGAAGTAGGCGAGAGCCTCCTCGGGGGAGCCCGCCTGCCAGGAACCTACGACGCGTTCGCCGTCGGCGGTCCTGACGTAGACGGTCCCCTGCTCGTCGACACGGCCCCACGGGTCGCTGCTCACAGCGCCTCCTCCACATGACGTTCCGTCCACGACCGTTGTCGTGCGGATCGTCGTCCACAGTTGAATGTGCGGCGGACCGATGGGCCCGCCGTTCCTGCCCGTCTGTCGGTGCTGCCGCGGGTGACGGCGATCGGGTCAGGGCACCCTATACAACAGCAACATAGGGGACCAGGCCCGGTGCTGTCCGCATCCCGGCCGGGCCAATTCGCGCGGCGTTGTCGGCCTCGCTCAGCTCTTGACAGCCGTCACCTTGTTGAGCACCACGCTGGCGTTCGGGGCGCCGTCGCCGCCGCCACCCTGCACGCCGCCGGCCGCGATGTTGTTCAGCACGTCCAGGCCGCCGGTGATCTTGCCGAACGGGGTGTAACTCGGGGGCAGCTGGCTGTCCTTGTAGACCAGGAAGAACTGGCTGCCGTTGGTGCCCGGGCCCGCGTTCGCCATCGCGACGGTGCCGGCCGGGTAGGTGCCGCCGGTCACGGCCTTGTCGGTCAGGTTCTCGTCGGCGAACTGGTAGCCGGGACCGCCGCTGCCGGAGCCGGTCGGGTCGCCGCACTGCAGGACGTAGATGCCCTGGGTGGTCAGGCGGTGGCACTTCACGTGGTCGAAGTAGTTCTCACCCGACAGGAACACGAACGAGTTGACGGTGTGCGGCGCCGTGGAGGGGTCCAACTGGAGCGTGACGGTGCCGCAGCTGGTGTCCAGCGTCGCGGTGTACTTCGCGTTGGCGTCCACCGACATGGCCGGCTCGGTCTTCCACTGCTTGCCGTTCGGGGAGCCCGCGGCCGGGGCGGTGCAGCCCTTGACCGACACCGGGGCGGCCGGAGCGCTGCTGCCGGGCGTGCTCGCGGCGGGCGCGGCGTTGGCGGTGGTCGACTTCTTGGCGTCGCTCTTGAAGGCGCCGCCCGCCCACAGGCCACCGCCCGCCAGGACGACGACGGCGAGCGAGGCACCGAGGATGCTGGTGCGGCGCCTGGCCTTGGCCTGGGCCTCGATCCGGTTCTGCTGCTGCCGCTCGTACTTCTCGCGGGCGAGCTGGCGCCGCCGCTGTTCGCTGTTGACCACCGGCTGTTGTCTCCTCTGTTGCGCTGGACTCTGGAGTGTCGGACTAAGGGGTACTGGTCCCTGGATGCGGTTCCCGGGGTGCTGGATCGGATCATCGCATCCACTGGCGGCCAAGTGTAGGGACCCCGTCTGTAAGTACGAGGTGAACAGCCCGTGGTCGAGGTCACGATTCACCGGTGGGGCGGCACGTCCTATCCGGTTCGCAACCGGTGCCTTACCGCCGGTAGGCTGCACCGAAGACTCTTCCCGCCCCTCGACACCTCCGAAGGACTGCCGTGTTCATCGCCGGATTTCCCGCCGGAGCCTGGGGCACCAACTGCTACCTGGTCGCGCCGGCCCCCGGCGAGGAGTGCGTGATCGTCGACCCGGGCCACCAGGCCACCCGCGGGGTGGAGGACCTGGTGCGCGAGCACCGGTTGAAGCCGGTCGCGGTGGTCCTCACGCACGGGCACATCGACCACGTCGCCTCGGTGGTGCCGGTCTGCGGGGCCCGGGACATCCCGGCCTGGATCCACCCCGACGACCGCTACATGATGGCCGACCCCGAGAAGGCGCTGGGCCGCTCCCTGGGGCAGCAGCTGATGGGCGAGATCACCGTCGGCGAGCCGTCCGACGTGCGCGAGCTGACCGACGGCAGCGTGCTGGAGCTGGCCGGCCTCAGCCTCACCGTCGACCATGCCCCCGGCCATACCAAGGGGTCGGTGACCTTCAGGACGCCGCAGCAGCCGGACCTTCCGCCGGTGCTGTTCTCGGGCGACCTGCTCTTCGCCGGCTCCATCGGGCGCACGGACCTCCCGGGCGGCAGCCATGACGCGATCATGCGTTCGCTGGCCCGGGTCTGCCTGCCCCTCGACGACGCCACCGTGGTCCTCTCCGGCCACGGCACCCAGACCACCATCGGCCGCGAGCGCGCCACCAACCCCTACCTCAAGCAAGCGGCGGGGGCTTCGGCCGGCCCCGGGCCGGTACGACGAGGAATGTGACGGAAGAGAAGTTGAACACCTTCACCGCCCCCAAGGGCACCTACGACCTGCTGCCGCCGAGCTCCGCGACCTTCCTGGCGATCCGCGAGGCGCTGTCCGCGCCGCTGCGCCGGGCCGGCTACGGCTACATCGAGACGCCCGTCTTCGAGGACGTCAAGCTCTTCTCGCGCGGCGTCGGCGAGTCCACCGACATCGTCACCAAGGAGATGTTCTCGCTCACCAAGCGCGGCAAGGAGGACCTCGCGCTGCGCCCCGAGGGCACCGCCTCGGTGGTCCGCGCGACCCTTCAGGCCAACCTGCACAAGCTCGGCAACCTGCCCGTCAAGCTCTGGTACTCCGGCTCGTTCTACCGCTACGAGCGCCCGCAGGCCGGCCGCTACCGGCAGTTCTCGCAGGTCGGCGCCGAGGCGATCGGCGCGGAGGACCCGGCGCTGGACGCCGAGCTGATCATCCTGGCCGACGACAGCTTCCGGGCGCTGGGGCTGCGCGACTACACGCTGCTGGTCAACAGCCTCGGCGACAAGCAGTGCCGCCCGGTCTACCGCGCCGCGCTCCAGGAGTTCCTCACCGGCCTGGACCTGGACGAGGACACCCGCCGGCGCGCCGAGATCAACCCGCTGCGGGTGCTGGACGACAAGCGCGAGGCCGTGCAGGCCCAGCTGACCGACGCGCCCCGGCTGCGCGACTTCCTGTGCGAGGACTGCAAGGCCTACGACGAGCAGGTCCGCGAGCTGCTCACGGCGGCCGGCGTGGCCTTCACCGACGACCCCAAGCTGGTCCGGGGCCTGGACTACTACACCCGTACCACCTTCGAGTTCGTGCACGGCGGCCTCGGCGCGCAGTCCGCGATCGGCGGCGGCGGCCGGTACGACGGCCTGTCCGAGATGCTCGGCGGCCCGGCGCTGCCGTCCGTCGGCTGGGGCCTGGGCGTGGACCGCACCTACCTCGCGATGGAGGCCGAGGGCATCGTCCTCGACCTGCCCGCCACCACCGCGGTCTACGCCGTGGCGCTCGGCGAGGAGGCCAAGAACGTGCTCTTCGCCAAGGTGGTCGAGCTGCGCCGGGCCGGCGTCGCCACCGACCTCGCCTTCGGCGTCAAGGGCATCAAGAACGCCATGAAGTCCGCCGACCGCTCCGGCGCCCGCTGGGCGCTGGTCGCCGGGGACCGCGATCTCGCCGACGGCGTCGTCCAGTTGAAGGACATGACCAGCGGCGAGCAGATCCCCGTCGCCCTCGACGCACTTGTCACCACCCTGAAGGAGAAGCAGCAGTGATCCGCACGCACGACGCGGGCACGCTCCGCGCGGAGCACGCCGGCACCACCATCACCCTGGCCGGCTGGGTGGCCCGCCGCCGCGACCACGGCGGCGTGGCCTTCATCGACCTGCGCGACGCCTCCGGCACCGTGCAGGTGGTGGTCCGCGACCTGGAGTCGGTGCACGGCCTGCGCGCCGAGTACTGCGTCAAGGTGACCGGCGACGTCCGGGTCCGCCCCGAGGGCAACGAGAACCCGGACATCCCGACCGGCCAGGTCGAGGTCGTGGTCAGCGCCATCGAGGTGCTCTCCGAGGCCGCCCCGCTGCCGTTCCAGGTCGCCGAGTACGAGCCGGGCACGGTCAACGAGGAGGTCCGGCTGCGCTACCGCTACCTGGACCTGCGCCGCGAGGGCCCGGCCCGCGCGCTGCGGCTGCGCTCGAAGGTCAACCACATCATCCGCACGGTGATGGAGGAGAACGACTACCTCGACATCGAGACGCCGTACCTCACCCGCTCCACCCCCGAGGGCGCCCGCGACTTCCTCGTCCCGGTCCGCCTGCAGCCCGGCCACTGGTACGCCCTGCCGCAGTCCCCGCAGCTCTTCAAGCAGCTGCTGATGGTCGCCGGCATGGAGCGCTACTACCAGATCGCCCGCTGCTTCCGCGACGAGGACTTCCGCGCCGACCGCCAGCCGGAGTTCACCCAGCTGGACATCGAGGCCTCCTTCGTCGACCAGGAGGACATCCTGGCGCTCGGCGAGAAGGTCGTCTCGCGGATCTGGTCCGACGTGCACGGCTACCAGCTGCCGAGCCCGCTGCCCCGGATGACCTACGCGGACGCGATGAACCGCTACGGCTCCGACAAGCCGGACGTCCGCTTCGGCCAGGAACTCACCGACCTGACCGAGTACTTCAAGGGCACCGAGTTCCGGGTCTTCCAGGCGCCCTACGTCGGCGCGGTCGTGATGCCCGGCGGCGCCTCGCAGCCCCGCAAGCAGCTCGACGCCTGGCAGGACTGGGCCAAGGCGCGCGGCGCCCGGGGTCTGGCCTACGTCGTCATCGACGCCGAGACCGGCGAGCTGCGCGGCCCGGTGGCCAAGAACCTCAACGCGGAGCACCTGGCCGGCCTGGCCGCCGCCGCGGGGGCCAAGAACGGTGACGCGATCTTCTTCGCGGCCGGCAAGAAGACCGCCTCGCAGGAGCTGCTCGGCGCCGCCCGCCTGGAGATCGGCCGCCGCTGCGAGCTGATCGACGAGTCGCAGTGGGCCTTCCTCTGGGTCGTCGACTTCCCGATGTTCGAGCCGATCGAGGACGACAAGGGCGAGTTCCAGGGCTGGCACGCGGTGCACCACCCGTTCACCGCCCCGACCGCCGAGTCGCTGGCCACCTTCGACACCGACCCGGGCAGCGCGCTCTCCAACGCGTACGACCTGGTGCTCAACGGCAGCGAGCTGGGCGGCGGATCGATCCGTATCCACCAGCGCGACGTGCAGAAGCGGGCGTTCGACGCGATCGGGCTCTCCGAGGAGGAGGCCGCCTCGCAGTTCGGCTTCCTGCTGGACGCCTTCAACTACGGCCCGCCGCCGCACGGCGGTGTCGCCTTCGGCCTGGACCGGATCGTCACGCTGCTCGGCGGCTACGACACCATCCGCGACGTCATCGCCTTCCCGAAGACGTCCACCGGCGGTGACCCGCTGACCGGCGCACCGACCCCGATCACCCCGGCCCAGCGCCGCGAGGCCGGCGTCGACGCCAAGCCCAAGGTCCGCGAGGACGCGAAGCCGGAGTCGCAGGACTCCTGAGGCACCGTGAAACCCCCGGTCGACTCGTCGGCCGGGGGTTTCGTGCATCCATCGGACGGCCTGGATGTGAGAGTTTGTCACTCTCTGTCCCGTCCTGTCCCCGGAGGCGCCACCGTGACCGACCAGCCCGCCGTGCAACCCCGTCTGGTCAAGAAGCGGTACGAGAAGGAACTGCTGCGGCTGCAGTACGAGCTGGTCAAGATGCAGGAGTGGGTACGGGCCGAGGGCGTTCGGCTGGTGGTGGTCTTCGAGGGGCGGGACGCGGCCGGCAAGGGTGGGGCGATCAAACGGGTGACGGAGTTCCTCAACCCGCGGGTGGCCCGGATCGCCGCGTTGCCGGCGCCCACCGAGCGCCAGCGTGGGCAGTGGTACTTCCAGCGCTATGTCGAGCAGCTGCCGGCGAAGGGCGAGATCGTGCTCTTCGACCGCAGCTGGTACAACCGGGCCGGGGTCGAGCACGTGATGGGCTTCTGCACGTCGGAGGAGTACTGGCAGTTCCTGCACCAGTGCCCGATCTTCGAGCGGATGCTGATCGAGGCGGGCATCGAGCTGCGCAAGTACTGGTTCTCGGTCAGCGACGCCGAGCAGGAGCGCCGGTTCCGCGACCGGCTGGCCGACCCGATGCGGCAGTGGAAGCTGTCGCCGATGGACACCGAGTCGATCACCCGCTGGGAGGACTACTCGCGGGCCAAGGACGAGATGTTCGTCCACACCGACCTGCCGGACTCGCCGTGGAACGTGGTGGAGAGCGAGGACAAGCGCCGGGCCCGGATCAACATGATCGCCCACCTGCTCTCCACCGTGCCCTACCGCGACGTCACCAAGCCCCCGCCGGCCCTGCCGCCCCGCCCGGCCTCCCAGGGCTACCAGCGCCCGCCGCGCGACCTGCAGAAGTACGTCCCCGACCACGCGACGGGGCTGGAGGGCAAGCGCAAGCGGAAATAGCCTGTCGGCCCGCTCGCATAGGCTGCGGGGGTGGACGAACCGGACCTCTTCACCGCCGCCGCCGAGGACCTCCAGGCCAGGGAGCCCGGCCGGGCCCCGCTGGCCGTACGGATGCGCCCGCGCACCCTGGACGAAGTGGCCGGCCAGCGGCAGCTGCTCAAGGAGGGCTCGCCGCTGCGCCGGCTGGTCTCCGGCTCGCGCGGCCCGGCCGCGACCAGTTCGGTGATCCTCTGGGGCCCGCCCGGTACCGGCAAGACCACCCTCGCGCACGTGATCAGCCAGGCGGTGGAGGGCCGCTTCGTCGAGCTCTCGGCGATCACCGCGGGCGTCAAGGAGGTGCGGGCGGTGATCGAGGGTGCCCGCCGCGCGGTCGGCATGAGCGGCCGCGAGACGGTGCTCTTCCTCGACGAGATCCACCGCTTCTCCAAGGCCCAGCAGGACTCGCTGCTCCCCGCCGTGGAGAACCGCTGGGTCACCCTGATCGCCGCGACCACCGAGAACCCGTACTTCTCGGTGATCTCCCCGCTGCTCTCCCGCTCGCTGCTGCTCACCCTCGAATCGCTGACGGACGACGACATCCGCGCCCTGCTGCGCCGCGCCCTGGTCGACGAGCGCGGGCTCGAAGGGCAGCTGGAGCTCAGCGCGGAGTCCGAGGAGCACCTGGTCCGCCTCGCCGGCGGGGATGCCCGGCGGGCGCTGACCACGCTGGAGGCGGCGGCCGGGGCGGCGCTGGAGAAGGGCGAGCAGACCATCACCCTCGCCACTACCGAGACCGCCGTCAACCAGGCGGCCGTCCGCTACGACAAGGACGGCGACCAGCACTACGACGTCGCCAGCGCGCTGATCAAGTCGATCCGGGGCAGCGACGTCGACGCGACGCTGCACTACCTGGCGCGGATGATCGAAGCCGGCGAGGACGCCCGCTTCATCGCCCGCCGCCTGATGATCTCGGCCAGCGAGGACATCGGCCTGGCCGACCCGACCGCGCTGCCCACCGCGGTCGCCGCCGCCCAGGCGGTGGCGCTGATCGGCTTCCCGGAGGCCCGGATCATCCTGTCCCAGGCCGCCATCGCGCTGGCGCTGGCACCCAAGTCGAACGCCGCCTACCTGGCCATCGACGCCGCGCTCGCCGACGTCCGCCAGGGCCTGGCCGGCGCCGTCCCGCCGCACCTGCGCGACGCGCACTACGGCGGCGCGGGCAAGCTGGGCCACGGCCAGGGCTACCAGTACCCGCACGACCTGCCCGGCGGCATCGCCGCCCAGCAGTACGCGCCGGACTCGGTGCACGGCAAGGTCTACTACCAGCCGACCCGGCACGGCGGGGAGGCCCGCTACGCCGATATCGCGGACTGGACCAGGGCCCGGCTGAAGGGCGAGTAGCCAGCGGGTATACTCGGTCGGAGTGCCAGGTCCCGGGCACGGCGGCGGGTGAGAACCCGACCGACCGGCCGCACCAGCGGGGCATCGGCCGATGACCCTTTTCGAGGGTCGTACCAGGAGCGTCGCGCACCGTTTCGGTGTCGCGGGCAGCCCACTCCCTTCATCGGGCGGTGGGCCGTTCGTGTGCTTGCACATAGTGCCCGGCCCCGGAGAGCGGCTGATCACCCCCGGGTGGTTTTTCTCCGGACCGCGAGAGGCGACCTCCGTCAACACCTGGTGAAGCCGTATTCACATGCAAGAGAGGTTTGGTTCATGGCGAACCAGAAGCGCCCCAAGGTCAAGATTGCCCGTGCCCTGGGCATTCCGCTGACCCCGAAGTCCGTCAAGTACTTCGAGGCCCGCCCGTACCCGCCCGGCCAGCACGGCCGCGGGCGCAAGCAGAACTCGGACTACAAGGTCCGTCTGATGGAGAAGCAGCGTCTGCGCGCTCAGTACGACCTGAGCGAGACCCAGATGGCTCGCGCCTTCGACCGCGCCAAGAAGGCCGAGGGCAAGACCGGTGACGCTCTCGTCGCCGACCTCGAGGTTCGCCTCGACTCGCTGGTCCTGCGTTCGGGCATCGCCCGCACGATCTACCAGGCCCGCCAGATGGTCGTGCACGGTCACATCGAGGTCAACGGCCACAAGGTCAACAAGCCCTCGTTCCAGCTGAAGCCCGGCTACGTTGTCACCGTGCGTGACCGTAGCAAGGAGAAGGTCCCGTTCCAGGTTGCCCGTGAGGGTGGCTACGCGGGCGAGGGCGCGACCCCGAAGTACCTCGAGGTCAACCTCAAGGCGCTGGCCTTCCGTCTGGACCGTGCCCCGCAGCGTCGCGAGATCCCCGTGATCTGCGACGAGCAGCTCGTCGTCGAGTACTACTCGCGCTGACCCGCGAGTAGTGGCACACCGAACCCCCGCTGCCTTCGGGCCGCGGGGGTTCGGCGCTTTCCGGGACCAGGCCGCCCCGCCAGCGGATATCCGGTCGGGAGCGGAGGCCCGGGCGCGATAGGGTTCCCTTCTGGAGAAGTGAAGGGAGCACGCAAAGTGTCCGTGGGAGAGCTGGCCGGCCTGATCGTGGCCGTGGGCTGGGCCGTCCTGGTCACTCTGCTCGCCGTCGTCCTGGTGCGGCTCTCGAAGGTGCTGCGCGAGGCCACCGTGCTGGTCTCCTCGGTCACCGAGCAGGCCGTGCCGCTGCTGGCCGACGCGAGCGCCGCCGTGCGCAGCGCGCACGAGCAGCTGGAGCGGGTGGACGAGATCACCGCCAACGTGCAGGACGCCGCCGCCAACGCCAACGCGCTCTCCTCGACGGTCGCCGCCACGCTGGGCGGCCCGTTGGTCAAGGTCGCGGCCTTCAGCTACGGCGTCCGCAAGGCCGTCGGCCGTCAGCAGAGCGGCCTGACACTTCCTCAACCCGGCGTCGAGAGCGACGCGTTGACCCGTCTGATCCGGGCCGAGGTGCGCGCCGCCACGGCGCCCCGGGGCGGCCTGCTGGCCCGTGTCCGGCGAGCCGTGAAGGGCTGATGCACCGTGGTTCGACGCGTCTTCTGGATGGCGGTCGGTGCCGGCACCGCCGTCTGGGCCATGAACAAGGCCAACGAGGCCGCCCGCCGGCTCACCCCTGACAGCCTGTCGGGCACCGCCGCGCGCGGCGCCCTGCACCTGGGCGACGTCGCCAAGCGCTTCGCCCTGGACGTCAAGGCCGGGATGGCCGAGCGCGAGCAGGAGCTGCGCGCGGACCTCGGGCTGGACGGCACCGCCGTGCTGGACCCGCCGCGCCGGCGCCTGAGCGCGTCCCTCGGCGCCGGGTCCCTCGACGCCGGGTCCCTCGACGCCGGTGACCGAGCTATCTCGGCGGCCCCGGGCTCTCCGGGCGCCGCCCTGCCTCCGTCGCGCAAGACCCCCCAAGCCATCGCGTCAACGCCCCGTCAGCTCGAACAGCGCCGGGGCAGTACCCCCAACCGGAAGGACCAATAATGGAGTCGGCAGAGATTCGCCGCCGCTGGCTGCGCTTCTTCGAGGACCGCGGCCACACCGTTGTTCCGTCGGCGTCCCTGGTCGCCGACGACCCCACCCTGCTGCTGGTCAACGCCGGCATGGTGCCGTTCAAGCCGTACTTCCTGGGCGACGTCAAGCCCACCTTCAGCACGGCGACCAGCGTGCAGAAGTGCGTGCGGACTCCGGACATCGAAGAGGTCGGCAAGACCACCCGGCACGGCACGTTCTTCCAGATGTGCGGCAACTTCTCCTTCGGCGCCTACTTCAAGGAAGGGGCCATCAGCTACGCGTGGGAGCTGCTGACCTCGTCGGTGGAGGACGGTGGCTACGGCCTGGACCCGGAGAAGCTCTGGATCACCGTCTACCAGGACGACGACGAGGCCGAGAAGATCTGGCTGGAGAAGATCGGCGTCCCGTCCGAGCGGATCCAGCGCCTGGGCAAGGCCGACAACTTCTGGTCGATGGGCGTCCCCGGCCCGTGCGGGCCGTGCTCGGAGATCAACTACGACCGCGGGCCGGCCTACGGCGAGGAGGGCGGCCCGGCCGTCAACGGCGAGCGTTACATGGAGATCTGGAACCTGGTCTTCATGCAGTACGAGCGTGGCGCCGGCACCGGCAAGGACGACTTCCCGATCCTGGGCGACCTGCCGAACAAGAACATCGACACCGGTCTCGGCCTGGAGCGTCTGGCCACCATCCTGCAGGGCGTCGACAACCTCTTCGAGATCGACACCACCCGGATGATCCTGGGCCGGGCCGCCGAGCTGACCGGCCACCGCTACGGCGCCGGCGAGAAGACCGACGTCTCGCTGCGCGTGGTCTCGGACCACATCCGCACCTCGGTGATGCTGGTCGCCGACGGCGTGACCCCGGGCAACGAGGGCCGTGGCTACGTGCTGCGCCGCATCCTGCGCCGCGCGATCCGCAACATGCGCCTGCTGGGCGCCACCGAGCCGGTCACCCAGTCGCTGACCGACGTGACCATCGAGGCGATGGGCCCGCAGTACCCGGAGCTCTTCGAGGAGCGCAAGCGCATCGAGACGGTGATCGTCGCCGAGGAGATGTCGTTCCTGCAGACCCTGCGCAGCGGCACGCTCATCCTGGACACCGCGGTCGCCGAGACCAAGTCGGGCGGCTCCACGGTGCTCGCCGGTGACAAGGCCTTCCAGCTGCACGACACCTTCGGCTTCCCGATCGACCTCACCCTGGAGATCGCCGCCGAGCAGGGCCTCTCGGTGGACGAGGACGGCTTCCGCCGCCTCATGAAGCAGCAGCGCGACGCCGCCAAGGCCGACGCCCGTGCCAAGAAGCACGGCCACGCCGACGTCTCCGCCTACCGCGTGGTGGCCGACACCTCCGGCGCCACCACCTTCATCGGCTACACCGACACCCACGCCGAGGCCACCGTGGTCGGCCTGCTGGTGGACGGCGTGCCGGCCCCGGCCGCGCACGAGGGCGACGACGTCGAACTGGTGCTGGACCGTACGCCGTTCTACGCCGAGGGCGGCGGCCAGCTCGCCGACCACGGCCGGATCCGACTGGACTCCGGCGCCGTGGTCGAGATCCGCGACGTCCAGCAGCCGGTGCCCGGCGTGATCGTGCACAAGGGTTCGGTGCTGGTCGGCGAGGTGGTGCTCGGCGCCAACGCCTACGCCCAGCTCGACCTGGACCGCCGCCGCGCCGTCTCGCGCGCCCACAGCGCCACCCACCTGACCCACCAGGCGCTGCGTGACGCGCTCGGCCCGACGGCCGCCCAGGCCGGCTCGGAGAACGCCCCCGGCCGCTTCCGGTTCGACTTCGGCTCGCCGACCGCCGTGCCCGGCTCGGTCCTGGTGGACGTCGAGCAGAAGATCAACGAGGTGCTGGCCCGCGAACTCGACGTCACCGCCGAGGTGATGACGATGGATCAGGCCCGCAAGGCCGGCGCCATCGCGATGTTCGGCGAGAAGTACGGCGACGCCGTCCGAGTGGTGACCATCGGTGACTTCTCCAAGGAGCTGTGCGGTGGCACGCACGTCGGCAACACCGCCCAGCTGGGTCTGGTGAAGCTGCTCGGCGAGTCCTCGATCGGCGCCGGCGTGCGCCGCGTCGAGGCGCTGGTCGGCGTGGACGCCTACAAGTTCCTGGCCCGCGAGCACACCGTGGTGGTCCAGCTGACCGAGCTGGTCAAGGGCCGCCCGGAGGAGCTGCCGGAGAAGATCGCCGGCATGCTCGGCAAGCTCAAGGACGCCGAGAAGGAGATCGACCGCTTCCGCGCCGAGAAGGTGCTGGCCGCGGCTGCCGCACTGGTGGACAGCGCCCAGGACATCCACGGCGTGGCCCTGGTGGCCGCCCGGGTGCCGGACGGCGCCGGCGCCGACGACCTGCGCAAGCTGGTCCTGGACGTGCGCAACCGCCTCGGCTCCAAGCCGGCGGTGGTTGCCGCCTTCACGGTCGCCAACGACCGGCCGCTGACCGTCATCGCCACCAACGAGGACGCCCGCGCCCGCGGCGTCAAGGCCGGTGAGCTGGTCAAGGTCGCCGCCAAGGCGCTCGGCGGCGGCGGTGGCGGCAAGGACGACGTGGCCCAGGGCGGCGGCACAAACCCGGCCGCCGTGGACGCGGCCGTCGAGGCCGTCCGTTCGCTGGTCGCGGAGCGCACCGCCTGATGGAGCACAGCCTGACGGAGGAGCCCAAGCCCTGGCGCAGGGGCCGGCGGATCGCCGTCGACGTCGGTGACGCCCGGATCGGGGTCGCGTCCTGCGACCCCGACGGGCTGATCGCCACGCCCGTGGAGACGGTCCCCGCCGGGGGCCGCTCCCAGGCGCGGCTCAAGGCGATCGTCGAGGAGTACGACGCGATCGAGGTCGTGGTCGGCCTGCCGCGCTCGCTGAACGGCAAGGAGGGCCCGGCCGCGGAGAAGGTGCGCGGCTACGCGGGCCGGCTGGCGGCGCTGCTCGCGCCGGTCCCGGTCCGGCTGGTCGACGAGCGGATGACCACCGTCACCGCAGCTCAGGGGATGCGGGCGGCCGGTGTCAAGGCCAAGAAGGGCCGGTCGGCGATCGACCAGGCCGCGGCTGTGGTGATCCTGCAGAGCGCGCTTGAGACCGAACGGGTGAGCGGACGCGCACCTGGTGAGAGCGTCGAGCCGATCAGCTGATCAGCCTGGTCTAGCTTGCAGATGGGGGCCCGTCCGGACGCGTCCGGACGGGCCCCCTGACGTTTGCGCCCAGCCGCGGAGGCTCTCGACCCATGGACCAGGACTCGGCCCCCGGCCTCACCCCCGGGCACCTCGGGGCACCGGCCCTGGAGCCCGGACCGCAGGAGCGCCCGCCGGCCCCGTCGGGCCCCCGCGACCAGCGCCCGGACCGGACGGGCCTCGCCTGCGGCCTCACCGCGCTGCTGCTGGCCCTGCTGGCCGGTGGGGTCCTGCTGATCGGCGTCCGGATGTTCGGCCACTCGGGCCCACCGCAGGCGGCCGACTACCAGGGCGGCGGCACCGGCTCGGTCGAGATCTCCGTCCCGCAGGGCGCCAGCCTCACCCGGATCGGCCAGCTCCTGGTGAAGAACAAGGTGGTCGCGAGTACCAAGGCCTTCACCACGGTCGCCGCCCAGGCCACCGGGCAGCGGATCCAGCCCGGCACGTACACGCTCAAGCGGCAGATGAGCGCGGCCGCCGCGCTCACCGTGCTCGGCAACCCGGCCAACGCCAACGGTCTGACCGTGCCCGAGGGTTGGCGCGCCAGCCAGATCTACGCCGCGATCGACCAGCGCCTGAAGCTCCCCTCGGGCAGCGCGCAGTACGCCGCCGACCAGCACCGCGACGAGCTCGGGCTGCCCGACTACGCGGGCGGCAACCCCGAGGGCCTCTACTTCCCGTCCACCTACAGCGTCACCAGCGACAGCACGCCGCTGTCGCTGCTCCAGCAGATGGTCAAGCAGTCCGGCGTGGAGTCCGGCACCGACGAGCTGGACGCCGACGCGCCCGGCAACGGGATCACCTCCTACCAGGCGTTGGTGATGGCCAGCCTGGTCCAGGGTGAGGCGGACAACCCCGACGACATGGCCAAGGTGGCCCGGGTGATCTACAACCGGCTGGGCAAGGGGATGCCGCTGCAGCTCGACTCGACCATCAACTACGCCCTCGGCCGCACGACGCTGCACACCACGGTGACCGACACCAAGCTCGACTCGCCGTTCAACACCTACCAGCACCCCGGACTGCCGCCGACGCCGATCGACAGCCCCGGGCACGACGCGCTGGACGCCGTGCTGAATCCGGCGCAGGGGGACTGGCTCTACTTCGTCACCGTGCAGCCCGGGGACACCCGTTTCACGGACAGTGAGCAACAGCACAAGAAGAACGTCGACGACTTCAACGCGTACCAGGCCCAGCACGCTCCCTCGCCCGGAGCGAGCCCCTCCTGAGGCTCCGGAGGACCACTCTGCGCCAGGACGGGATCCGAGGCCTCGCAGTGCGGTACGGTAACGTCTCCCACCAGGCGCTGCGCTAGCACGCCGGTTCGACACGTTGCCGGGACGCCGTCCCGGACGGCCGGTCCGATCAACCGTCCGTCTCCGTCGGCATAAGGGATTCGATGACTGATCAGGGTCGGGGCTACGGCTCCCAGCCGTGGAACCCCGCCGAGTCCGGGTACGGAGAGCAGGCGCAGCAGGTCGCCGCTCCCGACGGGCAGGGCTATGCCGGGCAGGATCCGTACGCGCAGCAGCAGCACATCCCGCAGCAGCAGGGACCGTACGGCCAGGGTCAGTTCGTACAGCAGGGCCAGTCCTACGGACAGCAGCAGGGCTACCCGCAGGAGCAGTACGCCCAGCAGGACCCGTACGCGCAGCAGGGTCAGCACGGCCAGCCGATGCAGCAGGTCCCGAACCAGCAGCAGTGGCAGCAGCAGCCCTATCCCCAGCAGCAGGGGTACCCACAGCAGCAGCAGGGCTACCCGCAGCAGGGTTATCCGCAGGGCCAGTTCCCGCAACAGCAGCAGTACCAGCAGCAACAACAGCCCGCCCCCGTGCCGCAGCAGCAGGCCGTCCCGGTCGCGCGGACCGTGCCGGCCGCGCCGGTCGCCCCGCAGCCCTCCGGGCCCGGCCCCGACGGCATCGACTGGGAGGCCGAGGCGGCGGCGCTGGACAACCCGGCCGCCGTCACCGAGCAGTTCGAGGACGAGCTCTACGCCGAGGGCGAGTACGCCGAAGGGGAGTACGCCGAGGACGCGTACACCGAGGACGAACGCGCGGAGCAGGACGAGCACGGCGAGCACACCGAGGACGAGTTCGCCGAGGACGAGGAGCGGGCGTCCTTCTTCGGCGGCGAGGAGCAGGACAACAGCCGCGAGTCCGAGCGCAAACGCAAGGAGAAGGGCAAGAAGACCGGCCGCCGCAACCGCGGGGCCTGCCTGGTGGTCGCGCTGGTGATGCTCGGTGGCGCCGGCGGTGTCGGCTACCTGGGCTACGGCTACTACAAGAGCCACTTCGGTCCCCCGGCCGACTACGTCGGCGACGGCACCGGCGAGGTGCAGATCGAGATCGCCTCCGGCGCGGCCGGCACCGACATGGCCACGGTGCTGAAGAACGCCGACGTGGTGAAGAGCGCGCAGGCCTTCAGCGACGCGTTCACCAAGAACCTCCCGAAGGCGGCGAGTATTCAGCCGGGCTTCTACACCATGCACCACGAGATGTCCGCCGACTCCGCGATCCAGCTGCTGCTGACCGCGGCCGGCGGCGACGCGCTGATCGTGCCCGAGGGCCAGCCGGCCAGCGCCGTCTACACGTTGATCGACAACAAGCTCAAGGTCCCGGCGGGTACCACGGCCGGTGTGGCGAAGAGCCAGGCCGGCAGCCTCGGCCTGCCGGCCTACGCCAACAACAACCCCGAGGGCTTCCTCTGGCCGACCAAGTACTCGATCGGCCAGGGCATGAAGCCGCTGGATCTGCTCAAGCAGATGGTCGCCACGGCCAACACCACCTACGCCGGCCTCAACCTGGACGGGGGCGCGCAGGCGGTGGGCCTCAAGAACGCCTACGACGTCATCACCGAGGCCAGTATCCTGCAGCGCGAGGGCAACAACTCGGCGGACTTCGGCAAGATGGCCCGGGTCATCTACAACCGGCTGACCACCGACGTGAACCACCACACGCTGGGCATGGACACCACGCTGCAGTACTCGGTCGGCTCGAAGACGCTCACCGATGCGCAGATCAAGGACGCGTCGAACAAGTACAACACCTACATCAACCCGGGCCTGCCGCCGACCCCGATCGCCAACCCGGGGCAGGACGCCATCCAGGCGGTGCTCAACCCGACGCCCGGATCCTGGGGCTTCTTCCTGGCGACCAGTCCGACGCAGACCCAGTTCTTCGACACCGGCGAGCAGTTCGCGGCGGCCGTCAAGGCCAACTGCGCGGCCCACGGCCAGGGCTTCGACGCCAAGCAGGTCATCTGCACCAGCAAGAGCTGAGAGGCTCCATGGACATCCCCCAGCGCCGGGCCGCCGTGCTCGGCTCACCGATCGCACACTCGCTCTCCCCGGTGCTGCACAACGCCGCCTACCGCGCGCTCGGCCTGGCGGGCTGGGAGTACGGGCGGTTCGAGGTGGACGAAGCGGCGCTGCCCGGCTTCCTCGCGGGGCTGGATCCGGAGCTGTGGGCGGGCCTGTCGCTGACCATGCCGCTCAAGCGCGCGGTGGTGCCGCTGCTGGACGAGGTGAGCGCCACGGCGCTGGCCGTGGACGCGGTCAACACGGTGGTCCTCGAGCCCGACGGCCGCCGCACGGGCGACAACACCGACGTGCCCGGCCTGATCGCCGCGCTGCGCGAACGTGCGGTGACGACCGTGCCGGCCGCGGCCGTGCTCGGCGCCGGGGCCACCGCCTCCTCCGCGCTGGCCGCGTTGGCGCAGGTGTGCACCGGCAAGGTGACGGTGTACGTGCGCAGCCCGGAGCGGGCCCGCGAGATGCTCGCGCTCGGCGCGCGGCTCGGGCTGGCGGTCCGCACGGCGCCCTGGGAGCAGGGCGCCGAGGCACTGGCCGGACCGCTGACCATCTCCACCACGCCGGTCGGTGCCACCGACGCCTTCGCCGAGGGCCTGACGGCCGCGCCCGGCGTGCTCTTCGACGTCCTGTACCACCCGTGGCCGACCGCCCTGGCGGCGGCCTGCACGCAGCGCGGCGCCACCGTCCTGGGCGGGCTGGACCTGCTGGTCCACCAGGCGCTGCTCCAGTGCGAGCGTTTCACCCGCATCACGCCGGGCCCGCTCGCGGCGATGCGCGCCGCCGGCGAACAGGCGCTGGCGGCAGGTTGACGCCCGGGCGTCAGTGCTCGGTGCGGGGTTCCCGGCCGCGCAGCACGGCGACCAGGCCGATCAGCGACACCACCGCCCAGACGCCCTCCAGCAGCAGGAAGCCCCACTGGAGGGTGAATGCGGCCTGCGTCGCCAGGATCGCCGAACCGGACAGGTTGAAGATCAGGTAGGCCTTGGACCTGGCGCTGAGCCGGCCCGACTGGGCCAGCGCGAAGGGGATCAGTATGAGGATCGACCCGAGGATCTGGACGGTCTGCTCCATGACGGCACACTCCTGACAAGTGAGCGTCGTCTTGTCTGTCCGGGTACGGCGCGTCTCGTCCGGTGGCCGCGGAAGGGCGGTCCGCCTCCATTGTGCCTGAGACCGGGTGTCCCTGTCGCGGACGGTGGCTGTCCGCCCAGCGGACCGTGAACCGATACCCCCGTCAGTCGTGAAAGGATTCGGGAGAGGGCACCGCGCACCGGAGCCCACAGATGAACCCGGCCGGACCGCGGCCTCACCGCCGCGACCGGACCGCTGACGAAGGAGCACCGTTGGGTACGTTGCGCTGGCTGACGGCGGGGGAGTCGCACGGCCCCGCACTCGTCGCGACGTTGGAGGGCCTGCCCGCGGGCGTGCCCGTGACCACCGCGATGGTGGCGGACGCCCTGGCGCGGCGCCGGCTCGGCTACGGGCGCGGCGCCCGGATGAAGTTCGAGCAGGACGAGGTCACCTTCCTCGGCGGCGTGCGGCACGGCCTGACGATGGGCAGCCCCGTCGCGGTCATGGTGGGCAACACCGAGTGGCCCAAGTGGGAGCAGGTGATGTCGGCCGACCCGGTCGACCCCGAGATCCTGGCGGGCCTGGCCCGTAACGAGGCGCTCACCCGCCCGCGCCCCGGCCACGCCGACCTGGCCGGCATGCAGAAGTACAGCATCGACGAGGCCCGCCCGATCCTGGAGCGCGCCAGCGCCCGCGAGACGGCCGCCCGGGTCGCGCTGGGCGCCGTCGCCCGCTCCTACCTCAAGGAGACCTGCGGCATCGAGCTGGTCTCGCACGTGGTGGAGCTGGGCGCCGCCAAGGCCCCGGCCGGCGTGCTGCCGCTGCCCGGCGACGAGGCCCGCCTCGACGAGGACCCGGTGCGCTGCCTGGACGCCGACGCCGCCAAGCGGATGGTCGCCGAGATCGACCAGGCCCACAAGGACGGCGACACGCTCGGCGGCGTCGTCGAGGTGCTCGCGTACGGCGTGCCGGTGGGCCTGGGCTCGCACGTGCACTGGGACCGGCGCCTGGACGCCCGCCTGGCCGCCGCGCTGATGGGCATCCAGGCGATCAAGGGCGTCGAGGTCGGCGACGGCTTCGAGCTGGCCCGGGTCCCCGGCTCGCAGGCGCACGACGAGATCGTGCCGACCCCCGACGGCGTGCGGCGCACCTCGGGCCGCTCCGGCGGCACCGAGGGCGGCCTCTCCACCGGGGAGCTGCTGCGGGTGCGGGCCGCGATGAAGCCGATCGCCACCGTGCCGCGCGCGCTGCAGACCCTGGACGTGCGCACCGGCGAGCCCGCCAAGGCGCACCACCAGCGCTCGGACGTCTGTGCCGTGCCGGCCGCCGGGATCGTCGCCGAGGCGATGGTCGCGCTGGTGCTGGCCGACGCGGTGAGCGAGAAGTTCGGCGGCGACAACGTCTCCGAGACCCGCCGCAACGTCCAGAACTTCCTCGACCACCTGATCGTCCGATGAGCGGCCCCGCGGTCGTGCTGGTCGGCCCTCCCGGGGCCGGCAAGACCACCGTCGGACGACTGCTGGCCGAGCGTCTCGGCACCGAGTTCCGCGACACCGACGCGGACGTCGAGCAGCTCGCGGGCAAGCCGATCCCGGAGATCTTCATCGACGAGGGCGAGCCGCACTTTCGCGCCCTGGAGGCGCAGGTCGTCGCCGCCGCGCTGGAGAGCCACCCCGGCGTGCTGGCGCTGGGCGGCGGGGCCGTCATGGCGGACGCCAGCCGGGCGCTGCTGGCCGGCCGGCCGGTTGCCTACCTTGAGGTGTCGCAGGCCGACGCGGTCAAGCGGGTCGGCCTGGACGCCCCGCGTCCGCTGCTCGCGGTCAACCCGCGGGCGGCCTGGCGCGAGTTGATGGAGGCCCGGCGGCCGCTGTACCTGGAGGTCGCCGCAACCGTGATCGGCACCGAGGGGCTCACCCCGGAGCAGGTCGCGGACGCAGTCCTGGAATCCCTGGAGTTGAAGCGAGTATGAGTAGCAGCACCGTCACCATCCACATCGGGGGCGCGGACGGCCACGAGCCGTACGACGTGCTGATCGGGCAGCAGTTGCTCGGCGAGCTCGGCGGCCTGATCGGCACGCAGGCCCGACGGGTGGCGATCATCCACCCGGAGGCGCTGGAGGCGACCGCCGAGGTGATCCGCGAGGACCTGGCCGGCGAGGGCTACGAGGCGATCGCCCTCCAGGTGCCCAACGCCGAGGAGGCCAAGAGCGCCGACGTCGCCGCGTACTGCTGGTCGGTCCTCGGGCAGACCGGTTTCACCCGCAGCGACGTGGTCATCGGCCTCGGCGGCGGCGCCACCACCGACCTGGCCGGGTTCGTGGCCGCGACCTGGCTGCGCGGGGTGCGCTGGATCGCCATGCCCACCACGCTGCTCGGCATGGTGGACGCGGCGGTCGGCGGCAAGACCGGCATCAACATCGCCGAGGGCAAGAACCTGGTCGGCACCTTCCACCCGCCGGTCGGGGTGCTGGCCGACCTGGCGACGCTGGAGACCGTGCCCAAGCACGACTACGTCTCGGGTCTCGCCGAGGTCATCAAGTGCGGCTTCATCGCCGACCCCGTGATCCTGGACCTGATCGAGGCCGACCCGGCCGGCGCCACCACGCCGGCCGGCCCGCACACCGTGGAGCTGATCCGGCGCGCCATCCAGGTCAAGGCCGACGTGGTCTCCGGCGACCTCAAGGAGTGCGGCCGCCGCGAGATCCTCAACTACGGCCACACCCTGGCGCACGCCATCGAGCGCAACGAGCGCTACAAGTGGCGGCACGGCGCGGCGGTCTCGGTCGGCATGGTGTTCGCCGCCGAACTCGGGCGGCTGGCCGGGCGGTTGGACGACGAGGCGGCCGACCGGCACCGCACCGTGCTGGCCTCGGTGGGCCTGCCGCTGAGCTACCGTGCCGACGCCTGGCCGAAGTTGCTGGACGCCATGAAGATCGACAAGAAGTCGCGCGGGGACCTGCTGCGGTTCATCGTGCTCGACGGCCTGGCCAAGACTTCCGTCCTGGAGGGCCCGGACCCGTCGCTGCTGGTCGCCGCCTACGCCGAGGTGTCGGCGTGACGGCCGTGCTGGTGCTGAACGGCCCGAACCTCGGCCGCCTGGGCAGCCGCGAGCCGGACGTCTACGGTGCCACCAGCTACGCCGGCCTGGTGGAGCGGTGCACGGCGCTGGGCGCGGAGTTGGGCTTCGAGGTCCAGGTCCACGAGACCAACTCCGAGCAGCAGATGATCGAGTGGCTGCACCGGGCGGCGGACGAGAAGACCCCCGTGGTGATCAACCCGGGTGCCTTCACGCACTACTCGTACGCGATGCGCGACGCGGCCGCCCAGCGGACCGCGCCGCTGATCGAGGTGCACATCTCCAACCCGTATGCCCGCGAGGAGTTCCGGCACACCTCGGTGATCGCCGCGGTCGCCTCCGGCACCATCGCCGGCTTCGGCCTGGGCTCCTACGAACTCGCGCTGCGCGCCCTCGCCGAGCAGCTCACCAAGGGGTAGGGCCGGCCCCGCCCGAGGTGGGCGGCCCGGTGGGCGGACTGGGCTGCTCACCGGGCCGCCGTGTAATGTCCCGGACGGGAGGTGTGTCCGTGACGCAGTACGCAGGGGGAGGTCAGCAGCCTCCGCGGCCGCTGGCCCCGCCGCCGGTGCCGCCGCGCCAGACCGTGCAGCCGTACCCGGCGCCGCCGACGAGGCGCGCCGCGTTGCCGCCGGGCCCGCCGCCGCCGTTGCCGCCGGCTCCGCTGCCGTCCGGCCTGCCGCCCGCCCTGCCCTCCGCTCCGCCGCCGCCCGCGCCCGCGCTGCCCGGTTCGGCGCCGGCGTCGCCGCCGCCTCCCGCACCCGTGACGGCCGCCCAGCCGCCGCAGGCTCCGCCGCCGCGCCCGGCGCCCGCTTCCGCTCCCGCGCCCGCGCAGCCCCGCCGGGCCCAGGCCACCGCGCCGTCCGCCGCCGTACCGCCGGGCGGGACCGGGCACTTCGTCATGCCCACCGGCTCGCCGGTCCACCTGCCGGCGCCCGTCGCGCACGCCTACACCGGTCCGATCGCCGTCCTGCTGATCGGCCCGGCCGGCGCCGGCAAGACCACGGTCGCCCGGCACTGGGCCGAGCGGCGCCCCACCACGACCGCGCACATCAGCCTGGACGACGTCCGCGAGTGGGTGCAGTCCGGCTTCGCCAACCCGCAGTCCGGCTGGAACAACGCCTCCGAGGCGCAGTACCGGCTGGCCCGCCGCACCTGCGGCTTCGCCTGCCGCAACTACCTGGCCAACGGCATCTCCTGCATCATCGACGACGCGGTCTTCCCCGACCGTCCGGCGATCGGCCTGGGCGGCTGGAAGCGCCACATCGGCCCCGGCATGATCCCGGTGGTGCTGCTCCCGGGCCTGGACTCGGTCCTCGCCCGCAACGCCCGGCGCAGCGGCAACCGGCGGCTCAGCGACGAGGAAGTGGCCCGGATCCACGGGCGGATGGCCGGCTGGTACAACTCCGGACTGCCGATCATCGACAACTCCCAGCTCGACGTGAGCGCCACCGCCGAGGCCCTGGACCGGGTGGTCACCGCCCGGCTCGCCGGCCAGCCGGTCCGCTGAACCCTCCCGCACCGTACGAGAGTTGACCCGTCATGCCCGAAGGCCACATCCTGCACCGGCTCGCCGCCGAGAACCTGCGCGCCTTCGGCGGCCGCCCGGTGGCCGTCGCCAGCCCGCAGGGCCGCTTCGCCGAGGGCGCCGCGCTGCTCGACGGCCGCACGCTGGAGAGCGCCGAGGCGGACGGCAAGCACCTCTTCCTCGGCTTCGCGGACTCCTGGCTGCACATCCACCTGGGCCTCTACGGCGGCTTCAGCTTCGGCGCGGCCCCGGCGCCCGCGCCGGTCGGGCTGATCCGGCTGCGCCTGGAGAACGCCGAGCACTTCGCCGACCTGCGCGGGCCGACCACCTGCGCGCTGATCACCCCGGCCGAGAAGGACGCCGTGCACGCCCGGCTCGGCCCGGACCCGCTGCGCGCCGACGCCGACCCGGAGGCCGCCTGGCAGCGCATCTCGCGCAGCCGCAGCACGGTGGCGGCGCTCCTGATGGACCAGAAGGTCCTGGCAGGCGTCGGCAACGTCTACCGCGCCGAGGTGCTCTTCCGGCACGCGATCAGCCCGCACCGGGCCGGCCGCGACCTGTCCCGGGCCGAATGGGACGCGATCTGGGGCGACCTGGTGGAGCTGATGCACGGCGGCGCGGCCATCGGCCGGATCGACACCGTACGCCCCGAGCACACCCCCGAGGCGATGGGCCGCCCGCCCCGGGTCGACGACCACGGCGGCGAGGTCTACGTCTACCGGCGGGCCGCGATGCCCTGCCTGGTCTGCGGCACCGAGATCCGCACCGAGTCGCACGCGGCCCGCAACCTCTTCTGGTGCCCCCGCTGCCAGCAGGTCTAGTGCCGCGTCTCAGAGCCGTCGAGGCCCGACGCCGTCCCCAGCGAGCGCATCACCCGGGTTCAGCAGCGCGCAGGCCTTCATCGAGAGGCATCCGCAGCCGATACACCCGGTGAGCTCGGCCTCAAGCCGCTCGATGGTCTGCCGGCGCTCCTCCAGCCGACGCTTCCAGTCGCGCGAGGCCCGCTGCCACTCCTGGTGACTCGGCGGACGGTCGAGCGGCACGTCGGCGAACGCCTCCTGGAGGTCCTGCAACGGGATGCCGATCCGTTTGGCCACCGAGATCAACGCCACGCGGCGCAACATGTGCCGCGGGTAGCGGCGTTGGTTGCGATGGTCGCGGTCGGACGCGATCAGGCCGAGTTCCTCGTAGAACCGCAGCGCGGAGACGGCCGCCCCGGTCCGCGCGCTCACCTCGCCGATGCTCAGCCAGTCGTCCGGGGTGGCCCGGAGGCTGGCGGAACCGTAGCTCGTCATGAAGATCCTCCCTTGACCTCAAGGTTACTTGAGGTCATACGGTCGGCTGCGTCGGAACGGCAAGCAGGAACCACCGGAGAGGACGGCAGTTCGATGACGTTTGTGATCGCTTTGCCCTGTGTGGACGTCACGGACAAGGCATGCATCGACGAGTGCCCGGTCGACTGCATCTACGAGGGAGAGCGCATGCTCTACGTCCAACCGGACGAGTGCATCGACTGCGGCGCCTGCGAGCCGGTGTGCCCCGTCGAAGCGATCTTCTTCGAGGACGACATCCCGCAGGAGTGGCAGCACTTCACCACCGTGAACGCCGAGTTCTTCGCCGACCTCGGCGCCCCCGGAGGCAGCGCGAAGCTCGGTCGGATCGGACACGACCACCCGGTCGTGGCGGCACTGCCGTCGCAGAGCGCCGTGTGAGCCGGCGGCCCTCGAACAGGCAACTCGTGCTGGTCACCTCCTGACCGGCGCGAGGTACTCGCGCACGCGGGTCCGGTGCCACCACGCGCCGCTGGCACGCCGTTCGCGGGCGGTGGTGAAGCGGTAGCGGTAGAGCACGGCCCGGACGAAGACCGGCGGGGCGTCCGGGAACGGGTTGCCGCGCAGCAGGCGCAGCGTGTCCGGGTCGTTCACCAGCAGCCGTTCGACGAACGGCCGCAACCACGGCCGCGCGTAGCTCGGGGAGATCCCGGCGAACCACATCATCCAGTCCAACCGCAGGTGGTACGGCGCGAATTGGCGCGGCAGCCGGCGCACGTCCCCGGGCTTCCCGTGGAACGCGTACTCCCGCCAGAGCGTCCCCGGGGTGATCCGCGGCTCGGCGGTGCCCTCCACCACCACCTCCAGCCGGACCCGGTTGATGCTGCCGAACGCGCCGTAGGTGTTCACCAGGTGCAGCTGGTTGAAGGAGCGGTTCATCGCCTGGTGGCGGGAGAGCAGATTGCGCACCGGCCAGTAACTCAGGCCCACCACCAGTGCGGTGGCGGCCAGCACCGCGCCCCGGAACCACAGCGGACCGGCTCCGGCGGTGCTCGCGGCGTGCGGCAGTTCGACCGCGGAGAAGGCCAGCGCGATAGTGAGCCAGTTGAGCCAGGCGAAGTTGCCGGAGGCGACCAGCCAGAGCTGGGTCAGGACCATCAGCGCGGCCGCCGTCCCGGCCACCGGCTGCGGCAGGAACAGGCAGACGGGCAGCAGCAGTTGGGCCAGGTGGTTGGCCGCCACCTCGACCCGGTGCAGCGGCTGCGGCAGGTGGTGGAAGTACCAGCTCAGCGGCCCGGGCATCGGCTGCGTCTCGTGGTGGTAGCGCAGGCAGGTGAGGTCGCGCCAGCACGGGTCGCCGCGCAGCTTGATCAGCCCGGCGCCGAACTCGACCCGGAAGAGCAGCCAGCGGAACAGCCAGAGCACGGGTGTGGGCGGCGCCACCGTCGCGTTGCCGAGGAAGACGGCCAGGAAGCCCGCCTCCAGCAGCAACGACTCCCAGCCGAAGCCGTACCAGACCTGCCCGACGTTGACGATCGACAGGTAGAGCACCCACAGCGCCGTCCAGAACAGCATGGACGCCCACAGCGGCACCGCATCCGCCGCCCCCGCCAGCACCGCCGCCGCGAGCGCGGCACCCGTCCAGGCGACGACGGCGAAGCCGAGGTCGCTGTAGCCGAACTGGAAGATGCTCGGCGCCCGCCGAAACGGCCTGCGCGCCAGGAAGCGCGGCACCGGCAGTATCCCGTGCACCCCGATCAGCGCCCGGAACTGCCGGGCCGCGGCCAGGAAGCCGACCAGATAGACGGCGGCCAGCAGCCGCAGCAGAACCAGTCTGCTCAGCCCGTACGCGGGGGCGGTGAACCAGTGCACGCGCCCCATCCCTACCAGAGCGCGGCTACGGCTTGCGTGCCACCGCGCCGTAGTAGTACGCCGAGGCGATGTCCACTCCCTCGGCCACCTCGCCCCAGCCCAGTACGGGGACGACGCCGGGGTCGACCAGGTCGAGCCCGTCCAGGAACCGGGCCACCTCGGCGCGCTCGCGTGGCGTCAGTGTGACGTGGGCGTGGGCGGCGGCGCGGACGGCGATGTCGACCTCCTCGGGGGCGAAGTCCGCGGTGGGGTGGGTCAGCGCCACGTAGCTGCCGGAGGGCAGCGCGTCGACCAGGGCGCGGACCATGGCCCACGGGTCCTCGGCGTCCTTGAAGAGCATCAGCACGGCGATCAACAGCAGGCCGACGGGCTGGTCCAGGTCGATGATCTTCGCCAGCGCCGGATGCCCGAGGATGTCCGCCGGCTCGCGCAGGTCGCCCAGGACGAACGACGTCCGCCCGGCCGGGTGGCTGGAGATCATCGCCCGCGCGTGGGCCAGCACGATCGGGTCGTTGTCGACGTACAGCACCCGGCACTCGGGGGCCAGCGTCTGCGCCACCTCGTAGGTGTTGCCCGCGGTCGGGATCCCGGTGCCGATGTCGAGGAACTGCCGGATCCCGCCCTCGACCACCAGGTGGGTGACGGCCTTGGCGAGGAAGTCCCGGTTGGCCCTGGCCATCGCGCGCATGTTCGGCACGGCGGCGATGATCTGCTCGGCCAGCTCCCGGTCGGCGGGGAAGTTGTCCTTGCCACCCAGCCAGTAGTCGTAGACCCGTGCGGAGTGGGCGACGGTGGTGTCGATCTCGGCGGGGGCCCAGTCGCTCGTTGCGTCGGTCCTGGTCATGGCGTTCCTCCACGGGGACGGACGGCCCACTGGCCGCGCGCCGCAGCCTATATGACTAACCGTCATTCTCTTCCCTCCTGATGTCGCTGAGGAGCGACTGCGCGCCTGAGTGGGAGGGTGGGAAGCGATCCGGCCGCGGCGCAGGGCGGCCGGCCCGGACTCTCGAAGGGGATGGACGATGACCGGCAGGGAACCCGTCGAGGCGACCAACCTCGACCGCTACGGCAACCCGGCGCTGGCGTGGAGCAGGGCTGACGAGGCGCTTCGCGTCTCCATGCCGAGCCCGGCCGTCACCTCCTTCCTCGGGACGGTCCGTCCGGACGGGCGCCCGTGCGCCGCGGGCATCGGGGCGGTGTGGCTCGACGGCGATCTGTACTTCACCAGCGGCCCCGACGCGCGCAAGGCGCGCAATCTGGCCGCGAATCCGGCGTGCACGTTCTCGGTGCGGCTGGAGGGCATCGACCTGGTGGCCGAGGGCGAGGCTGCGCGGGTCACCGACGGGGACACGCTGGCGAGGGTCTCGGCCGTCTACCGAGCGGCGGGGTGGCCCGCCGAGGTGGCGGGGGACGCCTTCACCGCGCCCTTCAACGCCCCCAGCGCGGGCCCGCCGCCGTGGCAGCTGTTCCGGATGCGGATCAGCACTCTCTTCGGCGTCGCCACGGTCGAGCCGCACGGCGCGACCCGATGGCGGTTCGCGCACTGAGACAGCCCGGCTCGGACCGCCCGGCTCGCAGAACAGGCGCCCGGGCGTGTCTCTTCGTAGGCTCGAACCATGTCCGATGCGCACGCCGCCCGCCGACAGCGGCTCCGAGAGCACTGCGGCGCGGCCGGAGCCGACGCGGCGCTGATCACGAGCGCGGCCAACGTCCGGTACCTGACGGGGTGTGCTCCGTGCGGCGCCGCCCTGCTGCTCACCCGCGAGCGGGCGCTGCTCGCGCTGCCCGCGGACCTGCCGCCGGACGACACCGGCGAGCACCCGTACGCCGACGACCTGGCCCATCTGGCCGCCGAGCCGGACGAGGACACCGCCGTGACCGCCACCGCGGCCGCGCTGACCCTGGGCGTCGGCCACCTGGTGGTCGAGGATCACGACCTGACCGTCAGCCGCCACCGGGCGCTTCGCGCGCTGGCGGTCGGCGTGCGCTTCTCCGACCTGGACCTCGCCGTCGAGCGGCAGCGGGTGATCAAGGACGAGTACGAGATCGGCGACCTGCGGATCGCCGCCGAGATCGCCGACCAGGCCCTCGGCGAGCTGCTGGAGTCGATCCTCGTCGGGCGCACCGAGCGGCACCTGGCGATGGAGCTGGAGCGCCGCATGATCGACCACGGCGCGGACCGGGCGGCCTTCCCGGTCTCGGTCGGCACCGGCAGCCACTCGGGCCGGGCCGGTCACCCGCCCACCGACCGGCGGGTCGAGGAGGGCGACTTCCTGACCGTCTCGCTCGGCGCCCAGTACCGCGGCTACGCCGTCTCCACCGCGCGCACCTTCGTGATCGGCGCGGCCCCGGCGGCCTGGCAGGTGGACCTGCACCGGCTGGTCTTCGAGGCCCAGCGGGCCGGTCGGGAGGCGCTGGGCCCGGGTGTTCCGGCCGCCGCCGCCGACCGTGCGGCCCGCGACATCCTGCAGGCGGCGGGCCATTTGGAGAGCCCGCCGAGGCCGCTGGGACACGGTGTCGGACTGGAGGTGAGGGAGGCGCCGCGTCTGGGACCGGCAGACATGGGTAAACTGGACAATCGCGTGCCGGTCACCGTCGGTCCAGGGGTCCATCTCCCGGGCAAGGGCGGCGTCCGGATCGAGGACACGCTCGTCGTACGCCCCCTTGAAGAGGGCGGGCCCGAGCTGCTCACCATCACCACCAAGGAGCTCCTCGCCCTGTAGTCCCACTCGCGTGGGGCCAGGCCGCATCCCTTGGTTCCTTGACAGCTAGATGCAGGAGTAAGTGCGCCCGTGGCTTCCACGAACGATCTCAAGAACGGCATGGTCCTCAAGCTCGACAACGACCAGCTCTGGTCCGTGGTCGAGTTCCAGCATGTGAAGCCGGGCAAGGGCCCCGCCTTCGTGCGCACCAAGCTCAAGCACGTGCTGAGCGGCAAGGTCGTCGACAAGACGTTCAACGCGGGTACCAAGGTCGAGACCGCCAATGTCGACAAGCGCGGCATGCAGTTCTCGTACAAGGACGGCGACAACTTCGTCTTCATGGACATGGACACCTACGACCAGCTCACCATTGAGCCGAGCGTCGTCGGCGATGCCGCCAAGTACCTGCTCGAGGGCTTCGAGGCCCTGGTCGCGGTCAACGAGGGCATTCCGCTGTACATCGAGCTGCCGGCCTCGGTCGAGCTGCTCGTCCAGGAGACCGAGCCGGGCCTGCAGGGCGACCGCTCCACCGGCGGCACCAAGCCCGCCACCCTGGAGACCGGCGCCGAGATCGCCGTCCCGCTCTTCATCGTCACCGGCGAGAAGATCAAGGTCGACACCCGCGACGGCAGCTACCTCGGCCGCGTGAAGTAAGTGTCTGCTGCACGCACCAAGGCCCGCACGCGCGCCTTCCAGATCCTCTTCGAGGCCGACCACCGGGACGTCGACCCGCTGTCGGTCCTCGCCGACTGGGTCGCCCGGGCACGGGACCCCAAGCCGGACGAGGGTGTTCCGCAGGTCGGCGAGTACACCATGCAGCTGGTCGAGGGTTACGTCCAGCACGCTCGGCGGATCGACGAGCTGATCTCCACCTACTCGGTGGGCTGGACCCTGGACCGGATGCCGATCGCGGACCGCAACGTCCTGCGGATCGGCGCCTACGAGCTGATCTGGGAGGACGGCGTCCCGGACGCCGTCGTCGTGGACGAGGCGGTGGAGATCGCCAAGGAGTACTCCACGAACGACTCCCCGGCTTTCGTGAACGGCCTGCTGGCCCGTTTCATGGAGCTCAAGCCCTCCATCCGGCGGGCTCAGTAGCAACGCTTTCCCTTCGATGGCCGTCGGACCTCCGGGTCCGGCGGCCATCGGGCGTTCACGGCCCTGGCGTATGTTGGCTACTGACCAGTAGCTTCCCGAAGGGCGTCCCACCATGACGACTGTGACCGCGACCGGCAGCAGCGAGTTCGACCAGGCCATCGCCCTGCATCCGGGCCCCGACGGCGTGCGCCGCGGCGAGCTCGGCGCCGGCTGGCGGATCGGCGGCGGCATCAACGGCGGGCTGCTGCTCGCGGTCGCCGCCAACGCGCTCTCCCAGGAGCTGCCCGAGCACCCCGACCCGGTCTCGATCAGCTGCTACTACCTCTCGGCCTCCCGCCCGGGCCCCGCGAGCGTGCGCACCGACGTCGTGCGCCGCGGCCGCTCGCTCTCCACCGGTACCGCCTCGCTCTACCAGGACGGCGAGGACGGCGCGCCGGTCGAGCGGCTGAGAGTACTCGCCAGCTTCGGCGACCTGGCGGACCAGGAGGGCGAGGTGCACACCTCCGCGACGCCGCCCGTGATGCCCCCGCCGGAGCAGTGCGTCGGGATGGAGCACGCGCCCCCGTCGCTGATCGAGCAGGCCGAGCTGCTGCAGCGCTTCGACATGCGACTCGACCCGGCCACCGTCGGCTGGGCGGTCGGGCAGCCCTCCAGGCAGGGCCGGATCCAGGGCTGGTTCCGGTTCGCCGACGGCCGGATGCCCGACCCGCTGGCGCTGCTGCTGGTGGCCGACGCGCTGCCGCCGGTCACCTTCGACCTCGGCCTGCCCGGCTGGGCGCCGACCATCGAGCTGACGGTCCACCTGCGGGCCCGTCCGGTCCCCGGCTGGCTGCGGGTCAGCCACGCCACGCGCAACGCGGCCGGCGGGTATTTCGAGGAGGACGCGGAGATCTGGGACGAGTCCGGCCGCCTGGTCGCGCAGTCCCGCCAGCTGGCCCGCGCGCCGCGGGCGAAATGATCTCACTCTCAGTTACATGTTCGTGACAACAGGGCGGCCGACCTCGGTCGACCGCCCTGTTGGTATGCGTACGGCGCGGCCCCCCGGGGCCGCGCCGTGACGTTTCTGCAGATGCCCGCTCGCGCGGACGGTCAGCCGGCGTCCTCGTCGCGCACCGCGCGACGGGCGTCGGGGTTGAGCACGCCCCAGCTGATCAGCTGTTCGGTGAGGATCGACGGCGACTGGTCGTAGATCACGGCCAGCGTGCGCAGGTCGTCCTGACGGATCGACAGCACCTTGCCGTTGTAGTCACCGCGCTGGGACTGGATGGTGGCGGCGTAGCGCTGGAGCGGGCCGGCCTTCTCTGACGGAACCTGGGTCAGTCTCTCCAGGTCCAGCACCAGGCGCGGCGGCGGCTCGGCCGCACCGCCCGGGGTGCCGCCCGGCAGGAGCTCCTGCACCGGCACGCCGTAGAACTCCGCCAGCTCGGCCAGGCGCTGCACGGTCACCGCACGGTCGCCGCGCTCGTAGGAGCCGACGACGACTGCCTTCCAGCGCCCCTGGGACTTCTCCTCGACGCCGTGCAGGGAGAGTCCCTGCTGAGTGCGGATCGCTCGGAGTTTTCCTCCGAGCTGCTTCGCGTAGTCGCTGGACATTGGTCTCCCCGGACGAGTTTGTTTCGCGTTCAATGGCGGTCACGGGGGAGTGAGGGGTGCCTCACAGCCCAGGCGTCCTACCGGTGGGTTCGACGTCTGTTCCGTAACTCACTGTGAGGTTACGTAGAGTAAGGTAGCTGCGTCAAGCCGAATGGGGCAGTCGTGCGAATGGTCCGCTGCCTCTGCGTGAACACGACATAGAGTGCGAGCAGGATCAGGGTGATCGCCCTGGTAGTGTGGATGAGGCTTCCGGCACGACTGGGCAGCCACCCCCAAGGCATCCTTTAAGGCCCGTCCCGTGAGGCGGGGAAGGAGGTCGGCTTCGGCATGACCGCATCACAGGACTCCACCCAGCCACGTCCGCCGCACCAGGTTCTGGACGGCGCGGACATCTCCCGGGTCATCACCCGGATCGCCCACGAGATCGTGGAGCGCGCGAAAGGCGCCGAGGATGTCGTCCTCCTCGGTATCCACACCCGCGGCGTCCACCTCAGCCGCCGGCTGCACGCCCGGTTGACGCAGATCACCGGCCGCGAGATCCCGCTCGGGACGCTCGACATCACGATGTACCGGGACGACCTGCGGCTGAAGCCCGCCCGGGCCCTGGAGCACACCGAGATCCCGTCCGGCGGCATCGACGGCAAGCTCGTCATCCTCGTCGACGACGTGCTCTTCTCCGGCCGCACCATCCGCGCCGCGCTCGACGCGCTCGGCGACATCGGTCGGCCGCGCGCCGTCCAGCTCGCCGTCCTGGTCGACCGCGGGCACCGCGAGCTGCCGATCCGCGCCGACTACGTGGGCAAGAACCTGCCCACCTCGCTGCGCGAGGCCGTCCAGGTCCGGCTCTCCGACTCCGACGGGCACGACGCCGTCCTGGTCGGCGACCGCGACTACGCCGCCCGCTCGTCCCAGGCGCTCGCCGCCGACCCGATCCCGGCCCCGTAACCCGGCAGGAGCTCCCCGAAATGCGCCACCTCGTCTCCGCCGCCGACCTCAGCCGCGACGACGCGCTGCTGCTCCTGGACACCGCCGAGGAGCTCGCCCAGCTCTCCGGCCGGGCCGTCAAGAAGCTCCCCACCCTGCGCGGCCGCACCGTCGTCAACCTGTTCTTCGAAGACTCCACCCGCACCAAGACCTCCTTCGAGGTCGCCGAGAAGCGGCTCTCCGCCGACGTCGTCAACTTCGCCGCCAAGGGCTCCTCGGTCTCCAAGGGCGAGAGCCTGAAGGACACCGCGCTGACCCTCCAGGCGATGGGCGCCGACGCCGTCGTCATCCGCCACCACGCCTCCGGCGCGCCGGCCCGCCTGGCCCAGTCCGACTGGCTGCACGGCAGCGTCATCAACGCCGGCGACGGCACCCACGAGCACCCCACCCAGGCCCTGCTGGACGCCTTCACGATGCGCCGCCACCTCAACCCGGGCCTGGGACACGACCTGGCCGGGCGCCGGGTCACCATCGTCGGCGACATCCTGCACAGCCGGGTGGCGCGCTCCAACGTCCTGCTGCTGAACACCCTGGGCGCCGAGGTCACCTTCGTGGCCCCGCCGACCCTGCTGCCGATCGGCATCGAGAACTGGCCCTGCGAGGTCAGCTACGACCTCGACAGCACGCTCGCCAAGACCGACGCGGTGATGATGCTGCGGGTCCAGCGCGAGCGGATGAACGCCGCGTTCTTCCCGACCGAGCGCGAGTACTCGCGCCGCTACGGCCTGAACGGCAACCGGATGGCCCGGCTGCCCGAGCACGCCATCGTGATGCACCCCGGCCCGATGGTCCGCGGCATGGAGATCACCGCCGAGGTGGCCGACTCCCCGCGCTGCACCGTGGTCGAGCAGGTCGCCAACGGCGTCTCGATCCGGATGGCCGTCCTGTACCTCCTGCTCGGCGGCGCCACGCTCGCCGACACCCCCCGCACCGAAAGCCCGGAGACCGTCGCATGAGCAGCTACCTGATCCGCAACGCCCAGATCCTCGGCGGCGCCGCGCAGGACATCTTCATCTCGGACGGCGTCATCCGGGAGATCGGCACCGACCTCACCGGCGAGGCCGACGTCGACATCGACGCGCACGGCCTGATCGCGCTGCCCGGCCTGGTCGACCTGCACACCCACCTGCGCGAGCCGGGCCGCGAGGACGCCGAGACCGTCCTGACCGGCACCCAGGCCGCCGCCAAGGGCGGCTTCACCGCCGTCCACGCGATGGCCAACACCTTCCCGGTGGCGGACACCGCCGGCGTGGTCGAGCAGGTCTGGCGCCTGGGCCAGGCGGCCGGCTACTGCGACGTGCAGCCGGTCGGCGCCGTCACGGTCGGCCTGGAGGGCAAGAAGCTCGCCGAACTCGGCGCGATGCACGACTCCGCCGCGGCCGTCCGGGTCTTCTCCGACGACGGCAAGTGCGTGGACGACGCGGTGATCATGCGCCGCGCGCTGGAGTACGTGAAGGCCTTCGACGGGGTCGTCGCCCAGCACGCCCAGGAGCCGCGGCTGACCGAGGGCGCCCAGATGAACGAGGGCCAGGTCTCCGGTGAGCTGGGCCTGGGCGGCTGGCCGGCCGTCGCCGAGGAGGCGATCATCGCCCGTGACGTGCTGCTGGCCGCGCACGTCGGTTCCCGGCTGCACGTCTGCCACGTCTCGACGGCCGGTTCGGTGGAGATCATCCGCTGGGCCAAGGCCAAGGGCTGGCCGGTGACCGCCGAGGTGACCCCGCACCACCTGCTGCTCACCGACGAGCTGGTCCGCTCCTACGACGCGGTCTACAAGGTCAACCCGCCGCTGCGCACCGCCGAGGACGTGCACGCGCTGCGGATGGCGCTGGCCGACGGCACCATCGACGCCGTCGCCACCGACCACGCCCCGCACCCGATGGAGGACAAGGAGTGCGAGTGGGCCGCCGCCGCGATGGGCATGGTCGGCCTGGAGACCGCGCTCTCGGTGGTCCAGCAGGCGATGGTCGAGACCGGCCTGCTGAACTGGGAGGGCGTTGCCGACCGGATGTCGCACCGCCCGGCCCGGATCGGACGGCTGGCCGGCCACGGGCGTCCCGTCTCGGTCGGTGAGCCGGCCAACCTGGTGCTTTTCGATCCCGGATACCGTGGCACGGTGATCCCCGAGAGCTTTGCCACCCGTAGCCGCAACACCCCCTACCGGGGCCTCGAACTGCCCGGCCGTGTGCACGCGACCTTCCTGCGCGGGGTGCCCACCGTGCTGGCCGGCGAGCTGGTCGAGCCGGGCGAGCTGGCATGAGGCCGGTCCTCCTGCTGGGCATGGAGCAGGCCAAGGTCCGCAACTGGCCGGACTACATCGGCTGGGCGGTGGGCCTGCTGATCGTGATCGGCATCGTCTACTGGCTGATGCGCCAGGGCTGGAACTGGCGCCGGCACCTGCAGTCCGACCTACCGGCCCTGCCCGCCGTGCCGAGCGACCCCGGCCCGGCCATTCTGGAGAGCAGCGGTCGCTACCACGGCAGCACCACCGCCGGGAACTGGCTCGACCGAGTGGTGGCCCACGGCCTGGGCACCCGGAGCCTGGCCCAGCTGACCCTCACCGAACGCGGCCTGCTGGCCGTCCGTCCGGGTGAGGACGACCTGTGGATCCCCGCCGAGCACCTGACCGGTGCGCGGACCGACTCCGGCATCGCCGGCAAGGTCGTCCCGGCCGGCCTGCTGGTCGTCACCTGGACGCACGAGGGCCGCGCGCTGGATTCGGGTTTCCGGCTCGACCACCCGGACGAGCACGCCCGCTGGGTCACCGAACTCGCAACACGTACGACGAAGACGGAAGGCGTAACACCATGACCGCACCTGCCCCCCTCACTACGAGGCAGCCGCGTGCTGCCCGCCGGGAGCGCGTGCCCGCCGTGCTCGTCCTGGAGGACGGCCGGACCTTCCGCGGCCAGGCCTACGGCGCGACCGGCGAGACCTTCGGCGAGGCGGTCTTCAACACCGGCATGTCCGGCTACCAGGAGACCCTCACCGACCCGTCCTACCACCGCCAGGTGGTGGTCATGACGGCCCCGCAGATCGGCAACACCGGCGTCAACGACGAGGACCCGGAGTCGCAGCGGATCTGGGTGGCCGGCTACGTGGTCCGCGACCCCGCCCGGGTCCCGTCCAACTGGCGCTCGCGGCGCTCGCTGGACGAGGAGCTGGCGAACCAGGGCGTCGTGGGCATCAGCGGCATCGACACCCGTGCGCTCACCCGCCACCTGCGCGAGCGCGGCGCGATGCGGGTCGGCATCTTCTCCGGCCCCTCGCTGGCCGAGGAGAGCGAGCTCCTCGTCCGGGTGCTCCAGGCGCCCGAGATGAAGGGCGCCGACCTCTGCGCCGAGGTCGCCACCACCGAGCCGTACATCGTGCCGGCGGTGGGGGAGAAGCGCTTCACCGTCGCCGCCGTGGACCTCGGCATCAAGGCGATGACCCCGCAGCGGATGGCCGAGCGCGGCATCGAGGTGCACGTGCTGCCCGCCAACTCCACGGTCGAGGACATCTACGCCGTCGCCCCCGACGGCGTGTTCTTCTCCAACGGCCCGGGTGACCCGGCCACCGCCGACCACCAGGTCGCCGTGATGCAGGAGGTGCTGACGCGCCGCACCCCGCTGTTCGGCATCTGCTTCGGCAACCAGATCCTCGGCCGCGCGCTGGGCTTCGGCACCTACAAGCTCAAGTACGGCCACCGCGGCATCAACCAGCCGGTGCAGGACCGCTCCACCGGCAAGGTCGAGGTCACCGCGCACAACCACGGCTTCGCCGTCGAGGCGCCGCTGGACAAGGTCAGCGACACGCCGTACGGCCGGGCCGAGGTCTCCCACGTCTGCCTCAACGACAACGTCGTCGAGGGCCTGCAGTGCCTGGACGTTCCCGCCTTCAGCGTGCAGTACCACCCCGAGGCGGCAGCCGGTCCGCACGACGCGGCCTACCTCTTCGACCGTTTTGTCGACCTCATGACGGCGTCGCACGCCAACGCAGGGAGCTGACCCGTGCCCAAGCGCACCGATATCAAGTCCGTCCTGGTCATCGGCTCCGGTCCGATCGTGATCGGCCAGGCCGCGGAGTTCGACTACTCCGGTACCCAGGCCTGCCGCGTGCTGCGGGCCGAGGGCCTGCGGGTGATCCTGGTGAACTCCAACCCCGCGACGATCATGACCGACCCGGAGATCGCCGACGCCACGTACGTCGAGCCGATCACCCCCGACTTCGTCGAGAAGATCATCGCCAAGGAGCGCCCCGACGTGCTCCTGCCGACCCTCGGCGGGCAGACCGCGCTCAACACCGCGATCTCGCTGCACGAGAACGGCACGCTGGCCAAGTACGGCGTCGAGCTGATCGGCGCCAACGTCGAGGCGATCCACAAGGGCGAGGACCGCCAGCTCTTCAAGGGCGTGGTCGAGGCGGTGCACGCCAAGATCGGCCACGGCGAGTCCGCCCGCTCGGTGATCTGCCACACCATGGACGAGATCATGGCGGGCGTCGACACCCTCGGCGGCTACCCGGTCGTGGTCCGGCCCTCCTTCACGATGGGCGGCGCCGGCTCCGGCTTCGCGCACGACGAGGAGGACCTGCGCCGGATCGCCGGCCAGGGCCTGGCGCTGTCGCCGACCACCGAGGTGCTCCTGGAGGAGTCCATCCTCGGCTGGAAGGAGTACGAGCTGGAGCTCATGCGCGACCGCAACGACAACGTCGTGGTGGTCTGCTCCATCGAGAACTTCGACCCGATGGGCGTGCACACCGGCGACTCGATCACGGTCGCGCCGGCGATGACGCTGACCGACCGCGAGTACCAGACGCTGCGCGACATCGGCATCGCGATCATCCGCGAGGTCGGCGTCGACACCGGCGGCTGCAACATCCAGTTCGCGATCAACCCGGACGACGGCCGGATCATCGTGATCGAGATGAACCCCCGGGTCTCCCGCTCCTCCGCGCTGGCCTCCAAGGCGACCGGCTTCCCGATCGCCAAGATCGCCGCCAAGCTGGCCGTCGGCTACACGCTGGACGAGATCCCCAACGACATCACCGAGAAGACCCCGGCCTCCTTCGAGCCGGCCCTCGACTACGTCGTGGTGAAGGTCCCGCGCTTCGCCTTCGAGAAGTTCCCCTCCGCCGACGCGTCGCTGACCACCACCATGAAGTCGGTGGGCGAGGCCATGGCGATGGGCCGCAACTTCCCCGAGGCGCTCAACAAGGCGCTGCGCTCGCTGGAGAAGAAGGGCTCGCAGTTCTCCTGGAGTGGCGAGATCGGCGACAAGGACGCGCTGCTGGCCAAGGCCCAGGTGCCCACCGACGGCCGGATCAACACGGTCATGGAGGCCATCCGGGCCGGCGCCACCCAGCAGGAGGTCTTCGACTCCACGAAGATCGACCCCTGGTTCGTCGACCAGCTCTTCCTGCTGGACGAGATCGCCGCCGAGCTGGCCGAGGCCGACAAGCTCGACCCCGAGCTGCTGCGGCACGCCAAGCGGCACGGCTTCTCCGACCAGCAGATCGGCGAGATCCGCGGCCTGAAGCCGGACGTGGTCCGCGAGGTGCGGCACGCGCTCGGCATCCGCCCGGTCTTCAAGACGGTCGACACCTGCGCCGCCGAGTTCGCCGCCAAGACCCCGTACTTCTACTCGTCCTACGACGAGGAGAGCGAGGTCGCGCCGCGCACCAAGCCCGCCGTGATCATCCTGGGCTCGGGTCCGAACCGGATCGGCCAGGGCATCGAGTTCGACTACTCCTGCGTGCACGCCTCCTTCGCGCTGGCCGACGCCGGGTACGAGACCGTGATGGTCAACTGCAACCCGGAGACCGTCTCCACCGACTACGACACCTCCGACCGGCTCTACTTCGAGCCGCTCACGCTGGAGGACGTGCTGGAGATCGTGCACGCCGAGCAGCAGGCCGGACCGCTGGCCGGCGTGATCGTCCAGCTCGGCGGCCAGACCCCGCTGGGCCTGGCGCAGGCGCTCAAGGACAACGGCGTGCCGATCGTCGGCACCCAGCCCGAGGCCATCGACCTGGCCGAGGAGCGCGGCGCGTTCGGCCGGGTGCTGCGCGACGCGGGCCTGCCGGCCCCCAAGCACGGCACCGCCTTCTCCTTCGAGGAGGCCAAGGCGATCGCCGACGAGATCGGCTACCCGGTGCTCGCCCGCCCGTCCTACGTGCTGGGCGGCCGCGGCATGGAGATCGTCTACGACGAGCCCTCGCTCGCCTCCTACCTGGAGCGGCACGCCGGCCTGATCTCCGAGCACCCGGTGCTCATCGACCGCTTCCTGGACGACGCGGTGGAGATCGACGTCGACGCACTCTACGACGGCACCGAGCTCTACCTCGGCGGCGTCATGGAGCACATCGAGGAGGCCGGTATCCACTCCGGCGACTCGGCCTGCGCGCTGCCGCCGATCACGCTGGGCGGCTACGACATCAAGCGCCTGCGCACCTCCACCGAGGCGATCGCGCGCGGCGTCGGTGTGCGCGGTCTGATCAACATCCAGTTCGCGCTCTCCGGGGACATCCTGTACGTCCTGGAGGCCAACCCGCGCGCCTCGCGGACCGTGCCGTTCACCTCCAAGGCGACGGCTGTCCCGCTGGCCAAGGCCGCCGCCCGGATCTCGCTCGGCGCCACCATCGCCGACCTGCGCGCGGAGGGCCTGCTGCCCGCCGAGGGCGACGGCGGCACGCTGCCGGCGAACTGCCCGATCTCCGTCAAGGAGGCCGTGATGCCGTGGAGCCGCTTCCGCGACATCCACGGGCGCGGCGTCGACACCGTGCTCGGCCCGGAGATGCGCTCCACCGGCGAGGTCATGGGCATCGACACGGTCTTCGGCACCGCGTACGCCAAGGCCCAGTCCGGCGCGTACGGCGCGCTGCCGACCAAGGGCAAGGTGTTCGTCTCGGTGGCCAACCGCGACAAGCGCAACCTGGTCTTCCCGGCCCGCGCGCTGGTCGAGCTCGGCTTCGAGGTCCTCGCCACCTCCGGCACCGCCGAGGTGCTGCAGCGCGGCGGCATCCCGTCCACCGTGGTGCGCAAGCACAGCGAGGGTGAGGGTCCCAACGGCGAGCGGACCATCGTGCAGCTGATCCACGACGGCGAGGTCGACCTGATCATCAACACCCCGTACGGCACCGGCGGCCGGCTCGACGGCTACGAGATCCGCACCGCGGCGGTCTCGCGCGGCGTGCCGTGCCTGACCACCGTCCAGGCGATGGGTGCGGCCGTCCAGGGCATCGACGCGCTGACCCGGGGCGATGTCGGTGTGATGTCGCTGCAGGAGCACGCGGCGCTGATCAACTCCGCGCGCAAGTAGCTCCATCATCAGTGGGGGGCACCGAAGGTTCCGGTGCCTCCCACTGTCATGTGTCATGCGAGGAAGGCCTCCCAGCTTGTACAAGATCCTGTTCAACCTCGTGTTCCGGAAGATGGACCCGGAGAAGGCCCACCACCTGGCCTTCTTCTGGATCCGGCTGGCCGCCTCGGTGCCCGGTCTGCGCCAGCTGGTGCGCCTGGTGCTGGCCCCGCAGGACCGGGCGCTGCGCACCACCGCGCTCGGGCTCGACCTGCCGGGCCCGTTCGGCCTGGGCGCCGGCTTCGACAAGAACGCGGTGGGCATCGACGGCCTGGCGATGCTCGGCTTCGACTACGTCGAGATCGGCACCGTCACCGGTGAGCCGCAGCCGGGCAACCCGCTGCCCCGGCTCTTCCGGCTGGTCGAGGACCGCGGCCTGATCAACCGGATGGGATTCAACAACCAGGGCTCGGCCCGGGTCGCCGCCCGGCTGGCCGCCCGCCCGCACACCAGCTCGACCCCGGTGATCGGCGTCAACATCGGCAAGACCAAGGTGGTCGAGGAGGCCGACGCGATCGCCGACTACGTCAAGAGCACCTTGCGGCTGGCGGCGCACGCCGACTACCTGGTGGTCAACGTCAGCTCGCCGAACACCCCCGGACTGCGCAACCTGCAGGCCGTCTCGCACCTCGGCCCGCTGCTCGCGGCCGTCCGCGAGGCCGCCGACCAGGCCACCGCGCACCACGTCCCGCTGCTGGTCAAGATCGCTCCCGACCTCGCCGACGAGGACGTCGACGCGGTCGCCGAGCTGGCCCTGGAGCTGCGCCTGGACGGCATCATCGCCACCAACACCACCATCGGCCGGGACGGCCTGCGCGCGCCGGCCGCGCAGATCGAGGCGATCGGGATGGGCGGGCTCTCCGGCGCTCCGCTCAAGGAGCGCTCGCTGGAGGTGCTCAAGCGCCTGCGCAAGCGCACCGAGGGCCGTCTCACGCTGGTCTCGGTCGGCGGCATCGAGACCGCCGACGACGCCTGGGAGCGGATCGTGGCCGGTGCCGACCTGGTGCAGGGCTACAGCGCCTTCATCTACGAGGGGCCGTTCTGGATGCGCCGGGTGCACAAGGGCCTGGGCGCCCGGCTGCGCGCCAGCGGCTTCCGGACGATCGCCGAGGCGGTCGGCAGCAAGGCCTGACGGTTCGTCACTCTCTGGGGGGATGTGACAGCCGGTGGGCGGATTTGGGAGAGTTCGAACGCCAACCGGGCTCAGGCCGTCGAAAGGTGTCCTCGCATGGCCAACCCCCTGCACCTGCGGGCCGAGGTGCTCACGAACGTCCCCGATGCCGCGTACCACCGCCTGCTGCTGCGCGCCCCCGGGGTGCCGGAGCGGGCCCGTCCGGGCCACTTCGCCACTCTGGCGGTGGGCGGCCCGGACTCCTCGATGCTGCTGCGTCGGGCCTTCTCGATCCACCGCGCCGATCCCGAGGCCGGGACGGTCGAGCTGGTGGTGGCCGCGCGCGGCCCCGGCAGCCGGCGGCTGGCCGAGGCCGCGCCGGGCGAGACGCTGGACCTGATCGCCCCGCTCGGCACGCCGTTCCCGCTGCCGGACGGCCCGGTGAGCGCCCTGCTGGTGGCCGACGGCCACCACAGCGCGGTGCTCTTCGACCTGGCCGCCGAGATCCAGCGGCGCGGCGGCCAGGTCGGCTTCATCCTCGGCGCGGCCGGCGCGGACCGGCTCTTCGGCGTCGAGCGGGCCCGGGAGCTCACCCGGGACGTCCTGGTGCTCACCGAGGACGGCTCGGCCGGGATGGCCGGCCAGGTCACCGGACCGCTGGCGCAGGCCGTCGGCGCCATCGAGGCGAGCGTCGTCTACGCGGGCGGGCCGGTCCCGATGCTCGCGGCGGTCGGCGCGATCGCGGCGGAGCTCGGCGTGCGCAGCCACGTCGCGGTCGAGGCGGCGATGGCCTGCGGGGTCGGGATCTGCATGACCTGCGTGCTGCCGGTGGTCGGCGAGGACGGCGTCAGCCGCTTCGTCCGGTCCTGCACCGACGGGCCGGTCTTCGACGGGTCCCGGGTCCGCTGGGCCGACATCGGCACCGTTCCCCCCGACCTCGAAGGTGCCGCCGCGATGGGAGTCAGCTGATGCAGCCGCAGGACGTCGACCTCCGTGCCCCGCTCGGTTCCACGGTGCTGCCCAACCCGCTGAGCACGGCGGCCGGCTGCGCCGGGTACGGGCGGGAGCTGGCGCGCTTCGTGCCGTTGGACGCGCTGGGCACCGTGACCACCAAGACGATCATGCCGCAGCCGCGCTCGGGCCGGGCCACCCCGCGGCTGGCCGAGACGCCGTCCGGGATGCTCAACTCGATCGGGATGCCGGGCGCGGGCATCGACGCCTTCGTCCGCCAGGAGCTGCCCTGGCTGGCCGAGCGCGGCGCCCGGGTGCTGGTCTCGATCGCGGGGGAGCGGCTGGAGGAGTTCGCGGCCCTCGTCGAGCGGCTCAACGGGCAGCCGGGGGTGGCCGGCATCGAGCTGAACATCTCCTGCCCGAACACCGCCGACCGCGGCCTGTTCTTCGCCAGCAACCCGGCCACCTCGTACGACGTGGTCCGCGCGGTCCGCAAGGTCACCGACCCCGAGCTGCCGGTCTACGCCAAGCTCTCGCCCGACGTCACCTCGATCACCGAGATCGCCGCGGCCTGCGTGCAGGCCGGGGCGGACGGCCTGTCGATGGTCAACACCGCGCTCGGGATGGCCGTGGACCTGGACACCCTGCGCCCCGCGCTGGCCGACGGCACCGGCGGGCTCTCCGGCCCGGCGCTGCGCCCGATCGCGGTGCGCTGCGTCTACCAGGTGCACGCCGCGATGCTCGCCGAGCGGATCCCGATGGTGCCGATCCTCGGCATGGGCGGCATCCGCAGTGGGCGGGACGCGCTGGAGTTCACCCTGGCCGGGGCCTCCGGGGTGGCCGTCGGCACCGCGCTCTTCAACGACCCCGGCGCCCCGCTGCGGATCCTGGACGAGCTGCGCGCCGAACTGGCTGCCCGGGGCTTCGCCAAGTACACCGACGCGGTGGGACTCGCCCACCGCCCTCTCTAGAGTCTGGAAGGCCCACATGACCACCTTCGGTACCCGGCTGCGCCACGCGATGGACACCCGCGGCCAGCTCTGCGTCGGCATCGACCCGCACGCCGCGCTGCTCTCCGCCTGGGGGCTGGGCGACGACCTGGCCGGCCTGGAGACCTTCAGCCGCACGGTGGTCGAGGCGCTGGCCGACCGGGTCGCCGTGCTCAAGCCGCAGGCCGCCTTCTTCGAGCGCTTCGGCAGCAAGGGCGTCGCCGTCCTGGAGCGGAGCGTGGCCGACGCCCGGGCGGCCGGCGCGCTGGTGCTGATGGATGCCAAGCGCGGCGACATCGGCTCCACCATGGCCGCCTACGCCGAGGCCTTCCTGTCGCCCGGCAGCCCGCTCTTCTCGGACGCGGTGACGGTCAGCCCGTACCTGGGCTTCGGCTCGCTGCAGCCCGCGCTGGACCTGGCCCGGGCGAGCGACGCCGGCGTCTTCGCGCTGGCCCTGACCTCCAACCCCGAGGGCTTCGAGGTGCAGCGCGCCGTCGGCCCGGACGGCGTGAGCGTGGCGCAGGGGGTGCTGAACCGGCTGGCGGCGGAGAACAAGGGCGCCGAGCCGCTGGGCTCCTTCGGTGCGGTGGTCGGGGCGACGCTGGCCGACGCGGGCGCCGACCTGGCGATCAACGGACCCCTGCTGGCTCCCGGGATCGGTGCCCAGGGAGCGACCATGGCCGACCTGCCGCGGGTCTTCGGCGCCGAGGTCCGCAACGTGGTCCCCAGCGTCAGCCGCGACGTGCTCAAGCACGGGCCGTCGGTGAACGCGCTGCGCCAGGCCGCGCAGCGCTTCGTGGAGGAGTACGCGGCGGCGGCGATGTGAGGGTCGTCACAGTCGTTTGACGAACAGGGGCCAAACCCGGCCGATTTCTCCCGAAAAGTCCTGGCCTACCTAGGCTGACCAGGACTTTTCGGCTTCTTTTCCTGACGCGGGCGCGCAATGCGGGTAGTGTCCGGCGGTAGGTGCCCTTGGAGGCGCGATTCTCGTTGCTCTTGCAGGTCAGAGCGGCGTGGCCGCACTTCGGCCGTAGTCCCAGCGACGTCGGCAGGCCCCTGGTACTACCTGTCCTAGCACTTCATTTCCTTCCAGACCCTGAGGTGAACGGCGTGGCTCTTCCGCCCCTTACCCCTGAACAGCGCACCGCTGCGCTGGCCAAGGCCGCCGAGGCTCGCCGGGAGCGCGCCGAGGTGAAGAACCGGCTCAAGCACTCCGGAGCCTCCCTGCACGAGGTGATCAAGGCCGGCAAGGCCGACAACGAGGTCATCGGCAAGATGAAGGTCTCCGCACTACTGGAGAGCCTTCCCGGTGTCGGCAAGGTCCGCGCCAAGCAGATCATGGAGCGGCTCGGCATCAGCGAGAGCCGTCGGGTTCGCGGCCTCGGTACCAACCAGATCGCCTCCTTGGAGCGCGAGTTCGGCGGCGCTGCATCCTGACGCCACCCGGTGGTCTCCGGTTCGTCCGCGATCCGGGATAATCGGGGCATGAGTGAACGTCCGCGGCTGACCGTGCTCTCCGGCCCTTCGGGGGTCGGCAAGAGCACGGTCGTCGCTCATATGAGGCAGCAGCACCCCGAGGTCTGGCTCTCGGTGTCGGCGACGACCCGCCACCCGAGGCCCGGCGAGCAGCACGGGGTCCATTACCACTTCGTCGACAACGACGAGTTCGACAAGCTGATCGCGAACGGCGAACTGCTGGAGTGGGCGGTGTTCGCCGGCAACCGCTACGGCACGCCGCGCTCGGCGGTGCAGGAGCGGCTGGAGCGCGGTGAGCCCGTGCTGCTGGAGATCGACCTGCAGGGCGCCCGCCAGGTGCGGGAGTCGATGCCCGAGGCGCAGCTGGTCTTCCTGGCCCCGCCGAGCTGGGACGAGCTGGTCCGCCGGCTCACCGGCCGCGGCACCGAGGCGCGGGACGTGATCGAGCAGCGGCTGTCGGCGGCGAAGGTCGAACTGGCGGCCGAGCCGGAGTTCGACACCACGCTGGTCAACACCTCCGTCGAGCAGGTGGCGGCCGAACTGCTAACCTTGCTCGGTGTAGCCTGATCTGATCTTTCTGATGGTGATCTTTCCGGATCCGATCAGATCGAGCCAGCTCACTGAGATTTCAGTTTTTCCATTCTTTCGGAAGGTTTTCGCGTGTCCTCTTCCATGACTGCTCCCGAGGGCATCATCAACCCGCCGATCGACGAGCTGCTTGAGGCCACCGACTCGAAGTACAGCCTGGTCATCTACGCCGCCAAGCGCGCGCGTCAGATCAACGCTTACTACTCGCAGCTCGGTGAGGGCCTCCTGGAGTACGTCGGCCCGCTGGTCGACACCCACGTGCACGAGAAGCCGCTGTCGATCGCGCTGCGCGAGATCAACGCCGGCATGCTCACGGCCGAGGCCGTCGACGTCGCCTGATGTTTCGTCAGTGAAGGGCCCGCCGGAGATCCTCCGGCGGGCCCTTCGCGTCTGCCCGTTCGACCAGGGCCGTAGGGTGATCACCAGCCCCAGTGGAGGAGTGGACCAGCCCATGCACCAGCCCCGTGTCGTCCTCGGAGTCAGCGGCGGGATCGCCGCCTACAAGGCCTGCGAGCTGCTCCGCCGGTTCACCGAGTCCGGCCACCAGGTCACCGTGGTGCCCACCGCGGCGTCGCTGCACTTCGTCGGCGAGGCGACCTGGGCCGCGCTGTCCGGCCGTCCGGCGGCCACCGAGACCTGGGAGCGGGTGCACGAGGTCCCGCACGTGCGGATCGGGCAGCAGGCCGACCTGGTCGTGGTCGCCCCCGCCACCGCCGACCTGCTCGCCAAGGCCGCCCACGGCCTGGCCGACGACCTGCTGACCAACACGCTCCTGACCGCGCGCTGTCCGGTGGTCTTCGCCCCGGCGATGCACACCGAGATGTGGGAGCACCCCGCCACCCAGGAGAACGTCGCCACGCTGCGCCGGCGTGGCGCGATCGTGTTGGAGCCCGCGGTCGGCCGGCTGACCGGGGTGGACACCGGCAAGGGCCGGCTGCCCGACCCGGGCGCGATCTTCGAGGCCTGCCGGCTGGTGCTGGCCCGCGGCGCCCTGCCGCTGGACCTGGCCGGACGTCACGTGGTGGTCTCCGGCGGCGGCACCCGCGAGCCGCTGGACCCGGTGCGCTTCCTGGGCAACATCTCCTCCGGCAAGCAGGGCTACGCGCTGGCCGCCACCGCCGCGGCGCGCGGCGCCCGGGTCACCCTGCTGGCCGCCAACACCGAACTCCCGGACCCGGCCGGCGTCGATGTGGTGAAGGTCTCGACCGCGCTCCAGCTGCGCGAGGCCGCGCTCAAGGCCGCGGCCGACGCCGACGTGGTGGTGATGGCCGCCGCGGTGGCCGACTTCCGGCCCGCCGAGTACGCCGCCGTCAAGATCAAGAAGGTCGAGGGGGCCGAGCCCGCGCCGGTCGCTCTGGTGCGCAACCCCGACATCCTGGTGGAACTGGCCACGCACCGGGCGTCCCCGGCCCAGGTGGTGGTGGGCTTCGCCGCCGAGACCGACCACGCCCTGGAACACGGACGGGCCAAGCTCGCCCGAAAAGGCTGCGACCTGTTGGTGGTGAACGAGGTCGGCGAGGGCCGGGCCTTCGGTGCCGATACGAACGAAGCCGTCATCCTGGGCTCAGACGGCTCCGAGACGGTGGTCCCGCACGGTCCGAAGGAGGCCCTGGCGGACCTCCTGTGGGACCTGGTGGTGCCGCGACTGACGTGACCAGTGGGTGAGACGGGACCGAGCGAACTGTTGAAGACAGTGTCGAACGTCGGTACCCGCCCGTTACACTCCAGGCATCAAGTCTTTCCGGATGCCCCGGCCCGGCCGGGAGCGTTCAGTCAGCAGCCGCTGCAACCCCAGGGAGCGCTGTGTCTCGCCGCCTGTTCACGTCGGAGTCCGTCACCGAGGGACACCCCGACAAGATCGCTGACCAGATCAGCGACACCATTCTCGACGCCCTCCTCAAGGACGACCCGACCTCCCGGGTCGCCGTGGAGACGCTGATCACCACCGGCCTGGTGCACATCGCCGGCGAGGTGACCACGAAGGCGTATGCGCCGATCGCGCAGCTGGTGCGCGAGAAGATCCTGGAGATCGGCTACGACAGCTCGAAGAAGGGCTTCGACGGCGCCTCCTGTGGCGTCTCGGTGTCCATCGGCGCGCAGTCCCCGGACATCGCCCAGGGTGTCGACACCGCGTACGAGGCGCGCGTGGACGGCGACGAGGACGACCTTGACCGCCAGGGCGCCGGCGACCAGGGCCTGATGTTCGGTTACGCGTGCACCGACACGCCCGAGCTGATGCCGCTGCCGATCACCCTGGCGCACCGCCTGTCGCGTCGGCTCTCCGAGGTGCGCAAGAACGGGACCATCCCCTACCTGCGCCCCGACGGCAAGACCCAGGTCACCATCGAGTACGACGGCGACAAGGCGGTCCGTCTGGACACCGTCGTGGTCTCCTCGCAGCACGCCAGCGACATCGACCTCGATTCGCTGCTCGCGCCCGACATCCGCGAGTTCGTCGTGGAGCCGGAGCTCAAGCGCCTCGCCGAGGACGGCATCGACCTGGAGGTCGGCGACTACCGGCTGCTGGTCAACCCGACCGGCCGCTTCGAGATCGGCGGCCCGATGGGCGACGCCGGCCTGACCGGTCGCAAGATCATCATCGACACCTACGGCGGCATGGCCCGGCACGGTGGCGGTGCCTTCTCGGGCAAGGACCCGTCCAAGGTCGACCGCTCGGCCGCCTACGCGATGCGCTGGGTCGCGAAGAACATCGTCGCGGCGGGCCTGGCCACCCGCGCCGAGGTGCAGGTCGCGTACGCGATCGGCAAGGCCGAGCCGGTGGGCCTGTTCGTGGAGACCTTCGGCACCGAGACCGTCCCGGTGCTGAAGATCCAGGAGGCCGTCACCCAGGTCTTCGACCTGCGCCCGGCCGCGATCATCCGCGACCTGGACCTGCTGCGCCCGATCTACGCCCAGACCGCCGCCTACGGCCACTTCGGCCGTGAGCTGCCGGACTTCACCTGGGAGCGCACCGACCGCGCGGAGCTGCTGAAGGCCGCCGCGGGCGCGTGACACGCGTCTGATCCGCGGGCGGCGGCCACCCCCAGCCGGGGTGGCCGCCGCCCGCGGCGTTTCTGTCAGAGCTTTCTGGTACGACTGGATTCATGAGCACCGACGACCCCACCGCCGGCGGGCCTCCCGAGCAGCTCGCGCTCATCCGGGAGACGGTGCGCAAGGCCAAGCCCCGGACGTGGCGCGGCGCGCAGCGTGCCGCCGAACTCCCGGTGGCGCGGGTGGTGGTCGACAAGGGCCTGCTCCACCTCGACCAGTTCTTCGACTACGCGGTGCCGGCCACGATGGCCGAGGACGCCCAGCCGGGCACCCGGGTCCGGGTCCGGTTCGGGGCCCGGGTGGTGGCCGGCCGGCGTGAGGGCGGGGAGCTGCACGACGGCTTCGTGGTCGAGCGCCTCGCCGCCAGCGACTACGCCGGGCCGCTCGCCCCACTGGCCCAGGTGCTCTCCCCGGAGCGGGTGCTGACGCCCGCCCTGCTGCGGCTCAGCCGCAAGATCGCCGACCGCTACGCCGGCACGCTGGCCGACGTGCTCCAGCTCGCGGTGCCGCCCCGGCACGCCAAGGCCGAGGCGGAGCCGTCGCCCGAGCCGCTCGCGCCCCCCGCCGCGCCGGAGCCCGGCAGCTGGAGCCGCTACCCGCACGGCGCCGAGTTCCTCGCCTCGCTCGCCGCCGGCCACGCGCCGCGGGCGGTCTGGACGGCGCTGCCCGGCCCCGACTGGCCGGGCGAGATCGCGCGCGCCGTCGCCGCCGCGCTGGCCGCCGGGCGCGGAGCCGTCGTGGTGCTGCCGGACGGGCGCGCGGTGGCCCGGGTCGACGAGGCGCTGACCGCGCTGCTCGGCCCCGGCCGGCACGCCACGCTGACCGCCGATCTCGGCCCCAAGGAGCGCTACCGCCGCTGGCTGACCGTCAGCCGCGGCTCGGTGCGCGCCGCGATCGGCACCCGTGCGACGATCTTCGCGCCGGTGCGCGACCTGGGACTCGTGGTGGTCTGGTCGGACGGCGACAGCAGCCACAGCGACCCGCGCGCCCCGCACCCGCACGTGCGCGAGGTGGCGCTGCTGCGGGCCGCGGAGGAGGGCGCGGCGGTGCTGCTCGGCGGCCTGTCGATGACCGTCGAGGCCGCGCAGCTGCTGCGCACCGGCTGGGCCCGGCCGCTGGCCGCCGACCGGGCGGTGGTGCGCGAGGCCGCGCCGCGGGTGCGGACCGTCGGCGACGGCGACCAGGCGCGGGACGCCGCCGCGCAGGCCGCCCGGCTGCCCTCGGTCGCCTGGCAGGTGGCCCGCGACGCGCTGCGCAGCGGCCCGGTGCTGGTCCAGGTGCCGCGTCGCGGGTACGTGCCGCGGCTGGCCTGCGACCGCTGCCGGACCCCGGCCCGCTGCCGGCACTGCGTCGGCCCGCTGGAGGCCACCGCGGCCGGGCGGGAGCTGCGCTGCTCCTGGTGCGGGGTGGAGGAGGCGGACTGGCACTGCGTCGAGTGCGGCTCGTTCCGGCTGCGGGCGCAGGTGGTCGGCGCCCGGCGGACGGCGGAGGAGCTGGGCAAGGCGTTCCCGCAGACCCCGGTGCGCACCTCGGGGCGGGACGCGGTGCTGGCCACCGTCGGTCCGGAACCCGCGCTGGTGATCTGCACGCCCGGTGCCGAGCCGGTGGCCGAGGGCGGCTACGCGGCGGCGCTGCTGCTGGACGGCTGGGCGCTGCTCGGCCGCCCCGACCTGCGGGCCGGTGAGGAGGCGCTGCGGCTCTGGCTGGCCGCGGCCGGGCTGGTCAGGCCGTCCGGCGAGGGCGGTGTGGTGGTGGTCGTGGCGGAGCCGACGGCGCGGCCGGTGCAGGCGCTGGTCCGCTGGGACCCGGCCGGGCACGCGGGGGTGGAGCTGGAGGAACGGGCCCAGCTGCACTTCCCGCCGGTCTCCCGGATGGCCTCGGTGGCCGGTTCGCCGAGCGCCGTGGCCGATCTGCTGGCGCTCACCAGGCTGCCGGAGGGGACCGATGTCCTGGGCCCGATCCCGCTCCCCGCCCCGGGGGGACGTGGCGAGGAGCAGGAGCGTGCGCTGCTGCGGGTGAACCCCGGTCAGGGCGGAGCACTGGCAGCGGCGCTGAAGGCCGCGCAGATCGCCCGGGTGGCGCTGCGCACACCCGATCCGGTCAAGGTCAGGATCGACCCGGTCGACATCGGCTGAGCACTTCCCGGGGGCGGCCCAGGTGGAGCACTCCGGTGGTTGTGGGGCGCTCAGCGGCCCACGCGAGCCCCCGGGTGTTGCGGCAGGCCGCCCTGCCGTGCCGCCGGGACGGCCCGGGCCAGCGGAGCGGCCGCCAGCGGGTTCGGGCCGGCCAGCGGGCCCTGAGCCAGCGCGGCCTGGCCCATCGCGTTCGAATTCATCGGACTCGGGGCAGGCTCCTCGCGCAGCGCCGCGGGGGCGATCGCGCCCTGCTCGTCCGCCAGGCAGTCGTCGCGCGGCCCGCCCGGGGCCGGGACCGTCGTGGCCAGCGGCGCACCGGCCGCTCCCAGCAGCTCGCTCGCCGAGCGGCGCATGCCGTAGCGCCGGTGCACCGCCTGCTTGGTGACCCCGAGGGCGGAGCCCACCGAGTCCCAGGAGAAGCCCAGCGCCCGGTCGAACTCGACCGCCGCCGCCACCAGCGTCTCCACGCTCTCGCGCAGCTCCTGGGCCAGGCGCACGGTCGGGGCCGGGGCCCTGCCGTACACCACGAAGCCGCCGGAGCTGCTGGGCCGACGCGGCCGGTAGACGTTGCCCAGCTGGGCGGTGAGGGTGCGCAGGGCGTCGACCTGGCGCCGGACGCGTTCGATGTCGCGCACCAGCAGGTGCAGGCTCGCCCGTGCCCGGGTGTCGTGGTTGATCTGCTCGGCCATCGTGCTCAGGCCACCTTCCGTGCAAGTGAATGGGGCCTCGCGCCGGCCCGGTGAACTCACGGTCAATCTCACTTGACCAACGCCGAAGCAGGGTCCGGGGTCACGCGTCGCGTCGATCCGGGATATGCCAGATCTGCCGACCGGACCGGTCGGAGCACCGCATAGACTGATGTGCTGCGGCGCAACGAGCCGGAACAGCGAACCCGAGCAGTCGACCCCGACGAGGAGCCCGCCACCGTGCCGATCCAGCCGATCCGGATCTTCGGCGACCCGGTCCTGCGTGCCACGGCACAGCCGGTGACCACGTTCGACAAGGAACTGCGCACCCTGGTCAAGGACTTGACCGAGACCATGCTCGACGCCCCGGGCGCCGGCCTGGCCGCTCCCCAACTCGGCGTCTCGCTGCGGGTCTTCACCTACCACGTGGACGGCGTGGTGGGGCACCTGATCAACCCCGACCTGTCGCTCACCGAGGAGGAGCAGGACGGCCCCGAGGGCTGCCTCTCGCTCCCCGGGCTGCGGTTCGACACCAAGCGCGCCTACGGCGTGGTGGCCCGGGGCTTCAACGAGTACGGCGACCCGGTGACCATCGAGGGCACCCAGCTGCTGGCCCGCTGCATCCAGCACGAGACCGACCACCTGGACGGGATCATCTTCATCGACCGGCTGGACCGCGAGCTGCGCAAGGAGGCCCTGCGGGCGATCCGCGAGTCCGACTGGGGCAGCGGCCCGGTCCCCGAGGTACGGCTCTCGCCGCACAGCACCTTCGGCGCGGTCCGCTGAAGCTCCTCAACTCCCCTTCCACTTCTTGAAAGGCCCGTGACTTGCGTCTCGTCTTCGCCGGAACCCCCGAGGTCGCCGTCCCCGCCCTGGAGGCGCTGCTCGCCTCCGACCAGCACGAGGTGGTCGCCGTGGTGACCCGCCCGGACGCGCCCGCCGGGCGCGGCCGCAAGCTGGTGGCCAGTCCGGTGGGGCAGCGCGCGCAGGAGGCGGGGATCGAGGTCCTCAAGCCCGCGAAGCCCAGCGAGCCGGAGTTCCTGGCCCGGCTGGCCGAGTTGGCGCCCGACTGCTGCCCGGTGGTCGCCTACGGTGCGCTGCTGCGTGAGCCGGCCCTGGCGATCCCGCGGCACGGCTGGGTCAACCTGCACTTCTCGCTGCTGCCCGCCTGGCGCGGCGCGGCCCCGGTCCAGCACGCGGTGCTGGCCGGCGACGAGGTGACCGGCGCCTCCACCTTCCGGATCGAGCTGGGCCTGGACTCCGGCCCGGTCTTCGGCATCCTGACCGAGGAGATCCGGCCCACCGACACCAGCGGCGAGTTGCTGACCCGGCTCTCGCACGCCGGTGCGCGGCTGCTCACCGCGACCATGGACGGCATCGCCGAAGGCGCTCTGCAGGCCGTCCCGCAGCCCGTCGAGGGCATCACCCTCGCCCCCAAGATCACCGTCGAGGACGCCCGGATCGACTGGACGCACCCGGCCCTGCGGATCGACCGCCTGGTGCGCGGCTGCGCCCCCGCGCCCGGCGCCTGGACCACCTTCCGCGGCGAGCGGCTCAAGGTCTCCGGCCCGGTGAAGCTGCTGACCGACGCCACCGAGCTGGCTCCCGGCGAGCTGGCCGTGAGCAAGAACAGCGTGCGGGTCGGCACCGGCAGCCATGAGATCGAGCTGGGCGAGGTCCAGCCGCAGGGCAAGAAGCCGATGCGGGCGGCAGACTGGGCACGTGGGGTCCGGATCGAGAGCGGGGAACCGCTCGGCGTCTGACCCGTCACCCCCCCGTACCGCACGCCCGTTTCGATAACTCCGCAGCACTTTGAGGTCCCCCGTGAGCACCCCCGCCCCCAGCGCCAAGCGCCCCCCGCGTCCGCACCGCCGCCCGAAGAAGGACCCGGCGCGCCTGGTCGCCTTCAAGGCCCTGCGGGCCGTCGACGAGCGCGACGCGTACGCCAACCTGATCCTGCCGTCGCTGCTGCGTGAGGCCGAGCAGAAGGGCATGGAGCGCCGCGACGCCGCCCTCGCCACCGAGCTCGTCTACGGGACGCTGCGCCTGCAGGGCAGTTACGACGCGATCATCGCGGCCTGCATCGACCGGCCGCTGCGCGAGGTCGACCCGCCGGTGCTGGACGTCCTGTCGCTCGGCGCGCACCAGCTGCTGGCCACCCGGATCCCCAGCCACGCGGCGGTCTCGGCCACCGTCGAGCTGGCCCGGGCGGTGCTCGGCGACGGGAAGGCGAAGTTCGTCAACGCCGTGCTGCGCCGGATCAGCGCCAAGGACCTGGACACCTGGATCGCCCAGGTCGCGCCGCCCTTCGAGAAGGACGCCGAGGACCACCTGGCCGTCGTCCACTCGCACCCGCGCTGGGTGGTCTCCTCGCTCTGGGACTCGCTCGGCCGCTGGCAGCCGGACGCCTGCGGACGCGCGGACATCGAGGAGCTGTTGCGCGCCGACAACGAGCGTCCCGAGGTCACCCTGGTGGCCCGGCCCGGTCGTGCCACGGCCGCCGAACTCGCCGAGGCGCTGCCGGAGAGCGAGCCCGGCCGGTGGTCGCCGTACGCCGTGCGGCTGGCCGAGGGCGGCGACCCGGGCGAGTTGGACGTCATCAAGGAGAACCGGGTCGGCGTCCAGGACGAGGGCAGCCAGCTGGTCGCGCTCGCCCTGGCAGCGGCGCCGATCGACGGCTCCGACCGGCTCTGGCTGGACGGCTGCGCGGGCCCCGGCGGCAAGGCCGCCCTGCTCGGCGCGCTGGCCGCCGAGCGCGGCGCGGCCCTGGTGGCGTCCGAGAAGCAGCCGCACCGGGCCCGGCTGGTGGCGCGGGCCCTGGACGGCAACCCCGGTCCGTATACGGTGATCGCCGCCGACGGCACCCGGCCGGCCTGGCGGCCCGGCAGCTTCGACCGGGCGCTGGTGGACGTCCCGTGCTCGGGCCTCGGCGCGCTGCGTCGCCGCCCGGAGGCGCGCTGGCGGCGTCGGCCCGAGGACATCGCGGGCTTCGGCCAGCTCCAGCGCGACCTGCTGCGCTCGGCGATCGAGTCGGTGCGGGTCGGCGGCGTGATCGGCTACGCGACCTGCTCCCCGCACCTGGCCGAGACCCGCGCGGTGGTGGACGATGTGCTGCGCGGCGACGTCGCGCTGGAGTGGATCGACGCGCGCCCGCTGCTGCCCGGCGTCCCGGCGCTCGGCGCGGGCCCGGACGTCCAGCTCTGGCCGCACCTGCACAGCACCGACGCGATGTACCTCGCGCTGCTGCGCCGCACTTCCTGATCGATGCCGAGGGGCCCGGACGACGCCGTCGTCCGGGCCCCTCGGCATGTCATCTCACCTGCCCGGCGGAGGTGTTCACGTCGTTGCGGGCTGGTCGGGCGGGGTGAGCATCGCGGTGAGGATTCGGCCGAGCGAGCGTTCGAAGACGCTGTCCGGTGTGCTGGGGTTGCCACCCGCGGAGGCCAACGCCGTGGCCAGGTGCGGGTACTGGCCGGTGAGCACGGCCTGGGTCATGTACTCGATCAGCTCACGCTGCCCCTGCTCGCGGTCCTGCCCGGGGGAGACGCCGCCGCGCTCCCACTCGGCGAACTGCACGACGAAGCCGTTCAGCAGGGACATCGCCTCCAGCTTGGTGCCGCTGTCGAACGGCACCGGGGCCATCACGGCGAGGTAGTACTCGGCGAACCGCAGCCCGTTCGGTCCCAGCGAGGGGCGGGTGACGACGACGGTCGCCGCCCACGGGTGGCGGCGCAGGATGGCGAGCTGCTGGTGCGCCAACTCCCTTAGGTCGGACCGGACATCGCCGGACGGCTGGTCCGGGAAGCGGTACTCGCCGGACACCGCGTCCAGCATCAGGTCGAAGAGGTGCTCCTTCTTCGGGACGTAGTTGTAGAGCGACATCGTCCCGGCGCCGAGTTCGGCGGCGATCCGGCGCATCGAGACGGCACCCAGGCCCTCGGCGTCGGCCAGCGCGACCGCGACGGCGGCGATCGAGGCACGGCTGTGCGCGGGACGCGGCCCGCGGCCGGTCCGTTCGGGGCGCAGCCAGATCAGCTCCGGAGTGGTGGCGGCGGGCGGGGTCTTGCTGGACGGCACGGAAGATCACCTCGAAATCCATCTTAGCAACGTACGCCGTACGTAGTACGCTGCTGCACAGAACGCCTCTACGTACGGCGTACCTAGAAAGCGAGGGCTCCGCCATGTCGCAGCTATCTGGAGATCAACTCGCGGTATCGGCCCAGGGATTGGGCAAGAGCTTCGGCGGGACCACGGCGCTGGACGGCCTTGACCTGGCCGTCCCGGCGGGCACGGTCTACGGTCTGCTCGGTCCCAACGGCGCCGGCAAGACCACCGCCATCCGGCTGCTCGCCACGCTGACCGCTCCTGACACCGGGTGGGCGAGGGTGGCCGGCTTCGACGTGGCCAGGGAGCCCGAGCGGGTGCGCCGCAGCATCGGCCTGGCCGGACAGCATGCCGCCGTGGACGAGGGAATCACCGGACGCGAGAACCTCACTCTGGTCGGCCGGTTCCACCACCTCGGCGCCCGCGAGGCCCGCCGCCGCGCGGACGAACTGCTGGAGCGCTTCGGCCTCGCGGCGGCCGGCGACCGCCTGGTGCGCGGCTACTCCGGTGGCATGCGCCGCCGCCTGGACCTGGTGGCCTGCCTGGTCACCCGGCCGCCGGTGCTGTTCCTGGACGAGCCCACCACCGGCCTCGACCCGCGCAGCCGGGGCGAGATCTGGGACGCCGTACGGGAGTTGACCGCCGGTGGCAGCACCGTTCTGCTCACCACCCAGTACCTGGAGGAGGCCGACCGGCTGGCCGACACCGTGATGGTCCTCGACCACGGCCGCGCCATCGCCGACGGCCCACCGGGCCGGCTGAAGGCGGCGATCGGCACCCGGGTGCAGGTGGTCGTCGACGATGCCGGCCAACTCCCGGCCGCCGCCGGGGTGCTGGCCGCCGTGACGGGTGGTGAGCCGGTCAGTGACCGGGACCGCCGACAGGTCGAGGCGCTCTCCCTGCCGGGCCGCGAGGTGCTGCTACCCGCGCTCGTCCGCGCACTCGACGCCGCCGGCGTGGCCGCCCGCGACGTCGCCCTGCGCACGCCCTCGCTCGACGACGTCTTCCTCGCCCTCACCGCCGAAAGGCAGGCCGCCTGATGTCCGGTTCCACCGTGTCGACGACCCGTCCCGCCCGCGCCACCGCCCCCGGCGGGCCGGCGGCCGCCCCCGGCCGGCTGCGCCGCACCGCGCTGGACGCGGCCACCTCGACGACCCGCGTCCTGCTGTACTACCGGCACTCGCCCGGCCTGCTCGCGGCCTCGTTGGCCGTCCCGGTGGTGATGGTGGTGCTCTTCGGCTACGTCTTCGGCAGTGCGATGCGGGTGCCCGGTGGCGGCGACTACCGCGAGTTCCTGATGCCCGGGCTCTTCGCGATGGTGGCGATCAACGGCATCACCCCGACCATGGTCGGCGTCGCGCGTGACGTCGACCGCGGTGCCACCGACCGGCTGCGCTCGATGCCGCTCTCGCGCTTCGGTGTGCTGCTCGGATCGGCGCTGGCCGACCTGCTGATCGGGGTGGCCGTGCTGGTGCCACTGGTCGGGGTGGGACTCGCGGTCGGCTGGCGGATGCGCGACGGCGTCGCCGACGCGCTGGCCGCCTTCGCGCTGCTGGTGCTCTTCCGCTTCGTGATGACCTGGGTGGGCACGTTCCTGGGACTGGCCGCCGGCAGCGAGCAGATGGCCGGGCAGCTGGCGGTGCTGACCTTCCCGCCCGCCATGGTGACCAATGTGTTCGTGCCGACCGGCGGGATGCCGGGCTGGCTGCGGGTGATCGCCGACTGGAACCCGGCCAGCGCCGTGGTGGCGGCCTGTCGGCAGCTGTTCGGCAACCCGACGGCCCCGGCGTCCGCCTGGCCGTTGCAGCACCCGGTGGTGGCCACGCTGCTCTGGAGCGGGCTGCTGCTGGCCGTCTTCGCGCCACTGGCCGTCCGGAAGTACTCGACGCACGGGCGCTGACGGGGACCGGGGACCCGGGACCGGTGACCGGGGGCGGGGGGTGTCGGCTGCGCCGGTCGGGGCGCCGCCAGTCGGGGGATGTTCGAGGTGCGCGGTGGTCCGCTGCGGCGGTGCGGCCCGGGCGACTGTCACTATCTGGGCAGATCTGGTCCTGGTATGTCCGGATTGCCAGCCCTGAGAGAGGACCATCGTCCATGCGCAGTCTCCCCTCGCGTACCGCCCTGGCCGTGGGCATCGTCCTGGCAGCCGTCACGCTCTCGGGCTGCGCAGGCTACGGGGAGGAGTCGGCCGACCGGGCCGGGCCGCCGCCGGACAAGCCGTTCGGCCAGACCTGCACGCAACTGCCCGCCGACGGCCCGGGCAGCATGGACTCCATGGGCGGCATCCCGGTGCTGGCCGCCATCGAGCAGACCAAGGACCTCAGCACGCTGGCCGGCCTGATCAAGACGGCCAAGGCCAAGGACCTGTTCGACTCGATGGACAACGTCACGGTGTTCGCGCCCACCGACGAGGCCTTCGCCAAGCTCCCCGACGCGCAGCGCAAGACGCTCGGCGACCAGGCCGCCGCAAGCGACCTGCTGCGCCGTCTGATCGTCGTGCGCGACCTGCACAAGAGCGACCTCGCCGACCACGACTACACCAGCGTGCAGGGCGCGGTCCTCAAGGCCACCGGTTCGGGCGACGACTACCGGGTCGGCGGCGCGCAGGTGCTGTGCGGGAGCATCAAGACGTCCAACGCGCGCCTCGCGATGCTCGACCAGGTGCCGTCCTGACTCCGTTGTCGGGGTGGGGTCGGGAGTAGGAAGTCGGTGTGAGCCGAACGCGGGGAATTTCCGGGCAATGTGATGACACGTCATCAGTTGATCGTTCCTTCAACAATTCATCGGATAGTCGTTGCTCAGCTCATCGGAAAGCGATGGGCTGAGAGGAGACTCCGGTGGTCCCGGTGCGTGGCTGGTTCAACGGTCGGATCCCGACGGTGTTGCGGGCGGTGCTGGCCCTGTTGTGCCTGGTACCCCAGAGCAGCCTTGCGCTGGCCACACCCGCCAACCCGGTGGCGCTGCGGCACGTTGTGGCTGCGGCCGCGAGGGCCGCAGCCGCTCCCGCTCCCGCCGAGTGGGTGGAGTCCGACCGGGCCGCGGTGACCTGCACGCCGACCACCGGCTTCACCAACTGCGTGCGCTACACCGCCAGCGGCGCCGACCAGACGTTCACGGTGCCGGCGGGGGTCAGCAGCCTCTTCGTCCGGCTCTGGGGCGCGGGCGGCGGTGGCGTCAAGACGGCGTACTACACCGGCCAGCGCGGTGGCGGCGGTGGCGGCTACACGACCGGCACGGTCGCCGTCACCGCCGGCGACTCCCTGACGGTCACCTCCGGCAGCGGGGGCGTGATGAACTCGACCTCCGGCGTGTACGGCGGCGGCGGTGCCGGCGGCGCCGGACGGACGGACGCCTCCGGCGCGACCGGCGGCGGCATGAGCGCGCTGTGGAAGGGCGCCAACGGCTCGACCCCGCTGCTGATCGCGGGCGGCGGTGGCGGGGCCTCGCCCGGCGCGGACACCGGCACTCCGAGTTCGGGCGGCGGTGGCGGCAGCAGCGGCGGTCAGGACAACCAGCCCGCTCTCTCCGGCCGGGGCGGCACCCAGTCCACCGGAGGCGCGGCCGCCACCAACACGGACTGCGGCCGGGCCACGGCGGGCAGTCGCTTCCAGGGCGGTACGGGTGGGTCGTCCTCGGGGTTCGAAGGCGGCGGTGGCGGTGGCGGCGGCAACTACGGTGGCGGCGGCGGTTCCTGCCAGAGCTCCGGCGGAAACCCCAACGGGATGGGCGGTGGCGGCTCCGGCTTCACCGGCGGCACCGGGGTCACGGGAGCCGGTACGGCCAACGGCTCGAACAGCAGCGCCAACGGTGTCGGCGGCGCGGCGGCCGGTACCAACGACCCGCTGTACAGCGCGAACATCGGCAACGGCGGCGGCATCACCAACGGCGCCAACGGCGAGGTGACCGTGGAGTGGGTGACCAAGGTGGCCCTCTCGATCACCAAGACCGCCGTCCCCGCGTCCTACACCCCCGGCGAGCCCCTGACCTACACCGTCACCGTCAACAACGCCGGTCCCGCCCCGGTCTCCGCGGCCCAGATCAGGGACACCCTGCCGTCCGCCCTGCGCGGCTTCACCTGGAACTGCGCAGCGACCGCGCCGAACGTCTGCAACAGCCCGTCGTCCGGCACCGGCACTATCGACACCACCGCCGACATCGCGTCCGGCGGCAAGGTGACCCTGACGCTGACCGGCACGGTGCCCTCGGACACCATCGGTACCCTCTCCAACACCGCGACCGTCACCCGCCCCTCCGGCACCACCGACGACAACTGCGGCCCGACCTGCTCGGCCACCCGGGACACCCCGGCGGCGGTGAAGACCGGACTGGCGGTGACCAAGACGCCCGACAGGAACCCGTACGTCCCCGGCCAGCCGCTCACCTACACGATCACCGTCACCAACAAGGGCCCGTCCGACGCGACCGGTGTGCGGGTCCAGGACACCCTGCCCGCCGCGATCCAGGGCTTCACCTGGAGCTGCGCCGCGACCGCGCCCGACAGCTGCGGTACGACCGCCACGGGCACCGGCAGCATCGACACCACCGTCAACGTCGTCGCCGGTGGCAAGGTCGTCTACACGCTGACCGGCACGGTGCCGCCCAACACCAGCGGCTCGCTCGACAACCGCGCCACGGTGACGCCGCCCGGCGCAGTCACCGACCCGGGCTGCACGCCGAACTGCACCAGCACCGCCAACCCGATCGCCCCCAACGGGCAGGCCAGCCTGACGATTTCGAAGGTGTTGTTGACCGATCCGGTGGTGCCGGGGCAGGGGGTGTCGTGGCGGGTGACGGTGAGCAATGCGGGTCCGTCGCGGGCGCGTGGTGTGGTGGTGCGGGATCAGGTGCCGGTGGGGGTGAGTGGTGCGTCGATGAAGGCGGACGCGGACAGTGCGGACTGTCCGGTCGGGGGTGGTGTGGCGGTGTGTCCGGCGGTCGAGATCCCGGTGGGTGGCTCGTTGTCGTGGACGCTGACCGGCACGCTCTCGCCCGACGCGACGGCGACGCCGGTGAACACGGCGACGGTGACGGGTGGTCCGGATCCGTCGGCATCGGTGCGGACGGCTGTCGCGTCGCCCTCGTCCTCGCCGTCACCGCAGGCGAACCTGACGATTTCGAAGGTGTTGTTGACCGATCCGGTGGTGCCGGGGCAGGGGGTGTCGTGGCGGGTGACGGTGAGCAATGCGGGTCCGTCGCGGGCGCGTGGTGTGGTGGTGCGGGATCAGGTGCCGGTGGGGGTGAGTGGTGCGTCGATGAAGGCGGACGCGGACAGTGCGGACTGTCCGGTCGGGGGTGGTGTGGCGGTGTGTCCGGCGGTCGAGATCCCGGTGGGTGGCTCGTTGTCGTGGACGCTGACCGGCACGCTCTCGCCCGACGCGACGGCGACGCCGGTGAACACGGCGACGGTGACGGGTGGTCCGGATCCGTCGGCATCGGTGCGGACGGCTGTCGCGTCGCCCTCGTCCTCGCCGTCACCGCAGGCGAACCTGACGATTTCGAAGGTGCTGCTCACCTCCCCGGCGGTGGCCGGGCAGACGATCTCGTGGCGGGTGACGGTGACCAACAACGGCCCGTCCCGGGCGCGCGGCGTGGTCGTCACCGACCAGGTGCCGGCCGACGTCCGCAATCCGCAGATGACCGCCGACGACGACGCGACGCCCTGCCCGATCACGAGCAGCGTGGCCACCTGCCCCGCGACCGTCATCGACCAGAACGCCTCGAAGTCCTACACCCTGACCGGCGTGCTCTCCTCCAACGCCACCACCGTGCCGACCAACACGGCCGTGGTGACGGGCGGCCCGGATCCCAGCGCCTCCGCGCGCACGGCAGTGGCGTCGCCGAGCGAGTCCCTCACCGTCCGCGCGCAACTGACCCTCTCGAAGATCCTGTTGACCGATCCGGTGGTGCCCGGCCAGCCGATCTCGTGGCGGGTGACGGTGACCAACAACGGCCCGTCCCGGGCGCGCGGCGTGGTTGTCACCGACCACATCCCCGCCGACACGACGAACGCGACGATGGTCGCCGACTCCGACGGCACGGCGTGCCCGATCACCGGTGCCGATGCGGTCTGCCCGGCCGTCGAGCTCGCGGCGAACGAGTCCAAGTCGTACACCGTCGCCGGAACGCTCTCGCCGGACGCGACCCAGACCCCGGTCAACCTCGCGTCGGTGACCGGCGGCCCCGACCCGTCCGCCTCGGTGCACGTCGCCACGGCCCAGGCCAGCGGCTCGCCGGTCGGCCGGTCCAGCCTGACCATCGCCAAGGCGCTGTTGACCGACCCGGTGGTGCCCGGGCAGACGATCGCGTGGCGGGTGACGGTCACCAACAACGGCCCGTCCCGCGCGCGCGGCATCGACCTGCTCGACCGCGTCCCGGACGGCGTCTCCGGCGCGAGCATGACCTCCGACGCCAACAACGTGCCCTGCCGGATCACCGGCGGCGTGGCCGAGTGCTACCCGTTCGACCTCGCGGTCAACGCCACCGCCTCCTTCACGCTCTCCGGCATGCTGGCCCCGAACGCCGTCCAGACGCCCGTGAACACCGCGACCGTCATCAACCCCGGCGACCCGTCGCAGGCGACGAAGACGGCCGTCGCCTCGCCGTCCTCGTCGCCGGTGCCGCAGGCCAATCTGACGATCTCCAAGGTGCTGCTGACCGACCCGGTGGTCCCCGGGCAGACGATCTCCTGGCGGGTGACGGTCACCAACAACGGCCCCTCGCGAGCGCGGGGCGTGGTCGTCCGGGACCGCATCCCGGTCGGCGTCACCGGCGCGCGGATGTCCGGCGAGGCCGGGCAGGTCGACTGCCCGGTCACGAACGGGGAGGCGGTCTGCCCCGCCCAGGACCTCGCGGTGAACGAGTCCGAGGCCTTCGTGCTCACGGGGACGTTGGATGCGAATGCGATGGTGACGCCGGTGAACACGGCGACGGTGTCGGGTGGTCCGGACCCGTCGGCGAGTGTGCACACGGCTGTTGCGTCGGCGAGTGGTTCGCCGGAGTTGCGGGCGAGTTTGACCGTTTCGAAGGTGTTGTTGACGTCGCCGGTGGTGCCGGGGCAGCAGGTGCAGTGGCGGGTGAGCGTGACGAACAACGGTCCGTCGCGGGCGCGTGGTGTGGTGGTGAGGGATCAGGTGCCGGCCGGGGTGGCGGATGCGTCGATGAAGGCTGATGCGGATGGCTCGGATTGCCCGGTGAGTGCGGGAGTTGCCACATGTCCTGCGGTGGAGATCCCTGCGGGTGAGTCGCGTACGTGGACGATGTCCGGGACGCTGGACGCGAACGCGACCTCGACGCCGGGCAACACCGTGGTGGTCACGGGTGGTCCGGATCCGAGTGCGTCGGTACACACCGCCGTTGCGTCGCCGAGCAGTTCGCCCGACCAGCGGGCGAACCTGACGCTCTCCAAGGTGCTGCTGACCGATCCGGTGGTGCCCGGGCAGCGGATTCAGTGGCGGGTCACCGTCACCAACAACGGTCCGTCGCGGGCGCGGGACGTGGTCGTCAGCGACCGGGTGCCCGCTGGTGTCAGCGATGCCGTGATGACCTCCGACAGCGGCGGGCCGGACTGTGCGGTGCTGAGCGGGACGGCGACCTGCGCGGCTGTCGAGCTGGCGGTGGGGGAGTCGAGGTCGTACACCCTGTCGGGGACGCTGGTTTCGGACGCGACGGCGGTGCCGGTCAACTCGGCGACGGTGACCGGTGGTCCGGATCCGTCGGCGAGTGTGCACACGGCGGTGGCCAGCCCGACCGGGCCGGTGACGCCGCGGGCGGGTCTGACGCTGGCGAAGGTGCTGCTGACCAACCCGGTGGTCCCGGGTGAGTCGATCCAGTGGCGGGTCACGGTCACCAACAACGGTCCGTCGCGCGCCCGTGATGTGGTGGTCAGCGACCAGGTGCCGGCCGGGGTGACGAACGCCGTCATGCAGGCGGACTCGGACGGCGCCGGTTGCCCGCTCAGCGCCGGCACGGCGACCTGTCCGGCGACGGAGTTGGACGTCAACCAGTCCAAGACGTACACCCTCACCGGTGTCCTCTCCCCGGATGCCACCGTCACGCCGAGCAACTCGGCCTCGGTGACCGGCGGTCCCGACCCGTCGGCGTCCGTCCGGACCGCGGTGGCGAGCCCGAGCGCCCCGCCGCAGCTGCGGGCCGACCTCGCCCTCGCCAAGGAGCTGCTGACGTCGCCGGTGGTGCCCGGGCAGCAGATCCGCTGGCGGGTCACGGTCACCAACAACGGTCCGTCGCGCGCTCGGGGCGTCGTGGTCAGCGACCAGGTCCCACCTGGGGTGGACGGTGCCTCGATGACCGCCGACGACGGCCCCCAGGAGGCCTGCCCGATCACCTCTGGCACGGCGACCTGTCCGGCGATCGAGCTGGCGGCCAACGCCTCGCGCAGCTACACGCTCACCGGCACGCTCTCCGCGGACGCGACCGCCGCGCCCGTCAACGTCGCGACCGTCACCGGCGGCCCCGACCCCGACCCCTCGAACAACGTCGCCACCGCCCACCCCACCGAGACCGTGCAGCCCCGCGCGGGCCTGACGGTGTCGAAGGTGCTGCTGACGAATCCGGTGGTGCCCGGGCAGCGGATCCAGTGGCGGGTGGCGGTGACGAACAACGGTCCGTCGCGCGCTCGGGACGTCGTCGTCAGCGACCGGATCCCGGACGGCGTCACCGGCGCCGAGATGGCGATCGACGCCACCGGGGAGGCATGCCCGATCACGAACGGGCTGGCGACCTGCCCGGCCGTCGAGATCGCGCCGAACGCGACGGCGACGTTCACCCTGACCGGCACACTGGCCCAGGACGCCACCGCCACACCCGTCAACTCGGCGGTGGTGACGGGTGGTCCGGATCCGTCGGCGAGTGCGCACACGGCGGTGGCGTCGCCGAGTGGTTCGCCGTCGCCGCGGGCGAGCCTGACGGTGTCCAAGGTGCTGCTGACGGACCCGGTGGTGCCCGGGCAGACGATCTCGTGGCGGGTGACGGTGACCAACAACGGTCCGTCCCGGGCCAGGGATGTCGTGGTCACCGACCATGTTCCGGCCGGCGTCTCCGGTGTGTCGATGGCCTCCGACCCGGGTGCTGTCGCGTGCCGGGTGACCGGCGACACGGCGGTGTGTCCGGCGATCGGGCTGGAGGTCGGGCAGTCCGCGAGCTATGTGCTGACCGGCACGCTCTCCCCGGACGCGACGGTCACGCCCGTCAACTCGGCGGTGGTGACGGGTGGTCCGGATCCGTCGGCGAGTGCGCACACGGCGGTGGCGTCGCCGAGTGGTCCGCCCTCTCCGCAGGCGCATCTGACGGTGTCGAAGGTGTTGCTGACGAGTCCGGTGGTGCCGGGGCAGCAGGTGCAGTGGCGGGTGGCCGTGACGAACAATGGTCCGTCCCGCGCCCGGGATGTGGTGGTGCGGGACCAGGTGCCGGCCGGGGTGACGAACGCGTCGATGAAGGCGGATGCGGCCGGCACCGACTGCCCGGTCGCGGACGGCGTGGCGACGTGTCCCGCGGTGGAGATCCCGGTGGGGGAGTCCCGTACCTGGACGCTGACCGGCACGCTGGTGGCGGGGGCGACGGTCACTCCGACCAACGTCGCCGTCGTCACCGGCGGCCCCGACCCGTCCGTGAGCGCGCACACGGCGGTCGCCTCGCCCAGCGGCACTCCCGAGCAGCGGGCCAGTCTGACGCTGTCGAAGGTGCTGCTGACGGACCCGGTGGTGCCGGGGCAGCGGATCCAGTGGCGGGTGTCGGTGACGAACAACGGTCCGTCCCGCGCAAGGGACGTCGTGGTGAGCGACCGCATCCCCGGCGGGGTCGGCGCGGCGGCGATGACCGCGGACGGTGACGGCACCGCCTGTCCGATCACCGACGGGCTGGCGCTCTGCCCGGCCGTCGAACTGGCGGTGGGCGAGTCCAGGACGTACACCGTGTCCGGGACGCTGGCCGCCGACGCGACCGCCGTGCCCAGCAACGCGGCGACCGTGACCGGTGGTCCGGACCCGTCGGCCAGCGTGCACACGGCGGTGGCCAGCCCGACCGGGCCGGTGACGCCGCAGGCGGCCCCGACAGTGTCGAAGGTGCTGCTGACCGATCCGGTGGTGCCGGGGCAGCGGATCCAGTGGCGGGTGTCGGTGACCAACAACGGTCCGTCGGTCGCCCGGGACGTCGTGGTGAGCGACCGGATCCCGGCCCAGGTCAACGAGCCGGCGATGCGGGCGGACGCCGACGGGACGGAGTGTCCGGTCAGCGAGGGCGCGGCGGTCTGCCCGGCGATCGAGCTGGCGGTCGGCCAGACCCGCAGCTACACGCTCACCGGGGTGCTGGACGGCGACGCCACCGTGACGCCGACCAACACGGCGGTGGTGACGGGCGGCCCGGACCCGTCGGCGAGCGCGCACACGGCGGTCGCCTCGCCGACCGGGCCGCTGACGCCCAGCCGCGAACTGCGGTTGGACAAGTCGGTCTCGCCGACCGCCCCGACCGCGGGCGGACGGGTCAGCTACACGGTGACCGTGACCAACACGGGGACCGGTACGTACCGCGGGGCCGAGATCGTCGACGACCTCAGCGGTGTGCTCGGCTCGGCCGACCCGGACGGCGCGGCCACGGCCAGCACCGGCAGTGTCTCCTCCGCCGGGTCGCTGCTGACCTGGGTCCTCGACCTGCCGGCCGGTGCCACCGCCACGCTCCGGTACACGTTCACCGTCCACCGCGACGCGGGCGGCCGCACGCTGGCCAATGCCGTCACCGCCCGCACGGACGGCACCAACTGCCCTGGGGCGATGGACGGTAGCCAGGTCGGCGGGGTCCGGCGGGCGCTGCCCGGCCAGGGCGCGGCCGTCGACCCGGCCTGCTCGACGGCCGTCACCGTCGTCGCGCTGCCGAGCCCGACGCCCACTCCGACGCCCACTCCGACGCCCACTCCGAAGCCGAGCCCGATGCGCACCCGGCCGCCGCTGCCCGATACCGGCAGTTCGGGCCTGGCCGTGGACCTCGTCGTGGCGACGCTGCTACTGGCCGCCGGCTCGGCGCTGGTCGTGCACCGCAGGGGCCGCCGCTGAGCCGCCGCTTATCCGCTGCTGATTCGCCGCTGATCGGAGGCGAAGGCCCGGGCCGCTCGCTGAGGCGAACGGGCGGATTACCCGGTCCGGTGGGGCACGGCGCGCAGTGGGCGCCGTGCCCCACCCCGATGATGGGCGGATGCTGCTGGAGCCGTTGCCGCCGCCGTCCCCCCGGGCCTGGGAACTGCTGCGGTTCCCCCCTGCCCGGGCCGCCCGACTCGCCGCCCTCAACGGGTGGATCGGGCCGGCGCTGGTCACCCTCCTCGCCGGGGTGCTGCGGTTCGGCCACCTGGGCAGCCCGCGCGCGGTGGTCTTCGACGAGACGTACTACGCGAAGGACGCCTGGTCGCTGCTGCGGTACGGCTACGAGGGGACCTGGAGTGCCGGGGCCGACGTCGACCTGCTGGCCCGGCCGCAGCGCATCGACCTCAGCGCCGCACCGGAGTTCATCGCGCATCCGCCGGTCGGCAAGTGGCTGATCGCGCTGGGCGAGGCGGTGTTCGGGCTGACCCCGTTCGGCTGGCGGTTCGTGCCGGCGCTGCTGGGCACGCTCTCGGTGCTGATGCTCTGCCGGATCGGCCGCCGGCTGCTGCGCTCCACCTGGTGGGGCGCGCTGGCCGGGCTGTTGCTCACGTTCGACGGCCTGCACTTCGTGATGAGCCGCACCGCGCTGCTCGACATCGTGCTGATGTTCTGGGTGCTCGCCGCCTTCGGCTGCCTGCTGATCGACCGGGACGCCTTCCGGGCCCGGCTGGCGTCCGGTGACGGGAGCGGCGGTGGCGCTGGTGGCGGTGGCGGGTGGGACGAGGCGGTCGTCAGTGAGGACGAACAGGGCTCGCGTCCATGGCGGTTGGCGGCCGGGGTCTGCCTGGGCCTGGCGTGCGGCACCAAGTGGAGCGGGGCCTACTCACTGGCCGCCTTCGGCCTGCTCACGGTGGCGTGGGACGTGGGCGCGTACCGGGCGGCCGGCGCCGCCCGGCCGTGGCGGGTCGCGCTGCGGCGGCAGGCGGTGCCCGCCTTCGCGGCCCTGGTGCCGGTCGCCTTCGCGACCTACCTGGCGTCCTGGACGGGCTGGCTGGTCGGGCAGGGCGGCTACGCGCGGGACTGGGCGGTGGGCCAGGACCTGTCCAGCATCGGCCCGTTGGGGTCCTGGGTGCCCGCGCCGCTGATCAGCCTGGTGCACTACCACCAGGAGATCTGGGGTTTCCACCTGGCGCTGTCGACGCCGCACCGCTACCAGTCCGACCCGCTGGACTGGCTGCTGCTCACCCGCCCGGTCTCCTACTTCTTCCGGGACTCGGCGGGCGGCTCGGCGGCCTGCCGCGCCGAGGGCTGCACGCGGGAGATCCTCGCGCTCGGCACGCCGCTGCTCTGGTGGACGGCGCTGGTCGCCCTCGGCTACCTGCTGCACCGGCTGCTGCGGCGGCGCGACTGGCGTGCGGGTGCGGTGCTGGCGGCGGTGGCGGCGGGCTACCTGCCGTGGTTCCTGTACCAGGGCCGGACGCTGTTCTCCTTCTACACCGTCGCGTTCGTGCCGTTCCTGTGCCTGGCGGTGGCCATGCTGCTGGCGGACCTCGCCGGGCGGCCGGGCCCGGCGCTGCCCTCGCCGCGCGGTGCGGACGGTGGCGCGGGCGCGGGCGCGGGCGCGGGGGCGGGCACGGGCGTCGGCAGGGGTGCGGGGCTGGGCGCGAGCCGGCGGTCGGTGCGGTGGGCGAGGCTGACGGCTGCGGGGCTGTTGACCGTCGCGGTGGCGGTGAACTTCGCCTGGTTCCTGCCGCTCTACACCGGGCAGGCCGAGACCGTCGCGGCCTGGGAGAGCCGGATCTGGTTCGACAGCTGGATCTGATCGACGGGCGGACGGGCGGACGGGCTGAGGCGTGGACGGGCGGAGGGGTCGGATGCGGAGGGTAGTGCAGTCGACATGACGATTTGTCAGTCTGGACAAACAGGTCGGTGCGGCAGAGGGTGACTTCATGGAGTTCACCTACCTCGGCCGCACCGGCCTCCGCGTCTCGCGCCTCTGCCTGGGCACCATGAACTTCGGCCCGCACACCGAAGAGGCCGACGCGCACCGGATCATGGACGTCGCCCACGAGCAGGGCATCAACTTCTTCGACACCGCCAACGTGTACGGCTTCGGTGAGAACAAGGGCCGCACCGAAGAGATCATCGGCAGCTGGTTCGCCCAGGGCGAGGGCCGCCGCGAGCGGACCGTCCTCGCCACCAAGCTCTACGGCGACATGGGGGCCTGGCCCAACGAGGGCAAGCTCTCCGCGCTCAACATCCGCCGGGCCGTGGATGCCAGCCTCAAGCGGCTGCGCACGGACTACATCGACCTCTACCAGATGCACCACATCGACCGGGCTACGCCGTGGGAGGAGATCTGGCAGGCGATGGAGGTGCTGGTCGCCCAGGGCAAGATCATCTACGTCGGCTCCAGCAACTTCGCGGGCTGGCACCTCGCCCAGGCACAGGAGGCCGCCAAGGCGCGGGGGTTCCTGGGGCTGGCGAGCGAGCAGTCGCTCTACAACCTGCTGGAGCGCAGCGTCGAGCTGGAGGTGGTGCCGGCCGCCGAGCACTACGGCATCGGCCTCATCCCGTGGTCCCCGCTGCACGGCGGGGTCCTCGGCGGGGTGCTGCGCAAGGAGCGCGAGGGCGTCCGCCGGGCCTCCGGCCGTGCCGTAGAGACGCTCGGTGTCAAGCGTGAGCAGATCGCCCAGTACGAGGACCTCGCCGCCGAACTCGGTCACGAGCCCGGCGACATCGCCCTCGCCTGGCTGCTCACCCGCCCGGCCGTCACCGCCCCGATCGTCGGACCGCGCACGCTGGAGCAGTTGCACGCGGCGGTACGGGCGTTGGGCGTGACGCTCGACCAGAAGACGCTCGACCGGCTGGACGAGATCTTCCCGGGCCGCCGCCCGGCCCCGGAGGACTACGCCTGGTAGGACGACCGCCTGCCCAGGGTCCCGAAGGCGGGGCCGGGGGCAGTTTGGCGTTGGGCCCGCTCCTGGCGGAGCGGGTGACCCGTTGACCGGAACGGAACACCGCGATGAACAGTTACACCGATCAACGTCTGGCCGCTGCCTACCAGTTGGGCAACGAGATGCCGGCCGACTCGCTGCGCGCCTGGGCCGAGCTCTTCCTGCACGAGGCCCCGGCGCCCGTCGGCGCGGGGCTGCGCGCGGTCGAGGTCGGCGCCGGGACGGGCATGTTCTGCGCGGCGCTGGCCGATGCGTCGCCCGGTGCCATGGTGGTCGGCATCGAGCCATCCGCGCCGATGCTCGCCGAGGCGGTTCGGCGCAACGCCCGTCCGGGGGTGCGCTACCTCGCGGGCAGCGCGGAGGCGTTGCCCGTCGTGGACGGCGGCTTCGACCTCGCGCTGCTCTCCCGCGTCGTCCACCATCTGCCGGACCGGCCCGCCGCCGCAAGGGAGTTGCTACGGGTGCTGCGTCCGGGCGGACGGCTGGTGGTCCGCACCACCTTCCGCGAGCGCCTGGACGCGCTGGTCTACCAGTACTGGCCCCGGCTGCGTGAGACCGACGCCCGGCGGTTCCCCGCCGAGCGCGAGGTGCTGGACGACTTCACGGCGGCCGGGTTCACGGTGCACCGGGTGTCCTCGCGGGCCCTGCCCGTGGCCGCCGGCCTGGGGGAGTTCCGGGACCGGCTGGCCGACCGGCCGCAGTCCAAGTTCCTGGCGCTGACCGAGCGCGAGTTCGCCGAGGGATTGGCCCGGCTGACTTCGGATGCGGAGGCGGAGGCGGAGGCGGTGCCGCGGCGGCCCGTGCTGGAGCGTTATGACCTGGTTGTCCTGGAGCGTTCGCGTGAAACGCGGTGGCAATGAATGCGGACGGCCGGTTTTTGTCGAATCGTCCGACACCGCTTCTGCGCTGCCCCGCGTTTGCCTGGATGAACAGCTGCTGGTGAAATGGAATCACTCGGGGGGAGGTGTCCGTTGTCCTGGTGTCTCGGTTAAAGTGCGAGCGCCACTGCCAACGGCAAATTAAGGGATCGCACAATGAGAGACCGGTCGTCCGTCGCGAATCATCAGCAGTCCGGGATTCGCGTGAATGAGCAGTCGCCCGAACGCCGAAGAGTGGTCGTCACGGGGGTGGGGGTGATTTCGCCGCTGGGGGGTGACGCCGCGTCGACCTGGGAGGGGCTGCTGGCGGGGGCGTGCGGTGTGCGGCCGCTGACCGGGCCGGAGTTCGCGGGGCTGCCGGTGCACATCGCGGCCCCTGCGGCGGTCGACCCGGCCACGCTGCTGCCGCGTACCCAGGCGCGCACCATGGGCCGCAGCGCGCAGTTCGCGCTGCTGGCGGCCCGGGAGGCCTGGGCGGACGCCGGCTTCGGCCACGAGGCTCTCCACGAGGGCGAGTTGGACGCCAAGCGGGTGGGGGTGTCGATGGGCACGATCATCGGTGGCGCGCCGGTGCTGGTCGCGGCCGACCAGGTGCTGTCCGAGCGCGGGGCGAGGTTCGTCTCGCCGCACACGGCACCGATGACCGTGCCCAACAGTGCGTCCGCGCAGATCGCGATCGACCTCGGCGTGCGGGGGGAGGCGCGGACGGTGGTGTCGGGCTGCGCGTCGGGCACCGAGGCGATCGGGCAGGCGATCGACCGGATCAGACACGGCCACCTGGACGTCGTGCTGGCCGGCGGCAGCGAGGCGGTGATCACCCCGGTCGTGCTGGCCGCCTTCGCCTCGATGCGCGCGCTGGCCCTTGGCCAGGACGGCCCTCTGGGCGCCTGCCGGCCGTTCGACAAGAACCGGGACGGCTTCGTCGTCGGCGAGGGCGCCGGGCTGCTGGTCCTGGAGTCCGAGGAGCACGCGCTGGCCCGTGGGGCGCGGATCTACTGCGAGGCGGCCGGCTGGGGCCTGTCCGCGGACGCTCACCACATGGCCGCCCCCAGGCCGGACGGCGAGGGCATCGTCGACGCGATAGCCAAGGCGCTGGCGGACGCGCGAGCCGAGGCCGGCGATGTGGTGCACGTGAACGCGCACGCCACCGCCACCTCGAACGGGGACGCGGCCGAGGCGGTCGCCCTGCACGCCGTCTTCGGCACCGGGATCGCGGATGTCCCGGTCACCGCGCCCAAGGGGGCACTGGGTCACATGCAGGGCGCCGGCGGTGCGGTGGAGGCGATTGCCACCGTGCTCACCCTGCACCACGGCCTCATTCCCCCCACCGTCGGCTGCGACAATCCGGACGACGAGATAGGACTCGACGTCGTTGTCGGAACGGCGCGCCCGCTGTCGCGTAACGGGGATGTGGCGCTGAGCAACTCCTACGGCTTCGGCGGCCACAACGCCGTTCTCGCCTTCCGTCGTACCGACTGAGAAAAGAAACCGATTCATCGGTTTTTATGTGGTCGGATAATCAGCTCTCAGTGCACCTTTGATTGCCTTGAGTGTCGGCTCTACCCGGCCCATTGGCGGTTGAATCCTGGACGACCGGAAATGAATGCGCCTTTTGTCATGTCGGCAGCAATATCGAGCGTCGCGTCCGCCGGAGTAGCGGTCCGGGCCGGGCAGCTGCCGGGCGGCGTGCCCGACCACGTGGGAGGCGGGGGATGATGGGGGCGAGGCGACCGCGCTGGTGGCCCGTCCCGAGTGGTGAAGGTATCGGAAATGGCGCAGATCAACCCCAGCATCCTGTCCGCGGACTTCGCTCGTCTCGCCCAGGAGGCCGAGGCCGTGCGGGGGGCCGACTGGCTGCACGTGGACGTGATGGACAACCACTTCGTCCCGAACCTGACGCTCGGGGTGCCGATCGTGGAGTCGCTGGCCCGGGCCACCGACATCCCGCTGGACTGCCACCTGATGATCGAGCAGCCGGACCGCTGGGCTCCCCAGTACGTCGAGGCCGGCGCCGGCTCGGTGACCTTCCACGTCGAGGCGGCCGCCGCTCCCGTCCGGCTCGCCCGCGAGATCCGCGCCAAGGGCGCCCGCGCGTCGATGGCGCTGCGCCCGGCCACGCCCATCGAGCCCTACGAGGACCTGCTGCCCGAGCTGGACATGCTGCTGATCATGACGGTCGAGCCGGGCTTCGGTGGCCAGGCCTTCCTGGACATCATGCTGCCCAAGATCCGCCGCACCCGTGAGCTGATCTCCAAGCACGGCCTGGAGCTCTGGCTCCAGGTCGACGGCGGCGTCTCGGCCTCCACCATCGAGCGGTGCGCCGAGGCCGGTGCCGACGTCTTCGTGGCGGGCTCGGCCGTCTACGGCGCCGCCGACCCGGCCGAGGCGGTGCGAGGGCTGCGCGCCCAGGCCGAGGCGGCCATCGCGGGCGCGCCCTGGGCCTGCGCGCACTGAGGCGCCGGCCCCGATCTCGGGCGCCACTTCCCCGGGTCCGCCGTGGCTGCCCCGTCGTCAGTTAGCGTGGGTTGCCGTGAGCAACCTCGATCCCAAGCCCGTCACCACCCTCTGCGGCGGTGACGCGAGCGCCGGCCCGGTACGGGAGCTGATGACGGGTCGCTCCGTCCGGCTCGGCGAGAGCACCCAGGTGCGCCGACTACTGCCGAACCTTCCCCGGCGGATGGTCGGCGCCTGGTGCTTCGTCGACCACTACGGCCCCGACGACATCGCCGACGAGCCCGGCATGCAGGTCCCGCCGCACCCGCATCTGGGCCTGCAGACCGTCAGTTGGTTGCACGACGGCGAGGTGCTGCACCGCGACAGCCTCGGCAGCCTGGCCACCGTCCGCCCGCGCGAACTCGGGCTGATGACCTCGGGCCGGGCCATCTCGCACTCCGAGGAGTCCCCGCGCGACCACGCCCGCCTCCTGCACGGCGCCCAACTCTGGGTCGCCCTGCCGGACGCCCACCGGCACACGGCTCCCACCTTCGAACACCACGCCGACCTCCCCGAGATCAGCGCCACCGGCCTGCACGGCACCGTGATCCTCGGCTCGATGGACGGCGCCACCTCCCCCGGCCGCACCTTCACCCCGCTGGTCGGCGTCGACCTCACGCTCACCGAGGGCACCCCGGCCGCCCTGCCACTGGAGCCCGACTTCGAGTACGCGGTGCTCGCGATGGCCGGCGGCGTCGACGTGGACGGCGTCCGGGTCGAGCCCGGCTCGATCCTCTACCTGGGCTGCGGCCGACGCCAACTCCCCCTGCTGGCCCGCACCGACAGCTCGCTCCTGCTGCTGGGCGGCGAGCCGTTCGGGGAGGAGATCTTGATGTGGTGGAACTTCGTCGGACGCAGTGACGAGGAGATCAGGCAGGCGCGCGAGGAGTGGACGAACGGGAGGAGGTTCGGCGAGGTGCACGGCTACGACGGGGCTCGGCTGGCCGCTCCCGAGGTGCCCCAACTTCCCCTGAAGGCACGGGGAAGGGTGCGCTGACCTGGGCCTATGTGTCCGCGGAGCGGTGCGTTGGTTTGCGGTGGGTCGCAGTTCCGGTCGGTCTGTGATCCACCGTCTCGGGAGAGCGTTCGTGCCGCCGCGCGACGGGCCGGTGAGTGATCGCCAGTCCCAGATATGGGCATGTGTAGCCAGGTTTAGTCAGACCAATGCTGACTCAATGCTGACTTTGCTGACTAATAGTCAGGTCCATGTGATGGATGTGCGTGATCAGTACAGTGCGGTCTCGGCCCTCGCCCGTCGATGGCTCCGCTCGGGCAGATGGGCCCTACCTGGAGGGCTGCAAACTCGTGGTGGCGAACGGGCGGTGCTACGGGGGAGCGGTTGGCGGTTTGTCGGGTGCCGACAACGGCCGGGGTAGATGGACGGCCCCACTCGCGACGGGGCCGAGCACGTCTTCGGCCGCTTACGGGCGATCGGGACTGACGCATAGACCTCTGGCATGCTGTTGGCGTGATCAGAGAACCGTTCGAGACCGTCATCCGTATGGACGGCACTGTCGAGCTTCCGATGGGAATCCTCGTCGAGGCCGGCCTCGCGGTCGGCGCCAAGATCATCGCCTTCAGTGACGGTGATGGCAGGATCGTCCTACGGCGAGAGGCTGATGCCGTTGATGACCTACTCAGAGGCCTGCCTCTCTAACTACGGGTCACCGTCGGGCCCGCAAGCGGGCAGCCGCGACGGTCTCGATCACGAGGTGTGCCGCCTCCTCCGGCGGGACGTGCTCCCAGAATCGCAGCACCGTCCATCCTGCTTGCTCGAGCAGGCGTACCGTTTCCGCGTCGCGGGCCTTGTTCCCCTCGATCTTTTTGGTCCAGAAGCCCCTGTTCGTCTCGGGAATGTTCCGATGCTCTGCACAGCCATGCCAGTAGCAGCCGTCGACGAAGACCGCGACCTTCACCTTCGTGAACACGATGTCCGCCGTACGCCGGAGCGTCGGTACCGGCCGCATCGAGACGCGATACCGGAGACCCTCCCGGTGCAGTAGCGATCGGAGACGCAGTTCGGGTTTCGTGTCCTTCCCCCTGTTGCCCTGCATCGACTTCCGAGTACCGGGAGACGCTGCCCATGAGCCTTCTGCAACCGGGGCAGGCGCGAGCAGTCCGGTAGCGGCAGCCAAGCGCCAGCCCTGACGCAGGTTCTCCGCGCGAGTGGGAAGATCGACCTCTCCCAACGGAATGCGATTAGAACGGCCCGCGGCGGTCCATCGGAGCGCAACCCGAACCCGTCCCGTGCGGGCGGATCGGCTCAGCACGACCGTCGCTGGCCGGAGACTCCCCGCGCCAGTGTCCACCAGTCGGTGGCTGGCACCGCCCGCTGCACGGTCCTGCTCGCGCGACAACTGCAGTCTGCTGAGCCCCCGCCTCGGACGCCACGATCGGTCGGGAGCGGCCTTTGCCAGCGACCTCCTCGTGTTCTTCTCTGCCACTGATCGTTCCCCGGCTCTCGAGAGTGCGCTTCGATTCGACGATACGGGCAGACCGGGTGGTGTTGTTGCCGCGTCGCTTGCAGGCCCGACACCCGGTACTTGCAGGGTGTGACCGGGCCCCCTTTACAGCTCCGACGAGCCCGCCGAAGCCTCCGGAGCACAAGGTCCGAGTCGGCATCCGAGAACTGGCGAGGCGACTGAGGCGTGCGGTGTTGGCAGCTGTGGGGTCCGCCGCTCCCGACTTGGGTTATGGCAGTCGGTCCTCGGGATGTGGAGGACCTTGACGGGGACGCGGGACGCTGTCGCCCCCAAGGCGGTTGAAAACCTTCATAAACCGCAACATTGATGAACGAATCATCCTCGGAGTCGAGGGGCGACACGCCACCGGTTCTGCGTGGTCCCGGCGTTGCCGGTACCGTCTTCGCGACAGTGAGTTAGCGAAGGGGGGACCAATGGCGTCTCAGGTGGTGTCATACGAGCTGGATCCGAACACGGTGGTGCAGTTCGAGATCGAGCCGACGGATGGATACCAGCAGGTCGGCGCCGACCAGGTTCTCGGCCGAGTACAGGAGTCCATCCGCCCCGCCATCGAAGCTGCACGAGCCGTGATGGACCAGGTCGCGAGGCTTCGCCCTGCGGAGGTCGAGGTTTCGTTCGGCATCAAGGTGAACGGCACGACCAACTGGTTGGTTGCCAAGGCCGCGACAGAGGCCAACTTCGGCGTGAAGCTCAAATGGCGCCCCGCCGGTGAGCAGGCCGGAGACGAGGGCGACACCGAGGAATGAGTACGGCAACCCCGGACGGCCGCCGGCCCCGGGTGGACGGTTGGGTGGCAGCCGTCCACCCGTCGGAAGTCGGCGACAGGCTCCTCGGCTCGGGTTTTCTCGTGGACGCCCACCGCGTGCTGACCTGTGCTCACGTCGTCTTCTCACAGGACAAGCCGCTCAACCAGCTGTGGGTGGCGTTCCCGAAGGCCGATGAGCTGATGCATCGCCGGATCAAGGTCCGTCGCGTGATGGCGCCCGAGACCGCCCGGGGTGTGAAAGACGTGGCGGTCCTGATCCTCGAAGAGCCGGTGTCCGAGAAGTTCGCCGCGCCGTTACGGCGACCGAGGCCGGATGACCTGCTGGGCACTTCGTGGTGGTCCTTCGGCTTCGCCGACGACCTTCTGGGGGATTCGACGGACGGAGTGGTAGGCGAGTCGATCTCGTATGGCTGGGTCCGCTTGAACACCGGTCGCCGCACGATCCGTTCCGGCGACAGCGGAGCTGCACTTTGGGCGGCCGACTATCAGGCCGTCGTCGGAATGGTGGGGCAGGCGCGATTGAACGGAGACGAGGCCCGCGCCCTGACCATGTGGGCCATTGCCGACTACCTGCCGGACGAGAAGCTGCAGCTGCTTACGGACTGGGCGGTCGAGGACGCGGGCGATGCCGGGCTGTCCGAGTGGGGATGGACCCTCTCGGGCGATGTCGAAGCCGGCCGACACTGGCGTCCCCGGGCTCGCGGAGTGAGCACGGATGCCGAGCGGGGCATGCGATTCCGTGGCCGCACGGCAGCATTGACCACGATCGTCGACTGGATCACCCGATCGGTCGGTGACCGCAGGCAGGTCCTGGTCGTAACCGGATCCCCCGGGGTCGGGAAATCCGCGGTGCTGGGCCGCATCGTCACCTCGGCCGATCAACGGATCGCGGCGACCCTACTGCCCGAGGACGACGCCGTTCGAGCGCCGGCGGGATCCGTGGCCTGTGCGGTTCACGCTAAGGGAAAGACCGCTCTGGACGTGGCCTGTGAGATCGCCTCCGCCGCCTCTGCCGCGCTCCCGGGGGACATCGACGACTTGCCGCTCCTGATGAGGACCGCACTCGGCAGACGGACGCCGAGAGCGTTCGCCGTCGTGGTGGACGCACTCGACGAAGCCGCGACGCCCGACGATGCACGGGCGATCATGAGATCGATCGCGATTCCTCTTGCGGGGACGTGTGCGGACCTCGGCGTCACGGTGGTGGTCGGTTGCCGCCGCGTGGACGGCGAGGGTGACCTGGTTGCACCGTTCGGCGCAGCCGTTGAGATCCTGGACCTCGACAGCCCGGAATTCTTCGCGCAAGAGGACTTGATCGCCTACACGCTGGCGACACTTCAACTGTTCGGTGACGAGCGCTCGGACAACCCGTACAACGTACGAAGCACAGCCGATGCGGTGGCCGAACGGATCGCCGTCATCGCGCAACGGAACTTCCTGATCGCCGGGCTGGTCGCACGTTTCCACGGCATGCACGACCGCACGGCGATCGAGCCGGCCTCGATCTCCTTCGCCCCGAACGTCCCCGACGTGCTCCGGGACTACCTCAGCCTCCTGCCATTGCTGGACGACATTCCCGCAGAGGAGGTTCTTGCAGCGCTGGCATACGCGGAGTCCCCCGGGATGACACTCGATCTCTGGTCCACCGCAGTGGGTGCCCTAACCGGTCGTAGTCCGGCTGTGAACGACTTGCGGGCGTTCGCCCGAGCCTCCGCAGCGAACTTCCTTATCGAGTCGAGTCCCACCGCCGCTCGGCCGAGTACCTTCCGACTGTTCCACCAAGCGCTGAACGAAGCGCTTGTGGCGGGCCGGGCAGCGGAGGTGACCATCGCCGACGAACGTGCCATCGCCCTAGCCTTCCAGCGCATCGGTAGCGAGACGGGCTGGGACGGTGCCCCCGACTACCTGCTTCGGGCACTGCCGGATCACGCCGCCCGGGGTGGTGTCATCGACGATCTGCTTGAGGACGACTCGTATCCCCTCCACGCCGACCTTCGTCGGCTGGTACCGGCGGCCAAGGCTTCGACCTCGGCCTCGGGACGAGCCCGTAGTCGGTTGCTGCGAATGACCCCGCAGGCTCTCGATGCGGCGCCGGAGGAGCGGGCAGCCCTCTTCAGCATGACCGAGACCCGCGAACGCCTGGGCGACACGTATCGCGACGCCGGGCTTCGCGCGCCGTATCGGGCGCTCTGGGCTGCGGGGCCACCTCACCTTGAGGAGATCGTGCTCGAAGGCCACGGTGACTGGGTCAATGCCGTGTGCGTGCTTCCCACGGAGGGCCGCACTAATCTCGCCAGCGCCGCCAACGACGGCACCGTGCGTCTCTGGAACCTGGATACCGGAGACCAACTGCGGGTTCTCGAGGGCTATAACGGCTCCGTCCAGGCCATGTGTGCCGTGTCGGTGGAGGGGCGACTGCTTCTCGCGACTGCCGGGAGCGATTCGGTGGTCCGCCTCCAGGATCCCGTGACCGGGGTGCTGCTCCGTGCTTTCGAGGGGCATACCGGAGCAGTCAGGGCCGTGCTTGCGGTCGGGACTTTCGGACGGTCGCTTCTCGTGACCGCTGGGAACGACTCGACGGTTCGTGTGTGGGATCCGGAGTCGGGTGAGTCGGTACACGTGCTCGAAGGGCATGACGGCTGGGTCAACGCCGTGTGCGCAGTGTCGGTGGGTGGCCGGACGCTGCTCGCGACCGCCGGGAACGACTCCGTGGTTCGCTTGTGGAATCCGGAGTCCGGTGCCCATTGCGGAGACCTGGAAGGACATGAGGGTGCGGTCTTGGCGGTGTGTGCCGTCGGTGCTCGGGGCAGGGTGCTTCTCGTGACCGCCGGTGAGGACTCGACGGTTCGTGTGTGGGATCCGGAGTCGGGTGAGTCGGTACACGTGCTCGAAGGGCATGACGGCTGGGTCAACGCTGTGTGCGCAGTGTCCGTGGGTGGCCGGTCGCTGGTCGTGACGGCCGGTGATGATTCCATGGTCCGTGTGTGGGATCCGGAGACAGGTGTGGCCTCCGGTGGCCTTGAGGGCCATACCGATCGGGTGTTGGCAGTGTGTGCAGTCTCCGGGGGCGACCAGCCGCTGTTCGTGACGGCCGGTGACGATTCCATGGTTCGGGTGTGGGATCCGGAGGCGGTAGCCGTTTCCGGCGGGCTAGGGGGCCCTACAGGCCGGGTGCCGGCGGTCTGTGCCGTCTCAGTGGGTGGCCGGGCGATGGTGGTTACCGCCGGACATGATGCCGGCGTGCAGTTGTGGGATCCGGAGTCCGGCGCCGTAACGCGAACCCTGGAAGGTCGCAGCGGTCGGATCCGAGCCCTCTGCGCCCTGTCCGCGAGTGATCGCAGTCTGCTCGTAACGGCCGGCGATCAGACGATCCGTGTTCGGGACGCAGCTACCGGTGAAATTCTGCATAGCTTTGAAGGTCACCCGAACGGAATCAATGCAGTATGTGCGGTTCCGATCGGTGAGGGGACTCTGCTTGCCATCGCTGGCGACGACCGAGTCGTTCGTTTGTGGGATCCCGATGAGGTCGAGCGCTTGCGGACCTTCGACAGCGAAACCGGTTCGTACAACGCGGTTTGCGCGCTCACCACGGGTGGCCGCACGCTGCTCGCGGCTGCAGGAGAGCGCCTCGCTGCAGCTGGCGGTGGGACGGTGATTCGCCTTTGGGACCTAGTCTCCGGCGCCATGCGGTGGACCTTCGAAGGCCACACCAAGGCGGTCAACGCTGTCTGTGCCGTTCCGCTGGACGACCGCACTCTGCTCGCTTCAGTCGGTGACGATCGCACGCTTCGCCTGTGGGATCCCGAGACCGGCGAGGCGGTTTCCGTTCACGAGGGCCACACGAGCCGTGTAATGGCTGTCCGAGCGATTGTGACGGGCGATCGGACCTTTCTCGTGACCGCGGGAAGCGACCACACGGTCAGACTCTGGCAGCCCTTCGTTCCCCACGCAGTGCGGGTGATTCCCGTTCGTTCCCCGGCGCTTTCCATTGAAGAGGTCGACGGCCTGATCGTAATCGGGCTTAACGACGGGGTGGTGGCTCTGGCTGATACCCAGGAATCGGTATCGCCGCTGAAGGCGCTCCAGTTCTCCGCCGTGAAATCTGCCGCGGCTCGGAACACTGGCTATCCAGTCGCCGGGGCGGAGAGGGGTAATCCGTGAAGAGCGCTAGCGTGTATTCGCGGTTTGGTGGGACCGTTATGGTTCAGGCTTCGAATAATTCTGACTCTATCGAACGAGATCGGGGAACGGTCGGCTGCTATGACCGATGAAATCGACGGAATGTATGAAACGTTCAAGGCGCTTCTTGACACGTTCACCCCGGCAGACTCGATTAAGCGCCTGGAGCAGTTCGGCATCGGCCCCGAGGTTATTCAGAAAATTCGAGACCGGCACGAGCACGAGGCGATTCGTGTCAAGGAGCTCGAGGAGCCGCGTGTCGTGGAAGCCGGGAATCGCGAAACCTGGTACACGGGACCTCAGCCCAAGGACAAGTGCTGGCCGGCCATCGAGGACCTGCTCCGTCGGGACGACTGGTCGGAGCCAGCGGTCACGAGTCTCGACGAGGCCTCTTACCGGATCGTTTCGCTGCTCAACCACCCGCGAGAGAGGTCCTTCTCTACGCGGGGCCTTGTGGTCGGTTACGTGCAGTCCGGTAAGACGACCAACTTCACGTCGGTCGTTGCCAAGGCCGCGGACCGTGGCTACAAGTTGTTCATCGTCCTCGCGGGCGTCCACAACGGCCTTCGTCGTCAGACCCAGGCGCGATTGATTCAGCAGCTAGTTGAGCCCAATCCAACTCTGTGGTCCCAGCTCACGGGGCTCGACAAGGACTTCACGCCGCAGGAGAATCCGGCCTCGTACTTTGGCAAGAGTAATAAGACGCATGTGCTGTGCGTGGTGAAAAAGAACGCCGCGGTGTTGCGTAAGCTCGCTCGTTGGCTCGATCAGGCGTCGGAGTACTTGCAGGACTGCCCGGCGCTGATCATCGATGACGAGGCCGATCAGGCGACCGTGGCGACGAAGTCGATCAACCCGCTGATCTTGAGCATCATGGAGAGCCTGCCGAAGTGTGCGTACCTCGGCTACACCGCGTCCCCCTTCGCCAACCTGCTGATCGATCCGAGCGCTGAGGATCTCTACCCCAAGGACTTCGTGGTCAATCTACCGAAGCCAGCGGGTCATTTCGGCACAGAGGTCCTGTTCGGGCGATATGCGCTCGACGGTGAGGATCCGGAACAGGTGGATGACGGGCACGACATGATTCGCTCGATCCCCAAAGAAGACGTGTCGTGCGTGCGCCCTGCCACGAAGGCGGACGTCGATGGCTTCGAGCCGGTTATCACCGACACCCTTCGTGAGGCCGTCGAATACTTTTGGCTTGCCACGGCCGCTCGACGCGTGCGCGGCAAGGGGAATCCGCATAACACGATGTTGATCCACACCAGCGTCAACACGGCGGTACACAACAGCTTCGGGCGACCGCTCGAGCAACTGCGCGATCGCTCTGCGGAGGCCCTGGCGGACGTCGAGTTCGTCGGTCGGCTGCGAGAGCTATGGGACCGAGAAACCGCCCGCGTCGCAGCCGAGGAGTTCCACGAGACGAAGGTGGAATTCGACCGACTTCTTCCGGAACTCCCGGGGGTCCTCGCAAGCTGCCGTATCATCATGGATAACTCCAGCAGTGAAGCCCGATTGGACTATGAGAACGGCCCGGTCGTGGCGATCGCGGTGGGTGGTAACACGCTTTCCAGGGGGTTGACCCTCGAAGGCCTGTCGGTCAGCTACTTCGTCCGCTCGGTATCGGCGTACGACACGCTTCTGCAAATGGGACGCTGGTTCGGTTTCCGAAACCACTACGCGGACCTCCCGCGGATTTGGATGACCGACGATCTCGCCGAATGGTTCCGCCACATCGCCACCGTCGAGACCGAGATGCGTCGAGACATCGACGTCTACATGACCGAGGACGAGACGCCTCTCAGCTTCGCCGTGCGCCTTCGTACGCATCCGGCCATGCGTGTCACCGCGGCAGCAAAGATGCGGGATGCCGTTACGGCCGCCTCCTCCTACGGCGGCAAGCGCGTTCAGACCCATTACTTTCACACCAACGCCGAATGGTTGAGGGGCAATCTCGCTGCCGCCCGGACGCTCGTGACCGAGGCCAGGAAGCGCTCGGTGCGGACGGAGGAACGTCCCGAGGACGGTCGCTACGTCTTCCGCGACGTTCCGCACGAGCTCGTGACCGAGTTCTTGGCGTCGTATCAGTTCCATGAGAAGTCTCCGGAGAGCGACGGCGAGCTGATCACGGGGTACATCAAGAAGCGAGTCCGCATGGCCGGCTCGCTGGGTAGGTGGAATGTCGCGATCGTCGGCAACCCCGGCGGTACCGAGGACAGGGATCTCTGCTTCGCCGAAGGCGTAGCGGTCGGCCGGATCAGCCGCGCTCGGGTCACCACTGCCAGCCCCACGCCGGACTTCGCCGACATCAAGACGCTGATGAGCCGCCGCGACGCCGCCGTCGACTTGGTGGGCGACACGGATAAGCTCGTGGAGAAGGAGATCAAGGCCGAGCGGATGCGTCAGCTCCCCGACCACGGCCTGCTGGTCCTCTATCCGATCGACAAGGTCTCGACGCCCGCCCCGTCCAAGCAGCAGCGGCGTGAGCCGCTGAACGCGGAGGAACACGTCATCGGCGTCGGACTGGTTTTCCCCGAGCCGAGGGGCGCGGACAGCACCGTGGAGAAGTACATCTCGGCCGATCTCTCCGGAGTCGAGATCGAAGACGAGGACTACAGCTTCCTCGACGGTGAAGGCGTATGACCGACAGCGCGCTCCGGAAGGTAGTCGAGCAGTACTGGACCGCCCTCGAGACCGAGCAGGCCAGCGATGCAAGGCACCTGCGAGTCTCCCAGCTCCCCGTAAGCACCGACGGCGGACCCTTGGCGGTGGGCGTCGATCACGACGGCCATCGACACCTCCTCGTGCCGATCCACTCGCATCAGAAGGTACGGGCGGGCCTGGACGGCCCAGTACTCCGCCTGCGTAAGCGACCTTTGGAGGACAAGGAGACCTATCAGACGTACGCCGACCTCGGATGCCTGCGAAGCGATCTCAACGATCTATTCACGGAACTGTGCCTAGACGTTCTGGTTGTAGTCGAGGGCATGCCCGAAACCCCGGTCAAGGCCCTCTATCGCGTACTCGACCGGTGGCGGGCGCTGTTCCGGACGGAGAACAAGCCGTTGAAGTCGGAGCAACTTGCCGGTCTGTTCGGAGAGTTGATTCTGCTCAATCGGCTTCTAGAACAGGACCCGAGTGCTCACCGGCTCTGGCACGGCCCGCATGGTCATCGTCACGACTTCTCGACTGTGACCACCGCCGTCGAAGTGAAGTCCACCACGGCTGGTGAGGGGCGCAGGCCGCGCATCCACGGGCTCGACCAACTGGAGCCACCGGCCGGTGGTCTGCTCTGCATGGCCTGGTTTCGCCTCCAACGCACCCTTGCAGAGAGTGCGGGTACCGGATTCATCGAGTCGATAGAACGAGCACTCCGACTCTGCGACGACGAGAGCGTGCTGCTCGAACTGCTTGCCGCAGCGGGGTATCACTCCTCCGACGCCGACCACTACCGAGACGTTCGCTTCGTCATCACCGAGGAGGCGTGGTACCGAGTCGACGCCGAATTCCCCGGACTGACGAGCCGAGCCCTCGCAGCAGCAGGCGTGCCGGTGACGGTCCTGGAGGTCGAGTACACGATCGACCTGTCCGGAGAACATCCGGCGCCCCTAAGGCAGGAGACCGTGTCCACGGTGATCGACAGCATGATCCGGGAGTCAGCGTGACGGAGCCCCGATGGTCCTCCCAGCCGTACCCGCCGGATGGCGGAAATGCGGCCGAGGGCATCCGCAACCAGCTCGGCCGCCCCGAACTCGATCTACTCACCATCCTGGTACGAGAGTCCGCGCAGAACAGTTGGGATGCGCGGCTGGAGGGCTCCTCGGAACCGGTCGACTATCGAATCGAACTGGGAACGGTCGGTCCTGCACACGTGCTCGCCTGGCGCGAGCTGTTGCTCAGTGGGGCGCCGATATCCGCCCATCTCCCCCTGCGCGACTCGCTGATGCGTGGCGTGGTGCGGGTGATGGTGATCTCCGACCGGGGTACCAGAGGCCTCGGTGGTCCCACCAGAGCTGACGAAGCCATCGGCGACGACCGCGACTTCGTCTCCTTCGTCCGCAACATCGGTGAACCGCGCAACACCGCTCTCGGTGGCGGCACCTTCGGCTTCGGCAAGGGCATCTTCTACCTTCTCTCCAAATGCGGCACGATCCTGGTGCACACGCGCTGCCGGACGGAGGAGGGCGGGTACGAGACTAGGCTTATCGGCTGTGCTCTGTGGAAGAACTACGTGGCCTCGGGACCCACCGGTGAACGTCGGTACACCGGCAGGCACTGGTGGGGCGATACCGTCGGCCCGGTCGTCGAACCACTCGTCGGGGCTGAAGCCGAGGCCACGGTCCGACGCCTCGGTCTCAAGTCGTTCGGTCCAGACGAGACGGGCACCACCGTCATCGTTATAGACCCCTCCCTTGAGGATCTCGAGCCCGCGGCTGCGGCGGACTACCTCGCGGAGACCGTGACATGGCACCTGTGGCCGAAGATGATCGCTACCGGTACCGGACGGCCCGCGATGCGTTTCGCCGTGGGTTGCGATGGCAGGGATCATCCGGTCCCCGACCCGCGGCAGACCCGCCCGCTCGACATGTTCGTGTCGGCTTACGAGGCCATGCTCGGCCCGGACGGCACAGACATCGAGTGCTTCAAACCCAAGAAGCATCTCGGCAGGCTCGGCCTGATCACCCGGATCATCCCACCCCTGGAACCCAGCAGGGCCTCCCGCCTGCTCGGAATGGAAGACCTCGTCCATCACGTCTGCCTCATGCGGCCCGCTGAATTGGTCGTCACCTACCATCCCGGACCCAAGCCGCCGAGCGTGCACCAGGGTTACGCCGGAGTGTTCCGCGGAGACCCGGGCATGGACGACGCCTACGCGAGGGCCGAACCACCGACCCACGACGCCTGGCACCCTCAGTCACTCGACTACCCGGATAGCACATTCGTCCGAACGACGTTCCGGCGCATTCAGGAGCGGATCGACGGGCTGCTCGCACTGGGCGGGACCGCCCGCTCCGGTGCAGCCAAGGTGGCACTGGGAGCGGCCAGTTCACTCTTTTCAGGTCTCGTGGGAGGCGCTTGGGGCATCGGCGGAGCCACCGACTACGGCAGACCCGGCAGCACAGCGACCTCCTCTTCGCGTGCCTCGGAGGTCGACGAGCACGAGTCCGCCGAACCGGCCGACCCGGGCAGCCCGCCGGCGACCGTCGGCCCCACTACTGGCCACTCGACGCCAGGGGAATCGGGCTCGGGAAGCCGTGCCGCTCCGGGGGCCGCTCACGGCCACGGAGTAGCCGCTCCCGGTGGTCGGCCTTTTCGCCGTCGCCCCCGCGTGCAGTATCTCGGTGACCCCTACTACGAGGAGGATTCCGATGCGGCTGTTCTCGTGCAGGAGTTCAGGTTGCCCGTACCCGGGATCCAGCGTGTTCGAGCCGACCTGGCGGTCACTCTGCCGGGCGGCGGCGGGCGAGAGTCCGATCCGCCTTTGGGCGCGCAGATGCCCGAGCTTGTCGGCTGGCAGGACGCCACGGGACGACTCCACACCGAGCCGTCGTTCGAGATCGACGGTGGCGATGCCGTCTGGCGAGCCGTAGTCCGCCCAGCTCCGGACACCATGACCGAGATCGACATCAAGGTCGAGGCGGTGAAGACGCAGTGAGTCGCCGGGCACTTCCGTATCGAATCCCGTCCGAGGACGTCGTCCAGACCGACCTCTGGCAACTGGTCATGGACGACGGCCATGTTCCCATGCCCGAGGCGCTTTCCGACTGGGACTACCAGATGGATCTGCACCTGCGTAGGTCAGTCCGGGTCGACCAGGACCGAGCGCGCTCCGAGGCAGGACTTCCAGCCGAGGCCGTGCTCATGCTCGCCGCGGTTTGGACGGCCACCGGCTCCAACCTGAGTGGCCCGGCCCAGCACGTCCGCCTGGCGGGTGGCGGGTCGGCCACCATCTCGCTCGATGTCCGGCTTCGGGGTTCGGATCTGGGTGGACTCCTACTCCTGGACACGGTCCTTCTTCTCGGTGAGCGCCAGAGCGACGTCCGGCCGGCCGCGCCTCGCCGCGCCGGATCGGTCCTGTGGAGCGACCGCGCGGCCCTGCGACTCCAGGGCGACGCCCCGCAATTCCCGATGGCAGTGATCGACTTCGGGCGGACCTCTTTTCCAGACGGTGCGGCATGGCACCTGCAGATCAGCGGCAATCTGGAGAGCGCGACCATGGGTTCGCTGCTATTGCTGGTCAACGAGCGGAACACGGCCGTCGCCACTGCCTTCGAGAGCGCGGGCAAGCCACGGGACATCGACAGGATCGTGCTGTCCGCGGTGTACGCGGACACCGCGAGAACCATGATCGAACACGCGCTGTCACTCGACGAGTTCGTCGATGGCGCCGACTTCCCCTCCGAGTCGCTCGGGGCAACCCTCACGGCTCTGTTCGACCAGCTCTTTCCCGGCCGCTCGATCAGCGACATGAGATTGCGCCGACAGCAGTCACCGAGCCTGTTCGCCTCGGAAGTCCAGGAAGCCGTGAAGATCTTCGAGGTGTCGCGATGAGCTATCTGTACCCCCGATTGCTCTCCGGCCAGGCTCGGCGCCTGTTCGCCGAGTACGGTCAACTCTCGGTTGCCCAGCTCACGAAGCGGGTGGCCACGTCCCACGATTCCGCCGTCTACGTCGCGACCGGAGGCGACCGGATCTCCGAGGCCCAACTCAATCGGTTGCGCGGCCTCGTGCTCGGCCTCGCCGCGGACGCCGGCTTTCCGGAGCCGGCCGGTCGCGCGCGAAACGCCGAGTTCGACATCCGGCTCGCGGTGTTGTTGCACTCGGAGATGGGACTGGTCCCCGCCGAAGCCGCCGCGCGGGACGTGTGGGCCTTTCTAGCGCTGGTCCTGCTGCCCGACGTGGCCTACTGGCGCTATCCCGAACCTCCCAAGGACCGCGTCCTCGGCACCGATCTCACCCGACATGTCTTCGGCCGCTTGTGGTGGCGGGCTCAACTCGTGCATTCCTCCGCCGACTCGGATCCTTATGGTGCGCTGGGGATCCTCGGCGAGGCCGCCTTCGACCAGATCTATGCCCGTCGGGCGGCGCTCGGCGGAAGCCCGCACACGGTCAAGGCCATCCTTCGGGTCTGGAACGAACTCGATCTGCACGGCCTGAACGAACGGGAGGCTCTGCGCGACTTTCTCAAGAGAATGTTGCGACTTGCCCCGTTCGTACTCTTCGACGGCATCGAGGAGAATGTGCTGGACGAAGAACTTCGGACCGTCGCACAGGAATCGGTGACCGCGCTGCTACGAGTTCCCTCGCTGGAACTCCCATCGTCGGGAATATCGGATCTGGCGTCCGCGCCGGTCTTGGCGCATCCACAGCCCGAGGTCCGGGCAGCGGGTGACGCTCGGCGTGAGCCGTCGTCGGTGCTCTCCTCGCTGGAGATCTGTGCCGGGTCGGGCGCCCAGGCACTGGGGCTCGAGCGCGCAGGCTTCGAGCCGGTCCTCCTACTCGACCGAAACCCCAAGGCGTGCGCGACCATCTCCCTCAACCGCCCACTATGGGAGGTTCACTGTGGCGACATCGGGGACTTCGATCCTCTTCAGCACCGAAGGGTGTTAGGGGTAGACCTGCTCAGCGGTGGCCTGCCTCGAATCAAGTCGGCAGCCGCGGTCCGCCGGGCCGACGACGGGGAAGCACGCGAGGTGCTCGAAGCCGCACTCCGGCTGGTAGATCTCCTCCGCCCGAAGGCGGTTCTCCTTGAGAACCTCGCCGACCTCGCGTCGAGCCCCGATTTCGCCGCCGACCGATCGTGGATCGAGGCCGAGCTGGCGCAAGCCGGCTACCATTCGAACTGGGCGGTGCTCGACGCCGCCGACTTCGGTGTTCCCCAGCATCGGAAAAGCGGGTTCCTTGTCGCTCTCCTCGAGCCTTTCAGTTCCGGCTTTCGATGGCCGGAGCCCAGCGGTATGCCCGCGCCGACCGTCGGCGCCGTGCTCGGTGCTTCCATGGCCAGCTGCGGCTGGCCCGGTGCCGACGCCTGGTCCGAGCGAGCCGATCGCTTGGCGCCCGCACTCGTAGGCGGCTCGGAGAATCGAGGCGGGGCGGATCTCGGCCCTACCGGGAGCAAGCGAGCTTGGGCGGCTGCGGGGGTCGACGGCAACAGCCTGGCGGATGATCCTCCCGGCGCCGACTTCCCGGTGGACGGCCACCCGAAGCTCACCGTGAGGCAGGCGGCAAGGATCCAGGCGATCCCCGACGATTGGCAGCTCGCCGGTGGCAAGACCGCCGAGTACAGGCAGGTCGGCCATGCTTTGGCGCCGCCGGTCGCCGAGGCCGTGGGGCGCGCGATCGCCTACGCACTCAAGGTGGGCGAGCGCGTATAGGCGACATCACCTGGTCATCCGCTTCGAGGAACCGGCCCCGCCGGCTAGCATAGGGCCGATCCGTGTCTACGACGCCGGAGACCGTAGCTCTCCCTCGCCTCCCGAACTGCAAGGAAACCGCGTGCCTGCGCCCTTCAAGATCATCGACCTGTTCGCCGGCCCGGGAGGGCTGGACGTGGCAGCACAGGCGCTCGGCGTTCCGGTCGTCGTCGGCATCGAATGGGACGACGACGCATGTGCTACACGCATGGCGGCCGGTCTCCCGACAAGGAACCGGGATGTGCGCGACTTCAAGCCGAGCGACTTCAAGGACGCCAACGTCCTGGCCGGCGGGCCCCCGTGTCAGACCTTCACCGTCGCCGGGAACGGTGAAGGAAGGGCTGCGCTCGATCAGGTTCTCCGGTTCGCGAATCGTTACGCCGCCGTGCAGCCGGGCTGCCACGACGAGGAGTTCGCGGCGATTCGGGACGACCTCAAGCAGCTCAGCGACGAACGTACCGGCCTGGTGCTGGAACCGCTGCGATGGGCGCTGGAGGCGCTCATCGATGGTCGGCCCTATCAGGCGATCGTCCTGGAACAGGTTCGCGCGGTACTCCCGGTCTGGCAGGCGTTCGGCGAGATCCTCAGGAGCAAGGGCTACGCGGTAGCGGAGCCGGAGGTTCTCCACACCGAGGAGTTCGGGGTTCCCCAGACGCGACGCCGGGCCATTCTGATCGCCCGCTGGGCCGGCGAGGGCGCCCAAATCGAGGGGGCGCCGGAGATGCCCGAGCCCTCTCACCGACGTTATAGGAAGGGGGTCGGTCGAAATTCGGGGAGTTCGTCCCACCTGCCCTGGGTGACGATGGGGGAGGCGCTCGGGCGAGCGGACTGCTTCGAGGTGGTCTCGAACTACGGAACCGGTGGTAACCCGAAGGCACGAGGGCGCCGCCGGTACGACGAACCTTCCGCCACCGTGACCGGCAAGGGATCACGCAACAAGCTCGACTGGAATGGCCGCGACCTCGGGGTGTTCTCGCTTGCCGAGCTGGGTGTACTCCAAACGTTTCCTCGGGACTATCCATGGCGACGTGAAAACGGCGACGACATCGATGCCCTCGGTGCGCGCAGCGTTATTGCACAGCAGATCGGTAACGCCGTTCCGCCGCGGCTGGGGATGCATGTTCTCGCTTCCGCGCTCGATATCAAGCGCGAAGATCTCGAAGCCGCGATCAAGCTGCAGTACGACTACTGAGCCCGAATCCACCGGCCTGGTCCGAGGGTGATTGATTCGGGTCCGGCTGGCTGGTGCCCGGTGTGAGGATGTGGGGTGTCCGCTGGTCTGCCTAGCTCTTCCACGTCTGTCCTGGTCGGGCCCTTGCGGGCGGGTGGTCGGTGTGGTCAGAGTGTTGGTGGCGAGTGGGCGGCGTCGAACAGGTCGGCGAAGGCGTGCTGCCAGGGCCCCCCTCTCGATAGGTGAAGTGTCAGTCGGCGAGCGGTGCGGGCGAGTCGGGCTGGGACGTGGACCAGGTGCGCGCGGATCGTTTCGGTGGTGGCCTTCGCGTGGAAGGCGCCCGCGAGTGCCCCGGCTGCCCGCAGCAGGTTGTGCGTGATCGCCCACAGGGTCAGCCAGGCGGCGTTGGCCTGGAACGATCCGGAGGGCAGGTGGGCCAGCGCTGAACCCTTGCCGTCCGCGATGACCTGCTCGACGACCGCGTGCCGCCGGTGCTGCAGTTCGGCCTGCAGCACCTCGAAGGGGCTGTCGGTGAAGACCGGGTGGTAGCGCCAGGCCGTGAACAGCTCGCCCTGCCCGGCGGCGACCTCGGCGTTCAGGCGGCGGACCCGGCGCACGATAAGTCGGGCGGTGACGTGCTCGGCCTTCCTGCGGCCGGTGAACGCCGTGTACTCGATTTCGGCGACCTCGGCGTCGGAGATCAGCTCGTCGGTGTCGGGGTCGACGAACGCCTCGGGGTAGCGGATCGCCGTCCACGCGGTCTCGGGGATGGTGCTGATCGCGGCGGCGAGGTGCGGGTTCATCCGCACCGTGACGGAGAAGCGGACGCCCGCGCGGCGGCAGGCCGCGACGACGTCGGCGTTGTAGAACTGGCTGTCCGCGCGCACTACGACGGTGCCCCTCGCGCCGGCCTGCCTGGCTGCCGCAATGGCCTCGGCGGTGAACGGGCCGGCGCCGCGGGCGTCGGCGGCCTTTCCGCGTCGCAGCCGCACTGCCGCGATCACGGGTCGCGCGAGTGGCGTCGACAGCGTGGCCAGGATCGGGTGCAGGGTGCGAACGCCCTTGAACCGGCCGACCTCGGCGCCCTGCTTCGAGCGGCCGAACACCCGCCGGTGGGTGGGGTCGATATCGACGAACGCCACCTGGCCGACGCCGGGCAGCAGCGGTGTTGTCGCGGCGAGGCGGGCGAGGAAGTCCTGGTGCACACCGTGAAGTTGGCGGTTGTGGCCGTGGGTGAACGAGCGCAGGGACGTGCTCAGCGTCGACGGCGCTCGCACCCTTGCGAACAGCGCTTTCATCGCGCCGTGCCGCAGCCGGTCGGCGACGTCGATCGAATCGGCCCCGGCGCTCATCGCCGCCACCAGGCTCATCGCCTTCGCGGCCGGGGCACCACCGCAGTTGTCGGCCTGGTCGATCCGGAGCCTGTAGGTGATCAGGCCCGGCAGGTTGAGCCGCTCGGCCAGGCGAACCAGCGGGACCAGGCCCGCGTCCGCGATGAGGTTCGGCTTGTCGAACGCGGCCAAGACGGCCGTTGTGGCGTGAGAGGATTGTACTTACGAGATGCCTTGCTGATTGTGCTGATGAAGCGTAGAGAACTCACATCATTGCAGGTCGCAAGGCACCTCTTCGTTCCGGGCCTCTCCCACGCCCGCGATCAGCCAGTGGACCCGGGCTCAGGGATCGTGTGTACTCCGAGCATTTCACGGAGGGAGCCCTCAATGGCAGCTACGTGTTGCTGGGAACCGAGCTTGCGAAACATGCGGAGAGCCAAATTGTAATGAATCTGCGCCTGGCTCGGAGCATTGGACATCCATTCGAGGGTGCCGAGAAGGGCCAGCGAAGCCGCCTCCTGAAACTCATTCGAGACGTCGCGAAAGTAGCGGTGGGCCAATTGGAGCGAATGGCGGGCCTCTGGCAGGTTGCTCATTGCGAGCTGAGCATGGCCAAGATTCAGGTAATTGAGATGAATTCCGAATTCGTCCTGGACCTCCCGATAAGCAGAGAAGGCCGCCTGGAACGATTTCACTGATTGCTCCAGCCGCCCCAGCTGGGATAGAGTGACGCCGAGGCCGGCGTGCCCAGAAGCCTCCTTTCGCCGATCCCCTGACGCGTGGTGGAACCGGATGGATTCGGCGTAAGCCGTGGCAGCTGGGCCAAGCATACCGGCCTCTCGATAAGCACTGCCAAGATTCGTGAGAGATGTTCCCAGGTCATTGGCATCTTGATTTTTCCGAGAAAGTCGGACCGCTTCGACAAGAATCGGAATGGCTTCTGCGGGGCTGCGGTGCTGGCGGACCGCTGCACCCAAGGCGATGGTGGCGTCGCACTGACCGTCGAGGAAGCCGATTCTCTCCGCAATGGCAAGGGCTTTGGTCAAGGTCAGGATAGCGTCCTCAAACCTGCGCAGGCTGGTCAGGGCGTTACCCACGTTGTTCAGGGCCCTGACTTGCCGTTCGGCGTCGTGCTCCTGGCGCGCGGCCTCGTGCGCCGTCTGCGCAGACTGCAGAGCCTCTGGGCCCCGGCCCCTCAGATCGAGGAACACGAGGAGGTTCATCGACAGCACGAACGCGTACTCTGTCATACCGAACTCCCGGGCCTGCCGGGCTGTTGCCTGAAGGTTCGCACAATCAACGTCGAACCAGCTCAGCGCATCACCCACTGCATCAAACCGCGGTGGATTCCCTTCGGGTGTTCCTCTCAGAGTTAGATCGGCCTCGTGCGAGATCTGGGCATAGAGCTCTGCCGCGCGACCGAACGCCGCCCGGCGTTCTACCTCAGAGATGGTTGTCCGGCACTGTTCGGCAGAGAACAGATGGACCAGGTCGTGCATTTTCCACCGAGAGGTTCCAGGGACGCGCGAAACCAGGCTGGCCTGGCCGAGCTTGCGGAGGACTGAGCGCGCCTGTGGGTCGTCTTCGCCCAGAACGGCGGCAGCCACCGGCTCTGACATCTGGCTTCCCGGATGAATGGACAGCTTGCAGAACGGGGCCCGCAAGGACTCGTCGAGGCGGATAAGCGAGACGTGTAGTGCGGCCCGGACGGCTGTGTCTCCAAACTGCAGGACATCCAGCCGGGTCTTCTCAGCCGTCAGTTCCGCTAGCAACTCGACAGCGTCAAGGTCGGGATCTTCCTTCATGATCGCTGCCGAGACGCTGAGCGCCAACGGAAGGTGACCACACAGCTTGGCGATCTCCCGGATCGGGAGCGGATCCCGGAGCCGGTCGTCGCCGGGACTCAGGTTCTTTCCAAACAGGACTTCCGACTCCGCAGGACCGAGGCACTCCAGCTTGATCGTCTCGACGCCTTCGATGATGCCAAGTCGGCTGCGCGAAGTGATGATCACTCCATGGGTAGTCCCTCGGGGAAGCAACTCGGCTACTTGCGAGAGCTCGGCCACGTTGTCGAACACCAGAAGTACCGGACTACCCGCTGCACCGAGGGAATCGAGCGTCCGATGATAGAGAGCGGCCTGACTCTCGACGTCCCGTGGAGTCTCGCCGGCTGGGACACCAAGTGCGGACAGGAGGGGGGCGTAGGCCGTGCCGGCACGAGCCAATTGATCGCGGTTGACCGAGAAGCCACGCATGTCCGCGACGACCACACCACCGGAGAACACCGCATGTGTGTCCGGTTCCCCGGCGACCCAGTCGACGAGGGACGTCTTGCCGACGCCAGCCATTCCAGAGACAAGGACCCTGCGTGCACCGCTCTCGGTCAGCTTCGCCTTGATGGCTCGCCGCTCTTGACCACGGCCGACGAACCATGATGGGGCTGACCGGGAGGTTCCCGATACGAGTGCGACCTGGAGTGCCGACTCGCCTGTGTGCCGACTCGAGCGCTTCTCAACGAACATGTGGGCGACTTCCAGGAACAAGTCGAGATTTCTTGCATGGAGTTCCTGCTCGAGAGGAACATGGATCCAGGTCGGCGCATCCTGGGACGATTCCAAAGTCTCCGTCAGGTTGACCCAGAACAGCTGTCGTGACCCGACATCGAAGACCACCCCGAAAACGGGCAGGAGTGCGTTTCTCCAGTCACTCGCATGCGCGTCAACAGGGATCGCGTAGCCGTTCGCCCGCTTGTACTTGTCGCCGCTCTTCACCTGAACGGTGATAGACGCACCAGTTCGCTCACCTCCCCGAGTGAGCATGACGAATAGATCCTCGCCGAAGTCGTTGCCCCCATCGATCTCCTGGACGATCTGATCGTGTTCCTCCAGGAGCGCGCGGAGCGCGTTGACCCCCGCTCGTTCGATCCTTCTGTTCCGAGTGACGCTTGCTGGCACTGTTCTCCCACCCCACCGCACCAGTCGGCGCTGCTGATACGGCGACACTATCGCTCAGCCCGGATCAACGAGCTGATTCCCGGGTGATCGGTTCGCTGGTTCTGCCGGGGTGACCGGCTGGAGGGCATGCGGAATCGGCTGGTCCGCCCAGCTCTTCCACATGCTGCTCCGGTCGGGCCCTCGCGGGCGGGGTGGTGAGGTCGTTGTCCAGGCCGGTGAATGCCTGCTGGCAAGGTCATTGGTCGGGCAGCCTGGAAGCGGCCGGAGCGAGCGGGCCGGACTTGCCGCCAGCGATGATCTGCTCCATCACGGCGTACTGCCGGTGGTGAAGCTCGGCCTGCAGTATCGTGAACGGGCTGTCGGTGAACACGGCGTGGTAGCGCCAGCTGGTGAACAATTCGCCCTGATCGTGCGGCGGCTTCGGGGTTGAGACGGCGAACCCGCCGCACGATCAGGCGGGCCGTTGTCTGCTCGTCCTTATTCCGGCCGGTGAAGGCGGTGTAGGTGGTCTCGGCGACCTCGGCGTCGAAGACGAATTCGCCGGAGTCGGGTCGACGAAGGAAACCGGGTAGCGGATCGGCGTCCACGCGTCCGGCGCGATGGCCGAGATCGTGGTGGCGATGTGCGGGTTCATCCGCACGGTGAGGGAGAACCGGGCATTGGTGCGACAGCAGGCGGCCACAGCGTCGGCGTTGTAGAACTGGCTGTCCGCGCGGACGACCACGATTCCGCTCGGGCCGGGCAGCGGCCAGGGCCTCGGCGGTGAACGGGGCGGCGCCGCGGGCGTCGGCGGCTTGCCTCGGCCCTGTTTGGCGCGTCCGAAGACACGCCGGTGGGTGGGGTCGACGTCCACGAACGCCACCGGGTCAGCGCCGGGCAGCAGCGCGGTGGTCCGGGCAAGCTGACCGTTGGCGCACGACCACTACACCACTTCACAGGACAGGACCCACGACCCCGTCCCGAGACGTCTCCGGGACGTCCCAAGACGGGGTCGTGCCGTCCCGGTAGAGCGCGCCAGCATCTACGCGTGAACGACGGCGTTATTCCTAGGGGTTGTGGTCGCCCAATTCTCCAGCCCCTGGGATCTGCCGGGCTGTCTAGGTCGGCGGGGCGGTGGGGTTCCTCGGTCGCTTGTTGGGCCGGTAGCTCGGGCTGTTCATGATGACCTGGTGACTGGCGTTGATGAGCCGGTCGAGGAGGGACTCGGCGACGACGGGGTTAGGGAAGTGCGGATACCAGTCGCTGGGAGCGCGGTTGCTGGTGATGATCACGGAGTGGCCTTGCCGTTCGGAGACGAGTTCGTAGAGGTCGTCCGCCTGGGGCGCGGTCAGTTGCCGCATGGCGAGGTCGTCGAGGATCAGCAGGTCGGGACGGACGAGTTCACGCATGCGCTGGTCCCAGGTGCGGTCCGCGTGACCGCCGGCGAGCTCGGCCAGGAGGCGGCTGGTCTTGGCGAAGCGGACGTTGGCGCCCTGGCGGATGGCGAGGTGTCCCAGCGCCTGGGCGACGTGGGTCTTCCCGACCCCGAGTGACGCCGGGGCCGATCTACAGTCAGCAGTACTGGGGTGCGCTACGAGAGCAGAAGCGATAGTTGTCGTCGTCGGTGTATCCGCCGTGCCTCCGGTTGGCGTGGTCGTGGGCGATGCAGCTACCGGCGGCGGAGAGGATGAACAGGCCGACGACACCGGCGGTGATCCAGAACTTGATCTCGGATCGCTTCCGGACGCGCTCCTTGGCACGTTGCCTGACTATCTCGTCCAGGGCCACCCTTGGGGGTTTCCCTCGGTTCGGTCCTCCACCGAATTTGGCGAAGTGGGAACTGGCCAGCCGTGTAAGGCCATCCGGTCCGGTGATCCATCGTTCGCCCGTCACAGGCTGCCCTCCTCGTGGTGGCACAGTCACGGCCACCATGCCGACACCCGATCGTAGACAAGGCGGCGGTGCGACCGGTGCCCAGATGCACACAGGGTGCGGGCGACCGACTGACCTTCCGTCTCCCCCTGCTCCCCACCCTTCCCGGTGACGTTCTCCCTGACCAGCCCTCGCGGCCGACCCGCGGGCTCTACGCTCGCCCCATGCAGCCTGTCCTGACGAACGAGCAGCTCACCGAGCGCTGGCCCGAGGTTCTCGACGCCGTGAAGCAGCGTCGGCGGTTCACCTGGATTCTGCTGAGCCAGAACGGCACCCCCGTCGGCGTCGACGGCCAGGTGGTGACGGTGGAGTTCGCCAACGCTGGGGTGTGCGACTCCTTCGAGAACAGCGGCAGCGTCGAAGTCGTCCAGGTCGCGCTGGAGCACATCCTGGGCGGGGACTGGTGGGTGGAGTGCACTGTGGACCCCAACGCGCCCGACAGTCCTTCGCGGCAGTCTCCAGGCCCGCGGCTCGCGCGGGAGGAGTTCCACCAGAGGCTGATCAGCCGATCGCCGCTCAACGAGAACATGCCGGTCGACGGCGAGAACGACGACTCCGGGTACGGCGAGGGCTCGTACTTCCAGCACGCGGTGCAGAAGGACTGAGCCGCCGCCCGCCTCGGCCCTGGCACCGGTGACAACCTCCGGCTGACGGTCGAGTGCGGCCCGAACAACCCCACTCCGGCCGTCCACCGCGGCAGCAAGGTGCCCGCAGCGGTGTGACTTGGCACCGCCTGCTCGCGGGGCGCGTCACCGTGGCGTCCTCGGCGCCGCCGGACAATCGCACCTGAGGCGGGCACGATAGGGGGATGGACCGAGTGGGTCGGGCAGTCGGAGCGAGCGAGCGGTCTGCGTGCCGGGAGTGGGCCGAGAACCTGGCCGCGTGGGCAGGCTCGTCGCAGCCACACTCAGACGTAGTGGAAGCTCTCGCGCAGGCGCTCCATCGGTGCGTCCTCGCGCAGGAGCAGTGGCGCCGAGGCGTCGATCACGTGACGTTGGACCACCTCGACGCGGCCCTCGCCGGGGACGGGGACGGGGAGGCAGAGTGCGGAGCTCGGGGGGTGATCGCCGCGCACCGGCAGCCCTACCCGACGCCCTACCACGCGACCCCCCGCTTCGTAGGGTGCCGACGCCAGACGCTGGCCGACATGCTGCGGTCCCGGCCTGACGGCGGCCTGTTGGCGGCGCTGGCCGGCTCGGATGTTCTGGCGGGCGAGGTGACTGTGCATGTGGCGACTTTGGTGGCCGACCTCGGTCCCGAGCGTCCGCCCGTGGTGCACCTGTCGCTGGCTGATCTTGAGGATCACGACCCGTGGGGGCGCGGGCCGGAGGGCGACGATCCGGCGGCGCACAGCGTCTACGTGAAAGCAACCGGGCCCGGCGTCGCGGACCGGCTCTACAACGGTCACTCCCATAAGCTGCTCGTGGCCGCGATCTCTCCGGCGGAGCCCCCGGAGGTGGCGCTCAGAAGGATCGCCGAGCGCCTCCTCGTCGGAAGCCTGCTGGTCGGCATGCAGACGCCGACCCGGTCGGTGGCCATGTGGGACAAGGGCGTGCGTGTGCCCGAAGCAACCGCTGGCGCCGCGTTCGGCTGGCTGTCGTTACTGGTCGAGTTGGAGACCGAGTCGGGCCAAGGCCACTGGGCGGGACCGGCGCTGCGGGCCTGGACGCTCTGGGCGTCCCTGCGCCGCCGGGAGCTCATGCAGACGACCCGAGCTCCCCGCGAGAACCGCGTGCTGCCCCGGAGCGGGGCGATCGAGGTGGTGGCGCCCGACGGCAGCCGCAGCCTGGTGCGGATCACCTCGGCCCGCTCGACGGCCCGGCCCGCCCCGATCCTCGGGGAGTAACCGGGGGCGCTGCCGAAGAACATCCTTGTCCGCAGGCCGGCGAACCCGTCCAGTGGACGCCCGGCCCGGGCTCAGGCCGTGATGTCCATCGCGATGGCCAGCTCGGTGAGCGCGGACAGCAGGTCGGCGTCGGCCTCGCATCGCTCGCGGGCGGCCTCGGACTGGTTGGGGCTGGGCTCGGCCAGCTGGCCGGCCGAGCGGACCAGCGCGAGGGTCAGGGCTGGCGTCCGGTTCTCGGCCCCCTCCATGAACACGGCCATCGTCAGCGAGTCGAGAGTGAGGCCGTCGGCACACCACTCGACCACATGGTGGCTGAACGACGTGTCGTCCGTATTCGGGCTCCACGCCCCGGACGCCAGGTCGGCGCGCAGCGCCGCGACCTCCTCCCTCGCGGTGCAGGGAGGACCGTCGGCGTTCTCGACTGCGGTTTGCAGCAAGGCGCGGCTGAATGCTTCCCAGCCTTCAGCGGGACGCAGATCGGGGTTGGCCGCCGGGTACCAGAGGGTGGCGCAGCGGGTGCACACCAGGCGTGCCTCCTCGCCGGGGCGGCCTTGGACGAGGTGGCCCCGGTCCTGACCACACCACTGCCGGGGGCATGTGAGCGGAATCGGGTGGACGACGGCCGGGGTCACGGGCGTGCCGGTGAGGATAAGGCTGTCAGAGACCTGGGCCACCCAGCTGGCAAGGTCGCGGTCGAACGTCGGGACCAGGATCGGGTCCTCGACCAGTACTTGGCAGAGTGTTCCGGTCGCCATCAGCCGCCTCCTTGGGGTGAACGGTTAGTAAATCAACTATGAGCCAGCCGCCGACGCTTTCGTCAGCGGTTCCGGGAATTCACCTCCGGCGTCGCGGGCAGGCCGGCCGACCCGTCGGGGTCAGGCACCCGCGAGCAGGGGGACGCTCCGGTAGCTGGCCACCGGGTGTAAGGCGACCCTAATTTCCGAGGGCCAGGGCGCTGCGGCGGATCGGATCCGGCTCCTCGTTTAAGCGCATCAGCCAGTCGTAAGTGCGGACCATGATCTGCGTCCGTCGCTGCGTAAGCTCGCGGATCTCGGCGGCCGCGTCGTCGGCGTCCTCGCGAGCCATGATGATCAACCCTGGAGCCTCGGCCGTAATACCCGGCAGGCCAAGCCCGTTGTTCGCGCGGGCAGACCGGGCATAGTGCAAGTTACTGGACAGCCACCGACGCCAATCCTCGATCTGGTCGACGGCATGCCGCAGGGTCATGGTTGCCCGCCGGTTGCCCGGGTTGCTCATGCGGCTGACCGGGCTCTCGAGTTCGACCAGCACCCATCGCATCCCGAGGGAGGTCTGACCGGCGATCAGGAAGTCGGCCATGTAGTTGTTCCCGAACTGGACCTGGGGCCGCACCCACGTACCGTGGTTGCCCACCACGGCGCCCCCGAGTAGCGCAGGGTGTTTCTCCAGTACCTGCTGCATCGCACGCTCGTCCTCGGCCGTCTCGAGTGCATTGCGCAGGGCTTCGACGGCGGCCGGCGTGGCGGGGCCTCCAACCAGCCACGGGGCCAACTGCGCCTCGTCGACCTGGGTGATCTGGTGGGGGTTGCTGTGGATCGCAGCGGCGTACTCGCGCGCCTGGCGAAGCTGCTCGGGGTAGTCGCCTTCACTGGGCCGGATGATGCGAGTGACCCGGTGGGGTGAGGTGCCGAGCCCGTGGCCGCCCCGGAAGTTCAGCCGGCCGTTGGCGCTGATCGAGGAGACCTCGCCGTACACCTCTGGACCCCTGCCCCGATCCCGGGCGATGACGACGTCAGCGACTACCGGTTGCAGACGGCGCAGAGCCTCTGCAGACTCGCGGTCCCTGGCAACGCGTAGCCAGGCGTTCAGCACCTCCCGGAACCCGAGCTCGTGCTCATCGGGAACCGTGAGGTTGGTTCGCGCTGCCAGATCGAGGAGCGTCTCATACTCGGCGCTGCCGAAGTCCTTCGCGAGCGCCAGCTCCAGGGGTACCCGGAGGTGGACCCGCAGCTCCGCGGCGGCGACCCGCGCTGGCATGGCTGGCTCCAGAGGAAAGCCCTGGGCCTTGGCGACGGCCATCTGTTCATCCGTCGGCGCTGCGCACCGCCGTTCCAGGGCCTCGGCCACGACTAGCCACTCGGACTCTGACACTGTGCCTCCTTACCGATCGACGCACCCACCGTAGCGAGTCGACGACCCTTCGAAGGCGGCAACGGCAGGAGCCGGGGCGTCGAGCTGAGGGCACTCCACGGCGCGCGGGTCGACGGCCGCAACCACCCCGTGCCGTCCGGGAGCAGCAGCTCGACAGGGACGGCCCAGCCGGCGTCTTACCAGTCAGCATCGCTTCCCGCCCAGTCGCGTCGGCTCGGGGATCCCAGGTCCGGTGGGAAAAGCTCCGTACATGACCATCCGGACTGAACTTAGCCGCCGAGCGCGACGTCCAGCAGGTTCTCCCAGCAGATCAGCCCCCTGCCGTCGTGCCATTGGGCGACCAGCGAGATCTTCTCGGCCCGCTCGACGCCGTCCCCGGCGTACGCCACGTTCAGGTGCGGGGCGTAGACCGCAGGGGTGACCGGCACCCGGTCGCCGAGCACCGCCGTGTGGGCCTGGGCCGTCAGCTCCCACAGCCGCCGCGGGTGCGCCGGGATGCCCGGCCCGCTCCAGGGCGACCTGCCCTACGGAGGGCCGCTCAAGGATGACGTCGAAGGGGGCGATCCGGGCAGCGCCGGCGCGGACCAGCTCGACGACGCCCGCCAGCTCGGCTTCGCTCGTCTGCTCCTGCGGGGCGGCGTGCAGCACGGCCAGGTGCAGCCACTGCGGAGGGACGGCGTACAGCCCGGGGACGTCCAGAACCTCCCGGTAGGGCTCGCTGAGCAGACGGGCGGTCTCCTGGTCAGGGAGGATGTGCCAGTGGAGGTCCCGGCGACCGGCCGGCCACGGGTATGTCTGGCGGTTGGCGACGCGGTGGAAGAAGTCCTGCATGGTTGTTTCCGATCAGGTGTAGGTGCGGACGGCGGAGTTGTCGGCCTTCGACAGGTCGAGGGTGAACACGAGCCCGTGGTGGTCGGAGAAGTCGGTCTCGGCCACCCGGCAGTCCTCGATTGCCGGGCTGAGGGCCCGGGTGGTGTGCGCCTGGTCGACGCGCAGCAGCCCGGCCTTCCCCGTGGCCTTGAGCGGCGACTGGTCGTGGCGGCGCTCGGCGACGACCGCCGCTACGTCGGCGAACTCCCCGTCCCGCAGCACTTCGCCGACGATCCGGTTGCCCTCCCACGGGTCGTCCGGGTGCTGGCGCCGCTTGCACCGGGCGGTCCGGTTGTAGGGCTGGACGAGGGTCCAGTCGATCTCGTCGTCGCCCAGCGGCACGTGGTTGATGTCCCCGGCGATCATCCCGAAGCCGCCGTACCGGTACGCCCGCGCCACGAGGAGCTGAGCCTCCTGAGCGGCGGTGTCGGCGGAGTACGGCGTCAGGTGGGTGCTGATCGCCACCAGTGGCGCCTCCAGCGCCTCGGTGAGTCCCCACCGGGCGAAGCGGGGCGCGCAGTAGCCCTGGTGCAGGTCATGCTCGGAGTACCGGGTGTCGACGTCCTCCACCCGCAGCGCGTCGGGGTGCCAGGCGACGGCGGTGGGCAGGTTGCGCGACGGCGCGACCGCGACCTGCATCCCGAGGGTGAGGCCGGCGGCTGCGGCTTCGTCCGGGTCGGCCAGCCAGTCGACCTCCTGGAGGAACAGCAGGTGCGGGGCTTCCCGGCGGATCTCCCGGACTAGGCCCAATGCCGGTGACTTTAGGTCGGGCCGTGCTTGGTGATGGTGGGTGTTGCTGGTTGTGGTGGTGGGCGCGTTTGAGGGGCCAGTTGGACATCTTGCGTTTGATGACGCGCGGGCAGGCTCGTTGACGCCGTTCGGGTAGCAGGCGTTCGGTGATCTCAGCCAGGGTGCGGATCAGTGCGCTGGCGAGTCTGCCGGGGGGAAAGCGCCGCCTGGGTGGGGACTTGGCGGCGCACAACACGCAGGCTGCGGGTGAACGACAGACGGTCGGGGTCCAGGCCCTCGCGCAGGGCAGCCTGGTGCATCAACTGCCGGATGGCGTGATGGACGAGGAGGAGGCCGTAGATCTCCTGCTCGACGCCCCACGGGTACTTCGAGCGCAGGACGAGCCTGGGGCCGCGCTGGTGGGTCTTGATCTCGTCCAGCGTGGTCTCGATCTCCCAGCGCTGGGCATAGAGCGCGGCCAGTTCGACGGCCGGTGCCTCCTTCGGGTCGAGGAGGGTCGTAAGCAGCCGGTAGACGGTGGTGTCGCCGGTGCGGGCCAGGGTGTACTCGACGACCCGCACGGTCACCGGGTCGCGGCGGGTCCTCCTGTCCTGCTCGGCGAAGACCTCGCTGAGGTAAGAGCCGTCGCCAAGGACCCGCACGATTGGCAGGGCCGCGTTCTTGCGCACCCGCCACAGGAGGTCCGCGCCGCTAGCCCGTGCCTGCTGCCACAGCTCGAAGCCGTAGAAGCCCCGGTCGGCCAGCAGCAGCATCCCCGCCCGAAGATGGGCAAACAGCTGCCGGGAGAGCGTCTGCTCGCTGGCCGACAACGGTCCCAGCGCGGCGCCGAACACCGCATGGGTGCCGCACTCGGCCAGTCCCACCAGCCTGGCCTGCGGGAACGCGCCCACCCCACGCCCGGACCCCGGACGGCCGAAGAACTCGTCGTTGGCTTCGGTGTCGGCCAGGTCCAGCGTGGTGCCGTCCACGGCTACCAGTTGCCAGCGCCGGTACCAGGCACCCGCCGTCCCGGACACGGCCAGCGGACGGCACACCCGCGCGAACAGCAACCGCAAGGGCTCCGGGCCCAGCCTGCGACGGGCCCGGCCGATCGCAGCGGTCGTCGGCACTCTCCACGACCGCCGCCCGTCCCCGAGGCCTTCGCCCAGCAGCCGCGCGACCTCCTCATAGCCCTGCCCGAAGAACAGGCACATCGCCAACACGAAGTACACGACCACCCGCGCCGGCAGCAGCCGACTGCGCTTCTCGACCCGCCCAGTCTCGGCGATCACCTCATCGACCAAACCCGGCGGAAACGCCTGGGTCAACACCCCGATCGCAATCCGATCCGACAACCGCTCACCCGCAGGCAACTTGACCTGCCCCACCCTCGCCACCCCACAACCAACGAGACCGGAAGCCCAAAGTCACCGGCATTGGGCTTAGGCGGCATGATGCAGCAGCCCTCAGTCTGTTGTGGAGTACCGACAGGCCCGATCTTGGCCATACTGGTGCGTCCGGTGGGGCCATGTGCGGCCGGTGTGCGGCCGGACCCCTTTGGACGGGGCAACATCAGGTGGTACGGCTTGAGAAGCTGCACCTGCTCTGACCAGGCAAAATGGCACTACGGAGCACGAGACGGTACCAGCCGTCACGAACGCTCATGGTCTCGTAATGCGCAGGTTGGGGGTTCGGATCTCGTAGGCGCCGAACCGCAGAAGGCCCGGTGCTAGCCAGTGACCTGTGACCATGCTTTGGCGAAACCGTCAATGCTGTCGCTCGGGTGAACTGATCTTGATCGCAGCTCGGAGCTGCTGTCGGGCGCCCGTCAGCACGGCTCCTGGGGGAAGTGGCCCCGTCGGTGGCGTCGTTGGGGGGATCATGGCTGTGTCGCCGTGGGCGCTAATCCGAGTCCATCTGCGGGAGTGCCCCATTATTGGAGGGCCCTGTGCTGTACGACACCGTCAAGGTCGCCTTGGAGCAACTCACCGACGACCGAGTCTTTGAGCGGGTCGCCTACCGTGTCATGCGGCACCGCTACCCGGATCTGCGGATCACGACTGCCACCTCGGACACTGGCCTGGACGGCTACTCGCGGCCTCTCTTCGGTCCCGAGGAGGAGATCGTGCTCTGGGCGAGTTTCGAGAACACCAAGGCGAAGCTCAAACCGGAGCTGGCCAAACACAAGGATCACGGACGGCGGGCCAACGCGATCTTCGTGACGAACAAGAGCACGCCAACCGAGGCGACCCAGAGACGGTGGAAGCGCGACGCCCTGAAGGACTGGGAGGTCCATCTGGAGATCTTCACGCTGGACCAGTTGGTGGAGGATCTGGAGACGGACGATCTGCGGTGGGTGGCAGAGGCTGACCTGGGAGTGCGCCCGAAACAACCGCGGCATCTCCTCACCTGTGCGGAGTACCTCGACCGGCTCGCCATCGTGCCCGGTATGTCGGAGCCGCTGCTGGGCCGTGACGACGAGTTGCAGAGCCTTCGACACGCGCTGCGGCCCGAGGACGGCACCGCCCGCGTGGTGGTCGTTGAGGGGCCGGGAGGGATCGGCAAGACCCGACTTGCCATGGAGGCCGCCCACACCACGTCGACCACACTGGTGATTCCGACCGGCGTGGCCGCGCCGTCGGCGGTGTTCGCGGCGGTGCCGCTGAACGTCTCGCTGATCGTGATCGTCGACGACGCCCACCGCAGCCCTGACCTGAGCGGACTGGCGGCGCTGATCAACGACCGCCGCTTTGACCGGGTCCGCCTTCTGCTGACAGTTCGCCCCGGATACCGCGACCTCACCCTGCAGCGCGCCGGCCTGGAGCTACATGCGGCACCGCCCTTTGAGGTCGAAGCGCTTGACCGGCCCTTCATCGACGGGATCATGACCGCCCGCGGCATCACCCACTCCGTGTTCCGGCAGAGTGTCGTCGACCTGGCCCAAGGCAATCCGATGCTGGCCCACGCAGCCTGCGAAGTGGCCCTCTCTCGCGGAGTGTTCGTCTGGGACGACGCAGCCAGCCTGCTGCGGGACTTGATGACCCGCCGCCTCGGCGACCGCGACACCGATGCCCACCGCGCGGCGGCTGTCGCTCTTGCTCTCCTGGGCAGCGCCGCCGATGCCGACCAACTGGCCCCGATCGCCGACGCTGTGCGACCCCTGCCCCCGCAGCGTCACGAAATCGCCACCTTGCTCGATGACCTCGCTGATGCCGGCCTCGCCGACGCGCCGCCGTACAGCTTGCGCCCCGCCGTCGTGGGGCAGGTACTTCTGGCTGACGCGCTCGACCCGGCGGCCCGGGTTCGGCTGGACACCGCTAAGGCTCTGGCCCTCCTCGGTGTCGGCCACGAGGACCGCACCCATGCTGGCAACGAGGCCAGCGGTGCACTGATCGAGACGGCTGCCGCCCTTGGCCCCACTCTTGGGGCGCTCGCTCTTGCGGCCCGCGAACGCGGGAACCGAGTGGTCAGCGCTCAACTGGCGACGGTCGTAACCGAACTCCTTCCCGGTGTGGCCGACATGCGGGACGCCGCGCTGGTCGCTGCCGTGGCCACCGAGGTCATCCCGGCGGCTCCGGGCCTCCTGGCAGACATGCACAGCAGCCTGGTGGAGCGCTGGCCACTGCCGGCCTCGACGGACGTGTGGGGACGCGACCCTGTCGGTCACTACCGGTCCGAAGTCGTGCACCTCGGCCAGCGCTTCGGTGAGCTTGCCGAACGTGCGGGCCTGGACGCCATGCCCAACCCAGTGAGCGTGCTACTCGATATGGCCTGGCTGGCGGAACCCGCCCTACCGTCGGACGGCCATGACCTGAAGGAACTCCTCCGCCCGATCAGCCGCTGGTGCTCGGCCCCCGCCCACACCCTTCCCGGCAGCTTCGCCGCCCTGCTGCAGCGCCGCCGTGAGGTTCTACGCTCAATTGCCCAATGGCACCGCGACCGAACTGCTCAGCCACCGCCAGGCCTCGGCCCGGCCGAGGCCACGGTTCGCGAGCCACAGAGCCGTGCCCGCGTCCTCCTCGCAGCCCTGCAGCCACTGCTCCAGGTAACGGTCGAGTCCACCCACCTCGGAAGCCCGCACGCAGCGAACGTCGCCATCCTGCACGCTCACATTCTGCCCGACCAGCCTGACACAACCACGTTGCTCACCGACGCGGTCGACCTCCTGGCACCGCTTCTAGATGAGCCGTCCATCCGGACCCCCGGCAACCGCCACCTCCTGTACGACCTCATGGAACTGCCATCCCAACTGCGAGGAGAAGGTGCCCGCCCCGTCCTCGGCTCCGGTCAGCCGATGCCGGCACACGCCATCGCGGCCCTGGACACCGCAGCCGAACACGCCGCGCAGGCGACCGCCGACCGCTGGGGCAGCTTGCCCCTGGCCGCCCGGCGAAGGGCGGCGCAGGCGAGCCTGCGGTTCGAAGAACCACGAACTCTGACTGCTGCGGCCGCACTCGGCGACCCTGTGGCCGCCGCCGCCATGGCCGATCCGGCCCTCGCCAGGCTCCTGATCGTGCAACCCGTGGACACTTCAGCACCCTGGCGCGAGGGAATCGAGGCACAGAGACAGGCCGCGGAGGATCTCGCCGAACAGATCAGCACGGAGGAGGTCATCGCCCTGCTGGAGCAGATCGACCAGTCAGCGCGCGGCTACGCAGCCTCCGCCCTCCCCGGCTTCGCCGTCGCCGCAGGCGCCGCGGCCCCGAGCCCGGACGCCGTGCTCGAGCGCCTGGCCCAAGGCCCCCTCGCTGGCGAGATCAGCCTGCTGACCGGACTCGCGAAGGCCCACGAAACGGCAGTCTGGACCTGGATCGACGCCCGCCTCGCCGATCCGCGCCTAGCGACTCTCGCCCTGTGGATCGGCGACCAACATCCCGACCACGAGCCCGAGCTGTTCGCGAACATCGTCGCCTGCCTCACTACGAATCCGGCCCCCAACGGCACCGGACACGCCCAGCTGATCGCGGCATTCGCCCGGCACCTCATTACTTGCGGACAGCCCGCTCAGGATCGGCTGCAGATCCTTGCCAAACTCGGCACCTGCGGACCCGCAGACGCCCTGCCGAACGTGTTGGAAGGCGTCGGCATGCTCCTTGCCGACGCCCGAGCGGCTGGCCTCGCTCTCGACGACGCTCTCCTGGATCACCTAGCGAACCTGCTGCGCCGCCGACTTGATGACCACAGTCTGACCAGCAGAGCCTCGATCCACTCCGACAGCAGCGTGGCCTCGGCGGCCGTCGAGATCGCTGTTTCGGCGCCGTCCGCATTCGCCACGATCCTTGCTGAGCGGCTTCTGACCAGCGGAGGCGACCACTCCGTGCCAATTGCCTGGGAGGACCGTCTCAGAGACCTCGACCACGGGGCGCGGGAGAACCTGGCCGTTGCCTTCCATGAGGCCGTCGAGCAGCTTCGAACCGCCCAGGTGTCGGTACTGACCGAACACCAGGAGGCTGCAGTGGCGCAGACTCTGACCCTGTTGGGAGAAGGCACCGGCTACTGGAGGAACCTGCTCGAACGGTGGGCCGCCGGTGCTCCGGATGATCGCGTCCGAGCCGCTGTCGCGATCCAATCTGCCTGGCAGGATCCCAGCTGGGCACTAATCGTTTCTGCTGTCCTGTCTGCGGGCGTTACCGCCGCCACCCGGGAGAACCTCCTACACGGCCTCCTGTACACGGATCTCCACCCAGGACTCCCGGCTGCGACACAGGCCCGTCAGGCCGCTCTCGCACCGCTGCACACCGACAAGACCAGCGCCGTCCGCCGGTTCGCGACAGAAGCGCAACAAAGGCTCGACGAGCAACTGGAGAGCTACCAAGCAGGCGAGATCCGCGACGTCCGCGGCTATAGGTAGGTCGTTCACCACCTCCAGTTGAACGCAGCCTCGCGGACGGAGCTCGACGTCCGCGATGTACAGGCGGCGCGCCTGTCGCCAATCATTCGGTGCCGCATCCCCACTGTTGGAGCCCTGTATCGCTACGCGGGATCGCCAGGCGGCACACGCCCCGCCTCCCTGCCTGGGCGAGTGACCTCCAAGCACGCACCACTTACACCGCTTATCAGTAAGTGCCGGTCATTCCAAATCAGCGTTCGCGCGGAAGGTGATAGCTGCCTGAGCGCTCCGCTCTGGCGTTCGATCGTGCCATTACCTATGGAGTGCTCGTGTCGGCTCAGTTCATGGATGTCAAGCAGACCGCAGAGTACTTGAACATGTCGGTGCCGTGGGTGTACAGGGAGGCCCCGCGGTTGGGCCTCATCCCTTACAAGTTCGGGCGGGGGCGTAATGCGAAGATCCAGTTTCGGGTTTCTGAGGTTCAGTCATGGCTCAAGCAGCAGAAGGTCTCTGGATGGTGATCGGCAGGTACTGAGTAGCGAGTACTTGCAGCCCCGGCTCTGCTCGATCGGAGCCGGGGCCGCTCCTTGCTCCTAAGCGGCCAGGCCGAGATCGAGGATCTTGGCGGCCTTGCTGATCGACCCCGGCATGAGATGCCGGTAGATCTTGAATGTGATGTCGAGACTCCTATGTCCCATCCACTCGGCGACATCAGTGATCGGAATGCCATTGGTCAGGCAGTTCGATGCGAAGAAGTGCCGGAAGCTGTAGACGACCATCCCCTCGGGGATCTCCACCACACCCGACTTCTTGATCCTCAGCCACTGGTTGTCGAGGTAGTAGCAGGGAAACGCTTTGCTGAGGTCGTGAGGATGCCGGAGAAGGTAGCCATCGACCGTGCCGTACTTGTCCGCGTACCAGTCGATGGTCTCTTTGACCCGCGCCGGAAGTGGGACATCGCGGTACTCGGTGACCTTACGGTGCTTCAACCGCCCATAGGTCTTGGTGGTCTGATTCACCTGCTCCGTGATCCGGTAGATATCGTCGGCCACGATGTTCCTGAGGTTGACTGCCGCCGCCTCCCCATTGCGCAGCCCGCAGCCGCTCATGAGGTCGGTGATCAGGAGGAACATGTCGTCGCCGGCGGTGCGTATGTCCCGGAGTTGCGTCGGCGAGGGAATGACGGCACGCGTCGGGTCGTACTGCGGGGGCCTCACACCCTCGAGCGGGCTCTCGTCGTAGATGCCGAGTCGATGGGCATCGAGCAGGATCGACTTGAGCTTGTCGTAGGCGTTGGACTGCGTTGCCAGCCCGACGCCGTTGCGCTCCATGGTCTGGAGGAAGCCGTCCACGACCTTGTGGTCGAACGTGCCCATCCGACGACTGCGGAGCGCCGGGAAGAGGTGGTGCTCCAACAGGGAGTCGAGAGCCCGCACCGATGACTCACCGAGATGCCGCTGGCCGGCCTTCCACTCGGCGACGTACTCGCCGAACTGCATCACCCCGTACTTCTGGATGCGCTCGGCCTTGCTCTGCTTTCGCGGGGTGTCCTTCTTGGCTTTGTAGATCTCGGACAACCGGGTGATGGCCTTGTCCTGGGTGGCGTAGCCGGACTCCTCGACCTGCTTTCCGGTGGCGTCGCGGTACCGAATCTTGTACTCGTGCGGGCACTTGGACCACCTCGCCTGAGGGTGCTCGCACTCCTTGAAGAAGGTGCCCATGCCGTGGGCCAAAGCCTTGGTGGCCATGATGATCGACTCCCCGCGTACCAATGCTGACTATTTGCTGACGGGGGATGGTCCACCAGGCTTCTGACCTGGGTGAAAACGCTGAATCGGTGATATGTGGTGGAACTTCGTCGGACGCAGTGACGAGGAGATCAGGCAGGCGCGCGAGGAGTGGACGAACGGGAGGAGGTTCGGCGAGGTGCACGGCTACGACGGGGCTCGGCTGGCCGCTCCCGAGGCGCCCCAACTGCCCCTGAAGCCACGGGGAAGGGCGCGCTGACCTGGGACTTCGATCCCGTGCCGCGCTGCGGTGGGTGGCGGTCTCCGACTGGCATGCGATCCACCGTTCCTGCGGAGTCGAGCCGGCCGGTGGTCGTGTTGAGGCCAAGGACCTGGGACAGCCGCCAATCCTGGAAGCCTTCGAGTTGTATGTGGCCTTCGCTGATCGTCCGGGTCGGACGGCGGCTCGGGGTCACCTTGCTCACAGGGGCTCCAAGGACACCGGGGACGATTGACGGCCGATCCGGCGGGGCCGTACCCTGCCTGAGGTAGTGATGGCGTACAGAAGCTGATGAGAGTCCAGCACGGTCGCGCCACTGTGAGCGAAGCGCCCCCGGGCGGTTCGCGAGTCAGATACGACGCCATCACCGCGCTCCAATTCGCTAGCGGGATGCCGGATCCCCTGAAGGTGGCTCAACTGTGGTGCTGTTCAGCTTCCGCTTCTACTCGGTGGTCGCACAGCTGCTGCTCTGGGCCTGCCTCGGGCTCGTCTTCGGGCCGATGGCCGAGCGTCTGCTCAACCCGCGGACCGAGTCCGCCGCCGCGGCGGCCTCGATCAAGTCGAAGCCCGTCACGGCGGTATGACCGACCCGGCAAGCCGCCGCACGGCGGCACGCCCGGACCCGGGGGTCACGATCCCGCAGCGGATCGCGGCCCTCGGGCCGTTCTTCGTCTTCGAGACCCACGGTCCCGCAGCGGCCGCGGTGCCCTGGCGGGGCATGGGCGAACTCCTCGACGATCCAGCCGTGTTGGGCGAGCGGATCGGTGCCGTGCGCGGCTACCTGGCGGCCGGGGGAGGGCAAGGCGTCGAGGCGGTCGAGCTGCGGGTGGCCGCCTCGGTGACCCACCTGGGCCTGGTCTCCCGGCTGATCTCCCCGTCCTTCGCCGTGGCCGTGCTCGCGGGCGCGGTGCTCCCGTACGGCCTGCGGGAGGCCAGGTGGCAGCCGACGCTCGGCGGCATGTTCCCGCTGTCGCTGCCGGACCGGGTGCCCGTACCCGTGGCCGACCCGGTCGAACGGGCGGCTCGACTCGGGTCCGAGCTGTTCGACGGCCCGGTGCGCGAGCTGGTGGCGGCCGTCGGTGGCTACTCGGTCGCGCCGCAGATCCTGTGGGGCAACGTCGCCTCGGCGGTCAACGGCGCGGTCTCGGCCATCGCCCGGACAGCTCCTGAACTAACGGGCCAGGCCCGCGACTTCGCCACCATGGTGCTGGACCAGCCACACCTGCGCGGCACTTGCACGATGGCGGCGGACGGCACCGGGTTCCGCCGCCGCAGCTGCTGCCTCATCTACCGGGCTGCCCCGGGCCGCGCGGGCGGCCTGTGCGGGGACTGCGTCCTCACGGCACCAGTCCGGACGCGGCCGCCCGACGCGGTGCGGGGCTGACGTCCCGTTCCTCCCGCGCTGTTCGGAGCCCCCGGGTCTCGGCGGACGGCCCGCGCCGTATCAGGCGGCTTCTCGTAGGCGCTCGTTGCGTCGCATGATGTAGGCAGTGCGGCACTCGTAGATGGTCGGGACGAGGCCGATCACGGCCGAAGCGGCGATGCCGTCATGGCTCGAAGCATAGGTAGGTCGCTGACCTATGCGCAGCCCCCTTGGTCGGCGGCCGGCTGATCGCGTCACTGTGCGTCAGTGGGAGCTCAGCCGCCGAGCAGCGACCGGACCTCCTCGGCGTGTTCGGAGGCGCCGAGCTCCAGGTGGGCGGTGAGGTCGCGGCGGGCTGCCTCGTGCGCACCGCGGCGCAGCTGGCAGCGACCGCGCAGGAAGAGCAGTTCGGCCTTGTCGTCGGTGTGCTCCAGGGCGACCGTGTAGTCGGCCACGGCGTCGTCCCAGCGGTGCAGCTCCTCCAGGACGAAGCCCCGGTTGTAGCGCAGGTCGCTGTCGTCGGGCTGCTGCTCGACGGCGGTGGTCAGATCGCGCAGCGCCTCGTCGGGGCGGCCCTGGCCGTGGGCGGCGACGGCGCGGTTGACCAGGGCCTCGTGCAGCTGCGGGTCCAGCTCCAGCGCGCGGGTGAAGGCGGCTACGGCGGCGTCGGCGTCGTCCAGTTCGAGCAGCGCCAGGCCGAGGGTGCAGTGCAGCCGGGCGTCGTCCGGGCTCTGCGCCAGGCCGGCGGCGGCCTGTTCGGCGGCCTGGCCGGGCTCCGCGAGGTCCAACAGCAGGGAGGCCAGTGAGACGCGCGCTTCGGTGTAGTCCGGCTCCAGGTCCAGGACGTACCGAAGATCAGCCAACGCACCATCGGTGTCCGCGAGTTCGGCGCGGACGTTGGCGCGGTTCCAGTACACCTCGGGGAACGGCGGGCTCAGCCGGACGGCCTCCTCGTAGTTCTCCAACGCCTCCTGGTGGCGGCCCAGTTGGAAGTACAGGTTGCCGCGGTCGAAGTGGTACTCGGGGTAGTGCGGATCCACCTCGATGACGTGGTCGAACTCCGCCAGCGCCTCCTCGGCGCGGCCCAGCGCGGCCAGCACCTGGCCGCGGTTGTGGTGCAGTACCGAGCGGTGCAACCGGTGTTGGTCGGGCCGCAGTTCGGCGTCCAGGCGCTCGATGCCGGCGGTGACGAGCTCCAGTGAGGCGGGCAGGTTCTTCAGGTGCATCTGCACCAGGGCCTTGCCGTTGTTCATGAACACCGCGTGGAAGGCGCGGTCCTCCTGGTCGGGCAGCGCCTCGGCGATCGCGATGGCGGTGTTGACGTAGGCCAACGCGCGTGTGTGGTCCTTGTGTTCGGGACCGTAGAGGCGGGTGTAGAGCAGGCTCAGCGCGTAGTGGAGCGACATGTGCGGGCGCAGGGCCGTGGTTCGCGAGAGCAGGTCGTGGTAGAGCTGCTCGGTCTCGGCCGGACGGTCCAGCAGGGCCAGGCACTGGGCGGCCTGGGTGCGGGCCCGGTGGTAGGTGATCCGGTCGTCGGGCTCGACCAGGGCCGTCATCCGGTCGGCCAGGTCCAGTCCGGCGTGGTAGAAACCCATCCCGATGCAGTAGCCGACCGCCTCGGCGCAGGCGCGCAGCCCGTCGGTGTGCGGCGCGCTGCCGCGTTCGCGGTGGTAGACGACGGCGCCCAGTCGCAGGCTGAACTCTCCGCGCTGCTCCAGCTCTTCGGCGCGCCGATCGTGCAACTCCGCGCGCCGGGCCGGGTCGAGGCGCTGGTAGGCCGCGCGGGCGGTGGGCAGCTCGAGGGCGCAGTCGGCGGCGACGTACGCGCGGGCCAGCGTCACCTGATCGTCGGGGTCGGCGGCGTGCGGGTCGGCCGGGTCCGGGACGGCGTCGGCGGGCAGGGTGTGCCGGACGGCGTGGGCGGCGACGGCCGCGCTCAGCGTGGCCGGGGGCTCGGGCTGCGCGGAGGCCGCCACGATCCGCAGCCGGGCCGGGTCCAGGCGGCGCAGCGCGAGTTCCAGGAACTCCAGATCGGTGGCGTCCGCACGGTCGACGTCGCGGTAGACCAACACCGGTACGGCGTAGGACCGTTCGGGAATCGCCGACCAGGCGGCGAGCAGGTCCACCAAGCCGTGCGCGATACGCCGGGTGCGCAGGGCTGAGTACCAGCGGGTGCGCTCGGCGTCGGCGGCCGTCGAGGTGAGTGTGTCGGGCGCGGGTCCGACCAGGGGCAGCGTCTCGGGGGCGGCGGCGAGGATCTCGATGGCGTGCCGGCGCAGCAGGTCGGGCCGGTGCTTGTGGAGTTCGGGGACCAGCTCGCGCAGCAGGGCGCCGGTGGCGGTGTACGGGCCGCGCAGGCGCCGGTCGGCGTCCAGCACCAGGGGCGACCCGGGCTGCCCGGCGGCGAAGGGCGCGACCGCATCGTGGGGTGCGGTGAGCCAGAGGTGGCAGACGGCCGTGGGCATGGCGGGCTCCGCTGGGATGAGAGGGGAGGGAGGGGCTGGTCAGGAGGCCGGGACGGCGGCGGCGCGCCGGCGTCGGCGGTCGCGCACCGCCAGCGCCGTGAGCAGGCCGAACTGCGAGAGGATCGCGGTGGCGGCCACCGCGGAGTCCCAGAAGTGCGGGTCGTCCAGGGCGCCCGCGCTGATGCCGTGGGCGAGTCGGACGGCGAATCCGGCGATCACCGGGGCGATCCCCTTGAGGACGACGGCGATCATCAGCGTGGCGCCGAGCACGACGAACGGCGCGTAGCGGCGGGCCATGGCGCGGTCGTGCGCGGTCCAGCCGGACTCGTCCGTGGCGCGTTCCGGACGGCCGAGCCGGCGCCACAGCGTGTTGCGCAGGTAGGCACGGGTGAGGGCGTGCAGGTCCGGGCAGCGCAGCAGCACGGTGACCACGTGGTAGAGGTCGGTCTCCATGAAGACCATGACCTGCCAGAGCATCCGCAGCAGCGTCATGTACGCCAGCGCGCAGGCGATCCGGCCGATGTCGGTGACGCCTGCGTGCGCGAGCCGGTCCGCCTCCCCCACGCCGATGAGTGCGGCGAAGTAGAGGGCGTCGGCAACCAGTCCGGCGCAGAACGGCAGAATCCGCCGCGCTCTGGGGACGCCCATCAGGCCGGCCAGGGTGGTTTCGAAGACGACGAAGACCAGCCGTCGCCCGATGCTCAGCCGGCTGGGCAGGTTCAGCCGGCGGCCGGCCAGGACGTGGAACGACTCGTGCCAGGCCACGCCGACCAACTGGCCCGCGAAGATGGTGAGTTCGATGACGACCAGCGAGCTGCTGAAGAATACGGCGGACGGGGTGGGGTGCAGCCCCGGCGTCCGTGCGGCGATCCAGCCGGCCACCGCCACGACCAGCGTGTACAGGACCCAGGCCGGCGCGGAGAACGCCAGCCGGCCCAGCCGGTGGCCGCGTACCACGGTGGCGGGCGGCGGCTCGTCGCCCTCGGCGGGTTCGGGGTCGGCGGGGTCGCGCAGGAATTCCAGGTCCCGCAGCGTCTCCACCAGATCCTCGATGTCGGCGCGTTCGCCGTACGTTTCCAGGTACCAGTCACCGACCCGCGGAATACTTTCGCCATTCTGCAAATGACGGACCACCGCTGCGGCGTCGGCCGGGAAAACCGCGAAGGAATCGATCTCGGGGCGGCCGATGACGATTTCGTCGCCCTCCTCGACAAAGGTCAGTGCATGGAATCGAATTCGCTCTGCTGCATCCACCGCGCCTCCCGGCCGTCGGTCCTCCGGCAGCCGGGCGTCCGCCGGCCCGAGGTCCTGTGTCCGCTGTCCGGGATCCCGTGTCCGCTGACCGGGACCCCGGGCGGCGGACACGGGACCGTGTCATCAGGCTGCGTTGCAGGGGCCACCGCCGTAGAACGCGGTTGCCGTGCTGGTCAGACGCACCGGACCGGTCTTGCGCACCTGGAGCTTCTTCATGGCTGTCCCTCCTTCCCGAGTGAGAAACGACGAATGCGTACCGAGCACAGCTGGCGTGAGTCACCTCCCGACGGGGTGTCATGTCAGCTGCAGCGTCAGCATGGCGGCGACGTATTCAGACTGTCAATCGGTCTGAATGCGCGAATTCCGGGGCTTCCTGAGAATTCCGGTCAACGATCTCGACTCGCGCATCAGAAGGCACAGGAGAAACGTGCGCAGCACGGTCGGCCGACGCGGGTGGGGGACGTCCGTGAATGGGCGGGGAAAGCCACCGTGCTCAGGTCGCGGAAACGACAGAGCCGCCCGGGGTGACCAGGCGGCGCAGGGCGTGCAGGGTGACTGTCGTGTGCTCGGGTGGTTGGGGTCAGGTGCGGTCGGGTGCGCGGCCGAGGGTGCGGATGGGGTGGGTGAGGAGGAGGGCGGTGGCGGTGAGGGCGGCGGCGGCTGCGCCGACGAGGAGGACGTGGTGGGTGCCGAAGGCTTTGACGGCGGGGCCGGCGAGGGCGCTGCCGACGGGGTACATGCCGACGGAGCCGGCGACTTCGTAGGCGTGGACGCGGTTGAGGACTTCGCCGGGGACCTGGGTCTGGACGCTGGTGGCCCACATGACGCCCCAGATGCCGATGCCGATGCCGACGGTGGTCTGGGCGAGGGCGAGGAGCCAGACGGGTGCGCCGAGGACGATGCCCAGGGGGTAGAGGGGGTAGGCGAGCATGGCGGTGGCGCCGGCGGCCAGCGGGCGGGCGGGTTTGTAGCGGATGGCGAGGAGGCCGCCGGCGACGGTTCCGGCGCCGAGGGCGGCGTTGATGAGGCCGAAGGCGGTGGCGCCGTGGGCGGGGACGATGACGCCGGCGGCGATGGAGAGTTGGGGTCCCCAGGACAGGACGGCGAAGAACATCCAGATGACGATGACGCCCCAGAGCCAGCTGCGGGAGCGGAATTCGTGCCAGCCGACGACGAGGTTGCGCCACAGGCTCTCGCCGGCGGGTGGGGCGGGGACGACGCCCAGGCGCAGGGCGAAGAGGCAGGTGGCGCTGGTGCCGTAGGCGGCGGCGGAGATGATCATGACCCAGCCGGTGGAGGCGGTGCCGACGAGGAGGCCGGCCAGGGCGGGGCCGCCGAGGCCGGTGAGGGCCTCGGAGGTGCGCAGGACGCCGTTGGCGCCCTGGACGTCGCGGGCGACCAGGGGGACGGTGGAGGAGGCGCCGGGTTGGAACATGGCGTTGGCGGTGCCGGCGATCATCAGCAGGGCGTAGAGCTGCCAGAGGTGGTCGATGCGGTGCAGGAAGAGGACGGCGAGCAGGATCTGGGTGGTGAGGTTGGTCAGGTCGGCGGCGATCATCATCCGGCGGGCGGTGAAGCGGTCGGCCAGGACGCCGCCGAACAGCACCAGGGCGGCGAAGGGGCCCACCAGGAACGCCATCGCGTATCCGGCGGTGCTCAGCCCGTAGCCGCCCCTGAGCAGGCCGGCCGAGACCGCCACCGGCAGCATCGCCCAGCTGAGCAGGCCCGCGCTGCGCGCGGTGAAGTAGTAGCGGAAGTTGCGGGACCAGATGGCCGGTTCGCCGCCCGGCGGGTCCTGGGGCCGCGCGGACGCCTGCGCGTCGGTGTGGTCGGTCAACGGTTCGGTCATGACTCTTCAGTGCTCCAGCCGTAGCTCGTGGTCGTCATCGGTCGGATGGCTACTGGACGGCCGGCGTGGGCAGTTCTCCCACGGTGACCAGTTCCAGGCCTCGTTCGAGCAGGCCCTCGATGATCGAGGGGAGGGCCTGGACGGTCTGGCCGCGATCGCCGGCGCCCTCGTGCAGCAGCACCACCGAGCCCGGCCCGGCGGCGTCCAGCACGGTCGCGGCGATCCGCTCCGGCCCGGGCCTGGACCAGTCGCGGGAGTCGACGTCCCACAGCGTCAGGGTGCTCGGATGTCTCTCCAGGGTGGTGAGCACCTCGGGGTTCAGCGAGCCGTAGGGCGGACGGAACCGGGTCGGGGCCTGGCCGGTCACCTGGGCCACCGCCTCCGTCGTCCGGTCGAGCTGCTCGCGCAGCTGACCAGGTGTCAGGTCGAACAGGAAGGGGTGCGACCAGGTGTGGTTGCCCACCTCGTGACCGGCCCCGGCGATCCGGCGCACCTCCTCGGGCAGCGCCGCGACGTGGAGACCGACGCAGAAGAACGTCGCCCGGGCGCCGTAGCGCTCCAGGATCTCCAGCACCCGGCGGGTGTGCACCGGATCGGGGCCGTCGTCGAAGGTGAGCGCGACCCGCGGGGTGTCCCGGTGTCCGTGCTCGAAGCAGCGCCCGGCCGCCGTCATGGCCGCCACGATCGGTTCGCCGCGCCGCACGCCCTCGTGGTACTCGTCGGCGCGGCCGGTCAGGGTGCCGCCTTCGGCGGTCACCCGGGCCAGCGCGCCGGGCGCGCTGTGGGCCTGCTGCGCCAGCCGGTCGGCCGCCACGGAGCCGAACCGCGGCCGGGTCGGCAGCAGCCAGGGGTCGGCGCGGTAGACCTCGAGACCGGCTGCCGTCATCGGCCCGTCGAGCAGGCCGTTGGTACTGTCCAGGACCACGGCCGGCGGCTGCCCGTCCTCGAAGTCCCGCAGCCAGGCGATGAGTTCGGCGACCTGGCCGCCGCCCCAGCTGCTCGGCTCGGCGGCCCGCTGCCCCGCCGCGTCGAGGACCTCGACCCGGTAGCCCTCGTCCGTCCAGGCGATGCCCGCATACCGCGTGCTCATACCTCCCCCAGTGCGATCGCCTCGCCGACGACCAGCCGTTCGACCCCGCGCAGGAACTGCTCCATCCCCTCGCGGGTGATCACCGCCGGGTCGGCCGTCATGGCGAGATCCAGGGCGCCGGGGGCGGTCAGCACGTCGACCGCCACCGACACGTTCACCCGCGCCGGGAACTCGGTGGGCCAGCTCAGTTCGGTCCGGCCGATCAGTTCGCCCAGTGCGGCGCGCGGCCGCTCGACGGTGTCGAAGGGCCCGGTGCCCGGGTCCCGGGTGTCGTTCCACCAGCACGAGTGGTCGGCGGCCTCGCCCCGCTCGGCCATCACCGCCACCTCCCGCTCCAGCGCCCACTTGTCGTACCCCGCGTGGCGGAACGAGCTGAACGCGACGGACCGCGTCCGGCGTACCGCGTCCCTGAAGTCCCGGTCCGCGTCGGTGAGAAGGAACAGGGCCTCCTGCGCGACCGTGCTGACCGCGGCGGCGGCGGACGGCTGGAACCGGTTGCTCACCACCACCTGGAACACCGCGTCGCCGCTGCCGGACATCCTGGCCAGCTGGTGGGCGGCGGCGCCCAGCAGCAGCGCCGAATCGCTCACCCCCAGCTCCTCCGCCACCCGGGTGACGGCGACCGCCAGCGCGGGCGAGCGCAGCAGCGCGTTGGGGAAGCGCCGGGCCGGATCGGCGGCGAGGCCCGGCGCCGCCGGGTTCGGGAACATCTTCCGCGGGCCGACGGTGAGTTGCTCGCACCAGTAGCGGCGCGCCGCCTCGTCCCGGCGACGGCCCAGCGGCGACGCCTGGACCTCCGCGGCCTCCAACGGCTGCAGGGCCGGGCGGTCCGCGCGCAGCGACTCGGCGGTCGCTCCCGCCTCGATCAGCTGCAGGTCGCGGACCATCCGGCCCTGCCCCCAGTAGTCCATCCCGGCGTGCGAGGCCGCCAGCACCAGCCGGTGCACCAGGCCCTCGCACTCCACCAGGCCGACCCGCAGCGGCCACTCCCGCTCGTGGTCGAAGGCACGCCCGGCCAGCTCCCCGAGCAGCGCGGCGCTGACCGCCGGGGCCTGCTCCGGCGCGCAGCTGCGGATCTGCACGGGGAGCTCGCCGGAGCCGTCCACCACCTGCTCCAGGCCGTCCACGCCGGCCGGCAGGAACCGGGTGTGCAGGCTGTCGTGGAGCAGCAACAGCTCCGTCAGGTCCGCCAGCACGCGGGAGACCGGGCGGGGCGGGGAGACGGGCAGGTCGATCGGCAGGTTGTACCGGGGGGCGTCGTCACCCAGCCGTGTCACGACTCCCCAGATCGCCCGCTGCCCCCAGGTGGCCGGGGCTGTCCCGGCTCGCGCGGAGTCCAGTCTGATGGACTGCTCGTTGACCGTGGTCATCGTGTTCTCACCCTTCCGTTCGATTGCCTCGTCCGATGTCTGTCGGAGCAGCACGTGAGCCCCGCGCATCGGGGTCGAGCGAGTCCGCCACGACCGGTCGTGGCGGACTCGCTCGACCCCGACCCGCAGGGTGGGGTTACTTCTCGCCGGTGGCGAAGAGCGCGACGTGACTGCGGCCGGAGCGCGGGTCGGTGTCGCAGAGCACGACCCGCCGATAGGCCTGCTGCCACTCCTGCCAGTGCTCGGCCAGCTCCAGCCAGAGGCTGGTGCAGTAGCTGCCCGGGGCCGCCCGGTGCACCGCGGTGCGCTCCGGGACGTCCTCGGTGACCCAGGGTCCGAGCACCAGGAGGGTGCCGTCCTGCGCGCCGCTCAGGCCGAGGGTCTCCTCGTCGAGCGCGGCCGCCGCCGAGGGGGCCGACCGCGCCCGGACGAACCGAAGTCCGTCCTCGGTGGAGGCCCCGAGGACCAGTGCCGCGGCCGAGTCGACCAGCGGCGTCTCCTGGACCAGCGGGAAGGCCGTCGGCAGGGTGGTCTGCTCCAGCACCGCCAGGACCACCTCCGCGGCCCGCCCCGCACTGTGGTACGCCGAGGCGACCCGCAGTGCGGTGAAGGGCGCGGCCAGGCCCTGCTGGGCGATCGCGAAGTTGGCCGCCCGGCCGCCGAGGCGGTCGGTCAGGTACGGCGCGACGGCGGTGAACGGCACCACGTCCGGGAGGGCGTGGGTGACGATCAGCAGCTCCGGCCGGCTGCGGCCGACGCCGTCGTCGGCGGCGAGCAGGTCGGCGAGGTCGCGGTGCTGGACGTGTGCGCCCCGGTTGAACAGCTCCTCGTCCGGCTTCTGCCCGAAGGGGGCGAGCAGGTCGTGGAAGTAGCCGAGCGCGGCCGGGGTGTCACCCGGCCCGCGGCCCTGCGGCGCGCGCACCGCGGCGGCGGCCCGGACGGCGAGTCCGGTCATGACGTCCCCTCTCCTTGGCGGAGTGCGGCCTCGACGTAGTCGGCGAAGGACCGCATGGTCCGCAGATGGTCGATGTCGAGGTCCTCCGGGTCGACCGAGATGCCGGTCGCCTCCTCGACGGTCATCAGCAGCCCCAGCACGGAGGAGGAGTCGAGCCGCAGCTCGTCGAAGAGCGCGGTGTCCTCCGTGAGCCCGGTGACCGACCGCTCCAGGACCTCGCTGAGCGCCTTCTCGATGGTGGCCAGTACTTCCTGACGATCCATCAGCTCTCACCCGCCGCGCGGTGGGTGATCACCATCGCGCCGAAGGTGGCGCCCAGGCCGACCGAGACCAGCAGGTAGTGCGCGCCGTCCACCAGGCGTCCGGCGTCCCGCAGGGTGGTGTAGTTGACGAAGACGTCGGAGGCGAAGGTGTGGCTGAAGCGCGGGACGTTGTCCAGGAAGACCTTCTCCGGCGCCACCTCCAGCTCCTTGATGGTCTGCCGCCAGGCCAGCTTGTTGACGTTGTGCGGGATCACCAGGTCGACCTCGTCGAGCGTCAACCCGGCCTCCGCCACCGCCTGGTGGATGACCTCGGCGATCCTGGCGCCGTACTGCTCCCCGAACACGGTGTTCTGCTCGGGGGTCAGCTCCAGCCACTGGGCGTACTCGCCCAGGGTCCGGGTGGCGAACGAGCGGACCACGTCGCCGTCGCCGTCCAGGGTGATCAGGCAGGAGGCCGCGGCGTCGGCCATGATCGAGGTGTTGGGCACGTGCTGGACGATCGGCGAGTAGGCCTGCTCGCCGGTGACCATCAGGGCGTACGCACCCTCGGTGCCCTCCGCGCGGAGCAGTTCACCCAGCACCTCGATGGCGCCCAGGCTGCTGACGCAGGCCTGGTGGCTGAGGCCGAAGGCCTCGGTGCCGGCGAGACCGAGGTCGTCGCTGACCACCTGCGCGATGTCCACGTCGGCCGGGGCCACCGCCTGGGTGACGTGGGCGTAGGCCAGGTACTCCACCCGGCCGCCCTCCGGGAGGGCGGCCAGGGCGCTGCGCGCGGCGGGCCGCAGCAGGTCGATCAGTGGGAGCTCCGGGTCGAAGCGCAGCGTGTCCAGCCCGTAGAACTTGCGGAACACGCCCAGTTCGGCCCGACGCAGACCCAGCCGCTCGCCCAGCTCCTCGATCCGCACGCTGCGCTCGGGCAGGTACGACTCGATGCGCTCCAGGGTGATCCGGCGATCGGCGGTCGGACGGCTCATCAGGCCGTCGCGATCTCGGCGCGGATCAGCCACAGCCGGTTGGCGCCGCGACGGTTCCTCGGCTGGACCTGGTACGGCCAGCGGCCCTCACCGGCGCCGGGCTGGCCGGGCTCGCGCAGGTCGGTGGTCTTCCAGCCGTTGGCGGTCAGGAACTCCTCGGGCTCGTCGGTGCCGAAGATCCACGGCGTGCCGTCGGCGGCGAGGGTGTCCAGGAAGGGCTTCGAGAACGGGCTGCGCAGCAGGGCGCGCCCGAGGATGTCGAAGGCCAGGTGGCTGCCGGGGGCCGAGGCGGAGGCGAGCAACTGCAGCAGCCCGGCGGCCTGCTCCTCGGTGAGGAAGAAGGTCAGCGCCTCGGCGACCCACAGGGTCGGGCGGTCACGGTCGAAGCCCGCGGCCTCCAGGGAGGGCATCCAGTCGCCGGTGAGGTCGGCGGAGACCTCGCGCCGGTCGGTGCGCGGCTCGGCGCCCAGGGCGTCGAGCCGGCGGCGCTTCTCGGCGATCAGCAGGGCGTGGTCGACCTCGTAGACCTCGGTGCCCTCCGGCCAGTCGAGCCGGAACGAGCGGGTGTCCATGCCCGCCGCGATCAGGACCACCTGCTGGATCCCGCTGGTGGCGAGGACGTCGCGGATGGCGTCGTCCAGGTACCGGGTCCGGATCGAGATGAACGGCAGCAGGCCGCCGCCGGCGTAGCGCTCGATCAGCTCGAAGCCCCGGGGTGCGGCCAGGTCCTGGGCCAGCGGGTCGACGAACAGCGCGTCCTCGCGCTCGGACTCCTGCGCGCGGGCCGCGGCCATCCACTGTGCGGTGTACGAGACTGCATCCATGGTGAAAGATCCCTCCTCGGGATCAGGCGAAGAACGCCTTCTCGATGGTCGCGAGGGTCTGGAAGTCCTCGATGTCGATGTTGTCGAAGTCGACCTCGATGCCTGCGGCGTCCTCGATGGTGTAGACGAGTTCGACGAAGGCGAGCGAGTCGACGAGCCGGCTCTCGATGAGGTCGACGTCGGCGGCGAGCTCGGTGCGCTCGGGGTGACGGCCGAGGATCCAGTCCCTGACCTTGTCGATACCTGCGGAACTCATGGCATTCCCTTCAGAGTTGGTCATCAAGAGAGTGGTGGTGGTCGAGTGCGGCGGTGGCGGCCGCGACGGCGATCGCGAAGCCTCCGTCGTGGCTGATGCTGACGTCGATCGGGCCTAGGTCGGCCTGCCGGGCCAACTCGGCCGCCCCGCCCGAGAGTCGGACTCCGGGCCGGCCGCCGGGACCGCGCAGGACCTCGATGCCCTGCCAGGGCACCGGCCGTCCGACGGCGCCGAACAGCTTGAAGACGGCCTCCTTGGCGGCCAGCCGTCCGGCGATCCCGGCCTGGTCGGGCGCGCCGTCCGGGGTCCGGGAGGCGGTCACCTCCTCGGTGGAGAGGAACCGCCTGAGCACCGGACCGATGTCGGGGTCCAGCAGCTCGCGGACCCGGGAGAGCGGCACGAGGTCGACGCCGATCCGCGGCCGCGGCGCGACCGGTGGGGTCACGACGGGTCGGCGGCGGCGCGCACGGCGGCCAGCGCGGCGTCGAGGTCCTCGTCGAAGTGCTCGGTCAGGACGGCGACCCAGCGCTCCAGGCCGAAGGCCACGCAGGAGGTGTAGGCGTGCTCACCGGACTCCAGCCGGATGCCGCACCGCTCGCCGAAGAAGTTGCGGTGGGTGTTGACCGAGGCGATCGCCAGGTCGCCGTACTGGAACTCGTACTTGACCGGGCTGAGCTTCTGCAGCAGGGCGCGGCCGTTGTCGTTGCGGAAGAACGGGTCGCCGGCCGGCACCTTGCCCAGGTCGATCCCGAGCGCGCCGGCGAAGGCCTGGATCCGCCCGGTGAAGCCGGCCAGCACGTCCTGGGTGTGCTGGAAGCTGCCGAGCGCGACGATCTCGCGCATCTGGAAGCTGGCGAGGCGGCGCAGCCCGCCGTAGTGGTCCTCGTTGCGGAAGCAGCGGTTGACCAGGGTCACCAGGGTGTCGTCGGCGACCTGGTCGCCCTCGTGGAAGAGGTACGCGCCGTAGCAGGTGGCGTGCGGCAGTCCGTACCGCGCCTCGGTCACCGAACCCGGCCCGAACTTGCCCTCCACCGGCTTGAAGTGATCCTCCGTCAGATCAAGTGAGCCGGCCACCCAGGCGAGCTGGGGGAAGTTGGTGTAGACGTCGAACTTCTCCAGGTCGGTCACCGGGAAGAGCGGCGGGGCGCTGATCTCCTCGGCGCCGGCCGCCAGGCCCCAGCCGGCGAAGACCCGGTCGAGCTCCTTGACGAGCCTGGTGGCCGGCGGCCCGAGGATGGCCAGCGCGGGTGCGCCGTCGCTCCCGGTCAGGCGGTTCATCGGATGAGTCCCGTCTTTTCGAGGTACTTGGTGGTCTTGCGGAAGGTGCGCGACTCGGCCTCGGCCCGGGCCGGCGACTCCATCAGGGCCCGGCGCAGCTCGTGCGGGTTCTCCAGCCCGGCGTCGCGGTAGACCTGCGGGTGGTAGAGCGAGTCGAAGCTGTGCTTGAGGTAGCGGCGCAGGTAGGTGGAGACGTCGGCCAGTTCCTGTTCGGTGGCGGTCTGCTTCAGGTCCTGGTGCAGCAGGTCGACCAGCTCGCGGCCGAAAGCGATGTGCCGGGACTCGTCCTGGTGGTGGATCCGGTTGATGCCGCGGATCGTCTCGTGCAGCCGCTCGTCCTCGGCCATCGCCGAGTTGAAGTGGTCGACCAGCTCCTCGAAGATCAGGATGCGGGCGAACACCAGCAGGCTCTGGATCTTGGCCGAGGGCTCGGAGGCCTCCGCGCCGGCCGGCTGCCGGTAGATCTTCTTGCCGTAGCGCAGGCAGAACTCGGCGAAGAACCACATGTGCTCGTTCTCCTCACCGATGAAGTGGTGGAAGAACTCCGACGGCGTTTCGAAGCCGGCGGTGTGGATACGGCCGACCACCTCGATGAGAAGTTCGCGAATGCCGTGCACATTGAGGCTGTAGAAATTGATGCTCTCGTGCTTGGAAAGCGTGTGGAGCTGTTGCGGAGTGAGCTTCTCGGCCCATTCCGTCCCATAGGTGGTGGTGAGCTCGGGGCTCATCCACCACATGTCCTCGGGAAGTCGGTCCGGCCACTCGAACAGCCGGTACGGGTTGTAGTAGTCGTCGATCGACTTGGTGGCGAGGCGGTCCAGGATTCCCCGGAACCGGTCGTTTCGGTCGATCACATCGCTGACCATCGCGCGATGGCTCCGTTCGCCTCGGGGTCTCTTCTGTGATCTCAGAGTAGGGATTCCGGTTAGGGTTCCTCAATGCCCGAAACCGGCTGCCGAATTCGGTCAGTGGGCAGCTCTGGGTGGATTTGGGCGGGCATCGGCGCGATGCGCGGCGAGTTCCGCGCGCAGGGCGGCGTTCTCCCGCTCCAGCCGCGCGAGGTGATCCTGGACCGGGACCAGCGCGTCGGAGAGTTCGCGCTTGCTGAAGCGGGGCGTGATGTGGTTGGGGCAGTTCCAGGCGACGCCCTCGACCCGGATGGTGACGAGCTGTTCGACCGTGCCGTCGGTGCGCGGCGAGTCCAGGCGCTCGGCGAGCGCGGGGTCCTGGCCGGGCGGCACGGCGGTGGCGTGGCCGAACACCTTGAGCCGGGTCTGCCGGGCGTGGTCGATGAAGAAGAGCGCGACCCGGTCGTCGGCGCGCAGGTTGCCGGTGGTGATGTACTGCCGGTTGCCCCGGACGTCCAGATAGCCCAGCGTGTGTTCGTCCAGGACATGGACGAACCCCGGCGGCCCGCCCCGGAACTGGATGTACGGCCAGCCGGTCTCGCCCACGCTGGCGAACAGGAAGCCGTCCAGGCTGCGGATGAAGTCGGCCTCGGCGTCGCTGAGCGGCTCGGGCTCCTCGTCCGCCCCCCGCAGCTGGCGGCCGGCCGCGGCGGCGCTGCCCATCTCCTGCTGGACCTGACGCACCGTCGAGGTGAACGCGAGTCTGGCGAACCGGCTCATGCGGCGCTCCTCAGGACCAGGTCGACCAGGCCGGTCCGGGCGGCCAGCACGCCGGCCTGGAAGCGGCTGGTGGCCGACAGATCCTGCATGATCGTGGCGACATGGCGGCGGAAGGTCCGCTCGGACATGCCCACCCGGCGCGCGATCACCTCGTCCTTGGCACCCGAGGCCAGCAGGTCGAGGAGGGTCACCTTCAGGTCCTCCAGCGTCCCGGCGTAGCCGGCCGCGCCGGAGTCGAAGTCGAACGCGGACTCCCAGGCCCGGGCGTGCAGTGCGGCCAGGAAGGCCGCGACCGCGCCCTCGTAGACGACGGCGATCGCGTCGCCCTCGCCGGCCGGGATGAACGCGGTCTTCCGGTCGAAGACCAGGAAGCGGTCGTGCACCTCCTTGGTGGTGCGCACCTGCCCACCCGCCGGCAGGAGGTCGCCGATGTGCGCGCGGGTGTCGGAGTCGCCGCGGGCGGTGTGGGGGTAGAGGATCCGTCCCTGCGCGCCGCGCCGCAGCGCCTCCAGCACCAGCGGACGGGCCAGTTGGAGTTCGCGGGTCTCGTGGGCCACGCAGGGTTGCATCACCAGGACCTCGGTGGTGCAGCCCTGCGCGGCCTCCAGCAGCCGCAGTTCGATCTCCTCCGGGTCGTCGGTGATCACCACCGGCTCGGTGCGGGTCCTGGTCTGCTTCTGATAGGCCGCCGCGAAGGAGCTCAACTGCCCCTTGAATCCGGCGAGTCGGCGGCGGCTGTCATGGATCTCCCACTCCAGCGGGACCAGGAGCTCCATCTGGGCGGCCTCCGGGCTGACCGCGACCAGCCGGTCCGCACCGCCCTGCGCCGGCTTGACCAGGTGCAGTTCGCGCAGCGCGCCGACCGCCTGCTCGGCGCGCTGCAGCGGGACGCCCAGCTCCTCGGCGATCCCGGACGGGGTGAAGTCGGCGCGCCCGGCGACGCGTTCGTAGAAGGCGACGACGAACTCGTCGGCGGTGCCGACTCGTTGGCCTTCCTGACGTAGGGTCTGCGTGCTGAATTCCATCGTCATCTCACTCTGATCGCGCGGATAGGTCGGCAGGACCGAAGGAGAGGGGCCCGGAGCGCCCCGGACGGGCGGCGGTGGAGGGCACCGTGAGCTGTGGCAACGTGTCACCTCATGGATCGGCACGGGGAACGGTCTTGTGGTTGCGACTACCGTACGGAGACGACCTGGTTGGGCCCCTACAGCCGGGCCAGAGGCGTCGAAGCCCCCGCCCGGCCGATCGCCGCCGGGCGGACCCGCGCTGACCTGCGGGTCCGCCCGGCGCCGCCGACCGGCCCACGGGAACCGGCAGAACTGCGGTAACTGCCGCAGCAGTTGTCCTGCCGCCGGGCCGGCGACCGGCGGACGCCGGTGTTCAGCCGATCCGGACCCCGCCCATCGCCCGGGAGAGCCGCAGCACCTCGCGCCAGTGCTCGAGCGCCTCGCTCCGCTCGCCGAGGGCCGACTGCGCGTGGCCCAGCGCCAGTTGGCTGCGCGCCTCGCCCGGCCGGTGCCCGGTCTCGCGGTGCAGGGCGAGTGCGTCGCGCCCGATCTCCAGGGCGGTCCGCGACTCGCCCAGCCGTACCCGGACGCAAGCCAGGACGTTGAGCGCGCAGCCTTCGAGCATCCGGAACTCCGCCTTGCGGGAGAGCGTGACGGCGCGCTCCGCGGTGCGCAGGGCGGTCTGCGGCTCCAGGCGCGCCTGGACCGTCGCGAGCCCGACGAGAGCCGCGACCTGGGGGAACCGGTCGTTCACGACCTCGGCGAGGTGGAGCGCCTCCCGGTAGCTGTCGGCCGCTTCGGACAGATCGTGCGCGCGCTCCTGCGCGGCGCCCAGCGCGAAGTAGGCGTTGGCCTCCAGCCGCCGGTTGCGCAGCGCCTGGGCGGCGGCGAGGGCCGTGTGGGCCAGCAGCCGTCCGGTGGAGTGGTCGCCCAGGTCGGTGTGCGCGCCCGAGAGACAGCTCAGCGCCACTGTCTCACTGAGCTTGTTGCCGCTCCTCAGGTGGATCGGCAGCGCCTCGCCGAGCACCCGGATCGCGTCCCTCGGGCGTCCCAGCGCGCGGTAGGCGATCCCCAGATTGGTGTGCGAAACCGCCTCTCCACCCGCGGAGTTGAGGTCCCGGAAGAGCTGGGCCGCATGCGAGAAGTGCTCGGCCGCCTCGTGCAGTCGCCCGAGCTTCCAGCAGATCAGCCCCAGGTTGGTGACGTCGTCGGCGGTCCCCGCCCCGTTGCTGCGCCGGGTGAGTTCACGCGCCTGGCACAGGTAGTCGGAGGCCAGCCGCATGGCGCCGTTCTCCTGGTGCGCGGCGCCGATCCGGCGCAGCGCCAACGCCTGGCCGTCGGGCCAGTCGGCCTGCCGCGCGAGCTCCAGCGCGCTGCCGAACAGTTCCATGGCCTGCGCGTTGTTCGCCAGCATCCAGTGGCAGTCGGCGCGCCGCAACTGGGCGGCGGCCTGGGCCCGCAGCTCGCCGTCGGCGACGGCGGCGAACAGGCTTGCGGTCGCGACCTTGAGGCAGTCGCCCGTGTACATCCCCACCGAGAGATAGCTGTGCAGGCTCTCCGCCAGCCGCCAGGCGATGGTGGTGAAGCCGGTGCCGGACGCCTGCAGGACGGCGCCGGCCAGGTTCTCCCGCTCGCTGTCCAGCCACTCCGAGGCCTGGCCGTCGTCGGCGAGAACCAGCGCGGCCGAGGGAGCCGTCCCGGCGGACGGCTCCGAGGCCGGCTGCGCCGGATAGAGCAACCGGGCCGCCGCGTCGGTGTGGTAGAGGTACCAGTCGAAGAGCCGCTGCCGGGCGGCGTGCGCCTCCTCCCGGCCCACCAGCTCGCGGGCGTAGGACCGCAGCAGGTCGTGCAGGCCGAACCGGCTGGCCGCCCGTTCCTGCACCAGATGGGCGTCCGTCAGGCTGACCAGCAGTCCGGCGGATTCGGCCGAGGTCGAGTCCGCGAGCGCCGCCGCGCCGTGCACGGTGAGGTCGGGGCCGGGCATCAGGCTGAGGAGCCGGAACACCCGCTGCGCCCCGGCCGGGAGCGCGCGGTAGGAGAGGTCGAAGGCGGCCCGGACCGTCGAGCGCCGGTCGCCTTCGATGTGCAGCCGGCTGAGCATGTCGTCACCCGCCAACTCGGCGCAGTACTCGGCGATTCCGGCATTGCGGGCGAGCAGGTTGGCGCCGGCGATCCGGATCGCCAGTGGCAGCCCGCTGCACACCCGCACGAGCCGGTCGGCGGCCTCCTCCTCGGCCGCGACCCGGCTCTCCCCGATGGTGCCGGCCAGCAGTTGGCGGGCCTCGTCCGGATCGAGCACGTCCAGGCCGAGTTGGCGCGCGCCGTCGCTCGCGACCAGTCCGGCGAGCTGGCTGCGGCTGGTGATCACCACCGCGCAGCGCTGGGCGCCCGGGATGAGCGGCCTGACCTGTTCGGCGTCCCGCGCGTTGTCCAGCACGATCAGCATCTGCTTGTCGGCGAGCAGGGTGCGGTAGAGCGCGGCGGCCTCGTCCTCGTCCTCGGGCAGCTGGTCGGGGGGTGCGCCCAGGGCCCGCAGGAACTGTGCCAGGACCTCCCCGGGACGCAGCGTCGGGAGCGCGGAATGGCCGCGCAGGTCGACGAAGAGCTGCCCGTCCTCGAAGTGCTCACGCCGCGCGTGCGCCCACTGCGTGGCGAGGGCGGTCTTGCCGACCCCGGGTGCGCCGACCACCGCCACCACGTGCGAGCGTCGCGCCTGGTCGGGCGCGACGAGGGAGTCCAGCTCCCGCATCTGCCGTCGCCGTCCGACGTAGGAGTCGGCCTTGGCGGGCAGTTGGGCCGGGGGCGGGCCGGACAGCGGCGGCCGGTCGGCGGTCACGGGGTGGTCGGGGCGCTGCGCGAGGGGCAGTTGCTGGCGCAGCACGCGCAGGTGGGCGTCGCGGACCTCGGCGCTGGGTGCGATGCCCAGCTCCTCGTCGAGCCGGTCGCGCAGGCGGTTGAACACGTTGAGCGCGGCGGCCTGCTCCCCGCAGCTGGCGAGGGTGAGCATCAGCCGGGCGTGCAGACCCTCGTGCAGCGGCTCGGTGTTGACCAGGTCCCAGAGCACCCGGACGGCCTCCTCGGGACGGCGCAGCAGCAGCGCCGTGTCGGCGTGCAGGAGCGCCGCCTCGACCCGCCGCTCGTTGGCCGCCACCGCGGCCGGATGCTGGCGCAGCACCGGGTCCGCGTCCGCGAGTACGGGCCCGCGCCAGCACTGCAGGGCCTGCGTCAGCGCCTCGTACGCGGCCCTGGGGTCGGGCGCGCGGTGCACGCGCTTCGCCTGGGCCAGCAGCTCGTCGAACTGGCCCAGGTCGATCTGGTTCCGGGACGCCTCCAGCAGGTAGCCGGTGGGCGTGCGGACGACGGTCGGCGGCGGGACGGTCCGCAGGCCGGCCGGCTCCAGCAGCTGGCGGACCTGGCTGACGTAGGTGTGGATCAGGCTCTGGTGGGAGCTGGGAGGGCCGAACGGCCAGAGGGTGTCGGTGATTTCCTGCTGGGTGGACGGCTCGGGGTGCTTGAGCGCCAGCAGGCCCAGCAGCCGGCGCAGCATCGGGCTGGTGACCGGCACGGGGGTCTGGCCGCGCTGGAGGGTGAGCGGGCCGAGGATCAGCAGGCGCGGGCGCGCACCGGCGCGCGGCGCGGCGGTGCGGGCGGCGGCCTGCAGGTCCGCCAGCTCGCCGCCGCTCAGCCCCAGCGTCTCGGCCAGCCGGTGCAGGGTGCGCGCCTGGGGCCGCTGGACCCGGCCGCGCTCGATGTCGCGCAGCGCCCTGGTGCTGACTCCGGCCCGTAACGCGGCCTCCTGCTGGCTCAGCCCGGCCCGTCGGCGGAACGACTGGAGCCGTGGGCCGAACGCGTCCGGCTCGCCGGCCGGACCGCCGCGGGCCAGTCCCGTGGCCGACATCCTCTCTGACATGGCATCCCCCTCATCCGGTGACCGCGCCCTGTCGGTCATGACCGGCGGCGGCAGTGCGGGCCGTGCGTGGCCGATTCCGCAGGGGATTTCGACCAACGATCAGTTTGGACTAGACCAATGAGCCAGGCAAGGGACAATCCGCCCGCCCGGGCGCGGCCCCTCCGGGGCGGCCGGGCTGGGCACCCAGGGTGAGGGTGTGCGCCTGTGCGTGAGAGGCGCGCGGTTCCGGCCGTGCCGTGGAACGCTGGAAGCAGTGCCGCGGTCCGATCGACCGGTCGGTTCCGCCCGCCAAGGAGGCTCCGATGACCAGTAACGACGTCAACCAGCCGCCGCCCGGAAGTTTCGTCCCGAACCCCACGCGCAGCGGCGTCAGATCGGGCCTGACCCTGTTCGCGGCGGTGATGATGATGATCGGCGGGAGCATGGCGGTCTTCGAGGGGATCACCGCCATCGCCAAGGACGACCTGTTCGTCCGGACGGCGAACTACACGTTCAGCTTCAGCCTGACCAGCTGGGGCTGGATCCACCTCGTCCTGGGCATCGTGCTCTTCCTCGCGGGCTGCGCGCTGATCAGCGGGGCCGTCTGGGCGCGTGCCGTCGGCGTCGTGATGGCGGCTCTCGTCCTGATCGCCAACTTCCTGTGGCTGCCGTACTACCCGTTCTGGGCCATCGCCCTGATCGCCCTGAACATCTTCGTCATCTGGGCCCTCTGCGCCGGGACGCTGCGCGAGGGCCGGTACTCCTGAGGACGCCGGACGCTCTTCCCCCGGGCGGATCGCCGCACCGGGGGAAGGGCGGGGGAGGCTCAGGCCGGGGCCAGGCTCCCGGCGTCGCTCGCGGTCCAGTCGACGGCGGCCTCCCGCAGGGGGGAGACCAGGCCGCGCCAGACGAGGACGACGAAGCGGCTGAACGAGTAGCTGGGCTGGAAGTCCTCCAGGTGCAGCGGGGCCGCGCCGATCCGGCCGGTCACTTCGCCGCCCTCGGGACAGCTCAGGTCGGGCGGCAGGTCGCCGGCGTCCCTGAGCAGGGTCATCAGCTCGGCGGAGATCCGGAAGTCCAGTTGCTCGGCCTCGCCGGTGATCATCGACCGGAAGACCGCGCCGGCGGCGAGGTCCAGCTCCAGGGCGGCGCGCAGGGCGGTGGGGTCGGGGCGGGCGTCCTCGGGCAGCGAGCGCAACAGGACGGCGACGGCGGCCTCCAGGAAGCGCTCCAGGGCGGCGGCGTCCCGCACCAGGCGGTGCAGCAGCGCCTCGTAGTGGGTCTCCTGGCGGCCGTACAGTTCGCCGCTGCCGACCTCGATGGCGAGCTCGTCCTCGATCAGCCGGCGGTCGATCCGGTCCGGCTGCTGCCAGGACTGCCGGTAGTTGACGGCGATCGCGTGTGCCACCGGGTCGGGCGCGCGGTCGAAGAGGAACTCGCGCAGCAGCTCGCACAGGTCCACCACGCGGACGTCCGAGGTGGCGTTCAGCAGCCGCAGCGTGCAGCGCAGCAGGGACTTCTGGAAGAGGTAGAGGCAGAACCGGAACTCCAGTCCGCGCAGCCACTCCTCCTCGGTCATCGTGGCGTGGGAGACCACCGTCTCGCCGGTCAGCTCCGGGTCGCTGACGTCCACCGGGAGCCGGCGGACGACGATCTTCTGCTCCTCCCGGAACTTCTCCCGGGTGTAGTCGGTGTTGTTCAGCAGGAGCAGCGGGAAGATGATCGGCGCGCCGCCGGCGCTGAGCACCTCCTCGGTGCCGGTGAGGAAGCTGGCGTAGGTCTCGCCCGGCATCCCCCAGATCAGGTCGGTGTAGGTGGGGATGCCCAGGTCGCGGAACTCGCTCTGGAGCTTGCGGAAGTGGTCGGGGCGGATGTTGGAGCGGTTGCCCAGTTCGAGGGCGGTGGGGCTGAAGGACTGCGCCGACAGCGTCACCGGCGCCAGCAGGCCGCCGTCCCGCAGCAGACCGGCCATCTGGACGATCCGCTTGTTGCAGTTCTTCGCCCAGGTGACGAAGAAGTCGACCCGCTTGTCGTACTTCCGGCAGGTGTCCACCAGGAGTTGGGCGATCTCGACGTCCCGGGGCAGGATGCCGAAGTTGGCGTCGGCCAGGGCGAGCATCATGTGCGGACCGGCCAGCCGGATGATCCGGTCGAGGTCGGCGGCGATCCGCTCCATCGGGAACTGGCGGACCTTGGAGTTGGTCGCGCCACCCCAGTAGCAGAACGCGCAGCTGTAGGGGCAGCCGCGGTTGGTCTCGTACACCAGTAGGGTGGTGGTGGCCAGTTCGGCGTCCGAGTAGACGGAGATCGGCGAGGGCACGGTGGCCAGGTCGGTGATCCGGTCGGCGGCCTTGGTGGTGACCAGCCGCCGGTCGGCGCCGGTGCCCGACCAGTAGCTGAGCCCGTCGACCGAGGCGAGGTCGGCGCGGTCGTCCAGCAGGGCGCGGAGCAGCTCGACGAAGCGGAACTCGCCGTCCCCGTGCACCAGGACGTCCGTCCAGGGCGCCTCGGCGAAGAGCGCGTCCTGCTGGTAGCTGACGTCGTTGCCGCCCATCACGATCCGGCAGTTCGGCCAGGCCAGCTTGACCCGGCGGGCGAGTTCGACGGACTTGGCCCGGTTCCAGAAGTAGACCGTGAACGCGACGACCAGCGGATCGTCCAGCGCGGCGAGGACCTGCTCGCAGGCCTGCTCGAAGAGCGACCCCCGGGAGAGCAGGGCGTGCCGGGTGAACGTGCAGCGGTCCGCGACCTCGGGGACGGCCTGGGCGGCCGCCTGCAGATAGCCCAGCGTGGGGCTGTAGCCGGCGCCGGCGATGGTGGTCAGGTCCACCAGATGCACCTGGCGGGAACGGGTGCCCATGCGTGCCGTCACCTCGACGTGGTGAGGTCGGCGGACTCGGCGGGACGCGGCGGCCTGACCACGCCGGCGGCGGGCTGCTCGCGCCGCAGGCCGAGCCGGGGCGAGGTGACCAGGCGCAGCCGGGAGTCCTCGTCGTAGAGGTCGCGCGGCCGGATCTCGACCAGGCTGAGGTTGTCCTCGCCGTTCGCCGCGTCCGCCGCCGGGGCCTGTCCCCGGCCGTGCTTGGCGTCGTAGAGGTCGGAGATGCCGCCCACGATCTCGACGAACGCCGCGTTGGGAGTGATCGCCTGCTCGGCGGGCGTGCCGGTCAGCTTCTGTGCGAGCCAGAAGTAGCCGGCCTGGCCCTGGTACTGGTCGTACATCCGGGCGACCATGGCGAGCATCCGGGTGTAGCTGTGGCGGTAGAGCGACTCGTAGAACGTGCCGGCCTCGCTCTCGGTCACCTCCCCGTCGAGCACCGCGACGATCGAGGCGGCGGCGAGCAGCGCGCTGTAGGAGGCGAGGTGCACGCCGCTGGAGAGCAGCGGGTCGAGGAAGCAGGCCGCGTCGCCGGCCACGAAGTAGCCGGGGCCGCAGAACGTGTCGGAGACGTAGGAGTAGTCCTGCTCGACCTTCGCCGGGGAGATCCGGGTGTCGCCCGCCAGCAGCGAGCGGACCGTGTCCGACTCGTCGACGAGGGCGGTCAGCAGGTCTTCGAGCGAGTCGTGCGCGCGGCGGCGCTCGCGGAAGGCGCTCTCGTGCATGACGAACCCGACGCTGCGCCGGCCGCCGCGCAGCGGAATGACCCAGTACCAGCCGTCCGGCGAGGAGATGATGTTGCTGCCGCCCTGCGGGGTGTCCGGCAGCAGCTCCTCGCCGTCCCAGTAGCCCCAGATGGCCACGTTGCGGAAGACCTCGTGCCGGGTGCGGTTGCGGAAGTGCTGGGCGGTGAGGACGCCGGCCCGGCCGGAGGCGTCGACGACGTGCTCGAAGCGGGTGGTGTGCAGCCGGTCGGGGTCGTCGCCGCTGACCCACTCGGCGGCCACCGGGCGGTCGTCCTCGAAGACGATCCGCTTGACGGCGGCGTTCTGGACGACCCGGGCGCCTTGTTCCGACGCATTGTTCAGCAGCAGGTGGTCGAATTCCGAGCGGTCCACTGACCAGGACCTTACTTCGGGGCCGAACAATTTCGTCCAGTCCGCACTCCAGTCTTTCTCGGCGCCCCAGCGGAACAGGCCGCCGTGCTTGTTCATGAAGCCGAAGTCGTCGACTTTCTGTGCGGCTCCGGCGAGCTCCAGAACGGCCCGGCAGGACGAAGCCAGGGCCTCGCCGATGTGGTAGCGGGGGAATACCTCCTTCTCCAGCAGGAGGACGTCGACGCCCGCCCGGGCGAGTAGTGCGGCCGCTAGTGAGCCGGCCGGACCACCGCCGATCACCAGGACCTTCACCGAGGTTGCAGTTGGCTCCACTTGACTCTCCATCAGGTCGGTGTCGACAGGGGGTTGGCGCCCACTGTAGAGGCCGTGTGGCCCCGCGTCGCACCCGCGATTAGGCCAGTCGAGGGCATCGTGATCCGCAGTCGGGAAAAGGTTTCGCGATCCTGTGGAAGGGAAGCCAGATGGCCGGTCAATGATCGTCATATGGGTGGAGTTGTTAGCCCATATGGTGTTCTCCGAAGAGTTCATGCGAATGGATGAGTCGATTTGATCATGACCCAGAGTCGGGGGCCGCTATAGTTCCAGTTGTTCGCGCACGTCGTTTTGAGGTCCGGATGGTGACTGGGGCGACTTTTGCGTGGGCAGTCGCTGAAATCGTGCGTTCACGTAGAACAAAGGAAGGGTTCCCTCATGACCTCAACCCGACGGCTTGCGATGGCCGTCCTGTGCTCCACCTCCCTCGCCGCCGCCCTGGTGGCGGCGACCCCCGCGGTGGCGAGCGCGCCGGCCTCGCAGCGCGCCGCGTGTGGTGCGTCGGCCTCGGACTACGACGGGACCTTCGCGGGCGCCTTCGACAACAACGCGGCCGCCACCCTCTCGGCCACCTTCGCCGCGCCCCGGTCGGTCACCACCCACTGGTCCGTCCAGGGCTGGGACGGCTCCGGCAAGGGAGAGTACGAGCTCAGTGCCACCGGTCCGGAGTGGACGAACTCCAACACCGTCGACGGCCCGCTCACCGGTGTGGACAACGAGGTCTACCGCAGCGTCAGCGTCAGCTGCGCCAACGGCGGCGGCACGGTCACCTCGATCGCCGGCATCGTCGACTCCGGTAAGGCACAGATCCCGTTCACGATCGACCGGCAGTAGTCCCGACCGGCCGTCCGCGCGGACGGCCCGTCGTACCTCCTCGGCCGCTGACATGTGTCCCCAGTAGAAAGGCTTTCCCATGATGTCGATCCGACGGCTCGCGCTGCCGCTCGCCTGCGCCACCGCCCTCACCGCCGCGCTCGTGGCGGCTTCCCCCGCCATGGCCGTCCAGCCGGCGCAACACCGTGCCGGTGCCTGTGGCGCGGCTGACCAGGACTACAACGGCAGCTTCTCGGGCACCTTCGACAACGCGCCCGGCGACACCATCAACGTGACGTTCTCCGCGCCGCAGTCGGTCCAGACGAACTGGACCGTGGAGAGCTGGACGGGCAACGGCAAGGGCACCTTCGAGCTCACCAACGCTGGCGTGAAGTGGAACAACTCCGACCTGATCTCCGGCCCCGCCACCGGCGTGGACACCGAGGACTTCCACAGCACGGCCGTCAGCTGTGATGACGGCACCAGCGAGGTCGCCACCATCCACGGCGAGGTCGTCGCGCCGACCGGGAACGGCACGGTGCGGTACGCCTTCACGGTCACCCGCCAGAGCTAGTCCCGGCAGAGCGTTCGCACGCGAGGGCTGGGCCACCGCCGGGGCGGTGGCCCAGCCCGTCGGCGTTCAGCGGACCAGCACGCCCAGTTCGGGGGTGATCCGCTTGGCCGTCAGGCCCGTCTCGGCGGCCAGGTCCTCGATGCCGAAGGTGTACCACTCGTGCGTGACGTCCACCTCGCGCACCACCCGGCTCCCGCGCAGCACCCGCCAGGTGGCGGCCCAGCGCATCCGGTCGGGACCGCACGGTTCGCCCGAGAGCCAGGCCTCGTAGTCCTGCTCGCCGAGCGTCTGGCGGGCGATCCGCATCGGCGCGACCGACTGCGGGGCGCTGACCGCCATCAGTTCGACGAGAATCGGCGCACCGGCCGGGAGACGGTCCAGCAGGCGGCCCCACAGCTCGGCCCGCTCGGAGCGGTCCAGGTAGCCGAGCACCCCACAGATCACCGCGCCCGAGAGCCGGTCCGGCAGCTCCATCTCCTGGGCGGAGGCGGCGACGACGGTCACCCGGCGCCGGAGGTCCTCGTCCCGGACCACCCGGCTGGTCAGCGCGGCCCGCATGCCGGGCGACGGCTCGACGGCGAGGATCCGGGCGTCGGGCAGCACCCGCCCGATCACCGCCGTCGCCCGCCCGGTCCCGGCCCCGAGGTCGAGCACCGGGCCGGATCCGGTGTCCGTCCCGGCGAGCGCCGCGGCGAGCAGCGGGTCGCTCTGCGACCAGTGCTGGACGCCCACCAGGTCGTAGAACTCGGCGGTGGGGGAGTAGTAGTCGATCACGGTGAACAGGCCTCCGGAAGCAGGGTGGTGGGGGTGAGCAGGCAGTCGGCGATCGCCGCCGCTACCTGGTGCCGCTGCGGCACCAGGTAGAAGTGGTCGCCGGGGAAGGTCCGCAGGGTGAAGCCGCCGGTGGTCGCGTGCGCCCAGTCGCCGGCCTGGCCGAGCGTCAGCTCGGTGTCCGCCAGGGCGGCGAAGGCGGTCACCGGGCAGCTGAGCAGTCGGCCGGGCGGCGGTCGGTAGGTCTCGATCAGCCGGTAGTCGGCCCGGATCACGGGTGCCATCAGCTGCCAGAGTTCGGCGTCCTCGAAGAGCAGCCGGCTGGTGCCGCCCAGCCGGGCGAGTTCGGCGCGCAGCGCCGCGTCGTCGCCCAGGTGCACCTCCCCGGCGCTCACGTGCTCGACCGGTTCGCGCGCCGAGACGATCAGATGGGCCGGGTCCGGCAGCCGCAGCGCCACCTCGTGGGCGATCGCGGCGCCCATGCTGTGGCCGAACAGCGCCAGCGGCCGGCCGGCCAGCGAGGCGAAGGCGGCCACCTCCGGGAGGACCGCCTCGGCCAGCGCCGTCAGGTCGGTGAGCAACGGCTCGGTGAAGCGGTCCTCCCGGCCCGGGTACTGCACCGCCAGCAGCTCGATCCACGGTGGCAGCAGCTGCGGCCAGCCGCGGAACGCGCCCGCGCCGCTGCCCGCGTGCGGGAAGCAGACCAGCCGCAGGCGGGCGTCCGGTCGGGGTTGGTAGCAGCGCAGCCAGGGAGTCGTCATACGGGCAGCTCCGTCATCAGGTCGGCGGGGTGGAGGGGCGGGGACGGCGCCCCTCCGATCAGTTCGGGCCGGCCGAGCCGGGTGGTCAGGTCCGACCACATCCGGCTCACCGTCAGGTCGTACTGCCCGCGCGAGGAGCCCGGGCCGTCGTCCAGGATCGCCGTCCGCAGCTCACCGAGGGCGTGCCGGATCCCGTCCGGCCAGAGCTCGGCGAAGGTCCGCCGGAACGAGTACGGCGGTTCGGCGCCGAGCGGTGAGCCGGTCGGCTGGTCCAGGCGCTCGGTGCCGGGGCCGTCCAGGGCCAGCAGCCCGTCCCCGTCGCGGCCGACGTGCAGCCGGGGGTTCCAGAGCACCGGGCCGTGCGTGTCGGCGAGGGTGAGGGTGCCCGCGTCGGTGCCCAGCGAGACGCGGTGCAGCAGGTGGGCGTGGTTGTCGGGGTCGGCCGGGTCGAGCTGGTTCTGTACCCGCAGGGTGAGCGGCACCCCGGCGACCGCGCCGTGCACCAGCCGGAAGGGCACCGGCGCACCGGTGGCGGCCCGCACCTCGGCGACCGGCACCGGATCGGTGAACGCCCAGGGGCCGAGGCCGCCGAGCGCCCGGCCGAGGATGTCGAGCAGCGGGAGCAGCACCTGGCTCGAACAGGCGGCGTCCACGTACCGGCAGGTCCGCAGGGCGCGCAGGGCGCGCGCCGCGGCCAGGAAGCGGCGCACCGGCTCGACGTGCGGGTAGAACCCGTTGAGCTGGTAACGGACACCGTGCGCGCGCGCCGCCCGCAGGCAGGCGGCCACCTCGTCCGGATGGGCGGGCTGCTCCTGCAGCACGTGCACGCCGCGGGTCAGCAGGGCCCGCGCCAACTCGCCGCCCGCACCGCCCGCGACCGCCGCGCGGACCACCACGCAGGCCACCTCCACGTCGGGCGGCAGCTGCTCGACGCCGGTGTAGTACGGCACGCCGTACGCGGCGGCGCGGCGGCGTGAGCGCGGGCTGTCGTTGGCCAGCACGCCGACCAGCTCGAAGTCGGGCGAGGCCGCCCGCAGCGCCTGGAGGTAGAAGGTGCCGAACACCGTGCCGCAGACCACCGTGCGCAGCGCGCGCCCGCTCACAACGCACCCACCGAGGAGGTCAGTTCGACCGGGCCGTGCGAGAGGTCCAGCGTGACGCCGGGGGTTGCGGCGAGCCGGCGGACGCTCTCGGCGGGGTCGAGCACCTCGGCCGCGAAGTGCAGGCCGGCGGGGATCGTGCCGGCCAGCGTGGCGGTCACCGCGAGCGCGCCGACGGCGGCGGTGAGCCGGTAGCTGTCGCGGGTGCCGAGCACGGCGGTGGCCGCGCCGTCGGGGGAGTCCAGGGCGAACACCATCCGGAAGTACGGCCGGCGCCCGGTGAGATCCAACTCGGCGGCCCTGACCAGCCGTTCGGCGGCCTCGGCGAGTGGTTCGCGGCCGGTGCCCAGGGCCGCGAGCAGGTCGCGGACCCGGCGGCCGGGGAACACGTTGAACCAGTCCAGCTCGTCCAGGCCCAGGGCCCGGGCGAGGCGTTCGGCCTCAGTGCTCAGGTAGGGCTGGAGGGAGACGCTGGTGGGGAAGTACGGCAGCTCGGCGCCGTCCTGCGCGCGGAGCGCCCGGCTGACCCGGCGGCCTTGGCGCCAGGCGGCCAGCGATTCGCCGAACGGGACGGTGGCGTCGGTCGGATGCCCACTCGGGTCGCCGCTCGGGTCGCCGCCCACCGAGAGCAGCAGGTCGGCCGCCACGGTCCGGCTGCACCGCTCCAGGCCCCCGGTCCACACCGTCAACCGCCCCCCACCGCCGACCTGTTGCCGCTGCGCCAGCCAGCGGGGCAGCAGCCCGGACAGGCCGGGCAGCATGCCCGCCGACAGGACGACACTGCGTCCGGTGCCCGCGACGTCCACCGCGCGCAGCTGCTCGTACGCCGGGTCGTCGCCCGCGACGTCCACGCAGTGCGCCCCGGCGGCCAGCGCGGCCAGCGCGACCCGCCCCCGCACCCGGTAGGACGGGCCGGCGCAGTTCAGCACGACGCTGCAGCCCGCGCAGAACGCCGCGAGGCTCGCCGCGGCGTCGAGGTCCACCGCGACCGCCCGGCTCGCCCGGTCCGTGCCGCCCGGCAGCGCGGCGGCGACCGCGGCCACCGCGTCGAGCCGCCGTCCGCCCAACCGGAGCCGCTCGACGCCCAGTTCGCGCAGGGCCCGGGCCGCTGCCCGCCCCACCACGCCGGAGCCGCCCAGCACACCGACCACCCCGGTGCCCGTCCGGGCGCCGGTCATGACGCGGCTCCGCCGAGCAGCCCGCGCACGGCCGCCGCCCGGTGTCCGGCGATGCACCCGAAGTGGTCGCCCTCGATCTCCCGGACTCGCAACTCGCCCAGGCAGATGCGCTGCCAGTACGCGTTCATGTCCTCCTGAAGGCCGGGGACGAAGCTGTACGTCCCGGTGTGCGACAGGAAGGTGATGTCGCCGACGTACGGCTCCGGCCGGTGCCGGGTGACCGCGAACAGGCTGTGCCGGAAGATCCGGTAGCGCCGGGCCAGTTGGGCCCGGTCGAGCGGTCCCGCCAGCAGCTCCGCGGCGTGTGCCACGGCCGCCAGCCGCTCCTCGGGGCCGCGTTCGGCCAGCGCGCGGAAGGCCTCGGCCACCTTGGCGTGCGCGCCGTCGAGCGCGGCCAGCCGGCCGGCGGCCAGCCGGCCCGGGGTGGTCGCGAGGACGGCCTCGATCGCCCGGCCGAGCGCGGCGCCGTCCGCCGGGAACCCCACGGTCCCCGGATCGACGCCCAGCGAGAGGGCGAAGGTGTACTCGGCGAGCAGGTCCTCGTGCACCTCGAACGCGGGCCGGTAGCAGCTGATCACGGTCAGGTTCTCCACCTCGGCGCCGCCCTCGGCCAGCGCCCGGGCCACCTCGGTGGCGATCAGCCCGCCCATGCAGTAGCCGACCACCCGGAACCGCCGCGCGCCGCCGGCCAGCAGCCGGTGCGCGTACTCCCCGCCCAGCCGGTTGATCAGCAGCGCCGGATCGGCGTCGAGGTAGCGCGCCGTGGAGCCGGCCTCCAGACCGACCACCGGCCCGGTGGCCGGCCGTCGGCGGTACTCCTCCAGCACGGCCTGGTAGGGCAGCAGGGTGCCGCTGCCGTCATGCACCAGCACGGTGGTCGGACCGTCGGCCGTGCCCGCGACCAGCAGGGTCGGCGTGGCCGCGGCGTCCTCGGCCTCCGGCAGGTCGGCGACGGCGCTGGGAGCGGCGGCGCCGCGCAGGAAGCCCGCGAGCGCGGCCACCGTCGGACGCTGGAGCATCTGGCGCAGCAGGTGCTCCCACTCCGTCCCGGCCGCCGAGGGTTCCTCCTCGCGCAGCCGCCCGACCAGCCGGGCCACCAGCAGCGAGTCCCCGCCGAGCCGGAAGAAGTCGTCCTCCCGGCCGACCCGAGGGCAGTCCAGCACCTCGGCCCAGAGCGCGGCGAGCCGCCGTTCCAGCTCGTCCGCGGGCTCGGCCGCCGCGCCGGAGCGGTCCGCGCCGCCCTCGCCGCCCGGCTCGGGAACCCGGCGGCGCAGCCCGGCCCGGTCGATCTTGCCGTTGGCGGTGAGCGGGAGCTCGTCCAGGATCTCCAGGTGGGCCGGGAGCATGTGTTCGGGCAGCCGGTCGGCCAGATGGCGGGTCAACTCGTCCCGGGTCAGCCGGGTCCGGTCGCTCTTCAGGCGCGAGAAGAAGATCTGCTGCCCGGCCTGGGCGAGGACGTCGTCGGCGGGCGGGAAGCAGAGCCGGACGTCGGCGCCCGCGTCGGCCAGCAGCCCGGTCCACTGGGCGTGGGTCAGGAAGGTCTGGTCGGCCGCCTCGCGCAGATCGTTGAAGCCCCCGCTCAGCCCGTCGACGAACTCCATCGAGACCAGCAGCGGATGGCGCTCCACGGTGGCCTCCATGAACACCAACCACCCGCCGGGCGCCAGCAGTTCGCGCAGCCGTCCGAGTGCCTGCGCGGCGTCGTCGGCGTTGTGCAGCACGTTGGCGCAGAGGATCACGTCGAAGCTGTTCGCCGTCAGGCCCTGCCCGGCGGCGTCCGCGTTGACGTCGAAGAGGCCGTAGCGCACCCAAGGGTAGGGCTCGAAGCGCCTGCGCGCCTCGCCCAGGAAGAACTTCGAGATATCGGTGAAGAGGTAGTCCACCTCGAACTCGGCCAGTGCGGGGATCAGGTCGATGCTGGTCCCGCCGACGCCCGCGCCGACCTCCAGGATCCGCAGGGGGCCCGGCCGGTCGTGCGAGGCGGCCAGCTCGCGCAGCCCGGCGACGGCGACCCGGTTCAGCGTGCGGCTGACCAGGTTGTCGCGGTAGGCGGCCTGGGCGACGTTGAGGTTGCCCTGCGGGAAGAGCAGCTGCAGCGGGTCCTCCTCGCCGCGCAGCAGCTCGGCCAGGTGTTCGCTGCTGGTCCGCACCAGGCGCAGCAGGTCGGCGCCGTAGTCGAGTTGACGCCCGAGCTGCTCGACCCGCTGCCAGCCCGCCTCCGGGTCCACCGGATCGGTGGCGGGCAGGCCGCAGTACCGGCCGGTGGCCGGGTCGTGCCGCAGCCGTCCCGCCCGGGTGAGCGCGCGCAGCCAGCGGCGGACGGCCCGGGTGTGCAGGGCGTGCGCGCCGAGCCCGGCCGCGACCTGCGGGGCGGTGTGCGCGCTCTGCGGGGTCTCGAACAGCGCTGCGGCGCGCAGCGTACGGGCGATCGCGGTGAGCGCGACCTCGTCGGCCAGGGCCAGGAACTCGCCCAGCAGTTCGCGGTCGACACCGGCTCCGGCCGCCGCTCCGGCGGCGCCGGCGGCGGCGATCGCACGGGCTCCGCTCGGCGCCGGTGCCTGCTCGGTGGGCCGGGTGGTGGCGAAGGCCGCCAGCCGCCGCTGCGCGGGGTCCTCGCCCGACACCAGTGCCACCGCCGACGCCACCGCCGGGTGGGACTCGACGGCCGCGGCGAGTTCGGCGGGCTCGACCCGGTGGCCGCGGATCTTCACCTGGTCGTCGATCCGGCCGAGCAACTCGATGGCGCCGTCCGGCAGATAGCGCCCGAGGTCGCCGGTGCGGTACATCCGCGCGCCGGTGCGGGGGTGGACGCGGAAGCGCTCCGCGGTCCGGGTGGTGTCGCCGAGGTAGCCGAGGGCGAGACCGGCACCGGTGATGTACAGCTCGCCCGGCACCAGATCCGGGCGGTCGTGCAGCTCGGCGTCGAGTACGTGCCAGCCCTGGTTGGCCAGCGGCGTGCCGTACGGGACGCTGGAGGCGCCGACCGGCTGCCGGTCGATCGGGTGGATGATCGACCAGATGGCCGCTTCGGTAGCGCCGCCGAGGCCGACCAGCTCGCAGTGCGGCAGCCGCCGGGCGATCCGCTCGGTCAGCGGGAGCGGGATCCAGTCGCCGGAGAGCAGGGCCAGGCGCAGCGGGAGCGAGCCGACCGCGCTGTCCTCGGAGCTCAGGTAGCTTTCCAGCATTTGGAGTTGGGCGGGAACGGAGTTCCACAGGGTGATCCCGTGCCGGACCGTCAGGTCGGCCCAGTGCGCGGGGTCGGCGCGGCGCCGCGGGTCGGGCAGCACCAGGGCGCCGCCGCGGGCCAGCGGCCCGAAGACGTCGTACACCGAGAGGTCGAAGCCCAGCGCGGCGAGGCCGAGCACCCGGTCGTCCGGGCCGACGGCGAACCGGTCGTTGATGTCGGCGACGGTGTTCAGCGCCGCGCGGTGGCTGATCATCACGCCCTTGGGCGTACCGGTCGAGCCCGAGGTGTAGATCACGTAGGCGAGGTCGTCGGGCGCGGCGGCGCGCAGCGGCTCGCGCACCGCCGACTCCGCACTCCCGTCCACGGTCAGCATCCGCAGGCCAGGCAACTCGGCCGTGCACCAGGGCTGGACGAGTACCGTGGCGACCCCGGCGCCGGCCAGCATCGCATCCCGGCGGGCGGCCGGCTGATCGGTGTCGAGCGGCAGATAGGCCGCGCCGGCGAGCAACGTGCCGAGGATGGCGACCACTTGCTCCCAGCCCTTGTCCATCAGCACGGCGACCACCCGGCCCGCCGGGTCGCCGTCGGTGGCCAGCTGTTCGGCGACCGCCGCAGCCCGGGACAGCAGTTGACGATACGTCAGTTCGTTCGAGCCCGCGATCACGGCGATCCGGTCGGGCGTGGCACGCGCCTGAGCCACCAGACCGGCGTGCAGCAGTCCTTCGGGCAGCGGGCGCGCGGTCCGGTTGACCCGCTCGCGCCGCTCGCGCTGGGCGTCGGGCAGTTCGACGACCGAGGTGAGCTGCCAGGCCTGGTCGGAGTCGGCCAGCCGTCGAACGGCCGTCTCGAAGGCGGCGAAGGCGTCCTCGGCCAGGCCGTCGGGGAAGACCCCCTGGCGGACGTCCCAGCCGAGCAGCAGGGCGTCGCGGTGCTCCATGACCTGGCAGTCGATCCAGACGTGCGGCGTGCGGCTGTTGCCGAGGACGATCTCGCCCTCGCGCAACCGGGCCGGGCCGTCCGTGCTTTCGTCGCCGCCGACGCCCACGGTGCTGGTGAACACCACCGGCATCAGCGCGGCGTCCTGGCCCCGGCGCCGGCCGAGCTCGCGCAGCACCTCGACCCCGGAGCAGCTCCGGTGGTCGAGGTCCAGCCACAGCTGGGCCTGCACGGCTGCCGCGCGGGAGGCGAACGACCCGTCGGCCGAACTGTCCACCGTCAGCAGCTCCACCGAGGTGAAGTCACCTACCAGCAGGCCGACGTCGGGATGCAGTGGCAGTCGGCTGAACATCGGCAGGTCCAGCGTGAAGCGCGGCCGGCCGCTCCACCGGCCGACCACCTCCGCGTAGGCGGTGAGCAGGGCGACGGTCGGCGTGACGCCGTGCGCGGCCGCCCGGTCGCGCAGCTGCCGCCAGTCCTCGGCGGGCAGCTGGGCCTGCACGCGCTCGAAGCGTGGGGCGCCGGCGCCGGGCACCCCGGTGGCGCGCGGCAGGGCCGGGGCGGGCGCCAAGGGGACGGCGTCACCGCCCTCGGGCCGTTCCTCGTCGAGCCGGTCCCACCAGTAGGCCCGGTCCTGCTCGAACCTGCCGTCGCGCAGCTGCCGTTCGGCCGCGAGGTAGTCGCGGTAGCCGATCCCCAGCTCGGGCAGCGGCGTGCCGGGGCGCAGGCAGAGCTGCTCCAACTCGCCCAGCAGCAGCTGGACGCTGGCGTAGTCGCAGATCAGCAGGTCGATCGCGAGATGGACGACGACGTGCAGCGCCGTCCGGGTGACCCGCAGCTCGTGCAGCGGCCACTGGTCGGGGCGGAAGTCGCGGGCGGAGAGCTCGGCCCGGGCGGTGTCGATCGCCTGCCGCTGCTCGGCGGCCGACCCGAAGCAGGCGTCGGTGACCGGGACGGGCTGCTCGGGCACGGTCGCCAGCACCTGCTGGTAGCCGTCCTGGTGCACGACGGTCCGCAGCGCGTCGTGCCGCGCCGTCAACTGCCGCCAGGCGTCGGCCACCAGCGCCGGGTCGAAGGCCGGGAACCGGACCTCCAGGTACGCCTGGCAGCCGACGCCGCCGTACTCGTAGGCACTGCTGCGCCCCAGCAGGTACGCGGACTGGACGTCGGTGAGCGGGAACGGCTCGTACCGGGCCGCCGGGTCGTGGGTGAGCCGCGGACCGGCCGCGCCGCGGCGGAGCTCTTCGAGCACGGCGGGCTTGTGCTGCCGCAGCCGCGCGAGCCGCTCCTCGGTCATCACATGGCGAGGCGCGCGGTAGCGCAGCACCCCGTCCTCCTCCCACAACCGGACGCCGATGTTCTCAAGTTCACCGATGAGTTCACCGATGAGTTCGCTGACCGTCAAAGGGAGCCGTCCTCTGTGTCGTCGTCCTCGGTGCCGAGGATCTGGTGCTCGATGAGCGTCGCGAGTCCTGCGATCGTGGGCGTGCTGAGCAGCTGGCGCAGCGAGATCTCGCAGCCGAACCGGTCGCGCAGCCGCTGGACCAGCCGGGTCGCCTGGAGACTGTCGCCGCCCAGGGCGAAGAACGTGGCGTCGCGGGGGACGGCGGCTCTGCCGAGCAGGCCGCCCCACAGCTCGGCCAGCGTCGTTTCGACCGGGCCGCGCGCGGCCTGCCCGGTCGGCGGGGTGGAACCGGCCTCCGACGCCAGGGACTTGAGCTTCGCCCGGTCGACCTTGCCGTTGCCGGTCAGCGGGAGCGCGTCGAGCACGGTGATCGTGCTCGGGCGGGCGTACGGCGGCAGTCGGTCGACCAGGAAGCCCTGCACGGCGGCCGGTTGGGGGTGCTCGGGACCGTCGGCCGTGACGAAGGCGTGCAGACGGTGGCCGCCGCGCTCGCCGACGGCCACGACGACGGCCTGCCGCACGGCGGGGTACGCGGTGAGCGCCGCCTCGGTCTCGCCGGGTTCGAGGCGGTGGCCGTTGATCTTGAGCTGGTGGTCCGTGCGGCCGAGGAACTCCAGGGTCCCGTCGGGGTGGTAGCGGGCGAGGTCGCCGGTGCGGTAGTAGCGCACGCCGTCGTGCCGGACGAACTTCTCGACGGTCCGGGTGGGGTCGCCCCGGTAGCCGGCGGCGAGGCCGGCGCCGGCGATCCAGAGTTCGCCGGGGACCCAGTCGGGGGTGTCGTGGCCGTGCGGTCCGGTGGTGCGGTGGTGTTGGTTGCGCAACGGGTGGCCGTAGGGGATGGACGTCCAGTGCGCCGGGATCCCGGTTACCTCCCAGCTGTTGGACCAGATGGCGGCCTCGGTGGCGCCGCCCAGGGCGATCAGGCGGCAGTGCGGGAGGTGGCTGGTGAGGCGGGGGTGCAGGTCGAGGCCGACCCAGTCGCCGGAGACCAGGGCGAGCCGCAGGTGGGTGAGCGGCTGGTGGGGCCGGGCCGCTGTGAGGAGCATGTCGAGCAGGGTGGGGACGCTGTTCCAGAGCGTGACCCGGTGGTCGTCGATGAGGGTGAGCCAGGCCTCGGGGTTGCGGCGGTCGTCCTCGTGCGGGAGGACGAGGGCGGCGCCGGTGCTGAGCGGGCCGAAGATGTCGTAGACGGAGAGGTCGAAGTCGAGGGCGGAGAGGGCCAGGAGGCGGTCGTCGGGTCCGACGGTGAACCGCTCGTTGATGTCCTGGACGGTGTTCAGGGCGGCCCGGTGGGTGATCTCGACGCCCTTCGGCTCGCCGGTGGAGCCGGAGGTGAAGATGACGTACGCGAGCGCGTCGCCCGCCACCGCCACCGGACCCGCCAACGGCTCGTACGCGGGTGCCGCGGCGACCTCGGCCGCCGAGAGCGTGAACCGCGCGCCGCCGGTCGCCAGCATCCGGGCGCGCCGAGCGCCGGGCTGCTCCGGCCCGATCGGCAGGTAGGCGCCGCCGGCGGCGAGTACCCCCAGCACCGCGGCGATCTGGTCGGGGCCCTTCGGCAGGCTCACCGCCACCGGTTCGGCCGGCCGCAGGCCACCGGCGTGCAGCAACGCCGCGATCCGCAGCGCGCGTTCGGCCAGTTCGCCGTAGGTCAGCCGCCCGTCCGCACCCCAGCGCAGGGCGCAGCGGCCGGGGTCGGCCGCCGCCCGGGCGAAGAAGTCCCCGTGCAGCGGCCCGCTCGGCAGCGGCCCGGCCGTCGCGTTGACGGCGGCACGGACGGCGCGCTGCGCCACGGGGAGCAGCGCGGGGCGCGGGGCGGACCAGTCCGCCCGGCAGGCCCAGTCGAGCAGGTCGCCGTGCGCGGCGAACATCGCGTCGAGCATCCCGGCGGGGAACAGTTCCTCCACCGCGTCCCAGGTGACCAGCAGGCCGCCGTCGCGGACCATCACCTGTTCGTCCAGCCAGACCTGCGGCGTCTGCGACACGCTCCAGACCGGCCGGCGCAGTCCGTCGCTGAGCTCGTCGGCCACCCCGAGCGCGCTGGTGAACACCACGGGCAGGGTCGCCCCGGCCGCGCCCGCCGCTCCCGCCTCCGCGCGCAGCAGGCCGAGGACGGGAGCGCCGCGGTGGTCGAGGTCGCGCCACAGTCGGTCCTGCAACCGCCGGACCCTGGCTTCGAACGACTCGCCCGGCTCCGGCCGGTGGGCGACCGGCAGCAGCGAGGTGAAGTCGCCGAGCACCCGCTCGATGTCGGGATGCACGTCGCGGCGGTCGAACAGGGTGAGCGCCAGGGTCAGTTCGGGGTCGAGACTCCAGGCGCCGAGCACCTCCGCGTAGCACGCGAGCAACAGGGCGGACGGCGTGAAGCCGTGCTGCCGGGCCCGGGCCTGGAGCGCCTGCCACTGCTCGGGGGCGAGCCAGGTCTCGCGGCGGACGAAGCGCGGCCGGTCGACGGTCGCGGGGTCGACGGCGAGCGGCAGGGCCGGCGCGGGCGGCAGCTGCGGGATCCGCTGTTGCCAGTAGCTCAGTGAGCGGTCGAGTTCGGTCGGGTCCGGTGCGACCTGGCAGGCGTAGTCGCGGAAGGAGACGCCGATCGGCGGGAGTTGGGCGTCCGGGTCGCGGTAGAGCCGGTCGAGCTCGGAGAAAAGGATCATCATGCTCAGCCCGTCGACCACCAGGTAGTCGAGACCGATGCCGACCCGGGTGCGGCCGTCCTCGTGGCGGGCAGCGCGGACGTCGAAGAGCGGCCAGGTCGACGGGTCGAGGAGCTGGTGGGACATCTCCTCGCGCAGCGCGGTGAGTCGGGTCTCGCCGGTGGCCTCGGCGAGCGGGATGGTCAGGCGGGGGACCACGGGCATGACCCGCTGGCTGCCGTCCTCGTCGAACACCACGCGCAGCATCTCGTGGCGCTCGATCAGCCGGTTCCAGGCGTCCTCCAGCCGGGCGAGGTCGAGCTCGCTCGCGTCGAACTCGCAGTAGTAGTAGGACCCGACGCCGCCCAGGGTGAAGGCCGAGGACCGCCCGACCCAGTAGGCGCGTTGCAGTTCGGTCGGCGGGAACGGCTGATGGCGCGCGGCCGGGTCGGCGGTGATGCCGGCGGGCCGGACGCCGACGGCCGACGGCTCGCCCTCCAGCGTCAGCGTCGCGGCGAACTCCGCGAGTTGCGGCGCCGTGAACAGCGCGCTGATCGCGGCGCCCGCGACGCCGGCCGTGCGCAGCCGGGTCACCACCTTGGTGGCCAGCAGCGAGTCGCCGCCCAGGGTGAAGAAGTTGCCGTCGCACGAGGGCGCGGGCACTCCCAGCACCTCGGACCAGACCGCGGCCACCAGCAACTCAGCCGGAGTCTCAGGCAGTTGGCTGGCGAGGGACGGGACCTGAGCCGGGACGGCGTGGGCGGTGAGAGCCGCCCGGTCGACCTTGCCGTTGGCGGTGAGCGGGAGTTCGTCCCAGAACGCGACGGCGTGCGGCACCGCGTGCCGGGGCAACCGCTCGGCCAGGAAGGCCCGTAGCACCTCGGCGGCGACCTGGTGGCCGCCCTCGGCCACAACGTGCGCCACCAACTGCCGCCGCGCACCGCGGTCGTCGACGGTCACCACGGCTCGGCGCACGCCCGGGTGGCTCTCCAGGGCGGCTTCGATCTCGCCGGGTTCGAGGCGGTGGCCGTTGATCTTGAGCTGGTGGTCCGTGCGGCCGAGGAACTCCAGGGTCCCGTCGCCGTGGTAGCGGCCGAGGTCGCCGGTGCGGTACCAGCCGGTGCCGTCGTGCTGGACGAACTTCTCGGCGGTCCGGTCCGGATCCCCCCGGTAGCCGTCGGCCAGGCCGAGACCGCCGATCCAGAGCTCGCCCGGGACGAGGTCGGGGCAGTCGCGGCCCTGCGCGTCGACCACGCGGTAGCACTGGTTGCGCAGCGGATGTCCGTACGGGACGGACGTCCAGTGTGCCGGGATCCCGGTGATCTCCCAGGAGTTGGACCAGATGGCGGCTTCGGTGGCGCCGCCCAGCGCGATCAGTCGGCAGTGCGGCAGCCGGGTGGTGAGGCGCGGGTGCAGGTCGAGGCCGACCCAGTCGCCGGAGACCAGCGCCAGCCGCAGCGAGTCGGGGAGCGGTCGGGATTCGGCCGCGGTGAGCAGCATGTCGAGGAGGGTGGGGACGGTGTTCCAGAGGGTCACCCGGTGCCGGTGGGCGAGGTCGAGCCAGCGTTCGGCGTCGCGCCGTTCGTCCTCGCCGATGAGGACAAGGGCGGCGCCGGTGCTGAGCGGGCCGAAGATGTCGTAGACGGAGAGGTCGAAGTCCAGGGCGGAGACGGCCAGGACGCGGTCGTCAGGTCCGACGGCGAACCGCTCGTTGACGTCCTGGACGGTGTTCGCCGCCGCCCGGTGGCTCACCTCCACGCCCTTGGGTTCGCCGGTGGAACCGGAGGTGAAGATGACGTACGCGAGCGCGTCGCCCGCCACCGCCACCGGACCCGCCAGCGGCTCGTACCGCTCGTACTCCCCGATGGCGAGCACGGCGACCCCCTCGGGAGCCGGCTCCGCGTGCGCCGTCGCGGTCAGGACGCAGTGGACCCCGGCGTTGCGGTAGAGCCGCTCGCGCCGCGTGACGGGCAGGTCCACGCCGACCGGAACGTAGGCCGCGCCGGTGGCCAACACGCCAAGCACCGCTGCGAGTTGGTCCGGCCCCTTGGGGAGGTGCAGGGCCACGGCGCAGCCCGGACGGACGCCGTTCGCGCGCAGCAGCGCGGCGATCCGCCGGGCCCGCAGGGCGAGTTGGCCGTAGTCGAGCCGTCCACCGGCCCAGTGGCAGGCCGTCCGGTCCGGCTCGCGCTCGGCCAGCGCGAAGAACGGCTCGTGCAGCGCGGCGGTCGGCAGCGGCCCGGCCGTGCTGTTGACACCGGCCCGGACGGCGCGTTGGCCGGCCGGCAGCAGATCGGGGACGGGGGCGTCCCAGTCGGACTCGGCCAGCCAGCCCAACAGCTCTCCGTACGCGGCGAACATCGCGTCCAGGGCTCCTGCGGGGAACAGCTGCTCCACCGCGTCCCAGTCGTAGTGCAGGCCCCGCGCCGAGTCGTAGACCTGGTTGTCGAGCCAGGTCTGCGGGGTCTGCGAGACGCCCCAGACCCGGGGCAGCAGCCAGTCGGCGAGGTCGAGCGAGAGGTCGCGCGGGGTGCCCAGCGCGCTGGTGAAGACCACCGGCATCGCCTGCTCCGCCACCCCCTGCGACCTGGCCAGCTCGCGGGTGACCCGGACGGCCGACCAGGCGCGGTGACCCAGGTCCTCTCCCAGCCGCCGCTGGAGGGCGCGGGCCCGGTCGAGGAACCCGGCGCCGGGCGCGGGCTGGTAGGCGACGAGCAGCAGCGAGGTGAAGTCGCCCACGATGTCGTCGACGGCCGGATGCACCTCCTCGCGGTCGAAGAGCGTGAGGTTGACCGTGAGTTCGGGGTGGGCGCTCCACCGCCCGAGCACCTCGGCGTACCCGGCGAGCAGGACGGCCGAGGGCGTCAGCCCGTACGTCCGGGCCCGGTCGGTGAGGGCCTGCCAGCGAGCCGTCGGCAGCAGCCCCGAGCGCCTGACGAAGCGCGCCGCGGTGACCTCCGACGGGTGCGCGGCCAGCGGCAGCCGGGGTGCGGGCGGCAGGTCGGCCAGCCGGTCCGTCCAGTACCGCCGCGCGGCTTCGGAGGCGGCGGCGGACGGCGCGACCTGGAGCAGGTAGTCGCGGAAGGACAGCCCGTCGACCGGGGGCAGCGCCGCGTCCGGCGTGCGGTAGAGCCGGTCGAGTTCGCCGAGCACGATCATCATGCTGCGGCCGTCCAGCACGATGTTCTCCAGGCTGACCCCGAGCCGGACGCGCCGCGCGCCGTCCTGCTCGTAGACCAGCGCGCGCAGGTCGACCAGCGGCCACCGCGCCGGGTCGCGGACCTGGTGCGACATGGCCGTGCGGAACGCGCCGAGCGCGTCCCCAGCGGCATCGGCCGTCGGCCGCTCGACCGGGATCACCACCCTCGGCACGTCGGCCAGGATGCGCTGGTCGCCGTGTTCGTCGAAGACGGCCCGCAGCATCTCGTGCCGGGCGATCAGGCGGTTCCAGGCCTCTTCGAGGCGGTCGAGGTCGAGCCCGGTCCCGTCGAACTCGACGTAGTAGTGCGCGCCCACGCCGCCCAGCGGCAGGCCGGCGGCCCGGCCGGTCCAGTAGGCGCGTTGCACGTCGGTGGGCGGGAACGGGTCGTGGCGGTGCCCGGGGTCGGCGACGACCGTCGCGTGCGGCGCGCCAGGGGCGTGCGTGAGGCACGCGGCGAGGTCCTTGAGGACGGGGGAGGCGAACACCGCCGACAGCTCCACGGCCAGCCCGGCGCCGCGCAGCCGGCTCACCAGCCGGGTGGCCAGCAGCGAGTCGCCGCCGAGCGCGAAGAAGCTCTGCTCGCGGGCGACGTACCCGACCCCGAGCACCTCGCACCAGAGCGCGGCCAGCGCGGTCTCCAGCGGACCGCTCGGCGGGTCGCCGGCGGCCCGTGCGGCGCCCGCCCCGGCCCCGGCGGGATCGGCGGCGGGCAGCAGGCCCGCCAGCGCGGCGCGGTCCACCTTGCCGTTGGCGGTGAGCGGCAGCGCGGCCGTGCCGAACAGGAGGTCGGGGATCATCGCGGCGGGCAGCCGGGCGGCCAGCCACTCCCGGAGGGCGTCCTCGGTCGGCAGCCCGGCGTCCGGGGCCTTGGCGGCGCGCAGCAGCAGATGCCCGTCCGGGAGGGCCGGGCCGCCGGCGCGGGCGGGTGACGGGACGAGCCCGGCGCGCGCCAGCAGGTGGTGCCAGTCCACGGCTGGGAGCAGCGGGGTGCGTCGGTCCCGGCGGACCGGGTCGAGCCGGGTGAAGCCGACGGTCGGCAGGGCGGCGGCGATCAGGGCGAGCGGGGGAAGCGCGGTCCGTTCCAGCGCGAGCAGCAGCCCGCCGGGCGCGAGCAGCAGCGCGCCGAGCTGCGCGCCCTGCGCCGGGTCGGGGTACGCGTGCAGCGCGTTGTCGGCCACCACCACGTCGAAGCGGCCCAGCAGTTCGGCCGGAACCAGCGGGCCGCTGAGCCGGCGGTAGGCGAACCGGCCGGGGGCGTCGGCCAGCAGCTTCTGGGCGGCGTCGAGCCGGCTGACGGAGGTGTCGAGCAGGGTGCAGCGGTGGCGGTCGTCGGCGGCGGCCAGTCGCCGGGCGATCCGGGAGCCGCCTGCCCCGAGTACGGCGATCTCCAAGGGGATTGCCGTCGAAGGGAGTTCGGCGACCAGCGCGGCCGCCGCGCGATCCGCGCCGGCGTCGAGACCCGCCAGCGCCTCGGGAGCCAGCACCGGGTCGTCGAGCAGCGCCGACGGGTCGAGTTCGCCGCGCACGACGGCGGCCAGCTCGTCGATTCGTTGCGCCAACCGTTGGGCCACCGCCGTGAGTTCGCCGCCGGGCGGCGCCTCGGACGCGGCCGGTCGGCACACGGCGGCCAGTCGTGGACCGGCGGCGTAACCGTGCCGGTCGCCGGTGAGCACGCCCCGCGCGGCGAGCCAGTCGAACCAGAGGCGCAGCAGCGGCTGCCACCCGGGCGGCGCGCCCCAGCGGCGGGCCAGTTCGGTGAGCGGCGCGCTCGCGGCCGTGACGCCCGCCTCACCGGCCGCGAGCCGGGCGAGGACGTGCTCGACGACACGCGCCTCGGGGTCCGCCTGGTCGCGCGGCGCCACCGGTCCCGCCTGGTCGCGCGGCGCTGCCGGTCCCGCCTGGTCGCGCGGCGCTGCCGGTCCCGCCTGGTCGCGCGGCCCTGCCGGGCCCGCCGACTCCGGGGCGGGTTCGGCGACGGCCACCGCGCGCGGGGCCGGTACGGGAGGCAGCGCCGGCCGGGCCGGGCGCCCGTCGACGGCCACCGGGGTGGCCACCGCCGCCAGCCGCCTGGCCGGGCCCTCGCCGAGCACGGCCACCGTGCAGCGACCGACCGAGGGGTGCGCCTGGAGGGCCGCCTCGATCTCGCCCAACTCGGTGCGCACGCCCCGGATCTTGATCTGCCGGTCGATTCGGCCGAGGAACTCCAGCGTGCCGTCCGGCCAGTAGCGCCCACGGTCGCCCGTCCGGTACCAGCGACCGTCCTCGTGCGTGACGAACCGGTCCGCCGTGAGCCCGGGATCACCGAGGTAGCCGAGCGCCACGCCGGCGCCGCCGATCCACAGTTCGCCGGCCACCCAGTCGGGGCGGTCCAGGCCGGTCGGCCCGACCACCCTGAACTGCTGGTTGCGCAGCGGGAATCCGTACGGGACGGAGGTCCAGGTCGCGGGAACCTCGGTCACCTCGAAGAGGTTCGACCAGATCGAGGCCTCGGTCGCGCCGCCGAGCGCGACGAACCGGCAGGCCTGCCCGCTCCGCCCGGCGAGCCGCCCGGGCAGGTCGAGGCCGATCCAGTCGCCCGACAGCAGTGCCAGCCGCAACCCGGCTAGGCCTCCCGGCAGTTGGGGTTCGACCGGGGCCGCGGTGAGCAGCATGTCCAGCAGGACCGGTACCGAGTTCCAGACGGTGACGCCGTGCCGGGCGATCAGCTCGGCCCACGCCCGGGGGTCGCGCCGCTGCGCCTCGGCCGGCAGGACCAGCGCGCCACCGGCCGACAGCAGGCCGAAGACGTCGTAGACCGACAGGTCGAAGTCGAGCGCGGAGACGGCGAGTACCCGGTCGCGGGGGCCCACCGAGAAGCGCTCGTTGAGGTCGGCGACGGTGTTGGCGGCCGCGCCGTGGGCGACCTGGACGCCCTTGGGGTCGCCGGTGGTGCCCGAGGTGAAGATCACGTAGGCGGGCGCGTCGGCCGGCACCGGGACGGGCCCCGCGAGCGGCGGGTGCGCGCAGGCCGTCGCGACGTCCAGCGCCGACACGGTCGAGGGGAGGCCGGTCGGGGCGGCCGTGTCGGTCAGCAGCAGCCGGACACCGGCGCGCTCCAGGATCCGCCGCCGCCGCCGGTCCGGCTGGTCGACGCCCACGGGGACGTAGCTGCCGCCGGCTGCGAGCACCCCGAGCACCGCCGCGATCTGGTCGGCGCCCCGGGCGGTCGAGACGGCCACCGGTTCGGCCGCCCGCAGTCCGCGCTCACGCAGCGCCGCGGCCACCCCCAGCGCCCGCCGCGCCAGCGTGCCGTACGTCATCCTCCCGTACGTCGTCGTCCCGTGTGCCGTCGTCCCGTGTGCCGTCGTCGCGTCCGGCGCCGCGTCGTCGTCGCCCCACAACAGGGCCGGGCTGTCCGGGTGTTCGGCGGCGCGGTCGAAGAAGCCCGCGTGCAGCGGGCGGTCGGCGCCGGGCGCGCCGGTGGCGTTGACGCGGGCCCGGACGGCCCGCTGGCGCGGCGGCAGGGCCGGGCGGACGGGTCCGTCCCAGGCGCGCCCGGCGGCGAGGCGGTCGACCAACTCCCGGTAGCTGTCGAACATGTCGTCGACCAGCCCGGCGGGGAACAGGTCGTCGACGGCGTCCCAGCACAGGTCGACGCCGCCCTGCGACTCGTACACCTGGTGGTCCAGCCAGACCTGCGGGGTCTGCGAGATCATCCAGCCCAACTCGCCGATGGACTGCCGCACTTCGGCGTCGATGAGATCGTCGCCGAGGGTGCAGGCGAACACCACGGGCGCCCTCCGCGGCTGCTCCTCCCCGGTCTCCCGCGCGCGGGCCAGGTCACGCAGCACGTCGACACCGGAGTACGCGCTGTGCGCGGCGACGGCCCGGAACTCGCTCTGCAGCGCGCGGGCGCGCTCCAGGAACGAGACGTCCGCCGAGACGTCCGCGGTGAGCAGCAGCAGGTCGGTGAAGTCGGCCACCATGCCGGGGACGGCCGGGTGCACCGCGTCGCGGTCGAACAGCGGCACGCTGAGCAGGAACCGGGGGCTCTCGCTGAACGCGCCGAGCACCTCGGCGTACGCGGCGGCCAGGGCCATCGCCGGGGTGGTGCCGCCGCGCCGCGCGCGGTCGCCGAACCGCCGCCAGGCGTCCGGTTCCAGGCGGTGCCGCCGCCGGGTGAAGCGCGGCGCCGCCGCCAGTCGCGTCGGGTCGGTGGCCAGCGGCAGGCCGGGCCCGTCCGGCAGGTCGGGCAGCCGGTCGCGCCAGTACGCCTGGGCCTCCCGGCGGGCCTGCGCGCGCCGTGCGCCGTGGTCGGCGAGGTAGTGCGGGAAGGTGAACTCTTCGGTGGGTGACAGGAGTTCGGGGGAGTGGTAGGCGCGGGTGAGGTCGGCCAGCAGGATTCTGATGCTCTCGACGTCCGCGACCAGCAGGTCCACGCCGAGGTGCAGCCGGGTGGCGCCGCCGGGCAGCAGCGAGAGCTGCACATCCAGCACCTCGCCCTGCTCCACGCGCAGCCGGCGGTGCGAGAGCGCCTCCCGGACGGCCGCGAGGCGCTCTGCCGTGTGTTGCTCGAGCCGCCCGGCCACGTGCTGCTCGGGGCCGTCGCGCAGGTCGTGCACCAGCAGCCCGGGCCAGGCGCTGTCCGGCATGATCTGCTGCGTGCCGTCCTCCAGGAACCGGGCCCGCAGCATGCCGTGCCGGGCGAGCACGGTGCGCACCGCGGCTTCGAGCCGTTCGGGTACGAGGCCGACGCCGTCGAACTCCAGGTAGGCGTGGCAGCCCACCGAGCCGAGCACCTGGTCGTCGCGCCGCCCGATCCAGTACGCGTGCTGCATCGGCGTCAGCGCGAAGGGCGCGCCCGGGTCAACCGGCTGACCGCTCCCGTCGACGGCCGGACCGGCCTCGGCGACCGCCGCGCTCCGCGCCCGGGGCTCCGGCAGGTGGGCGTCGGCCAGCGCCGACCACTGGGCGAGCGTCGGGCTCTGCGCCAGCGCCGGGAAGCCGACCTGGACGCCCTGGCGACGCAGCCAGCCGGCCAGCGTCATCGTCCGGATCGAGTCCATGCCGAGCTCGGCGAGGTCGTCGGTGTCCAGGAGATCCCGAGCCTCGCAGCCGAGCAGGTCCGCGACCGCATTCCTGAGTGCGTCCGCCGTCAGCGATGGGCGGGCGAGTGGCTGCGCCTCATGTTCAGTGGCCGAAATCCCATGCTGCGGTGAAAGCATCCCTCGCCCATCGCTCGGATAGCAGTGTACTTGTCCTACTGCGGCACAGAAGGTTGTGCGTCCAGAAACTAATACACCAGACTTCCCACTCCGGGCAAAGTCCCGACGGTGCCACCGGTGAATGCGAAGAGCGCTAAAGTACACCGGGATTGATGGTTGGATTGTGCACGACCCCATCTCTCCTGTCCTACCCTTGCTCATAAAATATTCAGATCAATGGGATGAAACTCAGAGTGGATACCCTTGACGCCATCCTGCGCTCGCAGGCTCGCTGTCGCCCCGACCGGACGGCGCTGATCTCCTCGGGACGGCGCATCGGCTACGGCGAACTCGACGCTGCCGTCGAGCGGCTGGCCGGTCGGCTGGCCGGGCTGGGCCTGGCCGCCGGCGACCGTGTCGTCGTCCAGCTTCCGAACTCCATCGAATTCATACTTCTTATTTTCGCCCTTTTCCGGCTCGGCGTGATTCCGGTCCTGGCGCTGCCCGGACACCGGAGAAACGAGATCGATCATCTGTGTAAGATGGCCGAGGCGGTGGGGTACGCCATCCCCCGCGGGCAGCCCGGATTCGACTTCCTTTCCCTTGCCGAGGCCGTTCGCGCGGGAAATCAAGGCTTGCGTCACGTCCTGACCGCAGGGCATCCAGATGGTTCTCTCGACGACGTATTCCGGTTGCACGACGGTACCGATCTGCCTTCTCGCCGACCGGATTCGCAATTCCCCGTACCCGCCCCTGCGGACCTCGCCCTGCTGCTTCTCTCCGGTGGGACGACGGGTGCGCCGAAACTCATTCCCCGCACGCACCGGGACTACGTCTACAACGTCCGGGAGAGCGCCGCGCTGTGCGGGCTGGACGAGAACTCCCGCTATCTCGCGGCCCTGCCCGCCGCGCACAACTTCGCCCTCGGCTGCCCCGGCGTGCTGGGCACGCTGGCGGTCGGCGGCACCGTCGTCCTGGCGCCGGGCGCCGCCCCCGACCAGACCTTCGAGCTGATCGCCCGGGAACGGGTGACCGTGTCCGCCCTCACCCCGCCGCTCCTCACGCTCTGGCTGGCTGAGGCCTCCTGGTCCGACGCCGACCTGTCGAGCCTGCGCCTGCTCCAGGTCGGCGGCGCCCGGCTGGGCCGGGCCGAGGCGGCCCGGGTCGGTCCCGAACTGGGCTGCCGGCTGCAGCAGGTGTTCGGCATGGCCGAAGGCCTGCTCTGCTTCACCCGGCCCGACGATCCGCCGGAGACCGTGCTCTCCACCCAGGGCCGCCCGCTCTCCGCGGCGGACGAACTGCGGGTGGTGGACGGCGACGAGCGGGAGGTCGCCCCCGGCGAGATCGGCGAACTGCTCGTCCGCGGCCCGTACACGATCCGCGGTTACTACCGGGCCCCCGACTACGACGCGACCGCCTTCACCACGGACGGCTACTACCGCACGGGCGACCTGGTGCGCCGCACCGCGACCGGCCACCTGGTCGTCGAGGGGCGGGTCAAGGACGTCATCAACCGCGGCGGGGAGAAGGTGCCGGCCGCCGAGGTCGAGGACCACCTGTCGGCGCACCCGCAGGTCGCGCAGGCCGCAGTCGTCGGCATGCCGGACGGGCTGCTCGGCGAACGCTCCTGCGCGTACGTGGTGCCGCAGGGGAGTGCGCCCACCCTCGGCGAGCTGGCCGCCTTCCTGCGCGGGCGGGGGCTGGCCGCGTACAAACTGCCCGACCGGCTCGAAATCGCGGACGCGTTCCCGCGCACCGGCGCGGGCAAGGTCGACAAGCGCGAACTCGCGGCCGGTGTCGCCGCCAGACTGCGGGCCGAAGGCCTCGCAAAAGCCGTCAGGGAGAACACACCATGACCCCACGCCAGTGCTACCGGGAGACCGAGGTCGACGCCCCGCACGACCCGCTGCTGATGGCCGCGCGACTGGCCAGGGCCCACCGGGCCGAGACCCATGTCGTCTACGAGCAGGGCGCCGTCTGGCACGTCGGCGTGGGGACGCTGGCGGAGATCCGGGTGGACGGGCGGCACGTGCACTACACCTGCGGTGCGGACCGGCGCAGCATCGCCTGGCACGAGCAGCCGCTGCGGGTGGTCGCCGCACTGCTCGACGAGCTGCCGGTGGAGGGCTGGTGCGCCTACGGCTGGGCGGCCTTCGAACTCGCCGTCGCGCAGTCCGGCGGCGACCCGGGAGGCGCCTCAACTCCGCTCCTTCACCTGGTCGTTCCCCAGGACGAGGTGAGGATCACGGCCGGCCGGGCGCTGCTGCGGACCACCGGCCCGGGCGCCCGGGACCGGCTTGCCGCGCTCCTCGCCGAGGCACCCACCGCACCAGCCGCGGTGGGCGGGGTGCCCGGAATCGACCTCACGGCCGACGGCGACCAGTACCGGAAGCTGGTGGCTTCGGCCGTGGCCGACATCGCCGCCGGTTCGTACCAGAAGGTCGTGCTCAGCAGGGTCGTCCCGGTGCCCGGCGCGATCGACCTGGTGGACACCTTCGTGCTCGGCCGGCGCCACAACACCCCGGCCCGGTCCTTCCTGCTCGGCATGGGCGCTCTGCGGGCGGCCGGCTTCAGCCCGGAACTGGTCGTCACGGTCGACGCCGACGGTCTGGTCCGGACCCAGCCGCTGGCGGGCACCCGGGCCCGCACCGACTCGGCCGCCGAGAACGCCCGGCTGCGCGCCGAACTCCTGGGCGACGCCAAGGAGATCCACGAGCACCGGATCTCGGTGGAGGCCGCCCGCGGCGAGCTCGGCGAGGTCTGCGAGGCGGCGGGCATCGCGGTCGACGAGTACATGGTCGTCAAGGAGCGCGGCAGCGTGCAGCACCTGGCCTCGCGGCTCTCCGGCCGGCTCGCGCCGGGCCTGGACCGCTGGGACGCGTTCGCCGCGCTGTTCCCCGCGATCACCGCGACCGGCGTGCCCAAGCCGGCCGCCGTCGCGGGCGTCCGGCAGCACGAACAGGTGGCCCGGGAGATGTACGGGGGCGCGGTGCTGGCCGTGGACGCCTCCGGCGCGCTCGACGCCGCCCTGGTCCTGCGCGCGGTCTTCGAGCAGGCCGGACGGGTCTGGCTGCGGGCGGGGGCCGGGATCGTGGCCCAGTCCGTCCCGGCGCGCGAACTGGAGGAGACCTGCGAGAAGCTGCGCAGCGTCGCGGCCTACCTGGTACCGGCCGCAGGACGCTGAGCCGCCGCCCTTCCGGAGGCCCCGCCCCTCTCAGGCCGTCTCGTCGGGCTTGTCGGCCGCGCCCGTGAGGTCGGGGCCCGCGACGCGGCCGATACCCGGGTCCGCCGGGGCCGGGCGGTTGCGGGTGATCACCAGGTAGGCGACCGAGGCGAGGAAGAGGAGCAGCGAGGTCCAGTCGTTGAGCCGCAGCCCGAGGATGTGGTTGGCGTGGTCGTCGCGCAGCGCCTCCACCCAGCCCCGCCCGGCCGTGTAGGCGGCGACGTACAGGGCGAACAGGCGCCCGGAGTGCATGCTGAACCGCCGGTCCGCCCAGAGCAGCAGCACGACGACGCCCAGGTCCCACAGCGACTCGTAGAGGAAGGTCGGCTGGTAGGTGGCGATGTCCGGGGTGCCCGGCGGCCGGTGCGCCGGGTCGATGAGCAGGCCCCAGGGCAGGTGGGTGGGGTTCCCGTAGAGCTCCTGGTTGAAGTAGTTGCCCCAGCGGCCGATGGCCTGCGCGAGGATCAGGCCCGGCGCGAGGGCGTCCGCGTAGGCGGACAGTCGGATGCCCCGGCGGCGGCAGCCGATCCAGGCACCGACCGCGCCGAGCGCCACCGCACCCCAGATCCCGAGGCCGCCGTCCCAGATGTACAGCGCCCGGATCGGCTGCTCCCCGGCCTTGAAGTACAGCTCGGGGTCGGTGATCACGTGGTAGAGCCGTCCGCCGACGATGCCGAACGGCACCGCCCAGACCGCGATGTCCGTGATGTCGTCCGGATTGCCGCCGAGCGCGGACCAGCGCCTGCGGGTCAGCCACAGCGCGGCGGCGATCCCGGCGATGATGCAGAGCGCGTAGGCGCGGATCGGCACCGGCCCCAGGTGCCAGACCCCCTGGGAGGGGCTGGGCAGATATGCCAGTTCCAGCATGAGGGCCGTTCCCCTAGCGGGCCGGGCGCGGCGGTGGGCCCGCCCCGCGATGGCCCTCACCGTACCTCGGAGAGTGATCGGGTCCGCAACCACGGCCCGGTCGCGCACGGACGCGCGGCCTGCCGTCCGCAGGGCTTCACCCAGCCCGGAGCCTGATCGTCCGCGAACCGGCGCAACCGTTGGTACTGACGGAACGTCACACCTCGGTAGTGGGCACCCGCCGACCGGGTGGGTATGCCGAGAGTGCCGGGTCCGCCGGCCTGTTGGATGGGGGAGCACATGATCGGCCAGGGGACGGCAGCGTCCGAGCGGGACGGATCCACGGGGGGTCGCCGCAGCCTGCGGCCGGGCCCGGCCACGGACCGGGGAGGTGTTCGCCGATGACCGGGATACCCGCGGAGCGGTCCGGATCGGCACCGCGCGCCACGGCCCGCCGGGGCCGTCCCAAACCCCGGCGCCGGGGTTTGCGGCTCGCGGCCTTCACCGCCGCCGGCCTGGTGCTGATGACCGTCGGCGTCGGTACGTACCTCTACGTCCAGCTCAACGGCGACATCCACCACTCCTCGCTGTTCTCCGGTACGTCGGGCGACGCGGGCCACGAGAAGCCGGACGCCTTCGGCCGCACGCCGATCAACATCCTGGTCATCGGGTCCGACACCCGCGACAACGCGGCCGACTGCGCGATCGGCGGCGACTGCGGCTCGGGCGCCAACGCGGACGTCCAGATGGTCCTGCACGTCTCGGCCGACCGCAGCAACGCCACCGTGATGAGCATCCCGCGCGACACCATGACCGAGCTGCCGGCCTGCAACGACACGCAGAACCACACCTCGATGAAGACCGTTGCGCACGGCCAGATCAACAGCACGCTGGACTACGGTCCCGGCTGCACGGTCGCCGCCGTCCACCAGCTGACCGGGATCCCGATCGACCACTTCGTCACCGTCGACTTCACCGGCGTGGTCCAGATGTCCGACGCGGTCGGCGGCGTGCCGGTCTGCGTCAGCGACAACGTCTACGACGCCAACTCCGGCCTCAAACTGAAGAAGGGCAACCACACCCTGAAGGGCACGGCCGCCCTCCAGTTCGTCCGCTCCCGGGACGCCTTCGGCGACGGCAGCGACCTGGGCCGCACGGTCACCCAGCACATGTTCATCGGGTCCCTGGTCCGCCAGCTGAAGAGTGCCGGGACGCTCACCGACCCGGCGGCCGTCTACTCGCTGGCCGGCGCCGCCGTCAAGGCGCTGACCGTGGACGACGCCCTGAACGGCATCCCGAAGCTGGTCGGGCTGGCGGACGACATCAACAAGGTGCCGGCCGACCGGATCACCTTCACCACCATGCAGAACAGCCCGGATCCCCGGGCCCAGGGCAAGGTCGTCGTCTCGCCGGCCGCCAGGAACCTGTTCACCGCGATCACCGACGACCAGTCGCTGACGACCGCGAGCGGTGACAAGTCCAGCGCCGCCGCCCAGGCCACCTCGACCGCGGGCGACCCCACCACCACCACCCCGGGACCCTCGGCGAAGCCGTCCGGCGCCGCACCGGCACAGATCGCCGTGCGGGTGGAGAACGGCAGCAACGTCAGCGGCCGCGGCGGCGCCCTCAAGGCCGCGCTGATCGCCCAGGGCTACAGCTCCAGGACCAGCGACGCCACCGGGACGGTCACCGCCCGCACGACCGTCGGCTACCCGGCCGGCCGCGAGGCCGACGCCCAGGAGGTCGCCGCCTCGCTCGGGTTGCCCGCCACCGCCGTGGTTCCCGGTGACGGCCCCGGCATCACGCTGACCATCGGCACCGACTGGACCACCGGCACCACCTTCGGCACCTCCGCCACCGCCGGGACGCCCACCCCCGTCAACACCCAGGCCGCCCTGAGCGACGCCAACGCGGCCACCGCCGACGACGGCAGCAAGTGTGCCCAGGTCAGCCACGACTACACCGAGAAGATCAACGGCGTCGGCATGACACCGATCCAGGCCTACGCCCGGTTCCCCGACAAGCCCGACTCCGCCTCCTGACCGCTCCGCGCCCTGACCCCTGCTCCGCAGGACGCGGGGGTCAGGGCGCGGAGTCCGGGATCTGCGGGTTGAGCGCGTAGGCCGCGACGGGCGTGCCGAACTGCGTGGTGTCCTCGGTGCCGACGGCCACGCAGCCGGCCGGCGCCGTGGCGTTGAGCGGCTGGGTGGCCGCCGTCGGGGAGGAGCCGGCATCGGCCGCGACGGGGGCGTACCCCTGCGGAGCGAAGCCCGCCGAGGGCCCCGGGGCCGGGGAGCGGCCCAGCAGCGCGTCGAGGAACAGCCCGGGGCCGCCACCGGCCTTCGTCGCGCCGCCGCCCGGCCGGACCGGCGACTGCGGGCGGGCCTCCGCCGCCGTGGTGGCCGACGCCGAGGCCGACGGCAGCGGCTGGTCGGTGGCCAGCGCCCGGAACACCGCCTGCGCGCCGGGGCCGGGGCTGAGCCAGTTGGCGTTGGCCGGGTACGGCACGCTCGGCATCGTGATGAAGGCGGTCCGGTCGGTCGGCACGTCGGCGAGTTGGGAGGCGATCGACATCAGGTTCGTCACCCCGGCCAGGCCGTCGTCCACGGTCAGCGCCTTGGTCGCCGCGTCGGCGAGCTTGTAGAGCGCGACCGGGTCGGTCAGCGTGCCGGCGCTCTTGGTCTTCTGCAGCAGCGCGGAGAGGAACACGTGCTGGGCGGTCTCGCGGCCGAGGTCGCCGCCGTTGCCGAAACCGTGCCGGGTGCGCAGGAACTCCAGGGCGGCCAGGCCCTTGAGCGTGTGGGTCCCCTTGGCGAGCTTGAGGTGCGAGTCCGGGTCGTACACGTTGTTGTCGACGCAGACGTTGACGCCGCCGACCGCGTCGGACATGCTCACCACCCCGGCGAAGTCGACCATCATGAAGTGGTCGATGGATATGCCGGTCAGCGCGTGGACCGCGGCCACCGTGCAGCCGGGGCCGCCGTTCTGCAGGCTCCCGTTGATCTGTGACCGCGCCTGCGCCGGGTAGCTGTGGCCGGTGGCGGGGTCGGTGCAGGCGGGGATGTCCACCACCGTGTCGCGCGGGATGCTCATGACCGTCGCGTCGGTGCGGCCCGCGGACAGGTGGACGACCATCTCCACGTCGGCGTTGGCGCCCGGCCCGCAGTCGCCGCCGATCGCGCAGTCGGCGGCGGTGGCGCGGGTGTCCGAGCCGATCACCAGGATGTTCATCGGGCTCTGGCCCGCACTGTTCCTGGCCTCCGGGCTCTGCGTCCCGGGGGCCAGGTACAGGGCCGAATGGTGGATGTCGCCGTTCAGGTGGAAGAACAGCCAGGTGCCCCCGGCCGCCAGCAGCACCACCACGAGCGCCAGGGCGAAGGCAGCCCGGCGGATCCAGGGGTGACGCCGTCGCCCGGTCCCGGGGCCGCCGCGAGCGGCGCTGCGGGAGCGTGGCCACGGGAATCGCCTGTTCGTCATCTCCACCAGCCCCGTTCGTTCCAGGGGGGTCGATCCGGTCGCAAGCCCTTCGCGCAGCAGGGGCGGAAAAACGGCATGTCAGCGCCACTGTAGGGGGCGAGACCGGCCCGCGCCTTCCGAAGCCGGGCAGCCACGGCGGCCGCCCGCCCGCCGGGTACCGCTACCCCGGTAGGGTGTCGGCCTGTGGCCGATCGTCGAACAACCATCATGGAAGCCGCCGCGCGGGTGATCGCCCGGCGCGGTGTGCGGGGTCTGCGGGTGGAGGAACTGGCCGCCGAGGCCGGGGTGTCCACGGCGCTGATCTACTACCACTTCAAGGACCGCACCGGGATCATGCGGGCGACGCTGGAGTTCATCAGCGACCGCGCCGAGCGGTACACCACGGAGCGCGACCCGCAGGCCGAACCACTCTCCCCCGAGGCCGAGTTGGAGCAGTGCCTGGTGCAGGAGCTGCAGGACACCCCCACCGTGCGGGAGAACAGCGCCGCCTGGGGGGAGTTGCGGGCCAGCGCCGTCTTCGAACCGGACCTGCGCGAGGACCTCGCCAAGGCCACCCTGGTCTGGGTGCAGGAGGTCGCCGACCTGCTCGGCCGCGCCGCGCCGATGAGCACGGCCACCGCGCTGGCCGCCGCCGCCGAACGGCTGACGGCGCTCCTGGAGGGCCTGAGCGTCCGCTGGTTGAGCGGCGGACTGCCGCTGGACCACGCGCGCGAGCTGATGTCGGGCTCCGTCGAAGCCGAACTGGCCCGCCTGCGCGGCACTAGCTAGCGCGCCACCGGGTAGCCGAAGACGTCGGCCGGCAGTGATGGCAGCCCCGGCTGCCAGCGCGACAGCACCCAGGCCGACGGTGCGAAGAGCGGCGTCGGCAGCGCGTCGGGCGCGAAGCGCTCCCAACCACCGCAGGCGTGCGGCTCGGTGACCACGGCGGTCGCGTCGCAGACCGGCGCGAGGACGGCCGCGGTCAGCCGGGCCCGGCCGTCCCGGTGGTCGAGCAGCACGCCCAGCACCCGCATCGCGTCGGCGGGCAGCACGATCCCGGTCTCCTCGGCCAACTCCCGTGCGGCGGCCTGCTCGAAGGACTCACCGTGCTGGTCGACCTTGCCGCCGGGCAGGCCCCAGCTCGGCTGCTCGCCGGCTGTGATCCGGCGCCCGAGCAGCACGCGGCCGTCCGGGGCCGGCACGATCACGCCGGCCCCGATCAACGGCGGCCGGAGGGCCGCGGTCACCGGGTCACCAGGGGGAGGGCGCGTAGTCCTTGAGGAAGCACCCGTGCAGGTCCTCCCCGAGTTCCCCGCGGACGATCGGGTCGTAGACCCGCGCCGCGCCGTCCACCAGGTCCAGCGGGGCGTGGAAGCCCTCGGCGGCCAGCCGCATCTTGTCCGGGTGCGGGCGCTCGTCGGTGATCCAGCCGGTGTCCACGGCGGTCATCAGGATGCCGTCGGTCTCCAGCATCTCCTTGGCGCTGGTGCGGGTGAGCATGTTCAGCGCGGCCTTGGCCATGTTGGTGTGCGGGTGGCCCGCGCCCTTGTAGCCGCGGCTGAACTGGCCCTCCATCGCGGAGACGTTCACCACGTACTTACGGCGCGCCGTGGCCGCCGCCATGCTCGGGCGCAGGCGGCTGACCAGCAGGAACGGCGCGGTCATGTTGCACAGCTGCACTTCGAGCAGCTCGATCGGGTCGACCTCGTCGACCGTCTGCACCCAGGTGTTGGTGGAGTCCAGGTCGGGGACCAGGCCACCGGCGTCGATCGCGGTGCCGGCCTCGATCCGGGCCGGCGAGGCCGAGCCGGTGACCAGCGCGAGCGAGGTGACCTGCTGGGCGGTGAGGCCGTCGTGCGCGCCGTCGGCCTGGCCGGGCAGCGCCGGGCGGTCCACCGCGCCGCTGCCGAAGCTGCCGATCACCTCGGCGGCCGGCAGCGCCCCGGCGGGCAGCGGCGCGGACTCCGCCGCCACCAGCTCCGCGTAGGCGCGGGGGGAGCGACGGACGGTCTGCGCCGCGTTGTTGATCAGGATGTCGAGCGGGCCGTCGGCGGCCACCGAGTCGGCCAGCGCGATCACCTGGGCCGGGTCGCGCAGGTCGATCCCGACGATCTTCAGCCGGTGCAGCCAGTCGGCGCTGTCGGGCATCTCCTTGAAGCGGCGGATCGCGTCGTTGGGGAAGCGCGTGGTGATCGTGGTGTGCGCGCCGTCCCGCAGCAGCCGCAGCGCGATGTACATCCCGATCTTCGCCCGGCCGCCGGTGAGCAGCGCACGACGGCCGGTAAGGTCGGCCCGGGCGTCGCGGCGCGAGCGGTTCTCCTTGGCGCACGGCGGGCAGAGCTGGTGGTAGAAGGCGTCGACCTCGACGTAGCGGGTCTTGCAGGTGTAGCAGGAGCGCGGGCGCTGCAGGATCCCGGCGATCTCGGTGGTGGTCGGGCTGCTGAGCCCGAACACGCCCGCGGTCTCGTCGTCGATCCGGCCGGGGGCGCCGGTCGCGGTGGCGGCGGTCACGGCGCGGTCGTTGGCCGACTTGGCGGCGCGGGTCTCCTGGCGGCGGCGCTGCTTCACGGTGCGGAAGATGCCGGCGACGGCGCGGCGCACGGTGATCGCGTCCGGGTGGTCGACGTCGAGGTCGTCCAGTTCGGCGAGTACGTCCAGGCAGAACCGCAGGCGTTCCGGGTCGATCCCCGGCCCGAACTCGAACTCCGTGATGTCCTGCATCTCCTCTGCCGTCGCCATGCCTTCGCTGCTTCCTTCATCGCTGATCCCACCCGATTACTCGATGAATCGTACGGAGTGCTCAGCGGGAGGCCAAACGACGTCGGTTGATCGCTGGGTAGATTGCGGGCCATGACCGCTGCCACCACACCCGTCGTCCTGCTGCCGTACCCCGCCGAGTCGATTCCCGGGCTGCCCGCGGAGCTGGAGGTGCACCTGTTCGACAACGCCTCCTGCGACGGCGTGCCCGGGCCGCCGCCGGCCGGGCTGCTGGCCCGCACCGACGTCCTGGTCGTCCCGTACAGCTACCTGCACCCGGGCTCGGTACTGCCGCTGCTGCCCGCCATGCCCCGGCTGCGGGTGGTGCAGACGCAGACCGCCGGGGTGGACGACATCCTCCCGCACATCCCGGCCGGTGTGACGCTCTGCAACGCCCGGGGCGTGCACGACGCCTCCACCGCCGAACTGGCCCTCACCCTCACGCTGGCGGCGCTGCGCGACGTCCCCGGCTTCGTCCGGGGCCAGGACGCCGAGCAGTGGCGGGCCGGCTTCTACCCGGCGCTGGCCGACCGGACGGTCCTGATCGTCGGCTACGGCGCGGTCGGCGAGGCGATCGAGGAGCGGCTGCGGCCCTTCGAGTGCGAGGTGCTGCGGGTGGCCAGGTCGGCCCGCAGCGCCGCGCACGGGCCCGTGCGGGCGCTCAGCGAGCTGCCCGAGCTGCTGCCGCGGGCGGACGTGGTGATCCTGGCGGTGCCGCTGTCGGACAGCACCCGAGGCCTGGTGGACGCCGGCTTCCTGGCCGCGCTGCCGGACGGCGCGCTGCTGGTGAACGTGGCGCGCGGCCCGGTGGTCGACACCGCCGCCCTGCTCGCGGAGCTGACGGCCGGGCGGCTGCGGGCGGCGCTGGACGTCACCGACCCCGAGCCGCTGCCGGCCGGTCACCCGCTCTGGCACGCGCCCGGCCTGCTGATCAGTCCGCACGTGGGCGGCAGCAGTTCGGCCTTCCTGCCGCGCGCCAAGCGCCTGATCGGGGCCCAGCTGACCCGCTTCGCCAAGGGCGAGCCGCTGGAGAACGTGATCACGCCGCGTTAGCGCGGGTCGGGCCGGTCGAGGTTCCAGTGCCGGACGACCTGGCAGAACCAGGACTGGTCGTCGTCGCCGCGCGGGATCAGCGCGAAGCGGCTGATGGTGCGCTGGCCGCCCTCGTGGTCGCCGTAGAGCAGGTCGATGTTGATCCGCTCGCGGCTCTTCAGGCGCTGGACCAGCGGCGCGTGGTCGGGGTCGGCCGGTTCGCGGATCGCCGCGTGCCAGAAGCCGGTGTCGCCGGGCGCGACGTACAGGTCGCGGGACTGGCGGCGGAAGGCGTCCGGGGCGGCCGGCCGGCGGTCGGCGTAGGTGTCGTCGTCGGCGAACCGCCAGCCGTGGATCACGCCCAGGCCCGGGCCGACGTTGCGCAGCGAGGCGGCGAGGTAGAGCCGGCCGTCCTCGACCCGGACGTACCCGGCGCTGCCGTGCAGGCGGGTCCAGTGGCCGTCCATCCAGACCAGCTTCTGGTCCGGGTCGTCCACCCGCGAGGAGATCAGCACCGGGCGCAGCGAGGCCTGGACGGCGCGCTCGGCGGAGAGCGCGGCGCGGTCCGCCGAGCGGATCGAGGCGAAGGAGGCCACGGCCAGGACGAGCGTTCCGCCGGCGGTCGCCAACGAGGAGATGGTCGCCCAGTCAGCCATGGGCGTCGGCCCGCCGGCTCGGCTCGGCGGATGATCGCAGCGAAGTCATTGCGGCAGCGTAGGGGAGGACCCTCCGACGCGGTCGGAGGGTCCGGCAGGTGGGCAGGGTCCGGGCGGGACGGTCAGCTGTCGCCGCCCATGGCGGCCTTGGCGCGCTCGGCCATCTCCTGCGGCGGCACGTCCTCGATGTGGGTCGCCACGCTCCAGTGGTGCCCGAACGGGTCGGCGAACGAGCCGGACCGGTCGCCGTAGAACTGGTTCGCCAACGGCCGCAGCACGGTGGCACCGTGGGCCAGCGCCGTCTCGAACACCGCGTCGACGTCCTCGACGTAGACGTTCAGCAGCACGGGCGTGCCGCCGACCGTCTTGGGGCCGCGCGCGCCGACCTCGGGGTACTCGTCGGCCAGCATGATCACCGAATCGCCCAGCTGCAGCTCCGCGTGGCCGACCCGGCCGTCCGGGCCGGTCATCCGGTCGCCGCGCTGGGTGGCGCCGAAGACCGTGGCGTAGAAGTCGATCGCGGCGGCCGCACCGGCGACGAACAGGTACGGCGACAGGCGGGGGTATCCATCGGGAAGGGGTTTCACGGACGACATGACGGCTCCTGGTGCTCTGGACTGCGCCTCTTCCGTCAGCCTGGCACGGCGGTCCGACGGGTGCAGGGCGGCGGCCCGCCCGGCGGGCGGCGGGGTCGGCGCCGCATCCGGAGCGTCGCCTGTCGCGGGAGGCTCTTTTCACCCCCGCGATCGTTAGATTGGAGGGGCGGAGGTTCGGCCGCGGCGGAGGGCGGGTGAGCTTGGTGCACGAGGCGGGCGACGCGGAGCAGAGCCCGGTCGGTGCGGTGGGACGGGTCACCGTCTCGATCCCGCTGGACGGCCCGGGCGAGGTGCTCGTGCCGGTACGCGGCGGGACCGAGGCCTTCGCGGCCTGGGCCGACGAGCCGATCGCCCGGCACGCCCAGGTCATGGTGGTGGAGCGGACCTCCGCCCGATCGGTCATCGTCGTCCCCTTCCCCCTTTCGTAGCTCGTCAGAGGAGTCCCGCGATGTTGTTCTGGCATGTTCCCGCGCCGAACGAGGCGCTGCTGATCTCCGGTTCCAAGCGCCAGGCCCAGGACACCCAGTTCCGGATCGTCACCGGCCACGGCAGCTTCGTGATGCCGATCAAGCAGAAGGCCCGGATGCTGTCGCTGGCGCTGCGCGAGGCGGAGATCTCCGAGGACTGCGTCACCCAGCAGGGAATCCGCCTCAACGTCCGTGCCGTGACGGTCTTCAAGGTCGGCGACGACTCGGTGTCCATCTCCAACGCGGCCCGCCGCTTCCTGGCCGAGCAGGACCGGATGGAGGAGCTGGTCGGCCGGATCTTCGCGGGCCATCTGCGCTCGATCATCGGCGGCCTGACGGTGGAACAGATCATCCGCGAGCGCGACCGGGTGGCGCAGGAGGTGAAGGCCGGCAGCCACAACGAGATGGAGAAGCTGGGCATCGTGGTGGACGCCCTGCAGATCCAGGAGATCGAGGACGCCACCGGCTACATCACCAACCTGGCCGCCCCGCACGCCGCCGCGGTGGCCAGCCAGGCCCGGATCGCCCAGGCCCGCTCCGACCAGGAGGCCGCCCAGCGCGAGCAGGAGGCCGCCGCCCTGAAGGCGCAGTACGAGCGTGACACCGCCATCAAGCGGGCCGGCTTCGTGGCCGAGACCGAGCAGGCCAACGCCAGGGCGGCCCAGGCCGGGCCACTGGCCTCGGCCAAGGCCTCGCAGGAGGTCATCGAGGAGCAGACGGCGCTGGCCCAGCGCCAGGCCAACCTGGCCGCCCAGCGGCTGGAGGCGGAGGTCCGCCGCCCGGCCGACGCGGAGGCCTACCGGCAGCGCACGCTGGCCGAGGCGCAGCGTGACCGGGCGAAGTTCGAGGCCGAGGGCGAGGCCTACCGGCGCACCACGCTGGCCACCGCCGAGGCCCAGGCGATCCGGGTCCAGGCGGACGGCACCGCGTACGCCGAGCGGACCACCGCCGAGGCGCAGGCCGCCGCCAACGACGCCCGGGCGGCCTCGCTCCGGGGCGGCAACCAGGAGCTGATCGCGGCCAACCGGGTGGTGGAGAACCTGCCGGCGCTGGTCGACGCGGCGGCCCGGGGCATCGCGGGCTCCAACCTGACCATCCTGAACGGCACCGAGGGCGTCAACGAGGTCGCCGCCGGGATCGTCGGCCAGGGCCTGGCGATCCTGGACGCGCTGAAGCGGTCCACCGGAGCGGTGAACCGCACGGCCGCGGCCGCCCAGTCGGCTCCGCCGGCCGACCCGAGCTGAGCCCGTGCCGTCCTTGCCGCTCGCGGGGCTCGGGAGGACGCTGGAGAGAGCGGGGGGACGGACCGGGTCCAGGAGGCGCGGGATGCACAACCAGTGGAAAGTCGAGCTGAGCTTCGAGGAGGACGGGACCGTCACGGCCTGCGAGGCCCGGCTGGTCGGGGTCCGGGCACCGTCGCTGAACGCCCACGCGGAGTCGGTCCGCAGTGCGGCCGACCGCCCCGCCAACCGGATCGGCGAGGAGGTGGCGGCCTCGCGGGCGCTGGACACGCTCTCTCGCAAGCTGCACGCCCAGGCCCACGGTGATGTCGAGGACGCGAGTCTGCGGCCCGACTACCTGATCTACTGACCGACGGGAGAGCGGGTTCCCCGATATCCGGAGAACCCGCCGCCGGTCACTGCTGGACGAACGAGCCCGAGCCCGAGGCCTGGCCGGGGATCGGGGCGTTCGGCACGGCGGTCAGCAGCTGGTCGAACTCGTTGCGCCAGTAGCGGTGGATGTTGAGCCGGCGCGGGAACTTCTCGCCGGGGAACTGCAGGTATATCGAGCTCCACACCCGCGCGCGCTTGATCTTGCTCACCGGGAAGGCGCTGCGGGGGTAGACCGCGACGACCTCGCCCGGACGGTTGGTCCAGCGACTGGCGGTGTTCACCACGACCGAGGTGTTGGTGAGCGTCAGGAAGTAGAACTTGCGGGTGAAGGCGACCACCAGGCCGAGCAGCGGGACCTCGTCGAACAGTGCGTTCAGCCAGGGGCTCGGGCCCGTCTCCGTGTGCACGCAGGCGATGAAGGTCTCGCCGGGGGGCGCTACCTGGGAGAGCTTCTCAATGACCTGAGCCTTCTGCTTGGCCCGCCGAATCGCCATGAACCTGTCTTTCTTTTCAGGTGAGTGCCGCCGCACAAGCGCGGCGAAAACGGCTGAGATTAGCACCTGGGAGCAGGGTCATGCGATGAATTGTTCGAATACAGGTTTATCGCTGATATGGGCGATTCTGGCTGGTTAACGACCTATTCATGCCGAATCGCCGGAGGGTCAGGAGACGCGAACGCCCCGGCCCCTGACACCGTGTCGGGCGTCAGGGGCCGGGGCGTCAAAGGCCGGGGCGTCGGGGGAATCCGGCTACGCGGTCGCCTCCGGCTCGTTCTTCTTCGGCGGCAGCAGCGCGTACGAGGGGTTGGCGATGGTCAGATAACCGTCGGTGCTGCCGACCATGCCCTCCGCGCGCAGGCGGGCGCCGGGCTGGATGCCCTGGATCGCGCGGCGGCCGTAGAAGGTGAGCGTGATGCCGCCGGTCTCGTCGAACAGCTCGCACTCCAGGTGCGGAGTGCCGGAGACCGGGGTCACGTTCACCGAGCGGATCTGGCCCCGGACGCTGGCGCGGTTGCGCCAGTGCAGGTCGGATATCGCGGTGGTGCCGTCCGCGCGCGGCGTGGCCGGCGCCTGCGCGGCCTCGGTGCCGGCGCTCTCGACGACGCGCCGCCGTCCCCTGGCGCTCTCGCCGCGGGCCGCGGTGGCGGTGCTGGGCACCGGCCGGGGGCCGTCCGCCAGGTCGGGGCCGAGCTCCTCGATGGCCTGCGTGACGTCGAACGGCACGATGGTCGCCGCGGTGTGCGGCAGCCGGCTGGCGGCCTGCGCGATCCGGTCGCCGACCCGGGCGTGGAAGAGCCGGCCGAAGAGCGGGCCGTAGGCGCGCCGGGGGATCAGCAGGGTGACGTCGGTCCGGCCGTCCGCCGTGGCCCGCGCCGAGAGCTCGGCCACTGCGCGGCGCAGCCGCCGGTCGGGGCACTCGATGACCTCCAGCGGGACGTCCGCGGCGTGGTGCGCCTCCCAGCTGCGCTGCAGCCGCTCGGCCTGCCGGTCGTCCACCATGAAGTGCACGGCGCTCAGCTCGGTCGGGCGCAGGCTGCGCGCGTGGTGCAGGGCCTTGACGACGGCCAGGTCGAGCCGGTCCACCAGCACGTAGACCACGCTGCGGGTGTTGGCGGCGGTGGTCGCCGAGGCCGGAGCGGCCGCCAGCGCGGCGGTCTCGGCGCGGTAGCGGCCGTTGGTGCGGATCAGCGCCCAGACGCCGAACGGGAAGATGACGACGACCATCCAGGCGCCCTCGGTGAACTTGGTGACCGCGAACATCACCACCACCGCCGCGGACGCCACGGCCGCGGCCGCGTTGATCACGATCTTCATCGTGCGATGCGGATCGCGGCGCACCCAGTTGTACTTCACCAGACCGGCGGCGGCCATCACGAACCCGGTGAACACGCCGATCGCGTAGAGCGCGACCAGCTTGGTGAGGTTGCCCTGGGTGCCGATCAGCAGCACCAGCGAGGCCACCGCCAGCACGATGATGCCGTTGGAGAAGGCGAGCCGGTGGCCGCGGATGGTCAACTGCCGGGGCAGGAAGGAGTCCTCGGCGACGAAGCTGGCCAGGAACGGGAACCCGTTGAAGGAGGTGTTGCCGCCGGTGTAGAGGATCAGCGCGGTGGCGATCTGGACGAAGGCGAACATCACGTTGCCGAAGCCGCTCTGGCCGAATACCAGGTGCGCCTCCTGCGCGAGGACCGTCGGGCTGCCCGAGGAGAACGGCACGGCGTGGGTCTTCCAGGCCAGCGTGGAGACGCCGAGCACCAGGGCGCCGAGGATGGTGCTCATGATCACCAGGGTGCGCCGGGCGTTGGGGCCCTGCGGGCTGCGGAAGGCACTGACGCCGTTGGAGATGGCCTCCAGACCGGTCAGCGAGGAACCGCCGTTGGCGAACGCCCGCATCATGATGAAGAGCGAGGCGCCCATCAGGATGCCGCCGCCGGGGTGGCCGATGTCGATCACGCCGGGCGCGTGCAACTGGGCGTCGGTGAGCTGCGGCAGGGTGCCGGTGAAGAGCCGGATCATCCCGACGACGACGGTCAGCCCGGTGGCCAGGATGAACAGGTAGGTCGGCAGCGAGAAGGCCTTGCCGGCCTCGCGGATGCCCCGCAGGTTGCCGTAGAAGAGCAGCGCGACCACCCCGCAGGTGATCCAGATCTTCTCGTGGTCGATGTTGGTGTGCAGCAGCAGCTGGAGCAGTGAGGCCACCGCGTCGGTGCCGGCGGCGGTCTGCACCGCGACCGTCACGATGTAGTCGATCAGCAGCGCCACGGCGGCGATCTGGGCGACCCGCGGTCCGAAGTTCTCGCGCGCCACCACGTAGGAGCCGCCGGCCTTGGTGTACGTCATGACGACGTCGCGGTAGGACAGCGTGAGCAGGAAGAGCAGCGCCAGGATGATGCCGGTGACCGGCATGACCAGCGCGAAGCCGGCCACTCCGACGGCCGGGATCAGCTGGGTCAGCATCTGTTCGGTGCCGTACGCGCTGGAGCTGATGCAGTCCGGGGCCAGCACGCCGAGCGCGATGGGCTTGGAGAGCTTCTCGTTGTGCAGTTCCGAGCTGACCAGCGGCGGGCCCAGCAGAGCCTTCTTGAGCCGGTAGCCGGCACTCTCCGGGAGGTCGACACCGCCCGGGAGTGCGGAGGGTTTTTCGGGGGCTTGGGCAGGCGCGGCCATGCGCCATCCTTTCGACCGTGAGTACCTGGCGGCGCGACACTGCGTTGTCCGGGGTACTGCTGACGGCGTGAGGGGCCGTCGCCTTTTTGACGGTTATCTTCTTAACGCGTTTCAAGCGCTCCGGCGCCCCTGAGCATGATCCAATCGGCTTTCTTGACGGGATCTTGACGGGCTCCCGTCGACCCGGCCGACCCGGCGACGTCGCAGCTCAGCGCTTGCGTCCCAGCGTTCCCACGGCCACCTTGCGGTACAGGTCCAGCACGTCCCGGCGCAGCAGGTGGCCGAAGCCGGCCGACTCCAGCCGCATCCCCAGCTGCGCCTCGGTGACCCCCAGTTCGGCCGCCGTGTCGGCGAGGTTCCACTGCCGCTCGGCCAGCCGGCTCAGCAGGTGGCCGCGCCGGACCTGGTTCTCCGAGAGCCGGAAGGTCTTCAGGTACGCGATCCGGCCGTTCTCGTCGGTGATCGTCTCGCCGATGTGGTTCTCGTGCTTCGGCGCGAAGGGCGGCAGGAACCGGGAGAGCGTGAAGCGGCCCAGCCGGTAGACGCTCTGCGCGGTGTGCGGGACGTCGAGCAGGCCGCCGGCCATCGTGGTGTCGTGGAAGAGCGCCCAGTCGCGCTCCTGGCGCCGCGCCGCCGCCCGCAGGTCGGCCAGCGAACGGATGCCCGCGCCGTCGATCGCGGTCCGGAAGTCGGGCAGCGGCGCCGCCAGCAGCGCGTAGTGGTGCACCAACTCGCCGTAGAGGTCACTGACCAGGCTGGGGTGCAGCGCCCGGTAGTCGTCGGGGTGCGGGACGGCGAAGGCGCTCGCCAGCGCGTCGCCGGTGTAGACCAGCAGTCCGCACTGGTTCGGGTGGATCTCGAAGACCCGCAGCGCGTCGCCCAGCCCGCGCACCTGCGCGCCCACGTACGCCTCCTCGACGCGCGGGGAGAGGCCGCCTCGCAGCGCCCGGTCCGACCACTCCTGCCAGGCGATCACGGGCCCGCCGAAGTGCAGTGCCAGGTAGCCCTCCAGTGCGAGGTGCAGCGGCAGGAAGCGCAGCCGGTCCTTGGCCTGCCGGCGGACCATTCGGCGGTGGAAGCGCAGCGGCATGGCCGGCGGCGGCCCGCCGCCGGGACCGTCCAGCCGGGTGCCGTACGCGGCGGCCGGCGAGCCGTCGCCGGTCCAGGCCGCGACGAACCCGTGCGGGATGTACGAGAGGTAGTGGTCGCGCGGACCCAGCTCGACCAGGCCGGGCCCGTCGCTGTAGATCTCCTCGTGCAGCCGCAGGTCGGTCAGCGGCTCCTCGCGCACCAGCGGCACCAGCCGCACCCCGCCCCAGACCTGCGAGGGGCGGGTGGTGAGGCCGGTCAGGTCCAGCACGGTCATCGCTCCTCCTTCAGGAAGTGGGCGGTACGGGCGTCCAGATAGGCCGTCAACTCGGCTTTCCCGGTGCGGCCTTCGGCGAACTGGGCGAGTTCGACCAGGGCCGGCAGGTCCTCGGCGTCGCGCAGTCCGGCGGTGGGGACGGTCGGGGCGAGCCGGCGAACGTCGAAGTCCTCCGCGTCGTACACCGGGTTGAGGTGGACGACGCTGGTGCGGCGCCCGGGGTCGAGCCGGGTGCGCCAGATGCGCAGTACCTCGCCGGCCAGCCCGGGCGGCGCGTTGTCCCAGCCGTCCGAGACGATCACCAGGCGGGCGGGCGCGGTGTCCAGCGCGTCCAGGATCCGGTGGCCCAGCGGCGTCGGCCCCTGCGGACGGCTGAGCAGTGCGTCCGTGTGGCCGGAGGTCCAGAACGCGGTGTAGTGCCCGGCCAGCGCCTCCAGCAGGTAGTGGGCGGCGAGTGCGGCGGCGAGCGGGCGGCGCCGCTTCTGCCCCGACCCGACCGTGGAGAAGCTGTCGTCCAGTACTGCGGCCACCCGGCCCCAGCTGCCCCGGTGCACGCCCGCCACCCGGCGCGCGGCGGCCCGCAGTGCGTCCGTCAGCTCGGCGCGCCGGGCCAGCCGGTCCGCGACCGGCAGCCCGAGCACATACGAGGCGAGGCGGGTGAGCGGCATCCGGGTTAGATCGGCGCGCACCGCGCCGGCCTTGTGCTCGCGTCCGGACTCCTGCAACCGCAGCTGCTCCAGACGGGTCATCCGCGGGGCGATCCGCTCCAGGAAGACCGCGCGCGGGATCCGGTGCTTGGCGGCGAAGCCCTCGGCCACGGTGTACGGCAGCTCGTAGAGGGCAGCCTGCTCGTAGTGCGCCCGGCGCCAGCTCTCCAGGATGGGCGTGGTGAACCGCTTGCGGGAGCTGGGCGCGAACACGAACGGGCCCAACTCCTCGACGGCGGGCGCCAGATGGGCGTGCCGCAGGGCGAGCTTGACCCCGCCGCGGTACTTCACCGCGTCGAACGCCGGGTCCGGACGGGCGGCGATCCAGTCGCGCATGACGGCCCGGGTGCGCCGGTTGTTGACCTTGGCCCGGCGCAGCTCGCGGAACAGCCCGTACACCCGCTGCGGCGGGAGCAGCGCCAGCCGACGGGCGATCAGCCGGCCCTCCGTACGACGCTGCTCGTCGGTCGCCTCGCGGGCGCTCTCCAGCAGCCGCCGGACGATCAGCACCGCGTTGTGGTCGTTGATGTCGAGCGCGAGGACGGCGGCGTACAGGTCGCGGTAGTTGCCGATCATGTACTCGTGCAGGAAGTCCAGCGAGAGCCGCTGCGCGCCCTCCTCGCTGTGGAACTCGCGCTGCCCGGTGGAGGTGATCGCCGCGTTGACGAAGAGCAGCACGTCGTCGGCGGCGATCAGGTCGCCGTACGAGTCCATCGGACGATCCCCCGGGTCGTGGTCGGATGCCGGCCGGGGAATGGGGGCGCGAACTGCGAATCATTGCGTTAGAGGCAGGTTCCGGAAGTCGCACCGGAGTCCCGCGGCCGGCCCGCCGACCGTAACAGAGCGGCCCCCGGGCCCACCGCCGAATATCCGCGGTGCTGCGCTGCGCCAACTGGGCCTGGCCCGGGTTCCGCTTTCGAGTGACACGGCGGCTGGCCGCACGCGGAGCGGCCCCGGATGTGCGTGAGCATCGGCTCTGGCCCTGCCGCACCAGGGAGCGTCACCGGATTGGCCGCGCCCGACGTCACACCGGGCTCCGGTTCCGAGCACGCTGAGAACTGACCTGAGGGTATTTCGTCCCACACCTCCCCGAGGAGGCCCCCATGAACGCTCCAACGCCGACCACGGCCGATGCGGCCGCATCGGGACCGGGCACCGACGAGTCCCCGATCCACATCCTCTGGATCAATGCCGGGCTGAGCTGCGACGGCGACTCCGTGTCGCTGACCGCCGCCACCCAGCCCAGCATCGAGGAGATCGCACTCAGCGTGCTCCCTGGTCTGCCCAAGATCGCCATCCACTGGCCGCTGATCGACTTCGAGTGCGGTCCGGTCCAGGGGGCGGACAACTTCATCGAGTGGTTCTTCAAGGGGGAGCGCGGCGAGATCGACCCGTTCGTCCTGGTCATCGAGGGGTCCATCCCCAACGAGGCGATCAAGGCCGAGGGTTACTGGTGCGGCTTCGGCGACAACCCCGAGACCGGCCAGCCGATCACCACCAGCGAGTGGATCGACCGGCTCGCGCCCAAGGCGTTGGCCGTGGTCGCGATCGGCACCTGCGCCACCTACGGCGGCATCCACGCGATGGCCGGCAACCCCACCGGTGCGATGGGCGTGCCCGACTACCTGGGCTGGGACTGGAAGTCCAAGGCCGGCATCCCGATCGTCTGCGTGCCCGGCTGCCCGATCCAGCCCGACAACTTCTCCGAGACGCTGGTCTACCTGCTCCACCAGGCCACCGGCGCCGCCCCGATGATCCCGCTGGACGAACACCTGCGTCCCACCTGGCTGTTCGGCGCCACCGTGCACGAGGGCTGCGACCGGGCCGGCTACTACGAGCAGGGCGAGTTCGCGACCACCTACGACTCGCCCAAGTGCCTGGTGAAGCTCGGCTGCTGGGGCCCGGTGGTGAAGTGCAACGTGCCCAAGCGCGGCTGGATCAACGGCATCGGCGGCTGCCCCAACGTCGGCGGCATCTGCATCGCCTGCACGATGCCCGGCTTCCCCGACAAGTTCATGCCGTTCATGGACGAGCCGCCCGGCGGCAAGGTCTCCAGCACCGCCAGCGCCGCCTACGGCGCGGTCATCCGCAGGCTGCGCGCGGTCACCGCCGCCACCGTGGACAAGGAGCCCAAGTGGCGCGCGCCCGGGGAGAAGCTCACCACCGGCTACAAGCCCCCCTGGTGATTCCGCATCAGAACCCCAACCGTCCAGCAGCGCTCCCCGTTTGAAGAAGGGCACGGCACACACGATGGCAACACCGAGCACGAAGGCGACCGGCGACGGCAGCGGCCTGGTGGAGATGTCCTGGGATCCGATCACCCGGATCGTGGGCAGTCTCGGCATCCACACGAAGATCGACTTCAAGCAGAAGAAGGTCGCGGAGTGCTACAGCACCTCCTCGGTCTTCCGCGGCTACAGCGTCTTCATGCGGGGCAAGGACCCCCGGGACGCGCACTTCATCACCAGCCGGATCTGTGGCATCTGCGGTGACAACCACGCCACGTGCTCGGTGTACGCGCAGAACATGGCCTACGGGGTGAAGCCGCCGCACCTGGGCGAGTGGATCATCAACCTCGGCGAGGCCGCGGAGTACATGTTCGACCACAACATCTTCCAGGAGAACCTGGTCGGGGTCGACTACTGCGAACGGATGGTCAAGGAGACCAACCCCGGCGTGCTGGAGCTGGCCGAGCGTACGGCCGCTCCGCACGCCGGGGAGCACGGCTACAAGACGATCGCCGACATCATGCGCTCGCTCAACCCGATCGAGGGCGAGTTCTACCGTGAGGCGCTCCAGGTCTCCCGCTACACCCGGGAGATGTTCTGCCTGATGGAGGGGCGCCACGTGCACCCCTCCACGCTCTACCCGGGCGGCGTCGGCACGGTCGCCTCGGTCCAGCTCTTCACCGACTACCTCAGCCGGCTGATGCGCTACGTGGAGTTCATGAAGCGCGTCGTCCCGCTGCACGACGACCTCTTCGACTTCTTCTACGAGGCGCTGCCCGGCTACGAGGAGGTCGGCCGCCGGCGCGTGCTGCTCGGCTGCTGGGGCGCTCTGAACGACCCCGAGTACTGCGACTTCACGTACCGCAACATGACCGACTGGGGACGGCGGATGTTCGTCACCCCGGGCGTCGTCGTGGACGGCAAGCTGGTCACCAACGACCTCACCGAGATCAACCTCGGCATCCGGATCCTGCTCGGCAGCTCGTACTACGACGACTGGCAGGGCAAGGAGCAGTTCGTCACGCACGACCCGCTCGGCAACCCGGTCGACCCGCGCCACCCGTGGAACCAGCACACCATCCCGGCGCCGCAGAAGCGCAACTTCGACGACAAGTACAGCTGGGTGATGTCGCCGCGCTGGTTCGACGGCAAGGACTACCTGGCGCTGGACACCGGCGGCGGCCCGATCGCCCGGCTCTGGTCCACCGCGCTGTCCGGGCTGGTCGACATCGGCTACGTCAAGGCCACCGGCCACAGCGTGCAGATCAACCTGCCGCGCACCATGACCAAGCCCGAGACCAGCTTCGAGTGGAAGATCCCGAAGTGGAGCAACGCGCTGGAGCGCAACCGCGCCCGCACGTACTTCCAGGCCTACGCGGCGGCCGTCGCCCTGCACTTCGCGGAGAAGGGCCTGGCCGAGGTCCGCGCCGGGCGCACCCAGACCTGGGAGAAGTTCGAGGTGCCGGAGGAGGGGCTGGGGGTCGGCTTCACCGAGGCCGTGCGCGGCGTCCTGTCGCACCACATGGTGATCCGGGACGGCAAGATCGCCAACTACCACCCGTACCCGCCGACCCCGTGGAACGCCAGCACCCGTGACACCTACGGGACGCCCGGCCCGTACGAGGACGCCGTGCAGAACACGCCGATCTTCGAGGAGAACACGCCCGAGAACTTCAAGGGCATCGACATCATGCGCGCCGTCCGCAGCTTCGACCCCTGTCTGCCCTGCGGCGTCCACATGTACCTCGGCGAGGGCAAGACCGTGCAGAAGATGCACGTGCCCACCGGCCTGAGCGGCATGGGCGGATGAGCGCCACGGTGGAGACCCCCGTCCGGCCGCGGACAGCCGACGCCGAGCTGACCGGCCGGCGGGTCGAGGAGGTGCTGGAGCGCCTGGCGGCCACCGGCGACCGCGAGGTCTGCGCCGCGGCCGAGGAGCTGGTCCGGCTGCTGATGGACTTCTACGGCGCCGGGCTCGGCCGGATCGTCGAGGTGCTGGACCGCGGCACCGAGCACACCCGCGCCCTGGACCGGCTGCTGCGCGACGAGTTGGTGTCCAGCCTGCTGGTGCTGCACGAGCTGCACCCCGAGGACGTCGCCACCCGGATCGGCCGTGCGCTGGCCGGGCTGCGCAACAAGCCCGTGGAGCTGGTGCGCTTCGACGAGGCCACCGGCACGCTCCACGTGCGGGCCGCCGGTGGCGGCTGCGGCTGCTCCGCCACCGGTGACGAGACGGAACAGGCGGTCCGCGAGGCGATGGCCTGCTTCGCCCCCGAGGTCACCTCGGTGCGGCTGGAGGCCGCGGTCAAGGAGCCGGCGCTGCTGCAGATCGGCGTCCGTCCGCCGGGCACCGCTGCGGGGGCCGCCGCCCCGGTGACGACCTCGTGAGCACCGCTCAGGCGTGGCCGCCGCGGACCGGGCCCTCGCCCGCTCCCGGCGGCCTGCGCCGCTTCGTCCGCTCCCCGCAACCACGCCAGGAGCGCTGCGAGTTGTGCGGGGTGGTGGTGGCCGAGGCAGGGCACCGGCACCTGGTGGACACCGAGAAGCGCTCGCTGGCCTGTGCCTGCACCGCGTGCGCGATGCTCTTCGACCGTCCGGGGGCGGCCGGCGGCCGGTTCCGGACCGTGCCGGACCGGTACTTCACCGACCCCGGCCACAGCCTGGACGACGGTGCCTGGGAGCTGCTGCAGATCCCGGTGAGCGTCGCCTTCTTCTTCCGCAACGCCGAGTTGGACCGGCTGGTCGCGCTCTACCCGAGCCCGGCCGGCGCCACCGAGAGCGAGCTGGACCCGGCCACCTGGCAGACCGTGCTGGGCCAGACCCGGCTCGCCGCGCTGCTCGAACCCGACGTCGAGGCGCTGCTGGTGCACCGCAGCGAGGGCCGCTACGCGTGCTTCCTGGTGCCGATCGACGTCTGCTACGAGCTGGTCGGGCGGATGCGGCTGCACTGGCAGGGGTTCGACGGCGGCGCGGAGGCCAGGGCCGACCTGGCGGCCTTCTTCGCGCAGGTCACCAGCCGGGCCCGGGTGCCGAAGGAGGGCGCGGCGCCGTGACCGAATTCGCCTTCTCCTGCACCGGGGTGCGCGCCGACCGCTACGCGGCCGGCCCCACCCTGGTGTTCCGGCTGCGGATCACCGCCTCCCCGGACACCCGGGTGCACGCGATCGCGCTGCGCTGCCAGCTGCGGATCGAGCCCGCCCGCCGCGGCTACCGCGCGGACGAGGCCGACGGCCTGGCGGACCTGTTCGGCGACCGCGCGCGTTGGGGCAGCACGCTGCTGCCGGTGCAGTTCGCCCAGGTCTCGCTGGTGGTGCCCGGCTTCACCGGGGAGATCGAGGTCGACCTCCCGGTGCCGTGCAGCTACGACCTGGACCTCGCCCCGACGCGGTACTTCCACGCGCTCGAGGAGGGCGAGGTGCCGCTGCTGATGCTCTTCTCCGGCACCGCGTTCACCGGGCCCGGCGGCTATCAGGTCGAGCCGGTGCCCTGGGACCGCGAGGCGTCCTTCCGGATGCCGGTCGCCGTGTGGCGCGAGATGGTCGACCAGCACTTCCCCGGCTGCGGCTGGCTGCGGCTGCCCCGCGAGACCATGGACGCCCTGCTCGCCTACCGCTCACGCCGGGCGCTGCCCTCCTGGGAGGCGACCGTGCGGGAGCTGCTGGCCGCGGCGCAGGCCGCCTCGCCGGATCTCCAACCTCCGCCGCCCGCCTGCGCCCTGTCGGGCCCGGCGGTACCGCTCGCCACCGGAAGGACGGGTCAGTGACGACCACCGAACCGACCGCCGACATGGTCGCCGAGGCGATCGGCGCACCGGACGCCGACTTCGACACCCGGTTCGCCGCCGCCCGACAGGTGGCGGACGCCGTCCTGTTCGAGGGCTACGTGCTCTATCCGTACCGGGCCTCGGCGGCCAAGAACCGGATGCGCTGGCAGTTCGGCGTGCTGGTGCCGCCCGGGTGGGGCGCCGACTGCGGCGAGCACGCCCAGCAGCGCACCGAGTGCCTGATGGAGCCGCGGCGCGGCGCAGCCCTCCTGGTCGAGCTGCGCTTCCTGCACGCGCAGCGGCGCGTCGTCCAGCAGCTCGGCCCGGCCGGCGGCTACCGCACGGTCGCCGAACTGGAGCTCTCCGACCGGGTGCTGACGCCCTGGGACGAGGGCGTCGAGGAGCGGGTGCGGCTGACCGTGCCGGTGGCCGAGCTGGCCGACGGCGAGTACCTCCTGCCGTTCGAACTGCCGGTCCACGAACAGGCCGAGGCGGTGCACGACGAGGCCGGCCGCACGGTCGGACGGCTGCTGCGCCGACGCGAGGCGCTCTGCGGAGCGATCCGGCTGACCGCCACCGACATCGAGGGCCCGTACGCGACCCAGCGGCTGACCGCGGTGGTGGAGAACACCAGCGACTGGACGCCGCTGGACGGTTCGGCCGACCGGGAGGCCGCGCTGCCGCGCTCGCTGGTCTCGGCCCACCTGATGCTCGGGCTGACCTCCGGCTCGTTCCTCTCGATGGCCGACCCGCCGCAGTGGGCCAAGGGCGCCACGGCGGCCTGCCGCAACGAGCACACCTGGCCGGTGCTGGCCGGCGGCTCGGGCGGCGCCGACGTGCTGCTGTCCTCCCCGATCATCCTGGAGGACCACCCGGCGATCGCCCCCGAGAGCCCCGGCGCGCTCTACGACGCGCTGGAGATCGACGAGATCCTCGCCCTGCGTACCTCGGCGCTGACCGACCAGGAGAAGCGCGAGGCCCGCGGCACCGACGCGCGGGCCGCCGCCGTGATCGACCTGGCCGACTCGATGCCGCCCGAGGTCCTGGAGCGCCTGCACGGCGCGGTCCGGGCGCTGCGGGAGGTCACCGCGCCGCGGGCGCAGGACGACATCGACCTGGTCGACCTGGTGGACCCGGCCGCCGTGCTCCAGCCGGACACCCCCTGGTGGGACCCGGCGAGTGACCGCTCCTTCGACCCCGCCCGGGACCGGGTCGTGGTGGACGGCCGGTCGGTGGGCGCCGGCAGCCGGGTGCTGCTCAAGCCCGGCCTGCGGCGCAGCGACGCCCAGGACCTCTTCCTGCACGGGCGCAGCGCCCAGGTCGAGGCGGTGCTGCACGACGTCGACGGTGCCGTGCACCTGGCGGTGATCGTGGAGGGCGACCCGGGCGCCGACATCCGGCGCGAGCAGGGCCGGTTCCTGTACTTCCAGCCCGACGAGGTCTCCCCGCTGGAGGACGCGTGAGCGCGCCCGCGATCCGGCGGACCCTGGTGGCGGGCGTCGGCAACATCTTCCTCGGCGACGACGCCTTCGGCGTCGAGACCGTCCGGGAGTTGAGCCGGCAACCGCTGCCCGCGCATGTCGAGGCCGTCGACATCGGGGTGCGCGGCGTCCATCTGGCCTACCAACTCCTTGAGGGCTACGACACGTTGATCCTGGTCGACGCCACCCTGCGGGGCAGCGATCCGGGCACGCTGTACCTGATCGAGCCGGGCGAGGGCAGCGGGTCCGGCGGCGTGGAGCAGACCGAGGCCCTGCTCGACGGACACCGGATGTCCCCGGACTCGGTGTTGGCGCTGCTGGGCACCCTGTGTGCCGGCACCGGGGCCTCCCCGCCCCGCCGCACGCTGGTGGTGGGCTGCGAACCCGCCTGCGTCGAGGAGGGGTTCGGGCTCAGTGCGCCGGTGGCCGCGGCGGTGCCGGAGGCCGTCCGGCTGGTGCTGCGGCTGCTGGACGATGACCACGACCGTGAACCGAGAGAGGAAAACGTCTCATGTTGAAGAAGATCTTCGTCTCCGGCGTGACCGTGGCGGCGCTGGCCGCCCTGGTCTCGCAGGTGCTGCCGGACATCAAGCGCTATCTGCGGATGCGCAGTATGTGAGACAGCGTCATATCTCCTTCTGTCGAGCCAGGTTGGGCCAAGCGGGCGATCCGCCGTCCGGTGGCGGCGTGGCAGCCGGCCCGGTCGCCCGACGGCGCTCTGTAATGGAGCGGCTCGGCCGTTCGGCCCGGCAGGAGGAGACCGATGCACGAGATGTCCGTCGCGATGGCCGTGGTCGGCCAGGTGGAGGAGGCGGCGCAGGCCGCCGGTGCCACTGCCGTCCGGTCCATCCGGCTGCAGGTCGGCGAGCTGGCCGGGGTGGTCCCCGACTCGCTCGCCTTCTGTTTTGAACTGGCCTGCTCCGGGACGGTGTTGGAGGGGGCCGAGCTGGTCACCGAGACGGTCCCCGGGCGGGCCCGCTGTGGGCCCTGCGCCGACGAATGGGCGGTCGGCATGCCGCCGGACCTGTGCTGCCCGGTCTGCGGAGCGGCGACCGAGGAGCTCCTGGCCGGCCGCGAGCTGCAGATCGTCAGCGTGTGCTGGGAGGACGGCCCGGTGCCCGTGCCCACCCGCGAACGGATCCCCGAGGAGCGTTGAAACCATGTGTCGTGTGGTCGACCTGCAGCAGGCGGTACTCGCCAAGAACGACGTCTGCGCCCACGAGTTGCGCGCCGAGCTGGCCGCCCGCGGCACGATCGTCGTCAACCTGCTCTCCAGTCCGGGCAGCGGGAAGACCGCGCTGCTGGAGCAGGAGCTGCTGCTCGCCCGCCGACGCGGCGTTCCCGTCGCCGCGTTGACCGCCGACCTGGCCACCGAGAACGACGCGATGCGCCTGGCCCGGTCCGGCGTCCCGGTGAAGCAGGTGCTGACCGACGGGCTCTGCCATCTGGAGGCCGGGATGCTCGGCGCCCATCTGGAGGACTGGCTGCCCGAGGACACCCGGCTGCTGTTCGTGGAGAACGTCGGCAACCTGGTCTGCCCGGCCTCCTACGACCTGGGCGAGTCGCTGCGGGTCGCCCTCGCCTCGGTGACCGAGGGGGAGGACAAGCCGCTCAAGTACCCCACCGCCTTCGGCCTGGCTCAGCTGGTGGTGGTCACCAAGACGGACATCGCCCAGGCGGTCGGCTTCGACGAGGCGGCCTTCCGGGCCAACGTCCAGCAGGTCAACCCGGGGGTCGAGGTGGTGCTCACCTCCGCGCGCGGCGGCGCCGGGGCCGGGCTGCTGCTCGACCGGGCGGTCGCGGTCGCGGACGGCGCCTCGCCGCACCTGCCGGTGATGGCCGCCCGGACGGCCGGGCACCTCCACGAGCACGGACAGCACGGCGGCGGCGAACTGCACAGCCACGAAGGCGGCCTGCTGCACGCCCACCCGCACGCCCACGACGGCGACGACCACGCCCACCCGCAGACGGCCGGGGCGGCGACCTCCCCGCGGGCGCACCGGTCGTGACGGCCGCGCAACCGGGCACCGCCGTCGGCGAGGTGCTGCGCCGCCGGGTCACCGTCCGGGGCGTCGTGCAGGGCGTCGGATTCCGCCCGTTCGTCTACACGCTGGCCACCGGGCTCGGCCTGGCCGGGCAGGTCAGCAACACCGGCGAGGGCGTCATCGCGGAGGTTGAGGGTGCGCCGGGCGCGGTGGCGCTGTTCTGCGACCGGATCGCCACCGACGCGCCGCCGCTGGCCGTGGTGGAGTCGGTCGATCACCAGGAACTCGCCGCCGCCGGGGGCTCGGGCTTCGCCATCGTCGCCTCGCGCAATGGCGGCCCGGCCCGCACCCTGGTCTCCCCGGACGTCGCCACCTGCGCCGACTGCCTCGCCGAGCTGGCCGATCCCGCCGACCGCCGCCACCGGCACCCGTTCATCACCTGTACGCACTGCGGCCCGCGCTTCACCATCGTCACCGGGCTGCCCTACGACCGCTCGCACACCACCATGGCCGGCTTCCCGATGTGCGCGGACTGCGCGCGCGAGTACGCGGACCCGGCCGACCGGCGCTTTCACGCGCAGCCGGTCGCCTGCCACGCCTGCGGGCCCCGGCTGGTGCTGCTGCCTGCCGACGGCGTGCCGGGCGACCCGATCGCGGCCGCCCGCGCGCTGCTCGCGGAGGGCGCGATCCTCGCGGTCAAGGGCCTCGGCGGCTACCACCTGGCCTGCGACGCGACCGACTCGGCGGCGGTGGCCCGGCTGCGGCTGCGCAAGGCGCGCGGCGACAAGCCGTTCGCGCTGATGGCCCGCAGCCCCGAGGACGTCGAGCCGCTGGTGGAGCTGGGGGCGGCCGAACGGGAGCTGCTGACCGGCGGAACCCGTCCGATCGTGCTGCTGCGCAAGCGATATGACGGTTCGTCGACAGTGGCCGACGCGGTGGCGCCGGGCAGTGCGGACCTCGGGGTGATGCTGCCCTACACGCCGCTGCACCACCTGCTGCTCGGGCTGCCCGGCGACCCGCCGGGGCCCCGGCTGCTCGTGATGACCAGCGGCAACCTGTCCGGTGAGCCGATCGTCATCGACGACGCCGAGGCGCTGGAGCGGCTGGCCCACCTGGCCGACGCCTGGCTGACCCACGACCGGCCGATCCACGTCCCCTGCGACGACTCGGTGCTGCGGGTCTGCGACGACGCGCCGCTGATGCTGCGCCGCTCGCGCGGCTACGCCCCGTTGCCGGTCGCGCTGCCGGTGCCGGTGCGGGCGGCGCTCGCGGTCGGCGGGGACCTGAAGAACACCTTCTGCCTCGCCGAGGGCCGCCGGGCCTGGCTCTCGGCCCACGTCGGCGACATGGACGACCTCGCCACCCAGCACGCCTTCGAGCGCGCCGAGGCCCAGTTGGAGTCGATCACCGGGGTGCGCCCCACCCTGCTGGCCGCCGACCGGCACCCGGCCTACCGTTCCGGCCGGTGGGCGCAGCGGCACCGCGGTGACCGCCTGTTGGCGCCGGTCCAGCACCACCACGCGCATATCGCCTCGGCGATGGCCGAACACGGCCTGGACGGCGGGCGCCGGGTGATCGGCGTCGCGTTCGACGGGACGGGGTACGGCGACGACGGGGCCGTCTGGGGCGGTGAGTTCCTGCTGGCCGACTACGACGGCTACCGCCGCTTCGGGCAGTTGGCCTATGTGCCGCTCCCCGGTAGTGACGCCGCCGTGCACCGCCCGTACCGGATGGCGCTGGCCCACCTGCGCGCGGCCGGCCTGCCCTGGACACCCGACCTGCCCTGTGTGGCGGCCTGTCCGCCGGATGAACTGAAGCTGCTGGAACGTCAGTTGGAGCGCGACCTGAACTGCGTGCCGACCTCCAGCATGGGCCGGCTGTTCGACGCCGTCTCGTCGTTGGCGGGCGTCTGCCAGCTGGCGGGCTACGAGGCGCAGGCCGCGATCGAGTTGGAGGCGGCGGCGCTGGTCGGCGCCGGTGCCGGTGCCCTGCGGGGTGACGGCTACGCCTTCGGGCTGCGCCCAGGGCCGTCCGGCGGGCTGTGTGCCGAGCCGGGGCCGGTGCTGGCGGCCGTCGTCGCCGATCTGCGGGCGGGCGCCGACCGGGGGCTGGTCGCGGCCCGGTTCCACGCGGCGGTGGCCGACCTGGTGTGCCGGGTCTGCGCCGCAGCGCGCGCCGAGACGGGCCTGGACACCGTCGCTCTGACCGGCGGGGTGTTCGCCAACACCGTCCTCTCCTCGGCCTGTTCGGCGGGCCTGGCCCGGGACGGCTTCACCGTGCTGCGCCACCGCCTGGTCCCGCCGAACGACGGCGGGCTGGCGCTCGGCCAGCTGATGGTGGCGGCCCGGTGGCGGCCCGGCGACCGGCCGCCTCCGGTCCATTCCTGACCTCCCGACTCCCGACAGCAAGGAGACACCCCATGTGTTTGGCGGTACCCGGCAGAGTGCTGGACATCGAGGAACGGGACGGCACCCGGATGGCCAACGTCGACTTCGGCGGTGTGGTCAAGGAGGTGTGCCTGGAGTACCTGCCGGACCTCCAGGTCGGCGAGTACGCCATCGTCCACGTCGGATTCGCGTTGCAGCGCCTGGACGAGGAGTCGGCCAGGCACACCCTGGAGCTCTTCGCCGACCTCGGGATGCTCCAGGAGGAGTTCGGCGATCCGTGGGAACTGGCCGCCAGGGAGGGCGGATTCGTCTTCCCGAGTGACGTGGCGGGCGACGCGGTGCGGGAGGCGGGGGAGTGAAGTACATCGACGAGTTCCAGAACCCGGAGCTGGCCCGGCGGCTGCTCGACGACATCCACTCCACGGTGACCAGGCCGTGGGCGCTGATGGAGGTCTGCGGCGGCCAGACGCACACCATCATCCGGCACGGGATCGACCAACTGCTGCCGGATGAAGTGGAGTTGATCCACGGCCCAGGGTGCCCGGTGTGCGTGACCCCACTGGAGGTGATCGACAAGGCGTTGGAGATCGCCTCCCGTCCCGGGGTGATCTTCTGCTCCTTCGGCGACATGCTCCGGGTCCCGGGGACCGGCCGCGACCTGTTCCGGGTCCGCAGCGAGGGCGGGGACGTGCGGGTGGTGTACTCGCCGCTGGACGCCCTGCGGATCGCCCAGCAGAACCCGCAGCGCGAGGTGGTCTTCTTCGGTATCGGCTTCGAGACCACCGCCCCGCCCAACGCCATGACCGTCTACCAGGCGCGCAAGCTGGGCATCCGCAACTTCAGCCTGCTGGTTTCGCACGTCCGGGTGCCGCCCGCGATCGAGGCCATCATGCAGTCGCCGAGCTGCCGGGTGCAGGGCTTCCTGGCCGCCGGGCACGTCTGCAGCGTGATGGGCGTCGGCGAGTACCCGGAGCTGGCCGAGCGCTTCGAGGTGCCGATCGTGGTGACCGGCTTCGAACCGCTCGACATCCTGGAGGGAGTGCGGCGCACCGTACGGCAGTTGGAGCGCGGCGAGCACACGGTGGAGAACGCCTACGGACGGGCCGTGCGCCCCGAGGGGAACCCGGCGGCGCAGGCGATGCTGGCGGACGTCTTCGAGGTCACCGACCGGGCCTGGCGCGGGATCGGCGTGATCCCGCGGAGCGGCTGGCGACTGTCCGAGCGCTACCGCGAGTTCGACGCCGAACTGCGCTTCTCGGTCACCGGCATCCAGACCCTGGAGCCGGCCGCCTGCCGGGCCGGCGAGGTGCTGCAGGGCCTGCTGAAGCCGCATGAGTGCGAGGCCTTCGGGACTCTCTGCACCCCGCGCAACCCGCTCGGCGCCACCATGGTGTCCAGCGAGGGCGCCTGCGCGGCCTACTACCTCTACCGCCGGCTCGACCTCACCCCCGCGCGCCAGGAGGCGAGCCCCGTTGTCTGAGACCACTCCCGTTCCGTTCGGCGCCCGCACGCTCAGCTCGCAGGCCCAGGAGCTGCTGAAGGCACCGGACTTCAGCTCCTGGACCTGCCCGGCTCCACTGCGCGACCAGCCCCGGGTGGTGATGGGCCACGGCGGCGGTGGTGCGCTCTCCGCCGAGCTGGTCCAGCACGTGTTCGCCCCCGCCTTCGGGGGAGCGGTGCTGGCGCAGCTGGGCGACGCCGCCGCCGTCTCGCTCGGCGGTGTTCGACTGGCCTTCTCCACCGACTCGTTCGTGGTCCGGCCGCTGTTCTTCCCCGGTGGCAGCATCGGCGACCTCGCGGTCAACGGGACCGTCAACGACCTGGCGATGAGCGGTGCCCGGGCCGCCTACCTGTCCTGCGGGTTCATCCTGGAGGAGGGCGTGGAGATGTCGGTCCTCGCCCGGGTCTCGCAGGCGCTGGGCGCGGCGGCGCGTGCGGCGGGCGTCGAGGTGGCGACCGGTGACACCAAGGTCGTCGAGGCCGGTCACGGTGACGGCGTCTACATCAACACCGCCGGCATCGGGCTGATCCCGGACGGCGTCGACCTGCGGCCGCAGCGGGTGGTCCCGGGCGACGTGGTGATCGTCAGCGGCGAGATCGGCGTGCACGGCGTGGCGATCATGAGCGTCCGCGAGGGCCTGGAGTTCGGAGTGGAGATCGAGAGCGACTGCGCGGCCCTGGGCGGGCTGGTGGAGGCGATGCTCGCGGTCACCCCGGACCTGCACGTGCTGCGCGACCCCACCCGGGGCGGGCTGGCGGCCGCGCTCAACGAGATCGCCTCGGCGGCCGGCGTCGGCGTGGTCGTCCAGGAGCGCGCGGTCCCGGTCCCGCCGGCCGTCGCCAACGCCTGCGCGATCCTCGGCCTGGACCCGATGTACGTGGCCAACGAGGGCAAGCTGGTCGCGTTTGTGCCGCGCGAGAAGGCGGACGCCGTCCTCGCGGCGATGCGCGCGCACCCGCTGGGCGCGGGCGCGGCGGTGATCGGCGAGGCGGTGCCGGAGCACCCGGGCATGGTGGTGGCCCGCACCGGCCTCGGCGGCACCCGCGTGGTGGACCTGCCGCTCGGCGAGCAGCTGCCACGGATCTGCTGACGTTGTGCGGTGGCGGGAGTGAGGGGGCCTCAGGCCCGCACTCTTGACACCTGACCATGGTCCTGACAGCACTGGAGGGCAGCACTGCCGAACGGCAGCGCACCTGAAGGGGGCGATCAGCGCATGACCAGGCCTGGGAGCACGGAATACGACTACGACGTCGTGATCAGTGGAGCAAGCCTCGCCGGCAGTGCCGCGGCGATCCTGCTCGCTCGACGCGGCGTCCGCGTCGCACTGCTGGAACGCCGCTCGGACCCCGCGGCGCACAAGGTGCTCTGCACCCATTCCATCCAGGCCTGCGCCCACCCGGTGCTGGACGAACTCGGCCTCCTCCCCGACCTGGAGGAGGCCGGAGCCGTCCGCAACGAGGGCCGCTGGTACACCCGTTGGGGATGGATCGAGCCGAGGGCCGCGCCGGAGGGCCCCGCGCTGCCGTACGCGTACAACGTGCGGCGCAGCACCCTCGATCCGATGATCAGGGCCCATGCGGCGGCGACCGCGGGTGTCGACCTGCTGCTCGGCCACCAGGTGACCGGGTTGCTCGCGGAGGGCGGCCGCACCTCGGGGGTGCGCGCCTCGACACCCCAGGGCGAGCGCGAGATCAGGGCCCGCCTGGTGGTCGGCGCCGACGGCAAGGACTCGGCCGTGGCGAAGTCGGCCGGGATGCCCGAGCGGCGGTACGCGAACGGGCGGTTCGGCTATCTCGCGCAGTTCCGCGATCTTCCGCTGCACGGCGGGTTCGGTCATACCTGGTTCCTCGAACCCGACATGGCGTACGCCTTCCCGAACGAGGACGGGGTGACGGTGGTCGCGGTGCTCCCGGACAAGAAGCGCCTGCCGCCCTTCCGGGAGGACCTGGAGGGCAGCTTCCTCGCCTTCGTCCGCGCCCTGCCCGAGGCACCGCCGATCGACTCCGCCGAACGCATATCGAAGATCATCGGTACGGTCGACTACCCGCTGCACAGCCGCAAGCCGATCGCACCGGGCGTCGCGCTCATCGGCGACGCCGCGCTGACCAGCGACCCGTTGTGGGGGGTGGGGTGCGGCTGGGCTCTGCAGTCCGCGCAGTGGCTGGCCGAGGCGGTCGCACCGGCCGCTACCGGTCGGGGCGACCTCGACAGGTCGCTGGCGGCGTACGCGCGCACACACCGGCGCCGGCTGGCCGGCCACCAGTTCCTGGCGGCCGACTACGCCACCGCCCGTCCGTTCAACCCCCTGGAGCGGCTGATGTTCTCGGCGGCAGCGCGCGACGCGGCGGTGGCGCGGCACATGTACCGGTACGCGTCCCGCCTGATCGGTCCGGCGCGCTTCCTGAACCCCGCGGCGCTGGCCAAGGCTTCGGGCGTCAACCTCAGGCACCGCTGGGCTGGTGCGCCCGACCCGCAGGTGTCGCGCACGGGATCATGATGCCGGGGGCCCCGGCACTAGGTCGCCGTCCCGGGGGCGCGGGCCTCGCCGCGGGCCTTGGTGGCCACCACCATGGCCTGGTGGATCTCCCGGGCGGTGTGCTCGTCGGTGGCGGGGACCGGGCTGCCGTGGACGGTGTACCAGTCGAGGGCGTCGGTGTACTGGACGGTGATGATGGCCTCGGTGCCCGTCCAGGTGGTGTGGACGGTCAGGTCGCCCGTGATGGCGCCGACCTCAGCGGTCAGGACTCCGCCGGGGCCGGCGATGATGCTCTTCGTGGTCCAGGATTCCCAGGCGTCGGCGGCCATCCAGAACTCCAAACTCGGTCGGTCAGCGATGCGACCGGGACCTGCCCGGCGCCGGAGGGGGCGGCCCGTCCGGCAGTCCCCTGTTCGAGCGTGCGCCTGCGGCGGCCCGTGCGCATCCCGGCGGAGGGTGCGAATTTTCGGCCGGTAGGCTCGCGGCACGCGCCGCCGGGCCCGTTCGGGCGCCCGCGGGAGCACAAGAAGAAGGTGGACCTCGTGGCCAGAGTCCTGATCCCCGTGCCCGACCGGGACTTCGACGTGACCGAGGTCGCGGTGCCCTGGCGGCTGCTGACCGAGGCCGGCCACCAGGTGGTCTTCGCCACCGAGGCCGCCGGCACCGTACCGGCCGCCGACCCCCGGCTGCTGACCGGCGTCGTCCTCGGCAAGCTCGGCGCGGCCCCCGAGGCCAAGGACTGCTACGCGCAGCTGGTCGTCGCGCCCGAGTTCCGGGCCACCCTGGCCTGGGCGGACCTCGACCCGGCCGAGTTCGACGCGCTGCTCCTGCCCGGCGGCCACGCGCCCGCGATGCGCCAATACCTGGGCTCGGAGCTGTTGCAGGCCAAGGTCGCCGCGTTCTGGGCCACCGGACGGCCGGTGGCCGCGATCTGCCACGGCGTCCTGGTGCTGGCCCGGGCCCAGGACCCGGCGACCGGCCGCAGCCTGCTGTACGGCCGGCGCACCACCTGCCTGCCCGCCTACATGGAGCGGTCCGCCTACCTGGCCACCGCCTGGCGGCTGGGCCGGTACTACCGGACGTACCCCGCCTATGTGGAGACCGAGGTACGGGCGGCGCTGGCCGGCGAGCGCGACTTCGAGCGCGGCCCGCTCACCCTCTCGCGCCGGGGCACCGCGGACGACGACAGCGGCGCCTTCACCGTGCTGGACGGCAGCTACCTGTCCGCCCGCTGGCCGGGCGACGCCTATCTGTTCTCCCGCCGGCTGATCGAGCTGCTGGGCGACTGACCCCGGCCGGGGGGACCGGAGCTGACGAATTCACCGAAAACCGGTACCGCGCGGCGCTGTGGGCGGCACAGTGGACCACGGGTGTTTGACGCTGCCATGCCAGGCTGCGCGGGGCGCCCGGGTACGGGCGGAATTCGGCTACCGGTCCGGCACGCGGCGCGCGCCGGCCGAGCAGGGGGTCAGCAGCAGATGAGTGCTCTCGCCAGGGGATTGAGCCACTTCGTGACCTGCGTGACGGTGGCCGCCGCAGGCCTCGCGCTGCCGGGCGTCGCGTCGGCCGCGCCGATGCCCGCGCCCGCGCACGGCTGCCGGGACGCGAGCGTCGTCGGCACCGTCGAGGAGCAGCGGCTGAGCCGCTCGATCGGCACCGGCCAGGCCGCCGTCCCGGCCCAGCTGCTCAGGTTGAGCGGCTTCGACCAGCTCACCGACGGCTTCTCGGCCGCGCTCTGCTCGGTGCACAGCGCCGCCGGGGCCCGCGCCGCGGTCGCCGCCTCGGGCCGGCTGCTCTGGCGGACCGCGGTGCGCCGTGCCGGGGACCCGCGTCCGACCGCCCCCGGCGCGCTGCCCGGCGACGACGACCGCCCGCTCTACTGGGCACGGCTGACCATGACGCTCGCGCTGCGCCAGTGGACGCCCCGGTTCGCCCTCTCGGACGCCGAGCGCGCCGGGCTGGAGCACGATCTCGACTACGCCTCGCGCGGCATCACCAGCAGCGACTTCCGGCCGGAACCGGGCGTCCGCAAGCTCTTCGTGACCGGATTCGACCCGTTCTCGCTCGACCAGGACATCCGGATCGGCAACCCCGCGGGCGCCGCCGTGCTCAGCCTGGACGGGCGGATCCTGGACGTGAACGGCACCCGGGTGCAGGTGCGGTCCGTCGTCCTGCCGGTGCGCTACGCGGACTTCGACGCCGGCATCGCCGAGGACGCGCTGCGCCCGCACCTGGCGCCCGGCCCGCAGCAGGCCGACATGGTCACCACGATCAGCCAGGGCCGCCCGGGCAAGTTCGACCTGGAGGTGTGGAACGGCCGGCGGCGCGACGTGCCCGCTTCCTACGGTGACAACGACAACGTCTGGGGCGGCGGCACCCCGCAGGCGCCCGTGGTCTTCCCCGGCGTCGCGCCCGGCCCGGAGTTCACCCGCACCACCCTGCCGGTGGACGCGATGGCCGCCGCCCCCACCGGGCCGTTCCCGGTCAACGTCGATCTGCCCGTGCTGGAGATCCCGGCCGGCGGCACCGCTCCCGTGACGGCGCCGAACGGTCCCACACCCGGCTCGGTCGCGGTGGAGGGCGGCGGCGGGGGCTATCTGTCCAACGAGATCGCCTACCGCGACACGCTGCTGCGCGACGAACTCGCCCCCTCGCTGCCGGCCGGCCACCTGCACACGCCGGTGTTGACGATGGCCGACGACGACAGCACGCAGCTCACCGATCCGGTGTTCGAGCAGAACCGCGCCACCATCGTGGCCCAGGTCCGGCAACTGCTCCGCGCCGGCCTGGCGGCCACCGAAGACTCCCGCTGACCCGGCCGGCACATCCCGTCCGCCACCTGACGGGGATGAGCGGGCGATTACCGGGTGGTGGCCGGCGCCGTGGAACTCTCACAGCATCCGATGAGCAGGCTGGCATCGGGGCGGGTCCACGAGCGAGGGGCAGGGCGGGATGCTGTGGCGATTCGGAGAGCGTGGCGCCGGCAAGGCGTCCAACCCGCGGCTGAGCACCTGGTTGGCCCGGTGCATCAGTATCTGCCTCGTGGTGGTGGCGGTGGCCACGACGGCCACCGGGGTGGTCCTGTGGCGCCGTCACGTGGCTGCCGCTCTGGCGCTGCCGACGCGTTCGGCGACGCTCAACGGGCTCGACGCGCTGCCTCAGGCGGCGGCGTGGGAGGCGATGGACCAGTCGGCCATGAGCCCCGACCCCTCGTCCGGCGATCCGTCCGACGGTTCGCCTGACGGATCGTCCGACGGTTCGTCCGACGGATCCGCGGGCGTTTCGCCCGACGGCTCGCTCGACGACTCGCAGGGCGGCTATCAGATGCCCGCGCAGATGATGCCCGGGGCTCCGGCGGCCGGCGAGGTGCGGCTGGGCGTTCCGCTGACGCTGGAGAACACCGGCGGCGGGCCGCTGGACTTCGGTGTCTCGCAGGAGTTCCAGCTCGGTGGTGGCAAGGCCGGCGGACCTCGCACGGCCCACTCCGACACCTTCGGCGGGCTGGCCCAGCTGGCTCCGCACAACGCCGTGCGGGGCGTCGTCTACTTCGACACGCCGCCCCCCGGGGCCGGTGACCCGCCGCTCTACCTGCTCTGGAAACGCGGTGGGCAGACGCGGCGGCTGCTCCTGTCGGTGACCGGTACACCGGGCGACCCCCAGTCGATGCCCGGTATGTGAGTCCGCACCTTTTCTCCCGCCGGGTGCCGCTGTGGTCCGGCGGCACACCAGAAGGAGGTCTCGCCATGCGCGAGCCGTCCGCCGAGGCCCTGAGAGGCCCGGCGCGTGAGTGGGCCGACGGCCCACCGCAAGAGAGAGCGGTCCCGGAGTTCCGGGCCGAGTTCCTGTTGGTCCTCCTGCTGGCCGCGAGTACCGTGGCCTGGCAGTGCTGGGCCGTCCCCGGCGGTGCCGGCGGGTGGAGCACCGGCCCGGCCGCCGCCGTCGACTTCCTGCTGGCCCTGCCGGCCGCAGGCGCCGCCGTCCGGCTGTCCGGCGCCGCGCTGCGCCGGCTGCCGGTCCGGCGCGGGGTGCCGGGCGAGCTGCTGCGCGGCTCGGTGCTGGCGCTGGCCTTCACCGCGGTGATGGTGCCGGTGAGTGTGGTGCAGGCCGCTGCCCGTTCCGTCCTGGGTTCCTCGGGGGACCTGAGCGGTGTGCCCGAGCTGTACAGCACCGACCCGGTGGGCCTGCTGCGGTACGGCGTCAGCCAGGCGACGCAGCTCGAACTGGCCCTGCTGGTCGCGCTCGTCGTGGGGCTGGCGGCCGGTCGGGTGTTCTCCCGGGCGGCTGCCCGGCCGACCCCGGAGCACGTCCCGGCAGCGGCCGCGGTCCACGGCCCGCCGCTGAGCGGGCGTTCGCGCCGCAGGGCCTTCGGGCCGCGTACGGCGGTGGTGGGCCTGGTGGTCGCCGGTCTGCTGCTGCCGAACGAGGCGCTGGCCGGAGCGAACGACCTGCACCGTTCGTACGGTGACTGTGCCACCGCTCCGCAGCGGGTGTTCGACATCAGTGCCATCGACATCGACCTGGTGGTCGACCGGTTCGGTGACCACGACCCGTACGGGTACATGTACGTACTGAACTCCCGTCTGCAGGCCGTCCGGGACCAGGAGGCCGCGCTGGAACGCGCGTCCTCGCTGCCCAAGGACGACCCGACCGCGGCCAAGGTCTCGATCGGCCTCGGTGAGGACCCGATGCAGCCGCTGGTGATGCGGGCCCGCCTCGGCGAGTGCGTGGTCATCAACCTGACCAACAAGATCACCCAGCCGGTGCGCGGCGGCGAGCTCGGCAACCCGCCCATCGTGCAGCCGGGCGGCCTGCCCTCGGTCTCGGTCGACATGGCTGGCGTCGCGTACGACGCGGCTCGCGGGGACGGCGGCCAGGCGGTCGGCGACAACCCCACCTCGGTGATGGCGGCGCCCGGCGAGACCAAGCAGTACCGCTACTACCTCGACCCCGCGATGGGCGAGGGCGGCAAGGTCTTCCGCAGTGGCGGCGACTCCCAGCAGCTCACCTACCACGGCCTCTTCGGCTCGCTGATCGCGGAGACCGCCGGTTCCCGCTGGTTCGACCCGATGAGCGGTGCGGAGAAGACCTGGGACAACGGCTGGAGCAACTGGGAGGCGATGATCCAGCCCCGGACCAGTCCGACCTTCCGTGAGTTCACCCTGATGTACCACGAGATCGGCGACGAGGACTTCAACCTGCGCCGACCGCTGCGGGAGAACACCACGGGCATCCCGATCGGCGGCGACCCCGGCGTACCGGTGGGCGACCAGGTGCAGTACGGCCGGCCGCTGCCGATGATCGACGTACGCCCGCCGACCGCGTCCACGCCGGAGGAGGGCGGCGGTGGCACCGACACCTACCGTCCGGGCGCCTGGGCGATCAACTACCGCAGCGAGCCGTTCTACCGCAGGCTCCAGCTGGAGGCCCCGCGCGGGCAGGATGCCCAGAAGGCCAACGAGTCGCTGGGCTACAGCTCGTACACCTACGGCGACCCGGCGACCCCGATGCCGCGCTCGTACCTGGGTGAAGCCACCAAGACCCGGCTGATGAACACCGGCGTGGGCCAGCTGCACGTGCACCACCTGCACGGCGGCGGCACCCGCTGGGCGCAGAACCCGGGCGTGGACCAGAGCGCCAGCACGGTCGGCCTGCGCAAGACGCCCGATCCCGGCATGCAGTCCATCGACCTCGACTCGCAGACCGTCAGCCCGGGCGAGTCGTACACGCTGGACCACGAGTGCGGCGCGGGCGGCTGCCAGCAGGCACCGGGCGACTACCTCTTCCACTGCCACATCTCGCAGCACTACATCGCGGGCATGTGGGGGATCTGGCGGGTCTTCGACACCCGACAACCCGATCTCGCGCCGCTGCCCGGCAATGCCCAGGCACCGGCCGCGGTGGACTCGGCCGGCCTGCTGGGCAAGGTGATCCAGGGCAAGACGGTGGTGCTCCAGGCCGACCTGACCGACCAGAAGACCCAGGTCGCCCTGGAGAAGCTGGTCGAGGGCTATCTGCCGCCGCAGGGCACCCGCTGGACCACCGCGACCGGCTCCGACCCGGACGACGCCACCGTCTGGGATTGGCAGAAGGGCGGCAGCGCCCAGAAACCGGTCTACCTGGGCGAGCCGGAGACCTCGTCGGTCTGGGCGAACTACCGCTCCGCCGCACCGGGTTCACGTCCGACGATCATGTTCAACCCGGACACCGGAAAGCCCGCCTACCCACTGCTGAAACCTCATCTCGGGATGCGACCACCCTTCGCCCCCGGAGGCCACTCGGGTGCGCCCTACCTGGGGGAGACCGCGACGGCCCAGAACCCCGGCGCGATCTGCCCCTCCCAGGCACCGGTGCGGCAGTACAACACGACCGCCGTCACCCTGCCGATCAAGGAGACCGCCCGGGAGACCGACACCAACGGTGAGTTGTACGTCCTGAACGAGGACAAGGCCGGAGTACTCGCCGGCACCAAGCCCGCCGACCCGTTGACCATCCGGGCCAACGTCGGCGACTGCGTGGGCGTGATCTTCGGCAGCGAGCTGAATCCGACCGTCCAGGCCAAGGTCAACATGCACACCCACTTCGTGCAGTTCGACCCGCTGGCCTCCGACGGCGTGATCACCGGCTTCGCCTTCGAGCAGTCGGTCTTCAGCGACACCCGCGAGGGCCGCACGCTGAGTTCCTCGGACGCACCGGACAAGGTCACCGTGAACACGGTGGGCGAGCTGCGCCCGGGCGTCTCGATCGGGATCGGCGTGGGCCGGACCGACGTGGAGATCCGGACCATCACGGCGATCAACGGCAACCAGCTCACCTTCGACAAGGCGCTGACCAACAGTCACGCCCAGGGTGAGCCGGTCACCACGGAGTTCGTGCAGTACCGCTGGTTCGCGGACGTCGACTCCGGCACCGTCTTCTGGCACGACCACGTGAACGGCGTCACCTCCTGGGCGCACGGCCTCTTCGGCGCCCTGATCATCGAGCCGAAGGGCTCGACCTACCGCGACCCGGTGACCGGCGCGCCGGTGCGCAGCGGTACCAACGTCGACATCATCAACAACGACGGCTCGGTCGGGACCGGCGAGAGCGGCTCCTTCCGTGAGTTCATGCTGTTCCTGCACAACGGCCGAAGAGGCCGAAGCGAACTGTCCGGCACCCAACCGGGGACCGACCTGATCCCCTTCAACAACGGCCAGGAGTGCGAGGAGGGCTCCATCAACCTGAGAGCGGCACCTCTCGGGGAACGAACACCACCGGGGCAGACCCCCACCGACCCGAAAACCACCGACCAGCGCCAGGAGTTCAACGGCGAACGCTGCCGCAACGCCTTCGTCAACGACCAGGACGTCCCCGGCTCGCCCGATGTGAGCACGGCCAAGGCGACCGTGACGACCGTGGACCCGTACGTCTTCTCCTCGGTGAAGTACGGCGACCCGATGACCCCGCTGCTGCGTGCCTACGCGGGCGACCCGGTGGTGATCCGGACCATCGGCCTGAGCGACCGCGCCGAGGCGCTGCGCATCCAGGGCCACCGGTTCCGGCTGGAACGCTTCAGTCCGGGCAGTCAGTTGTCCGACACGGCCACCGTCGGCATGTCCGAGCGGTACGACTACGTGTTGGACGGCGGTGCCGGCGGTCCCTCGCACAGTCCGGGTGACTACCTCTACTACAGCACCCGCACCTTCGCGCTGGAGAGCGGAGCGTGGGGCATCTTCCGGGTCTACGGCAGTCCGCAGAGCGACCTGCTGCCACTGCCGGCCCACCCGGCGCCCACCGACCCGCAGGGCTTCCCGCGGCAGAGCGCCGCGACCGGGAACACCCAGCGCAATCCCGGGCCCGCCCCCGCGTCGGCCTACCGGGCGGACGGCTCGGTCAACACCGACGTGGTCACCTCCACGGCGAACCCGTGTCCCTCGGGTGCCCGGCCGATCCACTACGACGTCTCGCTGTTCGACCAGCCGCTGCCGACCGAGCCCTACTCGGACACCGGTGGCGTGGTCTACGCGCTGACCTCGGACGTGGCAGCGATGAAGGCCGGGACCAAACCGGTGGAGCCGCTGGTGCTCCGGGTCGACCAGGGCGACTGCGTCAGCCTGACCCTGCACAACCAGGTCTCGCCGGGCTCGCTCTACGGCGGCGTCCGGGCCGGCCTCGACCTCGCCAAGCTGACGCACAACCAGCAGCTCTCGGCGGGCAGCGCGATCGGCCTCAACCCGGACTCCACGGTCGGTGCCGGAGGGACCGTCGGATACACCTACTACGCGGACCAGGCGCTGGGCACCTCGCTGTTCCAGAACCTGGGCAGCGTGGCCTCACTGCGCCACGGGGCCTACGGCATGATGATCGTGGAGCCGCGCGGCGCGACCTGGTCGGACAGTGAGACCGGTGCCCCGCTGGGGACCACCGCGACCAGCACCGAGGCGATCATCCGGGCGCCGGGGCAGCCCCGGTTCCGGGAGTTCGCGCTGACCATGCAGACCACCGACCAGCAGTTCGGGCGCGGGATCCTGCCCTACGACGAGGAGGTCGCCGGCAACGGCGTCAACAGCCCCTTCTCGTTCAACGTGGCACCCGCTCCGGTCCCCGGCGCGCCGCCGGGAACGTCCGGGAACCCGGGCTCCTACGACAAGGGGTACAGCGATTTCAACTACCACAGCGCGCCGCTGACCACGCGGCTGGGCCTGACCGCCAACATCAACGACTTCACGAAGGCGACGGTCATCGGGTCCTACGGCACCGCGTTCAGCTCGACCCCGTACGGCGATCCGCACACCCCGGTGTTCCGGGCCAACAGCGGTGACCCGGTGGTCTTCCGGGTCGGTGTCGGGGCCTCCGACCAGCTGCACTCGTTCACGGTCAGTGGTCACACCTTCCCGATGGACCCGCTGCTCCAAGGGTCCCAACTGATGACGGCCCGCACCGTCACCGCCGGCGAGACCATCGACGCGCGGATCGGCAAGGCGGGCGCCGATCACGGCTACACGGGGGACTACCTGTTCTCCGACGCGCGGATGGGATTCGTCGAGGCCGGCATGTGGGGCATCCTGCGGGTGCTCCCGGACGGTTCGCCCGACTCCCCGGCGCATCTGTGACGCAGTCGCAGCGCGGCACTGCCCTCCCCCCGGTCCCTGGCCGGACCGGGGGGAGGGCGCTGTCCCGCTGGCCGGCCGCGTTGCTGGTCCTGTTGGCGGCGTTCGGCCTGGTGTGGGCGGGACCGGCCCAGCCGGCCTTCGCGCACGCCCAGGTGCTGGGCACCAGCCCGGCGAACGGTGCCCAACTCGCCAGTGCGCCCAGTGAGATCGACATGCGGTTCAGCGAGGGCGTGCTGCTCGTCGACGACGGCATCCAGGTGGTCGGGCCGAACGGGCCGGTGCGGCCCGCGAGTTCGGCACAGTTGGACGCGCAGCACCCCGACCAGCTGCACCTCGCGCTCCCGGCCGGTCTGGGCTCGGGGATCTACACCGTCAACTGGCGTGTGGTCTCGGCGGATTCGCACCCCGTGCACGGCGCCTTCGTGTTCGGTGTCGGTGGCGCGAGGCCGGACCGGCTGCCCACGGCGGGTGCCCAGGGCGACGGGCAGTCGGCCCTCTCGCTCACCTTCGACCTGTTCCGCTGGCTGGGTTATGCGGCGCTCGGCCTGTTGGCCGGCGGCGCCGGGTTCCTGGCCGTCTGCTGGCCGGACGGCCTGACCCAGCGCCGGGTGCGGCGGGTGCTCGCCCTGGCCTGGGGCGCGAGCCTGTCCGCCACGCTCGGCGTGCTGCTGCTGCAGGGCCCGTACGCGGACGGCCTGGGGCTGACCAAGGTGGTGAGCCCACACCTGGTGGCGGTCACCCTCGGTACCGGCTACGGGCACTACGTCCTGGCCCGACTCGTGCTGCTGCTGGCGGCACTGGTCCTGGGGCTGGCGCTGCGCGGCGGCCCGGCGTGGGCCCGTCCCGGCTCGACCGGCCGGCGGATCGCGGTCGGCTGCGGCGCGGCCCTAGGGGTCGGCCTGCCGCTCACCTGGCGCGGCACCGGGCACACCATCGCCGAGCCCGGTCTGCTGCCGGCCGCGGCGGACGCGCTGCACCTGGCCGCGATGGCCTGCTGGTTCGGCGGACTGGTCTTCCTGCTGCTCTGCCTGGGCCGCGCCGCCCACCGGCCGCCCGCCGAGCGGCTGGCCGTGGCGGCCGGGCGGTTCTCACTGGTGGCGACCGGGTCGGTAGCCGTGCTGGTGGTGACCGGCTGCTACAAGGCCTGGCGCGAGGTCGGCTCGGTGGCGGCCCTGACCGGTACGGCCTACGGCACGCTGCTGGTGCTCAAGCTCGGCTGCACATGCGTGCTGCTCTGGCTGGGCATGCAGTCCCGCGGTCTGGTCCGGCGCCGACTGGCCCGTTCCGCGGCGGAGGCCGGCGTACCCGTGCTGGAACCGGTCGGAGCGGGCGCGCCGGTGCGCGGCCGGACCGGACAGCGGGCCGAGCGGGCGCGGCGCGAGCTGGCTGCCCGGGAGGCCCTCGACCGGCGGCAGTTGCGCTGGTCGGTCGGGATCGAAGTGGTCTTCGTCCTGGTGGTCCTGGCGCTCACCTCGGTGCTGGTCGCGACCCCGCCCGGGGCCCGTCCGGCGGCCGCCCGCAGTACGTCGACCGGGCAGCGGCTGGCACTGCGGGGCGGCGGGCACCTCACGCTCACCCTCGGCCCGGCCGGCGTCGGGCCGAACTCGCTCGCCCTGACCGTGCTGGATCCGACCGGAAAGCCCTGGGACGTACCGGAAGTGACGGCGGCGCTCAGCATGCCCGACGCGGGCGTGGGCCGGCTGCCGGTCACGCTGGTGCGCACGGGAGCCGGGAATTACCAGTCGCAGAACCTGATCCTGCCGAAATCCGGCACGGCGAGGCTGGAAATCACCGTGCGGTCGACCGAGACCGACGAAGAGACCGTGCAGGGCGAATTCACGGTGTTCTGACCGCAGGTGAACCGATGTATCCGAATCGATGTATACGAACCTATGCAGCCGAACCCAAGAGGACTGATCCGCATGTCGAATGTTTCCCGTGCCCTCGGTCGTGCCGCGGCACTCGCCGGTGCCGCCGGTGCCGTGCTGCTGCTCCTGGCGGGGCCGGCGGCCGCCCATGTCACCGTCCACCCGTCGGCGGCGCCGCAGGGCGCCGCCGACCAGGCGTTCGCCTTCCGGGTGCCGGACGAGGAGGCCGACGCCGGCACCGTCAAGGTCGAACTCTTCCTGCCGGCCGACCACCCGATCCCCTCGGTCACGCTCGCTGCCGTCCCGGGCTGGACCGACCAGATCGAGACCGCCAAGCTCGCCGCCCCGATCCACACCGACGACGGCGACGTCTCCGAGGCGGTCACCAAGGTCACCTGGACCGGCGGCACCATCACGCCCGGGCACTACCAGGACTTCCCGGTCGTCCTCGGCGCCCTGCCGACCGGCCTGGACCAGCTCACCTTCAAGGTGCTGCAGACCTACTCCGACGGCACCGTGGTCCGCTGGATCGACCAGTCCCAGCCGGGCCAGGCCGAGCCGGAGCACCCCGCGCCGGTGCTGCAGTTGACCGCCGCCGGCCAGGCCCCGAGCAGGTCGGCGCCGCGCCCGCCGCGCCCGCCGCGCCCGGCGCCCGGAGCGGCGGCGACTCGGTGGCCCGGGGTTGGGGGGTGGCCGGGGCGGTGCTGGGCGCTGTCGCGCTCGTCGGCTTCGTCACGACCGCACTGCGTCGCCGGGGCAGCGCCCTGGGCGCGTTCTCCGCGGCCCCGGCGGTCCAGCCGGTGAGTGGCGACCTCGCCACCGAGGGGTGAGCCCGCGGCGGGGCGGAACGCCGCAGCCCGCAGGGAGTAACGGCCGTCGGTCCCGTCCGGGACCGACGGCCGTCGGCGTTCCGGGAGCTTTCCGCGTGCATTCGAGGAGTTCCCGGAACGGTTGCACCGAAATCGCTCCCGGCGCAATTACCGCGGCGTTTGGGGTTGAAGACTGGGCGCCACTAGGGGGGGTGACAGGGGGTTGGCCGATCGCTTTCCGGTCGAGACTGGTCACCGGCACTGTGCGAGGCGATCCCGCATGTGTGAGTGCGCACCTGGAGCAGGAGCGCCAGATATCCCGCCCGATCGAGAGGTGTAGGGAAAATGCTGCGTACCGAGCTGATCCGGCCGCTGCCTGAGCTGCTGCGGGCCAACGCCGATCGTTTCGGGGACAAAGTCGCCTTCCGGGACGCCCGCCGCAGTGTCGGCTACGCGGAGCTGGAACTGCGCACCCGACGCCTCGCCGGGAACCTGGCCGCCATGCGCCTGCAACCGGGCGACCGCGCGGCGATCCTGCTCGGCAACCAGGTCGAGATGGTGGAGAGCTATCTGGCGATCACCCGCGCAGCAGCCGTCGGCGTGCCGCTCAACCCCCGGGTCACCCCGGCCGAACTCGGCTACCTGCTGGACGACTGCGGCGCCCGCGTGGTGATCACCGACCCGCCCCGGTACGCGCAGCTGGCACCGCTGTTGACGGATCGTCAGCACATTCGGGTGGTGCTCGTCGAGGACGAGGCCGGCACCGCGCTGCCGAGCGGCGCCGTCGCCTTCGAGACGCTGGCCGGCCGCGAGCCGAGCACCCCCGCCCGCGACGACCTGGGCCTGGACGAGGTCGCCTGGATGCTCTACACCTCCGGGACCACCGGCCGGCCCAAGGGCGTGCTCTCCACCCAGCGCAGCTGCCTGTGGTCGGTGGCCTCCTGCTACGTCCCGATCCCGGGCCTGTCGGCCGAGGACCGGGTGGTCTGGCCGCTGCCGCTGTTCCACAGCCTGTCCCACATCGCCTGCGTGCTGGCGGTGACCGCGGTCGGCGCGAGCGCCCGGATCGTGGACGGCTTCTCGGCCGAGGAGGTGCTCGACGCGGTCCGCGAGGAGTCGGCGACCTTCCTGGCCGGCGTCCCCACCATGTACCACTACCTGGTCCAGGCCGCCCGGGAGAACGACTTCCACGCGCCGGACCTGCGGATGTGCCTGGTCGGCGGCGCGATCACCACCGCCGCGCTCCGCCGTTCCTTCGAGGAGTACTTCGGTGCGCCGCTGCTGGACGCCTACGGCAGTACCGAGACCTGCGGGTCGATCACCATCAACTGGCCAACCGGCGCCCGGGTCGAGGGCTCCTGCGGCCTCCCCGTGCCCGGTCTCGGCGTTCGACTGGTCGACCCCGAGACCGGGACCGACGTGCTGACCGGTGACGAGGGCGAGGTGTGGGTCCGCGGCACCAGCGTGATGGTCGGCTACTACAACCGGCCGGAGGCCACCGCCGCCGCGCTCAAGGACGGCTGGTACCGCACCGGTGACCTGGCCCGGCGAGACGCGGCCGGCTACTTCACCATCACCGGCCGGATCAAGGAACTGATCATCCGCGGCGGCGAGAACATCCACCCCGGCGAGGTCGAGGAGGTCCTGCGGCAGGTGCCGGGGGTCGCGGACGTCGCGGTGGTGGGCAAGCCGCACGAGCTGCTCGGGGAGGTACCGGTGGCGTTCGTCGTCACGGGTCCCGAGGGGATCGACGCGGATCAGCTGTTCGCCACCTGCCGTGAGCACCTCTCCTACTTCAAGGTGCCGGAGGAGCTCTACGAGATCGAGAAGATCCCGCGCACCGCCTCCGGCAAGATCACCCGGCATGTGCTGTTGGACCAGCCCACCCGGCTGCGGGCCACCAGCAGCGGCCGGTACGAGTCGCTGTTCCGGCTGGACTGGATGCCGGTGCCCTCGCTGCCGGTCGGCCAGGGCGGCGCGGCGCAGGCAGCCGCGCTGTCCGGCGCCGGCCGGTGGGCGGTGGTGGGCGCGGGTGCCGAGGACCTCGTCGAGGCCCTGACGGCGGCAGGCGTCCAGGCGGACCACCATGCCGATCTCGACGCGGCCCGTATCGCCGGTGCCGCTGGTGCCGGCGGCGCAGACGGCGCAGACGGCGCTGCCGAGGTGACCGTGCTGCTCCCGGACACCACCGTGACCGGTCAGGGCTCGGTGGTTTCGCCGGCCGACCGGATGCGTGAGGCGCTGACCGGGCTCGCCCAGCAGGTGGAAGCCTGGCTGGCCGACAACCGGCCCGCCACCGCCCGGCTCGTGGTGGTGACCCGGGACGCCGTCGCCGCCGCCGCCGACGAACAGCTCGCCGGGCTCGCCCAGGCGCCGCTGTGGGGCTGGCTGCGCTCCGTCCAGGCCGAGCACCCCGATCGCCTGGTGGTCGTCGACATCGCCGCCGCCGACCCGCTCGCCGCCCGGGCTCTGCCGACTGCCGTGGCCACCGCCGAGCCGCAACTCGCGATCCGTTCCGGCGTCCCGCTGGTGCCCCGGCTGGCCCACGCGTCCGCGCGCACCGACCAGGAGCAGCCGACAGCCATCGACCCGCGGTACACCGTTCTGGTCACCGGCGCGGACGGCGTGGCGGGCGCTGCCGCGGCCCGTCAGCTGGTGGCCGGTCAGGGCGCCCGCCGGGTACTGCTGACCAGCCCGCGTGGCTCGGCCGACCCGGCCGCCGTGGAGTTGGAGAGCGAACTCGTCTCGGCCGGTGCCACGGTCGAGCTGGCCGCCTGCGCGGTCGCGGACCGTCAGGAGCTGGCAGCGCTGCTCGCCCGCATCCCGGCCGAGCACCCGCTCACCGCCGTGGTGCACACCTCCGGCCGTCAGGATGCGACCTCCGACACCGGCCTGCGGGCCCTGGTCGACGGCGCGCAGCACCTGCACGACCTCACCGCCGACCGGGAGTTGACCGCCTTCGTGCTCTGCTCGACGGTCCTCGGTGTGCTCGGTGCGCCCGGCCGGGGCGACCAGGCGGCCGCGGCGGCCTTCCTCGACGCGCTGGCCCAACGCCGCCGCGCGGCCGGTCTGCCCGCCCTCTCGCTGGCCTTCGGTCCGTGGGAGCAGCCGGGCGCGGCCACTTCGGAGCCGACCACCGTGCCGGGTGTCGGCGTGCTCTCGGTGCCCGAGAGCCTGGCCATGCTGGACGCCGCGCGCACCGCCGACCAGGCGTTCCTGGCCGTCATGCGGCTGGACGTCGCGGGCCTGGACGCCGCGGGCCTGGCCGGCCGCGCCGTGCCGGCCCCGCTGCGCGCGCTGATCGACGCGCCCGCCCGGCCGTCCCGTCCCGCTGTGACCGACGAGGCGGTGCCCGCCGAGCTGCGCGCGGCGCTGGCCGGTCGCTCGGAAGCCGACCAGCACGGTGCAGTGCTGGACCTGGTCCGCACCGCGCTGGTCGAGATGACCGGCGTGGACGACCCCGACCTCGAACGGACCTTCAAGGACCTCGGGTTCACCTCGGCCACCGCGGTCGAGCTGCGCAACAAGCTGACCTCGGCGGTCGGGCTGCGCCTGCCCGTCACGCTGGCCTTCGACTATCCGACACCGCTGGCAGTCGCCGACTACCTGCGCCGTCGGCTGCTCGGTCTGCCCGGCACGCACCCCCGGTCCGGTGCGCCGGCCCAGGTGCAGCACTTCGACGAGCCGATCGCGATTGTGGCGATGGGGTGCCGGCTGCCGGGTGGGGTGTCGTCGCCGGATGAGCTGTGGCGGTTGGTGGAACAGGGAGTTGACGCGATCTCGCCGTTCCCGGTGGATCGGGGCTGGGATCTGGAGGGACTGTACGATCCGGACCCGGATCACCCGGGGACGTCGTATGCGCGGCACGGTGGGTTCCTGCACGAGGCCGCGGAGTTCGACGCGGCGTTCTTCGGGATCTCGCCGCGTGAGGCGTTGGCGATGGACCCGCAGCAGCGGTTGCTGCTGGAGACGTCCTGGGAGGTCTTCGAGCGGGCCGGGATCGATCCGACCTCGCTGGGCGGTGCCTCGATCGGCGTCTTCTCCGGGGTGATGCACCACGACTACGCGAGCAACCTGAGCAAGGCGCCCGAGGGCAGCGAGGGCTACCTCGGCATCGGTACGGCGGGCAGCGTGGCTTCGGGGCGGGTCTCCTACACGCTGGGCCTGGAGGGTCCGTCGATCAGCGTGGACACGGCCTGTTCGTCGTCGTTGGTGGCGTTGCACCTGGCGGTGCAGGCGTTGCGCAGTGGTGAGTGCTCGATGGCGCTGGCCGGTGGTGTGGCGGTGATGGCCACCCCTGGCACGTTCGTGGAGTTCTCGCGTCAGCGTGGGTTGGCGGTGGATGGTCGGATCAAGGCGTTTGCGGCTGCGGCGGATGGTACGGCGTGGGCTGAGGGTGTGGGTGTGTTGCTGGTGGAGCGGTTGTCGGATGCTCAGCGGTTGGGGCATCCGGTGTTGGCGGTGGTGCGGGGTTCGGCGGTGAATCAGGATGGTGCGTCGAATGGTCTGACGGCTCCGAACGGTCCGTCCCAGCAGCGGGTGATTCGGGCGGCGTTGGCCTCTGGTGGGTTGTCGGCGGCGGATGTGGACGCGGTGGAGGCGCACGGTACGGGTACGACGTTGGGTGATCCGATCGAGGCGCAGGCGCTGCTGGCGACGTATGGCCAGGAGCGGGCTGGGGGTGAGCCGTTGTGGCTTGGGTCGTTGAAGTCGAACATCGGTCATGCGCAGGCGGCGGCTGGTGTGGCGGGTGTGATCAAGATGGTGATGGCGTTGCGGCATGGGGTGTTGCCGCGGACGCTGCATGTGGATGAGCCGTCGCCGAAGGTGGACTGGTCGGCGGGTGCGGTGGAGTTGTTGACGCGGGCGCGGGCCTGGCCTGTGCGGGAGGGGCGGGTGCGTCGGGCGGGGGTGTCGTCGTTCGGGGTGAGTGGGACGAACGCGCATGTGATTGTGGAGGAGGCGCCTGCGGTTGCGGAGCCTGCTGGCCGGGTTGTGTCGGGTGGGGTGCTGCCGTTGGTGTTGTCGGCGAAGTCGCCGGAGGCGTTGCGGGGGCAGGCGGATCGGTTGGCCGATGCCCTGGACCGGGAGGATGCGCCGGCGTTGGTGGATGTGGCGCATTCGCTGGTGGCGTCGCGGGCGCGGTTGGAGCGTCGTGCGGTGGTCGTCGCGGGGGACCGTGAGGAGGCGGTGGCTGCTCTGCGGGCGGTGTCGGGCGGCAGCGGTGTGGTGGGTGGTCGGTTGGCGGTGTTGTTCACGGGTCAGGGGTCGCAGCGGGTCGGCATGGGGCTGGAACTGTACGGCCGGTTCCCGGTGTTCGCCGCTGCGTTTGACGCGGTGTGTGCGGAGTTGGATGCGTATCTGTCGCGTCCGTTGGTGGAGGTGCTGGCGGACAAGGAGCTGCTGGATCGCACCGAGTTCGCTCAGCCGGCGTTGTTCGCGGTGGAGGTGGCGTTGTTCCGGTTGGTGGAGTCGTGGGGTGTTCGGCCGGATTTTGTGGCGGGTCATTCGATCGGTGAGTTGGCGGCCGCGCATGTGGCGGGTGTCTGGTCGTTGGCGGATGCTGCCCGTTTGGTGGCTGCGCGTGGGCGGTTGATGCAGCAACTGCCGTCGGGTGGGGCGATGGTGGCGGTGGAGGCGTCCGAGGAGGAGGTCCGGCCGCTGCTGGTGGAGGGCGTGGACATCGCGGCGGTGAACGGTCCGCGCGCGGTGGTGCTTTCCGGCGTCGCGGCCACCGTGGAGGAGTTGGCGCAGCGGCTGGCTGAACAGGGTAGCCGGGTCAAGCGGCTGACGGTCAGTCATGCCTTTCATTCGTCGTTGATGGACGGGATGGTGGAGGAGTTCGGGGAGGTCGCGGCGGGTCTGGTGTATGAGGAGCCGCGGATCCCGGTGGTCTCCAACCTCCCCGGTGAGGCGGATCTGACGTCGCCCTCGCACTGGGTGCGTCATGTTCGTGAGGAGGTGCGTTTCGCGGACGGTGTGCGGGCGTTGGCGGCCGAGGGGGTGACGACGTTCCTGGAGCTCGGTCCGGATGGTGTGTTGACGGCTCTGGCTCAGGAGGTGCTGGACGGCGGCGACTTCGGGTTTGTGGCGGCGTTGCGTCGTGGCCGTCCGGAGGGGGTGGCGGTGCTGTCGGCGGTGGGTGAGGTGTGGGCGCGGGGTGTGGCGGTGGACTGGTCGTCGTTGGTGGCGGGTGGTCGTCGGGTGGAGCTTCCGACGTATGCGTTCCAGCGTGAGCGGTTCTGGTTGGCGGGTTCGCCGGTTTCGGGTGATGCCGGTTCGCTGGGGCTGATGGGTGTGGATCATCCGTTGCTGGGTGCGTTGACGTTGCTGCCGGAGTCGGGTGGTGTGCTGGGTGCGGGTGTGTGGTCGTTGGACGCGCAGCCGTGGTTGGCGGATCACGTGGTGGCGGGCACGGTGGTGGTGCCGGGTGCGGCGTTGGTGGAGTTGGTGGTGCGTGCGGGTGATGAGGCCGGTGCGGGTGTGGTCGAGGAGTTGGTGATCGAGGCGCCGTTGGTGCTGGCGGAGCGTGGTGGTGTGCGGGTGCAGGTGGTGGTCGGCGGTGCGGACGACTCCGGTCGTCGTCCGGTGTCCGTCCATTCGCTGGCCCAGGGTGCCGAGGCGGGTTCGCCGTGGACGCGGCATGTGAGCGGCTTCCTGGTGGAGCGGGCGCAGCCGGCCGGCTTCGACCTGAGCGTCTGGCCGCCCGAGGGCGCGCAGGAGGTCGACCTGTCCGACTTCTATGACCGTCGTGCGTTGGCTGGTCTGGGGTACGGGCCGGTGTTCCAGGGCGTGCGTGCTGCGTGGAGGCGTGGCGGGGAGGTCTTTGCGGAGGTTGCTCTGCCGGACGGTCAGCAGCCCGAGCTGTTCGGTCTGCACCCCGCCCTCCTCGACTCCGCTCTCCAGGCCGGGATGTTCGCACCGGAGCTTCAGTCGACTGAGGGGCTCACCCAACTCCCCTTCTCCTTCGGTGATCTGGCGCTGCACGCGGTGGGTGCCGATGCCCTGCGGGTGCGTGCGGTGGCGGCCGGCGCTGACACGCTGTCGCTGCAGATCGCCGACGGCAGCGGGGCCCCGGTGGCCACGGTGGGTTCGATGGTGCTGCGCACGCTGCCCGACGACGCGCTCAGCGCGAACCGCTCGCCACTGCGCGACTCGCTGTTCCGCGTCGAGTGGACCGCGCTCGCCCAGCCCGACAGCACGGCCCCGCTCTCCACGGCGGTGCTCGGCATCGACTACTTGGACATCACCGCGCTCACCGCTGCGGTCGCCGCAGGCGCACCGGCGCCGGAGGTGCTCGGCTTCGAGGTCACCGCCGATGCTCAGGGCGCGCAGCGGGTGCGGGAGACGACCGTCGCGGTCCTTGACCTGCTCCAGGCCTGGGCCGCCGAACCGGTGCTGGCCGAATCCCGGCTGCTGATCGCCACCCGAGGTGCGATGGCGGTGCAGTCCGCCGGGGAAGTGACCGACCCGGCCGCCGCCGCGGTGTGGGGCCTGGTCCGCTCGGCCCAGTCCGAGAACCCGGACCGGATCATCCTCGTGGACAGTGACGACGATCTGTCAGAGAGCGTGCTGCAAACGGCAGTTGGACTGGACGAACCGCAGCTGGCGCTGCGCTCCGGCCGGGCCTTCGCACCCAGGCTTGGCCGGGCCGAGGGGATCGAGCAGCTCGCCGTCCCCGCGACCCCTGCCTGGCACCTGGACGTCACCGAGCGCGGCACACTGGAGAACCTTGCCCTGCTGCCCAGCCCGGAGGTGCTGGAACCGCTCGGCGAGGGCCAGGTGCGCCTTGCCGTCCGCGCGGCCGGCTTGAACTTCCGTGACGTGCTGATCGCCCTCGGCATGTACCCCGGCGAGGCCAGCTTCGGCGGCGAGGGTGCGGGCGTGGTCCTGGAGGTCGGGCCGGGTGTCACCCGACTCGCCCCCGGCGACCGGGTGATGGGCCTGCTGCGCGACGGTTTCGGACCGCAGGCGCTGGCCGACCACCGCAATCTGGTGCGGATGCCGCGCGGTTGGTCCTTTGCGCAGGCCGCGTCGGCCCCGATCGTCTTCGTCACGGCCTACTACGGCCTGAAGGACCGCGCCGGGCTGAGCGCGGGCGAGTCCGTGCTGATCCATGCCGCCGCCGGCGGTGTCGGCATGGCAGCCGTCCAACTGGCACGGCACTTCGGCGCCGAGGTCTTCGGTACCGCCGGGCTCGGCAAGTGGGCGGCGTTGCGCGCGGGTGGTCTGGACGACGCCCACCTGGGCAACTCGCGGACCCTGGAGTTCCGGGAGAAGTTCCTGGCCGCCACCGAGGGACGCGGCGTGGACGTCGTGCTGGACGCCCTGGCCGGCGAGTTCGTCGACGCTTCGCTCGACCTGCTGCCGCGCGGTGGCCGGTTCCTGGAGATGGGCAAGACCGACATCCGGGTGCCCGAGGAGGTGGCAGTCGGCCACCCCGGTGTCGCCTACCAGGCGTTCGACCTGGTCGAGGCGGGGCCGGACCGGGTCCAGGAGATCCTCACCGAGCTGGTCGGTCTCTTCGAGAGCGGCGCGCTGGCGCCGCTGCCACTGGTCAGCTGGGACGTCCGCCGGGCCCCGGAGGCGTTCCGCCACCTCAGCCAGGCCCGGCACATCGGCAAGGTGGTGCTGACCGTGCCGCACGAGCCGGACCGCGAGGGCACCGCCCTGGTCAGCGGCCTCGGCACGCTGGGCAGCCTGGTCGCCCGGCACCTGGTGACCGAGCACGGGGTCAGGAACGTGGTGCTGACCAGCCGCCGCGGACCGGCCGCGGAGGGCGCCGCCGAACTGGCGGCCGAACTGACCGGGCTCGGCGCTCGGGTCACCCTGACGGCCTGTGACACCGCCGACCGTGAGGCGCTGGCGGCGGTGCTGGCCGCGATCCCCGCCGAGCACCCGCTGACCGCCGTGGTGCACACCGCCGGTGTGCTGGACGACGGCGTGGTCTCCGCGCTGACCCCGGACCGCTTCGACCGGGTGCTGCGGCCCAAGGTCGACGCCGCGCTGAACCTGCACGAGCTGACCCGCGACGAAGACCTGGCCGCGTTCGTCCTCTTCTCCTCCGCCGCAGGTGTCTTCGGCAACCCGGGACAGGCCAACTACGCGGCGGCCAACGGATTCCTGGACGCCCTGGCGGACCAGCGCCGTTCGGCCGGCCTACCCGCCGTCTCACTGGCCTGGGGCTTCTGGGCCGAGACCAGCGCGATGACCGCCGAGCTCGACACCGCGGCGCTGCAGCGCAACAAGCGCGACGGCATGCTGGGCCTGACGGCCGAGACCGGCATGGCGCTGTTGGACGAGGGGCTGAACGCCGCCGTCCCGGTCCTGGTGCCGGCCAGGCTCGACCTCGCCGGGCTGCGGGCCCGCTCGGCCGGCGAACGCGTACCGGCGATCCTGCGGGGCTTGGTGCGGGCCACCCGGCAGGCTGCCAAGTCGGCTGACCGGTCCGGTGGTTCGCTGGTGCAGGAGCTTGCTGCCCGGTCCCCCGAGGAACAGACCCGGCTGCTGCGGGACTTGGTGCTCGCCAATGCTGCCACCGTGCTCGGCCACGCCGTCCCCGGCATGATCGAGGCGGAGAAGGCCTTCAAGGAGGCCGGCTTCGACTCGCTGACCTCGGTCGAGTTGCGCAACCGGCTGGGAGCGCTCACCGGTCTGCGACTCTCGGCGACCGTGGTCTTCGACTACCCGACGCCGCTGGCCCTGGCCGGGCACCTGCGGACCGAGCTGCTCGGAGAACTCGCCGCCACGCCTGCTCCGGCCACGGCGCCGATCCGGGACCAGGCCGGCGAGGCCGGTACCGACGACCCGATCGCCATCGTCGCGATGGCCTGCCGGTTCCCCGGTGGCGTGGACAGCGCCGAGGACCTGTGGCGGCTGGTCGCCGACGGCGGCGAGGTGGTCTCCGGCTTCCCGGTCAACCGTGGCTGGGACCTGGAGGGGCTCTTCGACCCCGACCCGGACCGGCTCGGCAAGACCTACGTCGACAAGGGCGCCTTCCTGCACGACGCGGGAGAGTTCGACGCGGCGTTCTTCGGGATCTCGCCGCGTGAGGCGATGGCGATGGACCCGCAGCAGCGGCTGCTGCTGGAGACGTCCTGGGAGACCTTCGAACGGGCCGGGATCGACCCCAGCTCGGTACGCGGCAGTGACATCGGTGTCTTCACCGGCCTGATCAGCCACGACTACACCGTGCGCCTTCAGCAGGCACCGGCGGAGCTCGAAGGACTGCGGCTCACCGGCACCGCCGGAAGTGTGGCCTCCGGTCGGGTCTCCTACGCGCTGGGCCTGGAGGGCCCGTCGATCAGCGTGGACACGGCCTGTTCGTCCTCGCTGGTGGCGCTGCACCTGGCGGCGCAGGCGCTGCGCAGTGGTGAGTGCTCGATGGCCCTGGCCGGCGGCGTCATGGTGATGGCCACGGCCGACACGTTCGTGGAGTTCTCGCGTCAGCGTGGGTTGGCGGTGGACGGCCGGGTCAAGGCTTTCGCCGCTGCGGCGGATGGTACGGCGTGGGCTGAGGGTGTGGGTGTGCTGCTGGTGGAGCGGTTGTCGGATGCTCAGCGGTTGGGGCATCCGGTGTTGGCGGTGGTGCGGGGTTCGGCGGTGAATCAGGATGGTGCGTCGAATGGTCTGACGGCTCCGAACGGACCCTCGCAGCAGCGGGTGATCCGGGCGGCGTTGGCTTCCGGTGGGTTGTCGGCGGCGGATGTGGACGCGGTGGAGGCGCACGGCACCGGTACGACGCTGGGTGACCCGATCGAGGCGCAGGCGCTGCTGGCGACCTATGGCCAGGAGCGGGCCGGGGGTGAGCCGTTGTGGCTCGGCTCGGTTAAGTCGAACATCGGCCATGCCCAGGGCGCGGCCGGCGTCGCTAGTGTGATCAAGATGGTGATGGCGCTCCAACACGAGGAGTTGCCGCGGACGCTGCATGTGGATGAGCCGTCGCCGAAGGTGGACTGGTCGGCGGGCGCGGTGGAGCTGTTGACGCAGGCGCGGGCCTGGCCTGTGCGGGAGGGTCGGGTGCGTCGGGCGGGCGTGTCGTCGTTCGGGGTGAGTGGGACGAACGCGCATGTGATTGTGGAGGAGGCGCCTGCCGTTGCGGAGCCTGCTGCCCGGGTTGAGCCGGGTGGGGTGCTGCCGTTGGTGTTGTCGGCGAAGTCGCCGGAGGCGTTGCGGGGGCAGGCGGATCGGTTGGCCGACGCCCTGGACCGGGAGGATGCGCCGGCGTTGGTGGATGTGGCGCATTCGCTGGTGGCGTCGCGGGCGCGGTTGGAGCGTCGTGCGGTGGTCGTCGCGGGGGACCGTGAGGAGGCGGTGGCTGCTCTGCGGGCGGTGTCGGGCGGCGGCGGTGTGGTGGGTGGTCGGTTGGCGGTGTTGTTCACGGGTCAGGGGTCGCAGCGGGTCGGTATGGGGCTGGAACTGTACGGCCGGTTCCCGGTGTTCGCCGCTGCGTTTGACGCGGTGTGTGCGGAGCTGGACCCCCATCTGTCGCGTCCGTTGGCGCAGGTGCTGGCGGACAAGGAGTTGCTGGATCGCACCGAGTTCGCTCAGCCGGCCTTGTTCGCGGTGGAGGTGGCGCTGTTCCGGCTGCTCGACTCCTGGGGTGTTCGGCCGGATTTTGTGGCGGGTCATTCGATCGGTGAGTTGGCGGCCGCGCATGTGGCGGGTGTCTGGTCGTTGGCGGATGCCGCCCGCTTGGTGGCCGCGCGTGGGCGGTTGATGCAGCAACTGCCGTCGGGTGGGACGATGGTGGCGGTGGAGGCGTCGGAGGAGGAGGTCCGGCCGCTGCTGGTGGAGGGCGTGGACATCGCGGCGGTGAATGGTCCGCGTGCGGTGGTGCTCTCCGGTGTTGCTTCGGTGGTGGAGAAGTTGGCGCAGCGGCTGGCTGAACAGGGCAGTCGGGTCAAGCGGCTGACGGTCAGTCATGCCTTTCATTCGTCGTTGATGGACGGGATGTTGGAGGAGTTCGGGGAGGTGGCGGCGGGTCTGGTGTATGAGGAGCCGCGGATCCCGGTGGTGTCCAACCTTCCCGGTGAGGCGGATCTGACGTCGCCCTCGCACTGGGTGCGTCATGTTCGTGAGGAGGTGCGTTTCGCGGACGGTGTGCGGGCGTTGGCGGCCGAGGGGGTGACGACGTTCCTGGAGCTCGGCCCGGATGGTGTGTTGACGGCCTTGGTTCAGGATGTGGTGGAGGGCGTCGGGTCTGTGGCGGCGTTGCGTCGTGGCCGTCCGGAGGAGTCGGCGGTGCTGTCGGCGGTGGGTGAGGTGTGGGCGCGGGGTGTGGCGGTGGACTGGTCGTCGTTGGTGGTGGGCGGTCGTCGGGTGGAGCTTCCGACGTACGCCTTCCAACGCGAGTGGTATTGGCCGAAGACCGTGGCTCCGGCCGGGGATGTGGCCTCACTCGGTCTGGCCGCTGGGGGGCACCCGCTGCTGGGTGCGCTGACGCTGCTGCCCGAGTCGGGTGGGGTGCTCGGTTCCGGTCTGTGGTCGCTGGGGTCGCAGCCGTGGTTGGCGGATCACGTGGTGGCGGGCACGGTGGTGGTGCCGGGTGCGGCGTTGGTGGAGTTGGTGGTGCGTGCGGGTGATGAGGCCGGTGCGGGTGTGGTCGAGGAGCTCGTGATCGAGGCGCCGTTGGTGCTGGCGGAGCGTGGTGGTGTGCGGGTGCAGGTGGTGGTCGGCGGTGCGGACGACGCCGGTCGTCGTCCGGTGTCCGTCCATTCGCTGGCCCAGGGCGCCGAGGCGGGTTCGCCGTGGACGCGGCATGTGAGCGGCTTCCTGGTGGAGCAGGCGCAGCCGGCCGGCTTCGACTTCACCGTCTGGCCGCCCGAGGGCGCGCAGAAGGTCGACCTGTCCGACTTCTACGACCGCCAGCTCGACGCCGGCTACGAGTACGGGCCGGTGTTCCAAGGCGTGCGTGCGGTCTGGAGGCGTGGCGAGGAGGTCTTTGCGGAGGTTGCTCTGCCGGACGGTCAGCAGCCCGAGCTGTTCGGCCTGCACCCCGCCCTCCTCGACGCCGCCCTTCAGTCCAGCAGTCTGCTCGCCGGCGACGCGGCTGACCCGGCTGACCCGGCCGAGCCGGGCATGGTGCGGCTCCCGTTCGCGTGGAACAGCGTGGCGCTGTACGCCGCCGGTGCGTCCGGTCTGCGCGTGCGGGCGACACGTGAGGGCGCGGATGGGATCGGGCTGAGTCTGGCGGACCAGGCCGGCGCCGCAGTGGCCACGGTCGGCGCACTGGTGATGAGGGCGGTGCCGGTCGGACAGCTCGCGGCTGCGACCGCTCCGACGCAGGACTCGCTCTACCGGCTCGACTGGACCGCCGTGCCGCAGCCCGAGTCGCGTTCGACGCTGGACCACACGGCTGTCGCGCCGGTGACCGACGCGGCCTCGGTGCACTCCCTGGTCGCCGCCGTCGAGGCCGGTACGCCGGCTCCCGAGCTGCTCACCTTCGAGGTGACGGCGCAGCCCAGCGCGGCCGGCGCGCAGCGGGCCCATCAGCTCGCCGCCCGCACCCTGGCCCTGCTCCAGGCATGGACCGCCGCCGACGTACTCGAAGACTCGCGCCTGGTGGTCGCGACCCGGGGCGCGGTGATCGGCGCCACCGACCCGGCTGCCACCGCGGTCTGGGGCCTGGTCCGCTCGGCCCAGGCCGAGCATCCGGATCGAATCACCCTGGTGGACATCGATGACCATCTGTCAGAGGCGGTTCTGGAAACTGTGATTGGTTCCGGTGAGCCGCAGTTGGCGTTGCGTTCGGGTGTGTGGTCGGTGCCTCGTCTGGTGCGGGCTGGGGTTGGGGTTGGGGTTGGTGATGGCTTGGCTGGGTTGGATCCGGTGGGGACGGTGTTGGTGACTGGTGGTACGGGGATGTTGGGTGGGTTGGTGGCTCGGCATCTGGTGGAGCGGTATGGGGTGCGGGAGTTGGTGTTGGCGAGTCGGCGTGGTCCGGGTGCGGCGGGGGCGTCGGAGTTGGTGGCGGAGCTTGCGGGGTTGGGTGCGCGGGCGTCGGTGGTGGCGTGTGATGCGGGGGATCGTGAGGCGTTGGCGGGGTTGTTGGCGGGGGTGTCGGTTGAGCATCCGTTGACTGCGGTGGTGCATACGGCGGGTGTGTTGGACGACGGGGTGATCGCGTCGTTGGACGGGGAGCGGTTGGCGGGGGTGTTTCGGCCGAAGGTGGATGCGGCGTGGAATCTGCACGAGTTGACGCGTGACCACGGCCTGGCGGCGTTTGTGCTCTACTCGTCGATCGCGGGTACGGTCGGCACGCCGGGGCAGGGCAACTACGCTGCGGCGAACGCATTCCTGGACGGTCTGGCCGAGCACCGGCGGGGTCTGGGGCTGCCGGCGACCTCGCTGGCCTGGGGCCTGTGGGCCGAGGCGAGCGGGATGACCGGTCACCTCGACGAGGCCGACATCCAGCGCGGAAAGCGCGGGGGTGTGCTCGGACTGCCGGCCGACGAGGGTATGGCGCTCTTCGACGCGGCACTGGCCTCGGCCGAGCCCGCGTTGGTCCCGGCCAAGCTGGACCTCGCCGAACTGCGACGCCAGGGCGGGCTCTCGTCGGTGCCGGCGATCCTGCGCGGCCTGGTGCGCCCGGCACGCCGAGCGGCCCCCGCAGCCGGCCACGGCGGCGAGCAGTCGCTGGCCCAGCGTCTCGTCGGCCTGTCGGCCGAGGAGACCGGGCAGCACCTGTTGGACCTGGTGCTCGGCGAGGTGGCCACCGTTCTCGGCGCCGGTGGCGCCCACCGGATCGACGCCACGCAGTCGTTCAAGGACTCCGGCTTCGACTCGCTGACCGCCGTCGAGCTGCGCAACCGCCTCACCGAGGCGACCGGCGCACGACTGCCCGCCACCCTGGTCTTCGACTACCCCAACCCGGCCGCTCTGGTGCAGACGCTCCAGGAGCAGTTGGCGGCCGCCAACCCGGCCCAGCCGCTCTCGGCACTTGAGGAGCTGTCCCGGCTGGAGCGGGCGTTGGCCGCGGCAGCGCCGGAGCCCGGCGTTCGGGACCAACTGGCACAGCGCCTCCAGGCGTTGAGCACTCAGCTGGAGGCACTGCGGGGCATTGCGGCGGACGGGGACGAACTCGAACTCGACCTCGGCACGGCGACGGACGACGAGATCTTCGACCTGATCGAGAACGAACTCGGGCTGGCCTGACCGCCCGTACCCGTCGGCGGAACAACTACTGAACTCGAAGGGACCGAGGTGCCATGACCAGTAACGACGAAAAGCTGCGCGACTACCTGAAGCTCGTGGTCGCCGACCTGCGCCGAGCCAACAAGCAGCTGCGCGATGTGGAAGCGGAGAAGTCCGAGCCGATCGCGATTGTGGCGATGGGGTGCCGGCTGCCGGGTGGGGTGTCGTCGCCGGATGAGCTGTGGCGGTTGGTGGATCAGGGAGTTGACGCGATCTCGCCGTTCCCGGTGGATCGGGGCTGGGATCTGGAGGGTCTGTACGATCCGGACCCGGATCACCCGGGGACGTCGTATGCGCGGCACGGCGGGTTCCTGCACGAGGCTGCGGAGTTCGACGCGGCGTTCTTCGGGATCTCGCCGCGCGAGGCGCTGGCGATGAACCCGCAGCAGCGGTTGCTGCTGGAGACGTCCTGGGAGGTCTTCGAGCGGGCCGGGATCGATCCGGCCTCGCTGCGGGGTAGTTCCATCGGGATCTTCGCCGGCGTCATGCACCACGACTACGCCCCCGTCGGCTCACGGATCCCGGCGGCCGTCGAGGGCATGGTCGGGATCGGCAACTCGGGCAGCGCCACCTCCGGTCGGGTCTCCTACACGCTGGGCCTGGAGGGCCCGGCGGTCACTGTCGAGACCGCCTGTTCGTCGTCGTTGGTGGCGTTGCACCTGGCGGTGCAGGCGTTGCGCAGTGGTGAGTGCTCGATGGCGCTGGCGGGTGGTGTGGCGGTGATGGCCACGGCCGACACGTTCGTGGAGTTCTCGCGTCAGCGTGGGTTGGCGGTGGATGGTCGGATCAAGGCGTTCGCGGGTGCGGCGGATGGTACGGCGTGGGCCGAGGGTGTGGGTGTGTTGCTGGTGGAGCGGTTGTCGGATGCTCAGCGGTTGGGGCATCCGGTGTTGGCGGTGGTGCGGGGTTCGGCGGTGAACCAGGATGGTGCGTCGAATGGTCTGACGGCTCCGAACGGGCCGTCGCAGCAGCGGGTGATTCGGGCGGCGTTGGCTTCTGGTGGGTTGTCGGCGGCGGATGTGGATGCGGTGGAGGCGCATGGCACCGGTACGACGTTGGGTGACCCGATCGAGGCGCAGGCGCTGCTGGCGACGTATGGCCAGGAGCGGGCCGGGGGTGAGCCGTTGTGGCTCGGGTCGTTGAAGTCGAACATCGGTCATGCGCAGGCGGCGGCTGGTGTGGCGGGTGTGATCAAGATGGTGATGGCGCTCCAACACGAGGAGTTGCCGCGGACGCTGCATGTGGATGAGCCGTCGCCGAAGGTGGACTGGTCGGCGGGCGCGGTGGAGCTGTTGACGCAGGCTCGGGCCTGGCCTGTGCGGGAGGGGCGGGTGCGTCGGGCGGGCGTGTCGTCGTTCGGGGTGAGTGGGACGAATGCGCATGTGATTGTGGAGGAGGCGCCTGCCGTTGCGGAGCCTGCTGCCCGGGTTGAGCCGGGTGGGGTGCTGCCGTTGGTGTTGTCGGCGAAGTCGCCGGAGGCGTTGCGGGGGCAGGCGCAGCGGTTGGCCGACGCCCTGGACCGGGAGCATGCGCCGGCGTTGGCGGATGTGGCGTACTCGTTGGCTTTGACGCGTACGGCGTTTGACCGGCGGGCTGTGGTGGCGGCTTCGGATGTGTCCGAGGCGGTGGCTGCTCTGCGGGCGGTGTCGGGCGGCGGCGGTGTGGTGGGTGGTCGGTTGGCGGTGTTGTTCACGGGTCAGGGGTCGCAGCGGGTCGGTATGGGGCTGGAACTGTACGGCCGGTTCCCGGTGTTCGCGGCGGCGTTTGACGCGGTGTGTGCGGAGCTGGACCCCCATCTGTCGCGTCCGTTGGCGCAGGTGCTGGCGGACAAGGAGTTGCTGGATCGCACCGAGTTCGCTCAGCCGGCCTTGTTCGCGGTGGAGGTGGCGCTGTTCCGGCTGCTCGACTCCTGGGGTGTTCGGCCGGATTTTGTGGCGGGTCATTCGATCGGTGAGTTGGCGGCCGCGCATGTGGCGGGTGTCTGGTCGTTGGCGGATGCCGCCCGCTTGGTGGCCGCGCGTGGGCGGTTGATGCAGCAACTGCCGTCGGGTGGGGCGATGGTGGCGGTGGAGGCGTCGGAGGAGGAGGTCCGGCCGCTGCTGGTGGAGGGCGTGGACATCGCGGCGGTGAATGGTCCGCGTGCGGTGGTGCTCTCCGGTGTTGCTTCGGTGGTGGAGAAGTTGGCGCAGCGGCTGGCTGAACAGGGCAGTCGGGTCAAGCGGCTGACGGTCAGTCATGCCTTTCATTCGTCGTTGATGGACGGGATGTTGGAGGAGTTCGGGGAGGTGGCGGCGGGTCTGGTGTATGAGGAGCCGCGGATCCCGGTGGTGTCCAACCTTCCCGGTGAGGCGGATCTGACGTCGCCCTCGCACTGGGTGCGTCATGTTCGTGAGGAGGTGCGTTTCGCGGACGGTGTGCGGGCGTTGGCGGCCGAGGGGGTGACGACGTTCCTGGAGCTCGGCCCGGATGGAGTGTTGACGGCGCTGGTTCAGGACGTGGTGGAGGGCGTCGGGTTTGTGGCGGCGTTGCGTCGTGGCCGTCCGGAGGGGGTGGCGGTGCTGTCGGCGGTGGGTGAGGTGTGGGCGCGGGGTGTGGCGGTGGACTGGTCGTCGTTGGTGGCGGGTGGTCGTCGGGTGGAGCTTCCCACCTATGCGTTCCAGCGTGAGCGGTTCTGGTTGGCGGGGTCGCCGGTTTCGGGTGATGCCGGTTCGCTGGGTCTGATGGGTGTGGATCATCCGTTGCTGGGTGCGTTGACGTTGCTGCCGGAGTCGGGTGGTGTGCTGGGTGCGGGTGTGTGGTCGTTGGACGCGCAGCCGTGGTTGGCGGATCACGTGGTGGCGGGCACGGTGGTGGTGCCGGGTGCGGCGTTGGTGGAGTTGGTGGTGCGTGCGGGTGATGAGGCCGGTGCGGGTGTGGTCGAGGAGTTGGTGATCGAGGCGCCGTTGGTGCTGGCGGAGCGTGGTGGTGTGCGGGTGCAGGTGGTGGTCGGCGGTGCGGACGACTCCGGTCGTCGTCCGGTGTCCGTCCATTCGCTGGCCCAGGGTGCCGAGGCGGGTTCGCCGTGGACGCGGCATGTGAGCGGCTTCCTGGTGGAGCGGGCGCAGCCGGCCGGCTTCGACCTGAGCGTCTGGCCGCCCGAGGGCGCGCAGGAGGTCGACCTGTCCGACTTCTATGACCGTCGTGCGTTGGCTGGTCTGGAGTACGGGCCGGTGTTCCAGGGCGTGCGTGCTGCGTGGAGGCGTGGCGGGGAGGTCTTTGCGGAGGTTGCTCTGCCGGACGGTCAGCAGCCCGAGCTGTTCGGTCTGCACCCCGCCCTCCTCGACGCCGCCCTCCAGTCGACCAGCCTGCTGGTCGCCGGTGAGGGCGTGAAACTCCCCTTCTCCTTCGGTGATCTGGCGCTGCACGCGGTGGGTGCCGATGCCCTGCGGGTGTGCGCGGTGGCGGCCGGCCCCGACACACTGTCGCTGCAGATCGCCGACGGCAGCGGGGCCCCGGTGGCCACGGTGGGTTCGATGGTGCTGCGCACGCTGCCCGACGACGCGCTCAGCGCGAACCGCTCGCCACTGCGCGACTCGCTGTTCCGCGTCGAGTGGACCGCGCTCGCCCTGCCCGACAGCACAGCCGCTCTCTCCTCGGTGGTGCTCGGCATCGACCACCCCGACATCGCGGCCGTGGCCGAGGCGGTGCGTGGGGGCGGCGCAGCGCCGGACGTGGTGATCGCGGACCTCACCGAGGTCGGCGACGGGTCCCCGGCGGAGCTCGCCTTCCACCGCACCACCCGGGCCCTGGAGCTGCTCCAGGAGTGGTCGACCGCTGCCGAACTGGACGGCACCGCACGGCTGGTGCTGCTCACCCGCTGCGCGACGGGCGCGGGGGCCGATCCGGCCTCTGCCGCTGTCTGGGGCCTTGTGCGTTCGGCCCAGTCCGAGAACCCGGACGCGTTCGTGCTGATCGACCTCGGCGAGGACGACGAACCGTCGGCTCAGCAGCTGCGAACGGCGGTTGGTTTCGGTGAGCCGCAGTTGGCGTTGCGTTCGGGTGTGTGGTCGGTGCCTCGTCTGGTGCGGGCTGGGGTTGGGGTTGGGGTTGGTGATGGCTTGGCTGGGTTGGATCCGGTGGGGACGGTGTTGGTGACTGGTGGTACGGGGATGTTGGGTGGGTTGGTGGCTCGGCATCTGGTGGAGCGGTATGGGGTGCGGGAGTTGGTGTTGGCGAGTCGGCGTGGTCCGGGTGCGGCGGGGGCGTCGGAGTTGGTGGCGGAGCTTGCGGGGTTGGGTGCGCGGGCGTCGGTGGTGGCGTGTGATGCGGGGGATCGTGAGGCGTTGGCGGGGTTGTTGGCGGGGGTGTCGGTTGAGCATCCGTTGACTGCGGTGGTGCATACGGCGGGTGTGCTGGACGACGGGGTGATCGCGTCGTTGGACGGGGAGCGGTTGGCGGGGGTGTTTCGGCCGAAGGTGGATGCGGCGTGGAATCTGCACGAGTTGACGCGTGACCACGGCCTGGCGGCGTTTGTGCTCTACTCGTCGATCGCGGGTACGGTCGGCACGCCTGGGCAGGGCAACTACGCTGCGGCGAACGCATTCCTGGACGGTCTGGCCGAGCACCGGAGGGGTCTGGGGCTGCCGGCGACCTCGTTGGCCTGGGGCCTGTGGGGCACGGACAGCGAGATGACGGACAGCCTGGCCGAGGCCGACCGTGAACGGGTGGCCCGCAGCGGGATGCTCGCACTGGACGCGCCCGAGGGTATGGCGCTCTTCGACGCGGCCCTGGCCTCGGCCGATCCCGCGCTGGTCCCGGCCAAGCTGGACCTGGCCGAACTGCGACGCCAGGCCGGTCAGGCCGCCGTCGCCCCGCTGCTGCGCGGGCTGGTCGGCCAGGTACGGCGAGTGGCCCGGCCCGGCACCCCGAGCGGCGAGTCGCTGAGCACCCGACTGCTCGCCCTCCCGGTGGCGGAGCGGACCCGGTTGCTGGTCGACCTGGTGAGCGAGCAGGCTGCCACCGCGCTGGGGCTGGCCGGTGCGGCCGGCGTGGAACCGGACCAGGCGTTCAAGGACCTCGGCTTCGACTCGCTCACCGGCGTCGAGCTGCGCAACCGGCTGGCTGCGCTCACCGGAGTCCGGCTGCCGGCCACCCTGGTCTTCGACCACCCGACCCCGCAGGCCCTCGCCGGGCGTCTGCTGAGCGAGCTGTTCCCGCAGGCCGTCTCGGCCGACCGGCTGAGCGCGGAGCACGAGCGCGGACTGCGCCGGGCCCTGGCCACCGCTCCACTCCAGCGGCTCGGTGAACTGGGAGTTCTGGAAGCACTGTTGGCCCTCGCGGCCGAGATGGAGGCGGTCGCCGGGCCGATCGATGAGCTCGCCACGGACGATACGGACGAGACGGACCTGATTGTCGCCATGGACCTGGAGGGCCTGGTGGCACGGGCCTTCGACAGCGCCGGCACCGGCAACTGAGCCGATGGGGATCGAGAGGACAGGCATGACTACGCAGCAGGACAAGGTCGTCGAGGCACTGCGCGCCTCGCTGTTGGAGAACGAGCGGCTGCGGCGGGCGAACGACCGGCTCAGCAACAGGGCGAGCGAGCCCATTGCCATTGTGTCGATGGCCTGCCGGCTGCCGGGTGGGATCTCCTCGCCCGAGGAGCTCTGGCACCTGGTGGCCGAGGGCGTCGACGGGGTCACCGGCTTCCCGCGCAGTCGCGGCTGGGATCTGGAGAGCCTGTACGACCCGAGTCCGGCGCAGCCGGGCCGGACCTATCTGACCGAGGCCGGATTCCTGCACGACGCAGGGGAGTTCGATGCCGGCTTCTTCGGCCTCTCGGAGCGTGAGGCGCTCGGCACCGACCCGCAGCAGCGGCTGCTGCTGGAGACCGCCTGGGAGGCCTTCGAGCGGGCCGGCCTGGATCCGCACGCGGTCCGCGGCAGCGACACCGGGGTCTTCGCCGGGCTGATGTACCACGACTACGCGCACGGCATCGAGCAACTGCCCGAGGGGGTCGGCTCCTTCCTCGGCCTGGGGAAGTCGGGCAGTGTCCTGTCCGGCCGGCTCTCCTATCTGTTCGACCTGAGCGGCCCTTCGGTGACGCTGGACACGGCCTGCTCCTCCTCGCTGGTGGCGCTGCACCTGGCCGCTCAGGCACTGCGCAACGGCGAATGCTCCATGGCGCTCGCCGGCGGGGTGACCGTGATGGCCACCCCGGGGGCGTTCGTCGACTTCTCGCAGCAGCGGGCGCTGGCCGCGGACGGCCGGATCAAGGCCTTCGCGGGTGCTGCCGACGGCACCAACTGGGCCGAGGGCGTGGGCCTGCTGCTCCTGGAGCGGCTTTCGGACGCTCAGCGGTTGGGGCATCCGGTGTTGGCGGTGGTGCGTGGTTCGGCGGTGAACCAGGACGGTGCGTCGAATGGTCTGACGGCTCCGAACGGTCCCTCCCAGGAGCGGGTGATCCGGGCGGCGTTGGCCTCTGCCGGTCTGTCGGCGGCGGATGTGGACGCGGTGGAGGCGCACGGCACCGGTACGACGCTGGGCGATCCGATCGAGGCACAGGCGCTGCTGGCGACCTATGGCCAGGACCGTGCCGGGGATGAGCCGTTGTGGCTCGGCTCGTTGAAGTCGAACATCGGCCATGCCCAGGCGGCGGCTGGTGTGGCGGGTGTGATCAAGATGGTGATGGCACTCCAACACGAAGTGTTGCCGCGGACACTGCATGTGGACGAGCCGTCGCCGAAGGTGGACTGGTCGGCGGGCGCGGTGGAGCTGTTGACGCAGTCGCGGGCCTGGCCGGCCCGGCCCGGCCGGCGCCGGCGGACTGGGGTCTCCTCCTTCGGGATCAGCGGCACCAACGCGCACGTGATCCTGGAGGAGGCACCGGCGGTCGCGGAGCCTGCTGCCCGGGAGGAGACGACCGGGGTGCTGCCGTTCGTACTGTCGGCGAAGTCGCCGCAGGCGCTGCGCGCCCAAGCGGGCCGGCTGGCCTCCTTCCTGGACGTCGAGGACACCACCGCGCCGCTGGATCTCGCCTACTCGCTCGCGCGGACGCGCAGCGCGTTCGACCGCCGGGCCGCGGTGATCGCCGCCGACATGCCCGAACTGCTCGGCGGCCTGCGGCGGTTGGCGGCCGGAGAGACCAGCCCGGTGGTGCTGGAGGGCAGTCGAAGCCGGGGGCGGCTGGCGATGCTGTTCACCGGTCAGGGGTCCCAGCGGGTCGGCATGGGTGAGGAACTGTACGGGGAGTACCCGGTGTTCGCCGCCGCGTTCGACGCGGTGTGTGCGGAGCTCGACCCGTATCTGTCGCGCCCGTTGGCGGAGGTGCTGGCGGACAAGGAGCTGCTGGATCGCACCGAGTTCGCCCAGCCGGCGTTGTTCGCGGTGGAGGTGGCGCTGTTCCGGCTGCTCGACTCCTGGGGCGTGCGGCCGGACTTTGTGGCCGGTCACTCGATCGGTGAGCTGGCGGCCGCGCATGTGGCGGGTGTCTGGTCGTTGGCGGATGCCGCCCGCTTGGTGGCCGCGCGTGGCCGGCTGATGCAGCAACTTCCCGCAGGCGGGGCGATGGTGGCAGTGCAGGCGTCGGAGGAGGAGGTCCGGCCGCTGCTGGTGCAGGGCGTGGACATCGCGGCGGTGAACGGGCCGCGCGCGGTGGTGCTCTCCGGGGTCGCTTCGGTGGTCGAGGAGTTGGCCCAGCGACTGGCCGAACAGGGCAGCCGGGTCAAGCACCTGACGGTCAGTCATGCCTTTCATTCCTCGTTGATGGACGGGATGTTGGAGGAGTTCGGGGAGGTCGCGTCGGGCCTGGTGTACGAGAAGCCGCGGATCCCGGTGGTCTCCAACCTCCCCGGCGAGGCGGACCTGACGTCACCCGAACACTGGGTCCGGCACGTTCGCGAGGAGGTCCGCTTCGCGGACGGCGTGCGCACCCTCGCGGCCGAGGGAGTCACGACGTTCCTGGAGCTGGGCCCCGGCGGCGTGCTGAGCGCCATGGGGCCGGCCTGTCTGGGGGAGCAGGCCGGTGACACCGCCTTCGTTCCGGCGCTGCGCACCGGCATCGCCGAGGACCGCACCGTGCCGGCCGCGCTCGCCCAGCTCTACACACGCGGCACAAATGTCGATTGGTCGGCGCTGCTCGTCGGCGGACGTCGGGTCGAACTGCCCACGTACGCCTTCCAGCGGCGCTCTTACTGGCTGGAGGCCACAACTACCGTGGAAGAGAACGTGGAAACCCTTGACCAGGGCCTCGGGGCCCGCCAGGCGCTCGCTGCGCGACTGCTGCCGCTGTCCGAGACGGAGCAGCTGGACCTGCTGCTCGAACTGATCCTGACCGAGTCGGAGCAGGCCCGCACCGAGCAGTCCCCGGACGAGTTCTTCGAAGAGGAACTCGACCAGGACAGCCCGTACTTCGAGGTCGGCTTCAACTCGCTGAGCGCGGTCGAGCTGCGCAACCGCCTGGTTGCCGTGACCGGTCTGCAGCTCAGCCCGATGCTGCTGTTCGACCAGCCCACCCCCGCCTATGTCGCGGACCACCTGCGGGAGCAGCTGCTCGCCGCCTCCAAGGAGAAGTGATGACTGTGTTCAGCACCGACAAGTACCTGGCGAGGATCGGCTACCAGGGCACCAGGGAGCTCTCCGTGGCGAACCTGCGGGAGATCCAGAAGCGGCACCTGATCGCGATCCCGTTCGACAACACCCTGAACGCCGACGCCGATCGCGGCGTCGAGGTCCTGGACGACGTGGCGATCGACGAGGACGCGGTCTTCGCGGCCGTGGTCGAGGGCGGCCGTGGGGGCGTCTGCTACGAGCTGAACGGTCTGATGCGCCGACTTCTCACCGAACTCGGCTACGAGGTGCGGATCCTGGCCGCCTCCGTACTGCAGGTGAACGGCAACTTCGGTCCCGACCTGGAGCACATCTTCAACTGCGTGTTGATCGACGGCGAGACGTACCTGGTGGACGTCGGTCTGGCCGGCCCGTCCTTCCTGGAGCCGCTGCGGGTCACCGACGAGGAGCAGACCCAGTACGGCGTGGACTACCGGATCGTCGACCAGCAGGACGGCTACCGGCTGGTGCAGCGTCGGCCGCAGGGCACCGACTGGAGCCCGCTGTACAAGTTCAGGCTCGAGTACCGCGAGCTGGCCGACTGGTCCGGTCTGGTCGAGGCCCTGGCGGCGTTCCCGCTGGAGGAGGTCCTGCTCGGCACCCGGATCCACAGCCGGGCCTTCGAGACCGGCCAGATGGTGCTGATCGGCAAGCGCTATGTGCGGGTCGAGGACGGCAAGGAAGAGGTCAAGGTGCTGGCGAACCCGCAGCGGTTCAAGGAAGTTGTCGACCTCGTGCTGAACGGGCAGGGCTGATGGCCGGCGCCGCCGGGGAGCAGAGCGACGTCCTGATCGTCGGCTACGGACCGGTGGGGCAGCTGCTCGCCCTGCTGCTGGTCCAGAACGGCTGGCGGGTGACCGTGGTGGAGCGGTGGCCCGAGCCGTACCCGATGCCGCGTGCGGTGGCCTTCGACGGCGAGGGCGCGCGGACACTGTCCGCGGTCGGCGTCGGCGGTCTGATCGGCGAGATCGGCGAGCCGTCCGGCGAGTACCTGTGGAAGAACGCCGAGGGTCAGGTGCTGCTGCACATCGACGGTGCGGCCGACCTGTGGTGCGGATGGCCGGAGTCCACCTCGATGTACCAGCCGGCGCTGGAGGCCGCGCTCCAGGCGCGCGGCACCGAGTTCGCCGAACTGACCGTCCTGCGCGGGATGCGGGCGGTGCGGCTGGCGGAGCACCAGGACTTCGTCGAGCTGACCGCGGTGGACGCCGCAGGCGCCGAACACCTGCTGACGGCGCGCTGGGTGGTGGGCTGCGACGGGGCGAACAGCTTCGTGCGCGAGCACGTCCCCGGAACCGTCACCGACCTGGGCTTCTCGCACGACTGGCTGATCTGCGACGTGGTACTGGACGAGGAGCGCGAGTTCAAGCCGAACAACCTTCAGATCTGCGACCCGGCCCGGCCGCGCACCGAGGTGTCGGCCGGCCCCGGCCACCGGCGCTGGGAGTTCATGCGGGTCGGCGACGAGACGGTGGCCGGGCTCAACACGCCGGAGACCGCCTGGCGGCTGCTCGGCCTGTTCGGCGTCGACCAGCAGAATGCCCGCCTGGAGCGGCACCACGTCTACACCTTCCAGGCGAGCCTGGCGGACCAGTGGCGCTCGGGCCGACTGCTGCTGGCCGGCGACGCCGCCCATGTGATGCCGCCGTTCGCCGGCCAGGGCATGTCCTCCGGTTTCCGGGACGCGAAGGCCCTGGCCTGGCGGCTCGACGCGGTGCTGCGCGGCACCGCGCAGGAGGGCCTGCTGGACAGCTACACGGAGGAGCGCCGGACCCATGTGAAGCATGCGCTCACCATGTCGGTCAACCTCGGGAAGATCATCTGCCAGACGGACGCGGTGGCCGCCGCCGAGCGCGACCAGGTGATGCGCGCCACCGCCGAGCGGGCCAAGGCCACCGGCACGGTGAGCAGGCGCTCCCCGCTGCAGCCGCTCAGCCGCGGTCTGCTGCACGTCGGAGCCAACCAGCGGCCGGTCCGGCCCGCCGGCGCCCTGACCCCGCAGGCCCGGGTCGCGCGGGCCGGCCGCAGCGGACTCTTCGACGACGTGGTGGGCACCGGCTTCGTGCTGCTGACCACCGAGGACCCGCACGCTCTGCTGGACGCCGCCGAGTTGGCCTTCCTGGAGCGCCTGGGTACCCACCTGGTCCAGCTCCGGCCGGCCGGCGGCATGCCCGCCCCGGCCGCGCCACACCTGGTCGAGGACCTGGACGGCACCCTGCTGGGCTACCTCGCCGATGCCGGTGCGACGGCTCTGCTGGTGCGCCCCGACTACTACGTCTACGGCGCTGCGGCCGACCGCCAGGGCCTGGCCGAGCTGCTGGCCACGCTGCGCGAGCGGCTGGGCGCGGCCGCCGCAATGGCCCTCTGATTACCGGCCGCAGCCGACAGTTACCCAGCGATGACTGATGCCGGGATTCCGGCACATACGGTCGTGCTCGCCGCCGCTTCGCCCGCCGGCGGGCACCGCCCTGAGGAGGAAGACGCCATGACCCAATCCCTGCGCACCGTGGACGCGTTGCCGCTGTCCCGCGGGTCCCGCTTCGATCCGGCGGACGAGCTGCGCGAGCTGCGCGAGCAGCACCCGGTGACCCGGTTCAGCTACCCCGACGGCCACTTCGGCTGGCTGGTGACCGGTTACGCCGCAGCCCGTGCGGTGCTGGCCGACCCGCGGTTCAGCTCGCGGCGCGAGCTGCAGCACTTTCCGATCCCGCACCCGATGATGGCCGAGGAGATGAAGCCGGCCGAGCCGGGCTCCTTCCCGGAGATGGACGCGCCCGAACACACCCGCTACCGACGGTTGCTCACCGGCCAGTTCACGGCCCGTCGGCTCAAGGAGCTGACGCCGCGGATCGAGCGGATCGTCGAGGACCACCTGGACGCGATGGAGCAGGCGGGCCCGCCGGTCGACCTGGTCCAGGCGTTCGGCCTCGCGGTGCCCTCGCTGGTGATCTGCGAGCTGCTCGGGGTGCCGTACGCCGACCGCGAGCAGTTCCAGGCCCGTTCGCTGGTGATGGTCAGCATGGACTCGACGCCGGAGCAGACCATGGAGGCCCTCGCGGGCTTCCGCGAGTTCGTCCTGCAGCTGGTGCAGGCCAAGCGGACCGAGCCGACCGACGACCTGCTCGGCAGCCTGGTCACCGATGGCGAGTTGACCGATGAGGAGCTGACCACGATCGGCCTCTCGCTGCTCTTCGCCGGCCACGGGCTGACCGGGAACATGCTCTCGCTGGGCACGTACGCCCTGCTGGACAGCCCCGACCAGCTGGCCGCGCTGCTCGGCAAGCCGGAGCTCATCGACAACGCGGTGGACGAGCTGCTGCGGTTCCTGACGATCGTGCACATCGGCCCGACCCGGACCGCGCTGGAGGACATCGAGCTCGGCGGCCAGCTGATCAAGGAGGGCGAGACGGTGACGCTCTCGCTGCCCGCCGCCAACCGGGACCCTGAGCGGTTCGAGAACCCGGACACGCTGGACATCACCCGGGAGGCCGCGCGCGGCCACCTCGCACTGGGTCACGGCATGCACCAGTGCCTGGGTGCCGAGCTCGCCCGGATACAGATGCGGGTCGGCTACCCGGCGCTGTTCCGGCGCTTCCCCGACCTGCGCCTGGCGGTGCCGACCGAGGAGATTCCGATGCGCGACAACATGGCCTTCTACGGCGTGCACCGGCTCCCGGTCGTCTGGGGCGGCGCCGAGGGCGAGTAGCCCGTCGGGCCGGGTCGCTCAGACCCGGCCCGACCGGCGCCGAGGCGGCTGTTCGCACTGGATGAACGCGGACAGCCGCCCTTCGACGAGCCGGGTGAGGCCCTCGACGAAACCAGCCCTGACCTGGGGCGAGAGGGAGCCCAGCACGTCCTCGTGGACACCGCCGATGATCTCCTGCGAGCGGGCGACGATCTGCCGGCCCTTCTCGGTGACCACCAGGGTCTTGACCCGGCGGTCCGTGGTGGAGGGCTGCCGCTCGGCCAGTCCGTCCTGCTCCAGCTTGTCCACGACGACCACCATGGTGGTCTTGTCCAGGCCGCACGCCTCGGCGATCTGCGTCTGCGTCAGATCGCCCTCCAGCGCCTTGTAGAGGACGCAGTGGGCGCGCGGGCTGATCCCGACCTCCTCCAGCGCGGCGGTCAGCTCCGTCTGCAGCGAGTGGCTGGTCCAGGAGAGCAGAAACATCAGGTCGGTGGTCGCGATCGCGGGGGCTGTGGTCTGCATAGGTCGATGGTAACTGGACCTTCCCGCAGAAGAAAGTTTCTCAACCGAACTACTTGCCTCCCCTCGCTCCCGTCGCGGGGTGGGGGTGCGGCAAAAACATGTTCTGATCAATACTGTGCCGAACAGAACTATCTGCTACTGTACGTTTCTGTCCGGAACGGCCGGGAGGGCCAACTCATGTCCATGCCAGTCCAGTTAACCGCCAGAACCCGCTGGCTAGCCTTTTCGGTGCTGAGCGCGATGCAGTTGATGATCGTGATCGACATCAGCATCGTCACCGTGGCGCTGCACTCGATCCAGCGTGATCTGGGCTTCGAGCAGGCCCACCTGGCCTGGGTCACCAACGCCTACACCGTCGGCTTCGGCGGTTCGCTACTCCTCTCCGGCCGCCTCGGCGACCTGGTCGGGCGCAAGCGGATGTTCGTCGCCGGCCTGTCCGTCTTCACCCTCTTCTCCGCACTCGGCGGCGTGTCCCAGAACCAGGGGATGCTGATCGCGATGCGGTTCTTCCAGGGCGTCGGGGCCGCGATGGCCTACGCCGTGGTGATGGGCATCATCTTCACGCTCTTCCAGGACCCGCGGGAGGTGGGCAAGGCGATGGGGGCCGCCGGCTTCGTCCAGGCGGCGGGTGCCGCGATCGGCATCCTCCTCGGCGCCTTCCTCACCCAGGGGATCAACTGGCACTGGGTCTTCTTCATCAACGTGCCGATCGGCGTGGCGGCGGGCGTGCTCGCGGTCAAGGTCGTGCCGGCCGACAAGGGAATGGGCTTCGGCTCCGGCATCGACATCGCCGGAGCGGTGCTTGCCACCGCCGGCATGATGCTGGGCGTCTACACCATCGCCACCGTCGGCGACTACGGCTGGCAGTCCGGCCACACCTTCGGCTTCGGCCTCGGCGCGCTGGCGCTCCTGGTGGGCTTCGTACTGCGGCAGACCAAGGCGCCGGTGCCGCTGATGCCGCTGACCCTCTTCCGGTCGCGGAACCTGACCGGCGGCAACCTGGCCCACATGCTGCTGGTGGCCGCCACCATCTCCTTCAACATCCTGGTCGCGCTCTACCTGCAGCAGGTGGTCGGCTACTCACCGATCAAGGCCGGCCTGGCCTTCCTGCCGCTGGCGCTGTGCGCCGCCGTCGCCTCGCTGACGCTCTCGCACCGGCTCAACGCGAAGTTCGGCCTGCGAACCGTGCTGCTGGCCAGCCTGGTGGTGATGGCCGCCGGCCTGCTGCTGGCCGCCCGGCTGCCGGTGCATCCCGACTACGCGGTGGACCTGCTTCCGGTGGTCGTGCTGCTCGGCGCGGGCGGCGGGCTGGCCATGCCCGCGGTCATGATGCTCTCGATGTCCGTCACCTCCCCGCAGGACGCAGGCCTCGCCTCCGGGCTGGCCGGCACCTCCGGGACGGTCGGCGACTCGATCGGCATCGCGACCATGACCGCGATCGCCGCCTCGCACGCCACCACGCTGCTCGCCCGCGGCCAGAGCCTCCCGGAGGCGATGACCGGTGGCTACCGGCTCTCCTTCGGCATCGGCGCGGGCGTGCTCGCGGTGGCCTTCGTGCTCGGCCTGCTGATCCTGCGCACCCCGCAGCAGCCCATGGGGGGTCCGCCGCCCTCGGACCCCGCCGCCGAGCTGGCCGGCGCCGAGAGCATCCCGATCTGACACCGCCTCACCCGCGGTTCGCAGCAACGACAGCAACGTCCCCCGCATCTCTCGTCCCGAGGAGCACCCCCATGACCACCCAGACGCCTTCCCGTTCCATCGCCCCGGCCGCCCCGACCTGGCGCCTGCGGATCGCCGCGGTGCTCGCCGCCGTGATCGGCGCCGTCGTGATCTACGCGATCGCCAAGGCCGCCGGTGCCGACTTCCTCGTCGACCAGCACAACGGCAAGGGCGCGCAGGCCATCGGTATCGGCGCGGTGATCGGTATGGCACTGATCATCCCGCTGCTCGGCTGGGGCCTGATGGCCCTGCTGGAGAAGTTCAACCGCAACCCGGTCAAGATCTGGACCATCGTGGCCGGCGTGGTGACCGTCCTCTCCTACCTGCTGCTCCTGGTGGTCGGCGCCGCGGCCGGCACCAAGCTCTCGCTCTTCCTGCTGCACACCTTCGTCGCCGCCGTGCTGTTCACGCTGCTGCGCCGGGGTGCGGGCAAGACCGCCTGACGTCCGCCCAACGCGCGCGCTGATCCCGAGATCCGCCGTACGGGCCCTGCTCTTCGGGGACCGGAGCACCCCTGGTTCCGGTCCCCGAAACACCGATCGCCCTCCGCCACCTGGTCGTGGCGGAGGGCGATCGTGTTTCCCGGGTGCTCAGAGTCGGCGCGGCATGGCCTCCAGGACCTCCAGCACCACCCGCTCCGGCACCGCGTGCACCAGCTCGGGGCCGCGGGCCGAGTCCAGGACGAAGCTGAGACCGTCGGTCGCCTTCTTGTCCAGCCGCATCAACGCCACGAGTTCGGCGGGCGTCGGGCCGGCCGGCAGGGCGGTCGGCAGGCCGTAGTGCGCCACCACCTCCAGGTGCTCGGCGCTGCGGGCCTCGTCGATGCGGCCCAGGGCGGCGGCCAGCCGGCCCGCGAAGACCGTGCCGACCGCCACGCCCTCGCCGTGCCGCATCGCGAAGTCGGTGGCCCGCTCCAGCGCGTGGCCCAGCGTGTGGCCGTAGTTGAGCAGGTGACGCAGGCCGGTGTCGCGCTCGTCGGCCATCACGATCGAGGCCTTGCGCGCGACGCTCGCGCCGATCTGCTCGTGCAGCGGCAGCCCGCGCAGGTCGCCGGCGCCGATGAAGTGGCAGCGGGCGATCTCGCCGAAGCCGTTGGTCCACTCCTCGCGGGGCAGCGTCTGGAGGAAGTCGGTGTCGCAGAGCACCGCCTTCGGCTGCCAGTACGCGCCGACCAGGTTCTTGCCCTGCGGCAGGTTGACCGCGGTCTTGCCCCCCACGCTGGCGTCCACCTGGGCCAGCAGCGAGGTGGGCAGGTGCACCACCGCGACGCCGCGGTGGAACAGCGCCGCGGCGAATCCGACCGAGTCGGTGGTGGTGCCGCCACCGCAGGAGACCACCAGGTCGGAGCGGGTCAGGTGGAAGTCGGCGAAGCGCCGGCACATGTCCTCGACGGTGGACAGGGTCTTGTCCTGCTCACCGTCGCGCGCGGTCAGGAAGAGTGTTTCCACCCCGGTCTCGGGGACGCTCTCGCGCGGCCGGGCCGAGACCACGACCACACGTTTCGCACCGCTTCCGGCGACGATCTCGGGCAGCAGGTTCCGCACCCCCGCTCCGATGTGCACCGGGTAGGAACGGTCGCCCAGTTCGACCCTGATCGTGCGGTGCGGCCGCAGCGCGGTCTCGGACATCATTGCTCCTCTCGACGCGACCTGGTCACGCGCTCTGCAGGGCCGGGGCGGGGGCGGTCAGCGGGAGGCCGTCGGCGAGCGCGCCGCGCAGCGCGTTGGCCGCCAGCGTCTCGGCGGCCAACGACAGGCCGAGCCGGTCGTGGGTGAGCTGAGCGTGCTCGAACAGCAGGAAGTTGACGGGGACGGCCGCGCCGAGCGGCACATCCGAGACGATCGCGTCGACCGCGCGGGTGTAGCCCGCCCAGACGCCGCTGTCCAGCCGTCCGTCCAGGAGCACCGGGATGACGTCGGCCTGCCGGCGCGCCGCCTCGCTCACCCGGACCCGCTCGGCCGGAGCCATCGCCTGGCTGCGATGCTGCCAGAGCGTGAACAGGAAGCTCGCGCGCTCACGGGCCGGGACCAGACTGACCAGGCTGCCCAGGTGCAGGACCGCCATCTCGAACTGACGGTCCGCATCGAGCCGTCCGTCGCGCAGCAGGTCGAGCGCGAAGTCGCTGGAGAGCGCGGCGAGCCGCTCGGCCAGCCGACGGGCCGGCAGCGAGTCGTGGTGGTCGGCGGGCCGGCCGCCGTGCTCCGCCGCCACCGGCCAGTCGTGCGAGGCGGCGACCGCGCGCACCGCCGCCTCCAGCTCCTGGCGCAGCGGATCGGCCGAGTGGAACCAGAGCCCGAGGGCTGATCCGGGTGCGTCGGCGAGCCGCTGGAACGACCACAGAACGCTCGGGTCCCTGTCGCGCAGTCGGTCGGCCAGCACCGGGCCGACCTTGGAGATCGCCTGCTCGACATGGTCCTCGGTATCGGTCCCGAGTGGTTTCGGCAGACGGAGGAACGACCAGCTTTGAGCCACCTTGAGCCACCTCGAAATGGTAGGAGGGATTGTTCTCCGCAGAATGTGCGCGGGAATTCCGGGATTTCCCCGGAGGTGCGCTCTCCGCTGGCTGCCAGCGTAATAGTGGGGGCCTGGCGGTGCCGGGCGGGCGGCCCGGCAGTGCGGCCGTGCCGCCAAGTTAGGGCGGCAGTAGGGGGATCGCTGGGGTGAATAACACCCGGCGCCTGTGGAATTCTCGCAGCATGGACGCTGATAGCACTTTTCTGGGAATCGATATCGGTGGCACCAAGGTCGCGATGCGGGCCGAGACGGCCGGGGTCGCACAGGACGGCGGGGGCGGCGGGGGCGGCCGGAAGAGCTGGGAGAGCACATTCCGCTGGCCGCCGCCCGAGGGGCCCGCCGCTGACCTGGCCGTGCTGGCCGAGCACCTGGACGCCTTGGTCCGCCGGCTCGACGGGCCGCTCGCCGGGGTGGGGATAGCCCTGCCGGCGACCCTGGACCCGGTCGGCCGGGTGACCGCCTGGCCCGGCCGTCCCTCCTGGACCGGCCTGGACCTGGCCGCCGCACTGCGTGAGGTGCTGCCCGGGACCGAGGTCCGCTGCGCCGACGACGGCGACCTGGCCGCCATGGCGGAGGCGGCGGCGCTGGACTGCCCGGACGTGGTCTACCTCGGGGTGGGCACCGGCATCGGCGGCGGGATCGTGCTGGGCGGGCGTCCGTACCCCGGACCCGGCCGGGGCTCCTGCGAGATCGGCCATCTGGTGGTCGACCGCACCGGTCCGCTCTGCGACTGCGGGCGTCGCGGCTGCGTCCAGGCGCTGGCCTCGGGGCCGGCCACGCTGCGCCGGGCAGCCGTCGAGGCGGCCGCCGAGGTGGATTTCGCCACCCTGCGACAGGCTTGGTCGGACCGGCTGGACTGGGCGGTACGCGTGGTCGAGGAGAGTTGCGCCGTGCTGGCGGCGGCCGCCGTCTCGGTGGGGGAGCTGACCCACCCCGCGTACACCGTCCTCGGTGGCGGCTTCGCCGACGGACTGCCCGGCTTTGTGGCCGAAGTCGACCGCCAGGCCCAGAAGTTGTCCCGCCCCGGACACTCGGTCGCGCCGGTTCGGGCGGCTGCCCTGGGCGGCCTCTCCTCACTGCGCGGCGCCCTGCTGCTGGCCCGGGGCGAGGCCGCCTGAGCGGCGGCCTCCCGAAGCGCGAACGAGGGCCCCGGCAACCCGCCGGGGCCCTCGTTCGGTGCGTCGGGCGTCAGCTGCCGACGCTCTGCGGGTGCTGGAACAGATCAGTCGGGTCGTACGCGTACTTCACCTGCACCAGACGGGCGTAGTTGTCGCCGTAGTTGTCGGCGGCCCAGTCGCCGTTCATCACCGAGCTGGGGAAGTTGATGTACGAGCCGCCGGCCCGCGGCGCCAGTGCCGCCGCGCCGGCGGCGGCCCAGTCGTCCGCCGCCGGCACGTCGGTGGAGTCCTGGAAGCCGACCTGGTAGCCGAGCAGCGACTGCGCCGAGCGGTGCACGTACGCGGTGGCCCCGCTGGGCACGTCGTTGGCGGCGCCACCGAGCGCGAAGGACTGCAGGAACCGGTACGGCAGCTCCGGGTGCGCCGACCAGGCGTTCAGGACGTCGGTGGCGTCGGCGGTGGTGAGCTGGCGGTCGATCAGCCGGTAGCTCTGGCGCTGGTTCGGGGTCCGGGGCAGCACCGCGTCCGGGTTGCTGCCGGCCCGGTGGCAGGCCAGCTCGGTGATGTCGCCGCAGCCGTACAGGTACTGCATGCCGTCGGCGAAGCCGAACTGCTGGGAGGTGCGGCTGAGCGGCTTGGCGCCGACGGCCAGCGCCAGCTGGTCCAACTGGGCGTCGGCGTCGGCCTGGACGCCGTGGTAGCCGCCGTAGATGCGCACCAGCGGGTTGCTGCTCGGGTAGCCGTAGTAGCCGTTCGGCGGCACCACGATCAGCGAGGAGCCCAGCTCACGCGGTGCGTTGGCGGTCCAGTGCTCCCAGGCGGCGATGGTGGTGGCGGCGTTGTCGAAGGACCAGACCGTCTCGTAGGCGGTGAGGACGGGTGCGTCGATCGGGGTGACCTCGAAGTTCACCACGATGCCGAAGTTGCCGCCACCGCCGCCGCGGACCGCCCAGTACAGATCCGGCTCCACGAAGGGCGAGCAGTAGGTGATCCGACCGTCCGAGGTGGCCACCCGGGCGGACACCACGTGGTCGGCGCCGATCCCGAACTTGCGGGTCTGCCACCCGAGTCCACCGCCGGACAGGAACCCGCCGGCGCAGACCGTCGGGCAGGTACCGGCGATGACCTGCTTGTTGTACGGCTTCAGCTGGCTGAGCGCGTCGATCGACTGGGTGCCGGGACCGAGCTGCACGGTGGAGCCGGTGACGGTGGCCTGGTTGATCCGGGACAGGTCCACGATCAGCGCGTTGTCGCCGGTGGACCAGCCCGCGAGGTTGTGGCCGCCGCTGCGTACCCGCAGCGGGGTGCCGGTGTACTGCGAGAACAGCACGCAGGTGCGGACGTCGTCGGCGTTCTGGCAGTACGCGACGGCCTGCGGGTTGACCGCGTCGTACTGGCCGAGCTGCAGCTGCTTGGCGGCCGCGAAGCCGCTGTCGGTGGGCAGCACCAGGGTGCCCTGGAGCCGGGAGCGCAGGATGTTCCACTGGCTGGTCGCGGCGGACGCGTTCCATGAGGTCGAGTCGGCCAGCGCGGTGGCGGCGAGCGCGAGCCCGCCGCCGGCGCGGAACAGGGACCTACGGCTGAGCATGGTTCCTCCCGTTGGGACGTGCAAGAGAAGCGATGTGGGATCGGTGTGGTGCGGGGAGACTGTGGGTAGGGCGGCCGGCCGCCCCGGTTCAGCCGCGCAGCAGATCGCCGACCAGGGTGGCGAGCTCCAGCGACTGCCGGGTGTTCAGCCGCGGGTCGCAGGCGGTCTCGTAGCGGTAGGCCAGGTCGCCGTCGGAGATCTCCTCGGTGCCGCCCAGGCACTCGGTCACGTCGTCGCCGGTGAGCTCCACGTGCAGCCCCCCGGGATGGGTGCCCAGCCGGCGGTGCACCTCGAAGAACCCCTCGACCTCATCGGCGATCCGGGCGAAGTGCCGGGTCTTGTACCCGGTCGGGGACTCGACCCCGTTGCCGTGCATCGGATCGCACTGCCAGACCACCTGGTGTCCGGTCTCGGTGACCCGTTCGACCAGCGGCGGCAGCGCCTCACGGATCCGGTCGCTGCCCATCCGGATGATCAGGGTCAGCCGGCCCGCCGTCCGACGCGGGTCCAGCCGCCGGACGTACTCGACGGCCTGCTCGGGCGTGGTGGAGGGGCCGAGCTTGAGGCCGATCGGGTTCTCCAGCAGCTCGGCGAGGGCGATGTGCGCGCCGTCCAGCCGACGGGTCCGCTCGCCGATCCACAGGAAGTGCGAGGAGAGCCCGTACAACCCGGTGCCGTCCGCCGTCTCGCGCGGTCGGACCAGGCCGGCCTCGTAGTCCAGCAGCAGCGCCTCGTGGCTGGCGAAGACCTCGGTGGGCAGGGCGGCCCCGCTCTCACCGGTACCCGCCTCGTGGCGGGAGCCGCCGGTGATCGCCCGGACGTAGTTCATCGTCGCGCCGGCGTGGGCATAGGCGCGCAGCATCCGGCTCGGGTCCGCGACGCGGGCCGTCGGCGAGGGGTGCAGCGAGTTGACGATGTCGCCCCGGTAGACCGGCAGGCCCAGGCTGTCGACGGCGTTGGAGCGCGGCTTGGCGAACTGGCCGGCCATCCGGGCGATGTTCAGGACCGGCAGGTCGGCCGCGCGGCCGAGCAGCGTGGACATCTGCAGCAGCGTGCCGATGTTGGCCCGGACATGGGACTCGGTGTTGCCGGCGAAGGTCTCGGCGCAGTCGCCGCCCTGCAACAGGAAGGCTTCGCCGCGGGCCACCCGGGCAAGCCGTTCGCGCAGCGCGTCGACCTCCTCGGGCAGTACGAGCGGCGGCAGTTCGGCCAGCGTCGCGCGGGTCGCGGCCACCTGGGCGGCGTCCGGCCAGCTGGGCTGCTGGTCGGCGGGCCGGGCCAGCGCCTCGGTCAGCCGGGAGAGGAACGGAGCCGGGGGCGGGGGAGCGTGCTCGGAGGGCCGTTGACCGACCGTCACGGCCTCGGACTGCTCACGCAGAGTTGGCACGGGGTGACCTGATCCTTCGTTCGAGGGAGGGGTGGGTCGGGAGGGGTGGGTCGGGAGGGGTGGGGTGCGGCGGGCAGTCGTCAGCCGGCCTTGGATGTCGTGGTCCACAGGTCTGTCGGCAGATCGGCGCGCCGCTTCACGTTGAGTTTCCGGAACACCCGGGTGAGGTGCTGCTCGACCGTGCTCGGGGTGACGTAGAGCCGGCCGGCGATCTCCCGGTTGGTGTATCCCATGACCGCCAGCGAGGCGACCCGGCGCTCGGAGCCGGAGAGCGCGGCGATCTGGTCGCCGCCGAGCGGTATCCGCTCCACCGACTCGTCGCTGCCGGAGAGCAGTTCCTGGACGAGCGCGTGCGCCCCGCAGGTGGTCGCCACGTGCAGCGCCTGCCGCAGCAGCAGGCGGGCCCGGCGCGGGTCGCCGAGCGCGTCGTGGGTACGGCTGAGGTCGGCGAGGACCCGCGCCACCTCGAAGCGGTCGCCGGATGCCTCCAGCAGGTCGAGCGCCTCGTTCAGCAGGCTGGTCCGCCGGTTCGGCGGGCAGACCCGGGCGAACAGCCGCAGGGCGTGCCCGCGCGTCCGGGTGCCCTCGGTGCCGGGGTGGGCGAGTTGGTCGTGCAGCAGGTGCTTGGCCTGGTCCTTGTTGCCCAGCCGAAGCCAGGCCTCGGCCGCGCCGATCCGCCACGGCACCAGTCCCGCCTGGTCCAGTCCCCAGGCCTGCACCAGGTCACCGCAGGCCAGGAAGTCGGCCAGCGCCGCGTGGTGATGGTTGCCCAACAGATAGGAGCAGCCCCGGGCGTAGAGGTAGGGCAGCCCGTGGCGGCTCTCGAACATCTGGTCCGGAACCGGGCGGGCGAGCAGCTCGGCCACCTCGGTCAGACTGCCCATCCGGGTAGCGGCCAGCACCAGGGTGCCCAGCGGCAGCCCGACGGCCACCCCCCAGGCCTTCTCCGGGAGTTCGGTCAGCGCCTCACTCGCCTGGGCGATCGCCGTGCCGAGCCGGCCCCGGCGTAGCGAGACCTCGGCCCGCACGGCGGTGAAGACCGGTCGCCAGGTCGGCGCGTCGTAGCGCTGCGGCTCGGCGGTCAGCTGGTCGCACCAGTACTCGGCCGCTTCCAGCTTGTCGGCGCAGAGCAGGGTCAGCAGGGCCAGTGCGGCCGACTCCTCGACCCAGAAGGACGTCCGGTTCAGCTTGATGTCCTGGAGGACCCGCTCCGCCTGGTGGACCGACTCAGGGTCGTACGGCCGCTCCAACCGGTCGGCCAGCGAGGCGGCCCGGTTCAGCCAGGGGTCGGAGCCGAGCACCGCGGTGCCGGCCCGCCGGTCGCCGGGGTACCGCCGGCTCTGGCGTGGCCGGGCGAGTTGGGGGTGGCTGCTGAGCAGCCACGACTCGACGTCGTGCAGCACCGCGGCCGACTCGCCGGCCGGTGCCTGCTGCTCGCGCAGGCCGGTCAGGACCTGGGCGGCCGACTCCGAACGCCCGTGCCAGAGCAGCTGCCTGAGCACGGCGGCCTTGTCGTGGGCGCTGAGCAGGTCCTCCCGGGCGGCCTCGGTCAGCGCGGGCAGGTGCCGGGCCGAGGCGGCCCGGTCGGTCTGCCACTCGACCTGTGCGAGCCGCGCCACCGTCTCGGCCCGCTGGTCCGGGGCGCCGGCCGAACGCTGGGCAAGGGTCAGGCTGGCCACCGCGAGCGCGGCGCGGTCGCTCTGCAGGGCCAGTTCGGCGGCCTCGCCGAGCAGGTCCGCCGCCCAGGGCTGCTCCTGTCCGGTCTCCACCAGGTGGTGGGCCACCCGGGTGGCGTCCGCGCCCTGGTCGTGCAGCATCCGGGCGGCCGACAGGTTCAGCTCGGCCCGCTCCCGCGCGGAGAGCTCGTTCAGCAGCGCGGCGCCCGCCTCCGGGTGCCGGAAGAAGCCGTCGGTGAGCACGGCGGCTGCGGTCATCGCGTCCAAGGACTGCTCGACCCGGTCCCGTGGGACCCCGGTGAGCCGGCTCAACTCACCGGCGGTGGCCGAGGGGCCGAGCACCGCCAGAGCGCGGGCCACCGGCACGGTGTCCAGGTCTCCGCGGTGCAGAGCGCCGGCCAGCGCCAGGCCGTAACCGGCGGCGCGGTTGGTGCGGGCCTGGTCGTGGTCCTCCAGCAGGGCCCGCAGCAGCAGCGGGTTGCCGCCGCTGAGGGCGTGGAACCGCGCGGCCAGCCGGTGGGTGCTCATCGGGTCGAGGTGCTGGGCCAGGAGGTGCCGTGTGCCGGTACCGGAGAGCGGGCCGACCCGCAGCCGGTGCAGGTCGGGCTGGCGCAGCAGTTCGGCACGCAGCGACGGGTGCCGCGGCTGCACGTCCATGGTGTCGGTGACCAGCAGCATCAGAGGGGCTGCGCCGAGCCGGCGGATCAGGTGCAACAGGCAGTGCAGGGACGGCAGGTCGGCGTGCCGCAGGTCGTCGACGGCGATCAGCAGCGGCTGCCGGCCGGCCAGGTCGAGCAGCATCGCGGCCTGCTCGTGCAGGTGCTGCGTCGGGCGCGGCTCGAGCTGCCGACCGTCGCCGGCCGGCTCGGGCCGGATGTCGGCGACCAGCAGCCGGTCCACCCGGGCGGCGAGCGCCGGGTCCGGCCCGGCGGCCCGGAACAGCTGTCTGAGCAGGCCGAACGGCAGGTCGCTCTCGTCCCGGAAGCAGGTGCCGCTGAGTACCGCCACGCCGGCGGCCGCGGCCTGCTCGGCGAATTCCCGGAGCAGCGCCGTCTTTCCGCTGGCAAAAGGCCCTTCCAGGCACGCCAGCCGGCCCTTTCCGGACCTCGCTTCACTGAGCAGTGAATGGAGTGTCTCTAATTGTTCGAATCGCTCGACGAGCATGACCCGGTGTCCCCCCGCCGCAGTGGTCACGGCCGCCCGGACAGGCGGCAACCGACTTTCCTGGTCCGCATATTGTTGGTACCCAGGCGACTGGATGGACTGTAGCAATTCCACGGAATCGGCCACCCATCCACCGGAAATCCGTCGCCCATCGCGGTACGAGGGGCTGGTTAGGGGGGTGCCAGGGGGTTGCCGGGCCGGCTCGCCGCTTCGTATGGTCCAGCGACATCCGCCCGCGATGCGGTCGGCGGTTCTGATCGCGATGGGCGGGGGCCAGCGCGATCCCCGCGCTGGTGCCGGCCGGCCCGAGTGGGTCAGCAGTCCGTCCCGGTCTCGCTCGGGTGCTCGTCGAGCAGGCCGGACTGCGCTACCAGGAAACCCAGTTGAGCCCGACTGCGGCTGCCGAGGCCGGCGGCGATCCGGGCGATGTACTCCTGGCAGCGGCGCACGCTGATGCCCAGTTGCTGCGCCGTCACGGCGTCGGTGTCGCCGGCCACCACGTGCCGGATGATCGCCACGCTCAACTGGTCCGAGATGAGGGTGGTGGTCCGGCTGCGGTCCGGCGCGGTGAAGGGCTTGGCCCGCAGCCAGGCACGCTCGAAGACGCCGGCCAGGAAATCGATGATGCCCGGCTGGCGGATCTCGATCGCGGTCTGCCGGTCCAGTCGACCCGGAATGAAGGCCACGGTGCGATCGAAGATAATCAACCGCTCGAACGACTCGTCCAGGGTGCGGACGTCGGCGCCTTTCTCGCGGATCACCCGGACGAAGTCCTGCGTGCCGACCGAGGACCGTGCGGTGTGCTGGTAGATGGTTCGCATCGGCACACCGCGCTCCAGCATCGCCAGTGTCGGCGGCAGCGAATCGCTGAGCGTCTGCCGGGAACGGCCGCCACCGGGTTGGAATGTGAGCAACTCACTCCGGCATTCCTGGGCGCTCTGGTGGATAGCGCCATTGATGTCGGCCAGACCGGAGTGGATGGTCAGGGTGCCGCTGTCGGGCTGGCGGTGCTCCTCGTACACCTGGCTCGCCATTCGGAGCCGGGAGCGGGCCTGGGTGATCTGTCGAACGGTCTCGTTCGCCGCCCGCAGAATCGACTCGACCACCGACGCCTCGGCGGCGACCGGGCTGACCGGATAATAGTGCCGAATGCCCTCGATGTCCGCTTCGCCCACCAGGTGCAGGCCCATCAGTCGGCCGATCGAGGTGCGGGTTCTTATTAAGCCTGGTTCGTGGTCGCCGATGGACTCGGCAGCCCCCTCCAGGGTCAGTTGCTCATGGACCACCATCGCTTGGTAGAGCCGCAGGCTCGCGGTATCAAGCAGGGGCAAAGTAGGACTCATCGAATCAGGTTGGACAGACAACATCAAATCCCCATCGGGTTCACGCATTGCGGGATCACGACCCCTTGTTAAGCTTGAGCTTAGAGGTACCCGGCTATCAGGATCTAGGCATAGCGCCAGGCACGGCCCGCTGGATCAGCGGTCGTTTTCCGAGTGGCGTGAACATTTAGCGGGTTTCCAAAAAGGGGGCGCGGACATGTCTGTCCGTCGTATTTTCTGTGCTATTTGTGTAGGAATCGTGACAAGTGCTTTCGGAGGAGCGCTTGTCGCGACACTCGGCGCCGCCGCCGCGCCCGTCGCGCAGGTCGCGGTCGTTCTGCCGGCGGGCGACATCGGCTGGGACGGCGGCCGCCAGGCAAGCACCCCGGCTCAGCTCTGATCTCCGGGCGCCGGCCGAGCGACACAGGCCGGCCGGCGCCGGCAAAGGTCATTGCTTCGAGGCGGGGGAGGTCTTGTTGCGTTTCAACATGCTTGGTCCATTGGAAGTACAACAGGAGGACCGGCGCGTCCCGTTACGGGGTGTCAACCAGCGGGCCGTCCTCGCATTCCTGCTCCTGCACGCCAACAAGGTGGTGCCTGCCAGCCACCTGATCCGGGCCCTGTGGCAGGACGACACACCGCTGACCGCCCGGAAGATGCTGCACAACGCCATCGCCGGGCTGCGCGGTGCGCTGCGGGCCAACCACGAGGGCCGCGATCCGGTCTCGTTGGTCACCCAGGCGCCCGGGTACGTGCTGCAGGTGTCGCCGGACCAACTCGACCTGCTGGTGTTCCAGCAGCTCTGGGAGTCGGGACGGGCGGCACTGGCCGAGGGTTCGTACGACACCGCGGCCGGTGTCATCCATCAGGGGCTGGCGCTCTGGCGCGGGCCCGCGCTCGCGGATCTGGTGGAGGCGGGTTTTGCCTGGTCGCAGTTGGCGGCGGTGCAGGGCGCCCGGATGGCTGCCCTGGAGGACTGCGCCGAGGCGCACCTGGCCGTCGGCCGGCACCACCGGGTGGTCGACCTGTTGGAGACGACCGTCCCGACGGAACCGACCCGGGAACGGATGTGCGCCCAGCTGATGATCGCGCTCTACGGGGCCGGTCGGCACAGCGAGGCACTGGGCGTGTACCGCAGAACGCGGTACGCGCTGGTGGAGGAGCTCGGCCTGGATCCCAGCCGGGAACTCCAGGCGCTGGAGCGCGCGATCCTGGAGCACGACCCGGCGCTCGGTCTGACCGCTTCCGGTCCGGGCTTCCACAGCGGTTCGGTGCCGGCCCCGCGCGGGCCCGGCGGCGACCGGGGCGGGGTCCGGCAGCCCCGGGCGACCGAGGTGGCGAGCGGAGCCCTGCTGCTGCGCAGCGGCGCGGCCGCGGCGCTGCGTCCGGGCGGTCGCGAGGGTGAGCGCGAGTTGGCGCTGCTGCGGCAACGCTTCTCGGAGGTGGCGGACTCGGGTCGGCCGCACTCGGTCGCGGTGTTCGGCGAGTCACCGGCGAAGGCGGACCGGTTGATCACCGACTTCGCGCAGTCGCTCGCCCAACTGCCCGGCGGCGTCGGGTTTCTGCGGGCCAGCGCGGAACCGCCGACGCGAGCCGCGCGGTCCACGGCGATCGCCGATCTGGTGCGGGCGCACGCCGGCATCGAGGAGGCGGACGCCGACGAGGTCGCCCGGCAGAAGCTGGTGCTGGCGCTGCGCGGTCTGCTCGGCGCCGGGCAGGTGCTGGACTGGGCCTGCGCGCAGCTGCTCCCGCTGGTCGCCCAGGACGACTGCGGCCAGTGGACCGAGGTCGGCGGCGAGGTGCTGGCGGTCCGTCGACTGCTGGAGGAACTCGCCGGCCGTGGCGCCCTGGTGGTGGCGATCGAGAATCTGCACTGGGCCGACGAACTCTCGCTCGGCCTGGTCGAGGCGCTGGCCGCCTGCGGGTTGCCGGTGCCGCTGCTGCTGGTGACCACCGCGCTCGCGGAGCCGACGGAGCGGCGGCCGCCGATGGTGGCACGCCCGCACCGCGCCGCGGCCCACCCGCAGCCGCGTTCCGTGGTGCGCATGCCGGCCGTCACCCGGATCGGTGCCTGAACCGGCATCGGTGACCCGACTGGACGAGGCTCCAGCCCGTGAGGGTTGGAGCCTCGTCCAATCGGTCGGGTTCCGGGCCTGGGCCGTGTCTGACAATTCCCGCCGGGCCCGACGCGAATTGTCAGACACTGCCTAGCGGCCGGCCAGCGCCGGGCAGAGGGCGAGCAGGTCGGCGGGCCGGTCCAGCGCGGCGTCCGGCTTGGCGTCCAGCAGCGCCTGGGCATCCGACTCGCCCCACAGGGCGGCCACCGCGGCCACCTGGGCACCGCGCGCGCTGGCGATGTCGGTCACCGCGTCGCCCACCATCATCGCGTCCTGCGGCCGGACCCCGAGCAGGTCCAGTGCCTGCAGCACGATGTCCGGGGCCGGCTTGGGGTGGGCGACCTCGTCCGAGCCGATGACGTGGTCGAACAGCGGCAGCACCCCGAGCAGGTCGAGCAGCGACCTGGCCCGGTCGCCGGCCTTGCCGGTGGCTATCGCCATCTTCAGGCCGCGGTCGCGCAGTTCGTGCAGCAGCTCGCGCACGCCGTCGAAGAGCTCGACCTGGTGGGCCAGGCGGTAGCTCTCCCGGACGAAGGGAGCCTCCATCTCCGGCGGCAGACCCATGATCTTCATGATGTCCGGAAAATATCGCCCGAGGTGCTTCTCGTACTCCTCGAACGGCGGGGTACCAGAGCCCACGACCTCCGCGTACGCGGTGGTGAAGGCCTGCCGCATGACCCCGAAGCTGTTCACGACGACACCGTCGAGGTCGAAGACCACGGCGCTCTTGGGGTGTCCGAGCGGGCTGTCGAGCAGGTCGACGCGATGGTTCAGAGCGGTTTCCATGGAGGCTCCCTGAGGTTGGATCGGCTGTCCTGGTGCGATCAGCCGGCTACCTGGACCGCGACCCGTTCGGGATCGCGACCGGGGTTACTGCGTGCCGAGTCGTAGAGGCGCTCGATCACGGCGATGGTGCGGCGGACATCCCCGATCGTCTCGCCGCGCTGCTGACTGTCAATCAACTGCGTTTGTATGATGTCGAGTTGACGGTCATATTCGGAGCCGATCGGCTCGTCCGGCAGTACCACGGGGGTGCTCACGCCGTGCCTGGTCACGGTGAGCCGTGAGCCCCCGGCGCGGTTGGGGCTGAATCCGAAGGTGCACTCCAGCGACGCCACCCCGGCGCTGCCCTCGACCCGCAGGACGGTCCGGTCCGGCGCCTCGTGCGAGGCCCAACTCGCCCGCAGTGATACGGCGATGCCCTCGTCGGTGACCAGGAAGCCGCGTGCGGTGTCCTCGACGTCGCCGCTGCGCCACTGGTCGGCCGTGGGCTCGTCGGCACGCCAACTCGCGCCGTGCGACTGGGCGCTGATGAAGTCGCCGGAGGTGCTGCCGACCACCTGCCGGAAGTCCACCGGACCCAGCAGCGGGCGCAGCGTGTCCAGCAGGTGCCAGCCCAGGTCGACCAGTGCCCCGCCACCGGCCAGCTCGCGCCGGGTGAACCAGCCACCCGCGCCGGGCACCCCGTTGGCGCGCACCCAGGCGAGTTCCACGTACCGGATCCGGCCCAGCGAGGGGATCAGTTCGGCCAGCGCGCCGATGTCGGCCCGGTACTGGGCGGCGCTGCCGGCCAGCAGCACCGCCCCGCCCGCCGCCTCGGCGGCGGCCAGCTGGTCGGCCTCGGCCGAGCTCAGGCAGACCGGCTTCTCGAGGAAGACCGGCAACCCGCGCTCCAGCAGCCGGGCGGCGATGCGCGCGTGCAGGTGATTGGGCACCGCCACGATCGCCAGGTCGATCAACTCCGGGTCGAGCTGGTCGATGTCCGCCAGCACTGGGATGTCCGGTGAGGCCTCGGCGAACGCCTCCCGCGCCGACTGCTGCGGCTCGACCGCCGCGGCCACCGAGAAACCGGGATGGGCGAGCAGGCGGGGGAGCCAGATGGAGCGGCCCGCCCAGCCGAGCCCCACGACTGCGGCCCGGATCGGCTGTGATCCGGTGGTCGGCGGCGTCACAGAGTTGCCACCACGTCGGCCACGATCTCGGCGATGTCGTGCATCAGCTGCTCGGAGCCGAGCAGCGTGCGGTGGTGCAGCCAGATGGCGTCGTTGTTGATGGCCTCGCTGACCGGGCAGCGGCGGGCCAGCTCCTCGACCGTCTCGTCCGGGCCACCGGTCTCCCAGAAGCCGTCGCAGCGGTAGATCGCGCGGAACGCGGCGAACGCCGGCAGACCGCGCTCGACCAGCGTGGCCACCATCTCGTTGCGCCGCTCCTCGGTGAGGCCGGGAACGCGGAACATCGCCATGTAGTGCGGATTGCGGTTGTTCCGCTCGTCGCGGCCCTGCGGGATCACGCCGTCGATCTCGGACAGCAGCCGGTGCAGCAGCGGCCAGCGCTCCTCGCGGGTCTCGATCTGGCTGTCCAGCCGGCTCAGCTGGGCGCGCAGGACGCTGGCGGAGAACTCGTTCATCCGGAAGTTGGAGCCGGAGGTGGCGTGCAGATAGCGCAGGTCGCCACGCGGGCGGCCGCAGCTGTGCCGCACGAAGGCGGCCTCGTACTGCTCGCCCTTCGGGAAGAGCACGGCGCCGCCCTCGCCGGCCGTCATCAGCTTGCCGTTCTGGAAGCTGAACGCGGCGACCGAGTCGAGCTCGCCGAGCTTCTTGCCGTTCCACTCCGAACCCTGGGCGTGCGCGGCGTCCTGGATCAGCGGGATTCCGGTGTTCGTGGAGATCTTCCCGAGCGCGTCCATGTCGGCGAGGCGCCCGGCCATGTGCACCGGCATGATCGCGCGGGTCCTGGAGGTGATCCGCTCCTCGACCGCGACGGGGTCGATGCAGTAGGTCACCGGGTCGACGTCCACCGGCACCGCGACCGCGCCGAGCCGCTGCGCGGCCTGTGAGGAGGAGATGAAGGTGAAGGCCGGGACGATGACCTCGGTCCCCGGGCCGACCCCGAGCACCTGGAGGGCCAGCTCCAGCGCGTGGGTGCCGTTCGTCACGGCCAGGATGTGCTCCGCGTTGTGGTACTCGGCGAACTCGCGCTCGAACGAGTCCACCTCGCTGCCGCCCATGCGCCACCACTGGCCCTGCTCCAGGGCACGCAGCAGGCCGGCCCGCTCGGCGTCGCCGAATTGCGGCCAGGCCGGGATATCGAGCACGCCACGAGAATTCTTGCTCATGATTCCAACCTTTGTTGTGGAGGGCGGAAGCACCGCGTCGCCGTCGGCTCCGCCGGAGCATCCGAAGGAAATTCAGCATTCGGCACGCTACCCGAGGCCCGGAAGCGCTCCAACCCCCTACCGGACCCCCTGAAACACCCTTCTCTCGGTTCCCGGCAATGGGGTCGGAGCCGGGTCGCCAGTACGCTGGACCGAGCCGAATTACTTGGCAATTCATCGTTGCGCGACAATCGGAAGAGCGAGGGACCGGTGAACGCACTACTCCTGCTGAACGGCCCGAACCTGGGCATCCTGGGTCGGCGCCAACCCGAGGTGTACGGCCACGAGACCCTCGCGGACGTCGAGAAAGCCGTCGCCGCCGAGGTCGCCGACCGCGGTTGGGAGGTCATCTCCGTCCAGGACGAGTCCGAGGGCGATCTCATCCGGGCGATCCAGGCCAATTACGGGACGGTGGGCGCGATCGTCAACCCGGGGGCCCTGATGGTCGCCGGCTGGAGCCTGCGGGACGCCATGGCGAATTACCCCCGGCCCTGGGTCGAGGTGCACATATCGAATGTCTGGGCCCGGGAGGCATTTCGACACGAATCAGTCCTGGCGCCGCTGGCCGGCGGCATTGTGGTGGGATTCGGAACCCTCGGCTACCGGCTTGCCGCGCGAGCCCTGCTGGAGATGGTGACCGAGTGATTTCCACACATTCGGTCATGGCCGCACCGAGCCCGACCACGGCCGCCTCGGCGCCTCCTGACGACCTGGGCGAGGAGACGGTGGCGCGGAAGGCTCCTGGTACTCCTGGTACCCGTGGTCGGGTGGCGGAGTTGCACGAGCTGCGTGAGCAGGTGCGGCGCGGCCCGAGCGACAAGGCCACCGAGGCGCAGCACGCCAAGGGCAAGTTGACGGCGCGTGAGCGGATCGACCTGCTGTTGGACGCGGGGTCGTTCCATGAGGTGGAGCCGTTGCGGCGGCACCGTGCGTCGGGTTTCGGGCTGGAGGGGAAGAAGCCGCATACCGATGGTGTGATCGTGGGTTGGGGCACGGTGAACGGCCGGACGGTGTTCACCTACGCGCATGATTTCCGGATCTTCGGTGGGGCGCTGGGTGAGGCGCATGCGCAGAAGATCCACAAGATCATGGACATGGCGATCGCGGCGGGTGCGCCGCTGGTGTCGCTGAACGACGGTGCCGGGGCCCGGATCCAGGAGGGCGTCACGGCGCTGGCCGGTTACGGCGGTATCTTCCAGCGCAACACCCGAGCGTCGGGGGTGATCCCGCAGATCTCGGTGATGCTGGGCCCGTGCGCGGGCGGCGCGGCCTACAGTCCGGCGTTGACGGACTTCGTGTTCATGGTCCGTGAGACGTCGCAGATGTTCATCACCGGCCCGGACGTGGTGCAGGCCGTCACCGGGGAGAAGATCAGCCAGAACGGTCTGGGCGGCGCGGACGTGCACTCGGCGGTGTCGGGGGTGTCGCACTTCGCGTACGACGACGAGCAGTCGTGCATCGAGGAGGTGCGGTTCCTGCTGTCGATGCTGCCGCAGAACAACCGCGAGATGCCGCCGGCCACGCCCGCCGAGGACCCGGTGGAGCGGCGCTGCGAGGCGCTGCTGGACCTGGTGCCCGCCGACGGCAACCGGCCCTACGACATGCGCAAGGTGTTGGAGGAGATCGTCGACCACGGCGAGTACCTGGAGGTCCACGAGCGCTGGGCCACCAACGTCATCGTCGCGCTGGCCCGCATCGACGGCCACGTGGTGGGGCTGATCGCCAACCAGCCGCAGTCCCTGGCGGGCGTCCTGGACATCAATGCGTCGGAAAAGGCCGCCCGCTTCGTGCAGATGTGCGACGCCTTCAACATCCCGCTGGTCACCCTGCTGGACGTGCCCGGCTTCCTGCCCGGCGTCGACCAGGAGCACGAGGGCATCATCCGCCACGGCGCCAAGCTCCTCTACGCCTACTGCAACGCCACCGTCCCGCGGATCCAGCTGATCCTGCGCAAGGCCTACGGCGGCGCGTACATCGTGATGGACTCGCGCTCGATCGGCGCGGACCTGTCCTACGCGTGGCCGACCAACGAGATCGCCGTGATGGGTGCCGAGGGCGCCGCCAACGTGATCTTCCGGCGCGACATCAACGCCGCCGAGGACCCCGAGGCGATGCGCGCCCAGAAGATCAAGGAATACAAGAACGAACTCATGCACCCGTACTACGCGGCCGAACGCGGCCTCGTCGACGACGTCATCGACCCCGCCGAGACCCGCACCGTCCTGGCCGCCGCCCTCGCCATGCTCCGCACCAAGCACGCCGACCTGCCCTCCCGCAAGCACGGCAACCCACCCCTGTGAGCTCTCGGATGGATGACCTGACCGTGCGGGTCCTCCGGGGTCGGCCGACCCCGGAGGAACTCGCCGCCGTGGCCGTGGTGCTGCGTGTCCTCGCCGCGAGGCGCAGCGTTCCGACGGCCCCCCACCGCCGCGTCGTCGCCCGCCCCCGCTGGCGGCGGGCGGCACTGCGGACCGCCGACACGGCCGCACAGAGCTGGCAGACCGCCGGCCGGTGATTCAACAATCGTGCGTGAACCGGCGGCGTTGGCGGACCTCCGCCGCCCGGCCGCGTGAGGGGCGCCGAGCGGCGGGGCCAGGGCCGTGGCCAAGGCCGACACGGTCCGCAACGGCGACACCCGCCTGCTCCGTGGGGTCGAGGCCGTCGTGGACAAGGACCGCAGGGCCGATGCGGCCACCGGCCGCGGCAACGTGCTGTACCACCGATACGACGGCCACTACGGCCTCATCACTCCCGCATCATAGGGGCGGCGCGGGTGCGGCCCGGCTGCTGTGGGGCATGACCAGGCACCGCAGAACCGGGGACGGCGTGGGGCCGTCCCCGGTTCGCGCTGTCCGGAAGCAGGAAGGGATCCGGATGGCCTCGTTGCTGTTGAGTTGACACCGGCCGGCACGTGGGGATGCCGGGTGTCGGAGCCGGGGGCCCGGACCCGAGACAGGCGCGAGCCCAGCGTGGTCGTGGAGCTTTCCAGGTCCAGTGATCACATGGGGGAGCTGTGCACGCGGTGCTGTCCTGCCTGCTGGACAGGTCCGTTCAGCTGTGGCGCAGGCACAGGGTGCCCCAGTGGAAGCCTGCGCCGATGGCGGACATGACGTAGGTGTCGCCTGGCTTGATCCGTCCGTGGGTGACGGCGTCGTGGAGTGCGGTGAACATTCCGGCCGCGCCGGTATTGCCGAGCTTGTCGAGGGTGATGGGGGCGCGTTCGGAGGGGACGTCGAGGGTTTTCAGGGTTTCGCCCAGGATGTTGATGTTGGCCTGGTGCAGGAAGTAGTGGTCGATGGCGGCGGGGTCCAGGCCGGCGCGTCGGGCTGCGAGGGTGATGCTCTGGGGCAGCCTGGTGGTGGCGGTCTCCCAGACGGCCCGTCCGTCCATGGCCAGGTAGTGGCCGCCGTCGGTGAGGGTGTCGGCGGTGGTCGGCAGTCGGGAGCCGCCGGCCGGGATCTGTACTTGGTAGGAGAGTTGCGAGCCCAGGTCGTAGGCGAGCAGGCCGGCGCCGTGGGTGTCGTTCTTGGCCAGGACGGCCGCGGCTGCGGCGTCGCCGAAGAAGACTCCGGTGGTGCGGTCGCCCGGGGCGGTGACGCGGGAGGCGCAGTCGGCGGCGAGGACCAGGACGTTGCTGATGGAGGGGTTCTGGAGCAGGTGGGCGGCCAGCAGCACGGCGTGGACCCCGGAGGCGCAGGCGGCCTGGGTCACGTCCAGGGCCAGGGCGCGGGTGGCGCCGAGTGCGTCTTTGACGATCAGGGAGGTGGAGGGCAGGGGTTGGTCGTAGGTATAGGTGGCGACGATGACGGCGTCCAGGTCCGTTGCGGCCAGCCCGGCGGCTTGCAGGGCCGGCCGGGCGGCGGCCAGGCACATGTCGGAGGTGGCCAGTTCCGGTGCCAGGCGCCGTCGTTCGCGGATGCCGGTGCGGGCGACGATCCATTCGTCGGTGGTGTCGAGGGTGCGGGTGAGGTCGTGGTTGGTCACGATGGTCGGCGGTAGGTGCAGGCCGGTTCCGGTGACGGCGAACGGGACGGGCAGGCCGGCGCCGGTGTGGGTGTCGGTGGCCAGCTCGGGGGCGAGGGTCATGCGACGGTGCTCCGGTCGGCTCGGGTGAGGAGTTCGAGGTCGGTGTAGAAGCGGCCGGAGGGGCGGGGCTGGCCGAGCAGGATGCGGCGGGCCGCCTCTGCGGTCAGAGCTCCGCCCAGGGCGACGCCGGAGGCCAGTTGTGGCCAGCTGCTGAGGGTCTTGCCGATCTGCGGGATGGAGGCGGCGAGTTCGGGGCTGATGCGCTCGCGGTCGACCATGGTGAGGATCAGGTCGACGATCTGGTCGAAGGTCAGGTCGAGCAGGTCGGCGGAGGTGGTCTCGCCCAGGATGCCGTGCAGCAGGGGCCGTTCGGGTTCGAGGTCGAAGCGTTCCACGTCCAGCAGGCCTCGGTCGTTGGCATCCATGACCACCGGGATGCCGAGCCGGCGGGCGTGCTCACGAGCGGCGATCTTGACGTAGGGGGTGTCGCATTCCTCGACGAGCAGGTCGATCGGACCATGACCGCCGCTGAAGAATTCGGGCATGTTCTCGTCGGTCAGACCGGCCGGGTAGATCTCGATGTCCAGCCAGGGATCGATCTCCAGCATCTGACGGGCGGAGATGACGCACTTGTTGAGGCCCATGTGGTGGACTCCGGCGCGCAGCCGGTTCAGGTTGGACAGGCTCAGGTCGTCGAAGTCGGCGAGCTTGAACGCGCCGCCGATTCCCTCCATCGCGAAGGTGAGCGCGGCGCTGCTGCCGACCGACAGTCCGATCACGCCCACCCGGCGGGCCATCAGTTCCCGCTGCTGCGGACGTTCGATCCGACCCCGGTTGCGGTCGGTACGCACCAGCCTGAACTCCTCGCGCGGCAGCAGGTGCACCAGCCGACCCGACCACGGATACCACGCCCAGACCCCGTAGGAGGCCGGGTCGACTCCCGCCAACTGCTCCCCGACGGCCCTCTCCAGCTCCGCCCCGGCCAGCTTCCGCCCGGGTTCACGGCTCCTGACCAGCTCCCGCAGCTGCTCCTCGATCGTGTCGCAGACCTCGCGGACCTGGCCCGAGGCCAGCAGCGCGTCCAGCTCCCCGCGGTCCTCGGCACGCTGGGGCTCGAACAGGACGGGCCGCCAGACCTCGGCGTCCATGCGGCGATCGGCGCCGGGGGCGGGGATCGTGACGGCGGACGATCCGGCCCTGCCGTGGGCGCGGGGCAGGTCGCCCAGGGCCCGCTCCGGCGTCACCGTGATCGTGGAGAAGACCGGTTCCAGCTGCTCGACCAGGGCGGTGTACTCCCCCGCGCCGCGGGCGGCCCGGTAGAGCATGAGGACCACGTCCTCGGTGTACCGCTCCACGTACCGGCGCGTGCCGGGCACCGGGCGGAAGCCGAACCGTTCGTGGAACAGGTCCTGCCCGTCCGCCGTGCCGGAGGTCCCGATCATGGCCTTGGCCCCCAGGCAGCGGGCCGCGGCGATGGCCATCGCGTTCAGATGCACACCCAGGCCCAGCTTGCGGGCCCGGTGCTCGACGACGAGTCGACTGTGCTCAAACGTTTCTGCGGTTCCCAGCCCTTCCTCGGTCAGCAAGTCCTCGAAGGGCCCTTCCCCAAGGAAGGCGCGGGACTGGAACAGCCGCCCCGTCTGCGGGGTCGACAGCCGCACATACCCGACGGGCGGGCCGTCGGCCTCGCGTCGGCCCACGAAGTGCCAGGCCCCGAAGTCCAGTTCCTGATCATCGACGTAGTCCTCACCATCGCGGAAGTCGGGCCGGCGGCCCCCGTCGAACAGGATCCGTGCACGTAACTCGCGGATCCGGGTGACCAGTTCCGCAGCCCCCGGCGCTTCGGCCGGCAGCTGGAACGCGGACACCTGCCACGGCACGCCAAAACCCACACCATCAGTACTCACAGCGGACAGCTCCTTTTCTTCGGGCGCGTACGTCACACGACATGGCGGCATGACGCCTGCGCACTCGTTGATCAACGAGCGCGCAGGCGAAGCGTTTCTTCGGGCCGCTCCAGCAGCACAGGACTGCAAGGGAACGGCGACAGGGATGCGATGACGCGAAGGGGTGGTCGTCGCGTTACGCGAGTCCTCCCACCGATGACGATAGCTATGGCATGTCCACAGCGAATGTCTCTGGATCTTCGTCGGCCAATCGGCAGGGGCGGGCTGGAATCCCGCCCCGTGCACGACGCGCAGCACCGCCCCGCGCCGGGCCGCCTGGCGGAAGGCGAAGTCGATGGCCTCCGCTGCCGGTTCGTGGGTGTCGACACCCAGGACCACCTGTGGTCCGTCGGGGCCGGAGCCGCACCGGGCTCCGGCCGACCCGTCAGGCGAAGACGGTTCGCAGGGCCTGGAGGACCGTGGCGGGTTCGGTCAGGGCGTGGTGGACCGGGGGAACGCGGAGGTCGAGGCCGAGGAGCTGGTAGACGGCGTGCATGGCGCCGCGCACGGAGTACTCGACGGTGAAGATCGCCGCACCAGGGGGCACCTCCCGGCCGAAGGCTGGGGGACCGCTCCTTGCCGGGCAAAGGTTGCCTGACGCGGCACTAGACGCTTGCCGCCGGGAGGTGCTTCTCGAACTGGGTGCGGTGCAGTTCGGCGTACCGCCCGTCCGCGGCGAGCAGTTCCTCGTGCGTGCCTCGCTCCACGATCTGTCCGGCTTCGACGACGAGGATCAGGTCGGCGGCCCGCACCGTGGACAGCCGGTGGGCGATGACGACGGCGGTTCGCCCCTCCAGGGCCTCCGCGAGGGCCTCCTGGACGGCCGCTTCCGAGGTGTTGTCCAGGTGGGCCGTGGCCTCGTCGAGGATGACGACGCGCTGCCGGGCCAGCAGCAGCCGGGCGATGGTCATGCGCTGTCGCTCGCCGCCGGAGAGCCGGTAGCCGCGCTCGCCGACCACGGTGTCGAGGCCGTCAGGCAGGGAGTGCACGAGGTCTTCGAGGCGGGCCCGGCGCAGCACCTCCCACAGCTCGTCCTCGGCCGCCCCGGGCCGGGCGAGCAGCAGGTTCTCGCGCACCGAGTCGTGGAAGAGGTGCCCGTCCTGGGTGACCATGCCCAGAGTCGCCCGCATCGAGCCGGCGCTCAGCTCGCGCACGTCGATGCCGCCGATCCGGACGGCTCCCGCGTCGGTGTCGTACAGCCGCGGCAGCAGCTGCGCGATGGTGGACTTCCCGGCGCCGGACGAGCCGACCAGGGCGACGGTCTGGCCGGGTTCGGCGCGGAAGCTGATGCCGTGCAGCACCTCGGCGCCACCGCGGGTGTCCAGTGCGGCGACCTCCTCCAGCGAGGCCAGGGAGACCTTGTCGGCGGACGGGTAGCCGAAGCGGACGTCCTCGAACTCCACCGCGACCGGCCCCTCCGGCACGGTGCGGGCGTCCGGCTGCTCCTCGATCAGCGGCTTGAGGTCGAGCACCTCGAAGACCCGCTCGAAGCTGACGAGGGCGCTCATGACCTCGACGCGGGCCCCTGCGAGCGAGGTGAGCGGCGCGTACAGGCGGGTCAACAGCAGTGCCAGGGACACCACGGCGCCCGGCTGCAGGCTGCCGCTCAGCGCGAACCAGCCGCCGAGCCCGTAGACGAGCGCGAGCGCCAGGGCGGAGACCAGCGTCAGGGCGGTGATGAATGCCGACTGTGCCATCGCCGTGCGCACCCCGATGTCCCGCACCCGCCGGGCCCGCGCCGCGAACTCGGTGGACTCGTCCTCGGGCCGCCCGAAGAGCTTGACCAAGGTGGCGCCCGGCGCCGAGAACCGCTCGGTCATCCGGGTGCCCATCGAGGCGTTCAGGTCGGCGGCCTCGCGCTGGAGCTTCGCCATCCGGCTGCCCGTCCGCCGCGCGGGGATCACGAACAGCGGCAGCAGCACCAGCGCGAGCAGCGTGATCTGCCAGGACAGGGTGAGCATCACGACGAGGGTGAGCATCAGCGTCACCAGGTTGCTGACGACTCCGGAGAGGGTGTTGCTGAAGGCGCGTTGTGCTCCGATCACGTCGTTGTTGAGGCGGCTGACGAGCGCGCCGGTCCGCGTACGCGTGAAGAACGCGACCGGCATGCGCTGCACATGGTCGAACACGGCCGTCCGCAGGTCCAGGATGAGCCCTTCGCCGAGCGTCGACGACAGCCAGCGGCCCAGGATCCCGAACGCGGCCTCGGCGAGCGCGATGAGGGCGATGAGCAGGGCGAGGCGTACCACGGTACTCCGGTCGCCGTGGGACACGATGGCGTCTACGACGCGCCCCGCGAGCACCGGCGTGGCGACGGCGAGCAGCGCTGTGCCCACGCTGAGCGCCACGAAGTGCCAGATGCGGCGGCGGTGCGGCCGGGCGAAGGCGCCGATGCGCCGCAGCGTCGTGCGGGCGAACGGGCGGCGCTCCTGCTGGGCGTTCATGACGCTGTGCAGCTGCATCCAGGCTGTGCTCTCCATGCTCATGGGAGAGACGGTATGGCCTCAGGCTTTCCTGAGGTCAGGGGGGGGCTCGGCCTGGCCCGTCCGGGCCGAGTGCCTGTGGGCGACGACGTGGCCGGGCGTTGGTGAGGTGCCGTCAGCCGGTTGGGGAGACAGTGGCCGCCGTCTCAGGTGCTCGGGTGGGGTGTGGCGGCGGGACCAGAAGGGGTGGGTGGGCCAGCGGGGCTCGGCGGTGTAGGTGGTTGCGGTGGTAGGCGGCGAGGAGGGTTGCAGGGTGGTGCGGTAGGAGGGGAGGGCGGTGGGGTCTCCGGTGAGGTGGGCGTGGAGGGCGAGGGCTCCGGTCAGGCCGGTGTGGAGGGCGGTGAGGATGCCTTGGGAGGAGATGGGGTCGAAGGCGGTGGCGGCGTCGCCGACGGCGAGCCAGCCGTCGCCGGTCGGGGAGAGCTTCAGGTGCTGCAGCGGGGTGCGCGGCGGGATGGCCATCCCGTCCCCGTACAGCCGGAAGCGCGCGGCCTCGCGCTTGATCGCGCCGGAGGCGTCCTTGTAGAAGCCCGGCGCCGCCGGGTGGGGATCGGGGACCTCGGGCCCGAGGTAGTACTCCTCCGGCGAGTTCCCCACGCGGGCGACCCCGATGGCGTGGTGGATGACGGCGCGGACGACTTCGTCGAGCATGGGCGGTGCCTCCAACGTCTGCGAACGTTCGGGGAGAAGGGTTGTTCGCAGACGGAAGGTTAGGTGCGGCGGTGTGGGGCCGAACGGGGTGACACGGAGTAAGTCTCGAACGAGTAAAGGGAGTTGTCGCGCGGGGGCGGGCGAATAAATGACGTTCACAGGATTGACGGTCTCCTGACAGGTCTGCTTTCCTCGGAGTACCGCGCGGCTCCCTGCTCGGTGCCAAGCTCACCACCTGTACCCCACAAGGCAGTTGGTGAGGCCAGGTGCAACGACTCGCACCACCGACCGGGCCTTCGGCGCTTCTTCACCGCTCTCGTACCACCTGCTCGACCGCTCCGCCTACCCGAGCGGCGCGGCCCCATCGAGAGAGGAACTCCCCCACCATGGGTCACTCCATGCTCCGTCGTACCTCCCGTGCCACGCTCACCGGTGCCGCTGCCCTCGCCCTGGCGGCTGGCGCGGCGCTGGCCGTCGTGCCCCAGGCCTCGGCGCTGGCCCCCGCGAGTGCCGATTCGGCCGCGGTGCGGCACGGCGTCATGACGACGGTCCAGCAGGCCGCCCAGAACCGCGCCCACCGGGCGGCGACCAGTGCGAACACCCTTAGCTACGGCGGTGGCACCGGCGGCGTCGGCGTCAACGACGGGCACTCCAAGGTGTACCTGGTCTTCTACGGCAACCAGTGGGGCACCCAGAGCACCGACAGCCACGGCAACGCCACCTTCTCGAAGGACCCCTCGCACGTCGCCTCGCCCACCCAGCAGATGTTCAAGGGCATCGGCACCGGCAGTGAGAAGTGGTCCGCCGACCTGACCCAGTGGTGCGACGGTGCCGTGGCGGCGGGTGCGACCAGCTGTCCGTCCAACGGCAGCTTCGTGCCCTACCAGACCGGTGGCGTGCTCTCCGGTGTCTGGTACGACAACTCGGCGGCCTCGCCGAGCGCCGCGACCGGCCACCAGCTCGGGCAGGAGGCGGTCAAGGCGGCCGCGCACTTCGGCAACACCACCGCCGCCTCCAACCGGCACACGTACTACGTGATCCTCTCCCCGCACGGCGCCAACCCGGACAGCTACTTCAACAACTACTGTGCCTGGCACGACTATACGGGCGACAGCACGCTGACCGGCGGCGCGGTGACCTCGCCCTACGGCCAGCTGGCCTTCAGCAACCAGCCCTACAACACCGACATGGGCGCCAGCTGTGGCGTTGGCTTCGTCAACTCGCCTGGCACGTTGGACGGTTGGACAATGACCCTGGGTCACGAGTGGCACGAGATGATGTCGGACCAGTTCCCGGCGGGCGGCTGGACCAACGCAAGCTCCGGCGAGGAGAACTCGGACGAGTGCGCCTGGATCGCCAAGGGCCAGCCGGGCGGTGCGGCGAACGTGACCATGGGCACCGCCGGCACCTTCGCCGAGCAGGCCAGCTGGTCGAACGACACCAACTCCTGCGCGATCACCCACGCGATCCTGCACTGACCTGACACACGAGTCCCGCCGACGACAGGCCGTCGGCGGGACTCGTGCGCGCTGAGGGTGGGATGAACCCCGCAGATGCCGGTCGTGGATGCCGGGCCAACCGGAGTGACCCGAGGGAGTGGCGAGTCGGTCTCCTGACGGGCCGTCTCCTGGTCGGCGAGGACGCGCAGGCAGCACCTGGCCGGCACCTGGACCGCCCGGAACCGGTCCCGCGGGGTGCCGCTGGCCGGGGCCGAGGCGCCACTTGGACTCGGTGGATTCGCGCAGGCCCTCGGCGAGTGCGATCAGTTCTTTCGTGCCGTCGACGCGGACGCCGAGCAGGACCAGCACGCACGAGTGCGCCTGCCCGAGCCGAACCGTGGGGTGCACGCCGTCGGCTCACACGTAGACGAAGTCCCGGTCGGACAGGTCCCGGGCCTGAAAGGCGGCGCGGTCGTCGCCCCACTGCTTCGTCAGCCGGGTCACAGTGGCCGGCGACAGCCCGGCGGCCGAGCCGAGGAACTGCTCCAGCGCGGGCACGAAGTCCCCGGAGGACAGGCCGTGCAGGTAGAGCAGCGGCAGCACCTCCGAGACCCTCGGCGACTTGTGACACCACGGCGGCAGGATCTTCGAAGAGAAACACTGGCGCTCGCCGGTTGCCTCCTCGATGCGGTGGTCGTTCACCCGCGGTGCGCTGACCTCGACGGGTCCGGCGGCAGTGACGACGGTCCGGGACCGATGGTGGCCGTTGCGGACCACCAGGCGCCGACCATGCTCGTCGGATTCGGCCGCCAACTCGGCTATGTACTGGTTGACTTCCGCTTCCAAAGCGGCAGCAAGCCTTCGGCGGGCGCCCTCGCGGACGATCTCGTCGATCAGGAGCCGGACTGGGTGGAGCCGCCGTCGGTGACTACGCCGAGCATGGGCGTGCCTTCCCGATCCGCACTGCAACGCGGGCCTACTCGGTGACCATCAAGGGATCATTCGGGAAGGTACGCCCTCCGAATGCCCTCCCGGAACCGATCCACAAGTCCTGAGCGCAGGCGGCAGGTCGGCGTAGTCGGGCCGGTTGAGCAGGGCCAGGACCTCGGCGCGCTCGGCCGGCGTCAGCGCCGAAGGCGGCGCGGGGCGCGGGGCCCGCTTCCTGGGGGCGGGCGGATGGAGTCTTCGGTAGTGCGTGGCCCGCGAGCGCCCGGACAGCCGGCAAGCGGCCGTGGTGCTCAACTCGCGCTCCAAGCCGGGGAACAGCTCATCGACGACCTGCTCGACGTCGCGCTTCAGTCCGCGCTCTCGGAGAGCATTTCCAAGAGCGCATGTGCTTTTCCCAGCAGTTCCAGAGCCGCGTCCTTCTGCGCGCCCTCCTTCTCCAGCCGGGCGACCTTCTTGCGCAGCCGCTCGAGCTCGGCCTGCTCGGCGGCCTTCTTCGGCCGGGCCCGCGAGGTGCGTTTGTCGACCAAGGTGGCCATCGCGCCCGCGTCCCGGGCGGCCCGCCAATCGACAATGTGCGAGTGGCAGAGCCGCTCGCGGCGCAGGATCGCGCCCTTCTCCCCGTTCGGGGCCGCGTCGTACTCGGCGACGATCCGCAGCTTGTACTCCGCCGGGAACGTCCGCCGCTTCGGGCGCGGTGCCGGGTCCTGCTCGGGGTGGGTGGTGCTGGCCATGCCGGTGATACTCCTGTCTCGCCGATCCACTAACCCGACATACCGGGCGTCTCAGCCGAGACTGTCAGAGAGGGTCTTCCGGGAGTTCGCGAAGCTGTGGACCCGGCTCATGGCCGGTTTGCACCGTTCGACTTGTACGTTCCTACAGGAGTTGCGCCAGTGCTCCCGGGTCTGTCTGTGTGGATCTTCAACGTTCGCGTGTGAACTGGCTTTCGACCCGGGTATCGGCAAGTATTGACGGTTGGGTGCGGGGCGCCCGAGTGCGCCCCGCGGCCGAGCCGCATTCGCACCCGAGGTGTACCTTCTCCCAGCCAGAGAGCCTTTTCATGCGCTTCCTGAACGACCTCAAGCCCGCGTACGACCTCACGTACGACGACGTCTTCATGGTCCCCAGCCGCTCCGCAGTGGGCTCCCGGCAGGGCGTCGACCTTTCCTCCAACGACGGCACCGGGACCACCATCCCGCTGGTGGTCGCGAACATGACCGCGATCGCCGGCCGCCGGATGGCCGAGACGGTGGCCCGCCGCGGCGGGCTCGTCGCCATCCCGCAGGACATCCCGACCGAGGTCATCGCCGAGGTCATCGGCTGGGTGAAGCAGCGCCACCTGGTGTTCGACACCCCCGTCACGCTCGCCCCTGGCGCCACCGTCGCCGACGCGCTGGCGCTGCTGCCCAAGCGCGCGCACGGTGTGCTGGTCGTCGTCGAGGGTGGCCGGCCGGTCGGCGTGGTGGCCGAGTCCGACTGCCACGGGGTGGACCGCTTCACCAGCGTCTCCCAGGTGATGTCCCGTGACCTGCTGCTGCTGGACGAGGGCATCGACCCGCGCGCGGCGTTCGAGCGCCTCAACGAGGGCCACCGCAAGGTCGCGCCGGTGGTGGACGCGGACGGCAAGCTGGTCGGCATCCTGACCCGCAAGGGCGCGCTGCGCGCCACCCTGTACACCCCGGCCGTCGACGACGCCGGCAAGCTGCGGATCGCCGCCACCGTCGGCATCAACGGCGACGTGGCCGGCAAGGCCAAGGCGCTGATCGAGGCCGGTGCGGACGTGCTGGTGGTGGACACCGCACACGGTCACCAGGAGTCGATGATCAGCGCGCTGCGCGCGGTTCGTGGCCTCGACCCGCAGATCCCGATCGTGGCCGGCAACGTGGTCTCCGCCGTGGGTGTGCGCGATCTGGTGGAGGCCGGCGCGGACATCCTCAAGGTCGGTGTCGGCCCGGGCGCGATGTGCACCACCCGGATGATGACCGGCGTCGGCCGGCCGCAGTTCTCCGCCGTGCTGGAGTGTGCGGACGAGGCCCGTCGGCTCGGCAAGCACGTCTGGGCGGACGGCGGCGTGCGCCACCCGCGCGACGTCGCGATGGCGCTGGCCGCCGGCGCGTCCAACGTGATGATCGGCTCCTGGTTCGCCGGGACGTACGAGTCCCCGGGCGACCTGCAGACCGCTCCGGACGGGCGTCAGTACAAGGAGAGCTTCGGCATGGCGTCCGCTCGCGCGGTGCGCAACCGGACCGCCGAGGAGTCCGGCTACGACCGGGCCCGCAAGGCGCTCTTCGAGGAGGGCATCTCCACCTCGCGGATGTTCGTCGACCCGGCCCGCCCGGGCGTCGAGGACCTGATCGACTCGGTGATCGCCGGCGTGCGCAGCTCCTGCACCTATGCCGGTGCCAACAGCCTGGAGGAGTTCCGCGAGAAGGCGATCGTGGGCGTCCAGAGCGCGGCCGGCTACGCCGAGGGCAAGCCGCTGCACTCCAGCTGGGCCTGACCCTCGCGCCACAGTGCCCCCCGGCCGCATCGACGCGGCCGGGGGGCACTGTGCTGCGCGGGTCAGCCGGTGAAGCCGGCCCACATCTTGGAGAACTCGTACGGCGTCTGGGTGATGTTGGTGCACTTGAAGAGGGCGCCGGTGCAGGCGTTGGCGTCCCGGGTGAGCTCCCAGAAGGCCAGCTCGCCCAGGTGGTTCTGCTGGGCGAAGGTGAGCAGCTGCTGGGCGTCGGCGAGGCCGAACACCTCGTCCGCGTTGTCGTTCTGACCCAGCATCGGGGTGACGCCGACCATCGCCCAGGTCTGCGCGGTGGTCAGGGCCGGCCAGACCTGCGCGATCTGCGCGCGGGTGGACTGCGCGGACTGGATCGCGTAAGCGCCCATCTTGCCGGACGGGTTGGGCGCCTCGGTGTCGCCGAAGTCCATCGCCATCACGTTGACCACGTCGACGGCGACGCCCGCGGCCTTGGCCGACTGCAGGACGTAGACGCCGTCGGCGGTCAGGCCGCTGGGCAGCACCGGGAGGGTCAGGCTGACCTTGAGGTCGCGGCCCTTGGCCCGCTGGGCGGCCTGGACGGCGGCGATCGCGGCCGAGCGGCGGTCGATCGAGGCGTGGTCGGAGACCGCGGAGCCCTCGATGTCGAAGTCGATCCGGTCCAGCCCGTAGGCGTCGACGACCTTCTGGTACTGCGCCGTCAGGCTCGCGACGTCGGTGCAGGACTGGGCCAGCTCGGTGCCGGCCTCGCCGCCGAAGGACGGGCGGACGTCGCCGCCGGCCGCGCGGACCGCGTCGAAGTCGGCCTTGTCCCAGCCGGTTCCCGGGTCGTAGGCGTTGAACCAGCTCGCGGTGCAGGCCGCGGTGCCGTTCACGATGAAGCCGAGCGAGAGCTGCTTGAGCCCGGTGGTGGCGATGATCTGCGCCAGGTTGGGCGTCGGGTAGGCGCCCAGGTCGACGAAGGGCGCGGCCACCCCGGCGGCGGTGCCACTGCCCGCGACACCGGTCACCGTGGCGGACTTCGCCGACTCGTTGCCCGCCGCGTCGTAGGCGGTCACCGCGAAGGTGTGGCTGCTGCCGGCCAGCAGGCCGGTGAGGGTGGTCGAGGCGCCGGTCGTGGTGGTCGCCACCACGCCGGTGCCCTCGTAGATCCGGTAGCCGGCCACCGCGACGTTGTCGGTGGAGGGCGTCCAGGCCAGCGAGATGCTGTCCGGCCCGGTGGCGGAGACCTTGACGCCGGCGGGGACCGAGGGCGGCGTGTTGTCGGCCGGGGCGCCGGCGCAGGGAGCGTTGTTGATGGCGCAGTTGGCGGGCAGCACCTGGGTGCCGGTGGCCGAGATGTCCATCCCGACGACCGGGGCGCTGGCGCCGGGCGCGAGTGGTGAGGCCCAGCTCGGCGAGGTCACCGTGTAGTGGGTGCCACTCTGGGTGAGGGTGCCGTTCCAGGCGCTGGTGGCGCTCTCCCCGGCGGGCAGGTCGAACGAGAGCGACCACGAGGACACCGTGGTGTTGGTGTTGTTGGTGATCGTGTAGTCCGCCTCGAACCCGCTGCTCCAGCTCTGCGGCTCGGTGAGGGTGGCGATCAGGCCGGACATGCCGCCGGCGGCCTGCGCGGTGGCGGGCAGCGTGAGCGGTAGGGCTGCGCAGGCCAACAGGGCGGTGGCCGTGGTGACGGTGGCCATGGTGACGGTGGGCAGGGTGACACGCCTCATGGGCGGGTCCTCCTTGGCGAAGGGCAGCGCAGGCACGCCGCCGGACAGTGTGGGGGAGTGCCGCGGCTCCCTTACAGTGGTACAGACCAATAGGGCGCGTCAATACAGCCGGGGTCGCGGGATTCGCCGCGTTCCCGGCTGCGGTGAGGGTCCGTCAGGCTCCCAGTGGGGTGAGCAGCGCCCGGCTGACCATGCCGACCGAGTCGTCGAGCGCGCTGACCAGGGCGGCGGACGCGAGCGGGGCGTCGCGCAGACCGTGCAGCACCAGCACGGTGGCCCAGGCGGCGTCCCTGGCCCGGTCGATGCTCCAGACGCCCAGCACGTGCAGCAGCGGTTCGGCCGCCCGCGTGGACTCGGGTTCGGGCAGCAGCTCCTCGCGGACCTGGGCCTCCACCTGGGCGAGCAGGTCGTTGATCCGGTGGTAGTCCGCCTCGAAGGTGAGGGGGTCGCGGCCGAGCAGCTGGGCGGTGTCCAGGACCGCGAGCGGCAGGTCGTGCTCGATGTGCGCGTTCATGCCGGCCAGGGCGAACTGCAGCGGGTGGATGCCGGGGTGGCGGCGCAGCTCGAAGAGCGGGCGCCAGCAGGGGCGCGGGCGGCGTCCGGCGGCGTCGGTGTCGACGGCGGCCAGGTAGCGGCCGGCGAAGACCACGTCGAGGGCGCTCATCGCGTCGGGGTCGGCGAAGTAGGCGGCCGCGAGCCGGTCGTGCACCAGTTGGGTGACGGTCAGGTACATCCGGTGGAAGACCCCGACGCCGTCGCCCGGTGGGAATGTGGGGGCCAGGGTCTGCAATCGTGCGATGACCTGATCGACCGTCGGGACGCCTGCCACCGGTGCATCCGTCATCGTGCCACCTCGCCTGGAAGGGGGTCTCACGATGCCAAACCGCGCGCCTGCGCGGAACCCGCCGGGCGGGCGATTTCTGCGACTGTCCCACGATCGGTCTATCGTCGGAGTATGGGAGAGCGACAGGTCGCGCCCAACGCGCCGCAGCTGGTCCTGGAGACGGCGGACGACTCGAAGGTGCTGAGCCCGAGCCGTTCGTACCACGTCGGCCGCGACCCGGTCAGCGAGATCGTCCTCGCCGATCCCCGGGTCTCCTGGCACCACGCGCTGCTGCACGTCGAGCACGACCACTGGACCCTCGACGACATCGGCAGCACCAACGGCACCTTCGTGGACGGCCGTCGGATCGGCCACCTGGACGTCGGCCCGGGCTCGGTGATCCGCTTCGGAAGCCCCGGCGACGGCCCCAGGGTCGCGTTCAGCGGCGCCCCCGAGCCGGTCCGCGCCCGGCCCCGGCCGTCCGCGCTGACCTCGCTCACCGGTTCCTACCGCGCGCCGACCAACGTCCTGCCGCTGCCCGCCCGCACCGTGCGGATCGGCCGCGCGCCGGGCAACGACCTGGTCCTGGACGACCTCTCGGTGTCCCGTCTGCACGCCGAGCTGCGGGCCCGCCCGGACGGCCGCTACGAGATCGTCGACCTGGGCAGCCACAACGGCACCTACCTCAACGGCCAGCCGGTCCTCCAGGCGATCGTCGGCTCGCAGGACCTGGTCGGCATCGGGCACTCGATGCTCTGCCTGGTCGGCGGCGAGCTCCAGGAGTTCGTCGACGCCGGCGACGTCACACTCGACGTCGAGGGGCTGGTGGTGAGGGTCGACGACGGGCGGGTGCTGCTCGACCGGATCAGCTTCCCGGTCGGCGAGAAGTGCCTGCTCGCGGTGGCCGGTCCCAGCGGCTCCGGCAAGTCCACCCTGCTCAACGCGCTGACCGGCCTGCGTCCGGCGGACGAGGGCACCGTGCGCTACGACGGCCGCGACCTCTACCGCGACTACGCCGAACTGCGCCGCAGGATCGGCCTGGTGCCGCAGGACGACATCCTGCACACCCAGCTCACCGTGCGCCGCGCACTGGGCTACGCCGCCGAACTGCGCTTCCCCGGCGACACCGCCGAGTCCGAGCGGGAGGCCCGGATCACCGAGGTGATCTCCGAACTCGGCCTGGAGAAGCGCGCCGACCTGGTCATCTCCAGCCTCTCCGGCGGCCAGCGCAAGCGGGTCAGCGTGGCCCTGGAACTCCTCACCAAGCCCTCCCTGCTCTTCCTGGACGAACCGACCTCGGGGCTGGACCCCGGCATGGACCGCTCGGTGATGCACATGCTGCGCGCCCTGGCCGACGACGGCCGCACCGTCGTCGTGGTCACCCACAGCGTGCTCAGCCTGGACGTCTGCGACCGGCTGCTGCTGCTCGCGCCCGGTGGACGGATCGCCTACTACGGCCCGCCCGGCGACGCGCTGGCGTACTTCGGCTACACCCAGTGGCCCGAGGCGTTCGAGGCCTTCGAGACCGAGGAGGACCGGGACTGGGCCGGCCAGTTCCGCTCCTCGGCGCCCTACCGCCGGTACATCGCGCCGATGGCCGAGCCGCGGCCGCCGGCCCCGACCGCCGACCGGCCGGCCCCGCCGCCGCCCACCCCCCAGCGCTGGCACTCCCAGGTGGGCACCCTGGTCCGCCGCTACGCGACCGCGCTGGTCGCCGACCGGACCTTCCTGGCGATCATGGTCGCGCTGCCCTTCGTGATGGGGGCGATGGCGCACGCCCTGGCCGGCAGCAAGCTCACCAGCACCACCGCACTCAACGCCCTGCTGATCCTCTGCGTCGGCGGCGTGCTCACCGGCGCGGCCAACGCGGTCCGCGAGCTGGTCAAGGAACGCGTCATCTACCAGCGCGAACGGGCCGTCGGCCTGTCCAGATCCGCCTACCTCTGCTCCAAGGTGGTGGTGCTGGGAACGGTGACGGTGGTGCAGGCGGTCGTCCTCACCATGGTCGGCCTCGGCGGCGTGCAGCTGCGACCACAGGGTGGCAGCGGGGTCTTCCTGCCGCCGTTGCTGGAGATCACCCTCGCCGTCGCGCTGCTCTCCTTCACCGCGATGATGCTCGGCCTCTTCATCTCCGCGCTGGTGAAGAAGGAGGAGGTCACCATGCCGCTGCTGGTGCTGCTGGCGATCGTCCAGGTGGTCTTCTGCGGCGCGCTGCTCCCGCTCAGCGGTGTCCCGGTCCTCAACCAGCTCTCCTGGCTGGTCCCCTCACGCTGGGCGTTGGGCGCGATGGCGTCCACCATCGACCTGCACGCCATCGTCCCCGGGAGCCTGACCGCCGACCCGCTCTTCCGGCACTCCGCCGGAGTCTGGCTGCTCGACATGGGCATGCTGGTGGTTCTCTCGGCCGTGCTCGCCGTGCTGGTCGCCCGCCTGCTGCGCCGGCACGAGCCGGCCGTCATGAGGCGATGAGGGCGATGACGGCGACGACCGGGGCCGGTCCGCGATGAGCGAGGTCAGGGACGGGGGCGCCGGCTTCGTGGCGACCCACGTGGTCCCGCCGGACGGTCTGCCGACCTGGGCCGAGCCGGACCCGGGGCACCCCACGGCACGGCTGGACGCGCTGCTGCCCGTCCAGCTGGCCAAGCTGCGCGGGGACTGGGCGCAGGTGCGCTGCTCCAACGGCTGGACGGCCTGGCTGGACGGCCGGTTGCTGGTCCCGCTGCCGCACAGTCCGGAGGCGGCCGCCCGCCCGCTGGACGTCGTGGAGGATCCGCGCCCGCTGCTGATCAGGCTGGAGCGCGCCCTGGCCGACTACCGCAGGCTGGTCGAGGACCTCGCCACCGGGCGCTGCGACCTGGAGGCCTTCCGGCGGCGCAGCGGGGGCGTCCGGCTGGGCGCGGTGGTCGACGGCCCCGCCGCCTGGCTGCTCGATCTCGACCGCGGCACCTGGTACTACTGCGACGGCACCGGGCTGCGGACGTACGCCACGGTCCAGCCGCCGCCGGACGGCGACCAGGCGGACAGCCGATGACCACCGTCCCGTCGGACCTGCTCGGCCGCACCATCGCCGGCTACCGCCTGGACCGCGAGATCGGCCGCGGCGGCATGGCGGTGGTCTACCAGGCCGAGGACCTGCGGCTGGGCCGGCAGGTGGCGGTCAAGGTGCTCGCCCCCGAGCTGGCCCGCAACGAGGTGTTCCGCAAGCGGTTCGCGCACGAGTCGCGGATCGCGGCCTCGATCGACCACCCCCACATCGTCCCGGTCTTCGAGGCCGGCGAGGCACAGGGCGTGCTCTTCATCGCGATGCGCTACGTGCACGGCCGCGACCTGCGCGCGCTGCTCGACCGGGAGGGCCCGCTCGGCGTGCGCCAGACGGCGCGGATCGCCGGTCAGGTGGCCTCCGCGCTGGACGCCGCGCACGACCACGACCTGGTCCACCGCGACGTCAAGCCCGGCAACATCCTGGTCGCCGAGGGCACCGACAGCGACCATCCGGAGCACGTCTACCTGACCGACTTCGGCCTGACCAAGAAGTCCCTCTCGCTGACCGGCTTCACCACGGTGGGCCAGTTCGTCGGCACGCTCGACTACGTCGCCCCCGAGCAGATCGCCGGCAAGCCGGTCGACGGCCGCTGCGACGTCTACAGCCTGGGTTGCGTGGTGCACGAGGCGCTGACCGGGCATCCGCCGTTCGAGCGCGACGACGACATGGCGCTGCTCTGGGCCCACCTGCACGACCCGCCCTCGACGCTCGGGCTCGCCCCGGGGGTGGCGGGCGTGCTGGCCCGGGCGCTGGCCAAGGCGCCGGAGGAGCGGTACGACACCTGTGTGGCCTTCACGAGCGCGCTGCGCGCCCAGGCGGGCGGACCGGTGCCGGTCGCGGTGCCGGATCCCACCCAGGTGGTGACCCGGCCTCCGGAGCCCTGGCCGGCCCCGCCCGCCTGGGCCGCCCCGGTGTTCGGCGTGCCTACCGACGACGACGGCCCCGGACGGTGAGCGCTCCGACGAATCCGGCCAGGGCGCCCCAGACCCCGCCCGCGGCCACCGTCACCAGCAGGTCGCAGTGCAGCGCCACGGCGGCGGCGGGTCCCGTCAGGTCGCCGACCCCCAGGAACGACAGCCCGTAGTTCGCCGCGATCCTGGTCAGCAACCCCACCACCAGCAGCGCCGCGCCGAGCGCGACCGCCATCCGCACGGCGTGCTGCCAGGGCGAGACCCCGCCGCCCGGCACGGCCGTCGCGGCGGTCTGCCGGGCGCTCAGGACACCCGCGCCGAGCACCACGACCGCGGCCAGCGGCAGCAGCAGCCAGGCCCGGCCGTCCTGCTGCGCGAGCGAACTCAGGTCCAGCACGGCCTCCTTGTCGCCGCCGACGCCCAGCACCGAGGCCAGCGGCTCGGGGACGGGCAGCCCGATGCTGCCGCCGGTCACCCGTCCGTGCCAGGAGCCGCCGAGGCCGACACCGAGCGCGATCCACACCAGGTTGGGCAGGCCGAGCAGGACCAGCGCCAGGGTGTCCCGGGCGTCCGTGCCGCGGATCACCACGACGAACGCGGCGACCAACCCGAGCAGCACGTACGCCAGCAGGACCAGCAGCACCCCGTGCGCCGCCGGGCGCACCCACAGCTGGCGGCGCAGCAGGGCCGAGGGCAGCGGCGCCCGGCGGGCGACCACGAAGGCGAGGAGCAGCACCACGACCAGCCAGAGCAGCCCGTAACCGAGCGCGGCCGCCCAGGCGGCGTGGAACCCGACGGTGGGGGTGATGCCGAGCGCCCCGCCGATCAGGTCGGCCTCCGGGCTGCCGGTGGAGATGCTGAAACTGTGCCGGGCCAGCCGGGTGAGCAGCAGCAGGGCGGCCGCCCAGAAGAGTGCCGTCCGCAGCGCCCGGGCCGCCAGCTCGCCCGGCGTCAGCACGGCCCGCAGCCGCAGCGGCCACAGGAACACCCACCCCAGCACCAGCGCGCCGACCAGCGTCACCGAGAGCGGCACCACGTCGATGGACGCGCTCGCCTGGGCCAGGAAACCGGCGTCGCCGTCCAGCTGGAGCGGGATGCCCTGCGCGCTCAGCACGGTCGCGGCCACCACCGGCAGGAACGAACCGGACGGCAGCCCGGTCGCCCCGGCCGACCAGAGGCCGAGCGCGGCGACGGCGGCCATCACCACGAGGGTGGCGACGGCGGTGGCGAGGGCTTCCAGCCAGCCGGCCGGCGGGCGGTGCGGGTGGGCGGCGTCGGGGGGACCGTCACTCGGACGCACGCTGTCTCCTGCTCGGGCGGGGGCGGGTGGGGCCGGGGCTGCCGGCAGGTCCAGCTTCCGTCGGCGCGGCGGGATCGGCGCGGGGGACGGGCGCGCAGTGGCCCGATGGGGTGTCGCAGTGGCCGCTCGCGGAGCCGGCTGCGGGTGGGCGGCGGGCCCGGCTGCGGTTGCGAGGCGGCACGGGCAGGCGCAGAGAATGGGCCGTGAGCTCCGAAACGCCGTCAGGTCAGCCGTCCGGTGGGTCTCCCGAGGAACCGTCGGGTTCGTCGGGGGCGTCCGGCCCGCCGCCGTCCGGTCCGCCCTCGGGCCCGACGTCCGGGCCCTCCTCGACTCCGCCGCCGTCCGGGCAGGTGCCCGGTCCGCCGTCGGGGCCGCAGTCCGGCCCACAGCCCGGTACGCCGCCGCAGCCGCCCGGGCCGCCCGGGCCGCCGTCCTCGGGTGGTCCGCCCTCGGGCGCGCGGCCGGACGGCTCCGGGGAGGCGACGTCCCTGGGGTCGGCGCCGCCGCCCGTCGGGCCGCCGCCGCGCACGCTGGTCAGCGCGTCCGGTGGCGGTGGGGGTGGTGGCCCCCGGCGGCCGTGGTGGCGCAGCCGGCGTGGTCTGGTGGTCGCCGCGGGTGTCGTCGTGCTCGCCGCCGGGGTGGGCATCGCGCTGGCCGAGCGCCAGCCGAAGAGCAGCAGCCAGGTCACCTCCGCGGCGCCGCAGGTCGCGCTGCAGGCGGCCACCGTTCCCGGCCCCGACCCGTTCACCCCCTCGGTCGCCGTCGCCGTCGCGAAGTCGTCGGGCCCGGCCACGGGTTCACCGCCCGCGGCGGCCGTCTCGGTCCTGCCGACCGGCGCGGGCGGGAGCGTGAACGGCGGCTCGGTCGGCCTCTACGGCGGCACCGAGCGGACCGGCAGCTGCGATGTGGGACAGCTCTCCGACTTCCTGACCACGCACGCGGACAAGGGCAAGGCGTGGGCCCAGGTCGAGGGCATCCCGCAGGGCTCGATCTCCTCCTACCTGCACTCGCTGACCCCCGTGGTGCTGCGGGTGGACACCCGGGTGACCAACCACGGGTTCGCGGACGGCGCGGCGACCAGCTTCCAGTCCGTGCTGCAGGCCGGCACCGCCGTGCTGGTCGACAGCCGGGGCGTGCCCCGGACGCGCTGCGCGTGCGGGAACCCGCTGCTGCCGCCGGTCATGTCGAGCGCGACGCCGACCTTTACGGGCAGTGCCTGGCCCTCGTTCCACCCGAACAACGTGGTCGTCGTCCAACCGGCGCCGACACCGGTGGTCGTGATCGTGGTGGTCGACCAGGACAGCGGCAAGGCGTTCGCCCGGCCAGTGGGCAGCTCCGGCAGCCACGACACCGGCGCGCCGAGCCCGATCGGGTCCGCGTCCGCGTCCACATCCACCTCGTCGGCCTCGTCGGCCTCGTCGTCCGCCTCGAGCGCCACTTCCGGTTCGAGCTCCGCCTCGGCGTCGGGCGGCCAGTCCTCCGCGTCCGCCTCGGCCTCGAAGAGCGCCTCGTCCTCGTCTTCGTCCCCGTCTTCGTCATCGTCCTCGCCCTCCTCATCGACGACGAGTTCGACGGCGACATCGACGATGACGGAGACGACCTCTGGCAGCGCGTCGTCCGCGGGCACCCACTCGCTCTCCACCACGACTCCCACCGAGTCCACCGCCTCGACCTCGGGCCTGGTCACCGCCTCCGGGTCCGGTTCCGAGAGCGCGGCGCTGGACTCGACAGGTGCGAGCTCCTAGTGCCGCGTCAGGCAACCTTTGCCCGTCAAGGAGCGGTGTCCGGTGCGTGCTCTCGGCGTGCCGGCCGGAAGTCCTCGTACTGGACGTACTTGGGCTTTCGGCCGGTGCGGCGAGAGTGCGTGCCGGGCGTCGCGACGGGGCGAAGGTTGCCTGACACGGCCTAGCACTCGGTCAGCGGGTCGGCTGCGACCTCGACGTGCTCCGCGACGGCGACGACCAGTACCCGGGTGCCCGGCTCCAGTGCGCGCCAGCGGTGCCGGACGCCGCCGGCCAGGTAGAGGGTGTCCCCGGCACTGAGCCGGTGGGTCTCGCCGTCCGCCTCCAGCTCGGCCGAGCCGTCCGCGACGTAGAGCAACTCGTCGTTGCGGTGCAGGAACTCACGCAGGCCGTCATGGCGCCCGGTGAACTCCAGTGCGTGCAGCTGGTGGTGGCCGCGCACCAGCGGGCGGACCCGCGCTCCGTCCGGGTCGGCGTCCTCGGCGGTGGCCAACTCCCCGTCGGCGCCCGCCCGTACGATGTCCACCCGGCGCGCGGGGTGGGCGGCGGCCAGCAGCTGCACGGCGGTGGTCGCCAGCGCATCGGCGATCAGCTGGAGTGAGCGCATGCTCGGGCGGGCCCGGTCGTTCTCGATCTGGCTCAGGAACGGCGAGGACAGGCCGGAGCGGGCGGCGACCTCGGCCAGCGTGAGGTCCAGCGCGCGTCGGCGGCGGCGCACGCTCGCCCCGACCCGCAGCTCCGGTGCTTCCCGCGTCACGTGGTGCCCTGCCTTCCGTTCCGGGTGATCGTCTTTCGTGGTCATCGCAGCCTAGCGGTGGCCCGGGGGCGGTTTATCGCGCCGTTCACAGTGCCGACATACCCGGCCTCTAACTTCTGAAGGTAGTTGATGCCATCAAAGAAAGTTTGACAGGAGCGCCCCATGCCCGTAGTCGACCAGAACTCCCGCCGCCGCCGCGGCACCGGACTCATCGCCCTGGACGCCGACGCTTCGGCCGGCGGCTACACCCTGTTCGCACCGCTCACCGGCGGCGGCGAGGTGTACCTGATCGACCTGCGCGGGCAGGTCGTCCACCAGTGGAAACTGCCGTACCGGCCCGGGCGGCACGCCCGGATCCTGGCGGGCGGCAACCTCGCCTACAACGGTGTGCTGCCTGACCGGCCCGCGCTCTTCCCGATGTGGCACAAGTACCGCGGCGGCGTGATGACAGAGGTGGCCCCGGACGGCACCGTCCTGCGCGAGCACCGCGACCCGCTGCAGCACCACGACGCCCACCACCTGGACGACGGCCGGATCCTCTACACCGCGCTCGAACCCCTGCGCGGCGCGGACGCCGAGGCTGTCCGGGGCGGGGTCCCGGGCTCCGAGACGGACGGCACGGTCTGGGCCGACACCATCCAGGAGGTGGACGCGGACGGCAACCCCACCTGGTCCTGGCGGGCGGCCGAGCACCTGGACCGCGACGCCTACGCCCTGCACCCGGACTACTCCCGCGAGCACTGGCCGCTCATCAACAGCGTCACCCCGCTCGCCGACGGCACCGTGCTGGCCAGCCTGCGCAGCACCTCCGACGTGATCGTGATCAGCCGGGAGACCGGCGAGGTCCTCTGGCGCAGCGCGCCCGGGACCGTCTCCCAGCAGCACTGCCCGACCGAACTGCCCGGCGGGAACCTGCTGGTGTTCGACAACGGTGTCTTCCGCCCGGGCTGCGACGTGCCGTACTCCCGGGTCGTCGAGATCGAGCGGAGCAGCGGAGAGGTCGTCTGGGAGTACCACGACCCGGCACGGGAGTCCTTCTTCGCGCCGTTCATGGGCAGCGCGCAACGGCTGCCCGGGGGGAACACCCTGGTCACGGACTCGCCCTCGGGCCGGCTCTTCGAGGTGACCCGGGACGGCTACCTCTGCTGGGAGTACGTCGTGCCCTACTTCGGCGGGTACCGGGAGTCGCAGGTCCGCGAGCTGTTCCCGGCCGAGCCCAACGCCGTGTTCCGCGCCTACCGTTACTCCGCGGCCGACCTGCCGTGGCTGACCGTGGCGGGCCAGGCGTGAGCGCCGTGGTGAGCCCCGTCGACGAACGGCTTCCGCTGCGGCGGCTGGTGCCGCTCTCCGCGCAGCACGTCGTGGTGATGATCGCCGGCCCGGTCTCCACCACCTTCCTGACCGGCCAGGCGCTCGGCCTCTCACCCGACCGGACGGCCGCCCTGCTCAGCGCGACGCTCGTGCTCTGCGGGGTGGGCTCGCTGGTGCAGTCGCTGGGCGTGCGCGGGATCGGCGCGCGACTGCCGTTCGTGATGCTGCCCGGGGGCGCCGCCACCGCGCTCTTCCTGCAGATCGCCAAGGACCACGGCCCCGCCACCGCGAGCGGCTCGGTGCTGCTCGCGGCGGCGCTGCTGCTCGCCGTCCTGCCCCTCTACGCGAGGGTGGTGCGGCTCTTCCCACCCCTGGTGCTGGGCACGGCCGTGCTGCTGATCGGCATCTCGATGATCAAGGTGGCGGCCCAACTGGTCACCGGTGTCCCCGGGAAGCCCGGCTACGCGGCCCCCTCGGCGGTCGCGCTGGCGGCGGCGACCGTCGGCTGCACGGTGCTGCTGCTTGCGGTGCTGCACGGGGTGTGGCGGCAGAGCGCCGTCCTGCTCGGGCTTGCGGCCGGCACGCTGCTGGCGTCGGTCGTCGGGCTCGGCGGCTTCGCCGCCGTGCACGGGACGGGATTCGCGCTGCCACACCCGTTCCCTTACGGCACACCGCACTTCGACCTGCTGGCCGCGCTGCCGCTGCTGGTCTTCAGCCTGGCCTCGCTGGCCGAGGCCACCGGCCAGACCGTGCTCAACAGTGAGATCGTCGGGCACGACCTCGGCCTGGAACGCGACGTGCCACGGGTGGCGCGGGCGGACGCGGTGGTGTCGCTGCTCGGCGGGGTGTTCGGCAGCTCACCGCTGGTGACCAGTTCGGAGAACCTCGGCCTCGGCCAACTCACGGGCGTGCGCAGCAGATTTGTCACAGCCGGGGCCGGCGTGCTGCTCGTCGCGGTCGGCCTGCTGACCCCGCTCTCGCGCCTGCTGGCCGGCCTGCCGGCGCCGGCGGTCGGGGGTTCGGCCCTGGTGGTCTACGCCGTGATCGCCGCGCAGGGCGTCCGGATGCTGCAAGGCGTCGACCTCGCCGACCGCGCGAACTCCACCGTCGTCGCCCTCGCGCTGGCCGCGGGCCTGCTGCCGCTGCTGGCGCCCGACCTGTACCAGGGCTTCCCCTCCTGGGCCCGGACGATCTGCGCCAGCGGCGTGGTCGCGGGGACCCTCGCCGCCGTGGCCCTGTACGCGGCCTTCGCCCGTCTGCCGCGCGCCCGCCCGCTCAGCGGCGCGTCGGTGGGCGCGGTCGGCGAGGACGGCTGACACCGCGTCGCGTACGTTCTCCGGACGTCACCGGCTGCCCGGCGGGGCGACGATCGACTGGGCGTGGTGGAAGCGGTTCTGCGGGTCCCAGAGTGCCTTGGCGGCTTGCAAGCGTGGGTAGTTGTCCTTGTAGTAGAGCTGCGGGTAGCGCGGCGACGGGTCGGTGGCGACGCCCAGGTCGGTGTCCGGGTAGTTGACGTACGCGCCGTCTGTCGTCAAGTCGCGTGTGGCGCTGCTGACTTCGGGGAGGCCGCCGGTGTCGGCGTAGACCCCGGCGTAGAACTCGCGCAGGAAGTCCAGGTGCGCCGCGTCCTCGGCGGGGTCGGTCCAGTAGGTCTGGTACTGGAGTTTGAGGATGGAGTCGCGCTGTGGGACGGCGGTCTCGGCCGGCCCGACCGCGTTGATCCGGCAGCCGTAGCTGTCGACCTGGACCAGGGTCTGGGTGAGGTCGGCGCCGGGGGCCGTGCGGGTCAGCGCATTCCAGATCCCGGCGATCTGGCCATCGGTCAACGGGCTGCGGTGGTAGGCGGACTTGTATTTCCCGCGCTGCAGGTCGCCGGAGGCGCTCAGCACCGAGGCCGCCTGGAACCACGGCAGTTGGCGGCGGGTCTCGGTGGACGGCAGGAAATACTCCCCGACCCTGCGGCTCTGCAACGCGGTCCGGGTCTTCACCCCGGCCTGGAGCGCTGCCAGGAAGCTGTCCAGCGGGCCCGGGTCGTCCTGGTCCCATTGGGTGAGCAGCACGATGCTTCCGTTGCTCCGGTGGGAGAGCTGGAGCATGCTGAACAGCCCCTGGTACAGCGGCTCTTCGGGCGCGCTGTGGGCGGCGAAGAACTCGCCGTAGTTCCGCAGCAGCCGCTCGAAGCCGTCCCGGTCCTGCTCCAGCCCGGCCCATGGCCAGGCGAGGGTGCTGATCCACACGTGTTCCGGGGTCTTCGGCAGAGTCTCGGCGAAGTAATAGCGCACCACCAGGCCGAAGTTGCCGCCACCACCGCCGGTGTGCGCCCAGAAGAGCTCCGCGGTGTCTGAGCCGGGCCGGTCGTCGCGGTGCGCCGCGGTCAGCTCGGCCCGGCCGTTCCTGACCGTGACGACGTCCACCTGCACCAGGTGGTCGACGGTCAGCCCGTGGCGGCGGGAGAGCAGGCCGTAGCCTCCGCCGCAGATGTGGCCGCCGGCGCCGACGGAGTTGCACGAGCCGGCCGGCAGGGTCACCCCGTACTTCCGGAACAGCGTGCTGTAGACGTCCCAGTTGCTGGCGCCGGACTCGACGCAGTACGCCGTGCGGCCGCGTTTGTCCCGCGTCCGGTAGACGTTCCTCATCGGGCTCACGTCGAGGATCGCGCCGCCGGTGTTGTCGACGAAGTCCTCGTAGCAGTGGCCGCCGCTGCGCACGGTGGGCCGCAGGCCCTGGCTCAGGGCGTGCTGCACGGCCGCGACGGCGTCGGCCTCGTCCGCGATCAGCTGGACGTAGCGCGGATTGCTGCTCCAGCGCTGGTTGAAACCCCGGCGCAGCGAGTCGTACCGCCCGTCCCCCGGGAGGACGCGTAGTGCGGTGAGGTCGGCGGTGGGGGCCGGGTCCGCAGCGGCGGGCGGCGCGGTGACCGGACCGAGCGAGACCCCTGCGGCCGCGGCGCCGGCGGCGGTCAGCAGGCCGCGTCGGGAGACTGATGACATGAGCAACTCCATTCGCAAGAAAGGAAGCTGATGCCTCATCAGTAAACCGCATGCGGAGTATCCGGCGGCCGGATCCGCGCGGACTCGCTCAGGCGCCGACGGTGCCGTCGATCCCCTCACGCAGGAAGTCGGCGTGGCCGTTGTGGCGGGCGTAGTCGTGGAGCAGGTGCAGCATCACCAGGCGCAGCGAGACGTCCTCGCCCCAGCGGGCGTTGTGGCCGGTCACGTCGAGGGACTCGGCGGCCCGCTCGATCCGGCGGGAGTGCTCCACCTCCGTCTGCCAGGCCGCGAACGCCTCCGAGCGGGTGGCCGAACTGGCGTCGTAGGCCACCTGGTAGTCCATCTCCTCGGACCACACCAGCGGGAGCGTGGACTCGCCGTTGATCACGATGCGGAACCAGGTGCGCTCGACCTCGGCCATGTGCCGCACCAGGCCGAGCAGCGAGAGGGTCGAGGGTGGCATCGACTGGCGGCGCAGCTCGTCGTCGGAGAGGCCGTCGCACTTCATCGCGAGGGTCGCGCGGTGGTAGTCGAGGAACGAGCGCAGCATCTCGCGCTCGCCGCCGACCAGGGGCGGACCGATGCGTTCGGTGGTCATGAGGTGTCTCCCTGCCGGGGCCGTCGTCGGTGATCTTCCTGCATCCTGCACCGTCGGTGCGGCCCGGGCAACGGAGATCTGTGACGGTGTGCGCGGCCGTCCGGCCAAGCGGCTGCGTGGCCGGACGGCCGCTTGGCCGCGCACACCGTCCGACGTCAGTGGGTCGGCAGGAACTGCACGCTGCCGGCGCCGCCGTCCGCGGGGGTCGCGACGCCGGTGAGCAGGAGGGTGCTGCCACCGGCGCCGGGCGCGGCGCCCCAGAGCTGGTCGGTGTCGATGTCGGTGAGCGGGCGGCCGACCTTGCGGGTGGCGGTGTTGGCCACCCGGACCTTCGGGCCGTTGACGTCGTCGTCCACCACGTACAACGAGCTGCCGTCGCCGCTCACCACCGGGTACCGCAGGTCGAGATAGCCGCTGGAGAACGTGATGGTGCCGGTGATGGTGTCGGTCGCGGTGCTGATCACGTGCACCAGGCCGGTGTTGGTGGCGACGGCGTAGATCCGGCTGCCGTCGGGGCTGATCGCCACGCCGTCCGTGCCGCTCTCACCGGCGGGCTGCGCGACGGTCGCCAGTACGGTGGGCGCGGCGCCGGCGCCGACGGCGAGGTGGACCAGGCCGGCGTCGGTGCTCACATAGGCGTCCGTGCCGCCGCGGACGAGCATGCCGTTCGCGTAGCCGTACGTGCCCGGCAGCGTGACCGAGGTCGTGAAGGCCCCGGTCGTGGGGGAGAAGACCAGGACGCGCGCGGGGCCGTTCTGGCGGTAGGCGGTGGCGCCGTACTGGCTGACGTAGACCGAGGTGCCGTCCGGGCTGACCGCGAGACCGGTCAGGGCGCCCTGGAGCCAGCCCGGGGCGGTCGTCTGGACGGGTGCGGCGACGCTGGTGAGCACGGTGTCCGTGGCGGTGTCGACGACCGAGAGGGCCTGGCCGGTCAGGACGTAGAGCCGGCTCCCGTCCGGGCTGAACCCCAGCTGCCCGAGGCGCTCCGATGACGCTGCGGGGAGCGCGATGGTGGCGGTCACCGCGCCCGTGGCGGTGTCGAGGACGTCCAGCGCCGCGCTGTATCCGGACGGGCCGCTGCCGGCGGTGACGCCGACGAAGGCCTGCCGCCCGCCCGGGGCGACGGCCACCGAGGTCGGGACGGTCGCACCGAGGTCGGTCGTACCGTCGTAGAAGGCGGCGGTGGCGGTGGCCGCGACGGCGTGGCCCGCGCCTGCGGCGTCGGCCACGCCGCTGCCCGCCCCGACGAGTGACAGCAGTGCGACAAGTCCGATCGTCCGGCGTAGGGCCGGAAGTTGGTGCTTCACTGGGATCCCCTCCCGTTGGCTGGTCTGCATCGTAGGGAGCCAGGGCCGTCCCGACCGGGGTGATGGCCTGATGCCGCCGTGAGAACGGCCGACAACGCCTCGCCGGGGGCCGGGAGCGGCCGCCGGTCCGTTGCGGTGACCTGCGGGGCGCCCTGGCATTCCCGGGCGGTGAGTGAAACAGACCACAACGTCACCCTCTCCCTGAACGGTTGCGGGCCGTGGCACAATGAGCGCAGTAGTAGCAGTGACGTTCAGCGCACTCCGGGGTCGGTGAAAATCCGAACCGGCGGTTACAGTCCGCGACCCGTCCGCAGCCAGCGGCCGGTTGACCAGGTGAAATTCCTGGACCGACGGTTAAAGTCCGGATGGGAGGCGTGCGCGACGGATCGAGCAGTGCCACGGATCCCCTCGGGGAGCCGTGTTCAGGGCGTACGGCCAGAGCTCCCTTCGGCGACGAAGCGAGGCCCTCCCGGGCGCCCGTAGCCGCCGATCCGTGTCATCTCCCGATCAATGCCGCCCCGGAGTCCGCGCCCCTATTAGCGCGAGGAGAACCCGGGTGTTCACCGGCATCATCGAAGAGCTCGGCGAGGTCGTCTCCATCGAGGAGTTCGGCGACTCCTCGCGCATCCGCCTGCGTGGCCCGCTGGTCTGTACCGGTGCCCGGCACGGCGAATCCATCGCGGTCAATGGCGTCTGCCTGACCGTCGTCGACAGTCCGGACGAACTGGCCGCCGAGAGCGGCGAGTTCAGCGCGGACGTGATGGCCGAGACGCTCCAGCGGTCCAGCCTGGGCGCGCTGGTGGTCGGTTCGCGGGTCAACCTGGAACGCGCCATGGCGCTCGGCGCCCGGCTCGGCGGCCACCTCGTCCAGGGCCATGTCGACGCCACCGGAACGCTGTTGGAGCGTTCGCCGGGTGAGTTGGACGGCGAGGGCAACCCCCGCTGGGAGGTGCTGCGCTTCTCGCTCCCGCAGAGCATCTCGCGCTACCTGGTCGACAAGGGCTCGATCACCGTGGACGGCATCAGCCTCACCGTGGTCGAGGCCGCGGCGGACAGCTTCACGGTCAGCCTGATCCCGGCCACGCTCGCGCTGACCACCTTGGGCGCCAAGGTCGTTGGGGAGCCCGTCAACCTCGAGGTCGACGTTCTCGCGAAGTACGTCGAGCGCCTGCTCGACTCCCGTACCGTTCCGGCGATCTCGAAGGACGCCTCGTGAACTGGCTCAACAGCATCGCCTTCTCGATATTCGGCCAGCACGTGCTGTGGACCGACATGGTCGGCAACCTGCTCGGGCTCGCGGCCCTGGCGCTCGGCTGGCGCCGCTCGGTCACCAGCTGGCCGGTCCAACTCCTCTCCGGCGTGGTGCTGGTGGGGGCCTACCTGTCCGGCCACCTGACCGGTCTGATGGGCAAGCAGGTGATCGTGATCGTCACCGCCGTCTGGGGCTGGGCCCGCTGGCAGCGCGGCCTGCGCGACACCGGTGAGATCAAGGTCCGCTTCGCGACCTGGACCGAGCGCGCGCTGCTGGTCGGCGCGACCGCACTGGCGACCGTCGGGGTGGCGCTGCTCTTCACCCACTACTCCTGGATGTCCTGGAGTCCGTGGTCCGACGCCTACATCTTCGTCGGCACCCTGGCGGCGATGGTCGCCCAGGCCCGCGGCTGGGTGGAGTTCTGGTTCGCCTGGATCGCCGTCGACGTGGTCGGCGTCCCGCTGGCCTTCAACAACGGCTACGCGTTCTCCGGACTGACCTACAGCATCTACTTCGTCCTGGTGCTGCTCGGGCTGCGCGCCTGGTGGCTGAGCACCCGCACCCCCCGGACCTCCACGTCCGCCTCGACCCTCCAGGGAGCCACGGCATGAGCACCCAAGACAGCACCCCGGACCTCGGCCCGGACCTCGGCCCGGACCTCGGCCTCGACCCGATCGAGCGCGCCATCGCCGACATCGCGGCCGGTCGTGCCGTGATCGTGGTGGACGACGAGGACCGCGAGAACGAGGGCGACATCATCTTCGCCGCCTCGGCCGCGACGCCCGAACTGCTCGCCTTCACCATTCGCTACAGCTCCGGCGTGATCTGCGTCCCGATGACCGGCGCCGAGGCCGACCGGCTCAACCTGCCGCCGATGACCCGGGTCAACGAGGACCGCAAGGGCACGGCCTACACCGTCTCGGTGGACGCCCGCGATGTGGAGGCCACCGGCATCTCGGCGGTCGACCGCGCGATGACCGTCCGCCTGCTGGGCGACCCGGCCTCCGGTCCCGACGACTTCACCCGCCCCGGCCACGTCTTCCCGCTGCGCGCGATGGACGGTGGCGTGCTGGTGCGCCCCGGCCACACCGAGGCCGGCGTCGACCTGGCGCGGCTGGCCGGACTGGCCCCGGCCGCCGCCATCTGCGAGGTGGTCAACGACGACGGGACGATGGCCCGGCTGCCCGAGCTGGTCGCCTTCGCCCGCGAGCACGGCCTGGCGATCATCTCGATCGAGGACCTGATCGCCTACCGCCGCCGCACCGAGCTGCACGTCGACCGCGCCGCCGTCACCGCCCTGCCCACCATCCACGGCGAGTTCACGGCCGTCGGATACCGCGGCACGCTGGACGGTATCGAGCACATCGCCCTGGTCGCGGGCGGCCTGGACGCCGACGGACAGCTGCCGGACGGCGAGGACGTGCTGGTCCGGGTGCACTCGGAGTGCCTGACCGGCGACGTGCTCGGCTCGCTGCGCTGCGACTGCGGTCCCCAACTCCAGCTCTCGCTGGCCAAGGTGGCCGCCGCCGGCCGCGGCGTGGTGCTCTACCTGCGCGGGCACGAGGGCCGCGGCATCGGTCTGGCCCACAAGCTGCGCGCCTACCAGCTCCAGGAGCAGGGGCGTGACACCGTGGACGCCAACCTCGACCTGGGCCTGCCCGCCGACGCCCGCGACTACAGCATCGGCGCGCAGATGCTCACCGACCTCGGCGTGCGGTCGCTGACGCTGCTCACCAACAACCCCGACAAGCTGGCCGCGCTGACCGAGCACGGCCTCAAGGTCAAGGGCCGGGAGCCGATCCCGGTCGAGGCCGGCGTGCACAACCTCGGCTACCTGCTGACCAAGCGCGACCGGATGGGCCACGACCTGCCGTGGCTCGGCAACGCCTGATCCTGCGCCACACCACCCACCGACGAAGAAAACCGACGAAGAAAAGAGACACCAGTGAGCGGCCACGGAGCACCCGAGCTGACCGTCGAGAACTGCCAGGACCTGCGGGTCGCGGTGATCGCCGCCCAGTGGCACACCACGGTGATGGACGGCCTGCTGGACGGCGCCAAGCGCGCCCTCAAGGAGCTGGGGATCGAGGAGCCGACCATCGTCCGCGTCCCCGGCACCTTCGAACTGCCGGTGGCTGCAAAGCAGTTGGCCAGCCGTGGCTACGACGCCGTGGTCGCGCTCGGGGTGGTCATCCGCGGCGGCACCCCGCACTTCGACTACGTCTGCCAGGCCGCCACCCTCGGCCTGACCGACGTCAGCGTGAGCACCGGGGTGCCGGTCGGCTTCGGCGTGCTGACCTGTGACAACGAGCAGCAGGCGGTGGACCGGGCCGGGCTGCCGGGCTCGGCCGAGGACAAGGGCCACGAGGCGGTCACCGCCGCCGTCGCCACCGCCGCCATGCTGCGCTCGGTCTCCGAGCCCTGGCGCTGACCCGCTTCGGACGCTGTGCGGTCGGGTGTCCAGCGGACTGTCCACGGTCCGGGACTGTTTACCGTCCGTCCAGGTCCAGCACGTAAGGTGAGTCCCATCATGGCTTCGAAGACATTCGAGGAGCTCTTCTCCGAGCTCCAGCAGAAGGCCGCCACAGGCGACCCCTCGTCCTCCCGTACGGCTCAGCTCGTGCAGCAGGGCGTTCACAGCATCGGCAAGAAGGTGGTCGAAGAGGCCGCCGAGGTCTGGATGGCGGCCGAGTTCCAGTCCCAGGAACAGACCGCCGAGGAGATCTCCCAGCTCCTCTACCACCTTCAGGTGATGATGATCGCCCGCGGGCTGACGCTCGACGACGTCTACGCCTATCTCTGAAGCAGTGCCGCTCCACCCCATCCGCGACCAAGCGAAGGATTACCCTCTCATGCTGCGCATCGCCCTCCCCAACAAGGGTTCGCTCTCGGGTCCCGCGGCGGAGATGCTCCATGAGGCCGGGTACCGCCAGCGCAAGGACCCCAAGGAACTGGTTCTCGTCGACCCCGAGAACCAGGTGGAGTTCTTCTTCCTGCGCCCCCGCGACATCGCGGTGTACGTCGGTTCCGGCCGGCTGGACGTCGGGATCACCGGCCGTGACCTGCTCCTCGATTCGGCGTCCAACGCCGAGGAGGTGCTCGCGCTCGGCTTCGGCGGCTCGACCTTCCGCTTCGCCGGACCGGTCGGTTCGCCCAAGGACGTCCAGGGCCTGCAGGGCCTGCGGATCGCCACCTCGTACACCGGCCTGGTCGAGCAGCACCTGGCCGAGCAGGGCGTCACGGCGACGGTGACCAAGCTGGACGGCGCGGTGGAGACCGCGGTGCAGCTGGGCGTGGCCGACGTGATCGCCGACGTGGTGGAGACTGGGACCAGCCTGCGCAATGCCGGTCTGGAGATCTTCGGCGAGCCGATCCTGGTCTCCGACGCCGTGGTGATCCGCCCCAAGGGCGCCGGCCAGGACGCCGGGGTCGACCAGTTCCTGCGCCGGCTGCAGGGCGTCCTGGTGGCCCGCCGCTACGTGCTGATGGACTACGACATCCGCGCCGAGAAGGTCACCGAGGCGGTCGCCCTGACGCCCGGCCTGGAGTCGCCGACCGTCTCCCCGCTGCACACCGAGGGCTGGGTCGCCGTCCGTTCGATGGTGCTCCGCAAGGAGGCCCAGCGGATCATGGACGACCTGTGGAGCATCGGCGCCCGGGCCATCCTGGTGACCAACATCCACGCCTGCCGTCTCTGACCAGCCTGTTCCGGGAGCACCGACGCCATGCCTGACGCAGATCTGCCCACCCTTCCCGTCACCTGGGCGCCGCGCCGCAACCGTGCGGTGCTGCTCCCGGTGAGCGCGCTGCTGGTGGTCGTCTTCGTCACGGTCGCGCTGGCGCTCCCGGCCAGCTGGCAGCTCAACGACCGGGTCGCCCTGATCACCACCGGCCTGGTCTTCGCCGCGGCCGGCGCGATGCTTGCGCGCCCCCACGTGGTCGCCGACGCGGACGGGATCACCGTGGTGAACTTCGTCCGCACCCGGCGGCTGCACTGGGCGCAGATCGTCCGGGTGAACCTCCGCCAGGGTGACCCGTGGGTGACCCTGGACCTGGCCGACGGCACCTCGCTGGCCGCCGTCGGGATCCAGCCGGGCGGCGGCCGCGAGCAGGCCGTCCGGGCCGCGCTCGGGCTGCGTGACCTCGTCGAGGCGCGCGGGGCGACGCCGGAGCCCGCCACCACCAAGTAGCCCGAACCGCGTTCGCGACATCACTCGAACACCAGAACCGAACGGGCCCGGGTATCGTCTACGCTGGTAAAGCCGGGGCAAAGCGGCCCCGCCCGCCCGCGACCTGAGGAGTGAACCCTCCCCTCGATGGACGATCCGTCCGGTAGTACACCCGCCGCCTCCCTCCTGAGCCCCGGAGAGCAGGCGGCGCTGTGATCGCCGCCTGGCTGATGCTGATCGCGGCCCTCCTGCTCATCCTCGCGAACGGCCTCTTCGTGGCCGCCGAGTTCTCTCTCATCACGGTCGACCGCGGCACCGTGGAGCGGGCCGCCGCAGGCGGGGACCGCAAGGCGATCGGCGTCCGCGCGGCGCTGCGCCGGCTGTCGTTCCAGCTCTCCGGCGCCCAACTCGGCATCACCCTCACCTCGCTGCTGGTCGGCATGCTGGCCGAACCGGCCCTCTCCACCCTGCTCGGCCCACCGTTGACGGCGATCGGCGTGCCGGCCTCGGCCACCACGGGCGTGGCGGTGGTCGTCGGCATGCTGCTGGCCACCGTCGTGCAGATGGTGATCGGCGAGCTGGTCCCGAAGAACTGGGCGATCTCCCGCCCGCTCCAGGTGGCCCGCGCCGTCGCCGGGCCGCAGCGGCTCTTCTCGACCGTCTGCCGCCCGGTGATCACCGTGTTGAACGGCTCGGCCGACCGGATGGTCCGGTCGCTGGGCCTGGAGCCGACCGAGGAGCTGGCGCACGCCCGCACCCCCGGTGAACTGGTCTTCCTCGCCCGGCACTCGGCCCGCGCGGGAGCGATAGAGGAGGACACCGCCCTGCTCTTCGTCCGCTCGCTGGGCCTGGCCGAACTGACCGCCGAGAGCGTGATGACCCCGCGGGTGGACGTGGCCGCGCTCCAGCAGGACGCCACCGCCGCCGACGTGGTCAACCTCACCCGGGCCACCGGCTTCTCCCGTTTCCCGGTCTACCGGGACAGCCTGGACGAGGTCACCGGCACGGTCACCCTCAAGGACGCGCTGGCGGTGCGCCCCGAACAGCGCGCCAGCGTGCGGATCGCGCAGCTGGCCGGCGTGCCACTGCTGGTCCCCGAGACCCTGCCGGCCGAGCGGCTGCTCGACCGGCTGCGCAGCCGCACGCCGATGGCGATCGTGATCGACGAGTACGGCGGGACGGCCGGTGTGGTGACCCTGGAGGACATCGTCGAGGAGATCGTCGGCGAGGTGCAGGACGAGCACGACCCGGGCGACGTACCGGAGTTGGTCGCGATTGTGCCGGTCGACGGCAGGCCGGCCTGGCTGGCCGACGGCCGCGCCCGGATCGACCAGCTCGGCGCGATCGGCCTGGTCGCCCCGCACGGCCCGTACGAGACGCTGGCCGGGCTGCTGGCCGACCTGCTCGGCAAGATCCCCGAGCCCGGCGACCGGGCCGTGCTGCCGGGCTGGGAGCTGACCGCGCAGGCGGTGGACCGGCACCGCACCACCCGGGTCCGGCTGGTCCGGGTCGAGGGTACGGAGGGCCGGTGGTGATCTTCTTCCAACTCTTCGCCTCGGGTCTGCTGTTGCTCGGCAACGCCTTCTTCGTCGGGGCCGAGTTCGCCGTCATCTCGGTGCGCCGCAGCCAGATCGAGCCGCTCGCGGACGCCGGCAACCGCCGGGCGCGCACCGTCCTGCATGCCCTGTCGAACGTCTCGGCGATGCTGGCCGCCGCCCAACTGGGCATCACGGTCTGCTCGCTGCTGCTGGGCGCGCTCGCCGAGCCGACCATCGCCCACCTGCTGGAGGGCCCGTTCCAGGCGGTCGGCCTGCCCGAGCTGCTGGTCCACCCGACCGCCTACGTGCTGGCGCTGGCCCTGGTGGTCTTCCTGCACATGGTGATCGGAGAGATGGTTCCCAAGAACATCGCACTCGCCACGCCGGAGCGTGCCGCGCTCTGGCTCGGCCCGCCGCTGGACCGGCTGGCCCGGCTGCTGAACCCGGTGATCCGGCTGCTGAACGCCTTGGCCAACCTGGTGCTGCGACTCTTCGGGGTCGAGCCGAAGGACGAGGTGGAGTCGGTTTACAACGGGGAGCAACTGCTCTGGATCCTCTCCGAGTCACGGGCCGCCGGGCTGCTGGAGCAGGGTGAGCAGGAGCGCCTGGAGGACGCCCTGGAGCTCGGCCACCGCCCGGTCGCCGAGGTGCTGCTGCCGATGTCCCGGCTGGTCACCGTGGACTCCTCGGTGACCGCCCGCCAGGTCGAGGAGCTGGCGGTGTCCACCGGCTTCTCGCGCTTCCCGGTGATCGGCGACTCGGGGGACTTCCTCGGCTACCTGCACGTCAAGGACGTGCTGGAGGCGGAGGACCGCGAGGCGGCCGTCCCGGTGCGGCTGTGGCGGCCGATGACGGTCGTGGCGGAGCGACTGCCGCTGGACGACGCGCTCACCGCGATGCGCCGGGCGGCCGCCCACCTGGCCGCGGTGACCGCCCCGGACGGGCGCACGCTCGGCCTGGTCACCCTGGAGGACGTCCTGGAGGAGCTGGTCGGCGAGATGCACGACCCGGACCACCGGCGCACCGCCCCGGAGCGAGCCTAGCCGTGTCTGACAATTCCCGGCTCATCCGACGCGAGTTGTCAGACACGGCCCAGGAGCTGCTCAGCTGCGCCCGTCGATCAGCTCGCCGTACGCCTGGACCAGGTCGGGCAGTCGCAGGGTGGCCAGGTCCTCGCGGCCGGGCAGTGCGCGGGCCTGGGAGAGCCGCAGGTCGCGGTAGGCGCAGGACTTCTCGTAGAGGGTCCTGATGAACCGGCCGTTGCCGAGGTCGTCGATCCAGCCCTCGCCCACCACATGGGCGCAGATGCTGGCCAGCTCCTCGGCGGCGTCCTCGTCCCAGCTGTCGCCGTCCCGGGCGGCTAACGTGCTGCCGATGGCGGTGAGTTCGGCCGGGCGGTAGCTGGGGAAGTCCACCCGGGTGGTGAAGCGGGAGTTGAGGCCGGGGTTCGTCGCCAGCAGGCGGTTCATCCCCTCCGGGTAGCCGGCCAGGATCACCACCAGCCGGTCCCGGTTGTCCTCGGCCCGCTTGAGCAGGACCTGGAGGGCCTCGTCACCGTAGGCGTCGCCCTTGCTGTAGCCGGAGTTGGCGAGGCTGTAGGCCTCGTCGATGAAGAGCACGCCGTCCAGTGCGGAGTCGATCAGCTCGTTCGCCTTGACCGCGGTCTGGCCGAGGAACTCGCCGACCAGGTCGGCGCGTTGGGCCTCCACCAGGTGGTCGCCGGAGAGCAGGCCGAGCGCGTGGAAGACCTGGCCGAGGATCCGCGCCACGGTGGTCTTGCCGGTGCCGGACGGTCCGGAGAAGACGAAGTGACGCTTCGGCGGCTGGACCGGCAGGCCCTGGTCGGCGCGCAGCCCGGCCATCCGCAGCTGGGCCGAGAGTGCCCGGACCTGGCGCTTGACCGGGTCCAGGCCCACCATCTGCTCCAGTGCGGCGAGGGCCACGTCCAGCTGCGCGCGGCCCGCGGGGGAGCCGACGGGGGCGGGGCCGCCGCCCTCCGCGGGTGCGGCCCCGAGGTTTTCCCGGACCGCCGCGGCGGCGTTCGGCGCGCTCTCCCCGGTGCCGCTGCCGGTACCGGTTCCCTGACCCGGGCCGGTGCCGCCACCGACCCCCGGCTCGCAGCGCCCGGTGCCGCCCGGCCGTCCGCCGAGCTGGAGCGCTCCGGCGTCGGCGGCGTCGGTGCCGTCGAGGTCGGCGCCCTCCAGCGAGTAGGAGGCCTCCAGCTGTTCGGCCAGCTGTTCGGCGCGCTCCTGGGCGTCCACCAGGCCCAGTCCGTCGAACGCCTCCAGCCCCTCCAACCCGTCCATCGCCAGCCCGTCCAGCGCGGGTCCCGGCGGCTCCGCCGGGTCCGCGAGCGCCCCGGGGTCGCCGGCGTCCTCCAGCATGGTGAAGCCGGGCAGCTCGTCCAGCAGGCCGAGCCCGTCCTCGGCCGCGATCGCGGCCAGCCGGGCGGCGGTGTCCATGAACGCCGGGTCGGCGCGGTGCACCGCCCGGTAGAGCGGCAGGGCGGCGGCGCTGCGCCCGGCCCCCTCGTACGCCCGGGCCAGCCAGTAGCGCAGTTCCTTGCGCTGCGGCTGCTCCGATCTGCAGCGCGTCAACGAGGCGGCCAGCGGGGACTGCGCCTGGGCGCACATGTCCAGCCGGACCCTGGCCATCCCGCCGAACAGGCCCGCCTCGATGCCGAGCAGTGGGTCGTCGAGCAGTTGGTCGGTGTCCCGGATGAGCTGCTCCCAGTCCTTGAGCAGGTAGGAGCGGCAGGCGTGCAGGAAGCGCACCGACGGGTCCTGGTCGGCGGGCGGGCACTGCTCCAGCGCGCGGTCCAGCTCGGCCAGGTGCCGGCCGTCCAGCCAGTGCGAGGCATGGGCGAGTGCGAGGTCGCGGGTGCCCTCCAGGACGGGCTGCACCCACCAGCCGAGCCAGTACCAGGAGCTCAGCGGGCGCTGGTGGTGACGGCGCTGCTCGCCGAAGCGTTTCTTGTGCCGGTGCATCGCGAGCAGCGCGCCGGAGGTGTCGCAGCGCAGGGCGTGCAGGCCGAGCCAGGCGTCCGCCATGCCCGGGTCGAGCCGGACGGCGGTGCGGAACTCCTCCTCGGCGCGGGCGTAGGAGCCGGCCGTGTACGCGTCCATGGCGCGCAGCCATGCGCGGTCGGCCGGTCCGTGCGGACCCGTGGTGCCGGAACTGTCGACAGTGGTCACTCACGCCCCCCGTGGTGTGCACCGATGCGCGGCCAACTGATGGCATGTCAGCACCGCGCCCCCGGGGCGCATATGCGCCTGCACTTCATCGTACCGGCGCCGGGCTGATCCGGAAGGGTGTCGCGCCGGTCCAAATCCTTTGCGCGCGTAGACCGTTCGTCTACCGACGGGTGGGTCGGGCGGGGCAGGGGCAGCAGAACGGCACCTCCGGCTCACGGGGGACGAGTCGGAGGTGCCGCGTTTATGGTTGCGGGCTCAACTAATCCCGCTGCGAGGGAGAACCTAGTTGTTCCCCGGAACGCGGTCAACCACTCCGTCGAACGCCGAGGTCCGCGTGACGCGTCCGGTCCGGCCGTCCACCAGGAGCTGGGCGTACGGCCGGCTGGGGTCCCGCGCGAAGTGCGCCGCCTCGGCCGCCGACCAGCGCTCCCAGAACGCCGCCAGCTCCGGCCCGTCGCGCAACTCGCCCCGTGCACGGGCGGCTTCGGCGGGCAGCTCCATCCAGATCAGCGCGGCCAGCAGCGGTCGCACCGCACGCCGTCCGGCCCCGACTCCCTCGACGAGGACGACCGGCGCGGGCGGTACGTCGCACGCCCCCTCGAACCGCCGGCTCACCCAGTCGTAGACCCGGTGCCGGGCGTGCTCCCCGCGTGAGAGCGGCTCCAGCACCTGCCCGCGCAGCCGCCCGGTCCAGCCGAACAGCTCCTCGTGGGTCGCCAGGTCGTCCAGGTGCACGACCGGCGCCCCGCCCAGGGCCCGGGCGAGGCGAGCGGCGAAGGTGGTCTTCCCGGAGCCGGCATGGCCGTCCACGGCGACCAGCCGGACCGGTCCGCAGGACGGCGGCAGCGCCCCGAGCTGGGCGGCGAGTGCTTCCAGGCCGTCCGGGTGATCCATACCGGCCACTCTACGGGCCTGCGGCCGGGGCGCCGGATGCGCTGGTCAGGCGCCCCGTGACGGGCGGCCCGGGATCGGGCATACTCGCATCGCCAGCTATGTGAACGACCGTTTACCGCTGACCGGTGGCGGCCGAGCCACCCAGCACCCCCCAACGCGCCGTGCCCCACACCCCGGGGCCCGATCGAGGAGGCGACCCACCCTCATGAACGCCGCACCCCCCAAGCCCGTGGAACGTCAGCTGCCGAGCGACGAGGCCCGCGAACTTCTCGCCCTCACTCGTGACCTGGTCGACCGTGAACTGCTTCCCCGGGCCGCCGAGGAGGAGGCGGCCGGCCGCTTCCCGCGGGACGTCTTCCGCACCCTGGGCGAGGCGGGCCTGCTCTCCCTGCCGTACGCGGAGGCCGACGGCGGCGGCGAGCAGCCCTACGAGGTCTACCTCCAGGTCCTGGAGGAGCTCTCCTCCGGCTGGCTGGCGGTCGGCCTCGGGGTGAGCGTCCACACCCTCTCCTGCCACGCGCTGGCCACCTTCGGCAGCGCTGAGCAGCGCTCCCGCTGGCTGCCGGGGATGCTGGGCGGCGCACAGCTGGGCGCCTACTGCCTCTCCGAGCCGCAGTCGGGCTCCGACGCGGCCGCGCTGCGCACCCGCGCCGACCGTGACGGCGACGAGTACGTCATCAGCGGCACCAAGGCCTGGATCACGCACGGCGGGCAGGCCGACTTCTACAGCACCTTGGTGCGCACCGGCGAGGACGGCCCGCGCGGCATAAGCTGCCTGCTCGTCCCCGGTGACAGCGCCGGCCTGTCGTCCGCGCCGCCGGAGCACAAGATGGGCATGCAGAGCTCGCCCACCGCCCAGATGCACTTCGACGGCGTGCGGCTGAGCGCCGACCGGCTGGTCGGCGAGGAGGGCCAGGGCTTCCAGATCGCGCTCTCCGCGCTGGACTCCGGCCGGCTCGGCATCGCGGCCTGCGCGATCGGTGTGGCCCAGGCCGCGCTGGACCTCGCGGTGGACTACGCCCGGACCCGGCAGCAGTTCGGCCGGCCGATCGCCGACTTCCAGGGCCTGTCCTTCATGCTCGCGGACATGGCCACCCAGATCGAGGCCGGCCGCTCGCTCTACCTGGCCGCGGCCCGGCTGCGGGACGGCGGCCTGGCCTTCTCCAAGCAGGCCGCGATGGCCAAGCTGTTCTGCACCGACACCGCCATGCGGGTGACCACGGACGCGGTCCAGGTGCTCGGCGGCTACGGCTACACCCAGGACTTCCCGGCCGAGCGCTTCATGCGCGAGGCCAAGGTGCTGCAGATCGTCGAGGGCACCAATCAGATCCAGCGCCTGGTGATCGGCCGCCACCTCACCAAGGGCTGAGCCACCGGCTGAGTTTCACCCCGAACGAGTCGCGAGCCCGACGCCGAGGATCGGCGTCGGGCTCGCGGCCCGTTCGGGAGCCGCCGTGCTCAGTGGCGGACGAGCCGGGCGTCCGCGGGCTTGCGCATCGCCGGCACCCGGTGCATGCCGGGAGCGCCGCCCGGGCCGCCCGCGTGCGAGAACGGCTGGGTGCGCCAGTCCAGGACGACCGGCCGCGCGAGCAGCGCGGCGAGGGCGCTGTCGGTGTCGGTTCCCGGTTCGGGGCCGGTCTCCTCCAGGTCGTCCGCCGGCAGCCCCGACCCCGGGCACAGCGCGGGGGAGAACGGGTGCCAGGCGGTCCGCAGCACCGCGTGCTGCGGCAGCCGCTCCTCCTCGTCCACCAGGGCGATCGGGCGGTCGCACTCCGGGCAGTGCACGCGGAAGATCTCCCAGGACTCGGGCTCGCCGGGGTCGGCTCCCGGAGCGAGGTCGAGGCCCGGGGACAGCTCGTCGCCCTCCGGCCCGTCGAGCTCGGTCAGGGTGCTGTCGGCGCTGAGGGCGCGCTGGTCGGCTGCAGGCATCTGATCCCCCTTTGGATCTGGCCGGGCCGGCTCGGCCGGGGCCAACACGAGCACTTCCCGCCGAGGGGGGCTCATAACCCTGCAGGTGACGGCAGGGTGATGCACTGAAGTGTGGCCTTGGCCACATTCCCCTGGCACGTGCCACCGGCGCACTCGCGGGCCGCGCGCCGGGTGGGCCGAGCGGCTCCGGTATCTGGGGTAGGTTGACGCCTTGTGGAGGACCTCGACCAACGCATCGTCCAGCTGCTCGTCCAGGACGGGCGGATGAGCTACACCGACCTGGGCAAGGCGACCGGCCTGTCCACCTCGGCCGTGCACCAGCGGGTGCGCCGGCTGGAGCAGCGGGGGGTGATCCGCGGCTACTCGGCGATCATCGACCCGGACGCCGTCGACCTCGCGCTCACGGCCTTCATCTCGGTCAAGCCCTTCGACCCGAGCGCCCCGGACGACGTGCCCGACCGGCTCGCCCCGCTGCCCGAGATCGAGGCCTGCCACAGCGTCGCGGGCGACGAGAGCTACATCCTCAAGGTCCGGGTCTCCGCCCCCGGCGACCTGGAGGACCTGCTCGCCCGGATCCGCACCGCCGCCGGCGTCTCCACCCGGACCACCGTGGTGCTCTCCACCCCGTACGAGGCCCGGCCGCCCAAGCTGTAGGGCGCTGTCCGCCCGACCCGGTGTCCGAGGGGCGGACAAACCGGGTGCAGACTAGTGCGCATGACCGAACGCACCTCCCGCACCGTGCTGCTGCGCGGCGGAACCGTCTACAGCCCGGCCGACCCCTTCGCCACCGCGATGCTGATCGAGGGCGAACAGGTCGCCTGGGTCGGCAGCGAGGGCGCCGCGGACGGCTACGCCTCGGTCGCGGACGAGGTCGTCGACCTCGCCGGTGCGCTGGTCACCCCCGCCTTCGTGGACGCCCACGTGCACGCCACCTCGGCCGGCCTCGCGCTGACCGGCCTGGACCTCACCGGCTGCCCCACCCTCGCCGAGGCGCTCGCCCGGATCGCCGCGTTCGTCTCCGCCGCCTCCGGCGAGGGCCTGGCGGGCGGTGTGCTGATCGGCCACGGCTGGGACGAGAGCGGCTGGCCCGAGGGCCGCCCGCCGACCCGCGCCGAGCTGGACGAGGCGGCGGGCGGCGCCGCCATCTACCTCTCCCGCACCGATGTGCACTCGGCTCTGGCGTCCAGCGCCCTGCGCGGGCTCACCCCGGGGCTGGACGCCGAGCCCGGCTTCCACCCCGAGGCCCCGCTCACCCGCGACGCCCACCACGCCGTGCGCCGCACCGCCCTGGCCCACCTGACGGACGCTCAGCGCCGCGCCGCCCAACTCGCCACCCTGGAGCGCGCCGCCGCCCTCGGCATCGGCTCGCTGCACGAGTGCGCCGGGCCGGAGATCTCCTCCGAGCAGGACCTCACCGCGCTGCTGGCGCTGGCCGCCGAGCACCAGGGCCCCGAGGTCTACGGCTACTGGGGCGAGTTGGGCGGCGTGGAGACGGCCCGCCGGCTCGGCGCGGTCGGCGCCGGCGGCGACCTCTTCGTGGACGGCGCGCTCGGCTCGCACACCGCCTGCCTGCACGCGCCCTACCAGGACGCCGAGCACACCGGCACCGCCTACCTGACGGCCGACCAGGTCGCCGACCACGTCACCGCCTGCACCGAGGCGGGCCTGCAGGCCGGCTTCCACGCGATCGGCGACGCCGCGCTGAGCGCCGTCCTGGCGGGCGTCGGGACGGCGGTGGCCCGGCTCGGCCTGCCGGCCGTCAAGGCCCTGCGGCACCGGGTCGAGCACGCCGAGGCGCTGGACGACAAGGCCGTCGCGGCCTTCGCCGAGTACGGTCTGGTGGCCTCCGTACAGCCCGCCTTCGACGCCGCCTGGGGCGGCCCGGACGGCATGTACGTCCAGCGCCTTGGCGCGGAGCGGGCGGCCGGCCTCAACCCGTTCGCCGCGCTGCTGCGGGCCGGCGTGCCGCTGGCCTTCGGCTCGGACGCGCCGGTGACCGCGCTGGACCCCTGGGGCACCGTGCGCGCCGCCGCCTTCCACCGCACCCCCGACCACCGGATCTCGGTGCGGGCCGCCTTCAACGCGCACACCCGCGGCGGCTGGCGGGCGATCGGCCACGACCACGAGGGCGTGCTGGTGCCGGGCGCCCCGGCCAGCTACGCGGTCTGGGAGACCGGCGACCTGGTCGTGCAGGCCCCGGACTCGCGGGTCGCGGGCTGGTCCACCGACCCCCGCTCCGGCACCCCCGGCCTGCCCGACCTCACCCCCGGCGGCCCGCTGCCGGCCTGCCTGCGCACGGTGGTCCGCGGCCGGACCGTGTACCAGGCCGGACGTCCGGGCTGACCTGCGGATTCTCACCCGGCCGCGACTACCGGTGGCTCGCGGCGGGAGGTACCGTCGTCGGATACCCGCCGGAGCCCCGTACGGGCGCGCAGCGGCGTGTCCGCTCCGGCGGTGCGATACGGGCGCATGGCTGGTCGGTCCCAATCAGAGAGATGGTGCGCAGGTGGCATTGCCGCTCGACTCGGAGTCCCGGGTCCACGGCGCGGACGACGTGTCCGACGACTCCGCGGTGCCGACCGCGTCCGTGCGCTCCGGCCGGTTCGCCCGGCGCCGGGCCGTCATACGCGCCGGGCTGCCCCGCACGGCGCTGGCCGCCGTCGCGGGTCTGCTGCTCGCACTGGCCTTCCCGCCGTACGGCGTCTGGCCGCTGTCGATCGTCGCGGTGGCGTTGCTCTCGCTGCTGACCCGCGGCCGCACCGCGCGCCAGGGCGCCTGGACGGGCTTCGCCTTCGGTCTCCCGTTCTTCCTCGGGCTGCTCGACTGGATCCGGGTGATCGGCTCGGACGCCTGGGCCGGGCTCTCGACGGTCGAGGCGCTGTTCGTCGCCGCGCTGGGCGCCGGGCTCGCGCTGACCTCCCGGCTGCGTGGCTGGCCGTTCTGGGGGGCCTGCCTCTGGGTGGCCCAGGAGTGGGCCCGCGACCGGCTGCCGCTCGGCGGCTTCCCGTGGGGACGGCTGGCCTTCGCCAACACCGCCAGCCCGTACACGCCGCTGGCCGCGCTGGGCGGGGCGCCGCTGGTGACCTTCGCGGTCGCGCTGACCGGCGCGCTGCTGGCTTTCGTGGCGCTCCCGTACCTCCCGTACCTGCCGCTGCTGTCGCGTGCGGCGCGGCGCGGCGCTCCCGAGGCTGCTCCTGCCCCCGCGGCGCGCCGGCCGGTGCTGGTCCCGGCGCTCGCCGGGGCCTGCGCGGTGGTGGTGGCGGTGGCCGGCTACGCCGTCCCGGTCCCCACCAACGCCGACGCCACCACCAAGGTCGCCGTCATCCAGGGCAACGTCCCGCACCCGGGGATGGACTTCCTCGGCCGTCCGATGCAGGTGCTCGACAACCACGCCGACGCCACCGACCGGCTGGCCGCCGCCGTCAAGGCGGGCAAGGCGCCGCAGCCCGACGTGGTGATCTGGCCGGAGAACTCCTCCGACATGGATCCGTACAGCGATCCCGCCGCCTACGAGCGAATCGACGAGGCGGTCAAGGCGATCGGTGTGCCCACCCTGGTCGGCGCCCTGGTCGACGGCCCGGACAACCAGCACGTGCAGAACGAGGGCATCGTCTGGGACCCGGCGATCGGCCCGGGGGCCCACTACACCAAGCAGCACCCGGTGCCGTTCGGCGAGTACGTGCCGTTCCGCTCGGTGCTGATGAAGGTCATCACCCGCCTGCAGCGGGTCGCCCGGGACTTCTACCCCGGCAAGACGAGCGGCGTGCTCCAGCTGGGACCGGCCAGGATCGGCGATGTGATCTGCTTCGAGGTCGCGTACGACGAGATCGTCCGGGACACCGTCGACGACGGCGGCCGGGTCATCGTCGTGCAGACCAACAACGCCACCTACGCGCGCAGCGGCCAGCCCGACCAGCAGCTGGCGATGTCCCGGCTGCGCGCGGTCGAGCACGGCCGGGCCGTGGTGATCGCCGCGACCAGTGGGATCAGTGCGATCATCCGGCCGGACGGCACGGTCGAGAGCCGTACCGCCGAGCTGGTGCCCGCCGAACTGAGCGCGGACGTGCCGCTGCGCGACGGAAAGACCGTCGCCGACCGGGTGGGCGCCGCGCCGGAGTGGACGCTCTCCGTCCTCGGCCTGCTGGCCTGCGGCGGAGCCCTCCTGGCGGGCCGCCGCCGACGCACCGACGGCGGAACACCCGAGGCCCCCGAACCGTTGACCACTGTGGCGACCTAGCCGGTCAGGAACCCCGTCCGCCGGCGTGCCGTTCGCCGCGATGGAGTGGAACCGTACCGTGACCCACGAAGCATTCCCCGCCGCCCATGGCGGTGCCCCCCATGGCGGTGCCCCCGCCCCCGGGCGTCCCGCCGGGCGTCGTTTCCGGCTGCGCCGGGTGGTCCCGCTCGTGGTGACCGTCTGGCTGGTGCTGGAGATCTGGCTGCTGGTCCAGGTCGCCTCGCTGATCGGCTGGTTCCTGGTGCTGGCCCTGCTGGTCGGCGGTGCCGCGCTCGGCGGCTCGCTGGTCAAGCGGGCCGGCCTGAAGGCCTTCCGGGCGGCGACCGCCTCGTTCGAACAGGGAGCCGTGCCGCCGTCCGGCGCGGCCGAGACCGGCACCAGCCTGACCGTGCTGGCCGGCCTGCTGCTGATCCTGCCGGGCTTCCTGTCGGACGTGCTGGGCCTGACCCTGCTCTTCCCGCCGACCAGGGCGCTGTGGCGGCTGCTCGGCCGCCGGGTGGCCGGCTCCGCGCTGCGCGGCTCCGCCCCCGCCGCGGCCGCCCCGCTCGCGGACGCGCTGCGCCTGCAGGAGCAGCTGCGGATCCACCGGCCGGACGGCAAGGTGATCCAGGGCGAGGTGGTCGACGAGCCGACCGACCGGCCGTAGAGCATAAGACCGACCGGCAAATGGTGGGCGGCGTCGCGGCCCGATGGCTCTCGCCTGGACGGCTTCTCCTCAGTCACCGCAGCTCCGCTGCTGCTCCCTCGTCGGCACCGCCCAGACTCGGCCCTCGACCCGCTCCTTCCTCCACCCACCATTTGCCGGTCGGTCTAAGAACTGCCGAAGGGCCCCGAACCAGAGTTCTGGTTCGGGGCCCTTCGGCAGTTCTTCCGCCCGGGGGCGGTTACTCAGGCGCTCTTACGGGTGTCCCGCGGGTGAACCGCGAGGTTCATCCCACCGGAGCGGAGCACGGCCAGCCTCTCGGCCAGCACCTCCTCCAACTCCTCACGGGTCCGGCGCTCCATCAGCATGTCCCAATGGGTCCGGGTTGGCTTGGTCTTCTTCTCCTCCGGCTCGTCACCGTCCAGCAGGACGGCTTCGGTGCCGCAGAAGCGGCACTCCCACGCCGAGGGGATCTCCGCCTCGACGGAGAAGGGCACCTCGAAGCGGTGTCCGTTCTGACATGCGTACTCGACGGTCTGGCGGGGGGCCAGGTCGATGCCACGGTCGGTCTCGTAGCTGGTGGCCCCAAGTCGCGTGCCGCGGAGAGCTCGCTCGCTCATGAATCGTGCCTCCAGGGCTTATGGCCCACAGGACTAGTTGGTCGCTGTCTTCGTCGTTCGGTCAACGCTCGGCCGCCGACGAAGATTCCCGTACCGGGACATGCGTCGTCTGTCGTGCCGCCCCTGTTTGTACCCATCTCCGTCCGATTTGTCACATCTGGAGCCGGATATCACCCTGAGTGCCGCGAAATTCGCACCCTGTGACCGAATGTCTCTTGTTTCCGGAGCGTAATGGCCTTCCGGAGGGTACTGGTGCGATACCTGAATTGGCCATTCCGTCGCGCGGCCGGTCGGGTGGCGGCACCCGCCCCTCGCCGCTCAGAGCAGCGGCGCGGGCCGCGCCCGGCGCTCCTTGCCGAGTTCCACCCGTACCGGCGGCTCACTCTCCCGGCCGACCTCGGGCGCCGCCTGCGGCATCGGCGGGGCGGCGGCCTCGGTGCGGGTGTCGCGGTGCGGGAGCAGCGAGATGACGGCGTCGCGCAACCGGGCCGGCGCCTCGTCGTCCAGCGGGTCGACGGTGGCCGGCACCTGGACGCGGATCGGGGCCGTCGTGCCGATCCGGGCGTAGCCGCGGCCGGGCGGGGTCAGCGCGGCGGGGGCGATGTCCAGCGGGACGCCGAGCGCGCAGCGCAGGTCGTCCTGGGCGGCGCAGCCGAGCACCACCCGGGCCCGGGTGGTGGCGCGCACGGTGGCCGAGATCCGGTCGACGGCCTCGATCGCGTCGACCACCACCACGGTGACCCTGGCCGCGCGGCCGTGCCGCAGCGGGGTCTCCAGCAGGTCCTGCGGGTCGGGGCGGCCCTCCGCCTGGGCGAGTTCGCTGAGCTCGGTGGGGTGGTCGAGCAGCAGCCAGAGCGGGCGGGTGACGTCGGCGGGGGCGGGCGTGCCGTTGTGTCGCGCGGTGTTGAGCGCGGCGATCCGGCGCTCCGTCTCCTGGGCCGCCCAGTCCAGCGCGGCCAGTGCGCCGTGCAGGCTGGTCTCCACGGTGTGCACGCCGGGGCGGTTGACCAGGCAGGCGTGCTCGCCGGTGCCGGCGCCGTCGACCACCAGCAGGTCGCCGTGCACCAGCGCCTGCAGGGCGATCGTGCGCAGCAGGGTGGAGGTGCCCGAGCCGGCCGCGCCGAGCGCCAGCAGGTGCGGCTCGGAGGAGCGGGGGCCGGTGCGCCAGATGACCGGGGGCTGGTGGCTGGGGCCGCCGTCCTGGCTGACCGGGATCATCCGCTGGGTGGCCAGCGCGTCGGTGAAGCCGAGCACGATCTCGCCGGGGGCGGTCACCCAGCTCTGCGCGGGAAGGTCGACGGGGAGCGGCGCCAGAGCGGTGACCCGGAGCTTGTTGCACTCCTCGTCCCAGTCGAAGCGGTACTCGCGGGCCCGGCCGGCCTTGCCCTGCACCACCTGTTCGACCCGGGCCCGGGCGGCCGGCTCGGTGTCGGTGAAGTAGGCCGGGTAGCCGAGCTCCAGGGCGCAGAGCCGACCGTCGCCGTCGAACTCCCAGCCGGCGAAGACGTTCTTGTAACTGCCGTCCGGGCTGTAGAGCGGGCAGACGTCCTCGGGGGAGGCGAGGTAGGGGGTGAGCGCGGCGTAGAGAGCGGTCAGCTTCAGGTCGGCGACGTCCGGCTCGGGCGCCGTGGCGGCCTTGGGCTGGCGGCCGACCCAGGCGGCGCTGGCGACCAGCGCGACCACGGCCAGCAGGGGGCCGTGCGGCAGCAGCACGATGCCGACCAGGGCGGCGGCGGTGAGCAGCAGGGTCGGGCCGCGGCGGTCCTTGGGGGTGGCCTGCCAGCGGCTCCTGGCCCAGTCGGCGTGGCGGCGCAGGCCGCGTCCGATCAGAGCGAGCGGCGCGAACATGTCGTTGGCGTGGTCACCGGCGGTGCGTGCGAGGTCGCGTCCTCGGGTGAGGTGGCGGTTGAGGGACATGGTCCTGACTCCCCGGGCGGGTGGGACGAATAGGGACGGCCCGGGGCGGTGGGATCCGCGCCCGGGCCGGTGGGCCTCCGAGGGGGAGGCCCCGGGACCGAGAGGTCAGAACTTGATGCCGCCGAGCAGGTTGGCCAGGCTCGCGCCGCCCGCCTGAATGCTCGGGGCGATGGCGGTGCCGGCGAGGTAGAAGCCGAAGAGGGAGCAGACCAAGGCGTGCGACACCTTGAGCCCGTCCCGGCGGAAGAAGAGGAAGGCGATGGTGCCGAACAGGACGATGCCGGAGATGGACAGGATCACGGGGTCTGCTCCTCGGTGCGGGGGGACAGGAAGGACCACTGCCGTGGGAATGGCGGCGGTGAGCGGTCCGCGAAGCCATACAGGGGACAGTGTCACGGAAAGTTCCCTTATCGTGACAAAAAGTAATAGATGATGGAACGGCGCAAATGGGTGGACTTTCCGCGAAGCCGCAGGCCGGGGGTGGGGTGAGGTGCTTTCGGCTCCCTCGCGGCGGCCCTGCGGGCCTGGCGGGCCCGGCATCCCGGGGGCCTCTCCGGGACGGTTGCTGCTGTGACGGGTGTGACGAATGGGGCTGGTGAGGAACCGGTGTCATTCCCCCGAACGGGTGCGTGACCGATCGCCCGGTGTGTCGTGCGTGATGGCCGAATCGCGGACAGTCCTGGCCCGGGCGTCAGCGGCCGGTTACGGTGCGGGGGCACCACGCGGCGGGCCGGTGCGCGCCGCTGTGGACTCTCCTGTCAACCCTCCGTAGTGAAGGGCCCGAGATGGCCGACGAGCGCGAACCCCAGAACCTTGCAGAGACCCCTGCCGACGAGCAGGGCGCCGATGCCGAGCTGATCGAGCTGGCGGGCCGGATCTTCGGCGCCGCCCGTTCCGGCGACCAGGCGGCGCTGGCCGCCTTCCTGGACGCGGGGACGCCGGCGAACCTGTCGAACGACCGAGGCGACACCTTGCTGATGCTGGCCGCCTACCACGGGCACGCGGAGGCGGTCCGGGTGCTGCTGGCGCACGGCGCGGACCCGGACCGGGCCAACGACCGGGGGCAGACCCCGCTGGCCGGGGCCGTCTTCAAGGGAGCCGACGACGTGCTGGACGCCCTGCTGGAGGGCGGCGCGGACCCGACGGCCGGGCAGCCGTCGGCCGTCGTCACGGCGCAGATGTTCGGCAAGGACGACCTGTTGGCGCGGTTCGCCGCGCGCTGAGGCGGCGGGGTAACGGGGTGGCCCCAGGCGGGCCGTGGACCTGCTCCCAGGCGGTTTCGAGTCCGGACCGACGGTAGATCATCAGGTCCTATGCTTGTCTGTCATGGAGCTCCGTACGACTGGCTATGACCACCCCGACGCCCAGCTGCTGACCGCCGAGGTCCAGCAGGAGTACATCCGCCGCTACGGCGAGGTGGACGAGACGGTGATGCACCCGGAGCACTTCGTGCCGCCGCAGGGGACCTTCGTGGTGGCCTACCTGGACGGCGCGCCGGTCGCCTGCGGCGGCTGGCGCGCCAAGGAGAGCGGCGGCCCGGGACTGCAGGACGGGGACGCCGAGCTGAAGCGGATGTTCGTCCTCTCGGCGGCCCGTGGCAAGGGGCTGGCCCGGGCCGTGCTGCGTCATCTGGAGGGCTCCGCCGCCGAGGCGGGCCGAGCCAGGGTCATTCTGGAGACCGGCACCGAGCAGCCCGAGGCGGTCGCGCTCTACACCTCGGAGGGCTACCAGCCGATCACCAAGTTCGGCATCTACCGGGAATCGCCGCTGAGCATCTGCCTGGGCAAGGAGCTCGGCCCGGCCTGAGCCCGGACCGTCCGCGGGTGGCCGGCGGTGATCGAATGCCCGGTGCGCAAGACTTCTTCACATTCTGCGCGATTTCCCGCGTGCGATGCCGCCGGTTGGCTGGTTACTTGACTGGTCACGGTGAATTCCGATTACTCCGGACGTGGGTTCATTCCCCCCGGAGGTGCATAAACCGTGAATAGGGCGGTTGGGCTGGGCTAGCGTCATCCCCGCTGCGTCAGTGGGGTGGCCTCCGGAATCGTCCGGGTCACCTGTCATGCCCATCCGCTATTTCCCGGGAGACACCGTGCACGAAAATTGCCAACCGGAAAGCAGTGCGGCCGCATCCGCCGGTCGCCGGCTCGCGGTGAACGCGCTCGCCGCTGACGGTCCTTACCGCCGTCGTGTCACCACCGGAGCACAGCGATGAACGGGGGCCGACTGGACACGCGGCCGACCGCGCAGCCGCAAACGCCCTCCGCCACCGTGCCGCCGGAGGCGCCGGACGCGCCGGTCACGCTTGCCGAGTCCGACGAGAACGCGCATGTCCTCTGCTGCCCCACCCGGTGGAGCGATGTCGACGAGAACGGGCACATCAACAATGCCCGGTTGGTCGGCTACATCCAGGAGGGAATCCACGACCTCTTTTACCACCACGCGCGGGCCGTGCGGGATTCGCTCTTTCCGGCCGGATTCCTGATCGCCCGGCACGAGATCGATTATCTTCAGCAGCTGCACCACCAGCCGGAGCCGCTGCTGGTGCGGTTGCAGGTGGAACGGCTCGGGCGCAGTTCCGCCCAGGTGCGGGTGGACGTCTGCCGTGAGCCGTTCACCTACATGACGGCCCGTACGGTCGTGGTCGCCCGCGACCGGACCTCCGGGCGGTCGCGGAAGCTGAGCCAGTCGGAGCGGCGCTTCCTGTCGGACTATCTGACGGACAGTCCGCATCTGGCGCAGGCGCAGGGGCCGTCCAAGGCCCAGGCGAAGCCCGTGCAGCCGAAGAAGATGGCGTCGCCCAAGGTGCCGCAGGCCAGGTCGAGGTCCCGGGCCGCCGCCCTGCCGAGGAGCCGCCGGGGCTGAGTACCGCGGGCCGTCGGACCCGCCCGCCCTGCGGGGAGCGGGCGGGTCCGACGGCACGTCAGGAGACCACGGCCTGCGCGTCGATCTCCACCAGCATCGCCTCGTTCGGCAGCTCCACGAAGACCGTGGTGCGGCAGGGCTTCACGCCGGAACCGATGTGCTCCTCGATGAACTCGGCGTAGGCCTCGTTCATCGGGGCGAAGTCCGCGCGGGTGGTGAGGTAGACCCGGAACATCAGCACGTCCTCCACGCGGGCCCCGGCCGCCTCGACGATCGCCCGGACGTTCTCCAGGGTGCGCCGGGTCTGCGCCTTCACGTCGCCGGGGTGGAGGTAGGCGCCGGTCTGCGGGTCCTGCGGGCCCTGGCCCGAGACCTGCACGATCGGGCCCTTGCGGACGCCCTGGGAGAACAGCCAGGCCGGCGCCGGGGCGCCGTCGGTGCGGATCTCGGTCTTCTCGGCGTAGTCACTCATGTCGCTCGGCTTTCTCTGGGCGGATCGGGGGGTCAGGGGGTGGCGCCGCAGTCGGCGGAGACCGCGGCGGCGGTCGCCAGCAGCTGCGGGAGCAGGTCGAGCACGCGTTCGTAGGGCAGGACCAGGTCCGGCACCGAGATCGACGCGGCGGCCACCACCCGTCCGGTGGCGTCCCGGACCGGGGCGGCGACGCAGTTCATGAACGGCTCGTGCTCGGCGTGGTCCTGCGCCCAGCCCTGGCCGGCCACCGTCGCCAGCTCGCCCAGCAGGGCCTGCGGGGTGCGCAGCGTGCGGGTGGTGAAGGGGGTGAAGTCGATCCGGGCCACCGCCCTGCGGCGCTCGGCGGGCGGCAGGTCGGCCAGCAGGACCTTGGAGACCGCCGCGCAGTGCAGCGGCACCGGCAGCCCGATCCGCGAATACATCCGCACCGGCTGGCGGGACTCGTACTTGTCGATGTAGACCACCTCGCCGCCCTCGTAGGCCGCCAGGTGCACGGTCTGCCCGGTGGCGGCGTTCAGCTCGGCCAGGTGGGCGGCGGCGATCCGGCGCACCGGACGCTGTTCCAGGGCGCGGCTGGAGAGCGCGAAGAGCCCGGCGCCCAGGTGGTAGCGGTAGTCGGCGTCCCGGTGGACCATCCGGGCCTCCTCCAGGCTCTGCAGCAGCCGCAGCACCGTGGTCTTGTGCACGGCGAGCAGCGCGGCGAGCTGGTCGAGTGAGCGCGGGCCCTCGCCGAGCTCGGTGAGCAGCCGCAGGGCACGGGTGACGGTCTGGCTCATCGGTCTCTCCTGGGCCGGGTGTCGGTGAGTACGGGGGAGACGATGCCGGACGCGTCGACCCTGGTCGCGGCCCACTGCGCGGGCGTGGCGTCCAGCAGGGCCGCGACGTCCCCGGCGGGGGGCAGCGGGCCGCGGTCGCCGTGGGCGGTCAGTGCGGCGGCGGCGCAGAGGTGGCCCAGGCGCAGCCGGCGGCGCTGGTCGAGGCCGCGCAGGGTGGCGTGCAGGTAGCCGGCGGCGAACGCGTCGCCCGCGCCGGTGGGCTCCACCACGGCCACCGCCAGGGCGGGTTCGGTCACCGTGCGGCCGCTCGCGCCGACCGCGGTGGCCCGCCGGTCGGCGTCCTTGACCACCAGCGTGGCGGGCGAGGGCAGCAGGGCGCGCAGGGCGGCCGGGTCGCCGGTGCCCAGCACGGCTTCGGCCTCGTCGGCGCCGAGCAGCACCACGTCGGCGGCGTCCAGCAGGGCGGGCAGGACGGAGCTGTCGCGGCCGTGCCAGAGCGTCGGGCGCCAGTTGAGGTCGAAGCTGACGGTGCGGCCGGAGCGACGGTCCGCCAGCAGGGCGCGGAGCAGGGCGAGGCAGCTGTCGGAGAGGGCCGCGCTGATCCCGGACAGGTGCAGCAGCTCGGCGCCGGCTATCAGCGCGGCCGCCGCCGGGTCGTCCAGGAGCGCCGGACCGAGGGCGGCCGCGGCCGAGCCGGTGCGGTAGTAGTGCAGGCGGCTGCGGCCCGGGCCCAGATCGCGCGGGTGGGTGCCGGGGGAACCGATCTCCTTGACGTACAGCCCGGTGGGGCGCTGCGGGTCGACGGCGACGGCGGAGGTGTCCACGCCGTGGGCGGCGAGTTCGCCGGTCAGCCGGCGGCCGAAGCCGTCGTCACCGACCCGGCTGATCCAGGCGGTCGGGGTGCCCAGAGCGGCCAGGGTGCAGGCGACGTTGGACTCCGCGCCGCCGATGGTGTGCCGGAAGGTCTCGACGGTCTCCAGTGGTCCGGTCCGGTCCGGAAGCAGGACGGCCATCGACTCACCGAGACAGACCGCTGCGGCAGTTGCCACCGAAACGCACACCCCTTCGTTGACCCTGGTTGCGGGTCGATGCTAGAACCGGAGAAGCAACATATGCAAAGGATGTTGCGGATGTTGCAACATCCCAGTTCGGAGGTGCAGTGGTGATCCAGTCCAAGGCAAGTGGTCCGGCCGGCTCGGGGATCGACGCGGCGCGGGTGGCCGCTCTCGCCGACGAACGGCTGGACTGGCGGTTCAAGGCCGTCCCGGCGGCGGCCTCGGGGCTGACGGTCGCCGAGTACCTGGCCACCGGGCCGACCCTGGACGACTTCGGGACCCCGCTGCTGACCCTGGACGCCGGTGCCATGGCGCACAATCTGCGCACCATGGCCGACTGGGCCGCCGAGGCCGGGGTGCGGCTCGCGCCGCACGGCAAGACCACGATGGCGCCGGCGCTCTGGCGCGACCAGCTGGAGGCCGGCGCCTGGGCGATCACGCTGGCCAACCTGCCGCAGCTGCGGGTCGCCCGCGCCTTCGGGGTGCGTCGGGTACTGCTCGCGAACTCCCTGCTGGACGCGGCCGGACTGGCTTGGCTGGCCGGCGAGTTGGACGCCGACCCGGAGTTCTCGGTGAGCTGCTGGGTGGACTCGGTGCAGAGCGTGGAGCTGATGGACCGGGCGTTGCGCGCGGCCGGGGCCCGGCGCCCGGTGGAGGTGTTGGTCGAACTCGGCGGCCCCGGCGGGCGGACCGGCGCCCGCGACCTGGAGAGCGCTCTCCAGGTCGCCCGGGCCGCGTACGGCGCGGACACCCTGCGGCTGTCCGGCCTCGGCGGCTACGAGGGCGCGCTCGCCCACGACGCGACCGCGGCCGGGCTCGCGACGGTCGAGCGCTACCTGGAGCAACTCGCCGCACTGCACGGCCTGGTACGGGCCGAGGGGCTCTTCGGGCAGGCCGCGGAGGTGGTGCTGACGGCCGGCGGCAGCGCGTACTTCGACCAGGTCGCCCGGGTGCTGACCCCGATCGCGCGGGCCCACCCGGACACCTGCGTGGTGCTTCGCGCCGGCGCCTACCTGGTGCACGACGACGGCTTCTACCGGGGCATCTCGCCGCTGGTCCGGGGCGCCGAGGGTGGGCCGCTGCGCTCGGCGATGCACGGCTGGGCCCGGGTGGTCTCCCGGCCCGAGGAGCAACTCGCCCTGCTGGATGGTGGAAAGCGCGACTTCCCGTACGACGAGGGCCTGCCCGAGCCGCAGTCGGTGCGCACCGCCGACGGACTGCGCAAGCTGACCGGCGCGGTGACGGCGGTCAACGACCAGCACGCGTTCCTGCGCGAGGCGGGCGAGCTGGCACCGGTCGGCGCGGTCGTCCGGCTCGGCCTCTCGCACCCCTGCACCGCCTTCGACAAGTGGACCCTGATCCCGGTACTGGACGACGCGGACCGTGCGAACCCCCGGGTGGTCGACCTGGTCCGGACGTTCTTCTGATGCCCGACCTGCTCTTCCGCGGTGCCACCGTGATCGACGGCACCGGCGCCGAGCGCCGGCGCGCCGACGTCACGGTCGACGCGGGTGTGATCACCGCCCTGGGTGATGGCTTGACGGGTCGTCAGGTGATCGACGCCGAAGGGCTGGTGCTCGCACCGGGGTTCATCGACATGCACGCCCACTCCGATCTGCGGCTGCTGGTCGAGCCGGACCACCCCTCCCGGGTCACCCAGGGCGTCACCTGTGAGCTGCTCGGCCAGGACGGCCTGTCGTACGCGCCGGTGGACGACGTCACGCTTCCCCAGCTGCGCCGCCAACTGGCCGGCTGGAACGGCGATCCCGACGGCTTCGGGTGGGACTGGCGCACGGTCGGGCAGTACCTCGACCGGCTGGACCGGGGGATCGCGGTGAACGCCTGCTATCTCGTCCCGCACGGTTCGCTGCGGATGATGGTGTTGGGCTGGCAGGACCGCCCGCCCACGCCGCAGGAGCTGGCGCGGATGCGCGAGTTGCTCGGGCAGGGGCTGCACGAGGGCGCCGTCGGCCTCTCCAGCGGGCTGAGCTACCCGCCCGGCATGTACGCCGGGACCGCCGAACTGGTCGCGCTCTGCGAGCTGGTGGCCGCCTACGGCGGGTTCCACGCGACGCACCAGCGGTCGTACGGGAAAGGCGCGTTGGAGGGCTATGCGGAGATGGTGGAGATCTCCCGGCAGTCCGGCTGCCCGCTCCACCTGGCGCACGCGACGATGAACTTCGGCGTCAACGCGGGCCGGGCCGGGGAGCTGCTGGAGCTGCTGGACCGGGCGATCGCGGACGGCTGTGACCTCACCCTGGACAGCTATCCCTATCTGCCGGGATCCACCACGCTGGCGGCCCTGCTGCCCGGTTGGGTGGCCGAGGGCGGTCCGGCGGCAGCTCTGGCGCGGCTCGGCGACCCGGTGGCCCGGATGCGGATCGGGCGTGAGCTGGAGCAGACCGGCAGCGACGGCTGCCACGGGGTGGTGGTCGACTGGGCGACCGTCCAGATCTCCGGCGTGCGCGACCAGCGGCTCGCCGCGGCGGTCGGTTCCACCGTCGCCCAACTGGCCGACGCTCGCGGCAGCAGCGGGACAGAGGTCTTCTTCCAGCTGCTGCGGGACGACGAGTTGGGCACCACGATCCTCCAGCACGTCGGCCACGAGGAGAACGTCCGGGCCATCATGCGCCACCGCGCGCACACCGCCGGCAGCGACGGCCTGCTGGTCGGCGCCCGGCCGCACCCGCGGGCCTGGGGCACCTTCCCGCGCTATCTCGGGTACTACGCGCGGGAGTTGGGGGTGCTCACGCTGGAGGAGGCGGTGGCCAGGATGACCGGCCGGCCGGCCCGCCGGTTGCGGCTGGAGCGGCGCGGCCTGATCCGGCCCGGTTACCACGCCGACCTGGTGCTCTTCGACCCGCAGACGGTCGGGGCCACCGCCACCTTCGAGGACCCGTGCCGGCCGGCCGCCGGCATCCAGCACGTCTACGTCAACGGCACCGCCGTGCTGCGGGACACCCGTCCCACCGGGGCGCTTCCCGGCCGCGCGCTGCGCCGTACCGAGCAGGGGACCCGAGCCCGATGAGCCTTCCGTCCACCGAGCAGGCCCTGGAGCTGCGGGCCGCGCTGAGTGCCGACCCCGTGATCGCGGTGGTCCGGGCGCCCCGGATACCCGACCCCGCCGCGCTCTGCGCGGCGCTGGCCGAAGGGGGCATCCGCTGGGTCGAGTTCACCTTCACCACGCCGGGGGTGACGCAGGCGCTGGCCCGGGCGTCGGCGGCCGGCACCGGCTGCCGGATCGGCGTCGGCACCGTCCTGACGGCCGAGCAGGCCGAACGCGGCATCGAGGCCGGAGCGTCGTTCCTGGTCACCCCCGGCTGCCGCGCGCAGGTCGCGCGGGCGGCGCGGGAGGCGGGCGTCCCGGTGGTGCTCGGTGCGCTCACGCCGACCGAGGTCGCCGAGGCGGTGGAGCTGGGGGCGGCGGCGGTCAAGATCTTCCCCGCCAGGGCCTTCGGGCCCGGCTACTTCAAGGACCTGGCCGGCCCCTATCCGGACGTCCCGCTGGTGGCCTCGGGCGGCGTCAGCACGCTGAACGCGGCCGACTTCCTGGCACACGGCGCGCTGGCGGTCTGCGCGGGGACGGAGGTGGTGGCCCCGGAGCTGGTGGCGGCCGCCGACTGGGCCGCGATCACCCGCCGGGCACGGCTGTTCACCGCCGCGCTCGGGCGGCGGTGAACAGCCGATAGCGCCGCGTACTTGGCTCAGAGCTTCGGCAGGAAGGCGTCGGCGATCACCTGGTAGCCGGTGTCGTTGGCGTGGATGTCGCCGCGCGCCATGTTGGTCCAGGTCATGATGCGGTCCACGTTCAGCGGCACCTGCTGGCCGGCCAGCGGGACCAGCGGCAGGAAGGAGTTGGTGCTGAACGCCTTGGCGACGTCGGCCGTCGGCACGCCGTGCAGCGCGTCGACGACGTCCAGCGTGGTGTTCAGGGTGTCGGCCAGCGGCACCGAGAGGCCGGCCAGCACCTTGCCCTGGCCGCCGGTCATCCAGGCGGCGAGGAAGGGGTCGTAGAGGTTCATCCCGACGATCTTCGTATGCGGCCCGGCCACCGCCTTGAGCCTGCCCAGGATCGTGCCGAGGTCCTGGCCGGCCGTGACGATGCCCTTGGTCGCGCAGGCGATGTCCAGGTTGCCGCCGGTGGCGCAGCCGTCCACGTTGTTGGCGCCGATGTCGAGGGTGACCGTGACATCGTCGTGGCGGTGGGCCAACAGGTAGGCGACCGCGGCGTCGATCTGCGCACCGGCGTACGGGTGCGGGTACGGGCAGCCGCCGTTGATCATCGAGCCGGTGGTCTCGCCCGGGCAGCCCAGGTCGGTGAAGGAGAACGCGTGGCCGGAGTGCGCGGCGCGCTCGCCGAGGGTGCGGGCGAGATCCTGGGCGTAGCCGTGGCCGACCTCGCTGCCGCCGCCCGGCAGGGTCTGGTAGCCCGCCGCGAGCGAGTCGCCGAGGGCGAGGTAGTAGTGCGGCGCGCGGTTCTCGGCGGCGGAGGCGGGGGCGGCCGAGACGCCGAGCAGGGCGCCGCCGAGCAGGACGGCGCAGGCCGCCCGGTGTCTGCGACCGGACAGAAGTGAACGCATGGACCCTCCCGAGGTGACCCGCCCGCCGCCCGGGTGGCGCGGCGCGGGTCGAACCCGGGTGAGGTTACTGCCTGGTAGATCGGCTGGTAAGGGGGCTGACCAGGAAATCTTCCTGGCCGTCGATCTCGTTACAGCGGGGTGCTCGCGGACCGGGCGGCGGACGCGTCGGGGCCGGTGGCCGCCGTGGGTGCGGTGAGCGCCGCGACGGCCCGGCGGGCCTCGTCGGCGGAGGGGGAGTCGACGTCGCGGGCGGCCACCGCGGCCAGCGCCGCCCGGTACGCGACGTCGAGGGCGTCGGCCGGCGCGGTCTCGATGTCGGGGGTGATGCCGGTGCCCTCCCAGTTGTCGCCGGAGGTCGGGTTGATGGCGCGGGCGACCGGGATCGTCGCCTCCAGGTGTGGGTGGACGGTGAAGCCCTGGCGCGGGTTCGCGCCGCCGCCGGTACGCTCGCCGACCACTACGGCCCGGCCCAACTGCTGGAGGTCGTAGGTGAGTTCCTCGCCACCCGAGAAGGTGGCCCGGCTGGTCAGCAGGTAGAGCGGCTTCTCGCCGCCGAACTTCGCGCCCGGCACGTACGGCAGGCTCCAGAACTGGATGTAGTCGTCGTCCTCGCGGTCGTACAGGGTGTTCAGGTGGGTCGGCTGGTCGAGCAGGTAACTGGCGATCTGGGCCACGGTGTTGGGGTGGCCGCCGACGCAGGCACGCAGGTCGATGACGAGCGCTTCGGCGCGGGCCACCAGGTTGAGCGCGGCGGTCACCGACTCGCCGGTCATCGAGAGCGGGAACAGGATCGGGGCCAGCTCCAGGAGTGCGACACCGCCGGCGAGCCGCTCGATCTTCGGCACGCCGCCGAGCGAGAGGTCGGCGGCGTGGGTCATCTCGGCCAGCACGGCGCCGTCCGCGCCGTCCGGTATCGGGCGGGGGTGGAACTTCAGCCGCAGGTGGCGGTCGTTGTTGACCGACTGCAGGTCCTCGGTGGCCAGCCGGCCCAACTCCGCCGGGTCCGCCGCCTGGTGGTAGCGGCCTGCGGCGAGGCGGTCGTCGAGCAGTGCGGCCAGCTGGGCGCCGACCTCGGGGAAGACGTACCGCTCGACGACCAGACGGCGGGTCTCGCCGATGACGGCGGTGATCTCTGCGGGCTGGAGCTGGGTCATGGCGTTTCCCCCTGGAAGCGTGTGGCGGTGCGTTCGAGAGGAGTAGATCATGGGTTCAATGAAAGCGTCAACAAATCTCGACGCTTAAATCGGTGCGAACACGCCGACGGCGTGCCGGTGACTCGTCACCGGCACGCCGTCGCGGAACTTCCTCGCCTGGGGGCGCTGCTCTGTCAGGGGGCGCTGATCAGGCCCAGGGCGATCAGGTCGTCCAGCGGTTCGATCACGCTGCAGGTGCCGAAGGCGGTGAATCCCCGCCGGGTGGCGGCGATCTGATCGTCCGTCAGCTTCTCGGCGAGGCCGGCCAGGACGGTCCCGGAGCGCTCGGCGAGAAGCTCGGCCAGCTCGGCCCGGGTGCCGCCCTCGGCCGCCGCGTGGGTCGCCAGCAGGACGTTGAGGAACCCGTGGTGCTCGAAGCCGGTGGCCGGGTCGGTGTGCCGCAGTGCGTTGTGCAGACCGGCGGTGCACTTGAACGCCAGCTCGCGCTCGGCGCAGGCCAGCAGGAACGCGGCGAGCTCGTCCTCGCTCGGGAAGGCTGCGGCCGCCGTCCCGCCGGTGCGGAACTTCGCGCGGTACGGCGTCCCGGCCAGCACGTCCAGGGCGGCCGGGACGCCGGGCCCGCGCGGCACCTCGACGGCGCCTGCGGCGCCCTCCGGCAGCAGTGCCTCGTACGCGGCCAGCACCCGGCGGACTCCTTCGGCGGCCTCGACGCCCGGGTCGGCGGCGACCTCGGCGCCTACCACCCGCAGGCCGCGCCCGGCTGCCGCGGCCCGCAGTGCCGGCTCGAGGCCGGTGCTGCCACTGGGCACGATCACGCCGATCCGCAGGTCCTCGGGGTCCTGGGCGACCAGCGTCGCCAGTCCGCCGGCGCCGCACAGGAAGGGGCCCACCAGCTCCGCGTACCAGGCGGTGCGGTGCACCAGGTGCGCGGGAACGGCCTGCTCCAGCGGCAGCTCCCCGGGCGGGAAGATCGCGGCGTCGTCGCAGAGTCCGCTGAAGAGCGGGGGCACGGCGCTCCGGTGGGTCGTCATGGGTCCCGTCCTTATACGTGTCGACACAGGCTCTGAGCCTGCCTCAGCCCGGCCGTGCAATCAAGGTCGGGCCGGTCGCGGGCGGCAGGGGCGACGGCGACACGCCGTCGAACGGGTGAGGATGCCAGATCGCCGACCCGAAAGGCGTAACGCTGGGTGCCGTCGGCGTTGCCGGAGGTGAGGTTTTCGCGCCGCCCGTCGTGGGTATTAGTGCGCGCCGCCCATCCCGGCCGCGCCCCTCGCGGATCTGACGGTCCGTCAAGTCCCTTCGCCGGTGAGCGTATGGAGGGCGTTAAGAGTATTTCCGGCGGATGAATTGGATCCGCATCGCCATGCGTCCCCGACGAAGGCTATGAGCCCCGGCGGGAGAAAGCTCAAATCATCCTCAAATATTGGTCCAGACTTTAGCTCTAAAGTTGTCAGTGGGCGTCACCAGCTGCTCTGACCTGCGCAGATGCCGTCTCGTGGGCATGGTGCGACGAATTGAGAGTTTCATGCTATGAGGTCACTCGAACGTAACTATTCGGCCATTGGGTCTTTGCAGATCCCTAATCGGCGGTTAGCGTTTGGCCACTCTCACTCCGCCGTCATTGAAGAGGGTTCGTGACATGGCAGTTGTTGACACAATATCTCCGCCTACCTCCGGATCGGGGAGCAAGCTCCGCCGCGAGATCGGACTGATCGGCCTGCTCTGGGCGTCGGTCGGCTCGATCATCGGCTCGGGCTGGCTGTTCGGAGCCAAGGGCGCGGTGGTCGTCGCCGGACCGGCGGCCGTCATCTCGTGGGGGATCGGGGCCGTCGCGATCGTGCTGCTCGCACTGGTCCACGCGGAGCTCGGGGGGATGTTCCCGGTAGCAGGCGGCACGGCTCGCTACCCGCACTACACCTTCGGCGGACTGGCCGGCATGTCCTTCGGCTGGTTCTCCTGGCTTCAGGCGGCCACTGTGGCGCCGATCGAGGTTCAGGCCATGATCGGCTACGCCGGTCACTGGTCCTTCGCGACCGGCTTCCTCAACACCAACGGCACCCTGACCAAGTCGGGCTTCGCAGTCTCGGTGCTGCTGATGGCGGTCTTCGTGGCCGTCAACTTCCTCGGCGTCCGCCTGCTGGCCCGCACTAACAGCGTCGCCACCTGGTGGAAGGTCGCCATCCCGCTGGTGACGATCTTCGTGCTCGCGATCAGCAACTTCCACCCGGGCAACTTCACCTCACACGGCTTCGCGCCGTTCGGTGTCAAGGGTGTGCTGGGCGCGATCAGCACCAGCGGCATCATCTTCGCGCTGCTCGGCTTCGAGCAGGCGATCCAGCTCTCCGGTGAGAGCAAGAACCCCAAGCGGGACATCCCGCGCGCGGTGATCGGTTCGGTCTTCATCGGCGCGGTCATCTACACCCTGCTCCAGGTCGTCTACATCGGCGCCCTGCCCGGCAGCTCCTTCGTCCACGGCTGGGCCAACCTCGCCTATCAGGGAATCCAGGGTCCGTTCGCCGGTCTGGCCACCGTCGTCGGCCTGGGTGTGCTGGCCTGGGTGCTGTACGTGGATGCAGTGATCTCCCCGGCAGGAACCGGTCTCATCTACACCACCTCCACGTCGCGGATCTCCTACGGCCTGGCCAAGAACGGCTACGCTCCCCAGCTGTTCGAGCGCACCGACACCCGCGGCGTGCCGTGGTTCGGCCTGATCATCTCCTTCGCCACCGGCGTGATCTGCTTCCTGCCCTTTCCCAGCTGGCAGGCGCTGGTCGGTTTCATCACCTCGGCCAGTGTGCTGATGTACGCCGGCGCCCCGCTCGCGCTCGGAGTGCTGCGCAAGCGACTGCCGGACCGTGAGCGCCCCTACCGGCTGCCGCTGGGCGAGATCATCTCCCCGCTCTCGTTCGTGGTTGCCGGTCTGATCATGTACTGGGACGGCTGGGACACCCTGTGGCGTCTGGGCGTCGCGATCCTGCTCGGCTACCTGCTGCTCGGCTCCTACGCCGCGTACGCGATCAAGAAGCGGCTTCCGAACGCGCCCCGGCTCAACTGGAAGGCCGCGCAGTGGCTGCCGGCTTACCTGGTCGGCATGGGCCTTATCTCCTGGCAGGGTGGTTTCGGCCCCAACGCCAAGAACAACATCCCGCTCTGGTGGGACATGGGCCTGGTCGCGGTCTTCTCTCTCGCCATCTACTACTGGGCCCGCGCCGTGGCGCTGCCCGCCGAGGAGATCGAGCGGAACATCGCCGACGTCGAGGTCGTCGACGAGGGCGGTCACTGACAGCACCGCACCACTGAAGTACTCGTAGCACCCGCATGACGGCCGACGCCGCCCAGGTCACCCGACCTGGGCGGCGTCGGCCGTCGTAGCATGCGCAGCATGACAACCCATGGAATTCCTGAGGGCGTTGGCCACACGGCGCTCGGTGTGGCGCGGGCCCGGGCGATCGAGAGCCGGCGCCCCGACCGGCTCTTCGACGACCCGTACGCCGCCGCCTTCGTCACCGCCGCGTACGGCGAGCCGGCCGAGCCCAAGCCCGGCGAGGTGGCGCCCGGGCTGGTCGCGATGGCCCGCCACCTGGTGGTGCGCACCCGTTTCTTCGACGACTACCTGCTGCGGGCCACAGCCGAGGGCTGCACGCAGGTGGTGGTGCCGGCCGCGGGTCTGGACACCCGGGCCTTCCGGCTGCCCTGGCCGGACGGGGTGAGCTTATTCGAGATCGACCTGCCCGAGATCTCGGCGTTCAAGGAGCGGGTGCTGGCCGAGCAGGGCGCCGTCCCCGCCTGCCGGCGCAGCTCGCTGGTCGCCGACCTGCGCGAGGACTGGGCCGCGGTGCTGACCGGCGCGGGCTTCGACCCGGCGGCCCGCTCGGTCTGGCTGATCGAGGGGCTGCTGATCTACCTGGACGCGGCCGACGCCGCCCGGCTGCTCACGGTCGTCGGCGAACTGTCGGCCCCGGGCAGTCGGTTGGCGCTCACGCACGGCGCCGGCCGCCGGGACCGCGAGCTGCGCGGCCAGGACCAGGTGGCGCCCGAGCTGGCGGCGGTGGCCGCCCTGTGGCGCGGCGGTCTGGACGAGGACCCGGTCGACTGGCTGGCCCGCGACGGCTGGCAGGCCGTCCGGCACGACCGGGCGGAGGCCGCCGCCTCGTACGGCCGTCCGGACTACGTCTCCCCGCAGGCCCGATTCGTCACCGCCGAGCGGGTGGGGGCGGAGCAGGGCTGAGCGACCAGGGGTGTGGCCCACACAGTGGTCGCCCGCAGCTGTGGCCCGCCCACATGGGTGGGGCCGCCCGCTGCCCCTAGGGTGTCGCCCGGGCCGCTCCCGGCCCCGCAGACCAGGGGAGTTGACGCGCGGTGCGGGCACGAGGCGGCTGGATTCTCGCAGTACTGCTGTCGTTGGTGACGGCGTTCGCCGGGGCGCTGCCCGCCTCGGCCTCGGCGCCGGCCTACCTGAAACTGGAGGCGAGCTACGGCTCGGTCGCCAACGGCTGGGACCACGTGGAGCGTTACCTCGACACCACCACGGGCTACCAGCAGGAGCAGTACCCGCCGGACGGCCGCGGCGACCAGGACGGCCAGCGGCTGACCTTCTTCGGCGGAGTGCGGGAGCCCTTCTCCGGCCGCTTCCTGCTCTACTCCGCGCCCGGCTGGAACAGCGGCGCGCATCAGGTCCCGATCCTGCTGGTGCACGGCGCCAACGACAATCCGGACCGGGCCTGGGCCGATCCGGGTGAGTCCGGCGGCTACGGCTGCGGCGCGCTCAGCTGCCCCGACACCGGTCTGATGCAGTACCTTTCGGGCCGCGGCTACCGGGTCTTCGCGATCGGCTTCGCACAGAAGCAGGGCGACAACCTGATGCAGGCCCAGGAGGTCGGCGACGCGGTGGCGTTGATCCGGGCCAAGCTCGGCGTCCCGCAGGTCGACCTGGTGGGCTGGAGCAAGGGGGAGATGTCCGCCCGGGCGTACGTCTCCTCGCTCAAGCCCTCCTGGGGGCGCGGCTACGCGGGCGACGTCCGCCGGCTGGTCACCCTCGGTGGCCCCAACGGCGGCTACGACTACCCCTACGCGCACGGCTGGGCCCACGACTTCAGCATCTGGCCGGAGTGCGGCGGCACCGTCAACGCGCCCTCCCCGCATCTGGACATGACCTGCTACGGCGCCTACACCGCCCACCCGGAGTTCGCCTTCACGCCCACCTCGGGCCACGACGACTACCCGGGCCAGCGGCAGATGCTGGCCCGCTGGGACGGCAGCTACGGCGTCGACCAGACCCAACAGGACTGGTACACCACGTACTACGGCGGCCAGGGCCTCTACACCTACGGCACCGGTATCCAAGCCGCCATCAACGCGGGCTCGTTGGTCGCGCCGCTGCAGAAGGCCGGGGTGCCCGCCTCGATTCCGACCTTCCTGCTGGCCGGCGGGACGCCGAACATCGTCGGCATCTTCAACGAGGACCGTGGCCCGAGCGACGGCGTGGTCTTCGTCTCCAGCGCGCTGGACACCGCCGGGATCGGCGATGTCGCCGGCACCGCCCTGGTCGCCGCCGCCAACCACCTCGAACTCGGCTGGAACGGCGCGGTCGCCGCCCAGATCGACAGCTGGCTCGGCAACTGAGAGGGTGCCCGTCATGCAGCGTCCCACCCTTGCCGCGCGGCGCGTGGCGACCTCCAGACTGACCGTCAACATCCTTGAGAGGAAAGGAAGTTCCGAAGGTGAGCCGGTACTCCTCCTGCACGGCAACGTCTCCGCCGCGCCGTTCTGGCACCGGACCGTGGTCGACCTGCCCGCTGGATACCGCCCGATCGCCCCCGACCTGCGCGGCTTCGGCGACAGCGACCCGCTGCCGGTGGACGCCACCCGTGGGCTGAGCGACTACAGCGACGACCTCAGCGCGCTCCTGGACGCCCTCGGGCTGGACCGGGTGCACCTGGTCGGCTGGAGCCTGGGCGGCGGCGTGGCGCTGCGGCAGCTGCGCGACCACGCGCCGCGGCTGCGGTCGGTGACCCTGGTCAACCCCGTCTCGCCGTACGGCTTCGGCGGCACCCACGGCATCGACGGCCGGCTGAACCACCCGGACGGCGCGGGCTCCGGCGCAGGCACCGCCAATCCGGAGTTCGTCCGTCTGCTGGCCGCCGGTGAGCGCGCCGCCGACTCCCCGCTGGCTCCGCGCGCCGTGCTCGAAGCCTGCTACGTCAAGCGGACGTTGGACCCGGCGGCGGTCGACGACTACGTCGGCGCGATGCTCTCCACCCGGATCGGCGACGACCACTACCCGGGCGACTCGCGCACCTCGCAGGCCTGGCCCGGCATCGCCCCCGGGGACCGCGGCGTCCTCAACTGCCTGGCCCCGACGCACTTCCGGATCGACGACCTGGAGGCGGCGCAGGCCAAGCCGCCGGTGCTGTGGGTGCGCGGCGCCGAGGACGTCATCGTCTCGGACACCTCGCTCTTCGACCTGGCCCACCTCGGCGCCCTGGGCGCTGTCCCCGGCTGGCCCGGCTCACACGCCTGCCCGGCCCAGCCGATGGTGTCCCAGACCCGCGCCATCCTGGACCGCTACGCGGCGGCCGGCGGCAGCGTCCGGGAGGTCGTCTTCGAGGGCGTCGGCCACAGCCCGCACCTGGAGTGCCCGCAGGAGTTCGTGGCCGAGCTGACGGCGGTGCTGCGCAGCGGGCGGTGAAGCGCAGCCGTGAACGGGAGGTGTGAACGGGAGGCGTCAGCCGCCCGGCATCGGTCGTTCCTCCTCGACCAGCTGCTTGAACTGCTCCAGGTCGGCACGCACGGTGCGTTCGATCGCGCTGACCTGGGCGAAGCCGTGCGGCCCGCCGAAGGCCTCGCGGACGGCGTCCGGCTCGTACTCGACGCGGATCTGCACCCGGGTGCTCCCGGCGTCGAGCGGGAGCAGGGCGAAGGTGCCCTTCAGGTGGGCGCTGTCCATGGTCTGCCAGGTCATGACCTGGTTCTGGCCCCGGTCGGTGATCTCGGTCTCGAACGCCCGCTCGGTGCCCTCCACCTCGATGTCGAGGTGGGCCCGGCTGCCGCCGTGGGTGTGGGCGTGCAGCACGCCGTCGACGAAGCGCGGGTAGTCCTGGACGCGGTGCAACTGCTCCCAGGCCACCTGTATCGGCACGTCCACATCGATCTGCTCTTCGAGCCTGCTCATCCGGCGCCTCGCCTTCTCAGCTTGCTGGGTCCCCGCCGACCATTCCAGCGTGCGCCCTCGGCGGTGCGGTGGGCAACCAGAGACGGCGGCCGGCGGTTCAGGCCAGGCCGGGGACCTGGTCGGCGAGGGTGTTCCAGAACAGCAGCTCGTAGTGCTGGAGCAACCGTGCGTAGCGCCGGCCCAGGGCGATCCGCTCCGGCGTGAGGCCGCCGGCGGTGATCACCGAGAGCGCCTCGTCCTCCAGTTCGGGGGCCGGCACGGCGAAGAAGTCGAAGAACGCGCAGGAGGCGTCGCTGAAGCCGTAGCGGCGTCGCAGGGCGCGCGCGGTGATCGCACAGGACGTGCCCCAGTCGGCGAAGTTGGCGCTCAGTGCGAGCACCACCGCGATCGGGTCGCCGTTCAGGGCCAGCCAGGCCAGGTAGTTGGGGTAGGTCTGGCAGCCGGCCAGCGGCTCGTGCCCGGGGCCGGTCGCCGCCTCCCGTCCGCAGCCGGCCGTGAAGGCCGCCAGTGCGGTGAGCGCCCGGGACTCGCCGTCGGCCAGCCGGCTGAAATAGCCGCCGACGGGGGAGTCCGAGCAGCGGGTGGCCAGCAGCAGGAAGCTGCGCCGGTCGCTGGTGATGACGTGGTGCTGCTGCGCGGCGAGTTCGCCGAGCACGGCCAGCGGCGCGGTGCCCTGCTCGATCGGCGCGATGAGCCGGTTCGAGCCGTCGGCCGGCGCGAACTCCCGCCGGATGCTCTGCAGTACCTCGCGTGGCGTCGGGGACATCGGCTTGCGCCTCCTGTGGCCGCCGTGCGGACGGGCTGACGCGGTTCAGCGTAGACGCAACCCGGGGGCGCCGAGGCGGTCGCCGCGACGTGTCGCGCGGCCGCGTGGGGCGCGGCCGGGCATGACGGAGGTCTGGGGGATCAGAAGATCGACCAGCCGGTGGCGGTGGTGAAGGCGTCCAGGGCCGCGACCGCGCCCACCGAGTTCCCGGCGCGGTCCAGCGCCGGGCCCCAGGCGCAGAGCGCGCCCCGGCCGGGCACGATGGTCAGGATGCCGCCGCCGACCCCGCTCTTGCCCGGCAGGCCGACCCGGTAGGCGAACTCGCCGGCCGCGTCGTACGTCCCGCAGGTCAGCAGGACGGCGTTGACCCGCTTGGCGTCACTGCGCGAGAGCAGTCGGCTGCCGTCCGCGCGCAGCCCGTGGCGCGCCAGGAAGAGGCCGGTCAGCGCGAGGTCCCGGCAGCTGGCGGTGAGGGCGCAGTGCGCGTAGTAGTTGCTCAGCACCTCCTCGACGGGGTTCTCCAGGTTGCCGTAGCTCGCGATGAAGTGGGCCAGGGCGGCGTTGCGGTGGCCGTGCGCGGCCTCGGAGGCGGCCACCGCGGAGTCGGTGTCCAGCAGCGGGTTGCCGGACTCGGCGCGCAGGAAGTCGCGCACGGTCCGTCCGGCGTCTCCGGTCAGCGTGAGGAGCCGGTCGGTGACCACGATCGCGCCGGAGTTGAGGAAGGGGTTGCGCGGGATCCCGTTCTCGCTCTCCAGCTGGACCAGCGAGTTGAACGGGGTGCCGGAGGGCTCGCGGCCGACCCGGTGCCAGACCGTCTCGCCGCCGGTGGCCAGGGCGAGCGCGAGGGTGAAGAGCTTGGAGATGCTCTGCACCGAGAACGGCTGCTCCCAGTCCCCGGCGCCGTACACCGCGCCGTCGACGGTCGCCAGCGCGAGGCCGAACGAGGCCGGGTCGACCTCGGCGAGGGCCGGGATGTAGTCCGCGACCCGCCCGGTGCCGAGCACGGGCAGGGCGGCATCGGCGGCACGCCGCACTTCACGCTGGTAGTTCATACGATCATTCTGCATGCGTGGCGCGGCACCGGGAGAGCGCCCCGGCCGCCCTGCGCCGCCGCCCGGGGCGCGGCACAATGGTGACGTGCCGGAGCTGCCCGAAGTCGAAGCGCTCAGCGCCTTCCTGACCGAACGGCTCGTCGGGCGCGCGATCGGCCGGGTGTACCCGGTGGCGATCAACGCGCTCAAGACCTACCGGCCGCCGCTGGAGGACCTGGAGGGCCGCACGGTCACGGAGGTCGGCCGGCGCGGCAAGTTCCTGGTGATCGGCACCGGCGGGCCGTACCTGGTCGTCCACCTGGCCCGGGCCGGCTGGCTGCGCTGGCGGGAGAACCTGCCGCCCGAGCCGCCGCACCCCGGCAAGGGCCCGCTCGCGCTGCGACTCTGCCTCGCCGACCCTCCCGGCACCGGCTTCGACCTCACCGAGGCCGGCACCCACAAGGGCCTGGCCGTGTACTGCGTCGGCGATCCGGCCGAGGTCCCCGGCATCGCCCGGCTCGGCCCGGACCCGCTCGACCCGGGGTTCACCGAGGAGCTCTTCGCCGGGCTGCTGAGCGGCGAGCGGCGCCGGATCAAGGGCGTCCTGCGTGACCAGGCCACTATCGCCGGGATCGGCAACGCCTACTCGGACGAGGTGCTGCACGCCGCCCGGCTCTCGCCGTACAAGATCGCCGCCAAGCTCACCGCCGCCGAGACCGCCACCCTCTACGAGGCGATCGGCGCCACCCTGCGGGACGCCGTGGAGCGCTCCCGGGGCCTGGCCGCCGGTGAGTTGAAGGCCGAGAAGAAGACCGGCCTGCGGGTGCACGGCAGGGCCGGGCAGCCGTGCCCGGTCTGCGGGGACGTGATCCGCGAAGTCTCCTTCGCCGACTCCGCGCTGCAGTACTGTCCGACATGCCAGACCGGTGGCAAACCCCTCGCCGACCGTCGCCTCTCCCGCCTCCTGAAGTAGAGCTCCCCAAGCCGGGCATGGAAGGTCGTCCGCGTGGGTATCGCCCCCGCAGCCGTCCCCGACCCTCCGCAGGAGTGAACCGTGCCCGTCGCCGACCTGAGCCATGCCCGCGGAGCCACCGGCACGCCGCTGCTGACCGAGACCATCGGCGCCAACCTCGACCGCACCGCCGCCGCCTTCGCCGAGCGCGAGGCGCTCGTCGACCTGCCGACCGGACGGCGCTGGACGTACGGCCGGCTCGTCGAGGACGTGGACGTGGTGGCCCGCGGGCTGCTGGCGCTGGGCGTCGGCACCGGGGACCGGGTCGGGATCTGGTCACCGAACTGCGCGGAGTGGGTGCTGCTGCAGTACGCCACCGCCCGGATCGGCGCCGTCCTGGTCAGCATCAACCCGGGTTACCGCACCCACGAGTTGGTCTACGTCCTGCGTCAGGCCGGCGTTCGCACAGTGGTGGCGATGCCCGCCTACAAAACCTCCGACTACGCGGGCATGCTCGCGCAGGCCCGCCCCGACTGCCCCGAGCTGCGCGACGTGCTGCTGATCGGCGAGGCATCCTGGGACGCCCTGCTGACCGCCGGACGGGCCGGCGACCCCGCCCAACCCGCGCTCGTCGGCGCCGGGTTGAGCCCCGACGACCCGATCAACATCCAGTACACCTCGGGCACCACCGGGTTCCCCAAGGGAGCCACCCTCTCGCACCGCAACATCCTCAACAACGGGTACTTCGTCGGCGAGTTGTGCGAGTACACCGAGCAGGACCGGATCTGCATCCCGGTGCCCTTCTACCACTGCTTCGGCATGGTGATGGGCAACCTCGGGGCCACCTCGCACGGCGCCTGCATGGTGATCCCGGCGCCGTCCTTCGACCCCGCGGCGACGCTGGCGGCGGTGGCCGCCGAGCGCTGCACCTCGCTCTACGGCGTCCCGACGATGTTCATCGCCGAGCTCAACGACCCGTCCTTCGCCGAGCACGACCTCTCCTCGCTGCGCACCGGGATCATGGCCGGTTCGCCCTGCCCGAGCGAGGTGATGAAGCAGGTGATCGAGCGGATGGGCATGCGCGACGTGTCGATCTGCTACGGCATGACCGAGACCTCGCCGGTCTCCACCCAGACCCGCACCGACGACTCCTTCGAGCACCGGGTCTCCACCGTCGGCCGGGTCGGTCCGCACCTGGAGGTCAAGGTGGTCCACCCGTCCACCGGCGAGACCCTCCCACGCGGCGCCGCGGGCGAGTTGTGCACCCGTGGCTACTCGGTGATGCTCGGCTACTGGGACGAGCCGGAGCGGACGGCCGAGGCGGTGGACGCTGACGGCTGGATGCACACCGGCGACCTCGCCGTGATGGACGCGGACGGCTTCCTGGCCATCACCGGCCGGATCAAGGACATGGTGATCCGCGGCGGCGAGAACGTCTACCCGCGCGAGATCGAGGAGTTCCTCTACCGCCACCCCGACATCCTGGACGCCCAGGTGATCGGCGTGCCCGACGAGAAGTACGGCGAGGAGCTGATGGCCTGGATCCGGCTGCGCCCCGGCGCGCCCGAGCTGACGGCCGAGGCCCTGCGCGCCTTCTGCGACGGCAAGTTGGCGCACTACAAGATCCCGCGCTACGTGCACCTGGTGGATGCGTTCCCGATGACCGTCACGGGCAAGATCCGCAAGGTGGAGATGCGGGAGGAGGCGGTCCGGCTGCTGGCGGACCGGGAAGCGGAACGGGCGAGGTAGCGGCCGCACCCGGGATGCTGCACCGTCGGCTGCCCTTTCGGTCGTTGTGGAGGAGCCGCCACGGTGGTCACATCTGCTCGCCGGCCCCGCGTGGAGCGGCGGTGAGTGGGGAGGGACCGGCAGATGCACGGTGGAGAGCGGCGGCCCGATCGCGGGCGCGGACCGGCGGCGCCCGCGTCGCAGGGCCCGGCGGTGCGGGACCGGACGGCGGACGAGCCGGGGCGGGCCGCGCTGCGGCGGGCCCTGCCGCGGCCGGGGGCCGCGCCGACTCCGGGAACGCCAAGGCGTTCGAGGGACTGAACGACCTGGCCCGGGGTCAGTGCCTGAAGATCGTCGCACTGTTCCAGGGGCCCGAGTTCCGCCGCGCCGCCCTGAACCCCCTCGCGGCCGTGGCCGCGCTGAACCGGGTCATCGCCTCGGGGGGTCAGCTCGGGATCGCCGACGCCGTCTACAAGTCCACGCTGTTCGGTCCGAAGGAGTAGGAACCAGCAGGTCAGCGCGGCGGGCGCACGCCCGTGAAGACCGTGCTCGCGGTGAGCAGGAAGGCGTCGGGCCGGTTCAGGATGCCCTCCGGGGCCTCGGGGTCCACCAGGATGTCGAGGGTCCTGCGGTCCTCGGCGTCCAGGGGGTCGGCCATCCGGTCGCGTACCCGGGCCAGCTGATCGAACAGGAAGGCGCGGGCGGTGTCGTCCAGGGGTGCGGGCAGGTCGAGGAGGACGGTGTGGCTGCCGGCGTCGGTGAGCCCGGCGCGGGTGAGCATGGCGGGCCAGTCCTCGATCTCGGGCTTGCTGCCGGGCAGTTCGGTGCGCATGGTCTCGAACCACTGCTCCTGGACCACATCCAGCCGGGCCTGGAGGCCGGGCCTGCCGATGCCGATGTCGCGCGGCAGGAAGCGCGTCGGCAGCCCGCCCTCCGCGACGGCGAGGATTCCGCCGGGCCTGAGCAGGCCGGCCAGCGCGGTCAGGGTGGCCTGCTGGTCGCCGAGGTGGTGGACGGCCTTGCTGCTCCAGATCAGGTCCGCCGTGCCGAGGCCGGGCTCGCCGCCGCCGCTTTCGCCGTGCTCGCCGCCGCTGGTCAGTCCCTCGGGCAGCTGTGCGTGCCGGGTGGTCACCCGGCCGCCGAGACCGAGCCGCTCGGCGCGGGCCAGGGCGTGGTCCAGCAGCCCGGGTGCGCCGTCCACCGCGACCACCTCGGCGTCCGGGAAGGCCTCGGCGAGGACGCAGGTCATCACGCCCGGCCCGCTGCCGATGTCGAGGATGCGGCGGCGGACCGTCTGCCCACTCCCGTCGGCGCCGAGCAGGCCGCTCAGGTGGGTCGCCATGCGGTTGAGGGCCGGCAGCTGGAGTTCGCCGTTGCGCTCCAGGTGGGCGGCCATGTCCTCCCAGTCGATCTCGGTGTCGTGCTGCCCGTGGCTGTCGCCGTGGCTGTGACCGTGTCCGGAGTGGTTGTGTGCGCTCATGGGGGGAAGCGTGCCCCCCGCCGAGCGAGCGTGGCAACTTCCGTTGCTGATTCCGGGACAGTGGTGTGGAATACCCGGATGGACACCCCATCTCCTCCCTACCAGGCGGTCCTCGACGAGGTGGCCCCCCGGCTGCGCCGCCTGCGCGACAAGCGCGGCCTCACCCTGGCCGCGCTCTCCGAGGCGACCGGCATCTCCAAGAGCACCCTCTCCCGCCTGGAGTCGGGGCAGCGCCGTCCGACCCTTGAGCTGCTGCTGCCTCTCGCCGACGTCTACCAGGTGCCCCTGGACGACCTGGTCGGAGCCCCGGCGGTGGGGGATCCCCGGGTGCGGCTGACGCCGCGCGCGCTGACGAACGGCGGGACCGCCGTCCCGTTGACCCGGGGGCCGGGCCCGCTTCAGGCCTACAAGATGATCATCAACGACCGGGGTACCGAGCCGGAACTCCGGACCCACGAGGGCTACGAGTGGCTGTACGTGCTGGGCGGACGCCTGCGCCTCGTCCTCGCCGAACACGATCTGGAGCTCGGCGCCGGTGAGGCCGCCGAGTTCGACACCCGGCTGCCGCACTGGTTCAGCAGCGCGGACGGGCGGCCCGTCGAGATCCTCAGCCTCTTCGGGCGCCAGGGTGAGCGGATGCACGTCCGCGCGAAGCCCTCCGCGAAGCCCCGCGCCTGACGGTCCGGCACCCCGCGGGCGGCGCCCGCGGCGCAGCCGTCCCGCAGGTGTACGGTGCCCTGGTCCCCGCCCCGATCCCCGACGCGCCACCGAGAACCACTGGAGTCCGCATGTACGCACGCCCCCTCGGCCCGGGAGCGCGGCTCGCCCCGCTGGAGCCCTGGCGGGCCGCGGAGTTCCTCGCCAACCTCGACCGCTGCCGCACCCACATCGCCCCTTGGGTCGGCCGCAGCTTCGTCGCCAAGGACCTGGAGTCCGCCGAGGCCGTGCTGCGCCGCTACTGGGACGCGCAGGGACGGACGGGCGCCGGAATCCACGGCATCTGGCTGGACGAAGTCCTGGTCGGCGGCGTCATGTTCGTCTCGATCGAGAACGCGACGGGCGTCGCCGAGGTCGGGTGCTGGCTGGAGCCCGCGGCCGAGGGGCGCGGGCTGGTCACCCGGGCGGCCGGGCTGCTGATCGACTGGGCCTTCCGCGAGCGGGGGGTGCGCCAGATCATCTGGGACACCCGGGCTGCCAACGTCCGCAGCATCAGCACCGCCCGCCGTCTCGGCCTGACCTTCCAGGAGGCGGACGACTCCGGCGAGTACTCCAGGGAGATCTGGTCGATCGGCGCCGAGGAGTGGCTCGGCCGACGGGTCGCGGACGGCGCAGGCGGCACGGGTGGTTCGGTGGGCGCTGTTTCGGACGAGGACCAGATCGACGCCCTGGGCGCGGAGTTCTTCGACGCCTTCACCAACGCCGACGGCCGGGTGGTCGATCTGGGCGCGCTGGAGGCCTCGTTCGTCCCGGGTGCCGTCATCGTGACCCGCGCCGCGGATCCCGCCCCGGTGCGGGTCGAGTCCCTGGAGGAATTCCTGACGCCTCGACAGAAGTTGCTCACCGATGGCGAGTTGACCGACTTCAGGGAATGGGAGACGACCCGGAGCACGCTGGTGTCCGGCGACCTCGCGCTGCGACTCGTCCGCTTCGCCAAGTCCGGTGTCCTGCGCGGCACTCCGTTCACCGGTGGCGGGACGGCGGGTACCCAGCTGGTGCGGACGTCGGCCGGCTGGCGGATCGCGGGCCTCACCTTGAGCGACGACGACGGCGCGCAGGGCTGACGGCGACACTGGGCTCTGGGCTCAGCCGATCGCCAACTCCCGTGCCAGTGAGGGATTCAGCGGGTAAGGCCGTTCCGGCGGGAGGAGCCGGGCGGCCTGCGAGGCGCGGCCGGAGCGGACCAGCTCGGCGATCCTGCGGACGCGCGGGGTGAGGTCGGTGATCGAGATCGTCCACTCGTCCGCGAAGGCGTCGATCAGGCCGCGGCCGACGCCGACCTGGATGCTGTAGTGGTTGAGGGCCGCACCCGAGAGCGAGCGCTCCGGGTCCCACTGGACGTGCACGGCGGCCCGCTCCACGGCCGCTGGGTCAGCGGTTGTCGGAACGGCCCGGGCCAGCGCCTGTTCCCACCCGGCCCGGCTGATCCGCACGGCCAGGACGCATGTCTGGCCCGGCTTCTGGCCCCAGTTGCTGCGGTGCATCAACCAGCGGAAGGACGGCTTGATCCAGGTCATCCGACCGCGCGAGAACGGCGCGACGAACCGGTTCGCGGCCACGGCAGGCCCGGCGATCGCCGGTGCGTAGGCCTGGTAGAGCACGATGCCGGCGGCATCGTAGTCGGCACGGATCTCACGTAGCTGCGTCACCGGCCCCACTGTGCCGGTCCGCGACGCTCACGACCAGCGGATTTCCGGTGCCCTCTTGTCGCGTGGATGTGTAATATCCACAGAGGGATATCAACCATTACTCATTGCTCGAAGGGGTGGCCGGATGCTGGAGATCGCGCGCACGTGGGTCGAGGGCTGGACCGTCTCACGCCGGACACCCAAGCCGGTGGACGTGCCGTGGGGACTGCGTATCGCGGTCGGTCAGCCGGCCCAGAGGGTCCGCCACGTCCTGCGGGACGCCGATGCCGAGGTCGCCCGCGGGCTCGTCGACTCGATCACCGAGCCGGCCACCTGGGTCAAGGCGTTTCTCGAACCGGACGTCATGGAGCCGTGGTTCGGCTCCGGGTGGCATCCGACCGAACCCGGCTTCCTGATGGGCGTCGACCTGCGGCCGTCCGCCGTGCGCCCGCCCGACGGCTACACCGTCATCACCGAGACCGCCGACGCCGTCACCTACGTCCGGGTCCTGACCGCCGGCGGGGAGCTCGCCGCGCGCGGGCAGCTTGCGCTGACCGGCGCCGCAGGCGTGTTCGACCAGATCTCCACCGAGCAGGCCCACCAGCGCCTCGGCCTCGGGACACTCGTGATGGACACGCTCACCAACGCGGCCGTCGACAACGAGGTGGAGACCGGCCTCCTGGGCGCGACCCTTCAGGGCCGGGCGCTCTACGAGACGCTCGACTGGAAGGTCATCGCCCCCCTCACCGGCTATATCCACCGGCCCGTCGCTCTCTGAACGATCTTGCTGCGGAGGGTAGTTGGAATTTCCGGCTCTGCAGCCTGCCTCCGGCTGTCCGTGAAACGCGTCGGCCTCCACGGCCCCTGAGGGGAGTGGAGGCCGACGTCGTGCGGAAGTGTGCTATTCGAGCTCTGCCCACAGGGCCTTTTTGAGGCGCTCGAACTCCTCGTTGGCCTCGATCATTTCTGTCCTGTCGCTTCTGGAGACGTAGAAGTCACTGAGACCACCACGCCCGTACGTCGCCTCGCGAAGTACCTCTGCCGCATCTCGCAGCGCCTCGGCATCAGTTGACTGCTCGTAAGCCAGGGCAAGCCGGACTACTCGGAGCTTGTGGTAGGCACCGATCTCTCTGGGGCCCTCACCGAGAACGATCTGGACAAGGGTGTCGACGATCTCGCGCGCCCGCAGTCGGCGCGCCTTGAAGGCGTCCTCGCTCATCCCAGACTCGTCGATCCGATGATCGTGCCCTTGTTCCAGGAGTTCTGAATGAAGATCTGCTGGACTCCGCCCACGTAGACGCCTCCCTGGTTTGCCACGGGACCTTCGAAGATCTCGGTCCCGGCGGGGAACTTGATCGAGTACACCGTGTCGATCGGTGAACTGCCGGTCCAGCCTCCGCTGAGGTCGAACCAGTGCGGCTTCACCGCGGTGTCGATTCTCACGTTGGCCACCGATGCCGGGGGCTCGGCGGTGTACCAGCTGCCGAACTCCTTGCCGGGACCGCCGACGCCGCCCCGATAGAGAATCGTGTCCTGCGTGAGAACACGGACATTGTATCGTCCACCCGCGAAAGCGGCGGTCGCGGACTCGGATATCTCCGCCAGCGGACCCGGATTGTCCACCATGTTGTAGAGGTACTTGTCCGCCTCCGAGGACGCGGACCTGGCGGCCGTCGCGGCGCCCGCCGCCGGTCTGGCGTCGGCTTCCGGGACCTCCAGGTGCGTGACGAGGACGGTGGCCAGCGTGTTGACGTCATTGGTGAGCCACTGCGTCAGCCCGGGGTGTTTGGCGAACCACTTGTCGACGCTGTCGTGGTGGGCCTGGAGAACGGTGCCGCGATATTCGCCGGACTCGTATCCGCGCGTCGACGGAATGTACTGGGTAATGGTGCCGGTCGGGATTCCGGCGTAGCCGCCGACGTGCCTGACGTCCTTCCAGGCCCAGCCGCCGGCCGGGTCACTGACGTACTGGCTTCCCGCCTGGTAGACCGAGGACCCCTGGTCGGTGCGCCCGAGGGACCACTGGTAGTCCTCGCTGGTGCCGCCGTCGGTTGGGCCGAGGGGGATCAGTCCGCTGGGGTCGCTGAGGTTGACCGGATCGTTGGTGCTGTAGGCGTACGGGTTCCACTGCTGGGGGTCGGTGGGGTTGATGAGCGGGTCCGGGCTGAGGAATCGGCCGTGGACCGGGTCGTACTCACGGGCACCGATGTTGGTCAGGCCGGTGGCGACGTCCGCGGTGCCGCCGATGAATCCCTTGTCGCCGGCCCAGGCGCCTGCGCCGGGCTGGGTGCCGCGGGCGTTGCCGAACGGGTCGGTCGGTCGCCGGGTGACGCTCTGCGAGGCGTCCGTGGTGATCTGGACGCTGCCGGTGCCGTGCGGGTCGGCGGCCTGGTAGACGAGCTGGCCGCCGCCGGTGGGGGTGGTGACCCGGGTGATCGTGATGCCGCCGGGCGAACCGTAGTAGCGCACGTCGGTCAGCGAGTTGTCGGCGGTGTTCAGGGTGAGTTCGTCGGCGCCCAGGCTGACCGTGGTCCGGCCCGGGTCGCGGCGGATGAGCTGCTTGCCGTCGGCGTCGTAGAGGTAGGAGGTCGCCGATCCCGGCTTGGCGGTCGAGGCCAGCCTGTCCTCGCCGTTCCAGGTCAGGGTGGTGGTGCCGGTGGCGTCGGTGACGCCGGTGGTGTTGCCCCCGGCGTCGTAGGTGTAGGTGCTGCCGGCGGTGCCGCTCGCGGACTTTGTCGAGGACGTCAGCAGCCCGTGCGGGCCGCCGGTGGTGCCCTGGGCGGGGTTGGCGCCCGTGCCGAAGGTCTGGGTGGTGGTGGAGTCATTGGCGGTGTTGCCGGTGACGTCGTGCTGCACCAGGCCGGTTCGGTTGCCGCTCGCGTCGTAGCTGTAGCTCTGCCAGTACGGTGCCGGGCCGCCCACGGTGGGCTTGCCCGCCGTGCTGCCCGGGCCGGTGGCGTTGTTGCAGGTGCCGATGCCGGGGACGGAGGGCGCCGGCTTGGTGGTCGTGCCGGCGGTGTCGGTCCAGGCGGTGGTGAGCCGGCCCAGGTAGTCGTACGTGTAGCACTGGGTGTCGGTCGCCGAGGCGTTCTGCAGGTCGGTGACCGAGGTGACGCGGCCGGCCGGGTTGTAGGTGTAGCCGGTCTGGTCCAGCGAGGTGGTGCCGGTCTGGCGGTCCAGGAAGGAGTTGACGACGTGTCCGGTCGCCCAGTCGTACTGCTGGGTGGAGACCACCTGGGTGCCGTAGTCGCCCACGGTGGTACGGGTCGCCCGGCCCAGCGCGTCGTACTGGACGTCGGTGACCAGGCTGTTGTTGCCGCCCGAGGCGATCAGCGAGCCGGTGTTGCTGTAGAGGTAGTCGACCTCCTCGGCGGGAAGCCCGCCCATCGCGGGCAGGATGGTGTGGTCCAGCGAACCCAGCACCGGGGTGTAGGTGTTGCTGGTGGTGTAGGTGCCGGCCAGCGCGCCCTCGGAGGAGGGGATCGTGACGCTGCTGCCGAGCGCGCGGTACATGGCGTCGTAGCCGGTGACCGCCTGGGTGTACGCCGCGCCGGTGGCGCCGCCCACGTAGCGGGTCGAGGCGGTCGGCTGACCCTTGGCGAGGGTGTCGTAGGTCCAGCCCACGAGCTGGTTCGCCGGGGCGACGCTGCCCGTGTACATCCCGGTCTTACGGCCCAGGACGTCGTAGCTGTAGGCGAGCGTGTTGTTGCGGGAGTCGGTGGTGGTGGCCACCCGGGAGTCGACGTCGTAGGTGGAGCTGGTTGTCCCGGTGTCCGGGTCGGTGGCCGAGGTCTGCCGGCCGCGCAGGTCGTAGGTGTAGGACCAGGTGTTGCCCGCTGCGTCGGTCCGGCTCAGCGGCTGGCCCGCGGCGGTGTACGCGTAGTTCGTGACATCGGCGTCCGAGGAGGTGCCGGTGGCCGAGCCGACGCGGTACTGCCACAGCTGGGTGGTGCGGCCGCGCGCGTCGGTGAGCGTGCTGGTGGGCGTGCCGCCCTGCGCGGGCGTCGTGTCCGTGCGGTCGGCGCCCGGGTAGGCGGTGATGGTGGCCCACTGCTGCTGGGCGTAGGACATGAACGCGCTGGAGACCGCCCGGCCGAGGCCGTCGTAGGTCACCCAGGTCTGCGCGGGCACCTGCGAGTCCGGCACCGAGAAGATCGCGCTGCCGGGCAGGTTGGCGCTGTCGTAGTACGGGGCCGAGGTCTTGATCGGCCAGCCGTGCGAGTCGTACGTGCTGTCGGTGATCAGACGCCCGCCGCTGCCGCTGGGCGTGGTGGTCTGGGTCTGCCGGGTGCGGCCGAGACCGTCGTACAGCTCGGTCCTGGTCGAGTAGCTGCCGTCCTCACGGATGACCTGTGAGGTGACCACCGACGGGGCGGTGGTGCCGTTCACGGCGTAGGAGTACTTCTGGTCGGGCGACAGGTTGGTCGCCCGGTCCGGGTTCCACACCGCCGTGACGCGGCCGAGACCGTCGTACTGCCGCGTGGTGGCGCGCCCGTTGGCGTCCGTGGAGACCAGCGGGAGACCGCGGCCGGGATCGAAGGTCGCGGTGGTGGCCCAGGAGGCGCCCATCGGACCGGTGAGCTTGACCTGGGTCGGGATGGTGCCGGTCGCCGGCTGCGGGTCGGTCCTGGACACCACGCCGTCCGCGCCGGCGGTCGTGACCGTCCGGCCGTAGGAGTCGAAGGTGGTGGTGCTCAGGGTGGTGTACTGCGCGTTGCCGCCGCCGTCGTACGAGGAGAGGCTTTGCGTGCCGGTCGCGTCCGCGACCGCCCCGGCCTGGCCGAACGGCTGGCCGTCGAAGAGGGTCCGGGTGTCGGAGACGGTGTTGGACGCGCTCGGGGTGGTCCCGCACGCCCCCGCGATGCTGCGCTTGCCGGATGCCAGGGTCAGCATCATCGGGTTGCTGCCGACCGCGTAGCTGGTCGTGGTGCAGATCTCCGGTGCGGCGGCGGTGCCGTCGCCCTTGTCGTCCACCGACACCGGGCGGTTCGCGTGCGTGGCGTCGGAGGTCGAGACCGTGGTGACCGTACGCCAGGAGCCGCCGGAGAGGCGCTGCGAGGTGGTGGCGGTGGCGCTGGTGCTGCCGTAGCGGGCGACCAGGTCGGGCATACCGCCGGACTGCTTGTGGGTCGCCGTGACCACCTCGCCGGAGGGCACGGTGGCCGAGGCGGTGAGGATCGAGCCGCCGGCCTGGTCGAAGCCCTGGCTGCCGAGCACACTGCCGGTGAGCCAGCTGTCGTCCGCGCGGGTCACCGCTGTCGCGCCCGGGTAGGGGACGAAGGAGACGGTGACGCTCTTCGTGGTGCCGTCCGCCTGGTGGTCCCCGTTCATGCCGCGCAGGTAGGTGGCGACCTTCTGGGTCTTGGGTGCCTCACCCGCGTTGCCGGTGCCGATGGTCGTGGTGACCGTCTGGTAGCCGCGGAACTCGTCCCAGCTACGGGTCTTGGGGTCGGTGACGTCGCTGTCGTCGCGGTGCCAGGCGGCGCCGCCGCCGTAGGCGTAGCTGGTGGTCTTGGTCGGCGTCGTGCCGATCACCCCGTCCTGTTCGGTGACGGTGCTGACCAGGGTCTTGTTGAACCAGTCACTGACCGGATCGGGCGAGCTGGAGCCCGGGAGGTACCACTTGACCGGCATGCAGGCCATGGTGTTGGCGTCCTCGGAGGACGGCATGTGGTTGGCGACCCGCGAGCACTCGGCCGCGGCGTAGACCACGTTGATCTGTTCGCCGGTCTCCGTGCTGATCTGCTGGATGCGCGGACGGTAGAACGCCGGTTCGGCCGGCGTCAGGCCGTCCACCCGGTTCGCCAACTCGCGCGCGGTGAAGGTCACCGCGGGCAGCGAGACGGCCGGCTGGCCGTCGGTGCCGGTGCGTTGGATCGAGGAGAGCCACAGGGCGGGCTTGGTGCCGTCGCCCGGGTCGGGGAACGTGTGCTTGAGCGTCCACGAGTCGACGGTGGTGTACGAGGTGCCGACCAGGACCTGGGTGCTGATCTGGGAGAGCATCAGCGGCGACCAGAAGGTCGGGTTGTCGACGGTGCAGGCGCCCGACGAGGCGCAGGCCTGGTCGAGGGGTGAGTCCGGCCAGTTGGTCTGGTTGGCCTTGACGCGCTGCGCGGTGGTGCAGGTGACCGAGCCGGAGGGGGTGCAGCGCTCGGCGGTGGTGAAAACGACCTGCGCGGCCGGCTTCAGGGTGCCACCCGCGGTGAGCTGCTCGGGCAGGCGCTGACCGTAGGAGATCGTGCTGACCTCGGTGGAGCGGACGTACGCGGTCGGCGTGCCGTTCCCGCTGTTCTGGCCGCCGCCGCGGTTGTAGTAGTTGACGTCCTGCTGGTAGCTGTAGCTGGTCAGGTTCTGGTGCGGGTCCACGACGTAGTCGAGGTTCCAGCGCCAGCCCTCCTGGCAGTAGGAGGCCGTGCCGGTGGACGAGTTGTAGCAGTCGTCGCCGCTCTTGGGCGAGTAGACCGGCTCGTAGGCGACCGAGTTGGTGGCCGGGTCGCTGTGGCTGCCGCCGGGCAGGTGGTTCTGGCCGAAGTAGTACTGCACTCCGTCCGAGGTGGTCACCCGCCAGAACTCGCCGTTGTGAGCCTCGTTCGCGGCGCCGGTCAGCTGCTCGACCTTGGAGCCGTCATCGCCCTGCAGGTGCCACGCACCGGTCGCATCGTCGTGCACCAGGGCACCGGAGTGGCCACCGAGGCTGAGAGTGGCGTTCTGGCCGGCCCAGCAACGGTCCGCAGAACCGGTGACGCCGTCCTTGTCGCAGCCCTGGTACGACCGCTCGATGAACCCGGGCTGGTAGTCCCAGCCCTCGCCGACCCAGGAGGCCTGCGCGTTCTGCGCCGAGGTCTTGCCGTCGACGACCGAGGAGTCGTAGGAGAGCGAGACCGTCGGGCCGGTACCGTCCAGCGCCGGAGGCGTCTGGATCGGGTAGGCGTAGGTGAAGTCCCCGATGTTGGAACCGGCGCTCCAGGCCGTCGAGGGGGACAGCTGCGTGGCGGAGTATCCGCCCATCGCGCCGTCGGAGGACGGCGCGGCAGCCAGCACCATGGGTGCGGCGGCACTGGCGGCGGCCTGGACGAGACCGGCCTGCACGACGTGCGGGCCGCTGCCGGCCGGCAGCGAGGCGGCGGTGGTGTTCGGCGCCGACGAGGCCGGCAGTGTGACCTCGGCGGTCAGTACGTCGCTCCGCGGGTCCACGGAGGAGGCCACCGGAGTCTGCCGACGACACTGAGCCAGGTCCGGCGTGGTCAGCGCACAGGCCGGCAGCGCGACCAGGCGCGCCCGGTCCGCCCAGCCCGCGGCCTGCAGGGCCTTGAGGTCCAGGGCCACCTTCACATGGTCACCCACCGTGCCCGCCATGCCCGCCGTGCCCGCCGGGTCGGTCAGGGCGACGATCGGTCCGCTGACGCCGGCGGCCGTGCCCTGGTTCGCTGCGGTGACGTCGACCCGCACCGACTGTGCGGAGTGGTCGGCGGTCCCGGCGACCTTGACGGGCAGCTGGCCGGCCTGAACGGCGTCACCGGTCAGTCGGACCGTCTGCGAGCCGGCGACCAGTGGGACGGCCGAGGGCTTCCAGTCCCCGGGGACCGGGAAGGCCGGTGCCTTCGGACGACCGGGAGTCAGGTTCTGACCCTTGACCGATTTCTGACCCGCGTTCAGCGGTGTGCCGGGCGGGGACCAGACCCGCCCGTGCGGCAGGTGCGCCGCCAGTCCTTCGGCGGGCGGTGCCGCCACCAGCGATATCAGTACGGCTGCGATTCCGGTGAGTCCCACCCACCGCTTTCTGCCGCCCGACCCTGGTCTGAATTGCGCTTCGTCGCGCTGTGCCCTCACGGACAACTCCCCGATATCTGATGCAATGTCATTCACAAGCACACAAGAGGTGCCATGATCGAGGCGACTTTAGGGTTTATCGCGCGAACGGCGCCAGCTGGACCGTCATGCGAACTCAATTCGTTACCTAACTATTCATCAGAATAAGATGTGGGATCAATCGGTCATATTCGGACATGAAGTTGTGCGGCTTGACCGATCGACACTTAATCGTTCATCGTTCCGAGCGAAATGCATGCCCCCGAGGGGGCGGCCCAGAACGGGACGGACAAAACCCAGCACCATGTCGAGAAACACACTGAACGGGCGCGGCGGCCACGCTCGCCGCCCGAGAGCCGTCCGGGCGGCCTCGCTGATATCCCTCGCGGTCAGCGGTGCGCTGAGCCTCGGCGTGCTGGCGGCACCCGTCGCACAGGCGGTCACCGTCGACCCGGCCGGCCTCGGCCCCGCGGCCGTCCCCGCCGCCCAGTCGCCCGGGGCGAAGCCGGCCGTGACCGCCGCTCAGCAGGCTCTGCTGGACGCCCGGACGAAGGCCGCGGCCACCGGGACGGCCGTTGTGGTCGACGCGCTGACCACCGAGACCTCGCAGACACAGGTCAATCCGGACGGCACGCTGAGCACCACCGCCCACGCCCAGGCGGTCCGCACCCAGCGCGGCACGGGCTGGGTGGACCTGGACCCGACGCTGCGCCGCAACCCCGACGGGACGCTCAGCCCGGCGGTTACCCCGCTCGGCCTGACCGTCTCCGGCGGCGGCACCGGCCCGCTCGCGACGCTCACCACCGCTGACGGCAAGAAGCTCGCGGTCTCCGCCCCGTTCGCCCTGCCCGCCCCGAGCCTCGACGGCGCGACGGCGACCTACGTCAACGTGCTCAGCGACGTCGACCTCCAGGTCACCGCGCTGCCCACCGGTGGCTGGCGCGATGTCATCGTGGTGCGTACGGCCGCCGCGGCGGCCAGTGCGCAGCTGAAGGACCTGCACTTCCCGGTCAGCTCCTCGGGCCTGAGTGTCGACGCCGACGCGGCGGGCAACATCGGCTTCAAGGACGCCGCCGGCCGGGTCCGGCTGCAGGCGCCCACACCGCTGCAGTGGGACTCGGCGCTGCCCGCGCCCGCCGCCCCCGGAGCGGGGGCACTGCGCAACCCGTCGCCGATGGCAGCCCCCGCCGCCCCTGCAGCGAGCGGTGCCTCCACCGCCCAGGCGCCGGGCGACCAGGCCAGCGAGGCGCCGATCGGCATCAAGGCGACCAGCACCGGCATCGACCTCACCCCGGACCCGGCCACCTTCGGCAAGGGCACCGGTCCCTGGTACCTCGACCCGACGATCAGTGCCGACAGCGGCTACCAGGCCTCGGCCCAGGTGCAGGAGTACCACCCCGACACCAAGTACTACAACGCGGTCGGCGACCTGGGCGCCGGCTACTGCGGGTACAGCGACTGCACCGGCCACGGCCGCGAACGCGCGTACTTCCAGCTCGGCATCAACGCGGCCATCTACACCCAGCCCGGTGGAGCGCCGGCCCCGCCGACCGTCTACAAGTCGACGTTCTACGCCAACGTCAGCAGCGCCTCCTCCCCGAGCACCAGCACGCCGCTCGGCCTCTACTGGACCGGCGCCATCGACGGCAACACCACCTGGAACAACCAGCCCTGCAACGGCGGCAGCACCATGGGCGGCTGCTCGAAGGTCGGCTCGACCTGGATCACCGGCACCGGACCGATCAGCTTCGACGTCACCGCGCAGCTGCAGCAGGCCGCAACCGGCCACTGGGGCAACTGGACGGTCGGCATCGCGCCCGACGACGAGTCCAACATGTACTACCGCAAGCACATCACCAACAACCCGCACATCACCACCACCTACGACCTGCAGCCGAGCGCCTGGTGGCCGCGGATCAGCCCGCAGCCCGGTTTCGCGTCGAGCAACAGTCACTTCGACTGCACCAGCGGCGGCACCAACCCCTGGGACAACGCGGGCTGGATCGGCGCCAACCAGAACATCTCGCTGACCGCGAGCAACTGGTCGCCGGCCGGGCTCCCACTGCACCAGGCCTTCCGGATGTGGGACGACAACAACAGCCAGGGCGGCTGGACCGGTGACAGCGGCTGGCAGGGTGCCTCCAACGTCGCCAGTGTCAACGTCGGTTCACTGACGGACGGCCACCAGTACGGCTGGACCTCCAACGCCTACGACGCGGACCCGGCCAACCAGGGGCTCGGCTCCCCCGAGACCAGCTGGTGCTACTTCCGCGTCGACAAGACTCCGCCGACGGCCAGCGTCAGCTCCACCGACTTCCCGCCGTCCGGCACCGCGAACCCGACCCCGGCGAAGTACAGCTCCGACCAGGGCACCTTCACCCTCAGCGCCACCGACCCGGCGCCGTCCGGCGGCAGCGCCTCCGGGCCGGCCTGCTTCAAGGTCAGCACCTCGTCCTCGCCGACCTCCGGCTGGCACTGCGGCGACGCGGGCACCCTGGCGGCCGACGCCAACGGCAAGGCCGGCTACAGCTACACCCCCGGCAGCTGGGGCACCAACACGCTCTACGTGCAGGCCCAGGACAACGCCGGCAACTACAGCCAGCCGGTCTTCTACACCTACTACGCGCCGTGGAAGCCGGGCAGCACTCCGGTCTTCGGCGACGTCAACGGTGACAACAAGCCGGACATCCTGCTGCCCGACTCGAACGGCAACCTGCGGCTGATCCAGCCGGGCATCGATCCCGCCGGCACGTCGACGATCTCCTCGCCGCCCACCGCCGCGGTCGGCGGCACCGGCTGGAACGGCATCCAGATCACCCACCGGGGCTCGCTGCTCGGCGGCAAGTGGATGGACGACCTGATCGCCCACCCCGCGGGCGACCCGCAGATGTACCTCTACCAGAACGACCTCCACGGCAACTTCAGCGTCCGATCCCCGTTCTACAAGTCCGGAAGCGCCACCCCCGGCACCGTGACCTGCCAGGACAACACCGGGGTCACCATCACCTGCCCCACCGACTTCGGCGGCAACGACTGGAGCACCACCACGCAGATCCTCGCCCTCGGCAGCCCCGACGGCGAGGGCCTGACGCCCTCCACCGACCCCCAGGGCAACCCGGTCAGCCTGCTGAGCCGTACCTCGCTGCTCGCTGTGATCAGCGGCAAGCTCTGGCTCTTCCCGGCGGGCACCACCAACGCACGCCTGCTCAAGCCGACGGACCGTCAGGTCTCCGGCGCCGACTGGAGTCAGTACGACCTGATCGGCCCCGGCCCGGCCAACGGCGGCAACCAGCCGACCCTGTGGAGCCGCAGCAGGATCGACGGCACCATGCACGCCTACCCCCTCACCAAGAACACCGACGGGACCACCAACTACTCGGCCCTGGACGACCCGGCCTCCGGCTACATCGCGGGCACCGGCGGCGTCGACCCCACCACCTATCCGACCGTCGGCTCGGTCGGCGATCTCACAGGTGACAAGGTGGCGGACCTCTACGCCGTCACCAAGGACCACCACCTGCTGGTCTGGCCCGGTACGGCCGACGCGACCGGCAAGGTGACCGGCTTCGCGGTCCCGAGCGACCTTGGCCCGGTGGACGCGGCGGTGAACCCGAACTTCGCGCCCGGCGCCGTGCTGCACCCCGGCGACACCGCCTACTCCGCCCACACCCGGCTGAGCATGCAGCTCGACGGAAACCTGGTGCTGTACTCCCGCAACACCGGCCAGGCACTCTGGTCCACCAGCACCTTCGGCACCGGCAACTGGGCCTCCTTCCAGGCCGACGGCAACCTGGTGGTCTACAGCCTCACCAACAACAACCCCACGGACCAGAGCCACCCGCTCTGGGCCAGCGGCACCAACGGGTCGGGAGCGCGGGCGACCGTCCAGGACGACTGCAACTTCGTGATCTACAACGCGTCGAACAGTCCGATCTGGAGCAGCAACACCTACAACCCGAATCCCTGATCGCCGGGCGCCGGTCATGAGCCGGAGAGCAGGGGAGGGAGCTGGCCCGGCCAGTCCCCTCCCGGCTCTCCGGCTCAGGCGTTTCCTCCGCGCTACTCCTGCGTCCGCGCGAGGTGGGCGGCGACGGCGGCGGGCATCGGCTCGTAGCGCAGCGGGGTGCGAGTGAAGGAGCCGGTGCCGTGCGAGAGGGAGCGCAAGTCGACGGCGTAGCGTGTGAGTTCGAGCTCGGGGACCTCGGCCCGCAGCAGGCTGCGGCCCGGGCCGGCGGCCTCGGTGCCGAGCACCCGGCCGCGCCGCATCGACAGGTCGCTGAAGACGGCGCCCTGGTACTCGTCGGGGATCAACACCCCGACATCGGCCACGGGTTCGAGCAGCTGGACGGTGGTCTGGGCGGCCGCGTCGCGCAGCGCCAGACCGGCCGCGGTCTGGAAGGAGGCGTCGGAGGAGTCCACCGAGTGCGCCTTGCCGTCTACCAGGGTGACCCGGATGTCCACCAACGGATGTCCGTCGCTCAGGCCGTGCGCCAACTGGGCCCGCACGCCCTTCTCGACGGACGGCACGAAGTGCCGCGGCACCGCGCCGCCGACCACCTTGTCCACGAACTCGAAGCCGCCACCGGCCGGCAGCGGCTCCACCAGCAACTCGCAGAGCGCGTACTGCCCGTGCCCGCCGGACTGCTTGACCAGCCGCCCGTGCCCGGTCGCCGTCCCGGCGAAGGTCTCGCGCAGCGCCACCCGGTACGGCACCTGGTCCACCCGCACGCCGTACAGCGACCCCAACTGCTGTAGGACGACGGCCGCGTGGGCCTCGCCGGTGCACCAGAGCACGATCTGGTGGGTGTCCGGGTTCTGCTCGACCCGGACGGCCGCGTCATGCGCGGTGAGCTTGGCCAGGCCCTGGGCGAGCTTGTCGTCGTCCGCCTTGCTGTGTGCCTCGACGGCGATCGGCAGCAGCGGGTCGGGCAGGCTCCACGGCTCCAGCAGCTGCGGCGCGGACGGATCCGACAGCGTGTCGCCGGCCCGGGCCGCAGTGAGCTTGGCGACGCAGACCAGGTCGCCGGCGATCGCCTCCGGCACCGGGCGCTGGTGCTTGCCGAACGGGCTGGTGAGCGCGGAGATCCGCTCCTCCGACTCGCCGCCCTGGGGGCCGCTGACGTGCAGCAGGGTGTCGGGGTGCAGGGTCCCGGCGAAGACCCGGACCAGGCTGAGCCGCCCGACGTACGGGTCGCCGGTGTTGTGGATCACCTGCGCGGCGAGCGGGGCCTTCGGGTCGCAGGGCAGCGGGTCGCCGCGCCCGGTCCGGTCGGCGGGGGAGGGGAACGAGTCGACGATCAGGTCCAGCAGTTCGACGGCGCCGGTGCCGTCCTGGGTGGTCGGCAGCACCGGGTGCAGCGCGTCGTGCAGCACGGCCCCGCGCAGGCCGGCGGCCAGGGAGCCGGAGTCGAGGTTCTCGCCGTCGAGGTAGCGCTCCAGCAGCGTGTCGTCCTCGCCGGCGATGGCCTCCACGAGCTGCTCGCGGGCCGGCGCGGTGTCGGGCGGAGCGGCGGCCTCCCCGTGCGTCGCGCCGGACAGCACGTCGACCGTGCCGTGCACGTGCCCCTCCGTGCGCACCGGCAGGTCCAGCGGCTGGACGGAGTCGGGCCGGTCGCCGGCGAAAGTCTCCTGGCAGGCGGCCAGCACCTCGGCGAAGTCGGCCCGCGCTGCGTCCATCCGGGTGACGGCGATCGCCCGGGGAAGCCGGGCGTCGGCGCAGGCCTGCCAGAGCACGAGCACCGGCCCCGTCACGGGTTCGGTGGCGGAGACCAGGAACACCGCGGCGTCGGCCGCGCGCACGGCGGCGTTCAGCTCACCCGCGAAGTCGGCGTAGCCGGGCGGGTCCAGCAGGTTGATCTTGACCCCGCGCCACTCCAGCGGCAGCAAGGCCAGCCGGACCGAGCGCTGCTGCTGGTGCTCGATCTCCTCGTAGTCGGAGACGGTCGTCCCGTCCTCGACCCGCCCGGCCCGCGTCACCGCCCCCGCCGCCAGCGCCAGCGACTCGGCCAGCGTGCTCTTGCCGACCCCGCTGACCCCGACCAGCACGACATTGCGCACCTGCTCCGGCCGCTCGACGACAGGCGCCCGGCCCCCCGCCCCCGCCCGGGACGTTCCTCGCTCGGACATCGCTGCCACTCCTCCCGACGGGCACGCACGGGGTCGTATGGGACGCATCGGACGCATCCCCTCCGAGCTTTCCACCGCTGCTCCGGCCCGGCCATTTGGGCGGCGTGGGGGGTGACACTCGTCGAAACAAGGCGTTTCGGCGTGGCCAGAGGCCGCGTGGCGGAACGTAGACGCGGTGCGGGCGGCTCGGGCGGCGGGTGTGCGGCCTGCGCATGCGAGCCGCCTTGAAGCCCATAAGGATCGCTTCGACGCACTCCACCACCAGGACTGTGTCTGGGTGCGCTGTTGAACCGGCAAGCCCACCAGCGGTGTTCACTGAAATGGCTGTGCCGCAGTGCCATGCGGCACAGCCAATAGGGGAGCGACCCGATGTGGCCAGGACGACCTGGCGGGCGGCCCCGCCGCTTTGTGGGGCGCTCGTTCGCTGACGTGGCCGTGAGGTACTGCCGTCGAACGGTTAGAAGCCCCACCAACGGAAATCCGGAGGGGCTTCTGTGAACCTTTCGGAAAGTCCCGTTCAGGGCTATTCGGGAAAGGGTGCTATGGCATCCTGCGCACAGTTACCACTCGGCATATCCTCCCAGGGTCTGACATGGCCGTCGAACCTCTTGTTAGTTACCGCCGCATTCGCGCGGGATGTGTCAGTCTGGTTAGATCAGGAAGGCAGTCGCCTACGAATCACAATGATCATCAGCTGAATAGACCTGCCACTTCACGGAAGGAATTCCATCCAAGCCACTGAGGCTTTCGGCGGAAATTCCTGAAGCTCTCACGAAAGAGAAGCCCTCCCTGTTGCGCCTTGGGGCCCTAAAGTCCATTGCTGGACCAATCTCCACAATCAGCACTTCATTCATGAATATTCGACGGCCGGGGCGCGGCCACTCCCATCCTCCGAAGTCGACCTCTTCCACTTCGGCCAATACGTCTGGAAGGATTTCGTTAGGAACTTGAGAGCAAGTTCGACAGAAGTTCGCTGAGGCGGCAGCGTCCTTGAGCGTTGCATGGACAAGAAATTCTGGGAGGGACTCGGGAATCAGCCTCCATTCACCATGCAATTCAGCCTCGTAGACAGAATTTGAGTCCTCGGCATCAAAGGCCCAGAACCAGTCGCCGGTAGAGTCAGCAGCAAACTCAACCTTCCCTTGGTTCAATCTGATCTTCCGAGGTCCAAAAATTTGATGCTCGGCTGACCTGATCACCTCCCAGCGATAGGCGAGGCTGTACCACTCACTAATCGGCTGAGGGATCCCCGGGAGGTCCTCCGGGACCTGCCATTCCGAACAATCAGGCGGCCCATACCAGCGGGCGAGGAGGGCGGGGAGATTAATGTCTGCAGGATCAATCACTCGCCCATGATAGCGCACAGGCAAATCTCTCGACGTCGGAAGCTGGCAGACCGAGCAGCTGCACTCCACCAACCGGCGACGCCCGCACGACAGCCGGAGAGGCTGTCGTGCGGGCGTCGCCCATCAAGTGTGCGGATCGTAATGCGGTCGCACTTATTCGATTTGCCTAATCAGCCGCACCGATGAAGACCCTGTTCTTGATGGCCCCTTCCTCATTTTGCCAGATAACCATTAGCTTGGAGCCTTGCGGCAGCATTTCTCGCATTGCAGAGACGCAGTACTTGCATGCTCCATAGGCTGCACCTTGAGCCTTGTGCAGGTACAAGTAAGCTTCATCTGATCCAGATTTGCGCATCAGTGCTGCCGTCTGATTCTCCAAGTGGTGGAAATTCTCGTCCGTTGTCCCTGGAGGTGCTTCCCAATCCGATCGGAGATTGCGACCGTCACCGCCCGAAGAAAGGTCGTGAGATGCGCCGTCGCTCAGCTGTGCATGGCCGGACATGCCACCGGGACGGTCGAATGAAGAACTCGCGTTCTTTGCCTTCTCGAGGCCCGCCTGCAATTCCGACGGGCAAGGAAGAGAAATATTGTGAACGAGAACCGGGGTGCTGCCTGCCTCCACGTAGTACGTGTGGAGGTCGCCGATGGTCAGGTCGTAGGTGGTGGTGTCAGCGTGGAAGAGGTGGGTGGTGGCGACCGTGGCGGTGCCGGTGGGGGTCTGCAGGACGTCGCCGGGGTTGAGGTACTGGGCCTCGACGAAGGCGTGCTGGGTCTCGTCGTAGAAGGGGTGGTGGTAGGTGGTGGTCAGGGTCGAGCCGTCGGTCTGGACGTCGTCGGCAGAGGCGGGCGCCTTGGCCTGAGTCGCAGGGGCGGTGGTCGACGTGGCGGCCGAGGGTTCGGCGGCCTGGGCGGGCTGGGCCGGGGCGGCCCAGAGGGTCAGGGCAGCGACACCGGCGGCGAGGCCGAGGAGGGCCTTGCCTGCCTTGGAGGCGGTGCTGCTGCTGTCGGTCTTGGTCGGGGTGATGGTCAGGTTGACGAAGTCATGGTCGGTGGTGGTGACGATGACGTTGGTGACGGTGTGGGTCTCGGTGCCGTCCTTGCCGGGCACGGAGTTGGTGATCTGGTCGCCGATCTTGATCTGGCTGATCGGCTTGGTTGTGTTGTCCGCCAGCAGGACCGGGGTGTTGCCGGTGAAGCTGTGCGGTCCGGTCTTGCACGTCGCGCCTTGCGTTGCGCTCTGGCTCGCCTCGCTCGTCGTCTCGTGGGTGGCCACCGCGGTGGCGTCCTGTGCTCCCGCGTCGGCGACCTCGCTGGCTCCCTTGCCGAAGAGGCCTCCGGCGGCGTCGAGGGCCTTCGGGCCGATCTTGCCGAGGAGCTTGCCGCCGAGGGCACCGAGGCCGTCACCGAGTGCGGCCTCCGCACCGCCGACGAGGGCCGACTTGCCGAACGCACCGGCGGAGCAGGCCTTGCCTCCGCCGGAGGCGCACTTGAACCCCTGGTCGACCAGGGCTCCGGCCGCGCCGGAGAGGGCCGAACAGCCGATCGTGCCGACGCCCGCCGTGGCCGCTTCGCAACCGGCGAAGACGGCGGTGGAGACCACGAACGAGGTGATCGCCGCGGCGTGGTGCTTGACGTAGCTGGCGGTGGCGACGGCTGCCTTGGCGACGGCGTGGCCGACGGCCTTGGCTGCCTTCTTGACGACGGTTGCCACGTGTTTCACGGCCTTGGCGACCGCGTGGTAGGCGGTATGGACGGCGTGGACCACGGTATGGACCACACGTCTGACGGTTTTGACGGAGTACCGGTAGACGCGTTTCGCCGCCTGGTAGACCCTGCGGCCCATGTCGACGATGCGGCTCGCCGCGGCTGCGGCGGCGCGCTGGGCTGCTGCGGCGATCGCGGCGGCTGCGGCTGCTGCCGCGGCGATCGCTGCCCTGGCCTGCTCGGCTGCCCACGCGGCTGCCGCGGCGGCCTGCTGGGCGGCCCACTGGGCTGCCGCCCGGGCGGCGCTGGCGACGCGTTCGGCTGCGGCCTTGGCGGCCTGGACCTCGCACGAGCCGGTCCACCAGGAGCAGTGGCCGCTCGGGTCGGTGCCGATCATCGGGTTGTCGTCGACGTAGGCGAACGGGTTCGCCGCGGCCGAGTTGGGGGTGGGGTTGTTGGAGACGGTGTCCTTGTTGAGGAACACGCCGTCGGCCGGGTTGTACCAGCGCGACCCCATGTTGACCTTGCCGTTGGCCGAGTCGGTCCAGCCGGACTGGTAGCCGAGCTGGCCGACGAGGCCGGCGGTCGCGGTGACGTTGCCCAGCGGGTCGTACGTCTGCGAGCCGGTCAGCGCGGTCGAGCCGCTGCCGAACTGGCCGACCACGTCGTCGTGCTGGTCGGTCATCACGGTGTGGCCGGTAGCGGTGGTGCCGCCGGGGGTGTTGGTCCCGACCAGGCCGCCTGCGGCGTCCCAGGTGTAGGTGTTGGTGCCGTCCGAGGCGAGCTGATTGCCGCCGCCGGTGTACTGGAAGGTGCGGTTGCCACCGCCGCCGGTGCCGACCGAGGTCATCACGCGGCCCGAGGCGTCCAGGGTGTAGGTGTCCTGGCCGGCGATGATCTGCTGGCCGTAGGCGTCCGAGGCGTAGACGGCGGGGGTGCCGCCGGTGCGGTCCTCGGTCATGGTGCCGCGGGCGGAGTAGCGGTAGGTCTGCGTACCGTCCGAGGTCAGCTGGTCGCGCTCGTCGTAGGTGAAGACGTTCGAGCCGACCTGGATGCGGTTGCCCGAGGCGTCGTAGGAGTAGGCGGTGTTGGTCGTCCCGTTGTTCCAGGACGAGAGGCGGTTGGCGTAGTCGTAGGTGTAGGTGTTGGCCGAGGCGCCGGTGACGCCGGTGGTGGTCTTCGAGGCGAGGTTGCTGTCCTGGTCGTAGCCGTACGCGATGGACGCCAGGGTGGTGGACCCGGAGGTGAGGGTGTCACCGGTCAGGCGGTGCATCGGGTCGTAGCTGAACGCCCGGGTCTGACCGCTCGCGCCGTAGCTGATCGAGGTCGGCTGGGACAGCGAGTTGTACCCGTAGGTGAGGGTGTTCCCGGTGGCCGGGTCGTTCATGGTGGCCAGTCGGCCGCCGTTGTCGTAGGTGTAGGAGGTGGTGCCGGCCGCGTCGGTGCGGCTGGCGAGCAGTCCGTCCTTGGTGTAGCCGAACGAGCTGGTGCCGGCCGTGCCGCTCGCGGAGAGCAGGTCACCGCGGTCGTCGTAGCCGAACGACTCGCTGGTGGCCGCCTGGTAGCCGGTCTGGCCCGCCGTGCCGGCCGCCGTGGTCTGCGCGGTGAGGACCTGGCCCAGCGGGTCGTAGGTGAAGTTGCGGGTGGCCGTGGCCGCCTCGGCTCCACTGCCGGACTGCGAGGTCAGGTTGCCCGAGACGTCGTAGGTCATGGTGTTGACCACGCCGCCGGGCTGGTTCACCTGGGTGAGCCGGCCGAGCTGGTCGTAGACGTAGCCCGTGGTGCCGTCCGAGGCCGCCGTGTAGGTGGCGGTGGTCGGCGCGATGGAGCTCTCCGGCTTGCCCCAGGAGTTGTAGGTGTACTTCCAGGAGTTGCCGCGGCCGTCGGTGAAGCGGGTCCGCTCACCCTTGGCGTCGTAGCCGAAGGAGGTGGTGATGGACGAGGTGGCCGAGACCGGCTGGATCTCGTTGGTCACCATGCCGGTGGCGTCGTAGGTGAAGGTGGAGGTGTTGTTGCGGGCGTCGGTGCTCGACAGGACGTTGCCGACACCGTCGTACGTCTGCGAGCTCTGCGCCAGCAGGAACGGCAGCGGACCGCTGGAGTACTGCTTGGTGAGGGCGGGCTGGCCCGAGGCGTTGTAGTCCGTCTCGGTCATGCTGCCGTCGGGGGCGGTGGTCTTCTGCCGGTTGCCCATGAAGTCATAGGCGTAGCTGGTGGTGTTGCCCGCCGGGTCGGTCGTGGAGGCGAGGTCGCCCGCACGGTTGTACCCGTAGCTGGTGGTCCGCCCGTCCGCAGAGGTCTGCGAGGAGAGGAAGGCACCGTAGGGGTTGCCCGAGCTCACCGCGTAGGAGGAGGTCTCGGTCAGGGTCTGTGCGGTGGGGTAGCGCTCCAGCGTGCTGGAGGTGATCTCGCGGCCCATGTAGTCGTAGGTCGCCTGGTGGACGGCCCCGGACGCGTCGGTGACGGAGAGCTTGTCGCCGTTCGTGTCGTAGGTGTAGTGCGTCTTGTTGCCGTCCGGGGTGGTCTCCTGCGCCAACTCGCCGCGCTGGTCGAAGAGGTAGCTGCTGGACTTGCCGTCGGCCCGGGTCGCGGTGATCACGTCGCCGAGCGCGTCGTACGTCTGCGTCGTGGTCGCGGTGATCGGGGTGCTGGAGCCCGGCGGGGTGTAGGACGGGTCGGTGCTGGAGGTCTCCTCGCCGTTGGCGTCGTAGGTGTGGGTCACCTCGTTGCCGTTCGGGTCGAGCTGCTCCACCTCCTCGCCGAAGGTGTTGAACCCGCTGGTGGTGGTCGGGTGGGACGGGGCGGGGGTACCGCCGGCGGTCTCCACCGACACCGTCGGGGCGGAGGTGATGGTGCGGTTGCCCGCCTCGTCGTTGACGTAGTTGGTGGTGTTGCCGTTGGCGTCGGTCATCGAGGTCGTCAGACCCCGCTGGTCGTAGGTGTAGTTGGTGGTCTGCTGGCCGGACGAGCCGACCGTGCCGCCGCCGCGCCCGGAGCTGTAGAGCCCCGCCGCCTCGGTGGCGCTCAGCGCCCGCTGGTAGACCTGGACGTTGGCCACCGAGCCGCTGTCGCCGGTGCCGTAGAGCTGGCCGCCGCCGGAGAGCACGGCGTTGCCGATGCTCAGCGGGCCGGTCGCGTTCCACGCGCTGGCGTTGCTGGTGGTGGCCGCGGCCGTGCCGTTGACGTAGAGCGTCATGGTGCCGGCCGAGCCGTCGTACACGCCGACCAGGTGGGTCCACGTGTTGGTCGTCGCCGGGCTGGTGCCGGCCGCCTCGGGGTAACTGACCCCGCTGGTGGCGTCCGCGCTCGGGGAGACGAAGGCCCAGGTGTTCAGGGCCTTGGAGTACTGCAGGTAGAACGCCTCGGTGTTCTTGCCGCCCTGCGCCACGATGGTGTGGTCGCTGCTGGTGTCGGCGAGGTTGGCCCAGGCCGAGACGGTGTACGAGGAGGCGGTGTTGATGACCGGCCCGTTGGTGGCCAGCCAGTCGCTGCCGTTGAACGTGGCGGCGCTGTTCGACCAGGTCACCGGGCCGTTGGCGGACGCGGTGTTACCGGTGCCGGTGGCGTCGGTGACGGTGCTGCCCGAGGTCTGGCTCAGCGGCCACCAGCCGTTCGGGTGGCCCGAGGCGTCCCCGTACAGGGTCTGGCTCAGGGTCCGTCCGGCGCCGTCGTAGGTGGAGGACGTGGTGCGGTCCCAGCCCGAGGAGTCGTGCTCGTTGCTGGTGGCGATCAGGTCGTCGGGCGTGTACGACATCGAGGTGGTGCGGTCGACGCCGGTCGGGTCGATGGTGGTGCCGGTGGTCCGCGAGGCCGCGTCCACCTGGTACTGCGTCACCGTGGCGCCGTTGGAGCTGGTGCGCTGGGTGAGGTTGCCGGCCGCGTCGTACAGGTCGGACTGCAGGACGAAGGGGTTGGCGCCGTTGGAGTCGGTCTTGGTGACGGTGGCGGTCAGGCCGTCGTCGGTGTAGGTGTACGCCGTGGTGTTGCCCATCGCGTCCGTCACCGAGGCCAGTCGGCCGGCCGGGTCGTAGGCGCGGGAGGACTCGACCACGGTGGCCGGGGCCGTCGGGTTGGTCGGGTCACCGGTGATGCCGAGCACGCTCTGGGTGAGCAGGTGCCCGTTGGAGTCGTAGGTGTAGGCCGTGACGACCCCGGCCGGGTTGGTCTCCTGCAGCAGGTTGCCGCTGCTGTCGTAGGTGGACGTGGTGGTCGCGCCGTTGGCGGCGCCCGCGTTGCCGTTGGCGTCGGTGCGGCTGGCCACCTGGTCGTACTGGTTGTAGGTGGTGCTCTCGGTGCGCGGCGAGTCGCCGCCGGTGGCGTCGGTGACCGACTGCGAGGTGATGTTGCCGTCGGCGTCGAAGACCGTGCTGCTCACCGAGGAGTGGATGGCCCCGGTGACCCGGTCGGTGATCGGCGGGTTGGTCTCCTTCACCACCTGGCTCAGGCCGTCGTAGGCGTAAGCGGTGGTCAGACCGGCCGGGTAGGTGTCCGAGACGACCGTCTTGGTGAGCGGTCGGCCCTGGCCGTCGTAGGTGTAGCTGGTCTTCAGACCCGCGGGGTCGGTGGTCGAGGCCACGTCACCGCTGTGCAGGTAGGCGATCGAGTTGACCGCGCCGCCCGGCGAGGTGGTCTTCACCGGCAGGCCCAGCGGGACGGTACCGGTGTCGGTCGCGGGGAAGTTGGCGCTTCCGTCGCTGTAGGTGGTCGTGGTGGTACGGCCGTTGGGGAAGCCGGCCACCGGCGGGGTGGTGGTGCTGATCTTGTTGCCGGACGCGTCGTAGGTGTAGCTGGTGAGGTACGTGTTGTCGGTCGCCGAGGACGACCGGCCGTCGCGGACCGTCAGCAGGACGTCGTTGCGCGGGTCGGCGGTGGTGAGCGTGGCGGTGGTGTCGTCCGGCCAGTACGAGTAGTACTTGGTCGAGCAGACGCCGGCCGCCTGGTTCTGGCAGCCGGTGACGGACACCGTGTTGCCGCGCACGTCGTGGCCCGTGGTGGTCACGTCGCCGTCGGGGTCGGTGGTGGTGTGCAGGAAGCCGCCGCTGTCGTAGCCGTACGACGTCTTGTTGCCGCCACCGTCGATCTCGGCCACCTGGTGGTTGCCGGCGTTCGGGTCGTACTGGTGGACGAGCGTCTTACCGCCGGGGTCGACGACGTTCACCGTCTCCAGCGGGGAAAGGCCCGCGGAGTTCTGGCCCGCCTGGAAGTGCTGGGCCGCGTCGGCGGCGGTCAGCTGCGCCCGGTAGAAGGCGACGTCGGAGATCGAGCCGGGGAAGTAGCCCTCGGTGTTGGTCGGTCCGTTCGGCCAGCTGCTGCTCTCGCCCGCGCCCACGTACACGTAGGTGGAGGGGGAGACCGTCCGGGTGCCCAGCGTGGTGCCGGTGAGGCTGCCGTCCAGGTACATCGACTGCGAGGTGGCGGAGGCGGAGAGCACCACGTGGTGCCACTTGCCGTCGTTGACCGTCGAGGGAGTGACGATCTGCCAGGCGGTCGTGTACTGGTCCCAGAACTTGCCGTGCAGCTTGCCGTCGGTGCCGACGTACAGCGCCGGGACCCAGCTGTTGCCGCGCGGGGAGCCGCCGGTCAGGGACGCGCCCGCGTAGTCGAAGAGCACACCGCCCGCCGTGTTGCCGGCCGGCATGTTGAACCACATCTCGACCGAGTTCGGCCCGGTGCCCACCGTGTCGGTGCTCGGCAGCTGGACGTAGGACGAGCTCCCGTTGAACTTGGCCGCCGTGGCGTCGGCGAACGGTCCGCCGGAGCCGAGGGTCGCCGCGTTGTAGGTGCCGGTGCCGTACTTGACCTCGTCGTAGGCGTTGGACGCCCCCGCGGTGTCACCGAGCCGCCAGTAGCCGGCCGGGGCCGCGCCCATCACGGCGGAGCGGTAGACCTGGCTGGAGCCGGCCACCGAGGGCTTGCCGATCTGCCAGACGCCGCCGTTCTCGTCGGTCACCTGGGTGACCTGGGCGGTGTTGGTGTCGTAGCCGACCGTGGCGAACTGCTTGCCCGAGGGACGGGTGATGCCGGTCAGCAGCGTGCCGGCCTGCTTGCCCGCCGTGTACTGGGCGGCCACCTGGGTGGCGGTCAGGCCCTTGGGGAAGGCGGCGACCTGGGCGATGGTGCCGTTGAAGTAGGTCGCGTACCCCGTGTTGATGGTGGTGGAGTAGTGCGGCTCGTCGGGCCAGGTGCCGCCGAGGAAGCCGGCGCCGATGTAGGTGTGGCCCTGCAGTGCGCTGGTGTAGCCGCCGCTGCGCCCGATCATGCCGCTCAGCGGCTGGCCGACCTGGCTGCCGTCGAGGTACAGGGTCTGCGAGGACCCGGCGCCCGCCAGCACCACCTGGTGCCAGTTGCCGTCGTTGACCGCGCCCGAGACGATCGGGGCGACGCCGGAGGTGTTCCAGAACTCGGCGTTGATCCGCCCGTGCGCGTCCAGGTAGATGGACGGCGTGAACTGGGCGGCGGTGGTCCCGCTGCTCAGCGGCAGCGTGGAGTAGGAGAACAGCACACCGGGCGTGGTCGAGGTGGTCTTGAACCACATCGACATCGTGTACTGGCTGGAGCTGCTGGCCAGGCTCTTGGGTATCTCGATGTACGAGGAGGAGCCGTTGAAGCCCGCCGCGGTGGCGGTGCTGCCGGCCAACGGACCGGCCTGGCCCAGCGTGACGGTGTTGTACGTCGCCTTGTCGGCGCCCTCGTTGGTGTTCACGGCGCTGGCCGCGTTGGCCGCGCCGGACGTCTCGTTGAGCGGCCAGAGCGAGGAGGCCCCGGCGTCCAGCACCTGGGTCTGGAACTGCGAGCCGGGGGTGTAGCTGTACTGGCTGCAGCTGGTGGTGTCGGTCGGCGAGCAGAGCTTGGTCAGCTGGTCGCCCGTGTAGCTGTAGGTCCAGGTGAGCGCGGTGCTCCAGTTGCCCGCCACCACCGGGTCGGTGTAGACGGAGGAGACGTGCGGGCTGCCCGCGCCGGTCGGGGTCGACCAGTTGAAGTGCAGCGAGCGGTTGGAGACGGCCGAGGCGATGCCGGTGACCTCGCCGGCCGTCCAGTAGAAGTAGATCGCCCGGGTGTTGGCGTCGGCGACCGAGTAGATGCCGTACGCGCCGGTGCCCAGGCTCTGGGTGAAGGTGTAGACCGTGTCGTTCTTGTCGGTCAGGGTGTAGCCGCCGGTGATGGCGCGCAGCGTGGCGAAGCGGCCGGCCGGTGCGGCGAAGGTGCCGTCCGCGCTCTTGCCGAAGCCGACCTGCGAGCCGTCCGGGTAGGTGACCACGACGCCGGTCAGGTTGCCGGAGGCGTCCTTGCGCTCGGTGGCGCGGGCGTCCAGGATGCTGGACCAGCCGGAGCCGAAGGCGCCGTTGGTGCGGTAGTCACGGGAGTTGTAGTCGCGGACCACGTCCAGGCTCGGACCGGAGGTGCTGACCTCGGCGTCGGTGACCGACTTGGTGAAGTTGCCGGTGGCCGGGTCGAAGCCGTTCGCGTCCCCGTTCTGGGAGAGCGAGGAGGTGATGGCCGGCTGCGGCACCTGGACGCTGAGCTCGGAGTAGGGAGCGGCGGGGGAGTACTGCGTCCCGTTGTTCGCCTGGACGGTCCAGTAGTAGGACTGCCCCCACTTGAGCGTCCCGGACGGGACGGTCCAGCCGCCGCCGCTGACCAGGCCGGAGTCGGCGAGCTTGTTGTTGCTGCCGTCGTAGACCTGGAAGTCGTACTTGAGGGCGCTGCTGAGGACCTGCGAGTCGTCGGCGAAGGCCTGCAGCTGCGGCGTCAGCGTGTCGGTGGTGTTGCCGTTCTGCGGGTAGGTGGCCTCGACCTGCGGGGGGACGTTACCGGTGTAGTCGTAGACGACGTACGGCGCGGCGCCCGGGTCGGCCATCGAGCCGAACTGCTTCCAGTGCAGGTTGTCGTTGGTCGGTGCGGAGATGGCCAGGCCGTAGTCCGGCGTCGTCCCGTTGGCCAGGTTCTGCATGGCGGCGGTGTTGAGCGGGACGACCAGCTGGTCGCCGCCGGTCGTGCTGCCCGAGTTGTTGACGCAGGCCTTCGAGACGGTGGGGGTCAGCGTGCCGATCGGCGAGCCGAAGCTCGGGCCCGGGTAGCTGGTGACGCTGCTGGGCGTCCAGGGCTGGGTGATCTGCGAGACGTTGAAGGTCTCCGGGGTGCAGGTGGAGGCCCAGATGTCGTACAGCCACAGGTGCGCCGAGACCAGCGAGACGCCCGAGCCGTCGAAGGTGTGGTACCAGTCCTGCTCGAAGGAGTTGGCCGAGTGCGGGCCGGAGTCCCAGGAGCCGACCTTGATGGTCTGCTCCATCGAGTGGTCGACCTGCGGGGTGTCGGAGCCCGACTCCGCGTAGGTGGTGTTGACGAAGTCCCAGATGGACGGGTCCACCGTGACCGGGAAGCTGCGGGCCTTGTCGTGCAGCCAGGCGGCGCTCAGGGTCATCTGCAGGGCGGGCTTGCCGCCGTCGGTGATCAGCTGGTAGGTCACGTCGTGCGTGGTACCGCGCTCACCGGAGACCGGAGCGATCTTGGAGTCGTAGGCGTAGGCGGCCGGGATCGTCTCGACGACCTTGCCGCTGCTGTCCTTGAGGTCCACGCCGCCGGCCGTGTTCAGCGAGGGCGTCAGGCCGGTGAGGTTCAGCGGGAAGACCCAGGAGTTGGCGGCCTGCGCGGAGTGCAGGACCACGGACTCCTTGAGGCCCTCGCTGATCGGAGCCACCATCAGGTCGGTGTCCGGCAGCACGCCGGCGTACGTCACGGTGGAGCCCGAGGCCGTGCCGGTGACCTGCGCCGCGCCCTTGAGCCCGTAGGAGAGGCCGTGCGCGGGGTCGACGCCGAAGCTGGCGAGGGCGCCGTCGGCGGCCTGCGGGGCGAAGTCGACGCTGAGGTTGTTGGCGGCCTCGTGGAAGCGTCCGTCGCCGGCCTTGGCGACGTTGGTGTTCACCGGCTGCCAGGCGCCCGAGGCGTCCTGGAAGTTGGTCTTCTGCTGGGCGACGCGGCGGCTGAAGGTGCCGTCGGCGTTGTCGAAGTAGTCGGTGTCCGCGGTCGACTTGGCCGCGTTGCGCTTGCTGGTCGCAGGGTCGTAGCCCTTGACCGCGGTGGCGCTGGCGCCGGTCTTGAAGTTGCGCGCGTACGGCTTGACCTCGGGCAGCTCACCCTTGCCGGCACCGGGCGCGTGGCCGGCGCCGCGGTTGGCCTTGGTCTGGGCGGCGGCGGCGGTGTGGCCGTGCCCGGCCGCCGAGCCGGTGTGCTGCTGCGGCACACCGCTCCAGGACGGCTTGCCGGCGAACAGCGAGGAGACGAAGGACTGCAGGGGGGAGAGCGAGAAGGCCGGGAGCGTGGCGCCGGTCGCCATCGCCTGCTCGGTCGTCAGCATGAGGCTGAGCATGGTGACGACGAGCAGCGCGAGTGAGCGTATGACGCGTCGTCGTCGCTCCCGTCTGCGTCGGGTCAGGCGGGCAGGTGGAACGGGCATAGGTCACCCCAGAGAAGATCAAAACGAAAGGATCAGCTCATCGCAGCAGCCCTGACGTTCCGTCTGCAAGGTGAGAAGCGGGTTTTCGCCGATCGATGCGGAATATTCACTTCCGGTGAAGCGAAACGCCTCTGACCTGGGGTTATAAAGAGAAGATAAGGAAGGAAATGCCCGATTAGGACGGGCTTGCGCCCGCCACGGACCGGGCCACCTCGGCACGCACGTCGGAGGTCGGGTCGAGCACCGTCAGGTTGGCCGCCGTGGCGCCGTGGTCGACCAGGACGAAGCGCACCTTCGGGTTGGCCGACGCCACCGCGCGCAGGGCCTGGCCGGGCAGCGGGTCCGCGGCCAGGACCACCGAGCACTTCTGCTGGATCAGGGTGTTGGCGTACGACTGCGCGTTGGCGACCGTCGCCGGACCGATCACCGGCAGCGAGGAGACCTGCGCCCGACTGGCCGCCGACCCGTCCTGCAGGCCGGCCCAGACCGGGGCGTCCGCCGCCGCGGTCACCCCTTGCTGGTCGGTCAGCAGGCAGGCTCGCACCTGGGTGTACTGGCGGGCCCGCACCGGCAGCGGCGCCGGCTTGTGCCCGGGCAGGGTGGCCAGCAGCACGCCGCCCACCAGCAGCGCACCGCCGCCCACACCCGCTGCCCACCAGATCTGACGCTGTTCCATCCTCGGCTCCTCATTTGATCTTGACCGGTGCGGTACCGGCCCGACGAAGCCGAGATCCTAGCGGCACGGGAGTGGGTCAGTGTTGCCCGGCCCGGCGCTGCGCGGCGACCAGCAGCAGGGCCGCGACCAGCGCGGATGCCGTGGCGACCAGCACCGCGAGCCAGCCGTGCCGGAACGCGTCCAGGGCCTGCGGGGCTCCGTGCGGGGTGCCGAGCACGCTCACCACCACGGCCACCCCGACTACGGCGCCGATCTGACGGGCCATCGTGGTGACGGCCGATCCGGTGGCGAACCGGGTGGGGGGCAGCGCACCGGCCGCGGCGCCGATCAGCGTGGGCAGTGTGAGGCCGACTCCGGCGCCGGTGAGCAGCATCCCGGGCAGCAGCTCGGCGGCGTATCCGGGTGCCGGCCGCACGGTCAGCAGCCACCAGGCGATCCCGGCGGCGAACAGGACGAGCCCGGCCGCCGCCGTCCGCCCGTGGCCGAGCCGGCGCAGCAGCGGGCCGGCGGCCAGCGCGATCGGCGGGACGAGCAGTGGGCCGGGCGCGATGGCCAGTCCGGTGCGCAGCGCCGAGTAGCCCCAGACCTGCTGGCACCAGAGCACCGAGGTGAGCAGCATGCCGGCGAACGCGACGGTGAAGAGCAGCGCGGTGGCGTTGGCCGCGGCGAAGACCGGGACGCGCAGCAGCGGCAGTTCGACCACCGGCGCCGGGTGGCGGGCGGAGCGTCGCAGGAACCAGCCGGTGAGTGCCGCCGCGGCCAGCAGGCTGCCGATCACCCGGGGCGAACTCCAGCCCCAAGCATCGGACTTGACGAGTCCGACGGCCAGCGCGGCGATGGCGGCGGTGAGCAGCAGGGCGCCGGTGAGATCCGGCAGCGGACCGGCCTCGGGCCTGGGGGTGCGCGGCAGCACCCGCAGGCCGGCCAGCAGGGCGGCGAGGCCGACGGGCAGGTTGACCAGGAAGACCCAGCGCCAGTCGGCCTCCACCAGGAGTCCGCCGACCACCGGTCCGAGTCCGGCGGCGATCCCGCCGATCGACGCCCAGGCCCGGACGGCGCCGGCCCGGCGCTCGGGTGCGGTGGCGGCCAGCAGCAGGGCCAACGAGGTCGGCATCAGCAGCGCCGCGCCGACCGCCTGGAGCAGCCGGGCGGCGACCAGCGCGCCGACGCCGGGGGCCAGCGCGCAGAGCGCGGAGGAGAGCGTGAACAGGGCCAGACCCACCAGGAATCCGGTGCGGTGGCCGATCCGGTCGGCCAGCCGTCCGGCGGGGACGAGCAGGGCGGCGAAGACGATCGCGTAGCCGTTGAGCACCCAGGAGAGCGAGGCGAGGGTGCTGCCTGGGAAGTGCCGGCCCATCGCGGGGAGGGCGACGTTGACGATGAAGAGATCGAGGTTGGAGACGAAGACGGCGGCGGCCACCACCAGGAAGACCGGACGCCCGGCCGTCTGTGGCGCCTGCTGGGCTTGGCGGCCTGGCTTGGCTTGCTGGGCTGGCTTGGTTTGCCGGCCTGGCTTGGTTTGCTGGGCTTCAGAGTTTGATTGTCCAACTATATGCATGGCGGCACGCTAGTGGCAGTGGGTTTGGAAATGCAACCCACTGGTGCGTCATCGGACGATCGGTCAAGGTTTGGTAATGATTGTCATCTCGGAGGTCAGCTGGCTTGGAGATGAAAACCGTTGCCACATAGTCTGAGTGGCGTCCCACCGAGTCGACCCCTCCTGCCGGGGCCGTGTCCTGAGGAGTGCCTCCACCTATGCCCGCACCCCAGCCCCGCCGGGCCGCCGCGCGACTGGCGCCGACCGTCGTCGTCGCCGCCGCACTCGCGGCCCTCAGTGCCTGCGCCACCACCTCGCCGGTGAAGAGCAGTGACTCGGCGGACGGTGGGAGCGGCAAGGTGATCCAGGTGGTCGCGGCCGAGAACTTCTGGGGCAGCATCGCCGCCCAGCTCGGCGGCGACCACGTCAAGGTGACCAGCATCATCACCAACCCCGACACCGACCCGCACTCCTACGAGCCCACCGCCGCCGACGGGCGCACCGTGGCGGGCGCGCAGTACGCGATCGTCAACGGCATCGGCTACGACAGCTGGGCCGACAAGTTGATCGGCGCCAACCCCAGCAAGGCCCGCACCGCCCTGAAGGTCGGCGACCTGGTCGGCGTCAAGGAGGGCGGCAACCCGCACCAGTGGTACGCGCCCGCCAGTGTCACCCAGGTGATCGACCGAATAACGGCCGACTACCAGAAGATCGACCCGGCCGACGCCGCGTACTTCGACAGCCGGCGGACCGCCTTCGAGAGCACCGCTCTCGCGCCGTACCACCAGCTGATATCCGACATCAGGGCGAAGTACGCGGGCACCCCGATCGGGGCCTCCGAGTCGATCGTCACCCCGCTCGCCGAGGGCCTGGGCCTCACGATGCTCACCCCCGAGAGCTTCCTGGACGCGATGAGCGAGGGCACCGACCCGACCGCCGCCGACAAGGCGGCCATCGACCGGCAGATCAGCACCAAGCAGATCAAGATCTACGTCTACAACACCCAGAACGCCACGCCCGACGTGACCGCCCAGGTCAACGCGGCCAAGGCACAGGGCATCCCGGTCGCCGCCGTCACCGAGACGCTGTCGCCGGCCGGCAGCACCTTCCAGGACTGGCAGACCGGGGAACTCCGGGGCATCGCCGATGCGCTGAGCCAGGCGGTGGCCAAGTGACTACGACCGCAACCGAGTTGCCCGGAGCCGACGCCCTGCAACCCGGTGTCCCGGTGGTCGAACTGGGCGGCGTGGCCGTCCGGGTAGGCGGCCGCACCCTCTGGTCGGACGTCGATCTCACCGTGGGGGAGGGCGAGTTCACCGCCGTCCTCGGCCCCAACGGGGTCGGCAAGTCCACCCTGGTCAAGCTGCTGCTCGGGATGGTCCCCGCCGCCGCGGGCCAGGCCCGGGTGCTCGGCGCCGCGCCCGGCCAGGGCAACCCCCGGGTCGGCTACCTGCCGCAGCGCCGCAGCTTCGACGCCAGCCTGCGGATCCGCGGCACCGACGTCGTGCGACTCGGCCTGGACGGCGACCGCTGGGGCGTCCCGCTGCCCGGGCTGCGCTCGGCGCGGCGCCGCGCGGATGCCCAAAGGGTCGACGAGGTCATCGAGTTGGTCGGTGCCGGGGGCTACGCACACCGCCCGATCGGGCAGTGCTCGGGCGGCGAGCAGCAGCGGCTGCTGATCGCCCAGGCGCTGGTGCGCCGCCCCCGACTCCTGCTCCTGGACGAGCCGTTGGACAGCCTCGACCTGCCCAACCAGAGCGCGGTGGCGGCCCTGCTGGGCCGGATCTGCCACCAGGAGGGGGTGGCCGTGCTGATGGTCGCCCACGACGTCAACCCGATCCTGCACCACCTGGACCGCGTGGTGTACATCGCCGAGGGCGGAGCCGTCACCGGCACCCCCGCCGAGGTGATCACCTCGCAGACGCTGACCCGGCTCTACCGGACCCCGGTCGAGGTGCTGCGCACCTCCGACGGGCGTCTGGTCGTGGTCGGCCAGCCGGAGGCGCCGGCCGTGCACGTCGACCGGCACGCCGCGTCCGCGCCCGCTGCCGCCGGCGCCGCGGGGGGCGACCGTGCTGCTCGCTGACGCCGCCTCACCGGTCTTCTCCTGGAACCTGCTCACCGACTTCCAGGAGATGTGGTCCTACCCCTTCATGGTCAACGCCTTCCGGGCCGGCGCGATCGTCGCGGTCGTGTCGGCGGCGGTGGGCTGGTTCATGGTGCTGCGCCGGCAGACCTTCGCCGGGCACACCCTGTCGGTGGCCGCCTTCCCCGGCGCCTCGCTGGCCACCCTGCTCGGTGTCAGCGCCACCTTCGGCTACTTCGGCTTCTGCGTGGCCGCCGCCCTGGTGATCGCGCTGCTGCGGCGCAAGGGCCGGGACAGCGGCGCGGAGGAGTCCGCCGTCACCGGCACCGTCCAGGCGTTCGCGCTGGCCTGCGGCTTCCTCTTCATCACGCTCTACAAGGGGCTGCTCAGCGGGCCGGAGTCGCTGCTGTTCGGCAGCTTCCTGGGCATCACCACCGGCCAGGTGACGGTGCTGGCGGTGGTCGGCGCGCTGGTGCTCGCGGTGCTGGCGCTGATCGGGCGCCCGCTGCTGTTCGCGTCCGTCGACCCGGAGGTCGCCGCCGGCCGCGGGGTGCCGGTGCGGTTGCTGGCCACCGTCTTCCTGGTGCTGCTGGGCGCGGCGACCGCCGAGGCCGGGCAGATCACCGGCACCCTGCTGGTCTTCGCGCTGATGGTGGTCCCGGCCGCCACCGCCCAACAGCTCACCGCCCGCCCCGGGCTCAGCCTGCTGCTGGCCGTGCTGATCGCCCTGGCCTCCTGCTGGTTCGGGCTGATCGCCGCCTACTACCAGCCCTACCCGCTCGGCTTCTTCGTCACCGCCTTCGCGTTCGGCGGCTACGTCCTGGCCCACCTGGGCCGCGCCGTGCACGACCTGCTGGGCCGCGGCCGCGGCCCGCTCGCGATCGGAAGCGCCGCATGAGCACGCTCACCCAGCCCTTCTTCCAGCACGCCCTGCTGGCCGGCACCTTCATCGCGCTGGCGGCCGGACTGGTCGGCTACTTCCTGGTGCTGCGGGCCCAGATCTTCACCGGTGACGCGCTCAGCCACGTCGCCTTCACCGGCGCGATGGCCGCCCTGGCCGGCGGCTACGACCTGCGGCTCGGCCTCTTCGCCGGCACCGTCGGCGGCGGGCTGCTGCTCGGCGGGATCGGCCGCAAGGGCCGTCCGGACGACGTGGCGATCGGCAGCGTCTTCGCCTGGATCCTCGGCCTGGGCGCGTTCTTCCTGACCGTCTACACCACCTCGCGCAGCGGGGCCCAGGGCGGCGCCGGGACCAGCGTGCTGTTCGGTTCGATCTTCGGACTGAACGCGAGCCAGACCCTGTTGGCCGTGCTGATCGCCGTCGCGGTCTGCGCCGCGCTGCTGGTGATCGCCCGCCCGCTGCTCTTCGCGACCGTGGACGAGGCCGTCGCCGCCGCGCGCGGAGTGCCGGTGCGGGCGCTCGGCCTCGGGTTCCTGGCGCTGGTCGGCGCGTGTGCGGGCGAGGCCACCCAGGCGGTCGGCTCGCTGCTGCTGCTGGGGCTGCTGGCGGCGCCGGCCGGGGCGGCGATCCGGCTCACCGACCGGCCGTTCCGCGCGCTCGGGCTGTCGGCGGGGCTGGCGGTGCTGGAGATGTGGATCGGCCTGCTGCTCAGCGCCGAGGTGCCGACGCTGCCGCCGAGCTTCGCGATCATGGCCACGGCGACGGCGGTGTACGGCGCGACGTTCCTGGTCCGGCCCGCGCGTGCGGGGCGGGCGGGCATCGCGGAGGCGTAGCGGTTCACCCGGTCGGCGGGCTGCGGATGCCCGGGGCGGTGTGCAGGGATTCACTGGCGCTCTAGGACGCGCCGATCCCGAGGAGCACCATGACCCAGTCCGTGGCGGTCAGGAGCCCGCTCGACTGGTCATTGACCGAGGGTGTCATCCCGGTGCTGATCGTGCTGGTGGGCCTGGGCGCGCTGGCCGGGCTGGTGGTCTCGCGCGACCCGCACTGGTGGACCCGCTGGCTTCCGTGCGCGGTGGTCCTGACGGGTGTGGGCACGCTGCTGCTGCACTGGTGGATCGACGACTGGTGGCAGCCCTTCGCCGAGCCGCTGCCGCGCAAGGTGTGGTTCTGGATCGGCGTCGGCCTGCTCGGCGTCCTGTTGGCGGCCTTCCGGATACCGGCGCTGGGCTGGCGCGGGCGGGGCGCCGCCGTGCTGGCGGCGGTGCTGGTCCTGGTGATGGCGGGCAACCAGGTGAACCGGCACTTCGACCAGTACCCGACACTGCGGGTGCTGTTCGCGCCCTGGTTGCAGAAGACCACGGCGCTGCCCGCCGGCACCGCCGCCGGCACGGTCACCGCACCGCCCGGCGGAACGCTCTACGACGTCTGGCGGCCGCCGGCCGGGCTGCCCGCCAAGGGCACCGTCTCCACCTCGCCGATCCCCGGCCTGATCTCCGGCTTCAACCCGCGCGCCGCCTACGTCTATCTGCCCCCCGCCTACCATGCGAACCCGCGCCCGCTGCTGCCCGTGCTGATCCTGATGGCCGGCCAGCCGGGCAGCCCGCTGGACTGGGTGACCTCGGGCAACATGCCCGACGCGATGGACGCCTTCGCCGCCGCCCACCACGGCCTGGCCCCGATCGTGGTGGTCGCCGACCCGATCGGCTCGGACTTCAACAACACCCTCTGCATGAACTCCAAGATCGCCCAGGCGCAGACCTACCTGGCCGAGGACGTGCCGAACTGGGTCCACGCGCACCTGCAGACCGCCGCCGGCCGCGCCCACTGGTCGATCGGCGGCCTCTCGCTCGGTGGCACCTGCGCCCTCCAACTCGCGGTCAACGCACCGCAGGTGTACGGCTCGTTCCTGGACATCTCGGGCCAGAGCGAGCCGACCCTGGGCAGCCACAGCAAGACCGTGGACACGGCCTTCGGCGGCGACGAGGCGGCCTTCGACGCGGTGGACCCGCTGCATGTGATGGCCCGGCAGCGGTTCCCGGACACCGCCGCCTCGTTCGTGGTCGGCTCCGGTGACGGCGAGTTCGGACCACAGCAGGCGACGGTCTACCAGGCGGCTCTCAAGGCCGGCATGAAGGCGATCGCCGGGACGCTGCCCGGCGGGCACGACTGGACGGTGTTCCGGGTCGCGCTCGCCCAGAACATCCCTTGGCTGGCCCAGCAGACAGGAATCATCCGATGAGCACCCCTCAGGTTCGCGACGACGCCGTACCGCTCGCTCCCGCGCCCGAGCGCGGCTATCGCTGGCTGCGTCAACTGGCCTTTCTCGTCGAGCCGTTGCGCAGCGCGCCGGTCACCCTGGGGCTGCTGGTCGCGCTCTGGGTGATCGGCGGCGCCACCGACTCGCTGCGGGCCCGTCCGCCGCGGCACCTGTTGGAGAACGTCGGGGTCGGCATCACGACCCTGGAGGCCGGGCACTGGTGGACCCCGGTGACCTCGCTCTTCTGGTGCACCGGGATCGTCGCATACGTGGTGGCCAGCCTGCTGCTGGTGGTGATCGGCGCGCAGGCCGAACGGCGGCTGGGCACACCGATGGTGGCCTGGGTGCTGGTCGGCGGCCAGGTGGCCGGCACGCTGCTGGGCACCGGTGTGGTCCGCCTCGGGGTGGCGGCGGGGTCGGCCTGGTGCGAGAACATCAAGGACCAGATCGCGGTCGGTCCCACCCCCGGGATCTTCGCGCTGGCCATGGTGCTGAGCTTCCGGCTCACCACGCTGTGGCAGCGCAGGCTCCAACTGCTGGCGCTGCTCGTGCCGTTGGTGATGGTGCTGTATGTCGGCTACCTGGCGAGTGTGCAGCGGTTGTGCGGCGCGCTGGTCGGTCTGGCGGTCGGGGCGGTGCTCTTCGGGAGGGCCGGTGACCTGCGTCCGCACCGCTCCTCGCACAACGAGGCCCGGGTGCTGGTGGCGCTGTGCGTGGCCGCCTCGGCGATCGGCCCGCTGGTGGCCAGCGTCTACAAGAACGCCACCGGGCCGTTCAACAACCTGGCGGGCCTGTACTACTCGCAGGCGCCCAGCGACGAGGACGTCCGCGCGGCCTGCGAGACCTCCGCCGTGGAGTGCGCCCGGGCGCACTCCACCCAGCACTTCTTCAACTCCCCGGGCCTGTTGATGGGGATCCTGATCCCGTTGCTGCTCTTCGTCCTCGCCGAGGGCCTGCGCCGGGGCCTGCGGCTGGCCTGGTGGATCACCGTGCTGGCGCAGGTCGGGTGGATCTCGCTGGTCGGCTGGGCGGTCAAGGACGACTTCTCGGGCACCGACCGGGCCGACCCCACCTCGTACGTGCTGCAGATCTACGGCGAGGCGCTGTTGCTGCCGGTGCTGATCGTGATGCTGCTGATGCTCACCCAGGACCGCTTCGAACTGCGGCTGCCGCGCCACGCGGTGATCCGGCTGAGCGCGGTGATCGGCGGCGCCTTCCTGCTGGCCTGCGCCGCGTATGTGGGGATCGGCTGGCTGCTGCGCGACCAGTACGAGCCGCGGGCTACCGTGCGCGGACTGCTGAAGGGGCTGCCCTCGGAGTTCCTGCCGCCCGCCTACAACGACCTGCTGCCGAGCTACCCCGTCACCACCGGTGGGGCGACCCGGGCCCTGGAGAACTACTGCGGGGTGGTGTTCTGGGCGGTGGCGTTGGTGGCGTTGTTGGTGGCTTTCCGGCGGCCGTGGGTGCATGTGGACGCGGCGGCGGGGGCGCGGGCGCGGGCGTTGTTGGAGCGGCACGGGGGGCCGATGTTGTCGTTCATCTCGACGTGGGACGGGAATCACTACTGGTTCGATGCGGGGGGTGAGGCGGCGGTGGCGTATCGGGTGTTCGCGACGGTGGCGTTGACGACGGGGGATCCGTTCGGGGAGCCGGGGGCGTGTGGGCGGGCGGTGGCGGGGTTCGCGGCGTTCTGTGACGCGCGGGGGTGGACGCCGTGTTTTTACAGCGTGACGCCGGGGGTGTTGGAGGCGGCGCGGGGGTTGGGGTGGCGGTCGGTGCAGGTGGCGGAGGACACGGTGGTGGCGTTGCCGGAGTTGGCGTTCACGGGGAAGAAGTGGCAGGACATCCGGACGTCGTTGAACAAGGCGAAGAAGGAGGGGATCACGGCGCAGTGGTGGAGTTGGGGGTCGGCGCCGTTGGCGGTCCGGGATCAGATCCGGTCGATCTCGGAGGAGTGGGTGTCGGACAAGGGGTTGCCGGAGATGGGGTTCACGTTGGGGGGTCTGGAGGAGTTGGACGATCCGGCGGTGCGGTTGTTGGTGGCGGTGGACGGGGATCGGACGGTGCACGGGTTGACGAGTTGGATGCCGGTGTATCGGGAGGGTGAGCCGGTGGGGTGGACGCTGGATTTCATGCGGCGGCGTTCGGAGGGGTTCCGGGGGGTGACGGAGTTCCTGATCGCGTCGGCGGCGCTGGGGTTCAAGGAGGAGGGGGCGTTGTTCCTGAGCCTGTCGGGCGCGCCACTGGCCCGCGCCGACGAGGACGACCCGGTCACCGTGCTGCAGCGGCTGCTGGACTGGATGGGCCGGACGCTGGAGCCGGTGTACGGGTTCCGGTCACTGTTGGCGTTCAAGGCGAAGTTCCAGCCGGAGTACCGGCCGCTGTACATGGTGTACCCGGACCCGGCGGCGCTGGCGAGTATCACCCGGGCGATCGGCAAGGCCTACCTGCCGCATCTGACGCCGGGCCAGGGCGTCCGCCTGATGCGCAGACTGTCGACCTAGCGGGTGACGGGGTGACGGGGTGACCGGATGGGTACAGGAGCGATCAGGGATCGCCGAGTGCGAAGGATCAACCCATGAGTGAGGACCGACCGGCGATGGCCGGCGCGCCGGCCGTGGAATTCCACGGCGTCTCCAAGCACTACGGACCAGTCAAGGCGGTGGACGAACTCAGCCTCCAGCTGCCACAGGGCCGCACGATCGCGCTGCTCGGCCCCAACGGCGCCGGCAAGTCCACCTCGATCGACCTGCTGCTCGGCCTGCGCAAGGCGACCGGCGGCACCGTACGGGTGCTCGGCAGTACCCCGCGCGAGGCGGTCAACGCCGGGCGGATCGGGGTGATGCTGCAGTCCGGCGGCCTGATGCGCGAGGTGACCGTCCGGGAGTTCCTGACGCTGATCACCCAGCTGCACCCCAAGCCGCTGGAGATCGGCGAGCTCCTCGCCCGCGCCAACATCAGTGACATCGCCGACCGCAAGGTGGACAAGCTCTCCGGCGGCCAGACCCAGCGGGTGCGGTTCGCCGTCGCCATCGCCGGTGAGAACGATCTGCTGGTGCTGGACGAGCCGACCACCGGGATGGACGTGGAGAACCGGCAGATCTTCTGGCAGGCGATGAAGGCCGAGGCCCGCCGCGGCAAGACCATCCTGTTCGCCACCCACTACCTGGAGGAGGCCGACCAGGTCGCCGACCTGGTGGTCGTGATCAACAAGGGCCGGCTGCTCGCGGAGGGCACCGCCGCCGAGATCAAGGCGATGGCCGGGTTCCGCCGGGTCGCCTTCCGGCTGCCCGGCGCCCGTGAGGAGGACCTGTCGCGGTTGCCCGGGGTCCGCTCGGTGGATCTCTCCGGCGGTCTGGTGCGGATGCAGACCTCGGACTCCGATGCCACCCTATACGCGGTGCTCGACGCCGGGCACCGCCCCAGCGAGATCGAGGTGACGGCGCTCGGCCTGGAACAGGCCTTCATCGCGATCACCGAGCAGGACAACAGCAGCCAGGACAGCGGCGGCCAGGACAACGGCGGCCAGGACAAGGGCGGCCGGGACGACAACGGTCGGGACGGCGGCAACGGCCAGGGACCGGAGGGCGTGCGATGAACGGTGTGTGGGCACTGACCCGGCTGGAGATCCTGCGGGTGTTCCGCAATCGCCGGGTGCTGTTCTTCTCGGTGCTCTACCCGACGCTGCTCTTCGTGGTGATCGGCGGCAGCGCCAAGGGCGAGATCGGCGGGATCCCGGTCCGCAACTACTACATGGTCGCGATGGCCCTGTTCGGCGCGCTCGGCGCGGCCCTGATGAACAACGCGCAGAAGATCGCCCAGGAGCGCAGCGACGGCTGGATCAAGCAACTCAAGCTGACCACCCTGCCGGGCAACGGCTACGTGGTCGCGAAGATCTCGTCGGCGGCGATGGTGACGCTGCCGGCCATCGTGGTGGTCTTTGTGGTCGGCGCCGTGATGGGCGTTCACCTCCAGGCGGCGGTCTGGCTGGAGGCCACGGTGATCATCTGGATCACCTCGTTCGCCTTCACCGCGCTGGGGATCGCGATCGGCTACGCGCTGCCGCAGGACAGCGTGCAACTGGTCGCGATGATCACCTATTTCGTGATGGCGATCCTCGGCGGCCTCTGGTTCACGCTCGGCAGCGGGGCGCTGGCCGACATCGGCAAGGTACTGCCCAGCTACGCGGCCCGCGACTACGTGATGAACCGGGTCACCGGGCTGGACGGCAACTCGACCGACTTGGTGGTGATCGCCCTCTGGGTGGTGGCCACGGTCGTCTTCGCGGGGTACGTCTACCAGCGGGACGCCAAGATCGACGAGTAGTCGCCGGGCGGGCCCGGGGTCGGGGCCGCCCGGCGGTCGGTCAGTCGGTCAGTCGGTCAGGAGAGCTTGGCGGCGAGCACGTCGACCCGCTGGATCTCCGGTGCGGTAGCGAGCATGGTCGGCGCCAACTCCCTGAGGGCGGCGGCGATCCGGCCGTTCAGGTGGGCCTCTCGGCCGTCCTCGCCGTCGAAGGTGTCGAAGACGCCGAACACCGTCGCGCTCTCGCGGAACGCGTACCAGCTGACCGTCAGTTCCTCCTGTTCGGCCAGGGTGAGTGCGCCCGCCAGGACGCCCGCCAGCTCCTCGGCGTGCTCGGGCTTGGCCTCGATGCGGACCCGCAGACCGATCTTCGACATGATGCGCTCCTTCTTGCGTACCGCACGGCCCGGTGCCGTGCACAGCCGACGTCCTGCCGGCATGGACGAATCTATGGTGGCCGGGAGCTCCGGCGGAGTGTCGCGACCGGCACATCCGATACCGTTTCCGCCATGCGGATAGCCGTACTGGCCCTCGACGGCCTCTTCGACTCGGGCCTGGCCTCGGTGCTCGACGTCCTGGGCTGTGCCAACGACCTGCGCGAGCGTATTCCGGGGGCGCCGCCGCCGTGGGAGGTCGAGACCGTCGGGTTCCGTGACCAGGTGCGCACCGGCGCGGGCCTGCTGGTGCCGGCCCGGCCGGTCGAGGCGGCCGACCGCTGTGACCTGCTGCTGGTGCCCGCCGTGCCGAAGCGCGATCCGCAGGGGCTGGCCGACCTGGTCGGCGGGGAGGAGATGCGCGGCGCCCGCGAGCTGCTGGCGCACACCCGCCAGCGCGGGGCGACGGTCGCCTCCGCCTGCGCGGGTACCTTCCTGCTCGCCGAGGCGGGCGTGCTGGACGGCCGCCGGGCCACCACGACCTGGTGGCTCGCGCCGCTGTTCCGGCAGCGCTACCCCCGCGTCGAGCTCGACCAGAGCCGGATGGTGACCAGCTCGGACGGCGTGATCACGGCGGGCGCCGCCTTCGGCCACGTCGACCTGGCGCTCTGGCTGGTACGCCGCAGCAGTCCCGGCCTCAGCGAGCTGGTATCCCGTCACCTGGTGGTCGACGAGCGGCCCTCCCAGGCCTCGTACACCATGGTGAGCACCCTCGCGCAGAGCGATCCGGTGGTCGCCGCCTTCGACCGGTGGGTGCGCGAGCGGTTGCACGAGCAGCTGGACATCGGTGCGGCGGCCCGTGCGATCGGGGTCAGCGAGCGTACGTTGCAGCGCGCGACGGCCGGCGCGCTCGGGGTCACGCCGGTCCGCTTCGTCCAGGATCTGCGGGTCGAACAGGCCTCCCACCTGCTGCGGACCACCGAGCTCGGGGTCGAGGTGATCGCCCGCCGGGTCGGTTATCTGAACGCGAACACGTTGCGGGTCCTGCTCCGGGAGCGTTCGGGGCTGACGGCAGGCCAACTACGCCGGGGATGAGTGGTGTTGTAGGACTGTCGCGCTGCCGGGGTGCCCTTGATAATGGGCATGGCAAGTCGGCCGGGCCTGCCGGGTCAACGAGGGGAAGCAGTCATGGACTTGACGGGTACGCGGATCAGCCGGCGCACCTTCGCCCGCTCGGCGCTGGTGCTGGGCGCGGCGGGGCTCGGGCTGGCGCGGGCGGCGACGCCGGCGCGGGCGGACGTGCTGCCGGCGGGGTCCGACTGGATGGGTGCGCTGCCCGGCGGCGGCTACCTGTCGCAGCTGACCGTGCCCGGGACGCATGACACCGGCTCGCGCTACGGCGGAGCGCTCACGCAGACCCAGACGCTCGCCGTGCCGGACCAACTCGCCGCTGGGGTCCGGTTCCTGGACGTCCGGTGCCGCGCGATCAACGGGGTGTTCGCGATCCACCACGGCCCGGTCTTCCAGCAGATCTTCTTCGGCGACGTGCTCAACGCCTGCCAGGACTTCCTGGCGCAGCATCCGGGGGAGAGCGTGCTGATGCGGGTCAAGCAGGAGTACTCGACCGTCTCCGACGCGGACTTCGCGGCGATCTTCGCGGGCTACCAGGCGAAGTGGTCCGGGCTGTTCTGGGCCGAGAACCGGATCCCGCAACTCGGCGAGGTGCGTGGCCGGGTGGTGCTGCTGGCGGACAGCTCCGGCCTGCCGGGTATCCCGTGGGGCGGCGCGTCCACCGACATCGAGGACGACTACGACATCGGGACGATCTTCGAGATCGCCTCGCGTAAGTGGCCCGAGGTCTCCGCCCACTTCGACGCGGCGCGGGCCTCGGCCGACCCGCAGAAGCTGTACATCACCTTCACCACCTCCTCGGGCTGGGGCCTGTGGCCGCAGCAGGCCGCCGAGGCGATGGCGCCGAGGATCGGCGGCTACCTCGGCGGCCTGAACGCCGCTGCCCGGCCGCTGCTCGGGACGGTGCCGATGGACTTCGTCACCGCGGGCTCCGTGCAGCCGTTCTACGCGCTGAACTTCGGCCTCTGAGCCCTCTGAGCCCTCTGAGGCCTCTGGGGCCTCTGGGGCCTCTGGGGCCGCCCACTACTCGTGGTGCAGCCGCTCCAGCTCGCGCCGGTCGCGCTTGGTGGGGCGGCCCGCGCCGCGGTCGCGGCGGCCGGCCGTGGCGGTGTCCTCGGGCGTGGGCGGCGGGCTGTTGTCGACGTAGCACTGCACGGCGACGGGCGGCCCGACCCGCTTGCGCACGGTGTCCTTGACGACGACGATCCGTTCGCGCCCGTCCTGGCGCACCCGCACCTCGTCGCCGGGCCGGATCGCCTGCGCGGGCTTGACGCGTTCGCCGTTCACCCGCACATGGCCGGCCCGGCAGGCCGCGGCGGCCAGTGCGCGCGTCTTGGTGAGCCGGACGGACCAGATCCAGCTGTCGACCCGGACCGCCTCGGTCCCCTCGTTCGTAGCCATCCCTCGACTCTATGGCCTGGCGGCCCGGTCCGGTCGCCGGGTCTAGGGCACCGTGAGGACGACCTTCCCGGTGACCCGGCCGGTGTCGCCCAGGTCGTGGCCCTTGGCCGCCTGGGCGAGCGGGAAGGTCGCCTCGACCACGGCCCGGAGCCTGCCCGCGGTGACCAGGTCGGCGATGGCGCGCATGCCCGCCTGGTCGGCCTCGACGAGGAGCGGGTAGGCCCGCAGGCCGCGGGCGGCGGCCTGCGCGGGGAGGTCCTGCGGGAACGAGCCGATGGCGATCGAGATCAACTGGCCGCCGGGCTTCAGGGTGTCGAGCGAGCGGACGGCCGTCTCGCCGCCGAGGGTGTCCAGGACGACGTCGACCGGGTCGATCGCGGTGAAGTCCTCGGTCCGGTAGTCGATCAGCTGGTCGGCGCCGAGCTCGCGCAGCAGCGCGTGCTTGGGGGCGCTGGCCGTGCCGATCACGTACGCGCCGCGCTCCTTGGCGATCTGCACGGCCAGGTGGCCGACGCCGCCGGCCGCGGCGTGGATCAGCACCCGCTGGCCGGGGCGAAGGTCGGCGGCGTCCACCAGGACCTGCCAGGCGGTGAGGGCCGCCAGCGGGATGGCGCCGGCCTGGACATGGTCGACGCCCTCCGGCTTGCGGACCAGGGCGCGCGCGGGGGCCACCACGAACTCGGCGAACGCGCCGACGCCGTGCGGGTAGGGGAGCATGCCGAAGACCTCGTCGCCGGGCCGGTGGATCGTGACGCCGAGGCCGACGGCCTCGACGACGCCCGAGACGTCCCAGCCGAGCACCAGGGGGAGCCGGCCGACCAGGCCGGCGAACTGCTTGTGCTTCCAGTCGGTGGGGTTCATGCCCGCCGCGCGGACGCGGACGAGTACCTCGGAGGGGCCGGGCGACGGGCGGTCGAGTTCGACCTCCTGGAGAACTTCGCTGCCGCCGTAGGTGTGCTGGCTGATCGCCTTCATCGTGGTCATGGGGTCAGCATGGTTCAGGGCCGAACTGGGACGACAGTGGCCCGAAGGTCATGATGTGCAAGGATTGGGCCATGCATCGTGTGGTGGTTCTGGCCCTGGACGGGGTCATTCCGTTCGAGTTGAGTCTGGCCTCGCGGCTCTTCGGGGTTGCCCTCGACCCCGAGGGCCGTCGGCTCTACGAGGTGGTCACCTGCTCGCTGGACGGGAGGCCGGTCCGCACCTCCGCCGACTTCTCGATCGCCGTCGAGCACGACGCGTCGATCCTGGCCGGTGCGGACACCGTGGTGATCCCCGCCTCCGAGGAGTTCGCCGAAATCGTCGACCGGGCCGCGCTGCCGCGCCGCACGGCCGAGGCGCTGGCGCTGATCGGGCCCGCGACCCGGATCGTCGGGATCTGCCTGGCCACCTTTCCGCTGGCGGCGGCGGGCCTCCTGGACGGCCGGGCCGCCGCCACCCACTGGCACCACGCCGAGCGCTTCCAACGGCTCTATCCCGAGGTCGAGTTGGAGCCCGACGTGCTCTTCGTGGACGGCGGCCGGGTGCTGACCTCCGCCGGAGCGGCGGCCGGTATCGACCTGCTGCTGCACGTGATCCGCCGGGACCACGGCAGCGCCGTCGCCAACTTCGTGGCCCGTTGCTGCGTGGTCCAGCCGCAGCGCGAGGGCGGGCAGGCCCAGTACGTGCAGCGGCCGGTGCCCGAGCGCTCGGACACCGGGACGTCCGGCACGCGCGCCTGGGCGCTGGACCGGCTGCACGAGCCGCTCCAGCTGGAGGACCTGGCCGCGCACGCGGGCATGAGCCGGCGCACCTTCACCCGGCGCTTCCGGGCCGAGGTGGGGCTCAGCCCGGGGCAGTGGCTCATCCAGCAGCGCGTCGACCTGGCCCGGCAGCTGCTGGAGAGCAGCGACCTGCCGGTGGGCCGGATCGCCGAGCGGGTCGGCTTCGGCACCGATGCCTCGCTGCGCCAGCACCTGCACGCCGCGATCAGCATCTCGCCGGGTGCCTACCGGCGGACCTTCCGGGCCGGATAGGCCGTCGGCCGGACGCGCAGCCGGCCGCTCAGCCGGTGACCGTGACGCCGTCGGGGACGTTGCCGACGGTGATCGGCTGCCCGGCGGTGGCGGTGGCCGGGTCCACCGGCCTGATCTCGTTGACGTTGGAGTCCACCGCCCACAGCAGGCCGCCGTCCGGGGCGAAGGCCAGCGCGTAGCTGCCGGACCCGGTGGGGATCAGCGGGCCGGCGGTCAGCGTCGCGGTGTCGATCGGGGTGACGCCGCCCGCTCCGCTCGCCGCGACGTAGGCGGTCCGGCCGTCCGGCGCGACGGCGACGTACTCGGGACCCGAGCCGACCGGCACGGTGGCGGTCACCTGGTAGCTGGCGGTGTCGATCACGGAGACCGTGCCGGCGCCGTTGTCGGTGACGTAGGCGCGGCTGCCGTCCGGGGCGAAGGCGACGCCGAAGGGCGCGGCGCCGACCGCCACGGTGTGGGTCACCGCCCGGGTGGCGAGGTCGACCACGCTGACCGTGCCGTCGCCCTGGTCGGCCACCCAGAGCTCGCCGCCCCCGGGGCGCACCCGCAGCCGTTCGGGCTGGCCGCCGACCTTGACCGGGGGGCCCGCGGTCAGCGTCGCGGTGTCGATGGGCTGGACCGTGCCGTCGCCGAAGTCGCTGACCCAGACGGTCTTCCCGTCCGGCGTCGGCGCGGCGTCGGCCGCGGTGCTGCCGACCTTGACGGTCGCGGTGACGGCGTCCGTGGTGAGGTCGACCACGGTGACGTCGTTGCTGTTGTTGTTCGCCACGAACAGCTGACCGGAGGCTGTGGTCATGCCGTCGGGGCCGCTGCCGACGGCGATCGGCGGGCCGGCGTTGCGGGTGCGGGTGTCGACCGGCGTGACCGTGTTGTCGCTGTAGTTGGAGACGTAGGCGGTCGGGATGGTCTGCCCGGGCTGGGCGACGGTGACCAGCAGACGGGTGCGCGCGAGCACCGCGCCGTCGGCGGTGTGCCCGGTCAACGCGACCTGGTAGTAGCCGGTGGCGGTACCGGCGGCGGCGGTGAGTGCGACGGACGTGGTGGCGTCGGCGCCGGCCGGTGCGGTCACCGTGGCGCCGGCCGGGCCCACGGTCAGGCCGGCCGGCGCGTCGGCCTGCCAGCTGACGGTGGCGGGTGCGTTGCCGGCCGTGTCGTCGACGGTGACGGCCACCGTGGTGCCGCCGCCGGGGGCGATCCTGACCTGGCCGGGGGAGGCGGTCAGCGCGGCGCGGGTGGTCGGCGGGAAGGCGGGACGGCCGCCGTCGTAGGACGGCGGCGCGTCGCCGGGGGCGGTGCCCCAGTGGGTGTCCGGGGTGGCGCCGAGGGTGAAGTCGAGGCGGTGGGTGCGGTTCAGGTCCACCCAGGTGTGGCTGGAGGGGCGGCCGTCCACGGCCAGCTGCTGGACGTAGCTCCCGCCGCCTGCGGCGGAGTTGGCGTTGATCGTCAGATCGTGGCCGTCGGGTCCGTGCAGCACGGCGTGCGGGAAGAGCGGGCTGCCGAGCACGAGGGTCGCGGTGCCCGGGGTCTGCGGGTAGACGCCGAGCGCCGCCCACACGTACCAGGAGCTCATCGCTCCGAGGTCGTCGTTGCCGGGCTCGCCGCCGGGGGTGAGGCCGTAGAGCGAGTCCATGACGGCGCGCACGGTGGACTGGGTCTTCCACGGCTGCCCGACGCTGTCGTACGCCCACGGGGTGTCGAAGGCGGGTTCGTTGCCCTGCCAGTGGTAGGGCTGGTTCGGGCCCGCGTTGAGCCGGCTGAAGTACTGGTCGAGGCGGGCGGCGGCCACCTGGTCGCCGCCCATGCCGTCGATCAGGCCGCGCAGGTCCTGCGGCACCATCCAGGTGTACTGGGCGGCGTTGCCCTCCTGGAAGCCGCTCTGGCCGAAGCCGCCGGTGGTCTGCACGGGCGGGCCGGGCGGGAACGCCCCGTCGGCGTCGCGCGGGCGGATGTAGCCGGTGGCGGTGTCGAACAGGTTCGCCCAGTTCTGCGCGCGTTGCTGGAACTGCGTGGCCGTGCCCGACTTCCCCAGGGCGGTGGCGAGTTGGCCGATCGAGAAGTCGGCGAGGGCGTACTCCAGGGTCTCCGAGGCGCCGTTGGGGACCGGACTGATCGAGTCGGAGCCGACGTTGGGCACATAGCCGTGGCTCAGGTAGTCGGCGCCGTGCGGCCGCTCCACGTACCAGCCCTGGCCGGGCGCTCCGGTGCTGCTCTGCGCGCCGTGCACCATGGCATCGAGCGCGTGCCCGGCGTCGAAGCCGCGGGCGTCGAAGGCGTAGGCGTCCGCCAGGATCGGGTCCGCCGGGTCGCCGTTCATCACGCCGGTGTAGCCGTTGGCCACCGGCCACTTGGGCAGCCACCCGCCCTGGTCGGCGTCGTTCAGCAGGGAAGTCGCCATGTCGGCGGTCTGCGCCGGGGCGACCTGGGCCAGCAGGGGCACCTGGGAGCGGTAGATGTCCCAGCCGGAGAAGTTGCTGTACTGCGCGTGCCCCGGGGGCGCGGTGTGCACTGCGCCGTCGAAGCCCGGATAGCGGCCGTCGGCGTCGCTGAACAGGTTGGGGTGCAGCAGGGAGTGGTAGAGCGCGGTGTAGAAGGTGGCCTGCCGGGTACGGGTGCCGCCGGCGATCGTGACGGCGCGCAGCTGCCGGTTCCACAGCCTCGTGGCCTGCGCGGCCACCGCCGGGACGTCCCAACTGCCGCTGTCACTGTGCAGGTTGGCTTCGGCGCCGGCGACGCTGACGTAGGAGACCGCGACCCGCATGCCGACCACCGGATCGCTGCGGGTGTCGAAGGTGAGCCAGCCGCCCGCCACCACGCCGGTCGCGGCGTCGTGCTGACTGTTCGTCAACTGCTGGTCGGCGGGGTGCTGGGAGCCGCTGACCGCCACGCTGCCGCTCCCTGCGTCGACCCGGACGGCCGACGGGGAGGCGCCCGACCAGGTGCCCGAGGCGGTGAACGGCCGGTCGAAGACCGCGGCGAAGTGCACGGTGTAGGTGTCCGGTTGGCCGCAGAAGTGGCCACTGGTGACCGAGCCGGTGATCTCGTGGTCGCCGACCGTGCGTAGGTCGGCGGCCGAGCCGCCGTTCTCGCTGGAGGCGGCCTTCACCAGCAGCTGCGCCTGCGCGATGGCGGGGAAGGTGAAGCGCCCGACGCCGGTGCGGGCGGTGACGGCCAGCTCGGTGCGCACGCCCCCGGCCGTGGTGGCGTACGAGCCCGGGTGGGCGCTCTCCGAGGCGTGCTCGAAGGGCGCCGTCGCCGTGCTCGGGTCGGCAGGCAGCGCGCCGGTCAGCGGGAGGAAGGGGAAGTCGCCGGCGACGGCGCAGCCGGGCCCGGAGAGATGGGTGAGGCTGAAGCCGGTGATCGAGGAGTCCGCGGTGTCATAGCCGCCGCCGGGCGGTCGGGACGGGGTGTCGGGGCTCCACTGCAGCATGCCGAACGGCACGTCGGCGCCCGGGAAGGTGTCCACCTGGCCGACCACGTCGCCGCCGCTGCCGGTGCCGACGAACGGGTCGACCAGCGAGGCGGGGTCGCTGACCGCGGCGGGGACGGCGACGGTGTCGGCCGAGGCCGCCGCCGGGGCGAGGGCGACGGCGGCCAGCACGGCGCCGGCCAGCAGGAGCGTGCGCAGGGGGCGGGACACGCGGTGACCTCTTCCGGTACCTGGGGACGGTGGGAGGGGTGCTGGTGCTGCGTCAGGAGGTGCAGTCGGCCTTGTAGAGGAAGCGGGCGGTGGCCGGGTCCTTCAGGTTGTCCCGGGTGATGCTCGCCAGGTCGGTCTGGATGGTGGCGGTGACCGGCTTCTTCCCGATCGCGTTGCCGAGCTGGTCGACCGCCTGCTGCCCGATCCCGTACGGGTCCTGGGAGATCAGCGCGTCCACCGAGCCGCTCTGCAGCGCCTGGACCTGCGCGGGGCCGGCGTCGAAGGAGACGACCTTGATCCTGCCCTGCTTGCCCGCGTTCTTCAGGCCGGTGCCGACCCCCTCCCCGGTCTGCGAGTTGGCGGTGAAGATGCCGGTGACGCCGGGGTGCGCCGACAGCTCGTCGCCGACGGCGGAGGCCGCGCCCTGCGCGGTGTCGCCGACCTGGCGGACGTCGTCGATGGTCAGGCCCGGGTACTTGGCGGCCAGCTGCTGCTTGAAGCCCTGGATCCGGGCGTTGGTGGTGGTGGTCGTCAGGTCGGGCGTGAGTACCACGATCTCGCCTGTGGTGCCCAGGAGTTGGGCCATCGTGTCGGCGGCCTTCTGGCCACCCTGGAGGTTGTTGGAGGAGATGTGTGTGACGCCGAGCGAGCCGTCGGTGAGCGAGGTGTCCACGACCGCCACCTTGGCGCCCGCGCTCTGCAGCGTCTTCACGGGCGCGGCAAGGGAGTTGGGGTCGACCGGTGAGATCAGCACGCCGCTCGGGCGGTTGGCGGCCACGCTGTTCACCGCGTCCACCTGCTCGGGCACGCTCCAGTCGGCGGATCCGGTGGCGCTGAACGCGTAGCCGAGCTTCTTCGCCTCGGCGCTCGCCCCGCACTTCATGGTGATGTAGAACGGGTCGCCGGTCTTGCCGGCGACGAACGCGATGCTCGTGCCGCCGCCGGCGCCGCCACCGCTGCTGGAGCAGCCGGTGAGCGCCACGACGGCGAGGGCGGCGGCCACGCCGAGCAGCCGGTAGTTATTGGGGTACACCATGACAACCTCCGGGAGGGTTAGCCGAGTTGGCGTCGACGGCGGCGCAACTGGTCGAAGTAGACGGCTGCCACCAGCACGCCGCCGACCGCGACGGTCTGCCAGAACGACTGCACCTGAAGGATGGTGAAGCCGCTCTGCAGCACCGCCGGGATGAAGACGCCGATCACCGTGCCGATCACCGAGCCGGTGCCGCCGAACAGGCTGGTGCCGCCGAGGACGACGGCGGCGATCGCGTTCAGATTGTCCTGGGTGCCGCTGGTCAGCGTGGTGCTGCTGAAGTGCGCCAGGTTCAGCACCCCGGCCAGGCCCGCCAGCAGGCCGGAGAGCGCATAGACCTTGATCAGGTGCCGGTCGACCCGGATGCCGACCCGGCCCGCGGCCTCGGCGTTGGAGCCGATCGCCCGGGTGTAGCGGCCGAACCGGGTCAGCCCGAGCCCGGCCGCGGCGACCGCGACCACCAGCACGGCGATCACGATCAGCCAGGGCACGCCCAGCACGCTGCCGCTGCCCACCGAGTCGGTCAGCGCGCCGGGCACGTTGCCGACGTCCACGCCGTGGGTGAGGATCTGGCCGAAGCCCAGCGCCATGCCGAGTGTGCCGAGCGTGACGATCAACGGTGGCACCTTGGCCCGGGCGACCAGGAAGCCGTTCAGCGCTCCCCAGGCCAGCCCGGCCGCCAGGCCCGCCGCCGTACCTGCCGCGACCACGCCCCAGCCCGCTTTCGGGCCGCTGTCCAGGCCGTTCATGGTCCGGGCGGCGATCACGCCGGAGAAAATCAGCACCGAGCCGACCGAGAGGTCGATCCCGGCGGTGACGATCACGAAGGTCTGGCCCACCGCGAGCAGGACCAGGATCGACGACTCGGTGGCGATGCTGCGGAACTCGAAGACGGTGGCGAAGGCGTTCGGCCGCAGCGCCGAGAAGACCGCGACCAGGGCCGCCAGCACCAGGAACGTCCAGATCGTGTTCTGGCCGCGCAGGCGCTGCGCGGCCTCGCGCAGATCGGTCATCGCGGGTCTCCCTCGTCCTGGCTGTCCAGTGCACCGGTCATCGCGGCGACCAACTCCTCCAGCGAGGTCTCGGCCGCCGCGAAGCGCGCCACCCGCCGTCCCAGCCGCAGGACTTCGACCCGGTCGGCCACCGACAGCACCTCGGGCATGTTGTGGCTGATCAGCACCACCGAGACGCCGCGGTCCCGCACCCGCCGGATCAGATCGAGCACCCGGCCGCGTTGGAGGACGCCGAGCGCGGCGGTCGGCTCGTCCATGAAGACGATCCGCGAGGCCCAGGCCACCGAGCGGGCGATCGCCACGCTCTGCCGCTGGCCGCCGGAGAGGGTGGCCACCGGGGCACCGATGTCCCGTAGCTCGATGCCGAGTTCGCCGAACGCCTCGACGGCGCGGGTGCGCATCGCGCGCTTGTCCAGGACGCCGAGCAGGCCGAGCAGCCCGCCGCGCAGCTGCTCGCGGCCGAGGAAGAGGTTCGCCGCGGCGTCGAGGTCCGCGGCCAGCGCCAGGTCCTGGTAGACGGTCTCGATGCCCAGGGCCTGGGCGTCGCGCGGGCTGCCGAACGACGTCGGCCTGCCGTCCAGCAGGATCTCGCCGCCGTCCGGGGCGATCGCGCCGACCAGGGTCTTGACCAGCGTCGACTTGCCCGCGCCGTTGTCGCCGACCAGGGCCACCACTTCGCCCGGCTGGACGGCGAAGTCGGCGCCGCTCAGTGCGTGCACCTGGCCGTAGGTCTTGACGAGTCGCCGGGCCTCCAAGAGGGGTTGGGACACCGTTCCTCCTCACTGGACAACGTTGTCGCGTTTGGCATGTACTCATGGGAACGGGACGGCTGTCAAGGCTTTCGACCGTAACGGCCGGGGCGCCTGGGGTGCACAAGTCGGCGTGTGGAATACCGAATTGACGACACGTCGGAGGTTCCGTGGTTAAACTCCTGGCAACGTTGTCAGAGAGGCGGGATCAGATGGCCGACGAGCCGATCGGGCCCGCGCCGGTGGGGTCCGCGCCGGTTGGGTCCGCGCCGCTGGGGCAGCCGACCGTTCGGCCGACCATGAAGGACGTCGCGGCGGCGGCCGGGGTGGGGCTCAAGACGGTGTCCCGGGTGGTCAACGGTGAGTCGGGGGTGCGGGAGGCCACCGCGCAACGGGTCCGCGCAGCCGTCGCGCAGCTCGGCTTCCGGCGCAACGACAGTGCCCGGCTGCTGCGCCAGGGGCGGCACACCAGCAGCGTCGGGCTCGTCCTGGACGACGTGTCGGACCCGTTCTCCTCGCTGCTCCACCGGGCGGTGGAGGAAGTGGCCCGCGCACACGGCTCGTTGCTTTTCACCGGCTCCTCCGCCGCCGACCCGGCGCGCGAACGGGAGTTGACGCTGGCCTTCTGCGCGCGCCGGGTGGACGGGCTGATCGTGGTCCCCACCTCCGCCGAACACAGCTATCTGGCCCAGGAGATGGCGGCCGGCACCGCCGTGGTCGCGGTCGACCGACCGCTGCCGGGACTGGCGGCCGACGCGGTACTCAGCGACAACCGCGGCGGCAGCCGCAGCGGCGCCGACCACCTGCTGCGCCAGGGCCACCGCCGGATCGGTTACCTCGGCGACCTGCCCGGCATCTTCACCGCGGCCGAACGCCTGCACGGCTACCGGCAGGCGATGGCCGACGCGGGCTGCGCGGTGCAGTCGCACTGGGTCTCGATGGGCGGCCCCGACCCGGTCGGCGTCCGGCTCGCGCTGGACCGGATGCTCGCGGGCCGCCACCCGGTGACAGCCGTGCTGTGCGGCAACAACCGCACCAGCGTCGCCGTGCTGCGCGAGTGGGGCACCCGGGCGCAGCGTCCGGCGCTGGTCGGCTTCGACGACTTCGAGTTGGCCGATCTGCTCGCCACCCCGGTCACCGTCGTCGCCCAGGACCCGATCCGGCTCGGCCGCACGGCGGCGCAGCTGCTCTTCCGCCGCCTGGCCGGTGAACGGGGACGGCCCCAGCTGATCGAACTCCCCACCCGCCTGATCCCGCGCGGCAGCGGCGAGTCGGCCCCGGCCCCGGAGCCGGCGCGCTGAGCGGGCCGCTCAGCCGTCCACAGCGCCCTACACCGGCACCGCCTCGATCACGCTCTCGCTGCGCGAGGCGTGCGAGGGGGCGGCGCGGACCGAGCGGATCGCGAAGCCGGCCTCGGCCAGCAGTGCCCGGTACTGCTCCAGGGTGCGGTCGTGGCCGTCGACCATGACCAGCATCAGCAGGTCGATCAGCTTGGCCTGCGCCGCGAACGGGCCCGGGCGGGCCCGGGTGGGCGGCTCCTCCAGGTCGTCCTGGTCCTCCAGGTACTCGAAGACCAGCAACCGGCCCTCGGGCGGTACGGCCTCGCGGGCCCGGCGCAGGATCGTCAGCGCGCTCGGGTCGTCCCAGTTGTGCAGGACGCGCGAGAGCGTGTAGAGGTCGGCGCCGGGCGGGAGGAGCTTCTCGTCGAAGAAACTGCCCGCGACGAGGTCGACGCGCTCGGCAAGCCCGGCCTCGGTGAGGCGGGTGCGAGCCAGCTCGATCGACTCCGGGAGCTCCACCAGCGTGCCGCGCGCGCTGCGGTGACGGGCCAGCACCTTGGCGAGCAGTCCGCCCTCGCCGCCGCCGATGTCGACGACGGATCGCAGCCCGCCCAGGTCGCAGGAGGCGAGGGCGGCCGGGACGGCGGCGGCGCCCATCGCGGCGTGGAAGGTCGCAGCGGCCTGCGGGTGCTCGCCGAGGTAGTCGTAGAACGGGATGCCGTGCAACCGTTCGAAGGCGGGCTCTCCGGTGCGCAGGGTGTGCATGATCTCGCCGAAGGCGCCGTGCACCTCCTCGCCGAACATCAGCGCGGTGGGCCGGCTGGAGCGCCGGTAGTCCGCGCAGAGCAGCCGGGTGGTGGCGGTCAGGGCGAAGGTGCGCGGTGCGGTGCGGCGCAGCAGGCCGCTCGCGGTGAGCGCGCGCAGCGTGCGGTGCAAGGCGCGCGGGTCGGCGTCGCAGGCGGCGGCGAGGTCGTCCACGGTGCGCGGGCCCTCGGCCAGCAGGTCGGGGACGCCGAGCCTGGTGATCGCGTAGCAGGCCTGGGCGATCCAGCCGCCGGTCAACACGGCGAACAGGGCCGCCCGTTCGGCGATCCCGGGCTGCGGCTCGCCCGCCGGCACGGACTGCGTCACGGCTGCTCCCCGCGCAACCGGGCGCCGAGGCCGCGGACCGTCTCGGCGGCGGCGATGGCGTGCGACCGCCGGGTGCCGTGCCGACCGTCCGCGCTGTAGAGGTCGGCCTCCTGCGAGGCGGGGTGGCCGATCAGGCTCACCTGGACGGTGCCCAGCCGCCCGGCCAGCTGCTGGGTGCGCTCGGCCAGGTCGTGCAGCCGGGCGCGCAGGGCGGGGCGGAACTCCTCGGGTACCGCCGGGGAGTAGGAACCGTCGAACATGCTCACCGTGATCACCTCGGCCCCGCCGGCCTGCAACCCCTCGACGATGGCGCGCAGGTCGGCCTCGACGGCGTCGGGATCGTAGGAGCGGGACAGCAGGTTGTAGCCGCCGCAGGCGACCAGGGCCAGGTCGGGGGCGAACGCGCGGGCCACGTCGAGCTGTTCGGCCCGGACCTGCTCCGACCGGGTGTTGCGGCGCCCGAAGTTGTGGAACGCGAAGCCGGGGCGCAGCGCGGCGAGTTCGGCCGCGATCCGGTCGGCCCAGGGCTCGTCCGGATAGCCGGGGCTGGGCTCGCCCAGGCCCTCGGCGATGCTGTCGCCGAGCACCGCGAAGCGCTGCCAGGGGTGCCCGGCGAGCAGGGCCGCCGCCTCTCCGTCGCGCAGGCAGTACGGGTCGGCGGCTTCGCCGGGGGTGAGGGCTATGGGCATGGAGGGTGTGTTCCCTTCTGTGATCGATTCTCAAACGCCGACGACCGCAGCGGCGTTGGTCAGTATCCGGCCACCAGGCCGCGGTCCAGGGACGCGACGCTCGGGCGTCCCGACAACACCATCGCCTCGGTCAGCTCCTCGCGCAGCAGGCCCAGCACCGCGGCTGCTCCCGCCTGGCCGCCGCAGGCCAGTCCCCAGAGCACCGGGCGGCCGATCAGGGCCGCGTCGGCGCCCAGCGCGAGTGCCTTCAGCACGTCGATCCCGGAGCGGATGCCGCCGTCCACCAGGACGGCGCACTGCCCGGCGACGACGTCCGCGATCTCCGGGAGCGCCTCCATACTCGGTATCGCGTGGTCCAGTTGGCGACCGCCGTGGTTGGAGACCACGACGCCCGCCACGCCGTGCGCCACCGCCCGCCGGGCGTCCTCGGGGTCCAGGATGCCCTTGAGCACCAGCGGCAGCCTGGTGCGCGCCCGCAGCCAATCGAGGTCGGCCCAGGTGATCGAGGCGTCGAACTGCTCGCGGGAGTGCCGGGCTATGCCGGAGTCGCCGGGACGGCTGCCGTGCGTGGCGGCCATCACCGCCGGATCCAGGTTGGCCGCCCGGATCTGGTCGGGCAGCGCGAACCCGTGGCGCAGGTCGCGCAGCCGGCGGGCGACCCGCGGCGCGTCCACGGTGAGCACCAGGGCGCCGTAGCCGGCCGCCTCGGCCCGTTCGATCAGACCGAGCAGGACCTCACGCTCCCGCAGCCAGTAGAGCTGTAACCAGCGGGGGCCGCTGGTGGCTTCGGCGATCTCCTCCAGGGTCCGGCTGGCGAACATCGAGGCGATGTAGAGCGCGCCCTGCTCGCCGGCCGCGCGGGCGCTGGCCACTTCGCCCTGGGGGTGGCAGAGCCGGTGGTAGGCCATCGGCGCGACCCCCAGCGGCGCCGCCAGAGCGCCGCCCAGGACGGTGGTGGCGGGGTCGCAGCGGCTCACGTCGACCAGCACGGAGGGCCGCAGCCTGATCCGGTCAAGTGCTCGCCGTGCGCCGCCGATCAGCGACTCACTCCCGCTCCCGCCGGCCAGGAACGCCCAGACGTCGGCGGGCAGTCGCCCGCGCGCCGGGGCCTCGTACTCGTCCACGCTCAACAGCTGCACCGTGTGCCGTCCTCTCTTCCGATCGCTGATCTAGCATGTGCCGCAGCCGAATCCGGATCAGTGCCCGCTCCTTCGAAAGGACGCCCGTGGCGACCCAGGCCCGCGTCACCAGGCCGCTCGACCTCAGCGCACTGCACGCCTCGCTCAGTGATCCGCTGCTGGACGCGATGAACTTCCTCAACGAGGTGACCCAGCGCTTCCCCCACGCGGTCTCCTTCGCGCCCGGACGCCCCCACGAGGGGCTCTTCGACGTCGCCGCGATCGAGCGCCACCTGAAGACCTACACCACGTACATGATCCAAGAGTTGGGGCAGAGCGAGGAGCAGGTCAAGACCGCCCTCCTCCAGTACGGGCGCACCAACGGCCAGATCCACGCGCTGATCGCCCGGACGCTGGAGAACGACGAGGGCATCACGATCGCGCCCGAGGCCGTGGTGGTGACGGTCGGCTGCCAGGAGGGCATGCTGCTGGTGCTGCGGGCGCTCTTCGCCGACGGGGACGACGTGCTGCTGGTCAACTCGCCCTGCTACGTGGGTGCCACGGGCGCGGCCCGGCTGTTGGACATCCCGGTCGAAGCGGTGCCGGAGGGGCCGGACGGTCTGGACCCGGAGCAGGTGGCGGCCGCGGTCGTGCGGCTGCGGGCGGCCGGCAAGCGGCCGCGCGCGCTCTACCTGGTCCCGGACTTCGGCAACCCCTCCGGGGTCAGTGTCGGTGTGGCGGCCCGGCACCGGTTGCTGGAGGTGGCGGCCGAGCACGATCTGCTGATCCTGGAGGACAACCCGTACGGCTTCTTCGTCCGGGAGGGTGAGCCGCGTCCGACGCTCAAGTCCCTTGACCGGGACCGCCGGGTGATCCATCTGGGCTCCTTCGCCAAGACCGTCTTCCCCGGCGCCCGGGTCGGCTATCTGCTGGCCGACCAGGAGGTGGCCGGGCCGGACGGGCGGCGCAGCCTGCTGGCCGAGGAGCTCTCGAAGATCAAGAGCATGACGACCGTCAACACCCCGGCGCTGAGCCAGGCGGTGATCGGCGGCGTGCTGATCGAGAGCGGCTTCAGGCTGCGCGAGATCAACGGCGCGGCGATCGCCTTCTACCGTCGCAATCTCGACGCCCTGCTACGGCAGTTGGAGCTGCAGCTGCCCCCGGAGCGGCGCGCGGCGCTGGGCCTGAGCTGGAACCGGCCCGACGGCGGGTTCTTCCTGACCGTCAACGTCCGCTTCCGCGCGGACAACGCGGCCTTGGAGCGCTCGGCGCGCGACTACGGCGTGCTCTGGACACCGATGGACTCCTTCTACCCGGGGGGCGGCGGGGAGCGTCAACTCCGTCTTTCGTGCAGCTATGTGAGTCTGGAACAGATCGAGGACGGTGTCCGGCGATTCGCCGACTTCGTCGCCGAGGCCTGACCCCAAGGGTCCCCAGGCCCTCATCCGGTGCCCTGCTACCCAACGGCCACGTCCGGAAAACACGTCCCAGATCACGGCATCCGTCACGGTGGAGTTCACCCTGTGCGGGCCTTCACCGCGTGCCCCCGACGGCACAGATCCTCATCACAAGGAGCCTTGACCAGCCCGGTCGGGTGTGGGAATTTTACGGCGCGAGACAGCCAAAACCGGCTTCGCGCCTGCCGATCGCCCCCTTATCCGGGAGACGCGATGTTGGGTTCCGCCACTCCTCACCCATCGGGAGTCCCGCCGTACGACGGCTGGGTCGACCACTACCTGCTCGCCGGTCCGGCAGACGAACCGTGTCTGCGGCTGGGCCGGACCGTGACCCGTGGAACGCTCCTCGACCTCGTCGCCGAGCAGCAGAAACGCTTATCCTCAGCGGGACTTGAGTCCGGCGGCACGGTGGCCCTGCGACTGCCGCCCTCCTTGACGTACATCGCCGTGCTGCTGGCCGCCTGGCGGTCCGGCGCCCAAGTGAGCCTGCTCGACCACCGGTTGACCCAGGCCGAGGTCGACCGGGCGCTGGACCGGCTGGCCCCCCAGGTCGTGGTGACGGCCGATCGGACCGGCGGCGCCGCGTTACGCGGCTACAGCGAGGTCGAGGCGCTCTGCGCCCGCCGGCCCGAGGGCCGCCCGGCCCGGAGCGGACACTGCCTGATCCAGCTCAGCTCCGGTTCGACCGGCCCGAGCAAGGTGATCGCCCGCACGCCGCAGGACCTGGTGCGCGAACTGGTCCGCTACGACCGCCTCCTCGACTACCCGGCCCGAGGTGCCCGGGTCGTGCTGCTCGCCTCGGTCGTGCATGTGCTGGGCCTGGTCGGCGGCCTGTTGCAGTGCCTGCACGCGGGCGTCCGGCTGGACTTCCCCGAACGGCTGACCGGCGTCGGGATCCTGGACGCGGTGGCGGTGGACGCGATGCCGACCACGGTGCTCGGCGTCCCCTTCCACGCCGAACTGCTGGCCGCCCAGAGCGACACACGCCGCTTCCCGCAGCTGACCCGGATGATCGTCGCGGGCGAGCTGACCCGCCCGGGTCTGCCGGCCGCGTTCACCGCGCGCTACGGCGTCCCGCTGGGCAGCATGTTCGGGATGACCGAGCTCGGCATGCTCGCCACCGATCTCACCGGCCGCCACCACCCCTCGGTCGAACCGGCGGACGGCATCCGGGTGCGGGTCCAGGACGGCGAGTTGCTGATCGCGGCGGCCGCCTCCCCCTACCTCGGCAGCGCCGATCCGACGCGCTGGGCGGACGGCTGGCTGCACACCCGGGACGCCGCCACCGTCGACCCGCAGAGCGGCCTGCTGACCCTGCTGGGCCGGCTCGACTCGCAGATCTCGATCGGCGGCCTCAAGGTCGACCTCACCGAGGTCGAGCGCACGGTGGCCGCGCTGCCCGGGGTGAGCGAGGCCGTGGTCGTCCACGACGACGGCATCGACGCCTACCTGGCGCTCGAAGGGACCACCGTGGACATCGTCCAGGCTTCGCTGGTCCGGGAGTTGGCGCCCTACAAGCGACCCCGGCGGCTGCACGTGCTGCCCGGGCTCCCGCGCACCACCACCGGCAAGACCCTGCGCGACCCGGCCGCCCTGCGCCGGGCCGCCGCCGAGCACCCCGCCTCCTGATCCCGCCGCGCAGCACCGACCCCGCCGCGGCGGGGCGACCGGGCGCGGCCGTCCGAAAGGTAGAGAACCGTGAAAGAGGAGATCAGCACCTTCATCGTCCAGTCCCTGCGGGAGATGAACTACGACGTGGACGACGTCACCGACGAGACCGACCTCGGACCCGCCGGACTCGACCTGGAGTCCCTGGCGCTGGCCGAGTTGACCGTCCAGTTGGAGGACGCCTACGGCCTCACGTTCAGCGACGAGGACGTCGAGACCCTGGCCACGCTGAACCTCGGCGAGTTCGCCACCGCACTGGCCGCGCGGCTGGCCGTCACCGCGGCGGGCAGAGCTGAATGAGCCCCCTCTCCCCGAACGGCCGTGACACCTCCCTGGGCCGTGACGACGTGGTCGCCATGCTGGCGGCCTTCGGCAACCGCGAGCCCCGGCAGGTGGACGAGGCTCTCGGCTCGCTCGAACTCACCTGGCTGATCACGGAGGTGGAGCAGCGCTACGGCGTGGCGCTCGACCTGAGCGACGAGGACCTCGACCGGATGGTCACCGTGAGCGGCGCCACCGAGGTGCTGCGCGAGGCGCTGATCGGCGGCGCCGGTCATGCGTGACCAGGGGACACCCCGGCCCGCCACCGCCAGGCGGGTCGTGCTGACCGGCCTCGACGCGCTCAGCGCGCACGGTCGCGGCGCGGCGCTGGTGAGCTCCCAAGTCACCTCCGGCACAGCAGCGTTCGCCACCGTCGAGCGGTTCGGCACGCAGGCCTTCCGGGTCCACCGGGCGGCCCTGCTGCCGGACGCCGGAACGCTCCTCGCGGAGCTGGCCGGCTCGGTGCGCCGGGCCCTGGCCCAGGCGCAGGCGGACCCGCGGGCGGACGCCGGGGCGGCGGCGTGCGACACGCTGCTGCTGGCGGTGCACAGCGACGAACCCACGCCCGAGGGACCGCTCTCCCGGGCGCTGTCGGCCCGTTGCGGGCTGCCCGCGGTGACCCGCCTCTACACCACGGCCTGCGTGGCGGGCAGCACGGCCGTCGCCGACGCCGCCGTGCTGATCGCCTCCGGGCGCGCGGACCGGGTGGTGGTGGCGGCCGGGTACCTGGTCGAGCCGGTCCAGTACGCGCTCTTCGACGCCGGGCGGGCGCTGTCCCGGGACGGCGAGGTCCGGCCGTTCGCCGCCGACCGCAAGGGCGCGCTGCTCGGCGACGGCGTGGCCACCGTCGTCCTGGAGGCGGCGGAGGCCGCCGAGGCCCGCGGGGTGCCGGCCCTGGCGGTGCTCGCGGGCTGGGGCCGGGCCGGGGACGCCCACCACGTGGTCCGCCCCCGCCCGGACGGCCTCGGGCTGGCCCGGGCGGTGGACGCCGCGCTGCGCCGAGCTGGGGTCGGCGCCGACCGGGTCGGCTATGTGAACGCCAACGCCAACGGCGCCGTGCTCGGCGACAGCGCCGAAGTCGAGGCGCTGCGGCTGGTGTTCGGCGATGCGGTCGGCACGGTCCCGGTCAGCTCGACCAAGGGCGTGCACGGCCACGCGCTGGAGGGATCGGCCCTGCTGGAGCTGGTGATCACCGTCGAGGCGCTGCGCAGCGGCCGGCTCCCGGTGCAGGCCGGACTGCGCACGGCCGACCCGCAGTGCCCGCTGGACCTGGTGCTCGACCACCCCCGGCCGAGCACCGCCCGCTACGCGTTGAGCCTCAACTCGGCCTTCGGCGGCGCCAACACGGCCCTGCTGGTGGGTGCGGCATGAGCGCGCCGGCTCCCGACCCGTCCGGCCCCGCCGCCGCGCAGGGCCTGGTCGTCCTGGCCGCCGCGCGCTGGCCCGAGCGACCGCAGGACTCCGTGGCCCCGTTGCCCGGCTTCATCCTGTCCAGCTTCCAGCCGCTGGTCGCCGAGGTCGCCGGACGCTGCCTGCGAGGCCGGCCGTCGGTCGAACCGGCCCCGCGTACCGGCCTGTTGCTCGCCAGCGCGCGGGGCGACACGGTGACCCGCGCGGTGGTCGCGGCCGCGCTGGCCGAGGGGCGGCCGGTGCCGCCGCTGCTGTTCTACCAGTCCAACCCCAACGCGGTGGCCGGCCACGTCGCGGCCCGCTGGGGGCTGGACGGCCCGGTGGTGTGCACGGCCCCGCTCGGCGGCACCCCCGAGAGCGTCTTGGCAGACGCGCTCGGCTGCGCGGCCCTGCTGATCGAGGACGGTGACGCGCGGCAGGTGCTGGTCGTCGCCGCGGAGCAGGGCGGCGGGGCGGGGGAGTCGGACCACGCGGTGGCCGTACTCGTCGCCGCCGCGGCAGTACCCCGAAGACTCGTGACCAGTGAGGGAAGGGACCAGCGATCGTGAGCGTCCGTCAGATCCGTGCCAGTCTCGCCGCCGATCCGCAGGTCGGCGCCGGAAACGTGCTGTCCGCCCGGATGGCACTCGGCATCGGCCTGGACCAGCCGATGCTGGCCTTCGACACCGATATCGACGCGATCCCCGCCTGGGAGCCGATCACCGTACGGGAGTTGGACCGCCGGGTGCGGGCCAGGGCGGCCGCGCTGGCCGCCCAGGGGATCGGCCCCAGGGACCCGGTGGTGGTGTGCGCCGACGCGGCCGGCGAATCCGTGCTGGCCGCCCTGGCGCTCACCCGGCTCGGCGCCATCCCGGCCCTGGTCAACCCGCGGCTGGACGCCGAGAAGGCGTCCCGCTACATCCGGCGGCTGACCGCCGTGGGCGTGCTGACCGACGAGCGGCACCGCGCGGCCCTGGCCGGGTACGACACCGGCACCCCGCTGCTGCCCGAGATCGGCTCGCTCGGCGCGGGCGACCCGGACGCCGCGCCGCCCGCCTACCGCCACGCGTCGCAGGACCCGGTGGCGATCACCCACTCCTCGGGCACCACCGGCCTGCCCAAGGCGGTCGTCCACTCGCACGACAGCCTGTACGCGGCGGTCCGCTACCGGCTCGCGCTGCCGCGTCCGCAGGGGTCGGACCGGCTGCTCAGCGCGCTGCCCGGTGCGCACGCCGCGACGCTGATCGCGCTCAACCTCGCGCTCAGCTCGCACGCCGAGATCGCCTTCCTGTCGCAACAGAGCGCGGCCGCCGTGCTGGAGGCGATCGAACTGCGCCGTCCGAACGGCGTGCTGGGCTTCGCCGCCACCTGGTCCGACCTCGCCCGGCACGACCTGTCCGCGCGCGATCTCTCCTCGGTCGCGCTCTGGTGGAACACCGGCGACTGCGCCCACGAGACGCACATCCGCCACCTGGTGGCGCAGGGCAGCCGGGAGGCCCTGGTGGACCGGCGCCGCCGGCGCATCGCCGGCTCGGCCTTCGTGGACGGCCTGGGCTCCACCGAGATGGGCCACTCGCACTTCCACATCACCCACACCCCGGAGACCGACCGCTACGGGCGCTGCGTCGGAAAGCCGCACCCGTTCGTCGACTGTGCCGTGCTCGACCCGGCCGGCGACGCCCTGGAGCCCTTCGAGATCGGCGAGTTGGGCACCCGTTCGCCGACTCTGGCGCTGGGCTACTGGAACGACTCGGCGACCACCTACCGCACCCGGGTGCGCGGCTACTTCCTCACCGGCGACCTGGTCTACCGGGACGAGGAGGGCTACTACTACCACGTCGACCGCGTGGTGGACTCGGTGGAGCTGGGCGACGGCCACCGCCTGCACACCGCGATGTCCGAGGAACGCGTCCTGGTGGGCTGCCCCGACGTGCTGGACTGCACGGTGGTCGCGGTGCGCGAGGGGGAGCGGGTGGTCACCGACGTGCTGCTCCAGCTGGCCGCGGGGGCGGATCGCGAGCGCGACCGCACCAAGGAGGTGAAGGCCGCGCTGGAGGAGGCGGTGGCCCTGACGGTGCGTCAGGTGGTCGCGGTCGACGACAGTGCCATCCCGCTCGGACCGACCGGCAAGGTGCGCAAGGTGCTGCTGCGCGAGCAGCACCTTGCCTCGCTCGGGGTCGCTGGCGACGCCGCTGCGGAGGCGGCCCGATGAGCGCCACGGCACGTCCCCGCGCGGTCGTCACCGGCATCGGCCTGGTCACCCCGCTCGGCCGCAAGCCGGCGGAGTTCTTCGAGGCGCTGCTCGCCGGCCGCTCGGGCCTCTGCCGTCCCGCCGAGGACCATCCGGCGGGTGGCTGGCTGGAGGCGGCCGGGATCGCCCCCTGGATCGACCCGCTGGAGGTTCTGCCGCGCACCGAGACCAAGGCGGTGGACCGCTTCGTCCTGCTGGCCCTGGCGGCCGCGGACGACGCGCTGGCGGACGCCGGGCTGGTGGTGGGCCGGGACGTGGACCCGCGCCGGGTCGCGGTGGTGGTCTCCACCGGCGGCGGCGGGCTGCAGACCTTCGAGCAGCATGCGCGCAATCGTCAGGACCGTGGCCGCCCCGGGGTGAGCCCCTACCTGCTGCCCGGCATGCTCTCCAATATGGGATCGGCCCGGATCGCCATCAAGTACGGCATCCGCGGCTACAGTTCGTCGATCGTGACGGCCTGTGCGGCGGGCGCCCAGTCGATCGCCGAGGGGCTGCGGCTGATCCGCGGCGGCGAGGCGGACGTGGTGGTCTGCGGGGCGGCGGAGTCCTCGCTGCATCCGACGATCGCCGCCGCCTTCGCCAACGCCCGTGCACTGGCCAGCGGTTGGCAGGATCCGACGGAGGCCAGCCGGCCCTTCGACCAGCGCAGGAACGGCTTCGTGCTCGGCGAGGGCAGCGCCGTCCTGGTGCTGGAGCGCGCGGAGCACGCGGACGCGCGCGGCGCCGCCGGGCACGCCGACCTGCTCGGCTGGGGCGCCAGCACCGACGCCCACCACCCCACCACGCCGCGCCCGGACGGCGAGGGCGCCGCCGACTCGATGCGGGCGGCGCTGGGCTCGGCCGGGCTGTCTCCCTCGGACATCGGCTACGTCAACGCCCATGGCACCGGCACCAAGTTGGGTGACGTCGCCGAGGCCACCGCCCTGCGCGCGGTCTTCGGCGATCAGGGCCCGGCGGTCAGCTCCACCAAGGGCGCCACCGGCCATCTGCTCGGCGCCGGGGGAGCGGTGGAGGCGGTGGCCGGCATCCTCGCGCTCTCCAGTGGGCAGCTGCCACCGACACTCAACCTCGAGACGCCGGGCCCCGGTTGCGAACTCGACCACGTCAGCGGCGCGGCGCGGCAGGTGCGCGTGCGGGCCGCCCTCTCGAACTCCTTCGCCTTCGGCGGCCACAACGTCAGCCTGGTCTTCGGTGCGCCGAGCACCCGGCTGGCCCGCGCCGCCACCGCCGTCCCCGACCCGGCTCTCCCGTGATCCCCGAGCCCGCGGGCCCGGCCCGGCCCCCGCCGGCGCCCCCGCCCAGCTGACCGCCCGACTCCCCGGTCGCCGAACCAGCATGCCGTGCACCCCATCGCCGAGCACCCGTAGAGCACCCGCAGAGGACGGTCACCGCCCCATGAGCATCCATCGGATCGACCATGTCGAGTTCCACGTCGCGAACGCCGACGAGGCGGCCCGCGAGCTCGCCGGGACCTTCGGTTTCCGGGACGGCCCCGACCCGGGCGCCGCGCGGCTGCCGGCCGGACGCACCGCGGTGTTGCTGCGCCAGGGCAGCATCCGCCTGCTGTTCACCTCCTCGGACGACCCCGCCGACCCGGCCGCCCGGTTCGTCCAGCGGCACGGCGACGGCGTGGCGGCGATCGGGCTCTCCTGCGACGACGCGGCCGCCTGCTTCGCGAGCGCTCTCGCCGCCGGCGCCGTCCCGCTCTCGCCGCCCGCCGCCCACCAGGAGGACGGCCACCCGGTGGTCAGCGCCGCGATCCGCGGCTTCGGCGACGTGGAGCTGAGATTCGTGCAGCGCGAGCCGCTGCCCACCGCCGATCTGCCGGCCGGCCTGCTGGTCGAGCTCGACCACCTCGCGGTCTGCGTCCCCTCGGGCGAACTGGCCTCCACCGTAAGGTTCCTGGAGCAGACCCTCGGCCTGCGGCAGATCTTCACCGAGTACATCGCGGTGGGCACCCAGGGGATGGACTCGATCGTCGTGCAGAGCCCGTCCGGCGGTGTCACGCTCACCCTGATCGAGCCGGACACCAGCCGCGACCCCGGGCAGATCGACGGGTTCCTGGAGCAGCACCAGGGCGTCGGGGTCCAGCACCTGGCCTTCCGCACCGAGGACATCGCGCTCACCGTGCAGAGGCTCGAACAGCGGGGCGTGCGCTTCCTCAGCACCCCCGGGCGCTACTACGACCACCTGCGCGAGCGGCTGGGCGACTCGGTGATCCCGCTGGAGACCCTGCGCCGGCTGAACATCCTGGTGGACCGGGACCACGGCGGGCAGCTCTTCCAGATCTTCACCCGGTCGGTCCACCCGCGCCGCACCTTCTTCCTGGAGGTCATCGAGCGGCGCGGGGCGCTCACCTTCGGCAGCGCCAACATCAAGGCACTCTACGAGGCCGTGGAGCGCACCGACGCTTCGCACGCCTGACCCAGGAAGGAAGGCGAATCGTGACATCACTGGCCGAGTTCACCCTCACCGACGCCGACCGGGAGCTGCTGCCCACGGCGGAGGATGTCCGCCGCTACGCCGAGCACGGCTGGTACCTCTCCCAGCGCCTCTTCAGCGACGAGGAGTTGGCGACGCTGGAAGAGGCGAGCGAGAGCTTCTACGCCGGGCGGGTCGACCGCCCGCTGCCGGTACGCCCGCCCCGGCTGGCCGACTGGCAGCCGGCCGACGGCGACGTGCAGCGCCACAACGACTACATCCACCACCAGAGCGAGGCGATCTCCGCGATCCTGCGCAAGCCGCTGATCGGCGCGGTCGCGGCGCTGCTGGCGCGCGCGGACGAGATCCGGATCTTCCAGTCCACCCTGATCCTCAAGCCGCCGCGCCCGCAGGAACCCAGCAACCTGGTGCCCTGGCACGCCGACCGGCACTACTGGCAGACCTGCAGCTCGGAGCGGATGCTCACCGCCTTCCTCCCGTTCCACCACTGCGACGAGGAGATGGGCACCATCACCATGGTGGACGGCAGCCACCTGTGGAAGGAGATCGAGGGCGACGACTCCACCCGGCACTTCGCCCAGCGTGACCGCGGTGAGCTGGAGGAGATCCTCGCGCGGACCGCCCGGTTCAACGGCGCCGAGGTGACCAAGGTGCCGGTGGTGATCCCGGCCGGGCACGTGAACTTCCACCACTGCCGCACCTATCACGGTAGCGGCGCCAACGTCTCCGCCCGCCCGCGCCGGGCGATCTCGCTGCACCTGCAGGACGGCGCCAACCACTACCGCCCGTACGCCAAGGCGGACGGCACGCCGGTGGTCTACAACCACGACGTCCTGGTGCGGCGGACCGCCGAGGGCCACCCCGACTACGCGGACCCGACGTACTGCCCGACGCTCTGGAGGTCCGCGCCGTGACCGAGTCGACCCCGGCCGGGCTCTACCGAGGGATGCGCCTGATCCGCGCCTTCGAGGAGACGGCGCTGTCCCTGGTGAGGTCCGGCGAGATCGTCGGCGGCATCCACCCGTACATCGGGCAGGAGGCCGTCGCGGTCGGCGTCTGCGCCGCGCTGCGCCCCGACGACCAGCTGACCAGTACCCACCGCGGGCACGGCCACGTGCTGGCCAAGGGCGCCGATCCGCGCCGGATGCTGGCCGAACTGGCGGGCCGGGAGAGCGGCCTCAACCGCGGCCGCGGTGGCTCGATGCACGCCGCCGACCTGTCGCTGGGTGTGCTGGGCGCCAACGGCATCGTGGGCGCCGGCGCGCCGATCGCGGCCGGCGCCGCCTGGGCGGCCCTGCGTCAGGGGCTGGACCGGGTGGTGGTGACCTTCTTCGGTGACGGCGCGCTCAACCAGGGCGTCCTGCTGGAGGCGATGAACCTGGCCGCGCTCTGGCGGCTGCCGGTGCTCTTCGTCTGCGAGAACAACGGCTACGCCACCACGCTGTCCGTCCAGGCCGGCGTGGCCGGCTCGGCGCTCGCACGCGCGGCCGCCTTCGGGATCCCGGCCGAGGCGGTGGACGGCATGGACGTCGAGGCCGTCCGGCTGGCCACCGAGCGAGCGGTGGAGCGTGCCCGGTCCGGCGCCGGGCCCTCCTTCCTGGAGTGCCGGACCTACCGCTTCGAGGGCCACCACACCATGGAGCGCCGGGTCCGGCTGAACTACCGCAGCGCCGAGGAGATCGACTCCTGGCGCCGGCGCGACCCGCTGGAACGCTGCGACCCGGGCGCCGGGCAGCGCGCGGTGATCGACCGGGAGGTCGGCGAACTCATGGCCGAGGCCGTGGAGTTCGCGCTGAACGGTGCGCACCCCGACCCGGCCGGCGCCCTCGACCACCTCTACGCCGACGGGCTGCTGCCCCGGGCAGGAGTCCCGACGTGACCAAGCTCTCCTACGCCAAGGGCCTCAACCGGGCGCTCGCCGACGAGTTGGCCCGCGACCCCGCGGTCTGCGTCTTCGGCGAGGACGTCGGCGCGGGCCTGGCCGGCCTCACCCCCGGCCTCCAGGCCCGCTTCGGGGCCGACCGGGTGGTGGACACCCCGCTCTCCGAGCAGGCGTTCACCTCGCTGGCGCTGGGTGCGGCGTTGGCCGGGATGCGGCCGGTGGTGGAGTTCCAGATCCCCTCGCTGCTCTTCCTGGTCTTCGAGCAGATCGCCAACCAGGCCCACAAGATCTCCCTGATGACGGGTGGTCAGATCACCGCACCCGTCACCTATGTGGTGCCGGGCTCCGGCTCGCGCGACGGCTGGGCGGGTCAGCACTCGGACCACCCGTACAGCCTCTTCGCCCATGTCGGGGTGAAGACCCTGCTCCCCGCGACCCCGGCCGACGCCTACGGCCTGCTCGTCTCGGCGATCCGCGACCCCGACCCGGTGGTGCTGTTCGCACCGGCGGGCGCGCTGGCTGTGCGCGAGGACGTCACCACCGAGCTGGTGCCCGTGCCGATCGGCTCGGCCCGGATCCACCGGCCCGGCGAGGACGTCACCGTGGTCGCCGCCGGCGCGCTGGTGTACGACGCACTCGCGGTGGCCGAGGAGTTGGCCGGCCAGATCTCGGTGGAGGTCTTCGACCCGCGCACCGTCTACCCCTTCGACTGGGCGGCGCTGTCCGCCTCGGTCGCCCGGACCGGCCGCCTGGTGGTGGCCGACGACTCCAACCGAATGTGCGGATTCGGCGCGGAGGTGATCACCGGCGTTGTGGAGCGCGGCGCGCCGCTGCGCACCGCCCCGCGCCGGGTCACCCGGCCGGACGGCGCCGTGCTGCCGTTCGCCCTGGGTCTGGACCGCGCTCTGCAGCCCAGCCGGGACCAACTGCGGGACGCCGTCCGGGCCGTCATGTTCTGACCCAGACCCCTTACGCCACCCGAACCACCCGAACGCCGAGCAAGGAGATCCTCATGGCCACCGACCGCTACCACTGGGACCGTCAGCACCCCGGACTCGCCGCCCTCCAGCTGGCCATCGAGCCGGCCCGCCAGGCGGTCCTGGGACACCCGATGTACGGCCGGCTGAACAGCCTGCAGGCCGTGCGGACCTTCCAGGAGACCCACGTCTTCGCGGTCTGGGACTTCATGTCGCTGCTCAAGAGCCTGCAGCGGACCCTGACCTGCGTCTCGGTCCCGTGGGTACCCAGCGGGCCGACCGCGAGCCGCAGACTCATCAACGACATCGTGCTGGTGGAGGAGAGCGACGAGCTCGGCGACGGCTTCATCAGCCACTTCGAGCTCTACATCGGGGGCATGGCGGAGTCCGGCGCCGACACCGGTCCGATCACCGCCTTCGTGGAACTGCTGCGCGAGGGGACGGCGGTGACCGAGGCGCTCAAGCTCGCCGCGGCGCCGCAGGCCGCCCTCGACTTCGTGGCCGTCACCTGGGGCATCATCGAGGCCGCCCCCGTGCACTGCCAGGCCGCCGCCTTCGCCTTCGGCCGCGAGGACCTGATCCCCGAGATGTTCCAGCAGGTCATCAGCATCGAGGACGAGCAGGGCCAGTTGGGGACCTTCAAGGACTACCTGGCCCGGCACATCGAGGTGGACGGCGAGCAGCACACCCCGATGGCGATGCAGATGCTGATCGACCTGTGCGGCGACGACGACGCCAAGTGGGCGGCCTGCGCCGAGACGGTGCGGACCGCCCTGGAGGCCCGCACCGCGCTCTGGACCGCGATCCACGCCGCCACCACGATCTGACGCGCCATCACCACCTCGACATCCACAAGGAAGTGGCCCACATGACCGAACAGCCGGCACCGACCGTCAACTACGTCGAGCAGCTGCTGGAACTCTTCGCCGCCTGCGGGGACAAGGAGGCCGTGGTCTGCGCGGAGCGCAGGCTCAGCTACGCCCAGATGCGCACCATGGTCCTGGAGTTGGCGACGAAGCTGCGCGACCGGGGGGTGCGCCCCGGCGCCGGGGTCGCTCTGCTGGTCCGGAACACACCCGAGTCGATCGCCCTGCAGCTGGCGCTGCACCTGCTGGGCTGCCGTACGGTCTGGATCGCCCGCTACCCCCCGTACCGCGAGCAGGTGGAGTTCATCGAGCAGGCCCAGGTCGAGGTGCTGATCTACGACCCGGAACGGACCGGGCGGCTCACCGAGGAACTGACCCACCGCGCCGAGCCGTTGCAGATCCTCTGCGCCGGCCCCGGCGGCCAGGGCCCCGACCTGCTGGAGCCGGTCGAGCCGGGAACCCCGGAGTTCGTCCGCGCGCCCGGGACCCCGGAGCCGTCCTCGCTCTTCTACACCGGCGGCACCAGCGGACGGCCCCGGCTGGTCCACCACGAGCACCGCTTCTTCCTGGCGCTGCTGGCCGCCGCGGGCTACTACCGCTCGATCGGCGAGCTCGGCATGCGCCATCTGTCCACCACCGCGTTCGTGCACGTCAGCGGCCAGATGCCGGCGCTGCTGACGCTCGCCGAGGACGGCCTGCTGCTGCTGGCCGAGCGCGTCGACCTGGAGTCGTTCCTGGACACCATCCGGGACGAGCGGCTGACGAGCGTCTTCATCTCGCCGGCCCGGCTGTCCGAGCTGCTGGACAGCCCGCTGCTGGACGGCGCCGACCTCAGCAGCCTGCGCTACCTCAACTGCGGCGGAGGCCCGATCTCGCCGACCCGACTCGCCCAGGGCATCGAGCGGTTCGGGCCGGTGCTGCGGCCGGTGTACGGGCTGAGCGAGCTGCCGCTCGTCGCCGACCAGCCGTTCATGGTGAACGACCCGGAGCACCCCGAGCGACTGGCCTCGGCCGGCAAGCCGTTCGCGGACACCCGGATCGAGATCCGCGGCGAGAAGGACGAGTTGCTGGGCACCGGCGAGATCGGCGAGGTCTGCGCGGCCGGTTCGCTGGTCATGACGGGCTACTGGAACGACCCCGAGGGCAGCGCGCAGACCATGGCCGGCGGCTTCCTGCACACCGGCGACCTGGGCTACCTGGACGAGCACGGCTACCTCTTCCTGGTGGACCGCAAGAAGGACATGATCGTCACCAGCGTGGGCGCGGCCAACGTCTACACCCGTCCGATCGAGGACGTGCTCGCCTCCCACCCGGACGTCCGGGCGGCCGCGGTGATCGGGGTGCCCGATCCGGGCTGGGGCGAGGCGGCACACGCGTACGTGGTGCTCGCGCCGGACGCCACCGTCTCGGTCGAGGAGCTGCAGGAGCTGGTGGAACGGGAGTTGAGCGACCTGCACGCGCCGCGCGGCATCGACTTCGTGGAGTCGCTGCCGCGTACCGCGCTCGACAAGGTGGACAAGCGCGCGCTGCGGGCCCGGCACTACGAGGACCCGGAGCGCCGGACCGTCTCCGACCTGGCGCCCCGGTGACGGCCTACCGTCCGGTCCGCGCCAGCCGCGGCGCCAGCAGCCGGCCGATCTCGGCGGCCGGCTGCCGGCGCATCATCAGCCGGTGTTCGGTGCCGATCTCGTGAGACTCGATCCGGCCCGTGACGTAACGCTGCCAGGCCTCGGCCGAGTTGAGCGGCGCGGTCCGCTCCAGCGCGGCCTTGACGAACAGCAGGTCGCCCCGGAACAGCTCCGGGGTGAACCGACGGCGCAGCCGGACGTTGTGCAGGAAGACCTGGAGGACGGCCGCCAGCCGGTGGTCCTCCAGACCGTCCAGCAGGTGCCCGCGCTCCAGCAGCACAGCCCGGGCGCGCTCCTCGTCCAGCGGGGAGCCGTCCGGCGCGACCAGGCGGGCCGGGGCGCAGCCGGCGTTCTCCAGCAGGGTCGTCAGGTACTCGTGCTCGGTGGGCTCCTGGGCGGGGCTGGCCTCGTCGTAGGGGAAGCAGTCCAGCAGGGCGAGCAGGGCGACCCGCTCACCCGCCGCCTGGAGCCGGGCCGCCATGGTGTGCGCCACGATGCCGCCGAAGGACCAGCCGAGCAGGCGGTACGGGCCGTGCGGCTGGACCTCGCGGACCAGCTCCAGGAACCGCGCGGCGACCTGCTCGACGGAGTCCGGCAGCAGCCCCGGATCCGCCAGGCCCTCGGCCTGCAGGGCGAGGACCCGCCGCGCGGGGTCCAGGTGCGGCGCCAGTGCCGCGTACTCCCAGGCGATTCCGGCCGCCGGGTGCACGCAGAACAGCGGGTCCCCGGTGCCGGGCGCGAGCTCGATCAGCGGCTGGAATCCGGGATGCGTCGGCACATTTCCCATCGGAACACTCCCTGTACGAGAGGACGGATATCACGGAACATCATGGCGCACCCCCGGGGATAACGCACGTAATTGCCCCGGCCGACACCCCCGGGCAGCCCCGCCCGGAATCCACAGCTGCCCGCGCCCGGAATTCCCCCGGATCGCGCCGGCGGCCGCTGCCGGTTTCCCGGAGAAGATATCCGGAAAACCCCGGAACTGTCCGTCGATAATCATTCCCGAAGCGGTGGAGATCATGGCCGACCAACAGCCCGACGCTTTTCCCTTCCCGCTGCACCCCGACGAGTTCGGCACCTCCTCGCGCCAGCACCGGCTGCGCCGCGAGCAGTGCCCGCTCGGCGAGGTGCTGTTGCCCAGCGGCGACCAGGCCCATCTGGTGGTCGCCTACGAGGACGTCGCCACGGTCCTGCGGGACCGCCGCTTCAGCCGCAACCTCCGCTACCCGGGGGCGCCGCGGATGGTCAGCGAGGCCGACATGTCCGACCACCCCGACGCGATCATCAACCACGACCCGCCGGAGCACGGCCGCTTCCGCCAGGCGATCCAGGGTGCCTTCAGCCCCAGCCAGGAGCCGGTCTGGCGGCCCGTGGTGCAGCGGATCGTGGACGGCCTGCTGGACTCGATCGCCGCCGCCGGGCCGCCGTCCGACCTGGTGACGGACTTCGCCGGGGTGCTGCCGATCGCCGTGATGTGCGCGCTGGTGGGCGTGCCGGCCGAGGACACCGGGCTCTTCCAGGAGTGGACCGGGGTCTTCTTCGCCGTCGACCAGGCCAGCACCGAGGAGCGGTTGCGGGCGAACAAGGAGTTCCTGGCCTACATCCGGGCCTTCCTGGCCCAGCGGCGCAAGGAACCCGGTCAGGACCTGGTGGACGTGCTGGTGACCGCCTGCGACGTGGAGCAGCGGCTCTCCGAGGCGGAGCTCGTCCAGATGGTCACGGCGCTGCTGATCGGCGGGCACGAGAACACCGCCTCCACGCTGGCCCGCGGCGTCTTCACGCTGCTGCGCCACCCCGAGCAGTTCGCCGCACTGCGCGCGGACCCGGCGCTGACCGGCCCGGCGGTGGAGGAGGTGCTGCGCTTCGAGGTGCCCAGCGAGGGCGCCTTCCTGCGGGTCGCCACCGAGGTGACGCCGCTCTCGGCCGGCAGCGTCCAGGCCGGGCGGGCCGTCCAGGTGTCGATCCCCGGTGCCAACCGGGACCCGCGGCACTTCCCCGAGCCCGAGCGCTTCGACATCCACCGGACGGCGAACCCGCACCTGACCTTCGGCCTGGGCGCGCACTTCTGCCCCGGCGCCCCGCTGGCCCGCCTGGAGCTGTCGCTGGCACTGCGCGGCCTGGTCGACCGGTTCCCCGGGCTGCGGCTGGCCATCGCGCCCGAGGACGTCCGGTACGCCGGGGGCGCGCTCATCCACCCGCTGCTGTCTCTCCCGGTGGCCTGGTGACGCGCTGACCCGGCCCCCGCGCGGAGCGGGCCGGGCCGGTGGGACCGAATCAGTGATTCGGTCCCACCGGCCCGGTTTCGCATCAGCTCCCGAAGGGGCTGGTCAGAACTCAGTCGCGCTCGGCGACGAACTTCGACTCCTCGGCGACGAAGTCCTCGACGACGTTGACGTTGGGGTCCTCGGTGACACGGCTCATAGCTGGCCTCCATTCGTTGGAACACTGGACAGGGCACTTACCGTGGAGCAATTTCAAGATAGCCGGGAAACGCCGTCCTGCCAAGATGGACAAGCCGGACACCGGGTTGATCGAATTCCCGGTGATCACGTCTCCGGGGATATCAGCGCAGTGTCACCGGGAAATGTTCGAAACCGCGCAGCACCAGGCCCCGGCGCACCGGTTCACCGGCCTGGCGAAGGCCCGGGAACCGCGTCAGCAGGGCCGGGAAGAAGGCGGCGGACTCGATCCTGGCCAGCGGTGCGCCCAGGCAGAAGTGCATGCCGCCGCCGAACGAGACCGAGCCGGTGCCGGGCCGGGTGATGTCGAACACGTCCGGGTCCGGGAACCGCTCGGGATCCCGGTTGGCTGCGCCCAGCAGCCCGATCACCAGGGTGCCGGCGGGCACCGGGGTCTGCCGGATCGTCACGTCCTCGGCGGCCACCCGGGCCAGGATCTGGATCGGCGCGTCGTAGCGCAGCGCCTCCTCCACCGCGCCCGGCGCCAGCGCCGGGTCGGCGCGCAGCAGGTCGGCCTGCCCGGGGTGGGCCAGGAACGCGGCGGTCCCGTTCACCAGGTGGTTGACCATGGTGTCGACGCCCGCCATGAAGAGCAGCAGCAGGGTCTGCAGCAGCTCCGGCTCGCTCAGCCCGCCGCCCTCCCGGTCTCCCGACACGTCGTCGCGCACCGCCACCAGCGCCGAGGCGAGGTCGTCGGTGGGCTCCTTGCGGCGGTCGGCCACCAACGCCGCGAAGTAGTCCATCAGCGTCTCGGCGCCACGGTCGGCGGCGGCCAGCGCCGGTTCGTCCACGGTGAGTTCGACCACCTGCATCATCGCGGACATGGACTCCTGGAGCAGCCCCCAGTCCTTCGGCGGGACGCCGACCATGGTCCCGATCACCGAGACCGGCAGCGACCGGGAGAGCAGCGCCTGCAGATCGACGACGCCGCCGTCCGCGCCCGCGTCGGCGATCTCGTCCAACGCGGCCTCGGCGAGCCGCCCGATCTGCTCGCGCAGCGCCGCCATCCGACGCGCGGTGAAGGCACCGCTGACCAGCCGGCGCAGCCGGGTGTGGTCGGGCGGGTCGCGGAAGAGCATCGCCTCGATGGTGGCGACCTTCCCCGGCCGCTCGCGCCAGCCGGGGGAGACCCGGTCCATCCAGTCCGGGCCCTGGGCCCGGAAGGACGTGCTGCGCACCAGCTCCGCGCAGTCCTGGTGGCCGGTCAGGTAGAGCTGCCCGCGCCGGGTGCGGCAGACCGGTGCCAGGGCGCGCAACGCGGCGTAGACCGGGTAGGGGTCGGCCCGCCCCTGCGGGGTGCCCAGCCGGGCCAGCAGTGCCTCGGTCGCCTCTTCCCCGGGTGCGGTGCTCCGGTCCTCGCCCATCGGCCAGCCTCCTCGATCAAGGGTCACGTGGTCCGCGCAGGGGTCATTCTGGGGCGCCCGGGTCCGTGCCGTCGAGGTCTGCGGCCGTCCCGGCGACCAGCTGATGACCGATCAACTCCGTTCAGATCATTGCCCTCTGCTCCATGGTCACCGTAGGGTCTCGGCAGGCTGCCGATCGCACCTTCGCCCTGCGTTCCCCAACCGGGAGAGCCCGATGCCACTCGATCCACAGGTCCAGGCCCTGCGCGAGCGCCGTGCCCGATCGGCGGCCCCTCCGTTGTACGAGATGACCGTCGAGGGTGCCCGCGCGGCCGACCTCGCCGACATCCGCAGCGCCGCAGGCGATCCCGAACCGGTCGGCGAGGTGACCGAGTTGACCATCCCCGGCCCCGGCGGGGAGCTCACGCTGCGGGTCTACCGCCCGGTCGGCGAGGGCCCGCACCCGGCGCTGCTCTACTTCTTCGGCGGCGGCTGGACGCTCGGCACCATCGACACCTGCGACGCGCTCTGCCGCAGCCTCACCAACGCGGTCGGCTGCGCCACCCTCTCGGTCGGCTACCGGCTGGCACCCGAACACCCCTTCCCGGCCGCCGTCGAGGACTGCTGGTCCACCGCGCGCTGGGTGGCCGACCACGCCCAGAGCCTTGGGATCGACCCGGCCCGGCTGGCCGTCGGCGGCGACAGCGCCGGTGGCAACCTGGCGGCCGCCGTCACCCTGCTCGGCCGGGAGCGCTCGGGACCAGCCCTGGTCCACCAGCTGCTGGTCTACCCCAACACCGACTACCGGGCCGACACGCCCTCGCGCCGCGAGAACGGCGACCCGCTGCTCTTCAACCACCGCTCGGTGGACTGGTACTGGGGCCACTACCTGTCCGACGTCCGGGACGGCGACCACCCGCTGGCCTCCCCGCTGCGCGCCGGGGACCTCGCCGGGCTGCCCCCGGCCACCGTCATCACCGCCGAGTACGACCCGCTGCGCGATGAGGGCGAGAGCTACGCACAGCGGCTGCGGGAGTCCGGCGTCCCGGTCCGGGCCACCCGCTACCCGGGCATGGTGCACGGCTTCTTCGCGATGTCCGGCGTCCTGGACGGCGGACGGGCGGCCGTCGACCAGGCGGCCCGGGAACTGCGGGCCGCGTTCGCCCCGACCACCGCCGTCGGAGGGCAGGCCGATGACCTCGCCTGAGGTGGACCCGGTGGTTGACGCGCTGGCCGCCCTGCGGACCCCGCAGGGCGCTGCCCGGCCGTACCCGCACTACGCGCAGCTGCGGACGCACTCCCCGGTGCACCCCACACCCGGCGGCGGCGTGCTGCTCACCCGCTACGAGGACTGCGTCGCGGTCACCCGCGACCCGCGCTTCCACGCGCAGAACGCGGCCTGGATGGACCTCAAGCGCCCCGACTGGCGTGAGCACCCCGGCCTGCGGGCCACCACCGAGTCCTTTCTCTTCCAGGACCCGCCCGGCCACACCCGGCTGCGCCGGCTGGTCGGCGGCGCCTTCACCCAGCGCCGCGCGGTCGCCCTGCGCGCGTACGTCGCCGAGCTCACCGGCCGGATCCTCGACCGGGTCGCCGAGTTGGGGGCCGGCGGTTCGCCCGTGGACCTGCACGAGGTGCTCGCGGCCGGCCTGCCCATCGCGGTCATCGGCAAGGTGCTCGGCGTGCCCGAGGAGGACCAACCCCGGCTGCGGGAGCCCCTGGAGGGCCTGCGGCTCGCCGTGGACGGCGGCGGGGTGGACGCCCACCTGGAGGTCATCGATCGCGCCGGCACCGCGCTCACCGGCTACTTCGGCGAACTCGCCGCCCGCCGCCGCGCCGACCCCCGCGACGACGTCACCACCGCGCTCGTCGCGGCGATGACCCCGGCGGGTTCCCCCGGTTCGGAAGACCCCTTGACCCAGGACGAGTTGGAGCAGACCCTCACCCTGGTCTTCAGCGCCGCCATCGAGAGCATGGTCGACATGCTGCTGAACGGCCTGGCCGCCCTGTTGGACCACCCCGTCCAGGCGGAACTGCTGCGCGCCGACCCGGGGTTGGTCGGCGGCGCGGTGGAGGAGATGCTGCGCTACGACACCCCCGTGCAGGCGATGGCCCGGGTGGCGGGCGAGGACGGCGTGATCGGCGGCGTCCCGGTGTCGGCGGGCGGGCAGGTGGTGATGATGCTGGGCGCCGCCAACCGGGACCCGCACGCCTTCCCCGACCCCGACGTCTTCGACATCACCCGGACCGGCGGCCCGACCGTCTTCTCGTTCGGCGGCGGCGTGCACCACTGCCTGGGCGCACCGCTGGCCCGGATGCAGGCCGCGGTGTTCTTCCCCGCGCTGCTGGAACGCTTCCCGAAGCTGGCCGCCGCCGGGGACCCGGTCCGCCGCGGCACGGTGCTGCGCGGCTTCGCCGACTTCCCGGTCACCGTGTGTTAGCGGAGCCCCGGTCGGCGGCGGCCGATCCGCCGCCGCTGCACCGCAACCGCGACTTCAACCTGCTGTGGAGCGGGCAGGCGGTGTCCGCGCTCGGCACCCAGATGTCGGGAATCTGCTACCCGCTGCTGGTCCTGGCCGCCACCGGCTCGGCGGCCCAGGCCGGTCTGGTCGGCGGGGCCACCCTGGTCGGCAGTCTGGTGATGCTGCTGCCCGCCGGGGTGGTCGCGGACCACTACCCGCGCCGGCGCATCATGGTGGTCACCTCCCTGCTGCAACTGCTCGCGGTCGGCAGTGTGGTGCCGGCCGTGCTGGCCCAGCACGTCTGGCTGCCGCACCTGATGGTGGTCGGCGCGCTGCAGGGCTGCTCCTCGGCGTTCTTCATGGGCGCCAGTCGCGGCGCGGTGCGCAGGGTCGTGCCGTCCGCCCAACTGCCCGCCGCGATGGCCCTCACCCAGGCCCGCGGCCAGGCCGCCGCGATGATCGGACCACCGGTGGGTGGCGCGCTGTTCGGCGTGGCGCAGGCGCTCCCGTTCGGTCTGGACGCGCTCTCCTTCGGGGCGATCACCGTCACCTCGGCGCTGGTCCGCAGCTCGCTGGACCCCGAGCGCCGGCCCTCCTTGGGTGCGCCGCGCGAGCCGCTGCGCCGCGTCGTCACCGCCGGCCTGCGCTACGTGCTGGGCAACCCGTACCTGCGGATGTACGCCCTGTGGGGGGCCGCGGTGAACGCGGTCGCCGCCGGGATGCTGCTGATGGTGATCGTGCTGGCCCGCAGCCGGGGCGCCGACCCGACCGAGGTCGGGGCCATGGTGTCGGTCAACGCGCTGTGCGGGCTGGGTGGTTCACTGCTCGGCCCGCGACTGGCCAAGCTGCTCGGCGGCCGCGCCTGGGTGCTGATCACGTCCTGGCTGCTGCCGTTCTGCGCGGTCGGCATCGCGTTCGCGCCCTGGGTCTGGCTGATGACGGTGCTGGGCGCCGTCAGCACCTTCACCATCATGCCCGCGATCATCGTCTTCCAGGTCCGTGCCACCCGGATCACCCCCGACGACCTCCAGGCACAGACCGGCAACGCCGTCCAACTCCTCGGCTCCAGCGTCAGCTGGCTGGCCCCCTCGCTCTTCGGCCTGCTGGCCGACACCCAGGGCGCCCGGACCGCGATCCTGCTCGCCGCGGCGCTGTACGGTGCCACCGCCCTCTGGTTGCAGCGCGATCGCGCGCTGCGCAGCCTGGACCGGGACCCCGTCACTCCGCTGTAGCGACCCGGACGGCCGCCGTGGCCGCCCCCGGCCCGGCCGCCGCCACCGCCACCATCAGGTCGTCCAACTCTCCTGCGGTTGAGGCGAGTTCGGCGACACCCGGAGCCGCGGTGAGCGGCCGGCACTGGCGTGTCCGCTCGTCCGGCCACGGGGACGGCCACGGTGACGGCCACGCGTCCGGCAGGGCGACCGCGCGCCGCAGGCCGACCCCGCCGCCCAGGCCCTGGCCGAGCGCCTTGGCCATCGCCTCCTTCTGCGTCCACAGCCAGAGGAAAGCGCTCGCCTGCCGCTGCGGCCCCCAACGCCCGCTCCACGCCGCCTCCTCGGGCGGGAACCACCGCCGGGCCAGCGCCCCGGCCGCGAGCGGACGCAGCGTCTCGATGTCCACCCCCACCGCCAACTCCCGGCTCGCCGCCACCGCGACCACCCCTCGCGCGTGACTCAGACTCACCGCCACCCGCACCCCGCCGCCCCCACCACGTACGGCCGCCCACTCGCCGCCCGCTCCAGCCGCAACCGCGCCACCGTCACTCCGCCCACCCGCGCCGCCAACCGCAGCGCCAGCGCCCGCGCCGCCTCCCGCTCACCCCCGGTGACCCGGCCCACCAGGACCTCGACCTGCGGCACGGCTACTTGTCCTGACTCGGCTGGGAGCACGGGCCCACCCTACGAGTTCGGGGGTGTCGGGCGGGTGATGGTGTGGTGCGGGACGTTCCGGGGCGCCGTCCTGGCAGGATGACCGCATGGAACGAGTGCTTGGAATCGGCGGATACTTCCTGCGGGCCACCGACCCGGTGTCGCTGGGCGCCTGGTACCGCGACAGCCTGGGCCTGGACGCGGACGAGCACGGCCTCTGGCGTCAGGACACCGGGCCGACCGTCTTCGCGACCTTCGAGTCCGGGACCGACTACTTCGGGTCCCGGACGCAGCAGACCATGCTCAACTTCCGGGTCCGCGACCTGGATGCGATGCTCACGCAGCTGCGAGCGGGCGGAGCGGACGTGGCTGAGGAGACCCAGGAGATGGACGGTGTCGGCCGGTTCGGCTGGGTCACCGATCCCGAGGGCAATCGCATCGAACTGTGGCAGCCCGCCTGACCGCCTCCGACAGGGGGTCGCACGAACGGGTGGGATCTGCCACGGACCGGCGTTCACTGCGCTGTTGGGCGCTGGTGCCGGATTAGAGTCCATTGACCGACTGGTCCCGTCTGCCGCGCGGCGACACCGGCGCGCTGCGGTGCCCGTCCCTTCGTCGAGACTGCCGGTGAGGCGCCATGTCCAGTGCAACGTCCGATCAGACCGTTCCCTCCTACGTCGATCCGTCACAACCCAGTATCGCCAGGGTGTACGACGCCTTCCTCAACGGCACCGACAACTACGAGGTGGACCGCGAGGTGGTCCGGGGCGTCCTGAAGGCCGCTCCCGAGGCCGCGGACCTGGCGGTCGAGAACCGGCGGTTCCTGATTCGCGCCTGCCGGTTCCTGGCCCAACAGACAGGCGTCACCCAGTACCTGGACTGCGGGTCGGGCCTGCCGACCGCCGAGAACACCCACAACGTGGTGCAGCGGATCAACCCGGACGCGCGGGTCGTCTATGTGGACAACGACCCACTGGTCCTCGCCCACAGCCGTGCGCTGCTGGAGGAGGTCGAGGGCGCCTTCATCGTCTCCGAGGACATCTTCGAGCCGGAGAAGCTGCTGCTGAACGAAGTCGTGCGGTCCGCGCTGGACTGGAACGAGCCGATCGCTCTGCTGCAGATGGGCACACTGCACCACTACAACGGCGAGGACGCGCGCACGCGCAAGGACGTCATGCGCGCCTACATCGACGCTCTGCCGCCCGGCTCCTACGTGGCGATCAGTCACTTCCTGGACCCGGAGGACGAGTACAGCGCGACCGCCCGGACGATGGAGGGCATGTTCCTGCACAGCATGATGGGCAGCGGCACCTTCTCCACCAAGGCCGAACTGGAGGAGCTGTTCAACGGTCTGGAGCTGGTGGCCCCCGGCCTGGTGCGGTGCGCCGACTGGTGGCCGGACGGCCCGCAGCTGAAGCAGCTGAACGCGGCCCAGCGTTGCATCGCCGGCGGCGTCGCCCGCAAGGCGTGAGCGACGTACCCGTACGTGCGCCGGCTCGCCGCCCCGGCCATGTGGCGGGGGCGGCGAGCCGGTCCTTCCTTACGGGGTGACGATGCTGAAGAGCGGGTTGAAGTCCTCTACCAGGCCGGCGTAGGCGGTGAGGGCGGCGGCGACCCGTCGAGCTGGGTCGGGCCCTTCCTATGCCCGCGCCGCGTGGTCAGCGCCGGGTGGTGGCCACGGCGAAGATGCGGCGGAAGGGGAAGACCGTGCCGTGCGGGCCGGCGGGGTAGGCGTCGCGCAGGAGGGCGCCGTAGTCGGCGAGGAAGGCCCGGCGGTCGGCCGGGTCGGTCAGCAGGGTGAGGACCGGGCGCAGGGCGGTGCCCCGGGTCCAGGCGAGGACCGGGTCGGGGCCGGGGAGCAGGGTGCTGTAGGTGGTCTCCCAGACGTCGACCGAGCAGCCGGCGCCGGCCAGGGTGTCCAGGTAGACGGAGGGTTCGTGGACGCCGGCACCGGCGGAGAGTCCGCCGAGGGCGTCCTGCCAGCGGGTGCTTCGGGTGAGGTCGCGGAGCAGGGTGTGGCTGGGGGCGTCGAAGTTGCCGGGGACCTGGAGGGCGAGGCTGCCACCGGGGCGCAGGGCGGCGGTCCAGCGGGGGAGCAGGGCGAGGTGGCCGTCGATCCACTGCAGCAGGGCGTTGCTGACGATCAGGTCGGGTGCGGCGGGGGCCGGGTCGTAGCCGAGGGCGTCCGCGAGCAGGTAGTCGGCGGTGGGCTCGCCCTCGGCGCGGGCCATGCTGAGCATCTCGGGGGAGTTGTCGACACCGGTGATCCGGGCCTCGGGCCAGCGCTCGCGCAGGACGGCGGTGGAGTTTCCGGGGCCGCAGCCGATGTCCAGGATCGTCGCGGGCGGGGAGAGCGGGTCGACGGGCACCCGGGCCAGCAGGTCGTGCAGCGGGCGGGTGCGCTCGTCGGCGAAGCGCAGGTACTGCGCGGGGTCCCAGTGAGGCGTGGTCATGGGCGCTCCAAAGTATCTCGACGTCAAGATATCCAGGTCAAGCATGGGCTCTGGGTATCTCGATGTCAAGATACTTGGCGTCGAGGTCAGAGCAGGGTGAGGATGCGCGGGCCCTCCTCGGTGACGGCGACGGTGTGTTCGATGTGGGCGGCCCGGCTGCCGTCGATCGTGCGCAGGGTCCAGCCGTCGCGGTCGGTGCGGTACTCGTTGCGTCCGCCGGCCATGAGCATCGGCTCGATGGCGAGGGTGAGGCCGTGGCGCAGGGTGAAGCCGCGGCCGGGGCGTCCGTGGTTGGGGAGGTGGGGGTCCTCGTGCATCCGGCGGCCGATGCCGTGGCCGCCGAAGTCGGTCGGCATGCCGCAGGCGGCTCTGCGGGCGACCGTGCTGATGGCATGGGAGATGTCCCCGATGCGGTGGCCGACGGTGGCGGCGGCGATGCCGGCGTCCAGGGCCTGCTGGGTGGCGGCGATGAGGGCCAGGTCCGCGGGGCGCGGGGTGCCGACGGTGAAGCTGATCGCGGCGTCGCCGGTCCAGCCGTCGAGTTCGGCCCCGCAGTCGATGCTCACCAGGTCGCCGTCGCGCAGGCGGTAGTCGTCGGGGATGCCGTGCGCGACGGCGTCGTTGACGGAGGCGCAGATCACGGCGGGGAACGGGACGGGCGCGAAGGACGGCTGGTATCCCAGGAACGGCGAGCGTGCCCCCGCCTCGGCCAGGACGGCGCGGGCGGCCTCGTCGAGCTCGCGCAGGCTCACCCCCACGCCTGCCGCCGCCCGCCCGGCCGCGAGTGCGTGGGCCACGACGCGGCCGGCCGCTCGCATCGCCTCCAGCGCCGTGTCGGTCTTGATCTCCACCATGTGCCGTGACTCCCTGCGGTGCGGTCGCGCCCAATACTTATACCGGTATTAGTATCACGGGTATGGTGAGAGTTCCTTTGAGTCCCCAGGAGCGGCAACGCGGAGAGCGCTTCGGCGCCCTGCTCCGCCAGGCCCGGGGGGAGCGCAGCATGGTCGACGTCGCGGCGGCGGCCGGAGTGTCCGCCGAGACGCTCCGCAAGATCGAGACCGGGCGGGCCCCGACCCCGGCCTTCTTCACCGTGGCGGCCCTGGCCCACGCGCTCGACCTGTCGCTGGACGAGCTGGCCGTGGCCTGCGCGGAGGACGTCGACTGCGACGGGCAGGCTCTGTCGGCCTGACGTGCATACTGCCCCGATGGACGTTCACGCCGCCCCCGCCCCCGCCGCCCCTGCCACCGGTTCGCCGCAGGGGCAGGCGCTTCGCCATGTCGCCGCGCTCTCCGCCGGGTCCCCGCTGGACCCCGCTCTGCGGGTGACGCTGAACTTCCATCCGGACCGGGAGCTGCACGGGCGCCCGATCCTGGTCGCGCTGGCCGAGGACGGCGTCTACCACTCGCAGTTCGTCACGGGCACCAGCAACGGCGGGCTGACCGCCCACCCGGACGGCGACCGGTGGCGCTGGGAGAGCCGGATCTTCGGTGGCGCGTATGACGAGGCGGCCGCCCAGGAGCGGCCCGTGTACGGGGCGTTGGACTTCCGGCGCAGTCCGCTCGGCGCGGCGCCCCGCTTCGGATCGGCGTACTTCCGGCTGACGGCCCAGGCGTTGCGGCGCGCCACCTTCTGCTATCCGGACAGCTTCTACGAGCCGGAGGCGTTCGGCGTCGCCGCCACGGCGACGACACTCGTCGAGCTGGCCGCCGCCGACGAGCAGGACGCGCTCAACGTCTATGTCGAGGCGCAGGTGCACGGGCAGGTGCTGCTGGAACGCGACGTGGACGCGCTGGTCCTGGACCCGTGCTACCGGGGGACGGCCGTGGAGGACGACGCTCGCCGACTGCCCTGCCCACTCGCCTGGCATCCAGGACTGCGCCTCGCCGTGGACGAGCTGCGCCGCCATGGGGACTACCGGGGACAGGAGTTCGTCGACCTGGGCGCGGAGATCGCCGAGCACGGGTTCCTCGACCCGCGGATCATCGGGGACGCGGCACGCGGCGGCCGGTACGACCAGCAGGCGCTGAAGAAGGTGTGGCACTGCCTGGCCCGCTTCGGCTCGCCGGTGTGACGACCGGTCGCCGGTCCGTATGCCTCGCCAAGGTGGGTGTACGGACCGGCGACTGTCATGGGGTCTGCGGGATGATCACGCGGCCTTCGCTGATCTGGCTCGCGAGCAGGGGGATGTCCACCGGCCGGGTCGTGTCGACACGGTGCACGGGCCCGAGGCCGAGCGGTTCGGCCATCCGACTCCACAGCTCCCACCGCTCGTCGGAGCCCGGCTGGTCGTCGAGGTGCACGGGGTGCCGCTGCGCGGCCCGGTCGGCGAAGCGGTGCCGCACGACCTCCAACGGCGCTTCGCACCAGACCTCCTGGGCCTCCGTCACGCCGGCCCGCGCGAGTCCAGCGATCGCGAAGCGGCGGGTGTGGGCCAGCCACGGGCTCTCCAGCACAGCGCCGTCCGGCGCGAACGCCAACAGCGTCCACAGTGTCTCCGCTGCGGCGCTCCCCAGGGCGTTGCTCCACTCGCGCGCGGCGGTACCGACCGTGGGTTTCACCCCGAGGGCGTCGGCCAGGGTCTCCTTGACCGCGTCCTTGCTGAACAGCGGAAGTCTCAACTCCTGTGCCAGGGCCCGGGCGAGGGTGGTCTTCCCGGCCCCGGGAAGTCCGTTGACGAGTACGGTCACCATACGGCGAATCGTAGACCGGCGGCTGATCGCTCACCGCAGGTGGCGGGGGGCGGATGCCCGATGCCGCTGGCGGTAGGTGGTTACGACGTCAGGCGCGCGTCGTGGTCGGGGAGGGAGAGGGCGATCCGGGCTACTGCCTCGGCGGCGTCGGGGGAGTGGCTGGAGAGGGTGGCCAGCAGTTGGGTCACGGGGGTGTCGGTGGCCTTCGCGGCGGCTTCCCAGGTGGGCTGGTCGGCTCGGAGTTCGGTCAGGAGTGCGGCTACCTGGGCCTGGGCGGTGTCCGGCCAGGTCTTCACCTCCAGGCCGGCCTTGGCCAGGCTGATGCCGGTCGCGGTTCCCTGGATCCAGTCGCGGTACGCCCGTTCCTCTGTCTGCGGGCTGCCGGTGGGCTTGCCCCAGAAGTTGTCGTCCAGGGGAGCGAGGTTCAGCAGGAAGACCTGCTGAACCGGGGTCAGGTTGCTCGCGTCCCGGCGCAGTGGGCCGGTGGAGCTGCCGACGACCGTGTCCGTCAGGAAGCAGACCCCGGTGTGGTTACCGGCCAGCCAGCTGGACTCGTCGCTGGGGTAGATGGATTCGGCCCGGACGAAGGTCGGGCGCGCCCACGGGTCGGTGACGTAGGCCGCCTCGCTGGACCTGCAGGCCGTCCTGACCTGCAGTTTGGCGCTCTCGGCGCCCGGAAAGGGGCCCGGGCCCAGGTTGGGCCGGGACGCGACCTCGCCCTTGTGCTCCTTCTGGCAGGACACCGCGACGGTGCGCACCGGGTGGGCCGAGGTCTCGTCGAAGCAGTCGCCGACCTTGAGGCTCCAGACGGCGGCCGTGCTGTTCTTGAGGCCGGGTGCGTGGAGGATGGCGTGCACGAAGCCGGCGCCGAAGACGGTGCTCAGGGTCAGGCCCAGCACCCCGAGGACCACGCCGCTCACGGCCAGCGCGCGGCCGCGCTGGCGCCGCTTGCGGAGCTGGACCAGCGCTCCGATGCCGAGCCCGATGCCGAGTGGCCACAGGAAGCAGGTCAGGCTGCTGACCAGCGCGGCGACCGCCAGCCCGTTGGTGGCGGGCTGGGCCGGTTGCAGGTAGGGCCCGTAGTCCCAGGGACCTCCGCCGGGAGGTGCCCAGAGCGAGGTCAGCGAACCGGGCTTGTCGGGCGAACTCGGCGAGGGCGGCGAGGGCGGTGCCCAGACGTCCCGGGTGGCCGGCTGCTGGTCGGTTCGGTCGTCGGTCACGTCTGCTGTTCCCCCGCGCTGCCTGTTGCTGCCGCTGTCACTGCCCCTCACACTCTCCGCATGTGACGAAGGCGTGTTCGATCAAGCCTGGACTGTAGCGGATCTTGTGCATGACCGATCGAACACGTCATGCGAGATGAATGCCGCAACGAAAAACGCCCCCGCCCGCGCACCAGGACGGTGCGCGGGCGGGGGCAACACTGGCTCGCGGCCCAGGGTGCTCAGGTCGCTCAGGGAGCGGAGTCCGGCACGTCCGTGGCCTTGGCGTAGGCCTGGATCGGCGTCATCGGGACGCCGTTCAGCTCGACGGTGCGCGCGTGGCTGACCTGGCCGCAGCTGCTGGAGTCGTCGGCGGTCTGCGAGTCGGCCTGGGCCAGCGCGGCCTGGGTGTTCGCCGGGGCGGGCGCGGCGGCGGTGCCGGCTCCGGCGGTGAAGGTGGTGCCGCTCGTCCAGTCGGCGCCGATCACCAGGGAGATCCCCGGACCGTCGCCAGCCTCGACCGCGCCGGCTGGCAGGCCCGCCGAGGCGGCGACCTCCTGGGCGTCGGCCTCGTGTCCGGCCGTGTAGGTGACGACGCTCTTCGCGGCGGCGGGGCCGTTGGCGGCGGTGCTCTCGGAGCTGTAGCCGGCGGCCTTGAGGGCGGTGGCGATCTCGCCCGCCCGCCCGGCCGTCCCGCTGCCGTTCTTGACGTGCACCGCGATCTCCCGCTTCGGCGCACCACCCGTCGCGGCGGGCGCTGCGGGCGCGGCCGGTGCGGCGGGCGACGCCGCGGCGGGGGCGCCGGTGTCCGTCGAGGTGGCCTGCGCGGCGGCGGAGGAGGTGTCGCCGCTGCCGGTGGTCAGCGACTGGTCGTTGATGATCGTGGAGAAGAGGTTCTTGGCGGCGGGGGAGACCAGCACCCGGGCCGCGTCCTTGGGGTCCGGGACGTTCTGCATGGTGGTGAAGGTGATCCGGTTGGACGGGACCTTGTTGAGGTCGTCCGCGAGCCCGATCAGCTGGGGTATGCCGCTGAGGCCGGTGTCGACGGTCAGCGCCTTGGTGGCGGCGTCGGCCAGCGAGTAGACGGCCGCCGGGTTGGTGAGCGTGCCGGCGCTCTTCAGCTGGCGGACCATCGAGGCCAGGAACATGTGCTGGATGCCGGAACGCCCGGTGTCGCTGCCGTCGCCGAAGCCGTGCCGCGAGCGGACGAAGGCCAGGGCGGACATGCCCTTGAGGGTGTGGTTGCCCTTCTTCAGCTTCAGGTGCGAGTAGGTGTCGTAGACGTCGTCGCTGACGCAGACCGGCACGCCGCCGACCGCGTCGGACATCTGGACCACGCCCGAGAAGTCGACCGTGATGAAGTGGTCGATCGGGATCCCGGTCAGCTGGTGGACGGCGGCGACCGTGCAGCCGGGGCCGTAGTCCAGGGTGCTGTTGATCTGGCCGTACTGGGCCTTCATCGAGGTGTGGTTCTGGGTGTCGTTGCAGGCCGGCAGCTGGGTCATGGTGTCGCGCGGGACGCTCATCACGGTGGCGTTGCTGCGGTCGGCCGAGACGTGCAGGACCATCTGGACGTCCGCGTTGGCGCCCGAGCCGCAGTCGCCGCCGATCGAGCAGTCGGCCGCGTTGTCGCGGGTGTCCGAGCCGATGACCAGGATGTTGATCGGGGTGCGGCCGAAGGCGTCCGGCTTCTCGTGGCCGGCGTCGCCCGTGGTACCGGCGAACAGCGAGGAGCTCTTGATGTTCCCGTCGAGCTTCTCGTAGAGGAACGCGCCGACGCCGGCGGTCACCAGGACCAGGCCGGCCGTGCTGAAGGCGACGATGCGCAGCACCCGGCGGGGCTTCTTACGGCTCTTGCGGGCCGCGGCCCGCCCGCCGGTGGCTGCCGCCGGCAGCGGGGCCGGGCCGTTTCCGCCCTTGCCACGCCGCCCCGACCGGGACTTGTCCACCTGTATCTCGGTCATGCCTGCGTGCCCTCACTCCTCGACCGGTCCGATGACCGCTGACGATCCGACGACCGCTGCCTGTCCTGCTGACGGTCCAAGACGCCCGCACCGCGCAGCGGTCCGGCCGCGCACGTTCTGTGCCGCCGCCCTACCGCCTCGCTCGGTGCGACGATCCACTGACCCGTCACGCGCTCTCCCTCATCCAGTCGGCCGGGGCCCCGGCGGTCTCGACCAAGCCGTCCGGATCCGGAGCGTGCCAGTCTGGTTAACTGGACGCCCCGTCCTGCTGAACGGTTGCGTCACCTGCCCAGGTCGGACACGCGGCCCGCGACAGGTAAGCCAAGGTAGCGCCAGTTTTCTGCGGACTGCGGACCGGGTGGCCTCTGGCCCGTTGACCGGCCCGGGAGCAGGTCGGGACGAGGCGCCTGAAGACAGGCTTTTCGACCGTCCGGAGGGGGAGTTCGGCCGGTCGGGGGTGTGACCACCTTCACACCCCCCGCGCGTTTGTCAGCGGCCCGCGAGCAGCTCCACGACCGGTGCGAAGGCGGCCATGTCGCGCTCCTGCACACAGACGTAGGACATCCCGTAGCGCTCCCGGCGCTCCAGCAGGGTGGCCGCGATCTCCTGGGCCGTGCCGAGCAGCAGGGTCGGGGCGTCGAGGATCTGCGCCGCCGACAGGTACGGCAGCCGTCGGCGGGCGGTCTGCGCGGCGGCCGCGCGGTCGGGCGTCACCAGCACCGTCTGGACCAGGACGTTGCGCTCCACCCGGTCGGCGCGCTCTCCCGCCGCCTGCGCGAAGAACCGCACCCGCTCGTCCATCGCCTCGGCGTCGATCAGCTGCAGCGTGCCGCGCGCCGAGCCGGGCGCCAGCACCGCACCGGAGAACGAGACGATGTCGGCGTGCCGCGCGGCCAGCCGCAGTACCCGGTCGCCGTTGCCGCCGACCAGCAGTGGGAGCTGCGCGGGCGCTTCGCCGAAGCCCAGCGCTCGCGGCGCCGCGAGCTGCTGGCGCAGGTCGACGAGGGTCTGCTCCAGGCGCCCGACCCGGCTGCCGGCGGTTCCCCAGTCGAAGCCGGCCTTGTCGAACTCCGCGCGCACATAGCCGGTCCCCAGCCCCACCTCCACCCGTCCGTCGGTGAGGCCGTCCGCGGTGAGCGCGTCCCTGGCCAGCAGGACCGGGTTCCAGAACGCGCTGTTCAGGACGAAGGTGGTCAGCCGGATCCGTTCGGTCGCGGCCGCGGCGGAGACCATCGCGGGAAAGGGGGACTGCACCCCCAGGTGGTCGGGCACGGCGATGACGTCGTAGCCGAGGCGCTCGGCGGTGCGGCAGGCCTGCCACCACTGCTCGCGTCCTGCGGCGGGCACGAGGTTGACGCCGAAGCGGAAGGTCTTCACGGGGTTCGGCTCGTTTCGGTCGCGCGCCCCAGCACCGGCCGGGCGAGAAGGTCGGGAAAGCGGTCCAGTACGGCGGCCAGCTCGGCGGCCAGCCGCTCGGCGCCCGCGGCGTCGAGGACGTCGCCGCGGTGGGCGAGGGTGCCCTGCAGGGTGCCGTCCGTCTCGGTGAGGGTCACGGTGAGACCGAACTTGTTGGTCTCCTCGTCCTGCAGCTCGTGGTCGAGCGAGACCAGTCGCGCACGGTCGAGGGTGGCGGACCAGCGCGTCGTGCTGACGCTGTTCAGCAGAACGTCGACGAACGGCGTGCGGCCGGGCGCGCGGGGCGGCCGCAGCGCGCGGACCACCTCGTCGAACGGCGCGCTCTGGTGCTCGAAGGCCGCCATGACCTCCTCGCGGGTGGCCTCCAGCAGGTCCGCGAAGGTCGTCCCGGGCTCGCAGTGGGAGCGCAGCACGAGGGTGTTCAGGCAGGGGCCGATCACGTCGCCGAACGCGCCGGCCGCCCGGTTCGCCACCGGGATGCCGAAGGTCAGGTCGGCCGCGCCGGACCAGCGGTGCAGCACCGCGGCCAGCGCCGCCGCGGTGACCATGAACCGGGAGGCCCGGTGCTGCGCCTGGACGGGCAGCAGCCGCCCGGCCAGCCCGTCCGCCAGCGGCAGGCGGACACTGCCGGACGGCGTGCCGGCGGGCAGCCCGGGCCGGGCGAGGTCCAGCGCGCTGGGCGCACCGGCCAGGTGGGTGGACCAGTACGCCAGGTCCGCCGTCGCCCGCACCCGGCCGGGGCCGTCCTGCTGGGAGCGGACCAGCTCGCGGTACTGCCGGGGAGCCGGCCGTGCGGCGGCCGCCGGCCCGGTACCGCTGCGCTGGTAGCAGAGCTCCAACTCCCGTACCAGGACCGGGACCGACTCGCCGTCCAGGACCAGGTGGTGTACGCAGAGCGTGAGCACCCGCCCGCCGTCCGGCAGGGTGAGCAGGGCTGCCGTCAGCAGCCGTCCGGCCTCCGGGGCGAAGCCGCTCGCGGCGGCGTCGGACCACGTGCGCAGCCACTGCGACTGCTCCGCCACGCTCTGCGCGGGCAGCTCGGACTCCTCCAGGACGGGGGCCCACGGCTCGGCGACCTCCTGGTGCAGCCTGCCGTCGACGTCGACGAAGCGGGTGCGCAGGATCTCGTGGCGGGCGACCAGGCCGGCGAGTGCGGCGCGCAGCCGGTCCGGGTCGAGTTCGCCGTGCACGCTCCAGGAGAGCGGGATGTGGTAGCGCGCGTGCACCGGGTCCAGCCGCTCGGCCAGCCAGATGCCCTCCTGGAAGCCGGACGCGGGGAAACTCCCGCCGGTGCGGTAGGGCTCCGGCACGGCCGGGTCCTGAGCAGTGGCCTCGGCGGCGCCCTCGTTGCCGTCGCAGGCGGCGGCCGCGCGCCGGCTGTCGATCAGCTCGGCGAGGTCGCCGAGCCGGGGGTGGCTGAACAGGTCGCGCACGGAGAGCTCGACGCCCAGGCGCCGGCTGATCCGGGTCAGCAGGGTGGCGGCCAGCAGGGAGTGGCCGCCCAGCTCGAAGAACGAGTCGTCGGGCGCGATGTCCGTGATCCGCAGCACCCGGCTCCAGATCTCGCCGAGCGGCGCCATCGTCTCGGAGACGCCGGTCCGGACGGCGGCGGCTTGTGCGGGTGCGGGTGCGGGAGTGGCGGGCCGGGGACGGGGACGGCGGTGGCCGGGCGGTGGACGGCGGGCAGCCGCGCGGTGGCCTCGGCGAGGGTGCGGTGGCGGTCGGCCACCATGTCGGTGAGCACGGCCAGGAAGTCCCGTTCCAGCGCGGCGGTGGCGGCGGGACCGACTGATCCGGTCGCGTCCTTCCAGAGCATCCGGCTGCCGTTGCTGCCCTCGGTCAGCGTCACGGTGAGCCGGTAGTCGGCCACGTCCGTCGGGTCGAGCAGGGCGAGGGTGGCGCGCGCATCGCCGCCGACGAGCTCGAAGCCGAAGACGTCGAGACCGTTCTCGGCGGTCGAGTCCCAGTACGCGAGGACCACCTGGTGGGTCTGCGCGCGGGCCTCGGGGCCCAGCAGGTTCGCGCTGCGCAGGATCGCGGGCAGTGGCAGCGCGGCGTGCCGCAGGCCCGTGCGCACGGTGGACCGCAGCTCCCGCAGCAGCTGCTCGTAGCTGTCCGTGGGGCGCAGCCGCTGGCGGAACGGCAGGACGTTGACGAAGAAGCCCACCCGTCCCCTCAACTCCTCGGTGGAGCGGCCGTGGTAGGGCGCGGAGACGATCAGGTCGGCACTGCCGGTGTGGTGGTGCAGGGTGACGAACAGGGCGCCCAGCATGACGGTGAAGTACGAGATGCCCAGCCGGCCGGCCAGTTCACCCACCTGGTGGGTCAACTCTTCCTCCACCGGGAAGGGTGGCAGGTCCCTCAGGGGCGGCGCCGGGTCGGTGGTCCGGTCCGCCAGGGTGCGGGCCGGCGGCAGCGCCGCCAGCGCGTCGCGCCAGTACGCCCGCAGCGGCTCGCCGGACGCGTCCTCGGCCGCCTCGCGCGTGCGCCGGGCGTGCTCGACGAGTGGCGCGAGCTCCGGCGGCGGCGCCAACTCCTCGCCCGCGTAGGCCCGGCGAAGGTCGTCCAGTAGGACCGGGATCGAGGCGCCGTCCAGGGTGATGTGGTGGATCGTGATCAGCAGGACGGTCCAGTCCGGGCCGTGCAGCAGCTCCACCCGGGAGATTGGTGCACGCTCCAGGTCGAACGGGATCCGCGCCGCCGCGAGAGCCTCCTCCCGCGGCAGGTCCACGCTCCGGACGGTCACCTCCACGGCGTCGGCGGCGCAGTCGGCCCAGTCCAGGCACATCACCCCGTCCGCGCCGCGCCGCACCCGCGACCGCAGCGCGGGGTGGCGGTGGAACAGCTGCGCGCAGGCGGCCCGCAGCCTGGACGGCTCCACGGTTCCGGTGACCTCCAGCGCGAGCGGGATGACGTGCTCCCACTTGGCGGGGTCGAGCTGCCAGGTCACCCACATCGCCTCCTGGGTGACCGACAGGGGAAGCTGGTGCGACGGCACGGATCGGTCCAATGCGTCCTCCTCGGTGGCGGGTTAGCGGAGCTGCTCGGCGAGAGCGCGCCTGTCGGTCTTTCCCGAGGGGCTCAGCGGCAGCGCGGGGACGTGGACGAACCGGCCGGGGACCATGAAGACCGGCAGCGCGGCCCGGGCGTGCGCGGCCAACTGCTCGGCCACGGCGGCCGCGGGCCCGGCGGCGCCGTCCGGGAGGGTGTAGAAGGCCACCAGCTGCCGTTCGCCGATCCGGCTGGTGACGGGCACCACCACCAGGTCGGCCACGTCCGGCGCGCCGCGCAACGCGGACTCGACCTCGCCGATCTCGATCCGGTACCCGTTGACCTTGACCTGGTCGTCCGCGCGCCCGGCGTACTCGACGCTGCCGTCCGCCCGGGCCACCCCGAGGTCGCCGCTGCGGTAGTAGCGGCGGGGGGCCGCGCCGTCCGGTGAGAGCAGCGGGTAGCGCTCGGCGGTCAGTTCCGCGCGGTCCAGGTAGCCGATCGCCAACTGCGGTCCGGCGAGGTGGATTTCACCGACCTCACCGGGCAGCGCCGGCTTGCCCTCCTCGGTGAGCAGGGCCAACTCGAAGCCGTCCAGCGGCAGTCCGATGTTGAGCGCCGGGTCGGCGGCCCCCTCGGGAGCCGCCGAGCCGACCGGTGCGTCCAGCTCGGCCGGGAGCAGGTGCCGGCAGGTGGAGAAGACGGTGGTCTCGGTGATGCCGTACATGTTGACGAACCCGGTGGCCGGGCCGTGGAACTGGCGCCACTCGCGGACCGCGTCGACGTCCACCACCTCGCCGCCGAAGATCACGTAGCGCAGCGGGAGCGGCGCGGCCGACTCGTCGGCGTCCAGCGGGTCGGTGCCGGCCCGGGAGAGGTAGCGGAAGACCGAGGGCACCTGGTTGAGGACGGTGACGCCCTCGGCGCGCAGCAGTTCCAGCGTCGATTCGGGCAGCCGGGCGACCTCGGCCGGCACCACGACGAGCTTGGCGCCGTGCGCCAGCGCTCCCCACATCTCCCAGACCGAGAAGTCGAAGCAGTAGGAGTGGAAGAGCGTCCACACGTCGTCGCCGTCGAGTTCCAGTACCCGGTCGCAGGCCTCCAACAGGGCCGTCACGTTGCGGTGCGAGACCTCGACGCCCTTGGGGGTGCCGCTGGAGCCCGAGGTGTAGATCACGTAGGCCGGCGCATCCGGCGTCACGGCCACCTCTTTGGCTCGGGGCGCGTCCGGTGCCCAGAGGGCGGCGTCCAGGGCCAGCAACTCGCCCACGGCGGGCGCGCCGTCGCTGCCGGGGTCGGTCAGGACGAGGTCCACCGCGGCGTCCTCGGCCATGAAGCGCACCCGATCGGCGGGGTAGGACGGGTCGAGCGGCACGTAGCTGCAACCGGCCTTCAGCACCGCCAGGATGGCCACCACCACCGCGTTGCCACGCCGCAGGTGGAGGCCGACCCGTGCGCCGGGCCCGGGGACGCGGCGCAGGATCGCAGCGGCCAGCCGGTCGGCCCGCTCGTCGAGTTGACGATATGTCAGCTGTTCGTCCGGATCGGACACGGCCGGGGCGTCCGGCCGCAGGGCCGCCTGGGCCGAGAAAACCTGGTGAAGGCAGAGTTCGGACGGCACGGTAGTTGTTCCACTCCTCGGTGATGACGGCTGTGCGGTGCTTGCGGCCGTGCGGTGATGCGACGATCGGCCGGGCGGTCAGCGCAGGCTGAGCGGACGCAGGTCCGTCCAGACCTCCTTGATGTGGGCCAGGCAGGCGGCCTTGTCGCCACTGACCCCGACGCCCTCCCAGCCGGCCGGGAGCTCGCGGCCCTCGGGCCAGACGGAGTACTGCTCCTCGTGGTTGCGCACCACGAGGTACTGGCGGTCGTCGCCGTCCTCGAACATCTCGACTCTCCTTGTGTGATGGGGTGCCCGGTGGCACCGCTCAGACGTGCTGGAGCAGGTCCGCCCGGACCTGCGCGAGCATCTCGGCGCCGCTCGGGCCGGTGGGGAAGAAGTGGTCGCCGGGCAGCATCCGCAGGCTGAAGGCGGAGCTGGTGTGCGCGCTCCAGGCGGCGAGTTCGGGCACCGAGACGGTGCGGTCCTCGGTGCCGCCGAAGACGCTGATCGGGACGGCCAGCGGTGGGCGCACCCGGTGGCGGTAGCTGTAGTCCAGCTCGAAGTCCGCCCGGATCGAGGGCAGTGTCAGCCGCAGCAGCTCCGGCTTCGCCAGCACCTCCCGGGGGGTGCCGCCGAGCCGGACCATCACCTCGGCCAGCTCCGACGCGGGCAGCAGGTGGTAGGGCAGGCCCGCGCTGCCGAGCCCCGGGGCCTGGTGCGCCGCCGCCACCAGGGAGAGCGGGGTGTGGGCGGGGTCGCGAGCGAGCCGGTCGGCCAGCTCGAAGCCGACCACTGAGCCGAGACTGTGCCCGAAGATCACCGTCGGGAGCGGCGGTTCGGCCCGTACCGCCTCGGCCAGGGCGTCGGCCAGCGGTTCCATCGCGGTGTACGGAACCTCCCGCAGCCGTGCGCCGCGTCCGGGCAACTGGACCGCGCAGACCTCGACTTCGGGGGGCAGCAGCTCGAACCAGGAGCGGAACACCGAGGCGGCGGCGCCGGCCCCGGGCAGGCAGAGCAGGCGTATCCGGGCCTGCGGGCGCGGTGGGAACCGCAGCAGCCACCGGCTGCGCCCGGCGGCAACCAGCCCTGTGCGTAAGGTCACTGCGTCGGCTCCTGCCGCAGCTGGGCGGCGAGTTCCTCGACCGTCGGGTGGTGGAAGAGCTGGCTGACGCTGAGCTTCAGCCCGGCCTCACGGGCGCGGTGCACCACCTGGATGCTCTTCAGCGAGTCGCCGCCGATCTCGAAGAAGTCCTCGCCGATGCCGGTCTCCCGGCGTCCCAGTACCTGGCTCCAGATGTCGGTCAGGATCCGCTCCAGCTCGTCGCGCGGCCTCAGCAGCCGTTCAGGACGGTTCAGTTGGGGGAGCGGAAGGGCCGCGCGGTCGACCTTGCCGCTCGCATTGAGCGGGAAGTGCGGCAGCACCACGAGGTAACCGGGGAGCATGTACCGGGGCAGCCGGTCGAGCAGCCACTCGCGCAGCGCGGCGGTGAACGCCTCCTCGGCCGGCCCGTCCTCGCCGGCCGGCCCGGTCCTCACCAGGTAGGCGGTCAGGGCGGGTTCGGCCCCGGGAGTGCCGGCGACGGTGGTGGTGACGATGGCGTCCTGTACGCCGGGGTGGCCGCGTAGGGCGTTCTCGATCTCGCCCGGCTCGATCCGGAAGCCGCGGACCTTCAGCTGGTGGTCGTTGCGGCCCAGGAAGTCGATGGTGGCGTCGGCCCGCCAGCGGACCAGGTCGCCGGTACGGTACAGCCGGGCACCGGGCGTGCGGCTGTACGGGTGCGGCACGAAGCGGTCGGCCGTCAGCTCGGGGCGGCCCAGGTAGCCGCGGGCCAGCGCGACGCCGCCGAGGAACAATTCACCCGGCAGGCCGACCGGCACCGGGCGCAGCAGGTCGTCCAGGACGTACACCTCGACGCCGGCGATCGGGCGTCCGATCGGCACCCGGGCGTCGCGCGCGCCGGCCGCGACGGCCGAGCCGGGCATCTGCGGCGGGCACTCCCACTCGGTCACCTCGATCGAGGCCTCGGTGGGGCCGTAGAAGTTGGACAGCCGCACCGGCAGCCGGTCCAGGCAGCGGTCGCGCAGCTGGGCGGGCAGTGCCTGCCCGCTGCACAGCACCCGTTGCAGCGAGACGCACCGGTGCAGGTCGGGCTGGTCGAGGAAGACCTCCAGCATCGGCGGCACGAAGTGCACGGTGGTGATCGCCTCGCGTTCGATCAGGTCGACCAGGTAGGCCGGGTCGCGGTGCCCGCCGGGCTCGGCGACCACCAGGGTGGCGCCGACCGTGAGCGGCCAGAGCAGCTCCCACACCGAGACGTCGAAGGTGTACGGGGTCTTCTGCAGCACCCGGTCCTGCGGGGTGAGGCGCTGGGCGTCCTGCAGGCAGTGGATCCGGTTGGCCAGCCCGCGGTGCGGGACGCCCACCGCCTTCGGCTCGCCGGTGGAGCCGGAGGTGTAGATCACGTACGCCAGATCGTCCGGCTCGACCTCGACCTCGGCAGTGACCTGGGCCCCGCCCTCGGCCTCGCCGGTGTCCACGGCCAGCACCGGGACACCGGTCCGCGCGAACGCGCCGGCCAGCTCGCCGGTGGTGAGCACATGGGTGGCGCCGGAGAGTTGGACCAGGTGGGCCAGCCGCCCCGGCGGGTCCTCCGGCGACAACGGCAGATAGGCACCGCCGCCGCTCAGCACGGCCAGGATCGAGGGCACCAGCTCGACGCCACGCGGCAGGCAGAGCGCGACCACGGTGCGCGGGCCGCCGCCGTGCTCGGAGATCCGCCGGGCGATCTGCCCGGTCCGGGCGGTCAGCTCGGCGTAGCTCAGCCGGGTGGATTCAAAGACGACCGCGGTCGCCTCCGGTGTACGGGCGGCCTGGCGCTCGATCTGCCGGTGGACCGGACCGTCCCAGGGGTGCGGGTCGCCGGTGCGGCTCCACCCGTGCAGGAGCTGGTCGGCCTCCTCCTCGGACAACAGCGAGAGGGCGGAGGTCTTCGTCTGCGGCGCCTCGACCGCCGCCCGCAGCAGGTTGCGGTACTGCTGCGCGATGCGCTGCACGGTCGGCGCGTCGAACAGCTCGGTCCGGTAGCGGAAGGTCGCCGTGGCGCCGTCGCCGCCCGGGCGGATCTCCAACCACAGGTCGGTGAAGGTGGTCGGCGGGCGGACCGGCAGCACCTCCACCGTCAGGTTGTCCAACTGCGGTACGGACAGTGGCTGCTGGAGTGCGAACATGGTCTGGAAGAGCGGGTCGTGACTGGCCGCGCGGTCCAACTCCAGGGCGCTCACCAGCTGTTCCAGCGGCACCCCCTGGTCGGCGAAGGCGGCCAGCGTGCCGCGACGGGTGCGTAGCAGCAGCTCGGCGAAGTCCGGGTCGCCGGACAGGTCCAGGCGCAACGGCAGGGTGTTGACGAACATCCCGATCAGCGGCTCGACGGCCGTGCCGCTGCGTCCGGCGGAGGGGCTCCCGATCACCAGGTCCTGGGTGCCGCAGAGCCGGGAGAGCAGCACCCCGAAGGCGGAGAGCAGGGTCATGAAGGGGGTGACCCGGTGCTGTCGCGCGGTCGTCGCGACCGCCTGCCAGAGCTCGGGCTCCAGCGGCAGGTCCAAGGTCGCCCCGGCGAAGCCCTGGACGGCGGGCCGGGAGTGACTGGTGGGCAGTTCGAGCACGGCCGGCGCTCCCGCCAGCCGTTCCCGCAGCCGGTCCAGCGACTCCTGGGCCTTGAGGCTCAGCAACTCCTTGCGTTCGAGCTCCGCGTACTGGCCGAACTGCATCGGCAGCGGGTCGAGCCCCGCGTCGGCTCCGGTCGACTCGGCGGTGTAGAGCGCGGACAGCTCCAGGTGGAGGCGGCCCATCGACCAGCCGTCGCAGATGCTGTGGTGGCAGACCACCGCGAGCACATGTTCCTCGACGTCCAGGCGCAGCAGGCTGGTTCGGATCAGCGGGCCTTGCGTGAGGTCGAACTCGCGCAGGGTGTCTGCCTCGACGAGCGCGGTGGCCCGTGCGGTGCGCTCCGGAGCCGGGACGGCCGTCAGGTCGGTGACCGGCAGGGCGAGGGCGTGGGTGGGCGCGATGCGCTGGTAGGGCTCGCCGTCCTCGACCAGGAAGGTGGTGCGCAGCGTTTCGTGCCGGTCGGTGATCCGCTGGAGCGCGCGGTGCAGCGCGCCGGCGTCGAGCGGGCCGCGCAGGTGCAGCGCCGAGACCAGGTTGTAGGCGCTGTTGCCGTTGGTGAACTGGTCCAGGAACCAGAGCCGCCGCTGGGCGAAGGTGGTCGGCGCGATCACGACCGCGTCTGCGTGCTGCTCGGCGTTCTGCTCGGTGTGCGTCACGAGGCCCCCCGGGTGTCGCTGTCCGCCGCGGTGGCGTTCAGGGTGTGCAGCAGCTCGACGACGACCGCGGCGAACTCCGGGACCGTCGGGGCGTCGAAGATCGCCTCCATCGGCGGTGAGACCCCGAAGGTGTCCTCGACCAGCGAAAGCAACTGGACGGCGGTCAGCGAGTCGCCGCCGAGCTCGAAGAAGTCCCGCTCGGCGATGTCCTCGCTGTCGCCCAGCACCTTGCCGAAGAGCACCGCGAGCTGCTCCTCGACCGAGGCGGCCTCCGGTGCTGCCACGTCCGCCGCCCCGTTCACCGCCACATCCGCCGCCACATCCGCCGCTGCGCCCGCGACCGCGCCCGCACCCGCTTCCGCTTCCGCGCAGGCGAACGGCTCGGGCTTGACCAGGTGGGTCCGGCGCTCGAACGGGTAGCTGGGCAGCGGCACCCGGCGGCGCGGTGCGTCGCCGTGCAGACGGGACCAGTCGATCGGCGCGCCGTCCTGCCACAGCCGTCCCACCGTGTCGAGCAGGGTGGCGAGTTCAGGCTCGGACAGTTCGCCGGCCGCCGCCCGGTCGAGCTCGCGCGGCAGCTGTTCGGGGGCCGGTGCGGGGACGGCGGCGGACGGCGCCGGCGCCGCGGCGGACAGCGCCTCGACCGCCTGCGCGGTGTCGGCGCAGACCAGGTACCGGCGGTGGGCGAAGGCGTGCCGTCCGCTCTGCAGCGTCCAGGCGACCTCGGCCAATGACAACTCCGGTGTCCGGCGCAGGTGTTCGGCCAGCCGCAGAGCCATCGCATCGAGCGCCTCGGGTGTCCGGGCGGAGAGCACGAGCAGCCGGCTGCCGCTCGCTGCGGCCGGCCGGTCGGCGCCCGGGGCCTCCTCCAGCACCACGTGCGCGTTCGTCCCGCCGATGCCGAAGGAGCTGACCCCGGCCCGTCGGGGCGCACCCGCGGACTCCCAACTCCGGTTCTCGGTCTGCACGGTGAAGGGGGTGTCGGCGAAGTCGATGACCGGGTTGGGGCCGTCGAAGTGCAGCGTGGCGGGGATCGTCCGGTGCTCCAGCGCGAGGACGGTCTTGATCAGCCCGGCGACGCCGGCGGCGGTGTCGGTGTGGCCGATGTTCGTCTTGACCGAGCCCAGCGCGATCGAGCCGTCCGGCACCGGGGCGGTGCGGAACGCCTGGGTCAGCGCGGTGACCTCGATCGGGTCGCCCACCGGGGTCCCGGTGCCGTGCGCCTCGACGTAGGAGATCGACGCGGGGCTGACCTCGGCCGCGGTGTGTGCCAGCCGGATCACCTCCGCCTGGCCCCGGACGCTGGGCGCGGTGAAGCCCGCGCGGTGGTGACCGTCGTTGTTCACCGCGGAGCCGCGGATCACGGCGTGCACATGGTCGCCGTCGTCGATCGCATCCTGCGCCCGGCGCAGCACGACGACGCCGGCGCCGTCGCCGGCCACGATGCCGCGGGCGTTCCAGGAGAAGGTGCGGCAGCGCCCGTCCGGCGACATCGTGCCGCCCTCCCGGTACCAGTAGCCCGAACGCGGCAGCCGCAGCGAGACGCCGCCGGCCAGCGCCATGTCGCACTCGCCGGCCAGCAGGGCCCGGCTCGCCTCGTGGACGGCCACCAGGGAGGTCGAGCAGGCCGTCATCACGGTCATGCTGGGCCCGGTCAGGCCGAGCTTGTACGACACCCGGGTGGCGAGGTGCTCGGGCTCGTTGGCCAGGTTCAGCGCCAGGTCGTCCACGCCGGGGAAGCGGTCCGCCTGGGACTGGACGACCGAGGCGTAGCCGTTGCGGCCCGCGCCCGCGAAGACGCCCACCGTGCCGGGGACGGCGCGGGGGTCGTAGCCGGCCCGCTCCAGGGCCTCCCAGGCGCACTCCAGGAACATCTGGTGCTGCGGGTTGAGCAGGGTGGCGTCACGGCCGGAGAACTGGAAGAAGTCCGCGTCGAACTCCCCGATGCCGTCGACCGATCCGTGCATCGGGACGTAGCGCGGGTCGTTGAGCAGTGCCGGGTCCTGCCCCCACTCCCGCAGCTCCTGTGCGGTGAAGGGCCGGACCGAGTCCACGCCGGCGACCAGGTTCGCCCAGTACTCCTCGGGCGTCGTGGCACCGGGGAGCCGGCAGGCCATGCCGACGACGGCGATGTGCGTGTCGTTCTCCGCGTAGCCCTCGTAGCCCTCGTAGCCCTCGTGGTCCTCGTGGTCCGCGCCGATGCCGATGCCGATGCCGCTCAAGAGTCAGTCCTTCCACCAGATGGATCGGCGGGCCGGTCAGCCGCGTCGGGTGTGCCGGAGGCCGGCCGGTTCTGGGCGCGCATCGCGCGCAGCCGGGCGTTGCCGCGCCTGAGGCGGGTGCCGGCAGCGGCGTCGGCGGCCGCCGGGGTGATGGCGGGGGCGCCGGGGACGGCTGCGGGTGCGGCCTCGGCCGTGCCGAGGAACTGGGCGAGCGCTGCCACCGTGGGGTGCTCGAAGAGCGTCAGGATCGCCACCTCGCGCTCCAACTCCTGTGCCAGCAGGTCCCGTACCGTCGCCAGCAGCAGCGAGTGGCCGCCGATGTCGAAGAAGTTGTCCTGGAGCCCGAAGCGGTCGTGGCCCAGCGCCTTGGCCCAGACGGTGGCGATCTCGCGCTCCCACGGCGCCTCGACGCCGCGTTCGCCCGCCGGACGGCCGACCAGGGGCACCGCGTGCTCGGCCAGCGCCGCGCGGTCGACCTTGCCGTTGGCCGTGAGCGGCAGTTCGCTCAGCAGGCGGTACTCGTGCGGACGCATGTATCCGGGCAGCCGGCGCCCGACGTGGGCGTGCAGCTCCTCGCGGTCGGGCACGGTGGCCGGGTCGGTGAGCACCAGATAGGCGGTCAGCGACGGGTCGGTGCCGGTGGCGGCGACGATGGCCTCCTGGACGCCCGGGTGGGCGCGCAGCACGTTCTCGATCTCGCCGGCCTCGATCCGGAAGCCGCGGATCTTCAGCTGGTGGTCGTTGCGCCCCAGGAAGTCCAGGCTGCCGTCGGCCCGCAGCCGGACCAGGTCGCCGGTGCGGTAGAGCCGGGCGCCGGGGGTGGCGGCGAACGGGTGCGGGACGAAGCGGTCGGCGGTCAGCTCGGGGCGGCCCAGGTAGCCGCGGGCCAGCGCGATCCCGCCGAGGTGGAGTTCGCCCGGCATGCCGATCGGTACCGGGCTCAACTCCCGGTCCAGGACGTACACTTCCACGCCCGGAAGGGGACGGCCGAGGTCCGGCGGGGCGCCGCGGCCGGCCGGGTCGGCCTGGACCGTGCCCGAGGTGGCGACGACCGTACTCTCGGTCGGGCCGTAGTTGTTGACCAGACGGAACGGCAACTCCCGTGCGCCGAGCCCGTGCAGACGGTCGCCGCCGGTCAGGACGGTGCGCGGCGCGCCGGTCGCCGGCCAACTGGCCTCGGCCATCCGCTCGATCAGCGGGGTGGGAACGAAGCAGCTGGTCACCTCGCGCTCGACCAGCCACGCGGTCAGGTCCTTCGGGGAGAGCACGGTCTCGGCGTCCGGCACCTCCAGCGTGGCGCCGGCACTCAGCGCGGGCCAGATCTCCCAGACCGAGGCGTCGAAGCCGGGGGCGGCGATCAGCGTGGTCCGGTCGCCCGGTCCGATGCCGAACTCCCGGTGGTGCCAGGCCACCAGGTTCGCCAGCGAGCGGTGCTCGACCATCACGCCCTTGGGCAGTCCGGTCGAGCCGGAGGTGTAGATGACGTAGGCGAGGTCAGCGGGACCGGCCTGCGGGGCGCGCTCGCCCTGCGCCGCCGGCCGACGGTCCGTGCGGACCTCCTCCAGCGTGAGGACGGCTCCGGAGTCGACCCGGTCGGCGTGCCGGCGGTCGGTCAGGGTCAGCAGCGGGGCGGCCTCGGTCAGGATGGCGCAGAGCCTGGACGGCGGGTTCGCCGGGTCGAGCGGCAGGTAGCCGGCGCCGCTCTTGAGGATGCCCAGCTCGGCGACCACCAGGTCGACGCCGCGCGGCAGGCAGGTCGCCACCAGGCTGCCCGGCCGGGCACCGGCGGCCCGCAGCCGCGCCGCGACCAGCTCCGCCTGCCGGTCCAACTCGGCGTAGCTGAGCTCCTGTTGTGCGGAGCGCACGGCGACGGCGGACGGCCGCTCGGCGGCCTGGCGGGCCACCAGCAGGTGGACGGACTCGGCCCCCGGCGCGGGCGGGCTGACGCTGCCGGCCAGCACGGTGCGCTCCTCGCGGGCGCCCAGCAGCGGCAGCTGCCCCAGCCGCCCGTCCGGCGCGGCCAGCGCGGCCGACAGCAGGCGCAGATAGCGCTCACCCAGCAGATCGGCCGTGCGCGGGTCGAAGAGGTCCGTCTGGAAGCCCACCCAGCCCTCGACCCGCTCGGCGCTCCACGCCATGTGCAGGGTCAGTTCGAACTTGGCGGTCTCGATCCGGATCGGCACCGGGGAGGCCTGCAGCCCGGCCGGCGCCGAGGACCCGGCCGCCACGTCCTCGTAGGTGAAGACGCTCTGGAAGACCGGGTGCCGCGAGGTCAGGCGCTCGGGCTGGAGCTCCTCCACCACCTGCTGGAACGGCAGGTCCTGGTACTCGTGCCCGGCCAGGAAGGTGTCGCGCACCTGGTGCAGCAGCTCGACGAAGGTCATCCCGGGCCGCACCCGGACGGACAGCGGCAGCATGTTCACGAACAGCCCGACGACGCCCTCGACCTCCAGCGTCGTACGGCCGCTGACCGGCACGCCGATCACCACCTCCGGCGAGGCGGACAGCCGGGACAGCAGCACGGCGTAGGCGCTGAGCAGCACGACGAACCTGGTCACCCGGTTGCGGGTGGCCAGGGTCTGGGCCTGCTGCCCGAGTTGGGGTGAGACCAGGAAGGAGCTGGTGTCCCCGCGGTGGCTGGGCTGTTGCGGATGCGGCCAGTCGGTGGGCAGTTGGAGCTGCGGCGGCGCGGAGGCCAGCCGGTCACGCCAGTAGGCCAGCGCCTCGACGCGGCGCGGCCCGGCCAGCATCCGCCGCTCGTCGGCCACGTAGTCCCGGTAGTCGTACGCCGCCGGTGCGCCGGTCTGCGGGGCGGGGGCGCCGGCCAGCTCGGCCGCGTAGTCGGCCGCCAGGTCGCGTTCGACGATCCCCAACGACCAGCCGTCGACCACGATGTGGTGGAAGGCGAGGACCAGGACGTGCTCCTCGGTCGCCAGCCGGATCAGCCGGGCCCGGAACACCGGCCCGTTGACCAGGTCGAAGGGTGCCAGCGCCGCCCGGTCCACCTCGTCGGTCAGGGCCCGCTCGCGCGCCGTGGCGGGCACGTCGGTGAGGTCGACCAGGGTCAGCGGCACGGTGGCGTGCGGCGCGGTCCGCAGCACCGGCGTACCGTCCACGGTCGGGAAGGTGGCGCGCAGTTGGGCGTGCCGCTCGACCAGCCGGGCGATCGACCGCTCCAGCGCGGGCGCGTCGAGATCGCCGCGCAGCCGGGTGGCTTTGGGGACGTTGTACTCGCTGCCGTCCGGCCGCAGCTGCCAGAAGAACCAGAGCCGTTGCTGCGCCGACGAGAGCGGCGAGAAGTCCTGCTGCACGCTAGTGGGCACCCTTCTCGGTGTCCGCGCCCGCGGCGTCCACGCTCTCGCCCCGGCGCTGGGCGAAGGCCGTGAGTTCGGCGATGGTGGGGAATGCGAAGAAGACGGCCAGCGGTACGTCGACCTGGAGGACCCGGCGCATCCGGGAAATGACCTGCGAAGCGGTCAGCGAATGGCCGCCCAGTTCGAAGAAGTTGTCTTCGGGGGTCAGTCCGTCCAGGCGCAGAACCTCTTCCCAGATCCGCGTGATCGCGTGCTCCAGGTGGTCGTCGGGCGTCGCGTTCACCGACGGTTCCGGCGACTGCCGCACGGTGCCGTCGTCCGCTGAATGCCCATCGGTGATCATCGCCGCAGGCTTCCTCTCTATTCGAAGTATGTGTGGAAGCGACTCGGTCCGGGTGTGGCGCAAAGGCCTTCACCGACCTCCTGGGCGCTGTGCTGATTCCAAGATGAACGGCGCAGCGCAGGGAACGCAAGCGTCCCCACCCTTTGGGGAGGGGATGGCTGCCCCTAGGGGCAACGGGGGGATCGATTGTCTACGGACAGGGGAGATGTTCACGGCCACGTCAGCAGCCGGCGGGCCTGCCGCCGCCCGGAATCCGTCCGGCTGTGCCCGTCTGTATGCGCTGTGAGCTGGGGAGTTGAGCCACGCGGGCAGTTCGGGCACAGTGCACAGGGGGAGTTGACGCTGTGTCGGCCGGTCCGGCCGGCTCGGCGCGCGGCTGCTCGGCGGACGACCGGAGCCTCAGGCCACTTGCGGATTTTCCATGATCATCCTAGCCTTTTCGCGTCCCCGGGATCGCTATGACTTCTTCGGTCCGCCCGGGTCTTCGCCGGTTCGGCCGGCCGTCAGGAGCAATTGCCATGCACTTAGGAAACGTCCCCGAGCTGCACCGGGATGTGCTGAACCATGCCCGGTAAGAGTGCGAAGCCCGTCACCGTGGCGGTACTCGCCAATGACCCGGTAACCGGCGAGGGCGCTGTTTCGTGGTTGTCCATGTGCAAGGACGTCACCGCGAGCTATTGGACCTGGCGTCATCCGGCCGACGTTCTGCTGGTATTGGCGACGGAGGTCACCGGCGACACCCTGTCCCGGGTGGAACGTGTGCAGCACGAAACGCCGGACAGCACGCTGCCGATGGTGCTGGTCGCGCACGAGTTTCCCGACCACCACGTGCTGCGCGCGATCGACCTCGGACTGGTGAGCTTCCTGCATCGCCAGGAGAGCGGGTTCGAGGAGATCAAGCGGGCCGTCCTGGAGGCGGCGGGCGGCGAGGGCCATGAAAGCCCGTCAGGGGTGCAGCAGTCCCTGATCGCCCATATCAAGGCGATCCGGGACAATGCCCTGGTGCCGCACGGCCTTAACATCGCCGGTCTGTCCGACCGGGAGGTCGAGGTACTGCGTTTACTGGCCGAGGGCCTGAGTACCAAACATATAGCGGCGAAGCTCAGTTACTCGGAACGAACCGTGAAGAGCATCGTGCATGACGTGGTGACGCGGCTCAACCTCCGCAATCGCACCCACGCCGTCGTCTACGCCCTGCGCACCGGCGTCATCTGAACCCGCCGGGCGGGTGCGGCCGTAGTGGTCATGCGGGATCACTTTTCGCTGGCAGCAACCAAGTTCAGCCACCGAAGCGGTCCCGGCTTCCCTCGGGATCTCCGGCTCATCCGACCCGGCCGCTGTCCTCGGCAGTGGCAAGAATGGTGAACGACCAGTGACAGCAAGAACATCGACGGTGCTTACGGTGCTGCTCGCGGCGGCCCTGCCGGCCCTCGGCCTGGCGCCGTCGGCCGCTGCGGCGGCCACGGCCTCCGGGGTGCCCGCGGCGCCGCCCGCCGCCTCGGTGGCGCCCGCCCAGACCGGCGCCCGCGTCCACCTGCTGGCCCCGCGCCAGGCGCGCGAGGCGGCCGTGGTGGAACCCACCGCGACCGCCGGCGGACCGTTGGTCGACGGCGGCGGCCCGGTGCAGACCGCGCCCCGGATCTACGTCGACTACTGGGGCTGGACCTCCGACCCGGCGGGCGTGGCGCCCTACCTCAACCGGTTCTACGCCTCGGTCGGCGCCTCGCCCTGGCTGGCGACCGTCCAGCAGTACGGCGCCGGCACCTCCCCGGCGGTGCTGGCCGGCACCTGGTCGGACCCGGCTTCGGTGCCCGCGGTGCCGACCGACGCGCAGATCCAGGCCGAGGCCGTCAGCGCCGCGCAGCACTTCGGCGCCACCAGCTCGCTGAACACCCAGATCGTCGTGGCGACTCCGACCGGTCACTCGACGGCGGGCTTCGGCAGCAGCTACTGCGGCTACCACGGCGCGGTCGCGGCGCTGCCCAGCATCACCTACACCGACCTGCCGTACATGCCGGACGTGGCCGGTTCCTGCGGCGGGGGCAGTGCCAACGGCTCCGCCGGCACCCTGGACGGCGTGAGCATCGTCGCGGGTCACGAACTGGCCGAGACCGTCACGGACCCCCTGGTCAACGCCTGGCGCGACAGCACCGCCGCGGAGATCGGGGACAAGTGCGCCTGGGTCAACATCGGCAACACCAACCTCTCCGGCAACACCTTCGCGATGCAGCCACTGTGGAGCAACAACTCCGGTGGCTGCAGCATGGGTTCGGGTGCCTGGTCGAACTGGCAGCAGCACGCCGCGCCGACGCCGGGCGTGGCCGTCGGGGCCTCCCCGGTGGTGGCCTCGTGGGGTCCCAGGCGCCTGGACCTGTTCGTCCGGGGCAAGGACGGGGCGATCTGGCACCAGCCGTACGACACCAGCGGGGCGGGCTGGTACCCCTGGGAGTCGATGGGCGGCAGCTTCGTCTCCAACGCCGCCGCGGTGGCCTGGGACCCGACCCGGCTCGACCTGTTCGGCGTGGGAACGGACGGCAACATCCGGCATCGCTCGTGGAGCAGCACCGGTGGCTGGGGGAGTTGGAACACCGACTTCGCCGCCCCGCCGCCCGGGGTGGCGTCCGGCGCCACGCCGACCGTGACGTCCTGGGGCACCGGCCGGCTCGACCTGTTCGTCCGGGGCAAGGACAACGCGATCTGGCACCTGAGCTACAGCAACGGCTGGAGCAAGTGGGAGAGTCTCGGCGCGAAGATCATCTCCGATCCGGTGGCGACCTCGCCCGACAACGGCCACATCGACCTGTTCGGCCTCGGCACCAACAACAACATCTGGCACAAGTCCTGGACCCCGGCCACCGGCTGGAGCAGCTGGTCGCCGGACCTCCCGGCACTGCCCGTCGGCATCGCCCCCGGTAGCGCGCCGGCGGCCTCCCTCTGGCGGCCGAACGCCGGCGAGATCGAGGTCTACGTCCGGGGCAAGGACGGCGCGATCTGGAACTGCCTCTACAACAGCGGAAGTTGGGGAGCCTGGTCGTCCCAGGGCGGCTCGCTGGCGTCCAACACGACGGCGATCTCCCGGGGCCCCAACGTGATCGACCTGTTCGCGGTCGGCAGCGACGGATCGCTGGACGAGAAGCTCTGGGCCTGACGCCCGGACCCGTCGACGCCCTCGGCTCAGTGGCCGAGGGCGTCGACCTGGCGCTTGAGCAGGTCCTGAGCGGCGGACCGGTCCGCGGTGACGAAGCCACGCGTCTCGGCCAGGCCGGTCTCCTTGATCCGCAGGCTCGGCGGGTTCGCCGACCAGAACTCGTTGATGAAGTCGTCGAGCGTCAGTACCCCGGTGTGCGCGTCGATGCCGGAGAAGGCCCGGCCGCCGGTCGGCGTCGTGAGGATCTCTGCGGACAGCTGCGCGTTCGCCGCCGCGACCGCGTCGGGCGAGGTGTCGGAGGCCGATACCGGCGGCAGAGCCGTCGCGGACGCAGGGTCCGTGGGCGTGGGGTGGGAGGCGGGCGTTGACGCGCTGCAACCGGTGAGGGCTGCGGTTGCGGTCAGGACGAGGGCCGCCGGGAGAGTGCGGAGGGGAGATCTGCGTATCGGCACCGGAGCACCATGGCAGAGCCCCGGCCGGTGGCCTCAGCCGCCGTCGGAGGCCTGGTGCCAGGCGTGTTCGGCGGCGGCGAGGTCGGCTTCGGCGTCCTGGCGCTGGGCGGCGTAGAGCAGGCCGTAGCCGAAGGTGTCCTGGCCGTGGGCGCGGGCGTCGGTGAGGAGGGTCAGGACGGCCTGCTCGGCGACCACGCCGTCCTGGTGGCGGCCGAGGGCCTGTTGCAGCTCCTTCATGCGCAGGACGTACCGGGAGCCGGCCGGGCCGGTGAGCGGGAGGATGCTCTCGGCGGTGTAGCGGGCCCGCTTGGCCGCCTTGCGGGCCTGGTGCAGGGCGGCGTCGCGGTCCGGGCCGGGGGGTGTGCCGAAGGCGGCGCGGGTGCGGCGGCCGGTGCGGCGGCGTTCGCGGCGCAGTACCCGCCGGGCTTCGCCGCGGCCGTGGGAGGCGCGTTGGCGCAGCGGTGGCTGGGCGGCGGTCTGCGCCAGGGCGTCCAGCAGGGCCCGGTAGCGCGGGCTGTCGAGGGTGCGCAGGGCGGCGCGGTGGGCGGTGGTGTAGCGGCGTTCGAAGCGGGCCCGGATCCGCTCGGCCAGCTCCTCGGGGCGGGCGGCGGCCGGCAGGGCGGCGGCCTGGGCGGTGAGCCGTTCGCCCAGCACCTCGGCGTCGCGGGCCCGTCCGAGGATCTTGCCCAGCAGGCGCAGCTCCGCGCCGAGCGGGTCGGTCCGCTCGCGGTGCAGCATGCGGCGGTGGGCCGTCAGGGCGCTGCGCAGCCGTCGCACGGTGATCCGCATCTGGTGCACGGCGTCGGGCTCGTCGCGGCGTACGGCGGCGTCGAGCGTGAGGAGCTCGGCCAGCCGGACCTGGAGGTAGGCAGTGAGCGCCGCGCCGATGGAGTGCTCGGCCGGTTCTTGTACCGGGCGCGATCGCGGGGCCGCCGGTGCCAGGAACGGCAGGACGAGCGCGAGCAGCTGCTCGGGCCGCCGGGTGACATCCGTATGGGTGGTGCCGGGCAGCACGGCGAGCTGGGCGTCGGGGATCAGGTCGAGCATCTCGGCGGCGTGGGCGAGGCGGACGAAGTCGTGGTCACCGAGCACCAGCAGGGTGGGCGCGCGCAGCGACCGCAGCTCGTCGGCGGTCCGCCCCTCGAACGCCGCGACCATCGCCGTGACGCGGGCGAGCAGCGCGGCGAAGTGGTCCGGGTCCGGGGCGACCTCGCGGTACGCGGCCTCCCAGGCGCGGCGGTCGGCCTCGGACGGCAGCCGGTCCGAGCCGGGGGGCAGGTCGTGGAAGCCGTCGGGGCGGTAGGGCGCCGAGGCCAGGACGAGGTGGGACACCAGCTCGGGGCGGGTCACCGCGAGCTCCAGGGCGACCAGGCCGCCGAGGCTGTAGCCCAGGAAGTCGGCCCGGTCGACGTTCAGGTGCCTGAGCAGCGCGGCCACGTCGGCCGCCAGGGCGCCGAGGGTCATCTCCCGAGCGGTGTCGGCGGTGCGGCCGTGGCCCTGGAGCTCGACGGCGATCACCTGGTGCCGCTCGGCGAGCGGGGCCAGCAGCGGGCCGAAGGCCAGCTCGACGGTGAGCATCCCGCCGTGCAGCAGCACCAGCGGACGGCCGGTGCCATGGATCTCGTGGTAGATCCGCAGCCCGTTGACGTCGGCGTAGCCGCGCTGCGGCGCTCTGCTGTCGGCGGTCATCTCGGTCCTCCTGCGCCCGACGGTACGCCCGTGGACGCCGACGGGCCGCCGGGCGCGACCACGCACCCGACGGCCCGACCGTTCGACGGAGGGTTCAGCGAGCGGCGACGTCCCGGCGGGTCGCCGCCAGGTACCCGACCAGGACGAGGATCGCCAGGCTCCAGCCCGCCGTGGTGGGCCCGAGCCCGAGGTTGAGGCCGCCGCGCTGGTGGCTGACGGCCATCCAGTCCGCGAAGGACGCGCCGAGCGGCCGGGTCAGCACGTACGCGCACCAGAAGGCGGGGATCGCGCCGAGCCCCAGCCGCGCGTGGCCGAGCGCCGGGAGCGCGATCAGCACGGCGAACATCACGCCCGACGCCAGGTAGCCCAGGCCGAAGGTGGTCGCGGTGAGGTCGCCGACGGCGGTGCCCAGGGCGAAGGTGGCCAGCACGGTGGCCCAGTAGAACAGCTCGCGCCGGCGGGTGTGGATGCTGTGGATGGAGAGGGTGCGCTCGCTCGCGTACCAGCCGCCGAAGACCGCGGCGAGGGCGAGCAGGAAGAAGGGGGAGGACACCAGGTACGGCACGCCCAGGCCGACGTGCAGCACGTCGGCGGCCATCGTGCCGAACACGCTGACCATGACGACGGTGGTCCAGTAAATCCAGGCCACATAGCGGCGGACGCTGAGCTGCACCGCCAGGCAGACCACCAGTCCCACCCCGCCGAGCGCTACCGCGATCATCGGGTCCAGCACGTGTGCCAGGAAGTCGGAGGCGGTCTCGCCCATCCCGGTGGTCAGCACCTTGATGATCCAGAACAGTGCCGTCACCTCCGGCACCTTGCTCATCGCCTGCCTGACGGGGGCAGCGGGACTGTTGGGCTGGAGTTGAGCTGTCGTCATGTGAGGCAGAATGGCACAGTTCGACCCGGAGTGTCTACATGCCTGTAGACGAAGCGCTCCGCAGCGGCAGCCGCAGCGCGACCGTCAGCCCGCCCGCCGGTCGTGCCGCCGCTGCGACCATACCGCCGTGGGCCACCGCGACCGCGCGGACGATCGACAGGCCCAGGCCGGCACCGTCGGGCCGCTCGGAAGAAGCGTCCTCGCCTGACGGGTCCGTACCACTGCGCCGGGTGTGCCGCCCGCGATGGAAGGGCTCGAACAGCTCGTCCAACTGGGTGGGGTCCACCGCCGGACCGTCGTTGGTCACGATCAACTCCACCCAGGGTGAGCCGTCGGGCGCCCGCGTCTCGCGGGTGACCACCGCGAGCAGGCCGCCGGAGCGGTTGTACTTCACCGCGTTCTCCAGCAGGTTGGTCACCGCGATGCCCAGCAGCGCCACGTTGCCGCGCAGCGGGGCGGCGCCCAGCTCGCACTCCAGCCGCAGGCCGCGCGCCCGGCTGCGGGCGGCGACGTGGTCCAGCGCCTCCGCCGTGACGTCCGCCAGGTCGTCGTCCTCGAACTCGGTGACGCGCTGCTCGGAGCGGGCCAGCACCAGGAGCGCGTCGATCAGCCGCTGCGCCTGCGCGGTGGAGTCGGCGACGTCCTGCGCCATCGCGCGCCACTGGGCCTGGGTGGCGGCGGGCTTGGCGAGGGTCACCTCGACGGCCGCCCGGCTCACCGCCAGGGGGGTGCGCAGTTCGTGGCTGGCGTTGGCGACGAACCGCCGCTGGGTGGCGAAGGCCGCGTCCAGCCGTTGCAGCATCTCGTCGAAGGTGTCGCCGAGCTCCTTGAGCTCGTCGGGCGGCCCGGGCAGGTTGAGGCGCTCGTGCAGGGTGGTGCCGCTGGCACGGCGGGCCGCCGCCGTGATCGCCTTGATCGGGCGCAGCATCCGGCCGGCGATCCACCAGCCCAGCAGCGCCGACACCGCGACCACCACCAGGAGCAGCAGCAGGGCGTCGCGGAGCAGGTGCGAGACGGCGGCGTCGCGGATCTGGTCGCTGAGGCCGACGATGTGGTCATGGTCGGGATCGAGTCGGCCGGGGATCGCGCCGGGCGGCAGCGGCTTGAAGATGGCGTGGTAGAACGCCGTGGTCATGGCGGCGACCAGCGCGCTGCCGCCGACCGTGAACAGGGCCGCGTAGGTGAGGGTGAGGCGCGCGCGGATGGTCAGCGGCGGGCGCAGTACCCACGACGGCAGCCGGGGCAGCCGCACCCGCGCGCTCACGGCGCGATCCGGTAGCCGGCGCCGACCAGGGTCTCCACCAGGTCCGGGAGCCCCAGCTTGCGGCGCAGCCGGTTGACGGTGACCCGGACGGTGTTGGTGAACGGGTCGGTGTGCTCGTCCCAGGCCCGTTCCAGCAGCTGCTCGTGACTGAGCACCGCGCCGTCGGCGGTGAGCAGCACCTGCAGGACGGTGAACTCCTTGGCGGTCAGCGCGATCGGCCGCCCCGACCGGTGGACGGTGCGGCGCAGCGTGTCCATGGTCAGCTCGCCGCGTACCAGCTGGGCGGGGTGCGAGCGCCGCCGCCGGCCCAGCGCCCGCACCCGCAGGGTGAGCTCGGCGAACGAGAACGGCTTGCCGAGGTAGTCGTCGGCGCCCAGGGTCAGGCCGTCCACCCGGTCGTCGGTGCCGGACAGCGCGGTCAGCATCAGGATCATCGGGGCATTGTTGCGCACTGAGAGCCGTTGGCAGACCTCGTCGCCGGGGGTGCCCGGCAGGTCGCGGTCCAGCACCACGACGTCGTACGCGTTCAGGTCGGCCTTGTCGAGCGCGTCGGTGCCGTCGTGGCTGACGTCCACGGCCATGCCCTGGTCACGCAGCCCCTCGGCGATGCGTGCGGCCAGGCGCTGTTCGTCCTCGACGACCAGAATCCGCATGTGTTCATCCTCTCTCAGGACAGCTGTGGCAGGTGGGCGGCAAGGCCGCCGGTCCACCAGGTCGCACCGGCCGGGTCGACGGTCAGGGCTTGGTACCCGGTCCGCTCGGCGAGGCCGCGCAGCCACTCGCGCGCGGTGGCCGCGCCGCGCGGTCCGTCGGCCAGCGCCAGGGCGGCCGTCGCGTAGCCGTCGGCGCGGGCCAGGTCGGGGCCGGTGACGGTGACCTGGGCCAGCGCGGTGGCGCGTCGGCCGCTGGACGGGTTGAAGACGTGCGCGCCGCGCTCGGCGGTGCCGGAGGTGGCCACCGCGCCGTCGGCGACCGTCAGGACCGTCAGTACGGTGCGCGGCCGGTGCGGATCGGTCAGCGCCACCCGCCAGGGAGTGCCGTCCCGGCCGCCGCGCAGGCGTACGTCGCCGCCGGCGTTGAGCGCGTGGCGGGTCAGCCCGTGCGCGGTCAGCAGGGCGCCGGCGCGCTCGGTGGCCCAGCCCTTCACGGCGCCGCAGGGGTCGAAACCGGGCGGGTCGCCGACCGCCCAGGCGTCGAACGCGCCGTCGCTGGCCTGCTTCAACTCCTCGCACAGGGAGAGCACTTCGTGGATCTCGCTGCCCGGCTCGATCGCGCTCGGCGCCAGCCTGCCGTCGCGGATCCGGCTGATCGGGCTGTCGGCGCGAAACGGCGAGAAGACCGCGTCGACGTGCCGCAGCCACCCGAACGCCGCCTCGCCCGCCGCGTCGAAGTCGGCGGCCGGCACGTCGTCGGGGGCGGCCAGCGAGACGACGGTGCCCATGATCGTCGCGGTCGCGGTGCGCATCCGGTGCTACTTCCCGGCCGCGTCGAGGGCGGCCTGCAGCGACTGCGCGTAGCCCTCGGAGGTGTACGTCGCGCCCGACACCACGTCGATGTCCGCGCTCTGCGCCGCCAGCGCCTCGGACTTCAGCACGGGCAGGGCGTAGGAGTCGATCTGCGAGCTGTGGCCGCCGTAGGTCTGCTGGAGCACCACGATGTCGGTCAGCTTCCCGCCGGACTTGACGGCCTGCACCTGCACCGGGCCGTAGCGGGTGTCGACGACGCTGCCCGTGAAGGTGCCGCTGCCGCTCCCCGCCGCCGGTGCGGGCGCCGCCGTCGACGTGCTGGACGGCGGGGCGGCGGACGGCGCGGCAGCCGGACGCGGCGCGTCGGCCAGCGCCGACCGGGGCGCGCCGGCGGACTGCGCCTTCACCCCGAGCAGCAGGGCGACGCCGGCGCCGGTGGAGAGCAGGGCCAGGCTGGTCCTGCGCGCGGGGCTGGTCTTGCGCATGGCTCCGGACCTCCTAGAACTCGAACGATTCGGTGTGGATCCGCCCCTGGGGGACCCCGGCGTACCGCAGGTGCTCGGTCGCGGTCGCGGTCATCCCGGCCGGCCCGCACAGGAAAACCTCGCGCTCGGACAGGTCGGGGACCATCCGGCGCAGCTGCACGGCGGACAGCGGGTCGCCACCGGCGGTGCGCGGCCCCACCAACGGGTAGAGGCCGAAACCGCGCCGGCGGGCGATCGCCTGCAGTTCGCGGTGCAGCACCAGGTCCTCGGCGCTGGAGGCACGGTAGAGCAGGATCACGTCCGAGCCGCGCCCCGGCAGCGTCTCGAACAGGGCCCGGATCGGGGTGATGCCCGCGCCACCGGCGATCAGCAGCACCCGCCGCCGCCCGCTGGTGCGCCGCGCCGTGAAGGCGCCGTACGGACCCTCGAACCAGACCCGGGTGCCGGGCCGCAGCCGGGCCAGCGCCGCACTGGAGGCGCCGAGGTCCTTCACCGTGATGCGCAGCGTGTCCGCGCCGGGCGCGGCGGAGAGCGAGTAGGGGTGGGACTGCCACCACAGGCCCGGGGCCAGGAACCGCCAGCGGGCGAACTGCCCGCCCTCGGCGCGCAGCAGGTCCAGGTCGCGGCCGGTCAGGTGGATCGACACCACGCCCGGCCCCTCCCCGACCACCCGTGCCACCCGCAGCCGGTGGCGCAGCGAGCGCCGCAACGGCAGTCCGATCCGGAAGATCACGACGGCCACACCCACCACCAGGTGCGCGCCCGACCAGAGCAGCCGGTTGCGCGCGGAGGTGGAGAAGTCCGCGCCGACCGCGAACTCGTGGGCGAAGGCGAGGCCGATCGCGACGTAGACCAGCAGGTGCACGTGGTACCAGGTCTCGTATCCGAGCCGGCGCCGCACCGCCCGGGCCGAGACGAGGCCGACCAGCACCAGCAGGGCCAGCGCGATGGCCGAGAGCAGCACGTCGGGGTAGTCGAGGACGACGGTGACGCCCTCGGAGACCGGGTTCGTCCCCGACTGCCAGGCGTAGCCCAGGATGACCAGCGCCGCGTGCGCCACCGCGAGCGCCACGGTGTACTCGCCCAACGCCCGGTGGTAGCGGGCGACGACGTCCGAGCCCACCCGGTTCTCCAGCCACGGCACCCGCGCCATCAGCGCGACCAGCACCAGCAGCAGGTAGGCGGCGAGCAGCCCGGCGATCCGTCCGCCGGCGGTCAGCCAGTCCGCGGTGCTGTGCAGCGAGCCGGGAATGGTGTTCTGCCACCACAGCGCGAGCACCGCGGGCACCCCGGACCAGATCACCACCAGCAGCGCCCGCGCCCACGGGACCCCGGCTCCGGGTACCCCCGGCAGTCCGGGCGGCCGCTCGGCCGGCTTGCCGCGATGCCGGGCCGAACGCGGGCTTGGCGCGCTCACGGTCGACATGAGTGGCTCCCGTCCTGGTGCGATTACTGACGGGATCACAGTGCCGCGCGCGGCATAACAGGGCCGTAACAGCAGGCTGGTGTGACGCGCTTCTCATCTCTCTTATGATCATGGGCGAAACCGAACCCGTGATCGGGCCCGTCCCCGTACGTGAGCACGCACCGGCCGAGCGGGGCCCGCGCGGTTGATGACCCGGATATGAGAGCACGCATGCAGCTGACAGGCACCCCCTTCCTCCTCCTCGCGATCCTGCTCTTCGTGGGCTCGATCGGGCTGGTCGTGGTGCAGTGGAGCAAGGCCGGCGCCGAGCGCGGACGGGGCCGGGCCTCGGGGCAGCCGCAGCCGCAGGGGCGGGCGGCAGGGCGCAGGCGCGAGCGGGAGACCGGTGGCCGCGGGCCGCTGCGGGCCGCCGGCTTCCTGGCCTCGGTCCTGCTCTGCCAGGCCACCGCCGTGACGCTGGTCTTCGTCCTGGTCAACAACGCCAACCAGCTCTACGACACCTGGGGCGACCTGCTGGGCACCGCCAACCACGTCCGGACGGTGGCCGCCCCGCCGCCGGACCACGGCCTGGTCGCCGACACCAAGCGGGCCAAGGTGCTCCAGACCTTCAAGCCGGTGGACGACAGCGCGGTGCCGGGCGACGTGCGGACCACCGACCTCAAGGGCCAACTCTCCGGTGTCGACGGTGAGGTGGTGGTGTGGACGCCGCCGCAGTACGACGACCCGGCGTACAAGGACAAGACGTTCCCGGTGGTGGAGCTGCTGGCCGGCTTCCCCGGCTCCTCCAGCGCCTGGTTCGGCTCCATGAACGTCACCAAGCAGCTCGCGCCGCTGATGACCTCCGGTCAGGTGACGCCCTTCATCCTGGTCTCGCCGCGGGTCACCCTGCTCGGCGGCGACACCGACACCGGCTGCGCGGACGTCCCGGGCAAGATCAACGCGGAGACCTGGTTCTCGCGCGACGTCCCGCAGATGATGCTGGACAACTTCCGCGTCGACGCCTCCGCCGCCCGCTGGGCCGTGGCCGGCTACTCGGCCGGCGCACACTGCGCCACCCGGCTCGCCCTGGAGCACCCCGACCGCTACCGCGCCGCGGTCAGCATGTCGGGCTACAACGACCCGATGTCCGAGCCCAAGTCACTGACCGCCAAGGACCCGCACCTGCGGGAGATCTCCAACCCGCTGTACATCCTCACCCACGCCCAGACCCCGCCGAACGTCGCGATCTACGAAACCGGCCGCAAGGGCGACGGCCTGGAGGACGCCCTCGCCCTCCAGCAGGCGGCGAAGGCCCCCACCACCGTGACCTCGGTGGAGAACCCCGGCGCCCACCTGATCAGCACCTGGAAGCCGATGGTGCCCGCCGTCTTCAAGTGGCTCAGCACCATCATCCCGGCCGGGAACTGACACTGACGCAACGTCAGCCCGGACCCCACTGCTCCGGGTGCACATCGCGGCACTAGCATGTGCGACGGACAGACCGGCGGTTGGTTCGGGGTGCACGGCGGGGGAGCGGCAGTGGCGGAGCAGCAGGTGGCGGGGACGGGCAGGCGGCCGGACGGCACCGAGGTGCGGGAGGCGGTCCAGCGGGTGTTCCGCGAGGGCCTGCGCACCGGGCGCTCCGCCTTCCTCCCGGAGCTCGCGGTGTGGACCGCCGAGACCGCCGCCGACCTGCGGGCCCGCTTCGTCGACCGGCCCGACGAGTCCGCGGACACCTTCCTGGTGAAGCTGCGCCGCCAGCTCGACGGTGCGCCGGCCGAGACCATGGTGCTGGCCGCCGAGCTGCTGTACGTGAACCTCGCGCCGCTGGTGCCCGAGCAGATCGGGATACCGAAGAAGCGCGAGATCCTCTCCGACATCCTGAGCTGGGCCGGGCGCGACTACCGCCTCCCCGAGGCTGAGGCCGGGCAGGTGCCGCTGACCGGGTTCCTGCATGGCGGCCAGGGCTTCCTCAACTACCGCTGGGCGCAGTTCCAGTTGCTCGTCCTGGTGACCGAACGGTTGGCCGGGCTGCCGCAGGCGCAGCGTGAGGCCGAACTGGCCGACCCGTGGCGGTTCCGCCAGGAGTGCTTCGCGATCCAGGAGCGGATCGGCCACCGCAAAGGCCGCGCCCAGATCCACGTCCTGCAGCACCTGCTGTTCCCCGACACCTTCCTGCCGATCGCCAGCGCCGCCCACAAGCAGCGGATCCGGGACGCCTTCCAGGACCGCCTTTCGGCCCCCGGCGAGAACCAGGACCGCGATCTGCTGGCGCTCACCCAGGTGTTGGCCGAGGAGTCCGGCGGCCGGGTCGACTTCTACGCGTCGCCGTGGGTCGAACAGTGGCGGCCCACCGCCCAGGAGGCCACTCAGCGCGGCTGGCTGGTGCGCGGCCACGACGTCAACGGACGGAACGTCATCCCGGCCTGGCTGGAGGGCGGTTACTGCTCGGTCTCGTTCCCCGAGGTGACCGGGCTGACCGCCGTCAGGCCCAGGAAGAGCGTGATCAAGGCTGTCGTTGAGGCCTACCCCGACCTCGGGGCCGGTGCCCGCGGCCAGATCATCTCCCAACTGCACACCTTCCTCACCGTCATGGAGCCCGGTGACGTGGTGGTCACCGTCACGCCCGAGAGCGTCCACGTCGGCACGGTGCAGAGCGCGGCGTACGACGAGCCCGCCGACGGCCCGGACACCGCGCGGCGCAGGCGGGTGCAGTGGGCGACCGCGCAGCGCCCGCTGCTCCGCTCCCAGCTTGCCGAGCAGGTGCAGAGCCGGCTGACCCGGCCCGCGACGGTCTACGACATCAGCGCGGTGGCCGCCGAGATCGCGGCGACGGCAGGTCTGGACGAGGTCGTCCAGGACGTCCTGCTGGAGGCCGATCTGACCCGGCCGCTGGAGTTCGCGCCGGTCACCGGGGAACTGGCCGAAGAGCTGCTGATGCCGCTGGACTGGCTGCGCGAGACGGCCCGCCAGCTCGAACTGGACCGGCAGATCATCCTCTACGGGCCGCCCGGGACCGGCAAGACCTTCCTGGCGCGGCGACTGGCCCAGCACCTGGCCGGGGCCGAACGCACCCGCCTGGTGCAGTTCCACCCGTCGTACACCTACGAGGACTTCTTCGAGGGCTTCCGGCCGGTCCGCGGCGAGTGCGGCACGGTGGCGTTCGACATCGTCCCCGGTCCGTTCAAGCTCCTCGCCGAGCAGGCCCGCCTGGACCCCGGCAACCCCTATGTGCTGATCATCGACGAGATCAACCGCGCCCATCTGGCCAAGGTCTTCGGCGAGTTGTACTTCCTGCTGGAGTACCGCGACGAGCCGATCACCACCCAGTACAGCCCCGAGACGCCGTTCGACCTGCCCCGCAACCTCTTCGTCATCGGCACGATGAACACCGCCGACCGCTCGATCGCGCTGATCGACGCGGCCATGCGCCGGCGCTTCGCCTTCCGCCGGCTGGCCCCCGACCGCGCGCCCGTGGCCGGTCTGCTGGACCGCTGGCTGGATCGCCAGGGGCTGGGCCACGAGCCTGCAAGGATCTTGGACGCCCTCAACCGGCGGCTGGCCGATCCCGAACGGGCCATCGGCCCCTCCTACCTGATGACCCGCCGGATCGCCGACCCGCTCGGCCTGGATCTGGTCTGGCGCAGCCAGATCCTGCCGCTCCTGGAGGACCAGCTCTACGGCAGTGGCATCGACGTCGAGCAGGAGTACGGGCTCGCCGCCCTGCGCGCCGAGGCACAGCAGGCGCCCGCGCACCCCGACGACGTCGCCGGGTAACCCGGTGCCTGCCGTGACCCCCGTGCTCCCGGTGCCCCGGTTCGAGCTGACCGAGACCGGGCCCGGCATTGTCCGCCGGCTCACCGGCGGACAGCTGGCCATGCTGATGGCGGTGCCCGAGCTGGTCGGGCTCGCCCCGGCCGCGGGCGGCCAGTGGCGGATCCGGGGCAACCAGAAGGTCGGCCTGGTCCGCCTCGGCCGCGGCGCGGACGCCCTGGAGGTGTTGATCCGGCCCAAGCTGGCGATCTCCCACCTGCTCTTCCTGATCGGCTACGCGCCGCACGACCCCTGGCACCGGGACACCGTCGAACTCGGCACCGCCGAGGATCTGTTGCCCGCGGTCGCCGAGCTGTTCGCCCGCACCGTGCGGCGCACCCTGGAGACCGGCGTCCTCTACGGCTACCGCACCGTCGAGGAGGACCTGACGGTGGTGCGCGGGCGGATCCGTACCACCGACCAGCTGCGTCGCACCGGCCTGCCGCTCCCGGTGGCCGTCCGCTACGACGACCACTCGCCGGACATCCCAGAGAACCGGATCCTGCTCGGCGCCCTGCACCACCTGGAGCTGCTGCCCGGCATCGCGCCCGCCACCCGTACGCTGCTGCGTCACCTGGCCGGACGCCTGGCCGGCGTCCGCCCGCCCATTCCGGGCGAGCCGCTGCCGGTCTGGGCCCCGAACCGCCTCAACGCCCGCTACCGGTCGGCGCTGCGGCTGGCCGAACTCGTGCTCGCCGGCCGGGCCGTCCAGCCCGAAGGGCCGGCGGCGCTCCAGGGGGACGGTTTCCTGCTCGACATGCCGCGGGTGTTCGAGAACTTCCTCGCCTCGGCGCTGGGCGACGCCCTGCGCGGCCACGGGGTGCGGTGTGCGGCCCAGGAGACCCGCCACCGCCTCGACCAGGCAGGCCGGGTCAGGCTCCGCCCGGACCTGGTGCTCTACCGGGCAGGACAGCCGGCCGGTGTCGTCGATGCCAAGTACAAGGCACTGAACGCAAGCGTCCCGCCCACCGAGCATCTTTACCAACTTCTCAGCTACTGCACCGCGTTGGGCCTGCCCGCCGGACACCTGGTCTACGCGGGCGGCAGCGCCGCGCCGAGTGCGGCCGCGCACACGGTCCGCGGCTCCGGCGCCGTCATCCACGCCCACACCCTGGACCTCGGCCAGCCGCCCGCAGACCTGCTGGCCGCGGTCACCGGCCTGGCGCGGGTGCTCGCGCCGGCCGGTGACCCGGACTCCGCTGCTACTGCAGGGTGACCACCTGGTGCATGCCGAGGGCCGCGTGCGAGACGCCGAGGGTCTCGTCGGGGACCTGGCAGAGCACGGCGTAGGTGCCCGGCAGCAGGCCGTGCGCCTGGATGGCGGCGCCGTGGTCGGGGGAGATGCCGCCGAAGCCGGTGGCCGGGCCGGTGAAGGGGGAGGCCGGCGTGCCGCCGGCCGCGAGCGCGCCGTAGTAGGCGTCCAGCTGGGCGTCGGTGGTGCCCGGGGCGACCGGGCGCAGCTGCATCTCGTGGATCTCAGTGGACGTGTTGTGGACCAGGTAGGCCAGGTGGGCGTGGTCCAGCGCCGCCGTCTCGAAGCGCGGGCCGGCGAACGTGTCGTGCTGGAGCACCATGCCGTCGGGGAAGCGGGCCTGGTTGGCGCTCTGGCCGTTGGTGCCCACCAGGTCCAGACGCTTCGTCACCGGGTGGGCCGGGTCGGCCCGCAGTGCGGTGAGGTCCACCAGGTAGACCGCGCCGGGCGAGACCTCCTCGGTGAACTGCTCGTGCACCTGCGGGGTGACCAGCGCGCCGCCGAGCGCGTCGGCTTCGGTGCGGAAGGCCTTGATCCCGGCGGCCGCGGTGGGTCCGTCCGTGCTGAGCGAGGCGGCCAGGTCCTTCAGCGCCTGGTCGGAGGTGACGCCGTCGTGCGGGCGCAGCAGCTGGAGCTGGCGGCCGGCCGCGTCGTCCGTCGCGACCCGGAAGCTGACCAGCCCGCCCGTGTGGGTGCCGTCCGGCACCTGGATGCCGCCGGCGCCGAGGCTCACCTCGATCGGGTGGTCCTCGGGCGAGGTGGCGCCCGCCGGGCCGACCCCGCCGAGGACCGCGGCGAAGGTGAGGGTGGTGACGGCGGCCGCGCGCGCCGCCCGGATGCAGAGGTGTTGCGACATGAACATCCTTTCGAGGGGAGATCCCTGATCGGTCCCCAGCGGGACGGGCGACCGTGCAGGTTGCGGACAAATGCACACCGATCGGGCTAGGGTGCGTCAGCGGAACCAGCGGAACCAGCGGAAGGCGGGGGAGATGCGGGCGATCCGGGCGATCGGGCACGCGCTGGCCGTCACCGGATCGATGACCTGGCAGATCACCTGGGCGCTGATCCTGGGGTTCCTGCTCTCCGCCGTCGTGCAGGCGGTGGTGCGCAGGGCCACCGTCGACCGGCTGCTGGGTGACGACCGTCCGCGCACCCTGGCGGTCGCCGCCGGCCTCGGCGCCGCCTCCTCGTCCTGCAGTTATGCGGCGGTGGCGCTGGCCCGCTCGCTGGTCCGCAGGGGGGCCGACTTCACGGCCGCGATGGCCTTCGAGATCGCCTCCACCAACCTGGTGATCGAACTCGGTTTGCTCCTGGCGCTGTTGATGGGCCGACAGTTCACGGCAGCCGAGTTCGCCGGCGGACCGGTGATGATCGTCGTGCTCGCGGCGCTGCTACGCCTGCTGCTGCGCCCAGCCCTGCTGCGGGTCATGGGCGGCTCGCCGGCTACGTGATCGGCTTGCCGAGGGTGGTGAAGGTGCCCTGCAGCGAGGCGGCGGCGAAGACGGTGATCGTGCCGGTGACGCTCGCGGGCGCGGCCGCCGACGCGGAGCCGCTAATGGCGGAGGTCGAGGAGGAGCCGGAGGAGCAGCCGCTGACGGCCAGGACGGCGGCGGCGCAGGCGCCGACCAGCGCCGGCGGCAGACGGCGGCGGACGGGACGGGACGGCACAGGAGTCTCCCGGGGCGGCGGGGTGTTGGGGCGGGGCGGTGAGGATCCCGGCCCGAGCCTAAGGCCGCAGATACGAGGAGAGTCGGTACATTTCGATGGCATTCGCCCGATTGCCCGAGCCGATTGCCCGAGCCGATTGCCCGACCGATGGCCCGACCGGCCGCCTGTGGTGACCGCGGGCCGGAATCCCCTTGGCCGCACCTGCGGCGCCTCCTAGGGTGGGCGTCATGCATGATGAACCCGCACGCGTGGCAGGACTGTTGGGAGCCCAGGCGAAGGCCGAGGAGCTGTTCGCCGAGGTGGAGAAGCGCGGCCTGATCGCCGCCGGCCAGAGCGAACGCGCCGTCAGCGACCGGATCCGCGACCTCGCGAACGAGATGTTCGACATCAAGCGCTACTGGCACAAGCGGATCGTCCGCACCGGCGCGAACACCCTGCACCCCTACCGGGAGAACCCGCCGGACCTGGTGATCGCCGAGGACGACATCGTCTTCGTGGACTTCGGCCCGATCTTCGAGGAGTGGGAGGCCGACTTCGGGCGGACCTTCGTGCTCGGCGACGACCCGGTCAAGCAGCGCCTGCGGGACGACCTGCCGGTCATCTTCGCGGCCGGCCGGCGTTACTTCGAGACCCACCAGGACGTCACCGGCGCGCAGTTGCACGCCGAGATGGCCAGGCTGGCGGCGCAGGCGGGCTGGGGGCTCGGCGGCTGGCACGCCGGGCACCTGGTGGGGGAGTTCCCGCACGAGGAGATCGCGGGCGACGACCTCGAGTCGCATGTCACGCCCGGCAGCGACCACCCGATGCGGCGCACCGACCGGATCGGCCAGCAGTGCCACTGGATCCTGGAGGTCCATCTGCTGGACCCGGACGGCGCCTTCGGCGGGTTCTACGAGGAGTTGCTCGACCTCTGAACTGCTCGACCTCTGAGCGGCTCGCCGGGTCGCCGGGGTGCGGCGCGCGGCCGCCGCACCCGGTGACGGTGCCTCAGCCGGTGCTGCTCGGTGAGCCGTTCTCGGCGTGGCCGGTGAAGCGGCGCAGGAACGCCGGATCGGTGTCGAGGGTCGCCGACAGGTCGAACCAGCCGTCGAAGGCCAGCAGGTTCCAGCTGTCGGTGACCGACCCGCCGGCCGGGATCGAGTAGGTCCACGGGCCGTCGCCCCGGTAGTGGTTGGCGGTCCAGGTCACCGTGACCGGCGCGGCCGAGGCGTTGGTCATCACCAGTTGCAGCCGGGGGGTCGCGGTGTACGAGGCGGTGATCTCCACGCCCGCGCCGGCGCCGGCGGCGTCGCCCGCGAACTGCCACAGGAACCGGTTGGGTCCGTGCACCGCGATGTCGTACCTGCCGCCGCCGTAGGCCTGGATGTGCCAGACGTCGCTGACGCTCCCGCCGGCCGGCACGTCGTAGCGCCACGGCCCGTCGCTCTGCCCGTCGGCCCGGTAGGCCGCCAGCTGCACGTCGGCGGTGCCCTGGTTGGCGAAGGTCGTGGTGAGGGTCTGCCGGTCGGCGCTGAGCGCGACGGCGGCCAGCGGCTGGTACGGCAGCGCCCGGGCCGGGCGGGTGCCGGGCAGCTGCGCGGGGACGGCGGTGGGCCCGGTGGCCGGCGGCGCGGCGGCGGGCAGCCCCTGCTCGGGGTCGCCGGGGTCGCCGGGGGCGATCGCGCGGGTGGGCATCGCCGGCAGGGTGGTCGGCGGCGTGGCGTCGGCGGCGGTGAAGTCGAAGCAGCTGGTGAGGTCGCCGCAGATCGAGCGGCGCCAGGGTGAGATGTTGGGGAACGGGGTGTCCGGGTGCTTCCAGGTCTCGATGAAGCGGATCACCGAGGTGTGGTCGAAGACCTGGGAGTTGACCCAACCGCCCTTGCTCCAGGGTGAGATGACGGTCATCGGGACGCGGGCGCCGAGCCCGATCGGCAGGCCGGCGACGTACTCGTCGGTGGCGCCGGCCGGCGGCATCGGCGGCGGGACGTGGTCGAACATGCCGTCGTTCTCGTCGTAGTTGATCAGCAGGACGGTGGAGGACCACAACTCCTGGTTGCTCCACAGCGCCTTCAGCACCTCCTGGGTGTAGACCGCGCCGTTGAGCGGCCGGGAGGAGGGGTGCTCGCAGTAGCCGGTCGGCGCGACGACCCAGGACACCTCGGGCAGCGTGCCCTGCGCACAGTCGGCTATGAACGAGGACAGCACATGGGCGGGGTCCTTGCCGAGGCCCGAGTCCGGCTGCCACGGCGTCACGGACGCCTTCTGCGCCAACGCGGCGTTGGCCGGGTCGTGGTAGGCGTGGAAGAGCCAGAGCGGGTTGTCGCCGTAGTCGCCGACCCACGGGTGGGCGCTGTCGTCGCCGACCTCGTTGTTGGCGTAGACCTTCCAGCTGACCTGTTGCTGCTCCAGGAACTCCGGGTAGGTCTGCCAGGAGTAGACCGGCTGGTAGTCCGCCGGGTTCTCGTTGCCCGGGCCGCCGGCCCGCCCGGCCGCGTCGATGGTCCCGGAGAACAGGTAGACCCGGTTGGGCGTGGTCGGGCCCTGCACCGAGCAGTGGTAGTGGTCGCAGAGGGTGAACGCGTCGGCCAGCGCGCGGTGGAAGGGGATGTCCTGCTCGGTGAGGTAGCCCATGGTCATCTCGCCCTTGGCGGCGATCCACCGGTCGCACCGGCCGGCGTCGATGGCCTGGTGCTGGTCCGACCAGTCGTGCGGCAGGTACTCGTCGTCCTGCCCGTCGACCTGGGTGGTGTTGATCCGGAACGGCAGCAGATGGCCCTCGGCGCGTGCGGCGGAGGGCTGGTGGAAGACGTCCTGGCCATTGGGCATGGTCACCGCCGTGCGGTCGCCGAAGCCCCGGACGCCGCTCATCGTGCCGTAGTAGTGGTCGAAGGAGCGGTTCTCCTGCATCAGCACCACGACGTGCTTGACGTCGGCCAGCGACCCGGGGGTGGCCGGTGCGGCGAGTGCCTGCACCAGGCCGGGCGGCAGGACGGACAGGGCTCCGGCTGCGGCGGCGCCGCCGAGGAACCGACGACGGGTGAACGGGGAGCGCGACTCGGTCATCCGACCGACCTCCATCTGGACGTGTCTCTCGCCTCTGCGACCGCCCCCACCACGACTGCCGGTCGGCCTGAACGGCATGACTGTTGCGCGATCTGACATCTGGAGTCAATAGATGATTAAAACTCCGTTGTATCGAGCATGATCGAGCACAACGCCCTGGAGGGCCGACACCCCACGCAGTGGCAGGATGGGGGCATGACCGAGATCCTCACTCCCCGCCTCCTGCTGCGCCGCTGGCAGGAGGACGACCTGCCCGCCATGGCGGAGATCAACGCCGACCCGCTGGTGATGGAGTGGATCGGCGACGGCTCCGTGTGCGACCTGGAGCAGACCGCCGAGGCGATCGAGCGCTGGGAGGAGGACTGGGACGACGAGGGGTTCGGCCTGTTCGCCGTCGAGCTGCTGGGCTCCGGCGAGTTGATCGGGTTCGCCGGCCTCTCCGTCCCCGAGTTCCTGCCGGAGGTGCTGCCCTCGGTGGAGATCGGCTGGCGGCTCGGCCGGCAGTTCTGGGGGCAGGGCTACGCGTCCGAAGCCGCCCACGCCGTCCTGGAGTTCGCACTGGAGGATCGCGGCCTGGACCGGGTGATCAGCATCTGCAGGCTCGGCAACGACGCCTCCGAGAACGTGATGCGCAAGCTCGGCATGGAGCTGGAGAGCGAGACGACCCACCCGGCCTTCGGTTTCCCGCTGCGGGTGCACGCCATCGACCTGACCGAGTACGCCTGAGCCCCGCGTGACACCGCCCCGCCCCGGACGACTGGACGTCCGGAGCGGGGCGGTGGCGGTTTCAGGTCACCTCAGCATCGAGGTGTCGGTGGCCAGGACGGTGCCGTCCTTCCCGTAGGCCTTGACCGACTGCGCGGACGCGCCCGCCGGCCGCAGCACGGCGAACCAGCGGCTCGGGGAGTCCCCGACGGCGGCCAGGGCCGGTTCGGAGGTACTGCCGTCCTTCCAGGTCACCACCACCTTGGCGACGTCCGGGCCGACCTGCGACATGACCACCGGGGACGCACTCAGGGCGTTGTGCGCCTCGCCGCTCTTGTCGCTGGTGTAGCCGACCATGCCGCCCGACAGGGAGTCGGTGGGGTGCGGCGGGGCCGAGGGCGGCGGGGCCGTGTCCAGGGTGTCGTGGTTGAGCCGGTGGCCGTCGAGCGTGACGTAGAGGTCGACCACGTCGGTGTCCGGCTGCCAGTACTGCCGGACGTAGTCCGCGGTCGGCTCCGACAGGCTGGGGGAGCCGGTGATCTCGTCCTGCCAGATCAGCCTGGCCTGCTGGAGCGACTGCTCCCTGCTCGCGGCCGGCCAGAGCGCGGCCCAGGCCTGCCACTGCTTGCCGCCGACGGTGCCCTGGCTCACCAGCGTGCGGACCGGCGTGAACGGGTCGCGGATGCCCGGCGTCGGGGTGGTGGCCGTGCCCGGCGAACTGCCGGGGGTGAGCGCGACCCCGGCGCCGCTGGCTGCGGCCACCGTCTGGGTGTGGCCGGTCGGCAGGTGGCTCGCGCCGATCAGGACGCCGCCCCCCAGGACCGCGGCCGTCACCAGGGTGGCCCCGGTCAGCGCCATCCGTCGCCGGCGCAGCCGGCGCCGGCCCACCGTCAGCAGCTGCTCGAAGGGCGCCGGGCCGATCCGTACGGCCTCGGCCAGGTCGGCGAGTCCCCGCTCGACGTCCGTGCCCGCCCCGGCCGCGTGCTCGCGGTCACCGTCATAGTCGCTCATAGCGTTCCTCCGATGCTTTCCATGTCGGTCAGTGACGAGAGGGCACGCAGTTTGGCGATCCCCTTCGATGCCTGGCTCTTCACCGTGCCCACCGAGCAGTCCATGACGAGCGCCGCCTGACTCTCGCTCAGGTCCTCCCAGTAGCGCAGCACCACGGCCTGTCGCTGCCCGGGCGGCAGCGTGCCGAGCGCCGCCAGCAGGGCGCCGCGCGCGTCGAGTTGCGCGAAGCCGTCCCGGTCGGCGCGCTCGGGCACCGCGTTCACCAGCTGCTCGGGCGCCTTGCGGCGGAACCGGCGGGCGTGTTCGTTGAACAGGATCCGGCGCACGTAGGCGTACGGCTCGTCGGCCCGGCTGACCCGTCGCCACGCCACGTACGCGCGCTCCAGGGTGGACTGCACCAGGTCCTCACCGGTGTGCTGGTCGCCCGCCAGCAGGAACGCGGTCCGCAGCAGGCGGGGCCAGGCAACGGTGATGAACGCCTGGAACTCGGTGTCCCGGTCGGTCTTGGGTTCTCGCATGAGTACCTCCTCACCCAGCCAGAGCCCACGGGGGTACCCAACCGTTGCTTCGCCTGCCGAACATTTCTCCGATCATCCCAGTCGGCGGGGTGGCAGTGGTTTTGAGGGGCTTGCGGGACTGTGGCACAGTTAACGCGGTGTTTCCGATCGATTGCCTGGAGTGACGAGTCATGTTGACGTCGTTTGCCCGTTCGGAGGGTCACGCCCCCGCCGGTGTCGCACCGCTCGCACCGGGGTTCGAGGAGGGCGGCGCGGGCCGGGTGCTGGTCAAGTGCATGGGCCGCACCTACGCGACCACCGTCGCCACCACCCCCGCCACCGCCGAGCGGATCACCTTCAGCGACGTCACCGACATCACCCGCCCGCTCCCGCTCGGCGCCGCCGTCCGGTCCGACGACGCCCTGTGGGCCGTGCACGCCCCCGACGGACGGGCCCTGCTGCACACCGGGGACCTGCTGTCGGCGGTGGTCGCGCTGCGCGAGGACTACATCTCCTCGGCCAGGCCCTGAGTCGAAGCGGTTCGCCCACAGAGCGGTGACGCTCCGTCAACTGTGCTCGGTGGGCCGGTGATCCGCCTTTCGGTCGGCAACATGAATGTAACCGGACAATATTCCTGGAACATGACACCAATCGTTGGTCAAAGGTATCTAATCTCGGAGGAGAGCAGGGCCGGTCCGGGGGCGGGCGTCGGCGATGGCCGATGGGGGGAAGATGCTGAGTTCCTTATTCATGGTCGGGGTGTCCGCGATCCTGTTCTGGATGGCGGCCCTCACCCTCTGGTGGATGCTGCACGCCTGGCGGACGCCGGAGACGCTGGCCGCCACGAGTTTCGGGGCCGCTGACGGCGTCTGCGGTCTGGAGTTCTCCCTGTTGGTGCCCGCCCGGCACGAGCAGGAGGTGCTGGAGCACACGGTGACCCGGCTGCTGGAATCCAGCCACACCGCGTACGAGATCCTCGTCATCGTCGGCCACGACGACCCGCTCACCGCCGAGGTGGCGGCCAGGATGGCCGACCGCGCGCCGGGGCGGGTGCGGGTGATCACGGACACCCACGAGGTCAAGAACAAGCCGAAGGCCCTGAACACCGCCCTCCCGCACTGCCGGGGCGAGGTGGTGGGCGTCTTCGACGCCGAGGACCAGGTCCACCCCGAGCTGCTCGCCCATGTCGACCACGCCTTCCGCGCCAGCGGCGCCGCCGTGGTGCAGGGCGGCGTGCAGCTGATCAACTTCCACTCCAGCTGGTACAGCCTGCGCAACTGCCTGGAGTACTTCTTCTGGTTCCGCAGCCGGCTGCACCTGCACGCCAGCAAGGGGTTCATCCCGCTGGGCGGCAACACCGTCTTCGTACGGACCGAGGTGCTGCGCGCGGCGGGCGGCTGGGACCAGGACTGCCTGGCGGAGGACTGCGACCTGGGCGTGCGCCTCTCCACCGGCGGCGCCAAGGTGGTGGTCGCCTACGACTCCTCGATGGTGACCCGGGAGGAGACCCCGGGCACCCTCTACAGCCTGCTCAAGCAGCGCACCCGCTGGAACCAGGGCTTCCTCCAGGTCTACCGGAAGAAGGAGTGGAAGCGGCTGCCCTCGCTGCGCCAGCGACTGCTCGCCCGCTGGACCCTCACCACGCCGTTCCTGCAGGCCTTCTCGGGTGTGGTGATCCCGATCGACCTGCTGCTCGCACTGACCGTGAAGCTGCCGGTCTCAGTGGCGCTCTTCTCCTTCGTCCCGGCCGTTCCCGCCCTCGCCACCTTCGCCTTCGAGGCCGTGGCCCTGCACGACTTCGGCGTGCAGTACGACCTGCGGGTGCGACCCGTGCACTACCTCAAGCTGATCGCCGGCGGCCCGCTCTACCAAGTGGTGCTGGCGGGCGCCGCGCTGCGCGCGGTCTGGCGCGAGCACCGCGGCGACCGCGGCTGGGAGCTCACCAGACACGTCGGCGCGCATCTCGGCTGACGCGCGCGGGAATACCGCCGCCGCCGGTTCACCCGGACTTCAACGGTGTGCATACGGCAGATCGTCCGCGCGTGGACTGGGCCGGGGACAAACGATGCCCTGTCGGATTTCCTGATTCCTGGAGAAGGAAGAACCTTGACCACGCTTCTGGACACGGCCTCCCGCGCGCCGATCACCCCACCGGGGGTCCGGCCGACCCTCCTGAAGCATTCGCTGCGCCGGATCGGCCCGGACGGCTGGACCGCCGTCGCCGTCACCGCCGTCGTCCTCGTGGTGCAGGGGTGGAACATCGCCGGGTTTCCCGCCGTCAGCGACGACGAGGGCACCTATCTGGCCCAGGCCTGGGCCGTCCAGCACCACCGGGGCCTCGCGCCCTACACCTACTGGTACGACCATCCCCCGCTCGGCTGGCTGCAGTTGGCCGTGCTCTCCTGGCTGCCCGGGCTCTTCGCCTCCTCCGCGCACGTGCTGACCGCCGAGCTGCGGATCGCGATGCTGCCGGTCACCGCCGGCGGCGCCCTGCTGTTGCACCTGCTGGGCCGCCGGATCGGCCTCTCCCGCTGGGCCGCCGCGCTGGCCGTGCTGCTGTTCGGGCTGAGCCCGCTGGCGGTCGGCCTGCAGCGCGAACTGTTCCTGGACAACTTCGCGGTGCTCTGGATACTCGCGGCCTTCGTGCTGGCCGCCTCGCCGCGCAAACACCTGTGGCACCACGTCGCGGCGGGTCTGTGCGCGGGTGTGGCGGTGCTCTCCAAGGAGACCGTGGCGGTGGTGCTGCCCGCGCTGCTGCTCCTGCTCTGGCAGCACTGCGACCGCACCACCCGGAAGTTCTCGCTGGTCGGCTTCACCGCGGCACTGGCCCTGGTCGGCCTGGGCTACCCGATGTACGCCGCGCTCAAGGGCGAGCTGTTCCCGGGTCCGGGCCATGTCTCGCTGCTGGGCGGGCTGCTCTTCCAGCTCCAACGCGAGGGCTCCGGCTCGGTGTTGACGTCGGGCTCGGGCTCCCGCCGGGTGCTGGAGTCCTGGCTCTACTACGACCGGGTGCTGATCCTGGGCGGGCTGGCGGCCGCGCTGCCCCTGCTCGGCGCGCGACGCCTGCGCGCCGTGGCGCTGGCCGTCCTGCTGCTGGCCGCGGTGGTGCTGCGGCCGGGCGCCGGTTACCTGCCGGCGATGTACGTGATCCAGGCGCTGCCCTTCCTCGCGCTCAGCCTGGCGGGCCTCGCCCAGCTCGGCGCGCGCCTGGCGCTGCACGCCGTCCCCCGGCTCGGACTGCGCCCGCTGCGCTGGGGTGTCCTGGTGCTGGCCGCCGCGCTCGCGGCCGGCTGGACGCTGCCGCGCTGGTACGCCGGGGACCGCACCGCGCTGACCGTCGACGCCAACGCGCCGTACGACGCCGCCGCGCGCTGGATCCGCGCCAACGTCCCCGACCCCGCGCACACCCGGATCACGGTGGACGACGCGCTCTGGCCGGACCTGGTGCGCGACGGCTTCGAACCGGGCAGCGGGGTGATCTGGTTCTACAAGGTCGACCTCGACCCGGCCGTCTCCCGCACGCTGCCGCAGGGCTGGCGCAGCCTGGACTACATCGTCTCGACGCCCATCGTGCGCCAGGACCCGGGCGCCCTGCCGACCGTACGCGCGGCCCTCGCCCACTCCGTCGTCGTCGCCTCCTTCGGTGACTCGGCGGCGGACCGGATCGAGATCCGGCGGATCGTCAAGGACGCCTCGCCGTAGGCCGTGCCCGAGCCTCACCCCACCGAGATGCCCCCGACCCAGCCCCCGACCCGTGGAGGAGCCCGCCTGTGACACGCACATCCCGACCCCGACACCGAGCCGTGCCGGTCTACCTGGCGGTGCTCGCGCTGCTGGCCCTGATGCTCGGCGCCCAGCCCGCCTGGGCCGGTGCCAACCTGCTGGTCAACCCGGGCCTGGAGGCGCTGGACGCCAACGGGTTCCCGGTCTGCTGGGAGCAGTCCGGCTGGGGCAACGGCACCGTCAGTTACTCCGTCACCCCCGCCTCGCACGGCGGCGGCAACGCCATGCGGGTCACCGTCGCGGGCGTCACCAGCGGCGACCGCAAGGCGATGATGGTGGAGAACCCGTCCTGCGCCCCGTCGGTGACACCCAAGCACCAGTACGACCTGGGCCTCTGGTACACCACCACGACTCCCGACACCGTGGTCACCGCCTTCCGGCACGACACCGCCGGTGGCTGGCAGTACTGGACCGACCTGGAGACCCTGCCGGTCACCTCCGCGTACACGCACACCAGCGTGCGCACCCCGGTGGTCCCGCCGAACACCGACCAGATCAGCTGGGGCGTCACGGTCTACGGCAACGGCACGCTGACCACCGACGACTACACCATGGAGGACGCCACCGTCCCGGCCACCGGCACGGTCTGCACGGCCGGAAGCGCCTGCACCGCCGGGTCCTGGCAGGTGCTGCCGTTCCTGAACGCGGTGCGCAGCATGCACGCCATCGTGCTCCACAACGGCAAGGTGCTGTTGATGGCCGGATCCGGCAACGACCCGATGGCGTTCGCCGCCGGCACCTTCACCTCGGCGGTCTACGACCCGTCCACCGGCACCTTCAGCCAGATCCCGACGCCCGCCGACATGTTCTGCTCCGGCCACGTCCAGCTGCCGGACGGCCGGGTGCTGATCGTCGGCGGCACCAAGTCCTACCCGGCCCCCGACGCCAGCCACGGCTACGAGGGGCTCAACACCGGGTACGTCTTCGACCCGGCGACCCAGGCGTACACCCGCACCAACGACATGAACGACGGCCACTGGTACCCCTCGGCCACCGAGATGGGCGACGGCGACATCATCAGCTTCGGCGGCCTGCGCGGGGACTCCAGCGGCAGTGTCACCACCGAGCTGTACTCCGCCGCCGCGCAGGCCTGGCAGCCGACCTGGAAGGTGCACCAGAGCTGGAACTTCTGGGGCCTCTACCCCTCGATGGTGCTGATGCAGGACGGCCGGCTCTTCTACACCGGCAGCCACGTCTTCGGCAACGGCACCCCCGGCGCGGGCGCCTCGATCTACGACTACAACGCCAACACCATCACCGACGTCCCCGGGCTGCAGAGCAAGGACACCCGCGACCAGTCGATGAGCGTGATGCTGCCGCCCGCGCAGGACCAGCGGGTGCTCACCGTCGGTGGCGGCAACATCGTCAGCAACGTGGACGCCGGGCGGCAGACCGACATCGTCGACCTCAAGGCCGCCAGCCCCTCCTACACGCCCGGCCCGCTGCTGCCGACGGGCAGGACGGCCGACGGCAGCCCCGAGTCCGCCACCCAGGGCAAGATGTACGTCTCCACGGTTCTGCTGCCCAACGGCCAGGTCTTCGAGACCAACGGCGGCCTGCACAACCGGGCCGATCCGGTCTTCGAGGCCTCGATGTTCGACCCGGCCACCAACACCTTCACCCCCGCGATGGCCACCGACCCGATCCCGCGGACCTACCACTCCGCCTCGTTCCTGCTGCCCGACGGCCGGGTGATGACGGTCGGCGACAACCCGGGCAACGGCAGCTTCGACATGCACGTCTCGCTCTACACGCCGCCGTACCTCTACCAGGGCGCCCGCCCGCAGATCACCGGCGTCGCCAACCCGATGTGGTCCTACGGCTCCAGCCAGCACATCACGGTGGACGCGCCGATCGTCCGCGCCGAACTGATCCGCCCGGCCGCCGTCACCCACTCCTCCGACCCCAACCAGCGCTTCGTGGACCTGCCGCTGAGCGTCAACGGGGACGGCAGCGTCAACCTCAACGTGACCAGCAACCCGAACCTCGCCCCGCCCGGGTACTACATGCTCTTCGCGGTCAACGCGAACGGCGTGCCCTCGGTGGCGCAGTGGGTCCACCTGATGTGACGGTCCGTCATAGTCCGTCATAGTCCGTCACAGCTCCGGCTCCAGGAGAATCGAGAACCGTGTGAGTACCAAGACCTCGCGCCGCCGGGGCGCGGGCCCGCTGACCGCCGCGCTGGCGCTCGGCACCGCCGTCGCCGCTCTGGCGGTGGCCCTGACGCTGCCGGCCACCCGCGCCGAGTCCCGGCCGGTCCCGCCGGGCGCGGCGCAGCAGCGGTCGCGCCCCGCCCCGCACGTCATGGACTTCGCCCAGGGCCTGAATGCCCCGGTGAAGCAGGCGCCGTCGCAGCCGCAGGCCGCCGGTGCGCCGGTCGCGGCCACCGCCGACGGCTGCGACCACGCCTACGGCGACGTCAACGTCTGCGTCCCGTGGACCTTCCCGGCCACCGCCGGCGCCGCCCCGGGTGCCGGGTGCCGCTGGCTGCTGGCCCACGGCTACCCGGCGCTGGCCGTGCACGGCCGTGACCGGCTGGGCCTGGACACCGACCACGACGGGACCGCCTGCGACCGCGGGGACGCCGGCGCGACCGACTGACCCGGCGTCAGTCCGTCGAATGGGGGTGCGCCTTGGGCGCACCCCCATTTCGCAGAAGATGACTGTCACTGCCTTTTGTTATTCAGTGAATACCGATGCGTGTTAACCGTGATGAATTCAGTTCTCTGTTCCGCTGTGCGCGAAGTTCAATTCCATGGGGTATGCCACGCGCGTCGACCGGCTTCGACCTGCGGCTTTGCCGGGAAGCTGGGAGCCCCCGGGGGAAATCTGGGAATTGCCTGTTGACCGCCGTTCAGCTGTTCTGCTTTGCTTCACCGCGACGACGGTGGCACCACCGACCCGGTAGTGACCAACCGACAGTTGTCGTGGTCCATACCTCTTTTCCATTGCGCGGACCTCTCTCCGGAGAGCTCCCGGCCATGCCCTGAACCCTGCTCGGCTCATTCCTCGAATTCCCCCACGGGTGAGCTCTGTCCTGGTGCGGTGCGTGATCGCAACGCTTTCTCCCCCGGTGGGGACGGCACAGCGGAATCGGTGAGAGCGCGGTCCCGGCGGGCCTCGGCCCACGTTCTGGAAAGCCGCTGCCCTACTCCCGATCGGAGTGCGGGCGGCGGGTTCACGAGAGGACCCCTCCCATGGGTAGCCCCCACACCACCCGCCTCGCGAGGCGTGCCGCGCTGACCGGTGCGGTCTCCCTCGCGGTCGCCGCCGCCGGTCTGATCGCCGGTCCGGCGCAGGCCGTCGCGCCCAGCGCTCCGGCCGCGCAGCAGGCGCAGAGCGCCGACCCGTTCAGCCCGTCGTACCAGCACGCCTACCGGCACGGCGCGGTGCCGACGCTCCAGCAGCACGACAAGATGACGGGCTGGGCGACCAGTCACGCCGCCACCACGGCGGCGACCGGTCCCGAGACGCTGTCCTACGGCGGCGGAGTCGACGGCATAGGTGTCCAGAGCGGCCACTCCAAGGTCTACCTGGTGTTCTACGGCAGCCAGTGGGGTACGCAGGGCGCGGACGCCAACGGTAACGCGACCTTCAGCGGGGACCCGAGCGGCGTCGCGCCGGTCACCCAGCAGATGTTCAAGGGCATCGGCACCAACAACGAGCTGTGGTCGGCCGACCTGACCCAGTGGTGCGACGGGCCGAACGTGGCCACCGGTGCGACCAGCTGCCCCTCGAACGCCAACTTCATCCCGTACCAGGCCGGTGGCGTGCTCTCCGGTGTCTGGTACGACAACGCCGCCGCCTCGCCGAGTGCCGCGACCGGCAACCAGCTCGCCCAGGAGGGGATCAAGGCCGCCGGTCACTTCGGCAACACCACGGCCGCCGCGAACCGCGACGCGTACTACATCGTCCTGTCGCCGCACGGCACCGACCCGGACGGCTACCAGGACCCGAACACCGGCTACTGCGCCTGGCACGACTGGAACGGCGACACCACGCTGAACGGCGGCGCGGCCACCTCGAACTACGGCGACATCGCCTTCAGCAACCAGCCGTACAACGTCGACCAGGGTGCGGGCTGTGGCGTCGGCTTCGTCAACTCCCCCGGCACGCTCGATGGTTACACCATGACGCTCGGCCACGAGTGGCACGAGATGATGTCGGACCAGAACCCGGCCGGCGGCTGGACCAACCACACCGGTGACGCCACCTACAACGGCCAGGAGAACTCCGACGAGTGCGCCTGGCTGAAGCCCGGCACCACCGGCGGCGCGGCCAACGTCGCGTTCGGCACCGGCACCTTCGCCGAGCAGGCCAGCTGGTCCAACGACACCAACGCCTGCTCGATCTCGCACCCGATCGTCGGCGGCGGTTCCACCGGCGGCGGCAACACCGTCACCGTCAGCGCCCCCGGCAACCAGAACGGCACCGTCGGCACCGCCGTCAGCCTGCAGGTCAGCGGCAGTGACTCGGCCTCGGGCCAGACCCTGAGCTACTCGGCCACCGGCCTGCCGGCCGGCCTGTCGATCAGCTCCACCGGCCTGATCACCGGCACCCCGACCACCGCGGGCACCTCGACCGTCACGGTCACCGCCAAGGACGCCACCGGCGCCACCGGCAGCACCACCTTCACCTTCACCGTCGCCGGCGGCGGCTCCACCGGCTGCACCCCGGCCCAGCTGCTCGGCAACGCCGGCTTCGAGACCGGCAGCGCCGCCCCGTGGACCGCCAGCTCCGGCGTCATCGACAACGGCACCTCCGAGGCCGCGCACTCCGGCTCGTGGAAGGCCTACCTCGACGGCTACGGCAGCACCCACACCGACACTCTCTCGCAGAGTGTCACCATCCCGGCCGGCTGCAAGGCGACGTTCAGCTTCTGGCTGCACATCGACACCGCCGAGACCGGCAGCACCGCCTACGACAAGCTCGGTGTCACGGCCAACGGCACCACGCTGGCGACCTACTCCAACGTGAACGCCGCCACCGGCTACGTCCAGAAGTCCTTCGACCTCTCGGCCTACGCCGGCAAGACCGTCACCCTGAAGTTCACCGGCACCGAGGACTCCTCGCTGCAGACCAGCTTCGTGATCGACGACACCGCGGTCACCACCAGCTGACACACCGCACCTGCGGACCACTGACAGCACCGAGGGGGGCCGAGCGCCCGCCTCGGTGCTGTCGGTGTCGGGAGCCGGTCGGCGGACCGGCTCCCGACACCGACGGGGAGTGCCGCCGCTCCTCGGCCGCTCCTGGGATCCTCCGCTCCTCCGCTCCTCCGCTACTCCGAGCCGCAGTCCCGCAGGGAGATCGACCAGAGGCCGCGGCCGTGGGTGGCGGCGTACAGACGCCCGTCCGGACCGAGCTTCAACTGGTCCACGGCAACGGCCGGCAGTTCGGCCACGCGCTGCCAGGCGGTGCGGCCGGCGGCCCGGTAGAGCACGCCGAGGTCGGTGCCCAGCGCCAGTCCGCCCGCCTTGGTGACCACCAGGGAGTCAGCCGGGACGTCCGGCAGGTCGGTCGAGATGTCGCTCCAGTGCGCTCCGGCGTCCCTGGACTCGAAGACGTGGCCGACACCGGCTCCCGGTCCGGCCGTCCACTGGCGGGAGAAGCCGTTGACGGTGAGGAAGACGTGGTCGGCGTCGGCCGGGTCGATGGCCAGGCCGGAGAGGTAGCGGTTGGGGACGGTGGCGTCGACGGGCAGGTTCAGCTGCTGCCAGCCGGTGCCGTCCGCACGGCCGACGGCGATGCCGCGGGCGAAGCCCTGACTGTCGCAGGGCCCGCACCAGGCCGCGTAGACCTTGCCGCCGGAGGCCGCGACCGCAGTGGCGACGTGCCCGGCGCCGAGGTCGAAGGCGCTGGTCCAGGCGCTGGAGCTGCGGATGGCGTAGCCCTGGTTCTGCACCCAGACGTGCCGGCCGCCGGCGACCCAGAGATTGCCGTTCTGCTGGTCGGCGGCGAGCGGGGCGATGAAGCGGGCGCCGGCGCCGCCGAGGGCGTTGTCGGGCGGGGCGACCGAGAAGGTGGTCGCCTTGCTCGGGTCGGTGAGGTAACTGCCGTCGTTGACCGCGCAGTTCTGGGTGACGTTGACCGCCAGGTAGACGTACTCCTGGGCGATGTCGCAGCCGTTGGCCGGGTCGGTGAGGGTGTCGCCGCCGTCACCGCCGAAGTTGGATCCCATCACCGTGTCGCGGCCGCGCAGCATCGACTGGCCGTTGTCCTGGAGGCCGCCGTTGACCGCGACGCCGCCGAAGTCGAGGTCCTTGCCGACGCCCACCGAGTAGTACTGCAGGGTGTCGATGGTGCCGTCGTTGAGCGAGGTCCAGTCGGTGCCGTGGCCCGAGGCGTCCACCGTTCCGTTCAGCGGCCTGCGGTAGATGCCGCCGTCGTTGCCCGCCAGGACGTACGCGCTGCCGTGGTAGCCGCCGACCGCCAGCGCGTGCTGGTCCGGGTGCGTGGTCTGCGGGCAGCTGCCGCTCTGCTTGGTCGGATCGATGCTCCAGCACGGGAAGTTGAAGTTCCAGTACGGTCCGACGGTGTTCCAGTTCGTGCCGCCGTCAGCGGTCTCGAAGACCTCCTCCAGGCCCGCGTAGACGTGCTCGGGGTTGGTCGGGTCGACCTGCAGCGACTGGTCGTACCAGGACTGCAGGCCGGGCAGGTCACCGGGCATGGTCAGTGCGGAACCGGTGGCGGCGAGCTTCTTGGCGTCCGCGATCCGTGTCCAGGGGCCCAGCGGGGAACCGGACTTGGAGACGAAGATGCCGTCCAGCGCGCTGTCCTGGCCGGTCGCCTGGAGGGCCGGCGACTGGTCGATGGCGTAGTAGCGCGATCCGTCGGCCGAGCGCGCGAAGGTCACCTCGCCGACGTCCGCCGCATCCGTGGGGAGGTCGCCGAGCGAGCTCAGCCGCTGCCAACTGCCGTCCGCGGACCTGCCGTAGAAGCCGTTGTAGGTGTCGCCGCTGCGCCAGCCCACGGCGAGGACCACCTTGCCGGGGTCCCTGGGGTCGACCGCGATGTCGTTGGTGATGTTCTTGTAGGGTGCGCTCGGGTCCGTGGCCAGTGAACCACCTGGCAGGTAGGCGGGGTTGGGGGCGTACTCCAGGGTCCACGGGCCGCGCAGGTCGGTGCTGGAGTGGCTCCACACTCCCCGGTCGGTGGCGGCCCAGACCAAGCCGGCGCCGAAGCGCAGTTCGTGGATGGTGGTGCTGTCCAACTCGGCGCCGCCGACCCGGCTGCGGGCACTGAAGACGCCCTGCTGGGGATGGTCGAGCACGTAGACGCCGCTGCCGAGGTAGGCGTCCGAGCTGGTGGTCGCCTCGCCGGTGCCGAGCCAGAGCCGGCCGCGCTCGTCCAGTGCCAGGGCGCCGGTGGACTGGGTGGGCAACTGGTCGCTGATCGGCTGCCAGTGGCCGCCGCCGACCGAGGAACGCCAGACACCGCCGCCGGCGCTGCCGGTGTAGACGTGGCCGGAGTCGTCCGCAGCCACGGCCGCCATCCGGCCGGTGACATCGCCCATCCCCGCACTGGAGTTGGAGGAGACGTCACGGTAACGGGGGTCGTCGGAGTTGTAGGGCAGACCGGTGAGGTGCTTCCAGTCACCACCGGTGTCCGGCAGGGCCTGTAACGCGTTCCAGGCGGCCCCGAAGGCACCGGGGGCGACGGTGCCGGGGGAGGTGCGGGCCTCGGCGCGCTGGTCCGCGCCCTCCTGGATCTCGTCGGCCTCACCGCCGTCGTCGCCCTTGCCGCTGTCCAGTGGGCGTACCGTGGAGTTGAGTTGGGGGTGTGCCAGTGGGGGATGCGGCGGGGTGGCGCCGGCTGGTGAGCTGACCATTCCCAAGGTGGCGGCGAGAGCGCAGATCGTGAGCCATCGCCTGGCGCGCAGTGGTACCGACAACAGAACCTCCCAGTCGTCATTGACCGTTCACAGTGCCGGGCCGAGCGGGGGACTCTGCTCGGCGGCACCGGTGAGGGAGACTCGACCACGGCGTGGGCCGGTCGGTGTCGGTTAGCCGAAAGCTTCACCGATTTGTTGTTCAGCACCTGCCAATCAGCTGGTCGATCAGCCGGTCGATCAGCCGGCCGGACTGCTGGGCGGTGCGCTGTGGGGGTGGATCGGATCCACCGGGAACTGGCTTCCGTTCGACGGGACGGTCACCGGCCCGGTGCCGGACGGGCTGGGGGAGGGGCTGGGGGACGGCGTACCGGTGGCCGACGCGGGGGCTGACGCCGGGGTGGTCGGCGGGTGGGGATCCGGTCCGCCCGTCGAGGTGCACGCCGCGAGGGCCGCGACGAGCACGGCGGCGAGGGCGGGGACTGCGGTACGTCTGTTCATCGGTGAGTGCTCCTCTGCTGCGGGCTGTCAGGCCTTGGACGGTGCGCACGCCCCGCCGGTTCCACCCGGGCGGAGGCGGTCACGGCAGCGCCTCCCGGGTCGCGGGCCGTCCACGGCGTAGAAAGGGAGCGGCGTCGCGGTGCCGTGCCGCGCCGGGATGGAACGCACACCGACTGGAGTTCGTGATGAAAGCTCTCGTGGCCGCCGAGTACGCGACGCTCGACCAGATCTCCGTCGCGGACCACCCGACTCCCTCGCCCGGCCCGGGGCAGGTGCTGGTCAAGGTGGAGGCCGCCGCGCTCAACCCGCTGGACCTCGCCCTGATCACGGGCGCGATGAAGGACATCTTCCCCGTGCAGCACCCGCTGGTCGTCGGCATGGACGCGACCGGCACGGTCGCGCAGGTGGGGGAGGGTGTGACGGAGTACGCGCCCGGCGACCCGGTGCTCGCCTTCACCGGGCAGGCCGGGGCGGTCGCCGAGTACACCGTGGCGACGGTCGGCCCGCTGCTCGCCAAGCGGCCGGCAGGGCTTCCCGCGGTGCAGGCCGCCGCGATCCCCGAGTCGGGGCTGACGGCGGTCTGCCTGCTGCGCGCGGTCGGGCTCGCCGCCGGGGAGAGCCTGCTGGTGGTGGGTGCCACCGGCGGCATCGGGCTGTACGCCGTGCAGGTCGCCGCTTCGCTCGGCGTCCAGGTGATCGCCACCGCCACGGAGCAGGACGCCGAGTACGTCCGCGGGCTCGGGGCTGCCGGCACGGTCGACTACAAGGCCGTCGACGTGGTGGCGGAGACCCTGCGGCTGGTGCCGGACGGCGTGGACGTCGTGCTCGACCTGATCAACAGGGGTGAGGCGCTGGCGGGTTCGGCCCGCGCGGCGCGTCCCGGCGGACGGCTGGTCTCCCCGCTCTTCGGGCCCGAGGAGCTGGGCCGCGACGTGTCGGGCGTCTACATCGGCAGCTTCACCGCCGAGCCGGGCGACCTGGAGAAGCTGGCCGCCCGCGCGGCCGAGGGCACGCTGCGGGTGGAGGTCGGCGCGAGCTACCCGTTCGTCGACGCGGTCCGCGCGGTGGCCGACTTCGCCGGCAAGCACACCCGGGGCAAGGTCGTCGTCACGGTGCCGTGACGCGCTCGCGGGCCCCGCCGCAGAGGTCGAGCGGCGGGGCCCGCGAGGGGCCGCTAAGACGGGGGCGCCCCGACGATCCGGCTGGACAGGGTGCCAAGGCCCTCGACCGAGCACTCGACCAGGTCGCCCGGGGCCAGGTAGCGCGGCGGTTCGGCGGCGAAGCCAGTGCCGGACGGGGTGCCGGTCAGGATGACGTCGCCGGGTTCCAGGGGCACGATCCGCGAGATCTCGGCGATGGTGCGGGCGATGCCGAACACCATCCGGTCGGTCCGGGACTCCTGCCGCGTCTCGCCGTTGACGCTGAGCGTGATGACCAGGTCGTGCGGGTCGGGAACCTCGTCGGCGGTGGTGATCCACGGGCCCAGCGGGCAGCTCGCCGGCAGGCTCTTCGACAGGTAGTACTGCTTGTGCCTGGTCTGCAGGTCCCGCGCGGTGATGTCGTTGGCCACGCAGTAGCCGAAGACATGGCCGAGCGCGTCGGCCTCCTCGGTCCGCCAGGCGCGTCGGCCGATCACCACCGCGAGCTCGACCTCCCAGTCGAACTCCTGCGACAGCGAGAAGTCGACGGCCACCGGGCCGATCGGCCCGGTCACACAGCCGCGGTCCTTGGTGAACACCACCGGGTGCCGGGGCGCCCGGTACTCCCGCCCGGCCTTGCGGTAGGCCTCCTCGCCGTGGTCGGCGTAGTTGAGGCCCAGCGCGAAGAGGTTGCGCTCGGGGCGCGGCAGGGGGGCCAGCAACTCGACCCCGTCGCGGGGCACCCGGCGTCCGCCGGCCGCGTCCCGGGCCAGCGACTCCCAGGCCGTGGGGCCGGCCTGGATGAGGTCGAGCATGCCGCCCGCACGCTCGCCCTGCGGGACGACCAGGTGCTCGCCGTCCGCGCCGACGAGCGCGACCCGTTCGGCACCGCCCTCGCGGATGGTCGCGAGACGCATCGTTCCTCCGTTTCGTATCGGTGCTCGGTCAGTGATCGGCGTTCGGCGAGTCGTCGCCGCTCAGCCTGTCGTCGCGGCTCGGTGGGTCGTCGCCGCTCAGTCGAGCAGGCGGTCCAGCTGCGCCGCCACCGTGCCGCGCAGCACCTCGGAGGCGCCGCCCGCCATGGTCAGCATCCGGGCGTCCCGCATCAGTCTGATGATCGGCAGCTTGTCCGAGAGTCCGTTGGCCCCGCACACCTGCGCGCTCGCGTTGGTGATCCGCAGCGCGAGTTCACCCACCACGTACTTGGCCATGGCGCTCGGCGCGCCCGTCTCGTCGCCGCCGGCCCACTCGGCGGCCGCCCACGCGGTCATCGCCTCGGCGGCCTTCAGCTCGCTGACCAGCGGCGCCAGCGTCGTCTGCATGTTGACGTAGGCGGGCGAGCCGGCCGGCAGGCGTCGGCCCGCGTAGTCGAACGCGGTGCGCAGCGCGCTCTTGGAGAGGCCGATGCAGATCGCCGCCTGGCCCAGCCGCTTGCCGTTGTAGTGCCGCATGATGCGCCGCAGCGAACCGCGGTCGAATCCGAGCACCACCCGCGCGTCGGGCACGAAGACGTCGTTGTACCGGACGTGGTACTCGCCCAGTCCGCGCAGGCCCAACTTCTCCTTGCGGTCGTCGATTTCCACCGTTCCGTCGCCCGGACCGAGCAGGGTGCGGTCGACCGTGAACAGGCCCACCTCGCGCGCGTCCGGGGCGGGTTTGGCGACCACGAAATGCAGTTGGCGGCGCGCGGCGCCGGTGATCCAGTCCTTTTCCCCGCTGATCCGAAAGCCGCCCGGTACCCTGGTCGCCACGGTCTGGAAGCGGCTGACCTGGGAGCCGGTCTGCGGTTCGCTCATCGCGAATGCGGCCTGCACGGCGCCGGATCCGATCCGGTCGAGACAGGCGTCGCGCAGCGCGTCGTCCGCGTACTCCCGGAGCATTCCGATCTGCCCGAGGTTCTGGTCCATCACCGCCTTGGCCACGGGGGGCGAGACGCGCGCCAGCTCCTCCAGCACCCGCAGCAGGAAACGCACCCGCTCGGTCCCACCGTGCGGCTGATCCCGCTGGTAGAGAAGGGAGTTGGCGAAGAGCCCGGCGCCGGCCAGCTCGCCGAACAGCTTGTCGCCGATCTCGTCGTCGCGGTCGATCGTGGCGGCCAGCGGCGCGAGGCGCTCGCCGGCGAAGAGTCGCACCGTCGCCAGGAAGGCCTCGGCGCGGGCCCGGTCCCCGTCCGCGTCGGCCGCCTGATCGGCAGCGGCGGGAAGGTGCTGGATCGTTAACGAAGTCATGGAGTGCCCTTCTCCTTGAGGGAGTCTGCGGGATCACTTCGCACCGGTCGTACGTACACACCGTGGTGCAAGTGCCTCGACGATGCCACTCGCTCTTCTTGTTCGTGTTACAACGAAGTTAACTGTCCGTCAGGTTGGCGGTGGGGTACGTCACACCGGGAGATTTACCTGGCGAGGTGTCAATTGCCGTTCGTGCGAGTAAGGATGATCCCAGCACCACACTGTCGACGCGTGCCGGAAAAGGGGCTGCCCTCGTGACGCTGACTTTCTTCACCCTCGCGATGCTGCTGTTCATCGGCGTGGTGGCGGGCGCGGTGGGCGCGTTGTCCGGAATCGGCGGGGGCGCGATTGTGGTGCCCGCGCTGGTGCTGGGGTACGGGGTGTCGTTCCGCTCGGCGGTGGCCGTCTCGCTGGCCGCCGTCATCGCCAACTCCGCGATGGGTTCGGCGACCTACCTGCGCCAGGGGCTGACCCACAAGCGGCTGGCCTTCAGCCTGGAGATCGCCACGACGATCGGCGGTATCGGCGGCAGCCTGCTGACGGCCCTCATTCCGCGCGCGGCGCTGGAGGGTGTGTTCGGCGCGGCCCAATTCCTGTCCGCCGAACTCACCCGGCGGCGACGGCGGTTGCAGAACAGACCGGTCCCGTCCGCGCCCGCGCCGCAGCGCGTCCCGGCCGGCGGGTCACCCCTCGATGCGCCATCCCTTGACGCGCCACACCTCGACGCGGCGCCCCCCGACGCACTCGCCTCGTACGGCCTGCGCGCCTGCGAGGGCGGCAGTGCGCTGGACGGCCTGGTCGCCGACGAGACCGACGGTACGACCCTCGCCTACCGGGCCCGCCGCCCGCTGGTGGGATCCGGCGCCTCGCTGGTGGCGGGCCTGCTCTCCGGCATGCTGGGGATCGGCGGCGGCTTCCTCAAGGTCCCGGCGATGACGCTCGGCATGGGCGTGCCGGTCCGCGTGGCCACCGCCACCAGCCAGTTCATGATCGGCATCACGGCGGTGGCCAGCTTCGTCGTCTACTACGCGAGCGGCGTGGTGCAGCCGCTGCTGGTGGCACCCATCGTGCTCGGCATCACGGCCGGTTCGCTGTTCGGCTCCCGGCTGGCCGGCCGGGTCTCGGTCGCCGTGATCGAGGCGGTCTACAGCACCGTGGTGCTCGCCTCCGGCCTCTCCTTCGTCCTCGCCGCCTTCGGAGTGATCCATGTCTGAGCTGCCCGGACCGGCACTCCTCGAGTGCCCGCCCGCCCGTCCCGGATCCGCGCCGATCGCCCGCGAGCGGCGCGTCAACACGATCACCGCCAGGGTGCTCACCGGTACCTGCGTCGTCGCGCTGGCACTGATCCTGGCCGGGCTGGTCACCGCCCTGGCCACCGGTGACCGTACGGCGCACAACGCCTCCCTCGGCGGCTTCGCCGCGCACGGCGGGACCGGCGAACTCCTGCTCGGCCTGGGCCTGGTGGCACTGGCGGCCGCTCCCGCCCTGGGCATCCTGGCCACCGTGGCCTGCTGGCTGCGCGACGGTGACCGGCGCTACGCCCTGACCGCCGCCCTGGTGGTCGCCCTCCTGGTCGGCGGCGCCTTTCTCGGCTGAACCCCGGCCTCGGAGCTGCTCCTAGGCCATGCCGTTCCGCCCGTCAGGCGGCCGGGTGTCGCTCCCATTCGATCCGGTAGCGGTGCACCGGGCCGAACATCTTCTCCGGCTTGAGGAAGGTCCGCACCGCGATCGGGGCCACCGCTCTCATCAGCATCCGGGCCGCCGGGCCCGCGCTCTTCTCGTTGTTGTTCCGCTCCGCCTGCGCGATGATCTTCTCCACCCGCCCGCGCCGCAGCGACTCGTAGGTGCTGAACGCGCTCGCCGGGTCCGGCAGGTCGCGCAGGCAGCGGGCCAGCTCGACGGCGCTCTCCACCGCCAGCGAGGCGCCCTGGCCGGAGCTGGGCGAGGGCGCGTGGGCGGCGTCCCCCACCAGCACCAGGCGGCCGCGGTGCCAGTGCGTCACCTTGGGCATGATGTGCAGCGAACCGACGTTGACCAGCTGCGCCGGGTCCGCCTGCCGCAGGATCTCGGCGGCCGGCCGGTCGCCCGCGTGCTGTTCGCGCAGCAGGTCCAGCCACTGCGCCCCGGACGTCTCACGGGCCTGTGCGGCCGTCAGCTCCCGGGCCCGCGTGATGTTGCTGAACCAGGTGGTTCCGCCGCCGGGCAGCGCCCACCAGCCGAAGAAGGCCCGCCGCCCGTTGGCGAAGTGCATCGCGTCGTACTGTGCCCCGTCCGGGGTGTGGGCACTGTGGCCGCCGAGTCCGACCAGTCCGGTGTTGCGCGCCCCGGGCGCCGCCGGGTCGATCAGCGTGCGCACTGCGGAGCGGATCCCGTCGGCGCCGATCAGGACGTCACCCTGCGCGCTGGTGCCGTCCGCGAAGTGCGCGGTGACGCCGTCCGGGTGCTCCTCGACGTCGACCAGCCGCTTGCCGTACGCGACCGCGACGCCCTCCTCGCGCAGCCGCCGCTCCAGCACGGCGTACAGGTCGGCGCGCCACATCGCCAGGCCCGGCGGGAGCCCGGGCACGCCGCCGAACCGCGCGATCCGCTTGCCGTTCGGCCCGTCGATCAGCATCTGCTGGATCGGCTGGCCGATCTCGCGGACCTGCTCGTCCACCCCGAGCAGCCGCAGCGCGGCCAGCCCGTTGGGCGCGATCATGAACGCGCCGCCGACCCCCTCTGCCGTGGTCGGGTAGGCCTCGAAGACGCTCGCCTCGATACCGGCCTTGCGCAGGGCCAGTGCCGTCGCCGGGCCGGCGATGCCGCCCCCGATGACGAGTGCCGTCCTGGTTCCCCGTATTCCCGTTGCTGCTGACATGTTCTGACTCTCCGTCAATTCGGACCAGCGAAGAACTCCTGCCACAGCCGGAGGTAGTCCGGCCGGTCGAGCGACTCGATGAGCGTGGTGACGAAGCGTTGCTCGGCCTGGAGGACGCCGAGCCGGTACTCCTCCTCGATCAGGAAGATCCACGGCACGTTCTGTTCGGCGCCGAGCCGCAGTTGCTCCCCGGCGTCCGTCGCCAGTTCGCCCAGCGCCGTCAGCCGCCGGTTCAGCAGTTCCACCGCGTCGGCCGGCGTCAGGACGGCCAGCAGCGACAGCGCCACCCCGAACTTCGGGTGCTCCGGCTGCGGTTCGGCGACCAGCTCGCGCATCCAGTCGTCGAGCTCGCGCCGCCCCTCGGCGGTGAGCGCGTACACCGTGCGCTCGGGCCGCTGGGTGTCGCGCACGGTCTCCTGTTCGACGACGAACCCGGCCTTCCGCAGCTGCTCCACCACCATGTAGAGCGAACTGCGCGTGTACTTGACGGTCCGGTCCTTGCCGTGTTCCTTGAGCCGGCGGCCCATCTCGTAGGGATGCATCGGTTCCGCCACCAGCTCCGCCATGACGGTCAGGGCCAACAGGTTCGCCACCGCGCGTCGCTTAGCCACGACGTGCCTCGCTCTCTCGTAGTCAGGATCGACTATCCAGCGTGAACTAGTCGATGTCAACTATATGAATAGGCATGCCTCTGCCCGGATGTCCCGTGGACGACGCCAGGGCGCCCGCACCGACGAGGGTGCGGGCGCCGGATGATCAGGCCTGGGAAGCCGCGCACTGGGGGTGTCCCCAGCTGCTGCCGACCTTGGTGATCTGGTCGCCCTTGGCGTACGGGCGCGAGCAGGGGCAGGTGCCGGGGAACCGGGCGGCCAGGGTCCGCGAGCCGCCTGCGGAGCTCTTCCGCGCCGACGTGCCGGTCGTACCGGTCGAGGCGGATGAGGCGGACGACGAGCCGGCCGGGCGGCGACTGCGCGCGGCGGTGGCCGGGGCCGGGTCCGGCACCGGAAGGTCGGCCGCGGTGCCGCCGGCGTCCTGCTGGGTCCGGGCGGCGTCACTGGCGGCCTTGTCGGCGATCGCGTTCAGCGGGTCGCCGTTCACCTGGTGGGCGGCGACGTACACGAAGGTGACGTCCCGGCCCTCCAACAGTGCGTCGATGCGCTGGATCAGCTCGCGGTTCGCCACCGGCTTGCCGGCGGCGGTCTTCCAGCCATTGCGCTTCCAGGCCGCCAGCCACTTCGTCACCGCGTCGCGGGTGTAGGTGCTGTCGAGCCGCACCTCCAGCGCCGCGCCCGGGTCCGTCGCGGTGAGCAGCTGCTCCAGTGCCGTCAGCTCGCCGACGTTGTTCGTGTTGTGCCCGAGCGCCCCGGCCCGCCAGCGCTGCGGCGTCCCGTCACCGTCCGCGATCACGTAGGCCCAGGCCGCCGGGCCCGGATTTCCCTTGGCAGCTCCGTCACAGGCTGCGATGACTCGTTCGACCATGCATCGATCATGCCAGGCCCCGAGGCGCCCCCGAACCCCGCCGATCACCGCGGAGCACCACCTGATCGCTGCCGATCGCCGACCATCGCTGGCCATCATCGCTGGCGGAGAAGGCAGGATTCGAACCTGCGTGGGCTTGCACCCGACCGGGGCGGCAGCCCCGGCCCCCGATCAACCGCTCCGGGCACCTCTCCTCGGGACCGACCCGCCGCGTTCGCCGCGGTTCGTCCGTCCCTGTGCCACCGACTATGGCCCACCGTGCTGACCCGGCGCTGACGGTCCGCTGACCCGCCCGCGTTCTACGGGTCCGATGGGCACGAACGACGACCGTCCGGCTCCGCTCCGATCGCCGTACCCGCGTCAGCCGAGCTGCCCCGTCGGTCGCATGGTGATCTGGTTGATGTCCACGCCCGCAGGCTGGTTGAGCGCGAAGGCGATCGCGGCGGCGATCTGCTCGGGCGTCATCGCGTCCGCAGGGGTGCCGCCGCGCTCGGCCCAGAACGCGGTGTCCACCACTCCGGGGGCGACGACGGTCACGCCGACGCCGTCCTTGCCGACCAGCATCCGGGTGTTCTCGGCCAGCGCGTGCGCAGCCCACTTGGTGACCGAGTACAGGTTGCCGGGCGTGTTGCGCACCCCGGCGACGGACCCGATGAACACGATCCGGCCCTTGGACGCCCGCAACTGCGGCAGGGTCTCGCGCACCAGCAGGGCCGGGCCCAGAACGTTGGTGAGGACCATGGCGCGCATGTCCTCGGGGGCGTGGCTCTCCAGGTTGCCGGGCAGCGAGAAACCGGCGTTGGCAATGACGTTGTCCAGTCGGCCCCACGCCTGAACCACGCGGCTCACGGCGTCGGCGACGTCCTGCGCCTCGGCGGCGTCGCCAGCGATCGTCAGCAGCCGCTCACCCGCTCCGGCCGAAGCGGCGAAGGCGGCCAGCTTGCCCGCGTCACGTCCGGTGACCGCCACACGGTGGCCCTGCTCAAGGAGGGTGCGGGCGGTGGCGGCACCGATTCCGGTCGATCCACCGGTGATCAGTGTGACGGGCTCCATGCAACGGCCTCCTCGGCTACGTGGTGATCATTGCCCCAAGACGCCTGCACTATACGTGGGGTGAGCTACCGCCAGGAGTGTCACGCCGTACCGACTCCGCCCGGGCCCGCTCGACCGGACTGTCCCGTCATCGATCATCGCCGATGAACGGGCTGCGGGCCGGAGACCGGGGCATGTCATGGGGCCTCTGCCCAAGGTCGGTCCCGGGGGCGCCCGTAGTCCTCGGGGTGTACGCCGGCTCCGTCCTTCGGCAGGGATGGCAGGCAGGGCGAGGCCTCAGCGCCCTGCCGTAACCGTGGCTCGGTGTCGGTGTGCTCGGGTGGTTGGCGCAGCTGGATACGGTCGGATCATGTCTGATGATCTGCGTGACGGTGGTGCTGGTGTGGATTCGGCTGAGGCGGATGGCTGGTTGACGGATCCGGGGTTCCTGGTGCACGGGGATCCGGGGCGGGTGGAAGCACTGCTGGACGGGGCGTCGGGGCCGGCGGCGCGGTTGCTGGCGGCGGTGTACCGGGCTTCGGCGCAGCTGCACCGGAACGCCGAGGCCGGGGTGCGGCGGCAGGTGCTGGCGCTGGACGCGGCGCGTTTCGGGGACCGAGAGCTGTCGGCGCGGATCACCGCAGTGCCGGTGGAGGACGAACCCGCCGCACGGTGGGGTGTCGAGTGGGCCACCGGCTCTCGGCTCGACCGGTCCCGGCGTCGTATCGCGACCGGCCACACGGAACCGTTGCTTGCGGTGGCGACGGTGGTGGTCGACGGCCGCCCGGTGGGGGTCACCGGCAGTACTGACCGGACGGCGGGCCTGTGGGACCTGACCACCGGACAACGGATCGGCCGGCCCCTCACCGGCCACACCGGCGAGGTGTGTGCGCTGGCGACGGCGGTGGTCGGGGGCCGTCCCGTCGTGGTCACCGGCAGCAGCGACCACACCGCACGGGTCTGGGACCTGACCACGTACGAGCAGGTCGGCGAGCCGCTCACCGGCCACACCGGCGCGGTGTGTGCGGTGGCGACGACGGTGCTCGACGGTCGTCCCGTCGTGGTCACCGGCAGCGGCGACGACACGGCCCGACTCTGGGACCTGACCACTGGTCAGCAGATCGGTGAGCGCCTCACCGGCCACACCAGCGCGGTGTACACGGTGGCGACGGCGGTGCTCGACGGCCGCCCCGTCGCGGTCACCGGCAGCCACGACGAGACCGTACGGGTGTGGGACCTGACCACGCGCCGGCAGATCGGCGAGCCGCTCACCGGCCACGAGGGCGGGGTACGGGCGGTGGCGACGGCGGTGCTCGACGGTCGTCCCGTCGCGGTCACCGGCAGCCACGACGGGACCGTACGGGTGTGGGACCTGACCACGCGCCGGCAGATCGGGGAGCCGCTCACCGGCCACTACGGCTGGGTGCTGGCGGTGGTCACGACGATGATCGACGGCCGCCCCCGCATCGTGAGCGGAGGCGAGGACTGGGAGCTGCGGGTGTGGGATCCGGCCACCGGCGAGCAGGTCGGCGAGCCGGTGACCGGCCACAGCGACAAGGTGCGGGCGGTGGCGACGGCGGTGCTCGACGGCCGCCCCCACGTGATCGCCGCCAGCCAGGACGGGATGCTACGGGTGTGGGACCTCAGCGCCGGGCAGCAGGTGGGTGAGCCGCTGAGCGGCCACGACGGCGAGGTGTGTGCGGTGGCGACGGCGCTGGTCGACGGCCGTCCACTCGCTGTCACCGGTGGCGACGACGGGGCGGTACGGGTGTGGGACCTCGACACCGGCGAGCCTGTCGGTGAGCCTCTCGCCGGCCACGCCGAAGGGGTAGCGGCGGTGGCGCCGGTGGTGGTGGGCGGCCACACCGTGATCGTCAGTGGCAGCGAGGATCAGACGGTGCGGGTATGGGACCTGATCACCAGTCAGCAGATCGGGCCACCGTTGGTCTTCCCGTTGCCGGTAGGGGCGGTTGGCGTGGCGCCGGGTGGTCGGCTGCTGGTGGGCTTCGGCGGGGAGGTCGCGGTGCTGTGCGGTAACTCATCGTCAGGCCCTGAAGTGGCATCCGGCGGTGGCCCAGTGGCTACGTTCAAAGGGTGAACTCTGCGCTACCTCTTGACGGTGGTTCAGACCACTAACAGACTCCCCCTCGAACGCGCTCACCCTGATCGGCCCGTGCAGGACGTCCCTTGTGACCTGACTCGAAGGCCCTCCCCACGGCGGCCGGGAGTCCCGTTCTGAAGTGACGTCAGCACTTCCACGGTGCCGATCTGGCGTTCACTTCACGAACACAGACGAGAGGACCCCCACCACATGCATCACGCTGTCCTTCCGAGCCGCCGGCCGTCGAATCCGGGGCGGGGTCAAGGCACCGTAGCCCTGCTCGCTGTTCTCGCCCTGGTACTCGCCGGGCTGTTCGGCCTCACGTCCACGTCCGGGACCGCCGCTGCGGCGTCCAGCGACTACACCCAGAGCGTCACCCCGGTCAGCGCCTCGCAGGCGCAGATCACGTTCACGCCGACGACGCCGGCCCTCTACGTCGACGTCCACTACCTGATCAACGGCACGGGCCAGCAGAACTTCCGGATGACGAACAACGCCGGTAGCTGGACCCAGACCGTCAGCTCGCTCACCACCGGCACCCTTCTCGAGTACTGGTTCACCTACGAGAAGAACGGCCCGCAGTACGACACCCCGCACTTCACCTACACGCAGGGTGGGGGAGGCGGCTCGAACCCGGTCGCCACGCCGACGTTCAGCCCAGCCGGCGGTTCCTTCACGAGCGCGCAGTCGGTCACCATCACCGATGCGACGCCGGGTTCGACCATCCGCTACACCGTCGACGGATCCGCTCCCACCGCTTCGTCGGCCCTCTACACCGGGCCGATCACGGTCGCCGCCACGACGACCGTCCAGGCCGTCGGATTCGCCTCCGGCCTGACGAACTCGGCGACGGCGGCTGCCACCTTCACCATCGGCGGCTCGCAGACCGGATGCCCGACCCAGTCCGACACCCCGAACTTCGGGCCGAATGTGCACATCTTCGACCCCAGCATGTCCAGCGCCGGCATCCAGTCCCAGCTCGACGCCCAGTTCGCCCAGATGAAGGACACCACCACCGCGCAGTTCTCCGAGAACCGCGTGGCCGACCTGTTCAAGCCCGGCGTGTACAGCGTGGAGGACAACGTCGGCTTCTACACCTCGGTCGCGGGCCTGGGGCAGAACCCGGACGACGTGACCATCAACGGCCACGTCACGGTCGATGCGTTCAACGCGTCGGACGCGGGCAACGCGACGCAGAACTTCTGGCGTTCGGCGGAGAACCTGGCCATCAACCCGGCCGGTGGCAACCGCTGGGCGGTGGCGCAGGCGGCGCCGTTCCGTCGCATCGACGTCCACGGTGACCTCCAGCTCTACCCGGCCAGCTACGGCTGGGCGAGCGGCGGCTATGTCGCCGACACCCAGGTGACGGGCCAGGCGTCCTCCTCCTCGCAGCAGCAGTGGTACACGCGGGACAGCAGCCTGGGTAGCTGGAACGGCGGCGTCTGGAACATGGTGTTCTCCGGCACCACCGGCGCACCGGCGAACAGCTTCCCGAACCCCCCGGAGACCACGCTGGCCACCACCCCCGTCTCGCGCGACGTGCCCTACCTCTACGTCGACGCCACCGGCGCGTACCGGGTGTTCCTGCCCTCGCTGCGCACCAACGCCTCGGGCCCCAGCTGGGCGGGCGGCAGCACCCCGGGCAGTTCGCTGGCGATGAACCAGTTCTACGTCGTCAAGGCCGGCGACACCGCCTCGACCATCAACGCGGCGCTCGCGCAGGGCTGCAACCTGTTCGTCACCCCGGGCGTCTACCACCTCAACCAGACGCTCAACGTCACCAGGGCCGACACGGTCGTCCTGGGCATCGGCTACCCGACGTTCGTGCCGGACAACGGAGTCGACGCGATGCACGTGGCCGACGTCAACGGCGTTCGGCTGAAGGGCCTGCTGTTCGACGCCGGCACCACCAACTCGTCCGCGCTGCTGACCGTCGGGTCCGCCGGATCGGGCGCGAGCCACGCGGCCGACCCGACGACGATCCAGGACGTGTTCTTCCGGATCGGTGGCGAGATCGCGGGCAGGGCGACCGCGAGCCTGGTCGTCAACAGCAACGACGCGATCATCGACGACATCTGGGCCTGGCGCGCCGACCACGGCAACGCGGGCACGGTCGGCTGGGGTGTCAACACGGCTGACAACGGCCTGATCGTCAACGGCGACAACGTCAAGGCAACGGGCCTGTTCGTCGAGCACTACCAGAAGTACCAGGTCACCTGGAACGGCCAGAACGGCAAGACGATCTTCTTCCAGAACGAGATGCCGTACGACGTGCCGAACCAGGCCGCCTGGATGAGCCCGACCGGGGTCAACGGCTACGCCGCCTACAAGGTGGGCGCCAACGTCACCTCGCACGAGGCGTGGGGTCTGGGCAGCTACTGCTACTTCAACGTCGATCCGTCGGTGAGCAGTTACCACGCCTTCGAGGTCCCGGCCACCCCGGGCGTGAAGTTCCACGACACGCTCACCGTCTCCCTGGGGGGCAAGGGCACGATCTCCCGTGTCATCAACGACACGGGAGCGATCACGCCCACCGGCAGCACCGTCCCCAGCAACGTGGTCTCCTTCCCCTGAGCGATGTGACGGTCCGTCAGGCGTAGCCCCCACCACTCGTGGTGGGGGCTACGGGGGTCTGCCTCAGGCCGACTCGCGCACCACCAGCTCGGTGGCCAGCACGACTTGCCGGCGGGCACGTCCGGGCTCGGCGATCTCCTCCAACAGCAGCCGGACCATGGTCCGCCCCATCTCCTGGATCGGCTGGCGCACGCTGGTCATCGCGGGGTCGGTGTGCCGGGCCACGATCGAGTCGTCGAAGCCGATGAGGGCGACGTCCTGCGGCACCCTGCGCCCGGCCGCGCGCAGGCTCTGCAGGGCGCCGGCGGCCATCACGTCGGAGGCGCAGAAGACCGCGTCCACCTCGGGGACCCGTTCGAGCAGCGCGCGCATCGCCGCCCGCCCGCCCTGCTCGGTGAAGTCGGCCTGTTCCACGAGTTCGTCGCGGTACTCCCGGCCGGCCTCCTCCAGGGCGGCCCGGTAGCCACCGAGCCGGGCCTGGGCGACCTCCATGTCCAGCGGCCCGGTGACGGTGGCGATCCGCTCGCAGCCACGCCGCAGCAGGTGGCGCACGGCCATCCTGGCGCCGCCCGCGTTGTCGGCGGCGACGTAGCTGAGCGGTTCCTGGTCGCCGCGCCGGCCGGCCAGCACCGAGGGGATCCGCAGGTCCTCCAGCACGGTGGGCAGCGGGTCGTCGCGGTGCACGGCGACCAGCAGCACCCCGTCCACGCGCTGCGCCTTCAGGTAGGCCGACAGGCGCTCGCGGTCGCGCTGGTTGCGGACCAGGACGAGCAGCAACTGCAGGTCGGAGTCAGCCAGTTCGGCGGAGACGCCGCTGATGATGTCGGAGAAGTACGGTTCCGAGAAGAGCCTGGCCTCGGCCTCCGGGACCACCAGGGCGATGGCGTCGGTGCGCGAGGTGACGAGGGTGCGGGCGGCCCGGTTGGGCACGTAGCCGAGCTCGGCGACCGCCCGCTCGACGGCGGCCCTGGCCCGCTCGCTGACCCGGGGCGAGCCGTTGATCACCCGCGAGACCGTGCCCCGGCCGACGCCCGCGAGCGCGGCCACCTCCTCCAGCGTCGGACGGCCGGCCCCGCGCCGCTCTTCGCGGCCGGTGGGCGGCCCGAGGGGGCGCGGTGCGGTGGGGGTCATTCACTCACCTCGTACGGAGTCGCAAAGGTCGGGGGCCGGGCGGTGGCCATTCTGACAGGTGCGGGCGGGCTCAGGACTCGCTGCGGTTACGTCTCGGACTTCCTCTTGACACGCGACCCCGGAAGGCAGGAACCTTCCGGCAGGTCGGTGGGAGCGCTCCCATTGCCCACACCGTACACCGCGCCCCGGCGCGAGCACCCCGCGATGTTCGAAGCCTCCGGAACAGCCACCCGTCAAGGAGCTCGCCTTGCACCTGTCCGCCACTTCCCACTCCCGCAGAACCGCAGCCCTCGCCACCACCGGACTCCTCGTCACCGCCCTGGTGCTCACGGGCTGCTCCAGCAGCAGCGGGGGCAGCGCCGGAGCCGGCTCCACCGGCGGGTCCCGGATCACCCTGACCGTCGGCGACTTCGGCACCTTCGGCTACAAGGAGGCCGGACTGTTCGCCGCCTACTCGGCCTTGCACCCGAACATCACCATCAAGGAGGACACCACCACCGCCGAGGCCGACTACTGGACCGCACTGCAGACCCACCTCGCGGCCGGCGGCGGCCTCGACGACGTCCAGGCCCTGGAGGTCGGCCGGATCGCCCTGGCCACCTCCGACGCGCTCAACGGCTCGTTCGAGGACCTCGCCAAGGCACCCGGCGTCAACAAGGACGACTACCTGGCGTGGAAGTGGCAGCAGGCCACCACCGCGGACGGCCGGACCATCGGTCTGGGCACCGACGTGGGCCCGATGGCGATCTGCTACCGCCAGGACCTCTTCCAGGCCGCCGGCCTGCCCTCCGACCCCGCGCAGGTCGCCGCACTGTGGGCCGGGGACTGGTCCAAGTACGTCCAGGTCGGCCAGGAGTTCCAGGCCAAGGCGCCCAAGGGCACCTACTTCATGGACTCCGCCACCGGCCTGTTCAACGCGGTGGTCTCCAGTAGCGCCCAGCAGTACTACAAGGGCGGCACGCTGGACTACAAGAACTCGCCCAGCGTGAAGTCCGCCTGGGACCTGGCGATGCAGGCCGACGCGGCCGGCACCTCGCAGGGCCTGAAGGAGTTCGACACGCCCTGGCAGACCGCGTTCTCACAGTCCACCTTCGCCACCACCGTCTGCCCGTCCTGGCAGCAGGCCAACATCCAGAAGTACTCGGGTCCCGCCAACAGCGGCAAGTGGAACATCGCCCAGGCGCCGGCCGTCGGCAACTGGGGCGGCTCCTTCCTGGCCGTGCCCAGCACCGGCAAGCACAAGGCCGAGGCCGAGGCGCTGGTCGCGTGGCTGACCGCACCGGAGCAGCAGGCCAAGGTCTTCCAGGCGGTCGGCAACATCCCGTCCAACCAGAAGGCGTACAGCCTGCCCGGACTGGTCGACTTCAAGAACCCCTACATCGGACCGAACGCGGCCACCGGCCAGCTCTTCTCCACGGCCGCCGGCACGATCAAGGCCGCCGAGACCGGCCCGCACGCCGGTGATCTGCAGAACGACTTCAGCAACGGCATCCTGCTGGTCGAGCAGAACCACAAGAGCGCGAGCGACGCCTGGGCCGCCACCGTCCAGCAGATCGACAGCAGCATCCAGTAGCCCGCCGGGGCCGGCGCACTGCGCGCCGGCCCCCGCCGAACCCACGGAAGGAAACCAACCGTGGCCGTCTCCACCGGCCCCCAGCGTCGCCAGACCTGGCGGACCCGCCTGTACCGCTGGGACAGCAAGGGCGCCCCCTATGCCTTCGTAGCGCCGTTCTTCGTCGTCTTCGCCGCCTTCGGACTCTTCCCGCTGCTCTACACCGGCTGGCTCTCGCTGCACCAGGTGAGCCTCTACAACGTCAGCCGCTCACGCTGGGTCGGACTGCAGAACTACACCGACCTGCTCTCCGGGCCACCCAGCCGCTTCTTCTGGAACGCGCTGCGCAACACCGTCACCCTCGGCGCGCTGTCCACCGTCCCGCAGCTGCTCCTCGCGCTCGGTCTGGCCCACCTGCTCAACTACCGCCTGCGCGGACGCTCGTTCCTGCGGATCGCCCTGCTCGCCCCTTACGCGACCTCGGTGGCCGCGGCCACGCTGGTCTTCGCGCTGATCTTCAGCCCGGAGGGCGGTATGGCCAACTGGCTGCTCGGCCTGGTCGGTGTCGGCCCGGTGCACTGGGAAGCCGGGCACTGGACCTCGCAGTTCGCCATCGCGCTGATCGTCACCTGGCGCTGGACCGGCTACAACGCGCTGATCTACCTGGCCGCGATGCAGGCCGTGCCGGGCGACCTGTACGAGGCCGCCGCCATCGACGGAGCCAACCGCTGGCGCCAGTTCTGGCACGTCACGGTCCCCGCGCTGCGCCCGACGATCCTGTTCACCGTGGTGATCTCCACCATCGGTGCCACCCAACTCTTCGGTGAACCCTTCCTGTTCGGCGGTCAGAGCGGCCACCAGGGCGGTGCCGCCAACCAGTACGAGACGCTCGGCGTGCTGATGTACGACCAGGGCTTCCGCGACAGCATGCTCGGCCGGGCGTCCGCCATCGCCTGGACCATGTTCGCGCTGCTCCTGCTGCTCGGCCTGGTCAACGCTCTGATAGCCCGTCGGCTGCGCCGTGCGCAGTAAGGAGAGGAGAACCATGTCCCGAGCCGGCCGCCAGCACCACGCGGGCCCGCTGACGTACCTCGTGTTGATCATGGTCGCCCTGGCCTCGCTCTTCCCGCTGTACTGGACGCTGGTGGCCGCCTCCACCGATGCGCACCGGGTGGTGTCGAGCCCGCCGCCGCTGCTGCCGGGCGGCAACCTGTTCCACAACCTCGCCTACGTCTGGCACAACGCCGGCGGGCGGGGCATGGGGGTGGCCCTGCTCAACTCGACCCTGGTGGCGGGCTCGGTCACCCTCAGCACGGTCGCCCTCTCGGTGCTGGCCGGATTCGCCTTCGCCAAGCTGCGGTTCGCCGGGCGCGGCGTGCTGATGGCCCTGGTGGTCGCCACGCTCGCGGTGCCCGCGCAGCTCAGCGTGGTACCGCTGTTCATCCTGATGAAGAATCTGGGGCTGGGCAACCACCTCGGGGCGTTGATCCTGCCCACCCTGGTGACCGCCTTCGGTGTGTTCTTCATGCGCCAGTACCTGGTTCAGGCGCTGCCCACCGAACTGCTCGAGGCGGCCCGGACCGACGGCGCCAACTCGCTGCGGGTGGTCTGGCATGTCGTGGTGCCGATCGCGCGTCCGGCGATGGCCGTTCTGGGCATGCTGACCTTTGTGCAGTCCTGGAACGACTTCCTCTGGCCGATCATCGCGATGAACGGCTCCACCAATCCCACCGTGCAGGTCGCGCTGGCGGGCCTGGGGACCGGCTGGTCCACCGACTGGTCGGTGATCATGGCCGGGGCCCTGATCGGCACGCTGCCGCTGCTGCTGGTCTTCGCCCTCTTCGGCCGGCACATCGTCGGCGGCATCACCCAGGGCGCCATCAAGGGGTGACCCGCCACTGCCCCTCTGCAAGCCCTCATATCGTCATCTACTTGGGAGCGCTCCATCCATGCCACTGCCACCCCGCACCACCGACCGTCCCGCCGGCGCGCGACTGACCTTTCCCACCGGATTCCTCTGGGGGGCGGCCACCGCCGCCTACCAGATCGAGGGCGCGGTGCGCGAGGACGGCCGGACGCCGTCGATCTGGGACACCTTCAGCCACACCCCGGGCCGGGTGCACGCCGGGGACACCGGTGACCAGGCCACCGATCACTACCACCGCTACCGCGAGGACGTCGCGCTGATGGGCGACCTCGGCCTGCAGGCGTACCGGTTCTCGATCTCCTGGTCGCGGGTGCAGCCCACGGGTCGAGGACCGGCGGTCGAACGCGGCCTGGACTTCTACCGGCGGCTCACCGACCAGCTGCTCGAGGCCGGCATCCAGCCCGTCGCCACCCTCTACCACTGGGACCTGCCACAGGAGTTGGAGGACCGCGGAGGCTGGCCCGAGCGGGACACCGCCGAACGCTTCGGCGAGTACGCGGCCCTGGCGGCCGAGGCACTGCGCGACCGGGTGGCCGTCTGGACCACGTTGAACGAGCCTTGGTGCTCGGCCTTCCTCGGCTACGGCTCCGGCGTGCACGCGCCCGGCCGCACCGACCCGCGCGCCGCGCTGCGCGCCGCGCACCACCTCAACCTCGGCCACGGACGGGCGGTGGCCGCCCTGCGGTCCACGTTGCCCGCCGGTTCCCAGGTGGCGGTCAGCCTCAACCTGCACCAGGTGCGGGCCCTCACCCAGGCTCCGGCCGACCTGGACGCCGCCCGACGCATCGACGCGGTCGGCAACCGGATCTTCACCGGCCCGATCCTGCAGGGCGGCTACCCCGCAGACCTGCGCACGGACACCGAACACCTGGTGGACTGGGACGCCCTGGTGCACCCCGGCGACGAGCAGGCCATCGGGGCGCCGCTCGACCTGCTCGGCATCAACTACTACACGCCCACCCTGGTTTCGGCGCCCCCCGCCGACGCCGTAGCCCCGACCCCCGCCAAGGCCGCCGAGCACGACGCGCACGGTGCCAGCGAGCACTCGCCGTGGCCGGGATCGGAGTCCGTCCTGTTCCACCAGCCGCCCGGCGACCGCACCGCCATGGGCTGGTCGATCGACTCCTCGGGGCTGTTCGACCTGGTCACCGGGGTGGCCCGGGCCAACCCCGGCCTGGGGCTGCTGATCACCGAGAACGGCGCCGCCTTCGAGGACGTCCTGACCGCCGACGGCGAAGTCCACGATCCCGAACGGATCGCGTACCTGCACACCCACCTGGCAGCCGTCCACCAAGCCATCGCCGCGGGCGCGGACGTGCGCGGCTACTTCCTCTGGTCCCTGCTCGACAACTTCGAGTGGGCCTACGGCTACGCCAAGCGCTTCGGCGCCGTTTACGTCGACTACCCGACCCAGCGTCGCATCCCCAAGGCCAGTGCCCACTGGTACGCGGCGACGGCCCGCGCCAACACGATCGAGCCAGTCCCGAACCCGTCCTGAGTCCGAGCCTCACCCCGTGACGCCCCCATGACGCCCGTTGCACGGCCGGGCTGCCGATCGACCGTGGCAGCCCGGCTTTCCGCGCGTGATCAGCCCCTGAGGTCGTAGGCCGCGGTCACGGGAGCGTGGTCGCTCCACCCCGGGTGTCGGATGCGGTGGTGGACCTGCGCGGCGCTATTGCCTCATGTGCAGCGCATACGGCTGTTCATGCCTGCTTGGTGCGCGTCAGGTGGGCGTACGCGACCACGTTGTCCAGGTAGCCGGTCTTCTTGGAGAAGCGGCCGCCGCAGGTGATCAGTCGAAGCTCCGATCGGCTGGTCGCCCCGTAGACCTTGTCGTCCGGGTAGTGGTCCTTGGGGTAGACCTCGACGGCGTCGATGGTGAAGACGGCGCTGGTGCGGTCCTTACGATCGATCTCGACCTCGGCGCCCGGGTGCAGGCGGCCCAGGCTGTAGAAGACGGAGAGCCCGTGCTTGTTGTCGACGTGGCCCGCCATCACGGCGTTGCCGTTCTGACCCGGTGTCACGCCGCCCTGGTACCAGCCGACGACGTTGTTGTCGTCCGGCGGGGGTGGTTGGAGGTGCCCGGCGGCGTCCAGTGTGATGGGGATGACCCGTGCCTCGACCCGGATGGCGCGGATGCGGATCCGGGTCGGTGGTGAAGCGCTCATGCCGGGGGCCGCGGACTTCGTGTCGGGTGGAGCGCCGTGGCCACCGCTCCCGCCCGATGCCTGGGCGGCTGTCGGTTGGGGCGGGAGATCCGTCCGGCGGCCGTCCTGGAGGAGCCATACGCCGATGACCAGGACCAGGACGGCGACGATGACGGCTGGCCGAGGCCTTCTGAGCCCGTGCACTGCCGCCTCCTTTGCTGGACTCTGGCCGAGTTCGCCGTGGGGTCCGAAGAGTGCCGCTGACAGTACGGGGTCGGGGCCGCGGCGGACTCGGGCTGACAGCGCGGGTCGCTGTCGAGATTCGTCCATCGTGTCATCGGACCGGCACTCCCTCTGCCAGCCGTCGCCGGACTGAATGAGTGATTGTGTGTATCGGGGTGCGAATTCCGGTGTCGGGTGTCGCCGGGATCATCTGACCGGGTGTCATGATCGTGTGGGGCGAGGCCTGGCAGTCCTGCGTGAATCACCCGGATGCGTGGCGCGGCCCGGCGAAGGCAGGGCCGAGGCACTCCTATCGTATTTGTATACGAACTCTCTTCAAGAGGGCTGGGTTGGGACAGATGCTGCTGCTCCATCTCCTTGAGTAGCCCCGGGGATGAGAGCTCGAACTCTTCGATCGATTGCACTCCCTTCCGTCGGACCCTCTTGAAGGAGCTTGACGCCTCAATGAACTCGAACACCCTGGCTGTGCCTCACCTGCGCGGATTTGCCGCCCGGGTTTCCACGGCCTTAACCCTGGCCCTCACGGCTGCGGGGATGGCGGTGCTGCCGACTCCCGCCCACGCGATCGGGGTCGCCGTACCCCTCGGAACCGCTGCCAGCTTCGCCGTCCTGGCCGGCCAGTCCGTCACGAATACCGGGCCCAGCACCATCACCGGCGATGTCGGGGTGAGTCCGGGGACCTCGGTGACCGGCTTTCCTCCGGGCACCGTGAGCGGCGTCATCCACGCGGCTGACGCCGTTGCCCTGCAGGCGCAGACCGATCTGACCGTCGCGTACAACAACGCTGCCGGCCAGGCCTCCGACGCCAGCGTCTCGGGCGACCTCGGCGGCCGGACGCTGAATCCGGGCGTCTACACCGCCTCCTCGTCCATCGGGCTCACCGGCAGCCTCACGCTCGACGCCCACGGGGACCCCAACGCGGTCTGGATCTTCCAGGTCGGGTCGACGCTGACAACGGCCTCCGCGAGCCGGGTGCTCCTGGTCAACGGCGCCGCGCCGTGCAACGTGTTCTGGAAGATCGGCAGCTCCGCCACGATCGGGACCAACTCCACCTTCGTGGGCAACATCCTGGCGCTGACGTCGATCTCCGCCACCACCGGGGCGACCATCGACGGCCGCGCGCTCGCGCGGAACGGGTCGGTCACCCTGGACACCAACACCATCACGCGGGAGACCTGCTCGACGGGCGGGACGACCTCCGGCACCACGTCCGGCACCACCGCTGGGACCACGGCCGGTACGTCGGGTGGCACCACTGGCGGTACGACGGGCGGCAGCACCGCGGGGACCACGGGCGGGACGACCGGCGGTACGACGTCCGGCACCACTGCGGGGACCACGGCCGGTACGACGTCCGGCACCACTGCGGGGACCACGGCCGGTACGACAGGAGGGGCCACCAGTGGTACGACGGCGGGGACGACCGGCGGAGGCGCGTCGGGTGGTGGAGGCTCCGGTGGTCGTCCTCCGGTCGGCGGCGTGGGCACCGGTGTCGGCGGTGCCGCGCAGGGACCGAGTGCGACCGAGATCACGATCGGCGGCATCCTCGTCGGACTCTCGTTGACCGTTGTCGGCTTCCTCGTCGTCCGCCGACGCGCGCTGACCGGATCCTGACCGCACGGCACACCTGGACTGATGTCCCCGCGTGGGCGGTTGGCGTGGGGACATCGCGGTTCGTCACGGTGAGATAGCAGACGGGATGGCACGAGGTGCGAGCTGACCACGAGAAAACGATGACCGACATCGACCAGACCTGCGCGGAGAACGGACGTCCGCCGGTGGGCAGCCTCACCGCGCCTCAGGCCCAGAGGATGCCGGAGCAGGTGGGCGGCACGGGAGCAGCGCCTCCGGCCCTGTCGCTTCCGGCCGCGCTGACCGTGGCCTTCGCGACCGTCCTCTGCGTCCTGGCGGTCCTCGGCCATGTCTGCCTGGTGTTCCTGCACGTCGCACCGTCCAACGCGGTCTCCCAGCGGTACCAACGGCAGACCGACGCCTGGATCTACCCCTACTTCGAGCAGAACTGGCAGCTCTTCGCCCCGAACCCGGAGTCGGTGCGCCGGCAGATCTCGGCCCGGACGGCGTCGACGGCTCCCGACGGCTCGCGGCGGGTCGGCGAGTGGCTCGACCTGACAGCGATCGACGACGCCGCCGTCCTGCACTCGCCCTTCCCCAGCCACACGGCGCAGAACATGCTGCGCCGGGCGTTGTCCGCCTACCTCGACACCCAGGGAACCGGCCGGACGCCCGTGTCGGAGCGGGCGCGGCTGCTCCAGGAGTACGTGGCGAACATCGCGGCCCAACGCCTCGCCGCCGGTGCGCACTCCGCCTTCGACGCAGTCCAGTTGCGCGTCGTCAGTACACCGATCACACCCCCGGCATCGACAGTACCCGCCGCCCCGACCCCCAGTGGCGATCCCTCCGACAGCAGGTATCTCCCGTGGTGGCAGGTGAAGTCCCATGACCACTGACCGCAGGCCCGACCCGGTCACCAGGGTGCTCACCTTCCTCACCGAGCGGGCCGTCTCGCTCCACGCGGCAGCTGTGCTGCGGATCGGCTATGGGTTGCTCTATCTCGCTTTCCTGTTGCGTGAGTTCACCCACCGCGAGGAGATCTGGGGCCCGGGCTCACCGTGGACTCCCGACCTGGCGCGCGAACTCCTGGGCCAGACGGGAGAGTTCAGTCTTCTCACGCTCTCGGACAGCGGCGCCTGGTTCGAGGCCTGCTATGCGTTGGCCGTCCTGACGTCCGCACTGTTCGCGCTCGGGTGGCACACCAGGGCGGTCTCCGTGCTGTTCGCCGTCGTGGTGACCTCGTTCGACGGCCGGGCCGTCTTCATGACGGACGGCGGGGACAACCTCATCGTGCTGATGGCCCTCTACCTCACGCTTACAGCCTGCGGACGCCACTGGTCCCTCGACGCCCGTCGGGCACGGCTGCGCAGGGGTGAGACCCGCCCCGGGGCACTGTCCGGGTGGCGGCAGCAGGCCGCCCTGGTCCGCAGCCGGCTGGCCGCGCTCGTCCACAACTGCGGCATGTTCGTCATCGCGGCCCAGGTCTGCGTGCTCTACGGATCCGCCGGCCTCTACAAGGTGCAGGGCGGCCTCTGGCGCGACGGCACCGCGCTGCACTACGTCCTGCACCTCGACCTCTTCCGGCCGTGGCCCGCCCTCTCCCAACTGGCCGACGACCACAGTCTCATCCTCGCGGTCAGCGCCTACCTGACCGTGCTGGTTCAGGTGGCCTTCCCGTTCGCCCTGTTCAGCAGGCTCAAGTACGTCACCCTGGCCCTTCTGCTCAGCATGCACGCGGGGATCGCCGTCCTCCTGGGGCTGCCGGTCTTCTCCGGCGCCATGATCATCGCCGATGCCGTCTTCCTGCCGGATCATCTCCTCCTCCGCCTTGCTCGTGCCGCTCGGCTCCTGCGGCGCAGGGCCGCCACCGCCTCCAGCCCGTTCGTCCCGCTGCCCGCCCAGCCCACCTCCGGAGCACCTGACATCCGGCCCCTCCGGGACAGCCGCTGACGGGCCCGCCGTCCGAAGAACAAGCAGCGCGGCGGCGCCTCGATTCCTGAAGAAGGGCGGGCCGGTCATCGCGCTCCCGCGTGGTAGCCGGCCCGGGGCGTTTTGGTCGCTGCCGCGGGCGGCTACTGTTCCGGGGATGTACGGCTGTCCGTAGCGCCGCCGCGCCACTCGACCAGGAACAGGCTCGCGTCATCGGTCGTGGTCCCGCCTCGCTCGCGCATGAGGGCATGGGAGAGGTTTCGCACTGTCTGCCGTACGGCGCCACTGGCGGGTCCGATGCGTTCGATCGTGTCGAGCAGGCGTTCCTCGCCGAACTGCTTCCCGCCGGTCGTGTGTTCCTCGACGAGGCCGTCGGTGTAGAAGAGCACCCGGTCACCGCGCCGGAGCTGCCGGGTGCTGATCTGCGGTGTGGCACCGCCGAAGCCGACCGGCAGGGTTCCGGGGCTGTCCAAGGCCTGGATCACCTGGTGGTCGCGGATCAGCAGCGGCGCCGGGTGGCCGGCGTTGACCCATTGCAGATGGCCCGTTTCGACATTCAGGCGCATCATCTGCGCGGTGACGAAGTGGTCGGGGCCGAACTGCTCGTCGATGGCGGCATCCATGAACGCGTACAGTTCGGCAAGCCCGACACCAGCGCGCCTGGCATGCCGGTAGGCGCCCACGGCAACAGTCGCCAGTACGGCGGCGTTCAAGCCGTGACCCATCGCGTCGATCATGGCCAGATGCAGGATGTCGTCGTTGAGGGCGTAGTCCAGGCTGTCGCCGGCGACGTTGTAGGCGGGCTCCAGGATTCCGGCAACCGCGACCTGCGGGGTGCTCATCGACAGTGGCGGCAGCAGCGACCACTGGATCTCCGCAGCCACGCTCATCGGCTCGCGGCGCCGCACCTGGAAGAACCAGTCCGTGTAGCCGCTCTTGGTGACCAGGATGTCGGCGACCAGCCTGGCGAGACGTCGCAGCAACCGGCGGTCGTCGTCATCGACGCTGTCGAGAGTGACAGCCATGACCCCGACCTCGTCGCCGCCGTCCAGGAGTGGGAGGAACATCCGAACGCCGTCAGCCTGAGGATGCTCGGCCGGGGTCGCGCTGAGGAAGACCGCGCCAGCCCGAGAACCGTCGATGGACACCGGATCTCCAACGGTGAGTCCGTTGCCCGGGAGCGGCACCAGCAGGAGTTGACCGTAGTCCTGCAGGAGGATCGAGACGTCCCGGCCGCCGATCGCGCGGACCTCTTCCGCCACCAGTGGACCGATGAGCTGAGGCGGCATCTCGTGAGCCCGGTCCAGCAGATGCCCCAGTAGCCCCTCACCGAATCCTTCCGACCGGTCCACCGCAGCCTCGCTCCTTGTCCCGGGTGAATTCCGCCGTTGGCATCGCCGTCGCCGCAGTGGCCATCCTCCCCTGTCGGCGTTTGTGGCTTAGTGACCACGTAGATCCGCGAGCGCTCAGTGGGGTTCTCCCTGTCTCAGGATCGCACCGGCTCTCAACCTGCGATACCCGGGGCAGGATGGATCTTGTCGCAGCGGCGTCCGGGCCCTGGGTTGGGCTCTGGCTGTGAAATCCCCGAGGGTGGGCGAGGTGTACGGCGGGGGCTCTTGCAGCCGACCGGCAGTGATGGGCAGTCCGGCGCGACGCCTCGGCAGCGTCGGAAAGCGCCGAACGAGTGATGTGACCACGGTCGTGGAGATGAGGACGATTGAGTACGAATGCCATTAATCGTTCCGTGGTGACTCTTCGGGCAGTCGCTGCGCATGGAAATTATCGGTGCGATCATTCTTCTCGGTGAGCCCGATTGTGAGCTCTGCGGAGTATCCTGGAATATGCCGGAAGAACTGGCCGGCAGGGCGACCGCGAGGAGTAAATATGCAGATCAGTAGGGCGGGATTGCTATTCTGCGACTCGTGATCGCGAAATTCTTGCCCGGCCCTTCAGCGGGAAGACAGTAGATTCGCTACGGGGTCAGGGGTCGCAGGTTCAATCCTGGTGTTCCGATCGGCGTTTACGCTGGTCGTAGGCCGTTTCCGCAGAGATGCGGAGGCGGCCTTTTGCTGTGCGTCAGCGACCCGCCGCCTACTGTCGAATGCCCGAGCCGGGCAGGAGGACGAACGCACGCTGCTCCGTACAGCAGGTCAGCACGCGCTCGACGAGGCCGGCATGCTGCTCGGCTCCGTCGGCCAGGGAGTCCTGCACCACGCGCGCTGTCCCGTCGTCACTGTGCCGGGGCCGGTGGGCCCTGGCGATCGGACGCGAGCGGCATGAGGCTGTCGGCCGCCCAGGCGTAGAGCGGCGGCCTGAAGCCGGGGGCGTACGGGGCGGCGCCGAGCGGAGAGGGACCCTGACCGTTTCGTGCCCTCGGCCTGCCGCCTTCGCCATGTCGCAACCAGGCTCGGGCGGCGGCAGACTGCAGGCATGGGTACATCCAGCTACGAAGGGCCGGCCATGGTTCTCGCCGGGGGCCTGGAGATCAGGGTCCACGCCGAACTGACCGCCGAGACTCCCCGCCACGGTCAGACGGGCTGGCGGGGCACTCTTCAGGCCGAGGAGGCGGGCGAGGACTTCGAGTCGATGCACGAGAGCCACTCCGGAAGGCTGCGACTCTATGACGGCCGGGAAGGAGCCTTCACTGTGACCAGGGCGGTGCAGGGTTTCGGACGCACGACGCTACGAATCACCGGGAGCGGATCGATCCCCTTCTGACGGGGCGGCGTCTCCGGGCGTTGGTGATCGGCTCGCAGTCCGTGATCGCTGGAGTAGCGGTCGCGAACTTCGCGGGCCGGACGGCGCCCGGGCATGGCTAGGCCGTGTCTGACAATTCGCGTCGGATGAGCCCGCGGCGTTGGGCGCCCGGCTGGGCGTGCCGGCGGATCGTCCTCGCACTGGGTCGTCAAAAGCGGTTCGGGCGGACGTCAAACCATTGACTGAGGATCTTCGACTGGGGCGTCTGCGGAGCGGGACGGCGATCCAGTGCGTGTGAAGGTGCTCGCATCGGACCGCCGCGAATCAGCCAACTGGCTCTGCCTGCAGGCGGGTTACGTCATCCACCCCGATGGGTGGATGACGCGTTGGAGAGTCCCTTCACCCGATGTCGAAGACGGCTGTCACCGGCGCGTGGTCCGACCACCGCTCGGCGTGGGAGGCGGCTCGCTCGACGTACGCCCTGGTGCAGGAGTCCGCGAGATTCTGACTGGCCATCAGATAGTCGATCCTCCAGCCGGAGTCGTTGTCGAACGCGCGGCCGCGGTAGGACCACCAGGAGTAGGGGCCCTCCTGGTCGGGGTGGAGGCGGCGGACGGTGTCGACGTAGCCGGGGCCGGAGGTCTCGTCGAGGACCTGGGTGAGCCAGGCGCGTTCCTCGGGGAGGAAGCCGGAGGCCTTCTGGTTGGCCTTCCAGTTCTTGAGGTCGGCCTGCTGGTGGGCGATGTTCCAGTCGCCGCAGACCAGGACCTCGCGGCCGTCGGCGGCGGCGCGGGTGCGCAGGGCGGCGAGGTGGACGAGGAATTCCGCCATGAAGCGTTCCTTCTCCTCCTGGCGTTCGGTGCCGACTTCGCCGGAGGGGAGGTAGAGGCTGGCGACGGTGAGGCCGGGAAGGTCGATTTCTGCATATCTGCCCGAATTGTCGAATTCCTCCGACCCGAATCCGATCTGCGTGCGGGTCGGTTCCGCGCGCGAGAGGACGGCCACCCCGGCGCGGCCCTTGGCCGCGGCCGGCGCCCAGACCGCGTGCCAGTCCGGCAGCCGGCTCAACTCGGGTGGGAGCTGGTCGGCTTCGGCCCGGACCTCCTGGAGGCAGACCACGTCGGCCTCGGTGGCGGACAGCCACTCCACGAAGCCCTTCTTGGCGGCGGCCCGAATCCCGTTCACGTTCACAGTGGTTACGACGATCACCGGGGCAGCGTACCGGGGGTGCGGGGGTGTGCGGGACCGCCGCGCTGGCGGGTTCTCGGGGGGCGTCGACGTCGTGGCGTGAACGCGGCATGAAGCGGTGCCATGGGTCGGTCAAGCCTCGTCATTGGTCTTGACCATCTCCTCGGGAACCCCCTAGGGTCACTTACTGCAAGGACCTTTAATAAAGAAGGACGGATAAAGCCCGAGCTTCCACCTGGCAGGACCCGCAGGTGGAACGGGGACACGGTCCTTCAACGATGCCGGCGACCCGCCCCTGGCGGTCGAAGCCCGGCGAGGGTGGAGGACAAGGTGGCGACAGCACAGCTCACGGCGGTACCGGAGCCGAAGTACTGGCACCTGCGCACGGTCCTGCTGCGCGCCATCGACACCGAGTTCTCCACCGGCCAGGTACTGCCCAACGAGCGTGACCTCTCCGCCCGTTTCGGCGTGGCCCGGGCCACCCTGCGCCAGGCGCTGGACCAGTTGGAGCTCGAAGGCCGTCTGGTCCGCCGTCGCGGGATCGGCACGCTGGTGGCAGCGCCGCGGGTCGGCGTCCCGGTCAGCCGTCGCGAGGAGGGCTGGCCCGGCAGCAGCCGCGACCAGTCCTGGCGTGCGGTCGACTGCACCAGTGCCGGCGCCTCGGAGCAGCTGGCGCGGGCGCTCGGCATCGCGGTCGGCGAACTCGTCCACACCGTGCGGCGGATCCGCGTGGCGCAGGGGCAGATCGTGGCCACCGAGTCGCTGCACGTGCCGGACTCGACGCTGAAGCTGCTGCCCGCCATCCGCCTGTCGGCCGGCGGCGGCACGGCCGGTGCGGCGCAGGCCGAGAGCGACGATCAGGCCCGTTCGGTGCTGCGCCGCCTGGAGCGCCTGGGTGTGGACGGCGACTCGCGTTCGGTGGAGCTCGGCGTCGCCGAGGCCGAGGAGGCCGCGCTGCTGGAGCGTCCGCCGGGCACCCCGGTGCTCGTGGTGACGACCCAGTACGCGGCGGCCGGCCGGCTGGCGGCGGTGGGGACGTCGACCTACCGCGCGGACACCTGCCGGCTGACCTTCGGTGAGACCGGCCTGGTGGAGGTCACCCCGGTGGCCGCCGTCCCGGCCGCCCGCACGGCTTCCTGAGGCCGGCGAGACGCTCGACAAGGGCCGTACCCCGGGCGGGGTACGGCCCTTGCTTCGCGTACTTCGGTTACTTCGGGCCTGTGGTTCAGCCGCGTGAGGTCGGCTGGTCGACGGCGAAGAGCTGCTCCTCCACCTGGTCGAGCGCCAGGCGCAGCGCGCCGAGCGCGACCACGTCCTCGCCAAGCGCCGAGAGGGTGACCGCGGGCGCCCGCAGGCAGTAGAGCGCCAGCTGCTCGCGCAACGGGTCCAGCACGCCGTCCAGTCCGGCCGCCCCGCCGCCGATTACCACCAACTGCGGGTCGATGGCGACGACCAGGGCCGCCACGTCGTGCACCAGCCGGCCGAGGAAGCGGTCCATCGCCACCCTGGCCACCTGGTCGCCCTCGCGGGCCAGCCGCAGCACGCGCGCCACGGCGGCCTCGTCCAGCGGGTCGAGCGGCTGGCCGGTGGTGGAGAGCAGGCGTTCGGGCGTGGCCTCCTGGCCGAGCAGGTGCAGCGCGCCGATCTCGCCGGCCGCGCCGCCGAAGCCCCGGTGCAGCCGCCCGTTGATCAGCGAGCCTGCGCCGGGGCTGAGCCCGGCCAGCACGAAGACCACGTCGCCCATGCCGACCGCGGCGCCCTGCCAGTGTTCGGCGATGGCGGCGAGGTTGGCGTCGTTCTCGATCAGGACCGGGCAGCGGAACGAGCGTCTCAGCCGGGCGCCGAGATCCAGGCCGGTCCACCCCGGCATCGCGGTGCCGAGCCGGACGGCGCCGTCCTTGTCGACGATCCCCGGGCTGCCGACGCCGACCGCCCACAGGTTGTCGCGCGAGACGCCGGCCTTGCGCAGCAGCTCCGCGACGGCGGCGCGGACCGCGCCGACCCGCTCCTCGGCGTCCAGGCTCTCGTCGACCAGCCGGGAGTGACTGCCGATCAGCTGGCCGGCCAGATCGGCCAGGACGACCCGGACGCCGTGCACCCCGATCTCGATGCCCAGGGTGTGGCCGGCCTCCGCGCGGAACCGGAACCAGCGTGCGGGACGGCCGCGTTGACGGCTGCTGTCCTGGGTCTGCTCGACCTCGGCGACCAGTCCGGACTCGACCAGGTTCTCGATCACGCCTTCCACGGTCGGCCGGGAGAGGCCGGTGTCGCCGACCAGTTGGGTCAGCGTGACGGACTGCCCGTCGCGCAGCGCGCGCAGGGTGACCGCGGCGTTGATGCGACGCAGCAGCGAGGAGTCTCCTCCGGTGAGTCGGTCCGCCAAGACGCTGCCTTTCCGCGTTCGCGCGACTGCACTGGCGCGCGGTTGACGAGTGTGCGGTGACGTCCGGTGCCCCGCGAGGACCTGCCGCCGGTGCCGTCACGCGGGCGCGCCGTGCCGGAGGCCGTCAGCCGGATGGTACTCGCGACCACCCCTGACCGCGAGCGTTTGTGCAGCTCATGACCGGTTCGGTATCGAAAGGTGAGGTTACTGCGATCACTGTGAGCGGGCCGTGTGGTGTACCTCGGGGCCCGCGCGGTCCGGTCGGGGCAGCGCGCCGCCCGCAGGTGGCGTCCGGGGGCTGGGCGGAGCCCTATGCTGCGGGAATGCCGAACGAGACCCGTACGCTCCAGCCGGGCACGCCCGCGATGTCCGATGCGGCCCTGACGTCCGATCCGGCCTCGACGTCCGATGCGGCCTTCGTCCGGCAGGAGACCCGGCCGGCTCCCGTTCCCTTCGTCCCCGAGGTCCGCCTGCGGATGGCCGACGACGCCATCGCGCTCTGGGAGACGACGGAGTCGGCGCGCGGCGAGATCGGCCTGCCCCCGCCGTTCTGGGCCTTCGCGTGGGCGGGCGGGGTCGCGGTCGCGCGGTACGTGCTCGACCACCCCGAACTGGTCGAGGGGCGAACGGTGCTGGACGTGGCGGCGGGCTCGGGGCTGGTCGGCATCGCCGCCGCCCTGCGCGGCGCGAGATCGGTCCGGGCGGCCGAGATCGACGCCTACGCGGTCGCGGCGATCGGGATCAACGCCGAGGCGAACGGCGTGCGGGTGGACGCGGCGGTCGAGGACCTGCTCGACGGCGACGGCGGTCCGGCCGAGGTGGTGCTCGCCGGTGACGTGTTCTACGAGCGGGCGATGGCAGGCCGGTTCCTGCCCTTCCTGGAGCGCGCGCAGGCCAGGGGAGCGCTCGTGATCGTCGGCGACCCGGGCCGGGCCTACCTGCCCCGCGCGCGCTTCACGGCGCTGGCCGCGTACCAGGTGCCGGTGGTGGCCGATCTGGAGGACACCGCCCTCAAGACCACCACCGTCTGGCAGTTGACGGCTGCCTAGCCGAGCGGCGCAGACGGTTCCCGGACCGAGCAGTCGTGGGCGCGGACCTGTCGGTGCCCTCTGGCATCGTGTGCGCCATGGCCGAACTGGTGGAACGCGTCGACGAGGAAGACCACGTACTGGCAGTCGTGGAGCGTAGCGAGGCGATCCGCCGCCGGTGGCTGCATCGCGTCGCGACGACCGTCTGCCGCGACCCAGAAGGCCGGTTCCTGGTCCACCGACGTCCCGACGACGACTCCCGCTTCCCCGGCCGGTACAACTGGCTGCTGGGCGGCGCCGCCAACGTGGGTGAGACATACGAGGCCGCGGCAGCCCGGGAACTCGCCGAGGAGATCGGCGTCCGCGCCTCCCCACGGTTCGTCTTCAAGTACCTCTGCCGCGGAGTGATCAGCCCCTACTGGCTGGGCGTGCACGAGGCCACCGTCACCCAGCTGATCACACCGGATGCCTCGGAGGTCGCCTGGCACACCTGGCTCACCGAAGCCGAACTCCGGGATGCGATCCGCAGCCCGAACTTCGTCCCCGACGCCCGGGAAGCCTTCACCAGGTACCACGCTCTGACCGATCCGCCGGAACGCCCCCGAGTCGAGTGACCGACCACCCAGGAGGCCGCTGCGGTCAGACGCGCTCTCCAGGACCTCAGGGGCGGACGGCGCCCATGTACGACGGCATGCTGTCGAGGTTCAGGATCGTCACGTTCTTGCCGGTGCGCGGTGCGTGGATCATCTGGCCGTTGCCGATGTAGATGCCGACGTGGTGCAGGTCGGAGAAGAAGAACACCAGGTCGCCGGGTTGCAGATCGGCCCTGGCCACGCGGTGTCCGGCGTTCCACTGGTCCTGGGAGACGCGCGGCAGGGAGACCCCGGCGGCCGACCAGGCGGCGCCGGTGAGTCCCGAGCAGTCGAAGGTGCTGGGACCAGTGGCCCCCCACTCGTAGGGCTTGCCGAGCTGGGCGTAGGCGAACTGGACGGCGGCCGCGGCCCGTCCGGTGGCCGGACCCTGGTACGTCGGACGGTCGGCCGAGCGCGCGGCACGGGCGTCGGCGCCGCTGCCGCTGCCGCTGCCGCTGCCGCTGCCGCCGGGGCCGGCGTCCTGCGCGGCGAGCTTGGCGCGGTCGGCCGCGCTGAGCTTGTTGAGCAGGGCCTGGGCCTGCGCCAGCCGGTCCTGGACGTCCTTCTTCTCGTTCCCCATCGCCGTGGTGCTGGTGCCGAGTTCGGCGAGGGTGGCGGCGGCCTGGACACGGTCCTGGTCCAGGCGGCGCTGCTCGGCCTGGACCTGCTTGAGCAGGGCGGCGGTGCCGTCGGCGGCCTGGTTCTGCGCCGCGGCCTGGGCGAGGTAGCTGCCGGGGTCGGAGTTGAGCATCAGTTGGAGGGACGGGTCGATGCCGCCGCTGCGGTACTGGTTGCCGGCCACGGCGCCGAGCCGGGTCCGCAGCTGGTTCATCCGCTCCTGGCCGGCGGCCACCCGGTCCTGCAGCTGGGCGGCGTCGGTCTGGAGCTGCTGCTGCCTGGCCTTGAGGCCGTTGAACTTCTCGGTGGAGACCTCGGCCTGGGTGTTGAGCTGGTCGACCTGGGCCTTGACGCTCTCCACGGTGGGCGCGGGGTCGGCGTGTGCCCCGGTGGCGGTGGTCAGCAGAACGCTGCCCGCGGCGGCGGTGGTCAGCGCGGCGGCGCGCAGGCGGCCCGGCGGGTTCGGCTTGCGGTGGTTTCCCATCGGGCGGCAGGCTCCTTCGAGGTGACGCGCCGCCTGCGGACACAGGCCGGCCCGAGCGGTGCGGCGGGCTTCGGCCACTCCACTTTCTAATCAACTTAGTAGATGACGGTCGCAGCAGCGCAACCGCCCCCCGATCACCACCCCCGCTCCCCGCTCGCCGGCTCAGGGTCCGCAGGCGACCAGGACCGGTGCCACCGGCAGCGCGACCAGCGCGGCCCACCAGCCCAGCCGTACGGGCAGCGCCAGGGCAGGCGGCAGCCGCCCGCCCGGCTGGAGCAGCCGTCGCACCCGCTGGACGGCTGCGTGGGCACCGGCCGCCAGCGTCCCGCCCGGCCGCCCGCCGGCGGCCACCACGCACAGCGCCTCCGCCAGCACCCGGGGCGTGCAGTGCCGCAGCGCGGCGTCGTCCGCGGCCATCTCGACCAGGACGGGCACCTGGTGGGCCATCAGCCGGGCGACCGGCAGCCAGGGCAGCGCGTCGCCCAGCGCCTTCGCCGCCGCCACGGCCAGATGGTGACGCCCGCGCAGATGGGCCCGCTCATGGGCGACCACGGCCGAACGGTGCTCCGCGTCCAGGCGCTCCAGCGCGCCGCGGGTCAGCACCACCCGGCCGCCGTCCCCGGGCAGGCACCACACGGCGGCCCGCTCGTCTTCCACGACCCACCACCCGCGCGCCCGGTCCCGTCGGCCGACCACGTCCAACATCTCGCGATGCCGGGCCCTCGCCCTGGCGGCCCGCAGCAAGCCGGCGCCGACCACGCAGGCCGCCGCCGCGAGGGCCAGCGCGCCGAGCGAGAGCGCGTGGTGGTGACCGGCCGCGCCCTCGAGCGGTGAGCCGGTCGCGGTCGGGGCCAGCCAGCGGCCGGGCCGGGCCCGCAGATGGCCGGGCAGCGCGAGCACGTGCACGGTCATCACCGCCGCCACGGCCCAGGAGAGGGCGAGGACGGCCCAGGTCGCCGCCGCGCTGCGCGGCGCCCGGACCGACCAGGCGGACCCGGCCAGCCGCCGGGGCGCCAGCCATCCGACGGCGGCCAGGTAGCCGGCCAGTAGCAGGAGGATGCTCACCCGCGGCCGCCGCCGTCCCGCTCCAGCAGTGCGCGCAGGGCCCGCGCCTGGTCGTCGTCCATGCCCTCGACGAAGAGCAGCAGGGCCGCCTGCTGGTCGCCGCTCTCCTCCAGCACCTCGCGCATCAGCGACGCGGTGTACGCCTCGCGCGAGCGCACCGGTTCGTAGACCCAGGCGCGCCCGTCCTTGTGCCGGCGCAGCCAGCCCTTGCGGAACAGGATGTCCGCGACGGTGGTCACCGTCGTGTACGCCACCGGGCGCACCCGGTTGAGGTCGTCGACCACCTCGCGCACCGTCGCCGGTCGTCCCCACTCCCACAGCCGTTCCATGATCTCGGCTTCCAGCTGACCGAACCCGCGCACCACCACGCTCCCTTCCCGGCCCAGCCTAACCGTCTGCCAAGCACCCGCGACGACCGGTGCACGAGGCCATGTGGACAGCGGAAACGCAACTTCGACAGGGCCCGCGGAGGCGGCTACTTTCACACCGTGTCTCCGGCGATTGCCCACGCTCGCAACGGAGTTCCTCCATGCTGAACCAGGGAGAAACGCATGTCCCAACTCGCGCTCTACACATTCGGCGTCCTGAAGTCACCTCTCGCCGATCCCGGACCTCTCACGCGCGAACTGCACGGCAGCAGTGAGGCCGTCTACCGGACGATCAGCCGGCACCCCGGGTACGTCGCTCGTGCCGAACCGGCGGACGGCGCCCGGGGTACCCTCTTCGACCTGGACTGGGGCGCATGGGGCGCGTTCGCCGTACCGACCTGGTACGACAAGGGCCATACGGTGGAAACCACCGCCCTGGCCGCGACCCTCTCGCTCTGGACGGACCTGCGCGCCGCCCTCGACGCCGTCTACACCGGTCTGCACCGTACGGCGCTGAACAGGCGCAACGACTGGTTCGAGCGGACAGGACACCCGGCCTACGTGTCCTGGTGGGTCTCCGACGGCGTGATACCCACCTGGCAGGACGGGGTCTCCAGGCTGGAACACCTCCACGACCACGGCTCCGCGCCGCACGCCTTCACCTTCCAGCACCCGTTCGCCCCGGGAGCTGTTCCTGGACGATGACGCGCTGCCGCGTCACGGCCGATCCGCGCCCACACCACCTCGTAGGGGCCGCAGGCCCGGGGGCCTCAGGCGGGGCGTCGGGCCATGACGACCACGCCCGGTCCGGTCTGCCCGTCCGCAGGGAGCCGGAGTTCGGCGACCGGGTGCAGTCCGGCCTGCTCGATCAGGTCCACGAGCTGCTCCGGCCGCCACTTGTGCGTGGTCCAGCGAACGGGCACGCCTCCGTATGCCTCGGTGCGCACCGTATCCTCGTCGCCGACATGGGTGCCGGCGATGAAGTGCCCGCCCGGTTTCAGGGCGTACGCGAAATGGGCGAGGACCTGCGGAAGGACATCGCGGGGGAGGTTGAACAGCGACCACCACCCGAGCACGCCGCCGAGGGAGGCTTCGCCGAGGTCGAGCTCGGTGGTGGAGGCGACGCTGAAGCGGCATTGCGGATACAGGCGGCGCGCGTTCTCGATCATGCGGGGAGAGAGGTCCACCCCCGATACGTCGAGTCCGCGTTCGGCGAGGTAGCCGGTCACCGTACCGGGGCCGCAACCGACATCGAGGACGGGCCCGAGCCCGCCCACGGTGTCGGCGAAGGCGTCGATCGACGCCTTGAGCCAGGGATGGCGACGGATGTCACCCATGCCCGTCGTCGCGACCATGTGGGCGTAGTTGTCGGCCACCAGGTCGTAGGACTCGCGGACGACGTCGAGATCGGCCGGGCGGTCGATGGGGTGTGCGCGCATCAGCCAACTATAGGACGGCGGCCCTCCGGTGGGTGGCTCCGGAGTCGATCGTCACGCGTCGCTCCGGCTCAGGAATTCGCCAACGGTCCGGACGAAAAACCTCGGATCGTCCAGCCACGGGATGTGCGCGGCGCCCGGCACCCGCCACGCACTACCGATGGATCGCCGCGAAGGCGTCCGCGTCCCAGTGGCCGCCGAGGGCGGGGGCCAGCGAGGCTGCGGCCAGGTCGGCGAAGGGGGTGCCGGGCTGGGCGGTGGCGCCGGCCGGGAGGGCGCCGAGCAGGGGGGCGCCGGCGGCGGTGGGGAGGTCGGCGAGGTTGCAGCGGGTGGCCAGGTCGGGTTCGGCGGGCCAGCAGCCGATCACCACGCCCGCCGGGCGCAGCCCGCGGGCCCGCAGGGCTTCGGCGGTCAGCGCGGTGGCGTTGAGGGTGCCGAGTCCGGCGGTGGCGACGAGCAGGACCTCGGCGTCGACTGCTGCCGCCATGTCGGCCAGCGTGAGGCCCTGTTGGTCGTAGCGGACCAGCAGGCCGCCTGCCCCCTCGACCAGTGTCAGGTCATGATGTTCCGTCAGTTCGCCCACAGTGCGCACAAGTTGATCGAGCGTCAGAAACGGGAGCCCGGAGCGACGGGCCGCCGTCTCGGGAGCCAGCGGCTCGGGGTAGCGGGCCAGCTCACGGGTGCTGAGCAGCGCGGAGTGCGGGGAGGCGCCGACCAGCCTGACGACCTCCTCGGCGTCGCCCGGCTCGGTCGCGCTCACGCCGGTCTGGCCGGGCTTCAGGACGGCCGTCGAGCGGCCAGCGCGGACGGCGAGGGCGGCGATGGCGGCCGTCACCGCGGTCTTGCCGACCTCGGTGCCGGTGCCGGTGACGAAGAGCAGGCTCATCCCGCCACCGCCGCAGCCGCGACCGCTGCGGTGATCCGCGCCAGGTCGTCGTCGCCGGTCACATACGGCGGCATCGTGTAGATCAGGTCCCGGAACGGCCGCAGCCAGACGCCCTCGCGGGCCGCCGCCTCGGTGGCCGCCCGGACGTCGACCGGGTGGTCGAGCTGGACGACGCCGATCGCGCCGAGCACCCGGACGTCCGCGACGCCCGGCAGGTCGGCGGCCGCGGCCAGGCCGTCCAGCAGTCCGGTCTCGATCCGCTTGACCTCGCATCGCCAGTCCTGGCCGAGCAGCAGCTCGATCGAGGCGTTGGCGACCGCCGCCGCGAGCGGGTTCGCCATGAACGTCGGGCCGTGCGCGAGCACCGGCACCTCGCCCCGGCTGATCCCGTCCGCGACCTCGCCGGTGCACAGGGTGGCGGCCATCGTGAGGTAGCCGCCGGTCAGTGCCTTGCCCAGGCAGAGCACGTCCGGCGAGACGTCGGCGTGCTCGGCGGCGAAGAGTGCGCCGGTGCGGCCGAAGCCGGTGGCGATCTCGTCGAAGACGAGCAACACGCCGTGCCGGTCGCAGAGTTCGCGCAGCAGCCGCAGGTAGCCGGGGGAGTGGAAGCGCATCCCGCCGGCTCCCTGGACCACCGGTTCGACGATCACCGCGGCCAGCGTGTCGGCGTTGCGCTCGATCAGCTCGGCCAGCTCCGCGGCGTACGCCGGGTCCACCTCGGCGGTGAAGCCGGCCGGCGGCTCGCCCGCGAAGAGCTGGCGCGGCAGCACGCCGCCCCAGAGCTGGTGCATCCCGCCCTCGGGGTCGCAGACCGACATCGGGTGGAAGGTGTCGCCGTGGTAGCCGCCGCGCCAGGTGAGCAGCCGCTGCTTCTGCGGCCGTCCCACGGACTGCCAGTACTGCAGGCACATCTTCATCGCGACCTCGACCGCGACCGAGCCGGAGTCGGCGAGGAAGACGTGCTGGAGCGGCTCCGGGGTGATCTCGACCAGCCGGGCGGCCAGCCGGACGGCGGGCTCATGGGTGAGCCCGCCGAACATCACATGGCTCATCCGCCCCAGCTGGTCGCGCACCGCCTCGTTCAGGACGGGGTGGTTGTAGCCGTGCACGGCCGCCCACCAGGACGACATGCCGTCGACCAACTCCCGGTGACCACCGACCGGTTCGGCCAGCCGCAGCCGGACGCCGGAGGCCGACTCGACGACGTAGGGCGTCGAGGTGCCGGGCATCGGGCCGTACGGGTGCCAGACGTGCGCCCGGTCCAAGTCGAGCAGGGCGGAGGTGGGGAGCTGTGCCACGGTGTCGCTGTTCCTCTGGGTGTGCCGGGGTGTTCTCAGGCGTTCGGTGCGAGCGTGGTGCCCGCGCCGCGGCGGCGCACCCGGACCAGGTCGGAGCGGAGCTCGTCGCTCTCCGCCGCCTCGTCGGCCGAGGAGGCCTCCTCGGCCGGAGCGGCCGCAGCGGCTGCAGTGACCGGAGCGGATCCGCCGCACGGCCCGCAGCCGCCACCGCTGTGACCGCCGCAGCCGCCGCCCGTGCCCTCGGCCTCGGCCGGCTCGGCGCCGTGGCCGCCGCACCCGCCGGCGCTCTCGCCGTGGCTGCCGCACCCGCCGCCGGCCGCCTCCGAGCGGTGCCGGGGCAGCGTCACCTGGCCGGTGCCCTCGACCTCGAACCCGGCGTCCGCGATCATGTCGAGGTCGGCCTGGCCGGCCTGGCCCTCGCTGGTCAGGTAGTCGCCCAGGAAGATCGAGTTGGCGATGTGCAGCCCCAGCGGCTGCATGGTGCGCAGGTGCACCTCGCGCCCGCCGGCGATCCGCACCTCGACGTCCGGGCAGACGAACCGGACCATCGCCAGGATCCGCAGGCAGTGCTGCGGGGTGAGGTTCCACTCCTTGGCCAGCGGGGTGCCCTCGAACGGGATCAGGAAGTTCACCGGCACCGAGTCCGGGTTCAGCTCCCGCAGCGAGAAGACCACGTCCACCAGGTCCTCGGCGCTCTCGCCCATACCGGCGATCAGGCCCGAGCAGGCGGAGAGGCCGGCGCCGTGCGCCTTGTTCACCGTGTCGACCCGGTCGGCGTAGGTGTGGGTCTTGGTGATGGTGCCGTAGGTGTTCTCGGAGGTGTTGAGGTTGTGGTTGTACGCGTCGGCGCCGGCCGCGGCCAGCCGCTCGGCCTGGTTGTCGGAGAGCAGACCCAGGCAGACGCAGATCTCGACGGCCGGGTCCTGGTCCTTGATCGCGGCGATGGTGTCGGTGACCCGGTCGATGTCGCGGTCCGTCGGGCCGCGCCCGCTGGCCACCATGCAGACCCGCTTCGCGCCACCGGCGACCCCGGCGGCCGCGGCCTCGGCGGCCTGATCCGGCTTCAGCCAGGTGTACTTGAGGATCTCGGCCTTCGAGCCCAGCCGCTGGGAACAGTAGGAGCAGTCCTCCGGGCAGAGGCCGCTCTTGAGGTTCACCAGGTAGTTGAGCTTGACCCGGCGGCCGAACCACTGTCGGCGGACCCGCCCGGCGGCCGCGACCACGTCCAGCAACTCGTCGTCGGTGGTGGCCAGGACGGCCAGCGCCTCCTCCCGGGTGGGGAGCTCGCGGCGCAGGCCCTTTGCAGTGAGGGTGTCAAGCAGATCCATGCTGTGAATCCTGCCCGGACGACCTCGGGTGGCGCCAGAGGGAATCCGCCAGAAGATCGCTCCTCGGGTGTGCGAGTTGTCACAGTCCCACTGCGCGCCGTTGGTACGGGGACGTCCTATTCCTGGAGTAGGGCTGCTGACCTGGGCTGTCGGGTGTCCCCCTAGAATCTGCGCCATGACCACGCAGGGGGAATCCCACCCGATACCCGCACGCGCCGACGACGGACCGGAACGCCCACAGGAACCCGGCCAGGGCGGCGGGCTGGGGCACAGTCAGAACCACGGCCCGGACTGGGGCAGAGCCTCCAGAACCGGTCGGCGCCCCACCCCGCTGCGGATGGCCGGCTGGGCGGCCGCGGTGGTGGCGGTCGGCGCGATCGGGTTCGTGGTCACCCTGCCCAACCCGGGCGACTGGGTGCCCGGTCTCGGCCCCTCCAGCAAGGACGCCGACCGGACGCCGCCGGTGGTCGGAAACCCGCCGCCGACCTCGGCCGCCGACCCCAACCCGTTCACCGTGGACCGCTACTTCCCGGTCGCCCGGCCGATCGACCTGAACGGCTACCACGCCAAGCGCTCCGGCGTACGGCAGGGCAGCGACTGTGCCGAGACGCTCCAGGACCGGACGAAGAACGTCTTCCAGAGCACCGGCTGCCAGGGTTACCTGACGGTCAGCTTCAGCCGCACCCCCGACGGCAAGGTGCTGTCCAGCGTCACCATCCTGCGGTTCGGCGACGACGCCACCAGCCAGCGGGTGGCCGACCAACTGAACGCGCAGCCGGGCTTGCTGGCCTTCATGCAGCCGGACGCCACGATCGCGGCGCCCTCGCCGGCCGCCGATCCGCAGCACCAGAAGCCGGTCGCGCGCACCGAGGCGGTGCACCACTACGTGACCGTGGCGACCTCCCGGTTCGCGGACGGCACCAGCGGCACGGCGGCCACCCCGGACCAGCAGCTGCTGGACGCCACCTGGGCCACCTCGTACACCGCCTCGGACGCCTTCGTCTGGGGCTGAACAGGCCTGCCGCCACCGACCCCTGACGGTGCGTCAGGGGTCGGTGGCCCGGCTCCGGTCAGCCCAGCCGGTCCACCGCGGTGACCCGCAGGACGGCGCGCCCCTCCTCGTCCGAGCCGTGCAGGTCGACCTCGGCGCTGATGCCCCAGTCGTGGTCGCCCGCCGGGTCGTCGAAGATCTGCCGGACCCGCCAGGAGTCGGAGTCCTCCTCGATCAGCAGCATCTTGGGGCCGCGCGCGTTCGGGCCGGTCCCGAGGTCCTCGTGCTCGTCGTAGTAGGCGTCCATCGCGTCGCCCCAGCGGTCCGCGTCCCAGCCGTACTCGCCGTCCAGCTCGCCGAGCACGTTGTAGTGCTCCAGCGCGCACAGCTCCACCCGGCGGAACATCTCGTTGCGCACCAGCACCCGGAAGGCGCGGGCGTTGGCGGTGACCGGCAGCGGCTTGGCGTCCAGCGCGACGGCCGGGGCGTCCTCGTCGGCCGGGTTGGCCAGCTGCTCCCACTCGTCCAGCAGGCTGGAGTCCACCTGGCGGACCAGCTCGCCGAGCCAGGCGATCACGTCCTTGAGCTCGTCGGTCTTCGCGTCCTCGGGGACGGTCTGCTCCAGCGCCTTGTAGGCGCCCGCGAGATAGCGCAGCACGATGCCCTCGGTGCGGGCCAGGTCGTAGTGGCCGACGTAGTCCACGAAGGTCATCGCGCGCTCGAAGAGGTCGCGCGCCACCGACTTGGGCCGCAGCGGGTGGTCGCCGATCCACGGGTGCGCCCGCTGGTAGACCTCGTAGGCGTGGGTGAGCAGCTCCTCCAGCGGCTTGGGATAGGTCACCTCCTGCAGGCGCTCCATCCGCTCCTCGTACTCGACGCCGTCGCGCTTCATCTCGCCGATCGCCTCGCCGCGAGCCTTGTTCTGCTGCGCGGCCAGGATCTGGCGCGGGTCGTCGAGCGTCGCCTCGACCACCGAGACCACGTCCATCGCGTAGGACGGCGACTCCGGGTCCAGCAGCTCGAAGGCGGCCAGCGCGAAGGTGGAGAGCGGCTGGTTGAGCGCGAAGTTCTCCTGGAGGTCCACGGTCAGCCGGACGATCCGGCCCTCCGCGTCCGGCTCCTCCAGCCGCTCGACGACGCCGCCGGCCAGCAGCGAGCGGTAGATGGCGATCGCCGAACGGATGTGGCGGCGCTGGGAGCCCCGTTCCTCGTGGTTGTCGGTGAGCAGTTTGCGCATCGCCTCGAAGGCGTTGCCCGGACGGCCGATCACGGAGAGCAGCATCGCGTGGCTGACCCGGAACCGCGAGACCAGCGGCTCGGGGTCGGCGCCGATCAGGCGCTCGAAGGTCTCCTCGGTCCAGCCGACGAAGCCCTCGGGGGCCTTCTTGCGGACCACCTTGCGCTTCTTCTTCGGGTCGTCGCCGGCCTTGGCGATCGCCTTGTCGTTCTCCACCACGTGCTCGGGGGCCTGCGCCACCACCTGGCCGACGGTGTCGAAGCCGGCCCGGCCGGCCCGGCCGGCGATCTGGTGGAACTCCCGGGCGCGCAGCGTGCGGACCTTGACGCCGTCGTACTTGGAGAGTGCGGTGAAGAGCACCGTGCGGATCGGCACGTTGACCCCGACGCCGAGCGTGTCGGTGCCGCAGATCACCTTCAACAGGCCGGCCTGGGCGAGGCGTTCGACCAGTCGGCGGTACTTGGGCAGCATTCCCGCGTGGTGCACGCCGATGCCGTGCCGCACGTACCGGGAGAGGTTGCGGCCGAACTTGGTGGTGAAGCGGAAGTGGCCGATCAGGTCGGCGATGGCGTCCTTCTCGGCCTTGGTGCACATGTTGATGCTCATCAACGACTGTGCCCGCTCCACCGCCTCCTTCTGGGTGAAGTGCACGACGTAGACCGGTGCCTGACCGGTCGTCAGCAACTCCTCCAGGGTGTCGTGCAGGGTGGTGCGGCGGTACTCGTAGAAGAGCGGCACCGGCCGGGTGACGGACCGGACCACGGTGGTCGGGCGGCCGGTGCGGCGCTTGAGGTCCTCCTCGAAGCGCCGCATGTCGCCCAGGGTCGCCGACATCAGCAGGAACTGCACCTGCGGCAGCTCCAGGATCGGGATCTGCCAGGCCCAGCCGCGGTCGGGCTCGGCGTAGAAGTGGAACTCGTCCATCACCACCTGGCCGATGTCGGCCCGGTCGCCGTCGCGCAGCGCGATGTTCGCGAGCACCTCGGCCGTGCAGCAGATGATCGGCGCGGTCGGGTTCACGCTCGCGTCGCCGGTCATCATGCCGACCTGCTCGGTGCCGAACATCTTGCACAGGTCGAAGAACTTCTCCGAGACCAGCGCCTTGATCGGCGCGGTGTAGAAGGTCCGCTTGCCCTCCGCCAGCGCGGCGAAGTGCGCACCCGCCGCCACCAGGCTCTTTCCGGAGCCGGTGGGGGTCGCCAGGATCACGTTCGCGCCGGTGAAGAGCTCGATCAGCGCCTCCTCCTGGGCGGGGTAGAGCGTGATACCCCGCTCCTCCGCCCAGCCCGCGAAGGTGGCGTACAGCGCATCGGGGTCGGCCGGCTTGGGCATCAGATCTAGGAGGGTCACCGGCCCATCTTGCCTGCTCGCGCCGGTGCACGGCAAAGAACGGTGTGCCACGGAGCACGTTGCCCCCTCGTGGCGGCCCGTGCCAGGCTGCCGCTCATGGTCCTTCCCTCCTCCGCGCCCGCCCGGGCCGCCGCCCCCGCCGCCGTCTTCGACTGGCTCGACGAGGCCGCCGAGCTGCGCGCCCGGGCCGGTCTCACCCGCACGCTGCGCAGCCGTCCGGCCGACGACCCGGTGCTCGACCTGGCGAGCAACGACTACCTGGGCCTGGTCCACCACCCCGAGGTCACCCGTGCCGCCGCCGACGCCGCGCTGCGCTGGGGCGGCGGGTCGACCGGCTCGCGGCTGGTCACCGGCACCACCGCGCTGCACACGGAGCTGGAAGTCGAGCTGGCCGACTTCTGCGGTGTGGAGGCCGCCCTGGTCTTCTCCTCCGGCTACGCCGCCAACCTGGCCGCCCTGACCGCGCTGACCGACCCCGACACCCTGATCGTCTCCGACGCCTACAACCACGCCTCACTGATCGACGGCTGCCGGCTCTCCCGCAGCGACGTGCACCGCGCTCCGCACAGCGACCCGCAGGCCGTCGCGGCGGCGCTGGCCGAGCGCAGCCGGCCGCGGGCCCTGGTGGTCACCGACTCGCTCTTCTCGGTCGACGGCAACGCCGCGCCGCTGCGCGAGCTCTCCGCCGCCGCCCGCGCGCACGGCGCCGCCCTGCTGGTGGACGACGCGCACGGCCTGGGCGTGCTCGGCCCCGGCGGCCGCGGCGCCCTCGCCGCCACCGGTCTGGCCGGCGCGCCGGACACCGTCGCCACCGTCACGCTCTCCAAGTCGCTCGGCTCGCAGGGCGGCGCGGTGCTCGGCCCGCGCCGGGTGATCCGGCACCTCACCGAGACCGCCCGCACCTTCATCTTCGACACCGGCCTCGCCCCGGCCGCCGTCGGCGCCGCGCTCGGCGCGCTGCGCCTGCTGCGCGCCGAGCCGCAGCGCGCCGAGCGCGCCCGCGAGGTGGCCCGCACCCTCGCCGAGCAGCTCACCGCCGCCGGCCTGCGGGCCAGCCGCCCGGACGCGGCCGTGGTCTCGGTCCGGGCACCGGGCCCGGAGCAGGCCGTCGCCTGGGCCGCCGACTGCCGGCGGGCCGGACTCGCGGTGGGCTGCTTCCGCCCGCCGTCCGTCCCGGACGGTCACTCCCGGCTGCGCCTGACCGCGCGCGGGGACCTGACCGCGGAGCAGATCCGCTTCGCAGTGCGAGTGATCACGACGACGGCGCCGTAGCCGCTCGGGCCGGTCGCGGCGCCCTCCCCGCCAACAGGGGCGCCGTCCCGACGGCCAGCAGCGGGACGGCGGCCAGGGCGAAGCAGGCGATCGGCGGCAGGGCGCCGGTGGCCAACCCGGCCGCCGCGGTGCCCGCCGTCGAGCCCGCGTTGAACGCGGTGTTCACCCAGGCTCCCGCCCGGGTGCGGTGCTCGGGCGCGGCGCACTCGTCCGCGACCAGATAGGCGGTGGCCAGCGCCGGGCTGACGAAGAGCCCGGCCAGGCCGACCAGTACCGCCAAGCCGCCCAGCCCGGGCGCGAGCCCGCTGACCGCCAGCACCGCGCCCAGCCCGGTCGCCACCAGGGCCAGCCGCACCTGGGCCGGCCGCCGCCAACGCACCGCGCCGTACGCCAGGCCACCGAGCGCGCTGCCGGTGGCCAGCGCCGCCTCCAGCCAGGCGACCGCGCCCGGCCGTCCGTGCCCGGCGGAGATCATCAGCAGGCCGAGCGCGCCCAGACCCACGCCCAGCGCGGCGGTCACCGCCACCGGACGTCCGATCCCGGGCACCAGCCCGCCGCCGCGTCCGGCGGCCGCCGCGCGCGGCCGGGGCGCCCGGGCGACCGGTGCGCCGACCAGTGCGAGCGTCCCGGTGAGCACCAGCGTGGCGCTCAGCAGCAGGCCGGGCGTGGGCCCGATCAGCCCGACGAGCAGCGGTCCGCCGACGTAGAGCAGCTCCTCGGCGACCGTGTCCAGACTGTAGGCCCGCTGCAACAGCCCTTCCTGTGGCAGCAGTTCGCTCCACAGTCCACGCATCACCGGGCCCAGCGGGGGAGCGACGGCCCCGGCGGCGAGCGCCAGCGCGGCCAGCGCCGCGCCGTGCGCCACGGTCAGCCCGAGCAGTGCCGCCGCGTACAGCAGCGCCATCGGCGGCAGCGCCCGGCGCGGCCCGTGCCGGTCGATCAGACCGGCCCGGACCGGCGAGAGCAGGGCGATGGTGAGCCCGAACATCGCCAGCACGCCCCCGGTGGCGGCGTAGGAGCCGGTGGAGCGGGCGATGGTGAGGGTGAGCGAGAGGGAGACCGTCCCGTAGGAGAGCCGGCCGACGAGAGCGGCGCCGAAGGTGCGGGCGGCCTGCGGCGCGCGCAGGACAGCGCGATAGGAGGGGGAAGAAGACATGGGAATGTTCCTCGACGTGCGGAGGGAAGGTGCAAGGACGCCGGGGCGCCGCAGCGGCTCTGGCCCAAGGGGGCCGGCGCGGGTGCGGTCGCGGGGCGGGTCCTATGCACGGGGGAGGAACATGGGGGTCACGCTAGCAGCTGATGGACCGCTAGTCTCTGGAGTTCAGGATAGTTAACGCCGCTTAACAGCTCTGGAGGATTCGCCATGACGCGGTTCGTCACCCTGGACGTCGAGGACGCCGTCGGCACCATCCGGCTGGCCCGGCCGCCGATGAACGCCCTCGACGTGGCCATGCAGGACCAGCTCAAGGAGGTCGCCGAGGAGGCCGCCGCCCGGGCCGACGTGCGGGCCGTGGTGATCTACGGCGGCGAGAAGGTGTTCGCGGCGGGCGCCGACATCAAGGAGATGCAGCGCATGTCGTACACCGACATGGTGCAGCGCGGCGGGGCCCTGCAGGACGCGTTCACCGCGGTGGCCCGGATCCCCAAGCCGGTGGTGGCCGCCGTGACCGGCTACGCGCTGGGCGGCGGCTGCGAGTTGGCGCTCTGCGCGGACATCCGGATCGCCGGCGACAACGCCAAGCTCGGCCAGCCGGAGATCCTGCTCGGCCTGATCCCCGGCGCCGGCGGCACCCAGCGCCTGGCGCGCCTGGTCGGCCCGGCCAAGACGAAGGACCTGATCTTCACCGGCCGCATGGTGCGCGCCGACGAGGCGCTGCGGATCGGCCTGGTGGACCAGGTCGTCCCCGCCGAGGAGGTCTACTCCGCCGCGCTGGCCTGGGCCGGCAAGCTGGCCACCGGCCCCGCCTGGGCGCTGCGCGCGGCCAAGGAGGCCGTGGACCGCGGCCTGGAGAGCGACATCGACTCCGGCCTCGCCCTGGAGCGCACGCTCTTCGCCGGCCTCTTCGCCACCGAGGACCGCGACACCGGCATGCGCAGCTTCGTCGAGGACGGCCCGGGCAAGGCCAAGTTCGCGTAGGTCACCGGGCGCCGGTCCCCCGCCGGGGGACCGGCACTACGCCGCCACCCGATCGCTCGCGGGTACCTGCGCGGCCGGCCGGGCCCGCAGGCCGGGCGCGAGGGCCAGCGTGACCGCCACCGAGACCGCCGCCACGCACGCCATCGCCGTTGCGGGGGAGGTCCGCCCGGCGACGGCTCCGGCGACCGCGGCGCCCACGCCCTGCATGGTGAGCATCCCGGAGGAGTGCAGGCCCAGTGCCTGTCCGCTCAACTCGTCCGGCGTCAGGGCCATCAGGCGCTCCTGGAGCAGCAGGCTGGCCGAGTAGCCGACCGAGGCGAGGACGACGGCTGCCACGGCGAGCGGCAGCGCCGGGCGCAGCGCGAAGGCCAGATAGGGGACGGCGAGCAGCAGCCGCAGCGGCGACCCGAGCCGTGCCTTCCAACGCGCGGGCAGGAAGCGGCCGGTGAGGGTGTCCCCGATCAGCATGCCGAGCGCGGCGAAGGCGAACAGCGCCCCGGCGTGCCGGGGATCGTACGGGATGAAGAGGGACTCGCAGCCGACGATCAGCCCGTTGGGGACCCAGAGGGCGAGGAACACGTAGCGTCGCGAAGTGGACGACCACAGAAGCGCGTTGGTTCGCCAGGTCTGCGCGACGGACGGCCGGCCGGTGGCGCGCGGCGCCCGTCGGCTCAGGCCGCTCCGGGCGACGGCCGCGGCGGCCAGGCCCAGCGCGGCGCCGACCAGCAGCGTGCCGCGCGGTGACACGGTCGACACCAGCACCCCGCCGGCCGCGTATCCGCAGATCTGGACCAGGCCGACCGACATGTTGAGCACCGAGCGGCCGAGCAGGTAACCCTGCTTGGAGAGGATCTCGTTGAGCAGTCCGTAGCGCACTCCGCCGCCCAGCGAGGCGAGTGTCCCGAGCGCGAGGAGCACGGTGAAGGCGGCCCACACCGGCAGGCCGGGGATGGCCTGGGCGGCGTCGCCGAGGCCGAACAGCACCGCGATGCCGGTCAGCGCCGCGCGCGGCGGCAGCCGGTCGGCCGCCGACAACAGCGTGGTCGCGCCGACCACCTGGGCGAGCGAGGGGCCGAACATCGCGAGCGCGGAGAGCAGCGGGGAGCCGGTCGAGGAGTAGATGAGGGTGCCGAGGGCCGGCCCGGCGACCGTCGAAGCCGCCACCTGGAGCGAGGAGGCGAGGAAGTACGGCGTGAACTCCGGCGTGCGGAAGAGTTCCTGGTAAGTGCGCATGCCGAGAGTCTCGGCGGCCTGCCCCGAGGGGCGTTACTCTTTCGCGCGGCGGCGAAACAACGGGAGCTGGGGGAGGAGCGGGCGATGGGGTTGTGGCAGGTCAACGCGGACACCCTGGTGAGCAGCCGGTTCGTGCTGTCGCCCGTCGCCGAGACCGTCGCGAGCCTGATGGACCTGGAGTGGGGACGCGCCGCCCACCCGGGTGAGCGCGGCTGGCTGGACGCCCACCAGGGCGCGCACCGGGCGCGGTTGGCCGAGGACCCGGTCACCGCGCAGCTCGTCAGGGTCGGGCTGGGCGGCGTCTGGAACGCGGACTTCCTCACCCCCACGCCGAGCGGCCGGGGCGAGCAGACCTTCGACGAGGAGCTGGCGCGGATCCGCCGGACGCCGCCCGAGGAGGCCCTCGATCATCTGACGGTGTCTCATGGTGGCGCGTTGCCAGCCCTGTTGCGCCGGTCCGATCTGCCGCAGCGTGCGGCCGACCTGCTGCAATGGGTGTGGACGGAGACGGTCCTGCCGTACTGGCCGCGACGCCGACGCGTCATGGAGGCCGATGTCGTCGCCCGCACGGCCCAGTTGAGCCAGGGCGGCTGGGCGGCGGCGCTGGACGACATGCGCCCGGGGATGCGCTGGCTGGGGGAGGGGCGGCTCCAGATCAACGGCCACGACTACCCGCCCCGGGAGATCTCCGGGGCACAGCTGCTCTTCGTCCCGATCACCCCGCGCCGGGGCTGGGTCTCCTGGGACGCGCTGCCCGCCTTCGGCCCCCGCTACGCGGTGGTGTACCCGTGTGCGGGGGTGCTGGCCGGCGCGGACCGGGCGCAGCCGCCCGAGGCGCTGGGCGCGCTGCTCGGCCCCGCCCGGGCGGGCGTCCTGGTCCTGCTGGACGCCCCGAAGAGCACCACCCAGCTGGTCGCCCTGACCGGCCAGGGGCTCGGCTCGGTCGGCCGCCACCTCAAGGTCCTGCTGGACGCCCGACTGGTCGGGCGCCGCCGCGCCGGACGCTCGGTGCTCTACTACCGGACGGACGTCGGCGAGACCCTGGTCCGGGCCCAGTCGGCACTAGGCCGTGTCTGACGATTCGCGTCGCGGGCCCGGCGGGAATTGTCAGACACGGCCTATACCTGGTGGCTCTGCACCAGCAGGGCTTCTGCGCCCACCGGCCGGAATCCGGCGGCCTGGAAGACCCGGACGCTCGTCGCGTTGCCCGGCGCCTGCTGCGCCCACACCACGTCGCCCTCAGGCACCAGGTGGCGGGCGCTCAACGCCAGGGCCCGGCCCAGCCCCTGGCCCCGGCCCGCCACGTCCACCTCGATCGCCGCCTCCCACCGCCCGGCCACCGCCCGCCCCAGCACCAGCACCCCGCCGGGCACCGTCCAGGCCCGGACGTCGTCGCGGTAACGCAGTGCCCGGGCGATCCGCGGGTGCTCGCGGTCCTCGATCTCCCGCAGCGCCAGGGGCGGTTCACCGGTCAGCCGCCCGGCGACGGTGACCAGGTCGATGTTGTTCACCACCCGTCCCGTCCGCCGCTCGAACGCGGACAGGAACGCCGGGCTCAGCGGCGCGGCCAGCGGGTCGACCACCGTCGCCGCCAGCTCCGCGCGTACCCACGCCGGGTCCTCGTCGGTGAACACCACCGCATGCGCGCTGAACGACAGCACCCCCGCATCCCGCTCCGACGGCTGCGGCACCACCGTGACGGTCCCGTCCGAGGGCGGGAACACCCCGCGGGCGGCGTCGTCCAGGATGGCGGCCAGTGTCTGCTTGTCCATGATCGGCACTCTAATCGGGCGCTCTCCCGCCGGGGTTGCCCGGGTACGCTGAGTGGCCTGTCGGATGGACGAACGGGTGGGTGGCATGGCGGTACCGGGGCGTGGCCCGCAGGCACGGGAGGGGACGGCCAACACGATCAGCGGGGGGACGTTCGGCTCCACGGTCATGGCGGAGACCGCCCTTGTGACCATCCATCAGCCGTCCGGGCCCACCGCCCCAACCAGGCCCGCCCCGACCGTGCCCGCACTGCCGGAGCCGGCTCCCCTCCCGTCCGTTCCGCCCGGGTTCACCGGCCGGGAGGACCAGGTCCAAGGGCTGCTCGACCTCCTCGGCCCTCGGCAGGCGCCCGGCGCCGAGACCGGCAGCTACGCCGACGACGACGAGGTGCCCGCCGTCGTGGTGACCGCGGTGGCCGGGATGGGCGGCATCGGGAAGACCACCCTCGCCCTGGCCGCCGGCCACGCCGCCCTGCGCTGCGGCCTGTTCACCGGGGCACTGTTCCTCGACCTCCTGGGCTACGACGACAGCCCGGTCGAGGCCGGGCAGGCGCTGGACGGCGCGCTGCGGGCGTTGGGCGTCGCGGTCGAGCAGATCCCGTCCGAGGACCACGCCCGCGCCGCGCTCTACCGCGCCCAACTCCAGCTCCGCTCGCGGCACGGGCAACGGATCCTGGTGATCGCGGACAACGCTTCGCGGCTCGGCCAGGTCGAGCACCTGCTGCCACCCGGCGACGGCCCGCACCGCCTGCTCGTCACCTCCCGCGACGACCTGCCCGGACTCGGCGCCCGGCTGGTCGACCTCGACGTGCTGGAACCCGCCCCCGCCGCCCGGCTGATCCGCACCGCCGTGGCCATCGCGCTGCCCAGGGACACCCGGGTCGCCGACGACCCGGCCGGCACCGCCCGGGTCGCGCAGCTCTGCGGTTTCCTGCCACTGGCCCTGCAGATCGCCGCCGCCCAGCTGGTCGCCGAACGCCACCTCAAGCCGGCCCAACTCGCCGACGACCTCCACGACATCGACGGCCGGCTCGACGTCCTGGACGACGGGAGCCGGACCGTCAGAGCCGTGCTGGACCGCTCCTACCGGCGGCTGGCGCCCACCCACGCCGAACTCTTCCGCACCCTGGCCCTCAACCCGGGCCCCGACGTGTCCACCGAGAGCGTCGTCGGCTTCACCGGCGCCGCCAAGCCGAAGGACGTCCGCGCGCGGCTCACCACCCTCGTCCGGGCCAGCCTCATCCGCCAGGACGCCGACACCGGCCGCTGGCGCATGCACGACCTCGTCCGCGCCTACGCCGCCGAACAGGCCCACGCCCACCCCGTGGCGGAGGCGCAGGCACTGCGCCGCATCCTGGTGTACTACGACCGCGCTGCCTGGGAGGCCGAGACTCATCTGAACCGAGACCCCGGCCGACGGCCTGCCGTCCGGAACCGGGCCAGGGCGTTGACCTGGCTGGACGCGGAACGCGACAACCTCATCGCCGCCGTCCACAGCGCCTATGTCGCTGGCCATCTCGACATCGCCCACCGCCTTCCCGCCACTCTGGGGGAGTATCTGCTGCTGCGTCGGCACCTCGAAGACCTGTGGGGCATCGCCGTGGTCAGCCGTGAAGCCGCACACGCCACTGACGACCGCCGTAGCCAGGCCAGGGCGTTGACGAATCTCGGGACCGTCCTGCAGGAGCTGGGCAAGCTCAGCGAGGCGGTGGATGCTCAACGGACTGCCCTCAGCGTCTTCCTGGATCTCGACAACCAGCACAGTGCTGCTCGGTCGTGGGGGAACCTCGGCAACGCCTTGCAGAAACTGGGCATGCTTCACGAGGCTGTTGCTGCTCATCGGGCCGCCCTCGCTATCTTCCTGGATCTCGAGCACCAGCACGGAGTTGCCTGGGCATGGACCGGGCTGGGCAACGACCTGCAGAAGCTGGACCGTTTCCAGGAGGCTGCCGACGCCCATCAGACCGCCCTCACCATCTACCAGAGCCAGGACGACGACGACAGCACGGCGCTTGGGTGGAACAATCTCGGCGTGGCACTGCGGAGTCTGGGGGTGCTCGGAGAGGCTACGGCGGCCGGGCGGCAGGCAGTGGCGATGCTCAGGGAGCAGGGCGACGTCTACCGCGAGGGCGAGGCCCTGGACGAACTCGCCGACACGCTGCGCGCGGCAGGCTTGCCCGCCGCCGAGGTCCGTGCGGTGCGCGAGGAGTCCGCGGACGCCTACCGCCGGGCCGGTGCGGCCGAGAAGGCCGACGAGGTCGTGGCGAAGCCGGACGCGTCGTAGCCGCGCCCGGCCCGCCCGGGCGAGCGCAAGCGCTCTGCCGGACGTCAGTCGGAGATCGCGTCGAGCTCCAGTTCGACCAGCCACTCGGGATCGATGAAGCGTGAGACCTCGATGAACGTGCAGGCCGGACGGACCGCCGCGAACCGCTCGCCGTGCGCTCGCGCGGCTTCCTTCCACCGCGTCACGTCGGTGAGCATGATGCGGGTCCGCACGACGTCCTCCAGCGAGGCGCCCGCCGCCTTCAGCGCGGCCTGCGCGATGTCCAGGCACCTGACGGTCTGGGCGTAGACGTCGCCCTGCCCCACGGTCGTCCCGTCGTCGCCGAGGGGAGCGGTCCCGGCGACCGCGACGTGCGCACCTTTGCGCACGGCCCGGGAAAACCCGATCTGTGGTTCGAGTGGTGAGCCGGAACTGACGAGCTGCCGAGCATGATCCATCGCACCATGCTCGCAGATCCCGCCCGTTCGAAACAGCCCCCCCCCATCACGGCTCGCCCCCATCACGGCTCCCCCCGGGGCCGGTTCAGGACGGGATGCCGAGCACCGTCCGCCCCCGGGCGCGGCCGCCCTCCACCTGGGTCAGGGCCTGCGCCGCCTGGTCGAGCGGGAAGACGCTCTGCACCACGGGACGCAGCTCGCCGCTCTCCACCAGGCCGGCGATGCGCGCCAGTTGGCCGCCGTCCGGGTGCATGAGGAAGGCGCTCGCCTGCACGCCCCACTGGGCCTTCCGGGCCTCGACGTCGGGGATGAAGACGATCGACACCAGGGTGCCGCCCGGCTTGAGCAGCGGGAACGAGCGGTCCTGGGTGTCCCCGCCCACGGTGTCCAGGACGATGTCGACGGGCTCGACGAGCTCGTCGAACTTCTCGTTGCGGTAGTCGATCACCTGGTCGGCACCCAGTCCCCGCACCAGCTCCACACTGTCCGCGCTCACGGTGGTGACCACCTCGGCGCCGAGGTGCTTGGCGATCTGGATGGCGGCGGCCCCCACGCCACCCGCGCCGGCGTGGATCAGCACCCGCTGTCCGGCCTGGAGTCGGCTGTGCTCGGTCAGGGCCTGCCAGGCGGTGAGCGCGACGAGCGGCAGCGAGGCGGCCTCCTCGAAGGAGAGCGCGGCCGGCTTGGCCGCGACCAGGGACTCGTCCACCGCGACGAACTCGGCGAACGCCGCACCCACCCGCGGGTCGACCCGGGCGAAGACCTCGTCGCCCACCGCGAAGCGGGTGACCGCGGCACCGACGGCGGCGACCACCCCGGCGACCTCGTTGCCCAGCACGCGAGTCTGCGTGAGGCCCTCGGGCTGCATGAAGCCCTTGGCGATCAGGTGGTCGATCGGGTTGACCCCGGCGGCCCGGGCCTCGATCAGCACGTCCTGGGGGCCGACCGCGGGAGCGGGCACGTCCTCGACCGTCACGACGTCGGTGACGGGACCGTAGCTGTGGATGACTGCTGCCTTCATGGTGCTTTTTCCTTGCGTTGCTGTGTATCGGTGGAAGAGCGGAATGTGCGGGCGGGCGCGGTGTGCGGGACTGTGCCGGACTGTGTGGTCCGTGCGGGACTACGCCCCGGCGGCGATCTTCGTCATGACCTCCAGGAGCAGCTCCGGGCTCTGTGCCCCCTGGACGGCCAGTTCGCCGTCGAACACGAAGGTGGGAACCGAGGTGACGCCCAGCCGCGCCGCCTCGGCGAGTTCGGCGCGGACCTCCTTGACGCCGTCCTGCGAGGCGAGGAAGGCGGCGAGTTCGGCGCGGTCCAGCCCGGCCGCCGTGCCGATCTCCGTCAACGCCGCGTGGTCGCCGAGGTCGCCGCCGTCGGTGAAGTAGTGCGCCAGCAGGCCCTCCTTGACCGCGCTCTGGTGTCCGCGCTGTCCGGCGAACCAGATCAGGCGGTGTGCCGAGAAGGTGTTGACGGCCACCGCGTCGTCCAGCCGGAAGGTGATGCCCTCGGCCGCCGCCGCCTCGGTGAGCGGGCCGAAGATGCTCTGCGCGGGCCGGCCGAACTTCCGCTCGTAGACCTTCGCGGACGGTTCGCCGACCTCCGATGCCCCGGGGTTGAGCTGGAACGGGCGGTAGACCACCTCGACCTCGGCTGCCCCGGGGAACGCCGCGAGGGCCTTCTCGAAGCGGCGCTTGCCGATGTAGCACCACGGGCACACGACATCCGAGTAGATCTCGACCTTCACGACTGCTCCTGACGGGTTCGGGATGACGGAGGAGTTGTTGACCTCTCGTTCCAGAACATACCGATTGTGGAACGAGAGGTCAAATACTTGGCCCTTTCGTCCCCGGTCGCCCCCGCACTTGGGTAGCGTTGGGCCCATGGGACGACCGCGCACGTTCGACGAAGAGGCGATCCTGGACCGGGCGATGCTCCTGTTCTGGCGCAAGGGCTACGAGGCCACCAGCATGAACGACCTGGTGGAGGAGCTCGGCCTGGGCCGCGGCTCGATCTACGCGGCGTTCGGCGACAAGCACCGTCTGTTCGTGCTGGCGCTCGGCCGCTACCTCGGCCGCCAAGACGACCTGCTCGCCTCGTCCTTCGACGACCTGCGACCCGCGCTCCCACAGCTGCGGGAGCTCTTCGAGCGGCTGCTGCAGGCCGACTCGGTGTGCAGCGAATCGGGTTGCTTCAGCGTCAACAGCATCGCGGAGCTGCTGCCGAACGACGAGGAGGTCGCGGACCGCGCGCGGCGCAGCCTGCGCAAGGCCGAGCAGACGTTCGCCGTCCAGCTGGAGCGGGCCCGGCGGGGCGGCGAACTGTCGCCCGCGATCGGGGCGCCCGAGGCCGCGCACCTGCTGCTGACCCTCGTCCAGGGCCTGCAGATCATGCGCAAGGTCGACCCGGACCCGGCCCGCACCACCGCCTGCCTGGACTCCGCCTTCGCGCTCCTGCGGAACCCCGTCCCTGCGCTCGCGCTCTCCTGACCGGCGCGACCGCCTGGCGCGAGCGCCCCGAACACGCTCGGCGGACGTGAACTCCCGTCCGCCGAACTCGCTCGAACGGGTGCCCCTCGGCACGGCGCCGGGCCCGGCGGCGCAGGCTCGGGCACGATCGTGAAGCCCAGCTGTCGCCGCCGTTAAGAATTCCTCGATGGACCGCACCCCCTCCCACCAGGCAGATTGCAGGGGCCCGGTGAGGAATGGCGCCGATGCCGGGTTTCCCCCCACCCTCGCGCGTCAACCAGGTGTCAGGAGCCGTCGCCGTGAAGGCACTCGTCAAGAAGCACGCCGAGCCCGGTCTGTGGATGACCGATGTCCCCGAGCCCGAGACCGGCCCGGGCGACGTGCTGATCAAGGTGCTGCGCACCGGCATCTGCGGCACCGACCTGCACATCCGCAAGTGGGACGGCTGGGCCCAGCAGACCATCCGCACGCCGCTGACGCTCGGTCACGAGTTCGTCGGCGAGGTCGTGTCGATCGGCGCCGCGGTCGCGGACATCGCGGTCGGCGACCTGGTCAGCGGTGAGGGCCACCTGGTCTGCGGCAAGTGCCGCAACTGCCTGGCCGGCCGCCGCCACCTGTGCCGCAACACCGTCGGCCTGGGCGTCGGCCGGGACGGCGCCTTCGCCGAGTACGTGGCGCTGCCCGCCTCCAACGTGTGGGTGCACCGGGTGCCGGTCGACCTGGACGTGGCGGCGATCTTCGACCCGTTCGGCAATGCGGTGCACACCGCGCTCTCCTTCCCGCTGGTCGGCGAGGACGTGCTGATCACCGGCGCCGGCCCGATCGGCATCATGGCGGCGGCCGTCGCCAAGCACGCCGGCGCCCGGCACGTGATGATCACCGACGTCAGCCCGTACCGCCTGGACCTGGCCCGCGAGGTCGGCGTGACGCTGGCGCTCAACGTGGCCGAGCAGACCATCGAGGAGGGCCAGCAGAAGCTGGGCCTGCGCGAGGGCTTCGACGTGGGCCTGGAGATGTCCGGCCGCCCCGAGGCGCTGCAGTCGATGATCGCCAACATGACCCACGGCGGCAAGATCGCCATGCTCGGCCTGCCCGCCGAGGACTTCCCGGTCGACTGGGCGCGGATCGTCACCTCGATGATCACCCTCAAGGGCATCTACGGCCGCGAGATGTTCGAGACCTGGTACGCGATGTCGGTGCTGCTGGAGGGCGGCCTCGACCTCAGCCCGGTGATCACCGGCCGCTACGCCGCGCAGGACTTCGAGGCCGCCTTCGACGAGGCCGCCGGCGGCCGGTGCGGCAAGATCATCCTCGACTGGACCGTCTGACCAACCCCCTGAAGGAGCCCTTGTGTTCGACTCCGTACGCGAAGACGTCGCCGCCACCCTCGTCGAGATCACCGAGGCCGGCCTCTTCAAGCCCGAGCGGGTCATCGGGACCCCGCAGAACGCCTCCGTCAGCGTCACCTCCGGCGGCCGCCCGGGAGAGGTGCTGAACTTCTGCGCCAACAACTACCTCGGCCTGGCCGACCACCCCGACGTGCTCGCCTCCGCCAAGGACGCGCTGGACCGCTGGGGCTACGGCATGGCCTCGGTCCGCTTCATCTGTGGCACCCAGGACGTCCACAAGCAGCTGGAGGACCGGCTCTCCGGCTTCCTCGGCCAGGAGGACACGATCCTCTACTCCTCCTGCTTCGACGCCAACGGCGGCGTCTTCGAGACCCTGCTCGACGAGCGCGACGCCGTCATCTCCGACGCGCTGAACCACGCGAGCATCATCGACGGCATCCGCCTGAGCAAGGCCCGCCGCCACCGCTACGCCAACCGCGACCTGGCCGAGCTGGAGCAGCAGCTCAAGGAGACCCAGGACGCCCGCCGCCGCCTGATCGTCACCGACGGCGTCTTCTCGATGGACGGCTACGTCGCGCCGCTGCGTGAGATCTGCGACCTGGCCGACCGCTACGACGCCATGGTGATGGTCGACGACTCGCACGCCGTCGGCTTCGTCGGCCCCGGCGGCCGCGGCACCCCCGAGCTGCACGGCGTGATGGACCGCGTCGACATCATCACCGGCACCCTGGGCAAGGCGCTCGGTGGCGCCTCGGGCGGCTACGTCGCCGCCCGCCGGGAGATCGTCGCGCTGCTTCGCCAGCGCTCGCGCCCGTACCTGTTCTCCAACTCGCTCGCCCCGGTCATCGCGGCGGCCTCGCTGACCGTGCTCGACCTGATCGAGACCTCGCACGAGCTGCGCGAGCGGCTGAACGCCAACACCGCGCTGTTCCGCTCGAAGATGACCGAGGCCGGCTTCGAGATCCTGCCCGGCGACCACCCGATCGCCCCGGTCATGATCGGCGACGCGGCCAAGGCCGGCCGGCTGGCCGAGCTGCTGCTGGAGCGCGGCGTGTACGTGATCGGGTTCTCGTTCCCGGTCGTCCCGCACGGCAAGGCCCGGATCCGGGTCCAGCTCTCGGCCGCGCACTCGACCGAGGACGTCGAGAAGGCCGTCGCGGCGTTCATCGACGCCCGGGCCGCCCTGTAAGCAGGCGCTCGGGCCGTCCCCCGGCGCCTGTCAGAATGGGTGCGTGATCGACGCCAGACGACTGCGGACCCTGCGGGCCGTGGCGGACCACCGAACGGTGACCGCCGCGGCCGCCGCGCTCTACCTGACCCCCTCCGCGGTCTCCCAGCAACTGGCCGCCCTGGAGCAGGAGACCGGCCACGAGCTGCTGGCCCGCGACGGCCGGGGCGTACGGCTGACGCCGGCGGGCGAGATCCTGGTCACCCACGCCGACGCCGTGCTCGCCCAGCTGGAACGCGCCGAGGCGGACCTCGCGGCGTACGCGGCCGGCGTGCAGGGACAGGTCACCGTCGCCTCCTTCGCCACCGGCATCTCGCTGGTGCTGGCCCCGGCGATCACCGCGCTGGCCGCCTCCGCGCCCGGGGTGCTGCTCAAGGTGCTGGACGCCGAGGGCGACGCCAGCCTGCCGATGCTGCTGGACGGGCAGGCGGACCTGGCCGTCGCCGTGGAGTACCGCGGCGCCCCGCGCGCCGGCGACCGGCGCCTCGCCCGCTTCCCGCTGTACGCCGAGCCGTTCGAGGCCGTCCTGCCGCTCGGCCACCGGCTGGCCGCCGGACCCGGACCGGTCGCGATGGCCGAGCTCGCGGCCGAGCCGTGGATCGGCCCCTACCCCGGCAATCCCTGCCACGACGTGGTGCTGCTGGCCTGCGAGCACGCCGGCTTCACCCCGCGCCTGGTGCACTCCTCGGACGACTTCCGCGCGGTGGTCGCGCTCGCCTCGGCGGGCGCCGGCGTGGCGCTGGTGCCCCGCTCGGCGCTGGCCGGGGTGGACCTGGCACAGGTCGCGGTACGGCCGGTGGACAGCGACCTCGCGACCCGCAAGGTGTTCGCGGCCGTGCGCAGCGGCGCCGAACTGCACCCACTGATCCGTCCCGTCCTGCGCGCGCTGGGCGACGCCGCGGAACAGGTCGCGGGCCGGTCCTGAGGCCGCCCTCCGGAGCGGGACCCGGGGTGCGACTCGGAGCGGGACTCGGAGCGGGACTCGGGGCGGGACCCGGCGCGTAAGGTGGGGACGGCCCGATGATCGTCCGTACGCCAGGAGATCCCATGAGTCAGACCCCCGCCCCCGACGCCCTGCTTCCGGTGGGGGTGATCGGGCTCGGTGACATCGCGCAGAAGGCCTACCTCCCGGTCCTGGCGGCGCTGCCGGGCCTCGACCTGCGTCTGATGACCCGTGACCGGGCCAAGCTCGACCGGATCGGCGACACCTACCGGATCGCCCCCCGCTTCACCGACCTCGGCGAGCTGATCGACAGCGGCATCCGCGCCGCCTTCGTGCACGCCGCCACCGATCAGCACGTGGCCATCAGCGAGCGCCTGCTGACCGCCGGCATCGACGTCTACGTGGACAAGCCGCTCGACTACCACCTCGCCGGCGCAACCCGGTTGACCGCCCTCGCCGACTCGCTGGGCCGCTCCCTGATGGTCGGCTTCAACCGCCGCCACGCCCCGGGCTACGTGCAGGCCAAGGAGCGCCCGCGCGACCTGATCGTCCTGCAGAAGAACCGCGAGGGCCTGCCGGAGGCCGCCCGCACCCTGGTCTTCGACGACTTCATCCACGTGGTGGACACCCTGCGCTTCCTGGTGCCCGGCGAGATCGAGCAGGTGGACGTCCGCTGGCGCAAGCGGGACGGGCTGGTGGAGCACCTGGTGCTGACCCTGGCCGGGGACGGCTTCACGGCGCTGGGCATCATGAACCGGATGAGCGGCGCGACCGAGGAGGTCCTTGAGGTCTCCGGCGGCGACTCCAAGCGCGCCGTCCTCAACCTCGCCGACGTGGTCGACCACCGCGGCCAGCCCACCATCCGCCGCCGCGGCGACTGGGTCCCCGTCGCACGCCAGCGCGGCATCGAACAGGTCGTGCACCTCTTCCTCGACGCGGTCCGCACCGGCAAGACCCTCGACGCCCACGATGCCCTGCGCACCCACGAGTTGTGCGAGCAGATCGTCCAGCGCATCGAATCCCCCTGAGCCGCAGCCGGGTTCGGCCGTCACCCGCTCGGCCGGGCTGGAACGCGGTCGGTCCCGGTGATCGCCGAGGCTGGGCGCTCGGTGACCACCGGGACCGTGTCCGGTGTCAGGACAGGACGCTCCAGGTCTGGCCGGGGGCGGCCGGGTTGGGCGGGTTGGTCATCCCGGTCGAGCCGGCGGTGCTGCCGGCGGTGTCCAGGGTCAGGCCGTTGCCGACGTTGGTGATGGTCAGGGCGCCGGCGGAGTTCTGGGTGACCTTCCACTTCTGCCAGGGGTTGTTGGCGGAGGGGGCGAGCAGGTAGGCGCTGCCGACTCCGGCGCCGCCGGCCAGCACGGTGTGCGACTGGGGGGCGGTGTAGCAGTTGTCGGTGATCTGCACGGTGCCGTCCGCGTTGGGGGTGAACAGCCACTGCTGGGCGGCGTTGCCACTCTGGTAGGCGTTGATGTCGGAGTTGCCGCCGGTCGGGGCGTAGCAGCCGCCCTGGACCTCGAGCGCCTGGCCGCCGGTGCCGCCCGCGCTGATCGCGTGGTACTTGTTGTCGCCGACGACGCTCGCCGCGCCGGTTCCGGTGCCGCCGCCCGTGCCGCCCATGTCGATGCTTCCGCCGGCGATGCGCAGGAGCGTGACGCCGTGCGCCGGGATCCAGCTGCCGCCGACGGTGCCGGTGAGGGTGCCGGTGGAGCCGGTCCACAGGTCGCGGTAGGAGTAGCTGGAGCCGGTCAGGCCGAGGTCGGCGAAACTGGCGCTGGGCATGGCCCAGTTGTTCGGGTCCTGGTTGACCAGCGCGACGGCCAGGTCACCGTTGGCGAGCTGGCGCTTGAGGATCACCGGGGCCGTCTGCGAGGCGGGGTAGTTGGGCATGGTGCCGACCAGGGTGGCGGGCTTGGCGAGGCTGTCCTGGTCGACGGCGATCATGTCGGGGTTCTTCAGCAGCCCCAGGGCGGAGGAGCTGATCCCGGTGGACCAGGTGTAGCCGTTCGAGGTGTGCTGGGCGTCGGCGGTGGCGCGCAGGTCGGCGCCGGAGATGAGCGGGGCGGCCATCATCGACAGGACGGACAGCTCGGTGCGCGACTCGTCGTCGGTGAACGGCTTGTCGCCCTTGTAGGTGTCGGTGACGCCCCAGACGCCGTTCGGGTCCTGCCAGCCGGCGAACATCATGTCCATGTCGTTCCAGCTGCCGGGGTGCACGTTGCCCGGGTACTTCAACGCGGTCTGCAACTGGCCGTTGTAGAGCACGCCGTCCAGCTCGCTGTCCCGGTCGCCGCCGATCCGGCACATGTTGGCGACCTGGCCGCACCACACTCCGGTGGGGTAGTAGCCGGCCGCCTGGTGCGGCTGGACGCCGGCCGCCAGGATCAGCGGGTCGGTGCGGGCCGGGTCGTTGGCGTTGAGCAGGTAGGGGATGCCGGTGTGCGCGGGCTGGGCGGACAGGCTGAGGGTGACCTTCGGCCTGCCCGCCGCCGAGGTCGCCGCGTCGAGGGCCCGCTGGAAGGTCTGGGTGCGGGCGTAGATGGACTCGGTGAGCTCCTTGCCCTCGCCCTGCGGGTAGTAGGCGTAGCCGTCGGGGCCGGTGATCGTCGGGCCGTACGGGCAGTCGTCGTACTTCACGAAGTCGACGCCCCAGGCGACGAAGTCGCCTGCGTCGGTGGTCTCGTGGCCCAGGCTGCCGGGGTGGCCCTGGCAGGTGGTGTAGGTGTCGGTGCCGTACAGGCCGAACTTCATGCCCTTGCTGTGGGCGTACCAGGTCAGGTACTGGATGCCGTTCAGGGTCTGGCCGTTGACGGTCTGCGAGGGGAACGAGGTGGGGTCGGGGACCAGGTGGCCGCTGGTGGGGTCGTTGCCGTTGCCGTCGGTGCCGGAGACCGGGTTGCCGTTGCCGTCGTACAACTGCATGGCGTTGTCGGCGGTCTTGGCGAAGTCCGCGCTCTGGCCGCTGCGGTGGCGCATCGACCAACCGTCGTCCACGGTGACGGTGTTGTAGCCGGCCTGCACCAGGCCGTTGGCCGCCATGAAGTCGATGGTCTGCTTGACCTCGGCCTCGGTGACGGACGGGCCCATGCTGTTCCAGGAGTTCCACCCCATGGGCGGGGTGAGGGCGTTGCCGTTGCCGAGGGCGGCAGCCGGAGCGGCGGTGACGAGGGAGGCGGTGCCGAGGCCGGAGACGGCCAGGGCCATGGCGGCGAGCATGCCGGCGACGCGTTGGGGTGATGTGCGCATGTGGGGGCTTCCCGAGGGTGGGTGGGCCGGGGTCGTGTCCACCCGAAGGGCGGTCCTGACAACGGCTGGTGGGGGGCCGGGACGGCCAGTGCCATACGATATTGCACCGCTCAATACCCCACAAGACCAAACACAATAGATCATCGAAAGCGTGCCCCTGGGGGGTGAGAGCGGCTCCCGGTGGCTCAGGGCCGGTAGGGCAGCTGCGGCACGTCGAAGCAGTTGGTGTCCATGTCGGGCACCTGGGTGACCCAGCCGGGGCCACCCGCCGGGGTGACGTCCTGCCAGCGGGCCACGTTCAGGCAGGCGCGGACCGGCCCGCTGGGGCGCGGCTCGCGGACGAAGTCGGCGGGGATCAGCAACCCGTGCGCGTCATAGGGCTGGGTCCGGTTCATGAAGCGCTCCACACACGCCCGGGTCAGCGCCGCCCCGCACGAGTCCATCGCGTCGGTCAGCCACTGCGCGCCCGCCCAGCCCTCCAACTCCCAGGCTGACAACAGGGGTTCGCGATCCGGGAAGTACCGGCTCATGGCACTGCGGAACTGCTGGACGGCGGGGTACCGGGTGTCCGCGTAGTTGCGGCTGGACGAGGTGGCCCACAGTTCGCCGCGGCAGCCGGGCGCCGCCGCGTAGTCGCGGCCGACCGTCTGGGTCCAGTTCTGCACGTTGGTCACCTTGGCGGTGATCCGCACCCCCGCCGCGTCCAGCGCCTGGCAGAGCCCGGTGTTGCCCCGGGTGTCCATCGCGTCGAAGACGATCTGGGTGCCGTCGGAGGCCATCGCGGTAGCCACCGCGGCGAACGCGGGCAGCGCCAGGTCCACCGTCTTCGTCAGCACGTGGTAGCCCTCGGCCGTCAGGCCCTGCTCGATCTGGTGCGCGTAACTCAGCGACTCCGCCTGGTTGTAGGCGACCACCGCGGCCCGCCGCACGCCCAGCCGCTGCCGGAAGTACCGGTAGACCTCGGTGCTGAGGAAGAGCGTCCCGTCCCAGCCGACCGAGCGGCCGTCGCGCGGGGCGTTGCTCCCGTAGATCCCGTAGAGGTGCGGATACGTGTCGTACTGGGTGCCCAGCGGTTGGCCGCCGACGTCCGGCACCGCCTTGCCGTTGACGTACGGGGCTCCCGCGTAGTCGAGCACGCTGCCGGCCGCGAAGGCGAAGACCTGGTCCTGGTCGATCAGCTTGTGCACGCAACTCTGGTTGCCGAGACCACTGCCGGAGTCGTCGCAGGTCACCACCTGCACCGTCCGACCGTGCAGGCCGCCGGCCGCGTTCAGCGCCTGGAAGAACGCCAGCGCGCCGTACCGGGGGCCGGAGAGCACCTCGGTGCCGAGCGGGCTGGTCAGCGAGGTGACGATGCCGATCTTGATCTGCCCCGGTGTCACCCCGGTGTCGCCGGCCGGGTTGCCTCCGGCGGCCGTCGGGGCCGGCGCGGCGAAGTCGCTCTCCGGCAGCCGGGTGCCGCAGCCGGTCAGCGAGCCGGACAACGCCAGCAGGGTGGCCGCCAGCGCGGCGGCCACCCTGGCGGTGCGCGGTGGGGTCAGCTGCTGCACCCGGGCACCGCGCCGGCCGCGGTGTTCCCGCTCTGCGCGACCAGCGCGCAGAGCGTGCTCTGCGAAACCTTCCAGGTGCCGTTCTCCAGTACCGCCTGACCGGCCGCGTTGGGCTGCACCACCTGGCCCTGCAGCGACAGGTTGTAGGTGACGATCGCCGTACTGGCGTCGCTGAACTGGACGTTCGTCACCTGCGCGCTGATCTGCGAGATCCGCGGGTCGGCGGCGAAGGCCTCCAGCAGTGGCTGGAGTTGGGCGCCGTTCTGCAACAGCGCGGCCTTGGCGGTGATCGGCGTGGACGGCGAGAAGAAGCTCTGCCAGTTCTGGGTGACCTGTGCCGTGGCGGCGGCCACGTCGGCCGGGGCGGTGCCGGTGGCGGACGGCGAGGCCGCGGCGGACCCGGACGGCGCCGCGGACGGCGTCGCCGACGACGCGCTGCTTGCCGAGGGGGTCGGGGTGCTGCCGGAGCTGCTCTTCGTGCTGCTCGAACAGGAGGCCACCAGCAGCACGGCCCCGAGCGCGCAGGCCACGGTCCGAAGGACCGCCAGGCGGCCGGACGGGTGGGAGCGCGGGGCTGCGGACGAGTGCCGCGCCGAGTCGGCCGGTCGGTCGTTGGGCGTGCTGCGCATGGGTTCTCCGCCTGGTGTCGCGCTGCGACCGGGTGTGACGCAGGTGACACTATGAAGGCCGATCGACCGCCCGCCCGCAACACGAGGGGCGGCCGCGCCGGCCGGTGCGGCCGGCGGTCTCGCCGGCCCCTGGCGGGGGGTGGAGAGGATCGCGATGGACGGCTCGGGGCGCCCGGTCCGCGCCCGGCTACTCGCCGGCGCACCGTTCGGCTGGCTGCTGGCCCTGCTGGGCGGGGCGATGTGCGTGCTCGGCTGGTACGCGGTCTCGGGCGAGCGGCTGACCGCCCGCCAGCTCCCCTACCTCGCGTCCGCCACCGCGCCGGGCGCCGCACTCATCGTGGCGGGCGTGGTCTGGGCGGCGCTGCGCACCCCGGGCGCGGGCGATGCGGCCACGCCCGCGCTCCCTGATGCGCCGAGCGCCGTCGACGGGTGGCCCCCCGAAGCCGGGGGAGAGGCGACAGGGGAGGCCGGAGGCGAGGTCGTGGGTGAGTCGGCGGCGTGGGGCGGTGGCCTGGTCGCCGTCCCCGGCGGCACCCTGTGCCACCGCCCCGACTGCCCGCTGGTGGCGGGCAAGCCGCGGGCCGCCGCGGTGGACGGCGCGGCGATCCGGGCCCGCGGGCTGGCGCCCTGTCCGGTCTGCGAGCCGGACGTGCTGCCCGCACAGGGCCCGCTCTGATGGCCGACCCCGGGCTGGCGATCGACTTCGCGCTGGCGGGCGTGGCCGTCGGCGCCGCGGCCGCGCTCAGCGGGGTCGGGCTGGTGGTCTGCTACCAGCTGACCGGCGTGCTCAACCTGGCCCAGGGCGGTATCGCCGTCTTCATCGCCTATCTGCTGCGCGAGCTGGTGGTGGTGCGGGGCTGGCCGGTGGGGTGGGGCGCGGTGCTCTGCCTGCTGGTGGTGGCTCCCGGGCTCGGCATGCTGCTCCAGCTGGCCGTTTTCGGACCGCTCCAGCGGCGGCGGGCGGCTGTCGGCGAGTTGGTGGTGGCCTGCGTCGGCGTCCTGGTGCTGCTGATCGGCGCGGTCGCGGCGATCTGGGGTACCACACCGCTGGCCGACGTCCCGGCGCTGGTCCCGGCGCGGACCGTCACGTTGCCCGGCGGCCACCTGCTCCGGGTGGACGCGGTGGCCCAGCTCGGCGCCGTGCTGGTGATCGCGGTGGCGCTCTGGGCGGTCGGGCGCTGGACCGGCTTCGGGGTGCGGGCCAGGGCGGTGTCCGCGGATCCGACGCTGGCCGAACTGGCCGGGGTGAACGCCGGGCGGGTGGCGGCGGCCGGCTGGGCCTTCGGCTCCTTCGCGGCCGGGCTGGTGGGCGTGCTGCTGGCACCGCTGGTGCTGCTCGACCCGTACGGGCTGCCGTTGCTGGTGATGGAGACCCTGGCGGTCGCGGTGGCGGCCCGGCTGCGCAGCCTGCCGATCGCGGTGGCCGTCGGGCTCGCGCTGGGTATCGGTCAGTCCGAGCTGAGCTGGCTGCACCCGGCCGGCACCCTGGGGCCGCTGCTGGACGCCGTGCAGTCCAACCTGTTCGCGGTGGCGCTGCTGGTGGCCGCCCTGGTGCCGTGGGGATTCGTCGAGGGCTTCGCCGACCAGGGGCTGCTGGGCGGCGGCGGGCTCCCGCAGCTCGGGCGGCCGCCCGGCGGTGGCCGGGGCCGGGGCTGGGCGGCCGTCGCCTGCGCGCTCGCGCTGCTCACCCCGCTGGCGCTGCGGGCGGGCGGGGTGCGGGCCGTGCTGACGGTGCCCGCGCTCGCGTTGATCCTGCTCTCGGTGGTGCTGGTGACCGGCGGCGGCGGGCTGGTCTCGCTGGGCCAGGGCGCCTTCGCGGGCCTGGGCGCACTCGCCGCCGCGCTGCTCGCGTCGGGACGGATCCCGGCGGGCGCGGCGCTGGTGGTCACCGTGCTCGGGCTGGCGGCGGCCGGGCTGCTGATCGGCCGCCCGGTGGTGCACCGGCGCGGCCTGGTGCTGGCCCTGGTGACCTTCGCGCTGGCGCTCGGCCTGAGCCGCTTTGTCTTCGAACAGCCCTATGCCACCGCCGGTCTGACGGTGCTGCGGCCCGCCTTCCTCCGCGGCGACCACGCCTTCTACGCCGCCGAGTTGGCGGTGCTCGGGGCGGGTGCGCTGCTGGTGGCGGCGGTGCGGCGGGGGCGGCTGGGCCGGGCGCTGGTGGCGATGCGTGACCACGAGGCGGGCGCCTGGGCGGCGGGGGTGGCGGTGCCCCGGGTCAAGCTGCTGGTCTTCGGGCTGGGCGCGAGCCTGGCGGGTGCGGGCGGGGTGCTGCTCGCGCTGGCCGGGGAGGCCTTCGACGCCTCGGTCTTCGACCCGGTGCAGGGGCTGCTCTGGTTCGCGGCCGTGGTGGTGGCGGGGGTGGACAGTGCGGTGGGTGCGGTGTTGGCGGCGTTCGCCTTGGTGGGGTTGGACGCGGCGACGGTGCCGGGGATGTCGGCCGTGGTGGTGGGCGCCCTCGCGGCGGGCGCGGGGTGGCTGCCCGGCGGACTCGCGGGCGGGATCCGGCGGATGGTGGCCGGGTGAGCACCGACCGGACCGACCCGGGTACGAGAGATGGGGTGGGCCGCCCCGGGCTGCTGGCCGGGCGCGCGGTGCTGCGGCGGCTCGGCGGCGTGGCGGTGGTGGACGGCGTGGACCTGACGGTCCGGCCCGGACGGGTCACCGCGTTGGTCGGCCCGAACGGCGCGGGCAAGAGCGTGCTGCTCGACTGCCTCAGCGGGCTGGCCCGGCCCGACGGCGGTCGGATCCTGCTCGACGACCTCGACATCACCCGGGCGCCCTGCCACCGGCGGGCCCGGCTCGGTCTGGCGCGGACCTTCCAACAGGTTGCGGTCTTCCCCGAGTTGACGGTCGCGGACAACGTCCTGGTCGGCGCCGAGCAGCGGCGCCGGCGGCCGACCGCGCCGGGCGCCGCCGCGCTCCGGGTGGCCGGCGCGCTGCGGCTGCTGGGCCTGACCCCGCTCGCCCACCGGCCGGCGGGCGACCTGCCGCTCGGCGTGCTCCGGCTGGTCGAGCTGGCCAGAGCGCTGGCCGGATCACCGCGGGTGCTGCTGGTGGACGAGGTCTCGGTCGGCCTCGACGCGGGCCAGGTCGCCCAGGTCGCCCGGGTGCTGGCCCTGGTGGCCCGCGAGGGGGCCGGCGTCCTGCTGGTCGAGCACGACCTCGGGCTGGTCTCCCGGCTCGCCGAACTCGCCTACGTCCTGGACGGCGGCCGGGTGGTGGCCACCGGGCCGATCGAGCGGGTGCTCGCCGACCAGCGGGTCCGGCGGCTCTGGTGAGCGGGGCGACGGGCGGGCTGGCCGCCGAGCTGCGCGGCGTCCGGGTCCGCGACGGACGGGTCGAGCGGCTGCACGGGGTGGACGTGCGCTGCCCGAACGGGCGGCTCGGCTTTCTGGTCGGGCGCAACGGGTCCGGGCGTTCCACCGTACTGGCGACCCTGGCGGGCCTCGCCCGCCCGTACCAGGGCCGGGTCACCGTGGCCGGGCGGGACGTCACCGCGCTGGCCGCCCACCGCCGGGCCGCGCTCGGGGTAGTGCTGGTTCCGGCCCGCCGAGCGGTCTTCTCGACTCTGACGGTGGCCGAGACGCTCGGCCTGTCCGGCCCGCCCGAGCGTGCGGTGGTCCGATTCCCGGAGCTGAGCTCCCTGTTCGGCCGCCGGTGCACCGAACTCTCTGGCGGTCAACAACAGTTGGTGGCCCTCGCGCGGGCCGTGCTGGCCGACCCGGCGCTGTTGCTGCTCGACGAACCCGAACGCGGGCTGGCCCCCGCCGTGGCGGTCCGGCTGCGCCGGCTGCTGGCCGAACGGGCGCTGGCCGGCCGTGCGGTCCTGCTGACCGCCCGGACCCTGCCGCCCTGGGCGCCGGACGACGCCCTGGTGCACGTGCTGGAGCGCGGCCGGCTGGTCTGGCTCGGCGAAGCGGGCGAACTGCGTCAGGGTTGAACGGCGCCAGGGCTGAACCGCGGCCAGATCGGTCAGGAATCGAGAAGCGCCGTCCCCAAGCCGCACCTAGCATGACCGCCATGGACATCACCATTCACACCAGCGTCCTCCCGCACGACGACCCGGACGCCTCGGTGGCCTTCTACCGCGACGCCCTCGGCTTCGAGGTCCGCAGCGACGTCGGACAGGGCAAGATGCGCTGGATCACGGTCGGCCCGGTCGGCCAGCCCGGTACGTCCATCCTGCTGGCGCCGCCGGCCGTCGACCCCGGGGTCACCGAGGACGAACGCCGCACCATCGCCGAGATGATGGCCAAGGGCACCTACGGCTGGATCCTGCTGGCCACCCACGACCTTGACGCGACCTTCGAGAAGGTGCAGGCGGGTGACGCCGAGGTCGTCCAGGAGCCGACCGAGCAGCCGTACGGCATCCGCGACTGCGCCTTCCGCGACCCGGCCGGCAACCTGGTCCGCATCCAGGAACTTCGCTGAGCCGTTCCGGCAAGGCGGTCATCGCCCTCGAAAGGGAGTCTCCTCATGTGTCACCCCTCGTGGGGACGTGCACGTCTCGCGGCGCAGCGGCTGAGCGACTTCGCCCGGCTGCGCCGCGTCCGCGACCGGATCGACCGGGAGTACGCGCGGCCGCTGGACGTCGAGGCGCTCGCCCGCGACGCGCGGATGCCCGCCGGGCAGCTCAGCCGCCAGTTCCGGCTGGCCTACGGCAGGTCGCCCTACGCGTACCTGACGGCACGTCGCGTCGAGCGCGCGACGGAGCTGCTGTTGCGCTGTGACGAGCTCGGCGTCGACGAGGTCCGCCGCGCGGTCGGCTGCTCGTCGCCGGGCGTCTTCAGCACCCGCTTCACCGAGCTGGTCGGCGTGGCGCCGAGCGCCTACCCGCGCGGCGCGTCGGGCACCGCGTCGGGCACCGTGCCGGCGACGCGGCAGCCGGCAGGACCGGTCGGGAGGCGAGAGGCACCGGCGCTCGCGCCCTGAGCGGGCCGGCCGGCCCGTGACGATGTCGCGGTTCTGTCACCGGTTCGGCAGAGACTCGCAGGGAGGGTGTGCTCCGCGGGCGACGGCCGCGACGATGGGGCGGTCGGGGATGTGCGGAGCGAGCTGGGGGCAACGTGGCACACCAACCTTCCGTCCGGTGGAGCACCCTCCACCGACGGTGTGCCGTGGCCGTGCTGGTGGCCCTGTCCGCCCTGGCGGTCGCCGCCGCGCCGGTGGTCTGGGCGGGTTCGCAGGACGTTCCGGGTGATCGGCGCGGGTGGTTACTGGCTTGCGGGGCCGCCCTGTTGGTGGCGCTCGGGGCCTCAGGCCCGCTGCGCCGGGAGATCTCCGCCGGCGCGTACGTCTCCGCCTGTCTGGCAGTCGTGCTGTTCCTGGCCCTCGCGCTGGGCACCGTCTTCGCGACGGCCCAGGCCGCCGACGCCATCCGGATCCAACGGCACGAACTGCCCAGCGCTTCGGCCACCATGACCGCGTGCCGGACCACGGGCCGGGAGCTGGACGATCAGGACCACGTCAGCTACACCTACGGCTGCACCTACCACTGGACGGTCGACGGCCGCGCGTTCAGCGCCCAGCGCTCCACCGACCAGCTGTATCCGGACGGCCGTCCGACCAGGGTGTGGCTGGACGGCGCAACGATGATCACCGGGCGGCCGGACATCCTGGCGATCCCGATCTGGGTCGCTTTCGCCCTGGTCGGGTTGCTGGGCACGCTCCGTTTCGGGGCGTCGCTGGCCTGGCAGGTCCGCGCGTCCGGCCTGCTGCCGTGAGGGGGCGGTGCGCGCCCGGCCCTCGGTGAGGCTCCACCGAGGGCCGGGCTCAGCTCAGTTGACCGTCCAGTGTTGCAACGCCGAGCCGGTGTCGGCCTGCTGGGTGACCAGCGAGCCGTCCGAGCCGGTGGCGGTGGTCAGCAGGAGGCCGCTGCTGCGGGAGGCGATGGTGTAGCCGCCGTTGACCGCGGTCACCGTCCAGCGCTGGTTGGCGTTGCCGGTGCAGGTCCACTGGATCACCTGGGCGCCGGCTGTGGTGGAGCCGCCGCTGACGTCCATGCACAGGTTCGACTGGCCGTTGGTGATCTGGTAGGAGCCGTCGGACTGCTGGGTGAGGACCCAGTTCTGGTTGGCGCCGCCGTTGGGGCTCCAGGTGACCAACTGGGTGCCGGCGCTGGTGGAGTGGTTGGGGTCGTCCAGCGCCTTGCCCGAGGTGGTCAGCGTGTGGGTGCCGTTGAGGCTGACGCCGGTGCCGGTCACGGTGAACGTCAGGGTCTGTTCGCCCGCGGTACGGGCGCCGCCGACCGCGTTGCCGGTGGTGTTGGTCCAGCTGCGGGTGGGTGTGGTCTCGGCCGCGCGGCTGCTGTCGGACGAGAGCCCGAGCACCAGGCCGCTGTAGCGGTTGACCAGATGGAATCCGCCGGCCGTGCCGGGGATCACGAACCACTGCTGGCCGACCGAGGAACTGTCCGCGGTGACCGTGGGTTTGGCGCCCCAGGCGCGGCCGGCCTGGGTGGTCGAGTCGACTCCTAGCAGCTGCCCGGTGGCCGAGTTGACGATCCGGTAGGAGCCGTCCCCGTCGGCCGCGAAGCTCCACGACTGCAGCGCGGAGCCGGTGGCCGAGGCCAGCGAGGTGGCCGCCGAGCCGCCCTGGGACTGGGCCAGCACCCTGCCGTCCGCGTTGCCGATCCGATAGGTCTTGCCGGTGTCCACCGGCGCGGCCGGGCTCGGGGAGCTGAGCGTGATATCGGTGTACTCGCCGTTGGAGCCGTTCGAGCAGGACCACGCGCAGTACGAGCGGAAGGTCTTGCCGACGACCGTGTTGTTCGTCCGGCTGGCGCCGTCCAGGAACCATCGGTACCAGGAGGCGGTGTGGTAGCCGCCGGTGTCGCCGAGCGCGAACCACTTCTGGGTGGAGAGGTCGGCCGTGGCGTAGAAATGCTGCGGCGCCGATCCGCTCTGGTCGACCCCCTGCGGCTCGCCGATGTACAGGCCCAGGTAGGCGTCGTAGCTGACGTCCATGACGAACAGCGGTGAGGTGGGCGGCATCTGGCCCGCCGCGATCTGCTGTTCGGCGGTCCCGGCGGTGGCCGGGTTGTACTCGGCCGAGGCCGGGGTGTAGCCGGTGGGGTGGGAGGAGTCGACCGGCACCATGTTGCTCTCCAGGCCGCCCTGACCGGGCTGGGACCAGGCGCCGTTGTACCACTTCTGCCAGGAGCCGGGAGCCATCTTCGAGGCGATCGGCGCGCGTGCCGCGTGCTCGTAGAAGGCCTTCCAGCCGCCGCTCTTGTCGATGACGCGGGAGCCGTAGAAGACGTAGAAGTAGCCGGAGGCGGTGTCCACGTACAGCCGCTGGTCGCCGTCGCCGTAGGAGTAGGTCTGGCCGGGGAACTGGCCGGTGTCGCCGCGCTGGGTGCTGTACGGCGAGGTGATGGCGTGGTCCTTGATGGTCCAGGTGTGGCCCTGGTCGGTGGAGACCGCGTAGTCGATGGCGTCGTAGTGCAGGCCGTCGTTGAACGGCGAGGGGGTGAACTCGTTGTGTACCAGGCCGTACCAGTCGCCGGTGTCGGGGTCGACCCAGGTACCGACCAGGTCGCAGTAGTTCTTCTGGGCGTAGCTGGTGTTGCCGACGGAGTAGCTCGCGGTCAGGCCGGTGGGACTGTTGTTGCAGCGCCAGGTGGTGTCGTTGTTCTTGTCGTTGGCGTTGGCGGGGTTGACCGCGTTGTCCAGGGCGTTGTCGGCTGTCGCGGAGTCGAAGTCGCTGCCGCTGTAGAAGCTCCAGGAACGGTTGTCGGTGGCGCCGTAGAGGGCGTCGGACTCCTGGTAGTGGAAGCTGCCGTCCTTGTCGGTGAAGGGCGCGGCCGGACTGTCGGAGATCTGGCCGAACGGGACGGGGGTGCCGACGGTGACGCCGTAGCCGCTGGTGGGCACGGCGGCGGGGGTGGCGGCCGCCGGGCCGGCGGCCAGGCCGGTCAGGCTCAGGGCCGCGCTGGCGAGGATCGCGACCAGGGCGCCGCGGGGTGGGGGAAACGTGGGAAACACGGATGCTCCTTGCTGTGCGGAACGCACACCGCCGTGGGGGTTCACGGTGGAGTCAGTGCCAGTCCACGACCAGCCAGCCGCGGTGCGGCAGGTCCTGGTCGAGGCTCAGCCCGCGGTGGTGCTCGGTGACGCGGACCGAGGTCGGTGGGGCGAGCGGGGCCAGCAGGGTGGCGCCGGGGGCCGTGGGGGCGGTCGGCAGCGCGATCCGCGGCCGGGCCGGGTCGGCGCTGCCGTTGGCCACGGCGAGGAGCCAGCCGCGCTCGGAGTGGGAGAGGTGCGGGATCAGGTGGGGGCCGCCGCTCACCAGCGGCAGGGTGGGCCGGTCGCCCTCCAGGAACCGGACCATGGCGTGCAGCAGGCGCTGGCCGTCGTCGTCGTACGGCAGCAGCTCGGGCGCGGTCGCGGCCAGCACCGCGACACGGCCGCCGAGTTCGTTGGCGAACACGAACCTGCCCGGCCCCCAGTACTGCTGACTTGACGTCAGAATGCTGGTCCAGGGCTCGGCCTGTGGAGCGAGGGAGAGCAGGGCCAGCGCCGGCTGGACGTTGACGCTCAGGTACGCGTCCTCCCGCGCCACGTGTTCGAGCGCGTACGGGCCGCCGAGGCCGGCGGCCTCGCGCTCGACGAGGCCGCAGGCGCGCAGGCCGAGCAGGTGGCCGAAGCCCCGCCGGGTGAGCACCTCGGCGGCCGTGCCGTCCAGCAGCAGCCCGCCCGACAGCATCTCTTCGATCTCGGAGTCCTCGAAGGACCAGGCGAGTTGGCCGAATACCGCCTGCACGGGGGCCGGGCCGGCGGTGACCGGGACGCCGTAGCGCAGCAGGAGATCGGCCGCGGGGCCGGCGTCGACGGCGAGTTCGGCGAGCTCACCTCCGGTGCGGGTGCGCACATGCGCGGCCGCCTGCGGGGGTACCGGTAGGCCGACCCCGTGGGTGCGCGGTGATCGCGGTTGGCGTTCGGCGACCCAGTCGAGGGCGGGGCGCGAGCGGCGCAGCAGGTCGGCGATCCGCGGGAAGCGCTGGGCGCGCCCGGACTGCATGGGGTGGACGTTGAGGAACATCGCGTCGGATCCGGCGAGTTGGGCAGCGACCAGTTCGGACCAGGTCTGCGTGTCGGACTTGGACCAGGCGGTGTGCGGCCAGTTCTCGATCTCGGGTTCGCTCGTGGCATGCGCCGGTCGCAGCGCCCGTTGAGCCTCCAGCATCCAGACGGAGAAGCTGAGTTCACGTCCGGGGGCGTCGCCGTAACGGGCGAAGTGCGGGCGGTGGGCGACCCGGCCGTCGATGCTGAGCGCCTCGAACAGGGCCGGCCAGTCACGGCCCTCCACCGAGTGGACGCCCAGTTCGGAGCTCATCAGGCCGAGCTGGACGCGTCCGCCGGACTGCGCGCCGACTGCCGCCGCCACCAGTGCTGCGGTCTCCAACTGGGCTGTGCGCCAGACCTGTTGCAGCAGCTCGCGCCACGGGTGGGGTTCCCCCGGGGAGGTGACGGCGGTCACCAGCCGCTCCCGGGTGACCGGTCTTCCGACGACCGCCGCGAACCGCTCCAGCATCAGTGGCTCGAAGCCGCCACCCCAGTGCAGCGGGGCGTGGTTGTGGTAGCGGAAGTCGTCCTCCAGCCAGAGGACCCGCAGGTCCAGGGTGGCGTAGCGGGCGTAATGGGCGGCGAGCCAGCCGCGCCAGCGCGGGCAGGCGAAGGAGGCCTGGGCCACGGCGGCGGTGCCCTCGGGGTCGACCATGGGGGCGAAGCCGAGCCGGTCGACGCGGCCGCGGTCGGCGTGGCCGGCGGTGACCCACGGGTTGAGGCTGACCCCGATGCCCGCCTCGCGCAGGACCGTGGTCGCGGTCGCCGCGGTCTCGAAGAGCAGATCCTCGGCCGCGCCGGTCGGGTGGCCGGTGTAGAGCTCCTCGGCGCCGAGCAGCAGCACCACCTCGTCGATGCCGGCCTCGCCGCAGAACTTGGCCAGCTCCTTGGCGTGTTGGGCGGCCTCCGGGGTGGGGTGGAGCTGGAAGCGCAGGTGGTACCTCGCGGGCACGAGGGGCCTCCTCACTTGGTGCTGCCGGCGGTCAGACCGGAGCGCCAGAAGCGTTGCAGGGACAGGAAGAGGACGACCAGCGGGATCGCGGAGATCGCGGCCGCGGTGATCACGATGTTGAACGGCACGGCGCTGGGGCCGATCCCGCGCTGGGCCTGCCAGCCGACGATGCCGACGGTGACCGGTTGCAGGTGGTCGTTGGCCAGCATCAGCACCGGCAGCAGGTAGTTGGTCCAGATCGCGACGAACTGGAAGAGGAAGATGGTCACCAGCGCCGGGGACATCACCCGCAGTGCGATGGTCGCGAAGATCCGGAACTCGCCGGCGCCGTCGATCCGTCCGGCCTCGATGACCTCGTCGGGGACCGAGGCCCCGGCGTAGATCCGGGCCAGGTAGACCCCGAACGGGCTGACCATGCTGGGCAGCAGCACCGCCCAGTAGGTGTTGACCAGGTGGATCTGGGAGAACATCAGGTAGAGCGGGACGGCGAGCAGCGGCTGCGGCACCAGTACCGCCGCGAGGACCGAGTTGAACGTCAACTCCCGTCCCCGGAAGCGGTACTTGGCCAGGGTGTAGCCGGCCAGCGCGGCGATCAGGGTGCTGACGGCCGCGCCGCCGACGGCGTAGAGCGCGCTGTTGGCGAGCCACTGCCAGTAGATGCCGCCCTGTTGGGCGAAGACCTGCTGGACGTTGTCGAAGAGCGCGAAGCGGGCGAACCAGAATCCGTTGCCGCTGAACAGGTCCGCGTTGGTCTTGGTCGAGGAGACCAGCAACCACCAGACCGGGGCCAGGAAGTACACCGAGGCGACCAGGAGGACGCCGAGGACCAGCCAGCGGGCCGGTCCCGCCGACTGACGCGGGGCGGCGCTCACAGGGAACCTCCACGGCGCTGGACCAGCTTGAGGAAACCGAAGGACAGGACGAAGGCGAGCAGCGCGAGGATGACCGACTCGGCGGCGGCGGCGTTGAAGTTGTTGGCGTTCACGGCGTCGTAGGCCGCGTAGATCGGGGTGTAGGTGCTGGGCAGGTTGGGGGCGACGTTGTGCAGGATGGCCGGCTCGTTGTAGAGCTGGGCGGTGCCGATGATCGAGAAGACCGTGGTGAGCACCAGCGCCGGGCGGACCAGCGGCACCTTGATCCGCCAGGCGATGCCGAAGGCCGAGCAGCCGTCCATGGTGGCCGCCTCGCTGAGTTCGGCCGGGATGGCCTGCAGGGCGGAGTAGATGATCAGCATGTTGTAGCCGGTCCAGCCCCAGGTCAGCATGTTGCCGATGGTCGGCGCCAGCAGGGCGTTCGAGGTCAGGTCGAGGTGCAGGCCCAGGTGACGGGCGGCCGCGCTGATCGGGCTCAGGCCGGGGGCGACCAGGTAGGACCACATGATGGCGCCGACCACGCCGGGCAGCGCGTACGGCAGGAAGAAGGCCAGCCGGAAGAACCGCTTGAAGAGCGTGGATCTGGCGTCCAGCAGCAGGGCCAGGCCGAGCGCCAGCAGCAGCATCAGCGGCACCTGCACCGCGCCGATCAGCAGGACCCGCAGCAGTGAGCCGCGGAAGTCCGCGTCGCCCAGCGCCGTCGCGTAGTTGGAGAGTCCGCTGAACACCTGGGTGGGGGCGGTGAGGCCGAGGCCCGAGCGGTGCATCCGGAACAGGCTCTGGTAGACCGTGTAGCCGATCGGGGCCAGGTAGAGCGCCGCGAACGGCAGCAGGAACGGGGCGAGGAAGAGCACGACGGGCCGCCCGCGCCGGCGGCCGGTGCGGCGCGCGCCGTCGGCCGTCGTCCGGCCGGCTGCCCGCTCGTGCAGAGCGGTGGTCATGGAGGTTACTGCCTTTCGGTTGACGGTGGGTCAGCCGCCCGAGACGCTCAGGCCCTGCTGCTTCATGCCGGCCACCGTCTTGGTCTGCACGGTGCTGAGCATGTTCGGCAGCGTGGTGCCGCCGGTGCCGGCCTGGCCGAGCCCGTCACCGAGGTCGGTGGAGGTCTGGGTCATGGTCGGGCCCCACTGCCAGTCGGTGCTGATGTGCGCGCTCTCCGCCTTGAACACGTCGAAGATGCTCTGGCCGCCGTAGAAGGGGTCCGCTGCCGAGAGCACCGGGTTGGACAGTCCCGAGGTGGCGGCCGGGTAGATCCCGGTGACCTTGATCAGGTTGCTGAGACTGTCCGGGTCGGTGCTCATCCAGGTGGCGAACTCGGTGGCCTCCTTGGCGTGGCCGCAGCCCTTGAGCACCGCGGTGGCCGAGCCGCCGTCGTTGCCGTAGACCGGGTTGGCGGCGTCCCAGACCGGCATCGGCGCGACCGCCCACTGGCCCGCACCGTCCTTGACGCTGCTGGCGATGATCGGCGCGTCCCAGACCGCGTTGACGTCGGAGAGCACCTTGCCACTCGCCATGTCGCTGTAGAGCGAGGGGTCGTAGCTCGGGTCGGTCTTGACCAGCTTCTTGTCCAGCAGGCCCTGCCAGAAGCCGGCCACCTTCTGGTTGGCGGCGCTGGCCATGCTCACCTGCCACTGGTCGCCCGCGGTGCCGAACCACCCGGCGCCGGCCTGCCAGGCGAGGCCCGCGTAGTTGTAGGCGTCGTTGCCGAGGTCGCCGAGGTAGACGGTGGGGTCGGCGGCGTGCACCTTGGCGGCGTCGGCCGCGTACTCGTCCCAGGTGACCGGCGCGGTGGTGATGCCGTACTTGGCGAACAGGTCCTTGCGGTACATCAGGGCCATCGGGGCGGTGTCCACCGGGATGCCGTAGGTCTGCCCGCCGATCGTGACCTGCTTCCAGGTCCAGTCGGCGAACTGCGACTTGGCGGCGCCGGCGTACTTGCTGACGTCCTCCAGAGCGCCGGCGGCGGCGAAGCTGGGCAGCGTCTCGTAGCCGACCTGGCCCAGACAGGGGGCGTTGCCGGCCTTGGCCGCGGTGAGCATCTTGGTGTAACCGCCCTTGGAGCCGGAGGCGGTCTTGTCGAAGCTGACCTGGATGTTCGGGTGGGTCTTGTTGAACAGCGCCACCGACTGGTCGTAACCCGGCGCCCAGCCCCAGAAGTCCAGCTTCACCACGCCGCCGGCGGAGCCGGACGACGCCGTCGAACCGGATCCGCCGAAGCTGCTGGATCCGCCGGATCCGCTGGAGGAGCATCCGCTGAGGACGGTGGCTGCCGTGAGGACCGCGATCGCGGCGGTCAGGGAGTGGGTTCTTGCCTTCACGGACGTCTCCTGGAGGTCGTGGGGGGAAGAGCACGGGATCGAAGAGGCTCGAAGCGTGAACAAGCCGGATTCGTTCGGCTATTGTTTGAACTAATATCGGCCAAGTCAATAGGCTGGGTTCATCCACACGAGGGGAGCAGTCCGGTGAAGCAGGCGCTGCAGGGAACGGGCGTGCGCGATCTGGCCATGGCGCGCCCGGCCGTCGCGCGGGACCGGTCCGCGTCCCGGCGGGCCAATCTGAGCCTTGTGCTGCGGCTGCTGCGCGACGACGGCTCGCGTTCCCGGGCCAGGATCGCCGAGGAGACAGGCCTGCCCAAGGCCACCGTCTCCCACCTGATCGCCGAGCTGCTGGACGGCGGCCTGGTCCGGGAGGGCGAGGCCGAGCGCGACCGCGGCGCGGTGGGGCGGCCCGGTCAGGCGGTGGAGGTCGACGGCCGCAGCGTCCACGGCCTGGGCGCCGAGATCAACGTGGACTACATCAGCCTGCTCGCGCTCAACCTGCGCGGCGAGGTCACCTTCGAGCAGCGCACGCCCCTGGACGTACGGGCCGTGGGCGTCGAGGCGGCGCTGGACGCGGTGGCCCGCCTGACCGCCGACGGCATCGCCGCCGTGCGCGGCGCCGGCGGTCAGGTGGTCGGCGTCACCCTGGCCACCCCCGGCGCCGTGGACATGGACGCGGGGGTGGTCAAGTACGCGTCCAACATCGGCTGGCGGGAGGTCCGCGCGCTGGCCGGGCTGCGGGAGCGGCTCGGCCCCGGAACCCCGGAACTGCACCTGGAGAACGACGCCAAGCTCGGCGCACTGGCCGAATACGTACTGGCCTCCGCCGACAACGTGCGCGATCTGGTCTACGTCACTGGTCAGACCGGCGTCGGCGTCGGCATCATCGCCGGCGGCCAACTCGTGCGTGGCACCAGCGGATACGCGGGCGAGGTCGGACACCTGCGGCTGGTCGCCTCGGACGAGCCGTGCGCCTGCGGGCGGCGCGGCTGCTGGGAGACCACGGTGGGACGCGACGCCCTGCTGCGCTACGCCGCCGATCCGGCGGACATGGTCTGCGACCCGATGATCGACCTGGGCCGACGCCTCGCCGAGCTGCGCAACCGCGCGCATGCGGGCGATCGCCGCACCCTGGAGGCGCTCAGCCGGATCGCCGACCACCTGGCCCCGGGGCTGGCCCTGCTGGCGGACATCCTCAACCCCCGACTGCTGGTCCTCGGCGGCCACTTCGCCTACTTCGGCGAGCACCTGATCGACGCGGTGACCGCCCGGGTGCGCGAGCTCGTGATGGCCCCCGACGCCGGCGGCAGCGAGATCGTGCTCTCCCAGCTCGGCCTGGCCGGCACCTCGCGCGGCGGCGCGCTGCTGGCCCTGGACGCCGTGTACCAGGACCCGACGGCGGTGATCGCGGCCGGCGGCCACTGAACCCGCAGCGGGCGTGAACGGGCCCCAGCCCCGGGGACTTCACCCCGGGGCGCGCCTACCTCCGGATCAGCGCCGCCACCAGTCGTCGAGCGGGGTGACCGGGACGACCCGCTTGTGCCGGGTCGCGAGGAAGGTCGACTCCAGCTTCGCCGCCACCTCCGGTGCGACGTCGGCGCCTTCGAGGTAGTCGTCGATCTGGGCGTAGGTCAGGCCGAGCGCCACCTCGTCGGGCAGCGCGGGCCGGTCGTCCTCCAGGTCGGCGGTCGGCACCTTCTCCCAGGTGCTCGCCGGTGCGCCCAACTCCTGCAGCAGAGCGGCACCCTGACGCTTGGTCAGACCGGTCAGCGGGGTGATGTCGACGCCGCCGTCGCCGTACTTGGTGAAGAAACCGGTCACCGCCTCGGCCGCGTGGTCGGTGCCCACGACGAGCATGCCGAGCTGCCCGGCGATCGCGTACTGGATCACCATGCGTTCACGGGCCTTGATGTTGCCGCGCACGAAGTCCCGCAGCGTGGGCGCCTCGCCCAGCAGTTCCCGCAGGCTGAGTGCCGCCTCGGCGGCGACGGCGTCCGCGCCCGGCTTGACGTTCACCTCGATCGACCGGTCGGGCTTGATGAACCCCAGCGCGATCTGCGCGTCGTGCTCGTCGGCCTGAACGCCGTAGGGCAGTCGGACGGCGACGAAGCTGGCCTCGTGCCCCTGCGCCCGCAGCTCCTCGGCGGCGAGCTGGCACAACCGGCCGGTCAGCGTGCTGTCCTGGCCGCCACTGATCCCGAGCACGAAGCCCTTGGCCGGGGTTGACCGCAGGTAGTCCTTGAGGAAGTCGACCCGTTGCCGGATTTCGTCCTTGGGCGCGATAGCCGCCTTGACGCCGAGCTCGGCGAGAATCTGCTCCCGTACGTTAGCCATCCACGTACTGTACTGGCCGGAATCGGACCCGGGAAAGGCGGCCCCGCACAGGCCCTAACGGCACCGGGCGAGGTAGTCGGCCAGGTCGTGCGTGGGCCGCCAGCCCTGGGCGCGGGCCTTCGCGGTGTCCAGCACCACGCTGCTGGCCAGCTGGTCCACCGCGTACGGCGTCAGCTCCGGCGAGCGCCGGCGGGCCAGCCGGACCAGCGGGAGCGGCACGTGCCCGATCCTGGCCCGGACCCCGTGCGCGGCCAGCAGCCGGCGCAGCACCTCGTCGCGCCGGTAGGGCTCGGCGTCGGCGATGTTGTAGGCGCCGGGCGGCCAGCCCGCGGCCGCCAGGCAGGCGTCGGCGAGGTTCTGGACGGCGGTCAGGCTCAGCGACACGTCGGCGCCGGGGAGCAGCAGCAGCCCGCGGCGCACCCGGGCCAGCACCCGCGGCAGCAGGTGCGGGTCTCCCGTCCCGTACACCGCGCGGGGGCGCAGGACCACGGCGCCCGCCGCCAGCGCGAGCCGTTCGCCGGCGGCCTTGCTGCGCCCGTAGGCGTTGAGCTGGCCGCCGGCGCTCGGGTGCTCCTCGGCGACACGGGAGCGGTCGAGCCGGGGGTCGTAGACGCTGGCGCTGCTCACCCAGACGACCGGACGGCCGGCCGCGGCGGCCAGCAGCCGTGCCGTGCCCGCGACATTGACCGCGTACTGCTCCGCCTCGGCGGGGGAGCCGGGCGGGTGGTCGCCGACCGCCGCCGCGCAGTGCACCACCAGGTCCGCGCCGCCGAGGTCGGGCGGCTCGGTCGCGGCGTCCCAGCTCAGATGCCGCCCCACCGGGCCGGGGCGGCGGCCCACGCAGAGCACCTCGGCGCCGCGCGCGGCCGCCGCCCGGGCGACCTCGCCGCCGCAGAAGCCGCTGGCACCGGTGACGGCGATGGTGACGCCGGTGACGCCGGTGGTGGGGGTGACGCCGTCGGTGGCGTGCAGGCGCGCCATCGATCAGCCCTTCCCGACGAGCAGTGCCGCGTACCCAGGGAGGGCGGCGCGCCGGTCGACGGTGGACCGCAGGACGCGGGGCGCGTGCGGGGCCAGCGCGGTGAGGAAGTCGGCCAGTTGGGCGCGGGCGAGGGCGGCGCCGGGGCAGCCGTGCGGGCCGGCGCCGAAGACCGCCTGGGCGGCGGCGGGCGGATCGTCCGGGGTGTCGCGGTGCGACTGGGCGGCGTGTCGGGCGACCAGGATCAACCGGTCGCCGCGCCGGATCGGGCAGCCCGCGACGGTCGCGTCGGCGGCCGCCACCCGCGGCAGGATCGGCGAGGGCGCGGTCAGGCGCAGCAGCTCGACGGCCAGCGCGGGGGAGGTGTCCGGCCCGAGCCCGGCCCAGAGCCCGGCCCGCGCGCACCACGCGGCGGCCCGGGGCAGCGCGGCCATCGTGGTGTTGACGGCGGCGACCGCGAGCGCCGCGTCGCGGCCGTCCGGGAGCAGGGAGGCGAGACGGCCGACGGCCTGCTGGGCGCTCGGACGGCGAGTGAGCGCGGGGAGCGGAGGCAGCAGGGTGGGCAGGTGGTCGCGGGCGGCGGCGGTCGCGGCATCGCAGGCCGCGCGGGCCAGCGCCGTCGGGTCGGCCGAGCTGCCGGTCAGGGCGGCGACGGTGACGCCGGCCAGCTCGCGCACGATCGGGACCAGGTCGGTGCGCTCGGGCAGTTCGGTGAGGCGCTCGGCCAGGACCCGGCGCCAGAGCGGCCGCAGTGCCGCCACCCCCGGAGCGCCGAGGAGGGCGGAGACCTCGCGGCGCGCGGAGCGGTGGGCGCCACCGTCCTGGTCGAAGAGCTGGTCGCCGTCGGTCAGCCGGGCGGCCGCGCCGCCGGTGGTGCCCTCGGCGGTCCGGTCGAGCGGGACGCGGGTGAGGACGTGGTGGTACGCCTGCGCGTCGTGCACCAGCACGGTCCGGCCGACGCGTACGACGGGCCGGCGCCGGGTGACGGTGAGGAGACCGAAGAGCGCGGGGTGGCTCGCCAGGTAGACCAGGCGGTCCGCGCTGCGGGCGGCGCGGATCCGGGGGTGCGTCCCGGGGTGTGTCGGCAGGGTCATCAGAGGCCCAACTCTCGGGCGCAGTACCGCGAGGCGGCGGCGCGGTCGGGTTTGCGGGAGCGGCCGGCGAGCGGGACGTCGGCGAGCAGCAGGGCGTCCGGGCGGGCGCTGCCCATCGCGGCCAGCGGCCGCCGGAGGTCGGCCCGCAGGCGGCGCGGGTCGGCGCCCCGGCGCGGCTGGACCAGGGCGACCAGGCGCTCGTCGCCGTCGCCGGCCGGTACGCCGACCAGGACGGCGAGTTCGACGTCCGGCAGGTGCAGGGCGGGTTCGTAGAGGCCGGGGTAGATGTTCTCGGCGCGGCGCAGCACCATGTCCTTGAGCCGCCCGGCCAGCACGATCCGGCCGTCCGGGGTGAGCCGGGCCCGGTCGCCGGTGGCGACCCACGGGTCGGGTTGCTCGCCGAGGTAGCGGTGGCGGGCGCTCGGCCCGCTCAGCTGGAGTTCGCCGCGCTCGCCGAGCCGGACGCCGACGCCGGGCAGCGGGTGGCCGAGCAGGTCGCCGTCCTCGGTGAAGGCGGCCTTGTCGGCCTCCTCGACGACGGCGGCGGGGAACAGTTCGGTGAGGGCGTACACGCCCCAGGCCTCCCGGGCGCCGGCCCGCTTCACCCGGCCCAGCAGCTCGGCGGGGGCCGGCGCGGAGCCCGTCCAGACCCGGCCGGTGAAGTGGTCGAGGGAGCGCAGCTGTGGCGGGGTCAGGTAGGTCTCCGCCGGTCGCAGGGCGACGAGCTGGCGCCCGAGGACGCTGCTGGAGCGGGCCGGCAGCGCGACGCTCGCGCCCGCCGCCAGCGCGGGCACCAGGACGAAGAACGTGCCGCCGAGCACCGCCGCCCCCGGTTGCGGGGCGACCAGCGCGGCCACCGTCCGCATCCCGGCGGCGAGGCCGGCCCTGGAGTGGACCACGGCGCGCGGGGCCGAGGTGGTGCCGGAGGTGAAGACGATCACCGCGTCGCCGTCCCCGTCGTACGGGACGGGCGCCGGCGCCCGGGCCGCCGCCAGCGCGGGTGCGCAGCCGGGCGGCGCGGGCCGACGGTGGCGACCGGGCCGAGGGTGCGCAGCGGGGGAAGGGCCAGTTGGGCGCGGCGGGCCAGCGGCCGGGCCCAGCCGGCCACGGCCTGCGCGGCGGCGTCGGCCAGCACCAGCGCGGGCGGGGCGAGCGCGAGCCGGGCCCGCAGGACGTCCGGTCCGGCCGCCGGGTCGAGGACGGCGGCCCGCAGGCCGAGCCGGTGCGCGGCCAGCAGGACGGCCAGCGCGTGCGGCCCGGGTCGGACCGCGACGCCGAGGGTGTCGCCCGGGCGCAGCCCGTACCGGTGGTGCAGGGCCGCGGTGTAGCCCTCGGCCAGGTCGGCGAGTTCGCCGCAGCGCACCCGGACCCGGACGGTGCCGGCGCGGGTGCAGCCGAGCAGCGCGGGGCGGTCGCCGCCGTGGCGCAGGGTGTGGTCGAGCAGATCGAGCACGGCGGCCTCCTCAGCGCACGTCGACGTGGCGCCGGCCGGCGCCGCGTTCCAGGTACCAGCGGGCGGTGCCGAGCACGCCGTAGGCGCGGATCCGGCGGGTGGAGTTCTGCACCACCATGTCGCGGCGGTGGACGATCGCCGTGGTGTGGCGGCGGACCCGGTTGATGAACGTCCGGTCGGTGGGCGAGGGCCGGCGCGGCATGCCGCCGACCGCCTGGTAGAGCTCGGCGGTGATCGCCATGTTGTTGCCGGCGTGCATCCGGTAGGGCGTCAGGTAGCCGTGCCGACGCCGGTGCGCGAGCCGGATCCGGCCGAAGCACGCGCCGAGTGCCACCAGGACGCGGAACACCGCGCGGCCGACCGGGCCGTGCTCGTCGGTCCGGGCGGTGATCCGGCCGCAGACCAGGCCCCCGGAGGCGAGCAGCCCGGCACGAGCCGCAGCCGTCCAGCCCGGCTGCGGCAGGCAGTCGGCGTCGGTGCGGGCGAGCAGCGTGGCGCCGCGCGCGATGGCGTACCGGAACCCGGTGTCGATCGCCGAGCCGACGCCCTTCTCCGGCTCCACCAGCAGCTCGACCGCAAACGGCGCGTCCTTCGCGAAGGCCCGCACCTTCTCCACCGTGGCGTCGCTGGAGCCGTTGTCGGCGACCAGCAGCGTGAACGCGCGGTCGCGTTGGGCGGCCAGTGCCCGCAGCGCGCCCTCGATCCGGGCCTCCTCCTGGTAGGCCGGGACCACCACCCACAGCGCGGTCACGACTTCTCCCAGACCATCGTCATCAGGCTGACGCCGCCGCCCAGGCCGACCATCAGCACCCGGTCACCGCTCGACAGGTCATCGTGTATTCGGTCGAGTTGGACGCCGATCGCGGCGCTGGCCAGGTTGCCGAGCTCGGGGACCGTGACCACCAGCTTCTCGGCCGGCACCCCGGTCAGTTCCACGAACCGCTCCAGGTAGGGGAGCGTCACCTGGTGGACCAGCACCCGGGCGTAGGCGTCCCAGCCGAGGCCGGTGCGGGCGGCCACCCGGGTCAGGATGTCGCCGCCGATCTTCTCGAAGACGCCGCGCAACTCCTTGCCGCCGCCCCGGAAGTAGCTCCACTCGTCACCGCGCGGATGCCGTGAGCCGCCGCCGGGGATCCCGCCGACCGCCCAGTGCTCGGAGGCGGTCTCGGTCTCCACGTCCAGGATCCCGCCGCGCCCGACCGGCTCGACCACCACGGCCGCGCCCGCGTCGCCGAAGGTGTAGCCGGCGAACCCGTCGCGGAACTCCTCCAGGCCGCCCGGGTCGCGCCGCATCGCCCGGCTGGGCGTCTCGCCGGTCACCACCAGGGCCCGCCGGGCCCGACCGGCCAGGACCAGCGCGCGGGCCGTGTCGATGCCGTTCAGGAAACTGTTGCAGGCGTTGGAGAGGTCGAAAGCGTGGGCCCGCGAGCCGAGTTCGGCCTGGACCAGGTGGGCGGTCGCCGGCTCGCAGACGTCCCGGGTGGCCGAGGCGAAGAGCAGCAGGTCGATGTCGGCGGGGTCGTAGCCCGCGCTGTCCAGCGCCCTGCGGGCGGCGCCCAGGGCCAGCGTCGAGGCGTACTCGCCCTCGGCGGCGAAGCGACGGGTGCGGATGCCGGTGGCCTTCTCGAACATCCGGTCGGGGAGGCGCAGGCCGCTGCCGGCGGTGATCTCGTCCTGGAGCTGCTGCGACGTCAGTTCCCGCTCCGGCAGGCAGGAGCCCACCGCGGTGATACCGACGTACGTTCTAGCGGGGTTCATGCGGCCATGCTGCCGTCGCGCGGTCGGTGCGGTCCTGAGTACGCGTACTCAGTCTTCCCGACCGCGTGCGGTTGTCCGCCCGCGCCGCCACCGACCGGCCAGATATGGCCGATCACCGCGGTCGGGGGACGGCGCGGGCGTATTCGGCTTGTCCGGGGCCCGCCACTGGGACAGCATGCGAACATGCCAGCCCTTCTCCGTACCGAAGCCGTGTACCGCGCCCAGCTGCTCGCCGTGCAGTCCTACCACGTCGACCTGGACCTCACCCGCGGCGACCGAGGTTTCCGCAGCACCGCCGTGATCCGCTTCGACTGCGCGCAGCCCGGCGCGGAGTCCTTCGTCGAGGTCGAACCGCAGGCCCTGCTCCGCGCCGAGCTGAACGGCCGCCCCCTCGACCCCGCCACCCTCGACGGCAACCGCCTGCCGCTGCCCGCCCTGGCCGCGCACAACGAGCTGCTGGTCGAGGCCGACATGGCCTACTCGCGCACCTCCGAGGGCCTGCACCGCTTCACCGACCCGGCCGACGGCGCCGGTTACGTCTATGCCAGCTGCGGTCCCGACCTCGCCCCGAAGTTCTTCGCCTGCTTCGACCAGCCCGACCTCAAGGCGCCGTTCACCTTCACCGTCGCAGCGCCCGAGGACTGGACGGTGGTCGGCAACGGCTCCTCCGCGCGCCTCGCCGACGGCCGTTGGGAGATCTCCCCGGTCGGCCCGATCTCCACCTACCTGGTCACCGTGGTCGGCGGTCCGCTGCACGCGGTGCACGCCGAGCACGACGGCATCCCGCTGGGCCTCTACGCCCGCCGCTCGCTCGCCGCCGAACTCGACCGCGAGGCCGAGGACCTGTTCGAGGTGACCCGGGCCGCCTTCGACCGGCTGCACGAACTGTTCGACGAGCGCTATCCGTTCGGCGGCTACGACCAGGTCTTCGTCCCCGAGTTCAACTGGGGCGCGATGGAGAACCCGGGCTGCGTGATCTTCCGGGACGAGATGCTCTTCCGCTCCGCGGCCACCGACGCGGAGCGCGCGATGCGGGCGATGGTGGTCTGCCACGAGATGGCGCACATGTGGTTCGGGGACCTGGTCACGCTGGCCTGGTGGGACGACATCTGGCTGAACGAGTCCTTCGCCGAGATGCTCGGCTACCGGATCGCGGCCGAGGCCACCCGGTACACCGGCGCCTGGACGTCCTTCGCGGTGCGCCGCAAGAGCTGGGGCTACGACGCCGACCAGCGCCCCACCACCCACCCGATCGCCGGCGCCCCGACCGCCACGGCCGCCGAGGCGATCACCAACTTCGACGGCATCTCGTACGCCAAGGGCGCCTCCGCGCTGCGCCAGCTGGTGCACTGGCTCGGCGACAAGGCGTTCTTCGCCGGGCTCAACGCCTACTTCGCCGAACACCGTTGGGGCAGCGCGGAGCTGGGCGACTTCCTGGCCGCGCTGAGCCCCGCCACCGAGCGCGACGTCCCCGGCTGGGCCGAGGTCTGGCTGCGCACCACCGGCGTGGACACCCTGCGGATCGAGGTCGAGACCGAGGCGGGCACCGACCGGCTCGTCGAGGCGGCGTTGGTCAACGAGGGAACCCGCCCGCACCGCGTGCGGGTCGGCGTCTACGAGCGCGACGGCGAGGCCGTCGTGCTGCGCGGGCGACTGGACGTCGACGTCGCCCCCGGCGGTCGCACCCCGCTGCCCGAACTGGCCGGCACCAGCCGACCGGCCCTGCTGCTGCCCAACGAGGGCGACCTGAGCTGGGCGCGGATCCGGCTCGACGAGCACTCGGCGGCCACCGTGGCCGCCTCGCTCGGGGCCGTCACGGACGAGCCGGCCCGCGCCGTGCTCTGGGAGCACGCCCGCGACCTGGTCCGCAGCGCCGAACTGCCGGCCGCCGACTACCTGCGCCTGGTCGCCGCCCACCTGCCGGCCGAGCGGGTGGACGCCATCGTGGAGGCGGTGCTGACCTTCGCCACCGATCACGTGGTCGCCCGCTACCTGGACCCTGCCGACCGGGACGACGCGCAGCGACTGCTCGGCGACACCGCGCGGGCCGTGCTGGTCCTGCCGGACGCGCCGCACGGGCTGCGGATCGCCGCGCTGCGAGGGGTGGTCGCCACCGCCTGCGGCGCGGAGCAGCTCGCCCGGCTGACCGACTGGCTGGCCGGCCGCGAGCTCCCGGCGGGCCTGGCCTTCGACACCGACCTGCGCTGGGCCGCCCTGGCCCGGCTGGCGGCGGCCGGAGCCGCCGGCGAGGAGCAGATCGCCGCCGAGCTGGCCGCCGACCCCAGCAACATCGGTGAACAGGGCGCGGCCCGCGCCCGCGCCGCGCTGCCCGAGGCGGCGGCCAAGGAACGCGCCTGGCAGCAGCTGTTCACCGCCGGCGCGCTCTCCAACCACCTGCTGACGGCGACGGCCGAGGGGTTCTGGCAGTCCGGCTCGGCGCAGAGCCGGCAGGAGTACGTGCAGCGGTACTTCGAGCAGATCGCCGGGGTCGGCGAGCGCGGTGACGCGGTCGCCAGGGCGCTCTGCAGCAGGTTCTTCCCGGCGGGTGAGGCCACCGCCGACACGGTCCGCGCGGCCGAGGCGTGCCTGGCCCGCACCGACCTGCCCGCAGCCGTGCGCCGGTACCTCGCGGACGGGCTGGACGATCTGCGCCGAGCGGTGGCACACCGGTCCTGACACCCTGCCGTCGGCCCCCTGAGCCGATCAGGGGGCTGACGGCCTCACGCCCACGGCAGCGCGGCGCGGGTGCGCCAGTAGGCCTCCGCCGGCTCGGCGAGCGCGTCGAGGGCGGCCAGGTCCGCGGGGCCGAGGCCGACTCCCGCGGCGGTGAGGTTGGAGGCCAACTGCTCGGGGGTGGCCGCCCCGGAGAGCACGACGTCCGCCCACGGCTGGGCGGCGGCCGCGGCCAGCGCCAGGGCGTCGCAGGACGTTCCGGTGCCGGCCGCGAGTGCGCGCAGCGCGGCCGTGTCGGGGCCGGTGGCGTTGCGGTCGGCGAGACGGCCGTTGGCCATCCCCTCCTTCACCACCACGAGCCAACCCGCCTCGTGCGCCCGCGCCAACGCCGGTCCGGCGGACGGCTCCAGCACGTTCCAGGTGGCCTGGACGGCGGCGAACAGCGGCTGGCCCCCCGCCGTCACCTCCAGCGCCGCCCGGATCGTCTCGGCCTGGGCCGGGCCGCTGGTGGACAGGCCGACCCGGACACCCCCGGCGGCCAGCTCCGCCAGCCGGGCGTGCAGCGCGGGGTCGGTCAGCGCCGGACTGTCCGGGGTGACCGAATGCACCAGGTAGATGCCCAGCCGGGCGCCCAAGGCCGCTCTGGTCTCGGTGATCTGACGGTCGAACACCGCCGTGGAGTGCTCCTTGACCTCGTGCACGGGCACGCCGGAGGCCTGCCAGTCGGCGGTGTAGGTGTAGCCCCACTTGCTGCCCACCAGCACCTCGGACGCGGCCTGCGGCCGGGCGGCGAGCCACTCGCCGACGAACTCCTCGGCGCGGCCGTACGACCGGGCCGTGTCGAAGTAGCGCACGCCCGCCGCGTAGGCGGCGTCGAGCAGGGCGTGGGTCCGCCGCCGCAGCGCCTCGACGGTCCGCTCGGCCGGCAGGTCGAGGTCACGCCCGAGCGTGATGTAGCCGGGCCGTCCGACGGCTGCGGTGCCCAGGCCGAACCGCGCGAGCGACGGTACGGCGGCGGGTCCGAGGGCGGGGTCGGTCGGCATGCGGGGTCCCTTCGACGGTTCCGGTGGGCACCGGCGCTGCGCCCACCCGCACCGAACCCTATCCGCCGCCCGTGACGCCTTCACCGCCGCCGGCCTGCGCCTTCACTCGCCACGACTCCCGGAGCCCCACCCTGCGCCGTCCCCCGACGCCGGTCCGGACACGGCGGCTCCCAGCCGGGCCGCCAGGGTGGCCACCGCCTCCCGAAGCTCCGTCCCGCCGACGACCTGAAAGTCGAATGGGACCGCCGCCAGCCACTCCTGCGCGTACATCGCCGGATTGCGGGTGCTGCCGACGAGCACGCAGCGTTCCTCCGCCACCCCCACCGGTTCGAGCTGTCCCATCGCCGGACCGACCCACGGGGCGACCCGCTCCACCGGTGCGTCGAAGAGCACGCGCGTGGGAAAGGCCCATCCGCTGCCGAGGTTCTCCTCCAGCAGCACGACCGGGTCGAGGTCCTCCGGCATCCGGAACCCGACCGCACTCTCCTCGGCCGCCAGCACGCGATCGACCCGGTAGGTGCGCACGGCGTCCGCGCGATGGGAATGGCACAGCAGGTACCAGCGCGCCCGGCGGACGACGACCGCCCACGGGTCCACCTCCGCCTGCCACTGGTTGCCGGCCGCGCTCCGGTAGGTGATCACCACGCGCCGCCGGGCAGCGATCGCGTCCACCAGGGCGCTCGTGACAGCGGGATCCGCGTAGGCCGCACCCGGATCGGGCGCGGCAGCGGCATGCTCGCGCAGTGCGGCCGCCTGACGTCCGATCCCCTCGGGCAGCGCCTGGATGACCTTGCCCAGAGCGGAGCCGACCAGGTCCCCGGGATCGGTCGCGGCGGGCCTGCCGTCGAGCACCGCCATGACCAGGCCGAGCGCTTCGTTCTGGGTGAAGCTCACCGGCGGCAGCCGGGTCCCTCGCCGCAACCGGTATCCGCCGTGCGGGCCGCGCACGGAGTCCACGGGAATGCCGGCCTCCCGGAGGATCGCGACGTAGCGACGTGCGGCGCGATCGGTCACCCCGAGCTTCTCCGCGAGTTGCTCGGCCGTCGTGCCGGGGCGGGTCCGCAGGATCTCCAAGGTGCGCAGTGCGCGGGCGGTAGGACTCGTTCCGGTCTGCACGGTGGACAGCGTAGGCGGCCGCCGGCCAATCAGGAAGCAGATCGTCCTGAATCGCTCCTAGCATGGGGAGCACCTGGTCGGGCAGACCGCGCCCGGCGCGCGACGCCTTCGGCCACCTCTGCCGCAACCTCGACATGGAAGTGGATCACTGTGGACATCCTGCTCATCGGCGGCCTGTGGCTGGACGGCACCGCCTGGAACGCGGTGATACCTGCCCTTGAGGCCCTCGGGCACCGCCCGAAGCCCTTGACCCTCCCGGGCCAGGGCGACGGACGCGCCTGCGCCACGCTCGACGAGCAGCTGGCGGCAGTCCTCGCCGCGATCGACGCGACGGCGGAGAAGCCCCTGCTCGTGGCGCACTCAGCCGCCTGCACCCTCGGCTGGCTGGCCGCTGACGCGCGCCCGAACGGGGTGGCCAGGCTGGCGCTGATCGGCGGCTTCCCCACCGAGGACGGCCGGCCGTACGCCGACTTCTTCGACATGCGCGACGGCGCCATGCCGTTCCCGGGCTGGGGCCCTTTCGCAGGAGCGGACAGCGCCGATCTCGACGAGGAACTCCGCCGGCGCATCGCGGCTGCTGCCATCCCCGTCCCCGAGCAAGTGGCCCGGGGCGTGGTCCGGCTGACAGATCGGCGCCGCTACGACGTCCCGGTCCTGGTGGTCTGCCCGGAGTTCAGCACGGAGCAGGCCCGCGCCTGGATCGCGGCCGGCGAGGCGCCGGAACTCGCCCGGGCCAAGCATGTCGACTTCGTCGACATCGACTCCGGCCACTGGCCGATGTTCACCGAGCCGGCCGAACTCGCCCGTCTCCTCGACGCCGCGGCCTCGCGCACCTGACCGCCGACCGCCCGGAGACCCCGGCCATGGCTCATACCGTCCGCCGACTGGACACCTCGACCTGGGACGCGTTCGCCGAACTCGTCGAAAACACGTGGACCCAGCGTGAACGCCACGGTGTAGCCGAAGCCGGCTGAGCCCCGCTGAACGCGAAGCGCGAGGGCGGCCTGCTCGTGGGAGCAGGCCGCCCTCGCGTCGGTGAACGTCCGGCTGGTCTCGTTGGTGCGCCTCGCCGCGCACGAGACCGTGCCCTCGGCCGGACGAGCTCGGTCGCCGACCGGCTGTCGGCGGTTACCGGATCAGGCGCTGGGGCTCTCCGTCGCGCCGGCCGCGGGCTGGCCCGAGGCGGCCGGCAGCAGCGGCGCGCAGGTCTTGTACGCGGCGGCCGTCGCCGGGTCGGCGGTGTTCAGCGCCTTGAGGCCGCCGGTGGCGGGGAGGGTCACGCCGTGGTCCTTCATACAGCCGGTGAAGGCCTGCATCGCGGTGCTGTTGAGCCCGCCGCCGTTGCCGCGACCCTGACCGCCCTGCGGGCGGAGCGAGGCGCAGGCGTCCATCGCGGCCTTCATGGCGGGGCTGGCCGAGGCGCCGAACCCGCCACCGAACCCGCCGCCGTAGCCGCCACTGGGACGGTCGCTCGGGTAGCCGCTGGGGCGGTCGCTCGGACGTCCGCTCGGACGGCCGCTGGGCCGGCTGGGCAGGGTGACGCCGTGCTGCGACAGGCAGGTGGTGTAGGCCGCCATCGCCTGGTTCCGGCCGCCAGAGGCGGACGCGGACGCGGACGGGGAGCTGGACGCGCTCGCCGTCGTCGCCGTGGACGAGGACGAACAGCCCGTGAGCAGCAGCAGGCCCGAGACGAGCACGGCGCCGGCGCCGGCGGAACGGATGGTGGTCCGGGACAAGGCCGGTGCCTCCTAGATGCGGGGAAAGCGGATGGTCCGCCGGCGCTTTGCGGGGACGCAGCGCCGACGGCCCTCTGACTGAACCGCACCGTCGTTTAGGAAGCCTGGGCCTTGCTGGGAACTTCCGGTGTCCTGCGGAGCCCGCCGAGGGTGATCTTGTGTACGGATGCGACAGTTCTGCGGCACTATGTCCGATTTCGACCGGACGTGATCGGTCCGCACTCTCATGGAACTCCCAGCCTGTTGGCGGTCGACAGAGGTGGAAGCTTTGCGCCGGCATGGGTCTCACAAGGGGATCGTGCACGGCCGGGGTCGCCGGTAACGGCGGGACGCCACCGATCTACCGTGGTGTCTGACGCAACGTCGGCCCCGGACCGAAGGTCACCTCATGAGCGACTCCGCCTCCCACCCCTTCGCCGTGCACTACCGTTCACTGCCCGAGGACGAGCGCTGTGACGCCCTGTACGGCCTGGAGGCGGAGTACACCCCGGAGCTGTTCGACGTCCTGTGCGCGATCGCCGCAGACCAGGACGATGACGACCTGGCCCGCATCGAGGCCGTCAAGGTCCTCTGCCTGAGCGACGCGAGCGCCGACGCCGAGACCGGCGCGCGCCTCCTGGCCTTCGTCCTCGGCCTCGTCGTCGGCGACCCCGACGACGACGTCCGGCTGCACGCGCTGCACGCCCTGCAGTGGCTGCCGCCCACCGCACTGGCCACGCCGGCCGCCCGCGCCTGCCTGCTCACCGTCGCCCGGACGGACTCCTGCCCGCTGGTGCGCGAGGACGCGCAGGCGCTGGTCGAGGGTCGGCCGTGAGTCGGCCGGCCCGTCAGGACGCGTCCGACGGGCCGGCGAGGTGGCGCACCGTCACCTTCTACGCCTCCTGTACCTCCTCCACCTCCTACCGCTCCGGGTCCCACTCCGTGAGGTGGTCATCGGACTTCGGCCACCGGACAGCCGTTCTCGCAGCTCACGGGAGGTGCGTCGGGCGACGCAGTCGAGTGCCGCCGCGCACGCCCGGGTGAAACCGGTCTCAACACCCCTCCCCACGCGGCGGGTTGCGAGAAAATCAGTGGAACCCGATCGCGATCGCGCCCTAGGCTGGTCGGTTATGGTCCATTTCTACCCGCCCACCAGTCCCTATGACCACGGCATGCTCGACACCGGTGACGGCAACCGCATCTACTACGAGCAACTCGGCCATCCCCAAGGCAAACCCGCCGTATACGTGCACGGCGGCCCGGGAGCACCCGGCTCCCGGCGGCCGATCAGGGCCTGGGACCCCGAGCGCTACCGCGTCATCCGCTTCGACCAGCGCAACTGCGGTGACAGCACCCCGCACGCCAGCGACCCGGCGGCGGACATGAGTCTGAACACCACGCAGCACCTGATCGACGACATGGAACGGCTGCGCGAACACCTCGGCATCGAGCGGTGGTTGGTGAACGGTGCCTCCTGGGGCTCGACGCTCGCCCTGGCCTATGCGCAGCAGCACCCCGAGCGGGTCACCGAGGTCATCATCCAGGCGGTGACGATGACCCGCCCCAGCGAGACCTACTGGCTCTACCGGGGTGCCGGGCGCTTCCAGCCCGAAGCATGGGACCGGTTCCGCGACGGCGTCCCCGAGGACGAGCGGGACGGCGACCTCCTCGCGGCCTACGCGCGGCTGATGGAGAACCCGGACCGCGCGGTCCGGGCGAAGGCCGCCGCCGACTGGCTCGCCTGGGAGGACGCGGTCATCTCGAACGAGCCCACCCACATCCCCGGCATGTACAGCGACCGGGAGATCGACGCGCAGATCGCGTTCGTCCGGATCTGCGCCCACTTCTTCAGCAACGGTGCGTGGCTGGAGGAGGACCAACTCCTGCGCAACGCGCACAAGCTGGCCGGGATCCCGGGAGTGCTGGCGCACGGCCGGCACGACATGGGCAGCCCGGTGGAGACGGCGTGGGAGCTGGCGAAGGCCTGGCCGGACGCGCGACTGCACATCTTCGAGGACTCGGGGCACGTCGGAAGCGACGCGCTGCGGGACACGGTCTATGCGGCCATCGAGGAGTTCAAGGACCGCTGACCCCGGGGAGCCCGTGGCCGGCTGCCGAAAGCCCGCCCGGAGCCGCCCGGACCGCTCACGCGGCCACCCGGGCGGCTCCGCCACCACACGGTAGGTTGGCACGATGACCGAAGCTCTGCCGCCCGGCGGCGTTGTGCTCGACGCGGACGAACTGGATGCCCGGTGGGCCGACGCCTGGCGGCCTGAACAGGTAGCGGAGCGGCTGGGCGGGGTCAGCGCGCCCTGGTGCGTCGCAGCGGGATGGGCACTGGATCTGTTCCGCGGCAGTCAGTCGCGGCCGCACGACGATCTGGAGATCGCGGTGCCCGCGGCGCGATTCCCGGAGATCAGGGACCGCTTCCCCGAGTTCGTCTTCGACGCGGTGGGTACGGGCCAGGTCTGGCCGACGCCGGGAGCCGAGGCACTGGCAGCCACGTACCAGACCTGGGCACGGGATCCGGCAAGCGGTCAGTTCCTGTTCGACGTGTTCCGCGAGCCGCACGAGGGCGGGACCTGGATCTGCCGACGGGACGAGAGCCTGCGGCTGCCGTATGACGCGATCGTCGAGCGGACAGCGGACGGAATCCCCTACCTGCTACCGGAGTTGGTACTGCTCTTCAAGGCGAAGGCGATACGGGCCAAGGACCAGGCGGACTTCGACGGCGTCCTGCCACTGCTGAGCCGCCCCCGACGGGACGCCCTCGCCGGATGGCTGGAGCGCGTGCACCCCGGCCACCCGTGGCTGGCAGAGCTGGCGGGGTAGCGGCCCGCCTGAGTGTTCGACTTTCAGGCCCGCCTCCGCCGGCCATGAGCGCGTCGTGGAGGCGTCCGGATGGCTCCCCCCATCGGGGCCGCACCCCCGAACCAGTTCTCGACCGTGCCGGTCCAGGCCCTGTGCTTGCAACCTACGGTGAACTGCCTTGTACCCGGCCGGAGATGACTGCCGTGCACATCACCAGGGCACTTCTCCGGCGTCCTCGAAGAACCTGCCGGTCGGGCCGTCGTCGGGCAGGGTCGCGAGTTTGACGGCGATCTCCGCGCCCTGTGCGGGGGTGCGCACGCCGCGGAAGCCGTTGAGGTCGGTGGCGACGTAGCCGGGGCAGCCGACGTTGATCAGGATGTTCGTGCCGCTCAACTCCCGGACGTACTGGAGGCTGACGGCGTTCAGGAAGGTCTTCGACGGTGCGTACGCCACGGCCACCGGACCCGTCGTCAGCTCGGCGGCGGTTCCCGACTGCCGGGTCAGGGAGCCGACGCTGCTGGACATGTTCACGATCCGCGGTGAGGTGGAGCGGCGCAGCAGCGGCAACATCGCGTTGGTGACGCGGATGACGCCGATCACGTTGGTCTCCACGACCGTCCGGATGGTGGCGGGATCGACCTGGGTGGGCTCCTGCGGCATGCCGCCTGTGATGGCGGCGTTGTTGACGAGCACGTCGAGGCGCCCGGCCCTTGCTTCGATCAACCGCGCGGCGGCGCTCACGCTCGCGTCGTCGGTCACGTCCAGCGGTACGCCGAACGCGTCGATGCCGGCCGCGCGCAGTCTCTCCACCGCGGCCTCACGGCGCTGGTCGTCGCGGGCGCCGACGCCGACGCTCCAGCCGAGGGCGCCCAGGCCCGCGGCGATCTCGTAGCCGATTCCTTTGTTCGCGCCGGTGACCAGCGCGATCGTTCGTTCGCTCATGGGGATCATGCTGCCCCCGGCTCCCGGCTGGGGTCCAAGACCGATCGGGTGGGCACTGATACCGTCCAGGTATTGATCCGGGGTAGCGTAGTCGCGTGGAGACCCGGGAACTGCGGTATTTCGTCGCCGTCGCTGAAGAACTGCACTTCGGGCGCGCCGCGCTGCGCCTCGGGATCGCGCAACCGCCGCTGTCACGGGCGATCCAGCAGCTCGAACGTCGACTCGGGGCAGCACTGCTGGACCGGACCAGCCGCACCGTCACGCTGACCGAGGCCGGCTCGGTCCTGCTGGTCGAGGGCCGGGCGGCCCTGGAGGCGGTCGACGCCGCCGAGCGCCGGACCCGCCGCGCCGCCGCTTCCCGCCCCGGCCGCCCCGGGCTCGTCCTGGTCACGAAAGCCAGCGCGTCCCGCGAACTGCTGGCGAAACTGCTCGACGCGTACGCCGCGGAACCCGGCGCGGTCCCCGTCGACGTCATCCTGTGCGGCCCGGCCGAGCAGGAACAGCTCCTGCGCGAAGGCCGGGCCGACGTGGCGCTGTTGCACCGGCCGTTCGACTCGACGGCCGGGTTCCACACCGAAGAACTCAGCACAGAGGGCCAGGTGGTGGTCCTGCCGGCCGGGCATCCGCTCACCTCCCGGACCCACGTGCACATGGCCGACATCACCGGGCTGCCGAGCCTGCCCCTGCCACGCTGGCCCGACCCCGACGGCAGCTACCCGCCAGGTCCGGGCCCACAGGTCCGCGACCACGCGCAGTTGCTGCAGCTCGTCGCGCTCGGCCGTGCCTGCGCGGTCTCACCGGAGTCGTGCCGAGCCCAACTTCCCGGCGACCTCGCCGCCGTGCCCGTGCTGGACGCGCCGACAGTCACCACCGTGATCGCCTGGCCGCCGCACAGCCGGTCCAGAGCCGTCGCCGACCTCGTCCGGACTGCGACAGGTCTCCAGTAGTTCCGACGCCTGGCGAGGTTTACCGACGGCAGGAGCTCGGAAACCGGCTCTGAACTGCGACGATTCATAGACTACATGTCAGCGACGGGGGCGTGCTGTGGTTCTGCGTCGCTCGTCGGAGTGGTTCTCAAGTGCCCTCGTCGTCTGACGGCCAGATGCCTTCATCGCAGGACTGAGCTGGTCCAGCCCTGTCACCGCGAGCATGGCTCTGTCCGTGAGAACGCGGATGTACATCGCGTTGGGAGGCACCCGACGCCCGCGAAGGAAACAACGTGTTCGCGGGTTTCGACAGCAGTACGGGTACGGAGAAGCTGCTGCTGGGGGTGCTGGATGGCCGTGGTAGTCGGGTGTCTAAGGTCGCGTCCATGACCAGGACCACGCCCCCGCGCCCGCTCGATGTCGAGGTGCTCTTCCCGGAACTGGCCGCCTACCGGGGCACGACGACGCGCCTCCACCCGCGGCCGGGGAGCCCGGAGGTGTCGGCCAGCTCGGTGGGCGGCCCGATGCTGTGGCCGGCGAACGAGCCGTGGCCGGTGTGCAGCGAGGCACACGGCCGCCGGCGGGGGCGGCGCCCGGCTGACATCCACCAGTGGCGACAGGTCCTGTCTGCCGCATGGGCCCGGGAGCAGAACCCGGGGCCCACGGATGAGGAGCGGAAGCTCCTGGACGAGCTACGCCTGGAACACCGGCCTCCCGAGGTGTCGGAGACGGACCCGCTGCCGATGATCGGCCTCGCGCAGCTGTACCGGCGGGATCTTCCCGACCTGCCGGTCGGGCCGGGCAACTGCGACCTGCTCCAGGTGTTCTGGTGCCCCTTCGACGCGCACGGCCCGAGCCGGTACGACCTGGAACTGCACCTGCGCTGGCGGCGGTCCTGGGAGGTCGGCGAGATGCTGACCGCACCACCGCAGCCGCTGGTCGTCGGATCCGCCGGGTTCGTACCCGAGCCCTGTGTCCTGCACCCGGAGCAGGTGGCCACCTACCCGTTCGCCGGCCTCCTGCCCGAGGACCTGTGCACCCGGCTCGACGCCTGGGACGAAGCCCAGGAAGAGGAGGTCGAGCAGTCGGCGGACGAGAATGCGGCTGATCCGGTCGGCTACCAATACGACCTGTCCATCCCGCCCGGCTGGCGCGTCGGTGGCTTCGCCTCCTGGCACGCCACTGACCCGTACCCCATGGACTGCCAGACCTGTAGGACGCCGATGCACCTCCTACTGACCATCGACAGCTCGGAGTGGGACGGCGGCAGCGGCAGCTGGAAGCCGCTGGAGGACCGAGACCTTCCCACCCATCGGTCCGCCACCCCCACCGAAGTCACCGTGAGCCGATTCGGCGAGCTCAACGTCTTCGCCTGCCTCACCGATCCCGACCATCCGCACCGCTGGAGTATCCAGTAACTCGTAGGGCCTACCTGGTGCGGCAACGTTCTCGTCGCCGAGCGAGGGCGCTGTCGCTTCTCGGGATCTGGCACGAGTTCTGTGGAACGGTGACGCTCAGTGCCGCTGGTGATGTCGGTAGGACGGTCGATAATGCCGGTCATGGCAGATCGCAGTCCGGTTCTCCGGATCATCACCTCGGCGGCGCGGGAGTCCCTGAAGCCGCTCGGCCTGGCCCAGCGCGGGCGGTCGCGGCTGTGGATTGATGATCACGGGTGGTGGCTCGGGGTTGTGGAGTTCACCCCGCCGCGGACTGCCGGCAGTGGTCTGCACATCGGTGCGATGTGGCTGTGGCACGACGTGGACCGCTTGGCCTTCCACGTTGACGCAGGCCAGTCCGGCGCTGAGCTGTTCCGCACCGAGAACCAGTTCAAGCCGCTGGCACTCGAACTGAGCCGACGAGCCGCGGCGGATGTAACTGCGCTGAGGCAGAAGTTCCCGGCTCTGCCGGACGTCGCCCAATACGTGACATCCAGGCCGGTGCGGCCGGGATTCCTCTGGGACGGCTTCGACGCCGGAATCGCAGCCGCCCTGATCGGGGACCCGGACACGGCCCGCGATCACTTCGAGCGAGTCCTCCGAGAGGACGCACTGGCGCCCTGGATGGCCGAAGCCCAGGAGAAGGCACGGGCGCTACACGCGATCGCGGCAGATCACGACGCCGTGGCCGCATGGGTCACGCGGGCTGTCGGCTCATGCCGGAGCAAGCTGGGCCTGGATGCCGTGCCGCTCGCGCTCAGCTGATCGGACCGACCGACAGAGCTGCACTCAGGCGAGAAGGACTCGCTTCCGCAACAGGCCGAAGCCGGCCCGGCCGTACATCTGGCGCTTGATCATTACAGCTACGTGGAATCTGACCGGGGGTGATCATGGCCCCTCGGTGTGACTGCGGACTGGGGAGACGTGTTGGGCGGCACGGTGGCGGGTGACGCACCGCTCGGCGGCCTCACTGACGTTGTGCCAGAGATGCCACCTGTCTGCGACTTGGACAGCCTGCGGGGCGCCGGTCCGGGCTCCTTCGGCGAAGAACGGGGCCCGGTCACGGCAGACGACCTCGATGCTGGGACGCTCTGCGAGCCAGGCGGCGACCGTCGCCGCTTCCCGGTCCGGCAGCAGGTCCACCGGCCGCCGCGTCTCGATGTCGATCAGCACGGTCCCGTAGACGCGGCCCTTGCGCATCGCGTACTCGTCGACCCCACCACCCGCGGAGACGGCAGCTGTGGCTCGGGCAGTGCGTGGACCAGTCGCAACACGGCACTACGACTGATCGAGACCCCGAGGACGTCAGCCAACTTGGCACCGGCCCGGCCGGCCAGCGCCAGGCCAATGCTGGCCAGCGCCGTCCGCAACCGCTCGGTCCAGCGACTGTGCCGACGGGTCAGGCCCGGCACCTGCTCGGCGAAAGTCCGCCGCTCACAAGACGTGCCGGCGCAGATGAGCCGGCGGACGTGCAGATGCAATAGCACTCGTTGGCCCGCGCTCGGCATGTCCGTGGGAGAGCGCAGGTAGGAGCCGTGAAGCCGACTCGACCGGACCCCACATCCCGGGCACGGCGCCCCAACAGCCGTGGACCTCACCTCGACCTGAATCACCTCGCTGTTCACGTCGACCGACAGCACCTTCACGTCCGCGACCGCCGGAAACAGCAACGCCTCCAGCCGGGCCAGTTCACGGGCCAGAAGTGTCAGCGACAGCACGATGGCACCCGACGATTTTCAAGCAACCTCACGAGGGCGGCTAAGAAGATCAATACTTACGCAACGTGAGCTCCCACAGAACTCGTGCCAGAGCCGCTTCTCGTGAACATCGAACACGCCGCGGTCCGGGTGCCTCCCGAAGCACTGAACAACTGCTGTCGAAACCAGTGAACAAAGCCACGAGCATGAGGGACGTCGAGCGGCCGGATATTTCACTGCCCATCAACGGCAAGATCGACTATGTTGCGGTGTTATGAGAGGCAGAGACCAGTCGGTGGACATTGCTGGACTCGATGGTGCCTGGAACAGGTCGTGGCCTAAGTGCCCGCCGGAGGCCCGCCGTCTGCGTCACCAGTTCCCAGAACGCTGGGTCCGCTTCCACGCCCTCCCGGAGGGCAAGAGGTATGCGACCTCGGACGCCGAGCACGCCGAGATCCTGCGTCGTCACCACGCGCTTCTGGAGGATCTCCTCGGAGACGTCACGGTCGACGGCGGAGGATTGGTGGCGATCACCTGCTCCTGGTCCGCGACCGGTTCCCCGACTCCGCGAGACACTGCGGTCGCTGCCACCACGCCCGGGGCCGCGCACTGGCGAAGCGATGACCTGGCCATCGAGCCGGGCTTCCACTCGTGGCAGCACCACTACGTCTCCGCGACGGACCTGTACGATCCCGCACTGGACCGGCTCCTGCTCTGCGTAGCCGATGACATGACCGGCGGCGTCATCCTCACTGCACCCGTCTGTACATGGGTTGTCCACCCCTATGACGGCGGCGTGGACCTCTTCGCCGAGAGCACCAAGGTGCGCGACCAACTCGCCAGCAGATATGCCGAGTGGCTGCCGTCGACGCGGCAGGGGACGTGAGCTGGAACGGCGTCAGGAAGACGAGGGCGACTCGGCAGCTCCGGCCAGGCGGAGACTACGACCGAGGTCACCAACGAGCAGGCGGGGGTGGCGTCGCCACCACCACATGTCGATGGGGTCGAATCCGCTGATCCGGTGGAACTGCGACATGGCGATGCCGTCGTCAAAGACGGTGGCGGCTCGGAATTGGTCGTCGAGGGCTTTGATCTGCGGAGTCCAGATCACGATCACGCGTTCAGCGAGGATCGGCCATGCCTCGTGGAGCCAGTTCCGGCTGTAGAGGTCGTTGGTGTATTCCTCGACCATGTCGTCGTAGCCGTTTTCGACCTCGCCCACGAGCCAGGCCCATTTGTCGACCATCTCTTGGACGGTGAACGCCTTGCGCCAGCCTCGTTGATGCAGGACCTCGCCTGCTGACTGCTCGTTGTGGGGCTCCATATCGCGGAGCCTGGCATACCGCGCGTCCGTTGACCAAGGGTTTCCCTGATCAACGAACCTGATCGAGCGGCACTCCTTGAATGGTCAGGTGGCCGCGATCTGGGCTTCGAGGTCGGCGACGCGGCGGTCCTGGAAGCGGAGGTTGGAGCGGGCGGCCTTGAGGCGTTCGTCGAAGGACCGGTTGTCGGCGGTGAGCTGGCGGACGCGCTGCTTGAGGGTGGTGTTCTCGGTGGTGATCCGCTGGATGGCCTCCTGGGTCCACTCGGCTTCCAAGTCGCGGACCCGTCGGAGGAGTTTGCCGATGCGGGTGCGCTGGGTGAGGATCTCGGCGGGGGCGGCCTGGGCCTGCGCGCGGGTGAGCGGGGTGGCGTCCCCGGCCAGGAGTTCGCCCGGTTGGGCGGTGCCGGGGCCGGCGACCCAGATGTGCTGGAGCACGTCCTCCAGATCAGGGCTGGTCAGATGCACGTAATGCTCGGCTATGCGGTCTGAAACCTGGCCGAGGTAACGGCGGATGTGGGTCAGCGAGGCACCGGCCCGCAGCAGATTGGTGGCCAGCGTGTGGCGAGCCTGATGGAAGACGAGCTGGCCCAGGTCGAGTTCGTTCCCCCAGTCCCGGAAGCCGCGGTTGAACCACGTGTAGGACAGGGTGGTGGTGCCGACGGGGTTGCGGACCTTGGTGGCGAACAGGGCCAGCCGGGCCCGTTCGCTGCCCGTCGGTCGACGGCCGTGCCGGGCGAACGAAGCAAGACGTCGGTGCGGGTGACCTGGGTGACCGTCGAGGGTTCCCCGGTAAGTCCCCTTAGCCGCGAAGATCCAAGATCCTTGGCTCAGGCATTTCGCAGGTCAGTACCAGCCACCAGTTTCGGCAGCTCAGCGGGAACATTGGGTGCATCTCGCCAAGCGCCTGCGATCGCGAGAAGCGCTTCCCACGCGAGCTCGGCAGCGGCGCCGGGCTGACCAGCGTCGAGTTCGGCGAGCAGGCGCTTGCACAGGACGTTGGTGACGTCATACAGGGCGCCCGAGGCACGGGCCGCATCGGCCACACCCGAGTCCGCAGCATGAGGCGGCTGACCAGGAAGCCGAATGGCAACCGAGCCGGCAGAGTAGCTCCGCCCATGAACGAAGTCACGCAGAGCGCAGAGTTGATCTCGGGTTGGCAGGGACGTTTGGGTAATGCGCTCGATCACCAGCCGACTCTATCGGTGCTCTACCCGCCTGCCGCCCCGACGCCGGTTCCAACTACCGCGACTACGCTCAGCCGACGTGTCACGGCTCAACTGCTCTCTGTAGTCGGTCGCCGCTCTCACAAACTATCGAGTCCCATCGCCAATCAACGTGTCCGGTCTCAAGTGGATTTCGGCGGTGGCCAGCAAGCTCAGGCCAGATAACAAGCATGCATGATTGCTTTTTTCCCCCATCGCTGCCACGCTTCGTCCTGCTGGCGGACGAAGGGGTGCGTGGTGGGCGAACTCGACCTGGCAGGGCGGCAGATGCTGCGGATCGGCAATGCCTCGGGGTTTTACGGGGACCGGTTCTCGGCGGTGCGGGAGATGCTGACCGGGGGGCCGTTGGACGTCCTGACCGGGGACTATCTCGCCGAGCTGACGATGCTCATCCTGGCGCGGGACCGGCTGAAGGACCCGCGGGCGGGGTATGCCAAGACATTCCTGCGGCAGCTGGAGGAGTGTCTCGGGCTGGCCGTCGAGCGCGGGGTGCGGATAGTGGTCAACGCGGGTGGGCTGAACCCGGCCCGACTGGCGGAGGCGATCCGGGAGTTGGCGCAGGCGCAGGGGTTGGCGCTGCGGGTCGGGCATGTGGAGGGGGATGATCTGCTGCCCAGGGCGGCCGAGTTCACCGATCCCGCCGGCGCGACCGGGCTGCTCGCCGCCAATGCCTACCTCGGCGCCTGGGGCATCGCGGAGTGCCTGCGCTCCGGTGCCGACCTGGTGGTCACCGGCAGGGTGACCGACGCGGCGCTGGTCGTCGGGCCGGCGGCGGCGCACTTCGGGTGGGGGCGGGGCGACTTGGACGCGCTGGCCGGGGCGGTGGTGGCGGGGCATGTGCTGGAGTGCGGGGCGCAGGCCACCGGCGGAAACTACTCCTTCTTCACCGAGCACGACGTCACCCGCCCGGGCTTCCCGCTCGCCGAGGTGTACCCGGACGGCAGTAGCGTGATCACCAAGCATCCGGGCACCGGCGGTGCGGTCACCACCGGCACCGTCACTGCGCAGCTGCTCTACGAGACCGCCGGACCGCGCTACGCCGGGCCGGACGTGACGGCCCGCCTGGACACCGTACGGCTGACGCAGGAGGGCCCGGACCGGGTCCGGATCAGCGGCGTGCGCGGGGAGGCGCCGCCGCCGACGCTGAAGGTCGGGCTCAACCGGATCGGCGGCTGGCGCAATGAAGTGACTTTCGTCCTCACGGGGTTGGAGATCGAGGCCAAAGCGGCGCTGGTCCGCACGCAGCTGGAGCAGGCGTTGGACGGCGTGCGCCGTCCGACCGAGGTCCGCTGGACGCTGGCCCGTACCGAGCAGCCGGACGCCGCGACCGAGCAGCAGGCCAGCGCGTTGCTCCAGCTCACCGTCCGCGACCCGGACGCCGCCAGGGTCGGTCGGCCGGTCGGCGCGGCGGCCGTGGAACTGGGGCTGGCGGGTTACCCGGGCTTCCACCTGACCGCGCCGCCGGGACCGGGCGCGCCGTACGGGGTGTTCGAGGCCGTGTACGTGGACGCCAAGCTGGTCGAGCACTGGGCGGTCCTGCCGGACGGGAGTCGGCGCGCGATCGCACCCGCCGAGGCGACCCGTGAACTCGCGGAACTCCCCGACCCGTTGCTCCCTGACCCGTTGCTCCCCGAGCCGGCCGAACCGGGCCCCACCCGCCGCGCCCCGCTCGGCCTGCTGGCCGGCGCGCGCAGTGGCGACAAGGGCGGCGACGCCAACGTCGGCCTCTGGGCCCGCAGCGAGGACGGCTGGCGCTGGCTGGCGCACACCCTCACCGTCCACAAACTGCGCGAACTCCTGCCCGAGGCAGCCGACTTGCCCATCACCCGGCACCTGCTGCCGAACCTGCGGGCGGTCAACTTCGTGATCACCGGTCTGCTCGGCGAGGGCGTGGCCGCGCAGGCCCGGTTCGATCCGCAGGCCAAGGCGCTGGGGGAGTGGCTCCGCTCGCGTCACGTCGACATTCCGGAGGCCCTGCTGTGACCGTCCTGCCGACCCGCCTCGACCCCGGCTCGCCCGACTACGCCGCGCACCGCACGGCGATGCTCGACAAGCTGGCCGGCCTCGACGCCGAGCACGCCAAGGCGCTGGCCGGCGGCGGCCCCAAGTACGTGGAGCGGCACCGCAAGCGCGGCAAGCTGCTGGCCCGCGAGCGGATCGAGCTGCTGCTCGACCCGGACTCGGCGTTCCTGGAGCTCTCCCCGCTGGCCGCCTGGGGCAGCGACTACCCGGTGGGCGCCGGGCTGGTCACCGGAATCGGGGTGGTGGCGGGCACCGAGTGCCTGATCACCGCCAACGACCCGACGGTGCGCGGCGGTGCGAGCAACCCGTGGACGCTGCGCAAGGCGCTGCGGGCCAACGAGATCGCGCTGCGCAACCGGCTGCCGCTGATCAACCTGGTCGAGTCCGGCGGCGCCGACCTGCCCAGCCAGAAGGAGATCTTCATCCCGGGTGGCGCGCTGTTCCGCGACCTCACCCGGCTGTCGGCGGCCGGGATCCCGACTGTTGCGGTGGTCTTCGGCAACTCCACGGCGGGCGGGGCCTATGTGCCGGGGATGTCCGACCACACCGTGATGGTCAAGGAGCGGGCCAAGGTCTTCCTCGGCGGGCCGCCGCTGGTCAAGATGGCGACCGGCGAGGAGTCGGACGACGAGTCGCTCGGCGGCGCCGAGATGCACGCCCGGACTTCGGGCCTGGCCGACTTCTTCGCGGCCGACGAGCAGGACGCGATCCGGCTCGCCCGCCGGATCGTGCACCGGTTGCACTGGCGCCGCGCGGGCGCGGCACCCGACCCGCTCGCCGAGGCGCCGAAGTACGACGAGGAGGAGCTGCTCGGCATTGTCCCGGGTGACCTTAAGGTGCCGTTCGACCCGCGCGAGGTGATCGCGCGCATCGTCGACGGGTCCGACTTCGACGAGTTCAAACCCCTCTACGGGACGAGCCTGGCCACCGGTTGGGCGACCCTGCACGGCTATCCGGTCGGCATCCTGGCCAATGCGCAGGGAGTGCTGTTCTCAGCGGAGTCGCAGAAGGCCGCGCAGTTCATCCAACTGGCCAACCAGCGCGACATCCCGCTGCTGTTCCTGCACAACACCACCGGCTACATGGTCGGCAAGGACTACGAGCAGGGCGGCATCATCAAGCACGGCGCGATGATGATCAACGCGGTCGCCAACAGCACCGTGCCGCACATCTCCGTCCTGATGGGCTCCTCCTACGGCGCCGGGCACTACGGCATGTGCGGGCGGGCCTACGACCCGCGGTTCCTGTTCGCCTGGCCGAGCGCCAAGTCGGCGGTGATGGGCCCCCAGCAGCTGGCGGGGGTGCTGTCGATCGTCGCCCGTCAGTCGGCGGCGGCCAAGGGAGCGCCGTACGACGAGGACGCGGACGCCGCGATCCGCGCCATGGTGGAGCAACAGATCGAAGCGGAGTCGCTGCCGGCCTTCCTCTCCGGACGGCTCTACGACGACGGGGTGATCGACCCGCGCGACACCCGTACGGTGCTCGGGCTCTGCCTCTCGGCGATCCACAACGCGCCGGTCGAGGGCGCGCGCGGTTACGGCGTCTTCCGGATGTGAACCGGCCCATGGACACCGCCTGCGGAGGCCACAGAGCCACAGAGGCCACAGAGGCCATGGAAGCCGCCGACCCGATACGGAGAACAGGAAGCATCGGATGATCACTACCCTGCTGGTCGCCAACCGGGCGGAGATCGCACGGCGGGTCTTCCGGACCTGCCGCGACCTCGGCATCGCCACCGTCGCGGTCCACTCGGACCCGGACGCGGACGCCCCGCACGTCCGCGAGGCCGACGCCGCCGTACGGTTGCCGGGCGCGGCGCCCGCCGACACCTATCTGCGGGCCGACCTGCTGGTGCGGGCCGCCCTGGAGGCGGGCGCGGATGCCGTCCACCCGGGGTACGGATTCCTCTCCGAGGACCCGGCGTTCGCGCAGGCGGTGCTGGACGCGGGGCTGACCTGGGTCGGGCCGCCGCCGCGGGCGATGGCCGCGATGGGCTCCAAGACCGCCGCCAAGCGCCTGATGGCCGCAGCAGGGGTCCCGGTGCTCGGCGCGGTCGACCCGGCCGGGGCCACCGAGGCGGACCTCCCGCTGCTGGTGAAGGCGGCGGCCGGCGGCGGCGGCCGCGGTATGCGCGTGGTCCGCCGACTGGCCGACCTGCCGGGTGAGTTGGCAGCGGCTGAGGCCGAGGCGGCGGCCGCCTTCGGCTCCGGCGAGGTGTTCTGTGAGCCGTATCTGCCCACCGGCCGGCACGTCGAGGTGCAGGTGCTGGCGGACACGCACGGTACGGTCTGGTCGCTCGGTGAGCGCGACTGCTCGGTGCAGCGTCGGCACCAGAAGGTGCTGGAGGAGGCCCCGGCGCCCGGACTGGACGATGCGCTGCGCGCCGAACTGTCCTCGGCGGCAACGGCGGCGGCCCGCGCGATCGGCTACACCGGCGCCGGCACGGTGGAGTTCCTGCTCGCACCGGACGGCCGGTTCTTCTTCCTGGAGATGAACACCCGCCTGCAGGTGGAGCACCCGGTCACCGAGTGCGTCACCGGGCTCGACCTGGTGGCCCTGCAACTGGACGTGGCAGAGGGCGGAATGCTCGCCGCCACCCCGCCGACGGTGCGCGGCCATGCGATCGAGGCGCGCCTCTACGCGGAGGACCCGGCCCAGGACTGGCAGCCGCAGACCGGCACCCTGCACCGCTTCGAGCTGGACGGCGTTCGCTTCGAACTCACCGGCCGGGAGGCCGGGTTGCGGGTGGACGCGGGCGTCGTGGACGGCACGGTGGTGGGTATCCACTACGACGCGATGCTCGGCAAGGTGATCGCCTGGGCGCCGACCCGCGCCGCCGCCGCCCGCCGACTGGCCGGTGCACTGGACCGGGCCAGGATCCACGGGCTGGTCACCAACCGGGAGTTGCTGGTGCGCACGCTGCGCCACCCGGCCTTCCTGGCCGGCCGGGTGCACACCGCCTTCCTGCCCGAGCACGCGGCGGACCTGCTCGCCGGGCCGCCGGACAAGCGCCTGCCGTCACTCGCCGCGCTGGCCGCAGCCCTGGCCGACGCGGCGGCCCGTCCTTCCGCGCTGCCCTCGGGCTGGCGCAACCTGCCGTCACAGTCCCAGGTCAAGCGCTATCTCTCGGCGGACGGCTGTGAGTTGGAGGTCCGCTACCGGCTGACCAGGGACGGCCTGCGGGCCGAGGGCCATCCGGACATCCGGCTGCTGAGCGCCGCGCCGGACCAGGTGGTGCTGGAACTCGACGGTATCCGCCGCACCCTGCACGTCGCCCGCTACGGCAGCCACGTCCACGTCGACTGCGCCGCAGGCGCCGTCGCACTGACCGCGCTGCCGCGCTTCCCGGAGCCGCAACAGCAGCGCACACCAGGCGCGTTGCTCGCGCCGATGCCCGGCACCGTGATCCGCCTCGCGGCCGCCGTCGGCGACCGGGTCGCGGCGGGCCAGCCGCTGCTCTGGCTGGAGGCGATGAAGATGGAGCACCAGGTGGTCGCCCCGCAGGACGGCACGGTGACCGACCTGCGGGCCGTCGCCGGCCAGCAGGTCGAACTGGGCGCGGTCCTCGCCGTCGTCGAGCCCTCCGACCAGGAGAGCGCCACCAAGGCCGCCTGAGCACACCCCAACACCTGAACACCCCAACACCCCAACCCCCTTCAAGCCCGGGAGGACCGGACATGTCCGCACCGCGCACCACCGAGAGCCCGCTGATCGAGACCCCCGAGCGCATCGCGCTCCGCCAGGCCGTCGGGGACCTGGGCCGCCGCTACGGTTCGAGCTACTTCCTGGCCAAGGCCCGGGCGGGCGAGCACACCGACGAACTCTGGGCCGAGGCGGGCAAGCTGGGCTACCTGGGCGTCAACCTGCCCGAGGAGTACGGCGGCGGTGGCGGCGGAGTGGCCGACCTCGCCATCGTGCTGGAAGAACTCGGCACGGTGGGCTGCCCGTTGCTGATGCTGGTGGTCTCGCCGGCGATCTGCGGCACGATCCTCGCCCGCTTCGGCACCGACGCCCAGAAGCAGCAGTGGCTGCCGGGCCTCGCCGACGGTACCCGCCGGATGGCCTTCGCCATCACCGAGCCGGAGGCCGGCTCCAACTCGCACAAGCTCTCCACCGTCGCCCACCGCGACGGCGAGGACTGGGTGTTGAACGGCCGCAAGGTCTTCATCTCCGGCATCGACCGCTCGGACGCCGTCCTGGTGGTCGGCCGCACCGCCGACGCCCGCACCGGCAAGCTCAAGCCCGCGCTGTTCATCGTCCCGCGCGAGACGCCGGGCTTCGAGTACCGTCCGATTCCGATGGAACTCGTCTCGCCCGAGAAGCAGTTCCAGGTCTTCATCGACGACGTCAGGCTGCCGGCCGACGCCCTGGTAGGCGACGAGAACGCCGGTCTGCTGCAACTCTTCGCCGGTCTGAACCCCGAGCGCATCATGACCGCCGCCTTCTCGCTCGGGGTGGCCCGGCAGGCCCTCAACACCGCAGTGGAGTACGCGAAGACCCGCACGGTCTGGGACACCCCGATCGGTGCCCACCAGGGGCTGTCCCACCCGTTGGCCCAATGCGCGATCGAGATCGAACTCGCCCGTCTGATGATGCGCAAGGCCGCCGCCCTCTACGACGGCGGCGACGACCTGGCGGCCGGCGAGGCGGCCAACATGGCCAAGTACGCCTCCGGCGAGGCGGCTTGCCGCACCGTGGACCAGGCCGTGCAAACCCTGGGCGGCAACGGCCTGAGCCAGGAGTACGGGCTGGCCGCCCTGATCGCCGCCACCCGGGTCGGCCGGGTGGCGCCGGTCAGCCGGGAGATGATCCTCAACTTCGTTGCGCAGCACACCCTGGGGCTGCCGCGCTCGTACTGACCGGCCCGCGCGCACGCGTGCGTTCCGCGATGCCCGGGTAACAACCCGGGCATCCGGGGGCGTACCGCTCCTGCGGCCTGAGGGCCGGGATTCCGACGCAAGGAGTAGAAGATGGTGTTCCGCAGCGCGTACCCCGACGTCTCGGCTCTCGACCTGCCGATCCACCAGGCGGTCCTGGGCGGGGCCGCCCGCTTCGGCGACCAGCCGGCCCTGGTCGACGGGGTGACCGGGGAGAGCATCGGCTACGCCGAACTGGCCGCCTCGGTCGGCCGGGTCGCCGCCGCCCTGGCCGAGAGCGGCCTGCGCGCGGGCGACGTGGTCGCGCTGCACAGCCCCAACTCGATCGCCTACCCGGTGGCCTTCTACGGCTGTACCAGGGCCGGCGCCACCGTGACCACGGTCAGTTCGCTCGCCACCCCGGGCGAGTTGGCCGAGCAGCTGCGGGACAGCGGCGCGCGCTGGATCATCACCGTCGCGGCCCTGTTGCCGGTCTCGCTGGCGGCGGTCGCCGAGCTGGCCAAGGACGGCATCGAGATCCGCGAGATCATCACCTGCGACCCGCACCCGGGCCACCGCTCGCTCGCCGACCTCCTCGCCTGCACCGGCCCGGAGCCCGAGGTCACCATCGACCCCGGCACGGACGTGGCGGTGCTGCCCTACTCCAGCGGCACCACCGGCCTGCCCAAGGGAGTGATGCTCACCCACCGCTCGGTCTCCACCAACCTGGCGCAGGTCGACGCGTTGCACTGCGCCGAGCCGGGCGAACGGATCCTGGCTGTGCTGCCGTTCTTCCACATATACGGCCTTACCGCTCTCCTGAACCGCCCGCTGCGCTCGGGCTCCACCGTCGTGGTGCTGCCCCGCTTCGACCTGGAGCAGTTCCTGCGCACCGTCCAGGAGCAGCGCGTGGAGGGCCTGTTCGTCGCCCCGCCGATCGTGCTGGCGCTGGCCAAGCACCCGCTGGTGGACCGCTACGACCTCTCCTCGGTGCGCTACGTACTCAGCGCCGCCGCGCCGCTGGACGCCGCGCTGGCCGCGGCCTGCGCCGCCCGGCTCGGCCTGGACACCGTCCGGCAGGGCTACGGGATGACCGAACTCTCGCCGGTGACCCACCTGGTGCCGCTGGACGACCCGGCACCCTCGCCCGGCGCGGTCGGCAAGCTGATCTCCTCGACCGAACTGCGGGTGGCCGCCCTGGACGGCTCGGACGACGACCTCGGCGTCGGCGCCACGGGTGAACTCCTGTTCCGCGGGCCGCAGGTGATGAAGGGCTACTTCGGCCGCCAGGGCGAGACCGACGCGATGATCGACGCGGACGGCTGGTTGCACACGGGCGATGTCGGCCTGGTCGACGAGCAGGGCTATCTGCATGTGGTCGACCGCGTCAAGGAGTTGATCAAGTACAAGGGCTACCAGGTGGCGCCCGCCGAGCTGGAGGCGCTGCTGCTGACCCACCCGCAGGTGGTGGACGCGGCCGTCATCGGTGTCACCGGGGCGGACGGCACCGAGCGGCCGAAGGCGTTCGTGGTGCGCGGCCCGGGCAGCGGGCTCACCGAGACCGAGGTGATCGAGTTCGTGGCGAGCCGGGTGGCGCCGTACAAGAAGGTCCGCGCGGTGGAGTTCCTGGACGCCGTGCCGAAGTCGGCGAGCGGCAAGATCCTGCGCCGCGAGCTCCGCACCCGCTGACCGCCCGCCCGCTGACCGCGCACCCACTGCCGCCCGCACACGACCGCACGCCCGCCGGCCGGCATCCGCCCGGCCACCCCGTCTGCGAGGATCACGGTGGCCGGGCCGAGGACCCGGACAGACCCCGTACGGACCGGAGCGCACCACCGATGACCACCGCCGCCCGCACCCCCCAGCAGGACCGCAGCCGAGCCACCCGCCGCCGACTGCTGGAGGCGGCCGTGGAGTGCCTGGCCGAGCTGGGCTGGAACGGCAGCACCGTCACCGTGGTGGCCGAGCGGGCCGGAGTGACGCGGGGGGCCGCCCAGCACCACTTCCCGACCCGCGAGGACCTCTTCACCGCCGCCGTCGAGCACGTCACCGTCGAGCGGCTGGCCGCCGTCCGCGCCGACACCGGCGAGCTGCCGCCACCCGGCCCGGCCCGCACCGAGGCGGTGGTCGACCTGATCGTCCGCCTCTACACCGGGCCGCTCTTCCGCGCCGCCCTCCAGCTGTGGGTGGCCGCCGCGACCGAGGAGCCGCTGCGGGAGCGGATCGTGGCCCTGGAGAACCGGGTCGGCCGGGAGTCGCACCGCGCCGCGGTGGAGTTCCTCGGCGCGGACGAGAGCTCCCCGGGCGTACGGGAGAGCGTCCAGTCGACCCTGGACCTGGCCCGCGGCCTGGGCCTGGCCAACCTGCTCACCGACGACGGCGCCCGCCGCGCCGGCGTCGTCCGGCAGTGGGCCCGGCTGCTCGACAGCGCGCTGCAGCAGTCGGCCGAGCGGTAGCACGCCCTGCCGTCGGCGGCGTTTGGGGCGACCATGAACAGGCGACCGCGAACAGCCGACCGCAGCAGCGCGCTGCCGCGCACCCGCTCCCCGGACGGGTCCGCGGGCGCTCCCCGGACGGCGGCGCCCGCGCACCCGTCCGACCGGAGGAACGCCCCATGACAACTCTGCGGCTCAAAGCCGGCACGTCCTGGTCCGACACCTACGCCCGCTGCGTCGGCGCCGCCCCGGAGGCGTTCACCCCGGACCGTCTGCTGAACCTGGTCCGGGGCGAGTGGCGCACGGTCGGCACCCCCGGCGAGGCCACCACACCGCTGGACGGCAGCGAGATCCCCGGCCCGCCGCGGATCGACATCGACGAGGCGCACCGCGCGGTGGCCTTCGCGATCGACGAGCACAGCCGATGGGGCGCGGTCCCGCTGGACGAGCGCAAGGCCCGGGTGCTGGCCGCGGTCGAGTCACTGGCCGAGCACCGGGACCTGCTGGCCCTGCTGCTGGTCTGGGAGATCGGCAAGCCGTGGCGGCTGGCCTGCGCGGACGTGGACCGGGCGCTGGACGGCGTGCGCTGGTACCTGGAGAACATCGACCGCCAGCTGGCGGGCCGGGTACCGCTGCCCGGGCCGGTCTCCAACATCGCGAGCTGGAACTACCCGATGAGCGTGCAGGTGCACGCGGAGCTGGTCCAGGTACTCGCGGGCAACGCGGTGGTGGCCAAGACGCCCTCCCAGGGCGGCTTCCACTGCCTCACCCTGGCGCACGCGCTGATGCGCCGCGCGGGCCTGCCGGTCTCCCTGCTCTCCGGCCAGGGCAGCAGCCTGGCCGACGCCCTGGTCCAGGCACCGGGCCTGGGCGCGCTGGCCTTCGTCGGCGGCCGCGCCAACGGGCGTCGGGCGGCCACCGCGCTCGCCGACCTCAACCGGCGGCACTTCCTGGAGCAGGAGGGCCTGAACACCTGGGGCGTCTGGGACTACAGCGACTGGCCGACCCTGGCGGCGCACCTGCGCAAGGGTTTCGAGTACGCCAAGCAGCGCTGCACCGCCTACCCCCGCTACGTCGTCCAACGCTCGCTCTTCCCGGCCTTCCTGGACACCTACCTGGCGGTCCTGGCCGACCTGCGGTTCGGCCACCCGCTGGCCGTCGCCGACCCGTCCGACGCCTTCCCCGCGCTGGACTTCGGCCCGGTGATCCACGCGGCCAAGGCCGCCGAGCTGCGCGCGCACTTCGACGCCGCCGTCGCCGCCCGCGGCATCCCGTTGCACCGCGGGGACCTCGCGGCCGGCTCGTTCCTGCCCGGCCAGTCGCTGGACGCCTACCTCGCGCCGCTCTGCGTGCTGGAGCCGCCGGCCAGCTGGGCGCTGCACCACAGCGAGCCGTTCGGCCCGCTGGACTCGATCCTGCTGGTCGACACCGAGTCCGAGCTGCTGGCCGCGATGAACGCGGGCAACGGCTCGCTGGTCGCCTCGCTGGCCACCGACGACGCAGACTTCGCCGCCCGGGTCGCCCCCGACCTGCTGGCCTTCAAGGTCGGCGTCAACAAGCCGCGCAGCCGCGGCGACCGCGAAGAGGTCTTCGGCGGCCTCGGCGCCTCCTGGAAAGGCGCCTTCGTCGGCGGCGACCTGCTGGTCCAGGCGGTGACCTTCGGCCCGCAGGGCGCGGAGGAGAAGCTGTACGGAAACTTTCCTTCCTACTCCCTCTACCCGCCGCGCTGATCCGGCCCGCCCGGCCGCATGCCCGCACGTCCGGCCATCCGGTCACCGGCGGTCGCGCGCGGTCGCCGCCGCGTCGATGTCCGGGCAGTCTGGTTAGCGAGCACGAGGAAGCAGATACGCGCAGTAGCACGGGGCCCGCCAGGGCCGCGTGACCGGGAACGAGCCGCCTGGGTGGTTTCCAGACCATGCACGCACCAGACACCGGCCCCCCGTCCGAAGGGGAGCACAGCGGGCAGGACCCCGCCGCCGAGGACCGCGAGCGCCTCGACGACGCCCCGCCGACCGACATCGCCCCGGCCCGTCTGGACGGCCACCGGCTGGTCCCGCTCGCCACCGCCCTGCTGGACGCCTCCGGCCGCGTCCTGCACTGGAGCGAGGACGCCGAACAGCTGCTCGGCTGGACCGCCGACGAGATCATCGGCCACTACGCCGCCCCGCTGCTGGTCCGCCCGGTCCACCGCGACGAGGTGCTCGCCCTCTACCAGCGCATCCTGATCGGCCGCCGCTGGTCGGGGGTCTTCCCGGTCCGCCACCGCGACGGCCACGAGGTCGAGCTGGAGTTCCGCACGTACGGCATCGCCGGCCCGGACGGCCGGCCGCTGGTGCTGGCCACCGGCTCGGACGTCCGGGCGCTGCGCCAGGTCGAGGCGGACCTCGCGGTGCTGGACGGCTTCTTCACCCAGTCCCCGATCGGCATGGCCGTCTACGACACCGAGCTGCGCTTCGTGCGGCTCAACGAGGCGCTGGCCAGGATCAACGGGCTGGGCGTCGGGGCGCACCTGGGCCGCCGCATCGACGCGGTGCTGCCGGGGCTGAACGGCGCCGAGATCGAGGCGGTGATGCGCAACGTGCTCGCCTCCGGCGTCCCGGTGGTGGACGCCCGCTCGTACGGCCGCACGCCCGGCGACCCGCGCCGGGACCGCGCCTGGTCGGCCTCGTACTTCCGTCTGGAGGACCCCACCGGCCGGGTGCTCGGCGTCAGCTCCTCGATCATCGACGTCACCGCGCGCTTCCAGGCCGAGGCGCGGGCCTCCCGGGCCCAGGAGCGGCTGGCGATGCTGGCCTCGGCCACCGTCCGGATCGGCACCACGCTGGACCTCAAGCGCACCGCCGAGGAGCTGGTCGAGGCGGTGGTCCCGCGGTTCGCCGACTTCGCCACCGTCGACCTGCTCGACCCGGTGCTGCAGGGCGAGGAGCCCGGACTGCTCGCGCCGGACCAGGGCGTCGAGCTGCGGGCGGTGGCCTCCGGCGAGGCGTACGAGTCGCGGGTCTCGATGCTGGCGGACGAGGTGGGCGAGACCTCCGCTTTCGACTCGCACCGGATGTACACCCGGACGCTGCGCAGCGGGCGCCCGCTGGTGATCCCCCATCTGGACGAACCGACCCTGCGCAGTCTGGCCGCCAAGCCGGAGCGGGTCGGCCCGGCGATCGCGGAGGGCGTCCACTCGTACCTGCTGGTGCCGCTGATGGCCCGCGGGATGGTGCTCGGCGGCGCCGAGTTCGTCCGGATCCGCAATCCGGAGCCGTTCAACGACGCGGACGTCTCGCTCGCCGAGGAGCTGGTCGCCCGCACCGCGGTCTCGATGGACAACGCCCGGCTCTACCGCCGCGAGCGGGAGACCGCGCTCACCCTGCAGCGCAGCCTGCTGCCGCAGGAGATCCACCGCACCCTCGGCCTGGAGATCGCCTACCGCTATCTGCCCAGCAGCGTGGTCAGCGAGGTCGGCGGCGACTGGTTCGACGTCGTCCCGCTGTCCTGCGGGCGGGTGGCGCTGGTGGTCGGCGACGTGATGGGCCACGGCATCCGGGCCGCCGCCACGATGGGCCAGCTGCGCACCGTCGCCCGCACCCTGGCCACCCTGGACATGCTGCCCGCCCAGGTGCTGACCCGGTTGGACGAGACCGCCACCGGGATCGGCGAGGGCCAGTTCGCCACCTGCGTCTGCGCGGTCTACGACCCGGTGGACCGCAGCTGCATGCTCTCCAGCGCCGGTCACCTGCCGCCGGTGGTGATGGACCCGGACGGCAACGCCCGGGTGCTGACCCCGCCGGCCGGCGTGCCGCTGGGGGTCGGCGGGGTGGCCTTCGAGAATATCGAGTTCACGCTGCCCGAGGGCGGCATCCTCGCCCTCTACACGGACGGCCTGGTGGAGCGCCGCGGCCAGGACATCGACGACGGCATCGACGCGCTGCGCCGCACCCTCGCCGAGCGCGGCCGCACGCTGGAGGCGCACTGCGACGCCGTCGTCTCCAGCCTGGTCCGGGGCGGCTCCGAGGACGACATCGCCATGATCATGGCGCGGGCGCTGCCCGTACCGGGTGACCGGATCGCCACCCTGTCGCTCATCGACGAGCGCCGCGCACCCGCGCTGGCCCGCCGCTTCACCCGCGCCACGCTCGCCGCCTGGGGCCTGTCGCCGCTCGCGGACTTCGCCGAGCTGCTGGTCAGCGAGCTGGTCACCAACGCGCTGGTGCACGCGGGGCAGCCGCGCCGGCTGCGGCTCTTCCGCGACCGCGGACTGACCATGGAGGTCGCCGACTCCGCCGGGACCGCCCCCCGGCTGCGCCCGTTCGGCTCGCAGGAGGAGGGCGGTCGTGGGATGGCGCTGGTCAACGAGCTGGCCCACCGCTGGGGCAGCCGGCCCCTCAAGGACGGCAAGGTGGTCTGGGCCGAGCTCGAACTCCCGCTCGGCAGCTGACCCCCGCTGTCCGCTGCTATCTGCGCGCGGGCCGCAGCAGGAACCAGGACAGCACCGCGCCCGCGATCAGCAGCCCGGCGGCCAGCACCGCCGCCAGGCTCATGCCGTGCACGAAGGACGTCCTGGCCTGCTCCAGCAGCGCGTGCCCGGCCCCGGCGGGCAGCGTCGCGGCCGCCTCCACCGCGCCGCCCAGCGACTCCCGGGCCCGCGCGGCGAGTTCCGGGTCGACCCCGGCGGGGACGCCGACGCCGCCCGCGTAGACCGCGGTCAGCACCGAGCCGAAGAGCGCGATGCCCAGCGCCGTGCCGAGCTCGTAGGCGGTCTCCGAGACGGCCGAGGCCGCGCCGGACTTCTCCTCGGGCGCCGCGGTCAGCACCAGGTCGGCCGAGAGCGTGTAGACCAGCCCCTCGCCGGCGCCGAGCACCGTGAAGACAGCCGCCAGCACCAGGTACGCGGTGTCCTGCTGGAGCCAGCCCAGCACGCCCATCGCCAGGCCCATCGCCAGCAGCCCGCCGACCAGCGCGACCCGGGCGCCCGCCCGGCGCGCCAGCCGGGCGCAGAGCACCGAGGCGACCACGGCGCCGGCGAAGGCCGGCATCTCGGCGAGCCCGGCCGTGAGCGGCGAGTAGCCGCGCACCAGCTGGAGGTACTGCGAGATGAAGAAGACCACCCCGGCCAGCCCGATCAGCGCCATCAGCGCGCCCAGGATGGCGGCGGTGAAGCGGCGGTCGGCGAACAGTCGCACGTCCAGCAACGGCGTGGCCAGCCGCAGTTGGCGGCGGACGAAGACGATGAGCGCGAGGACGCCCAGGATGGCGGCGGTCGGCACGTCCCAGCGGGCCACGCCGTGGGCGGCGGCCTCCTTGATCGCGTAGACCACGGCGATCACGCCGAACATCGAGAGCAGCACGCTCAGGACGTCCCAGCGGCCCGGCTTGGGGTCGCGCGACTCGGGCAGCAGCCAGCCGCCGAGCACCAGCAGCAGGGCCATCACCGGCAGGTTGAGCAGGAAGACCGAGCCCCACCAGAAGTGCTCCAGCAGGATGCCGCCGACCAGCGGTCCGGCGGCCGCGCCCGCGGTGGCCGCAGCGCCCCAGATGCCGATCGCGGTGCCGCGCTCGCGGGCGTCCGGGAAGAGCGAGCGGATCAGCGAGAGGGTGGAGGGCATGATCGTCGCGCCGGCCACGCCGAGCAGCGCGCGGGCGGCGATCAGCCAGCCGGGGCCGGGGGCGTAGGCGGCGACCAGCGAGGCCGCGCCGAACGCGGCGGTGCCGGTCATCAGCAGCTTCTTGCGGCCGATCCGGTCACTCAGCGAGCCCATGCTGACCAGGAGGCCGGCCAGCACGAAGGAGTAGATGTCACCGATCCAGAGCAGCTGGGTGCTGCTCGGCCGCAGCGTCTCGGTGATCGAGGGGATGGCCAGGACCAGGACGGTCGCGTCGATCGCGACCAGGACGATGGCCAGGACGAGGACGCCCAGGCCGATCCAGCGGCGGTCGTGCTGCTGCTGGGCAGTGCGGGTGGGGCTGTGGAGCATGGTGGTGCTCATGAGGTGGAAGTTCTCCTGAGGGCTCCGCCGAGGAAGAGCTCGATGAGGGCGAAAGCACTGTCGCGGGGGGCGAGGCGGCCGTCCTGGACGGCCCAGCCGACGCCGGCCAGCAGGTCGAAGAAGGCTTCGCTGAGCCAGCTGGCCGACAGCTCGATCCGGAAGACGCCCTCCTGCTGACCGCGCAGGAAGAGCGCGCGGACCCGGGCGTCCTGGTTCTCCCAGAGGGCGCAGAGCTCGGGGTCGTCGAAGAGCTGGTTCTCCCCGGCGAGGAAGGCGCAGAGCGCCGCGTCCGGCACCAGCACCTCGGCAAGTCGGCGCAGTGCGAGCTGCGCGTCGCCGTCCTCGATCGCGGCGGTGTCCAGGGCGGCGTTGTACTTGCGCAGGGCCAGCAGGCCCACCTCGCGGATCAGCGCGTCGCGCCCGGGGAAGATCCGGTGCAGCGTGGCGCGGCTGATGCCGGCGGCGCGGGCGATCTCGTCCAGATGGGCGGTCGGCTGGCGGGACAGGACGCCGACGGCTGCCTTGAGAACCGAGTCGCGATCAATTGCCATGAAAGGAGTCTAGCTCATCTGAGACATGGATGTCTCAGATGAGAGGTCTCTCGCGTCCGGCCTCCTCCGAATCCGGGCAGCAAAAAACCGGAGGCGGCGGGGGCCGCCTCCGGCAACGGAGGGTCGTACTGCTGCTGCGCTCAGCTCTGGTTGTAGAAACCGCTCTCGTCCAGCGGCCGGTCGATGACCGTGACCTCCACCTCGGCCGGCGTGAGCAGGAAGACCCGGCGGGCGATCCGCTCGATGCCGCCGTAGGTGCCGAAGACCAGGCCGGAGGCGAAGTCCACCATCCGCTTGGCCTCGGCGTCGTCCATCTCGGTCACGTCCATGACCACCGGGGTGCCGGCTCGGACGTGCTCGCCGACCGCCCGGGCGGACTCGAAGCCGGTCGGCTTCAGCGAGACGATCTTCGCCACCTGCGGGATGGTGGGCGTCGCGTCCGCGATCGCCCAGGGATCCTCGTGCACTGCGGCGGGGTAGTTGCCGGAGGGCATCAGCCACCCGTTGTGGTGCTCGTCGCGAAGTGCTCCCATGCCGCGCCTCCCTGTCCTTATCCCGTCTGGTCCCGTGAGCCGCGCGGTCGTCTGACGCGCCATCCACTCCTCGGAACGGTCCGAGTATCGCACTGATCACGCCTCTGGCGCCCGCCCGGGCGCGCCGTTCGGGTTGTGGCGTGTGCCGCCGGCACACGCCATCCTCACTCTGAGCGGACGTCACCGACCGCTGGACGGTTGCGCGCGTGGAGCAACTGTTCTGCGGTCAATGAGAGGTTGACGAAGCGTCACTCACCCGTCCGGCCGTCCACCGCCTCGCGGAGCAGATCGGCGTGCCCGTTGTGCCGGGCGTATTCCTCGATCATGTGGACCAGGATCCAGCGCAGCGTCACTTCCGCACCGTCGCGCAGGGTCTTGCCCACGGTCTCCAGTGGCAGGCCGGCGATCGCCCGGTCGGCGCGCTCGATCTCGGCGCGCCAGGTGCGGAAGTCGGTGGCGGGGTCGGCGGTGGCCACGCCGTTGAAGTCCGTGTCCGGGTCCTGCTCGGTCCAGTACAGGCCGGTGGAGTCGACGCCGTGCAGGACCATCTGGAACCAGTAGTGCTCCACCTCCGCCAGGTGCCGGACCAGCCCCAGCAGGCTCAGTGACGAAGGCGTCACCGGGTGTTGCCGCAGCTGGTCGTCCGTCAGGTCGGCGCACTTCAGCGCGAGGGTCGCGCGGTGGTAGTCCAGCCAGGAGGTGAGCATGGTCGTCTCGTCGGCGGCCAGCGGCGGTTCGGTGCGGGGCAGGGGAGCGGTGGTGTCCATGGCGGCCATCCTGCTGCAGAAGACCCCTGCGGGCGAACGCATTTGTCGTGGCTATGCTCGTCCCTGCCGTGCGGCCGCCCGGCCGCCCAGTCGACCGAGGGAGTCCGCCCATGCCACGTCCCGTCACCATCGTCACCGGCGGAGGCCGCGGGATCGGTGCCGCGGTCTGCCGGCGGCTCGCCGCCGACGGCCACGACCTCGCGATCGGCTACCTGCGGGACGCGGACTCCGCCGAGGCGGTGGCCCGTGACGCCCGGGCGGCCGGCGCGCGGGCGGTCACCGTCCGGCTGGACACCGCCGACGAGGCCGACGTCGACCGGCTCTTCGACACCGCGGCCGAGCAACTGGGCCCGGTCACCGGGCTGGTCAACAACGCCGGGGTGACCGGTCCGCTGGCCCCGATCACCGAGCTGCGCACCGAGGACCTGCGCAGAGTGGTGGACGTCAACCTGATCGGCTACGTGCTCTGCGCCCGCCGCGCCGCCCGGGACTTCGCCCCCGGCGGCGCCATCGTGAACATCTCCTCCGCCGCGGCCACCCTCGGCAGCCCCGGTGAGTACGTCCACTACGCGGCGACCAAGGCCGCCACCGACACCCTCACCCTCGGCCTCGCCAAGGAGCTCGGCCCGGCCGGGATCCGGGTCAACACCGTCTCGCCGGGCCTCACCAACACCGAGATGCACCGGGACATGGGCGACGCCGACCGCCCGGCCCGGCTGGCCCCCGGCATCCCGCTGCGCCGCGCCGGCGAACCGGACGAGATCGCCGCCGCCGTCGCCTGGCTGCTCTCCCCGGACGCCTCCTACGCGACGGGCGCCAACCTGCGCGTTTCCGGCGGTCTGTGACCGCCCTCGTGCCGCCCTGCTCAGGCGGTCGCCGCAGTCGCTGGGCTTTTGCGGCGGGAGCGCCAGAGGGCGGCCAGGCTGAGCAGGCCCATCAGGACGATCACCGCGGTGGAGGCCAGGAAGGCGGGTGAGCCGGGGGAACCGGCGGCCGAGCCGGCCACCACGTAGGCGGCGGTGCCGGGCAGGACGCCCAGCGCGGTGCCGGCCAGGAAGGGGCGCAGGCCGACGCCGGAGAACGCGGCGCCGAGGTTGGCGGCCTGGAACGGGACGCCGGGGATCAGCCGCAGCAGCAGCACGCTGCGGAAGCCCTGCTCGGTGAGCCGGCGATCCAGTGCGGTCAGCACCTTGCCGCGCAGCAGCGGCCGCACCGCCTCGCGTCCAAGGCCCCGTCCCAGGCCGAAGGCGAGGGCGGCGCCGAGCGTGCTGCCGAGTACCGCCAGGGCCAGGCCGCGCTCCACGCCGAACAGCACCCCGGCGGCCACGTTGAGCGCGGGTTTGGGCACGAACGCCAGGGTCCCGAGTGCGAAGAGCGCCGCGAAGGCGGGTGCGCGCCAGGCGCCGGGGACGGCGGCGGCCGGATGCCGCGGGTCCCAGAGGGCGACCGAGGCCGCGGCGGCCGCGAGGATCAGGGCCAGCAGGGCCAGGCGCGCCCAGGGGGAGCGCAGCGCGCGGCGGGCCGGTGCGGCGAGACGGGTGAGGAGCACCTCACGAGGGTATGTCCTGGCGGTCGAGCCCCCGCCGGCCGGTGGTCCCGGTCACGGCGCGGGGGACCGGGCGCAGCGCGCCTGCGGTCAGCGTCAGGCCGGCGACCAGGGCGGTGACCAGGGCGAAGGAGACGGTCAGCGAGCTGGCCTGGGCGACCGCGCCGACCACGGCGGGGGCGATCAGCCCCGAGGTGTAGGTGACGGTCGCGACGCCAGCGATGGCCTGGCTGGGGTTGGGGCCGCGGTGGCCGGCGGCGGCGAACGCCAGCGGGACGACCACCGCGATCCCGATGCCGAGCAGCGCGAAGCCGGGCACCGCCGTCGCCGGGGTGCGCGCGGCGACCACCAGCAGGCCGCCGGCCGTGGCGACCGCGCCGCCCAGCCGTACGGTGCGCACGGCCCCGAGCCGGCGGACCACCGCGTCCCCGGCCAGCCGGGCGGTGGCCATGGTGAACGCGAACGCGGTGTAGGCGATCGCGCCGGTCGCGGCCGTGGCGCCGGTGACGTCGCGCAGGTAGACGCCGGACCAGTCCATCCCGGCGCCCTCGGCGAAGACGGCGCAGAAGCCGACCAGGCCGATCGCCAGCGCCGAGCGCGGCGGCAGGGCGAACCGGGCCGGGGCCTCGGCGTCGGGCTCCGGGCGGACGTCCAGCAGTCCGGTGCCGACGAGCTGCCCGAACACCAGCAGGACGCCCGCGGCCAGCGCCAGGTGCGGACCGGCTGTCAGGTGCTGACGGGCCGCCAGCGCGCCGAATCCGGAGGCGACCAGTCCGCCGACGCTCCACATGCCGTGCAGGCCCGACATGATCGAGCGGCCGAGCCGCTGCTCGACCTCCACGCCCTCGGCGTTCATCGCGACGTCGGCCATACCCGCCGTGGCGCCGAAGACCAGCAGCGCCAGGCAGAGCCAGGGCAGGCCCGGCATCACGGCGGGCAGGGCCAGCGCGAGGCAGTAGAGCGCGAGCAGCAGCCGGATGGCGGCCCGGGCGCCGAGCCGGTGGGTGACGCGGCCGGCCAGCGGCATGGCGAGGGAGGCACCGACGGCCGGCATCACCAGCGCGAGGCCGAGCGCGCCGGGGCTGAGCCGCAACTGGTGCTGGACGGCCGGGATCCGGGTGGCGAAGCTGCCGGCGGCCGCGCCGTGCACGGCGAACACCAGCGCGACGCTGATCCTGGCCCGGCGCAGGGAGGGGGTCGGTCTCGGCATGGCCGATAAATTATCAGGAAGGAAACCTAATAGACAGATCTGGCAGGATCCGCGTCATGACCACCGCACGCACGGCCACCCCCAGCACTGCCCGTGCGATCAACGACCGGCTGGCCCTGGACCTGCTGCTGCGTCACGGCACCCTCACAGCCACCGAGCTGCACTCGCTCACCGGGCTCTCCCGCCCCACCGTCTCCGACCTGCTGGAACGCCTTCAACGCGGCGGTCTGGTGACCCTCGTCGGCGAGCGCGGCGAGCAGCGCCGGGGGCCCAACGCCCGGGTGTACGGCCTGCGCTACGACCGCGCCCAGCTGGCCGGCATCGACGTGCGGACCGCCGGGGTCACGCTGGCCGTGGCGGACCTGGCGGGTCGCACCCTCGCCACCGCCGCCGTCCCCGTGGACCCGGCCGACCCGCCGGCCGACGTCGCCGAGCGGGTGTTGCGGACGCTGCTGGACACCGCCGAGCAGGCCGGGGCGACGCGGCTGCACACCGTCGCCGTCGGCGCGCCCGGCTTGGTGGACCCCGCCACCGGGGAGCTCAACTCGGCTCGTTCGCTGCCGCGTTGGCACGCCGAGCTGGTCACCGTGCTGCGTGCGGGCCTGACCGGTGAGGTGATCTTGGAGAACGAGGTCAACCTGGCCGGCATCGCCGAGCACCGGATCGGCGCCGCCGTCGACCGGGACACCTTCGTGCTGCTCTGGCTCGGGCACGGGGTGGGCGCAGCCGTCCTGCTGGACGGCCGGCTGCGGCGCGGTTTCTCCGGCGGCACGGGGGAGATCGCCTTCCTGCCGGTCCCCGGCACGAACGGGCTGCCCAGCGCGACCGCGTGCGAGGGCGGGTTCCACAGCTTGGCCGGCAGCGCCGCGGTCTGCGAACTCGCCCGCGCGCACGGCCTCGTCCCGCCTGTCCCGCCTGCCTCGGGTGTCTCGGGCGCCGGGGAGGACGACGCGGCGGCGGCCGAGGCCGTGGTGCTGGCGGCGGTGGCGGACGAGGCCGCGGGCGGGCCGTTCCTGGACGCGCTGGCCGAGCGGGTGGCGCTGGGCGCGGCCGGTGTCTGCGTGATCCTGGACCCGGGCTGCCTGGTGCTGGGCGGCGAGATCGGCCGGGCCGGCGGCAGCGCGCTCGCCGACCGGGTGGCCGCCCGGCTGGCCGCACTCTCGCCGCTGCGCACCGAGGTCCGGGCGGGCGCGGCCGGCGGTGGCGCGGTGCTCAGCGGCGCGGTGCTGACGGCCTCGGACGCGGTCTGCCTGGACCTGTTCGGCGACGTCTGAGCCAGCCTTGCCACCGGGGCGCGCGGGCGGGTGACGCGGGTACGGGCAGCCCGGCGGGATGCGAGAGGATGGGCCCACCAGCACCAGAACTCAGGGGAGCACCATGGGCCAGCCCGACCGGTCGGTCAACCACTACCGCATCGGTGAGGCCGCGGCCATGCTCGGCGTCAGCACCGACACCATGCGCCGCTGGGTCGACGCCGGCCGGGTCGAGGCCGAGCGGGACGACCACGGTCACCGGATCATCCCGGGCGTCCGGTTGGCCGCCTTCGCCCGGGAGCTCGCCAAGCCCGGCGCGGCCGAGGCGGAGGGCCGTCCCTCGTCGGCACGCAACCGCTTCCCCGGCATCGTCACGCACGTGGTGCTGGGCGACGTCGCCGCACAGGTGGAGGTGCAGGCGGGACCGTTCCGGGTGGTGTCGCTGATCAGCCGGGAGTCGGCGGAGGAGCTCGGCCTGGTGCCGGGGGCCCGGGCGACTGCGGTCATCAAGTCGACCAATGTGATGATCGAGCGGGGCTGACCTCACGGTCCGTCCTGCTCCAGCGCCCCGCACCGACCGACCGGAGGAAGAGCCGTGCCATCCGCCCTGCCCAGTGGACAGCCTGACGAGTCGCCGGCCCCCGTCGACGCCCGGCCGGCGGGTCCGCGTCCGCTGGCCGTCGCCCACCGCGGCGACCCGTACCGCCACCGGGAGAACACCCTCCCCGCCATCGCCGCCGCGCTGGCCGCCGGGGCCGACGCGGTGGAGGTCGACGTCCAGCTGACCCGCGACGGTGTCCCCGTCCTGCTGCACGACCGGACGCTCAAGCGGCTCTGGGAGCTGGACCGGCCGGTCCGCGCCCTGACGGCCGCTCAGCTCGACGGCCGGCAGTTCGCCGGCGGCGAGCGCGTCCCGTCCCTCACCGAGGCGATCAAGCTGGTGACCGGCTCCCCGGCCGCCCGGCTGATGATCGACCTGGACGAACCCGGCCCGGTCGCCGCTGCCTGGCAGGCCGTCGCCGACCTCGGCGCCGAGGACCGGGTGATGTTCTGCGGCCCGGCCACCGCGATGCTCGCGGTGCGGGCGCTCGCGCCGGACGCGGTGCTCGCGCTCACCTGGAAGCAGCCGGTGCTGCCGGCCCGTCCGCTGCTGGACGACCTGCGCCCGCACTACCTCAACCCGCCCTTCGGCCTGGTCGACCGCGCCCTGGTGGACGGCGCCCGGGACGAGGGACTGGAGGTCAGCGCCTGGACGGTGGACCTGCGCCGCACCATGCGGCGGATGCTGCTGGCCGGGGTCGCCTCGGTGACCTCCAACCGGATCGCCACGCTCCGCTCGGTGATCGACGCCTCGGTGCCCGACGCTTCGGCGGGCCGCGCGGGCCGCGGCTGATGCCCGAGCCCCGGACGCTCGGCGCCCGCGCGCTGAACCGGGCCCTGCTGGCCCGTCAGCACCTGCTGGAACGGACCGACGCGACGCCCGAGGCGATGGTCGGGCACCTGGTCGGACTACAGTCCCAGGCGGTGGACCCGCCGTACTTCGGTCTCTGGTCCCGGCTGCGCGAGGTGCGTCCGGAGCAGGTCGGCGACCTGATCGAGCAGCGCACGGCGGTCCGGCTCGGCCTCCAGCGCGGCACCATCCACCTGGTCACCGCCGAGGACGCCCTGACGCTGCGTCCGCTGTTCCAGCCCGTCCTGGACCGGGCGCTGCGCGGCACCTTCGGCAAGCGGCTGGCCGGGATGGACCTGGACGCGCTGGCCGAGCGCGGCCGCCGGCTCGTCGAGGAGCGGCCGCGGACCTTCCAGCAGCTGGGCGAACTGCTCGGCGCGGCCCACCCGGACCGGGATCCCGCCGCGCTGGCCCAGGCGGTCCGCGCCCGCCTGGCGCTCGTCCAGGTCCCGCCACGGGGCCTGTGGCGCGCCGGCGGCCCCGCCGCGCACACCACCGCCGAGCACTGGCTCGGCCGCCCGTGCGCCGCGCCGGCGGACGGTCTGGACCGCCTGGTGCTGCGCTACCTCGCCGCCTTCGGCCCCGCCACCGCCGCGGACGTGCAGAAGTGGTCGGGGCTGACGCGCCTCAGTGCCGTGCTGACCCGCCTGCGCCCGCAGCTCGCGGAGTTCCGCGACGAGCACGGCCGCACCCTCTACGACCTCCCCGACGCGCCGCGCCCGCCCGCCGACACCCCCGCGCCCGTGCGGCTGGTCGCGCCTTTCGACAACCTGCTGCTCTCGCACGCCGACCGCACCCGGGTGCTGCCGCAGGAGTACCAACCCCGGGTGATGACGCGCAACGGCATCGTGCTCGGCTCGCTGCTGCTGGACGGCCTGGTGGCCGGCACCTGGGAGCTGCTCCCCGAAGGCGGGGTGCCCCGAGTGCGGCTGCACCCGTTCGTCCCGCTGCCCCGCGCGGCGCGCGCCGAGGCGCTGGCGGAGGCGCAGCGGCTGCTCGACTTCGCCCTGCCGCCGGGCCGGAGCGGCGAGATCGAGCTCGCCGGCCCGTGAGGTGCGCCGGTCGGTGAGGTGCGCCGGTCGGTGAGGCGCGCCGGTCGGTGAGGTGCGCCGCACGGTGAGGCGCGCCGCACGGCGGCAAAACGGATGTTCCGTCAGATGGTGTGCTGAGATGGTCGGATTGATGCCGGCCGGTCAAGGCGGAGGACGGAAATGTCTGAGCAGTCCGCGCCGCCCGGCGGGGCGGGTGGGGGGCCCGAGGACCGGCGCAGGCCGTACGAGTCGCTGCCGCCCGCCGTGCGGACCGCGGCGGCCTGGTCGGTGGCCGTGATGCTCTTCATCGGCGTCGGGGCGATGGTCGTCTTCGCCTTCGTGGAGCTGAGGGCGGCCACCATCCCGATGACCGTCGCGCTGCTCGGGACAGCGTTGCTGCAACCGGTGATGCCCTGGCTGGTCGGACGCGGCCTGGGGCGCGGGGCGGCCGCCGGGCTGACCTGCACCGTGCTGGTGGGGGTGGTCTGCGGGGTGCTCGGGCTGCTGACCAACTCCCTGGTGCACAGCGCCCCGCAGATCGCCACCTCGCTGCGGCAGGCCGGCGACCAGCTCGCCGACTGGCTCGGACCGGCCGGCAACAAGATCCAGCAGGGCCTCTCGCAGGCCGCCGCAGACAGCGGCTCGGCCGGCGGCTCGCTGATCGGTTCGCTGGCCAACGGTGTGCTCTCCGGCCTGGGAGTGGCCGTCCAACTCGTCACGGGCGCGGTACTGGCGCTCGCGCTGGTCTTCTTCTTCCTGCGCGACGGCCACCGCAGCGGCGATCTGGTCCGCTCGGCGCTGCCCCCCGAGCGGGCCGAGATCGTCATCGCCTGCGGGCAGCAGGGCTTCACCGCGATGGCGGGCTTCATGCGGGGCACCACCCTGATCGCGCTGATCGACGCCCTCTTCATCACGGTCGGCCTGGTCATCCTCGGCGTGCCGGGGGCGGCGGGGCTGGGCGCGCTGGTGTTCCTGGGCGCCTTCGTGCCGTTCATCGGGGCCTTCCTCTCCGGCACGGTCGCGGTGCTGGTGGCGCTGGCCGACGGCGGGCTGGGCAAGGCGCTGTGGACGCTGGGTGTGGTGCTGGCCGTGCAGATGGTGGAGGGCAACGTCCTGCAGCCGCTGATCCAGAGCCGGACGGTCGAGCTGCACCCCGCGACCATTCTCTTCGCGGTGGTCGCCGGCGCCGGGATCGCGGGCATCATCGGCGCGCTGCTCGCAGTCCCGCTCTGCGCGGCGGCGATGGGCATCGTCTCGGTCCTGCGCGGCCGCCCGCTGCGCGCACCCGCACCGTAGGGCGGCGGGGGCGCGCAGCGGGCGGCGGGCCTCAGGACGGCGGGAAGTACGCGCCGAGCCAGCGGTCCAGCTCGGTGAAGACCCGCTCGCGGGCCGTCGGGCCGGAGAGCACCAGGTCGTGCATCCCGCCGTCGATCCGCACGGTGGTGACCAGGCGGCCCAGCCGGGGCGCGAGGGCCGCGATGTCGTCGGCGCGCAGGATGGCGTCGGCGCGGTGCAGGGCGGGGTCCCACTTGCTGGTGGTGATCGAGGAGGTGGAGGCCATCAGCACCACCGGGCAGTCGATCGCCAGCCCGCGCCGCACCCGACGCTGGCCGCGCTGGATGGCGGCGAGCCAGCCCGCGTACATCGGGAACCCGGCCGCGGGCTTCAGGGTGAGGTCGAAGTCCCAGCTGCCCTTGTGCTCGCGGTGCAGGCTGTGCACGTAGTGCGGACTGAGCGCGGACGGCAGCTTGCGGGTGGCCGCCAGCCGTCCCAGCGCGCCGACGGCCGGCGCGCCGAGGGTGCGCACGGCCGGCGAGGTGGGCAGCGCGAGGAACGGGCTGTTCAGGAAGAGCCCGTCCACCAGCCCCCGGCCGGCCCGGCGGTCCGCCCAGAGCGCGCCCACCAGGCCGCCGGTGGAGTGGCCGTTGACCAGCAGCCGGCTGTGCCCGTCGACCTCGCGGATGATCCGCACCGCCTCGTCCAGCTCCTCGTCGTAGGCGGCGAGGTCGCGCACGAAGTTCGGCGACTGGTGCGGGCGCAGCGAGCGCCCGTACTTGCGCAGGTCCAGGGCGTAGAAGGAGAAGCCCGCCGCGGTGAAGTGGTCCGCGAGGTGTGTCTGGAAGAAGTAGTCCGTGTAGCCGTGGACGTAGAGCACCGCCCGCGTGGCGCCGGGGACCAGCCGCCGCACCAGGGTCGCACTGACGGCGCCCTCGTCGTCGGCGGCCAGTGGCAGTTCGGCCGCCTCGTAGGGGGCACCCAGGATGTCTTCTCGAAACTCCATGTCCGCTGCCGCACCCAATCTCTGCTCCGACCGATCCAGGAGCACTGACCATACCGGCCGGTAACGCGCTGGGTGCGCTGCGCCGAGCCCGGCCGGGTGGTCCTATGCTGCGGACATGCTGAGAAAGACACGCCGGTGACGGACGCGCCGCTGCCCGAGCCGGTCCCGGTGCTGCGCGAGGTCGCGCTCGGGACGGCCAAGCTGATGCCCGATCTCGACTGCGACGGTGGCTGGTTGCTCACCCTGGACGGCACTCCGCAGTCCTACGTGGACCTCGCCGACCCGACCCGGCTGGAGTTCGAGTACACCCGCCGGATCGGCCACCTCGCCGACGCGCTGGCGCCCGAGGGCGGGGCGCTGGACGCGCTGCACCTCGGCGGCGGCGCGCTCACCCTGCCCCGCTACCTGGCCGTCACCCGCCCCGGTTCGCGCCAGCGCGTGGTGGAACTGGACGGCCCGCTGATGGAGCTGGTCCACGAGGTGCTGCCGTGGAGCGGAACCGATCTCGCCGTGACGATCGGGGACGCCCGCGAGGCGCTGGGCGAGGCCGCGCCGGACTCGGTGGACCTGCTGGTCGCGGACGTCTTCCACGGCTCGCGCACCCCCGCGCACCTCACCTCCGTCGAGTTCGTCACGCTGGCGGCCGCCGCGCTGCGCCCCGGCGGCTGCTACGCGGCGAACCTGGCGGACGGCGCTCCGCTGGAGTTCGCCAAGGCACAGGCGGCCACCGTGCGGGCGGTCTTCCCGGAGACCTGCCTGGTGGCCGAGCCCTCCGTGCTGCGCGGGCGCAGGTTCGGCAACGTGCTGCTGGTCGGCTCCGACCGCCCGCTGCCCGTCGAGGCGCTCAGCCGACGGCTGGCCGCCGACCCGTTCCCGGCCCGGCTGGTGGAGGGCGACGAACTGCGCCGGCTGGTGCGCGGCGCCAAGCCCGTGACGGACGGCTCGGCCCGGCCCTCGCCGCCCCCGCCGGCCGGCGCGTTCAGCATCGCGTAGCGCCGGCCGGCGGGCGCGTCGGCTTCCTCCGCTCAGTTCGTCGGCTCCTCCGCTCAGTTGAGGAAGTCGACGCGGTCGATCAGGCCGTCGCGCACCCGGTAGGCCACCAGGACGCGCACCGGTTCGTCGGCCAGGCCGTGGGCGACTTCGTGGTCGACCACCCAGTCGCCCTCGCTGAGCCGCCCCACGATCTCCGCGCGGCAGCGGCCCTCGGCGAACTGTCCGGCGTAGGTGTCCCGCAGGGCCTGGCGGCCTCGCAGGTCGCCCTTGCGCCGGTGGACCACGACGTCCTCGGCGTAGGTGGCGACGAAGGCGTCGAGGTCGTGGCTGTTGTAGGCGGCGAGCTGCTGCTCGACCACGTCGCGCGGTTCGGTCATCTGCTGGATCGTTCCTTTCCCGGTGTACGGGTTCAGGCCGCGAGGCGGCGGGAGGCGAGTTCGGCGTAGAGCGCGGCGCCCTCGGGGAGCACCGCGTCGTCGAACTGCGCGTAGGGGGAGTGGTTGAGCGGCAGGGCGTCGGGGTCGGTCCCCTTCGGGGCGGCGCCGAGCCACGCGAACGAGCCCGGAACGGCGTCCAGGACCCGGGAGAAGTCCTCCGACCCGGTCATCGGGTTCGGCATCAGCTGGAAGCGCTCCTCGCCGAAGACCTCCCGGACGGTGTCCGCCAGGAAGTCGGTCTCGCCCCCGTCGGTCACGGTCACCGGGTACCCGGGAAGGTACTCGACCTCGGCCCGCAGGCCGTGGGCGGCGGCGATCGCCCTGACCAGCTCGACCACGATGTCGGCGACCCTGGAGTGCGCCTCGGCGGAGAAGGTGCGCACGGTCGCCTCGAAGCGGGCGCTCTCGGGGATGATGTTGCGCTGGGTGCCGGCCTGGAGGAGCCCGACGGTGACCACCACCGGGTCGAACACGTCGAAGCGCCGGGTCACCATGGTCTGCAGGGCGGTGACCATCTCGCAGGCCGCCGGGATCGGGTCCTTGGCCCGGTGCGGCACCGAGCCATGGCCGCCCGAGCCGTGGACGGTGACGTTCAGCGCGGCGGAGGCGGCGAGGATCGGTCCGCGCCGGGAGTGGAACTCCCCGTGCGCCATGGCCGACGCCACGTGCAGGGCGTAGCCGGCGACCGGGCGGCGGCCCGCCGCGTCCAACACACCCTCGGCCAGCATGGCGCCGGCTCCGTCCCAGCCCTCCTCACCGGGTTGGAACATGAACACCACGTCGCCGCGGAGCTGCTCCCGCCGCGCGGCCAGCAGCTGTGCGGCACCCGCGAGCATGGCGGTGTGCAGATCGTGTCCGCAGGCGTGCATGGCACCGTTGGTGGCGGCGAACGGCACCGGGGCCTTCTCGACGACCGGCAGCGCGTCCATGTCGGCGCGTAGCAGCACCACCGGACCGGGTAGCCCGCCGCGCAGCACCGCGGTGACCGAACTGAGCGCGGAGCCCTGGCTCACCTCCAGCGGCAGCCCCTCCAGGGCCCGCAGCACCCGCTCCTGGGTGCGCGGCAGATCAAGGCCCAACTCGGGTATCCGGTGCAGGTCGTGGCGGAGCCGGACCAGGTCAGGTGCCAGTGCGAGAGCGTCGTCGTGCAAGGACATGGGTGCCTCTCATCGGATCCGCGCGGGGCGGGAACTTGTGTGGAGCGATCTTGTTCGGTGATTCTGGATCTCGCGGCCGGGGTTTCCCGCGAATTCGCTGGATGTCGCCAGGAAGAGGCTCATCGATGAACGAATCCACCGGCGGTCGACGGTGAGCGGCCCGGTGAGCGGCCTCGGTGTGACGGTGGACGAGCTGGACCTCGCCCTGGTGAACGCGATGCAGCTGCGGCCCCGGGCGCCCTGGTCGCTGCTCGGCCAGACCCTGGGGATCAGCCCGGTGACCGCCGCCCGGCGCTGGCGCCGGCTCTCGGAGGCCGGGATCGCCTGGGTGACCGCCTACGGCCTGCCGCACCCCGACGACCGCGGGTGCATCGGCTACCTCGACCTCGACTGCGCTCCCGGCCGGCTTCGGGAGATCGCCGACGAGCTGGCCGAGGACCCGCACGTGATGAGCATCGAGCAGCTCTCCCAGGGCTGCGACCTCGTCGTCACCGCGGCCTTCACCGACCTGGCGGCGGTCTCCCGGTACATCGCCGAACGACTCGGCCGGCTCCCCGGGGTCGACGCCGTCCGCGTCCATCTGGCGACCGCCTTCTACGCCGAGGGGATCCGCTGGCGGCTGGACTCGCTGGACCCCGCCCAGCGCGTGGAGCTGCACGACGATCACCCCGCAGGCAACGGGTCGCCGCCCGCAGTACGGGCCGAAGTCCGCGCGGAGGACCGGGAGCTGCTCATCAGGCTGGGCGTCGACGGCCGCCTCGACCAGGCCGAGCTGGCCGCCGCCACCGGACTCAGCCCCTCCACGCTGCGCCGCCGCCTCGACCGGCTGGCCGGCTCCGACGCGATCCGCTTCCGCTGCGAGATCGCCGCCCGCGACGCGGGACGGCCGGTCCTGGCGACCTTCCGGGCCGACCTTCCCCCCGACCGGCTCGACGAGGTCGGCCCCCAGCTGGCCCGGCTCCCCGAGGTCCGGCTCTGCGTGTCCGTCACGGGCGCGCACAACCTCCTCCTCTCCGTCTGGCTGCGCTCCCTCGCCGACGTCCAGCGGCTGGAGGCCGCTCTCGCCCGCCGCTTCCCCGACCTGCGGGTGGCCGAGCGCCGGGTGTCGCTGCGAACCGTGAAGCGGATGGGCCGGATCCTGGACGCCGACGGACGCGCGCTCCGCGCCGTTCCGATGGACATCTGGCGTGACCCGGTTCCGGTCCGCTGATCGGCAGGCGTCTCGACGGAGATGCGAACTGCCTTGCGGTTTGAGACGGTTGAGAGACAGCGCCGAGGACGGGCAGGGGCCCCTCCGGGAGCGTTCGCCGCCCGTGCGGGGTGCGCCGGGGCCGGCACCGACGCTGTCCGTCCCGACGCGATGCGAGGTGCCAGCTGCGATGTCGACCACGATGAACACCCGGGCGCACGGCGCCGACCAGGTGAGGGCGTTGGAGCGGGCGCTCGGCTTCGAACCGCCCTCGCCGGATGTCACCCGCGCCGCGGGCGCGGACCTGATCCGCGGGATGCAGGAGCGCGTGGACCGGCGGCGGGCCGAGTTCGTCCGCGCGGCCGAGCTCCGGCGGCCGGTGCTGGACCAGCTGCTGGGCGCCTCCGGGGTGCGAGAGGCGATGCAGCCGCTGCAGGAGGACCAGAAGAGGCGGACGGCACGGCAGGTCGAGGTGCAGCCGGCCTGGAGCAGCGGCGTCGGCTGGTTCGACTCCGACTCGGGGACGGAGACGGGCACCTGGACCGTCGCGGAGACCTCCTTCAAGGCGAACGCGGGCCACTCCTACTTCTGCCAGGTGGGATTCAGCGCCTCGGTGGACGCCGACAGCGGTACGTTCGGCTTCGCCGACTCGACCATCCACATGAACGGTTACATCCAGGACATGGTGCTCGGCGGCCTCGGGTGAGTGTGCCGCGTCGGCGGAACTTAAAGGAATGGCAAAGCGTTGCGTCGGGTGGCAGCGCGTTAGGCTGCTTAGGCCGCCCACCATGGCCGGTCGGTCTTATGTTCCGCAGTGTGCTCCTGGAGGTAGCCGGCCTTGTTTCACATCGACACCTGGATCGACAGCGTCCCGCCGTTGGCGGTGTATCTGCTGGTCGGACTGATCATCGGCGTGGAGAGCATCGGCATTCCGTTGCCCGGTGAGATCGCCCTGGTCTCCGCCGGCCTGCTGGCCTCCAAGGGGACGGTCAATCCGGTGCTGGTCGGGCTCTGTGCCGTGGCCGGGGCGGTGATCGGCGACTCGATCGGCTACGCCATCGGACGCAAGGGCGGCAAGCCGCTCTTCGAGAAGCTCGGGAGGAAGTTCCCGGCGCACTTCGGGCCCGACCATCTGGCCACCGCCGAGCGGGCGTTCAACCGGTGGGGGATGTGGGCGGTCTTCTTCGGCCGGTTCATCGCGCTGCTGCGGATCTTCGCCGGGCCGCTCGCGGGCGCGCTGCGGATGCCGTACTGGAAGTTCCTGATCGCCAACGTGCTCGGTGGCGTGATCTGGGCGGGCGGGACGACGGTCGCCGTCTACTACGCCGGCAAGGTCGTCGAGAAGTACCTGCAGAGCTTCTCCTGGGTCGCCCTGGTCCTGGCCGTACTGGCGGGGGCGACCTCCGCGCTGGTGCTCAAGCGCCGCGCGGCCCGGATGCGCGCCGAGCACAAGGCCGCCGACGCGGCCGCGGGCCGGGTGGGCGAGCAGGCGCTGCCCGTCGGTGAGTGACGGAGCGTCACGCCGTAGGATCTCCGTAGCAGCAGAGGCCAGTAGCGCAGCGGAGGTTCTGATGACCCAGCAGCAGTGGACCGCAGTCGACGAGTACCTGAGCGGTGTCCTGGTGGGGGAGGACGCCGCACTCAGCGCCGCGCTGGCCACCAGCAAGGCGGCGGGCCTGCCGGAGATCGCGGTCGCCCCCAACCAGGGCAAGCTGCTGCACCTGCTGGCGGTCACGGCCGGTGCCCGCCGGATCCTGGAGGTCGGCTCGCTCGGCGGCTACAGCGCGATCTGGCTGGGCCGGGCGCTGCCCGCCGGCGGGCGGCTGGTCTCGCTGGAGATCAACCCGGCGCACGCCGCGGTCGCCCGGGCCAACCTGCACGAGGCGGGCCTGGAGAAGGTCGCCGAGGTGCGCACCGGCCGGGCCGCGGACAGCCTGGCGGAGCTGGTGGACGACGGCGCCGAGCCGTTCGACCTGGTCTTCATCGACGCGGACAAGCCCAGCAACCCCGAGTACTTCCGCTGGGCGCTGAAGCTCACCCACCCCGGATCGCTGATCGTCATCGACAACGTGGTGCGCGGCGGCGCCGTGGCGGACGGGCAGAGCACGGACCCGTCCGTGCGGGGCGTGCGCGAGATGCACGAGCTGATCGCGGCCGAGCCGCGGGTGACGGCGACCGCGGTGCAGACCGTCGGGGTCAAGGGGTACGACGGGTTCACGCTGGTTCGCGTCATCGGCTGATCGGCACACTGGCTGAGCGAACACTGGCTGAGCGGCTGGCCGCTGCGGCCCACGGAGACGGCGAAGGGTGCGGCGGATGCGGATCGGACTACTGGGAACCGGCCCTTGGGCGCAGCGGGTGCACGCGCCCGTGCTGGCCGACCACCCTGGGGTGGAGTTCGTCGGGGTGTGGGGTCGGCGCCCGGAGGCGGCCGCCGAGCTGGCGGCCGTGCACGGGGTGCCGGCGTACCAGGACGTGGATGCCCTGTTCGCGGCGGTGGATGCGGTCTCGATGGCCCTGCCGCCCGCGGTGCAGGCCGGGCTGGCGCTGCGCGCCGCGCAGGCCGGGTGCCATCTGCTGCTGGACAAGCCGCTGGCGATGGACGTCGAGCAGGCCGCCGCCGTGGTGGCGGCGGCCGAACGGGCGCGGGTGCGCACCGAGGTCTTCTTCACGCTCCGCTTCGACCGGGACCAGTCCGCCTGGACGGAGCAGCGGGCCGCCGCGGGCGACTGGTTCACCGGCCACGCGCAGTGGCTGGGCTCGGTCTTCGCTGCCGGTGCCGACAGCCCGTACGCGGCGTCGCCCTGGCGCCGGGAGAAGGGCGCGCTCTGGGACGTCGGCCCGCACGTGCTGTCGGTGCTGCTGCCCACCCTCGGTGGGGTCGAGCAGGTCACGGCGGCCGGCGGTCCGGGCGACACCGTGCACCTGGCGTTCCGGCACGCTGGCGGCGCGTCCAGCACGGCGAGCCTCAGCCTGACCGCACCGCCGAAGGCCGCGGGCATGAGCATCGAGCTGCGCGGGGAGGCGGGCGTGAGCCGGATGCCGGACTCCACCGCCGGTCCCCGGGCGGCCTTCGAGCGCGCCGTCGATGCGCTGCGGTCGGGGGAGCCGCACCCGTGTGACGCGGCCTTCGGGCTGCGGGTGGTGCGCGTCCTCGCCGCTGCGGAGGAGGCGCTGAGCACGGGGTGCGCGGTCCGGCTCGCGGTGGGGGGCTGAGTCGGGGGGGGCGACGGGGTAGGTATGTCGGCGTCTTTTAGCTGTTCTACGACATGTAGAACAGCTAGAGCTCTGATGTCAGCTAGCGCGGCTAGCGCAGCTCGTCGGCAGCCGCGACGAGGCGCGAAGCCGGACCAGTCGGTGGCGGCAGCCGCTCGCGAGCGCGCGCCGAGCTGCGGTTTCCCGGCCGATTAATGGTTGGAGCCGCCCCGCGGACCCGCCCTAGGGTGGCCGGACACGACGTCGTCAACGGGAGCGGGCCATGCGGACGCACTACCCTCGCACCCCGCACCTGCCCTGGTCGCCGGGGGCCACCCCGGACGATGTCCGGGCCGGCGGGCTGGCCGGGCTGCTCGGCCGGGAGGTCGTGGTCACCGAGAAGCTCGACGGGGAGAACACCACGCTCTACCCCGACGGCCTGCACGCCCGTTCGCTGGACTCGGCGCACCACTCGTCCCGCGCGTGGGTCAAGGCGTTGCAGGGCCGGATCGCCCGGTCGATCCCCGCCGGCTGGCGGATCTGCGGGGAGAACCTCTACGCCCGGCACTCGATCGCCTATGACGACCTGGAGAGCTGGTTCTACGCCTTCTCGGTCTGGGACGCCGAGGACCGCTGCCTGGACTGGGACGAGACGGTGCGCTTCACCCGCGCCCTGGGTGTGCCGGTGCCGCCCGTGCTGTGGCGCGGCGTGCTGGACGAACGGGCGGTGCGAGCGCTGCGGAAGCTGCGGCTGGACACCGAGCGCCAGGAGGGGTTCGTGGTGCGCGCCGCCGAGGGCTTCGGCCGGGCGGAGTTCGCCGACCGGGTGGCCAAGTGGGTCCGCCCGGCGCATGTGCGCACCGACACGCACTGGATGCACGCCGCCGTCGTCGCCAACGGGCTGCGGCCCGGCGCCGCGCTGTGGGACGTGCGGTCGGGGGCGGCGGTCGACGTGCCGGCGCTGCTGGCCGCGCTGAGCCTGGAGCCTGCCGAGCTGGGGAGCGGTCCGGACGCCGTCGAGCGGGCCGAGGCGGCGGTGGCCGACGTCTCCGCGCGGCTGGAGCTGTTGGGTCGTCCGGGTTCGGCCCGGCTCGCGGGCGTGCTGGCGGCGCTGTTGCACGGTGCGCGTCGGGGCCGGTTGATGCCCCGACTGGTGGCGCCGCTGGGCATGGCACAGGCGCGCCGGGTCGCGGACCTGGTCGGCCTGCACTCCGCGCTGCATGGGCCGTTCCCGGACGATGAGCGCCGGGCCGGACTGGTCCGGATGGCGGCGGCGGCCGATCTGGGGGTGCTGCACGCGGTCGCCGCGGCCGTACTGACCGGACGGACGGACCCGGCGGCCGCCGAGGCCCGCGAGCAGGTCGAATGGTCGGCGCTGCACGCCGAGGCGTCCGGCCTGCTCGGCCCGGCGCCACTGCGCGCGCTGCGCCTCGCCCTGCGCCTCGCCCTGCGGCACGAGCTCGGCGCGGCAGGCGCGCACGTCCCGCCCGGCGCGCACGTCTCGCCCGGCGCGCACGTCCCGAGCGAGACGTGCGCGCCGGAGGCCGCGGTGGCCGACCGGTACTGGGCCGAGGCGCTGGAGGGCCGGGCGCTCGGCCGGTTGAGCACCGCGCAGGAGGTGATGGCCCGCGGTTGGCGGCTGCGGAACGGGGAGTTCCCCCGCCTGGTCGTCATGGTGGGCCCCTCCGGCAGCGGCAAGAGCGGCTTCGCCCGCGCGCTGCCCGGCGTGGACGAGGTGCTGTCGCTCGACGACCTGCGCGAGGCCCGCGGGGACCGCTCGGACCAGCGGGCCAACGCGGCCGTTCTGAGCGCGGGACTGGAGCGGCTCGCCGCCGCCCTGACCGGGCGTCGGACGGTGGTCTGGGACGCCACCTCGCTCACCCGTCAGCAGCGCTCGCTGGTGCACGCGGTGGCGGCCCGCCGGGACGCCTTGGTCACGCACGCCGTCGTGCTGGTCGATGAGGCGGAGCTGGCCCGGCGCAACGCCGTCCGCCCGCACCCGGTGCCGGCCGCCGTACTCGCCGCGCAACTCGCCCGCTTCGCACCGCCGTACCCCGGCCAGGCACACCGCACCTGGTACGTCGGCCCGGGCGGCACCGTCGACGACATGGACGGCATGGACGGCATGGACGCCGTGGACGACATCGACGACCTCGACGCTGTCGGCGCGCTGGACCACGTGGACGGCTCGCCCGACAGACTGGAGCTGTGATGCGCACCAGCGAGGAGATCTACCACCGGATCCGCTGGGACCAGCGGTTCGACCCGGCCCGGTTCGTGCTGGGCGTCAACGTCCGCGCGGCCGTGCCCAAGCGGGTGCCGCTGCCGGCCTTCGTGCCCGGCGGCGACATCCCGTGGCACCGGGTGCTGTTCGTCGAGGCCGATGGCGAGGTGGTCTGGGACCGGGCCGCCGGCCTGGACCGGATCGACTCCTCGGGGCTCGGCCGGGCCCAGGACCCGCGCCGGCTGCGCGCGCCGTTCTTCACCGCCCGCACGCCGTACGCCTGGGACCCGGCGCGTGGCTGGTGCCCCGCTCCCGTCCCGCCCACCGCCGCGACCGTTCCGGCCGCTTCGTCCGGCGGCCGGTCCGGGGCGGCCGTCCGGGTGCTGACCTGGAACACCCTCTGGGACCGCTACGACAGCGACCGGATCGACACCGCCCGACGACGGCCGCTGCTGCTGGCGGAGTTGGAGCGCGCCGACGCCGACGTCATCGCCCTCCAGGAGGTCGATGCGGGTCTGCTCGCCCTCCTGCTGGCGGCGCCCTGGGTCCGGGCCGCGTACACCCTGGGCACCGACCCGACCGGGCGGGACGTCGATGAGAGTGGGCTGCTCCTGCTCAGCAGGCTGCCCGTGCGGGAGGCGGCGCAGCACCGGCTCGGCCCGCACAAGGCGGTCGCGGCCGTCACCGTGCAGACGGCGGACGGCCCGCTGACGGTGGCCGGCACCCACTTGACCAGCGACCATTCCGAGCACGGGCCGCTCACGCGGAAGGCCGAACTCGCCCGTCTCGCGCCGGGGTTGGCGGGGGTGGACGGCGACCTGCTGCTCCTGGGCGACTTCAACGACGGCGCCGGCGGTCCGGACGGCCCGGCAGCCCGGCTCGGCCTGCGGGACGCCTGGAGCGAGGTGCGCGGCGCGGACGACCACACGCCCACCTTCGATCCGGGCGTCAATCCACTGGCCGCCGTCTCCTCGCTCTTCGGACGCGCCTCCCGGCTGGACCGGGTACTGCTGCGCGGGCCCGCGCTGCGGGCGACCGCGGCGGAGCTGTGGGGCGCCGCACCGGCGACCCCCGACGGGCTGTTCCCCTCCGACCACTACGGGGTGCGCGTCGAGTTGGGCGGCGGATCTGATGCCTCGTCAGAGACGTTGAGCAGCAGTGCTGTTGTGCTGGATGTCGCGCCGACCGCCAGGACGGCACTGGCCTGGATCCCGCCGGGCGAGCTCTGGCCGCCGATCCAGCAGGCCCGGCGCGAGCACGATCCGCAGCTCGACCGCTGGCCGCCGCACGTGAACCTGCTCTTCGGCTTCGTGCCTGAGTCCGACTTCGAGCAGGCCGCTCCGCTGCTGAGCGCCGCTGCCGCGCGCGTCGCACCGTTCACCGCCCGGCTCGACGGAGTGCGCAGTTTCGCGCACCGCGACGATGCCACCCTCTGGCTCGATCCGGCGGCGGCCGACCCTGCTCCCTGGGCCGCGCTGCGCCGCGCGCTGGAGCAGTCCTTCCCCCGCTGCCGGGGGCGCGGCGACGGCTACACCCCGCACCTGACGCTGGGGCGCGCCCGCGATCCGCGCCGACTCGCCGGCGCGCTGGCCGCGCGGCTGGGCGGGAGTTCGGCACTGGTCGGTGAGGTGGTCCTGCTCTCGCGCCGGGGCCAGGGGCCGATGCTGCCCCGGGCCACCGTCGCCCTGGGGACGGGCACGCTGCAGTGGCTGCCCGAGCCTGTCACTGAGCCGGTCGCCGCCGCCCCGGCTGCCGCCGCTCAGGATGAGCTTGCGCAGCAGGTCATGCGGCGGCTGTCGCAGGCGCTGGCCGAGGGTGTCGTGCACGTCGTCGGTTCGCGCCGGCTCGGGTGCGCGCTGCCGGGGGCGGACCTGGACCTGGTCGCGGCGCTGCCCGGCACGGTCGAGCCGGCGGAACTGCTCGCGCGAGTACGGGCGGCGCTGCCGGAGGCGGTCCGGGTCCGTCCGGTGATCGGCGCCCGGGTGCCCGGCCTGCGCTGGCAGGTCGAGGGCCTGGCCGTGGACCTGGCGGTCGTCGCCACCGGGCGGCTCGCGCCCGCCGAGGCGGTGCGGCGACGGGCCGAGCTGGGCGAGGCGGCGGCGACGGCGCTGAGCGCGGTCAGCGACGCGGATGCGATCCTCGCCGCGGTCGGCGCCGACCGCGGTGCGTTCACCGGGTTGGCCCGGCAGGTGAAGGCCTGGGCGCGGGCGCGAGGGCTGGACTCGGCGCCGTTCGGCGGCCTGCCGGGTCTGGCCTGGACGGTGCTGGCCGCCCGTACGGTCCGCGAGGCGGAGCCGGGCACCGGGGCGGACGGGCTGCTGCGACAGTTCTTCGGCAGCTGGGCGGCCTGGGACTGGCGGGTGCCGGTGGCTCTAGCGGCCGAGCCGTCGCCGGCCTCCGAGGCCGCTGTGACGATCACGACCCCGAGCGGTCCGGTCCGTTCCTGTACCGATCAAGTGGGTTTCGGCGGGCTGGAGTTGCTGGTCCAGGAGCTCTACCACGCCTGGGAAACCCTGGAGGGCGGAGAGGACGGCCGCCGGTCCGAGCTGCTGTCGCCGCCCGCGCTGCACCGGCGGCACGCGGCCTGGGCGGTGCTGACCGTACGGGCGGTGCGGGGCGAGGAGTTCGACAGCACGCTCGGGCGCGTCCGGGGCCGGCTGCGCGCGCTGCTCACCGTCCTGGAGCGGGCCGGCCTCGCGGACGTGCACGCCTGGCCCCGGCCGTTCGAGCACGAGCCGTCGGAGGGCGGTGGCCGGGATGTCGTGCGCTACGCGATCGGGCTCGGCCGGACGCCGCCGGACGCCGCTCGGCTCGCGGCGGTCACCGCGGCCTGGGCCGAGGGGCTGCCCGGCGTGCGGCTCGACCGGGTGGAGTGCGGCGAGGTGCCCGGCCTGCGGTGACGTTCCGACGGCCGTCCATTCCTCAGGACGGCCTTCGGAACGGGCGGTCGTCAGACCGGGCGGCGGTCGGCGGGGCGGCGCGGCGGGATCGGTACGGCGGGGAAGTCCCGTGGACCGGTCCAGAGCGTCGGGACGGCGTCCACGCGGCGGCAGATCTCGTACGCGATGGACTCGTAGTTGACCCGCCACCCCTGGAAGTGCGGCCAGGCCAGCACGGTGGGCCGCTCGGTCTCGAAGCCGGAGGCGACGATCATGGTCACCGCTGCGTCGAACTCGGCGTAGCTGATCCGGATCGGGCTGTTCGGCTCCGGATCGGGATCGAAGGGGAACCGCAGCACCCGGGCGATGTCGCGCAGCGCGGTGAAGCCGGCGCGCAGCACCAGCCGCGCTTCGGGCGGTGCGGTGCGGGGGTTGAGCGCGAGCTGGAGAGCGGCAGCGTCCATCACCGTGATCAGGCCGACGATCCAGCTGCGGTGCGCTTGCGGCGAGCGGAAGGAGAGCAGGACGGGGTAGTTGGAGTGGCTCTCGCCGAGTTCGGCGGCCAGCCGTTCCCAGTCGCGGTAGAGCTGCGGCAGCGCGGTCTCGGTGTCCACCAGCGACTGGCGGGCCAGCAGTTCGGGCCCCCAGGCGGGCTCACCGGCCCTCGACTGGAGCAGCGTGACCTCCACCTCGCGGCGGTTGTAGGAGCCGTAGAGGGTCGGCAGGTAGGCGATCTGCAGGGCGATCACCAGCGGCCCGCTGGCCGCGGCGAGGAAGTCCAGGCCGGAGAGCCGCAGCCGGTCGCCGCTGGCGTAGCCGAGGGTGAAGAGGCTGGAGCCGGCCTCGCGCAGCGCGACCCCCCAGGACAGGTCCGAGCTCGCGTACAGCAGCAGCGTGAAGCCCGCCAGGAACGCGCAGAGCCAGCAGAACAGCATGCCGAGCAGCATCAGCGGTGCCAGCCAGGCCTGGGCGCGGTCCTGCGCCCGGTAGGTGCCGAACGGGTTGGCGCAGAGCCGCAGGACGGTCCGCAGGATCCGCCAGAGCCGGGAGACCAGCGTGGAGTAGAGCCCTCGGGGCACCACCAGGGTGCGCAGGATGCTGGCGATGGTGAGCGCGAGCACCAGGACGCCGGCCAGCGCGGAGATCAACCTCATGGGGACATTGTCGATCATCCGGCGGGCCGGCGTGCTGCACGGGCTCCCGGTGGTGTTCGGGCGTCAGGCGGCACCCGGGTTTCAGGCGGTGCGCAGGCACCGGGCGGTGAGCGGGCCTCAGACGGTGCTCGGCTCGCTCGCCGGGGTCGCCGTCAGGTACTCCTCACGGATCTCCTTGGGCCCGAACGGCCAGATCCGTTCCACCCGCGCCCAGAGCAGGAACGCCAGGCTGCCCATCGCGACCCAGGCCAGCGACCATTCGATGGGGTGGAAGCCGGGCGAGTTCTTGTCCGCGTAGCCGTAGATGACCAGCCAGCCGACGGCCGCGAGGATGCTCGGCGCCGGATACGGCCACATCCGGTACGGCCGGCTCAGCGCCGGCTGCCGGCGCCGCAGCACGGTGACGGCGAGGATCTGCGCGAGCGCCTGGACGATCACCATGACGGTGGTGAGCAGGTCGATCAGGATGGTCAGCGGCGGGTGGGTGGCGCTGGCGCCCACGTGCCGGCTCAGGTAGAAGCCGGCGGCGGTGACCACGCTCATGGTGACCAGCCCGAGCACCGGGAACCGGTGCTTCTCGTGCAGCCTGCCGTACGAGCGGAAGAAGACGCCGTCGCGCGCGGCGTCGTACGGCACGCGCGAGCCGCCCAGCAGGCCGGTGAAGACGGACGCGAACGCGGTGATCAGGATCAGCACGGTGACCACGTCGGCCGCGTTCTTCCCCCAGGTCTTCTGCAGGACTGCCGAGGCGACCGACTGCGAGGCGATCGAGTTGGGGTCGAGCATGTCCTGCCAGTTGATGACGCCCAGCACGCCGATCTGCAGCAGCAGGTAGATGCCCATGATGCCGATGATCGAGAAGATCACGGCCCGTGGCATCACCCGGCCGGGGTCCTTCACCTCGGCGCCCATGTAGGAGGCGGTGTTGTAGCCGAGGTAGTCGTAGATTCCGATGGTCAGCCCGGCCGCGAAGCCGATCCAGAACTGTCCGTGGGTCAGCTGGATCGCGTGCGCGGGCCAGGTGAAGGCCCGGGACGGGCTGAAGTGGGTGTACGAGGCGAGGATCACGGCGGCGACCGAGGTGATCATCACGCTCCACATCACCGTGGTGATCCGCGCGATGCTCTCCACCTTGCGCCAGAGCAGCAGGGTGACCAGCGCGACGAACGCCAGCCCGACCAGGTCGCCCTGGTCCTTGCTCATGCCCGGCCACAGATAGCCCAGGTACTGGACGAAGCCGACCACGCCGGTGGACATGATCAGCGGGATGAAGAGCATCGCGGTCCAGACGAACAGGAACGGCATCAGCCGTCCGCTGCGGTACTGGAATGCCTCGCGCAGGTAGACGTAGCTGCCGCCGGAGCCGGGGAGCGAGGCGCCGAGTTCGGCCCAGACCAGGCCGTCGACGAGGGCGAGCACCGCGCCGGCGATCCAGCCGATCACGGCCTGCGGACCGCCGAAGGCCGCCACCATCAGGGGAATGGTGACGAACGGTCCGATGCCGCACATCTGGCTCATGTTGATGGCGGTGGCCTGGAAGAGGCCGATTCTTCGGGTGAATCCTGTGGACACCGGGAACCTCCGGGCGTGGGGTGGCGGGAGGAGAGGCAGGAAGGGATCTGCCGAGGTGTGATTAAGTTAAGTATCCTTACTTTCCACGTCAAGACCGTTCCGGTAACAAGAGGCCGCAGCGCATACAGTGGCGGCAGGCAGAGAGATGATCCACTCGGACCCCATGAAGGCGCGGAGGCGACGATGAGCTCCCACCCGGCCGCTGAGCAGCCGTGGAACCGGCAGCGGCTGCGTAGCAACAACGAATGGCTGCTGTTGGAACGGCTGCGCACCGCCGGGCCCGCCTCGCGTGCCCAACTCGCCCGCGACACCGGCCTGTCCAAGCCCACGGTGTCCGCCGCGCTGGCCAACCTGGAGCAGGCCGGACTGGCCCGCGAGGCCGGGACGCTGGCCCCCGAGCGCGGACGGGTCGCGGTGCTCTACGAGCCGGACCCGACCGCCGGACACGTGCTGGGCGTCGACATCGGCCGGGGCTGGCTGCGGATCGCGGTCGCCGACCTGGCCGGGGAGATCGTCGCGCGCCGCGACGTGCCCAACCGGGGCCGTACCGCCGACGCGGTCGCCGACGCCGTCGTCGCGGCGGCCCGGGCCGCGATCGAGGAGGCCGGGCTCGTCCCCGGTGCGGTGGCCCACGCGGCCATCGGTACGCCCGGCGTCTGGGACGAGTCCGAGCAGCGCGTCCGCTATGCCGCCAACCTGCCCGGCTGGGGCCGGCGCGGGCTCTTCGACCGGATCCGGGCCGGGCTCGACACCGAGATCAGCGTCCATAACGACGCCAACCTCGCCGCGCTCGGCGAGTACGCCCGGGGCGCCGGGGTCGGCAGCCGGCTCTTCGTCTACCTGCTGATCGGCACCGGCCTGGGCATGGGCGTGGTCTCCGGCGGCAGGCTGCAGAAGGGCGCGCACGGCGCGGCCGGCGAGATCGGCTTTCTGCCGCGGCCCGGCGGCCCGGTTGCCTGCGAGGAGGGTGAACGCGCCCAGCGGCGTGGGACGTTGGAGTCGGCCGCCGCTGCCGAGTCGGTGGTCAGGACGGCCCGGGAGCTGGGACTGCGCGGGGCGGGTACGGCCAAGCAGGTCTTCGACGCGGCCCGGGCGGGCGACCCGGCGGCGCTCGCCGCGATCGACCGCGAGGCCGCGCAACTCGCCTACGCGGTGGCCGTGGTGTCCTCCGTCCTGGACCCCGACCTGGTGGTGCTCGGTGGCGGGGTGGGGCACAGCGCCGACCTGCTGCTCGGCCGGGTGGAGCAGGAACTGCACCGGCTCACCCCGCTGCGGCCCCGGTTGGCGCCGAGCCTGCTGGGCGAGGAGGCGGTGCTGATCGGGGCGTTGGCCACGGCGCTGCGCACCGCGCGGCCCGAGGTCTTCGAGCGGCGCTCGGCGGCGCTGGACCGGGTCTGAGGCCGTCTGGGGGGCTGGCCCGGGTGCGGGTGGGCGTGCGCCGGGCGGGCGAACGGGCCCGGCCGGCGCGGCGTGGCGCGGTGTGCCGTCGTCGCGGGTGCGGAAGGCTGCGCAGCGATCCCAGCGCCCGAGGAGACCCCGCCATGACCTCGCCCACCGTGCCGCACCCGCTCGACCGCCTGCTGGCGGCGGTCAACGCGGGTGAACTCGACGCGTTCCTGGACTTCTTCACCGACGACGGCGTGGTCGACGACTGGGGGCGGGAGTTCCGCGGCCGGGCGGCGATCCAGGGGTGGAGCGACCGGGAGTTCCTCGGATCCGCGGTGACGCTCAAGGTCACCGGGGTCGCGCAGAACGGCGCCGAGGTGGTGGTGAGCACGGAGGTCGGCGGCAACGGGTTCAACGGTCCGTCCGACTTCGCCTTCCAGGTGGACGGCGACCGGGTGCGCCGGATGCGGATCACCGGCTGACCACCCGGTCGCGGGGGCGGGGGTCCGCTGTCGATGGACCGACCGCCCCCTCGAGGTGGGTGACGCTTCGTCAGTTCGGTTGGGAGAGCTGGCTGAAGCGGTCCAGGCTCTGCTGGTACGCGACGGGTGTCACGTGCACGGGACCGGAGTAGGGGTGGGTCATGTGCAGTACCAGGTACACGCCGAACCCGACCACCGCGCCGACCAGACCGAGTGCCACGGCCTCGCGACGCTGGAACGTCAGGCCGGCGATCGGGGCGTAGAGCAGGACCAGCAGCCCGGTGGCGATCAGTGCCGGGTAGAGCGGCGCGGGCAGTGAGGCGGTGGCGTCGGCCAGCCGGATCTGCCGCTTGGTGTAGATGTCGTCCAAGTCCGCCAGCATGGTGGTGCGTTGCTCGGAGGCGGGCAGGGCTTCGACATGGCTGCGGACGGCGTCCAGGCCGGCCCAGGTGCCGGCGTCGGCCGTGCCGTGGCTCATCGCCTTGAAGTCCGGGCCGATGACGTCGGTCACGTAGGCGCGCAGCAGTGGGCGGGTGGTCGGGTCGGCGTCGGTGTAGGCCGCGTTGAGCGAGCGGGCCTCGTCCCAGGTGTGCCCCCGGGCCGTGTTGAGGTTCGACCAGGAGCCCGCGATCAGGAACGCGGTGACCAGCATGAAGGACGAGAGCGAGGCGGAGCCCAGAAAGCCCAGGGCGCCTCCTGAGAAGGTGCCCTCGCGCGAGCGGCTGGTGCGGCCGAAGGCGGCCAGGATGGCCACGGCGACTCCGCCGCCGATGATCACGGCGACAATGATTCCCAGGCTCAACGACGTCTCCCTGCAGTGTGGTTGATGAAGGTGACCGCGCCGGCCAGGACGGCGGGGACGGTGATCGCGACGAGCATGAACGCGCTGTCGGCCGCGCCGACGGCGGGGACGGTCAGGCTCTCGTCCGGCGGCCGGGTCGGCACGGCGGTGGTGGCGTGCAGCTGGCTGGGCGCGGGCGGGGGAGGCAGCGGCGCCGCTGTGCTGGGCGTCGGCCTCGGGGTGGGGCGGGCGGGTGCGGCCAGGTGCGGGGTGGGCTTGGCGGGCGCCGGCGGGTGGTGCGGGGTCGGCGCGGGCGGTGGTGGCGGGGGAGCCGGGTGGGTGGGGGGTGGCGGTGGAGGTGTGGGGGCGGCGGTGGCGCGGGTGGACTCGGCGGATGCGGCACGGGCGGGGGAGTGGGCGGCGGCGGTGGTGGCGGAGGTGTGGGCGGTGGTGGGGGAGTCGGCGGCACCGGCGGTGGCGTGGGGTGGCAGTGGTCGTGGTCATGGTCGTGGTCATGGTCGTGATCGTGGTGGTGCCCGGGGTCGGGATCCGGCTGGTGATGCTCGGGGCCGGTGGAGCCGGCGGTGGTGCGTCGCATGCGAGGAAGCTAGCCAGCCGCCGCCGTCCGGGCAGGCCGAATTGCATTCTCCTGCAACTAAGTTGACTCTTCAGGGGGTGAAAAGTTCGACTTCCCGTACGTGCGGCGAACTCATGTTCCAGATCCGGGCCGCCCGGGGAGGGCTGATCGGCCTCACGCGGCCAGGTACCGCCGGAGCAGGATCTTGCACTCCGCGATCAGCGCCGGATCGCCGTCCCGGTCGTGCTCGAAGGCGAGTTTGAGCACCGCGTCGGCGCATTCGAGCGCCACCCGCAGGGCCAGCGGGGAGGGCCCGCGTCCGCCGGCGCTCAGATGCTCGGAGGTGAGCCGGTGCAGCTGGTGGGCGACCGTGCTGTTGTTGTCGAGCGTGAGGTCCAGCAGGTGTTCGGCGTCGCCGACGGCCGGCGGTGTCGGCCCGGTGAGCCCGAAGTCCAGGGCCCCGAAACCGGCCACGGCACGCTTCATGGCCACGAACTCCTCGACGGCGAGGTCGACGAAGCCGCCGATGTCCTGCGGGCACTCGGCGTCCAGGCGGCGGGTCAGCCGGTCCAGGTAGCGTTGCAGGTTGCGGCGGGCGAGTGCCGCCAGCAGGCTCTGCTTGCCGGAGAAGAACTGGTACAGCGTGCCGATCGGCACCTGCGCGCGGGCGGCGATCTCCTTGGTGGTGAGCGCTGCGGCGCCGATCTCGTCCAGGAGTTCGGCACAGGCGTCCAGGATGCGTTCCAGCCGCTCCTGGCTGCGCTGCTGTACGGGTTGCCGGCGCAGGACCTCGGTCTGCTCACTCATAGGCCCACTGTGCCGCATCCGGTGTTCCACGCGCGAATCACTGATATGAGGCCAGCTCATCTCTCTCGTCCGCCGACGACCCGATCGTCGGGGGAGGTCGACTGTGGGACCGGTTGGGCCATCAGGGCGGCAGTCGACTTCCCGGTCGCGCCGACCAGGGGGAATCACTCTGCGTACATCTAGTGTGACGAGCATTTGTGTGGCTTGTCGACCTGGAGTGGTGGTAGCGATGCTGACGACGAGTGCGGGCAGACGGGTGCTGGTGGCGACACTGGCCCTGCTGGTGCTGATGCTGGGAGCCCCGCCCTTTCGGTCCGGCGCGGCGACCGCGTACTCCGGGCCACTGATGACGTTGGACAAGTCGGTGGAGGGCGCCCCCGATCCGCTGGTTCCTGGCTCCGCGTTCTCGTACAAACTCACGCTCTCCTGCTCGTCGTTGAGCAACTCGTGCGTGAACGCCTACATCGAGGACACGCTCCCCGCCGAGTTCGACGCCACCACGCTGCCGCAGTCCACGCCGACCATGCGGGTGAACTACGACCCGGCCACCCGCAAGCTGCGGATCGACTTCGTCAACGCGCTGGCCTCGCCGCCCAACCCGGCCGGTTCGGTCGGCCTGCCGGCGGGCACCACGGCGGACGTCTCCATCGGGATGCGGGTCCCCGCCACGGGGCCGCTCAAGGACGGCCAGTCGGTCACCAACACCGCGACCGCCGGAGCCGACAACGCCGCCAAGGTGATCGGCACGACCACCCAGACCGTCACCATCCCCAAGAACCTGGACGCCAAGGCCACCAAGAGCTGGCAGCCCGGCGCCGACGTGGCCCAGAGCGGCGGGGTGTCCACCATCGAGCTGGGCGCGGCCAACACCTCGTCCAGTACGGACGGGGTCAGCCTGCTGCGGATCGAGGACGCGAGCCCGGAGCTCTACGAGAACTTCGATCTGGTCTCGCTCGGGCCCGTGACGGCCATGCCCAAGGGCGCCGACCGGGTCACCGTGCTGGTGTGCACCAAGCCCCCGGGCAGCGCGTGCGGTGACTCCGAGTGGGTGCGCTCGCCCGCCGTCCCCGGCCCGGCACTGTCGCTGCCCGCCGGGGTGAGTGCCGCTCAGGTGACCGGCGTGCGCTTCGAGTTCACCGACTCCACCGGCCGCGCGCTGCCCTACGACGCGGGCGGCGCCAAGGTGCCGATGCAGGTCAAGCTCCGCGACACCCGGCGCACCGGCGGCGCCAAGATCGACCCGGCCGGCCGGACCACCGTGACCAACTGCGCCGAGCCGAGCGTCAAGGACGCCGCGAGCAGGTTCACCATCATCGGCGTGCCGGGCTGCGCCACCCACGACATCCTGCCCAACATCGCCACGGTCGACCTGGAGAAGCGCTTCTTCCCCGACAACCGGGGCGACTTCACCCAGAACGGCACAGCGGTGCGCGGCGAGCACTCCGGCGCCACCGCCCAGCTCACCGCCGGCAACAGCGCGCCGTTCGCGGTCGCCACGCTGACCATCACCGAGCCCTCGGGCTCCGCCGTCAGCGAGTTCGACAAGGTCGACGCCGACAAGCTCAAGCTGGACTTCCCGGACGGGGCGACCAGCGCCGTCCTCACCGTCACCTGCCGCGACGGCAGCACCGCCCCCGCCGTCACGTTGGCCAACCCGCCCAAGAGCCACACCCTCGCCTCCACGGGCTGCCCGGCGGGCAGCCCGCCCCGGCGGATCTCCGTCACCTACTCGGGCGAGCGCAACGGCGCCGGAACCATCAGCCCCGGCGCGAGCGCCGGGCTGGCCGTGCACGGCACGCTCAACGACAAGGTCACCGCCCAGGACAGCAAGGACGGCGTCAGCGACTGCGCCGACGCCGCCGCCACCAACCCCGCCAACGGCTCCGGCTCGGCCGCCGTCACGGCCTGCGCCTCGCTCAAGGTCGAGGACCCCGATCCGAACGGCTACGGCTTCAAGAGCTCGTCCTGGACCGAGATCCCGCCGGACCAGGACCTCACCTACAGCCTCGGCTACACCAACCAGGGCAACGTCACCCTGCCCAACCTCCAGCTGACCGACCCGCCGGACCCGGCCGCCGCCGGCAACCCGTTCGACCAGCTGGAGATCGTCGCGGTCAGCACCGACGCCAACCCGCGCACGCTCAAGCTCGCCGTCCAGCTCTACGACCCGGCCCTCTCCAGCTGGGTCGACTACGTGCCGCCGGACACCGCGCTGCTCGCCCGCGCCAAGGGCGTCCGGCTGAAGGCCCCGGACGGCGTGCCGGTCGGCGGCTTCATGCGGGCGACCGTCACCGTCCGGCTGCGGCCCGGTGTCACCTCCGGCAAGCTGCGCAACTGCGTCGGCATCAGCATCGGCGGCGCCGCCTCCGGAAGCCCGAGCTGCTCCGAGGAGGTCGACGTCAAGCCCGCCAAGGCCGCCGCCTCGCTGCAGAAGACCCTCGACCCGGGCACCGTGCTGCGCCCGGTCACCGGCATCGTCCCGCAGGACGTCGCGGTCCGCCTGACCACCCTCAACAGCGGCAACATCGGCCTCCGGCGACTGATCGTCACCGACACCGACCCGGCGTTCTTCGACGCCGTCACGGTTACCAGGCTGGCCGGGGTCACCTTCCCGGCCGGCGCCGACCGGGTGCGGGTGGACGTGTGCACCACGGGCTGCACCGCCAGTCCGCCCGTCTTCGTGACGGGCACGCCCACCGACAGCACCACTCCCGGCTTCCCCGCCGGGGTGGCACCGGCCGACATCCAGGGCCTCCGGGTCACCTTCAGCTCCTCGGCCGGCGGCTACCCGATCCTGCCCGCCACCGCCGCCCCCGGTGGCGGCAACTGCCCGAACAGCAGCGTCTGCCTGGTCGTCCAACCCCGGACCGGCCTGCGCTCGGACGCGGCCAAGCCGATCCCCGACGCCCTGCCCGACACCGCCTCCGGCGCCGGGGAGAGCCGGCTCCAGCCCGACGGCGGTACGTTCCCGATCCCCGACAGCACCGCCACGCTGACCGTGCGCGAGGGCAGCAACCGGCTGCGGGTGGAGAAGGAGCCCGAGCACACCGTGCTCAGCCCCGGCGCCGCAGCGCCGTTCAACCTGCACGTGCGGAACACCGGCACCGCCCCCGTGCCCGACCTGGTGATCGTCGATGACGTCCCCGGCGGACTGCGCTTCGACGACGCGTTCCAGGGTGACCAGGGCCTGCCCTACACGCTGCGCTACACCCTGCCGCCCGGCGCCAAGGAACCGGCCCGGGTGCTCTTCGAGCCGGTGCGCGACGCCGGCGGGCGGATCACCAAGCTGGTCTGGCGCTTCCCCGGCTGGACCTTCTACCCGAGCGAGGAGGTGGTGGTCGGCTACCAGGTCAAGCTGGCCGGAGGCGTGGCGGCCGGCACGGCCATCACCAACGTCTTCGGCGCCGGTTCGGCGACCGCTCCCCAGCTCAACTGCGACCCGCAGTCCCCGCGCCTCGGCCAGGTCACCGATGATCCGCGCTACGGACCCGGCACCTTCTGCACCTCCGACGCCGACGTCGTCTCGCGCTCCGGCGTCTCCTTCGACGCCGCCAAGTGGGTGACCGGCGACCGCGCCCTCGGCTACCAGGACGCCAACACCGGCGCGGCGGTCCCGGCCGGCGACCCGCGCTGCCCCGAGCTGACCGTGGCCGGGGTCGTCTACACCCGCTACCCGTGCGTCGCGCTGACCCGGCCGGGCCAGAGGTTCGGCTTCGTGATCCGGGTGGAGAACACCGGGACCGAACCGGCCAAGTCCCTGCACCTGCTCGACGTCTTCCCGGCCCCCGGCGACACCGGAGTGCTGCTCGGCGACGAGCAGCGCGGCACCCAGTGGGACAGCATCCCCACCCTCACCGGGCCGGTCGGCTACACCGGCACCGGCAACGCCGCGATCACCTACACCACCACCCGCAACCCCTGCGGCAGCCAGGTCGCCACACCCAGGCGCAGCTGCGCCGCCGCCTCCTGGAACGCCGACACCGCACGCGCCACCGCCTTCCAGGCCGCCGTGGACTTCCCCGCCGGGATGGCGCCCGGCACGGCCGCCGTCTTCGCCCTCCCGTTCCAGGCCCCGGCCGACCTGTCCACCCCGGGCTACCCGTCGGTCGCGTGGAACTCCTTCGCCCACACCGAGACCGTCACGGTCGGCGGCAGCACCACCGACCTGCCGGTCACCGAGCCGCCCAAGGCCGGCATCGGCCTGGTCTTCGGCAACGTCCGGATCCTCAAGAACGTGGTGGACCCGCCGGCCGGAGTCGCCGTCGGCCCGTTCACCCTCGCCTACTCCTGCCTGCTGACCACCGCCTCCGGCGACGCGGTCGAGGTGAGGGGCGGTCAGGTCCGGTTCGACCCGGGCAAGCCGTTCGACCTGTCCGGCGTCCCCGCCGGAGCGGTCTGCCGCTTCTGGGAGACCGACAGCGCCGGAGCGCAGAGCGACCACCAGGGCGAGGCCAACGCGGTGGTGGTCACCGTCACCCCGGCGGCCGACGCGACGACCCGCCAGCAGGCCGAGATCAGTAACCACTACCCGCGCCGTGACCTCGTCATCGCCAAGCGGGTCACCGGCCAGGGCGCGGCGCTGGTGGGCGAGGGCCCGTTCAAGGTCACCGTGGACTGCGCGTTCAACGGCAAGCGCCTGCCCGGGTTCCCCCAGGAGCTGGTGTTCCGGGGCGACGGCTCGCAGTCCGTCACCGACCTGCCGCAGGGCAGCTCCTGCGACGTGCTCGAAACCGACAACGGCGGCGCGAGCCACGTCGAGTACGATCTGACCCACTCCTCCCGCGTCCAACTGCCGCCCCGGCCGGGGGAGATCGAGGAGCCGGGCCCGGCGGGCGGGCCCGCCACCGTGATCATCACCAATGACTTCCCGGTCGGCGCGCTGAGCGTGACCAAGAAGCTCACGGGCGCGGGCGCCCCGCAGGCCGGCGGACCGTTCCGGTTCCGGGTCAGCTGCGACTTCAACGGCCGCAGCGCCGTCCTCACCCGCGACGTCGAACTCACCGCGCCGGACCACCTGACGGGCCGGCTGGACGGCCTGCCGGTCGGGGCGCTCTGCACGGTCACCGAGACGGACAGCGGTGGCGCCGACGCCCCGGCCAAGCCCGTCCACGGGATCGTCATCAAGGAAGGCACCACCGACCTGGCCACCGCCGAACTCAGCAACACCTTCTCGGCGGGCCGCCTGACCCTGGCCAAGATCCTGACCGGCCCGCTCGCCGAGGCCGGCTACCTCAAGGACGCCGCCTTCGGGCTGCACGTGATCTGCCGCCGCGACGGCCACGACGTCCTCGACCGGACGGTCACCGTCCGGCCCGGCGCCCCCGTCAGCCTGCCCGAACTGCTGCTGGTCGGCACCCGCTGCTGGGCCACCGAACTGCCCAGCGGTGCCGGCGGCACGGTCGTGGACCACCCGGACGAGCTCCACGCGGCCGAAGTCGGCGTGGCCGCACCGGATATCACCATCACCGCGAGCAACGAGTACCGTCCGGCCACCCTGAGCCTGCTCAAGCGGACCACTGGCCCGGGCGCCGACGCCGTCGCCGCGAAGGACGTCGCCGTCGAGCTCAGCTGCCGCCTGACCACCGCCCCCGGCGCCGCCCCGATCGTCCTGGTGGACCGCCGCCGCTACCTGTTGCGCCCCGGCCAACTCCGCCTGGTGGACGACCTGCCCGCACCGCTGCCCGGCGGAGCGCACTGCTGGCTCACCGAGCCCGACCCGGCCGGGGCCGATTCCACCGTCATCGACCACGGCGACGAGGCCCACGCCCTGCTGCTCGACGGCACCACCCCGGGCGTGATCACCGCCACCAACCACTACCCCGACTCCGGCCGCCCCCTGCCGGACACCGGCAGCGACCTCGCCCCCTGGGCCCTGGGCGCCTTCGGCCTGCTGCTGCTCGGCACCCTGGTCCGCCTTCGGGCGCGACGGACGGACTGACGGACTGACGGGTATCGCGGGTCCCGGCCCTGCCACCACGGCGGCAGGGCCGGGACGCGTGGGCCCTCGTGCGGCCGGCCCTGCCGTCAACGACGCGTCAGGATTCCCGTCCGGCCCGTAAGGACGGCGTAAGGAGCCGGACCGAGCCGGGCGGCACGGGGTTTGCTGAAGGGCTCTGCCGCGCCGCGGCGAACCGAACGTCAGAAGGAGCGAACCGGCGATGAGGTTCTACACCGCGCGCCCCGGCCGGCGTTCGTACCGGCCCGTGACGGTTCGGCTGGCCGTCGACATCTCCGGCGTGCTGGCGTTCGCCGGCAGCGCCGCGCTCACGCTCGCGCTCGCCGCGGTCGGGGCGTTGCACCCGAACGGGTTCGCCCTCGGGGTCTTTGCCCTGTTCTGCGCCGCGCTCGGCCGGATCTCGCGTCCGGTGGCGGCGCCGCTGATCGCGGGGACGGCCTGGTGCTTCCTCAACGGCTTCGTGGTGCACCGGGACGCGACCCTCGGCTGGTCGGGGGCCGGGGTCGAGGCGGCCCGGCTGGGGCTGTTCGTGCTGGCCGGGCTGCTCGCCTCGCTGCCCGGGGCGCTGCCGAGGCGGCGGATCAGGGCCGAGACCTGGTCGCTCGTAGAGCTCGCTCGAAGCAGCCGGCGCTGACGGGGAGTTGAGGACGGCGCTGCTCGGCGTCGCTGGACGCGGTTCGAACGGAGAGCGCCATGGGCAACGCCATCGGCCAGATGCTGGCTTCGGCGGTCGGTATCGCCATCAGTCCGATTCCGGTCATCGCGATCGTGCTGATGCTCGCCACCGCGCGCGGACGCGCCAACGGCGTCGCGTTCACCCTCGCGTGGGTACTCACGCTGGGCGTGGTCAGCACCGTCGTGGTGCTCGCCGGTGACGGCGGGGGCGCCCACACCACCGGTGGTCCCGCGACCTGGACCTCCTGGGTCAAGCTCGCGCTCGGGGCGCTGTTCGTGCTGCTGGGGGTCAAGCAGTGGACCGGGCGGCCGAAGGAGGGGCAGGCGGCCGAGCTGCCGGGGTGGATGCGGACCATCGACTCCTTCAGCCCGGGCAAGGCCGCAGGACTGGCCGTCGTCCTGGCCGGGCTGAACCCGAAGAACCTCGTGCTGGCCGTCGGCGGCGCCCTGTCCATCGCCTCCAGCACCGCCGGAGCCGGCGGCAAGACGGTGGCCACGGTTCTGCTCGTACTGATCGGCTCGCTGTGCACGCTGCTGCCGCTGGGCGTCTACCTGCTGGGCGGCGAGCGCGCGGCCGGCACTCTGCAGTCCTGGAAGACCTGGATGGCCGCCCACAACGGCGCCATCATGACCGTGCTGCTCCTGGTGCTTGGGGCCAAGTACGTCGGCGACGCGCTCAGCGCGCTCACCGGCTGAGCGAGCACCGGTCCGGTTCGCGGTCCGGGTGGGGTCCGGTCAGCCGCCGGGGGTGTTCTCGCCCTGGGTGCAGGCGACGTAGAGGGTGAGGTTCGCGGGCTCGTACCGGTTGTGGTCCTCGGTCTGCTGGAACTTGCGGACGGTGACGATCCAGCCGCTGGCGTCCGCGTTGGGCCGGCTCTCCAACAGGTCGGCCGGCAGTGGGGCGAGGGTGTGGCCGGGCTGCGGGGTCAGGGCGTAGCCGCCGCTGAGGACGCTCTCCTCGGGCGGGCACATCAGGGTGTGCGGGGTGCCGTCGGCCCCGTTCGGGATGAGGTCGCCCGTCACGGTCTGCGGCTGGACGGCGCCGCGGGTGGTGCCGGCTGCCGCGCTGGTCGCGCCTGCGGTGCCGACGGCCAGCAGCGCCGAGGCCACCGCCGTGGCGACCGTTGCGGTACGGATTCTGGACATAGGGGTGCTCCTTCGGTTCGCGCCCGGGGGATTCGGCCATCACAACACGGGTCGCCGCGATCGCGGTCTCGACACGCACAGTGACGGCGTGTCGGCGGGATTTGAAGTGACTTCGGAAGTGTCTTGGCACGAACTGCTACGCAGAGTGTTGTAGTGGCTGCATAAACCCGTCGGTTGCGCGTCGGGCCGACCGGCCCGCCGCGCGCCGGACCCCCTAGGAGTGCCGATGACACGCAGACCCTTGTCAGGTCTACTGGCGGCCTGCGCCGCAGCTCTGGTACTGGCGACCACCACCGCCTCGGCCGCGCCCCCGCCCACCCCGCTCGCCGCCGATCGATTCGGCGAGACCGGTGGCCTGCGGATCACCGACGAGCAGGTGCGAGCCGAGCTGCGCCCCGGCGAGGTCGAGGCGTTCGGCCGCCCGGCCGCCGAGTCGATGGCGCGCGACCGGATCGGCCTGCGGGCGGTGCAGACCGACTATCCGCAGACCACCCGCACCAACCGGTTCAACGCGCTGACCGCCTCGCAGGCACAGATCAACGCCGGCTTCGACCCCGCACTGGTGGGCAAGTTCACGGACTACTTCCCCACGCCGGAGTTCGGGGCGCACATCGCTCTGCTGCCCACCGGCAAGGTCCTCGCGTTCTCGTTCGAGAGCGTCGAGGACAACCCACAGAAGGAGACCGCGCCCACCGATGTCATCGGCCGCCAGAACGCCGGCCGCGCCTATCTCTGGGACCCCTCGAAGGGGAGCGGCCCCGCGGCGTTCAAGGCGGTCCCGCCGCCGGTCGTCGACATGCCGGACGGTACGGGTCAGCCGCGGCCGGCGCCGTTCTTCTGCGCGGGCCACTCCTACCTGTCCAACGGCATGCTCGGCGTCTTCGGCGGCAACCTGGGTGGCAACGGCGGCACGGGCGCCAAGCTGGCCCTGGTCTTCGACCCGTGGACGGAGACCTGGCACCAGCAACAGGACCTGGCGGTGGGCCGCTGGTACCCGTCCGTGGTCACCGGGGCCGACGGCCGTCTGCTCGTCATGTCCGGCCAGTCCGAGCTGGGTTGGGGCACCCCGACGCCGCTCATCGAGCGCTTCCCCGCCAAGGGCGTCGACCTCTCCTACACGCCCGGCAGCATCCCGGACGGCCTCCCGTCGGACCAGTGGAAGACGGACGCCCCCTACCGGATGGACTACCCGCACCTCTTCTCGCTGCGGGACGGCAAGGTCTACGGCTTCGGCCGCGACTCCGACCAGCAGTGGACGTTCAACCCCGCCGACGAGTCCCGCGGCAAGCTGCCGGACCGCCCCGACGGCGGACTGCGCAACTACGGTGCCGCCGTCGCCCTGCCCGGCGGCACCGCCGGTCCCGACTCCGTCCTGATCCTGGGCGGCAACCGCAACGACCGCAACACCTACCGGTTCTCCAACGGCGCCTGGACCACGGACAGTCAGCGGGCCTTCGGCCGGACCCAGGACGACACGCTGATCCTGCCGAACGGCAACCTGTTCACCGTCAACGGCTCCTACGACATCCGCGACTACGGCAACGGCCCGTACAACCCCAACGCCGACCTCAAGTACCGGCAGACCGAACTGCGCGACGCCCAGGGCCGCTGGACCCTCGGCCCGGTGCAGCGCCTGCCGCGCGGCTACCACTCCAACGCCGTCCTGCTGCCGGACGGGCGGATCATGGTCACCGGCGACGAACTCCAGCAGATCGCCAACAACCCCGACATCAAGTCGGGCATGAACGGCACCATCGAGATCTACGAACCCCCCTACCTGCACCAGGGCCCGCGCCCGGTGCTCAGCAAGGCGCCCAGCCGCCCGTTGGGGTACGACTCGGCGTTCAAGGTCACCACCACCACACCGTCCCGGGTCAGCCGAGCCGTCCTGGTCGCGCCCATCACCTCCACCCACTCGGTGGACACCAGCCAGCGGCACCTGGAGCTCCAGATCACCGGTCGCTCGGGCAACAGACTGGAGTTGAAGACGCCGCCGTCGGCGCAGGCGGCGCCGCCCGGGTACTACATGCTCTTCCTGCTCGACGACGCCGGTGTTCCCAGCGAGGCCAAGTTCGTCCAACTCGCCCCGGGTTCCTGACCGTTCCCGACCCCTGACCGGCCCCCGCATGCCCCTGGCAGCTAGTGCCGCGTCAGGCAACCTTCGCCCCGTCGCGACGCCCGGCACGCACTCTCGCCGCACCGGCCGAATGCCCAAGTACGTCCAGTACGAGGACTTCCGGCCGGCACGCCGAGAGCACGCACCAGGGGGGCACCTCCCGGCCGAAGGCTGGGGGACCCGCTCCTAGACGGGCAAAGGTTGCCCGACGCGGCACTAGCCCTGCCGGGGGCGCGCCTGGTGGCGGCCGGGCGTTATCGCGAGCGTTATCGGGCGACCAGGGCGCGCGGGTCCACGTCGCTGTCCCAGCCGTGGGTGGAGAAGCCGCGGCCGCCGTCGAGGTAGGCGGTGAGGGCGGTGTGCGAGGTGGGGAACATCGGGGACGGTAGATCGGTGGCGTCCCTCCACACCACCGCGAGGTGCTTGTCCGGCTCGGTGTTCGTCAACTCGCCCTGCCAGGAGGTCGTGGCGAAGACCGAGAGCAGGAACGGCCCCTTGCCGTCCCAGCCGGCCCTGACCTGGACGGTGTGGACCAGCCGCAGCTCCTGCGGCGGGACGACAAGCCCGGACTCCTCCAGCAGCTCGCGGGCGGCGGCCTCGTCCAGGCGCTCGCCCTCCTCGACCTTGCCGCCGGGGATCGTCCACACGGGGGTCTTGGTCCAGCTCTCGTTCGCGTAGTGGAGGCAGGCGACCTGGCCCGTCCTCTCGTTGTGGACGATGACGGCCACGGCCTGGCGAAGGGACTGCATTTCGGAACTCCAACCGGTAGGCGGCAGAGAGCCGTTCATCGAACGGTCTTCGGTCGCGGAGCGTGGTGAGCACGGTGAACCGCCCGTTCGCACCCGCCGAATCCCCAAGTGGATTCATGGAGAGGCGAGTTGGTGGATGTGCTGCGGGCCGGAAGGGTCCGATGATGGTGCTGTTCGAGTGCCGTGTTCAAGCGGATTGGCTCCGGGCGAGCCCGGGTCGAATGGGGACGTTTCGAGCACGCCCTCGGCGCCGGACAGGGACCTCTGCGGACGGTTGCGGCGGGTGGTGGGCCGGGGGTGGAGTCCAGCGCGCATGCGGCGAGAGCCCGTTCGAGTGCTGCTGTCGTGCCGCTGTCGAGGTGTCCCGGACGCCGGGGTGGGTGCGGAGAGCACGCGGCGCGAAGCCGTCACCGGGATTCACTCGTTCGGCGGGTGAGGTGCTGTTTTCGGGGTCCGTTCGACGTCAGCCGGGCAGTACCGTGTACGGCAGTGGGGCGAAGCCGTTGAAGCCCTGGGTGAGGTAACTGACGGCGTACGCACCGCTGGAGAGGATCCACACCGGGTCGCCGGAGGCCAGCGCCCGGGGCACCGGTATCCGGCCGGTCGTCTGCCCGTGCGGGAAGGTGTCGTCGCTGTCGCAGGTCGGGCCGGCCACCACGGCTGGGACGTACTCCGGGTCCGGGTGGGTCGGGAAGACCAGCCGGTACTGCACCTGGTCCATCTCGTAGAGGCCGTTGAACTTGCCGCAGCTCAGGTAGAGCCAGTACTGCCGCTCGCCGTCCGGCTGCTGACGGGAAGTCAGCCGGTAGACGTGGGCCCGGATCGCGCCCTGGTCGGCGACCAGGTGGCGGCCGGGCTCCAGGAGGAAGTCCAGCTCGCCGCCGTGCAGTTGGCGTAGCTGGTCGATGCCCTCCCGGAGGACCGGGAAGATCTCGTCGAGCGGCGGGTCGAGGGCGGTGCCATGCCGGTCGACGTACCCCAGGGCGGGCAGGCCGCCGCCGAGATTGATGTGGTCCAGCCGGATCCCGTGCTGTCCGAGCTCGGCCAGCACGTCGCCGAGCAGCTCGAAGGCCGCCACCCAGGCCTTGGAGGTCAGTTGCTGCGAGCCGACGTGGACCGAGAGCCCGGCGGGGGTCAGCCCGGCCTCCCGGGCGGCCGTCAGCACCCGGACGGCGTCCGCCGCCGAGCAGCCGAACTTGCGGCTCAGTCCCCAGAGCGCGCCCTCGCCGCTGGTGGCGAGGCGGCAGAACACCCGGGAGCCCGGGGCGTGTTCGGCGATCGCGGTGATGTCCGAGAGGCTGTCGGTGGCGAAGTCCCGGATACCCAGGCGGTACGCCTCGGCAATGCCCTGGTCGGATTTGACGGTGTTGCCGTAGTGCACCCGGCTCACCGGTACGCCGGTGCGCAGGGCCTGGGTGATCTCGTTCGGGCTGGCCGCGTCGAAACCGGCTCCGAGCGTGGCCAGTTCGGCCAGCACCTCGTCCACCGGGCAGGCCTTCATGGCGAACCGGACCTCGACGCCCGGCAGTTCGGCCACCAGGTCGGCGTAGCGGCGGGCGATACCGGCCAGATCGTAGAAGATCCGGTCCTCGGTGGCCGCTGTCAGGGCGGCGCGCAACGCGGTTGTGAGCGAGCGGAGTTCGGTCCTGGTACTGCGGTTCACCGAGCCGGGTCCTTGTCGTGGGTGGTGCTCCGGACGGGGGGCTACTTCATGACGGCGCGCAGGGCCCTTCGCAGTTGGTCGCGGTGGGGTTGCAGGGCGCGGTCGAGCTGCGGGGCGAACGGCAGCACGGTGCCGTCCGGCCGGGTGATCCGCCGGGGCGGGGCGACCAGACGCATCTCCTCGGCCGCGGTGGCGAGGACTTCGGCGCCGATGCCGCAGCTGCGGTTGGAGTCGTCGATGACGACGAGGCGGCCGGTGCGTTCCAGTGAGGCGGCCAGGGCCGGCCAGTCGAAGGGGTGGAGGGTGCGCGGGTCGAACACCTCGACGGAGATCTCCGGGGCGAGTTCCTCGGCGACGGCCAGCGCGTCGTGCACCAGGTGGCCGACGGCGACCACGGTGACGTCGGTGCCCTCGCGGTGGATCCGGGCGCAGCCCAGCGGGATCGGCGCGAGCTCCCAGGTGACGGTTTCGCGCACCGGCAGGGCGGCGGCCGGGGCGAACACGATCACCGGGTCCGGGTCGGCGATCGCCGACCGCAGCAGCCCGTAGGCGTCGGTGGGGGTGGCCGGCACGACGGTCTTCATCCCGGCGTGGGCGAAGAGGCTGTACGGGTGGTCGGAGTGCTGTCCGGCCCAGCCGTCCCGGGAGCCGGAGCCCGGCACCAGGCAGGTGAGCGGGACGCCGGTCTGGCCGCCAGTCATCAGGGAGAACTTGTGCGCCTGGTTGACGAGTTGCTCGAAGACGAGGAAGAGCAGCGAGGGGATCTGGAACTCGATCACCGGCCGCCGTCCGGTCAGTGCCGCGCCGATCGCCATCGAGGTGAAGGCCTGCTCGGAGAGCGGGGTGTCGACGATCCGGCCCGGGCCGAAGCGGTCCAGCAGGTTGAGGGTGGGCCCGGCCATTCCGGCGCCGATGTCCTCGCCGAAGACGCAGACCGCCGGGTCCTCGGCGAGGGCGTCGGTGAGCGCCCGGTTGAGTGCCTTGGTGTAGGAGAGCCTCATGCCGTCGACCCCGCTCGCGGGCGCAGGCCGTCGGCGTAGAGGTGGTCCAAGGCGCGCTCCGGATCGGGGTGTTCGGATCCGAGGGCGAACTGCTCGGCGGCGGCCAGCTGTTCGCGGACCGAGGCGTCCAGCTTCGCGGCCAGGCCGTCGGGCAGCAGTGCGGCGGCCCGCGGCAGCGGGTCGTGCTCGCGCCAGTCGGCGATCTCCTCGGCGGTGCGGTAGTGCAGTTTCATCAGCCGCTCCATGGTGTGGTGCCCCTCGAAGCGGTAGGTGCGGCACTCGAGGAAGCCGGGGCCGCCTCCGCCGCGCGCCCGGGTGACGGCTTCGGTGGCGGCGCTGCGGACGGCCTCGGTGTCCATCCCGTCGACCTCGGCGGCCGGGATCCCGAAGGCCGCGGCCCGGCCGGTGGCGCTGCCGGCCACTGCGGTGGCGGCCGGCAGCGTGGTGGCGTACCCGTTGTTCTCGCAGACGAACAGCACCGGCAGCTGCCACATCGCGGCCAGGTTGAACGATTCCAGCAGGACGCCCTGGTTGAGCGCGCCGTCGCCGAAGAACGCGACGGCGACCCGGTCCTCGCCGGCCTGCCGGGCCGACCAGGCGGCTCCGACCGCGATCGGGCCGCCCGCGCCGACGATGCCGTTGGCGCCGAGGATGCCGAGCGAGAAGTCGGCGGCGTGCATCGAACCGCCCCGGCCCTGGTTCAACCCGCTGGTACGGCCCAGGAGTTCGGCGAGCAGCCGGTCCGGTGCCGCGCCCTTGGCCAGGACGTGGCCGTGGCCTCGGTGGGTGGAGGTGATCCGGTCCTGCGGGCGCAGCGCGGCGCAGACCCCGACCGCCACGGCCTCCTGCCCGATGTACGGGTGGATGCCGCCGGTGATCGCCCCGGACCTGACCAGGTCGAGCGCGAGTTCCTCGAAGCCGCGGATCAGTCGCAGCATCCGGTAGCGCCCGGCGGGTGAGCCGAGGCCGGCTGAGTCGGCGGGGCTGGTCACAGCTCTCCCCGCCAGACCACCGGGCAGATCTCCGGGTCCGCGTAGTCCGGCCGGCCGTCGGCGGTGCGACGGACCACCACGTCGTGGTTGTACGAAGCCGGGCTGCCGTCGGGGCGGGTGGCGTGGCGGTACTCGTTGGCGCCGTCCTGCAGGTGCAGCGATATCGCCCGGCGCGGGGTGTCGGCCAGGTTGGCGCCGCTGCCGTGATAGGTGCGGCAGTGGTGGAAGCTGACGTGCCCGCGCGGGATGACCACCGGCACCTTGCGCACCTCCTCGCCGTTGTGGTGCGCGTTGGCGGTGAGGATCGACTCCAGCTCGGAGCGGTCGCGCTGGGCGAAATGCCGGGTGGAGTCCTCCCCGGAGGGGAGCTCCTTCCAGCGGTTGCTGCCGTCGACCATGGTGATGGTGCCGTTCTTCTCCCCGCAGTCGTGGAACGGGATGAAGGCGGTCAGCATCCGTTCGGAGGACGAGGTGTGCCAGTAGTGCTTGTCGAAGTGCCATGGCACCTGGTTGGAGGGCTCTTCGGGCACCGGCGGCTTGAAGATCAGGGTCGACTGGAAGATTCGGATCTCCTCGGTCCCGGCGAGCAGCGCGGCGACGGCGCCGACCAGCGGCTTGCGCAGGATCGTGGCGATCGCGTCGCTCTCGTGGTGCACGTAGTCGTTGTGCCGCTGGACCGGTCCGTGCGAGGGGTCCCAGGAGGCCAGGTTCGGCGGACGGACCGCGAGGGTGCGGTCGCGGTGGCCCTCGTAGTACTTCTCGGTGGCGGCCTGGAGGGTGTCCAACTCCTCGTCGGTGAACAGCCGGTGGGAGAGGTACCAGCCGTGCTCGCGGTAGCCGGCGATCTCCTCGGGCGTGGGCAGCAGGGCGCGCTCGGCCTCGGTCAGGACGAACTCGGGTGCGGTGGTCATGGGGTGTTCCTCCTCGGAGTTCAGGCGGAAGCGGCGGTGCGCTGGCGCTCGACGGCCTCGTAGAGGGCCTTGATGTTGGCGGTGCCGAAGGTGCCGGCGCCCTGGCGCTCGATCACTTCGAGGAAGAAGGTCCGCCGCGGGTGGGTGGAACGGGCGAAGATCTGGAACAGCTGGCCGCCGTGGTCCTGGTCCACCAGCACGTCCAGTTCGCGCAGCGTCCCGACCGGGATCGCGGTGCCGCCCAGGCGCTCGGCCAGCCCGTCGTAGTAGGTGGAGGGGGTGGAGAGGAACTCCACGCCGCGGGCCCTGGCGGTCAGGACGGCGGTGGCGATGTCGTGGGTGCGGAACGCCAGATGCTGGACGCCCGCGCCGTCGTGGTCGGCGAGGAAGGTGTCGATCTGTCCGGCGCGGCGGCTGGTGTCCGGCTCGATCAGGGTGAACGTGACGTCCCCGGACGCGCTCTGCACCACGCTGGAGTCCATCGCCTGCTCGCCGACCTCGATGTACTCGCCGAAGATCCGGTGGAAGCCCAACGCGGCCTCGCAGAACCGTACGGAGTCCGCGAGTTGCCCGGCGGGGACGCAGACGGCGACGTGGTCGAGGGCGTCCAGCAGCTCGCCCGGTGCGGTGGGCGCGTCCTGGAGCGGCACGAAGCGCAGCGCGGTGTCGCCGAAGCCGGCGATCAGGCCGCCGGCCCGGTCCAGCACCACGGCGCCGTGCCGCTCGGCCCGCTCCAGCGCGGCCCGCGGGTCGGCGCAGCCGAGCGCCAGCGCGGCCACGCCGTCGCCGTGCCGGTCGACGTAGCGGGCCACCGGGTGGTCGGCCGCGTCGGCGGAGCTGAGCCGGAGTCGGATGGTGCCCTGGTGGACATGGATGCGGCGCTCGCCCGCGACCGGGACGGGCTGCTCGGCGTCGGGCAGGAAGCCGAAACCGGTATGGAGGTCGGCGGCGGTCTGCGCGGCGTCCGCGCAGTGGTACTCGACATGGGTGATCGTCTGGATGGACAACGGAGCTCCTGGCAGAAGGAGTTGAGAGCGGAGAGGCGATGCCGGGGCGGGGCGCGCGGCAGGCGGCGGCGGTCTACTTGGCGGTGCGGGTGGGCGTCGGCCCGAAGATCAGGCTGGTGTTGTGGCCGCCGAACGCGAAGGCGTTGCTCAGCGCGGCCCGCAGCTCGACGGGTCGGGCGGCGCCGCGGACGTGGTCCAGGGCGCAGGCCGGGTCGGGCTGCGCCAGGTTGAGGGTCGGGGGCAGCAGGCCACGGGCCACCGTCAGCGCGGTGACGGCGGCTTCCACCGCCCCGGCGGCGCCCAGCAGGTGGCCCGTGGCGCCCTTGGTGGAGCTGACGGCCGGGCCGTCCGCCCCGAAGACGGCGCGCAGCGCGGCGCTCTCGGCGGCATCGCCGATCTTGGTGCCGGTGCCGTGCGCGTTGACGTAGCCGATGTCGGACGGGTCCAGGCCCGCGCTCGCGAGTGCGGTGCGCATGGCGTCGGCCGCGCCCTCGCCGTCCGGGCGCGGCATGGTCGGGTGGTGGGCGTCGGTGGTCGAGCCCCAGCCGATCAGCTCGGCGTACCCGGCCGCCCCGCGGGCGTCCGCGTGCTCGGCGCTCTCCAGCACCAGGACGCCGCTGCCCTCGCCCAGCACGAAGCCGTTGCGACGGGCGTCGAACGGCCGGCTCGCCTGCGCCGGGTCGTCCCAGCCCTGGGCCAGCGCACGGGCGTTGGTGAACGATGCGGCGATGGTCGGGTGAAGGGAGGACTCGGTTCCGCCGCACACCACCACGTCCGCGTCGCCGGCCCTGATCAGCCGCAGCCCCTCGGCCACCGCCTGGGCGCCGGCCGCGCAGGCGGTCACGATCGTGGTGCTGTAGCCGCGGATCCCGTGCTTGATCGCGACCCGGGCGGTCGCCATGTTGGAGAGCATCCCGGGCAGCAGGTAGGGGCTGACGCCGGGCCGGCCGCGCTCCAGCCGTCGGTGGGACTGCTGCTCGAAGGTCTCCAGACCGCCGCCGCCGGTGGCCAGCACCACCGCGGTACGGCGGGCGTCGACGTCGCGGCCGACCACCAGTCCGGCGTCGGCCAACGCGTCGTCCGCGGCCGCCATCGCCAGCAGCACGAAGCGGTCCACGCAGCGGGTCTCGGGGGGCGGCAGCACCTCCCGGCCCTCGATGTGCGGGGCGATCCCGGCGGCGGGAAGCCAGCCGTGGGCGCTGTGGCCCTCCGGCACGGCGACGATGCCGCTGTGCCCGGCGGTCAGCGCCTCGAAGACCTCGGCGGGCTTGCGGCCCAGCGGGGTGACCAGGCCGATGCCGGTGACGACGGCTCCCGGCCTGCGCGCGGTCCGGGTCATCGGCCGGCCACCGAGGCGAGGTAGCGCTCGCGCAGCAGGACCTTGCGGACCTTGCCGGTCGGGCCGAGCGGGATGTCCTGCGCGGCGACGACCAGCACCGAGCGCACGGTGGCGGCGGAGTGCTCGTCCAGGGCGGCGACGACGTCCTTGGTGCGGTCGACGGCCGGGTCGGCGCCGTCCGCGAGGGTCAGCAGCACGTCGGTGACCACCCGGCCGCCGTCCTTCACCGCGACGACCGTGCAGTCCAGGACGCCGGGGACGCGGGCCAGCACCCGTTCCTCCGACATCGCGGTGTACAGCCGCCTGCCGTCGCCCAGGTCGACCGAGTCCACCAGGCGGTCGACGTGGTAGTAGAAGCCCTCCTCGTCCCGGTACATCAGGTCACCGGTGAGGAACCGGCCGCGCAGCCGGGTGCGGTAGGTGGTGACCGAGTCGTTCCAGTAGCCGAGCGCCAGGGTCGGTGAGGCGGTGGCGAGTTCGCCGACCTCGCCCGGGCCGAGCGGTTCGCCGTCCGGGCCGACCACCTCGCAGTCCACGAAGGTGTGCGGACGGCCGACGCAGCGGCCGTACTTCTCGGTACCGGGGGCGTGGGTGATGAAGAAGTGCGAGTGGCCCATCTCGGTCGAGCCCAGACCGTCGACGAACACCGAGCCCGGCTCGCGGCCGCGGCCCTGGCGGGTGACGGTCTCGCGCGAGCCGGTGGCGATCAGCCGGCGGATGTGCGCCTCGTGCGCGCAGTCCCCGGTGTTCCACCAGAACGCCACGGTGTCGAGCCTGCGGGCGGCCAGGTCGTGGCGGGCCAGGTCGGCCCAGGTGGCGGCGAAACCGATCACGCCGCGTGGCTGCCAGCTCTCGACGGCGTCCAGCACGGCGGCACCGGACTGCTCGGAGAGCAGGGCGAGTTCACTGTGCTCGGTGAGTGCGAAGTTCACCGCGATGAGAGTGGCCGCGTGCGGGGCGGGCAGGGCGCTCAGCATCCGGTCCGACCCCTGCGGGCGGGGCAGCGAGGCACGGTGGCGGATCGCCGCGTACAGGCTCGCGTGCGAGTGCACCACGGCCTTCGGCATGCCGGTGGTGCCGGAGGAGTGGGTGATGGCCACCGGGTCGTCCGCCGCGTGCCGGTACGGCTCGGGCGCCGCGTCGGGGTCGCCGGAGCCGAGCTCGGTGGCGTCGGCGAGGACCGGGGCCACCGGGTCGTACCCGGCCAGCTCGGCCCGGTGCTCCGGGTCGGTGAGGATGCCGACGGCGCCGAGCCGGGCGATGTAGCGGGCCGCGCGCTCGCCCTCCACCCTGGGGTTGAGCAGCGCCGGGACGGCGCCGAGGCGCGCCAGCGCGAGGAAGGACAGGACGTGGTCGGCGGCGGCCGTCGCGTACACCACCACCGGGTCGCGCCGGCCGACCCCGAGCGCGTGCAGCGCGGCCGCCCTGGCCCGGACGGCCCGGTCGACCTCGCGCAGGGTGAAGGGCTCCCAGGCGGCGTGGCCGTCCACCGCGGTGTCGAAGGTCAGCAGCGGGTCGTCCAGACCGATGCCCAGGGAGACTCTGCTGGTCAGCACGTTTCCTGCGCCGACGTCCGGATCGCTCGCCAGAAGGCTGCGGATACTGCGGATGCTCACGGTGATGGATCCCTCTCGTGGTGCTGGCCGTGCTGGTACGTGTGCGGTGTCCGGGACGGGTACGGACGGGGTGTGGGTGTGCGCGTGGATGCGCGGTCAGGGGACGCGTCGGTGGGTCACGCGGTCATGCGGAGGTGACCAGGACGGCGGTGGCGTGGTCGGTGTCGCCGGCCTGCTCGGCCTGCTCGGCCTGCTCGGCGGCGATGACCAGGACCTGGTCGGCGTCGCCGTCCGCGAGGAGCAGAGCGGCCAACTCCAGTGCGTCCGCCGGGATCTGGCCGGGTGCGGCAGCCTCCCGCGGGCTGATGGCGACGACCGGGCCGGTCAGTCCCCAGCGGGCGGCGATGTGCCCGAGGACGGCGTTGGGGTTGGACTGGAAGAACAGCAGCGGCGGCATCCGGCGGTCGGCGGCGGCGGCGCTCTCGATGGCCAGCGCGGTGGCGCGGTCGCCTCCGGCGCTGGCGAGCAGCAGCCCGGTGCGGTCGGTCGTGCCCGGCGGGGACGGGTGGTCCCCCGCCGGGTTCGTGTCCCGGTGCCGGGTGAGGCAGAGCTCGGCGACGGCCGCGACCAGGGGGTTGAAGGTCGAGGCCGAGAAGCCGGGCAGCGGAGGCAGCTCGCGGGGTCCCTGCGGGTGCGGCCAGGTTGCGGTGGCGAGCGTGCGCAGTCGGCTCATGCGGCGGCGACCAGGAGTGCGGTGTTGGCGCCGCCGAACGCCGAGTTGAGGCTCAGGGCGTAGCGGGGACGGCCTTCGTGCGGTCCCTCCAGGACGAGGTTCAGGCCGATCTCCGGGTCGGGGCCCAGCCAGCCGGCGTTGACCGGTAGCCGTTCGCTGCCCAACGCCGCGATGGTGACGATGAGTTCGAGCAGTGCGGAGGCTTCGAGGGCGTGGCCGTGCACGGACTTGCTGGAGCTGACCGGGAGTTCGTCCAGGGCGTCGCCGAACACCTCGCGCAGCGCCCGGGTTTCGGCCAGATCGGACGTCGGTGAACCGGTGCCGTTGGCGTTGACGTAGCCCACCTCGGCCGGGGCGACACCCGCCCGGGCCAGCGCGGACCGGGCGGCGCGGGCCACTCCCTCACCGTCGGGGCGTGGCCGGCACACGTGGTGGGCGTCCCCGGATCGGCCCCAGCCGGCGAGTCGGGCCAGCGAGCGCGCGCCGCGCTGTCCGGCGGCCGTGTCCGCTTCGATCACCACGGCAGCCGCGGCGTCGCCGAGCACGGTGCCGGTGCGCCCGGCGCTGAACGGCCGCAGTTCCCCGTCGCGGGCCAGGGCCCGGCCCGCGTCGAAGGCCGCGAAGACGCCCGGCTCCACCAGGTGGCCGGCCGCGACCAGCACCCGGGGGTGCCGGCCGGAGGCGACCAGGGCCGCCGCATCGGCCACCGCGGTGGCGGCGGCCACGCAGGCGCCGGTGTAGACCCGGGTCACCCCGGGCAGCCCCAGGGCGGCAACGCCCTTGGCCACAGCCTCGGTCACCTCGCGGGTGCGCAGATCGCTGTGCAGGGCGAGCAGCAGGGGCGTGTCACCGGGCCCGGCGGGCAGCCCGGCCTGCCGGCACGCGTCGGCGATGACGCCGAGTACCGCGCGGGCCAGCGGCGGCGGATCGGGCAGCAGGGCTGCCCGCCGGGTGCCGCGCCGACTGACGTCGAAGCGGGTCACCTCGGTGACGCCGGACCTGCCGTGTACGGTCGCGGCCGCCAGCGGGGCGAGCCCGGAGCCGAAGGCACTGAGCACCCCGAGACCGGTGAACACCGGCCGGACGGCCGGCGGTGCGCTGGTGCTCATGATCGCGTGACCCCACCGGCTCCGGGGACCGCGCCGACGGGGGCGGCGGCGAGGACGGCCGCACGCAGCACCGCGACGGCGTCGTCCACCGTGCGGACGGCCTCGAACTGCTCGTCGGAGAGTTCCAGTTCGACCGCGTAGCGTTGCTCGAACTCGGCTGTCAGCCAGGTGAGTTCGAGTGATCCGAGGGTCTCGGGAACGCTGTCGGCGGCGCGCTGCCCGAACGCCGCCAGCATCGACACGACCTCGGCCCGGTCCGGCAGCGCCGGCGTACTCACGCGGGGCTGCCGGAGACGGCCTGGGCGGCGGCGACCCGTCGGGCCACGTCGGCGGTGAACTGGTCGAGGGTCATCAGCGCGGTGGTCTCCATCTCGTCGAGGTCGAACGTGACGCCGAACGCGTCCTCGATCTGCACCGACAGGTCGGCGAGGGCCAGCGACTCGAGGTCGAGCCCGGCCGGGCCGAGGTCGGTCTCGCCGGTGACCTCGGAGACGTCGTACTGCATCTCGGTGAGTGCGGCGAGGACGAACTCGTGGATGCGCTCCTGCATGGTGGTACTCCTCGTGCTGGATCGGGACCGGTGCGGTGGTGCGTGCGGTGGGTCAGAGCGCGGGCGCGGCGACCGCGTCGGTGGCGGGTGCCGCGGCGGCGCGCAGGGCGGTGGTGTCGCGCACGAGCTTGCCGGTGGCGGTGCGGGGCAGTGCGGGGAGGAACGAGAGCTGCCGCGGCCGCTTGTAGGAGGCCAGTTCGCGGGTCAGGGCGTCGTGCACGGTGTCGTGGACGGCAGCGGGGTCGGCGTCGGCGGCGTGCTCGGTGGCGAGGTACGCCTCGATGGCGCCGTCCACGAAGACCACTACGGCCTCGCGGACCTGCGGCAGGGCGGCGAGGGTCTGCTCGACTTCGGTGAGGTCGACCTTGAGGCCGCCGATGGAGACCTGGGAGTCGCGCCGGCCGAGCACGGTGACCCGGCGGGTCTCCGGGTCGATCCGGGCGGCGTCCCTGGTGTGCAGCCGGCCGTCCGACCAGCGGGTGGGGTCGCGCAGGCCGGGGTAGGGGGAGGCGGCCATGGCGATGTGCAGTTCGCCGCCGTCCTCGCGCAGGTCCATGCCGTGGACCGGTTCGGCCCAGGGGTGGAGGCTGCCGTCGAGGTCGGTGGCGATGACCCCGAGTTCGGTCATGCCGTACATGGTGCCCAGCGGCACACCGTACCGGGCGGTGAAGGCGGCGGGCAGTCCCGGGCGGACCAGCTCGCCGGCGACGATCATCCGGCGCAGCTGCGGCAGCGGCGGGGGAGCGGTCGCACCGGCCAGCAGCTCGGCGTGGAACGGGACCCCGATCACGGTGGTCGGCCGGTCGTCCTCGGCGATCGTGGCCAGGATGCCCGCCGTCGTCATCCGCTCGGGGACGGTCAGTGGTGCCCTGGCGTGCAGGCTGTTGAGCAACCCGCCGACCAGGCCCAGGACATGGACGACCGAGGAGAGCAGGACGACCCGTTCCCCGGCCTTGGGGAACAGCTCCAGGCGCCGGTAGCAGTCGAGCTCGCGCAGCAGGTCGTCGGCCGTGCGGGCGATCACCTTGGCCGGACCGGTCGACCCCGAACTCAGCTGCACCAGGGCGTGGCCGGTCGCAGCCGGTCGGCCGCCCGGCAGCGCCACCGGCACGGGGTCGGTCTCGGCGAAGCCGCGCAGCTTCGCCGCAGGGCGGTGCGCCGACTCCACCAGGACCTGGGGCGCCAGCCGTTCGACGGCGAGCGCGACCTCGTGGTCGGTGAGCCGGTGGTCCAGCAGGACGGCCTGCGCGCCCAGCCGCCAGCAGGCGAGCAGCGCGGCGGTGTAGCCGAGCGAGGGCGCCAGCCGCAGCGCGGCCGTGCCGCCGCTCGACAGGCCGGCGGCGGTGAGCCGTTCGGCCTGCTCGGCGACGAGGGCGCGCAGGGTGGCGCGGTTCACGGGAGTACCGAGGCGCAGGCACTCCTCGTCATCGGGGCCGGCCAGGAGGATGTGATCCACCCAGTCGTGCGGGGCCTTGGCTTGCGAGGCCCCGGCCGGCCGGGGAGGAGGGGAGGAAGAGCCGGTCAACGCCACTCCACGAAGGGGAGGTTGTATGGACATCGGTCACAATCAGCGGGGTTGGTTCTATTCCTGACGATTGCACAGACGATCGAGCGAAAGCAAGGTCTATACCAATCGGTGATCGGCCTCCTACGCTGCTGAGTCGGAGCCGGCCCGAGCGAGGCCTGCTGGAAAGGCAGCCCGTGGGACCACTCGAACTGGCGGACGTCGAACGCGCGGCCCGCGCCCGACTCCCCGCCGAAATCTGGGACTTCGTCCAGGGGGGCAGCGGCGCCGAACGGACCCTCGCCGCCAACCGGGCCCAGTTCGACCACTGCCGGCTGCGCCCGCGCACGCTCGTCGACGTCTCCGGCACCGACCAGGGCCTCACCCTGCTCGGCAGCCGGCTGCGGACCCCGATCGGCGTCGCCCCGATGGCCTACCACCAGCTGTTCCACCCCGAGGGCGAGGTCGCCACCGCCCGTGCGGCCGGCCGCGAGGGGGCGCTCCTGGTCGCCGGAATCTTCGCCAGCCGTACCCTGGAGTCCATCGCCGAGGCCGCCACCGGCCCGCTCTGGCTCCAGCTGTACTGGCTGCGCCGCCGCGACGCGCTGGCCGCCCTGCTGGAGCGGGCCGAGGCAGCCGGCTTCCGCGCCCTGGTGCTGACCGTGGACGCCCCCCGGATCGGCCGGCGGCTGCGCGACGCCCGCAACGGCTTCGCCGTCCCCGCGCACATCCGCGCCGTCAACCTCGACCAGGCCCTGATGGCCGCCAGCCACCGGGCCGGCGAGGGGAGTTCGGGCATCGCCGACCATGCCAGGGAGCAGTTCGACCCCACCCTGACCTGGGCGGATCTGTCCTGGCTGCGCGAGCGCAGCAAGCTGCCGATCGTCCTCAAGGGGATCCTGACCGCCGAGGACGCCCGGCTGGCCGCCGAGCACGGCGTCGACGCGGTCGTGGTCTCCAACCACGGCGGCCGCCAACTCGACGGTGCCCTGGCGACCCTCGCGGCTCTGCCCGAAGTGGTCGCCGCGGCAGGGCCGAATCTGCCCGTTCTGCTCGACGGCGGTGTCCGGACGGGCACGGATGTTGCCCTCGCGATCGCCCTCGGCGCCCGGGCCGTCCTGATCGGCCGCCCGGTCCTGTGGGGCCTGGCCGCCGACGGCGAGGACGGCGTCGCCCGGGTCCTCGGTCTCCTGCAGGCCGAACTCGACGACACGATGGCCCTGCTGGGCCGGCCACGGCTGGCCGATCTCGACCACACCGCGGTGGCCCGGCCGACCGGCTTCGGACCTGCCGCTCCTGCCACCGCCACCTCAGCCCCCGACCGCCGCCGCCACTGACCGTCGGCCGCCGACCAATCCAGGACATCCCTTGCCACTGCACCCCCAGGCCGAGGCCCTGCGCCGGCAGCGCTCCGCGGCCGGTACGCCTCCGCTCTACTCCCTCACCACCGCCGAGGCGCGTGCCGCCGACCTCGCCGACATCCAGGCCTCGGCCGGGAACCCGGAACCGCTGGGCGCGGTCGAGGAGTTCACCGTCCCAGGCCCCGGCGGACCGCTGACCCTGCGGGTCTACCGCCCGGCCGCCGACGCCGTCCCGGACGGTCCGCTGCCCGCCCTGCTCTACCTCTTCGGCGGCGGCTGGACCCTCGGCTCCCTCGACACCGGCGACGCGATCTGCCGCCGGCTCACCAACGCCGTCGGCTGCGTCACCGTCTCGGTCGGCTACCGACTCGCCCCGGAGCACCCCTTTCCGGCCGCCGTCCACGATGTCGCCGCCGCCGCCGAGTGGACCGCCGAGCACGCCGCCGACCTGGGCATCGACCCCGGGCGGCTGGCCGTGGGCGGCGACAGCGCCGGCGGCAACCTGGCCGCCGCGCTCACCCTGATCGCCCGCGAGCGAGGCGGCCCCGCGCTGCGCCACCAACTGCTCGTCTACCCCAACACCGACCACGGCGCGGACACCCCGTCCGTCCGCGAGCACGACGACCCGCTGCTGTTCAACCGCCGCTCGGTCGCCTGGTACTGGGACCACTACCTGGCCGACCCGGCCGACGGCGCCGACCCGCTGGCCTCGCCGCTGCGCGCCCCCTCGCTGGCCGGGCTGCCGCCGGCCACCGTGATCACCGCCGAGTACGACCCGCTGCGCGACGAGGGGGAGCTCTACGCCGAGGCGTTGCGGGCCGCCGGCGTGCCGGTTCAGGCCCGCCGCTACGCGGGCATGCCGCACGGCTTCTTCGCCATGGCCGGCGTCCTGGACGACGGCCGCGACGCCCAGCGGTACGCCGCCGAGCGGCTGCGGGAGGGCCTGCTGTGAGCGCCGAGACGCCGGCCGGTCCGCCGATCGCCCCGCTGCCGCTGGGCGAGCTGCACGCCAGCCTCGCCGACCCGCTGCTGGACGCGATGACCTTCCTCAACGAGGTCACCGAGCGCTATCCGGACGCACTCTCCTTCGCCCCCGGCCGCCCGCACGAGGGCTTCTTCGAGCCAGAGAGCGTCCACGAGTACCTGGACAGCTACCTCGCCCACCTCGCCGATCGCGGTCTGAGCCGCAGCGCGGTGCGCACCGCGCTGTTCCAGTACGGGCCGACCAAGGGCATCATCGCGGACCTGGTCGCCCGCACCCTCGCCAACGACGAGGGCCTGGACGTGGCCCCCGAGGCGCTGGTGCTCACCGTCGGCGCCCAGGAGGGCATGCTGCTGGTGCTGCGCGCCCTCTGCGCCACGCCCGAGGACGTCCTGCTGGTCAGCTCGCCCTGCTACGTCGGCGTCACCGGCGCCGCCCGGCTGCTCGACCTGGCGACGGTCCCGGTCCCCGAAGGCCCCGAGGGCGGCCCGGACCCGCGGGCCGTGCACGAGGCGGCCCGCGCCGTACGGGCCTCCGGCCGCCGCCCGCGGGCGCTCTACGTGGTCCCCGACTTCGCCAACCCGTCCGGAACCAGCATGCCGCTGGAGGCCCGGGCCGCACTGCTGGAGGCGGCGGCCGAACAGGGGTTGCTGGTGATCGAGGACAACCCGTACGGCTTCTTCGCCCGGGAGCCCGGGGAGCGGCCCACCCTGAAGGCCCTGGACCGCCGCCGCCAGGTGGTCTACCTCGGCTCCTTCGCCAAGACCTGCTTCCCCGGCGCCCGGCTCGGCTATGTCGTCGCCGACCAGGAGGTTGTCGCACCGGACGGCAGGACCGGCCTGCTCGCCGACGAACTGGCCAAGCTGAAGAGCATGACGACGGTCAACACCCCGGCGCTCAGCCAGGCCGTGATCGGCGGCATGCTGCTGCGCCACGACTGCCGGCTGCGGGCCGCCAACGCTCCCGCGAGCGCCTACTACGCTGCCAACCTCACCGTGCTGCTACGGGAGTTGGAGCGGAAGTTTCCGGCGGCCGAGCGGGCCGGGCTGGGCCTGTCCTGGAACGAGCCCGAGGGTGGCTTCTTCGCCGTCCTGGACGTGCCGTTCACCGCCGACGAGAGCGCCATGGAACGCTGCGCGCGCGATCACGGAGTGCTGTGGACCCCGATGGCCCCGTTCTACCCGGCGGGCGGCGGTGAGCGCCGCCTGCGGCTCTCCATCAGCGCCCTGAACGAGCGGCAGATCGAGGTGGGGGTGGCCCGGCTGGCCGACTTCGTCCGGGAGTCCGCAGCCCGCGAGGCGACAGGCTGAGCGCAGCGAACGAAGGGGGAGGGGCCGGGTGCGAACCCGGCCCCTCCCCCTTCGTCCTTGACCGGACGCCGCTACCGGATCCGGGTCGAGAACAGCCGGGCCGACCAGTAGACCGCCCCGGTCGTCATCACCACGACGATCAGCAGCCCCTGCCAGACCACGCTGTCGCCGATGTTGCCGGAGAACAGCGCCCGCATGCCCTCCACCGCCCAGTAGAAGGGGTTCCACTTGGCCATCGTCTGCAGCCACATCGGCGCGAGCGCCAGCGGCAGCAGCACCCCGGAGAGCAGGGCGATCGGCTGGGCGAGGGTGTTCACCACCGGCGCCATCGCGGAGTCGTTGGGCAGGACCAGGGCGATGCCGTACGAGATGGCCGAGGTCATCAGCGCCAGCAGCCCGAGCAACAGGTAGGCCAGCAACAGGTTCAGCGGGTCCACACGCAGGCCGAACGGCAGCGCGATCAGCGTGATGAGCACCGCCTGCACGAGCAGCGCCACCACTTCGCGCAGCGCCCGCCCCAGCAGCAGGGCGAGCCGGCTGACCGGGGTCACCCGGGAGCGCTCGATGACGCCGGCCTTCAACTCGCCGAGCAGACTGAATCCGGTGTACAGCCCGCCGAAGATGCAGAGCACCGCCAACAGGCCTGGGACGTAGATCTGGTAGGCCGCGGCATAGGTGGTGGCACCCATGGGTTCGAGGACCTTCTTGAGCAGCGGAGCGAACAGCAGCAGGTAGAAGATCGGCTGGATCACCCCGACGGCGATCCAGATCGGTGTACGCCACATCAGCAGCAGCTGCCGCTGGAAGACCAGCCAGGTGTCACGGGCGAGCTTCACGGAAGGGACCCCAGGGATTGTCAGGACTGGTCGATGGAGCGGCCGGTACGGGCCAGGAACACGTCGTCCAGGCTCGGCCGTTGAAGCTGCACGGTCCTGGGGACGACGCCCGCCCCGTCGAGGACGCGCAGCAGCTGCGGAATGGCCGCGGCGCCGTCCTGCAGGTAGAGCCGTAGGCCGTCCTCGCCCTGCAGCTCCAGCCGGTCCAGGTAGGGCTGGTCGCGCAGCGCGTCAGCTGCGGGCCCGCTCTCGCCGGCGGCGATGCCGAGCAGGACGACGTCGCCGGAGATCTCGCGCTTGAGTGCCTCGGACGTGCCCTCGGCGACGACTTGGCCGTGGTCGACGATCGCGACCCGGTCGCAGAGCGCGTCGGCCTCCTCCAGGTAGTGGGTGGTCACCACCACCGTCATGCCCTCGGTGCGCAACCGCTTGATCTCGGCCCACACCTGGCCGCGGCTGGCCGGGTCGAGGCCCACCGTCGGCTCGTCCAGGAACAGCACCTGCGGGGCGTGGATCACCCCGAGGGCGATGTCCACCCGGCGGCGCTGGCCGCCGGAGTAGGTGCTGCAGGGACGGTCGGCGAACTCGGTGAGGTCGAAGGCCTTGAGGGCGTCTTCGGTCCGTTGCTGGGCTTCGGCTTTGCCGGTGCCGTACATCCGGGCCTGCAAGACCAGTTCCTCGCGGGCGGTGACCACGTCGGTGGTGCCGCCGCCCTGGGCGACGTAACCGATCCGCCGACGGACCTCGGCCGGGTCGGCCAGCAGGTCGGCGCCGGCGATCAGGGCTTCGCCGCCGTCCGGGCGAATGAGCGTGGCGAGCATGCGCAGTGTGGTCGTCTTCCCGGCGCCGTTGGGGCCGAGGAATCCGAAGATCTCACCTGCTCGGACGTCCAGATCGATACCGCGGACGGCATCGACAACGGTTTGGCCGCGTCTTCCGGACGGATAGGACTTACGAAGTCCCTTGGTCTCGATCAACCAGAACTCCCGTGCTGGGATGGGGTGCGGGGGCTCCTGGGAACCGGTGCTTCGGCTTCACAGTAGATGCTGGGTACCCGAAGAGCAATGGCCTAGACCAATTCAACGGGATGATGTCGGCGAGTCCGCGACCAGTGCCTCCAGTCGCTCGGCGCCCGCCACTGCCCCTCCGCCGGACATCAGTTGACGCCCGAGCAGCTCCGCAGCCTTGCGGTGGGAGGGTTCGTCGAGCACCTGCCGAAGCCGCTCGGCGATGCCCTGGGGGCCGACGCGGGAGAACGGAACCCGCAGGCCGGCCCCGGCTTCGGCGACCCGCTGCGCCACGAAGGGCTGGTCGTTGCGGATCGGCGCCATCAGCAGCGGGACGCCGTGCGCCAGCGACTCGCCCACGGTGTTCATCCCACCATGGCAGAGGACCGCGTCCAGCGCGCCCTTCGACAGCAGCTCCAGAACCGGCGCCCTGTCGACCACCAGCACGGAGTCCGGAAGGTCGGCGGGAAGTGCCCCGCGCTGAGCGGCGATCACGGCCTGGACGCCCTTGCCGTCCCGGGCCAGGGCCTGGACGGTGCGGTCCAGGAAGTCCGCGCCGACCGCGTCCGACATGGTTCCCATGGTGACCAGGACGGTGCGCCGGCCGGGGTCCAGCCGCTCCCAGGGGAACGCGGGATCCGCCGGGCGCCGCGTCAACACCGGTCCCACCAGGGCGTACTGCGGCAGCGCCGGCAGGTCGCCCAGCAACGCCCGGCCGGTGGTGGCCAGCACCAGGTGCGGCGAGAAGCGCGGGTCGGTGAACTCGGCGGCGGGCAGCCCGGCCCGCTGCCACAGCCGTTCCAACTGGTCCGTCATCCAGGCCTCGACCCGTGGCAGGGCCCGGTACGGGCGGCCCAGCTCCATCGCCCCCGGCGCCAGGCTCGCCCACGGCAGTCCGTGCCGCTGTGCGATCAGCGCGCCCGCCGGGGTGTGCTGGTCCACCAGCAGCGCATCGGGCCGGAACTCCCGCACCACCGTGTCCAGCGGCTTCATGGTGAACCGCGCGTACGGGACGATGAAGCCCTCCCACAGCGAGCGCAGCGAGGCCAGACCGTGGCCGCCCAGCGCCCGGAACGCCCGGGTGCCGGTGCCGAAGACCCGCGCGTCCGGGCCCAGCAGCGGCTGCAACACCGTCTCGGTGCCGGTCCAGGCCACCTCGTGGCCGCGTGCGACCAGCTCCTTCGCGATCCCGGCCGCCGGGTTGACGTGCCCGGTCAGCGGGGGCACCACCAGCAGGAAGCGGCTCATCGGCGCACCAGCTCCGCCAGGTCGCCGACGGTCAGCGCGGCCAGCGCATCCAGGTCAAGGCCCGCCCGCAGCGCGCCCAGGTCGACGCCGAAACGCTCCCGCAGCAGCGTGTCCAGGACGGCGAACTCGGTTTCGTCCAGGGCCAGATCGGCGTCGAGACGGGCCTGCGGTATCACCAACTCTGCCCATTCGGGCAACGCGTCGGCGGCTGCGACCAGCAGCGCCGCGAGCTCCGGGTCCACCGTGGACGGCGGCGCGGACGGTGTGTCGGGTGACAAGTCCGAATCGATGTCAGGGTGTACGAAGGAAGGCCGGAAATCAGTCATCGGGGCTCCACCTGCTCGACGGCACGGGGGCGAAAGGGAGGTCTCCGGGTCGGTGATCACTTGTGCGACCTGCGGAGCGTGGGAATACTAGCCCGGGTGACCGCACTGGAGGCAGTGGCAGTCCACTTCCCCCCACGACTCGTTCCGATCGAGGACGTGGGCGCGCGGATCGGCCTGACCCCACGTCAACTTCGACTCTTTCGCCGCTTCCACGGCCTGGACCAGGTACGCCTGGACCCGGACGGGACGCTGCTCGACCTGCTGGACGCCGCAGTCCGGGCGCTGCCCGAACTGCGCGGCAACGAACACCGCGTCCGGTACCTGCTGCATGCGCGCAGCATGCCGGTCGCGGTGCCCTATCCGCTCAACCCCCTGCACCAGCTCCAGGAGCGCTTCGGCCTCACCCATGCCAACGCCTTCACCGTCACCCACCAGGCATGCGCGGCTTCGTTGCTGGCCGTCGACCTCGCCGGGCGACTGCTGGAGGACGACGGTGATCCGTCGGCGCTGGCCCTGGTGGTGGCGGGGGAGAAGACCTTCACCCGGGACGCCCAGCTCGTCCCGGAGACCGCGATCTTCGCGGAGGCCTCGGCGGCCTGCCTGGTCGCTCCGGGCGGCACCCGCGACCGGGTGCTCTCCTACGCGGTCCGCCAGCGGCCCGAGTTCGACGGCCGGCTGGCCGAGGACCCGGAGCTGCTGGCGCGCTACCAGAAGGAGTACCACTCCACCATGATCGAGGCCATGGAAGCCGCCCTCGATCAGGCAGGTCTGGACCTCTCCGGGATCGCGCTGCTGCTTCCGCACAACGTCAACCAGGCATCCTGGCGCATGATTTGCCGTCGGCTGGGCTATCCGCTCGACCGGGTGGTGCTGGACAACGTGCCCTCGGTGGGGCACAGTTTTGCCGCAGACGCCTTTATCAACCTCCGCACCGCCGTCACCGGCGGAATGCTCCGGCCGGGCGATCACTACCTGATCGCCGCCGCCGGCGTCGGCGCCACCTTCTCGGCCATGGCCATCCGGCACTGACGTGCCGTCATCGGGGCGATCGTCGCAGCGCTCCGCACCCGTAGCCACCTCATCCACCACGGGACGGTTCACCCATGTCAGACTCCGCCCTCTCCACCACCACCGACCTGGTCGGCACCGGACCGGTCGACGCCGAGCTGCGCGGCCGCATCCTGCGCGGCATCGAGGAGGTGCTGCCCCGCGTCCTCAAGCGCGAGCTTCCCGAGAACCTGGAGAACGTCTGCTTCTTCGAGGACCTCGGCCTCACCTCGGCCGGCACCATCGAACTGGTCCTGGAAATCGAGGAGTCGCTCGACATCCAAGTCGACATCGAGCACCTCAGCCTGGACGACCTCAGCTCGATCGGCCGCCTCACGGACTACGTCGCCGGTCACCTCGTCGACGAGGACTGACCCGGTGCCCCCCGCCGCCGAGGCCCGGGGCCTGCGCGTCACCAGGGCGATCGCCGCTGGGTTCGACGGCCGCTCCGAAGCCTCGCTCCACCCCGATCTGCGGACCTTCGTCGGCGACCTGGTCCGCCCGTACGGCCTGCCCCTGCGTGAGGATCTGCTGAGCGAGGGTTCCGGACACGACTACGGGCAGATGGCCGAGGGCCTGCTCGGCAGGGCGCTGGCCGCCGGCGAGCCGGCGGACCTGTTGATCTTCGCCTTCTCCTCCCCGGACGTCCGGCCCGGCGCCCCCGCCGCCCTCCATCTCAGCCGCCACTGCCCTGGGCAGCCGACGGCCTTCGCCGTGTGCGACCAGGGCAGCGCGGCGGCCTTCACCGCCCTGCGGATCGCCCGCGCCCACCACCGCACCGGCGGCTGTCGGCGGGCAGTGATCGTCCTCGCCGAGCAGAGCGCCCTGCACTACGAGGCCCCCGAGCCGGTCGGCCTGCCCGAGGAGCACCGTGCCGTCGTCCTGGTCTGCGAGGAGGGCGCGGGGGAGGGGATGCGCGTCCACCAGGAGGCGCAGCCGGACGGCTCGCTGGCCCTGAAGTCGGTGCTCGCCGACTACCGCGAACTCGGCCGGGGGGCCGGGCTGTTGCTGGCCGCAGAGCTGGCCGGTGGCACCCCGCCGGTGGACCTCGGCGCTCAGGACGCCCCCGGAGCCGTCGAGACGGCCCGACCGGGACAGCCGTTCACCGGAGTCTGGACCCTGCTGGCCGACCGGCTCGCACGGCGCCCGGAGGCCGGTGGCCCGCTGCTGGTCGCGGACCACGACCGGCGCCTGGGCAGGCTCAGCACCCTGTCGCTGCCGTGAACGCCGACCGCGTCGCGGACGTCGGGGGCGTCGCGCACGTGAGTGACGTGATCGACGTCTGGAGCATCCCCACCGACCAGCCCCCGGCTCTCGTGCGGCGGCTGCGAGGCCTGCTCGACCTCGACGAACGCAGGCGTGCCGAGGCAGCCCTCGACCCTGTGCAGGGCGAGCGCTTCACCGTGGTCCGGGGCGCCGTCCGCCTGCTCGTCGCCGACCGGCTCGGCAGCGGAGCCGCCGAAGTCGTGTGGGAGCACGGCCCGCACGGCAAACCCGCGCCCGTCCTCCCGCCCGCCTGCGGCGGGATCCACGTCAACTGGTCCGGCTCGGGCGCGCTCGCGGTCCTGGCCATCGCCGACGGGCGCCGGGTCGGCGTGGACGTCGAGGCGATCCATACGCCCGGCATCGGCGCGCGGATCGCCCGCCGCTACTTCCCGGCCCGCGACGCCGCGTTCGTCCTGGAAGCCCCCACCCCGGCCGACAGCGCCGACCGCTTCACCCGGCTCTGGTGCCGTCGTGAGGCCTGCGTCAAGGTCCACGGCGGCCGGCTCGCCCAGGGCCTGGGCCTTCCGCTCGCCGGCCCCTCGCCGCTGCGGCTGGCCGACTCGGGCCGGCTTGGCCCCGGCCCGCTGTGGCTGTCGGACGTGACGGTGCCGGGCCCGTTCCGCGCGGCGGTCGCCGCCGACCTGGACCGTCCTTTCACGGTCCGTCACCGCAGCTGGGTCGCCCCGGGCCTGCCTGAGCGTCCCTGACAGCCCGACCCCCCGGCCGGGCTGTCAGGGACGCTCAGTAGGTCAGTGCACCGGCATCGACATGTAGACCGCGCGCCGCCCGTAGGACGCCGGGACGGCCACCTCCCGGTGCGCGCGGTAGCCGAGGAGCCGCAGCAGGATGTCCGTCCCGCGCACCGCGACCATCGAGATCTGCTCGAAGCCCAACTCCTCGGCGCGCGACCGGAGATACCACATGAACTCCTCCGCGACCTCCCGGCCGCGCAGGTCCTCGGCGATCACCAGGTCGTGCACGTGCAGGTTGCCCGACGCGAACGCGGTCTCCTCCGCCCGGACGAGGTCCGGGCAGCGCAGCGGCGGGTACGGCAGGCTCAGCAGGTAGCCGCGGACCGTGCCGCGTTCCTCCAGTACGAAGCAGGTCTCCGGTGAGCCGACGGCGCGGGACTGCAGCGCCTCCCGGCCCTCCGACAGGCCGTCGGCCGCGTAGGCGTCGTGTTCCAGCGCGACCACGGCGTCCCAGTCGTCGTCGGTCAGCCGCCGGATCAGGAAGTCCTCCCTCACCCGGCAGCCCCGTCCACGCCGAGGCCGAGGCCCTCCGCGCGGGCGGCTGCCACCATCCCCGCCCAGGCCTCCACCAGCACCGCCCAGCGCTCGGCGTCCTCCTGCGCCTCGTCCAGGAGCTGCTGCCGCTGCCCGGCCACCACGTCCGCGAGCTCGGTGTACTTGCCGCCCAGCTTGCGGTAGGAGCGGTCCACGACGTCCAGGCAGTGCTCGTTCCCTGCCCGGTCCCAGTCGACAGTGCCCCGCGCCAGGGCGAGGATCGGCTCGACCTTCAGTGCGTGCCGCTCGTCCAGCAGCTCGCGGCCGAGGTCGATCATCCCGCCGTAGACCGGGTACAGGTACAGCATCGAGAGCAGGAACTTGACGAACCGCATCTGGTAGGAGATGAAGCCGGCGCCGATGCGCCGCTCGGGCGTGTAGTAGTTGACGATGTGGCGGTTGTGGACGACGCCGGGCAGCCCGGCGTGGACCATGGCGTGCAGCAGGGCGTAGTCGCTGCCGATGGTCTGGATCGAGGGCAGCAGCGGCAGTACCTCGTAAGCCCGGTGGTCCAGGGCGATGTTGCACATGTAGACGTCCCAGATGTCGGGCACGCCGAGGACGGAGTCGTCGGTGCTGAACGGCTCGGAGCCGGCGCCCTTGAAGGAGACGTCCACCATCGCGTCCTGCTCCTCCTGCGACCAGACCGGCGGCGTCCACAGCCGCACCAGGTCGCGGTAGACGGCCGGGTCCAGCTCGTGGATCTCGCCGATGTCGACGTTGAGTTCGCCGATGAAGGAGCCGCTGACCAGCATCACCGGCTTGTCCGCGTCGGCCGGGTCGAGCTCGGAGCGGGACACGTCGGCCGCCGCCTCGCCGGCCGGCCGGCCGATCGAGAGCAGTTCCTGGTGGATCGGGAACATCTTCTGACCGTCGACGACCTGGTAGTCGAAGTCGTCGTTGCGCAGGTGCGCCGAGGTGCAGCCCAGCGCGGCCGCGCCCAGGAAGAGCCGGTTGACGCAGGAACCGTACGCGACGGCCTGCGGGAGCATCAGGTCGAGCAGCAGCTCGGGGTCCGGGGCGCCGGAGCGCTCGGCCACCCGGCGCAGGAACTCCCGCTGCTGCGCCTCGCCGAGGTGGTGGACGAGCACGCCGGGAGTGGGGGACAGCGAGGCCACGGCGTCCGCGTTCTTCGCGAAGTCCTCGCCGTCGGTGGTGTCGAGGACGAGGAAGTGAACCTCGACCCCGAAGGTCGCGACGGCGTAGGCCGCCTCCTCGGCGAGGTCCACGATAGTGCCGGGGCAGGCACGCATGGTGGGCAGGGCGAGGCAGACTCGTTGCATAGTGTGGGATTCTCCGTCTGATCGTCAGATTCGTTACAGAGCTTGTCAGTTGAATGGAAATTAAGGTCCTGGACGGCGTCGGTGCCGGGTCGCCGGGCACTGCCGGACTCATCTGGATGACCTTGCTTCACCCACAGTGGACTAGACCAACTTTGGTGTCAATGGGCGATTTCGGTGATCGGGTGGAGTGCGCCGACCATGCCCGAGTGGGCAGACCCGAGCGGGCGGGCTCACCGGGGTGAACGCCGGAAGAAGAACCGGTTCTTGAGAGTTCTACGCGCATCTACTTGTCCAACGCCCGTTTCGCGACGACCATACGGACGCCAGTCATCTGACTATGCACCGTCACGTGCGGAGGCGTGTTCATGAGGAATTGGAAGAAGAGATCGGCGAGTGTCGCTGTGCTCGCGGTCATCACGTTGGCGGGAGCCTCGCTGACCACAGCCGCGGGAGCCGGCGGGCGCCCCACGACCGGCGTCGGCTCGTGCACCCTGAAGGGGTGGAACCCGGCGACGAGCCCGGCGAACGCCAAGAACCTGCCGGTCGGCCAGCGTCCGCAGAGCTACAAGCCGGACGACTTCGACTGCTCCGGCGCGGTGTTCGCCGCGCCCGGCGTGGAGTTCGCGAAGTTCCCGCAGCCGAAGGACCTCAAAATCACCGACAAGAGCGTCGTCCGTACGGTCGGCGGCCAGCAGTCGGTCGTGGGCGAGCCCACCGCAGCGGTGAACCCGTTGGCGCCGTACTTTCCGGCGTTCCAGCACTTCGTGGTCATCTACCGGGAGAACCACACCTTCGACGACTACCTGGGCGACTGCGCGACCACGATCAGCGCCGGCTGCAACGGCCAGGTGCAGAGCACCAACCACATCAGCTCCGTGCCGGACCTGCACCAGTTGGCCAAGACCTACTCGCTGTCCGACTCGTACAGCACCGGAGTTCAGCCGCCGTCCGGCCCCAACCACTGGTTTATGTTCTCGGGGCAGTCCTCGTCCAGCAGCCAGCAGCAGTCGTACCCTTCGAACGGCACCCAGTTCGACCGCTTCCTGCAGAGCGACGCCGGTCCCGCGGACGAGGGCACCAACGCCTGCACGGCTCCCTCCGGCACCAGCAGCGGCACCAGCCCCTACACGTTCATCATGAACGGCGACATCTACTGGATGCTCAACAGCGGTAGTGGCTACTGGAAGAACCCGGGTGACGGCAAGGTCGAGGTCCTCCCGCCCAACCGCCCGGGCACGTCCATCCCCGAAGAGCTGCACACCAACGAGTACACCTGCCAGAACCAGAGCATCCCCGACAGCACGGTCGCCAGCGACTACCTCAACTTCATCAACACCAACGGGATGCCGGCCTACAACTACGTCGAGCTGTTCAACGACCACCCCGGCACCTACCAAGACGTCCCCGGCAACGACACGGCGACGAACAACATCGTCAACTCCATCATGAGCAACCCGACGTACAAGGACAACACCCTGATCGTCGTCACCGAGGACGACACCCAGAACGGCAGCAACGGGTCGGACCACGTCAGCAACACCTACCGCGTGCCGCTGCTCGTCATCGGGAACCCGGCCTACGTCAAGCAGCACTACGTCTCGCACGTGGCGTACACCACGGGCAACGTGCTCGCGGCGATGGAACGCACGATGGAGAACGTGCACTCCGGCGTGATCGACCCGAACGACAACCTGGGCACGTCCACGTTCCCCATGACGACCGCGGACCAGGCCGCGCTCGGCGACCCGCTCGAGGACTTCTGGGTCCAGGGCTCGACCCCGCTGTCCGCCAAGGCCACGGGCTCCCCGGCCACCGGCAACGCGCCGCTGGCCGAGAGCTTCACCGGCTCGGCCACCGGCGGCACGGCCCCGTACTCGTACAGCTGGAACTTCGGCGACGGGAGTACCAGCACGTCGCAGAACCCGAGTCACACCTACACCGCCGCGGGCACCTACACCGCCACACTGACCGTCACCGACAGCGCCTCGCCGGCCAACACCGCGACCTCGCAGGTGACGACCACGGTCAACGCCGTCGGCAACCCGCTGGCGGCCACCGCCTCGGCCACTCCGACCTCCGGCCAGGTGCCGCTGAGCGTCGGCTTCACCGGTACCGGCACCGGTGGCACCCCGGCGTACTCGTACAGCTGGAACTTCGGCGACGGGAGTACCAGTACGTCGCAGAACCCGAGTCACACCTACAACACGGCGGGCACCTACACCGCGACGCTGACCGTCACCGACAGCGCCTCGCCGGCCAACACCGCATCCTCGACGGTGACCATCACGGCCTCGCCGATCGCCGCGACGACACCGGGCGCGCCCACCGGCCTGGCGGGCACAGCCGGAACCGGGCAGGTCGCCCTGAGCTGGACGCCGCCCTCCAACACCGGCGGCGAGAACATCACCTCCTACAAGGTGTACCGCGGCACCGCCAGTGGCGGCGAGACGCTGGTGACCGGCGGCGGCTGCAGCGGTCTCGGCGCGGTGACCTCCTGCACCGACTCGGGTCTGACCGCCGGTCAGACCTACTACTACAAGGTCAGCGCGGTGAACGGCGTGGGCGAGGGGGCGCAGAGCAACGAGGCGTCCGCCACCCCCACCGGCACGGGCTGCCAGACCCAGCAGCTGCTCGGCAACCCCGGCTTCGAGAACGGCAGTTCCAGCCCCTCGCCGTGGACTGTGACCTCGACGCACAGCCCCGTCTCGGTGATCGGCAAGAGCAGCTCCGAGCCGCCGCACAGCGGCACCTGGGACGCCTGGCTCGACGGCTGGGGCAAGGCCACCACCGACACCCTCGCCCAGAGCGTCACGCTGCCCAGCGGCTGCAGCAGCTACAACTTCAGCTTCTGGCTGCACACCGACACGGCCGAAACCTCGACGACCTCCGCCTACGACACCCTCAAGGTGCAGGTGCTCAACAGCTCCGGCACCGTCCTGAGCACCTTGGCCACCTACTCCAACCTCAACCACAACACCGGGTACGCGCAGCACACCTTCAACCTCGGCGCGTACGCCGGCCAGCAGGTGACGCTGAAGTTCACCGGCGCCGAGGACTTCGAGTACCAGACCTCGTTCGTGCTCGACGACACGGCGCTGAACGTCAGTTGAGTCAGCTGAGTCAGCCGGGTTCGCTGACTTCGATGCGAAGGATCTGATTGCGGAACCCGCCGGGTGGCGCACTGCGGTGCATCACTCGGCGGCGCGTTGCGCGTCACGCGCCAGGGACAGGCTCTTCAGAATCAGCTGGGCGCCGGCTGAGGGATGGATGGACAGATGGACACACCCGTCGCGGTGAGGGGCCGCGGCATCACCAAGGTCTTCGGTGATGTCGTCGCGCTCGACCATATCGATGTGAGCATGACGCAGGGGCAGATCCACGGCCTGGTCGGCCCGAACGGTGCCGGCAAGACCACGCTGCTCGGCCTGTTGCTGGGCCTGGCCGTCGCCGACGAAGGGAGTCTGGAGATCCTCGGCGCTCCGGTGGGACGCGCACTGGCCGCGCCTGACGGTGTCTCCGGGTTCGTCGACGGGCCCGGGCTCTACCCCACTCTCACCGCGCGACAGAACCTTGCGACTCTTCTTGCGCTGCGCCCCGATGGCGCGCCTGCCACCGGAGTTGAGGAGGCTCTGGAGCAGGTCGGACTGACCGACGTCGCCGATGACAAGGTCCGCGGCTTCTCCCTCGGCATGCGCCAGCGGCTGGGGCTGGCCGCGGCGTTGCTGACCAGGCCGCGGCTGCTGGTGCTCGACGAGCCGTCCAACGGCCTGGACCCGGTCGGCAAGAAGCACGTGCACCGGGTGCTCGGCCGGCTGGCCTCCGAAGGCGTCACCGTCGTCCTGTCCAGCCATCGGATGGACGATCTGGAGGCACTGTGTTCCGAGGTCACCATCCTGGCCCGCGGGCGCGTGGTCTTCTCCGGCCCGCTGTCGAAGCTCTCCGACGAGAACCGTGAACTCGACTACCGGCTGCGCGCGTCCGATCCGTCCGCCACTCGCGCGCTCGCGGCCGCGACGCCCGGCATAAGCATCGACGACGGCCCCGACGCCGCGACGCGACCGGACACCGACGTGATCGTCGTACGCGCACGGGTGGCAGCGATGGACGAACTCGTCGCCCGGATGGTGCGCGAGGGCATCGGGGTGCGCGAGTTGGCGCCCGTCGTCTCGCCGCTGGAAGCCGCGTTTCTCGCCCTCACTGAGCAGGAGGCCGACCGATGACCGCGACCGCCGCTTACGCCCCCGCCACTGGGACAGGGGCCGGGACGGCGTCCGCGCGCCCCACCCCGGTGGCCCGCATCCTCCGCTTCGAGTTGGTCAAGCAGTTCTCCGCCTGGCGGGTGCGCCTGCTGATCGGGTTGTGCTGGCTCGGTCCCGGCCTGCTGGTCTTCGCGGTCGACCAGCAGAGCACGCTGCCGTCGGACACCCTGTTCGGCCGGTGGATGCACGCCACCGGCTGGGCCGGGTCGTTGGTGGTGCTCGGCGTCGCCGGCACGTGGGCGCTGCCGCTGGTCACGTCCATGGTCGCCGGCGACGTGTTCGCCTCCGAGGACCGGCTCGGCACCTGGCGCCATCTGCTCATCGCGGTCCGCTCACACCGGCGGATCTTCGCGGCCAAGGCGATCGCCAGTCTCACCGTGATCGGGCTGCTGGTGGCGGGCCTGGCCGTCTCCAGCGCGGTCGGCGGACTGCTCGCGGAGGGAAACCAGCCGCTGGTCGGGCTGGACGGCCACCTGCTCACCGGCGGGGACGCGGCCGGCAAGGTCCTACTGGCCTGGGTCTGCGTGCTGGCGCCGACGCTCGCCCTGGCGGCCATCGGGCTGCTCGGGTCCGTCGCCCTGGGCCGGTCCCCGATGGGCCTGCTGCTGCCCATGCTCGCCGGCCTCGGGATGCAGGTCGTGCAGATGCTGCCGCTGCCGGTCGCGGTGCGCCTGGCGCTGCCCGGTTACGCCTTCATCTCCTGGAACGGCCTCTTCGCCGATCCCCAGCAACTCGGGCCACTGCTGATCGGTGTCGGGGTCAGCCTGCTGTGGGCGGTCGTCGCGACGGCCCTGGCCTACCTGCTCTTCCGCCGCCGGGACTTCACCAACCTGAACAACGACGGCGCCGGACGCCGGGTGCTGACGCTGGGTGCCCTGCCGCTGGCCGGCGTGCTGGCCGCGACGGTCGGTGTGGTCGCGGTGGCGACCGGAGCAGGCGGCTCCGGCATCACCCAGGACAAGGTGCAGCAGTCGGTGGCGACGGTCTTCGCCCACCTCTACCGGTTCCAGCAGGCGCAGATGCGCCAGCCGCCGGTCACCGAAGCCCAGTTGCAGACGTCCGCGATGTGTGACAAGAGCGAAGGGCTCGGCGCACAGGAGGGCCCCGGGAACGACTGGCGCTGCACCGTTTCCTGGACCGTCCCCGGGTACAACGTCGCCGCCCAGGCCATCTACCAGCTCGATGTCAGCCCGAACGGGCGCTACATCGCCGACGGAGACGGACCGGTGGAGGTGAACGGCTACTTCCTGATCGTCACCGCGGGAAAGGCGGTGCCGAACCCGCTCTGGCAGTTCGACGGCAACGTCGATCTTCTCGCCGGATGAACGCCGCGCAGGTGGGCGGCGGGCTGAACCAGGTCATGCGGGGACGCAAGGGTTTGCGCATCCGTGACGGCGCTCGCTTCCTGGAACCGCAAAGTGCCGCGGGGGCGGCGTGCGGTTGCGCGCCTACGTGGAGGCAGCGGCGTTCGGCGTCCAGGGCTGGGCGGGGCCCGAAGCCGGAGATCACCGCGAGGTTCCGGTTGGCCGGGGCGTTGGAGATCGGACGCGACGGAGCGTTTCCGTCCCTGCTTGCCCCGGTCCACCAGTGACCGCCCGGCAGACTCGGCGCCCCGACGCCTACCCCTATCCGTCGGACGTCCACCACACCGTTGGGGCCCTCGCAGGTCTGCTGGAACAGTTCCCGCAGGTCCTGCACCAGTTCGCCGCGGGTCTGAACGCGATCAGCCCGGAACACCTCGCTGTCCTGGAAGACCCGCCCCTGCCGCTCGACCGGCGGGCGGAGGTGGCCCGCGAGTTCGGCGAAACCATCGCCGCGCTGGGAGAGGCTGTCACTCATCTGCGCCTCGCCCAGCAGGCAGCGTCCCGCCTCGTCTACATCGGTCCGGTCGCCGGTCTGTGAGGGTCCAAGGTGCGGGTCTCAGGCGCGCCGCTCACGGCAGCCACGGATCCCCCTGCCAGAGCCACCGCGGCAGCACCGAAGTGATGTCGTCCGGGGGAGGAAGCACACCCTGCGTTCGGACGGGGCCCGCCCACAGGAGAGTGCCCAGAGACCCGGTCCTGTCCCATTCGCGGACGGTGTGCGGCACATCCCGACGGCCCTGCGGCTGGGACCCGACGTGGACCACCGGCACCGGTACCGACCTCGCCGTCCAAGATGTCGGGGCGGCACTCCGGGCGACGTCGCAGGCGGCCCGGCGGGCGGGATCGTGCAGGATCTCGTAGGCGGCCACCACCTCGCCGAGCCGCTGTGCGGACACTGTCGGCTCCTCAAGAGCGGTGTCGGGGTGCAGCATCCGCACCAGGTCCCGGTAGGCCGAAGTGATCTGCCGCGCGGACGCCGACGGCTGAACCCCCAGCACCGCGTAGGGATCCGGCCGGTATGGTCCCCGTGCCATCGTGATCACCTCGGCACGCCCGCCGTGACGCTCTTTTCGGGGGAGCTGCGGACGGTGGCGTCGTGCAGGGTGGGGAACACGGGAAGCACCTGGTCCAGTCCGGTCAGCCGGACGACGCGCAGCACTCGCCCTTCAGGGATGGCCAGGCGCAGTTGCCCGCCCAGCCGACGGGCGGTGGTGTCGGCCTCCAGGAGGGCCCGCAGGCCGCTGGCATCGCAGAACTCGAGGCCGGAAAGGTCGACGACCAGGCGTGCTCGCGGACCCCGGCGGTCAAGGTCCCGCTTGAGGCGTTCGCTCAGCTGGTCGGCTGTGGCGATGTCGAGTTCGCCCTCCACATGCACGACAGACCATCCGTACCGACGTCCTGATGTCAGCTTCAAGTCCATGACGGCACCTCCCCGTGCCCGTCCGGCTCATCGGCCCTCTGGCCCTGTCCCTTGCGGGGGCGCCGTGGGGCGCGATGGCCGTGTGAGGTTGTCGCCGCACCGTGTGCGCGAGGGCACCGTGTGCGGTCGCCCGGTCCGGATGTCACCATTCATGGCCCTTGACCTCTCCTACCGCGACGGTATGGTCCGGGCCGGGCAGATCTGGATCCGGCCTGCGCGGCGCCGGGATGCTCGGCAGTCGATCGTCCTTCGCGTCGGCAGGTCTTGCCACACAAAATTGTGATACCTCAAGCCCCTTGTCTTGACAAGACTCTGCCGTGCGCATGTCACGAGGAGCGGGCAGTGAGGCAGCGGGGTAAGCCGTCCGGTCGGTCCCCAGGTGCCGCAGTCGATCGGCAGCGCCCTGTATGCCCAGGCCCAGGGCGCTGCGGGCGGCGGGCCGGCGGCCGGCGCCGGGCCGGACGAGGACGAGGTCGTCGACGCAGAGATCGTCGACGACGAGCGCCAGAGAGGAGAGGCGCGATGAGCCGGCCCGCGAGCCCTGAGCGTCCCGAGTCCAAGCAGCGGCCCCCAGCGGTGATCCACGACAGGCGGCGCATCGACCCGGACACCCTCCAGCTGAGGGAGCCCGAGAAGGCGAAGCACGAGGACGAGGAGAGGAAGAAGGGACCCGGACGCGAGAGCGGCGGCCATCTCCTGGGCGACACGGACCGGACCGCCGCGCTGGAGGAGCAACTCGCCGAGCGCACGGCCGACCTGCAGCGACTCAAGGCGGAGTATGGCAACTACCGCAAGCGGATTCGGCGCGACCGGCTCGCGGTGCGCGAGATCGCCCTCGTCAACGTGCTCACAGCACTGCTCCCGGTGCTGGACACCGTCGACCCAGTTACCGGGTCGGCGAACACCTCCTGCGCCCGGCCCAGGTCCGGGTCAGCGAACCACCCGCACAGGCAGCAGACACGGAGAACCGACCGACATCCGACGGCCCGAAGAACGAGCCCTCGGGTAACGGCTGAATCAGCAAGGAGAAGGGAGACCCTGATGGCCGGCGACATCATGCGAAAGAGGCTCCCGCACACCGCGTGGCACCCGGACCTGCCCGAATGGTTCGAAGGGCTGCCGTTCCTTCGGCCCACTGACCAGCAGCACATCCGCGTGGAGGAGTTCGAACAGGACGGCGCGTATGTGATCCAGGCCGAACTGCCGGGCATCGACCCGGGTAAGGACGCCGAGATCACCGTGCAGGACGGCGTCCTGACCATCCGGGCCGAACGCAGCGAGGAGCACCGGGACAAGGACCGGTCCGAGTTCCGCTACGGCTCGTTCCAGCGCACCGTCCAGCTGCCGAGCCGGGCGAAGGAAGAAGACGTCAGCGCAACGTACGCCGACGGCGTCCTCGCCGTGAAGGTGCCCCTGGACACCGGGAAGCCGACCGCCCGACAGATCCAGATCAAGCGCGGGGGCTGATGCGGCCGCACCAAGTCGTGCGACGCGGCGCCGCTGGACCGGAGCACCATCTCGCGGTGCGCCGGCCCACCTCCGCTGCGGCACCCAGCCCAGACCCCTTGGAGCCGGGCGTGAGGAGGCGGGCGATGTATCCGCTGTGGGGACGACTTCCTGTCCGGCTAATGGATCGCCAGATCAGTGGGAGGCCGATCACGCCGTCCGCGTGTGAGTCCCCGCCCACCCCGAGAGGCCCGAGCCGCCGCTCTTCGCCCTCGTCTGTTGCCCGGCGCCCTCGCCGGGTTCGTCCCGACCTCTGTGGTCGGGGTGAACCCCGCGTGGGCTGCACCGGCGGGCGCCCTCACGTTGGCCGCCCGCGCACTGGGCCGGCACCGCACCACCCCCGCCGGTCCGGGCGCGCTGCTCGCGGTGCTCCTTGGGGGTGAACATCGGCCCCCGAACTCACCTACACCGGATCCCTCGACATGCTGCTGTGGCGCAGGAACCGGTCGCCTCCGGTCCGTGCTGCGCTCGTTGTCCCGGGCCGCGGGTGCGGACCGTCCGTTCTGCGGGGCGCAGATTACCTCTCCTTCGAACACCGAGAAATCTGTGCTGGCTGGAGTAGACATTGCTCAGTGTTGTGGTTAGTGTTTCTCCCGTAGACGCAGTCAAGCGGTACCCGCCAGACATGAACTGGCGGGCAGCAGGGCAGAAGTTCGCAGGTCGGCACGGTCGTGGGGCCCTGAAGCCAGAGCAGGTGAAGTAAGGCGACAGGACCGGCGGCCGGGCCAGGTGGCCCGCAGTGATCAGGGGTCACGGTCAGCGGTACCGCTGTAGTGCAGGTGCAGTACCAGCAGGTGAAGTTGAGTCGAGTGGTACCAGCAGTCGCGATACGCGGTATCCCAGTGAAGGCGCCAGGCTGCGGGCGCGCGTGCTGGGAGTCCGGCAGTGGGGTTCCAAGCCAGGGAAAGTGCAGGACGGGCAACGGGGCTGGCTGTCGGACCAGGTGATGGAAGTTCAGCAGTACCGAGCAGTTCAGTTTCAGTCCGTACAGAGGATGAACGGAGGGACAGAGCGCCATCAGGATCGCCCGGCCCGTGAGGCATTCACCCGGGCGGACACCGCAGACCCCCTTTTGAGTACGAGGACGGTGGTTTCCGGTCACGCATACGCGATCCCCGCACACCCCCACGCCTGGGGAGTTGCGGAACAAGGAACCCGGCCCAGGCCGGTAGATGGTGTTGTTCCCCTTCGGGGCCCCGGAGCCGCAATGGCGCCGGGGCCCCTCGACGCGTTCCCCAGGAACCAAGAGAGGTGCAGTGACTACGACGACCGACAGGCGCGCCGCCCCCCGGTTCGCGGCCGGCGTCCCCGGGCGCGCCGCGCCGCTCCGGCTCGCCCTGCTCTCTGGCTGACCGGCCTGGTCGACGAGCGGCTGCAGGGCCGTCCTGCGGAGCACGGTATCGGTGAGGTCTGGGAGGCGTGCGAGCGGGTGGTGGTCGCCCTCACCGGCGGACCTGGGCACGAGACCCTCGAACCTGCTCCTGCGACAATGCGGCGTTAAGGTCGGGAATCGCCAACTGTGATGCTATTGACCCGCATTGGGCGCAGGCCTACGCTTCCGGCACCGCCCAGTCCACGGTGGCATGGGCCGGTCAGAGGGAGTGCGCTATGGGCGTTGTCATCCCGATCTTCCTGTTCCTGTGCCTGGTGGGCCTGATTCTCTCGGCCCCCAGGATCGAAGGCTGGCGTGCGGGGCACCGCTGCCGGCAGGCGGCCGCCGACCTGGTCGCGTCGCACGACTTCATCGCTGATCCGCAGGTGGGTCCGTCGGTGGTGCCCTGGTCGGCGCCGCCCTTCCACTACGGGCAGCGGGTGCGGGTGCGGGACGCCGTCCGGGGGAGCTTCGCCGGGCTGCCCGCGACGGTCTTCGGGTACACGTGCCAGGAGAACGGTACGGCGCACTGGTACAGCGTCGCTGTGATCCAGCTGCCCCGGCGGTTGACGCCGATCGAGGTGCACCACGAGCGGGTCTTCTCCTCGGTACGGGTCGGCTACGCTCCCGCGTACCCGACATGCCCCACCGGTGACCAGGCCTTCGACGCCGCCCACCGGGTGGCGACCCCGGACGAGGAGCTGGCCCGCACCCTGCTGACGCCGCAGGCCACGCGCAGGCTGCTGGCGGCGCCCGAGCCCTTCGACTGGCGGGTGTCCGACGACACCCTGGTGGTGTGGCGGCGGGACGGCTGGACCTCCGGTGCGGCCTCGGCCGACTGCTGCCGGGCGGTGCTCCACGTCCTGGAGTCGGCGCTCGACCTCGACCCCGCCGCCGTCGGGGACCCGCCTCAGGCGTGAGTGGTTGCAGCGGCTCAGCGCCGGAGCCCGCTCTCCGAGCGGATGACGGTCAATCCTCGGGCGCGAGACGCCCCTGGTCCGTGTCGTCGTCGAGGGCGAGCAACACCTGGTAGCGGCGCAGCACGTCCTGGCGGTCGGCTTCCTCGGGTACCGAGGCCTGGCAGGCGCGCTGGATCATGGCGGCCTGATCCAGCAGGACCTGGCGACGGTCCGGCATCGAGGTCTGCTCAAGGATCTTGTAGAGCGCGTCCAGCTGGCGGATCATCACGGCGGGATTGCCGAGTGCGGACTGCCGGATCTTCTCGAAGGCGCGCTGGACCAGCCGGTCGTAGTCGGCCTGGTAGGCGATCACCCGGATGCGGCCGCGCGGGTCCCGGTGTACGTGCTGCGGGTGCCAGCCGGTGGTGATCCGGCACAGGCAGTCGCCCAGCCAGTCGATGCAGGTCATCGCGGTGAAGGTGTCGTTGACGGCGGGGGAGAGGGCGCGGATGGCGATCTCGACCAGCTGGTCGACGCCGAAGGAGACATCCTGGGTCAGCGTCCGGTACGGCCCGGTCACCTGACCCCGGGCCAGGTGGTGCGCCACGTGCGCGGCGGCCTCCGGCGGCCAGACCACCGCCAGCGGCTGCCCCTGGACCAGGAAGTGTCCGGGCCGGTACGGGAGGTGGAGCACGGCGTCGGACTTGGCGGCGATCCGGATCAGCCGCTCGTGCCGGATGTACTGGAGATAGCCGCTGGCCGGGGTCGGGATCACTGCACCGGACCCGGTGATCCGCCCGAGCAGGACCTCACGGGTAGGCCCGCTACCTGCACCTGCATCTACCTCGGCATCGGCGCCGCCCTGTGCCTCGATGGCACGGGCGAGGTCCCCGGCGATGCCCGCGATGACCTGCGGGAGCTGGATCATCGTGGCGATGTGGTTGATGAAGTAGATCAGCATCGCGAGATCGACCAGGGTAAGGGCCAGCGCGACGGTGATCGACAGGTGCGGAACGAAGTCGCCGTGCGGCCCCGGACTGATCGCCACCAGCACCAGGACGGTGTAGATGAAGGTGGCCACGAAGGTGCCCAGGGTCAGCTGGGTGCCGCGGTCGCGAATGAAGTTACGCAGCATCCGGGGGCCGAACTGGGTCGATGCCAGCGTCAGTGCGACGATGGTGATCGAGAAGACCAGCCCGACCACGGTGATGATCGCGGCGGCGACCGTCGTCAGGATCTGCCGTGCCGCGTCTGCCGTGCCGCTCAACACCCAGGTGGGCAGCGCGAACCGACCGTCGTAGGCGGATCGGTCCAGCAGCAGCGTGAGTGCGAACAGCCCGGTGGCGCAGAGTGCCTCGGCGACCGGCACCAGCCACAGGTTGGTGCGAAGCGTCTCGCGCCGCCAGTCGGCCTCCAGGAGCGCCCCGCCGCGCATCACCGTTGCCGTCCCGACTGACCGCAGGGATGTGCCGGCTGGGGACGGGCGGGCATCGGGGGCTCCTGGGGGAAGGTGGAGTTCTGGCCTGTGCCGACCAGACTTCCCGGCTCACCTGCCCAGGAGGGTAGCCGAGATCGCGATCCCGTGCCCGGTGCGCTCTCAGACGGCGGACCGGTAGCGGTGAATGAGCGCGACGGTCATCGCGCCCTCGCCCACACCCGAGGCCACCCGCTTGATCGAGCGGGCCCGGACGTCACCGGCCGCGAAGACTCCCGGGACGCTGGTTTCCAGCAGGTAGGGGTCGCGGTCCGGGGCCCCGGAGGCGGCCGGCTTGCCGGAGTGCGGCAGATCGGAGCCGGTCAGGACGAAGCCGTGTTCGTCGCAGTCCACGACACCGCCCACCCAGTCGGTGCGGGGCCGCGCTCCGATGAAGGTGAAGACGAACCTCGACGCGTCCTCGGTGGCGACTTCGGTGACGTTGTCCATGAGCGTGATGTGCTCCAGCCGCTGGTCGCCGCCCAGGGCGAGGACCCGAGTGCTCAGGCGTACCTCGATGTTCGGGGTCCGCTGGATCTCGTCGACGAGGTACCGGGACATTCCGGCCTCCAGCGAGTCGCCGCGCACCAACACGGTGACCTTCGCCGCGTACTTGGCGAAGTGGACGGCGGCCTGCCCGGCCGAGTTGGCGCCGCCGACGATGTGGACGTGGTGCGAGACGCAGGCGTTGCTCTCGGTCGTCGCGGCGCCCGGACGGTTCGCGATCCAGTGGACACCCTGGTGGCGTCTTGGGCCTGGTCCTTGACGTACGCACTACGCGTTCCGCAGTGTCTTCGAGGCGGTTCTGATGTGCGACGTCGCGGTCAACTCTTCGCTGGTGCCGCACCGGCTGGGTCGAAGCGGTAGCCGACCTGGCGGACGGTCGCGATGGCGTTGCGGTACTCGGGCCCGAGCTTGCGGCGCAGCCGCGCGACGTAGACGTCGACGGTGCGGGTGTCGCCGAACGGTGGCTGGCCCCCGACGGCGGTCAGCAGTTGGATGCGGGTGTAGACCCGCCTTGGGTGTGCCACCAGGTGGGCGAGGAGCTCGAACTCCGTGAAGGTGAGGTCCAGCGGTCGCCCGCCCGCAGTGGCCAGTCGAGCCTCGGGATCGACCACGAGGCCGAGGGGCTGGGGACTCGACAGAGCCGGCAGCTGGCTGATCGGGTCGTGGTGCGAGGCGATGGAGCGGACTGCGGGGTGTGGGTGAGGTGAGCGAATGTGGGAGACCCGGGGGTAGTGCAGGGACAAGTCCTTCTCCTTGGTGGTGCGGTGGTGCGGTGGTGCGGCGGTGCGGTACTGCGCGAGGTCAGCGGCCGGGGCCGCGGACGTCTCCGACGCTATGGCGGGTCGGGCTCCGGTCACACGTTCCTGACACTTCGTTGACTGTTCGGGCCCGGTCGCTGACGAGGCCTTGATGAGGCGCCGTCATCCGTGGCGGCTCTGGGAACGGGTGTGAAGGGCGCGTCAAGCTTTCCTGGCGCTCCGTCAGGAAGCTGTCAGGACGCGGGGCCGTCGCCGTCCGGCCGGTTGGCTGGGGTCCGCTCCCCGACCGACCCCTGGCACCCGCCCGCGCGCAGAAGGTCCGCTGCATGCTTCCCCTGGCTCCTGAGCAGGACATCCCCTCGACCGGGCGCCGCAGCGTCCGGTGCAGAGCCGTCATCGCGCGCTGAGCGGGCTGTCGAGCCGAAACAGCTGGTCCGCTCGTTCCGGCCGGCGACGTCGGCACGCTGCTGCTGGACAAGACCGGCACCATCACCTTCGGCAACCGTCATCAAGGTCATCGACCTGATGGTGCAGTTCATCCCCGGGCTCTGACTCCTCGCCCGCCCATGTTGTTAGGGCCACGTTCGGATTCGGGGTCCGCTCGTCAGGGTGGCATCAGGAGTGGGCCCGAACCGGCTGTCCGGGGCTTTGCTGGGGGACAGTCGAAAAGAGGAGGGACCGCAATGTACTCGGGCAGCCAGGACGGACAACGCCGTGTCGTGGTGGGCGTCAGTGGTTCACTGGGCAGCCTTGCCGCCCTGCACCGGGCGGTTGCCGAGGTCCGCCGCACCGACGCCGAGGTGCTGGCCGTCCTCGCCTGGCTCCCGGTGGGAGGCGAGTACGCCTACCGACACGCGCCCTGCCCGCCGCTGCTGGCCGTATGGCGTGAGGCCGCCGAGGCCCGGCTGAGCGAGGCGCTCTGCGTGGCCTTCGGTGGCGCGCCCGCCGGGGTGCGGCTCTCGACGCTGGTGATCCGCGGCGAGAGTGGTCCGGCTCTGGTGCAGACCGCGGACCGGGAGGACGATCTGCTGGTGGTCGGGGCGGGCAGCGGGAGCCGGCTCGCCCGAGGGCTGCGGCGCTCGGTGCCGGCGTACTGCGTCAAGCACGCCGGCTGCCCGGTCCTCGCGGTCCCGGAGCCGAGCCTGCAACGCGACCTGAAGGTTCTCCAGCGCCGCAGTGTTCGGCAGTTGCTGACCGAACCGACTGCGAGCGCGTGAACGGAGCGAGCGCGCGATGAGGCTCTACACCGCTCGCCCAGGCCGGCGGTCGTACCGGCCGGTGGCGGCCCGGCTGACGGTCGGCATGTCGGGCGCGCTGACGTTCCTCGGCAGTGCGGCGCTCGTGCCCGCGCTGGCCGCAGTCGGTGAGTTGCGCCCGACCTGGTTCGCGCTGGGGGCCTTCGCCGGGCTCTGCGCCGCGCTCGGTCGGATATCGCGTCCTGCGGCGGCGCCGTTGATGGCGGGGACCGCCTGGTTGTTCTTCAACGGCTTCGTGGTGCACCGCTACGCCGCCATCGGCTGGTCCGGGGCAGGGGTCGAGGTAGCCCGCCTCGGGCTGTTCGCGGTGGCCGGGCTGCGGGCTTCACTGCCTGCGGCGCTGCCGCGGCGACGGATCCGGGCCGAGACCTGGTCACTCGTCGACCGTACTCGAAGCAGCCGGTGCTGACGCGGTGTTGCCGCACTGTCAAGGATGCATCAGAGCAGGTGGAGTGATCTTGCCGGGCTGATCCGGGTTGGCTTGAATGAGCGTCATGAACCGCTCGAAGCGCCACCACGACCGCCCGCCGCATCCGCGGGCGCTGGGCGTTGTCGCGGTCCCCGTCCGGTAGGGCTGCGCGCCGCAGACGCACCGATCGCCCAGCGCCTCCCTGACTCGCCTGGCCGGCCGCTGACGTGCCGGCAGACACCTTGCCAGAGAGAGACTCCACACCATGTCCAAGCGCGCCCGCAAGAAGAAGGCCCGTCGTAAGAAGAAGGCCAACCACGGCCGCAAGGCCTGCTCGTAGGCCCGTGATCCACCCGGTCCCGCCGTGACATCGGCACCGGGTGTCCAGCAGTCGCAGTCCCGGCGTGCAGTCTGCCCCCGACCGGCATGGTCGGCAGCACGCCGGGACTGCGACATGTCCGGGCAGCTAACCCCTGGGGGCCGGGGTGCCGGGTGAGTGGCCGAAACATTTCGGCCACTTCGTGGTCTCAGGTGTGTGAAGCGGATATCAGTGCCGCGTCAAAGTTCCCGCTGCGCCCGTATGGAGCGCGTCAGGGATCGGTCGACGGTCCGGAGCCGCTGCTTTGCTCCTCCTGCCGGCCCGCCGCCGGTGTCGCGCGGAGGAGTCTCGGAGTCCGGGAGCCGCCCACGGCCAGGTCCCTGAACCAACTGGTGGAGCCCATGCTCGATCTCGTTTTCGTCGGCGTCACGGTCGCCGTGTTCGCCGTCCTCGCCCTGGTGGCCCGGGGGGTCGAGAAGCTGTGAGTGTCGAGAACATCGCAGGCCTGATCGTCGCTGTCGCGCTCGTCGGCTACCTCGTCGTGGCGCTGATCTTCCCGGAGAAGTTCTGACATGAGTTCCACTCTTGCGGGCTGGTTGCAGGCCCTTGCCCTGGTGGGCGCGTTGGCGTTGTGCTACCGCCCCCTCGGCGATTACATCGCCAAGCTGCTCACGACCGCGAAGCACCTGCGGGTGGAGCGCGGGATCTACAAGACCATCGGGGTGGACGGCGACGCCGACCAGCGGTGGCCGGTCTACCTGCGGTCGGTGCTGGCGTTCTCGCTGGTCTCCGTCCTTTTCCTCTACTTGCTGCAGCGGATCCAGAACCACCTGATGCTCAGCCTCGGCTTCAAGGCCGTGGGGGAGCACGGGGCGTGGAACACCGCGATCTCGTTCGTCACCAACACCAACTGGCAGGACTACGCCGGTGAGGCGACGCTGGGCCACACGGTCCAGATGGCCGGCCTGGCGGTGCAGAACTTCGTCTCGGCGGCGGTGGGCATCGCGGTGGTGGCGACGCTGATCCGCGGGTTCACCCGCAGCCGCACCGACCGGGTGGGCAACTTCTGGGTGGACCTGACGCGGATCTGCCTGCGGCTGCTGCTGCCGCTGTCGGTCGTGTTCGCGCTGGTGCTGGTCGCCAACGGTGTGATCCAGAACTTCCACGGCTTCCACGACCTGGCGACGCTGGGCGGGGACACCCAGTCGATCCCCGGCGGGCCGGTGGCCTCGCAGGAGGTCATCAAGGAGCTGGGCACCAACGGCGGCGGTTTCTTCAACGCCAACTCGGCGCACCCGTTCGAGAACCCGACCGGCTTCACCAACTGGCTGGAGGTCTTCCTGCTGCTGGTGATCTCCTTCTCGCTGCCGCGCACCTTCGGCAAGATGATCGGCGACCACCGCCAGGGCTACGCGATCGTGTCCGTGATGGGCATCTTCTGGGCCGGTTCGGCCGCCCTGATGACGTTCTTCGAGACCCACGCGAGCGGTGTGGCGCTGAAGGCGGCCGGCGCGGCGATGGAGGGCAAGGAGGTCCGCTTCGGACCCTGGGCGACCAGCCTGTTCGCGTCCTCCACGACGCTGACGTCCACCGGTGCGGTGGACGGCGCGCACGACTCGCTGACGCCCGGCGGCGGCGGTGTCGCGATCTTCGACATGATGCTGGGCGAGATCGCGCCCGGCGGTACCGGGTCGGGCCTGTACGGGATGCTCGTGCTGGCGATCGTCGCGGTGTTCGTGGCCGGTCTGATGGTCGGGCGCACCCCGGAGTACCTGGGCAAGAAGCTGGGTGGGCGGGAGATGAAGTTCGCCTCGCTGTACATCCTGACCACGCCGGCGATCGTGCTGGTCGGCACCGGTGTCGCGATGGCGCTGCCGGGTGAGCGGGCGAACATGCTGAACTCGGGGGCGCACGGCTTCTCCGAGGTGCTCTACGCCTTCACGTCGGCGGGCAACAACAACGGTTCGGCGTTCGCGGGCATCACGGTCACCTCGCCCTGGTGGGACACGGCGCTGGGTCTGGCGATGGTGTTCGGCCGGTTCCTGCCGATGATCTTCGTGCTGGCGCTGGCGGGCTCGCTCGCGCAGCAGCAGCCGGTCCCCGCCACCGAGGGCACCCTGCCCACCCACAAGCCGCTGTTCGTCGGCCTGCTCTCAGGCGTCGTGCTGATCGTCGTCGGCCTCACCTACTTCCCTGCCCTGGCTCTCGGGCCGCTCGCGGAGGGTCTGCACTGATGTCCACCCCCACTCTCACCACCCCTGCCCAGCAGGAGGCGGCGGTCCACCGGGTCTCCAGCAACCTGCTCGACCCCAAGGTCCTTCTCGCGGCGGTCCCCGACGCGGTGAAGAAGCTCGACCCGCGCGTCATGATCAAGAACCCGGTCATGTTCGTGGTCGAGGTCGGCTCGGTGGTCACCACCGTCTCGGCGATCGCCGACCCGAGCGTCTTCGCCTGGGCGATCACCGTCTGGCTCTGGCTCACCACGATCTTCGCCAACCTGGCGGAGGCCGTCGCCGAGGGCCGCGGCAAGGCCCAGGCCGAGACGCTGCGCCGCACCAAGACCGACACGATGGCCCGCCGCCTGCTCGACTGGCCCGCCTCGCAGGCCGAGGAGCAGGTCGCGGCCACCGAGCTGCAGCTCGGCGACCACGTGGTCGCCGAGGCCGGCGAGATCATTCCCGGCGACGGCGACGTCGTCGAGGGCGTCGCCTCGGTCGACGAGTCGGCCATCACCGGCGAGTCGGCCCCGGTCATCCGCGAGTCGGGCGGTGACCGCAGCGCGGTCACCGGCGGCACCAAGGTGCTCTCGGACCGGATCGTCGTCAAGATCGCCTCGGAGCCCGGCAAGTCCTTCATCGACCGGATGATCGCCCTGGTCGAGGGCGCCGCCCGGCAGAAGACGCCCAACGAGATCGCCCTCAACATCCTGCTGGCCTCGCTGACCATCGTCTTCCTGGTCACCGTCTCGGCCCTGCAGCCGATGGCCGGCTTCGCCGGGGCGCCGCAGACCCTGATCGTCCTGGTCGCCCTCGTCGTGGCCCTGATCCCGACCACCATCGGCGCACTGCTCTCCGCGATCGGCATCGCCGGTATGGACCGCCTGGTGCAGCGCAACGTGCTGGCGATGTCCGGCCGCGCGGTCGAGGCCGCCGGCGACGTCAACACCCTGCTGCTCGACAAGACCGGCACCATCACCCTCGGCAACCGCCAGGCCGCCGAGTTCCAGCCCGCCGCCGGGGTCAGCGTCGACGAGCTCGCCAACGCCGCCCAGCTCTCCAGCCTCGCCGACGAGACCCCCGAGGGCCGCTCCATCGTCGTCCTCGCCAAGACCGACTACGGCCTGCGGGCCCGCGCCCAGGGCGAGTTGACGCACGCCACCTGGGTCCCGTTCACCGCCCAGACCCGGATGTCCGGCGTCGACCTCGACGAGGCCGACGGCGTGCACTCGGTGCGCAAGGGCGCGGCCGGATCGGTGACCAACTGGGTCACCGAGAACGGCGGCACGGTCGGCAAGGACGTCGCCGAACTGGTCGACGGCATCTCCGCCGCCGGCGGCACCCCGCTGCTGGTCGCCTCGCGGATCGGCTCGGCCGCACCGCGCGCGCTCGGCGTCATCTACCTCAAGGACGTCGTCAAGGAGGGGATGAAGGAGCGCTTCGACGAACTGCGCCGGATGGGCATCAAGACCATCATGATCACGGGCGACAACCCGCTGACCGCCAAGGCGATCGCGGACGAGGCCGGCGTGGACGACTTCCTCGCCGAGGCCACCCCCGAGGACAAGATGGCCCTGATCAAGAAGGAGCAGGAGGGCGGCAAGCTCGTCGCGATGACCGGCGACGGCACCAACGACGCCCCGGCGCTCGCCCAGGCCGACGTCGGCGTGGCGATGAACACCGGCACCATGGCGGCCAAGGAGGCCGGCAACATGGTGGACCTGGACTCCAACCCCACCAAGCTGATCGAGATCGTCGAGATCGGCAAGCAGCTCCTGATCACCCGCGGCGCGCTGACCACCTTCTCCATCGCCAACGACGTCGCCAAGTACTTCGCGATCATCCCGGCGATGTTCGTCAGCGTCTACCCGGGCCTGAGCCACCTCAACATCATGGCCCTGCACAGCCCCAAGTCCGCGATCACCTCCGCGATCATCTTCAACGCCCTGGTCATCATCGGCCTGATCCCGCTGGCCCTGCGCGGCGTCAAGTACCGCCCCTCCGACGCCAGTTCACTGCTGCGCCGGAACATCCTGATCTACGGGTTCGGCGGCCTGGTGGTGCCGTTCATCGGCATCAAGGCGATCGACCTGATCGTCCAGTTCATCCCCGGCCTGCGCTAGAAACGGAAGGAGACCCCACCATGTCCAAGCCTCTGCCCACCTCCGTCCGTACCCATCTCACCGCGCTGCGCGCCCTGTTGGTGATGACCGTGATCCTGGGGGTGCTGTACCCGCTGCTGGTGACGGGCGTCAGCCAGGTCGCCTTCAGCCAGAAGGCCAACGGCTCGGTCGTGAAGTCCGCCGACGGCAAGGAGATCGGCTCCAGCCTGCTGGGCCAGAACTACAACCTGCCGAAGAAGAACCCCAACGACCCGAACGAGCAGGCCCAGCCGGACCCGCAGTGGTTCCAGCCGCGCCCCTCGGCCGCCGGTACCGGCTACGACCCGCACGGGTCCTCGGCCTCCAACCTGGGTCCGAACAGTGACGACCTGCTGAAGGCGGTCAACGACCGCCGTGCCGCGGCCGCCGCGTTCGACGGCGTCGATGCGGCCAGCGTGCCGCCGGACGCGCTGACCGCCTCCGGTTCGGGCCTGGACCCGCACATCTCCCCGGCCTACGCCAAGGAGCAGGTGGCCCGGGTCGCCAAGGCCCGTGGCCTGTCCACCGACACGGTCTCCGCGCTCGTCGCCAAGTACACCGAGGCCCGCTCGCTCGGCTTCCTCGGCGACCCCGGCGTCAACGTCGTCCTGCTCAACAAGGCACTCAGCGAGACGAAGTGACGGTTCATCGTCCGACCGACTAGTTGAACCGACCCGGGCGCGGGGAGTAGACCCCCTCGCCCGGGTCGATGCTGATTCACTGTCGTATATCCCTGGCAGCCCCGCAGAAAGCTGACTTCCTTGGCCCGCGATCTTGGCTCCGACACCCTGCCCCGGCGCGGCCGGCTACGGGTGTACCTCGGCTCGGCCCCCGGTGTGGGAAAGACCTACCGGATGCTGGACGAGGCGCGGCGCAGACAGGAACGCGGGGCGGACGTGGTGGTCGGCTACATCGAGTGCCACGGCCGCCGGCACACCGAGGGCATGCTGGAGGGCCTGGACGTCGTCCCCGGCTCACCCGCACCTACCGGGACTCCGAGTTCCGCGAGATGGACGTGGACGCGGTGCTCGCCCGGCGCCCCACGGTGGCGCTGGTGGACGAGCTGGCGCACAGCAACATCCCCGGCGGCCGCAACGCCAAGCGCTGGCAGGACATCGAGGAGCTGCTCGCGGCCGGCATCGACGTCATCACCACGGTGAACATCCAGCACCTGGAAAGCCTCAACGACGTCGTCCAGAAGATCACCGGCATCCCGCAGCGCGAGACCGTCCCCGACGAGGTCGTGCGGCGGGCCGATCAGATCGAACTCGTCGACATGGCACCGCAGGCGCTGCGCCGGCGGATGGCCCATGGCAACGTCTACAAGGCCGAGAAGGTGGACGCCGCGCTCTCCAACTACTTCCGGGTCGGCAACCTGACCGCCCTGCGCGAACTGGCCCTGCTCTGGGTGGCCGGGCGGGTCGACGAGGGCCTGCGCGACTACCGGGTGCAGCACAACATCGACCGGGTCTGGGAGACCCGCGAACGCGTGGTGGTCGCGCTCACCGGCGGGCCGGAGGGGGAGACGCTGGTCCGTCGCGCGGCGCGGATCTCGGACCGGACGGCCGGCGGCGAGCTGCTGGCCGTCCACGTCACCCGCAGCGACGGCCTGGCCGGCGCCTCGCCGGGCGCGCTCGCCACCCAGCGCCAGCTGGTGGAGAGCCTGGGCGGCAGCTACCACGTGGTGGTCGGGCGACGACATCCCCACCGCGCTGCTGAGTTTCGCCCGCGCCAACCATGCCACCCAGCTGGTGCTGGGCACCAGCCGGCGCGGCCGGATCACCCGCTTCTGACCGGTCCCGGCATCGGCGAGACCACCGTCGACGCCTCCGAGGACATCGACGTCCCACATGGTCACCCACGAGTTCACCGGGCGCGGCGACTGCCCTCGCTGGGCCGCCGGCATCCCGGCGCCGGACCGTGGCGGGTTTCACCTCCGGCCTGCTACTGCCCTGCGGGCTCACCGCGGTCCTCTCCCAGACGCGCGGACGCTCAATCTGACCACCGTCGCACTGCTCTTCCAACTCGGCG
>NZ_JQLN01000003.1 GCF_000744225.1 Kitasatospora mediocidica KCTC 9733 | reverse complement strand
TCGGGACGGTCCGGCGGTGGGGTCGGGGCGGGTGGTGGCTCGTCGTAGCCCTCGTGCTTCAACCAGGGGACAGGCACTGGTCGGCCAGGGCGACCACATCCGCAGGGGACTGACGGGTCGTGACCGTCATCCGGTACGGCGTGGCGTGGCCGGGGCCGCGGCCCGTCCGGGATCGGGGGCGGCGGCCGGATGGGAGATGGGTGGCGCGAAGCGGTCGGTGGTCATGGGCGGTACCTCCGTGGTGCGCTGGTGGGGTCTGACGGTCCTCCATCGACGGGTGGTGTCCGGCTCCCGGTCGGCGGCTGCCGACCTGGGTCCTGTGCTGAAGAACGCGTGTGCCCGGAGCTGAAGTTCCAGCTCCGGGCACCGTCAATTCGTTCGAACGTCACAGGGACGTCTTCTCACCTGCTTCTCACTGCTTCTCACTGCTTCTCACTGCGCAGAACCGCTAGACCTTCCCGGTCGGTCCCACCAGATCCACGTCATCGGGCCGTCCGACCCTGGTCGGGGGCACCCTGGCCGGGGGCATGGCCGGCACGGCGAGCAGACAGCCCTCGGAGGCCTGGTAGTTGGCAAGGATCACCACCCGGTCAGCCCCGTGGTTGTAGCCGATGTGCACGTGCTCCGCCCCGGCAGCTCGATCAGCGCCTGGCCCGGCCTGGTGATCTCCACGGCGCCGTCCGCCAGTATTCGGGTCAGCGTCCCGGAAAGGACCACCGCCTGCACCCGGGCCGGGTGATAGTGCCAGCCGGATGTTCTCGCCCGGCTCGATCGTGACGGTACGAATCACGGCCATCTGGGGATCTGCTCCTGAACTCGACGATCGTTTCAGGTTACTGACGACCTGTGCCCACCGAAACCGAATCCACACGCTTTGGCCGAAAGCGCATCCGATTTGTTCACTCCGGCAGCAACCCCTGTCCGATGACTTCCGTACGCCTTTCGTACGCCTTTCGCGCGGCCATTCCCACGGACTCGGCAATCCGCCCCGGTAACCGGACGAAACGCCTTCCGATCAGCCGGTCAGCGGGACTTCAAGGAACGTGTAGCCGGACGGGACCGCCACCGCGGAGCCTCCGCTGGCCTCGGCGAGCCAGGTGTGGAAGGCCGCCAGACCGGTCTCCGGGATTCCCACCTCGATCCGGACGCCCGCGGCCTCGTACCGCAGTCACGCACCGCGTGGCCGGCCGCCCGCAGGTCGTTCTCCAGCCTCCCCGCCCTGGTGTGGTCGGCGGCGACCACCAGGAGCGCGACCGGGCGCCGCTCGACCGTGCCCACCGCGTCGACCGCCGCCGAGACGGCGCCGCCGTACGCGCGCACCAGACCGCCCGCGCCGAGCAGGACGCCGCCGAAATAGCGGGTGACCACGGCCACGGTGTCGGTGAGCCCGCGCCGGCGCAGGACCTCCAGCATCGGGACACCGGCGGTTCCGCCGGGTTCGCCGTCGTCGCTGGACCGCTCGCGGCGGTGGTCCTCACCGACGACGAAGGCGGTGCAGTTGTGCCGGGCGTCCCAGTAGCGCTTGCGGACGCCGGCGATGAACTCCTGCGCCTGCTCCTCGTCGCCGACCCGCGCGAGATGGCAGATGAAGCGCGATCGCTTCACCTCGATCTCGTGGCTGCCGTCCCCCCCGGATGGTCAGGTAGGGCTTCGGGCTGGCTGCGACATGGGCGGGCGGGTCTCCCGGGTGGGAGGGGCGGAGGGCGTTCCGCCAGCCTATCCACCCGGGGTCTCCCGCGATCGCCCGGCCGGATCGGGTGGGAGCCGCCGGGATCAGCTGGGAGCCGCCGGGATCAGCGACCGGAGAGCGCGTCCAGCTGTCGGCGGTCGAGGCCGGTGAGAGCGGTGACCTCGGCGAGGTCCACCGCGCCGCAGTCCAGGCCGCGCAGGAGGTAGCCGGAGAGCGCCTTGGCGGTGGCCGGCTCGTCCATCACGTCGCCGCCGGCCTTGGCCACGTACGCCGCCAGCCGGGCCGACGCGGCGGCCAGCCCCTCGCGGTAGAACGCGTAGACCGCCGCGTACCGGGTGGGCAGATGGGCAGGGTGCATGTCCCAGCCCTGGTAGTAGGCGCGGGCGAGCGAGCGTCGCACCAAGCGTGGTGCAGGTTCCAGGCGGCGAAGACTGCTCGGTCGGCCGGTCGGGATCACGTTGGTCGAGCCGTCGGACAGCCGCACGCCGGTCCCGGCCGCGGCCACCTGCATCACGGCCTTGGCGTGGTCGGCGACCGGGTGTTCCATGCTCTGGTAGGCCGCGCTCACCGCAGGAGGCGCTGTAGTCGAAGGTCCCGTAGTGCAGGCCGGTGGCCCGGCCCTCGGCGGCGTCGATCATGAGCGCGACGGTGGCCCGGCCGTCGGCGCCCAGGATGGCCTGGGTGGTCTCGATCTGGATCTCGAAGCCGATCCGCTTCGCGGGGAGGCCGGCGCGCTGCTCGAAGTCCTCCAGGAGCCGGACCAGGGCGGTGACCTGCTCGGGTAGGTGACCTTCGGGAGAGTCAGCACCAAAACCCTCGGGCAGCGCGCGGCCGCCTTCGAGGAGGGTGGCGAGGAAGAGCTCCAGCGTGCGGATGCCGCGGTCGCGGACCGCCGCCTCCATGCACTTGATCCGGATACCGATGTACGGCGGCGCGCTGCCGTCGGCGACGGCCGCCGCCACCAGACGCGCGGTACGGACCGCCTCGGCGTCCTCCTCGGCGTCGGGGCGCGGGCCGTAGCCGTCCTCGAAGTCGATCCGCAGGTCCTCGATCGGCTCGCGCACCAGCTTGGCCCGGACCCGGGCGTGCACCTCGGTGATCAGGTCGTCGGCGGGGACGCCCAGGGCCTCGGCCAGCTCGGTGGGCGTGCCGGCGTGGTGTCCAGCGCCTCCAGGGCCTGCCGGCCCCAGGTGTCCACGGTGTCGGCGGCGAAGGCGTCGGCCGGGACGTACACCGTGTGGACCGGCTGCCGGCTGCCCGAGTCACCCGGGTAGCGGCGGGCCAGCTCGGCGTCGACCGGGCCGAGCAGCGCGTCGACGCCCGCCCGTGCGGCACTGAGAACGTCAGGCCCTCCGCTGCGGCAGCGCCGCCGTCCACCTCGACCTGGGACATCCGGGTTCCTCCACACTGACGGCATTCAACAATTTGTTGATGTGAAGGTAGCTCCGGGCGCCACCGGGCGTCAATGGCAGACCAGCCTGCGGACCGGTGGGCGAGGCCACGGTGATCCACAGGCTGGTCCGACCCCGAGCTGCGGGGACGTCGTGGGGTGGCCGCCACTCGCGGCCGGGACGGCTACTCGCGGCCGAGGCTGCTGTAGCGGGCGTGCAGCTCCGGCCAGAGCCTGCGCATCTGGTCGCGCCGATCGGGCTCTCCGGGTCACGGCCCGAAACGCCGTACTGGGTGAAGAGGTAGCGGGCCAGCGCCTCCTGGTCGGGGTCGTGACCGTGGGCGTCCTGGTAGGCGATCAGCGCCTCGACGCACAGGTCGACCGTCAACTCCGGGCCCTGGGCGGCGAACAGCTCGTCCTCCTCGACAGCGACCGCGACGGCGCCGGCAACACCGTTACCCGCGGGCGCAGTTGCAGCACTCTGCCGCTGCGATTCGCCCGTCGCCCTGGGCACCGAGGCACGCGGGTCGAAGACACTCGGTTCGGCCTCGGACCGCGCCGGCTGACGGATGTGGTCGTCGGTCAGCGGCTCGTTCTGCTCGGCGGCTGCTCCGGCTGCGGACGCACGGCCTGCGGTGCGGCGGGTGCGGACGCGCGACCCTCGGTGTCCTGAACCAGGGGACCCCTGACCGGCCGGGTGCGCGACGTTGACCACCGGGCCCGCCTGCGCGGGGGTGCGGCGGCGGGTGCGGCGGCACGCGGCGCGGCCGTCCGGCCTCGCCAGACGTCCCTGCTGGACGCGAGCCGGCTGGACCCGGGCCGACTGCGGCTCACGGACCTGCCCCCGCCGCCTGACCGGTGTTCAGCGTCGGTTCCCCGCCTCCGTTCTGGGGCACGTCGCGCCAGCGAGCGGCAGCCAGCTTGGTGAGCAACGGACCGGCGACCGCCGGGGACACCGCGGGCACCTCGGAGGTCGTCGCGCCGGCGCCGCCGGAGCCACGGCCTGCGCCGCAGTTGGAACCGCAGCAGTCAGGGCGCCCGCAGCCGGAGTCTCCGGGACGGCAGGCCCGTCGAGTCGGTCGAGCACGGTGATGTCCAGCGGAACCCCGTACTTGGCCAGCTTGAGCGGCAGCAGCGCCTGGATCGGTGCCGTCCGCCGCCAGCCCCGCCCGTAGCGGAAGCGCAGCTGCGCCCGATACACCAGCCGGTTCTGCTCCAGCCGGACGACCTCGTCGTAGGAACGCAGCTCCCAGAGCTTCATCCGCCGCCAGAGCCGGAAGGTCGGGACGGGCGAGAGGACCACCGCATCAACCGGACGGATTCCATGTGCCGATCGGCGGTGATCGCCGCGATCCGGCCGACGGCATGCCGTGAGGCCTCGACCACCACGACGAACAGCACCGGGATGACCGCGTGCATCCCCATACCCAACGGGTCGCCCCAGGACGCCGCGGCGTTGAAGGCGATCGTGGCCACCGTCAGCAGCCACGCAGTCTGCCGGAGCAACGGGAAGGGTATGCGAAGCCAGGTCAGCACCAGGTCCAGCGCGAGCAGCACGACGATGCCCGCGTCCACACCGATGGGGAAGGCGTACGAGAAGTTCCCGAACCCCTTGTGCAGTGCGAGCTCACGCACCGCCGAGTACGAACCCGCGAAGCCGATCCCGGAGATCAGGCTGGCTCCGGCCGCCACCAGGCCGAGCAGGACCCGGTGGACGCGGGTAAGGGATGGACGTGCCATTCGTTGATCAACCCCTGGATCTCAGCTGCCGGCGGGCGCGACCGTTGGCTGACGGAGCCGCCGCGGTCCGGATCTGCCGGACGGCGGTGCCGTCCGCCATCTCGAACCACGGGGATCCTACTCGGACAGACGTTCAGGACTTACGGCAGGCCGACCGCTGAGGTCCCCCAGCAGCACGGACGGGACGGGTTCGGGTGCCCGGGAAAGGTGCTCCGGATGGCCCGGAAACGCAGATAACCCCCATCCGATTTCTCGGATGGGGGTTATCTGGAATGATTGTTCGGCGGCGTCCTACTCTCCCACAGGGTCCCCCCTGCAGTACCATCGGCGCTGTGAGGCTTAGCTTCCGGGTTCGGAATGTAACCGGGCGTTTCCCTCACGCTATGACCACCGAAACACTATGAAACTGTCAACCGCACCACCCCATGGCCACGGGATGGGGTCGTTGTTTCAGAACAACACAGTGGACGCGAGCAACTGAGGACAAGCCCTCGGCCTATTAGTACCGGTCAGCTCCACCCATTACTGGGCTTCCACATCCGGCCTATCAACCCAGTCGTCTACTGGGAGCCTTACCCTCTCAAGGAGGTGGGAATACTCATCTCGAAGCAGGCTTCCCGCTTAGATGCTTTCAGCGGTTATCCCTCCCGAACGTAGCCAACCAGCCATGCCCTTGGCAGGACAACTGGCACACCAGAGGTTCGTCCGTCCCGGTCCTCTCGTACTAGGGACAGCCCTTCTCAATATTCCTACGCGCACAGCGGATAGGGACCGAACTGTCTCACGACGTTCTAAACCCAGCTCGCGTACCGCTTTAATGGGCGAACAGCCCAACCCTTGGGACCTACTCCAGCCCCAGGATGCGACGAGCCGACATCGAGGTGCCAAACCATCCCGTCGATATGGACTCTTGGGGAAGATCAGCCTGTTATCCCCGGGGTACCTTTTATCCGTTGAGCGACGGCGCTTCCACAAGCCACCGCCGGATCACTAGTCCCTGCTTTCGCACCTGCTCGACCCGTCGGTCTCACAGTCAAGCTCCCTTGTGCACTTACACTCAACACCTGATTGCCAACCAGGCTGAGGGAACCTTTGGGCGCCTCCGTTACTCTTTAGGAGGCAACCGCCCCAGTTAAACTACCCACCAGACACTGTCCCTGATCCGGATCACGGACCTAGGTTAGACATCCAGCACGACCAGAGTGGTATTTCAACGTCGACTCCACGACAACTGGCGTTGCCGCTTCACAGTCTCCCACCTATCCTACACAAGCCGAACCGAACACCAATATCAAGCTATAGTAAAGGTCCCGGGGTCTTTCCGTCCTGCTGCGCGAAACGAGCATCTTTACTCGTAATGCAATTTCACCGGGCCTATGGTTGAGACAGTCGAGAAGTCGTTACGCCATTCGTGCAGGTCGGAACTTACCCGACAAGGAATTTCGCTACCTTAGGATGGTTATAGTTACCACCGCCGTTTACTGGCGCTTAAGTTCTCAGCTTCGCCTAGTCGAAACTATGACTAACCGGTCCCCTTAACGTTCCAGCACCGGGCAGGCGTCAGTCCGTATACATCGCCTTACGGCTTCGCACGGACCTGTGTTTTTAGTAAACAGTCGCTTCTCGCTGGTCTCTGCGGCCACCCCCAGCTCAGGAAGTAAATTCCATCACCAGGTGTGGCCCCCCTTCTCCCGAAGTTACGGGGGCATTTTGCCGAGTTCCTTAACCATAGTTCACCCGAACGCCTCGGTATTCTCTACCTGACCACCTGAGTCGGTTTGGGGTACGGGCCGCCATGAAACTCGCTAGAGGCTTTTCTCGACAGCATAGGATCATCCACTTCACCACAATCGGCTCGGCATCAGGTCTCAGCCTCAATGAGTGACGGATTTGCCTATCACTCGGCCTACACCCTTACCCCGGGACAACCACCGCCCGGCTGGACTACCTTCCTGCGTCACCCCATCGCTCACCTACTACCCTGTTGGGTCAGCGGCTCCACCACGTCCCTTCGTCCGAAGACTCCAGGCCGGCTTCGCGGCTTTAGCATTCAGAGGTTCGACGTTGGCGCTTCAAAGCGGGTACGGGAATATCAACCCGTTGTCCATCGACTACGCCTGTCGGCCTCGCCTTAGGTCCCGACTTACCCTGGGCAGATCAGCTTGACCCAGGAACCCTTGGTCAATCGGCGCAAGAGTTTCCCACTCTTGTATCGCTACTCATGCCTGCATTCTCACTCGTGAACCGTCCACAACTGGATTCCTCCGCTGCTTCACCCGGCACACGACGCTCCCCTACCCATCACAGCAGGCGTTGGCCCTTCATGCTGCAATGACACGACTTCGGTGGTGTGCTTGAGCCCCGCTACATTGTCGGCGCGGAATCACTTGACCAGTGAGCTATTACGCACTCTTTCAAGGATGGCTGCTTCTAAGCCAACCTCCTGGTTGTCTGTGCGACTCCACATCCTTTCCCACTTAGCACACGCTTAGGGACCTTAGTCGGTGTTCTGGGCTGTTTCCCTCTCGACCATGGAGCTTATCCCCCACAGTCTCACTGCCACGCTCTCACTTACCGGCATTCGGAGTTTGGCTAAGGTCAGTAACCCGGTGAGGCCCATCGCCTATCCAGTGCTCTACCTCCGGCAAGAAACACGTGACGCTGCACCTAAATGCATTTCGGGGAGAACCAGCTATCACGGAGTTTGATTGGCCTTTCACCCCTAACCACAGGTCATCCCCCAGGTTTTCAACCCTGGTGGGTTCGGTCCTCCACGAAGTCTTACCTCCGCTTCAACCTGCCCATGGCTAGATCACTCCGCTTCGGGTCTTGGGCATGCAACTCAACCGCCCTATTCGGACTCGCTTTCGCTACGGCTACCCCACACGGGTTAACCTCGCTACACACCGCAAACTCGCAGGCTCATTCTTCAAAAGGCACGCAGTCACGAGACACACAGCAAGCTGGTGTCCGACGCTCCCACGGCTTGTAGGCACACGGTTTCAGGTACTATTTCACTCCGCTCCCGCGGTACTTTTCACCATTCCCTCACGGTACTATCCGCTATCGGTCACTAGGGAATATTTAGGCTTAGCGGGTGGTCCCGCCAGATTCACACGGAATTTCTCGGGCTCCGTGCTACTTGGGAGAAGCTCAAGTGAGCCGTACAGATTTCGTCTACGGGGGTCTTACCCTCTACGCCGGACCTTTCGCATGTCCTTCGACTACCCATACGGTTTCTGACTCACCCAGCCGCCGGCAGACGACTGAAGAACTTTCCCACGACCCCGCATTGGCAACCCCTGCCGGGTATCACACCAATACGGTTTAGCCTCATCCGGTTTCGCTCGCCACTACTCCCGGAATCACGGTTGTTTTCTCTTCCTGAGGGTACTGAGATGTTTCACTTCCCCTCGTTCCCTCCACATACCCTATGTGTTCAGGTATGGGTGACAGCCCATGACGACTGCCGGGTTTCCCCATTCGGAAACCCCCGGATCAAAGCCTGGTTGACGGCTCCCCGGGGACTATCGTGGCCTCCCACGTCCTTCATCGGTTCCTAGTGCCAAGGCATCCACCGTGCGCCCTTAAAAACTTGGCCACAGATGCTCGCGTCCACTGTGCAGTTCTCAAACAACGACCAGACACCCACCTACACAACCCCAAGAATAAGGCAATGTCCGTGGGACCGGCTCCAGAGGTACCAGCCATACGGCCGTTCCCTCAGGACCCAACAACGTGCCCGACACACCCGACCCGCTGAAACGTTCCACGCACCGAAGTGCAGTACTGGTAACAACCAACCGTGTGTGCCGAATAGTCAACGTTCCACCCATGAGCAACCAACCCGGGACATTCGCTCCAGGTCTGGCTATGTGCTCCTTAGAAAGGAGGTGATCCAGCCGCACCTTCCGGTACGGCTACCTTGTTACGACTTCGTCCCAATCGCTGGTCCCACCTTCGACGGCTCCTCCCCTTACGGGTTAGGCCACCGGCTTCGGGTGTTACCGACTTTCGTGACGTGACGGGCGGTGTGTACAAGGCCCGGGAACGTATTCACCGCAGCATGCTGATCTGCGATTACTAGCAACTCCAACTTCATGGGGTCGAGTTGCAGACCCCAATCCGAACTGAGGCCGGCTTTTTGGGATTCGCTCCGCCTCGCGGCATCGCAGCCCTTTGTACCGACCATTGTAGCACGTGTGCAGCCCAAGACATAAGGGGCATGATGATTTGACGTCGTCCCCACCTTCCTCCGAGTTGACCCCGGCAGTCTCCTGTGAGTCCCCATCACCCCGAAAGGCATGCTGGCAACACAGAACAAGGGTTGCGCTCGTTGCGGGACTTAACCCAACATCTCACGACACGAGCTGACGACAACCATGCACCACCTGTATACCGACCACAAGGGGGCGACCATCTCTGGCCGTTTCCGGTATATGTCAAGCCTTGGTAAGGTTCTTCGCGTTGCGTCGAATTAAGCCACATGCTCCGCTGCTTGTGCGGGCCCCCGTCAATTCCTTTGAGTTTTAGCCTTGCGGCCGTACTCCCCAGGCGGGGAACTTAATGCGTTAGCTGCGGCACCGACGACGTGGAATGTCGCCAACACCTAGTTCCCACCGTTTACGGCGTGGACTACCAGGGTATCTAATCCTGTTCGCTCCCCACGCTTTCGCTCCTCAGCGTCAGTAATGGCCCAGAGATCCGCCTTCGCCACCGGTGTTCCTCCTGATATCTGCGCATTTCACCGCTACACCAGGAATTCCGATCTCCCCTACCACACTCTAGCCTGCCCGTATCGAATGCAGACCCGGGGTTAAGCCCCGGGCTTTCACATCCGACGTGACAAGCCGCCTACGAGCTCTTTACGCCCAATAATTCCGGACAACGCTCGCACCCTACGTATTACCGCGGCTGCTGGCACGTAGTTAGCCGGTGCTTCTTCTGCAGGTACCGTCACTTGCGCTTCTTCCCTGCTGAAAGAGGTTTACGACCCGAAGGCCTTCATCCCTCACGCGGCGTCGCTGCATCAGGCTTTCGCCCATTGTGCAATATTCCCCACTGCTGCCTCCCGTAGGAGTCTGGGCCGTGTCTCAGTCCCAGTGTGGCCGGTCGCCCTCTCAGGCCGGCTACCCGTCGTCGCCTTGGTAGGCCATTACCCCACCAACAAGCTGATAGGCCGCGGGATCATCCTGCACCGCCGGAGCTTTCCACCCACCCCCATGCGAGGACAGGTCATATCCGGTATTAGACCTCGTTTCCAAGGCTTGTCCCAGAGTGCAGGGCAGATTTCCCACGTGTTACTCACCCGTTCGCCACTAATCCACCCGAAGGCTTCATCGTTCGACTTGCATGTGTTAAGCACGCCGCCAGCGTTCGTCCTGAGCCAGGATCAAACTCTCCGTGAATGTCTGCCCGTAATCGGGCCGAACACCCGCGTTGAGCGGCACGACAACCACCGGAATAGGGCGGTCACGTGCACTGCGTCCTCGCTGTGTCTTACTTCAAAAGGAATCTCCAACCCCGATCAGAGACCGAGGCCGGGGATGTCAACATATCTGGCGTTGACTTTTGGCACGCTGTTGAGTTCTCAAGGAACGGACACTGTCTTCAAGCCGCTCTCGCAAGCTCTCCGAGTGTTTCGTTCGGCACTTCGTGTTTCCAGCGTATCAGATGTTCTCTGCTCCGTTTTCCGGAGTTTCGCTTACCTGATCCGCTATTCCTTCGGCCTTTCGGCGATCCAGACTCTACCAGGTCTCCCCGGTGCTTCCGGCCCGCTTCCCGGCTTTCAGGAGGCTTGTCGAATTCAGGTGCGATGACCTGTCCGACGTTTCGAAACTCTAGTCGAACCGCGCTTCGCAAAGCGAATCCGACCGCAACCCGATAAACGCGCACAACAATTCGAGCAGAGGCGCGCAGACGCGACCCGGCGGAGAAGAGAGGTGGTGGTTCAGAGGATTGGCCACCCCGGGACCGTCCGCGCGATGCGTGTCCGGTGCTCCCTGTCGGGCGACTAGGGAACACTACTCCCGCTCGGTGTCACGGGCAAATCCCCAGCAGAACGGCCCCGGGCAGCCACGGGGCGACGGCGTACCGCCGTGCCCGTGGCTACCCGGGGTGGGACAGGATCGGAACTCAGAACTGGGTGCTGACCGTGACACCGCTGAAGGCGGTGTTGGCGTAGAGGCTGATGTACCGGTAGCCGGCCGTGGTGTTGGTGACGGTGAGGCTCTGGGCCGTGCCGGTGTTGGTGGAGGAGGCCGTGAAGGCGCTCGGCGACGCCCAGGTGGTCGGGTTGTAGTAGAGGGACTCGGTACCGGTGCCGCCGGAGGTGGTGACCTTCAGCGTGCTGGTGCCGGCCGGCAGGTAGACGTACATGTAGTCCGTGTTACCGGCGGTCTCGGCACGGTTGGCGCGGGAGCAGTTCTGGCCCATCGCGTCGGTGCGCACGTCGGTGCAGGTCGGCAGGGTGACCACGCCACCGCTGGTCACGGTGACCGAGGTCGGGGTGCTGGCGGACTTGCCGCTGCTGTCGGTCACGGTCAGGACGACGGTGTAGGTGCCGGCGGCCGCGTAGGTGTGGCTCGGGTTCTGCTGGGTGGAGGAGGTGCCGTCGCCGAAGGTCCAGTTCCACGAGGTGATCTTGGCGGAGCTGGCGGTCTCGACGGACGTGTCGGTCAGGCTGACCGTGGCGCCGTTCACCGTCTGGTTGAAGAGCGACGTCGGGCCGGCCGCGTAGCAGGCGCCGGCGGCGCAGGTGTTGAGCCAGTTGTCGAAGTCGGCGTCGTAGCCGGTGCCGATGCTGTTGTAGACCGCGTAGGCGCCCGCGAAGTCACCGGTGCGGAAGTGGCCGAGCATGTTGGTGATGTCGGCCGGGTGCTTCTCGAACATGTACCGGACGGCGAGGTAGCCCCACGGGTAGGTCCGGGTCGAGTCCGAGTTGTCGTACGTGTTCTGGAAGACCGTGCTGAGCTTGTACGTGTGCTTGGCCGCCTCCGTCATCGCCTGGGTGTCGGTGGTGCCGCGGTAGGCGTAGGACTCGTACTCGGCGACCCCTTCGATCCACCAGATGTCCGGGACGGAGATCTGGGTGCCGAAGTTGCCCTTCATGTCGTAGATGCCGTCCATGTAGTGCGTGTACTCGTGGTTGAGGTTCCACACGTTGGCGGTGAACCCGTCGTTCCACGACTTCTGGTACATCACCGACACGGCCTGGTTGCTCGGGTCCGTCGCGTCCATCAGGGTCTCGCCACCGTTGTTGGTGGAGTTGCCGTAGATCGCCCAGGAGTACGTCAGGTAGTCGGCGTTGTTGGAGAAGACCGCCATCGTGACGTTCTTGTCGTACTGGCCGGGGACCGGACCGTTGTCCTTGACCATGTTGTGGAAGAAGACGTCCTCGCCGCGCAGGCTCGCGCAGACGGCGGCCAGGTCGGCCGGCGACAGGGACTCGGTCGCGATGGTGCGGTAGTCGCAGGTGAGCGTGTGCGACAGGACCGTCGCGCTGAGCTTCGCCGGCAGGTTGCAGGTGTTGTAGTACGAGCACTGGGCAGCGTCGTAGGCGTCCGCCTGGTACGCGGTGTGCACGTACAGCGCGCCGGTGGGGCCGAGGATCGGGGCGGCGTCCAGGACCGCCTTCACCAGCGGCTTGGCCACGGCCTCGATGGTGGCGTTGTCACCGGCCATCCGGGCCAGGTCGTTGCCCGCATTGGAGTCGAGCTGGGCGTTCGGGCCGCTGAGCAGGTCCTTGTGGTTGAGCGCGAAGCTGCTCAGGGTGCTGACGATGCCCGGGTCCGCGCTGACCGCGCTGACGAAGTCCGGGTTGTAGTTGCCCCGCCACAGCGGCGCGAAGAGCACGGCGTTGACCGCGTTCGTCATCTTCGCGGACGCGTTGTAGGAGCTGTTGTAGCCGTTCAGCACCTGCTTGTAGATGTTCAGGTACTTGCTCTGCAGGTTGGCGCTGTCCGTGAGGACCAGCACGTCGTAGAGCACGCTGCCGTTGGCGTCGGTGACGTCGGTCCAGTGGTGGCCCGCGAAGAAGGTGTCCAGGGCGGCCTGGGTGGCGGTGGCGAGGGTGGCGTCGTAGGTGCCGACCGCGCCCGCGTTGTAGGACTGCACGTAGTAGCCGGCCCGCAGGAAGAGCACCAGCTGCCAGATGCCGGTGGAGTCGTCGCCGGTGTAGGTGCTCGCGAGGTTCTGGAAGGCCTGGGCGACGGTCAGCATCTGCTGCTGCTTGAAGATGTTGCCCGCGTCGGTGCCGGTGACGTTGAACAGCGTGTTGACGCAGTCGGTGGTCGAGCTCTCGATGAACGCGACCAGGGCGGCACCGCTGCGGCTGCCGAAGTCGGCGGGGGTACAGGTCTGCGCGTCGGCGGCCGCGGACCGGCCGGCGGCTGAGCCCGCGGCCGGCTTGGCCGGGGCCGGCTGCTGGGTGAACGGACGCGGCGTGGTCTGCACGGCCGTTCCGGCGGGCTGGCCCAACACGCTCTGCGAGAGCAGGGCAGGCGGCAGCGGGGCCGCGGTGGGGACGACGGTGTCGGAACTGGCGGCGACCACCGGGCCGAACGGCTTCGGCAGGGCGGAGGATGCCGCGGCCGCCGCCGCTGCGGGGCCGGCCGGCCTGGCGGCGGTGGCCGTGCCGGGCGCGGCGAACGCGGGGACCGGCAACAGCGCGGCTGCCGTTGCGGCGGTGGCGGCGACGGCCATGAGGGTGGGTAGCGGTATGCGCAGGCGCACGGCTGTGTCCTTCTCCTGTGGGGGGATCTCACTGGGTCTCAGCTGCGGTGTGGGGAATTGGCGTGCAGCCTGTCATCGAATGAGCGTCAGAACAATGTCACAGGTCATATGTCATGTCTGGTTCGGCCATAACACTGCGGCCGAAGGCTGGGGGGTGCCGGCCCGGCGGGAGTTGCCCGAGACGGCCTACGAGCGGAGGGTGCCGTGCGGCCTGCCGCTCCAGGACTGGAGGTGCGGCGCGTCGGCGACCAGGTCCCGGTAGGCGGCGCTCGCGGCGCCGAACAGCGCCTCCACGACCTCGGCGCCCACCGCTGCGGTGCGCCAGAGCAACAGGTGGCGGACCCAGATCGGCGTGCCGGTCAACGGTCTGACGACCACCGCGCGCGACGGCCGGGTGGTCGCCTGGACGAGGGAGATCCCGAGCCCGGCGGCGACCAGGTCCTGCAACTCCAGCCGGCCGCCGCGGTACTCCCGCACCGCCGCCGCGGTGAAACCGGCCGCCGCGCAGGCGCGGTCGAAGACCTCGGGCCAGCCGACCCCGTCGTCGGGCGCGAGCAGCCAGGCCTCCTCGGCCAGCTCCGACAGCGCGATCTCACTGCGGTGCGCGAGGCTGTGGCCGGCCGGCAGCGCCACGAAGGCCGGCTCGGTGACGATGCCGCGGTGCGCCACGGCCTGCGAGTGCCGCAGCTCCGCGCCCGGGTAGTCGACGGCGATGGCGGCGTCCACCTGCTCCAGTTCCAGCAGCTCGACGATGTCGGAGCTGCGGCGGACGGTGCTCACGCTGAACGACAGGTCCGGCCGCTGCCGGCGGGCCCGGCCGAGCAGCCCGGGCAGCAGGAACGTTCCGGCCGCCGTCAGCCGCACCTCCTGATGCGCGGGGACGGCCTCCTCGCCCGACCCGCGGCCGAGACCGTCGATCCGGGCCAGCACCTCACGCGCGGCGGCCAGCACCTCGACGCCGAAACAGGTCGGTGCGACGCCCGAGGCCGTGCGCTCGAACAGCGGTGAACCCAGCAGGTCCTCGATCCGCCGCAGTTGGGTGCTGGTCGCGGGTTGCGAGGCCCCGAGCACCGCGGCGGCCCGCCCCACGCTCCCGCTGTCGGCGATCGTGCACAGCACCCGCAGGTGCCGAAGCTCCAACTCCATGGGCCCCTCCCTTGCCCGGCGGCCCCCGGCCTGCCGGTGGCGTCGGACGGTGGCGTCGGAAGGTGTCGTCGCCGCCCGCCTGTGCCATAGCACACGTAACATGTCAGATCTCGCTGATCACCTTCGCTCCGCGCCCAGGTCACGTCAAGCCCTCTTCCGGCCGACGACGCGGGATTCGCACACGGACCGAGGGCGTCGGCCGCTCCCGCTTCCGGCACGGACGAGTCGCCCGCGCTGTGGCGGGCCGTCAGGAAGTCCCGGCGCCGGCTCGATCGGCCGGGCCGGGGCGGGACGGGAGGGGACGCGTCCGGCGTGGGGAGGACAGCGGGCGCTCAGCCGGCGGCGGGCTCGCCCGACGGTGCGGCGGGGGCGCAGCAGGGCGCGGGCACGCCGATGGCGGCGGCGACGACCAGGCCGCGCTTGTGTGTGATGGACACGCTGATGGCCGCGATCCCGCGCGCCTCGGCGTGGCGGGCGGCCGCGCCCGACAGGCGCACCACGGGGCTTCCGCCGTCCGACCGCAGGATGGCGACCTGCCGGGGCGTCACCCCGGCGCCCACCCCGGTGCCGAGCACCTTCAGCGCGGCCTCCTTGGCGGCGAAGCGCCCGGCGAGGAACTCGCGAGCACGCCGTGCCCCGAAGGACTCGGCGGTGGCGAGTTCCTCCGGGGCGTAGGTGTAGTCGCGGAACCACGGGCGTTCGAGCAGGACGTCGAGTTCGTCCTCGTGCAGGACGTCGATACCGATCCACATGCCGTGCTCCCGTCCGAGGGCCTGCCTGACGCGGCACTAGTCGAGGAAGGTGCCCTTCAGGACGCCCTGGAACACGGCCAGCCGCTGGATGTGACCGGTGCCCTCCATGAACTCGAAGGCCCGCGCGTCCCGGTAGAGCTTGTTCAGCAGCGGGTCGTCCAGCAGTGCGGCGGGGCCGAGCAGGTCGGCGGCGAGCAGCGTGCAGTGTTCGGCCAGTTCGGCGGCGCGGGTCTTCACCCCGGCGATGCGGTCCAGCCGCACCTGGCCCGCGTCGATGGCCTCGGCGACGCGGTAGTTGCGTGCGCGGGTGGCGGCGAGGCGGTCCCGTGCCTCCTCCAGTCGCAGCCGGGCGGTGCCGGCCAGGCCGGGGCGCCGGCTCCCGATGTGGTCCAGCACGGCGCGCGACAGCCCGAGGGCGGTGCCGGCCAGCACCGGGCGGAACCGTTGCAGGGTGCGGATCGCCCCCACCAGCCCGCGCCGGGTGGGCTTGAGGGTCTCGTAACCGAGGATCTGGCTCCGCTCGACCCGCACCTCCTCGAAGCTGATCGCGGAGATCCGCGCCCCGCGCAGGCCCACGGTCTCGATCAGCTCGGCGTGGAAGCCGGGACTGTCCGTGTCGAGCAGGACCGCTTCGATGCCCAGCGGCCCGGGCGCCCTGCGGCAGAAGACCACGCCGAGCTGGGCGAACGCGGCGTTGCCCACGTAGCGCTTGCGACCGGTCAGCCGGAAGCCGTCGCCGTCCGGGACGAGGGCCGTCTCCAGTTCGGTGGCGGCCGAGCCCTTGGCCGGCTCGGTCAGGCCGAAGAAGGTCCAGGTGGGCTCGGGGCCGGCGATCCGCCGGTAGTAGGCGTCGCGCTGCTTCTCGTCGCCCAGCGCGTCGACCGCCGCCCCCGACATCAGCGGCCCCGGGCAGGACAGCATGAAGCCCGCGTCGCCGTAGCTCAACTCCTCGATGGTGACGGCGTGTTCCAGGCAGCTGCGGATATCGTAGGTGTCCCTGCCGATGCGCAGCGGATTCGTCAGGTACTGCTCCGGGACGGTGCAGGCGCGCATGATGTCCACCGCGGGCAGGTGCAGCCAGCGGTCGATGGCCGTCGGGTCGCGGTCGATCTCCAGGCCGATCGCGCGCAGGTCGGCGGCGGCCTCGCGGACATGGGCGCGCAACGCCTCGATGCGTGGGGTGATGACCTCATCCATCCCGAGCCTCCGATGCGTCCGGTCCCGGATGCAGATAGGTGTTGCCGAGCAGTTCGGTCAGGAAGAGCAGTCGGCCGAGCCCCGCCGCCTCGAATCCGCCGGCGCCGTGCAGCTTGATCGCGTCCCGGCCCGCGGATCGCAGGTCCCGGTGGATCCGCAGCCGCCGCTGCGCGGTGGCGCCGGGGAGGTCGAGCAGGTCGGCCGACTCCGCCAGCGCCAGGGCGGTGTCGGCGACCACGCCCCGGACCAGCTGCCGGTTGAGCAGGGTGGCGCCCTCCGAGAGGCGCTGGTCGAGGCGGGCGACCGCACTGTCCAGGACGGCGCGCACCACGCGGTGCTGCAGCCGGAGCAGCCGCTCGGCGAAGACGTCGCGTTCCCGCTCCCCCGCCGGGCTGCCACGCCGCACCGCCACCAGGCCCGGTGGGCCGCCGGGCACCGGCGCTCCGCCGCCCGCCCGGTGCCGGGAGGCGACGGCCCAGCCGCTACCGGCGCAGACCAGGCCGCCGCCGGGAGCCGCCTGCTCGTGGCAGTCGTCCAGCGCGGCGGCCAGGACGTCCGGGTCCAGCAGGCTGCCCTCCGGGGCGCTCATCGGGGACCGCCCGCCTTGTCCGGGCCCCGGTCGCCGACCTGGAGCACGGCCAGGTGCCGGTCGCCGGAGCGCGGGTCGGTGTCGCAGAGCAGCACCGTGCGGTACTCCCGCTGCCAGGCCTGCCAGTGCTCGGCCAGTGCCAGCCAGACGCTGGTGCAGTACGTGCCCGGGCTCGTCCGCTGGTGGTGCGGGACGGCGGGGAGCTGCACGGCGTCGCACCACGGCCCGGTCACCACCAGCGTGCCGTCCGGGTCTTCGCCCACCAGCTCGGCGATCCGGGGGCGCAGCGGCCGGCCGGCCCGGACGGCCTCGACGGCGGTCACCCGGGGGCCGCCGTCCCGGCCGAAGACCAGGATGACGCCGGAGTCGACCAGCTCGTTGTCGTGGACCAGGGGGAAGCGGGTGGGCAGCGTGGTCTGTTCCAGGACGGCGAGGACCGATGTCCTGGTGCGCCCTGCGCGTTCGAAGGCGGCGATCACCCGCAGTGCGGTGAACGGCGCGGCCAGGCCCTGCTGGTGGATGCCGAAGTTGGTGGCCCGGCCGCCGAGTAGCCGGTCCAGGTAGGGGGCGATCGCGGTGAACGGGGTGACGTCGGGCAGGGCCTGGGCCACGATCACCAGGTCCGGGGTGCTGTCGGCGACGCCGTCGGCCGCCACCAGCCGGTCCAGCAGGTCGCGGTGGTCGACGTGGGGCGCGGCGCTCAGCAGGTCCTGCGCCACCTCCAGGCCGAACGGCTCGACCAGGTCGCGGTAGTAGGAGAGGGTGGCGGGGTCGGGGTCGTGGGGCTTGCCGGGTGGGGCGAGCACGGCGCCGGCGGCGCGCAGACTGGGCATGGCGGCCGCCTCACCGCCCGCTGGTGGCGGCCTGCTGGGACAGGACGTAGTCGGTCAGGGTCCCGACGGACCGGAAGTCCTCCATGTCGAGGTCCTCGGGGTCCACCGACATGTCGATGGCGTCCTCCAGTGCCATCAGGAGCTCCAGGATCGAGGTGGAGTCCAGGTGCAGGTCCTCGAAGAGCCGGACGTCCTCGGCAAGGCCGCTGACGGGCCGCTCCAGGACCTCGCCGAGGGCCAGCTCGATCGCCGAGATCACACTTCCGCGTTCCATACCTGTTCGCTCCTCCGTCAGTTGAAGTCGTTGAAGTCGACGAGGCGCTGCTTGTCGAGCAGCTCCTGCGTGCGGTCCCGCTCGCGGACGAGGTGAGCGGTCCCCCGGTGGACCAGGACCTCGGCCGGGAAGCCGTGGCTGAGGAACAAGCCGGGCGAGGCGGAGGGTCCGTACGCGCCCGAGCGCTCGATCCCGAGCAGGTCGCCGGGCAGTACCTCGGGCAGCGCGACCTTCTTGCCGATGACGTCGCCCGGCGTGCAGAGCGGCCCGGTGACCGTGTAGGTCCCGGTCGGTTCGGCCTGGTAGCTGGTCAGCGACCTGATCGGGAAGTTCCGCTTGACGAAGCTGCCGACGCCGACCGCGGCCATGTGGTGGTTGGTTCCGCCGTCCGCGACGACGAAGCGCTCGCCCATCGACTCCTTGACGTAGAGCGCGCGCGTCACGTAAGTGCCGCACAACGCGGTCAGGTAGCGGCCGAGTTCGTTGATCAGGCGGCAGTCCGGGTGCGCGGCGACGAACGGCTCGACCACCGCGTTGATCCCGTCGACCGCGGCCGCCAGGTCGAGGTCCTTCTCGTTGTCGAAGTAGGCGACCCCGAACCCGCCGCCGAAGTCCACGGTGCGCAGCGGGATCCCGAGTTCCTGCGACAACTCCTCGGCCAGCGCCAGGATCTGGCGGGTGTTGTGCACCAGGTCGTCCGCGTTGAGGAAGCGGGTGCCCATGTAGGCGTGGAAGCCCTGGACGCGCACCCTGCGCAGCCCGTCCAGGAAGGGACGGGACCGGCGCAGCACATCCGCGTCGATGCCGAACTGGCGCGGCTTGCCGCCCATCGCCAGGCCCGAACCCTTGGTGTGGAAGTCCGGGTTGATCCGCAGCAGGACCGGTACCTCGTCCCGGCCGGCCGCCGCCGCGATCTGCTCCAACGCGCTGACCTCGTCCAGCGACTCGCAGACGATCGCGTGCAGTCCCGCCTCCACGCACGCCTCCAGCTCGACCCGGGTCTTGCCCGGGCCCAGGAAGATGACGTTCTCGGGTGCGATGCCGGCCCGCCGCACGGTCAGCAGCTCGACCAGGGAGGAGATCTCCGCGCCCGCGCCGAGCGAGCCGAGATACGAGCTGATGCTGACGTTGGGGTTGGCCTTCAGGGAGAAGAAGACGTCCACCGCGGGGTGCAGCCGCTCGCGCAGCGACTGGTAGACCGAGTGCAGCACGTCGCCGTCGTAGAGGAACAGCGGGGTGCCGAACTGCGCCGCGATGCGGGAGACCGGCAGGCCCTGGACGTGGAGTTCCGCGCTGCTCATGGCGTCCCTTCCGGAGTGTTGAGGCGGGCGAGCTCGTGGGCGACCCGGTCGTCGAGCCGGCCGAGCCGCTCGCGGTCGTCGGCGAACAGGACGGTGTAGAGCCGGCCGTCGAACGGGCCGGCGGCGGCGCTCTGCGCGTTGACCGTGCCGAAGCAGGTGACGACCAGACCGCCGCCCTCGGCCGGCGGCTCGGCCAACTCGCCCAGGGCGCCCGCGACCTGCTCGAACGAGAGCGGTTCGGCCAGCCGCAGCGGATAGTGCCTGGCCAGTGCGACACCGCCGGGCCGCAGGAAGCGTTCGGTCACCCGGCCCTGGTAACTGGACATGTTCAGCCGGGCGTTGATCTCCAGCACCGGGTAGAGCAGGTCGTCGGCACCCAGCAGCGCGTCCACGCCCACCACGCCGAAGAACCCGTCCTGCTGGAGGCGTGCGCCCAGCAGCTCCACGGCCCGTTCCAGCTCGTCCAGTTGGGCCGCGGACAGGTCGGGCGGCATGACATGGCCGAGGTGGACGCCGCCGGCCGTGATCGCCTCCTTGACGAAGTCGAGCCGGACCTTGCCGTAACGGTCGATGGTGAACTGGTAGTTGAGGTCGAACCGCTTGGGCAGGAACCGCTCCACCACGACGTGGATCGCGTCGTCGCCACTCTTCCGGGCCCGGCGGTCGACCATCCGCAGCAGCCGCTGGGCCTTGACGGCGCTGTCCAGCACCACCAGGCCCTTGCCGGAGACCCCGTAGGCGTCCTTGACGATCAGTGGACCGCCGTCGGCCAGCCCCTGTTCCACGGCGGCGCGCAGTTCGGCCACCGTGGTGCAGGAGGACCCGGGCACCTCGCGCAGTCCCAGCTCGCCCGCCAGCCGGCGGCTGTAGATCTTGCTGTTGACCCGCTCGAACACAGCCGCGTCGGGCACCGCGGCGGCCAGGCCCGTCAGCCGCGAGATCCGCTCCTCCAAGAGGGAGTTGCCCATCGGCATCAGGCGCGCGCCCTTTCGCGCCAACTGCCTGAGATGTTCGAGCAGTTCGGGCGAGTCCAGGACCGCCGCACTGGTTCCGCCGGCCCCCGCCGGGGCACGGGTGACCAGTTCGGTGGGGGCTCCCAGGCCGAGCCGCTCGACGTACCGGCGGTAGCCGGGGTCGAGCGGCCGGTCCAGCAGCAGGTAGTCGGACGGCTCGGCCAGCAGGGCGCCGAGTTCCTCCATCCGCTGGACGGTCGCCGCGGTGGTCGACACCCGGGCCGCCGGCAGCCCGGGGTAGTCGCGCGCCCACTGGTTCTCGACCTCGAAGTTGCAGAGCCAGACCAACCGGCTCTCCCGGTCGCCGGTGAGCGCTTCCTTGAGATCCGCCGTGTAGGCGGTGCCGTTCGTCATGCCGATCGCCTCCGGTGGGTGATCACCATGGCGCCGAAGGTGGCGCCGAGACCGACGGAGACCAGGACGTAGTGGCCTCCGTCGACGAGCCGGTCGCTCTCGCGCAGCGTGGTGTAGTTGACGAAGACGTCCGAGGCGTAGGTGTGGCTGTAGAGCGGGACGTTGTCCAGGAAGAACCGGGCCGGGTCGGCGCCCATGTCCTTGATCGTCTGCCGCCAGGAGACCAGGTTCACGTTGTGCGGGATCACCAGGTCGATCTCCTCGAAGCGCAGCCCCGCCTCCCCGACGGCCTGCTGGATGACCTCGCCGAGCACCGGGCCGTAGACCTGGCCGAAGCGCTGGACCTGCTCCTTGGTCATGTCCAGGCCCGCGGCGAACTCGCCCAGCGTGCGCGTCACATGGGAGCGCACCCGGTCGCCCGGCCCGTCCAGCGTGAGCAGGCAGGCGGCCGCGGCGTCGGCCATGATGGCGCTGTTGGGGACCAGCTGCACCTTGGGCGAGTAGGCGCGCTCGCCGGTCACCATCAGGGCGTAGGCCCCCCGGGGCGCCTCGGCCCGCAGCAGCTCGCCGGCCAGGTCGACGGCGCCCAGGCTGCTCACGCAGGCCTGCTGGGTGAGCGCGAACGCCTCGGCGTCGGGCAGCCCGAGGTCGTCGCGGATCACCTGGGCGGCGTCGAGGTGCGGCGGGGTGAGCGTCTGCAGGGTGTGCGCGTAGATCACGTACGCGATCCGGCGCCCCTGCGGCAGCGACTTCAGTGCCTGCCGCGCGGCCGGGAGGACGAGGTCGAACAGGCCGAGCTCCGGGTCGAACCGCAGCCGGTCCAGGCCGTAGATCTTCCGGAAGACGCCCACCTCGGCCCTGCGCAGCCCGAGGCTGCCGGCCAGGTCCTCGATCCGCACGCTGCGCTCGGGCAGGAACGACTGAATGCTCTCCAGGGTCGTGGTGCCGTTCATCCGGCCCCCCGCCTAGCGGCCGACGAACTCGGCGCGGACCAGCCAGCTGCGCGACGCACCCCGGCGCTCCCGGGGCTGCACCTCGTAGGGCCAGCGTCCCTGCCCGGCTCCCGGCTCACCGGGTTCCCGCAGGTCGCGCACCTGCCACCCGGTGGCGGCCAGGAACTTCTCCGGCTCGTCGGTGCCGAAGAGCCAGGGCGTGCCGTCCTCCTGGAGCCCCTGCAGGAACGGCCGGGAGAACGGGCTGCGCAGCAGCGCCTTGCTGACGAAGTCGACCGCCAGCCAGCTGCCGGGGGCCGAGGCGGAGCCCAGCGTGGTGAGCAGCCCGGCGGCCTGCTCCTGGGTGAGGAAGAACATCAGCCCCTCAGCCACCCACAGGGTGGGCAGGTCCGGGTCGAACCCCGCCGCGTGGAGGCTGGGCAGCCACTCCCCGGCCAGGTCCGCCGCGACCTCCCGGCGCTCCACCCTGGGCTCGGCGTTCAGCACGCCGAGCCGCCTGCGCTTCTCCGCCACCAGGGCACTGTGGTCGACCTCGTACACCGTCACCCCGGAGGGCCACTCCAGCCGGAAGGCCCGGGTGTCCATGCCCGCGGCGATCAGGACGATCTGCCGGATCCCGGTGTCCCGCAGGACGGCCTGGATGCTGTCGTCCAGGTACCGGGTGCGGATCGCGATGAAGGGCAGCAGGCCGCCGCCGCCGTACTTGTCCAGCAGTTCGAAGCCTCGCGGAGCCGCCAGCTCGCGGGCGAACGGATCGGCGAAGAGCGCGTCGTCGGGGCGCTCGGACTCCACCGCTCGCGCGGCGGCGGTCCACTGCGCCGTGTAGGAAACGGCTTCCATCGGGCGCCTCCTAGGCGATTCGGGTCGTCGCGAAAAATGCCTTCTCGATCGACGAGAGGGTCTGGAAGTCCTGGATGTCGATGGTGTCGAAGTCGACCTCGACACCGCTCGCGCCCTCGATGGCGTACACCAGCTCCACGAAGGAGAGCGAGTCCACCAGTCGGCTCTCGATCAGGTTCTCGTCGGGCGCGATGGTCGTCCGGTCCGGGTGGCGGCCGAGAATCCACGCCCGCACGTCGTCGATGCCTGCCGAAGCCATGTTCACTCCTCAACTCTGTTTAAGGACTCAGCTGTTGTCACTGCTGCCGACGCCGAAGGCGACCGCCACGGCGAAGGGTTCGTCATGCGTGATGCTGACGTCGATCTGTTCGATCCCGGCGTCCTGGACCAACTCCGCGGCGCGGCCGCTGAATCGGACGACCGGTGCGCCGGCGTCGTCCTTGAGGATCTCGATGCCGAGCCAGGGCAGGGTCTGCCCTCGCGCGCGCAGGGTCTTGAACACCGCCTCCTTGGCGGCCAGCCGTCCCGCGATACCGGCGACGTCCCAGCCGGCACCCGGGTGGCAGAGGGCGATCTCGGCCTCGGAGAGCATCCGCCGCAACACCGTCGCGCCTGCGTCGCCGTCCACGGTGAGCCGGCGGACCCGGGCGAACGGGACGAGATCGACGCCGACCCGGCCGGCCGGCATCTCAGGAGACCTGCGCGGCGGCGGACCTGACGTTCTCCAGGGCCTGCCGGGCGTCCCCGTCGTGCAGGTCGAGCAGCACGGAGAGCCAGCGCTCCAGCCCGAAGGCCACGCAACTGGTGTACGCGTACTCGTCGTTGTCGAGCCGCTGGATGTTGCAGCGTTCACCGAAGAAGTTGCGGTGGGTGTTGACCGAGGAGATCGCCAGGCCCGCGACCTGGAACTCGAACTTCACCGGGCTGAGCTTGGCGAGCAGGGCGCGCGCGCCGTCGTTCTCGAAGAAGGGGTCGGAGGCCGCCACCTTGTCGAGCGCGAGACCGAGCGCCCGGCCGAAGGCGGTGATGCGCTCGGCGAACGCGGTCAGCACCTGCTGGCTGTGCTCGTAGGAGCCCAGCGCCACGACCTCGCGCATCTGGAAGCTGAGCAGGCGGCGCAGCCCGCCGTAGTACTCCTCGTTGCGGAAGCAGCGGTTGACCAGGGTGATCAGGGTCGTGTCGGCCACCCGGCGGTTCTCGTGGAACAGGTAGGCGCCGTAGCAGGTGGCGTGCGGCAGTCCCAGCCGCGCCGGTTGCAGGTCGGCGGCGGCGAAGGATCCGCCGACGGGCTTGGCGGCGCCGCCCTCCACCTGGAGTGGGGACGCGACCAGCGCGAGGTGCGGGAAGTTGGTGTAGACGTCGAACTTCTCCAGGTCCGAGACCGGGTAGAGCGGGGGCGGCAGGATCTCCCGCGCCCCTGCCGCGCTCCCCCAGCCGGCGAACGTCCGGTCGAGCTCCCTGAGCAGGTCGGTGCGGTCCGGGTCGAGGATCACCAGGGCCTGCGACAGGTCGACGGTCGCCATCGCGGTGTCGATGCCGGTGTCGATGCCGGTGTCGGCCATCAGATCAGTCCCGTCTTCTCGAGGAACTTCGAGGTCTTGCGGAAGACGCTCCGCTCGAACTCCACCCGGGCCGGGGACTCCAGGAGTTCGCGGCGCAGGTCGAGCGGGTTCTCGATGCCGGCGTCGCGGTAGACCTGCGGGTTGTAGAGCGACTCGAAGCTGAAGGTCAGGTAGCGCCGCAGGTAGTCGGCGATCTCCTTCAGCTCCTCGTCGGAGGAGGTCCGCTTCACGTCCTCGAAGAGCACCGTGACCAGCTCCCGCCCGAAGGCGATGTGCCGGGACTCGTCCTGGTGGTGGATCCGGTTGATGGCACGGATGGTCTCGTCCAGCCGCTCGTCCAGCGCCATCCGGGAGTTGAAATGGTCGACCAGCTCCTCGAATATCAGGATCCGGGCGAAGACCAGCAGGCTCTCCACGTGCGACCGCGGAATCTCGACACTCGCGCCGACCGGCTGCCGGTAGATCTTCCGGCCGTAGCGCAGGCAGAACTCGGCGAAGAACCACATGTGCTCGTTCTCCTCACCGATGAAGTGGTGGAAGAACTCCGACGGCGTCTCGAACCCGGTGGTGTGTATCCGCTTCGTCACCTCGATGAGGAGTTCGCGGATACCGTGCACGTTGAGGCTGTAGAAATTGATGCTCTCGTGGCGCGAGAGGGCGTACAGCTGCTCCTGGGTGAGCCGCTCCGCCGCCTCCGTGCCGTGGGTGGTGGTCAGTTCGGGGCTCATCCACCACATGGCGGCGGGCAGGGACTGCGGCCACTCGAAGAGCTTGTACGGGTTGTAGTAGTCGTCGATCGACTTGGTGGTGAGGCGATCCAGGATTCCGAGGAATCGGTCGTCCTGATCGATCAGCTTACTGACCATACGCGAAGTCATCTCCCACTCATGTCGGCTTGGCGGGAGGGCCGTTACCGCGATCCCGTCGCGTTCCGGCGGCCCTGGAAATGACCTTAGGGACTCCCGGCCGGAAACCGCAACGACCGAAAGCGGCTTGGCCGCTCCTGGCCAGCGCCGCCACCGTACGGGCCCGAACAGGCCACGGCGACCGCAGCCGGCGGATCAGGCGAGCAGGGCGGCCGCGATGTCCCGGGCGCAGCGGGCCGCCGCGCCGGTGCGCTCGCGCAGCGCGGTCATGATGGCGCCGTCCATCAGCAGGGTGAACTGCCGGGCCAGTTCGCCGGAGCGCTCGACGTGTCCGGCGGCGATCAGCAGGCGTTCGACGAACTCGCGGACCAGGCGCTTGTGTTCGGCGGCGAGTCGGTGCACCTCGCTGTCGCCCTCGGTGATCTCCACGATCGCGTTGTTGAAGGCGCAGCCGCGGTAGTCCCGCGATTCGGCCCCCTGGGCCAGCGCGTCGAACACCGCGAGCGGATGGTTGCCACGCTCGCGGACGGTCTCCTCCAGCCAGGCCCGCCAGCGCTGGTCGCGGCGGCGCAGCACCGCCAGCACCAGCTCGTCCTTGCCCGCGAAGTGCCGGTAGAAGGAGGCCCGCCCGACGCCCGACTCGGCGAGCAGCCGCTCCACGCCGACGGCACGGATGCCCTCGGCGTAGAAGAGGTCGTCAGCGGCCTGGAGGAGGCGTTCGCCGGCCTGCGTTGGCATGCCGGCCAGGATATCCCGCCTTGACCCCAGACGGAAACGGTCGGTACCGTCTTTCCCGATACGGAAACGATCGGTACCGAATCAGTCCTGGGGGTCGCGTGACCGCACGCTGGAGTGTGCTACTCCTGGGACTGCGGGCCGCCGCGACCCGGTGGCGTCCACCGGGCCGGCCTGCCGGACCCGGGCACCACCACGCCGCTGACGGCCCGTCAGCCCGCTCGTCAGCCCGCCCGGCGCAGCCCCGGATCGGACTCCTCGGTGCCGACGAGTCCGGCCCGGGCCGCGGCCACTCCCGCCTGGAACCGGCTGTCGGCGCCCAACTCGTCCATGATGCTGGAGATGTGGCGGCGGAAGGTGCGCGAGGACATCCCGATCCGGCGGGCGACGACGTCGTCCTTCAGCCCGGATGCCAGCAGGTCCAGGATGGTCGCCCTGACGTCACCGAGGGTGTCCCCGTAGGAGACGTCCTCGGCCTCGAAGTCCGCGCCCGCCTGCCAGGCGTAGTCGTAGAAGCGCCGGAGCAGCGCGACGATCGCCGGCTCGTAGACCACGGTGACGGTGGGGACGTCCTGGCCGAAGGCCTGGTCGGGCAGGAACGCCACGTCGTCGCCGATCAGCACCAGGTCCTCGAACACGTGGTTCGAGGTGCGGATCCGGGCGCCGTGCTGGGCCGCCCGGCGCAGGCCGGCCCGGACGGTCGCGCAGGTCCGGGCGGGGTGCGGGTACAGCAGCCGCACGGGGATGCCGCGCACCCCCACCGGCAGGTCGAACGGCTCACCCTCCGGGGCCAGACCGTTGCCGAGCGAGCGCATCGCCAGAACCTCCGTGCCACAGCCGCGCAGCGCGGCGGCCATCCGAAGCTGCACCTGCCTCGGGTCCTGGTGCCTGACCACCTCCTCCTGCCGCGGCCGGGACCGGCTCAGCGTGCTGAAGGTGTCCACGAAGGAGCGCAACTGCTCGTGGATTCCGGCTAGTTCGCGACGCTTGTCATGGATGGCCTGCTCCAGCGGCATGACCAGTTCGATCTGCGCGGCGTCCGGACTGACCGCGCGGTAGCCCGCCGCGGAGCCCGCGCAGCTGACCAGTCGCAGATCGCGCAGGGTGTCCATGGCCCGTTCCGCGTCGGCGGCCGGCACGCGCAGCGCGCTCGCCGCCTCCAGCGTGCTGACCGGCCCGTTCCCGAGCGTGTACTCGTAGACGCGGACCGCCAGTTCGTCCACTCCGGGGCCGAGCGGCCGGACCAGGCTGCCCCCGGGGGTGTCCAGGAGGTTGAGGAGGTTGTTCACCGGTGGCCTCCGAGAGCCTGTCGGGCCGAGTGGTCCTGGAGATCCGCGCCGACGGCCCCGACGACCTGCTCCAGCTGTTCGTTGAGGAAGAAATGCCCACCGGGGAAGGGCAGCAGCTTGAAGTCACGGCTGGTGTGGCGCTGCCAGTCGACGGCCGCGTCCCGGTCGACGTACGGGTCGTCGGCCGCCAGCAGGAAGGTCACCGGGCAGTTCACCAGGGTCTGCGGCGACGCCAGGTAGCGGGAGTTGGCGCGGTAGTCGTTGCGGATCACGCTGAGCACCGCCTCGCGGTACTTCGGCCGCTCCAGGAGCCGGACCGGGACGCCGCCCAGCGCCCGCAGCTCCTCGACGATCTCCTCGTCGTCGCGCGGCACGTTGACCCCGAGCCCGTCGGAGGGCGATCGACGGCCGGAGACGAACAGCCGCACGGCAGGCGTTCCGGCCGCCTCCAGCCTGCGGGTCAGCTCGAAGGCGACCACCGATCCCATGCTGTGGCCGAGCACCGCGAACGGCAAGTCCGCCTGGGGAGCCAGCCGTTCGGCTATCTGCCCGGCGAGTTCGCCGATGTCCGTGAATCCGGCGGAACCGGCCTGCCGTCCGGGATACTGCACCGACAGGGCCTCGATCCAGCCCGGCAGGGCTCTGGACAGCGGCCCGTACGCGCTCGCCGAGGCACCGGCATGCGGGCAGCAGACCAGGCGCACGCGGGCCTGCGGAGCTGGTCGGAGGCTCTGGATCCAGTCCTCGGAGGCCTGCACTGTTTGCTCTCCCATCGAGTCGTTCCACCTCATCCGGTCACAGCACGGCAACGAGATCGGCAGGACCGCCGGCGTTGCTCGCGGACACAGCGAACCCGGGTATCGGGTATACGGCGGAGATCACGCCGCTCGGGCGTCCCGCCGGATTGTCTCCGGCAACTGGCACCCCTAGCATTGGGGGACCCGGCGACCCCGACGGCCACCTCAGTTGCCGAAGACTCAGCTTAGCTCTCGCCGATGACCTGTCAACCAGAGTCGGCCGGTGGGCAGTTGACAGAAACCAAACCTCCGGCCAAGGAGCGAAGTGCCAATGGCTGAAAACGGTCGATCCTGTACGGACAAGCTCGCCAGTCGCCTCAACCACTTGTTCGCGGCGGTGCATCCGGGAGATCGTGGTCCGTACAGCAACGACGAGGTCGCCCGGGCGATCCGGGAGCGGGGAGGGGATATCTCGAAGGCGTACATCGCCTACCTGCGCAACGGCAAGCGCAGCAACCCGACGATGCATCACCTGGAGGCGCTGGCGGCCTTCTTCGGGGTGAAGCCCGCGTACTTCTTCGACGACGAGGTCGCCGAGGAGGTCGACTCGATGCTGGTGCGGATGGTGTCGCTGCGCGAGGCGGGCCTGCGACTGGAGGAGTGGGAGGCGCTGCGCGACTCGGGCGTCACCAGGATCGCCGCCCGGGCCAACGGCCTGTCCCCCAAAGGGCTGCTGGCGGCGGTTCAGATCCTCAACCAGCTGCGCGCGCTGGAAGGCCTTCCGCTGGAGGAGAACACCGACAGCGGTTGACGACGGCCCCCGACGGACCCGCGTCGAACCGCTGCCGCCGACTGACGAGTCCTGACGAACGGGGTGGCCATGCGAGTTCCCTATCGGAGATTACGCCGTCGCTGCGAGGCCGTGCTCCAGACCTTCGGACCGATCCCCTCCTTCTCGGTGGAGACCGTCTGCGCCCGGCTGTCCGCGCTGCGCGGACGCCCGCTCCACCTGCTCCCGCTGCCGGACGGAGCCGCCGCGGCCGGTGCCTGCGGACTGTGGCTGGCCACCGGGACGGCGGACTACATCTTCTTCGAGCAGCAGACCAGCCGGCCGCACCAGGAGCACATCGTCCTGCACGAGATCGGGCACATGCTGTTCGACCACCCGAGCCTGGAGTTGTTCGACGGCCTGCTCGCGCCCGACCGGTCCGACAGCCCGGAGCTGGCCCGGCGCCTGCTGGCCCGCACCGACTACACCACCCGCCAGGAGCAGGAGGCGGAGATGCTCGCGAGCCTGATCCGGACCGTCGCCGCCCGGCCGCAGCGCCCGGGCGCCACGAGCTCGCGCGGCGAGTCCTCCGGCGCATCCTCCGGCGAGTGGGAAGCGGCGCTGGGGCTGTCCGGTGTTCGGTGACCTCACCGCACTCGGCGTGCGGTTCGAGACGGCGGGGATCGCCGCCATGTGGCTCGGGCTGCTCGTCCGGGCGCCGTCCGCGATCCGCTCACCGCAGCAGCGCGGACTGTGGATCGCGGTCGCGGCCGCCGCCGTCACCATGACGCTGAAGCTCTCCTTCTTCGTCGCACTCGCCGCGCACGATGTCCAGAACCTGCGGCTCTACACCCTGGCCACCCACCTGTGCGGGGTGCTGTCGGCGGTGGTCGTGGTGGACTTCGTCATGATCACGATGGACCGGCCGCGCCGGGAGTGGCTGCACGTCGGCTCGGGACTCGCCTTCGTCTGGCTGGTCGTGCTGGGCCTGCGGGCGGCTCCGACCATGTACGTGCACCAGGTCTTCCCGAGCACGTCGGCCGCCGGCTACGCGTTCTGGCTGAGCGTGATCGGCGTCCACCTGGTCAGCAACGGCGTCTGCATCGCGGTCGTCTGCCGTCGCCAACAGCGGCACGGCACAAGCGCCTTGCGGACCGGCATGCGGCTGTTCGGTCTGGGCAGCTGCTTCGCCGCGCTGTCCTGGGTCGCGCTGCTGATCCAACTCGGCTCCGGCGCCTCCTGGGTGACACCGGTCGTGCCGTTCGTGATGGGCCTGTTCTGCCTCTCCAGGACCACGGTGCTCGCCGTCCCCCTGCTGTCGGCCGGCCGTCGGGTGCTGCGCGACATCACGGACTTCCGGCGGCTGTGGCGGCTGTGGCGCGACCTGGTCTACGCGGTTCCCTCGGTCGCCCTCGCGCCGCCCAGGCCGCTGCTGCTGGAACTGCTGCTGCCACGCGGTCCCTGGCGGCTGCTGGTGTACCGCCAGGTGATCGAGATCCGGGACGCCATCCTGGTGCTGCGCGACTACGCGACACCCGAACAGCCGTGCGCCCGGAGCGGCCGGGCGGCCGAGGGCGAGGAGTCGGTGGCCCGGGCGCGTGAGATGGCCCGCCTGCTGAGGGCCGCCTGCCGGGCCAAGCGCCACGGCCAGGGGCCGCTGGCCGGCTCGGCGGCGCTGTCCTCGCTGGGCGGGCACGATCTCGTCGACGAGACGGCGTTCCTGGTCCAGGTCGCCGACGCGTACGCCGCCGCCCCGCGCGAACAGCCGGCCGCCACCGTCTGCCTGCGGTGAGGGCCGGAGTGGGGCCGTCCCGTCCCAGCTCACCTCACCTCACCGCCGGACTCGCCGCGACGCCGGGCTGCTGCTCGTCGCTCCGGCGCACCGCCGGCCGGGAGATCCAGGCCAGCAGGGCCGCCGCGAGGACGAAGGCGGCGGCGATCGGGAGCAGCACCGCGGACGAGTGGAACGAGGTCAGCGCGATCGCGCCCACCGTGCTGGACAGCGAGATCGCCAGGTACATCACGGCCGCGTTGAGCGAGACCACCAGCGGCTCGGAGCCGGCCGGCGCCAGCGCCATGATGCGGTGCTGCTGCGGGGCCGTCACCGACCACGAGGCGACACCGCTGAGGGCGACGACCACCAGCGCCGCCGGGAACGAACCCCGGCTCGGCAGCATGGCCAGGAACACCACCGCCAGGGCGAAGGTCGCACCGATCACCACCCGCCGGGGACCGTGCCGGTCGGCCAGCCGCCCGGCCGTCAGGTTGCCGACGGTGCCGGCCACGCCGAACACCAGGAGCAGCAGCGCCACCCGGCCGCCGTCGCCGCCGGTGGCGGTCGCGAAGACCGAGCTGATGTAGGTGTAGGGCAGGTAGATGCCGATGAAGGCCAGCAGCGTGATCGTCAGCACCCCGGCCACCCGGCGGTCGGTCAGCGGGGCGAGCCGCTGGCGCAGGCTGGGCGCGGCGGGCAGCCGGACGTCGGGCAGCCGCAGCACGATCACCGGGGTGACCAGCACCGCGAGCGCGGTGACGAACCACATGGTCGCCTTCCAGCCCAGCGCGTTGCCGATCGCCGTACCCAACGGCGCCCCCAGGGCGAGCGAGGACGTCAGGCCCACCGTCACGATGGCGATCGCCCGCCCGCGCCGCTCGGGGCCCGCGATCGCGGCGGCCGTGGCCCCGGCGTTGGGCGTGAACATCGCCGCGCCCGCCGCCGCGACCACCCGGGAGGCCAGCACCAGCGCGTAGTCGGGCGCCAGCGCCGTGCCGACGTTGCCCAGCGCGAACACGATCAGCGCCGTCACCAGCACCTGGCGTCGCGACCACCGGCCGGTCAGCGCCGCCAACACCGGCGACAGCGCCGCGTACGCGATCGAGAAGACGGTCACCAGCTGGCCCGCCGCGGCGACGTCGATGTGCAGTGAGCGGCTGATGTCGGGGAGCAGGCCCGCGATGACGAACGCGTCCGTCCCCACCGCGAAGGTGCCGAAGGCCAGGACCATGACCTGCGGGCGCCAGCGCTCGCCCGGGTCGGTCCTCGTGGTGTCGCTCATCAGGGACTCCTGTTCCGATGGAGAGCGTCATGTACGATGAGCATCGTATGACAGATTCGATGCCCATCGTAAGAGACGACCAGAATCGACTCTCGGGACGGCAGGTAAGGTCAATGGGTATCGACAGAGACGACCGCCGTGGAGACGTGGAGAGATGATGCGCGACTCACAGGACACCTGGCTCCCGCAGCCCGCTCTCGACGAGATCGACATCGGCCAAGTCCTGCAAGCCCTGGCGGACCCGGTGCGGCTGCAGATCGTCCGCCTGCTGGCGGCCGCGGGCGAGGGCTCGTGCACCAGCCTCGACGTGCCGGTCAAGCGTTCGACGGTCTCCCACCACCTGCGCACGCTCCGGGAGAGCGGCGTGGTCGCCACCCGCCTGGTGGGCAACACCCGCCTCAGCCGGCTGCGCCTGGCCGAGCTGGAGGAACACTTCCCCGGACTGATGACCTCGATCCTGGCCGCGACCCCCCGAGGTCGCCAGCTCGAAGTCACTCACGGCCGATGACGCTACGAAACGGGCGATGGCACGGCGCGGGAACGCGTCGTGCCATCGCCCGTTTCGGGACAAGCAGCGGAGCCGCCGTCGGTGATCAGGACGGGCGGGGGCGGCGGCGCCGGGCCATGACTGCGGCTGCGGCCACGCCGAGTACCCCGAGCGCCACGGTCGCGAGCACGAGGACGAGCGAGAGCGCTCCGGCGGAGTCCTGGCGGGCGGGCGCCGCGACGTCGGGCGCCGGCGGCGCGGTGGGGCTGGAGGCTGGGACAGGGGCTGCCTGGCTCGGGGGTGACTGGGTGTCCGGGACGGCCGTGACCGCGACCTCGCTCTCGCCGTGGCCGAGTTCGGGGAAGGCGGCGTCGACGCTGACCTTCCAGCTGCCCGGGGGCAGGCTCTCGCGGGTGGTGTAGGTGGCCTGCGCACCGGAGACGGCGAGCAGCGGCCACGGGCCGACGCTGCGCCCGTCCGAGGAGAGCGCGCTGAGCGTGGCGCCGAGCGGTTCGTCCACCGGGTCGCCGTCGTCGTAGCTGGCCGTGGCCCGGGTGTGGCCGTCGCTGCGGGCGGTGATCGCGAAGTGGATGTTGCCGCCGTGTGCGGCGGCCGGCGTCGGGACCGTCAGCACGGCGCAGGCCGCCAGGGCCAGGGCGGCGACGGTGGACGGTACTGCTGCTCTGATCATGGGAACCCCAGGTAGCGGACGAAGGGGGTGGGACGGCATGACGCCCGCCCCACCCCTGAGAAGCACCGGCGTTGGTCAGGAGGCCGGCTGGAGGGTCCAGTTCTGGTAGGACTGGCCGTTCGGCTGCTGCAGCTCCAGCAGCCAACCGCCGTAGTACCAGCGGTTGCTGGCGCCCAGCACCAGGCTCGACCCCTTGGCGGTCAGGGTGTGGCCGCTCCCGCTGTCGCTCACCTGCCAGGCCTGCGCGTCGGAGTTCGCGCACGGCTGCTGGAAGACGAACTCGCCCGCCACCAGCGCGCCGCCGACCTGAAGGCACTTGCCGGACTGCACGTTCTTGATCCGCACCAGGCCGTTGCCCGCGTCCTGGAAGTCCCACTGCTGGTTGCGATAGCCGGTGCTCTGGTAGGCGATCAGCACGTCGCCGTCGTTGCTGGAGCCGCCCCACATGTCCGCCACCTGGCCGGTGAGGCTGTTGGTCATGGTGTACGGCTTGCCCGGCGTGGTGCCGCCCTGCGCGGCCAGGGTGTGCAACGAGGCCGACGCCCCGGGCTGCGAGAGGCGACCACTGCGGTCGCGGACCGCGACGGCGAAGGTGTAGTCGGTGTCCGGCCGCATCGAGACCACCCGCACCGCGGTCGACGTGACGCTGCCGATGGCCCGGCCGCTCACGAGGATCTGGTAGGCGGCGGCGTCGGGGACTGCGGACCAGCTCAACAGCGCCGAGTTCTGCGTCACCTGACTGATCGTCATGTCAGGTCCGGCGCTGGACCCGCCGGTCGGCGTGGGACTCGGGGTGGGCGTCGGCGTCGGACTCGGGCCGCTGCTCTGCGTGGGCGACGGGCTGGGCGTGGGCGAGGGGTTGGGCCCGGTGCCGCCGCCGTTGCCGCCGGCGCCCGCGATCAGGAACTGGTTGTTCGCCACGTTCCAGTGCGTCGACAGGTAACTGCCCGCCTTGGGACTGGTGTTGAAGTAGTCGTCCTTGGTGCAGTCCAGCCGGTCCTGCTGCGCCTGGTCGGGGCAGAGGGTCTGCATCTTCGGGTAGTAGGGGGCGTCCGAGTAGCACATCAGGTCCCAGTCGACCGTGCAGTGGCCGGCCTTGCTGGAGTACGGCGCGCTGTTGTTCACCGCGCCGAGGTTGTGCCCGAGTTCGTGCGCGGCGACGTGGCCGCTCCAGCAGCCCGAGTCACTGCGGCCGTACGAGGGGCCGAAGTTGCTCAGGTTGGCCTGGTCCGGCCGCTCGTCACCCGCGAAGGTGCCGATCCCGCAGTAGACGTTCGCGTCCGCGAACATCATGTACTTGCGGTCGTGCCGGTTGTAACCGCGCTGCGCCAGAGCGTCGTTGGTGGCGCCGAAGTCGGCCAGCGCGGAGTCCGGCAGCTGGACGTCCAGCACGTCGGCCGTGCAGTCCGGGGCGGTCACGTAGCGCACGTGCCGGTCGCCGCCGGTCTCCTGCGCGCTCGCGTCGTAGATGACGTCGACGTCGGCCGCCCACTTCTTGAACGACGCCTGGTACTGGGCGAAGCGGTCCTGGCCGGAGCCGTGCACGTACAGCACCTGCACCCGGTTGCCGCTGGTGCCGTCGCCGTCGCAGACCACGGTGGACCCGCCGTCGGCGGGCGCCGAGCCGCCCGTCGTCCCGGCGGCGGCAGCGGAGTCGGCGGCCGAGCCGGCCGCCGACCCGGCGTCCAGGACGGGATCGCCGCCCTTGAGCAGGTCGCCGGCGGCGGGTGCCTGGCCGGAACCGAGCAGGGTGGGAGCCGTGACGGTCGCGGCCACGGCCACCGGGACGGTCGCGTGGACGTCGACGCCCTGCGGGGCCGCGTCCGGCCCGTGGGTGCACAGGCCCGCCGCCGAGGTCCGGAACTCGCCCGCGCAGGGGTCGCTCGTGGCGGCGATCGCGAGCCCGGTGTAGACCATGCCGCGCGAGGGGTCGGCCTTGGGCACCGAGGTCGGCGGGGCGGGCGTGTCGTGGTGCTGCGGCGAGGCCGCGGGCGTCGGTGCGGCCTTCCGGCCGGAGGCGGCCTGCCCGAGGGCCGACTGCGCCCCGGCCGACTGCGCGGGCTGGGCCGCCGCGCTGGGCCTGGCCTCCTGACCGCCCTGCGCCGCGTTGATCCCGAGCACACCGGCTATGAGGCCGGCGGCCACCGCGGTGGCCGCTATCAGCGGCATCCGACGGCCCTTGCGACGCCCGTGCGCCGCTCGCTTACCAGTCATGTCTCTCTCCCGGTCGGCAGGCGAGGGGAAGACTGCCGACACCTGGGAGAGCCACAGCGAGAACGCGGATAACGCAAACCCGCCGGGGAAACGTCAGCGGTGTTCGGACGTCAGCGGTGTTCGGGGTTCTCGAAGTCGAAGCGGCAGCCCGCGTCCCACTCGGAGCGCTGGTTGCCGTGGGCCGGGATGCCGCCGGCGTCCTTGAGCATCCGGGCGAAGTGCAGGAGGTTCCAGGTCATGAACGTGGTGTTGCGGTTGGTGAACTCGTTCTCCGGGCCGCCGGAGCCCCGGTCGAGATAGGACGGACCGGGACCGGCCTCGCCGATCCAGCCGGCGTCGGCCTGCGGCGGGATCGTGTAGCCGATGTGCTGGAGGCTGTAGAGGACGTTCATCGCGCAGTGCTTGATGCCGTCCTCGTTGCCGGTGATCAGGCAGCCGCCGGTCCGCCCGTAGTAGGCGTACTGCCCGGCCTCGTTCTGCAGCGACGAGCAGGAGTAGAGCCGCTCGATCACCCGCTTCATCACCGAGGAGTTGTCACCGAGCCAGATCGGGCCGGCCAGCACGAGGATGTCGGCGGCCATCACCTGGCTGTAGAGGACCGGCCAGTCGTCGCTCTCCCAGCCGTGCTCGGTCATGTCCGGCCAGACGCCGGTGGCGATGTCGTGGTCGACGGCGCGAATGACGTCGACCGCGACCCCCTGACGCTCCATGATGCCCCGGCTGACGTCGATCAGGCCCTCGGTGTGGCTGCGCTCCGGTGAGCGCTTCAGCGTGCAGTTGACGATCAGGGCGCGCAGGTCGGCGTAGGAGGTGTTCGAGCTGTACGAGCTGTTCGGGGTCGCGCTGTCCGGCATGAGAGAGGGCCTTCCGCGGTGGACGGGTGTCGGTCCCGTCCAGTTCAGCAGGCAGCCGCGCGCATCACCGGCAGGCGGCGCCGGACGCGCGGGCCACCGGGAGGCGGGTGTCCTCCAGGGCGGCCAGGTAGCGGCGCAGCACCAGTTCGGCCACCGCACCGTGCGTGCCGAGCGGGGCGGAGGTGTGCCGGGCGCCGGCCTGCGCGGCGCGCCGGGCGAAGTGGCCCGGGGCCAGCAGGTAGCCGGCGACGGCGACCTGGTCGTGCCCCCGGGCGCGCAGGGCGGCGACGGCCTCGGCGGGCGTGGGGGACGCCGCGCACAGGTAGGAGGGGATGACCGGCGCACCCAGCAGCCCGGCCAGCAGGCCTGCCGTCCGCACGGTGTCGGCGTTGGCCGCGGGATCCGAGGAGCCGGCGGCGGCGAGTACCACCGGCCCGGCGTCCCCGGGCCGGCCCGCCTCGGCCAGCCGGTCGCGCAGGGCGGTCGCCAGCAGCGGGTCCGGGCCGAGCGCGGCGGCCACCCGCGCCCGCACCCGGGGTACGGCGGCGATCACGGCCGGGATGTCGACGCGCACGTGGTAGCCGGCGCTGAGCAGCAGCGGCACGAGGACGACGGGCGCGTCGCGTGCGGCGTGCTCGGCCAGGGCCTCGGCGAGCGAGGGGCGGACGAGGTCGAGGTAGGCCAGCTCGACACGCAGGTCCGGACGCAGCGCCCGGATCCGCGCCGGCAGCGCCTCGACGGTCGCCACCCCCGCGAGGTCGCGGGTGCCGTGCGCCACGACGAGGAGCGTCGGAAGGTCCGTCACCCGCCCACCGCCAGCCGGTACCCGCGCTTGGGGACGGTGCGCACCAGCGCGCCGTGCGGGCCGAGCGCGCCGCGCAGCCGGGCGACGGCGGCCTCCACCGCGTGCTCGTCCGCTCCGCTGCCGGGCCAGACCCGGCGCAGCAGGTCGGCGCGGCTGAGCACCCAGCCGGGCTGCTCGGCGAGGGCGCGCAGCACGGCCGCCGGGACGGGTGGCAGCCAGAAGGCGGTGCCGTCGACCAGGACGGCGCTGCCCTGCAGGACGATGCTCCGGCCGCCGGCCTGCAGTTCGCGGCGGTTGCGGGCGGGCAGCGCCTCGGCGATGGTGCGCACCAGCGAGCCGAGGCGACCGCGCTCGGGCGAGACCGTGGAGACGCCGACGTCCTCCAACGGCCGGGCGCAGAGCGGGCCCACGCAGGCCGACAGGACGTCGTCGCGCAGCGCGGCCAGCACCTCGGCGCGCAACCCGGCCGCGTCGGCGGTGTCGAGGAAGGCGGTGATGGCGGGTGCGCTGGTGAAGGCCAGCGCGTGCACCTCGCGGCGCGCCGTCTGCTCGACCAGGCGCCGTACGGCATCCGGGTCCTGCGGCGGGGCCCAGCGGTACACCGGGACCTCGATCACCTCGGCGCCCCGCTCGCGCAGCGCGGCGGCGAAGCCGTCCAGCGGCGCGCCGTGCTCCTGGACGGCGATCCGGCGGCCCGTCAGCTCGCGGGCGAGCAGCCAGGTCAGGAGCTCGTCGCAGGCCTCCGAGCGGGGGGAGTACGTCTCGTTCAGGCCGCTGGCCCGCACCGCACCGGTGGCCTTGGGACCGCGGGTGAGCACCACGGCCTGCCGGCACGCCTGGGCGAGGCGGGCGCCCTGGCCCCAGCCGTCGGCGGTGCTCATCCAGCCGCGCCAGCCGACGCCGGTGGTGGCGATCACGTAGTCGAGCGGGCCTGCCAGGCAGCGGTCGGTGGCGCGGCGCAGGTCGCCGTCGTCCGCGAGCGGGAGGATGCGCAGGGTGGGCGCCTCGATCACGCGCGCGCCGCGGCGGCGCAGCAGCGCGGTGAGCTCCTCGCGGCGGCGGGCGGCGGTGACGCCGATGGTGAAACCGGTCAGCGGGCCGGCCGGTTCTCTGCCCGGCGGCTCGCCCTGGTCCGTGCGTGGAGTTGCCATGCTGCGAGGCTGGGGCAGTCCGGTTTCGTCCGCGTTTCACCGCCGTCACGTGCGGATTAGGCGAAGGCCGTCGGGTGTTACGGAAGATGTCGTTCGTCCGACCTTGTCCGGGCCGGGCTGTGAGGGAGGCGTACCCGCGCCGCAACACGGGGGACCCGACGGCGTAACGGGCCGGCGTCACGCTCCTTGGCATGACGACGACCGACACCCACTGCCCGTACTGCTCGCTGCAGTGCGGCATGCGGCTGCGCGCACCGCAGGCCGGCCGCCCGGAGGCGGTGGAGGTCCTGGAACGCCCGGACTTCCCGGTCAACCTCGGTGCGCTGTGCGGCAAGGGCCGCAGCGCCGCGGCCGTGCTCTCCCCCGCCGCCCGGCTGACCGCACCGCTGGTGCGCGACGGCCGCGACGGCGCGTTGCGCGAGGCGTCCTGGGAGGAGGCGCTGGAGCGCGCCGCGACCGGCCTGCGCGCCGCCCAGCAGCGCCACGGCCGGGACGCGGCCGGGGTCTTCGGCGGCGGCGGGCTGACCAACGAGAAGGCCTACCTGCTCGGCAAGTTCGCCCGGGTGGCGCTGCGCAGCGCGAGCATCGACTACAACGGCCGGTTCTGCATGTCGTCGGCGGCGGCCGCGCACCGGCAGGCGTTCGGCATCGACCGCGGGCTGCCCTTCCCGCTGGCGGACATCCCCCGCAGCGGCTGTGTGATCCTGGTCGGCGCCAACCCGGCCGCGACCATGCCGCCGGCCGTCCGCTACCTGCGCGAACTGCAGGAGAACGGCGGGCGCCTGATCGTCGTCGACCCGCGCCGCACCGCCACCGCCGAGCCCGCCGATCTGCACCTGCAACCGGTGCCCGGCACCGACCTGGCCCTCGCGCTGGGCCTGCTGCACCTGGTGATCGCGGACGGGCACCTGGACGAGGACTTCATCGCGCGGCGCACCTCCGGTTTCGCGGCGGCCAGGGCCGCGGCGATGGCGCACTGGCCGGAGCGGGTCGAGCGGATCACCGGCGTGCCGACGGAGCAACTCCGGGCCGCCGTCGCGATGTTCACGGGCGCCGGGACCGGCATGGTGCTCACCGCGCGCGGACCCGAGCAGCACAGCAAGGGCACCGACACGGTCAGCGCCTGGATCAACCTCTGCCTGGCGACGGGCAATGCGGGCCGGATCGGCTCCGGCTACGGCTGCCTGACCGGCCAGGGCAACGGGCAGGGCGGCCGGGAGCACGGCCAGAAGGCCGACCAACTGCCCGGCTACCGCTCGATCGAGGACCCGGCGGCCCGCGCGCACATCGCCCGCGTCTGGGCCGTCCCGGCGGACGAGCTGCCGCGCTCGGGCCGCTCCGCGTACGAGCTGCTGGACACCCTGGGCGAGGACGGCGGGGTGCGGGCGCTGCTGCTGATGGGCTCCAACCCGGTGGTGTCGGCTCCGCGCGCGGGGCACGTGACCGAACGGCTGGGCGCGCTGGACTTCCTGGTGGTGAGCGACCTGGTCCTCTCGGAGACCGCGCAGCTGGCCGATGTGGTGCTGCCCGCCGCGCAGTGGGCGGAGGAGAGCGGCACCACGACCAACCTGGAGGGCCGGGTGATCCTGCGCCGCAAGGCCGTCGACCCGCCGCCCGGCGTGCGGGAGGACCTGTACGTCCTGCGCGAGCTGGCCGCGCGCCTCGGTGTGCGACGCGGGTTCCCGGCGGACCCGGAGGAGGTCTTCGAGGAGCTGCGACGGGCCTCGGCCGGCGGCCCCGCGGACTACGCGGGGATCAGCTACGCCCGGATCGAGGCCGAGGACGGCGTCTTCTGGCCGTGCCCGGCGGTGGACCACCCCGGCACGCCCCGGCTGTTCCTGGACCGCTTCGCGACGCCGGACGGCCGGGCCCGGTTCGCGGCGGTCGCGCACCGCCCGGCGGCGGAGGAGCCGGACGCCGAGTACCCCTGGTACCTGACCACCGGCCGGGTGGTCGCGCAGTACCAGAGCGGCGCGCAGACCCGCCGGGTCCCCGAGCTCAACCGGGCGGCGCCCGGACCGTTCGTGGAGCTCCACCCGCAGCTCGCGCGGCGGCTGGAGGTGGCCGAGGGCGATCTGCTCGCGGTGACCAGCCGGCGCGGCCGGGCGGTGGCCCCGGCGCGGGTGACCGACACCATCCGGCCCGACACCGTCTTCATGCCCTTCCACTGGGGCGGCGCCGGGCGGGCCAACTCGCTCACCAACCCGGCCCTGGACCCGACGTCCAAGATGCCCGAGTTCAAGGTGTGCGCGGTCCGGGTCGAGCGCGCGGGCGTGCGACCTGCGGAGGTGACGGGATGAGCCGGCGGATCGCGGTGGTCGGCGCGGGCATGGCCGCGGCCCGCTTCGCCGAGCGGTTCCACGCGCTGGGCGGGGAGGCGGAGGTGACGCTGTACGGCGCGGAGCCACGCGCCCCCTACAACCGGGTGCTGCTGGCCGACGTGCTGACCGGGCGCTACGACGCCGAGGCGATCACGCTGCCCTCGGGCGACGCGGCGCTGCGGGTGGGTGCCGAGGTGGGTTCGCTGGACACGGCCGCCCGCACCCTGCGGCTCGTCGGCGGCGAACAACAGTCCTACGACCAGCTGGTGCTGGCCACCGGCGCCAACCCGGTGCTGCCGCCGATCCGGGGCCTGCGCCGGGAGCCGGGCGGGCTGAAGGCCGGCGTGCACGCGCTGCGCACGGTCTCCGACTGCCGGCAGCTGGCCGAGCACGCCGCACGGGCCAGGCGCGCGGTCGTCGTCGGCGGCGGGGTGCTGGGCGTGAGCGCCGCCCGCGCGCTCGCGGCGCTCGGCCTCCCGGTGGAGATCGTCCACCAGGGGCCGCAGCTGATCGAGCGCCAGCTCGACGAGCAGGCCGGCCGCGCCCTCCAGGGCGGCCTGGCGAGACTCGGCGTGGTCACCTACTGCGGCAACCGGGCCCGGGCGGTGCGGGGCGCGGAGCGGGTGACCGGCGTGGAACTCGCCGGTGGCTACCTGCTGGAGACGGACCTCGTGGTCCTCGCCTGCGGGGTGCGGCCACGCACCGGGCTGGCCCACAGCGCCGGGCTGCTGGTCCGCACCGGCGTCCTGGTCGACGACCGGCTCGCGGCCTCCGCCGCCGACACGTACGCGATCGGCGACTGCGCCGAGCACCGCGGCGTCGTGCACGGCCTGGCCGGGCCCGCCTGGGAGCAGGCCGACGTACTGGCCGCCCGGCTCTCCGGCGCGGATCCGGACGCGGTGTTCACCGGTTCGCGCCCGCTCGCCCGGCTCAGCGCCGGCCCGCTGGAGTACGCCGCCTTCGGCGAGGTCGCCGACGAGGGCCCCGGCCTGGACGTGCTCCGACTGACGGACGCCACCCGGGGCTCGTACAAGAAGCTCGTGCTGCGCGGCGACCGGCTCGTCGGCGGCATCCTGCTGGGCGATCTGGCCACGGTCGGCGCCTTCACCCGGGCGTACGAGCGCGACGACCCGCTGCCCCGGGAACCCCTTCACCTGCTCACCACCCTAGGAGCGTTCTGATGCTGCGCAAGGAGCTGGTCCTGGTCGGCCACGGCATGGTCGGCCAACGCTTCCTCGAAGCCCTCTTCGACCGGCCGGGGGCGGACGCCTGGCGGGTCACGGTGCTCGCCGAGGAGCCGCGCCCGGCCTACGACCGGGTCCACCTGACCTCGTGGTTCTCCGGCACCACGGCGGACGAACTGTCGCTCTGTCCGCCGGAGTTCATCGCCGAGCACGGCATCGACCTGCGGCTCGGCGAACCCGCCGCGCGGATCGACCGCGAGGCCCGCACCGTCGTCACCAGCGCCGGCCGGCAACTGCGGTACGACGCACTGGTGCTGGCCACCGGCTCGTACCCGTTCGTGCCGCCGGTGCCCGGGCACGACGCCGAGGGATGCCACGTCTACCGCACCATCGAGGACCTCCGGGCGATCCGGGCGGGCGCCGCCGACGCACAGGTCGGCGCGGTGGTCGGCGGCGGACTGCTGGGCCTGGAGGCGGCCGGCGCGCTGACGGCGATGGGCCTGCGGACGCACGTCGTCGAGTTCGCCCCGCGGCTGATGGCCCTCCAGGTGGACGAGGGCGGCGGCGAGGTGCTGCGCCGCAAGATCGAGGAGCTGGGCGTGCTGGTGCACACCGGCGCGGGCACCCAGCAGATCACCACCGGCGAGGACGGCCGGGTGCGCGGCATGGCGCTCTCCGACGGTACCGAGCTGGCGGTGGACCTGGTGGTCTTCTCGGCCGGGGTGCGCCCCCGCGACCAACTCGCCCGGGACTGCGGCCTGCCGGTCGGCGCGCGCGGCGGCATCGTCGTCGACGAGCGCTGCCGCACCGCCGACCCGCATGTCTGGGCGATCGGCGAGTGCGCCCAGGCGGTGGACGGGCGGGTCTACGGCCTGGTCGCCCCCGGCTACGCGATGGCCGAGGCCGTCGCGCGTGAACTCACCGGCGACGAGGGCTCGTTCACCGGCGCCGACCTGTCCACCAAGCTCAAGCTGCTGGGGGTGGACGTGGCCAGCTTCGGCGACGCGCACGGCACCACCGACGGCGCCCTGGAGGTGCTCTACGCCAACAGCCGCTCCAGCGTGTACAAGAAGCTGGTGATCGGCCGGGACGGAGCGCTGCTGGGCGGCGTCCTGGTCGGCGACGCGGAGGCCTACGGCATGCTGCGCCCGCTCGCCCTCAGCGGTACGCCGCTGTCGGTCCCGCCCGAACAGCTCGTGCTGCCCGCCTCGTTCGGCGCGGCGGCCGGGCCGGTGGTGCTGCCCGACGAGGCGGTGGTCTGCTCCTGCCACAACGTCAACCGGGGAGCCGTCCGGGCGGCGGTGCGCGACCAGGGCTGCGAGAGCGTCGCCGCGGTGAAGAAGTGCACCAAGGCCGGTACCGGCTGCGGCAGTTGCGTCAAGCTGCTGGGCACCATCGTGGACGAGGAACTCGCCGCCGGCGGCGTCGAGCGCAGCCGCGGGATGTGCGAGCACTTCGCCCACACCCGCGCCGAGTTGTACGAGATCGTCCGGGTCAAGGGCATCGCCTCGTTCTCCCGGCTCATCGAGGAGCACGGCGCCGGGGGCACCGGCTGCGACGTCTGCAAGCCCGCTGTCGCCTCCATCCTGGCCAGCCTGGGCAACGGGCACATCCTGGACGGCGAGCAGGGCGCGCTGCAGGACACCAACGACCACTTCCTGGCCAACCTGCAGCGCAACGGCTCCTACTCGGTCGTGCCGCGCATCCCCGGCGGCGAGATCACCCCCGAGAAGCTGATCGTCATCGGCGAGATCGCCCGTGACTTCGGGCTCTACACCAAGATCACCGGAGGCCAGCGGATCGACCTCTTCGGCGCCACCGTCGACCAGCTGCCCACCGTCTGGAAGCGCCTGGTGGACGCCGGCTTCGAGTCCGGGCACGCCTACGGCAAGGCGCTGCGCACGGTGAAGTCCTGCGTCGGGCAGACCTGGTGCCGCTACGGCGTCCAGGACTCGGTCGCCCTGGCCATCGAACTGGAGCTGCGCTACCGGGGGTTGCGCGCCCCGCACAAGCTGAAGTCGGCGGTCTCCGGCTGCGCCCGGGAGTGCGCGGAGGCGCAGAGCAAGGACTTCGGCGTGATCGCCACCTCCGAGGGCTGGAACCTCTACCTCGGCGGGAACGGCGGCATGACACCCCGGCACGCCGACCTCTTCGCCGCCGACCTGGACCGCGAGACCCTGATCCGCACCATCGACCGGTTCCTGATGTTCTACATCCGCACCGCCGACCGCCTGGAGCGCACCGCCCCCTGGCTGGAGCGCCTGGACGGCGGCATCGAGCACCTGCGCGCGGTGATCATGGACGACTCGCTGGGCATCTGCGCCGACCTGGACGAGCTGATGTCCCGCCACGTGAGCACCTACGAGGACGAATGGGCGGCCACCCTCGCCCAGCCCGAGCGGCTGCGCCGCTTCGTCTCGTTCGCCAACGCCCCCGGCGTGCCCGACCCGACGGTGCGCTTCGTTCCCGAGCGCGACCAGATCCGCCCCGCCCTGCCCGGCGAGGACGGGCCGTCCCCGCAGCCGGCCCTGATCGCCGGCCCCGAACTGGAGGTGCGTACCCGATGACGACCGCCCTGCTCACGACCGCCGCGGTGGAGATCCACGACGGCTCCCGCTGGATCCGCGTCTGCGACCGCGCCGACCTGGTCCCCGGCCGCGGCGTCGCCGTGCTGCTCGGGACGGACCAGGTGGCGCTCTACCTCGGCCCGGACGGCGAGCCGTACGCGGTGGAGAACCGCGACCCGTTCAGCGGCGCCCACGTGCTGGCCCGCGGGCTGCTCGGCAGCCGCGGCGACGTGCCGGTGCTGCTCTCGCCGATGTACCGGCACTCCTTCGACCTGCGCACCGGCGTCTGCCTGGACGAGGACTTCGCCCCGGACGGCTCCCCCGCCGTCCTGCGACGCTGGCCGGTACGCCTCACCGAGGCCACGACCGCAGGAGAGTCACGATGAGCACAGCCGTCCAGTCCCCGCCGGCCACCGGCGGACGCAGACACACCCTCGACGACTGGCGTCCCGAGGACGCCGCCTTCTGGCGGCAGGGCGGGGCCCGCGTCGCCCGCCGCAACCTGGTCCTCTCGGTGTTCTCCGAGCACATCGGCTTCTCGGTGTGGAGCCTGTGGTCGGTCCTGGTGCTCTTCCTCGGCCCGAGCTACCACATCGACCCGGCCGGCAAGTTCACGCTCACCGCGCTGCCCACCGCACTCGGCGCGGTGCTGCGGATCCCGTACACCTTCGCGGTGGCCCGGTTCGGCGGGCGCAACTGGACGATGTTCAGCGCGGCACTGCTGCTGGTGCCGACGGTGCTGGCCGGGATCGTGCTCACCCCCGGCGTCTCCTACGGCACGCTGCTGCTGGTGGCCTCGGTGGCCGGGGTCGGCGGCGGCAACTTCGCCTCCTCGATGGCCAACATCAACGCCTTCTACCCGCAGCGGCTCAAGGGCCGCGCGCTGGGCATCAACGCCGGCGGCGGCAACCTCGGCGTCCCGGCGGTGCAGCTGCTCGGCCTGCTGGTGCTGGCCACCGCCGGGGCCGCGCACCCCCGGCTGCTGCCGCTCGTCTACCTGCCGCTGATCGTCCTGGCGGTGCTCGGCGCGGCACTGCGGATGGACAACCTGGCAGCGCAGCGCAACGACCGCGGAGCCGTCCGCGAGGTGGCGCGCGAGCCGCACACCTGGGTGGTCTCCGCCCTCTACGTCGGCACCTTCGGATCGTTCATCGGCTTCGGCTTCGCCTTCGGCCAGGTCCTCCAGGTGCAGTTCCACGCGCAGTTCGACACCGCGGTGAAGGCCGCCTACCTGACCTTCCTCGGCCCGCTGCTCGGCTCGCTGCTGCGCCCGCTCGGCGGCCTGCTGGCCGACCGGCTCGGCGGCGCGCGGGTGACCTGCTGGACCTTCGCGGCGATGGCGGCCGGCGCCGCCCTGGTCCTGGAAGCCTCCCGGCAGCACTCGCTGCCGCTCTTCCTGACCGGCTTCGTCGCCCTGTTCGTCCTCAGCGGGATCGGCAACGGCTCGACCTACACGATGATCCCGGCGATCTTCCGCGCCAGGGCGGCAGCCGCCGTCGCCGCGGGCGCCGACCCCGAGCACGCCGACCGCGCCTCCCGGCGCCGCGCCACCGCGGTCATCGGCCTGGCCGGCGCGATCGGCGCCTTCGGCGGCGTCCTGGTCAACGTCGCCTTCCGGCAGGCCTTCCTGAACGCCCACAGCGGCGACGACGCCTACCTCGCGTTCCTCGCCTACTACGCCTGCTGCCTGCTGCTGACCTGGGCCGTCTACCTGCGCCCCTCCCCCGGGCGCCTGCCGGGCGTCTGACCGGCTGCACTCCGATGCCGTGCTCCAGCTGCACACACCCCCGACCGCGACCACCATCGACAGGAGGCACGGGTAGTGCCGTCACGCCAACCAGAGGTGGAACGACCATGCGGGTGCTGCTGACAGTCCAGATGGAGACCGAGAAGGCGAACAAGGCGATCGCGGGGAAGACGCTGGAGCACACCATGAAGGCGGTGTTCGACCGGATCAAGCCGGAGGCGGCCTACTTCGGTGCGAAGGACGGCATGCGCACGGGGTACGTGGTCTTCGACCTCAAGGAGCCGTCCGACATCCCGTCCATCGCCGAACCGTTCTTCCAGGAGCTCGGTGCCAAGCTGTCCTTCGTCCCCGTGATGACCTTCGACGAGGTCGGGTCCGGCCTGCGGAAGCTCGGCTCGAGCTGAGTGCGCCTCGCCGCCGGCCCGCTGCGGCCCACCGAGGACGACGCCTACCTGCGATGGGCTTTCCGGGTGGCCGCCACGGCCGGAGCCGTCGCCGCCCTGGCGGGTGCCTGGGCCGCGATCGCGGGCGCCGTGGCCGCCACGGCCGCCGCCCGGGCGGCCCGGGCGGCGGCAGGCGGCTGAATCGCAGCTGCCCCCTCCACCCGGCTGGGTGGAGGGGGCAGCTGCGGTTCAGGCGGCGAGCAGGCGCTCCAGCAGCGTCCGGTACTGCCGCAGCGCGAGCCGCAGGTGCTCGGTGCGGGCGCCGGACTCGTCGACGGCCGCCCCGCCGTCAACGCCGTCCCCACCGCCCAGCCGGCGGCGGCGCTCCGCCACCGCCTCGGCGACCAGCTCGGCGGACTTGGCCACCAGGGCGTCCGCCTGCTCGACCGCCTGGCGGGGATCGTCGACGAAACCGGCCTGGATGCTGTGCCACTGGGCCCTGAACCGATCCACCTGCTCGGGGTCCAGCCAGCCGGCGGGGTCCTCCGCGCTGCGCCTGCCGTCCCGCTGCGGCACGGCAGGCGCCGGCGGGACGGCCCGGACGTGCCGGGCGGCAGCGGCCTGACCGGACGTCTCCGGCGGGGCCTGCTCGGGTACGCGGCCCTCGGCGCCGGGCTCGCGTCGGCCGGGGCCGGGGCGTTCGACGTCCTGCGGGCGGGCGAAGCGGCCGGGCAGCGGCGGACGGGCGGAGTCCTCTGCGGGGCTGTTCGCCGGGCTGTTCTGCGGCATGGCGTTCTCTCCTTCTCCTTGAGCTTCGGCGTTTCGCTGCGGGGGGCCGTCAGTTGGTTCGCGGGGTGACGGCAGGACGGGGCGTGGAACCGTTGCCGGACCCTCCGCCGCGAGCCGGACGCTCGGCCCGCAGCACGTCCAGGCAGAGGTCCCGGATCGCCAGCAGGGCGGTCCGAAACTCCTCGGTACCAACCGGGCCGTCGCCGTCAGCACCGGCAGCCCCGACAGTGCCGCCCTCGGCCGTCCTGCCGCGCGCCAGCGTCTGCGCGGCGGTCCGGTAGGCGGGCACCCGGTCACCGTGGTCGACCGAGACGGCGGCGATCCGCCCCTTGACGGGGAACCCCACCTCGCCGAGCACCGTGTCCAACAGCCGGTCGGCCTCGGCGACCGCGCGCGCGGGGTCGTCGACGAACATCTCCTGCAGCTCCGCCAACCGGTCGACGACACTCTCGGTCCTGCTCCGGGAGAGCGGCTTCAGCTCCAGGGCGCGGACCAGGCGAAGCCGTTCCGACAGCTCCTTCTCCGCCTCCTTCGTCCGCCCGCCGTGGGCGCTGACGGTGCTGTCGTACTCCGGCCCGAACCGGCGCCGGAGCCGCTGGGTCGTCAGGCGGGGCAGTGCGCCGGCCGCGGCGGCCACGATCACCACCGCGAGGATGACGAGAACGATCACTGTGGACATAACCAGTCCCTCCCAGGCTGCGGACAGCGCCGGAGCGGTCTCCAGCTGGACAGCGCCTAGCCGCTCGCCCCGATCCCAAACCTCCGCCGGACCCGGGCCGTCGGCCGACCGGTTCCCGCAGGAGGCGGTGAAACCGTCCCGGCGGGGAATCCGAACTGGTGAGCAACCACCTTGTCCGAGAGGGATGTTGACCACCCCCTGAGCAGAGGAGTACACCGCCGTGTTCCGTCTTCGCAGGCCGGAAGGACCCTCACCCAGCCAGCGGCGCGAACCCCGGGAGCGCAGGCGCGTTCCGTGGTACATCAGTCTGCCGATCACGCTGGCCGCCATCGCCGCCGTGTTCCTGGCCGCCGCCGGACTCCACCTGTTCCCGAACCTGCCCGACCCGTTCGGCGAGAAGACCGTCGACCGCAGCGGCCCGGCCGTCCTCAAGTCGATCCAGGACATGAGCCGTTACAACGCGGCGACCGGCAACTCCCAGATCGTCGTCGACCTCGACCAGGAGGCGACCTTCCTGCCCTCGGCCCTGCTCGGCCACCGCACGCTCTACGTCGCCTCCGGAACGGTGGAGTCGTACGTGGACCTCGGCAAGGTGGCGAGTTCGGGCGTCACGGTCTCGGCCGACCGGCGCAGCGCCACGCTCGTCCTGCCGCACGCCCAGCTGGCACAGGCGGCACTGGACCCCAAGGGCTCCTACGTCTACACCGAGCAGCGCGGCCTGTTCGACCGGATCGGCGACTTCTTCTCCAGCGATCCCGGCGACCAGCAGAAGGTCCAGGTGGTCGCGGCCCAGCGGATCCAGAACGCCGCCCAGGCCGCCGGACTGACGGCCCGCGCCGAACAGAACACCACCACCGCCCTCCAGGACCTGCTCAAGGCCCTGGGCTTCACCACCGTCACCGTCAGGATCGGCTGAGCCCGGAGTCCTATTGCAGATCTGACATACCGTCAGCCGACCCCAATTCACCTTGCCTTCACCGTTGGACCGCGCATGCCTCCTGTTGCGTTCAGGTCGCCCATGGCACCCTGTGGCACGCACGACCGGGGGGCGCCGCGGTGCTCGCTCCTGTCGTGCTACGCGCGTCCGTCGCGGGCGCGTGTACGCGCCCGCAGGCGCCCAACAGAGGGAGCAGGATGCGCAAGAGCAAGATGCTGGCCCTGTCGCTCGCGGCCGGGCTGGGGTTCGGGATGGTCTCCGCCGGTGCGGCGAGTGCCCAGTCCGACCATCACCGGACGCAGCCGACCGGCTGCCAGATCTCGGCTGACGGCCGGGATGTGAAGCATGTGATCTATCTTCAGTTCGACAACGTGCACTTCACCCGGGACAACCCCAACGTGCCCAGCGACCTGGAGCAGATGCCGCACCTCCAGGACTTCCTGGAGAGCAACGGGACGCTGTCCACCAACCACCACACCCCGTTGATCGCGCACACCGGCAACGACATCCTGACCTCGATCACCGGCCTGTACGGGGACAAGCACGGCCAGGCGGTCTCCAACTCGTACCGCTACTACAAGCCGGACGGCACCACCAACTCGGCCAGCAGCTTCGCCTACTGGACCGACGGCGTGGCCGACAGCTCGGTGCCGGCCCCGGCTGACTCCACGCCGACCATGGTGGGCCAGGACGGCAAGATGGCCCCCGCGCCGTGGGCCGCCTACACCAAGGCCGGCTGCGACTTCGGTGCGGTCTCCACGGCGAACACCATCCTGGAGAACACCACCGTCGACATCAACAAGGTCTTCGGCCCGAACTCCGCGCAGGCCGCCGAGGCCAAGGCCGACCCCGCCAGGGCACAGGCGGACTTCGTGGGCATCGGCGTGCACTGCGCACAGAAGTCGACGGTCTGCGCCAAGGGCACGACCAGCCCGGACCTGCTGCCCGACGAGCCCGGTGGTTACGCCAACTACCAGGCGCTGTTCGGCGCCAAGAGCGTTGATCCGGCCATCAGCAAGGACGGCGTGGTCCGCAGCACGGCCGGCACCCCGATCGCCGACCCGACGGGCAACCCGGGCTTCCCGGGCTTCGACGCGATGACCGCCGACAACTCGCTCGGCTACGTCGCCCAGATGCAGGAGTCCGGCGTCCCGGTCACCTACGCCTACATCTCCGACGCGCACGACCAGCACGGTGCCAACTCCGGTGCGATGGGACCGGGCGAGGCCAACTACACCGCACAGCTGAAGTCCTACGACAACGCGTTCGCCACGTTCTTCGACCGGATCCGCAAGGACGGTCTCAACGCGGACAACACCCTGTTCGTGGTGACCTCGGACGAGAACGACCACTTCGTGGGCGGCAAGCCGACCCCGGCCAACTGCGACGGCGTCAATGTGCCCTGCACATACAGCCAGATCGGTGAGGTCAACGCCAACGCCAAGGGCCTGCTGGCCACTCAGCAGGGCATCACCACCCCCTTCGCGGTGCACGCCGACTCGGCGCCGAACTTCTACCTCAACGGGCAGCCCGGCCCGAACGACCCCAAGACCCGTGCGTTCGAGCAGGCTTGGTCGAAGGTGACGGCGGTCAACCCGATCACCGGCGCCACCGACGTCATCTCCAGCTTCCTGGCCGACCCGGCGGAACAGAAGATCCTGCACATGCAGACGGGTGACCCGCTGCGCACGCCGACCTTCACCTCCTTCGCCAACCCGGACTACTTCGTCTACTCGGGCGGCAGCACCTGCACGCCGACCTGCGTGGCGCTGGGCCCGGCCTACGCCTGGAACCACGGCGACTTCTCACCCGACATCAACACCACCTGGCTGGGCCTGGTGGGTCCGGGCATCCGCAACCTCGGTGAGACGAACGACGTGTGGTCCGACCACACCGACATCCGGCCCACCATGCTGGCGCTGCTCGGCCTGCACGACCCGTACGTCAGTGACGGCCGTGTGCTCACCGAGTACATCGAGAACTGGGCGCGCCCGCGTGCCCTGGTCGGCCAGCACGGGTACGACTACGAGGAGTTGGCCGCTGCCTACAAGCAACTGAACGCCGGTGTCGGCGAGTTCGCCACCGCCACGCTGAAGGCCTCGACCAGGGGCATCGCCTCCGCCACTCCGGGCGACGCGCAGTACCTGGCGAGCACCGCGAAGCTGACCGCGCTCGGCGCCCAGCGTGACACGCTGACCGCGAAGATCGCCGGTCTCCTGGACAAGGCCGCCTTCGGCGACAAGAAGCTCGACGGCGACCAGGCCGACAGGCTGACCGCCCAGGCCAACGCGCTGGTGAAGCAGGCTCAGCAGCTCTGACCCCGCACTCTGCCGTCCCGGGAAGACCGTTCCTGGGACGGCAGGGTGACGTGGTAGCGGGTCACAGGACGGTGAGAGCGGTCGCAAAGGGCATTCACAGCTTGGGGCGGCAGCGTGGCCGCCATGACCAGAACCAGCACCGTCCCCTCGGACACCCCCGCCCCCGCGTCCTCGCCCGCCGTGGACCGGCAGGGCGCGCACCCGCCCCGTGCGCTGCTCTTTCCCCCCAGGGAACCACCCGGCGCCGCCGCTGCGGGGCAGGCGTCGGGCGGCCGGTGGCGGCCGGGCGACCGGATGCGGCGCTGCTGGCGGGGGCGGGCGGAGGACGCGGCCTGGGTGCGTCCGGCCCTGCTGGCCCTGCTCGCGGCCACCACGCTGCTGTACTGCTGGGAGCTGAGCGCATCGGGCTGGGCCAACTCGTTCTACTCGGCGGCCGTGCAGGCCGGCACCCAGAGCTGGAAGGCGTTCTTCTACGGCTCCTCGGACGCCGCGAGCTTCATCACGGTCGACAAACCCCCGATGTCGCTGTGGCCGATGGAGCTGTCGGCGCGGATCTTCGGGCTCAGCTCCTGGAGTCTGCTGCTGCCGCAGGCGCTGATGGGGGTGGCCACGGTCGGGACGGTCTACGCGGCAGTGCGGCGGCGGTTCTCCGCGCTCGGCGGGCTGGTCGCGGGCGGGGTGATGGCGCTGACACCGGTCGCCGTGCTGATGTTCCGCTTCAACAACCCGGACGCCCTGCTGGTGCTGCTGATGGCGCTGGCCGCGTACACGCTGCTGCGGGCCGTCGAGACGGCGGGCCTGCGCTGGGTGCTGCTGACCGGGATGCTGTTCGGCTTCGGGTTCCTGACCAAGACCCTGCAGGCGTTCTTGGTCCTGCCGGCGTTCGCGCTGATCTATCTGGTGGTCGCACCGACGGGTCTGTGGCGGCGGATCGGGCAACTGCTGGCGGCCGGGGTGGCGCTGGTGGTGGCCGCGGGCTGGTGGGTGGCGGTCGTGCAGATGGTGCCGGCCGCCGATCGCCCCTATGTCGGCGGGTCGCAGAACGACAGCTTCCTGTCGCTGACCTTCGGCTACAACGGCTTCGGACGCCTGACCGGCGACGAGACCGGCAGCGTGGGAGGCGGCGGCGCGCCGGGCGGCGGTGGCACGGGCGGTGCGGGTGGCGGTAGCGCCCTGGCCGGCGGCGCCGGCGGGCACGGGCCGGGCGGCGGTGGGGGCGGCATGTGGGGCTCCACCGGACTGGGCCGGCTGTTCGGGACGGACATCGGCGGCCAGATCGCCTGGCTGCTGCCGGCGGCCCTGGTGCTGCTGCTGTTCGGCCTCTGGGCCACCCGGCGCTACGCGCGCACCGACTCGGCGCGGGCCGCCTTCCTGGTCTGGGGCGGGTTCCTGCTCAGCACCGGGCTGACGTTCAGCTACATGGGCGGCATCTTCCACCAGTACTACACGGTCGCGCTGGCCCCGGCGGTCGCCGCGCTGGTCGGGATGGGCGTGGACGGCCTGTGGCGGGCCCGGCGGCGGCTGTCGTACGCGCTACTGCTCGGCGCGGTGGTGGCCGGCACCGGCTGGTGGGCGTTCGTCCTGCTCGGGCGCAGCGAGGGTTTCGTGCCGTGGCTGCGTTGGGCGGTGCTGGTCGGCGGGTTGTCGGTGGCCGTGGCGCTGGTGGCCGGCGGTCGGCTGCGCGGTCGGGCGGGTCGCCGGCTGGCGGCCGTGACCGGGGTGGCCGCGCTGGCCGTGGGCCTCGGCGGACCGGCCGCGTACGCGCTGGACACCGTCTCGACGGGGCACACCGGCTCGATCGTGACGGCCGGACCGAACGTGCGGGGCTCGAACGGCCCGGGCGGGATGCCCGGCGGGATGCCCGGCGGCATGCCCGGCGGCATGCGGGGCGGCATGCCGGGCGGAATGCCGGGCGGTGCGGGGCCCGGCGCCGGTGGCGCGCACGGCTTCGGCGGCGGCGCTACCAGTGGCTTCGGCGGCGGCACGGGCGGGGCTGCGGGCAGCGCGCCGAGCGGACCGGGCGGCGCGCCGGGCGGGCCGGGCGGCGGTGGCGGGGGCGGCGGAATGGGCGGCCTGCTGGGCGGTACCCAGGTCGGCGCGCAGGTGACCGCGTTGCTCAAGCAGGGCGCCCACGGCTACACCTGGGTCGCCGCCACGGTCGGCTCGCAGAACCAGGCCAGCTACCAACTCGCGGTCGGCAGCCCGGTGATGGCGCTGGGCGGATTCAACGGCACGGACCCCTCGTTGAGCCTGGCCGGATTCCAACAGGACGTGCGCGAGGGCAAGGTGCACTACTTCATCAGCGGCGGCGGCATGGGCGGCGGGATGGGCGGTGACCGGACCGGCGGCTCGTCCGACTCCGAGCAGATCACCGCCTGGGTCACGGCGCACTTCACCGCCCGGACCGTCGGCGGCGCCACGCTCTACGACCTGACGGCCCCGACCGGCTGACCCCCGGCCGACAGCCGACGACCATGCCCCTGCGGACCGCGCGGGGCATGGTCGTTCTTAGGCGTTCCACAGGTTCGGCACAGGAACAACTCAACAGCGCCGCCCAGGATGGCGGCCATGGTCGCTCTCCCCTCCGCCTCATCCGCGGGTACCCCGGACATCCGACGGGCCGACGGCACGCCGCTGCGCCTGCTGGTCGTCGACGACGAGCAGGCGCTCACCGAGCTGTTGTCGATGGCGCTGCGCTACGAGGGCTGGGAGGTGCGCACGGCCCACGCCGGCGGGTCGGCGCTGCGCCTCGCCCGCGAGTTCAAGCCCGACGCGGTCGTCCTGGACGTGATGCTCCCGGACATCGACGGGCTGCAGGTGCTGTCCGGGCTGCGCCGCGACCTGGCGGAGATCCCGGTGCTCTTCCTGACCGCCAAGGACGCGGTCGAGGACCGCATCGCCGGCCTCACCGCGGGCGGCGACGACTACGTCACCAAGCCGTTCAGCCTGGAGGAGGTGGTGGCCCGGCTGCGCGGCCTGCTGCGCCGCTCGGGGGCGGCCGCGGCCCGGGACGGGGCCCGGATCGTGGTCGGTGACCTGGTGCTGGACGAGGACACCCACGAGGTCAGCCGGGCCGGTGAGGAGATCGAGCTGACCGCGACCGAGTTCGAGCTGCTGCGCTACCTGATGCGCAACCCCCGCCGGGTGCTGAGCAAGGCGCAGATCCTGGACCGGGTCTGGTCCTACGACTTCGGCGGCCAGACCAACATCGTCGAGCTGTACATCTCCTACCTGCGCCGCAAGATCGACGCCGGCCGGGAGCCGATGATCCGCACCCGCCGGGGCGCCGGGTACTCGATCCGCCCCGCCGACCAGGGGTGAGCGCCGTGCCACGCCTGCGGACCCGTCCGCTCGGCCGCCGCCCGGACCGTCCGGACCGTCCGGGCCGCGCCTCCCGTCCCGGTCGCCTGATCCGCCCTGGCCGCTGGTCGTTGCGCGCCCGGCTGCTGGCCGCGCTGCTCTCGCTGCTCGCCGTCGCGTGCGCGGTGGTCGCGGTGGTGACGGCGGTGGTGCTGCACCAGGACCTCTACGGCCAGCTGAACCGCCAGCTGGACGACGTCGCGCACCGCGCGGCCGGCCCGCCGGGGGTGCCCAGCTCGCTCGGCGCACTCGGGTCATCGGGGGCACCGGGGTTGTCGGGGTCACCGGGCTCGCCGGACGCGGACCTCGGGTTCGTCCTGGGACCCGGACAGCCGCTGGCCACGCTGGGCGCGGTGGTCAACGACGGCCAGGTGATCTGGGGCCGCACCAGCTCCGGCACGCTGAACCCCGACGCCGCCGCGCTCACCGCGGCCCAACTCGCCGTGCTCACCCCGCTCGCGACCAGCCGCGAGGGCGTCGCGCACTCGGTGGACGTCCCCGGACTCGGGCCCTACCAGGTGGAGTTGGCGCACGACAACCGCAACGGCGACCACCTCATGGTCGGCCTGCCCGCCTCCAACCAGCAGGACACCATGGTCCGGCTGGTCACCGCCGAACTCTGCGTCAGCGCGGGCGCCCTGCTCGCCGTCGGCCTGGTCGGCTTCGTCGCCACCGACTCCGCCCTGCGCCCGCTGCGCCGGGTGGCCGCCCTCGCCACCCGCGTCGCCGAACTGCGGCTGCACCAGGGCGAGGTGGACCTCCACGAGCGGGTGCCCGAGGCGGACACCGACCCGCGCACCGAGGTCGGCCAGGTCGGCGCGGCGCTCAACCGGCTGCTGGGCCACGTCGGATCGGCCCTGGAGGCCCGGCACGAGAGCGAGTCGCGGGTACGGCACTTCGTCGCCGACGCCAGCCACGAGCTGCGCACCCCGCTGGCGTCGATCCGCGGCTACGCCGAACTGACCCGGCGCTCGGGCGAGGAGACCGGTCCGCAGACCCGGCACGCGCTGGGCCGGATCGAGTCGGAGGCCGCGCGGATGACCGCGCTGGTCGAAGACCTGCTGCTCCTGGCCCGGCTGGACGCCGGCCGCCCGCTCTCCCGGGCGCCGCTGGACCTGTCACCGCTGGTGGTGGACTGCGTCAGCGATGCCCGGGCGGCCGGCGACACCCACCACTGGCGGCTGGAACTGCCCGACGAACCGGCCCTGGTGGACGGCGACCAGGCGCGGTTGCGCCAGGTGCTGGTCAACCTGCTGGGCAACGCCCGCCACCACACCCCGCCGGGCACCACCGTGACCGCGCGCGCGGAGCGGCAGGGGGCCCGGGTGCTGCTGGAGGTGGTGGACGACGGCCCCGGTGTGCCGCCGGAGCTGCTGCCGCACATCTTCGACCGGTTCGCGCGAGGCGACGCCTCGCGGTCCCGGCACGCCGGCAGCACGGGTCTCGGCCTGGCGATCGTGCACGCCGTGGTCAGCGCGCACGAGGGCGAGATCGCGGTGCGCAGCACCCCCGGGCGCACGGCGTTCACCGTCAGCCTGCCGCTGCCGGCGTCGCCCGCCCAGCCGAAGTCCCGCGCGAACTCCCGCGCGGACGAAGGTTCATAGCGGAGTCATAAGTCGACCACAAGGTGCCGACAGCCTCGGCGACCACGGTGGCTCCATGCGAACCCTGACGACCTCGCCCCACCCGTCCCCGTCGACGTCCCTGCCCGCCCGGGAGTTCCTGCGCATCGACGGCGACGACCCGGTGGTCGACGTGGTGATCCCGGTGCACAACGAGGAGGACGACCTGGCCCCGTCCGTCCGCCGCCTGCACGCGCACCTGACCGCCGCCTTCCCGTACACGTTCCGGATCACCATCGCGGACAACGCCAGCACCGACCGCACGGCGAACGTGGCGCAGGCGCTGGAGGAGGAGTTCGACGAGGTCATCGCCGTCCGGCTCGAACGCAAGGGGCGGGGACGGGCGCTCAGCGCCATCTGGCTCGCCTCCGACGCGCCGGTGCTGGTCTACATGGACGTCGACCTGTCCACCGCGCTCAACGCGCTGCTGCCGCTGGTCGCACCGCTGATCTCGGGCCACTCCGACCTGGCGATCGGCTCCCGGCTGACCCGCTCCTCACGGGTGGTGCGCGGGCCCAAGCGCGAACTGGTCTCCCGCGCCTACAACCTGATCCTGCGCGGCAGCCTGGCAGCGCGGTTCTCCGACGCCCAGTGCGGTTTCAAGGCCATCCGGGCCGACGTCGCCCAGCGCCTGCTGCCGCTGGTGGAGGACACCGCGTGGTTCTTCGACACCGAGCTGCTGGTACTCGCCGAGCGCGCCGGTCTGCGGATCCACGAGGTTCCGGTGGACTGGGTCGACGACCCGAACTCCAGCGTCGACCTGGTGCGCACCGCCACCGACGACCTCAAGGGCGTCTGGCGCATCGGCCGGGCGCTGGCCACCGGCCGGCTCCCGCTGGACCGGCTGCGCCGCCCCTTCGGCGACGACCCGCGTGACGGCGAGCTGGACCGGGTCCCGGTGGGCCTGGCCCGCCAGCTGCTCGGCTTCACCGCCATCGGGGCGGCCAGCACCGCGCTCTTCCTTGCCCTCTACCTGCTGCTGCGCTTGGCCACCGGCCCGCAACTCGCCAATGCGGGAGCCCTGTTGATCGCCACCCTGGTCAACACCGCGGCCAACCGGCGGCTGACCTTCGGCGTCCGCGGCCGCGCCCGCGCACTGCGCCACCAGGCCCAGGGCCTGCTGGTCTTCGCCGTCGGCTGGACCCTGAGCGCCGGCGCGCTCGCCGCGCTGCACACCCTCGGCACGGCAGCCTCACGCCCGGCGGAGCTCGCGGTCCTGGTCGTGGCCAACCTGGCCGCCACCGTGCTGCGCTTCCTGCTCTTCCGCGCCTGGATCTTCACCGGCACCCCGCAGCCCGAAAGGGCGGTGCCCGCCTCCCGGCCACTGTGACGGCCCGCGGCCTCCGGACGTCCCAGGCGGAGGCGCTACGCTCCGTTGCCGGCATCCGGCTGATCCGCCGGCCAGACTTCGAACGCGCGGGAGAAGCCCGTCGGCGGCCCCGCCCGGAAACGCTCACGGATCAGCGCCGCGACTTTGACCACGGCTTCGGGCTGCCCGCCGAGCTCGACCCGCACCGAACCGGCGTAGGCGTCTGCACGGGCATCCGCGCGGGTGGCCGGCGGTGTGGCGGCCTCGGTGACCGGTGCCGACGTGTCGATCTGCCAGCGGGTCCGTTCACCGGACGGTGCCGCATAGTCCCCGGCGGCGACCCGGCCGGGCACGTCGGTCAGCCGGAACGACCGCCCTACCGTGTCGGCGACCGCCTGCGCTGCCGGTGGGGCTCCGGAGATGGACATGTGGACGATCGTGCTCGGTGCTCGCTCGTTCATGGTTCGAGCCTTGCACGGCGCGCGGCGAAGTGCTGGCTCATCCACGGCAATGCTCAATGGCTGGGCGGGGTCCAGTTGGCGGGCAGGCCTGACTGGGAGAGGACGGAGTTGAGGCTGTAGTAGTCCTGGTCGGAGGCGATCAGGTGGTGCTCGCCGAGGTCGAGAAGGGTGGCCATCGGCACGGCGAACGGCGTGGGCGCGCCCTTGAGATGGCCGGCGTAGACGGCCTCGACGGTGATGTGGTCACCGTCGCGGTGGGCGGCCTTCACGGTGACGTGGACGTCGTCGATGAGGCTGTCGGTGCGGGCCTTCCAGCCGGCGATCTCCTGGCGGCCGTGGAAGGTGACGCCCACGCCCTGGTCGGTGTAGGCGCTGTCGGCGGTGAACAGGGCGCCGAGCGCCTGGGGGTCGCTGCCGTTCCAGGCGGCGGCCCAGGCGGTGACGACCTTCGGCAGGTACTGCGCGGCGGGCCGTGCCGCGGGCTGTGTCGCGGGCTGTGCGGCGGCGGCGCTGGTGCCGAGCATGGCGCAGACGGCCGTCGTAGCGATCAGCACGGGCAGGGCACGGCGGGGGGTGGACTTCACGGTGGGACTCCTTCGGGTGACGGTGAGCGGGGGTGGGAGCAGCGGGATCAGGGGATCAGGGGATCAGGACGACCTTGCCGGAGACGGTGCCGGACTCGGCCAGGCGCAGGGCCTCGGCGGCCTCGGCGAGCGGCAGTTGGGCGGCGACGCGGGCGGTGACCTCGCCGCGGCGGACGGCGGCGAAGACCTCGGTGAGGTCGGTGCGCAGGCGGTCCCGGAAGCGGTCCTTGTTCAGCGGGCGGCCGGCCCAGATGTTGTAGAAGTGGGCGCGGCGCCCGTTGGGCAGGGTGTTCCAGAGCCAGGTGCGGGCGAGGATCTTCAGGACGGGCCACTGCTTGGAGCCGGTGTCGTCGCGGGTGGAGGCGCTGCCGTAGGAGATGAGGGTGCCGCCGGGGGCGAGCAGGTGCCAGGAGTCGACGACGCTGCGGCCGCCGACGTGGTCGAAGACGGCGTCCACCCCGCCGGGTGCCAGTGCGCGGACCTGGGCGGGCACGTCGCCGCCGCGGTAGTCGACCGGGAGCACGCCCAGTTCCCGCAGGGCGTCGTGGTTCCGGACGGAGGCCGTACCGATCACCTTCGCGCCCGCCGCGCGGGCGAGCTGCACCAGGACCGAGCCGACGCCGCCGCTGGCGCCGTGCACCAGGACGGTCTGTCCGGCGCGCACCCGGGCCTTGCGGTGCAACATCTGCCAGGCCGTGATGCCGTTGACCACGACCGTCTCGGCCTGCGCCGGCGTGAGGCCTTCCGGGACCTGGACGGCGTCGGCGGCGTCGAGCACCACGTGGCTGGCCCAGCCGCCGACCTTCACCAGCGCGGCCACCCGTCGGCCGGCCAGGTCCGGGTCGACGCCCTGGCCGGTGGCCAGCACCCGGCCCACCAGGTCGTAGCCGGGGACGAACGGGAACGGCGGCTGGTCGTAGTACCGCCCGCGGCGCATCTGCTGCTCGGCGAACGAGACGCCGGTGGCCTCCATGGCGACGACGATCTGCCCCCGGCCCGCCTGCGGTACGGCGCTCTCGCGGATCTGAAGGCCTTCCGGCCCCACGATGCCCGGCAGGACGACCTCGATGCGACGTTCGGTGCTCATGACCGGCTCTCCTTCTGTAGATGCTTTCGCGTTCGTTAGAAGTTATAACGCTGCTCGTCCGTGATAGTCAAGAGGGACAGTGATAGCCTCTAACTGATGCTCCAGTCGGAGCGAGGGAGAGGGAGGGAGACGGATCATGAGCGAACCGGGCACGAGGACACCGAGAGAGCGCTACCGCGCGCAGGTACAGGAGGAGATCAAGCAGCACGCCTGGGGGCAGATCGCCACCGCCGGGGCCTCCGCGCTCTCCCTCAACGCCATCGCCCGGCAGATGGGCATGAGCGGACCGGCCCTCTACCGGTACTTCGCCAACCGCGACGAGCTGATCACCGAACTCATCAAGGACGCCTACCGCAGCCTCGCCGACACCTTCGCCGCCCGAGCAGAGGCCGGCACCGACCTCGACGGCCTGGCCCACGCGCTACGCCGGTGGGCCCTGGAGGACCCCCAGCGGTACTTCCTCCTCTACGGCACCCCCGTGCCCGGCTACGAAGCGCCCGAGGACACCACGCGCATCACCACCGAGATCATGGCGCACCTCCTCGACGCCTGCGCCGCCGAGCAGCCGCCCGCCACGCCACATCCACTCGACAGCCAGCTCGACAACCACCTCGCCGAGCACCGCGCCTGGGCCGGCGAGCACCCCGCCCCGCCATCGGCACTCCGCCGAGCCCTCGCCTTCTGGACCCGCCTGCACGGCGTCCTCTCACTCGAACTCGCCGGACACTTCACCGGCATGGGCTTCGACCCCGCCGAGCTCTACACCAACGAGGCGCAAGCCCTCAGTGCCCCCTGACACCGACCCCCGCCCCTGCGCGGCGACCGCCGCCCGGCTGACCTGCTGACCCTTCCGATTCACGCAGCACCCCGGTGACGCAGGTGACGCACTGGCCGTCGGTAGGGTGTTCTGATGCAGCGGCTGGCGTTCTTCGACCTTGACGGCACGCTTCTCGACCGCGATGCCGCCTTCGGCGCCTGGGTCGACGAGTTCGTCACCGACCACGGGCTCAGCGGCACGGCGCGGGCCTGGCTGATTCACGCGGACGCCCTCCACATCGGCCCGATGGACGGCTTCTTCCACCGGGTTCGTGAGGAGTTCGCGTTCGGCACGCCGGCGGACGATCTCTGGGCCCAGTACCGTCGGCGGATGCCCGAGCTGGTCGAGGGCCGGCCGGACGACCTCGCGGCCCTCGGCGAACTCCGTGCTTCGGGATGGAAGACGGCCATCGTGACCAATGGCATGACGGACAACCAGCAGGCCAAGATCCGCCGCAGTGGCCTTTCCGAACTGGTCGATGCATGGTGCATCTCGGACGAGGTCGGCCTCCGCAAGCCCGATCCAGGCATCTTCAGGCTGGCTGCCCAACTGTGCGGCATGCCGTCCGAACAGGGCGGATGGATGATCGGTGACAGCGTCATCGCCGACATCGCCGGGGGCCGCACGGCAGGACTACGGACCATCTGGATCCGTCGCGCTCGGTCCTGGCCTCAGACCGAGACACGGCCCGACCACGAGGCCGACAACGTCGCCGGCGCTGTCAAGATCCTCCTCAGCCGCCAGGCTTGAGCCCTGCACCACCACGGTCAAGGCCGGCTGGGTCCCCGGTACGGCAGCGTCTGGCTGTAGACGACGCTGGTGGTCGTGCTGCCGAAGCCGGCCAGCTCGTCCATGAGTGTCTCCAGATGCCCCATGGAGGTCGCGGCCACCTTCAGGGTGTAGCAGTCGTCGCCGGTGGTGCGCAGGCACTCCAGGATCTCCCGCCGGTCGGCGAGCAGCCGGCGCAACGGTTGGTGGTGGTTGCCCGGGTACTTCAACCGGACGACGGCCAGCACGGGGTAGCCGAGCCTGGTCAGGTCGACCACGGCGTGGTAACCGGAGATGACGCCCGTCGCCTCCAGCTGCCGCACCCGTTCCGTGGTGGCCGACGGGCTGAGGCTCACCCGCCGCCCCAGCTCGCTGAGGGAGATCCGGGCCTCGCGCTGCAGCTCGTCGATGATCGCCCAGTCGACGTCGTCAAGATTCACGGCCATATCGCGATTATACCGTCAGAACCACGGCAGGAGGCGGCTTCCACCAGGAGAATACCGTTCCCTGCGCCTTGATCACCGGGATAGCCTCCGGTCATGCAACTTGGCGTCAACGTACCGAACTTCGGGCCCGGGACCGATCCCGGCATGCTGCGCGCGTGGGCGCAGCTCGTGGAGGGGCTCGGCTTCGATCTCCTCATGGTGTCGGACCACGTGGCCGCCACCCCGGACCTGGCCGCGCGGTACCCGGCGCCGTTCTACGAGCCGTTCACCACGCTCTCCTGGCTGGCCGGGGTCACCAGCAGAGTGCGGCTGGGCACGACCGTGCTCGTCCTGCCCTACCGGCACCCGCTGCTGGTGGCGCGGATGGCCACCAACCTCCACCAGCTCAGCGGCGGGCGGCTCGTGCTCGGGGTGGGCGTCGGCTGGGCACGTCAGGAGTTCGACGCGCTCGGCGTGCCGTTCTCCGCGCGCGGCAGGCTGACCGACGAGCACCTCGCCGCCCTGCGCGCTGCCTGGCGCGAGGAGGCCGACGTCCGCACCGCCCCGATTCCGGTCTGGGTCGGCGGCAGCAGCGAGGCCGCGATCCGACGCACCATCAGGTTCGGCGACGCCTGGCACCCGCTGCGCAGCACCCTTTCCCAGCTGCGCACGGTCGTGACGAACCACGCGCTGCCGGCCTTCGCACCCCGGATCGCCCTGCGGCTGACCAGCACACCGATCGACGACCCCGAACGGCTCGCCGGCACCGGCACCCTCGAGCAGATCCTCGACGATCTCGACCAACTCCGCCGGCTCGGCGCCGACACCGTCGTGTTCGACCCCTACCACGGGGATCCGGAGCAAACCCGCCGGCCCCACGAGGCCTGGCAGGCACTCACCGCCGTGGCCGCACACTGGAGGAACCCATCGTGATCACCACCGCCGACGAGGATCTCCTGCGGCGCGCGATCGGCATCGCGGCCCACGCCACCACCATCGGCGACGCGCCGTACGGCTCTCTGCTGACCGGCCCGGACGGCACGATCCTCGTCGAAGCCCACAACACGGTGCGCCGCGACAACGACATCAGCGCCCATCCGGAACTGAAACTCGCCCGCTGGGCAGCCCGCGAACTCGACCCGCACACAGCCGCGCGCACCACCCTGTACACCAGCTGCCAGCCCTGCCAGATGTGCGCGGGCGCCATCGTCCGCTCCGGTCTCGGCCGGGTCGTCTACGCGCTCTCCACCGAACAACTCATCGACCTCAACCCGCAGTCCGGCGCCTGGCCGACGGTGCCGCAGGACGGCCCGGCCCTGTTCGACGAGGCACGCGCCCCCATCGACGACTACTACCGCCCATAACGAGATCGCGGAGGCGGCGGGACCCGCAGAGTCGTCTGCGGGTCCCGACAGACCGATGGACCCGAACGCCGCCGAGTAGGCGTGTTCAGGCCACCATCGGCGTACTGCGACATCCCAGCAGGACCGCACCCAGTACGCCGCCCGACCACGCCGCCAGCACGACCGAGTCCGGGGTGCTCCGGTACGGACGGGGCATCCCGTCCACCCACACGTCGGGGGCGAATCGACGGTTGACGGCAGCCGCGAACGCCACCGCGTCGTTGCGACGACACCGCAGCGCGAACACGGACGGCTGCTCGGAACCAGCGGCCTCGGACTCAACGCGCAGGACAGCCCTGCGTCCACGTCCACGGACCGGCGTGACCGAAACACCCGCGACAGCGCCGTACGGAATCTCTCGCGGCTCGCACTTCCGCACCGCCCACTCGATCCCGGAGGTGGTCAGCCGGGCCCGCGTCCGGCCGGACCGCACGACGACGGTCGGGACGGGCCCTGTCGCCAACGCTTCGGATGCGGGCTCGGACACGGAACTCGACATGATGGAATCCCCCCGGAATGATCATCGGACCGTGATCCTAGTACTGCCTGCTACGCCCGGCGGGCTCGGTGCACCAAGTCGTCAGCTGCCTGCGGCCACTCCCCCTGCTCGAAGGCGAAGCCCGCATCCAGCAGTCGGCCGGGCACCACACGCCGGCTCTTCAGCAGCAACTCGGTGTCCGTGCGGAGCGCGAAGGCGCCCAGTTCGGCCATCCACCGGGTGGCGGGCAGGCCCACCGGGACGCCCCACGCGCGGCGCAGCTCGCGCATGAACGCCCGGTGCGGCAGCGGGCCGGGCGACGCCAGGTTCACCGGGCCCGCGATGTCCTCGCGTGCGATCAGGAACTCGACCGCCCGCACCAGGTCGTCCTCGTGGATCCAGGACACGTACTGGGCCCCGCCGGCAATCGGACCACCCAGGCCGAGCCGGGCCATCCGCGACAGCACGTCGAAGACGCCGCCGCGATCGGGACTCATGATCATGGCGGCCCGCAGCGCGATCCGTCGGGTGTGCGGGGTGTCCGCCGCCTCCTGCGCGCGCTCCCAGGCCTTGGCGATGTCGACGCTGGTGGACCAGTAGCCCGGCACGTCCGGCTCCGCACCCCCGATCAGCCCACTCGCCTCGTCGTTGGGCGCGTCGAAGCGGTGAGCGTAGACGGTGGCGGTGCTCATCTGCAGCCACAGACGCGGCGGGCGGGCGGCGTTGGCGACGGCCTGCCCGACCAGCTCGGTCGAGCGGACCCGGGAGTCTCGCATCTGCCGCAGATTCTCGTCGGTGTAACGGCAGTTGACGGTACGGCCTGCGAGGTTCACGACCACATCGCTGCCGTCGACGGCCTCGACCCACGGGCCCAGATGCTCACCGTCCCAGGCGATCTCCCCCGCCCGCTCGGGCCGCCGGCTGAGCACCACCACCTCGTGACCGGCGGCCGTCAGTGCGCGCTTCAGGATCGATCCGACCTGTCCGGTACCACCGGGTATCACGATCTTCATCAGGCTCCCCCTCGGTAGGAGGCCCAGCATAGTACGAAGTTGAACGCGTTCAAATCTGCTCCCGAGTGGACGAGGCAGCCCCGCCGATGGGATTCCGGCGGGGCTTTCGATCCACGCGGTCGAAACTCAACTCGAGGCGGCGGCATCCGCCTTCGGCCGCCTGCCTGCCTGCCTGGCTACGAGCGATCCGCTCTTCGAGCCTTGCTGGTCCGGGGTGGCCGCCGTGCCGCTGGTACCGTCCGCGAACCGGAAGGTCGCCACGGTCGGGGTTCTCCTTGGCCACGTCGGCGACCAGGTCTTGCTCCTCCTTCTGCTTGTGGTTCGGGTGGTGCGGGGGTCTGGCGGGTGGACCGACGCCGGTCAGAGGCGGCCGAGGGCGCGGAAGGTCCACCCGGCGTCTCGCCACCGGTCGACGTCGAGGGTGCCGCGGGCATCGATGACCTTGGGGACGGCGATGTGCTGCCGCAGGTCGGCCGGGTCCGTCTCGCAGTACTGGGGCCAGTCGGTCAGGTGCAGCAGCAGGCCGGCCCCGGTGACCACGGTGGCCGGGTCGTCGGCGTAGTCGAACGCCGGGTAGGACCGGCGGGCGTTCTCCATCGCGGAGGGGTCGTGGACGGTGACCTCGGCCCCAGCCCGGTGCAGGGCTTCGGCGACCGCGAGGGCCGGCGAGTCGCGGATGTCGTCGGTACCCGGCTTGAACGCGGCGCCCCAGACGGCGATCCGCTTGCCGACCACGGTGCCGCCGAGCACCTCCCGGGCCAGCTCGACGGTCCGCTCGCGGCGTCGCCGGTTGATCGCGTCGACCTGGCGGAGGAAACTCACGGCTTGGTCGGCGCCGAGCTCTTCGGCGCGGTGAGTGAAGCCGGCCAGGTCCTTGGGCAGGCAGCCGCCGCCGAAGCCCAGGCCCGGCCGCATGCCCTTGAAGCCGATCCGCTGGTCATAGCCCAGGCCAAGGGCGAGCTGTTGGACGTCGGCGCCGGTCAGCTCGCAGAGCTCGGCCATCGCGTTGATGAAGGAGATCTTGGTGGCCAGGAAGGCGTTGGCGGCGCCCTTGATCAGCTCGGCGGTGGGCAGGTCGGTGACGATCAGCGGGGAGCCTGCGCCGAGGATGTCCGCGTAGACGGCCCGGAAGACCGCCTCGCTGGTGGTGTCGCCGTCCTCGATGCCGAGCACGATGCGGTCCGGGCGAAGGGTGTCCTCGACGGCGAAGGATTCACGCAGGAACTCCGGCGACCAGGCGAGGTGGACGCGGTGGCCGGTGCGAGTGTGGTCGTTGAGGACATGCCGCAGCTGGGTGGTGGTGCCGACCGGGACGGTGGATTTGCCGATGATCACCGCGCCGTCGGCGAGTCGGGGGGCCAGGCGGCGGACGGCGGCGTGCAGGTGGGTGAGGTCGTAGGCGCAGCTGTCACTCTGCTGGGGGGTGCCGATGCCAAGGAAATGGACGTCGGCGAACTCGGCGGCCTCCGCGTAGGAGGCGGTGAAGCGCAGGGTGCCGGCGGTGGTGTGCTTGGCGAGCAGGTTGTCCAGGCCGCGTTCGACGAACGGGGCCTGGCCCTTGTTCAGGGCCTCGACCTTGTGGGTGTCGGTGTCCATGCCGAGCACCTGGTGGCCGAGTTCGGCCATCGCGGCGGCGTGGGTGGCGCCGAGGTAGCCGGTGCCGATGACGCTGATCTTCACAGTGGGTCCTCCGATGGGGGCGGGGCGGGGAAGCGGCCCGCCTCACCCCACCGGGGGTCAGGCGGGCCGGGTGGCCAGGTAGCGGTGGATGCCGTCGCGGATGAACGGCGGGATGTCCAGGGCAGTCAGGTGTTCGGGGTCGAAGAACTGGAGCTTGACGCCCTCCGAGAGCGGCAAGGCGGTCTCGTCGCCGTCCCAGGAGCCGGCGAAGAAGGTGATGATCTGCCTGGAGCCGTAGGAGTCTTTGATCTCGAACAGCTCGACCAAGCCGTCGGCGGTGAGGCCGGCCTCCTCGTGGAGCTCGCGGACGATCGCATCGGCCGGGTGCTCGCTGGGGTCGCAGCCGCCGCCGAGCAGACTCCAGTGGTCGGGCCAGGAGATCCAGCCGAGGTCGTCACGCAGGTGCATGAGGAGCTGGCCGCTGCGGTTGGCGATGATCGCGACCGCGCCGCGCGGCTCGGCGGCGGGCGGCTCGGCTGGGAGAGTTGGGGAGTCCATCCGCCCAACGTAGTGACCTGACGTACGGTCATGCGGCGGCCCTCACTCGTTGGTCGGAGAACCAGGCGGCTGCCATCAGGGCCTGCATCCGGGTCCGGTCGAACCGCCCGCCGGGACGCAGGCCGCCCTCCAGCAGTGGCCGCAGGCTGCTGGGCGCCTCGGCGAGCGCAGTGGTGATGTGGGCGGTCGCCCAGCCCTCCAGCGGGCCGCTGAGCCAACTGGGGACCGGGGAGGCGAAGCCGAGCTTGTCCCGACTGCCCCAGACCTCCGACGGCAGCCCCAGCGCCTTGGCGGCGTCCCGCAGGATCCGCTTGCCTGCCGCCGGGTCGGCGATCTTGTGCTCGACCGGCAGCCGGTAGGAGAACTCGACCAGCTCCCGGGCCAGGAACGGCGAGCGGCGCTCCAGCGCGAACGCGGAGGCCAGCTTGTCGGAGGTCATCACCAGCGGGCGCCAGGCCGTGGCCAGGTCCGCCAGCGTCAGCCCCCGGGCCAGGTCGCCGCCGGCCCGCACCAGTGCGTCGGCGACCAGCTCACGAACCCGGCCGTCGAGGTCGGTGCCGCGCAGGACCAGTCGAACGATCGCCTCGGCCGGCCCGAGCGGGTCACCCGCCGCGTGCAGGAGCTTGGAGGCCAGCGGCCGGTAGGCCTCCAGACCCGCCGCCAGCACCGCATCGGGGCCGAAGAGGACGAGGGCGTGGCGGACGTAGCCCATCAGGAACTCGTCCGGCCCGAGCCCGCCGACCACGACCCGCAGGCCGCGCTCGGCAATGGCCCGGTAGGCCATGTGCTCGGAGAAGGTGGACGCGTTGCCCATCGGGTAGTCCAGCGCGGCCATGATCTCCGGCAGCGACCTGGTGAAGTCCTCGACCGTCGGCTCGATGACCAGCAGCTCGGCGCCGATATCGCGGGCGACGATCGCGGCGGTCCTCGACTCGTCCAGGCGGTCCTGGCCTGGGTAGCGGACCGTCACGCAGACCGGCGGCCGCATCAGGTAGGCCAGCACCGAGGAGTCCAGCCCGCCGGACAGCAGGAGAGCGAAGTCGCCTCCCGGAGCCCTCAGTGGGACCCGGTCAGCCAGCAGGACAGAAAAGCGCGCCAGCGCGGCGTTGTAGTCGCCGGGCCAGGGCTCGCAGTCCTCCAGACGCCACCAAGTCCGCTGGTCCAGCGATCCGGTAGCGACGTCGAAAGTCAGCAGGGTGGCCGGGGCGAGGAGTTGGATGCCCTGGAACGGGGTCTCGACGCCGGTCGGCGTCTCGATGGAGAGCATCTCGGGACGGACGACCAGCGGGGCGGTGCCGTAGCCGGTCAGGGTGGTGACCTCGGAGGCGAACGCGAGCCGCCCGCCGTCCAGGCGCCAGTAGAGGGGCTTCTCACCGAGCCGGTCCCGGGCCAGGAACAACCGGCCCTCGCGCGGGTCGTAGGCGGCCAGGGCGAACATGCCGTCCAACCCGTCCAGGCAGGCCGGCCCGAGCTTGGCGAAGGCCCGCAGCACGAGGTGGGCGTCCGTCTCGCCCGGCTCCAGCTCGATACCCCAGGCGGCGGCCTGCTGGCGATAGTTGTAGATCTCGCCGTTGAACGTCAACAGCACGCCGGTGGCCTGGTCCCGGTAGGGGCCGGGCTGGGCGGTGCGGTCGACGATCAGAAGGGTGTTCATGGACAGCACCGCCCGGGCGTCGGCCGAGGCAAGGTGCCGGGTGCCGTCGGGCCCGCGGTGGTGCTGGGCCAGCCCCATCGCGGCGACGGTGCCCTCGTGCCTTGCGGCGTCCGGTCCGGCCAATCCTGCGATTCCGCACATCTGCCTCACCCCCGAGAGTGAATCGGTAGAGGTCTCCGCCGGGAGGTTTGCCCAGCTCCCGGCGGAGACCCGGAGCACCAGACAACCGCCTGCCGCAGGCGAGGGGCAGGGCTCGCAGAGGGGCTCACAACTCGCGAAAGCGGTTCACTGCGAGCAGCGAAGGCAATACCCTCGGTGATCCGGCGTCAGATGCCGGGCGTACGACTTCTCGTACCCAGTCGAGTACGAACCGCCGCAGAACCGGCGGAACTCCTGAGGGGGACGCTGTGGCGTCGACCACCCGCCGGACCAGGCCACCGAACACGGACCTGGCCCGGATGATCGAGATGTGCACCGGGGCCAGCCACAAATCGCTGGCCCACCGCGTGAACCAGCTCGCCCACGAAGCCGGGCTGACCACCAACTACACGCATACCTCGGTCGCCAACTGGTGCCGCCGGGGCATGATCCCCGACTGGCCCGTGCCGAAGCTCCTGGCCCACGCGATCGGCGAGCGGCTCGGTCGGCCCGTAGAACTCGCAGAGATCGGTATGGCGGACGCTGAGACACCGGACGCGGATGTGGGGTTGGATTTCCCGCGAGACCCCGCCGACGCCGTGCGCGTCGCCACTTCGTTCTGGAGTTCCGTGAACCGCCGCGACTTCCTCACCGGATCCAGCTTCGCCGTCGCCGCGTTCGCCACCCCGGTGACCCGCTGGCTGGTCACCCCCGCCGACGAGACCGCCTCCCACGGCGGCAGCGTGCGCGTCGGCGCCGCCGATCTCGATGAACTGCGGGACGCCGCCGACGACGCCCGCCACTGGGACTCGAAGTACGGCGGCGGGAACTGGAAGGCCAACTCCGTAACCGCCTGCCTGCAGGAGCGGGCGATCCCACTGCTGAACGGCTCCTTCAGCGACGGCGTCGGCCGGGAGCTGTTCTCGGTGACCGCCGAACTGTCCCGCCTGGCCGGCTGGACCGCCTTCGACGTCGGCCAGCACGACGCAGCCCAGCGCCATTTCATCCAGGCCCTCCGCATGGCCAGGGCCGGCGGCGATGTCCAGCTCGGCTGCTATGTCCTGACCACAATGGCGATGCAGACCCTGCTGCGGGGCTTCGCCAGTGAGGCCATCGACATGACCCAGGGCGCCTTCCAGCGGGCCAAGCACGAAGCGGCCCCCCGGGTGCTGGCCTTCACCAAGCTCATCGAGGCCCGCGCTCACGCCCGCGACGGCAACGCCAAGGCCGCCTCCACCGCGCTCGCAACCTCCGAGACCCTACTCGGGCGGGCCCGCGACGGCGGCGACGAGCCAGCGTGGATCGACTTCTACCACCACGCCCGGCTCTCCGCCGACGCCGCCGAGATCTTCCGCGACCTCAAGAACCCCAAGGCCGCCCTGTCCTGGAACGCTCAGGCTGCCACGATGCAGCCGGGCGTGTTCACCCGCTCTGTCGGGATGCGGCTGGCGATCGTCGGGACCGCCCACCTCCAGGGCCGCGACCTCGACCACGGCCTGCAGCTCGGCCACGAGGCCGTCGATATCCTCGCCCGCGTCCAGTCCAGCCGGGCGCTGGACTACGTCCGCGAGTTCAACACCGCTCTCACTCCCTGGCGCCGCGAAGCGCGCGTCGCCGAGTTCCTCCACCGGACCCGCAAGGAGCTAGGCATCGCGGCCTGACCACCACACCAACGAGCCGGAAGCACCGTTCAAGTACCTCGACCTGCTCGGCTGGTGAGCCAGGAGGAAGTGCCAGCCCCCCCGCATGGGATGCGTTAACAGCCGTGCAAGCCCCTTGTGCCCTGGGCCGTGCCTGCTACACCGGACACAGGAGGTGCGCCGATGCGTCGGTTGGTCATGAGGGGTCCGGTCTCACTGTTCGCGGCGGCGGGGGCGCCACTGGCTCTCAGCGCACTGCTGCTGCCATGGCGAGGCAGCCTGGCGAACACCAACGTGGCCCTGCTGCTGGTCGTGGCGGTGGTCGCGGTAGCCGCGCTGGGGCACCGGCTGGCGGGCGCTGTCGCGGCGCTGAGCGCGGCGGTGTGGTTCGACTTCTTCTTCACCCGACCCTACGAGCGCCTCACCATCGCCAACTCCTCCGACATCACCACGGCCGTGCTGCTGTTGCTCGTCGGCCTCGCGGTCTCGCAACTGGCGGCGCGTGCCCGGCACTTCGAGGTGGTCGCGATCACTGACGCCGGGTACCTGGCCCGGATCCACGACACCGCCGTCCTCGCCCGCTCGACGAACTCCGCGCATGCCGTTGTCGAGCATGTGTGCACGCAGCTGATCGACCTGCTGGCGCTGCGCGGCTGCCGCTTCGAGTACGGCACGCTCATCGGCCACCCGCCGCGCCTGGAGCACGACGGCTCGATCGTCGTCGGGCGCAGAGCCTGGGACGCCGACCGGCTCGGGCTGCCCGGCGAGGTGGAGCTGCGGGTGTTCGGCAACGGCACGTACATCGGCCGGTTCCTGCTCGAACCCATCCCGGGGACGGTGCCCTCCGCGCAGGCACGAGTGGTCGCGGTGACCCTGGCCGAGCAGGCCGGCGCGGCGCTCGGCTCCCAGGCGCGGCCGGCGAAGATCGCCTGACGAGTCCTGCTCGCCCCCGTCGAGCACCCTGGCGTCACCGACTGCCGAGTGCGGCTTCCTCCCGGTCGAGGTCGTGCTGCAGGCTCCTGCGCGTGGCGTCGCTGATCCGGTGCTCGTCGTACAGCCGGTGCAGTTCCGTACTCTGGACAGCGATCACCTCCTGCCGCAGCTCACGGTAGGTGCCGTCCACGGTGCTGCCGTCCGGGCGCTCGACGCTGTGGTCGAGCCGGGCGTTCAGGGCGCGCCGGACCCGGTCGATGACGGCCTCGGGCATCGCCTCCAGGGCGGCGAGCTCGTCGACGCGAGAGAGCGCGGCACGGTTGAGCGCGTCGCGGGCGCCCGCCTCCTCACGGGCGGTGTGCTCGGGTTCCAGAGCCAGCCCGGAGCGGTTGACCACCGCCGCCAGACTCAGACCCTGAACGACCAGGGTGAACACCACAACGGCCGTGGTCAGCACCAGGACCAGGGCCCGTCCGGGCAGCGGGCTGCCACCGTCCGCCACGAGAGGGATCGACAGAGCGGCGGCCAGCGGCATCACGCCCCGGGTACCGGCCCAGGTCACCACCCCGGCCACCCGCCAGGACAGCCGACCACGACTGGGCTTGACCGCACGGGTCAGCGGCAGCGTCGACAGCACGCGCACGGCGATCAACACAACAGCCAGCGCCAGCGCCTGCAACGGCCACCAACCGCTGCCCGCGGGCAGGTCCCGCACCAGCGCGGGCAGCTCCAGACCGACGATACTGAACACCACGCTCTCCAGCAGGAACACCACCACCGCGTACACGGCGTGCAGTTGGAGCCGGATGTGGGCGTCGGTGAGGCGGCGGCCGGAGCGGCCGAGCAGAACACCGGCGACGACGACCGAGGTGATGCCGGAGGTGTGCGCGGACTCCGCCAGCACGTACGCCGCGTACGGGGTGACCAGGGCGATCACCGTCTCCAGCACCGGGTCCGTGGTGCGGCGGCGGACCAGCCACACGAGCCCGGCGACGGCGGCCCCGATGACGCTGCCACCGCCGCCGAGCAGCAGGAACTCCCCTCCGGCCGCAGGCAGGCTGACCGCCGCCCCGGTGGCCACGGCGATGCCGACGGCGACCTTGAAGAGCACCAGCGAGGTGGCGTCGTTGAACAAGCTCTCGGCCTGGACCAGGACTTGGACGCGGCCGGGCAGGGCCAGGCGTCGGCCGAGTGCGGTGACGGCCACCGGGTCGGTGGAGGCCAGCACCGCGCCGAGGACGAACGCCATCGCGGGTGGCAGTCCGGTCACCGCGACCGCCACAAAACCGACGGCCGCCGCCGAGACGAAGACCAGGCCGAAGGCGAGGATCGTCACCGGCTTCCAGACCGCGCGCAGGTCGCGCAACGACAGTTCCTCGGCGGAGGCGTACAGCAGCGGCGGAAGCACCACCAGGGCGATGGTCTGCGGCGGGATCTGGAGCGCGGGCACCCCGGGTATCAGCGCTACGGCGAGGCCGGCGATCACCAGGAGGGAGGGAGCGGGGATGCGCCAGCGCCGAGCGAAGGTCGCCACGGCCGTCGCCAGCACCACCAGGAAGAGGACGATCGCCACAGCGTGCATCCGTAAGCCCCGATCACGAAGAGGGGATTCGCTGCCGCCGATCGCTGCAGTCCGTCCCCCACGCCGACCAGGCTTCCCGGCACACCTCAGGTAATTTTATCGGAGAATTAGCACCGCGAGGACCAGCCCCCGCCCACGGAACGCGAGCCCCACAGCCCCGCCGCGCCTGGCGGGGCGGACCGAACCCGCCGCAGCGCCGGCCAGGACGGCGGCGCGGTCACCCTGCCGATCCTGCTGCACTTCTACGGCGCCTGGATCTTCATCGGCGCCTTCGTCGTCCACGTCACCTTCCGCCTCGGACGGATGACCCGCGCCCTGCGCAGCCGCCGCCTGCGCACCGAACTGCGCACCCCCGCCGCCACCGTGCCCGACCCACTCGACGACACCGGCCTGGTCTATGAGCGGAGCCGTCGTTTACCCCGTCGCCGAGAGCTGGAACAGGCCGCCCCTTTTCGTCATATGCCAGAAAGACCCATTCGTGTGATCGCCGATTGGCTCACTCAAATTCCCACCTTCTACAGTCGTGAAAAGTCGAGCGCTGAGTGGCGGAGCAGGAAGGGGAAACGTTCATGCCGCGGACGGAGGTGTTGCGTGCGTACCGGTTCGCGCTGGACGCCTCCGATGCCCAGCGCGCCGCGCTGTCCCGCTATGCCGGGGCCTGCCGGTGGGCGTACAACTACGCGCTGGCCAAGAAGACCCGGGCCCACCAGGCGTGGGCGGAACGTCGGACCGCCTACCTCGAAGCGGGGCTGAGCGAGGCCGAGGCGAAGGAGCGGATCAAGGCGGACGGCGCCGAGCTCACCGACCGGATCAAGGTGTGGGACCACCACCGCAAGAGCCTCGCGCTCACCGTCGCCGGCAAGCCGCCGCTGCCCGCGATGCAGTCCCCGGCCGGTCAGGGAGTACTGATCCGCCGGCTGGCCGCCGTCCGGGCGGACGCCGCCGGTTCGGGCAGCGAACGCGAGCTGCTGGCCGCGGCCCGCGCCACGGTGAACGCGCTCAAGGTCGAGGCGTTCAGCGCCGGGTTCCGCACGCCGACCTCCACCGACACCAGCGCCCTGTGGCGCATCGAGCGGGACCGGCCCAGGAAGGAGGGCGGCAGCCCGTGGTGGAGCGAGGTCAACGTGTACTGCTTCACCTCCGGCTTCGACCGTGCGCAGGTCGCCTGGCGGTACTGGCAGGACTCGCTCGCCGGCCGCCGCGCAGGCCAGCGCACCGGATACCCGAGGTTCAAGAAGAAGGGCCACGCAGAATCGTTCGCTCTCTTCCACGACGTGAAGCGGCCGATCATCCGCCTGGACGGCTACCGGCGCCTGGTGATGCCGGGCCTGGGCAGCATCCGTATCCACGACTCCGGCAAGCGCCTGGCCCGGCTCGTGGACCGCGGGCAGGCCGTCATCCAGTCCGTGACCGTCACCCGCGGCGGGCACCGCTGGTACGCCTCCGTGCTGGCGAAGGTGCAGCAGGACGTTCCCGTGCTGTGGGAGCACGTCGACGACGACGGCACCCGCACCCCCTACCTGAGCCGCACCCAGGCCGAGACGGCCGCCGAGAACGGCGGCCGCGTGGAGCAGATCGGCCGCCCCACCGCCCGCCAGCGCGCCGGCGACCTCGTCGGCGTCGACCTCGGCTCCCCCTACCTGGCCGCCCTGTCCAGCCCCCTCCACCCGGCCGACCCCGCCACGGCCCTCGTCCCGCACCCGCGCCTGCTCGCCGACAGCCTGCCCAAACTGGCGAAGGCTCAGCGCGCGATGTCCCGTTGCCAACAGGGTTCAGAGCGATGGAGGAAGGCCACCGCCCAAGTCTCCCGCCTGCACCAGCAGATCACCGTCCGACGCGCGTCGTTCCTGCACGGCCTGTCCAAGACGCTTGCCACCGGCTTCACGCACGTCGCCATCGAAGACCTCCGCCTCACCGCTCTCCTCACGTCAGCCAAGGGGAACCCCGACAAGCCAGGCAAGGCAGCAAAGCGGAAGTCCCACTCCAACCGACACCTCCTGGAAACCGGACAGGGCAGCCTGCGCAAGAAGCTGGAATACAAGACCGCGTGGCACGGCTCGCAGCTCGTCGTCCTCGACCACCGCGAGCCCGTCGCCGGCACCTGCTCGAAGTGCAAGGAGCGAAACCCAAGCTCTGACTCTTCGCACAGCAAGTTCCACTGCCTCTCGTGCGGCGCCGTCGTACACCGTCACGAGAACAACACGGCGAACATCGTGCACACGGCGCTGAGGCAGCTCATGACGGTCGCCTCCGATAGGGGGGAGACCCAAAACGCTCGCCGAGCCACTGTAAGTCCCCTAGCCCGCAAAGGCCCTGGGCGGGAGGCGTTGAAACGAGAAGACACCGGCTGACGCCGGTGCCACCCTCGGGGAGCGATCCCCGCGCGTCCCACAACCACACGAACACCGCGACAGGGCTGCTGCACGCCAAGGCCCACTCGGCGACTGCCCTTCCGCACTTGGGACGATCCGTGTTCTGGCAGATCGACACCCGATCCACCACACCGGGCAGCAATACTGGCGACAGTCGCCACCTCCTCGTCAACCGAGAACCGCGTCACCTGTTCAGCGACGGCCTCATCGAGACGACGACACGACCCTGCGCGCAGGGTACTGACACCGACAACACCACGCCCCGCAGTTCGCACCTCTTGCCGCCCGTGATCGTGATTCGCCCACCCGGTTTTCCATCGACCGGAACCCGCTCGGGCGAGGAACGCGGCCCGGTTCTAAGCTGTGCCCATGTCCAGCTCTGTTCCGCTCACCCCCAGCGATGCGCTTGACCTGCTCCTCAGCGGCAATCAGCGTTTCGTGTCGGGCACGCCGGAGCATCCGAACCAGGATGCCGCTCGCCGTGCCGCACTCGCCCCCGTGCAGGACCCCTTCGCGGTCCTCTTCGGATGCTCCGACTCCCGCCTGGCCGCCGAGATCATTTTCGACCGCGGGCTGGGTGACCTGTTCGTCGTGCGGACCGCCGGCCACGTGATCGGGCCGGAAGTGCTGGGCAGCATTGAGTACGGCGTCAGCGTCCTGGACTGCCGACTGGTCGTGGTCCTCGGCCACGACTCCTGCGGCGCCGTGGCAGCGGCCAGCGCAGCACTGGAGAACGGCCTGCCCCCGGCAGGCTACGTGCGCGATGTCGTGGAGCGGGTCACCCCGAGCGTCCTCGCTGCTCGCGCGGCCGGGCTGGAGCGGCCCGAGGAGCTCATCGAGGCGCACATACAGCACACAGTGGATCTGATGCTCGACCGGTCCCGTGTGCTCGCCCAACAGGTCGCTGCTGGCCGCACCGCAGTCGTGGGCCTGTACTACAGCCTGTCCGACGGCACTGCGCGCATCGTCGCCGCCCGAGGAATGGACGTGCCTGTCTCTCCTCGGTCGTGAACCCGGCGCCGGAACCGCGCCGCCCACGAACCCACATCGCGACAGACCTGTGGCTACTGGCCCCGATCCGGCCCCGGAACCGATCCACAGGTCTTGAGCATTGCTCGGTCAGAGTTTGAACAGCGCGGTGTACGGCTGGGTGATGCGTTCCTGCCGTGATCCGAAGTCGACGAGGACGGCGATGGCGCTGTCGCCTTCGACGCCGATGGCCCGGCCGAGGCCGTAGCGGTCGTGGGTGACTCGGTCGCCCACGGCGAACCGCTTGAGCGGCACCTGGACCCGGGCCTTGAAGGGACTGGTGGGCAGGTGCCGGCGGACTGCTACTGATTTCGTCATTCCTTCCAGTATGCGCCGGAAATCGCGGGAGCGGGCCGTTCCGGAGAAATTAGAAATCTGGGCAGGCCGGAATCCGAATGGTGCCGTTCGCCGCCTCCGCTGTTTCCGGTGACGTTGACGTGGTGACCGACCGGCGACCGGGGTCGCCCGGCGGGTGTCCATGCGGTAGGCGTTCCGGCTCGTCCGTGTCGCACGGTCGGTAGAGCTTTCGACGCGGACAGGGTGCGTGACCAGGACGCCAACCATGCTGGTGACAGGGCGTGTTGATACGGCTGGCGGCTCTGGGGTGGCGGGCCTGAGGGGAGGTTCCTGCGAGATCGGGGGTGAAATAATCCACTGCGGCAGGCCAGAGCCTGCTAGAGTCTCCCTTAGTTGCAGTAGTGGTTCCCATGAACTTTGTGTGCGCCTGCTGATGTATCGCAGGCGCATTTTTGTTTCCCGGCTCTTCCCCGGGTGGGTCATCATCGCGGCACTCGGGGCCCGCACAGTGCGGGCTTCGGACAGCCCCTTGAAGGAGATTTCTTTATGGCTAATGGCACTGTGAAGTGGTTCAACGCGGAAAAGGGCTTCGGCTTCATCGAGCAGGAGGGTGGCGGTCCTGACGTGTTCGCCCACTACTCGAACATCAACGCCAACGGCTTCCGTGAGCTGCTCGAGGGCCAGAAGGTCGAGTTCGACGTCACGCAGGGCCAGAAGGGCCCGCAGGCCGAGAACATTCGTCCGCTGTAGTTTTTCTGCTGAGGCCACCCGCCTGGCAGCGAGGGGCCCGCACCGCGTACATGCCCGGTGCGGGCCCTTCGGCATTGCACCACGCGCATCCCCGGCCGTTCAGGCCCCCTGGCTTCGCCACTGGCGGCCATTCGCACGCGAGACGCCCTGCGCCGCGTCCGGATCGGCGCCCTGCCGTGAGACTTCACGGTTCGAGGTTCGCGCTCCCGCCCCTTCGCGGTGAGCGCCGACCGCAGGTGACGTGCCGCACGGTTCTACCGTCCACGCCCCGCCCGTCACACTTCTGGCCCGTTCCTTGCGATCTCCGCCCGGCGCCCCTGCGCTGCGGAGCCTTCCTCGTGACGTGCCGCCCTGAGGAAGGTTTCCCGCATGAACCGCTCCAGTCGCTCCTCGTACCAGAGCTCCAACTCCCGCTCCGGCGGCGCCGCCTACGGATCGCGCTCCGGCGGCAGTTCGTTCTACGGCGACCGGCCTTCCGGCGGCCGGAACTCCTCCGGGCGCAGTGCCCGTCAGGGCTCTTCCCCGCAGGGGGAGTTCGCGATGCCGGTGAGCACCACTCCGGCGCTGCCGGCCGTCGAGTCGTTCGACGAGCTGGACATGCCCGCGGCGCTGCTGTCGGTGCTGACGCGCCAGGGTGTCACCTCGCCGTTCCCGATCCAGGCCGCGACGCTGCCGAACTCGCTGGCCGGCCGCGACGTGTTGGGCCGGGGGCGGACGGGATCCGGCAAGACCATCGCGTTCGGTCTCGCCGTGCTGGCCCGCATCGCCGGCCAGAAGGCCGAGCCCCGCCGTCCGCTGGCGCTGGTGCTGGTCCCCACCCGCGAGCTGGCCCAGCAGGTGACCGACGCGCTCACCCCGTACGCCCACTCGGTGCGGCTGCGCCTGGCCACGGTGGTGGGTGGCATGTCGATCGGCCGCCAGGCCCAGGCATTGAACCGTGGAGCGGAGGTCGTGGTGGCCACGCCGGGACGGCTGAAGGACCTGATCCAGCGCGGCGACTGCCAGCTGGACGGGGTCGGCATCACGGTGCTGGACGAGGCCGACCAGATGGCCGACATGGGGTTCCTGCCGCAGGTGACCGAGCTGCTGGAGCAGGTCGCCGTCGGCTGCCAGACGATGCTCTTCTCCGCCACCCTGGACCGCAACGTCGACCGCCTGGTGCGGCGCTTCCTGAAGGACCCGGTCACGCACTCGGTGGACCCGTCCGCGGGAGCGGTCAGCACGATGGAGCACCACGTGCTGCACGTGCAGAACTTCGACAAGGACGCCACGATCGCGCACATCGCCTCCCGCGAGGGCGGCGTGATCATGTTCACCGACACCAAGCACGGCGCCGACCGCCTGGTCCTCGACCTGCTCGCCAACGGCGTGAAGGCGGCCGCGCTGCACGGCGGCAAGTCCCAGCCGCAGCGCACCCGCACCCTGGAGCAGTTCCGCACCGGCCAGGTCACCGCGCTGATCGCCACCAACGTCGCCGCCCGCGGCATCCACGTCGACGGGCTCGACCTGGTCGTCAACCTGGACCCGCCGGCCGACCACAAGGACTACCTGCACCGCGGCGGGCGCACCGCCCGGGCCGGCGAGTCCGGCACCGTCGTCACCCTCGTCCTGCCCAACCAGCGCCGCGAGATGGCCCGGATGATGATCACGGCCGCCATCACCCCCGTCACCACCAGGGTCAGCTCCGGCGACGAGGACCTGGCCCGGATCACCGGCGCCCGCGTGCCCACCGGCATTCCCACCGTGATCGCCGACCCCGTCGTCGAACGTCCCCGCCGCAGCGCCTCCGCGAGCCGCAACCGCCGCAGCCGGCCCGCCCACAGCGGCCGCAACCCGCAGACCACCACCGGCTCGCGCAGCGCGGCACCGAGGCGCGTCGCCCTCGCCGCGTAGGACAGCGCGCGGGCCCGGACAGCGACACGGTGCGGGCCCGCGCCATGCACCGGCGGCCGATACCCGATTCCCGCGCCGGCCGCACGAAGAACCCGCAGCCGGCGGCCGCCGACCATCCCGCCGCCAGTGCCCTGATCGCCGCCACTACCGGCGGAAGACGCGAAGGAAGCCGCCCGTGACCACCACCCTCGAACGCCCCATGACCACCGCCACCGTCGGCGACCTCATGAGAACCCCCGAACTGCAGATCAGCGACGACGTCACGGCCGACACCGCGATGGACATCCTGCACAGCTCCGGTGCGGACCACATCCTGGTCCGCACCGACGACGGCCGCTGCGCCGGGCTGCTCACCCGCCTGCACCTCGCACCGTTCCAGGCCCGGTCCTGGTACACCGAACGCACCCCGGTCCGCGACATCGTCCTGGACCGCGGCCCGTTCGCCACCGCCGACATGACGGCCACCGACGCGGTCGCCGCCATGCGCTCCCGCGGACTGGACGCGTGGCCCGTAGTGGACCACGACGGCCGCGCCATCGGCCTGCTCAGCGTCTAGTGCCGCGGGCGCCAACGCGCCGCATCGGCGCCCCGCAGCGCAACGGCTACCGTCGACGGCCGGGCGAGGGTGATGCTCCAGCATCGCACCCAGTCCGCACCCAGCGTCCGCACCCAGCGACCGCGCCCTCGGCCGTGCCGACGCGAGCGGCTCGAGGATCGGCAGCGGACCCACTCCCGGCACCAGGAGTAGCGCGGTGCGCGGGAAGGCGCCGCACAGGCCTCCGAGCGTTTGGCACCGTCAAGAACGGTCAGGTGCTTGTCCAACCGGCGTCCCGGCCCGTGTGCCGGGCGCCGCGATGGTCACCAACCCCGACGGGAGAACAGCATGCCCACCAATCCCGGCCCCCGGAACTACGGCCCGAGTGCGCTGACGACGGCGAACCGCGCGTCAACACGGGTTCCCCCGAGCTGCAGCCGACGGACAGCGGCAACCGGCTGAACCGCAACCCAGGCCCGCCCGAACGCCGTTCGGATGGTTCGGCCCAGGGCAGCACGCCAAGCTCCCGCACCCACCCCGGGGCCGGCCTGATTGCGGCCGCTCGGGAAAGGCCGGTCCCACCGAGTCGGCGCCCTCCTCCGTCAGCCGGTAGAACGTTCACAGGAACCGTTGAATGACCGCATATCTTCTGGCTGTACTGTTCCTCGTGCTCTTCGGTCTCCGTGTTCGTCGCGACCGGCGCCGCTTCGGCAATGGGGTTCTCCTCGGCCTGGCGATCACGTTCCTGATCGCCGGCCTGCTGGGCGAACTCGACCGGGTTCCGACCGGCCTGACGCGCATGGCAAGCAGCGCGCTTCCGGCCGTCGCGACGGTGGCCGGCGTGGTGACTGCGACGATCCTGGTGGCCAACGGCATCACGATGATCCGCAAGGAGGGCAACCAGCCGGCCAACCTGCTCGCGTTGTTGGCCGGCGTGGGTGTCTTCACCCTGATCGGTCTGGCTCTGGTTGCTGTACGCGCCCACAGCCGTCCGCTGCACATCGCCACGGCAGCCGTGCTGCTGCCGGTCGGCTACCTGTCGTTCCTCCTCCTGTGCTTCGTGGGCTACTCCCTCCTCTACGGACGGCTGACCGTGCGTCGCCCGGTCGACTTCGTCGTCGTCCTGGGCTCGGGGCTGATCAACGGCTCCGAGGTACCGCCGTTGCTGGCCAGCCGACTTGACCGTGCACTCGCCGTCCACCTGTCGCAGAACGCACGCGCAAGCTCGCCGACGATGGTCGTCTCCGGCGGCAAGGGATCCGACGAGAGGCGGCCGGAGTCGCAGGCGATGGCCGACTATCTGATCGCGCGAGGAGTACCGCTCAAGCAGATCATGCAGGAGGACCGGTCGACCAGCACTGAAGAGAACCTGGAGTTCAGCCGGTCCCTGATGGAACGGGTCCGGCCGGACTACCGGTGCGTGATCGTCACCAACAACTTCCACGTGCTGCGGTCAGCTCTGACGGCACGTAGGGCGGGTGTGCGCGGTCAGGTCCTCGGCGCGCCCACAGCGGCGTACTACTGGCCCAGCGCGATGCTCCGCGAGTTCGCGGCCGTCATCCTGTCGTACCGGATGGTCAACGCCGGCATGTGTGCGCTGCTCGTCCTGCTCGGCGCGACAGGCAGCTGGCAGGCCTGAGACGCTCCCAGGCGCACGGCAGGGAGAACTCAAGGCGGCGCAGAGCGCACTCACCGGTTCCGGAGTGCAACCGAGATCCGGTCACCCGCCCGGGTATCCGGCCGTTTGGCCGACCACAGGTGGGGTTAGGCGAGGAACACTGCTCAACCTGACTGCAGGAGGCTCTCGATGACGATTCTGATTCTGCTGTTCGCGCCGATTCTCCTGGCAGCGATTCTCGCCTGGGGCGGCCTCCAAGATCAGGTGGCCCGACACCGTGCGACTGGACAGCCTTCTGCGGTCGGCCGTGCGCCGGGTCACCGGCCAACCCGTGTCTGACCCCACACCATCTCCCTGAGCCCGTTCGGCGTCTGGGTGCTCATCCGCACCAATCACCGCTACCGTGCCAAGACCAGCACGCTGGAGGCCGCCCCGGCATCTGCCACCGTCCAGCTCCGGAACCGAAGCATCGCCGAGTGTCCGGACCGCCGACTGCGCCACGCGGTGGCCGCGCCGGCCGCACGCGCCACGGCCGACGGGCTCACCGACGTCACGCTGCTCATCCCACCCCGCACCTACGGACCCTTCCGGCCGCCTGCTCCACGCTCAGGCCGTCGACCGGCTTCCCCACGTCGCGGCCACACTCGTACCGTTCGACGTCACGCGGGCCCTTCAGCGGGCCGCGTCGGAACGGCAGGATCCCCCGCAACGCCACATTCCCGCCGGCTGAGCGCACGTTCAGTCCTGTGGCCGCCGACTGTCGCTCGCTCTTCTTCGGCCTTCGGTGGCGAACAGCGACTTCGGCAGCGGGACCGCAGCGGGTGAGGAACGTTGGCGGACAGCGGGGCTCGGCTCGTTACGACGATCTGAGCCGTCTGCGTTCCGGTCAGGCAGGCGCGTGGCGTTGCTACTTTTCGCTGGGGTATGCAGGGCGCTCAGCGGGGTAGCAGAGCGCCCATGGGACGGATCACCGCACTAGACAGCAGCCTTTTCACGCGGGTGGCGCGCGCACGACTGCGCGGCGCCGATGTGTGGTTGCCCCGACTGAGCCGGTACGCGAACCACGGCGTCCTGTGGACAGCCTCGGCTGGGCTGCTGGCGGCCAGTGGTGACCGCACCGCCCGCAGGGCCGCGTTGCGCGGTGTGGGGTCGCTGCTCCTGGCCTCGGCGGCGGCCAACCTGGTGGCGAAATCCGTGACCGGTCGTCAGCGGCCCTCGCTCGATGACATTCCTCGGGTTCGCAGGCTCGCCCGGCAGCCCTTCACCACGTCCTTCCCGTCGGGACACGCGGCGTCGGCCGCCGCCTTCGCCACCGGTCTCGCGCTGGAGTCACCGGTGCTGGGTGCGATCGCAGCACCCATGGCGGCCGCGGTGATCGCCTCCCGGGTCTACGTCGGCGCGCACTACCCCAGCGATGTGATCGCAGGGGCCGCCCTCGGTGCCTCGACAGCCGCACTCACGCTGCGCTGGTGGCCTCGTCGGGCCGACAGTCCGGCCAGTGCCGCACGGCCGGGCATCGCCGTCCCGGCGCTACCGCGCGGTGAAGGACTGAGTGTGGTGGTGAACGGCAGGTCGGGTAGCTCGCTCCTGCCAGGTCTCGACGCCGCCCCCGACGGGGTTGTCGCCGAGCTGCGAGAGCTGCTGCCGGCGGCCGACATCCGGGTCTGCGGCCACGGGGATGACCTGGCAAGGGTGATGGTCGAAGCCGCTGAAGGCTGCCGGGCTCTGGGCGTGTGTGGCGGGGACGGGACGGTCAACCTGGCCGCCTCAGTGGCATCCGAGCAAGGTCTGCCGCTGGCGGTGTTCCCCGGGGGCACCCTCAACCACTTCGCGGTCGACCTCGGGACACACAGTCTGCGTTCGACGGCCGAGGCGGTTGAGGCCGGCAGCGGCGCCGCCGTGGACGTGGGCCGGGTCTCCATCGCCGGGGACAACCACCTGTTCCTCAATACCTTCAGCCTGGGCGTCTACCCCGAACTCGTACGCGTGAGAGAGCGGTTGGAGAAGCGTGTCGGCAAGTGGCCAGCGCTGGCCGTGGCCCTGGTCCGCGTCCTCGCCGCCGCCGAGCCCGTCCCGATCGAGGTCGCCGGAGAGCCCCGAGAGGTGTGGCTGCTCTTCGCGGGCAACGGATCCTACGACCCGCCGGGATTCGCTCCCAGCCACCGCAGCGCGCTGGACGTGGGGAAGCTCGACATCCGAGTGGTTGACGGCAGCCACCCGTTCGCCCGGACCAGGCTCCTCGCGGCCTTCCTCTCCGGCACTCTCGCCCGCTCCCGGGTCTACCGCTCGGCGCGACTGTCGGCACTCGACCTCACGAGTCTTCACGACGTCACCCATATGTCGCTGGACGGCGAGACCGTTGAGGCCCCCGACCGCTTGCGGCTGAGTAGTGCCGCCAAGGGCCTGACCGTCTACCGACCTGAGCACCCCGCCGTACCGTGACCCGGGACGGGGCCCGACCCAGGCCAGGATTCGCGAGGTCGTCTACGAGCTTTGATCTGCACCCGAGCGATCTGTCGTACCAGGGGTGTGAGCTGATCCGGCCCGTGGTCACACGCGTAGGCGCGCGTGACCACAGGCCGGCCGCAGTTCCGGAAACGCTGCACGTCAAAGACGAGCCCCACAAGGAGACCTGGGGAGAAATTCGGGCGAAGGTTCCGTGACGTCCTCTGAAGCTACTCGTGTTGGAACCGGACGACGGCTCCCGAAGGCCGGTAAGACGCCCTCCACACGGGCACGGTTTCATCTCTCACGCTGGCAGGGCTTGCCGGTGCAAGACCGCAGCCGATGGTGACGGCAAGTCCCCTTCACGTTCAGGGGTGTCCGGGGTCAGGGCGCGACGGCGTCCGCAGCGGGAGGCTGCGGCTGATCGTCAGGCTCCGCGCAGTGCGCCGGGACCTTGTGGGGATTCTGGTCGCTCAGAGAGGGGCGATTCTCGGCGTTCTCCTGGTCGGCCGGGTTCCGCTCGATCGGGGGCTGGGCGGTCATCGTGCCTCCAAAGGCTGTGGGTTCTCGGTCGGCTCCGCCTACCCCGATCCTGAGGCTCCACACAGCGTGCTGGTCGATCGGGCTCTTCGGCGCGCTCGTCGCGGTGCCGGCCGCGGTCGCGCTCGGCCTGGTCCTCGACGCGTACGTCTTCCCGCGCACGGACAACGCCTGACCTGCCGGGCCGCTTCCGGGCCGCTTCCGGGGCCAGCGGCGCCGCAGTTGGCTTGGCCGCCGTGATCCGGGTTAGACGGTGACCGTGCTGAGAATATTCTGGGTTGCTCTGTTGACATGCGTGGCCGCGGTCGCGGTCGTGACGGCTGCGCTGGTGTCGCCGTGGTGGTGGCTGGCGGCCGGCCCGCTGCTGGCCGTGCTGATGCTGGCGGGATGGGATCTGCTTCAGCGCAGGCACTCGATCCTGCGGAACTATCCGGTGCTGGGCCATCTGCGGTTCGCTCTGGAGGGAATCCGCCCGGAGCTGCAGCAGTACTTCATCGAGCGCAATGTCGACGGGCGCCCCTTCGACCGCGACACCCGCAGCATCGTCTACGAGCGGGCCAAAGGCACCGACGCGGAGGAGCCGTTCGGCACGGAACTCGACCTGTACGAAACCGGCCGCGAATTCCTCGTCCCCTCGATGGCCCCGCACGCGGTCCGGGCGGACCCGCCGCGCGTGCGCGTGGGCGGCCCGGACTGCTCCCAGCCCTACGACATGGCGCTGCTCAACGTCTCGGCGATGAGCTTCGGGTCCCTGTCCGCCAACGCCGTGCTGGCCCTCAACACCGGAGCGGCACTGGGCGGATTCGCCCACGACACCGGCGAAGGCGGCCTCTCCGAGTACCACCTACGACCCGGCGGCGACCTGGTGTGGGAGATCGGTACCGGCTACTTCGGCTGCCGGACCAAGGACGGCGCCTTCGACGAGCATCAGTTCGCCGAGAAGGCCGCCCACCCGCAGGTCAAGTGCGTGTCACTGAAACTCAGCCAGGGCGCCAAGCCCGGCATCGGCGGAGTACTGCCCGGCGCGAAGGTCAACGCCGAGATCGCCGAGGTCCGTGGAGTCCCTCAGGGCCGCACCGTCATCTCCCCGCCCTACCACCAGGTCTTCTCCACCCCGCGCGAACTCGTCCGCTTCATCGGGCGGATGCGAGAACTCTCCGGCGGCAAGCCGACCGGCTTCAAACTGTGCGTCGGCTCCCGCCGCCAGTTCCTCGCCGTCTGCAAAGCCATGCTCGACGAGGGGGTGACACCCGACTTCATCATTGTCGACGGCGCCGAAGGCGGCACCGGAGCAGCGCCACTGGAGTTCGCCGACAACGTCGGGATGCCCCTCACCGACGGCCTGCTGACCGTCCACAACTCCCTCCTCGGCACCGGGCTGCGCGACCGCGTCCGGATCGGCGCCAGCGGCAAGGTCGCCACCGGCAGCGACCTGGTCAAACGGCTGCTCCAGGGAGCCGACTACACCAACTCCGCCCGGGCCATGATGTTCGCGGTCGGCTGCATCCAGGCCCAGCGCTGCCACACCAACACCTGCCCGACCGGGGTGACCACCCAGGACCCGCGCCGGGCCCGGGCCCTGGACGTCGGCGACAAGTCGCAGCGCGTCCAGCGCTTCCAGGAAGCGACCGTCAAGAGCGCACAGCAGATCATGGCCGCCATGGGCGTCGACGAACCGTCCCAGCTGCGCCCGCACATGCTCCACCGCAGGCTGGACCCGCAGACCGTCCGCTCCTACGCCGAGCTGTACCCGGAGCTCGGCCCGGGCCAGCTCGTCAACGACGCGCCCCAGCTGTGGGCGCAGGACTGGGACGCAGCGAACCCCGACGACTTCACCGCGTGACCGGGCGACCCGCCCGATCGAAGACAGTGAACCGATCCCGTATGCACTGGATGAACCGGAGGACCCGCCCATGGCACGCACCGTCGCCCGCGTGATCGTCGACGCCCTGCAGGAACTGGGCGTACGGCACGTGTTCGGCGTGGTCGGCGACGCGCTGAACCCGCTGACCGACGCCATCCGCACCACCGAAGGCGTCGACTGGATCGGCTGCCGGCACGAAGAGGCGGCAGCGTTCGCCGCAGGCGCGCAGTCGCAGCTCTCCGGGACCCTGGGCGTGTGCATGGGCACCGTCGGCCCCGGCTCGGTCCACCTGCTCAACGGCCTCTACGACGCCGCCAAGAGCCGCACGCCGGTCCTGGCCATCGCCGGTCAGGTCCCGCTGGCGGAGCTGGGCAGCGACTACTTCCAGGAGGTCGACAACGACCTGCTCTTCCGCGACGTGGCCGTCTACCGCAACACCGTCACCTCCCCCGACCAGATGCCGCGCATGCTGGAGGCCGCCGTCCGCGCGGCGGTCAGCGAAAGCGGCGTGGCCGTCCTCACGGTCCCCGGCGACCTCGGCGACCAGGAGCTGACCGACGACCGCCCCGCACGTTTCCCCCGCACCCGTCCCGTCACCCGCCCGGATGAGCCGGGCATCCGCGAGGCGGCCGAGATCGTCAACGCGGGCGCCAAGGTCACCCTGCTCGTCGGGCGCGGCGCACGTGACGCTCGCGACGAGGTGCTGGCGCTGGCCGAACGGCTGGCCGCGCCGATGGTCCTCACCCTCAAGGCCAAGGAGGGTTTCGAAGGAGAGAATCCGTACCAGGTCGGCCAGACCGGCCTGATCGGCAACCCGGCCGCTGCCCACGCCCTCGACACCTGCGACACCCTGATCATGCTGGGCACCGACTTCCCCTACCGGGACTGGTATCCCAGCGACTGCAAAGTCGTCCAGATCGACTTGCAGGAACGCAATCTGGGACGACGGGTGCCGGTTGACGCCGGCCTGGCGGGCGATGTCGGCGCGACCCTCCGGGCCCTGCTCCCGCACCTGGACGCCGCCGAGGACCGCTCCCACCTGGAGTCCGCCCGCAAGCGGTTCGACGACTGGCGCACCGGGCAGCAGCGCCTCGCCGACCCCGGCCACGACAGGCATCTCCTTGGACGGCTGCGCAGCGCGCTGGACAACCGGAGCCACGAGATCCGTCCGGAGGCGCTCGCCGCCGCCGTGGACGCCTGCGCGAGCGCGGACGCGATCTTCACCTCCGACACCGGCATGGCCACCGTGTGGCTCTCCCGGTTCGTCACCCTGCACGGACAGCGGCGCCTGCTCGGGTCGTACAACCTCGGCTCGATGGCCAACGCCATGCCGCAGGCGCTCGGTGCCCAGCTGTGGGCGCCGGACCGCCAGGTCGTCGCGTTCTGCGGCGACGGCGGCCTGAGCATGTTGCTCGGCGACCTCATGACCATCAAGACCCACCAACTGCCCGTGAAGCTGGTGGTCTTCGACAACCGGCGGCTGGGCATGGTCAAACTGGAGCAGGAGCAGGCCGGACTGGCCGAGTTCGGCACCGAGCTGGACAACCCCGACTTCGCCGCCGTCGCCACCGCCCTGGGAATCACGGGCATCCGCGTCACCGACCCGGCCGAGCTCCAGGACAGCGTCCGGCGCGCCTTCGCCACCCCTGGACCGGTCCTGCTGGACGTGCTGACCAACCCTCAGGAGATCGCGGTCCCCGCCAAGCCGACCGTGCAGCAGGGCTGGGGCTTCGCCATCGCCAAGGTCAAGGAGACGCTGCAGAGCCCCGAGGACTGAGCGAACCTGGCGCATCGACGCCTCAACGACGCCGGCGCCCAGGAACGAGCAGTGGCTCGCGGACCATGCTGCTCAGGTGGATCCCGGGAAGCCGTTGATGCGCTCCAGCGTCGCCCCCTCGCGGCCGGTCGGCTCAGCCGGGCGCCGGCGCCACCTGTAGAACCAGGACTCGGACACCCCCAGGGCCCGCCAGGCGATCGGGGCGGCACACCGCGCTGGTCCTCTGGTCGGCGACGAAGCCCGCAAACGTCACTCCTCGCCTCCTTCATCCACGGGCCACCGATCGCTTGAGGACATCGCGCTCCATCCGGAGCTCCGCGATCTCCTCAAGCGATCGGTGGCCCCAGCTCTGCAGCGTGCCCGCCTGCACGCCCAGGTCCCGCCCGGCCTCCGCAGCCGACTTCCCGGTCTCCGTGACGACGTACCGCCCTGGCGCGGAACTCCGGTTCGTACGAGCGCCACTTCCCCGCCACGACCCTCAACTTTCCCTCTGGGCAGAGTCCACGCGACGAGGGAACGCCACACCTTTGAAATGTCACCGCGCGTCATCACTGCCGCAGCAGGTCCAGAGGCAGCCCAAGGCCTGCCTCTGTCCAGCGGCCTCCGCCGGCCTGATCGGCGTCCACGAGCTGCAGACCGCCTGCGGCTCCGGTCCGCGGCATTCCGCTGACGAACCACCATCCGACCGGGGCAGCCTCCAGCCCTGCCGGTTCCGATCCCGGAGGTGATCCTCAACCCCGCGGAAACACCGAACAGGCCACCCGTGGCCCAGGTGGCCCGGCGACCACCATGCGACCACCAGCTGACACGACATCAAAAAGGCCGTCCCCGCCAGAAGCGGAAACGGCCTACGACCTGCGATTTAGCAAGTCGGGACGACAGGATTTGAACCTGCGACCCCCTGACCCCCAGTCAGGTGCGCTACCAAGCTGCGCTACGTCCCGTGGTCTCGCTGCCGGCAGTACCGGCTTCTCGACCTTGTCCCCGGTGTCCCGGCGACGTGCAAAACAATACAGCACCGCGAGGGGTGTTCGCTGCCAGGTTTGGTGCAGGTCACGGGCGGGGTGGCGGGTGGTGGGGGTGAGGTGGGTCGGGGTGGGTCAGGGGGTGGGGTGGCGGGCGTCGTAGCGGAGGAAGGCGGGGCGGCGGGCGGCCAGGAGGAGGACGGCGGCGACGCAGGCGAGGCCGCCGGACACGGCGGAGACGGTGGGGGTGGTGAGGGCGGCGACGGTGCCGGACTCGAAGTCGCCGAGCCGCGGGCCGCCGGCGACGACCACGATGAAGATGCCCTGCAGGCGGCCGCGCATCTCGTCGGGGGCGGCGACCTGCATCATCGTGTTGCGGAAGATCATGCTCACGGTGTCGGCGCAGCCTGCCGCCGCGAGCAGGAGGAGGCCGAGCCAGAGGTGGCCGTGGGTGAGGCCGAAGAGGGCGATGGAGAGGCCCCAGGCGGTGACGGAGACGAGGACGGCGGCTCCGTGGCGGTGGACGCGGGAGATCCAGCCGGAGAAGAGGGCGCCGGTCAGGGCGCCCACCGCGGGGGCGGCGACCAGCAGGCCGACGGTACGGGCGTCGCCGCCGTAGAAGCTGACCGCGATGGCGGGGAAGAGGGCGCGGGGCAGGCCGAACACCATGGCGGCCAGGTCGGCGAGGAAGCTGGTGCGCAGGTTGGGCTGCTCACGCAGGAAACGCAGGCCGTCCAGGACGGAGGCGCGGCCCTTGCGGGTGCCGGTCTCCGGGCGCATCGAGGGCAGCCGCCACATGGCGTAGATGGTGCCGGCGAAGGCGACGGTGTCGACCAGGTAGGCGCTCTGGCTGCCGTAGGCGCCGATCAGGACGCCGCCGAGCATCGGGCCGACGGTGAGGCCGAGGTTCATGCTGATGGTGTTCAGCGCGTTGGCGGCGGGCAGCTGCGCGCTCGGGACCAGGCGCGGGATCATGGACGACCGGGCGGGCGAGCTGAGGGCGAAGAAGCCGCCCTGCAGGGCCACGGCGGCGTACAGCACCGCGACCTGGCCAAGGCCCAGCAGGGCCTGGGCCGCCAGGATCGCGGAGACGACCGCGAGGCCGGCCGAGCCGATCAGGCCGAGCTTGCGGCGGTCCACGGTGTCGGCGATGGCGCCGCCGTAGAGGCCGAAGACGATCAGCGGGACGAGCGAGCAGAGGCCGACCAACCCGGTGGCGAACGTGGATCCGGTCAGGGCGTAGACCTGGACGGCGACCGCGACGGCGGTCATCTGCTGGCCTATCGAGGAGACGGACTGGCCGAACCAGACCCGACGGTAGTCGGCGTTCTCCCGCAACGGGGTGAGGTCGGCGAGGGCCCCGCGCAGGAACCGGCCCCGCCCCGGCGCCGGAGCGGCGTCGGGGGAAGGGGACAGCGACAGCGACGGCGGCTCCGACTGCGCGACGGGAGCCGAGTCGGCGGGCGAGTCGGGGGGCGAGGCAGGAGAGGTGGGATGATTGGTCGACACAGCGACCAATGGTCGCCCCTCGCTCCGCGCCCCGGCCCACCGGGGACCTACTTACGACTATCAGTGTCAGTGGTCGGCTCTGAGCGGCCGGAACAGGCCCTCCTGCATCACCGACACCACCAGCTGCCCGCTGCGGTCGAAGATCTGCCCCCGGGCGAGGCCGCGCGCGCCGTGCGCGATGGGCGACTCCTGCTGGTAGAGCAGCCAGTCGTCGGTGCGGAAGGGGCGGTGGAACCACATCGCGTGGTCGAGCGAGGCCATGTCGAAGTTGCGCCGGCCCCAGAGCGGTTCGACGGGGGCGCGGACGGAGTCCAGCAGCGTCATGTCGCTGGCGTACGTCAGGGCGCAGACGTGGATCAGCGGGTCGTCCGGCAGGGCGCCGTTGGTGCGCAGCCAGACGCCGCTGCGCGGCTCGACGTTCGCCAGCTCCGCCTCCGTCCAACGCAGCCGTTCGACGTAGCGGATGTCGAACGGCTGGCGGCGGCTGATGAACGGGGGCAGCTCGCCGAGCCGGCTGCCGACCTCGTCCAGCGCGCTGGGCAGGTCCTCCGGCGCCGGGACCGTGGGCATCGGCTCCTGGTGCTCGATGCCGCCGGGCTCGGGAACGTGGAAGTCGGCGGTCAGCGCGAAGATGCTGCGGCCCTGCTGGATGCCGAGCACCCGGCGGGTGGTGAAGGACCGGCCGTCCCGGATCCGGTCGACCTGGTAGACGATCGGCACGCCGGGCACGCCGGGGCGCAGGAAGTACGCGTGCAGCGAGTGCACGGGGCGGTCGCCGTCGACCGTGCGCCCCGCCGCGACCAGGGCCTGTCCCGCCACCTGTCCGCCGAAGGTGCGCTGCAGCGCCTCCTCGGGGCTGCGTCCACGGAAGATGTTGAGCTCGATCTGCTCCAGATCGAGCAGATCGACGAGCTGGTCGACGGGCGTTCCCATGGCGTGCGTCCTCTCAGGGGCGGGCGCGCCGGAACCCCCGGCGGCATACCGCTGTCGTTTAGACCGACCGGCACGTGGTGGGCCGCGTCGCGGCCCACCACGTGCCGGTCGGTCTTAGCGAGAAGTCTGCTGCCCATCGGGGAATTCCCACAGGTCGGCACGCCCTCGAACAGCGAGGCGGCAGCGAGGCGGCAGCGACTGCGCGGCGGCTCAGTGCAGTAGTCCCAGGTCCCGCGCGCAGGAGGACCAGGCCTGCCAGCCCTGCTGGCGGAGGATCTCCTGCGCGACGGTGATCTGCTGACGTCGCGTCGCGTGGTCCGGACGGGAGGCGAAGCGCAGGCCACCGGCGTCCTGCCAGGTCGGCGGCCAGATCTGCAGACCGCCGTAGTAGCCGTTTCCGGTGGCGGCGGACCAGTCCCCGTCGCTCTCGCAGTCGGCCAGCTGGTCCCAGGTGGCATCGGTGACCAGGGACGACGCCCCACCCGGCTGGGGCCCAGGGCCCGGGTCGGTCCCAGGTCCCGTCCCAGGTCCGGTCCCAGGTCCCGGGGTAGACCCACCGCCGGGCCCGGACGACGGCTGGGACCAGGACGGCGCCCACGGCCAGGACCGTGGCGGAGGTTCCGGCCGCGCCCCCTCCTGGGCTCCCCCGCGCACCCCGGAATCGGCAGCCGAGCCGGCGGCACCCGCACCCGCAGCCACCGCCACCGCCGTAGGTGCAGCCGCAGCTGCCATGACCAGGGACACCGCCACCCCACACAGCGCAACGAGTATTCGACATCTGATCGTGCAAATGCTCGGCATCATCCGACTCTACGAGCGCGCCCCACCCCCGCGACCCGGCCCGCCCACCACTACTCCACCCGGGCGTCCGGCCACCGCACACCGACCGCACCCACCGCCAACGCCACCGCCGCCCCAAACGCGACCGACCGCCGCCCCCGCACAGGGGACGACGGTCAGCGGCACAGGCGCGTGCCCGGTGACGGGGTCCGTCAGACCGCGAGCACCTGGCCCGGCAGGATCAGGTCGGCGTTGCCACCGATGACCTGCACGTTGTTCTTGTACAGGGTCTGCCAGTTGAGGCCCTTGGCGGCGGCGATCCCACTCAGGGTGTCGCCGCTCTTGACGGTGTAGGTGCCACCGGTGGCCGGCTTCGCCGGGGCGGCGGGGGCGGCCGGAGCAGTCGGCTTGGCCGGCTTGGCGGGGGCCGAGGGCTTCGCCGGGACGGCCGGCTTGGCCGGGGCAGCGGGCTTGGGGGCCGCCGGCGCCGGGGTCTGCTTGGTGGTGCTCGACTTCGGGGTGACGGCAGCCGCACCCTGGTTGCCCGCAGCGGACGAGGAGGAGGTGTCGACCGCGGCCGGCGCCCCACCGGCGGTCAGGCCGGCCTTGACGGAGCAGACGGGCCAGGCGCCGGGGCCCTGGGAGGCGAGCACCTTCTCGGCGATGGCGATCTGCTGGCCCTTGGTGGCCAGGTTGGCCTGCGGGGCGTACTGGGTGCCACCGAAGGCGGCCCAGGTGGAGGAGGTGAACTGCAGGCCGCCGTAGAAGCCGTTGCCGTTGGCGATGCTCCAGTTGCCGGTGCTCTCGCACTGGGCGACCGCGTCCCACGTGGCGGTGGAGGCGGCGGAGGCCGAGGTGGCCGTCACGAGGCCGGCCACCGGGAGGGCGACCATGACGCCACCCATGATCGCCATGCGGAGGCGGCCGCGGCTGCGACCGGTCTGGGCGTTGTCGGCGACGGCGGTGGCGGTGTTCTCGCTACGGAAGGTCATGAGTTCCTCTCGACAGCCCCGGGCGGGCAGGCGGAACCAGACCGTCGAAGGTCCGATTCGGTTCGCTCGCCGCGTCCGCTGGGCGACCGTGCACGTGTCCGACGTGCCGCGTCGCCCTGGCCACTCCGCCACTCACCACCGACGTGTTCTCGAACGTGTCGGCTGATGGGCACCTGCTGTGCGCTGGGGGTGAACCCGGGTGGTGCTCGTTGCACCGGGAAGAAAGCTAGGCGGCGGTGCCGTCCCGGTTCAATCGGGCAACGGTCTTCCCAGGTCAATCGACCGTTACCGAAGGTAATGATCAAGTAAAGAGCAGGCAAATGTCCATTTTGAGCTGGTTTGCGAAGATCAAACACTCATCCGGCGTGACCCCGCCCACATTCTTGCCCCTGTGAGCCTGCGCACAGCATCGACGGATTGTGATCGCCTGTCTGCCGTCCGTGGTCATTCGCCGGGCAAATCGCGTCACTCTGCACCCCCACCCGTGACCCGGGCCACAGCAGTCCGTTGGTAATGGCGGCCGGGTGCGCCCGCGCCACCCCCGCAACGACCCGAGGAGTCCTTCGTGCCGCGCATGCTCGATGTCAGCGACGAGGTCCGAGCCGAAATCGGCGACGACGAGGCAGACCGCCTGCTCGGCGGGGCCCATGCCCCTGATACGTACGACTGCACGTCCTGTCGAACGCCGGGCGACTCGATCCACGAGCCGACCAGCACCGTCCTCTTCGTCGGCGACGAGACCGCCGTCCTCGCCTTCGCGCACGCGCGCTGCGTGCCCTCCCAGGTCGTCACGCTCTCGGAGGAGCAGCTCCTCGGTGCGGTCCGGAGCATCAGCGAGGCCCAGGGCAGCGGGCTGCCGGCCCAGGCGTACCCGGTCGACCCGATGCCGGCCTCGATGCCGATGTCCGAGCCGGGAGCCCCGTTCGGAGCGCAGCCCGACGCCCCCGTCCCGGCGCCGGTCACCGGACCCGCGCCGGGCGAGCCCGCCATCCTGGGCATCACCTGCGGCCTGGTGCTGTGCGGCGACACCGGACACGCCGCCCTGGTGGTCGAGCCGACCGGACCGGTCGGCCGGCCCGGCAGCCTGGTGGGCTCGGACGAGTTCCTCGCGCTGCTCGCGGAGCACGGGTTCGCCCCGATCCACGACGTGGAGCAGCCCCCGGCCGTGCTGGCGGGGTGGTCGGTGCTGATGGCGATGGGACGCCTGCACGCGATCCTGCAGCCGTCGGCGGCGGGCACCAGCTCCGCCTGGTGGCAGGCCCACCAGCCGCTGCTGGTCACCGACCCGTGGCGCGCGGCGGCCTCCCGGCACGCCCAGGTGATCATGTACGCGGCGCCGGCCGGGACGATCGGGCGCCAGCCGCGCGAGGACCTGCTCCGCACCGCGCTCGACCGGGCGGCCGCGCAGGGCCTCCTGGTCGCCGCGGCCCTCCCCCTCGCCGGGACCTGAGTACGGCGCGGGACCTGAGTACGGCGCGGGACCTCGCATCCGGCCGACGGCAAGCAGCCCGGACCCCGTCGGCAACCGGCCCGGACCACCCCGCCACCCCGCGTCGGGGCCGTTCCCACAACGGCCCCGGCGCGCGCCCGCCGCGAACGCCCCGCCCCGCCCGCCCGCGCTCCCGCCCGGCAGGCCGAACCCGCATCCCCTGACCGGCTCACTCGTTGGCCCTTACGTGTACAGCTACGACGTGACCTCAGCCTTCCGCCAGTCCACCGCCAGCCGAGGGATCCCGGCGATGAGGCCGTCGTACGACGCGGAGCATCCGCACTCCGCCACCCCGATCTACGACGAGCTGTACTCGGAGTACCGCCGCCTCTTCCGCGCCCTGCCGGGCGATCGCGCCGGCGAGGAGGACCTGCGCTTCACCGGCTTCGCCGTCCGCGACCGCCGCCCGTCCGGCAGCACGTCCGGCAGCGCGTCCGGCCGCCCGTCCAGCAGCGCCTACACCGGGGCGCCGACCGGCCCGTACCCCGGCGGGTACGCGATCGAGGAGCACCGCTCCCCCTACGCCAACCACGGCCAGGGCCAGAGCCAGCCGCACGGGAACACCGCCGCCCCCGGATCGCACGGCTACGGTCACGCGCAGCCGTCCGCACCCGCACAGCACCAGTCCTTCCCCACCTACGCGGGATACCCGCCGGGCGCACCGCAGTTCGTCCCGGCGCAACAGCAGGCCCCGCACCACACCCAGCAGCACCCGGGCCAGGGCCACTCCACCCAGCCCCACCAGCCGGCCCAGCCGAGCGCGCCGAGCGCGGGCCAGGGCTGGGTGGCCTCCGGCTACCTGGCCGCCACCGCGCCCGCCGCACCGCCGCCACCGGCCCCCAGCGCGTCCGTCGGCGCGTCCGTGGCCGGGCGGCACCGTAGCGGTCTGCTGTCGCTGCCCCCGGGGCGGACCCCCACCCTCTCCTGAAGCCTGAAGCCTGAAGCGCACGCCCCACCCGCAAGCGGTACGCAACAGAGCGGCCCGGCCCCGAGTCGATCGGGGCCGGGCCGTTCCGTACGCATCGCCTACTTGCGGCGGCGCTTCTCGCGCACCCGCACCGAGATCGAGATCGGCGTCCCCACGAAGCCGAACTCCTCACGCAGGCGGCGCTCGACGAACCGGCGGTAGCCCGCCTCCAGGAAGCCCGAGGCGAAGAGCACGAAGCGCGGCGGCTTGACGCCCGCCTGGGTGCCGAACAGGATGCGCGGCTGCTTGCCGCCGCGGATCGGGTGCGGGTGACCGGCGACCAGCTCGCCCAGGAAGGCGTTCAGCTTGGCCGTGGAGATCCGGGTCTCCCAGCCGGCCAGCGCGGTCTCGATGGCCGGCACCAGCCGCTCCATGTGGCGGCCGGTCAGCGCGGAGACGTTGACGCGCGGCGCCCACTTCACCTGGACGAGATCCTGCTCGATCTCGCGCTCCAGGTAGTAGCGGCGCTCCTCGTCCATCTGGTCCCACTTGTTGTACGCGATGACGACCGCGCGCCCGGCCTCGACCGCCATCGAGATGATGCGGGTGTCCTGCTCGGCCAGCGGCTCGCTGCAGTCGACCAGGACGACGGCGACCTCGGCCTTGTCCAGCGCGGCGGAGGTGCGCAGCGAGGCGTAGAAGTCGGCGCCGGCGGTCAGGTGCACCCGGCGACGGATACCGGCGGTGTCGATGAACTTCCAGGTCTTGCCGCCGAGTTCGATCAGCTCGTCGACCGGGTCGCGGGTCGTGCCGGCCAGCTCGTTGACGACCACGCGGTCCTCGCCGGCCACCTTGTTGAGCAGGCTGGACTTGCCGACATTCGGACGGCCGATCAGCGCGACGCGGCGCGGGCCGCCCTGCACCACGCCGAAGGTCTGCGGCGGGGCCTCGGGCAGCGCGGCCATCACGGCGTCCAGCAGGTCGCCGGAGCCGCGGCCGTGCAGGGCCGAGACGGGGTAGGGCTCGCCGAGGCCGAGCGACCACAGGTAGGCGGCCTCGGCCTCGGTGGACTGGCCGTCCACCTTGTTGGCGCAGAGCACCACGGGCTTGCCGGCCCGGCGGATCAGCTTGATCAGCGCCTCGTCGGTGTCGGTGGCGCCGACCGTGGCGTCGACGACGAAGAGCACCGCGTCCGCGGTCTCGATGCCGAGCTCGGCCTGCGCGGCCACCATGGCGTCCAGCCCGAGGACGTCGATCTCCCAGCCACCGGTGTCGACCAGCTTGAACCGGCGGCCGTTCCAGGTCGCCTCGTACTGCACGCGGTCGCGGGTGACGCCGGGCTTGTCCTCGACGACCGCCTCGCGGCGGCCGATGATGCGGTTGACCAGGGTCGACTTGCCGACGTTCGGGCGGCCGACGACGGCCAGCACCGGCAGCGGGACGTGCCGCTCGTTCAGGTCGCCGTCGATGTCGTCGGGGTCGAACCCCTCCTCGGCGGCGAGGGCCATGAACTCGGCGTACTCGGCCGCGTCCAGTCCGCCGTGCGCGTCCGAGGTTGCCTCGGCCGCGTCGGTGATCTCGTTGCTCATCTTCGTCTGTTCCATTTCCCGGCACGCCCACTCGGGACGTGCCGTGCGTACCTGCCCGGCGAACGGGCAGCGCGAGAGTAAATCCAAAACCCAGAAATCCACACCGGATCCGGGGGCCCCGGAATCCGGCCGGGCAGGCTAGGCGGCCGTCAGGCGCCCGGCCCGCTCCTCCACCAACTCGGCGATGGTGTCGATGACCTGATCGAGCGTCAGCTCACTGGTGTCCACCAGCACCGCGTCCGCCGCCTGGGCCAGCGGCGCCGTCACCCGCGAGGAGTCGGCGGCGTCCCGGCGGACCAGGTCCGCCGCCATCTCGGCGATGGTGGCCTCGTCCACGCCCTTGGCCCGCAGCTCGACGGCCCGGCGCTCGGCGCGGGCCGCCTCGGAGGCGGTCAGGAAGACCTTGGCGGTGGCCTCCGGGAAGACCACCGTGCCCATGTCCCGGCCCTCGGCGACGATCCCGCGCAGCGCGACCGCCGCGCACCCGCGCTGCAGCTCGACCAGCCGGACCCGCACCTGCGGGACGGCGGACACCGCGCTGACCTTGGCGGTCACCTCGGGGCCGCGGATCGGGCCGGAGACGTCCTGGCCGTCGACCGTGATGGTCGGGCCGTCGGCGTCCGTGCCGGAGACGATCACCGGCTTGCCGCAGGCCGTGGCCACCGCGTCGGCGTCCTCGACGTCGACCTCGTTGGCCAGCATCCACCAGGTCATCGCCCGGTACATGGCACCCGTGTCGAGGAAGCTCAGGCCCAGTCGGGCCGCCACCGCGCGGGAGACGGTCGACTTGCCGGAACCGGAGGGTCCGTCGATGGCGACGACGACCGGAACGTGCGCTCGGTCGGCTGTGTCCACGGTGGAACCTCTCTTCTTGGCACGGGGGAGTCACCTCAAGGTTAGACGACGGGCGCCACCTCTCCTCCCGACCGCGTCCCCGAGGCCGTCCCACCCGCCTCCCGAGCCACCTCCAGGTCCTAGTCCCGGATGTTCCAGCCCCGGCCGCGCAGCGCCGCGACCAGCATCTTCGCCGTCGAGGGCGCCACCGACAGCTGCGCCAGGCCGACCCGCTGCCCGGTGGAGTGCTCGATGGCGACGTCCTCGATGTTGACTCCTATCTGCGCGACCTCGCTGAACAGCCGGCCCAGCTCGCCGGGCTGGTCGCCGATGACCACGATCACCGTCTCGTACCTGGTCGGCGGGGCGCCGTGCTTGCCAGGGATCCGGGCCTGGCCCTGGTTGCCGCGCCGTATCACCGCCTCGATACCGGCGCTGCCGGCCTGTCGCTGCTCCTCGTCGCCCGTCTCCAGCGAGCGCAGCGCGGCGACGGTGGCGCCGAGGTCGACGGCCAGCTCCTCCAGGATGTCGGCGACCACGCCCGCGTTGGCGGAGAGGATGTCCAGCCACATCCGCGGGTCGGAGGCCGCGATCCGGGTGACGTCGCGCACACCCTGGCCGGAGAGCCGGACGGCCGTCTCGTCGGCGTGCTCCAGGCGGGCGGCGACCAGCGAGGAGAAGAGCTGCGGGGCGTGCGAGACCAGCGCCACCGCGCGGTCGTGCGCGGCGGCGTCCATCACCACCGGCATGCCGCCGCAGAGCGCGACCAGCTCCAGGGCGGCGTTGAGGGTGTCGGTGTCGGTGTCGGCGGTGGGGGTGAGCACCCAGGGCCGGCCCTCGAACAGGTCGGCGCGGGCGGCCAGCGGGCCGGACTGCTCGCGGCCCGCCATCGGGTGGCTGCCGATGTAGTGGACGGTGTCGCAGCCGAGCGTGGTGATCTCGGCCCGCGGACCCGCCTTCACGCTCGCGACGTCGGTGTAACAGCGAGCCAGTCCGCGCCGCTGGCAGTCGGCCAGCACCTTGCCGACGAGGGCGGGGGGCACCGCCACGATCGCCAGGTCGACGGGACCGGCCGGCAGCTCGGTGGTGCCGGCGCCGAGCGCGGCCGCGGTACGGGCGGCGTCCGGGTCCGCGTCCTCCAGATAGACGCTCAACCCACGTCCGCTCAGGGCGAGTGCGGCGGAGGTGCCGATCAGTCCGGTGCCGACGACGGCGACAGAGCGCATGGCGGGTTCGTCTCCTGAATGGGGCAGGTCGATCAAGATGGACGGACGGATGGACGGTCAGATGGATGGACGGTGCACCATCCTCCCGTACCGCTCGCCGCAGCGGGTAGGCCGGTCCGTATTCCGGTCGGTCGGGCGCGCCGCGCCGCGGAAAACTGCGGACAGCCGCCCGGCCAGCAGGCAGACTGAGCGACCGAACGGCGGGACAGCGCAGCGCAGGCACGGCGAAGGGGCGGACGCGGTGACGGATCAGGTACCGGAACAGCCAGCAGGAGACCGGCGAATCGACTGGCCGAGCACGCTCGACTCCGTCGTGGTGCACGCCTCCGGCGCGGTCTGCCGCCGCCGCGCCCACGGCGTCCTACCGCCCGACGCCACCAGCGCCGCCGACGCCCGCGCCGCGGGCAGTCAGCTGCGACTGCGCCTCACCGGCCTGCCCCGGGTGCTGGACGGGCGGTCCCTGCGCGCGGGCGTGCTCGACGGGGCGCCGGGCTGGCGCGTCACCGAGGTCCGCCCGGCGGTCGCGGCCCGGCTGCGCCGTACCGAGGAGCTGCCCGACCTGCGCCGTCGCCGCGACGAGGTGGCCCAGCGGCAGGCCTCGCTGAGCGAGCTCCAGGGACTCGTGGAGCGCCGGATCACCCAGACGGCCGACCTGCGCGCGGTGGAGCCGCCCAGGAATCCCGAGGACCCGCACCGCCGGACGCCGGCCGACGCCTTCCTCGCGCTGGCCGACTTCGTCGACGAACGGCTGACCGCCCTGCACGCCCGGGCCGAGGAGCTGCGCGGGCAGTTGGAGCAGGTCACGCACGAGCTGAGCCTGCTCGACGACCAGCTGGACCGCGGCTCGAACGCCGAGCCCGCCACCCCGGTCGAGACCTCCGCCGTCGCCCTGGTCACCCTCACCCGGGGCCCCGCGGCCGAGCCGCCGGATCCGTCCCACGAACAGCCGCACCCGCAGGAGCTGACCCTCGAACTGGAGTACCTGGTCCCCGGCGCGCTCTGGGTGCCGTCCTACCGGCTGAGCCACCGCCGGGGTGACGGCGGCGGCACGCTGCTGCTGCGCGCCGAGGTGGCCCAGCGCACCGGCGAGGACTGGACGGACGTCCGGCTCGGCTTCTCCACCGCAGACCTGCACCGCTCCTGCGACCTGCCGCGACTGCGCTCGATCCGGATCGGCCGCAGCCAGCCCGCCCTGCCGCCGTCCGGCTGGCGCGAGCCGCCCGCCGGGCTCGGTGAACTCTTCGCGGGCTACGACCGGGCCGAGCCCCCGGCCGACTACGGCCTCAGCGGGGGCGCCGACCGGCCGCTGCCCCGCCGGTCGCCTACGGCGCCGCCGCCCCGTGCCCGCCGCGCCGTCCGTCTCCCGCTCCGCGCCGCAGCCCGGCGCCGGGCCTGTCGCCTCGGCGGACCGGCGGCGCGCGGCCCCCCGGGCCATGCACGCCATGCGGGCCAAGACCGCGATGCCCGAGCCGCCGCTCAGCAGCGGCCCGGCCGGCGCCTTCGGCGGCGCCCGCCCGGCGCGCCCGCCCCGGCCGCCGCCCCGGCTGCCGACCTGGCACCGACTGCCCCGGCACCGCCCGCCGGCCCGGCGGCGGACCTGCTGGACTACGCCGCCCTGACGCTGGCCGGCCCGGCCGAGCCGCCCGCCCGGCGCGGCCGCCTGCACCCCGGCGCCCAACCCGACTCGCCCCCGACCGCCTCACCCCCGCCGGGCGCGCCGACGACCAGGCGGCGCGCGACCGCGCCGAGTCGCTGGCCGACGCACTCCCGCTACCCGCGAACGCCGTCCACCCCCGGTACTCCGCGGGCTCCTTCGACCACCGCTACGACGCACCGGCCCGCACCGACCTGCCCTCCGACGGCGGGTGGCACACCGTGACGATCTGCGAGATCCCGGTCTCGCTGCGCACCGAGTACATCTGCGTACCGTCCGTCGATCCGGCGGTCTTCGCCACCCTGCTGCTGGCCAACGACTCCGACCAGGCGCTGCTGGCCGGCCCGCTGGAGGTCACCGTGGACGGCGACTTCCTGCTCGGCACCGCGCTGCGCACGCTCGCGCCGGGCGCCACCCGGCGGGTCGGCCTGGGTGTCGCGGAAAGCGTCCGGGCCACCCGCCGCACCGAGGTCCAGGAGTCCACAGCCGGTCTGCGCGGCGGCATCACGGTGGTCGAGCAGCGGGTGCACGTCGAGCTGGCCAACCGGCTGGGCCACGCCGTCACGGTGGAGGTCCGCGAGCGGATCCCGGTGCTGGGCGACAAGGACATCCGGATCGAGGACCGGCCCGGCTCCCCGGCCTGGACCGCCCCGGCCGAGCCCTCCGAGGCGTACCCGGCCGGCACCCGGCTCTGGCGGGTCGAGCTGCCCGCGGGCGGCCGGGCCCAGCTCGAAGGCGGCTACGAGATCCGGATCCCGGCGGGCAAGGCCCTGGCCGGCGGCAACCGAAGGAACTGACCCCATGACCACCGAGATCTCCGCGGCCGCCGCACTCACCCACCCCGCCGCCGTCCCGCTCCCCGTCACCGCCGTGACCTGCCTGGAGGACCGCGCCCACGTCGAGCGCACCACCACCGTCCGGCTCGCGCCCGGCCTGCAACGGCTGCGGTTCGGCCCGATCACCGCCCTGGCCGTGGACCGCTCGCTGCGCGCCGAGCTGCACACCGCGCCCGGCACCGAACCGTCCGGCGCCGAACCGCCCGGCGCCACCGTGCTGGACGCCCGGCTGACCCGCACCTGGACGCCGCGCGCCCCCGGCCCGCCGGGCCCCGACGACTCGGCCCTCCTCCACCGCATCGACGAGCTGGAGAAGGAGCTGCGGCTGGCCGAACCGCCGATCCAGCGGCTGGAGGCCCGCCTCGCCCTGCTCACGCAGCTCTGCGCCGAGCTGCTGACCGAGATCGGCGAGGGAACCGGTCACGGCGAGGCCGAGCCGGTCCGCTGGTCCCGCGAGCTGGACCGGGTGGAGGCCGAACAGGACGCGTACGCCGAGCAGTTGCGGGCCGCCCGGGCCAGGAGCGACGAGCTCTACCGGCAGCTGCAGGAGGCCGTCGCCGCCCGGGGTGCCGCCGAGGCGCAGCCGCCGGAGCTGCTCGCGCACGTCGAACTGACCGTCGTCGCGCCGCACGAGACCGCCGCCGAGCTGACGGTCAGCCACCTGACCCCCTGCGCCCTGTGGCGCCCCGCCTACCGCGCCGCGTTCACGGGCGCGGCGCTCGCGGGCGGCGCGCAGGACGCCCCGGGCAGCCTGCGCCTGGAGTCGGACGCGATGGTCTGGCAGCGCACCGGCGAGGACTGGACGGACGTCCGGCTCACCCTCTCCACCGCCCGTTCCGCGCTGGCCGCCGAGCCGCCGCGGCTGCACGAGGACGTCCTGACGCTGCGCGAGCTGAGCAGCGGCGAGCGTCGGACGCTGGACGTGGAGCTGCGCGAGGAGGAGATCAGCGCGCTCGGCCCGGACGGCCCGCAGGCGGTCACAGCCGACCTGCCCGGGGTGGACGACGGCGGCGAGGTCCGGGTGCTGCGGGCACCGGCCACGGCCACCGTGCCGGGCGACGGGCGCGGGCACCGGGTGCCGCTGAGCGCCTTCACCGTGCCCGCCGCCGCCGAGCTGGCCTCCGCCCCCGAGCTCTCGCCGCTGGTCACCGAGGTGGTGGCGTTCCGCAATCCGGCCGACCACCCGCTGCTGGCCGGCCCGGTGGACCTGGTGCGCGGCAGCGGCTTCACCGGGCGCGGGGAGCTGCGCTTCACCGCCGCGGGCGCGCCGGCCGAGCTGGCCTTCGGCAGTACGGACGGCTACCGGGTGCTGCGCGAGACGTCGGAGGTCCGCGGCAGCACCGGCCTGGCGGGCCTGGGACAGCGCACCGTGCTGACCCGGACGGTCCGGGTGCACGTCTCCCGGCTCTCGGCCCCCGACGAGCAGGGGGAGCAGCGGATCACCCTGCGCGAGCGGATCCCGGTCTCCGAGGTGTCGGCGGTCGAGGTGCGGCTGCGCACCCAGGAGTGCCGCCCGGCGCCGGACGAGGCGGACGCCGAAGGGGTGCTGCGCTGGGAGCTGTCACTGCCGCCGGGCGGCAGACGGACCGTCACCCTGGTGTACGAGATCTCGGCTTCGGCCAAGGTCGCGGGGCTCTGATGGCCTGGTTGGAGGCCTGCGGTCGGGTACAACAGGAACATGATCCTGCACCTCGCGCCCCTGGACGACTGGCTTCGTGACCCGGGCCGACCGTACAGCGCAGCCTCGCTGCTGACGGACGGCTTCCTGCACTGCTCGCCGGACGAAAAAGTGACCCTGGCCGTGGCCAACCACTTCTTCGCCAAGGCTCCGGATCCGCTGATGGCCCTGCTGATCGAGGAGGAGTCGGTGGAACCGATGGTCCGCTGGGAGCCGCCGACCGGGGCTCCCCCGCCGGGCGTCGAGCCCAGCGTGCTGTTCCCGCACATCTACGGGCGGCTCAACCGCACCGCCGTCGCGGGCCTGCTCCTGCTGGAGCGCGGCCCCGACGGCCGCTGGGCCGGCTTCAGACCCTGGAGCTGAGGCCGGTACTGGCAGGTCCTAGAGCCAGCCCCGCTCGCGGGCCGACATCCCGGCCTGGAAGCGGGTGGTGGCGCCGAGTTCACGCATCAGGGCCTGGAGCCGGCGCTGCGTGGTCCGGGCGCTCCAGCCGAGCGAGCGGGCGATCGACTCGTCGGTCAGGCCGGCCGCGAGCAGGCCCAGCAGCTTGCGGTGGTCGGCGTCCGGCTCGCCCAGACCGGGCTCGGCGCCGACCGCCACCTGCAACGGCACCGCGCGGTCCCACTCCGCCTCGAAGAGCCCGTCCAGCGCCTGCATCAGGGCGGACGGGTGGATCACGTACGCGGCGTCCAGCACGCTGTCGCCGATGCTGATCGGGATGATCGCCATCCGGTCGTCCGAGATGATCATCTTCATCGGCAGCGTGGTGCGGACCCGGGCCTCCTCACCGTCCTGCGCGCCGACCAGGATCTCGTTCTCCAGCCGGCCGGGCCAGGCGACCGCCTCCCGGTCGTAGACCGTGCGGAACCGCACGCCGTCCTTGAGCCGCCGGCGCAGCCGGGTCAGGTACGAGGCCGCGTCCTGCACGTCCTGCACGTACGGCGGGCAGTCGAAGCCCCTGACCTGCTGCGTGCTGGTGTCCTGGAGGTACTCGATCCGCTGCGCGATCGCCTCGCCGCCGGTGAGCACCTCCACCGAGCTGGCCGGGTCGGTGAACCGCGAGGCCTCCCGGAAGGCGTCCATCAGCCGGTGCATCTCGGCACGGGCGGTGCGCAGTTCGGCCTCACGGTGGCCGATCAGGGTGCCGATGGCGACGTCCGGCGCGACGGCGAGATAGCGGTCGCGGTCGACCGGCGCACGGGTGGCCATACCCTGCTGTGCCAACCGGCTGAGCGACTTGCCGCCCTGCTGGGACGTCAGGCCGCAGCGCGCGGCGAGATCCGCTGCGGTGGACTGCGGGGCGGCCACCAGAGCTGCGTAGATCTGGCCGTCGTGCTCGGAGAGACCGAGCGCATTGAAAGCGTCAAACATGGCGCCCCTCCCCCGCGTGGCGGTTTCTCGCCAACCGGCGAGCGATGTTCCTGTGGCCATCTTCTGCCACGGACGATCCCCTTGACAACCCTCCGTGGCCCGGCCGGACGCCGGTGGACCGCTTCCGGACAGCACCGAGGGCCGTGCACCGATAGTGGTGCACGGCCCTCCGGAGCAGCAGGAGGTACCCGTGTGACGCGGGCGACCCGGTGTTACAGGCCGACCTCGTTCATCAGCTGACCGACCTCGGGGTTGGTCAGGCGACGCAGCCAACCCGACTTCTGGTCACCGAGCGCGATCGGGCCGAAGTGCGTACGCACCAGCTTCTCCACCGGGAAGCCCGCCTCGGCGAGCATCCGGCGCACGATGTGCTTGCGGCCCTCGTGGAGGGTGACCTCGACCAGGTAGTTCTTGCCGACGTTCTGCAGCACCTTGAAGCTGTCGGCGCGGGCGAAGCCGTCCTCCAGCTCGATGCCCGCCGCCAGGGTCTTGCCCAGGTCTCGCGGGATCGGACCGGTGATGGCGGCCATGTACGTCTTGGTCACGCCGTACCGGGGGTGGGTCAGCCGGTGGGCCAGCTCCCCGTGGTTGGTGAGGAGGATGATGCCCTCGGTCTCGGTGTCGAGACGGCCCACGTGGAACAGCCGGGTCTCCCGGTTGGTCACGTAGTCGCCCAGGCACTGGCGGCCGTCGGGGTCCTCCATGGTGGAGACGACGCCGGCCGGCTTGTTGAGCGCGAAGAACAGGTACGACTGGGTGGCGACGGTCAGGCCGTCCACCTTGATCTCGTCCTTCTCGGGGTCGACGCGCTTGCCCTGCTCGGTCACGAGCTTGCCGTTGACCTGCACGCGGCCCTGGTCCACCAGCTCCTCGCAGGCGCGACGGCTGCCCATACCGGCCCGCGCGAGGACCTTCTGCAGACGCTCGCCCTCGGGCTCGCCGAAGGTCTTGGGAAGCTTCACGGCCGGCTTGTCGTGCCGGGCCAGCACGGCGTCCTCGATCTTGGCCTGCAGCTCACGCGAGCGCTGCGGCTGACGACGCGGGTCGCCCGGGGCGCCCTGGCCCTCCTTGCGCGGGGGCTTGGTGCGAGGGCTCTGGCTCTGCGGCAGCGCCTTGCGCGCGCCGTAGGAGCCGCCGGAGCCGAACTCCGGACGGTCGTAGCGACGCTCCTCGGGGCGCAACGGACGGTCCGGGTACTGCTTGCGGTCGTCACGCCGGTCGTCACGCCGGTCGCCGCTGTACGAGCTCCCGCCACGGCTGTCGCCACCACGGCCACCGCCGCCGCCGCCGTACGAGCCGCCGCCACGGCTGTCGCCACCGCGACCGCCGCCACCGCCGCCGTACGAACCACCGCCACGGCTCTCGCCACCGCGACCGCCGCCACCGCCGCCGTACGAACCACCGCCACGGCTCTCGCCACCACGACCGCCGCCGCTGCCGCCACTGCCGCCGCCGAAGGAACCGCCGCCGCCGTACGAGCCACCGCCACGGCTGCCGCCACTGCCGCCGCCGTACGAGCCACCGCCACGGCTGTCGCCACCGCGACCGCCGCCACCGCCGCCGTACGAACCACCGCCACGGCTCTCGCCACCACGGCTGTCGCCGCCACGGCCACCGCCGCTGCCGCCACTGCCGCCGCCGAAGGAACCGCCCCCGCGCTGTCCGCCCCGGTAGCCACCGCCGCCGGCGCTGCCACCGCCGCCACTACTGTTCCTGCCGTTACCGCTGCCACTGCTACGCATCAAAACGTCCGTACGTCGATTCCATCGGGGAAGTGCTAGTCGTGCCGGCCGACCTCACTGCACTTCCCGAGTGTTCGCCGCGGCGGCCATCGCGTCCGCGATCACCGTGCCTTCGAGGGACTCCGCTTCCACGTCGTCGACCTCGGGCAGGAAGGGCGCGAGCTCCGGCAGCTCGTCCAGGCCGCGCAGCCCCATCCGTTCCAGGAAGTAGTTCGTCGTCCGATACAGGATCGCACCTGTTTCGGGCTCGGATCCGGTCTCTTCCACCAGTCCTCGCTGTACCAGGGTACGCATCACGCCGTCACAGTTCACACCACGTACCGCCGAGACCCGTGATCTGGACACCGGCTGCCGGTAGGCGACGACCGCCAGCGTCTCCAGTGCGGCCTGGGTCAACCGGGCCTGCTGGCCGTCCAGGACGAAGCGTTCGACCACCGGCGCGCACGCGGTCCGGCTGTAGAACCGCCAGCCGCCGGCCACCAGCCGCAGTTCGAATCCGCGCCCCTGGGCGGTGTACTCGGCCGCCAGTTCGCGCAGCGCGGCGGCCACCTCGGCGCGCGGGCGGCCGAGCGCATCGGCCAGCCTGGCCTCCGCGGCGGGCTCGTCGACCACCATCAGGACGGCCTCCAGGCCGGCCTTGAGCGCGACCTCCGACCCATCCGACTCCACGACGGACTCCGCAACCGGAGCCGGTTCCGGCGCCGGCTCCGGGACTCGCTCCCCGCCGCCCCCCGTGAAAGTCGGCTCCGCCGACTTCCCGTCCAGCGCCACCGGCTCCGCGGCCACATGCTCCGGGACGGCCGCGTAGGCGGGCTCCAGCCACTCCCCGGCCCGGGGCTGGCCCGGGACGCTCAGCGACCGGCGCGCGGGCCGCGCGCCGCCGTCCAGGGGCTCGCCGACACTCATGGGGTTGCTCCTTCCGACTCGCCCGGCGGGCGGTCGAACTCGTCGGTCACCTCGATCAGCACGCGGTCGGCCGGCGCGACCCAGCGCACCAGCAGCTCCCCGAGCGCCTGCGGCTGCTCGAAGGCGAGGACCCGCTCCCGGTACAGCTCCAGCAGCGCCAGGAACCGCGCGACCACCGTCAGGGTGTCCTCGGCATCGGCCACCAGCGTGGCGAAGGAGGCCTCACCGAGCCCGGCCAGCAGGTCGACGACCAGCGCCGCCTGCTCCCGCACACTGACCGGCGGGGCGTGGATGTGGTCGACGTAGACCACCGGCGCCGGCTTGGGCGTCATCGCCCGGGCCGCGAGCTGCGCGAACCGCTGCGGCCCGACGTGGATGACCACCTCCGGCAGCAGCGCCGCGTGCTGCGGCTCCAGCCCGGCCGTCCGCGCCGTCCGCAGCAGTTCGGCGGCCCAGCGGTCGCCGAAGATCGCGGCCGCCCGCTTGTACGCCCGGTACTGCAGCAGCCGGGCGAAGAGCAGGTCACGGGCCTCCAGGAGGGCCAGGTCCTCCTCGTCCTCGACCTCGGCCGCCGGCAGCAGCCGGGCCGCCTTGAGGTCCAGCAGGGTGGCCGCCACCACCAGGAACTCGGTGGCCGCGTCCAGGTCCCACTCCGAGCCCATCGCCCGGATATACGTCATGAACTCGTCGGTCACCGTGGCGAGGGCCACCTCGGTGACGTCCATCCGGTGCTTGGCGATCAGACCGAGCAGCAGGTCGAAGGGGCCCTCGAAGTTCTCCAGGTGCACCTGGAAGCCCCCACCGTGCGCCGCGTCGGTGGGTTCGCCGGTTTCGGGAGGGCCTGCCATGACGGCCCATCCTCGCAGAGCGGGGCTCAGCGCCCCCGCAGGCGCCGCACCAGGATGCTGGCCTCGCCGCGCTGCTCCAGGTCGGCCAGCACCACCGCGATGGCCTCCCGGACCACCCGGCCGCGGTCCACCGCGAGCCCGTGCTCGCCGCGCAGCACCAGGCGGGCGTGCTCCAGGTCCATCAGCTCCTCGGCGGAGACATACACGGTGATCTTCTCGTCGTGCCGCTCCCGCCCGCTGGGACGGCGGGGCGCACGCCCGCGCGGGCGGCGCCGGCCGGCACCGTCGCCGGTCGCACCCTGCTGCTCCTCGGAGCCGGCGGGGCCCGGTACGGCCGTCTGCGGCGCGATCGTCACCGCCGGGCGTCCCGAGGGTCCCGGACGGCCGAGCGACGCCCCCGCGCCACCGCCGGCCGCCGTGCCGGGCCCGTTCGGACCGGACCCGGCGCCGCCCGGCGCACGGCCGGCCTGCGCCCGGTCCACCGGTACCCGCCCTGCCGGTGCGTCAGCCGAGGGAGCGTCAGGCTGCCTGGCACCGTCCGCCGCTTCCACGGAAGGGCGGCCGAGTGAGGGCGACAGCGCCATCCCCCCGGTGGTGCGGAACAGTTCGTCGGCCCCCGGGAGACTCACTCGACGGGGCGGCACCGTTCGAGCACCTCCCTGGCGAGCTGGCGGTAGGCGGCGGCGCCCACCGAGTTGGTCGCGTACGTGGTGATCGGCTCACCGGCGACGGTGGTCTCCGGGAACCGCACGGTACGGCCGATGACGGTGTGGAAGACGTGCTCGCCGAAGGCCTCGACCACGCGTGCGAGCACCTCGCGGCTGTGCACCGTCCGGGAGTCGTACATGGTGGCCAGGATGCCGTCCAGGCGCAGCTCGGGGTTGAGCCGCTCGCAGACCTTCTCGATCGTCTCGGTGAGCAGCGCCACCCCGCGCAGTGCGAAGAACTCGCACTCCAGCGGCACGATGACGCTGTGAGCCGCCGTCAGGGCGTTGACCGTCAGCAGGCCCAGCGAGGGCTGGCAGTCGATGATCACGAAGTCGTAGTCGGGCAGCAGCGGCTTGAGGGCGCGCGCCAGCGCGGACTCCCGGGCCACCTCGCTGACCAGCTGCACCTCGGCGGCCGACAGGTCGATGTTGGAGGGCAGCAGGTCCATCCCCGGCACGGCCGTCTTCAGCAGCACCTCGTCGGCCGTCAGACCCCGCTCCATGAGCAGGTTGTAGACCGTGACGTCCAGCTCCATCGGGTTGACCCCGAGGCCGACCGAGAGAGCGCCCTGCGGGTCGAAGTCGACCAGCAGCACGCGGCGGCCGTACTCGGCCAGCGCGGCACCCAGGTTGATGGTCGACGTGGTCTTGCCGACGCCGCCCTTCTGGTTGCACATCGCGACGATGCGGGCCGGGCCGTGCTCGGCCAGCGGCGCCGGGATCGGGAAGTAGGGCAGTGGCCGGCCGGTGGGGCCGACCCGTTCACGTCGCTGACGGGCTGCGTCAGGGGCCAGGGTCGCGGCGTACTCCGGGTCTGGTTCGTACTCGGCGTCCGGGTCGTCGTGGGAGCCGTAGGCGAACTCACCGTAGGCGAGACCGTGGGCGGACAGATCGGAGTCGTAGCCGGCGGCCGCGGCCTGCCGGGCTTCGAACGTCCGGACGGCAACCGTGCCGATCTCGGTCGCGCCGACGGTGGTGTATGCGGCCCCGGTGTCGTCGGTCGGCTGTCCGGTGGTGTGCTCTGCCAGTCCTGGCTGACCACCCCCGGGAGCAAATGTCGACTCATTCACAAGTCGTCTTACCTCCTTGGGCATCCAGGGCATTATGTCGATTCGTCAGCCTGACACCATGCCGACGATTTGCGACTCTAGGCCGTTCCGGGCGTTCGCAGCAACACAATCCACGGTAGTGGGCAGGATGTGTCGGGTATCGGACCGGCCGCTGTCAAGGGTTGGACGGCGTTGCAGCCGCACCGTTTCGTGGGCCGGTCACCCTCCCGGGAGGGCGGCCGGGGGACGGCGGGTGACTCGACTTACAGAGCATTGACGCCCACGTCGGCGCATGTCGAAGCCCCTGAGCGGCGAAGGCCGTCCAGGGGCTTGCGACAGGGCTGGCGGAGCGTCAGGCCAGCACGTTCTCCAGGGAGATGGCCGGCAGGCCGAACGCCTCGGCGACGGCGCCGTAGGTGATCTGGCCCTCGTGCACGTTCAGGCCCTTGGCGAGCGCGGCGTCGCGGCGCAGCGCGTCCTTCCAGCCGCGGTTGGCCAGCTCCACGATGTAGGGCAGCGTGGCGTTGGTCAGCGCGTAGGTGGACGTGTTCGGGACGGCGCCCGGCATGTTCGCCACGCAGTAGAAGACCGAGTTGTGGACCTCGAAGGTCGGCTCGGCGTGCGTGGTGGCCCGCGAGTCCTCGAAGCAACCGCCCTGGTCGATCGCGATGTCGACGAGCACCGAGCCCGGCTTCATCCGCGAGACCAGCTCGTTGGTGACCAGCTTGGGGGCCTTGGCGCCCGGGATCAGCACGGCGCCGATCACCAGGTCGGCCTCCAGCACCGCCTTCTCCAGCTCGAAGGCGTTGGAGGCGATGGCCTTGATCTTGTTGCCGAAGACCTTGTCGGCCTCGCGCAGCTTGTTGATGTCACGGTCGAGCAGGGTGACGTCGTAGCCCATGCCGATCGCGATGGTGGCCGCGTGCCAGCCGGAGACGCCGCCGCCGATGACCACGCACTTGGCCGGGTGGGTGCCGGGCACGCCGCCGGGCAGGGTGCCACGGCCGCCGGCCGGGCGCATCAGGTGGTACGAACCGACCTGCGGGGCCAGCCGGCCCGCGACCTCGGACATCGGGGCCAGCAGCGGCAGGGCGCCGTTGCCGAGCTGCACGGTCTCGTACGCGATCGCGGTGGTGCCCGAGGCGACCAGCGCGTCGGTGCCGGCGCGGTCGGCCGCCAGGTGCAGGTAGGTGAAGAGCGTCTGGCCCTTGCGCAGGCGGTGGTACTCCTGCGCGATCGGCTCCTTGACCTTCAGGAGCAGGTCGGCGGTGGCCCAGACCTCGTCGGCGGTGCCGAGGATGGTGGCACCGGCGGCCACGTACTCCTCGTTGGGGATCGAGGAGCCGAGACCGGCGTTGTCCTCGATGTAGACCTCGTGCCCGTTGCGGACCAGCTCATGCACGCCGGCGGGCGTGATGGCCACGCGGTACTCGTGGTTCTTGACCTCGCGGGGGATGCCGACCTTGGTCACGGTTAAACACGTCCCTCTTGCCATGGGAGTCCCAACCGGGGGAAGACCGGCGGGTGCACGCGTGGACAGGCCTCCGGCAGGGCCGGGGCACGCTGCACTGCGCGACTAAGGTCGAGTGTAATGAAGCCCAGGCGATCCGTCAGCCTTCCAAAGTGAATAAATCCGCCGAAGACATTGGCAGATTCGTAGGCTTGCATCTGGATCTTCCTACTAAACCGCCTCAGAACGGGCAAACTTCCCATAGGACGCAAGCCTCTCAGGAGATCTCACTCCCGAAGGTTCTCCAACGCCGCTGACACCGCCCTGATCCCACGCTCGTCCCCCAGTCTGCGCAGCAGCGCCAGCGCCGCCCGGTACTCCCGGTCGGCCTCGTCGTAGCGGCGCTGGGCGGCGTGCGCCTCGGCCGTCCTGGCCAGCACCCGGGCCTGCCCGGCGCTCTCCCCCAGGCCCTGCCGCAGCGCCAGCGCCCGCCCGAACCAGTCGGCGGCCCGGACCGGGTCGCCCAGCGACCGGTAGCACTCGGCCGCGCCCTCCAGCGCCCGGGCGGCGGCCTGCTCGTCCAGCGGCTCGCGGGAGCGGTCCAGCGCCTCCCGATAGCGCAGCGCGGCGCTCTCCCAGTGCCCGGCGGCGGCCTGCAGGTCCGCGAGGTTGAGCAGCGCGGCGGCGGCCCGGCGCGGCGTGCCGTGCCGCTCGGCCGTCCGCAGCACCAGGGTGTGCAGCTGGTGCAGGTCGGCCGGGGCCGCCTCGCCGGTCAGCGGCAACGTCCGCAGCAGCGCGCTGACCAGCCGGCCCGCCGAACCGTCCAGATCGGCCTGCCCGATCGCGTCCTCGACCGCCCCCAACAACAGCTCGCGCTCACCCAGCAGCCACTGCCGGGCGTGCTCGGCCGTGCGCAGCCGCAGCGGCCCGGGCAGCGGATCGGCCGCCGCAGTGCGGCCCGGCTCCAGCAGGGCGCGAGCCGAGTCCACCAGCCGCACCAACCGCTCCAGCAGCCGGGCCCGGGCCAACTGGACCTCGGCCGGCCGGTCCCGCTCCTCGCGCAGGGCCACCAGTCGGCCGTGCAGCCGGCCGGGGACCCGGTAGCGCGGCGTGCCGTCGGCTCCGGGAGCCTCCTCGTCGAGCAGTTCGCAACCGGCCAGCGCGTGCAGGGCGGCGGCCGCTTCGGGGGCGGGGCAGCCGACCAGGGCGGAGGCGGTGCGCAGATCGGCGCGCTGCCCGGGGGACAGCGTCAGCATCCGCAGCATCCGGGCCTGGGCCACCGGCAGGGCGCGGTAGCGCAGGGCCAGCGCCGCCGCCAGCGGGTCGTCGGCGCCGCCGTCGGCACCGGCCTCCTTGAGCGCGACCACCGCGTCCGGGACGGCCGCCTTCGGCCGGTCGCGCAGCCAGCCGGCCATCAGCCGCAACGGCGCCGGGCGGCCCGCGCAGGCCTCGACCAGCTCCACCGCGCCGACCGGGTCGCAGCTGACCCGGGTCCCGCCGACCACACCGGTCAACAGCTCGACGGCGGCGGCCTCCTCCAGACCGCGCAGGATCACCGGGTCGACCGCGAAGCGGTCCGCGAGCCCGGTGAGCGGTCCGGCGGTAACGGCGACCACCAGGCAGCGCGGCTCCTCGGGCAGCAGCGGGCCGAGCTGCTCGGCGTCCACCACGCCGTCCAGCACCAGCAGGGTGTCCCGGCCGGTGAGCGCGGCGCGCAGCCGCGCGCAGGCCGGGTCCTCAGTGCCGTCCGCCGGCAGTGCGGCGCCCGAGCCGCTCACGCCGAGCCGGTCGAGCAGCCGACGGGCCACCGCACCGCTCTCCAGCGCCGTCCCGTCGGGGGCGCCGAGCCGGGCGAACAGCACCTCGTGGCCGGTCGGGTGCGAACGGGCGAAGCGCAGCGCCAGCGCGGTGCGGCCGGAGCCGGGCCGGCCGGCGATCACCAGCAGCCGGCAGCACCCGGGCTCGGCGGGGCGCCCCGCCTGGGTCCGCAGCGCGGCGAGCTCGGCCCGCCGGCCGGTGAACGGCTCCGCCCCGCGCGGCAGCCGGTCCACCGGTTCGGCGGGGGCCGGCCGTGCGTCCATCGTCGCTGTCTTCCTCGCCACGTGCGCCACTCCTGACCAGGTCGCTCAGCGTTCGCGGACGAACCTGTTACCGGGTCCGTCTGCGAAGCGTAGTTCGCCCCAGGCGCCGTGCGGAGTGGACGTTGCGGTAGTACCAACCGGCAAATCACTCCAGTGGATCAGTGCCGGTCGCCGGTCGGGCTCACTCGGTGAACGGCCGCGCCGGCCACGGCGAGCCGGCCGGGCGCAGTGCGTCCAGGCCCGGGCCGGTGAGCGCGGCGTGCAGCGCGAGGGTGCCGGTGACCAGCGTGGGGTTGTGCAGTTCGCCGGCCAGCACCCGGCCGACCAGCTGCTCCAGCGGGACCCGGGCCACCTCGATCTCCAGCTCCTCGCCGTGCGCCGCGTAGCGCTCCTCCTCGGAGTCGGCGAGGTCGGTGGCCAGGAAGAGCCGCAGCGCCTCGTCCGTCCCACCGGGTGAGGTGTAGAAGTCCACCAGCACCCTCCACTCACCCGCCTTGCAGTGCGCCTCCTCGTACAGCTCGCGCTGGGCGGCGTGCAGCGGGTTCTCGCCGGCCACGTCCAGCAGCCCGGCCGGCAGCTCCCAGAGCCGCTGGCGCACCGGGTGACGGTACTGGCGGACCAGCAGCACCCGCTGCTGCCCGTCCAGCGCCAGCACGCTGACGGAGCCCGGGTGGGTCTGGTAGTCGCGACGCGCCACCGAACCGTCCGGCATCTCGACCTCGTCGCTGCGCACCCCCGTCACCCGGCCCTGGAACGGGGTCTGCGAGGACAGCACCCGCCATTCCTCGGCCTGGTCACTGATCTGCAGCCGGACGTCCGTCATGGTGCTCTCCCCTTGGTCGTGGACCTCGACCTCAACCTACGACAGACGGCGGCCGCGCGAGGATCCGCACGGCCGCCGTCTGGTCCCGGTGGCTACTCGCCGCCGGTCTTGATCTTGATGGCGGCCGCCACCAGACCCGCGAAGAGCGGGTGCGGGCGGGTCGGACGCGACTTCAGCTCCGGGTGCGCCTGGGTGGCCACCAGGTACGGGTGCACCTCGCGCGGGTACTCGACGTACTCCACCAGATCGCCCTTGGGCGAGAGGCCGGAGAACTGCAGGCCGGTCTTCTCCAGGTCCGCGCGGTAGGCGTTGTTCACCTCGTAGCGGTGGCGGTGGCGCTCCTCGACGTACTGCTCGCCGGCGTAGACCTCGCGCACGATCGAGCCCTCGGCGAGCTTGGCCGGGTAGAGGCCCAGGCGCATGGTGCCGCCCAGGTCGCCCTTGCCGTCCACAATCGCCAGCTGCTCGGCCATGGTGGAGATCACCGGGTGCTTGGCGGTCGGCTCGAACTCGGTGGAGTTCGCCTCCGGCAGGCCGGCCAGGTTGCGGGCCGCCTCGATGACCACGCACTGCAGGCCCAGGCACAGGCCCAGCAGCGGCACCTTGTTCTCACGGGCGAAAGTGATCGCGGCGACCTTGCCGGTCACGCCGCGGTCGCCGAAGCCGCCCGGGATGCAGATCGCGTCCACGTCGCCCAGCTGCGCCTGCGCGCCCTCGGGCGTCTCGCAGTCGTCCGAGGTGACCCACTTGATCTCGACCCGGGCGTTGTTGGCGAAGCCGCCGGCGCGCAGTGCCTCGGTGACCGAGAGGTAGGCGTCGGGCAGGTCGATGTACTTGCCGACCAGCGCGACCTTGACGATGTGCTGGGGCTCGTGCACCCGGCGCAGCAGGTCGTCCCAGGTGGTCCAGTCCACGTCGCGGAACGGCAGGTCCAGCCGGCGCACCACGTAGGCGTCCAGGCCCTCGCCGTGCAGCACCTTGGGGATGTCGTAGATCGACTTGGCGTCGATCGCCGCGACCACGGCCTCCTCGTCCACGTCGCACATGAGCGAGATCTTGCGCTTGATGGCCTGCGGGACCTCGCGGTCGGCGCGCAGCACGATCGCGTCCGGCTGGATGCCGATGCTGCGCAGCGCGGCCACCGAGTGCTGGGTGGGCTTGGTCTTCAGCTCGCCCGAGGGGCCGATGTACGGCAGCAGCGAGACGTGCACGAAGAAGACGTTGTCCCGGCCGACCTCGTGGCGGACCTGGCGGACGGCCTCCAGGAACGGCAGCGACTCGATGTCGCCGACCGTGCCGCCGACCTCGGTGATCACCACGTCGACGTCGTCGGTCGCCATCCGGCGGATCCGGGACTTGATCTCGTTGGTGATGTGCGGGATGACCTGGACGGTGTCGCCCAGGTACTCGCCGCGGCGCTCCTTGGCGATGACCGTCGAGTACACCTGGCCGGTGGTGACGTTCGCCGAGCCGTGCAGGTTGGTGTCCAGGAAGCGCTCGTAGTGGCCGACGTCCAGGTCGGTCTCGGCGCCGTCGTCGGTGACGAAGACCTCACCGTGCTGGAACGGGTTCATGGTGCCCGGGTCGACGTTCAGGTACGGGTCGAGCTTCTGCATCGTCACGCGCAGGCCACGGGCCTTGAGCAGGGCACCGAGGCTGGAGGCGGTGAGGCCCTTGCCGAGTGATGAGGCGACACCCCCGGTGACGAAGAGGTGCTTGGTCGTCACGGCGCGGCTGTTCGTCGCCTTGCCGGAATGGGGCTGTGCCAAGAGGGGGCTCCCGTGGGTCGCGTGTCGAGGATGACGCTGGTGGCGCGGCCGCGCCGACGGGACGAAAGGCCGCGTTGCGGGGTCGTCAGTCGGCGGGTCCGGGGCGGTTGATCCCACCAGTCCACGGGATACCAGGGTATCAGCGAGCTGACCCGTACGCGTTCGGACGTCCCCGGGGTGCTCCGGACGGGTGGTTCCGGACCGCGCCGAGGGGCCGTGGTGATCAGGCCCGGATGGCCCGTCCTGATCATCCCCCGACCCCGGGAGAGACCAGGCCGGGCGACGGACCTGACTACTTTTCGGCCCGCAGCCCGAGCAGACGGCGGTACGAGATCGTTTCCGGGTGCTTCGCCCACCCACCTCGTCGTATCCTGCACGGACGCATCGCCGACAGCAGAGCCAGCCGAGGACGAGGGGTCGGGACGACGCCTCTCCGTCCCCGATGCGCGACCGGACCCCGCTCCACCGCTCGACCCCCACGCCCAGTCCAGGAGCCCACGGTGGTTCCGCGCGCCCGTCCCCGGCCACCCGCCACCAGCGGCCCGGGGGACGGCCGGTCGGGGCTCGCGCCCCACCTCCGGCCCCGCCTCACGCTCTCGCTCCGTCGTGCGACCGCCGAGCACTACCGCGAACTGGAGATGCACGTGGCCGGCCGTATCGAGGACTACGCACTCATCGGGGACATGCAGACCGCCGCCCTGGTCAGCAGAGACGGAGCCGTGGACTGGCTCTGCCTGCCCCGATTCGACTCCCCCGCCGTCTTCGCCGGCCTGCTGGGCACCGACGAACACGGCTTCTGGCGGATCGGCCCCGCCGAGGCGGCGCCCACCGGCCCGGCCACCGTCGCCCCCGCGCCGCGGGCGCCGTTCACCGATACGGGTGAACTGAAGACCCCGCCGATCAGTGCCTCCGCGCCGGCGGTGCCGGCCGACCGGCGCCGCTACCGCGGCGACACGCTGATTCTGGAACAGGAGTGGGACACCCCGCGCGGCAGCGTCCGGGTGATCGACTTCATGCCGCCGCGGCACCTGGGCGACCAGGAACCGGTGCCGCAGATGATCCGCATCGTGGAGGGCCTGCACGGCCGGGTCCGGATGCGCTCCGCCCTGCGGATGCGGTTCAGCTACGGCCGGATCGTCCCCTGGGTGCACCGGGTCGAGCAGCCCGACGGCGGGCACCGCACGGTCGCGGTCTCCGGGCCCGACTCGGTCTGGCTGGACGGCGAGTCCGAGACCTACGGCCGCGACCTGACCACCTACGCCGACTTCACCGTCGAGGCCGGCGAGCGGATCGCCTTCGCCCTCACCTGGCAGGCCTCCCACCTGCCGCCGCCGGAGGCGCCCGACCCGGAGGCCTCGCTCGCGCTCACCGAGGAGTTCTGGCAGGACTGGGTCAGCCAGTGCACCTACCAGGGCCCCTACCAGGAGGCCGTCGTCCGCTCCCTGGTCACCCTCAAGGCGCTCACCTACGCCCCCACCGGCGGCATCGTCGCCGCGCCCACCACCTCGCTGCCCGAGGACATCGGCGGCGAGCGCAACTGGGACTACCGCTACACCTGGCTGCGCGACGCCGCCATCACGCTCTCCTCACTGCTGCGCACCGGCTACCGCGAGGAGGCCCGGGCCTGGCGCGAGTGGCTGCTGCGGGCGGTGGCCGGCGACCCGGAGAACCTGCAGATCATGTACTCCATCACCGGCCAGCGCGAGCTCACCGAGTCCACCCTGGACTGGCTGCCCGGCTACGAGGGTTCGGCGCCGGTGCGGGTCGGCAACGGCGCGGCCGGCCAGCTCCAGCTGGACGTCTACGGCGAGGTCGTCGAGGCGCTCTACCTGGCCCAGATGACCGGGCTCTCCCGCAACGACCACGCCCACCTGCTCCAGCTGCGCCTGATCAGCTACCTGGAGGAGCACTGGAAGGCCCCCGACGAGGGCATCTGGGAGGTGCGCGGGCCGCGCCGGCACTTCGTGCACTCCAAGGTGATGGCCTGGGTCGCGGTGGACCGCACCATCAAGCTCATCGAGCAGACCCCGGCCGAAGGCCCGCTGGACCGCTGGCGCGCGCTGCGCGACGAGATCCACGCCGACGTCTGCGAGAAGGGCTACGACGCCCAGCGCAACACCTTCACCCAGTACTACGGCGGCACCGAGCTGGACGCCTCCCTGCTGCTGATCCCCCAGGTGGGTTTCCTGCCGCCGGACGACAAGCGGGTGATCGGCACCATCGAGGCGATCCAGCGCGAACTGTCCACCGAGGACGGCTTCGTGCTGCGCTACCCGACCCACGACGACCAGGGCAACAACGTCGACGGGTTGTCCGGACACGAAGGGGCCTTCCTGGCCTGCTCGTTCTGGCTCGCGGACGACTTGGCGATGATCGGCCGGGTCGCCGAGGCGCGCGAGCTCTTCGAGAAGCTGCTCGCGCTGCGCAACGACGTCGGCCTGCTGGCGGAGGAGTGGGACCCCCGGCTCAAGCGCCAGGTCGGCAACTTCCCGCAGGCGTTCAGCCACGTGCCGCTGATCGACACCGCCCTGCGGCTGACCGCCTGCGGCGCGGCCTACCTCTCGCCGCAGCCGGCCGAGGCCGCGAGCGTCTAGCCGGCGCCGCGCCAGGCCCCCTACCGAGGCGCCTGCACCAACTCGTCGTAGGTGCTGAGCACCTGCGCCACAGTGGCGGCCTCGTCCGGCCAGGTCTCGGCCTGGACCGGGCCGGCCGCGGCCAGCGCCGCGCGGCGGGCCGGGTCGGCCAGCAGCTCGCGCACCGCGCGGCCCAGCGCGACCGGGTCGCCGCCGGGCACCAGGATGGCGGCGTCCCCGACCAGTTCGGGGATCCCGCCGACCGCCGTCGACACCAGCGGGACACCGGCCCGCAGCGCCTCCTGGGCCACCAGCGAGCGGGCCTCCCAGCGGCTGCCGATCACCACCAGGTCGGCGGCGGCCAGCAGGTCGCAGACGTCGTCGCGGTGACCGAGCAGCCGGACCGGGAGCTTCTCGGCCGCGACGCGCTCGCGCAGCGCCGGGCCCTGCGGCCCGTCCCCCGCGATCAGGACCAGCGGATGCGGCCCGGGGCCCTCGGCCAGCGTGCGGGAGGCGTCCAGCAGTTGCCCGAAGCCCTTGTGCGGGACCAGTCGGCCGACCGCCAGGACGAGCGGACGGTCTTCGGCGCCCTCGCCCAGCAGCGCCGCCCGGGCCGCCGTCCGGTCCAGCCCGCCGGCGGCGAACGGCGGTGCCGCCACCGGGCCGAGCCGGGCGTCGGTGGCCCCCAGCTCGCGGGCCCGGGCCACCAGGTCCGAGGAGGCGCCGAGCACCAGGTCGGCCGCCCGGGCCACCCGACGCTCCATCAACCGCTGCAGGCGGCGCTCCAGACCGGTGGCGAGCAGCGCGTGGTGGGAGGTCACCACCAGCGGCGTCTCGGGCCGCAGCCCCGGCAGCCGGCCCGCCGTGCGCAGCGCGAGGTCGGACAGCAGCGCCGCCCGCAGGCCGTGCGCGTGCACCAGACCGGCACCGGTGAAGGCCCGGCGCAGCTCACCGATCGCGGTGGCGTCGCTGCGGGCGCCGGCGGTCGGGGTGATCTCCACCGGGTGGAAGCCCGCGCCGGTGTGCGAGAAGCCGAACCGCGCGTCGGAGTCGGCCGGCCCGCAGACCGTCACCTTGACGCCGTGCGCGGTCAGGCCCTGGGCGAGGGAGCGCACGTGCGCGCCGATCCCGCCGCTGCCGGCGGCCAGCACCAGCACCACGTGCAGTTGGCCCGGTTCCGGGCCGGCCGCCGTGCTCCGGGCGGTGGAATGGTCCACGTCGTCTCGCTCCGACTTCGTCTCTGAACGCGCGCCGCCGTCGGGGATCGCCCGCCGTCGACGCTCGGGACCGGAATCCAGGGTCCGCCCGCCACGATGCCAGGTCCCCGGGCCTCTTGGACAGTCGGCACAACGGGGACCACCAGGACAACCCCTATGACTCCCGGGGCGCCCGGGCGGCGGCGAGGAGTTCCTCGGCGTGGGCGCGGCCCAGCTCGGAGTCCTCCAGACCGGCCAGCATCCGGGACAGTTCGCGGACCCGCTGCTCGTCGTTGAGGGTCTTGACGCCGCTGCGGGTGACCGTGCCGTCGTTGGTCTTCTCCACCACCAGGTGCCGGTCGGCGAAGGCCGCCACCTGCGGCAGGTGGGTGACCACCACGACCTGGGCGCTCTGCGCCAGTTTCGCCAGCCGGCGGCCGATCTCGACCGCCGCCTTGCCGCCGACTCCGGCGTCCACCTCGTCGAACAGGTAGGTGGGCACCGGGTCGGCACCCGCGAAGACCACCTCGACCGCGAGCATCACCCGGGAGAGTTCACCGCCCGAGGCGCCCTTGGCGATCGGGCGCGGCGCCGCGCCGGGGTGCGGGGCGAGCAGCACCTCCACCTCGTCGACGCCGTGCGAGCCGTAGGCCACCGTGCGGCCGTCCAGGTCCAGGCCGGCCGGGTCGTCGAGACGGGTGATCTCGAAGGTCACCCGGGCGTGCGGCATCGCCAGCTCGGTGAGTTCGGCCGAGACGGCCGCGGCGAAGCGGCCGGCGGCGGCGTGCCGGGCGGCCGAGACCTCGGCCGCGAGCAGCGCCAACTCGGCGCGCAGCGCCGTCTCCTCGGCGCCGAGCTGGTCGATCCGCTCGTCGTCGCCGTCGAGTTCGGTGAGCCGGCCGGCGGAGGCCTCGGCCCAGCCGATCACCTCGGCGGTTCCGCCCTCCAGCGAGCCGTATTTGCGCAGCAGTTGGGCCAGCACCGCGCGGCGCTCCTCGACAGCGGCGAGCCGGACCGGGTCGGCGTCCAGGTCGTCGGCGTAGAGCGCGAGGTCACCGGCGACGTCGGCGAGCAGGTAGCCCACCTCGGTGAGCCGGTCCGCCAGCGCCGCGAGGCGCTCGTCATGGCCGCGGACACCGTCCAGCGCGCGCCGCGCCTGGCCGAGCAGCGTGCCGGCGTCCAGCGAGTCCGGGTCGAGCTGGTCGCCGGCCAGCGCGCCGTGCGCCAGCGCGGCGGCGGAGGAGAGCGCGTCGGCGTGGCCGAGCCGCTCGGCCTCGGCCGCCAGCTCGATCTCCTCGCCCGCGACCGGCTCGGCGGCGGCGATCTCGTCCAGGCCGAAGCGCAGCAGATCGGCCTCCTGGGCGCGCTCACGGGCCCGGGTGGTCAGCTCCTCCAGGGTGGTCGAGACCTCGCGCAGGCGCCGGTGCACGGCCCGGTAGCGGGCCAGCGGCCCGCTCACTGTCTCCCCCGCGTAGCGGTCCAGTGCGGCACGCTGCCGCGAGGGCCGCAGCAGCCGCTGCTGGTCGGTCTGACCGTGCACGGCGATCAGCTCCTCGCCGAGCTCGGCGAGCAGGCTGACCGGCACCGACCGGCCGCCGACGTGCGCCCGTGAGCGCCCCTCGGCGGAGACCGTCCGGCTGATCAGCAACTCGCCGTCGTCCAGCTCGGCGCCGGCCTCCAGCGCGCGGACCGCCGCCGGGGAGCCCGCGGGCAGCGTGAGCCGCCCCTCGACCACCGCCCGGTCCGCTCCCCCGCGAACCAGCGCCGGGTCGGCCCGGCCCCCGAGCAGCAGACCGAGGCTGGTCACCACCATGGTCTTGCCCGCGCCCGTCTCGCCGGTCACGACGGTGAAGCCGGGTGCCAGCTCCACCACCGCGTCGTCGATGACGCCAAGATCCCGTATCCGCATCTCGTCCAACACGGAGACGACCATACGAGACCCCACCCCCACCGCGCGACGAGTGGCGGCCCGGCGGGGCCAAGTTCATCAGTTCCGGGCCTGCGGCGAAACAACCGTGCACCAGCGCAACGAGAGCTGTGCAAGGGGGCCGATCGCCAGCGCGTAGAGCACCGTGCCGACCCCGGCGCCGCCGCCCAGCAGGACGCCGCCGGCCAGCGCGGTGAGTTCGAGCCCGGTCCTGACCACCCGCACCGACCAGCCGGTTCTCCGCTGCAAACCGGTCATCAGGCCGTCGCGCGGACCCGGGCCGAGCCGGGCTCCGATGTACAGACCGGTGGCCAGACCGTTGACCACGATCCCGGCCGCGAGCAGCGGGAGCCGCAGCGCCAGAGCGTGCTGGACCGGGACGACGTCGAGCGTGAGGTCCGTGGCCAGGCCCAGGACCAGCACGTTGGCCACCGTGCCGACCCCCGGCCGCTCGCGCAGCGGCAGCCAGAGCAGCAGGACGGCGGCGCCCGTGAGGGTCGTCCAGGCGCCGATGCTCAGCCCGAAGTGCCGGGCCAGGCCCTGGTGCAGGACTCCCCACGGGCTGAGGCCGAGCGCGGCGCGCACCATCAGGCCCAGCCCGACGCCGTACAGCGCCAGGCCCACCAGCAGCTGCGGGACCCGGCGGCCGAGCGCCCGTCCGGGTCGGGTGCGGGCAGGGACGAGCGTCGCCATGAAGGACTCCTTGGACCGGGCGGACCAGGGGGTGGCCGCTCTGCCATCATGGGCAGTCCAAAAGAGCCACCTCCAGGTCCAATCAACGTCAGGTGGACTGATCGCCATGGCCGACTGGCACAGCACCGTCGCCCCGCCCGCCCTCGCCCGACTGCTGCGCACCGCACGACTGCCCGAGCCCGTCGGCCACCGCCCGGCCTACCGCGAGCTGGCCGGGCAGATCCGGGTGCTGGTCGCCGACGGCCGGCTCCCGGTCGGCAGCCGGCTGCCCGCCGAACGCGAACTGGCGGTCACCCTCGCGCTCAGCCGCACCACCGTCGCCGCCGCCTACGACACCCTGCGCTCCCAGGGCTACCTGCACAGCCGGCGCGGCTCGGGCAGCTGGACGGCGCTGCCCGAGGGCAGCAGCCCGCCCGGGGACGCCCTGCAGCCCGTCCCGCCGCACGAGCAGGGCCGCCTGCTGGACCTGGGCGTCGCCTCGCTGCCGGCCCTCCAGCCGTTCCTCGGCGAGGCCGCCGCCCGGGCAGTCGAACAGCTGCCCGCGTACGCCACCGGGCACGGGCACTACCCGACCGGCGTGCCGGTCCTGCGGGAGGCACTGGCCCGCCGCTTCACCGAGCGCGGACTGCCCACCACACCGGACCAGATCCTGGTCACCACCGGCGCGATGGGGGCGCTGCACCTGCTGCACCGGGCGCTGGTGGGACGCGGCGACCGGGTCGCGGTCGAGGCGCCCAGCTACGGGCACACCCTGCGCTCCCTGCAACTGGCCGGGGCCCGGCTGGTCCCGGTCCCGCACGCCCGGCCCGGCGGCCCCGAGCGGCTGCCCTGCTGGGACCTGCCGCAGTGGCGCCGGGTGCTCCAGGAGGCCGCGCCGCGCGTCGCGTACGTCATCCCCGACTTCCACAACCCGACCGGCGCGCTGATCGCCGAGGAGCAGCGCCGCGAGCTGCTGGCGAGCGCCCGCAACGCGGGCACGGTGGTGCTGGTCGACGAGACGATGGCCGAACTCGGCTGGGGCACCGCCGAAGCGCCCCGGCCGATGGCGGGGCTGGACCGGGCCGCCCAGGTGGTGACGGTCGGGTCGGCGAGCAAGCTGTTCTGGGGCGGGCTGCGGGTCGGCTGGCTCCGGGCGACGCCGGCCCTGGTGCGCAGGCTGGCCACCGAGCGGGTGTTCAGCGACGTCGGAACCCCGGTGCTCGACCAGCTGATCGTCGCCTCGCTGGTCGGCGAGCGGCTGGAGGAGGTCCGGGCCGTCCAGCTGGCCCGGCTGCGGGCGAGCGCGGCCGCCGTGTCGGCGGCGCTGCGCGAGCGGCTGCCGCGCTGGCGCTTCGCCGACCCGGTCGGCGGGCTGACCCTGTGGGTGGACACCGACGGCCTGTCCGGCACCGCGCTGGCCGAGGCCGGCGACCGCGCCGGGGTGCGGATCGCGGCCGGGTCGCGGTTCGGGGTGGACGGCGCCTTCGAGGCGTTCATCCGGATCCCGCTGACGGTGCCGGCCGCGGCGGCCGGCGAGGCGGTGGAACGCCTCGCCACCGCCGCCGCCGTCGCCCGCAGCGGACGCTGGCCGTCCGCCGGCGGGGCTCACCCGCTGGCGATCTGACCCACCGGTCTCAGCAGTTGCCCGCCCGCCCGCGCCAGCCCGTCACCGGGAGCGCGAACTTGGCCACCAGCCGGTCGGTGAACGGCGCCCGGTGCAGCCGCGCCAGGCGCACCGGCACCTTGCCCCGGCGGACCTCCACCCGGGCCCCGGCCGGCAGCTCGAAGGAGCGCCGCCCGTCGCACCAGAGCACGCCGTGCGGGGTCTTGGGCTGCACCTCGACGGCCAGCACCGAATCCGGTGAGGTCACCAGCGGGCGGGCGAAGAGCGCGTGCGCGCTGATCGGCACCATCAGCAGAGCCTCGACCTCGGGCCAGACCACCGGCCCGCCGCCGGAGAACGCGTACGCCGTCGAGCCGGTGGGCGTGGAGAGCACCACGCCGTCGCAGCCGAAGTTGGAGACCGGACGGCCGTCCACCTCGGTCACCACCTCCAGCATCCGCTCACGGGCGGCCTTCTCGACCGACGCCTCGTTGAGCGCCCAGTCCTCGTGCACCACGTCGCCGTTGGTGCGCACCAGGACGTCGAGCGTCATCCGCTCCTCGACCTCGTACGCGCCGTCCACCACCCGCTCCACGACCACGGCGAGGTCGTCCCGCTCGGCCTCGGCCAGGAAGCCGACCCGGCCCAGGTTGATGCCGAGCATCGGCAGCCCGGTGTCCCGGGACAGCTCGGCCCCGCGCAGCAGCGTGCCGTCACCGCCCGCCACCAGGATCAGTTCACAGCCGTCCGCCGCGCCGTGCCCGGCCTGGACGGTCTCGACGCCCTCGGGCAGGTCGAGGTCCACGGCCTCGGCGGCCAGCAGTCTGATCCTGATCCCGGCCTTCAGCAGGCCCTGGACCAGCTGCTCGACGCTGCGCAGCGCGGCCTCCCGACCGGTGTGCGCGATCAGGAAGACCGTACGTCCCTCGCTCAATGCCCTCTCCCTACGTCTGCCGGGTCGCCCTTGGCCCGGTGGCGGCCACCGCTCGGCGTGGCCGGTGTTCGACGCACCGGCAGGCAGCCTAGCTGGGGCCCTCGGCGACCGCCCGGTCCGCCTCGGCCGGATCGAGCTGCGGAGCGTCGCGCCGAAGCCACAGGAAGTACTCGACATTACCCGAAGGACCGGGCAGCGGGCTGGCCGTTACGGCACGAACTCCGAGCCCCAACTCCCAGGCCCGGGCCGCCACCTGACAGACCATCTCGGCCCGCAGCTGCGGGCTGCGGACCACCCCGCCGCTGCCCAGACGCTCCTTGCCGATCTCGAACTGCGGCTTGACCATCAGCACCAGATCGGCGTCCGGGCCCGCGCAGCCCGCCAGCGCGGGCAGCACCAGACCGAGCGAGATGAAGGAGAGGTCGCCGACCACCAGGTCGACCGGCTTCCCGCCGATCTGCTCCAGGGTGAGTTCACGGACGTTGGTGCGGTCCATCACGGTGACCCGCTCGTCGCTCTGCAGCGACCAGGCGAGCTGCCCGTAGCCGACGTCCACCGCCAGCACGTGTGCGGCTCCGCAGCGCAGCAGCACGTCGGTGAAGCCGCCGGTGGAGGCGCCCGCGTCGAGCGCCCGGCGGCCCTCCAGCCGCAGGCCCTGCGGGGCGAAGGCCGCGAACGCGCCGGCCAGCTTGTGGCCGCCGCGCGAGACGTAGTCGGGGTCGTTCTCGTCCTTGGCGACGACGACGGCGGCCGCGGTCTCCACCTGGGTCGCGGGCTTGGTCGCGGTGGCGCCGCCGACGCTCACCCGGCCGGCCGCGATCAGTTCGCTGGCGTGCTCGCGGGAACGCGCCAGATTGCGGCGGACCAGCTCTGCGTCGAGTCGGCGTCGTGCCACTGCCACGGGGGGTTCAGCTCCTAGGTCGTGCTGTGCTCTGCGCTCTGCCGTGCTCCGGTGGCTACGGCTCGTCCTCGGGCCGGTCGAGCGCGCTGAGCGCGTCGGTCAGCCTCCGATGGACATCTTCGTACACGGCGGCGTGCTCGGTGGTCGGCACCCCGTCCAGAGCGGCCAGCCGCGCGAGGGCGTCGTCGACGGGCGGGTGACCGGTGGCGTGCACGGGGACCCCCAGCGGCTCGGGTGCGAGCTGCCCGGCGGGGGACGGGAGGTCAGACATCCTTCTCCTTGCGGACCGCAGGAGCCTTCTTGGCGGGGGCGGGCTTGGCTGCCTTGGCCGACTTGGCCGCCTTGGCGGGGGTGGCGCGCTTGGCGGGCGCGGGCTTGGGCACGGGCGCGGGCGCGGGCGCGGGCTTGGGCGCGGGTGCGGGCTTGGGCTCGGGTGCGGGCTTGGGCTCGGCGGCGGCCTTCTTCGTCGCGGCCGGCCGCTTCTTCGGTGCGGCGACCTTCGCAGCCGGGGCCGGGGCCTTCTTCACCGGCGGTCGGGGTACGGCCTTCCTCGCGGTCGCCCGCCGCGCCGGCCCGGGTGGAGGGACCGCCGCCTCCCGGTCCGTCTCACGCTCCGGCTCGGGCTCGCGGTCCTCGGCCGACTCCTCCTCCGGCCGCCAGTCCTCGCCGAACAGGCCCTCCGCACGCGCCGCCGGCGGCTTGCGCCGGGCGGCGGCCGGCGGCGCGGCCTGCTCCTCACCCGCCAGGTCGCGCAGCTTCTCCTCCAGGTAGGACAGCACCACGCCGACCTTCACCACCTGGTCGCCGAGCCGGCCCGCCCGTTCGAAGGCCTTCTCCGCCTCGGCGCGGGCCAAGCCCACCGCGAGGTCGACGCCGGTGCGGCCCGCCGTCGCGAGTTCGCCGACTAGCGTCTGCCACGACTGCACCGAGGGCGGAAGCTGCGCCGTGACCGTCCGCTCGGCGGCCTCCAGATCGATCCCCGCCCGCTCCAGCAACTCGGCCGCAGTCCCCACGACGCGCTTGCCGGCCTGCTCCGCCAGCCCGGCCGCGACCTCCACGTACTCCCGCAGCGTGTCCCGCATCGGGGTGCCTCCTCCGTGCCGTCATGGCCGTCGTGAACGGTCACGACCCTCCGGTCGCGACCGTCCAACCGTGCGACGCCCCGGACACACCGGGTGCCTGCGGACGACGCTACCCCCTCCCCCGACCCCTGCGCTGCACCAACGGGCGGACGGGCCAAGGCCGCCCGGGGCCCGGTAGCGTGGCGGGCAGCAGACCGCAGGGACAGGGAGTACCGAGACGATGGCCGACACCGACGAGTGCCGCACGGCGCTGGAGCAGCTCAGCCGCAACCTTGCCCGCGCCAACGGCAACGTCCAGCAGGCCGCCGCCCTGGACCGCACGCTCAGCTGCCGGATCACGGACCTCGACCTGACCTTCACGGGCGTCCTGAGCGGGGGCCGGATCCAGGGCCTCGCCGAGGCGCCCGGCGCCCCCGCCGAGCGGGCCGAGATCCGGCTCACGATGACCAGCGACGACCTGGTGGCCCTGGTCGGCGGACGCCTGAACTTCGCCTCCGCCTGGGCCACCGGACGGGTCAAGCTGGAGGCGGGCTTCCGCGACCTGCTCCGGCTGCGCACGCTGCTCTGACGCGCTGCCCGTCCGGGCGCCCCTGCCGTCCGGGCTCAGAAGCCCAGCTCGGCCAGCGCCTTGCGCCCGTCCACCGGCCGACCGTCACGGTCCAGCGCCGTCCACGCGGCCGCGCACAGCGCCCGCAACCCGTCGTAGCGGTCGCCCTCGCCGTCCGGGCCGGTCAGCCGTAGCTCGCCGTCCACGACCTCCGCGCGCTGCCCACGGCAGCCGAACGCCCCGTCCGACAGCCGTTCGACCGCCGGGTGGGCCTCCAGCAGCCCGCGCAGGTCGGCGGCCAGATAGCTGGGCCGGTGCTTGGCCGGGGCGGCCAGCAACTCGGCGGGCGTGGCGACGCCGGTGAAGACCAGCAGGCTGTCCACCCCGCCGTTGTAGGCGCCCTCGATATCGGTGTCCAGGCGGTCGCCGACCACCAGCGGACGCTTGGCGCCGGTCCGCAGCACCGTCTCGCGGTGCATCGGCGGCAGCGGCTTCCCCGCCACCTCCGGCTCGGCACCGGTCGCGGCCCGGACGGCGGCCACCAGCGTGCCGTTGCCAGGTGCGACGCCGCGCGCCGTCGGGATCGACAGGTCGGTGTTGGAGGCCACCCAGGGGAGCCCCGAGGCCACCGCGTAGGAGGCCTCCGCCAGCTCCGCCCAGCCCACCGACTGGTCGAAGCCCTGGACCACGGCGGCCGGCCCGTCCGCCAGCGAGCGGACCGCCACGAGCCCGTGCTCGGCCAGCGCCTCGACCAGCCCGGCACCGCCGACGACCAGCACCTTCGCGCCGGCCGGCACCTTCTCGGCGATCAGCCGGGCGGCCGCCTGCGCCGAGTTGATCACGTCCTCCGACTCGGCCGGGATCCCCAGCTCGGTGAGGTGCTCGGCGACCACCCGGGGCGGGCGGGAGGCGTTATTGGTCACGTACGCGAGCCGCATGCCCTCCGCGCGGGCTGTCGCCAGCGAGTCGACGGCGTGCTCGATCGCATCCGCACCGGCGTAGACCACGCCGTCCAGATCGAGCAGCGCCGTGTCATACGCCGCCATCAGCGGGCGGTCGCTCCGGGCGGGGGCCTGCGTGTCCGTCATGCCTGATCTTCCTCGTCGTTCAACTCGTCGTCGGGAGCGGCCGGCGGCCGGTCGGCGGCACCGGGCAGCGGACCGGCACCGGGCAACGTCCCCGGGTCGGGCAACGGCCCGGCGTCGGCGGCGGACTCGGCCTGCGCCGGCAGGTAGCCCGGCGCACCGGGCTGCAACGGACCGTACGCACCGGCCCGGGCCGCCAGCGTCGCCCTGGTCTGCCGCAGCGCCGCCCGGTAGTGGTCGGCCTCCGGCCGCATGGCCACGGCCAGCGCCAGATGCTTGGCCGAGGCCTCGAAGTCGCCCAGCCGCGCGGCGGAAACCCCCCAGCCGAACCGAGCGTAGTCGTCCGACGGATCGGCCTGCACCACCGCCCGGAAGTTCTCCAGCGCTCCCGCATAGGAGCCCGCGTCGTACTGGGCGCGGGCCAACGCCTCCCGGATGCTCTTCGACTCCGGCTCGGCCGCCACCGCCCGCGCCAACAGCTGTTCCGCCGCAGCCGGGTGCCCGGCGGCCAGCAACTGCTGTCCGCGCCGGAACCAGTCGTACACATCGCCCTGCGGCTCCCCGGCGGCGCCGCCCGTGACCGGCCCACGCTGCTCCGCGCCACCCGCCGCCGGCCCCTGTCCCTGCCCCTCGCTCATGCCTCGCCTCGCTCCCGCTCAGACTGCGACGTCCCTACCGACACCCTTCCGACTACGGCATCGTGCAACAAGATCTCGGAACTACCACTTCCCGATTACCATGCCCAGAATGAGTGCACCCAGTGCAGAAAGCGGAGCCAAGACTTCGCCCGGCGGCCCCGGCGATCCCGGGCGCGTCGCCGCCGCAGGGCTCTCCCTGTCACCCTTCCGCGGCCTGCGGTACGTCCCCGAACGGGTCGGTACGCTGGCTGCCGTCACGTCACCGCCCTATGACGTGGTGGACCCTCATCGAAGACTCGGTCTGGAGACCGCCGACCCGCACAACGTGGTCCGGTTGATCCTGCCGCGTCCCGAGCCCGAGGACACCGGGGGGCGTTCCGACCGTGACACCCGCTACCGGCACGCCGCCCGGCTGTTCAAGAAGTGGCAGCGCGAGGGCGTCCTCGCCCCCGACCCGCAGCCGGCGCTGTACGTCTACGAGCAGCGTGCCCGCGACGACGGCCCCAGCGGCGAGCTGCTGCAGCGCGGCCTGATCGGTGCACTCGCCGTCAGCGGCCGCGAGGGCGGCGTGGTGCTGCCGCACGAGGACGTGATGCCGCGCCCGGTCGCCGACCGGGTCGGGCTGATGCGCACCACCCGGGCCAACCTGGAACCGCTGCTGCTCACCTACCGCGGCAGCGGCGGCGCGTCCGGGGTGATCGAGCGCACGGTGCAGCGCGAACCGCTGCTCACCACGACCACCAGTGACGGCACCCACCACCGCCTGTGGGCCGTCACCGACCCGGCCGAACTGGCCGAGGTGACCCGCGACCTGGCCACCTGCCGGGCGCTGATCGCCGACGGCCACCACCGCTGGGAGATGTACCTGCGGCTGCAGCGCGAGCACCGGCACCTGCCGTTCAGCCCCTGGGACCGGGGCATGGTGCTGCTGGTGGACACCGCGCGCTACCCGCTGCGGGTGCGGGCGATCCACCGGGTGCTCTACCGGCTCCCGCTGGAACAGGCGCTGGCCGCGCTGGAGGACGGCGGCTGGACGCTCCGCGAGCTGAGCGGCCCGCTGGAACAGGCGCTGGCGGCGCTGACCGAGGCCAAGGCGGACGGCGGCAACGCCTTCCTGCTGACCGCCGGCGACTCGGTCTACCACCTGCTGACCGGCCCCGACGACGCGATGCTCGACGCCACCGTGCCCAAGGACCGGCCCGAGGAGTGGCGACGCCTGGACGCCACCGTGCTGCACTCCACCCTGCTGGAACACGTCTGGCGGGTGCCGGACGGCCCCGACGACATCGGCTACCTGCACGCCGCCGCGGCCGCCGAGCGGGAGGCCGCGCGCACCGGCGGGACGGCCGTGCTGCTCCACCCGGTCGACGAGGGGGTGGTCCGCAGGCTGGCCGAGCAGGGGGTCACGATGCCCCGCAAGTCCACCTCGTTCGGGCCCAAGCCGGCCAGCGGACTGGTGCTGCGCAGCCTCGAACTGGGCTGAGCGGGCCGGACCGAACGCGAAGAGGCCCTGCCCGGGACGGGCAGGGCCTCTTCGGCACTTCATCGGGTCAGGTCATGACCGGCGGGCTGGATCAGCCGCGGTCGTTGCCCCGGTCACGGTTCTCGCGGTCGCGCAGCTCGCGCTCCGCCGCACCGGTCTCGGCCTCGTCGATCTCGAGGTCGTCGTCGTCGTAGTACTCCTCGACGTCCTCGTCCTCCTCGAAGATCACCCGGTTGTCCTCGCGGTCGTCCCGGTCATCCCGGACGTCACCACGGTCGCGGACGTCGCCACGGTCACGGTCGTCCTCACGGTCGTCCTCGCGGTCGTCCTCGCGGAACTCGCCGCGGTCCTCGTCGTCCTCGACGTCATCGGCCACGACAGCGCCGACCTCGTCATCGACGTCCAGCTCGGGGTCGAGCGCGTCCACGAACTCCAGGCCGTCGATCTCCGCGAGCCGCTCGGAAGCGTTCGTGGTGCCCTCCGGGTCGGCCTCGGCGGCCTTCGCGAACCAGTCGCGCGCCTCGTCGGCACGGTCGGCCGCGATCAACGCCTCGGCGTACGCGTAGCGTAGCCGGGCCGTCCACGGCTGGACGGAGTTGGAGGCCAGCTCCGGGCTCTCCAGCGTCACGACGGCGGCCTCGAACTGACCCATGTCGCCACGGGCGCCCGACGACACCAGACGCATCTCGACCTGGCCGGCCTTGTCCAGCTGCTTGACCTCGGGCTCGCCGGCCATCGCCAGCGCCCGCTCCGGGCGGCCGAGGCCGCGCTCGCAGTCGGCCATCACGGGCCACAGGTCGGCGCGGCCGGTCATCCGGCGGGCGGCGCGGAACTCGGTCAGCGCCTCGGCGTAGCGCTGCGTCATGTACGACGCGAACCCGGCCGCCTCACGGACGGACGGCACGCGGGAGGCCAGGCGGAGCGCGACCCGGGAGAACTGGTAGGCCTCCTCCGGCTCGGTGTCGAGCAGGCGGGCCACCATCACGAGGTTGCGGGCGACGTCGTCGGCCAGCGTCTTCGGGAGGCTCTTCAGCTCCTGACGCACATCACCGTCGATCTCCATGCCGGTGACGTCCTCGGGGATCGGCAGCCGGCGAACCGGCTCGAAGTTCCCACGCCGGTCGTCGTACCCACCGCGGTCACCCTCGGAGGAACGGTCGTCGCGACGGTAGCCGCCACGGTCGCCACCCGACGGACGGTCGTCACGGCGGAACCCGCCACGGTCGCCACCGGAGGGACGCTCGTCACGACGGAAACCGCCGCCACCGCTGCTGGGGCGCTCCTCGCGACGGAACCCGCCACGGTCGCCACCGGAGGGACGCTCCTCGCGGCGGAAGCCACCACCCGTGCTGGGACGCTCATCCCGACGGAAACCACCCGACGGACGGTCGTCACGGTTGAACCCACCCGACGGACGGTCGTCGCGACGGAAGCCACCACCGCTGCTGGGACGCTCATCCCGACGGAAACCACCCGACGGACGGTCGTCACGGTTGAACCCACCCGACGGACGGTCGTCGCGACGGAAGCCACCACCGCTGCTGGGACGCTCATCCCGACGGAAACCACCCGACGGACGGTCATCGCGGTTGAACCCACCCGACGGACGGTCATCGCGACGGAAGCCACCACCGGAGGGGCGGTCGTCACGGTTGAAGCCGCCACCCGAGGGGCGCTCGCTACGGAACCCACCACGGTCCCCACCGGACGGACGGTCATCGCGACGGAAGCCACCACGGTCCCCACCGGACGGACGATCGTCACGACGGAAGCCACCACGGTCCCCACCCGACGGACGGTCCTCACGGTTGAACCCACCACCCGACGGACGCTCGCTACGGAACCCACCACGGTCCCCACCCGACGGACGATCGCTGCGGAACCCACCACGGTCCCCACCCGACGGGCGGTCGCTGCGGTAACCACCACGGTCCCCGCCCGACGGACGATCGTCACGGTTGAAGCCGCCCGAGGGGCGGTCGTCGCGACGGAAACCGCCACCGGAGGGGCGGTCGTCACGGTTGAACCCACCACCGGACGGACGCTCGCTACGGAACCCACCACGGTCCCCACCCGAGGGACGGTCGCTGCGGAAGCCACCACGGTCCCCACCCGACGGACGATCGCTGCGGAACCCACCACGGTCCCCACCCGACGGACGATCGCTGCGGAACCCACCACGGTCCCCACCCGAGGGACGGTCGCTGCGGAACCCACCACGGTCCCCACCCGAGGGGCGGTCGTCGCGACGGAAGCCACCACCGGAGGGGCGGTCGTCACGGTTGAACCCACCACCGGACGGACGGTCGCTACGGAACCCACCACGGTCCCCACCGGACGGACGGTCGCTGCGGAACCCACCACGGTCCCCACCCGAGGGGCGGTCGTCGCGACGGAAGCCACCACCGGAGGGGCGGTCGTCACGGTTGAACCCACCACCGGACGGACGGTCGCTACGGAACCCACCACGGTCCCCACCGGACGGACGGTCGCTGCGGAACCCACCACGGTCCCCACCGGACGGACGGTCGCTGCGGTAGCCACCACGGTCGCCACCGGACGGACGGTCGTCACGACGGAAACCGCCGCGGTCCCCGCCCGAGGCGCGGTCGTCACGACGCGGCCCACGGTCACTCGACCCACGGTCGTTCGACGATCCGCCGCGCGAGCGGGGCTCGTAGCCTCGGCCCTCGTCCGATCGACGCTCGGGACGGTCCTGGGGCGGGTTCGACATCGCGGTGACTCCTTCTGCTTCATCAGCTGCGCCGCAGCTCCGGACAGCGACTGCGCCCGGGCGGCTCGGTGCCGGCCGCCTGGCCACACACCGTCTCCATTGTCAAGCATCAGCTCCAACCCCGCGCCTGGAAGGCGGCGGAGTGAGCCGACAGATCATGCATAAAGCCAAAACAAAAAGGCCGCGGCCCCAGCGAATCGCTGGGGCCGCGGCCTTGAATAATTGTTCGGCGGCGTCCTACTCTCCCACAGGGTCCCCCCTGCAGTACCATCGGCGCTATGAGGCTTAGCTTCCGGGTTCGGAATGTAACCGGGCGTTTCCCTCATGCTATGACCACCGAAACCCTATCGGGTATTCAGCGAAACACACTTTTTAGTTGGTGATGTTTCATTTATCGTGGCTGGACCGAAAAATCGGTCCGTCACCGGCGATAGCTGTTCGCTACCCGGGAACCACACAGTGAACGCGAGCGTCTGAGGACAAGCCCTCGGCCTATTAGTACCGGTCAGCTCCACCCATTACTGGGCTTCCACATCCGGCCTATCAACCCAGTCGTCTACTGGGAGCCTTACCCTCTCAAGGAGGTGGGAATACTCATCTCGAAGCAGGCTTCCCGCTTAGATGCTTTCAGCGGTTATCCCTCCCGAACGTAGCCAACCAGCCATGCCCTTGGCAGGACAACTGGCACACCAGAGGTTCGTCCGTCCCGGTCCTCTCGTACTAGGGACAGCCCTTCTCAATATTCCTACGCGCACAGCGGATAGGGACCGAACTGTCTCACGACGTTCTAAACCCAGCTCGCGTACCGCTTTAATGGGCGAACAGCCCAACCCTTGGGACCTACTCCAGCCCCAGGATGCGACGAGCCGACATCGAGGTGCCAAACCATCCCGTCGATATGGACTCTTGGGGAAGATCAGCCTGTTATCCCCGGGGTACCTTTTATCCGTTGAGCGACGGCGCTTCCACAAGCCACCGCCGGATCACTAGTCCCTGCTTTCGCACCTGCTCGACCCGTCGGTCTCACAGTCAAGCTCCCTTGTGCACTTACACTCAACACCTGATTGCCAACCAGGCTGAGGGAACCTTTGGGCGCCTCCGTTACTCTTTAGGAGGCAACCGCCCCAGTTAAACTACCCACCAGACACTGTCCCTGATCCGGATCACGGACCTAGGTTAGACATCCAGCACGACCAGAGTGGTATTTCAACGTCGACTCCACGACAACTGGCGTTGCCGCTTCACAGTCTCCCACCTATCCTACACAAGCCGAACCGAACACCAATATCAAGCTATAGTAAAGGTCCCGGGGTCTTTCCGTCCTGCTGCGCGAAACGAGCATCTTTACTCGTAATGCAATTTCACCGGGCCTATGGTTGAGACAGTCGAGAAGTCGTTACGCCATTCGTGCAGGTCGGAACTTACCCGACAAGGAATTTCGCTACCTTAGGATGGTTATAGTTACCACCGCCGTTTACTGGCGCTTAAGTTCTCAGCTTCGCCTAGTCGAAACTAGACTAACCGGTCCCCTTAACGTTCCAGCACCGGGCAGGCGTCAGTCCGTATACATCGCCTTACGGCTTCGCACGGACCTGTGTTTTTAGTAAACAGTCGCTTCTCGCTGGTCTCTGCGGCCACCCCCAGCTCAGGAAGTAAATCCCATCACCAGGTGTGGCCCCCCTTCTCCCGAAGTTACGGGGGCATTTTGCCGAGTTCCTTAACCATAGTTCACCCGAACGCCTCGGTATTCTCTACCTGACCACCTGAGTCGGTTTGGGGTACGGGCCGCCATGAAACTCGCTAGAGGCTTTTCTCGACAGCATAGGATCATCCACTTCACCACAATCGGCTCGGCATCAGGTCTCAGCCTCAATGAGTGACGGATTTGCCTATCACTCGGCCTACACCCTTACCCCGGGACAACCACCGCCCGGGCTGGACTACCTTCCTGCGTCACCCCATCGCTCACCTACTACCCTGTTGGGTCAGCGGCTCCACCACGTCCCTTCGTCCGAAGACTCCAGGCCGGCTTCGCGGCTTTAGCATTCAGAGGTTCGACGTTGGCGCTTCAAAGCGGGTACGGGAATATCAACCCGTTGTCCATCGACTACGCCTGTCGGCCTCGCCTTAGGTCCCGACTTACCCTGGGCAGATCAGCTTGACCCAGGAACCCTTGGTCAATCGGCGCAAGAGTTTCCCACTCTTGTATCGCTACTCATGCCTGCATTCTCACTCGTGAACCGTCCACAACTGGATTCCTCCGCTGCTTCACCCGGCACACGACGCTCCCCTACCCATCACAGCAGGCGTTGGCCCTTCATGCTGCAATGACACGACTTCGGTGGTGTGCTTGAGCCCCGCTACATTGTCGGCGCGGAATCACTTGACCAGTGAGCTATTACGCACTCTTTCAAGGATGGCTGCTTCTAAGCCAACCTCCTGGTTGTCTGTGCGACTCCACATCCTTTCCCACTTAGCACACGCTTAGGGACCTTAGTCGGTGTTCTGGGCTGTTTCCCTCTCGACCATGGAGCTTATCCCCCACAGTCTCACTGCCACGCTCTCACTTACCGGCATTCGGAGTTTGGCTAAGGTCAGTAACCCGGTGAGGCCCATCGCCTATCCAGTGCTCTACCTCCGGCAAGAAACACGTGACGCTGCACCTAAATGCATTTCGGGGAGAACCAGCTATCACGGAGTTTGATTGGCCTTTCACCCCTAACCACAGGTCATCCCCCAGGTTTTCAACCCTGGTGGGTTCGGTCCTCCACGAAGTCTTACCTCCGCTTCAACCTGCCCATGGCTAGATCACTCCGCTTCGGGTCTTGGGCATGCAACTCAACCGCCCTATTCGGACTCGCTTTCGCTACGGCTACCCCACACGGGTTAACCTCGCTACACACCGCAAACTCGCAGGCTCATTCTTCAAAAGGCACGCAGTCACGAGACACACAGCAAGCTGGTGTCCGACGCTCCCACGGCTTGTAGGCACACGGTTTCAGGTACTATTTCACTCCGCTCCCGCGGTACTTTTCACCATTCCCTCACGGTACTATCCGCTATCGGTCACTAGGGAATATTTAGGCTTAGCGGGTGGTCCCGCCAGATTCACACGGAATTTCTCGGGCTCCGTGCTACTTGGGAGAAGCTCAAGTGAGCCGTACAGATTTCGTCTACGGGGGTCTTACCCTCTACGCCGGACCTTTCGCATGTCCTTCGACTACCCATACGGTTTCTGACTCACCCAGCCGCCGGCAGACGACTGAAGAACTTTCCCACGACCCCGCATTGGCAACCCCTGCCGGGTATCACACCAATACGGTTTAGCCTCATCCGGTTTCGCTCGCCACTACTCCCGGAATCACGGTTGTTTTCTCTTCCTGAGGGTACTGAGATGTTTCACTTCCCCTCGTTCCCTCCACATACCCTATGTGTTCAGGTATGGGTGACAGCCCATGACGACTGCCGGGTTTCCCCATTCGGAAACCCCCGGATCAAAGCCTGGTTGACGGCTCCCCGGGGACTATCGTGGCCTCCCACGTCCTTCATCGGTTCCTAGTGCCAAGGCATCCACCGTGCGCCCTTAAAAACTTGGCCACAGATGCTCGCGTCCACTGTGCAGTTCTCAAACAACGACCAGACACCCACCGCCAGTACGCAGAAACGTACCTTCAGTGGGGCCGGCATCCTTGAGGCAACTTCCGTTCCCTCAGGACCCAACAACGTGCCCGACACACCCGACCTCCACCGCGTTCCACGCCCCGAAGGACAGTACTAACGACTTCAACCGTGTGTGCCGAATAGTCAACGTTCCACCCATGAGCAACCGTGCGAGACATTTGCTCGCAAGCGGCTATGTGCTCCTTAGAAAGGAGGTGATCCAGCCGCACCTTCCGGTACGGCTACCTTGTTACGACTTCGTCCCAATCGCTGGTCCCACCTTCGACGGCTCCTCCCCTTACGGGTTAGGCCACCGGCTTCGGGTGTTACCGACTTTCGTGACGTGACGGGCGGTGTGTACAAGGCCCGGGAACGTATTCACCGCAGCATGCTGATCTGCGATTACTAGCAACTCCAACTTCATGGGGTCGAGTTGCAGACCCCAATCCGAACTGAGGCCGGCTTTTTGGGATTCGCTCCGCCTCGCGGCATCGCAGCCCTTTGTACCGACCATTGTAGCACGTGTGCAGCCCAAGACATAAGGGGCATGATGATTTGACGTCGTCCCCACCTTCCTCCGAGTTGACCCCGGCAGTCTCCTGTGAGTCCCCATCACCCCGAAAGGCATGCTGGCAACACAGAACAAGGGTTGCGCTCGTTGCGGGACTTAACCCAACATCTCACGACACGAGCTGACGACAACCATGCACCACCTGTATACCGACCACAAGGGGGCGACCATCTCTGGCCGTTTCCGGTATATGTCAAGCCTTGGTAAGGTTCTTCGCGTTGCGTCGAATTAAGCCACATGCTCCGCTGCTTGTGCGGGCCCCCGTCAATTCCTTTGAGTTTTAGCCTTGCGGCCGTACTCCCCAGGCGGGGAACTTAATGCGTTAGCTGCGGCACCGACGACGTGGAATGTCGCCAACACCTAGTTCCCACCGTTTACGGCGTGGACTACCAGGGTATCTAATCCTGTTCGCTCCCCACGCTTTCGCTCCTCAGCGTCAGTAATGGCCCAGAGATCCGCCTTCGCCACCGGTGTTCCTCCTGATATCTGCGCATTTCACCGCTACACCAGGAATTCCGATCTCCCCTACCACACTCTAGCCTGCCCGTATCGAATGCAGACCCGGGGTTAAGCCCCGGGCTTTCACATCCGACGTGACAAGCCGCCTACGAGCTCTTTACGCCCAATAATTCCGGACAACGCTCGCACCCTACGTATTACCGCGGCTGCTGGCACGTAGTTAGCCGGTGCTTCTTCTGCAGGTACCGTCACTTGCGCTTCTTCCCTGCTGAAAGAGGTTTACGACCCGAAGGCCTTCATCCCTCACGCGGCGTCGCTGCATCAGGCTTTCGCCCATTGTGCAATATTCCCCACTGCTGCCTCCCGTAGGAGTCTGGGCCGTGTCTCAGTCCCAGTGTGGCCGGTCGCCCTCTCAGGCCGGCTACCCGTCGTCGCCTTGGTAGGCCATTACCCCACCAACAAGCTGATAGGCCGCGGGATCATCCTGCACCGCCGGAGCTTTCCACCCATCCCCATGCGAGGACAGGTCATATCCGGTATTAGACCTCGTTTCCAAGGCTTGTCCCAGAGTGCAGGGCAGATTTCCCACGTGTTACTCACCCGTTCGCCACTAATCCACCCGAAGGCTTCATCGTTCGACTTGCATGTGTTAAGCACGCCGCCAGCGTTCGTCCTGAGCCAGGATCAAACTCTCCGTGAATGTCTGCCCGTAATCGGGCTCAACACCCGCGTTGAGCGGCACGACAACCACCGGAATAGGGTGGCTACGTGCACTGCGTCCTCGCTGTGTCTTACTTCAAAAGGAATCTCCAACCCCGATCAAAGACCGAGGCCGGGGATGTCAACATATCTGGCGTTGACTTTTGGCACGCTGTTGAGTTCTCAAGGAACGGACACTTTCTTCGAGCTGCTCTCGCAAGCTCTCCGAGTATTCGTTTCAGTTACTGCGTTTCGTTCTGTATTCAGCTTATCAGATCCGGCTGACTGCCTTTTCCGACTTCCTGGCTGACCAGGTCCGCCATTTCTGCGGCGACCGCCACTCTACCGTATTTCCGGACCAGGTCCGGACCATGTCGAATCAATGAAAATAAAGACAGAGATGCGACGTAGTTAATTCGGTAAATGTGATGGTCGCTCCGGTTGGTTCGGGCCAGCTTCTCAGCTGCCCCTTCCGTCCGACCGGTTCAGGCGACTCGTCCAACACTAGGCCAGGTAGGCGGCTCCGTCAAACACCGAGGGGCCGGATCTGACCAGATCCGGCCCCTCAGAGACGTACTCCCAGCTCAACGGCCGGTGTTTTCAGGCCACCTGACGCGTTCTCAGCGTCGGCCACCGTGAGAGAACATCAGCTCGCGCGCAACTCGACCGCCGCGAGGTTCCGCTTTCCGCGGCGCAGGACCAGCCAGCGGCCGTGCAGCAGGTCGGCCTGCGCCGGCACCGCGTCCTCGTCCGCGACCTTCGCGTTGTTGAGGTACGCGCCGCCCTCCTTCAGGGTCCGGCGGGCTGCGGAACGGCTGGCGGCCAGGCCCACCGCGACCAGCAGGTCGGCGATCGGCGCCAGCTCCCCGACCGTCGCGGTCGGCACCTCGGCCAGGGCCGAGGCCAGCGTTGCGGCGTCCAGTTCGCCCAGGTCGCCCTGGCCGAAGAGCGCCTTGGAGGCGGCCACCGCGCGCTCGTACTGGTCGGCGCCGTGCACCAGCGTGGTCAGCTCCTCGGCCAGGGCGCGCTGGCCGATCCGGGCGGCGGGCCGCTCGGCGCTGTCCCGCTCCAGCTCCTCGATCTCCTCCTTGGAGCGGAAGCTGAAGATCCGCAGGAAGTTGGAGACGTCGCGGTCGTCCGCGTTCAGCCAGAACTGGTAGAACGCGTACGGCGTGGTCAGCTCGGGGTCGAGCCAGATGGTGCCGGACTCGGTCTTGCCGAACTTGGTGCCGTCCGCCTTCACGATCAGCGGGGTGGCCAGGGCGTGCGCCGACTTGCCCTCGGCCTTGCGGATCAGGTCCGTGCCGGCCGTGAGGTTGCCCCACTGGTCGCTGCCACCGGTCTGCAGCGTGCAGCCGTAGCGACGGTTGAGCTCCAGGAAGTCGTTGCCCTGGAGCACCTGGTAGCTGAACTCGGTGAAGCTGATGCCCGCGTCGGAGTTCAGCCGACGGGCCACCGCCTCCTTGGCGATCATGCCGTTGACCCGGAAGTACTTGCCGATGTCGCGCAGCAGGTCGATCGCCGAGAGCTCGGAGGTCCAGTCGAGGTTGTTGACCATCCGGGCGGCGTAGGGACCCTCGAAGTCCAGGAACCGCGTGATCTGGCCACGCACACGCTCCACCCAGGCGGCGACCGTCTCGCGGTCGTTGAGCACCCGCTCGGCGGTGGGCTTGGGGTCCCCGATCAGGCCGGTGGCGCCGCCGACCAGGCCGAGCGGGAGGTTCCCCGCCTGCTGGATCCGGCGCATCGTGAGGATCTGAACGAGGTTGCCCAGGTGCAGGCTCGGCGCGGTCGGGTCGAAGCCGCAATAGAACGTGACCGGGCCGTCCGCGAACGCCTTGCGCAATGCGTCCTCGTCGGTGGACAGGGCGATCAGCCCACGCCACCGCAGCTCGTCGACGATGTCCGTCACGGTCACGGTTCTCCTCGGTCCGGTCGGGCCACATCGGAGGCGGCCCGGCTCTGTTATCCAATCTGTCCGAGAGTACGCGGTTCGCGCCAGCCGTTTTGCCGGGCGGTCGGCTGCCCGGCTCAGCCGCCGCGGCGCCGGCTCAGCGGCGGCGTGGAGCGTGCGCGCGGTAGGGGCTGACCGTGGGATCGCCCGAGGTCCAGAAGCGCCAAGGGGTGTCGGCGCCCACCGCGACGCCGGTCCGCGGTCCGCTGCGGACCAGTTCGGGCGGCGGGGGGCTGCCCGGCAGCAGGCGCAGCACCGGCCCGTGCAGGTCCGCGCCATCCTGCGCGCGGTCGATGCCGAGCGCGACGGTCAGCCGGGCCGGGCCCTGGGCGAGGTCGCTGTCGGTACGGCTGGTGGAGCGCCGCTTGCGGGCGAGTTCCAGGCCGGAGGTGATCTCGCCGGCCCGCAGCAGGACGCCGCCCGGGGTGAGGCCCGGGCCGCAGACCAGGTTCACGCAGAAGTGCATGCCGTAGGTGAAGTACACGTAGGCGTGGCCGGGCGGGCCGAACATCGCGGCGTTGCGCGCGGTGCGGCCGCGGAAGGAGTGCGAGGCCGGATCGTCCGCTCCCTGGTACGCCTCCACTTCGGTGATCCGCAGCTCGACGGTCCCCTCGGGGAGCCGGCAGCTCAGCACCCGGCCGAGGATCTCGGGCGCGACCAGCGGGGCCGGGCGGTCGAAGAAGGAGTGCGGCAACGGATCGGTGGAGGTCAGCACAGCAGCGAGCGTACTGGGGGTCACCGACAGTCGGGGACGCCCGAAATCCCGTTGTCCCGCCCGGGGTGGGGCGTCCACAGTGGACGAGTCCGCCACGGGGCGGGAGTGGTCTGGGAGGTGGCCGGGATGCGCAACACGCTGGTTCTGAACGCGAGCTACGAGCCGATGTCGACCGTGTCACTGCAGCGTGCGGTGGTGCTGGTGCTCCAGGAGAAGGCCGTGGTCGAGCAGGCACATCCGCTGCGCATGGTGCGGGCCACGGGGGTGGCGATACCGGTACCCCGGGTGATCAGGCTGCGGCGGTACGTCAGAGTGCCGTTCCGACAACGGGCCCCGTGGTCGCGGCGGGGCGTGCTGGCGCGCGACCAGCACCTGTGCGCCTACTGCGGCCGGCGGGCGACCACCGTGGACCACCTGCAGCCCAAGTCGCGCGGCGGCGCCGACAGCTGGCTGAACACCGTGGCCGCCTGTGCCGCGGACAACCAGCGCAAGGCGGACCGGACGCCCGAGCAGGCCGGGATGCTCCTGCTGCGGCGCCCGTTCGAGCCGACCCCGGAGGCCTCGCTGATGCTGGCGCTCGGCCTGCGCGCCGCGGACGCCGGCGACCTGGCGGCCTGGCTGCCGCAGCCGGTGGCCGCGTAACGCGCGGCACTCGACGCCCGGCGCCCGGCGTCGGCTCTTGGCGTCAGCTCTTGGCCTGGTAGGCGGTGGCGAGGCCGAAGGTGGTGGAGTGCGTGGGCACCACGATCACCTTGCCGTCGCCGGTCAGCACCCGGCCCGAGCCGAGCAGCGAACCGGTGTCCGGAGGGAAGCCGCCGCCGGCGTCCTCCTGGCCGCCGGTCAGGGCGAACCGGCTCAGGTGCGCGGGCTGGCCGACGCGCTCGTCGGCGGCCAGCACGAGCGCGCCGTTGTCGATGCCGACGGCACTGACCGTGCCCTTCTCGCTCACCGGGGTCTGCCAGAGCTGCTTGCCGGTGGACAGGTCGTACGAGGTGACCACCGCCGCACCGGGGGCGTCGGGCAGCAGGGTGGTGGTCATCGTGTGCCCCTGGAAGAACACCCCGGGCACCGGGTCGAAGCTGCCGTGGGCGACGTCCAGTCGCCCACCGGCGGTCGCCACCGGGATCTCGCCGGCCGGATCACCGGTGGGTCCCCAGCCGAACACCCGGGCGTCGGTGGGCTTGTCCCCCGTGGTCAGCACGACGGCCGGTTCCGCCGACAGCACGGTGACGGTCCTGGGCGAGTTGTTGAGCCCGCGCCACCAGAGCACCTTGCCCTCGGCCACCGACAGCGCCACGGCCTGGTCGGCGGGGGTGCTGTCCGCGCAGCTGCTGTGCACGACCACGGTGGCGCCGGACGCGTTGCCGGAGAGCGAGCAGAACTTGCCCTGCCCGGCGTACAGCCAGGCGTCCTTGCCGTCGGCGGCGGCCCAGGCCACCGCCTTGTCGTCGCCGACCACGATCACCTTGTCGTCGGTGACCGCGACGTGCGCGGCGTAGGGGCCGGTGGCGCCGGAGATGGTCTTGGTCCAGGCGGTCTTGCCGGTCTTGGAGTCGACCGCCGCCAGCAGCGTGCACGGGCTGTTGGGGTCGGCCGCCGTCCGGAACAGCACGCCGCCGAGACCGGCCGCGTTGACGGTGGGCGAGAGCCCGCAGGGGACGGCGCCGGCGGCCGGTGCGGCGACGCTCCAGGTCGGCTTGCCGGCCGCCAGGTCGTACGCGTGCACGCCGCTGCTGTCGGCGCGGACCACCGCGTCGGCCAGCAGCCAGCTGCCCACCAGGGTGTCGTCCGCGCCCGGTTGGGCAGCGGCGGCGGGCTGGGCGGTCCAGACCTTGTTGTGCGCGACGGCGAAGCCGGTGTCGGTGGGGGCGGCCGCGGTGTTCTTCGCGGGGGCGCTGGGCCTGGTCGCGACGAAACCCGCCGTCACCAGCACGCCGAGCGCCGCGACGCCGGCGGCCGTACGGATCAGCAGCGCGCGCTTGGCCGGGGTCCGGTCGGACGCGACCAGCGCGCCGGCGGCCGCCTTGGCCCGGTCGAGCATCGAGCCGGCGGCGCCCTCGGCGTCACCCGCACCGGCGGCGCCGCGGGAGCGGCCCGCGCGGCGGGGGGACGGGACGGACGAGGACGGATCCGCCGGCTCGGTGAAGGGCTCGGCCGGGTCGACGGTCGCGGCCGGGTCATCGCCGGTCGGCGGTGACGGGACGCTGTCGTAGCCGGGCGCGGCCTGGTAGCCGGCCGTCGGGTCGGCGCTCTCCGGTTGCGCGTGGCCGGGGTAGGGCGCGTAGTAGCCCGCCTGGTACACCGGCTCGGGCTGCTGCTGCGGCTGCTGCGACTGGTCGTCCTGCCACTGCCACGGCTGCTCGTGCTGGTGCTGGTGCTGGGCGTCCCCGTAGGGATCCGGCTGGGCCTGCGGCTGCTGCGGATACCAGGACTGCTGGTACTCGTACCCGGCGGGCTCCTGCCCGTCGCTGCCGTGGGGGTACCCCTGGCCGAAGGCTGGGGGAGGGTCCTGAGCCATACGTTCCGTCCGTCCCGACTGCGTGCTGCGACCGCCAGCATCTCACGGCGGCCGCAGCGGCCCGGCCCCCGGCCGGGAACGGGGGCTCTGACGACGGTTCACATGTGTCGGGCGAGCAACTCGTCGATCCGGGCCGCCAGCTGGAGATCGAGGCTGGTCAGGCCGCCTTCACTGTGGGTGGAGAGGGCGAAGGTCAGCGTCCGCCAGCGGATGTCGATGTCGGGGTGGTGGTCCATCGCCTCGGCCGCCTCGGCGACCTCGACGACCGTGCGGATCGCCGCCGGGAAGTCGGCGGCGTCCGCGGTCCGGGTGATGACGGCACCCTCGCGCCGCCACCCCGGCAGGCCGGCCAGCCCGGCGGTGATCTCGTCCTCGGTGAGGCGGCTCGGCCTGCTGCTCATCGTTCGACTCCCACGGGGAAGGACCGGTCGGTGCGACCCGGTCAGAGGGCCTCGGCCCGGTGTGGCCGGACCACCAGCCCGCCGCCGCAGTTGGGGCAGATCGAGGCCATCGACTCGGCACATTCCGGACAGAAGGTGCATTCGTACGAGCATATCCGGGCCTCGTCGCGCCACCCGGTCTTCGCCTGGCAGCGTTCGCAGATCGGTCGCATCTCCAGGGCCACAACGTCCTCCAGCTGTCTCGTCGGATACGGCCTGACAGGTCCCCACCATCGCACCGCGACGCCCTACAGCCCGGCTACGGCCGGGCTGCAGGACCGCTCAGGCGACGAGCAGCTTGACGACCGCGACCAGTCCGATCACCACGATGACCCCGCGCAGCGCCGCCGGGCGCAGTCGACGGCCCACCTTGGCGCCGATCAGACCGCCGAGCGTCGAGCCCAGCGCGATGAGCAGCGCCGCCGTCCAGTCGATCGACGCGGTGAACAGGAAGAACACCGCGGCGACACCGTTGACCAGCACCGCGAGGACGTTCTTGGTCGCGTTCATCCGCTGCATCTCGTCGCGCAGCAGGATGCCCATCAGGGCCAGCAGCAGGACACCCTGGGCGGCCCCGAAGTAGCCGCCGTAGATGCCGGTGAGGAAGACGCCGGCGATCAGCGCCGGGCTGCCGTCGGGGTTGGCCGGGGCTCCGCCGCGGGCGGCGACGGCCCGCGCCACCCGTGGCTGCAGGACGACCAGGACCAGCGCCAGCAGGATCAGCACCGGCACGATCGCCGTGAAGGCGCTGCTCGGCAGCTTGGTGAGCAGGTAGGCGCCGAGCAGGCCGCCGGTCAGCGAGGCGCTGCCGAGCCGGATCAGGCGGGTGCGCTGGTCGGCCAGTTCGCGCCGGTAGCCGATCGCTCCGCTGATCGAACCGGGGACCAGGCCAAGGGTGTTGGAGACGTTGGCGGTGACCGGCGGCAGGCCGAGCGCGAGCAGCACCGGAAAGGTGATCAGGGTGCCCGACCCGACGATCACGTTGATGGTGCCCGCACCGGCCCCGGCGGCGAACACCGCGAGACCTTCCCAGAGATTCATGAACTGCCCCAACCGTTGCGCGTGTCCACTCCCAAGGGGGTAGCGGCGCTCGCGATCATGCCGGACGGCGGGGCGGGCTGCCCAGTCCATTCCCGGATGATTCCAGGATGTGGGCGCGGACCGGGCAGCGCGGCGGGGCTACTCCTTGTCGAGCGTCGGGTATTCGCGGATCGGGTTGACCCGGGGGCGGGCCGCGCCCTTGTCGTCGGTGTCCAGCGGACGCGGGCCACCGGCCGGGGCCGCCGTCGCGGCGGGCACGGTCGGGGCGGCGGTCGGCTGCGGCGGGACCTGGCCGCCGCCATTGAGCCCGCCGAAGGCGCCGCCGAGGCCCTTGAGGGCGTCGCCGACCTCGCTCGGGATGATCCACAGCTTGTTGGAGTCGCCCTTGGCCAGCTCGGGCAGCGTCTGCAGGTACTGGTAGGCGAGCAGCTTCTGGTCGGCGTCGCCGTCGTGGATGGCCTCGAAGACCGTCCGGATCGCGGCCGCCTCACCGTCGGCGCGCAGCACCGCGGCCTGCGCCTCACCCTCGGCGCGCAGCACGTCGGCCTGCTTCTCACCCTCGGCCCGCAGGATCGCCGCCTGCCGGGCGCCCTCGGCGGTGAGGATCGCGGCGCGCTTGTCACGGTCGGCGCGCATCTGCTTCTCCATCGAGTCCTGGATGGAGGTCGGCGGCTCGATCGCCTTCAGCTCGACGCGGTTGACCCGGATGCCCCACTTGCCGGTGGCCTCGTCGAGCACCCCGCGCAGGCCGGCGTTGATGACCTCGCGGGAGGTCAGCGTCGACTCCAGGTCCATCGAGCCGATGATGTTGCGCAGCGTGGTGACGGTGAGCTGTTCGATCGCCTGGATGTAGCTGGCGACCTCGTAGGTCGCGGCCCGGGCGTCCGTCACCTGGTAGTAGATGACCGTGTCGATGTTCACCACCAGGTTGTCCTGGGTGATCACCGGCTGCGGCGGGAAGGGGACCACCTGCTCGCGCAGGTCGATCCGGTTGCGGACGGTGTCGATGAACGGCACCACGATGTTCAGGCCCGCGTTGAGCGTGCGGGTGTAGCGGCCGAAGCGCTCGACGATGGCGGCACTGGCCTGCGGGATCACCTGGATCGTCCTGATCAGTGCGATGAAGGCCACCACGACCAGAACGACCAGCACGATGAGGACGGGTTCCACGGTCTCTCCCCTAGACGACCAGGGCTGTCGCGCCCTGGATTTCAACGACATCCACCTGCTGGCCCGGCTCGTACACGCGCTCCGGGTGGAGCGCCCTGGCCGACCAGATCTCACCGTTGAGCTTGATCCGGCCTTCCGCTCCCCCGTCCACGCGCTCCTGCACGATCGCGGTGGCGCCCTGGAGCGCCTCGATGCCCATCCGGACCTGCGGGCCCTTGCGGAGCTGGCGGTAGGCGATCGGCCGGACCAGCACCAGCATGGCGACCGAGATCGCGATGAAGGTGACGAACTGCCAGACCGCGTCGGCCCCGAGCCCGGCGGCCGCCGCGGCGACGGCGGCGCCGACCGCGAACATCCCGAACTCCGGGAGCGACGTCACCGCCAGCGGCAGCCCCAGCCCCACGGCGACCAGCAGCCACCACACCCAACTGTCCACAGATCCCATCCTAGGGAGGAAACATGCTCAGGTGTGGTGGCTTCCCGCAGGCAGTGGGGCGGAAACCGGGCATACTCGCCCGAGTTGAGCGCGGCTGGCTCAGCCGAGCGGCAGGCCCTGGGCGGACCAGCGGTCGCCGTGCCGCTCCAGCGTCAGCGGCAGGCCGAAGCAGAGCGAGAGGTTGCGGGCGGTCAGCTCGGTGTCGATCGGGCCGGCGGCCAGCACCTTGCCCTGACGGATCATCAGGACGTGGGTGAAGCCGGGCGCGATCTCCTCGACGTGGTGGGTGACCATCGCCATCGAGGGGGCGTACTCGTCCTGGGCCAGCGCGCCGAGGCGGCGGACCAGGTCCTCGCGGCCGCCGAGGTCCAGGCCGGCCGCGGGCTCGTCGAGCAGCAGCAGTTCGGGGTCGGTCATCAGGCCGCGGGCGATCAGGGTGCGCTTGCGCTCGCCCTCGGAGAGGGTGCCGAAGGTGCGCTCCTCGTAGCCGCGCATGCCGAGCCGGTCGAGCAGCGCCAGCGCGCGCGACTCGTCGGTCGCCTCGTAGGTCTCCTGCCAGGTGGCGGTCATGCCGTAGGCGGCGGTGAGGACGGTCTTCAGCACGGTCTGGTCGCGCGGCACGCGGTCCAGCATCGAGGCGCCGGCCAGGCCGATCCGCTGACGCAGTTCGAACACGTCCACCGAGCCGAGCTTCTCGCCGAGCACGGCGACCGTGCCGGTGGTCGGGTAGAGGTAGCTGGCGGCGACCTGCAGGAGCGTGGTCTTCCCGGCGCCGTTGGGGCCGAGGATCACCCAGCGCTCGCCCTCGGCGATCGACCAGGAGATGTCGCTGATCAGCGCGCGCCCTTCCCGGACCACGGATACGTCCACCAGCTCCAGCACGTCAGTCATGCCTACGCCTTCCCCAATGCAGAATGCGGACGTCCGAGGCTCCGGCGCGTCGGGGTCCTCGGGGTGCGGTCCACTCGTGTCGACAAGTCGGTGCGGGCGGGCCGCCCGCACCACCGGCCGGGTAGGCAGGCGGAGAGCGCGGCTTCTCGCACAGCACAGGGCAAACCTACGCCACCCAGGTGACCCGATTGTCCGTAGGCTGGCCCGATGCGTGTGACTCCTGCCGACAATCCCTATCAAGAGCCTCGCTCCGGACGACTCACCGCCTGGGGCAACTCCCTGCTGGCCGGTTTCTCACCCCCGGACCACCTGGTGGAAGAGGTGGTGGGGAGCGACGAACCGCACCGGGTGACCGGGCTGCCCGGCGACGCGGCGGGCGATCTGCACGGGCTCAGCTGGGCGCTGGGACGTCTGCGGGTGCTGGGCGCCACCGGGCTGCGGCTGGCGCTGCCGGCCGAGGGGCACCCGCTCGGGCTGACCGGTCCGGCCGCGTTCAACCTCGCGGCGCTGACGGCGGGCGAGGCCGTGCTGGCGGTCGGGCTGCCGCTCGGCCTGGTACCGCAGGTGGACGTGCACGGACCGCCCGGGGACCAGGCGACGACCGTGCTGTGGCGCTGCCTGGAGGTGCAGGACGGGCCGCCGGCCGACGTGCCCTCGCTGTACGAGGCCGAACGCGAGCTGGCCGAGGGGCTGTACGAGGCGACCGCGATGCTGACCCGCCTGGACGTGGCGGGCGCCGGACCGGACGCGCTGCGCGAGCTGGACCGGTTCCGCCGGCGCGGTCACACCGAGCTGCTGGCGCCCGGCTACCCGCCGCGCGCGGTGCGGGTGCTGGAGTCGGCGCGGCAGATCGCGGCGCTGCTGGCGATCGCGGCGGGCAGCCACGGCGCGGCGGTCAGCGCCTCGGAGATGGCCGCCCGCAGCGCGGCGCTGGCGCCCCTGCGGCGCACGGCCCGCCGGGCGCAGGTGGCGGCGTACAACGCGCTGGTGGACGAGAAGCGGGACTAGGCCTCGCCGTTGCGGACGGCCCAGAGGGCGGCCTGGGTGCGGTCGGCGAGGTCCAGCTTCATCAGGATGTTGGAGACGTGCGTCTTCACGGTCTTCTCTGACAGGTGGAGGCTGCGGGCGATCTCCCGGTTGGAACGGCCGTCGGCGATGTGGCCGAGCACCTCGCGCTCACGTTCCGTCAGGGTCCCGCCGCGGCCCTGCGGGACGTGCGGGGAGTCCTCGGCCAGCAGGGTGCCGGCCAACTCCGGCTGGAGCAGCACGTGCCCGGCGTGCACCGAGCGGATCGCGCCGGCCAGCGCCTCGGGGTCGACGTCCTTGTAGACGTACCCGGCGGCGCCGGCCCGCAGCGCGGGGACGACGGTGCGGTGCTCGGTGAAGCTGGTGACGATCAGGACCCGGGCCGGGTTGCCCTCCTCCTTGAGCCGGCGCAGTGCCTCGATGCCGTCCACGCCGGGCATCTTGAGGTCCATCAGGACCACGTCGGGGGCGAGTTCCTGAGTCTTCGCCACACCCTCCGCGCCGTCCGCCGCCTCGCCGACCACCTCGATGTCGTCCTGCACCTCCAGGAAGGTGCGCAGGCCGCGGCGGACCACCTGGTGGTCGTCGACCAGCAGGACGCGGATCAGTGGCCGGGTGTCAGGCACCGGGCACCTCCAGTTCGATGACGGTCCCGCGGCCGGGCGCCGAGGTGAGGGTGAGCCGGCCGCCGACGGTCTGCGCGCGGTCGCGCATCGAGACCAGGCCGAGGTGGCGGCCCTCGCGGCGCACACCCTCCGGGTCGAAGCCGTGGCCGTCGTCGGTGACCCGCAGCACGGCGCCGCGACCGGCGGTGCCGCGCAGGGTGACCTGCACCCGGCCGGCCTCGGCGTGCCGCAGCGCGTTGTGCAGCGCCTCCTGGGCAACCCGCAGGACCGCCGCCTCCTGGGCCGGGGGCAGGGTGCGCACGCCCTCGGAGTCGAACGCGACGGCGGCGGCGTGCGCGCGGTCCAGCACCTGGACCTGCGAGGCGAGGGTCGCCACCAGGCCGTCCTCGTCCAGCGCGGCCGGGCGCAACTCGACCACCACGGCGCGCAGTTCGTCGGCGGCCTCGGCGGCGAGCCGGGCCACCTCGGCGAGTTCGGCGCGGGCCCGGGCCGGGTCGCGGTCGACCAGGGTGGCGGCGGCCTTGGCGGTCAGCCGCAGCGAGAAGAGCTTCTGCGAGACGGCGTCGTGCAGGTCGTGGGCGATCCGGGCGCGCTCACCGGCCAGCGTGAGTTCGCGACTGCGCTCGTAGAGCTGGGCGTTGCGCAGCGCTATCGAGGCGTGCGCGGCGAGGATCCGCAACAGGCCCTCGTCGTAGTCGGTGAAGCCGCCGTCCTTGTTGGCGAGGAAGATCGCACCGAGGATCTCCGCCTCGTCGACGATCGGCATCCCCAGGAAGTCGCTCATGTCCGGGTGGGCGTCGGGCCAGCCGCCGAAGGCGGGGGCCTTGCGGACGTCCGCGAGCCGGGTCGGTTCGAGCTCGTGCAGCATGGTGGCCAGCACCCCGTGCTGGCGCGGCAGCGGGCCGATCGCCTGCCACTGCTCGTCGGTCACCCCGTCCACCACGAACTGCGCGAACCCCCCGTGGTCGTCCGGCACCCCGAGGGCGGCGTACTCGGCCCCGAGCAGGGTGCGCGCGGAGGCGGTGATCCGGCGCAGCACCTCGCGGACCTCCAGATGCCCGCTCATCGCCAGCACCGCCACGCTGACGGCCTCCAGGTCGCCCAGGCACAGCCCGGTCAGCGGTTCGTCCTTGGTCGCCATGCCCTCACCGTACCGCCGGGCCGGGGCGGGGTGCCTCGGCCCGGCGGCGGGTGGGACGTAGGCCTTGCGGCCTAGACCGGATGTCGCGGATCGGACGTCGCGGATCGGACGTCGCGGGTCAGATGTCGCGGGTCAGATGTCGCGGAAGGTCTCGATCTGCGCGCCGATCGAGTTGAGGCGCTCGGCGAGGTCCTCGTAGCCGCGGTTGATCACGTAGACGTTGCGCAGCACCGAGGTGCCCTCGGTGGCGAGCATCGCGAGCAGGACCACGACTGCGGGGCGCAGGGCCGGGGGGCAGATCATCTCGGCGGCGCGCCAGCGGGTGGGGCCCTCGACCAGGACCCGGTGCGGGTCCATCAGCTGGACGTTGGCGCCCAGCCGGGTCAGTTCGGTGAGGTAGATGGCGCGGTTGTCGTAGACCCAGTCGTGGATCAGCGTGGAGCCCTGGGCGGTGGCCGCGATGGCCGCGAAGAAGGGCACGTTGTCGATGTTGATGCCGGGGAAGGGCATCGGGTGGATCTTGTCGATCGGCGAGGTCAGCTTGGACGGCCTGATGGTGAGGTCGACCAGCCGGGTACGGCCGTTGTCGGCGGGGTACTCGGGGCTGCGGTCGTAGTCGAGGCCCATCTCCTCCAGGACCGCGAGCTCGATCTCCAGGAACTCCACCGGCGCCCGGCGGACCGTCAGCTCCGAGGAGGTGACGACGGCGGCGGCCAGCAGGCTCATCGCCTCGACCGGGTCCTCGGAGGGCGCGTAGTCGACGTCGCAGGTGATGGTGGCGAGGCCGTGCACGGTGAGGGTGGTGGTGCCGATGCCCTCGATCCGCACGCCGAGGCGCTCCAGGAAGAAGCAGAGGTCCTGGACCATGTAGTTGGGGCTGGCGTTGCGGATGACGCTCACGCCGTCGTGCCGGGCGGCGGCCAGCAGGGCGTTCTCGGTCACCGTGTCGCCGCGCTCGGTCAGCACGATCGGGCGGTCCGGGCTGACCGTGCGGTCGACCGAGCCGTGGTAGATCCCGGTGGTGGCGGTGACCTCCAGGCCGAACCGGCGCAGCGCGGCCATGTGCGGCTCGACGGTACGGGTGCCGAGGTCGCAGCCGCCGGCGTAGGGCAGCTTGAAGTGGTCGACGCGGTGCATCAGCGGGCCGAGGAACATGATGATCGAGCGGGTCCGGCGGGCGGCGGCGACGTCCATCGCGTCCAGGTCGAGCTCGGCGGGCGGGGTGATCTCCAGGTCGCTGCCGTCGTTGATCCACCGGGTCCGGACGCCGATGCTGTTCAGCACCTCCAGGAGGCGGTAGACCTCCTCGATCCGGGCCACCCGGCGCAGCGTGGTGCGGCCGGTGGTGAGCAGGGAGGCGCAGAGCAGCGCGACGCAGGCGTTCTTGCTGGTCTTGACGTCGATGCTGCCGGAGAGCTGCCGTCCGCCGACCACCCGCAGGTGCATCGGGCCGGCGTAGCCGAGCGAGACGATCTCGCTGTCCAGGGCCTCGCCGATCCGGGCGATCATCTCAAGGCTGATGTTCTGTCCGCCGTTTTCGATCCGGTTGACGGCGCTCTGGCTGGTGCCCAGGGCGGTCCCCAGCTCTGCCTGCGTCCAGCCGCGGTGCTTGCGGGCGTCGCGGATCAGCTTGCCGATGCGTGCGAGATAGTCATCTGCCATGTGCGAGACGATATCTCATGGATGAGATACGCCGATGGGCGGTACCCCCGAATGGGGGACCGCCCATCGAACTGAGCCGACATCAGCCCTTCTGCATGACCTCCGGCTCGTGACGGCGCAGCAGACGCAGGACCAGGAAGGCGAGTCCGGCCGAGATGACCACCAGCGCGCCGGCGTTGATCACCCAGTGCAGGACGCTGTGGTCCCACATCGCGTCCCGGTGGTCGTTCGCCGGGTGCAGCGGGTCGTGGTCGAACGGGACCATCAGGTGGCCCAGGTTCAGCGTGGTGCCCACGATGCCGACACCCCAGCGGGCCGGCATCAGCCAGGCGAACTGCTCCAGGCCCGGCTTGCCGAAGATCTGGAACAGCACGCCGGTGAAGACCACCTGGATGATCGCGAACATCACCAGCAGGGGCATGGTCTTCTCGGCGGTCTTCACCAGGGCCGAGATCACCAGGCCGAACATCATCGAGGTGAAGCTGAGCAGGATCAGGCCGATGCCCATCTCGACGGCCGGGGAGCTCGCGAAGATCAGGCCCTCGGTCGGCAGCTTGCGCGGGGCGAAGCCGATCACCGCGATGATGGCGCCCTGCAGGATGCTGAACAGGCCCAGCACGATGATCTTCGAGACCAGGTAGGCCGACCGGGACAGCCCGGTGGCGCGTTCTCGTTCGTAGATCGCCCGTTCCTTGATCAGCTCACGCACCGAGTTGGCCGCCCCGGAGAAGCAGGCGCCGATGGCGAGGATCAGCAGGATCGTGCCGGCCTGGCCGTTGAACCCCTGCGGATTGGGGTTGGGCGCCAGACCGAAGGTGTCCGGGATGACGGTGCTCACCCCGCCGAGGACGGCCGGCAGCAGCACCGACAGGGCCAGGAAGCCGCGGTCCGAGGCGAGGACCGACATGTAGCGGCGGATCAGCGTCCACAGCTGGGAGCCCCAGCTCTGCGGCTTCGCCGGCTGGATCTGCTCCTGCACGATCGGCGCGGCGGACTGCTGGACGGCCACCGCGTCGACGTCGGCCGAGTAGGCCTTGTAGTGCTCGGAGCCGCGGTAGCGCCCGGCCCAGTCGTGCTCCGGGAAGTTCTCGAACGCCTGGAAGACGTCCGCCCAGGTCTCGTACCCGAAGAAGTGCAGCGCCTCGGCCGGCGGGCCGAAGTACGCCACCGAACCGCCCGGCGCCATCACCAGCAGCCGGTCGCAGAGCGCCAGTTCGGCCACCGAGTGGGTGACGACCAGGATCGTGCGGCCGTCGTCGGCCAGGCCGCGCAGCATCTGCATGACCTCGCGGTCCATGCCCGGGTCCAGGCCCGAGGTGGGCTCGTCCAGGAAGATCAGCGAGGGCTTGGTGAGCAGTTCCAGAGCGACCGAGACGCGCTTCTGCTGGCCGCCGGAGAGTGCGGTGATCCGGTTGTCGGCGCGCTTGTCCAGGCGCAGCTCGTAGAGCACCTCGTCGATCCGGCGGGCCCGCTCGGCCGGCTCGGTGTCGCCGGGGAAGCGCAGCCGGGCCGCGTACTTGAGGCCGGTGCGGACCGTCAGCTCCTTGTGCAGGATCTCCGACTGCGGCACCAGGCCGATCCGCTGGCGCAGCTCGGCGAACTGCTTGTAGAGGTTGCGGCCGTCGTAGAGCACCTCGCCGCGGTCGGCCGGGCGGTAGCCGGTGAGAGCGCGCAGCAGCGTCGACTTGCCGGAGCCGGACGGGCCGATCACGGCGACCAGCGACTTCTCCGGCACGCCGAAGCTGACGTCGTTGAGCAGGACCTTCTTGCCGCCCTTGAAGTCGACCTCGACGGTCAGGTGGTGGGCGGAGAAGGAGACCGTGCCGTTGTCGATGAACTCCTGCAGCTGGTCGCCGACCAGCTGGAAGGAGGAGTGGCCGACCGTCAGCCGGTCCTGCGGACCGAGCAACTGGCGCCGGGTCGGCTGGCCGTTGACGAAGATCCCGTTGTGCGAGCCGAGGTCGACGATCTCGTACCGGCCGTCGGGCAGCTGGCGCAACTCGGCGTGGTGGCGGGAGACCTGGAGGTCGGAGACCACCACGTCGTTGTCGAGCGCGCGGCCGATCCGGACGATGTTCATGCCCGCGGTGAGGTTGCGGATCACCGTCGGGTTGCGCTCGCCCAGCGCGGGGCCCGGCTGGGCGTGCTGCGCGGGGCCGGGCTGGAACTGCAGGGGCGCGACCGGCTGGGAGCCGGCCATCTGCTGCTGCGGGAAGGCCGGGTTGGCCTGCGGCGGCGGGGCCCACTGCTGGTGCTGCGGGGGCTGGTTCCAGGCCGGGGCGGGCGGCGCGACCGCCGACCGGTCGGTCTGCGCCTCGTGCCAGGCGGGTGCGGCACCGGCGGCGGCCGGGGCCACCGTCGGAGCGGAGAAAGCGAGCCGCGGGCCGTTCTCGGCGTTGCCGAGGTTGACCACGGTGCCCGGGAGCAGCTGGGCCTGCAGGGTACGGGAACCGGCCACGAAGGTGCCGTTGGTGCTCCCGTGGTCCTGGAGCTGCCAGGCTGCCCCGGTGAAGGAAAGGGTGGCGTGCCGCCAGGAGATCCTGGCATCGTCGAACGGGAAGTCCGACTGCGGGTCCCGCCCGATGGTGTAGGACTGTCCCGGCTCCAACGTCCGGTACTGCCCGTTGAGCTCAAGTACGAGTTGCGGCACTGTCCGCCTGCCCCGCTCTCTCGGTCCCCCGGTGGATCCCCGTGCGGGGAGTGCTGAAAATCGCCTCTGACGGGGGGTAATCATTCCAGCTCGGGACTAACGGCGGAAAGTCGACCCCGTGGACTGTGACCAGGCGGCAACGTTGTCACGGATTGTTCACCGTCCACGGGACGGACGGCCGCGAGCGGGCGGGCGTCCGGCAGGTAGCGTGGTCCGCACCATGAACACCACTTTCCCGCAGCCCCGGACTGCCGACGACGAGCGCACTCTGCTGGTCAAGGTGTTCGGCAAGGACCGTCCTGGTATCACCACCGGCCTCTTCGCCACGCTGGCCGAGTTCGAGGTCGACGTGATCGACCTCGAACAGGTCGTCACGCGTGGCCGGATAACGCTCTGCGCACTGGTGACCCCGCCGACCGGTGGCGCTCCGGGCGCCGAGGGCGCGCTGCGCGCCACCGTGCACCGGTGGGCGGAGGGCCTCAGACTCCAGACCGAGATCATCTCCGGTACCGGCGACAACCGGCCACGCCGCGAGGGCCGCTCGCACGTCACCGTGCTCGGGCATCCGCTGACCGCCGCCGCGGTCTCCGCGCTGGCGGCCCGGATCACCGAGGCGGACGGCAACATCGACCGGATCTTCCGCCTGGCCAAGTATCCGGTGACGGCCGTGGAGTTGGCCGTCTCCGGCGTGGCCACCGAGCGACTGCGGGCCGCCCTGGCGCTGGAGGCGGCCGTCCAGCAGGTGGACATCGCGGTGGTCGCGGCCGGCCTGGAGCGCCGGGCCAAGCGGCTGGTGGTGATGGACGTGGACTCCACGCTCATCCAGGACGAGGTGATCGAGCTCTTCGCCGCGCACGCCGGCTGCGAGGCCGAGGTGGCCGAGGTGACGGCCGCCGCGATGCGTGGCGAGCTGGACTTCGCCGAGTCGCTGCACGCCCGGGTGGCGCTGCTGGCCGGGCTGGACGCCGGGGTGGTGGAAAAGGTCCGCACCGAGGTCCGGCTCACCCCGGGGGCACGCACCCTGATCCGCACGCTCCAGCGCCTGGGCTACCAGGTGGGCATCGTCTCCGGCGGGTTCACCCAGGTCACCGACTACCTGGTGGAGCTGCTGGGCCTGGACTTCGCCGCGGCCAACACCCTGGAGGTGGAGGACGGCAGGTTCACCGGGCGGGTCGTCGGGGAGATCGTAGACCGGGCCGGCAAGGCCCGCTGGCTGGCCCGCTTCGCCGAGCAGGCCCGGGTTCCGTTGGAGCAGACGGTCGCGATCGGCGACGGCGCCAACGACCTGGACATGCTGAACGCGGCGGGCCTCGGGGTGGCGTTCAACGCCAAGCCGGTGGTCCGCGAGGCCGCCGACACGGCGGTCAACGTGCCCTTCCTGGACACCGTGCTCTACCTGCTGGGGATCACCCGCGACGAGGTCGAGGCGGCGGACGAGCTGCACGGCACGCCGCCCGAGTAGCGGCGGGGCCCGGGGGCCGGTCCGGCGGACCGGCCCCCGGGGCGCGGTCAGTCCTCCGGCGTCACGTAGAACGAGACCAGCCTGGCCACACCCGGCTCGACCGACTTCCAGGAGCCGTCGAAGGCCAGCACCGCGACGGCGGCCGTGGGGAAGCCGCCCTGGCGCAGCCGGGCCAGCTCGTCGCCCATGCTCTCGTCTCCGGCGAGGACCTCGGTGAGGTTCTGCACCCCCGGGTTGTGGCCCACCAGCAACAGGTCCCCGACATCGTCGGGGGTCTCCTTGAGCACCTCGATGATCTCGCCGGCCGAAGCGTCGTAGATCCGCTTCTCGAAGACGACCCGGTGCGGCCGCTCGGACAGCTCGTGGGCGGCCAGCTTCCAGGTCTCCCGAGTGCGCAGGGAGGTGGAGCAGAGCACGTAGTCGGGGGTGATCCCCGAGTCGGCCAGCCAACGGCCGGCGACCGGCGCCTGGTGCCGGCCGCGGTCGGCGAGCGGGCGCTCGTGGTCGGCCACCTCGGGCCAGTCGGCCTTGGCATGCCGGAGCACAATGATCCTGCGGGACGTGTCGACGCTCATTGCGCCAGCTTCGCAGAAAACCCCGCCGGTGGCGCGGTGCTCCGGCTGGCCGCCACCCTCAGGAGTGGCGGCATGACCGGACGTCAGCGGCGACCCCGAGGTCAGCCCATCGACTGGGCGATGGTGGCGATGATCCCGACGACGACGAGGACACCGAGGATCACGCCGAAGAGCTGGAGCAGCTTCTTCTGGCCGTTCGGGGGATTGGGTTCGAGAACAGGCATGGAGCGATTTTCGCATCCCCGCGCACGCCCCCGGACCGCGGGGCGACCCCCTTGACCTCCCCTTGAAACTAGGCCGTGTCTGACAATTCCCGCCGGGCGCCCAACACCGCGGGCTCATCCGACGCGAATTGTCAGACACGGCCTAGCTAGCCGACCTCGTCCTCGATGTGCCGGGCCCGGGCGGCGCGCAGGCCGATCAGCAACTGCGGCAGCAGCAGCGCGGCCAGGAAGCCGAGCGGCAGGTACCAGCCGCCGGTGCCCTGGTAGAGCAGGCCGATCAGGATCGGCCCGGGGATGGAGAACAGGTAGCCGAGGCCCTGGGCGAAGGCGGAGAGCTGGGCCACCCCGCCACTGGTGCGGGCGCGCAGGCCGATCATCGTCAGGGTGAGCGGGAAGGCGCAGTTGGAGAGCCCGACCAGCACCGCCCACAGCCAGGCGCCGCCGGCCGGGGCCAGGGCCAGGCCGGTGTAGCCGGCGATGCCGAAGGCGGCCAGCACCACCACGAAGGCCCGCTGGTCACCGCGGCGGGCGGCCCAGTTCGGCAGCACGAACGAGATCGGCACGCCGATCGCCATGGTGACCGCCAGCAGCAGCCCGGAGGTGCCGGCCGACAGCCCGGCGTCCTGGTAGATCTGCGGCAGCCAGCCCATCGTGGCGTAGGCGCCGGTGGCCTGGAGGCCGAAGAACCCGGCCAGCGCCCATGCGGTGCGGCTGCGCAGGATCGGCAGCCTGGCGACCGCCCGGGCCTCGCCCGGCGCCTGCCGGCCGTCCCGGCGCAGCACCAGGGTGACCAGCCAGATCACCAGCGCCAGCCCCGCGGCCGAGGCCCAGATGCCCAGGCCGACCCGCCAGCTGCCGCCGAGCGCGCCGGTCAGCGGCACGGTGACGGCGGCCGCCAGTGCGGTGCCGGCCGACAGGGCCATCGAGTAGAGGCCGATCATCGGCCCGACCCGGTCGGGGAAGTAGCGCTTGATGACCACCGGGATCAGCACGTTGGAGACGGCCACCCCGGCCAGCGCGACGGCGGTCAGCAGCAGGAAGACGGCCGTGCCGCCGGCGAAGGCGCGGGCCGCCAGGCCCAGGGTGATCGCGCCCATCCCGGCGGTGACCACGACGGTGGGGCCGAACCGGCGGGAGAGCGCCGGGGCCGCGAAACCGAAGAGCGCGAAGCAGAACGAGGGCACCGCGGTGAGCAGCCCGGCGACGGCGGCGCTCATCCCGAGGTCGGTGCGGACCCGCTCCAGCAACGGCCCGAGGCTGGTGACCACCGGGCGCAGGTTGAACGCGGCCACGGCGACGGCGACCGCCAGCAGCGCGCCGAGCTGCCGCGCGCGGCGGTCCGCCCGGGCCTGCGCGGCGGTGCGGGCGCTGCTCGCGCCGGGGTGTGAGGTCGGTGGGGTCGTCGCCGGAGTGGTGGGTTCGGTGCTCGTCGCTGTCGCCATAGGCATCATCATAGAATGATGGGATGAATTAATGCACCATGGATAACTACCGACGGAAGAACGCCGGCAGAGGGGCAAGATGGTGCCTGGCACCTCCATCCGTCACGACCAAGGAGAAACATGACCCTGTCCTCGCCCCGGCGCGCCCCGCTGGCGGATCAGGTGATCGCCCAGCTGCGGGCCCAGATCATCTCGGGCGAGTGGCCGGTCGGCTCGCGCATCCCCACCGAGGTCGCGCTGGTCGAGCAGCTGGGCGTGGCCCGCAACACCGTGCGGGAGGCGGTGCGGGCGCTGGCCCACAACGGGCTGCTGGACATCCGGCAGGGCTCCGGCACCTACGTGCTGGCCACCAGCGAGCTGGCCGGGGTGATGCACCGGCGCTTCCCGGACGCCGAGCAGTCCCAGGTCGCCGAGCTGCGCTCCGCGCTGGAGGCCTCGGCGGCCGCGCTGGCCGCCGCGCGCCGCACCGAGCGCGACCTCGAACTGATGGAGGCGGCGCTCGCCCGGCGCGAGGAGGCCTGGTTCGGCGGGGACCCCGAGGTGTTCGTCCAGGCCGACGCGGCCTTCCACCAGAGCGTGGTGGCCGCCGCGCACAACGACGTCCTCGCCGTGCTCTACGCCGACCTCGGCGAGGTGCTGCGCGCCCACCTGCGCCAGGACATCGGGCCGGTGCTCTCCCCCGACCGCTACATCGGGCACGACCAGATCCTCGCCGCGATCCGGGCCGGCGACGCGGCGACGGCCTCGATGGAGTCGGCCGACGTGATCGGCGCCTGCGGCCGGGCCGACGAGGCTCTGGGCACCACCCAGCCCTGACCCGCAACGCCCGCAGCCCCGGTCACCGAGGTGGCCGGGGCTGCGGGGGCAGTGCGAGAGGTCAGGCGCCGATCGCGTGCAGACCGCCGTCGACGTGGACGATCTCGCCGGTGGTCTTCGGGAACCAGTCCGAGAGCAGCGCCACGACGCCACGGCCGGCCGGCTCCGGGTTGGAGATGTCCCACTTCAGCGGGGAGCGCTGGTCCCAGGTGGCGGCCAGGTCCTCGAAGCCCGGGATGGACTTGGCGGCCATCGAGCCGATCGGGCCGGCCGAGACCAGGTTGACGCGGATGTCGCGCTCGCCCAGGTCGCGGGCCAGGTAGCGCGAGGTGGCCTCCAGTGCGGCCTTGGCCGGGCCCATCCAGTCGTACTTCGGCCAGGCGAACTGCGCGTCGAAGGTCAGGCCGACCACCGCGCCGCCGTCCTGCATCAGCGGCAGGCAGGCCATCGTCAGCGCCTTCAGCGAGTACGCCGAGACGTGCATGGCGGTGGCGACGGACTCCCACGGGGTGTTCAGGAAGTTGCCGCCGAGCGCGTCCTGCGGGGCGAAGCCGATGGAGTGCACGACGCCGTCCAGCGTCGGCAGGTGCTCGCGCACCCGGTCCGCCAGCGTGTCGAGGTGCTCGGCGTTGGAGACGTCGAGCTCCAGCACCTGGACGGGCTTCGGCAGCCGCTTGGCGATCCGCTCGACCAGCGTGAGCCGGCCGAAGCCGGTCAGGATGACCTCCGCGCCCTGCTCCTGGGCCAGCCTGGCGGTGTGGAAGGCGATCGAGGACTCCAGCAGGACGCCGGTGATGAGGATCCGCTTACCTTCAAGAATTCCGCTCATGTGATCAGTGACCCATGCCCAATCCGCCGTCGACGGGAATGACGGCTCCGGTGATGTACGCCGCCTCGTCCGAGGCGAGGAAACGCGTGGTGGAGGCGATCTCGGAAGGCGTGGCGTACCGGCCGAGCGGCACCCCCGCGACGATCTCCTTGCGGCGCTCCTCGCTGAGCACCGCGGTCATGTCGGTGTCCACGAAGCCGGGGGCGACCACGTTGACGGTGATGTTGCGCGAGCCGAGCTCACGGGCCAGCGAGCGGGCGAACCCGACCAGGCCGGCCTTGGAGGCGGCGTAGTTCGCCTGCCCCGGCGAGCCCGCCAGACCGACCACCGAGGAGATCAGCACGATCCGGCCCTTGCGCGCCCGCAGCATCTTCGCCGAGGCGCGCTTGACCACCCGGAACGTCCCGGTCAGGTTGGTGTCCAGCACCGAGGTGAAGTCCTGCTCGGACATCCGCAGCAGCAGGGTGTCCTTGGTGATGCCCGCGTTGGCGACCAGCACCTCGACCGCGCCGTGCTTCCCCTCGATCTCGGTGAAGGCCGCGTCGACCTGCGCGGAGTCGTTGACGTCGCAGCGGACCGCGAGCACGTCGTACTTCGCGAGTTCGGCGGGCACCTCGCCGGAACGGCTGGTGATGGCGACCTTGTCGCCCGCCTCGGCGAAGGCCTGGGCGATGGCGAGGCCGATGCCCCGGTTACCTCCGGTGACGAGAACCGAGCGGCTCAACGATCCACCTCTCCCTTGTCGTGGTCCGCGTACGTGGGAACGTACGCACTGTGACGCTATCGGTCGCGTCCGTACGGCGACGAATCCAGCTTCCACAGGTGATCCGGTGCTGTTCTGTGGCGTTCCGACAATTGCACCCGACGTCGGCCATCAGGGGTACCCTCCGCCGGGAACAACATGGCGGGGGGTACCCGTTGCCCTCTCGGTGCGGACACCCCGCCCGCAACCCCACAGACGTGACCACGAACAAGGGCGGATCCCCGATGAGTGAGGCAAACCCCCGGGCCACCAGGAGTCGGGGCCGGGTGCTCACCCTGGCCGCACTGGCCACCGGAGCCGGCGCGGCGGCCTGGGCCCTGCGGGACGTCCCCGCCGCCTTCGGACGACGGCCCGACGCCGAGCGGGACGCCCGGATCCGGACCTCCCCGCAGTACGCCGACGGCACCTTCCACAACGCGCCCTCCACCGTGGCGCGCGCCTCGGAGGGCAGGCCGAACGTCGACCGGTCCACCGTGCGCCGGATGCTCTTCGAGCGCGAGGGCCGCACCCCGCTGCGCCCGGTGCCCACCGCCTCGGCCGTCGGCGAGCGCGACCGGCCGGCCCCGCAGGGCGTGGAGATCACCTGGTACGGCCACGCCTCGGCGCTGGTGGAGATCGAGGGCACCCGGGTGCTGCTCGACCCGATGTGGAGCGAGCGCTGCTCCCCCTCGGCGCACGTGGGCCCCAAGCGGCTGCACCCGGTGCCGACGGAGCTGGAGGAGCTGCCGCCGGTGGACGTCGTGCTGATCTCGCACGACCACTACGACCACCTGGACATGGACACCGTCCGGCGCCTGGTGCGCAGCCAGTCCGCGCCGTTCGCCGTCCCGCTGGGCATCGGCGGCCACCTGCGCCGCTGGGGCGTGCCGGAGCACCGGATCATCGAGCTGGACTGGAGCGAGACCTGCACCCTGGGCGACCTCACCGTCACGCTCACCTCGGCGCACCACTTCTCCGGCCGTGCGCTGGCCCGCAACACCACGCTCTGGGGCTCCTGGGTGATCGCCGGACCGACCCGCAAGGTGTTCTACACCGGCGACTCAGGCTACTTCGAGGGCTACGCGACGATCGGCGCCGAGCACGGCCCGTTCGACGCCTCGCTGGTCCAGATCGGCGCCTACGACGAAGCCTGGGCCGACATCCACATGACGCCCGAGGACGCCGTGCTGGCCCACCGGGACCTGGGCGGCGGCCTGCTCGTCCCGGTGCACTGGTGCACCTTCAACCTGGGCCTGCACCCGTGGGCCGAACCGGTCGAGCGGCTGCTCGTGGAGGCCAAGGCGCAGGGCGTCGCGGTCGCCGTGCCGCGCCCGGGCGAGCGGGTCGACGTCGCCAACCCGCCGGAGCTGGAGGGCTGGTGGGAGGGACTGGCGTGACACGTCGGCACGCCGGAGGCAATCCACTGGCCGAAACGGGGACCCGCAGGACATGATGCGGTGCGGGGCCGCGACGCTGCGTGACCTCGCACCGCCGATCCTCGCCCCAGGGAGCCCGATGCCGCCGACATCCCCCAGCGCCTCGCCGGCCCAGCGCGCCGTCGACCCGCTGTTCCTCGCCCTGCCCCTGCGGCAGCTGGCCGACGCGGCGCTGAGCCGGGCCCGGCAGCTGGGCGTCACGCACGCCGACTTCCGCTGCGAGCGGGTCCGCAGCGCCTCCTGGCGACTGCGCGACGCCCGTCCGTCCGGCACCTCCGACACGGTCCAACTGGGCTTCGCGGTCCGAGTGTTGGTGGACGGCGCCTGGGGGTTCGCGGCCGGGGTGGACCTCACCCCGCAGGCCGCCGCGCTGGTGGCCGAGCAGGCGGTGGCGGTCGCCCGGATCTCCGCCGAGGTGAGCCGGTCGGCGGGCGGCGGGGACGTCGTCGAGCTGGCGGACGAGCCGGTGTACGCCGACGTCAGCTGGGTCTCCGCGTACGAGATCAACCCGTTCGACGTCCCGGACGCCGAGAAGACCGCGCTGCTGGCCGACTGGAGCAGTCGGCTGCTGGCCGCCGACGGCGTCAGCCACGTGGACGCCTCGCTGCTGACGGTGCAGGAGAACAAGTTCTACGCCGACACCGCGGGCACCGTCACCACCCAGCAGCGGGTCCGGGTGCACCCCGAGGTGGACGCCACCGCGGTCGACGAGCGGACCGGCGCCTTCGAGTCGATGCGTACCGTCGCGCCGCCGGCCGGACGCGGCTGGGAGTACCTGCTCGGCACCGGCTGGGATTGGACGGCCGAACTGGCCCGGCTGCCCGAGTACCTGGCCGAGAAGGTCAAGGCGCCGAGCGTCGAGGCCGGCCGCTACGACCTGGTGATCGACCCCACCAACCTCTGGCTGACGATCCACGAATCGATCGGCCACGCCACCGAGCTGGACCGGGCGCTGGGCTACGAGGCCGCCTACGCGGGCACCTCGTTCGCCACCTTCGACCAGCTCGGCACCCTGCGGTACGGCTCGGACCTGATGCACGTCACCGGCGACCGCACCGCCGAACACGGCCTGTCCACGATCGGCTACGACGACGAGGGAGTGGCCACCCAGTCCTGGGACCTGGTCACCGACGGCGTCCTGACCGGGTACCAACTGGACCGCCGGATGGCCAAGTTGAAGGGCCTGGGGCGCTCCAACGGCTGCGCCTTCGCCGACTCCCCCGCGCACGTCCCGGTGCAGCGGATGGCGAACGTGTCGCTCCAGCCCGCCGCGGACGGCCCGGACACCGAGGGCCTCTTCTCCGGCGTCGAGCGCGGGCTCTACATCGTCGGCGACCGGTCCTGGTCGATCGACATGCAGCGCTACAACTTCCAGTTCACCGGCCAGCGCGCCTACGCGATCCGTAACGGACGACTGGCCGGCCAGGTGAAGGACTTCGCCTACCAGGCCACCACCACCGACTTCTGGGGTTCGATGGCCGCGGTCGGCGGCCCGCAGACCTATCTGCTGGGCGGCGCGTTCAACTGCGGCAAGGCCCAGCCGGGACAGGTCGCGGCGGCCGGACACGGCTGCCCGTCAGCCCTGTTCGAGGGCGTCAACGTGCTCAACACGCAGCAGGAGGCGGGTCGCTGATGACCGGGATCAAGTCGCACGAGCTGGTCGAGCGCGCCCTGGAACTCTCCCGGGCGGACGGCTGCCTGGCCCTGGTCGACGAGGACACCACCGCCAACCTGCGCTGGGCCGACAACGCGCTGACCACCAACGGCGTCACGCACGGCCGCCGGCTCACCGTGGTGGCCACCGTCGACGGCGCCGAGGGCACCGCCTCGGGCGTGGTGGCCCGCGAGGCCGTCACGCCGGCCGACGTCGAGGAGCTGGTCCGGGCCGCCGAGGCCGCCGCCCGCGCCGCCGGACCGGCCGAGGACGCCCGGCCGCTGCTCGTCGGCGACCGGGTCTCGGCGGACTTCACCGAGGGGCCCGCCGCGACCTCCATCGACGTCTTCCGCTCCTTCGCCCCCGCGCTCGGCTCGGCCTTCGCCCGCGCCCGCGCGGCCGGCCAGGCCCTGTACGGCTTCGCCCGGCACGAGATGTCCTCCACCTACCTGGGCACCTCCGGCGGCCTGCGGCTGCGGCACGACCAGCCGACCGGCTCGCTCGAACTCAACGCCAAGGCGGGCCGCAGCTCGGCCTGGGCCGGCGCCGCCACCCGCGACTTCCGCGACATTCACCTCGACGCGCTGCACACCGAGCTGGACGAGCGCCTGGGCTGGGGCAAGCGCCGGATCGACCTGCCCGCCGGGCGGTACGAGACGCTGGTGCCGCCCAGCGCCCTCGCCGATCTGATGATCACCATGCACTGGTCGATGGGCGCCCGGGACGCCGTCGAGGGCCGGACCGTCTTCAGCCGGCCGAACGGCGCCAGCAAGATCGGCGAACGCCTGGCGCGGCTGCCCCTGACGCTGCGCTCGGACCCGGCCGAACCCGGGCTGGAGAGCGCGCCGTTCCTGCTCACGCACTCCTCCGACCCCGACACCTCGGTCTTCGACAACGGCCTGCCGCTCGGCCCCACCGACTGGATCCGGGACGGCGAGCTGGCCAACCTGATGACCAGCCGGCACACCGCCGCCCTGACCGGCCTGCCGGTCCGCCCGGCCGGCGACAACCTGGTGCTGTCGACCGCCGACCAGGCCGCCGCCCCGACCCTCGCCGAGATGGTGGCGAACACCGGGCGCGGGCTGCTGCTCACCTGCCTCTGGTACATCCGCGAGGTCGACCCCGCCACCCTGCTGCTCACCGGCCTGACCCGGGACGGCGTCTACCTGGTCGAGGACGGCCAGGTGGTCGGCGAGGTCAACAACTTCCGGTTCAACGAGTCCCCGGTGGACCTGTTGGGCCGCATCACCGAGGCCGGCCGCACCGAGCGCTGCCTGCCCCGCGAGTGGTCGGACTGGTTCAGCCGGGCCGCGATGCCCGCGGTGCGGGTCCCCGACTTCAACATGAGCTCGGTCAGCAAGGCTTCCTAGGGGGATCACATGATGGACGAGAAGCGCCAGGTCAAGACGTCGAAGCGGCTCTCCAAGGTGCTGCGGCACGACCCCGGCGCTCTCGGCCTCACCCTCGACGAGGCCGGCTGGGTCGTGGTGGACACCCTGCTCGCCGCCTTCGCCGAGCGCGGCGGGCGGCTGACCCGGGCGGAGTTGGACCACGTGGTGGAGACCAACAACAAGAAGCGGTTCGCCTACTCCGAGGACGGCCTGCGGATCCGCGCCAGCCAGGGGCACTCGGTGGAGGTGGACCTCGGTCTGGCCGCCGCCGAGCCCCCGCCGGTGCTGTTCCACGGCACCGCGCAGGGCTCGGTCGCGGCGATCTTCCGGAACGGGCTGCGGCCGATGTCGCGTCAGGACGTCCACCTGTCCGCCGAGACCGGGACCGCCCTGCGGGTCGGCTCCCGGCACGGCCGGCCGGTGGTGCTGCGGGTGGACGCCGCCGCGATGGCCGCGGACGGGCACAGCTTCCGGGTGAGCGCCAACGGCGTCTGGCTGACGGACGCGGTGCCGCCGCGGTACCTGTCCACCCCCGTGGCCGACTGACGCCAAAACGCCGTGCCCCGCTCTCGTCCACCGGACACGCGCGGCGTACCGTGAGGGAACCGGGCGGAATCGGTGTCGCGCGGGTCGGCACGAAGGCGGCGGTAGGGATGAGCAGGAACGACGGGGTCAGGGGCAGGCAGGTCTTCCGGATCACCGGAGCCAGGGCAAGCCTCACCGAGGACGTCCGCGGCCGGCAGCGCCGGTACGTGATCTCCATGCTGGTCCGCACGGTCTGCCTGCTGCTCGCGGTCGTGCTGTGGAGCGTCCAGCGGCAGGTCGCGTGGGGGGCGCTGGTCGGGGCGGTGCTGCTGCCGTACTTCGCGGTGATCATCGCCAACGCCGGGCGCGAACGGGCCCCCGGGTTGCCGAGCACCTTCGACCTTCCGCCGACCACCCCGCTGATGCTCGGCCCCGGCGGGACGGGCGGCGGGGGCGCCGCCACTCAGGGCGAACGGGCCTCAGAAATCTGACTCTCCGTACACAGGCCGGTGAGATCGAGATCTGATCGTCATCTAAGCTGTGTCCGATTCGCCAGGAATTATCCGTTTATGACGGATAGAAACCTCAGGGGAAGCTCAAATAAGTCATGGAAGACCTAGCCATAGGCCGCCGCTCCCGTGACATACTGCGTACGCGCTCCGCATCCCCCGTCGGGGCGACGGACCGACGCCGGGCGGCTCCCCCCGTGGCTGCCCGGCGTCGCCATGTCCACAGCCCGGCCACCTCGCCCGCCCCGGCCACCTCGTCCGCCGGTGACGCCCGGGTGAGAGACTGCCGATCATGAGCATCGACTTCTTCGGCACCGCGGCGGACGGCCCGGCCGGACCCCCCAAGTGCTCGGCCAAGGCCTGCCGAGCCGACGCCGAGTGGGTCCTGGTGTGGAACAACCCCAAGCTGCACACCCCCGACCGCCGCAAGACCTGGCTGGCCTGCGGCGACCACCGCGAGCAGCTCTCGCAGTTCCTGAGCGTCCGCGGCTTCCTCAAGGAGGTCGTGGCCTTCGCCGACTTCGTCGAGTAGCGCTACTTCCCGCTGATGAAGGCGCTCAGGTCACGTTCGATGGCCGCCTTCGGCTTGGCTCCCACGATGGTCTTGACGACCTCGCCGCCCTGGTAGACGTTCAGGGTCGGGATGGACATCACGCCGTACCTGGCGGCGGTGGCCGGGTTCTGGTCGATGTTGAGCTTGACGATCTCGATCTCGTCGCCGTGTTCGGCGGCGATGGCCTCCAGGCTCGGCGCGATCTGCCGGCACGGGCCGCACCACTCCGCCCAGAAGTCCACCAGGACCGGCTTGTCGCTCTGCAGCACGTCCTCGTCGAAACTCGCGTCGGTCACGGTCTTGAGCGCCACGGGGGCCTCCCAGTGTTGGCGGGTTCTGCTGTGCATCGACACCCTCCCAGTCCGCGCCGCGCCGCCCGCTCCCCGGCGCGGGCGTGTCGGGCGAATTCCCCCGGGCGAATTCCGCCGGTCGGGCACCGCGACGGCCGGGTCAGCCGAAGGTGAAGGAGTAGACGCTCAGTCCCGGGGACAGCGACACCTGAAGTGAACCCCGTTCCGGGGTCGAGCGGTTGAGCAGCGTGTAGATGTTCGGCGCGCCGGAGACGGGGTAGCTCGTGGTCCTGCCGTCGGCCGTCACGGTGATGGTTCCGGTGCCGCCGACGTCGAGGTAGACGTCGTCGGCCTGGTAGTTCAGCGTGATCCCGGCGTTGGCCTTCGAGGTCAGCGACTCCGGGTCGACCGACCAGGTGCCGGTGAGCGCGAACTGGTCGTCGGGGACGGCCGCCGGGTAGTGGAAGGTCGCCGTCCCGGGAGCGAGCGCGGCGTCGCCCGCGTAGCCGGTGGCGCGGGCGGAGCCGAGGTAGGTCTCCCGCCCAGCGGATGGGAGCACCCTCGGAACAGGCCCCGAACCGTCTTACCGCCTTCTTACCGCCTTCCTGCCGTCAACCGCCGATGGCGGACATCGGGCGGTCGGGCTGGTGGAACTCGGGGTCGTCGATCCCGGCGCCGGCCTTCTTGCCCCACATCGCCGCCCGCCACAGGGCGGCCAGCTCGGCGTCCGAGGCGCCGGAGCGCAGGGCCGTGCGCAGGTCGGTCTCACCGGTGGCGAAGAGGCAGTTGCGGACCTGGCCGTCGGCGGTGAGCCGGGTGCGGTCGCAGGCGCGGCAGAACGGACGGGTCACCGAGGCGATCACACCGACGCTGCCCGGTCCGCCGTCCACCAGCCAGCGTTCGGCGGGGGCGGCGCCGCGCTCGGCGGTGGTCTCGGGGGTGAGGTCGAAGCGGGTGCGCAGACGCTCCAGGATCTCCTCGGCGGTGATCATCTGCGAGCGGTCCCAACCGTGTTGGGCGTCCAGCGGCATCTGCTCGATGAACCGCAGCTGGTAACCGCGCTCCAGGCACCAGCCGAGCAGGTCGGCTGCCTCGTGGTCGTTGACGCCGCGCATCAGGACGGCGTTCAGCTTGACCGGCAGCAGCCCGGCGGACTCGGCGGCGGCCAGCCCGTCCAGGACGTCCTGGTGGCGGCTGCGGCGCGTCAGGGTGTGGAAGGTCTCGGGGTCGAGAGTGTCGAGCGAGACGTTGACCCGGTCGAGTCCGGCCTCGCGCAGCGCCTTCGCGGTCCGGGCCAGCCCGATGCCGTTGGTGGTGAGCGACAGTTCGGGGCGCGGTGCGAGCTGCGCGCAGGCCGCGACTATGGACACCAGGCCGGGGCGGAGCAGCGGTTCGCCGCCGGTGAAGCGCACCTCGCGCATGCCCAGGTCGTGGACGGCGAGGGTGACCAGCCGGACGATCTCCTCATCGGTGAGCAGGTCCGACTTGCCCAGCCACTGCAGGCCCTCCTCGGGCATGCAGTACGTGCAGCGCAGATTGCACCTGTCGGTGAGCGAGACCCGCAGGTCCACGGCCTGTCGACCGAAGGTGTCGAGGAGCACGGTGCGCGCCTTTCCCAGTGGGGGCTGGCCCGGGCCGCCACTGCGACGGGCCGGGCCAGCTTAGACCAACCGTGAGCCGCGACTCAGTGCGCGCCGAGACCGGTCAGCGAACGAACTTCCAGTTCAGCGTACTTCGCCGGATCAGCGCTCTGCTTCGAGAGCAGTGTTCCGATCCAGCCGGCCAGGAACCCGATCGGGATGGAGACCAGCCCGGGGTTCTCCAGCGGGAACCAGTGGAAGTCGGTGTGCGGGAGGAGCGAGGTGGGCGTGCCCGAGACCACGGTGGAGAAGACCACCAGCAACACCGAGCTGACCAGCCCCGCGTACACCGAACTGACCGCGCCCGCGGTGGTGAAGCGCTTCCAGAACAGCGAGTAGAGCAGCGTCGGCAGGTTGGCCGAGGCCGCCACCGCGAAGGCCAGTGCGACCACGGCGGCCGCGTTGAGCCGGTCCGCGAAGATGCTCAGCAGGATCGCGATCGCGCCGATCGCCACCGCCGCCAGCTTGGCCGAGCCGATCTCCTCGCGTTCGCCCGCCCGCCCGCGCCGGATCACGTTGGCGTAGATGTCGTGGGCGAAGGAGGCCGAAGAGGCCAGCGTCAGTCCGGCGACCACCGCGAGGATGGTTGCGAAGGCGACCGCCGAGATCACCGCGAGCAGGACCGCGCCGCCGGTCGAGCCCGCGCCGCCGCCCAGCTGCTGGGCCAGCAGCGGGGCCGCGGTGTTGCCGGCCGCGTTGGAGGCCTTGATCGTCCTCGGTCCCACCAGCGCGGCCGCGCCGAAACCGAGCGCCAGCGTCATCAGGTAGAACACCCCGATGATGCCGATCGCCCAGAACACCGACTTCCGCGCCGCCTTGGCGGTGGGGACGGTGTAGAAGCGGACCAGGATGTGCGGCAGCCCCGCGGTGCCCAGCACCAGGGCCAGGCCCAGGCTGACGAAGTCCAGCTCACTGGTGCCGGTCGCGCCGTACTTGAGGCCCGGCGCCAGGAACGCGTCGCCCTTGCCACTGGCGTGCGCGGCGGCGCCCAGCAGGCTGGAGGGGTCGAAGTCGTACTTGGCCAGCACCAGGACGGTCATCAGCGCGGCGCCCGCGATCAGCAGCACCGCCTTGACGATCTGCACCCAGGTGGTGCCCTTCATCCCGCCGACGACCACGTAGAGCACCATCAGCGCGCCGACTCCGACGATCGTCCACCGCTTGGCGGCGTCGCCCTCGATGCCGAGCAGCAGGGCGACCAGCGAGCCCGCGCCGATCATCTGGGCCAGCAGGTAGAACACCGACACCACGATGGTCGAGATGCCGGCCGCGGTCCGCACCGGACGTTGTCGCATCCGGAAGGCCAGGACGTCGGCCATCGTGTAGCGGCCGGAGTTGCGCAGCGGTTCGGCGATCAGCAGCAGCGCGACCAGCCAGGCCACCAGGAAGCCGACCGAGTAGAGGAAGCCGTCGTAGCCGAAGAGCGCGATCACTCCGGCGATGCCGAGGAACGAGGCGGCCGACATGTAGTCGCCGGAGATCGCCAGACCGTTCTGGAAACCGGTGAAGCCGCGGCCGCCGGCGTAGAAGTCGGCGGCGTCCCTGGTCTGCCGGCCGGCCCAGACGGTGATGCCGAGGGTGGCCAGCACGAAGACGCCGAAGAGTGTCAGGGTCAGCGCGCGGTGGTCGCCGGCCGCGGTGGCCAGCGTGAGGTTCGAGAGGGTCATTCGCCGGCCCCCCGGGGGGTGACGAGGCCGGGGCGGCCGTAGCGCTCGCGCAGCAGCGAGGCGGACGGGTCGAGCCGCAGCTCCGCGTAGCGCGCGTACCAGGCGGCGATGGCGAAGGTGCTGGCGAACTGCAGCAGTCCGAGCACCAGCGCGACGTTGACGTGTCCGAACAGCGTGGTGGCCATGAAGGCGCGCGCATAGCAGGACAGCAGCACGTACAGCAGGTACCAGAGCAGGAATCCGACGGTGACCGGGAAGGCGAAGCTCCGGAAACCGGCCCGCAGGACGAGGAACTCCGGGTCCTCGTCCGGGCGTTCGAGCTCCAGGGGTTCGGTCGCCGTGACGATGCCGTCCGGTGGGGATCCGGGCTGCTGATGGGGGTGGTCCACTCCACTCTCCTGACGTCTTGGTGGGACAGCCGCGCGGCCAGGGGACGTGGGACGGTCCACGCGGTGCTGCACAGGCGGGGCAGGGCGATGTGAGGGGCGTCACACTCGCAATGCGTGCCGCTGCATGCTAAGAGCGATCAGGCAATTGCAGAGGGTAATTGAGCGCATTCAGCCCACTCTTCACACCAACGCGCCGTGAAACTGGCCGAAACACGACGGTCCACACCGTGTTCGGACATGCCGAAGGGGCGGCACCAGGTTCTGGTACCGCCCCCTCGAAGCCGGGCGACGTGCGGAATCCACCGCCGTACAGGTGTTAGAAGGCGATGCGGACCTTCAGCGCCGAGCGGTCGTCCATCGCGCGGTAGCCGTCCGGGACGCCGTCCAGGTCCACGGTCCGGTCGAAGACCAGGCCGGGCTCGATCTTCCCCGCCAGCACGTCGGCGAGCAGCTCGGGGATGTACGCGCGGGCCGGGGCGACGCCGCCGCCGAGGGCCACATTCCGGCCGAACATCTGACCGATGTCGACGCCCGCGCTGCCGCCGTGCGGCACGCCCACGTAGCCGACCGCGCCGCCGTCGCGGGTGATCGAGATCGCGGTGCGCATCGACTCCTCGGTCCCGACCGCCTCCAGAACGGCGTGCGCGCCCTGGCCGCCGGTCAGCTCGCGGACGGCCTCGATCGCCGCCTCGCCGCGCTCGGCCACCACGTCGGTCGCGCCGAACTTGCGGGCGATGTCGGTGCGGACCTCGTGCCGGCCGAGTGCGATGATCCGCCCGGCGCCGAGCCGGTGGGCCGCCAGCACGCCGCACAGGCCGACCGCGCCGTCGCCGACCACGGCCACCGTCGAGCCGGGGCGCACCTTGGCGGCGACCGCGGCGTGGTGGCCGGTGGCCATCACGTCGGAGAGCGCCAGCAGGTGCGGCAGCAGCGCCTGGTCGGTGGCGGCGTCCTTGGGCAGCTGCACCAGCGTGCCGTCCGCGAACGGGACCCGGACCGCCTCGCCCTGGCCGCCGTCGGAGCCGACGCTGCCCCAGAACCCGCCGTGCGGGCAGGAGGTCTGCAGGCCCTCGCGGCAGTACTCGCACACGCCGTCGGACCAGACGAACGGCGCCACCACGAAGTCGCCCGGCTTGAACCCGGCCACCGCCGAGCCGACCGACTCGACGATGCCGAGGAACTCGTGGCCGATCCGCTGGCCGGCCTCGCGCGCCGCGACGCCGCGATAGGCCCACAGGTCACTGCCGCAGATACAGGCGTTCACCACCCGCACCACCGCGTCGGTCGGCTGCTGGATCTCCGGGTCCGGTACGTCCTCGATCCGGATGTCGTTGGGGCCGTGGATGACGGTGGCGCGCATGGGGCTGTCCTTTGTGGGGAGCTCGGAATAGATTCGTCCGCTTGTACGACCAATCCGCTCTCCACTCTATTCCGGGGCACCCCAGGCGGCCCTACGGACCCGAACGGCCCCCCGCGCACCGAAACGCCCCTTAAGCTGGTGCACCATGCACGCGCCCCAGCCTTCGGCCCTACCGATCCCCCCGCAGCGCACCAGCGCACCCGAGGGCCTCGAAGGCCCCGAGGGGTACGCCGTCGTCGACGTCGAGACCACCGGCCTGGGCCGCTCCGACCGGGTGATCTCGGCGGGCGTCTACCGGCTGGACGCGCACGGCGAGGTGCTCGACCACTGGTACACCCTGGTCAACCCGCTGCGTGACCCCGGACCGGTCTGGATCCACGGCCTCACCAGCGCCATGCTGGCCGACGCGCCGACCTTCCCGGAGATCGCCGACGAGCTGGGCGCCCGGCTGAGCGGCCGGGTGATGGTGGCACACAACGCGCTCTTCGACTGGAACATGATCTCCCGCGAGTACGCCCGGGCCGGGCTGCGTGCCCCGGTCGAACAGCGGCTCTGCACCATGGTGCTCTCGCGCGACCTCGGCCTGCCGCTGCCCAACGGCAAACTGGCCTCGCTGGCCGAGTACTTCGGCGTTCAGCAGCGCAACGCGCACAACGCGCTGGACGACGCCCGGGTCCTCGCCGAGGCGTTCCGGCCCAGCCTGCAGCTGGCCCGCAGCGGAGGCGTGCCGCTGCCGCTGACCACCTGCGTCGCGGTGACCGACCTCGGCGAGGACTCCTCGACCAGCGCGCTCGGTCCGGTCCGCGGCTCCTGGGGCTCCTCGTACCGGCCCGCGCGCAAGCGGCCCGCCTGCCCCTACCCGAACCCCGGCCGCTGGCAGGAGGGCGAACTGCTGGTGCAGGGCATGCGGGTGGCGATCACCGGCGACACCGCGACCGACCGCGAGGTGCTGGAGGACCGGGCGATCGCCGCCGGGCTGCACATCGCCTCCTCGGTCAGCCGGCTGACCAGCCTGCTGGTCACCAACGAGCCCGGCAGCTGGAGCGGCAAGGCCCGCAAGGCCCGCGACCTCGGCACCCCGGTGATCGGCGAGGACGCCTTCCTGCAGCTGCTCTCGGACGTCGCCCCGCACCCCGGTGCCTGACCCACGCCCGGTGTGGGCGTAACGTGCCGATGTGTACCGATTCATGCTCTCCCGGCAGTGGGTTGCCCTCACCCTGGTCACGCTGCTGCTGATCCCGGCGATGATCCGGCTGGGTTTCTGGCAGCTGCACCGGCACGAGTCCCGGGTGGCCCGCAACACCCTGATCGGCCAGAGCCTGACCGCCGGACCGGTCCCCTTCGAGACGCTCTCCGGCGCGCCCGGCTCCACCGTCCCCGGCGGACTGACCTGGCGCACCGTCACCTCCACCGGCTCGTACGACACCGCGCACGAGTTCGTGGTGCGCCAGCGCACCGACTCCGGCGGCCACGCCATCGGCTACTTCGTGATCACCCCGCTCAGCCTCTCCAACGGGCGCGGTGACGTGCTGGTCAACCGCGGCTGGGTCTCCCCCGGCCCCGACGCGACCAGCTACCCGCAGGTGCCCGCCGCGCCGGCCGGCGAGGTGACGGTCACCGGACGGCTGCGCGCCGACGAGACCAGCGCCGGCAGCGGCATCCGCGAGCGCGGCGGCCTGCCGGACCGTCAGTTCATGCTGATCAACGCCGCCCAGCAGGCCGGGATCACCGGACGCCCGGTCCTCGGCGGCTACCTGGAGCTGGCCGCCACCAGCCCCGACCCGGGCCCGCAGAGCCAGGCCCAGCTGCTACCCGCGCCGAACCACACCGAGATCGGCCCGCACCTGGCCTACGCGATCCAGTGGTGGCTCTTCGGCGCCCTGCTGCCGGTGGGCCTGTGGGTGCTGGTCCGCCGCGAGGCCAGGGACGCGAGGACGGCCTGACCCCTGCCCGGGCGGGGCCGTGCGGCAGGATGGGCCCATGGATCTTGGACTGCAGGACAAGGTGTACGTGGTCACGGGCGCGACCCGCGGCCTGGGCCTGGCCACCGCGCGCGAACTGGTGGCGGACGGCGCCCGGGTCGTCGTCAGCGGGCGGGGCCCGGCGGCGGTCGAGGCGGCCGTCAAGCTGCTGGGCGGTCCCGCGACGGCCGCCGGCGTCGTCGCCGACAACGCCGACCCCGACGCTGCCGAACGCGTACTGACCGCCGCCGTCGAGCACTTCGGACGGCTGGACGGCGTGCTGATCAGCGTCGGCGGGCCGCCGCCCGGCCCGGTCGCCTCGATGACGGACGAGGACTGGCGCGGCGCGTTCGAGGGAGTCTTCCTCGGCGCCCTGCGGATCGCCCGGAGCGCGGCCGCGGTGCTGGGCGACGGCGGGGCGATCGGTTTCGTGCTCTCCGCCTCGGTGCGCGAGCCGATCCCGGGCCTCGGGATCTCCAACGGGCTGCGCCCGGGCCTGGCGATGGCCGCCAAGTCGCTGGCCGGGGAGCTCGGCCCGCGCGGCATCCGGGTCTTCGGGCTGCTGCCCGCGCGGATCGACACCGACCGGGTCCGCGAGCTCGACTCGCTCGCTGACGACCCGGCCGCCGCCCGGGCCCGGGCGAGCGCCGCGATCCCGCTGCGCCGCTACGGCACGCCCGAGGAGTTCGGCAGGGTCGCGGCCTTCATGCTGTCCCCCGCCGCGTCGTACCTGACCGGGGTGATGATCCCGGTCGACGGCGGCGCCCTGCACGGGTTGTAGGACCGCTCCTGGACCGCTCCTGGAGCACTGCTGGAACCGACGGACCGTCAGACCACCCGCGGCCGGCGCGGGTGGCGCGGCGCCTGGACCCGGCGCTTCGGCGGGGCGGCCACCCGCAGGCGCAGGTCCAGCGGGAGTTCGGCCGGCCCGCCGAGCAGCGCGCGGGCCTGAGTCAGCGGCCCGGCCTCCAACGCGTCGAGGGTCGCGGTCACCTCGGTGCCCGCCTCCAGCAGCAGCTGGGCCCGGATCCGCAGCCGGGGCGGGCGACCCGCCGACCGCACCCGCGCCCGCGCGACCCCCGGCAGCGCGGCGGCGCCGGCCTCCAGCACCTGCACCAGCGCGCTGCCGCGCAGCCGCAGCGTCAGCCCGCTCCGGTCCGGGGTCGGCAACGCCAGCTCGACCGGCGAGGAGCGCCGCAGCTGCGCGAGCAGCCAGCCGAGCGCGAGCGCGGCGACCAGCGCCAGCACGCCGATCACCACCGGCCACCACCAGCCCCGGTCCCGCCAGCGGGCGCGCGCCGCCTCGCTGAGCGCCACCCGGTGGGAGGAGGCCAGCGGCCACCAGGACGGCTGGCCCAGGTGCCAGTCCCGATACAGGTTCAGCCCGCCGGCCAGCACCAGCAGCGCCGCGACCAGCAGCACCAGGCCGACGAGGCCGAGCAGCAGGCGGTTGACGGTGGCCCTGCTCATCGAAACGGCACCCCTTCGGTAGGTCGGCTCAGTGCATCGGCGGACGGTGCTTGGCCGGTCGGGTCCGCAGCCGCAGCCGCAGCGGGCGGACCAGGCCGATCCGCTCCAGCTCAGCCGTCAGGGCGTCCCGCGCCGTGCTGAGGTCGACGCTGCCGAAGAGCGTCACCCGGGCTCGGCGGGGGTTGACCCGGACCCGCGCGTCCGCGACCATCGTCAGCTCCAGCGCCGCGGACTCCAGCAGCGCCGCGACCCCCGCGCACTCGATCAGCGCGCCGGGCAGCCTGCGCAGCGCCAGCCAACGGCGGTTCCCCCGGGCGAGGGCCAGCCACAGCAGCCAGCAGCCGAGCAGCGCCACCGCCCCGGCGGCGCCGAGCACCCAGAGCGAGCCCAGCTGCCGGGTGGCCAGCTCGTCGGCGATCCGCACCCGCCAGGCGCCGGCCCGCCGGCCGGTGCGGACGGCCGCCACGTCGTAGAGCAGCGCCCCGGCGGCGACCAGGACGACCAGCGCGACCACGCCGGCGGCGGCCCCGCGCGCCGCGCGCGGCACCCGGTTCGCCGGGGCTTCGACGCCCTCGGGCTCGCTCACGGCTCGTCGGCCCCGCCGCTCGGGCGCTCCTCTGACGCGGGCTCCTCGGACGGCGGCCCCTCGGACGCGGGCTCCAGCGCCGGGATCCGCACGGTCGGCGCGTCAATGCCCGCGACGTCGGCGGTCGGTTCCTCGGCGGCCGACTCCTCTGCGCTCTGCTCCTCGGCGGCCGGCTCCTGCGGCAGCAGCAGCCGCTCGACGACGACCACCACCTCGCGCGCCGGGATCCCGGTCAGCGTGCCCACCCGGTCGGCCACCGCGTCCCGGACCGCCCCCGCGAGCACGGGCAGTTCGGACGGGAACGGGAGGTCGAGCCCCACCCGGATCCGGGCCTGGCCGCCCGAGACGGACACCGCGATCCGCGGCGACTCCCCCGGCCCGACCTCGGGCACCGCGGGCATCGCCGCCACGGCCGCCGCGAGGGCGTCCCGGGCCGCCAGCCAGGCGATCCGGGCGAGCACCCGGTCGGCGATCCGCAGCCGTCCGCGCTGGGCCGGCGGCGTCGCCCGCCCGGTGTCCCGGCCCCAGCCGGGATTGGCCCGGCGCCCCGGACCGTCCACCGCGGGTGTCGTCATCGGCGCCGCCGGTCGCGGCCGCGCAGCAGGTCGCCGAGGTCGCCCAGGTCCAGGTCGCCCTCCAGCAGCCGCCCGGCCACGAAGCCGCCCGCACCGAGCACGGCGACCAGCAGGAAGGCGGCGAACCCGCCGAAGTAGCCGGCGAAGCCCAGGGCCATGCCGGCCACCATGCCGATGAACGCGAGACTCACTGGTTTTCTCCGATCGGTGGACGGCGCCGGGCCGCTGCTCGGGACCTGCTCGGGATCTGCGGGGCCCTACTGGACCCGGGCGCGCCGCTCGGAGGGCGGCTCCTCCTCGTCCTCGTCCGGCTCGTCCGGCAGATGGACGTCGTTCACGGCGATGTTCACCTCGACCACTTCGAGGCCGGTCATCTGCTCGACCGCGGTGATGATGTTGTGCCGGACGGCCGCCGCGAGCTTCGGGATGACCACGCCGTACTCGACCACCAAGGCGATGTCGATGGCGGTCTGCTTCTCACCCACCTCGGCCTTGATGCCGCGCGAGATGCTGGAACGGCCGCCGGGCACCCGGTCGCGCATCGCGCCGAAGGTCCGGGAGAGCCCGGAGCCCAGTGCGTGGATGCCGGGGACCTCACGCGCGGCCATCCCCGCGATCTTCTCCACCACGCCGTCGGCGAGAGCCGTGCGTCCGCGCTCCTCGGCCGGCGGGCTGCCGTGCGGTGTTCCGGCCTTGGTGAGATCGGACGGCTTCGGGGTGTCGGGCATGGGAGTGCCTCCTGGGGTCGCGTCTCCAGCTATACCGCAATAGACCCCAACTCTGGCATTTCGCCACGTACCCCGCCTCCGGGCATATTCCGGACGGCTTCCGGGCTCCCGCCGGACACGGCGAGGGGCCCGGCTTCGCTGGAAGCCGGGCCCCTGCGGGGTCGCGGGTCGCTCGCGCGGTGCGGCTCGGTCAGTCGCCGAGGCCGGCGAGGTCGCGCAGGCGGCGGGCCTGGGCCGCCCGTTCGGCGGAACGCTGCTCGTCGTAGGAGCGGCCGCCGGCGCCCTGCAGCAGGGCCTTGGTCTCGATCACGGCGTTGCGCGGCGCGGCGAGCAGCGCGGCGGCCAGCTCGCGGGCGGCGGTGTCCAGCTCCTCGTTCGGCACGGCGAGGTTCGCCAGGCCGATGGCGGCGGCCTCCTCGGCGGTGACGTCCCGGCCGGTGGCGCAGATCTCCAGCGCCCGCCCGTAGCCGACCAGGTCGGTCAGCGGCTTGGTGCCGGCCAGGTCGGGGACCAGGCCGAGCGAGGTCTCGCGCATCGAGAACTTCGCGTCCAGCGCGCAGATCCGCAGGTCACAGGCGAGCGCCAGCTGGAAACCGGCCCCGACCGCGTGCCCCTGGACAGCGGCGACGGTGATCAGGTCGGAGCGCCGCCACCAGGTGAAGGCCTCCTGGAACTCCGCGATGAAGCGGTCCAGCTCCTGGTCCGGGGCGGCGGCCAGGGCGGTGAAGCCCAGCTCACCCGGGATGCCCTCGGGGCTGAACATCGCACGGTCCAGACCGGCGGAGAAGGAGAGGCCCTCGGCGCGCAGCAGCACCACGCGGACGGTGCCGGGCAGCTCACGGCCGACCGCGGCGAGCGCGCGCCACATGGCCGGGGTCTGGGCATTGCGACGCTTGGGGTGACAGAGCGTCACCACGGCGAGTTCGCCCTCGACCTCCAGCCGGACGCCGACCTCCTCCCAGGAGTCCGCGGAGTCCGGGGAGGGAGGGGTGGAGACGGGCGCGGTCATGGGCACCTCCGGCGACGGGCAGGGCAGGCTCCGGTGCGCCGCCCTCTACTTCTACCGGAGAGTAACTTATCCCGTCGGCCTTGGGTACCGAGCAGCGGGGCCCGACCGCAAACCATCCGGATCCGGACATGACGATCGGCGGCCGGACATCCTCGTCACGGTCGCCGATTCGCCTGGGCCTGCTGCTAGCGGGCCGGCTGAGCCTGTCGAACACCTGCTGACACGTCACCGGGACCACCGGGGGGCCTGACCGGTGGTCCAGTCCTGCGCCAACCTGACGGTCGGTCAGGATCCAGCTGCCGCAGCCGCTTTGGCCTTGCCGCGCGTGGCGCCGCCGCGACCCCGGAGGTTCACCCCGGACTCGCTGAGCATGCGGTGCACGAAGCCGTACGAGCGGCCGGTCTCCTCCGCCAGCGCACGGATACTCGCTCCGGAGTCGTACTTCTTCTTCAACTCGGTCGCGAGCTTCTCACGCGCGACACCAGTTACCCGGCTGCCCTTTTTCAGAGTCTCGGCCACCCGTGCCTCCTCGTAGCTGTGCTCGATCGGATTCCCATGATCACCCATCCCCCGGCTCCTGGCCACCCATTCGACAAGGTCCATCCGCGCAATCGGACGACGGCGAGTCGTATCGCCCGCGCATCCGGGCGCTCACCCTGGGTGTCCACGGCACCGGAGAAAACGGCCGTAGCGGACGAAAGAGCTGATCAGCAGGGTCGTCCGGCGGTCGTCACAGAGGCGGTGCGGCTAAAACGGAATCCCAGACCCCCGCATTCCCGCGAGGGCCCGGATGACGGGTTCGTCTGGGCCAGATGCAGGAGCGCGTGTCTACTCAACGAAAGCGCCCGTGACCACGGGCGTGGTCACGGGCGGTTGCGGTGCGGGTGGCGCGAGGGTCAGCCGGGCAGGGGTCAGGCCAGCGAGACGAGGTCGTGGTAGGCCGGGGTCCACAGGTCCTCGACGCCGTCCGGGAGCAGGATGATCCGCTCCGGCTCCAGCGCGTCGACCGCGCCCTCGTCGTGGGTGACCAGCACCACGGCGCCGGAGAACGAACGCAGCGCGCCGAGGATCTCCTCGCGGCTGGCCGGGTCCAGGTTGTTGGTGGGCTCGTCGAGCAGCAGCACGTTGGCGCTGGAGACCACCAGCGAGGCCAGCGCGAGACGGGTCTTCTCGCCACCGGAGAGCACTCCGGCCGGCTTGTCGACGTCGTCGCCGGAGAACAGGAAGGACCCGAGGATCTTGCGGATCTGCACCAGGTCGGTGTCCGGGGCGGCGGAGCGCATGTTCTCCAGCACGGTGCGCTCGGGGTCGAGCGTCTCGTGCTCCTGGGCGTAGTAGCCGATCTTCAGGCCGTGGCCGGGGATCACCTCGCCGGTGTCCGGCTTCTCGACGCCGGCCAGCATCCGCAGCAGGGTGGTCTTGCCCGCGCCGTTCAGGCCGAGCACCACGACGCGCGAGCCGCGGTCGATCGCCAGGTCGACGCCGGTGAAGATCTCCAGCGAGCCGTAGGACTTGGAGAGGTCGGCGGCCGTCAGCGGGGTCTTGCCGCAGGGGGCCGGGTCCGGGAAGCGCAGCTTGGCGACCTTGTCGGAGGCGCGCACCTGCTCCAGGCCGGAGAGCAGCTTCTCGGCGCGGCGGGCCATGTTCTGCGCGGCGACCGTCTTGGTGGCCTTGGCGCGCATCTTGTCGGCCTGCGCGTTGAGGGTGGCGGCCTTCTTCTCGGCGTTGGCGCGCTCGCGCTTGCGGCGCTTCTCGTCGTCCTCGCGCTGCTGCTGGTAGAGCTTCCAGCCCATGTTGTAGACATCGATCGCCGAGCGGTTGGCGTCCAGGTAGAAGACCTTGTTGACCACCGTCTCGACCAGGTCGACGTCGTGGGAGATCACGATGAAGCCGCCCTTGTACGACTTCAGGTAGTCCCGCAGCCAGACGATCGAGTCGGCGTCCAGGTGGTTGGTGGGCTCGTCCAGGAGCAGCGTGTCGGCGTCCGAGAAGAGGATCCGGGCCAGCTCCACCCGGCGGCGCTGACCACCCGAGAGGGTGTGCAGCTCCTGGCCGAGGATGCGGTCCGGCAGGCCGAGCGCGGCGGCGATGGTGGCGGCCTCGGCCTCGGCCGCGTAGCCGCCCTTGGTGAGGAACTCGGTCTCCAGGCGCGAGTACTTCTTCATCGCGTTGTCCCGGGTGGCGCCCTTGCCGTTCGCCATCCGCTCCTCGTTCTCGCGCATCTTGCGCAGCACCGCGTCGAGACCGCGGGCGGAGAGGATGCGGTCACGGGCCAGCACGTCGAGGTCGCCGGTGCGCGGGTCCTGCGGGAGGTAGCCGACCTCGCCCGACCGGGTGACCGTGCCGCTGGCCGGGATGCCCTCGCCGGCCAGCACCTTGGTCAGCGTGGTCTTACCGGCACCGTTGCGCCCGACCAGACCGATCCGGTCGCCGGGAGTGACCCGGAAGCTGGCGGACTCGATGAGGATGCGGGCGCCGGCGCGCAGTTCGAGGGCGTTGACGGAAATCATGGCTGGGAAAGCTCCTGGGGCTGGTACGGCCCCGGGCCGCGTCATGACGTCAGGCGGCAGGGGCACAAGGGTGCGGCGGGGGTCTGGGCGGCGCCTGGACGGCGCTGGACGGTGCGACGGCGGCCGAACGGCCCGCACCGCACCGGCACGGACCGAAGAGCTCGCTGCCTACCGCCGCTAGTGCCCGCGGAGAACAGCCATGCGGCCCAGTCTACCGGGCCGCCCGCAGGTGCTCGAAGGGTTTCCGGCCACCCGGCGCCCAGCCCGGGCCGGGGCCGGTACTACCCCGCTGTCGCGAGTGGCTGAGCGGCGGCGGCGGTCGCGGGGCAGCCCGTCGGCGGCTTGAGGGCGGCGAACGGCTCGGCCGGGCTGTCGCAGGGGGTCTCGGGCGCACCCTGGTCGGTGTCGAAGATCCGGGTGCCGGCCAGCGGGCCGTCGTCGATCTTGACCAGGTGGCCGTTGAGCGCGGTCAGCTGGACCTTCGGTCCGGCGTTCAGCTGCCAGCCGTGGCCGTCCAGCTTGAAACCGGTGATGCCGCCCGGCAGCAGGTGACCGGAGCTGTTCGTCCCGGTGCAGGTGCGCGGGACCAGCACGGCGCTGTCGGTCTGGACGGCGCGCAGCGGGTCGAAGAGGCAGCCGAAGAGCGGGCGGAAGTTGAACCGCAGGTCGCCGTCGCGGTCGCGGAAGCCCATGGTCAGACCCGGTGTGGTGACCTGCACCCAGGCCTCGGGCGCGGTGACGGTCTGCAGCGCGGCGGCGGCCCGCTCCAGCTGGAGCTGCTTGCGCTGGGCATCGGTGCGCTGGTCGGCACCGGGCTCACCGTCGCCGCGCAGCCACTCGGCCAGGCCGGGTACGGCACGGTGCCAGCGGACCTGGTGGTCGCTGGTCTGGACCGAGGTGACCATGCCGTCGTCCCAGACCACGATCGCGCTGCCGCCGAGCACCGACAGGTGCAGCGCGGTCGCGCCGTCGCGCTGGTAGGTCCAGAGCAGTGCGCCGCTGGTGCGGTCGTACGCCTCCAGGCCGGGGCCGACCCGGAGGTCCAGCGTGGGCGCTCCGTCCGACTGGGCGCCCACCGGGCTGGCCTGCGCCTGGCCGGGCGCGGAGACCTGGTCGCCGAACGGGACCGGGCGGTTGGCGTGGGCGGCAGCGCCCGCGCCGAGCACCAGGAGCACGGCCATGGCGGGCAGGGCGGATCGGGGCGTGAGGGTACGTAGCGGCTTCCAGGACACCTCGGGAGGGTACCTGGCGAGAGCTGGAGCGTCAGCATGGCGGGGCCGTCTACCCACGTTCCGGACAGATAACCGGACATTCAGACAGCAGTGCGCCTCGATCACCGAGCGTCAGATTGCACGCCGAATTCGGCCATACTCGCCGTACTTGTCCCCTTTAGGGTGACATTCGGCTTTTCTGACGGCTCGTAGGCTTACTGTCGGTGATGCAGGCGTGCTCGGACCGCCTCGCGAAGCCCCCGAGGAGAGAGCATGCGAATCGGCCGCCCGGCCCTGGCCGCCTCCACCCTGCTGCTGCTCATCACCGCGGGCGTCTCCACCGGCGGCCCGCTGCCCACCGCCGACCGACTGCCCGGCCTCTCCTCCGACTCCTCCGACAGCGCCGCGCGCCCGCGCGGGGCCGCGCCCAAGCCGCCCGTCCAGCGCCCCGCGCACGAGGTGCCGTTCGGCGCCTTCGTCGGCTCCTGGGACACCTACATCCCGCAGATCGCCCAGCTGGCCACCTGGCTGAACGGCGCCAACCTCCAGGTCGGCCACACCTACCTGGCCGGAAACAGCTGGAACGACGTCGAGGGCGACACCAAGGTGCTGGCGCTCTGGTCGCAGTGGCGACAGGCCGACCCCTCCCGGATCCTGGTGCTCAACGTCCCGATGCTGGCGCCCAACGAGCCGGCCGTCCAGGACGGCGACCAGGTCTCCCGGCTGCTCAAGCAGGGCGCGCGCGGGGCCTACGACCAGCACTTCCTCAAGCTGGCCAGAAAGCTGGTCGCGCTCGGCGGCGGCGACACCGTGCTGGTGCCCGGGTGGGAGATGAACGGCACCACCTACACCGGCCGATGCGAGCCGGACCCGGCGGCCTGGAAGGCCTACTGGCGGCGGATCGTCGGCGTGATGCGCTCGGTGCCCGGGCAGAAGTTCCGCTTCGACTTCGACCCCAACCGCGGCCTGGACGCGATCGCCTGGACCAAGTGCTACCCGGGCGACGACGTGGTCGACATCATCGGGATGGACAGCTACGACCAGCAGCCCGGCAACACCTTCGACGACTACGTGCGCGAGCCGTACGGGCTGCAGGACCAGGTCGAGTTCGCGGCCAAGCGCGGCAAGCCGGTCTCCTACCCGGAGTGGGGGCTGTGGCGGCACGGCGACAACCCGGACTTCGTACGGCGGATGGTCGACTGGACGCGCACCCACGACACCGCCTACCAGACGGTGACCGACTACTGCCCGCACGGCGTCTGGGAGTGCCGCAGCAACCCGCGCTCCAGCGCGGTCTACAAGAGCCTGCTGGCCGGGTCCAACGGAGCCGGCGAGCCGGCCTGCCCCGGACACGGCACGGACGGGCGCCCGGTCAGGCCGGTGCGGCCGAACCCGCGCTGCACGGCGCCGACGCCCACGGGCCCCGCGCCGTCGCCGTCCCCCTCGTCGTCGCCGTCGGCGATCCCGTCCGTCCCGCTGCCGGGCTGGCCCTCGGTGTGGCCGCCCGGCTGGCCCTCGGTCTGGCCGACCGGCTGGCCGGTCAGCGTCGCGCGCGGCTGACGCGGTCGAGCAGAGGCCGCAGCCGCTGGGCCGGGCCGCGCAGATGCGGGGCGGCGGCCGCCCGGGCCCGGACCCGGGTGAGCCGCAGGGTCAGCGCCACCGCGAACCAGCGGGGCCCGAGCAGCAGCCGGTGGTTGCGCTCGCGCTCCGGGCGCCAGCGCTCCTTGTACGGCTCCTCGCCGCGCATCAGGCTGAGTTCGGGGATCCCGGCCCGGACCGCCTCCTCCAGCGAGGTGCCGAAGAGCAGCCCGGCGATGTCCAGGCGCTCGCGCAGCCGTGGATGCGCGCCGTAGAGGTAGAGGCCGGCGAAGGACGGGCAGAGCAGCAGCAGGTCCACCGCCATCAGCTCGCCCTCCAGGTAGTAGCGGTAGACCACCGCCTGGCCGAGTTCGGCCAGACCCGCCGTGGACTCCCTGAGGTGCGCGGCGAACCGCTCGCTGACGTGTTCGGGGGTGACCGAGCGGCTCTCCCACTGCAGGGCGTGCAGGCCGAGCAGGTCGTCCATCGCCGCCGGGACCTCCGCCGCCGGGACCCGGCGGGACTCCACGCCGGCGTCCGCGAGCTTGCGTTGCTTGGCGCGGCTGCGCTGCGCGGTGCGGCCCGGCAGCCGGGCCAGCAGCTGTTCCATCGGCACGGCCGGGAGGTGCTGGCAGACCGAGTCGAGCAGCTGGTGGCGGCGGCCGCGCCAGTGCGCGTAGACCAGGTGGGCGGCCGATCCCGGCCGGACCTCGCGCAGGTCCAGGGCGTGCCAGGGGCGGTGCAGCGGCAGCGCGGCGGCCAGCTGGGCGGCGGCCTCGGCGGCGCAGGAGTCGTCGAGCAGCAGTTCGGTGTAGTCGATCAGCCGGCCGCCGAGCGCCGTGAAGGTCCCGGTGCGACCGCGTTGCAGGGCGGCCGCACCGACCAGCAGGCCGTCGCGGCGCACCAACAGGACGTACAGCGCGCCCGGGCGGCCGTAGGCGCGCCACCAGGACTGCTGCCAGGCCGCCGCCTGGAACGGGGTGGCGGTGCGGCAGCGGGCGGCGAGGCCCTCCCACTCGTCGGCGAGGTGGGCCAGCGCCAGGTCGTCGCGGCGGACCTCGGTGGTCCACCGCGCAGCGATCGTCCCGGCCCGGGTGACGGCCGGCGTGCTGGTGGTCACTTGGACCTCCCGGCCGCCACGGATTTCGGCTCCGGTGTGGCACGCGCGGCGGCGGGCTCGGGCTCGGGCTGCGGGACGGGTTCCGGGCTCGGGCCGGGGACGGCCGCGACCGGCTCGGCCGGCCGCTCCCCCGACGGCCCGGTCCGTCGCCGGGTCATCATCACCAGCGCGCCGACCAGCACGCCCGCGGCCCCGCCGACCGCCACGTCCAGCTGGCGGCTCGGGGTGGTCGGCGCGTCCGGATCGGCGGCCGGGGCCAGCGGGACCAGCTTGACGCCGGTCTCCTTGCTGTTGGCGTTCGCGAAGGTCACCAGTGACTTGGCCACCGCGTCGGCGGAGCGCACGGCGTCCTGCGGACGGGCGCCGCTGCCGTCGATCTCGATCACCGGCGCGTCCGGCGAGGTGGTGCCGTGCACCAGGCTCGCCAACTCGGCGCTGCTGCGCCCGGCGTCGGCCACCGCGCCGATCAGCACCTGCGGCTGGCCGGCCAGCCGGCCGTACGCCTGCGCGAAGTTGACCGCCAGCGCGCCGTCACCGCCGGTCTCCGGGACCACCACCACATAGGAGTTGGCCGAGTAGACCGGCGGCGAGAGCACCGCGTAGCCGGCGCCGGCCACCGCGCCGAGCGGCACGGCGATCGCCACCGGCCACCAGATGCGGGCCAGCTTGCGGGCACTGTTGCGTAGTTCTGACATCTCTCAGGACTCCCTCGGTCCGATCCGGACGGGCGTCTTCGCGCCGCGTCCCAACCGCTGGTACAGAACGGCCAGTTCGGCGGCCGTGCGGGCAATGTCGTAGTGCGCCACGGCGGGTGGCTGCGGCAGCGCGGTGCTGCGCCGGTTGCCGAGCGCGGAGAGCGCGGTGAGGTAGGACGCGGCGTCGGAGGGCACCTTGACCGCGCCCGGCGCGGCGTCCGCGGGCAGCTCGTCCAGCGCGGGGCAGGCGCTGTGGCAGACCGGCAGGCCGGCGGCCAGGCCCTCCAGCACCGCGAGTCCGAAGGTCTCCTCGACCGACGGCGCCGCCAGCACGTCCATCGCGGTCATCAGGTCGCGCACGTCGTCCCGTTCGCCCGTGCAGATCAACCGGTCGGCGACGCCGAGCCGGGCCGCCTGCCGCTCCAGGACGGTCCGTTCGGGCCCGTCCCCGACCAGCAGCAGCCTGGCGTCACGCTCGGCGGGCAGCGCGGCGAGCACCTCCACCAGCACCGAGAACCGCTTGCCGGGCACCAACCGCCCCACCGCGCCGAGCACCCAGGCCTCCGCCGGCACCCCGAGTGCGGCGCGGACAGTCTGCCGCAGCGCGGCGCGGGAGGCGGTGGGCAGCGCGTAGCGGGCGGCCTCGATGCCGTTCGGCACCAGGTGCACCCGCTGGCTGGGCACCCCCCAGGCGGCGAGCGTCGCGGCGACCTGCCCGGAGACCGCGACGGTGCTGCCGCCGAGCCGTTCGGCCGCCAGGTAGAGCGACTTGACGCCGACCCCGACCGGCCGGCCCTCGATGGTTCCGGCGTGCAGCGAGTGTTCGGTGGCGAGGACCGTGCGCACCCCGGCCAGCCGGGCCGCCAGCCGTCCGTAGAGCCCGGCGCGGTAGAGGTGGGTGTGCACGATGTCGTACTGCCCGCGCCGGATCAGCCTGGTGAGCCGGGGCAGCACGGTCAGGTCGCGGTTGCCGCGCATCGCGAGGTCGTGCACGGGGACGCCCTCGGCGCGCAGCGCGTCGGCCACCGTGCCGGGGTTCGTCAGGGTGGCCACCTCGCTCTGGTAGCCCAGCGGCAGGTGCCGCAGGGTGAGCAGGAGTTGGCGCTCGGCGCCCCCCGCCGCCAGCCCGGTGATGATGTGCAGTACCTTCATCGCTCGAATCCCCTTCCGGCTCTGCGCAGTTCGGTCACCACGTCGCGCAGGCCGTGCCGGCCGCGTTTGGCGCGCAACCGCCAGGCGCCGTCCCGGTCGCCCACGTAGCAGCGCGGCAGGGCGAAGCGCCCCGCCAGCACGCTGTGGCCGATCGCCACCGCGTAGTCGTAGCCCGCCGCCGCGACCGCGCGGGTGGCGGGCTCGTCCACCGCGCCGTACGGGTAGCAGAAGCCGGTGACCGGTCCGCCGACCAACTCCTCCAAGGCCTCGCGACTGTGCTGGACCTCGGCGCGCAGCACCTGGGCCGGGACCCCGGGCAGCGCCCGGTGGCTCAGCCCGTGCGAGCCGATCTCCCAGCCGGAGGCGGCGAGTTCGCGCACCTGGTCGACGGTGAGCAGCTGCTTGCGCGGGCCCTTGACGTCCCAGCCGTTGTCGCCGCCGAGCCGGTCCGCGACGACGTACGCGGTGGCGGTGAAGCCGTAGCCGCGCAGCACCGGGACGACGTGCCGGGCGAAGTCCGCGTACCCGTCGTCGAAGGTCAGGCCGACCAGGCGGCCGGGCTCCCCGGCCGCCTGCGCGGCCAGCAGGTCGCGCATGCTGACGCCGCGCCAGCCGCGACTGGCCAGCCAACGCATCTGGGCGGCGAACCGCTCGGGACTGACCGTGAGGAGGTATGGATCGTCCTCCTCGTCGGCGACCGAGTGGTACATCAGGACCCAGGGCGCCCCGTACCGGCGTCCGGCGCTCTGCTGCGGCAGGCGCGGGTGGCTGAGTTCAGCGGCCATCGGGCAGTGTTCCTTCCTCCGGGAGGTCTCGGGAGCCGGCCTGGCGGACGGCGAACGGCACGGCGGCCGGCTCGGGGCCGGTCCCCGCGGGCCGGAACCGGCGCAGCGGGTCCAGCACCTCGCGGGCGCCGAGCAGCGCGCCGAGGCCGGCGTAGACCGCCAGCACCACCAGCCCCCGGCCGCGATCGACAGCACCGGCTGGGCGCTGACCCGGGCCGCGAGCGTCCCGGCCGCCGTCGCCCCCACGCCGGCCGCCAACAGCCGCGCCTGGCCGGCCAGCACCTGGCGCATCCGCAACGCGATGCCGCGCATCGGCAGCCCGCGCAGCAGCAGTGCGGCCGTGCTGGTGATGCCCGCCGCGTTGCCGGCCGCCAGGCCGAGCGCTCCGAACCGGGGCATCGCCAGCAGGCTGACCAGGGTGGTGACCACCAGGCCGACGGCCATCGAGGCGACCGGGTACCAGTCGAGCAGCTGACGCCCCCCGGCCTCCGGACGCGGGTCGTCGGCGCGGCGGACGGCCGGGCGCATCGAGAAGAACGGCCGCACCAGCACCCCGGTCAACGCCTGGGCCAGCAGGCCGAGGCTGTAGACCTGGATCACCTGCGCGGTGGCGGCGGTGTCCTCGGGGCTGAAGGCGCCGCGCTGGAAGAGCAGCGCGACCACGGCCGGCGCGCAGGCGATCAGGAAGGACGTGCCGACCAGGACCACGGCGGCCGCCTGGCCGAGGTCCTTCTCCACCCGGTCGCGGGCCGCCAGCAGATCGCCGGCCGCCAGCGCCCGGGCCACCAGCGGGAAGGTCACCGTGCAGATCAGGATCGCCGTGGTCATGGCGAGCTGGGAGACCTTGGTCGCGTAGTTGAGGTGCGAGATGGTGCCGGGCGGCAGCGCCGAGCCGAGATAGCGCTCGATGAAGACCTGCGACTGGCGGCTGAGCGTGAAGGCCGCCACCGGCAGCAGGGCGAGCGGGCTGAGCACCAGCGCCGGTACGGCCGGGCGCGCGCGACGGGCCGCGCCGGCCCGGGCGCGCGGACGGCCGGCCCGCAGCCGTCGGGCGAACGGCAGGACCAGCACCCCGGCCATCAGCAGGCTGCCGAAGGCCACCCCCAGGGCGGCGGCGCGCACCCCGAGCCGGCCGTGACCGAAGGTCAGGATGCTCAGGATGCCCAGGTTGTAGGCCACGTAGATGGCGGCGGGAGCGGTGAAGCGGTGGTGGGCGCGCAGCGCGGCGCCAAGGTAGCCGGCCACCCCAAACGGCAGGATCGTCACCGCGGTGATCCGGGTGCAGGTGATCGCGAGCGCCGGGTCGGCCAGCCCGGGTGCCAGCGTGTGCACCACGGCGGGTGACCAGAGCGCGGTGGCCCCGGACAGGGCACAGAGCACGGCCAGCAGCCAGGGCAGCGTGGCGGCGGTCAACTGCCGTACCGGGTCCGGCCCGTCGGGCTGCTCCTCGCGCAGCACCAGGGCCAGGCTGAAGGCCGGGACCATCAGGAACGCCATCGCGTCCTCGATCAGCAGCGGCGCGGCGGTCTCCGGGACGGTCCAGGAGACCAGGAACGCGTCGGTGCCCTCGTCCGCGCCGAAGAAGCGGGCCAGCAGCAGGTCGCGCAGCAGGCCGAGCGCCGAGCCGACCGCGCTGAGCACGGCGGTGACGCCGAAGGCGCGCGCCAGGAACGAGCCGGTGCGCCGCGCCTCGGGCGGCTCGGGCTGCTCGGCGCCGGTCTGCGGGACCGGGGTCGGTGGCGCGGTGACGGTCTGGTCGGTGGTCACAGCGCGCTGCCGTCCCGGTGGTTCGGCAGCGCCCACCAGGCCGCCACGCCCAGGATCACCGAGGTGAGCACGGTGGTGGTGCCCCCGATATCCGCGTACAGGAAGTCGACCAGCACCCAGCAGAGCAGCCCGACGGCGGCCGGTCCGGCCTCGCCCGGGCGGCGCAGGCAGCCCAGCAGCAGGGCGAGGAAGAGCCCGCCGTACGCGACCATGCCGAGCAGCCCCTGCTCGCTGAGCACCAGGAAGTACATGTTGTGCGGGGAGAGCAGCGGCTCGCGCTCGAAGCCGATCGTCGAGTCGGCCGCGTCGCTGGCCGAGGAGAGCCGCAACGGTGCGTGCGAGTCGCGCAGTTGGGCGAAGCTCTTGGGTCCGGCACCGGTCACCGGGTGGTCCGCCCAGATCGCCGCGGCGGTGGCCCAGAGGTCGTAGCGGTCACTGACCGAGTGGTCCTCGTTGCCGCCGGAGACCGAGCCGATGCTGCTGAGCCGCTCGGCGACCCCGCCGCCGCCCAGGCCCAGGCCACCGACCAGCACGACCGCCGCCGCCAGCCCGATCACCGCGCTGCGCACCGCGAGCCGGGCGTCGGCGCGCAGCAGCAGGACGGTGGCCGCCACGCCGGTGGCGATCCAGCTGCCCCGGCTGAAGGAGACCGCGAGCGGGAAGACCAGGAAGGCCGCCGCCGCGAACAGGGCGCGCCGCAGCGCCGGGCGGCGGCGCTCGGCCAGCGCCAGGGCCAGCGCCGCCAGCAGGCCGAAGCTGACCACCCCGGACATCGCCATCACGTCCAGCGCGCCGAACGTTCCGACCGCCCGGATCGGTTCGCCGGTGTAGGAGGCGCCGGTCCCGGTGAGGTACTGCTCGGCGCCCACCCCGCCCTCGATCAGCGCGGCCAGCACGAAGGCGCCGAGCACCAGGTGCAGGTCCCCGCGGTCGCGCAGCGAGCAGAGCACCGAGGCCGGCACCAGGACGAAGATCTGCACCAGCCGGACGAAACCGGTCAGGCTGGTGGACGGGTCGATCGAGGTCACCGTGGCGGCCGCGGCGGCGCAGACCACACCACAGAAGACCACGCAGGCCTGCCGGCTGAGGGCCATCGGTCGTCCGCGCAGCAGGTCCACGGCGATCAGGGCGACCAGGCCGAGCGAGGCCAGGTCGGCCGGGGTGATGTGGACCGCGGCGGTGACGTCCTTCTCACCGGTCGGCACGCAGACCAGCAGCACGGTGGCCGCGGCGAGCAGGCTGGGCCGGTCGAGCAGCAGTTGCCAGGGCCGTCGTAAGGCCGCACCGCGCGCGGCGGACCAGGGGAGGGCGATCGCCACCGGGTGTCAGCTCCCGTCCGGATGCAGCATCAGAGCGGCGGTGCGCAGCAGGATCTTGACGTCCTGCCAGAGGCTCCAGCTCTCGATGTAGCGGTTGTCGTAGCGGATCCGGTCCTCGATCGAGGTGTCCCCGCGCAGGCCGTTGACCTGCGCCAGGCCGGTGATGCCGACCGGGACCCGGTGGCGGTCGGCGTACTCGGGGTGGGCCTGGGCGAAGCGCATCACGAAGTACGGGCGCTCGGGGCGCGGGCCGACCAGGCTCATGTCGCCGCGCAGCACGTTCCACAGCTGGGGCAGCTCGTCCAGCGAACTGCGGCGCAGCAGGCGGCCGACCGGGCCCATCCGGTGGTCCTGGGAGATGCTCCAGCGGGTGGCCGACTCGTGCTCGTTGCTGGGGCGCAGGGTGCGGAACTTGAGGACGGTGAAGACCTTGCCGTCCAGTCCGGTGCGCTGCTGGCGGAAGAGCACGCCGGGGCCGGTGTCCCAGCGCACCGCGATCGCGCAGACCGCGAGCACGGGGGCGACGGCGAGCAGGCCGAGGCCCGCGGCGACGACGTCCAGCGCCCGCTTGGCGGCCCAGCCGGGGCGGCGCAGCGCCGGGCGGCCCAGCCGCAGGCACGGGAAGCCCCAGAGGTGGTCGGCGCAGCGCCGGACGGACGGCTCCAGCGAGCCGTACTCGCGCAGCGCCGGGACCAGCCAGACCTGGCAGCCGAGCCGGGTGGCCTCGCGCAGCGCGGCGGTGGTCTCCGCCTCGTCGGCGGCGCCGGCGGTGGCGAGCACGTGGCGGATGCCGTGCCGGCGGATCTCGCGTTCCAGCACCTCGCGGCCGCCGAGCACCGGCAGCGGCGAGTCGCCGGACAGCAGCACCGGATCGGGGTCCAGGTAGCCGACCGGGCGCATGCCGTACTCGCGGCGCTCGCGCAGGACCGCGGCCACCCGCTGGCCGAGCGGGCCGGCGCCGAGCACCAGGACGGGCACCGGACGGCGCCGGCGAACCCGGCGCAGCAGCCCGTACAGCACCGCCCGGCCGAGGCCCGCGGTGAGCAGCAGCACGCCGAGCAGGGCCAGCAGGCGCAGCGGGGTGGCCGGGCCGCAGGACGGCCAGTGGCCGGCCAGCGCGGCGGCCAGCGTGACGGCGAAGGCGAGCGCGACGGCGGCACGGCCGGCCAGCGCGGGCAGCTCGTCCAGCGCGGAGGGGGTCATCCGGATGCGGTAGAGGCCGCCGGCCAGGTTGAGCGGCAGCAGGACGGGGAGCACCGCGGCCGCGCCCGCCAGCGGGTGGGCCGGGTCCACCGCGCAGGCCGCGGCGGCGCCGCAGCCGGCCAGCGCGTCGACCACGAGCAGGCCGACCGGCAGCACGGAACGGGAGCGGAAGCCCCTGCGGTGCCGGCCGAGCGGCGGCGCGGACCGCGACTGGGCCGGCCGGGCGGGTCGGTCGAGGACCTCGGTCGTGGTCCGCCGTCCCCCGGCCGCGGACCGCCCGGGTCGCGGCACACTCTCGTGGTCAATGGTCATCAGCGCACGAACTCCCCTGCTGTGTGCCCCTGGCGTCGGGTTCCCGGCTCCGGTTGCCCGGCACCGAGATCCCGGTCCATGGGCGCGGTCCGGGTAGCACCTGCTACCGCGCGGACGGCTCTCGATCAGATGTGCACAAGGGCTTGGTCGAGGATCTCGCACAATACGAATGAAGCAGGCAATATCAGACATTACCGAACGCTGGCTAAAATTCCGGAAGTTGACTTGCCATTTCATTCCACCCGCCCATTAATAGGAATTTCCGACTTGTCGATGCGAATGGCCATGCGACACGGGGGAAGCATTCCTGTGGCGGCGGTGATTCTCACGACAGGCAGTCCCATGGCGGGCACTCACTGCCTGAGAAACGATCAGATCCCCGCGGGGACACGGGGAGTCCTACGCCCGCCGGTGATCAACTCGTGGTAGAGCTCCTGGTACAACTCGGACACCCGCCCGACAACCGAGCGCACGTCATGCCGCTCGGTCACCCACCCGCGCGCCTCGGCTCCCCGGCGCCCGCACTCCAGCGGATCGGCCAGCGCCCGGGCCAGCGCGTCGGTCAGCGCGGCCGGGTCCTGCGGTGGGAGGAGGCTGTCGGCGCGGTGTGCCTCGGGCAGTTGTTCGCGGGCGCCGGGCACGTCGGTCAACAGGACCGGACGGGCCATCGCCATCGCCTCCAGCGGCGCCAGCGCCATGCCCTCCCAGCGTGAGGGCAGCACCACCAGATCGGCTGCCGCCAGCCACGGCCTCGGGTCGGCCACGTCGCCGGCCAGCCGGACCCGGTACGGCTCCGGCAGCGCGCGGGCCTGGGCGGCCAGCGCCTGCGCGTCCGGGCCGCCGCCGACCAGCGCCAGCCGGGCGGTCGGCACCCGGCGCAGCACCGCGGGCCAGGCGGCGAGCAGCACGTCCTGGCCCTTCTGCCGACAGAGCCGCCCGACGCAGACCGCCAACGGCTCCGAGAGGTCCAGGCCGAGCGAGAGCCGGGCGGCGCGGCGCTCGGCCGGCGCGTAGTGGCGCAGGTCGACGCCGTTGGGAACGACCGCCCAGCGGGCGTCGATCCCGACCGCCTCACCGTCCAGCCGCTCCTGCTCGCTGACGCAGAGCAGCGCGGCGGTCCACCGGGTCGCGTACCGCTCCCAGCGGCAGCTGGCGGTGGCGAGGGCGCCGGTGGCGGCCGCGAAGGACCAGGCGTGCGGCTGGAAGACCGTGGGCAGCCGGCCGCGCACCGCCAGCCGGCCGGCCAGGCCGGCCTTGGCGCTGTGCAGGTGGACCAGATCGGGGGCGGCCGACTTCAGCAGCCTGCGCAGGCGGTGGACCTCGGCGGGGACCGTCCGGCCGGGCGAGCGGTGGGCCGGCCAGTCCAGCACCTCGGCACCGGCCGCGGCCGCCTCCGGGCCGAGCCGCCCGCCGGGCGGGCAGGCCACCAGCACCCGGTGCCCAGCGGCGCGCTGGCCGCGGACCAGATCGGTGACCACGCGGGCCACGCCGCCGTCGACGGGCTGGGAAACATGAAGGATCGTCAGATGCACGGCCGCGAGCCTAGGGTGGGGCGCGGCGGGTGTTCGCCCGGCGTCACCCGCCCGGGGACGGGGTCCACCCGTACGGCTGGCGGCTCGTACGAGTGTCCCGTGCGACGGTCGGGTGATCGTTACTTCGGGTGGTCGTTACGTCGGGTGGTCGTTACTTCGGGTGGCCGTTACTTCGAGGTGGCGGCCAGGTTCTCGGCCAGCTTGGCGAGGACCTCGTCGTGGATGCGGTTGAGGCCCTTGGGGGCGAAGGTCCGCTCGAAGAAGCCGCCGATGCCGCCGGCGCCCTGCCAGGTCGTCTCGATCTGGACCTTGGTCTGACCCGCACCCGCCTGGGCGTCCTGGCTGACCGTCCAGGTGATCACCATCGAGGAGTTGGCGTCGGTCTCCACCAGCTTGCCCGCGCTCGGGGCGCTGACGGTGAAGAGGCAGTCGCGGACCCGCTTCTCGGTGGCCTGCAGCTTCCAGTGCACCTGGGTGCCGGCCCCGAAGCCGCCGGCCCGCACCTCGTACTCGCTGTACTGCGCGGGCAGCAGCTTCGGGCGCACCACCTTGTAGTCGGCGAGGGCCTCGTACACCTGCTCGGGGGTGGCGGGGTAGGTCCGCTCGGTGCTGGCGTAGACCTGGGCCATGGCTGCTCGTCTCCTTGTGTGATCGCTGGGCGCGTTTGTGATCACTGCTCTCGCATGCAATCACCGCTCTTGCCGGTGACCGATGCTCTCGCAGATGACCAGCGCTCTCACATGTGACCGGTGCTCTCGCATGTGAGCGCTGCGCGTGATGACGGCCAGCCAATCACATGCCACAGGGTCGGTTTAGGGTGGCCGGTGTGCTGAAACAGCTGAACCAGGTGAAGGCCCTGCGGTATGTGAACGCGCTACGTGCGGGCGGGTCGGTGCCCGGGATCGTCGAGACGGACGACCTGGGCACCTACGTCGTCAAGTTCACCGGCGCGGCGCAGGGTCGCAAGGCGCTGGTCGCCGAGGTGGTCGTCGGGGAGCTGGCGCGCCGCCTCGGGCTGCGGGTGCCCGAGCTGGTGCTCGTCGACTTCGACCCGGCGGTGGCCGCCCAGGAGGAGGACGCCGAGATCCAGGACCTCCTGCGGGCCAGCGCCGGGATCAACCTCGGGATGGACTACCTGCCGGGAGCCCGGGACTTCCGACCGGCGCCGACCGACGCGGTCCGGCCGCAACGGCCCGCGCAAACGCGCGCGCAACCGTCCACGCGCTCACCTGTGCAACCGCCCGCGCAGCCGGTCGAGATCGACCCGCTGGAAGCAGGCCGGGTGATCTGGCTCGACGCGCTGACGGCCAACGTCGACCGCACCCGCAGCAACCCCAACCTGATGGTCTGGCACCGCCGCCTCTGGCTGATCGACAACGGCGCCGCGCTGGTCTTCCACCACCGCTGGTCCGGCGCCGCGGACGCGGTGGCGAAGGCGTACGACTTCAGCGGCCACGCGCTCGGCGGCTACCACCCCGACGTCGCGGCGGCCGACGCCGAGTTGGCGCCCCTGGTGACGGAGCCCCTGCTCCGTGAGGTCCTCGCCCTGGTCCCCGACGCCTGGCTCGCCGACGAGCCCGGCTTCGCCGACGTGGACGCGCTGCGCGCGGCCTACGTCCAGCATCTGGCCGCCCGCGCGGCGCTCTCCCGCCACTGGCTACCGAGGGACTTCGCGACGGACGAGCAGCTGCGCGCCACCGAGGCCGCCCGCATCGCCAAGGCCCAGGCGGGCCGGCCGGCATGGCTGCAACACGTCCCGGACCTGCACGGCCCCAAGTGAGCGGCGCACCGGGGTGAACCGCGAGCTCACCCGGGCCCGCCGCGAGGCCGGCCGCCAGTGGCGTTGCGCAACGGTGACTATGGACGCGGGCGAGGCGGTCGTCCGGCTCCAACCGGTCGACCTCGCCCACCTGGTGGCCGACGTGGTCGCGCACTGCGAGGCACCGCGGTCGGTGACCGTCGAGAACGACAACGGCGCGGTGTTCACGCTGACGCTGCCACGGTCCGCGGCGGCCGAGAACGAGCAGGGCGAGGACGCGCACAACGAGGACGAGCAGAACAAGCGGGGCGAGGACGGCTACGGGAGGTCGACCTTGTAGATGATGAAACCGTGGTTCTTCGCGACCTGGTCGTAGAGCAGCCGCGCCCGCGAGTTGGTCTCGTGGGTCGACCAGTAGAGGCGCGAGCAGTCCTGCTCCCGGGCCCAGTCGGTCACCGCGCCGATCAGCGCACGGGCCACGCCCTTGCCGCGCGCCTCCGGTGCGGTGAACAGGTCCTGGAGGTAACACACGTCCGGCGCCGAGGTGTTGGCGTGCACCAGGAAGTGCGTGATGCCGACCAGGCGGCCGTCCAGCTTCGCCCCCATGGCGTGCATCCGGGTGTCCTCCTGGAAGGCGTCCCAGGCACGGTCGTACATGTGGTCGGGCAGGGTGCGCTCGTAGAACTCTATGTACGCGCGGAAGAGGACCTCCCACTGCGGACGGTCGGCCGGAACGAGCTTGGCGATGGTGATCACGTGCTTCCCTTCGTTGACGACGACAGGTCGAGCGAAGGTGATCATCCCAGACCGGTGCTCATCCAGGCTGGTACTCATCCAGGGCTGGTACTCACCCCAGGCCGTACAGGCGGCGGGCGTTGGCGAAGGAGAGGAGGCGGGTGAGGTGGGCGGCGTCGGCGGGCGCGCAGGCTCCGGCGCGCTGCCAGTCGCCCAGCAGAGTGGCGAGGGCGTGGCGGAACTGGGCCGCGCCGACCAGGTAGAGCTCGGGGAGGCCGTAGGCGTCGGTGGAGAAGAGCACCTTGCCGAACGGCGCGAGTTCGAGCAGCTCACCCAGCACGGTGACGGCGCGGGGGCCGGTATGGCTGAGGGTCAGGCCGGTGTCGGCGTACACGTGCGGGAACACCTGGGCCAGCCAGCCGACTTGGCGGTGGTAGGGGTAGCCGTGCAGCAGGACGAGGGGCACACCGGTGGGTTCGACGGCGCGGATGAAGGGGGTGAGCAGCGAGGGATCGGCCCGGTGCAGGGTGAGGTCCGGGTCGCCGAAGCCGGTGTGGAGTTGCAGCGGCAGGGGCAGGGCGCGCCGGGCGCAGAGGTCGACGGCGGTCCAGAGCAGGTGGCGCAGCAGGACGGGGTCGGCGAGTCGGCCGGCCGGTCCGGCGAGGAAGCCGGCCGCCGCCCGGACGGCTTCGGCGTCGCTCACCCGGTCGGCGGGGATGTCCAGGCCGTGGCGGTAGGCGAGGACGGACTTCACGGCGACGGCGTCGGCCTTCCGCAGGGCGGCGGCGAGCGCGTCCCGCAGGGCGGCCGGCCAGTCGGCCGCCCTCGGCGCGCGGGCGGCCAGCGCCTCGGCGACGTTCTCCAGCCGCACCACCTCGCGCACCCGGGCCCCGGCAAGGGACGCCAACTCGTCGGCGGGGAGCAGCGGCTGGCCTGATGCCTCGGTCAGGCCGGTGTCCACGAGCAGGGCCCGCAGGCCGGCCGCCGCGAGCAGCCGACGGGTCGACTCGGCAGGTCCGAGGGAGCGCCGCCGGGCCAGGTAGGCGGCGGGGTCGGCGTGCGCGGGCAGGCCGAGCGCGGGCGGGCACCAGCGGCGCAGCGCGAGGCCGAGCGCGCTGTCGAAGGGCGAGGTGCCGGGCGCGGGCGGACGGTCGGACTCGGTCAGCAGCGCGCCGAAGGCATCGTCGTCGAGGTCGGCAGCGACGACGCCGTGGCAGTGCTGGTCCAGCAACGGCACGGGCAGGGCGTCGGGAACGCGGACGCCGTCAGGCTCGCGGACGCTGTCAGGCTCGCGGACGCCGTAAGGCTCGGGGACGCTGTCAGGCTCGGGCACGGCGTCAGTAGCGCCAGCGGGTGGCGGCGGCGACCTCCTGGTCGGTGCGCCCGGCGAAGAGTTCGCACTCACCGCGGCGGACGGCGAGCACGGCTTCGTACAGCGGGTCGCCCAGTGCCTCGCGCAGCACGGCGCAGAGCTCGAAGGCCGCCACCGTCTCCTCCAGGCTGCCCGGCAGGCGCGACACCGCTCCGGCGGGTGCGGCGGCCGGGTCGTCGGCGACCTCGGGCGGCAGCGCGAGCCGGGCGTCCAGACCGGCCAGGCCGGCGGCGATCACCGCGCCGACGGCCAGATAGGGGTTGGCGGCGCCGTCGAAGCACTTGATCTCGGCATTGGCGGCGCCGGGCCCCTCGTCGGGCGGGCCGGGGATCAGCCGTAGGGCGGCCTCCCGGTTCTCCATCCCCCAGCACTGGTAGGCACCCGCCCAGCGCTGCGGCCGCAGCCGCAGGTAGCTGGCCACTCCGGGGGCGCCGAGCGCGAGCAGGGCGGGCAGCTCGGCGAGGACGCCGGCCAGGAAGGACTCCCCCTCGGCCGTCAGCCCGTAGCGGCCGGGGCCGCCCTGCGCGAGGTTGCGCTCGGCGCCCGTGCCGCCCTCGGACCCGCCGCTCCAGAGCGAGAGGTGGAGGTGTCCGCCGTTCCCGACCACGCCGGGCTCGACCGCGGGGGCGAAGGAGACCCGCAGGCCGTGCCGTCCGGACACCGCCCGGATGGTCTGGCGGACCAGCACCGTGGTGTCGGCGGCGCCGACCGGGCCGTCGGGGGCGAGCGAGACCTCGAACTGGCCGGGCGCGTACTCGGGATGCAGTTGCAGGACGGTCAGGCCCTGTTCGGCGAGGGCGCGCAGCAGATCGCGCAGGTAGTCGGAGAGGTCGGTGAGGCGGTGCATGCCGTACGCCGGGCCGTGCGTGGGGTAGCCGGGCGGCTCGTCGGGGGCGCCGGCCAGCGCGACCACCCACTCGATCTCGATGCCGGCCCGCAGGGTGAGGCCGCGCTGCCGGGCCGCCTCGGTCATCCGGCCGGCGAAGCGGCGCTGGCAGCCGGGGTGCGGGGTGCCGTCCTGGGCGAAGCGGTCGGCGGGGGCCCAGGCCCAGCCGGGCTGGGCGGCGAGCCGGACCAGCCGGTCGAGGTCCGGGATCAGCCGGAGGTCGCCGGCCGGACCGCCGATCAGGCGGCTGGTAGTGACGGAGTCGTCGACCAGGAAGACGTCGAAGCAGGGCGCTGCGCCGACGCCCCACGCGGCGGCGTGCTCCAGGCGGCGGACCGGGACGCTCTTCACCCGGGTCAGCCCGGCGTTGTCGACCCAGCTCAGGACGACGCCGTCGACGCCCTCCGCGCCGAGCCGGGCCGCGACGGCCCGGGCCCGGGCAGCCCGCTCGGCGCGGGCGGCGGCAGCGGCGGCAGCGGCGTCCGGGAGGGCCGCGGACCGGCCGGGCTGCGGCGGCTCGGCGGGGAACCCGGGTTCGACGAGAGTGGTGCTCACACGATCCATCCTCCTCGCGGCGGGCCCACCGCGGAACTCCCCGGACGAGTGTTCGTGCGGGCCGCAGATTGACCGTCCGACCCCCTTCCTACCTCCCGGTAACTTCGCTACAGTGACCGCACGCACCACCGCTGGGCTTCGGGAGCCGCACCAGCGGGGGCCATCCTCCACGAGGGTGTGCGGTGCGTACTTTTCCGGTTCCGGGCCGATCAAGGCCGCGGACCGCGACTCCTTCACCCTGAGCCCGACACCTGGGCTCACCTCGGGGTCTCACCCCTGAGCACGGCACCACGCCGCGGTACGGCCGGAGCGGACCGGCCTCGCGGACGCCTGCCACCCCCGTCACCCCTCCCGCCCGCGGGCGCGATCCCCTCCTCCCGGCGCGTCGCCGCGCCGGGAGCGCGTCCGTGGTGACCTCTGACTAGGAGTCAGGAAAAATGGAGCGACCCTTTCCCACCGTCGCCATCGTCGGCCTCGGCACCATGGGCGCCGGCATCGCCGTCGCCGTCGCCCGCAGCGGCCGCCGCGTGCTCGGCATCGAGGCCGACGGCGCGGCCGCGGACCGGGCGCTGGCCCGGATCCAGGAGGCCACCGCGCACGCCGTCGAGCGCGAGCGGCTCACCCCGCAGGAGCGCTCGGACCTGCTCGCGCTGATCACCGTCGGCGACCGGCTGGACGCCGCGGCCGCCGCCGACCTGGTGATCGAGGAGGTGCCCGAGCAGCTGGAGCTCAAGCGCGAGATCTTCGCCGAACTGGACCGGATCTGCCCGCCGCAGACCGTGCTCGCGACCGGCACCACCTCGCTCTCGGTGACCCGGATCGCCGCCGCGACCGGCCGCCCCGAGCGGGTGCTGGGCCTGCACTTCTTCAACCCGGTGCACGCGATGAAGCTGGTCGAGGTGGTCCGCACCGTCCTGACCGTCGCTCAGGTCGCCGACGAGGCAGCCGCGTTCGCCCGCGACCTGGGCAAGGAGCCGGTGGCGGCCGGCGACAAGGCCGGGTTCATCGTCAACGGCCTGCTGTTCGCGTACCTCAACCAGGCCGCCGCGATGTACGAGTCGCGCTACGCCACCCGCGAGGACATCGACGCGGCGATGCGGCTGGGCTGCGGGCTGCCGATGGGCCCGCTGGCGCTGCTCGACCTGATCGGGATCGACACCGCCCGTACCGTCCTGGAGGCGATGTACGAGCAGTCCAAGGACCGGCTGCACGCCCCCGCCCCGATCCTCGGCCAGCTGGTCGCGGCCGGGCTGCTGGGCCGCAAGACCGGCCGCGGCTTCTACTCCTACGAGGCCCCGGGCTCGTCCCGGACGGTCGCCGAGGCCGGCGCCCGGGGCGCGAGCGCGGTGGCCGGGCGCGAGGTGCGCAGCGTCGGGGTCTGCGGCTCGGGGACGATGGCCACCGGCATCGCCGAGGTCTTCGCCAAGGCGGGTTTCCCGGTGACGCTGGTCGCCCGCAGCCAGGAGAAGGCCGACCGGGCGAAGGGCCAGCTGACCCGCTCGCTGGACCGCTCGGTGGAGAAGGGTCGGCTGACGGCCGAGCAGCGGGACGCCGCGCTGGCCCTGGTCACGCCGTCCGGGCAGCTCGCCGACCTGGCCGGGGTGGACCTGGCGCTGGAGGCGGTGGCCGAGGACCTGGCGGTCAAGCGGGAGCTGTTCGCGAACCTGGACAAGATCTGCAAGCCGGGCGCGGTGCTGGCCACCACCACCTCCAGCCTGCCGGTGATCAGCTGCGCGACCGCGACCTCGCGCCCGCAGGACGTGATCGGCATGCACTTCTTCAACCCGGCGCCGGCCATGAAGCTGGTCGAGGTGGTCTCCACCGTGCTGACCTCGGCCGATGTCACGGCGACCGTGCTGGGCCTCTGTTCCACCGTGCGCAAGCACCCGGTGGAGTGCGGGGACCGGGCCGGCTTCATCGTGAACGCGCTGCTCTTCCCGTACCTGAACGACGCGGTGCGGATGCTGGAGGAGCACTACGCCACGGTCGACGACATCGACACCGCGATGAAGCTCGGCTGCGGCTACCCGATGGGCCCGTTCGAGCTGCTGGACGTGGTCGGCCTGGACGTCTCGCTGACCATCGAGCGGGTGCTGCACCAGGAGTTCCGCGAGCCGGGCCTCTCCGCCGCACCGCTGCTCGAACACCTCGTCGCGGCCGGCTGCCTGGGCCGCAAGACCGGTCGCGGCTTCCGCGACCACGCACGCCGATGATCGGCGGCGAGCCCAGGGTGCCGCTGCCGCCGGAGCCGGTCACCCGGCCGGCCTGGGGCGCCGGGGCGGTCTCCTCACGCTGGCCGCGCCCCGCGGTGAGCCCGGCGACCCCGCTGCGACAGGCGATGCCGACAAGGGCGGCAACCGGGACCGGCCGGGCGTGTAGCGTTCCGGGCATGGATCGGGATCAGTCCTCCACCGGGCAGGACACTGCACGCCCGGCCGCCGAACCGGGCCCCGGCAACCGCCGGGCCGCGGCCCAACGCCAGCAGATGCGCCAGGACCTGGCGGCAGCGGCGATGGAACTGTTCGCCACCCAGGGGTACGAGGAGACGACGGTCGATCAGATCGCCGCCGCCGCCGGCGTGGCCCGGCGGACCTTCTTCCGCTACTTCCGGTCCAAGGAGGAGGCGATCTTCCCGGACCACGACGACACCCTGGTCCGGGTGGCCGACCTGCTGGCCAGCTCGGCACCCGACGAGCACCCGCTCGACGTGGTCTGCCGCGGCATCAAGGAGGTGCTGCGGATGTACGCCTCCACTCCCGGCGTCTCGGTGGCCCGCTACCAGCTGATCCGCCAGGTGCCCACGCTGCGCGAGCGCGAGATCGCCGTGGTGGCCCGCTACGAGCGGCTCTTCACCCGCTACCTGCTCGGCCGCTTCGACGCGGCCGAGGACATCCCGCCGAGCTGGGAGCGCGGCGGGGACGACGACTCGATGCTCGCCGAGGTGTCGGCTGCGGCGGTGGTCGCGGCCCACAACCACGTGCTGCGGCGCTGGCTGCGGGCCGGCGGGCACGGGGACGTGGAGGCCCAGCTGGATCACTCGTTCGAGGTCATCCGGGGCACCTTCTGGGCGACCGCGCCGCACGGCGCGCGGCGCCGTGGCAGCACTGTGGCACCCGGTGCCAACGGGGAGCCGGCGACGGGCCACGAGCTGACAGCCACGAGCGCACTGAGTGCCACCCCGGGCGGTGAGGTGCTCATCACAGTCGCCCGCACCGATGCCCCGCTGGACATCGTGATGGACAGCATCAGAGCGGCCCTGAGCAGGTCGTAAGCGCAGTTCGCAGGCCCGTTCCGGTACGCCGGGGCGGGCCTTCGCGCTGTCCGGGGCGGAGTGTGAGGCGGGTCCCAAATTCGTGGCACCCAGTGTCTTTACGAGTGGCACAGGGTGCCAGTAGCTTGTTACTCACCAGTCGCGGCGCCGCGGCTCCCCACCTCGGCGCGCCGTAGTCAGGCGTCCCCACACCCCGGGGACGAGACCACCCACCCCGACCCTCAGCGAAGCCGGTGTCCGCTCCCGGCTCCCCCAGACGCCCTGTGCGCCCTCGACACAGGTACGCCTTCGGAGGCAGCCATGCAGGAAATCCTCGACGCCATCCTCAGCAACAACGCCACCTCGGCGGACTACGCAGCCCTGGCGCTGCCGGAGTCCTACCGCGCGGTGACGCTGCACAAGGACGAGGAGCAGATGTTCGCCGGCCTCGACAGCCGCGACAAGGACCCTCGCAAGTCCCTTCACCTCGACGACGTCGCGCTCCCCGAGCTCGGCCCGGGCGAGGCCCTGGTCGCCGTGATGGCCAGCGCGGTGAACTACAACACCGTGTGGAGCTCGATCTACGAGCCGGTCTCCACCTTCGGCTTCCTGGAGCGCTACGGCCGCCTCTCGCCGCTGACCAAGCGGCACGACCTGCCCTACCACGTGCTCGGCTCGGACCTCGCGGGCGTGGTCCTGCGCACCGGCGCCGGCGTCAACGCCTGGAAGCCCGGCGACGAGGTCGTCGCGCACTGCCTGTCCGTCGAGCTGGAGAGCTCGGACGGCCACAACGACACGATGATGGACCCGGAGCAGCGGATCTGGGGCTTCGAGACCAACTTCGGCGGCCTGGCCCAGCTGGCCCTGGTGAAGACCAACCAGCTAATGCCCAAGCCCGCCCACCTCACCTGGGAGGAGGCCGCCTCCCCCGGTCTGGTCAACTCCACCGCCTACCGCCAGCTGGTCTCGCGCAACGGCGCCGGCATGAAGCAGGGCGACAACGTGCTGATCTGGGGCGCCAGCGGCGGCCTGGGCTCGTACGCCACCCAGTACGCGCTGGCCGGCGGCGCCACCCCGATCTGCGTGGTCTCCAGCGAGCAGAAGGCCGACATCTGCCGGGCGATGGGCGCCGAGGCGATCATCGACCGCAGCGCCGAGGGCTACAAGTTCTGGAAGGACGAGAACACCCAGGACCCGCGCGAGTGGAAGCGCCTGGGCGGCCGGATCCGTGAGCTGACCGGCGGCGAGGACGTGGACATCGTCTTCGAGCACCCGGGCCGGGAGACCTTCGGCGCCTCGGTCTACGTCACCCGCAAGGGCGGCACCATCGTCACCTGCGCCTCCACCTCCGGCTTCATGCACCAGTACGACAACCGGTACCTGTGGATGTCGCTCAAGAAGATCGTCGGCTCGCACTTCGCCAACTACCGCGAGGCCTGGGAGGCCAACCGGCTGGTCGCCAAGGGCAAGATCCACCCGACCGTCTCCAAGGTCTACACCCTGGACCAGTCCGGCCAGGCGGCCCTGGACGTGCACCACAACAAGCACCAGGGCAAGGTCGGCGTGCTCTGCCTGGCACCGACCGAGGGCCTGGGCGTGCGCGACCAGGAGTTCCGCGCCCAGCACGTGGACGCCATCAACCGCTTCCGGGACATCTGATGACCGCTCAGAAGCGTGACCGCCCCTGGCTGATGCGGACCTACGCGGGGCACTCGACCGCGAGCGACTCCAACGCGCTCTACCGCAAGAACCTCGCCAAGGGCCAGACCGGCCTCTCGGTCGCCTTCGACCTGCCCACCCAGACCGGCTACGACTCGGACCACGTGCTGGCCCGCGGCGAGGTCGGCCGGGTCGGCGTCCCGGTCGGTCACGTCGGCGACATGCGCGCCCTGTTCGACGGCATCCCGTTGGAGCAGACGAACACCTCGATGACCATCAACGCCACCGCCATGTGGCTGCTGGCGATGTACCAGGTGGTCGCCGAGGAGCAGGGTTCGGACGTCTCCAAGCTCACCGGCACCACCCAGAACGACATCGTCAAGGAGTACCTGTCGCGCGGGACGCACGTCTTCCCGCCCGGCCCGTCGGTGCGCCTGATCACCGACATGATCGCCTACACGGTCGGCACCCTCCCCAAGTGGAACCCGATCAACATCTGCAGCTACCACCTCCAGGAGGCCGGGGCGACCCCGGTCCAGGAGATCGCCTTCGCGATGTGCACCGCGATCACCGTGCTGGACGCCGTCCGCGACTCCGGCCAGGTGCCGGCCGAGCGGATGGGCGAGGTGGTCGGCCGGATCTCGTTCTTCGTGAACGCGGGCGTCCGGTTCGTCGAGGAGATGTGCAAGATGCGCGCCTTCGCCCAGCTCTGGGAGAAGGTCACCACCGAGCGGTACGGCATCCAGGACCCCAAGCAGCGCCGGTTCCGCTACGGCGTGCAGGTCAACTCGCTGGGCCTGACCGAGGCGCAGCCGGAGAACAACGTCCAGCGGATCGTGCTGGAGATGCTGGCCGTCACGCTCTCCAAGGACGCCCGCGCCCGGGCCGTCCAGCTGCCCGCCTGGAACGAGGCGCTCGGCCTGCCGCGTCCCTGGGACCAGCAGTGGTCGCTGCGGATCCAGCAGGTGCTGGCCTACGAGTCGGACCTGCTGGAGTACGGCGATATCTTCAACGGCTCCGCCGTGATCGAGGGCAAGACCGCCGAGCTGCTGGCCGGCGCGGAGGCCGAGATCGCCAAGGTGATGGGGATGGGCGGGGTGATTCCCGCCGTCGAGAGCGGCTACCTGAAGTCCGCCCTGGTCACCTCGCACGCGGAGCGCCGGGCCCGGATCGAGGCCGGCGAGGACCGCATCGTCGGGGTGAACTGCTTCGACACCACCGAGGAGAACCCGCTCACCGCCGACCTGGACGCCGCCATCATGGTGGTCGACCCGGCCTCCGAGCAGGCCGTGCTGGCGGGGCTGAAGCGTTGGAAGGACGAGCGGGACGAGGCCGGCGTGCTGGCCGCCCTCGACCACCTCAAGGCGGTCGCCCGCACCGACGAGAACCTGATGGCCGCCACCCTGGCCTGTGTCCGGGCCGGGGTGACCACGGGCGAGTGGTCCTTCGCCCTGCGCGAGGTCTTCGGCGAGTACCGCGCTCCCACCGGGGTGGGCGGCGCGCCGGTCGCGGTGGCGGCCGAGCCGGGCGGCGAGCTGGCGGCCGTCCGCGAGGCGGTGACCGCCACCGCCGCCGAGCTGGGCACCGGCAAGCTGCGGCTGCTGGTCGGCAAGCCGGGGCTGGACGGTCACTCCAACGGCGCCGAGCAGATCGCCGTGCGAGCGCGCGACGCCGGGTTCGAGGTGGTCTACCAGGGGATCCGGCTGACGCCGGAGCAGATCGTCTCGGCGGCGGTCGCCGAGGACGTGCACTGCGTCGGCCTGTCGATCCTCTCGGGTGCTCACCCCGAGCTGGTTCCGGACGTTCTGCGACGGCTGCGACGGGCAGGGGTGGAGGATGTCCCGGTGATCGTCGGTGGCATCATCCCAGCTGCCGACGGCGAGGCCCTGAAGGCCGCCGGCGTCGCGGCGGTGTTCACACCGAAGGACTTCGGCATCACCACCATCATCGGCCGGATCGTCGACGAGATCCGGCTCGCCAACAGGCTCCAGCCGTGGGCCTCGGCCGTCACCGCCCCTGGAAGGAACTGACTCACCCCCATGTCTAACGTCAACCGGCTTCGCCCCCGACGCTCCTGCCTGGCCGTCCCCGGCAGCAACCCGCGCTTCCTGGAGAAGGCCCAGGGCCTGCCCGCCGACCAGGTCTTCCTCGACCTGGAGGACGCCTGCGCCCCGCTGGTCAAGGAGAGCGCCCGGCACAACATCGTCGACGCGCTGAACAACGGCGACTGGGGCAAGAAGACCAAGGTCGTCCGGGTCAACGACTGGACCACCCACTGGACCTACCGCGACGTGGTCACGGTCGTCGAGGGCGCCGGCCCGAACCTGGACTGCATCATGCTGCCCAAGGTCCAGGACGCCACCCAGGTCAAGGCGCTGGACCTGCTGCTGACGCAGATCGAGAAGACCATGGGCTTCGAGGTCGGCAAGATCGGCATCGAGGCGCAGATCGAGAACGCCAAGGGCCTGGTGAACGTCGACGAGATCGCCGGCGCCTCACCGCGCCTGGAGACCATCATCTTCGGCCCGGCCGACTTCATGGCCTCGATCAACATGAAGTCCCTGGTGGTCGGCCAGCAGCCGCCCGGCTACCCGGCGGACGCCTACCACTACATCCTGATGCGCATCCTGATGGCGGCCCGGATGCACGACCTGCAGGCCATCGACGGCCCGTTCCTGCAGATCCGCAACACCGACGGCTACCGCGAGGTGGCCGGCCGCGCCGCCGCGCTGGGCTTCGACGGCAAGTGGGTGCTGCACCCGGACCAGGTCGGCGCCGCGAACGAGATCTTCTCGCCCTCGCAGGAGGACTACGACCACGCCGAGCTGATCCTGGACGCCTACGACTGGTGCACCTCGGAGGCCGGCGGCGCGAAGGGCTCGGCCATGCTCGGCGACGAGATGATCGACGAGGCCTCCCGCAAGATGGCCCTGGTCATCGCGGGCAAGGGCCGTGCGGCGGGCTTCCAGCGCACCTCCAAGTTCGAGATCCCGGGAGCGTAGCCATGCAGTTCGGACGCACCTACGAGGAGTTCGAGGTCGGCGCGGTCTACAAGCACTGGCCCGGGAAGACCGTCACCGAGTACGACGACCACCTCTTCTGCCTGCTGACCATGAACCACCACCCGCTGCACATGGACAGCAACTACGCCGAGAAGACCACGGACTTCGGCAAGAACGTGGTGGTCGGCAACTACATCTACTCGCTGCTGCTGGGGATGTCCGTGCCGGACGTCTCGGGCAAGGCGATCGCCAACCTGGAGATCGAGTCGCTGCGGCACATCGCGCCGACCTTCCACGGCGACACGCTCTACGGCGAGACGCTGGTGCTCGACAAGTGGCCGTCCAAGTCCAAGGACGACCGCGGCATCGTCTACGTCGAGACCAAGGGCTACAAGCAGGACGGCACGGTCGTCTGCATCTTCCGCCGCAAGGTGATGGTGCCGACCGCGACGTACACCACGGCCCGCGGCGGCGAGCAGCCCGGCCGGCCCGAGCCGCTCTCCTGAAGACCCCGGACGGGTAGGCCGCCGTCATCGGCCGACCCCCACCCGGTTCCGGGGGCTCCGCGGAAGTCACGCTTCGCGGGGCCCCCGACACACCCTCTCCCCCACCCTCTTAGCCAGACCTGGAGCCGCACGATGGGACGCCTCGCACAGACCGACGGCCTCACCGAGATCCAGCGGGACATCCTCGCCACCGTGCGGGACTTTGTCGACAAGGAGATCATCCCGGTCGCCACCGAGCTGGAGCACAAGGACGAGTACCCGACCGCGATCGTCGAAGGGATGAAGCAGCTCGGCCTCTTCGGCCTGACCATCCCCGAGGAGTTCGGCGGGCTCGGCGAGTCCCTGCTCACCTACGCCCTGGTGGTCGAGGAGATCGCCCGTGGCTGGATGTCGGTGTCCGGCATCGTCAACACCCACTTCATCGTGGCGCACATGATCAACGCCCATGGCACCCAGGAGCAGAAGGAGTACTTCCTGCCCCGGATGGCCGCCGGCGAGATCCGCGGCGCCTTCTCGATGTCCGAGCCGGGCCTCGGCTCGGACGTCGCGGCGATCTCCACCAAGGGCGTCCGGGACGGCGAAGAGTACGTCCTGAACGGCCAGAAGATGTGGCTGACCAACGGCGGCACGTCCACCCTGGTCGCGGTGCTCTGCAAGACGGACGAGGGCGGCAACACCCCGTACCGCAACATGACCACCTTCCTGATCGAGAAGACCGCCGGGTTCGGACCGAACCCGACCGTGCCCGGCCTGACCGTGCCCGGCAAGATCGAGAAGATGGGCTACAAGGGCGTCGACACCACGGAGCTGGTGCTCCAGGATGTGCGAATTCCAGCCAATCGCGTGCTGGGCGGCGTCCCCGGCAAGGGCTTCTACCAGATGATGGACGGCGTCGAGGTCGGCCGGGTCAACGTGGCCGCGCGCGGCTGCGGCGTCGCCCGGCGCGCCTTCGAACTGGGCATCTCCTACGCCCAGCAGCGCTCCACCTTCGGCAAGAAGATCTGCGAGCACCAGGCGATCCAGTTCAAGCTGGCCGAGATGGCCACCAAGGTCGAGGCCGCGCACCAGATGATGGTGATGGCCGCCCGCAAGAAGGACAGCGGCGAGCGCAACGACCTGGAGGCCGGAATGGCCAAATACCTCGCCTCCGAGTACTGCAAGGAGGTCGTCGAGGACGCCTTCCGGATCCACGGCGGCTACGGCTTCTCCAAGGAGTACGAGATCGAGCGGCTGTACCGCGAGGCCCCGATGCTGCTGATCGGCGAGGGCACCGCGGAGATCCAGAAGATGATCGTGGGCCGCCGCCTGCTGGAGGAGTACAAGATCGCCGAGTAGTCGGTGGCCGGGATCCACCGGTCCGCCGAGGGTCGCCGCAGGTCACAGGGCTCGTGCAGGACGGCACGCGCCCTGTGGCTGCTTCCGCGCGCCCCCCGCGCTTCACCCATGGGGCTGAGAGATCGCTCACGGATCTCGACAGACCCCTTGGGGACGGGACTGCGGGCAGCTACGGTCGTATACATAGCGCGCGCACAGCAGCCCGGCTGCGGACAGTTGAACGAGCAGGCGGGTTGCCCACCCACCACCTGCTCCCGATAGCATCCACCGGGACAGCAGCTGTCCCTTTCTCACCCGATCCCCGCGGTGGCCCCCGTGCAGCGGCCATACTGTGCCAAGCCCCAGGGCCCGCGACAAAGGTCTTCGATGCCCATCAGCCCGTCCCCTCACACCTCCGTCACGGATCGCGATGCCCTCGCTCCCGAGACGGCCGGCCGGCGACCCCGCGTGACCATCGCGCGCGGAGCCACCCCCTGGTTCGTCCCGACCCTGGCCACCGCAGCCCTCACCACCGCCCTCACCAGGCGGAACGGCAAGTGGGCCGTGGCCGCGGTCCCGGCCTGCGCGCTGAGCGCGGGCATGCTGTGGTTCTTCCGCGACCCCGAGCGTGAGATCGGTACCGGCAGAGTGATCTCGCCGGCCGACGGAGTGGTGCAGAGCATCGACGCCTGGCCGGACGGCCGGACCCGCGTCGCGATCTTCATGAGTCCGTTGAACGTCCACGTCAACCGGGCCCCGCTGCCCGGCACGGTGACCTCCGTCGAGCACATCGCCGGTGGTTTCGTGCCCGCGTTCAACAAGGACAGCGACCGCAACGAGCGCGTGGTGTGGCACTTCGACACCGAGCTCGGCGACATCGAGATGGTGCAGATCGCGGGCGCCGTGGCGCGCCGGATCGTGCCCTACACGTTCGCCGGGACCAAGGTCGAGCAGGGCGAGCGGATCGGTCTGATTCGCTTCGGCTCCCGCGTCGACACCTACCTCCCGGCCGGCGTCGAGGTCGGCGTCACGGTCGGCCAGAAGACCACCGCGGGGGTGACACGCCTTGACCGTGACTGATCCCGAAACACTGGTCGGACTGAGCGAGTCGGACGAGACCGAGCTGCGTCGCCGCCGCTGGGCGCGCGACCGCGAGCTGCGGGCCCCCCGCTCGCCGCAGACCCTGTCGACGGCCGACTTCCTGACCCTCGGCAACGCGGTCTGCGGGTTCCTGGCGATCTACTCGATCACCACGAACATGCTCATCCCGCACATCAACGGGAGCGACGGCTCCGCGGGCGGGGTGGTCCGGCACGGCGCCGCCACCGCGGTCACGCTGCTGCTGCTCGGCTCGATGTGCGACCTCTTCGACGGCCTGGTGGCGCGCAAGCTGCGCTCCTCCGCGCTCGGCGCCGAGCTCGACAACCTGGCCGACCTGATCAGCTTCGGCATCGCGCCGGCCTACTTCGTCGCGGTCTGGGGCATCGTGTCGCCCGGCGGCAAGCAGGGGCTCTCCGCCTTCATCGCGCTCACCGTGCTGCTGGCGGTGGTGCTGCGGCTGGCCCGCTTCTCGACCGTCAAGATGCGTCCCGGGGTCTTCCAGGGCATGCCCTGCCCGATGGGCGCGATGACGGTGATCGCCATCGTGCTGCTCGACCCGCCCTTCCTGGTCGGTCTGCTGGCGATCTTCGGCGTGGCGTACCTGATGGTCAGCCAGGTCGAGTACCCCAAGCCGCAGGGCCTGCTGGCCACCGCCACGCTGGCCTGGATCGTCGTCTCGATCGGCTGCCTGGCCGCCTGGGCGACCGGCCTGCCGGGCGGCGACGTGCTGATGCACGTCGGTGCCGTCGCGCAGATCGCGCTGGCCGCGATGGCGCCGCTGCTGGTGATCCGCCGCAAGGTCGGTCAGAAGGTCGGCGACGTGCGGGCCCGCCGCGCGGAGTCCCGCGGCTGCTGATCGCCTGTTCCACCCGAGTGCCCCGTCGGATCCCTGATCCGGCGGGGCACTTCGCTGTCCGGTCACGCTCCAGGGTGAAACGCCCGGATCGGGCCGTGGTGGAGCCCGGACGGAGCCGGTGGCCCCACGGCCCCGGGCGTGGGGCCCGGGGGCGTGCTGGGGCCCTCAGGCCCCGCCGCGGTGGACGCTGAAGGCGGAGCGGCGCGCGGCGCGGGCGACCGCCGGGTCCGGGTGCACCCCGGCGACCGCCGTCAGCACCGAGGCCGCGCGGGCGTGGCCGGACTGCCGGGCGCGGGCGAACAGCCGCACCGGGTCGCCGGCGCTGGCGCCCTCGACGTGCCCCACCAGCAGCTCGGTCTCGCCGTGGTCGAGTACCGCGGCGGCGGTGTCCACCCAGAGCCAGGCCGCGTCCTCGGCGCTCAGCACGTCGGACGGCACCACGCCGCCCTCGTCCAGCTGCTCGGCCAGCCAGAGCAGCGCGTACGGGCGCAGCACGGCCTCGTCCACCGCCGCCCGGACCCCCTGCTCGGCCGTTCCGCCGGCCACCCGCAGCGCCTCGAAGGCCAGGCCCCGCAGCAGCGCGTCGTCACCCCGGGCGGCCTCCAGGAGCTCGGCCACCGCCCGGTCCACGGGCCGGGCCGCGACCCAGGCGCGGTACTCGGCGCGGGCCGGGCCCGGCGAGTAGTTGGCGCAGGCGTCCAGCAGTTCCAGCGCGCTCTGCTCGATGTGGCCCGCGGCGGTCTGCGCGACCGTGCAGATCTCCTCCAGCTTGGCGCGCACCGCCCAGTGCCCCAGCGGGGAGAGCTCGGCGGCCTCCGCCGAGCGGACCACGGCGCCGACGGCCGCCAGGCCGTCCAGCATCCAGTCCAGCACGGCGGCGATGTCCGAGGGCGCGGGCGGGGTGTCGATCTGCGGCTCGCGGCAGGTGCCACGGACGGCCGAGACGGCGGAGGCCGCGTGCGGCACCGGCGACAGCGTCGCGAAGCCCGTGCCGGCGCCGTGCCGGCGCTCGTCCAGGCCGCGGCGCAGCAGCTCCATGAGCTCGCTCTCGGCCACCGGGCCGTCGACCAGGTGCAGGAAGGAGAGCAGCTGCGGCGCCTGGTCCACGGCCTGGCCGGCCAGCACCGCGAAGACGCCGCGCAGGGCGGCGGGCGGGACGGGGGCCAGCAGGGTCCAGGCGTCGAAGAGCGCGGACCAGCCGCGCAGCACGGCTTCGTCGTCGCGCTCCCAGGCGTGCAGGCGCCAGCCGGGGGCGGCGCCGCCGTCGCGCGGCTCGACCAGGCCGACCAGCAGGGCCTGGCCCCAGGCCTTGGCTGCGGCGCCGACCGTCACGGCCAGCGCCCGCCCGGCCGCCCGGGCGTCGTCGGGCAGCAACTCGCCGCGCTTGTCGACGGCTTCGAGCTCACCGGCCCAGCGCGCGATGCGCACCGCGTCGGCGAGCATCCGGCGCGCCAGCGGGGCGAGCTCGGCGGGTACGGGGAAGCCCTCGGGCAGCGGGACCCGGCCTCGGCCGGGGGCGGGCCTGGGGGTTCGGCGTCGGGGTACGCCGGAGCCGGCCGGCAGCGCGGTATCCGCGCGGGGGGCCGTACCGGGTAGACGGGTCACCGTCGCGCCGGTACCCATGGTCGGCGGGAGCGGGGCATCACGGTCGCGCGGGTTCCGAGACGTCACGCCGTGCAGTCTTCCCCGTGCACGGGGCTTCTGTCACATCGAGTTCGGCGCGTCTTTGGCAGCCGGTGACAACCGACGGGCGGAGATGGGGCAATGGTGCCCAAACCGGGCTGCCCGATCCGCGTGACCTGTGCACGACATTAACATGGCGGCACCGTCCGTGGTCAAGAGGTGACTGACCGCGTGCGAATCCGAAACCGCTCCGCACCGGTTCAGAGAATAGGCGTCAGGAAGCGCCGCAGGCTCTCCTCGTAGCCGGCCGGATCGGCGTTCCAGAGCGCCGCGTGCTCGGCTCCGGGGACGGCGTGCAGGCTCACCAGTTCCGAGCGGCGGTGGGCCAGCCTGGCCGCGTCGTGCCACGGCGCGATGCCGTCCTGCGGGCTGTGCAGCAGCAGGGTCGGCCCGGGCAGGTCCGCGCCGTCGGCGAGCCGGGCGAAACCGGCCACGTCCATGCCGGTACGGCCCTCGGCCGCCCAGGCGCCCAGCGTCGCCGCCCCGGCCGGCACGCCCGCGCGGGCCGCCCGGCCGCGCACCGACGCCGACGGGTCGAGCACCGGGGAGTCCAGCACCAGGCCGGCCAGCTCCGAGCGGTGGTCCGAGCGGGCGGCGGCCCGCAGCACCGTCGCCGCCCCCAGCGACCAGCCGTAGAGGATGATCCGGGCCGCGCCGGCCTCCTTGGCGAACCGGATCGCCGCCTCGACGTCGCGCCACTCGGTCTCGCCGAAGTGGCCGAGCCCGTCCGGCGAGGGCGGCGCGCCCTGGTCGCCGCGGTAGCTGACCACCAGCGCCGGCAGGCCCAGGCGCCGCAGGACGGGCAGGGCCGGGAGCGCCTGGCGCCGGTCGGCCTCGGGTCCGTGCACGAGGATCACCCAGGTGCCGCGCAGCGCCGGCACGTACCAGGCGGGCAGCGCGCCGAGCTCGCCGTCGACCAGGACGTCCATGTAGTCCAGACCGCAGGCCGAGCCGGGGTCCCCGCGCAGCACCCGCGGCGTCAGCTCGACCTCGGTGCCGATCGCCGGCGGGCTGCCCGCGCTGAGCTCCAGCCGGCGGGTGACGGTCTTCGGGCCCGTGCGCAGCACCTCGCCGACCACCGCGTGGCCGCCGGGCCACTCCAGCGCGTACCGGCCGCGGCGCTCGGCGGCGCCGGTGCGGGTCAGCGTGACGTCGCCCGCGCCGAGCGCCCGTACCCGCAGCGCGGGGTCCGCCGCGCGGGGTCCGCTCTCACCGCCCGGGGACGGTTGGACCGCCAGATCGGAGACCCGGCGCCCGACGATCAGGACGACGGCCCCCGCTCCGGCGGCGACGGCGGTGCCCGCGGCGACGACGATTCCCCAACGCATGGCTCTCCCCGGGGTGGTGAGGGGTTACTTTCCAGCCAGTTCACCCCGGGCGCGGGCGGGCGGCCACCGCAGCGCCGCTAGACGGGGATGCCGGTGTCCGTCGCGGCCAGCAGGGCCCAGAAGCGGCGCTCCAGCGGCTCGTCCGGTTGCTGCTGCTCGTCCGGGGCGCTGGAGCCCCAGTAGGAGTTCACCTGGTACTCGCCCTGCAGGGCGGCCAGCACGGTCGAGAGCGCGGCGCGCGGCGCGGGGACGAGCCGGCCGACCGCCTTCAGCTGCGCCTGCCAGCGCCCGTCCACGCACTGGCGCAGCCGCTGCTCCAGCTCCTCGCCCGCGCCGGTCACCCGGACCAGGTCGCGCAGGGTCAGGCCGAGCACCTGGGCCAGCGCCTGGGTCTGCGCCTCGTCGCCGCTCCAGCGCCCGCTCAGCTCGGCCGCCTCGTACGACTTCAGGCCGATCCCGATCTGACGTGCCGTCTGCTCCCGGCCGAGCTCGCGGGCCACCCGGAAGTCGCGCAGGCTGCTGGGGCGCACGCCCATCAGCTGGGCCGCCGGGCACCAGAGCGCGCGGGCCAGCGCGACGAACTCCTCCTCGGTGGGGTGCAGCTCACCGCTCTCCCAGCCCAGGACGTGCGTCGGCAGCAGCCGGACGCCGTGCGCGGCCATCCCGGCCGCGACCTGTTCGGGGGTGAGGCCGAGCCCGGAGCGGTGGGCCCGGGCGGCCTGGGGGGAGAAGGGGACCGGGGTGGGGGCCGGCGTTCTGCGTCGCATGACTTGACGCTAGGGGCGGGGTGGGTGGCGCCCCAGCCTCTGAACGCACGAAGCCGGGGAGCGGGCCTCGATCGGGCCTTGGAGGATTCACCAGCGGCCGGCGAACGGGAGCGCGGGCTACTCGGAGGTAACGACGGTTCCGGCCGACCGTGCCGGGTGACCGGAGGATGCGATCCCGGATGTGATCAAGCACTCCGGGGCGCTGGTTGACTGCCGGTTCCGGCACGTGATGGGATCCTGGGGCCAATCGGAGGCAAGCAGAGGAAGCCGGTGCGAGTCCGGCGCGGTCCCGCCACTGTCACCGGGGAGCACGCCGCCGAGCGTGCGTCAGGACCCGGAAGCCAGGAGACTCTCGCCCCCGTTACGTCGATCCAGGGCGCGGACCCTGAGTGAGGACACGCACGCCCATGCCGGCAGCCTTCCGACCACCCCGTCGCCGCCCGCCGTCCGCGGGCTGACGGCGGTGAGGGTCCCACTTCGCCGCACTCTCCCCTACGCCGTGGGCGCGCTGGCCGGCTATGCCGCCGACGCCCGCTTCGGCGATCCCCGGCGGGGCCACCCGGTGGCCGGCTTCGGCCGGGCGGCCGGGCGGGCCGAACAGGCGCTGTGGCGCGACCACCGGGGCGCCGGGAGCCTCTACACCGCCCTGTGCGTGGGCACGGTGGCGGGCGCGGCGCTGGTCGCCGACCGGGCCGCCGGGCGCGGGCGGGCGGTGCTGACCGCCGCGGCCGTCTGGACGGTGCTCGGCGGGGCCTCGCTCACCCGGGAGGCGCGGCTGATCGACGGCGCGCTGCGCGCGGGCGATCTGACGGCCGCCCGGGAACGCCTGCCGCACCTGTGCGGGCGCGACCCGCGCTCCCTGGACGAGCCGCAGATCGCCCGCGCAGTGGTCGAGTCGGTGGCCGAGAACACCGCGGACGCCGTCGTCAACGCGCTGGTCTGGGGCGCCCTGGCGGGCACCCCCGGGCTGCTGGCCTTCCGGGCCGTCAACACGCTGGACGCGATGGTGGGTCACCGGTCCGAGCGCTACCGCCGGTTCGGCTGGGCCTCGGCCCGGCTGGACGACGTGGCCGGCTGGCCGGGCGCCCGGCTGACCGCGCTGCTCACGGTGGCCGCCGCGCCCTCGCCGGGGACCGCCTGGCGAATCTGGCGGCGGGACGGCTCCGCACACCCGAGCCCGAACGCCGGGCAGGCCGAGTCGGCCTTCGCGGGCGCGCTCGGCGTCCGGCTGGGCGGCACGCTGCGCTACGGCTCGCGGGTGGAGGAGCGGCCGGTGCTGGGCCCCGAGCTGCGGCCGGTGGCGGTGGACGACATCGAGCGGGCGTGTGTGCTGTCGCGCCGGGTCGGGCTGCTGGCGTTGGGGGTGACGGTGGCCGGACGGTTCGCCGTGTCGGCTCTGCGGAGGGGACGGAAATGAGCAACGCACTGCTGGTCGCGGGGACCACCTCGGATGCGGGCAAGAGCGTGGTGACGGCCGGGATCTGCCGCTGGCTGGTCCGGCAGGGGGTGCGGGTCGCCCCCTTCAAGGCGCAGAACATGTCGCTCAACTCGATGGTCACCGCCGACGGCGCGGAGATCGGCCGGGCCCAGGTGATGCAGGCCGCCGCCGCCCGGGTGGAGCCCGAGGCGGCGATGAACCCGGTGCTGCTCAAGCCCGGGGCGGACGGGCGCAGCCAGGTGGTGCTGCTCGGCCGGCCCGTCGCGGAAGTCGGCGCGCTCGACTACCGGGAGCGCAAACCGTATTTGCTGGAGCGTTCGTTGGAGTGCCTGGCGGATCTGCGCCGCCGCTTCGACGTGGTGATCTGCGAGGGTGCCGGCTCCCCCGCCGAGATCAACCTTCGCGACCGCGACATCGCCAACATGGGCCTGGCCCGGGCCGCCGGCCTGCCGGTCGTGGTGGTCGGCGACATCGACCGCGGCGGGGTCTTCGCCGCGATGTTCGGCACCCTGGCGCTGCTCAGCGCCGAGGACCAGCGGCTGGTGGCGGGCTGGCTGGTCAACAAGTTCCGTGGCGACGCCCGGCTGTTGAAGCCCGGCCTGGACATGCTGCACGAACTGACCGGCCGTCCGGTGCTCGGTACCCTGCCCATGCTGAAGGGCCTGTGGCTGGACGCCGAGGACTCGCTCGACCTCTCCACCGTGGTGGACCGCGAGGACGTCGAAGGGCCCTACGGCGCCGACGTGCTGCGGGTGGCCGTGCTGCGCTTCCCGCGGTTGTCCAACTTCACCGACCTGGACGCACTGGCGCAGGAGCCGGGCGTGCTGGTCCGCTGGGCGAGCCGGGCCGAGGAGCTGGCCGACGCCGACCTGGTGGTGCTGCCCGGCACCCGGGCCACCGTCGCCGACCTGGCCTGGCTGCGCGAACGCGGCCTGGACCGTGCGCTGAACGAGCGGGTGGCGGCCGGGCGGCCGGTGCTCGGGGTCTGCGGCGGCTACCAGATGCTCGGGCACGAGATCGTGGACGAGGTCGAGTCGAAGGCCGGCGCGGTCGACGGGCTGGGGCTGCTGCCGGTGCGGGTGCGGTTCGGCGCCGAGAAGGTGCTCGGCCGGCCGGTCGGCGAGGCCTTCGGCGAGCGGGTCGAGGGGTACGAGATCCACCACGGGGTGGTGACCGTCGAGGGCGGGGAGACCTTCCTGGACGGGTGTCGGCAGGGGTCGGTGTTCGGCACCACCTGGCACGGCGCGCTGGAGAACGACGGCTTCCGGCGGGCCCTGCTGCGCGAGGTCGCGGCGTTGGCGGGACGGCGGTTCGTGCCCTCCCCCGACACCTCGTTCGCCGCGGCGCGCGAGGCCCGGCTCGACCGGCTGGGAGATCTGATCGAGGAGCACGCGGACACCGACGCGCTCTGGCGGCTGATCGAGGGCGGCGTCGGCGACGGCCTGCCCTTCGTCCCGCCGGGTGCGCCCGCGGTCCGCGCTATGGAAGGCGAACGCCTGTGAGTGACGTCCGATACCCCTTCACCGCCATCGTGGGGATGGCCGACCTGCGGCTCGGCCTGCTGCTGAACGCCGTCTCGCCGGCGGTCGGCGGGGTGCTGGTGCGCGGCGAGAAGGGCACCGCGAAGTCGACCATGGTGCGCGCGCTGGCCGGGCTGCTGCCGTCCATCACGGTGGTCGGCGACTGCCGGTTCGCCTGTGACCCGGCCGCGCCGGACCCGCAGTGCCCGGACGGGACGCACCCGGACGCCGCGCCGCTCGACCGGCCGGCCCAGCTCGTCGAGCTGCCGGTCGGCGTCACCGAGGACCGGATCGTCGGCTCGCTGGACCTGGAACGGGCGCTGGCCGAGGGTGTCAAGGCGTACGAGCCCGGCCTGCTGGCCCGGGCGCACCGCGGCGTGCTCTACATCGACGAGGTCAACCTCCTCCAGGACCACGTGGTGGACCTGCTGCTGGACGCGGCGGCGATGGGCCGCTCGTACGTCGAGCGCGAGGGCGTGTCGGTGCGGCACGCGGCGCGGTTCCTGCTGGTCGGCACGATGAACCCGGAGGAGGGCGAGCTGCGGCCGCAGCTGCTCGACCGGTTCGGGCTGACCGTGGAGATCGCCGCCACCCGCGATCCGGTGGAGCGCGCCGACGTGGTCCGCCGCCGGCTGGCGTACGACGCCGACCCGGCCGGTTTCGCGCGGCGCTACGAGGCCGAGGAGCGCGCGCTGGCCGAGCGGATCACCGCCGCCCGGGCGCTGCTGCCCGCCGTCGAGCTGGGGGACGCGGCGCTGCGCCAGATCACCGCGGTCTGCGCGGCGTTCGAGGTGGACGGCCTGCGCGCGGACATCGTGATGGCCCGCACGGCGGTCGCGCTGGCCGCCTGGGACGGGCGGACGGCGGTGGCCGAGGAGGACGTCCGCAAGGCCGCGCAGCTGGCGCTGCCGCACCGGCGGCGGCGCAACCCGTTCGACGCGCCCGGGCTGGACGAGGAGCAGTTGGACCGGACGCTGGAGGAACACGCCGAGCAGGAGCCGGAGCCGGAGGGCGAGGGCGAGGGGCCGGACGGTGACGGGCCGCAGGGTGGCGGGCCCGAGGACGACGGGCCGGACGGGGGTGGCCCGGACGGCGGCGGCGGTGCTCCCGAGCCGTCGTCCGACCCCGGCGAGGCGCCCGCCGGGGAGTCGTCCGCGCAGGAGGCGCCCCCGCAGATTCCCAAGCCCGGCGCCTCCCGGGAGTCCGCCCCCGTGGCGGCCGACGACCCGTACCGGACCAGGCTGTTCAAGGTCCCCGGCACCGGTAAGGGCGCCCAGGGCCGCCGCTCCCCCGCCGAGACCGACGGCGGGCAGACCGTCCGCTCGCGCCGCCCGGCCGGGCAGCTGACCCGGCTGCACCTGGCCGCAACCCTGCAGGCCGCGGCCCCGCACCAGGCGGCCCGCGGCCGCACCGGCCGGGCGCTGGTGCTGCGGCACGACGACTTCCGCGAACAGGTGCGCCAGGGACGGGAATCCAACCTGGTGCTCTTCGTGGTCGACGCCTCCGGCTCGATGGCCGCCCGGCAGCGGATGACCGCCGTCAAGGGCGCGGTCCTGTCGCTGCTGATGGACGCCTACCAGCGCCGCGACAAGATCGGCATGATCACCTTCCGCGGTGCCGGCGCCGAGCTGGCCCTGCCGCCGACCTCGTCGGTCGAGGTCGGCGCCGCCCGGCTCGAACAGCTGCCCACCGGTGGCCGCACCCCGCTGGCCGCCGGGCTGCTGCGCGCCCACGAAGTCCTGCGGCTGGAACGGCTGCGCGACCCGCACCGGCGTCCGCTGCTGGTGGTGGTCACCGACGGCCGGGCCACCGGCGGGCGCGCCGCGCTGGCCGAAGCCGGGCAGGCCGCAGGCCTGTTGGCCGCCCAGGGCACCGCCGCGGTGGTGCTGGACTGCGAGTCCGGCCACGTTCGGCTCGGCCTGGCCCGCACCCTGGCGGGCCAACTCGGCGCCACCGCCGTCACCTTGGACGACCTGCGAGCCGAGGGCGTGGCCGCCCTGGTGCACGCCCACCGCCCCTCCGCCACCACCCAGCCGCGTCGAAAGGCAGCGTGACACCCATGCCTCAGGGCCAGCCCTCCGTCGTCCCCGAGGACGGTCTGACGACTCGTCAGCGCCGTACCCAGCCGATCACCGCCGTGCACACCGGCCCCGGCAAGGGCAAGTCGACCGCCGCCTTCGGTCTCGCCCTGCGGGCCTGGAACCAGGGCTGGCCGATCGGGGTGTTCCAGTTCGTCAAGTCCGCCAAGTGGAAGGTGGGCGAGGAGAACGCGCTGAAGGTGCTCGGCGCCTCCGAGCAGGGCGGCACGGTCGCCTGGCACAAGATGGGCGAGGGCTGGTCGTGGATCCAGCGCTCGGCCGAGGCCGAGGTGACCAGCGAGGAGGCCGCCAAGGAGGGCTGGGAACAGGTCAAGCGCGACCTCGCCGCCGAGACCTACCGGCTCTACGTGCTCGACGAGTTCACCTACCCGATGCACTGGGGCTGGGTGGACGTGGACGAGGTGGTGTCGGTGCTCCGGGACCGTCCGGGCTCGCAGCACGTGGTGATCACCGGCCGGTACGCGGCCGAGCCGCTGCTCGAACTCGCCGACCTGGTCACCGAGATGACCAAGGTCAAGCACCCGATGGACGCCGGCCGCAAGGGCCAGCGCGGGATCGAGTGGTAGGCCGCTAGCTCCATGGACATCCCCCGTCTCGTCATCGCCGCGCCCTCCTCGGGCGCGGGCAAGACCACCGTGGCCACCGGGCTGATGGCGGCGCTGGCCGCCCGCGGCCTGGCCGTCTCGCCGCACAAGGTCGGCCCGGACTACATCGACCCCGGCTACCACGCCCTCGCCACCGGGCGGCCCGGGCGCAACCTGGACGCCTTCCTGTGCGGCCCCGAGCGGATCGCGCCGCTCTTCCTGCACGGCGCGGCCGGTGCGGACTTGGCGGTCGTCGAGGGCGTCATGGGGATGTTCGACGGAGCCTCCGGGCGTGGCGAGTTGGCCTCCACCGCGCACGTCGCCAAGCTGCTGCGGGCGCCGGTGGTGCTGGTGGTGGACGGCTCCTCGCAGTCCCGGTCGGTGGCCGCGCTGGTGCACGGGTTCGCCTCCTGGGATCCGCAGGTGCGGCTGGCCGGGGTGATCCTCAACCGGGTCGCCTCCGACCGGCACGAGCAACTGCTGCGCGAGGCACTGGAGGAGGGCTCGGGCGTCCCGGTGCTGGGCGCGGTGCGGCGCACGGCCGCGGTCGCGACGCCGTCCCGGCACCTGGGCCTGGTCCCGGTGGTGGAGCGCTCGGCGCAGGCCGTCCAGGCCGTCCGCGACATGGGCGAACTCATCGCCGCCTCGGTCGACCTGGACGAGCTGCTGGCGCTGGCCCGGTCCGCGCCGCCGATCCACGACGAGCCGTGGGACGCGGCGGCCGAGGTCACCCCGGTCATCGGGGCGCGACCGCGGATCGCGCTGGCCTCCGGCGCGGCGTTCTCCTTCTCGTACGCGGAGAACGCGGAGCTGCTGACGGCCGCCGGGGCCGAGGTGCTGCCGTTCGACCCGCTGCACGACACCGAACTGCCTGTCTCCACATCAGGATTGGTGATCGGCGGCGGGTTCCCCGAGGTCTACGCGGCCGAGTTGAGCGAGAACGCCGGACTGCGCTCCGCCGTCGCCCGACTGGCCGCCGACGGCGCGCCGATCGCCGCCGAGTGCGCCGGACTGCTCTACCTGGGAGGGGAGTTGGACGGACGGCCGATGTGCGGCGTGCTGGACTCCACGGCCACCATGACCGAGCGGCTCACGCTTGGCTACCGGGAGGCCGTGGCACTGCACGACAGCCCGCTCGCGGTCACCGGCACCCGGGTGCGCGGGCACGAGTTCCACCGCACGGCCTGCACCCCCGCCGCCGGCCCGGCCCCCGCCTGGGGCTGGCGCACCCCGACCGGCGCCGCACACAGCGAGGGCTTCGCGACGGCGGCTGTGCACGCCTCCTACCTGCACGTGCACTGGGCCGGGGCACCGCAGCTGGCCGAGCGCTTCGTGCGGCAGGCCGCCGAGCGGCGCTGAAGGGGCTGCGCGGGTGCGAAGAACGCTGCGCGGGTACTGAGGGCGACGAACAGGCCGAACTGGCCCGCATGCTGGCGAAGTTGCTCGCCGTGCCGCCGCGCTCCTGAAGCGGCCGGCGCCGGTCAGCCGAGGTAGCTCGGGGACGCCGCCGAGGAGAGCAGCTTGGCCGGGGTGCCGGTGCCGTCGGCCGGAACCGACCAGAGGTCCGATCCGGTGTCACCGGGCAGCGCGTAGACGAGCGTCGAGTTGTCGGACCAGTCGGCCTGGTCGTCCACGCTGCGCTGCTCGGCGGTGGCCGTCTCGATGCCGGTGCGCAGGTCCAGGACGTAGAGCCGCCACGGGGACGCGCTGCCGGCGCCCGCGACGCGCTTCTTGTAGGCGATCCGGGTGCCGTCCGGGGAGAGCGAGGGGCACTCCACGTTCTGGTGGAGCGTGGTCAGGGTGCGGGCCGCGAGGTCGCCGTGGACCAGGTAGGTCTGGCCGCCGGTGGCGACGGTGGCGTAGAACGCGTTGTCGTCGGCCGCGAAGGTGACGCCCCAGACGTTGATGTCCTGGGCGTGGTAGGGCTGGCCGTCCTTGATGACTGTGAAGGTCTCCAGGTTGTCCTCCAGCTTCCAGGTCCGGGTGTCCAGGATCGACGCACGGGTGGAGAAGCTGGTGCCGCCGTACGTGTCGCCCGCGACGAAGACCGTCCAGGCCGCCAGGTGGCCCGAGGGCGAGACCCGCGCGCGGCTGGGGATGCCGGCGGCGGGGACGCTGCGCACCTCGTGCAGCGAGGCGTCCAGGATGACGGCGTGGTAGGTGTCCTGGAGCGCGCCGTGGTCCGCCCGCAGGCAGACGCCGGTCCCGGCGGCGGCGTAGAAGCGCAGGCACTTCTCCCCGGAGACGGTGCGCACGGCGTTCGGCCGGTCGGCCGGGACGGTCGCCAGCTCGTCGCGGTGCGGGCCCCAGGCCATCGAGCGGAAGGCCAACAGGCGGCCGCCGGACGGTGTGAGGCCGACCGTGCCGGTGGCGACCGAGGGGCCGCCCTGCTGCGGCTTGTCGTGGCGCGCGGTGCGGTCGGCGGCGTGCAGGACCGCCACCGTACCGACGCCGCCGAGCAGCAGGACGGCGGCGAGCAGGACGAGGAAACGGGAGGTGCGGGTCACGCGGGGGCCTCATCGGAACTGGGGTGCGGGGGACGGGAACGCAGGGTCAGGGCGGCCAGGGCGGCGCAGAGTGCGAGCCCGCCGGTGGCGGCGGCCAGCGCGGTGTGCGGGCCCCAGACGGTCCAGGCCGCGCCGAACGCCAACGAGCAGACGAACCGGGCCGCCGTCTGGCCGGTGTTCACCAGCGCGAGTCCGGCGCCGCGGTGTTCGGCCGGCACCGCGTCGGCGGCGGCCGCGGCCAGCACCCCGTCGGTGGCGGCGTAGAACGAACCGTGCAGCGCCAGCACCAGGAAGACCGCCCACTGCGCCGAGGAGTTGAGCAGCACCCCGTACGCGAGCAGCAGCGCCAGGTGACCGGCCAGGAAGAGCCGGCGGCGGCCGACCCGGTCGGCCAACACCCCGAGCGGGACGGCCAGCAGCAGGAAGCCGGCCGCCGTGCCGATCGGCAGCAGCGGGAACAGGTAGACCGGGAGCTTCAGTTGGCGCTGGAGCAGCAGATAGAGGAAGGAGTCGCTGACGGTGGTCAGGCCGAGCAGCACCGCGCAGAGCGTCAGCCGCAGCAGCGCCGGGCGATGCAGCAGCGCGAACGAGGCGCGCAGGCGGGGCCGTTCGGCGGCGGGAGCGTCCTCGGCCGACTGCTCCGGTTGCGTTGTGGTGGAGGAGTTCGGCACGAAGAGCAGCAGGACGAGCACGCCGATCGCCGCCACACACCCGCTGACCGCGAACACCGAGTCGTAGCCCGAGCGTTCACCGCCGTCCGCGAGCAGCGAGCCCTGCGCCAGCCGGAGCAGGCCGAACGCCACCAGCGGCCCCATCAGCGCGCCGGCGGTGTCCATCGCGCGGTGCACGCCGAAGGCGCGGCCGCGGCGCTCGGGCTCGGTGGACAGCGAGATCAGCGCGTCGCGGGGCGCGGTGCGCAGGCCCTTGCCCGTGCGGTCGACGGCCAGCAGCGCGCCGATCGGGCCCACCGAGTGCGCGAGCAGGAGGAACGGCTTGCAGAGCGCCGAGAGCCCGTAGCCGGCCGCGGCGACCGCCTTGTGCCGGCCGCCACGGCGGTCCGCGAGATGCCCGCCGACCAGCCCGACCAGCGAGCTGAAGCCGTTGTAGATTCCGTCCAGCAGGCCGAAGCCGAGCGGCGAGACGCCGAGTCCCGCCACCAGGTAGAGCGGCAGGACCGCCGTGACCATCTCGGAGGAGACGTCGGTGATCAGGCTGACCGCGCCGAGAGCGAGCACGGTGGCGGGGACGGCCGCCCACCGGCGCCGGGCCGGGGTGGCACCCGGGTCGGCGTCGGCGGGCGCCGGGGAGGTGCGACGTTCCACGAGGTACACGGTTGTCGGTTCCAGATTCGGTGGTGTCGGTGGCGGCGACGCGAGAGGCGCGTGAGGGGCTGAGGGGCGGCGGCGTGCAGCGCGGTGCGACGATCTTCGCCGGGCGGCGAAAGCGTAGGGCCTGAGCGTCGGTGGCAGGTGGCCGCAAGGGAAACGTTGACCGTCCATCCTCTTGCTTCATGGCCTCGACCTGGGCCTTGGCCTCGATTGACGCGCTCTCGCGGCCCGTGGTGGGATTCCCGGGGCGCCGGGTGCGCGGAGCGCGAGAGCGCGGAGTCCCGGGGTCCCGGACGCAGAGGGAGTAGGGCGATGATGAGCGGCGTACGGGTGGTCGTCGGCGTGGGCGCGAGCAGCGGCGTGGGCGAGGACGAGGTGCTCGGCCTGATCACCGCGGCGCTCGCCGAGGCGGGCAGCGCGGCGGACGCCGTCGCCCGGCTGGCCACCGTCGAGAGCCGGGCCGCCGAGCCCGGACTGCTCGCCGCCGCCCGCCGGCTGGGGGTCCCGCTGGTCGGGCACCCGGCGGCGGAGCTCGCCGGGATCACCGTGCCGCACCCGTCGGCGGCGGTACTGACCGTCACCGGCACGGCCAGCGTGGCGGAGGCCGCTGCCCTGCTCGGCGGGGGCGAACTCCTGCTGCCGAAGCGGAAGTCGGGGCTGGCCACGGTCGCCCTGGCGTCGGTCAGCGAGCCCTCGGAGCCCTCAGTGCTTTCAACGCCCTCGGCGCCGTCGCAGCCCTCGGAGCCCTCGGAGCCCGATCTGCGCCACCACGGCGACGCCGAGGTGCGGGCCGCCGGACTGGTCGACCTCGCCGTCAACGTCCGCACCGGCACCCCGCCCGACTGGCTGCGGACCCGCCTCGCAGCCACCCTGGCCGACCTCGCCGCCTACCCCGAGCAGACCGCCGCCCGCGCCGCCGTCGCCGCCCGGCACGGCCGGCCCGTCGAGGAGGTGCTGCTCACCTCCGGCGCCGCCGAGGCGTTCGTGCTGCTCGCCCGGACCCTGCGGGCGCGCCACCCGGTCGTCGTGCACCCGCAGTTCACCGAACCCGAGGCCGCGCTGCGGGACGCCGGGCACAGCGTGCGGCGGGTGCTGCTCTCCCCCGCCGACGGGTTCCGGCTCACCGCGGGCGCGGTGCCCGAGGAGGCCGACCTGGTCGTGGTCGGCAACCCCACCAATCCGACCTCCGTCCTGCACCCGGCCGCGTCACTGGCCGAACTGGCCCGCGAGGGACGGACACTGGTGGTGGACGAGGCGTTCATGGACACCGTGCCCGGCGAGACCGAGTCGCTGGCCGGGCTGCGCGGACTGCCCGGGCGGGTGGTGGTGCTGCGCAGCCTCACCAAGACCTGGGGGCTGGCCGGACTGCGGATCGGCTACGTCCTCGCCCCGGCCGACCTGATCGCCGAGCTCAGTCAGGCCCAGCCGCTCTGGCCGGTCTCCACCCCCGCCCTGGTCGCCGCCGAACTGTGCAGCGCCCCGGCCGCGTTGGCCGAGGCCGAGGCCGCCGCAGTGGCGACCGGCGCGCACCGGAACCACCTGATCGAGGGGCTGGCCGCGTTCGACGGCGTCCGGGTGCACGGCACGCCCGCCGCCTCGTTCGTCCTGATCGAGCTGCCCGGCGCGGCCGAAGTGCGAACGCGGCTGCGCGCGACGGGCTTCGCGGTGCGACGCGGGGACACCTTCCCCGGGCTCGGGGCGGACTGGCTGCGGATCGCCGTCCGGGATCCCGCGACGACGGACCGCTTCCTGGCGGCGCTGCTTACGGTGCTGTGAGCGAAGGGTTCTGACGTTACGTCAGGTCGGCTGCGGCGGCCGCCGCCTCCGCCGTCAGGCCGGAGACGTAGGCGTGGGCGATGCGCCGCAGGGCCAGCAGGACCGGCTCCTTGAGCACGGTGAGCGCGACCACGGCCTCCAGCCGCTCGTCACCGGCCGGATACTGCGCGATCACGTCCAGGTCGAACCTGGCCACCGGCTCGATCGCCGCCGCGTACGGCCGTAGTTGGGCCAGGTCGCAGGGGTATCCCAGGCGCTCGATCGAGGCGACCGCACCGATCAGCATCCAGTACGCCGGGGTGTTGCCGCAGTCGTCCCAGCCGAACTCCGCCAGCAGCTCGTCCACCGTCTCGCGAGCCTTCAGCCCCGGCTCCAACTCGACGCTCTGCGGACCGTAATCACCCAGCAGCGCGACCTGGGCGGCACCGAACTGCTCGTGCTGGTCCAGCGACTCGTCCTCGGCCGCGCGCAGCACGTCCTTCGTCCTGGCCACCGACATCCCACCCACCTGGATCAGCGACCGCACCAGCCGCAACCGGCGCAGGTGCGCCTCGCCGTACTCGGAGCGCGAGGCGGAGAGCCGCTCACCGGGCGGCAGCAGCCCCTCCCGCAGGTAGTACTTGATCGTGGCGGTCGGCACCCCGCTGCGGGCGCTCAGGTCGGACAGCCGCATGGCGTGACGTCCTTTCGAAAACCGCCGATCGAGACCGCCGGACCCTGGACAGGGTGGATGAGATAGTGCCACTATCCTAACAGGGGATAGTGAAGCTATCCCATGATGTTCCGGAGGTAGCCATGCCTGCCAAGCCCATCCAGCCCACTCAGCCTGCCCAGGCCGCTCAGTCCACGCAGGTCATCGAGTCCAGAGTCACCGACGCGCACGACGGCGGGGTGGTGGTCTTCCTGATCGGGATGCGGATCAACCGGCTGCGCGCCGTGCGCCGGTGGTGGCCGGTCGCCCAGGCGATGCCCGCGATGCTGCGCGAACTCTTCGCCGACCCCGACGCCGGCCTGCTCGGCGCCCGCACCATGGTCGGCGGCGGGCTGCGCGAGATCACCGTGGTCCAGTACTGGAAGGACGCCGACCACCTACTCGCCTACGCCACCGCGGCCGACCGCAAGCACCGCCCCGCCTGGCAGGCGTTCAACCGGCAGGCCCGCAGCAGCGCCGGCGCCGTCGGCATCTGGCACGAGACCTACGTCGTCCCAGCCGGCGGCCACGAGTCGGTCTACGTCGCCATGCCCCCCTTCGGCCTCGGCAAGGCCGCCGGCATCCAGCCGGTCGCCAGTCGCGGTGAGGCGGCGGCCCAGCGCCTGGACCGCCCGGCGCAGTGATCGCACACCCTGCCCGACGGACAGCCCCACACGCGGGAGCGCCCGCCCGGTCCGCCTCCGTGCGGGGAGGGGAACCGAGCGGGCGCTCACGTGCGTGGGGCTGAGAGCAGGAGCCTGGGCCTGGGATCAGACCTGGCCGGCCTTCTCCAGCGCGCTGCAGCAGGTGTTGACCAGCAGGCGGGTCACCACGTACGGGTCGACGTTGGCGTTCGGGCGACGGTCCTCGATGTAGCCCTTCTTCTCGACCTCGACCTGCCACGGGATGCGCACCGAGGCGCCGCGGTCCGAGACACCGTAGGAGTAGACGTTCCACGGGGCGGTCTCGTGCTGGCCGGTCAGGCGGGACTCGATGCCGAAGCCGTACTGCTTGACGTGCTCCAGCACGATCTCCTGGCTGGCGCCGAGGGACTCGCAGGCGGTGATGATGGCGTCGTAGCCCTCACGCATGGCCTTGGTGGAGAAGTTGGTGTGCGCGCCCGCGCCGTTCCAGTCGCCGCGGACCGGCTTGGCGTCCAGGGTCGCGTCGATGCCGAACTCCTCGGCGGTGCGGTAGAGCAGGTAGCGGGCGACCCACAGGTGGTCGGAGACGGTCAGCGCGTCGACCGGGCCGATCTGGAACTCCCACTGGCCGGGCATGACCTCGGCGTTGATGCCGCAGAGCGCGAGGCCGGCCGCGAGGCAGCGGTCCATGTGCAGCTCGACGATCTCGCGACCGAAGACCTCCTCGGCGCCGACGCCGCAGTAGTAGCCACCCTGCGGGGCCGGGAAGCCGCCCTCGGGGAAGCCCAGCGGGCGGGAGCCCTTGAAGAAGGTGTACTCCTGCTCGATGCCGAAGATGCCCTCCTGCGCGGCGAACTGCTCGGCGATCGGGCGGAGCAGGGCGCGGGTGTTCGAGACGTGCGGGGTGCCGTCGGTCTCGTTCACCTCGCAGAGGACGAGGATGTTGTCGCCGCCGCGGATCGGGTCCGGGAAGGACGCGACCGGCGCGAGCACGCGGTCCGAGGCGTGACCCTCGGCCTGGTTGGTGGAGGAACCGTCGAAGCCCCAGGTCGGCAGCTTGTCAGCGTTGGCCAGGATCCGAGTCTTGGAACGGAGCTTGGCGGTCGGCTGGGTGCCGTCGATCCAGATGTACTCGGCCTTGATTGCCACGGCGGTTACCTCGCAACTTGAGTGGTGGGTGCCCGCGTAGCGTCGCAAGCCGCCGTTTCCCCGTTGTTCCTCTTATGTAACCAGCATGTGAACCCACTGTCCGAAATGGCACCCTCACACTCTGAAAGTGCCAGCGGACATGACAGGTGAGTGACGCGGGCTCGCCCTGGCCGCCCGGGCGGGCGCTTTGGGACAGGAACGAGACACCGTCACAGCTCTGTCCCCGCAGCCCCCACAAGCTGGACCACCACATTCGCCCCGTGTGAGGCTTCTGCTGACCGCGGCGGGGACCGCGATCCACCACTCTCGGGGAGATCTTTCAGATGCGTGTTCAGCGTGCCCTGGCGGCAACTGCGGTACTGGTCGTGGCGGGGCTGGCGCTGACTGCCTGCCAGGACGACGTCAACGGGACGGCGGGGGCGGCCAGTTCGAGCGGCGCGAGCAGCAGCCCGGCGGTGACGGCGTCCAGCGGCGCCACGGCCCCCGGCGGAACGGGCGGGACCGGCGGCGGGTCAGCCTCGGGTGGCACGGGGTCCAAGGCTCCGTCCTCGCACCCGTCGAGCTCGAAGGCCTCCACCGGGAGCGGTTCCGGGTCGGGCACGGCGGCGGCTGCGGCCTGCACCACGGCCAACCTGATCCCCGACGTCTCGGCGGGCAACGCCGCTCCGCCGTCGGCGGACATGGCTTCGGTCACCGTGACGTTCGGCAACAAGGGCGACACCTGCACCCTGAACGGCTTCGCCGGGGTCGACCTGGCCACCAGCGAGGGACCCACCTCGGTGCCGCGCGGCTTCAAGCAGCCGAGCACCGTCACCCTCGCCAAGGCGCAGATCGCCGTGTTCACCATCTGGTACCGCACCAACCCCAAGGGCCACCCCAGCGCCAAGGTGACCACCATGACCATCACCCCTCCCGGGGAGACCCACTCGGTCAAGATGAACTGGCCGGGCGCCGGGCTGGCCACGGGCGCGGACGCCGGCGGTACGGACACCCTGTACTTGGAGCCGGTCGTCCTCAGCTGACGGATGACGACTGACTAATGACAGGTGGCAGCTGACGACTGACAGGTGGCGGCTGACAGGTGACAGGTGACGGATTCTGTCAGCCCTTGTGGGCCGCCGAGCGGCGCCGCCGGGTCAGCCAGAGCGCCCCGCCGCCCGCAGCGAGCAGGGCGGCCGCTCCACCCGCGATCGTCCCGGTGCCACTGCTCCCGGTGAAGGCCAACGACTGCCCGGTGGTCGGCTTGGCCGAAGACGACGGGGACACCGCCGAGGGCGAGTCGCCGGCGAGCGGCACGGAGGTGTCCGCCACTGCGGCCACCACGGGCGCACCTGCCGGGCCGGAGGCCGCGGCGGACGGCGCCGAGGCCGGCGCCGACGCGGCGCCCGTGGACGTCCCACTCCCGCCCCCGCTCCCACTCCCGCCCGGCTTCACGCAGCTGACCGAGGCGATGGTGACCGTCCCGTCCACCTTCGCCACATTGAGCTGAAGCGGGTTCAGCGCGACGTTCACCACGAGCGCCGCAGCCGCCGCCGTCGTGGACGTCGTGGTGTGCGGCGAGTAGCTGATGTCCACGCTGCCGATCCCGGGCACGGCGACATGCGTCGATCCGTACAGGCTGAGCGTGACGGACTTGCCCAACACCGTGAGCTTGGCAGGGGCGGTCACCTTGGCGGTCGGCGGCCCGTCCACCGGGCAGCTGACCTCGCTGCTGAGCGCCTGGAGGCCGAGCAGCGTGCTCAGCGGCAGGCCCGGGGCGTGCACGTCGGCGTTGACCAACTGGACGGAGGCCTCGGCCCCTTGGGCGTCGATGTGGGTGACCGATTTACCGATGTCCGCCTTGACCAGGGTGATCGGTCCCTGCTGGTCGACACCGCCCACGGTCGCGGTCAGCATGGACCCGCTGTGCTGGGCCGGGGACTGCACCTTGTTCAGCGCGATATCCACCGGGACCTGCACGGCGCTGTTCAACAGGCTCACGTTCAGCGCGAGTTCGGCGGTCACGGCGTTGGCCTGGCCGCCCTCCTGGCCGGGAGCGGCGCTCGCAGCGGTGGGCAGCGCCAGCAAAGCCGTACCGGCCAGCAGCGCCGAGGTGGAGCGAACCAGGCGGGTGGCGCGGGTGGAACGGGTCGTGCGGGTGGCGCGGGTACTACGAGTGGTGCGAGCGGAACGAACAGCGGACGGCACGGTGGAACCCCCACAGGTGGTGATGAGAGCGCGCCGCAGATCGTCACCCCACCGGCGGCCGTCGGCCGCACGAGAACCGGGGGAAGGCTGCGCTCTCGACTGCCGCCATCCTGGGCCGAACGGTGCGTCCCAGGAGCAACTCCCGCCGCTGGTTCACTCGTTGGAGTGACCTTGCCCCTGTTTCGCGCCGGCTTGGAACAGGCACCGGTCCTCCCCGGGTGCTGTAGGTTCCTGCCATGGCCACGAGCAGAGCGAGCGAGAACCCGGAGTTGCGCTTCTCCGCTGTGCTGGTGCGCGCAGCAAACCTTCCGGGCGTGCGGATCAACAGGGAGGCATACCTGCGGCAGGCACTGGCCCGGTATTGCTCCGAGGACGACATCCGCCGAGCAATCGCTCAGACCCCTGCGGCAGCGGGCATCCCTCTCGAGATCCTGGACAGAGCGGCCAACAGCTCCATCCATTACGAAACCACCAAGGTCAGCGCTCTCTCCGCGGCTGCCGGGATGCCTGGCCTGGTATTCCTTCCCGCTACCGTGCCCGCCGACCTGGCCCAGTACTTCGGCCACGTGCTGCGCATCGCGCAGAAGCTCGCCTACCTCTACAGCTGGCCCGATCTGTTCTCCGGCGACGGCGACAACGGCAGCCACGGGGACGCGGACAGCCACGGCGACAGCCTCGATGACGCGACCAAGGGAGTGCTCACGCTCTTCGTCGGCGTGATGTTCGGTACCCACCAGGCGAACGTCGCCGTGGGGAGGGTCGCGGAGCTGATATCGAAGCAGGTCGCCAAGAAGCTGCCGCAGAAGGCGCTCACCCAGGGCGTCATCTATCCCGTAGTGAAGAAGGTTGCGGGCTACCTCGGCATCCAGATGACCAAGCAGACCTTCGCGAAGACCGTCTCCAAGGCGATCCCTGTCGTCGGGGCCGTCGTCTCCGGCGGGCTCACTCTCGCGACCTTCTTTCCGATGGCCAAGAGGCTGAAGAAGCACCTGTCCAGCCTGGAACTGACGAAGCCGACGCACCGACGCACCGCCGCCGCCCAGGCCGCCGGCATCCCCATCGACGTCATCCCCGCCATCGACGTCATCCCCGTCATCCCCGGCATCGACATCCGCGACACCGGCCGGACCGCGCAGACGCCCTGAACAGCGGCGTGGCACCCCGTCAGGCCCGCCCATCCCGGCGGGCTATCGTACGGGAAAGTCATGCGGGGCACTCCCCGCGCACCCAAGGGATCCCCGTGAACCGCACCGACATCCGCTCCGCCCTCACCGACCTGCTCCTCACCCCCGGGCTCGACCTGAACGAGGCCGCCGACCGGCACTTCGCCCCGGACTACCGTCAGCGCACCGACGGCCGCTGGGACGACCGGACCGCGTTCCTCAGCCACATAGCCCACCTGCGCACGATCGTGGCCGGCGGCTCGATCAGCGTCCACGACGAGCTCGTCGACGGCGACCGTTACGCGGACCGCCACACGGTCACGGTCACCAAGACCGACGGGTCCACCGTCCGCATGGAGGTGTACCTCTTCGCCGAGTTCGCCGAGGACGGCCGCTTCCGCCGGGTCGAGGAGACCACCCTCATGCTCGAGGGCGCCGAAGGAGACCGGAACCTCGGCAGCGCTCGATAACCGGCAAACGCAACTTCTTCTCGTTAAGCTGGGTGCATGAATGCCCGAGCAACCACGCGCCCAGGCGGGCGCAGCGCCCGCGTCCAGCAGTCCGTGCACCAGGCCGTCCGGGATCTTGAGGCGGAACTGGGGCGCGACGCGCTCACCGTGCCCCTGATCGCCGCCCGCGCGGGAGTCACACCGTCCACCGTCTACCGGCGTTGGGGGGACCTGCGGGAGCTGCTGTCCGACGTGGCCGTCGAGCGGCTGCGCCCCGACACTCCGCCGGCCGACCACGGCAGCCTGCGGGCGGACCTGAGGGCGTGGGCGGTGCAGTTCGCCGAGGAGATGTCCTCGACGGCGGGCCGCACCTACATCCGCGACGCCCTGCTGGGCGACCCCGAGCAGGGCAACGCGGCGCGCTGTTCCGACTACGCCGCCGAGCAGTTGAAGGTCCTCGGCGTGCGCGCGGCCGGCCGCGGGGAGGCCGTGCCCGACGTGGAGAGACTGCTGGACGTCCTGGTCGCCCCGCTGATGTACCGGATCCTGTTCCGCCCCTCGGACCTGTCGGCGGCCTACACCGACCCCCTGGTGGCAGCGGCGGTCGACCACCCTGAACCCTCTGCACCCCTACCTAAAAGCTAAATACTTGCGTTTCAGGGCGGCACAGGCCTAGAGTTCTTAACGCAAAGCATTCGCCTTAAAGCTCCGAGGTGCTTCCATGGCCGGCGTCATCACCGCCCCGCTGCCCACCCCCCGCCGTCTACCCGTTCTGAGCCGCCGCGGCGCGTTCCCGCTCCACGCGTCGGTCCTGGTCGCCCTGTTGGCCGCCTCCAGCGCACCGACCCCGCTGTACGCGCTCTACCAGGCCGCATGGCACTTCTCGGCCATCACGCTCACCTTCGTGTTCAGCGCCTACGCGCTCGCCCTGCTGGTGGCGCTGCTGACCGCGGGCAGGCTCTCGGAGCACCTGGGCCGGCGCCCGGTCCTCGCCGGCGCCCTGCTGGCGCAGGCCGTCGCGATGGCCGTCTTCGCCACCGCCCAGGGGGTACCGGAGCTGATCGCCGCCAGGATCCTGCAGGGCCTGGCCACCGGTGTGGCCACCAGCGCCGCCGGAGCCGCCCTGCTCGACTTCGAGGACCCCGCGCGCCCGGGCCGGGCGACGGTCGCCAACGGCATCACCCCCGTGGCCGGCATGGCGGTCGGCGTGCTGGCCGCCACCGCCCTCGTGCAGTACGCCCCCGCCCCCACCCGCACCGTCTTCGTGCTGCTGCTCGTGCTCTTCATCGCGCAGGCCGCCGCGGTCCTGCTCACTCCCGAGACCGCCCGCCCGCACCCCGGCGCCTGGCGCTCGCTGCGGCCTGCGATCACCGTCGCCCCCGCCTCCCGGCCGGCCATGGCGCTCGCCGCACCCGGCATCGTCGCCGCCTGGGCGCTGGGCGGTTTCTACTCCTCGCTCGGCCCCTCGCTCGCCCAGCTGATCGCTCCGCACGCCGCCCGCGCCACCGGCGGCCTGGTCTTCTTCACCCTGACGGCCGCGGCCGGCACCGCCGGCCACGCCGCCCGGGCGCTGCCCGCCCGCACCGTGAGTCTCGCCGGCACCGCGCTGCTGATCCCGGGAGCCCTGCTGACCCTGAGCGGACCGCAACTGCACAGCCTGCTTGCGCTGTTCGCCGGAACCGCCCTGGCGGGCGCGGGATTCGGCGCCGTCACCCAGGGCGCCCTGCGCCTGCTGCTGCCCCCGGCCGCCCCCGGCGAGGTCGCCGGCACGCTCGCCGGCTACTACATCCTCAGCTACCTGGCCATGAGCATCCCCGCCGTCCTCGCCGGCCTGCTGACCAACCTGTACGGTCTGCGGACCGCCCTCGGGCTCTACGCCACGACGGTCATCCTGCTGGCCCTGACCGGCCTCGCCCGCGCCGTCCGGCAGCGCCGCACCGCCTGACCGGGTCCCACCCCGCCCTGTCTCGTCCCTCTGGAAGGACCCACCGATGAGCACCGCCACGTCCCCTCAGGCCACCCCGTCCACCGGCACCGGATGGAGCCTCGGCGACATCGTCGTACGTCGCATCGACGAGATCGAACTACCGCGACAGACCGGACCCTGGCTGCTGCCGGACGCCACCAAAGAGGTGCTGGACGAGGCATCGTGGCTACGCCCCGACTTCGCCGACGCCGACGTCCCACGGCTGGCGAGCCACAGCTTCGCCGTCACGGCCGGCGGACTGCGGATCGTCGTGGACACCGGCATCGGCAACGGCAAGACGCGCGCCAACCCGGCCTGGAACGGTCTCGACACCGACTTCCTGGAGCGGCTGACGGCGGCGGGCTTCCCGCCGGAGTCCGTGGACCTCGTGATCACCACGCACCTGCACACCGACCACGTCGGCTGGAACACCCGCCTGGCCGGCGAGGACTGGGTCCCCGCCTTCCCCGGCGCCCGCTACCTCACCAGCCGCACCGAGTGGGACCACTGGGCCGCCACCGACCTGGACGAGGCCCGCAGCCAGATGTTCCGCGACTCCGTCCTCCCCGTCAGCGACGCCGGGCAGTACGACCTCGTGGACGTGCCCGAGCACGGGCACGAGGTGGCGCCGGGCGTCTTCCTGGTCCCGGCCCCCGGCCACACCCCGGGACAGGTCGCCGTGGAACTGCGCGGCAGCGACCGCCGGGCGCTGATCACCGGCGACAGCATCCACCACCCCGTGCAGCTGTCCCACCCCCATGTGAACAGCTGCGTCGACATCGACTCCGCCCAGGCGGTCCGCACCCGCGGCCGGATGCTCGACGCCCTGGCGGACACCGACGCGCTCCTCCTGGGCACCCACTTCCCGCAGCCCACCGCCGGCACCGTCCGCCGGGAGAACGGCGCCTACCGGCTGCTCGCCGAGCACGCCGGACGGGTCCCGGCCGCCACGGCCTGACCGCCCACCCGGGCCGGCCCGGTCAGGACCGCCCGCCGTCATCGAAGCCCCCGCCGCGCCCCCGCACCGTACGTCGGGGCCGGCTCCCCGTGAGAGGCCCGCCCGCCATGCCCGTGGTCGATCCCCGTTTCAGCATCCTGTCCGAGGACTTCGCCGCCGCTCCCCACCGGCATTTCGCCCGGCTGAGGGACCGGTCACCGGTGCACTACGAGCCGGCGATCGACGCCTACTTCCTCTCCCGCTACCGCGACGTGCAGCGGGTGCTGACCGACCATGAGACGTTCACCACCGAGACGCTGCAGGTGCGCGCCGAGCCGGTGATGCGCGGGCCGGTCCTCGCGCAGATGACCGGGGCCGAGCACACCGCCAAGCGGAAGATCGTCGTCCGGGGCTTCACCGGGCCGGCCCTGCAGGACCAGATCCGCGCCATCCACGCCAACGCCGCCGAACTCCTCGCGCCGTTCCTCCCCCTGGGACGGATGGACCTCGTCAACGACTTCGGCAAGCCCTTCGCCGTCCGCGTGACCCTCGACGTCCTCGGGCTGGACAAGAGCGACTGGCGGCAGGTCGCCGCCTGGCTCGACGGGGTCGGCGAGTTCGTCACCAGCGTCGTCCTCACGCCCGAACGCCGTCGGCACTGCCTGGACTGCGCCGAGCAGTTGGAGAGCTACCTCGTCCCCGTCATCGAACAACGGCGCCGCCACCCCGGCGCGGACCTGATATCGCAGCTGTGCACGGCCGAGTTCGACGGCATCGCCATGAGCACCCGTGACGTCACCGCGCTGGTCATCAACGTGCTGATCGCCGCCGTCGAGCCCGCCGACAAGACCCTCGCGCTCCTCTTCAAGCACCTGATCGACCACCCCCGGCAGCTGGCGCAGGTCCGCCGGGACCCGGCCCTGCTGCCCGCCGCGATCGCCGAGACACTGCGGTACACCCCGCCTGTCCAGCTCATCCCCCGCCAGGCGGAGCGGGACGCCGTGTTCGCCGACACCGTCGTCCCGGCGGGCGGCACCGTCTTCTGCATGATCGGCGCGGCAAACCGCGATCCCGACGCGTTCGCCGCTCCGGACACCTTCGACATCCACCGCCCGGATCTGGGCGTCGCCCGCTCCTTCACCGCCGCGGCCCAGCACCTGTCCTTCGGCACCGGGCTCCACCAGTGCGTGGGTGCGGCCTTCGCCCGCGCGGAGATCGAGACCGTGGCCGCGCTGCTGCTGCCCCGGCTCGACCAGGTCCGCTACAGCCCCGGCTTCCACTACCGGGAGACCGGCCTGTACACCCGCGGTCCGGCCGCCCTGTCGCTGGACTTCTCGCCCGTCCGTGAGGGCGTCGCCGGCCGGGGGTGACTCCCGCCCCGTCCCCGTGGGAGACCGGCCGTGCCGGCCTCCCAGGGTGCGGGGCGATGCTCAAACCCGGTTCCGTCAGAGGTCGGTGTCGGGGACCCAGGAGCCGTGCAGTCCGGCGCTCACCCGGTGGGGCAGGTGGACGGTGGCGATCCGGTCGAGGCCGGAGGCGTCGATGACCAGCAGCTGCGAGGCGTCCTGCTTGAGGTCGGAGACGACGGTGAGGAGGTAGCCGTCGTCCTCGCCGGTGGCGCCGGCCGCGGGGACGAAGACCGCCTCGCTCGGCATCCGGGCGTCGCCGACCTGGTGGATCCGGCGGGCGCCGGTGGTGCGGTCGTACTTGACCACGCCGTAGCCGCCGAAGCCCTTCTCGTCGGGGAACGAGACGGCGTAGTGGTAGCGGTTCTCGGCGCCCAGGTAGTCCTCGTTGAGGGTCGGGAACTCCACCGGCAGGTCGTCGACGATCTGCTCGTCCACGGTCCCGGCCACCGGGTCGATCACCCAACGCCGGGTGTAGGAACGGGAGACGGGCTCGGTGCCGCGCCCGGGTGCGCCGATCCACCAGTTCCAGGAGAGCCGGAACCCCTCGCGGTCCACGGTCGGGCCCTCCAGGACGATGCGGCCCTGGCCGTCCTCGTAGGCGTTGGCGACGTGCAGCACGTTGCCCGGCTCGATGGAGAACCAGCGGACCTGCCGGGCGCCGTCGCCGCCGCGCGGCATGACACCGATGCGGGCGGGCTGGGCGTCGTTCCACCCGTACGGGATACCCGAGTGCTCGGTCGGGTCGAACGTGACGTTGCCCTCGATGAAGACCACATGGCGGCGGGTGATCGCGAAGTCGTGCTTGAGCGCGGCCGTCGCACCCGGGACCTCGGCACTGTGGACGATCTCGCCCTTGGCGTCGGCGACGTAGTACACCAGGAAGGGCGGGAACGGTGAGGAGCCGAAGAAGTGGAGCTCCCCCGTCACCGGGTCGGTCTTGGGGTGCGCGGTCATCGCGGTGCGCAGTTTGCCGTCGAAGTCGTAGGCGCCGACCGTCTCCAGCTGCCGGGTGAGCTCGAAGGGCAGGTTCGCCTCGCACAGGGCCAGCAGGCGGCCGGCGTGCTCGATGACGTGGGTGCCGGCGGCGCTGGCGGTCAGGTCCGGGCCGTGCTCGGTCATGTAGGGGGCGCCGTCCAGGGCCGGGGTGTGCACCCAGCGGTTGCGGTACCACTCGGCGCGGCCGTCGATCAGGCGGATGCCGTGGACCATGCCGCTGCCCTTGAACCAGTGGGTGGGGGTGACGCCGGGCTTGGGGTTGTGCCCGTTGCGGAGCAGTCGGCCGGTCAGCTCCGGGGGCAGGGTGCCCTCGACGGTGAGCCCGACGGCGGTGATCTCGTCGGCGACCGGGGTGAAGTGGCCGGTCAGGTAGGGCTTGTCGACAGTCATGGCAGGTGTCTCTCTTCGGTGGATGTGACGCACTGTCAGGTACAGGACCCGGGCGGGTGAGAAGGCGCCGGGAACCCGTCGGGTTCGCGGCTGCCGGTCAGGGGGTGGGCGGGGTCCAGTCGGCGGGCAGGCCGGACTGGGCGAGGACGGCGTTGAGGCTGTAGTAGTCCTGGTCGGAGGTGATCCGGTGGTGCTCGCCGAGGTCGAGAAGGGTGGCCATCGGCACGGCGAAGGGCTGGGGCGCGCCCTTGAGCCGGCCGCAGTAGGAGGCCTCGACGGTGATGTGGTCGCCGTCGCGGTGGGCGGCGTGCACGATGACGTGGACGTCGTCGATGAGGCTGTCGGCGCGGGACTTCCAGCCGGCGATCTCCTGACGGCCGTGGAAGGTGACGCCCACGGCCTGGTCGGTGTAGGTGCCGTCGGCGGTGAAGAGGGCGCCGAGCGCCTGGGGGTCGGTGCCGTTCCACGCGTCGGCCCAGGCGGTGACCACCTCGGGCAGGGGCTGGTCGCCGGGCTGCGCGGCGGAGGCGGTGGTGTCGAGGGGGGTGTCGATCGGCGCGGTGGACTTCATGGTGACGCTCCTTCGAGGGGATGGTGCTGTCGGGTGACGGGTCCGTGTGAGTGGGGTGGCTGATCCGTCGGTTCAGCCGGTTCGGGGGACGGCCGGGGTTCGCGGGTTCTGTGGGTGGGCAGCCGGGCGTGCGGGGGTGGCTGCGGTCCGCCGGCCGGTGCAGCGGGTGAGGAGCACCGCGAGGAGCGCGGTGGCGGCCAGGACGGCTGCCGACACCGTGAACGCGGCCTGGTAGCCGGCGGTGAGGGCCTGTGCGGGGGCCTGGTGGGTGGCGGCGCGGGCGGTGACCGAGCCGGCCAGGGAGGCCAGGGCGGCGAGGCCGACCGCACCGCCGACCTGGCGGGTGGTGTTCACCAAGCCGCCGGCCAGGCCCGCGTCCTGCGGCGGCACGCCGTCCACGGCCAGCGCGGTGAGCTGCACGAAGGCGACGCTCAGGCCGAGGCCGACCAGGACGCTCGGCCCCAGGATGTCCGCGAGATAGCTCCCGTCGGCGCTGATCCGCGACAGCCAGAGCAGTCCGGCGGCCTCGGTGAGCAGGGCCGCTGTCACGGTCGCGGTGGTGCCGATCCGCCGGGAGATCCGGGGCGCGAGCGCGGCGCCGAGCATGTTGGCACCGGCGAGCGGAAGTTGACCGGCCCCGGTGGCCAAGGCGCTGGAGTGCAGCACCTGCTGCTGGTAGAGCGGCAGGAAGAAGAACAGCGCGATCCACACCGAACCCAGCAGCGCCATCAGCAGGTTGCCCGCCGCGACCCGGCCGGTGGCGAACAGCCGCGGTGGTATCAGCGCGTTCGGCCGGCGGACCTCGAGCACGGCGAAGGCCGTGAGCAGCGCGGCGGCGCCGAGGAGGGCGCCGAGCACCCGGCCGTCCGTCCAACCGGCGCCGCGTGCGGTCGTCAGAGCCCAGACGAGGCAGGTCAGCGCGAGGGTGACGGTCACGGTGCCCAGCAGGTCGAAGCGCTCGCCCGTACGGCCGGCCGTCCGTGGCACCAGGGCCGGCACGGCGGCCAGCACCAGCACCGCCCCGAGGGCGACGGCGTGGAAGATCCAGGGCCAGCCCCACGCCTGGGTGAGCACGCCGCCCAGCAGGACGCCGCCCGCCCCGCCCGCTCCCGAGACCGCGCCCCACACTCCCAGGGCTCTGCCACGCCCGGGCCCGGACGGGAACAGGCCCATAGCCAGGGCGAGCGCGGCCGGGGCGACGGCGGCGGCGCCCAGGCCCTGAACGGCGCGGGCGGCGATCAACACGCCGGGGGACGTGGCCAGCCCTGCTGCCGCCGACGCCACCGCGAACAGTGCGAGGCCGGCGATCAGCACCCGGCGGCGCCCGAGCAGGTCGCCCGCCCGCCCGCCCGCCAGGAGCAGCGCCCCGAACGCCAGGCCGTAGGCGTTGACCACCCAGGTGGTGCCGCCGTCCGACAGGCCCACTCCGGCGCGGATCTGCGGCAGCGCCACGTTCACGATCGAGGTGGCGAGCATGACCGTGAACTGGGCCGCGGCGAGCGCCGCGAGCACGGCCCCCGGCCGAGCAGGGTTTCCAGGGGTGGGGGCCGCCCGGCCCGTCGGTGTGCGCTGGAGTTTCATGACGCACAGCTTTGGTCCGGGTGCTGTCCACTTTCCAGGCCCGGCGGCAGCGTTGACCGTCCAGTCCTGTCCACGCCTGTCCACCCGGCCCCGCCGTGGGCGGGCGCTCGCTTTCCTACCGGGAGCCGTGCAGCTCCTGCTGCCACAGGGCCTCGCAGAGCAGGTCCAGGCCCTGGCGCAGGTGCCGCCGGTAGGTGCCGTACGGAAGGCCGAGACGGCGGGCGGCGGCCTCCTGGGTCGGCGCACCGGAGAAGTGAGCCGCCGTCAGGGCCTCGCGGGCCCGCGCCCCGCGCGGATCACGTGCCAGGTCGTCGACGGCTTGGCGCAGCAGGACCCGCAACTCCCCGACCGGGTCGGCCAGATCGGCCGCCAGGCGGACCCGCATCAGGGCGCAGACGGCGAAGGCCCGCGGGTCACGCCAGTGCAGCAGGGCTTCGCGCACGGCCTGGTCGAACGCGTTGCGCGTCACGCCCGACGGGCCCGACCGGGCAGGTTCCTCCGGAGTCGCTATGAAGCGGCGGAGCCAGTCCTCGACGGGCACTTGGCGCCAGTCGACGCTGAACAGCCCGTACGTGTGCTCACCGACCCGAGGCCGCGCGCCGGTGTCGCCGAGGGTGCCCTTGACGCGCGCGGCCCAGGTGTCGGCGTCCTGGTAGACCGCGAAGCCGTACGCGCGACCGCGGGCGCGGGCGGCCTCCGCCTGGGCCCGGGAGCTGCTCAGGTCGATGACGCGCGAGGGCACCTGGTACCGCTCGGGATAGACCGAGAAACGGCTCACGCCGATGTGCTCACCGGGCCCCACCGGCGCGGCTGCCTCGGTGTACGCCCAGGCCGCCGCCACCACCGGATCGGTGGCCAGGTCCAGGGGATCGGCGGGGGCCGGCAGGACGAGCCGGGCGGTGAACGCCACGGTCCGTCCCGTGTCCACGAGTTGGTAGACGCTGAACGCCTGCGGCTGACGCTCCGCCCAGTAGCGGACCAGCTCCGCGGAGGCGGGCCCCTCGGTCTCCTCGGCCATCCGCAGCACGACGTCGAGGTCGTCCGGGTGAAGGGCGCGGTCGTGCACCTCGTCCTCGCGGGACCAGGTGCGCAGTCGCGCCAGGGTCGCCCCCTCCCGGAAGAGGTAGAACAGCTCGTCGGTGACGGTCCAGACCCGCTCCTCGGGCGCCTCGCGCAGGAGGCGCAGGTACTCGTCCGCCAACCGCTGGCGGATCGCCACGAACGCGTTGGGGGCCCGCCAGCGCAGGTCGGCGGCCAGCGTCTCGCGCGCGGCGTCGTGCGGGTGGAGCCCCCGGTGGGTGGACTCGATGAAGGGCAGCTCCCGCAGCCAGCCGAACAGCAGGTGAGCGTCCTCCTCGGGCAGCACCGTGGCGAGCAGTTCCTCGGACGTCGAATGCGCCTGCGCCGCCACCTCCAGGGCGCGGCGGTGCGCCGCCGTCGGCACCTCGCCGACCAACCCGGCCAGCAGGGTCCGCAGGACATCGGCCGAGGGCGCCCAGCTCTCCTCCCCTCTCCAGCCCGTCACTCCCGAGGCAGCCGCCAGGGACAGCGCCAACGGGTTGCCGCCGGCGAAGCGCAGCACCCGCTCCCGCAGTTCGGGCCGCAGCTGCGCCGCGACCAGCAGGCTCAGGGCCTGTTCCTCGGAGAACGGCACCAGCTCCCCGACGTGCAGCACCCCCGCCCACGCGGGATCGGCGGTCCACTGCGCCTGTGGCGCGAGCCGTCCGGCCAGAACCACCAACGCACCGTCAGCGGCACGAGGCAGGAAGCGCTGCCACAGCCAGCTCTCCAGCCACTGGCAGTGCTCGAACGAGTCCACCAGCAGGACCGTGCCGCGAACGTCCAGGAACTGAGCGGCCGCGCGCTCGAAGTCGGCCGGATCGCGGCTGACGAAACGACCGTCCATCTCCACCAGCAACCGGCCCGCCGCAGCTGCCCGGTCCGCCAGGCGGCGCAGCAGCGTCGACTTCCCGATACCCCCCGGCCCGACCAGGTAGAAAGCGGACGGCGCCAGCGGATCCCCTGCCAAAGCCTGCTCGAAAAGGCCGAGTTCCCCCTCCCGACCGATGAAGGTCCGCTCCCGCGCCTCGCTCAGTCTCTCTCCCAGCGACCCCATGACAGCTCCCATCCCCACCGCCCGACTCGACCGCCCGATTCAACCGCCCGGCGACCGCATCCTCCGAACCGGGGACTCCCCGCAGGACCGCCGCCGCGTCGCGCTCTCCCGGGTGATCCCACACCGGCCAGACGCCCGATGCGGGGCGCAGGGTTCCGCTTTCACCATGCCGTGCGCCACAGTCCGGCGCCCCGGCTTCCTCTCGCACATCAGGTTCAGGCCTCAGCGGTGAACGCGGCCATGACCTCGTCGCGGCGCTCGCTTCACCAGGACAGCAGTCGCTCCTGAGGGGCGAAGAGGTGGTCGCACGCGTGGTCGCCCCGGTCGTAGTGGAAGGCCAGCACCCACAGGTCCGTCATCCGCTTCCACCAGAGCCGCTGCACTGCGTCCTCCCACGCGGCCGGGCCGATCGCGATCTCCGACCGGTAGCCCGCCATGAACGCCGCAACACGCTCCAGATCGAGGATGCGGTCCCAGCCGAGAACGGCGACCACCTCGTTGTCCCGCCAGAGGAGGTTGCGGTGCTGGAAGTCACGGCCCCAGCCCCCCGGGCCGGTGCGGGTTCGGCAGGCCGTCATCGCTCACGTGCGCCCGGCGCCAGATCTCGTTCCAGCCGTACGTGACCCCCGGCACGACCCGGTGCTGCTGCCCGCACCGACACGGCGCCAGCGCCCACGCGCACCGGCCGCAGAGCTCGACCCATCCGTGCCCGGTCGAAGCCGACGTCGGCGGCCCCTCGTCCCCGCAGGCCGGGCAGCCGGGGAGCTCGGCGCCGTCCAGGAGCGCGTTCTGCCGCCGGACGTACGCGGGCAGCGGCAGCGACGGGTGACGGAACGGGTCGTCGTACCAGGCGCGGTCCAACCCCTCCCACCAGCTCACCAGCCACCACGGCCGCGGGTTCGGTACGGCCCGCCGCCCGGCGCGCTTCTCCGTTCGGCGCTGCGCCGCGAACTCCTGCGCCCGAGCGAGCCACAGCACCCGCGCCTCGTGCAGTTCCTCCACCGCCCGCACCAGCGCGTCCGGATCCGCCTCCAGCCGCCGGGGGATCCGGGCGCTGAGCGTGAGGTGGTGGTACGTCGCGCGGAAGCCGTAGGGCGCGAAGTGGGTGAGGCAGGTGCGTAGCGCGCTGTGCCGCCGGTACGGCGGGAGCCGTGCGTCATGCACGCGTGCCCGGTGGGTCAGGAAGCTGCTCATTGTGCGGGCTCCAGGGCCAGAACGGGCTGCATCAGAATCACACGGGGATGATGCCGGACCCATGGCCACACCGCCACGGACTTTGGCTGCGGCCGCGAACTCCCATAACCCGACCCGTGCCGCCGGCACTGACGTGCATACTTACCGGACGATCAGTGGGACGTAGAGGTGATGACACGGTGAAACTGGCTGAAGCGCTCGCGCAGCGCGCGGCTGCGGTGCGGCGGGTGGAGCAGTTGCGGGCCCGCGTCGTCGGCAGTGCCCGTTACCAGGAGGGCGAGGAGCCGGCCGAGAACGCGGCGGAGATTCTGGCCCAGGCCGGCGAGGTGTTGGACGAGCTGGAGCGGCTGATCCGTCAGATCAACCGGACCAACTCCACCGCGCTGATCGAGGGTGGTGGCACTCTTACCGACGCCCTCGCCCGCCGGGACGTCCTGCGGCTGCGCCACTCGGTGATCACCGCAGCCGCCGACGCCGCCTCCGGGCGCGATCAGCGCGGAGCCGTACGGCAGTTGCGGTCCGAACTCAGGGTCCTCTCCGCCCTGCCGGTCGCCGAGCTCCGCGCCCAGGCAGACGTTCTGGCCAAGGAGGTCCGCGAGGTGGACACCCTGATCCAGCGCACCAACTGGGAGATCGACCTGATCGAGGACTGACCCCACAGCTGGGTGTGGGAAGCAGGTAGTCGCCACGGAGGCGTGCACACACCGCGGGTCGGCGGTCTATCCGGCCCTTGGCGCGTGAAGAGCAACGCAGGGGTTCGATTCCTCACCAACAGTGCAGCTCAGCATCGCGTACAGGTGACCGAGCACACCGCACAGCTCACCACCATGTGCAGATCCGGACGACGAGGGCGGGAACGGGGCGCCCCACACCCGGTGCGAGGGCCGTGCACACCAGCACGGCCCTCGCACCTGTTCCACCTACTCCACGGTCGACAGTCGACCCGTACGGACATGTCGCCGTCATCGGACGGGCTTGCGGTAGACGACGATGCGGTGGTTGATGACGAAGCCCGCCTTCTCGTAGACGCCGGATGCGCCGGTGGCACTGTCGGCGTCGGTCTCAAGTGCGGCTTCGGCGTAGCCGGATCGGCCGGCCGCACCCAGCACGTCGGCGAGCAGCGCGGCCGCCACGCCCTGTCGGCGCCAGGACGTGGCGGTGCCGACCTGGCCGAGGTAGAGCGCTTGGGGTGCGTCGGCGTACGGGAGAACGTAACCGACGATCTCGTCACCGACGAGCGCCAGCCGGGCCAGCTCGGGGAGGAAGGTCTCCGCCCGCACGGTCAGCTCGGCCCAGGACTCGAAAGCGCGTTCCTGGTACCCCCAGGTGTCGCAGAACGCCGCCCTGTGGACGGCGTGCAGCTCACGCTCTCGGTGGGGAACGTACGGGACGATGCGCAGGCCCTCGACGGGCGGGGCAACCGACGGCACCGACGGCGATGAGGTGGGCGCGGTCAGCTCCAGGAAGAACCGCTCGACGACGAACCCCAGCCGCTCGTACAACCGGATAGCGGCTGCGTCGGCGACGCCGGCGTCGACCTCGGCCAGCCATTGCGCGTCCGGCGCAGCCTCGGCATGCAGTTCAGCCGCCCGGTCGAGCTGCCAGGCCAGCAACTCCCGTCCCACTCCCCGACCTTGCCAGGCAGGGCGCACACCGCCTTCCAGGCTGACCCGGAACCCGCCCTCGGGTGGACGACGCACCAACGCGACGGCGAGCAGCAGCCCCTGCGCATCGGTGATCACCCGGGTGTCCCTCGCCAGGTCTCCGACCTCGGCCCGGAGTACGTTCTCGATCGCGGCGGCGGGGAGCTCGAGGTGCCCGCCGCCGGCCTTGGAAACAGCGTTGAGCACGTCAGCGACTGCCGCAGCGTCCTCGGCGCGGCAGGCGCGAACAAGGAACTCATTCATCCCTACACCATAGGACGCCAAAGGGACTTGAGGGTCCGATACCTTGGTCCTCAGTCGGACTGCGGGACGGTCTTCGCCTCGTGGGCGGCAATGGCGAGCTGCACCGGAACTCCCGTCGACCTCTCGGTATCCGGCGACCTGATGGTCGCCGGATAGCTGCGGTGGGTGGCCGGCTTCGCCCGATGGCCTAGTCTGCGGTTTCGTCCTTCAGCCAGTGCGGCGTGTGGAATGTTCCTCCGTACATTGGGAGTTCGATCGTTTCTCCGTAGCGTGCGAGTTGGGCCCAGGGGCGGTTGATCCCGGCGGAGCCGTAGCGGCGCACTCGGGTGACGGTGTCCAGGTCCAGGACGTCGACGAGGATCTCCTCGCCGGGGCCGGCCTGTTGGCGGACGATGCCCTCGGGGTCGACGATGGCGCTGGTGCCGACGCCGGCCGGGTCGGAGGCGTTGACGTTGACGACGAAGAGCTGGTTGGTCCAGGCGTTGGCACGTGCGCAGACCAGTTCCATCTCGCGGTCGCGGGTGGTGGTCAAGGTGGGATGGATAACGATCTCCGCTCCCAGCCAAGCAAGTTGGCGCATGGTCTCGGGGAAGGAGCCGTCGTAGCAGATGGCCAGACCCACGGTGGCGACCCCGGGGATGTCGAAGACGGTGAACCCCGTGCCGGGGGTGGCCTTCTCGTAGGGCTGCCAGGGAAAGACCTTGCGGTAGCGCGCGACGATCTCGCCCTGCGGAGAGACGGCGAACGCGGTGTTGTGAATGCGGCCGTCCTCGGCACGCTCGAAGACGCTGCCGGGGACGAGCCACAGGCCGGTCTCCGTCGCGAGGGCGCGGATCCGCTCGGTGAGCGGGCCGGGAATGGTGACGGCTGCCTGTTCCATCCAGTCGACGGGCGTTGGGCCCAGCAGCGGCCCTTCGGCGGCGAGGAGCAGTTCGGGGGCGGTGACGAGTTGGACGTGGGGGAACAGCTCGCGGGTGGTGCGGACCTGGTCGGCGAAGCGGAGCCAGGTGGCTTCGAGGCCGTGGGGCACGGGGGCGGTCTGCAGGGCGGCGATGGCGAGTGTGCGCACGGGGTGTTCAGTCCTCGGTGATGGTGAGCTGAGCGACGGCGCTGCGGCCTTCGCGGAAGAAGCGGGGGAAGCGGGCGCGGGCGGTCAGTACGGCCGCAGCGCCCAGGGCGATGGAGCCGATGCCGAGCAGGAAGACTCCGCCGACGCCGTGGAAGGAGGTGCTGCCGTAGGCGGGGGCGTACATGTCGTGGGCGCTGCGGGCGAAGGCCGCGAGCATCATGATGGCGCCCAGCAGTGGCAGGACGCCCTTCATCAGCAGGTCGCGCGGCGAGTCGCGCAACTGCGTGCGGAAGTGCCAGACGCAGGCCAGGGCGGTGGTGCCGTAGTAGCCGGCGATCAGCAGGCCGACGGACAGGATGGCGTCGCCGAGGAACCTCGGTGAGAGGAGCTGGAGCAGCACCAGCAGGACGGCGGTGGTGGCGCCGAAGAAGACCGTCCCGAAGGCGGGGGTGCGGTGCCGGGGATGGATCCGGGCGAACGCCGGGGGCAGGGCGCCGTGGGAGGCCATCGACAGAGTGGCGCGTGAGCTGCTGATGAGGCTGGTGAGCAGCGCGGAGAGGGCGGAGAGGCAGATGGCGAGCTGGACCGCCTTGGCCAGGGCCGTGCCCAGGACGGCGGGGGCGAGGGTGGCCAGGACGTCGGTGGCACCTGCGGGGTTGCCCAGTCCGAGGCCGGTCCCGGCGGTGCCCGCGAAGCCGATCGCGGCGAAGGCGGTGAACAGGTAGGTGCCCAGCAGGACGAAGGTGGAGATGAGCACGGCCCGCCCGGGGACGCGGTCGCTGTCGCTGGTCTCCTCGTTGACGGTGATCAGCGCGTCCCATCCCCAGTAGATGAACAGGCAGAGCAGCACCGCCTGGGCGCAGGGGCCGAAGCCACCGAAGGCCAGGGGGTTGAGCCAGGCCGGGGACGGGGTGGCGGCGTGGTGTCGCAGCAGGGCGGCGGCGCCGAAGCCGAACAGGGCGGTGAGCTGCAGCCCCAGCAGGACGTACTGGAGCGGTGCGGCGATCTGCAGGCCCCTGCGGGCGACCGCGGTGAGAGCCGCCAGCAGCAGGACGGCGGTGGCGGTCACGGCGGCGGTGTTCTGCTCCAGCGTGTGCAGGCCGAGCACCTGGAGCAGATAGGTGGCGCCGACCTGGGACAGTGCCGTCATCGCGATCAGGGTGGCGACCTGCACCACCCAGCCACCGGTCAGCCAGCCGGTCACCGGGCCGAAGGCGCGGGTGGTCCACACGAAGGTGGTGCCGCAGTCCGGCATCTGCCGGTTGAGTTCACGGAAGGCGAAGGCGGTCAGCAGGATCGGCACGAAGCCGAGCAGCAGGGCAGCCGGGGCGAGGTGGCCGACGACCAGGGTGACCAGGCCGAGGGTGACGGCGATGCTGTAGGCCGGTGCCACCGAGGACAGGCCCAGCGCGACGGCGGCCGCCAGGCCGACGGAGCCCGGGCGCAGTCCTTTGCCGGTGGCGGAGGGTGGGGTGCCGGTTCTGTGGCCGGCATCGGTGGGGTTCATCGTCACGGTGGGGGCTCCTGACGCGAGCGCTTTTGTTAAATCTGGATTTAAGAGACTGGCGCCCGTCCCGTCAAGAGCTGGGGTCATGTTGTTAAACTCGGGAAGAGACATCCGAGCGGAGGAGAGGGGACACCGTGGCGGCGAAGAAGGGCGGCGGGAAGGAGGCCCGGCGGGCCGAGCTGGGCGCGGCGGTCCAGCGCGCACTGCTGGTGCGCGGGCTGGAGGGCCTGCGCCTGCGCGACATCGCCGAGGAGGCCGGTGTCACCCCGGCCGCGGTGCTCTACTACGGCGATCTGGACGCCCTGGTCCACGAGACCTACCAGCTGGCCATCGAGCGTTACAGCCAAGAGCGCGAGCAGGCCGCCGACCGCTTCACCGACGCCCGCGACAAACTCCGCTCCTGCATCGGCAACGGCGTCGCCAGCGGGCCGGACGACGCGCTGACCCGGCTGCTCTACGAGTACTGGCCGCGCTGCCTGCGCGATGCCCGGGCCGCGGCACTGGACAGCGCACTGACCGAGCGGCAGATCGCCGTCTACTCAAGTGTCCTGGTGCTGGGCCAGGCCCAGGGCCACTTCGTCATCCAGGACCCGCCCCGCCTGCTCGCCGCCAACTTCGTCGCCATGGAGGACGGCTATCAGATGGAGGTTCTGGCCGGCCGCCGCACCCGTGCCGAAGTGATCACCGCCCTCTACGCCTACGCTCGCGCCGTCACCGGCCACGATCTGGCAGGCCAGCACTGACGGACGGCCGCGCGGGGCCCTGATCCACCGACGGTGGATCAGGGCCCCGTTTCCTTCTGTGGCCGATCAGTCCTCAGTCGCGTCCCGCTCCTCATCCTCCGAGAAAGGGCCTCCGCCGCAGGTCGGAGGCCCTTCCGGGAGCAAAGCCCCTGGTACGGCGGATGGAGCCGGCCTGTACGCCGGGTACTGGCCCAGGGTGACGAGCAGTGGGATTGCCTTCCATGAAGGATGTGCCCCGCCCGGTGAAACCGCAGTCCGGCCGCTACGGCAGGCGCCAGTCCACCGGCTGGGCGCCCTGCTTGACCAGCAGGTCGTTCGCGCGGCTGAACGGGCGGGAGCCGAAGAAGCCGCGGTCGGCCGACATCGGGCTCGGGTGCGCCGACTCGATGGCCGGGACCGGCCCGAACAGCGGGCGCAGGTTGCGGGCGTCGCGGCCCCAGAGGATCGCCACCAGCGGTCCGCCGCGGGCCACCAGGGCGCGGATCGCCTGCTCGGTGACCTCCTCCCAGCCCTTCCCGCGGTGCGCGGCCGGCTTGCCGGGCGCCGTGGTCAGCGCGCGGTTGAGCAGCAGCACCCCCTGCCGGGTCCACGGCGTCAGGTCGCCGTTGCTGGGCGGCGGGCAGCCGAGGTCCTGGCCCATCTCGCGGTAGATGTTGATCAGGCTGCCGGGGATCGGCCGGACCTCGGGGGCGACCGAGAAGCTCAGCCCCACCGCGTGCCCGGGCGTCGGGTAGGGGTCCTGGCCGACGATCAGCACCCGGACGTCCGCGAACGGCTGCTGGAAGGCCCGCAGGACGACGGGGCCGGCCGGCAGGTAGGTTCTGCCGGCCGCGATTTCGCCGCGCAGGAAGTCGCCCATCGCGGCGACCTGCCCGGCCACGGGTTGCAGGGCCTGGGCCCAGCCGGGTTCGACGATCTCGTTCAGCGGACGCGGTGCCATGGCAACCACCCTATCGGCCCAGTGCCCGCCCCCCGAACGGCCACTGGAGCGGTCGAAGTGGCCTGCCGCACAGGTGTGTCAGCCGACCGGACGGCCGCGCAGGACGACCAGCTGGGGGTCCGCCAGCACCCGGACGTCGGCGCGCGGGTCGCTCGCGTAGACCACCAGGTCGGCCGACGCGCCCTCGCTCAGCCCGTCCCGGCCCAGCCACGCGCGGGCGCCCCAACTGGCCGCCGAGAGCGCGGCGGTGGGTGTCAGGCCGGCCTTGACCAGTTCGGCCACCTCGTCCGCGACCAGACCGTGCGCGAGCGAGCCGCCCGCGTCCGTCCCGACGAAGATCGGTACGCCGGCGTCGTTCGCCGCGCCCACGGTGTCGTAGCGGCGCTCGTGCAGCCGGCGCATGTGGGCGGACCAGGCGGGGAACTTGGCCTCGCCGCCGTCGGCCAGCGCCGGGAAGGTGGCGATGTTGACCAGGGTCGGCACGATCGCCACCCCGCGCTCGGCGAACTGCGGGATCAACTCCTCGGTGAGGCCGGTGGCGTGCTCGACGCAGTCGATGCCGGCGGCCAGCAGGTCCGGCAGCGACTCGGCGGCGAAGCAGTGCGCGGTGACCCGCGCGCCCTCAGCGTGCGCAGCCGCGATGGCGGCGCGCAGCGCGTCGGCGGGCCAGCAGGCGGCCAGGTCGCCGCGGTCGCGGTCGATCCAGTCCCCGACCAGCTTGACCCAGCCGTCGCCGCGCCGGGCCTCCGCGGTGACGTACTCGGCCAGCACCTCCGGCTCGATCTCGTGCGCGTAGTTGCGGATGTAGCGGCGGGTGCGCGCGATGTGGCGGCCGGCCCGGATGATCCGCGGCAGGTCCTCGCGGTCGTCGATCCAGCGGGTGTCGGCGGCGGAGCCCGCGTCGCGGATCAGCAGGGTGCCGGTGTCGCGGTCGGTGAGCGCCTGCTTCTCGCTGGTTGCCTCGTCCACCGCGCCGTGCGCGTCCAGGCCGACGTGGCAGTGCGCGTCCACCAGGCCGGGAAGCACCCAGCCGCTGACCGTACGGACGTCGGCGGCCGCGGCGCCGGCCGGGCGGTCGTACGTCACCCGTCCGTCCACGACCCAGAGTTCGTCCCGGACGTCCTCGGGGCCGACCAGCACCCGGCCCTTGATGTGCAGCACCGCGCCATCGTTCATGGGCGAACTCTACGACGCCGGCTCCCCCGGCGTCCGGCCGGTCTGCGGCAGACTGGGCGGGCAGCCGTGTCCGCCGTGCGAAAGGCCCAGCCCGTGACCGACCTCCTCGACCTTCCCCCGCTCACCGCCGCGCGCTTCGCGGCGATCGAGGACCGGGTGGCGGCGCTGCTGCGGACCGGCAACGACGTGGTGGTGATGCAGGGCGAGGCGCTGCTCCCGCTGGAGGCGGCGGTCAAGGGCGCGGCGCACCCGGGCAGTACGGCGCTGAACATCGTCACCGGCCCGTACGGCCAGACCTTCGGCGGCTGGCTGCGCGACAGCGGGGCGAAGGTGGTCGACCTCGCCGTCCCGTTCGACACCGCGGTCTCCGCGGAGCAGGTGGCACAGGCGCTGCGGGACCGTCCCGAGACCGCCTTCGTCTCGCTGGTGCACGCCGAGGCGGCCACCGGCAACACCAATCCGGTCGCCGAGATCGCCGCCGTGGTCCGCGAGCACGGCGCGCTGCTGATGCTGGACGCGGTCGCCTCGGTGGCCGCCGAGCCGCTGCTGACGGACGCCTGGGGCGTGGACCTGTGCGTGATCGGCGGGCAGAAGGCGATGGGCGGTCCGGCGGGGGTCTCGGCGGTGGCGGTCAGCCCGCGCGCCTGGGAGCGGATCGCCGCCAACCCGGCCGCGCCGCGCCGCTCCTACCTCTCGCTGCTGGACTGGCGCGACCGCTGGACGGCGGCCGGCCGGACCGTCCTGCCGCACGCCCCGGCCCAGTTGGAGATGCTGGCGCTGGAGGCCTGCCTGGACCGGATCGCGGCCGAGGGCCTGGACGGCGCGCTGGCCCGGCACCGCGCGACGGCGGCGGCGCTGCGCGCGGGCGTGCTCGCGCTGGGCACCCTGACACCGTACGTCCGGCGGGCCGAGGACGCGGCGCCGGTGGCCACCACGCTGCGCACCCCGTCCGGGCTGGACGCGGCCGCCCTCGTCGCCGACGTGCTGCGCGCCGACCCGGGCGTGCCGGTGCAGTCGGCGGGCGGTGCGCTGGCGCGCGAGGTGCTGCGGGTGAACCACTACGGCTCGGCCGCCTCCCCCGGGACGGTGCGGCGCACGCTGGACGCGCTGGCCGCCGCACTGCGCGAGCGCGGCCTCCCGGCGGACCCGGCGGCGGCGCTGGCGGCGGCGGGCCTCACAGGCTGACCAGCACGATGCCGCCGGTCACGATCACCGCGCAGACCAGCCGGTGGCGGCCGAAGGCCTCCTTGAAGAAGAGCGCGCCGATCCCGGCCGCCAGGATGATGCTGGTCTCGCGCAGCGCCTCGACCCGGGCGACGTCGCCCAGCGACAGGGCGGCCAGCATCAGCGCGTAGGAGAGCAGCGCCGCCAGGCCACCGAGCAGGCCGGTGCGCCAGGTGGTGCGCAGGTAGTCCAGTACGCGGCGGCGGCGCACCGCCAGGGCGATCGCGGGCATCGGGACGCTCTCCACCAGGAACAGGTAGACCGTGTAGCTCAGCAGGCTGCCGGAGCCGTGCGGGCCCGCGGCGGCGGCCGCGTGCAGACCGGCGACGGCCGCGGCGCGCAGGCCTGCAGCGTCGGAGGCCGTGTAGCCGGCCACGCACAGGCCCGCCACGAGCGCGTAGGCGATCGGCAGCGCGCGGAATCCGGACCGGCCACCGGCCAGCACGAGGCTGGTGATGCCGGCGGAGATCAGCACAACTCCCGTCCAGGCCAGGGTGGTCAGCGACTGGTGCAGCAGTAGGACGGCCAGCGCGGCGACGACGAGCGGGGAGACCCCGCGGATGATCGGATACATCTGGCCGAAGTCGCCCAGCTGGTAGGCCCGTACCAGGCAGAGCCGGAAGACCGTGTTGAGCGCGAGCGAGCCGGCGATGAAGCCCCAGGCGGCGGCGGACGGCGGGGCCACGAAGGGGGCCGCGACCGCGCAGACCACCAGGGCGGTCGCGTCGACCACCCCCACCGCGGTCAGCCGGTCGCTGCCGGACTTCACCGCCGCGTTCCAGGAGGCGTGCATGAGCGCCGAGGTCAGCGCGAGGACGGTTGCGAGCAGTGAGCTGGACACGGACCCCGACGCTACACGAGAAGCGGCAAAGTTGTCTGTACAACTTTGGGCGTTCCACCACACTCGCATCGCCCGGCGGAACTGTTTCCACACCCTTCACCTGCTCGACACCCGCACCTCACCGCCGCCCGGCACGGTGGCTCCATCGGGCCAAGTTGGCTATACAACTTGGCGTCATTCTGGAAGGATCACCCATGCCGCTCTCCCCGTACTGGCTGCGCGACAACTGCCCGTGCGCCGAATGCCGCGACCCGCGCAACGGGCAGAAGCTGTTCCAGATCACCAACCTCCCAGAGGATCTGACGATCACTCACCAGTCATATGAGGAAGACCAGTTGGAGGTCAACTGGTCCGACGGGCACCGCTCGCGCTACCCGCTGGACTGGCTGGACGAGCCGCAGCGGGGCGACCACCGCACCGAGCAGGGCAAGCGCCTGTGGCAGGCCGCCGACTTCGCCGCCGGGATCCCCGAGGCGCAGTGGGACGCCTACCTGACCGACCCGGCCGAGCAGGCGGCCGTGCTGCGCGCGGTGCAGCGCCTCGGGTTCGCGGTGCTGCGCGCGGTCCCGAGGGTCGAGCGGCAGGTGCTCGCGGTGGCCGAGAGCTTCGGGTACGTCCGCGAGACCAACTACGGCGAGCTGTTCGACGTCCGGGTCGAGCCCGACCCCAACAACCTGGCCTTCACCAGCGTCGCCATCGCCCCGCACACCGACAACCCCTACCGCGACCCGGTGCCCACCCTGCAGCTGCTGCACTGCCTGGAGAACGCGGCCGTCGGCGGCGACTCCGGCCTGGTGGACGGCTTCCGCGCCGCCGACCTGCTGCGCACCGAGGCACCCGAGGACTTCGCGGTGCTGACCCGCACGCTCGTCCCGTTCGCCTTCCGCGACCGGCACACCGAGCTGCGCGCCGACCGGCCCCTGATCGAGACGGACGCCTCGGGACGGATCCGCGAGGTGCGGTTCAACAACCGCTCGATCGGCACGCTGCGACTGCCCGACGCCGAGCTGGACGCCTTCTACGCCGCCTACCGGCGCTTCGCCGCGATCACGCTCCGCCCGGAACTCCAGCTGGAGTTCCGGCTCGGCCCGGGCGACTGCCTGATCTTCGACAACGTCCGCCTGCTGCACGCCCGGACCGCCTTCGAGCAGGACGGCCGCCGCCACCTCCAGGGCTGCTACGCCGACCTCGACTCGCTCGCCTCCACCCTCGCCGTCCTGGACCGCCACCTCGCCGCACTGGACACCCTCCAGGAGCTCTTCGAGGGCGAGGGCGCCGGCGAGTACCTGGGCGAGGAGGTCACCATGGCCGAGCACATGCTCCAGGCGGGCATCCTCGCCGAGCGCGCGGGCGCACCCGACGCGCAGATCGCCGCCGCGCTGCTGCACGACGTCGGCCACATCTCTGGGGCGCACAGCCAAGGGGCCATGAGCGGACGGCAGTTGATGAAGGGCGTCGACAACCACCACAGCGCCACCGGCGCCGACTGGCTGGCCCGGTGGTTCGGCCCGGACGTCACCGAACCGGTCCGCCTGCACGTCGCCGCCAAGCGCTACCTCTGCGCCGTCGAGCCCGGCTACCGGGCCGCGCTCTCCGAGGCCTCCGAGTACACCCTCCAGGTCCAGGGCGGCCCGATGACCCCCGAGGAGGCCGCCGCCTTCGCCGCCCTCCCCGGCGCCCAGGACGCGGTGGCGGTACGCCGCCTGGACGACCAGGCCAAGGTCGCCGACGCCCAGACCCCCACCTTCGACCACTTCCGCCCGCTGCTGGCCGCCCTGCTCACCCGCTGACCAAGGAACAGGGAACAGGGACGGGCGGTGCCGACGACTCGGCACCGCCCGTGAAGCGTGGTGACCCGGATGGTGACGACTCCGGCGGATGCGCGCTACCCGTCCGGTGGTGACAGGCCCTAGAACCCGCCGCCACCCAGGCCGCCGATCTGCCCCATCAGGCGCTGGGTCTCCTGAGCGCGGTAGACCATCATGTCCGACGCGGGGGCGACCGGGCGTCCCGTGTGGGCGTCGGGGTGCGGCGGACGCGACTTGGTGACCTGTGCCACCGCCCGGCCGACCGCCTGCAGTGCCGTACGAATCGTGCTCATGGCAACCCCCTGGGTGAAGCCGATGACCTGTCGAGCAGGCATGACGTGAGCGTACGACCGTCCGATTCGAAACGATCTCGCCTTGAGCGAGATCTGAGCTTCCCCGCCCGGACCTGCCCGTTCGGGCACGCGGCCGGACCGCCGCACCGGATCCATCGCTCACTGACCGCCTGCGACCGCTACCCCTTGGACCGACCCGTAGGGTGCGCGACGACCTGCTCGATCCGCTCGAAGATGTCGGCGTCCGTCTCCTGCTGCCAGGACGGCAGTTCGGACCAGTCAGCGACGTACCCGGGCTTCGGGTCCTCGATGTGCTTGTGGATCTGTGCGATCCAGCACAACGCGACGAACCGCCCCTTCTGCTCCCGCGTCAACCTGGCAGTGGCACCACCGCTCACCGCGACGAAGTCGCGCACCTGCCCGTACACAGCCGCCGCGCACTGGCGCTCCCAGTCGGGCGTTTCAGCCCACGGCACGACGTACCCGGGCTTCGGCTCACCGGGGAAGTGCTTGGTGACGCCGGTGATCCACGCCTCGCGGAAAATTCGGCCATCGTCGTCCGTCATGATTTCCTCTTCGTCAGGCAGTCAGGCAGTCAGGCGGTCAGGCGGCACCGGCTAGTGCCGAGATGTGGTGGTGCAGCTCTGCGACACGACCATCGGCCATGAGCGGTGCCAGCCGTGGTTGGAGCCCCCGCAGCTTCTTGCCGAGGAAACCAGATCCGGTCTGCCCGGCCAGTTCGAGGGCTGCCCCGCTGTAGTGCAGCAGCTGATCGAGATCTCCGCGTTGGGCGCCGAGTGCAGCGAGTTCGGCCAGCACAGCACCCCTACGGCGTGGCGACAGCTCCTGCGCGAGGGCCGCGGTCAGGGAGTGCTCGGCGAGATCGGGCCGACCGAGCGCGAGGTAGCAGGTTCCGCGCTGTTCGGCCAGCCGCGACCCGTCGAAACGCAGCCAACCACCGTTCTGGCTCTGACCGTCCAGGCAGCCCACGCGCTCGGCCACGTCGAGCGCACGGTTGCAGGCGTCCAGGTTCCCCAGGGCCGCGTACACCTCGGCCTGCACGGCAGCCACCCAGTACCGGGTGGAGAGCCGGCTGTCTCCCCGCTGCGCGACTCTGGAGGCCGCCGACAGCATCGGGGCCATCGCCGCGAACCTGTGTTCATACACTCCGATGAACGCGTGACGGGTCAGCGCGCAGGCCCACAGATCGTGCTCTCCGGCCTCCTTGGCCGCACTCGCAGCCAGGGAGTAGCACTGAGCCGCCTCCGTGTAGCGGTTGCGGTCGAAGAAGATCTCACCGGCGAGCTGGTACAGGTCAGCAGCGAGTACGCAGACCCGCTGACGCGCCTCCTCGCTCCGAAGCTCCTCCAGCCCTCGCGCGAGCAGCCCGAGTTGCCGACGCACCAAGGGGTACACGGCCTGCTTGGACTCGGACAGCGCAAAGACCTGCCAAAGGTGCGGGTTCAGCGCGCCAGCGGTCTCCGCAGGTGGCGGAGTACGGTCGCCGGGCTCCGGGGGCGTGCCGATCTGCGGAAGTGCGACAAACGTCCCGGTGATGGTCAGCAAGCTCAGGAAGGCGCGCCGGTCCATGTCGTCATCCTCGCTTTCGGGCACCGCCGGGCTCTCAGGTGTCACCGGCTGCGGCGTCATGAGAAGGTCCAGCTCGGTGGCGGTGACCTGCAACAGCCGGGCGATCCTGGGGCGGAGGTGGGGTTGCGGCGCACTGCTGCCGCTCTCCCACCGGCCGACCGTCGAGGTGGCGATCCCGAGCTTCTCCGCGAACGACTCCTGACTGTGGCCCAGCGATTTGCGCCGCGCCGCAAGACCTTCCCGCTTGGATGCCATCCCGCCCTCACTCCGCATGGAATTTCCCGAGGTCAGCACAACCAGTGCGTGAATTATGCCGTAATGATGCGCTACTTACGCTCTGGAGAGCAGAACTGACGAGTAGTTGACTACGGAGTGTGCGCACAGCACGTCGTCAGCGACCAGGGGTCCGCCAATGCCATCCGTGCCCCAGAAGAACACCACCGGCACCGGACCCGCCTGGAGCGAGGGCGACACCGCGTACGACCCGGGAACACTGCGCGTCGGCGTCGTCCAGCAGATCGACTGCCTGAACGGCCGGCCGCACCAGGTCTGGCTCCGGCCCGCGATGGGCGGGCGGGAGTGGACGGCGTTCGCCTGGGAACTCCAAGCACCGCCCACCAAACAGAGCGCTACAGGAGGACATCGTGATCACCGAGGCCAAGCACAAGGGTCCTGACCACAAGGGCCCGCCGAAGCACGCGAAGCCGGAACCCGCGCCCGCTCCACCGCCCCCGGCGCCGTCGAAGTGACACACTGGCAGGTCCCTCGTGCGGACGCGAGGGGCCTGCCTTGTCGTGAGGAGAAGGTGTAGCTCATGGACCGGTTTCTGATCTCGTACGCGGCACACCACTACGCCGATGAGGACTGGAAGTCGAGGGCGGACCGCTGGACGGCCTCCTTCTACCTGGCGGACACACCGATCTTCGGCACAGCCGTCATCACCCGCGTCGTCCCCGGTCGGCACCCCAACCCGTATGTGGCGCTCGAAACCGACTCCGGGTGCCTGGACCGCATCCCGCGCGTCATCTTCGCCGAGGACGGCGTGCCGGTCCCGGCGCTGCGCGACAGTGTCGGGATCGATCCCGCCGTGCTGCTGCTCCTGGAGTCGGTGGAGGTCGAGCAGAAGTGGCGCGGCACCGGCGTGGGGATGGACCTCGCCGTCACCGCACTCCGCCACCTTGCCGGCGGGCCCCGGAGCGTTGCGGTGTGCTACCCGGCGCCGATCCACACGCACGGGCCCGAGGAGCCGTGCAGCTACGAATCCGACGATCCGGAGGTTCGGCGGCCGGACGAGGAGGCGGTGGCCGCGTTGCGGGGGGCGTGGTCGCGGCGTGGGTTCGGGCATGTCCAGGAGGGTGTCTACGCCATGGCGCTGGGGGGCTGATCAGGAGTCGGTGGACGCGTCCGGCACGGCTCCGAGTCGGCCTTCTCCTCCTCGTGATCCGTGCCTAGCATGACGACTGTTCGATGGTTCGGGAAAGTCGAATCGACCTTGGGGGGACGGACATGAAGGTGCTGGCCACGCTGGCTCGGCTGTACGTGGACGACCTGGACCGTGCTCTGCCCGCCCTGCGCGACCTGACAGGGCAGGAGAGCAGGGGGCGCTTCGCCTACGGCGGCGTGGAGGTGGCGCGCATCGGCGGTTTCCTGCTCGTCGCGGGCACCGACGAGGCTCTCGCCCGGTTTCGGAACGTCCAGAGCACCGTGGTCGTCGACGACCTGGACGGGGTGCAGGCGCTCCTCGACGCGCACGGCGGAGAGGTCCTCGCGGGCCTGAATCAGGTGCCGACCGGCCGCAACCTCGTCGTGCGGCATCCCGGCGGGGTCGTCTTCGAGTACGTCGAGCACACCGCCTAGCGGCCGGGGCCTGTCCCAGGCCGCTAGTCGTCGGCTCGGGCGTGGCGCGAAAGAGCCGACGTGGCAAGGGAGTTGTGGACGCTGAAGGCCACCGTGCCGGGCAGGTAACGGTCCTGGGACCACTCCACCGGGCGGCCGGTCGGGTCGGTGGTCCGGCGGCGTTCGCGCAGCAGGGGGGCGCCCCGGCGGCAGCCCAGCAGTTTGGCGTCCTCGGCGTTGGCGGTGACCACGTCGATGGTGTGGTCGGCGTCGGTGAAGAGGATGCCGTGCTCGCGCAGTTGCTCGGTGTGGGAGACCACGTCGGGGGGCAACTGGGCCACCAGCTGGCCGACATGGGCGGGGTAGACGGTCCGCTCCACCATCACGGGGACGTCCGAGAGGGTGCGCAGCCGCAGCGTCACGTACACCTCGGCGCCCGGTTCCAGGCGCAGTTGCTCGCGCTCGGCGGCGTCGGCCGGGCGACGGATCAGCGACTCCAGCCGGCCGCCGGGCTCCTCGCCCATCGAGCGGGCCCAGTGGGTGAAGCTGAGCAGCTCGGAGAAGCTCTGCACGCGCGCGTTGCCCAGCACCACCCGGCGGGTGCCGCGGCGCGAGGTGACCAGTCCGTCGGCCCGCAGCACGGCCAGCGCCTGCCGGACGGTGCCGCGCGACACCCCGTACCGTTCGGCGAGCGCTCCCTCGGCGGGCAGCCGTCCGGCCTCGCCGTAGGCGCCGGTGGTGATCGCCTCGCGCAGGTCGGCGGCGACCTGGCGATAGAGGGCGCCGCCGGCGTCCTGCGCTGCGGCGCTGTGCTCGGCGCCCGCGTCCTGCGCACCAGTCGTACTCAAGGCCCTTGCCACCGGTCCCTCCCAAGTCGGTGTCCTGTGCACGGATCCGGCCGAGGACGGTCCGACCCTATCGGCATCCGCGAGGTCGTTCGTGCGGCTCCCCGTCCGGTTTCCACCATCCGGACTCCACCGTTCCCACAGCCGACCCCTGTTCTGGGCCACCCGTTCACCTCCTGGACATCCGGATCCGGCGTACTTACCCCCGTCAGCAAAGTTGGCTGGCCAACTTGATCTGACCTTCTCTCACCAGAAGCTTCCTAGATCACTTAGATCACTTAGATCACTCCGAAGATCCCGCACCAGACGGTGCACCCCCCGCCGCACCCCCGCAGCACTCTGCCGCACCCCGACCAGGAGACTCTCCCGTGACCGTGCACCGTGCCCGTACCGCCGCCATCGCGGCCGTGCTGACCGCCGCCGCGCTTTCCCTCACCGCCTGCGGTTCCGCCGGATCGTCCGCCACCGCCGGCTCCTCGGCCGGGGCCAAGAGCGCGAAGACCGCGACCTCCGCCGCCGACCTCGGCGGCATGGACGCCCTGGTCGCCGCCGCCAAGAAGGAGGGCACGCTCAACGCGATCACCCTCCCGCGTGACTGGGCCAACTACGGCGCCATCATGGACGCGTTCACGGCGAAGTACGGCATCAAGATCCAGGACGAGAACCCGGACGGTTCCAGCCAGGACGAGATCAACGCGATCACCTCCCGCAAGGACCAGGACCGCGCCCCCGACGTCGTGGACCTCGGCAGCGCCTTCGCGCTGAGCGCCGCGAGCCAGGGCCTGCTGGCCCCGTACAAGGTCACCGGCTTCGACAAGATCCCGGACAGCATGAAGGCCGCCGACGGCGCGTCCTACAACGACTACGGCGGCTACATGTCGATCGGCTGTGACGCGAAGAAGGTCGCCGTCTGCCCGAAGACCTTCGCCGACCTGCTGAACCCGGCCTACAAGGGCATGGTGGCCCTCAACGGCGACCCGACGAAGGCCGGTGCCGCCTTCGGCGCCGTCTACGCGGCCTCGCTGGCCAACGGTGGCACGCTGGACAACATCCAGCCCGGCATCGACTTCTTCGGCAAGCTGAAGAAGGCCGGCAACTTCAACCCGGTCGAGGTCACCCCGGCCACCATCCAGAAGGGCGAGACCCCGATCTCGGTCGACTGGTCGTACCTGAACGCCGGCTACACCGACAAGTTCGCCTCGCAGGGCATCCAGTGGCAGGTGTCGATCCCCTCGGACGGCAGCTACGCGCAGTACTACAACCAGGCGATCAACAAGTGGGCGCCGCACCCGGCCGCCGCTCGCCTCTGGGAGGAGTACCTCTACAGCGCCGACGGCCAGAACGGCTTCCTCAAGGGCTACGCCACCCCGGCCCTGTTCGACGCCATGAAGACCGCCGGCACCCTGGACCCGACCGCCGTCGCCAAGCTGCCGACCGTGGCCGTCCCCTTCACCACCTTCCCGACCCAGGCCCAGACTGACGCGGCCAAGAAGGTCGTCACGCAGAACTGGGCCGCGGCGATCGCGGGCTGATCAACACCATGAACGACACCGCACCCACCCCGGTGCCGTCCCCCGCCGCCGCTGAGCTTCTCAGCGGCGGCGCGGGGGCCGTCAGCACCGCACGCCGTACCCCCACCCCCACGGCCGCCAAGCGGCGCTCGCTGCGTCCGCGCGGCGGTGCCTGGCTGGCCACCGTCCCACTGCTGGTCTTCTTCGCGATCGGGTTCGGCCTGCCGGCGATCGCGATCGCCATCGGGGCCTTCACCACCTCCGACGACGCCCCCGGCGGCGGCGGAACCTTCACCCTGGACAACATCACCGGCTCGGTCCAGGGCGCCTACTGGACGGCCCTGCTCGGCAGCCTCAAGCTCGCCGCGATCACCGCCCTGATCGGCACCGTCGTCGGGCTGCCGCTCGCCCAGGCGATCGCCACCTCCCGCTTCCGCCTGGTGCGCGAGTTCGTCCGCTCCGGCTCCGGCGTGCTGGCCAACTTCGGCGGCGTGCCGCTGGCCTTCATGTTCGTCGCGACGCTGGGCAACGCCGGCGAGGTCACCCAGAAGCTCGACCTCACCAAGCACGGCTGGAGCCTCTACAGCTTCACCGGCCTGAGCGTGGTCTACCTCTACTTCCTGGTCCCGCTGATGATCCTGACGATCACCCCGGCCCTGGAGGGCCTGCGGGTCCAGTGGCGCGAGGCGGCCGCCAACAACGGCGCCACCACGCTCCAGTACTGGCGGCACGTGGGTCTGCCGATCCTGCTGCCCTCGCTGCTGGGCGGCTACGTCCTGCTGTTCGGCTCGGCCTTCGCCGCGTACGCCACGGCGGCGGCGATGGTGGGCGCCTCGGTGCCGCTGATCAGCCTGCAGATCTCCAACGCGCTGTCCGGCAACGTCCTGGTCGGGCAGGGCAACCTCGCCCTCGCCCTCGGCCTCGACATGATCGTGGTCGCCGTTCTCGTCATGGCGATCTACCTCCCCCTCCAGCGCCGGAGTGCCAAGTGGCTCAGTTGATCTCTCGCCTGCGCCTGTGGCGCGGGTTCGTCCTGCTGCTCGCCGGGATCTACTTCGCGGTGCCGCTCGGCGCTTCGGTGCTGTTCAGCGTCGACAACCCGATGACCAAGAGCTGGAGCCTGCGCGCCTACACCCAGCTGCTGGGCGCCCCGGGCTTCACGGACAGCCTGCGGCTCAGCCTGGAGCTGGCCGTGGTGACCGTCGCGATCCTGCTGCTCCTGCTGGTGCCGGCGATGGTCGCGACCCGGCTCGGCGCGCCCAAGCTGCGCCCGGTGCTCGAGCTGATCTGCTCGATCCCGCTGGTCGTCCCGGTCGTCGCGCTGACCACCGGCATCATCGGCGTGCTGCGCTGGGGCCCGGACTACCTGTCCACCACCCCGCTGTTCCAGACCATCCTGGCCATCCAGAACCCCACCTTCCCGGTGGTGCTGGTGATCGCGTACGTGCTGATGGCGCTGCCCTTCGCCTACCGCGCGATCGACGCCGGCCTGGGTGCCGTGGACGTCAAGACGCTCGTCGAGGCCGCCCGCAGCTGTGGCGCGAGCTTCCCGCGCGCGGTGTTCACGGTGGTCGTCCCCAACCTGCGCACCTCGCTGCTGAACGCCTCGGCGCTCACCGTGGCGCTGGTTCTCGGCGAGTACACCACCGCCTCGATCCTCGGCTTCACGCCCTTCACGGTGTGGATCGCCGCGAACGGCAAGAACGACGGCCAGATGTCCGTCGCGGTCTCGATCCTGAGCCTGATGATCGTCTGGATCGTGCTGCTGCTGATCTCCGCCGCCGGCCGCGAACGGCGCGGCCGCAAGTCCGCCCGTTCCTGATCCACCGCGTCTCCCCCGTTACTCCAGGAGTTCACCCCCATGACCACCACCCCGCTCAACGCCCCGCCCACCGGAGTGCCGCTGCACCCGGGCAGCGCGACCGTCGAATTCCGTTCGCTGCGGAGGGCGTTCGGAACGACCACGGCGCTGGACGGGCTCGACCTGACGGTCCACCCGGGCGAGCTGCTCGCGCTGCTCGGCCCGTCCGGCTGCGGCAAGACCACCGCGCTGCGGATCCTGGCCGGTTTCGAGACGCACGACTCGGGCGAGGTGCTGGTCGACGGGGAGGACGTCACCAAGACCCCCGCGCACAAGCGTGACGCGGGCATGGTCTTCCAGTCGTACAGCCTCTTCCCGCACCTGACCGCCGCCGACAACGTCGCCTTCGGCCTCAAGATGCGCGGCAGCAGCAAGTCCGACCGGCGCAAGCGCGCGATGGAGCTGCTGGAGCTGGTCGGCCTGCCGCAGCGCGCCGAGCACTTCCCGCACCAGATGTCCGGCGGCCAGCAGCAGCGCATCGCGCTGGCCCGCGCCCTGGCCCTGCAGCCGCGCGTCCTGCTGCTCGACGAGCCGCTGTCGGCGCTGGACGCCAAGGTGCGGCTGAACCTGCGCGAGGAGATCCGTCGCCTCCAGCAGGACCTGGGCATCACCACGCTGTTCGTGACGCACGACCAGGAGGAGGCGCTGTCGATGGCCGACCGGGTCGCCGTCCTGCGCGCCGGGCGCCTGGAGCAGTGCGCCACGCCGTCCGAGCTGTACGCCCGCCCGACCACCGCGTTCGTCGCGGAGTTCGTCGGCACCATGAGCCGGATCCCGGCCTACCGCTCCGGCGACGGCGTCGAGGTCCTCGGCCGCCGCCACGCGGTCGACGGAGTCGTGCCCGCCGACGGCGAGTTGGACGTGCTGGTCCGCCCCGAGAACGTCGGCCTGACCGCCGCAGCGGACGGCGGCGCCGTGGTCGTGGGTGCCAGCTTCCTGGGCGCCGTGACCCGGCTCACCGTTCGGCTCCTCGACGGCACCGAGGTCAAGGTCGACCTGGCGACCGAGGCGGCCGCGCTGCTCCCGGTCGGCGGCAACGCCCACCTCATCCTGCCGGACCGTCCCGTCCTGGTGGACCGTCGCGTCAAGTCCGGGCAGTGATAGCCCAGATGGTTGCTGTGAAGAATCCCGCCGCCGTGCTCTTCGACATGGACGGAACGCTGGTCGACACCGAGCACCTCTGGTGGGAGGCCAGCGCCGAGGTCGCGGCCGAACTCGGCCTCACCCTCGGCGACGCGGACGTCCCGGAGGTGCTCGGCCAGGCCGTCGAGCACACCGCCGCGCACCTGCACCGGGTCACCGGGACCTCCCGTACGGAGAGTGAACTCGCCTCCCGCCTGGCGGAGTTGTTCACCAGCCGGGTGGCCTCCGAGGTCGTCCCGCGCCCCGGCGCACTGGCCCTGCTGGCCGCGCTGCAGGAGGCGAAGGTGCCCACCGCACTGGTCTCCGCCTCGCCGCGCCAGGTGGTCGACCTGGTGCTGCGCACGCTCGGCACCCAGTGGTTCACCGTGACCCTGGCCGCCGAGGACACCCCGCGCACCAAGCCCGAGCCGGACCCGTACCTGGCCGCCGCCGCCCGCCTGGGCCTCGCCCCGGCCGACTGCGTCGCCGTCGAGGACACCCCCACCGGCGTCGCCTCGGCCCACGCGGCCGGCTGCGCGGTGCTCGCGGTCCCGTCCTCGGACGTCCCGATCGCGCCCGCCGAGCGGATCACCCTGCTGGACAGCCTGGTCGGCGTCGACCTCGCACTGCTGGGCTCACTGACCCGCCCGACCGGCCAGGCAGAATAGCCGCCATGCCCCCGTACCTGCTGCTCACGTTCGCCATCGCCAGTGAGGTCTGCGCCACCAGCTGCCTCAAACTCACCGACGGCTTCAGCAAGTTGTGGCCCAGCATCGGCGTCGGAGTGGGCTACGTCCTCTCCTTCCTGCTGCTCGGCCAGGCCCTGAAGCACATACCGGTCTCGGTGGCCTACGCAGTCTGGTCGGGGGCCGGCACGGCCGCGGTCGCCGCGATAGGAACGATCGCCTTCGGCGAGCAGCTGGGCAAACCCCAGCTGCTCGGCATCGCCCTGATCATCGCGGGCGTCGTCCTGCTGAACCTGCGCTCCTCGCACTGACAGCGGGGAGGTATCAGGCCGCCTCGAACGGGGTGTCCCGGTCACCCGGCGGGAGGAGTGCGGTGCACGGAATGCCCGACAGCTGGTCCGCGAGGGATCCGTTCCTGCGCGAGATCACGTCGCGGAAGCACGAGTCCGCCGGGCTGGAGACCCAACCGTCCGGGTAGACGATGCTGGCCTCCAGTGTCACGACGACGGCTGTGCCTTCCGTGCCCACCGCCACGTAGTGCACGAACGTTCCGCTCTCCAGCTGGGTGAGCGACGCGGTCGTCTGCGGCTTCGCAGCGAAGGCCGGTAGCAGCTTCGCTGCGTAGGAACGCGCGCTGGCGTCGGCGGCCGCCAGGGCATGCCTGCGGTTCCTGTCACTGTCCTGCTGCTGGACGTACAGGCCAAAACGCAGTCCCGCGACGGCCAGGACCAGCACAGCGGGAATCACCATCCACCCTCTTCCTGCCATTCTGCTCAGATCCTTCCCTGCGCGTGGCCGTACTGCGCCGCGGCGGTCGTCAGGTCGGGTTCGCCGAAGCGGGCGCGCAGGACGTCGAAGGCGTCGACTTTCTGCGCGCCGAACTTCGCCACCCGGGCTGCGAAGGCGTCGGCGGTGTAGAAGCGGGGCGGGTTCTTGCTGTGGAACTTGTCGGCGTACATCACCAGTTGCTCCTCCGCGCTCACGGCCAGGTAGTCGGCCTCGGGCAGCGGGAGCTGCTGGGCGCGGACGTCGTGCCGGGTGAGGCCGACGCCGGTGTGGCAGGAGCAGAAGCGGCACAGGAGTTCCGGGTAGCCCTCCTCGCGCAGGATCTCGTGGCCGAGGACGCCGTGGCGGATGTAGTTGCGGTGGTCCAGCCGGCCGTCCCGGTCGTAGAGCCGGTAGACGCCGATGTCGTGCAGGAGCGCGCCGGCCCGCACGAGGTCGGCGTCCAGGGGCAGTTCGGCCGACGCCATGAGCTGCTCGGCTATGCCGCAGACGATCTCGCAGTGCGTGAGGACGGCGTCCAGCGCCTCGGGCGTCGGCGCGTACTTCGCGTGCAGCGCGCGGATCTCGTCGAGCGTCGGAAGGGTCGTCGGAGGAGTCACTGCGGCAGCGTACCCGGCGCGCCCACCGACGGGTTTCAGCGCAGGACGACCGTGACACGGCGCTGCTCCAGGTGGCGCACCACGTCCTCGAAGTAGCTGAACTCCCCCGCCGGGTCACTGATGACGTCGGCCAGCGCCTCGCGCGCGATCTGCGCGTCGTGCCACACCAGGGTGAACGGCGGCACCACCCCGAAGCCGCCGCACAGGCAGTCGGCGAACGCGTCCCAGCCCCACCCGTAGTACCCGCCGGGGCCGAGCAGGGCCTCGCTCATGGCGCAGTGCAGACCGGGGACGTCCGTTACGTGGCTGCCGTCCAGGTGATAGGTGCCGCCGGCCAGGTCGACGACCCGGCCGGAGCGACTGAACAGCGCGAGCGCGAGCATCTGCCACTCCTCCCGGCCCGGCGTGGCGTACCGGGCCCACAGGTTGGGCGTCTGCGGGATCCCCTCGGCCCAGGTCTCCCAGATCGGGCGGGCAAGCAGCGGCGGCGGGTCCTGAACCCCATCGGCGAGGGTGAGGTCGACCAGCGCGTCGCCGTGGACGGATGGGCGCGATCCGGTGACCCGCAGGTCGAGGCACCGGCGCGCTATCGGGCGGCCGGTGCGGTCCAGCCGCCAGAGCTCGACCCAGGCCCCTCCGCGCGGCCGGCGAAGCTCGGCCGTCAGCAGCTCGGTCGGCTCGCAGCCGACGAGACCCATCGGAACGTCCGGCGGGCCGGGCCGGTCGACGCGCAGTCCGTCGATCCCGGTGCCGGAGGCGACAAGTGAGTTGAACGCCCCGAACAGCTCGAAGCGCGGCGACGCGACCACCTGGGCATCACGGTGGTCAGGTTCCTCCACCCCGGCCTCGATGACGACGTCGACGAGCGAGGGATCGGCGGCGCTGGGGCGGTGGGCGACGACGAGCACGTCGAGCAGCATCCACCACTCCAGCGGGCGCTCTCCGTTCCCCACCTCGACGCACAGGTCCCCGAGCCGTCCGGTCGTGGGACCGGGCCGGTCGATCGCGGTACGCAGGGCTCCGCCTGGCGCACAGGCGAGGAGCGTCAGCCGTTCCCTGGGCGGCGGCACGGGATCGACGAACAGCCCGTCGACGTCGGCGCAGCGCCCCCAGAGCCGGTCCACCCCGTCGTCGTCCTCACACAGCAGGACGTACTTCAGCGGGACGCTCCGGTCCCACCCCCAACTGCCGTCCTCGACCAGCACACAGCCCCCCTGCACGCGCCGCCGGCTCGTCCGACGGTCCGAGAGGATTGAAGCATTTACGGTCGGCCAAGGAACGAGCCGACACTAGGGTGACGGGATGACGAGCTTCAGCACCCTCACCGACCACGCGGGCTGGCAGCGGGACTTCGAGCAGCGGATGCGCGCGTCGTACCGGGCCGGGGGCTTCAGTGAGGTGGCCGCCGAGCACAAGGTCGGCACGATGCTCGGCGGGCTGGAGGACTGTACGGTCGCGGAGGTCGGCGAGGGCGGGGCGCGGGTGGGCTTCGTCGCGGTGACGGTCGCGGACGATCACGGCACACTGCGGGGGCGCGTCGTCGACCTCCGGATAGACCCGGACCACGGCGGACGGGGTCACGAGCAGGCCGCCCGGGACTGGGCCGAGCGGTACTGCGCGGAGCGGGGAGCGGTCCGGCTGGCGGTGCAACTCGCCGAGCCGACAACCCTGTTCGACGACTATCCGCTCCGGGCTCAGACCCGGATGCGGGCCGGCATCGAAGCGACGCCGCTGCCCGACGGCTTCTCGGTGCGGCCGATGACGCCTGCGGAGTACGCGCTGTGGCTGGCCGAGGAGCGCACCTCCTACGGCGCGACCATCGCCGAGGTGGGCGCCCTGGACCCTGCCCACGCACAGCGGAGGGCCGACCGCGAGTTCGCCGAGTCGATGCCACAGGGCCAGGACACACCCGACCACACGTTCCTGGTCCTTGAGATGGCCGGCGTGCCGATCGGCACGGGCTGGCTCAAGCACGGCTTCCACCCGGGCGTCACCTTCGGCTACGCGTTGCGGATCGACCAGAAGTACCGGGGCCGGGGCTACGGGCGGGTCGCGATGGCCGTGGGCGCGCAGGCCACCGTCGCGGCGGGCGACTCGGCGCTGCTCTTCAACGTGTTCGGCGGAAACACGGTGGCGATGAACCTCTACGACAGCGCGGGCTTCCGGGTGGTCGACGAGGTCCGGTCCATCGACCTGCCCCGGGCCGAACCCTAGTCGCTCAAGTGGCGCTGGGTGTATCCGTGGTGGGCACACCCAGCGCCACCTTCCCGCCACCGGGGTCAGCGCGAGGCGCTGCGCTTGCGGCGGTGGAGCCGGAAGGCGCCGAAGGCCAGCGCCAGCGCGGCACTCGACCCGCCGGCGATCACCGGTGCCGAGGGCTGCGACGACCGCGCCGGAGCGGTGGTCCCGAAACCGCCGGCCAGGCCGCCCTGGTCGTACGCGGAGCCCGGGCCCTCATCGGCATAGCGTGCCTTGACCAGCCTCTGGTATTCGGCCAGAGGCACCGCGTCCGCGCCGTTGAGGCCCTGCCGTGCGGCGTCGTTCAGCGGTTCGACGACGGTGTCCGTCAGCTGGTAGAAACCGTCGATCTCCGGCTCGGAGAAGACCGTCCTCACGTCGTCACCCCTGCTCGCGTAGGTGACCTCGGTATCGCCCTCCTCAACAGCGGCCAGATGCCAGCCGGTCGTCCCGGTCGGAGCGAGCTCGGCGGTAACCGTGCGCCCGCCGGAGAACGTCACCTCGGCCAGCGCGTAGCTGAGCTCGATCGCCTCCGCGGCCACCGGCCGGGCCGTCCCGTCGACGAACCCTGGTGTGATCTCGTTCAGCGCGACGGGATCCTTGATGGTGAACGAGGGTACGCCCTCGCACGGGTCGGCCCGGTCCGGGATCTGCACCTCGGATCCCGGTGATCCGTCGGGAACCGGCTCATCGAAGACGTCGCAGATCGCCGTGCGGGTATCGGCCGAATTCAACGTGTCGACGGCCGCTTGACGATTGGGCAGGTCTGTCGGGCTGTTCGCCGCAGCCAGGCCGGCCGTGGCCAGCAGCGCGGGCGCGCTGAGAGCCATGACGGCCACCAGACGGAGGAGCCGAGCGGGCCGCCGGGTACGGGGTGTTCCTTGGTCGCGCATGCCACCAGCCTTACTTGGAGATGCCGATGCGGGAATGGGTCCACCTGAACGCCCTGTTACTCACGTAGTCGTTGTAGTTCCACCACGTATATGTCTTCGTCGCGGGCCAGGGGTCAGCCACAGCAATCGTGTTGTTCGCCGTGTTGAAACCGTAGATGACGTTCATGTGGCCACCGCCGCTGGTCCAGCCGATGCGTGCGGCAACGGGCCGGGAGGCTTTGACCTCGCTGGTGATCTCCGCGAACGACGCTGCCCTGACCAGGCCCTGGCCAGGGCGGGTCATGCCCAAGTCGTGCCAGGCGTAGGCCATGTCGTCGAGCGTGGCGGGACGATTGTCGCAGCTCAGGTATCTGTCGTACTTTGCCGCCCGCTTGCAGAAGTCATCCTGCGTCGAGCCGTACCCCTGGAACTTGGCGATCGTCAGCCCGGACGCAGCCCAGCACCACTGCTCCTTCACCTGCTGGTGCATGGCGATCCGGTCGTAACCCGCGTCTGCCCGAGCAGCCCCCGCGGCAGCGGCGAGAACCATGGAAATCACCACGGCCAGGGCCGATGCGGTAGTCATACGCTTTAACCTGCTCATAGTCCTGCCTCTTCCCTTAGCGGACGAGAGTGGAGGTGACGCAGCTCCATGGTTCGTATCCTACTGATCCCTGACGGAGCCTCAGTATTTCCTCTGCCACTCGTCCGAGTGGAATTGCGTGCCCTTCCGCCCACTCGGGCCGTCAACGTCCTTTCCCTCTGCGAGGACTACTCGGCTCACCCGCGCTCCCCCGCGCGAGCGAGAGGCCGGTTCCCCCGCACCGGCGATCCCCGGGCTGCTTCCAGCGAAGAGGATCTCCCTTGTCGAGATCCAGAGATCGCCCCGGAAGGACCCACCCCCATGACACGCACCGCCGCACGCCTCGCCACCGCTCTTCTCGCCGCCGCGACGCTCATGCCGCTGGCCGGCCCGGCCTTCGCGTCCGAGTCCGCTCCTGCCGCTGCCGACCGCGTCGCGCTGCAGCAGGCACTCGACCAACTGGTCGCGGACGGCGTCCCGGGCGTGGTCGCCGAGGTCCGCGACGGCGCCGGCACGTGGCACGGCACCAGCGGCGTCGCCGATCTCGCCGACGGGCAACGGGCCACCGCCGAGGACCGGTTCCGGATCGGCAGCGTCACCAAGAGCTTCGTCGCCACTGTCGTCCTCCAGCTGGTGGCCGAGCACCGGATCGTCCTGGACGACCCGATCGAGCGCGACCTGCCGGGCGTGGTGGCGAACGGACAGAACATCACCGTCCGCGAACTGCTCAATCACACCAGCGGCCTTGCCGACTACCTCGCCACCGTGATGTCCAAGCCCGACCCGATCCGCACCGCGCAGACCGCCGCCTACACCCCGCAGGACCTGATCGCGATGTCGGCGGCGCAGGGCCCGGCGTTCGCGCCCGGGACGTCCTGGGCGTACTCCAACACCAACTACGTCGTCCTCGGCCTGCTGGTCGAGCACCTGACCGGACGTCCGCTGAACCAGGAGATCACCCGGCGCATCATCCACCCCCTCCACCTGCGCGACACCTCCTTCCCCACCACCGCACAGCTGCCCGGCCCGCACCTGGACGGCTACGAGTGGCTCGACGGCCCCACCGCCGCACCGACCGACCTCACCACCTTCAGCCCCTCGGCGATCTGGGGCGCCGGCACGATGATCTCCACCACCGCCGACCTCGGCCGCTTCTACCGCGCCCTCTTCGGCGGCGCCCTCCTCCCCCAGGACCTGCTGGCCCAGATGCGCACCCCGCACCCCATCGACGACACCGGCCGCGCCTACGGCCTCGGCCTGGAAAGCCGCACCTACTGCCCCGCCACCCCCGCCTGGGGCCACAGCGGCAGCGTCGCCGGCTACGAGACCTTCAGCTTCACCACCGCCGACGGCACCCGGCAGATCACCCTCTCCCTCAACCGCAACCTCACCACCACCCCCCAGACCGACGCCGAGATCAACCACGTCCTCACCCTGGGCCTCTGCCGGGCCTGAGCGGACCTGCGGGCAGCCGACCCCGGCTCGCGGATATCCATGGATCTCACGTTCCGTGATACAAGGTCACGGAGAGCTAGGCTCGCATCGACCATGACAAGTCTGCCGGGTCGCCCCCGTGCCGAGGCCGGTAGGCGGCACCGGCGCAAGAGACAGGAATCCGATGAGAGCTTGGCTACGCACGGCCACGGCGGCCGCCCTTGTCACCGTCCTCGCTCTGCCGGGGCTGGGGGCGTCGGCCGCCGCGCACGGGGGAGGCGGCGACGACCACTCGGCGCAGTGCGCGCCGGGGATCCCGCTCGGGCCCGACGGGGAGGACTTCTACGAGCCTCCGTCGCCGCTGCCCGAGGGACACCACGGCGACCTGATCTGGGCGCGCCGCGTGGACGCACCGGGAGGGGCCCGCGCCTGCAAGATCCTCTACCTCTCCACCCTGCACGACGGCGTCCCCGTCGCCGTCTCCGGTGTGGTCGCCTGGCCGCAGGGGCAGGCGCCGCGCGGCGGGCGCAACGTGGTGGCCTGGGCACACGGCACGGTCGGCGGCCCGCGCCAGTGCGCGCCCTCGGCCGCGCCCAACCCGGTGCAGAACCTCGTCGACTACTTCAGCTACCAGAGCCCGTACGGGATCGACGTCGGCGTCCCGGCCCTGACGAACTTCCTGGACGCCGGTGACGTCGTGGTGGCGACCGACTACCAGGGCCTCGGGACGCCGGGCGTCCACCAGTACGTGGTCGGTGCGACCGAGACGCGCAACGTGCTGGACTCGGTCACCGCGGCGCAGCACCTCTGGCCGGCCCGTGCGGGCAACCGGACGGCCGTGCTCGGCTGGTCGCAGGGCGGCGGCGCCGGGCTGTTCATCGCCCAGGACGCCCCCACCTACAGTCCGGACCTCGACCTGGTCGGGGTGGCCGCGCTGGCGCCGGCCGCCGACCTCGGCCCCCAGTTCAAGGGCGAGGTGCTGCCCGGCCCGCGCAACGACTCCTCGGAGTCGCACAACGCTGCCCTGCGGGTCAACGTCTACCGCGGCTTCCTGGCCGCCTACCCCGAGCTCCAGGCGACCGACGTGCTCCAGCCCGCCGGACTGCAGGCCCTCGACGGCGACGGCGCCGCGTGCATCGAGCACTTCGCCGACGTCATCCAGGAGAACGTCGGCGACAACCACCAGTTGGACACGCTGTTCGTCCCGGTGCGCGACGTGCCGGACGCCTGGCAGCAGCGCTTCCACGAGAACACGCCGGGCTACGCCGCCAACGTGGCACCGGTGCTGGTGATGCAGGGGACGGCCGACACGGTCATCAACCCGCACTCCACCGAGCAGTACATCAAGCGCGCCTGCACCTTCAGCGAGCCGGTCGAGTACTCGACCTACGAGGGGGCGACGCACAACACGATCCCCTTCGAGGCACAGCAGGAGTACCTCGGCTGGATCGCGGACCGGTTCGCCGGCAACCAGGCGCCCTCGAACTGCTGACGCTTCGTCGCCCCGCGGGCCCGGTCCGGCACACCACGCCGGACCGGGCCAGCTGGCGTCCGGTCCCGGTACGCGACCCCGTGCGCCTGCACGCGGCCCCTCAGACGGTGGTGAACCCGTCGGTGGCGACGGCGCGGGTGAAGGCCGACCAGGCGGCGGGAGTGAAGGAGAGCTGCGGACCCTGGCGGTCCTTGCTGTCGCGCACAGGGACCACCCCCTCCGGGGCAGCGAGGTTGAGGGCCACCTCCACGCACTCTCCGCCGTCGCCCTGGCTGTAACTGCTGGTCTGCCATGCCGCCTTACGGTTCGGGTACTGAACTGGCCCTGCCTGGCTGATGATGGTCACGTTGCTGAGCCCTCTCATGACGCGGCGGATCAAACGAGCTGAGTCCGGTGCGGACAACGCCTCTGCCCTGAGCCGATCATAGAACTGCGAGTAGCCTGAAAGCGCTTCCGGATCGCTGATGAAATGGCCGCGGCTCATGCTCTCCGAGTAGGCCCAACGCTCTCCGTCAGGCAGGGCCAGAAGGATCATGCCACCGCTCCCGCCCGTACGCTCACCCAACCCGTACGGGGCAACCTGGACAATGATGTTGGGGTGTCGATCACCGACCGCGAGCAGGTGTGCCAGCTGGTCGCGCATCACCAGCCTGCCTCCCACGCGGCTCCTGATCGCGCCCTCGGCAAGAATGGCCACGAGCTGCGGGCCACCTGGCGCAAAGAAGCGCTTCTGCCGACTCATTCGGGCAGCGACACTATCGGCGATCTCCCGTTCGTCGGCATCGGGACGGAGGAAGCGGAAGAGCGCCCGGGCGTAGGCCTCGGTCTGCAACAGACCCGACAGGCGCTCGACGTGGTAGCCCCTGATGGACTCCGCCTTAGCCTCCAACCCGGCATAGAACTTGAACCAGTCCGGGTGCACCACCTCCCGCTGCCAGTCCACGTCCCTCCACGCCCGCGCCAGCGCGCCCTGGGCCCCCAGCACCTCGTCCAGCCGCTCGACGTACTCCAGGCGCGGCGCCCGTTCCGCCGCCTCGAAGCGGGACAACAGCGAGGCGTCGCAAGGGACTTCGCGCGCCAGGGCGGCATTCTTCCAGCCCTTGCGCTCGCGCCAGTCGCGCAGCAGCCAGCCCCAGGCCTCCGGGGTCAGCGGGGGATGTTCGCTCGAACGCCGTGGTGCCATGTCCCCACCTCTCGTCCGGATTCCCATGACACGCGTCGCTGTCACGGGATCGATCTTCTCAAGCTACTACGCACTGCCGATGCTTGGTAGCAGAAAGCTACGAAAGGGAGCGGATGATGAAGAACCACAGCGACGATTCAAGACTGGCCGCGATCACGGCCCAGCTGCGCGAGGAGGCGACGCGCGCCCTGGAGGACCTCCTCGCGGTCCTGCGCGAGGCCGGGATCGTACTCCCCTCGCTCGGCCTGGACGCCGTGTCCGGGTTCACCGGCACCGTCCTGATCGAGCTCGGGCGGGCCCGGCCCGACGTCATCGCCGCGATCACCGCACTACTCCGGGACGGGTTGAACGCACGTGCGCAGCAGCAGAGTTGACCAGGACATGGGACTGGTGGTGGCGCCGCCCGCAGTCCTGCCCGCTCGGCTGGCCGCACTGCCCGCTCTGCGCGCGGGGCTGAGCCGGTGAGCCGGATGACGCTGCGGGTCTACCGGATCAGCACCGCCGGGCAGCGGGTGGAGCTGCGGCCCGCCGGACCGGTTCCGTACGCGACGCCGCAGGAGATCCGCACCACGCTGACCTGGCCTCCGTGCGCCTGTCGGCGGTGCCGGCCGCTACCGCACAGTAACTGCCTGCCCGTCAGCGAGTTCGGCCGATAACCGACCACGCGTCATGCGGCGTTCATGTGAAGTCCGTCAGCGGCCGGATGAATGAGGACATAGTTGTTCAGCCAACTCCCCTCACCCAGCCCCTGGCGGACAGGAACCCCGTGGCCTCCGGCAGCTCCCTCACCCTCACCACCTCCGGCAGTCTGACCGAAGGCGAAAAGCTCTCCTTCCACTGGACCACCGACGCCACCGACGCCAAGAACTGGGTCGGCATCTACGACGGCACCCGGCAGCCGGGCACCGGCTCGTCCCTCCTCTGGCAGTACACCCCGGGCGCCTCAGGTGACTTGACGCTCGACACCTCCGCGCTGACCGGCGGCCCGTACACCGCCTACCTGCTCGCCAAGGACGGCTACGGAATCCTGGCCCAGAGCGCGCCGTTCAGCTTCCAGCCGAAGCCCGCGGTCGTCCCGCCGCACAGCGCGGTGGACGCACTGACCAGCACCGAGATCGCCCCCGGCGGCGCGGTCAGCGTCAAGCTCGGCGGCCTGTGGTCCCGTCCGGCGGGCAACCCGGCGGGCAGCGCGACCTTCCGCCGGGTCGGCGCGAGCTCCTGGCTGAACGTGGCCGCCGACGGCACCGTCACCGGTACCGCGCCCGCCTCGCCGCTCTCGCGCCCGGCCCAGGTCACCGTGGGCGTCAAGGACAGCACGGGCGCGACGGACACCATCACCGTGCAGGTCCCGGTCGTCGACCCGAAGTCCAAGGACAAGCACACTGTCAAGGTGGCCAGTTGGAACCTCTGGGACGCCGGTACGCACAGCACCGACGGCCTGGAGAAGCAGCTCCGGGTGATCCTCACCGAGGGCCTGGACGTGCTCGCGCTCCAGGAGACCGCGGGCACCAACGCCCAGCACCTCGCCGACGCGCTCGGCTGGTACGCCTACCAGAGCCCGGGCAGCGTCGGCATCCTGAGCCGCTACCCGCTCACCGACGTCACCCCGGTGACCGCCGCACTGCCCGCCGCGGGCGCCACCGTGCAGCTGCCGGGCGGCCGCAGCGTCCGCGTCTGGGCCGCGCACCTGGACGAGAACTCCTACGGCCCGTACGCCTTCCAGGACGGCCAGAGCGCCGCCCAGGTGACCGCCACCGAGACCGCCTCGGTGCGCTACCAGCAGACCCAGGCACTGCTGACGGCCATGAAGGCCGACCTGGCCGGCAAGGTCCCGGTGATCCTGGCCGCCGAGCTCTCCTCGCCCTCGCACCTGGACTGGACGGTCGCCGCTCGCGGCACCCAGCTCAACTGGCCCGTCACCGAGGCCGTTCAGGCCGCCGGGCTGACCGACGCCTTCCGTGAGGACCACCCGGACCCGGCGAAGATCCCCGGCAACACCTGGTCGCCGATCCGCAAGGTGCGCGCCGGCAAGGCCGAGCCGCAGGACCGGATCGACTACGTGCAGTACTCGGGCAGGCTCGCACTCGTCGAGGCCCACACGCTGGCCACCGGCTGGCCCGCCGCCGACCCGAACGCCGCCGCCAACGGCTGGCCTTCGGACACCGCCGCCGCCGTCGCCACCTTCACCCTCTGAGAGGCCCCGCCATGTCCGAGCTCAACCGCCGTACCTTCGTGGGCGCCGCGGCAGCGGCCGGAGCCGCCGCCGTCGTCGGCCTGCCCGCCACCGCTGAGGCGAACTCCCCCGACTCCGCCAAGTCCGCCGGCGACGTCACCGACGTCAAGCACGTGGTCATCCTGATGCAGGAGAACCGCAGCTTCGATCACTACTTCGGCTCGCTGAACGGCGTGCGCGGCTTCGGGGACAAGCAGGCGCTGCGCTTCCCGAACGGCGACTCGGTGTTCCGCCAGCCCGACGCCGGCCGCAGCGACGGCGGCGCGATGCTGCCCTACCGGATGGACACCACCAAGTACAACGCGCAGAACGCGGGCGGCCTGGCGCACGACTGGGCGACCGGCCACCAGGCGATCAACAACGGCGCGATGAACAAGTGGGTGGCCGCCAAGGGCGAGCGCACCATGGGCTACTTCACCCGCGCCGACATCCCCTACCAGTACGCGCTGGCCGACGCGTTCACGCTCTGCGACGCGTACTTCTGCTCGCTGGCCGGCCCGACCGACCCCAACCGCCTCTACCTGTGGACCGGCACCTCGGGCCCGGGCAAGGACGGCACCACCGGTCCGTGGATCGACAACACCCCGGTGACGCAGAACCCGGTCGCCGACTGGACGACGTACGCCGAGCGCCTGGAGGCGGCGAAGGTCAGCTGGCGGGTGTACCACAACCCCAGCGAGGACGACCGCACCGGCGACTACGACGACAACGCGCTGTCGTACTTCAAGCAGTTCCACAACTTCCCCACCACGGACCCGCGTTACATCAACGCGATGACGAAGTTCGACCTCTCCGCCTTCGACGCGGACTGCAAGGCGGGCACCCTGCCGACCGTCTCCTGGATGGTCGCGCCGTACCTGTTCTGCGAACACCCCAACGCCAGCCCGGACTACGGCGCCTGGTGGGTCAACTCGGCGCTGCAGTCGCTGATGTCGAACCCGGACGTCTGGAAGCACACCGTCTTCCTGGTGATGTACGACGAGAACGACGGCTACTTCGACCACATGGTCCCGCCCACCCCCGAACCCGGCACCGCCGAGGAGTTCACCCAGGGCCGGGCGATCGGCCTGGGCAACCGGGTACCGCTCTGGGTCGCCTCCCCCTGGTCGCGCGGCGGTTACGTCAACTCGCAGGTGTTCGACCACACCTCGGTGCTGCGCTTCCTGGAGGTGGTGACCGGCGTGCGGGAGCCGAACATCTCCGACTGGCGCCGGATCGTCTGCGGCGACCTGACCAGCTGCTTCGACTTCAAGAAGCCCGACTACTCGATACCGTCCCTGCCCGACACCAACGCCCTGATGGCCAAGGCCGACGCGAGCGCCTCACTGCCGCCCGTCGCGCTGCCGGCCCTGGGCACGCAGTCGCTGCCGGTCCAGGAGAGCGGCACCCGCCCGCACCGCCCGCTGCCCTACCGCCCGTGGGCGGACATCGACGTGGACCGTGAGAGCGGCAAGGTCACCTGCACACTGACCAACTTCGGTTCCGTGGGCTACCACTTCACGGTGTACCCGAATATCGCGCAGCCGTTCGCGGGCATCCCCTTCACCGTGCCGGCCGGGGCCAGCAAGACGTACGTCTGGGACGCCTCGACCACCGACGGCCGCTACGACTTCACCGTGCACGGCCCCGACGGCTTCGTCGCCGCCTTCGCCGGTACGGTGACCCGCCTGGAGCAGGAGGACGTCCCCGTCCCGATCGTCAGCGCCGACCTGCGCGACCCCAAGGTGATCCGCCTGGTCGTCGCCAACGACGGTGAGGGCCCGGTCGGTTTCACCGCGAGCCCGAACGACTTCGCCGGCACCACCCAGACCGTCTGGGTCGACTCCGGCCGCACCGCGAAGATCGACTGGCCGCTGGACGCCACCGGCCACTACGACGTCACCGTCACCGCCGGCACCGGCACCCGCTTCGCCCAGCGCTACGCGGGCACCGCGCACAGCTCCTGACCCGGCGCACCTGAAGGGCGGCCCCTCCCCGTCTGCGGGGAGGGGCCCTTGTCACAGCTCCAGCCGCACCGGGTACTGCCGCAGCCAGGAGTCCAGCGCCAGCAGCAGCTCCGCGGCCTGGCGCGAACTCTCCGCCGTGCCCTCGGCCTTGGCGGCCAGCCGGACGGCTTCGGTGTCGATGAGCGCGTGCAGCGGGGTGTCGGCGCGGTCCAGGATCCCGCCGAGGCCCTGGCGCAACGTCCGTGCGTAGCCCGGGTCCTGGGTGACCGGGTACGGGCTCTTCACCCGGTCGGCCACCAGCGCGGGCAGCAGGTCGGCGGCGGCGGCGCGCAGCAGGCTCTTCTCCCGCCCGTCGAAGGTCTTCATCGACCAGGGGGTGTTGAACGCGTACTCGACGAGGCGGTGGTCGCAGAACGGCACCCGGACCTCCAGCCCACTGGCCATGCTGAGCCGGTCCTTGCGGTCGAGCAGGAACGGCACCGACCGGGTCAGGTGCAGGTGGCAGAGTTCGCGCATCCGGCGCTCGGGGGCCGCCTCACCGTCCAGGCGCGGTACGGCCCGTAGCGCCTCGCGGTAGCGCGCGGCGCGGTAGCCGTCGAGGTCGAGGTCCCGCAGCAGGCCGGGCGCGAGGAACGCCTCGCGCGCTGCGGTGCCCGCCGGCGAGGCGAGCCGCAGCGCGGACAGCCAGGGGAAGTCGGCGGCGGCGGTGACCTGGGGGTTGTGGAACCACCAGTAGCCGCCGAAGAGTTCGTCGGCGGCCTCGCCGGAGAGGGCCACCGTCGAGTGCCGCCGGACCTCCTGGAACAGCAGGTAGAGCGAGGTGTCGCTGTCCCCGAGCCCGAGCGGCAGGTCGCGGGCCCGGATCACGGCGTCCCAGTGCCGGGGGTCGGTGAGCGCGGCGGTGTCCAGCACGGCCTCGCGGTGCAGGGTCCTGGCGTGGGCGGCCAGTGCGCGGGCGTACGGGCCGTCCGGGCTGGCGCGCTGCGGGTCGGGCCTGAAGTTCTCGGTGTGCTGGGCGAAGTCGACGGCGAACGAGCGCAGTTGGCCGCCGCCCTGGCGGCGCAGCCGGCGGGCGGCCAGGGCGGTGATGACGCTGGAGTCGAGGCCGCCGGAGAGCAGGGTGCTCAACGGGACGTCGGCCACCAGCTGCCGGGCCACGATGTCCTCCAGCAGGGAGCGCACGGTGGCCACCGTGGTGTCCAGGTCGTCGGTGTGCTCGCGCGCCTCCAGCTCCCAGTACGGCTGCTCGCGCAGCCCGTCGCGGGTGACCAGGACGGTGTGCCCGGGCCGGACTTCGCGCATCCCGCGGTAGACGGCGTGGCCGGGGGTCACGGTGAAGCCGAGGAGTTCGCGCAGCCCGTCCAGGTCGACGACGGCCTCGACGTCGGGGTGGGCCAGCACGGCCTTGGGCTCGGAGCCGAACAGGACGCCGTCGGCGGTGGGGTGGTAGTAGAGCGGCTTGATCCCCATCCGGTCCCGGACCAACAGCAGTTCCGCCGCACGCGGGTCCCACAGCGCGAAGGCGTACATGCCGTTCAGCCGCCGCACGCAGGATCGGCCCCACTCCAGGAAGGCCCGCAACACCACCTCGGTGTCACTGCGCGTGCGGAAGTGGTGGCCCAGGGCGCGCAGTTCCTCCCGCAGCTCCTGGTGGTTGTAGACCTCGCCGCTGTAGCTGAGCACGAGCTGCGTCCGGCCGTCCCGGTCGGCGGTCATCGGCTGGGCGCCGCCGTCCGGATCGATCACGGCGAGCCGGCGGTGGCCCAGCGCGGCGTGCGGCCCGTTCCACAGGCCGTCGGCGTCCGGCCCGCGGGGGGCCAGCGAGGCGGTCATGGCGGCGATCTCCTCGGTCCGGGCGCTCAGGTCCCGGTCGAAGGAGATCCATCCGGCGATCCCGCACATAGGGGCTCCTCGTCAACGTGGTTCAGGAGTACGGGAGCGCGGGGACCGGCCGCGTGCCGAAGTGCTCGACCGGGTTGGTGTACGGGAGTTCGTCGATCGACTGCCCGGTGCAGAAGCGGGCGAGCAGGTCCGCGAGGTCGTCGGGCCGCTCGACCGGGGCCAGGTGGTCGGACTCGGTGATGGTCAGGAAGCGCGCCTCGTGGAGCAGGGAGGCGATCTCGCGTCCCATCCCGGGGGTGCAGAGGGTGTCGTACTCCCCGGTGACCACCACGCTCGGCAGCGCGGGGATCGGCTCAGGGCGGTACCACTCGTGGCGCATCAGGCGGGTGTTGTGCTCGGCCGACATCCGCATCTGCTCGGCGTTCTGGCCGGCGATCTGCTGGTAGACGAGCCTGGCGACGGCCGCGTGCCGACGGACCGGGCCGGTGCCCGGCGGGGACATGAAGCGGTCGGTCAGCTCGCGGGCGATCGGAGCCGTCTCCCCCCGCTCGATCATGCCCGCCCAGCGCTCCATCGCCTCGGTGTAGTCGTCCGGAATGCGCGCGGTCATGCCGACCAGCGCGAGGCGCTCGACCAGGTCCGGGTAGTGCTGCAGGAAGCGCAGTCCGATCGCCCCGCCGTAGCAGACGGCCACCAGATTGACGCGCGGGATGGCGAGTTCCGTCAGCAGATGCCGAACGGTGGCGGCCAGGAAATCGATTCCGTAGCTCGCGGGCAGGAAGTCGGCACTGCCGTAACCGGGGAGATCGACGGTGATCACCGTCGCCAGCGGGCGGAGCCGCTTCTCGTAGCGCAGCCAGGAGTAGAGGTCCTGCGAGGAGCCGCCGAGGATCAGCACCGGCTCGGTGCGCGGGTCGCCCTGGTGCACCAGGCGGCACCGGTAGCGGAACCCGTCGAAGCTGAACTCCCGCTCCTCGATGCCCTGTTCACCAGCCTCCGGGGACGGCGGCCGCCCGGGAGACGGCAACGGGATCCGAGCGCCCTCCGATTCCGTAGCACTGCATGCATCAGCTGCCATGGCCTGACTCCAGAGATTCGGGGCGGGCCTACATTCTCCCGGCTCCCGAGCCGCGCGGGGCCGCGGATCCATGGCACGTCCGGGCGAACCGGCACCCCAATTATCGGAACAGATTTACGAATTGCGGTAGCTCTTGCGACCGGAGAGGCCCGGGACGGCGGTGCCAGACCACCGCCCTCCCGGGCGCCGTACAGCCCTACTGCGCCAGCACCGCGGGGAGCTCGGCGATCGACGCCAGCACGTGCGTCGCACCGTCGGCGCGCAGCCGCTCGGCGTCGTGCGCGCCGGTGAGGACACCCGCCACCACGGCGGCGCCGGCCCGCACGCCGGTCAGCATGTCGTAACCGGTGTCACCGGCCACGGCCATCTGGCGCACCGAGTCGGTCTCGGTGCGCAGCAGCGCGGTGAGCGCGAGGTCCGGGTACGGGCGGCCGCGGCCGGCGTCGGCCGGGCAGAGCGTCAGGTCGGCGATCTCCTGCCAGCCCAGCGCCTTGAGGATCTGGTCCTGGGTGGACCGGGAGAAGCCGGTGGTGAGGACCACCTTGCGGCCCTGCGCCCGCAGTTCGGCGATCGCCTCGGCCGCGCCCGGCAGTGCCTCGCAGTGCCCGGCGTCGACCAGGTCGTGGTAGGCGGCCTCGAAGGCCACATTCGCCTGCTGGGCCCGCTCCTCGGCACCGAACAGGTGCCGGAAGACGGAGATCTTGGACTCGCCCATGGTGGCCCGGACGTGCTCCAGCATGCGCTGGTGCTCGGGGCTGCCGGCCTCGACGCCCAGCGCGTCGGAGGCGGCCTGGAAGGCCCGCTCGACGAGACCGTCGTCGGCGACGGTGGTGCCGGCCATGTCCAGGACGACCAGACGGATATCAGTGTTCACAGCGGAGGTGCTCATGACGACTGCCCTTACAGGTTGATGAGTTCGGCGGTGGTTTCGGCGATCGCCGGCGAGCAGGTCATGCCGCGGCCGCCCGGGCCGGTGACCAGCCAGACGCCGTCGCGGACCTGCTCGCGGTGCACCACCCGGGTGGTGTCGGTGCACTGCGCGTACACCCCGGCCCAGCGGCGGCGGATCCGCGGCAGCGGGCGGCCGAGCAGCTCCTCGGCCACGCCGGTCAGGTGCTCGTAGGGCGCCTCGTCCACGTCGAAGGAGAACGGGTGCTCGTACTCGTGCGTGTCGCCGATGGTGAGCCCGCCGTCGCGGCGCTGGACCATCAGGAGCTGCATCTTGTGCTCGGCGGCCACCGGCGGCTGCGGCTGGGCGGCCTTCAGCTGCTCCAGGGCGTCGCCGGCGAAGGCGGGGTAGTAGCGGAAGCTGTCGCCGTCGGCGACGGCGGTGGTGAGCGGCTCGTCCAGCGGGTCGGTCTGCATCATCTGCAGCCGCACCCGGCGCACCGGGAGCTCGGGGACCAGCTCGCGGACCAGGCCGCCCAGCCAGGCGCCGGTGCAGAGCAGCACCACGTCACCGGTGTGGACCTGGCCGTGGTCGTCGCGGACCGCGTTCTCGCCGACCACCTCGCGCACCTCGCGCCCGGGCAGGAAGGTGTAGCGGCCGCTGGCCAGCAGCGCTTCGCGCAGCGCGGGCTGCGCGGTGCGCGGCTCGACGGCGCCGTCCCGCTCGCACCAGAGCGCGCCGAGCAGCTTGCCGCGCAGGGCGGGGTTGACGGCGCGCGTCTCGGCGGCGTCCAGCAGCCGGAAGCCACGGGACTCGGCGTCCTCGCGCAGCAGCGCCTGCTCGGCGACGGCGAGTTCGGCCTCGGTGCGGATCGCGGTCAGCGACCCGGCCGCGCGGAACCCCAGCGCCGGAACCCGCTCGCCGATCCGCTCCCACAGCTCACGGGCGCGCAGCGCGGTGGCCAGCTCCTCACCGCCGGAGCGCCCGCTGACCCACACCAGTCCGAAGTTGCGCACCGAGGCGCCACGCGCCTCGGCCTCGCGCTCCAGATGGACGACCTCGTGGCCGCGCTCCACGGCCTGCCAGGCGTGCATGGTCCCCAGGACGCCGGCTCCTACGACAATGACTCTCATGGCGACCAGGCTGCGTGGCCAGGGTTGCCGCCGGGTGACCGAACAGCGACGTCCAGGCCAACACTCGCCAAGTTGTACAGACAACATCGACTCAACGAGCCCCCGAAACGACCGAACCGGGCCGGTCCGCCGCAGCGGTACCGACCCGGTTCGCACCGGATGGCCAAGCAGGCCAGGCAGGTCAGCGGCTCTGCGCCACCGCGACGGCCGGACCGGCGCCCAGGAACGGGCCCAGCGCCCCACCCCGCGCCCGCTCGACCAGCGGCGCGGCGCGCCCGGCGGCCATCGCCAGCGGGATCGCGACCAGGACGCCGACCAGCATCCCGATCAGCACGTCGTGCGGGTAGTGCACGCCCACCCAGACCCGGGAGGCCCCCATCAGCACGGCGGCGACCAGCGCGACCTGGGCGAGCCGGCGGTAGGCGAACCAGAGCGCGACCGCCGCCGAGAAGGCGATCACCGTGTGGTTGCTGGGGAAGGACCAGTCACCGACGGCCGGGCAGGGGTCCAGCGACACACTGCCGGCGATCTGCTGGCAGGGCCGGACCTCGTGGACCAGGCTCTTGAGCACCGAGTTGACCAGGTAGGCGGCCACCACGACCAGCGGCGAGGCCAGCACCCGGGCCATCACCACCGAGTCGGCCGTCCTGGCCTGCCACCAGGCCCAGAGCATGAAGAGCGCGAAGAGGCCCAGGCCCACGTTGGACCAGGCCTTGACGGTCTGGTCGAGCCAGTTCGGCGCGTCGGCGGCCCAGTGCGTGACGGTGGTGTAGAGGCCGCCGTCGATGCCGCTGCCGTCGTAGGCGAGGAGCGTGCGGGCCGTCATCGGGCGTCACCGCCACCCCGGCGGTCGTGGCGGTCGGCGCGGGCCGCCTTGCGGGCGCGGAGCAATTCGAGAGCAATCGGGATCACAGAGACAACTACTACCAGACCAATGATCGGCAACAAATAAGTGTCGATACTGGGAACGGTCGAGCCGAGCACGTAGCCGGCCATCACCACGCCGACCGACCAGAGCGTGCCGCCGAGCACCTGCCAGAACGTGAAGGTCCGCACCGGCACCTCCAGGACGCCGGCCAGCGGGTTGAGCACGGTGCGCACCACCGGGATGAAGCGGGCGAGCACGATGGCCTTGCCGTGGCCGTACTTGGCCAGCAGCTCCTCGGCCCGCTCGACACCCTGATGCAGGCTCTTGCGCTTCGAGCGCTGCAACAGCGGACGGCCGCCGCGCGCGCCGATCACGTAGCCGACCTGGGCGCCGGCCAGCGCGCCGACCAGGGCCGCCGGGATCACCTGCCACAGGTGCAGCTGCGGTCCGCTGGTCGCGCCGGGGACGCAGAGCAGCCCGGCGGTGAAGAGCAGCGAGTCGCCCGGCAGGAAGAAGCCGACCAGCAGGCCGGTCTCCGCGAACAGGACGACCGCGATGCCCAGGGCACCGAAGGCGGCGAGCAGCGACGAGGCACTGAGCACGTTGACCGCGAGCTCGTGGGTCGCGAGATGGGTCGCGAGAAGGGTGGACGAGGGCAAGGTTGGCGGACCTCCCATACTGGTGGAGGCGGTCCTGCGGAAGGGCGCCCCGACCGTCTACAGTGACGTAGACGGTCTACACGACTGTAGACGACGACTGGAGGTCACGTCGACATGCAAGAAGTGCCCGCCGCGCGTCGCCCGTCCGGAGAGCTCGAGGCCCAGGTCCTCGCCGCGCTCTGGGCCGCCCACCAGCCGCTCACACCCCAGGGCGTCCAGCTCGCCCTCGGCGGCGACCTGGCCCGCACCACGATCGCCACGATCCTGGCCCGCCTGCACGACAAGGGAACCGTCGCGCGGACCCGGGCCGGCCGGGCCTACGCCTACACCCCGACCGTGCGGGACCCGGCCGGCCTCGCCGCCCGCCGGATGCGCACCGAGCTGGACCGCGAGTCGGACCGCTCGACCGTGCTGGCCCGCTTCGTCTCCGACCTCTCGGACGACGACGAACGGCTGCTGCGCGAACTGCTGGGCGAGCACCCCGACAGCCGGGAGGTCAACGGTCCGTGATGTTCGCCGTCTGGGCCCCGTTCCTGGTCCCCTTCCTCGCCGCACCCGCCGCCCGCCGGCTGGCCGAAGCCCTGCACCCGCGCGCGGCCGCCTGGGTCCTCGCCACCACGACCGTGACGATGGCCGCCGCCAGCACCGTGTCGCTGGGCCTGCTCGCGGTCGCCGGCCTGCTGCGGGTCCCCGTGGTCGCCGCCCTCGGGCACCTCTCGCTGCCCTGGCTCAGCCACGCCTCGCCGGCCGCCGAGCTGCTGGCCGGCCCGGCCGCCGCCGCCCTGCTGGCCGCCGCCGCCCTGGCGCTGCGTACCGCGCGCCTCCAGGCCGGCGAACTGCGCCAGGCCCGCGCGGCGGTCGACGGAGACGGAAGCACCGAGCCCGCCCGCGCCCCCCGGCTCCCGCTGCGCGCCCAGCTCCGCCGCGCCCTGCGCGAACTCGTCGCGCTGGACGAGCACCCCCTCGCCGTCCTGGACGACGACCGCGCCGACGCCTACGCGCTGCCCGGCCGCCCGGGCCGGATCGTCGTCACCGCCGGGATGCTGCGCGCCCTGCCGGCCCCCGAACGAGCCGCGCTGCTGGCCCACGAGCGGGCCCACCTGGCCTGCCGCCACCACCTCTTCCTGGCCGCCGCCGCCTACGCCGCGGTGATCCACCCGGCGCTGCGCCAACTGCGCACCCCGCTCGGCTTCCACCTGGAACGCTGGGCCGACGAGTGCGCGGCCCGCGCCGTCGGCGACCGGGCGGTGACCGCCCGCGCGGTCGGCCGGGCCGCGCTGGCCGCCGCCCGCGCCCCGCGCCCCTCCCGCCCGTCGCTGGCCCCGGCCGCCGCGGCCGGTCCGGTGCCACGCCGGGTCGCCGCCCTGCTCTCGCCGCACCCGCGAACCGGCGGACGGCGGCGGGCCGCGGCGGCCGTCGCACTGGCCGCCTGCCTGGCCGTCAGCACGGCCGCTACCTTGGACGCCACCACCGATCTGCACCGCTCGGTGGAGACCGCCCAGGCCTCCGCGGAGCACGCCGAACCTCGGCACTGACCAGCCCGCGCCTACCGTCCCGGGGGAACTGTTGAGCATCACCGTGCTCGGCGAGTGTGTCGCCGACGCCTTCGTGCAGCCGAGCGTGCCCGGCGAACAGGCCCTGGGCCTGCGGGTGCTTCCGGGCGGCGGCCCGGCCAACACCGCCACCGCACTGGCCCGGCTCGGCACCCGCACCCGGCTGCTCGCGCGGCTCTCGGCCGACCCGTTCGGCGCGCTCTTCCGCGAGCGGCTGACCGCCGCCGGGGTCGACCTCGCCGACTGCGTGGCGGCCGCCGAGCCGTCCACCCTGGCGATCGCCGCGCTGGACCCGCAGGGCCGGGCGGGCTACTCCTTCCACGCCGAGGGCACCGCCGACTGGCAGTGGCAACGCTCGGAGCTCGCGGCGGTCGACCTCAGCGGGACGAGCGCCGTGCACACCGGCTCACTCGCCCTGGTGCGCGCCCCGGGCGGTCGGGTGGTGGAGGACTTCCTGGTCCGCGCCGGAGCGCACGCCACCGTCTCGATCGACCCCAACCTCCGCCCGCTGCTGGTCGCCCCCGAGCGCTACCGGGAGCGGATCGCCCGCTGGTGCGCACTCGCCGACGTGCTGCGCCTCTCCTCGGACGACCTGGCCCTGCTGCGGCCCGGCACGGACCCCGAGCAGGCCTGCGACGAATGGCACGCGATGGGCGTTCCGCTGGTGGTGCTGACCCTCGGCGAGGACGGCGCACTGGCCTCGCTGGACGGCGCGCGGGTGCGGATTCCATCCGTTCGTACACGGGTCGTCGACACGGTGGGAGCCGGCGACGCGTTCACCGGCGGGCTGCTGCACCACCTGGAACACCGCGGACTACTGGGCGGCCGGCTGACCGGCCTGACCCTCGAACAGGTCGCCGAGGCCTGTCGGTTCGCAGCCAATGTAGCGGCCCTGACCTGCGCCGTAGCCGGCGCCGAAGCACCGCGCGCGGACCAACTGCCGCCGCTCGACTGACCCGCGAGCGGGCATTTCCCGACGGACCGTCAGAAACTGGTCCGGCAGAACCCGCGCGACGGGCACGGCACCCGTGCGAGGATCGCCCGCCCGGCCGCTCACGAGCACCCGTACGCTGTGGGCGACAGGGTCGCGCGGCCCTGCCCCGGCCGAGCGGGACCGGACTGCGGCGAGGGGAGCACACGATGCGGGACTCCGCACACCTGGGCCGGACCGGCGAGGTCTCGCGCGAGGCCACCGAGCAGCTGACCCGGGCGCACGAGCAGGCCGTCACCGGGAACATCCCCCGCCAGGCGCCGCGCCCCGAGATCGGCGACTCCTGGGAGCGGGTGCGCCGGCTCGGCCTGGACCCCGAACACGGCCGCACCGCCGAGCACCTGAGCACCGCCGAGGTCGAACACCGGCGCCGCTCCAGCGGACTGGACGCGGTGCTCCCGACGCTGCGCAGCACGCTGCTCGACCCGACCACCGACCTGCCGCTGATCCTCGCCGTGGCCGACTCGCAGGGCGACGTGCTCTGGCACGAGGGCCCGCGCCAACTGCGCCGCAGCGCCGACCTGATCGGCTTCATGACCGGCGGCCGCTGGGGCGAGGAGTCGGTCGGCACCAACGGCATCGGCACCGCGCTGCGCACCGGCCGGCCGCTGCGGGTGCACTCCGCCGAGCACTACGTGCGCAACCAGCACGGCTGGACCTGCGTCTCCGCCCCCGTCCGCGACCCGCGCACCGGCCGGCTGGCCGGCGTGGTCGACCTCAGCGGCCCGGCCCGCGGCGTCCACCCGCAGCTGCTGGCGCTGGCCGTGACGGCCGCCCGGCTGGCCGAGACCGAGCTGCGGGCCGGCCAGTTGGAGTCGCTGCACCGGCTGCGGACGGTCGCCGCGCCCGTGCTCGCGCAGTCCCCGAGCCCGGCCCTGGTGGTGGACCGGGACGGCTGGACCGCCGCCACCGCGGGCCTGCCGCCGGTCAACCGGCTGCGGCTGCCCACCGACGGCTGGGGCTCGGCCCCGGTGCACTGGCTGCCCTCACTCGGCGAGTGCGCCGTCGAACCGCTGGCCGACGGCTGGCTGGTGCGCCCGCTGACCGGCTCCCCCGAGGCGGTCAGCGAGCAGTCCGAGGGCGCGCGGCTGGTGCTCGACCTCAGCCGCTCGGACCGGCCCGAGCTCTTCGTGCGTGGCAGCGCGGGCAGTTGGTCGCACGCGCTCAGCCCCCGGCACGCCGAGCTGCTCCTGCTGCTGGCCACCCACCGGCCCGGCCGGACCGCCGCCGAGCTGGCGGAGGGTCTGTTCGGCGAGGCCACCCGGACGGTCACCGTGCGCGCCGAACTCTCCCGGCTGCGGCGCTACCTGGGCGGCCTGCTGGAGCACCGGCCGTACCGGTTCGCCGGGTCGGTGCAGGTCGAGGTGGTCGGGCCGGCCGACTCGTACCAGCTGCTGCCGTCCTCCTCGGCGCCCGGCATCAGGCGCCTGCGGGCCCTGCTGGACAGCGGAGCTGCACTGCTGCCCGGCTGCCGCGCGATGGGCACGGCCAGCTCCGGGGACGCGCCGGACCGGGCCGTCCCCGGCCCGCGCAGACAGCCGGACGACGCGCTGACCGCCTGAGGCCCACCGGCACCCGAGGTGTCGGAAGTCGCCGGGTCAGAAGTCGCCGAAGAGGAACTGCGACAGCTGCGCGTCGGTCGGCCCGCAGTCCGGTTCGGTCCCCTCCGGGACCTCCGCGTAGGTGCGGTCCAGCCAGTCCCTGATCCTCGGCGCGGACGCCTCCAACAGGGCGCTGCCGTACGGGGACTCCAGCGCCAGGTGCAGTGTGGCGCCGTGGCACGGGCAGTGCGCCGGCCAGAGCCGGACGTCGCCGTGCCCGGTCAGGCCGCGCAGGCCCTCGCGGAGCAACTCCCGGGAGAACACCCAGTCCACCTCGTCGGGGCGGCCGAGGTGGAAGGTGACCAGGACTTCGTAGGGCCGCTGCGGCTCGTAGCGGAACCGGGTGGGCACGGTGCCCACCTTGTCGCGCCCGAGGGCGATACGCAGGGTCAGGACGTCTTCCACCGAGGCGGCTCGGCGCGACGGCAGTGCGGACGACGCACCGGGCGTGACCGGGTGCGGGGCATGGGGACTGGCGGACAGTGGATCGCGCGGCATGGCAGATTCTCCGGGGGGAGGCGGGACCGGGCCAGCGTGCTCCGCCGCCGCCGGGGCCGCAAAGGTTGCACGGGGTTGCAACGTGGCGCCGCTCCGCGCCCGGCAGACCCCCCGCCTACCCCGTAGCATCAGACGGTACGTCAACTCTGGTGCCACGTCAGGCGGTCGGCGCGATTGGTCCGGCCGCCGGCCGTTGATCGGCTTTCGGCCACCCTGGTCACTTCCCGGCTCACCGCTGGTACTCTCGTGCCCCTGCCGATACCGGTGTGCGCGCGGGGGCGCCGACGCACCGGGTCCGACCCGTCCGGCCGGGCAGTGGCACAGCGGCAGTCACGCAGGAAGGGAGTCCGGTGGTCCACCGGGAGGGTGCCCCCGTGGTGGGGCACCGTGCGAAAGAGCAGCCGGAGCGGCACGTCCCGCACGGCAGGCACGGGCGGCCGAAGCCGCTCGGCGGGCAGTTCCGGCTGCCCGCGTTCAAGGTCTCGGGCGCGGCGATGGCGATGTCCACCGTGGTCGGGATCAGCATCGCGACCACCCTGCTGGTCAACGAGCAGCAGCGGGTCGCCGTCGACGTCCGGATAGCCGGCGCCAGCGTCACCCCGACCCCGCCCCCGCCCGGTCCCCCGCGGCCCGCCGACGGCCGTCGCGGACCGCTCGGCGCCCCCGCTCGGCGCGCACTCCCCCAGCGCGCCGGCGTCGGCCGGCCCGGGGCGCAGTGGCCCGGCGATCGCCCTGTCCGCGCCGTACCCGCCGTACGGTCCGACGGCCCCGACGGGAACCCCCTCGCCGACCCCGACGCCCTCGGCGAGTGTCACGCCGTCCCCCTCGCCGACCCCGACCGCGGTGGCCACCCCGGCACCGGGCACGGGCACGCCGGCGCCGTTCTCGCCGGGGAGCACGGTCACCCCCAGGCCGCCCACCGCGCCGACGCCGACCGCGCCACCGACCGCGCCGTACAAGCCCGGTGCGACCCAGAAGCCCACGCCGCCGCCGACCCCGAGCCCGACGCCCAGCCCGACCCAGAAGCCCACGCCGACCCCGACCCCGACGCCGACCCCGACGCCGACGCCGACGCCGGCCCCCACCCCGACGCCGGCCCCCGGCACGGACGACGCGATCACCGGCGCGGCCGGCACCATCAGCCCGGTCTCCCCCGCCGGCTCCCGCGGCGGCGCCGTCGTCGACCTCGGCATCCAGCGCACCCTCAAACTGACGGTGACCGAGCCGCTGGCCGCCGTCGAGGTCGACTTCCGGCTGGACGCCGCCGACACCGGCGCCGCCACCGCGATGGCCTGGAGCACGCTGCCCGGCGCCCGGGTGACGCTGGAACAGGAGGACGACGGCTCGGTGCTCTACCGGTTCGCCCCCGCCCCCGGCGAGGACGTCGAACCGGGCACGTACACCTTCACCGTGCAGGACGTCGGCCCGAGCGCCGTGCCCGAGCGGACCGACGGCGACAGTTGGACCGCCTCCGGCTTCGCCCCGGCCGACCCGCGCGCGGTGGCCGCCCGCGGCACCTTCACGACTGCCGCGTAGCCCGGCTGACTCCTCATCCGGGTGCTCACGGATAGGGTGGGCGTCGTACATCCGTGCCGCCCAGTTGAGGAGGACACCGTGACCACGGCCCTGACCCAGGGTGGCAACGCCCCGCTCACCGCCGCCCGGGTGACCGTCGAGGTGACGGCTCCCAAACCGCTGGACGTGTCGGGCCTGCTGCTCACCCCGGCGGGCAAGGTCCGTTCGGACGCCGACTTCGTCTTCTTCAACGCGCCGCAGGGCCCCGGCGTCACCCACCGGCCCGCCGCCGGCGGCTCCCCCGACGCGATCGTCGTGGACACCTGGGCGGTCCCCGCGGACATCGCGAAGATCGTGGTGACCGCCAGCCTGGACGAGCAGGGCGCCACCTTCGCCGGCACCGAGCCCACCGCGACCGTCCGGGACGCCGAGAGCGGCCAGGTGCTGGTCACCTTCACCCCGCCCAAGCTGACCCGCGAGACGGCGCTGGTGGTCGTCGAGATCTACCGGCGCGGCGCGGAGTGGAAGGTGCGCGCGGTCGGCCAGGGCTACGCCGACGGTCTCGCGGGCATCGCCACCGACTTCGGCGTCTCGGTCGACGAGCCCGCCGCTGCGGCGGCGGCTCCCGCCGGTTCGGCCGCCGCTGTCCCGCCGATGCCCGCCTACGCCCCGCCGGCCCCCTCGACGCCTCCGGCACCCCCTGCGCCCCCGGCGCCCGTTGCCCCGCCGGCCCAGCCCGCGGGCGGTCCGCCGAAGATCACCCTCGACAAGGGCCGGGTCTCGCTGGTCAAGGGCGGCTCGGTCTCGCTGGTGAAGAACGGCCGCCCGTTCCTCTCCTCGGTGCGGATGGGCCTGGGCTGGGAGCCCGCCCGGCGCGGCCGCAACGTCGACCTGGACGCCTCCTGCATCGCGTTCGACGCCAAGCGCGAACGCCTGGAGACCGCCTGGTTCATGAAGCTGCAGGTCTTCAACGGCTCGATCCAGCACAGCGGCGACAACCTCACCGGCGGCGGCAGCGGCGACGACGAGTCGATCACCGTGCACCTGGACGGCCTGCCGGCCGAGGTCTGCGGGCTGGTCTTCGTGGTCAACTCCTTCTCCGGCCAGAAGTTCACCGAGGTCAAGGACGCCTACTGCCGGCTGCTCGACGCGGGCACCGGCGCGGAGCTGGTGCGCTTCGACCTGACCAACGCCGAGCCGCACACCGGTGTGGTGATGTGCAAGCTGGTCCGGCAGTTCTCCGGCGAGTGGGTCATGACGGCGATCGGCGAATACGTGGACTCCAAGACCGCCCGCGGCATGGTGAAGCCCGCCGCCTCGATGCTCTGACACACGCCCTCGGGTCCGGGACGGTGAAAGCCGTCCCGGACATCTCGCCGGGCCCATTAGAATCGATCCTTGGGCCTGCGGAGAATGCACGCGGCTCAGCAGGCCCGGAGCGGCATCACCGGCCTGGTGCCGATCGGTATCCCGAGGGAACACGTTGAGCAACGAACTGTCCGCCACCACGATCCAGGTCCTCGACGAGGCCGGCCGGCGCCGCACCTTCGCCGTCATCAGCCACCCCGACGCGGGCAAGTCGACGCTCACCGAGGCGCTGGCGCTGCACGCGCACGCGATCACCTCGGCCGGCGCCGTCCACGGCAAGGGCGGCCGGCGCGGTGTGACCAGCGACTGGATGGAGCTGGAGCGCGACCGCGGCATCTCGGTGACGTCGGCGGCGCTGCAGTTCGACCACCGCGGCCACGTGATGAACCTGGTCGACACCCCCGGCCACGCCGACTTCTCCGAGGACACCTACCGGGTGCTCGCGGCCGTGGACTGCGCGATCATGCTGGTCGACGCCGCCAAGGGCCTGGAGGAGCAGACCCGCAAGCTCTTCGCGGTCTGCCGCCACCGCGGCGTCCCGGTGATCACCTTCATCAACAAGTGGGACCGCCGGGGCCGCGAGGCACTCGCGCTGCTGGACGACATCGAGACCCACCTCGGCATCACGCCGGTGCCGGTGGTCTGGCCGGTCGGCGACGCCGGCAACCTGCGCGGTCTGGTGCAGGCGGAGAACACCGGGCAGATGCTCCGCTTCACCAAGGTCCCGGCCGGCACCCACGCCGCCATCGAGGAGACGCTCACCGCCGAGCAGGCCGTCGAGGAGGAGGGCGAGACCTGGGAGAACGCCCTGATGGAGCTGGAGCTGGTGCTCTCCTCCGGCCCGGGCTACGACCAGGAGGCCTTCGAGGCCGGCAAGATCAGCCCGGTCTTCTTCGGCGCCGCGCTGACCAACATCGGCGTGAAGCTGCTGCTGGACGCCGTGGTGGACCTGGCCCCGGCCCCCGGCCCGCGCCCGCTGGCCAACGGCGGCGCCCGCGCCGTCGAGTCCGAGTTCTCCGGTCTGGTCTTCAAGATCCAGGCCAACATGGACCCGGCGCACCGCGACCGGATCGCCTTCGTCCGGGTCTGCTCGGGCGTCTTCGAGCGCGGCATGAACGTCACCCGCGCCGCCAGCGGCCGCTCGCTGACCACCAAGTACGCGCACACCGTCTTCGGCGCCGAGCGCACGGTCGTCGACACCGCCTACCCCGGCGACGTGGTCGGCCTGATCAACGCCGCGGCGCTGCGGGTCGGCGACACCCTCTACACCGGCAAGAAGGCCGAGTTCCCGCCGCTGCCGGCGTTCGCCCCCGAGTTCTTCGCGGTCGCCCGGCCCAAGGACATCAGCCGCTCCAAGCAGTTCCGCAAGGGTGTCTCCCAGCTGGACGAGGAGGGCGTGGTCCAGGTGCTGGTCTCCGACCGGCGAGGCGACCAGGCGCCGGTGATGGCGGCGGTCGGCCCGATGCAGTTCGACGTCGTCCTGCACCGGATGGAGCACGAGTTCTCCTCCCCGATCACCCTGGACCACCTCTCCTACCGGCTGGCCCGGGTGACCGACGCGGCCGGCGCCGCCGAGCTCTCCAAGGCCCGCCTGACGGACGGCGAGGTGCTGACCCGCCGCTCGGACGACGTGCTGCTCGCGCTGTTCGCCGACAAGTGGCACCTGAACGCCTTCCAGCGCGCCAAGCCGGACATCAAGCTGGAGCCGCTGATCGCCACCGCCGAGTAGCGACCGTCAGTCGCGGGCTCGCGCGCTCGCGGGTGCGAGCCCGCAGTCGCGAGCTCGCGGTCGCAGGCTCGCGGTCGCGGGCTCTCAGTTGCGGGCTCGCGGTCGCGGGCTCTCAGTTGCGGGTGAAGGTGCGGGTGGCGGCCGCGGCGATCGCGATGCCCAGCGTCCAGCCGAGCACGGTCAGCACGATCGTGACGACGGCGGGCGCACCGTGGTACTGCCAGACGTCCGCCTCGCCGAAGTGGATGACCGGGATCAGGTGGTCGGCGGTGTAGATCACCGGGTTGAACACCGAGGTGTCCTCGGCGCTGACGTGCTGCGGCCGCACCTGCCCGAAGTACACACTGCCGGCTGCCAGCAGGCCGACCGCCCAGCCGATCGCCCGCAGCGGCCGGTAGCCGTAGCCGACCAGCAGATCCAGCAGGTAGCCGGGTATCCGCCGCCCCCAGGGCAGCACGCCGCGCAGGGCGCGCTGCTTGGCCAGCAGGACCGTGCGCGCCTCCCCGTCGCTGCCCAGTGAGCGGTAGTAGCCGGCCAGTTGCTCGTACGGCTGGGCGCGGAACCCGCCGGCCGAGCCGTCGGACTGGCGGACCTGACGGCTGAGCAGCAGCGTCAGCCGCTGGCGCGCGTCGAGGTACTCGCTGAACGAGCCGTAGCTGAGACCGTCCAGGTTCAGCCGGCCCGGCCAGGAGTGGATGTCGTCGCGGATCCCGTTCTCGGCGGTGGCCGTGTGCAGGCTCAGCAGGGCGTTCGGGCTGGCCATTCCGGTCAGGTCGAGGTGCCCGGTGATCCGGGCCCCGGTCAGCCGGATGTCGCCGTCGGTGCGGAAGTCCTGTCCGAGCAGCAGGTTGCCCTCGACCACGATCCGGCCGGCCCGCAGCGCGGGCGCGCCCGGCGTCGGGCTGAGCTGCGCCCCGCGCAGGTCAAGGCCGTTGCCGAATTTCGCGCCCGGCACCCGCACCGTGCCGATCGCCCTGAAGGGCTGAGCGTCCTCGCCCGTCCCGCGCGGGCGGAAGACCGCCTCGCTGGCGACGGTGAGCGAGTCGGCGTGCAGTGCGGTGCGGCCGAGCCCGTCCAGCGTCGCGCCGTTGAGATGCAGGGAGCTGCCGATGTGCGCGCCGGGCATCCGCAGCTCGCCCTTGGTCTGCAGCCCCTGGGCCAGCAGGCTGCGGCCGAGCCGCATGCCACCGGCGTTGAGCGCCTCGCCGCCCGGCGCGGTGTTGGTCAGCTTGGCGTCGATGAACTTGGCCCGGCCGGTGATCTGCGCGTTGATCAGGGTGAACGAGCCGGTCACCCGGGCACGTTCGACGGAGAGGTTGCCCTCGATCCGGATCCCGTCGGCGTACACGGCCCGCGTGCCGCCGGTCACCACCGTGTCGTCCAGGTCCAGGGTGCCGCGCACCTGCGCGCCGTATGCGCTGATCGCGGTCAGCCGGGAGCCGCTCAGGTCGATCGACTCGGTGACGGCGCCGTCCAGGTCCACCGTCCCGTCGAAGCGGCAGCCCTGGAGCAGGAACGGGAAGGAGACCTGCCCGTGGGTGATCCGCAGTCCGCCGGTGATCCGAGCGCCGGTGAGCCGCACCACCGCCACCGCGCCGACCGCCGCCTGGCTGGCGCCGAGCAGCAGCGCCGCGAGGACCTCGCCGCGCACCGAGCGCTCGGCCGGCCAGTGGTCGGCCTGCGCCGGATCGTCCAGCGCGGGGTCGCCGACCCGCAGGTCGACCAACTCGCCCTGCGGGAAGGCTCGCCAGAGCCGGCGTTCGGTGGCGGTGAGCGTGCCGAGGCGGCGCGGCACGTCGAGGGAGCTGAAGAGAGCGGCAGTACGACCCATACCGATCATCCTGCCGCAGCAGCTGCCGGTCCGTCAGCCCTTCGAGCCCGCTCACGCATCGGCTACAGGTCCACACCGCCTGACGATTCTGACGCACCTTCATATGCCGATCCATTGTCAGCATATGCCGATGAGCGATATATATAGCCCTATGACAGAACGCTCCATGCAGGAGCCGACGCTGCTCCTGCTCACCGCACTGGCCGATGCCCCGCGGCACGGCTACGCCCTGATCGAGGAGATCGCCACGATCTCCCAGGACCGGGTCAGGATGCGCACCGGCACGCTCTACAGCGCGCTGGACCGGCTGCTCCAGCAGGGCAGGATCCGCATCGAGCGGGACGAGGTGATCGACGGCCGCGCCCGCCGGACCTACGCCCTCGCCGACGCCGGACGCGCCACGCTGGCCGCCGAGGCCGACCGGCTGCGCGCCATGGTCGCCGAGGCCGACCGTCGCCTGTCCGTCATCCGTCCCATGACCAGGGGGGCCCTCGCATGAACACCGCTACCACCGGACCGAGTTCGCCACGCGGCCTGCGCCTGGCACTGGCGCTCTACCCCGCGGCCTACCGGGCCGAGCGCGGCGCCGAGATCGCCGCCGTCCACGCGGACAGCACGGCCGGCGCCGGCCCGCTCACCGTGGCGCGCGAGACCTTAGGTGTCGCCGCGTACGGCCTGCGCGTGCGCACCGGCCTCACCCCCGGGCGCACCGCGGGCGCGCTGCTCGCCGCCGTCGCACCGCTGGCCGTCGCCGCCGGCGCCGGGCAGGCACTGCCCACGCTCTTCTGGTTCGCACAGCATTGGGGCAGTGGCCAGGGCGGCCTGGGTGACCGCGGGTCGCTGCGTGAACTCAGTGTCGCCTCGGGGATCACCGCCGTCCTCTGGCTGATGGTCGCGGCCGCCGCCCTGGTCGGCCGGTGGACGGCCGCCCGGATCCTGACGGTTCTCGCCGCCGTCGGCGCGCTCAGCCAGTGGCTGGTCTTCCAGTACCGGGTGCTGGATGGGGACTTCGGCCGCTCCATGCCACTGGACCTCCACAGCCTCATCGCGATGGCCGGCCCGCCCGTCCTGTGGGCGCTGCTCGTGATCGCCGCCCCGAGGGAACTGCTCGACACCCCGTCCGCACACCGCCCGCAGGAGCTCGTCGCACCCCTGCTGGTCACCACCGCGTTCGCCCTCCTGCACAGCGAACTGTCCGACCAGAGCGTCCTCCTCCTGCAGCAGCTGATCTGGCCGATCGCGCTACCGCTCTTCCTGCTCGCGCTGCTCGCGCTGCGCTGGGGCCGCCTGCTGCCCGCCGCGGTCGGACTCACCGCCCTGCCGGCGGCTCTGCTGCTCGGTGTGACCAGTACCCGGCTGAGCTGGATGCGCTCCGGCATGGGCCCGCTCGGCGGATTCGTCGGCGCCGCGCTGCTGGCGGTCCTGGTCCTGGCCGTCACCGTCCGCTTCCTGCCGCAGACCCCGGAGGGGTCGGCGCGCCTGGGAGGCGTCGGTACCGAGTAGCCCCTCCCTCTCGTCCGTCCGTTCGCAGGCCGGGCGGCAGCCTCCCGCTGCCGCCCGGCCTGCGGCCTTTCCGGTGCTACGCAGGGTATAGACGAAGAGTATACGCTCAGAGTATTGTCCCCCTCATGAGCGTTCCTCTTACCCTGCTCGGCCTGCTCGAACGCGAGCCCAGCCACGGCTACGACCTCAAACGCGACTACGACGCGTTCTTCGGCAAGGGCAAGCCGCTGCCCTTCGGCCAGGTCTACGCGACCCTCGGCCGACTGGCCCGCGACGGCAAGGTGGTGGTCGGCGACGTCGAGCCAGGCTCCGGCCCCGACCGCAAGCGCTACGTCATCACCGACACCGGCGCGACCGAGTTCGAGAGCTGGCTCGTCGAGCCCGTCGAAGCCGAACCGCACCTGCAGACCCTGCTGTTCACCAAGGTCGTGCTCGCCCTGATGCTCGGCCGCGACGCCGAGGCCTACCTCGACACCCAGCGTGCCGCCCACCTCCAGCGGATGCGCGAACTGACCGCCGTCAAGCGCGACGGCGGCCTGGTGGACGCTCTGCTCGCCGACCACGGCCTGTTCCACCTCGAATCCGACCTCCGCTGGATCGACCTGACCGCAGCCCGACTCGACGCCCTGGCAGCAGAGGTGGCCCGCCCGTGAACTCCTCCGAGACCCACCCGCTGATCGAGGCGCGTGACATCACCCTGTCGTTCGGTCAGACGCCCGCACTGCGCGGCGCCGAATTAGCCGTCCAACGCGGTGAGGTCCTCGCCATCATGGGCCCCAGCGGCTCCGGCAAGTCGACCCTGCTGCACTGCCTGGCCGGGATCCTCACCCCCGACTCCGGAGAGGTGTGGTTCGACGGCCGCCGGATCGACGCCCTGGGCGAGAACGCCCGCAGCACCCTGCGCCGGGACCGCTTCGGCTTCGTCTTCCAGTTCGGCCAGCTGGTACCCGAGTTGACGGCCGAGGAGAACGTCGCCCTGCCGCTGCTGCTCGGCGGCGTCCGCCGGGCACCCGCCCTGGAACAGGCCCGGGCCTGGTTCGAGCGCCTGGGCCTGGACGGGCTGGAACAGCGCCGGTCCGGGGAGCTCTCCGGCGGCCAGGCGCAGCGCGTCGCCCTCGCCCGCGGCCTGGTCGCGAGCCCCGAGGTGCTCTTCGCCGACGAGCCGACCGGCGCACTCGACTCGCTCACCGGCGAACAGGTGATGTCCCTGCTGGTGGCCGCCGCCCGCGAACAGGGCACCACCGTCATCCTGGTCACCCACGAACCCCGCGTCGCCGCCTACGCCGACCGCGAGGTCATCGTCCGCGACGGAACCGTGAAGTCCCTCGTCGCCGGCCGGCTCGCCTCGTGACCGGCCTCGGCAGGGTCCGCCTCGACATGGTCCGCCTCGGGCTGCGCCTCACCGTCAGCGGCGGCCGTGAGGCCATCGCCCGGCTGCTCATCACCGCGGCCGCCGTGGCGCTGGGCGTCGGCATGCTGCTGACCACCCTGGCGGCCGTCAACGCCACCAACGCCCAGAACTCCCGCTACGCCTGGCTCAACAGCGGTGTCGACAGCCGGCCCCAGGTCGCCGGGGTCGACCCGCTGTGGTGGCAGATCCGCGGCGGATACGTCCACGGCAAGACCCTCGGCCGCGTCGATGTCGCCGCCACCGGGCCGCACGCTCCCGTCCCCCCGGGCATCCCGCGGCTGCCCGGTCCCGGCGAGTACTACACCTCACCGGGGCTCGACAAGCTGCTCGCCACCACCCCCGCCGCCGAGCTCGCCGACAGCTTCCCCGGGCACCGGATCGGCACCATCGCGGCCTCGGGCCTGCCGGCCCCGGACACCCTGATCGTCATCGTCGGCCACACCCCCGAGCAGCTGGCGCAGGCCCCCCAAGCCCGGCAGATCACCAGCATCGCGACCACCTCGCCCAGCAGCTGCACGGACTGCGTGGTGGGCATGAACGCCGACAGCATCGACCTCATCCTCTCGGTCGTCGCCGGCGCGCTGACCTTCCCGGTGCTCATCCTGATCGGCACGGCCACCCGCCTCTCCGCGACCCGCCGCGAGCAGCGCTTCGCCGCGATGCGGCTGGTCGGCGCGACGCCCCGGCAGATCTCGGTCGTCTCGGCCGTCGAGTCGACCGTCGCCTCGATCGCCGGCGTCGCCGTCGGTTTCGTCCTCTACTTCCTGCTCAGCCCGTCCGTGGCAGCGCTGTCGCTGACCGGCAGCCCGTTCTTCGTCGACGACCTGTCGCTCAACCCCGCCGACACGCTGCTCGTGGCCTTCGGCGTGCCCGCCGCAAGTGCGGTGGCGGCCCGGCTGGCGCTGCGCCGCGTGCAGATCTCCCCGCTCGGCGTCACCCGGCGGGTCACCCCCAAGCCGCCACAGGCCTACCGGGTGATCCCGCTCGTCCTGGGCATCGCCGAACTGGCCTACTTCGTCGGCCGGCGCCCGGCGACCACCGCCGGCCAGACCCAGGCGTTCCTGTCCGGGTTCCTGCTGATCATGGCCGGACTGATCGTCGCCGGCCCCTGGCTGACCATGACCGGCTCGCGCCTGATGGCCCGGCGCACCGACAACCCCGCCGTCCTGATCGCCGGCCGCCGCCTCTCGGACAACCCGAAGGCCGGTTTCCGCGCCGTCAGCGGGCTCATCCTCGCCCTCTTCGTCACCAGCGCGACCCTCGGCGTGATCACCACGATGACCGACGAACGCAGCATTCCCCCGGACGGCCCGGCCCTCAGCAACGTCCTGACCGAGGACTTCGCCAACGGCTGGTCCGACTCCGGCGCACTGCGCGGCGGCCACGCCGCGCCCTCGGACGCCCTGGTGGCGCAGCTACGGTCGATACCGGGGATCAGCAGCGTCACCGAGCTCCACACCAATCCGCTCGGCACCCTTGTCCCCCACGCGGACGGACACAAGCAGGGCGCCCTCGCCTCCTGCGCCCAGCTCGCCGGTCTGCCGGGCTTCGGCCACTGCGCCCCCGGCGCCGTCGTGGCAACCGTCGACCCGTACGTCAACGGCTACGAGCAGCGCGACGCGGTCTGGCCGGCCGCCGACCTCTCCCCCGAACGCCTGCAGAGCCTCCCGGTCGTGACGATCGCCGTGGGTACGGACGGCTCCACCGCCGCGATCGAGCGGGCCCGCACCGCCCTTACCGCCGCCTACCCCGGCGAACGTCTGCCCAGCACCATGGGCGAGGAACTCTCCAGCCGTGGCGCGGAACTCACCGGCTACCAGCAGCTCGCCGACGTCGTGGTCCTCGCGACCTTCCCGATCGCCGGCTGCAGCCTCGCCGTCAGCATCGCCGGTGGCCTGTCCGAACGCAAGCGCCCCTTCAGCCTGTTGCGCCTCACCGGCGTCCCGCTGCGCCTGCTGCGCCGCGTCGTCCTGTTGGAGAGCGTGGTCCCGCTCCTCATCGTCGCCGCCCTGGCCATCGGAACCGGCTTTCTCGCCGCCCATCTCTTCCTCAAGGCCCAACTCGGCTACTCCCTGCACTTCCCAGGCCCCGCGTACTACGTCACCACCCTCGCCGGCCTGGTCGCCTCCATCGGCATCATCAGCGCCACCCTCCCTTCGCTGAAACGCCTCACCGGCCCGGAAACCGCCCGCAACGAATAGCCTGTCACGCCCCGGCGCACACCTGCGCCGGGGCGTGAGGGGTTTCGGGCGGCTAGCGGAGGGTGACCACCGAGGCCATCCACTGGTGTGTGGCGGTGCCGGTGGCGGCGTAACTGCCGGTCGCCGAAACGATCTGGTAGGCCGTGGCCAACTGGTCCTCGGAGACGAACAGGGTCGGCTGCGCGGTGAAGCCGGCACCCCAGGTCGCGTTCTCGCCGCCCTGGACCCCGGCCACGCCGAAGACGAGCTCGGCGGCGGCCGAGGTCGTCGCGGTGGCACCGGAGCTGAACGGGGTACCGGCCGCGCCGGTGGCCGAGACGCTCTGGTCGACGGCGGTGACGCCGCTGAACTCCTGGACCGAGACGTGGTGTTCGCCGGTGCTCGGGTAGGTCAGCGAGATGGTGTCCGAGCCGCTCAGCGGCTTGACGCCCACCGAGGCCAGCACCAGCGTGCGGTCTCCGGCGCCGTCCGTACGGTCGCTCGGCGCGACGGCGGTGTAGACGTTGCCCTGCGAGTCGGTCGCGGTGACCGTGCCGGACTTGGTGTTGGTCAGCATCACCGAGACCAGCAACGTGTCACCGGCGCGGACCGCCTGGCCGACCGGCAGGGTCAGGCTCGTCCCACTGGCGGCCGCCGCGGCGGTGGCCACCGAGCCCTGGTAGCCGATCGAGCCGCCCGCCTTCAGCGCGGTGCGGTACGCGTTGTCGCCGACCGAGTAGCCCGCGTTCAGCCCCTGCTCGGTGTCCCAGCGGTAGTGCACGCCCAGGTAGAGGCGGCTGAAACCGTCCTCGACGGCGGCGGCGGTGATGCTGGTGAAGCTGCGGGTGATGGAGTCCGACAGCTGCGGGTCCTGGGTGTGGGCGGTGAAGGCGACGTTGTCGCCGAAGTAGTCGCGCAGCACACCGGCCCAGGCCCCGGCGAAGGTCGCGTGCCCGGAGACGTACGAGGGGAACGGCGGGGTGAAGCGCGTGCCGTCGGCCCCCAGGGACAGCGGCTGCCAGTACGGGTCCGGGGTCAGCGCGGGATTGCTGGTGGGGTCGGCGTTCTGGATCGCGGTGACGGGCCGCCACAGCTGGATGGGCGTGTCGTACTTGGCGTCCCACGCGGCGATCCCGGCATCGGCCATGCCGAACCCGACCAGGGCGAACAGCCGTGCGTTGGCGAACTCCCCCAGCCCCCGCGCCTGGGAGATGGCCGCGGTGGTCTCGAACAGCTGCCCCGGGGGCTTGTAGGTGCCGGGGGTGATCAGCGTGTCCTGGTTGGGTCCGCAGTCCGGACCGCGGTCGTTCGCCCAGAACTGGGCCTGCTGGGTCTGGTCGTGCGTACGCTGCCCGTTGGCCTCGGCGTCGACCGAACCGACCCGCTGGACCTCGTTCACATTGGCCGCGTACTCCGGACTGGCCAGCAGCGCCGTGTACGAGGTGTAGCCGGCCGGCAGCGGGGGCTGGAACTGAGCACCGGTGGTCATCGTGAACGGCTTCAGCTTGCCCCAGTTCGGGGTCGCCGCCGACCACTTGGTGTCAGTGGGCCGCCACTCGCCCGGTATCGCGTTGACGGTGTACGTGGTGTCGAAGGCCGGCGCGTCCCCGGAGCGGGCGGCGATCATCGCCAGAGCCGCCTGCTGTCCCACCCATTTGCCGTCGGCGATCGCCTGGGCCGACACCGAAGCGGGGATGGAACCGAGCTCGGTGTTCAGCGCCGTTTCGATCGGCTGGTAGAAGGCCGCCGGCTGGCCGGGGAACGCCGCGACCAGGGTGTCGTGGGCCGCGTAGTCGATCGCCACCTCGGCGTTGGCGTCCGCGGCAGCGGCGATCCGGCCGAGGTAGAAGCCGTAGGCGGGATTGGCGCCGCCGGACACGGAGTTGTCCGCATCCCAGATCGCGCCCTGCATCATCGCCCCGGCGCGCGCCAGCGGCCCGGGGGCGCCGTACTCGCCGCAGACCTCCTTGAACCTGTCCCGCAGGACCTGGTTCCAGTCGAGCACATGGTCGTGGGTGGCGGCGGTGGCCGCGTAGACGGGGGTCAGGGGAACTCCGAAACCGACGAGGGCGACCAGGGAGGCGGTCGCGCCTCCCCAACGCGCGGAACGGCGGTGCATTCTGGACATGGGCATGGGACTCCTCGGTGCACGGGATCGGGGGACGCGTCACCGGCCCGTTCGGGTCCGCTCCTCTTCGCAGCTCTTCCCTCCTCGGGCCGGTCCGCTGTCGTACTATTCGCTGGCTCGGGGCGTCCAACCATGACCTTGGACAGTCCCGGACAACCATGGACACCGGGAACCGGGGGGCAGCGCAGTGTCCGAGACCGCACCGACTGAAGGCTGTCCGGATCCGGCCGTGGCACGGACGCCCGGGGAGTACCGCGAGGCGCTACGAGCGCTGAAGCTCACCCGGGGCCGCTCCTTACGGGACCTCCAACGCCTCACCGGGTTACCGCGCAGCACCATCGCCCACGCGCTGAACCCCGGCCGTCCGCAGCTTCCGCCACTGGACCGGGTCATGGCGCTGCTCCGGGCCCTGGGGTCGGGAGAGGCCGAGCTGCAGTCCTGGACGACGGCGTGGACCCGCATCCAGCTGGCCACCTCCCGCCCGAGCACGCCGGACCGGCGCGAGCCTCCTGCCGCCCCTCCCCTCTCCGCCCTCCCCGCCCCTTCTCCCCCGCGGCGGGTCCGACGACTACTCACCCACGCCGTCGCACTGGCCCTGGGCCTCCTCCTCGGCATCGGCGGCACCCTGGCACTCACCGGTCCCCGCGTCCTGCTCGGCTACCCGACCGACCCGACCGGCTGTCCCTCCGGCGTCGAGGCCGCGCCCCCGGGCTCCCACCTCCCCCAGGACCCGGAGGTCCCGCCGGCCGCACCCGGCTCCCCGCAGCCCACCTGGATCTCCCGCCCCGCCTCCGACGCCGAGATCAACTCAGGCACGGAGGTCGTCCTGCCGGTCATCCACGAGGTGCCCGCCGGGGACACGCTGATCGTCAGCGTCATGCTGACCAGCACCTGCGTCGGCCAGGTACGCGCCACTGACACCCAGGGCGACACCTTCCAGATCGCCGACGACATCACCGACGCCTCCCGCCACCGCACCCTGATCCTCGCGTCCCTCCACGTCAGAACCCTGAACACCGCCGACCAGATCACCCTCAGCTACCCGCACTCCAGCAAGTACCACGTCACCGTCGACGACTACCGAGGCGTCACCGCCCTGGCCGGACACGCCGAAAGCTACGGTCCCTTCGGCGGCACCGCCTTCACCACCGCCTCACAGCAACTCTCCTGCCGCCCCGGCGACCTCATGATCACCGCAATCGGCACCAACACCGGCACCGCCCCCGACCTCACCACCGGCTGGACGCTCCTCCCCGTCCTCAAACTCTCCTCCTACCGCCTCACCACCGCCTACCGCATCGCCACCACCCACGAACCCTGCGCCGCAACGGGAACCACCACCGCCGAGTGGTCCGCCCTCCTGATCACCCTCCGCTGAGCCGCCATCACCTCCCACCAACTCAACCCGGACCGTCTTCCCCGAGGGCGCCCGCGACACGGTCCCCCACCTGTCCGCCAGAGCCTCCACGATCACCAACCCCCTCCCCGACTCCCGCTCTCCTCCCCCCTCCCTTCACCGGCCATCGCTCCCCCTTGCGTCCGACACCTCGATCCGCACCACGTCCGGGGAGTCCGCCCCGCTTCACGACAGCGATCCGCAGGAGGAAGTCCCTCCCCCGCAAATGACCGTGCATGACCGACCGCATTCGCCGCCAACTCCGCAACCACCACCACCGAGTTCTGCAACACCTCTCCACCCTCCTCCCACCCCCAGCCCGTCAACTGCCGGGTGACGGCAAGTCAGGCCAACCGCGCGCCACGCCGGGTGGAGGCGAACAAGGCGGTGAACTGCTGGGAGCCGCCGGCTGATCAGGCAAAGTGATTTCGGAGGTCATTTCACCGAGCGTGGCCGACTCGTCGTCCGCTGGCCAGCAGGTGATCCGGTGCGGAACGCGGCTGTACGGCTGCGGACGGTTGCCCGTCCGCCCCGGCGGCGGTAACCACGCACGGTGCAGTCGAAGCATCAGGTGATCCTGCGATATCCCAATCGCAGCCGATGCGGGAAGAAAAGCTGGACCGCATCTTAGAAACTCCGGCTCACTGCTTCTGAGAACTGCCCGTCAGGATAACGAAGGAGCCAATCAAGGAAATTCCCACAAACGCGCCACCGATCAGACGGACCGTGTTTGTAGTAGCATCCCCAACACCTCCGATTACAAACCTTTCCATCAGGTCAAAAATCCTGTCCGCAGCACCCCTAAAATTGAAGGCAACCAACCCGCCGCCGCCCACGAAGACAACAATCCACAGGATGGCGAGAATCTTTTCAGTCATGATGGCTTTCAATGTCGGAGGTCATGCGGCAGAAAAAACCACATGTCACGCTGCAAGCAGCCCTAAAGGGCTACCGTCAGCTGAGAGGCGGGTGATCGCCGCGGACGGCCTGGCGTCCAGCCTGAGCGTCCGCGGGACGGTGAGGGCGGGTGGCTCACCGGGGGGACCGGCGCTGATCCGCACCCAGTTGTCGGTCCGGCCGAAGTTCGCGTCCGCGACCTGGTAGGCCTGGGTCGACAGACAGCTGACGCTGACAGTCTCGGAGCAGGGAACAGCGGTGTAGTAGCGGTCGGCGGCGCCGAACGTCCGGGGCAACTGCGCGGCCAGGGCGACCGTCAGGGACAGTGTCGCCAGCCCGAGGGCCAGCATCAGCACACGGTTCAGCACCGTCCACTCGGGCAGGACCGGCAGCACGGGCTGCGCGGGCAGCTCCCGCTCCGTGCCCCCGACCACAGTTACGCGCTTGCGCTGACGTCCCACGACGATCTCCCCCTCCACGTGCAGCCGTGATGCTACGCCCGCTGGACGATCAGGTGTCGGTCGCGGCCCTCCCCTCCCGCCCGGTCCGCTCATATGCTCGATACATGGCCCTCACCTCGCCGCCGCCGGAACCCAGCACCGAACCCGTCACCGCCGATCCCGCGCGGGCCGTGCCCGGGTCGTTGCTCACGCAGTCGTGGCTGGACCTCACGTTCCTGCACTGGGCGGCCGACCCCGCCGACGTCGCGCCGCTGCTGCCGCCGGGGACCAGGCCGGACGTCCTCGTGCCGGGCGGGGCGACGTACGTGGGGCTGGTGGCGTTCCGGATGCACCGGGTGGGGTGGTTCCGGCTGCCGGGGGTGCCGTATCTGGGGACGTTCCCGGAGACCAACGTGCGGCTGTACTCGGTGGACGGGCACGGGCGGCGCGGTGTGGTGTTCCGCTCGCTCGAAGCCGCCCGGCTGATCCCGGTGGCGACGGCGCGGCTGGGGTTCCGGCTGCCGTACGTGTGGGCGCGGATGGGGATCGAGCGGGCGGGCGACAGCGTGACGTACACGAGTGAGCGGCGCTGGCCGGGGCCACGTGGGGCGCGCAGCCGGATATCCGTGCGGATCGGTGAACTGGTCGACGAGCCGACCGAGTTGGAGCACTTCCTGACGGCCCGCTGGGGAATGCACAGCGACTTCTTCGGCCGCCAGATGTACCTGCCCAACACCCACCCGCGCTGGCCACTGCACCGCGCCGAGCTGGTCGAGTGCACGGAGGACCTGGTGGTCGCGGCGGGGCTGCCGAAGCCCGTCGGGGAGCCGGTCAGCGTGCTGTACTCGCCGGGAGTGCCGGTGCGGTTCGGGTGGCCGTTGCGTCCGGCCGGCATCCCGACGCCCTGAAAGAACGACGGAACAACGGAACGACCCGTGCGCCCGGCGGGCGTACGGGTCGTTGCCGACGGACGGGTCCGTTGCCGACGGGCGAGGGCTCAGCCGCGCGTGGCCATCGCGCGCAGGAAGAAGGTCAGGTTGGCCGGGCGCTCCGCGAGCCGCCGCATGAAGTAGCCGTACCACTCCTGGCCGTACGGCAGGTAGACGCGCATCGCGTTGCCGGCCTCGGCCAGCCGCAGCTGCTCCTCGGGGCGGATGCCGAAGAGCATCTGGTACTCGAAGCTGTCGGCCTTGCGGCCGTTCCACTCGGCCAGCTGACCGGCGATCTTGATCATGTTCGGGTCGTGCGAGGCGATCATGGGGTAACCGTCGCCCGCCATCAGCACCTTGAGCGCGCGGACGTACGCGAGGTCGACGTCGCGCTTGCCCTGGAAGGCGACCGACTCGGGCTCCTTGTAGGCGCCCTTGCAGAGCCGCACGCGCGAACCGGCCGACGCGAACTCCTTGCAGTCCGCCTCGGTGCGGCGCAGGTAGGCCTGCAGCACGACGCCCAGCCACGGGAAGTCCGCACGCAGCTCGCGGGCGATCGACAGGGTGGAGTCGGTGGTGGTGTGGTCCTCCATGTCCAGGGTGACCGTGGTGCCCGCGTCGGCGGCCGCGGCGCAGATGCGGCGGGCGTTCTCCAGCGCGATCTTCTCGCCGTCCACCGGCAGGAACTGGCCGACCGCCGAGAGCTTGACCGAGACCTCGGCGTTGGCGGCGAGACCGGTGTCCTTGAGCGCGGCGAGCAGGTGCTCGTACGCCTCGGCGGTGCCGGCGGCCTGGGCCGAGTCCTTGGTGTCCTCGCCGAGGTGGTCGAGGGTGACCTTGCGGCCGGTGGCGACGAGTTCGTCGCAGGCCGTCACGGCGTCGTCGAGCAGCTCACCGGCGACGAAGCGCTCGACTATCGCGTGGGTCGGCGGGAACTTCTCGACGACGGTGCGCACCTGCGGGGAGCGCGAGGCGGCGAGGAGGGCGGAACGGAGCATCGGTACTCCTGGCAAAGGAACGTGAAGTGTGGGGGGAAGAGGTGGGGGCGGGTGGCTGAGGGAGGCCACCCACCCCGGGGAGTGCCCGGCCAGTGCCGACCGGACGATGGATCAGATGAATCAGATGGATCAGATGGAGCTGACCGAGCTGACGGAGCTGACGGAGAAGGTCAGCCCATGTGCGGGTAGCGGTAGTCGGTCGGCGGGACGAACGTCTCCTTGACCGACCGGGTCGACGTCCAGCGCGCCAGGTTCTGCTTGGCGCCGGCCTTGTCGTTGGTCCCCGAGGCCCGCCCGCCGCCGAACGGCTGCTGGCCGACGACCGCACCCGTGGGCTTGTCGTTGATGTAGAAGTTGCCGGCCGCGAAGCGCAGCTTGTGCATGGCGTCCTGGGCGGCCGCGCGGTCCTGGGAGATGATCGCGCCGGTCAGGCCGTAGGAGGAGACCGACTCCATCTGGGCGAGCATCTCGTCGTACTTCTCGTCCTCGTAGACGTAGACGGCGAGGATCGGGCCGAAGTACTCGTCGCGGAAGTACTCGGACGCCGGGTCCGAGCAGACCAGCACGGTCGGACGGACGAAGTAGCCCACCGAGTCGTCGTACGTGCCGCCGGCCAGCACCTCGACCGACGGGTCGGCCTGGGCACGGTCGATGGCGGCCTTGTTCTTGGCGAACGAGCGGTCGTCGATCACGGCGCTCATGAAGTTCGCCAGGTCGGTGACGTCGCCCATGGTCAGGCCCTCGACCTCGGCCTGGAACTCGTCCTTCAGGCCGGCCCAGATCGACGCCGGGACGTAAGCCCGCGACAGCGCCGAACACTTCTGGCCCTGGAACTCGAAGGCGCCGCGGGTCATCGCGGTCTTCAGCACGGCCGGGTCGGCGGACGGGTGCGCGACCAGGAAGTCCTTGCCGCCGGTCTCGCCGACGATCCGCGGGTAGCTGCGGTAGCCGGCGATGTTGTTGCCGACCTCACGCCACAGGTGCTGGAAGGTCGGGGTGGAGCCGGTGAAGTGGATGCCGGCCAGCGCGGGGTGCTTGAGCGCGACCTCGGAGACGGCCAGGCCGTCGCCGGTCACCATGTTGATGACGCCCTTGGGCAGGCCCGCCTCCTCCAGCAGCTCCATCAGCAGGTGCGCGGAGAACTGCTGGGTGGGGGACGGCTTCCAGAGCACCACGTTGCCCATCAGGGCGGGGGCGGTCGGCAGGTTGCCCGCGATGGCGGTGAAGTTGAACGGCGTGATCGCGTAGACGAAGCCCTCCAGCGGGCGGTGGTCGCTGCGGTTCCACACGCCGTCGGAGGAGATCGGCTGCTCGGCGATGATCTGCCGGGCGAAGTGCACGTTGAAGCGCAGGAAGTCGATCAGCTCGCAGGAGGAGTCGATCTCGGCCTGCTGCGCGGTCTTCGACTGGCCGAGCATGGTGGCGGCGGCCAGCGTCTCGCGCCAGGGGCCGGCCAGCAGGTCGGCGGCCTTGAGGAAGATCGCGGCGCGCGAGTCGAAGGAGAGTGCCTGCCAGGCCGGAGCGGCGGCCAGGGCAGTGTCGATGGCGTCCTGCGCGTCGGCCTGGGTGGCGTTGCGCAGGGTACCGAGCCGAGCCGCGTGGTTGTGCGGCTGGACGACATGGATCTCGGCGCCCGCGCCCATGCGCCGCTCACCGTTGATCGTCATGGTCAGCTGGACGGGCTCCTGGCCCCCCAGCTCCTTCAGCTTCGCCTCCAGGCGGGCCCGTTCCGGGCTGCCGGGTGCGTAGCTGTGGACCGGCTCGTTCACCGGCGCGGGGACCTGGGTCACAGCATCCATGAGCGCGCGCTCTCCTTCGAGTCGTGGGGGTATCCAGTCGCGACTGGGCGTAGGGCGACCTGGGTCGCAGGCCGTCCGCAGGGTCACGTTATGCCGCGTGACCGGTCCACTTGGTTGGCCAGGCGGCTAAAGTCATCCCAACGGCGTTGTCCGAGCGTACGAACAGGCCCTCAGCGAACAGGTTCACCAGGTGTCCGAGCCGTCCCCCGCAGGCATCCCGCTGCGGCAGCTGCTCATGTCGCTCGGCGAGCCGCTGGTCGAACTGCAGGCCGCGCCCGCCGGGCTGGACGTCCTGGTCCGCGACGTCGCGATCCTCGACCCGGAGGACCCGGCCACCGCCGCCCCCGGCGAGCTGGTGCTCGCCATCGGCGCGCGCGGCCGGGCGGCACTGCCCGCGCTGCGCGCCGCCGGACGGGCCCGGGCCGCCGCCGTCGCCGTCAAGCTGGACGGCCCCGGCCAGGCCGACGCGCTGCGCGAGGCGGCCACCGAGGCCGGGGTGGCGCTGCTCTCGGTGCGCCGGGAGACCCGCTGGGAGCATCTGGACGCGCTGGCCCGCGCGGTGATCGGCGGCCCGGACGCACCGGACACCGCAGACCACAACGTCGGCGACCTCTTCTCCCTCGCCCAGACCACCGCCGTGCTGACCGGCGGGATCGTCTCCATCGAGGACACCTCCAGCCGGGTGCTGGCCTACTCGCGCTCCTCGGACAGCGACGAGGTGGACGACCTGCGCCGGCTCTCCATCCTCGGCTGGCAGGGGCCCGAGCCGTACCTCTCCAAGCTCCGCGAGTGGGGCATCTTCCAGCATCTGCGCACCTCGGACAGCGTGATCGCGGTCGAGCCGCACCCCGAACTGGGGCTGCGCCGGCGGCTGGCGATCGGGATCCGGGCCGGTGCGCAGCCGCTGGGGACGATCTGGGTCCAGGAGGGCGCCCAGCCGCTCGCCCCGCTCGCCGAACAGGCACTGGTCGGCGCGGCCCGGGTGGCGGCCGGTCAGCTGGTACGCCGGCGGCGGGAGCTGTCGGCGGACGTCCGGCTCACCCGGACGCTGCTCACCGGCCTGCTGGAGGGCAGCACCGGCCCGCAGTCGCTCGCCACCCACCTGGGCCTGGACCCGCACCGGCCGGCCACCGTGCTGGCGTACGCGGCGCAGGGCTCGGACGTCACGCGGGCCGAGGTGAGCGGCCTGATCTCGGTGCACACCGCCGCCCGGCACCGCGGCGCGCTGCTCGCCCCGGTCGACGCGCGGATCTACGTGCTGCTGCCCGAGCTGCCGCCCGGCCTGCCGACGGCCACCGTCCGGGACTGGGCGCAGGAGGTGGTGGACGCCGCCCGCGACCACCTGGGCGTGGTGCTGCGGGCCGCGATCGGCAGCACCGTCCCCGGCCTGGCCGCCGTCCCGGGCTCGCGCGCGCAGGCGGACCGGATCCTGGACGCGATGGGCCGCGGCGGGGTGGTGCCGGAGGTGGCCGCCCTGATCGACGTGCAGGCGGAAGTGCTGCTCAGCGAGGTGCTGGCGCTGCTCCAGGAACGCCCGGCGCTGCGCGACCCGCGGTTGGCCGCACTCGCGGCGTACGACCTGCGGCACGGCACCCAGCTGGCCGAATCGGTGCTGGCCTGGCTGGACGCGCTGGGCGAGGTCCGGGTGGCCGCGCAGGCCCTGCACATCCACCCGAACACGCTGCGCTACCGGGTCCGCCGGGCCGAGCAGCTGACCGGCCTCGACCTCGCCCAGCCGCACCAGCGGCTGCTGGCCATGCTCCAGCTGCGCCTGCCGCCCGAGCCGGAGAACTAGGGCCTGTACGGCCACCGGTCGTTCAGCGCGAGCGCTCCCGGCGCCACTGCTCCCAGGCACAGAGCCAGGCCTGCTCGGCCTGGCTCAGCTTCTCCTGCTCGACCTCCCAGTTCAGCCCGCCCAGCGGCTCGTCGTCCCCGGTCAGCACCGCGAGCGGATCCAGCGGGTCGAGCGGGTCGAGCGACGCAAGCGGATCCAGCGGATCCAGCGGATCGACCGCACCCGCCGAATCGTCAGAGCCACCCACGCCAACCGCACCACCCGCACCACCCGCACCACCCGCGCCACCCGCCGGCTCGGAGTCGACCGCGCAGCCCGCCCACAGATGCTCCCAGATCCGCTGCGCCGGCAGGCTCGGCACCTGGCTGGCGAAGGCCGTGTAGCGGACCACCTCCTCCACCGCCGCGTCCCCGTCGGGCGTGCCGACCGCCCAGTCGGTGCGCTCGGCCAGCCTGGTCAGGTGGTTGACCATCGCGGTCACCGCGGCGTCCGCCTCCTCGCGGGTCTCCGAGGCGAGCCGCATCTGCTGGCGGACGGCGCTCTCCCAGCGCTGGAGGCGGTCCTCCCCGCGCAGCCGGCGCGGCAGCCGGACCGGTCGCCGGGCCAGCAGCTGGGCCCGCACGGCCACGGCGTGCTCCACGCTGTAGGCGACGATCGCGCGGTGCGCGTCCAGGCCGGTGGCGTTCAGCCCGGCCTGCTCGCTCAGCGCCGCCCGGCCGGACCGGCGCAGCGCGAGGGCGCGCAACAGGTCGGTACGGCCCAGGACGTAGCGGCCGAAGTCGTCGACCCGGGTCAGCTCGACGCCGCCCGGCGGCACACCCCGCCCGCAGACCGTGACGGTGATGCCGTGCACCCGCAGCCGGCCCGCCCAGACCGAACTGTGGTCCTCGCCCGGCTCGGCCTCGGCCCGGCGCTCCTCGTGGATCTGGACGGCGGTCGGCTCACCCTCGACGGTGATCCACTCGCGCAGCGCGCGAACCCGCCCGGGGCACTCGCCCTCGTCGACGCCGATCTGCTCGTAGATCCGGTCGCGCTCGTCCTCGACCACGTCCTCCAGCTCGGGCAGCGGGTGACTGCGCTCGGCGCCGGGGCGGTAGGTCCGCACGGTGACGTACGGGCCGTCGACCGAACTCCAGTCCCCGGAGCGGAGTTCGACCCAGCTGAGCTCACCGTTGTGGGTCTCGAAGGCGCTCAGCGCATCGCTGTCCACCGGAGCGACCCGGCCGGGGTCGTGCGTCGGCGCGGCACCGCGCGCGCCGTTGCCGGAGCGGTCCACGCCGAACACCGGGAAGTCGGCCTCGTCCAGGACCCGGCGACAGCGGCCCTCCTGGTCGTCGAAGAAGTCCTCGGGCTCCGCGGTCCAGCCTCCGCTGCTGAATCTCATCCTCTGCCGCACCCCCGGGTCACACCGTCGTCGGTCGGCGGCCGACGGTGCGGGGACGCCCGGATCGCCGGACCGCGTCCCACCCACGATACGTGGGCCGGACCTGCAGAGCCATCAGCTTCCCTCGTACGAATGGCAGATCGTCGGTCCGCACCCCGACACGGGCCCGCCGCACTATGGTTGTCGGCGCCACTCCCTACGCTGCACCCATGAGCACAGACCACGGGGTACCCGCCCGGATCAGCATCGTCACCCTCGGAGTGACCGACGTGGCGCGCAGCGCCGACTTCTACACCGCGCTCGGCTGGACGCGTTCGAAGTCCTCCAGCCCCGAGATCGTCTGGTTCCGGACGGCCGACTCGGTGCTCGGCCTGTTCGGCGTCGACGACCTCGCCGCCGACGCGGGCATCCCGCCGACCGGCGAACCGTCCTTCCGCGGTGTCACCCTGGCCGTCAACCTGGAGTCCCGCGAGCTGGTGGACGCGGCCCTGGAGACAGCCGTGAAGGCCGGCGCGACGGTCGTCAAGCCCCCGGCCGAGACCAGCTGGGGCGGCTACAGCGGCTACTTCGAGGACCCGGACGGCCACCTCTGGGAGCTGGCGCACAACCCGTTCTTCCCCTTCACCGAGGACGGGCAGCTGGACCTTCCCTGACGGCGGGTCACTCCGTCGCCGGCCCGAGGAGCGTGGTCGACCGATGGAGCCCAACCACTACCACCTGACCAGCCGCTGGCAGCTGGCCGCGCCGCCCCGCACGGTCTACCGGCTCCTGCGGGACGTCGAGCGGTACCCGCAGTGGTGGCCCCAGGTGCGCGGGGTCCGCGCGCTGGACGACACCAGCGGGGAGCTGCGGATCCGCTCGGTCCTGCCCTACACCTTGCTGATGACCGCCCGCGAACTGCGCCAGGACGAGGCCGCGGGCGTCCTGGAGGCCGAACTCACCGGCGACCTGGCGGGCTGGTCCCGCTGGACGGTCGGCGCGCACGGGACGGGCAGCCTGGCGCTCTTCGAGGAGGACGTCCGGCCGGGCAAGCCGCTGATGCGCCGCCTGGCGCTGCCGGCCCGGCCGCTCTTCCTCGCCAACCACGCCCTGATGATGCGGGCCGGTGAGCGCGGCCTGCGCCGCCACCTCGCCGACCCGCCGCACACCGGGCGCTGACCACTCGCCGACGCACTCCTTCCGACGCACTCCTTCCGACGCACTCGCGCCGGCTACTTCTTCGAGCGCGCCTTGAAAGCGGCCTTGCGGGCCTCCTTGGCCACCTGGCGGTCCAGGTGCAACTCACCGACCGCCTCCAGGACGTCCGCGGTGTAGGGGTGGTCCACCCGCCAGAGCTCTCCGAAGAAGCTCGCCGGGTTGTCCGTCACCGGCAGCCCGCCGATCAGCTCGCGCAGCAGCTCGGCGTCACCCTCACCGTCCAGCAGCTGGGCGGCGAAGGTGTCGACCATGGTCCACAGCACCATCTGCCGCTCGGGCGCCACGACGTCCGTGTGACCCTGCCCCACCAGCCAGGCCCTGGCCCCGCCGCCGAGCTCCGGGTCCTCCAGGACCTCGCGGACGGCGGGCTCGGCCGGGCTGCCCAGCTCGGTCAGCGCCAGCTGGCAGAGCATCCGGCGCAGCGGTGCGATCCGGTCGCGGCCGCGGGCCGCGTCCAGCAGCTCCCGGGCGGCGGCCAGCGGCTCGCGCCCGTCCAGCCAGACCCGGATCTCCTGCTCGGGCAGCACGTTGGCGGCCTCGGCGATGCCCTGCAGCAGCGCCTCCGCGTCGCCCTGGGCGAGGTCGCCCACCAGCGGCGCGTCGTAGCCCTCCTCCAGCAGCCACTGGCGGATCCCGTACTGGCCGAGCGGGGTCAGCCGGACGAGGCCGAAGCGGGCCGCCTCCTCGTCGTCCAGCGGCGCGGACGGGTCGGGCAGCTCGGCGCCCTCGCCGTCCTCGTCCTCGTCGAAGAGCTCCGGGTCGATCGGCTGGTAGTCGAGCAGGCCGATCTCGGCGAGGTCGGCGAGCATCGGGTCCAGCGCGACCATCACGTCGGTGATGTCGCCGAGCATGTCCTCGTCCGGCTCCTCGCCGTCCGGCACCACCAGCAGCGCGGCCAGCACGCCCAGCGGCATGGTCTCCTGTCCGGGCTCGGCAAAGGCGGTGGCCTCGTAAAGCACCTGGAGGGCCTCGTCCAGCAGCTCGGCCGCCTCCTCCTGGACCTCCTCGTACTGGGCCAGCAGCTCCTCCGCCCGCGCCTCGTCGGCGTCCTCGCCGGCGTCCGGCTCGGCGTCCAGCGGCTCGATCTCGACGGCCAGCTCGGCGACCACGTCGGCGGCGGTCAGCCACAGCTCCAGGACGGCCTCGGGGTCGCCGGCCTCGATCGGCGCCAGCTCGTCGCTGGGCGCGGCGACCCGGTGGCCGTCGTCGCCGGTGGCCAGGAGCACCAGCTCCAGGTCGCTGGCGAGCGACCAGGCGCGCATCGCCTCCAGGACGTCCTCCTCGGCGACCTCGCCCTCGGCCGGGGCCAGCCCCAGGTGGCGGGCGGCCTCCTCACGGTCGGCGTCCAGCAGGTCGCCGAGCTCGTCCACCGGACGCTGCGGGGCGCTCCAGCGGGCCAGCCGGACGGCGCGCTGGACCAGCGGGACGGCGAGGGCGGCGGCGGCGAGTTCGGTCTCCGGCAGCAGGCGGACCGGGGGGACCAGGACGGCGGCGTCCTCCTGGTCCTCGTCGTCGTCCGAGCCGTGCGCCCCGTAGAGGTCGGCCAGGTCGAAGTCCGCCGGCAGCAGACTCTCGGCCGGCAGCGCCCCCGGTCCGGTCGCCGACGGGTTGTCAGTGTTCTTGCGGCGTCGTCCGGCCATCGTGGCGCGATCTCCTAGCGAAACTGAGCGAGCGGAGCGTGATCAGAGCGGTCTGCACTGCGATCAGCGTATCGGCCACAGGCCCGACGGCGCCCATCCTGCCGGGGGCGCGCGCCACTCGTGCGCGCCGTGTGCACACCACCACGTATCCTTCCTCTCGGCTCCGTGCACCACACCGTGCGGAACCGATCCGGGCACTCTCGCCCACCCACTCAGCACACCCGCCCCACCTCGGACTCCCCCGCACCACGGCCACCACCCCTGCGCCACCGGACGGGCACGTCGATGGACCCCATCGGTACCCATCGGCCCGAGGCGGTGCCCGGCCACAGGAGACCCCTGCCATGGCGGACCTCTCCCCTGCCGGTTCCGGCCTGCCCACAGCGCAGTTGCCCGGTACCCGGCTCTCGGAGGCCCTGCACACCCTGGAGCTCGCCCCGCGAACCCAGCTCCAGCTCGCCGCGCTCAGCCGCTGGAACGCGATGCGCGGCATCCGTGTCGGACTCTGTGCCGCCGCGCTGCTCCTGCTCCTGATCGGGGCCAACCTCGCCACCCCGGTCTACCCACTGCTCCAGACCCAGCTCGGGCTGACCGCGTTCGACACCACACTGCTCTTCACCGTGTACGTCTTCGCGCTGGTGCCAGTGCTGGCCGCGGTCGGGCACTGGTCCGACCTGCTCGGCCGGCGGGCGCTGATCCTGCCCGCCGTCGCGCTCGCGGCCAGCGGCGACGCGATCTTCGCCACCGCCAACAGCTTCGGACAGCTGGCCGCCGGACGGGCCATCCAGGGCATAGCCGTGGCGCTGGCCACCGGCGCCGCCGGCGCCGCGCTCGGCGACCTGCTGCCCGACCGGCCCACCTTGGCCGCCAAGCTCACGCTGGCCTGCTCGGCGGGCGGGGTCGCGCTCGGCCCGATCGTCGGCGCCTCGCTGGCCGGCGGCGCGCACCCGCTGCTGACCCCGTTCCTCGCGCACGCGGTGGCCCTGCTGGTGCTCTGCGTCCCGCTCTCCCTGGTGCACCCGCGGATGCCCGGCGCCCGGCGCCCGGCCGCCGCACCGCCGCGCGTCACCTCCGCCGTCCACCTGCGCCCGCGGCGCCTGGCGCTGCCCGCGCAGGGGCGCCGGGAGTTCCTCTTCGCGGCCGGCGCCGGATTCATCTCGTACGCGGTCTTCGGCGTCTTCCTCAGCCTGGCCCCGGCGTTCTCCGCCGGTCTGCTGCACACCCACTCGCGGATGGTCGGCGCGGTGGTCGCCGCCCTGCTGCTGGGTTCCTCGGCCGCCGCCCAGCTGCTGGTGCCGCCCACCCGGGACCGCCGGCTGGTCGCGCTGGGCATGACCGGCCTGGCGCTGGGGCTGGCCCTGGTCGTCGTCGCGCAGTACGCGCAGCTGCCCGCCCTGCTCTTCGCCGGCAGCGTCATCGGCGGGGCCTGCCAGGGCGTGGCCTTCCGCTCGCTCTTCACCACCGCCGTCGCCGCGATGGACCCGGCCCGCCGCAGCAGCGAGATGAGCGCCCTGTGGGTGATCGTCTACATGGGCAGCTCGCTCCCCATCGTCGCCGTCGGTGCCCTGTCGCGGACCTACGGCCTGCTCCCGGCCGTCAGCGGCTTCGCGCTGCTGGCCGCCACGGGCTGCCTGGCGCTCGCGGGGGCGGTACTGCGGCGCGGGCGTTAGTCGGACCAGGGACGCCAGAGCTCGGTGGGGATCTCGACGCCGAAGGGCTCGGGCAGCGTCACGACGTCGCCGAACTTCCAAGCGCCGAGGGTCCGGTAGGTACCGGCCAGGTGGTCCGGCTCACCGAACAGGGTGACGCCGGGCCGCCCCGGGTCCCGGTCCACCAGCAGGTAGTAGGGAACCCGTGCGCGCGCGTAGCCGCTCCACTTGGTGGCCTGCTGACGACGACCGAAGACCGGCTCGCGGTCGTTCTGAGCGTTGGACTTCGAGGTCACCTCGACGACCAGCTCAACCTGATCGGGCCTGAGGAACCTCAGGCCTTCGGACCAGCCCTGGGCCTCGACATCAGCGTGGAAGACCAGCAGGTCGGGGATGTAGCCGTCGCCGATCTCGACCAAGTCGAGCCCGAGCACCTGCATGGTCCGCCACGGGAACACCGGGTCCACGAACCCCCTGCCGTCGATCGCTCGCTGAATGGTCGCGACGATCCCGCCATGCGGAAAGACCGGTGCGGGTGACACGATGAACTCCCCTCCGACCACCTCCACCCGCGTACCGTCGTCCGGGAGCCGCAGGAAATCGGCAAGCTCGTCCCGGACCCACATGGCGTACGGCGAGTCGGGCAGTGTCCACTGTCCGAAGGCAACCACAGACATCTCGGCACTCCTTCCACGGTCGCGGGACCAGCTTGGCCCAGGGTAGGCACATACACCGCTGCCGCGTGGATCATTCCCCCGAAGGAGTGGATCCACGCGGCAGCGGGTAACGCTCAGCGCCGACTCAGACGTTGAAGCCCAGGGCGCGCAGCTGGTCGCGGCCGTCGTCGGTGATCTTGTCCGGGCCCCACGGCGGCATCCAGACCCAGTTGATCCGCAGGTCCTGGACGAGGCCCTCGGTGGCGGTCTTGGCCTGGTCCTCGATCACGTCGGTCAGCGGGCAGGCCGCCGAGGTGAGGGTCATGTCGATGGTGGCCACGTCGGACTCGTCGATGTGGATGCCGTAGATCAGACCCAGGTTGACCACGTCGATGCCCAGCTCGGGGTCGACGACGTCCATCAGGGCCTCGGTGAGGTCCTCGACGGAGACGGTCCCGGCCGTGGTGCCGACGATGACGGTCGGACCCTCGGACGCGACGGCCGGCGTTGCGGCGTCCGGCGTCGCGACGTCCGCTCCGGCGTCGGTTTCGATGTCACTCATGTGTGGGTTCCTCTTGGTTTCAGTCGTTGGCGACCGGCTGGCCGGCGAGCGCCTTGGCGGTGGCGTCCTTCCAGGCCATCCAGCTCAGCAGTGCGCACTTCACGCGGGCCGGGTACTTGGAGACACCGGCGAACGCGACGGCGTCCTCCAGGAGTTCCTCGTCGCCCTCGCCCTGGCCCTTGCTCTGCATCAGCGCCAGGAAGGCCTCCTGGATGGCCTGGCCGTCGCCGACCGTCCGGCCCACCACCAGCTCGTTCAGCACCGAGGCACTGGCCTGGCTGATCGAGCAGCCCTGCGACTCGTAGCTGATGTCCGCGACGACCGCGCCGTCGAGCCGCACCCGCAGCGTGATCTCGTCGCCGCAGGTCGGGTTGACGTGGTGCACCTCGGCGTCACCGTCCCGCAGCCCCTTGCCATGGGGGTTGCGGTAGTGGTCCAGGATGATCTCCTGGTACATGGAGTCGAGCTTCATGCTTCAGGCACCGCCTCAGCCGAAGAAGTTGCGGACGTGGTGCAGGCCGTCGATCAGCTGGTCGACCTCGGACTGCGTGTTGTACAGGTAGAACGACGCCCGGGTGGTCGCCGGAATTCCGTACCGCAGGCAGACCGGCCGCGCGCAGTGGTGGCCGACGCGCACCGCGATGCCCTGCTCGTCGAGCACCTGGCCGACGTCGTGCGGGTGGATGTCGCCCAGCACGAAGGAGATCGCCGCACCGCGGTCGACGGCCGTACGCGGGCCGATGATCCGCAGGTCCGGGACCTCCTGCAGGCGCGCCACCGCGTACTCGGTGATGGCGTGCTCGTGCGCGGCGATCTTGTCCATGCCGACGTTCGCCAGGTAGTCGATGGCCGCGCCGAGCCCGACCGCCTGGGCGATCGGCGGGGTGCCGGCCTCGAACTTGTGCGGCGCGGGGGCGTAGGTGGAGGAGCCCATCGTGACGGTCTCGATCATCTCGCCGCCGCCCAGGAACGGCGGGAGGTCCTCCAGCAGCTCCTGACGGCCCCACAGCACGCCGATCCCCGTGGGGGCCAGCATCTTGTGGCCGGTGAAGGCGACGAAGTCGGCCTCCAGCGCCTGCACGTCCAGCACCATGTGCGGGGCGGCCTGCGAGGCGTCGATCAGCACCAGCGCGCCGACGTCCTGCGCGCGGCGGACGATCGTCTCGACCGGGTTGATGGTGCCCATCAGGTTGGAGACGAGCGTGAAGGAGACGATCTTCGTCTTCTCGGTGATCAGCTCGTTGATGTTGCTCAGGTCGAGCCGGCCGTCGTCGGTCAGGCCGAACCACTTCAGCTTCGCGCCGGTGCGCTGCGAGAGCAGCTGCCACGGAACGATGTTGGAGTGGTGCTCCATCTCGGTGATGACGATCTCGGCGTCGGCGTCCACCCGGTAGGGCTCGTCGGCCCAACCGAGCATGTTCGCCACCAGGTTGAGCGACTCCGAGGCGTTCTTGGTGAAGATCACCTCGTCCCGGCTCGGCGCGTTGATGAAGGCCGCGACCTTGTCGCGAGCACCCTCGTACAGCGCCGTGGCCTCCTCGGCCAGGACGTGGACGCCACGGTGCACGTTGGAGTTGTGCTGCTCGTAGTAGGCGTTCAGCGCGTCGAGCACCTGACGGGGCTTCTGCGAAGTCGCCGCGTTGTCCAGGTAGATCAGGGGCTTGCCGTCGTGCAGCACGCGCTGCAGGATCGGGAAGTCCTTCCGGATCGCGTCGGTGTCGAGGAGACCGGTCAGCGCTGTGAACGCCGAGCCAGAAGTGGTTGTCACTCGGAAGCGCCGCCCTTCACGTAAGACTCGTAGCCCTCGTTCTCCAGCTTGTCCGCCAGCTCGGCGCCGCCGGACTCGACGATGCGACCGGCCGAGAACACGTGCACGTAGTCAGGCTTGATGTACTTCAGAATGCGGGTGTAGTGGGTCACCAGGAGGGTGCCGACCTCGCCGCTGGCGGCGACCCGGTTGATGCCCTCGGAGACCTGGCGCAGCGCGTCGACGTCGAGGCCCGAGTCGGTCTCGTCGAGGATCGCGATCTTCGGCTTGAGCAGCTCCAGCTGGAGGATCTCGTGGCGCTTCTTCTCGCCGCCGGAGAAGCCCTCGTTGACGTTGCGCTCGGCGAAGGCCGGGTCCATGTGCAGGGCGGCCATCGCCTCCTTGACCTCCTTGACCCAGAGCCGAAGCTTCGGGGCCTCGCCACGCACGGCCGTGGCCGCGGTGCGCAGGAAGTTGGAGACCGAGACGCCGGGGACCTCGACCGGGTACTGCATGGCGAGGAAGACGCCGGCGCGGGCGCGCTCGTCGACCGACATCGCGAGGACGTCCTCGCCGTCCAGCAGCACCTGGCCGCTGGTGACGTCGTACTTCGGGTGGCCCGCCAGCGAGTACGCCAGGGTCGACTTGCCGGAGCCGTTCGGGCCCATGATGGCGTGCGTCTCGCCCTGCTTGACGGTCAGGTCGACGCCGCGCAGGATCTCGCGGGGACCGCCCTCGGCGTTGACGGAGACGTGCAGGTCGCGGATTTCAAGGGTTGCCATGGGGACTCAGGACTCCTGGGTGACGGAGACGAGCACATCGTCCCCTTCGATCTTGACGGGGTAAACGGGGACCGGCCGGGTGGCGGGCAGTCCCGACGGCTTGCCGGTCCGCAGGTCGAAGCTGGAGCCGTGCAGCCAGCACTCGATCATGCAGTCCTCGACCTCGCCCTCGGAGAGGGAGACGTTCGCGTGCGAGCAGATGTCGTTGATCGCGAACACCTCGCCCTCGGTGCGGACGACCGAGACCGGCACCCCGTCGAGCTCGACGCGCTTGGGGGTGTCCTCGGCCAGGTCGCTCAGCGAGCAGACGCGCAGGAAGGCCATCAGACGTTGGCTTCCAGCTCGGCTTCGATCTTCTCCATCAGGTGGTCGACCAGCTCGGGGACACCGATCTGCTGGACCAGCTCGGCGAAGAAGCCGCGCACCACCAGGCGACGCGCCTCGTCCTGCGGGATGCCGCGGGACTGCAGGTAGAAGAGCTGCTCGTCGTCGAAGCGGCCGGTCGCCGAGGCGTGGCCGGCGCCGACGATCTCGCCGGTCTCGATCTCCAGGTTCGGGATCGAGTCGACCCGGGCGCCGTCGGTGAGCACCAGGTTGCGGTTGTGCTCGTAGGTGTCGGTGCCCTCGGCGGCGGCGCGGATCAGCACGTCGCCGACCCAGACCGCGTGCGCGTCCTTGCCCTGCAGGGCGCCCTTGTAGACCACGTTGGACCGGCAGTGCGGCGTGTCGTGGTCGATCACCAGGCGGTGCTCCAGGTGCTGGCCGGCGTCCGCGAAGTAGAGGCCGAAGAGCTCGGCCTCGCCGCCGGGAGCCGCGTAGGTGACCCGCGGGTGGATCCGGACCAGGTCGCCGCCGAAGGTGACGACCACGGACTTGAGCGAGGCGTCGCGGCCGACCAGCGCGGTCTGCTGGACGGCGTGCACCGCGTCGCGCTCCCAGTCCTGGACGGAGACGAAGGTGAGCTTCGCGCCGTCCCCGACCAGCAGCTCGACGTTGGCGGCGCGGGTGCCGGTGCCGGTGTGGTTGAGCACCACGACGGCCTCGGCGAACGGCTTGACGTCGATCACCACGTGGGCGAAGCGGGTGCCGCCCTCGCCGTGCACGTCCACCTTCACCGGCTCGGTGAGCACGGCGTCCTTCGGGACGGTGATCACCAGCGCCTGCTGGAAGGCGCTGTACGCCTGCGCGGCGACCCGGTCGACCGGCTTGCCGGCCTTGCCGAGCCGGGCGTCGTCGCGGCCGACGGTCTCGGCGGTGACGCCGTCGGGCAGGCTCAGTTCGAGCTTGTCCTCGCCGGACGCGCCGTCCGCGGCGGTGCCGTCGTGCAGGCCGGCGAGGCGGTGCATCGGCGTGAAGCGCCAGTCCTCCTCGCGGCCGGTCGGCACCGGGAAGTCGTTCACGTCGTACGAGGGCTTGACCGCGACGCGAGCGTCGATCGGCTGCTGCACGGTGGCCCGGCCGGTGCCGGGGCCGGCCAGCTGCGCGCCGGCGCCGGCGGTGCCGACCTCGATCGAGCCGGCCGTCGTGGAGCCGGTGCCACTGGGGGTGTTGACGTCAGCCATGGCTGTCGTAGTGCTCTCTTCCTAAAGTTCCGGACTGGACTGCGTGCGGCTGGATCAGCCGACGGAGCCCTCCATCTGCAGCTCGATCAGCCGGTTGAGCTCCAGCGCGTACTCCATCGGCAGCTCGCGGGCGATCGGCTCGACGAAGCCGCGGACGATCATCGCCATCGCCTCGAACTCGGTCATGCCGCGGCTCATCAGGTAGAAGAGCTGGTCCTCGCTGACCTTGGAGACCGTCGCCTCGTGGCCCATCGACACGTCGTCCTCGCGGACGTCCACGTAGGGGTAGGTGTCCGAGCGGGAGATTGTGTCGACCAGCAGGGCGTCGCAGAGCACGTTGGACTTGGCGCCCTTGGAGCCCTCGCCGATCTCGATCAGACCGCGGTAGGAGGTGCGGCCGCCGCCACGCGCCACCGACTTGGAGACGATGTTGGAGGAGGTGTTCGGCGCCATGTGCACCATCTTGGCGCCGGCGTCCTGGTGCTGGCCCTCGCCCGCGAAGGCGATCGACAGGGTCTCGCCCTTGGCGTGCTCGCCCATCAGGTAGACGGCCGGGTACTTCATGGTGACCTTGGAACCGATGTTGCCGTCGATCCACTCCATGGTCGCGCCCTCGTACGCCACGGCGCGCTTGGTGACCAGGTTGTAGACGTTGTTCGACCAGTTCTGGATCGTCGTGTAGCGGCAGCGGCCGCCCTTCTTGACGATGATCTCGACCACGGCGCTGTGCAGCGAGTCCGAGGAGTAGATCGGCGCGGTGCAGCCCTCGACGTAGTGGACGTAGGCGTCCTCGTCGACGATGATCAGCGTCCGCTCGAACTGGCCCATGTTCTCGGTGTTGATCCGGAAGTAGGCCTGCAGCGGGATCTCGACCTTGACGCCCTTGGGGACGTAGATGAACGAGCCGCCCGACCACACCGCCGTGTTCAGCGAGGCGAACTTGTTGTCGCCGACCGGGATCACGGTGCCGAAGTACTCCTGGAAGATCTCCGGGTGCTCCTTCAGGGCGGTGTCCGTGTCCATGAAGATCACGCCCTGGGCTTCGAGCTCCTCGTTGATCTGGTGGTAGACCACCTCGGACTCGTACTGCGCCGCGACACCGGCCACCAGCCGCTGCTTCTCGGCCTCCGGGATACCCAGCTTGTCGTACGTCGCCTTGATGTCGGCGGGCAGGTCCTCCCAGGACTCGGCCTGCCGCTCGGTGGAGCGCACGAAGTACTTGATGTTGTCGAAGTCGATGCCGGAGAGGTCGGAGCCCCAGGTCGGCATGGGCTTCTTGCCGAAGAGCTTCAGGCCCTTGAGGCGCAGGTTGAGCATCCACTCCGACTCGGACTTCTTCGCCGAGATGTCGCGGACGACCTCCTCGCTGAGGCCTCGCTTGGCCACCGAGCCGGCTGCGTCGGGGTCGGACCAGCCGTATTCGTAGGTGCCCAGACCGTCGAGCTCCGGGTGGGAAACGGTGTCAGTCATGCGGGGTTCCTCCGCGCGGACGTAGTCGGTGGTTCGGTGGACGGCGTACCGGCAGTCGGCGCCCCATCGGAGTCCGGCCGCGGGGCGGCGGACGACGATGCGGCACCGGATGCCGGCACATAGGTGGTGCAGACCCCGTCGCCGTGGGCGATGGTGGCCAGCCGTTGCACATGGGTGCCCAGGAGCTGGGAGAAGACCTCGGTCTCCGCCTCGCAGAGCTGCGGGAACTGCTCGGCGATGTGCGCGACCGGGCAGTGGTGCTGGCAGAGCTGGGCGCCGGCCGGTGCGTTCGCAGCGGCGGCGGACGGAACACGCCGCACGGTTGCAGCGTACCCGTCGGCGCTCAGCGCCTCGGCAAGTGCCTCGGCGCGCTGCTGTCCGGCGGGGGCCTGTTCCAGCACCGTGAGGTAGCGCTGGCCCTGCTTGCCGAAGCGGGCCCGGGCGAACGCGGCGACCGCCTCGTCGCCGGCCTCGCCGCCCCCGACCGCCTCGGCGATCCAGTGCAGCGCGTCGGCGGCGAGCTGGTCGTACGCCTGGTAGAAGGCGTCCCGGCCGCTCTCGGTGAGGGCGAACACCTTGGCCGGGCGACCCCGGCCGCGGCTGCCGTAGACCCGCTGTTCACGGGAGTCGACCAGGCCGGCGGCCAGCAGGCCGTCCAGGTGACGGCGGACCGCCGCTGTGCTGAGCCCGAGCCGGCCGGCCAGGTCGGCGGCGGAGGAGGGGCCGTGATCCAGGATGGAACGGGCGACCCGGTCACGGGTGGCCCGATGGCCGTCCAGCATCACCTCCGCCGAGGTCGCGGGCACGGGAAAACCGGGGGCCGACTCGGCCTCCAGCTCCTGCGGGTGCTCGCGCATGTTTTTCACAACACCATTGTTGCGTAATTACTTCCGGACGGACAACCCGTGACGCACGCCTCAACGGTGGCATCAGTCACGCAGGTAAGCCTTACCTGACCTGCGCAAACGGTGGCCGAGGCCACCGTCCGGCCCGGGCCCCGGCCCTCTTACACTCGCCGGTATGCAGAGTGAACCCCCCGCGGTCGAAGTGGCCGGCCTGGTCAAGCGGTACGGCGCCAAGGTCGCGGTGGACGGCCTCGACCTGGTCATCGCGCGCGGAAGCGTCACCGCCGTGCTCGGCCCCAACGGCGCCGGCAAGACCACCACCATCGAGACCTGCGAGGGCTACCGCCGCCCCGACGCCGGCACCGTGCGGGTGCTCGGCCTCGACCCGGTGACCGACTCCGCGCGACTGCGCCCGCGGATCGGCGTGATGCTGCAGTCCGGCGGCGTGTACGCGGGGGCGCGCGCCGTCGAGATGCTCCGGCACACCGCCAAGCTGCACGCCCACCCGCTGGACGTCGACGCCCTGGTCGAACGCCTCGGCCTCGGCTCCTGCGGCCGGACCACCTACCGCCGCCTCTCCGGCGGCCAGCAGCAGCGGCTGGCGCTCGCGATGGCCGTGGTCGGCCGCCCCGAACTGGTCTTCCTCGACGAGCCCACCGCCGGCCTCGACCCGCAGGCCCGCCGCGCCACCTGGGACCTGGTCCGCGACCTGCGCCGGGACGGCGTCACCGTCGTGGTCACCACCCACTACATGGACGAGGCCGAACAACTCGCCGACGCCGTCGCGATCGTGGACGGCGGCCGGGTGATCGCGAGCGGCAGCCCCGAGGAGCTCTGCCGCGGCGGTGCGGAGAGCAGCCTGCACTTCGCCGGGCCCGCCGGGCTCGACCTCGGCTCGCTGGTCAAGGTGCTCCCCGACGGCGCCGCGGCCGTCGAACTCTCCCCCGGCTCCTACCGGGTCCAGGCCCCGATGGACCCGCGCCTGGTCGCCACCGTGACCACCTGGTGCGCCGACGCCGGCGTGCTGCCCGAGAAGCTGACGGTGCAACGGCGCAGCCTCGAAGACGTCTTCCTCGAACTGACCGGACGGGAACTGCGCTCGTGACCACCGCTGAGGGGACCTACTCCCCCGCCCCCGGAGCCGCCCCGATCGGGCGGATGCTGCTGGCGCAGACCGCCTTCGAGACGAAGATGCTGCTGCGCAACGGTGAGCAGCTGCTGCTCACCGTGATCATCCCGACCGTCCTGCTGGTGCTGTTCAGCTCCGTCGACGTGGTCTCGGTGACCGGCCCGGGCAACCGGGTCGACTTCCTGGCCCCCGGCCTGCTGGCCCTCGCCGTGATGTCCACCGCCTTCACCGGCCAGGCCATCGCCACCGGCTTCGAACGCCGCTACGGCGTGCTCAAGCGGCTGGGCGCCAGCCCGCTGCCGCGCTGGGCGCTGCTCACCGCCAAGACCGGCTGCGTCCTGGTCACCGAGGCGCTCCAGGTGACGCTGCTGTCGCTGATCGCGCTGGCCCTCGGCTGGTCCCCGCACGGCAACCCAGCGACCGTCGTCGCCCTGCTGGTCCTCGGTACCGCCGCGTTCTCGGGCCTGGGCCTGCTGATGGCCGGCACCCTGCGCGCGGAGGCCACGCTGGCCGGGGCCAACCTGGTCTTCATCCTGCTGCTGCTGGCGGGCGGCGTGATCGTGCCGCTGGAGAAGTTCCCCTCCGCCGTCCGCGGCGCCCTGGAGCTGCTCCCGATCAGCGCGCTGTCCGACGGCCTGCGCGCGGTGCTGCAGCACGGCGCCGGCATCCCCTGGTCCGACCTCGGCACCCTCGCCGTCTGGGCGGTGCTCGGCCTCGCCGCGGCGGCCCGCTTCTTCCGCTGGGAATAGGGAACAGCACTGCGCGGACGCGCGAAGGGCGGGGATCAGCCGTGATCCCCGCCCTTCGCGCTACCTGGCCGCTGGCTCAGTGACGACCGGCCTTGCGACGACGGGTGAAGAAGACCAGCCCGCCACCGAGGACGACGACGGCGGCACCCGCCCCCGCGATCATCCCGGAGTTACCGCCACCACCGGTGAAGGCGAGCGACGGCGACGTGCTGGACGCCTTCGGCGTCGGGGTGGGGGTCGGCTTGGCCGAGGTGGGCGCCACGGTGGTCGGCGCGGGGGTGGTGGGCGCCGGCTTGGTGGGCGTGGGCGTGGGCGAGGCCGTGGTCGGCGACGGCTTCGGCGGCGTCGGCGAAGCGCTGGTGGGCGGGGCGCTGGTCGGCGGAGGCGTCGGGCAGACCGGGACGGTCACCGGCCACTCGCCACCCCAGCCGTTCGCGTGCTTGGGGTCGTCCGACGCGTAGACGTCGAGGAGACCCGCCACCGGGGCGGTGTGCGGCCCCACCTGGAAGACCTCGTGGAAACTCGTCGAGAACGGCTTGTGGTCGACCAGGACCTTGCCGCCCAGGGTCACCGTGACCGTGTTCGTCGCGTCCGCGTTGTAGTTGCTGAGGTCGACGGTGACCGCACTGCAGGTCGCCGTGATCGACGGGGTGTGCGCTGACGCGCTGCCGGCCAGTGCACCGGTGGCGACCACCGCGAGCGCTGCCGCTCCGACGAGCATTCGCCCGGGTATCCGCACGTGTCGCGCCATAACAAAGATCCTTCCGAACGAGACGGTGCAGCACGGTCGTTGGATGATCCGTAAGCGACCGGCTACAGCTGGTGCGGGGACTCTACCTGTTTTGACAGAGGTATCCCCCACGAATGAACGGCCTGATTACGCCTGGCGGTTCAGTCCCCGACGTGCACGCGCCGACGATCAGCCTCGCCACCTCCCATGACGCGGTCTTTGCCCACGCCCGTCGATTCCCGCACTTCTCGCCGAACACTCGAAACCCAAGTCCGGAATACCGCGGATCCGGCGACCGCCCCCCGCACAGCGTTGAGCCCCGGTGGTCCTGACGGACCACCGGGGCTCAACTGGCTGCGACGGCCGACCGTCAGACCCTGCGGGCGGACCGGCGGCGGGTGGCGACGACGATGCCCGCACCGGCGGCGAGGACCAGCGCGCCGCCGACCGAGAGCGGGATCACGGCTGCCGCGCCGGTGAAGGCGAGACCGCCGTGGGTGGCGGGGGCGGGGGTGCTGGGCGCGGGGGTGGTCGGACCGGCCGGGACGGCGGGGGCCGAGGCGGTGGCGCCCGGGGTGGGGGTGCCGGCGGGGCGGGGGGTGCCCGTGGCGGGAGTGGAGGGCTTCGTGGTCGGCGAGGACGACGACGTGGTGGTGGTGGGCGAGGAGGTGGGCGAGGGCGCCGAGTTGGTGGGCGTGGGCGTCGGCGGCACCACCACCGGCGGGGTCACCGGCAGGCAGCCGGTGAAGGGGTAGTGGTGGGTCTCCGCGCCCCCGCTGCCGGTCAGCGACTTGACGATCACCGAGCCGTTGACCGGCGCGCCGGTACCGAGGTCGAAGGCCGCGTCGGGCGCCAGCACGCTGCCCGCCCAGGCCAGCTGGCTGTTCTTGACGACGGTGGTCGCGGTCGGGAAGTTCCAGAGCAGCGCGGCGCGCACCGCGCCGCCGTCGGCGCTGCGCGACTTGTCGTCCAGCACGTACGTCTGGGCGGTGTGGTCCCAGAGCCAGACCGAGGTGGTGCCGGCTGCCTTGCTGTCGTAGCTGTCGCCGGTCACGTTGACCACCGCGACGGCGCCGGCCGGGACCTTCAGCTGGATCGCCTTGGCGCCCTGCAGCTGGGCCGCGGTCACCACGAAGTTGTCGTACGTGGCGTCGGTGCCGGTCAGGGTCAGCGTGGCGCCGCCGCCGCTGCCCGAGGCGGTGACCGCGGTGCCGGCGGTGGCGCCCTGGGCGGCGAGTGCGGCGGAGACCTTCCGCAGCGCCGCGAACTCGGTGGCGAAGTCGATCGGGGAGGCGCCGTGCACGACCGTGCCGTCGTGGCTCTCCAGCCGGCCGTCGCCGATCTTCCGGCCGGCGTAGACGCCGTTGCCGTGCATCACCTCGGTGTTGCCGCCGCCGACCTTGATGTCACCGCCGACCACCAGCGCGTTGCCGCCGGGCAGCGCCTTGACCTGGTCGGCCGTCAGCTCCTGGCCGATGCTGAAGCCGGCGCTGAAGTCGGCGTTGCCGCCGACTGCGACCGCGCCCTCGGCGTCCGGCGCGTGGGTGTCGTCGCCCTCGACGAACTCGCCGTAGAGGTTGGCGACGCCGAGGCTCTGGCAGCTCTGGCCCGGCGGGACGACCGGAGCGGCCGGGGTGGCCTGGGCAGCCGGCGCGACGAACGCGCCCAGGGCCAGCGAACCGCCGAGCGCGAGAGCTGCGGCGGGGACGGATATGCGCATGTGCTGGATCTCCGCGGTGGGTGCGGGGTGAACGGGGGGATAGCCGCACTCTTTCGGCCAACGCCACAGTGGTCAAGACCAATGTCCGTTCTGCCCGGAAGAGTCCCCACTGCGCACCGGCCGGGCCGCGACCCCCTCCGCCGCGCGGGAGGCTGCCCCCGCCGCAAGATCGCCAATGCCGCAACCTAGGATCAATGCGTGCGTACTCCCTTCTCCCTGCTTGCCGAACGCTGGCACCCGTCGGCCGCTGTCGTGCGGCGGGCCGCGCTCAGCGCGCTGGTGATGAGCGTGTTCATCGTGGTGACCGGCGGCGCGGTCCGGCTGACCGGCTCCGGACTCGGCTGCCGTACCTGGCCCACCTGCACCGCGGACAGCGTCACGCCGACGCCGGCCATGGGCGTGCACGGCGTCATCGAGTTCACCAACCGGATGCTGACCTACGTGCTCTGCGCGGCGGTCGGCTGGGCGATCCTGGCGGCGCGCTGCGCGCGGCCGTGGAGGCGCAGCCTGACCCGGCTGGGCTGGGCGCAGTTCTGGGTCGTGATGAGCAACGCCGTACTCGGCGGGATCACCGTGCTGACCGGGCTGAACCCGTACATGGTCGCCGTGCACATGATCGCCGCCATGGCACTGATCTGGGTCGCCGTGGCGACCTGGGAGCGCAGCAAGGAGGGCGACGGCCCGGTCCGGCCCGCGGTCGCCCGCCCGTTGCAGCAGTTGGCATACGTCCTGGTCGGCGTGACCGGCGTGCTGATCGCGATGGGGACGCTGGTGACCGGCGCCGGACACCACCCCGGCGACTCCAGCGACGTCTACCGCATCCCGCTGAACTACGACCGGCTGGCCCAGCTGCACGCCGACTTCGTCTTCATCACGGTCGGCCTCTCGCTGGCCGTCATCTTCGTGCTGGCCGCCGTCAAGGCTCCGCCGGCCGCCCGGGCCCGGGCCCGCGAGCTGTTCGTGGTGCTGCTCGTCCAGGGCGTGATCGGCTTCGTGCAGTACTTCACCGACGTGCCGGAGCTGCTGGTCGGGGTGCACATGCTGGGCGCCGCGCTGACCTGGATCGCCGTCCTGCGGATCCCGCTGGCCCTGCGCACCCGGGACGCCGCCGAGGAGCCCGCGGCCGCGCTGCCCGCCCCGCAGGCTCCGCAGGAGACCGCAACGGTCTGACGCCCAGACACCCCCGTACTGACGACGGCGGCCCCGCTCCCCCACCGCACCGGGGGGAACAGGGCCGCCGTCGTCGTCGTACCGTCAGCCGCCGAGCTGGATGCCCGCCATCCGCTTCCACTCGTACGGTCCGGTGCGCACCTTCAGGGCGAGCTCGCCCTCGAAGGAGTCGTGCAGCGTCAGGCCGGCCAGCTCGGCGGCGCGACGGCCGACGGCGTAGCTGGGCGCCACCTGGTCGCCCCAGGCGCCGTCGGCGCCGACCACGACGATCCGGGTGGCCACCTGGCCGACGTACTCCACCACGCCGTCGGCGCTGCCGCCGTGCTGACGGGCGAAGGAGGTCAGGTGCTTGGCGATGCGCTTGGCGCGGCGCTCGGCACGGGCGTCGGGCGCGGCGGGGGCGAGGGTCTCTGCGCTGCTCATGCCCGCATGCTACCCACGGGTAGTGGCTTCGGCGACGGCAGGGCCGTGTGCCGCGGACCACAGAAGCGGACCAAAGCGAAGGGCCCCGCCGCCTCCGGAGAGACGACGGGGCCCACACACAACGACTAGCGCAGGAACGGGTCCACCGCGACGACCACCATCAGCAGCGTGAGGTAGGTGATCGACCAGTGGAACAGCCGCATCTCCTTGAGCGCCGCACCCACCACACCGGCCTTGGCGCGGCTGTGCAGCCCGTGCGCCTCCTTCAGCCAGAGCCCGCCGAGCACCACCGCCGCGATCGGGTACAGCAGGCTGGTGTGCGCCAGCGGCCAGAGCGTCAGCGAGACCGCGACCATCACCCAGGAGTAGGCGACGATCTGCCGGGCCACCGCCAGGTTCCCCTTGGTGACCGGGAGCATCGGCACGCCGGCCTTGGCGTAGTCCTCGCGGACCTTCATGGACAGCGGCCAGTAGTGCGGCGGCGTCCAGAAGAAGATCACCAGGAAGAGCACGAACGGCGCCCAGCCCAGCGAGTCGGTGACCGCCGCCCAGCCGACCAGCACCGGCATGCAGCCGGCGATGCCGCCCCAGACGATGTTCTGCGCGGTGCGCCGCTTCAGGCCCAGCGTGTAGACGAAGACGTAGAAGAGGTAGCCGGCCAGCGCCAGCCCGGAGGCGAGCCAGTTGACCAGCAGGCCGAGCCAGAGGGTCGAGACGACGCCGAGCGCGATACCGAAGACCAGCGCCTCGCGCGGTGCGACCATCCCGGTCACCAGCGGCCGGCGCTCGGTGCGCGACATCACCGCGTCGATGTCGCGGTCGATGTACATGTTGAGCGCGTTGGCGCCGCCCGCGGAGAGGTATCCGCCGAGCACCACATAGAGGACGAGCAACGGGTCCGGAACGCCACGCTGGGCGAGGAACATCACCGGAACGGTGCTCATCAGCAGCAGCTCGATGATCCGAGGCTTGGTCAGTGCGACAAATGCCCCGACACGGGCCCCGAACGGCCGGTGCGCGGGGGTCGTCCCGAGGACCCCGGCGGGGCGGGATTCGACGGCGGTCACGAACACCCCAACTGAAGATGAATCTTCGCAGCCGCCCACGGCTCGATTGCTCGTGAATCCGTTCACGCTGCGCGTACCACGCCACCTTAGACGGTGCATATCTCCCGATCCGCCCCGGGGTCCACTGACGGGGCCCAACCGCACACAGCCGGGTGAACTCCGCGCCCGCGGTGGCACGGTCCGGCGCAGAGCAGGTCAAAGTGTGACGCGTCGGCCGGACCCCGGTGGACACGCTCCGCAAGCCGCATGAAACGGACCGTCAGGGGGAGGCGAGACGGAGAGCGACCAGGAGCGCAACAGGAATGTGGCAGCGAAACTCCCGGTTGTCGCGGCACGGAAGGCGGGCCCCGGCACGGACGGTAGGCTCGCACAGAGAAGCGGGATCAACCCTCCGTGACCGGAACCGCCGAAGCGTCTGGTCCACAACGACGTGGCCGACTCGGTCCCCTTCACGGGAGCACTTCACTACGGAAGGAGCCCTGAGAAGGGTGAGCACGAAGCCGACGAACGCATTCGAGTGGACCGAGCTGGACGAGCGCACGGTGGACACGGCCCGCGTGCTGGCCATGGACGCCGTCCAGAAGGTCGGCAACGGTCACCCGGGGACGGCCATGTCGCTGGCCCCCGCGGCCTACCTGATCTTCCAGCGTTTCCTGCGCCACGACCCCACCGATCCGTCCTGGGTGGGGCGTGACCGCTTCGTCCTTTCCCCCGGCCACACCAGCCTGACGCTCTACACCCAGCTCTTCCTCTCGGGCTACGGCCTCGAGCTGGAGGACCTGAAGGCGTTCCGGGTCGCCGGCAGCCGCACCCCGGGCCACCCGGAGCACGGCCACACCGCGGGTGTGGAGACCACCACCGGCCCGCTCGGCCAGGGCATCGGCAACGCGGTGGGCATGGCGATGGCGGCCCGCTACGAGCGCGGCCTGTTCGACCCGGAGGCGGCCCCGGGCACCTCGCCGTTCGACCACACCATCTGGGCGATCGTCTCGGACGGCGACCTGGAGGAGGGCATCTCGGCCGAGGCGTCCTCGCTGGCGGGCCACCAGAAGCTGGGCAACCTGGTCGCGCTGTACGACGACAACCACATCTCGATCGAGGGCGACACCGCGACCGCCTTCTCCGAGGACGTCCTGGCCCGCTACGAGGCCTACGGCTGGCACGTCCAGCGCGTGGCGCCGAAGAGCAACGGCGACGTCGACGTGCACGCCATCGCCGAGGCGCTGGCCGCCGCGAAGGCGGAGACCTCGCGCCCGTCCATCATCGGCATGCGCACGATCATCGCCTGGCCGGCGCCGGACGCGCAGAACACCGGCAAGGCGCACGGCTCGGCGCTCGGCGACGCCGAGATCGCCAAGACCAAGAAGGTGCTGGGCTTCGACCCGGAGCAGACCTTCGAGGTCACCGACGAGGTGCTCGCGCACGCCCGCCTGGTCGTCCAGCGCGGCAAGGCCGCCCGCGCCGAGTGGGAGAAGTCCTTCGCCGCCTGGCGCGGCGCCGACGCGCAGCGCGCCGCGGAGTTCGACCGGATCCAGTCCGGCGAGCTGCCGGACGGCTGGCACAAGCAGCTGCCGACCTTCCCGGCCGGCAAGGACGTCGCGACCCGCAAGGCCAGCGGCGAGACCCTCAAGGCGCTCGGCGCGGTGATCCCGGAGCTGTGGGGCGGCTCGGCCGACCTCGCGGAGTCCAACCTCACCACGATCGACGAGGACAGCTCGTTCCTGCCCGAGGGCAACCCGCTGAAGTCGGCGAACCCGTACGGCCGGACGATCCACTTCGGCATCCGCGAGCACGCCATGGGCTCGACCATGAACGGCATCGCCCTGCACGGGAAGACCCGCGTCTACGGCGGCACCTTCCTGGTCTTCGCCGACTACATGCGCCCGGCCGTGCGCCTGGCCGCGCTGATGAAGCTGCCGGTCACCTACGTCTGGACGCACGACTCGATCGGCCTGGGCGAGGACGGCCCGACCCACCAGCCGGTCGAGCACCTGGCCTCGCTGCGCGCCATCCCGGGCCTGTCGATGGTCCGCCCGGCCGACGCCAACGAGACGGCGGTCGCCTGGCGCACCGTCATCGAGCGCTTCACCACCCACCCCGGCCCGGTCGGCCTGGCGCTCACCCGGCAGAACGTGCCGACCTGGGACCGCGAGGTCTTCGGCTCGGCCGAGGGCACCGCCAAGGGCGGCTACGTGCTGGCCGAGGCGAGCAAGGGCATCCCGGACCTGATCCTGATCGGCACCGGCTCCGAGGTGCAGCTCGCGGTCAAGGCCCGCGAGGTGCTGGAGGCCGAGGGCGTCAGCACCCGGGTGGTCTCGATGCCGTCCGTCGAGTGGTTCAACGAGCAGGACCAGGCGTACCGCGACAGCGTGCTGCCGCCGGCCGTCAAGGCCCGCGTCTCGGTCGAGGCGGGCATCGCCCAGGGCTGGCGCGAACTGGTCGGCGACCACGGCCGGATCGTCAGCCTGGAGCACTTCGGCGCCTCCGCCGACTACCAGGTGCTGTTCCAGGAGTTCGGCATCACCGCCGAGGCCGTGGTGGCCGCGGCGCACACCTCGCTCCGCTCGCTGGCCGACGCGCACCGCTAGCACCCCCGGGCCGCGCATCCGGCCTGCTCCGGATGCGCGGCCCGCACCGCCTTGGCGACATTCCATGAACATGAACAGAGGGACTGAGCAGCATGACTGACGCACTGAAGCGCCTCAGCGACGAGGGCGTGGCGATCTGGCTGGACGACCTGAGCCGCACCCGGCTGAACTCCGGCAACCTGGCCGAGCTCGTGCAGAGCAAGCACGTGGTCGGCGTGACGACCAACCCCACCATCTTCCAGAAGGCCATCGGCGGCGGTGACTCCTCCTACGACGGTCAGCTGCGCGACCTGGCGATCCGCAAGGTCACCACGGACGAGGCGATCCGCATGATCACCACCTCGGACGTGCGCGACGCGGCCGACGTGCTGCGCCCGGTCTACGACGCCAGCAACGGCCGCGACGGCCGGGTCTCCATCGAGGTCGACCCGCGCCTGGCCCACGAGACCGCGGCCACGGTGGCCGAGGCCAAGCAGCTGTGGTGGCTGGTGGACCGTCCGAACGTGTTCATCAAGATCCCGGCCACCAAGGCCGGCCTGCCCGCGATCACCGAGGTGATCGGCCGGGGCATCAGCGTCAACGTCACGCTGATCTTCTCGCTGGACCGCTACAAGGCCGTCATCGACGCCTTCCTGACCGGCCTGGAGCAGGCCAAGGCCAAGGGCCTGGACCTCTCCTCGATCGAGTCGGTGGCCTCCTTCTTCGTCTCCCGCGTGGACACCGAGATCGACAAGCGCCTGGACGCCCTGGGCGCCAAGGAGCTGCGCTCCAAGGCCGCGCTGGCCAACGCCCGCCTCGCCTACCAGGCGTACGAGGAGGTCTTCGGCTCGGTCGACGGCAAGCGTCCGGCCGGCGCGCGCTGGAAGGCCCTGGAGGCGGCCGGCGCCAAGCCGCAGCGCCCGCTGTGGGCCTCCACCGGCGTCAAGGACCCGGCCCTGCCGGACACCCTGTACGTGACCGAGCTGGTCGCGCCGGGCACCGTCAACACCATGCCCGAGGCCACCCTGGAAGCCACCGGCGACCACGGCCCGGTCACCGGTGACACCATCACCGGCAACTACGCCGACGCGCAGGCCGTGATGGACGCCATCGCCGCCGCGGGCGTGGACTACGACGACGTGGTCCAGGTCCTGGAGGACGAGGGCGTGTCGAAGTTCGAGGCCTCCTGGATCGAGCTGCTCGACACCGTGACCGCCTCCCTCGCCTCCTTCGCGGCCGGCGAGAAGTGATCCCTGCTCACACCACGCACTGAGAGCGGAGCCCACCAGTGAGCAATCCACAGGCCTTCCCCGATCTGGAAGGGACGGACGGACAGCAGAGCGAGACTCCGCTGCCGCCGTCGAACCCGCTGCGCGACCCCGCCGACCGCCGGCTGCCCCGCATCGCGGGGCCGTCCGGCCTGGTCATCTTCGGGGTCACCGGCGACCTGTCCCGCAAGAAGCTGATGCCGGCCATCTACGACCTGGCCAACCGCGGTCTGCTGCCGCCGGGCTTCTCCCTGGTGGGCTTCGCCCGCCGCGAGTGGGAGGACGAGGACTTCGCCCAGGAGGTCCACGACGCCGTCAAGGAGCACGCCCGCACCCCGTTCCGCGAGGAGGTCTGGGAGCAGCTCGCCAAGGGCATGCGGTTCGTCCAGGGCACCTTCGACGACGACGCGGCCTTCGAGACCCTGCGCGAGACCATCGAGGACCTCGACAAGGCGCAGGGCACCAGCGGCAACTTCGCCTTCTACCTGTCGGTGCCGCCGAAGTTCTTCCCCAACGTGGTCCAGCAGCTGAAGAAGCACGGGCTGGCCGACCCGCCGCCCGGCTCCTGGCGCCGCGCGGTGATCGAGAAGCCGTTCGGCCACAACCTGGAGAGCGCCCAGGAGCTGAACAAGGTCGTCCACGAGGTCTTCCCGCGTGACGAGGTCTTCCGGATCGACCACTACCTCGGCAAGGAGACCGTCCAGAACATCCTGGCGCTGCGGTTCGCCAACTCGATGTTCGAGCCGATCTGGAACCGGTCCTACGTGGACCACGTGCAGATCACCATGGCCGAGGACATCGGCATCGGCGGCCGGGCCGGGTACTACGACGGCATCGGCTCCGCCCGTGACGTGATCCAGAACCACCTGCTCCAGCTGATGGCCCTGACGGCCATCGAGGAGCCGGCCTCGTTCCACCCCAAGGCCCTGGTCGCCGAGAAGCTCAAGGTGCTCAGCGCCGTGCAGCTGCCCAAGGACCTCGGCCTGCACACCGTCCGCGGCCAGTACTCGGCCGGCTGGCAGGGTGGCGAGGAGGTGGTCGGGTACCTGGACGAGGACGGCATCGACCCCAAGTCGAAGACCGACACCTACGCCGCCGTGAAGCTGGAGATCAACAACCGCCGCTGGGCGGGCGTCCCGTTCTACCTGCGCACGGGCAAGCGCCTGGGCCGCCGGGTGACCGAGATCGCGGTCGTCTTCCAGCGCGCGCCGTACCTGCCGTTCGACTCCTACGCGACCGAGGAGCTGGGGCAGAACGCCCTGGTCATCCGGGTCCAGCCGGACGAGGGCGTCACCGTGCGGTTCGGCTCCAAGGTGCCGGGCACCTCGATGGAGGTCCGGGACGTCACGATGGACTTCGCCTACGGCGAGTCGTTCACCGAGTCCAGCCCCGAGGCGTACGAGCGGCTCATCCTGGACGTGCTGCTGGGCGACGCCAACCTGTTCCCGCGGCACCAGGAGGTCGAGCTCTCCTGGGAGATCCTCGACCCGATCGAGAAGCACTGGGACGAGCACGGCAAGCCCGCGCAGTACCCCGCCGGCACGTGGGGCCCCGCGGAGGCCGACGAGATGCTCGCACGAGACGGCAGGAGCTGGCGCCGGCCATGAAGATCGACCTGACGGACACCACGTCCAGCAAGATCAACAACGCCATGATGGACGCCCGGCGGGCCAGCGGTTCCACCGCGGCCGGCATGGTGCTCACCCTGGTCATCGTGGTCGACGAGGGCAGCGCGTACGACGCCCTCAAGGCCGCCAACGACGCCTCCCGCGAGCACCCCTCGCGGATACTGGCGGTCATCAAGCGGGCCGGGCGTTCGCCGCGGGCCCGGGCCGGTGCCCGGCTGGACGCCGAGATCCTGGTCGGCGCCGACACCGGCTCCGGCGAGACGGCGATCCTGCGGATGCACGGCGAGCTCGTCTCGCACGCGCAGTCGGTCGTGCTGCCACTGCTGCTGCCGGACGCGCCGGTGGTGGTCTGGTGGCCCGAGAACGCGCCCGCGCACCCCGCGCAGGACCCGCTCGGTGCCATCGCGCAGCGCCGGATCACCGACGCGGTGACCGCCGAGTCGCCGGTCGACCAGCTGGCGCTGCGGGCCCAGAGCTACACCCCCGGCGACACCGACCTCGCCTGGACCAGGATCACCGGCTGGCGCTCCATGCTGGCCGCCGCCCTGGACCAGCGGCCCACCACGGTCACCGCGGCCGTGGTCGAGGGCGAGTCCTACAACCCCAGCGTCGAGCTGCTCGGGCTGTGGCTGACCGACCGGCTGAACGTACCGGTCGAGCGGGTCGTCACCGACGGCCCGGGTATCACCGCGGTACGGATGCGCAGCAAGGACGGCGAGATCGTCCTGGACCGCCCGGACGGCCTGATGGGCACCCTCTCCATCCCCGGCGCGCCGGACCGGATGGTGGCGCTCAAGCGGCGGGACACCGCCGACCTGATCGCCGAGGAGCTGCGCCGGCTGGACCCGGACGACATCTACGCGGCGGCGGTGCGCACCGGCGTCGAGCGGCTGCACGAGCCGTCCGCGCAGGCGCACGCCACCGATGTGGCGGTCGCGATGGCCGAGGCGGAGGCCGAGGCGCACACCGCGGCGGCGGTCGAGGCGGCCGTCGAGGCGGCCGTGGCCGTCCCCCGGGTGACCGCCAAGGTGCCGGTCGCCAAGAAGGCGCCGACGGCCCGCAAGCCCCCCGCGGCGGCGCCGAAGAAGGACGGCAAGAAGGCCTCCCCGCGCAAGCGGAGCGGCGCATGAGCCCGGTCCCGCAGCTGGTCGTGCACCGCGACAAGGAGCTGATGGCCCAGGCGGCGGCCGCCCGGCTGATCACCAAGGTCGTCGACGCGCAGTCCGCCCGGGGCACCGCCTCGGTGGTGCTGACCGGTGGGCGCAACGGCAACGCGCTGCTCGCGGCCCTCGCGGCGTCCCCCGCCCGGGACGCCGTGGACTGGTCGCGGCTGGACCTCTGGTGGGGCGACGAGCGCTTCGTCCCCTCCGCGGATCCGGAGCGCAACGCCGTCCAGGCCACCGACGAGCTGCTGTCCCGGGTCCCGCTGGACCCGGCGCGGGTGCACTTCATGCCCGCCTCGGACGGTGTGGACGGCAGCGATGTGGAGGCCGCCGCCGAGCGGTACGCCGAGGAGCTGGCGCTGGCCGCGGGTCCGCAGGACCGCGGCCGGGTGCCCGCCTTCGACGTGCTGCTGCTCGGCGTCGGCCCGGACACCCATGTGGCCTCGCTCTTCCCCGAGCACCCGGGTGTCCGGGAGCGTGCCCGCACGGTGGTCGGCGTGCGCGGCGCGCCGAAGCCGCCGCCGACCCGGGTCTCGCTGACCCTGCCGGCGATCCGGGCGGCCCGCGAGGTCTGGCTGCTGGCGGCCGGTGAGGACAAGGCCGACGCGGTCGCGCTGGCGCTGTCCGGGCCGGGCGAGCTGCTGGCGCCGGCCTCCGGCGCGTACGGGACCAGTCGCACGCTCTGGCTGCTCGACCGGGCGGCCGCGGCGAAGATCCCGGCGGCGCTCTACCCTCCGGCCTCAGCCTGACGGAGCGTCAAAACGGCGGCGGGGGTGGCACTTTCGAGTGCCACCCCCGCCGCCGTTCGCGCGCTCAGCCCAGTCGGCGGACGGTCCATCGCACGGTGAAGAGGACCAGCGCGGCGGCCAGCACCAGGCAGATCCCGGACTCGACCAGCTGCAGCGGCCAGTAGTCCGCCGCGTGGTGCACGTCGGTGAACTCGCGTCCGCTTGCGCCGCACCCCGCGACGTCGTTGCCGCCGCACACGTCGCCGTACGGCAGCCGGGTGCCGTCCGGGAGCAGGTAGCCCTGGGCGATTCCCCAGGTGTCGTTGGGCAGCTCGGACATCGAGATCAACTCGGTGTGCCAGCCCCAGAGGTAGGGCCGCACCCCGGACAACGCGACCTGCACGGCCACCAGCACGGCCAGCGTGCCGCCCATCGCCGGCACCACCCGGCGCACCAGCGCGCCCACGGTGACGCCGACCGCCAGCGCCAGCAGCACGGTGGCGACCAGCAGCGGTCCACCGGAGGCCACGAAGGCCGTGCTGTACCAGGAGATGCCCGAGACGTCATTGGCCGAGGGCTCCCAGAGCCAGCGGAAGAGCGCCATCAGCACGGCGGAGCCCAGCGCGCAGAACAGTCCGACCGCCAGCAGCTTGGCCGCCACCCAGCGCCGGGCGGTCACCGACTGCGCCAGCACCAGCTTCCAGGTACCGGTCTCCAGCTCGCGCGCGAGCAGCGGGGCGCCGACCAGCACCCCGAGCACGGTCGGCAGCAGCCGCAGCAGCAGCCCGATGCCCTTGAGCTCCAGGCCGTAGGTCGCGCGGAACTGCTCGACGGCCTGCTGCCCGCCCTGCTGCTGGCAGTTAGGGTCGGAGGTGATCTCCGCGCAGCCGGCGATGTGGTGGGCGGAGATGTAGGAGGACATCGCACCGCGCAGGAACGGGAATCCGATGGCCGCGGCGAGCACGGCGGCCAGCAGGAGCCAGGCCAGCAGCCGGTGTTGACGCCACATCAGCCAGCCCAGGCCGTGCGGGCGCAGCCGGGAGCGGCCGGCGGGGACGGCGGCCTCGGGGGCCGCGAGCGTGGTCGTCGTCGTCATGCCGCCACCGCCCGCGGGGTGACGCGCGCGTCGACGGTCAGCAGGGCCGGCGCCTGCGGCGAGCGCAGGTGGGCGAGCAACAGCTCCTCCAGGGTGGGGGTGCTGCTCTGCCAGTCGCCACGCAGCGGGCCGAGCGGGCGGACCAGGGCACTGAGCGTGCGGCCGGCCAGCCGGCTCTCCACCAGCTGGTGGCCCGCGAGGTGCGGCTCGTCGCGCTGGTCGCCGACCAGCAGGCGGTGGGCACCGAGGATCTCCTCGACGTCCCCGGCCATCCGGACCGCGCCGTCGGCGACCAGCACCAGGTAGTCGCAGACCTCCTGCAACTCGGAGACCACGTGCGAGGACATCAGCACCGTGGTGCCGCGCTCGGCGGCCTCGGCCATCAGCAGGCCCATCAGCTGGTGGCGGGCCAGCGGGTCCAGGTCGGACATCGGCTCGTCCAGGATCAGCAGGTCGGGCCGCTTGCCCAGGGCCAGTGCGAGCGAGACCCGGGTGCGCTGGCCGCCGGAGAGCGAACCGATCCTGGCCGACCTCGGGAAGCCGCCGCCCGCGACCACCAGCTCGGCCTTGTCACGGTCCCACCGCGGGTTCAGCTCCTCCCCCAGGCGGAGCAGCTCGGCCACCGTGAAGCCGGTGTAGAGCGGCTTGTCCTGGGCCACGAACGCGACCCGGCCGACGCTCTCACGGTCGCCGAGCGGCATCCCCAGGAGCTCGACGCTCCCCTCGGTGGGCACCAGCAGTCCGGCGAGGACCGAGAGCAGGGTGCTCTTGCCCGCGCCGTTCGGTCCGACCAGCGCGCAGATCCGCCCGGCGGGCAGCCGGAAGGAGCAGTTCCGCAGCGCCCAGCCGCGCCGGTAGCGCTTGCCGAGGCCGAACACCTCCACGCCGGCGCGAAGCTCGATCATGCCGTCCCCACCCATCAGCACCACCATTCCACTAAGCAGTTAGTGGAATGGTGGTCCAAAAAAGTCCCCACGTCAAACCACGTTGACGGGGGGACTTTCGGGACGATCGGGTCCCGCCTGGCGACGGTCAGATCTCGCCGCGCAGCTTGGCCAGCGCCTCGGCCAGGATCGCCTCGCCGTCGGCGTCACTGCGGCGCTCGCGGACGTACGCGAGGTGGGTCTTGTAGGGCTCGTTGCGCGACGGCGCCGGCGGGTTGTGCTCGTCCTGCCCGGCCGGGAACCCGCAGCGGGGGCAGTCCCAGGTGTCCGGGATGACGGCCTCGGCGGCAAAGCTGGGGCGCGTCTCGTGCTTGTTGGCGCACCAGAAGGTGATCCGGTTACGGGGGGCGGACTCGCCGCGTTCCGCCTCACCCATCGGGCCTGCCCCGACCCTGCTGCCACGGATGGCGTTGCCACTTGCCACGGTCTGACTCCCTGCGTGCCGCTATCCGCCTGGGCCTGCCCAGGTGTTGTCGGCCGTGCCCCGAGGGCGCGGCCCCACATCCGCCCGCCGACCGGCCGCCCACTGCGGACCGTGTTGGCAAGTTGTCCTAGTGTACGGAGCGGATAAGGATCTGTCCGCACCGCCTCCGGGACTGAGGAAGGGTCAGCTCTTGACCTTGATCAGCAGGCCGAGCACCACGATGCAGGCGAACCAGCAGAGGCCCACGAGGATGGTGATGCGGTCGAGGTTGCGCTCCGCCACGGCCGAGCCGCCGCCGGCGGACATCGAGCCACCGCCGAACATGTCGGACAGGCCGCCGCCCTTCCCCTTGTGCAGCAGCACCAGGAGGATCATCAGCAGACTGAAGATGATCAGGGCAATCGAGAACCCGAGAACCACGGCGGGACCAACTCTCTCGTACGGTTGGGTCATGGGCGAGGGGCCGGGCCGCCCGAAAGGCGGTCCGGCCCCAAAGACTACGTTGCTGTGAGGGCGTTAGCCTACTGCCTGCTCGCGGTAACGCACGATCTTGACGAACTCGTCGGCGTCCAGCGAGGCCCCGCCGATCAGTGCGCCGTCCACGTCGGGCTTGGCCATCAGGCCGGCCGCGCTGGAGGACTTCACCGAACCGCCGTACAGCACGCGGACCTTGTCGGCCAGCTCGGCGGAGTACAGCTCGGCCAGCCGGCCACGGATCGCCGCGCAGACCTCCTGCGCGTCCTCCGGGGTGGCCACCTCGCCGGTGCCGATCGCCCAGACCGGCTCGTACGCGACGACGATCCGCTCGACGTCCGACGCCGGGACGGCGGTCAGCGCGCCGTCCAGCTGGGCGAGGGTGTGCGCGACGTGCGTGCCGGCCTTGCGGACCTCCAGCGGCTCGCCGATGCACAGGATCGGGACCACACCGTTGCGGTAGGCGGCCTGCACCTTGGCGTTGACGATCTCCTCGTTCTCGCCGTGGTACTGGCGGCGCTCCGAGTGGCCGATCACCGCGTAGCTGCACTTGAGCTTGGACAGCATCACGCCGGAGATCTCGCCGGTGTAGGCACCGGAGTCGTGCGCCGAGACGTCCTGCGAGCCGTACTTGATCTTCAGCTTGTCGCCGTCGACCAGGGTCTGCACCGAGCGCAGGTCGGTGAACGGGACGAGGACGGCTACCTCGACGGCGTCGTAGTCCTTGTCGGTCAGCGCGAACGCCAGCTTCTGGGTGTGCTGGATGGCCTCCAGGTGGTTGAGGTTCATCTTCCAGTTGCCGGCCATCAGCGGGGTACGGTCAGTCATGTTCAGCCTTCCAGGGCGGCGAGACCGGGGAGCGTCTTGCCCTCCAGGTACTCCAGGCTCGCGCCACCGCCGGTCGAGATGTGCCCGAACTTCGTCTCGTCGAAGCCCAGGATGCGGACGGCCGCGGCGGAGTCCCCGCCGCCGACCACGGAAAAGGCGTCGCCGTCCAGCAGCGCCTGGGCGACGGCCCGGGTGCCGGCGGCGAACTCCGGGTGCTCGAAGACGCCCATCGGGCCGTTCCAGAACACCGTGGCCGCGTCGGCCAGCTTCTCGGCGAACAGCTCGGCCGACCGCGGGCCGATGTCCAGGCCCAGCTTGTCGGCGGGGATGCCGTCCACCGCGACGACCTCGAAGCCCTCGGCCGGCGCGCCCGTCTTGACGTCGGGGAAGCTCCCGGCGACCGCGACGTCCACCGGCAGGACGAACTCCACGCCGTTCTTCTTCGCCCGCTCCAGGTACTCCAGGACGGTCGGGATCTCGTCCTTCTGCAGCAGCGAGGCGCCGACCTCGTGGCCGAGCGCCGCGAGGAAGGTGAAGACCATGCCGCCGCCGATCAGGATGCGGTCGGCCTTGCCCAGCAGGTTGTCGATCACGCCGACCTTGTCGGAGACCTTGGAGCCGCCCAGCACCACCGCGTACGGGCGGGCCACCTCCTCGGTGAGCCGCTTGAGCACGGCCACCTCGGTGGCAATCAGGTCGCCGACGGCGTGCGGCAGGCGGGCCGGCAGGTCGTAGACCGAGGCGTGCTTGCGGTGCACCGCGCCGAAGCCGTCGCCCACGTAGAGGTCGGCCAGGGCGGCGAGCTCGTCGGCGAAGGCGGCGCGCTCGGCGTCGTCCTTGCTCGTCTCACCCGCGTTGAAGCGCAGGTTCTCCAGCAGCGTGACCTCGCCGTCGGCCAGGGCGGCGACGGTGGCCTTCGCGCTGTCGCCCACGGTGTCGGTGGCGAAGGCCACCGGCTTGCCGAGGATCTCGCCGAGGCGGACGGCCACCGGCGCGAGCGAGAACTGCGGGTCCGGCGCCCCCTTGGGACGGCCGAGGTGGGAGGCGACGATCACCTTCGCGCCGGACTGCAGCAGCTTGGCGATGGTCGGGGCGACGGCGCGGATCCGGCCGTCGTCGGTGATGGTGTCGCCCGAGAGCGGCACGTTCAGGTCGGCGCGGACGAAAACCCGCCGGCCTGCCACATCGAGGTCTTCGATGGTCTTCACGGTTTCGTTCTCCTGGAGAGGGTCGTGCTACGGGCGGCACAGTACCGGACCGCCGGGGGGCGAGATGAGGGTGCGCAGGACCGGGGCCCGGAGGCGCAGTTGCGCGTCCGGGCCCCGGTCCTCACATCACGTCAGCTCTCGCTGCGTCAGAGCTGGCCACCGACGAGGGTGGTCAGGTTGACGAGGCGGTTCGAGTAGCCCCACTCGTTGTCGTACCAGCCGAAGACCTTGACCTGGTCGCCCTGGACCATGGTCATCAGCGAGTCGAAGATGGTGGAGAACGGCGAGTTCACGATGTCGGAGGAGACGATCGGGTCCTCGGTGTACTCGAGGATGCCCTTGAGGGCGCCCTGGGACGCCTTCAGGAAGGCCGCGTTGACCTCCTCGACGGTGACCTCGCGCTCGAGGGTCACCACCAGGTCGGTGATCGAGCCGGTCGGGACCGGGACGCGCAGCGAAGTGCCGTCCAGCTTGCCCTTGAGCTCCGGCAGGACCAGCGCGGTGGCCTTGGCGGCACCCGTCGAGGTCGGGATGATGTTCAGCGACGCGGCACGGGCACGGCGCAGGTCCTTGTGCGGGAAGTCCAGCGTGACCTGGTCGTTGGTGAACGCGTGCACCGTCGTCATCATGCCCTTGACGATGCCGAAGTTCTCCAGCAGCACCTTGGCCAGCGGTGCCACGCAGTTCGTGGTGCAGGACGCGTTGGAGATGATGGTGTGCTTCGCGGCGTCGTACTTGTCGTCGTTGACGCCCATCACGATGGTGATGTCCTCGCCGGAAGCGGGCGCGGAGATGATGACCTTCTTGGCACCGGCGGTGACGTGCTTCTTTGCGGCGTCGGCGCTGGTGAAGATGCCGGTGGACTCGATGACGACGTCGGCGCCGAGTGCGGCCCAGGGGAGGTTGGCGGGGTCACGCTCGGCGATGACCTTGAAGGTCTTGCCGTCGACCGTGATGCTGTCAGCGGTGTGGCTGATCTCGCCCTGGAAGGTGCCCAGGATCGAGTCATACTTGAGCAGGTGAGCCAAGGTCTTGGTGTCGGTCAGGTCGTTGACGCCGACAATCTCGATGTCCGCGCCCTGAGACTTGACCGCACGGAAGAAGTTGCGGCCGATGCGGCCGAATCCGTTGATGCCTACCCGGATCGTCACGAACCGATCTCCTCTGAGATACGCCGGGCTATGCCGACGGGGTGGAAATGGGATGTCCCCGACCACCAATGACCCTACCCCTACCGCACACGGCGGAGCACATCCTGTCCGGCCCCCTGCCCTTGGCGTGGCGCGGTTTCAGCCCCTTGCGCGGGCTGCCCGCCAGCCCTTGTAGGGCAGTTGGTCGCGCCCGCCGATGGCACGCAGGGGCAAAAAGAGTGCCACCCCGGACTCGACGGAGTCCGGGGTGGCTCAGATGCCCGTGAGGGGCCTCAGTTGAGGGCCATCTCCTCGGTCAGATTGGCCTCGGTGCTCGGCAGACCGAGCTCGGAGGCGCGCTTGTCGGCCATCGCCAGCAGCCGGCGAATCCGGCCGGCCACCGCGTCCTTGGTGAGCGGCGGATCGGCCAGCGCGCCCAACTCCTCCAGCGAGGCCTGCTTGTGCTGCATCCGCAGCTGCCCGGCCGCGGCCAGGTGCTCGGGGACCTCGTCGCCGAGGATCTCCAGCGCCCGCTGCACCCGGGCCCCGGCCGCGACGGCCGCCCGGGCCGAGCGGCGCAGGTTGGCGTCGTCGAAGTTGGCCAGCCGGTTGGCGGTCGCCCGCACCTCGCGGCGCAGCCGGCGCTCCTCCCAGGCCAGCACCGACTCGTGCGCGCCCAGCCGGGTCAGCAGCGCGCCGATCGCGTCGCCGTCCCGGATCACCACCCGGTCCGCGCCGCGCACCTCGCGGGCCTTGGCCGGGATGCCCAGCCGCCGGGCCGCCCCCACCAGGGCGAGGGCCGCCTCCGAACCGGGGCAGGTGATCTCCAGCGAGGAGGACCTGCCCGGCTCGGTGAGCGAGCCGTGCGCCAGGAAGGCGCCGCGCCAGGCCGCCTCCGCGTCGCAGGTGGCCCCGGAGACCACCGCCGGGGGAAGCCCCCGGATCGGGCGTCCTCGCCCGTCCACCAGCCCCGTCTGCCGGGCCAGCAGTTCGCCGTCCTTCACCACACGGACCACATACCGACTGCCGCGTCGCAGACCGCTGGGGGCCATCACCACCAGATCCGAGGAGTGCCCGAAGATCTCCAGCAGGTCCTTGCGCAGCCGTCGCGCCGCAACGCCGGTGTCCAGCTCCGCCTCGATCACGATGCGTCCACTCACAATGTGGAGTCCGCCCGCGAATCGCAGGATCGCCGATACCTCAGCCTTGCGGCAGCAGGCCCGGGTGACAGGGAGCCGGCTGATCTCGTCCTTCACCGCTGCCGTCATCGCCATGGGCCGATCCTTCCATGTGTCCGGAAAATCCGGTCGTACGCCGCGGCCAGAAGCTCCGGGTCGTGTCGCGGCGTGCCGTCGGACGCCGCCACCTGGTCCAGCACCAGGGCCGCGCCCATCCGTCCCGCGGCCTTCTCCAGACCGGCCAGGTCGGCCACCCCGAAGGCCCCGCCGGTCACCGCCCGCTCGTCCACCAGGATGGCATCCACCGCGAGCTCGGGAGCGTGGTCGGCGATCACCTCCAGGTGACGCTGCGGGGTGAAGCCCTCGGTCTCGCCCGGCTGGGGCGCGAGGTTGAGGGTGAGCAGGCGCCGGGCCTTGGTCTCGGTCAGCGCCTTCGCCAGCTCGGGCACCAGCAGGTGCGGCAGCACGCTGGTGAACCAGGAGCCGGGTCCGAGCACCACCCAGTCCGCCTCCAGCACGGCCGCGACGGCCTCGGGGACGGCCGGCGGCTCCTCGGGCAGCAGCCGCACCGACTGGACGGTACCGGGCGTGACCGCCACGTCGGCCTGGCCGCGCACTGCGCTCAGCTCGCCGGGGCGGGCCGGGTCGTGCCCGCGCACCATGGCCTCGATGTCCAGCGGGACGGCCGACATCGGCAGCACCCGCCCCTGCACGTTGAGCAGCCGGCCGACCCACTCCAGCGCGGCGACCGGATCGCCGAGCTTCTCCCAGAGCGCCACGATCAGCAGGTTGCCGACCGCGTGCCCGCCCAGCTCGCCGGTGCCGGTGAAGCGCTGCTGGATGACCTCGGACCAGGTACGGCCCCAGTCGTCGTCCCCGCAGAGCGCGGCCAGCGCCTTGCGCAGGTCGCCCGGCGGCAGGACGCCCAGCTCGGCCCGGAGCCGGCCGCTGGAGCCGCCGTCGTCGGCGACGGTGACCACGGCGGTCAGGTCGCTGGTCAGCCTGCGCAGGGCGGAGAGCGAGGCCGAGAGCCCCTGCCCGCCGCCCAGCGCGGTGATCTTCGGCGCGGTGCCGCGTGACTTCGATGCGCCCGGGGAACCCCGCTCGGCGGCCTTGTGCTGGAGCTGCCGCCCTGGCGAGTATCCCGTCACACCTACCCCACGTTTCTCTGCTGTCGGCGGTGCAGGGCCGCCGTCACTCCCGTCCCATGTCGCGGTGCACCAGGACCGTCTCCACGCCATCGGCGATCAGACGCTTTGTCAACCGCTCCGACATGGCGACGCTGCGGTGCTTGCCACCGGTGCAGCCTACGGCAAGCGTCATGTACCGCTTGCCCTCCCTGCGGTAACCCTCCGTGACAATCCGCAGCAGCTCCGCGTAACCGTCCAGGAACTCCTTGGCCCCGGGCTGCTCGAACACGTAGTCCGCGACGTCGCTGTCCGTCCCGGTGCGGGCCCGCAGTTCGGGGACCCAGTGCGGGTTGGGCAGGAAGCGGCAGTCCACCACCAGGTCGGCGTCGACCGGCAGGCCGTACTTGAAGCCGAAGGACATCACGGTGGCCCGCAGCTCGGGCTCGTCGTGGTCGGCGAACTGGGCGTCCAGCTTGGCCCGCAGCTGGTGGACGTTGAGGTCGGAGGTGTCGATCACCAGGTCGGCCTCGCCGCGCAGCTCGCGCAGCAGGTCGCGTTCCTGGGCGATGCCGTCCACGATCCGGCCGTCGCCCTGCAGCGGGTGCGGGCGCCGGACGCTCTCGAACCGGCGCACCAGGGCCGCCTCGGAGGACTCCAGGAAGACCACCCGCAGCCGGATCCCGCGCTTCTCCAGTTCCTCCAGGGAGGCCCGCAGGTCGTCGAAGAACTGCCGGCCCCGGACGTCGACCACCGCGCCGATCCTGGCGACGGCGCCCTGCGAGCGGGCACCGAGGTCGACCATGGTCGGGATGAGGGCCGGGGGCAGGTTGTCGACGACGAACCAGCCGAGGTCCTCCAGGCATTTGGCCGCGGTGCTGCGGCCGGCTCCGGACATGCCGGAGATGATCACCAGTTCCGGGGCGGTCTCTCCCCCGGCCTTTGGCCGGGTGGTGCCCCCGTCATCGGACACTGTCACTTCGATTCCCCGCTCTCAGTGCTTCTCTACGGTGAAGAACGCGCTCGGCCCCCGGCCGTCACGGTGTCTCCGGGTTCTGCCGGCCGTCTTCCAGCCGATCGGCGCTGTCCTCCATGATCTCGCCTGTCGCGGTGTTGACCGCGAATGCCGTGGATGGACGGGAGGCCAACGCCGCGACAACAGTCTCCGCAGTGCGCCGCCCGATCCCCGGAACCGCGCAGATCTCCTCGACGGTGGCGGCTCGCAGCTTCTTCACCGAGCCGAAGTGCTTGAGCAGCGCGGTGCGCCGGGTCTCGCCGAGTCCCGGCACCGCGTCCAGCCCGCCGCTGGTGAAGCGCTTGGCGCGCTTGCTCCGCTGGTAGGTGATCGCGAAGCGGTGCGCCTCGTCGCGGACCCGCTGGAGCAGGTAGAGGCCCTCGCTGCTGCGCGGCAGCACGACCGGGTCGTCCTGGCCGGGGAGCCAGACCTCCTCCAGGCGCTTGGCCAGCCCGCACAGCGCGACGTCGTCGATGCCCAGCTCGTCCAGCGCCCGGCGGGCGGCGGCCACCTGCGGCTGGCCGCCGTCGACCACCAGCAGCTGCGGGGGGTAGGCGAAGCGGCGCGGGCGGCCGGTCTCGGGGTCCACCGGGCCGTTCGGAGTGGGGTCGTCCTCCTCGGGGACCGCCCACTCGCCGGTCTGCTCGCGCTCCTGGAGGTAGCGGCGGAACCGGCGGCTGATCACCTCGTGCATCGAGCGGACGTCGTCCTGGCCCTCGAAGCCCTTGATCTGGAAGCGGCGGTACTCGCTCTTGCGGGCCAGGCCGTCCTCGAAGACCACCATCGAGGCGACCACGTCGTCGCCCTGCAGGTGCGAGATGTCGAAGCACTCGATGCGCAGCGGGACGGAGTCGAGCTCCAGCGCGTCGGCGATCTCCTGCAGGGCCCGGCTACGGGTCGTCAGGTCCGAGGCACGCTTGGTCTTGTGCAGCGCCAGCGCCTGCTGGGCGTTGCGCTCGACGGTCGCCATCAGGTCCTTCTTGTCGCCGCGCTGAGGGATCCTCAGGTCGACCTGGGCGCCGCGCAGGCCGGCCAGCCACTCGCGGACCGGCGCGAGCGGCTCGGGCAGGGCGGGCACCAGCACCTCGCGCGGGACGGACTCGGTGGTGCCGCCGCCGTAGAGCTGCTGGAGGGCGTGCTCGACCAGGGCCGCGGTGTCCACGTCCTCGACCTTGTCGGTGACCCAGCCGCGCTGTCCGCGGACCCGTCCGCCGCGGACGTGGAAGATCTGGACGGCGGCCTCCAGCTCGTCCTCGGCCAGCGCCAGCAGGTCGGCGTCGGTGCCGTCGGCGAGCACCACGGCGTTCTTCTCCATCGCGCGCTTGAGCGCCTCGATGTCGTCGCGCAGCCGGGCGGCCTTCTCGTACTCCAGTTCGGCCGCCGCCTCGCGCATCCCGTCCTCCAGGCGGCGCAGGTAGTTTCCGGTGCGCCCGGCCATGAAGTCGCAGAACTCCTCAGCCAGCTCCAGGTGCTCCTGCGCCGAGACCCGGCCGACGCAGGGGGCCGCGCACTTGCCGATGTAGCCGAGCAGGCAGGGCCGGCCGACCTGCTGGGCGCGCTTGAAGACGCCGTTGGAGCAGGTGCGCACCGGGAAGACCCGCAGCAGCAGGTCGACGGTCTCGCGGATCGCCCAGGCGTGACCGTACGGGCCGAAGTAGCGCACGCCCTTCTTGTGCGCGCCGCGCATCACCTGGACCCGCGGGAACTCCTCGTTGAGGGTGACCGCGAGCTCGGGGTAGCTCTTGTCGTCGCGGTACTTCACGTTGAAGCGCGGGTCGTACTCCTTGATCCAGGAGTACTCCAGCTGGAGCGCCTCGACCTCGGTGCCGACCACCGTCCACTCCACCGAGGCCGCCGTGGTGACCATGGTCGCGGTGCGCGGGTGCAGGTTCGCGATGTCCTGGAAGTACGAGGAGAGCCGCGGGCGCAGGCTCTTCGCCTTGCCGACGTAGATCACCCGGCCGTGCGCGTCCCGGAACCGGTACACCCCGGGCGACGTCGGGATCGCCCCGGGTGCCGGACGATAGGTGGACGGGTCAGCCATGTCGGTCCCCCTCGTGCGGCTGTGACACCGCAAACCCTAGCGCTCCGCGTCACCGCCCGGAGGGGACACCCGCAGGTCAGGTGGTGCTGACCTGGAATGCGCCGTTCGTCACGGTGACCTGGTACTCCGGCAGCGGGCTCGGCGCGGGGCCGGCCGCGACGGAGCCGTCGTTGATGTTGAACCGGCTGCCGTGGCACGGGCACTGGATCAGGTTGCTCGCGACCTGGTCCACCAGGCAGCCCGCGTGGGTGCAGGTCGCACTGAAGCCCTTGTACTGCCCGACGGTCGGCTGGGTGACCACGATCTTCTGCTCCCGGTAGACCTTGCCGCCGCCGACCGGCACGTCCGCCACCGCGCCGACCGTGACCGGCCCGGCCTTCGCCGTGGGCTTGGCGTCGGTCGAGGTGGCCGAGCTGGAACAGCCGGCCACGCCGGCGGTGGCACCGCCGGCCGCGAGCACGGCGACGCCGCACAGGAGAGTGCGCCGGGAGGTCGCGGGGGTGGCGGTGCTGTCGGCGGACTCGGTCATCTGGGCACTCCTGGAGGCGGTTCGACTGAGGGTCGCCGCAGTCTAACCAGCCTCCATGAGCCCGGGGGGCGGACTCGCGCCCGCCCCCCGGGGCGCAGCTGCGCTACTTCTTGGCCGTCGCGCGCTTGCGGGCCGCCCGGGGCGCCGGGACGGGCGCCTCGTCGGTCACCCGGTCGCCCAGGATGTCCCGCAGGAACTTGCCGGTGTGGCTGGCGGTGACCGCGGCGATCTCCTCCGGTGTGCCCTCGGCGACCACCATGCCGCCGCCGTTGCCGCCCTCGGGGCCCATGTCGACGACCCAGTCGGCGGTCTTGATCACATCGAGGTTGTGCTCGATGACGATCACCGTGTTGCCCTTGTCGACCAGGCCGGTGAGCACCTTGATCAGCTTGCTGATGTCCTCGAAGTGCAGGCCGGTGGTCGGCTCGTCCAGCACGTAGACGGTCCGCCCGGTGGAACGCTTCTGCAGCTCGGAGGCGAGCTTGACGCGCTGCGCCTCGCCGCCGGAGAGGGTCGGCGCGCTCTGGCCGAGCCGGACGTAGCCGAGGCCGACCTCGTTCAGCGTGCGCAGGTGGCGGGCGATCGCGGGGACGGCCTCGAAGAACTCCAGGCCCTCCTCGATCGGCATGTTGAGCACGTCGGCGATCGACTTGCCCTTGAAGTGCACCTCCAGGGTCTCCCGGTTGTACCGCGCCCCGTGGCAGACCTCGCACGGGACGTAGACGTCGGGCAGGAAGTTCATCTCGATCTTGATCGTGCCGTCGCCCGAACAGTTCTCGCAGCGGCCGCCCTTGACATTGAAGGAGAAGCGGCCCGGCAGGTAGCCGCGCACCTTCGCCTCCACGGTCTCCGCGAAGAGCCGCCGGACGTGGTCGAACACCCCGGTGTAGGTGGCCGGGTTGGAGCGCGGGGTGCGGCCGATCGGCGACTGGTCGACGTGCACCACCTTGTCCACCAGGTCCGTCCCGGTGACCCGGGTGTGCCGGCCGGGCACGCTGCGCGCGCCGTTCAACTCGCGGGCCAGGTGGGTGTAGAGGATGTCGTTGACCAGGGTGGACTTGCCGGAGCCGGAGACGCCGGTGATCGCGGTGAAGACGCCGAGCGGGAACCCGACGGTGACGTCCTGCAGGTTGTGCTCGCGGGCGCCGTGCACCACGATCTGGCGCTTCTTGTCGCGCGGCCGGCGCACGTCCGGGATCGGGATCGCGCGCTTGCCGGAGAGGTACTGGCCGGTCAGCGACTCCTTGTTGCGCAGCAGCTCCTTGAGCGAGCCGGAGTGCACCACCTTGCCGCCGTGCTCGCCGGCGCCCGGGCCGATGTCGACCACCCAGTCGGCCATCTTGATGGTGTCCTCGTCGTGCTCGACGACGATCAGGGTGTTGCCGATGTCCCGCAGCCGGACCAGGGTCTCGATCAACCGGTGGTTGTCGCGCTGGTGCAGGCCGATCGAGGGCTCGTCCAGCACGTAGAGCACGCCGACCAGGCCGGAGCCGATCTGGGTGGCGAGGCGGATCCGCTGGGCCTCGCCACCGGAGAGGGTGCCGGCCGCGCGGTTGAGCGAGAGGTAGTCCAGGCCGACGTCGACCAGGAACCGCAGCCGCTCGTTGACCTCCTTGAGCACTCGCTCGGCGATCTGCTTGTCGCGCGCCTTGAGCTTCATCGCGCCCAGGAAGTCGGCGCAGTCGCTGATCGACATCGCCGCGACCTCGGCGATCGACCTGCCCTGCACGGTGACCGCGAGCACCACCGGCTTGAGCCGGGTGCCCTGGCAGGCCGGGCAGGGCACCTCGCGCATGTAGCCCTCGAAGCGCTCGCGGCTGCTGTCCGTCTCCGCCTCGGTGTGCCGGCGCTGGACGAACGGGATCACGCCCTCGAACCCGGTGACGTACGAACGCTCGCGCCCGTAGCGGTTGTTGTAGCGCACCTCGACCTGGGCCTTGTGGCCGTAGAGCAGCGCCTTCTTGGCCCGGGCGGGCAGCCCGGCCCAGGGGATGTCGGTGCGGAAGCCCAACTCGGCGGAGAGCGCGGTGATCAGCCGGCCGAAGTACTCCCGCATGTGGCCGCCGGACCAGGGGTGGATGGCACCCTCGTCCAGCGACTTCTGCTCGTCGGGGACGACCAGCTCCGGGTCCACCTCCATCCGCGCGCCCAGGCCGCTGCACTCGGGGCAGGCGCCGAACGGCGAGTTGAAGGAGAACGAGCGCGGCTCCAGCTCCTCGAACGACACGTCGTCGTAGGGGCAGTAGAGATGCTCGGAGAACATCCGCTCGCGCTCGGGGTCGTCGTCCGGGAGGTCGACGAAGTCCAGCACGACCATGCCGCCGGCCAGCTTGAGGGCCGTCTCGACCGAGTCGGTCAGCCGGCGCTTGGCGCTCTCCTTGACCGTGAGGCGGTCGATGACCACCTCGATGGTGTGCTTCTCCTGCTTCTTGAGCTTGGGCGGCTCGGTCAGCTGGATCGTCTCGCCGTCCACCCGGGCGCGGGCGTACCCCTTGGACTGGAGGTCGGCGAAGAGCTCGACGAACTCGCCCTTGCGCTCGCGCACCACCGGGCTGAGCACCTGGAAGCGGGTGCCCTCGGCGAGTTCGAGCACCCGGTCCACGATGGCCTGCGGCGACTGCCGGGCGATCGGGCGCGCGCAGTGCGGGCAGTGCGGCTCACCGATCCGGGCGAAGAGCAGCCGGAGGTAGTCGTACACCTCGGTGATCGTGCCGACCGTGGAACGCGGGTTGCGGTTGGTGGACTTCTGGTCGATCGAGACGGCCGGGGAGAGGCCCTCGATGAAGTCGACGTCGGGCTTGTCCATCTGACCCAGGAACTGCCGGGCGTAGGAGGACAGCGACTCGACGTAACGGCGCTGGCCCTCGGCGAAGATCGTGTCGAAGGCCAACGAGGACTTGCCGGACCCCGACAGCCCCGTGAAGACGATGAGGGAGTCCCGGGGCAGGTCGAGCGAGACGTTCTTGAGGTTGTGCTCGCGAGCACCGCGGACGATGAGGCGGTCGGCCACTGCTACTGGCGCCTTTCTCCGGGAATGGGCTGCTGGGAGGGTAACGAGCGAGATGGGGGGTTTTCTTCCGGCTTCTGCCAGCTCCTCCGGCTTCGACGACCAGCGTATAGCTCAGACGTTCGATTATCGAGCTTGTCCAGCCGGAACCACCTGAACGAGTGAAGCCCCACTCTGCGGCCCCGTCCGGTCCACCGCGAAACGCCCTGTTCAGCGCCACGATCGGCGATAGCCTCGCCCTGAGAGCTTGAACCCCAAGTGTCCAACGAGCACGAGCCGTGCAGGCAACGCTCCCGCCACCGGAGGCCCCCAGAGATGACCGACCTGCGAGCCGATGCGGCCTTCGCCGCCCGCACCCTGCGCAGCGTGGCCGAGAGCACCGACCAGCTGCTGCGCACCGCCGCCGCACTGGCGCCCGAGAGCCTGGCGGCCCCCTGCGCGCTGCCCGGCTGGACCCGCGGCCACCTGCTGGCCCACCTCTCCCGCAACGCGGACTCGCTGGTCAACCTGTTGGAGAGCGCCCGCACCGGCCGCGACATCCCGCAGTACGCGAGCCCCGACGCCCGCGAGGAGGGCATCGAACAGGGTGCCGGGCGCCCGCTCGCCGAGCAGCTGGAGGACCTGCACAGCTCCGCCGACCGGCTGGCCGCGGCGGCGGCCACGCTGCCCGAGGAGGCCTGGTCGGTGCAGCTGAAGCACCGGCACGGCTACCTCTTCCCCGCCGCGGAGCTGCCCTGGAAGCGGCTGGAGGAGCTCGAGTACCACCACGTCGACCTGGACGCCGGCTACACCCCCGCGCACTGGTCCGCCGAGTTCGCCGCCACCGAGTTCGGCAAGCTGACCACCGCCTTCGCCGACCGCGGCCTGCCGGCGCTCCAGCTGGTCTGCGACGACACCGCCGACCGCGCCCGGCTCGGCGAGGGCGGGCCGCAGCTGGTCGTCGAGGGCCCGGTGCGCGCGCTGACCGCCTGGCTCTCCGGCCGCTCGGACGGCGACGGGCTCCAGGTGCACCGCGACGGCGTCCAGCTCACCGACCCCCGCACCGCCCTGCCGGAGCTCCCCGCGATGAGCTGAGAGGCCACCATGGGTACAGCGACCGGAGTCACGACACCGAAGGAGCCAGTCCCTTGAGTTACCACGGAGCGGTCAAGGTCGGCGGCCCGCCGGACGTCCGCGAACTCGCGCACCTGATCATCACCAAGGTCGCGGTCGGCCCGTTCGACAACAACGCCTACCTGCTGCGCTGCCGGGCCACCGACGAGCAGCTGTTGATCGACGCGGCCGCCGACGCCCCGGCCCTGCTGGAGACGGTCGGCCCCGAGCTGGCCACGGTGGTCACCACGCACCGCCACCACGACCACTGGGACGCGCTGGCCGCGGTGGTGGCCGCCACCGGCGCCCGGACCGCGGCCGGCCGCTTCGACGCGGAGGGCATCGACGTCCCCACCGACCTGCTGCTCTCCGACGGCGACACCCTGCGGGTCGGCGCGGTCGAGCTGACGGTCCGCCACCTGGTGGGCCACACCCCGGGCGCGATCGTGCTGGTCTACGACGACCCGGAGGGCCACCCGCACGTCTTCACCGGCGACTGCCTCTTCCCCGGCGGCGTCGGCAACACCTTCCAGGACCCGCAGGCCTTCCAGAGCCTCTACCGGGACGTCACCACGAAGATCTTCGACGCCCTCCCGGACGAGTCCTGGGTCTACCCCGGCCACGGGAAGGACACCACCCTCGGCGCCGAACGCCCCGAGCTCGGCGCCTGGTTGGCCCGCGGCTGGTAGTCGCGCCCGGGCCGCCCGCATCCCGGGCGGCCCGGGATCCTGCTACGGCTGGCCGAGCCGCGCGCACTCCCAGTCGGCATCCGGACCGACCGGGTGGTCACGCAGGATCTGCCGGGCCCGGCTCGCGGCGAGACTGGTGGCGTACCAGGGCGACGTCCGGTTCCCGAGGTCCCGGTCGATCACGAGGAGCGTGCAGTCCCGGTAGCTGTCGGGCAACCGCTGCAAGGCCGGTACGGCGTCCGCCGACAGCCCCTGGAGGTACGCGACGTCCAGGTGCCCGGTCTTCTGGAAGTGCGCGACGTTCTGCTCGGCGATCAGCCGGTCCGGCCCGACCAGGCCGAACGCACCCACCGCGACGGCGGCGCTCAGCATCACGGCCCGCGGCAGCCAGCGCTGCGAGGTCAGCACTCCCCCGACGATCACCAGCAGGAAGACCACGCCCAGCCACAGTTCCAGCGCCGCCACCGAGAGCCGCAGCCGGGTGAGGCCGAAGTTGTCCATGTAGCGCAGCATCCGGTACAGCGCCGAGGCGACCACGCCGAGCGTCAGCGTGCCGAGCAGGCCGAGCAGGCCCTTCACCAGCAGTCGGTCGCCGGCGGTGGCCCGGGGAGCCCAGCGCCGGGCCAGAGCGACCACGCCCAGGGTGAGCACGGTGACCCAGAGCAGCTGCCAGAAGCCCTGCCGCGCGTACTCGGCCGGCAGGATGCCAGGCTTGCTCATGACCGCCTCGTAGCCGCCGAACAGCACCAGCACCTGCTCCACGACGAACACACCGAAGAGCAGGTTCAGCGCGGCCAGCGGCACCGCCCACTCCAGCCGGCCGCGCGGGCGCCCGGCCTTGACCGGGAAGCGGTCCCAGCGCCTCGGCGCGGCGACCGCGTGAGCGGCGGCGAGTGCCACCAGCAGGCCGAGCAGGAACGTCAGCCCCCGCAGCGGCAGGTCGGAGAGATCCGCACTCGGCAGCAGGCCGCCCAGCAGCGACGCCATTCCCGAGTCCGCGCTGGCGAACAGGCCGCCGAAGACCACCAGGAGCCCCACCGCGACCGCCGAGGCCTTGAGCAACGACACCACCCTGGCGCGAGCCGGGTACTGACGCCCGAGCAGCCCCGACACCACCCAGCGCGGAGCGGCCACCAGGTGGCCCCAGATGCCGAGCGAGCCCAGCAGCACACCCGTCCACCGGGCGCCGCCGTGCAGCGCGAGCGAACCGAGGGCGACCGCCATGACGACCGCCAGGCAGGTCGGCCAACCGGCGTCCGAGAGCGCGGGCACAGCCAGCAGCACGATCGTCAGCCCCGCCCAGAGCAGGGTCCACGGCCGCACCCGCCGACCGGTCTGACGTACCGCCAGTCCCGCGACCACCGCCGCCGCCAGAGCGCAGAGCAACAGGTTCACCCCGATCCCGTCCGACAGCACGGCCGCCGACAGCAGTCCGGCGGCGAGCCCCGCGGCCGGCACCCGGAGCGCGGGCGCCGCGGGCTTCGGCGGCTCGGTGGCCTGCTCCCAGAGCGGCTTCGGCGCCGGCCGAGGACCCCAGGCCGGCTGGCCGGGCACCCGGAACGGGTCACCCGCCGTCGGCCGCGACGGCCCGGGCTGCGGCCCCGGCCCTGGCTGCGGCTGCGGCTTCGGCGTGGCAGCCGTGGACGGATCGGACATGAGTCCCCCTCAGAGATCGGAGAGCGCGCGGCTCACCCGTACGGGGATCGCGGCGTCACCGGGACTGTAGGGGGTGATCAACTCTTTTGAACAGGTTCAAAACCCGCTCGGGACGTCAGCGTCACAGACCTGTGACACTCCACGCCCGCAACGCGACCCCGACCACGACCCCGACCACGGCTTCGATCGCGTCCTCCGGTCGGACACGAAGCAGCCGACGACCTCCACAACTCTCAGAGACGCAGGTCACGACTGCATTCCAGGGGAACCGACGAATCCGGAACTGTTCGCTTTCTCACTTCGTGAGACATCAGCCTGGACACTGTGCTCCGCATACGCCTAGCGTGGTGCCGTTCAAGGGTGATAAAGAAGCCGATCATCTTCATTCTCCCCTTGCGCCGAATACCGAACAGACGGTCGATCGAGCGGCTCGTATTCGATGGCGAATATCTACCGCCGGGTCGATTTTCCGACAGACGGCACCACCATCTCCCGACATGTCCGAAACAGCGCGGTACGCCCAGATTTTTGACGCGTTCCTGACCTTTTCGCGCTCCGATGGAGAGAGGAGACCCCAGTTCAATGCCGACGGGGGCCAGCACGACGACAGACCAGGACACCGCACCACCGGGGGACGACCAGCCGCCGCCACCCTCCCTCACCGCCGCCCTCTACGAGCAGGCGACCGCACGGGAGAGCATCTCCTTGGAGGAACTCCTCACCGCCGCCGGCGCCCCGGCCGAGGAGGCCCACGCGGCCGTCCGCCGGCTGGAGCGGCTCAGGCTGCTGCGCAGCAGGCCCGGAGAGCCGGGGCACTTCGTCCCGGTGGCCCCGGCCACCGCCAGCGCGCAGGTCCTGTTGCCGGCGATCCGCGAACTGCGCGACCAGCAGGCCATGATCAACCAGATGTGCGCGGAACTGTCCGACCTGCTCCCGGTGTACGAGCGAAGCGCCCTCAAACGCTCCCGGGAAGAACTCCTGCACCGCCTCGACGACGTCGACGCCGTGCGCCTGGCCATATCGGAACTCTCGGCCCGCGCCACCCGGGAGATCCTCACCTCCCAGCCCGGCGGACCACGCCCGGAACACGTTCTGCGGGAATCGCGGGATCGCACCGTCCAGGTCCTGGAACGCGGCGTCCCGATGCGCACGCTCTACCAGTACTCGGCGCAGTTCCACCAGCCGACCGCCGACCATGTCGCACTGCTCGTCGAACTCGGCGCCGACGTACGCGTCGTGAACGACGCCTTCATGCGGCTCATCGTCTTCGACCGGGAAGTCGCCATCATCGAGATGGTCGACAACGACCAGGGCGCACTGCTCGTACGCGATATGAACATCATCCACTTTGTGGTGCGGGCTTTCGAACGCGCCTGGGACCGGGCGCTGCAGTTCCCGCTCGCCCACGAACGCGGGCAGGTCCTGCAGGCCTCCGAGGAGATGAAGACCGCGATCGTGCGGCTCCTGGTGGAGGGGTACGACGACCGGGTGATCGCCAAACGCCTCGGCATCTCGCTGCGGACGTTCCAGCGCCACCTGTCCGAGGTGCTGCGCCGGATCGGCGCGCACAGCCGGGTCCACGCCGGCTATCTCATCCGCGAACTCGGCATGCTGGACGGCACGGGCGGACCGGCCGAACACTCCGTCAGGACGGCCGATGAGTGAGACGGCTTTGAGGCGCCCGCAACCTCCTGTTAGCTTCACAGCCGTGCCAAGTCCCGTTCTGCTGACCAGACGCAGCCACGCCGCTCCGCCGGCGACCGCCGCGTTCAAGCGTCGCCGGGACTCCTGATCGCACTCAGCCCGCAGCGTGAGCCCGGCCCCCGGGACCTCGGACCCCGGGCCGGGCTCACGCCGTGCCGGCTCGATCGCGGCCGACGCCGCTGTGGCGCCCGCCGCGGCCGATCCCTGCCGCACCGTCGAGAGAAAGTCCCCATGACCACGACCCCGCATGTGAACGCCGACGCCGACACGCTGGCCGCACGCCTGGAGGAAGCCCGGCGCGACTACGCCGACCTCCTCGGCAAGGGCCTGTCGCTGGACCTGTCGCGAGGCAAGCCGTCCCTGCGACAGCTCGACCTCTCGGCCGAGTTGCTCAGGCTCCCCGGTGACCGGTACACCGCCGCCGACGGCACCGACTGCCGCAACTACGGCGCCCCGAACGGGCTGCTCGAACTGCGGGAGATCTTCGCCGAGTTCCTCCAGGTGCCGGTCGACCAGCTGCTGGCCGCCGGCAACTCCAGCCTGGAGCTGATGCACGACTGCCTGATCTACGCCCTGATCGGCAAGCTCCCCGGCGCGACCCGCCGTTGGGCGGACGAGGAGCGCGTCGCACTGCTGTGCCCCACCCCCGGCTACGACCGGCACTTCGAGCTGTGCGAGCGGCTCGGCATCGAGATGATCCCGGTCCCGCTCACGGCCGAGGGCCCCGACCTGGACCTGGTGGAGAGCCTGGTGGCCGCCGACCCCGGGATCAAGGGCATCTGGTGCATGCCCAAGTACAGCAACCCCGACGGCACCTGCTACAGCGACGAGACCGTGCGCCGGCTCGCCGCCATGCCGACCGCGGCCCCGGACTTCCGCATCCTGTGGGACGACGCCTACGCGGTGCACCACCTGACCGACGAGGAGGTCACGGTCCCGGACGTCCTGGCCGCCTGTGCCGAGGCCGGCAACCCCGACCGGGCCTTCGTCTTCGGCTCCACCTCGAAGATCACCTTCGCCGGTTCGGGCGTCGCCTTCTTCGGCTCCTCCCCCGCCAACGTGGCCTGGCTGCGCAGCTACAGCGGCAAGCGCTCGATCGGCCCCGACAAGGTCAACCAGCTGCGGCACGCCCTGTTCCTCAAGGACGCCGACGGCCTGCGCGAGCACATGCGCCGCCACCGCGCCCTGCTGCGCCCCAAGTTCGACGCCGTCCTGCGGATCTTCGACGAGGAGCTCCGGGAGACCGGCCTGGCGACCTGGTCCACGCCCAAGGGCGGCTACTTCGTCGCCCTGAACGTCCCGGACGGCTGCGCCCGCGAGGTCGTCCGCCGGGCCGCCGAGGCGGGGCTGGTGCTGACACCCGCGGGCGCCACCCACCCCTACCGCGAGGACCCGCAGGACAACGTCATCCGGATCGGCCCCAGCTACCCCGAGCTGGCGGAGGTCGAGCAGATCATCAGCGGAGTGGCCGTCTGCGTGCGGCTGGTCGGCTACGAGAAGCTGGCCGCCGAGCAGAACTGACGCCCCGCCGGGGGTACGTACGCAGCACAGTGATGAGGCCGGGCACCCGCCCGGCCTCATCGCGTTTCCCCGGGCGGGAGGAAGTACGCGTGCAAAGTACCCTCCCGCCCCCGTTGTCCGTTTTGCCGCCTGACGGGATCGCGACAGTCACACCTCCGAGCATTCGAATCCGTGACAAGCGACCGCCGCTTGTAGAAGATTATGACTACGCCCGACGGCGCGAACAGCCCGTCCATTCCACCAGCGAGTGAGGACCGAACAGACCGTGCGCGAGATCGGAATCCGATTAACCCCCGTCGCATTTACCGTGCCTGACGGAACCGCCGACGACCTCGGCTGGGGCTGACCCCACCCTCCCTGTCCGCCGAATCGGAACAGAAAGGAAAAGGGCCTTGACCGTCACCAAGTTCACGCCCTACACCAACAAAACCGTCCAACGCGCGCCGCAGTGGGCGCGAATACCCCAGGAACTGCGCGAGGCCGTCGAGGTGGTCTCCCAGGTGCTGCCGTTCCGCACCAACCAGTACGTCCTGGACGAGCTGATCAACTGGGACGCCATCCCGGACGACCCGATCTTCCGGCTGAACTTCCCGCACCGGGAGATGCTCGCCGACGAGGACTACGTCGCCCTGCGCGACACCCTCGCGGCCGGCGACAAGGGCGAGACCCAACTCCTGGTCGGCAAGCTCCGCGAGCGCATGAACCCGCACCCGGCCGGCCAACAGACCCACAACGTGCCGGAGCTGGACGGCGAGGAGGTGCCCGGGATCCAGCACAAGTACGCCGAGACGGTGCTGTTCTTCCCGAAGGCCGGCCAGACCTGCCACGCGTACTGCACGTTCTGCTTCCGGTGGCCGCAGTTCGTCGGCGACGACGAGCTGGCCTTCGCGGCCAAGGACGCCCAGGGCCTGACCGCCTACCTGCGCCGGCACCACGAGGTCACCGACGTCCTGATCACCGGCGGCGACCCGCTGATCATGCGGACGAACACCCTCGCCCGGTACATCGAGCCGCTGCTCACACCGGAGTTCGAGCACATCCAGAACATCCGGATCGGCACGAAGTCGGTCGCCTACTGGCCGCAGCGGTTCACCACCGACCGGGACGCCGACGAACTGCTGCGCCTCTTCGAGCGCGTCGTGGCCGCCGGAAAGCACCTCGCGATCATGGGCCACTACAACCACCCGGCCGAGATCCGTCCCGACCTCGCGCAGGACGCGTTGCGGCGCATCATCGCCACCGGCGCGAACGTGCGGCTCCAGTCGCCCGTGCTGCGGCACATCAACGACGACCCGGCCGCCTGGCGCGAGTTGTGGACGACCGGCGTGCGGCTCGGCGCCATCCCGTACTACATGTTCGTGGAGCGCGACACGGGCGCCCGCTCGTACTTCGAACTGCCTCTGGTCAGAGCGTACGAAATCTTCCGCGACGCGTACCGGTCGGTCTCCGGCCTGTCCCGCACCGTGCGTGGTCCGTCGATGAGCGCATTCCCCGGAAAGGTCCTCATCGACGGCGTCCCGGAAATCCACGGCGAAAAGGTCTTCGCCCTGCAATTCCTCCAGGGCCGCGACGGCGACTGGACGCGGCGCCCGTTCTACGCCAAGTACGACCCGCAGGCGACCTGGTTCGACCAGCTGGTTCCGGCATTCGGCGAGAAGCGGTTCTTCTTCGAGAACCGGCTGCCGGTACCGGACCTGGACTGGACGGCTCCCGACTCCCCCGGCCTGGTGGTGGTGTGACCCCATGAGCGAGACGACACCGACGTACGAGGTCCTCGCGCTGCGATTCGGCACGCAGACGGACCGGCTCGCCCGCGAGAACTTCCTGTTCGACGACGGCGGTTGCGCGGCCGACGCCGTCCTGGGATTCGACTTCTACATCTGGGTGATCCGGGGCGATGACCGGGTGATCGTGGTGGACACCGGATTCGCCGCCGACGTGGGCGACCGGCGCGGCCGCCGCCAACTCCACTCGCCCCTCGACGGGCTGCGCGACCTCGGGATCGACCCGGCACAGGTCGCCGACGTGCTGCTGACTCATATGCACTGGGACCACGCCGGCAACCTCGACGGCTTCCCGTCCGCCCGGATCCACCTCCAGGAGGCCGAGCTCGGCTTCTGCACCGGCCGCGCGATGCGGCATGCGGCGACCAGCCGCCCGTTCGAACCGCTCGACGTCAAGACCGCGGTCCAGAAGCTCTTCGACGGCCGGCTCCAGCTGCACCGGGGCCCGGCCGAGATCGCGCCCGGCGTGGAGGTGCACCCGGCCGTGGGCCACACCCCGGGTCTCCAGGTCGTGCGCGTGCACACCCGGCGCGGCTGGGTGGTGCTGGCCAGCGACTCGTCCCACCTCTGGGCCAACATCCGCCGGCGCAGCCCGTTCCCGATCCTCGACCACCTCAGCTCGATGGTGGAGGCGTACGAGATCGTCGAGGGCCTCGCCGACGGCGACGACCACGTCATCCCCGGCCACGATCCCCAAGTCGCGCTCAGGTTCCCTCCGTTGGCGAGTGCGCCGCGCTGGGTGCAGCTGCACGAGAGCCCGACGGCGGCCTACGACGAGGCCGCCGAGCTCGCCGGGGCCGCCCGATGACCACCGTCAACGTCACGATCATCGGGATGGGGCCGCGCGGCCTGAGCATCCTGCAGCGCATCGCGGAGCTGTCCCGGGAGCTTCCTCCCGGCCTCGCCATGGACGTGCACCTCGTCGACCCCGGTGACAGCGGCCAGGGCGTGCACTCCTCCCGGCAGCCCGCGCACCTGCTGACCAACACCGTCGCCAGCCAGGTCACGATGTTCGCCGGCGACGCCGGGCCCTCGTTCACCGAGTGGGCCCAGGAGGCGGGTTACCGCCGGTTCGCCAACGCCTACTACCGCACCGGCGACGGCTCCGGCGAGGCCGTCGGCCCGCACGACTACCTGCCGCGCAGCCTGCTCGGCGAGTACCTGAGCTGGGTGTTCGACCGCACGGTCCGCTCGCTGCCGCCCCGGGTGCGGGTCGTGCACCACCGGGCCCGCGCGCTCGACATGGAGCAGCTCTCCGGCTCGCGCTTCGCGGTGCGCGTCGAGGACGGCTTCGAGATCCGCAGCGACTTCGTCTTCCTCGCCACCGGGCACGGCGCCCGCACCCCGAGCGAGGACGACACCGTGTTCGAGGAGTTCGTGCGGGAGAACGCCGTCCGCAACGACCACCTCGGGTACTACGCCAACCCCTATCCGGTCGACCGGCTGCAACGCATCGCCCCCGGCGCCGCGGTGGCCGTCCAGGGCTTCGGACTGACCGCGCACGACGTGGTCGCCGCCCTGACCGTCGGCCGCGGCGGCCGGTTCGAGGGGACCGACGCGGACCTGCGCTACGTCCCCTCCGGCCGGGAGCCGAGCATCCAGCTGTTCTCACGGCAGTGCCTGCCGCTGAGCGCGCGCGGGGTGAACCAGAAGGGCGTCGCGGGCCAGTACGTGCCGAGCTTCTTCACCCCCGACGCGGTGCGGGCCCTGCGCGAGCGGGCCAGGCAGTCCCGTGGGGACGCCCGGCTCGAATTCGAGGCGGAGGCCCTGCCCCTGCTGCTGCGCGAGATGGGCTACGCATACCGCACGGTCCGCGAGCAGCGTCACATCCCGGCGCAGGACTACGAGTTCGGCCCGGAGGACCGGGCCGCGATCGAGGCCGTCGTCGACCCGCTGCGGGGGCGGACGTTCACCGACCTGGACGACTTCCGGCGGTTCTTCGTCGACTTCGTCACGGCCGACCTCGAAGAGGCCGAACTGGGCAACATGACCAGCCCGGTGAAGGCCGCCACCGACGTGGTGCGCGACGTCCGGCAGAGCCTGCGGGACGCGGTCGAGTTCGCGGGGCTGACGCCCGAGTCGCACCGGGTCTTCAACGCCGGCTTCGTGCCGCTGATGAACCGCATCGCGTTCGGCCCGCCCCGGCAGCGCAACTACGAACTCCTGGCCCTGATCGCCGCGGGCGTCGTCGACCTGGCCGGCGGACCCGGCTGCCGTCTGACCACCGACCCGCAGGCGGCACGGTTCGCGATCGCGAGCGACTTCGCCGGCGGCACCACCGTCCGCCACGTCGACGCGCTGGTCATCGCCCGCCTGGACCTGTTCCACCCCGAGAGCGACAGCTCGCCGCTGGCCGCCAACCTGCTGGCACGCGGACTCGTCCGCCCGTTCGCCAACGGCCCCTACAAGCCGGGCGGGCTGGACGTCGACGACGAAGGCCGGCTCCTGACGAAGGCGGGGACAGCACTGCCCAACGCCTACGCCGTCGGCTACCCGGTCGAGGGTCCCCGCTACTACACCTACTACCTGCCCCGAGCCGGCATGCGCTCCCGGTTCACCGACGACGCCGAGGCCTGCGTCCGCGCCATGTGGGCGCGACTCCAGCAGACGGCACCCATCGAGGAGGATCTCCATGCCGATCCAGAGCGGAAGCCGGTTTCCGTATCCTGACTTCAAGAAGCGCTACGACACCGAGCGGCAGGAGCCGGTGGTGTGGCGCTGGGCGGAACTCGCCCAGGACCTGGGCAGCGCCGACCATCCCGAGCGCGGCACGCTCGCGCTGTCCCTGCCGGACGGCAGCGCCGAGATCGTCCGCGACACCGCGGTCGCCTACCAGGTCGTCCCCGCCGAGGGCCGCACCACGGCTCACGCGCACTCCTGGTACCACCTGTTCGTCGTGCGGTCCGGGACCGGCACGGTGGTCTTCGAGCCGGCCGGCGAACGCACCGAGCTGAACCCCGGCGACATCATGCTCGTGCCGGCCTGGTCGCTGCACCGCTTCGAGAACCCCGGCGCCCAGGGCGACCTGGTCCTGCTGAACCTGATGAACATCCCGTTGCTCTCGCAGCTCGGGAACCTCTTCTCGGAGCAGGGCGCGGACCAGCTCCCGGATCAGCTCCCGGACCGGGGGGAGAGCGCGCGTGCCGCCTGAGACCAGCGCGACGGCGACGGCGGCACCGCAGCAGAGCGCCCCCGCCGAGGCCACCGCCCCGCAGGCCGCCGCCTACCGCTGGGTCGTCCTCGCCGTCGCTGTCACCGCCCTGACCACCGGATCGGTGGTGTACTCGGGCGTCAGCGTCCTGATCCCGCTCTGGAAGCAGGCCTACCACCTCTCCCCGGCCACCGCCGCCCTCGCCGCGTCGGCGATCCAGGCCGGACCGATCGCCTCCATGCTCGTCCTGGGCTGGGCCATCGACCGGTACGGAGAGCGCTGGGTCGTCTCGCTGACGATGATCGCCATGGGCTGCACGGCGTTCACCGTCGCGGCGATCGGCCCGAACTACCCGGTCCTGTTGCTGTTCATCGTGCTGATGGGCGCGTTCTACGGCGCGATCCTGCCCGGTGGGCAGCGGGCCATCACCCGTTGGTTCGCACCTGAGCAGCAGGGCATGGCCACCGGGATCCGGCAGAGCGGACTGCCGATCGGTGCCTCGATCGCGGCCGCCGTGCTGCCGGCCCTGGCGCTGCGGAGCGACTGGACGGCGGCGGTCGCGCTACAGGGCGGCGTCGCCGTCGTGGGCGGCGTGGTCTTCGGGGCGCTCTACCGCGAGGGCGGCAACGCCGCCGGGGCGAGGAAGGCACCGGTGCGGATCCACCGGCTGGCCGTGGGTCTCGTCCGCGACCGGGTCGTCAGGTCGCTGCTGATCGGCGGGCTGGCCCTGGCCGCGCTGCAGTACACCTTCTCGGCCCAGATCCTGATCTTCCTCAACGACCAGCTGAAGATCCCGATCGTCACCGCCGGGTACCTGTTCGCCGTCGCTCAGGGCGCCGGGATCCTGGGCCGGATCGGCCTGGCCTGGATCAGCGACCACTTCTGGCCCGGCCGTCGGATGCGCTCGCTCCAGTGGATGCTGCTCGTCAGCGCGGTCCCGCTGGCCGGGCTCACCCTGCTGACGCCGGGGTCACCGCGCTGGATCGTGCTGGCCCTGTGCACGGTCCTGGGCCTGCTGAGCGTCGGCTGGTACCCGCTCTATCTCGTCCAGGTGGCCGACGTGGCCCCGCAGGCCGCCGTGGCGTCGACCATCAGCTTCGCGATCACCCTGAACCAGATCATCGCCGCGGCGATGCCCCCGCTGTTCGGCCTGCTCGTCGGCTGGAGCGGCTACCCGGTCAGCTGGTCGCTGCTGGTGGCCGTCCTGATCCTGACCGCCCTCCAGCTGGGCCGCACCCGGGCGGCGGCCACACCGGCCACCGCGCACTGACAAGGAGACCCCGTGCTCAACCGCATCGACCACATCGGCATCGTCGTCGACGACCTGTTCCGTTCCAGGAAGTTCCTGGAGAGCCTCGGCATGACGTTGGAGCAGGAGCTGGAGCTGCCCGAACGCAACGTCAAGGTGGCCTTCTACCGCTGCGGCGACGGCCGTATCGAGCTGACCCAGCCCACCACCGACGAGGGCCGCCGGACCCGGCTGGGAGCGGGCAACCAGGCGAGGATCGAGCACCTCGGCGTCGAGGTCGACAGCATCTCGGTGGCCATGGAGGCCATCCGGGGCCTCGGCGTGGAGCTCACCGCGGACCAGCCGGTGGCCGCCAGCGGCAACCTCAACGCCTGGACCCGGCCGCACACCTCCGAGGGCATCCAGTTCCAGCTGGTCGAGCGCGACGCCGCCGGCACCGCCTGACCAGCGGCCGCCCCCGGACACGGCAGAGCCCGGCCCCCGCAAGGGGAGCCGGGCTCGGTTCATACCGGGTTCAAACCGACCTGAGCAGGTCAGATGACGCGGATGTTCTCCGCCTGCGGGCCCTTCTGGCCCTGCGTGACGTCGAACTCGACCTTCTGGCCCTCGAGGAGCTCACGGAAGCCCTGCGCGGCGATGTTCGAGTAGTGAGCGAACACGTCAGCGCCGCCACCGTCCTGCTCGATGAAGCCGAAGCCCTTCTCGGCGTTGAACCACTTCACGGTACCGGTAGCCATATTTTTCTCCTTCTCAGGGAAGTGCTCGGGTATCGCACGGTGCGAAACCCGGAGGTGATCGCCTGGTCCGGAGAGGCGCTGGACAGCAAGAACGCCCGCGGCAATGTCACCGCGGACGAACAGACTTCGGAACCACGACTGCTTGATCACTACGCTACTCCTTGTGAGGCCGCCCGGCTAGGCAATAGCCCACCTCCGTCGTCAGAACGGCGTCAGGACCACCCTCCGCGCAGGTGACGAAGCAGCGTGATCGGGAATTTTGACACGCCCGAAACACTGGTTCGGGTGGCGTGAACGGCGCGCCGAGCCCCCGGCCGTGGCCGGGGGCTCGGGTGCTCGGGGCCGGGCGCGGACCGTCAGACCTCGGCCTTCTCGGCGGGCTCGACGGCCCGCTCCTGCTGCCGCTTCGAGGCGATCAGGCTGGTGACCGTGGTGATGGCGAGCACCAGCACGATGAAGCCGAGCGAGAACGGGATACCGATCTCCGGAACGTGCACCCCACTCTCGTGCAGCGCGTGCAGCACCAGCTTGACGCCGATGAAGCCGAGGATCACCGAGAGCCCGTAGGAGAGGTGGACCAGCTTCTTCAGCAGCCCGCCGATCAGGAAGTACAGCTGGCGCAGCCCCATCAGGGCGAAGGCGTTCGCGGTGAAGACGATGTACGGCTCCTGGGTGAGGCCGAAGATCGCCGGGATCGAGTCCAGCGCGAAGAGCACGTCGGTGGTGCCGATGGCCAGCATCACGATCAGCATCGGCGTCATCAGGCGCCGGCCGTTCTCGCGGACGAAGAGCTTGGTGCCGTGGTAGACGTCGGTCGAGGGCACCCGCCGCTCGACGGCCTTGAGCAGGCGGTTCTCCTCGAACTCTTCCTCCTCCTCGTCGGCCCGGGCCTCCTGGATGAGCTTCCAGGCGGTCCACACCAGGAACGCGCCGAAGATGTAGAAGACCCAGGAGAAGGTGGTGACCAGGGCGGCGCCGCCGGCGATGAAGATCGCGCGCAGCACCAGGGCGATGATCACACCGACCATCAGCACCCGCTGCTGGTAGATCCGCGGCACCGCGAACTTGCCCATGATCAGAATGAAGACGAAGAGGTTGTCGACACTCAACGACTTCTCGGTGATGTAGCCGGCCAGGAACTCACCGGCCGGCTGCGAGCCGTACTGCCACCAGAGGAATCCGCCGAAGATCAGCGCCAGGACCACCCAGACGACGGTCCAGGTGCCGGCTTCCTTCAGCGACACTTCGTGCGGCTTGCGCCCTCCGATGAAGAAATCGGCGGCGATGAGTGCGGTCAGCACTCCGATGGTGGTGACCCACAGGGTCAGGGAAACGTCCACTTGCTGCTCCTCCGGCAGGTCGGCGGGACATACGTCGTCTGCCGGAGGTCTCTTCCGTCCTGGCCTGAGCGAGGACCGGTGAACCCGGGTGAACCGACTGGGCGGTCACCGTGCTGACGGGAGCACCGTAAGGGGAATACTCCCCTCCGATAACAAGAAGAGTACCAGGAAACACCAAGAGAAGGTAAAGAGATCTTCTACAGGAAGGGCTCGATCGCGGGCAGCAGGTCCTGGAAGGTCCGCGCCGAGGCCGGTGCGCCGATCGCCCGCATCCCCCAGCCGCCGGCTTCGTCACGGAAGACCTTGGCCATGATCTGGCCGGTGTGCGCGCCGCCGCCGTCCAGCTCGTAGCGGGCCAGCTCCTGGTCGGTCAGCTCGTCCACCAGCCGGCAGTGGGCGTGCCGCACCTCGGCGAAGGTCTGCCCGGTGTAGGAGCTGACGGTGAAGACCACCTGGGTGATCTGCGCGGGGATCCGGGTCAGGTCGACGACGATCGACTCGTCGTCCCCGCCCGCGCCGGCCCCGCCGACCAGGTTGTCACCGGTGTGCCGGATCGAGCCGTCCTTGCTCACCAGCTGCTGGAAGAAGACCACGTCCGCCGGGGTGTGGTCGACGTAGAGCAGCGCCGACGCGTCCAGGTCGATCTGCCGGGTGCGGCTGCCGAACAGGCCGCGCTTGGGGGCCGCCCGCCAGCCCAGACCCATCCGGACGACGCTGAGCGACTCGCCCGACTCCTTGCGCAGGCTGACCTGCTGACCCTTGGCCAGATTCACCGACACGGTACTGTCCTCTCTCTTCGTCCGGCGCCCGCTGATCAACGTGCGCCGACCACGATTCGGATCACCCCGGTGCCGTCCCCCGGCTGAGGCCCCCTGTTGGTGTGGGTCCACCTCGACGTCTGTCTCGTACCCGGCCCAAGCCTAGGCCCTGCCCGGGGCCCCCACCAGGGACTCCAGTCCCGCTGAGAGCCCGGAACGAACCGGGTTCTAGGCGATCCCGGCCTCCCGCATCTGGCGCAGCTCCTTCTTCAGCTCGCCGACCTCGTCGCGCAACCTGGCGGCCACCTCGAATTGCAGCGAGGTGGCGGCGGCGTGCATCCGGTCCGTCATCTGCTGGATGAGATCGGCGAGTTCGGCGGCCGGCAGGCTCTTGGCCGGCTTGCGCGAGGCGCCCAGCGCGGGAACCGGGGCACGGCCCTTGCCGCTGTCGCGGTAGCCGGTGGCCAGCAGCTCCTCGGTGTCGAGCTCCTCCCGGGACAGCGTGTCCAGGATGTCGCCGATCTTCTTGCGCAGCGGCTGCGGGTCGATGCCGTGCTCGGTGTTGTACGCCCGCTGGACCTCCCGGCGGCGGTTGGTCTCCTCGATCGCCTTCTCCATCGCGGGCGTGATCCGGTCCGCGTACATGTGCACCTGACCCGAGACGTTACGGGCGGCACGGCCGATGGTCTGGATCAGCGAGGTGCCCGAGCGCAGGAAACCCTCCTTGTCGGCGTCCAGGATCGCCACCAGCGAGACCTCGGGCAGGTCCAGGCCCTCGCGGAGCAGGTTGATGCCGACCAGTACGTCGTACTTGCCGGCCCGCAGCTCGCGCAGCAGCTCGACCCGGCGCAGCGTGTCGACGTCGCTGTGCAGGTAGCGGACCCGGATGTCCAGGCCGAGCATGTAGTCGGTCAGGTCCTCGGCCATCTTCTTGGTGAGGGTGGTGACCAGGATCCGCTCGTCCTTCTCGATCCGGGTGCGGACCTCGTGCACCAGGTCGTCGATCTGGCCCTCGGTCGGCTTGACGATCACCTCGGGGTCGATCAGGCCGGTCGGCCGGATGATCTGCTCGACGGCGCCGTCACCGCGGGAGAGCTCGTACTTGCCGGGGGTGGCGGAGAGGTAGACGGTCTGGCCGATCCGCTCCAGGAACTCCTCCCACTTGAGCGGGCGGTTGTCCATCGCCGAGGGCAGCCGGAACCCGTGCTCGACCAGCGTGCGCTTGCGCGAGGCGTCGCCCTCGTACATCGCGCCGATCTGCGGGACGGTCACGTGCGACTCGTCGATGACCAGGAGGAAGTCCTCCGGGAAGTAGTCGATCAGCGTGTTGGGGGCGGTGCCCGGCGCGCGGCCGTCGAAGTGCATCGAGTAGTTCTCGACGCCGGAGCAGGTGCCGATCTGGCGCAGCATCTCGATGTCGTAGGTGGTGCGCATCCGCAGCCGCTGGGCCTCCAGCAACTTGCCCTGCTTCTCCATCCGGGCCAGCGTCTCGGCGAGCTCCGCCTCGATGCCGTTGATCGCCCGCTCCATCCGCTCGGGGCCGGCGATGTAGTGCGAGGCGGGGAAGATGTAGACCGAGTCGTCCTGGCTGATGATCTCGCCGGTGAGCGGGTGCAGGGTGTACAGCGCCTCGATCTCGTCGCCGAACATCTCAATCCGCACGGCGAGTTCCTCGTAGACCGGGAAGATCTCGACGGTGTCGCCGCGCACCCGGAAGGTGCCGCGGGTGAAGGCGACGTCGTTGCGGGTGTACTGGATGTCGACGAAGCGGCGCAGCAGGGCGTCCCGGTCGAGCTCCTCGCCGACCTTGAGCGGGACCATCCGGTCCACGTACTCCTGCGGGGTGCCCAGGCCGTAGATGCAGGAGACCGAGGCGACCACGACCACGTCGCGCCTGGTGAGCAGCGAGTTGGTGGCCGAGTGGCGCAGCCGCTCGACCTCCTCGTTGATCGAGGAGTCCTTCTCGATGTAGGTGTCCGTCTGCGGGACGTAGGCCTCGGGCTGGTAGTAGTCGTAGTACGAGACGAAGTACTCGACGGCGTTGTTGGGCAGCAGCTCGCGGAACTCGTTCGCCAGCTGGGCGGCCAGCGTCTTGTTCGGCGCCATCACCAGGGTGGGCCGTTGGAGCTTCTCGATCATCCAGGCGGTGGTCGCCGACTTGCCGGTGCCGGTGGCACCGAGCAGCACGACATCCTGCTCGCCCGCCCGGATCCGGCGCTCAAGCTCGGCGATGGCCGCCGGCTGGTCGCCGTTGGGCTGGAAGGGACTGACGACCTCGAAGGGCGCCACGGACCGCTCAATACTCGTGATGGGTCGCACGGATCAACCGTACGACCCAGCACTGACAATCAGCTGCTCTTCGAGGAGTCCCGGGCCAGCGCGACCAGGCGGGAGATCGCCCGCAGGTACTTCTTGCGGTAGCCGCCGCTCAGCATCTCCGCGGAGAAGACCTGGTCGAAGGGGATGCCGGAGGCCGTGATCGGCAGCTCGCGGTCGTACATCCGGTCCGCCAGGACGACCAGGCGCAGCGCGGTGGACTGGTCGGTGACCGGCTGGACGCCGCGCAGGAAGACCGCGTGCACGTCGTCAAGGAGCGCGCCGTACCGGCTGGGGTGGACGACCGAGAGGTGCGTCAGCAGGTCGCCGAAGTCGTCGAAGGAAGCGCCGGCGGTACGGGCCGCGGCGGCCTCCACGGCCTCGTCGGCGTACGGCGGCGGGGCGGCGGGCAGGCCGCGGTGGCGGTAGTCCTGGCCGTCGATCCGCAGCGGGCGGAAGTGCGCGGACAGGCCCTGGATCTCGCGCAGGAAGTCGGTGGCGGCGAACCGGCCCTCGCCCAGCTTCTCCGGCAGGGTGTTGGAGGTGGCGGCCAGCTTGACCCCGGCGTCCACCAGCCGGCCGAGCAGGGTGGAGACCAGCACGGTGTCGCCCGGGTCGTCCAGCTCGAACTCGTCGATGCAGAGCAACCGGTGCTCGGAGAGGGTCTGCACCGCCTGCTGGAAGCCCAGTGCGCCGACCAGGTTGGTCAGCTCGACGAAGGTCCCGAAGGCCTTCGGCCCGGGGACGGCGTGCCAGAGCGAGGCCAGCAGGTGGGTCTTGCCGACGCCGTAGCCGCCGTCCAGGTAGACCCCGGCCGGGCCGGTCGGCGCCGCGGGCCCGCGACGGAACCAGCCGCGCTTGGCGCTCACCGGGGCGTTCAGGCCCGCCGCGAACTCCTCCAGCACCCGGACCGCCTCGTACTGGCTCGGCTGCGTGGTGTCCGGCAGGTACGAGCCGAAACTCACCCCCGCGAAACGCGGCGGCGGGACCATCTCGGCCACCAGGCGCTCGGCCGGAACCACCGGGCGGCGGTCGGTCAGCGCGACCGGCGCACCGGTCCTGGCGGGCGCTGCGGGAGCTATGGCTTCGGTCTCTGAGGCTGCGGGCACGGTAATAAAGCCTACGCGCCGTGGAAGACTCACAGTCATGCGCCGGCTGATCCCTCCGTCACACCCCGACGACCTTGACCTCTCCTCGCTGGAGGCACTCGCCGAGGTCTACGCCTATCCCGACCAGGTGAAACGCGGCCGCCCGTGGCTGCGCGCCAACATGGTCTCGGGGCTGGACGGCGCGGCCAAGCTGGGCGGCCTCTCCGAGGAGTTGTCCAGCGAGGCCGACAAGCGGATCTTCGGAGTGCTGCGGGCGCTGAGCGACGTGGTGCTGGTCGGAGCCGAGACGGTGCGGGCCGAGGGCTACCGCCCGGCCCGGGCCCGGGCCGACTTCGCGGCGGCCCGGGCGGCGGCCGGCCAGGCGCCGGCGCCGGTGATCGCGGTGGTCAGCCGCAGCCTGGAACTGGACCTGGACGCGCCGCTCTTCACCGAGCCGCTGGTGCCGACCGTGGTGATCACCACCGAGGACTCCCCCGCCGCCGCCCGGCGCGCGGTCGCCGCACGCGCCGACCTGATCGTGGCCGGCCGCGGCTCGGTCGAGCTGTCCCGGGCGCTGGCCGAGCTGACCGCGCGCGGCTGGACCCGGCAGCTCACCGAGGGCGGTCCGCGGCTGCTCGCGCAGCTGGCCGCCGCGGACCTGCTGGACGAACTGTGCCTGTCGTTGGCGCCGCTGCTGACCGGTGGCGACGCGCCGCGCATCCTGCACGGTGCGCAAATGCCAGACGCGCAGCGGATGCGGCTGGTCTCATTGATCGAGCAGAAAGGTTTCCTCTTCACTCGCTACTGCCGTACCGCCGAGTAGGCACCCGGATCCGGCCGGTCCGTCAGCGGACCGATCCTGTGATCACCCCCACGTGGCCCGTGTGCCGTGTGCGCCGCGTGAGGAAAGCTTCCTCCGGGCACTATGGGAGGGGACACCGGACCCCGGGGGCCTGCAACACGGAAGGGACTCTTGTGTTCAAGACCGTACTGATGATCGAAAAGGCACTCTCCGAGGCCGACGTGGAGCTGGTCACCACCCTGCACGGCGACGAGAAGGTCTCCTTCGTCGTGCTGATGCAACCCCGCGGCAAGCAGGACGAACTGCTCCGGGCCCTGGACGACGTGGCGCTCGGCCACCTCGACAAGGCGGTGCACGAGCACGACGACGCCAACGGCCCGACCCTGGCCGGCGAATCACTCGAACACAGCCTGCGCCACCTGCGCGAGAGCGGCGCGGAGGCGGTCGGCCAGGTGGTCGAGTCGCAGCCGCTGGACACCCTGCGCGCGGTGGTCGAGGAGACCGGCGCGGACGAGGTGCTGGTGCTGACCGCGCCGCACTTCGTCGAGGAGTTCTTCCACCGCGACTGGGCCTCCCAGGCCCGGCACAAGGTCGGGGTGCCGGTGCTCAAGCTGTTCGCCAGCGAGGCCTGAGCCGTCGGCCCGCCTGGGGTGCGGACGCACCGTCCCCCCTGCCGAGTGGTGCAGAATCGTCCTTGCGGCCGGACCCGGTCACCCACCGCCCGCGAGGACGATTCCCCACTTTCTTTACGGAGAGCTCCCTTGAACGACGCCGCCCACGACCTGCACGCCCCGCACTTCATCGGCATCGGCGGCGCCGGCATGTCCGGCCTGGCGAAGATCCTCGCGGTACGCGGCGCCAAGGTCTCCGGGAGCGACTCCAAGGAGTCCGACACCGTGCTGGCCCTGCGCGCGATGGGCGCGGCCGTGCAGGTCGGCCACGCCGCCGAGAACGTCCCGGACGGCGCCAGCAGCATCGTCGTCTCCAGCGCCATCCGCGAGGACAACCCCGAGCTGGCCGCCGCCCGCCTGCGCGGCATCCCCGTCGTGCACCGCTCCGACGCGCTCGCCGCGCTGATGGGCGGCCGGCGCGCGATCGCGGTGGCCGGCACGCACGGCAAGACCACCACCACCAGCATGCTCGCGGTCAGCCTGGCCACGCTCGGCCTGGACCCCTCGTACGCGATCGGCGGCGACCTGGACGCGCCGGGCAGCAACGCCCACCACGGCGCCGGCGAGATCTTCGTGGCGGAGGCGGACGAGAGCGACCGCAGCTTCCACAAGTACGCGCCCGAGGTCGCGATCATCCTCAACGTGGAGCTCGACCACCACGCGAACTACGCGTCGATGGAGGAGATCTACGAGTCCTTCGAGACCTTCGTCGGCCGGGTCCAGAGCGGCGGCACGCTCGTCGTCTCCGCCGACCACCCCGGCGCCCGCGAGCTGACCGCCCGGGTGGCCGGCCGCGACGACCTGCGGGTGGTGACCGTCGGCGCCGCCGAGGACGCCACCGTGCGGATCCTGTCGGTGGTCGCGCACGGGATGACCAGCGAGGTCACCGTCCTGCTGGACGGCGCCGAGCTCCCGTTCACCGTCTCGGTGCCCGGCCGCCACTACGCGCACAACGCGGTCTCGGCGCTGGCCGCCGGCATCGCGCTGGGCGTGCCGGCCGAGCAGCTGGCGCAGGCGCTGGGCAGCTACACCGGCGTGCGGCGCCGGCTCCAGCTCAAGGGCGAGGCGGCCGGCGTACAGGTGATCGACTCCTACGCGCACCACCCGACCGAGATGACCGCCGACCTGGAGGCGATCCGCGAGGCCGCCGGGAGCAGCCGGGTGCTGGTGGTCTTCCAGCCGCACCTGTTCAGCCGCACCCAGCAGCTCTCCGAGGAGATGGGCCAGGCGCTGACGCTCGCCGACGCCTCCGTGGTGCTCGACATCTACCCGGCCCGCGAGGACCCGATCCCCGGCGTGACCAGCGCGCTCATCGTCGAGGCGGCGCAGCGGGCCGGGGCCGAGACGGCCGCCGAGCACGACTTCGCGGCGGCCCCCGCGCGGCTGGCCGCCCTGGCCCGGCCGGGCGACCTGGTGCTGACCATGGGTGCCGGAGACGTCACCACCCTGGGCGAGGAAATCTTGAAGCACCTGTCGAGCGTTGCAGTGCAGGCCTGACGTTTCGACAGCCTGGGAGCCCGCAGTGAGCTACGAGATCGAGAAGACCGACGCCGAGTGGCGTGCCCAGCTGAGCCCGCAGGAGTACAAGGTGCTCCGGCAGGCCGGCACCGAGGCGCCGTTCGTCGGCGAGTACACCGACACCAAGACGGTCGGCGTCTACAGCTGCCGGGCCTGCGGCAGCGAGCTGTTCAGCTCGGAGACCAAGTTCGACAGCCACTGCGGCTGGCCGTCCTACTACGCGCCGCTGGCCGAGGACCGGGTCGAGTACATCGAGGACACCACGCTCGGCATGCGCCGGGTCGAGGTCCGCTGCGCCACCTGCGGCGGACACCTCGGGCACGTCTTCGAGGGCGAGGGGTACGCCAACCCGACCGACCAGCGGTACTGCATCAACAGCATCTCGCTGACGCTGAAGCCGGCGGAGTAGCCGGCACAGCACGACGACGCCCCCCGGCCGCCGCTGCGGCGACCGGGGGGCGTCGTGCTGTGCCGGACGAAAAATATCTCGCCGGCCGTGCTACCGAATGCGGGGGCCGACCCGTCTAGGGGGACAGAGCCGCGTCCGAGCGGGTCCGCATGGCCGGCGTGCGACACAACACACAGAGGATCCAGTCAGAGATGAAGGATTTCCGCTCAGACCTGAGTGACGAGCTGTCCGCACTCGCGCCGCCCCCGCTGGGCGACATCGTCGGTGCGGCTGCCAGCCGCGGCCGCCGCACCCGGCGGCTGCGCGCGGTCAGCGCCGTGGTCGGCTCGGCCGTGGCGATGGCGGGTGTCGCCGTCCTGCTCGGCGGCCCGCTGAGCACCGCCGGCGGCTCGACCGTCCCGGTGAGCGCTGCGGCCGCTCCGCTCCCGTCGTCGTCGGCCACGCCGAACGCCGCGCCGAACGCCGGGGCGAAGCCGGCCGAAGCGCAGGTGCCGATCTCCGGTGCCGCGCTGCTTGCCGCCGTGCTGCCGCTGCTGCCGCCCGGCGCGACCAGCCACCTGGCCGCCAACACCCAGGAGCCCGACTCCAAGGGCAAGAACCCCACCACCTCGGTCCAGATCGAGGTGACCACCCCGGCGGGCACCGGAATGGTCCGGGTCTTCACCGGCAAGCCCGACCAGCCCATGTTCTGCCCGAAGTCCGACTGCTCCACCGACGCGGCAGGCCAGAAGGTGATGGTCGACCACCTGGCGGACAACTGCATCGAGCACACCAGCGTGTCGGTCCGCCGCCCGGACGGCACCGCCGTCCAGGTGCTGTCGAGCAGCTGCCTCGCGTTCGACGGCAAGTCCAACGCCCCCGGCACGGTCGTCCTCACCGACGCCCAGGCCGTCGCGCTGGCGACCAACCCGCTGATCAACGACTCGATGACGCCCTCCGAGGGCGCGGCCGCGGCCGCCCAGTACCCGTCCCTGCCGACCTTCGGCTGATCCGTCCAACCGTCGCGGCCCCGCACCGCCGGGGCCGCGACGCCCGTCCGCACTCCCCGCGACACAGCCAGAAGGGCATCCACCGGTGCGCAAAGAAGCAGAGTTCACCGCCTTCGCCGAAGGCGGTGCGACCCGTCTGCGGCAGATCGCCTACCTGATGTGCCGGGACTGGCATCTGGCCCAGGACCTCACGCAGACCACCCTCACCAAGATGTACGTCGCGTGGCCCCGGATAACCCGGCGGGACACCGACCCGTTCCTGTACGCCCGCAAGGTGCTGCTGAACAGCCTGCTCGACCACCGGCGGCTGCGCAGCAGCGGCGAGGTGGCCACCGACAAGCTCCCCGAACAGCCGGACACCCCGGACGCCACCGCCGTGCGGCTCACCCTGCTGGACGCCCTCGCCCAGCTCCCGCGCCGGGACCGGGCGATCCTGCTGCTGCGCCACTGGGAGGACCACAGCGTGGAGGTCACCGCCGAGATCCTCGGCGTCAGCACGTCCATCGTGAAGACCCAGAGCATGCGCGCGCTGGCCGTCCTGCGCAGCCACCTCGGCGAGGACCGCGAGGTGCTGTTCTCGTGAGACGGACCCGGACGGGCCGCACTGCGGTCACGATTCGGTATCGCGGCACCGGTTTGCGCGACGTGCGGAGCCGGGCGGTTTAGAACAAGCCCATGTGGCTCGTCTTTCTCGTCCCGGCCTGCGTCGTCGCCGTGGTCTCCTGTCTGCGCCTGATCCGCACCGCCGCGGCGGCGGACGCGCTCACCGGCCCCGAGGACGAGGAACCCGCCGAAGCGGTCGGCATAGGGCTGTACGAGACCGCCTACCTGGCCGGTGGCCCGGAGCGGGTGGTGGACCTGGCGCTGGTGCTGATGAGCGGACGCGGCCGGCTGCACCTGGCGCACACCGGCTGGACGACCGTGGTGGACCCGCAGGGCCGCAGCCGCCTGGAGCGCGCGCTGATCAGTGAGATCGGGCCGGACGGGCAGTGCCTCACCTCGCAGCTGCGACAGGACCTGGCCCGGCACCGCACCGTACTGGAGATCGGCAACCGACTGGCGCTGGCCGGACTGGCCACCCCGGCGGCGATCCGCGAGAGCGTCGTGCGGGCGCTGCGGCAGGTCCGGCAGGCGCTGCTGCTCGCGGTGGTACTGATGGCCGCGGCGATGTCGCTGACGGCACCCGGCGGGCGCGGCACCACCGCCGCCGCGCTGGCCTGGTTCTCGCTGCCGCTGGTGCTCACCACCGGAACCCTGCTGATGGCCCGGGTGGACGTGCAGCCCTACACCCGGTGGGCAGCCCCGGCAGGGCAGGAGGTGCTGGAGGCGATCCGGCTGCCGCGCCGCGTCGACGGCCCCGGCGAGCAGGCCCAGGACGAGAAGCGACTGCTCACCGCCGTGGCGATCGGCGGCCCGGCCGCCGTCCCGGACGCCCGGCTGCGGGCCGCGCTGCGGCCGCTGCGGCGCTGACGAACGCGCACCGCAGCGGCCGGGGCGGGGCGGGTCAGACCAGGCCGTTCAGCAGCTCCGCGACCGGCTTGCGGCGCCCGGTGAAGAACGGCACCTCCTCGCGGACGTGCAGCCGGGTCTCGGAGGCACGCAGGTCGCGCATCAGGTCGACGATCCGGTAGAGGTCGTTCGCCTCGAAGGCCAGCAGCCACTCGTAGTCGCCCAGCGCGAACGAGGCGACGGTGTTGGCGCGGACGTCGGGGTAGCCGCGGGCCAGCTGGCCGTGCTCGGAGAGCAGCCGGCGACGCTCGGCGTCCTCCAGCAGGTACCACTCGTAGCTGCGCACGAACGGGTACACGCAGACGTAGTCGCGCGGGGTCTCGTCGGCCAGGAAGGCCGGGATGTGCGACTTGTTGAACTCGGCCGGGCGGTGCAGTGCCATGTTCGACCAGACCGGCTCCAGCCGGCGACCCAGGCCCGTGCGGCGGAAGCGGTTGTACGCCTCCTGCAGGTCGTCGGAGTTCTCGGCGTGCCACCAGATCAGGAGGTCGGCGTCGGCCCGCAGCCCGGAGACGTCGTAGGTGCCGCGCACCGTGACGTCCTTGGCGGCCAGCTGCTCGAACAGCTCGTCGACCTCGGCGGCCAGGCCGCTGCGGTCCTCGGGCAGCGCGTCCTTGAGCTTGAACACCGACCACATGGTGTAGCGGATGACCTCGTTGAGGTCCCGCGCCTTCTTCTTCGTCGCCTGCTCAGCGGAATCGGTCATGCCGACATTGTCCCTTCCGCGCGGGCCGCGCCGACCGGCGGGGTCAACAACTCGTTGACCGCGCGGCGGGCGCTCGCGATGCAGGCCGGGATGCCCACACCGTCGTAGGCGGCGCCGGCCAGGGCCAGGCCGCCGACCCGGGCGGCCTGCGCCCGGATCCTGGCCACCCGGGCCGGGTGGCCCACCGGGTACTGCGGCAGTCCGCCGTTCCAGCGGGTGACGGCGGTGTCGTACGGCACCGCCGTCAGGCCGACGGCCGCGCGCAGGTCGGCCAGCGAGCGGGCGACCAGCTCCTCGTCCGGCAGCTGGAGGGCCTGCTCCTCGCGGTGCCGGCCGAGCGAGGTGCGCAGCACGAAGCTGTCGGGCGCGGAACGCGCCAGCCAGCCCCACTTGTTGGAGGAGAAGGTGGCGGCCTTGACCGCCCGGCCGTCCACCGGCGGAACCAGGAAGCCGCTGCCGCTCGGCGGCTCGGCCAGGTCGGCGCGGCGGAAGGCCAGCGTGACCAGAGCCATGCTCGCGTACTCGACGGCGGCCAGTTCGGCGGCGGCGCCGGGCGCGGCGTCGCCGAGCAGCCGGGCCGCGACCGGGGCGGGGACGGCCAGCAGCACCGCGTCGGCGCTGATCGTCCGGTCCCCGGTGCCGACCTGCCAGCCCTCGGGGGTGCGGTGCAGCCGGTGGACGGGGGCGCGCGTGTGCAGCTGCGCCCCGGCGCTTCGGCAGGCGGCCACGAGCGCGGGCGGCAGGGTCCCCACGCCCCCGCGCAGGCCCTGGAAGACCGGCGCGGGCATGGCGCCCGCGCTCCCGCTCGTGGTCCCCCGGGAGACCAGCTCGTGCACCCCGGCGACCAGCGAGCCGCCGCCCTGCGCGATCGGCAGCAACTGCGGGACGGCGGCGCGCAGCGAGATCTCGTCCGCGTGCCCGGCGTAGACGCCGCCGAGCAACGGCTCGACCAGCCGGTCGAGCACCTCGCGGCCGAGCCGGGCCTCGATGTAGCGGCCGATCGCGATGTCCTCGCCGACCTCGACGCTCTCCTCGCGGGCGGCCCGGCGCAGCCCCTCGGCCGAGATCACCCCGGAGGCGGCGAGTGCTTCCAGGTCGCCGGGGACACCCATCAACTGTCCTGCGGGCAGCGGACGGAGGGCGTCGCGACTCCAGACGGCGGCCTTGGCGGTGGTCGGCGGCTCCAGGAAGTCGGCCAGGCCGACCTCCCGCGCGAGCTCGACGGCCTCGGGCCGGCGCGCCAGCATCGCCTCGGCGCCGAGGTCCACCTGGACCCCGCCGACCTCGCCGACCAGCAGCTTGCCGCCGAAGCGGTCCCCCGCCTCCAGCAGCGTCACGGCGGCGCGCGGCGGCCCGCCGGCCGCCCCGCTGAGGAGGGCGGCAGCGGCCAGGCCGGCGATGCCGCCGCCGATCACGACGACCTGCGGTAGTGGTTCTGACATGGTTCGCAGTCTCGCAGAACACCCCGGCCCGGCGGACCTCAGGAGGCGTCGACGCCCTTGCGCCAGACCAGCGCCGCCGACACCGGGTGCCCGCGGTAGCGCTCCCACTTGGGCTTCACCGCGACCCAGCGGTCGTCCACAAGGCCCTCGCGCAGCTCCGCGAGCTGCCACCCGGCGCCGAGCCCGGCCGCCACGTGGTCGCTCAGCTGGTGCACGTGCGTGGTGATGGCGACCGGCTCCCCGTCGGCGGCGGTGAAGTGCGTGGGCATCCCGCTCATCATGATGAAGTGCGGGTGGAAGACCACCAGGACGAACAGCGCCCCGGGCTCCGCCAGCCGCGCGGCCTCCCGGTAGAGCGGCCGCAGGTCGGCCAGGTGCTCGTCGATCAGCGAGCAGATCACCAGCCCGTAAGCGCCGCCCGGCAGCCCGGTGGCGGCGACGTCCGCCTCCACCAGCCGGTCGTGGACGCCCTTCGCCCGAGCCCGCGCGAGCATCTGCGGCGTCAGGTCCACCCCGTCGGCCGCCTCGACGCCGACGCCCCGCAGCCACACCCCGGTGCGCCCGGTGCCGCACCCCAGGTCGGCCGCCCGGCGCACCGACGGCCAGTCGGGGACGGCGAGTTCGTCCAGCAGCGCGAGGTCCATCACGTCCGGCACGGTGTCCTCGTAGCCGGCGGCCCAGGCGCCGTAGCCCGTGCGGACGTCGACCGTCCGGTAGCCGCGGGTGTCGAAATCCGAGAAACGACTCATCCCCCGAGTATCGACAGGCGCTCGGGGGACGGCGATCGAATTATCAGCGCTGGCTGGTCTCGTGGACGAAGGCGACCAGCCGGCTCAGGGCGTCCGGGTCCATGCTGGGCAGCACGCCGTGGCCGAGGTTGAAGATGTGGCCGCTCTCGCCGATCGCGCAGGCGGAGTGCAGCACCTCGCGGGCCTTGGTCTCGATCACCGAGGTCGGCGCGAAGAGCACCGCGGGGTCCAGGTTGCCCTGCAGCGCCTTGCCCGGGCCGACCCGGCGGGCGGCCTCGTGCAGCGGCACCCGCCAGTCGACGCCGACCACGTCGGCGCCGGCCTGGCCCATCAGGCCCAGCAACTCGCCGGTGCCGACACCGAAGTGGATCCGCGGCACGCCGTAGGAGGCGACCGCGTCGAAGACCTTCGTGCTGGCGGGCATCACCGAGCGGCGGTAGTCGTCGGGCGCCAGCGAGCCGACCCAGGAGTCGAAGAGCTGGACGGCCGAGACGCCGGCCTCGATCTGCACCTTGAGGAACCCGGCGGTGATCACCGCGAGCCGGTCGACCAGCTCGGCCCAGAGCTCGGGCTCGCCGTACATCATGGCCTTGGTGCGCTCGTGGTTCTTGGACGGACCGCCCTCGACCAGGTAGCTGGCCAGCGTGTAGGGCGCGCCGGCGAAGCCGATCAGCGGAGTGCTGCCGAGCTCGTCCACCAGCAGGCCGACGGCCTCGGTGACGTACGAGACGTCGTCGGGCTCCAGCGGGCGCAGCCGCTGGAGGTCGGCGCGGGTGCGGATCGGGTCGGCGATCACCGGGCCGATGCCCGGCTTGATGTCGACGTCGATGCCGACGGCCTTCAGCGGCACCACGATGTCGCTGAAGAAGATCGCGGCGTCCACCTTGTGCCGGCGCACCGGCTGCAGGGTGATCTCCTTGACCAGCTCGGGCCGCATGCACGACTCGAGCATCGGGATGCCCTCGCGGATCTTCAGGTATTCGGGCAGCGAGCGGCCCGCCTGACGCATGAACCACACGGGCGTGTGCGGCACCGGTTCGCGCCGGCAGGCGCGCAGGAAGGCGGAGTCGTACGCGGCGCCGCGGCGCGCGGGAGCCTGCTGACCGGTCTGGGCTGCGGTTGTCTCACTCACCCGGCCATCCTCCCACGCAACTCCTACCCGACCCGCCGGGGCCGCTCGTCGGTTCCTCCAAGGCCGGCCGGGCCGGACGGGCCGGGCGTAACGGCACAGAACGGGACAGTGACACCGGGCCACCGGGGAGAGTGCCCAAGACACAGCGCGACGCGGGCGGCAGTTCCGCGCATAGCGGCCGCCCGCCGCCTAGTCTTCAGGTCATGGCAGCGGTCGGCGGGAACCCCGCACAGAGTGGCGGGACGAGCAAGGAGTCGGCGCCGATCGAGTTCCGCAGCGCGGTAGAGGCGCTTGCGGGGACCCGGTTGCGCCCCGAGGTACAGCTCTCCCCTACCCCCGCACCGCGGCGGCTGGCGCCGTACAGCTGGGCGGTGACCGCCACGGTCGAGGTGGACGGCGAGGAGGTGGCCGACGGCCGGCTCGTGCTGCTGTACGACCCGGCCGGGCAGGAGGCCTGGAACGGCGAGTTCCGGATCGTCACGATGACCCGCGCCGAGCTGGAGCACGAGATCGCGGACGACCCGATGCTCTCCGAGGTCGGCTGGGCCTGGCTGACCGACTCGTTGCAGACCCACGGCGCGATCGCGGGCGAGCCGAGCGGCACCGTGTCGCGCAGCTCCTCGCAGTACTTCGGCGGACTGGCCGACCGGGCCTCCTCCACCGAGATCGAGGTCCGCGCCTCCTGGACGCCCTCGGACGGCCGTTTCGAGCGGCACCTGGCCGCCTGGGCGGACCTGCTCTGCATCTGCGGCGGGCTCCCGCCGTCCATGCCCGCGCCCCTGTCGCTCCCTGACGCGCCGTCACTCGGCGGAGTGGTCCCGATGCCCGCCCGCCGTCGGCCGCGCTCACACTGAAGGCTGACGCCCCCTCGCACCCCGCCGACGCGGTCCGGCCCTGCCACCGCACGCACGCGGGGCATCACCATGCGTCAACTCGACGCCCCGGCATGACCGTTTATGACTTTTCGCGACCGACTTCTGCGCGAGTCACAGGCATGTCGCATCAGTCGCCTGCTCGATTTGTCCGTATTGTGACTCACTAGATAGTGATCTTTCGCTAAAGCCGGGCGCGGATGATGCCGAAGCAGTCTGTGACCCTTTCCATATGCGGAACACTCCGATTCCTTCCCCCTCGGGGTTCCGTCCGCCACTCCCCACAGGAGGCCTGGTGTCGGTCCTTCTCGACCACCCCGCGAACGTGGTTGCCTACCGCCCGACGAAGCCCACCGCGATGGTGGTGATCGCTGACCCCCGGGTCCGCAACACCGTCACGCGGCACCTGTGGGCGCTCGGCGTACGCGACGTCATCGAGGTGTCCTCGATCGCCGAGGCGCGGCCTCGGGTCAGCACGCCACGCGACATCTGCGTGGCCGACGTCCACCTCCCGGACGGCTCCGGCCTCACCATCCTGGCCGAGACCCGGGCGGCGGGCTGGCCCAACGGACTGGCCCTCTCGGCCGCCGACGACATCGGCGCGGTGCGCAGTGCGCTGGCCGGCGGCGTCAAGGGCTACGTGGTGACCGGCACCCGCACCAACGTCGCGATGCCCGGCCGCCCGGGCCTGCCGATCGGCGCGGGCGGGCTGGCCGGCCGGATGCGCCGTCCGGGGATGCCCGGCACGCCCGGCCACAGCGGCGCCCCCGGGGCGCCCGGCGCCCCCGGCACGCAGCCGACCACCTACCGCGAGCTGTCCGGCCGCGAGGTCGAGGTCCTTCGGCTGGTGGCGGAGGGCCAGTCGAACAAGGCGATCGGCGTGGCGATGGGGCTCTCCGCCCTGACCGTCAAGAGCCACCTGGCCCGGATCGCCCGCAAGCTGGGCACCGGCGACCGGGCCGGCATGGTCGCCGTCGCCCTGCGGACCGGCATCATCCACTGAGCGGCCGCGCGGCGGTCCGGAGGAACGTTTCCTCCGGACCGCCGTTGGCATTCCGGCAGGTCGACGACTGACGATCAGGCTCCCGCCCACGAGGGTCGTCGTACCCTTGGTGAGTGACCGAAGCCATCGATGCCATCGCCGTAGAGACACAGCCGGTCCCGCTCCTCGAACCCCGGGACGGCCTCCCTCCCGTCGTCGCGGACGAAACGGCGCTGGCCGCCGTCGTCGCGGCCTTCGCGGCAGGCACCGGACCAGTGGCCGTCGACGCCGAGCGGGCCTCCGGCTACCGCTACGGCCAGCGCGCCTACCTCATCCAGCTCCGCCGAGCCGGTGCCGGCACCGCGCTGATCGACCCGGCGGCCTGTACCGACCTCAGCGCGCTCGGCGAGGCGCTGGCCGACGCCGAATGGGTGGTGCACGCCGCCACCCAGGACCTGCCCTGCCTGGCCGAGGTCGGGATGAGGCCGCGTCAGCTCTTCGACACCGAACTCGCCGGACGGATCGCCGGATTCCCCCGCGTGGGCCTGGGCCCGATGACCGAGAGCGTGCTCGGCTACACGCTGGCCAAGGAGCACTCGGCGGTGGACTGGTCCACCCGCCCGCTGCCCGAGCCCTGGCTGCGCTACGCCGCTCTGGACGTCGAGGTGCTGGTCGAGCTGCGGGACGCACTCGAACAGGAGCTGGACGGCCAGGGCAAGCTCGGCTGGGCACTCGAGGAGTTCGCCGCGATCGCGGCCGCGCCGCGGGCGACCCCCAGGGTCGACCCCTGGCGACGCACCTCCGGACTGCACAAGGTGCGCCGGCGCCGCCAGCTGGCGGCGGTCCGCGAGCTCTGGCAGGCCCGCGACAAGATCGCCCAGGAGCGGGACGTCTCGCCGGGCCGAGTTCTCTCGGACGCCGCGATCGTCAGCGCGGCCCTCGCGATGCCGCTGAACGTGCCGGCCCTGCAGGCCGTGCAGGGCTTCGGCCCGCGGGTCCACCGCCGCCAGTTGGAGCAGTGGATGGCCGCGCTGGAGCGCGCCCGGGCGATCCCCGAGGCACAGCTGCCGCCCGCCACCGCGCCGCACGAGGGCCCGCCGCCGCCGCGCGCCTGGGCCGAGAAGGACCCGGTGGCCGCCGCCCGGCTCTCCGCGGCCCGCGCCGCGGTGACCGAACTGGCCGAGCAGCACCACCTGCCGGCCGAGAACCTGATCACGCCGGAGCTGGTGCGCCGGGTCTCCTGGGAGCCGCCGGCGCAGGCCACCGCCGCCACCATCGCCGGGGCGCTGCGCACCCTCGGTGCGCGCCGCTGGCAGGTCGAGCTGGTCGCCCCCGTGCTGGCCACGGCCTTCGAGACCGCCGCGGCGGCCCCGCCGAGCGAGTAGTCAGCGGCGTTCCCCGGGCGGGTCGCACGGCCTGCCCGGGGACGTGTCGCGGGACACAAGGCCGTGAGGACCCCGGCCCTGGGCAAGTTGGTTACCGACCAGTAGCATGGCGGTGAAGCAGTGCTGCTCGGCCGTCCTTGCGACGGGGTTCCGGTGGCGGCCTGCCACCTGTTCTGTTGGTCCCTGGGAGGAGAGCCCCCGTGCCTCGTACCGCGAGGGACGTCGTCTTCGTCGATGGCGTCCGCACCCCGTTCGGCAAGGCCGGCCCGAAGGGCATCTACCACGAGACCCGCGCAGACGACCTCGTCGTCAAGTGCGTCCGGGAACTCGTGCGCCGCAACCCGAACCTGCCCGTCGAGCGCATCGACGAGGTGGCCATCGCCGCCACCACGCAGATCGGCGACCAGGGCCTGACCATCGGCCGTACCGTCGGCCTGCTGGCCGGCCTGCCGAAGTCGGTGCCCGGCTACGCGATCGACCGCATGTGCGCGGGCGCGATGACCGCGGTCACCGCCACCGCCGGTGGTATCGCCTTCGGCGCGTACGACATCGTCGTCGCCGGTGGCGTCGAGCACATGGGCCGCCACCCGATGGGTGAGGGCGTCGACCCGAACCCGCGCTTCATGTCCGAGAAGATCGTCGAAGAGTCGGCGCTGTTCATGGGCATGACCGCGGAGAACCTGCACGACCGGCTCCCGCACATCACCAAGGAGCGTTGCGACGCCTACGCGGTGCGCTCGCAGGAGAAGGCCGCCAAGGCGTACGCCAACGGCGACATCCAGCCCGACCTGGTGCCGATCTCGGTCCGGAACACCAACCCCGACGTCGGCGAGACCGGCTGGGGCCTGGCCACCACCGACGAGCCGATGCGCCCGGGCACCACGATGGAGAGCCTGGCGGGTCTCAAGACACCGTTCCGCGTGCACGGCAACATCACCGCGGGCAACGCGGCCGGCCTGAACGACGGCGCCACCGCGTCGCTGCTCGCGGCCGAGGACGTCGCCCTGGAGCTCGGCCTGCCCATCAAGATGCGCATGGTCTCCTTCGCCTACGCGGGCGTCGAGCCCGAGGTCATGGGCATCGGCCCGGTGCCGGCGACCGAGAAGGCGCTGGAGAAGGCCGGTCTGACGATCGACGACATCCAGGCCTTCGAGATCAACGAGGCCTTCGCCGTCCAGGTTCTCTCGCTCCTGGACCACTACGGCATCGCGGACGACGACGAGCGCGTCAACCCGTACGGCGGCGCGATCGCCTACGGCCACCCGCTGGCCTCCACCGGCGTGCGCCTGATGAACCAGCTGGCCCGCCGCTTCGAGCAGCGCCCGGACATCCGGTACGGCCTGACCACCATGTGCATCGGCATGGGCATGGGCGGGACCGTTATCTGGGAGAACCCGCACTTCGAGGGTGGTAAGTGAAGATGAGCACCACTGAGCTTCTCAAGCGGGCCGCCGAGCTGTTCCCCGGCGAGGTCGTCACCACCGCCCACGTGCGCCACCTGGACCTGCCGCTGCAGGCCGGCAAGCTGGCGCTGATCACGCTGGACAACGGCTTCGACCACACCAAGCCGACCACCTTCGGCCCGGGTTCGCTGGCCAAGCTGTCCGAGGCGCTGGACCAGGTCGAGGCCGAGGCCGCCGAGGGCAAGGTGGTCGCCGTCGCGATCACCGGCAAGCCGTTCATCTTCGCGGTCGGCGCCGACCTCAAGGGTGTCGAGGTGCTCAAGGAGCACAGCGACGCGCTGGCCATCGGCAAGGGCGGTCACGACGTCTTCAAGCGGATCGCCGCGCTGCCGGTGCCGACCTTCACGTTCTACAACGGCGCTGCCATGGGCGGCGGTGTCGAGGTCGGTCTGCACTGCACCTACCGCACCGTCAGCGCGGGTGTGCCGGCGTTCTCGCTGCCCGAGGTCTTCCTCGGCCTGGTCCCCGGCTGGGGCGGCTGCACCATCCTGCCGAACCTGGTCGGCCCGGCCAACGCGGTCAAGGTCATCATCGAGAACTCGATGAGCCAGAACAAGCAGCTCAAGGGCAAGGAGGTGTTCCAGCTCGGCATCGCGGACGCGATCTTCGAGCCGGCCGACTTCCTGGAGCAGTCGATCCTGTGGGCCGCCAAGGTCCTCAAGGGCGAGACCGTGGTCGAGCGCCCGGAGATCGACCGCGGCGACAACTGGGACCAGTGCATCGCCTGGGGTCGCGCGGTCGCCGACTCCAAGGTGCACGGCGCCGCCCCCGCCGCCTACCGCGCGCTGGACATCATGGCCGCGGCCAAGGACGGCGACCTGCAGAAGGGGTTCGACGCCGAGGACGTGGCGCTGGCCGACCTGATCATGGGTGGCGAGCTGCGCGCCGGGCTGTACGCCTTCAACCTGGTGCAGCGCCGGGCCAAGAAGCCCTTCGGCGCACCGGACAAGTCGCTGGCCCGCCCGGTCACCAAGGTGGGCGTCGTCGGCGCCGGCCTGATGGCCTCCCAGCTGGCGCTGCTCTTCGCGCGCCGCCTGGAGGTGCCGGTGGTCCTCACCGACATCGACCAGGAGCGGATCGACAAGGGCGTGGGCTACGTGCACGCCGAGATCGACAAGCTGCTGGCCAAGAGCCGGATCAACCAGGACAAGGCGAACCGCCTCAAGGGCCTGGTCAGCGGCTCGCTCGACAAGGCCGCCGGCTTCGCCGACGCGGACTTCGTCATCGAGGCCGTCTTCGAGGAGCTCGGCGTCAAGCAGCAGGTCTTCGCGGACCTGGAGGCGGTCGTCTCGCCGACCTGCGTCCTCGCCACCAACACCTCCTCGCTGTCGATCACCGAGATGGCCTCCAAGCTGGAGCACCCGGAGCGGGTCGTCGGCTTCCACTTCTTCAACCCGGTCGCGATCCTCCCGCTGCTGGAGATCGTGCGCGGCGAGCAGACCGACGACGCGTCGCTGGCCACCGCCTTCGGCGTCTCGAAGAAGCTCAAGAAGACCGCCGTCCTGGTCAAGGACGCCCCGGCGTTCGTGGTGAACCGGATCCTGACCCGCTTCATGGGCGAGATCCAGGCCATCATCGACGAGGGCACCCCGATCGAGACGGTCGAGCAGGGCGTGCTCCCGCTCGGCCTGCCGATGTCCCCGATCGTGCTCCTGGAGCTGGTCGGCCCGGCCATCGCGCAGCACGTCTCGGAGACCCTGCACCGCGCGTTCCCGGACCGCTTCTCGGTCTCGGAGAACCTCGGCCGGGTGGTCAAGGCCGGCAAGCGCGGCTTCTACATCTGGGTGGACGGCCAGCAGGTGCTGGACCCCGAGGTGCTGGCGCTGCTGCAGTTCGGCGACACCGTGCTGACCGGGGAGCAGGTCCTCACCCGCTCGCTGGACGCGGTGGCGCAGGAGATCGGACTGATGCTCGACGAGGGCGTCGTCGGCGAGGCGCAGGACATCGACCTGTGCATGATCACCGGCGCCGGATGGCCCTTCCACCTGGGCGGGATCACTCCCTACCTGGACCGTGAGGGTGTTTCGGAGCGGGTGAACGGCAAGAAGTTCCTCGCCCCCGGCCTGGCCAGCATCCCGGCCTAGTCGCGGCACACGCCGAAGGGCGGCCCGCTCCCACCGGAGCGGGCCGCCCTTCGGCGTTTCCGGCTGCCCTTCGGCGTTTCTGCCACCCCTGAGCCCTATACAGCAAATTAGGACAAAGCGCATAATTGCCGTTAGGCCAAGCAGATCGCACTTGAACGCCGAAGGAGGCGAGTCGTTATGGCCGACGTCTCACATCACCCCGGTGACCTCTCCACCCACCCGGACATCTCGGAGATGCGGAACCGGTACGCACGCATGATGGACGGGCCGCAGGGAGTGGCAGTCGACGGACTCGTCTTCCTCACGGGGCTGTACCTGGCCATTTCGCCTTACGTCGTGCACTTCAGCGCGGCCAGCCACGAGCTGACCGTCGTCAACCTCATCATGGGGCTCGCGATCGCGGCGCTCGGGCTCGGCCTCACCATCGCTCCGGCCCGGATGTTCGGGCTGACCTGGTCGCTGACGGCCATGGGCGTGTTCCTGATCATCTCGCCGTGGGTCGTGACCATAGGGCACACCGCGACGCGGGGCATGATCTGGAACAACCTGATCATCGGAGGCCTGACCTGCCTGCTCGGCTTCACCGCCGCCGGGATGGTCATGGGCACCCGCCGGACCCTCGCCCGTCGCAACACCTGACGCCCACACGTCGGTCCCGGTCTACCGGTTCACTTCCTGAGCCGGTAGACCATCGTGTCGCCGAAGGCGCCGACCACGTCGTAGTGGCTGTCCAGCAGGTTCTCGATGGTGGGCACCAGGGTGGGCTGGTAGGGCGCGTTGCCCGAGTCGTCGACCACGATCTCCGGCAGGCCCTTGGCGTTGATCTCCTGGTCGAAGGTCTGCCAGGCGTCCGCGACGCTGTACTGCTCGCCGACGTCCGCGCTGCCCTTGCCACCGCTGAAGTTGGTCAGGAACCCCGCCGTCAGGTAACGGGTGACCGGCTTGCGGTCGGAGAGCCAGTACAGCTCCGGGTGCATGCCCCAGACCAAAACGGTGTCCTTGGGCGTGCTGCGCGCGGCCACCGCGGTGGCCACCGCCGTCGTCTGGTTGAGCTGCTCGCCCGGCCAGGCCACCGCCAGCACCCAGAAGGCGAACGAGGCCACCAGGCTGTACGCCATCACCGGCCGCCAGCTGATCGCGGAGACCGAGACGGCTCCGACGCCCAGCAGCACCAGCGGCGGCATCAGCTGCAGGTAGTAGTGGCCGAAGAAGTGGAAGCCGGTGGCGACCGCGACCACCGAGGAGACCAGCCAGATCCACAGGTCGCCGGTGGAGCCGCGGGACGTGCCGATGCTCGGCAGGTCCCGCCCGGCGCGGTAGCGCAGCCAGAGCCGACGGCCCAGCGGCAGCAGGAAGCCGAGGCCGGCCGCGGCCAGGATCGCCGAGTTGCCCAGCGCCCGGCCGAGCATCTGCCACCAGGCCCCGCCGCCCAGCGAGGCGTAGTCGCCGCTGCCGGTGACCACCCAGAAGAGGAAGCCCTTCGGCTTGGTCAGGATCGCCGCGACCAGGGCTATCGGCACCGCGAACCCGAAGCCGATCTTGAGCAGCGCGGGCCGCCAGCGCACCCCGCGCCGCCGGGCGTCCTGGAAGAGCATCCAGAGCACCGGCAGCAGCACCGCGCCGCCGGTCTGCTTGGTCAGCGAGCAGAGCGCCACCGCGATGCCGGCCGCCAGCCAGCGCCGGCGCTCGGCGTAGCGGAAGGCGGCCACCATCGCGGGCAGCATGAAGACCTCGAAGGTCGCCGCCTGGGTGTCCTCCGGGGAGAGGCCGATGGAGAGCAGCAGATAGAGGCCGCCGGCCGCCGCGCCCGCCCGGTTGCCCCAGCGGCCACGGGCGATCGAGGCCAGCAGGACGGCGGTGGCCAGGTGGGCCACGATGGCCAGGGTGCGCAGCGGCCAGAGCGAGAGCGAGCCGAAGACCGAGAAGCAGGCCTCGTAGAGCCAGGGCAGCAGCGGCGGCTTGCGGTCGACCACGGTGTCGTAGAGGACCCCGCCGTCGGCCAGCATCCGGGCCTGGGTGGCGAGGTAGCCCTCGTCCGGGCTCCAGACCGGCCGCAGGAACGAGGGGATGTGCGTGGCGACCGCCAGCACGGTCAGCACCGGGACGACTCTGGTCCAGTACCCCGTCCGAACTCTTTCGGGCAGCCTCGCGTAGAGCGCGTACAGCGCGGCGAGGCGCGTGGGGGTCGTGGAGTCGGTCGGCACGAGTGACAACCTACCCGCAGGGACCGGCGGGAGTGCCGCCGGTCCCTGCACTATGAGCTGCAAATCATGCAATTCTGGTCCGCTGCAAGGGATCAGGCACGGACCGTGACGGCGTCGAGCCGCGACACCAGCTCGGTGACCTTGCGGGCGATGTCCGGCGCGGTCAGGCCGATCTCCGCGAGGATCTCCTCGCGCTTGGCGTGGTCCAGGAACTCCTGCGGGATGCCGAAGTCGCGCAGCGGCACGTCCACCTCGGCGTCGCGCAGGGCCTGGGCGACCGCGGAGCCGACGCCGCCGGCGCGGCCGTTGTCCTCGACCGTGACGACCACCCGGTGCTCGGCCGCCAGACCCGGCAGGGCCGCGTCCACCGGCTTGACCCAGCGCGGGTCGACCACGGTGGCGGTGATGCCCTGGGCGTCCAGCAGCGCGGCCAGGTCCAGGCAGAGCGGGGCCAGCGCGCCGACCGAGACGATCAGCACGTCCGCCCGCTGCTCGCCCTCGGCGACCGGCTGGGCCGAGCCGTGCAGCACGTCCATGCCGCCGATCCGGCCGAGCGAGGCGACCGCCGGGCCGACCGAGCCCTTGGAGTAGCGGACCACGGTCGGGGCGTCGGTCACCTCGACCGCCTCGCGCAGCTGGGTGCGCAGCTGGTCGGCGTCGCGCGGGGCGGCCAGCCGAAGCCCGGGGACCACCTGGAGGATCGACATGTCCCACATGCCGTTGTGCGAGGCGCCGTCGGTGCCGGTGACGCCCGCGCGGTCGAGCACGAAGGTGACGCCGAGCTTGTGCAGGGCGACGTCCATCAGGACCTGGTCGAAGGCCCGGTTGAGGAAGGTCGCGTAGACCGCCACCACCGGGTGCAGGCCGGCCGTCGCCAGGCCCGCCGCCGAGACGGCCGCGTGCTGCTCGGCGATGCCGACGTCGAAGGTCCGCTTCGGGTACGCCTTGGCGAACGGCGCCAGGCCCACCGGGTGCAGCATCGCGGCGGTGATCGCCACGATGTCCTTGCGCTCGGCGCCGAGCGCGACCATCTCCTCGCCGAAGACCGACGTCCAGTCCTTGCCGGAGGTCTTCACCGGCAGGCCGGTGTCGGGGTGGATGACGCCGACCGCGTGGAAGCGGTCCTCCTCGTTCTGCAACGCGGCCTGGTAGCCGCGGCCCTTCTCGGTGATGCAGTGCACGATGACCGGGCCGCCGAAGCCGCGGGCGCGGCGCAGCGCGGACTCCAGGGCGGTGATGTCGTGGCCGTCGATCGGGCCGAGGTACTTCAGGCCGAGGTCCTCGAACATGCCCTGCGGGGCGATGAAGTCCTTGAGGCCCTTCTTGGCGCCGTGCAGCGCCCCGGCCAGCGGCTGGCCGACCACCGGAGTGCGCTGCAGCGCGTCCTTGCCCCAGGTCAGGAAGCGCTCGTAGCCCTGGGTGGTGCGCAGCGTGGTCAGGTGGTTCGCCAGGCCGCCGATGGTCGGCGAGTAGGAGCGCTCGTTGTCGTTGACGACGATGATCACCGGACGGTCCCGGCCGTCGGCGATGTTGTTCAGCGCCTCCCAGGCCATCCCGCCGGTCAGCGCGCCGTCGCCGGTCACCGCGACCACCGGGCAGTCCTTGATGCCCTGCAGCTGGGTGGCCTTGGCGATGCCGTCGGCGTAGCCGAGCACCGTGGAGGCGTGCGAGTTCTCGATCACGTCGTGCTCGGACTCGGCCCGGGACGGGTAGCCGGACAGGCCACCCTTCATCTTCAACCGGGTGAAGTCCTGCCGGCCGGTCAGGAGCTTGTGGACGTAGCTCTGGTGGCCCGTGTCGAAGAGGATCCGCTCGCGCGGGGAGTCGAAGACCCGGTGCATCGCGATGGTGAGCTCCACCACGCCGAGGTTGGGGCCGAGGTGCCCGCCGGTCTTGGCGACCTCCTCGATCAGGAAGTCCCGGATCTCCTGCGCGAGGTCAGCCAGCTGTCCCGGGGTGAGCCGGTCGAGATCGCGCGGTCCCCGAATGCGGGTCAGCAGGGCCACCCGTTCCTCCTCAGTCAGTACGTGTCCGGGTGCGGGCACCCGGTCCCGGGCGCCCCGTCGGACCGTCCGGCTGGTCGAGTCTAATGTCCGCCCGTCGGACAGGGTGCGGCGAGGGCGCTCCCAGCGGGGCGCGCGCCGGGGCGTGGCAGGGCCCGGGACACGCCCCCGTCGTACGGGGAGTGTCCCGGGCCCGGTGATGCCGTCAGCCGCGCCCGGCGGACTTCTGGGTCCGGCGGGAGACCGAGTCGAGCACCACGGCACCGAGCAGCACCGCGCCGGTGATCATGTACTGGATCGACTGGCTGATGCCCTCCAGGTCCAGCCCGGTGATGATCGACTGGATCACCAGCGCGCCCAGCAGCGCCGACCAGGTCTTGCCCCGGCCGCCGAAGAGGCTGGTCCCGCCGATGACGGCCGCCGCGATGGCGTTCATCAGCACGAAGCCGCTACCGGTCTGCTTGTCGGCGAAACCGGCCTGCGAGGCCATGAAGAGGCCGCCGACCGACGCCAGGCCGGCCGAGATCATGTAGACCGAGATCCGCAGCCGGGCCACGTTGATACCGGCCCGGCGGGCCGCCTCGACGCCGCCGCCGACCGCGAAGACCTTGCGGCCGTAGGTGGTGCGGCGCAGCACGAAGTCGGTGACGATGACCACACCGAGCAACACCACCAGGGCCAGCGGCAGGCCGCGGTCCTGGTTGAGGACGTACGCGGCGCCGAAGGCGAGGACCGCCAGCAGGCCCGCGCGCAGCCCGATCTCGCTGACCGGGCGGAACGGCAGCCCGGCCTCGCGGCGGCTCCTGGCGCCCAGCAGCGCGGCGGCCAGGTAGCCGGCGACGCTGACCGCGGCCAGGCCGTAGGCGGCGGCGACCGAGTCGAAGAAGTAGTTGTCCAGGTTGGCGATGACGCCGTTCGGGATGTTGTTCAGCGTCCCGGTGTTGCCCATCACATAGCCCTGCAGACCGCTCCAGGTCAGCATGCCGGCCAGCGTGACGACGAAGGCCGGCACGCCGATCTTCGCGAAGAAGAAGCCGTGCAGCGCGCCGATGGCCAGCGCCGCGACGATGGCGATCACGATCGCCAGATACTCGTTGACGCCGTGCTGGATGGAGAGGACGGCGGAGATGGCGGCCGAGACGCCGGCCACCGAACCGAGCGAGAGGTCGATCTCGCCGAGCAGCAGCACGAAGACGATGCCGACCGATATCAGGCCGGGGCCCGCGATGTAGAGGGCGATGTTGGAGAGGTTGCCGGCGTTGAGGAAGTTGCCGGTCAGCCCCTGGAAGATGGCGGCGATCAGGATCAGCCCGAGCACCACGGGCACCGAGCCCAGGTCGCCGCTGCGCAGCTTGCCCTTGAACTCGGCCAGGTAGCCGGCGAAGCCGCGCTCGCGCACCAGCAGCCGCGGGTCCACGGCGGGGACGTTCGTCGCTGAAGTCTCGGTCACTGTACTGCCGTTCGTCCGGGAGGCGTTCTGGGTACTGGAGTGCTTGCTCACTGGTTCGCCCCCGCCACCCGGGCCTGGCGCCGGGTCACCGCGTTGTCGGTGGCGCCGGTGATGGCGGAGATGATCGTCTCGTGGGTGGTGGTCGCGACCGGGAAGACGCCGTTGTTGCGGCCGAGGCGCAGCACCGCGACCTCGTCCGCGACCGCGCGCACGTCCGCCATGTTGTGGCTGATCAGGATCACGCCGAGACCGCGCTCGCGCAGCCGCTCGACCAGGTCCAGGACCTGGGCGGTCTGCTCGACGCCGAGGGCGGCGGTCGGCTCGTCCAGGATGACGATCTTCGGGTCGCCGACCAGCGCGCGGGCGATGGCCACCACCTGGCGCTGGCCGCCGGAGAGTGCCGCGACCGGGATGCGCACGCTGGGGATCCGGATGGAGAGCGTGTCGAGCAGCTCCTTGGCCCGCTTCTCCATGGCCACCTCGTCCAGCCGGCCGCCGCGCACGAGCTCGCGGCCGAGGAAGAGGTTGGCGACCACGTCGAGGTTGTCGCAGAGCGCGAGGTCCTGGTAGACCGTCGCGATGCCGAGCGCCTGCGCGTCCTGAGGGCGGGTCAGGTGGACCGGCTTGCCGGCCCACTCGATGGTGCCCTCGTCGATCGGGTGCACGCCGGCGATCGTCTTGACCAGGGTGGACTTGCCGGCGCCGTTGTCGCCGACCAGCGCGACCACCTGCCCGGCGCGCACCTCCAGGTCGACGCCGGTGAGCACCTGAACGGCACCGAACCGCTTGGAGACCGAGCGCAACGCCAGGATGGGTGCGTCTGTGTGAACCATGGTGTCTGGGCTCCTTCGTGCCCGGGTCCTGGGGGATCTGCCACCGGACCGGGTCAGCCGCGCGCCGCCCCGGGCGCGAAGAGGTAGTGCGGAAGACGAGTGGGGGCGCACGCGGCCGAGGGGCCGGTCCGCCGGACGGCAAACGCCGGCCGGACCCCGCCAGGGGGTCCGGCCGGCCCGGCCGTTACTGGATGCCGGCGGCCTTGCAGGCGTCGGCGTACTGCGCGGTGCAGATGTCGCTGGCCTTGTAGAGGCCGTCCGCGATCACGGTGCTCTGGATGTTGGCCTTGGTCACCACGACCGGGGTCAGCAGCAGGGACGGGATGCTGTTGCTGCCGCTGGCGGTCATCGTGGTGGCCACGCCGCTCACGCTCAGGTTGTGCAGCAGGTTGACGGCGATGGTGGCCGCACCCTCGGCCTCCGGCTTGTACGCCTTGTAGATGGTGTACGCCTGGTCGCCCGTCAGGAGGCGCTGGATGGCGTCCGAGGCGGCGTCCTGGCCACCGACCGGGACGTTGGTGATGCCGGCCGCCTTGAGGGCGGTGATGATGGCGGCGGCCATGCCGTCGTTGGCCGAGTAGACGCCCTGGAAGCCGGTCTTGCCGAGCGCGGTGATCGCGGCGCCCATCTTCTGGCTGGCCACGGTCGGCTGCCACTGGCCGGACTGCTCGTAGGCGATCTTCTTCACGCCGGTGTCGAGCACCTTGTGCGCACCGGCCTTGAACTGACCGGCGTTCGGGTCGGCGTCGTCACCGTTGATCATGACGATGCTGTCCTGGGAGGCGTTCGCGCCGAGCGCGGTGATCAGCGCCTGGCCCTGCAGCTCGCCGACCTTCTCGTTGTCGAACGAGATGTAGGCGGCGACCGGGCCGGCGGCGAGGCGGTCGTACGCGATGACCTTGACGCCCTTCTTGGCGGCGTCGGTGACCCAGGACTCGGTGCCCTTGGCGTTGACGGCGTCCAGCAGGATCACCTTGACGCCCTGCGAGACCAGGGTGTCGAACTGCTGCTTCTGGGTGGCCGCGTCACCGTTGGCGTTGTTGTACTTGACGTCACAGTCGGCGCAGAGGTCCTTGATCTTGGCCGTGATCAGCGGCTTGTCGAAGGACTCGTAGCGGACCGAGGAGGAGTTCTCCGGCAGGAGCAGGCCAACGGTCTTGGAGTCACCGCTGCTTGCCTTGGTGTCACTGCCCGCCTTGCCACAGGCGGCCATGGTGAGGGCCATCGAGACCGCGGCGGTGCCGATGACGACGCGACGCATCATTGCGTTCATGGTGGGGGGTGCCTCCCTGACGGAGCCGCAACGTCGCGGCAAGGTGGAAGGGAGTCAACCCGTCACCCCACCTTGTCGTCAACAAGTAAACCCAGCAGTGCAGCGATCCAAACCTTTTCGTTATCTTCCCGAAGGCTAACCCGAGACCATTCGTACGGTTTGCGGGTCAGTTGCGGCTGATCGAGGAGTGTGCGGAATGTCCGATTGCACCCGTTTCGCCCATCTCGCTCATCACCAGAGCGAGGGCTCCCAGCACCTCCGCGCGGCCGCCCAGGGTGCCCGGGACGATCGAGAGCTGACGGGCCGCCGAGGGGATCGCATAGCGTGCGACGGAGTCCCGGATCGGGGAAAGTACCAGTTCACCGGCCTCGGCGAGGTCTCCGCCGAGGATCACCCGGCGCGGGTTGAGCAGGTTGCAGAGCATCGCCACACCGGTGCCGATCTGCCGTCCGGCGTCCGCGATCACCCGACGGCAGCCCAGATCGCCGTCCTGGGCCAGCTGGACGACCGTCGAGAGAGTCAGCTCGCGTTCGTGGCTCGCGTTCAAGAGGTTGAGCAGGTAGCGGGAGCCGACGAAGGTCTCCAGGCACCCCCGGTTGCCGCAGCGGCAGACCGGCCCGGCCTCGTCCAGGGTGATGTGCCCGATCTCGCCGGCCGTGCCACCCGGGCCCCGGTAGATCTGACCGTTGATCACCAGCCCCGAGCCCACACCGCTGGCCACCTTGATGTACGCGAGGTCGCTCAGGCCGCGCCCGGCACCCCAGACCAGCTCGCCCAGCGCGCCGAGGTTGGCGTCGTTGTCGACGTAGACCTGCATGCCCAGCCGAGAGGAGAGCTCACGGCCCGGCGCGATGCCCGTCCAGCCGGGCAGGATCGCGGTCGAGCCGAGCGCCCCGGTCTCCACGTCGATCGGGCCCGGCACCCCGAGGCCGACCCCGATCACCTTGTCCGGACGGAAGCCGGCCTGCTCCAGGAGCCGCTCCACCAGGGCCTCGGCCCGGTCGAAGCCCTGCGCGGCCGAGACGTCCACGTTCATCGGCTCGCTCTCCTCGGCCAGCACGCGGTGCGCCAGGTTGCCGACCGCCACCCGCAGGTGGGAGTGGCCGAAGTCGACGCCGACCACGATCCCGGCGTCCCCGCTGAGCGAGACCGAGCGCGCCCGGCGCCCGCCCGAGGAGGTGTCGGCGACCACGACGGTGCCGCTCTCCTTCAACTCCCGGACGATGTTGGAGACCGTCGCCGCTGACAGTCCCGTCCCCCGGGCGATCTCCGCCTGCGTCAGCGACCCCGCCATCCGCACGGCGCGCAGCACCCGCTCCAGGTTGGCGCGGTGCAGCGACGACTGCGAACCCGGCGTGTCCATCGACATGATTTACCCTCCCAGGGGCCCGGAGACCCGACCGTCCCCGCCCCAGGCCGCGCCATTGCGGCGGAGCTCGCGAATGAGTGGCTGCCACGCCGCGTGCCGCCGACGTTGCAACCAGTGTTCACCTTCAACTTGTGAACTCTATGCCGAGCGGGCCCGGCAATGCCGCCTCAGCGCCGCTGTCACCGATCTGCGTCGGACCGGGCGGCGCCCCGCAGCGGCCCGCGACGGGACGCACGCGAGGCCCGGCCACGCCGAACGGGACCTGCCAGGGCCGCCAAATGGAGCACCCTTACGATGTCCTTATCTCAGCCGCCCCAGGGGCACCAGCAGACCGGTCCGGCCGGGCGGCACACATACAGACATGACGGGGCATCATATGTCAGGGGATCACTCGAACCCGGGCGCCGGTGGCGTGCCGGGCGGAGGGCCGCAGGACTCCGCGGCACCGGACCACCGGGGCGTGACGGCCGGGCAGCGGCCCGGCGTCGACCCGGCGGCGGTCGCGGACCAGATGACGCAGCTCGACGGAGCTCCGATCCCCGCCCAGGCCGCCGGCCCGGTGCCCCGCAGCCGCCGGCCGCCCCGAGCGGCCCGCCCGCGGACGTCAGCTACCAGCCGACCGCCCCCGCCTTCCCGGCCCAGGCCCCGGGCCCCGGCGGCCCGGCCGCCCCGAGCGGACCGCCCGCGTACGGGACGCCGCAGGCGCCAATCGGCCCGTACGACCCGCAGGCCGGCCTCGGCTACGGCTACCCGCAGGCCGCGCCCACCCCGCCGCCCGCCTACGGCGCGCCGCAGAACGGCTACGGCCACCCCGGCCCGATGCCCGACCAGGGCGGCTACGGCGTGCCGCCGCAGTACGCCCAGCCGGTCGGCTACGGCTACCCCGGACCGGCCATGCCGGCGCCGGTGGCGGCCAAGCAGCGCAACGGGGTGCTGGTCTTCGGCGGCGTCGCCGGCGGCATCCTGGCGATCGGCATCGTGATCGCCCTGATCGTCCTCTTCAGCTCCTCCTCCACCCCCAAGACGAGCACCACTGCCGGCGGCACCAGCGCCGGCAGCACGGGCGGCGGCGGGGGCGGCGGCACCGACGCCGGCAAGCTCAAGGCCAGCTGGACCGTGCCGAAGTCGACCGTCAGCGGCTCCGACTCGCACACCCTGGGCGAGTGGACCACCGACAAGCTCCTGGTGCGCGGCGACGCCACCGCGCTGACGGCCTACAACCTGAGCAACGGCCAGGTGGCCTGGACGCTGACGCCGCCGAGCGGCACCAAGGCGTTCTGCTCGATGTCCGTCACCACCAACAAGAACAACGTCGGCGGGATCAGCCTCAACCTCGGTGACGACGACTGCGCCTCGGTCGGCGCGGTGGACGCCACCGCCGGCAAGCTGCTGTTCAACGTGGGCAGTTCGCTGCCCAGCAAGAGCTTCGACACCCAGATCACCGTCACGGACACCACGGTGGCCGCCGCCAGCGGCGCGCTGCTGGCCGGCTTCAACCTGTCGGACGGCAAGAACGCCTGGAACTACAAGGACCGCGGCGACTACTGCAACGAGAGCTCGGATGCCGCCGGATCCGTGGTCGTGGTCAGCGACTTCTGCCCGGACGCCAACCCGAAGCAGCAGCTGTCGGTGCTCAACGCCGACACCGGCCAGACCACCTCGTCGTTCGCGCTGACCACCGACAACGACCGGCTGACGAACATCGTCTCGACCAAGCCGCTGGTGCTGCAGATCTCCTCCGGCTACGACAACGACTACCTGGTGGGCGTCGACTCGTCGGGCAAGACGATGGCCAAGATCCCGCTGAAGGTCGCCGGTGAGGACCGCCTGCAGCTCAGCTCCGCCTCCGCCGCGCTGAGCAAGAACATCGTGCTGGGCAACACCCTGTACGTGGAGGTCAGTCAGAGCAACAAGACGGCGATCCGCGCCATCGACCTGATCTCCGGCACCACGCTGTGGACCGTCGACGGCGGCGCCGAGCAGGGCCTGCGCCTGGTCGACGGCAGCAAGGACGGCAAGCCGCTGGCGATCGCGATGGACGGCTTCGGCAAGGGCTCCCGGCTGGTCTCGTTGAGCCCGGCCGACGGCTCGCTGACCGCCATCTCCTCCTTCACCGTCAAGGACGACAGCTTCATGCCGTTCCAGGACGCCCAGGTGCTGGTGTCGAGCGACCTCAGCCAGGTGCTGACCGTCCCCCAGCTGCCGATCGAGGCCACCGCCACGCTCTACGGCAAGGGCTGACCGCAGGTCGGTGTGCGGGCGGAGCACCGGGCCCGCACACCGACCCCGCGTCCCCGTCGTGCCCGGCAGGGGGCGTGGGAGGATGCCAGGAAACAGGGGTCGCCCTTAGCCTGACAAAGGAGTCCTGCGAGTGCCTGGCACCAACTTGACCCGTGAGGAGGCCCGTACCCGGGCCCAGCTCCTCCACGTTGACGCGTACGACATCGAGCTCGACCTGAGTTCGGCCCGTGACGGCGGCACGTTCCGGTCCACCACCGTGGTTCGGTTCACTGCCGGTCAGCCCGGCGCCACCACCTTCATCGACCTGGTCGCCCCGGCCGTCCACGAGATCGTGCTGAACGGCACGCCGGTGGCCCTCGACGCCTTCGCCGACAGCCGGATCGCGCTGACCGGCCTGGCCGCCGAGAACGAACTGCGGGTGGTCGCCGACTGCGCGTACACCAACACCGGCGAGGGCCTGCACCGCTTCGTCGACCCGGTGGACGGCGAGACCTACCTCTACACACAGTTCGAGGTCCCGGACGCCCGTCGGGTCTTCGCCTCGTTCGAGCAGCCCGACCTCAAGGCCGCCTTCACCTTCACGGTGACCGCGCCGCGCGGCTGGGCCGTGGTCTCCAACTCGCCCTCCCCGGAGCCGGTCGGCGACGGCGACACGCAGGTCTGGAACTTCGCCCCGACCGGCCGCATCTCCACCTACATCACCGCGCTGATCGCGGGCCCGTACGTGGGTGTCTTCGACGAGTACACCGACGGCACCCAGCGTGTCCCGCTGGGCATCTACTGCCGTCCGTCGCTCAAGGAGTTCCTGGACGCCGAGGCGATCTTCGAGGTCACCAAGCAGGGCTTCACGTACTTCCAGGAGAAGTTCGACTTCGCCTACCCGTTCGAGAAGTACGACCAGCTGTTCGTCCCGGAGTTCAACGCGGGCGCGATGGAGAACGCCGGCGCGGTGACCCTGCGCGACCAGTACGTCTTCCGCTCCAAGGTGACCGACGCCTCCTACGAGGCCCGCGCCAGCACCATCCTGCACGAGCTGGCCCACATGTGGTTCGGCAACCTGGTCACCATGCAGTGGTGGAACGACCTCTGGCTGAACGAGTCGTTCGCCACCTACGCCGAGATGGTCGCCCTGGTCGAGCCCGAGGGCACCCGGTGGCCGAACGGCTGGACCACCTTCGCCAACCAGATGAAGACCTGGGCCTACCGGCAGGACCAACTGCCGTCCACCCACCCGATCATGGCCGAGATCAACGACCTCGACGACGTCCAGGTCAACTTCGACGGCATCACCTACGCCAAGGGCGCCTCGGTGCTCAAGCAGCTGGTGGCGTACGTCGGCCAGGACGCCTTCTTCAAGGGCCTGCAGGCGTACTTCAAGCAGCACGCCTGGGGCAACACCACGCTCCCCGACCTGCTGGGCATGCTGGAGAGCGCCAGCGGCCGCGACCTCAAGTCCTGGTCGAAGGCGTGGCTGGAGACGGCCGGCATCAACATCCTGCGCCCGGAGATCGAGGTCGGCGCCGACGGCCTGGTCAGCTCCTTCACGATCGTCCAGGAGGCCCCCGCGCTGCCCGCCGGCGCCAAGGGCGAGGCGGCCCTGCGCCCGCACCGGATCGCCGTCGGCAGCTACGACCTGACGGACGGCAAGCTGGTCCGCACCGACCGGATCGAGCTGGACGTGGAGGGCGAGCGCACCGCCGTCCCGCAGCTGACCGGCCGGCCGCGGCCCTCCGTCGTGCTGCTCAACGACGACGACCTCTCGTACGCCAAGCTGCGCCTGGACGCGGACTCGCTGGCCGTGGTCACCGCCCACCTCGGCGCCTTCACCGACCCGCTGCCGCGCGCCCTGGTCTGGGCCGCGGCCTGGGACATGACCCGGGACGGCGAGATGGCCACCCGCGACTACCTGGCGCTGGCCCTGGCCGGGCTGCCCCGCGAGTCGGACATCGGCGTGGTCCAGTCGGTGCACCGTCAGGTCAAGATGGCCCTCGACCTCTACGCCGACCCGTCCTGGCGTGCCGAGGGGCGGGCCCGCTGGGCCGCCGCCGCCGAGGAGGAGCTGCGCGCCGCCGCCCCCGGCAGCGACCACCAGCTGGCCTGGGCCCGCGCGCTGGCCGGCGCCGCCGGCAGCGACGGGGAGTTCGACCTGCTCGCCGGGCTGCTGGACGGCTCGGTCGAGATCGAGGGCCTGGCCATCGACACCGAGCTGCGCTGGGTGCTGCTGGGCACCCTGGTCGCCGCCGGCCGCGCCGGCGACCGGGAGATCGCCGACGAGCTGGTCCGCGACAACACCGCGGCCGGCCAGGAGCACGCCGCCGCCTGCCGCGCCGCGCGCCCGACCGCCGAGGCCAAGGCGGACGCCTGGGCGTCGGCGGTGGAGTCGGACGAGCTGACCAACTACATCCTGGACGCCGTCATCTCCGGCTTCAACCAGGCCGACCAGCGCGAGCTGACCGCGCCCTACACCGCGAAGTACTTCGCTGCGGTGAAGGAGGTCTGGGAGAGCCGCAGTCACGAGATCTCGCAGCAGATCATCGTCGGCCTGTACCCGTCCTACCAGGTCGAGCAGGCCACCCTGGACGCGACCGACGCCTGGCTCGCGGCCGCCGAGCCGGTCCCGGCCCTGCGCCGCATGATCGTCGAGGCCCGCGCCGGCATCGACCGCGCCCTCAAGGCCCAGGCGGCCGACCGGGCCGCCGCCGCCCGCTGAGGCGACAGCACCCCGGACAGGCCGTCGACACCGCCCGCGCGGTGTCGACGGCCTGTCCGTCTCCCCCGCACTACGCTGGACGGACCGATCCCCCGGAGGAGGCAGCGCACCCATGGACTACGCCAGGATGCGGGCGGTCGCGGACGAACTCGCCGCCCACGCGCCCGAGGACGTCTGGGCCACCGAGATCAGCGGGGACGAGATCATCATGATGATGAGCCCGGCGAACCTGCACGAACTCATCGTCTACCGCCTCGCCAAGCACCTCGACCGCCAGCTGGAGCAGTCACCGCTGGGACTGATCGCCCACGGCGGTGCCGACGTCGAGGACCCGGCGTCGGGGATCAAGCGCCGGCCGGACGTCATGGTGTTCCCCGAGGCCGCCCTGGAATCGGGTGAAGCCGTCCACCCCCGCGACGTCACGGCCGTGGTGGAGGTCGTCTCCAAGTCGAACCCGGAGAACGACTACGAGGGCAAGATGCGCGACTACCCCACCATGGGCATCCCGTACTACCTGATCATCGACCCGCGCACCGGCACCGGACTGGTGCTCTCCGCCCCGCACAGCACCCCCGAAGGCCAGCGCTACAGCACCCGCCGCGAGTTCCGCTTCGGCGAGAGCGTCCGGCTCGGCGCGTACGGGATCGACACGGCGGCGTTCCCGACCTACTGACCTGGCGTGGACACGCCGCGTGCCGGGTGTTCCGCCGGGGACCGGTGTGGGGAGACTGGCGGGATGGACAACGAGACGGTGGCAGGGGCGGACGCGGACTCGGGCGCGCTCGGGGTTCGGCTGAACTGGCTGCGGGCCGGGGTGCTCGGGGCCAACGACGGGGTGGTGTCGACGGCCGGGCTGGTGGTCGGGGTCGCGGGCGCGACCGCCTCCTCGACGGTGCTGCTCGCCTCGGGGCTGGCCGGGCTGTTGGCGGGCTCGCTCTCGATGGCGTCGGGCGAGTACGTGTCGGTCAGCACCCAGCGGGAAGCCGAGAAGGCGGCGCTGGAAGCCGAGCGGCGCGAGCTGGCGGAGCAGCCGGTCGCGGAACTCGCCGAGCTGGCGGGGATGTTCGAGGCCAGAGGACTGACGCCGGAGCTGGCCAGGGAGGTGGCCGAGCAGCTGACGGAGCGGGACGCGCTCACCGCGCACGCCCGGGTGGAGCTGGGGATCGACCCCGAGCAGATCGTCAACCCGTGGCACGCGGCCTGGGCCAGCTTCGCGTCCTTCGTGGTCGGGGCGCTGCTGCCGCTGCTGGCCATCGTGCTGCCGCCGACCCACGTGCGGGTGCCGGTGACGGTCGTCGCCGTGCTGTGCGCGCTGGTCCTGACGGGCTGGGTGGGGGCGCGGCTGGGCGAGGCGCCGGTGCGGCCATCGGTGCTGCGCAACGTCGTCGGGGGCGGCCTGGCGATGGCCGTGACCTACGCGGCGGGGTACCTGATCGGCTCGGGCTGAGCGGCCCAACGCGGCGGTCCAACGCGGCGAACCCCGCCGCCCGGGTGCGGGCGACGGGGTCGGGAGGATCCGGTTACTTCTTCTTGACGGTTGGCTTGGACGTCAGCATCGCCAGCCCGGCGATGACCGCGAAGGCGAGCAGCGGGATACCGACGTACAGCCCGAGGGACTGGGCGACGGTCAGGCCCTTGTAGGGGGCGTCCGCGAGCTCACCGGCCTCGGCGAAGGCGGGCGACGACATCAGCATCATCAGCGTGGCCGCTGCGGTGACCGCACCAGCGCGCAAAGCGTTCCTCTTGTCCACGTTTCCTAAGGTAGCCGCCCTTTATCGAGGGTCGCGCGCCGGGGTCGGCCTTCCGGGGGCGGGGGGCTGCCGCACGGGCAGCAGCGCGGCCAGGGCCTGGGCGCCCGGGGCGGCGGCCAGCTGTTCGAGGGTGACCGGGATGCCGGCGGCGTCCGCGACCGGCAGGCGCCAGTTGGGGTACTGGTCCCAGGTGCCCGGGAGGTTCTGCGGCCGCGGGTCGCCGACGGTGTCGGGCAGCCAGACGCCGACCAGCTGCGCCGGGGTGGCCCGCAGGAAGCGGTAGAGGGCGGCCTGGTCGAGCTGTGCTCCGGGGTCCAGCAGACCGAGCCTGGTCAGCTCGACGCGCCAGTCCGCCAGTTCGGCGGCGGCCTCGGCCTGCTCGTCGGCCAGCGGGCGGGCCAGCAGGCCGAGTTGGTGGCGCAGCTCCACGTGCTCACCGGAGAGCCGGGCCGCGGTGCTCGGCAGGTCGTGGGTGGTGAGGGTGGCGAGGCAGGCGGCGCGCCACCGGTCGGGGGGCAGCGGGCTGCCCTTGTCACCGCTGTCGCCCGCCCAGTCGCGTTCGAACCAGAGCACCGAGGTGCCCAGGATGCCGCGTGCCGTCAGCTCCTCGCGCACGCCGGGCTCGACCGTCCCGAGATCCTCGCCGATCACGGCGGTACCGGCCCGGTGTGCCTCCAGCGCGAGCACGCCGAGCATCGCCTCGGCGTCGTACCGGACGTAGGTGCCCTCGGTGGGCGGCCGGCCGGCCGGTACCCACCAGAGCCGGAAGAGGCCCATCACGTGGTCGATCCGGATCGCCCCGGCGTGCCGGGCCGCCGAGCGCAGCAGCTCCGCGTACGGCGCGTAGCCGGCGGCGGCGAGGGCGTCGGGGCGCCAGGGCGGCAGGCCCCAGTCCTGGCCGTGCGCGTTGAACGCGTCGGGCGGGGCGCCGACCGAGATGCCGGCGGCCAGGACGTCCTGGAGCACCCACGCGTCGGCGCCGTCCGGGTGGGCACCGACCGCCAGGTCGTGGATCAGGCCGACCGCCATGCCGGCCTCTTCGGCGGCCCGCTGGGCGGCGCCGAGCTGCTCGTCCAGCTGCCAGGCGAGCCAGCGGTGGAACTCGACGGCGTCCGCCAGCTCGGCGCGCGCGGCGGCGACCTGCGGGGTGTCGGGGCGGCGCAGGCCCTTGGGCCAGTGGTGCCAGTCGGCGCCGTGCTGTTCGGCCAGCGCGCACCAGGTGGCGTACTGCTCCAGCCAGTCGCCCTCGCGCCGGACGAAGGCCCGGTAGGCCTGCGCGCGACCCGGGCCGCGCGGCACGGCGTGCAGGAGCAGCAGCGCCTCGCGCTTGAGGGACCAGACGCCGTCACGGTCGATCAGACCGTCGTGCTGGAGCACCTCCTGACGCAGCCGCTCCGCCTGCCGGGCCAGCTCCACCAGGCGGGCGCGGGCCTCGGCACCGGCGTAGGCGTACTCGGGGACGGCCTCGATCCGCAGGTGCACCGGGTCGGCGAAGCGGCGCGAGGACGGGCGGTACGGCGACGGGTCGGAGGGGGTGCCGGGCAGCGCCGCGTGCAGCGGGTTGAGTTGCAGGAAGCCCGCGCCGAGCGCGCCCGCCGACCATTGCGCCAGCTCGGCCAGGTCGGCGAGGTCGCCCATGCCCCAGGAGCGCTCAGAGAGCACGGAGTAGAGCTGGGCCAGGAAGCCCCAGCCGCGGCCGGCCGGGACGGTCAGCCGCTCGGGGGCGACGATCAGCGGCGCCGACTCGGTGCGCTCGTCCCGTCCGTGCTCGGCCGTGCGCAGGTGCAGGGTGTGCCGGCCGAGCGGGAGGTCGGCGGGCAGCCAGTGCGAACGGCCGGGCGGCAACTGCCAGTCCGTGCCGTCCTCCAGCGTGATCGTCAGCCGGGCCTCGGCCGGCACGTCCAGCGCGGTGCGCCGGCCGGCCCGGGCGACCAGGCAGGTCGGCAGCAGCCGGGTGGCAGCGCGGGCGCGGTGCTCGGCCAGCGCCCGGTCGACGGCCTGCGGGGTGCTCGCGTCCACACCGAGCGCGCCGAGCACCGCGACCAGGGTGTGCGCGGAGACCGGGACGGGCCCGGCGCCGGGGTCGTAGCTGGTGTCGACCCCGTGGGCGTGCGCCAGGGCGGCCAGCGCGGCGGGCGCCGGCGGGGCGTCGTCGGTCGGCGGCGCGCCGACCGGAGCTGCCCCGAAAGCCTCGGCGGGAGCGCCGGGTTCGCCTCCGCCGGAGGCGTCGGTCGGGGACGTGGCGGCGTCGGGACGGTTGAGGTATGCGGCCAACACGGGCTCCTGCAGGCTCGGCGACTCGGGCGGGTGAGGGTGGACGGACGTGGGGGGAGGTTGCGCGGGGTCGGTGGAGGGACGGCGGAGGGCGGCCCTGGCGGGCCGCGACGGCGGGGGCAACACGGCGGAGCAGCACGGTAAGTGACAGCTCCACTCCTACCCGTGTGCACCCGCCGCGACCCGCACCGGCACGCCGGGAACCGGTCCGGGCGCCGGAATCGGCGCCGGTCCGGCACCGTTCGTGAACCACCGTGAAGCACCCCGCGACAGCGGATGGTGACCGAACTGCCGGGCAAGCCGGGGCAAACAGGACGGAACGGTGTACCGCGTTGACACTGACGCGCCCAACTGGTGGGCTGGGGCGGCGGCACTCGGTGCGGTCGGCGGAGATCGCGGACAGGGTCCGCACGCCCTTCGATCACCCCGTTCGGCCGACTGCCCCCGGCCGCGAGGAGGCCCCTGTGCAGACCCGCGTGTCCGCAGCCGCCGGAAAGCGGCTGCGACAGCAGCTCGAAGTCAGCCCGGCTCTGCGCGAAGTCCTCGACCACCCGGCCGTCCTGGTCACCCGGCGCGCCACCGCCCGGACCGCCCGCCGGGTCGCCCCGCGTGCCGCCGACCGGCTGATCGCCGAGCTCAAGGGAACCGAACCGCTGCTTCCCGAGGTCCGCGCGCTCGTCGGGCGGACCACCAGCGGAACCGGCACCCTGACGCACCGTCGGGCCTCCCTGCGGATCGCCGCCACGATCTCCGCCGCCGCCGTGATCGGCGGCCTGCTGGCCACCGTTCCGGCCTCCGCCGCGCCGTCGCAGCCGCCGTCCGTCTCGGTCACCGCCCCGGCCCGCACCCCGCTCGGCAATCTGACGAACCCGCAGGTCTTCCCGCGCCCGCAGGAGCAGCACCTGAGCGGCAAGCCGGTGACCGTACCGGCCGCGGTGTCCCTGGTGGTCGCCCCGCAGGCCGATCCGGGCGCGTTGGACGCCGTCCGCGAGGTGCTGGGCGACGGCGGCGCGACCGCCTTCGCGACGCCGAGCCAGGCACCGGCGGCCGGTGCGCTCGTGGTGTACGTCGGCGGTCCGGGCGAGGGGTCCGCCGACGGCGCCGACCAGGCCCTGCAGGCGCTCGGCGCGCCCTCCCCCGCCGGACTGCCGGCCGGCGGCTACGTGCTGGCGGCCGGTCAGCTGCCCGCCACCGGCGGCGGAACGTACGGCGCCCTGGTACTCGCCGGGGTGGACGCCGAGGGCACCTTCCACGCCGCCCAGAGCCTGCGCCAGTTGCTGACCACCGTCCCGGCGGGCCAGGGGCAGGTGGCGGGCCAGTCCACGCCGGCCTTCGGGTTCCCCGGCGTCGTGCTGCGCGACTGGCCGTCCGGGACGCCGGTCCGCGGCGTCGCCGAGTCGTTCTTCGGCACTCCGTGGACGACCGCCCAGCGGCTGGACCAGATCGACTTCCTGGGCCGGACCAAGCAGAACTTCTTCCTCTACGCCCCCGGCGACGACCCGTACCGCCAGGCGCAGTGGCGCGACCCGTACCCGGCCGACCAGCAGGCCCAGCTGCGCGCGCTGGCCGACCGGGCCGGGCGCAACCACGTGACGCTCGGCTACGCGGTCGCCCCCAACCAGACCTTCTGCTACAGCTCCGCCAAGGACGTCGACGCGCTGATCGCCAAGCTGAGCGCGATGCGCGACCTCGGCTTCGAGGCGTTCCAGCTGCAGTTCCAGGACGTCAGCTTCGACGAGTGGCACTGCTCGGCCGACAGCGCCAAGTACGGCACCGGCGCGGCCGCCTCCGCCAAGGCGCAGTCCGACCTGGCGGCCAAGGTGCAGAGCCGGCTGATCGCGGCCCACCCGGACCTGGCCCCGCTCTCGATCGTCCCCACCGAGTACTACCAGAGCGGCCGGAGCATCTACCGCACCGCGCTGTCCGCCGGGCTGCCGGCCGCCGTCCAGGTGGCCTGGACCGGAGCCGGGGTGATCCCGGGCAAGATCACGGCGGCTCAGACCACGGACACCGCGACGGTCTTCGGCCACCCGCTGGTCACCATGGACAACTACCCGGTCAACGACTCCACGCCCGACCGGCTCTACCTCGGTCCGTACGTCGGGCGCGACCCCGCGGTGGCCACCCGGTCCGCCGCCCTGCTGACCTCCGGCATGCAGCAGCCCGCCGCCTCCCGGATCGCGCTCTCCACCGCCGCCGACTTCGGCTGGAACCCGACCGGCTACCAGCCCGACGCGTCCTGGCAGTACGCGCTGAGCGCGCTGGCCGCCACCGCCGTCCCCGGCAGCACCGCCGACGCGGGCACCGGCCCGGCCCTCGCCGCGCTGACGGCGCTGGCCGGCAACAGCTCCTCCTCCCCGCTCGCGGCCAAGGAGTCCGGCTACCTGACCCCGCTGATCGCGGCCTTCTGGGCCGCGCTGCAGCCCACCGGCGGCGGCACGGTGGACCTCGGCAAGCTCCAGCAGGCCGCCGACCCGCTGCGGGCCGCCTTCACCACGATGGCCGGCGCCCAGAGCGCGCTGGCCGACGGCTCCGACTCCGAGGGCGGCGGCCTGTCCGCGGAGATCGCGCCCTGGCTGAGCCGGCTCAGCAGCTACGGGCAGGCCGGGCAGGCGGCCGTGGACATGCTGCTCGCCCAGCACCACGGCGACGGCTCCGGCGCCTGGCAGGACCGGGTCAAGCTGCGGCAGCTGCGCGACACGCTCGCGCAGGGCGCGGCGACGGTCGGCGCCGGCGTGCTCGACCCGTTCCTCGACCGGACGCTGCAGGCCTCCGACAGCTGGTCGGGGGTGAGCGCCGGTTCGCTCTCCCCGACCACCACGATGGGCAGCGCGGACGACCACGGCTCCGCCCTGATGACCGACTCCGCGCCGGACACCTTCTACTGGAGTGCGGCGCCGCCGCAGCCCGGCGACAGCTTCGGCGTGAGCCTGGGCGACGGCCGTCCGGTGGACACCGTCACCGTGCGGATGGGCTCGACGGACGGCCCGGGCGACCCGGGCACCGACCAGTCCGCGGCCGCCGACGACTACCTGCACGACGGCGTGCTGGAGTACTCGACCGGCGACGGCAGTTGGAAGCAGCTGCTGAAGGTGCACAACCAGAAGACCGTGGCGGCCAAGCTCCCGGACGGCGTGGTGGTCAAGGCGATCCGGCTGCGGGCCACCGCCACCCAGCAGACCGCCGTCGCCGTACGGGACTTCAGCGTCAGCGCGCCCGGCGCGGCGCTGGTCAGCGTCTCCGGCGGCCCGGCGGCGGCGCCCGGCTCCTCCGCCGGGGCCGTCCTGGACGGCGACCCGGACACCGCCTACCGGGCGGCGGCCGCACCGACCGCCACCGACACCCCGCTCACCGTCGACCTCGGCGACACCCGTCCGCTGGACCGGATCACCGTGCTGACCGACCCCACGGTCAAGGCCACCGCGACGGTGGAGGTCCGCAAGGCGGACGGCAGCTGGGCCCCGATCGGCACCCTGAACCCCGGCTACAACGAACTGCCGACGGGCGGTCAGCCGGTCGGCGCCGTCCGGCTGACCTGGGCGCCGGGCGGCGACGCGCCGGTGGTCAACCAGATCGTCCCCTGGTACGCCGACACGCCGATCGCCCGGCTGAGCCTCGCCGACCCGGAGCTGGACGTGACCGCCGGGGCGACCACGCCCGCGAGCACCCAGGCCGTGGTGGACGCCACCCGGCCGGAGGGCGCCACCGGCGACGTCCGGGCCGAGCTGCCGGCCGGCGTGCCGGGGCTGAGCGTGACGCCGTCGCCCGCGCCGGGCACTCCCGGCGCGCCGGTGAGCGTGCCGCGCGGCGGGCGGGCCGGCACCACCGTGCAGGTCACGGCGGCCGCGACGACGCCGTCCGGGACGTACCAGGTGCCGGTCGACTTCACCACCAACGGGGTGACCATCCAGCAGACCCTCCAGGTGCACGTGGTGCCCCCGACCGGCGGGCCGGACCTCGCGCTCACCTCGACCGCGAGCTCCTCGGGCGACGACTCCGCGAAGTACCCGGCGTCGGCGGTCGCCGACGGCGACGCCGCCACCCGGTGGTCCGCGCCCGCGGTGGACGACGCCTGGGTGCAGCTCAAGCTGGCGCAGCCCACCCGGCTGGGCTCGGCGGTGCTGCACTGGCAGGCGGCCTACGCCTCCGCCTACCAGCTGCAGACCTCGCCCGACGGGGTGACCTGGACGACGGTGGCGACCGTGGCCGGCCACGGTGGCACCGAGACGGTGCGCTTCGACGCGCCGAACACGCTCTACCTGCGGATGCAGGGTGTCAGCCGGGCCACCAAGTACGGCTACTCGCTCTCCGGCATCGAGGCGTACGCGGTCACCGGTCCGACCGCCACGCCCATCGTGCCGACGCCGCCGACCGTCCCGACGACGCCGACCACCGGCGCGCCCGTGCCGGCTCCCACGACGACGCCCAGCGGGGTGCCCGCGGCGCCCGGTACGACGGCGCCGACGGCCCCGCCGACGATCGTCCCGACCCCCTCGGGGCAGCCGGCCCCGGGCGCCGGACCGACCACCGCCCCGGCCCAGCCGACCCCGGGGGCGCAGCCGGCCCAGCGCTGAGACCTCTTCGGGTCGGGATCGCCCGTGCGGGGGAGCTGCTCCCCCGTACGGGCGAGGCCGTGGGTTCACCGTGCACGGCGATCCGCTGCGGGCCGGTCGAGAGCAGGATCTTCCCTGTCGCCAGGAAGACTCCCGCAGGACCTCTCGATCGGAACCACCACGATGACCGGCACCACCACCACCGACCGCCCGCACCAGCTCGCCTACCTCGCCGCGCCCGCGCTGCTCGGCACGTACGGCGTCGTAAGACTCCTCGACGGGCACCACGGCCCGGGCCCCGGCTGGACCGCCGGGCACCTCGCGCTGCTGGGTTCGCTGCTGTTCTTCGGCGTGCTCTTCCACGGCCTCTACCGGACGGCCGCCGCGCGCGGCCCGGTGGCGGCCCGGATCGCCTTCGGCGCGGCGCTGGTCGGCCTCGGCGCGACGCTGGGGCAGACCGCGATCGACCTCTACGTCGGCCTGCGGGCCGTCGACGCGGCCGACAAGGACCGGCTCTTCGAGCAGATCCAGAGCCACCCCGGCGTGCTGCCCGCGTTCTACACGGTGCTGCCGCTCTTCTTCTACCTCGGCCTGCTCGGGCTGCTGGGGATCCTCGCGGTGCGCCGCCTGATCCCGTTCTGGAGCCCGCTGACGGCGCTGGCCGCGACCGTACTGATGGCCGCCTCGCTGGACCTGATGCCGGTGGGCGCGGTGCTGCTGGCCCTCACGACGGCGCCGCTGCTGCGCCCGGCCGCCGTCCGGCGCCCGGTGCGGGTGGCCACGCCGGTGTGAGGGCCCGGGCCGGAACACGGCGGGCCGGCGGCGTGCTCACTGGGGAGCGCGCCGCCGGCCCATGAGGCATACCGTACGGCCAGGCCTTGGTGGGGTCAGGCGGTGAGCGTTTCGGGCTGCTCGCCGCGGTGGACGGGACGGGACCGGCCCAGCGGGACCGGGGTGGCTCCCCCGTGGTCGGTATGGTCGTGGTGCTCGAAGTCGCGGAACTGGTCCGTGGCTCCGTAGGGCTCCAGGTAGGGCCGCCAGCGCGGGTCCTTGATCCCGGTTCCGATGATGCGCCAGGCCAGCCCGCTGGGCGGGGCCGGTGGTCGCTTCATCCGCCAGCCCAGTTCGGTCAGGTGGCGGTCGGCCTTGACGTGGTTGCAGCGGCGGCAGGCCGCCACCACGTTGTCCCAGCGGTGCTGTCCGCCGCGGCTGCGCGGGATCACGTGGTCGACGCTGGTCGCGGCGGCCCCGCAGTAGACGCAGCGCCCGTGGTCACGGGCGAAGAGTGCGCGGCGGGTGAGAGGTACGGGCCCGCAGAACGGGACCCGGACGAAGCGGGTCAGACGGACGACTGACGGCGCCGTAACGGCGCTGGTGGCGCTGTGCAGAGTGAATTCCGAGTCCTCCAGGCTGATCGCCTTGTGGTTGAGGACGAGGATGAGTGCGCGGCGCATCGATACGACGCCGAGTGGCTCGTAGGACGCGTTGAGGACCAGGACATGCGGCACGGATGCCTCCTTGGACGCCTGCGGCGCGTGGCTCGCGCCGGGACGAGCGGATGACCGCGCATTGCTGCGCGATCACCCCCAGTGTCGCCTTACGGGTTTGTACGGCGCCACCATTACCGGATAACGGACCGGGGTGGCTTCTGTCATAGCTGGCTGTCCTAGCTCTATGCCCAGGGCCGCCCCGCACTGCACTCGAACGGTGCTCGGGCGGCTCCCCGCGGCCCACCGGGATCACCTGTTCGCAGGACCGGGCGGTCCGGGGGCCTGCCTGACGGGCGATAGGCTCGGGCGAAACGTGCACTCTGCAGGAAGGTTCCTCCCGTGAGTCGGACCGGATTCCCGGCCCTCCTCCCGCTGGCCTCCGACGGCCACAGCTCGAGCGGCCTCACTCTGCCGACCAGCGCCGACCAGGTCACCACCAGCACCAAGCAGGCGGCCAGCTGGCTGGACGCCAACTGGCAGAACTGGGTCGAGGGCGCGGTGCGGATCGTCTTCATCCTCGTCCTGGCCCTGGTGCTGCGGGCGGTGGTGCGCAAGCTCATCGCGCAGTTGATCGCGCGGATGACCAAGGAGCACGAGCACGACGCCGGCGAGACCAGCCGGCTGGGCGGACTGCTGGTCAACACCGAGCGGCGCCACCAGCGCTCGGCGGCGATCGGCTCGGTGCTGCGCAGCGTGGCCTCGTTCAGCATCATGGGCACCGCCGCGCTGATGATCCTGGCCGCCCTCGGGGTGAACCTGGCACCGCTGCTGGCCAGCGCCGGGGTCGCGGGTGTGGCGATCGGCTTCGGCGCGCGCAACCTGGTGACGGACTTCCTCTCCGGGGTCTTCATGATCATGGAGGACCAGTACGGCGTCGGTGACGAGATCGACACCGGCGTGGCCAGCGGCACCGTGCTGGAGGTCGGGCTGCGGGTGACCAAGCTGCGCGGCGCGACCGGCGAGATCTGGTACATCCGCAACGGCGAGGTCAAGCGGATCGCCAACATGAGCCAGGGCTGGTCGACCGCGACCGTGGACGTGCAGGTCGGCTACCGCGAGGACCTGGACCGGGTGGAGGACCTGATCCTGGACACGACCGAGGCGCTGGCCAAGGAGCCGCCGTGGGACGAGCTGCTCTGGGAGCCGGTGCGGGTGCTCGGGGTGGAGTCGGTGGCCGCCGAGACCGTCGTCCTGCGGGTGGAGGCCAAGACCATGCCGGGCAAGGCGGCGCTGATCACCCGCGGCCTGCGCCAGCGCCTCAAGCAGGCCTTCGACGAGGCGGGGATCAAGCTCCGGGAGGAGCCCACGCCGGCGGCCGCGCCGCCGGCCGTGCTGGACACCCTGCCGCCCTCGGCGCTCGCCGACCCGGCCTCGGCGCGCTCGCTGGCCACCCGGCCGATACCGATGCCGGTGCAGCACACGGGCGAGGACCCGACGAACCCGGTCAAGACGCCGTAACAGCCGCACACCGAAGCCCCGCCCCCGGAGGTCGCCTCCGGGGGCGGGGCTTTTCGCGTGCCGTAACGGATCGGCATCCAGTCTCGGACTGGTCATTGACACCCTCCGGAGGCTGGCCCTACCGTCCTCTCAGCGATTGGAAACTTTACTAACAATTCTCGTCGCGACACCCGGCCCCGCAGATCCCACCTGCGTGGCGACCATCCCGGCCGACGGAGGAGGATTCAGCACGTGACCGACACCACCCGCCCCACCGCCGCCTCCGCCACCTCCGCACCGCGCCCCGGCACCCCGAGCCGACTCCGGGCGATCAACGACCGTGCCGCGCTCGACCTACTGCTGGAGCACGGCCCGCTCTCCCGGACCAGGATCGGCACCCTGACCGGGCTCTCCAAGCCCACCGCCTCCCAGCTGCTGGCCCGGCTGGAGGCGGCCCACCTGGTGGTCCCGGTCGGCACCACGGCCGGTGGCCCCGGCCCCAACGCCCAGCTGTACCAGGTCAATCCGGCCGCCGGATTCGTGGCCGGACTGGACGTCAAGCCCACCCACACGCTCTTCGGGGTGGCCGACATCACCGGCCGCACCCTCGCCGAGCACCTGGTCCCCACCCCGCCCCGACAGGCCGCCGGCACCGTCCAGCGGCTCGCCGACGGACTCGCCGAGACGGTCCGCCGGGCCGGGCTGGCCCCCGGCAGCCTGAGCGAGATCGTGATCGGCACCCCCGGCGCACTCGACCCGGCCACCGGCAAACTCCGCTACGCCGCCCACCTGCCCGGCTGGCACTCCCCCCGGCTGCCGGCCGAGCTCCAGGCCGCACTGGGTGCGCCGGTCTCGATCGAGAACGACGTGAACCTCGCCGCCGTCGCCGAGCGGGTGCTGGGCAGCGCCCGCGGCTGCGAGGACTTCGTGCTGCTCTGGGCCGAGGAGGGCATCGGCGCGGCGATCATGATCGCCGGTCAGCTGCACCGGGGCTTCACCGGCGGCGCCGGCGAGGTCGGCTACATGCCGGTGCCAGGCGCCCCGCTGATCCGCAACGTCCGCCGGGAGAACTCCGGCGGCTTCCAGGAGCTGGCCGGTGCCGACGCGGTGGTCGCGCTGGCCAAGCAGTACCGGCTGGCCGGCCCCACGGCCGAGCACGCGATCGCCGCGGCGCTGGAGACCCCCGGCGCGGGCGACGAGTTCCTCGCCGTGCTGGCCAACCGGCTGGCCACCGGGCTGGCCGCGATCGTCGCGGTGATCGACCCCGAACTGGTCGTCCTCTCCGGCGGCATCCCCACCGCCGGGGGTGAGCGGCTGCGCGACCTCGTCCAGGAGGAGCTGACGGGGCTGGCCGTACCGCGCCCGCAGCTGCGCAGCAGCACCGTCCCGGGCTCCCCCGTCCTGCACGGCGCCCTGCAGCGCGCCCTCACCGCCGCCCGGGAGACGGCCTTCACCACCGGCTGACCCCCACCCCCTCCCGCACCCCTCTCCTTCCCCCATTCCACACCCGGGCCGGCAGGCGATGACGCCTGCCCCGGTGTACCCCCAGGAGGCCCTCCGTGCCCAGCTCCCGCACCTCCGGACGCACCCGCAGACTGGCCGCCGCCGTGAGCCTGAGCGCCACCGTCGCGCTGCTGGCCGGCGCCTGCACCGGCACCGACTCCACCGGCAGCGGCGACGACTCCGCCAACGGCAAGGACGTCACCATCACCTTCTGGCACGGCTGGAGCCAGGACAACGAGACCGGCGCGATCAACGCCAACATCGCGTCCTTCGAGAAGCTGCACCCGAACATCCACGTCAAGGTGGTCGCCAACATCTCGGACGACAAGAGCGAGCAGGCGCTGCGGGCCGGCGGAGCCGACGCGCCGGACGTGGTCTCCTCGTTCACCACCGACAACGTCGGCAAGTTCTGCGACTCCAAGGTCTGGGCCGACCTCACGCCCTTCCTGAAGAAGGACGGCATCGACCCGGCCGCCACCTTCCCCGCGCCGATGCTCAAGTACAGCCAGTTCCAGGGCGACCAGTGCTCACTGCCGCTGGAAGGCGACGCGTACGGGCTCTACTACAACAAGACGGCGTTCGCCGCCGCCGGCATCAGCGCACCGCCCAAAACGCTGAGCGAGTTCGACGCCGACGCCGTCAAGCTCACCATCGCCAAGGGCGACGGCTACCAGCAGCTCGGCTTCATGCCGAACTACCACGGCTACGAGTCCGCACCCTCGCACTACCTCAGCCAGTGGGGCGCCGGTTACTTCGGCCCGGACGGCAAGTCGAACCTCGCCACCGACCCGTCCGTGGCGGCCATGCTGACCTGGCAGAAGAACCTGATCGGCCAACTCGGCGGCTTCGACAAGCTGGAGAAGTTCCGCACCTCCTTCGGGGACGAGTTCAGCGCCAAGAACCCGTTCGAGACCGGCCAGGTGGCGATGGCCATCGACGGCGAGTGGCGGACCGCCTCGATCGCCGACGACAAGGCCTCGCTCGACTGGGCCACCGCGCCCTTCCCGGTGCCGGACGCCCTCGCCTCCAGCTACGGCCGCGGCTACCAGACCGGCACCATCGTCGGGATCGCCCAGGGCAGCACCAAGCAGGCCGCCGCCTGGCAGCTGGTGAAGTACCTGACCACCGACACCGACGCGGTGGTCAGCTTCGCCAACGCCATCCACAACGTGCCCAGCACCATCGCCGCGCTCAACTCGCCCAAGCTGGACGCCGATCCGAACTTCAAGACGTTCCTGGACATCGCCCGCAACCCCAACTCCACCACCACGCCCGCCAGTATCAACGGCGGCGCGTACCAGGTGAGCCTGCAGAACCTCGGCTACGACGTGGAGAGCGGCAAGCAGACCGATCTGGCGGCCGGTCTCGCGGCCACCGCCAAGGAGATCGACGCCGCCGTGAACCAGGCCAAGTGACGGCGGCGGGTGACACACGCTCATGGCACTCGCATCCGGCTTCCGTAGGACCAGCACCGCTCTGCCCGTCCCGCCGGCGCTGCGTCGCAAGCGCCGCCGGGAGAGGGCCCGCACGCTGGGCTTCCTCTCCCCCTGGCTGATCGGCTTCGGCGTCTTCTTCGTCTACCCGCTGCTCTCCACCGTCTACTTCTCCTTCATGAAGTACGACGGCTTCCGGGCCCCGGTCTTCACCGGGCTGCGGAACTGGACCTACGTCTTCAGCGACTACCCGTTCTTCTGGGAGGGGTTGCGCAACACGCTCTGGCTGGTCGTGGTGATGGTGACGCTGCGGGTCGTCTTCGGCCTGGGCATCGGACTCCTCGTCACGAAGATCAAGAGTGGGCTGGGCTTCTTCCGCACCGCGTTCTACCTGCCCTACCTGGCACCGCCGGTGGCCGCCACCATCGCCTTCGCCTTCCTGCTCAACCCCGGCACCGGCCCGGTCGACCACTACCTCGGCAAGCTGGGCCTGCCGCAACCGGGGTGGTTCAACGACCCGAGCTGGTCGAAGCCGGCCCTGACGATGCTCGCGGTCTGGGGCATCGGCGACCTGATGGTGATCTTCATGGCCGCCCTCCTCGATGTGCCGACCGAGCAGTACGAGGCCGCCGAACTCGACGGCGCCGGGCCCTGGCAGCGGTTCCGCTACGTGACCTTCCCCAACATCTCGCCGATCGTGATGTTCGCGGTGGTCACCGGCGTGATCCAGACCATGCAGTACTACACCCAGGCGATCGTGGCCGGCCAGGTCGCCAGCGGCATCATCGGCGGCTCCGGCGAGCAGTTCGAGCCGGGCTACCCGAACGGCTCGACCTGGACCCTGCCGCAGATGGTCTACAACCTGGGCTTCCAGCGCTTCGACACCGGCTCGGCCTGCGTGGTCGCGCTGATCCTGTTCACCATCTCGATGGCCTTCACCTCCCTCCTGCTGCGCCGCAGGTCCGGGTTCCTGACCGAGGACTAGGAGCGTCCACCATGACCGATGTCCTCAGCACGCCCGTCAGCCTGGCCGCACCCGGTGGCGCCCGCAGCGCCGCGGCCCGGCCGGCCCGGCGCCGCGCGGCACTCCAGTGGGTCGCCGTGCACTCGGTGGCCGTGGTCGCCGCGCTGTTCTTCCTGCTGCCGTTCGTCTTCGTCTTCCTGACCTCGGTGATGACCGACCGCCAGGCGCTCACCTCGGACTTCTGGCCGCAGCACTGGGAGTGGGGCAACTACGCCAAGGCATGGGAGACTCCGGGGTTCCTCACCTGGTGGCGCAACACCCTGGTCTACGCGGGCGCGGGCACCGTGCTGACCGTCGTCTCCAGTGTTCCGGTCGCCTACGCACTCGCCCGATTCCGCTTTCGCGGACGTAATCTGGCACTGATGGCGGTCATCTCGATGATGATGCTGCCGCCGCAGGTGACGGTCATTCCGATGTACCTCTTCTGGGCAAAGCAGCTGCATCTCACTGGTACGCTCTGGCCGTTGATCATTCCGATGGCCTTCGGAGACGCCTTCACCATCTTCCTGCTGCGGCAGTTCCTCCTGACGATTCCCAAGGAGTACGTGGAGGCGGCCCGGATCGACGGCTGCGGGGAAGTGCGAACCCTGCTCCGAGTGATCCTGCCGATGGCCAAACCGGCCGTCGCGGCGGTCGCGCTCTTCCAGTTCTTCTACTGCTGGAACGACTACTTCGGGCCGCAGATCTACTCCAGCGAGAATCCCGGGGCCTGGACGCTCTCCTACGGCCTGGAATCCTTCAAAAGCGCGCACCACACCAACTGGAATCTCACCATGGCAGCAACCCTCCTCGTCATGGCACCCGTCATCGTTCTGTTCTTCTTCGCACAAAAAGCCTTCATCGAAGGCGTGACACTGACAGGGGTCAAGGGCTGATGTCTCTCAAACTCTCCATTGTCGGCGGCGGTTCGACGTACACGCCCGAACTCATCGACGGATTCGCGCGGTTGCGCGACTCCCTGCCGATCGCCGAACTCGTCCTGATCGACCCGGCCGCCGAACGCCTGGAGCTGATCGGCGCGTTGGCGCGGCGGATCTTCGCCAAGCAGGGCCACCCGGCCAAGGTCAGCACCACCACCGACGTGGACGCCGGCGTCCAGGGCGCGCACGCCGTCCTGCTCCAACTGCGGGTCGGCGGGCAGGCGGCGCGCAACCGGGACGAGACCTGGCCGCTGGAGTGCGGCTGCGTGGGCCAGGAGACCACCGGCGCGGGCGGGTTGGCCAAGGCGCTGCGCACCGTACCGGTCGTTCTGGACATCGCCGAGCGGGTCCGCCGGGCCAACCCGGACGCCTGGATCGTCGACTTCACCAACCCGGTCGGCATCGTCACCCGGGCCCTGCAGAGCGCCGGTCACAAGGCCGTCGGACTGTGCAACGTGGCCATCGGGTTCCAGCGGAAGTTCGCCCGGCACCTGGGCGTCGCACCGGAGTTGATCCAGCTCGACCATGTCGGCCTGAACCACCTGACCTGGGAGCGCGGGGTCACCCTGCTGGACGCCCCGGGCGCGAGCACCGGGCGCGAGGTACTGCCGGAGCTGCTGGCCGGCTTCGGCCAGGAGATCTCCGAGGACCTGCACCTGCCGCTGCCGGTGATCCGGCGGCTCGGCGTGGTGCCCTCCTACTACCTCCGCTACTTCTACCAGCACGACCTGGTGGTCGAGGAGTTGAAGGTCAAGGGCTCGCGCGCGGCCGAGGTCAGCGCGATCGAGAAGCAGCTCCTGGAGCTGTACGCGGACCCGACCCTGGACACCAAACCGGAACTGCTCGCCAAGCGCGGCGGAGCCTTCTACTCGGAGGCCGCGGTCAACCTGATCGCCTCGCTGCTCGGCACCGACGGCGGCACCAGCGTGCAGGTGGTCAACACCCGCAACGACGGCGTGCTGCCCTTCCTCCCCGACGACGCGGTGATCGAGGTACCGGCCGAGGTGGACGCGGACGGCGTGCGCCCGCTGCCGCAGCGCCCGGTCGAGCCGCTCTACGCGGGCCTGATCGCCGGCGTCACCGCGTACGAGCAACTCGCTCTGGAGGCAGCCCTCAAGGGCGGCCGCGACCGGGTCTTCGACGCCCTGCTCGCCCACCCGCTGGTCGGCCAGCTCGAACTGGCCGACCAGTTGACCGACCGCCTGCTCGCCCACAACCGCGAGCACCTGAGCTGGGCCTGACGGCCGGCCTCAGGTCCTGTCACAGCCCCGGTCGGGACGGCCGGGGTCACGTACGAGCGCGGGGAAACGATGGACCACCACCTGCCTGAACCACTCCTGCCCGGCGTCCTGGCCATCGACGCCGGGAACAGCAAGACCGACGTCGCCCTGATCGGTGCCGACGGCAGTCTGCTGGGCACCGCCCGCGGGGGCGGTTTCGCGCCGCAAGTGCTCGGCCCGGAGGCGGCCGTCGCCACGCTGGCGCCGCTCGTCGCGGCGGTCGCGGCGCAGGCCGGCCTGCCGGTCGGCGCGGTGCTCGCCAACCATGTCAGCGCCTGCCTGGCCAATGCCGACCTCCCCTTGGAGGAACGGCTGTTGGAGGACGCCATCGCGGCGCACGGGTGGGGGCGCAGCAGCGCCGTGGCGAACGACACCTTCGGCCTGCTGCGGGCCGGCACCGACACCCCGCGCGGGGTGGCGGTGGTCTGCGGGGCCGGGATCAACTGCGCCGGCCTGCTGCCGGACGGACGGACCGCCCGGTTCCCCGCGCTCGGACACCTGACCGGCGACTGGGGCGGCGGGGCCGGGATGGCCGCCGAGGCGATGTGGCACGCGAACCGGGCGGAGGACGGCCGCGGGCCCGGCACCGCGCTGGCCCCGGCCATCGCCGCGCACTTCGACCTGCCCAGCGCCGGGGCGGTCGCCGAGGGGGTCCACCTCGGACAGCTCGCGCCGACCCGGCTGCACGAGATCGTCCCGGTGATCTTCCGCTGCGCGGAGGACGGCGACCCCGCCGCACTGGAGCTGATCGACCGCCAGGCCGACGAGATCGTACGGATGGCGCGGGTCGCCCTGGCCCGTCTCGGGCTGCTGGACGGGCCGGCGCCGCTGGTGCTCGGCGGCGGGGTGCTGGCCGCCCGGCACCCGCTGCTGCTGGACAACCTGACCGCGCGGCTGCGGGCGGTCGCCCCGTACGCCGAGCCGCGGATCGTCACCGCGCCGCCGGTGCTGGGTGCGGCCCTGCTGGGCCTGGACCGGCTGGCCCAGGCCCAGCAGGGCGGCGGCCCGGACGCCCAGCGGCGGCTGCGCGAGGCGTACGCGGCTCCGGCGGCGGCGGTGGCTGCTTAGGCTCCTGCTGCGGTTCAGGACCTGGTGGCGGCCCGTTCGCGCGGTCGGGCGGGTGCCGGGCGGCGGGTGGGAGCCGCCGCCCGGTGCCGTCCGGCCGTCGGGCGGCGCTGCGCGCCGATGACCGGGTGCGGCTGCCCCGGCAGGTGCGCGGCCGCCTGCTCGGACGGCCAGGCGGCCACCGGGTTGCCCGTCCACCGGCTGTCGGCCGGGACCTCCTCGCCGCGCATGACCAGCGAGGACGCCCCCACCGACGTGCCGTCGCCGACCCGCGAGCCGGGCAGCACGATCGTGTGCGGGCCGAGCGTGGCGCCCGCGCCGACCCGGACCTCGTCCAGCCGCATCACCCGGTCGTGGAAGAGGTGGGTCTGCACCACACAGCCCCGGTTGATGCTCGCGCCGTCCTCGATCCGGATCAGGTCGGTCTCCGGCAGCCAGTGCGTCTCGCACCAGACGCCGCGCCCGATCCGCGCGCCGAGCGAGCGCAGCCAGATGGTCAGGAACGGCGTCCCGATCAGCGTCCGGCCCAGCCACGGCATCGCGAGCTCCTCCACGAAGGTGTCGTGCAGCTCGTTGCGCCACACGAAGCCGGACCAGAGCGGGTGCTCGCCGCCCCGGAAGCGTCCGACCAGCAGCCACTTCGCCGCCGTCGAGAGCAGGCAGGCGGCAACGCCCGCGCCGATCAGGACCAGCCCGCCGAACGCGGCGCCGGCCGCCAGCCCGCCGGAGTCCACCAGCTGCTGGATGCCGACCACGGCCAGGTCGCCGAGGACGACGGTGAGGATCACCGGCAGCAGCCGACAGAGCTCCACGGCCGCCCTGGCCAGCACCAGCCGGCGGGCGGGCGCGTAGGTGCGGGCGAGGTCGCCGGCCTCGGCGGTCCGGGGCAGCGGCAGGCCCGGCCGGCCCAGCCAGGACGAGCCCGGCTCGGCCCGCTCGGGAGCGTCGGAGAGCACCCCGACCAGCGCGTCGTCCGGCAGCTCACGGCCCGGTCCGACGATGCCGGAGTTGCCCACGAAGGCTCGCCGGCCGATCCGTGCCTCGCCCAGCCGCAGCCAGCCGCCACGCACCTCGAAGGGCGCGACCAGCGTGTCGTCGGCGAGGAAGGCGCCGTCGTCCACGGTCATCAGCCCGGGCAGCGTGAGCACCGTGGAGGACTCCACCCGGCGGCCGACCCGCGCGCCGAGCAGCCTCAGCCAGACCGGCGTGAAGAGGCTCGCATAGAGCGGGAAGAGCGAGCCGCGCGCCGTGTTCATCAGGCGGCTGACCGCCCAGGTGCACCAGGCCACCTTGCCGTGCGCGGGGTGCAGGCCGGGCCGGATCGGAGCGCTCAGCAACCGGACCAGCACCACCACCAGACCCGCGTAACAGGTCATCGAGAGCAGCGCGAGCAGCGGGGAGACCAGCAGCAACTGGACCAGCACGGCGCGCAGCGAGCGGTCCGCGCCGACCAGGGAGAAGACGATCGCGATCGACGGCAGCGCCGCGATCAGCGGCAACAGGCTCAGCAGCGGCAGGGCGCCCGCGTAGGCGAGGTTCCAGCGGCGGGAGCGGCGGTGCTCGGGAGCTGGCCACTGCGTGGCCGGGTGCGCCCCGTCGACGCGGCGGGCGGGCGAGCCGTGCCAGCTCTCGCCGGCCGGCACCTCGCCGAGCACGCAGGCACCGGCGGCGACGTCGGCGCCCGCACCCACCCGGGCGCCGGGCATCAGCATGGCGCGGGTGCCGACCCGTGCGCCGTCGCCGACCTCGACGCGACCCAGGTGCAGGACGTCGCCGTCCAGCCACCAGCCCGCCAGGTCCGCCTCCGGCTCCACCGAGCAGCCGGCGCCGAACCGGCCCAGGCCGGTGACCGGGGGCATCGCGTGCAGGTCGGCGTCGCGGCCGACCCGGCAGCCGAGCGCCCGGGCGTAGTGCCGGCCCCAGGGCGTGCCGAGCAGCGCGGCCAGGTTGAACAGGGCGACGGCCCGTTCGGCCGTCCACAGGCGCAGGTGCACCGCGCCACCGCGCGGGTAGCTGCCGGGGCGCAGACCGAGGGTCAGCAGCCGGGCCGCGGTGCTGCCGAGGACGAGGCGGCCGACCGCGCTGGAGAGCAGCAGCCAGCCCGCGACGATGATCCACCAGGGCGCGTGCGGCGCCCAGGGCAGGCGGCCGGTCAGGTTGTCCACGGCGGCCAGCGCGAGCACCCAGCGCAGGCCGCTGACGGTGAAACTCGCGGTGAGCACCAGAAGTTGGACCAGCCCGGCCCGGCGGGGCGTCGGGCGTACGGTGCGCGGGGGCAGCGCCGGTGCCGCGTCGGCGGTCGCGGGTCGCAGCTCGTCCAGCCGGGCGGCCAGGTCGAGCAGACCGGGGTGGCCGTACACGTCGGTGACCGAGACGCCGGGGTGGTGCTCGCGCAGCACCGAGACCAGCTTCGCGGCGGCCAGGCTGGTGCCACCGAGCGTGAAGAAGTCGCTGTTCGCGCTCACCGGCAGCCCGAGCAGCTCGCGCCAGGTGGCGGCCAGCTGGACGGCCGTGCCCGACAGCGTGCCGTCGGCGGCGGGTTCGGCCACCGCGAGCGGCCAAGGCAGCGCGTTGCGGTCCACCTTGCCGGAGGTCTTGGTCGGCAGGTCGTCGACCAGGGCGAGCACCGGCACCAGTGACTGCGGCAACCGCCCCAGCAGCAGGGCGCGCGCGGCGGCGGTGTCGAAGGGGGTGTCCGCGCGCTCGGGCACGAGGTAGCCGACCAGCAGTTCACCGCCGGCCGCGGTTCTGCGGACGGCCGCGGCGGCGGCCCGGACCCCGGGCAGCGCCTGCAACGCGGCGTCGATCTCGCCGAGTTCGACCCGGCGGCCGGCCAGCTTGACCTGCTCGTCGGCGCGGCCGACGAAGACCAGGCCCGCCGGGTCGGCCTGCACCAGGTCGCCGCTGCGGTAGACCCGGGGACCGTACAACCAGGGGTGCGGACGGAACTTCTCGGCGTCCTTGGCCGGGTCCAGGTAGCGGGCGGCGCCGACGCCGCCGATCAGCAACTCGCCGGTCTCGTACCAGGAGACCGGCTTGCCCTCGCTGTCGACGACGGCGATCTCCCAGCCGTCCAGCGGCGCGCCGATCCGCACCGGCTGCCCCGGCGTCAGCAGCGCGGCGCAGGCCACCACGGTGGTCTCGGTGGGGCCGTAGGTGTTCCACAGTTCGCGGTGCGGGGCAGCCAGTCGGTCGACCAGCTCGGCGGGGCAGGCCTCGCCGCCGAGGATCAGCAGCCGGACCCGGTCCAGGCACTCGACCGGCCAGAGCGCGACCAGGGTCGGCACGGTGGAGACCGCGGTGATCCCGCGTTCCACCAGCCAGGGCCCGAGGTCGGTGCCGGCCCGGACCAGCGAGCGCGGCGCGGGCACCAGGCAGGCGGAGTGCCGCCAGGCGAGCCAGATCTCCTCGCAGGAGGCGTCGAAGGCCACCGACAGGCCGGCCAGCACCCGGTCGCCCGGGCCCAGCGGGCGGTGGCGCAGGAAGAGCCCGGCCTCGGCGTCCACGAAGGCGGCCGCCGAACGGTGGGTGACCGCGACGCCCTTGGGGCGGCCGGTGGTACCGGAGGTGAAGATGATCCAGGCGTCGTCGTCGGGCGTCGGGCGGCCCGGGCGGCCGCCGGGACGGACGGACGCGCTGGGCGTCAGGGCGAGGCCGGCGCCGATCACCGCGCAGACCGCGGCGTCGGACCAGATCAACTCGGCCCGCTCGTCCGGGTCGTCCGCGTCCACCGGCACGTACGCGGCGCCGACCCGCAGGACGGCCAGGATGGCGAGGTAGAGCGCGGCGGTACCGGAGGGGACCCGGACGCCGACCCGGTCACCGCGTCCGATCCCGGCGGCGGCCAGTCGCCCGGCCAGCCGGTCGGCCTCGGACAGCAGCTCGCGGTAGTCGAGCAGCACGCCGTCGGCGTCGAGCGCCGCGGCCTCGGGGCGGAAACGGGCGGCCGCCTCCAGGACGTCGACCAGCGTCCGCACCGGACGGGCGGGTGCGACCGGCCACACCGCGCCGCCCCCCGCTCCAACGGTCTGCGCGCCGGGGGCGTACTGGTGGGCCGCCTGCTGTTCCACTGCTGTCATCAACCTTGCTCTCGCCGGGTGCTGTTCGGGGCGGCGCGGCGCGGCGGACGAAGGTCCGCCACGCGGCGGGGCGGATGGGCCCGGTGGCAGAGATGTCGTTCACGTACCACCGGTTCCACCCGCCCCAGGCCTACCAACGGAGCGTAGGGGGCAGGGCGTTGCAACAACGACCAATCGGACATTTGTTTAGGAAAGACTCATCTCCCCCTCACCTTCAGTTCGACGTGCGGGTGCTTGGGGCGTATGCACGATCGATGCCTGCCGGGGTTGGCGGGTGAGCGGGGGCGCGGGGGCGCCGGTGAGCGGGGGCGCGGGGGCGCCGGTGACGACCAGGGTCCGCACGCCTCGGGTGCCCGCCGCCGCTGCCGTCACCACCAGCACCAGGAGCGCCCCGACCAGCAGCGTGGCACGGGCGCCGAACCGGTCCGCCAACGGGCCGGCCGTCATCTCGCCGAGTGGCATCGCGAGGAACGAGCCGAGCGCGTCGAAGGAGTACACCCGGGCCAGCCGGTCCGCCGGGACGTTCTCCTGGAGCGAGAGGTCCCAGGCCACCGCGAACCACTCCAGCGCGAAACCGCAGACGAACAGCGCCGCGGCGAGCACCGCCACCCCCGGCCGCTGCGCCAGGACCAGCAGCGGTAGCGCCTCGAACGCCACCGCGGCCACGCCGAGCAGCAGCGCCCGGCGCACCCGCAGCCGCGCCACCAGGCCGCCGGCCGCCAGCGCGCCGGCCATCTGCGCGGCCAGCGCGAACCCCCAGGCGGTCCGGCCGATGGTGGCGTCGGCGATGCCCGGGCCGATCACCAGGAGGCCGCCGGCCACTGCCGCGTTGACCACCATGAACTGCAGGACCACCACCCAGACCCAGCTGCGGGAAGTGAACTCCCGCCATCCGGAGCGCAGTTCGGCGCTCAGTCGGGCTTCGCGAGGGCGGGGGCGGGGGCGTCGGCGGGTAGGGGGGTAGGGCGGGGCAGGGGGGCAGGGGCGGGCAGGGGCGGGGGCAGGGGCGGGGGTAGGGGCGGGGGCAGGGGCGGGGGTGGCTGCGGGGACGGCGCCCCGGACGGCGAGGTAGCAGCAGGAGCCGGCCAGGAAGGACGCCGCGTCGACAGCCAGCGCCCACCCCGGACCGGCCGTCGAGGCCAGCAGGCCGCCGAGCGAACTCCCGGCGATCACGCCGATGTTCATGCCCATCCGGGCCAGCGCGTTGGCCGGCCGCAACTCGTCGGCCGGCACCGTCTGCGGGGTCAGCGCTGCCGCCGCGGGCAGCGAGAGGGCGGCGAGCACGCCGTTGCACAGGCTCAGCACGAGAAGCAGCGGCAGCGAGGCGAAGCCGAGCAGGACGCTCAGCGCGAGCACCCCCTGCACCACGGCCGACCCGAGCGCCGACCCCTGCAGGATCAGCGCCCGGCGGACCCGGTCGGCGAGCACCCCGCCGAAGAGCAGCGCCGCCACATTGGCCAGCGATCGCATCCCGACCACCAGCCCGAGATCCCCGAGCGAGCCGGTGAGGTCCAGCACGGCGAAGGACAGCGCCACGGGCGCGAGGGCGTTCCCGAAGAGGGTGAAGGTGCGCCCGGCGGCGAGGAAGCGAAACGCGCGATGCCGCAGAACGGCCCGCACGGGCAGCGGGGTCCGCGTGGGGGGTGCGGAGAGCGCGGGGAACGCGGGGAGCGTTGGCGGGTCGGTCATGGCAGCAGGATGGTGCGCACCCGAGGCGACTGTCAAAGAGTTATTTGGGGGTAGCCGGGGGTCGGCCCGGCCACCTCGTTGGCACAACTCGACTGGCGGATGACGGATAGCAGATAACGGCTGACAGATGACGTCATCTGTCAGCCGTTAGCCGTTAGCTGCTATCCGTCATCCGTCGGCTGACAGTCCTTCCCCCGAGTCCAACTCGAACAGCACCACCGTCGCCGCCACCCGCACGGCGCCCAGCTCGTGCGGAGGCCTGGCCGCATCGTGCAGCAGACAGCCCAACTCCCGGGCCATGGCAAGGGCTTGGGCCCAGGCATCCGGAGTGACCCAGAGCTCGGCGTCGGTCAGTGCGTCGGGGGCGCCGACTACCCGCTCGGCCGTCCGGCGCCGCAGTTCCTCGGCCAGGGCTGCGGCGAGCAGCTGGTGCTCAGCCCGCGAGGTGGCCCCGACCCGCTCCCCGCTCTCGGGGTCGTGGCGGTAGCGCTTGGCCCGCCCGCCCCGGACCGACACCTCCTCCACCACCTCCAACAGCCCGGCCGCGTGCAGCCGGCGCAGGTGGTAGCTGACGTTCGCCTGGGTCTCCCCCACCTCCCGCGCCGCCTCGGCCGCGCTCATCGCGTGCCGGGTCAGCAGCGACAACAGCCGCAGCCGCAGCGGATGGGCCAACGCCCGCAGGCCCTCGGTCCCCTCGGCCGCCTCGCCGGTTCCTCGTTCGGTCACGGCAGCAGCATGACCGCCGCCGTCCCCACCGTCAAAGATCCAGCAGGCGGGAGGCCGGGGCGCGAAGGTGGCCGACAGTCAACGCCGACGCCGGACCGACGTGTCCGAAGTTGCTGTCCACGAGAGCGGGGGACCATCGCGACAGCGTCGAGACCACCCGCACGACGGCTGCGGGATCCGGGTGGTCGAGGCTGAAGACCGCCACCGGGGCCGCCGGTACGAGTCCCTCCGGCCATTCCTCGAAGAAGATGTCGTCGCCGGTGTCCGCGATGACACCGCCACCGCCGTCACCACCGCCGGCGCCACCACTCGCCGGTTCCTGTCCGGGGCGGCGGGCCGGGTGTCAGTGGCTTAGCGCAGGTCGGTGAGTTCGGCCGCGAAGACCGTGCCGAGGGGCTCGGGGCCGATGTACTGCTGGCAGTTGCACGGGCGGGGTTCGTACCGGAGTGGCTTGCGCTCGGCGTCCCAGGCCGTGGGGGCCTCGACGACCTCGTGGCACTTGCCCTGCTTGTCGTGCTTGGCCAGGTGGTGGGTGCAGCCGCAGACCGGCTCCGGCGGGCGGTGGGCCGCCTCCAGGGCGAGGCGCTGGCGCTCGTCGGCCTGGAGCAGTTCCAGCTTGCGCTGGTGACGGTGCTTCAGCGCGTCCCGGACGTTGTGGACGATCCAGTTGCCGCCGATGAGCAGCGGGATCACCGCAGACCACAGCCAGTCACCCATTGCCGTACCTCCCCCGTCAGACCGATGACTCCAGGCTACCGACGCTCGGCGGCACCGGGAACCAGCGAGGAGCGAGCCGGTCGGAGCCGGGGTCAGCCGGGGTCAGCCGGGGTCAGGCTGGATCAGTCGGTGTCGGAGTCCGCGGGGTCGGCGGCGCGACGAGCCTCCGCCTTCGCCGCTGCCTCCGCCTCCGCCTCGGCGCGGTTGCGGCGGCGGCTGATCAGCCAGAGCGCGAGCGTCCCGACCACGAAGAGGCCGATCAGCACGGTCACCACCGTGCCCACCACGTTCTCCACCCTCTTGTACGCCGCGCCGAGCAGGTACCCGAGCAGGCAGTAGCCGACGCCCCACAGTGTGCCGCCGGCGATGTTGAAGAACGAGAACCTGCCGTACGGCATCCGGGAGATGCCGGACATGGTCGGTACGAGGGCGCGGAACAGCGTGAAGAACCGTCCGAAGAAGACCGCCGCCGCACCCCTCGTGTGGATGAAGCCGCGGGCCCGCTCGATCTTCTGCTGGTGCCTGACCGCGGTCCTGGTGCGCAGCAGCGGCGGGCCGAAGCGCCGGCCGAGCCAGTAGCCGACCGCGTCGCCCAGGATCGCCGCCGCCACCACGACCACCATCAGGACCAGGAGGTTCACCCCGCGGTGCGCGGCGGCGATGGTCCCGGCGATCAGCAGGGCCGTCTCACCCGGCAGGACGAAGCCGACGAAGAGCGCGTCCTCAGCAAAGATCAGCAGCCCCACCACCGCGTACACCAGCGGCCCGGAGAGCCCGAGGATCCAGTTGCTGACCGACTGCACGGGGCGGCGCTCCTTCCCGAAGGACGGGTCTACCCCACCGTAGACGAACCTGCCGGACGCTCCCGCGCGACAACCCGCCCTACAAGCCGCCTCCACGCCGACCTGCGCCCCGACACCTACGCCCCGACCTGCGCCCCGACACCTACGCCCCGACCTGCGCCCCGATCGGATACGGCGTCTCGCGCGGCAGCAGCGCCGCCGCGGCCTCCCGCGCACCCGCGCGGACCAGCTCGTGCACCTGGTGGGCCAGCGGCGTGACGTCGCGGACGGCGAGCAGCCAGTGGTCGGCGTACGCCCTGGTCGCGCGCCCGCTGAGGCCGAGCTGGAGCGAGCGGTGCGGCAGCGGGCGCAGGTCGAGGTCCCGTTCCGGGTCCCACTGCACCCGCACCGGCGACTCGCGCAGCCGGGCCGCCCACTGGGCGCGGTCGGCGTGCACCGAGCGGTCGTAGTGCGACAGGCAGGCCTGCGCGAGCGCCTGTTCGAAGCCGTCCCGGCTGATCTCCAGCGCGAGTACGCGCTCCTGCCCGGGCTTGGTGCCCCAGCCGCTGCGGTACATCATCCACAGGAAGCTCGGCTTGATCCAGGTCATCCGCGACCGGCTCCAGCTCTCCGGGAAGCGCCCGTGCCGCGCGGCGTGGTCGCCGATCTCGGGCCGGTAGGCCTGGTAGACGGTCACCGTGTCGGCGGTGTGGAGCGCACGGATCTGCCGCCGCGGTGGCTCCTCGGGGACGGCCTCGGGCGAGACCTCAGACGTGGTGTGCATGACGGACAGTGTGCGGCAGGACCACCGGCAGCCTCCCCGAATAAACCGGCAGCCTCCCCGAATAAACGGCTGAAGCGCCTCGCAGCAGACGCCTCAGACGTGGTCGCGGACCCAGCCGGCCAGCACCTTGGCGCAGTCGTCCACCGCTTCGCGCCAGGCGCGGGCCGCGCCCTCGCCGGCCTCGTCGCTGACGTGCTTGACCAGCCGGACCGGGACGTCCGCGCGCTGGGCGACGCTGGCGAGGGCGTAGCCCTCCATGTCGACCAGGTCCGCCAGCTCGGCGAGCCGGTCGCGGGCGGCGGGGTCGGAGACGAAGACGTCGCCGGTGGCCAGCGTGACCCCCTTGGCGGCGAGGGTGAGCGGTCCGCCGGAGAGGTGGCCGGTGAGGGTGCGCAGCAGCGCGGCGTCCAGGTCGTGCTGGAGAACGGTGCCGATCTCGTGGACGTGGCCCTGCAGACCGGGGCGCAGCGCGCCGGCGGTGCCCAGGTTGATCACCTCGGACGGCAGCGGACCGCGCGCGAGGACCGTCGCCAGCGCCGTGCTCGCGTTGACCTTGCCCATGCCGGTGAGCAGCACCGGGAGGTCCGTCTCCAGGTGGGCGGCCTCCTCGGCCACGGCCAGGACGAGGAGCGGGCGGTCGGGGCTCACGGTTCCGTTCAGCTGCATGGTGGCCATGGTAGAGCGATCATCCCTCGGCGCCGTAGCGGTGCCGGAGGTTGGGGTCGTCCAGCCACCAGGGCCGCATGCCCTGCTCGTCCTCGGGGGCCGTTCCCCCGACGGCCGCGGCCTCGGCGGCGGCCTCGAACCGGGCGTCCAGCTCGGCGTCGACCGCGGCGGTCTCCTCCTTGCCCTGCACCATCATCCGCCGGACCAGCGCCCAGACGAACGGCAGGCCGACCAGGTCGCCGAGCACCCACAGGGAGTTGCCGCCCCAGGTCTGGTCCTGCGCGATGCTCGGTCCCCAGGGCCGGGCGAGCTCGGTGTAGTAGTGGCCGCCGACCAGGTGGCCGCCGTAGATCAGCACGATGCCCAGGCCGGCGTCGAAGATCACCTCGGCGAAGGTGATGAAGAGTCCGACCAGGTGCGGGTACTCGTGACCGACCGGGTCGATCTGCAGCCGCGGCCAGAAGTAGGCCAGGCCGAGCGCGACCAGCGACAGGTGCAGGCCGATGTTCCAGGCGCCGCTGGTGAGGGTCTTCTCGTACCAGGGGGTGAAGTAGAGCAACCACGGCGGTGCCATCAGCAGCGCGGTCGAGATGGCGGGGAACATCAGCAGCTTGGACGGACCGCTGCGCAGCGCCCGCAGGATGCGCTCGCGGCGGGCCGGCGGGGCGGTCTCCACCAGCAGCGAGACCGGGGCGCCGAGTGCGAGCAGCAGCGGGACGACCATCAGCAGCAGGACGACCTGCACGGCGCGGTCGGTGAACAGGATCCGCTCGTAGACGCCGAGCCCGGAGCAGGTGACCCAGATCCACAGGACCAGCCCGCCGAGGAAGGCGGCGGTGCGGGTGGGCTGCCAGGGCTGTCCGGCCCGGGCCAGGGTCCGCACGCCGAGCAGGTAGCCGCTGCCGAGCAGCACGGCGAGGGCCAGCACGACCGGCTCGGCCTGCCAGGAGGTGACGAGGTCGGCCCACTGCCAGGGCGGCGGGCCGTGGTAGCCGGTCGCCAGGACTCCGGTGGCCAGGTCTGTGGTCTGCATCGTTCGCGCTCCATGCTCCGCCCGGGCGCGACGGTCTCCCGGGCATGGAGCCATGATGGCCGACTCGGAGTCGATCACGGGCGGCGGGGCACCCGCGCGGCGGCCGGCAATCCGCACGGCATAGGGTGCCCCTCGCGCCCGGGCCTGTACCGCGCGGGCGCGGGGGACGACGGGCGACGAAGCTCAAGTCCGACGCAAGTCACGTGTGGCAGTCGGAGTGGGTGGCCATACTGCTGGCAACGGGCCGGTACCCGATTGTCGGGCGGCCCCAGGGGAGGGTGGGGCAGGTGGCGACACCACAGATGACGGGGGCTCGGCCTCCGGGACCGGCCGGCGCAGCGACGCTGCCGCCGATGCCGCCCGCGCCGCCGCGGCGCCGGGCGCGCTGGACGGAACGGCTTCGCCGGGCGGCCAGCACCGCGCCCGGGCGGCTGCGGCTCTCCGCGCTGGCACTCGTCGTACTGGTGCTGGCCTTCGGGGCACTGACGGGCTGGCAGGTGACGACGCGCAACCAGGCGGCCGACCAGGTGCTGTCGAGCAGCCAGCCGCTGAGCCAGAACGCCGCCGAGATCTACCGTTCGCTGGCCGACGCGGACACCACCGCGGCGTCCGGGTTCCTGCTGGCCGGCAACGAGCCCGCGGCCGTCCGCCAGCGCTACCAGGGCGACCTGGCCAACGCCTCCCAGCTGCTCACGCAGGCCGCCGCGCACGCCGGCGACTCCACCGACGCTCAGTCCTGGGTCAGCCAGCTCAACCAGCAACTGCCGGTCTACGCAGGCCTGGTGGAGACCGCGCGGGCCAACGATCGGCAGGGCCTGCCGCTCGGCGCGGCCTACCTGCGGTACGCCTCCGACCAGATGCAGAACACCCTGCTGCCGATCGCGCAGAAGCTCTCCGACTACGAGACCGCCCGGGTCGACCGGGACTACGGCGACGCGCAGAGCGCGCCCTGGGCCGCCTACGTGCTCGGCGCGCTGGTGGCGCTGACGCTGCTCTGGTTCCAGGTGGTGCTGTTCCGCCGGACCAACCGGGTGTTCAACCTGGGCCTGCTCGGGACCACGGCGGCCGTGGTCGCCACCCTGGTCTGGCTGACGGCCGGGGTCACGGCGGCCGACTCCGCGCTGTCCCGCAGCCGCGCCACCGGCGCCGGCCCGCTCCAGGCGCTCGACAGCGCGCGGATCGACGCGTTGCAGGCCCGTACCGCGGAGAACCTCAACCTGGTCGCCCGCGGCTCCACCACCGCGTATGCCGACCAGTGGACCAAGTCCAGCAACCTGCTGGCCACCACGACCTCCGCCGGACAGCTCGGCGTGGCCCAGCGGCTCGCACCGGGCGGGGCCGGCCAGGACGTGGCCGACGCCCGCGCCGAGTTCTTCACCTGGAAGCAGCGGCACGACGCGGCCTCGGCCAAGAACGACGGCGGCGACTACCAGTCCGCGCTGGACGCCACCGTGGGCTCCGGTCCGGACACCACCGAGCAGGCCTACCAGGCGATGGACGCGAAGCTGGCGCAGGCGGCGGACGTCGAGAAGGCCGACTTCCTGAGCGCGGCGAAGAGCGGCCGGGACGCGACCGGCCTGGTCGTGGTGGCGGCGGGCGTGCTCGCCGTGCTGGCCGCCGCGGGCGTGCTGGCCGGGATCGGCCGACGGCTGGCGGAGTACCGATGAAGGGGGCTGGGACGATGGCGAGGACGAGAAGGCGGATCCGGTCGGGGGTGCTGGCGGCGGCCCTGCTGGTGCCGCTCACCCTGACCATGAGTGCGAGCGCGCAGAGCGGTACCGGGGAGGTCCGCACCACGGCGGCGCCCGCACTGACCCCGGCGCTCGCACCGGAGGCGACCCCGGCCTGCGACCCGACCAAGAGCGTGCGGCCCAGCCTGGACGAGAGCGGCCCGGCGGTCAGCGCCATCAAGCGGCGCGGCGTGCTGATCGCCGGCGTCGACCAGAACAGCTACCGCTGGGGTTTCCGCGACCCCGCCACCGGCCAGCTGGAGGGCTTCGACATCGACCTGGTGCACGCGGTGGCCAAGGCGATCCTGGGCGATCCGAACAAGGTCCAGTTCAAGACCGTGCCGACTGATCAGCGTATTAATGCCATTAAGAGCGGCCAGGTGGATCTGATCGCGCGTACGATGTCGATCACTTGCGACCGGCTCAACGATGTCGCCTTTTCGACGGCGTACTTCGAGGCGGGACAGCAGGTGGTGGTGCCGCGGTCGGCCAAGGCAACCAGCATCGGCCAGGCGTTGAAGGGGAAGACCGTCTGCGTGGCGGACTCCTCGACCGCGCAGAGCGAACTGAAGAGCGATCAGCACGGAGCTGCGAAGATCACGGTGGTGGGCAACCAGCTGGACTGCCTGGTGCTGATGCAACTGGGTCAGGTGGACGCGACCATGACCGACAACGCGCTCGCCGTCGGCCAGGCCGCCCAGGACCCGACGGTCCAGGTGATCGGCCCCTCGCTGACCGCGGAGCCGTACGGCATCGCCATGGCGAAGGGCGCGACCGACCTGGTGGCCCGCGTCAACCAGGTGCTGGCGGACTACCGGCAGAACGGCTGGCAGGCCAGCTACGACAAGTGGCTCGGCCCCTACCTGGGTCCGTCCAACGGCCCGCCGCCCGCCAACTACCTTCCGTAACAGCAAGAAAGCCAGCACGAACAGGACCAGAGGGACGAGGGGGAGGGCGTGGCGTTGACAGGATCCGCGGGCCCGGTGATGAGCCGGGAGGAGGTGGACCGCGAACTGGCCCGGCTGAGCGCCGAGCGCGAGGCCGTCGAGGCCGCGCTGCTGGCGCTCCAGGACCACCCCGGCCGACGGCTGCTGGAGGGCGCGGTCCTGTCCGGGCGCACCGAGGAGCGCTGGTCCGTGGCCGAGCCCGGCCTGACGCTGCTCTGGGCACTCTTCGACCGGTACGTCGAAGCGCTCGCCTCGGCGCGCGCCGTCCGTTCCCGCCGCGTGCGCCCCACCTCCCCCGAACTGGCCGAGCTGAGCGAGCTGCTACGCGGCCGGGCGGTCACCGTCCCGGGCGGTCAGCTGCCCGACGTGGCCCGCCAACTGGGCGGACCGGCCCGGCTGGTGGAACAGATCAGCCTGGCCCAGCTGCTGGACCGGATGAACGCCTGGTACGCCACCGTGCTGGAGGTGGTGAACGCCGCCGACGCGGTCTGGTCGGCGCTCCCCGCCCGGATCGACCTGCTGCTCGCCGAACTGCGCCGGGTCCGCACGCTGGCCGGATCGGTCGGCGTACAGGCCGGAGCACACCCGCTCGGCGACGACCTCGGCCTGCTGGAGGTCGAGTTGACGGCACTGCGGGCCGAGGTGCTGACCGACCCGCTCGCCCTGTGGCGCCCGGCCCGGGTGCCGGCCCAGCGCGGCACCGATCCGGGCGGCGGCGCGGCGAACACCCAGGGCGCGGTGGACACCGAGCGCTTCGACCGGGCCGGCCGCGCACTGGACGGCGTCCGGGTCGAGTTGGAGCAGTTGCTGCGGCTGCGCGACGAGGCCGACGAGCGTTTGCAGCAGGTCGCCGACCTCCTGCAGCGCGCCGACGCCACCCTCGTGGAGGCCCGCCAGGCGCGCGGCGAGGTGCTGGCGAAGATCGCCGCCACCGAGGTGCCGGCCGTGCCGGGCCCGCTCTCCGCGCTGCGCGAGCGGATCCACCAGGCGGCCGAGCTCCAGCAGAACGGCCACTGGCACCGGCTCGCGCCGCTGCTGGACACGCTGGAGGAGCAGGCCGCCAAGGAGTTGACCCGGGCCCGCCAGTCGCTCGGCGAGGTGACCGCGCCGCTGGCCGTCCGGGCCGAGCTGCGCGGCCGGCTCGACGCGTACAAGGCGATGGCGGCACGGCTCGGGGTGGCCGAGGACCCCGAGGTGATCGAGCGTTACGAGAAGGCCCGCTGGCTGCTCTGGAGCGCCCCGTGCGACCTGCGGGCCGCCGCGGCGGCGGTCGCCAGGTTCCAGCAGGCGCTGCGTCCGGCGAGTGGAGCGCACGCGGCGGCGCCGCGGGACGCTCAGCCCGGCGGGAGTCAGTCCGGCGGGGGACAGCAGTACTACGGACAGCAGAACGGTCAGGGGGTCTGAGAGTCATGGGCGAAGCATGTGTACGGCCGGGGTGCTCCGGCGGGGTCATCGACGCGGACGGGTACTGCGGTGAGTGCGGACTCGCCCCGGCGTCGGGCGCGGCACCGGCCACCGGACCGGTGAGCGGACCGGTGAGCGGCGCGGTGAGCGCTCCCACCGGCTCGTTCGGCAGCCCGCGCTGCGCCCAGGCCGGCTGCACCGGCGGCATCGACGCGGACGGCTACTGCGACGAGTGCGGGATCGCGGCCTCGGCCGCGCCGAGCCTCCCGTCCGCCGCCGTCCCATCTGCCGCGGTCCCGTCCGGCTCGGTCCCCGCCGCCCGCCAGTCGTCCGACTCCGCCCGCTCCTCGCGCACCGGCTCGGCCCGCTCGATGTCCGGCCGCTCCCGTTCGCACCGCTCCACCCGGACCGGCACCCGCGGCTCGGTCTCGGTACGCAGCAGCAAGGGCACCACCACCGGCAGCTCCCGTTCGCGGCTCGGCGCCGGGCTCGTGACGGTCCCTCCGGTGCCGCGGCTCGACCCCGCCTCGGCGGTGCTGGCCAACCCCGAGGTGCCCGAGCGCAAGCGCTACTGCAGCAAGTGCGAGTCGCCGGTGGGCCGGGAGAAGAACGGCGTGCCCGGCCGCCCCGAGGGCTTCTGCACCCAGTGCGGCACCGCGTACTCGTTCACCCCCAAGCTGCGCCACGGCGACCTGGTCGGCGGCCAGTACGAGGTGCTCGGCTGCCTGGCGCACGGCGGCCTGGGCTGGATCTACCTCGCGGTGGACCGCCGGGTCAGCGACCGCTGGGTGGTGCTCAAGGGCCTGCTGGACACCGGGGACGAGGACGCCCTGGCGGTGGCCATCGCCGAGCGCCGGTTCCTGGCCGAGGTCGACCACCCGAACATCGTGCGCATCATCAACTTCGTCGAGCACCCCGACGGCTCCGGCTCGGTCGACGGCTACATCGTCATGGAGTACGTCGGCGGCAAGTCGCTCAAGGACATCGCCAACGAGCGCCGCACCCCGGACGGCCGGCGCGCGCCGCTGCCGGTCGAGCAGGCCATCGCGTACGCGCTGGAGGCGCTGCCCGCGCTGGGCTACCTGCACAGCCGCGGTCTGATCTACTGCGACTTCAAGATCGACAACGTGATCCAGAGCGAGGACTCGCTCAAGGTCATCGACATGGGCGCGGTGCGGCGCTTCGACGACGACGGCCCGATCTACGGCACCAAGGGCTACCAGGCGCCGGAGATCGCGTACGACGGCCCGTCGCCGTCCTCCGACCTCTACACGGTGGCCCGCACGCTCGCCGTGCTCACCTTCGACTTCCAGGGCTACAGCACCCAGTACCTCGACGAGCTGCCCGGACCCGAGCTGGTCCCGCTCTTCGAGCAGTACGAGTCGTACTACCGCCTGCTGGTCCGCGCCACCGACCCCGACCCGAGCCGCCGGTTCTCCTCGGCCGAGGAGATGGCCGACCAGCTGACCGGTGTGCTGCGCGAGATCCTGGCCCTCCAGGACGGGCTGCCCCGGCCCGCCCTGTCCACCCTGTTCGGCCCCGAACTTCGGGTGGTGGACACCGAGTTGCTGGCCGAGGGCAGCGGCTCGGCGCCCGGCCTGCCGAAGGTCGCCGGGCTGGACGCGGCCGCCGCCGCACTGGCCCTCCCGGTGCCCCGGGTCGACCCGAACGACCCCAACGCCGGCTTCCTGGCCACCCTGATGGCCACCCGTCCCGGCGAGGCGATCAGCGCCCTGCAGAGCGCGCCGACCCACTCGGTGGAACGCCAGCTGCGCGAGCTGCGGGCCCGGATCGAGCTGGGCGACCTCCCGGCGGTGAAGCGCGCGATGGCCGCGCTGGAGGCCGACCAGCCCGACGACTGGCGGGTGGTCTGGTACCGCGGCCTCGCCTCGCTGGTCGCCTCCGGCGCCACCGGCGACCGCGGCCAGGTGCAGGCCGCCGCCGAGGCCTTCGACGCGGTGTACGACGCGTTCCCCGGCGAGGCCGCGCCGAAGCTGGCACTGGCCGTCTGCGCCGAGCTGCTGGGCAACGGCGAGGACGCCGCCGAGTTCTACCGCCTGGTGTGGAGCACCGACCACTCCTACGTCAGCGCCGCCTTCGGTCTGGCCCGGGTCCGGCTGGCGGCCGGCGACCGCTCCGGGGCCGTACGGGCGCTGGAGTCGGTACCGGAGACGTCGAACCACTTCACCGCCGCCCGGATAGCGAGCGTCCGCTCCCGGCTGCGCGAGCGCGCGCCGTACGAGCCGCTCGCCGCCGACCTCGGCGCGAGCTCGGCCCAGCTGACCGCGCTCGGGCTGGACGACCGTCGGCGCGAGGAGCTCTCGGTGGAGCTGCTCGGTGCCGCACTCGGCTGGGTGCTGGCCGGCCGGCCGGCCCAGCAGGGAGCACTGCCGTCCGGCCAGCCGGCCGGTCAGCCGGCTCCGCCGACCGGGGGCGCCGCCCCCGCAGAGCTCACCGTCCTCGGACATCCCGCGAACGAACGGGAACTGCGCTTCGCCCTGGAGCGCTCCTACCGGGTACTGGCCCGGTTGTCCGATCGGGCGGAGAGCAGGATCGCGATGGTGGAGCGGGCGAACCGGACCCGTCCCCGGACTTGGGTGTGAGCTGATGCCGCAACAGACCGTGTGCCCGACCTGTGCGGAGCCGCTCGACCCGGACGACGCGTTCTGCGGCGCCTGCGGGACGAACCTCACCGCGCCCGTGCCCCCGCCCGCCCCGGAGCCGGACTTCGAGCTGAAGCCGGCCGGGCCCGGCTGCGTGCACTGCGGTGCGCAGCAGGTCGCGTCCGACGGCTACTGCGAGGCCTGCGGGGGCGTCCAGCCGCGCCCGCGCGACCACATGGAGTCGTCGATGCCGGGCGTCGCGGGCGTCAGCGACCGCGGCGTGCGCCACCACCGCAACGAGGACTCCTTCATGCTCGCGACCACCGCGCTGCCCGGCGGCGCGTCCGCCGTGCTGGCGGTGGTCTGCGACGGCGTCTCCTCCGCCTCGCGCCCCGACGCGGCCTCGCAGGCCGCCGCCGAGGCCGCTTCGCAGTCGCTGCTGACCTCGCTCGACCAGGGCGTAGCGGCCGAGCCGGCGATGCGTCAGGCGATCATGACGGCCGCCGACGCGGTGGCCGCGCTGGCCTTCGACGGCACCGACCCGACCCCGCACGCCAACTCCCCCGCCTGCACGCTGGTCAGCACCATCGCGACGGGCGGCGTGGTGACGGTCGGCTGGGTCGGCGACAGCCGCGCGTACTGGATCCCGGACGACCGGGAGGGCGCCGAGCCGTACCGGCTGACCGAGGACGACTCCTGGGCGGCCCGGATGGTCTCGGCCGGCCTGATGGGTGAGGCCGAGGCCTACGCGGACGCCCGGGCGCATGCGATCACCGGCTGGCTGGGCGCCGACGCCGAGGAGGTCGAGCCGCACACGGTGAGCTTCACCCCGCACGTCCCCGGCGTGCTGCTGGTCTGCACCGACGGCCTGTGGAACTACGCCGAGGCCGCCACCCAGCTGGCCGACCTGGTGCGGGCCGACGCCCGGACCGACCCGCTGAGGGCGGCCCGGGTGCTGGTCGACTTCGCGATCGCCGCGGGCGGGCACGACAACATCACGGTCGCCGTGCTGCCGGTCGCGCCGCTGACCGTCGAGGGGTACACCGAGACGCTGCTGGACATGAAGGTGCTGCGTCCGGTGCCCGCGCAGGCGGCCGCGCAGGGCGGGCCGGTCGCACCGGCCCCGCCGGTCGCCGCGGTCCCCCGGTGTCGCCTCCGCCGCTGCCCCCGATGCCGCCCGCGCCGCCGGCCGTCCCCGCTGTCCCGGCGGTCCCCGCCCCCGGCGTCCCGTCCGACTGACTCTTCGGCAGACCCGCCCCCACCCCTTCTCCTCCCCGAATCAGGAGCTCTCGGCCATGGCCAAGCTGTCGAAGTCGAACCCACCGCAGTTCACCACCGACATCTTCCAGAACGAGTACCTCGCCGACGGCGCCCGCGAGGTCAACGCGATCGTCACGGTGACCTCGACCGGCGGCGGCACCACCGGCGGCCGCCCGCTCGGCGCGCTGGACGCGGCGCCCACGCCGAGCGGCGACTCCGCCGTGGTGATCATGGTCGACTGCTCGGGCTCGATGGACTACCCGCCGACCAAGATGCGCAACGCCCGCGACGCGACCGCCGTCGCCATCGACACCATCCGCGACGGCGTCGCCTTCGCGGTGGTCGCCGGCACCCACGAGGCCAAGGACATCTACCCCGGCGACGGCAGCCTCGCGGTGGCCGACGACCGCACCCGGGAGGCCGCCAAGCAGTCGCTGCGCAAGCTCAGCGCGGGCGGCGGCACCGCCATCGGCACCTGGCTGGACAAGGCCGACAAGCTCTTCCTGACCCGCCGCGAGATAGCCATCCGGCACGCCATCCTGCTCACCGACGGCCGCAACGAGCACGAGAAGCCCGAGGACCTGCAGCGCGTGCTGGACCGGGTGACCGGCCACTACACCTCCGACTGCCGGGGCGTCGGGACCGACTGGGAGCTGCCGGAGCTGCGCCGGATCTCCTCCGCGCTGCTGGGCACCGTGGACATCGTCGCCGAACCGTCGGGCCTCGCCGAGGACTTCCGCGGCATGATGACGACCGCCATGAGCAAGCAGGTCGCCGACGTGGCGCTGCGGATCTGGACGCCGGCCAACGCCTCCGTGAAGTTCGTCAAGCAGGTCGCGCCCGACCTGGAGGACCTGACCGGGCGCCGCGCCGAGGCCGGCCCGCGGGCCGGCGACTACCCCACCGGCTCCTGGGGCGACGAGAGCCGCGACTACCACGTCTGTGTCGAGGTCCCGTCCGCCGCCGTCGGCAACGAGATGCTGGCCGCCCGGATCAGCCTCGTGCTGCCGCAGTCCGACGGCAGCACCGAGGTGCTGTCCCAAGGGCTGGTCAAGGCGGTCTGGACGGACGACCTGGCCTCGTCCACCCGGATCAGCCCGCAGGTCGCGCACTACACCGGCCAGGCCGAGCTGGCCGAGTCCATCCAGGTCGGGCTGGAGGCGCACCGCGCCGGCAATCTCGACCTGGCCACCGCCAAGCTGGGTGCGGCCGTCCGGCTGGCGCACCAGACCGGGAACGAGGGGACGTACCGGTTGTTGCAGAAGGTGGTGGATGTGGTGGACCCGAAGGAGGGTACGGTTCGATTCCGTAAGGACGTCAGCGAGGCGGACTCGATGACCCTGGACACCCGCTCCACCAAGACCGTACGTGTGAAGAAGTGAGCTGACCGTGACCTGGTTCCTGTCAGGGCCGGACCTGCTGAGATGTGGGGGACTTGATGCCGATCTGCCCTAGGGGCCATGAGTCGCAGGCCGAGGACTGGTGCGATTTCTGTGGCTTCCCGATGACGCCGCCCGGCGCTGCCGGACCCGGCGGTGCGGGCGCCGCCGGGCCGTTCGGCGCGCCGCCGCCTCCTCCGTCGCACCTGCCGCCGATGCCCGGGGGGATGCCCGGCCCGATGAACGGGGGCCCGGGCCTGGGCGCGAGCCCGGTCGGCGGCATGACCGAGGGCCTGCTCACCTGCCCGATCTGCCGGACGCCGCAGACCGGGCGGTACTGCGAGGAGTGCGGGTACGACTACGACCTCGCCGCCCAGCAGGCGCCGTCCCCGCAGCAGCACCAGCAGCACCAGTACCAGCCGCAGCCGGCTCAGCAGCAGTACCAGCCGCCACAGCAGCAGCACGGGTACGAGTACCCGCCGCCCGCGCCCATGTCGCCTCCCCCGCCGCCCGCCCACCTGCCGCCGGCCCCCGGTTACGGCTACCCGCCGCAGCAGCAGCCGGAGCCGGAGCAGCAGTTGGGCCAGCAGCAGAACGGCTACGGCCGGCAACAGGCCCAGCAGCAGCCCGCGATGGGCGGCGGCGAGCCGTACCCGACCTCGTTCCACCTGCCCCCGCCGTCCCAGCCGGTGCGGCCCGAGCCGCCGGCCCGGTCCACCTGGATGGCCGTGGTCAGCGCCGACCGGGACTACTTCACCGACATGATGGCGCGAAGCGGGCCGGAGGCCTCCGGCCTCTTCTTCCCGCCGTACTGCCCCGAGCGGCGGATCCCGCTGACCGGCCGCGGCCAGCTGCGGATCGGCCGGCGCAGCCAGCACCGCGGCACCGTGCCGGAGATCGACCTGTCGGTGCCGCCGGAGGACCCGGGCGCCTCGCACCAGCACGCCCTCCTCGCCGAGCAGCCCGACGGCAGCTGGGTGCTGGTGGACCAGGACTCGACCAACGGCACCACGGTCAACGGCGGCGCCGAGCCGATCGCGCCGCACACGGCCGTCCCGCTGAACGACGGCGACCGGATCCACGTCGGTGCCTGGACCACGATCACCCTGCACCGCGCGTAGGGCTCAGCCGGTTCCGGGGGTCCCGTCCTGCTGGACGGGACCCCCTTCGCGCTGTTCCTGCTGTTCCTGCTCTTCCTCCCAGCGGACCTGCCCCACCAGTGCGCCCGCGAACACCGTGAAACCCACGCCGATCAGCCACGACTGCACCACCAGCACCGTGCCGATCGCCCCGTAGGAGAGCGCGCTGGAGATGATCAGCGGCGAGAAGACCAGCCACGAGAACACCCGCAGCCCCACCAGCGCGAGCACCGTCGCGCACGCCCCCGGGAACAGCGCGCGCCACCCCACCCGCCCGCTCAGCAGCAGCCGCTGGAGCCACCAGAAGAACAGCACCCCGACGACCAGCGTCCAGGTCAGCCCCAGCCACGGCTGGACCACCTGCCCCCGCCACGGCGTGCCCGCCCAGGAGGCGGCCAGCAGGTAGGCCGTCAGCCCGGCCAGGCCGAGCGTCTGGCGCCAGGCCGAGTGCCAGGGGGCGCCCTTCAGCCGCCAGATGCGCTCGTAGCCGTTCTGCACCGCGGCCAGGAACGAGACCCCGAAGAAGGCCACCGCCGCGAGGCTGAGCGCCGTGGTCGTGCTCAGCACGTTCCGGGGGGAGGAGAAGAGCTGGCGGACCGCGTCGGCCGACCGTCCCGACACCCCGAGCCCGTCCACCATCCACCCCGCGAACCCGGGACCGCGTCCCGGCGAGGCGGCCGCCACCACGATCAACAGCGGCACCAGGGTCACGAACCCGAGCGCCGCGAACCCCAGCGCCCGGTGCATCAGCTCCAGCTCCTGCCCGCGTGCCCACACCCGCCGCCCCAGCACACTCAGCGTCGAGCCCAAGGACGTGCCGGCCATGGCACCCACCACCTCCGCCTCGTAGTCCGCAGCCCACAGACTCGCAGCACCCCCCGGGCCCACGACAGCCCCCGCGCCGTGCGGGGGCGCCGTGGTGCCCCGGTCTGTCCCGTCGTCCGATCGCCCGGCCGGCGCTGGCGCAACGGATCACCGGTGTGGTGGGCTGGGGGCGGCAGCCGACGAGACCGGCGAACTCCCGCAGGAGGACTGGTGTTCCGATCCGTGCGAAGCGTCATGGTGTTCACTCCCGACCCCGAACGGGCGGCCCGCTGGTGGGCCGACGTCCTGGAAACGGACGTCCACCTCGACCGCGACGGCGAGTCCGTGTTCGCCTGGCTGGACATCGCCGACACCGAGTTCGCCTTCCGCCCCGCCGACGACGCTCGCAACCCGCGCGGCAGCAGCCCCGTCCCGTACTGGTCCGTCGACGACCTCAGCTCGGCCCGCACCCGTCTGCTCACCGCCGGGTGCACCCACCACCGCGGCCCCCTCGAAGTCGGCCCCGACCGCCGGATCTGCCAGCTCGTCGACCCCTTCGGCACCGTCATCGGCCTCGACGGCCCCTGACCTCCCGTCAACCCACCGACAGTCCGCGCAGCGCAGGCTGCCTCGCCGGGGTCACCAGCTGCGGGCGCAGAGCACCAGGCGGTAGCCGTCGGGGTCGGCGACGGTGACGCCGTGCTGGTCCCAGTAGGGGTTGTGGGCGGTCACGCGGGTACCGCCGGAGCTGATCAGACGGTCGGTCAGGTCATCGGTGACGGGTTCGCCCAGGTAGACGACGAAGAGGTCGTCCACGGTGGGGGTGGGGGTCAGCGGCCGCTCGGGATCGCGGGTCAGCTCGAAGTGCCAACTCCCGCCGGACGGGCCGACCATGAGCAGGTCGTGCTCGCCCGGGACACGCTCGGTGGTACGCCACAGGACGGCCAGGCCGAGCCCGTCGACGTAGAAGCGCTCGGCGGCGGCGAGGTCGCGCGAGGGGCGGGCGATACGGACGTGCGTCTTCGGATCGATCATGACCGGAGAGCTTAGGGCCTGCGCGGGATAGGGTCGGCGGTATGCCGACTCCCCCCTTCATCGCCGAGCTGCGCACGCTGATCGGTACGCGTCCGCTCTGGCTGTCCTGTGCCATCGCCGTCGTTCTCGACGACGACCGCCGACTGCTGCTGGGCCGGCGCGCGGACACCGGCGCCTGGGCGCTGCCCGGCGGGATCATCGACCCGGCCGAGGAGCCGGCCGACGCCGCCGTCCGGGAGTGCTTCGAGGAGACCGGGGTGATCGCCGTCCCGCAGTCGCTGACCTCGGTGAGCGTCTCGCCGTTGACCACGTACGCGAACGGCGACCAGACCCGCTACCTCGAACTCACCTTCCGCTGCACGGCGGTCGGCGGCCGGGCCCGGGTGAACGACTCGGAGTCGCTGGAGGTGGCCTGGTACCCGCTGGACGCCCTGCCCGAGCTGGACGCCCGCGACCTGACCCGGCTCGCGCAGGCCCTGGAGGGCGGTGGCGAGACGGCCTTCACCTTCTCCGGGCTGGCCGAGGTGCTGCCCCCCGACGCCGGCTGACGCCTGCTCAGACCTCCTCAGGTCTGCTGTCAGCCGGGCGGCAGCGCGCGGCACAGCGCCTCCAGTGCCGCGCCGTACGCGTGGTCCGGCGCGGCGGCGTAGCCGACCACCAGGCCGTCGGCGGCGGTCGGCGCGGCGTCCGGGTGGCGGAAGGCGGCCAGGCCGTCGAGCGCGAGGCCCTGCCGGGCGGCGGCCTCCAGCGTGCGGCGCTCGCTGCCGGGCGGCAGGCGCAGCACGGCATGCAGGCCGGCGGCGATGCCGGTGGGGACGACGTGCGGGACGTGTGCAGCGAGCGCCGCCACCAGCCGGTCGCGGCGCCCGCGGTAGTGCTGGCGCATCCGGCGGACGTGGCGGTCGTAGTGGCCCGAGTCGATGAAGTCGGCGAGGGTGAGCTGGTCGAGCGCACTCGCCCAGGCCTCCCGTTCGCCCTTTGCGGCCAGCACCACGTCGACCAGGTGCTCGGGCAGGACCATCCAGCCCAGCCGCAGCGCCGGGGTCAGGCTCTTGCTGACCGAGCCGAGCTGGACGACCCGCTCGGGGTCCAACCCCTGGAGGGCGCCGACTGGTTCGCGGTCGTAGCGGAAGTCGCCGTCGTAGTCGTCCTCGACGACCAGCCCGTCGCGGGCGCGGGCCCGGTCGACGACGGCGGCGCGCCGCTCGGGGTGCAGCGCGGCGCCGGTCGGGAACTGGTGGGCGGGCGTGAGCAGCACGTTCCGCACGCTGGCCGCCTCCGGTACCCGGGCGCCGTGGTCGTCCACCTCCAGGGGCACCGTGCGGATCGCGGCGGCCGCCAGGATCGAGCGGTGGAAGGGGAGCCCGTACGCCTCGACGGCCAGCGGTCCGCGGAGCACCCCGCCGGCGAACAGCAGCCGCAGTGCGTGGGCGACGCCCGAGCAGACCACGATCCGCTCGGGCGTGGTGCGCACGCCGCGGGCGCGGGCCAGGTAGTCGGCCAGCGCGCGGCGCAGCTCGATCCGCCCCTGCGGGTCGCCGGGGCCGAACGCCTCGTGCGGAGCGGCGTTCAGGGCGCGGCGGGCGGCGCTCAGCCAGGCGGCGCGCGGGAAGGAGGCGGCGTCCGGCCGGCCCTGCCGCAGGTCGTGCCGGGGGTCGTGCCGAGGGGCGGCGTCAGAAGTCGGCCGGGTCGACGTCTGCCGCAGCCCAGGCCGCGGCTCACGCCCCCGGACGACCGGCTCGGCGCGCTGCGCCACGCGGGTGCCGGAGCCCTGCCGCGCGGTCAGCCAGCCCTCGGCGACCAGCTCGGCGTAGGCCTCGGCCACCGTGTTCCGGGCCAGGCCGAGGTCCGCGGCCAGCGAGCGGTAGGCCGGCAGGCGGGTGCCGGGCGCCAGCCGGCCGTCCCGCACGGCGTCGCGCAGCGCGCGCCCGAGGACGGCCCGGCGGCTGCCCGCGCCGGACAGCTCCAGGTGCAGGTCGACACCGATCCGCTGCGCCGAATTGACCCATGATTCCGCCATGGAAATGCACCCTATCCAAGGTCGCCGAGCGCCGTAGATTCGTCCTCATGACGACCACCAACACCACCAACGCCACCAACGCCGCCCGCGTCGACTTCGCCCAGACCGCCCCGAAGGCCTACCGGGCCCTGCTCGGCCTCGACGCCGCCGCCCGCGAGGGCCTGGACCCGGCGCTGGCCGAACTGGTCCGGATCCGCGCCTCCCAGCTCAACGGCTGCGCCTACTGCCTGCACCTGCACACCTCCGACGCCCGCAAGGCCGGCGAGAGCGACGAGCGGCTGCACCTGGTCGCGCTCTGGCGGGAGGCCGCGCACTTCTTCACGCCCGAGGAGCAGGCCGCCCTCGCGCTGACCGAGGCCGTCACCCTGGTCGCCCACGACGGCGTCCCGGACGAGGTCTACGCCCGTGCCGCCGCGCACTTCCCCGAGCCCGAACTCGGCCGGCTGCTGGCGCTGATCGTCACCATCAACACCTGGAACCGGATCGCCCTCGCCACCGCCAAGGTGCCCGGCACGGACCTGCGCCCAGGCCGCTGACGAAGGCCGCAGAATGGCTGGTTACCCTGTCCCGCATGGCTAGAACCAGGCTCTACCGCAACGGCAACCTCGAGCTCGAGGACTTCCCCGTCGAGGACATCTCGGAGTACGTGTCCGACCCGTCGGCGCTGGTCTGGCTGGACCTGTGCGCGCCCGGGCCCGAGGACCTCGCGATGATCAGCGAGGAGTTCGGCCTGCACGCGCTGGCCGTGGAGGACGCCCGCAACGAGCACCAGCGCCCCAAGCTGGACCGCTACCGCACGCACTCCTTCCTGAGCGCCTACCTGATCCGCACCGACCAGGAGAGCGGCGTCCTGACGCCGAGCGAGGTCTCGGCGTTCATCACCGACACCGCGCTGATCACCGTCCGCAAGGACCCCGGCTTCGACATCGAGCAGGTGGTGGCCCGCTGGGACGAGACCCCGGACCTGGTCAAGCACGGGGTCGGCTTCCTGCTGTACGGCCTGCTCGACTTCGTCGTCGACAGCCACTTCGCCGCCGTCCAGGACCTCGACGACCGGATAGAGGAGGTCGAGGACATGCTGTTCGAGGACAGCAGCAAGGAGATCGAGTCGGTCCAGCGCCGCTCGTTCGAACTGCGCAAGAGCCTGGTGCGGCTGCGCCGGGTCGTCCTGCCGATGCGCGAGGTGGTGAACAGCCTGCTCCGCCGCGACCTGCACATCGTCGCCGAGCCGCTGCTGCCCTACTACCAGGACATCTACGACCACGTCCTGCGCGCCACCGAGTGGACCGAGTCACTGCGCGACATGGTCACCTCGATCATGGAGACCAACCTCACCGTCCAGGGCAACCGGATGAACCTGATCATGAAGAAGGTCACCAGCTGGGCCTCGGTCATCGCCGTGCCCACCGCGATCACCGGCTTCTACGGCCAGAACGTCCCCTACCCGGGCTTCGGCGCGCAATGGGGCTTCTACGTCTCCACGGGGGCCACCGTCGTCATTTCCGCAATTCTTTACGTCAGCTTCAAGCGCAAGGACTGGATCTGACGGGCCCTGGCTCCTCTAAGGTCTGGGCTTATGACAACTGCAATATCCGCTGACGGGATCCGGAAGCGGTACGGGGATGTCCAGGCTGTCGACGGTGTGTCACTCACCGTCGAGACTGGCGAGTTCTACGGTCTGCTCGGCCCCAACGGCGCCGGCAAGACCACCACACTGGAAATCCTGGAGGGGATCCGCGAGCCCGACGAGGGCCGTGTCGAATTGCTGGGAATGGCGCCCTGGCCGCGCAACAAGGCACTCCTGCCGCGCATCGGGGTGCAGTTCCAGGCCTCCGCGTTCTTCGACAAGCTGACGGCGCGGGAGACCATCCGCACCTTCGCCTCCTTCTACGGCGTCGGCTCCAAGCGGGCGGACGCGATGCTGGAGCGGGTCGGGCTGACCGACTCCGCCGGCATCCTGACCGACAAGATGTCCGGCGGCCAGGCGCAGCGGCTCTCGATCGCCTGCGCACTGGCCCACGACCCCGAACTGGTCTTCCTGGACGAGCCGACCACCGGCCTCGACCCGCAGGCCCGCCGCAACCTCTGGGACCTGCTGCGGGACATCAACGCCGAGGGCCGCACGGTCGTCCTGACGACCCATTACCTGGACGAGGCGGAGATCCTCTGCGACCGCGTCTCGGTGATGGACCACGGCAAGGTACTGCGCACCGGCGCACCGGCCGCGCTGGTCCGGGACCTGGACGACACCGTGCGGGTCAGCGTCGAGTCCGGCCAGCTGAGCGCCGACGCGGCCCGCGAGCTGTTCACCGCGGGCGGCGCGGAGATCGCCAACCTGGAGGACAACGGGGTCTCGCTCTCGGTCTCCACCAGGGCTCCGGGACCGATCCTCACCGTGCTGGCCGAGCAGGGCGCCCTGCGCGGCCTCGAAGTGCGCGGTGCCACCCTGGAGGACGTCTTCCTCCACCTGACCGGACGGGAGTACCGGGCATGAGCACTCCCTCCCCCGAGGCCGGCAGGGAACGGGCCAGCGCGTTCCTCAACCTGTCGCGCGTGATGATCGTGGCGTTCGTCCGGGACCGGATGGCGCTCTTCTTCGTCCTGCTCATGCCGCTGATCTTCCTGGTGATGTTCGGCTTCCTCTTCAAGAGCGCCACCAGCCCGCACGTCAAGGTCGCCCAGTTCGGACCGGTGCAGGTGCTGGACGGCGTCCAGGGCCAGGACCGGGTGAACCTGGAGAAGGTGCTCACCATCACCCGGGTCACCGACGAGGCGGCCGGCCTGGAGAAGGTGCGCAAGGGCACCCTGGACGCGCTGGTCGAGGACGGCCCGGACGGCCAGCCGGTGCTGCACTTCAGCTCCTCGGACCAGGTCAAGGCCGGCGGCGTGCAGGCCGTGCTGAACTCCGTCGTCCAGCAGGCCAACCAGGACGCCACCCACCAGGACGCGAAGTACACGCTCACGGCCAGGCCCGTCGAGGACAACTCGCTCAAGCCGATCCAGTTCCTCACCCCCGGCCTGCTCGGCTGGGCGATCGCCACCGGTGCGATCTTCGGCGCCTCGCTCACCCTGGTGAACTGGCGCAAGAAGCGGGTGCTGCGGCGGCTGCGGCTGGCGCCGGTGAGCGTGGCGGCGGTGGTCGGCTCGCGGGTGGCGGTCAGCCTGCTGGTCGCTCTGACCCAGACGGCGATCTTCCTCGCGGTGGCCACCACCCCGGTGTTCGGGCTGAAGCTGACCGGCGACTGGTGGCTGGTGGTGCCGCTGGTGCTCTGCGCGACCATCGCCTTCATGTCGATCGGACTGGTCACCGGCGCCTTCGCGAAGACCGAGGAGGCGGCCAACGGGATGAACCAGCTGATCATCCTGCCGATGTCCTTCCTCTCCGGCTCGTTCTTCCCGCTGGACGGCTCGCCGGGCTGGCTGCAGGGCCTGTCCAAGGTGTTCCCGCTGCACTACCTGGTCACCGCCTCCCAGTCGGTGCTCAGCCGCGGCGGCGGGGTGACGGACGCGCTGCCGGCGATGGGCGGGCTGCTCGCCTTCGCCGCCGTGATGACGCTCATCGCGCTGCGTCTGTTCAGCTGGGACGACGCGTAGCGGCAGGGTCGCACGCGGGCGGGGTCGTACGTCGGAAGTCCCGGTGTACGGCCCCGCAGGCGTCTGCGACGATGGTCGGGTGAACGAGATCCAGCCGGGAACGGTGCAAGAGGAGAGCTTCTTCGAGGCGGTCGGCGGCGAGAGCGTCTTCCGCCGGCTGGTGCACCGCTTCTACCAGGGGGTGGCCCAGGACGAGCTGTTGCGGCCGATGTACCCGGAGGAGGACCTCGGTCCGGCCGAGGAGCGGCTCACGCTGTTCCTGATGCAGTACTGGGGCGGCCCGCGCACGTACAGCGAGCAGCGCGGCCACCCGCGGCTGCGGATGCGGCACGCGCCGTTCCGGGTCGACCAGGCCGCGCACGACGCCTGGCTGCACCACATGCGGGTCGCGGTGGACGAGTTGGCGCTCGCTCCGGAGGCCGAGCGGCAGCTCTGGGACTACCTCACCTATGCCGCAGCGTCGATGGTCAACTCCGCCGGGTAGTCGCCGATCGGTGACGCCCTCGGGCGGGAAGTGCCCTTTGGGACACTCTTCAAACCAGCCTCTTCCAGCCACGTTCGCGCTCTGAGAGCATCGCCCGATATCCGGTGCGCATGTCCCGCACGGCGGAGCCCGGTCGGGCTGCGGTTCTGCGAACCTCCGCGCGCCGGCACGGCTACGGGGAGGGGACTGACGCGATGGGCGGCTTCGTCCTGCGCAGACTGCGCAGTCGACTGGCCCTGGCGGGTGCCGCGTTGCTCACCGTCCTGCTGACGGCGGGAGTGCTCAGCGCGCTCAGCGCCTTCGACAGCGGTGTCGGCGACGCCGGTCTGCGGCGGGCGCTGTCCACCGGCGACCGGGGGCGGGCGGCCGTCCTGGCGAGCGCGACAGTGCCGCTCGGCGGGCGGGCGGACGCCGACCACAAGGCACACCAGCTGGCCACCGAGCTCTTCGGCAGCCATGCCGCCCCGGTCACCGAACTCGCCGTCAGCAACCCGTACGCACTGCCGCCCACCACCGGCCCGGCCACCGACTTCCCCGACCTCACCATCCTCGCCTCGCTGGACCCCGCACACGTCCGGCTGACCTCCGGGCGCCTGCCCGCGCACGCCGCGGGCAACGGCGCGCCGACCCAGGTCGCCGTCCCCGACATCGCGCTGGCCCGGCTCGGCCTGAAGCCCCAGACGCTGCCGGCCACCCTGCACCTCACCGACCGCTACAGCGGCGCCGACCTGGCCGTCACCGTCACCGGCAGCTACCGCCCGCTGGACGACGGCGACCCGTACTGGCAGCTGGACCCGCTCGGCGGCCACGGCCTCCAGGTCAGCGGCTTCACCGACTACGGCCCGCTGCTCGCCGACGACAGCGCCTTCACCGGCGGCGCCGCCACCCAGCACGACCTGCACTGGCTGATCACCGCGGACTTCAGCCGGATCGGGACCGCCGACCTGGACGCGCTGCGCGCCCGGGTCGCCACCGGAACCGCCGACGCCCAGGCCGACTTCGGCCTGCAGGCCACCAGCGCGCTGCCGCAGGCCCTGGACGACCTGCGCTCCGGCCTGCTGGTGGCCCGCTCCACCCTGCTGATCGGCGCGCTGCAACTGGTGGTCCTGGCCGGCGCCGCGCTGCTGCTGGTCACCCGGCTGCTGAGCGAACGTCAGCAGGCCGAGAACGCGCTGCTCACCGCACGCGGCGCGGCCCGGCGCAGGATGGTCGCGCTGAGCGCCGCCGAGGCCGCCCTGCTCGCGCTGCCCGCCGTCCTGTTCGGACCGCTGCTCACCCCGCCGCTGTTCGGCCTGCTCTGCTCGTACGGCCCGCTGGCCGGCGCCGGGGTGCGGCTCGGCAACGGCCTGGCGCTGCGCGACTGGATCGTGTCACTGGCCGTCGGCTGCTGCTGCGTGGTCGCGGTGCTGGCGCCCACCGCGCTGCGGGCGGCCGCCTCGGTCGCGCTGCGGCGGGCGGGCCGGCGCCAGGCGCTGGTCTCCGGGCTGGCCCGCTCCGGCGCCGACCTGGCGCTGATCGCGCTGGCCGTCCTCGCCTACCTCCAACTCGCCCACTACAGCGGCGGCGGGCTCTCCGCCGACGCCGGTGGCCGGCTCGGCATCGACCCGGTGCTGGTCAGTGCCCCCACCCTGGTGCTCTGCGCGGGCACCCTGCTGGTGCTGCGGGTGCTGCCGCCGCTGGCCCGGATCGGCGAACGGCTGGCCGGCCGGGGCCGCGGGCTGGCCGCCGCGCTGGCCGGCTGGCAGTTCGCCCGCCGGCCCGCGCGGCAGTCCGGCCCGGCGCTGCTGCTGGTACTCGCCGTCTCGATGGGCATGCTGGCGATAGGTCAGGGCGCCACCTGGAACCGCTCACAGCGCGACCAGGCCGACAGCGCGACGGCCGGCGGCCTGCGAGTGACCAGCACCGAACTCCCCTCGCTCGGCCAGGGCGGCGTGCTCGGCGCGCTGCCCGGCGGCGATCGGGTGCTCCCGGTCTCGCGGCAGCAACTGCCGTTGAAGAACGGCAAGATCGGCACGCTGCTCGCGCTGGACAGCGCCCAGGCCGCCCGGTACGTCCGGGTCCGCCCGGACCTGACGCAGGGCCGCACCCCGGCCCAGCTGTTCGGGCCGCTGGCCACGCCGACGCCCGCTGCGACGGCCGGCGGGATCGTCCTGCCGGGCCGGCCGGTCCGGATCGACCTGGACGTCTCGGTGCGGATCACCGAGTCGGACAGCCCGTTCGATCGGGGATCCTCGCAGGACGACACCCCCGCGCCGGGTCCGTCCCTGCGGCTGGAGCTGCGCGACCGCTTCGGGGTGCCGTACGACGTGGCGGTCCCGGCCCTGCCGCACAACGGCGACGCGACGGTCTCGGTCGACCTCGGTCCCCTCCTCGGCCTGCCGCTGGGCGCCGCCGCCTACCCGCTCACCCTGACCGGGGCCGAGACCAGCTACCAGGAGCAGGACCGCAGCGCGTTCAGCCTGGACCTGACCCTGCGCCGGATCGCCACCGCGGACACGCCGACCGGGCCGGCCGGCACCGCCACCCCGACCGCCGACCTGCGGTGGTCGGTGCACTGCGTCGGCCCGTCGAGCAGCCGCGTGGACGAGGCCGACACCGCCGCCCATCTGGACCAGATCAGCGCGCAGGCCCCGGTGAGCCTGCACTACAGCGCCGGCGTGGGCGACCAGAGCGGCACTGCGGTGATCGGCGCCGCCGGCCCGGACGGCGGCCCGCTGCCCGTCCCGAGCACCCTGGACGCCGTCGCCACCGAGGACTACCTGCGCGCCACCGGGACAGCGGTCGGCCAGATCGTGCCCGTCCAGTTCGGCCTCAGCACCCTGCGGTTCCACCTGGTCGCCGCCGTCCGCGGTCTGCCCACCCTGAACGGCGAGGAGCCCGGCGGCACCGGCGCCGGGCTGCTGGCCGACCTCGCCTCGATCGACCGGATCCTCACCGCCGCCCGCCAGCCGGCGTTCACCGCGACCGAGTGGTGGCTGCCCGGCGACAGCCCCACCGACCCACGGCCGGCCCGGGCCGCCGCCGCGCTGCGGTCGGGCAGCACCTCCACGGTGTTCCAGGTCGACGCCGAGCAGGTCGCGGCGCTGCGGACCGACCCGCTGGGCGCGGCACCGCAGGGCGCCCTGCTCGCCCTCAGCGTGATCGCCGCCACCCTCGCCGCGATCGGCTTCGCCGCCGGGGCGGCCGGCACGGCCGGCGAACGCGCCGCGGAGTTCGCGGTGCTGCGCGCGCTCGGCACCCCGCAGCGCCGGCTGGCCAGGATCACCGCCGCCGAACAGACGCTGGTGATCCTGCTCGGGCTGGGCGTCGGCGCGGGGCTCGGGGTGCTGCTGGTGCGCTTGGTGGTCCCGCTCGTGGTGCTCACCCCGACCGCGCACCGGCCGGTTCCCGCGGTCCTGGTGCAGCTGCCGCCCGGCCAGGTCGCCCTGCTCCTGCTCGCGGTCGCCGCGCTGCCGGTCCTGCTGACCCTGCGGGCCGTGCTCAAGCCGACCCGCGCGGCCGACACCGCCGCCCGGTTGCGCTACTCGGAGGACACATGAACCCGCTGAAGCCATCCGCGCGCACCGCGGCCCCCTGGGTACGCACGCGGCTGCGCACCAGCCGGGCCGCCGCGCTACTGCTGGCCGTCCTGGTCCTCGGCACCGCCTTCCTGGCCGCCGCGCTCCCCCGGACGCTGGACCGCGACGCGGACCGGGCGGTCGACGGGCTGCTGAGCAACGCGGGCCCGCTCCCGCGCAGCCTGGTGGGCCGCACGACCATGCCCCACGCGGGTGACCCGGACCCCGGCCGGCTGCGTGCCTACTACAACGACGCCCGCCTCACCGCCGGCGCGCAGGCGATCCGCGCCGACCTCAGCGCCCCGCTGCGCCCGGCCCCGGCCTCCGCGGACGCCGTCGGCGGGCGCACCACGGGCGCCCGGTCGCTGACCGACGCCGCCCTGCCGCGCCCCGGCGGGATCGCGCCCGAACTGAGCCTGGCCTACCTGCAGGGGCAGGCCGACCAGGTCCACCTGATCGCCGGGACCCTGCCGACCGACCCACCGACCGTCAACGCCTACGGCTACTCCACGCGCTACCAGATCGCGCTGTCCAAGGAGACGGCCGACCGGTTCGGCGTCACCGTGGGCGCCGACCTCAGCACCGCCTCGCAGAGCCCGTCGATGGACGTCGGCGCGCCCATCGTGCACGCCGTGGTGGTCGGGATCTTCCAGCCCACCGACGCCGCGAGCGACTTCTGGAGCGCCACGGCCTGTCTGACCGGCCCCTGCCTGCGGATGAAGTCCCACCCACCCGACCTGCCCAGCCCCTACTGGACCGCGACCGCGCTGGTCGGTGCGTCCGAGCTCCCGCTGCTGACCTTCTGGCAGGGTGACGCGGAGCTGTTCTGGCAGATCTCGGCCGACCCGCACAGCCTGCCCGCGCACCGGCTCGGCCAGGCACAGTCGGTGGTCTCCTCGGCGCTGGACGGCGCCCGGGCGGACGCCCTGCCGCAGCAGTCCGGCGTCCCCGAGCTGCGTCTCACCTCGATGCTGCCCGGACTGCTGACGCAGGCGCAGCAGGAGCAGTCGGCCGCGGCGGCGCTCTACGCGATCGGTCCGCTGGGCGCGGGCGCCGTCGCCCTGGTGGTCCTGCTGCTGGCCGCCGGGCTGGCCGCCGACCGGCGACGGGCCGAGCTCTCGCTCGCCCGGGCCCGTGGTGGCTCGCTGCGCGGCATCGGCGCCCGGCTCCTGGGGGAGAGCGCGGTGGCGGTGCTGCCGGCCGCGGTGGCGGGCACCGCGCTGGCCCTGCGGCTGCTGCCGACCCAGCGATGGACGGCAGCGGTGCTGGCCGGCGGCGCGGTCGGCCTGCTGGCGCTGCTGGCCTTTCCGCTGCGCGCGGTCGGCCTGCTCTGGGCCGGCCGGCTGCGGCGCGGTGCGGGCGGCGGCGCCCGGCCCGGCCGTTCCGGGCGTTCCCGGCTGCGGCTCGGGGATCCACGGCGGGTGATCGCCGAGACGGTGGTGCTGGTCGTGGCCACGGCGGCCGTACTGGCGGTGCGCCGGCGCGGCGCGGCCGCGCCCGGCACCAGCCTGGACCTGCTGCTGAGCGCGGCTCCGCTGCTGCTGGCCCTGGTCGGGGCGCTCGTGCTGGCCCGGCTGTTCCCCCTGCTGCTCGCACCGGCCGCACGCTGGGCACGGCGCCGGCCCGGGGCGATCGGGTTCATCGGCCTGGCCCGGATCGCTCGCGGCTCGGGCGGCGGCCGTCGCACCCCGACCGTCCTTCCGCTGCTGGCGCTGCTGCTGGCAGTCACCACGGCCGGCTTCGGCGTCACCGTGCTCGCCTCGGCCGACGCCGGGCGCATCGCGGGGGTGCGTCAACTCGTCGGCGGGGACGCCCAGGTGAACGCGGTGCGGCCGGACGGGCTGCCCTCGGGCTTCGCCGCGGCGGCTGCCGCACTGCCCGGTGTGCGCGGCGGAACCGCCGCGGTGGTGGACCTGATCGCCCCGGTCGGCCCGAGCGCGGGGGTGACCATGGTGATCATCGACCCGACGTCCTACGCGGCGCTGGCCCAGCACATCGGCATCGGACGGTTCGACCCGGCGGTGTTCTCCGACGCGGGCTCCGCGCCCGGCGACCCGGTGGCCGCACTCGCCAGCCCGAGCCTGGCCGCGCGCCTGGGCGACGGCCTGAACTTCGCCGAACTCCCGGTTCCGTACGGCCGGCTGAGCCTGAAGGTGGTCGGCACGGTGGACGGTACGCCGGCCCTGCCGGACGGCGGCGGCGGACAGCCGATCCTGCTGATCTCCGGCCCGGCCGTCGTGCGCCAGCTGCCGAACGCCAAACCGCTGTGGGACAACCCGACCACCTGGTTCGGAACCGGTGACGGCCTGGAGGCCGGACCGCTGCGGGCTCTGCTCGGCAAGCTCGACGCGGGCCGGCCGGCCCCCGCGACGGACCCGACGGCGGCCGGACCGGCCGGCGGCACCGCCCCGGCGGGCACGCCCGGCACCCCGTCGGCGGACAAGGCGTTCGCGGACTCCTCGTACTCCATCCTCACCCGCGCCAGCTACGCCCGGCTGCTGAGCGCCGACCCGCTGGAACGCGCGGCCACCCGGCTGTTCTGGGGTTCGGTGGGCGGCGCGGCCGGCTTCACCGTGCTGTCCCTGCTGCTCACCCTGCTCCGCGCGGCACCCGAACGGGCCGCGCTGCTGGCCCGGTTGCGCACCATGGGCCTGCGACCCCGGCAGGGCCTGGCACTGATCCTGATCGAGGCCCTGCCGCAGGCCCTGATCGCGGCGCTGGCCGGGGCGGCGATCGCCTTCCTGACCGTGCCGCTGCTCGGCGGGTCGATCGACCTGTCGGCGATGGAGGGCACCACCGTGGCCGGCGCCCTGCACCCGGCGGTGCTCCCGGTGCTCCAACAGGCGGCGGGACTGGCCGCGCTGGCCGTTCTGGTGGTGTGCGTGGAGACCGCGATCTCCGGGCGGCGGCAGATCAACACCGAACTGAGAGCAGGTGAACACCAGTGAGCGACACCGACCACAGCACGGTGGGCCATGAGCCCACGTACCAGGAACTCCAGCGGCGCGCCCAGGCCTCCCGGCACGTCCCCGAGCACAGCCACGACGCCGTCATCACCTGCGACCGCCTGGTCCGCATCTTCAGCACCGACAGCGTCGAGGTCCAGGCACTCCAGGGCCTGGACCTGACGGTCACCCAGGGCGACCTGGTCGCCCTGGTCGGCGCCTCCGGCAGCGGCAAGTCCACCCTGCTCAACATCCTGGCCGGCCTGGACACCCCGACGGCCGGCTCCGCCACCGTGGACGGCAACGACCTGCTGCACCTGACCTCGCGCCAGCGGCTCGACTACCGGCGCCGCACCATCGGATTCGTCTGGCAGCAGACCGCCCGCAACCTGATGCCCTTCCTGACGGCCGCGCAGAACGTCACCCTGCCGATGCAGCTCAACGGCACGCGTTTCAGCCCCGGTCTCAGCAAGCGGCGCGGCACCCGCACCAACGAGCTGCTGGAGACCCTCGGGATCGCCCACCTCGCCCACCGCAGGCCCGCCCAGCTCTCCGGCGGTGAGCAGCAGCGGGTGGCGATCGCCGTCGCGATGGCCAACAACCCGGCGCTGCTCCTCGCCGACGAGCCGACCGGCGAGCTCGACAGCGAGACCGCCGACGCGATCTTCCAGGCGTTCCGCACCGTCAACCGGGAGCTCGGCGTCACCATCGTCATCGTCACGCACGACCCGATGGTGGCCGGCGAGGTGCGGCGCACCGTCGCGATCCGCGACGGGCGCACCAGCACCGAGATCCTGCGCCACACCCACACCGGCGAGGACGGCGCGCAGAGCACCAGCCACACCGAGTACGCCATGCTCGACCGCAGCGGGCGCGTCCAGCTGCCCCGGGAGTTCCTCGACGCCCTCGGCATCGAGCACCGCGTCGCGCTCAACCTCGGCAGCGACCACATCACCGTCCACCCGCACAACGAGCAGCGGGCCCAGCGGCCGTAGCGCGGCTGCGGTAGCCGTTAGGCCATCAGGGGCGTCAGGCCCAGGCCCGCGCCCGGGGCCGCCGCGGCGCGCACCGCGACGGAGCCGTGCGGTGCGTTCAGCCGCAGCCAGCCCCCGGCGCGATGCGCGGAGAGCGGCACGCCGGGGTGCAGGAACCCGATCACGTACGCCGCGTGGGCCGCCCGCAACGGCAGCGCGGGCACGGCGTCCAGCGGGCGCGCCCAGATCTCGTCGGCCAGCTCGTCGAGCACCGCGCGACTGCGGTGCTGCTCCGGGACGGCCGCGCTGCGCTCCTTGAACTCCCGCACACCAGACATCAGTTGAGGGAAGATCTGATCGGCGGCCAGCTCGCCGAGCGGCTTCCAGCCGGTCCGCGGCGGGAGCAGGCCGGCCCACGCCGGACCGGTGACGGACGTGGGCACCGCGACCGTGCCGCCGTCCTCGTCCACTCCCTCCAGCAACTGGCCGGCCGAGACCGTGAGATCGGCCGCCGCCGTGAGGGAGGCCAGCCGGGCGGTGCGCACCGCGACCGCCCCGGCCGTGCCGAGCGGCAGCCGCCCGAACACCGCCAGCACGCCGGCGCCCTGCTGCGCCTCGCCCGCGTCCCCGGGGACCGCCTGGAGCCGGACGGCCGCCGCACGGTCGAAGCGCAGCAGACGCCCCAGGAAGGCGGCGAGGTCGGCCGCCTCCGCGGGGTCCGCTAGGGCGAGTGCGGCAGGGCTGGTCACAGGGCGCTCACTTCGTTCGGTGCGACGACAGGGACAGCGGGGCGACACGACAGGACGACACGACAGGACGACACGGCGGCGGAGGACCACCGGCTCAGGCAGCCGTGCGGAGCTCCTCGCTCACCAGGAACCGGCCCAGGAACTCGCGCTCCACCGGGCTGATCCGCCGCGGCCGGCCGGCCGCCAGGTCGTAGGGCACGACCACGCTGGACGCCCGCACGTACACCCGCTCGACGCCGTCCTCGTCGGTGTCCTTCACCTCGTAGGCGACGGTCACCGAGGCACCACCGATCCTGGTCACCCAGGTCTCGATGGTCACCGGCGTGGGCCGGTGCACCAGCGGCAGCTTGTAGTCGATCTCGTGCCGGGCGACCACCGAGCCGCCGGCGAACTCGCCCGCCCCGGCCTCGGCGGCCTGGGTGAACATGAAGTCGATCCGGGCTTCCTCCAGGTAGCGCAGGAAGACCACGTTGTTGACGTGACCGAAGGCGTCCATGTCGGACCACCGCATCGGGCAGGCATAGATGTGGCGTGCCACGACAGTTCTCCTTCTCTTTCCCCCTGGTTTTCACTACCAGGCGTGACGGGCGTCGGCCCGGCAGGCCGCCTGGTGGGGCGCCCTGCCGGGCCGTTGCCGCTCGGACGGCACTCGCCGTCCGCACCGTTGACCGGCTGGGTCAGCCGATCAGCCGCGGGTCAGCTTCTTGTAGGTCGCGCGGTGCGGGCGAGCCGCGTCGACACCCAGCCGCTCGATCTTGTTCTTCTCGTACGACTCGAAGTTGCCCTCGAACCAGAACCACTTGCTCTCACCCTCGTAGGCGAGGATGTGGGTGGTCACCCGGTCCAGGAACCACCGGTCGTGGGAGATCACCACGGCGCAGCCCGGGAACTCCAGCAGAGCGTTCTCCAGCGAGGAGAGCGTCTCGACGTCGAGGTCGTTGGTGGGCTCGTCGAGGAGCAGCAGGTTGCCGCCCTGCTTGAGGGTGAGCGCCAGGTTGAGGCGGTTGCGCTCACCGCCGGACAGGATGCCGGCCCGCTTCTGCTGGTCCGGACCCTTGAAGCCGAACGCCGAGACGTAGGCGCGCGAGGGCATCTCGACCTGGCCGACGTTGATCCAGTCGAGCTCGTCGGAGACCACGGCCCACAGCGACTTCTGCGGGTCGATGTTGGCGCGGCTCTGGTCGACGTAGCTGGTCTTGACCGTCTCGCCGACCTTGATGCTGCCGCCGTCCGGAGCCTCCTCGCCCAGCAGCATCTTGAACAGCGTGGTCTTGCCGGCGCCGTTGGGGCCGATCACGCCGACGATGCCGTTGCGCGGGAGGGTGAAGCTGAGGTCGTCGATCAGGATCTTGTCGCCGAAGGCCTTGGTGAGGTTGTTGACCTCGACGACGATGCTGCCCAGGCGCGGGCCCGGCGGGATCTGGATCTCCTCGAAGTCCAGCTTCCGCATCTTGTCCGCCTCGGCCGCCATCTCCTCGTAGCGCGCGAGACGGGCCTTCGACTTGACCTGGCGGCCCTTGGCGTTGGACCGGACCCACTCAAGCTCTTCCTTGAGGCGCTTGGCGCGCTTCTGGTCCTTCTGGCCCTCGACCTTGAGACGCGCCTGCTTGGTCTCCAGGTACGTGGAGTAGTTGCCCTCGTACGGGTAGGTGCGCCCGCGGTCGATCTCCAGGATCCACTCCGCGACGTGGTCCAGGAAGTACCGGTCGTGGGTGACGGCGACAACGGTGCCGGTGTACTTGGCCAGGTGCTGCTCCAACCAGTTCACCGACTCGGCGTCGAGGTGGTTGGTGGGCTCGTCGAGGAGCAGCAGGTCGGGGGCCTCGAGCAGCAGCTTGCACAGCGCGACGCGGCGACGCTCACCACCGGAGAGCTTGGTCACCGGCCAGTCACCGGGCGGGCAGCCCAGCGCGTCCATGGCCTGCTCCAGCTGGGCGTCGAGGTCCCAGGCGTTCGCGTGGTCCAGCTTCTCCTGGAGCACGCCCATCTCGTCCAGCAGCGCGTCGGAGTAGTCGGTCGCCATCAGCTCGGCGATCTCGTTGAACCGGTCGAGCTGGCCCTTGACCTCCTTGACGCCGTCCTGGACGTTCTCCAGGACCGTCTTGGACTCGTCGAGCGGGGGCTCCTGGAGGAGCATGCCGACGCTGTAGCCGGGCGAGAGGTAGGCCTCGCCGTTGGAGGGCTGCTCCAGGCCGGCCATCATCTTGAGCACGGTGGACTTACCGGCGCCGTTGGGGCCGACAACGCCGATCTTCGCTCCGGGGAGGAAGTTGAGCGTCACGTCGTCAAGGATGACCTTGTCGCCGTGTGCCTTGCGCACCTTGCGCATGGTGTAGATGAATTCCGCCACGTGAGATCGCTCCGGCGTCGTCGAGGAGTAAGTCGAGGAGTATTCAGGCTTGCAGCGTTCCATTGTGCCGCACCGGGGCTCCCCTACCGAACCCCCGCCCTGCCCGCCACCCCGCATCGCACCGCCCGGCGGCCCCAACTGCGGTGGTACGACGGCGGCCCGGAGCGCCCCACTCAGGGAGTGGAGCGGTCCGGGCCGCCGACTTGCCGGGTTGCACGGCCTCTGGAGGCCGCGCAACCCGTCCTGCTCTGTCCAGCGATCGATCACCGCTGGTGGATCGCCACTGACCGGTCACGACCGGTCACGACCGGTCGATCCCTGAGTGATCAGGCCGCGGTGCGACCGTGGCGACCACGGCGACGCATCGCGAACACCGCGCCACCGCCGGCCAGCACCAGCGCACCGGCGATACCGGCGATCATCGGAGCCTGGCTGCCACCACCGGTGAAGGCGAGACCGCCCGCGGCGGGGGTGGAGCTGGCGGACGGGACCGGAGCGGCCGAGCGGCTCGGGGAGCTGCTGGGCGTCGCCGGGGCGCTCGCACTGGGGGTGGACGACGGCTTGGTGGCCGACGGCGTCGGGCTCGGCGAGGTCGGCGTGACGACCGCGGTCCAGCTCGCGCTGGCCGTGGCCTGGACCGTCTCGGTCGAGCTACCGGCCAGGATCAGGGTCTGGCTGTGGTTGCTCGGGGTGTAGTTCAGGCTGATGAAGGCCCGGCCGAGCTCGACCGCGGTGGTGCTCGACGCGTTGACCGTGGCCTTGCCCGCGGCAGCGGCGGCCGGCGCCTTCACGAAGAGCTGGTCGTTCGACTTCGCGGGCTTGAGGAGCTTGCCGTCCGAGCCGCTGAGCACGGTGCCGGACTTGTCCGTCAGGACGACGCCGGTCTTGGCGGACGCCGCGTCCAGCGCGACGTCGACCTGGCCGCCACTGCTGTTGACGGTGATCGGGCCGAGGCCCACACCGGCGGTGCCGCTGACCGTGCCCGGCGTCAGCGTGAGCGACGGCGCCGGCTCGGTCTCGTCGACCGCGTGGCCGATGAGGTAGGTCGTCAGGAGCTTGGCCTTCGGGTCCAGCGGGGACGCGTCCACGCCGTCGGAGAAGTGCCAGATCGCCGCCTGGGTGGCCGCCGCCGCCTGACCGGAGTCGAGGCTCTCGGCGCCGGCCTCCTTGGCGAGGGCGCTCAGGTCGCTGACGTGGGGGTAGGAGTTCTGGAGGATCCAGAGGACCTTGCCCTTGTTCGGGTTGGTGTCCAGGGAGGTGGCCTTCCAGTCAGCCTCCTGGTACTTCGCGTGCGGCTTCGTCTCGTGGGTGAGGTCGATGCAGTACGTCTCGAGGAACTTGCCGGGATCCGTGTCGAGCTGGATCAGACCGCCGGCAGTGTCGCCCTTGTCCCCGTTGATGCTGATCGGGCCACTCTGACCCGGAATCAGCTCGGGCTCGTGGAGAGTGGCGACCGCACCGGAGCCGGTGCCGGTGCCGCTGTCCGCGACGGCCGCACCCGCCATGGCCAGGCCGCTACCGACCGCCACGCCGGACGCGAGCATGACAGTGGCTATGCGGGAGATTCCCCGCCGTTGCATGTGGAACATTGACTGATACCCCTCCGGGCAGGGCCGCGCCCTGACGGCCCGCCGCGCATTTTCGCGCTCCGTGTGGCGCTGCTGCACTTATGTGAACCAGACGCATCATATTGATTGCGGGAGGCATGCAAACCTCCGTGTCAAACGGGGACGATTCCGTATCAGGATTGTTATCAAGCGAGCGGTCCGTACCAAGAGCTGACGGGCCGCCAGATTTTCGTCACTTTATCGACTATCCGGCGCCCAATGCGCTGGCTGCACCAAGAAGTGCCCTGGTCTGCCCAGTTGACGCACGGTCGACGATCAGCTGGCGATCAGGCAGTGATCAAACAGTGATCACCTCTTCCTCTTCCACACAATCCGCGGCTGACCCGGGCGCCTGGACAGCCTGCCGGGTCGGCTCCCCCGCGCCGCGCGGACGCCGACCGGACGCCGCCTTGGCCGGGCGCGCGGTCCGCGCCGGACGCGTCACCCTCCCCGGCGAGGCCGCCTGCCCGGATGGCTCCTCCACCGCTCCCCCTCCTGACGCATCACCACCTCCACCACCCCTACTCCCCCCACCCTTGACCACCTCGCCCACCCCTCCTACCCCTACCTCTCCACCCGCGCCCCCGACTCCGCCTCCGCCTGCGGCACCTCCCGGCCCGCCGGCCGCTGCCGCGCCGCCCGCACCGGCCTCGTCGGCCGCCCGGCGCGCCCGCACCGCGGCCACGATCCAATCCGGCACCGCCTCCCCCACCGGCAGAGCGCCTTGCCTCGGCTGCGCTTCGTCGGCGAACCGTCCGGCGCCGCGAACCGCCATCGGCCACCCGGCTGACCCTGCGTCAGCCTTGCCGCCGACACCGGCACTCCACGGGTCGACGACGCCGACCGTCCCCGGGCCGCCACCGCGCGCCGCCTCAGATCTCCCCGCACCCGACCCATCGCCCGATTCCGCACCCGATCCCGCACCCGCACCCGCCGCCGCACCCGAGTTCGCGCCCACCAGCTCCGGCCTCCCGCGCACCGCCCAGCGGAACGCCGACGTGCCGCGGCCGAGGTCATGGCCCACGACCCGCGCGTCGATCTCCACCACGGACCGCCGCTTGCCGCCGTCGTCCCACTCCCTGACCCGCAGCCGGCCGCTGACCACCACCGGATCGCCTTTCCCCAAGGAACTCACCACATTCGTCGCCAGCCAGCGCCACGCGACAACCGTCACCCAGTGGGTCTCCCCGTCGACCCAATCGCCGCGGTTGCGGTCATAGCGCCGCTCGGTGGCGGCCAGCCGGAAGTTGGCCATCGGCACCCCGCCGGCCGTCTGCACGTAGGTCACCGTGGACGCCACATTGCCGATCATCGTCACCAAGGTCTCATTCATGACACTCCCTCACTTCCCTCTCACGCTGCCTTTCGGGCCGTCAGAAGTGAGGATCCACCCGCCCACCCAACCGCGCCAGAGTTTATTTATTCCTGTGGATAAACTGGGGGATGTGGATAACCTTTTCCCTTTCCTTGCCCGATAAAATGCCCGGACTCTCACCAATGGCCCAGCGCACATTCAGCGTGCATGACAACTTTTCCCCACCACTTCCCCTGTCACCACTGGCGCACCCCCTGAACGAGTGGCTTCGAAGACGTTCTGTCCACGTCATCCGACCGGACGAACCGAAATCCCACCCCCACCCGACACCCCTCCCCCGTCACCTTCCCAGCACACCCCGCAACCGGCGCCCCAAGTCCATAACGGGTGAGGAGACAGCGCCGTAACGACTGCACAACGTCCGGCACCAAGACACCCCGGAGCGCTGCGCTCAGACCCTCTACCTGCGATTATCAGACCGCTCTCTCGTGGCCGACACACCCACTGCACCGGCGAAAAAGCCAAGAGAGGCAGCGGCGCACCCTTATCCTGTCCCCGACAGGTCGAGGGTCCCACCAACCCCAACCCATCCCCATGGGAATAGGCACGGGAAGCCCCCGGGCCCCACGCCCGCCCCGCCCCCGTAGCTCAGCGGATAGAGCAGGTGCCTTCTAAGCACTTGGCCGCAGGTTCGAGTCCTGCCGGGGGCACCGCCACGGCCCACCGATCGAAACCCGATCGATGGGCCGTTTTCGCACTTCAGGGGCCTGCCGGAGCCATTGGCCCCGAGCCAGTGGTTCAACCACTCAGGCATCGTTGAACGTTTTAGTGTCCGGTTGAGTGCGTTCCGTAGCGGGCGTTTCCGACTGTTTGCGTCGCATTGGCGTCGCGTTTTCCGATACGAGCAACCCGTCCACGCCGCCCGCCTCCCAGCCGAGCGCGGACTCGATCCGCCGCCGGCACTCCGCCTACCCCTTCAAGTGCCGCTGGTCATGGACCTTCCCGGAGTTCGCCCAGCGCGCGCCCACCCCCGGGGTCGCTGTGTGAGCCAGCAACTCGCCCCAGGCGTCAAGAAGACGGGTCTCGCCCCCTACCCGAAGCCCGACGGCCTCCTCCGGGCGGACGCCCCCGTACCGTCGCCCAACGAGGAGAGGACGCGGGGATCGGGCCGGCCATGGCGGGCAAGGTCCGCGACGTGCTGGCCATGTGGACAACCCAGGCGACTTCCGCTCATGATCCCGTATGGACCACGCCAAGGCCCGCGCTCTCGCCGTCACCAGGTTCATAGTTTCTGGGACGCACCGCATGGAGGACTGGCGGGTAGGAGACGCGGTACCGAGGATCGCGCCTGATCTGAGATGCCGTGCCCCCGGCGTCGGCCCGCATTCCTCAGCGCTGGGCCGCAGGTTCGAATCCTGTCGGGGGCACCCACCGGGCGAGGCCGGCCGGGCGGGTCAGGGTAGGCGGGGGATGACGTCCTTGCCGTAGGCGTCGATGGTGGGCTCGACGGCGTCGTGCATGGCGTAGACGGCGAACTGGTCGACGCCGAGGTCGCGCAGTTGGGCGAGTTTGGCGCGGTGGGCGGCGGGTGGGCCGATCAGGCAGAAGCGGTCGATGATCTCGTCGGGGACGAAGGCGGTGTCGGGGTTTCCGGCGCGGCCGTGGTGGCTGTAGTCGTAGCCGTGGCGGTCCTTGATGTAGGCGGTGAGGGCCTCGGGCACCAGGCCGGAGTGCTCGCCGTAGCGGCTGACCAGGTCGGCGACGTGGTTGCCGACCATGCCGCCGAACCAGCGGCACTGCTCGCGGGCGTGCGCCAGGGCCTGCGGCGAGTCGTCGGCGGTGACGTACGCGGGGGCGGCGACGCAGACGGTGACCGCGTCGGGTTCGCGGCCGGCCTCGGCGGCGGCCTTGCGGACCGCCTTGACCATCCACTCGGTCAGGTAGGGGTCGGCGAGTTGGAGGATGAAGCCGTCCGCCTGGCGGCCGGCCATGGCGAGTGCCTTGGGGCCGTAGGCGGCCATCCAGATGGGCAGTTCGGCGCCGGGCCGCACCCAGGGGATCTGCAGCGCGGTGCCGTCCAGTTCGGCTTCGCGCCCCTCGGCCAGCTCCTTGACGACGTGGATGGCCTCGCCGAGCCGGGCCAGCGTGGCGGGCGGGCGTCCGGCGACCCGCATCGCGGAGTCGCCGCGCCCGATGCCGCAGACGGTGCGGTTGCCGAACATGTCGTTGAGCGTGGCGAAGAGCGACGCGGTCACCTCCCAGGTGCGGGTGGCGGGGTTGGTGACCATCGGGCCGACCCGCAGGCGCTCGGTGCGGGCCAGGATCTGGCTGTAGATGACGAACGGCTCCTGCCAGAGCACGGCGGAGTCGAAGGTCCAGCCGTGGGTGAAACCCGCCCGCTCGGCGCGGATCATCCGTTCGACGAGCAACTCGGCGGGCGGGTCGGTCTGGAGCACGAGGCCGATGTCCACGGCGTGCACCTTTCAGGCGTCTGGTTCGGTCAGCTGAGGAACTGGCAGGTGGCGCGCGGCTGGTAGCGGCCGTGGCCGGGGCGTCCGAGGTAGCTGCCGTCGTCGACGAGCACGGACCCGCGCGAGAGCACCGTGCGCGCGCGGCCGGTGACGGTGCGGCCCTCGTAGGCGGAGTAGTCGACGTTCATGTGGTGGGTGGCGGCGGAAAGGGTCTGCCGGGCCTGCGGGTCGTAGACCACGATGTCGGCGTCGGCGCCGGGCGCGATGGTGCCCTTGCGCGGGTAGAGGCCGAACATCCGCGCGGGGGCGGCGCAGGCGATCTCGATCCAGCGGCGGCGCGAGAGGTGGCCGTCCAGGACGGCCTGGTGCAGCAGGTCCATCCGGTTCTCCACGCCCGGAAGGCCGTTGGGGATCTTCGAGAAGTCGCCGCGGCCGAGTTCCTTCTGCCCGGCGAAGCAGAACGGGCAGTGGTCGGTGGAGACCACCTGCAGCTCGTTGGTGCGCAGGCCGCGCCAGAGCGCCGCCTGGTGCTCGCGCGGGCGCAGCGGGGTCGAGCAGACGTACTTGGCGCCCTCGAAGCCGTCGGCGCCGCGTTCGGCCAGGTTGTCGGTGGAGAGGAAGAGGTACTGCGGGCAGGTCTCGCCGAAGACGTCCAGGCCCTGGCTCCGGGCGGCGGCGAGCTCGGCGAGTGCCGAGGCGGCGGAGACGTGCACGACGTACAGCGGGGCGCCGGCGACCTGGGCCAGCTTGACCGCCCGGTGGGTCGCCTCGGCCTCCAGCAGCTCACGGCGCACCTCGCCGTGGTAGCGGGGGTCGGTGTGTCCGGCGGCGAGGGCCTGTTCGACCAGGACGTCGATGGCGATGCCGTTCTCGGCGTGCATCATGATCAGGCCGCCGTTCCCGGCGCTGCGCTGCATGGCCCGCAGGATGCGGCCGTCGTCACTGTAGAAGACGCCGGGGTAGGCCATGAACAGCTTGAACGAGGTCACGCCCTCCGCGACGAGGAGGTCCATCTCCTTCAGGCTGTTCTCGGTGACATCCGACATGATCATGTGGAACGCGTAGTCGATCGCGCAGCGGCCCTCGGCCTTGGCGTGCCAGGCGTCCAGGCCCTCGCGCAGGGCGGCGCCGACGCTCTGGACGGCGAAGTCGACGATGGTGGTGGTGCCGCCCCAGGCGGCGGCGCGGGTGCCGGTCTCGAAGGTGTCCGAGGCGGCGGTGCCGCCGAACGGCAGCTCCATGTGGGTGTGCGCGTCCACGCCGCCGGGGATCACGTAGTGGCCGGTCGCGTCGATCACCCGGTCCGCGGTCCAGGCGGCGGCGACGGTGCTGCCGGTGCTGGCGAGAGCGACCACCTGCTCGCCCTCGATCAGCACGTCCGCCGCGCTCTCCTCGGCGGCCGTGATCACCAGACCGTTGCGAATCACCGTACGGGTCATGGGAGTTCCTCGCTTCCTCGGTTCCGCGCAGTTCCGGTCAGGCCTCGGTGAGCGGTCCGTAGGCATCCGGACGGCGGTCGCGGTAGAACGCCCACTGCTGGCGCACTTCCTCGATCAGCCCGAGGTCGAGGTCGCGCACGACCAGCTCCTCGTCCTTGTCGGAGGCCGGTTCGCCGACGAACTGCCCGCGCGGGTCGACGAAGTAGGAGGTGCCGTAGAAGTCGTTGTCGCCGTACTCCTCGACGCCCACCCGGTTGATCGCGGCCACGAAGTACTCGTTGGCGACGGCGGCGGCCGGCTGCTCCAACTGCCAGAGGTAGGCCGACAGTCCGCGACTGGTGGCGGACGGGTTGTAGACGATCTCGGCGCCGGCCAGGCCGAGCGCCCGCCAGCCCTCGGGGAAGTGCCGGTCGTAGCAGATGTAGACGCCGACCCGGCCGACCGCGGTGTCGAAGACCGGCCAGCCCAGGTTGCCGGGCTTGAAGTAGTACTTCTCCCAGAAGCCCTTGACCTGCGGGATGTGGTGCTTGCGGTACTTGCCCAGGTACGAGCCGTCCGCGTCGATCACCGCTGCGGTGTTGTAGTAGAACCCCTGCCGCTCGATCTCGAAGACCGGCACCACCATCACCAGGTTCAACTCCCGTGCCAGCGCCTGCATCCGGGTGACCGTCGGACCGTCCGGCACGGACTCCGCCCAGCGGTAGTGCTCGGGCTCCTGCACCTGGCAGAAGTACGGGGCGTTGAACACCTCCTGGAAGCCGATGATCTGCGCGCCGTCGGCCGCGGCGGCCCGGGCCGCGCGCTCGTGGGCCGCGATCATCGACTCCGCGTCGCCCGTCCATGCGGTCTGGAAGAGGGCTGCGCGTACTACTCGACTCATGGGCACGTCTCCTCGGTCGGCGCGGCGAAGCCAGGGCATCGCGAACGAGGTCGCCGCTGCCCTGGGGCTGAGACTAGGAGCCCCAGTGTGCGAGTTCGCAGCGCCACGCGGTAGCACGCCGGAGTGGCAGAGTTTCGCCAGGTGACCGGAGTGACCACAGTGACCGAAGAGGTTCGACGGGGTCGGGTGGCGGGACGGGCCGAGCGGGCCCGTCCGGGCTGCCCGCGCCGACCGGGCCGTCCGGGCCGTCAGATGCCGGAGACGGTGGAGGCGACGATCCGCACCTCGCCGTCCTCGCGCGCGGCCAGCGCCGCCCGCAGGCGCAGTTCGCGGGCCGGGCCGAGCAGCACCATCGCCTCCGCGGGCTCCACCCAGCGGTACTCCTCCAGCTCCTCCTCCTGAAGGTCGATCGGCGTGCCGACCGGGACCGTCCCGGCGTCGAAGATGAAGTGGACGGCCGGGTGGTCGAGTTCGGCGGACGGGTGGGCCCAGGAGACCACCAGCAGGCGGCCCGGCTCGATCCGCAGCCCGGTCTCCTCCAGCAGCTCGCGCCGGGCGCACTCGTAGGCGTCCTCACCCGGGTCCACCGTGCCGCCCGCGAACTGCCAGCCGGGGCGGTAGTTGGGCTTGAGGACCAGGATGCGACCGGCCTCGTCGGAGAGCAGCGTCCCGGCGGCGGTGTACGAGCGCGGCAGCGAGGCCAGCCACTGGTCGCGGGGCAGCAACGGCTCTTGGGCCATGGTCGGTCGACTCCTTGACTGGCTCTCCACACGGTCGGCGGCACGGCGCGCCGCGGGCATTCAACCACGAGCCTGCGGCGCCGCCGGTGGGGAAACGGCGACCTGGCAGAGTGGGGCCATGACCGACCAGATCCTGCTCACCGGCCGCAGCGCGCTCCCCTCCGAGGTCACCGGCCTGCAGGCCTACCTCCCCGACACCGCGCGGGGCGACGGAGTCGCCGTCCTCGTGATCGACCGGCCCGAGCGGCGCAACGCCGTCACGCTGGCGATGTGGCGGGCGCTGCCGAACGTCCTGCGCGGGCTCGCCGAGCACCCAGGGGTGCGCGCCCTGCTGCTCACCGGCGCGGAACGGACGTTCAGCGCCGGCGCCGACATCGTCGAGCTGTCCGAGGTGTACGGCGACAGCGCGACGGCGGACGCGTACCACGCACAGAACGTGGCGGCCGAGCAGGCGTTGGCCGCCTTCCCGCATCCGACGCTGGCCGTGGTGCACGGCTCCTGCGTGGGCGGGGGCTGCCAGTTGGCGGTCGCCTGCGACCTGCGGTTCGGCGCGGAGAACGCCAGGTTCGGGATCACCCCGGCCAAGCTCGGGGTGGTCTACCCGGCTGTGCCGACCACCCGGCTGGCCCGGCTGGTCGGACCGGCCCGGGCCAAGTACCTGCTGTTCTCGGGCGAGTTGGTGAGCGCCCGGCGGGCCGAGCTGTTCGGCCTGCTGGAGGAAGTCCACCCCGCCGACCAACTGGACACCCGTGCCCTGGAGTTCGCCCAGCTGCTGGCCCGGCGCTCACCGCAGACGATCGGCGCCGCGAAGGCGGCGCTGGAGGCGGACGACCCGGCAGCCGCCCTCGCCGAGTGGGAGCACCGCTCCCGCCGGACCCCGGACGTCCGGGAGGGGCTGGCGGCCTTCCTGGAGCGCCGTGAACCCCGCTTCTGACCTGCCCCGGCCGCCCCTGCCGTACGGAGTAACGCAAGGCGTGCACCCGGCGGCTCTCTGGTGAGATGCATCCAGGAGCTGTCCCCTCACCAGCAAGGAGTCCCGGGAATGCAGGCAACAGTGGGCGACCGGTTGCACATCCACAGCAGGGCGGTCGGGATCGTCGACCGCACGGGCGAGATCATCGAGGTGCACGGCCAGGACGGCGAGCCGCCGTACCTGGTCAGGTTCGACGACGGGCACGAGTCACTGGTCTTCCCCGGCCCCGACAGCACCGTCGAGCACCCCGGCGAGAGGGGTTGACCGTGCCGCGCGCCGACCCGCTCAGCGGATCGGCAGGCCCGAGATGGTCCGGGCGATGACCAGCCGCTGGATCTCGCTGGTCCCCTCGAAGATGGTGTAGATCGCACTGTCCCGGTGCATCCGCTCCACCGGGTACTCGCGGGTGAACCCGTTGCCGCCCAGGATCTGCATCGCCTGCGCGGTGACCCACTTGGCCGTCTCACCCGCGTAGAGCTTGGACATCGACCCCTCGGCAGCGGTGAACGGCTGCTGGTTGGCGGCCATCCAGGAGGCGCGCCAGACCAGCAGCCGGGCCGCGTCGATCCGGGTCCGCATGTCCGCCAGGGTGAACGCGACGCCCTGGTTGTCGATGATCGGACGGCCGAACTGCACCCGGGTCTTCGCGTAGTCGAGCGCGACCTCGTAGGCGGCCCGCGCGATGCCGATGGCCTGCGCTCCGACGGCCGGGCGGGAGGCCTCGAAAGTGGCCATCGCCGCGTTCTTCCCGGCTCCCGAGCCCGCCTTGGCGGCGCCCGCCGCCCGCTCACGCGCCCGGGCGAGCCGCTCGTCGAGCCTCTCCTTGCCGCCCAGCAGGCAGTGCCCCGGCACCCGGACGTTGTCGAGGACCACCTCGGCGGTGTGCGAGGCGCGGATGCCGTGCTTCTTGAACTTCTGCCCCTGGGAGAGCCCCTGGGTGGCCGGCGGGACCACGAACGAGGCCTGGCCGCGCGCGCCGAGCGCCGGGTCGACGGTGGCGACGACCACGTGGACGGCGGCGATTCCGCCGTTGGTGGCCCAGGTCTTGGTGCCGTTGAGCACCCACTCGTCCTTGGCCTCGTCGTAGACGGCACGGGTGCGCAGCGCCGAGACGTCCGAACCGGCGTCGGGCTCGGAGGAGCAGAAGGCCGCCACCTTGACGTCGTCGGGGGTCCCGAACATCTGCGGGGCCCAGGTGCCGATCTGCTCGTCGGTGCCGTTGGCGAGGACCGCGACGGCGGCCAGCGTGGTGCCGACGATGGCCAGGCCCAGGCCGGCGTCGCCCCAGAAGAGCTCCTCCATGGCGACGGGTATGCCGACGCCGGAGGGGTCGAAGTACTGCTGGGCGTAGAAGTCCAGCGAGTAGATGCCGATCTTGGCGGCCTCCTGGATGATCGGCCAGGGGGTCTCCTCGCGCTCGTCCCACTCCGCGGCGGCCGGGCGCATCACATCGGCCGCGAAGCCGTGCAGCCAATCGCGGACGGCGAGCTGGTCCTCGCCGAGCTCCAGGGAGAAGGGGCTCACGGTGCCTCCAGGGGTCAGGGGTGGGAGATCGGGTCGCGGGGATCAGGGTCGCGCCGCCAGGTGTTACCTCGGGTAACATCGGTGGGAGTCTGCTACTCATAGGTAACGGATGTCAACGAGCACACGCGAAGAGGGAGGGGCCGGGTGGCAGCCCTGGAGGAACCGCGCAGAGAGCAGCTGCTCAATGCCGCAGACCGAGTGGTCCGCCGGGACGGCCCGGGGGCGAGCATGAACGCCATCGCCGCCGAGGCGGGCATCACCAAGCCGATCCTGTACCGGCACTTCGGCGACCGCAACGGCCTCTTCCAGGCCCTCACCGAGCGGCACACCTCGGGCCTGCTGGACGCCATGCGCGCCGCGCTGGCCGAGCCGCTGGAACGCCGCGAGCGGGTCGAACTCGTCCTGGACACCTACCTCGCGGGCATCGAATCCCGGCCGCAGGTCTACCAGCTGCTCACCCACCCCGAGGCGGGCGACCCGACCGGCGTCGGCAACGCGCTGGCGCCCGCGATGCGGCAGATCGCCGACGAGATCACCCGCGCGGTGACTGCCCAGGTCGACCTCGGCCCGGACGCGCCGCTGCTCTCCGAGACCTGGGGCCGGGCCATCACCGGGATGGTGCTGGCGGCCGGGGACTGGTGGCTGGAGCAACGGCCCTGCCCGCGGCCGCGGATGGTGCAGGCGCTGGCCGATCTGCTCTGGGGCCGGCTCGCCGCCGCCGCACCGCTCCCGGCGGCCACCCTGCCCGCACCCACCCCGGCACCCGCACCGGCCGCACCCATCCCGCCGGCGACGTAGCCGCCGCCGGGACCCTTGTGCGGCTCCTGACGATCCGGCAGGATCGGCGCTCCCCCACCGCCAAGCCCTGTGCGAGGTGCCCGTGCGCGTCCGTCGAACCGCCGCCGCCCTGTCGCTGACCGTCGCCGCCGTGCTCACCGTCGGCGCCGCCGCACCACTCCAAGCACTCAGTCAACTCCCCTCCGCTCAAGCCGAGTTCCCCACTGGCACGACGACCACCCCGAACGGCGCCACGCTCTTCACCGACCAGTCCGGCCGCACCCTGCAACTGCGCGGCTTCAACGTGGACAAGTACGACGAGACCACCGAGGCCGACGTCCGCTCGATCGCCGCGCACGGCTTCACCCTGCTGCGGGTCGCGATCTCCTGGAACCGGCTGGAGCCCGCCCGCGGCCGGTACGACGCCGCCGAACTCGGCAAGCTGCGCCAACTCCTCTCCTGGGCCGACCACTACGGCCTGCTCGCTGTCATCGACTTCCACCAGGACGTCTACGGACCCGAGTTCGGCGGCGGCGACCGCGGCATCCCGCCCTGGGCCACCCGGGACGACGGGCTGCCGTTCGTCCCCGACCCGAACGACTGGTTCGCCGGGTACTTCCAGCCGTCCGTCCAGGCCGCCTTCCGGCACCTCTACGACGACAGCGATCTGCGGCGCTGGCAGGCCGAGTTCTACACCAGGATCGCCGCCGAACTGCGCGGCCACCGCTCACTGCTGGGCTACGACCTGTTCAACGAGCCGTTCGGCCCGATCGACGGCGATCCCACCGATCCGAGCGTGCTGGCCGCCTCCTCCGGCGCCCTCGAACAGGGCCGGCTCGCCGCCATGTACGGGCGACTGATCAGCGCCATCCGCGCGGTGGACGACCGCAGTTGGCTCTTCGTCGAGCCCACCGTCCTGGTCGGCCAGGGGGTGCCGACCCAGCTGCCCGGCTTCACCGACCCGCGCCCGGGCGCACCCCGGCTCGGCTACGCGCCGCACTTCTACGACACCGCGGTCGAGAACGGCGCCGACTGGAACCCCTCCGACGGCTTCATCACCGCCTACACCGCCGCCATCACCGGCTACCCGCGCGCCCACCGGCTGCCCGTCCTGGTCGGCGAGTGGGGACCGCCGAACTCCCGGACCCCGGGCAACACCGAGCTGGTCCGCGACCAGGTCGCGGCGATGTCCGGCTTCGCGACCGGCTGGACCATGTGGTACTGGTGCCAAGGGAACGGCGGTTACTGCGCGTTGGGGACCGACGGCCGGCCGGCGCCGGGCGACGGCCCGGCCTTCGCGCCGTACCCGACCGCGCTGGCCGGCCGGCCGCTCGCCGACTCCTTCGACGGCACCACCTACCGCCTGGACTTCCTCACCGGGCCGGGCGGTTGGAGCGAGCTGGCGATCCCGGCGGGGGCCCGGGTGCGGGTGACCGGCACACCCGTGGCGGTGATCGACACCGGTCGCCCGGGCCACGCCCGCGTGCTGCTCCCGCGCGCCCGGCCCGGCACCCCGGTCACCCTCACGGTCACCGTCCCGAGCACCAGTTGACTACAGCAGGTCGGCACGGGCCGCCTGGATGCCCGCCTGGAACCTGGTGCGGGCGCCGAACCGGTCCATCAGCTCACGCACCCAGCGCTGCACGGTCCGGGTGGAGACGCCCATCTGGCGGGCGATGCTCTCGTCCGTCAGCCCGGCGGCCAGCAGCGCGAGCAGCTGGCGGTGGCGGTCCTGCGGCAGCTCGGCGGACTCCGGCGCGGGCATCCGCATCGCGCGCGACCAGTACAGCTCGAAGAGCCCGGCCAGGGCGTCCAGCAGCGAGGACGGACGGACCAGCAGCACGCTCTCCAGCTCGGTGCCCGAACTGACCGGCAGCAGCGCCCAGCGATCGTCCACCAACGCAAGTTTCAACGGGAGTTCGGGCAGCACCCGGGCCAGTTCACCGGCCTCCATGACGGGGTAGATCTCGGCCAGCCGGGACGGCTCGCGCAGCACCCGGCTCTCGTAGACCGTCATCAGCCGCACCCCACGGGCCAGCATGGCGAGTTCGAGCTCCGGGTCGGAGCGCCGGATGTACGGAGGTTTGTCCATCACCCGCAACTGGCCGCGGACGCCGAGCTGAAGGCTGCGCCAGAGCTCCGCGACGGAGTCCCGGCCGCTGATGATCTCTACCAGTTCGCCGGCCTGCGAACCGGGCCGGGAGCGGCGGTAGGTGCGCATCAGCTCGTTGATCCGGCCGCGGGTGCGCCGCAGTTCGACCTCGCGGCGCAGCAGCAGCTCCTCCAGCGCCACGTCCGGCGCCGCCGCGCTCCACAGGGTGCCGTCGCCGCCCGGCCGTTCCACCAGTCCGTGGACGGCCAACGCCGCCAGCGCCGCCAGCGCGCGTTCGGTGCCCAGTCCGAGTGCGGCGCCGACCTGCTGCGCGGTACCGGCCGTGGTCCCGAGCAGGTGCAGGTAGACGAGTTCCTCGTCGGCGGCGAGTCCCAGGCCGCCGAACCGTGCGGTCCACTGCTCCGCCACCCGGCACCACTCCCCGCTGTCGAGGCTGCCGTCATGTTCCGGCCCGCCACCCGACTGTGGTGCACCTCAGGCCGGAAATCAAGAGCTTGATCGAATGACATGTTTCCGCCATGTCGCGTTCCGGCCCAGCCCACCACCTTCCTGTAGGTCACCCGCTGACCGCAGGCTGATCGGCATCGCTCAGGTACTCCGCCGGCCCCCCACCCGGCGGTGCGCCGCGGGCCACATCCACGTACCCCCACGCGAGGAGACCCCCATGTCCAGCCTCCGTACCGTCCGGGCCGCCCGCGCAGGGCTCGCCGCCCTGCTCGCCCTCTCCGGCGCGGCCATCGCGGCACCGGCGACCGCTGCCACCGCGACGAGCTTCGGAACAGCCCACCACTACGGCAACCCCGCCCACAACTTCTCGGGCGACAGCACCTGGGGCGGCTACGTCGCCCAGGGCCGCAACTTCACCAGCATCACCGGCTCCTGGACGATGCCGCAGGTCCAGTGCAACACCTACAACGACCTGTTCGCGCCCTGGATCGGCATCGACGGATACGGCTCGCAGACCGTCGAGCAGACCGGTGTGCAGGCGGACTGCTCCAGCGGCAGCCCGGTCTACTCCGCCTGGTACGAGATGTACCCGGCCGCGCCGGTCTACTTCAACAACGCGGTGAGTGCCGGCGACAGCTTCACCGCCAGCGTGACCAGCGCCAGCCGGGGCAGCTACACGCTCAAGCTGACCGACACCACCAAGGGCTGGACGAGGACCACCACCCAGCGCCTGAGCTCCGCCCAGAACGTCAGCGCGGAGGCGGTCATCGAGTCGCCGACCCAGAGCTACCCGTCCTGGGACAACCTGAGCTTCTCCAACATCAGGGTCAACGGCCAGGTCTTCGACAACTACGGCCCGATGTCCATGGACAGCGGCCCCTACACCGAGACGGCCCTGCAGAACGGATCGTTCTCGATCATCCCCGGCTGATCATCGCCGTCGGGCTGACACCCCACTGAACTGCCCGGTGCGCCGCGGGAACCGACCCGCGGCGCACCGGTGCACCAGCTCGCTACGGCTGCCGCTACCCGGCCAGCCCCCGCCGGGCCAGCAGCGGCGCGGTGTCGGGGTCGCGCCCGACGACCGCGCGGAACGCGTCCATCGCGTCCACGCTGCCGCCCCGGGCCAGGAGTTCGCGCCGGAAGATCTCGCCGCTCTCCCGGACGGTCCGCCCGTTGCCGCGGAACCACTCCACCGAGTCGGCGTCCAGCACCTCGGACCAGATGTAGGCGTAGTAGGCCGCGCTGTAGTCGTTGGTGAAGATGTGGTTGAAGTACGTCGACCGGTAGCGCGGCGGGATCGCGGCGACCGCGAGGCCCGCCTCCTTCAGCGCCCGGGCCTCGAACTCGACGGCGTCGGTGATCACCGTGCCGGCCGGGACGGAGTGCCAGGCCCAGTCCAGCAGGGCCGCCGCGAGGTACTCGACGGTCTTGAAGCCCTGGCCGAAGTTCTCGGCCGCCGCCAGCCGTTCGAGCAGCTCGGCGGGGAGCGGCTCGCCGGTCAGGTGGTGCCTGGCGAAGTTGGCCCGGGTCTGCGGCCAGCTCGCCCACATCTCGTTGACCTGCGAGGGGAACTCCACGAAGTCCCGCGGCACCGACGTGCCGGCCAGCAGCGGGTAGCGGACGTCCGAGAAGAGCCCGTGCAGCGCGTGGCCGAACTCGTGGAACAGCGTGGTGACTTCGTCGCCGGTCAGGAGCACCGGCTCACCGGGCGCGGCGTGCGCGATGTTGAGGTTGTTGTAGACCACCGGTCGGCGGTCGAACAGCCCTGACTGCTGGACCAGTTCGTCCATCCAGGCGCCACCGCGCTTGGAGGACCGGGCGTGCAGGTCGGCCAGGTAGAGGCCCAGCGGGCTGCCGTCCTCCTCGAAGACCTCGAAGACCCGGGTCTCCGGGTGGTAGCCGACCAGGTCCTCGCGCTCGGTGAAGGTCAGTCCGTAGACCTGCCCGGCGGCGTGGAACACCCCGTCCCGCAGCACCCGTTCGAGCTCGTAGTAGGGGCGCAGCGCCGTCGCGTCCAGGTCGTACTCGGCCTGGCGGACCCGCTCGGCGTAGTACGCCCAGTCGTGCGCCCCGAAGTCGGTGACGCCGTCCGCCGCGGCGGCCCGGATCAGCTGCTCGGCCTCGCGCTCGGCGTTGGCGACGGCCGGCGGGACCAGCCGGGCCAGCAGCGCGTCGACCGCCTCGACGGTCCCCGCCGTCTCGTCCGCGACCACGTACGCGGCGTGGCTGGGGTGGCCGAACAGGGCGGCCCGCTCGGCCCGCAGACCCGCCAGCCGGATGGCGACCGGACCGTTGGTCCGCTCGGCACGCCCGAGCGAGGCGGCCATCAGCCGGCGGCGCACCTCGCGGTCGGTCAGAAAGGCCAGCTCGGGCTGGGCGGAGAAGTTCTTCAGGCTCAGCACGTACTTGCCCGGGTGGCCCAACTCCTCGCCGCTCGCGGCGGCGGCGGCGATCGCGCCGGCCGTGAGTCCGGCCAACTCCCCGGCGCTGTCCAGCACCAGGGCGTCGGCCGCGGTCGCCTCGAAGACGTTGCGCTCGAAAGTGCCGGCGGCGGCGGCGATCTCCGCGTTCAGCTCGCGCAGCCGCTGCTGGTCGGCGGCCGGAAGCTGCGCCCCGGCCCGGACGAACCGGTTGTGATGGCGCTCCACCAGGCGCAGCGACTCGGGGTCGAGGCCCAGCTCCGCGCGCTGACCGTACACCGCGTCGATCCGCTCGAAGAGCGCCCGGTCGAGGTGGACGGCGTCGCTGTGCGCGGCCAGCCGGGGCCGGAACTCGGCGTCCAGGGCCTGCACGGCCGGGTTGGTGAGCGCGGCGTTGTGGTTGTCGAACACCGGCAGCACCCGCCGCAGCAGGCTGCCCGAGCGTTCCAGCGCGACCACGGTGTTCTCGAAGCTCGCCGGCTCGGGGTTCCCGGTGATCGCGGCGATCTCCGCCAGCTGCTCGTCCATGCCCTGTTCGAGGGCCGGCCGGTAGTGCTCCTCACGGATCTCCGCGAAGTCCGGCAGCTGGTAGGGCAGTGGACTGGGAGCGAGGAAGGGATTTTTCGTCACCCGCAGACCTTACGCGTCGTCATCGCGGCAGACGAGGGCCCCGAGGGCAGCCGGGGTCGCCGGGCGGCCCGGATCCCAGGGACAGCCCGGATCCCAGGGACAGCCCAGGCCGGCCGGACGCGCTGCTGGCGGGCCTGGCGGCCACTGTCAGTCCCACCCGCTAACGTCGCACCGACCGGCAGCATCCGCACCGACCGCACCGACCCAGCCAGAGAGGAGGCCGCCATGGCGCCCCGGATCGCCCTTGTCCCGGATGCCCACGGCCCCGGCGGCCGCCTGCAACGGCTCACCGACGACGGCACGGCCGTCGGCTCCCCCATCACCGTCGCCGAGCTGGCCCGCCCGGTGGCCGAGCTGGAGTCGGCCGAGCACCCGCGCTGGGTCTGGGCCGCCACCGAGTCCGCCTACCACCCGCTGCTGCCCGCGCTGGCGCACCGGCTGGGCCGCTGCCACGACCTGCGCCTGGTCGAGGCCCTGCTGCTGGCCCACGAGGGCCGCTTCGGCGATCCCCGCTCGCTCGGCGCCGGCTGGGCCCGGCTGCACGGCCTGCCGGTGCCGCCCGACCTGCCCGACAGCGGCGGCGCCGAGGTCCAGGACACCCTCTTCGCCCCCGACCGGCTGCAACTGCCGCCCGGCACCGACCCGCTGGAGGCCGTTCTGGCCGTCCACGCCGACCAGCAGCGCCGGCTGCGGGCGATCGAGGGCGACGCCGAGCGGTCCCGGTTCCGCCTGCTGGTCGCCGCCGAGTCGGCTGGCGCCCTGGTCGCCGCCGAGATGCAGCAGGACGGCCTGCCCTGGCGCACCGAGGTGCACGACGCGCTGCTCTCCGAGCTGCTCGGCCCGCGCCCGCACATCCCCGGCACCCAGCCCGCCAAGCTCGCCGAGCTGGCCACCCAGCTGCAACAGGCGCTCGGCGGGCGCCCGTTCAACCCGGACTCGCACAGCCAGGTGCTGCGCGCCTTCGCCGACCAGGGCATCCAGCTGCCCTCCACCCGGTCCTGGGAGCTGCGCCAGGTCGATCACCCGGCCGCCGAGCTGATGATCCGCTACAAGGAGCTCGCCCGGATCCACGCCGCGCACGGCTGGGCCTGGCAGGACGCCTGGGCGCGCGGCGGCCGGTTCCGCCCCGAGTACGTGGTCGGCGGCGTGGTCTCCGGCCGCTGGGCCAGCCGGGGCGGCGGAGCGCTGCAGATCCCGCGGATCCTGCGCCGGGCGGTGGTCGCCGACCCGGGCTGGGAGCTGGTGGTGGCCGACGCGGCCCAGCTCGAACCGCGGGTGCTCGCCGCGCTCTCCGGCGACGTCGGCCTGATCCGTACGGCGGCCGGCGGCGACCTCTACGAGGCGCTGGCCGCCTCCGCCTTCCGTGGCGACCGGGACAAGGCCAAGCTCGGTCTGCTCGGCGCGATGTACGGGCAGACCAGCGGCGACATCGGCCCGCTGCTGGCCACCCTCCGCCAGCGCTACCCGGCCGCCATGGGCTATGTGGAGGCGGCCGCCCGCACCGGCGAGGACGGCGGGATCGTGCACTCCCGGCTCGGCCGCACCTGCCCGCCGCCGTCCGCCGCCTGGCTGGACCTCACCGAGTCGCTCGCCCCCGGCGCCGACGCCGCCGACCCGGCCGGGCGCTCGGCTCGCGCCCGAGGCCGGTTCACCCGCAACTTCGTCATCCAGGCCAGCGCCGCGGACTGGGCGCTGGCCCTGCTCGCCGCGCTGCGCCGAAGACTCCTCGCGCTGGACGCCGGCCCCGCCGACCGGCCGCACCTGGTCTTCTTCCAGCACGACGAGGTGGTGGTGCACACCCCGGTCAACCTGGCGGACGAGGCCGCCGCCGCAGTGGCCGAGGCCGCGCTGGAGGCCAGCCGGCTGGTCTTCGGCGACACCCCCGTGCAGTTCCCGATGAGCAGCGCCGTGGTGGAGTGCTACGCGGACGCCAAGTAGCGCGGGCCCTCAGAATTTCGCCACGTTCCGGGCGTCCTGCGCCGCCGCGCGCACCTCGGCCAGGGCGGCCCCGGTCGAGGCGGTCACCACCGCCGCCACCGCCCCCTCCACGAACGGGGCGTCCACCAGGACGACTTCGTCGCGCCCGAGATCCTCCAGCGCGGTCCGCGCGGTCAGCACCGAGCTGCCGAGGTCGGGCAGCACCAGCACGCCGGCACCGCCGTCGGCCTCCCGCACCGCGGCCAGCACCAGGTCGTAGCTGGTGCCGATGCCGCCGTCCGCGGTCCCGCCCGCGACGGCCACCACGACCTTCCCGCCGCCCAGTTGCCCGGCCAGTTCGCGCACCCCGGCCGCCAGCAGCGCGCTGTGCGAGACCAGGACGATTCCCACCGATGCCGTCATGCCGCCAGGGTAGAACGCACCGGCGCGCCGGGCCCGGCCGAAACACCTGGGGAAAGCAGTCGCAGTGGGTTAGCGTCGATGGCGAGCCCGGTTCGACCCGCCCCCACCGGAGACGCAGCCATGAAGAAGCTCATCAACAGCCCGGAGTCCGTTCTGGACGACGCCCTGGCCGGAATCGCCGCCGCCCACCCGGAATTGACGGTGGACCGAGCCGCCAGGGTGATCCTTCGGGCGGGCGGGCCACGCCCCGGCAAGGTCGCCGTGATCTCCGGCGGCGGCTCCGGCCACGAACCCCTGCACGCGGGCTTCGTCGGCCCCGGCATGCTGGACGCCGCCTGCCCGGGTGAGGTCTTCACCTCCCCCGTGCCCGACCAACTCCTCGCCGCGATCAGGGCGACCGACGGCGGCGCCGGGGTGGTCTTCGTGGTGAAGAACTACACCGGCGACGTGCTGAACTTCCAACTCGCCGCCGAGCTCGCCGCCGAGGACGGCATCGAGGTCCGCACCGTCCTGGTGAACGACGACGTCGCCGTCAAGGACTCCACCTGGACGGCCGGCCGCCGCGGCACCGGCGCGACGGTCGTGGTCGAGAAGGCGGCCGGTGCGGTGGCCGAGGGCGGCGGGACGGCCGCCGAGGTCGCCGCGGCCGGCCAGCTGGCCAACGCCGCCTCCCGGTCGTTCGCGGTGGCGCTGTCGCCCGCCACCGTCCCGGCCGCGGGCCGCCCCGGCTTCGACCTCCCGCAGGACGAGGTCGAGCTCGGCGTCGGCATCCACGGCGAGCCCGGGCGCCGCCGCGCGCCCATGCGGGCGGCCCGGGAGCTGGCGGCCGAGGTGGTGGACGCCATCCTGGCCGAGCACACCCTGACCGCCGGCGACGAGACGATCGTGCTGGTCAACGGCCTGGGTGCGACCCCGCTGCTGGAGCTCTACATCGTCTTCGGCGAGGTGAGCGCGCTCCTGGCCGAACGCGGCATCCGGATCGCCCGCAGCCTGGTCGGCAACTACGTGACCAGCCTGGACATGGCCGGATTCTCGCTCACCCTCACCAAGGCCGACGCCCGGCTGTTGGAACTCTGGGACGCCCCGGCCAGCACCCCGGCGCTGCGCCGGCCCTGAAACCGTGAAGGAGCCCGCGGTGGACACCGCACTCGCACTCGGCTGGCTGCACGCCACCGCCGCGGCCGTCGAGCAGCACGAGCCGGAACTGACCGCGCTGGACTCCGCGATCGGCGACGGCGACCACGGCAGCAACCTGCGGCGCGGCTTCACCGCCGTCCTGGCCGCCGTGGACGCGCTGCCGCCGGACACCCCGGTGGGCGCGGTGCTCGGCAAGGCCGGCACGACCCTGATCTCCACCGTCGGCGGCGCCTGCGGCCCGCTCTACGGCAGCGCCCTGCGCACCACCGGTGCCGCGCTGCCCACGCCGAAGGCCGACATCACCGACCTGGCCGCCGCCCTGCGCGCGGGCCTGTCCACCATCCAGCGGCTCGGCGGCGCGGTCCCCGGCGACAAGACCATGGTCGACGCCTTCGAACCGGCGGTGGCCGCGCTGGAGCGGGCCGCCTTCGACGGCTTCAGTCTGCGCGAGGCGGCCGCGCTGGCCGCCGAGGCCGCCGAGCGGGGCGCCCGCGACACCGTCCCGCTGGAGGCCCGCAAGGGCCGCGCCTCCTACCTGGGCCCGCGCAGCATCGGCCACCAGGACCCGGGCGCCACCTCCACCGCGCTGCTCTTCCGCGCGTTGGCCCGGACCGCCGGCGCCTGAGAGCCCGGCGGATTCACTGCGTGCGGCTGAGCAGCAACAGCAGCGCGTCGTCCCGCAGCTCGCCACCCGTGTGCTGCAACAGGTCCGCGTAGAGCCGCGCCAGCGCCGCGTCCAGGTCGGCGCCCGAGCCGCCGCAGCCGGCCACCAGCGCGCCGACCCGTTCCTCCAGCGGATAGAACGCGCCACCCACCCGGTGCCGGGCCTCGACCACCCCGTCGGTGCAGAGCACCATCACGTCGCCCACCTCGAACGGCTGGTCCCAGCTCTGCGGCTGTCCTGGCGCGAGGCGCCCGAGGCCGAGCGGCACCCACGGGTCGGGCGCCTCCAGGACCGTGGTCAGACCGTCCTCGCGCACCCGCAGCGGCGGCACGTGCCCGTACTGCAGCAGCTCGACCACCCCGGAGCTGCGGAACTCGACGAACAGCGCGGTGGTGAACTCGCCGTCCGGCACATGACGCTCCACGCTGGCCTCGATCCGCGCCGCCACCCCGCGCAGCCCGGCCTCGTCGTAGGCCGCCTCGCGGAACGCGCCGAGCACCACCGCCGCCGTCTGGACCGCCTCCAGGCCCTTGCCCCGGACGTCCCCGATCAGCACCCTGGTTCCCGACTCGGTGTCCAGCGCCGCGTAGAGGTCGCCGCCGATCCGCGCCTCGTCGGCCGCCGAGGCGTAGCGGGCCGAGAGCCGCACCTGCCCCACCTCGGGTCCCGGCTGGCGCAGCAGCGCCCGTTGGGCCGCCTCGGCCACCGAGCTGACCGCGGCGAAGGCCGCCGCGCGCCGCATCCGGACCCGCGCCACGTACGCGCTGAACAGGGTCAGCGAGACGTAGGTGATCATCGAGCCGAACAGGAACCGCCGGTCCTGCGGATCGGTGACGTGGTCGTAGTGGTTGAGCCCGATCAGGGCGCCCAGTCCCACCGTGCAGACCATCAGCACCTCGGCCGCCGACAGCGTGAGCGCGGCGATCGACGGCACGACGATCATCAGCGGTGCCAGATAGCGCTGCTGACCGATCGCCAGGTCCACCACCGTGACGATCAGGATGGTCAGGACCGCCGGCGCCATCCTGCGACGCAGCGGGACGTCCCGCAGGTCGACGGCGAGCAGCGCCCGTCGGCGCCGTGTGCGAGGCAGCCCGGACGCCTCGGGCGCGAGCGCGGTGACAACGCGGCGGAGACGGGACACGAGGGGAACATTACGGACAATCCATCGGGCCTGCCCTCCATTCGGCGCCGCGCCACCCGTTGTCGCCACCCGGGAGCGGCGCGTCGGACTGACGGTACCCGTCCGGCTACTGTCTGCTAGCGGACGGTGCCATCACCCGATCCACCTCCACACCCCCCACCTTCGGAATACCCCTGGGGGGTATCGTGTTCTTGACCATGCAGGTGCGCGCCGCACCCCTCGACCCCTCGGAGGCCCCGATGTCCAACATCACCACCTACACCGTCACCGGCATGAGCTGCGGCCACTGCGAGAAGTCGGTGAGCAGCGAGATCGCCACGATCGCCGGCGTCACCCAGGTCGCCGCCGACGCCAAGGCCGGCACCGTGACGGTCTCCTCCCAGTCACCGTTGGACGAGAGCGCACTGCGCGCCGCGATCGACGAGGCGGGCTACGAACTGGTGGGCCGGTCAGCCTGAGCCCGGTACGGGGGCGGCGCCGCAGCCGCCCCCGTACGCTCTCCCCCAAGGAGTGGAACTGATGAGCACACTTTCCCCGGGCATAGACGGCCCGATCGTGCGGGACCGGATCGAGCTCTCGATCGGCGGGATGACCTGCGCCTCCTGTGCGGCGCGGATCGAGAAGAAACTCAACCGGATGGACGGCGTCGAGGCGACCGTCAACTACGCGACCGAGAAGGCCCGGGTCGACTTCGGTCCGGCGGTGAACGTGTCCGACCTGATCGCCACGGTCGAACGCACCGGCTACACCGCGGAACTGCCCCCGCCGCCGCCCGCACCGGCCGAGCCCGCCGACGCCGGCGCGAGCGACGCGCACCAGAACCCGCAGTCGTCGTCGGCGCCCGACCCGCTGCGCGACCGGCTCCGGCTGAGCGCCGCGCTCACCGTCCCGGTGGTGCTGCTCTCGATGGTGCCCGCGCTGCAGTTCAACGACTGGCAGTGGCTGGCCTTCGCGCTGACCGGCCCGGTCGTCGCCTACGCCGGCTGGCCGTTCCACCGGGCCGCCTGGACCAACCTCAAGCACGGCGCGGCCACCATGGACACCCTGGTCTCGCTGGGCACCCTGGCCGCCTTCGGCTGGTCGGTCTGGGCGCTGTTCCTCGGCACCGCCGGGATGCCCGGGATGCGGCACGAGTTCACCCTCGCGGTGGGCGGCCAGGACACCTCCTCCGCCCTGTACCTGGAAACCGCTGCCGCCGTCACCACGCTGATCCTGCTCGGCCGCTGGCTGGAGGCCCGTTCCAAGCGGCGGGCCGGCGCCGCCCTGCACGCGCTGCTCGACCTGGGCGCCAAGGATGTGGCGGTGCTCCAGGACGAAGTGGAGGTGCGGATCCCGATCGGGCGGCTGACCCTCGGCAGCCGCTTCGTGGTGCGCCCCGGTGAGAAGATCGCCACCGACGGCGTGGTCGTCGAGGGCACCTCCGCCGTGGACGCCTCGATGCTGACCGGTGAGTCCGTCCCGGTCGAGGTGACAGTGGGCGACCACGTCACCGGCGCCACCGTGAACGCCGGCGGCCGGCTGGTCGTCGAGGCCCGCCGGGTCGGCGCGGACACCCAGCTGGCCCGGATGGCCAAGCTGGTCGAGGAGGCGCAGAACGGCAAGGCCGCCGCGCAGCGGCTCGCGGACCGGATCTCCACGGTCTTCGTCCCGGTGGTGATCCTGATAGCGCTGGGCACCCTGGTCGGCTGGCTGCTGGTCACCAGCAGCCCCACCGAGGCCTTCACCGCCGCCGTCGCCGTGCTGATCATCGCCTGCCCGTGCGCGCTCGGCCTGGCGACACCGACCGCGCTGATGGTCGGGACCGGTCGTGGCGCGCAGCTGGGCATCCTGATCAAGGGACCCGAGGTACTGGAGACCACCCGGCGGGTGGACACCGTGGTGCTGGACAAGACCGGCACCGTCACCACCGGCCGGATGTCGCTGGCCGCCGTGCACACCGCCGAGGGCGTGTCGCGGGCCGAGGCGTTGCGGCTGGCCGGCGCGCTGGAACATGCCTCCGAGCACCCGATCGCGGCGGCCATAGCGGCCGCGGCGGCCACCGAGCAGGCCGGCGCCCTGCCGCCGGTCGAGGACTTCGAGAACCTGCCCGGCCGCGGTGTGCGGGGCGTGGTGGACGGTCACGCGGTGATCGCCGGGCGTGCCGAGCTGCTGGCCGAGCGGTCGCAGCCGCTGCCCCCGGCGCTCGCCGAGGCCAAGGCCGCCGCCGAGGCGGCCGGCCGCACCGCGATCGCGGTCGGCTGGGACGGCGCCGCCCGCGCGGTCCTGGTGGTGGCCGACACCGTCCGGCCCACCAGTGCCGAGGCGGTCCGCGAGCTGCGGGCGCTGGGCCTGCGTCCGGTCCTGCTGACCGGCGACAACCGCGCGGTGGCCGAGGCGGTCGCCGCCGAGGTCGGCATCGAGGCGGCCGACGTGATCGCCGAGGTGCTGCCCGAGGACAAGGTGGCCACCGTGCGGCGCCTCCAGGCCGAGGGCCGCTCGGTGGCGATGGTCGGGGACGGCGTGAACGACGCCGCCGCGCTCGCCCAGGCGGATCTGGGCCTGGCCATGGGCACCGGCTCGGACGCCGCCATCGAGGCCGGCGACCTGACCCTGGTCCGCGGCGACCTGCGGTCGGCGGCCCAGGCCATCCGGCTCTCCCGCCGGACCCTGTCCACCATCAAGGGCAACCTGTTCTGGGCCTTCGCCTACAACGTGGCGGCCATCCCGCTGGCCGCCGCCGGCCTGCTCAACCCGGTGGTGGCCGGGGCCGCGATGGCCTTCTCCTCGGTCTTCGTGGTCAGCAACAGCCTGCGCCTGCGCCGCTTCGCCGCCTGACCCCGACGGCGGCGGACCGCTGGACCAAGGCCCGTACAGGCCCTAACGCCCCAGCAGTTCGCCGCCGTTGCAGTGCAGGATCTCGCCGGTGATGAAGCCGGCCTCCGCCGAGGCGAGGAAGAAGACCGCCGCGGCGACCTCGCCGGTCTCGCCGATCCGGCCGAGCAGGGTGCGGGCGGCCCGCCGGGAGACCTCCGCCTCGTCCAGCCGGGGTCCGAAGAACTCGGTGCCCGCCACGGTGCCCGGGGCCACGATGTTGGCGGTGATCCCGGACGGGCCGACCTGGGCGGCCAGGAAGTTGTTCCAGGCGTGCAGCGAGGCCTTGGCGGCCCCGTACGAGCCCGCGCCGCGCAGCGCCGCGATCGAGCTGATCGTGACCACCCGGCCGGTGCCCTGGGTGAGCCGGTCCCGGACCGACTCGGTGATCAGGACGGCGGTCAGCACGTTCCGCTCGAAGTCGCCGCGCCAGCGGGCCAGCAACGCGTGCGGCCCGGCGACGAAGCCGGTCTCGCGGCTGCCCGCGTTGTTCACCAGGACGTCGATCCGGCTCGGCAGCGTCCCCAGCGCGGCCTCCACGGCGTCCGGGTCGGCCAGGTCGCAGACCAGTGGCGTGACGGACCCGCCCAGGCTCGCGGCGGCGGTGTCCAGGACCGCGCGGCGGCGGCCGACGATCACCACCCGGTCGCCCGCCTCGGCGAACCGCCGGGCGATCTCGAAGCCGATGCCGGTGCCACCGCCGGTGACGACAACGTTTCTGGCCATCTGCACATCTCCCGCCCTGTCCGTACCGGAATGACACGATTCCTATCACGCTGGGTTGCGAGAGTTACGGGGAGGGTGACGTGGATCCGGTCGGGGGATGTGGTATGGACGGGCTACCCATCCGTATACGGAACGTAGCGAGAGCCAACTCACACTGTCCAAACGTAACTTTGCCGACCCCAATACGTCTTACCTTGTGAAGTGCGGCAGAGAACTGCGGAACGGCAACAGTGCGGCCCACCCCCCTCCGGGGCCCGCACGCTCGCAGTGAACGCCGCCGACGGGGCTCCGGCGGGCCCCGGGACGGCCGTCCCCACGGACGGCCTCGCGCACGGCGCCGGGGACCGGTGTGGTCGGGGATGCTTTGAGCGGCCTTCCCCGGCAGCACCGACTCCCTGGGCGTCGTGCGCCGCAACACGGCGCCGGCTACGGCCGGTACGCCGAAGGGCCCCGCTGCGGTCGCAGCGGGGCCCTTCGGTTCGGGACGGGAGCGGTCAGCGCTCGCCCAGGGCGACGTAGTCGCGAATCGCGGTGCCGGTGTAGATCTGGCGCGGACGGCCGATCCGGCTGCCCGGGTCGTTGATCATCTCGTGCCAGTGGGCGATCCAGCCCGGCAGCCGGCCGATCGCGAACAGCACGGTGAACATGCTGGTCGGGAAGCCCATGGCGCGGTAGATCAGACCCGTGTAGAAGTCCACGTTCGGGTACAGCTTGCGCGAGATGAAGAAGTCGTCGTTGAGCGCGTGCGCCTCGAGCTTGAGCGCGATCTCCAGCAGCTCGTCGGACTGGCCGAGCTGCGCGAGCACGTCGTGCGCCAGGCCCTTGACCAGCTGGGCACGCGGGTCGAAGCTCTTGTACACGCGGTGACCGAAGCCCATGAGCTTCACGCCGTCCTCGCGGTTCTTCACCTTGCGGATGAAGGCGTCGACGTCGCCGCCGTCCTGCTGGATCTGCTCCAGCATCTCCAGCACCGCCTGGTTGGCGCCGCCGTGCAGCGGGCCCCAGAGCGCGGAGATACCGGCCGAGATCGAGGCGAACTGGTTCGCGTGGCTGGAGCCGACCAGGCGCACGGTGGAGGTCGAGCAGTTCTGCTCGTGGTCCGCGTGCAGGATGAACAGCTTGTCCAGCGCGTCGACGACCACCGGGTTGAGCTCGTAGTCCTGCGCGGGGACCGCGAAGGTCATCCGCAGGAAGTTCTCGACGTAGCTGAGGTCGTTGCGCGGGTAGACGAACGGCTGGCCGACCGACTTCTTGTACGCGTAGGCCGCGATGGTCGGCAGCTTGGCGAGCAGCCGGACGGTCGACAGGTGGCGCTGGCCGGCGTCGAACGGGTTGTGGCTGTCCTGGTAGAAGGTCGACAGCGCGCCGACCACCGAGGAGAGCATCGCCATCGGGTGGGCGTCCCGCGGGAAGCCCTGGTAGAAGCGCTTGACGTCCTCGTGCAGCAGGGTGTGCTGGGTGATCTCGTTGCTGAAGACCGCCAGCTGGTCGGCGGACGGCAGCTCACCGTTGATCAGGAGATAGGCGGTCTCGATGAAGCTGCCCTGGTTGGCCAGCTGCTCGATCGGGTAGCCGCGGTAGCGCAGGATGCCGTTGTCGCCGTCCACGAAGGTGATCGCGGACTTGTAGGCGGCGGTGTTGCCGAAGCCGTTGTCCAGGGTGACCAGGCCGGTCTGCGGCAGCAGCTTCGAGATGTCGAAACCGGCGTTGCCCGCAGTGCTCTCGACGACGGGGTACTCGTACTCGCCGCCCTGGTACCGCAGTACTACTGCGTCCTGACTGTTCTCGCTCACGCTCATCCTCACCAACGAAATGAATCCTCTTCCAAGGTGCCCTGACTGCTTCCACCCTCCCCCATCCGGAGGACGGTCGCGCACCCGGGGTGGCCCGAAAGAGCCTTGTTCTACAAAAGCTGACGCCACAGCCGCTACGAACCGGACAAGATCGCGTCAAGACTAGGCTGGTCCATCAATTTCTTCACGTCAAGATACCCTCGCCGGAGCCCGGAGCCCGCGCCGAGACTCCGGGGCCCCCGCGGGGCTCAGCCGGTGGCCAGCCGATGGTCCAGCGCGGAGTGCCGCCGGCCGGCACTGACCGTACGGACCGCCTGGCCAAGGGCTTTGCGGGACCCGACCAGGACGACGAGCTTCTTGGCCCGGGTGACGGCGGTGTAGAGCAGGTTGCGCTGGAGCATGGTCCAGGCCGACGTAGTGACGGGAATCACCACCGCCGGGTACTCACTGCCCTGCGAACGGTGGATGGTGACGGCGTACGCGTGGGCGAGCTCGTCCAGCTCGTCGAAGTCGTAGGGCACCTCCTCGTCCTCGTCGGTGAGCACGGTGAGCTTCTGCTCCTCGACGCTCAGCGCGGTGACCACGCCGACGGTGCCGTTGAAGACGCCGTTCTGCCCCTTCTCGTAGTTGTTGCGGATCTGGGTGACCTTGTCGCCGACCCGGAAGGTGCGCCCGCCGAACCGCCGCTCGGGCAGCCCCTCCCGGCCGGGGGTCACCGCGGCCTGCAACAGCGTGTTGAGATTGCCCGCGCCGGCCGGACCGCGGTGCATCGGGGCCAGCACCTGGACGTCGCGGCGCGGGTCGAGCCGGAACTTCTGCGGGATCCGGCGCGCCACCACGTCCACCACCAGGCCGGCCGCCCGCTCGGTGTCGTCCTCGACGAACAGGAAGAAGTCCGGCAGGCCCTCGGTGATCGGCGGCAGGCCCTCGTTGATCCGGTGCGCGTTGGTCACCACGCCGGACTGCTGCGCCTGCCGGAAGATCCGGGTCAGCCGCACGGACGGGATCGGGCCGCCGTCCGCCAGCAGGTCGCGCAGCACCTCCCCGGCACCGACCGAGGGCAGCTGGTCCACGTCCCCCACGAAGAGCAGGTGCGCGCCCGGCGCCACCGCCTTGACCAGCTTGTTGGCGAGGATCAGGTCGAGCATCGAGGCCTCGTCGACCACCACCAGGTCGGCGTCCAGCGGACGGTCCCGGTCGTAGGCCGCGTCGCCGCCCGGCCGCAGCTCCAACAGCCGGTGCACGGTGGAGGCCTCACAGCCCGTCAGCTCCGCCAGTCGCTTGGCGGCCCGCCCGGTCGGCGCGGCCAGCAGCACCTTGGCCCGCTTGGCCAGCGCCAGCGTCACGATGGACTTCACGGTGAACGACTTGCCGCAGCCCGGCCCGCCGGTCAGCACCGCGACCTTCTGGGTCAGCGCGAGGCGCACCGACTCCTGCTGCTCCGGCGCCAGCTCGGCCCCGGTCTGCCGGGCCAGCCAGCCGAGCGCCTTGGGCCAGTCCACGTCGGCGAAGCCGGGCATCCGGTCGGTGTCCGCGCGCAGCAAGCGCAACACCTGGTTGGAGAGCGAGATCTCGGCCCGGTGGAACGGCACCAGGTAGACCGCGGTGATCCGCTCCCCGCCCTCGCCGGGCAGGCTCTCGCGGACCACGCCCTCCTCCGCCACCAGGGCGGCCAGGCAGTCGATCACCAGACCGACGTCCACCTGGAGCAGCTTCACCCCGTCGGCGATCAGCCGCTCCTCCGGGAGGTAGCAGTGCCCCTGGTCGCTGGACTGCGACAGCGCGTACTGCAGGCCCGCCTTGACCCGCTCCGGGCTGTCGTGCGGGATCCCGACGGCCTGCGCGATCCGGTCCGCGGTGAGGAAGCCGATGCCCCAGACGTCGGACGCCAGCCGGTACGGCTCGTTCTTCACCACGCCGATCGAACTGTCGCCGTACTTCTTGTAGATCCGCACCGCGAGCGAGGTGGAGACGCCGACCCCCTGGAGGAAGACCATCACCTCCTTGATCGCCTTCTGCTCCTCCCAGGCCGCCGCGATCATCTTGGTCCGCTTGGGCCCCAGCCCCGGCACCTCGATCAACCGCTTCGGGTCCTGCTCGATCACGTCCAGGGTGTCGGCGCCGAACTTCTCCACGATCCGCTCCGCGAAGCGCGGGCCGATCCCCTTGATCAGGCCCGAGCCCAGGTAGCGCTGGATGCCCTGGATCGTGGCCGGCAGCACGGTGGTGTAGTTCTCCACGACGAACTGCTTGCCGTACTGCTGGTGCGAGGCCCACCGCCCGTGCAGTCGCAGCGACTCGCCGGGCTGGGCCCCCAGCAGGGCGCCGACCACCGTCAGCAGGTCGTTGGCGCCACGGCCGGTGTCGACCCGGGCCACCGTGTAGCCGGTCTCCTCGTTGGCGTAGGTGATCCGCTCCAGTACGCCCTCCACCTGGGCGAGCTGCCGCGGAGCCGCCTCCTGCACCGGCTGCGCACCCATCCGGACCCCCTTGCGGTACTCGTGAGCTTCCGCTACGCACCGTACCGTCCCGCGGCGACAACCCGGGCCGAGCCCGTCGAAGCGCACTTGTCAGCGCCTGGTGCCAGGCTGAAGTGGCAGAGGGAACACTTCGTCCTGCCCGTGGCCGCCGGTGCGGCAGCCGGGCCCGCAAAGGAGCGGAACGACCATGCTGACGACCACGTACATTCCCGGCACCCCGAACTGGCTCGACCTCGGCAGCCCCGACAGCGCGGCCTCCCAGGCCTTCTACGGCGGCCTCTTCGGCTGGACGTTCGCCTCTGCCGGCCCCAACTCCGGCGGCTACGGCTTCCTCCAGCACAACGGCCGGACGGTCGCCGCGATCGGCCCGCTGAGCGAGGAGGGCGCGCGGAGCGCCTGGACGCTGTACTTCCACACCGCTGACGCCGACCAGACCAACAAACTCGTCGAACAGGCCGGCGGGACGGTCCGGTTCGGGCCGTTCGACGTCTTCGCCAACGGCCGGATGGCCGGCTACACCGACCCGACCGGCGCCGAGTTCGCCGTCTGGCAGCCCGGCGAGACGGCGGGCCTGGACGCCGTCACCGAGGTCGGCACGCTCTGCTGGACGGAACTGCACACCAGCGACCCGGCCGCCGCCAAGCCGTTCTACCGCACGGTCTTCGGCTGGCAGGAACAGGACGTGCCGTTCGGCGACTTCACCTACACCGTGGTCACCCCGGTCGGCGGCGGTACGGACGCCAGCCAGGGCGGCATCGCCGTACTGCTGCCGGAGCGCACCGCGGCCGGCACCGGCTCGCACTGGCTGCCGTACTTCGAGGTCGCCGACGTCGACGCCACCATCGCCCGGGCCACCGAACTCGGCGGCGCCGTCCGGGCCCCCGCCTACGACGCCCCCGGCGTCGGCCGGTTCGCCCAACTCGCCGACCCGCACGGTGCCGCCTTCTCGATCATCACCAGTGCCGCTCCCGGGGAATGAGTTTCCGGCAGCTCCTAAGCTGAGCCCATGAACGATCTTGTGATCCGTCCGGCCACACCGCACGACGTCCCGGCGATCGTGGCCCTGCTCGCGGCCGACCCCCTGGGTGTCGGCCGCGAGTCCCCCGACGATCTGGCGCCCTACTACGCGGCCTTCGAACGCATGGCCGCCGACCCCCACCAGCACCCGACTGTGGCAGTCCGGGACGGCCGGGTGGTCGGCACCCTCCAACTCAGCGTCATCCACGGGCTCTCCCGCCGCGGTGCGACCCGGACGATCATCGAGGCGGTCCGCATCCACAGCGACGAGCGCGGCAACGGCCTGGGCAGCCGGCTCATCACCTGGGCCGTCGAGGAGTCCCGCTCCCTGGGAGCCGACCTGGTGCAGCTGACCTCGGACGCGAGCCGGGTCGACGCCCACCGCTTCTACGAGCGACTGGGCTTCACCGGATCGCACATCGGCTTCAAGCTCCAGCTCTGAGCTGCTTCACACTGCTCCAAACCCAGCCGGAAACGCAGATAACCCCCATCCGATTTCTCGGATGGGGGTTATCTGGAATGATTGTTCGGCGGCGTCCTACTCTCCCACAGGGTCCCCCCTGCAGTACCATCGGCGCTGTGAGGCTTAGCTTCCGGGTTCGGAATGTAACCGGGCGTTTCCCTCACGCTATGACCACCGAAACACTATGAAACTGTCAACCGCACCACCCCATGGCCACGGGGTGGGGTCGTTGTTTCAGAACAACACAGTGGACGCGAGCAACTGAGGACAAGCCCTCGGCCTATTAGTACCGGTCAGCTCCACCCATTACTGGGCTTCCACATCCGGCCTATCAACCCAGTCGTCTACTGGGAGCCTTACCCTCTCAAGGAGGTGGGAATACTCATCTCGAAGCAGGCTTCCCGCTTAGATGCTTTCAGCGGTTATCCCTCCCGAACGTAGCCAACCAGCCATGCCCTTGGCAGGACAACTGGCACACCAGAGGTTCGTCCGTCCCGGTCCTCTCGTACTAGGGACAGCCCTTCTCAATATTCCTACGCGCACAGCGGATAGGGACCGAACTGTCTCACGACGTTCTAAACCCAGCTCGCGTACCGCTTTAATGGGCGAACAGCCCAACCCTTGGGACCTACTCCAGCCCCAGGATGCGACGAGCCGACATCGAGGTGCCAAACCATCCCGTCGATATGGACTCTTGGGGAAGATCAGCCTGTTATCCCCGGGGTACCTTTTATCCGTTGAGCGACGGCGCTTCCACAAGCCACCGCCGGATCACTAGTCCCTGCTTTCGCACCTGCTCGACCCGTCGGTCTCACAGTCAAGCTCCCTTGTGCACTTACACTCAACACCTGATTGCCAACCAGGCTGAGGGAACCTTTGGGCGCCTCCGTTACTCTTTAGGAGGCAACCGCCCCAGTTAAACTACCCACCAGACACTGTCCCTGATCCGGATCACGGACCTAGGTTAGACATCCAGCACGACCAGAGTGGTATTTCAACGTCGACTCCACGACAACTGGCGTTGCCGCTTCAAAGTCTCCCACCTATCCTACACAAGCCGAACCGAACACCAATATCAAGCTATAGTAAAGGTCCCGGGGTCTTTCCGTCCTGCTGCGCGAAACGAGCATCTTTACTCGTAATGCAATTTCACCGGGCCTATGGTTGAGACAGTCGAGAAGTCGTTACGCCATTCGTGCAGGTCGGAACTTACCCGACAAGGAATTTCGCTACCTTAGGATGGTTATAGTTACCACCGCCGTTTACTGGCGCTTAAGTTCTCAGCTTCGCCTAGTCGAAACTAGACTAACCGGTCCCCTTAACGTTCCAGCACCGGGCAGGCGTCAGTCCGTATACATCGCCTTACGGCTTCGCACGGACCTGTGTTTTTAGTAAACAGTCGCTTCTCGCTGGTCTCTGCGGCCACCCCCAGCTCAGGAAGTAAATTCCATCACCAGGCGTGGCCCCCCTTCTCCCGAAGTTACGGGGGCATTTTGCCGAGTTCCTTAACCATAGTTCACCCGAACGCCTCGGTATTCTCTACCTGACCACCTGAGTCGGTTTGGGGTACGGGCCGCCATGAAACTCGCTAGAGGCTTTTCTCGACAGCATAGGATCATCCACTTCACCACAATCGGCTCGGCATCAGGTCTCAGCCTCAATGAGTGACGGATTTGCCTATCACTCGGCCTACACCCTTACCCCGGGACAACCACCGCCCGGGCTGGACTACCTTCCTGCGTCACCCCATCGCTCACCTACTACCCTGTTGGGTCAGCGGCTCCACCACGTCCCTTCGTCCGAAGACTCCAGGCCGGCTTCGCGGCTTTAGCATTCAGAGGTTCGACGTTGGCGCTTCAAAGCGGGTACGGGAATATCAACCCGTTGTCCATCGACTACGCCTGTCGGCCTCGCCTTAGGTCCCGACTTACCCTGGGCAGATCAGCTTGACCCAGGAACCCTTGGTCAATCGGCGCAAGAGTTTCCCACTCTTGTATCGCTACTCATGCCTGCATTCTCACTCGTGAACCGTCCACAACTGGATTCCTCCGCTGCTTCACCCGGCACACGACGCTCCCCTACCCATCACAGCCCCCGTTGGGAGTATTGCTGCAATGACACGACTTCGGTGGTGTGCTTGAGCCCCGCTACATTGTCGGCGCGGAATCACTTGACCAGTGAGCTATTACGCACTCTTTCAAGGATGGCTGCTTCTAAGCCAACCTCCTGGTTGTCTGTGCGACTCCACATCCTTTCCCACTTAGCACACGCTTAGGGACCTTAGTCGGTGTTCTGGGCTGTTTCCCTCTCGACCATGGAGCTTATCCCCCACAGTCTCACTGCCACGCTCTCACTTACCGGCATTCGGAGTTTGGCTAAGGTCAGTAACCCGGTGAGGCCCATCGCCTATCCAGTGCTCTACCTCCGGCAAGAAACACGTGACGCTGCACCTAAATGCATTTCGGGGAGAACCAGCTATCACGGAGTTTGATTGGCCTTTCACCCCTAACCACAGGTCATCCCCCAGGTTTTCAACCCTGGTGGGTTCGGTCCTCCACGAAGTCTTACCTCCGCTTCAACCTGCCCATGGCTAGATCACTCCGCTTCGGGTCTTGGGCATGCAACTCAACCGCCCTATTCGGACTCGCTTTCGCTACGGCTACCCCACACGGGTTAACCTCGCTACACACCGCAAACTCGCAGGCTCATTCTTCAAAAGGCACGCAGTCACGAGACACACAGCAAGCTGGTGTCCGACGCTCCCACGGCTTGTAGGCACACGGTTTCAGGTACTATTTCACTCCGCTCCCGCGGTACTTTTCACCATTCCCTCACGGTACTATCCGCTATCGGTCACTAGGGAATATTTAGGCTTAGCGGGTGGTCCCGCCAGATTCACACGGAATTTCTCGGGCTCCGTGCTACTTGGGAGAAGCTCAAGTGAGCCGTACAGATTTCGTCTACGGGGGTCTTACCCTCTACGCCGGACCTTTCGCATGTCCTTCGACTACCCATACGGTTTCTGACTCACCCAGCCGCCGGCAGACGACTGAAGAACTTTCCCACGACCCCGCATTGGCAACCCCTGCCGGGTATCACACCAATACGGTTTAGCCTCATCCGGTTTCGCTCGCCACTACTCCCGGAATCACGGTTGTTTTCTCTTCCTGAGGGTACTGAGATGTTTCACTTCCCCTCGTTCCCTCCACATACCCTATGTGTTCAGGTATGGGTGACAGCCCATGACGACTGCCGGGTTTCCCCATTCGGAAACCCCCGGATCAAAGCCTGGTTGACGGCTCCCCGGGGACTATCGTGGCCTCCCACGTCCTTCATCGGTTCCTAGTGCCAAGGCATCCACCGTGCGCCCTTAAAAACTTGGCCACAGATGCTCGCGTCCACTGTGCAGTTCTCAAACAACGACCAGACACCCACCTACACAACCCCAAGAATGAGGCAATGTCCGTGGGACCGGCTCCAGAGGTACCAGCCATACGGCCGTTCCCTCAGGACCCAACAACGTGCCCGACACACCCGACCCGCTGAAACGTTCCACGCACCGAAGTGCAGTACTGGTAACAACCAACCGTGTGTGCCGAATAGTCAACGTTCCACCCATGAGCAACCAACCCGGGACATTCGCCCAGGTCTGGCTATGTGCTCCTTAGAAAGGAGGTGATCCAGCCGCACCTTCCGGTACGGCTACCTTGTTACGACTTCGTCCCAATCGCTGGTCCCACCTTCGACGGCTCCTCCCCTTACGGGTTAGGCCACCGGCTTCGGGTGTTACCGACTTTCGTGACGTGACGGGCGGTGTGTACAAGGCCCGGGAACGTATTCACCGCAGCATGCTGATCTGCGATTACTAGCAACTCCAACTTCATGGGGTCGAGTTGCAGACCCCAATCCGAACTGAGGCCGGCTTTTTGGGATTCGCTCCGCCTCGCGGCATCGCAGCCCTTTGTACCGACCATTGTAGCACGTGTGCAGCCCAAGACATAAGGGGCATGATGATTTGACGTCGTCCCCACCTTCCTCCGAGTTGACCCCGGCAGTCTCCTGTGAGTCCCCATCACCCCGAAAGGCATGCTGGCAACACAGAACAAGGGTTGCGCTCGTTGCGGGACTTAACCCAACATCTCACGACACGAGCTGACGACAACCATGCACCACCTGTATACCGACCACAAGGGGGCGACCATCTCTGGCCGTTTCCGGTATATGTCAAGCCTTGGTAAGGTTCTTCGCGTTGCGTCGAATTAAGCCACATGCTCCGCTGCTTGTGCGGGCCCCCGTCAATTCCTTTGAGTTTTAGCCTTGCGGCCGTACTCCCCAGGCGGGGAACTTAATGCGTTAGCTGCGGCACCGACGACGTGGAATGTCGCCAACACCTAGTTCCCACCGTTTACGGCGTGGACTACCAGGGTATCTAATCCTGTTCGCTCCCCACGCTTTCGCTCCTCAGCGTCAGTAATGGCCCAGAGATCCGCCTTCGCCACCGGTGTTCCTCCTGATATCTGCGCATTTCACCGCTACACCAGGAATTCCGATCTCCCCTACCACACTCTAGCCTGCCCGTATCGAATGCAGACCCGGGGTTAAGCCCCGGGCTTTCACATCCGACGTGACAAGCCGCCTACGAGCTCTTTACGCCCAATAATTCCGGACAACGCTCGCACCCTACGTATTACCGCGGCTGCTGGCACGTAGTTAGCCGGTGCTTCTTCTGCAGGTACCGTCACTTGCGCTTCTTCCCTGCTGAAAGAGGTTTACGACCCGAAGGCCTTCATCCCTCACGCGGCGTCGCTGCATCAGGCTTTCGCCCATTGTGCAATATTCCCCACTGCTGCCTCCCGTAGGAGTCTGGGCCGTGTCTCAGTCCCAGTGTGGCCGGTCGCCCTCTCAGGCCGGCTACCCGTCGTCGCCTTGGTAGGCCATTACCCCACCAACAAGCTGATAGGCCGCGGGATCATCCTGCACCGCCGGAGCTTTCCACCCACCCCCATGCGAGGACAGGTCATATCCGGTATTAGACCTCGTTTCCAAGGCTTGTCCCAGAGTGCAGGGCAGATTTCCCACGTGTTACTCACCCGTTCGCCACTAATCCACCCGAAGGCTTCATCGTTCGACTTGCATGTGTTAAGCACGCCGCCAGCGTTCGTCCTGAGCCAGGATCAAACTCTCCGTGAATGTCTGCCCGTAATCGGGCTCAACACCCGCGTTGAGCGGCACGACAACCACCGGAATAGGGTGGCTACGTGCACTGCGTCCTCGCTGTGTCTTACTTCAAAAGGAATCTCCAACCCCGATCAAAGACCGAGGCCGGGGATGTCAACATATCTGGCGTTGACTTTTGGCACGCTGTTGAGTTCTCAAGGAACGGACACTGTCTTCAAGCCGCTCTCGCAGGCTCTCCGAGTGTTTCGCTCTTTCGTGTTTCCAGCTTATCAGATCCGGTTGAGTACCTTTTCCGACTCGCTTTGCTTTCGGCCTTTCGGCTTTCCGCTGTCCCAGACTCTAGCAGAGTTTGTGTTTCGCATATTCCTTCGAAAAGGGCATGCGGAACCACTCGTCAGATATTCGGGGGTTTGTCGCCGCACCGCTCCAGGCAGTCGGGGCAACTCGGAGAACACTACGCACCTGAACGGCCGGAGTCAAACGGGTGGGCCCCGGGCAACAGCCCGGGGCCCACGCGGCACCGCTCACCAGGTCCGTCAGACCTCGACGACGACCGGCAGGATCATCGGGCGGCGGCGGTAGTTGTCCGCCACCCACTTGCCGACCGTACGGCGCACCAGCTGCTGCACCTGGCGCGGCTCCAGCACGCCGTTGTCGGCGGACTTGCGCAGCGCCTCCTCCAGCTTCTGCACGACCGGCCCGAAGGCGTTGTCGTCGATGCCGGAGCCACGGGCCTGGATGGTCGGCCCGTTCACGATCTTCCCGCTGGACGAGTCGACGACCACGAAGACCGAGATGAAGCCCTCCTCGCCGAGGATCCGACGGTCCTTCAGCGAGGCCTCGGTGATGTCGCCGACGGACGAGCCGTCGACGTACACGTAACCGGCCTGGACCTTGCCGACGATCTTCGCGACACCGTCGACCAGGTCGACGACCACGCCGTCCTCGGCGATCACCGTGCGGTTCTTCGGGACACCGGTCTTGATGCCCAGGTCCGCGCAGGCCCGCAGGTGGCGCCACTCGCCGTGCACCGGCATCAGGTTCTTCGGCCGGCAGATGTTGAAGAAGTACAGCAGCTCGCCCGCCGAGGCGTGCCCGGAGACGTGCACCTTGGCGTTGCCCTTGTGGACGACGTTGGCGCCCCAGCGGGTCAGGCCGTTGATGACGCGGTAGATCGCGGTCTCGTTGCCGGGGATCAGCGAGGAGGCCATGATCACGGTGTCGCCCTCGACGATCCGGATCTGGTGGTCCCGGTTCGCCATCCGCGACAGGGCCGCCATCGGCTCGCCCTGCGAGCCGGTGCAGACCAGGACGACGTCCTTGTCCGGCAGGTCGTCCAGCGTCTTCACGTCGACGATCAGGTTGCCCGGCACCTTGAGGTAGCCCAGGTCGCGCGCGATGCCCATGTTGCGGACCATCGAGCGGCCCACGAAGGCGACCTTGCGCCGGTTCTCGTGCGCGGCGTCCAGCACCTGCTGGATGCGGTGCACGTGGCTGGCGAACGAGGCCACGATGATGCGCTTCTGCGCACCGGCGAAGACCGTGCGCAGCGCGGCGGAGATGTCCCGCTCGTGCGGGATGAAGCCGGGGACCTCGGCGTTGGTGGAGTCCACCAGCAGGAGGTCGATGCCCTCCTCCGCCAGCCTGGCGAAGGCCGGCAGGTCGGTCAGCCGGCCGTCCAGCGGCAGCTGGTCCATCTTGAAGTCACCGGTGGCCACGACCATGCCGGCGGGCGTGCGCACGGCGACCGCGAGCGCGTCCGGGATGGAGTGGTTGACCGCGATGAACTCGCAGTTGAACGGGCCGATCTGCTCCCGCTCGCCCTCCACGACCTCAAGGACATAGGGCCGGATCCGGTGCTCGGCGAGCTTGGCCTCGATCAGGGCCAGGGTCAGCTTGGAGCCGATCAGCGGGATGTCCGGGTTCTCCCGGAGCAGGTACGGCACGGCCCCGATGTGGTCCTCGTGACCGTGGGTCAGGATGATGCCGTCGATCTTGTCGAGGCGATCCCGGATCGAGGAGAAGTCCGGCAGGATCAGGTCGACGCCGGGCTGCTCGTCCTCGGGGAAGAGGACGCCACAGTCGATGATGAGCAGCCGGCCGGCGTACTCGAGCACCGTCATGTTGCGGCCGATCTCACCGAGACCGCCGAGCGGGGTGACACGGAGGGCGTTCGGCGCGAGGACCGGGGGCGCGCCGAGTTCGGGATGCGGGTGGCTCAAAAGACTCTCCTCACGCAGCACGCCATATGCCCGGGGAGCCTCCCCTGATGACATATGGCGTGCGGCTTCGCTAGGTACCTACCAGGTCGGTCCGCTCGTCACCGAGCGGGTGGTCTGCTGTGCCTCGCGCCTTTGGTCCGGTCCAGCGGCAGGCCCCCTGGTGGACAGGGGGTCCGGCGAGCCGGGGCGCGCACGTTTGTGTCTGCTACAGGTGTACCCCGCCTGCGGCGAGATCCTCCTTCAATTGGGCAATCTCCTCAGCCGTGGCGTCGACCAGCGGAAGCCGCACCGGGCCGGCGGGCAGCCCCTGGAGGGCGAGCGCGGCCTTGGTGAGGATAAGGCCCTGGGTCCTGAACATACCGGTGAAGACCGGGAGGAGGCTCTGGTGGATGGCGGTCGCCCGGCCGACGTCGCCCGCGACGAAGGCCTCGACCATCGCGCGCAGCTCGCCGGCCACCACGTGGGCGACCACGCTGACGGTACCGGCAGCGCCGACCGAGAGCAGCGGCAGGTTCAGGATGTCGTCGCCGGAGTACCAGGCGAGGTTCGAGCGGGCGATCGCCCAGGCGGCGGCGCCGAGGTCGCCCTTGGCGTCCTTGTTGGCGACGATCCGCGGGTGCTCACCGAGCCGGACCAGCGTCTCGTGGCTGAGCGCCACCCCGCTGCGCCCCGGGATGTCGTACAGCATGACGGGCAGCTCGGTGGCGTCCGCGATGCTGACGCTGTGCCGGTAGAGGCCCTCCTGCGGGGGCTTGCTGTAGTACGGCGTGACGACCAGGAGGCCGTGTGCGCCGGCCGCCTCGGCCTGCCGGGCCAGCTCGGTGCTGTGCGCGGTGTCGTTGGTCCCGACCCCGGCGACGACGTGGGCGCGGTCGCCGACCGCCTCCACCACGGCTCGGACCAGCTGCGCTTTCTCGGCGTCAGTGGTGGTCGGCGACTCGCCGGTGGTGCCGTTGAGCACCAGGCCGTCGTTGCCGGCATCGACGAGGTGGGCGGCGAGGCGCTGCGCGCCTTCGAGGTCGAGACCGCCGTCGACGGTGAACGGGGTCACCATCGCGGTCAGGACCCGGCCGAAAGGGGTTTCTGGGGTGCTGGTCGGAGCCATGGGTCCAAAAATACTCGTAGGCGGCGGGGAGGAGGTCGGGCCGGTCCACCGTTCGGACAGTGGGCCTGCCGCACCAGGGGCCGGCTCGGGACGCGCCATAGGATTCCGGTGCTACCTGCTCGGGGGTTCAAGCAGCACCGGAATCCGTGTCCTGAGCCTAGGGAGCGCCCCTGAGGGCCGCAATCCAGAGCCGCCGGACCGGTACGTCCATCTGCCTATCAGCCCAGGTCAGGGTGCGACCCGGCCATGGGCGTTGAAGGCCGCATGGGTGAGCGGCATGAGCTCGGCCCACTGGGCCTCCATCTGCTCGGCCACCATCTCGATCTCGCGCTGCGGGAAGGACGGCGTCGTCGCGCGCTCGTCCTTGGTGCGCAGCGAGAGGAAGTGCATCAGCGAACGCGCGTTGCAGGTCGCGTACATGGAGGAGAAGAGCCCCACCGGCAGCACCGCGCGGGCGACCTCGCGGGCGACCCCCTCGGCCAGCATCTCCTGGTAGGCCTGGTACGCCTGGTGATAGGCACGCTCCATCGCCTGCGAGACGACCTTGTGCTGCTCGGGTGTGCCCGCGTGGAACTCGTACTTGCCCGGACGGCCCTGCTGGACGAGCTTGCGCTCCTCGCCGGGGACGTAGAAGACCGGTGCGAGCTCGCGGTAGCGCCCGCTCTCCTCGTTGTAGGACCAGCCGGCGCGGTGGCGCTGGAACTCGCGGAAGACGAAGATCGGCGCGCTGATGAAGAAGGTCATCGAGTTGTGCTCGAAGGGCGTCCCGTGCCGGTCGCGCATCAGGAAGTTGATCAGACCCTTGGACTTCTCCGGGTCCTGCTGGAGCGCGTCGAGGGACAGCTCCCCCGCGGTCGAGACCCGGGCCGCCCAGACCACGTCCGAGTCGCCGGCGGCGCTGCGGACCAGCTCCACCGTCACATCGCTGCGGAACGTCGCAGGCTGCAGGGCCTGTGCCACTTCGTCGGTCACTCGCTACTCCTCTTTCGAACCATCTGCGCGGACAGCCTAGGGGACCCGGACCGGGGACCCGGCCGGGGACGCGTCGGCGCGCAGCTTGATGGCGTGGTGCATGGTCTTGCGGGCCCGCGGGGTGTCCCCCGCATCGGCGTAGGCCACCGCGAGCCGGAACCAGACCCGCCAGTCGCCGGGCTGCTCCTCGGCCTCGGCCTGACGACGGGCGAAGACCTCGTCGGCCGAGTCCCGGTCGATCCGGCCGCCCTGGGTGCGCCGCAACTCGTCCACCGGCAGGCCGCCCTCGGCCTCCAGCTCGCGCGACATCGCCTCCGTGGTCCGCCCGAACCGGACGGTCTGGCGCAGGAACCACACCCCGATGGCCGGGATGACGAACGCGCAGATCCCGATGCCGATGCCGAGCAGCTTGCCGGTGGCGATCAGCTGGATCCCCTCGCCGACGCAGACCAGGGAGGTCAGCAGCAGCACAGCGGCCAGCACGAAGAACCCGGTACGGGAGGTCATCACAGGTCCAGGAAGTGTTCGAGGCCGAAGGTCAGGCCGGGGGTCTGACCGACCGTGCGCACGCCGAGCAGGATGCCCGGCATGAAGCTGCTGTGGTGCAGCGAGTCGTGCCGGATCGTCAGGGTCTCCCCGGCGTCGCCGAAGAGCACCTCCTGGTGGGCCAGCAGCCCGCGCAGCCGCACCGAGTGCACCGGCACCCCGTCCACGTCCGCGCCGCGCGCGCCGGGCAGGCCGTGCGTGGTCGGGTCGTCCTGGCGGCCCAGGCCGGCCGCGTCACGGGCGGCGGCGATCAGCTGCGCGGTGCGCGTCGCGGTGCCGGACGGGGCGTCGGCCTTGCGGTTGTGGTGCAGCTCGACGACCTCGACGGTCTCGAAGAACCTGGCCGCCTGCTGGGCGAAGCGCATCGTGAGCACGGCGCCGATGGAGAAGTTCGGCGCGATCAGCACACCGACGCCGGGCGCCGCGGCCAGCCAGCCGTTCAGCAGCTCCAGCCGCTCGGGCGTCCAGCCGGTGGTGCCGACCACCGAGTGGATGCCGTTCGCGGTGCAGTACTCCAGGTTCCGCATCACCGCGTCGGGGTGGGTCAGTTCGACGACCACCTGGGCGCCGGAGTCGACCAGCGACGACAGCTCGGAGTTCCGGCCGAGAGCCGCGACCAGTTCCAGGTCGGGGGCGGCCTCGACGGCCTTGACCGCCTCGGAGCCGATCCGCCCGGAGGCGCCAATGACGGCGACGCGCAGAGTCATGGAAGATCCTTTCAGGCCAGCAGGTCGACGAGCTTGGCAGCCCGCTTGTCGGCGATCGGGCCGATCAGCGCGAGCGAGGGCCGGTGGGCTCCCAGCACATCACGGGCGACCGCCTGGACGTCCTCCAGGGTGACGCCGGCGATCTTCCCCAGCATCTCGTCCACCGAGAGGTGGTGGCCGTAGCTGAGCTCGGCCTTGCCGATCCGGTTCATCAGCGAGCCGGTGTCCTCCATGCCGAGCACGGTGGAACCGGAGATCTGGCCGATCGCCCGGGTCAGCTCCTCCTCGGTGATGCCGTCCGCGACGACCTTGGCGAGCTCCTCGCGGCAGATCCGCAGCACCTCCTCGACCCGCTTGGGCTGGCAGCCCGCGTAGATGCCGAACAGGCCGCTGTCGGAGTACGAGGAGGAGTACGAGTAGACCGAGTAGGCCAGCCCGCGCTTCTCCCGGACCTCCTGGAAGAGCCGCGAGCTCATCCCGCCACCGAGCGCCGCGTTGAGCACGCCCAGCGCCCAGCGCCGCTCGTCGTGCCGCGGCACGCCCGGGACGCCGAGGACCAGGTGGGCCTGCTCGGTCTGACGGTTGAGCACCTCGACCTGGCCGGCCGTGCGGACCGCCTTGACACCCCGCCGGGGTTCGACGGGCAGGGCCTCGGACTTGGCCAGGACCGCCGCGAAGGCCTCCTCGACCTGCTTGACGACCTTCTTGTGGTCCAGGTTCCCCGCGGCCGCGACCACCAGGTGCTCGGGCTTGTAGCGGCGCTTGAAGAAGCCGGCGATCTGCTCACGGCTCAGGCCCTTGACGGTCTCCTGGGTGCCCAGGATCGGCCGGCCGAGCGGCGCGGAGCCGTAGATCACCTTGGCGAAGAGGTCGTGCACCACGTCGCCCGGGTCGTCCTCGGCCATCGCCATCTCCTCGAGGATGACGCCGCGCTCGGCCTCAACGTCCTCGGTGCGGATCAGCGAGCCGGTGAGCATGTCGCAGACCACGTCGATGGCCAGCGGCAGGTCGGTGTCGAGCACCCGCGCGTAGTAGCAGGTGTTCTCCTTGGCGGTGAAGGCGTTCATCTCGCCGCCGACCGCGTCCAGGGCGGCCGAGATCTCCAGCGCGCTGCGCCGCTCGGTGCCCTTGAAGAGCAGGTGCTCCAGGTAGTGGGTCGCTCCGTTCAGGACCGGGGTCTCGTCCCGGGAGCCGACGCCGACCCAGACGCCGAAGGTCGCGGAGCGCACCGTCGGCAGGGTCTCGGTGACGACCCGAAGGCCGCCGGGGAGGACGGTGCGGCGCACGACGCCGGCGCCGTCGACGCCCTTGAGCAGGGTCCGGGTGGTGCCGGGGCGCTGCTTCGCCGCCGAGGCCTGGGGCACGAGTGTTCCTCTCACAACAAAGACACAACAGGGTGCGGCCCGTACGCTCCGAGTCCGGAACGTACGGGCCGCGGGTGGAGCTAGGGACGCATCACTCGGATGCGGCCTCTTCGCCCTCTTCGCCCTCGACGACCGGGATCAGCGACAGCTTGCCGCGCGGGTCGATCTCGGCGATCTCGACCTGGACCTTGGCACCGACGGCCAGCACGTCCTCGACGTTCTCCACGCGCTTGCCACCGGCGAGCTTGCGGATCTGCGAGATGTGCAGCAGGCCGTCCTTGCCCGGCATGAGCGAAACGAACGCGCCGAACGTCGTGGTCTTCACCACGGTGCCCAGGTAGCGCTCGCCGACCTCCGGCATGGTCGGGTTGGCGATCTGGTTGATCGTCGTACGGGCAGCCTCCGCCGAGGGACCGTCGACCGCACCGATGTAGATGGTGCCGTCGTCCTCGATGGTGATGTCCGCGCCGGTGTCCTCCTGGATCTGGTTGATCATCTTGCCCTTCGGGCCGATGACCTCGCCGATCTTGTCCACCGGGATCTTGATGGTGATGATGCGCGGCGCGTTCGGCGACATCTCGTCGGGCGCGTCGATGGCCTCGTTCATCACATCGAGGATGTGCAGACGGGCGTCCTTGGCCTGCTTGAGCGCGGCGGCCAGGACGGAGGCCGGGATGCCGGTCAGCTTGGTGTCCAGCTGAAGGGCGGTGATGAAGTTGCGGGTACCGGCGACCTTGAAGTCCATGTCGCCGTACGCGTCCTCGGCACCCAGGATGTCGGTCAGCGCGACGTAGTGCGTCTCACCGTCGATCTCCTGCGAGATGAGGCCCATGGCGATACCGGCGACGGCGGCCTTCAGCGGCACACCGGCGTTCAGCAGCGACATGGTCGAGGCGCAGACCGAGCCCATCGAGGTGGAGCCGTTGGAGCCCAGCGCCTCGGAGACCTGGCGGATCGCGTAGGGGAACTCCTCGCGGGTCGGCAGCACGGGCAGGATCGCCCGCTCGGCCAGCGCGCCGTGGCCGATCTCGCGGCGCTTGGGCGAACCCACGCGGCCGGTCTCGCCGACCGAGTACGGCGGGAAGTTGTAGTTGTGCATGTAGCGGCGACGCGTCTCCGGGGAGAGCGTGTCGAGCTGCTGCTCCATGCGGAGCATGTTGAGGGTGGTGACGCCCAGGATCTGGGTCTCGCCACGCTCGAACAGGGCCGAGCCGTGCACGCGCGGGATGGCCTCGACCTCGGCGGCCAGCGTACGGATGTCCGTCACGCCGCGGCCGTCGATGCGGACCTTGTCCTTGATGACGCGCTCGCGCACGATCTTCTTGGTCAGCGCGTTGTAGGCGGCGCTGATCTCCTTCTCGCGGCCCTCGAACGCCGGGAGCAGCTTCTCGCCGGCCAGCGCCTTGACGCGGTCCAGCTCGTTCTGGCGGTCCTGCTTGCCGGCGATCGTCAGCGCCTTGGACAGCTCGTCCTTGACGGCGGCGGTCAGTGCGGTCAGCACGTCGTCCTGGTACTCCAGGAAGACCGGGAAGGTGCCGGTCGGCTTGGCGGCCTGGGCGGCCAGCTTGGTCTGCGCGGCGCACAGGACCTTGATGAACGGCTTGGCGGCCTCCAGGCCGGCGGCGACGACCTCCTCGGAGGGAGCCTCGGCGCCCTCGGCGACCAGCTGGATCGTCTTGGTGGTGGCCTCGGCCTCCACCATCATGATCGCGACGTCACCGTCGGGCAGCGCGCGGCCGGCGACGACCATGTCGAAGACGGCGTCCTCGAGCTCGCTGTGGGTCGGGAAGGCAACCCACTGGCCGCGGATCAGCGCGACGCGGACGCCGCCGATCGGGCCGGTGAAGGGCAGGCCGGCCAGCTGGGTGGAGGCGGAGGCCGCGTTGATGGCCACCACGTCGTACAGGTGGTCGGGGTTGAGCGCCATGACGGTGACGACGACCTGGATCTCGTTGCGCAGGCCCTTGACGAAGGACGGGCGCAGCGGGCGGTCGATCAGCCGGCAGGTCAGGATGGCGTCCTCGGAGGGACGGCCCTCACGACGGAAGAACGAGCCGGGGATCCGGCCCGCGGCGTACATCCGCTCCTCGACGTCCACCGTCAGCGGGAAGAAGTCGAAGTGCTCCTTCGGCTGCTTGGAGGCGCTGGTGGCCGACAGCACCATGGTGTCGTCATCCAGGTAGGCCACGGCCGAACCGGCGGCCTGACGGGCCAGACGGCCGGTCTCGAAGCGGATGGTACGGGTGCCGAAGGAACCGTTGTCGATCACGGCCTCGGCGTAGAACACGTTCTCTTCCACCTGGAAGATCTCCTCTTTCGTACGTTTTCCGGGAGAGCGCCCCCGCGCATGCCTGCCGTTGGCCCTGGCCTGCCGGGCCGGTCTTCGATCGAAGCCCCCGGGTCGTCCGCTCTTGCTGGGACTCCCGGCGGCCACTACCGAGGACCGGCGCCTCTCGGCTGCCGAGCCCGGTCGGCGGTCCGCACTGGACGCTCTCCTGGATGCGGGCGGCTTCCGTTTGAAGCCTGCGGCCCGCTGGGGGTCTGGCACTGCTGCTCGGGCGGCGCTGCTTACTGCGCCATCACCGGCATGCCCACAACCCTACGGTGCAATCCTCGGCCACCTCGGGAGGCGGCCGTGGTTTTCACTCCTGCGTACTGCTGTCCTGCCGGACGCCCGGACGCGGTGTTCGGTCCACCGCACGGTCGGGCGCGATACGCGCGAGGGGCGGCTCCCCGGTGGGGAGCCGCCCCAGGCGGCGGTCTTAGCGGGCGCCGCCGGCGGCACCACGACGGATGCCGAGACGGTCGACCAGCGTACGGAAGCGCTGGATGTCCTTCTTGGCCAGGTACTGCAGCAGGCGACGACGCTGACCGACGAGGATCAGCAGGCCACGACGGCTGTGGTGGTCGTGCTTGTGCATCTTGAGGTGCTCGGTCAGGTCCGAGATGCGGCGGGAAAGCATGGCGACCTGGACCTCGGGGGAGCCGGTGTCGCCCTCCTTCTGGCCGAACTCGGCAAAGATCTGCTTCTTGACGTCGGCGGCGAGAGCCACTGCAACTCCTTCAGGGGTTACCGAGCGATCCTGGTCTACGGCACAGGATCAATGAGAACTCGGTGTCGTACATCGACCGCGGCACGCGTGTCAGGACACGGCACAGCCACGGTTCTGCAGCCACCCTACCAGTGCGCAGGTCAGCTCGTGGTGCCACGGACCAGGGCGTAGACGTCCAGCACCGCCAGCGTCAGCGGGACCAACGACATCAGCATCAGGCTGTCCACCATGTCCAGGATGCGCCCCCAGAAGGGCGAGACCCCGAGCCTGGGCACCACCAGGGCGATGGCGATCAGCAGCACCGCGCCCAGCGCGACCGAGCCGCCGAGCCAGATCGTGCGCAGGTCGACGGCGGTGGTGCTGGTGGCCTTGAGGATGAAGAGCGGGGTGTGCAGCGACAGGCCGAGGATCAGCAGGGACAGGCCGAGCAGGCCCGCGACGGTCAGGCTGAAGACCTGCGCGGTGTAGCGGAACAGCCGGGCCCGCAGCATCGTCGAGACGCCCAGCGTCAGGGCCAGCAGCTGCGGGAACATCGCGTTGGTGAAGCCCAGCACGGTGCAGGCCCCGACGATCACCGCGGCCGCGCCGCCGACCAGGCCGACCAGCACCTCGTGGCCGCGCCGGGCCTGGTGCGCGATCCGCTCATACTGCACGGCCTCGGCCCGGGAGCCCTCGTCCAGCGACCGGGAGCCGCGGGTGCGGGCCTGGCCCGGGGCGCTGAAGCCCACCGGGAGCCGGGCGAAGCGCGCGGAGAGGCTGGGCAGGAAGCCGATCGCGGCGACCGCCACCACGCCCGCGACCGCCGCGATGTGGTTGGCCGGGGTGGTCGGGAGCAGCACCGCGGCGAAGGTGGCGAGCGTGCCGGCGGCGGCAAGGAAGGCCGAGGCCACGAAGACCGAGTCCTTCTCCGGCAGCAGGCCCACCAGCAGCACCGAGACCACCAGCATCGAGACGCAGCCGACCAGGAACTGCAGCCGGCCGGGACCGTCGCCCAGGTGGTCGACGGCGAGGACGCCGGTGCCCGCGATCAGGGCGTGCGGCAACGCGCCGATGCCGAGCACCAACGCGGCGCCGTGGTCGTCGTACACCCGCGCCCGGACGCCGGCGAAGGCGACCAGCAGCACGGCGGTGACCCCGCTGAACACGCCGGGCAGGCCGTGCATGTCGTGGCGCAGGTCGGCGAACCAGAGCGCGAAGCCGAGCAGCACGATCAGCAGGCCCGCGCCGACCAGGCCGAAGGACCGCATCAGGTCCGGGCTCCAGAACCGGCGATCGGCCTCGACCGCGCTGGCGATCGCGTCCGCGACGTCGTCGTAGACCGCCGGGGGCAGCGACTCGGCGAACGGGCGCAGGCTCAACAGGTCGCCGTCGCGCACCTGTTGAGCGGCCAGCGGCAGCCCGCTGTCGAGCACCGTGCCGTCCCGGCGGACCAGGTGGAAGCCGGTCGGCGCACCGTCCGCCTGGGTCTGTCCGGAGAGTCGCAGCACCTCGGGATAGACGTCCGCGAGCGGCACGTCCTCCGGCAGAGCGACATCGATCCGGCTGTCCGGTGCCACGACGGTGACCCGGACGAACCCGGTCGTTGTGTTCACACTCACCGACTGCTCCCCCTGCTGATTTCCTGCTGGCATCCGCGCCCCGGCCGGTCCGGGAACTGACACGATCCGGGCCAGAGTTGGCGCGGCGTCACCCTACCGCCCAGGCGTACCCCCGTGCCCGGGTACCCCGCACCACGGGGTGGCGCGGGCTCGGTAGGATCGGCCCCTGCGCATGGCGCACGGGGGCCGCAGGGACTCGCCCGCGTGTCAGCCGCCGTCCGCGCTGGGGGCAGAGCAGTCACAGGGGCGCCCCCTCCGGGACCTGTCGAGGCGCGTGAGGGCAGATGTCGTGAGTGTCGTTACCGTCAAGCGCCCGGCCCGGGCCTACCCGCCGGTGGTCCCGGACGAGCCGGTGGAACTGGTCACCCCGCCCGAGCTGGCCCGTGGGGGCGGCGACGACTGGATGATGAGCCTGCTGCCGCTGCTCGGCATGGGCGGCTCGGCGGCGTTCTTCTTCATGCCGGGCTCCGCGCCGATGATGAAGATCATGGGCATGATGATGGTCGCCTCGACCGCCGGCATGGGCGTGGCCCAGATCGTGCGGGCCCGCAAGGGCGGCAACGGGGGTGTCGCGGACGAGCGGCGCGACTACCTCAAGTACCTCCAGCAGATGCGCCGCCAGGTCCGCCGGACCGCCGAGCGCCAACGCGGCGCGCAGCTGTACCTGCACCCGGAGCCGGACCAGCTCTGGTCGATCGTCGCCGAGGGCCGCCGGCTGTGGGAACGCCGTCCGAGCGATCCGGACTTCGCGCAGATCCGGCTGGGACGCGGCCCGCAGCAGCTGGCCACGCCGCTGGTGGCGCCGCAGACCGCGCCGATGGACGAGCTGGAACCGCTGGCCGCCGACGCGATGGCCAACTTCCTGAAGGCGCACGGCACCCTGCAGGACCTCCCGCTCGCGGTCTCGTTGCGCGCCTTCTACCACATCACCGTCTGCGGCGACCCGGACACCGTCTACGGCAACGTCCGGGCGATGATCGCCCAACTGACCACCCTGCACTCCCCCGACGACCTGATGGTGGCCGTCGCGGCCGCCCCCGGCGCGCTGGACGAGTGGGAGTGGGCCAAGTGGCTGCCGCACACCCAGCACCGCAAGGAGAACGACGGCGCCGGTTCGCGCCGGCTAATCGCGCCCGGCCTCGGCGAGCTGGAAGTGCTCCTGGAGGACGAGTTGTCGGGCCGCCAGCGCTTCTCGCGCGACGCGATCCCCACTCCCGACCAGCCGCATCTGGTGGTCATCATGGACAACGCCTCGGTCCCGCAGGACTCGATCCTGGCCGGTCCGGACGGTGTGCACGGGGTGACCGTGATCGAGGTGGTCCCCGGCGACATCGACGAGCCGACCGGCCACCTGGTGATCAACCTCAGCAGCGACGAACTGGTGCTGCAGTCGGCCTCCGGCGCCTCGTACAGCGGCGCCCCCGACACCCTGTCGGTCTGGCAGTCCGAAGCGCTGGCCCGCCAGCTGGCGCCCTACCGGATCTCGGCCGGCGGCGACGACGAGCCGCTGCTGTCCAACCTGGACTTCACCGACCTGATGGGCGTCGGTGACGCCGGCTCGGTCGACGTCAGCCGCACCTGGCGCCCGCGCGCCCAGCACGAGAAGCTCCGGGTGCCGATCGGCGTCGGCGCCAACGGCGAGCTGGTGAACCTGGACATCAAGGAAGCCGCGCTGGAGGGCATGGGCCCGCACGGCCTGTGCGTCGGCGCCACCGGCTCCGGCAAGTCCGAGCTGCTGCGCACCCTGGTGCTGGGCCTGGCCATGACGCACTCCTCGGAGAACCTCAACTTCGTCCTCGCCGACTTCAAGGGCGGCGCCACCTTCGCCGGCATGGCGGACATGCCGCACACCTCCGCGGTGATCACCAACCTGGAGGGCGAGCTCACCCTCGTCGACCGGATGCGCGACGCGATCGAGGGAGAGCTGAACCGCCGCCAGGAGCTGCTGCGTTCGGCCGGCAACTACGCCAACCTCAACGAGTACGAGCGGGCCCGGGCGGCCGGCGCCGCGCTGGACCCGATGCCCTCGCTCGTCCTGATCATCGACGAGTTCTCCGAACTGCTCACCGCCAAGCCAGACTTCATCGACATGTTCATCCAGATCGGCCGGATCGGCCGCTCGCTCGGGGTGCACCTGCTGCTGGCCTCGCAGCGCCTGGAGGAGGGCAAGCTGCGGGGCCTGGACACCTTCCTCTCCTACCGGATCGGCCTGCGCACCTTCTCTGCGGCCGAGTCCCGGGCGGCGATCGGCGTGCCGGACGCCTACCACCTGCCGCCGGTGCCCGGCGTCGGCTACCTGAAGTTCGGCACCGACGTGATGGACCGCTTCAAGGCTGCGTACGTCTCGGGCCCGTACCGCGCGCCCGGCCAGCGGCGCTCCAGCGGACGGGTCTCGCACGCGCTGCCGGTGCTCTTCACCGCGGCCGAGGTACCGGTGACCGAGCTGCCGGCGCAGGAGGTCGAGCCCGAGCCCGAGCAGTTGGACGACGCGCTGGTGGACACCGTGCTCGACGTGATCGTGCAGCGGATGGTCGGCCAGGGCCCGGCGGCGCACCAGGTGTGGCTGGCGCCGCTGGACGAGGCGCCGAGCCTGGACCAGCTGGTCCCGCCGCTCCAGGCCACCCCCGAACGCGGCCTGACCTCGCCGGAGTTCGGCGCGCTGGGCCGCCTGGTGGTGCCGGTCGGCATCGTCGACCGGCCGCGCGAACAGCGCCGCGACGTGCTCTACCAGGACTTCTCCGGCGCGGCCGGCCACGGCCTGGTGATCGGCGGTCCGCAGTCCGGCAAGTCGACCATGATCCGCACCATGGTGGCCGGCTTCTCGGTCACCCACACCCCGGTGGAGACCCAGTTCTACCTGCTGGACTTCGGCGGCGGCGGCTTCCAGAGCATCCAGGAGCTGCCGCACGTGGGCGGCGTCGCCGGGCGGCTGGACACCGACAAGGTCCGCCGGATGATCAGCGAGGTGCACGGCGTCCTCAACCGGCGCGAGGAGCTGTTCCGGGCCACCGGGATCGACTCGATCACCACCTACCGCACCCGCCGGGCGGCCGGACAGCTGCCGGACGAGCAGTTCGGCGACGTCTTCCTGGTGATCGACGGCTGGCTGACCTTCCGCCAGGAGTTCGAGGCGCTGGAGCCGGTGGTCGCCGACATCGCCCAGCGCGGCCTCGGCTACGGCGTCCACCTGGTGCTGACCGCCTCGCGCTACGCCGAGGTCCGCCCGGCCCTCAAGGACCTGTTGCAGAACCGCACCGAGCTGCGCCTGGGCGATCCGATGGAGTCGGAGATCGACCGCAAGGTCGCCCAGAACGTGCCGGCCGGCGCGCCCGGCCGTGGCCTGACCGCCGCCAAGCTGCACTTCCTGGCCGGCCTGCCGCGGCTGGACGGCTCCTCGTCCAAGGACGACCTGGCGGCCGGCGTCGCCTCGCTGGTCGAGACGGTCGGCGCCGCCTGGACCGGCCCGCGCGCCCCGCAGGTGCGGATGCTGCCCCGGGTGCTGGACGGCCACACGCTGCCCAAGGGCTTCGAACTGCCCGAGCGCGGTGTCGCGTTCGGCATCGACGAGGTCGAGATGGCGCCGGTCTTCGTCAACTTCGAGACCGACCCGCTCTTCATCGTCTTCGGCGAGAGCGAGTCGGGGAAGTCCGCCATGCTGCGGATGCTGATCAAGCAGATCACCGAGCGCTACACCTCCGACCAGGCCGGCATCGTGGTCGGCGACTACCGGCGCGCACTGCTGGGCGCCGTCCCGCCGGAGTACCTGGTGGAGTACGCGGCGGCACAGCCGGCGATGGCCTCGATCGTCGACATGCTGCGTGGCGCCTGCGCCCGCCGGCTGCCCGGCCCGGACGTCACCGCCGACCAGCTGCGCAACCGCAGCTGGTACTCCGGCAAGGACATGTTCGTGATCGTGGACGACTACGAGCTGGTGGCCACCTCCTCCGGCAACCCGATGGCGCCGCTGGCCGAGTTCCTGCCGTTCGCACGGGACATCGGCCTGCGGGTGATCATCGCGCGCAGCGCCGGCGGCGCCGGCCGCTCGATGTTCGAGCCGGTGATGCAGCGGATGAAGGAGCTGGGCGGGCAGGGCGTCATGCTCTCCGGCAACCGGGACGAGGGCGCACTGCTCGGCACGGTCAAGCCGCAGGCGCTGCCGCCGGGCCGCGGTGTCTTCGTCTCGCGCCGGATCACCAGCGGACAGATGGTCCAGACCGGTTGGCTGCCGGTCGGGTAGCCGCTACGGACAGTGAGCACGGGCCGGCCGCGAAGCCTTCGCGGCCGGCCCTTCGCGTCCAGGGGCTGGACCGGACCGGAATGTTATGGACTTTTTCTCGGGCCCGTGCTGCGGATGTCGTCGCCGCGACGCGGTGCGGCCGGGGTAGCTGGGGCCGCAGATGACGCCTGGACAGAAGTGATCATCGGCACATCAAGCCTTCGAATCAAACGCTCTATGCGAAGTTCACCTTGGATTCAAGTCTCGTTGGCCAAAGTTAACAAGTCGGACATCAATCGTCACGACGGTAAGTGATCATCGGATCCGAAGTTCACGGGCGTTCACGCAACGGATTCCGAAGCATTTCCGGCATTGACGCAATCAATACGCACCAGGTTCCATGGCGGCCTGGGAGCGAGCACCAAAGACGCAGGCAACCCCCTCCGGAGGCGATACCGCTCCCCCACCCCAGCACCGCACAGGAACCGCGCGTCGCCGCGTCGAGCCGATCGGAAGCCCCCATGACCGACACGCTTCGCCCACCCGCCCCCGCCCCGGCGGTGACGGTCAGTACCGTCGACTCCCCGCGGCAGCTCAAGCGCTCGCTGGGTGTCGTGGGCGGCACGCTGCTCACGCTCTCCTGCGTGACGCCGGCCTCCTCGCTCTTCGTCCTGGTACCGACGCTCTTCAACAGCCTGGGCACGGCCACCGCGCTGACCATCGGGATCGGCGCGATCATCTGCGTCGCGGTGGCCTTCTGCTACTCCGAGCTCGGCACCCTGATCCCCAGCGCCGGTGGCGAGTACGCCATGGTCGGCACGCTGGCGGGCCGCTTCGCCGGCTGGCTGGTCTTCATCCAGTCGATGATCGTCGTGATGATCGTGCCCTCGGTGATCGCGATCGGCACGGCCGCCTACCTCGCCCCGATCGTGAACCTCAGCCCGGCGGTCGCCGGCGGCGCCGTGATGCTCGCCGCCACCGTCGCGGGCCTGCTCGACCTGCGGGCCAACGCCTGGATCACCGGCATCTTCCTGGTCCTGGAGGTGATCGCGGCCGGCGTCGTCTCGGTGCTCGGCTTCGCGCACAGCCAGCGCGGCCTGGGCTCGCTCATCCACGGCGTGACCGCCGACGCCCACGGGGTCACCAGCCCGGTCGGCCTGGGCGCGATCCTCGCCGCGATGGGCACCGCGCTCTTCGTCACCCAGGGCTTCAGCACCGCGATCTACCTCTCCGAGGAGCTGGAGAACCCGCGCCGCAACGTCGCCCGTACGGTGCTCTGGACCCTGGGCCTGTCCGCCGTGGTCATCATGGTGCCCGTCGTCGCCATCACCCTGGGCGCCCCCGACCTGGCGACGCTGACCGGCGGCGACATCTCCGGCATGGTGGCCGGCTGGAGCGACTCCGCGCTCGGCACCTTCATCAGCCTGTGCATCGCGCTGGCCATCATCAACGCCGGCATCGTGATGGTCATCCAGAACTCCCGGGTGCTCTTCGCCTCCGGCCGCGACAAGGCCTGGCCCGCGCCCGTCAACAAGGCCTTCGGCACGCTCAACAAGTTCAACGCGCCGTGGGTGGCGACCCTCGCGGTCGGCCTGCCCGGCGCGGCGCTCTGCTTCGTCCCCGGCACCCTGCTGACCAACATCACCGGTGTCGCGGTCGCCGCGCTCTACATGCTGGTCGCCGTCGCCGCGCTGCTCTCCCGCCGGGCCCACCACAAGGACGCCCCGGCCTGGCGCCAGCCGCTCTGGCCGGTCCTGCCGGTGCTGCTGATCGTGGCCCTCGGCTACACGCTGACCCAGCTGGACCACACGGCCCTGATCTGGACCGGCGCGATCACCGCCGCCGCCACCCTGTACTGGGCCTTCTACCTGCGCCCCCGCCAGGACACCCACTGGGTGATCACCGTCCCGGAGGACGGCGAGGCCTGATCCCGCCCCAGCAGCAAGGCCGAGGGCCCGGACACACCCCCATGGTGTCCGGGCCCTCGGCCTTGCTGCTGCGGTCAGACCGGGCGCCCACCGCGGCGGCGGAAGTCGCGCAGCACCACCGAACCGCCGCCGAGCAGCGCGACCAGCAGGCCGGCGGTGGCCAGCACGTAGGTGGCGGTGCGGCGGTCGCGGTCGGCCTGGGTCTCGCCGAGGCCGAGCGGCTGGGGCAGGATCGGCGCGTTGGCCAGCTGGACGGGGGCGTCCGCGACGGGCTGGGCGGCGGGCGGGGAGGTGTCGGTGACGGCCTTGACCGGGTCGACCACCCCCCAGCCGATGTAGTCGTTGCGGCCGCGGTCGGTGCGCTGCGCGGTCTGCTCGATCCGGGTGCGGATCTGCTGCGCCGTCCAGTCGGGGTGCGCACCGCGCAGCAGCGCCGCGACGCCCGCGACGTACGGGGCGGAGAAGCTGGTGCCGTTGTCGACGCACTGGCCGCCGACGGGCACGGTGGAGAGCATGTCGACGCCCGGCGCCGCCACCCCGACGAAGCCGCCGTACTGCGAGAAGGAGGCCCGCTCGTTGTTGCGGTCGGAGGCGCCGACCGCGAGCACGGTGGGGAAGGCGGCGGGGTAGGTCGGGCCGTCGTTGCCGTCGTTGCCGGAGGAGGCCACGACGACGACGTTCGCCGCCTCGGCGGCCTGGACCGCCTGGCGCAGCTGGTCGATGCCCGCGAAGGACCCGCTGGGGTCGGTCCCCCGGACGTCCTGCGAGATGTTGATGACCTGGGCGTGGCGCTGGACCGCCGTGTTGATCGCCTGGATCAGGGTGTTGACGTCGCCGTCGCCGGTGTCGTCGTTCTGCCGGATCGACAGGATGTCGGCGTCGGGGGCAAGGCCCACGAACCCGACGCCGTCGCGCTTGGCGGCGGCGATGATGCCGGCCACCTTGGTGCCGTGGCCGACCGTGTCGGTCATGCTGCCACCGGGCACCGGCTGGTTGTTGTTGGACTTGTCCACCAGCAGCGAGCCGCCGTCCTGCACCTTGTTCGGGGCGGCGAGTTGCGGGTTGCGGTTGTCGACTCCGGTGTCGATCACCGCGACCAGGACGCCCTTGCCGGTGACCGTGCCGCCCTGCCAGAGCTGGTCGAGCAGCACCCGTTGCAGGGACCACGGGGTGGCCGCGACGTCGGGGGACGGGAAGACGCAGTCGCCGGTGGCGGCGATGCCCAGCGGGGACCAGTGCACGCCGGGCGGATCGGCCGCGTAGGCCGGGGCGACGGCCGGGCCGGCCAGCACCCCCAGCGCGGCCAGCACGGCGGCACCCCTGCGGTACGACCTCGACGACACCTGTTCCCCCTCGACTGCGTCCTGCGTGGTTCTACGCACCGGAGGCGGGCGCCCGGTTCCGGACGCCCGCCCCATGTCGTGCTCGCGCGCCGCCCCTGACCGGGGCGGCGCGCCGAGCCCGTACCGGCACCCGCGCCGAGACGCGGGTGCCGGGCCCGGGCTCTCAGGCGCCGTTGGCCCAGATGTTGGTGTTCGACGTCTCGGTCTGGGTGTAGCTCTGGTGAGCGTTGTCCAGCGCCGTCGCGATCTGGTTCAGCGTGGTGTGCAGGTCAGCGGCCTTCGCGTCCCAGACGGCCTGGCGGGCCTGGTAGCCCTCCTGCGCCGCGCCGGTCCAGCTGCTGGCGATGCGGGTGACGCCGGCCTTCAGGTCGTCCAGCTGCTGCTGGATCGTGTTGGCCGTGGTGCGGACCTCGGTGCCCGCGTTCTCGATGGTGCCGAAGTTGACGAGGATGTGACCGTCGGCGGCCATGATGACTCCTTGCGAGGAAGAGGGGTTGACCGGGCTCCCCGAAACCGGGACGCCCGGTGCGGTCTACGCTGCGGAAACCGGCGCGATCAGGCGCCGGAGACGCCGCTGAGCGAGGAGCGCTGGTCCTCTTCGGTGGCGGAGTACTGCTTGGTGGTGGCGTCGATCGCCTGCTTGATCTCGTCCAGCACCTTGTTGAGCGCGGTCGCGTCCTCGTTCCAGCGCTGCTGCAGCTGGTGGTAGGCCGTCGCAGCCGCACCCTGCCACCCCGCGGTGATCGACTCGACCAGGGAGTTGAGCTTGGTGAGCTCCCCCTGGATCTGCGAGTTCACCTCGGTGATCTTGCCTGAAAAGGCGCGCATCTCCTCAGCGGTCGTCGTGAACTGACCAGCCATATTCCACCGTCCCCCATGAGACAGACCCTGTCAGGAGGCGATGTCTTCCAACCCACCCGACCGCATCACGGTGTGATGCCTGCCCAGCACTGTAGTCGCCGAGTGCGACAGGCCCAACACCGGGACGCATTTGGTTACCAGACCCTGACAGACCCGGACGTCGGGCAGGCCCGGCTTCTGACGGATCGTCAGGAGTTCTGGGCCTGCGTGGCGGTCTTGGTGTTCAGCGCCGGACCGGCCGGGACCAGGTCCGACCAGGCCTTGGGAACCAGGGCCGGCACGGTGTCCTTGTAACCGAGCCTGGCCTGCGCCTCGTTGATCTGCGGCTGGGCGGCTCCGGCCGAGGGACTCGGGCTGGGCGCGCTGCTCGCGGTGGCGTCGGTGCCCTCACTGGTGGCGGGAACGGAGTAGCGCAGCCCGGTCTCGGTGATCAGGAAGTCGCTGCCGGAGCCGTCGCTGGACGCGTCCATGGCCCGGTAGAACAGGCCGTGGCCCGGGCTGACGTGGGCACTGGCCGAGCCGATGGTGAACGAGGCGGGGAAGTTGCTGTCGGCCCAGACGCTCTGCTGGACGGCGTTGCCGTTCATCCCGTCGAAGGTGCTGCACACCACCTGCCGCCCGCTCTGCGCACTGCCGGCGTTGGCCGGGGCGGCCGCGGGCTTGGCCTGCGGCCAGTCCGGGGCGGCGGCGAGCGGGCCGCTGGCGGCCTGCTGCTGGCTGTAGTTGGCGTTGTCGGACGGGGTGATCGGGTCGATCGTCGGGCTCTTGCCGTCGTAGGTGTTCTGGAGCAGCGGCCGCTGGCTCATCAAGGCGGCCTGAAACGCCGACACCTGGTAGAGCCGGGTGCTGCCGACCACGTAGTCGGAGTCCCCGAAGGAGACCAGCCGACCGACGAACCGCTCGGCGGGGTCAGAGAGTTGGACACTGGACGGGGTCTTGCCCTGGGTCAGCCCGGGCACGTCGGGGAAGGTGATCGCGGTGCCCTTGGACAGGGTGTTCAGCCACTGGTCGGTGACCCGCTCGGGCTGCGCGTTGCCGAACAGCCCCGAGCGCAGCGCCCGCAGATCGACGTCGCTCATCCCGGCCGACCCGACCTCGTGCTTGCGGCCCTGTGGGTCGATCAGGTAGCGGGTGCCCTCGACGCCGTTCTGGTCGATCGCCTGGACGTAGAGCGACTGGGCGCCGGAGAGCACCTTGTTCGGTGCCGCGAGTACCGTGGCGTCGGCGCCGGCGGCCACGAAGACGGCCTGGTTGGGGTGCGCGGCGTCGGCGCCCGGGCGGTCGCAGACCGACCACTTCTTCGTCTTGCCCGCGTCGTCCGCGCTCGGCAGCTTGTCCGGCGCGTACGGGATGCCGATGGTCGGCCCGTGCACCTTGTAGTCGTCCAGCACCGAGTCGGCGACCAGGACGACCTTGGAGTCGACCGGCAGCACGAGCTTCGCGGAGGCCATGTTCAGCACCGGGTGCAGCACCTTGGTGCCCTCGGGGCCGGGCAGGATGACGTAGCGGGTCGTCGAGTCCTTGCCCAGGATGATGTTGCTGCCGCTGTCCCAGCCCTGCGGGGCGCTGGGCTTGATCATGCCCCAGACGCCGAACCCGGCCACGATCACCGCGGCCAGCACGAGCGAGGGCACCACGGCCCGGATCGGCCTCGGGGCGTCCTCGTCGTTGCCGCCTCCGCCCGGCTGCAGGAAGGCGCCCACGGTGCGCTTGCGCGCGAAGGTGTACGCGTTCAGCTCGTCCCGGCGTGCTGCCATGCTCGTCGTCTCCCCTGTTACGGCTGCTGCGGTGAAGCGGTCGATCGCGGTTGCGAGTCTGCCACCCGGAAGGTGCGCTACGGGTCCAACCCTCTACGATGCGGCAGACGGTGAGTACGGTACGGGTACCGTTCACCAACCGGCCAGCCGGGCCGTGACAGCTGATCAGAGAGGTCGCACGGGGGATGCCAAGCCAGACCGCCGCAAGGCGACGTAAGAACGGGCACGGCAGGCGAGGAAACCCGGACGGCGGCGGCGGCCGACGCGCCGCGGCGCCTGCGCCCGTCCCGTCGCCGGAGGTGGCGGGAGCCGCCGCGGTCCCGGTCCGGGTGCACCCACGGCCCGGGCTGCTCGGCAGTCGGCTGCTGCTCCAGCAGCTCGTGATGATCGAGGTCGCGGTCGCCCTGGTCGCGGTCGGATGGACCGTCAGCAGGACGCTGGCCGGGGTGTTCGCGGTGCCCGCCGTGGTGCTGCTGGTGCTCGCCGTGGTCCCGGTGCGCGGACGCACCCTGCCGCAGGCGCTGCGGATCCGCGCGGCCGTCCGGGCCCGCCGCCGGGAGGCGCAGGGCTACGTGCCGCCGCCCGGCACCGACCCCGGCCTGGCCCCGGTGCTGGAGCTGGAGCCCGCGCTGCGCACCTGCACCCACGCCACCGAGACCGACATCGGCGCCGGCCGCCCGATCCGCCGGGAGACCGGCATGATCGGCGACGGCACCTTCCTGACCTCGCTGCTGCTGGTGCAGGCGAAGGACCAGCCGCTGCGGCCGACCCGCACCGCGCTGCCGCTCCCGCTGGAGGTGCTCTGCTCCGCGCTGCGGGTGGACGACATCGCCCTGGAGTCGATCCAGCTGGTCCAGCACACCCAGCCCGCCCCCGCACCGCACCTGCCGGAGCAGGCGCTGGCCACCCGCGCCTACCAGGAGCTGTCCGACGGCCTCTCCACCCCCGCGCTGCGGCTCACCTGGGTCGCGCTCAAGCTCGACCCCGAGCGGGCCGGCACCGCCGTGCTGGCCCGCGGCGGCGGCGAGGACGGCGCGCGCAAGGCCCTGCAGCGGGTCACCGACCAGCTGGCCGGACGGCTGAACGGGGCCGGCTTCACCGCCACCGTGCTGGACGAGCGCGAGCTGATCGCCGCGCTCTCCATCGCCACCTGCGCCAACCCGCTGGCCACCACGGGCCGGCAGGGCAGCGGTGGCGGCGGCGGAGCCGGCCGCCGGACCCAGGAGAGCAGCCGGTTCTGGCGCATCGACGACCGCTGGCACTCGACCTACTGGATCTCCCGCTGGCCGCAGCTCGGCCGCCCCGGCGGCGCCCCGGGCCGGATCTCGGCCCCGGACCTGGTCAACCTGGTCACCGGCACACCCGCCCTGGCCAGCACCTTCAGCCTGACCGCCCGCCCGGGCACCGGCGGCTCGGTGGCGATCACCGGGCACGTCCGGGTGGTGGGCCGCAGCGAGAGCGAGGTCGGCGAGGTCGGCCGGCAGCTGGAGCAGCGTGCCCAGAGCACCGGCCTGGGCCTGGCCCGGCTGGACCTGGAGCAGGCGCCCGGCGTGCTCACCACGCTGCCCCTGGGAGGGACTTCCTGATGGCGTACCAGACCTACCCCACCCAGACCCCCTCGGACGGGAACGAGCGCATCCGCGCGGTGGCCCGGATCCGGGCCGGCTTCGGCCTGCGCGGACCGCGCCGCGAGCAGCACGTGCTGACCGCCGAGGACCTCGGCGCGCTCTCCTTCCCGGTCGGCGACGACGGCGTGCTGATCGGCGAGGACCAGCAGCGCCAGCCCGCCGTGCTGGGCCTGTTCCGGCCCACCGCGTACGACGTCGTGCTCGTCGGCGGGCTGTGGACGGCGCAGATCATCGCGCTGCGGGCCGCCGCGACCGGCGCCCGGATCGCGGTGGAGACCGCCCGCCCGCAGCACTGGGCACCACTGGCGCAGGCCGCCGGCGGCGGTCAGCCGTGCATGACGGTCCATCCGTTCGGGCGGATCGGACCGCAGGGCGCCTCGGTCTCGGCGCCGGTCCTGGTGGTGCGCGACCTCGGCGCCAAGCCGCCGCGCAGCCGCCTGTCGGCCAGCCCCTGGCAGAGCACCCTGACGCTGCTTCCGCACCTGGGCCCCAACGCGGCCCGGGTGCTGAACGCCGCCGACCTGGTCGGCGTGCAGCGGGTCGCCCCGTCCGAGGCCGAGTTGATCGGGCGGGTACTCTCGCTCGGCAGCCAGGACATCGCCGGGCTGCCGACCCTGAGTGACAACTTCACCCTCTGGGCCACCCGGATCCGCAGGCAGTTCATCCGGCTCGAACCCGGTGCCGCAGAGGGCCAACTGCTCGGCGGCCCGCGGCGGATGGACTGAGAACGCCGGGAGGCGACCATCATGAACAACTACCAGCAGAACCCCGGCCAGGGCTGGCCGCCGCAGCAGCAGGCGCCCTATCCGCCGCAGCAGGAGACCGAGGCGTGGGCGCGGCAGGCGCCGCCGTACGCCCCCGCACCGCCGCAGCAGTACCAGCCGACGGCCGAGCCTCCCGCGCCGCAGGCGTCGTCCCGGTTCGGGGCGGTCAACTGGCGGGTGGTCAGGATCTCGATCCCGATCATCGTGCTGTCACTCGGGCTGATCACGGTGCTCGCCTGGCCCAGCATCAACCGGCAGATCAACCCGCCGGTCACGATGCACCGGCTCGTCCCGCCGGCCACCGAGACCGTCCGCGGCCAGCAACTGCAGATGGTGCCGGCGACGGCGGACGACCGGCCCGGCACCGATGCAGAGACCCAGTCGACCGGGCGCAACAAGCAGTTCCTCGGCCTCGTCCGGCTGGACACCACCTACAGCCCGGACGGCACCCGGAACACCCCGCCCGGCTACCAGGTCTTCGCGGCATACGGCGACATCGCCGATCCCGCCGCGCGGATGGCCGAGGCGGTCGCCAACATCAAGGTGGTCGGCGCCCAGCAGCTCGGCCCGATGCGGGACTATCCCGCCAAGGGCCACAACACCGGTGACGTGCCGATCCGCTGCACCGGAGTGAGCATCAGCGGCGCCGACACGGTGGGCTGGTGCAGCTGGGCCAACCGCAGCACCATCGGCACCGTCACGCTGATCAGCACGACCCCGGGCGGGCCCAGCGCGGACGACCTCGCGAAGCTGGCCGCCGACACCGCCGCGCTGCGCGACGGCATGTACGCCGCGCACTGACCGGGTACCGGCTGCGGACCGACCGCGTACGGACCGCGTACGGACCGCGTACGGGAGGTCGCCGGGCCGGTCCGGCGGTCGGACGGATCGGCCCTCCGGCTTCAACGGACCTTGCGTGACGTCCTAGTCTTGTGCGTACGGCACCGCGAACAGCGGCGGCGAACACGAGGGAGCCCAAGTTGAGCAGCGATCGGGACGGCGTCTACGTCGGCGACAACGCGGCAGAGGACGACGACGACTGGTCCGACGCCCCCGACTACACTCCCCCGTCCTGGTACACCCAGGGCGAGCCGGCCAAGGCCGAGGCCCCTGCGCCGGTGCCCCCGCCTGCCGGGACCGAGCCGGCGGCCGCCGCGGCACCGGCTGTCCCAGCGCCCGCGGCCACGCCCGCGCCTGCGGCCGTACCCGCCCCGGCGCCCGCCGCCGCACCCGCCGCCGCTCCGGCGCCGGTGCCCGCTGCCGTCCCCGCGCCCGCCCCCGCCCCGCAGCCCGATCCGCAGCCGGCGCCCCAGGCCGCTGCCCCGCAGGCCGCCGCGCCTCAGCTCACGCCCCCTCAGCCCGAGCCGAGCCGCCCCGCCGCCCCGACCGCCGAGCAGCCCCCGGCCGCCGTCCCGCCGCAGCAGCAGAACCCGCAGGGACACCCCGGCGGGTCGCCGTGGCCCGGGACCGAGCAGCCGCCCCAGCAGGTCCCGCCACAGGCCGCGCAGGCGCCGCAGCAGGCCCAGCCCCAGCAGGCGCAGCCCTACCCCGCGCCGTACGCCCCCGCGGCGCCGCAGCAGTACCAGCCGCCGGCCGGGCCCGACGCCGCCCAGGCCGCCCAGCACCAGCAGCAGCACCCGCAGGCCGGCCCCGGCGCCCCCTGGGGCCAGCAGCCCCCGCAGGGCCAGGCCGCCGCGGTCCCGCCGCAGGCGCACCCCGTCGACCCCCGGCAGGGCGGCTGGCCGCAGCCGGGCGCCCAGCAGGCCGGCCCGCCGCAGGGCCACCAGCCCGGTCCGCCGAACCAGCAGCAGGGCTACCCGCCGCCGGCCGGCTACCAGCAGCAGGGCGTCCCGCAGCCCCCGGCCGCCTTCCAGCAGCACGGTGGCCCCGGCCAGCAGCCGATGGCGCACGGCGCGCCGCTCGGCTACACCGCCGCCGTCGAGCTCTCCTCCGACCGGCTGCTGCGCAACCAGCCGAAGCAGCAACGCCAGAGCCCGCGCATCAAGTTCGGCGGCAAGGCCGCCCAGGCCGAGCGCGAGCGGCGGTTGGAGATCATCCGCACCCCGGTGATGAGCTGCTACCGGATCGCCGTGATCAGCCTGAAGGGCGGCGTCGGCAAGACCACGACCACCACCGCGCTCGGCGCCACGCTGGCCAGCCAGCGCCAGGACAAGGTGATCGCGATCGACGCCAACCCGGACGCCGGCACGCTCGGCCGCCGCGTCAAGCGGCAGACCGGCGCGACCATCCGCGACCTGGTGACGGCCATCCCGCACCTGCGCAGCTACATGGACATCCGTCAGTTCACCTCGCAGGACCTCAACTCCGGCCTGGAGATCCTGGCGAACGACGTCGACCCGGCGGTCTCCACCACCTTCAACGACTCGGACTACCGCCAGGTCATCGAGGTGCTCGGCCGCCAGTACCCGATCATCCTGACCGACTCGGGCACCGGCCTGCTCTACAGCGCGATGCGCGGGGTCCTGGACCTCGCCGACCAGCTGATCATCGTCGCCACCCCCAGCGTGGACGGCGCGAGCAGCGCCAGCACCACGCTGGACTGGCTCTCCGCGCACGGCTACGCGGACCTCGTGCAGCGCAGCATCACGGTGGTCTCCGGGGTCCGCGAGACCAGCAAGATGATCCGGATCGAGGACATCGTCGCGCACTTCGAGACCCGCTGCCGCGGCGTCATCGTGGTGCCGTTCGACGAGAGCCTGTCGGCAGGCGCCGAGGTCAACCTGGAGATGATGCGGCCCAAGGTGCGCGACTCGTACTTCGAACTGGCCACCCTGGTCGGCGAGGACATCCTGCGGGCGCAGCAGGCCGCGGCGGCCAACGCGAGCTGGCAGCAGCCGCACCAGCAGCAGCCGCCGCAGCAGTGGAACGGCCAGCCGCAGTACAACCAGCCGCAGGCGCCGGGCCAGCCGTGGGGTGCGCCGCCCCCGGCGCCGGAGCAGGGCCGGCCGTGGTCCCCGCCGCCCGGCCAGACCCCGCCGCCGTCCCCGTACGGCCAGCCCCCGGGGCAGCCCGGTCAGCCCGGCGGCTACGGCTACCCGCAGGCGGCGCCCGGTCCGCAGCCTGGTCCGCAGCAGCCCGGCCCGCCGCAGGCCGGTCCGCCGCAGGAGTGGCAGCAGCCGCAGCAGCCCGACCCGGCCGGCCCGCCGCCCGGGTACGGCTACCCGCCGCCGCCCCCGCAACGGCAGCAGTGAGACAGCGGGAAGGGCCCGCCCGGAGGTGTTCCGGGCGGGCCCTTCCCGCTAGGGCCTGTACGGCGCTCGCTCTCAGCCGGCCGCGGTGAGCTCCCTGGCCTGCTTGACGTCGACCGCCATCCGGTCGAGCAGCGCCTCGATCGAGTCGAACTTCTCCATCCCGCGCAGGTAGGCGAGGAAGTCGACCGCGACGTGCATCCCGTAGAGGTCCAGGCCCACCCGGTCGATGGCGTACGCCTCGACGGTGCGGGCGGTGCCGTCGAAGGTCGGGTTGGTGCCGACCGAGATCGCGGCGGGCATCCGCTCGCCGTCCGCGGTCAGCCAGCCCGCGTACACGCCGTCGGCCGGGACGGCGCTGTGCGGCACGGTGTCCACGTTGGCGGTCGGGAAGCCGAGCTCCCGGCCGCGCTGCGCGCCGCGCACCACGACGCCCTCCACCTGGTGCGGCCGGCCCAGCACCTCCGCCGCGCCGCTCACGTCGCCGGCCGCCACCAGCCGCCGGGCCAGGCTGGAGGAGAACGGCTCGCCGCCGCCCACCTCGCCGCGCACCTGGAGGTCCACCACCTCGACCTCGAAGTCGGCCTGCCGGCCGAGCTCGGCCAGCAGCGCGACGTCGCCCGCGGCCTTGTGGCCGAAGCGGAAGTTGGGGCCCTCGATCACCAGCCGGGCCCGCAGCGCGTCCACCAGCACCTGCTGGACGAAGAACTGCGGCGACTCCTGCGAGAAGGCCAGCGTGAACGGCAGCACCAGCACCGCGTCGACGCCCAAGGTCGCCACCAGCTCGGCCCTACGCGGCTGCGGTGCCAGCAGCGGCGGGTGGCTGCCCGGGCGGACCACCTCGCTGGGGTGCGGGTCGAAGGTCACCAGGACGGCCTTCGCGTCCAGCTCGCGGGCGCGCTGCACCGCACGACTGATGATCAGTTGATGTCCCAGGTGCACTCCGTCGAAGGATCCGATGGTGACGACGCTACGTCCCCAGTCGCCGGGAATCTCCTCCAGGCCACGCCAGCGCTGCACCCTGACCGCTCCTTCTCCATGGCGATTACGCCCCGAAGCACCTTTGTCAGGTGCTCAAACGCTCGAACTCGAACCCCTATAGCGTGCCATGCGCCGGTCCGCGCTCCGGCACCGGAACACCCGCTGTGAGCGATGGCGACGCGACCGTCCTCCGTACGGGGTCCCGTTCGGCCTCCGCGGCGGCGTACTGCGGGTCCCTGCCCTGGGCCGCCAACTCCCGCATCCGGGCCAGCAACGGGCCGCCGGCCGGGGGCAGCGCCTCGGCCGGCCACTCCGCGAGCAGCCGCGCGAAACCGGCCGTCCGACCCGCGCAGCGCACCAGCGCGGCGTCCAGCCGGTCGGCCCCGGACGGACCGTCGGCGCCGGAGGCCGCCGCACGCTCCCAGGCGTCGGCGATCCGGCGGACCACCGCACGGGCCCGCTCGGGGCGGTGCGCGGAGCCCGCCAGCGCGAGCCGCTCCAGGACGGGCTCCAGCACCGCCGGATCCGGCTCGGTGGCGAGCAGCCGGTCCAGGAACTCCTCGCGCAGCGGCTCCCCCGCCGCCGGTGCGACCAGCACCAGCGCGAACGCCCGCCGCACCGCCGCCGGCCGGTCCGCCGGACGCGGGCCGAGCAGCGCCGTCAGATCCCCCTGGACGGCGGTGCCACGGGCCAGCCGGTGGGCCAGGTACTCGGCGACCAGCCCGGCCCGCTCGGGGCGCTCGCGCAGCAGCCGTCCGGCCAGCCGGGTGCCCGGATCCGGCAGCCCGGCCGGACCGCCGCCCCGCCCATCCGGCGCGCCCGCCTCCGCCAACACCCGCAGCACCTGCGCGACCCCGCTCCCCGGAGCTGCGAGCCGCGCTTCGAAGGCCGCCAGGACCTCCGCCCGATCGGTCGCCAGAGCCGGCCCGAGCGCCTCCGCCGTGACGAACGAATCGTCCGCCCGGTACGCCGCCAGCGCGGCCGGCAGGTGCCGGGCGCGGGTCCGCGGATCGCGCACCAGCAGCGCCAGCGCCGCGCCGTGCAGGCCCGGTTCGTCCTCCCGGGCCAGCAGCGCGGTGGCCGCGTGGCGCAGCAGCAGCCCCCCGACGCCGCTCGCGTAGGGCGCGGCGCGCACCGCGTGCACGGCGGCGGCCACGTGTCGTTCGGGGCGCGGGTCGTGGCTCCAGCGATCCACCGCGCGGCAGAGCGCGGACGGCTCCTCGACCGCGAGGACGCTCAGCAGCGCGTCCGCCCGCGGGTGCGCCGCGGCCACCAGCTCCTCCGTCAACTCGTCGATGGCCAGCGCGCGGTGGGCGTAGAGGAGTTCCTGTGTGAGATCCGCGACACTCGCCCCGGAGCGCCCGGGCAGGCCCCGGCCGTCGGCGAACCAGCGGCAGAACAGCGGCAGCGCCGCCCGCGGGTCGGCCCGCAGCTGCTCGGCCGCCAGCGCGAGGAAGCCCTGCTCGGGGCCGTCCGCGCGGACCAGCCGGCGCAGCAGGTCCAGCCGATCGGGTAGCTCCAGCGGCAGCCCGGCCCAGAACGCCGGTCCGAACCGGCCCAGCCCGCCGGGCTGCCCCTCCCGCAACCGGGCGAAGCCGCCGAGCGGCGCGGCCCGCTCGGCGATCCGCTCGGCGAGCCGTTCCAGCAACTCCCGGTGGACCGCCGGATCCGGCCCGGCCCGCAGCACCGCCGCCAGCAGCCGGGAGGCCCACCAGAGCGCGCCGTCCTCCTCGTCGCCGCCCTCGCCCCGGGCACCGCCGGTCGCGTCGTCCAGCGCCCGCCAGATCCGCTCCGACGGGCCGTCCAGCGCGGCCGCTCCCCGGCTCTCCGCCAGCGTCCGCAGCGCCAGCGCGACGGCCCCGGCCCGGTGCCTGGGCACCGCCCGCGCCGCCTGCGACTGCCCGTCCTCGGCCAGCAGCAGGCGCAGCGCCGCGTCCAGGTCCAGGTGCAGCCCCTGCAACCAGTCGGCCAACTCCTCGTGCGCCAGCCGGTAGCCGCCGCCCGCGACCACGAAGAGACCCTCCGCGAGCACCGCCTGCGCCCAGCCGGCGCCCGGCGGGAAGAGCTCGGCGAACGCGGTCGGCCCGAGCCCGCCCTGCCCCGGCCCGAGCATCCGGCGGGCCGCCTCGTGCACCCGGCCCGCCACCGCGGCCGCCAGCCGCCGCACCTGCCCGGCCGAGGACCGCGCGCAGGGCAGCGGCGCGCCCCGGCGGTGCGCGGACGGCCGCCGGGGGTGCGCCGGGTCGCCCGGGCCGTCCGCGATCCGCTGGGCGATCCGCAGGCAGCACAGGTCCAGCGCGCCCGCGTAGAGCTCCGACCGACTGGCGGTCGGCTGCCGCACGCCCGCCGCGATCAGCTCCCCGGCCAGCCGCAGCGCCAGCGGGTCCGCCTCGCCCGCCGGGCACGGCACGGCGTAGCGCTCGGCGACGGACGCCGCCGTCCCGTCCCGCAGCGGCCCGAGCCGGTGCAGCTGGACGGCGCCCGGCTCGACACCCGGCGCGTACTGCTCCCAGCTCTCCGGGCGGCAGGCCAGCAGCAGCCGTACCCCGGCCTCCCGCAGCCACTGGACGGTCTCCCGCAGCCATGCCCCGTCCAGCGCGGTGGCGGCCTCCTCCGGGCCGTCCAGGACGACCAGCAGCGGCCGCCCGGCCGCCGCCGCGACCCGGGCCAGCGCGCGGACCCGGTGCGTGGCGCCGAGCGCGCGATCCACCGCCTGTTCCGGAGTGCGGTCGCCGGCCCGCAGGTCCGCCCCGCGCAGCCAGAGCGTGGGCAGCGGCCGGCTCCCGCCCGACCGGCGCACCGCGAGCGCCGCCAGCTCGGAGCTCCGCCCGCTGCCGGGCTCCCCGGCCAGCACGGTGAGCGGCAGCTGCGGCTCCTCGCCGGCCAGCCCGTCCGGCCGCTCCACCCGGTCGGCCGCCAGCTGGACGATCCGCCCCGGACCGGCACTGGCCGCGGCCAGCTGGCGCGAGCACAGCTCCAGCACCCCGGCGATGTTGAGCGCCGGACCGTAGCCGGGGGCCGCCAGCGCGTTGCGCTCCAGCAGTTCGGCCAGCGGGCCGTCCGCCGTCGTCCGGTCCACCGGCCACACGGGAAGGGCCGCGAGCACGCCGGGCGGCACCCCGCGCAGGCCCGGCGCCAGCAGGCCGAGCACCGCGCCGCTGCGCGCGTCCAGCACCGGCAGCCCGGCCTGCTCGGGCCGAGCGGAGGGCAGGTCGACCAGCAGCACCGCCTCCAGCAGCCGGGCCGCCCCCGGCCCACTCCCCAACGCGGTGCCCAGGCCCAGCACGGCGGCGTCCAGCTGCGCCGGCTGATCGTCCGGCCGGGTCAGCAGGACCGCCCCGGCCCCCTCGTACGGGCCGAGCGCCCACGGCACCCCGCCGGTCCCACCACCGTCGACCAACGCCAGCCCGCAGCCGGGCAGTTCGGTCAGCGCGGCCGGGCCGGCCTCGCGGCACTCGCCCGTCGCGCTCTCCAGCAGCACGCCCGGCCGGCCGGCCACCACCTCGTGTGCGGTCAGCACAGTGCCCTGGAGGTCGGCCGGCACGCCGTAGCCCAGTGGCCGCCCGTCCAGGTCCCGGATCCTCAGCAGGCCCGGAGCCTGCGGAAACGTGGCCCGCGGATGTTGGTCGATACCCGCCATGAGCGCTGCCTCCCCGCCGCCGTGCCCGCTGCGGGGAGCCTGCCCACGGTGCGGCCCGAGCGACCCCGGCCGCACCGTTCACCACCGGGGTTCACCTCGCGCGCTCGTCCGTCCGGGTGAAAATCCACCCACGGCACGCCGTGATCATCGGATCAGCCGACGAGGATCAGCCGACGAACACCGCCATCGGCACGGCCCGGCCGTCCTTCTCCTCCACCAGCGCGAGGAAGGTGCCGTCCGGCCCGAACACGGCGATCGGCCCCTCCACCCCGAGCCCGGGAGCCGTCAGCCGCGCCCCGGTGGAGAGCAGCCGGGCGTCGTCCTCGCCGATGTCCCAGCGCGGGAAGGCGGCCGTGGCGGCCTCGCCGATCGGCAGCACGTCGAACTTCTCCTCCAGCTGCTCCAGGGTGCGCGCCGACTCCACGCCGTACGGACCGACCCGGGTGCGCCGCAGCGCCGTCAGGTGTCCGCCCACGCCCAGACCGGCGCCCAGGTCGCGGGCCAGTGCCCGGATGTAGGTCCCGGAGGAGCACTCCACGGTGACGTCCAGGTCCACCACCGGCGTGCCGTCCTCGGCCACCGCGGCCCGCTGGGCGTGCACGGCGAACGAGTGCACCGTGGTCGGCCGGGCCGGGATCTCGAAGTCCTCGCCCTCCCGCACCCGGGTGTAGGACCGCTTCCCGTCGATCTTGATGGCGCTGACCTTGGACGGCACCTGCATGATCTCGCCCGTCAGCAGCGCGATCCCGGCGTCGATCGCCTCCCGGGTCACCGCGTCCGCCGGGACCGAGGCGGTGACCTCGCCCTCCCGGTCGTCGGTGACCGTGGTCTGGCCGAGCCGGATGGTCGCCTCGTACGTCTTGGCGGTGAGCATCAGGTGCCCGAGCAGCCGGGTGGCCCGCTCGACGCCGATGATCAGGACGCCGGTCGCCATCGGGTCCAGCGTGCCGGCGTGGCCGACCTTCCTGGTCCCGGCCAGCCACCGCATCTTGGCCACCACCCCGTGCGAGGTGATGCCCTCCGGCTTGTCGACGATGACGAGGCCGTCGGGGCCAGTGCCTTTGCGCTTCATGGGTTCTTTCTCTACAGGTGGATGATCTGGACCGGCCGGCCGTCGGCGGGCGGTCTCAGCCGAGCGCGGAACGGAACCGGGCCACTGCGGCCGGCACGGGCTCGCGCAGCGAGAACCCGGCCGCGTAGACGTGTCCGCCCCCGCCCAGCGCGGCGCAGGCGGCGGCCACGTCGACCGCGCCCTTGGAGCGGCAGGAGCCGCGCAGGGTGCCGTCGGGCTCCTGCTTGAGCACCAGCGCGACCTCGGCCTCGGCCGGGCGGCGCAGGATGTCGATCAGGCCCTCGATCTCCTCGATCGTGACCCCGAACAGCACCAGGTCCTGGTACGGCACCCAGGTCCACACCAGGCCCCGCCCGCCGACCGCCTGCGGCTCGTACACCGCGCGGTCCAGCGCGGCGGCGAGCACCTTGAGGAAACCGAACGAGGAGGTGTCCCAGAGCTGGCGGGAGATCAGGTCGTGCCGGATCCCGGTGGCCAGCAGCCGCCCGGCCAGCTCGTGGGTGGCGGGGGTGGTGGCGGCGTACTTGAACGAACCGGTGTCGGTGGCGATACCGGTGTAGAGGCAGGTGGCGATCGCCTGGTCGAGCGGCACGCGCAGGCGCCGCAGCAGCTCGTCGACCAGCACGGCGGTGGCCGGTGCGCTCGGATCGATGATCGTGTGGCGGCCGAAGCCGGGGTTGGAGGCGTGGTGGTCGATGACCATCAGCGCCTTCGCCGCGAAGGCCTTCGCGTGCAGCAGCCCGAGCCGCCCCTCGGAGGCGACGTCGAAGCAGATCACCAGCTCGGGGGCGTCGGGCACGGCCGAGGCCGGCACGATCAGCTCCTGGCCGGGCAGGAAGGAGAGCGATTCGGGGATCACCTGCGGGTCGTCGCCGAAGGAGACCCGCACCTCGTGCCCGAGCCCGCGCAGCGCGATCCCGGCGGCCAGCGCCGAGCCGAGCGCGTCGCCGTCCGGGCTGATGTGGCAGACCAGATCGATCGAGGCGGTGCGCCCGATGGCCGCCAGCAGCCAGCGCCACTCCCGCTCGAATCCGGCCGGTGACTCCGTGCGAGGAGCCGGAAGCACCGCGAGGGCGTCCTCCACCGTGCTGGTGGAGGACGCCCTCGCCGAACCGGCTGCCGCCGGCTCACCCGCCGTCACTACTCGTCCTCATCGGTTTCGTCGATGGAACGCTCGGAGCTCGGAACCTTGTACGGGTCCGCGTCGCCTGCGTACGTCGCGCCGGCCGCGGCGGTGCGAACCGCCGCGTCGGAGAGCCGGACCTGGTCCAGCAGATCGTCGATCTGACGGGCGTTGTCCGGCAGCGCGTCGGCGATGAAGGTCAGGGTGGGAGTGAACCGCACCCCGGTCTGCTTGCCGACCTCGGAACGGAGCACGCCCTTGGCGCTCTCCAGCGCCGCGGCGGTCGCCTCCCGCTCGGCGTCGTCACCGAAGACCGTGTAGAAGACGGTGGCGTTCTGCAGGTCGCCGGTGACCTTGGTGTCGGTGATGGTCACGAAGCCCAGCCGCGGGTCCTTGATCCGCCGCTCCAGAGTCTGGGCGACGATCACCTGGATCCGGTCGGCGAGCTTGCGCGCCCTTGCTGCGTCGGTCACGTTGCCTCCTCGTGCTGTGGGTCCGGTATCCGGGTCGACTGCTCACCCATCGGGGCCCACGCCCCAAAATACCGGCCCGCGCCCAGCCTTGTGGGCGCTCTCGGTCCTCGTCGGTGTGACGGTGGCGACGTGCCATCGTCACGGCCGCTCTCATTCATCGTCGTCGCCGTGGTACCGCCTCCTCGCGGAGAGCAACTGCACCTCGGGGCGGCCGGCGACCAACCGCTCACAGCTGTCCAGGATCTCGGTGACGTACCCGGCGTCGCCGGACACCACCGCCAGGCCGATCTCGGCCCGGCGGTGCAGATCCTGGTTCCCGACTTCCGCTGCGCACACGCTGTACTTGCGCTGCAGCTCGGCCACGATGGGCCGCACGATCGAACGCTTCTCCTTGAGCGAATGCACATCGCCCAGCAGCAGGTCGAAGGTGAGTGTTCCTACGAACATGTATGACAGGTCACGCCGACCTGAAGGCCTCGCAGCACGCCCCTCGAAAGGGGGCCGATGACGCCGACCCTACACAGCGAGACCGGGGCCGGTCGACGGGAATTTCCCCGTAGACCGACCCCGGGCTTGATGAGCTGCCGGCGTTACGCCCGCGGCTTCTCGCGCATCTCGAACGTCTCGATGACGTCGTCGACCTTGATGTCGTTGAACGACCCCAGGGTCACACCGGCCTCGAAGCCCTCGCGGACCTCGGTCGCGTCGTCCTTGAAACGGCGCAGACCCTCGATGGTGAGGTTCTCCGTGATGAGCTTGCCGTCGCGGATGAGGCGGGCCTTGGCGTTGCGGCGCAGCAGACCCTCGCGGACGATGACACCCGCGATGTTGCCGAACTTGGAGCTGCGGAACACCTCGCGGATCTCCGCGGAGCCGAGGCGCACCTCCTCGTACTCGGGCTTGAGCAGGCCCTTGAGCGCTGCCTCGATCTCCTCGATCGCCTGGTAGATGACCGAGTAGTACCGGACATCCACGCCTTCCTTGTCGGCCGCCGTACGGGCGCGGCCTTCGGCGCGCACGTTGAAGCCGATGATGATGGCGTCCGAGCCCATCGCCAGGTCCACGTCGGACTCGGTGATGGCACCCACACCGCGGTGCAGGATCCGGAGCTCGACCTCGTCGCCCACGTCGAGCTTGACGAGCGCGTCCTCAAGGGCTTCCACCGAACCGGAAACGTCACCCTTGATGATGAGGTTGAGCTGCTGGATGCCGCCGGCCGCGATCGCCTGGTCCAGGTTCTCCAGGGAGATCCGCATCGGACGCTTGGCGAACATGGCGTTGCGGTCACGGGCCGAGCGCTTCTCGGCGATCTGACGCGCGGTGCGGTCGTCGTCGACGACGATGAAGCTGTCGCCGGCGCGGGGCACCGAGGTGAGACCGAGCAGCAGGACCGGACGGGACGGGCCCGCCTCGGCGACGTTCTGACCGTTCTCGTCCAGCATGGCGCGGACGCGGCCGTGGGCGTCACCGACGGCGATCGAGTCACCGACGCGCAGCGTTCCGCGCTGGACCAGGACGGTCGCCATGGCGCCGCGACCCTTGTCCAGGTGGGCTTCGATCGCGATGCCCTGCGCGTCCTGCTCCGGGTTGGCCCGCAGGTCGAGCGAAGCGTCGGCGGTCAGGACGACCGCCTCCAGCAGCTGCTCGATGTTGAGGCCCTGGCGCGCGGAGATGTCGACGAACATGGTGTCGCCGCCGTACTCCTCCGCCACGAGACCGAACTCGGTCAGCTGACCGCGGACCTTCGTCGGGTCGGCGCCCTCGACGTCGATCTTGTTGACCGCGACCACGATCGGCACACCGGCGGCCTTGGCGTGGTTCAACGCCTCGACCGTCTGCGGCATGACACCGTCGTTGGCCGCGACCACCAGGATCGCGATGTCGGTGGACTTGGCACCACGGGCACGCATGGCGGAGAACGCCTCGTGACCCGGGGTGTCGAGGAAGGTGATGCGGCGCTCTTCGCCGTTGACCTCCGCCGAGACCTGGTAGGCACCGATGTGCTGGGTGATGCCACCCGCCTCACCGGCCACCACGTTGGTCTTGCGGATGGCGTCGAGCAGTCGGGTCTTACCGTGGTCGACGTGACCCATGACGGTGACGACCGGAGGACGGGCCTCCAGCATGTCCTCGTCGCCCTCGTCGGCACCGAAGTCGATGTCGAACGACTCGAGCAGCTCGCGGTCCTCGTCGTCGCGGCTGACGATCTCGAGCGCGAAGCCCATCTCGCCGGCCAGCATCTGGAGCGTGTCGTCCGAGACCGACTGGGTCGCGGTGACCATCTCGCCGAGGTTGAACATCACCGAGACGAGCGCGGCCGGGTTGGCGTTGATCTTCTCGGCGAAGTCCATCAGCGACGCGCCACGGGGCAGGCGCACGGCGGCACCGTTGCCACGGGGCAGCATCACACCGCCGACGGACGGGGCCTGCATGGCCTCGTACTCCTGGCGACGCGCGCGCTTCGACTTACGGGCACGGGCCGGGCGACCGCCCGGGCCACGACCGAAGGCACCCTGCGTGCCACCACGGGCACCGGGGCCGCCGGGACGACCGCCGAAGCCACCGGGACGCGGGCCGAAGCCACCGCCGCCACCGGGAGCGCCACCGGGACGCGGACCGCCGAAGCCGCCGCCACCGGCCGGACGCGAGCCCGGACCGGCCGCACGACCGGCGAAGCCGGGACGGGCGCCGCCACCGGCACCACCCGGACCACCGGGACGGGCACCGGGACCGCCGGGACGGGCACCGGGGCCACCCGGGCCACGGCCGCCGGGGCCGGGAGCCGGACGCTGCGGCATCATGCCCGGGTTCGGGCGCGGCATGCCGGACGGGCTCGGGCCACCGGGACGGGGACCGGCCGGACGGGGCATGCCGTCGGGACGCGGAGCACCGGCGGGACGCGCACCGCGCTCGGCGCCGGGGGCGCCTGCGGGACGCGGGCCACGGTCGGCACCACCGGGACGCGGGGCGCCACGGTCGGCACCCGGACGCGCACCGGCACCGTCGGGACGCGGGCCACGGTCGCCACCCGGACGGGCGGCACCGCGCTCGGCACCGGGACGGCCACCTGCGACACCGTCAGGACGGGGTCCACGCTCGCCACCCGGACGGGCGGCACCACGCTCGGCACCCGGAGCACCGGGACGCGGAGCGCCACCGGCACCCGGAGCGGCCGGACGACGGTCGCCGGGGCGCGCCATTCCGGTCGCGCTGCCCGAGGTGAAGGGGTTGTTGCCCGGACGCGGGCCGGCCGGACGCGGGCCCGGACGGGCACCGGCACCGGCGCTGGGCGCCGGGGCGGCAGCCGCCGGACGCGGCGCCGCGGCAGCGGGACGCGCGGCGGGGGTTTCGCCGACCACCGGGGTCGGCGAGGAGAACTCGGCCGCCGGAGCAGCCGGAGCCGGGGCGGCGGGACGCGCTGCCGGGCGCGGGCCCGGAGCAGCGGCGGCCGGACGCGGCGCCTCGGTCGGCGCGACGGGCGCGGCCGGAGCGGCGGGAGCCGCAGCAGCCGGGGTCGGACGGGGACCCGGGGTCGCGGCGGGGCGCGGACCCGGGGTGGGGGCACCCGGCTTGGGTGCGGCCGCACCGGCGGTGCCGGCGGGCTGGGGCGCCGCGGGCTTGCGCGGGCCAGGCTTGGCAGCGGAACCACCCGTAGGGGCCACTCCCAGCGCGTCAGTCAACTTGCGTACGACCGGCGCCTCGATTGTCGAGGACGCCGAACGGACGAACTCACCCAGCTCGGTGAGCTTGGCCATCACGGCCTTGCTCTCCAAACCAAGCTCCTTGGCGAGTTCGTATACCCGGACCTTAGCCACTTCACTCCTGTCTAAAAGTCCGGGGTGATCGTCCGCCGGACCGTCGCTACTTCATGGGCGAACCCATCGCGTACTCATCGCGTACTCATCGAGTGCTCATCGCAATCTCGACCTACTTCCAACTCGCGAGGTACCTGACTGGTGGCGTGCGACATCGTGGTGCGCGCGCCGAGTTCATTTACGGGTGGTTCTCCCCCGCTCACGGCGGGGATGGTGCCCTCCGGGCCGACCGAGGATCGCTCCTCAGGAGGCCGGGGCGCCGGCGGTCCGGGACTCGACGTATGCACGCAGAGCCTCCGTGTCGAGCACTCCCTGGAGCCGAAAGGCCCTGGAAAACGCCCGACGGCGAACCGCCAGGTCGAAACAGGCCAGGTCGAGGTGCAGATGTGCGCCTCGCCCAGGCAGCACGCCCCGAGGATCGGGGACACAGGTGCCCTCGGTCGTCGTGACACGCAACAGCTCGTCTTTGGCCGCTCGCTTGCGGCAGCCCACGCAGGTGCGTTCTGGGCATGCGCGGACATGCGTCCGGCCGGACACCTTCAAGTCTACCCCTCCGCAGGGTGTGACCGCGGCCCCGCCGATCGGAACGGGGCCGCGACTACGAGATGACAACACGACTAATCAGTCGTGGATTCCCCGCGCCGACGGTCCGCAGCACCCTCGTCGGTGGTCTCGGTGTCCGGACGGATGTCGATCCGCCATCCGGTCAGGCGGGCGGCCAGGCGGGCGTTCTGCCCTTCCTTGCCGATCGCCAGCGACAGCTGGTAGTCGGGCACGATCACTCGTGCGGAGCGCTGCGCGAAGTCGACGATCTCGACCTTCGTCACCCGGGCGGGGGACAGCGCACTGGCCACCATCTCGGCCGGGTCCTCCGACCAGTCGACGATGTCGATCTTCTCGCCGTGCAGCTCGGCCATCACGTTGCGCACCCGGCCGCCCATCGGGCCGATGCAGGCGCCCTTGGCGTTCAGGCCGGCCCGGCGGGAGAACACCGCGATCTTGGTGCGGTGGCCGGCCTCGCGGGCGATCGCGGCGATCTCGACGCTGCCGTCGGCGATCTCCGGGACCTCCAGCGCGAACAGCTTGCGCACCAGGTTGGGGTGGGTCCGCGAGAGGGTCACCGAAGCGCCGCGGACACCGCGACGGACGGCCACCACGTAGCTGCGGATCCGGGTGCCGTGCTTGTAGTCCTCACCGGGGACCTGCTCCTGCGGGGGCAGGATGGCCTCCAGCTTGCCGATGTCCACCAGCACGTTCTTCGGGTCGTTGCCCTGCTGGACGACACCGGTGACGATGTCGCCCTCCTTGCCCGCGTACTCGCCGAAGGTCTGGTCGTCGGCGGCGTCGCGCAGCCGCTGCAGGATCACCTGCTTGGCGGTGCTGGCCGCGATCCGGCCGAAGCCGCCCGGGGTGTCGTCGAACTCCTTGGGCTCGACGCCCTCGTCCAGCTCGCTCGCGTCCTCCAGCGCCCACACGGTCACGTGACCGGTCTTGCGGTCCAGCTCGACCCGGGCACGGCGGCGTGAGCCCTCGGTCCGGTGGTACGCGATGAGGAGCGCCGACTCGATCGACTCGACCAGCAGGTCGAACGGGATGTTCTTCTCGGTCACCAGCCCACGCAGGGCACTCATGTCGATGTCCACGGCTACGCCTCCTCTTTCTTTCTTAAAGCTTGTCGTCGTTGCTGTCGTCGTGGGCGTCGCCGTCGTTCTCGTCGAACTCGTCGTCGTCGATCTCGTCGTCGGCCTCGTCGGTCGGGTCCGCGTCGTCGGCGAGCAGCTTCTCGTCGTCCTTGCGGTTGAACTCGACCTGGATCCGCGCCTTGGCGACCTCCGCAAAGGCCAGCCTGCGTTCCTTGGCCCGGCCGCGCCCCTTGACGGGCTGCACCTCGACCAGCGCGCCGTCCTCGTCGGTCTCCAGCACGCGGGCGGTGATCTCGCTGCCGTCGGCGAGGGTGGCGACGACCAGGCGGCCGACGTTACGGCGCCAGTGGCGGGGCTCGGTGAGCGGGCGGTCCACGCCCGGGGAGCCGACCTCCAGCACGTACGCCGAGTCGCCCATCACATCGGACTCGTCCATCGCCTGACCGACGGCGCGGCTGAACTCGGCGATGGCATCGAGATCCACACCGCCGTCGGCGTCCACGTCGATCTGTACCTGGCGGCGGCTGCCGGCCTGGCTCACCTTGACGTCCTCAAGGTCCAGACCCGCCTGCACGGCCAGCGGCTCCAACAGGACACGCAACCGATCGGTGGGGGTGGTGCTCATCCGGGTGACTCCTCGGCCGCGTCTGCTGTTGTCAGAAGTTCGTAACTCGGCCCAAAGCCTATCGGGTCAACCCCCAAACCGCCGATTCCGGACGGAGCGCAGCGCCGCACGACCGCCCCGCCGTCGGCCCGCCGATCACCGGGCGGTACGGTCCCAGCGGGGCGGACACAATACTTTCACCGTCTGTCCCGACACCATCACGGAAGCGGGGGCACCGGTGGCACCCGCACGACCCAGCGGGAGCGCGTCGATGCAGTCCCCCAGCCGGCGGGCCCTCCTGACCGTCGGGACCATGGCCGTGGCCGGGCTGCTGGCCGCCTGCTCCAGTTCGGGCGGCTCCGACGGCTCGGGACACGGCGCGCACAAGGCCGACCCGGATCTGCCGATCCGGGCCCGCGCGGCCGCCGCCGGCGAGGCCCTGCTCGGCCAGTACGACGCACTGCTGGCGGGTGCCGGCGCCACCGACGGACGCCTGAAGCCGCTGCGCGCGGAGCTCGTACAGCAGCAGGCGGCGCTGGCCGTCGGGCTGCCGACCGCCGCGGCCTCCTCGCACTCCGCGCAGCCCTCCCCCGGCGTCACCGGCGCGGTCCCCGTCCCGCCGGCCGTGCCGACCGCGGCCGCCCTCGCCACCGCCGAACGGACCACCGCGCAGGCCAGGCTGGCCGATCTGGACGCGGCCTCCCCCGCGCTGGCCCGGTTGCTGGCCTCGGTCGCGGCCGCCGGCGCGCTGCACGCCCTGCTGCTCGGCGACCCGACCCCGCTGGCCGTCCCCGCCCCGGCCGCGGCCCCAGCCACCGCCGCCTCCCGGTCGGCCTCCGCGTCGGCGAGCAGCCCCGCACCGAGCAGCCGAGCGGCCACCGCACCGACCACCGCACCGAGCGCCTCGTCGGCCCCGCTGCCCACCTCGGCCGTCACCGCGCTGCAGGCCGCGCTGGCCGCCGAGCACGCCGCGGTCTACGGCTACGGCGTCATCGGCGCCCGCACCCCGGCGGGCCCCAAGCGGGACGACGCCCGCGCCGTCTACGCCGCCCACCAGGCCCGCCGCGACGCCTGGCACCGGATCCTCGGCGCCGGCGGCGCGACGCCCGCCGCCGCGGCCCCCGGCTACCAACTGCCGTTCGCCGTCCCGGATGCCGCCGCCGCCGTGAAGCTCGCCGGATACCTGGAGACCCGGCTGACCGCCGTTTACGGCGACCTGGTGGCCGGCACCACCGGAGAACTGCGCGGCGCCGCGGCCACCGCGCTGCGCGAGTGCGTGCTCCAGGCCAACCACTGGGGCGCCCCCTCCAGCGCGCTGCCGGGGATGCCCGCACCGACGACCGACGGCGCGAGCGCCACCGTCAGCGGCTCGGCCAAGCCCACCTCCTGAGCGCCGGCGCGCGGCGCCGCCACCCACTCTCTGACCAGCGCGTCCTGCCCGGCCGCGCCCGGTGATGGCCGACAATGGACGGGTAGCGCGCGGGGCCAAGCAGCGACCGGAAGGCCAGCATGTCGGCAGCACCAGGGCAGTTCAGCATCCCGGACCGGCTGCGGGAGAGCGTGCTGAGCCGGGGGGACGAGCACGCCGCGGCCTGGCTGGCCCGGCTGCCCGCCCGGTTCTCCGAGCAACTCACCCGCTGGGAGCTCACCCTGGAGCGGGTCTTCGAGCCGGGCGGCCGGCTCAGTCTGATCGGCTACGTCCGCCGCGACGACGGCGCGCCGGCCGTGCTCAAGGCCGGCCTGATCACCCCCGAGACCGCCCAGGAGCACGCCGCGCTCACCCACTGGGCCGGCCGCGGCGCGGTCCTGCTGCTGGCCGCCGAACCCGACGACGGCATGCTGCTGCTGGAGCGGCTGCACGGTGACATCCCGCTGCGCTCGCTGGCCGAGGCGAAGGCGATGCTGGAGGCGGCCGGCCTGCTGCAACGGCTCTGGACCGCGCCCGGCGAGGGCCACCCGTTCGACTCGGTGGCCGAGCGGGTGGGCGGCCTCGGCGCCGAACTGAGGCGCCGTCGGCCGCTGGCGGAGCGGGTGGAGGCGCAGGCGCTGGTCGACGAGGCACTGGAGACGGCGGCCGGTCTGCTGGCCTCCGAGCCGGAGCAGTACCTCCTGCACGGCGACTTCCACCACGGCAACGTGATGGCCGCCGACCGGGCCCCCTGGCTGGCCATCGACCCCCGGCCGCTGGTCGGCGAACGCGCCTACGACCTGGCCTGGCTGGCCCAGGACCGCAAGGACACGCTGGCCGGATCGCCCGGGCCGCGCGGCGCAGCCCGCCGCCGCCTGCACCTGCTGGCCGACGCCGTCGACGTGGACCACGACCGGCTGCGCGGCTGGACACTCCTGCGCACCGTCGCGGCCGGCCTGGCCCACCTGGAGGCCGGCGACACCCAGGAGGCCGAACTCGCCCTGGAGTTCGCCGGCTGGCTCTAAGACCGACCGGCAAATGGTGGGCGGCGTCGCGGCCCGATGGCTCTCTCCCCCAGCCTTCGGCCGGGAGGTGCCCCCTGACGGCTTCTCCTCAGTCACCGCAGCTCCGCTGCTGCTCCCTCGTCGGCACCGCCCAGACTCGGCCCTCGACCCTCCCCCAGCCTTCGGCCGGGGAGACCCCCTTCTTCCTCCACCCACCATTTGCCGGTCGGTCTAAGGACGCGGCACTAGCTCCAGCGGTCCAGCAGCGGGAGCCGGGCGCCCATCACCGCGTACGGGCGGTCGGTGTTCGGGAAGTGCACCGCGCGGGCCAGGTCCCGGTAGCCGAGCGAGCGGTAGAGCCGGCGGGCCGGGGTCTCGGCGTCGATCGCCGACAGGATGCTGCGGTGCTTGCCCGAGTTCTCGCACAGGCTCCGGATCAGCGCGCTGCCCAGACCACAGCCCTGGTACTGCGGCAGCACGTGCAGCTCGGTGACGGCGAAGACGCCGTCCAGCCAGTCGCCGTAGCCGCGCGCCTCCAGGTAGGGCTGGATGACGGTGCTCCACCAGTGCTCGCGCAGGTTGGGCATGCCGTAGCCGAAGCCGACCAGCCGGCCGCCGCAGAGCGCCCCCAGCGCCAGCACCCCAGGCTGCTGGGCGTGCCGGCCCACGATCTGCAGCCGGACCGCAATCTCCTCCGGCGAGAGCCCGAAGGCGGCCGACTGCACCTCCAGCGCGTACGGCGCCCATGCGGCCAGGTCGATCGGCTCGATGGTCACCTCGGACAACTGCTCCATGCCGGGGACGTTACTCCTTCGTCGCGTGCGTCGAGCGCGTCGAGTGCGCCGAGTTCACCGGGCCGGCCCGGAGCTGACGCAGGGTCGGCGCCGGTGCTCCCGAACCTCAGAAGAGTACCGACATGAACGCGCCGATCTCCCGGAAACCCACCCGGTGGTAGGCGGCCCTGGCCGGCAGGTTGTAGTCGTTGACATACAGGCTGACCACCGGGGCGACCTCGCGCAGCGCGATCTCCAGCACCGCCGCCATGCCGGTCTCGGAGAGCCGGCGGCCGCGGTGGGCGGGGGCGACCCAGACCCCCTGGATCTGGCAGGCGCCCTGGGTGACCGCGCCTATCTCGGCCTTGAAGATCACCTCGCCCTGCTCCGAGATATGGGCGAACGAGCGTCCGCCGCCCACGAGTTCGGCGACCCTGGCCTGGTAGAGCAGCCCGCCGTCACCGGCCAGCGGGGAGACCCCGACCTCCTCGGTGAACATCGCCACGCAGGCCGGCATCAGCAAGTCGATCTCGTCCTTGCGGACCCGGCGGACCAGCGGGTCGGGTGCCACCTCGGCGGACGGTTCGCTGGTGGCCAGCAGCGGCTGGTGGGCGCGGACCTCGCGGGCCGGTCCCCAGCTGCGCTCCAGCAGCGACCAGAGGGCGGCCGTCGACTCGGCCGGACCGACGATCGAGGAGCAGCGCCGCCCCTGCCTGCGGGCCCGTTCGGCGAAGGCCCGGACCGCCTCGGGGCCGGCGTTGATCGGGACCAGGTTGGCGCCCGCGTAGCAGAGCGACTCCAGCCGGCCGTCCTCGTCGCACCAGCCCCACATCTCACCGCCGAGCCGCCAGGGGTCGAGCCCGACCGCCTCGACCCGGGTGGCGACGAACGCGTTGACGACCGGGTCCCGGCGCAGCACCTCCAGGGTGTCCGCGAGATCCGGGCCGTCCAGGACTCGGGTGGCCTCCCCCAGCCTCCGGCCGGCGGGGCCCCCTTTCGCCCGCGCGGCCTGCAGCGAGCTGGGGAGCATCACACCTCGATCGAGCACAGCACCTCATTCAACGGCTTCGCGGCACCCTACTCCGCTGCCACGAGCGGCAAACGGCAGGGGGGTCCTCCGCCTGCGGACGACCCCCCTGCCGGTCCGACTGCGCGAGCCGCGTCAGTCGGCGGCGATCACGGTCGGGGCGCCGGACTCCACGCCGTCGGCCTGCATCTGCTCGGCGAGCTTGAGCGCCTCCTCGATCAGGGTCTCGACGATCTTCGACTCCGGAACCGTCTTGATCACCTCGCCCTTCACGAAGATCTGACCCTTGCCGTTGCCCGACGCCACGCCCAGGTCGGCCTCCCGCGCCTCACCCGGACCGTTCACCACGCAGCCCATCACCGCCACCCGCAGCGGCACCTCCATGCCCTCCAGGCCCGCGGTGACCTCCTCCGCCAGCTTGTACACATCCACCTGCGCGCGGCCGCAGGACGGGCACGACACGATCTCCAGGCCCCGCTGACGCAGGTTCAACGACTCCAGGATCTGGATACCGACCTTGATCTCCTCCACCGGAGGGGCCGACAGCGACACCCGGATCGTGTCCCCGATGCCCTCGGCCAGCAGCGCACCGAACGCCACCGCCGACTTGATCGTGCCCTGGAACGCCGGACCCGCCTCGGTCACGCCCAGGTGCAGCGGGTAGTCACAGGCCGCCGCCAGCTGCCGGTAGGCGTTGATCATCACGACCGGGTCGTTGTGCTTCACCGAGATCTTGATGTCCCGGAAGTCGTGCTCCTCGAACAACGAGCACTCCCACAGCGCGGACTCCACCAGCGCCTCGGGAGTGGCCCGCCCGTACTTCTCCAGCAGCCGCCGGTCCAACGACCCCGCGTTCACACCGATCCGGATCGGGACGCCCGCGCCCTTCGCGGCCTTCGCGATCTCGCCGACCTTGTCGTCGAACTGCTTGATGTTGCCCGGGTTCACCCGAACCGCCGCACAACCGGCGTCGATCGCGGCGAACACGTACTTCGGCTGGAAGTGGATGTCGGCGATCACCGGGATACCCGACTTCCGCGCGATCACCGGCAGCGCGTCCGCGTCGTCCTGGGTCGGCACCGCCACCCGCACGATCTGGCAGCCCGACGCCGTCAGCTGCGCGATCTGCTGCAGCGTCGCGTTGATGTCGGCCGTCACCGTCGTGGTCATCGACTGCACCGACACCGGCGCGTCACCACCGACCGGAACGTTCCCGACCATGATCTGCCGGGAGACCCGACGAGTGGCAAGCGGCTTGAGCGGCAGGGACGGAATACCGAGCGAGATCGCGGTCATGTGCGCAGGGTTCCCCGGGGTTGAGGTGGTGGTCCAGCCGGGTGCGCGACTGGCGGCGCACCCGGCGTCAACGGTACGGCACCCGGGAGAGCGCGAGCACACGCGCCCTGGCCGGTCGCTTCAGACCGACCGGCACATGGTGGGCGGTCTTAGCTGATCTTGACGGGGTTGATCACATCGGCCACCAGCACCAACAGCGTGAAGCCGATGAAGATGGTCGCCACCACGTACGCCACCGGCATCAGCTTGGCGACGTCGAAGGGTCCCGGGTCGGGACGCTGGAACAGCTTGGCGGCCCGGCGGCGGACCGACTCCCAGAGCGCGCCGGCCACGTGGCCGCCGTCCAGCGGGAGCAGCGGGAGCATGTTGAACAGGAAGAGCGAGAGGTTGACACCGGCCAGCAGATTGACCAGGAAGGCGATCCGCTGCGAGGCCGGCAGGTGCAGGGCCGCCACCTCGCCACCCACCCGGGCCGCGCCGACCATCCCGATCGGGGAGTCCGCGGTGCGCGGGGTGCCCTCGAAGACCGAGTCCCACAGTGCGGGGATCTTGCCGGGCAGCGCCACCAGCGAGCCGACGCCGGTGCGCGCCATGTCGCTCATCCGGCTCACGCTGGCGTCGAAGCCCAGCCGGACCACGCCGCTGGTCGGCGAGATGCCGAGGAATCCGGCGGTCACGGTCTGGCCCTGGACCGGGTCGCCGTTGGCGTCGACCTTGGCGAGGACGTTGGTCCGGATGGTCGCCGAGAGCGCCACCTGCTGACCGTCGCGCTGGACCACGATGGGCACGGTCTGCCCGGCGGACCTGCGGATGTCCTCCTGGAGCTGCTGGTAGTCGTGGATCCGTTCGCCGCCGAAGGAGACGAAGGTGTCCCCCGGCTTCAGGCCGGCCGCGGCGGCCGGGGAGGCGGGCGCGTCGGGTTTGCAGGTGTCGCTGGCCTGGCTGGCCGGGACGACGCACTGGGAGACCGTGCGGACGGTCGGCAGCGACTGCTGCACGCCGAAGCCCATCATGGTGACGAGGAAGAGCAGGAACGCCAGGATCAGGTTCATGAACGGCCCGGCGAACATCACGATGACGCGCTTCCACGGCCTGCGGGTGTAGAACAGCCGGTCCTCGTCACCGGGCTGGAGCTCCTCGTAGGAGGCCTCCCGGGCGTCCTCGATCATCGAGCGCCACGGCGAGCTGCTGCGCTTGGTGATCCGCCCGTCGGCGCCCGGCGGGAACATCCCGATCATGCGGATGTAACCGCCCAGCGGGATGGCCTTGAAGCCGTACTCGGTGTCGCCCTTCTTGCGCGACCAGAGGGTCGGGCCGAAGCCGACCATGTACTGCGGCACCCGGATGCCGAAGAGCTTGGCCGTCGACAGGTGGCCGAGCTCGTGCCACGCGATCGAGAACAAGAGCCCGACGATAAAGACCCCGATGCCGAGCACCGTCATCACTGCAGTCACTGCTGGTCCTCCGTCATGCCGCTCCACTCGCCATCATGCACCCGGACACCGGCGACCATCAGCCCGCCGCGAGCTCGCGGGCCCGGGCACGGGCCCAGCCCTCCGCATCCAGGACGTCCTCGACGGTCAGAGAAGTTCCCGCCACGGGGGTCCCGTGCTCGGCGACCACCTTGGCGACCGTGTCCACGATCGCCGTGAAGGCCAGACGCCCCTTGAGGAACGCGTCCACGCACTCCTCGTTGGCGGCGTTGAAGACGGCCGGTGCCGTGCCGCCGAGCGTACCCACCTCGCGGGCGAGCCCGACGGCCGGGAACGCCTCGTCGTCCAACGGGAAGAACTCCCAGCTGGTGGCCTTGGTCCAGTCACAGCCGGGCGCGGCGTCCGGTACCCGGTCCGGCCAGCCCAGGCCGAGCGCGATCGGCATCCGCATGTCGGGCGGGCTGGCCTGGGCGAGCGTCGAACCGTCCGTGTACTCCACCATCGAGTGGACGACCGACTGCGGGTGGACCACCACGTCGATCCGCTCGAACGGGATGTCGTAGAGCAGATGGGCCTCGATGACCTCCAGGCCCTTGTTGACCAGGGTGGCCGAGTTGATCGTCACCACCGGGCCCATCGCCCAGGTCGGGTGGGCCAGCGCGTCCTTGGGGGTGACGGCGGCCAGCTGATCGCGGGTCCGGCCGCGGAACGGACCGCCGCTGGCGGTCACCACCAGCCGACGCACCTCGCGCGGGGTCCCGCTGCTCAGCGCCTGGAAGAGCGCGGCGTGCTCGGAGTCCACCGGGACGATCTGGCCGGGCCTGGCGACCGCCTTGACCAGCGGGCCGCCGACGATCAGTGACTCCTTGTTGGCCAGCACCAGCACCCGGCCGGCCCGCAACGCGGCCAGCGTGGGCGCCAGGCCGATCGAGCCGGTGATGCCGTTCAGCACGGAGTGGCAGGGCAGACCGGCCAGCTCGGTGGCGGCGTCCGGGCCGGACAGCACGGTCGGCAACGGGCGGCCGGCGGCCCGCTCGGCCAGCGCGGCACGCAGCGCGGGCTCGGCCTCCGGGCGGGCCACCGCGACGGTGTGCACGCCCAGCTGGAAGGCCTGCTCGGCGAGCAGCTCGACCTGCCCGCCGGCCGCGGAGAGGGCCACCACCCGGAAGCGCTGCGGGTTGCGCAGCACGATGTCGATGGCCTGGGTGCCGATCGAGCCGGTGGAGCCGAGGATCACCAGTTCCCTGGGACCTGACGGGTCGTCGACGACCGGGGTGAAGCGCAGCTGCGGGTGGGCGAGCGAGTTCATGGGTCCCATTGTGGCCTGCCGTACGCGCGGCGGCGCACCGCCCCGGGAAGGACGGTGCGCCGATGGTGCGGGGGTGCTATGGCCCGGTCAGAGGTCCAGACCGGTCAGCACCAGGACGCGCTCGAAGGTGAAGTCGTCCATCGCGTACTTCACGCCCTCGCGGCCCACGCCGGAGTCCTTGACGCCGCCGTACGGCATCTGGTCGGCGCGGTAGGACGGCGCGTCACCGATGATCACGCCGCCGACCTGCAGCTCCCGGTGGGCCCGGAAGGCGGCCTGCACGTCGTGCGTGAAGACACCGGCCTGCAGGCCGTAGTTGGAGTCGTTGACGGCGGCGAACGCCTCGTCGGTGCTCTCCACGCGGTGCAGCGACAGCACCGGGCCGAAGACCTCGGCGGTGGCGAGCACGGCGTCGGCGGGCAGCTCGGCCAGCACGGTCGGGGCGTACGCGGCGCCCTCGCGGGTACCGCCGGTGAGCACCTTGGCGCCCTTGGCGACCGCGTCGTCCACCCAGGACTCGACGCGCTTGGCGGCGTTCTCGTCGACCAGCGGGCCGACGTCCGTCGCGTCGTCGTTCGGGTTGCCGGTCACCTGGGCACGGACCTTGGCGACCACCTTCTCGACCAGCGCGTCGTAGACGCTCGCGTCGGCGATCACCCGCTGCACCGAGATGCAGGACTGGCCGGCCTGGTAGTTGGCGAAGGTGGCGATCCGGGTGGCGGCCCACTCGAGGTCGGCGTCCGAGGAGTAGTCCGCGAGCACCACGGCAGCGGCGTTGCCGCCGAGCTCCAGGGTGACGTGCTTGCGCGGCACCGAGTCCATGATCTGGTAGCCGACCTTGTCCGAACCGGTGAACGAGATCACCGGCAGGCGGCTGTCCTGGACCAGGGCCGGCATCTTCTCGTTGGCCACCGGGAGCACGCTCCAGGAACCGGCCGGCAGCTCGGTCTCGGCCAGGATCTCGCCGAGCACCAGCGCAGACAGCGGGGTGGCCGGAGCCGGCTTGAGGATGATCGGGGCGCCGACGGCGATCGCCGGGGCGACCTTGTGGGCCACCAGGTTGAGCGGGAAGTTGAACGGGGCGATGCCGAGCACCACTCCGCGCGGGAAGCGGCGCACCACGGCGAAACGGCCCGTGCCGCCCGGGTCGGTGTCCAGCCGCATGGTCTCGCCGTTGGTGCGGCGGGCCTCCTCGGCCGCCCAGCGGAAGACCGACACGGCCCGGCCGACCTCGCCACGCGCCCACTTGATCGGCTTACCGTTCTCCGCGGTGATCAGCTGGGCGATCTCCTCGGAACGCTCGGCGAGCCGGCGGGACACGTGGTCCAGCGCGGTGGCCCGCACGTGCGCGGGGGTCGCGGCGAAGACCGGCGCGGCGGCGACGGCGGCCTCGACGGCCTCGTCGACCTGCGCGTCGGTGGGCACGCTGACCGTGCCGACCAGGCTGTGGTCCCACGGGTGGTGGACCTCGAAGGTGCTGTCGCCGGTCTCCTGGCGGCCGGCCAGCCAGAATGCATGGGTCGTGGTGGTGGTCACGGTCGTACCGGCCCTCTCCTCGTCGTCACTGCTCCACCGCTGTGGGGCCTGTCACCACGGTAGGTCGCGCGGCCGCCCCACGGGGTTGTCCGGTCCGTAGCGCGGCGACCCCTGGACACTCCACCTCGGCCTAGTCCTCACCCGAGCGCAGGGCGAGCCAGAGTTCCATCCGGACGTCGGTGTCGTCCAGCGAACGGCCGAGCAGCTCCTCGACCCGGCGCATCCGGTAGCGCAGGGTGTGCCGGTGCACGCCGAGATCGGCGGCGGCCGCGTCCCACTGGCCGTGCCGGGAGAGCCAGGCGCGCAGCGAGGCGACCAGGTCGCCGCGGGCGGTCCGGTCGTGGTCGCGCAGCGGACGCAGCAGGCCCTCGGCGAAGGCCGTCACGGCGTCCTCGCCCAGCAGCGGCAGCAGCGAGCCCGCGCCGACCTCCTCGTGGCCCACCGAGCGGCGACCGCCGCGCAGCGCCACGGCCAGGGCCCGTTCGGCCTGGGCGAACGCGGCGCCGGCCTCGTCGATCGGCGCCGGGGCGGAGATGCCGAGGGCCAGGCCCTCGTGCTCCTCGACCGCGCCCAGGCAGGCCCGGTGCACCGCGCCGCCGTCCACCGCGAGCAGCACCAGCCGCTCGACCGGGGCGGCGCCGTCCTTGCCGTCCTTCTCCTTGCCGTCCTTGCCGTCCTTGCCGTCGCGGCCCTCCTTGGCCACGCTCTCGCGCGCCACCAACAGCTTCTCGCCGCCCCGGCCGCCGGCCTGCTCGGCCCGCTCCGCCAGCTCGGTCAGGTCGTGCAGCAGGGCGTCCTGGTCGTTCCGCTCGCCGACCTTGTCACCCTTGTCGCTCTTGTCAGCCCGGTCCCCGCCGCCCGTCGCGGGGCCGGCCACCAGGACCCGGATGGTGCCCTCCGGCAGTCCGCCGAAGAGTCCGGTGGCGACCTGACGTGCCGTCGCCACCTGGCCGGCCAGCACCAGCCGCAGCAGCGCCGCGCCCATCCGCTCCTCGGCGTGGCGCAGCTCGCGCGACCGCTCCAGGGTCAGCGTGAGCAGCGCGACCGCGGCGTTCAGGACGTAGCGCTCGGTCGGGGTGATCCGGTCCTCGGTACCGACCGCGAGGAAGCCGCGCGCCCGGCGGTCGGCGCCCAGCGACTGCACCACCACGAAGTCCTCGTCGGCGGTGTCGAACCCCGGCGAACGCCCCTGCAGGGCGGCACTGGCCGGAGCCGGCCGACGGCGCAGCCGGTCCACCTCGGACGCCAGCCGGGCGGCCCGGCGCGCGGCCCAGTCCGGGGCTACCACCGAGAGCGCGCCGGAACTGTCGTACAGCGCGGCCCAGCCGCCGAGCCGGGCGGCCAGCTTGCGGACCACGGCAGCGGTGCCGTTCTGCCCGAGCGCGGCCCGGGTCAGCTCCTCCTGCGCCTCGAAGCTGGTGGTCACCGCCTCGTACTGCTCGGCCGCCAGCGCCGCCGAGACGACCTTGCTGATCGCGATGAACGGCGTCGGCTCCGGCACCCTGAGCAGCGGCAGGCCGCGCTGCGCGGCGGCGTCCACCAGCGGCTGCGGGACCTCGGCGTGCGAGAGCCCGACGCCCAGCCCCAGACCCACCACGCCGGCATCCGCCAAGCGATGAACGTACGCCTGGAGGTTCTTCGCGCTCCGGCCCAGCTTGATGCCGGTGGTGAGCAGCAGCTCGCCGCCTTCGAGGAAGGGCGTGGGGTCGTCCAGTTCGCTGGTGTGCACCCAGCGGACCGGTCGCTCCAGGTGGTCCGCGCCGGCCAGGACCGTCAGATGGAGCGAGGAATTGCGCACGACTGCGGCGAGTGTGGGGGGCATGGCACCTTCGGTGGGACGACCCGGCGGCCTCGTTGCCACCGGGCGGCGGGGAGCGTCGCTCTCGGGAGGATCCCTCCCATTATGGACGCTGCGGACAAGCCGTGCCGCCGAATCCACCGCAGCGTAGCTAATCGATACCGTGCGATCGCATCGAGCGGGCGCCTCAGCTCCGCAGGTCCACCAGCAGCGGCGGCACCGGCTCCCCGGCGACCGTCATCAGCGACACCACCGCATGCCCGGTCGGCAGGGTGTGCGCCAGCTCGGACGGGGACCAGCGCTCCCGCTCGACCTCCCGGGTGGAGACGCTCGCGGTCTGCGCCGGCGTCCCCGCCAGCGCCTTACGGGTGAGCCGGGCCGCCTTGCGCACCACGCCGCCGGAGGTGTCCGGCGTCAGCGTCACCGTCTGGTCGGGGACCAGCATGGTGCCCCAGACCTCGGAGAACAGCCTGCCGTCCCAGGGCGCGATGCCCGGGAACGCGATCCGGCATCCGACCGCGCCGAACAACGGCACCCGCAGCGCCTCCGGCACGTCCACCAGGCTGCGCAGCAACAGCACCGCGCCCGCGTTGGCGCCGCGCATCCGGCCCAGCGCCTGCACCGTCGCGGCGTCCAACGCGGCCGACGCGTCGTCCACCACCAGGCCCGCGAAGAGCGACCGGTCGGAGCGAGCCGCGGCGGCCTGCACGAACTGACCCACCACCAGCCGGGACAGCATCCGCGCCGCCTCCGGGTGGCTGCGCTCGGGAAGCTTCACCCGCACCCGCAGCGGATGCTCCAGCGCGCGCATCGCGAAGGCCGGCCGGACGTCCTCCCCCGCCGGGCTGAAGCACCCCGCGAAGGCCGGCCGGTCCAGCAGCGCGAGCCGGTCCGCGAGCAGCGCCCCCGGATCGTCGGCCCGCCCGTGCTGGCGCCGCCGGTGCTGCACATCGGGCTCGTGCACGGCCAGCCGCCCACGCGCCCCCAACGCCTTGACCAGCTCCTCCCAGCCCTCCGGCTCCCCGCTCAGCAACCCGCGCAGCTCCCGGACGGACGGATAGCGCCCGTACCCCGCGTGGAACGGCCCGACCACCTGCTGCAACGCGATCCGGGCGCTCTCCGCGCGCAGCGCCAGCTCGTCGGGCAGCAACGCGTCGGCGAGCCGGGCGGCCGCCTCGTCGGGCGCGTGCGCCGCACCGTAGAGGTCCAGCCCGTACGCCGAGGACGGATCACCCGGCGCGATCACCACGTCATAGGAGGCGTCCGGCCCGAGATCGACCCCGTCCGCGCTGATCACCACCACGCACGCGGTCCGGGCCAGCGCCTGCAGGCAGAGCGCCTCCGCCACCGGCCGCGCCAACCGCGCCGTCTTCCCCGTCCCGGCCGGCCCCACCGCGAGCAGCGAGGTCCCCAGCACCTGCGGGTCGAGCGCGAACCCGGCCCCCCGGTAGGCGAACGGATTCTTGAGCACATCCTGCGCCGTCCCGAGCCGCACCTGCCCCAGCAGCAGATCGTGCTCCGCCCCCCGCACCGGCAGATCCCGCGCCTCCGACGGATGCGCACACGCCGCCGCCCCCCGCGACGCCACCTGCTCCCCGAACGCCCCCGCCAACCCCGGCTCCCCCAGCACCTCCTGCCACACCCGACGGATCCGCACATAGTCGACATCCGTCACCACCCCACCCCGCACATCCCGCTCCACGGCCCCGAGCGCCTCCCCAAGCCCCGCCTCCCGCAGAAACTCCCAGGGGTCAGCGGTGACGGACGAGGCGCTGCCGCCGTCGGAGGCAGTCGGCTGCTCAGACAGCTCGTCGGTGACAGCGTGCTCGCGGACCACCGCACCGAGCCGGGCCAGAGCCGGGGCCAGGTAGCGGCGATAGACCTCCAGCCAGCGCCCCATCCGGCCGAATACGGCGATGCTCACCGCTGCCGCCACCAGCTTGATTCCGTAGATGGCCAAGGCGAACTGGAATTCCGAAGGGTGAGGCGGCCAGATGGTGAGTTTCACCAGGTACATCAGAAATACCTGCCCGTACAGGTACACCACCGCACCCACCACCAGGTTCAGCGCCGCCCGGACCAGCAGCCCCCGCACCCCCACCGCCGCAGCCTCCGCCCGCTCCGGGTCCGCTTCGCGGTACCCGTAGCGGTAGATCCCCGGGCCCGCCGGGGGCCGGGGGTCGGTGGCCCAGGTGGCCAGGGGTGGGCGGGTGTGGCGGGTGGGCTGGTGGGGAAGGTCGGCGGGGAGGCCGCCGCGGTGCTGCTGTTGCGGCTGTTGCGGCTGCGGTAGGGGCCGGGTGGCGAGGTCGGTGCGGTGCTCCTGTGTGCCGTCCAGTCCCATTGCGGTCCCGCTCCCTTGCCCCGTCGCGCCCGGCAGTTCCCCTACCCATGCCGCCCGGCGGACGACACGCCCGCGCTCAATGTAGTGGAGCGGACCGGGCCTGTCGGTGAGCCGCAACCGCACAGGGCCAGTGGCCGGGCAGGACAAGTCGGACGGCGCAGTGCTCCCCAGTGGCGCATGCCGTCGTTGCGGCGCCCGCCGTAGCCTGCGATGACAGAGTCGAAACGTCCGTCTGGAGAACCCACATGAGCGCCGCACCGCAGCTCCCGCAGGAGCGCCGTCTGGTCACCGCGATCCCCGGCCCGAAGTCTCAGGAGCTGCAGGCCCGCAAGCTGGGTGCGGTCGCGGCCGGGGTCGGCACCACGCTGCCCGTCTACGTCGCGCGCGCCGGCGGCGGCGTGCTGGAGGACGTGGACGGCAACACGCTGATCGACTTCGGCTCCGGCATCGCCGTGACCAACGTCGGCAACAGCGCGCCGGCCGTGGTCGCCAAGGCCACCGACCAGCTCGCCGCCTTCACCCACACCTGCTTCATGGTGACCCCGTACGAGGGCTACGTCGCCGTGGCCGAGCAGCTCAACGAGCTGACGCCGGGTGACCACGAGAAGCGCACCGCGCTCTTCAACTCGGGTGCCGAGGCGGTGGAGAACGCCGTCAAGATCGCCCGTTCCTACACCAAGCGCACCGCCGTGGTGGTCTTCGACCACGGCTACCACGGCCGCACCAACCTCACCATGGGCCTGACGGCGAAGAACGTGCCGTACAAGCAGGGCTTCGGCCCGTTCGCGCCGGAGATCTACCGCGTCCCGGTCGCCTACCCCTACCGCTGGCTGACCGGTGCCGAGAACTGCGCCGCCGAGGCGGCCGCGCAGGCGATCGACATCATCAACAAGCAGATCGGCGCGGACAACGTCGCCGCGATCATCATCGAGCCGATCCAGGGCGAGGGCGGCTTCATCGAGCCGGCCAAGGGCTTCCTGCCGGCCATCGTCGAGTACGCCAAGGCGAACGGGATCGTCTTCGTCGCGGACGAGATCCAGACCGGCTTCTGCCGGACCGGCCAGTGGTTCGCCTGTGACGACGAGGGCATCGTCCCGGACCTGATCACCACCGCCAAGGGCATCGCCGGCGGTCTGCCGCTGGCCGCGGTGACCGGCCGCGCCGAGATCATGGACTCCGCTCCGGCCGGTGGCCTGGGTGGCACCTACGGCGGCAACCCGGTGGCCTGCGCCGCCGCGCTGGGCTCGATCGAGACGATGAAGGAGTTGGACCTCAACGCCAAGGCCCAGCACATCGGCGAGGTCATGCTCGGCCGCCTGCGCGGCATGCAGGAGAAGTTCGCCGGCTCGGACCGCTTCGAGATCGGCGAGGTCCGCGGCCGCGGCGCGATGATCGCGATCGAGCTGGTCAAGCCGGGCGGCAAGGAGCCGAACCCGGAGGTCACCGCCGCGGTGGCGAAGGCCTGCCACGCCGAGGGCCTGGTCGTGCTGACCGCCGGCACCTACGGCAACGTGCTGCGCTTCCTGCCGCCGCTGGTGATGCCGGAGCACCTGCTCGTCGAGGGCCTGGACATCATCGAGAACGCCTTCGCCGGTATCTGACAGCCCGTCCGGCGGCCCGTCCTCCGGTGGCAGTACCGCAGAACGCCCGTGCCCTGAACGGCACGGGCGTTCTGCGTACCGACACCGGAGGTCGACGCGGGGCGCACAGACGATCGAGAAGGCGTGGAGGTTGCGCCGAATCTCGTGAAGATGCTGTGCGAAACCCTGGGAACTTGGCTACGGCCAAGTCGTCTTGACGTACTGTCGAAAACAGCTGGACAGCAGGCCTCATCCGCCGGACGCCCTCAGGGCCACGGCGGGCGACAGCGAGGACACCATCGAGGACAACCAGGCGCCGCCCACGGTGGCGCTCCCACAGGACCGATCGACCGACCGCCCGACCCACACCCCCCGGGGCGCGCGGAGCGGCGATCACCCAGGCCGCCCCGGGGCACTCCCCCCCGCCCCGGGGCGGCCCTCCTCTATCCTGGCCTCCCCGGCGACGCCGGTGGTGCTGCTCCTGGTGCTGGCCGTGGTCTCCTGGCAAGTCGCCGTCACCGGACCGCTGCTGACGGTCGATCACACGATCCGCGACGCCGTGACGCACGCCCGGCACGCCGCGGACAGCGCGGCACTGAACCGGCTCGCCCAGTTCTGCTCCGACCTCGGCGACGGCGTGGTCGCCGTTCCGGTGCTGCTCTGCGCCGGAGTCCTGGCCGCCTGGCGGCTGCGCCGCACCGGCCCGGCCCCGGCGCCCAGGCGCTGGTGGCTCCCCCTGCCGACGGCCGCCCTCACCGCACTGCTGATTCCGCTGCTGGTGGTGCCGGCGAAGGCGTACTTCGCCCGGCCCGGTCCGCTCGGCCTGCCGCTCGTTCCCGGACAGTGGGGCTGGTACCCGTCCGGGCACACCTCGACGGCGTGCATCGCGTACGGCGCGGGCGCCCTGCTGGTCGGCCGGACGCTGCGGGCCACGGCGCGGCGGGTCCTGTCCGTGGCGACCGCCGTGCTCGGCCTCGGCGTGGGCCTCGGCCTGATCTGGTGCGACTACCACTGGTTCCTGGACGTGCTGGCGGGATGGTGCCTGTCCGGCCTGGTGATCTGGGCCAGTCGACGGGCCCTGACCCGCCTGCTGCCCTCAGCCCGCTGAGGGCCCGGCCTCACCGGCCGGAGCGGCCCCGGTCTCGGTCTCGGTCTCGTTGCGGTAGACCGTCCCGGCCTCGCCGTTGTCCCGCCGCCACTCCACGACCAGCTCGTCCTTGCCGCCGAACCGCACCAGGTGGCGGCCGATCACGTCCTCCAGGGCGGCCAGGTTCCCGCTCTCGCCCTCGACGGCGAGGAGCAGGGCATCGGGTTCGGCGACCAGCGTTGCCGAGCCGGCCGCGAGGACGACCTCGCCGCGCCCGGTCTCGGCGTCCCAGTGGGCGGTCACCTTGCGGCCGAGGTGGGCGGCCAACTGCTTGGCGTAGCGGGCGGGGCGGTCGGTGGCGACGCGGGCTTCGGAGCGCGACATGGGTTCTCCAAGGTGCGGAAGCGGATGGTGGGGACCGGGCGTGCGCGGGGCGGCGGACGGCACGACGGTGCCGCGAGCCGGATGGCCACACGTCTCCGTCCCAGATTCTGAGCTTAGCTCAACATGTGCCTGGATCCCTACTTCCCGGACGGCTACCCTGACCTCAGTCCCCCTTCGAGGAGTCCCCGCATGACCAGCCCGTCCACCGACCAGGCCGCCGGCCGCACCGCCGGCCCGATCGACCCCGCTGTCGACCCGGCCGCCGACCACGCCGACGACGGTCCGGCGGACGGCGCGGCCGAGCTCGCCGACGCGCTGACCCGGGCGATGAAGCGCATCCGCCGACGGACCATGGACCGCCTGGAGCCGTACGGGATCACGCCCGCCCAGGGCCGCGCACTGCGCGTCCTCGCCCACGCGCACGCGCACGGGACCCCGGGACGGGCCATCCGGCTGAGCGAGCTCGCCGAGCGGCTGCACATCGCGCCCCGCTCGGCCACCACCGTGGTGGACGCCCTGGAGCAGGTCGGACTGGTCGAGCGGGTCCCCGACCCGGCCGACCGCCGCGCCGTCGGGCTGGTCCTCACCGCCGACGGCCGGGGGGCCATGGAGCGGCTCGCCCAGGTCCGCCAGGAGGTCGCCGAGGACTACTTCAGCGCCGCCGACCCGGCCGACCTGGCCGTGATGCTGCGGGTGCTCAGGGACGTGGAAGCGGCTCACCCGAACCCGTCGTCACGCGCCTGCCGGACCAGCCCGGCAGCCGAAGCGCCCCCGGCCGCAGCGCACTGAGCCCGATCCCGGCGATCACCAGCAGCGCCGCGCACCCGGACACCGGACTGATCGCCTCGCCGAGCAGCAGCCAGGACGCGGACATCCCGAAGACCGGCACCAGCAGCGAGTACGGCGCCACCACGCTCGCGTCGTAGCTGCGCAGCAGGAAGCCCCAGGCGGCGAAGCCGAACAGGGTGGAGAGCAGTCCGACGTAGGCGATCGCGCCCAGCCCGGTCAGCGTGATCGAGGTCAGCGCGTGCACGTCCGCGCGCGGCCCCTCGACCAGCAGCGACAGCGCGAGCAGCGGCAGCGGCGGGACGGCACTGACCCAGACCATCCAGCGCAGCATGTCGGGCGGCGCCGCCCGGCGGGTCAGCACGTTGGACAGCCCCCAGGCCACCGCGGCGGCGACGACCAGGGCGAAGGCCCGCGCCGGACCGACCGTCCCGTAGTCGACGGCCGCCAGGACGATGCCCGCCGAGGCGATCAGCAGACCGGCGATCCGGCGCGGCGAGGGGCGCTCGCGCAGCATCCCGGCGGCGAAGAGCGCGGTGAAGACCGCCTGGCTCTGCAGCACGAGCGAGGAGAGCCCGGCCGGCATCCCCGCGTGCATCCCCAGGAACAGCAGGCCGAACTTCACCACGCCGAGGACCACGCCGACGGCCAGGATCCAGCGCCAGGCCACCCCGGGCGACCCGACGAAGAAGACCGCGGGCACGGCCACCACGGCGAACCGCAGGGCGCAGAAGAGCAGCGGCGGGAAGTCCTTGAGGCCGACGTCGATCAGCACGAAGTTCAGTCCCCAGACGGCGGCGACCAGCACGGCCAGGGCGATGTGACGCGGCAGCAGGGAGGCGGGCAGGACAGCGGAGGAAACGCCTGGCGGCGCGGACTGGACGGGCATGTACCGAGCATCGCCGAGGCCCACTCTTCAGCACCAGCGAAGAATCCTGACGACTGCCCTTCAGCACTGCTAACCAATGGCGGATACTTCTCCCATGATGGATCTCGGACGGCTGCGCGCCCTGCACGCGGTGGCGGTGCACGGCTCGGTCGGCAGGGCCGCGGCCTCGCTCGGCTTCACCTCCTCGGCGATCTCCCAGCAGATCTCCAAGCTGGAGCGGGAGACCCGCACGGTCCTGCTGGAGCGTCAGGGCCGGGGCGTGGTGCTGACGGACGCGGCGCGCGAGCTGGCCGTCACCGCGCAGCGCGTCCTGGCCCTGGTCGAACAGGCCGAGGTGACCCTGGAGGAACAGCGCGGCCAGGCGGTCGGACGGCTGCTGGTGGCCTCGTTCGCCACCGGCGCGCGCGGCCTGCTGCCCGGGGTGCTGGCGGATCTGCGGGCCGACTGCCCGGAGCTGGACGTCCGGCTGCTGGAGAGCGACCCCTACCTCGCGGTGGAGCTGGTCGCCCGGGGCGAGGTGGATCTCGCGCTGGTCCAGGACTGGCCGACCGTCCCGCTGCCGGTGCCGGAGGGGCTCTCCCGGCTCGACCTCGGCGGCGACCCGGTCGACCTGCTGCTGCGCGTGGAGCACCCGTTGGCCGCCCTCGCGGTGGTGCCGGTCGACCGGCTCTGCGGGCAGCGCTGGATCAGCGTGCCGCCGGGCAACATCTGCCATGACTGGCTGGTGCGGACCATGCGGGAGGCCGGCGAGGAGCCCGATGTGCTCTACCAGGTCGGCGAGTTCGCGACCCAGACCGCGCTGATCGCCGCCGGTCTGGGGGTCGGCCTGGTGCCGAGACTGGGGCGCGGCCTGCTGCCGCCCGGCGTGGTCGCCCGGCCCGTACTGCCCGAGCCCTCCCGGCGGGTCTTCGCGCTGTGGCGCACCCAGGCCTCCCGGCGTCCGGCGATCACCGCCGCCCTGGCGGCGATGCGGCGCCGCTGGCCGCTGCGCGAAGCCGCAGGGTGTCCCGCCGAGCCCGCCGGCCACTGATCAGGCGGCCAAGCCGATCACCAGCCACATGAACGCGACGCCGACCAGTGTGCAGAGCAACGTCGAGCGCGACGGATGCGGGCTGTGCGCCTCCGGCAGGATGTCCGAGGTGGCCAGGTAGAGCAGGAAGCCGGCGAAGAAACCCAGGTAGAGGCCCAGCACCCGCTCCGGGATGGTGAAGAACAGGGTGATCGCGGCGCCCGTCACCGGAGCCAGCGCGTCGGCGCCCAGCAGGGTCAGCGCCCGGCGCCGGTTGTTCCCGTAGAGCCGGGTCACGGTGTACGTGTTGAAGCCGTCCGCGAAGTCGTGCGCGACCACCGCGATCGCCACCACCGTCCCGACCGTGCCGCCGGCCTGGAAGGCCGCGCCGATCGCGAAGCCGTCCATCAGGCTGTGGCCGACCATGGCCCCGGCCGCGGTCAGCCCGATCCCCTCCGACCGGCCCTCGTGCGCGTGGCCGTGGGCGTGGGTGTGCGTGGCGTACTCGCCCTCGTGCGCCCGGTGGATCGCCACCGAGCGCTCGACGCAGTGCAGGGTCAGGAAGCCGGCCGCGAACATCAGCAGCGCCTGGGCCACGCCGTGCAGCTTCTCGGGGGCGTGCTCCAGGGCCTCGGGCAGCAGGTCGAAGGCGACGACCCCGAGCATCAGCCCGGCCGCGAAGCCGAGCACCAGATGACGCCGGTCACCGGTGCGCTGGGCGACGTAGCCGCCGATCAGCGTCATCAGAAAGGCCCCGACGGCGACGAGTATCGCGGTCATCCGGATGCTCCCGACATTCCCGTGCTCGGCTCGGCGCCGCTCGGACGGTATCCGGGATGGCGGGCCGCTGCCCTCGGTCCAGCTTGACGCCGTCGCCCACCGTCCGCCCGCCGAGCCCGCTCGGGGCGCGCCGGGCTACTCCGTGCCGACCGAGAGCGGCAGGCCGAGGTGCGTCTCGGCCAACGAGCGGAAGCCCGCGCCGTCGGCCAGGTGGATCCGCCGGAACTCCCCGGTGGCGACCAGGTCCAGCGCCTCTTCGGTGAACTCCCCGGCGGTCAGCCAGAGCCCGTGACCGGCCGACTCCTCGGCCACCGCCTCCGCCAGGGTGCGCACCTCCGCCTCCCCCACCGGCCCGGGCCGCCGGGAGGCGCAGACCACCCAGCGTCCCGGCAGTGCGCTGTCCGAAGCGCCGCTGCCGGTCGCCACCAGGCCGGACGGTCCGCGCAGCAGGACGCTCCAGTCGGCCAGCCCGCCGCGGGTGAACAGCTCGCGCACCAGCCCCGCGAACTCGGTCGGCGACAGGTCGGCCACGGACGGCACCGCCGCGCCCGCCGTGGCGCACGGGTGCACGCCGACCCGGGCGTACGGGTCGGGGCTGACGGCGGCGCTCAGCTCGCGCAGCCGCAGCAGCGCCTCGTCCTGCTCGGCGTCGGCGTACACGCCCGGCTCCGCCTCGTCCACGGCGGTGTCGGGGTCGACGACGAACCTGGTCCTGGCCAGCGCGTCGCGGTCGGCGTCGACGCTGAGCAGGCAGCGGGCGTCCGGTTCGCGCAGCCAGCCGTTGAGCACCACCCCGGCCAGGATGCCGTCGGTGTCCACCGCGTCGGCCGCCTGGAGGGCTCGCAGCGCCAGGCGGGAGACCAGCCGGAGGTAGTCGGCCGCCCGATCGCCCGGCGCGCGCGGGACGGGGGCGATCTCGCCGTCGGGGGTCAGCCGGTAGCCCTCCAGCGAGGGCACCAGGTCCAGCGGCGGCAGGTCGAGGTCGAGCACGGCCGTCCTGGTCAGCGGGCGGAAGACCGCCCGGCAGGCGACCGGCAGGTCGGGGGTGGCGGCCTCGGCGGCGGCCAGCGCCCGCTCCAGCAGTGACTCGACGGCGGCCGGCTCGACCTGGCGGTAGGCCCGCCGGCACTCCTCCAGGCTGTCGTTGTACTCCTGGACGGCCCGCGCCCGGGCCTGTTCGGCCTGCTCGTGGGCGAGTCGGGAGGCGGCCTCGGCCGGATCGGCGGCGTTCGCCCGGTCGGCGCGCCACTCGCGCAGCGCGCGCTGGTGGGCCAGCCGGGCCTTGGCCAGTTCACGCTGGAAGCCGGAGTCCAGCAGGCGGCTGGGGGCGGCGGCCTCCGGGTCCGTCACGGCCAACTCGGCGGGGGCGAAGTCGGCCCAGCTCGGCTCGCGGTCGGTGGCCGGGTCGGGCGGACCGGCCGGGTAGGGCCGGGGCTCGTAGGTGCGAAGCTGGCTCTCGAAGTCCATCGCGCTGACCGGCAGCGCGAGCCGGCTCAGCAGGTCGACGAGCCGGTCCTGCTCGGCCCGGACGGCGGCCGTCCGCCGGTGGGTCAGCTCGGCCGCCCGACCGTGCTCGGCGACCGCCGGGTCCAGGCCGTCCGTCCCCGCCGCCGCGGGCTGCTCGGCGTCGAACGGGTCGCCGGCCTGACCCCGCGGGTCGGTGAAGACCGCCGCCCCAGGGAACATCGAGGCCAGAAAACCCGTGCGGGCACCGAAGCCCCGCTCGTCAACAGGCTGGCGCTCGGTCGAATCCTGCATCGGCGGTCGGTCCCCCATGCTCGTCCGGCACCTCGGCGGTGGCCGGCTTGCGGTGGCCGGGCGCGCTCGCCGTGGCGGGCGCACCCCTGTGGAGAGCCCGGGCCCGCTCCGAGTCGGTGCGGTACCGGACTCCCGGAGCCTGCGTCCGATCCGCTGCGGGACCGGACACAGGCTCTCTGCATTGTCCACCGTCCGACCGCTCCGGTGGGGGTTTACCGGTGGACCGGTTGGGGCCCGAGCGACCGCGGACGAGCACTGGGGCGTCAGGGCGCTGACGCGCGGTCAGTTGGTCAGGGTGTTGGTGAGGTGCAGGCCGATGTAGCCGACGTAGATCCGGCCGCTGCCCGAGCAGTCGTCCAGGTAGTGCAGCCGGGGCGCCGTGCGGCCTCCGCCGATCCGCAGGTGGGCGCCCATGAAGGCCCGGCCGCTCGGATCCACCCCGGCCGGCACGGCGAACATCCGCTCGCGCCGCATCTTGCCGTGGCTGCAGACCGTCTGCGACTCGCCGCGGACCGCCTTGCGCGGCGGGAAGTGGCTGCCGCCGACCGGAGCGTGCTCGCACCACTGCTTGAAGTCCCCGCCGGCCGCGCCGTGTACGGCGACTGAGGCGTACTCCTGCAGCGCGGTCAGCCCGTCCCAGGTGAGCCGGACCCAGCCGGAGCCGGCCGTCGAGGCGTCCAGGGCCAGCGTCTCCTTCGCGTCGCCGGTGAAGGTCAGCAGGGGGAACTCGCCGATCCGTCCCAGCAGTTCGGTGAAACTGGTCGGACCGCAGAGGCCCTCCTCCAGCTCGGCCGGATCCGGGGCCGACTGGCCGGGCGGGCAGAGCCTGCTGTTCAGCGCCCGCAACTGGCCGCTGACCCGGCGCAGGGCGTTGCTCTGCACCTCGTTCTCGGTGCGCAGGTGGAACTCACGGCGGCGGGACCGGTGCAGACTGATCCGGACGCGTTGCAGCTCGTCCGCGCCGGCCTTCCGCGACTCGGCCAGTTCGCCGGCCAGTTCGTCCAACGGGGACTGCGACGGGCACGGCTCGACGAGCCGGACCTGCGGCGCCGGCACCCGGGCGAGCGGCCCGGGCAGCGGGGCGAGATCTGCCAGCCGACGCGGCTCGCGGGCCAGCAGGGCGGCGGCCCGGCGCGGTTCGCTCTCGATCCGGTGCCGGGGCAGCACCAGATGCCGGCCCGCGTCCCGCCGGGAGGCCGGGTCGACTTCGGGCAGGTAGGTGCGGACGGCACCGCCGTAGACGGTGTGGAACTCCAGGGCTGTGTTGAAGAGCACCCGGGCCTCCGGCGCGAGCACATAGCCGACGGCCAGGCCGGCGACGTTGCGCAGCAGCGGGTCCAGCACCTGGGTGGACCAGACCTGCGGACTGAGGTCGGCGGGCACGCTGGCGACCACGATGGGCAGCCGGCGCGCGGGGTCGCAGAGCTCGTCGATGACGGTGTCGACCTCGGCGGCGGTGATGATCCGCGGCAGCAGGCGGACCTCGGCGTCGCCGTCCGAGGCGTCCAGCAGCGGCAGCAGGGTGGCGACGAGTTCGGGCACCGGCACCCGGCCGGGAGTGCGGACGCCCGGGGCGGACTGGTGCTCGGCCTCCAGCCGGACCCAGCTGGGGCCGTCGGACTCGGAGGCGATGGTCAGGGTCAGCTGGTGGGTGCCGTGCGGGGCCGGGGTACGCAGCCTGCGGCGGGTGTAGCGGCCGTTCGGCGAACCGGCGGGACCGGCGGCCAGCGGTCCGCTGTCCCGGTCGAACAAGACCCGGTCGGCCAGCCGGTGGCGCGAGCCGGCCGACCGGTCGGGATCGGCG
>NZ_JQLN01000002.1 GCF_000744225.1 Kitasatospora mediocidica KCTC 9733 | reverse complement strand
TTCACTTCCCCTCGTTCCCTCCACATACCCTATGTGTTCAGGTATGGGTGACAGCCCATGACGACTGCCGGGTTTCCCCATTCGGAAACCCCCGGATCAAAGCCTGGTTGACGGCTCCCCGGGGACTATCGTGGCCTCCCACGTCCTTCATCGGTTCCTAGTGCCAAGGCATCCACCGTGCGCCCTTAAAAACTTGGCCACAGATGCTCGCGTCCACTGTGCAGTTCTCAAACAACGACCAGACACCCACCTACACAACCCCAAGAATGAGGCAATGTCCGTGGGACCGGCTCCAGAGGTACCAGCCATACGGCCGTTCCCTCAGGACCCAACAACGTGCCCGACACACCCGACCTCCACCGCGTTCCACGCCCCGAAGGACAGTACTAACGACTTCAACCGTGTGTGCCGAATAGTCAACGTTCCACCCATGAGCAACCAACCCGGGACATTCGCCCAGGTCTGGCTATGTGCTCCTTAGAAAGGAGGTGATCCAGCCGCACCTTCCGGTACGGCTACCTTGTTACGACTTCGTCCCAATCGCTGGTCCCACCTTCGACGGCTCCTCCCCTTACGGGTTAGGCCACCGGCTTCGGGTGTTACCGACTTTCGTGACGTGACGGGCGGTGTGTACAAGGCCCGGGAACGTATTCACCGCAGCATGCTGATCTGCGATTACTAGCAACTCCAACTTCATGGGGTCGAGTTGCAGACCCCAATCCGAACTGAGGCCGGCTTTTTGGGATTCGCTCCGCCTCGCGGCATCGCAGCCCTTTGTACCGACCATTGTAGCACGTGTGCAGCCCAAGACATAAGGGGCATGATGATTTGACGTCGTCCCCACCTTCCTCCGAGTTGACCCCGGCAGTCTCCTGTGAGTCCCCATCACCCCGAAAGGCATGCTGGCAACACAGAACAAGGGTTGCGCTCGTTGCGGGACTTAACCCAACATCTCACGACACGAGCTGACGACAACCATGCACCACCTGTATACCGACCACAAGGGGGCGACCATCTCTGGCCGTTTCCGGTATATGTCAAGCCTTGGTAAGGTTCTTCGCGTTGCGTCGAATTAAGCCACATGCTCCGCTGCTTGTGCGGGCCCCCGTCAATTCCTTTGAGTTTTAGCCTTGCGGCCGTACTCCCCAGGCGGGGAACTTAATGCGTTAGCTGCGGCACCGACGACGTGGAATGTCGCCAACACCTAGTTCCCACCGTTTACGGCGTGGACTACCAGGGTATCTAATCCTGTTCGCTCCCCACGCTTTCGCTCCTCAGCGTCAGTAATGGCCCAGAGATCCGCCTTCGCCACCGGTGTTCCTCCTGATATCTGCGCATTTCACCGCTACACCAGGAATTCCGATCTCCCCTACCACACTCTAGCCTGCCCGTATCGAATGCAGACCCGGGGTTAAGCCCCGGGCTTTCACATCCGACGTGACAAGCCGCCTACGAGCTCTTTACGCCCAATAATTCCGGACAACGCTCGCACCCTACGTATTACCGCGGCTGCTGGCACGTAGTTAGCCGGTGCTTCTTCTGCAGGTACCGTCACTTGCGCTTCTTCCCTGCTGAAAGAGGTTTACGACCCGAAGGCCTTCATCCCTCACGCGGCGTCGCTGCATCAGGCTTTCGCCCATTGTGCAATATTCCCCACTGCTGCCTCCCGTAGGAGTCTGGGCCGTGTCTCAGTCCCAGTGTGGCCGGTCGCCCTCTCAGGCCGGCTACCCGTCGTCGCCTTGGTAGGCCATTACCCCACCAACAAGCTGATAGGCCGCGGGATCATCCTGCACCGCCGGAGCTTTCCACCCATCCCCATGCGAGGACAGGTCATATCCGGTATTAGACCTCGTTTCCAAGGCTTGTCCCAGAGTGCAGGGCAGATTTCCCACGTGTTACTCACCCGTTCGCCACTAATCCACCCGAAGGCTTCATCGTTCGACTTGCATGTGTTAAGCACGCCGCCAGCGTTCGTCCTGAGCCAGGATCAAACTCTCCGTGAATGTCTGCCCGTAATCGGGCTCAACACCCGCGTTGAGCGGCACGACAACCACCGGAATAGGGCGGTCACGTGCACTGCGTCCTCGCTGTGTCTTACTTCAAAAGGAATCTCCAACCCCGATCAGAGACCGAGGCCGGGGATGTCAACATATCTGGCGTTGACTTTTGGCACGCTGTTGAGTTCTCAAGGAACGGACACTGTCTTCAAGCCGCTCTCGCAAGCTCTCCGAGTATTCGTTTCAATATTACTGTATTCAGTACTGCGTTTCGTTCTGCATTCAGCTTATCAGATCCGCCGTTCGGCGTTTCCCACTCGCTTTCCTGCCGCAGTGCCTCCGACCTTAGCAGGTCTTCCGCACCACTTGGCCTCAAGTGCCCTTCGCCGTAACCGACCTGACGGCCTGTCCGACGTGTTGAACTTTAGCCCAGCCCCGCCCCGAAAGGCGAATCCGACCCCACTCACCTCAATACCGGCACAGCGCAGCAGGGCTTTCTGCGACAGAGCGCGCAGAAAGCTGATTGTCTTACTGAGAAATGGTGTTTCAGGAGAGTGGCCGCCCCGGGACCGTCCGCGCCGATGCGTGTCCGGTGCTCCCTGCCGAGCGACTAGGAAACACTACGTCCTCAGATCCCCCGGGGCAACTCGGCCACCCGCAGCACCCGGGTGCACCGGGAGCGGCTCAGCTTCACGTACTCACCGTTCGGCCGGTCGTTGCTCTCCACCCACGCCTGTGCGCCCAGGCTGTCGCGGCCTCCGGCCAGCTGGCGGCGGACCAGGCGGTCGGCGCGGAGTGCGTCGTCCGTCTCCAGGTACCAGAGCTCGTGCAGCTGGGCGCGGGCCCGGGACCAGGCGGGTTCGTCGGCGGCGAGGTAGTTGCCCTCGGTCACGATCAGTCGGGTGCTCGGCGCCACGACATGGCGGGCGGCCACCGGCTCGTCGAGCTCGCGGTCGAAGTCGGGGACGTAGACCTCGTGGAACCGGTCGGCGGCGAGGCGGGCGAGCAGCGCGGCGTAGCCGAGAGCGTCGAAGCTCGGCGGTGAGCCCTTGCGGGCGCGCAGGCCGAGCCGGTCGAGTTGTGCGTTGGAGAGGTGGAAGCCGTCCATCGGCACGTACGCGGCGCTCCCCGGGCCGGCCGCGCGCTCCACCTCGTTCACCAGATAGCGCGCGAGCGAGGACTTGCCCGCGCCGGGCGGGCCGGTGAGGCCCAGCATCGTCCGGCCGCCGGGGCGTGCCGTGCGCAGCGTTTCCAGGAGCTCGGCCGCCAGTACGGCCGGCTGCTGCTCGGCCAGGTCCTCCGGATGCGCAGTCATCCGCGCACCCTACTCACTCCGCCGGGGCCGATACGTCGAGCAGGGCGGGGACGTCCAGGGTGAGTGTGCCGGCGTCCGCGTCCAGGAGGGCGGGCACGCCGAGCGGGACGGTCAGGGTGGAGCCGGCGTGGCCGAAGCCCAGCTCCCAGAGCACCGGGACGCCGAGCGGTCCGAGGCGGGCGAGCATCACCTCTCGGACGAATTCAGGCGGTCCGCACCCCTCCCAGGAGCCCAGCGCCACGCCGTTCACTCCGTCGAGGGCGCCGGAGCGCACCAGCTGGGTGAGGATCCGGTCGAGTTGGTACGGGTGCTCGTTGACGTCCTCCAGCAGCAGGATCGTGCCCGCGAACGACGGGCGGGCGCCGGGGGTCCCCCGTTCCACCGCCAGGACGGCGGCGCAGCCACCCGCCGTGACGCCCCGCGCGCGGCCGGGGACCAGCGGGCCCGCGTCGGGGCCGGTCAGCGTCAGGACGGAGGCTGGGTCGAAGAGGGTGCGGCGCAGGTGTTCGGCGGTCGGTCCGTCCCCGACGAAGGAGGCGCCGGCGCCCATCGGGCCGTACAGCGTGACCAGGCCGAGGCGCTGCGCGACCGTCTCGTGCAGCACGGTGGCGTCGCTGAAGCCGATCAGCACCTTGGGTGGCACGGCCCGCAGAGCGTCCCAGTCCAGCAGGTCGACCACGCGCTGACTGCCGTAGCCGCCCCGGGCGCAGAGGACGGCGGCGATGCCGGGGTCCAGCCAGGCGTCGCGGAAGTCGGCGGCCCGGTCCGCGTCGGTGCCGGCGAAGTGGCCGAGCGTCGGATGGGTGTCGAGGACATGCGCGCCGACCACGGGCTCCAGGCCCCAGGAGCGGAGGATCGCGCAGCCCGCTTCGAGCCGTCCGGGGTCGATCGGGCCGCTCGGGGCGACCAGCGCCACCCTGTCGCCCGGGGCCAGGCGCCGGGGTCGGGTCAGTCCGCCGTCGGCGGGCCGCGAGGAGGCGGAGGGGAGGGGGCTGGGCGGCGCCGCCATGCCGTCGTCCTTCCTGGGAGGGATCCCCGGGAGCGCGGGGTGAGGGTGGGGGGGTACGAGGTCGTCCGAACGAGCGTATGCGGTCGCGCCGGACCCGCACCGACCGCCCGGGCCGCAGCGCACCGCAGCGGCGCGGGCCGGGAAGTCGACCCCGGGTGGGGGCATCGGATCTGCTGCTTCCGTTCTACCCAGCGGGAGTTGACGTCAACAGCGGGCACCGGGGGTGGTTCGCGGACCGGCGCCCGGCGTGGCAGTGCACCGCTCGACCATGGACGTTCACCCGCCGATACGGCAGGATCGGGCGGACTGTAGCCCGGAGGACCCGCACCGATGACCTCGCCGTTCATACCGATGGACGCCCCGAACCCGCCGCCGTCCGATCCGGCCGCCCCGGGCGCTTCCGGTCTTTCGCATGCCTCCGCGCCTGCTGCCGTCGTTCAGCAGGCCCCCGAGCCGGCCGTGGACCCGGGGGCGGTGACCACCGCGCGGCTGCGGGCCGGGCTCGCCTCACGGCTGAGGTCGGCCTACGAACAGGGCGCCCGGCTGGACGATCTGGCTGCGGCCTGCCACCAACCGGTCGCCGAGGTACGCGAGTTGCTCCAGCTGGCCGGGGTCGACCCGGACCTGCCCGGCGCCTCGTCCGGTATCGACGCGCTGATCCCGGCTCAACGGGAGAGCACCGCGGAGTCGTTGGGCTTCGGGGAGCTGCCGGACGGCCCGGAGGGCTTCGGCGGGCGTCCGCGTCCTCGGGTGCGCCGGCCCGCGCCGCCGCGCCGGCCCGGGCGGGTTGCCCGGGGCGCGGCGGACGAGGCGGACGGCTCGGAGAGCGGCGCGTCGGCCGCGTCCGACCGACCGGACGCGCCGGAGCGGCTCGCAGAAGGCTCTGCGGAAAAGTCCGCGGAGAGCGTCGGCACGCCCGTCGTTCCCGCGCCGGAGCCGGACGACGAGCAGCCGCCCACCGCGGTGGCCCGGATGGGGATCCTGATCGGGAGCGCCCAGCGCGCGCCCGAACCGCCGGTCCGGGCCGGTGACCAGCGCCGCCGGCGCGTCGCCGCCCAGGTGATCAAGGTCGGCTCGGGCACCACGCTGGCCGTCCTGCCGTCCTGGCGCAGTTCCATAGCGGTCTCGGTGCCGACCGAACTGCTGCTGGAGGCCACCGGGTTGACCCGCCAGGAGCTGCCGGAGGCCGAGTTGACCGTGCTGATCAACATGGACGCCCTGCACGACCGGGAGTTGCGGATGCGCGACTGGCAGGTCGCCCCGGCGGCGGACGGTCCCCGGCGGACCCGCGACTGACCCGCGACTGACCCGCCCCCGGGTGCGCTCAGCGGCGCCGCGGCACGTTGGGCAAGTACCCCAGGTCGACCGGCGCGACTCCCGGGCGGCCGTCGGCCCAGGCCGTCCGGACCGGGGCGAGCAGCTGCGGCAGCGTCGGCGGCCAGAGCGGCTCGGCCGCGCTGTCGGCGAGCTCCTGCGGCGTCCACCAGCGCCAGCCGAGGATCCCGTCGAGCTGGTGGGCCGCGCGGAGGTCGCCGAGCGGTTCGCGGTGCGGGCCCCGGCTGAGGTAGATGTGCTCGGACTGCCGGACCGGCGTGCCGTGCCAGGTGAAGTCGTGCTCCCAGGTGCAGAGCAGCGCATCGACCGGGATGTCGGTCCAGCCCGTCTCCTCGCGCAGTTCGCGCCGTGCGGCGGCCGACGGGGTCTCGCCGGGGTCGAGTCCGCCGCCCGGCGGCATCCAGTGCACGCCGACCTCGACGTTGTCCGAGCGGACCAGGAAGACCGCACCCTCCGGGTCGACCACCACAGTTCGGGCTGCCTGTCTGAGAGTTCGCATCGGAGCATTCTGGCAGCCCGGGACGGCGGCGTCGATCGACGCGTCGCGGCCCGGAAAGCAGGCGTGCGTCTCCATGCGCCCGGCGCCGCTACCCTGACCGGCATGCCTGCGCCCACCATCCTGCTGCCGCACGATCCGTTCTCCGAACGGCGCACCGACCCGCACTACTCCGCCGAGGCCCGCCTGGTGCGCGGTCTGGGCGGCGACACGGCGTTGGTGGACCACGACGCACTGCTCGCCGGACGCGCGGTCCACGCCGTCCGGCTCGTTCCGGCCGGGCTCGGACCGGTCTGGTACCGCGGCTGGATGCTGCCGGTGGAGGCCTACGCCGCCTTCGGGCGGGCCCTCGCCGACCGGGGCTGCCAGCTGCTCACCACTCCGGCCGGCTATGCCGCAGCGCATGAACTCCCGGGCTGGTACCGCACGTTCGAGGGTGCGACACCGGACAGCGTCTGGCTGCCGGCCGGTTCCGGGTCGGTCACGCTCGGCGCGCTGGAGCAGGCGGCCGGTCAACTCGGCGGCAGCGGACCGGCGATCGTCAAGGATTTCGTCAAGTCCCGCAAGCACGAGTGGGAGGAGGCCTGCTTCATCCCCGAACTCGCCGATCTGCCCGCCGTGGCGCGGGTGGTGCGGCGGTTCGTCGAGCTGCAGGGCGAGTTCCTGGCGGGCGGCGTGGTGCTGCGCCGGTTCCACGCCTTCGCCGGCGCCACCGAGCCGGGAGGCGGCGCGCGGGTGGCCGAGGCCAGGGTGTGGTGGATGGACGGCGAACCGGTGCTGACCGGTCCGCACCCCGACACCCCGGGCGTGCTGCCGGAGCCGGACCTGGCGGCGGTGCGCCCGCTGGTCCGGGCGCTCGGGTGCCGGTTCGTCACCACCGACCTGGCGCTGCGCGCGGACGGCGGCGGGTGGATGGTGGTCGAGGTCGGCGACGGCCAAGTCAGCGATCTGCCGCGGGGAACCGAGGTCTCGGCCCTGTTCGCCTCGCTGATCGCGGCCTGACCGCCGCCGTACCCGGACCTCTCAGCCGGCCACCGGCGCGGGCTCGGCGGTCGGGTGCTCGTCGCCCACGAAGGCCTCCCAGAGCCGGGCGTACGTCCCGTCGGCGGCGAGCAGCTCGGTGTGCGTGCCGTCCTCGACCACCGCGCCCTGGTGCAGCACGATCACCCGGTCGGCGCGTTCGGCGGTGGTCAGGCGGTGCGCGATCACCAGGGTGGTGCGCCCGCCAGGCCGGTCCGGACGGCCGTCGCTGAGCCGGTCGGCGGCCTGGTTGACCGCCGCCTCGGTGGCCAGGTCCAGCGCGGCGGTCGCCTCGTCGAGCAGCAGGATGTCCGGGTCCACCAGCTCGGCGCGGGCCAGCGCGATCAACTGCCGCTGGCCGGCGGAGAGGTTGCGGCCCCGGCCGGCCACCTCGTGCCGGTAGCCGTCGGTCAGGCCGGTGATCATCTCGTGCGCGCCCACCGCCCGGGCGGCCGCCTCCACCTCGGCGTCGCTGGCCTCGGGGCGCCCGTACGCGATGGCGTCGCGGACCGTGCCGGCGAACAGGTACGCCTCCTGCGGGACCACGCCGAGCCGGTGCCGGTATTCGGCCAGCGCGTACCGGGAGACGTCGGTGCCGTCGATCCGGACCGTGCCGCCGGTCGCGTCGTAGAACCGTGCGACGAGCTTGACCAACGTCGACTTGCCCGCGCCGGTCTCGCCGACCAGGGCGACCGTCTGCCCGGCCGGGATCCGCAGGTCGATGCCGTTGAGCACCTGCGGCTGGCCCTCGCCGCCGCCGTTGTAGGCGAAGCTGACGTCGTCGAAGTGGATCTCGCCGCGCAGCCGCCGTACCGGCAGCGGGTCGGCGGCGGCCGGCGTGCTGGTGGGCGAGCGGAGCAGCTCGCGGATCCGGCCGAGGCCGACCGCCGCCTGCTGGTAGCCGTCGAAGATCTGCGAGAGCTGGTTGACCGGGGCGAAGAAGAGGTCGATGTAGAGCAGGTACGCCACCAGCGCGCCGACCGTCAGCGTGCCGGAGTCCACCCGCGAGGCACCGGCGATCAGCACGAGCGCCGCGGCCACGTTGGAGAGGAACTGCACGAACGGGAAGTACAGCGATATGTACCACTGCGCGCGGACCCGGGCGTCGCGGTAGGCCAGCCCGCGGCTGACGAACCGGGCGGTGTTGTCCTCCTCGCGCCGGAACGCCTGCACGATGCGCATCCCGGCGACGTTCTCCTGGAGGTCCGCGTTGACGGTACCGATCAGCTCGCGGGAGATCTGGTACTGCTGCGAGGACTTCTTGCGGAACACCAGGGTGGCGACGACCAGCACCGGCAGGACCGCGAACACGATCAGCGCCAGGCCCGCGTCGATGATCAGCAGCGCGCCGAAGATCCCGAAGAAGGTCAGCAGGCTGACCACCGCCGTCACCACGCCGGTCTGCAGGAAGCTCGACAGGGCGTCGACGTCGGTGGTCATCCGGGTCATGATCCGGCCGGAGAGCTCGCGCTCGTAGTAGTCCAGGCCGAGGCGGTTCAGCTGCGCGAAGATCTTCAGCCGCAGCGTGTAGAGGACGCGCTCGCCGGTCCGGCCGCTCACCCGGTTCTCGGCGGACTGCACCAGCCAGTCCAGCAGGACGACCACCAGGGCGGCCAGCGAGGCGGTGACCACGCCGCCCAGCACGGCCTTGGAGACGCCGTCGTCGATGCCGTGCCGGATCAGGATCGGCAGCACCAGGCCGGCCGCGGCGTCCAGCGCCAGCAGCAGGAACGCCAGCGAGAGCGAGGCGCGGAACGGCTTGAGCAGGCGGCCCAGCGTGAAGCCGGGGTCGGCGGCGGTGGCCGACTCGAACGGGATCGCGGGCAGGTCGGTGGCCGGGGCCAGCGCGGCGACCTTGGCCAGCAGCTCGGGGTCGTTGGGGCGGCCCATCATCGTGCGGGGGCCGGTGAAGCCGGGGACCGGGCCCGCGGCGGCCTGGGCGGCCGGTTCGGTGTCGGGCTCGGCTTCGGGCTGCGGGCGGCCGGTGCCGGCCTCGGGGTCGGTGATCAGCGCGCGGTACTGCGGACATCGCCGTTCGAGCTCCTCGTGCGTGCCGAGGTCGACCAGGCGGCCGTGCTCCAGGACCGCGATCCGGTCGGCCAGCAGGAGGGTCGAGCGGCGGTGCGCGATCAGCAGCGTGGTGCGGCCGGCCATCACGATGCGCAGCGCGTCGTGGATCTCGGCCTCGATCCGCGGGTCGACGGCGGAGGTCGAGTCGTCGAGCAGCAGAACCCGCGGGTCGGCGAGGATCGCGCGGGCCAGCGCGATCCGCTGGCGCTGGCCGCCGGAGAGGGTCAGGCCCTGCTCGCCGACGGTCGTCGCGTAGCCCTCGGGCAGTGCGCGGATGAAGTCGTCCGCCTGTGCGGCGCGGGCGGCGGCCGTGATCTCCTCCTCGGTCGCGCCGGGGCGGCCGTAGGAGATGTTGGCGAGGACGGTGTCGGAGAAGAGGAAGCTGTCCTCGGGTACCACGCCGACCACGGCGCGGACCGAGTCGACGGTGACGTCGCGCAGGTCCTGGCCGTACAGCCGCACCGCGCCGGCGGTCGGGTCGTAGAAGCGCGGGATCAGCTGGGCGACGGTGCTCTTGCCGGAGCCGGAGGCGCCGACCAGGGCGACGGTCTCCCCCTCGGCGATCCGCAGGCTGAGCCCGTGCAGGACGGGACGGCTGCCGTCCGGCCCGTACCGGAAGTCGACCTGGTCGAACTCCAGCGCGGGCACGCCCTCGGCGGGCTCCAGCACGCGGGCGCCGGGCTTCTCCTGGACCAGCGGGCGTTCGTCGATCAGTTCCAGCACCCGCTCCACGCCGGCCCGGGCCTGCTGGCCGACGGTCAGCAGCATGGTGAGCATCCGGACCGGGCCGGTCATCTGGGCGACGTAGGTGGAGAAGGCCACGAAAGTGCCGAGCGTGACCTGGCCGTTGACCGCCAGCCAGCCGCCGAGGGCGAGGACCGCGACCTGGCCGAGCGCCGGGATCGCCTGCATCGCCGGGTTGTAGCGGCTGTTCAGCCGGATCGCCCGCAGCCGGGCGCTGTAGAGGGTGCGCGAGGCCGACTCCAGCTTGCCGAGTTCCTGCGCCTCCTGCCCGAAACCCTTGACCACCCGGACGCCGCCGACCGCGGCCTCGACGACGCCCGCCACCGCGGCCGCCTCCTGCTGGGCGGCCCAGCTCGCGGGGAACAGGCGCTTGCGGCTGAGTACCGCGAACCACCACAGGGCCGGGCCCATCACCAGGGCGATCAGGGTCAGCGTCGGCGAGAGCCAGAGCATCACCACGACCGACATCACGAAGAGCAGCAGGTTGCCGGTCATCATCGGCAGCATCGAGAGCAGGCCGTTGACCAGCTGGAGGTCGGAGGTGGCGCGGCCGACCACCTGGCCGATGTCCAGCCGGTCCTGCCGGTCGCCGTCCAGCCGGGTGAGCGAGCGGAAGAGGTCCCGGCGCATGTCGTGCTGGACGTCCACCGCGAGCTGGCCGCCGTAGTAGCGGCGGACCAGGGTGCAGCCGAACACCAGGAGAGCGGCGACCACCATGGCGATCGCCCAGGGGGCGAGCGAGCGGGTGTGGGTGGTGATGACGTCGTCGATGATCACCTTGGTGATCAGCGGGACGAGGGCCGTGATCGCCATGCCGGCCAGCGACGCGCCGAACGAGAGCAGCACGGCGCGTCGGTAGTGCCAGCAGTAGCCGACCAGACGGCGCAGCCAGCCCGCGCCGGCGCCGGCGGAGGTGTCGTCGGGGGACGGGGCATGGTCCGCGGCACGTCCCGGCTGGGCGGGCCGCCGGTCGGGCGCCTCGCGGTCGGGCGATATCTCCCTGGTGGAGACGTGAGTCTCAGGCATATTTAGGGATACTAACCATTTCGTGAGGCGGCCGTCCACGTACGTGCACGGACCGAGCGAGGCCGCTGCGGATCTGCCGAGCTCCAACGGTCGGCGCCCGGTTTTCCTTCCCTCCCAGCCTGCGGCATCGGCCGGCCGCCGCGCGCCCGTCGCGCGGTCCGACCGGCCACCGCCGGTCGACCTAGGACCTGTCGTCCCGCTGCCCGTCGGCGGCGGTGGCGCGGGCCGCGGCCGCGAAGGCGCCCTGGGCCAGGCTGTGCAGCAGGGCGGCCATCTCCGCGCGGGGCAGCGCGGCCCGGTCGGAGGGGGCGTCCGGGTGGGCGGGGCGCAGCCCGATGCTGTGCGGGGTGGAGTTGAGCAGGCCGAAGACGGCGTGCACGGACGCCCGGGCGACCGGCTCGGCGGACGGGCCGGCCAGCTCCGGGAAGGCCTCGCGGACCACCTCGACCCAGAGCTCGACGTAGCCGCGCTGCATCCGGCGCACCCGGCGGCGGTCCTCTTCCTTGAGGTGGAGGAGTTCGCGGTCGTGCAGCGTGATCAGGTCGGGGTCGTTGAGCGCGAAGTCGACATGTCCACTGATCAGTGCATCCAGGGCCGCCGCCGGTCCGATCGTCGCACCGGCACGCCGGCGCCCCTCCTCCAGCAGCCGCTCACTGATGCCGACCAGCAGGTCCGCGAGCATGGCGTCCTTGCCGGCGAAGTGCCGGTAGAGGCCGGGGCCGCTGATGCCGACCGCCTTGCCGATCTCGTCGACGCCCACGCCGAGGAAGCCACGGGCGGCGAAGAGCCGGGCGGCCTCGCGGCGGATCTGGTCACGGCGCGGGGTCGCGGGAGCGGCGGGGACATTCGACATGAGGTCCATCGTAGACATCGCGGTTATCCGTGGTTAACCTGGCGGCAGGAGTTAACCACCATTAACTTGGCGACGGCGGTCCACCAGGCCTCCCCGCTCGCCTGGTTTCCGGGAGCAAGGGAGCTCTTGGGATGGCCCTGTCGACACCCGACGCCGCCACCAGCCCGGCCTCGGCCGCACCGGCACCCCGGCTGCGGTCCGCGGCCGACGCCGGCTCGGCCGCCTACCGGACGAACACCGAGGCGCACCGGGCGCTCGTCGCCGAACTGCGCGACAAGCTGGCCGCCGCAGCGCTCGGCGGCGGTGCCAAGGCCCGCGACCGGCACACCGCCCGCGGCAAGCTGCTGCCCCGCGACCGCGTGGACACCCTGCTCGACCCGGGCTCCCCCTTCCTGGAGATCAGCCCGCTCGCCGCCGACGGCCTGTACGACGGCGCCGCGCCCGCGGCCGGCGTGATCGCGGGCATCGGCCGGGTGGCCGGGCGCGAGGTGATGGTGGTCGCCAACGACGCCACGGTCAAGGGGGGCACCTATTACCCGATGACCGTGAAGAAGCACCTGCGGGCGCAGGAGGTGGCGCTGGAGAACCGGCTGCCCTGCATCTACCTGGTGGACTCCGGCGGCGCCTTCCTGCCGATGCAGGACGAGGTCTTTCCCGACCGCGACCACTTCGGCCGGATCTTCTACAACCAGGCCCGGCTCTCCGCGGCCGGCATCCCGCAGATCGCGGCCGTGCTCGGCTCGTGCACCGCGGGCGGCGCCTACGTCCCGGCGATGAGCGACCAGGCCGTGATCGTCCGCAACCAGGGCACCATCTTCCTGGGCGGCCCGCCGCTGGTGAAGGCGGCCACCGGGGAGATCGTCACCGCCGAGGAGCTCGGCGGCGGCGAACTGCACTCCCGCACCTCCGGGGTGACCGACCACCTGGCCGAGAACGACGAGCACGCGCTCTCGATCGTGCGCACCATCGTGGACGGTCTCGGCCCGCGCGCCGCCCGGCCCTGGCCGCTCACGCCGGTCGAGGCGCCCGCCGTCGACCCGGCCGGGCTGTACGGCGCGGTGCCGGTCGACCCGCGCACCCCGTACGACGTCCGCGAGGTGATCGCCCGCCTGGTGGACGGCAGCCGCTTCGCCGAGTTCAAGGCCGAGTACGGCGCCACCCTGGTGACCGGCTTCGCGAAGATCCACGGCCACCCGGTCGGGATCGTCGCCAACAACGGCGTGCTCTTCGCGGAGTCCGCGCTCAAGGGCGCCCACTTCATCGAGCTCTGCGACCAGCGCGGCATCCCGCTGGTCTTCCTGCAGAACATCACCGGCTTCATGGTCGGGCGGCAGTACGAGGCCGGCGGCATCGCCAAGCACGGCGCCAAGATGGTCACCGCCGTAGCCTGCACCCGGGTACCGAAGCTGACCGTCGTGATCGGCGGCTCGTACGGGGCCGGCAACTACTCGATGTGCGGCCGGGCTTACTCGCCGCGCTTCCTGTGGATGTGGCCGGGCGCGAAGATCTCGGTGATGGGCGGCGAGCAGGCCTCGTCGGTCCTCGCCACGGTGCGCCGCGACCAGTTCGAGGCGCGCGGCGAGGAGTGGCCCGCCGAGGCGGAGGAGGAGTTCCGCCGCCCCGTCCGCGAGCAGTACGAGCGGCAGGGCAACGCGTACTACGCCACCGCCCGGCTCTGGGACGACGGCGTGATCGACCCGATGGACACCCGGACGGTGCTCGGCCTCGCCCTGACCGCGTGCTCCAACGCCCCGCTGGCCGCGCCCGCACCGTACGGCGTGTTCCGGATGTGACGACCTCCGGTCACCCGTCCCCCCGTCTTCGCACCGCTCTCCCTCGCCCCGGAGGAACGCCTCCCATGTTCGACACCGTTCTGGTCGCCAATCGCGGCGAGATCGCCGTCCGGGTCATCCGTACCCTGCGACGGCTCAGCGTCCGGTCGGTCGCCGTCTACAGCGACGCCGACGCCGACGCCCGGCACGTCCGCGAGGCGGACGTCGCCGTCCGGCTGGGGCCGGCCGACCACAGTGACAGCACCGCCGCCGAGACCTACCTGCGCGGCGATCAGATCATCGCCGCGGCGCTGCGCACCGGCGCGCAGGCCGTCCACCCCGGCTACGGCTTCCTCGCCGAGAACCCGGGGTTCGCCCGGGCCTGCGCCGAGGCCGGGCTGGTCTTCATCGGCCCGCCCGCCGAGGCGGTGGAGCTGATGGGCGACAAGATCAACGCCAAGGAGGCCGTCCGCGCGGTCGGCGTCCCGGTGGTGCCGGGCAGCCGCGGCGGGGCGGCGAGCGACGAGGAACTCGTGCTGGCCGCCGACGAGATCGGCTACCCGGTGCTGATCAAGCCCTCGGCCGGCGGCGGCGGCAAGGGCATGCGGCTGGTCCACGATCCGGCCGAGCTGCCCGCCGAACTCGCCGCCGCCCGCCGTCTGGCCCGGACCGCGTTCGGTGACGACACCCTGCTCTTGGAGCGCTGGGTCGACCGGCCCCGGCACATCGAGGTGCAGGTGCTGGCGGACGTCCACGGGACCACCGTGCACCTCGGTGAGCGGGAGTGCAGCCTCCAGCGTCGGCATCAGAAGCTCATCGAAGAGGCACCCTCCGTCCTGCTCGACCCGCAGACCCGGGCCGCGATGGGGGCCGCCGCCGTCCGTGCGGCGGAGGCCTGTGGCTACACCGGCGCCGGCACGGTGGAGTTCATCGTGCCCGGCGGCACCGACCCCGCGCCCGGCGAGGTCCGCGACTTCTTCTTCATGGAGATGAACACCCGCCTCCAGGTGGAGCACCCGGTCACCGAACTGGCCGTCGCGATCGAGTCGGCCGGGCCGGGTGCACCGGGCCCGGGACGGCTCGACCTCGTCGAGTGGCAGCTCCGGGTGGCCGCGGGTGAGTCGTTGTCGTTCGCCCAGTCGGACGTCTCCTTTCTCGGTCACGCCATCGAAGCGCGGATCTGTGCGGAGGACCCCGCGCGGGACTTCCTGCCGACCGGTGGCCGGATCCTGCTGCTCGACGAGCCGCGCGGCGAGGGCATCCGGGTCGACTCCGGCCTCACCGCGGGCACCTCGATCACCAGCGCCTACGACCCGATGCTGGCCAAGGTCATCGCGTACGGTCCCGACCGCGAGACCGCGCTGCTCCGGCTGCGCGCCGCGCTCGCGGACACCCGGATCCTCGGACTGACCACCAACGCCGGCTTCCTGCGCAGGCTGCTGGCCCACCCGGACGTGGTCGCCGGCCGGCTGGACACCGGCCTGGTCGAACGCGCCGCCCAGCAGAACCCCGCGCTGCTGGCCGACCAGCACGACCGTGCCGATTCGACTGCGGTCGACGGCGCCCCGGACACCGTCTACTTCGCCGCGGCACTCGCGCGGCATCTGCGGCTCGTCCCCGCCGCCACCCCCGACGGCTGGACCGACCCCTTCGCACTCCCCTCCGGTTGGCGACTGGCCGGCGAACCGGCCTGGACCACGCACCGACTCCGGATCGCCGGGCACGACCCGGTGTCGGTTCTCGTACGACCCGTCAGTGCGGACACCGTAGTCGAGGGCACTGACAGTTCCTCGGAAACCTTCTCCGACCTGCAGGTTCGCCTGAACGACGGGCCGATCCGGCGGGCCCGCGCCGTGCTCGGCGCCACCGATCTCTCGCTCACCCTCGACGGCCTGCGGATCACGCTCACCCACGCCACCGACGACTCCCCCTCGCCGGCCGCCGCCGGTCCGGTGATCTGGCTCGGCATGGGCGGCGACAACTGGGCGGTGCACCCGTACGACCCGGTGGCCGACCGCGCCACCGCCGCCGACGCCCACCACGGAGCGCTCACCGCGCCGATGCCCGGCACCGTCACCGTGGTCAAGGCCGCGGTCGGCGACCAGGTCCGGCGCGGCCAGGCGCTGCTGGTCCTGGAGGCCATGAAGATGGAACACGTGATCGCCGCGCCGCACGACGGCACGGTCAGCGAACTGCCGGTGACCGCCGGGGCCACCGTCGCCATGGAGCAGCTGCTCGCCGTCGTGCTGCCCGAGGACGAGGAGAGCACCGGGAACGTCGAGGGGACGGTGGCGTCGTGACGACCGCTCAGGAGCCCGGAGTGCTGGAGCTCGGCCTGCCGAGCCCGGTGGCCGATCCCACGCTGCCCGCCCGGGTGCGCATCCACGAGGTGGGCGCACGCGATGGACTGCAGAACGAGAGCGCGCTGGTCCCGGTCGAGGTGAAGGCCGAGTTCATCACCCGGCTGGCCGAGGCCGGGCTGAGCACCGTGGAGGCCACCAGCTTCGTCCACCCGAAGTGGGTGCCGCAGCTGGCCGACGCCGAGCAGCTGATGCCCCGGCTGGCGGGCCTGCGGGAGCGCTTCGAGGGCCTGCGGCTGCCCGTCCTGGTCCCCAACGAGCGGGGCCTGGACCGTGCGCTCGCGCACGGTGCGACGGAGATCGCGGTCTTCGCCAGCGCGACCGAGACCTTCGCCCAGCGCAATCTCAACCGGTCGGTGGCCGAGGTGCTGGAGATGTTCCGTCCGGTGGTGGAACGCTCCACCGCGGCGGGCGTACCGGTGCGCGGCTACCTCTCGATGTGCTTCGGCGACCCCTGGGAGGGGCCGGTCGCACCCGAGCAGGTGGTCACCGCCGGACTGCGGCTGATCGAACTGGGCTGCACCGAACTGAGCCTGGGCGACACGATCGGCGTCGCCACCCCGGGCCAGGTCGCCGCGCTGCTCGACGGCTTCGACCGGGCCGGCGTGCCGGTCGGGCAGCTCGCCGTCCACTTCCACGACACCTACGGGCAGGCGCTGGCCAACACCCTGGCCGCGCTGCGCTGCGGGGTCACCGTCGTGGACTCCTCGGCGGGCGGCCTCGGCGGCTGCCCGTACGCGAAGAGCGCCACCGGCAACCTCGCCACCGAGGACCTGGTGTGGATGCTGCACGGCCTCGGCATCGAGACCGGGGTGGACCTCCCCCGACTCGCCGCCACCAGCGCCTGGATGGCCGAGCAGCTGGGGCGGCCGAGCCCGTCCCGCGCCGTCCAGGCCCTGACCGGGTCTTAGACCACCCACCATGTACCGGTCGGTCTGACCCGAGCCCAACGGTCCGCCCTCGGCCGTCGGCCTGACCCCGGTCAGCCGCCGACGGCCGGCCGCGGCATACCCGAACCCCGCTTGCGGCGGCCCGCGCCGCCCCTCCCCCTCCCCGCTGACACCGCCCCGGCCGAACCCCCTGGAGGATCACCGTGATCGACCACCGCCTGGATTCCGAGTACGAGGAACTGCGCCGCACCGTCGCCGAGTTCGCCAACGACGTGGTCGCCCCGACGATCGGCGACTACTACGAGCGCGAGGAGTTCCCGTACGAGATCGTCAAGGAGATGGGACGGATGGGCCTCTTCGGCCTGCCCTTCCCCGAGGAGTACGGCGGGATGGGCGGTGACTACTTCGCGCTCTGCATCGCGCTGGAGGAACTCGCCCGGGTGGACTCCTCGGTGGCCATCACCCTGGAGGCGGGCGTCTCGCTGGGCGCCATGCCGATCTACCGCTACGGCACCGAGGAGCAGAAGCGCGAGTGGCTGCCGCGACTGGCGTCGGGCGAGATGCTCGGGGCGTTCGGCCTGACCGAGCCCGAGGGCGGCTCGGACGCGGGCGCCACCCGCACCACCGCGCGGTTCGACGAGGTCACCCGGGAGTGGGTGATCAACGGGACGAAGTGCTTCATCACCAACTCCGGTACGGACGTCACCGGTCTGGTCACCGTCACCGCCCTGACCGAACCGCTCGCTCGTTCGAGTGAAGAGGGAGCTGAGCCCTCGTCAAAGCGGGAGATCTCCTCCATCATCGTGCCTGTCGGCACCCCCGGGTTCCAGGTGTCGAAGAAGTACTCCAAGGTCGGGTGGAACGCCTCCGACACCCGCGAACTGTCCTTCACCGACTGCCGAGTCCCCGAAGCCAACCTCCTCGGCCAGCAGGGCCGTGGGTACGCCCAGTTCCTGCGGATCCTCGACGAGGGCCGCATCGCCATCGCAGCGCTGTCCACGGGTCTGGCCCAGGGCTGCGTCGACCAGTCACTGAGCTATGCCGCGACCAGGCGCGCGTTCGGGCGCCCGATCGGGGCCAACCAGGTCATCCAGTTCAAGATCGCCGACATGGAGACGCGTGCCCACATGGCACGCCTCGCCTGGCGGGACGCGGCCTCCCGGCTGCTGCTCGCCGAACCGTTCAAGAAGGAGGCAGCCATCGCGAAGCTCTACTCGTCCGAGGCGGCCGTCGACAACGCCCGTGAGGCCACCCAGATCCACGGCGGCTACGGCTTCATGAACGAGTACCCGGTGGCCCGCTTCTGGCGCGACTCGAAGATCCTGGAGATCGGCGAGGGCACCTCGGAGGTCCAGCGGATGCTCATCGCCCGCGAGTTGGGCATGTAGCACGCAACTCGGGGGTGGCCGCCGGTCGGTGGCCACCCCCGCGATCAGCTGCCGTACGCCGTCAGGGGATCACGACCACCGGGCGGTTGGCGCGCCGGGCCAGCCGACCGGACACCGAGCCGAAGAGCTTGCCCAGCAGCCCGTGCGTGGTGCCCACCACGATCGCGTCGGCCGCGTACTCCTTGCCGACCTCCTCGATCTCGTGGCAGATGTCGCCGCCGCGCTCGACCAGGATCCACGGGACGCCGGCGAGGAAGTCGGCGCAGGCCAGTTCCAGGCCCAGCACCTCGGTGCGGTGGTCCGGCAGGTCCACGAAGACGGGCGGTTCGCAGCCCGCCCAGACGGTCGCCGGCAGGCGGTTGGCCACGTGCACGATGACCAGGCCGCAGTTGGACCGGCGCGCCATCCCGACCGCGTAGGCCAAGGCGCGCTCGCTGGAGAGCGACCCGTCGAAGCCGACCACCACGCCGTGCTGGAAGGCCGGGTCGCAGGGCCGTACCGTCTCGGGCTGGAGCGTGGGCGGACGGCCCTCCCGTGCGGCGGCCTGGGCCGTCGGCCGAGGCCGCATCCCGGGGCCGCCGGCCGTACCGGAGCCGTCCAACCCGTCCGGGCCGCCGGTCGGCGCGCTCACCTGGTCCTCGCGGCGCTGGCGCGGCTTGGGCCAGCCACGGCGCAACGACCCACCGCCGAGACGGGCACGGCGGGGTGAGGAGAGTGCGGGAGAGGGGAGCGGCAGCTGCGACTGTCGAGTCCGGGAGTCCGTGAGGTCCGTGGGCTCCGTGCGGGAGAAATCCGCCGCCCCGGGGGAACGGGGTGGGCCGACGGATCGGGGAGGCTCAAAACCGGCCATGAATCGAGACTCTTCGAGTGAGATGGGCCGACAGGGAGGACAGCGGGGACAGAGCTGCCCTGGTGGCAGGCCATGTCATTGGCACGAAGTCGGTGGAGGCCGATCAGCACCGTCGGTGACCTGTTCCTTTCAGCGTACGACGACCGGAGGTAGCCGCCCAGCCATTGCGGCCGAGTACGGCAACGATCCCGCGAATGGCCGCGGCGTGAGCCTTCCAACGCGCGCCCCTCAGCACCGGACGCGCCCCCGGCTCCCAGGGTTCCCTGGAGCTTGCCTGACGGAGGCTTTCGATGCAACAGGCCCACCACAGACGGTATGCGGGCGATCGGGGAGCGTAGCCGAGGGCCGATCTTCGGCCAGACGGGCCTACCTGCTCACCGATCGTCGGCACACGCTTCCTCCCGCGTCCCGGCGCTGGCAGCATGCACGCCATGCCGTTGCTGCTGCTCGATCTCGACAACACGCTGCTCCCCCGCGACTTCGCCTTCCGGGCCTGGGCCGAGGGGTTCCTGAGTGAGTTCGGACTCCCGCCGGGCGACCTCGACTGGCTGGCGACCATCGACGGCGGCGGATACGTCCCGCGCAGCACCGTCCTGGGGGCCACACAGCGCAGATACGGCCTGGACCACTCCATGGACTTCCTCCTCGCCCACTACCGCCGCGGGATCAACTCCCACATCAGTTGCCCCAGTTCCCACCTGGAGGCACTCGGTGCCGCCCGCACCGCCGGCTGGACCCTGGCCATCGTCAGCAACGGCGGCACCGGGCCGCAGGTGGAGAAGATCCGGCGCACCGGACTCGGGGCGCTGGTCGACGGTTGGGTGGTCTCCGAGGAGGCCGGCTGTGCCAAGCCGGACCCGTTGATCTTCGAGATCGCCGCCCAGCGGTGCGGGATCGCCCTCACGGCCGACTGGACGGCGCAGAGCTGGGTGGTCGGCGACCACGCACCCGCCGACATCGCGGGCGCGGAGGCGACCGGGCTCCGGAGCGTCTGGCTGCACCACGGGCGCCCCTGGCCCGAGCTGGGCTACCGGCCGACCCTGAGCGCCGGAGACTTCCCCCAGGCGGTGGCGATGGTCCTGGCGGCGTCCACCGTGCCCGAGCGGGAGCGCGAGGCGGTCCGGCTGCCTGCCGCGCCCGCGGGGGCGGCAGGGGCCGCGGTACCGGCCGTAACCGGGGTACCCGGCGGACGGGCCGCGCGGACGGCTCGGGCGGCGCGGCCCGTCGCCGGCCGGTCCGTCGCGGAACGCTCGGCTGAAAAAGCAGCTGTCGTCAAGCCGGACCCGGTGATCACAGCAGCGACTTCCGCCCCACCGGTCACACCCGTCCCGGTGGGCTGACCGGATCCACCCGTTCCTCCGGCCGCCCGCCCGCGTGCGCCGTGGTGATGGTCCGCGCAGGGGTCCTGCGCGGCCGGTACGGACTCCGCGGCAGCGGCCGGCGGCCGACCGGGCCGAGGCGGAGCGTCGCGCGGACGGGTACGCCGTCGGCGCCGGCGTCGTTGGCCTGTTCGAGCCGGCCGCGATCCCCTCGGCCGTCGACGCACCGCCCCCGGACGGACGTCCCGTCAGGCACCGCGGGGCCGACCGCAGGTCACCCGCCCATCGGCCCATCGCCGCTTCACCATCGGCCCCCTGAAGCATCGTCATCGCCCACACGCGACCCGCCGAGGGCGCTAAAGTCGGCACGGCCGGGCGTGCGCGAGCACTGCGCGCCCCTTCTCCGCAACGCCGATTTTCAGTCACATTCAGCTCGATCAGCAGCGATTGGGCATTCCCGCAGTCCAGAACGTCGGACGGGGGAAACCGTCCCCGGCACCCGGGGAACCGCGGGACGGCAACCAGCCACCGATCCGGTTGCCCCCTTCCCAGGGGGGTCGACGGGTGCCACGCTTCGTGATCGAATGCATCACGCCAAATTGCCATGTCGACATAGCGTCGGATGGTGAACTTGTCACAACGGCAACGGTCCACCCAGTAGATTCGATCTTGTGAGCAGTGCCGCATCACCACACCACACCACCGAGGGGGCTTGGGCGCCTTGAACAGGGTGAGCAGGAGCGAGACAGGTCCTGACGGCGGCCACTCCCCGGCCGGTCGCACGGGGCATGTCCCGAGAAGTACTGCCCCGCTCGCTCCGCAGGCGCTTCCCGTCCGGCCCCAGTTCGCGGCCGCCACCGGGTTCGGACCGGGGCCGGGCGGCGGACCCGCGTCCGGCGGCACCGGACGGACGCTCCATCAGGAGTTCCCGGCCACGGGCCAGCAGGGGCAGCAGGGGCACCACATCGGCACGACTGGGCACGCCGCCGGGAACGCCGGGGCCGCGAGCCCCGCCGGCTCCGGCGGGAACGGCGGGAACGGCGGCGGGAACGGCGCGAGCGCCGGCACCCCCGGTGGCACCGGACACACCGTCAGCGGCGCGGCCCCCGGCAGCGCGGGCACCGCCACGCTGATCGGCAACGCTCCGCGCAAGCTCTCCGGACGCCGCCGCCGGGAGACCGTCGCGGTGCTGATCTTCAGCGGAGCGCCGATCTTCGAGAGCTCGATCCCGCTCTCGGTCTTCGGCGTGGACCGCCAGGACGCCGGCGTCCCGCGCTACCGCCTGCTGGTCTGCGCCGGCGAGGACGGCCCGCTCACCACCACCGGCGGCATGACCCTCACCGCACCGTTCGGGCTGGAGGCGCTCGCCCGGGCCGGTACCATCGTCGTCCCCGCCTGGCGGTCGATCTCGCAGCCGCCCCCGGTCGAGGCGATCGCGGCACTGCGCAAGGCCCACCACGAGGGTGCCCGGATCATCGGCCTGTGCACCGGCGCGTTCGTGCTGGCGGCGGCCGGCCTGCTGGACGGCCGGCCCGCCACCACCCACTGGATGTACGCGCCCACGCTCGCCAAGCGGTACCCGCGGGTGCACGTCGACCCGCGCGAGCTCTTCGTCGACGACGGCGACGTGATGACCTCGGCGGGCACCGCGGCGGGCATCGACCTCTGCCTGCACGTGGTCCGCAGCGACCACGGCGCCGAGGCCGCCAACGCCCTGGCCCGCCGCCTGGTGGTGCCCAACCGCCGCAGCGGGGGCGGACAGGCCCAGTACATCGATCAGTCTTTACCAGAGGAGATCGGGAACGACCCGCTGGCGGAGGTCGTGACCTGGGCACTGGAGAACCTGAACCAGCAGTTCGACGTGGAGGTCCTGGCCGCACGCGCGTACATGAGCCGGCGGACCTTCGACCGGCGCTTCCGCACGCTCACCGGCAGCGCCCCGCTGCAGTGGCTGATCACCCAGCGGGTGCTCCAGGCGCAGCGGCTGCTGGAGACCTCGGAGCTGTCCGTCGACGACGTGGCGCGGCGCTGCGGCTTCCGCTCGCCGGTGGCGCTGCGCGGGCACTTCCGGCGGCAGCTGGGCGTCTCTCCGGCGGCCTATCGGACGACCTACCGGGCGCGCCGCCCCGGTCCGCCCCCGAGCGTCGGGGTGCCGGCCCAGGGCGGGTCGGCGGACCGTCCGCTCGGCACGCCCACGGGCTCGGGCGCGACGCCGTTCGCGGGACAGTCCGCGGCGACCGGTGCGGGCGGCGGCGCGGCCGGACCGGGGTCCGGTGCGGGGGCGTCCGGCCAGGGCGGTCCCGGCTCGGGTCACGTCCAGGGGCAGCCGCCGCACGGCCAGGGGGCCGGCCAGGGGCAGGGCGCGGGCGGGCCGTTCGGCCAACCCGGGCACCCGTCGCAGGGCCGGGCCGCCTCGGCGCAGCCGGCGCTGCCCAGTCCGGCCAAGAACCGGATACGTCCGCACGTCCCGCCGCAGCCCGGTCCGGCCACCCGGCGCGGTCCGGCACGGCCGGTGGAGCACGCGGTCGCGGAGGACGGCCACTCCCAGCCGAGCGCACGCGGCCAGGGCGCGGGGCACCGTCCCGACCGTCCCTCCCCCGACGCGGCGAGCGGCCTCGGCCGGGCCGGTTCGCCCGACGGGCGGCTCGGCCCGATGACGGGTGGAGCGCCCCGGCAGCCGCTGATCCGGCCGGCCGGAGCGCAGCCGGGTGGCGGGTCGGCGCGGCAGTCCGATCCCCGGCAGTCCGAGACCGGACCGGGCGCGGCCCGGATCGCGGGCCGGGCACCGGCCGGCCGCGGCGCCCAGCCGCCCGGTGCCGAGCAGCGGGCGGCCGGCGACCGGGCGGGCGGGCCGCCGTCGGGCGGGCCCGGTCAGGGTGCCCAGGCGCAGGGTGCTCAGGCGCAGGGTGGGCCCGGGCAGGGCGAGCAGCCGTCAGGCGACTTGCCGTCAGGCCGCCCGGTACCGGAGGACGACCGTTCGGCCGCGCCGGACGGGACGACCGACGGCCTCCCGCTGCCCGCATCGCGGGATCGCGCCGTAGGCTGACCTGTGTGAACGACCGTCTGGTGTGGATCGACTGTGAAATGACCGGCCTGGACCTCGATCGGGATGCCCTGATCGAGGTCGCCGCCCTGGTCACCGACTCCGAGCTCAACATCCTCGGCGAGGGTGTGGACATCGTGATCCGCCCGCCGGACGAGGCCCTGGAGACCATGCCGGAGGTGGTGCGCACCATGCACACCTCCTCCGGCCTGCTCACCGAGCTCGCCGACGGGGTCACGCTGGCCGAGGCCGAGAAGCTGGTGCTCGATTACATCCGGGAGCACGCCCCGGAACCCGGCAAGACCCCGCTCTGCGGCAACTCCGTCGCCACCGACCGCGGCTTCCTCTCCCGGGACATGCCCGCTCTGGAGGGGCACCTGCACTACCGGATCGTGGACGTCTCCTCGATCAAGGAGCTGGCCCGCCGCTGGTACCCGAGGGCGTACTACAACAGCCCGCAGAAGGGCGGCAGCCACCGGGCGTTGGCGGACATCCGGGAGAGCATCGCCGAACTGCGCTACTACCGCGAGGCGGTGTTCGTCCCGGCCCCCGGGCCGGACACCGAGACCGCGCGGGCCGTCGCCGCCAAGCACCAGATCCCGTCGGCCTGAGCCGCTCGGCCGTGGTCGGCCCGGACGTGACCACGGCCACTCCGGGGACGACCGAAACCCTGGCACGATCACTCTCCCGGATCCTGTAGAGTTCTTTCTGTCGGAGCGGGAACGCCCCGGACAGATGGTGGGTATAGCTCAGTTGGTAGAGCACCTGGTTGTGGTCCAGGTGGCCGCGGGTTCGAGTCCCGTTACTCACCCCATCACTTGAGGGTCTGATCTCCATGGAGATCAGACCCTCAAGTCGTTTCCGGCTCCTTCCCGCCGGCCCCTCCCCCTTGGCCGTCCTTCCGGGCAAACTTCCGCGGCACCCCCCTGCCCAGCGAAGCTACTCGTAAGTAACATGTTCTTCATGACCACACCCACGATCGGCCAGCTGCTGGACTCCACCGTCCCGATGGCCCGCACCCTCAAGCTCGCCTACCTGGAGACGAGCCCCGAGCGAGCTGTGCTGCAGCTCCCCGACCAGCCGGAGTTCCACAACCACGTGGGCGGACCGCACGCCGGTGCGATGTTCACCCTCGCCGAGTCGGCCAGCGGCTGCATCGTGCTGGCGGCCTTCGGCGACCAGCTCTCGCGCGCCGTGCCGCTCGCGGTCAGCGCGGAGATCGCCTACAAGAAGCTGGCCAAGGGCGTCGTCACCGCGACCGCGGTCCTCGGCCGTCCGGTGGCCGACATCGTCGCCGAGCTGGACGCGGGCGAGCGGCCGGAGTTCCCGGTCACCGTGGAGATCACCCGCGAGGACGGCGCGGTGACCGGGATCATGACCGTGCTCTGGACGCTGCGCCCCAACTCCTGAGGCCCAACTCCTGAAGGCCCAACTCCCGCGGCCTGCGCCCCGGTCGGGCTCCTGGACGGTCGATCCGGCCGAAATCCGCCCGTCCGGGGCCCGGCCGCGCCGCCCGGGGCCCGGGACCCCGGCGTGACCTTCCGGGGTCCCGGCTCGTTCTGCCCTCACGTGCAAGCCAATCACCCGTCGGATCCGCACGTCGCCGCCCCGGGTCCCACCCCGGCTTCTCCGGTGGCCGGTCGGCTGCCCCGTCCCCGGCCCCGAACCCTGGCCGCCGGCGGGGCGGTTCTGGCTCACGTCTGGGGGCTGGGATTCGGCGTGAGCAGCGCCTGCGCCGCGAGCGGGCCGCCGGTCGACGTCGTCCGGTCGACGGACGGCGGCACGGCGGTCGGCCGAGCGGCTGCCGACCGACCGGGTGAGCCGTCCCTGCTGCCCGGGCCTGCCACGGCACCCGACGCGTCCGGCTCATCCGGCTCGACCGGCACCGTGGACCAGTTGCTGCGCAGCCAGATCCGGGCCGGCGGCCTCCCGCTGCCGGGGCAGGCGACGGCCGTCCCGGACGCCTTCGCCATCGCGGCCGTCCTGCTGCCCACCGTGCCCGCGCAGCCGTCGGGGCGTGGGGCGAGCGGGCCGGGTTCGTCCCGTCCGTCGGCCGGGAGCGCCGGTGGCGGGCGTGACGCGTCGGCGAGCGCTTCGGGCGGCGCGGCGGAGCGGTTCGGCGCCATCCCGGCGGCGCGGGCGGGCGGTGTGCCGGGGGTCGGGCTGTCGGCGGAGGACTCCGGGGGCGGAGCCGGTGACGGCGGGTGGGGCACCGATCCGACCGGGCGGGCGGACGGAGCCGTGGCGCGACCGGCCCACCCGGCCGACGCGGCGTCGGAGGCCGTCCTCGCGGCGCGGACCGCCGGGCTCGCGGCCTCCCGCGACAGCGGACGCGGCATCGTCGGAGCTCCCGGCGGCGCCGACGCCGACGGGTTCGGCGGCCTCGCCGGAACCGGGCCCGCCGACGGCGCCGACCGGGGCGCGGCCACCGGGTCCGGCAGCGGCTGGACCGTCGCCGCCCGCTACACCGCGGCTGCCGACCCACTGAGCGCCGCCGACTCGCAGGGCGCCGTCCTCATCCCGATCGCCGCGGGCCTGCTGCTGACGGGCGCCGCGATGTACAAGCACCGCGGCCTCCCCGGCGGGCACTGAGCGCCCGCCGCCAAGGCCTCAGGCGCGGAAGACGCCCGGGGGCGGGGTCGGCGAGGGGGCGGCGGCGGCGTCCGTCGCCACGGCGGCGCCGCCGGTGAAGTCGGCGAGGGCCTTGCCGTGCTCGACCCGGCCGAGGGCCGAGTCGGAGGCGGTCCGGCGGGTCAACTCGGCGATCGGCAGTGCGGTCTGAGCGGCCACCAGGATCAGGTTGCCGAAGCGCTTGCCGCGCAGCACGGCCGGGTCCGCGATCAGCGCGACCTCCGGGAAGACCGCCAGCAGGGTGGCCGCCTGGGAGCGGGCGAAGGGCAGCCCGCCGCCGTCCGCGATGTTGACGGCGTAGAGCCCGCCGGGGGCGAGGGCCCGGGCCGCCAGGGTGGCGAACTCCAGCGTGGCGCAGTGCGCGGGGACGCGGGCCCCGGAGAAGACGTCGGCGATGACCAGTTCGGCGGCAGCCTCGGGGGCACGTTCGAGGACGGCACGGGCGTCGGCGCCGCGGACCTTGATCTGCCAGCCCTGCTGCAACGGGAGTTGGGTGCGGACCCACTCCGTCAGCGCGGCGTCCAGCTCGGCCACCTGCTGGCGGGAGCGCGGGCGGGTGGCGGCGACGTAGCGGGCGAGGGTGAGGGCGCCGCCGCCCAGGTGCAGGGCGCGGATCGGCTTGCCCGGCGGGCCGGCCAGATCGGCGACGTGGCCGAGGCGGCGCTGGTACTCGAAGCTCAGGCGGGTGGGGTCGGCCAGGTCCACGTGGGACTGCGGGGCGCCGTCGAGCAGCAGGGACCAGGCCTGCGGACGGTCACGGTCGGGGACGAGCTCGGCGAGGCCGGTGTCGGTGCGCTGCGCCCGGACGCCGCCGGCGTCGGCGCCGCTCCCGGCACTGCTGCCCGAGGTGGCGTCGGTGTCGTGGTCGGGGGTGTTGCTGCGCGGCCCGCGGGAGGCGCGTCGGTCTCGTCCCATGGGGCGAAGTATCCCCCGAGGGAGGTGAGAACGCGCAGGTGGAGGGGGTGCGGTGGGCCTGCGGGACGGGCGGGGAGCGGCTCAGAACGGGCCGAGGCCACCTGCGGTGAGGGTGCAGGCGGCCTCGCAGAGGACGGAGCGCAGGATCCACGGGTCGGTGGCGGCGGGGGCGCCGTTGGCACCGGCCGGCGGGACCAGCCAGCGCGGATCGGTGGGAGGCAGCACGGCGGCGCCGGGCGTACAGGAGGTGCCGGGCAACCGCCAGCCCTCGGCCGTCCCGGCCGGGACCAGGAAGCTCACGGTCGCCCCGGCGGTGCCCTGCAGGGCGGAGCCGCAGGCTCGGCGCAGCCGGAGGATGTCGACCGTCTCCAGACCGTGCCGGAGCGCGACCGTGACGGTGTCGCAGGCCTGTTGGGCGCCCGGGGTGGCGGACGGGCGGCGAGGGACCGCCCCCTCCGGCACACTCCCGAGGGCACCCCCCGACGCACCCCCAGCGAGCGGACTGCGGAATGGCGGCATTGCGGTGGCCATGGTGCGAGCCTCCTGTTTCCCTCGTGTTCCCTCTCCCGCTGCCCACTCCTCGACTCGGCCAGGCAGTCTGAGGGTGCGTCAGTGAGACAAATGAACTGGTGCTATGAAATTGGTCGGAGGTGTCGGGCGGGGCCGGCTACTCCGTTGTCAACACAACGGTCCGGAGGGCCGGATGGCCACGGGGCGCTTTACAGCAAGCCATGGCATTTCATGGCAGAAAGCCAGGCAGGTGCCCGATTTGGCGGCATATATCCGCTATTTTCCGCCAAACGCACTGTGAGCACCTCATGACAGCCGGTACTGTCGTCCCCCGAAGAAACCCGCACCACCCCCGCACCAACCGGCACCGCCCCGCACCACCTCGGAGCGCACCATGGCAGCCACCGCCCCCGCCGCGCCCACCCCCAACGCCGCGATGCGCGAGCTGCGCGGCAATCTCTCCCCCGCGGAGTTCGCCGTGGCGATCCGCCGGGCAGCCCGGGACATCGGCGAACACGTGTCCTGCGACGCCCGGTACATCGGACGCGTGGAGGCCGGCGAGATCCGCTGCCCCAACTACGCGTACGAGCGGGTATTCCGCCACATGTGGCCGGACCGGTCGCTGGAGGACCTCGGCTTCGCGCCCCGGACAGCCGTCCGGCGGTGCCCGCCGCACCGTCGACCGGCACCGCCCGAACCGCACCATCCCGACGAGGAGAACGACGACGTGCGTCGCCGTACGTTCCTGAACGGCGGTCCCACCGCCCTGGCCAGCGTGCTCGGTCTGGACGCACCGGCCCGGGCCGCGACCCCCCGCCCCGCCTTCCCGCGCCAGCACCGCCCGGCCCCCCGAAAAGTCGGCTCGGCCGACGTCCGCATCGTCGAACAGGCCGTCCGGGACATCCGGCTGGCCGACGACCTGCACGGCGCCGACACCCTGTTCGACGAGGCCGGACAGTCCCTGCGCAGCGCCTACGTGCTGCTCAACGAGGGCGAGTACTCGCTCAGCACCGAGCGTCTGCTGCAGTCCACGGCCGGCGAACTGGCCATCTCGGTCGGCTGGCTGGCGCACGACTCGAACCGGCTGGCCGACGCCCGCTCCTTCTACGCCGAGGCGCTGGCCACCGCGCGGATGGCCGACGACCCGGCGCTGGAGGCCCATGTCTTCTGCAACAGCGCCTTCCTGGCCCGGGACGCCGGCCGGCCGCGGGAGGCGCTGCGGGCAGCCCAGGCCGGCCAGAGCGCGGCCCGCCACCTCGACTCCGCCCGGCTGCTCTCGCTGCTCGCGATGCGCGAGGCCGGCGCCTGGGCGGTGTTGCAGGACCGGGCCGCCTTCGAGCGGGCGCTGGTCCGCGCGCACACCCTCTTCGAGCGCGGCGACGGCGACGGCGACCCGGAGTGGATGTCCTTCTACGGCGAGGCGGAGATCGCCGGCCTGGAGGCGCAGTGCTGGTCCTCGCTCGGCGAGTGGGACCGGGCCAGCGAGCAGGCCGGGCTGGCCATAGCGCTCCAGGAGCCGCAGTTCGTCCGCAACCGGGCGCTCTACACCGCCGAGTTGGCGCACGACCGGCTCGGCCGCGGCGACCTGGCGGGCGCGGCCGAGCACGGCTGCGCCGCGGTCGGCCTGCTCAGCGGCGTCCGGTCGGCCCGGATCCGGGGCATGCTCGCGGACACCGCCGCCCGGCTGCGCAGTCACGGCTCGGTCTGCGAGGTGCGGGTCTTCCTGGCCGGCTACGACAGCGCGCTGGCCGCCTGAGAGCCCGGCGCGTCAGGCGTCGGCGAGGGTGTCCAGGTGGCTGAGGTCGTTCCAGACCTCCAGCGCGGGCAGCCCGTACTCCCAGGAGAGCACCGAGAGCGCGGCCGTCCCCAGCTTGAGGCGCTGACCGTACTCGGGCGCCAGGCCCAGCCAGCGCGCGGCCAGCACCCGCAGCAGGTGGCCGTGCGCGAAGATCATCACATCGCGGTCGGCACAGTGCATGGTGGTGGTCTCGGGGTGCGGGGTGCCGTGCTCCTCGTTGAGCTCGGCGAGCAGCCGGTCCACCCGGGCGGCCACCTCGGAGAGCTTCTCGCCACCGGGCACGCCGTCGCGCCAGATCAGCCAGTTCGGCTGCTCGGTCTTGCGGATCTCCACGCCGGTACGGCCCTCGTACAGGCCGTAGTCCCACTCCATGAGTTCGGGACGGTCCACCGCGCGGGCGCCGAAGCCGGCCAGCTCGCAGGTCTCCCGCGCGCGGGAGAGCGGGCTGGTCAGCACCAGGGCGTCGGGCAGGCCGCGCCACGGCGCGCGGTGCAGCCGGGCGCCGAGCGCCCGGGCCATCGCGCGGCCCTCGTCGGTGAGCGGGATGTCGGTGCGGCCGGTGTGCTGGCCGCTCGCGGACCAGGCGGTCTCACCGTGGCGGACGAGGATCAGGCGTGCGGGCATCGGGTGGCTCCTGAGTACCTGGGCGTGGTCGAAAGCTCCCTCCCATGATCCCCCACCCGTCCCCGGCGGCCGCACTGGCACGGTTCGCCCCCGACTGTCCGACCCGGATGCAACACTGGCGAACACCATGAACGTCACTCGAACCGAGCAGATCGTGCACCCCGGGAACCCGGCCCAGCGGCTGGCGTCACTGCGCGGCGGGGCCGAGCAGCGGGCCTCGACGCCCGTGCCCTCGCCGCCCTCGCGGCCAACCCCGGCTGCCGCCGCCGTGCACTGCTGGACGCCGCCGGAGTGGACAAGACCGCCCTGGCCGACCGCCTCGGGCAGCCGGCGCCGTTCGGGCGCTCGCCGTTCGCGATCGCCCGCGGCAACATCTTCGAGGCCCGGCTGAAAGCCGACGGCTGCGCGGCGCTGCTGGATCCGCTGCGCAGCCGGCTCGGCCTGCCGGCCGGGGACGACTCCCCGCTGCGGGTACCGGACCTGCTGCCGCGCTCCGGCCCGGCCGCTCGCGCCGCGCGCACCGCACAGGCGCTGGCCGAGGCGGTCGCCGAGCCCGCCGCCTGGACGCTGCTGGACCACCCGATGCTCCGGCTGACCGTGGCCGGCTCCCCCGCCTACCTGGAGCCGGACGCCGTGGTGGTGCGGGGCGGGCGCTGCACGGTGGTCGAGATCAAGTCCTTCCCGGTGCTCGACGGGGCGGCCGACCCGGCCAAGGTCGGCGCGGCCGCCCGGCAGGCGGCGGTGTACGTGCTCGCGCTCCAGGAGGCCGCCGGGCAGCGGGCCGACAGCGGGCCGTACGACACCCAGGAGCTGCCCGGCAGCCCCGAGTTGTCCGTCCTGCTGGTCTGCCCGGAGGACTTCAGCAACCGTCCGACCGCCGAGCTGATCGACATCCGGCGCGAACTTGCCACCACCCGGCGCCAGTTGGCCCGGATGACGCGGATCGACGAACTGCTGGACGCGCTGCCGCCCGGCACAAGCTTCGACCTCGTCCCGGACGTCGCCGGACAACCGACGCGCCCGGTGGCAGAGTTGACGGCCGCGGTGGAGTCGGTGCCGGCGGCGTACAGCCCGGAGTGCCTGTCCAGCTGCGAGTTGGGGTTCCACTGCCGCTCGCAGGCGCGCTGCGAGGGCGCGGTCGAGCAGCTGGGGCGCGGCGTGCGCGGCGAACTGGGCAGCATCCGCAGTGTCGGTGAGGCGCTGGCCGCCGCGCACGGCGACGCCCCGGAGGGCGACGAGGCGGCGGCCCGGCTGGGCTATGCGGCCGCCCTGCGCGCCGAGGCGCTCGGCGCGCAGGCCATGGCGGGCGCGGTGGCCGGATGAGCCTGCTCTCCACACTGGCCCGGCTGGAGGCCGTACGCAGCGGCCACGCCGAGCCGCTGGCCACCGTCCGCCACCGGCACCTGTCCGACCGGCCGCTCGTACTGGTTCCGCTCGCGGCAGCCGCCGAGGACGGCGCGCCGCTGGCCGTCCTGCTCGGCACCGACCGCAGCGCGCCGCGGCTGCACATCGTCCCGCAGCCGCTCAACCGCGGCCAGCGGTACGCCTTCCTGGCCGCCTTCGCGGCCGACCTGCTCCCCTATCTGGAGTCGTGCGCCGCCGAGGTCGAGCGGATCGAGGGCTCCGAGAAGGACCCGCAGACCGGCGAGAAGATCGTGACCTTCCGCGAACTCAGCGCCGACGCACCGCAGGTGATCGTCCCCAATCACGGCGCGGTGCAGCATCTCGGACTGCTCGGCCGGGCCACCCGGTTCCGCCGCACCGCCGAGGACCCCGATCCGGGCCGCTACCCCGCGCCGGCCCAGGTTCCGTTGCTCGGGCGCTGGCTGACCCATCTCACCGACCGGGCCAAGGTGCCGGGCTCCAGCCTGCTGCTGCCGATGACCGGCCTGCTGGCCCGGCACTGGGCGACCGGCCAGAGCCAGCTGGAGGACCAGCACCTGGGCGCCCAACTCGCCTGGCACCGGGCGACGTCCGAGCTGCCCGGCGCCGAGGCCGCCCGGCTGGTGGAGAGCGGCCGGGACGAGCGCGGCCAGCTGCTGCACCCGCCCGCCGGCCCGACCACCGACCCGCGCTTCGACGAGAAGCTGCTCGGCCCGGCGATCGGCCGCTACGACGCCGCCCTCGCCGCACTGCGCCACGCGCAGGACGAGGACGGCCCGGAGAGTCCGCGCGCACAGAGCGCGCAGGCGTCCGCCGAGCGGGCCGTGGAGCAGCTGCGCACGCTGCTCCACGCCGTCATGCTGCCCACCTGGCACGACGTCTGGCACGGCCTGGACCTGCTGCGCACCCTGCCACCGGGCGCCCATCTGCCCGAGCGCTGGGAGAGCGACCGCTGGTCCTTCACCGGCCACCGCGAACGGGTCGCCGCCGGCGAGCCGCCGCAACCCCGCCGGGACGACGCCGTCACCGCCGCCCGCAAACTCGCCCAGCGCGAGCGCGAACAGGTCCGCACGGACGTCCAGGAGGCGCTGGACGACCCGCTGGCGATGGCCGAACGACGCCTGGCCGGCGAGGCGTTCAGCGGTGAGGTGACCGAGCTGGTCCCCGACTGGGACACCTCGGGGCGCACCCCCAAGCCCCGCCCGCTGCTGACCGTGCGCACCACCGACCACCCGCACGCCGACCTCGGTCGCGAGGTGCACCGGGCCTGGGGGCCGAGCGTCCAGAAGGCGGTGATCACGGCGGTCGATCCCGGGCAGGGCCTGATCACCGTCCGGGTCGCCTCCGGGATGGGCCGCAAGAAGGAGCCCGAGCCGGGCTCGCTGCCGGCCGTGGGTGAGCGGGTGACCTTCACGCTCTTCGAGCTGACCGCCCGCCAGTCCGCCCCGCTGCCGGAGCCGGACGACACCCCCTGGACGCACGGTGGTCCCCCGTCCGCCGCCCAGGATTCGCCTACCGCTGCCGAAGAGTGGGAATGACCAGCACTGTGAGCCCTCTCCAGCCTTCGCCGGGTGTCAGCCGCGGCACCGATCCGGGTGCGGCGGCCGACGCCGCCGTGGCCGCGATCCTGGACGCGACCGTCCGCCCCGCCGCCCGCGCCCCGCGCGGGGTGGTGGTGGACTCCCCGCCCGGCGCGGGCAAGTCGACCCTGGTGGTCAGGGCGGCCCAGGAGCTGGTCGGCGCCGGCGAGCGGCTGATGATCGTCGCCCAGACCAACAGCCAGGTCGACGACCTGGTGGACCGGCTGGCGCTCAAGGCCCCGGACCTGACCGTCGGCCGACTGCACGGCAGCGAGGCCCGGCCCGCCCCCGAGGCGCTGCGCCACCCGAACGTCACCGCCTCCAGCAAGCCCGCCGACCTGCTGGAACTGGACGTGGTGGTCTCCACCGCCGCCAAGTGGCAGTGGGTCAAGGACGTCGACCCGTGGCGGCACGCGATCGTGGACGAGGCGTACCAGATGCGGTCGGACGCGCTGCTCGCCGTCGCACGGCTCTTCGAGCGCGCGCTCTTCGTCGGCGACCCGGGCCAGCTGGACCCGTTCACGGTGGTCGGCACCGAGCAGTGGGCCGGGCTCTCCTATGACCCGTCGAGCAGCGCGGTGGTGACCCTGCTGGCACACAACCCGGCGATCGTGCCGCACCGGCTGCCGGTCTCCTGGCGGCTGCCGGCCTCGGCCGCACCGCTGATCTCCACCGCCTTCTACCCCTATACGCCGTTCCGCTCGGGCACCGGGCCGGGCGATCGCCTGCTGATCCCCTCCAGCCCTCCGGACGGCTCCGCCGTGGACGCCGCGATCGACGAGGCCGCCGAGCACGGCTGGGCCCTGCTGGAGCTGCCCGCCCGGCTCACCGTGCGGACCGACCCGCAGGCGGTGGCCGCCGTCGCCGCGACCGTGCGCCGGCTGCTCGACCGCGGCCTGAACGCCCACTCCGAGCAGGGCAGCACCCCGCTGACCCCCGGCCGGATCGCCGTCGGCACCGCCCACCGCGACCAGGCCGCCGCCGTCCGCGCCGCCCTCACCGCCCTGGGCGTCCCGGTGGACTCCACCGCGGGCCCCGCCGTCACCGTCGACACCGCCAACCGGCTGCAGGGCCGCGAGTACGACGTCACCGTCGTCCTGCACCCGCTCTCCGGCCGCCCGGACGCGACCGCCTTCCACCTGGAGACCGGCCGGCTCTGCGTCCTGGCCTCCCGCCACCGGCACGCCTGCATCGTGGTCGCCCGCGCGGGCATCGCCGGCCTGCTGGACGAGCACCCGTCCACCGAACCGGTCCAGCTGGGCGTGACGGTGAAGTTCCCCGACGGCTGGGAGGCCAACCACGCGGTGCTCGCCCAGCTCGCCGAGCACCGGGTGCGGTTGTAGCCCAGCCAGCAGCAGTGGCGGGCCGGGCGACCCGGCACGGGCGGGACGACCCCGACTATTCGAGATCGGCGAACAGCTCGGTCTCGAAGGCCCGGTGAGCCGTCGGGCAGACCGGCTTCCAGGGGAGATCCATCCGCACCTCCCCGGACGGCTTCGGGACAGGTGCCGGGCGGGGCCGACGGGGACGCCGGGGCGGCACCGTCGCCTTGGGCGGCCGACGGTCCGCCGGCCGAGTACTGCCGGTGTGCCCGATACGCTTCCGCTGCGTCCGAATCATGGCGCTCTCCTTGTTCACGTGGTGCATCCCTCCAGCGCGACACTGCGCCCCCGGACATTTCGATTCGAGGCCCGTCGCTCGCGTGTCCGAATATTCGACAGCGGCCACTGCGGCATCCGGCGCGAGAACCAGCCGGGGTGAGGTGTGGAATCAGCCTGACAGAAGCGATAGAGGTTGCCAACCCATGGGCGTTAACCGAACGTTAACCGCCGATCGCCGGACCGTGGCATGCTTTCCCGTGTCGGTGAATCGGCCGACCGCGACGGGTTGCGAAAGGAGGCGACAGACGTGGAGTTTCGCATCTTGGGGAGGGTGGAGGTCCTCGAGGGGGAAGTCCGGGTAAGGATGCAGCACAAGACTCTGCAGTTCCTCACCGCCCTGTTGCTGGCACCGGGCCTGCGTGCCTCGCACGTGGAGATCATGAGCTGCGTCTGGCCGGGCGAGAATTCGAAACCTGGTCGAATTCGCCAGTATTCTCACAAACTGCGACAGGCCGTTCCGGATATCTTCGTCGAGAACGGGGACGGGTTCTGCCGCATTCAGCTCGCCGCCCATCAGGTCGACTACATGCGGTCCCAGGAACACCGGAACAGGGCCGCCGGCGCGCCGAACCCGCCGGTCAGGCTCGCTGAACTCAGGTCGGCACTCGCGGAGTGGCGGGGAGAGCCCCTGGAGGGTCTGACCGGCCCCGGGTTCGTCAGGAGACGGGAGGCCCTCCTGTCCCAGCTCCAGGAAACGACCTGCGACTGCATCCAGGCCGAGCTGGAGTGCGGGCAGCACCGTGCCGCGCTCCAGCGCGTCGACGACGCGCTGGAGCGCTGGCCGGACAGCGAGACCCTGCTTGAACTCAAGGTCCGGACTCTGACGGTCCTGGGGCGGCCGGACGAGGTCGAGCCACTGCTGACGGACTGGGAGCAGCGGTTCGGCCGGTCCACCGGGCACCTCCTGATCGCCCCCGAAGCAACGCCCACGCCCACCGGCACCCACGGCATGGCCCCTCGTCCGACGCCCCGCCAGCTTCCGCCCCGGCCGGCTGACCTGATCGGCCGCGATGCCCAGGTCGACCAGGTCAGCAAGACCCTGCTCGGCCGGACGGAGGGCCGATCCAGAATCGCGGTGGTCTGCGGTATGCCCGGCGTCGGCAAGACGCTGCTGGCCGTCAGGACGGCGCATGAGGTCGAGCAGTGCTTTCCGGACGGCACCCTCTACCTCGACCTCGGTGGCTTCTCGTCGCGGGAGCCGGAGCGGTACGACCACCGACTCGCGAGACTGCTGAACAACCTCGGCGTGCGGCCCGACACCCCCACGCGGGACGGCATGCTCGCCGCCTACCGCACGGCGCTCGCCGACCGAGCGGTCCTCCTCATCCTGGACAACGCCCGCGACGAACAGCACGTACGACAACTGCTCCCGGGACCGGGCAGCAGCGCCGCGATCGTCACCAGCCGCCGGCAGCTGCACAGCCTGTGGATCAACGAGGGCGCCGACATCGTCGACCTCGCTCCGCTGAACCGGCGCGCCGCCGTCGAACTGCTGCGGACGAAGCTCGGCACGCAGCGCATGAACCTGGCCGCCCCGTTCCTCGACGACTTCGTCGAGCACTGCGCGGGCATACCCCTGGCGCTGACGATCATCGCTGCGCAAATCCGCCGACGCCCGGCCGGAGCAATCGGGGAGATCAGTCGCAGCCTCCGGGAGGCGAGTACCAGGCTGCGCCTGCTCGACCTGGGCTCGGAGGAGACGAGTGTCCAGCTGTCGTTCGAGGTGTCGCACAATCTGTTGCCGCCCGAGGCCAAGCAGCTGTTCTGGCAGCTGGCGGTGCACCCTGGCCCCACGATCAGTTGGTCCGCACTGCGTGCCCTCAGCCCGGACGACCCGGTGGGCCTCAGCGATGCATTCGAAGAGCTCCAGCGCAACAACCTGGTGACCGAAACGTCCGCGTCCCGCTACGCCCTCCATGATCTGCTCCGGGCCTACGCCGGCGAACTGGCGGCGCGGCAGAGCGACTCCGAGCGGGCCGAGGTGGCGGAACGGGTACTGGAGTTCCTGCTGCAGAACGCTGCGGCCTGCGACCGCCGCCTGGACTCGGCCCGCGGTCTGCCGATCGGCAGACCGCAGGGGATCCGCATCGATGTCCCGGCGGATGCCGCCGAGGCGATGGTCTGGTTCGAGGCCGAGTACTCCACCCTGACTGCCGTGATCGGTACGGCCGAGGCCGGCGAACTGGACCGTTACAGCTGGCTGCTGCCGATGGTGCTGGTCCCCTTCCAATGGCGCTCCGGCCGCTACCTGGACGCCCTGCGCCACCTGACCGGCGCTCTCGAAGCGGCCCGACGGGTCGCGGCACCGGCGGACATCGCCATGGTCCACCGGATGCTCGGCGGCACCCACCGCGGTCTCGGGGACCTCGCCCGTGCGACCCGGGAGCTACGCAGCGCGGTACTGCTGAGCGGGGAGAACGGAGACCTGCGCGGCACGGCCCTCGGCCACCACACGCTGGGGGTCATGCTGCGCGAGAACGGCGCACCGAGCGAGGCCCTCGAACACCTCACCACGGCGCTGGCCGCGTTCCGGGAGCTCGAGGACGTCCTCGGCCAGGGAACCGCCCTGAGTGGCATTGGCGTCGCCCACTACGACCTGCGCCGGTACGGGGTCGGCCTGGAGTATTGCCAGCGGTCGCTGAACCTGCTGATCGGGACGGACGACGTCAACAGTCAGGCGTTCACCCTGTTCAGTCTGGGCCGGATCAAGGCGGCACTCGGCGACCTCAGGAGCGCCGTCACCTACTTCGTCCGGGCGGTGCGGTTGTACCGGTCGCTGGCCTACTCCAGTCGAGAGGCCAGAACTCTCATCTGTCTCGCCGACACGCTTCTCCTCGCGGACCGGCCCTTGATGGCGGCTCAGGGGATCGCCCGCGCCCGGGCCCTGCTGACCGGGCTCGACGAGGGCGATCCCGACGCGGCCATCGACCGTTTGCGGTCCCAGCTGTGAGGGCCGGACGGCGGCAGGGGGCTTTCAGAGGCCGCGACGGTAGTGGGCCGTCGGATCGGGCCTGGTCGCCTTCGGGGACGCGGCCGACCCGAGCGCGGGCAGCATCGGTCGCAGGTAGCGGAGCACCTCGGCCGCCCCCCTGGGGCGTTGGCGCGGGTCGAGGGAGACCATCGCCAGCCCCAGGCTGCGCAGGTCGTCAGGCATCGTCGCGCGGGCACCTGCCGGGAAGGCCCGCTCGGCTCCATCGAACGGGTACTCCACGCCGTCGTAGGGCAACTGGCCGATGACCATCTGGAACAACAGTGCGCCGAGGGCGAAGACATCGACCTGCGGGGTGAGTCTGGCCTGCCGGTCGAACTGCTCCGGTGCGGCGTAGCCCGGACTTCCCCCGGGGGCGGTGTTGAGGTCGTCACTCCTGACCGCGATACCGACGTCCAGCAACCGCACGCAGCCGTCGAACTGGATCATCGTGTTGTTCGGCGTGACATCGCGGTGGATGTACGCCTTGGCGTGCAGACGGTCGAGGATCTCGCACAACTGTGCGACAACCGAGACGGCGGCCATGGCCGAGACCGGCTCGTGTTCCGCGATCCACTGGGCGAGTGTGACTCCGTCCACCAGTTCCATGACCAGGAATTGCCGGTCGCTTCGACCGAAGGTTCCCCGGTCGAAGACCCGCGGGATCCCCTTGATCTCCAGGACGTCCCACATGCGGTCGTGTTCCTGGCCGATATACCGGCCATAATCGGCATAGGTCGCGAGTGATTCGAATGTCCGAGCGGGCTGGAGTTTAATCGCCACATCCTGCCCTTTTTCCGTGTCCCGGGCGACGAAGATCTCGCCCTCACCGCCCTCACCGAGCTTGCGGACCACCTGATAGCGACCATTGAGCATCATCCCAGGAACCAACGCACCCGCTCCGTATGGAAAAGAAGGAACCCGGCCTGCTCCGCGGAGCGGGCACGGGCTCAGAAAGGTGAGGTCAGTATGACAGGCAGTTGGCCGCCCGAAGGACTGGTCGGCGATTCCTCAGCCGTCCGGATAAGCCTCGGCATGTTCGGCCCGGAGCAATACCGTTGCCCGGTGTCCGACGTGCTCAAAGCCCGCGGACTTCGTCCGCGGGAACGTCCCACCTGGAAGCCCCCGGCACTCGACCCGTTCCTCAATGGCCCGTTCATGGCGGCGGCCGACGCCCTCGAACGGAGCACGGACGAGCCGACGCCGAGCGCGCCGCGCAGCAGGAAGCCGCGTCCCGTCCACGACGGCGTGCGGCAATGGACCTCGCACGCTCTGCGCATGTACCGCGAGGCGTTCCCGGACGTCCCCATACTCCGCCCCGCCCGCGAGCCCTGGGTCTACCAGCACCACGGATCGGCGCCCGACGGCTCGGGCACGGTGGACTACCGGATCAGCGCCTGGGGCCGGTACTTCGAATCCACGGACGGACGGTTCCGCGAGCTGCGGCTGCCCGTCAACCGGCTTCGCACCCGCACTGCGGCGGAACGCGCCGTGGCCGCCCTCGTCACGGCGGAGGGAGCCCCCGACCCGCGGGTCGAACAGGTCAGGGTCGTCCAGTTCGCGCTCTCCGACGGGCGGACGGAGAGCGTCTTCGAGGGCACCCGGCTCGAGGCCCTCACGGCCTATCGGACGCACGGGGCGCCGGCCGTACGTGCCTTGCTCGACAGCCGCGAGTACCGGCCCGGCTCGGCCTGCGCCTCGTGCGCCGTTGCGCCGATCTGCCCCAAGCTCCGGCGCGCGGGCGGCCTGCTCGGCGTCTCCGACCGGCGCCGGCCGCGGCGTACCTGGTCCTCGACCACCGGCCGGGCGCACCGCAGTTGCCCGGCCCGCGGCTACCTGCGCGGCCTGCGACTTCCGGTCGACGACAGCCGGGAACGAGGGGCCGCCGCCGAGCGCGGACGGGCGATCCACGCCTTCCTCGCGCAGCGGCACCGGTCCCGGCCCCACACCCCCTGCCAGGCTGACATTGCCGACGACTGGGTTCCCGAGGGCTACCGGCTCCCCGACGAGGAGCGTCGGCTCGGAGGCGTCTTACTGCGCCACCACACCGAGGTGTGCCCGCTGCGCATCGTCGGGCCGGAGTCGGAGGTCGAGGTCGAGCCCAAGCTCACCTTCGACGACACCGCGGCAGACCTCGTCGTCCTGATGGAACCCGATCTGCTGTACCAGGACACGAACGGGGCCTGGGTCTGGCGGGAGACGAAGACCTCGGGCAGCAACCGCACCCACCGCGACCCGCTGGCCTCGTACCCCCAACTCGCCCTTGCGGTCAGGATCATCGGCACCAGCGCGCTCCACGGGGGGCAGGCCAACGGCCGGGTCGAGCTGGAAGTCCTCCGGCCTGGCGGCGTCGACCTCCGCACCCTCGACCCGTTCGACCCCGGCACCCGTGCCGCCGCCGAGGCGACGTTGCGCGAGCAGGTGACGGGCTGGCACTCCGAGGACCTGTACGCGGCCGTCCCGGGCCCGGACTGCGCGGGCTGCGAGGTGGCCCGTTGGTGCTCGGTACGACAGCCCCAGCCGACCACCGCGAAGGCCACACCGTGAGCGGGCTCGCAGACGTCGAACTGCTCGCCGCCGTCGCACGAGGGGTGTACGACCTGGCAACCAGCCAGCCGTCGGCCTTCCGGTTGCCGTACCCGCCGAGCATCCAACTCGCCCTGGACCGTGTGGTCCTGGACGCGCTCACCCGTCGCGTTGCGGCACCCCACGGCGTGCCGGAGCTGCTGTCCTGGTGTCGCGAGCGGGAGCCGCAGGAGTGGCTTGTCACGCCGCGCGCCTTCCTCACCGCCGGTGCCCGCCTGATCCACCCCACGGCGGGGGAGCCGACGCGAACCTGCGCCGAGCTGGCCTCGCTCGGCCCCCACGGCGTTCTGGAGCAGGAGGCCGAATCCCTCATGGCCAAGCTCGCGGACAGCTGCGGCACCGCGGCACGGTTCGCGCAGTGCCGTGACTTCCTGATCCACCGACCGGTCGTCCTGCGGTTCGACCCGGTGGAGATGCTCAGGCCGTCGCGGGCCCAGGCCTGGCGGCTGGTCAAGGACCTCTACGGCCCGGTGCCCAGTCACTTCCCGGCGGACGGGCTCGTACACCGCTGCTCCGCGTGCGGTCTGCTCGCCAAGGCCGCGACGGCGGACGGCTCCTGGTGCGAGGGCGGCTGCGCCCCGGACGAGCGCAAGCTCGAGGTCTCGCACCAGCCCGGCCAGACACTGGTACTCCCGCCGGCCTTGCGGCTCTTCGTGGCCCTCCCCGGCCGCACCGAGATGGAGGTCCGCTCGCGACTCGACGCGCAGTCCGGCCTGCTCTCGGCAGGCCTCGGCGTCCACCAGATCCCGGGGCCCCAAGGGGTGCTGCGGGCCTACCAGGTCCACGACCGGGAGCAGCCGGTACCGGCTGCGCTACGGGCCGCCGAGGTGGCCGCCCGGCTCGGCGGAGAGCTGGAGGTCGTCGTACCGGACGGCCGGGCGGCGTGCCCGACGTACCGTCGGGCCTTCGACGAGGCGCTGCCGGTGAGCGCACAGGTGCGCCTGTGGTCCGTCAGCGAGTTCACCACACACGAATCGTCCGATGGAACGTGGGGGAGCCATGCGTAGCAACACCCAATCCCTGGCCGAGGTGATCAACCAACTGTCTTACGCCTCAGATGGGTTGCGGGCACCGCGACTGCAGTCCCTGTGCGAGATCGAGATCGGGCTCCACCTCCAGGAGAGGTTCGTGCCCGGCGCACCGGCTGCGGACGCCTGGACCTTGTTCAGCGGCTACCCGTTCGCCCGTGCCTGGGGAGCGGTCGACCCGACCGAAGAGCAGACGCTCCGCACCGCCCGGCAGTCCCTGTGGACCTGGGGCCGTCGGCTGGCCTGGACCGAGGCATTGGAGGACTACCAGCGACTCGACCGCCAACTGCGCGCCTACGATGTCACGGCTCCGGATCACCCGGCCGTCCGCCGCCCCGCGCTGTCCGTCGCACCCGACCGCTGGGAGGTCTACGACCGGCTCCTCCAGGCAGCCCCCGTGTTCGCCAGTCGGCCCCTGGCGTTCGCCGACGCGGGTCGGCACGCCTTCCCGATCGGGCGACACCTGACCAGTGTGCGGCTTCCGGACATCACCCTGCCGCCACCGGTGCGCCACGACCTCGCGGCACCACCGGTCAACAAGGGCGAACCGCTCACCTTCAAGTGGCGCGAACTGCTCGAGACAGCGGCCTTCATGGACGCACGGAAGCCTGCGAACTGGGTCGGCCGCCTGAAAGACGTCCGCCTCTTCGCCCGCCAGGACGGGCGCTTCCGACGTTCCAGGAGTTTCGAGGTGGCACGGATCCAGCACCTGTTGGGCATCGTCGGCGCCGGCAAGAGCACCCTGCGGGACGTCCTGGCCGTGCACCTGGCCCGCCAAGGCCTCCGGGTCACCGTGGTCGTCGGGGACGTGGCCGAGCAGCTCCGACTGGTCCGGCTGTACAACACGTACGTGCCCGACTCGAGCGCCCCCGTGATCGGTGCCTCCAGCCGTCAGCAGCACGCCGAACGGTTGCACCGGCGGCTGGTCGGTAGTGGCCGGCGCAACCTGCTCGCCCACGACGACCCCGGCTTCGACTACCTCAGCACCTCGTGCGCGGTGAACGCACTGCGTCACGAGGAAGGCCAACTCGACGACGATCTCCTGGCCTTCACGGAGGCGCCGTGCACCCGGCTGCAAGCGCCCAGCCGGCGCCGAGACGCACGCGACGACTCGTGGGCCCGGCAGAAGCTGGCCTGCCCGCTCTGGTCCGGCTGCCCCCGCCACCACGGCGCGCGGGAACTCGTGGGCGCGACCGTCTGGGTCGCCACCATCGCCAGCCTGATCGACTCGGCGGTGCCGAACCCGCAGAACCACGAACGGATCCGCTACCTCGAACTCGCCTGCCGGCGGAGCGATCTGGTGATCGTCGACGAGGCGGACCGGGTCCAGATGCAACTCGACGGGATGTTCGCCCCGGCCATCCCACTGATCGCCGGCCGACCCGACAGCCGGTCCTTCCTCTACGACGTCAATCAGCATCGTCTGCGGGAACTGGCGGGCGCCGGCCAGATCCAGCTGTCCAACCGCGACGTGGAGAACTGGTCCGCCGCCGTCAACACCACCCAGACCGCCGCCGACCGGCTGGTCGCGATGCTGGTCCGCGACGTTGGCCTGCGCGCCTGGGTCAGGACCGGGTACTTCAGCGCGTGGACCCTCCAACTCCGGCTGCTGGAGGAGCGGTATCCGCTCCCCGAGGACCGTGACGACTCCCCCGCCAGCAGCCCGGAGCCGGTGGCGGAGCACCCGCACCGGGAACCACGACGCATACTCACCGAAGTCCTGGACGCCTTCCGGGAGAACCCCTTCGGCGATCGGCGGGCGCCCACTGCGGAGGGCGCCCAGCTCACCAGCCTCCTCGGCGAGCTGCTGCACACCACCTACCGCGAGAACACCCGGACCCGGCTCAAGCAGGTTCTGTGCCAACTGTTCGACCTGGACACCCTGCTGGAGCCGACGGCAGCCGGCCGCGAGCGGTACGACCGGCTCTGCAGGCGGGCGAACGGCGAACCGGAGCAGGCCGCGGAGAACACCGGCAACGGACGCAGGCCGACCGAGCGCAGGCGGAAGGCCCGACTGCCGTCGAACCCGCAGGACTGGCTCGAACTGCTGATGACCCGCTTCGAGTTCACTCTCCTGCTGAGCGCGCTGGAGCCCCGGCTGGCTCTGGTCAACGCGATGTGGCCGCGCGTCGCGGCAGCACTCAACCTGGGATTCAACGAGATGTACCGCCGTCCGCCGGACTACGGACCGATGGTGCCCGAGGCCCCGATGGGCAATGTCATCGGCTTTCAGTTCCTGATGGACGGGCCCGACCCGGGCGGGGTCCGCAGCGGGGAGCTGCGCTTCTTCCGGTGCAGCGGGGTCGGCCGGGAACTGCTCCGGGTGATGCCCGACCTGCCGAAGGTGGACGGCCGTCCCGGCACCAACGTGCTGCTGATGTCGGGCAGCAGCTGGGCCGGCCGCTCGAGCCGCTACCACATCCAGGTGCCGATCGGCGCCATCATCGAGCCGGATCCCCGGGAACTGGACCGGATCGCCGAACAGAGCGAGTTCCGCTTCGAGTTCATCCGCGAGGGCTGCGGGTGCCGCTCCCATTGCCGGTGTGAGTCCCCCAACGAGGCGCAGCGGCTCTCCGGTGAACCCCTCGACCAACGGGCTGACGTGCTGCGCCGGATGGTCACCGCCCTCGGCAGGAACGACCACGGACCGAGCCGGCTCCAGGAGGAACTGACCCTCCTCGAGGAGAGCCGCCGGCACATCCTTCTGCTCGTCGGGAGCTACGAGGAGGCCGCAGTGGCGGCGGACACCCTGCACACCCTCAACAAGCGCTGGAAGGGCCGGGTCTGGCGCCTCGCCGCCGATGGCGATCCCGACGCCGGCAACTGGGCGGAGGACGACGAGAACCACGCGTCCGTCCTACGCCGGGGCGATGTCGAGACGCTCTCGTCGACCGGCGCCGAGATCCTGGTCGCCCCCTTGCTGGCGGTCGAGCGAGGGCACAACATCCTCGACCTCAAGCAGCAGCACGCGGCCATCGGGTCCGTCTACTTCCTCGCCCGGCCCAACCCGCGCCCCGACGATCTCGGCCTCGCCGTGCACGCGATCAACGACTGGATCGTCCGCGCCATGGACAGCGGGGAGTTCGACGGCTGGGTTCGAAATGAGCCGACCCTCGGCCGAGGTGCCCGCAAGGTCAGGGACCAGGCCCGCTCCCAGTGGTACGCCGTCCTCGCCCGGAGCCTGGCCTGGAGCCGGCTGGGCGACGACGACCGCCTGCAGGTCACCTGGGACCTCCTCGTGCTCATCTGGCAGGTGATCGGCCGTTCCGTCCGAGGTGCGGTCCCCACGCGGGTGGCCTTCGTCGACGCCGCCTTCGCGCCCAACCTGGCTATCGGTCGTCCGTCCGACGAACCGGACACCGCGCGGACCAGCCTCCCGCACAGCATCCACGGCGTCCTCAAGCCCTACTTCACCCCGGGCACCGCGGTCCCCAAAGCCGACCGCCACATCGTCAAAGCGCTCTACCGGCCGCTGTGGACGGCCCTGGATCTCTGCCTGCGCACCATCGAAGACGAAAGGAACGCCACATGTACCGACTGATCAGCACCACCGCGTACGAGCCGGACCCGCACGCCGGACCCTGGATCGAGCCCTACCAGGTGATCGGCTTCCCCGACGAGTGGCGGGACGAGCTCATCGACCTCTATCGGCGGCGCTGGCGCTACCGGGCACAGCCGGTCGGCCTTCCGGTCCGCAAGCTCAACGAGCTGCTGCGCGCCACGGCACCGGGCCTGGTCGCCACCGGCCGGGGCGCCGGGGGCAGCGCCGAGGTGCCCTGGTTCTACGCCTCGCAGGACATGCCCGCCGAACTGGTCGGCCCGCTGATGGCCTCCTGGGTAATGACCCTGCCGCCCGTCGACGACACCGACATCGAACGGGCGACCGACCACCGAGCGGCCCTGGACCGGGCCCTGGCACTGATCGACGAGCACAGCCCGCAGTGGCGACACGAGTCAGTGGACCTCACCACCGCCCGGCTCACCGAAGGCGGCACCGCCCAACCCGATCGCAGGCTCTACCACCTGCTGCCCGAGCAGATCGGAGCCCGGCTCACCGCACGCCCGCTGCGGCTCAATGGTGTCGACCTGTCCTTCCGGCTCGTCACCCGCGACCAGGGCGTCGAGCTGGTGAGCTGGCCGCCGAGGCAGTACACCCGCGGGAAGCGTGTCTGGCACTACTCGGCGCTGGTGACCGTCACCGTCCAGACCGTGCCGTTCACCTCGCGCTTCCGTGTGCACGTCGAATACGGGATCCGCCGCTGGGTGACCGGATCACAGGTCTGGTTGCCGCACGGCCGCAGCGCCACCGTCCTGCTCGACGCCCCCCTGCCCTGGCCCGACAGCCACGGGCCACGGCAGCGCCTCACCGCCAACAAGCTGGCCTTCAGCCGTCGGCTCGGCATGCCCGCCTGGCGCAGGCACAGCCTCGTCGAGCTGCTGCCGGAACTCGACGTGCTGCGCGCCTACCCGAAGCCGGCCGAACTGATCGCCACCCCGGAGGACTGGCTCGAAGGCCAGGGCGGGGTGGCCGCCGGCGTCGTGCACAGCACCACGATGGGCACACACGGGGTCGGTGCCGGGCTCATGCCGCTCGAACGCTCGCTGCTCGACCAGTGGGTCGAGGAGAGTCTCGCACCGATGTTCCGCCGGGTGGCCGACCTGGAGCGCGCGCACCGGAAGCCCACGCCCGTGCTCCTGCCGAGTACACCGACGAAGGACCCGCGGCTCCAGGAGGAGCGTCTGCATCAGCGCGTCCGGGCCCGCCGCGCCGCGGTGTGCGCGGCACTCGACGGGCAGCCACTGCTGGTGAACGTGCTCTGGCAGACCGAGGAGACCCGGGACCAGCTCGTCGCCGCGCTCCGCGAGTGGCTCGGACTTCCGGCTGGCGACGGCCGGACGGGCGCGGGCGACGACCAGGAGTGGCAGGTCGGTGGCTTGCACGTCGTCCTGCGGGCCCGCCCGCTCGGTGGCCTGGGCGCCCCGCTGGGGATCGACGCGACGCCCGGCCGGTCCCGGGCTCAGGTGCTGTCCGCCGCGATCCGGGAACGCGCCGACCGGGCGGTCGGGTTCCTCGGCTCTGGCCTCGATCCGGTGGGGCTGGCGCTCGTGGAGACGCTCGGCCCGGACCGGTTCAAGCACGAACCCGACACCGATCCCAAGTCCGCGTTGCGCCACGGCTGCGCCCGCGCCCGCCGGGTCAGCCAGTTCCTCGTCGTTCCGGAGGACTCGCAGGCCCCCGTCGCCCTGCGCGCCCGATCCGCGCTGGCCGACGGGATGCGCCAGCTGGGTGCCGTGGTTCCGCCGGACCACCGGCTCGACGAGGAGCTGGCGGACGACCTCCAGTACCTGGCGCTCTGGCAGGTACGACGGCAGGCCGACGGACCGACCCGCAGGGCCGCCCGGCACCTGGTCGCCCTGCGGATCCGCCCGCGCGACCCGGTGCATCCGGTGCGCGGCTGGGACGACACCATCAAGGCCTGGGTGCCGTACGCCGACTACCTGATCGGTCTCGCGGCGGACAGCGCCGACGTGAACCCCGGCCCGGCACCGGCCTGGTCGGGCCGGAGTGCTCCAACCAGCGAGGAGCGACGCGACGAGGTCGAGCGTCGGATCAGGTCTCTGCTCTTCCAGGTGCGCGACCGGCCGACCCTGCTGCTGGCGAACAGCGGCAACCTGCGCGAGGCCTGGCCCGGCCTGAACAACGGTCAGTTGCAGAAGGACATGATGACCTTTCACGGCGAGCCGCCGGTCCGCATCGCCCTGCACGGCGCGGATCTGCGGATCGTCCTGCTGCGCGACACGAACAACCGCGGCGAGACCCCCCAGTGGTACGCACCGGGCGCGACCGGGGAGGAGCCGCCGGGATTCTCCGCCGGCCTCTGGACGCCGCAGGACGCGGGCCCCGACCACCGGGTGTTCCTCAGCACCGTCGGCAAGCCGCCGACTGCGGGAAGCGTACGACGCGACCTCCGCAAACTCGTCCCGGACCAGAGCTGGCCACACGGACCTGCGGCCACCGCCTGGAACCCACAGGCGCTGGAACTCACGGTGCTGGGCTGCCTCTCCCCGTCCGCCCTCGCGGTGGCCGAGCGCACCGACACCGCTCCGGACCGGCCGGCCGTGGTCGCGGCCGCCACCCACCAGCTGCGCTTCCACGACGAGTACCACCCGCTCTCCCGGCCGCTCCCGCTCCACCTGGCGAAGCTGGCCGAGGAGTACGTCCTGCCGCTCTCGCCCCTTCCCACGGCCGAGCGGAGCACCGACTAACGGCGCACGGTGGAGGCCCCGGCCAGGGCCTCCACCGCCCTGACCTCGTAGCGCACCAAGCGGAAGATTCATGCGACTTACATGCTTCCATACTTCCTCCGTGACTTTTCCGACTAGGATGAACCCGACTCGAAACACCCTCTGTGGCAAGCGAGTTCGGCAAAGTGGATGCCGTCCGTGGATACGGACGGGTCCAGGGACCACACCCCAGGGGAGCACACTGTTGGGTGGCGATTCGCGAGTGTCCGCTGCGGTCCGACAGATCGCCGCGCTGGCCGGGGAGTTCCCGAACGGAGCAACGCCCGACGCACTGGTGGCCCTCGCGCGTGACCGCCATCCGGGCCTTCCACAGTTCCGGGTGCTCAAGCTCGCCGATCAGGCCGTCACCGCCGGACTCCTCGCCAGACGCGACGGACGGTTCACCAACCCCGTTGCGTCACAAGGCAGTCCGCAGGAGCCCGACGCACCGGCGGAACGGGAAGGGCTGCGCGTCGTCGCGATCGACCTGGAGAGCGTGGTCACGGCCGTTCCCGCCGAGCCCTATCTCGAACGCCACGTGTACCAGGCCGCAGCAGTTCGGTTCGGCACCGACCAGAGCTGGATCGAGGCCGCTCCCGGTTGGCAGCGCTACCTCCAACCCAGCTGCGATACAAGCGAGATCCGCGATCCGGCGACCCGCCTGCGGGTGCGGACCGACGGAGTGCCGGCCGGCCTGGCGTGGAGGGAGCTGACAGCCTTTCTTTCCGGGGCGGACGTGGTGGTGGCGTACAACGGGACCGGTCTGGACTTCCCCCTCGTCCGGGAGTCCGCCCGGCGCGCGGACTGTGACGATCCACTGGCCGGCCTGCTGACCGCGGACGCGCTCTACCTGGCCCACGCGATCTGGCCCGTCGCGCCCTCCCATCGGCTCCACACGTTGGCAACCGAGCAGCACGTCCTCGCGTCGGGCCTGCGCCCACACACGGCCTCACACGACGCCGAACTCCTCGTCCGCCTGCTGACCAGCGCGGCTACGGAGATCCAGGGCTGGGGCGAGGAGCTGCGTGGCCTGGTCCGGAACGCCTGCTCGGACTCAGCCGCGTGGCGGATCCTCTTCGAACTAGCGGACGCTCGACCCTGTCCCGTCGCCGAAGCCGACGACACCCCTTGGGAGCAGCAGCGGGTGACAAGGCTGGTCAGCGCCGAACTCGCCCACCACCGGCCCCGGCGGGACGCCCAGGAAACCCACCGGGGCCGGGGCGTGGTTCACCTCCGCGACAACCTGCTCGGCCCGGACGGCAGGGTGGACCCGACCAAGCTCGCTGCCGTCGTCCACGGGACCAGGGCGGAGCCGCGGGACGCCCAGGAGCGCATGGCGGCCGCCCTGCACGACTGGACCCGCTCGGGCACGTCCGGCCTGCTCGAAGCCCCCACCGGAACGGGCAAGAGCTACGCGATCCTGGCCGCCGCGCTCGACTGGCTCGCGGGCGCCGCGGGACGCACGGCGGTCATCGCCACCTTCACCAAGCAGCTGCAGAGCCAACTGGCGCAGGACCTCAAGGACCTCGAGGTGGCGCTGCCCGGTCTCCTTCAACTCAGCGATCTCGTGAAGGGCCGGTCCAACCGGCTCTCCCTGGCCGCACTGACGGCCGCACTGGCCCAGGCAGCGCAGGGCAGGTCCGAGTCGTACGGCCGAGCCCGCCCGGTGGAGCACTGCCGGTTCCGAGAACTGGCCGTCTACCTTCTGCTGCGTCTGCGGGCCGCGACCGAGCCTCCGCTCTCGTGGACGGCCAGGTCGGTGGACCCGGTGGATCTGCCCCCGTTCCTCTCCGAGTACACCGACCGCGTCCTCGGGCCGTGGCTGGAATCGCTGTCCCAGCGCGACGGTGACTACGCGCCCCATGAGCGGACCCTGATCGCCGCCCACACCGACACCGTGCGCGAGGCGATGAGCGGCCATCGGCTTCTCCTGGCGAACCACGCGCTGGCCCTCTCCCATCTCGACGACCTCCAGGCCCTCGGCCGCGACACCTTGCTGGTCATCGACGAGGCCCACGAACTGGAGAACGCCGCCACCTCGGCGCTGACGACAGCCGTCGACTACCAGGCCCTGGAAGAACTGCTCTCCGAATGCGCCATCTGGCTCACCGACGCCCGGGGCGGGCCCGCCAAGGAGCGGACCGCCAACGCCATCGGGGCCTTGGAGTCGTTGCTGGACGGGGAGCGGCTGCCGAGGCTCGCGGCCCGGGCCTTCGATGCCCGGGCGCGGGGTGTGGGAGTACGGATCGGCGGCCGGAACGCGGTCCTGGCGAGTCCGTACGCCGGCACCTCCGGGAGCTCGGACGCCCGGAGCATCCAGCGACTCCTCACGGAGTTCGCCCGAGCGGCCGGCTCGGTGTCCGCCCTGCTCACCCGGTACGTCGTCGAGCACGCCGACGCGCTCGACGGCCTCGTCAAGGAGCGCGTACTCGCCCTCGCACGCCGAGCCGAGGACATCGCGACCACCCTCGGCCGCATCACCGAGGACCTCACCGCCCTGCTGTGCCGTGTGGTGCAGTTGGACGGCACCCCCGATGCCCTCCCCTCCCGGGTGGTCTTCCTGGAGGAACTCGCCGAACCCCGAAGCGGTCTGCGTTCCTACCGGTTCCGAGTCGCGTCCAGCCCGATCGACCTGCCCGAGGACGCGGAGTGGCTCCGCTTCCTGCGGCTGCTCCCCCAGGTCCACTACGTCTCCGCGACACTTCGGGTCTCCGGGTCCTGGGACTTCATCCGTGCCAGGCTGGGGCTCCCGACGACCCTCCCGGCACTCGCCCTGGAATCGCCCTTCGATCTCGCCCGCCAGGCCGAACTGGTCTGCTTCTCCGACTTCCCGTCCTGGGCGGAGCAGGAGGAGGGGGCCATGCGCACCGTCGCCCACCAGCTCGCCGGCTACGCGACTGAGTTGGTCCGTCCGCGCGACGACGGCCGGGGGCACGACGGCGGCGCCATGGTGCTCACCACCGCGCGGAAGACCGCTGCGGGAATCGGCGAACTCCTTGAGCGGGAGCTCCGCACCCGTGGTCTCTCCGCCCCGACCGTCAACGCTCTCGTCCTGGGCAACGGGAGGGCTCTGACCGAATTCACCGACCGGGAGGAGGGCGGCGGCTTCCTGGTGGGCACTAAAGGACTGTGGCAGGGCGTCGACGTGAAGGACGAGCAACGGCTGCGGCTCGTCTGGATCAACAAGCTCCCGTTCGCGCCCTTCGCCGCGCCGGTGGTCGAGGCCCGTCGCGCGGCGGTCCGACAGCGGGCCGAGGAAGCCGGAGATCCCGACCCGGAGGGTGTCGCCACCGAGACGTACTACCTGCCGCTGGCGGCGCTCCAGCTGCGCCAGGCCGTCGGCCGTCTCATCCGGTCCGACCGCCATCGCGGCGTCGTCGTGATCAGCGACCGCAAACTCGGTGGAAACACGGCCCTTCGCCGGACCTACCGGAAGGCGTTCCTCGGCAGTCTGGACGAAGGCCTCCTGCGCCCCGATCCGGTCACGGGCGAGCCGGGGGCCGATAACGTGACGACCATGGCCGAGGGTTGGCGGCGGATCTGGGAGTCCATGGCCGGTGCCGGACTGATCACACCAGATCGGGCGGCCGAACTCTGCACGGCCGAGGAGCTGGACCGCCACACCTTGCTGCCGTTCACCCGCCGGATTCGCGAACTCGCCCTCACCACTGAGGAGACCGCCCGGCTACGGGCCGACGGCGGCCTCGTCGACACCGTCCTGGAACGGGCGGCCGAGGTCGGCGGCCTGCTCAGGCTCGACGAGCGACCCACGGAACTCAAGCCCGCGCAGAAACAGGTGATCACCGCCGCCACGGAGGGCCGCAACGTCCTGGGGCTGCTCCCCACCGGCTTCGGCAAGAGCTACACGTTCCAACTGCCCGCGCTCATCCTGCCAGGCACCACCATCGTGGTCAGCCCGCTCGTCGCGCTGATGCACGACCAGGCGCTGGAGCTCAACCGCTCGATCGGCGGCGCGGTGCGGGCGCTCATCTCGCCGCTGCGGGAGTCGAGCAGCCGGGCCGGGAAGACCGAAGTGGCCGACCAACTACTGGGCCGCAGGGAGCACGGCATCAAGCTGGTCTACGTCAGCCCGGAGCGCCTGTGCCAGCGGCGGTTCCGTGAACTGGTCCGCCAGGCCGTGGCGGCGGGCCGGGTGACCCGCATCGCCGTCGACGAGGCCCACACCGTGGCGCAGTGGGAGGACTTCCGCCCCAGCATGCGCCGCCTCGGCCGGTTCCTGGCCGAGCTGCGCCGGGACCACGGTCTGCCGGTCACCGCGGTGACCGCCACCGCCAACCGCTCCGTGCACGCGTCGATGCGCGAGGTCCTGTTCGGTGTCGCGCCCGAACCACCCGCCGCCGGCTCGGCCGAGGATGAGGCCGAGGCGCTCAGCCCGGGCGGCGGCGGACTCGTGACGGTCCGGGAGAATCCGATCCGTCCGGAGCTGGCGATCTTCCGGCGCACGTTCCGTCGCGGCGGCACCGCCGAGGTCGCGGGCCTGGCCGAGCGGGTCGTGGACGCCGCGGACGGGCACGCGATCCTCTACTGCCTCACCGTCAAGGAGGTCAACGCCCTTCACGCCCACCTCCGCGAGTACGTCGGCGATGCCGGCAAACGCATCCTGCGGTTCCACGGCCGGCTCTCCGAGGCCGAGAAGGCCGCCGTGATGACCGAGTTCCGCGAGGCCCCCCGCCACGGCGAGGAGGGCTTCGCGCCCGTCATCATCGTGGCCACCTCCGCCTTCGGGCTCGGCATCAACCGGCCTGACATCCGGACGGTCTTCTGTGTGTCGCCGCCGACCGATCTCGCCGCGCTCTACCAGCAGATCGGCCGGGCCGGGCGCGACGGCGCCGACCAGAGCCCCGGGACCGAGGGCGGACCGGCGAATACCGCCTTGGCCCTGGCGACCAGCCGGGGCATGCGCACCGTGCGCTTCATGACCGCGCAGGACCTCTCCCCGTCGTTGCTGCGCCGCATGGGCGGAGCCGTCCTGAAGCAACGGGGCAGTCTGGACCCGGTCGCCCTGGCCGACATTCTGATGGCGCAGGACGTCGCCGCCGGGCTGCTCGACGAGGAGGAGATCCGCAAGGGCCACGTGGCCGACCGCTATTCCGGCGGAGTGATGCGGGCGTTCAGCGCGCTGGCCGATCTGGGAGCGGTCGCCGACCTCGGCGACTACCCACCGCTCTGCGCGGTCAAGGGCGGCGAGGCGCCTCCCGGCGGCAGAGGACCCGACCCGGTGCACCGCCACGACGTCATGGAGCACTCGATCGTCGAGAGCGTCGTCTCCCTGCCCGATGGTTCGCGGCTGCGCGTCGACGACCTCGACGCCCACCTGGCCCAGAGCGTCGACGGCTACCGGGAGGTCTCCGACGGCCCGGCGGGAACCTGGGAGATACTCGCCGACCTCCACGACCGGGGGCTTCTCGACGTCTCGGCCGCGCCGAGCCGACGGCTGGTCACCGGGCTCCAGGTCGAACAGAACCGGCTGCCCGAGGGATTCCTGCCACTGGTCTCCCGCCGCGCCGAGCGGGCCCGCGAGGAACTCGCCCTGCTCAGGGCGTTCTTCGACGAACCGGCGGTGTGCGCCCAGCGGAAGTTCGCCGACTACTTCGGCGAGGTGGACCTCCCGGAGGGGTACTGCAGCACGGCGCAATGCCGTTGCTCGGCCTGCTGGGCGGTCCCGGACTGGCCGAAGGAGCAGCGCCGCCCGAGCGTCGCGCAGGCCTTCGAAAGCCCGGCCCCGCGCGCTGGGGGAAGCACGGACAGCGCGCTGCGCGAGAACCGGATCGACCTCAGGGCCTATCGCCTCGCCCGGCGGATGCCCGGCGGGGTGCACGCCCGATCGCTGTGGCGGGCCCTGCGCGGCGAGGAGGCGTCCTACGACCCGGCAAACCGGCGTCTGGTGCCGTTGCCCCGCCCGCTGCGTGACAGCCCGCACTTTGGCGGGCAGGCCGGACTTCCCTACTCCGAGATGGAGCAGAGCCTGCAACGGCTCGTCGCGGCGGGCGCGCTGGTCGCCACCGTGAACGGCCGCTGGCGGGCGAGGTCGGTGCCCATGGCCACCCTGAACCCGGCTCGACGCAAAAGGAACGAGGAACGCGCGTGACCCTGGCACCACCCGCGCCATCCGGAGTCTGGCGCCCGTACATCGACGAACCGCTCCTCACCCCCGCCATCGTGGACGGCACCGACGCGCTGACGGCACCGGACCTCGACCGGCTCCGCCGGTACCTGTCGGCCCTGGTCTCGACCCGGGGCGGTCCGGTCCACACCGCAGTGGCGTTCAACGCCCTCTACTTCGGCTACGACCTCGCCGGCCAGGGGTACGGCGGCAGCCCGCTGGACCCGGACGCCTTCCCGGTGGTCACGCTCGGGGAGTGCATCCCCGCCATCCCGGTGGGGGCCATGGTCCGCATCGCCACGAGTTCGCAGCCGCTCTACGCCGAGGTCGTCTACAAGGAGGGCCGCCATCCCGCGACAGGCCCGCTGGGCGATGTCCCGCAGTGGGTCTCCGGAGCGCCGGCCGGCGCCGAGCGCAGCGGCGCCGCACCGCGCCCCGGTGACACGCCGGTACGAAGGGAGTTGCTGGTCCCCGACGTACACGCGTTCGGCGGCGCGCTAAGCCTGACCGACGTCCAACTCGGCCGGCTTCGGCTCCAGCAGCGCTGGATCGACCGGAACGGCCACGTGGTGGTCAACGCCCGCTACCCATCGCCCGAGACGGCCGGGCAGGATGCGTTGTCCGCGTACGCGGACTACCTGCTTCACGAGGCCCGGTCACAGCTGCTGAGCCCCGCCGTGCCGGTCTCCCTGGTCGACCTCATGGCCACCGACGACGACGCACTGCTCCACGGCGCCCTGGTGCGCATGCTCCGCACGATCGCGTCAGTGCTGAACTCCTGCGAGAAGTTACGCTGTTGGGGCTCATACGCACTGCCCCGCAGTACTCTGGCCGCGACCTGGCAGGACGACGGTCCGCTCGGCCGCGGTGACATGAGCAGGCTGGCGACCTCGCTGCAGCTCGCCGGCCAGGCCACCAGTCGACGCCGCCGCGGCATGCCGGCCACCACGCCCGTCTACACCGCGATCGGTCCCTGGCTGACGACCGTCACCGGGGCCGCGCCGCTGCTCACCGGGGTCGACTACGCAGCGGCCGTCTGCCGTGCCAACCTGGCAGTCGCCGACGTCGTGCGCGGGGAAAGCAGGGACGGGCTGTTCGAGAACGGCACCCGGGTCTGCCTCGACGACGCCTTCGAGGGCGGTGGAGTCTGGCAGTCGCGGCGGCCCGGCGCGCAGGAGAGCACTGTCGGCGACCCGCTGACCCCCTCCGGACTCGGCTGGCGCGCCGCCTCACAACCACCCGCCTCACGGCCGGTCCACTCCACTCCGGTCCCCGCTCCGACCTCCGAGCCGCTCCCGCGAGGCACCGTCCCCGACGACGCACCGGACCTGACGCCCGTGGACGCACCGCTCGGCGTCACCGGCGCGGCCCAGGCAGAGCTGCTGCGGGTGTCCGACAGCGAGGTCGTGTGGCGGCTCCCTCTGCGACTCGCGCACATCATGGACGGCTTCCTGCCCCTGCGGCCGCTCATCACCGACGAGTTGCGCGCCGTTCTGCACCTCGGCGACGGCCGCATCCGTCTCGAACTCAACCACGAGGGCGGAGAGATCGAGGAATCCGAACGGGTCCAGGACACCGCGCCCGAGCTCTCGGGCGAACCGGGCCGCCTGTCGGGCATCGACTGGCCGCTGACGTTCTTCCCCGGCATCGAGCTGCTGCTGCAGTGGCCGCGCGGCGGGCGGGTGATCCGGGCCACCACCATGCTGCTGGCGACGCCCGTCACCGTCGACGGGAACGAGATCCGCCACCACTACTCCAAGGAGATCCTCACCCGGGAGAGCGCCCCCGGGAGCAGCCGGGACAGCGACTCGGCCACCGGTCTCGGTGAACGCGACCTGGTCATGCGCGCCGTACGCCGCTGCGGACTGCTCACCGTGGACGGACACGCCCTCCTCGCCCGGTCCGCCCTGCCCGACGCGGTGTACGGGGAGCCGCCCGCCGTCCAGCAGACGTCGGCGCTCGAAGCGGCGGTGGACCAGCTCATCGCCGCCGCGCGCCTCTACCCGGCCACCGGCAGCCGGGACCTCGACGGCCGCCCGCACTACCCGGCACGCCCCGACGAGCCGGCGATCCCACTGATCGGCTATGCCCCCGCCGTCGTCCAAGCGCAGCGCACGACTCCCACCCCGGCCAACCCGGGTCACGGCTGGCACACCTTGCCGAAGCCGTACCAGGTCCACGGATTCCTGCGGCGTCTGAGTCGCGGGGCCGAGCCCAGCGACGCCCAACGAGCCGCCTACCGCTGGCACTGCCGGAAGCTCGGCAAGGCCGATGGCTGGGAGCTGCCGTCGGGCTACACCTTCGTCACCGAGCACATCCGGGCGCGGTGAGTCCCGTGTCCCACCCTCCTCTCCCCCTTCCCCACCCTCGAACCGGAGCATGTATGGACGACACCTACGAGGCAGTGCCGGAGCCACCGCTGTCCCCACCGGGAACGACGCTCGCCACGTTGCGACCGCTGGCGAACGCGCTGAACGCCCTCGGCCACCCGGTCGCGGACATCCTCGACGACGTGACCGCCGGCATGGTCGAGCTGGCCTTCAACTCGCTGACCCCGAAGGAGCGGCAGCGGCTCCTGGGCAAGCTCGGCATCAAACTGGCCGCTCCCCGCCGGGCCGGCAAGGCACTGTGCCGCGACATGCTCTCCCGGATGCAGCGGGACACCCGCCAGCAGCGGTGCCACTGCGCCGTCAAGGCGCTGACGCACCGGGTGATGGGCGACGTGGGTGCTGCGGCGAACGCCGCCTCGGTGACCGTGGCAGACCCGGTGGCGCGCTGGGGCGACACCCTCGTCCGACTCGCCATGCTCTCCTGGTGCAGCGCCTCAGCAGCGGACGCGAGGGTCCTGGTCTGGGCTGCCGAGCGTGACTGGCTGGGCTACAAGGCGGAGCAATCGCTTCTGGAGGCCGTACGGGCCGCCGCCGATGATGTCATCGAGGCGACCCCCGGCTTCAGGTTGTTCGACCAGACGGACGCGCAGGTCCCCACCCACCGCGGGTTCGCCGAGCCCGCGGTGCCCTGTTCCCCCGAGGTGGCAGCCGAGCACCCCCCGGCGTCACGGACGGGCCCGCCTCCGGCGGCGCGCTCGACCTGGAAACCGCGCTCCAGGCACTGAAACTCGCCTTCCAGGCCGGCCGGGAGGCCTCCCAGGAGATTAAAACGGCGCTGGACGCCGGGTACTCACCTACCGAGCAGGACATCGGCGCGCTCACCGCGCTGGCCCACGCCTTCCGACAGGTCCGGGACGGTCTGGCCGAAGCAGGCCTGCCCTTGGTCTCCGAGCAGCTGGACAACCTGACCGAGACGGTGCGTTCGTATCTCGACGAACGTCGCCGCGACAACACGGCCCGCGCGGCCCTCCTTGAGCTTCTGACGGTCAGCTGCCCCAACGGAAGCCCTGCCGCCGGTGGGCTCGAAGCCGCCCAGGGACTGGCCCGCGCCATGCTCGACACGCCGTTTTGGGACAACGCCGAGCAGGCCGAGGCCGCAGCGCTCGGCGCTCTCGTCGCACTGGTCCGGCTCCGTGAGCAGCCGGACTCCCCGACCTCCCCGGCCGAGATCATGACCCGCCAACAGCAGATCGGCACCGCCCTGCCGACCTGTGCCGGTGCGGCCCTGCTGTACACGGAACTCTCCCTCCCCGCAGCGCCTGCTCTCCCTTCGTCGCCTCGCGTCCCCTGGCCGGCCGACGTGGCCCCGCACGCCCCCGGCACCCCGCACCGGGGTCCGGAACCGTCACCCGTCGCCTCGGTTGCGGCCGTCGTGTCGCCCAAGACCCCGTCGGCGGTGGCCGAGGCCGCAGCAGCCGCCGTCGAACAGCCCGCCGCATCGGTAGTCGTGGACCGCGCGAACGAGGCCGCGAGCGTGCTGCCGGTCGCGGTCCCGGAGGTCGAGCCCGCTGTCGCCCCCACCGCACCGGCGCCCCCCGACGCCGACGCCGAGGTGTCGACCGCCATCACCCGACTGGTCGCCGAGAGGCGGTTCGGTCTCGCCTTCCACCTGGCTCGGGCCGCCGGACGGCCCGAGCCGGAACAGGCCTCCCTGCGCCTCGCCGCCGCCGGTGCCGCCCTCAGGCCGGGAACCGTCGGCGGTCCGCAGGCGTTCGTCAAGGTGCTCCAGCACTGCGAGATCCTGGGGGCCAAGGCTCTCGAGAACTCCGAGTTGCTCGCGCTGCCGGCACTGCTCCGCGCCTCACTGTCCACCGGCGAGTACGCGGCCGGAGCTCAGCTGAAGGCCTTGGCCGCACGGCTGCCCGACGGCCTCGCCACACTTGCCATCGCGGTCGCGGATCCGACCCTCAGCAGCGCCCTGGCGCTTACCAAACCCCTGAGCGGGACGGCGGACGTGTCGGAGTCCGAGCGCTGGCTCGGCGACGTCGTCCAGCAGGGACGCGACCTGCTGAAACCCCCACGGCTCAGGTTCAACCGGGCCACCACCATCGCCAAGCGCTGGCTCGCTCCGGACGGCCTGCTCGGTTCGGTGCTCCACGCGCTGGTCGAGGACGCGCCGGAGGCCGAGTCGATGGCTCGGGAGATCGTCGACCAGCTGTCCCGGCTCACCGACATCCAGTCCGAGATCGACCGGATGGACCGCGGACTCCGCGCTTCGAGTAACCGGGCCTTGCAGGGCTCCGGGCGCCAGGACCTCGTCCACCTCGTCGAGCGGACCACGGACTGCGCCAAATCCTGGATGGACGTCACCGAGGCCATCAGGCGTGGCCGCACTACCGAGACCGACTGGGCCCGGCAGGAGACGGCAGCCATGCGGCAGACCCTGCTCGCCGGACGCCAGCAGGCTCTGGAGGACCTCGAGGCGCTCAGGGACCGTGCGCCCGGCTCACTGGCCTCGGCCTCCGCGTCGGCGGCCCACGCGTCGCTGGGCGCCCTGCTGGACGAGATCGAACAGGGCCCGGCCCGCCCGCAGAGCGTCCCCAGCCTCGACGCACACCAGATGATCGACGCCGAACTGCTCAAGATCCCCTTGGCCACTGGCGAACATCCGACAGTGCCCGCGCTGCTCGCGACCCTGGACCGGACCTGGGAGGAGGCCCTTGCTCTCCAGGAGGGCCAGGACGTCTTCAACGCCGCACACCGCATCCTCGACCTCGCGGAACAGGGCTCGCTGCCCGGCAATCCGTCCGTCTTCCCGCCCACACGGCGTATCGAGCTGTTCGAGGCCGAGGAGCGACGGCGCGAGACCCTGCTGACCCGGCACACCGACCTGATCGCCGAACTGCGGCGGGCGCAAGCCGACGGCGCTCTCACCGACGACCAGGACGTCAGCCTCCAAGAGCTCCTGGCCGATGCGCAGCCGCACGCCGAGGGTGGCGGCAACCGCGAGCTCATCCTGGTCCGACGCGCCCTGGACCAGGTGGCGGAGCTCCTCCCCCGATTCCGCGACGAGGCCGCCGACCGGCTGCGCTCCCGGCTGGACGCGCTCCCCGAGGTCAGCGACGAGGACCACGCGCAGGTGCTGCGCCACCTGGAGACCGACGGCCTGGCCACCGCCGCCGACCTCGTGTACTTCCTCGAACTCGGCGAGCCCGTGCCCGAGATCGTCTCAGGTGAGTCCCACCTTGCGGGCTTCTTCCCGTCCGTGCCGGACGGACTCGGCCGGGGGATCACCGCCGAGCTGATCGGATCGGTCCGCGACCGCAGCAAGCACCCGGACCTTCCCGCGCTCGACTACACCCGGCTGTCGGCGGACGAGGCCGCGCGCGCGGCCAAGGCACTGGAGACCTGGCAAGCGCTCGGTGCCACCCCGCCCAAGGGTCGGCGCAGCGCCGACCCCCAGGGCATGCTCCTGCCCGCGCTCAACCTTCTCGGCTACGAGGCCAAGCGGGCCGTTCCCCTGGATAACCTTCCGCGCAGCGTCGAGTACCGCTTCGCCGACGCCCTCGACATCGAGATCAACGGCCGCGCCTGGGCGCCCGCCTTCGGGTCCAGGATCCTCGAACAGGCCGGCCAGCTCCGGGTCCTGATGATCTGGGGACGACCGTCGGCGCAGCTGCTGCTTAGCCGGGTGGCCCAGGAGCCCAGCAAACAGAGCCTGCTGGTCGCCTACTTCGGCACCCTCGACAGCAAGGCACGGACCGAACTCGCCGCAGCCTCGGTGGACATCGCCCCGCTGATGGTCGTCGACGACGCTGCGCTCGCGTACCTCGCCGCCCAGGGCAACCGGCAGGTCAGCGTGGCGACCGAAACGCTCCTGCCGTTCTCGGGAGTGAACCCCTACCTCAGGGAGAAGCGCGGGCGCATCGGCCGCGAGATGTTCTACGGGCGCGACGCCGAGCGCAAGAGGATCCTCGACCCGGACGGAACGCAGATCATCTTCGGAGGACGCGGCCTCGGTAAATCGGCTCTGCTCAACGATGCCGGGGACCGGTTCGCCGAGCAGCAGCTGGACTACCACCAGAAGCTTTACCTCAACCTGGACCACCACAACATCGGCAAGGGCACGGCCCTGGGCGCCGAGACGATCTGGGGCGTGCTGGACCGCGAGTTGACGGACCACAAGGTACTGGAGAAGCCCCGCCGCAAGGCCGAGTCGGATCCCTACGAGCGGGTCCGCGCCGGCATCAAACAGTGGCTCGACGCCGAACCCCGCCGACGGCTGCTGATCCTGATGGACGAGTGCGACCGCTTCTTCGAAGCCGACGTGCCGCACTGCACCGAGACTCGACGGCTGCGTGGGCTCTGCACGGAGACGCCCGGCCGGATGAAGGTGGTCTTCGCCGGCCTGCACTCCGTCCAGCGCTTCACCCGGCTGGCCCGCAACGGGCCGTTCAGCCATCTCGCGCAGACGCCCACCGTCGTCGGTCCGCTCGCACCACAGTTCGCCGCCGACCTGCTCGTCGACCCGATGCGAGCCCTAGGCTTCGAGTTCGTCGACGTCGACCTGGTCAACCGGGTGGTGGGCTACTGCTCGTACCAGCCCTTCCTGCTGCAGATGTTCGGCAGCAGGCTGGTGGAGGTGATGCAGCAGCGGCGGAGCCGCGGCGACTCCGGTCGCCCGCCCTACGCCATCTCCGTTACCGACGTCGAGGCGGTCGAGTCGGACCCCTCGCTGCGGGCCGACATCACCGCGGCGTTCAAGGACACCCTCACCCTCGACGACCGGTACGACGTGATCGCGAACGTGCTCGCCCGCCACGCTCGGGACAACGGGCTGGAGACCCGCCTGAGCGACACCGAGCTCCGCGACGAGTGCGCGAGCTGGTGGTCCGACGGCTTCGCCGGTCTCGACAGCGAGGGCTTCCGCGCCTACCTGCAGGAGATGGTCGGTCTCGGCATCCTCGCACCGAACCACGACGGCCGCGGCTGGCACCTGCGCGGGCCGAACGCCCTCCGCATGATCGGTACCGCCCATGATGTGGAGAACCGGCTGCTCACCGCCGCCGCCGAGTGCGAGCTGGAAGAGACCATCGCCCTCGAAGGTCGGCCCGAGCTGCCCGACAAACGGACCGCTCCGCTGACCGTCACCCAGGTGGACGACCTCCTGGCCGGGCGCGTCAACCAGGCAAGGGTGGTCCTCGGCACGCCCGCCACCGGTATCGGTGATGTCGAGAGGACACTCCGGTCGGTCACCGACCGGGTCGGTGGCTGGAGCCTTCCTCCGATCGGACGCCCGTCCGTGTTCCGGCAAGCCCTCACCGACGGTCAGCCCGGCGCGCGACGAGTGATCGTGAGCGACCTGGCGACGAAGATGACCAGCGACGACACCTGCCGGGAGGCCGTGGATCTCGCCCGCACTCTCCTGCCGGAGCGGGCCGATGTCACCCGCGCGGTCGTCCTGGTTCTCGGCCTGCACCAGCTGCAGCTCTGGCGCGAGCTTCTGACCGATTCGGACAAGAGCGATTCGATCACGGTCTTCCTCCGCCGCCACGACCAGCGCAGCCTGCGGGCCTGGGCGCAACACACCGATCTCTTCACCACGGAGCGGGTGACCAGGCTGCTCGAACTGACCGGTGGCTGGCCTGCCCTGCTGGACCGGGCCATCAGCCTGCACAACAGCTCCGGCAACGAGGACGAGGCCCTGAACCGGCTTCGCGACGTCCTCCAGCAGAAGGCGTTCGTCGCGGAGTTCCTCGAGGACGCCGGGCTCACCGCGGATCCGCTGATCGCGGACGGCTACCGCGCCGTGGCCGAGGAGTTCGGCACCGAGTGGGCCACTGAGGCGGACATCCTCGCCGCGATCGAACTGTCCGGCCTGGACGTTCCGGATGCGGAGTGGGTCCTGACCTGTCTGAAGGCGCTCCAGACCTTCGACGGGGACAGTGGTCGGCTGCGACTGGAACCGGTGCTGCACGACTGCTGGTCGCGCGGTTGATAACGGTGCCCAACCTGTCGGGCCGCCGCCACCCGCAGCCCGACAGGTTGGGCACTCCTGCTGGACGGTGGGACGGTGCCGCTGACGCTCGGTGCCCGGTCGTCCGGCCTCGGCTCGGCCGGGGCGGGGTAAATCCGACTGCGCGGATACCCGGATTACCCGCAGAATGCTCGGCATGATCCTTCAACGTCGCGACCGCAGCCCGGACATCGCCACGCACTCGAAGGATCACTGCCATGAGCTACGCCATACGCGCATACACCTCCGCTGACGAGACCCCCTGGCTGCGCTGCCGGGTCCTCGCCTTCCTGGGCACCGCCTACTTCGACGACGTCTGGCAGGCCAAGCCCCGGATCGACGCCCCCGGCTTCGAGCTGGTGGCGACCGAGGAGAACGGGACCATCGTCGCGATCATGGACGTCACCCTGGAGGACGGGCTGGCGACCATCGACACGATCGCCGTCCACCCCGACCATCAGGGCCGGGGGATCGGGAGTGCCCTGCTCACCGAAGCCCGCGCCCGTACCGCAGCGCTGGGAGCGACGACGCTCGACGCCTGGACCCGGGACGACCCGGACACTCTGGGCTGGTACCGGAAGTCGGGGTTCGCCGAGAGCGACCACTACCTCCATGTCTACGCGAACTACTACACCCAGGCCGCGGAACCCGACCTCGCCATCGCCGAGCGCCGACCGGGCCTGCGGCCCATGATGGCGTTCCTGCACGCCAACCTGCGTGACGAGGCCGTACTGCGCAAGCAGTTCGCACGGGTCCACATCTGCCGCCGCTTCGCGCTGGACCTCTGAGCCCGGTACGTGTCGCTCCGCCGGTCCGGGGTCCGGACCGGCGGAGCGCAGGCCGGGCGCACGCCCCCCGGCGGGCGGGTGGGGGAAGCGCCCGCCCCTGCACCGTTCCCGTGGTGGGCGCCCGCGCGGGACAATGGACGACGGCCGAGTTCCGTTCCTCGTACCGAAGGTGCCTGCGCATGCCCGATCACCACGACACGCCCCGCCGACTGCGTCCCGCCCCGCTGCTCTTCGAGCCCGATGCGCTGGTGGCCGAGCCGGAGAGCTTCTTCCAGCTGGAGAGCCTCGAGGACCCGGTGGAACTGCTGCGCCGCTCGACGGAGTTGGCGCTCGCCTTCCGGGTCGCGGCCGAGCGCGCCACCGACTTCCAGGCGATCGCGGCGGCGCAGCTGGCCGACCCGCGCCGGTTCGACGCGCTCTCCCCCGCCGAGATCGCCGCCCGCGCCGACTGGACCGCCGACTACGCGGCGAAGATGGTCGACTACGGCCGTGGCCTGCAGCGCCAGCAGCGCGCCGGCGAACGCTGAGCGGTAGCCGGTCGGCGGCAGGGCGGCCGCTCCCGGTCCACTGGCATATGCAGCGGGCCAGCGTACGCCGCACGGGCGGGCGGTGTCCGGCGAACCGCACTTTCGCTGCCCCCGCCCGTCCGGCCGGAGCACGCTGCTGCGCGTGGACATCTGGACGTTTCAATCCGTGGAGTACCTGACCGTGGCCGGCGAGGCCTGGCTGGCCTCGGCGAGCGAGTACCCGCGCAGCATGCGCGCCCTGTGGGAGGCCCGGCCCTGGGCCCCGACCGTGCTGCCGTGCGGCCGGGTGTTCGACGTGATCAGCATGCCGGCGCTGTTCGGCCGCCGGGTCCTGGACGAGCTGTGGGCCTCCGGCCCCGGCTGCGGCCCGGTCGCCTCCTACCGGGGCAGGACCCTGCTGCTCGTCCAGCCGGGGGCGGCGCCCCGGCTGCGCACCCTGCTCGCCTGGGAGGAGTGGGCGCGGGACGTGCCGCCGCTGCTCTGCCACGGCCTCGGCGACGCGGTGACCGTCCCGCCCGTGCAGCGGCCGGCCGATCCGTCCGACGCGCCGGGCGCGGGGGTCGGCCGCTGGATCGTGGCCCCGGACACCAGCGAGCCCTGGCTGCCGGGGGCGGCCGTGGTGCTCTGGGCCTGCGTCCGCGCCGCCCGCGCCGCCGCCCACACCACCTCCGCCGCGCACCCCGAGTCCGCCGCGCGCCCGCGCACCCCGGCGGCCCGGCTGCGCCCGCTGCCCGGCAGCTGAGCTCCCGCCTGGCGGTATTCGATTTTGGCTCCGCCTCGGCCCGCTGCTAGAGTCCTCTCTGCCAGCAGGCGCCGCTAGCTCAGTTGGTTAGAGCAGCTGACTCTTAATCAGCGGGTCCGGGGTTCGAGTCCCTGGCGGCGCACAGACAACCGATAGGCCCGTCACTCCGGTGACGGGCCTATCGGCGTTCTCCCCCGCACCCCCAAGGCGGGTGGAAGCGAGTCGTGCGGTCGGTACTGGCCGCCTGGCGGACCACCCGCGGTCAGGCGATCCGGGCGTAGCGAACCGCCCCGGGCGCCTGACCGTAGGCGCCCGGGGCGGTTCGCCGGTCGGCTCAGCGGCCGCGCAGCTCGCGGTAGCGGGAGACCAGCGCGGCGGTGGAGCTGTCCAGCGCCTCGGTGCCCTCGCCGGTGAGCAGGACCGGCTCGATCCGCTTCGCCAGCACCTTGCCGAGCTCCACGCCCCACTGGTCGAAGGAGTCGATGTTCCAGATCGCGCCCTGCACGAACACCTTGTGCTCGTAGAGCGCGATCAACTGGCCGAGTACCGAGGGCGTCAGCTCGGAGGCCAGGATCACCGAGGTCGGGTGGTTGCCCTTGAACGTGCGGTGCGGCACCTGCGCGGCCGGCACGCCCTCGGCCACCACCTCGTCGGCCGTCTTGCCGAACGCGAAGGCCTGCGCCTGCGCGAAGAAGTTGGCCATCAGCAGGTCGTGCTGGCCCACCAGGCCCGGCAGCAGGTCGTCCACCGGCTTGGCGAAGCCGATCAGGTCGGCCGGGATGACCTTGGTGCCCTGGTGCAGCAGCTGGTAGTAGGCGTGCTGGCCGTTGGTGCCGGGGGTGCCCCAGACCACCGGGCCGGTCTGCCAGTCGACCGGCTTGCCGTCGCGCTGCACCGACTTGCCGTTGGACTCCATGTCCAGCTGCTGGAGGTAGGCGGTGAACTTCGACAGGTAGTGCGAGTACGGCAGCACCGCGTGCGACTGCGCGTCGAAGAACGCGCCGTACCAGACGCCGAGCAGGCCCAGCAGCATCGGGACGTTCTCCTCGACGGGAGCCGTCCGGAAGTGCTCGTCCACCAGCCGGAAGCCGGCCAGCATCTGCTCGAAGTTCTCCGGGCCGATCGCGATCATCAGCGACAGGCCGATCGCCGAGTCGTAGGAGTAGCGGCCGCCGACCCAGTCCCAGAACTCGAACATGTTGGCGACGTCGATGCCGAAGTCGGCCACGCCCTCGGCGTTCGTGGACAGCGCGACGAAGTGCTTGGCCACCGCGGCGGCGTCGGCGCGCAGGCCGGTGAGCAGCCAGTCCCGCGCCGAGGTGGCGTTGGTGATGGTCTCGATGGTGGTGAAGGTCTTGGAGGCGACGATGAAGAGCGTCTCGGCCGGGTCCAGACCGCGCAGGGCCTCGTGCAGGTCGGCGCCGTCCACGTTGGAGACGAAGCGGAAGCCCAGCTCGCGGTCGGAGAAGGCGCGCAGCGCCTCGTACGCCATCGCCGGGCCGAGGTCCGAGCCGCCGATGCCGATGTTGACGACGGTCCTGATCCGCTTGCCGGTGTGGCCCTTCCACTCGCCACTGCGCACCCGGTCGGCGAAGGCGGCCATCTTGTCCAGCACCGCGTGCACGGCCGGGACCACGTTCTCGCCGTCCACCTCGACCACCGCGCCGCGCGGGGCGCGCAGGGCGGTGTGCAGGACGGCGCGGTCCTCGGTGATGTTGATCTTCTCGCCGCGGAACATCGCGTCGCGCAGCTCGGCCACGCCGCGGGCCGCCGCGAGCTCGCGCAACAGTTCCAGCGTCTCGTCGGTGACCAGGTGCTTGGAGTAGTCCAGGTGCAGGTCGCCGACCTGCAGGGTGAGGCGGCTGCCACGCTGCGGGTCCGCGGCGAACATCTCGCGCAGGTGCAGCTCTCCGAGCTCCGCACGGTGCTTCCCGAGGGCGGCCCACTGCGGGCTGCGGTCCAGGGGGGTACGGCCGTTGGCGGGGTTCTCCGGCATCGGTTCTCTCCTCGATTCGGTAGGCGGCGCAGTGCCTGATCGTCTGCCCAGCCTACGGAACAGTCAGCGGCCGTCGTGCCAACCCGAGCTGACGACAGGACGACACTTCGCGCGTCACCTGCGGTCCGACCGCAGGTCCAGGCTGCGCAGCACCTGGTCGACGAGCTCCGGGTCGGTGCCCGGCCGGCCCCGCACCGCGAGCACCTCGCGGCGCGAGGCGGCCAGCAACTCCTGTTCCACCTCGCGCAGTCGGCGCACCTGCGCGACCCGTTCGCGGGCCTCGGCGGCCTCCTCCTCCTCGTACTGTTCGGGGCAGAGCCGGGCGAGGCGGTCGTGCTGGCGGGCCCGCAGCTTCTCCACCAGCTCGATCGGCAGCCGGTCCTCCTCCTCCAGCTCGGCGAGCCGGGCCAGCCCGGCCTTGGCCGCCTGCCACCAGAGCATCCGCTCCTGCTGCTCGCGCAGGTCCAGCCGGGCGTCGATGCCGAGCCGGTTCACCAGCCAGGGCAGCGAGAGTCCCTGCACCAGCAGGGTGAACAGGACGACGCAGAAGGCGATGAAGACGATCCGGTCACGCCCGGGGAACGGCTGACCGTGGTGGGTGGTCAGCGGGACGGCCAGCGCCAGGGCGACCGTGGCCACCCCGCGCATCCCGGACCACCAGAGCACCACGGTCTCCCGCCAGCTGATCGGGATGTCGTCCTCGCCGCGGCTGAGCCGCTTGGAGACCCAGGCGGCGGGCAGCAGCCAGATCAGCCGGACCAGCACCACGACGGCGATCACCAGCGCCGCGTCGCCGAGCATCGAGTGCCAGCCGGCCCCGACGTCCTTGAGCACGGTGGCCAGCTCCAGGCCGATCAGGCCGAAGGCGACCCCGGTGATCAGGATCTCGATGATCTCCCAGAAAGCGCCGCCGACCAGCCGGTAGCCGACGTCGTCGGCGTCGGCCGCGCGGTCGGCCAGGTAGAGCCCGCAGACCACCACCGCCAGGACGCCCGAGCCCTCGATCTCCTCGGCCAGCGTGTAGGCGGCGAACGGGACCAGCAGGTTGAGCGCGACCTGCTGGGTCGGGTCGTCCAGCATCCCGGCGAGCCGGGCGTTCAGCCAGCCCAGCGCGATGCCGACGGCCACCGCGACCACCGCGGAGAGCACGAAGCGCAGCAGCGCGTGCGGGACCGAGAAGTCCCCGCTGACCACCGCCTCGACGGCGAGCGAGTAGATCACGATCGCGGTGACGTCGTTGAACAGCCCCTCGCTCTCCAGCACCGCGACCAGCCGCCGCGGCAGCCCCACGCTGCCCGCCACCGCCACGGCCGCCACCGGGTCGGGTGGCGAGACCAGCGCGCCGAGCGCGACGGCGGCGGCGATGGGGGTGGCCGGCACCAGCGCGTGGAAGGCCACCGCGACCAGGGTGGTGGTGATCACCACCAGGGCCACCGCGAGCAGCAGGATCGAGCGGATGTTCGCCTTGAAGTAGTGCAGCGAGGCGCGCCGGGCCACCGCGAAGATCAGCGGCGGCAGCACCAGCGGCAGGATCAGTTCCGGGTCCAGCGAGATGTCCGGGATCCACGGGATCACCGCCATCGCGAGCCCCAGCAGGGTCATCAGCACCGGCTGCGGCATGCCGGTCCGTCGGGCCAGCGGCATGGTGACCACGGAGGCCAGCAGCACCAGGAAGAACAGCGACAGCTGACCCACAAGTGGTTCCTCTCCGGATGGCTGGAGGTCAGCCTAGGGAGCGGAATGCGCGGGGACGGGCGGACGCGCCGGGCCGCTGGGCCCCGCCGGACCCGATTGGAACTTCTGGCCGCTGACCAGGTAATGTTCTCTCCGTCAGCAGGCGCCGCTAGCTCAGTTGGTTAGAGCAGCTGACTCTTAATCAGCGGGTCCGGGGTTCGAGTCCCTGGCGGCGCACCGACAGCCGAAGGGCCCCTCGCATCAGCGAGGGGCCCTTCGGCGTATCCGGTCGCGGTTTGTGCATCAGCATCTCGTCAGTGGTCGGTCAGCCCCGGCTGGTTCTATCGGGCACGCCTGATGGAGAAAACCAACCTGTGACGGAGGCGGTCGTCGCCGTGCCTGAGACCACACCGATCATCGAACTGCTCCGTTCACTTCCCTGGTCCGAGCGCCGGGATGCCCTGGAGGGCGTCGTGGTGACGGAGTTCAAGAACATCCTGTTGATGGACGAGGACGAATACCTGTCGACGGACGAGAGCTACTTCCAGCTCGGGTTCACCTCGCTGCGGATCGTCGAGGTGAAGCAGCGGCTGGAGAGCCTGCTCGGCTTCGGCGTCAGCACGAACGTGCTGTTCAACAGCCCGACCATCGAGAAGCTCATGGACTACCTGACGGGCGAGGTGCTCGTCGACCTGTTCGACGCCGTCCCGGTCGCGGCCGCCGCAGGTGTCGCGGCCGCCGGAACCGAAACGGCCCTCGCCTGAGCCGTACCGCGCAGCGCCCGCAACAGACCCAGGTACACCTGTGCGATTGCCGCTCGACGGCGGCTGACCAGTGAGAGGGAAGACGGGAATGTCGAACAAGTCGGCGTCTGGCCACGACGAGCTCGCCACGGCTCTGGAGACCATTCAGCAGCAGAGCGAGACCATAGACCGGCTGCTGACCGAGCAGCACGAACCCATCGCCATTGTCGGAATAGGGCTGCGCTTTCCGGGCGGGAACGGGACGCCCGAGGAATTCGCGGAATTCCTCGGGCGCGGCGGATCCGGAATACGCCCGATTCCGGAGGACCGCTGGGACGTCGCCGCTTTCACACCCCAGGACGACGAGGAGAAGGGGAAGGTCCGCGCGGCCGGCGCCGGTTTCCTCGACCAGATCGACCAGTTCGACGCCCAGTTCTTCAACATCTCCCCGAAGGAGGCGAACTTCGTCGACCCGCAGCAGCGGCTGCTGCTGGAGACCGCCTGGGAGGCGCTGGAGCACGCCAACATCAACCCGGCCTCGCTGCGGCACGGCAACGGCGGTGTCTACATCGGCGCGAGTTCGATCGACTACGCGCTGGAGATGGACGGCCTGTCGTACGAGGACGTGGACGGCCACCTGGCGGCCGGCATCACGCTCTTCCCGCTGTCCGGCCGGCTCTCCTACTTCCTGGGCCTGCGCGGCCCCAGCCTCAGCGTGGACACCGCCTGCGCCTCCTCGCTCACCGCGCTGCACCTGGCCGTCGAGGGCCTGCGCAGCAAGGGCACCGACATCGCGCTCGCCGGAGCCGTCAACTGCCTGCACCACCCGAAGATCTTCGTGATGTTCTCGAACGCCAACATGCTGGCCCCCGACGGTCGTTGCAAGACCTTCGACGAGGCGGCGGACGGCTACGTACGCGCCGAGGGCTGCGGCGTCCTGGTACTCAAGCGGCTCTCCGACGCCGAGCGCGACGGCGACAACATCCTCGCGCTGATCCGCGGCACCGCGATCGGCGAGGACGGCGAGAGCGCCGGGCTGACCGTGCCCAACGGCACCGCGCAGGAGACCGTGATCCGCGCCGCGCTGCGCAACGCGCGGCTGGAGCCGTCCGACATCCAGTACGTCGAGGCGCACGGCACCGGCACCCCGCTCGGCGACCCGATCGAGATGGGCGCGATCAGCGACGTCTTCGCGAAGTCGCACACCAGGGAGAACCCGGTCACGGTCGGCTCGGTGAAGACCAACCTGGGCCATATGGAGCCGGTCGCCGGGATCGGCGGCGTGGTCAAGACCGTACTGCAGATGCGCAAGGGGACGATCTTCCCGCACCTGAACTTCGAGAACCCCTCGGGCCGCATCCCCTGGGACAGCATCCCGGTGACCGTGCCGACCGAGGCCCGGCCCTGGAAGGCCGAGACCCGGCGGGCCGTGGTCAACAGCTTCGGCTTCGCCGGGAGCATCGCCGCCGCCGTACTGGAGGAGTTCCCGCTGCCCGAGGCGCCGCGGCAGCAGGACGACGCCCAGGAGGACGGCGGCCACGTCTTCACCGTCTCGGCGAAGACCAAGCCCTCGTTGCAGATGCAGATCGAGCGTTACCGCCGCCACCTGGAGCAGAACCCGGGCGTCGACATCGGCGACCTCTGCTACACCGGCAACGTCGGCCGCAGCCACTTCAGCCACCGGATCGCGGGCCCGGTCCGCGACCGCGAGGCGCTGGAGGCACTGCTGGAGAAGCACGCGACGAAGCCCGAGGGCGGCACCGGGCGCAAGGACATCCGCAAGGTCGCCTTCCTCTTCACCGGCCAGGGCTCGCAGTACGCCGGCATGGGCGCGCCGCTCTACCGGCAGTTCCCGGTCTTCGCCGAGCACGTGGACGCCTGCGACCGGCTGTTCGCCGAGAAGCTGGGCCGCTCGGTCCGGGCGATCATGCTGGGCGAGGACGGCCAGGGCGAGGAGCTGGGCCAGACGCTCTACGCCCAGCCCGCGCTGTTCACCCTGGAGTACGCGCTCGCCAAGCTCTGGATGTCCTGGGGGCTGCGGCCCAACGTGCTGATCGGGCACAGCATCGGCGAGGTGGTCGCGGCGACCGTCGCGGGCGTCTTCAGCCTGCCGGACGCCGTCGCCCTGGTATCGGTGCGCGCGCAGCTGATGCAGTCGGTCTCCGCGCCCGGCGGCATGGCGGCGGTCAGCGCCGCCGTCGAGGAGGTGGCGCCGCTGCTGGCGGACTACCCCGACCTGGCGATCGCGGCGGTCAACTCGCCGCAGCAGTGCGTCGTCTCGGGCGGTGAGGACGCGCTGGTCGAGGTGATCGGGATCCTCACCGAACGGGGTCTGCGGGTGAAGCGGCTGACCGTCTCGCACGCCTTCCACTCGCCGCTGATGGCCGAGGTGTTCGACGCCTTCCGGGAGGGCATCAAGGACGTCGTCTTCCACGAGCCCACGCTGTCGCTGATCTCCAACCTGACCGGCGAGGTGGCCCGCTTCAAGGACATCGGCACCCCGGAGTACTGGATCCGGCACATCGGCGAGGCGGTCGACTTCGAGGCCGGGATGCGGACCGTGGAGCGGCGCGGCCGGCACGCCTTCGTCGAGATCGGCCCGTCGCTGGCGCTCACCGCGCCGGCCAAGCAGTGCGTGGCAGCCCAGGACCACCTCTGGCTGGCCAGCCTCAACGCCAAGGACACCGACGGGCGGACCGTGCGGGCGGCGGCCGCCCAGCTGTACACCGCGAACATCCCGCTCTCCTGGGCCGGCTTCCACACCGGCCGGACCCACGCGATGACCGCGCTGCCCGGCTACGCCTTCGACCGCAAGCGCTACTGGCTGCCGAACAAGGCGAACCGGCACGGACTGGGCGCCCGCGCGGTGGACGGCCGCTCGGCGCAGCACCCGCTGCTCGGCGCCGAGATCAGCACTCCGGAGCAACTGGCGGACGGTGTCCGCGAGTTCGCCGCCCGGATCAGTCCCACCCAGCCGGCCTACCTGGCCGACCACGTGGCGATGGGCCAGGTGGTCTTCCCCGGCACCGGCTATCTGGAGATCGTGCTCGCGCTGCAGGACGCGGTGCACGGGCACACCCGCCGCCCGGTGCGGGACGTCAGCCTGCGCGAGGCGCTCTTCCTGGACGAGGAGAAGGCCACCGAGCTGCGCACCCGCCTGCGGCCCGGCCCGGACGGCACCGCCGCCGTCGAGGTGGTCAGCCTGGCCGACGGCAAGGACGGCGTGATCGAGCGCCTGCACGCCCTGGCGGTGATCGGCGCGCAGTCCGAGGTGTCCGACGAACTGACCCCGGCAGCCGTCGAGTTGAGTGAGCTCGCGGCGAACGCCGAGAAGCCCGAGGACGTCCTGCGGGCCGAGGACGTGTACGCGGCGTACGCGGGCGCCGGGCTCGACTACGGCCCCGAGTTCCGCCTGATGCGCTCGGTCGAGCGCTACGGCAGCGACCTGACCGTCGGCGATCTGGAGGGCCGCTCGGCCGGCGCGCTGGAGCACATGCCGCCCGCGCTGCTGGACGCCGCGATGCACAACTTCGCGGCGCTGGCGGACGACGGCAACAACTACCTGCCGGTCCGGTTCGGCCGGTTCCGGCTGTTCAGCAAGCCCAAGGCGGCGAGCCTGCGCACGCTGCTGCGGCTCGTCCCGGCGGACACCGACGAGGTGGACCTCTCGGCGGACGTGCTCGGGTTCGACGGCGACCAGCCGGTCTTCGAGTTGAAGGGCCTGGGCCTCAAGCGGGTGGCCGACACCTTCTCGGGGGCGCGCCGGAGCTTCTTCCACGAGCTGCGCTGGGTCAAGCGTTCGCCGATCGGCCCGAACAGCGTGACGAACCGTCACATCCTGGTGGTGCACCGGGATCCGGCGGACTTCGCGGCGGCGGCCGAGCAGCTGGCGGGCAACAGCGGCCGGCTCTCCTTCGCCTCGACGCCCGCCGAGGTCGCGGCGGTCCTGACCGCCGAGCAGGTGACCGACCTGGCCTGGTTCTGGCGGCCGGGCGAGGGGCAGCCGAACGCGGCGGCGCTGCGCGCGGAGTGCGAGCGCAACTACCGCGACCTGCTGGAACTGCTGGCCTCCCTGGAGCAGTCCGGGTTCGGCCGCAACCAGCGGCTCTGGCTGGTGACCGAGCGCGCGCAGTGGCTGCACGGCGACCGGCCGGACAGCGGCGCCCAGTTGGCCGCCTCCACGCTCTGGGGCTTCGGGCACGTGCTGCTGAACGAGTACCCGGCCTACCGGGTCACCCTGCTGGACCTGCCGGGCACCGGCGCGCAGCCGCTGATCGAGGAGCTGCACGCCCGGGAGACCGGCGAGTTCCAGGTCGCCTACCGGGACGGGTTCCGCCATGTGCGCCGGCTCGTCGCGGACGACCCGCGTGCCCGCCAGGACGCCAACTTCGCGCTGGCGATCAAGGAATACGGCCAGTTCGGGGGCATCAAGCCGGTCCCGGCCGAGGACGTGGCGCCGGTCGGCGACCAGATCCAGGTCGAGGTGCGGGCCGCCGGGCTGAACTTCAAGGACGTGCTCAACGCGCTCGGGATGCTCAAGGAGTACGGCGAGCAGCCGCTCGGCTTCGAGTGCGCGGGCACCGTCCTGGCGGCCGGTCCCGAGGCGGAGTTCGCGGTGGGCGACGAGGTGATCGTCAACTACCTGGACCTGATGAAGCGACGGGTGACCGTCCCCTCGGCGGTGGCCGTGCGCAAGCCGGCGAACATCGACTTCACCGCGGCCGCCGGCCTGGTCTCGGTCTACGTCACGGCCTACTACGCGCTGCACCGGCTGGCCGGGATCAAGGCCGGCGACCGGATCCTGGTGCACGCCGCCGCGGGCGGGGTCGGACAGGCCGCGGTGCACCTGGCCAAGCTGGCCGGGGCCGAGGTCTTCGCCACCGCCAGCCCGCACAAGTGGCCGCTGCTGGAGGCGCAGGGCGTCCAGCACCTGATGAACTCGCGCACCCTGGACTTCGCCGACGAGATCGAGCGGGCGACCGGCGGGCGGGGCGTGGACATCGTCCTGAACAGCCTCAACAAGGACTACATCCCGGCCGGCATGCGGGCGCTCGGCGAGGGCGGCCGGTTCATCGAGCTCGGCAAGGTCGGCGCCTGGACCCCCGAGCAGGTGAGCGCGGCGCGGCCGGACGTCAGCTACCACAACTTCGACCTCAGCGAGCTCCCGCAGGACCAACTGATCACCCTCAACCGGGAGATCATGCACGAGGTGATCGCGCTGGTGGAGGACGGCTCGCTGCCGCCGATCACCGCGACCTCGTACACGCTGGACGAGGTCGAGGAGGCGTTCGGCGTCCTGAGCCGCGGCGCCAACCTGGGCAAGCTGGTGCTGAGCTTCGCCGACGACCGGGCCCCCGCGGCCCACCCGGTGACCATCAGCCCCGAGCGGACCTACCTGATCACCGGCGGCCTCGGCGCGCTCGGCCTGGTCACCGCCGAGAAGCTGGTGGACCTCGGCGCCCGCCGGATCGCCCTGGTCAGCCGACGGGCCGAGCCGCTGGCGGACGTGGCGCACCTCAAGGCCCGGCTGGACGAGCGGGCCGAGGTCACCGTGCTGCAGGGCGACGTCGCCGACGCCGGCGACCTGGCCCGGATCGTGGCGCGGTTGAAGGAGAGCCGCTACCCCGTCGGCGGGATCATCCACTCGGCCGGCACGCTGGACGACCGCCCGGTCCCGGCGCAGACCTGGGAGAGCATCGACGCGGTCTTCCAGGCCAAGGTGTACGGCACCTGGCTGCTGCACGAGGCCGCCGCCGCCTTCCCGGAGCTGGAGTTCTTCGTCGGGTACTCCTCCGCGGCCTCGGTCGTCGGCGGGCCCACCCAGTCCAACTACGCGGCAGCCAACGCCTTCCTGGACACCGTGATGCTCTGGCGGGCCGGGCAGCAGCTGCCCGCGCTGTCGGTGAACTGGGGTCCGTGGGCCGAGGTCGGCATGTCGGCCCGGTTGGACGACATGCTGATCAAGAAGTGGGAGGACGAGGGGATCCGGCTCTTCACCCCGGCCAAGGGCACCCGGGCGCTGGCGTCGATCCTCGGCCGGCCCAGGGCCCAGGTGGTGGCCGGTGAGGCCGACTGGGACCGCTTCACGGCGGGCAAGCCGGTGAACAACTCGCTGTACGAGCTGCTGGTCCGCGAGGGCGCGGACGCTGCCCGCAGCCTGGACCTGGACGCGCTGCTGGCCCTGTCCACCGAGGAACGCCTCGCCGCCGTCGACCAGTTCGTCCGGTCCCGGGTGGCCGACGTGCTGCACTTCGAGGACGCGGACGCGATCGACTCCTACACCGAGTTCATCGAACTGGGCCTGGACTCGCTGGTGGCCGTGGAGTTGAAGAACTCCCTGGAGGCCGTGTTCCGAGTGCCGCTGCCGCCGTCGCTGGCCTTCGACTACCCGTCCGCGGGGCTGCTCAGCGAGTTCCTGGTCACCCAGGTCGCCCCCGACCAGGCGGCCTGACCTCTCGGGGAGGGGGCGCCGCGCCGCGGTGCCCCCTCCCCGAGCCCGTTTCCCTTGGAAGGAGCGAGATGGACGAGACACAGCCCCGCACGATCGCCGCCAGGTCGGCCCTGCACGCCGCACGGCGACCGGAGCACACCGCTGTGGTCTGCGACGGACGGGCCGTCGGCTACCGGGAGTTGCACCTGGCGAGCAACCGGACCGGGCACGCCCTGCAGGCCGCCGGGCTCACCGCCGGCGCCCGGGTCGCCTACCTGGGCCGGGAGTCCGAGCACTACTACGACCTCGCGGTGGGGTGTGCCAAGACCGGGGTCGTCCTGGTCCCGATCAACTGGCGGCTCACCGGCGGCGAGGTGGACCACATCCTGCGCGACTCCGGCGCCGAACTGCTCTTCGCCGAACGGGAGTTCCTCGGAGCGGTGGAGCGGGTGCGGTCCTCCGTGCCGAGCCTGCGGGCGGTCGTGGAGATCGACCGGCCGGGCGAGCCGGCCGGCGGGTTCCTGGCCTGGAAGGCCGACGCGCCCGACAGCGACCTCGACGTGCCGGTGCACACCGACGACCCGTTCGTCCAGATGTACACCTCGGGCACCAGCGGCCTGCCCAAGGGCGTGGTGCTGGCCCACCGCAGCTTCTTCACCTTCATCGACAACATGGGCCTGCACGGCAGCGACTGGATCGACTGGCGGCCCGAGGACCGGACGCTGATCTGCTTCCCCGGCCTGCACTCGGCCGGGATGGCCTGGTTCATGCACATGTTCAACGTCGGCGGCACCAGCGTGATCATGCGGATGTTCGTCGCGGAGGAGGCCGTCCGGCTGATCCAGGAGCACAAGATCACCACCACCTGGGCCGCGCCCGCGATGCTCGACATGATGCTCGCCGAGACCGGGGTGACCCCCGGGACCTTCCGTTCGCTGCGCAAGGTCGTCTACGGCGGCGCACCGATCTCACCCGGCCTGCTGGCCCGCAGCATCGACGGGTTCGGCTGCGAACTCGCCCAGATGTACGCCGCCGCCGAGACCGGCAGCGTGGTCACCTGCCTCTCCCCCGCCGACCACGTCCCCGGCAATCCGCTGCTGACCTCGGCCGGCCGGGCCTGCCCCGGCAACCTGGTGAAGATCGTCGACGACGAGGGCAACCAGCTGCCCGCCGGCCGGATCGGCCAGGTCTGCGTCTGGACCCCGGCCCACTTCGTCGAGTACTGGCACCAGCCGGAGGCCACCGCGAAGACGCTGTCCGAGGACGGCTGGCTGCGGCTGGGCGACGCGGGCTACCTGGACGAGGACGGCTACCTGTTCCTCTGCGACCGGATCCACGACACGATCATCGTCGCCGGGCAGAACATCTACCCCGTCGAGGTGGAGAACGCGGTGCGCGAGCACCCGGCCGTCGCCGACGTCGCGGTGATCGGCGCGCCCGATCCGCGGTGGGGTGAGACGGTCCGCGCCTGCGTCGTCCTGGCACCCGAACAGAAGCTCACCGGGCGCGAGTTGATGCTCTTCCTGCGTGGCCGGCTGGCCGACTTCAAGATCCCCAGCAGCTACGACTTCCTGGACGTCCTGCCGCGCAACCCGACCGGCAAGGTGCTGCGCCGGGTGCTGCGCGAGCGCCTGCAGTCCCCCACCCCGCAGCCCGCACCGCAGCCTGCCCCACAGCCACACTGAGGAGTTCACATGTCCGTCCGCACCGCGCCGGTCGCCGGGCGCTGGTTCCAGGCCGAGTCCGAGCCGGACGCCCCGGTCCGGCTGTTCCTGTTCCACTACGCCGGCAGCGGGTCCTCGATCTACCGGGACTGGCCGCCGCTGCTGCCGGCCGACATCTCCACCCAGTGCGTCCAGCTGCCCGGACGCCAGGACCGCCACAGCGAGACGGCGTTCACCGAGGTCGAGCCGCTGATCGAGACGCTGGCCGAGGAGATCACCGACGAACTGGACGACCGGCCGTACGCCTTCTTCGGGCACTGCATGGGCGCCCTCCTGGCCTACCGCCTCACCGTCGCGGTGCGCGAGCGGGGCGGACCGGCTCCCGTCCTGCTGGGTACCTCGGCCTGGGCGCCGGTCGGGTTCCGCACGCCCCCGGTCGAGCAGCTGGACGTGCCCGAGGCGGAGATCGTCGAGTGGGCGCGCGGGCTCGGCTCGCTGCCCGAGGAGATCCTCAACGACCGCGAGATGCTCGAACTGATGCTGCCGGCCATGCGGGCCGACCTCGCGGTCTGCGCCAGCTACCAGGACGACAGCGCGGCGGTGCCCTGCCCGATCGTCTCCTACAGCGCCACCCGCGACCCGCTGGTGGCCCCCGAGGCGATGTCCTCCTGGGCCACCCGCAGCCCCGACTACCTGGGCAACCGGCTCTTCCAGGGCGGCCACTTCTTCGTCCACGACGAGACCCTGCCGATCACCGCCGACTTCGTCCGCCTGCTGCGCCGCCAGGTCACCGAGACCGCCCGCTAGCACTCCCCCGAAAGGAACCGCCGTGAGCAACCCCAACGCGTTCGCCGACCGCTACGTCGAGCTCTGGAACGAGACCGACCCGGCCGCGCGCCGCAAGACCGTCGAGGCCCTGTGGGCCCCCGAGGGCAGCTACTTCAACTTCCTCGCCGAGTCCCGCGGCCACGAGGCGATCGCCACCCAGATCGGCTACGCCCACGACGCCTACGCCGCCGGCGGCTTCGTCTTCCGCTCGCAGAACAACGCGGTCGGCCACCACAACACCGTCCGCTTCAACTGGGTGATGGTCTCCGCCGAGACCGGCGCACTGGAGGCGATCGGCTTCGACTTCGTCGTCCTCGACGACAACGGCCTGGTCACCGCCGACTACCAGTACATCGACACCCCGCCCACCTTCACCGTCCCCCCGCCCACCGCGGAGTAGCGCGCGGCCGACCGGGCCGGTGCGGGAGAGCGGTCACCTGCTCTCCCGCACCGGCCCTTCGCCGTGCAGGAGGGCCGCGGTGGCGGGGTCGGCGGGGAAGAAGGTCTCGATGGCGAGTTCGGCGACGGTGATGTCCAGGGGCATGCCGAAGGTGGCGATGGTGCAGAACAGGGACAGCTCGTCGCCCTTGTGGCGGATCCGCAGGGGGACCATCAGGTCGCCGGGTGTGTCGGGGAGTTGGGCGGCGGGGTCGGTGCCGGGGTAGGTGATCAGTTCGCGGTAGAGCTCGGTGAGGCCGGGCTCGGCGGTGAGGGTGACCCGGCGTTGCAGGCGGGCGAGCAGGTGGGACTGCCACTCGGCGAAGTTGACGATCCGCGGGGCCATGCCGCCGGGGTGCAGGGCGAGTCGCAGGGCGTTCATCGGCTGGCGGAGCAGGGCCGGGTCGGCGCCGTCGGAGAAGACGGAGAAGCCGGCGTTGGTCTCGACGATGTTCCAGCAGCGGTCGACCACCAGGGCGGGGAACGGGTCGTGGCCGGACAGGATCTGACGGAGCGTGGCACGCACCTGGGTCATCTCCTTGGCCTCCATCGGGGAGTCCGAGTAGGCGGGCGCGAAGCCGGCGGCCAGCAGCAGTCGGTTCTGCTCGCGGGGCGGGACGTCGAGGTGTTCGGCCAGCCGCAGCAGCATCTCGCGGCTGGGGGCCGACCGGCCGGTCTCCAGGAAGCTGAGGTGGCGCGTCGAGATGTCGGCCCGGGAGGCGAGTGCGAGCTGGCTGAGGCCGCGCTGTTCGCGCCAGCCGCGCATCAGCTGTCCCACCGGGCGTTGCAACTGCTGGTCCGCGATGGCTTGCATTCTGGTCACCGGACCACGGTACCGAGTCCGGGCGGGGCCCGTGACGCGCGAGAGCGGGCCGGCGAACCGGCCCGCTCCCGGGTGCTGTCGAACGGCTCCCGTCAGGCGGCGGGGGCCGGGTCGGTGAAGCGGTAGTCGCCGCGGATCAGGCCCGCGCCGTCCTGGACGAGGAACTCCAGGCCCGACCCGACCGCCGCGCCGCCGCCGGCCGGCACCAGCTCCCATCCGAAGCGGACGGCGTTGTGCTGCGCGGAGGCGTGGCCGGCCAGCCGGCGGACCAGGCCCCGGTCGGCCAGGCTCTTGCCGGTCGCGGTGATCGAGGCGAGCACCGCCTCCTGCCCGATCTGCTCGGCCGACTCGTCGACCAGCCGGGCGTCGGTGGCGTAGAGCTCGGCGACGGCCTTGCGGCGGACCTCCTCGTCCGGCTCCTGGGCGATCGCCAGGTAGCGGCGGGCGAAGTCGTCCAGCTCGGCCACCGGGGCCGGCGGCTCGTTGAACTGGTAGTCGACGAAGATCCGGCCGCTCTGGTCCAGGAGCAGGAAGTCGAAGCCGACGGCCAGCACGTTGCCGCCCGAGGCCGGCACCATCTCCCAGTTGAACTTCGCGACGTCGTGGTGGGTGACCAGGTTCTCGCCGGACCGGAAGCGCAGGCCCGATCCCGCCACGAACTGCTCGTACGCCTCGGTGACCCGGGCGTGCAGGGCGTCGGTGCCGCGGAACTTCCTGGTCTGCGTGTAGTGGATGCCGTCCGGGACCCAGAGCTGCGCCACGCCGTTTCGGCGGACCGCCGCGTCGGGCTCGTTCCAGACCGCCACGTACCGGTTCAGCAGGTCGTTCAGCTGACTCACTGTCATTCCTCTTTCCAGTGAAGCATTTTGATCGATGTGACGGACGATATACCGTCCGTCACTTGCCGTCCTTGGTTCGCGGCAGCAGCTGGACCAGGCCCGCGAGGACGACGGCCACACCGATCAGGAAGATCAGGCTCATGTCGAAGGCGTGCGGGAAGCCGGCCTTGACGAGCGGGCTGCCGAGCGCGTTGTAGAAGATGATGCCGATGATCGCCACGCCCAGCGCGTTGCCGATCTGCAGGGCGGTGGTGAGCACGCCCGAGGCCGCACCCGCGTGCTGCGGGGTGACCCGGGAGAGCACCGTGGCGGCCAGCGGTGCGACCGCCAGGCCCATGCCGGCGCCGTCGATGACCAGGCCCGGGATCAGCCAGGCGACGTGCCCGGTGGTGCCCAGGTGCGCCGCGGTGATGCCGACGACGGTCAGGCCGACGCCCATCAGCAGCGCGCCGATCGCGATCACCTGCCGGCCGATCTTGGCCGCGAAGACCCCGGCCTTCATCGAGGTGTACATGTACCCGGCGCCGATCGCGGCGAAGATCCCGCCCGCCTGGAGGGCGTCGAGCCCGCGCCCGGCCTGCACGTAGAGCGCGAAGACCAGGAAGAACGAGGCCTGGCCCATCCAGAAGACCAGCTGGGTCGCCAGACCGACGACGAAGGCCCGCTCGCGGAAGAGCGAGAGGTCCACCAGCGGGCCGCCCTCGTTCTGGCCGAGCCGGCGCTCCTGCAGGGCGAACAGCACGAACAGTACGGCGGAGGCCGCGAAGCTCAGCCAGGTCCAGAGCGGCCAGTGCTTCTCACGGCCCTCGATGAGCGGCAGGACCAGGGCGACCAGCGCGAGGGTGATCAGGGCGACACCGGGGATGTCCAGCTTCGGACGGGCCGGCGCCTGGGCCTCCGGGACGATCTTCCAGGTCAGCGCCAGGATGACGATCCCGAGCGGGATGTTGACCAGGAAGCAGGACCGCCAGCCGAGGTTGGCGATGTTCGCCTGGATCAGCACGCCACCGATGAGCTGCCCGAAGACGGCTGCCAGACCCATCGCCAGGCCGTACCCGGTGAATACCTTGGCCACCGCGGGCCCGGTGAAGACGGTGCGCAGGATGGCGAGCACCTGGGGTGCCAGCAGGGCCGCGGCGACGCCCTGGGCGACGCGGGCGGCCACCAGGGTGCCGCCGGAGTTGGCGATACCGCAGGCCAGCGAGGCGAGGGTGAAGAACGCCAGGCCGAGCATGAACATCCGGCGGCGGCCGTAGAGGTCGCCCAGCCGCCCACCGGTGATCAGACCGACGCCGTACGCGAGGCCGAAGCCCGCCACGACCCACTCGATCGCCGAGGCGCCGGCGTGCAGGTCGGACTGCATCGACGGAATCGCGACATTGACGATGAAGAAGTCCAGCGTGGTGATGAATACGCCGGAAAGAACGATCGGCAGAATCGCCCAGTGCGGTTCGGCCGCGGCGGCCGGCGTCGGCGCCGGGGCCGCCGCCGCTGCAGCCGAGGGGCTGCGGTTTGTTTCGGTGGTCATGAGTCCAACTCCCAGTCGGTCATGTAGTCCTGCCCTGCCACAGATGCTCCGGAGGCTCGAATCCAGCTTGGCCTCCCCCGAGTAGGTGCGTCAATTACCTCCCAGGTAATGCCGAACGCCCCGGAATCGGGCCGGTCGACACCCTGGAGGGCGGGTCCGCGCCAGCACCGCACGGGAGTTCGACGGGATCGCACACATGTCATTGAGCAGTCAATTCGTTGACGAATGATAGGGGTGCGAGTGTGCTCGCATCGATATTCAGGGGACTCGGACAGCTGAATTCCGAATTCCGGATCCGGGGTGTTTCCGGACGTCCCCGAGAAGAACACTGCCAGTGCGTACTCGAGCGATCGCCCACCTCTGCCGGATTCTCGCCGGAGCCCTGGTGGAGAACTGCTGGAGAACCACTGGAGTCGCGATCCGGAGCGTCTGACCTGGAATGCCGCGCCGGTCCGGTCCGGCGCCCGTGGTGCTCCAGCGGTACTTGAGGCGGAGGTCTGACAATCCGAACTCCTGATCCAGCGAGGGTGGTTGTACCTCAGAAGCCAAAGGACCGACAGATCACCACAGGGGAGAGCCAATGCACTTCAGGATTCTGGGTCCGGTCGGGGTGGTCGTCGACGGACGGTTCAGCACGATCCCGGGGACCCGGCAGCGCGCCCTGCTGGCCGGCCTGCTGATCCGGGCCGGGCGGCTGGTGCCCACCGAGCAGCTGTACACCGAGCTGTGGGGCGACAATCCCCCGGCCACCGTCGAGAACTCGTTGCAGGCCCACGTCTCGCGACTGCGCCGCACGCTGCGCAAGCTGAGCGGACCGGGCGACGAGGCGCCGCCGCTGATCACCCAGGCCTCCGGCTACATCCTGGACGTGGCCCCGCAGGACGTCGACGTCTTCCTCTTCCGGGAGCGCGTCGCGCAGTCCCGGCAGGCCACCGCCGACGAACCCGAGCTCGCCGGCGCCCTCCTGGAGGACGCGCTCGCGCTGTGGCACGGCTCCGCGATGCAGGACGCCGCCGTCGGACCGCTCTGCCAGAGCATGGCGCTGCAACTGGACGAGGAGTACCTCAGCGCGATGGAGGACAAGCTCTGGCTGGGCGCCTGCCGCAGCGAACCGATGGGTGTCATCGGCGAGTTGAAGCGGATGAGCGCGGCCCACCCGTGGCGCGAGCGGATCACCGAGATGCTGATGCTGGCGCTCTACCGGGCCGGCCGGCAGGCCGAGGCGGTCGCCGTCTACAACGCGGCGCGCGAGCGGCTGATCGACGAGCTCGGCATGGAGCCCTCGCCGCAGCTCAAGCACCTGCTGCAGCAGGTGCTCAACCAGGCGCCGGGGCTGCGCAGTCCGGTCCCCCAGCTGCTGAAGACCGCCTGAGCGCGGCCGTCCGCCGCCGGCAGCTCCGCTGCGCACAGCCCCGCGGCCCGGGAAGCCCACCGGCTTCCCGGGCCGCGCTGTGTCCGGGCCGAACGCCCGGTCCGAAGGCCGAACGCCCGGTCCGGCCTGCCTGGCCGGACCGGGCCCGCGCGACCTCAGCGCGCCGTGCCGCCACCGGGCAGGATCCGGCGGAAGCCCGCGTACGGGACCAGCGCGTCGGGCAGCAGCACCGATCCGTCCGGCTGATGCCCCTGCTCCAGCAGCGCCGCGACGGTACGGCCGACCGGCAGCGCGGAGCCGTTGAGGGTGGCGGCCGGCTGCTTGCGCCCGTCCGGGCCGCGGTAGCGGATGCCGGCCCGACGGCCCTGGAAGGTGCCGCAGTCCGAGACCGAGGAGATCTCCCGGTAGGAGTCGCTGCCCGGCAGCCAGACCTCGATGTCGTACGTCATCCGGGCCGAGAAGCCCATGTCGCCGGCGGGCAACAGCACGACCCGGTAGGACAGTTCGAGCCGACGCAGGCACTCCTCCACCTGGCCGACCATCAGCATCAGCTGCTGCTGTGCCTCTTCGAGCGCGCAGATCCGGACCAGCTCGACCTTCTCGAACTGGTGCAGCCGCAGGATCCCCCGGGTGTCCCGGCCGTACGAACCGGCCTCGGCCCGGTAGCAGGGGGTGCGCGCGGTCATCGCGAGCGGCAGCGAACCGCCGTCCAGCAGCTCGCGGGCCACCAGGTTGGTGAGCGGGACCTCGGCCGTCGGGATCAGGAAGAGCTCCCGGCCGCCCACCGAGGTGGCGAACAAGTCCTCTTCGAACTTGGGGAGTTGGCCGGTGCCGGTCATGGTCTCGCGGTTCACCAGGTGCGGCACCGCGTACTCGGTGTAGCCGTGCTCCGAGGTGTGCAGGTCCAGCAGGAAGGAGGTCAGCGCCCGCTCCAGCCGGGCGCCGGCGCCGCGGCTGACGGCGAACCGGGCGCCGGAGAGCTTGGCCGCCCGGCCGCTGTCCAGGATGCCGAGCGTCTCGCCGATGTCGGCGTGGTGGCGGGCCTGCCCGGCGGCCGGGCGCAGCGCGGGGCCGCCGCGGCGGATCTCGACCGCCTGCTTCTCGCTGTCGCCGTCCGGCACCGCGTCCAGCGGGAGGTTCGGGACGGCGAGCAGGATCTCGTCCAACTCCTGCTCGGCCGAGCGCAGTTCCGCTTCGGCCTGCTGGGCCTCCTCGCGCAGCACGCGGGCCTCCTCGCGGCCCTGCCCGGCCGGCCCGGTGCCCTCGGCGGGGCGCGGTCCGCGCGAGGCCCGCTTGATCTCGGAGCGCAGCTGCGCCACCGCGTCCAGCGCCGTGGCCCGCCGCCGGTGCGCGGCCCACAGAACCGGGAGGTCCAGCTGGTACCTGCGCCGGGCCAGCCGACGAACGGCCTCCGGGCCCAGCTCGATCAGCTCACGTACGTCGTGCACGGCGTTCTCCTTCGAACGAGGTCGGGCGGTCGGGGTGGCCGTGGGCCCGGCTCGGGGGGAACGAGCCGGGCCCACGGGGAGGCGTGTGCGGCGGTTCCGGTCGGGAGCCGCCGGCCACGCCCCGGGTCAGGCGACCGGGGCCGGGGTCGTCTGACGGGGAGACGCCGGGCCGGGGACGGCGGCCGGCTGTTCGGTCTTGTGGCTCTGCGCGAGGTTCCGGTAGCGCTCGGGTGCGGCGCTGCGCAGCCACCAGGCGTAGAGCATCCCCAGCAGCGCGACCGCCGGGATCGCCCACGGCATCGCCGCCACCAGGCCGTTCTTGGTGCCGGTCAGCAGGTCGAAGTTGCCGACCACCAGGCAGACGGTGGCCACCAGGCCGGCGAAGCCGAGCAGCGGCGCCACCGTGCCCTGCCACCAGCCCAGCCGCAGCCCCTTGCGGCGCAGGCCGAGCACCGACAGCGCGGCGAGCGCCTGGAGCACCACGATGCCCAGCGTGCCCAGGCCCAGCATGCTGGTGGTGAGGTCCGCGTACGGGTCCAGGCCCGCGACGGCGAAGGCGCCGACCACCACGGCGCTGAGCACGCTCTGCACCACGCTGGCCCGGTGCGGGGAGGCGTGCCGCGGGTGCAGGGCGGCCAGCGACCTGGGCAGCAGGCTGTCGTCGGCGAGCACCTGGGCGTACCGGTTGGCGGCGCTGTGCAGCGCCAGCGTGGCGGCGAACAGGCTGGTGCAGAGCATCACCTGGAGCAGCGTGCCGCCGGCCGAGCCGAGGTAGTCGTCGCCCAGCTGGAAGAAGAGGTTGCCCATCTGGTCGGTGGCGGTCTGCCGGACGTGGCCGGCGCCGATCGCCCCGACGGCCGTCCAGCTGCTCAGCGCGTAGAAGCCGGCGATCAGCAGCACCGCGATGTAGGTGGCGCGCGGCACGCTGCGCTGCGGGTCCTTGGCCTCCTTGCCGTACAGCGCCGCGGACTCGAAACCGATGAAGGAGACGAAGGCGAACATCAGCGACACCCCGGTCCCCGACCCGGCGGCGATGTGCGGCGTGAAGGAGGCGGCGGGCAGCGCGTGGACGCCGTGCCGGCCGATCTCGGCCAGGTCCAGCGCGGCCAGCACGCCGATCTCGCCGGTCATCAGGACGGCCAGCACCCGGGCGCTCACCGCGATGTCGCGGTAGCCGAGTACGGCGACCGCCGCGAGACCGACCGCGGCGCACAGCTCCCAGGACAGGTGCACGCCGTGGTCGGCCAGCACCAGCTGGGTGAAGTAGCCGAGCGCGCCGACCAGTCCGATGGTGGCGGTGTTGTAGGCGACCAGCGCGATGAAGCCGCCGCCGACCGCCGGGGGCCGGCCCAGACCGTCGGCGATCGAGGCGTAGAAGCCGCCGGAGCCGCCGGTGCGCCGGGCGCTGACCGCGTACCCGACCGAGAAGCAGAGCAGCGTGACCCCGGCGAAGGCGAACGCGGCGGGGACCCCGGCGCCGTTGCCGATCGCGAAGGCCAGCGGGACGGTGCCGACCATCGCGGAGAGGGGGGCCGCGGCGGCCACGATCAGAAAGACGATGTGTCTGGTGGTCAGATGTCTGGAGGACGGGGCGCCGGCCTCGGCCGACGTGCTGCTGACGGACATCGATGGCTCCAAGTCAGGTGCGGGTAAAGGGAGTCGATGCAAGAGCGACGGGCCCGCAGGCGGACTGCGGGCCCGTCCTCAGACCGCGGCGATCGCGAGGACCGCGTTCTGCCCGCCGAAGCCCAGCGAGTTGCTCAGGGCCAGGTCGATCCGGGCTTCCGTCGCCGAGCCGGCGACCTTGATCTCCAGCTCGGGGTCGAGGGTGTGCAGGTTGGCGGTGGGCGGGACCAGTCCCTGTTCCACCGCCAGCACGCTGAACACCGCCTCCACCGCACCGGCGGCGCCCAGCAGGTGGCCGGTGACGCCCTTGGTCGAGGTGACCAGCGGGTCACCGGTGAGCACCCGGCGGAGCATCCGCGCCTCGGCGAGGTCGTTCAGCGGGGTGGCCGTGCCGTGCGCGTTGACGTGCTGGACGTCCCCGGGGCCGGCGCCCGCGTCGGCGAGCGCGGTGCGCACGGCGGTCTCGATGCCGCGGCCCTCGGGGTGCGGGGTGGTCATGTGGTGGGCGTCGGCGGAGGCGCCGTATCCGGCGATCCTGGCCCGGATCCGGACGCCGCGGGCCCGCGCGTCGGCGGCCCGTTCCAGCACCACCACGCCGGCCCCCTCACCCGCGACGAAGCCGTCCCGGTCGAGGTCGAACGGCCGGGAGGCGCCCAGCGGGTCGTCCTCGCGCCGGGAGAGCGCGCCCATCTTGGCGAAGCCGGCCATCACCAGCGGGGTGATCATCGCCTCGCTGCCGCCGGCCAGCACCAGGTCGCAGCGGTCCAGCAGCAGCAGGTCGCGGGCGGTGCCGATGGCGGTGGCACCGGAGGCGCAGGCGGTGGCCACCACAAGGTTGGGGCCGGTGGCCGCGAACTCGATCGCGGTCTGCCCGGCGAGCATGTTGGGCAGCTGCATCGGCAGCAGCAGCGGGGAGACCCGGGCGGGCGACTGCTCGACCAGGATCCGGTGCTGCTCCTCGACCGTGCCCGGCCCGCCGTCGGCGCAGCCGAGCACCACCCCGACCCGCGCGCCGTCCCAGGTCGTCGGGTCGAGGCCGGCATCGGCGATCGCCTCCCGGGCCGCGACCAGGGCGAACTGGGTGAAACGGTCCAGCCGGTGGGCCCGGCGCTCCCCCAGCAGCGCGCCGGGATCCCAGTGCGGCACCCGGCAGGAGATCCGCACCGGGTTCCGGTCCAGGACCGGGTCCAGGGCGGCGGTCGGCCGGCCTGCGCAGACCCCCGCCCAGCTCGGACCGACCCCGATCCCGGCCGGGGTGACCAGGCCGAGCCCGGTCACGACGACGTCGATGCCGCTCATCAGACCCGTGCGCTCCGTTCCTCGATCAGGCGCGCCATGTCGCCGATGGTCTCGGCGTCCAGCAGCTCGTCGTCGGTGATGCTGACGCCGAGCTCGGTCTCCAGGACCAGCGAGAGCTCGACGACGGCCAGCGAGTCCAGCTCGACGTCCTCCTTGGTGGACTCGGGGGTGACCTGGTCCGGGTTCACCTTGAGCTTGCTGACCAGGATTTCCTTGAGGGTCTCGAACATCGGGCAGTCCTTCCGAAAGGTTGAGTGCGGGGCAGGGAGGGAGGGCGTCAGCCGACCAGGTCGGGCCAGGTCAGGGTGGCGGCGCCCCAGGCGAGTCCGCCGCCGAAGGCGGTCAGCAGCACCCGCTGACCGGCGGTGAGTTCGCCGCGCTGGGAGGCCTGCGAGAGCAGCAGCGGGATGGAGGCGGCGCCGGTGTTGCCGACCCGCTCGATGTTGGAGAGCCGGCGTTCGGGCTCGATGCCGATCCGCTCGGCGACCGCCTCCAGGATCCGTCCGTTGGCCTGATGCGCGGCGAACCGGTCGATCTGGCCCGGGAACCAGCCGGCCGCGCCGACCGCCTGGAGCGAGGCCTCGGTCATCCGCTCCACCGCGTGCCGGTAGGTGGCCCGGCCGGCCATCTGGAAGTACTGGTCGCCGGGCTTCGGCGCCTCCGGGGAGGAGCGCTGGCGCGAGCCGCCGGCCGGGACGGCGATCAGCTCGCTGAGGTCGCCGTCGCTGCCGAGCACGATCGGGCCCACCGCGCCGGGCTCGTGCGCGTGGCCGGCCCGCAGCACGACGGCTCCGGCGCCGTCCGCGAAGATCACGGCGGTGCCGCGGTCCTCCGGGTCGATGATGGTGGTGAAGGCGTCGGCCGCGATCAGCAGGACCCGCTGGGCGACGCCGGAGGCGATCAGGCCGGACGCGGTGGCCAGGCCGTAGAGGAAGCCGGTGCAGACCGCCGAGACGTCGAAGGCGGCGACCCCGCCCAGGCCCAGGCGCGCCGCCACGGCGGGCGCGGTGGCCGGGCAGGGGTGGTCGGGCGTGGTGGTGGCCAGCACCACCGCGTCCACCTGCGAGTCGTCGGCGGACTTCAGGGCCCGTCTGCCGGCCTCCACCGCCAGGTCGGAGGTGGCTGTGCCGGGGGCCACCACGTGGCGGGTGGAGATCCCGGTGCGGCTGCGGATCCACTCGTCCGAGGTGTCCAGGCGGGCCACCAGGTCGGCGTTGGTGACCATGTCCGGCGGCACGTACGCGCCGAGGCCGGCGAGGACGGCGGAGCGTCCGGGCGGTGGGCCGGGGCGGCCCAGCGGGTCCGGCAGGCCGACGGTCATACCGTGTCACCCCCCGTACTGCTGAGGACCTCGGTCGGCAGGCCCATGTAGGCCATCCGGCTCTCGGCCATCTCGTCGGTCCACTGCTCGGCCATGTCGTAGCGCTGGTCCGGGGTGGTGTCCAGGAGCCGGACGCCGGGCCAGACCTCGTAGTCACCGATCTTGTCGGCGTGCTCGGCCATGCCCTGCTGGAAGAGCTCCTCGCGGTGGATGACGAACTCCCGGTCGGGGATCTCGTCCCAGAGCTTCACGCCGGCCCGCAGGATCTCCAGCAGGTGCGGCCGGTAGTCGGGGTGCGCCACCAGGTGGTCGCGCAGGATGGTGCTGGCCACCGTGAGGTGGCGGATCTCGTCGATCGCGGTGCCCCGGGAGATCTCGCCGGTGGCCGGCGAGAGCGGCGTCCACTTGCGCTCGCTGAGCTCGGCGGCCGGGGCGAGGACGCCCTCGATGACGATGGCGAACACCGCCACGCCGCCCATGAAGTCGCCCTGGTCGCGGACGATCTCCAGGGTGAAGTCCTCCACCGGCTGGAGCACCTTGCGCCGGTACTCGGCGGCCATCTCGTCGATGTCTGCCAGCAACGTGGCGGCGGGCAGGCCGAGTTCGACCAGGTGGTTGCGGAAGACCCGGGCGTGCCGGGCCTCGTCGACCAGCTGGGTGGTGTAGAACTCCAGCTCGGGGATCCCGGGCGCGATGGCGACGTAGTGCGCCAGCAGCCGGGTGGCGATCTCCTCGGAGAGCCCGCGGAAGCCGAACTCCAGGACCAGTGCGTCGCGCAGCGGGCCGGGCCGTTTGAGGAAGTCGGGCACCGCGGCGTCGACGTGATGGCCGGTGACACCGCGCTCGCGCAGGGTGCCCTGGGCGACCTCGGTGATCCAGTAGGCGAGGTCGCACTGCTCCGGACCGAGGGTGAGCTGCTTGGCGCCGTCCAGCAGGCCCGGAGCGGTGTCCCAGCCTGCCTCGTGTGCAACGGATTCGGTCATAGCGCCGCGTTCTCCTTCCTGGTACGCGTGCTGTCGGTCCCCGCCGCGGCGGCCGGGGGGAGCGGGCCCGCGAAGAGCCCGCCGGCGAAGCTGAGCAGCGGGGCGCCGTCGACGGCGGTGGCGTGCACCACGGCGCCGAGCAGCACCTCGTGGTCGCCGACCCGGTAGCAGGCGACGACCCGGCAGTCGTAGTGCGCGAGCGCGCCGTCCAGCAGCGGGGCCGCGGCGTAGTCGGCGGCCCGCCAGCCGATCCCGTCGAACTGCTCGATACCGTCCGGGCGCGAGCTGTCGGCGAACCAGCGGGCCGTCTGGCCCTGCTCCCCGCCCAGCACGTTGACGGCGAACCGGCCCTCGGCGACCGCGAGTTCGGCCAGGATCGAGCCGCCCTTCAGGCAGGCGCCGAGGATCAGCGGGCTCTGCGAGACGGTGGTGACCGTGCTCACCGTGGTGCCGTGCAGGCGGTCGCCGTGGCGGACCGTCAGAATCGAGACCGGGGAGGCGAGTTGCTTCAGCGCCCGGCGGTGCTCGGAGCGGTCGCTGACGAAGCGGCCGGCCGGTCCGGTGCGCGGTTCGGCGGCGGTGCTCACCGGACCGCTCCCTGCGCCGCGGGCTCCCGGTCGGGGTGGTCGGCGACCGCCGTCAGGTGCCGGGCCGCGGGGATGTGCCCGACCGGGGTCGGGTCGCCGCCGTGGCCGACCGGCTTGGGGTGGTCGAGGCCGAGGTCGTCCAGCAACCGCAGGTAGCCGGTCTGCCGCACCGGCTCGAAGGGCAGCGCGAAGGACTTCATGAAGTTGCCGAACAGGCCGCGGTCGCCGAAGAGATGGAACGGCAGCACGAGCAGCGCCCACTCCGGCTTGACCAGCCAGCACCAGAGGGCGGCCACCGCGCCCTGGGTGATCAGGCTGTGCATCACGTTGTAGAGCACGTAGTACGTCTTGGGGATCGGCCGGCCGCCCGCCTTCTTGAAGGCGATCGCTCCCGGGATGTAGCCGATCAGGTCGATGTAGAGGAACAGTCCGATCGCCGGCAGCCAGCGGATGTCGCCGGCGTGCGCGACGATGAACCCGGTGGTCACCGCGAGGCCGACCAGGTACTCGGCGCGGTGCAGGGAGTAGGTTCTCGGGGTCTCGAAGGGATTGGCCTGGTCCACGGTTCAACTCCTGAAACGGCAGGGCAGGTTGCTGGAACTGGACGGTCGGGGGCCCGGGCCGGCCGGGCCCCCCGGGGTCAGTGCGCGGCGGGCGCGGCGGCGGCCTTGTCGCCGAGCTCGATGTCGCCGACGATCATCGTGTCGGCGAACAGGCCGGTGACGGCCCAGGCGACGGTCTCCCGGATCACCCGCTCGGCGATCGGGTCGAGGATGCCCTCCAGGCTCGGGATGCCGAAGTCGAAGTCGGCCTCGAAGTGCACCTGGACGTCGTCGCCCTCCTGGCGGACCTCCCAGCGGCCGACGAAGCTGTCGAAGTCGCCGTCGGTCTGCTCGAAGCGGATCTCCAGCCGCTCGGTGAAGAAGTGGTCCGCCTCCGTCCAGCGCAGCAGGCCACTGCGGAAGTGCAGCTCCCAGCTCGAACTGCCCACCGGCTCGGGCAGCGTGGCGTGCACGGTGGTGGCCCGCACGTGCGGGGCCAGCTCCGGGTAGCGCTCCCAGCGCAGGACCGCCGCGAAGACGTCCTCCGCCCGGTCGGAGCGGACCACGGCGTCCAGTTCAACGTGTCGCACGGTCAGTTACCGCCTTTCGGCATGGTGGCCGAGCCGCGGACCAGGTCCAGGGTGGCCTTGTCGAAGGAGTCGAGGAGGAACTCCACGTCGCTGTCGGTCAGGATCGCCGGCGGGGTGAACCGCACCACCGAGCTGCCGTTCATCGAGTGGTTGGCCACGACCCCGTGATTGAAGAGCTCGATCAGCAACTCGCCTGCCAGGCCCGCCTCGACCAGCTCGAGGCCGATCAGCAGGCCCTGACCGCGGACGTCGACGACCAGGTCGGGAATGTTGCGGTGGGCGATCTCGGTGATCCGCGGCAGCAGGGCCGCGCCCAGCTCCATCGAGCGCGAGACCAGCCGCTCCTCCTGGATCGCCTGGACGGCGCCCTGGACGGCCGCCATCAGCAGCGGCTGCCCGGAGAAGGTCGCGGTGTGCACGTACGGGTCCTTGTCGAACGGCTTGAACGCCTGCCGGGTGGCGATCGCGGCCGAGACCGGCACCACGCCGCCGCCGAGCGCCTTGCCGGCCAGCAGCACGTCGGGCAGCACGCCCTCGGCGTCGATGCCCCACCACTCGCCGAGCCGGCCGAAGCCGGTCTGCACCTCGTCCAGGATCAGGAAGCCGTCGAACTCCCGGACCATCTCCTCGACCTGCTTGAGGTAGCCCTTGGGCGGGATGATCACGCCGCCCTCGCCCTGGACCGGCTCCAGGATCACACAGACCTCGCCCGGGTGCGCCTTCAACTCGTCGCGCAGCGCGTCCGGGTCGCCGAAGGGCAGGTGGGTGACGTCCGGCAGCAGCGGGCGGAACGGCGCCTGGTAGACCTCCTTGGCGGTGGCCGACAGGGCGCCCATGGTCTTGCCGTGGTAGCCGCCGCGCATCGAGACGGTGCGCTTGCGGCCGTTGGCGCGGGCCAGCTTGAGGCCGGTCTCCACCGCCTCGGCGCCGGAGAGCGCGAAGTGCACCCGGTCGAGGCCGGCCGGGGTGACCGAGGTCAGCGCCTCGGCCGCGCGGGCCACCGTGGGCTCCAGCAGGATCCGGGTGGCCGTCGGGTGGGTGTTCAGCTGGCGGAGGACCGCCTCCATGACGATCGGGTGGCGGGCGCCCATGATGAACACGCCGTAGCCGCCGGCGTTCAGGAAGCGCTCGCCGTCGCTGGTGGTCAGCCAGGCACCGGAGGACTCGACCTCCATGTGGCTGCCGAACAGCTCGGCCAGGGTCGCCCGGCCCTTGCTGAGGTGGGCCCGGTAGAGGCCGAGGATCTCCTCCTCGGTGTCCACCCGGCCGACCCCGATGGGAGCGGTCTGGATCACGGTCACGGATGACTCCATTTCAGGTTTGACGGGAGAGAGCCGACGGCTCAGGAGAGCTCCAGCGGGGCCCCGCCGAAGTACGCCAGCAGCGGCTCGGCGGCGCTGGAGCGGGACGGCGGGTGGAAGGCCAGCGGGCGGACCGCGGTGGCCAGCCGGGCGTGGTCGCCGGAGCGGATGAAGTCCAGCCCGCCGAGCAGTTCCAGGGCGAGGTCGGTGCTGCGCGACAGCGCCTCCTGGGCGGCGAACCGGGCCACCAGCACCTGGGCGACCGCCTCGTCGCCGGTCACCCCGTCCTGCACCGCCCGGGCCGCGCCCTCCAGCAGCGCGAAGGCCGACTCGACACGGACCGCGACCTCGGCGCGCTCGGTGGCGGCGCCGCGCCCGCGCTCCAGGACGTGCTCGACCAGCGCGGCGGCGGCACCCGCGTAGCCGGACGAGATGAGCATCTCGAACCAGACGAAGCCGGCCGTCTGGAGGTCCTCGATCCGGGTCGGGTCGTCCTGCGAGGTGCGCACCACCAGGTCCTCGGGCACGAAGACGTCCGCGAGCTGGACCTCGTCGCTCTCCGCCGCGGCCAGCACGTCGTTGCCCCAGAACGGGTGCACGCTCAAGCCCGGCGAGTCGGCGCCGACCAGCGCGAGCGCCATCTCGTACGCGCCGTCCTCGCCCGGCAGCGCGATGCTGGCGGTCAGCAGGTCCATCGAACGGGCCAGGCTGCAGGGCTTCTTGGAGCCGTTCAGCCGGTAGCCGCCGGCCACCGGGGCCGCGGTGACGGCCGGCGTCAGGATGTTCTGCTGGGTGCGGCCCTCGGCCCAGCCCGAGGCCATCAGCCGCTGCTCGGGGACGATGCCGTGCAGCAGCTCCAGCTGGGCCGCGGTCAGCCGGCCGGGGCCGTCGGCCAGCGCGTAGAGCATCGCGGCGGTGAAGTGGTGCATGGTGACCGCGGCGGCCAGCGAGGGCGACGCGGCGCCGAGCGCGCGCTGCACCCGGATCGCGTCGAGCGGGTCGGCGCCGTGGCCGCCGTACTCGGCGGGCACCAGCAGGGCGACCCCGCCGTGCTCCCGGAAGAGGTCGACCACCTGGCTGCCGGGGGCCTCCCGCTCGGCGAACGGGATGTCTGCCAGGGCCTTGATCAGCCCCGGGTGGTACCGCTCGCAGGTCTCGCGAGCGGATTCGAGGGAGCGCACGGGAACACCTCCAGTGAGAGAGGACGGTCAGGAACTGGGCGTCGAGGGCGTCGGGTTGGACGAACCGAAGACCGCCTCGCGCGGGCTGACGTCGCGGGCGATGCTGACGCCCTGGATGTGCGAGGTCTTGAGCATCGGGTAGTTCGCCTCGCCGTAGACGCCGCCGGTCAGGCCGGTGCCGCCGTGGCTGGGCAGGTACGGCAGGAACCCGATGTGCGAGTCGTTGATCTTCAACAGGCCGCCGTTGGTGACCCGTTGGACGAAGGCGTTGATCACCTTGGCGGACCTGGCCCACAGCGAGTTGCGCAGCCCGTACTCGTTGCTGTTCACGAACTCGATGAAGCTGTCCAGCAGTTCGTCGTTGTCACCCGGCTCGGGCACCACGATCGGCAGCAGCGGGAAGAAGGTCTCGTGCCGCACCACGTCGTGCTTGCGCGCGCCGGCCAGGCCGTTCACCCGCAGCACGGTGGGCTGCAGGAAGACGCCGGTCTCCGACGGCGTGCCGTCCAGCTCGGTCCGCTGCCCACCGCTGATCAGCTCGGAGCCGTTCTCCAGCGACTGGTTGAGCAGCGTGAAGAACTTCTCGCTGCGCCGCACCGGGGAGAGCAGCACGTCCTCGTCCTCCGGGTAGCCCGGGCGGACGTCCCGCAGCTGCTTCTTGACCTCCTCGATCAGCTCGTCGGCGATCGCGGGGTGCGCCAGCACGTAGTTGGGCACCATGCAGATCTGGCCCGACCCGTAGAACGACTCGGTGATCGCCTCGGCCGCGTACTTCAGGTTCGCGCCCTCCCAGATGATGATGCCGTCGTTGCCGGCCAGCTCCAGGATCGGCTTGGTGCCGGAGGCCACGCACTGCTCCTGGAAGCGCAGGCCCTCCTGGCTGCCGCCGATGTAGAAGATGTCGTTGATCAGCGGGCTTTCCACCCAACGGTCGAGCGTCTGCTTGGGGTTGCTGCAGACGGCGTTGAGCACCCCGGGCGGGGCGCCGACCTCGTCGAGCAGCGGGGCCACCACGTCGCGCAGGATCCACATGGTGCTCAGCGCGATGCTGCGCGGGGCGCGCACCACGACCGCGTTGCCGGCCATCAGGGCGAGTACCGCCAGGGCGGCGCTGGGCGCCGGGGCGTTCTGCGGCGGGTTGAAGCCGACCACGCCGTCCGGCTGGCGGCGGACGATCAGGCGCCGGCCCGCGTGGTCGAACTCGGTGTGCATCCGCTGGCGGTACCACTGGATGCTTTCCTCGCTGTAGACCTGGAGCAGGCAGCTGAGCTCCCAGCGCGCCAGCTTCACCGGGTGCGCCTCGGAGACCAGCATGTCGATGAACTCGTCCTGGCGGCGGATCAGTTCCTCGCGGAACAGCGAGCCCAGGCGCATCCGGCGCTCCAGCGGGACGGCCGCCCAGCCGGGGGCTGCGGCGGCCGCGGCCTCGGAGGCCAGGTCGATGGCGGCGTCGCCGGCGATGGCGCAGCGACCGACCACGTACGGGTGCTGGGCCGCCTCGGAGTCGGGGTCCTGCTCCAGGGCGCGCTTCAGGCTGATGCTGGTGAAGATGTCCTCCAGCAGCGAGCGGGCACTGACCGTGTAGACCCAGCCGTCACCGTCGACGTCCTTGCCGGCGATGTACAGCTTGTAGCTGCGCAGCGGCTTGTCCCGGCCCCCTTCCGCCGCGGGTCCGGGAGCGCCGGAATTCCCGGAGCGAATTCCCTCCACCGGTTCACCAAGTAACATCGTCAGGCCTTTCCGAAGAATCCTGTGCGGGCACCTAGTCCCCCGCCCATGACAGCTGACACGATATTTCCGTCCGAATCGGGTCGATGGTGCCAGCGGGTTCTGACCAGCTCCTGACACGGTGCTGATGCTGAATTCCGCAGGTTTCCCTGGTGATCGACGCACCGGTGGACGGGCGGAGACTGACAGCCGTTCCTGACGTCGCGCTGACGCCCTCCTGACACTCCCTGATCGATTCCGAAATCCCTTTCCCGGCGCCATTTTCGGATGTTCTACTCTCCTTACCGCTCATTCACCCCCGAAGGGAATGGCAGCCGATGTCAGCGATCAACTCCACGGCGACCGAGAATCCGATCATGCGGGCCGTGCGCTCGCACACCGAGGCCGAGAACCCCAGTTCGTTCCTCGCCCTCAACAGCGGCAACAGCGTCTTCACCACGCCGGACACCGACGGCGTGGTCGTCTACCGGCGCACCGGCCGGCACCTGGTCCAGTTCGGCGGCCCGTTCGCCGCGCCGGAGTCCTACGACGCGCTGCTCGACCGCTTCGTCGCCTACGCGCGCGAGCAGGAACTCCAGCTGGTCGGCGTCCAGTTGCAGCGCAGCGACGCCGACCGGTACGCCGCCCACGGGTTCACCATCAACCAGATCGGCGCCTCCTGGGCCGTCCACCTGCCCGAGTTCACGCTGCGCGGCAGCCGGTTCATGCAGCTGCGGAACAAGATCTCCCGGGCGTTCCGCAACGGCCTCAAGGTCGAGGAGGTCGAGGCCGGCCAGTGGGAGCAGGCGATCGGCGAGATCGACAGCGCCTGGCTGGGCTCCAAGGGCGAGCACGCGCACCAACTGGAGTTCCTGGTGGGCCAGATCGGCGGCGACCCGCAGGAGCACCGCCGGCTCTTCCTGGGCACCATCGAGGGCGCGCCGGTCGGTTACATCTCCTACTCCCCCGTCTACGGCTCCCGGGCCGGCTGGATGCACGACCTGAGCCGGCGGATCCCCGGCGGGTCGCCCGGCCTGATGGAGGCGATCAACTCCACCGCGATCGAGGTGTTCCGCGGCGAGGGCGTGGACTGGCTGCACTTCGGCTTCACGCCGTTCACCGGCCTCTCCGCCGACGTCGAACTCCCCGGCTACAGCCCGGCGTTCCAGTGGCTGATGCACTTCCTGTGGGCCGAGGGAGAGGCCGTCTACCCGGCCCAGACCCAGCTCGCCTACAAGGAGAAGTGGGCTCCCGACCTGCTGCTGCCCGAGTACGTGGCCTTCGACGGCGACGCCTCACTCGCCTCGTTCGCCCACATCTTCCGCGCCTGCAAGGCCTTCTGACCCACCCGTCGACCGAAACGAAAGGGGACCGCGATGACCGCGTCAACCGAGCAGGAGCCGTCCACGGACGCGCTCAAGGAGTCCCTCGTGGGTTCCTTCATGGCCATCATCGGCGCACCGGACGACCTGGAGACCGCCCGCAACGCCGACCAGGTGGTTCGCGACCTGGACGCCCGCCTGACCGCCGAGGCCACCTCAGCAGCCTGAGTCCACCGACCCGCCCCGGCCCCCACGCCGGGGCGGTCGTGCGTCCGGACCCGGATCGGCGGCGGGCACACGGACTGTCCGCTCTCGCCGTGTGGTGGTCCGGGTTCTTCGAGGGAGTCCGCACCTCGTGCCCGCCCCGCCGGCCCATGCGGTGGCGGACGGTGTGGCGGATGACCCGCCTGGGCCGGCCGCCGGTGATCTGACGGCGCCCGACGGTCCGGCGGAACATGACGAAGCGGCGGCCGACCCCGGTGTCAGGGGGTCGGCCGCCTTCGTCAGCGCTGTCAGCCGGCGCTGCCCGAGGAGGATGCGGCCTGCTCCTGGGCGAGAAAGGCGGCCATCGCCGTCACCGTCGGGTGCTCCCAGGCCACCGCGGGCTCCAGGTAGAGCACGAACTTCTCCTCGATGTCGCCGAACAGGCTGAGCGCGGCGACGGAGTCCAGGCCGTACTCGACCAGCGGCACCTCCGTGTTGATCTCCGACTGCGGCCGGGAGAGGTGGGCGCTGAGCCGCTCGGTCAGCCAGCTCTTGATCTCCTGCTCAAGGTCGACCGATCCTGGAACTGTCATCAGATGCTCCTTCACAGTGGCGGGCGTCTCTCCGCAGGGTGCACGGCTCCACTCAAAGGCCGCTCGAACCGGTCTGGACGGCTGGGAGCCGTCGGGCTCGCGGATCACTTGAACGGCGGCGGCTCAGGCCGCCTCCTGCCAGCTCAGCGGCGAGGTGTAGTCGACGCCGACCCGGCGCCGCAGCCGGACGATGCCGACCTCGCCGGCGGCGGCCGCCGCGGCCTGCTGTGCGGCCGCGCGGGCCAGCAGGACGACGGTCAGCGCGGCGAGTTCCTCGTCGGTGAGGGTGCCGCGGGTGACGGTGATGGTCATGGTGGGTCCTCTCTGTCGGCCTTTCGCGTGGTGCTACATGGGCGGGTTGCCGTGCTTGCGGGAGGGCAGGTCGGCGTGCTTGGTGCGGAGCATGGCGAGGGCGGCGGCCAGGACGGTGCGGGTCTCGGCGGGGTCGATGACGTCGTCGACGAGGCCGCGTTCGGCCGCGTAGTACGGGTGCATGAGTTCGTTCTTGTATTCCTTGATCTTCTGGGCGCGCATCGCCTCGGGGTCCTCGGCGGCGTTGATGTCGCGGCGGAAGATCACGTTGGCGGCGCCCTCGGCACCCATCACGGCGATCTCGTTGGTCGGCCACGCGTAGGACAGGTCCGCGCCGATCGAGCGCGAGTCCATCACGATGTACGCGCCGCCGTAGGCCTTGCGCAGGATCAGCTGGATCCGCGGGACGGTGGCGTTGCAGTAGGCGTAGAGGAGCTTGGCGCCGTGGCGGATGATGCCCTCGTGCTCCTGGTCGACGCCGGGCAGGAAGCCGGGCACGTCCAGCAGGGTGACCAGCGGGATATTGAAGGCGTCGCACATCTGCACGAAGCGGGCGGCCTTTTCCGACGCATTGATGTCCAGGACGCCGGCCAGGGACTGCGGCTGGTTGGCGATCAGACCGACCACGTGGCCGTCGATGCGGGCCAGCGCGACGATGACGTTGGTGGCCCAGCGCTCGTGGACCTCCAGGTACTCGCCGTGGTCGACGATCTCCTCCAACACCTTGCGCATGTCGTAGGGCCGGTTGCCGTCGGCGGGCACCAGGTCCAGCAGCGCCTCGCAGCGCCGCTCCACCGGGTCCTCGGCGGGCGTGGCCGGCGGCATCTCGCGGTTGTTCTGCGGCAGCATCGACAGCAGGAACCGCACCTCCTCGATGCACGACTGCTCGTCGTCGTACGCGAAGTGCGAGACCCCCGACACCGCCGAGTGCACGTCCGCGCCGCCCAGACCGTTCTGGCTGATCTTCTCCCCGGTGACGGCCTGCACCACGTCCGGGCCGGTGATGAACATCTGCGACGTCTCACGGACCATGAACACGAAGTCCGTCAACGCCGGACTGTAGGCCGCGCCGCCCGCGCACGGGCCCAGCATCACCGAGATCTGCGGGATCACCCCCGACGCTCGGGTGTTGCGCTGGAAGATACCGCCGTAACCGGCCAGCGCCGTGACGCCCTCCTGGATCCGGGCCCCGGCACCGTCGTTCAGCGACACCAGCGGCGCACCCGCCGCGATCGCCATGTCCATGATCTTGTGGATCTTCTGCGCATGCGCCTCACCCAGCGCCCCACCGAAAATCCGGAAATCATGCGCGTAGGTGAACACCGTCCGGCCGTTCACCGTGCCCCAACCCACGATCACACCATCGGTATGCGGCTTCTTCCCCTCCAACCCGAAACCCGACGCCCGGTGCCGACGCAACGGCTCCACCTCGTGGAACGACCCCGCGTCCAACAGCAGGTCGATCCGCTCACGCGCCGTCAACTTCCCCTTGGCGTGCTGCGCCTCGGTGGCCTTGTCGCTCGGGCCGCGCCGCACCTGCTCACGCAGCTCGTGCAACTCGGCCACCCGACCACGCGCGGCAACGGGAGCCGGGCCGGATGCTGTCGTCTCTTCGAGGGTGGTCATGCTGCGGACCGTAGAAACGCGGTCTCGACTCCCGCTGGGGGCGCGATGGACTGCCGCTGGAGCCTCGCCGCGAACGCGGACAGCGGCGATCCCCGCGGTCCGGCGGCGGCGGGTCGCGCCATCGGACCACGGGGTGAGGACGAGGGCCGGTACCGCGCCTAGCCGGCGGCCCGGACGGGCTCCAGGACCAGTTCCTCGCCGACCAGGTCGAGCCGGGGGTCGGCCGCGAGCACCGCGCCGTGCAGCCGCCGCAGGCGGGCGGACGGCTCGATGCCGAGCTCCGCGACGAGCGTGCCGCGCAGCCGCTGGTACGTCTCCAGCGCCTGCCAGGCCCGGCCCGAGCGGTACTGCGCCAGCATGAACTGGGCGTGCAGCCCCTCGTGCATCGGGTGCCGGGCCGCCAGCACGGTCAGCTCGCTGAGCATCGCGGCGTGCCGGCCGAGCCGCAGGTCGGCGGCGATCCGGCCCTCCAGCGCGCCGAGCCGGGCCTCCTCCAGGCGCAGGACCTCGATCTCCAGGACCCGGCCGGTCTGCACGTCCACCAGCGCCGGCCCGCGCCACAGCGCGAGGGCCTGGCCCAGCATCAGCGAGGCGGTCGGGTCGTCCCCGGCGGCCAGCGCGGCCTGGCCGAGCGCGAGCGTCCGGTCGAACTCGGTGGTGTCCACCTCGCCGGGCTGGACGTCCAGCAGGTAGCCGCCGTGGCGGGTGACCAGGACCTCCTTGGCGGAGGAGCTGCGTTCGGCGCCGAACGCCGTGGCGAGCCGCCGGCGCAGCTGGAGGATGTAGGTCTGCAGAGTGGTGGCGGCGCTGCGGGGCGGACGTTCCCCCCAGATCTCCTCCATCAGCGTCGGAACGGTCACCACCTGGTTCGCCTGCAGGGCCAGCAGGGCCAGGATCTGCCGTGGCTTGGCCGCGCTCGGGACGATGGACGTCTGCTGCTCATGAGCGACGAAGGGGCCCAGAAGATTGATCTGCACGGATCCGCCTCCTTTCGAGAGCTGTGTGGCACCCCGGGCGGAGGGGCGGCATCGAGTGCGCTTGAGAAAGCTTGGCACGCGTCCGGCCCCGTCCGACAGTGAGATCTTCACGGCTTTGGCCTCGAACGCAACCGGTCGCCGGGCATGAGAAGTTCACCCTCAAGGCATGACCGTTCCACTGTCCTGGCGCGACCTGCTTCACACAGACTTCCGTGACGTACCAACGTTCCTCTGAACCGTTCGAGCAGCCCTCAGCCACTGGAGAATTCCGTGATCGCCACAGCTGTTCCCGAAGCACCGTCCACCACCGCCCTTGAGCGCGACTGGCGTTTCGCCGAACTCGTCGTGTGGGCCCACCTGGACCCCGCGCTGCGCACCCGGTACGCCGCCGAACCGGCGGCCGTGCTGGCCGAGTTCGGCCTCGTCCTGACCCCCGGCGCCGGCATCCCGCCGCTGGACGCGCCGGGTGGTGACCGCCTGGTCATCACCGATGTCGACGATCCGGCCGCGGGCAACGCCGGATTCTGCCAGATCACCGGCCGGAGCGAATAGGAGTGACTCGGATGTCTGAGCGCCGCGGCCCGCTGGTCGGGCTCAAGAGGCATCTCCAGATCCACGTGGTCTCCCGGGACAGCGCCTACCTGGTCTCGGACCGCGGGGTGACGCACCTTCAGGGGACGCACCTGGAGACGCTCGCACCGCTGCTCGACGGCACCCGGGACCTGCCCGCACTCGTCCGCGAAACCCGCTCGGCGATGAGCACCCAGCAGCTCGGCCACCTGCTCGGCACGCTCTCCGAAGCCGGTCTGGTGACCTACCGCGCGGCCGACGGCACCACGTCGGCCGCCGACCTCCCGACCGAGGCGTTCTGGGAGCTGGCCGGACTGGACGGCCCGCTCTCCACCGTCAGGGCCGGCGCGGACCCGGTGCGGATCCTCACGCTCTGCGCCCTTCCCCCGGCCCTGGTCCGCGACGGCTTCCAGCAGGCCGGGCTCAGCTGCGCCCCGGCGGGGGCCGGCGTGGAGGAGGGTGCGCTCACCGTGGTCCTCTGCGACGACTACCTGGACCCCGGGCTGCGGCGGATCGACGCCGAACAGCGCGCCGCCGGCCGGCCCTGGCTGCTCGCGAAGCCCGGCGGGTCGACGCTCTGGGTCGGGCCGGTGTTCCAGCCGGGCGACGGCGCCTGCTGGTCCTGCCTGGCGCACCCGCTGCGGGCCAACCGGCCCGACCGGGCGGCCGGGGCCTGCCCCGAGGCCTCCCTCCCGCTGACCCGGCTGATCGGGCTCCAGCTGGTGGCACTGGAGGCCGTCAAATGGCTGGCCGGCTACCGCCATCAGGGCCAGCAGTCGGTGCTCACGCTGGACCCGCTCGACGTGCGGGGCCGCCACCACACCCTGGTGCGCAGGCCGCAGTGCCCGGCCTGCGGAGACCCGGCCGTCGGCGCGGCGCCGACCACCCGGCCGGTCGTCCTGCGCTCACGCCCCAAGGTCCACCAGAGCGGCCAGGGCCACCGCGCCCTGACCCCCCAGCAGGTAATGGAGCAGTACGGGCACCTGATCAGCCCGGTGACCGGACCGGTGCGCGACATCCGCCGCCATCCGCACGGGCCGGACTTCCTCAACTCCTTCGTCGCGGGCCACAATCCCGCCGCGAAGGCCACCGGATCCGGCGCGACGCCGGTCCTGCGACTGTTCAGCGGCGGCAAGGGAACCACCGAACTCGACGCCCGGGTCGGCGCGTTGTGCGAGGCGCTGGAACGCCACTCGGGCACCTACCAGGGTGACGAGCCGCGGATCCGGGACACCGTGCGCGGGCTCGGGGACGCGGCGATCCACCCCAACACCTGCCAGCTGTACGACGAGCGGCAGTACCGGGACCGCGCGCGCTGGAACGCCCGGCACACCGGGTTCCAGCACGTCTGCGACCCGCTGGGCGAGGACACCCCGGTCGACTGGACGCCGGTCTGGTCGCTCACCACCGGCGACCGGCGCTACCTGCCCACCTCGATGCTCTACTACAGCGCGCCGCACGCGGGAGCGGGCCACCGGTACGCCGTCGCCGACTCCAACGGCTGTGCGGCCGGCAGCAGCCTGGAGGACGCCATTCTCCAGGGCTTCCTGGAGCTGGTGGAACGCGACGCGGTCGCCCAGTGGTGGTACAACCGCACCCGGCAGCCGGGCGTGGACATCGGCGCCTTCGGTGACGCCTGGAACGACGAACTGCACGAGGTACACCGGGGGTTGAAGCGCTCGGTGTGGGCCCTGGACCTGACCAACGACCTGGGCATCCCGGTGGTGGCCGCGCTCTCCCGGCGGACCGACAAGCCGGCGCAGGACGTCATCTTCGGCTTCGGCGCGCACTTCGACCCGGCGGTGGCGCTGCGCCGGGCCCTGACCGAGATGAACCAGCTGCTGCCGGCCGTGCTCGGGGCCGGGCCCGGCGGGAGCGGCTACGCCGTCGGCGATCCGGACGCGCTGTCCTGGTGGCGGACCGCGACCATCGCCAACCAGCCCTACCTGGTGGCTGATCCGGGCCAGTCGCCGACCCGGCCCGACCGCCACCCGTGGACCGCCCGTCCCGATCTGCGCGACGACGTGCAGGCGGCCTGCGACCTGGTGCGCCGGCACGACATGAACCTGCTGGTGCTGGACCAGACCCGGCCCGACATCGGACTCCCGGTGGCCCGGGTGATGGTGCCCGGACTGCGGCACTTCTGGGCCCGGTTCGGGCCGGGCCGGCTGTTCGACGTCCCCGTGCGCACCGGCGTACTCGGGTCGCGTACGCGCTTCGAGGACCTCAACCCGATCCCGCTGTTCGTCTGAGACTCCACCAGAATTCGAGCGCGGTCACGGAACAATGATTGGATCGTCAACGTAGTAATGACCTACAGGGAACCGATATGCGGCCTTTGTCCGGGGACGACATGCCAGCACTCCTGCTCCTGTCGTCGCTCAGAGAGGACGTCCACGTCGAGTTCCCCGAGGTCGGCGGGGACGTCCTGTTGCACAACCGCTGGAACACCCTGCGGGTGAACTGCCCCGACCGGGCCACCCGCGAGGCGCTGCGGCGGATGAGTTTCGGCCCGATCTCCCTGCGCAACGTCCTGGACGGCCGGGACCGGGCGACCCAGGAGCGGCTGGCCGGGGTCCTGACGGACATCCAGCACCTGGTGGTCCGCTCGATCGGCCTGACGGACGCGGAGATCCCGCTGCTCTCGGTCACCCCGATGACGCCGCAGGCCCGGCTCGGCCCGCACGGGGTCACCCCCACCCAGCCGATCCGGTTGTCGCGGTTCGCCACCCTGCGCAGCGAGGGCGGCGGCTTCCTCCTGGAGTCGCCGCTCTCGCTCTTCCGCGTCACGGCCCACCGGGCCGGCGCCGCCGACCTGCTGAGCGCGCTCGGCTGGACGACCACGCTGCAGGACCTGCTGAAGACCGTCCCGCTGCACGCCTCCGCCGTCACCGAGATCGTCGCCCAGCTGCTGGCCACCGGGATGGTCATCGCGGCGCCGATCCCGCCGTGCGGCGAGGATCCGCAGTTCGCCGAGGACGGCGATCCGGTCCTCGCCGGCTGGTCCCCGTTCGAACTGCTCTTCCACACCCGCAGCACCACCGGCCGGCACGACGACGACTTCGGCGCGACCTTCGCCCTGCTCGGGCACTTCGAGCCGCCACCGGCCGTCAAACCGGTGCCCGAGGGGCCGCGCTTCCCGCTGCCGCGCCCGGACGGCGCCCACCCGCTCGCCTCGGACGCCTCGCTGATCGCGCTGCTGGAGGAGCCGAGGCCGGCCTTCAGCGCCGACCCGGAGCAGGACGAGGTGACCCTCTCCCAGATCGGCGAGCTGCTCTACCGCTCGATGCGGGTCCGCTCGGTCTCCACCGACACGGCCGGCCCGATCAGTTACGAGGTCAGCGACCGGCCGGCCACCAGCGTGAGCGGGACCCACCCGCTGGAGGTGTACGTGTCGGCCAACCGCTGCGCCGGACTGCCGAACGGCACGTTCCACTACGACCCGGTCCAGCACTCGCTGACGCTGCTCAACGGCGGAGAGCGCGAGCGCAGCGAGATCTCGCTCTGCTCGCAGGTCGCGGCCGGCCTGAGCGCCTCGCCCGCGGTGGTGCTCACGCTGACCGCGCGGTTCTCCCGGGTCACCTGGAAGTACAGCGGCCAGGGCTACGCGATGGCCCTGCGCGACGCCGGGACGGCCATCCAGACGCTCGGCCTGGTGGCCGCCACGCTGGGCCTGGCGGTCACCGCCGGCGGGTCCGGCGACATCGAGGTCGGCCCGCGGATCGCCGGGACGGACTGGCGGGTGGAATCGACGGTGGGTCAACTCGTTCTGGGAGCAGCGGCGGTGGCACCGACTCCTTGCAGAAACGCCATGTCCGCGTAAGTCCCAGGCCGTAGGCTCAAACCCCTCAGTCGCCTGGTGGAGGGGTTCTTGTGACGTTCGCACCGGACCAGACAACGAGCAGCACGCGTTCCGCCCACGATCGATGGGAGGGCCTGCGCACCCGGGTGGCGACGCTGCGCCTGCCGTCGGCGGGGCCTGAGCAGCCGGCCCCGAGGTTCGCGGTGATCATCCTGTTGATCATTCTGGCGGCCTACTCGACGCAGATCGGCGTCAACCTGGTGGTGGCGAGACCCGGCGACCCGGTCTCCCTGCTCGGGGTGACCTGCCTGCTGGCCGTCGACGCCCTGCAACTGGCCCACTCGCTGCCGCGCGCGGAGTCGTTCCGCCGCCGGCACGGCCGGTGGACGCTGGCCGCGCAGGCGCTGCTCACCTACCTGCCGATCCTGCTCTACGGCCGGGTCTGGGGGTCGGTCGGCGGGTTCCTCGCCGGGTCGGTGCTGCTGGTCCTGCCGCCGCTGACCGGCTGGGTGATGTTCGGCCTGGTGTCGGCCTCGGTCTCGCTCATCGGCGCGCTCAACGGCAGCACGTTCGACGAGTGGCTCTACATCACGCTCTCCACCGTGGCGACCGGACTGATGGTCTACGCCCTGAGCAAGCTGGTCACCCTGGTGATCGAACTGCACCGGGCCCGTGGCCAGCTGGCCCGGATGGCGGTGGCCCAGGAACGGCTGCGGTTCGCCCGGGACCTGCACGACCTGCTCGGCTACAGCCTCTCCGCGATCACCCTCAAGAGCGAGGTGGCGATTCGCCTGGTGCCGCACCACCAGGGCCGCGCGGTCAGCGAGTTGACGTCCATCCTGGAGATCTCCCGGCAGGCGCTGGCCGATGTGCGCGCGGTGGCCAGCAGCTACCGCGACATGTCACTGACCACCGAGATCGAGGCGGCCACCGCGATGCTCGCCACCGCCGAGATCGAGGTCGAGACCCGGGTCTCCGGGCCGCCGATCACCGGGCGGGCCGACACCGTGCTGGCCACCGTGCTGCGTGAGGCCGTCACCAACATGCTCCGGCACAGCAAGGTCCAGCACTGCCTGATCGAGGTGTCCGAGCTTCACCGCGCCATCAGCCTGCGGATCGTCAACGACGGCGTCGCCGAGGACCCCGCCAACGAGCCCGACCAGCAGCACTCCCGCGACGGCAGCGGCCTCGCCAACCTGGACAACCGGCTGACCGCGCTGGGCGGGCGCCTCACCGCCGGGATCCGGCCCGACGGCCGCTTCGAACTGCTCGCCCAGGTGCCGACCGCGGCCGCCCGGCAGGGCGTCGTGGCCGCGTCGGCCGTCGAGCCGGACGACAGCGCCGAGGCCGCCTGAGCGCCGGGCATCAGACCCGGCGTCGACTCCGGGCGTCAGCTCCGGCGTCAGGACAGCCAGCCGGCCTCCTCCGCGATCCGGATGGCGTCCACCCGGTTGCGGCCGTTGAGCTTGGTGACGACGGTCGTCAGGTAGTTGCGCACGGTGCCCGCCGACAGGAAGAGCGCGGCGGCGATCTCCACCACCTCCGCGCCGCCCGCGGCCATCCGCAGCACCTCCACCTCCCGCTTGGTGAGCGGGCTCTCCAGGGAGTCCCAGGCGGCCAGCGCGAGCTTCGGGTCGACCACCCGCTCGCCGGCCGCCACCTTGCGGATCGCGCGGGCCAGCTGGTCCGGCGGGGCGTCCTTGAGGATGAAGCCGGAGACCTGCGCGCTCAGGGCCCGGCGCAGCGTCCCCGGCCGGCCCAGGCTGGTGAGGATCAACGACCGGCAGGACGGCAGCTGCTCGCGCAGCTGGGTCGCCGCGGTCAGGCCGTCCACGCCGGGCAGGTCGATGTCCAGGACGGCGATGTCCGGCCGGTAGGCCAGTGCCTGAGGGAGGATCAGGTCGCCGTGCTCGACCTCGACGACCACCTCGATGTCCTCTTCCATGCCGAGCAGCGCGACCAGCGCGCCCCGGACCATGTTCATGTCCTCGGCGAGCAGTATCCGAATCACTGGGCCCCCGTCCGGTCGAGGCCACGCTCCGCGGTCCCCCCACGAGACGCCGGCAGCGACCAGGTCAAGCTGGCGCGGCATCGCCAGTGCCGAGATTTTATCCGGCGGGCCCGGGAAGGCAACCCGAAAGTCACCCTGTGAAACTGTTCGCCTTCGGATCGCCACCGCCGTCCATGCGTTCGAACGACTCCGGCTGCTCGCGCGCGCCGGGCCGCTCGGACACGTCGCCCTGCTCGGAGGCGTCGGGCTGCTCGAACTGCTCGGAGGCGATCAGCGCGTCCACCAGACCGTCGTCCAGCATGGTGCGCGCCGCGATGTCGGCCGTGTCGCCGAAGCCGGCGTCGAAGAGCGCGACGCTCACGGTGTACTGACGGTCGATCGACCAGGTGCCGAAGCTCCACTCCTCACCCGTCCCGGGCGATCCGTCGGGCCGCAGCACCTGCACCCGCCGGGCCCCGGGCGCGAAGCCGAACTCGGTGAAGCGGAACCGCAGCCCCTGTCCGATCGCCTTGCTGTAGGCCTCCTTGAGCGTCCACAGCCGCACCAGCGCGGGGTTGCGGCGGTATTCCGGCATCGCGGCCAGCAGGGCGATCTCGTGCGGCGTGCAGATCTGCTTCTCGGCGCCGGTGCCCAGCAGCCGGCGCTCCGACAGCTCGGCGTCCACCCCGATCCAGCCCCGCCGGGTCAGCCCGACCACCAGCAGGTCCTCGGTGTGGCTGAGGCTGATGTCCACCTGGTCGCAGCCGCGCAGGTACGGGCGGCCGCCCAGCTTGTAGGCCAGGTCGACGGTCTCCGGGGCGGCCTGCAGCACCTCGCCGGCCGCGTACTTGAGCAGCAGCCGGGAGGCCAGGAAGCGGGACCGGACGTCCTCGTGCGACATCGCCTGGTAGCGCGCCCAGTCCCGGCCGAGCACCGTACGGTCCGGCACCCGGGCCGGGCCGCCGTCCGCGCCCAGCACCACCCGGCAGAGCTCGCAGCCCAGGCAGGCGGCGCCCTGCGCGCAGTCCGCGTCCGGCGGCGGGCCGCCGGCCGGCAGCCAGTCGCCCAGCCGGGAGACCAGCACCGCGCTGCCGAGCTCGGTCAGCGTCTCGCGCACCTCGTCCCAGGGGCCGGCCGGCCCGTACACCCGCAGCGGCTCGCCGACCAGCTCGCTGGGGCCCGCGTAGACCGTCACGACGGCTGCCCCTCGGCGAGGTCGGCCAGGTACTCCACCAGCGTGCCGACGCTCAGCAGGCTGCCCACCATGTCGGCCAGCGAGAGCTCACCGAGCTCGGGAAACCTGGTCTCCAGGCGGTACTTGAGCTGCATGAGCATCACCGAGTCGAAGCCCAGGTCGTCGTAGAACCGGGCGTCGGCGCCGGGCAGACCCGCCCGGGACGGATCCTGGGCGGCCACCACCGCCGCGACCTCCAGGGTCACCGGCTCCCGCCAGACGTCCTGCGGCCGGGCCAGCACCGCGCCGGGGCCGTCCACCGCCGGTGTCATGGCCGCACCCGGGCGGGGGCCAACTGTGGCAGCGTCATCACGCGTACTCTCCCTCAGGGTTGACGGTTTCATGGTCAGGCCACCGGCCGTGCCGAGGTCTGGCTGTCGTACAGGTCGAAGCTGCCGCCCTGGTGGTAGCGGCGCAGCAGCTCCTCCACCATCTGGTCGTCGGCGCCCGCCGCGCGGTCCGGCAGGCCGACGCCCAGCCGTCGGCAGATCCGCAGCAACGCGGTGACCAGCCAGGCCGGGCGGGCCAGGAAGGCGTCCTGGACGCTGTCCTGCTGGTGCCACCAGACCCCCAGGCAGGAGGCCGCGGCGAGCAGCAGGGTGTAGCGGTCGGCCAGTGCGTAACTGCGCGGGTTGGCCAGGCCGTAGCGGTCCTGCGCCGACATGCCCCGGCAGACCTCCCGCAGTTCGCGCAGTTCGCCGACCAGCGTGCGGGTCAGCACCCGCAGCAGGTCGCGGTACTCGCCGCCGGCTTCGGCCTGCTCCAACCGCTCGGCCGCGGCCGCGAGTTCGGCGGCCAGTGGGTCGCCGCTGCCGGCCGTGCCGAGCCGCTGCGGGTCCAGCCGGGGCAGGTCGTCGCGCAGCCGGAAGAGCGCCGGTTCGGCCGGCGGCTGGGCCGGCCAGGCCCGGGCCGCCAGCACCGGCAGCCGGGGGATGATGGTCGACTGGCAGGCCGCCGTGCCGGAGTGGCCCAGGCTGGTGATCGGCAGGTCGCGGACGTGCTTCTGGAAGATCCCGAACTCGCCCTCGCGGACGTACAGGCTGGAGCCGAGCAGCACCGAGAGGTCGTAGACGGTGTCGCTGAGCAGGATCGGCAGCAGGTACTTGGTGGCCGCCGCGTAGACGCCGGTGGCCTCCGGGTAGAGGTGCACGGCCCGGGTGGCGGCCAGCGCGAGGGCGTCGCAGACCAGCAGATCGGCGAAGGCTCCCGAAAGGCTGGCCCTGGCCTGCGGGTTGCGCATCACCGGACGGCCGTGCACGCCGCGCTCCAGCGCGAACCGCAGGGCGGTGCGCAGCGCGGTGTCGCAACCGGCCAGCACCATCGAGGGCAGCACGCTGCGGGTGAGCTGGAAGGAGCTCAGCGCGAGCCCGACGCCGTCGCCCAACTCCCCGAGCAGCGCCTCGGGCGGTACCGGGCAGTCGTCGAAGGCGATCCCGCTCATCCAGCAGCCGCGCAGGCCGACGGTCGGATAGCGGGGCAGGTCGCGGACCCGGGAGGGCGGCAGTTCGGCGCGCTCCAGCAGGACCGCCGAGTGGCTGCGGCTGCCGGCCCGGGTGTCGGTGCGGCAGAACACCACCAGGGCGTCGGCGTGCGCGCCGTTGACGATCACCCGCTTGTCGCCGGCCAGCAGCATCGCGCCGCCGGGCGGGCCCGGCGTGAGGTTGAACTCGTCGCGCAGGAAGGCGTTTCCGTGTGCCAGGTCGCGATACGCGACGGCCAGCCGGCCGCCGCCGAGCAGCAGGTCGGCGGCCTGCCGTTGCTGCTGCTCGGTGCCGCCGGCCCAGACCGAGATGGCCGCCAGGAAGGAGCCCGCGCCGAAGCCGACGCCGAGCGAGGGGTCCCGGCGGAAGACCGGCCGCAGCATCCGGGCCAGCACGTCCACCCGGTCGAAGCGACCGCCCAGCCGCTCCGGGACGAACTCCGCGTTCAGCCCGAGCCGGTGCAGCAACCGGACGGACTCGCCCGGCAGTTCGGCGCGGTCGTCGGCGGCGAGCACAGCTCGGTGGCCGTGCGGGTTGGCCGGGTCCCACGGGTCGCCGAGCGCCGCCTCCAGTTCGGCGGCGCGCCGCTCGACGGCGGACTCGGACCGGCTCGGGCCGATCACGGTGACCGTCGCGGGCTGGCCGAGGGTGGCCGAAGCGGCCGTCCGACGGTTCATCAGGGCACCTCCAGGTAGGGCGGGGCGGCCGCCAGCAGGCTGGCCACCGCGGGCTCGACCACCTGGTGCAGCGCCTGCAACCGTCCGGTCAGGAAGAGCTTGCGCATCGCCGAGCGCTCCAGCTTGCCGCTGGTGGTGCGCCGCACGGTGCCCGGCCGCACCAGCAGCACGCTCCCCGCCATCAGCTCGAACTCCTTGGCCACGCACCGCCGGACGGCCAGGTTGAGGGCGGGCAGGTCCAGGTCGTAGCGGCTGCCGGTGCGCACCTCCTGGACCACCACGACGTGGCTGCGGTCGGGTTCCACCGCGAAGACCACGGCGGACGCGAAGAGGTTGCTGACCTGCTGGACGGTGTGCTCGATGTCCTGCGGGTAGAGGTTGCGCCCGGCGACCACCAGCAGGTCCTTGATCCGGCCGGTGATGAACAGCTCGCCCTCGCTCAGCACGCCGAGGTCGCCGGTGCGCAGGAAGCCGGTGTCACCCTCGGCGGTGCTGACGCCGAAGCTCCGGTTGGTCTCCAGCAGGCGCTTCCAGTAGCCCCCGGCGACGCTCGCCCCGCGCAGCCAGATCTCGCCGATCCGGCCCTCCCCCAGCGTCCGGAAGCTCTTCGGGTCCACGATCCGCAGGTCGGGCCCGGGCGATCCGGGCCGGCCGCAGCTCACCAGGGTGCGGGTGGGCTCACCCGGATGCGGGTCGGTCAGCTGGTGGCGCTGCAACGAGGCGGCGTCCACCTCGCGTTCGCGCGGTCCGCGCACCGCGCCCGGCGCGCCGGGAACGGACCGCGAGCGGTGCCCGACGGCCAGCAGGGTGGCCTCGGCCAGCCCGTACGCCGGGACGAAGGCCTCCGGGCGGAACCCGACCGGCCCGAAGCGCTCGGCGAACGCCCGCAGGGTGTCCGCGCGCACCGGCTCGGCCCCGTTCACCGCGACCCGCCAGCCGGACAGGTCGAGCCCCTCCAGCTGCCGGTCGGTGACCCGCCGCACACACAGGTCGTAGCCGAGGTCGGGGCCGCCGCTGACCGCGATGTCGTAGTCCGTGACGGCCTGCAGCCAGTGCACCGGATGCCGGACGAAGAGGTCCGGCGGCAGCAGCACCCCGGTCGCCCCCTGCCACAGCGGGTGCAACAACTGCCCGACCAGGCCCATGTCGTGGTGGAACGGCAGCCAGCCGCCGATCCGCACGTCCGGGCCGGTGCCGAGCAGTCCGGCGATCTCGCGCTGGTTGGCCAGCAGGTTGCCGTGGCTGACCATGACGCCGCGCGGCTCGCTGGTCGAGCCGGAGGTGTACTGCAGGACGGCCAGGTCGCGGCTGCCCACGTCGGGCATCCGCCAGTCGTGGGCGTCCGGCAGCTCGGCGCCGTCCAGGGCCAGGCACGGCAGCTCGCCCTTGCCCGCGGCGGCCAGCAGCTGCGAGACGTCCGGGGCGGCCCGGCGGTCGGTCAGCACCAGCCGGATCCCGGCGTCCTTGACCACACCGAGCACCCGGTCGTGGTGGCTGCGCCGCCCGACCGGCGGCGGCGCCGGTACCGCCACGGCCCCCGCGTAGAGGCAGCCGAGGAAGCTCACCGCGAAGCGCTCCGGGTCGGACTGGAGGATCAGCACGTGCTCCCGGAACATCCCCCGGTCCACCAGCCAACCGGCCAACCGGCGTGCAGCCAGGTCGAGTTCGGCATAGCTCAGGTGCTCGGCGTGCAGCGCGCCGGCCCGCCCGGACGGCACGCTCCGGCCGAGCCCGGCCCCGGGGCGGCGCGCGGCGGCGTCCGAGAGGAAGAGCAGCGCGTCCTGCCCCGGTCTGTCGGCCGCGTGGGCCGCCAGCACTTCGACGAACGTCGCAGGTCCGGTCATCGTCATCCCCCGCTTCTGGGTGTGGTGCGGCCCGTGCGGTGGCCACGGCTCCTGGCGGCACGGGCCGGTCCGGCGGGCGGGCCGGGGCCGGCGGCCGGGACGCAGCCGGTCGTGCGTCCAGGAGCCGCGGCCGCGTTGCGCGGCGTCCGCGGACGGCGGGTTCGGCTCACCCCGCCGCTATCAGAGTTGGCGCCCCCGCTCGATTCCATCTGGACCCGCACTCGGCGGCCGGGGAGCGGCCGGTCCTACACTGACCGCGGCACGGCCTGGAGCGAGAGGTGCTGGATGCGAGTCGGAATCACGGGGTACCACGGGCTGTCGGAGATCACCGAGATGCTGGTGCGCGGCGAGCTGTGGCGGCTGGTGACCACCTACGGGCCGTACGAACTGGTCGGCGTCACCTGCCTGCGGCCGGGGCCGGAGACCTGGTTCGCCGAGGCGGTGCGTGAGCACGGCGGCAAGGTCGAGATCATCCTCCCGGCGGGCGGCGCGCCGCTGCCGCGCAACGAGATCACCCGCGAGGCCACCGCCGTGCACCGGCTGGCCCCGGTGGCGGCGGGCGGGCTGGGCGACGACGTCGGGCGGGCGCTGGTGGGGATGGTGGACGAGGTGATCGCGATCTGGGACGGCGAACCGGGCTGCGAGGCCGCCGACACCGCCGCGCTCACCCGCAAGGCCGGGCTCTGGGTGCACGAGATCTGGCCGGACGGCTGCGAGCGTCCCTGACCTGAGGCTGAGACCCGGCACCCCCCGGTGCCGGGCCTCAGGTCAGGGCGTCAGCCGGTGCGGGCCGCGGAACAGGAAGGTCGCCTCGCGCAGCGAGGGCAGCCCGAGCAGCAGCATCAGCACCCGGCCCAGCCCCAGCCCGAACCCGCCGTGCGGCGGGGTGCCGTAGCGGAAGCAGTCCAGGTACTGCGCCAGCGGCGCGAGTTCCATCCCCTTCTCCCGCGCCTGGGCGCACAGCACGTCGTAGCGGTGCTCGCGCTGGGCGCCGGTGGTGATCTCCACGCCCTTCCAGAGCAGGTCGAAGCTGGCCGTCACCCCCGGGGCGGCGGCCCGCCGGTGGTGGTAGAACGGGCGCACCGCGGCCGGGTAGTCGGTGACGTAGACGAAGGCGTGCCCGTGCTCCTCGGCGACCAGCGCGGCCAGCCGCCGCTCACCCTCGGGGTCGAGGTCGTCCTTCGCCCCCTCGGCGTCCCAGCCGGTGGCCCGCAGCCGGGCGAGTGCGTCGGCCATCGTGATCCGCGGGAACGGCAGCGCGGGGACGGCCACCTCGACGCCGAAGTGCTCGCGGACCGCCTCGCCGTGCCGCTCGGCGACCCGGCTCAGCACCCGGTGCAGCATCCGCTCCTCGAAGGCCATCACCTCCTCGACGTCCTCGATCCAGGCGATCTCGACGTCGACCCCGGTGAACTCGGTCGCGTGCCGCGAGGTGAAGGAGGGCTCGGCGCGGAAGACCGGGCCGATCTCGAAGACCCGGTCGATGCCGCCGGCGATCGCCATCTGCTTGTAGAACTGCGGGGACTGCGCAAGGTAGGCGGTGCGGTCGAAGTAGCCGACCTTGAAGACCTCCGCACCGGACTCCGAGGCGGTGCCCATGAGTTTGGGCGTGTGCAGCTCGGTGAAGCCCTCCTCGGCGGCCACCTCGCGCATCGCCTGCTCGACGGTGGTCTGCACGGCCATCACCAGCTGTGCGGCGGGGCGGCGCAGGTCCAGGAAGCGCCAGTCGAGGCGGTGGTCGGGGCCGGAGTGCTCGTCGATCGGCAGCCCGGCCTCGGCCGGCGCGACGATCTCCACCCGCTCGGGGACGATCTCCAGCCCGCCGAGCCTGACCTGCGGGGCGTCCACCACCCGGCCGGTGATCTTCACGGCGGACTCGACGGTGACGCCCTCGAAGGCCGCCTCGATCGGGTCGCCGTCCCCACCACGCGGATGGGTGACCTGCACGGTGCCGGTGTGGTCACGGACCAGGACGAACTGCATGCGGCGCTGAAGGCGCAGGGTGTGGACCCACCCGAAGACGGTGACGCTCTCGCCGACCTGCGCGCGGAGGTCGGCGGTGAGGGTACGGGGCATGACGTGCTCCAGGATGCTGGCGCGTTGCTCGCGCACTCGGCGGGTGGTAGACGGCCACCCGAGGGCTCGCTCACCGTAGCCGGATCGTCTTCGGCGCCGCATCCGGATTTTCCGCCCCCGGTTGCCGGGCCGTCCGCGCCGCCGAACGATGGACGGGATGAGCACTCAGCCGGGTTACCTACGATTCCCGCACCTGCGCGACGGCCTGCTCGCGTTCACCGCCGAGGACGACGTCTGGCTCGCGCCGCTGGACGACGGCGGCGGGTCCGGACGCGCCTGGCGGGTCAGCTGCGACCGGACCCGGGTCAGCCACCCGCGCCTGTCGCCGAACGGGCGCACGGTCGCCTGGACCAGCTGGGCCGCGCTGACCCCCGAGGTCTGGACGGCCCCGGCCGACGGCGGCGAGGCCGCCCGGCTGACGTACTGGGGCAGCCAGGACACCCGGGTGCGCGGCTGGCTGCCGGACGGCGAGGTGCTGGCCGTCACCTCGTTCCACGAGCCGTTCGCCCACTACACCTGGGCGCACGCACTGCCGCTGGACGGCGCGCCGGGCCGCCGCCAGCCCTGGGGGCCGGTCCGCGACGCGCAGGTGGACGCCCACCACACGCTGCTGCTGACCGCCGCCGCCCCGCACGAGCCCGCCGCCTGGAAGCGCTACCGGGGCGGCGCGACCGGCCGGCTCTGGCTGGACGGCGAACGGCTGCTGCCGGACCTCGCCGGCCACCTCTCCGCGCCGATGCTGGTCGGCGGCCGGGTGGCCTTCCTCTCCGACCACGAGGGCGTCGGCAACCTCTACTCCTGCCGCCCGGACGGCACCGGCCTGCGCCGGCACACCGACCACGCCTCCTGCTACGCCCGCGAGGCCGCCACCGACGGCCGGCGGATCGTCTACCAGCACGCCGGTGACATCTGGCTGCTGGACGAACTGGACGCCCCCGCGCCGCGCCGCCTGGAGGTGCCGCTCGGCGGCGCGCGGGCGGGCCGGCGCCCGTACCAGGTGACCGCCGCCCGGCACGTCAACGACCTGGTCTGCGACGCCACCGGCCGGGCCGCCGTGATCGGGGTGCGCGGCAGCCTGTACTGGCTGACCCACCGCGACGGCCCGGCCCGGGCGCTGGCCGACACGCCCGGCGTGCGGACCCGGCTGCCGGTGCTGCTGGGCCACACCGCGCGGGTCGCCTGGGTCACCGACGCCGAGGGCGAGGACGCCATCGAGCACGTCGCGCTCCCGGGCGAGGCGCCGCCGGAGCCGCAGGCCAAGACACGGCGGCAGGCCGATCCGCCGGTGCGGATCGCGGCCGGACGGCTGGGCCGGGTGCTGGAGCTGGCCGCCGCCCCGGACGGCCACACCCTGGCGGCCACCGCCTCGGACGGGCGGCTGCTCCTGGTCGGCGTCGAGGACGGCTCGGTCCGCGAGCTGGCCCGCTCGGCGTACGGCCCGGTGCGCAGCCCGGCCTTCTCCCCCGACTCACGCTGGCTGGCCTGGTCGCAGCCGATCGCCGGCCGCTCGCTGCGCCGGATCCGGCTGGTCCGCACGGACACGCCCGAACAGATCCTGGACGTCACCAACGGCCGCTTCGAGGACGAGCAGCCGGTCTTCACCCGGGACGGCCGGTACCTGGTCTTCCTCTCCTGGCGCGGCTTCGACCCGGTGCACGACGTGCACAGCGGCGACCTGTCGTTCCCGCTCGGCTGCCGCCCGTACCTGGTGCCGCTGGCGGCGGACACCCCGTCCCCGTTCGCCGCGCCGGTGGACGGCGGCCGCCCGTCGAGCGGGTCGGATCCGGTGGGCGGCGACGGCACGGTGCGGGTGGATCCGGAGGGTCTTGCCACCCGGCTGGTGCCGTTCCCGGTGATCGCCTCCAAGTACTCCTCCCCCGCGCCGGTGCGCGGCGGCCTGATCTGGCTGCGCTGGCCGATCTCGGGCACCCTCGGCCAGACCTTCGCCCATCCCACCGACACCTCCGGGCGCCCGGCGCTGGAGTACTTCGACCTGGCCACCGCCACCCGCAGCACCCTCCAGGAGCAGGTCGAGGGCTACGCGGTGGCCGGCGACGGCAGCGCGCTGACCACCTTCCTGGCCGGCACCCTCAAGCTGCTGCCGGTCTCCGCGCCGCACAGCGGGACCACCGTCGACCTGAGCCGGATCACGCACACCGTGCACCCCGCCGCCGAGTGGCGCCAGTCGTACCGGGAGGCGGCCCGGATCGTCCGCGACCAGTTCTGGGACGCCGAGCTGGGCGGCCTGGACTGGCCCGCGCTGACCGAGCAGTACGCCCCGCTGCTGGAACGGATCGCCACCCCCGACGACTTCGCCGACCTGCTGCGCGAACTCCTCGGCGAGCTGGGCACCTCGCACGCGTACGTCACGCCGTCCCGGCGCGGCGAGGGACCGGCGCCGGTCCAGCAGCCGCTCGGGCTGCTCGGCGCCTCGGCCCGGCGAACCCCGGACGGGCGCTGGCTGCTGCACCGGATCCTGCCCGGCGAGTCCTCCGACCCGCGCGCCCGCGCGCCGCTGGCCACCCACGGGGTGGGCGACGGCGACGAGTTGCTCGCGATCGCCGGCCGGCCACTGGACCCGGTGCGCGGCCCGGCCCCGCTGTTGGCCGGCACCGGCGGCACCACCGTGGAGCTCACCGTGCGCAGCGGCTCCGACGGACCGGTGCGCCGGCTCGCGGTCACCCCGCTGACCGACGAGCGGCCGATCCGCTACCAGGACTGGGTGGTCCGACGGCGGGCGCTGGTGCGGGAGTTCAGCGACGGGCTCTGCGGCTACCTGCACATCCCGGATCTCGGCGGCTCCGGCTGGGCCCAGTTCAACCGCGATCTGCGCACCGAACTCGACCGCCCGGCCGTGGTGTTGGACGTGCGTGGGAACGCCGGCGGGAACGTCTCGGAACTCGTCCTGGAGAAACTCAGCCGCCGGGTGCTCGGTTGGGACTTCAACCGCGGCCGCCGCCCGGTGCGCTACCCCCGCGACGCCCCGCGCGGCCCGGTGGTCGCGCTGGCCGACGAGGCGACCAGCTCGGACGGCGACGTCATCATCAGCGCGGTCAAACTCCTGGGCCTGGGACCGGTGGTGGGCCAGCGCACCTGGGGCGGCGTGGTCGGCACCCTCGGGCGGTACCCGCTCGGCGACGGGACGGCGATCTCGGTCCCGGCCAACGCGTCCTGGTTCACCGGCGGTTACGGCTTCAGCGTGGAGAACCACGGGGTGGAGCCGGACATCGCGGTGCTGCGCACACCCGCCGACTGGGCCGCCGGGCGCAACACCGAACTGGCCGAGGCGGTCCGGGTGGCCCTGGACCTGCTGCGCCGCACCCCGGCCGCCGCTCCCCCGCCGCCGACCGAACCCCGCCCCGACCTGCGCCGCCCGCCGCTGCCGCCGCGCAGCTGAGGGCCGCGCGGCGATGCGTTTCGGCGGCAAGTGGATGTTTATCGCCGCTCGTTAGCGTGCCTCTCCGGGGGTACGCGGGTCGGCCGGGGTGGGCCGGCTGAACGGACTTGGGGGGAGGGCAGGATGCGCGAAACCATGCAGGGCACACGGCTGGCCGGCCGCTACCGGCTGGTGGAGCGGCTGGCCGGTGGCCCGCTGGGCGACGTCTGGTCGGCGCAGGACGACCTGCTGGGACGCGACGTCGCCGTCAAGATCCTCGCATCGGGGCTGCTGGCCGACCCGGAGTTCACCGCCCGCTTCCACGCCGAGGCCCGGGTGCTGGCCAGGCTCAAGCACCCCGGCGTCGTCCAGGTCCACGACTTCGGCCACAGCTCGGCGGACGACGGCACACCGGTCACGTACCTGGTGATGGACCTGGTCCGGGGCGAACCGCTCAGCGAGCGTCTGGAGCGCCGGGGCCCGATGGCGCCCTCGGCGGCGCTGCGCCTGACCGGTCAGGTCCTGACGGTGCTGCGGGCCGCGCACGACGCGGGCGTGGTGCACCGGGACCTCAAGCCGTCGAACCTGCTGCTCTGCGAGGGCGGTGTGGTGCTCACCGGCTTCGGGATCGCCCCGCGCGAGGACGACGGCGCGGTGGCCGGGGCGGCCGACCTGTACGCGCTGGGCCTGGTGCTCCACGAGTGCCTGACCGGACGGCTGCCGATCCTCTCCACCCTCTCCCCCCGGCTCCCGCTACCGGTGCGCGCGCTGGTGGCGACCGCGCTGGCCGAGGACCCCGACCGGCGCTGGCCGGACGCCGCGACGATGGCCGCCGCCTGCGAACTCGCGCTGGCCGCCGCCTCGGCCCAGGAGGCGGCCCAGACCCCGCCCGACCCCCGCTCGCCCGCACCGGTGGTGGCGCCCACCACCGGCCGCCACCGCCGCGTGCCCCGCCTGCTGCGCGGCCGGGGCCGCCTGCTGCTGGTGGCGGGCCTGGCCCTGCGGGCCCTCGTCTGACCGGCCGCACACACGAACGGACGGGGCGTGCCCGCTGGGCAGCACCCCGTCCGTAGTTCCCGGCGGCCTACATCGGCTCGTGGCCGCCCTCACTGTCCATGTCGTGCGCGGCGGCCTGGTCTGCCGGATCCGGAGCGCCCTGCCGGGACTTCCCGGTCATCTCGCCCATCCCGTCCGAGGCCTTGTCCTTGTGACCGCCGAGCGCCGACTTGGCCTGCTCCACGGCGTCGTCGGCCTTCTCCTTGAACCTGTCGAAGATGCCCATGTCTCCTCCTGCGGGGTTCGTCGGGCAATGGGCTGTGACCAACATGTCACCGCTCGCGCCCACCCGCATGTCGGAGGATCCGGTGCTCAGCCGGTGACGCTGGCGGCGCCCGTCTCCAGGTGGCCGGAGAAGCGCTGCGACCAGGTGGTGTCCGCGTCGACGGTGACCGTGAAGTCGTACCAACCGTTGTTGTAGGCGACCGCGTTGAAGTAGTCGCTGACGTTGCCGCCGGCCGGGACCGTGTACGTCCAGGGGCCGTCGGTGCGGTAGTTGTTGGCGGCGATGGTGAAGGTGAGCGTGCTGCTGCCGCTGTTGGTCAGCTTGAAGTAGATCGCGAGCTTTCCGCTGCCGGGCTCGATCGCGTAGCCGGCGGCGACGGCGGCGCTCTTGCCGGCCTTGGTGGTGTTGCCGGTGAAGCGGCGCAGGAAACGGTTCGGGCCGGTCACGCTCAGGTCGTACGCGCCGTTGCCGTAGCCGGTTCCCACATTGAAGAAGTCGCTGGTGGCCGCCTGCGGGCTCACCGTGTACTGCCACGGACCGCCGCTGCGGTAGGCGTTGGCGTACGCGGCGAAGTGCGCCGACTTGGTGGCCGCCGAGCCCTGGTTGGCGAAGGAGAGCCAGACCAGGGTCTTGCCGTTGGCGTCGAACTCCAGGTGGTCCAGGTTGGCGTTCGGCTGGTACGGCAGCGCGCGGGCCGGACGGGTGCCGGACTCCTGGACGGGCAGCGCGTTGTTCGCCGGCGCCGGGTTGGGCAGCGGGCCGCAGGCGGACAGGCCGATGGTGGCCGAGGTGTCCGGCAGCGCGGGCAGGTTGTAGACCGGGTTGGCGAAGTCGAAGACCGAGGTCAGGTCGCCGCAGACGCTGCGGCGCCAGGCGCTGATGTTCGGGCAGGTGGCCGGCTTGCCGATCGCCGCCGTCCAGGTCTCCAGGAAGCGCAGCACCGAAGTGTGGTCGAAGGTCTCCGAGTTGACCCAGCCGCCCCGGCTCCACGGCGAGACGGCGATCATCGGGACCCGGAAGCCGAGACCGATCGGGGTGCCGTTGTAGGTCTCGCCCGCCGTGCCCGACGGCGCGACCGGCGGCGGGACGTGGTCGAAGAAGCCGTCGTTCTCGTCGTAGTTGAGGAACAGGATCGAGGAGTTGTACACGTTCGGGTCGGCGTTCAGCGCGTCGATCACCATGTGCACGAAGTGCGCGCCGTCCTCGGGCGTGGCGTACGGGTGCTCGGACGAGCCCTGGTCGGCGACCACCCAGGAGACCTGCGGGAGGGTGCCGTTCAGGACGTCCGCCTTGATCGCGGCGGCGATGTCGACCGGGGTGTTGCCGGTGCTGGGCACCGAGCCCATGCCGTTCTTCGCCAGGGCGCTGCCCGCCGGGGCGTTCGCGAACTGGGAGAAGTACGCGAGGGCGTTGTCGCCGAAGTTGTCGCTGGCGTTCTGGTAGACCTTCCAGCTCACGCCCGCGTTCTGCAGCGCCTCGGCGTAGGTCTGCCAGCGCAGGCCGGACTCGTCGCCGCCGTCGTACGCCGGGCCGCCCGCCGTGCCCGCCGGGTCGATCCAGCCGCTCCAGTGATAGGTGCGGTTCGGGCCGGTCGCGCTGAGGATCGAGCAGTGGTACGCGTCGCAGACGGTGTAGTTGTCGGCCAGCGCGTAGTGGAACGGGATGTCGGCGCGGCCCAGGTGACCGAGCGCGCGGACGTTGCCCTTGGCCGAGACCCAGGAGTCCATCTTCCCGTTGTTCCAGGCGGCGTGCTGGTCGCTCCACGCGTGCGAGAGGTCACCGTTACACTGCGCGAGCCGCTCGGGATCGGCGCCGCCCGCCGGGCTGGTGGCGCTGAACGCCCACGGGTACTGGCGGCCCGAGCCGTTCGGCTGGTTGAAGACGCTGTAGCCGCCCGCGATCTGGATCGCACTGCGGTCCGCGAAGCCCCGGACACCCTGCAGCATGCCGAAGTAGTGGTCGAAGCTGCGGTTCTCCTGCATCAGGATCACCACGTGCTGGGCATCGGTGATCGTCCCCGTGTGGGTCACCGTCGCCGTCGCGGGCGCAGCCGTGGCCCCGACCGTCCCGGCCACCGCCGCACCGGCCGCCGCGCTCGCCGACAACGCCATGAACTTCCTACGGCTCAGCTCTGACATCAGGCCCGCCAACCCTTCGGTCTCACCGCCCCCGGGCGGCACAGCGGCACGCGGCACCCACAGGTTGTGTGTACAACACGAGCCGCGCGCCATCCTGACCGAGTACATGCGCACGCGGAAGGTCCCGGAGGGGAGGTTGGCGGAGTGTTTGCCCAACCGTCAGCGGACGGCGCCAGGGTGGACGGCAGCTGTCCGAGATGGGGAGAACTCAGCCGCCGAAGTCCCCTGCCTTCACACCCGCGACGAAGACGGCGAAGGCGGCAGGAGAGAAGAGAAGCGCGGGCCCATGGGGGTCCTTGGAGTCACGCACGGGGACGAGGGAGGGGACGCCGTCCGCCACCTCGACGCAGTCCCCGCCCGCCGCGTTGCTGTAGCTGGACTTGCGCCACGCGACGGCGCTCAGATCTGGACGGGATGTGTGAGGCACGGTAGTCGCCCTCCATCACGGATCGGATCAGGTCGAGGGACATGATCGGCGGCAAGGCTTGCGCACTCAGCCGATCGTAGTTCACCACATAGGGCTTGACCTCAACCGGGTCTTCGATCAGCCGTCCGTAGTCGGCCCCTTCGGTGTACACGACCTCCGAACCGTCGGGAAGGTTGAGCAACGTCAGCGAACCACCCATGGATTGGTGTTCGCCCTCACTGAACGGCAATACCCGAAGAACGATGCGTGGATCGTTCTCGGTATCCAGCAGTCGCGCCAGCTGAGTACGCATGACATCCGGCCCGCCCACCGGCCGCAGGAGCACCGACTCGTCCAGAACAACCCGCAGTTCAGGACTGTCCGCCCTGCTCAGGATTTCCTGGCGCGCCATGCGGGCAGCAATGCGCTCCGCCAACTGCTCCTCGCTGAGTGATCCGTCAGTCCGCAGGATCGCCCGGGCGTAGTCCTCGGTCTGCAGCAGGCCCGGCACCGTGTGCGCCATGTACTTCCGCATGAGCACCGCCTGCGCCTCACGCTCCATGAACGCGCGCGACCAGTTCGGAAAGCTCTCCCGGTGCACGTACGGCCACAGGTCCACCAGAAGCTCGTCCGCACCGAGCGCCCGGTCGAGCAGCTCCGCCAACTCCCGCGTGGGCTTGTGTCCCGTCGTGCGCTCGACCTGGTTGATGCGCGTGCTGTGGATGTGGGTCCGCTGCCCCAGCTCGGCCTGGGTGAGACCGGCGGCCGTGCGGAGCCGCTTCACCCTCCTCCCGAAGAGGGCCGCCATCGATGACGTCGGGTCAACATCTTTACCCACAAGATCACTTCTCCTTACGACCACAGGCGTAAGCCGCTCCCCCCTGTGCATCGTAGATCCGCAGCGCAACGATAGGGACACAGAACGTGAGATTCGCCTCCCTGCTCTCGAAACGGATCCCCCATGCCCTCCCTCCTCACCAAGCACATGGCCGCCCGCCGCAAGGAAGCCGCCGACGCCCTCGCCGAACTCCTCGAAGCCCTCGCCGCCGCCGGCATCGTGCTCCCCTCCGTCTCCATCGACTGGCGCTCGCCGTGCACGGGCTTCGTGCTCATCGAACTCGGTTCCGCCCGGGCCGATGTGATCAGGCATCTGGCCGCCGTCATCCGGTCGGGGAACACCCATGCCCACTGCTGAACTCCTCCGCAGACTCACCGCCCTCCCCAGGAGATCACCTCGCTCGTGCCCGCTCAACTGGCCCGACTGCCCCATCTGCCAAGTGAATTGACCCGACCCATGAGCCGCATGACGATCCGCACCTATCGGATCACCCCCACCGGGGACCGCCTCGACCTCGCCCCGCCCGCCGAGGTCGAGGAGCAGTACCGCCCCACCGCCTCCCCCCTCACCTGGCCGCCCTGCGCCTGCCCCCGCTGCCCGCTTCCGCCCCCCGTCCCCCTCCCCGGGGTATGGCCTGCCACACCCCCAGTCGGCGGTCCGCCGCAGTGACCGTACGGCACCTGCCCGGGGATCGTGATCCGCATGATGCATCCCTCCCCCTCGGCCCGCGTCTCCGCGTTGCTCATCGCTCTCGCCCTCGCCTTCGGCGCCGCCTTCGTCCTGGCCCCCGGTCCGCTGGCGGGCGGCGGGTTCGCCGATCAGCGGGCCCTCACCGACGCCCTGGATCCGGCCTTCGTCGACTACTGGAACTCCGGTGGGCGAGCGCTCCCGCCGGACCTGGCCGGGATCGTCGACTACTGGAGTCGCTATCACCTGGTCAAAGCCGTGTGCGCCGCCCTCCTGCTGACCGTGCTGGCCCTCCTCGCCGTTCGCCTCTGGCACGCGCTGCCGACCACCGGCCGGCTTCCTCGACTCGCCGCTGCCTGGGCGCTGGTCACGCTGCTCACCACGGGCGCAGCCGCGCTGTTGATGGCCAACGTCCAAGGCACGATCGCACCGTTCTCCTCCGTCCTGTCGCTTCTTCCCTTCCGCACTCCCGACAGCCGTCTGACGATCGCGCTCGGCCAGGTCAGGCAGCAACTGACCAACTTCTCGAGCGCGGACCACCGCACCCCGCAAACCGCCATGATGGTCGCCGACTTCGGCAGGTACCACGCTGTGATCGCCGTGCTGACCGCGATCCTCACGCTCGTCCTGCTCGGCATGGGTGTGGCGACCTGGCGGAGGCTCGTGCGCACGGCAGCGGCCGATCGGCGCACGCGGCGGCTGCTGGGCACCTTCGGCGCACTGCTGGCCACTCTCACGATCGCCGCGGCCCTCGTCCTCGTGGCGAACACCTGCACCGCCGCGAACCCGGCGCCCGCGCTGCTGGCCTTCTTCAACGGCGGTTGGTGATCTGCCCCGGCCGTCGTCAGGCGCCGAGATACGCGAGGACGGCGAGCACCCGGCGATGCTGGGCGTCGTCGGGTGGCAGGCCGAGCTTCGCGAACACGTTCCCGATGTGCTTCTCCACGGCGCTGCCGGAGAGCGTCAGGCGCCGGGCGACAGCCGCGTTGGAATGCCCCTCGGCCATCAGCCCCAGCAACTCCCGCTCCCGGGCCGTGAGCGCCGCGAGCGGGTCCCGACGGTGCCGCGCGGACAGCAGCTCCGCGACGACCTGCGGGTCCAGCACGGTCGCGCCGCCCGCGACGCGGTCGAGCGCGTCGAGGAACTCCCCGACCTTGGCGACCCGGTCCTTGAGCAGGTAGCCGACCGCGCCGACGCCGTCCGCGAGCAGGTCGGCGGCGTAGGACACCTCGACGTACTGGCTGAGGACCAGGATCGCGGCGCCGGGCAGCCGCTCACGGACGGCGATCGCGGCGCGCAGGCCCTCGTCCTTGTGCGTCGGCGGCATCCGCACGTCGACGATCGCGATGTCCGGGCGGTGCGCGAGCACCGCCTCGACCAGCGCCGGGCCGTCGCCGACCGCCGCGGCCACCTCGTGCCCGTCCTCGACCAGCAGCCGGACCAGGCCCTCACGCAGCAGCACCGCGTCGTCGGCGAGCACGATCCGCAGCGCACGCCGGGCCGAACCGTCCTGGCTCGTCATCGACATGGCAGCTCCGCGGCGATCACCGTCGGGCCGCCGACCGGGCTGCTGACCTCCAGGCGGCCGCCGATCGCGCCGACCCGGTCGCCGAGGCCGCGCAGCCCGTGGCCCTTGGCGAGCGCTGCGCCGCCCACGCCGTCGTCCGTGACCCACACCCGTAGGCTCCCGTCCTCGTACCGCAGCCCGACGGCGCAGCGCTCGGCGCGGCTGTGTTTGGCCACGTTCGTCAGCGCCTCCGCGACCACGAAGTACGCGGCCGTCTCAACAGCGGCATCGAGCCGATCGACCGACGCGCCCGGCCCGCCCGGCCCCGCGTCGAACTCGGCGGGCACCGGACACCGCACGGCCAGCGCCGCCAGCGCCTCGCGCAGTCCCCGGTCGGCGAGGATCGGAGGGGCGATGCCGCGGGACAGCGCCCGTAGTTCGTCGAGGGTCTCCTGCGCCTGGACGAGCGCGTCGTCCAGGGCCTGCCGGGCGAGTTCCGGGCGACGCTCCAAGTGGTGCTGGGCGCGGCCGAGTTCCATCGCCAGCCGGACAAGCCGCTGCTGCGGGCCGTCGTGGATGTCGCGTTCGAGCCGGCGCAGGGCCTCCGCCTCCGCCGTCACGACCGCGACGGCCTGCGCCCGGGCCGTGTCGCGCTCCCGCTCCAGCCCGTGGATCCGCCGGTGCAGCGCGGACGTGTCGGAGAGCAGTGCGGTACCGAGCCCGGCCTGGACCGCAACGCATGCCCGCGTGAGCAGCGGCAGTGTTGCCAGCGACAGCGCACCCAGGCTGAGGGCGAAGGCCAACCGCCCGTCCGGCGACGTCAGGCCCAGGCTCAGCGAGATGTGCGACTGGGCGTTGCCCGCGTACAGCGTCATCGGGCGCAGCGAGCCGGGCGCGGCCTGGGTGCGCAGCGGAAACGTGCCGGCGGCCAGGCCGACGAACCACCACAGGCCGGTGATCGCCGCCATGACGAGCGCGACGGGCAGTGCCACGACGGCGTGCGCCAACACGAGCCAGAGCGCCGGCCCGCTCCGCCCCCTCCGCCGCAGCGCCGCGAGCACTCCGAACACGATGCTCAGCGGCGCGGTGAGAAGGTGGATCGACTCCACGACCGTGCGCCGCCCCCACCGCCGACCGGCGATCGCAGCGGACGAGGTCAGCGCCTGGGCAGCCATGCGCTCAGCATAGGTGCGCGCCGGGCCCGCCCCAGCTTCCCCTGCTGTGACCAGGCCTCTTGACCATGACACCGTGTGAGGGCATGCACTGGGAGGCATCATGTTCACCATCGGAGACTTCGCCAAGCACGGCCGCGTGTCGGTCCGGATGTTGCGCCACTACGACGCGATCGGACTGCTCCGCCCCGCCCACGTCGACCTGTCCACCAGCTACCGCTTCTACGAAGCCGGCCAGCTGGCCCGGCTCAACCGCGTCATCGCCCTGAAGGACCTCGGCTTCACCCTCCAGCAGGTGCAGAGCATCCTGGACGAGCAGGTGAGCGCCGCGGAGTTGCGCGGGATGCTGCGGCTGCGTCAGGCGGAACTCGCTTCGGCGATGGCGGCGGACGCACTGCGGCTGGCCCAGGTCGAGGCGAGGCTCCGGACGATCGAGAGCGAGGGGCAGATGCCCTCCAACGACGTTGTGGTCAAGCGCATTCCCGCTGTGCGCCTGGCCGAGCTGACCGGCACCGCCACGACCCACGAGCCCGACGGGATCGGACCGGTGATCGGTCCGCTCTACGACGAGCTGTGCCGCCGGCTCGCGGCTGCGGGCGTGTCCATCACCGGACCTGCCGTCGCCTACTACGAGGTCTCACCGGACGGCGACGACACGGTGGTCGTCCACGCGGGCATGCCGGTGGCGACGGCGCCTCACGACAGCCACGACTTCGCCGTCGTCGACCTGCCCGCCATCGAGAGCGCCGCCACCCTGGTGCACCGCGGCTCGATGGACGACGTCATGCCCAGTGTCCAAGCCCTCGCTCGCTGGATCGACGCCAACGGCCACCGCTCCGCCGGCTACGCGCGCGAGCTCTACCTCGAATGCCCGGACGACCGCACCCAGTGGGTGACCGAACTCCAGGAGCCGATCACCTCGGCCTGACCCTGCCCCGCCACCACCCTGCGTGGGAAGTCGGCCCGGCCGACTTCCCACGCAACACCTACACCGAGGCGCGGGACGGCGTCCGCTGCAGGAGCTGGCGGGACGACTCGAAGCCCAGCCGCTCATACACCGGCACCGCCCTGCGACCGGAGTGAACCGTCACCCGAGCGGCCCCGAGCTGTGCCGCGTGGTCCGATGCGGCCGCCACGAGCGCCGAGCCGATCCCCTGACCTCGCTGCTCCGGCAGAACGAAAACGGTCTGGATGTCCGCGGACAGCCGACTCGTCGCTCCAGGCCTCGGCACGCGGGGGACGAGCGCGACCCAGGCCATGCCGATGATCTCCGGTTCGCCGAGCCGAGCCACGAACGCCAGGTGCGAGCCCCGCTGCGCGGCCCACCACTGCGCGAGCTCCGCTGCGAACGCGTCGACGGCCCGCTGTTCCGGCTCCTCATGACGGGTGTCCAGCCACACGAGCCGGGCCAAGCCTGCGACGTCGTCCGCCTGCGCCTGACTGATCTTCACGACGCGAGTCTACGCACGACGTGCGGCCGACAGCCCCGAACACCCGGACAGTGCCCAGGTCCTGGAGACCGCCCACACCCACCGCTCCGAATGGCTGCGCGTCTACCGGGACACCTGGGGCTTCGTGACCCTGGTCCTGCGCCGCGCCGCCTGAACACCGGCCGGGCTCGCCGTCAGTCCGACAGGTCCCACAGCAGCCGGTAGTACGCCGTCCGCTCCGGGTCCGGGTCGACCCCGTAAGCGTCGAGCAGTGCGTCCTCCCACCCGGGGCCGTAGTTCCACCCCGTGCTCCAGGTGGCGATGGCGAGGTCGGCCCAGCGGTCGGCGACGCCGAGCGAGCCGAGGTCGACGTGGCCGCTGCACGTGCCGTCGTCGGCGATCAGGGTGTTGGGGGCGCAGGCGTCGCCGTGGCAGACGACGAGCCGGTCGACCGGCGGGAGGTCGGCGAGCAGACCGAGCGCGCGCTCGACGGTGCCGACGGGCCGGATGTCCTCGTGCCACTCCCCGGGGTCGATCCGGCCCGCCGCCGCTCGGGACCGGACGGCGGCCAGCCGTTGCCCGGCCGACCAGTCGAACGGGCAGTCCGCGACCGGCAGTTCCTCGTGCAGTGCGCGCAACCCGGCACCGATCGCGCGGACGGCGGTGGCGGGGTCGCGCTTCCAGTGGTCGTCCACCGCCATGCGTCCGGGCAGTCCGGCCGTCACGATCCAGGACCCGGTCTCGTCCGCGCCCTCGTCGAGCACGCGCGGCACCACGGTGAATCCCGCCGCCCAGCGCAGGCGCACCACCTCGGCCGAGAGGTCGATGCCGCTGCCGACCGGTGTCCACTTCAGGAACTGCCGTGCCTCCCCCAGCCCGATCTGGAAGGTCAGGCCGCCGACGCCGTTCTCCCACACCGCCCGCACCGGCCGCCCGGCTGCCAACTCGGCGACGACGTTCGGCACTTCGGTCGGCCCTTCAGGCGCGTAAGCGGTCATCCGGTCATCCTCGCCGCGCCGGCCGGTGGCCGGCCAGCCCTTTTCCGCCCGTTCAGCATCAGACGTCGGCGCCTGCGTCGGGTCTATGCCGCGGAGCGGTCGGCCGGGGCTCGGCGGCGGCCTGCGGTGTCGTCGAGCGCGGGGGCCCGCCAGGCGCCGTCCGGCTGGTAAAGGTTGACTCCGGGCGGGACGATCTCGTCGATCCGGTCGAGAGTCGTGTCGTCCAGTTCCAGTGAGGCGCCCTTGAGGAGCAGTTCCAGCTGCTCCCCGGTGCGCGGGCCGATGATCACCGAGGTGACGGCCGGGTGCGCGAGCGGGAAGGCGGTCGCGAGCTCGGGCAGGGTGCAGCCGATGTCGGTGGCCAGCTCGGTGAACCGCTCGACGGCGGCGAGTTTGACCTCGTTCCCGGGAACGGCGGGGTCGAACCGGGCCGGGGTGAGCTTGGCCCGTCCGCTGGTGAGGTCGATCGGACGGCCCTGCCGGTACTTTCCGGTCAGGAAGCCGGAGGCCAGCGGGCTCCAGGTCAGCACACCCATGCCGTAGCGGCGGCAGACCGGCAGTACCGAGGACTCGATGCCGCGGACGATCAGCGAGTAGGGCGGCTGCTCGGTGCGGAACCGCGGCAGCGCGCGCCGTTCGGCGACATGGTGGGCCTCGACGATCTCCTCGGCCGGGAAGGTCGAGCAGCCGAAGGCACGGATCTTGCCCTCACGCACCAGGTCGCCCAGGACCGAGAGGGTCTCCTCGACGTCGGTGCTGTGGTCGGGCCGGTGGACCTGGTAGAGGTCGATCCAGTCGGTCTGCAGCCGCCGCAGGCTGTCCTCGACCGCCCTGACGATCCATCGCCGTGAGTTGCCGCTGCGGTTGCGTCCCTCCCCCATCTGGAAGTGGACCTTGCTGGCGAGTACCACATCGTCGCGTCGACCCCGGAGCGCCTTGCCGACGATCTCCTCGGACTCGCCGCCGGAGTACATGTCCGCGGTGTCCACGAAGTTGATCCCCGCGTCGAGGGCGGTGTGGATGATGCGGACGGAGTCCTCGTGGTCGGTGTTCCCGACCGCCCCGAACATCATCGTGCCCAGGCAGTACGCGCTGACCTCGATGCCGGTTCCGCCGAGGTTGCGATAACGCATGAACGCACTCCCTTGCTGTGACTCCCCTGTCCGCCGCACTCTAGGAGTTGGAGTGCACACAAGGTCAAGGGCGGTGTGCGGCGGACCCGCTGCAGCACCGGGCCGGGGTTGTTCGGGGTCAGGTGGTCCGGCCGGGCTGCGCATCAGCTCCCCGGCTCGTCGGTCGGCTCTCCCGCTGGGGTGGTACCCGCATCGCCGGGAGGGCCGGGCCGTCCCCCGCTCGGCAGGTGGGCACGGCACCGTTTCGCCCACGCAGCGCAGCGGCCTCGGCCAGTGCCTTCTCGGACGGCGGACGCGGCGTCATCCTTCGGCAGGCCGGGGCGTCGACGCGCGCCGTCGTCGTCTGGCACCGCTCCAGGACGACGACGCCGCTGGGCTCGACGACCGTCAGCCCGGCCCCCGGCTGGGCGAGCGGATACCGGGCGATGACGGCTCCGGCGAAGGTGGCGATGGAGAGGTGGGACTGGTCGAGGCGCCGCCGGACCTCCAGCACCGCGCCGGCCAGGTGCTTCGGCACGGCGTAGAGGTTGCCGCGGAAGGGCACCAGGCCCTGGGCCGTGACCGTACGGCGGTCGCAGACCCAGATCGGGAACGGCGTGGCGGGCAGCTCCCGAAGCGGTTCGGCGCCCGAAGTCCAGCTACCTGCAAGCGCGTTGTCGACCACGCGGGCCCCGGAATCCAGACCTGCCGCGAGCCGCTCCAGGCTGTCCCGTGCCTCGTCCAGCCCGGCGTCGTCCGCCACCGCGCTCCACCAGGACCGGGCGGCCCGTTCGCAGGTCGGGGGGCGTCGGCCGTCGCCCGGGAGGAGCTCGGCTCTCACGCCGTAGTACCTCGCCACTTGCCGGAACGCCGGCGTCACACGCTCACTGGTGGGGCAGTAGACGGCCGGCGTCCGGTCGACCCACCAGCATTCGGCGGTGCCGCCCAGCCGCCTCATGACGTGCTCCATGGCCTCGACGAGGTGCGGCAGGTCGTCGTTCTCCGCCAGAGCTCCGCGCCAGCGGCCGGAGCGGGTGAGCGATCCCAGCAACAGGTGCGCATGGCTGCCGCAGCCCCACCCCGCCGGTGGCTCCGGAAGTTCCAGCCAGTCGAATCGGACCGCCTCTTCGCTCCGCCGAGCGGTGTTCACTCTCCTCCCGGTCCTGCCACCCTCGCACTCCTCGCAGGACGGCCGGACGTGGTGTTTGCGCAGAGCACGCGTGAAGGTCGAGTAACCGCTCGGATAGCCCAGGTCGACGATCTCGCCGAGGAGAACGGTGGCCAGAAGGTGCGGGTCATCCGCCAGGCGTTGTCGGCAGTACGGAAGAAACCGGAGAAAGCTGTCCAGCGGGAGAATTCGGATGCCTGGGGTCCGCTGTCCCAGCAGATAGGCTCGCACCGTTTTCCGATCACGCCCGAGATGCCCGGCAATCCCGGAGACGGACCATCCCTCGCGATGGAGCCTGAGTACCTCCATGTATTCCTCCCAGCTGATCAAGAAAACCCCACGGCGGTCGATTCCAGCACTTCGCAAGCTCGGACATATGCCGATGGCAAGCCGGAAATATAGCACGGGGGATCGATGATCAATAAGCAGAAACGATACTGCTGATTTACGGCGGCTGGGTATTTTCGATGAGCACCGGCCGTGATTACTATGGAATGTCCAGCCCCTGCGGGTATGTGGACACCATGAGGGTTCAACTAAAAAAGTACCACCCCCCGCGCCACCCCAGGTAATTTCGATGAGCGCCACCGGGACCGAATATGAAACGACGCCCGAATGAAGTACGAACCCGCGTGCCGCGCCCTCGTTGATGAACCATGACCTCAACATCCCAGCCTTTCGCCTTCGCGCCCTCCGATCGAGACCCGGTCGCCAAGGTCGGGAAGTGGCTCTTCGTTCCCGACAGACGGAACGCCGCGGGTGACGTGCGCACCGGCTACCTCTCGTGCAACGGCGAACGGGTGCCGCTGCCGCACACCTCCTGCCTGCTGGCCACCTTCCTGCGGAAGATCCGCCGGCTGGAGAGCGACCTCGCGATGAGGATCAGCCCCGCTCCGTTCTCGGTCGAAACATGACGCCGCTCTTCGGATACCTCGAGCCCGACGACGATCCCCGGGTGGGGTCCCGCGACCGCGACCGGTCCAGGGCTCACATCGGTGTCGCATACGGCGAATCGCCCGCCTTCCAGGCCGTTGCCGAGTCGGCGGTCGGGTGGGAGGGCGAGGCGGCGTTCGTTCCGCATCCTCGTCTGTCGGTGGACCAACCCGTGCCGGTCATGGCCGGCACGCCGGTCTCTCGGCGCCGGCGACGGAGACAGCCGCCCAGGTCGGCGTGGCCGGAGGTGATCGGCTCCCTGTTCGGCGCGTTGACGGCGGTCACGGTCGCCGCGGTCTGCGTGCTGGGGTGGGCGTTCTCCTACGACCCGTTGTGGGCGTTGGCGTACTCGCGGGTGCCGCGCGCGCTGTCACAGCTGTGGCCGGTCATCGTCTACGGGCCGTGGCTCGCGGGGTGCCTGTCAGTCCTGCGTGCCGCCCTGCACGGACGTCAGCCCCTGCACTCCTGGGTCGTGGTCGTGCTGTTCTCCACTCTCGCGACCGGACTGTGCGTCGCCGATGTCTCGCGAACACTTCCCGACCTCGTCGTGGCCGGACTGCCTCCGCTCACGGCCGTCATCTCACTCCATCAACTTGTCCGCCAGCTCACCGCCGTCCGGGGAACGGGCCGACGGCCGGGCCGCCAGGCCGCGCACAAATTCCCGCACTGAACGGCGCCGACCCCGCCATGGAACGGCCATTCTGCCGACCGTCCCGCTGCCCGACCATTCCACACACCGGCTTCGGTGTCCCGAGGCCGGTGTGGTCCGCTTTTCCAAGGCCCGCTTCCCGATCGTGGGGAATTCGTGGAAGCGGAAACCACACTGACCGCCCCGATGACCGGCTGCACCACACAGCGGGACGCCCTCGCCGTTTCGCGCCGGACCAGCGGGGCGGCCGCCCACCGGCCCGCCCATTTCCAGAGCAGCTGCCTGCCTCACCAGCCCTGTGCGTTCAGCGGGCTGCTCCCCACGCTCGCCGCAGCGTGCAAGCAGCCGGCGCCCGTGTCCGGCTCAGCTGAGCAGAGCTGAGCAGCAGAAGTCGACCCCGTCGACGTCCCGTCGCCTCTGTCAGCCCGCCGTCGCGACCAGGCGGCGCAGCGACGCGTGCGCGGGCGGGCCCCAGGTGGGCTTGCCGCCGGGGCGGCCGCGGAGGCCGGCCTCGCCGATGAGGATGCCGGAGAGGGCGCGCAGCACGGCGTTGCCGCGGGCGCGGCGCAGGGTCGCGGCGTCCTGGGCCGGCTGGTAGGCCGCGTGGAAGCGGGTGGTGGCGGCGTCGTCCGGCAGCAGGATCCAGGGGGCGGCGAGGTCGCAGGCCGGATCGCCCGCGCAGAGGTCGCCGAAGTCGATCACGCCGCAGAAGGTGCCGTCCGCCGTGAGGACGTTGGCCGGATGCAGGTCGCCGTGCAGCCACAGGGCCGGACCGTCCCATGCGGGCGCGGCGACGGCGTCGGCCCAGACGGCGCGGACGGCGTCCGGGTCGGGGATCAGCCCCATCTCCACGGCCGAGTCGAGTTGCCGGGCGAACTGCTCGGCGTAGTCGGCCAGCGGCCCCCCGCGCCACCGGCCGGCGGGCGCCCCTGCGGGAGCGGGCCGGTGCAGCGCCGTCAGGAAGGCGGCCAAGCTGTCGGCCGCCTGCGCACCGCGCGTGACGGGGGCGCGGTCGGCGGGCTCGCCCGACACCCAGGTGGTGACGATCCAGGGCCTCGGGAACCGCTCGGAGGGCTCACCGAGGCGCTGCGGGACGGTCACCGGCAGCGGCAGGTCCGGGGCGAGGGCGGGCAGCCAGGTGTGCTCCTTGAGCAGCAGCTCGTCCGCCGACTGCGTCGCCCAGGGCAGCCGGACGGCGAGGTCGTCGCCGAGCCGCCACAGCTGGTTGTCCCAGCCCCGCGCGCCGAGGCTCAGCGGGCGATCGGCCAGATCGGGGTGCTGCTCGCGCAGCAGCTCCCGGATCAACTCCGCGGTGACCTCGGCCTTGCTGTGCGTCTCGGGGTTCGTCATGCGGCATCACGGTAGTCGATCGCCTGCACCGCTCGGCCTTGAGCACCTTGAGCCCGCATCAGGACCGGACGCCCTCGGCGCGGGCGGCCTCGCGGGCCGGGCCCGCGGTGGCAGCGGCCGACCGTGGGCGGGTCAGGCCGACGCCCACCAGGACGACCGCCATGCCCGCGATGACGCGCAGGCCGATCCGTTCGTCCAGGACGACGGCTCCCAGGGTCACCGAGACCACCGGCAGCAGGTAGCCGACGGTGGCGGCGGCGGTCGGGCCCTCGTCCGCGATGAGGCGGGAGTTGAGGTGGAAGGTGATGCCCGTGCAGAAGACGCCCAGGACGACGACGGCGATCAACGCCGTCCCGCTCGGCCCGGCCGACGACGCGTGGCCGACGGGCAGGGCTGCCGTGGTCAGGCCCGTCGCGGCGAGGAGCTGGGCCGCGGAGAGGGCGAGGGGGGCGGTGCCCCGGCCGATCAGGTGGCGGGCCATGTAGGCGAAGGCGACGGCGTAGCTGAGGGACGCGCCCAGCAGGGCAAGCGCTCCCCAGCCGGTCAGGCCGGAGTGCTGCCAGGGGGCGAAGATCAGCAGCGTGCCGGCGAAGCCGAGCAGCAGTCCGGCCAGCCGACGCGGGCGAAGTCCGCGCTCGGTGCGCAGGGCGAGGCCGATGGCCAGCGACCACAGCGGTGTGGTGGCGTTCAGGACGCCGGCCACCCCGGAGTCGACGCTCTGCTCGCCGATGCCGGCCAGCAGGAACGGCAGGACGTTGCAGAAGAGCGCGGCCACCGCGAGGTGCCCCCAGGTCCGGCGGTCGAGCGGCAGGCGTTGGCGCCCGAGGCGGGCCAGCGCCAGCAGGACGGCCGCGCCGAGGGCGCAGCGGATGACGGTGATGTGCAGCGGCGACAGGCCGCCGCTCAGCGCGATCTTGATCCACAGGAAGCCGGACCCCCACAGCAGGGCGAGGACGCCCATCCGCAGAAGTGTTCCGGCCTGGCCGTTCGGCACTGTTCGTCTCCCGTCGCGTGGTCCCCCGGATCCACACTGCGTCGGGAGGAGACGTAAGACAAGCGAAAAGATCTGCACTCAGCGTTAAGCTGGTCTACATGCTTGATGTGCGACGTATGCAGCTGCTGCGGGCAGTGGTCACCAGTGGGTCGGTCACCGCGGCGGCACGGAATCTGGGGTACACGCCCTCCGCGGTCAGCCAGCAGATGGCGGCACTGGAGAAGGAGGCCGGAATCGCCCTGCTGGAGCGCAACGGGCGCGGGGTCCGGCCGACGGACGCCGGGACCCTGCTCACCGAGTACGCTGCCGTCATCGGCAGGCACCTCGCCGAAGCCGAGACCGCCCTCGCCGACCTGCGCTCCGGGCGGACCGGACGGCTGGCGGTCCACTACTTCGCCACCGCCGGCGCCACCCTGGTGGCCCCGGCACTGGCCGAGCTGCGCCGCGAACATCCTGGCGTCCAGGTCGAGTTGAAGCTCGCCGATGCCGACGACCCACTGCCCGAGGTGCGGCGCGGGCGGGCCGACCTGGCCCTCGTGGTGCGCACCCGGGACAGGCTGCCGGTGGACGGCATCCGGTTCGTCCACCTGCTCGACGACGGCTACCGCGCCGTCCTGCCGCAGGGACACCGGCTGGCCGCGAAGCGGGTGATCGACCTGAGCGAGCTCGCCGACGAGCCGTGGGTCGGCAGCGAGCGGTCGGGGCCCTGCCTGGACGCGATAGTGGACGCCTGCGCCGCGGCCGGCTTCAGCCCCGACTTCGCGGTGGAGGGCGAGGACTACGCCACCGCCCAGGGCTTCGTCGCCGCCGGGCTCGGCGTCAGCCTCGTGCCGGGGCTGGGCCTGGGCAGCCGGCACCCGGGCGTGGCCGTCCGCAGGCTCCGCAACCCCGAGCCGGTCCGGGCGATCTACGCGGCGGTCCGGTCCTCCGCCGCCGCCCAGCCGGCGCTGGACTCGCTGCTCGCCGCGCTGCGCACCGCCGCCGCCCTCGGCGCGGGCCGGACGGCCGACTGACCCCGGGCGCCGTGGCCCGGGCCGCCCGTACGGCGCTCAGCCCACCAGCGTGCGCAGCGCGCCGAGGTCGGGCTTGCCCGCCTCGGTGACCGGTATCCGCGGCAGCACCAGCACCGAACGCGGCACGCAGAGCGGGCCGTTGAGCTCTCGCACCCAGCGGCGCAGTTGCTCGGCGCTCACCGCGGTGCCCGGCGCGGTGGTGACCGCCGCGTGCAAGCATCGCTGCCGGTCCCGGTCGACGGTGGAGAACATCACGGCGTCGCGCACCGCCGGGTGGGCCAGCAGCGGACCCTCCACGTCGCGCGGGAACACGTTGCGGGCCTCGACGACGACCATCGCGTCCCGGCGCCCCTCGACGCTGAGGAAGCCCGCCCGGTCGAGGTGGCCGAGGTCACCGGTGGACAGCCAACCACCTTGCAGCACCTGCGCGGTGAGCTCCGGGTTCTGCCAGTAGCCCGCCATCATGGTGGGACTGCGCACGCAGATCTCGCCCGTCCGTCCGGCGTCCAGCAGGCGCCCGCGATCGTCCAGGACCCGGACCTCGACGTCGGGGAACGGCCGCCCGGCCGTGGTCAGCAGGCGCGGGTCGAGGTGCTCCCGCGGGAGCAGACGGGTGACCGGTCCGCACTCGGTCAGGCTGTACGTCTGGTGCAGGACCGCCCCCAGGCGGCGGGTGGCCTCGGCGAGGCGCTCGGGCGAGGGCAGGCAGCCGGTGTAACTGACGCGTCGCAGGCTGCTGGTGTCGGTGCGGTCGAGGTCCGGGTGGTCGAGCACCCGGTGCAGCAGGTGCGGCGGCAGGTAGACCCGGGTGACCCGGTGCCGTTCGACGGCCTCCAGGACCGCCGCCGCGTCGAAGCTCGCATGGAGCACGACGCTGCCGCCCGCCGCCAGCGCCAGGTCGGCCGTCGTCCCGCCGCCGTGGCAGAGCGCCGTGCAGAGCAGGAATCGGCCCGCGTCCTGCGGCAGCGGGCGGGGCGGGCGCGCGAAGTAGCGCTGGACGCCCTTGGGTTGACCCGTCGAGCCGCCGGTGAACCGGATGGCCATCACGTCGTCGGGGCGAAAGCGCGGCGCCACCGGGCGCGGGGATTGCGGCGCCGCGAGCCGCAGCAGGTCCTCCCCCAGCGGGGCCGGGCCGAGCGCGAGCAGCCGGGCGGCCGGCAGCGCGGCCGCGATCCGCGCCGCCGTCGCACCGAAGCACTCCGGGTCGAAGACGAACGCGGTGGTCCGCGCGTCCAGGGCCATCGCCACCTGGTCGGCCACCGGCCGGTCGGTGTACGGCATCGCGACCCGGCAACCGATCAGGTTGGCGGCGAGCCGGACCACCATCACCTCCGGCCGGTTCCCTGCCAGCACGGTGACGCAGTCGCCCCGGCCGAGCCCACTCTCCAGCAGCGCCCGCGCACAGCGGTGCACGTCGTCCAGCATCTGGCCGGCCGTCAGAACATCGCCCTCGCAGCGGATCGCGACCCGGTCCGGATCCCGGGCCAGCCCCGCGAGCACGAGCCCGGTGAGGGTCGCCGACGTGTTCCGCCCCTCGCGCCGCCTGTCCAGAGCCTCTGTCACGCCCGGATCCCTTCCCCGCCCCCGGACGCCCACACGCCCGGGTAGAGTCGGCGACCATGCGGATTCTTGTGCTCGGCGGCACATCCTTCGTCGGCCGCGCCATCGTCGACGACGCCCTGCGGACCGGCCTGCAGGTGACGCTGTTCGGCCGGGGGAAGACCGGGACCGAGCTGTTCCCCGCCCTGACCCGGCTGATCGGCGACCGCGACACCGGCGACTACGCGGCACTGCGGCACGGGAGTTGGGACGCCGTCGTCGACGTCAGCGGCTACCTCCCGCGCCATGTCGGCCAGGCCATGGACGCGTTGGACGACCGGGTCGGGCGCTACCTGTTCATCTCCAGCCATGCGGTGTACATCCGCCCGCCGGACCTGGCGCCGGGCTCGGACGAGGACACCCCGCGCCGCGCGCCCGTCCGGCACACCGAGGAGCTCGACGAGGACACCTACGGACCGGCCAAGGTCGCCTGCGAGGACGACGTGACCACCCGGTACGGCACGCGGGCGACGATCGTGCGTCCGGGCAAGGTGGTCGGGCCGCACGACCCGTCGGACACCCTCACCTACTGGGTCCGCCGCGCCGCCCGCGGCGGACGGGTCGCGGTGCCCGGCGATCTCGCGCAGCCCGTCCAGGTCGTCGACGCGCGCGATCTGGCGCGCCTGGTGGTGCAGTTGCTCGTCGACGACCGTCCCGGCGCGTTCCACGCGGTGGGCCCGGCCGAGCCGGTCACCCTCGGCGAGGTGATCGAGACCTGCGCCCGGGTGGCCGGCAGCCGGGTCGAGCCGGTGCCGGTGCCACCCGACGCGGTGGGCCGGTTCTTCCCGCTGGTGCGGGACAACTGGCCCACCCAGCAACGCAGTACGGCGCGCGCCCGGGCGGCCGGCCTGCCCGCGACGCCACTGGAGGTGACGGCGGCCGACATCCTGGCCTGGGACCGCGAGCGCGGCGAACCGCCACTGTCGCGCGGGCTCTCCCCCGAGGACGAGGCCGCCCTCCTGGCCCGGCACGACGGCCGGGCGCCCTCAGCCTGAAGCTCCGGCCTCGACGAGCGGACGCACCAGGCGCGTGCCCGGCCGGGGGCGGGCCGACGGGGCGCGGCGGGTGCGGCCGTGCAGCGCCGCGCGCAGGGCGGGGGCGAGGATCCGGCGGACGTCGGCGGAACTCAACCCGGCCGACGAGGGCAGCGGGTTGAGGTACCGGGTGAAGATCAGCCCGCCGATCACGGTGACCGCGGCGGTGGCGCGTTCGGTGGCGTCCGGGCCGCCGAGATATTCAGCAAGCCGGCCGAGCACCTCGATCTCCAGATACTCCCGCAGCGCCCGCAGCGCGGCCAGCGCGTCCTCGTCCCGCCCGCCCGGCCCACCGGCGTCGGCCTGGTCCCACAGGTCGAGGACGGCCTGGAGCAGCCGGTCGGGCAGCTGCGCCGGGTCGCCCTGGAGAGCGCCGGCGATGTCCAGCGTCCGGGCGCAGCCGACCTGCGTGGCCTCCCCGAACAGGCCTCTCTTGGAGCCGAAGTGGTAGCTGATCAGCGCCGAGTCGACGTCCGCCCCGGCGGCGATCGCCCGCAGCGTGGTTCCCCGGTAGCCGTGCTCCAGGAAGAGGCCGCGGGCGACCTCGACGATGCGTTCCTTGGTGGCGGGGTTACCGCGCGGACGGCCTCGGTTCTTATTCATCGTCGTTGAACCTCGCCGAGCGCACGGGCCACTGTCAAGGCCTCAGGCCCGGGACGCCCCGGGCCGGGAGAGGAGCAGGCAGATGCACATCGTCGTCTTCGGCGCGAGCGGTCCGACCGGGCGGCAGCTGACCGATCAGGCGCTGGCCGCCGGCCACCGGGTCACCGCGGTGGCCCGGCGCCCGCAGGCCGTACCGCCCCGGGCGGGGCTGACCGTCCAGGCCGCCGACGCCACCGATCCGGACGCGGTCGACGCGGCCGTCGCGGGCGCCGACGCCGTCCTGTCCGCCCTGGGCGCCACCCCCGGCCGCAAGCCGGTCACCGTCTACTCGGCCGGCGCGACGAACATCCTGGCCGCCATGCGGCGCCAGGGCGTGCGGCGCCTGGTGGCGGTCAGTTCCAGCGCCGTCGACCCCGCCTGGCGCCCGAGCGGCGAGTTCCTCTTCAACCACCTGCTGGACCCGTACGTCAACCGGGTGATCGCCCGCACCGCGCACCAGGACATGCGACGGATGGAGGCCGTGCTGCGGGCAAGCGACCTGGACTGGACGATCGCCCGGCCGTCCGCGCTCTTCGACCACCCGGTGGTGACCGGCTACCGGCACGCCGAGGAGAGCGCCGACGGCCTGTACACCGCGCGCGCCGACCTCGCCGCGAGCATGCTGAGCCAGCTGACCGACGACCGCTATCTCCGCCGGGCGATGGGCGTGATCACCACCGACGTCCGGCCCACGCTGCGCCAACTGCTGCGCGGCAACTCGGGGAAGGGCTGAACCCGCCGCCCGCACGGGTGCGTTCGGCCGGCCGCTCAGAGCAGTTTGCGGACCTCACCGGCCACCGCGGGCAGCGGGTCGTCCGCCGCACGGAAGCAGTGCAGCGCCGCCCGGCCGGCCTCGGCGCGCAGCCGGCCGGCCAGCCGGGTCGGCAGGACCACCGTGAAGAGCGCGCCCTCGCCCCCGAATCCCTCCACCAGCCAGGAGACCCAGGGGAGTTGCAGGTTGACCAGCGGGCTGAAGAAGGTCGGCCGCTGCCCCTCGAAGGTGATCTCGTAGGCGCCGAAGCGGCTCCAGTTGGAGAAGGTGAAGGTCCGGTTCGCGGGGTCGAAGCCGAGCGGGACGCAGGCCTCCAGCCGGTCCGGGCCGATCGCCGCCAGGAACGCCCGGTTGCTGCGCAGGCTCAGGTGGGCGCCCATGAAGCCGTCCACCGCCACCCGGATGTCGGCCGCCAGCCGCTCCGGCGTGCCGGCCGGCGGGCAGGAGAGGAAGACCTCGCCGAGCAGGTTGCCGACCACCCCGGCGGGCAGGTCCAGGAAGCGGCGGACGTTGACCGGCATGGTCAGCCGGCGGACCTCGGCGTCCTCGTCCAGGGTGCGGACGGTGTCGACCAGATGGGCGCAGAGCGCGTCGTTCGCCGACAGTCGCCGACCTGCGGCTGCGCTGAACTCCGCCCGCATCCGGGCGACTTCGGCCGGGCCGAAGTAGACCTGGGTGGTCCGGTTGGCCCGGGCCGAGACCGCCACCTCGCGCATCAGCTCGGCGGCCTCGGCCGGTCCGGTCAGCCGGAAGCCCGCCCGGCCGCAGTCCTCGGGCGGCAGCACCTCGTCCAGCAGGGCGTCCCGGTCCCCGGCGATCCGCACCGGCGGCAGCGGCAGGCCCTCAACGGCTGCGGACCAGGCCCGCATCAGCACCATGAAGCTCTGCACGTCGCCCACCGCGTGGTGCCACGAGCAGCCGAGGGCCGTGCCGCCGTCCGCCAGCCGGCTGAGCCGGACGGTCAGCAGCGGCTGCCCGCCGGCCCGGGCACCCGTCGCGTCCACATGGTCGACCAGGCCGGAGGCGGGCAGCGTCACCCGTCCCATCGCCTCGACGGCCGTCTCGTCCACGTCGCCGCAGGTCAGCGGCACACCCGCGTCGTCGCAGACGATCTCCAGGCCCCGGCCGGCAGTCCGCAGCCGGCCCGCGAAGACCGGCAGGTGCTCCAACGCCCGCGCCAGCCCGAGCGCCAACCGCTCCTCGTCCAGCGCCTGCGGGAAGAAGAAGACCACCGAGACCGGGAGGTCGGCCAGCATGGTGTCCATCAGCCCGCAGCGCACCACCGTGCCGGCGGCCCGGCCCGCGCGGACCGTCCGGGAGGAGATCGACTGCGGCCAGGCGCTCACCATCGGGACACCCTTCGACGTGGATGCCCGCAACGTTAGGGCAGCGGCCGCCCGCAGACCAGTGGTCCAGTCCAATCCGTCGCGATCGGGTGGCTCGGGAGACTCGGGCGGTTCAGGCGTCCTTCACCTGGACACCCAGCGCCTGCGCGAACTGCGGTGCCAGCTCCAGCAGCTGGAGCGAGGAGATGACCGCGCCGCGCAGCCCCTCGTGACCGTCCGGCAGGCCGAGCCGGGTGGCGCCGCGCAGGTCCACCTTCTTCAGGGTGGCACCGCCGAACCGCACCTCCTCCAGCGAACTGCCCGGAAAGGAGACGTCGGTGAGCTTCGCGCCGCCGAAGTCGACGTCCCGCAGCTGGCAGTCCTCGAAGACCACGTCGCGCAGCACGGCGGCCCGCAGGTTGACCGCCTCCAGCTTGCACTGGCGGATCGTCAGCCGGCGCAGCTGGGAGCCGTAGGCGGAGATCCCGGCCAGCAGCCCGGCCTGCACGGTGGCGTCCTGCCACTCGGTCTCGGCCAGGTCGGTGGCCACCCAGCGGCAGGCGTCCACCCACACCTCGTTGAAGCGCGCCTTGCGCAGCCGCGCCTCGGTGAGCGAGACGCCGGTGAACGCGCACTCCATGAACGTCGCCCCGCCGGCCTCGACGCCCTCGTAGGCCTCGCCCTCGAAGTGCGTGGTGTCGTAACGGGCGTCGCGGCGCAGCGGACCGCGGTGCGGCTGGAGCAGATGGGCGTAGGGCAGGTCGTCGAGCTGCTGGGCCATGACGGGGACCTCGATCGTGGTTCGGGTGCGGTCCCGCGATCGTCGCACGCGGGGCCGACACCGACCGGTCAGGCCTGCGCGGGCACCGGCTCCCGGCTGTGCAGCCAGACCCCGACGGCCACCGTGGCGGCGCCGACCAGCCCGGTGGCCAGGACGCCCGCCGTCCCCGCCGCCGTGCAGGCCAGCACCGCCAGCGAGGCGACCGGCAGCACCCACTGGGCGGCGCCGGTCTTGGTGTGCCGGGAGTGCAGGGCCCAGACGGTGAAGAGGTAGAGCGCGGCCGGCACGGTCACCGCGGCGGTCGCGGCGGCCTGCGAGATGTGCGCGGCGCCGACCGCGTACTCGACGGCGACCTCCAGGCCCGCGCCGATCGCCGCGGCCGATCCGAAGATCAGATAGTGCCCGTAACCCCAGAGGAAGGCCTGCCGATTGGAGCGCAGATGACCGTGGACCGGACGGGCGAAGTAGATCCACCACGCGGAGAAGCAGAGCAGCAGGCCGCCCACCGCGATCAGCACCAGCCTGCCCAGCGCCTCGTGCTCGTCGATCGCCGACTGGGTGGCGACGGTGGCCGCCGAGACCGTCTCGCCGAGCACGATCAGGGTGAACAGGCCGTAGCGCTCCGAGATGTGCTCCGGATGCCAGCTGGTCTGCACACTGCGCTCGGCGACGGCCGGCACCGAGAGCTCGATCAGCACGCCCACCGGGATCACGTAGGGGATCGCCGAGGACGGCAGCAGCAGCATCAGCACCCAGCCGATCTGCACCAGGGTGATCCCGGCGGCGTAGCGCCGGGCCATCGTGCGCGCGGCGCCGCTCTCCCCCTGCGCGGCCCGCAGCCACTGGGTCACCATGGCCAGGCGCATCACCACGTAACCGGCCACCGCCAGCCCGGTCGCACCGTTGGTGAAGAGCCGCGGGATACCCGCCGCCAGGATCAGCACGCCGGTGATCTGCACCAGCGTGGTGACCCGGTAGGGGACGTCGTCGCAGTCGTACGCCGAGGCGAACCAGGTGAAGTTCATCCAGGCCCACCAGACCGCGAAGAACGCGAACAGGTAGCCGACCAGCGCCACCCGCAGGTGCCCCTCACCGAGCGCCGTCGCCAGCTGCCGGCCGGCCTGGCCGACCGCGACCACGAAGCAGAGGTCGAAGAAGAGTTCCAGCGGGGTGGACGCGCGGTGCGCCTCGTCCCGGCTGCGGCGCACCATGTGGCGCACCACCGGATGCGGCGGCGCGGGAGCGGCGGAGGAGGGTCCTACGGTCATCGGGGGCTCTCTCGGGACGGCGGACGAGCGGCTCCCCGCGATGGTGGCACCCCTGACCGACGGGCGCACGCACCGCGACGGCACGCCCGACGTCCCGTCACCTGGCTCGCGCAACCTCCGGTTTGACCACGGGCCCGTCGAACGGGCTACCCCGTCAAGGAGAGTTGACGCCGCAGTGCGCGAACCGGGTGACAGCTCGGCCGCCACCGGGCGCGCCCCGCGCCGCCGGACGCGAACCTCCCGGCCGCCCGCTACATTCCTCGTCAGTGGAACGGCACGAAAGGCGTCCTGCGGGCAACGCGGAAGGTCAAGGCCGGCACGGCACGGACGGGGGCGACGCCTCCGTCCCACTGCCGCACCGGCCTCGTGATCACCGCGCTGCCCGGCAGCGCTTCAGCCTGCCCGTTTACCGACGGCGGGTCACTTCTGCCAGCCCACCTTGGTGTAGTCGGTGTCCGCGAGCCCCGTCGCACCGTAGTTGGCCAGGCCCTTGCGGAACGCGGCCACCGTCGGGCGCTGGTAGAGCTCGATGGTGTGGGCCAGCGCCCAGATGTCGCCGTCCGCCTGGTTGTAGAGCTTCGCGGCGGCGGCCGGGTCCAGGGTGGCGGCGGCCTGCTTGAGCAGACTGTCGATCTCCGGGGTGCTCAGCTTGGAGTAGTTGGAGAAGACGTTGTCGCCGACCGGCTCCTGGTAGAACGGGATGACCAGCGAGGGCGGGAACGAGTTGGTGTTGCGCCAGGTCGCCAGGTCGAACTTGCCGACGTTGATGTACTTGTCGTCGATGTCGTTGTCCGGCACCCGGTCCACGTCCAGCTTGATGCCCGCCTGCAGCAGCATGTTCTGGGTCGCGGTGGCCATGTCCACGGTGGCCTGGGAGGATCCCTGGGCCACGATGAAGTGCAGCTCCAGTGACTGGCCGTCCTTGGTGCGCGGCTTGCCGGCGCCCGCGTCCTGCCAACCGGCGTCGGTCAGCAGCTTCTTGGCCGCGTCCAGGTCGAACTTGCCCCACTCGCCGGAGTTGTCCTGGTAACCGGCCTGGTTGGTCATCAGGATGTGGTTGCCGAGCTTGGAGAAGGTCACCGGGACGCCCTGGTTCAGCACCTTGATCAGGGCGTCGCGGTCGACCGCCTTGTCGATCGCCTGGCGCACGTGCAGGTCGGCCAACGGCCCGTTGGAGCCGAGCGAGATGTGCACCTCGTCCCACGGGCTGGCCGAGCGGATCACCGCGTCCGCGTCGCCCTTCAGCTGGCCGTAGGCGTCCGCGCGGCCCGCGCTCGCCTCGTCGAGCTCGTTGTTCAGGAACGCCTGGGTGATCGCCGAGGTGGACAGCACCCGGTAGGTGAACTTGTCCAACTTGGGCTTGGCACCCCACCAGTTGGGGTCGGGAACGACCGTGATGGTCTGCGCCGCCTTGTCCTGGGTGCCGAGCTTGAAGGCGCCGCCGGTGATCGGGATCTTGCCGATCCAGCCCTTGTTGAAGTCGTCCGGGGTGGATACCCCGGCGGCCGGCAGCAGCGGGTAGAAGAGGCTCTGCCAGTCGGCGAACGGCTTGCTGAAGGTGATCTTGACCTGGGTCGGGTCGGCACCCTGCGAGACGTCGCTGATCTGGTCGTAGCCGGTGGTGGAGGAGACGTTGAACGCCGGGTTGCTGCCGTTGGCGGCCTGCCACTCGGCCTTGAAGTCCAGGTAGCTGAGCGACTTGCCGTCCGACCACTTGGCCTTGGGGTTGAGCGTGTACTGCACCACCTGCGGGGAGGTGGAGACGACCTTGGCGGAGACCAGGAAGTCCGGCACCGGCTGGAAGGTGCCGGTGGCGTCCACTCTGAAGAGCTCCGGCTCGACCATCTTCATGATCTCGACCGAGTCGCCGTAGGTGCCGTCCACCTGGATCGGGTTCCACTGGTCGATCCACTGCTGGAGCGGCAGGCGCAGTTCGCCGCCGTCCTTGACCTGGTCCAGCGGCTGCGGATTGATGTCGGTGCTGTTCAGGCTCGGCTGTGCGCTCTTGGAGGCGTCGGCGGTCGCCCCCGAGCCGCTGGAGCTGCAGCCGGCGACCAGCAGCACCAGGGCGGTTGCGGCGACGGCGCTCGTGGAGCGGCCGATTCGGCGGCGAGGGGCGGTGACGGCCATGGAGGGTTCCCCCAAGAGATTTCGAAGACAGGTTCGGTCGCCAGGTGTGGCGACGCTTGAGCGTGGGCAGCCAAGTCGGTGTCCCAGCCAGCAGAAGGTAACAGCGGATCAGTTCGCCCACCAGGGGTTGATGTTCAGACCTGATCGGATCGAAACAGGCGGAAACACTGCGGACACACCCCGTCCGTAGTGCGCTGAAAGACTCTGACCTGCCGCTTCGCCGTACCCCGCGAAGCGGCTCGCCGCACAGGTCTTGACCGGGCCGATCACCGGTCCCAGAATCCGTGCTGCACGAAGATGACTCGAACACCCCACGAGCGAAGGCAAATCTCCATGTTGATCAGGTCCCGCCGGTCCGGGCGCCGCTGATGCTCCGCTATCTGGCGAAGCGTCTCGCCTACTACCTGCTGCTCCTGGTCGTCTCGGTCTTCCTCGCCTACGCGCTCTCCAGCGCCTCGCTCAACCCCCGGGCCTACTTCGAGGCCAAGCAGCCGCGACCGTCCGCCGCCGCCGTGGACCGCCAGCTGACCGCGCTCGGCATCAACGACCACACCCCGATCGTGGAGCGGTTCGGCCACTGGTCGAGCGACCTGGTACTGCACGGCGACCTCGGCCGGAGCATCAACGACACCTCGGTCAACGCCGAGTTCGGCCGCCGGATCTGGGTCTCGCTGCGGCTGATGCTGATCGGCAGCCTGCTCGGGATGCTGCTCGGCGTGGCCGGCGGGGCGTGGAGCGCGGTGCGCCAGTACCGGATCTCCGACCGGGCGCTGACGATCTTCTCCTTCGTGGTGCTGTCCACACCGGTCTTCCTGATGGCGCTCTTCCTGAAGAACGGTGCCATCGCGCTCAACCAGGCCTCGGGGCATCAGCTGATCAACTTCACCGGCTACGAGACCCCCGGGCTGACCGGCGGGTTCGGCGCGCACCTGTCCGACTGGGCCGTCCACCTGCTGCTGCCCACGCTGTCCCTGGCACTCGGCGGCCTGGCCACCTACAGCCGCTACCAGCGCGGCACGATGCTCGACGTGCTCGGCTCGGACTACCTGCGCACCGCCGAGGCCAAGGGCCTGACCCGGCGCCGGGCGCTGGTCAAGCACGGGCTGCGCACCGCCGTCATCCCGATGTCCACCCTCTTCGCCTACAGCTTCCTGGGCATCCTGACCGGCGCCACCTTCACCGAGACGATCTTCGGCTGGCACGGCATGGGCGAATGGTTCATCAACGCGATCAACGAGAACGACACCAACGCGGTGGTCGCGGTCAACCTCTTCGCCGCCGTGGTGGTGCTGGCCTCCGGCTTCGTCGCCGACGCGCTGCACGCCGCCCTGGACCCCCGGGTCCGGCACTGATGACGGGAGCCGTACCCACCGTGACCACGGCGGACGCAGTGATCGAGAACGCCCCGACGACCGTCGCCGACGCGGCGCCGGCCGGGCGCGGCAGGCTGGTGCTCGGCCGGCTGCTGGCCGCCCGGGGAGCGGTGGCAGGCACGGTGATCGTGCTGCTGCTCTTCCTGCTGGCCTTCGTCGGGCCGTACCTGACGCACTGGCACTACACCGACATCGACTACGCGGCCATGCGCCAACCGCCGTCCGCCACCCACTGGTTCGGCACCGGCGGACTCGGCCAGGACGTCTACGCGCAGACCCTGCGCGGCCTGCAGAAGTCGCTGATCATCGGCCTGCTGGTCGCCCTGCTCTCCACCGTGGTGGCCGGCCTGGTCGGCGCCTGCGCCGGGTACTTCGGCGGCTGGACGGACCGCTTGCTGATCTTCTTCGTCGACCTGATGCTGGTCTTCCCCAGCTTCCTGGTGATCACCATCATCTCGCCCCGGCTGAAGAACACCGGCTGGATCGCCTTCGTGGTGCTGCTCGCCGCCTTCAACTGGATGATCACCGCCCGCGTCGTGCGGTCGATGACCATCTCCCTGAAGGAGCGCGAGTTCGTGCGCGCCGCGCAGTTCATGGGGGTGCGGCCGCTGCGGATCATCCTGCGGCACATCCTGCCGAACGCCGCCTCGTACCTCATCGTGGACGCCACCATCGCGGTCGGCTCGGCCGTGATGAGCGAGACCGCGCTCTCCTACTTCGGCTTCGGCGTCAAGGCGCCGGACGTCTCGCTCGGCACCCTGATAGCCGACGGGACGGACGCCGCGCCCACCTATCCGTGGATGTTCTACTTCGCGGCCGGACTGCTGGTGCTCTTCGTGCTGGCCGTCAACCTGATCGGCGACGGCCTGCGCGACGCGCTCGACCCGACCGCCGAGGCCGGCCGGGCCCCGTCCCGCCGCGCCGCCCGCCTCAGCCGCTCCACTCGCACCCCCAAGGGCTCCCGATGACCTCCCCCGCAGAGCTGTTGACCGTCCGCGACCTGCGGGTCGAGTTCGCCGGAGCCCGCGGCCGGGCCGCCACCCCCGCCGTCCGCGGCGTCGACCTCACGGTGCGCCGCGGCGAGACCCTGGGCATCGTCGGCGAGTCCGGCTCGGGCAAGTCGGTCACCGCGCTGGCCGTCCTCGGGCTGCTGCCCGGCACCGCCGGCATCACCGGCTCGGTCGAGCTGGACGGGCGCGAACTCGTCGGGCTGCCGGGCCGCGAACTGGCCCGGATCCGCGGCAGCCGGATCGCGATGGTCTTCCAGGACCCGCTCTCCGCCTTCACCCCGGTCTACCGGATCGGCGACCAGATCGCCGAGGCGGTGCTGGTCCACCAGAAGGTCGACAAGGCCGCCGCCCGCCGCCGGGCGGCCGAACTCCTGGACCTGGTCGGCATTCCGGACCCGGTCCGGGCCCTCGACAGCTTCCCGCACGAGTTCTCCGGCGGCATGCGACAGCGCGCGATGATCGCCATGGCGGTGGCCAACGAGCCGGACATCCTGCTCGCCGACGAGCCCACCACCGCCCTCGACGTCACCATTCAGGCCCAGGTGCTGGACGTGCTGCGGACCGCCCAGCGGGAGACCGGCGCCGCGCTCGTCCTGGTCAGCCACGACCTCGGGGTGATCGCCCAGATGGCCGACCGGGTCGCGGTGATGTACGCCGGGCGGGTGGTGGAGACGGCCGGCGTGGACGAGCTGTTCGCCGCGCCCCGGCACCCGTACACGCTCGGACTGATCGGCGCCGTACCGCGGTTGGACACCCGCGGCGGCCCGCTGGTGCCGATTCCCGGCACCCCGCCGGCGCCGTCCCAGCTGACCGGCGGCTGCCCGTTCGCCCCGCGCTGCCCGCTGGCCGAGGACCGCTGCCTGACTGGCGAGCCGCAACTCACCGGTCCCGAGTCGCACTTGGCCGCGTGCGTGCGGGCGGACGAACTCGCCGAGCGGCGGCCCGCGCCCGCCGAGGTCTACCCCGTCCCGGACGTCCCGCCGAGCGCACTGGCGCCGCTACGGGCCGACCGCGAGCCGGTGTTGCGGGTCTCCGGCCTGACCAAGACCTTCCCGATCCTCAAGGGCGCCGTCTTCAAGCGCAGGGTCGGCGAGGTGTACGCCGTCGACGGTGTCGAGTTGGACATCCGGCGCGGCGAAACCCTGGGCCTGGTGGGCGAGTCGGGCTCCGGCAAGTCGACCACGCTCTTCGAGGTGCTGGGCCTGGCCCGGCCCGAGGCCGGCCGGATCGAGCTGCTCGGCCAGGACACCGCCGGCCTCGACCGGGCCGCCGTCCACCGGCTGCGCGCCCAGCTCCAGATCGTCTTCCAGGACCCGATGGCCAGCCTCGACCCGCGGATGCCGATCGGCGACGTGATCGCCGAACCGCTGCGCGCCCAGCGGACGCCGAAGCCGGAGATCGACCGGCGGATCCCCGACCTGCTGCGCCTGGTGGGCCTGGAGCCCGCGCACGCGAGCCGCTACCCGCACGAGTTCTCCGGCGGACAGCGTCAACGGATCTCGATCGCAAGGGCGTTGGCGGTCGAGCCGCAACTCCTGGTGCTGGACGAGCCGGTGTCCGCGCTGGACGTCTCGATCCAGGCCGGCGTGCTGAACCTGCTGCAACGGCTCAAGGCCGAACTCGGCCTGGCCTACCTGTTCGTGTCACACGACCTGTCGGTGATCCGGCACCTCGCCGACCGGGTCAGCGTGATGTACCTGGGACGCACGGTCGAGCAGGGCTCGGTGGAGGCGGTCTTCAACACGCCGCGCCACCCGTACACCCGGGCCCTGCTGTCGGCCGTCCCACTGCCCGACCCGGTCGCCGAACGAGCCCGCGAGCGCGTCCTGTTGGCCGGCGACCCGCCGAGCCCGACCGAACGCCGGGCCGGCTGCCGGTTCCGCGGCCGCTGCGCCGTCTATACGGCACTCGCCCCCGAGCTGCGCACCCGCTGCGAGCAGGAGTCCCCCGTCCTGCTCGACGCCGCCCCGGACGCCGACCACGCAGCCGCCTGCCACTACCCCACCGAGGGCCAGGCCTAGAGGTACCCGGCCCGCAGGGCGTACGCGACCGCGTGGGCGCGGTTGCGCAGGTTGAGCCGGCTGGTCAGACCGTGCAGCACGTTCTTCACGGTCCGCTCGGAGAAGAACAGCCGGCTGGCGATCTCGGCGGTCTCCAGACCGTCCGCGATCAGCCGCAGCACGTCCACCTCCCGGTCGCCGAGCGCGGTCCGTGCGGGGACGCCCCCGGCGGGCACGCCCTCGCGCGACATCGCGGCGACCTCGCCGAGCAGGCGGCCCAGCAGGTCGGCGGGGACCTCGCCGCGCCCCTTGGCCGCGGCCAGCACGCCCCGGGCCAGCTGGTCGCTGCCGGCCTGGTGGCGCCACAGGATCGTGCCGACCCCGCAGCTCACCACGTCGAGCAGCCGGGTCTGCCCGATCTGCCCGACCACCAGGACGACGCGCCCGGAGCTCTGCCGGGCCAGCCCGCGCAGCGTCGTCAGGACCGCGTCGTCCACCGTGTCGGCGACCACCACGCCCACCGCCGCGGGCTCGGCCGCGTCCTCGGCCACCACCCTGATCCCCGGGTGGTCGCGCAGCTGCTGCGCCGCGCCGGCCCGGGAGATCGGGTCGGCGGCGTGCACGGCAACGGTCACCGTGTCGACCGCTGGGCCGGCCGGGGCCTCGGTGGGAGCCTGCGACCGTGTCGCCCGCTCACCCGGGTGTGTGAGTGTCTGCTGCATGAACGCCCCTCCGTGCGAGGTTCTCGTCAGTGCGGCCGCCGTCGCCGGCGACTACGCGCCGTGGGTCGGGAAGCTGGGGAACGGCGAGGTCCGGTGGCACGCGTCGTGCTTGTCGCCCGGAATGCAGACCGGCCAGCCCCAGCTGGTGTTCATCGCCGTCACCGAGGTGCCCTGACCGGCCGGAGCCGTCTGCTGCGGACCGGCCGCCTGCACCCCCAGGAACGCCAGAACGCCGATACCCATGACTGCGAGAGTGCGAGCTGTCTTCATCGGTGAATCCCCAGGTCTTACTCGTGCGCCGGCCTCTCGACCAGGCGCTTCAGGTCTCTTTCCCAGCTAGAGGGTCGCAGGGGGTGTGCACGGAGGACCAGAGCGTTCGGGGATCATAAAGGTGACGCCCAACAGGGGAGGGATGGATGAACCGGCCCATTTCGGGCATGCCAGATCGCGCCGAGCGCGCAGCTCCGTCTCCACGGCTGGACGAGCGGGCCCAGTCGCTCTACGGCTGGGTCGTACGCAGCGGACACATGGAAGCCGCGTACGTCGGCACGGCCGCCACCGAGCTGGGCCTGGAGCCGGCCCACTGCCAGGACGCCCTGGACACGCTGGCCGCTCTGCACCTCCTGCGCCCGCACGAGGAGCATCCGGACCGGCTGGTACCGGTCAGCCCGGAGGCCGCGACCGCCCAGCTGCTGGGGGCGGAGGAGGCGGAGCTGCGGGCCGCCGAGGCCGCGATCCGCGACCGGCAGGCCAGGCTCGACCAGCTCAAGGCGGACCTGTCCACCCTCAGCCCGCTCTACCTGGACGGCCGCGACCGTACCGCCGGCGCCTTCCAGCTACTGGAGGACATGCACATGGTCCGGGCGGCGCTGAGCGACGCCGTGGCCAACTGCACCCTGGAGGTGCTCGCCATCCAGCCCGGCGGCGGCCACCCGGAGGCGGCGCTCTACGAGTCCCTCGCCCGGGACACTGCGATGCTCAACCGCGGCGTGCGGCTGCGCAGCATCTACCAGCACCTCACCCGTTTCCACCAGCCGACTCGTTCGTACGCGGATGTGATCCTCGCCGCCGGCGCGGAGATCCGCACCCGTGCCGAGGTACCCAGTCAGATGATCATCGTCGACCGGCTGACCGCCTTCGTCCCGGCCCGTCTGGAGACGGGCGGGGCCTTGGTGGTCCGCGAGCCGTCGATGGTCGCCTTCCTGATCAAGCTCTTCGACAACGAGTGGGGCCAGGCCGTCCCGTTCGCCACCGGTCCGGCCGCCGCCCGCACCGTCTCCGAAGCGGTCAAACACACCATCGCGACACTCCTCGCGGACGGCGTCAAGGACGACGTGATCGCCCGCAGGCTCGGAATGTCCACCCGAACCTGCCGGCGCCACATCGCCGAGCTGCTCGAACAGCTCGGCGCCCAGAGCCGCTTCCAGGCCGGCGCACTCGCCGAACGCCTGGGGCTGACCACCCCGGACCGCCCACTCGACACCACCGAACCCGACGACGGCGCCGACGCGCCGGCCACCGCATGACCCACCCCGACGGGCGTGCGGCGGTCGACTGCGCCAGACGCTAGCCCAGCCACCGGCCAGGACGTACGTGTCCCGGGCGGAATCGTTCACAACTGCGCTCCCGGACGTCCGGACGGGCAGAATCCCTGCCCGTCCGGCCTCCGGGCGGCACGCACCGTGGCACCCCGGCCACGATTCGGTGGATCCCTCATCTGCGTGTAATGTTCTCCGGGTCAGCAGGCGCCGCTAGCTCAGTTGGTTAGAGCAGCTGACTCTTAATCAGCGGGTCCGGGGTTCGAGTCCCTGGCGGCGCACAGCGGATTCAGGGCCTTCTCACTTCGGTGGGGAGGCCCTGAGTCGTTCCCGCCGTCGTTCCCGCCGTCGTTCCCGGCTACGGGCGGGCGGGCTCGGCGCCGAGCCACCAGGTCGGGTTGGCGGTGCCGTCCGTGGTGCGGCCGTCGCGGTGGACGTAGTGCCGCACGTCACGCCCGGGCTCGGCGAACTCACCGTTCAGGGCGCGCTCCAGCCACTCGGCGGCGAACCGGAAGACCTCGGCCGCCACGCCGCCCAGCGGGTGGAACTCGTCCTCGTAGACGCGCATCTCCTTGGGCGCGCGGATCAGCTCGAAGCCGGCCAGCGCCTGTTCCAGCTGGGTGAGCTCGTCGAACTCGCCGATGCCGTACAGGACCGGGCAGGCGATCTCCCGGACCAGGTCGCCGAGCGGCATACGGGCGACCAGCTCGCGGTCGAAGGCGTCCTCGTCGGTGTAGCCGGCCATGAACATGTAGTTGTTCTTGAAGGTGGGCTGGGCCCGCTCGAAGATCGTCCGGAAGTCGCCGGTGACGGCCTCGAAGGCGGCCAGCGCGGCGATCCGGCGGTCGGTGGCGGCGGCGCGGGAACCCCAGTAGCCGCTCATCGAGATGCCGAACATGCCGATCCGCGCCGCGTCGACCTCCGACAGCGAGGCCAGGTGGTCGACGTAACGGCCGATCGCCCGCTCGTAGTTGGCCAGGTCGACGGTCAGCCCGTTCGCCCGGGTCTCGCCCTGACCCGGGCCCTCGATGGACAGGGCGACGATGCCGCGCGAGGTGTAGTACCGCTCGGCCGCGTAGATGTAGTCCTCCTTGATCATGTCCATCCCCGGCCCGAGGATGACCGCGGGGGCGCCCTTCACCTGGCCGGCCGGCAGGTGCAGCAGGCCGAAGATCTGGCCGCCCTCGAAGTCCAGGACCACCCGGCGCACCCGGTCCCCGCGCAGCGCGCCCAGGCGCCGCACGCAGTGGTCGGCGTGCTCGCGGAACGCGTGCTTGCGCGGGTCGGCGGCGTCGAAGATCGAGTACTGGGCCCGGCCCCACATCACGGCCGCCCGCACGTACAGGTCGGCGGCGGTCTGCGCGAAGCCGCCGCTCTCGTGGTGGGCGGCGCGCTCCTCGGCCTGTCCGGCCACGGTGGCCCAGGCCTTGGGGAGCATGGCACCGCTGCGCACCAGCTCGAAGACCTTGTCGAAGTCGGTGTGGTCGTGACCGAGCTGCTCCAGGGTGCCCTTGGCCTGGGGGTGCAGGGCGTCGAAGCCGCCCTGGGCCAGGGCGATGTCCAGGGCCCAGCTCTGGCCGGTGGATCGTGTCGTCATGAGGTGTCCTCGCTTCTTGCCTCGCCGGGTCCGGCGCTATTGCTAAGTACTTCTCTATTAAGTACTTAGGCTAATCTGGTGTCAAGCCCGCCTCACCGGCCCCCAGGAGACCCCGTGACCGACGCCGAACCGGACCGCCCCCGCGCCCTCGACCAGCTGGCCCGCGCCGCGTACAGCCTCAGCGCCGCCGACGCACGGCTGCGCGGCCGCGCCACCCGCACGCCCGGCGCCCTCTCGCTCACCCACGCCCGCGCCCTGCGGGTGCTCGCCGAGGACGGCCCGCTGCCCGTCAACCAGCTGGCCGCCCGGACCGAGACCACCGGCGCGGCGACCACCCAGCTGGTCAACGGACTCGCCGAGGCCGGCTACGTCACCCGCGAACGCCACACGAGCGACAAACGCTCCGTCCTCGTCACCCTCACCGCGACCGGACGCGGACGCCACGACGAACGCCAACAGGCCCTGGCCGACGCGCTGTCCGAGGCTCTCGGCCACATCGACACCAGCACGCTCGACGCGGCCACCGACGTCCTGCGGCGACTGGCGGGCATCTACGACGCGCTGTAGCCGCCGCCCGCGCGCGACCCCCGCGCGCGCCCCGTTGCGCAGCGGCCGCCGGTGCGTCAGGTTGGTCCCCGGCACGCCTTGATCGGTGCCGGAGACCAGAGTTGACTACGCATCAGAATCGAGGCCGAACCATGGCTGTGAAGATCCTGCTCGTCACCGGGGACGCGGCGGAGTCGTTGGAGGTGTTCTACCCCTACCAGCGGCTGCGCGAGGAGGGCTACCAGGTCGACATCGCGGCACCGGCGAAGAAGAAGCTGCAGTTCGTGGTCCACGACTTCGAGGACGGCTTCGACACCTACACCGAGAAGCCCGGCTACACCTGGCCGGCCGACCTCGCCTTCGCGGACGTCGACCCGGCCGACTACGCGGCACTCGTCATCCCCGGCGGCCGGGCCCCCGAGTACCTGCGCAACAACGCCGAACTCCAGCGCATCGTCCAGCACTTCTTCGGCGCCGAGAAGCCGGTCGCGCAGATCTGCCACGGACCGCAGATCACCGCCGCGGCCGGCGTGCTGACCGGACGCCGGACCGCCGCCTACCCCGCGCTGGAGCCGGACGTCGCCGCGGCCGGCGGCACCTACCAGGACGGCGAGGCGGTCGTGGACGGCGTCCTGGTCTCCGCCCGCGCCTGGCCGGACCACCCCGCCTGGCTGCGCGCGTTCATCGAGATCCTGCGGACCAAGGCCCCGGCCTCCTGAATCCTGCCTCCCCCGCCTCCCGTCTCCCCCGTCTCCCGCTTCGCGAACCGCCGGTCTGCCTGCCCGACTTCGGGCAGGCGGGCCACCCACCCGGGCCGGCCGGACCCCGCCTGGATAGCCTGACGATCCATGACCCTCACCACCGCACTGTGCTCCTTCGCCCTGGTCGTGGGACTCCTCACGCTCACCCCCGGCCTGGACACCGCGCTCATCCTGCGCACCGCCGCACTCGGCCGGCGCCGCCGGGCCTGGGGTGTCGTCCTGGGCATCCAGACCGGCACGCTGCTCTGGGGCTCCCTCACCTCGCTCGGCGTGACCGCCCTGCTCACCGCCTCCCGTCTCGGCTATGACGCCCTGCGGCTGGGCGGCGCCTGCTACCTGCTCTGGATGGGCGCCCGGATGCTCTGGAACACCCGGCAGCGCGTCCCCGCCGACACCACCACCCCAACCGACGAGGCGCCGACCTCCGACCCGGACTCCTGGTCGGCCGGCTGGCGCCAGGGCACCCTGACCAACCTGCTCAACCCCAAGGTCGGCGTTTTCTACGTCGCCGTCCTGCCGCAGTTCATCCCGGCCGGGGCACCGCACTTCACCACCGGCGTGCTGCTGACCTGCGTGCACGTCACGCTGGGCCTGCTCTGGTCGACCGTCCTGGTCGGCTTCGCCCAGGCGCTCCGGGCGCGACTTCAACGCCCGTCCGCCCGCAGGGTGCTGGACCGGATCACCGGCACCGCGATCATCGCCTTCGGCCTCCGGCTGGCCGCCGACCACTGAGCGCCGGCGCCGCCGCGTCCGGCCCGCGGGTCGGCGGCCCCAGCAACCGATTCGGAGTTCCGCCGCTGATCAGGTAATGTTCTCCGCGTTGAACAGGCGCCGCTAGCTCAGTTGGTTAGAGCAGCTGACTCTTAATCAGCGGGTCCGGGGTTCGAGTCCCTGGCGGCGCACAACAGACTTCGGGCTCCTCCGCTTCGGCGGGGGAGCCCGAAGTCGTTTCCGGCGCACACCGGTCCGTAACGGGTTGATCACACCGCCCACCCATCGACGGCGGCGCTGCCAGGCTGCACGCACCACCCAGCCCTCCTCTCCCGCCGGAGCAGCCGTGACGAAGCCCCCGAAGCCCCCCAAGCCCAGCTTCCAGCCGCAGTGGACGACGCCGGTCGGCCCGCCGCCGCGCCGGCCCGGCATGCCCAAGGGCGCGAAGGTCTTCCTCGGGATCGTCGGCGGGCTGGTCCTGATCGGCAGCTGCGGCGCCGCCTTCGGCAGCGACAAGAGCGACACGGCGAAGACCGTCACCGCCTCCACCCCCGCCTCCCCGAAGGCCCCACCCACCACCGCACCCCGACCACCGCCGCACCCGCCCCGCGCCCAGCACCGCACCCAGCACCGCACCCGCAGCCATACCGGCGATACCGACCCAGGCCCCGACCACCGCCGCAGCCCCCCGGCCGACCACCCCGCCGCCGACCCCCGCCCCCAGAAAGCCGACCCCCACCCCGTCCCACACCACCGCGAGCACCACCACCGGCGGCAGCGGCGGGACCAGCGGCGCCGACACCACCCCGACGGCCCCGGCCGCCGCGCCACCGGGAATCATCATGGCGCCGAGCGGCAACTACTACCGCGCCGGCGAGTTCTGCCCCAACGCCGACGCCGGCCTCTCCACCCTCGACGCCCAGCACCGCACCATCACCTGCAAGCTGATCAGCGGCCGCGAACACTGGGACTACTGAACGCACCGCGCCCGGCGACCGGCCCGTGCCCGCCGTGGCGGCTACCGCGACCGCCAGCGTGGCTCGGGGTCGGTCGATGTGGTGCTACAGACCACCGACTTGCCGTCCACGGCAGTCGTGGTCGCTCCCAGGTGGCTGCAGAACTCCCCCGCCCGGACACCCGTTTCCGACCTCGAGGGCGTGGCGACGGCGGTCACGCTCGCACTGGTGATGACACCGTTGCCGACGTCGTACGTCCCGGCGTACACCTGCGTCCCACCGGAGGCCAGCGTGGCGGTGAGACGGACGGACACAGCCGAGCCGGACACGCCGACGATCTGCACGTCATCCCGAACCGTGTCCGCGAAGCCGGCCACGAACGCGGAGTAGGACGGGCTCAAGTTCTCCCCGCCGAGGGACCAGGCGGTCGCGTAGTCGTGCGAGTTGATCGCCGCGAAGTACGCGCCCACCACAGCGGAAGCACTATCGGGCACGGTCGGCGTAGGTATGACCGTGGAAGTCGCCGTCGGGGTGACCGTCACCGTTGCGGAGGGCTGAGCCGCGGTGACGGTCACCGTGGCCGGACCGGCTGCGGAGGAGGACGGGGCCGCGACCGTCGCGGACGCGGAGGATGCCGCTGCGGGCGCGACGGGCTTGCCGCCGGATGTCCCGCACGCCACCAGCACGATCACGGGAAAAGTCAGCACTGCCGCGGTCCTTCGCCGCACGGTCACCACCGCCTGTCGCGTGCGTGCAACCCGGAACCCCCATCTCCAGGTTCACGCTCCAGCGCCACCACCGCCCGACGATCTTGCACTCGTCCGCCCCAGCCCCCTCCAGCCGCACCGGCCCCCGCCGCCGCTTGAGGTAGCGTCGCGCAGGACTTCGCGAGGGACAGGAGTGGCACGATGCCCAGGCAGACAGAGCCGACCCCGGGCGGCGGCGGCCGGGCCGTGCGGCTGGTCCGCCGGGTGTGGTGTCCGCAGCGGTGGTGGCACGCGTGGGTCGTGGACCTGGCGCTGGTGGTCACGGCCGGTCTCGACGCGCTGCTGAACTTCCCGCCGCCGCGCGACTGGCACTTCCTGGTGTCGCTGCTGGCGGCGGTCGTCCTGGTGGTGCGGCGACGGTTCCCGATGACCGTGCTGCTGGCCACCATGCCGGGGCTGTACGCGGGCAATGCGCTGATCGCCGCCATGATCGCGGCCTTCACGGTGGCCGGGACGAGACGCCCGGCCTGGCAGAAGGGGCTGGTCGCGCTCGCCGTGGCGACCGGCAGCTTCCTGCCCTGGCCGATCACCGCGTTCGGACAGGAGACGGTCAGCGACATCGTCCAACGCCTCATCTACGCGGCGATGCTGGGCATCGGGCCGGTGGTGCTCGGTCTGCTGGCGCAGACCCGGATGGACCTCTCCGAACGGGTCGCCGAGCTGGCCGTGCTGCGCGACCACGAGCGCGCTCTGTACGCCAAGACCGTGATCGCCGAGGAGCGCGCCCGGATCGCCCGCGAGATGCACGACGTGGTCTCGCACCAGGCGGGCCTGATCGCCGTGCAGGCCGGGGCGCTCCAGGTGACCACCAAGGATCCGCAGGTCAAGGAGGTCGCGGGGACACTGCGCAGGCTGGCGGTGGCGACCCTGGAGGAGCTGCGCAGCATGATCCTGGTGCTGCGCGCCGCCGGCGCCGGTCCCACCGAGCTGGTCCCGCAGCCCCGGCTGTCGGACCTGCCCCGCCTGGTGGCCGCGGCCGAGGTGGACGCCACCCTGCGGATCGAGGGCGAGACGCAGCGCACCCTGCCGGAGCCCGTCGAGCGCACCGCGTACCGCACCGTGCAGGAGGCGCTGACCAACGTCCGCAAGCACGCGCCCGGCGCGCGGACCGACGTGCTGGTGCAGATCGGCACCGACTTCCTGCGGGTCTGCGTACATAACGCCGCGCCGAACCAGCGGGCCGAGCGCCCCGAACTGCCCGGCGGACTGCACGGCCTGGTGGGCCTGCGCGAGCGGGCCGCCCTGCTGGACGGGACGATCAGCGCCGAGCCGGTGTCGGACGGCGGCTTCGCGGTCCGCCTCTGGCTGCCGCTGGACCGGGTACCGGCAGCGCCACACCCGGGCCTCGATCCCGCCCCCACCTCCACCTCCAACCCCGGCCTCGACTGAGCCCAAGGCCACCGCTCACCGCGTGTCGAGCACCGCGGCCGCCACCGCCTCCGGACGGTCCAGCATCAGCAGGTGCCCGGCCGGGGCGGCCGTGCGCAGCGTCCCGCCGAGCAGCTCGGCCAGCCGCTCCTGGCGTCGCAGCCAGTCCAGCGCGCGCCGCGAGCCGCTGCGGTCGTAGGCGGCCAGCACCGTGACGGGAACGTCCGGCAGCGGCGCCCGGGTGCGCAGCTCGGCGAGCTGGGCGGCGATGTCCAGGTAGTGGGTGTTCTCCAGCAGCGCCGCGGTCAGCGCCCGGCCGGGGCGGTAACAGCGGCGGACCAGCGCCGCGGGCGCCGGGTCGTGGCCCAGCACGGTGGCGTACCGCACCACCAGCCGCCGGCCGGCCGGTCCGGCCAGGTAGGGCACCGCGGCGGCGGTGAGCACTCGGCCGGTCGCCCGGGCCGTGGCGGCCCGGACGGCGGGCAGCGGACGCGGGCGCGGCGCGGGTTCGGTGCTGCCGTCGAGCAGCACCAGGCCCGCGACGCGCGCGGGGTGCAGCCGGGCGAAGGCCTCGACGTGGAAGGCCGCGAGCGAGTGCCCGGCGACGGTGCACGGGCCGGGCAGGCCGAGCGCGTCCAGGACCTGCCGGATCCGGTCCGCCTCCCGGACGAGCAGCTGCGCCGGCGCCACGGCGTGCCCGCTTCCGCTCCCGCGCCCGGGCGCGGGAGCGCTGAGGCCGTGGCCGGGGCGGTCGAAGCGGACGACGGTGCGGTGCGGGACGAGCAGCGCCGCCACCCGGTCCCAGTCGAACCAGACGCCGCCGAGCCCGCTGGTCAGGACGCAGACCGGCCCACTGCCCTCGCACACCACGTGCAGCGGTGCGCCGCCGAGCCGCAGCAGCCGGCTCCCGCCGGGGATCACCGGTGACCGCCCCGGCGATCGGCAGCACAGGCAGGAAGGCGGCGGGGGCGGCAGGTCGGCCGCGATTCGGTGGCGGACATCGACACCCACCCTAACCAGGAGCAATCGCCCGATCACGCACCTCCGCCGCAAAGCGGGACATAAGTCCCTACCGTCCGGCAAAGCCGCCCGGCACGCTGGCACGGTCCCCTCCCTTTGCCAACACTTTGCCTCTCGTCCGACTGAGCGACCGACTGAGCGACCGACCCAGGGCTCGCAGGAAAGGCTCCACCCCCGTGCCCCGACTCACGCTCCGCCGACCACGCAACCGGCCGCGCAACCGACCGCGCCGCACCGGCTGGCGCCGACTCGTCCCGACCTGGCGGTTCGCCCTCTTCGGCACCCTCGCCACCCTGCTGCTCGGGATCGGCCTCTTCGCCCTCGGCGTCGCCGTCGTCCAGGTCCCCGACGCACACGCGACCGCCACCGCGCAGAGCAACACCTGGCTCTACCGGGACGGCACGGTGATCGCGCAGACCGGCCGGACCAACCGCCAGAGCGTCCCGCTGGACAAGGTCTCGCCCGACGCCCGGCACGCCGTCCTCGCCGCCGAGGACCGCTCCTTCTACCAGGAGGGCGCGGTCAACCCGAAGGCCCTGGTCCGCGCGGCCTGGAGCACCGCCACCGGTCAGGGCGCCCAGGGCGGCTCGACGATCACCCAGCAGTACGTCAAGAACGCCTACCTCACCCAGCAGCAGACCGTCAGCCGTAAGGTGCGCGAACTGTTCATCGCGCTGAAGGTGGACGCCACGCTCTCCAAGGACGAGATCCTCGCCGACTACCTCAACACCACCTACTACGGGCGCGGGGCGTACGGCATCCAGGCAGCGGCCCAGGCCTACTTCGGGATCGACGCGGACCGGCTGAACCCCGCCCAGGGCGCCTACCTCGCCGCCCTGCTCAACGCGCCCAGCGCGTACGACGTCTCGACGGCCGGCCCGGCCGGCGAGCGCGGCGCCAAGGCGCGCTGGAACTACGTGCTGGACGCCATGGTCCAGGAGCACTGGCTCTCCGCGGACGACCGCGCCAGGGCCACCTTCCCCGAGGTCCTGAAGCCGCAGAGCACCCCGGGACTGTCCGGCCAGGCCGGCTATCTGGTCGAGGCCGCCAAGCGCTCGCTGCTCGCGCAGGGCGTCGTCGACGAGGCCGCGCTGGCCCGCGGCGGCTACCGGATCACCCTCAGCATCGACCCGGCCCGCCAGCAGGACCTGACCACCGCCGTCGCGCGCCAACTGACCGACCGCCTCGCCCCGGACCGCCGCGACAAGGACGCCGACGTGCAGGCCGGCGCGGTCTCGGTGGACCCGAAGACCGGCGCCCTCCTCGCCCTCTACGGCGGCACCGACTACACCGCGCACTACGTCGACAACGCCAACCGCCGTGACTACCAAGCCGGTTCGACGTTCAAGGCGATCGCGCTCGCGGCCGCCCTGGAGAGCGGCGCCAAGACCCAGGACGGCCGCACCATCGACGCCGCCACCGGCTACGACGGCACCAGCGGCCGCCCGGTCCGCGGCGGCACGGCGAAGCCGCCGTACGCACCGCCGAACGAGGACGACCGCAGCTTCGGCCCGGTCACCCTGCAACAGGCCACCAGCTGGTCGGTGAACTCCGCCTTCGCCCAACTCGCCCAGGACACCGGCCTGTCGACCGTCCGCGACACCGCCGTCGCGCTCGGACTGCCGGACGGCACCGGGGAGTTGCGCGCGGAGCCGGCGCTACCGCTGGGCGTCTCGACACCCAGCGTGCTGGACATGGCGGGCGTCTACGCGACACTCGACAACGACGGGCGGCAGATCACCCCGTGGATCGTGCAGTCGCTCCAACTGGGCGGCACGGGCGTCGCGTTGCCCTCCCCTCAGGTCAAGCAGGCGGTCAGCCCGGACACCGCCCGCAAGGTCACCTCGATGCTCCGGGGCGTGGTGTCGGACCCGGGCGGGACCGGCCACCGGGCCAAGGCGCTGGACCGGCCGGTGGCCGGCAAGACCGGGACCACGGACGGCAACCGCTCGGCCTGGTTCGTCGGCTACACACCGGAGTTGGTGACCTCGGTGGCGATGTTCGGCGAGCAGGCGGGTACCGGCAACCAGGTCTCGCTCTCCGGCGCGGCCGGCGGCGGCCGGGTCAACGGCGGCGGCTTTCCGGCGCAGATCTGGACCGACTACATGAAGGCCGCGCTCAAGGACCGCCCGGTCACCGGCTTCGACCCGCCCGCCGTCGACCGGCCGACCACCCCGACGAGCCCCACCGGCACGCCCGGCCACCCTGCCACCGCGACGCCCTCCGGCACAGCGACCGCGGATCCGGCCACCCCGCCGACCACCCCTCCGGCCTCCCCCGAAGCGCCGGCCCCGCCCGCGCCGCCGACCAGCCCGACCAACCCGACCAACCCGACCCGGCCGTCCCCACCGACCACCAGCCCATCACCCACCACCGCCAAGCCCTCGCCACCGCGCCCGTCCCCGCCGACCTCCAGCAGCACCCCGACCGCCTCACCCCCAGCCCCGGACGAGGACGACCCCGACCGCCTCCCGCAGTGACCTCGGCCACAGCCGCGCCGACGGCCCCCGCCGGCGCCCACCGCGCGCCGAGACGCCAGGCCGACCAACCGGTCGAAACTGGCACAATGCCCCGATGCGCAGCACATCGGCAGTCCCCCAACCCTCTCGTCGCGCCGTCGGACTCACCCTCGCGCTGATCTCCGCGTGCGCCTTCGGCGGCTCCGGCACGGCGGCGAAGCCGCTGATCGAGGCCGGCCTGTCGCCGCTGCACGTGGTCTGGCTCCGCGCCACCGGCGCCGCCCTGTTCCTGCTGCCGGTCGCCTGGCGGCACCGCGCGGTGGTCCGCCGGCGCCCGGGTCTGCTGCTGGGCTTCGGCGCCTTCGCGGTCGCCGGGGTGCAGGCCTGCTACTTCGCCGCGATCTCCCGAATACCGGTCGGCGTGGCCCTGCTGATCGAGTACCTCGGGCCGCTGCTGCTGCTCGGCTACGTCCGGCTCGTCCAGCGCCGCCCGGTCAGCCGCGGGTCGGCGATCGGCGCGGCGGTCGCCGTCACCGGGCTGGTCTGCGTGGTGGAGGCCTGGAACGGGATGACCTTCGACCCGCTCGGCGTCCTCTTCGCGCTGGTCGCGGCCTGCTGCCAGGTCGTCTACTTCGTCCTCGCGGACGCCGGCAGCCAGGGCGACAACCCCGTCAACCCGCTGGCCGTGACCGCGTACGGGCTGCTGATCGGCGCCGCCGTCCTGACCGCGGCCTGCCGCCCGTGGGAGGCCGACTGGGGACGGCTGGCCGGAAACGTGACGATGAACGGGCACCTGGTACCGGCCGTGCTGCCCGCCGCCTGGATGGTCCTGGTGGCGACGGTCCTCGCCTACCTCACCGGAGTGGTCTCGGTGCGGCACCTCTCCCCGCCGGTGGCCGGGGTGGTCGCCAACGTGGAGGCGGTGGTCGCCACCGTGCTGGCCTGGGTGCTGCTCGGCGAGCACCTCGGCGCCCCGCAGCTGCTGGGCGGCCTGCTGGTGCTGATCGGCGCCTTCGCCGCCCAACTCGGCCGCTCCGCACCGGAGCCCGCCGCACCACCCGTCGTCACGGCCACGCCCGCCGACCGCCCGTCCGACGAGCTGCACCCCTGCGCCTGAACGGCGCGGCAGGACGGCTTCTACGCCCGCGCGATCGCCTCGTGGTGGCGGATCACCTCGGCGATGATGAAGTTGAGGAACTTCTCCGCGAAGACCGGGTCGAGATGGGCCCCCGCGGCCAGCTCCCGCAGCCGCTCGATCTGGTCCCGCTCGCGCGCCGGATCGGCCGGCGGCAGCTTGTGCTCGGCCTTGAGCCGGCCGACCCGCTGGGTGGCCTTGAAGCGCTCGGCGAGCATGTGCACCACGGCCGCGTCGATGTTGTCGATGCTCTGGCGCAGGCCGGCCAGCTCGGCCCGGACGGCGTCGTCGACCCCCTCCAGGGGAGAGGTCGGGTCGGTGGTGGGCTGCTCCGTCATCGCTTCTGCTCCGGTTCGGGCGGTCCGGCGGGTGGGCCGGGGCTGGCTGGGGCTGGCTGAGGCCGAGCAAATCTAACAGGACGTCGCCCGCCGCCCCGCCCCGATTTCGGCGATCGTCCGCCATGTGGACAGCCCCTCACCCGCTCACCGTCCGCCGCACTGCGGTTGCGCTCCGTCAGGGCCGGGCCGATTCTGACCGCACGGACGCCCCCATGCCCGGCCGACCCCCGGCCGGGCCGTTCCGCTGCGAGAAAGGCCCACCCCGCCATGCCCGTGCGCGACTCCTACTCCGACGGCGCCCCTTGTTGGGCCGACCTGACCACCTCCGACCCGGCCGGCTCCCGGGCCTTCTACGGGCCGATCCTCGGCTGGGAGTTCCACGACAACGGCCCGGCCTACGGCGGCTACACCATGTGCCTCAGCGGCGGCCGCCCGGCCGCCGCCCTGATGCCGCCGCCGCCCGGCGCCGAGCAGCTGCCGACGATGTGGAACGTCTACTTCTCCACGCGCGACCTCGACGCGGTCTACGGCAAGGTCGCCGACGCGGGCGGCAAGCCGGTGATGGGCCCGCACGACATCCCGGGCGCGGGCCGGATGGCCTTCGCCTTCGACCCCGCCGGTGCCTCCTTCGGACTCTGGCAGCCCGCCGAGCACTTCGGCGCCGCGGTCATCGGCGAGCCCGGCGCGATGTGCTGGAACGAGCTCAACACGCCCGACGGTACGACGGCCGACGCCTTCTACGGCCGGCTCTTCCCCTACCGGCGCGAGCAGATCGGCGACGGCAAGGACTTCGACTACACGGTCTGGCGGCTTCCGGACGCGGGCGAGAACCCGGTCTGCGGCCGCTACCGCACCGCCGAACCGCAGCCCTTCTGGTCCACCTACTTCGCCGTGGCCGACGCCGACCGGGCCGCCGCCCAGGTCGCCGAGCTCGGCGGCCGGGTGCTGCGCGAGCCCTTCGACTCGCCGTACGGACGGATGGTGGCGTGCACCGACCCCGGCGGCGCGATGGTCACCTTCTGCAAGCTGCCGTGAACGCCACGTAGGCTGAGGGCGGCGTGACCGGAGCTGACACTCCGACAGTCCCCTTCAGCACAGGAGGAACCCGATCGTGGCTACCACCCGCACCGCCCGCACCGCTTGGCAGGGCAACCTGCTCGACGGCACCGGCGAGGTGACCTTCGCCTCCTCCGGGATCGGCGAGTTCCCGGTCTCCTGGCCGTCCCGCGCGGAGCAGGCGAACGGCAAGACCAGCCCGGAGGAGCTCATCGCCGGTGCGCACTCCGCCTGCTTCTCGATGGCGCTCTCGCACGGCCTGGCCGGCGCGGGCACCCCGCCCACCCGGCTGGACACCCAGGCGGACGTGACCTTCCAGCCCGGCACCGGCATCACCGGCATCCACCTGACCGTCACCGGCGAGGTGCCCGGCCTCGACGAGGCGGGCTTCCAGAAGGCCGCCGAGGACGCCAAGGCCAACTGCCCGGTCAGCCAGGCCCTGTCCGGCACCACCATCACGCTCTCGGCCAAGCTGGCCTGACCCCCGGTCGGCACCACCGCCCGCGAGGCCCCGGCCCCGCGTACGCCCCTGGCGTGCACCGACGTGTGCACGCCAGGGGCGCGGCTGTTTCCCGCCCGCTTCACCCGAAACCCGACGAATCACCCTGACGGCTGTGGCCGCCACTTCTCCCGGCGCCTTATGATCGGCCACAGTGCCCTGCCCCATACCCGGGAGCAGGCGCACTCGCAAGTTCTCGCAGCAGTGCGGGGAGTCGGCGGACCCGGCGCGGGCCACCGGCCGAGACAGCGTCAGCAGCGGACGGGAGCGTGCCGTGCGGGGCCGGAACGAAGGGGCCGACGCACACCACCACGGGGTGCGGCGCGAGGAGTTGCCCGACCCTACCGTAGGACTGGACGGCCGACTGCGCTCCGTCGCGCCCGACGTACTCTCCGAACCCGCGCCGGCCAAGTCCGCGCCGCCCGGCCCACCCGTGCCGCTCGCGCTCTGCCCCACCTGCGCGCAGCCGCTGGACATCGGCCGCGGCCTGGCCCTGGCCCGGGTCGGCGCCCCGGCGACCGCGGCCGGCCACGCCGCGCCGCGCGGCGGCACGGGCTGCGCCGAGACCGAGCAGCTGCTCGCCGCGCTGCGCGCCAGCGAGTCCCGGTTCCGTGCGGCGTTCGCGGACGCGGGCATCGGCATGGCGCTGATCGACTCCGACGACTGCATCATCGAGGCCAACGAGTGCTTCGCCACCATGCTCGGCCGCGAGGTCGCCGACCTGGTGCGGATGCACATCTACGACATCATCGACCCCGAGGACACCCCCCAGCGGCTCTACCGCGAGCTGGTCGCCGGTGAGCGCGACCGGGTGCGGGTGGAGAAGCAGCTCAAGCACCGCGACCCGGCCCGGGCGGTGTTCAGCAACGTCACCATCTCGCTGATCCGCGACGACGACGGCCGCCCGCTCTACACGCTGGTCATGTTCGAGGACGTCTCCGAGCAGCGCCGGCTCGGCGACCGGCTGGAGTACGAGGCACTGCACGACCCGCTGACCCAACTGCCCAACCGGACCTACTTCTTCGAGCAGCTGGACGCGGCCTGCCTGCCGGCCGGCGTCCAGCCCGCCACCGGCCCCGGTCGGCGGGTCGGCGTCTGCTATCTCGACCTGGACGGCTTCGCGGCCATCAACGACACGCTCGGCCACCACATCGGCGACCAGCTGCTGGTCGCCGTGGCGACCCGTCTGGAGCGCCGCTTCGCCCAGGGCGACGGGCACCTGGTGGCCCGGCTGGGCGGCGACGAGTTCGCGGTCCTGGTCGTCGACAGCGAGAACAGCGGCCAGCTCACCGGGCTGGCGGGCCAGTTGCTGACCGTGCTGGAGCAGCCCTTCGACGTGGCCGGCCACCGGCTGGTGGTCACCGCCAGCGTCGGCGTGGTCGAACGGCCCGTCAGCTCCACCAGCCCGACCGACCTGGTGAAGGACGCCGACGCCACGCTGTACTGGTCCAAGGCCGACGGCCGGGCCCGCTGGACGCTCTACGACCGCGACCGCGGCGCCCACCAGCTGACCCGTCAGCTGCTGGCCACCGCACTGCGTCCGGCCCTGGAGCGCGGCGAGTTCACCGTCGAGTACCAGCCGCTGGTCGGCCTCGCCGACGGGACGGTGCACGGCGCCGAGGCGCTGGTCCGCTGGCGCCACCCGCGCTACGGCACGCTCTCCCCGGACCGCTTCATCCCGCTGGCCGAGGAGTCCGGGGCGATCGTCCCGCTCGGCAAGTGGGTGCTGGAGGAGTCCTGCAAGCAGGCCCGCAACTGGCTGGCCGAGTTCCCGGACGCCGAGACCTTCGTCAGCGTCAACCTGGCGGCCCGCCAGATCTGGGACTCCGACGTGGTGGCCGACGTCGCCCAGGTGCTGGAGCGCACCGGCCTGCCGGCCAGGCTGCTCCAGCTGGAGCTCACCGAGAGCGCCGTCCTCGGCCCGGGCGGACGCCCGTTGCAGGCCCTGCAGGCCCTCGCCGACATGGGCATCCGGATCGCCATCGACGACTTCGGCACCGGCTACTCCAACCTGGCCTACCTGTCCCGGCTGCCGGTGCACGCGCTGAAGCTGGACGGCACGTTCATCGAGGGCTTCCGCGACCCGGCCCCCACCGGCCGCCCCGACGACCGCTCACGCCGCAGCGAGGCGGACGAGCAGATCGTCAGCGCGATGGTCCGGCTCGCCCACGACCTGGGCCTGACCGTCACCGCCGAGGGCATCGAGAGCGCCGCCCAGGCCGAACGGCTGCGGCTGACCGGCTGCGACACCGCCCAGGGCTGGTACTTCGCCCGCCCGGGCGAGGCCGAACTGGTCGCCGCCATACTGCGCAAGGGCCGGATCCACTGACTCCTAGGCGGCGGTGAGGCCGTAGGCCTCGGCGATCAGGCCGTAGGAGCGGTGGCGCACCTCGTGACCGTGGATGTGCGAGGTGACCATCAGCTCGTCGGCCCCGGTCCGCTTGCGCAGCTCCTCCAGGCCGTCGGCCACCTCGCCGGGCTCGCCCATCACGAGGTTGCCCAGCCAGGACTCGACGAACTCCGTCTCGGCCGCGTTGTAGGCGTAGCTCTCGGCCTCCTCCGGCGTCGGGATCGGCCCGGGACGGCCCTGGCGCAGCCGCATCATCCCCAGCGCCGCGGACCGGCCCAGCCGCCGCGCCTGTTCCCGGCCGCCCTCCGGCACCGCGATCGCGCCGACCCCGATCAGGGCGTACGGCTCGTCGAGGACCTCGGAGGGCCGGAAGCTGGAGCGGTAGAGGTCGAGCGCGGGCACCGTGTTGGCGGCGCTGAAGTGGTGCGCGAAGGCGAACGGCAGGCCCAGCCGCCCGGACAGCTGCGCGCTGAAGCCGGAGGATCCGAGCAGCCAGATCGGCGGGCGCCCGGCGCTGCGCGGCACGGCGGTGAGCCGGTGGTAGGGGTGCCCCGAGGGGAAGTCGCCGTCCAGGAAGTGGGTCAGCTCCGCGAGCTGTTGCGGGAAGTCGTCGGCGCCCTCGTCGCCCAGGCCGCGCCGCAGCGCCCGGGCGGTGGCCTGGTCGGTGCCCGGTGCCCGGCCGAGGCCCAGGTCGATCCGGCCCGGGTGCAGCGCCTCCAGCAGCCCGAACTGCTCGGCGACCACCAGCGGTGCGTGGTTGGGCAGCATCACCCCGCCCGAACCCAGCCGCATCGTGCGGGTGTTGGCGCCGAGGTGGGCGAGCAGGACGGCAGGCGAGGAGGACGCCACCCCGGGCATGCCGTGGTGCTCGGCCACCCAGAACCGGTGGTAGCCCCACTCCTCGGCACTGCGGGCCAGCGTGGTCGTGGCGGCGAGCGCCTGGGCCGGGGTGAAGCCGGCGCCGATGGGGGCCAGGTCCAGGATGGACAGCGGCGCGGGCGCGCTGCCCCGGGCGGTTCCCCGAATGTCGCCGCGGGTCTGCTGGTCCTCGGTGCTCATTGCGTCTGCCCTCCTGCCGGTGTGCGGGATCCCCGCCTGTCCGATCGGGGACAACAGGCGGCCGGGGCCCTGTGTTCCCGCCGCCCGCCAGCGCCTACGGTGGGTCGGGGCCGCACCGGCCAGCCCGTTCACCCACGAGCCCGTTCTGAGAGCCTGTGTCCGACTCATCTCCCGCTGTCACGACCACATCCACCGCAACGCCCGGCGCCGCGATACCCGCGGCCCACCGGGTCGGGCTGCTGCTGACCCTCGCCCTCGGTTCGCTGAGCGCGCTGGCGCCGCTCTCGATGGACATGTATCTCCCCTCGCTGCCGCGGATCACCGAGGGCCTGCACACCAGCGACACCCTGGTCCAACTCACCCTGACGGCCTGTCTGGTGGGACTGGCCCTCGGCCAGCTGGTGGCCGGTCCGCTGAGCGACGCGCTGGGCCGGCGCCGCCCGTTGCTGACCGGGCTGGCGCTGTACGTGCTGTCCACCGCGGTCTGCGCGCTGGCCACCGACGTCCGGGTGCTGATCGCCTGCCGGGTGGTGCAGGGGCTGTCGGGCGCCGCCGGGATCGTGATCTCCCGCGCGGTGGTGCGCGACCTGTTCGACGGACTGGCGGCGGCCCGGTTCGCCTCCTCGCTGACGCTCGTCTCGGGCTCGGCGCCGCTGCTGGCGCCGGTCCTCGGCGGCCAGGTGCTGCGGTTCACCTCCTGGCGCGGGGTGTTCATGGTGCTGGCCGGGCTCGGGCTGGTGCTCCTGCTGGCCTCCGCCGTGCTGGTGCGCGAGACGCTGCCGACGGCCCGGCGGCGCCGGGGCGGGCTGCCGGACACCCTGCGGACCTTCCGGGGGCTGCTGGCCGACCGGCTGTTCACGGGCTACCTGCTGACCATCTCCTTCGGCTTCGGGGCGCTGTTCTCCTTCATCGCCGCGTCGCCGTACGTGGTGCAGGACCTCTACCACGGCTCCGCACAGACCTACAGCCTGCTCTTCGCCCTGGTGGAGACCGGGCTGCTGGTCATGTCACTGGTCACCGGCCGGCTGCTGCTCGGCCGCTTCCCGAGCCACCGGATCCAGCTGACCGGCGTCCTGCTGCTGACCCTCTCCGGTGCGGCGCTGGTCCTGATGGCGACGGTCTGGCACACCGGACTGGCCGGCCTGACCGTCGGCCTGTTCGTGATGGCCGCCGCACTCGGCGTGGTGACGCCGCCGAGCGCGGCGCTGGCGCTGCAGCGCGCTCCGCACGCGGCCGGCACCGCCTCCGCGCTGCTCGGCACCCTGCAGTTCCTGACCGGGGCGATCGCGCCGGCCCTGGTGGGCCTCGGCGGGCAGGACAGCGCTGTGCCGATGGCGTCGGTCATCCTGGCGTCGGCCCTGCTGGCGCTGGGGGCGTTCGTCCTGTGCTGCCGCCCCTGGCAGGCGATCCCCGACCCGATGCGGACGCCGCCCGCCGGCGCCGACTCCACTGCGTGATGGCGGGATCACGCCAGCGCCGGAACTCGCCAGCGTGGAGACTCGCGCACAGCGGGTCACATCCGGCAGGCTGATCACCAGTAAAGGACCGCCAACCAGCGCCTTACTCCTCAGCAAGGCCGAGGACTGGACCAGTTCCGACCGACCCCGTGAGCCCCTGCACCGGCAACCCCGGCGCAGGGGCTCACGTCTGTCCAGACGTACCCTCGGTGACCCCCGCCACATGGGGGGTGCCCGAGGGTATGAAATGGGCAGCGGATAGCGTTGTCCACTGCAGCCACCTGTTCTCCCCCGGGCGGTGTGGAGGGAGTTACAACGTGAACAGCGCATCGCTCGTCAGCTCGTCATGGTTCTGCGTCCTGGCGCTCGTGGCCGTTCTCGGCGACGCCTTCCTCCCGTTCCTGCCCAGTGGCACCTTGGTGATCCTGGCGGTGCTCAAGACCTCCCGGATCGACGGCGCCCCGCTCCTGCTGGCCGCCGCGGTCGCCGTCGCGTCCTTCCTCGGCGACGTGCTGCTGCTCACCCTGGCCCGCCGCGGCGCGCCGTTCCTGCGCCGGCGGATAGACGGGCGTCCCAAACTCGCCGCCAGCGTACGGCGGGTGCAGCAGTCGCTGGACGGACGGACCAGCCACGCGGCCGCCGTGATGGTGATCGTCGCGCGCTTCGTGCCGGGCGGGCGGACGGTCCTCGACCTCGCGATGGGTCACTCCCCCAGCCAGCCGCGCCGGTTCCTGCGCTGGTCTGCTCTGGCCGCACTGGTCTGGGCCGCGTACATCGTCACCCTCGGCTGGCTGAACAGCCACTGGTTCAACACCGCCTGGCTGAGCCTGGCGGTCTCCTGCGCGGCCGCGACCTCGATCAGCGCCGCCGTCGCCCGGCTGGTCCGCCGCAGTCGCCAGCTGGCCGCGATCTCCGCCTGAGGTTTGTCTCAGGAGTGCAACAGAACACCTGTCCGTGCACCGTTCCGGACGGGTGCGGCGTCATGGCCTGGTGTGGGGCACGGTTGCTGGATCGGATCAGAGCTCCATGACATCCTGATTGAAAAGTCATGATTTAACGTGCCCGAACAGGCCCGCCACTCACCGCGATCCGCCCTGGTGAGCCGGGCTCGACCCTGGCAGGGGAGACGATGAGCCACATCTCGCGCAGGACCGTGCTGAGTGCCACCGCAGCTACCGCGGCCCTGGGAGCCGTCGCGGCATGCGGCAGCGCCACCAGTACCGCCGGCTCGGGATCCGATGCCCGCACCCCCGCCGGGAACGGCACGACCGGCTCCCCCGCCGGACAGCCTTCGGCCAAGGCCACCCTGATCGGTGACGGTTCGACCTCCGACACCGGGGCACAGCCCAACCAGCCCAAGCCCGAGAAGCTCAAGCCGGGCGAGCAGCCCCCGCAGTTCGTGGTCTTCTCCTGGGACGGCGCCGGAGCCACCGACGACAACCAGTTCCCCCGCTTCCTGAAGCTCGCCGAGCAGTACAAGGCGACCATGACGTTCTTCCTCTCCGGCATCTACACCCTGCCGAAGACCAAGACCGACCTCTACCACCCGCCGCAGCACTCGGTGGGCGCCTCGGACATCCCGTACCTGTCGGACGGCGCGATCCGCAACACGATCAAGCTGGTCAGCCAGGCGTGGCTGGCGGGCCACGAGATCGGCACCCACTTCAACGGCCACTTCTGTTCCAGCCGGCCGGGCGGCAACGGCGTCAACAAGTGGTCCTCCGACGACTGGCAGAGCGAGATCGACCAGGCGATCTCCTTCGTGACCAACTGGAAGACCAACACCGGCTTCACCGACCTGCCCGCGCTGCCCTTCGACTACAAGAAGGAGCTGATCGGCGGTCGGACCCCCTGCCTGGAGGGGCAGAAGGCGCTGCTGCCGACCGCCGCCAAGATGGGCTGGAAGTACGACGCCAGCTCGCCGGGCGGGCTGCAGATCTGGCCGCAGAAGGTGCAGAACGACCAGATCTGGGACTTCCCGCTGCAGTCCATACCGTTCCCCGGGCACACCTTCCAGGTGCTCTCGATGGACTACAACATCCTCGCCAACCAGTCGGCCGGCAGCACCAAGGGCGACCCCGGCAAGTACGACACCTGGCGCAGCGAGGCGGCCGCGGCCTACCAGGCGGGCTTCGACCGGGCCTACACCACCAACCGGGCGCCGTTCTTCGTCGGCAACCACTTCGAGCAGTGGAACGGCGGCATCTACATGGACGCCGTCGAGGCGACCCTGAAGTACGTCGCGGGCAAGCCCGACGTGCGGCTGGTGTCGTTCCGTCAGCTGGTGGAGTGGATGGAGGTCCAGGACCAGTCGACGCTGCGCAAGCTGCGCTCGCTGAACGTCGGCCAGGCACCGGCCGGCGGCTGGGGCAACTTCCTCGGTGCGGCCGGCGCGTCGGGCACTCCCACCTCCTGAGACGGCGGCCCTCAGCGGGCTGTCGCCAGCAGGCGTTCGGCCACCACGGTGGCTCCGACCGGGCCCATCACGATCGAGTAGTGGTTGGTGTCCGGGACCTGACGGATGGTCAGTCCATTGCCCTCCAGGCCGGCCCCGGCCAGGTGCTTGGCGTCGTACAGCCCCTGCGGCTGGTCCAGCAGGCCCCGCTCGGCCCACAACAGCTCACCGGGGCACGGCAGTTGGCGGATCGCCGCGGACGCCGTCGGGTCCAGCCGGACCTGGCGGGTGTCCGTGCGCACCGCCTCCAGCACGCAGGTGGAACGCAGTTCGGGCGCCGTGCCGGTCAGGTCCCGGTCGACGAACTCCTCCACCAGCGGGGACCAGAGCGGCCCGACCGCCGGGTGCGCGCGCCAGAACGCGTGGTACGCATCCCGGTCGGTGAAGGTCATCGACAGCCTGGCCAGCGCGGGGCCGAGGATCTCGGCCAGCTCCGCCTCCACCAGCGCCTCGGCGGGCAGCGGGAGGGTGACCGCACCGTCCACCAGCAGGACGCGGGCGACCAGTTCGGGGTGCCGCACGGCGGTGAGCGCCGCCACCCAGGCCCCCATCGAGTGGCCGGCCAGCAGCACCGGACCGCAGCCCAGCGAATCGATCAGCGCGGCCGCGTCGTCCGCGTGCCGGGCCAGGCCGAACGGACCGCCGACGCCCCGGCTGGCCCCACGCCCGCGCAGGTCCGGTGCCACCAGCGTCACCCCGCCCGCCAGCCGGCCGGCCACCTCGCTCCAGGCCGCCGCGTTGCCGGTGACCCCGTGCAGGGCCAGCACGGTGGGGGCCGCCGGATCGGCGGCGGGCCAGCGCAGTACCGCGAGCTCCCCCCCGGGTACCGCGACAGTGGACTCCTCGTACTGCGGCACGACGATCAACTCCTCGGGCGAGCGGCGGAGGCCTGTGCGTCGAACAGTAGTTGGGCACCGCCGCCCGCAACAGGGTGAACCCGGCTCAGATCGCCTTGAGGTTCGGCAGCCGCCAGTCCAGCGGCTCCTGGCCGAAGCCTTCCAGCGCCGCGTCGATCTGCGAGAACGGCTTGCTGCCGTGGAACAGCTTCGCGGACAGCGGCGACGGGTGCGCCCCCTGCACCACCACGTGCCGCTCGGTGTCGATCAGCGGCAGCTTCTTCTTCGCGTAGTTGCCCCACAGCACGAAGACACACGGCTCTGCCCGGTCGCTGACCGCCTTGATCACCGCGTCGGTGAACTTCTCCCAGCCCTTGCCCTTGTGCGAGTTGGCCTCGTGCGCACGGACCGTCAGCACCGCGTTGAGCAGCAGCACGCCCTGCTCGGCCCACGGCATCAGGTAGCCGTTGTCCGGCACCGGCACACCGAGGTCGGCGTTCAGCTCCTTGTAGATGTTGCGCAGCGAGGGCGGCGTCTTGGTCCCCGGCAGGACCGAGAAGCTCATGCCGTGCGCCTGGCCGTCGTCGTGGTACGGGTCCTGGCCGAGCACCAGCACCCGGACGTCCTGGTACGCCGTCGCCTCCAGTGCCGAGAACACCTGGCCACGCGGCGGGAAGATCTGCTGCTCGGCCCGCTCGCCCGCCAGGAAGGCGGCCAGCGCCGCGAAGTACGGCTGCTGCACCTCCGCCGCCAGGACCTCGCGCCAGGACTCCGGCAGCACCAGCTCCGACTCGTCCGACCCCGCGCCCGTGCTCAACTCAGCAACCTCGGTCACCACATCAACCTTCCACCGGCCCAAGCGGCGCAGGCCTGCCGACCCCGCCCCTTCTTGCACCACGCACGGTACACAGCGCTACCGACAACGACCCAAAAGGGGCAGCAGGAAGCCGGCGCGGTGCACGCCGGCCTCACCCCCGGCGCGCCGTACCGCCGCCGGGCAGCGCCCCGAGTTCCCGGCCGAACTCCTCGACGAGCGAGGCGATGCGCTCCTCGTCACGCCGGTAGTGGGTCCACTTCCCGACGCGCGTGGAGCGCACCAGGCCCGCCCGTTCGAGCACCGCCATGTAGGCGGAGACGGTGGACTGGGCGAGTCCGGTCTTGGCCTGGATGTGGCTCACGCAAACGCCGACCGCGCGCGGATCGGTGACGGCGGGATCAACCGGGAAGTGCGCCTCCGGCTCGGCCAGCCACTGAAGCACCTGGAACCGCACGGGGTTGGCGAGCGCCTTGAGGGGTTCCAGGAGTGCCAGGAGCTCACCTGTCGCAGGCGTGTCGTATGTCGTCATGGGCCTTCCGGTACTGCCGCGGAACCGACTGTGCTCCATCGACGATAATCGATGCGTCACGCCTTCGGCGGCACCCGGGCGGCTCACCCCTCTGGCCGCTACCGCACGGGCGCGGCGGCCGCCGCGGTGAGCGTGACGGCCTTTCCGACCGCCTCCAACGCCGTCGCCCTCTCCTCGTCCGTCAGGCGGGCCGGTCCGTAGGTGACCACAGGGTCGAGGACCTGGTACCCGACGAACTCCAACATCCCGCGGTGGATGTGGAACAGGAAGTCGTCCAGCGCACCGAAGGCGCCGCCCGGCTCGAACGCGGCACCGGAGCCGCCGGTGGTGAACAGCAGCATCGCCCGCTTGCCGGCGAGCGCGGCGTCACCGAAGAACCCGAGGTCACCGCCGAAGACCGCGCCCATCATGAAGACCCGGTCGATCCACCCCTTGAGGATGGCCGGCAGCGAGAACCACCACAGGGGGAACGACAGCACGAGAAGGTCGGCGGCGAGCAGCCGCTCCAGGTGCTCCTCGACGACCGCGTCGAGCGTGCCGTCCTGGAGCGCGCGCATCTGCTCGGCCTGCGGCTTGAACGGACCGTCCACCGGGGCGAATTCCTCGCGGCCGAGGACCGGGGTCCAGCCGTCGGCGTAGAGGTCCAGAACGTCGACGTGGTAGCCGGCGTCCCGCAGAGCCTGGGCGGCGGTGGCCATCTGGGCGGCATTGAACGAATCGGGCTCGGGATGAGCGTGAACGATCAGGGCGGTGGGAACGGCAGTTGAGGTCGACATGCAGAGATCATATCGATGAACTTCGATACGTCAATCCGATCCGGACGTCCGGCGGGCGGGACGACGCGCCGCCGCACGATAGCCAGTGGCCGCCAACGCAAAGGCCCTCCCGCGATCGCGGGAGGGCCTTCGTCGTAGCTACGGGTCAGATCATGTCGATCAGATCGGCGATGGAGTCGACCACCCGGGTCGGCCGGTAGGGGAAGCGCTCCACGTCGCCTGGCCTGGTGAGGCCGGTCAGGACGAGGAAGGTCTCCATGCCGGCCTCCATCCCCGAGATGATGTCGGTGTCCATCCGGTCGCCGATCATCGCGCTGTTCTCGGAGTGGGCGCCGATGGTGTTCAGGCCCGCCCGCATCATCAGCGGGTTCGGCTTGCCGACGAAGTACGGCTCCACGCCGGTCGCCTTCGTGATCAGCGCGGCGACCGAGCCGGTGGCCGGCAGCGCCCCTTCGGCGGACGGCCCGGTCTCGTCCGGATTGGTGGCGATAAAGCGCGCACCGGCGTTGATCAGGCGTACGGCCTTGGTCAGGGCTTCAAAGGAATAGGTTCGCGTTTCACCCAGGATGACGAAATCGGGCTCGGCGTCCGTCAGGATGTACCCGATGTCGTGCAGGGCGGTGGTGAGGCCGGCCTCCCCGATCACGTACGCGGTGCCACCCGGGCGCTGGTCGTCGAGGAACTTGGCCGTGGCCAGCGCCGAAGTCCAGATGTGCTCCGACGGAACCTCAAGTCCCATGCGGGCAAGGCGGGCGTGCAAGTCGCGCTGGGTGTACATCGAGTTGTTGGTGAGGACGAGGAACGGCTTGCCGGATTCCGTCAGCCGCTTGAGGAACCGGTCGGCCCCGGGAATCGGCACGCCCTCGTGAATGAGTACCCCATCCATGTCGGTCAGCCAGGACTCGATGGGCTTACGTTCTGCCACGTGTGTCTCCTGTGATCATGCGGTGGTCGTGCCGGCTGCCCCAACAGGGCCAGCCTAGTGCGCACACCTGCCCGGCAACAGCTTGTCCCGATCACCGGACTTCGCAGGCCGTTCTCGGTGGCCGACCGGGCCGACCGCGGGTGGTCGACTGCCTGAGCGGGCGGAGCCGGCAGAGGGCGTCGACGAATACGACAGACCGTGAATAAGTGATCTCCGCCGGTATAACGAGCGGTACTGCATCCGATACAACGTTCATCGGATTCCGCGAAAACCCTCGACCTGGGACACACGAAAGGGGCCCGACTTCAGTTGGTCCCCTTTCGTCTGTCGCACCTGGCGAACGTCGCCCGGCGGCGGCCAGTTGAGACTTCGATCACCGGGGCCGACAGCCCGGGCCCTCCCGGCGGGAGGGCCCGGGCGCTGCTGCGGCCGTCCGGGCGGGCCGTTGTGGTGAAGTAGGAGCATGAGCACCGCCCCCCTCACCCCGTACCGCGTCGGCCTGATCGGCTACGGCCTGGCCGGCTCCGCCTTCCATGCGCCGCTGATCGCCAGCACCCCCGGGCTGCGGCTGACCGCGGTGGTCACCAGCGACCCCGGCCGCCGCGAGCAGCTGGCCCGCGAGCACCCTGACGCCCGGGCGCTGGACAACCCCGAGCAGCTGTTGGCCGACGCCGGCTCCTACGACCTGGTCGTCATCGCCTCCCCGAACCGCACGCACGTGCCGCTGGCCAGGGCCGCCCTGACGGCGGGTCTGGCCACCGTGGTGGACAAGCCGCTGGCGGCCACCGCCGCCGAGGCGCACAGCCTCTGCGGCCTGGCCGAGGCGCGCGGCACGCTGCTCACGGTGTTCCAGAACCGGCGCTGGGACGGCGACTTCCTGACCGTCCGCCGACTGCTCGACGAAGGCGCGCTGGGCCGGGTGCACCGCTTCGAGTCCCGCTTCGAGCGCTTCCGGCCCAAGCCGAAGGCCGGCTGGCGCGAGCTGGCCGACCCCGCCGAGGTCGGCGGCACGCTCTACGACCTCGGCAGCCATCTGGTCGACCAGGCGCTGACCCTGTTCGGCCCGGTGAGCAGCGTGTATGCCGAGATCGACATCCGGCGCGACGGCGCCGCGGTCGACGACGACGCCTTCCTCGCCCTCACCCACGCCAGCGGCACCCGCTCCCACCTGTGGACGAGCGCCATCGCGCCGCTGGCCGGCCCGCGCCTGCGGGTGCTCGGCGACCGCGCCGGCTACGTCAAGTACGGCATGGACCCGCAGGAGGCCGACCTGCGCGCCGGCCGCCGCCCCGACACCCACGCCTGGGGCATCGAGGACCCGTCCCAGCACGGCCTGCTCGGCACCGACGAGGCCTCCGTCCACCTGCCCAGCTGCGCCGGCGACTACCCCGCCTTCTACGTCGCGCTGGCCACCGCGCTCGCCACCGGCACCCCGCCGCCCGTCGACCCCCGCGACGCCGTCGCCGTGCTGACCGTCCTGGAGGCCGCCCGCGACTCCGCGGTCACCGGTCATGTGATCCCGGTGGCCTGAACCCCTCGATTCGCGAGCTCCGCACCCGTACCATCAGCTGGAGAGTCCACACCACCGAGGAGGTCCGCCCGTGCATCCGCTCGCGCTGCTCCTCGGCCTGCTCCGGCTGCTGGTCGGTGACCTGTCCGCGCACGACCCGACGGCCGGGCTCACCGCGCTTGCCGCGGCCGCCGCACTGCTGCTGCTGGCCGGCGTGGTCAGCGGGGCGTACCTGGTGGCCCGGCTGCTCGGCGCGGCAGCGCCGCACGCCGTCCGCGACGCGGCGTTGCGCCGGCGCGCGCTCGCCACCGCCTTCCTCCCGCAACGCGATCCGGACGCCCGGGGCCGTCGCCGCCCCAGGGCACCGGGCGCGGCCCCGACGGCCGCGTAGCCCCCCGTACCCACCCGTACCTGAGCCGCGCTCGCGGCCGTCCTCCGCCGAACCTGTCGTCAGACTCCGGAGGGCCCGCCCCGCATGTCCATCTTCTCGATCTTCGATCCCGCCGTCGGCCTCGCCCACAGCGCGGTCGGCTCGCTCACCCAGTTCCTCCCGGCCGCCGCCGCGATCGTGCTCTTCACGGTCTGCGTCCGCCTCGCCCTGCACCCGCTGGCCCGGGCCGCCGCCCGCGGCGAGAAGCACCGCGCCCGGCTGGCGCCGCGCGTCGCCGAGCTGAACCGCAAGCACAAGGGCCGCCCCGAGCAGCTCCAGGCCGCACTGGCCGCGCTGTACAAGGAGGAGCAGGCCTCACCGCTGGCCGGCTGCCTGCCGATGCTGGTGCAGATCCCGTTCTTCTCGGTGATGTACCGGCTCTTCACCCTGCCGACGCTGGCCGGCGCGCCCAACGACCTGCTGCACCACACCCTGCTCGGCGTCCCGCTCGGCACCCACCTCACGGCGGCGCACGGCCCGGCCCAGCTGGCGGTCTTCGGCGTGCTGTACGCGGCGCTGGCGGCCATCGGCTGGGTGGGTTTCCGGCGGGCCCGGAAGGCCGCGCAGGCCAACCCCACCGCGCCCGGGGCCGGCTTCGCGCCGTACCTCACGTTCGGCACGGTGCTGTTCGCCGCGCTGGTCCCGCTCGCGGCCGCGCTCTACCTGCTCACCACCACGGCCTGGACGGCCGCCGAGCGCGGCCTGCTGCACCGCGAACCGGCGCAGGCAGCGACGACGACGGCCGCGCCCGCGCCGGTCGGCCGTCAGCGGCGCTCCCAGCCCGCCAGGTAGGCGTCGATCTCGCCGGTCAGCCTGGTCTTGCCGCCCTGGTCCAGGAACGAGGCCTCCACCGAGTTCCTGGCCAGGCCGGCCACGCCCGCCGCGTCCAGGCCCAGCAGCTTGGCGGCCACCGCGTACTCGGTGTTGAGGTCGGTGCCGAACATCGGCGGGTCGTCGCTGTTCACGGTGACCAGCAGCCCGGCGTCCACCATCTGCCGGATCGGGTGCTCCTCGATCCGCTCGACCACCCGGGTGGCCAGGTTGGAGGTCGGGCAGACCTCCAGCGGGATCCGGTGCTCGCCGAGGTAGTCCATCAGCGCCGGGTCCTTGACCGACTGCGTGCCGTGCCCGATCCGCTCGGCGCCCAGCACCCGCAGGGCGTCCCAGACCGTCTCCGGGCCGGTGGACTCGCCGGCGTGCGGCACGCTGTGCAGGCCGGCCGCCCGGGCCCGGTCGAAGTACGGCTTGAACTGCGGCCGCGGCACGCCGATCTCCGGGCCGCCCAGGCCGAAGCTGACCAGACCCTCGGCGCCGACGTCCAGCGCGAGCCGGGCGGTCTCCTCGGCCGAGACGAGACCCGCCTCGCCGGGGATGTCGAAGCACCAGCGCAGCACCACGCCGAAGTCCCGCTCGGCGCTCTTGCGGGCGTCCTCGATCGCCTCCATGAAGGCGACGTCCGGGATGCCCCGCCTGACCGAGCTGTACGGCGTGACGGTCAGCTCGGCGTAGCGGATCTGCTGACGAGCCATGTCCTCGGCCACGCCGTAGGTCAGCGCCCGGACGTCCTCGGCGTCACGGATCAGGTCGACCACCGACAGGTAGACCTGGATGAAGTGCGCGAAGTCGGTGAACGTGAAGTACTCGGCGAGCGCCTCCGGGTCGGCCGGCACCGCGGTCCTGCCCTCGTAGCGGGCGGCCAGCGCGGCCACCACGCGCGGTGAGGCGGAGCCGACATGGTGCACGTGCAGCTCGGCCTTGGGCAGGCCGGCGATGAACGCCTCGATCCCTCGGGACATCTTCGTCTCTCCCTCACCTATACGGTTTTCGTCCGGACCTCGCATCCTTTCACGGAGCTCAGCCGCCCAGCGCCGTCGCCATGGTGTGGATGAGCAGGCCGGCCAGCGCACCCACCACGGTGCCGTTGATCCGGATGAACTGCAGGTCGCGGCCGACGTTGGCCTCGATCTTGCGGGACGCCTCGTCGGCGTCCCACCCGGCCACGGTGTCCGAGATCAGCGAGGTGATCTCGGCCCGGTACGTCTCGACCACGTACTGCGCCGCGTCCTGCAGCCAGCCGTCCGCCTTGCCCTGCAGCCGCCGGTCGCGGGAGAGCCGGCGCCCGAAGGAGCGCAGCGCGTCGCGGATCCGGGTGCGCAGCTGGCTGTCCTCGTCCTCGGCGGCGTTCAGCACCAGCGAGCGGATGGCGGCCCAGGAGGAGGCGATCAGGTCCTGCACCTCGTCGCGGACCAGCAGCTCCGCCTTCGCCCGCTCGACCCGGGCCTTGGTCGCCTCGTCGGTCTGCAGCTCGACCGCGAAGTCGGCCAGGAAGGTGTCGATCGCGCCGCGGGCCGGGTGCTGCGGGTCGTCGCGGATCGCGGTGACGAAGCGCATCAGCTCCTTGTAGACCCGCTCACCGACCTGGTGGTCGACGAACCTGGGCGTCCAGCCGGGCGACTTGAGCGCGACCTTGTCCACCACGTCGACGTGGTGCTCGGCCAGCCAGTCGTGCACCCGCACCGCGACCAGGTCGACGACGCCATGGTGGCCGCCGTCCGCCACCACCTTGCCGAGCATCCGTCCTATCGGCTCGGCGACCTGGGTGGCCGCGGCCCGCCGGGTGACCGCCTCGCTCACCACCGCCTGGACGTCCTCGTCGCGCAGCACCGCCAGCACCCCGCGCAGCGCGGCGGCGGCCTCGGTGGTGACCCGCTCGGCGCTGCCGGGCGCGGCCAGCCACTCGCCGAGCCGGCGGGCGATGCCGAGCGAGGCCAGCCGGGAGCGGACCACCTGGGCGGAGAGGAAGTTCTCGCCGACGAAGTCGCCGAGCGACTTGCCGAAGGCGTCCTTCTTGGTCGGGATGATCGCGGTGTGCGGAATCGGCAGGCCGAACGGGCGCCGGAACAGCGCGGTGACGGCGAACCAGTCGGCCAGCGCACCGACCATGCCGGCCTCGGCGGCGGCCGCGACATACCCCGTCCAGCTGCCCCACCCGGCCGCACCGGCCCAGGTCGCCAGGGCGTAGACGACGGTGGCGACGGCGAGGAACCCGGTGGCGATCGCCTTCATCCGGCGCACGCCCTGCCGCTTCTCCTCATCGGCGGCGGTGAACCGGACCCCGGGGGCGACCGTCACCGGCTTGCTCTCGTTTCTGCTCTGCTCCACTCGGCCAGTGTGACTTAACGACCTTCAAATCCGGTGCTTCGCCCACCGATCACGATCCGCCGGACCCCGCTCCACCGGTCCGGGTCGGTCACACCGCGCCCGTCCAGCAGCACCCGCACCCCCGGAAAGTCGGCCGGCCCGACCTCCCGGTACTCGGCGTGGTCCGCCTGCACGACCACCGCCTCGACCGGCTCCCCCGCGTACGGCGCCAGCCCCAGCGCCGCCAGCGCCGCCGCGTCGTACAGCGGATCGCTGACGTACGCCGTCCCGCCCGCCGCCCGCACGGCCGCGACCAGCGGGAACACCCCCGAGCAAGCGGTCTCCCGCACCCCGCCGCGATAGGCCGCGCCGAGCACCAGGACCGCCCGGCCGGCCAGCTCACCGAGCGCGCCGCGCAGCAGGTCCACCGCGTAGCCGGGCATCGCCTCGTTGGCCTCCCGGGCGGCCCGCACCACGCCGGCCTGTGGGTCGTTCCACAGGTAGAGCCTCGGGTAGACCGGGATGCAGTGGCCGCCGACCGCGATCCCGGGCCGGTGCAGATGGCTGTACGGCTGGGTGTTGCAGGCCTCCAGGACCGGTGCCAGGTCGATCCCGCTGCGCTCGGCGAACCGCGCGAACTCGTTCACCAGCGCGATGTTGACGTCCCGGTAGGTGGTCTCGGCCAGCTTGGCCAGCTCGGCCGCCTCCGCCGAGCCGAGATCGCGCACGCCGTTGCCCTGCGGCAGGTCCGGACGCGGGTCGAAGTCCAGCACCGCCTGGTAGAACTCCACCCCGCGCCGGCCCGAGGCCGCGTCGATGCCGCCGACCAGCTTGGGATAGCGGCGCAGGTCGGCGAAGACCCGGCCGGTGAGCACCCGCTCCGGGCTGAAGACCAGCGCGAAGTCCCGCCCGGCCGTCAGCCCCGAGCCGGCCGCCAGCTGCCCGGCCCAGCGGCCGCGGGTGGTGCCGACCGGCAGCGTGGTCTCGTAGCTGACCAGGGCGCCGCGGCGCAGCCCGGCCGCGATGTCGGCGGTGGCGGCGTCCAGCGCGGTGAAGTCCGGCGCGCCCGTACCGTCCGTCAGCAGCGGGACGACCACGACCACCGCCTGCGCACCCGCGACGGCCGCGGTGGTGTCGGTGGTGGCGGTCAGCAGACCGTCGGCGACCACCCGCTTGAGCCGCTCGGCCAACTCCGCCTCGCCGGGGAACGGCTCCCGGCCCTCGGCGACGGCCGCGACCACGGCCGGCGCCAGGTCCGCCCCGGTGACCCGGTGACCCTTGCCCGCGTACTGCACCGCCAACGGCAGCCCGATCTTGCCGAGCCCGACCACACAGATGTCCACGACTCTCACTCCCCGCGGCACTAGGCCGTGTCTGACAATTCGCGTCGGATGAGCCCGCGGCGTTGGGCGCCCGGCTGGGCGTGCCGGCGGATCGTCCTCGTACTGGGTCGTACTTGGATGATCCGCCGGTGCGTCCAGCCGGGATGCCCGGCGTCGCGGGCCCGGCGGGAATTGTCAGACACGGCCTAGGCCCAGCGCTCGTACGTCCGCTCGGTGAATTCCCGCCAGCCCGAACTCCGGTGCAGCCGCCGCCGGACCTGGGCCGGGACCAGCCCGCGCCAGAGCTGCACCGGCACGGGCAGCGGCCTGGGCTCCGGCGCCTGCTCCACCGCCGCGTCCTGCGCCTGCTGCTCCTGCGCCGCCGGGGCCGACCGCTCGCCGTAGGCCGCCTGGTAGCGGATCAGCCGGCGCAGCGCGGCCACCCGGCCGCGCCGGGCCAGGTCCAGGCGCAGCCGGTCGCGCACCGGGAGCTCAGCCAGCGCCGCCTCCTCGCAGTGCAGCGCGACCAGGCGGCCGACCCCGGCGCAGACCCGTCGCTGGGCCGGTTCGGGCAGCGCGAGGAAGTCCGCGGTCAGCAGGCGCGGGATCTCCCAGGAGAACGCCCGGGCCCGCAACGCCTCGCGCTCCGCGCCGGGTTCGGCCAGCCGCTCCGCCACGCCGAGCATCGCGGCCACCCCGCGCAGCCGGTCCTCGTGCCGGGCCCGCACGGTCACGTTCCCGTGGTCCTCGCGCAGGACCGCGTAGTAGCAGTCGTAGTCGGCCAGCACCGAGATCCGCCGCGAGCGCAGGCAGGCCTCCAGGGTGAACGGCTGGTCGGAGTAGGCCGGCAGGTCCTCGCGCTTGCGCAACCCGTGCCGCTCGATCAGCTCCCGCCGGAAGAGCTTGGTGTCGGAGAGCGCCCAGGCCAGTGCGGAGTCGGTGAAGGTGATCCGGTCCCGGTTGGCCTCGAAGATCCCCTGCGGCACCTGCCGCCCGCCGACGCCGACCATCCGGCCGAGCACCACGTCCGACTCGGCGCGGTCCGCGAGCGCCACCAGCCGCTCCAGCGCGTGTTCGCCGAGCCAGTCGTCGGCGCCGAGGAAGAACACGTACCGGCCGCGGGCCAGCTCCAGCGCACGGTTGCCGGGTGCCGCCGGGCCGCCGGAGTTGGGCTGGTGAACGACCCGGACGAGCCCCGGATGGCGGGCCGCGAAGGCGCACAGCTCGGCGCCGCCGCCGTCGGTGGAGCCGTCGTCGACCGCGACCACCTCCAGGCCGCCGCCGGGCCGGCGGCGGATGGACTGGCCGGCCAGCGACTCCAGGCAGGCGGTCAGATAGGGCATCGCGTTGTAGACGGCCAGCACGACCGTCACGTCGACGTCGTTCACGGGATCAGCGCCTCCTGGCCGTACCGGGCGGCGGACAGGACGTCCTCGGCCAGCTCCACCGCGCGCAGGCCGTCCCGCAGGGTCACCGTCACGCCGGGCCGCCCGGCCAGCGCGTCGCGGAACCGCTCGTGCTCGGCCACTAGCGGCTCCGGACCGACGACGGCGCAGGCGGTGGCCGAGCCGTCGGCCTGCAGGGTCAGCGTCCCCGCCAGGGTGTCGGCGACCAGGCAGCCGCGCTCGCCGGTCACCACGACCACCCGCTCGCGCACCGGGCTGAGCCGGCTGACCAGGTGGCTGACCATCGTCCCGTCGTCCAGCGTGCCGATCACCGCTGCCAGGTCCTCGTGCCCGCCGGCGCTGCGGCGCACCGTGCGGGCCGACAGCGGGCCGTACTCCGCGCCGGTGATCCAGCGGGTCAGGTCGATGTCGTGGGTGGCCAGGTCCTGGACCACGCCGACGTCCACCATCCGTGCGGGAAACGGTCCCTGACGTCGCGTCATTACCTGGTGCAGGGGGCCGAGTTCACCGGCGGCCACCAGGTCGCGCAGTCGGCGCAGCGCCGGGTTGAACCGCTCGACATGGCCGACCGAGGCCACCAGGCCCCGCGACTCGAACGCCTCGACCAGCCGGCCGGCGGCGGCGGCGCAACGGGCCAGCGGCTTCTCGATCAGGGCGGCCACCCCGTGCGCGGCCAGGGCCAGGCCGATCTCCTCGTGCAGCCCGGTCGGGCAGGCCACCACGGCGTAGTCCAGACCCCGGGCGAGCAGGCCCTCCAGCGCCGCGAAGACCGGCGTCCCGTGCGCCGCCCCGGTGGGGTCGCCGGCCGGATCGGCCACCCCGACCAGCCGTACGCCGGGCAGCGCGGCCAGCACCCGGGCGTGGTGGCGGCCCATCGCACCGATGCCGACCAGCCCGGCCCGCAGGCGCGGACCGTCCGCGCTCACCGTTCGCCGCCCAGCAGCGTCGCGACCGCGTCGACCGCCGCGACCACCCGGTCCAACTCGCCCTCGGTCAGCCCGGGGTGGACCGGCAGCGAGAGCACCTCGGCCGCCGCCCGGTCGGTCGCCGGCAGCTCCAGGCCCGCCAGGGCCGTCCCCGCGTAGGCGGGCTGGCGGTGGATCGGCACCGCGTAGTGCACCGCGCTGCCGACCCCCCGCTTTGCCAACTCCTGCTGGAAAAGCTCCCGTTGGCCGGCGATCCGAACCGTGTACTGGTGGTAGACGTGTCCCGCCCCGGCCGCCACCGGCGGGGTCGGCACCCCGCGCAGCCGGGCGTCCAACGCCTTGGCGTGCTCCCGGCGCCGCTCGGTCCACCCGGAGAGCGCCGCCAGCTGGACCCGCCCGACGGCCGCCGACACGTCGGTCATCCGCAGGTTCGCGCCGACCAGCTCGTGGCGGTAGCGCTCAGCCATCCCCTGATTACGCAACATCCGCAGCCGCGCGGCCAGTCGGGCGTCCTCGACGACCACCATGCCGCCCTCCAGGGCGTGCATGTTCTTGGTCGGGTAGAAGCTGAAGCAGCCGGCCGTGCCGAGCGCGCCGACCGGACGGCCGTGCAGGGTGGCGGCGTGCGCCTGGCAGGCGTCCTCGACCACCGCCAGCCCGTGCCGCGCGGCCAGCGGGAGCAGCCGGTCCATCGCGGCGGGGTGCCCGTACAGGTGGACCGGCAACAGCGCCGCGGTACGCGGCCCGACGGCCGCCGCGGCGGCGTCCGGGTCCAGACAGAAGCTGTCCGCCTCGATGTCCGCGAACACCGGCTCGGCGCCCACCAGTCGCACGGCGTTGGCGGTCGCCGCGAACGAGAAGGACGGCACCACCACCTCGTCCCCGGGGCCGATCCCCAGCGCCAACAGGCTCAGGTACAGCGCCGACGTACCGGAGTTGACGGCCACGCAGGCCCGTCCGTCCACCAGCTCGGAGAACTCCCGCTCGAAGGCCGCCACTTCGGGCCCCTGGACCACCACCCCGGTGCGCAACACCCGGACGGCGGCGGCGATCTCCGCCTCCCCGATCACCGGCCGGGCCACCGGGACCGTCTCAGGCCCTGCCATCTCCGAGCTCCCTAGTGCCGGTCCACGCTTCCGGTCGTGTCAACGCCACCAGGCCCACCCGGGTTACTCGCCCCACCCTTTCGAGTGGGGCGAGCCGAACACCCGGGCGCCCGGCCGTACGACCGTGCGGCGTCCCCGTCTCAGCCGATCGGGACCTTGGCGTACATCCGGGCGATCACGTCCTCGATGGCGGGCTCGCGGACCGAGAGGTCGAGCAGGGGGTAACCGGCCGCCACCGCGGCGACGATGGGCGCGGCGCTGTCCTCGGCCGGGAAGGCCAGCCACTGGCGGGCGCCGTCCACCTTGACCACGCGGGCGCCCGGGACCTCGATCGGGGCCGACGGGCCGGCCAGGTCGACGACCAGGGTCCGTTCGCTGCGCCCGGTCGCGTGCAGGCCGTCCAGGCCGCCGTCGTAGACCATCCGTCCGTGGTCGATCACCATCACCCGGCCGCACAACTGCTCGATGTCGGTGAGGTCGTGGGTGGTGAGCAGCACGGTGGTGCCGGCGACGGTGTTGATCTCGCGCAGGAACTCCCGCACCCGCACCTTGCTGACCACGTCCAGGCCGATGGTCGGCTCGTCCAGGTACAGCACCTGCGGGTCGTGCAGCAGAGCAGCCGCCAGGTCGCCGCGCATCCGCTGGCCGAGCGACAGTTGGCGCACCGGGGTGTCCAGCAGCGGCCCCAGCTCCAGCAGTTCGACGCACCGGTCGAGGTTGGCCCGGTAGCGGGCGTCCGGGATCCGGTAGATCCGGCGGGCCAGGTCGTAGGAGTCGCGCAGCGGCAGGTCCCACCAGAGTGTGGTCCGCTGGCCGAAGACCACCCCGATCCGGCGGGCCAGCCGGGTGCGTTCTCGGGCCGGGTCGACGCCGGCCACCCGCAACCGTCCGGCGCTGGGGACCAGGATGCCGGTGAGCATCTTGATGGTGGTGGACTTGCCCGCGCCGTTCGGCCCGATGTAGCCGACGCACTCGCCGGCCTCCACGGTGAAGCTCAACCCGTCCACCGCACGCACCTCGCGGCGCTCACGGCGCAGCCGCCCGACCTTCGCGCGGATGGTGAACGTCCGTGCCACGTCTTCGAGTTCGATCAATGCCATGTCGTTGCTCCTGTTCGTGAGGTCGGGTGGTCCGGTCAGTTACCGGCGCCGCGGTAGGCCCGCAGCCCGGCCCGCCAGGCGAGGGCCGCCACCAGGACGCTGAGGGCCGCCGCGAGCGGCGAGGCGAACTGGAAGGCCGCGGGCAGGCCGAGCGGGTCCGGCTTGCCCAGGATGTGCAGCAGCGGCAGCCAGTTGACGAAGGCCAGCGGCACGCCGAAGGTGACCCCGGCGACCAGCTCCTTGGCGAAGACGGTCGGCGGGTAGTGCAGCAGCGTCGCGCCGCCGTAGGTGAAGGAGTTCTGCAGTTCCTTGGCCTCGCCCCACCAGAACTGCAGGGTGGCGCCGCCGACGAAGAGCGCGCCGAAGATCACCGTGCCGCTGACCAGCAGCGCCGCCAGCAGGAGCACCTTGTCCCAGCTCCAGTCGACCCGCAGCGCGCTCACCGACCAGAGCAGGACGACGGTCGCCTGGGCCGGGCGCCCGAGCCGGCGCAGCGTGAAACGCTCGGCGCAGACCTGCGAGAGCGCCGGGGCCGGGCGGATCAGCATCACGTCCAGGGTGCCGGCCCGGATCCGCTCACCGAGCGCGTCCACGCTGCCCACCAGCAGGTCGGCCATGCCGAGCGCGAAGGCCGACGTCCCGTACAGCAGCCCGAGTTCGGGCAGCGTCCAGCCGCCGAGCCGGTCGGTGTGCTGGAACATCAGGATCACCACGACGAAGTCGAGTGAGGTGATCATGATGTTGGCGCCGAGCATCAGCACGAAGGAGGTGCGGTAGGCCATCGCGGCCCGCGTCCACATCGCGGCACTCAACTGCCAGGAGCGCAGCGCCCAGCGCAGCCGCTCCAGCCGGCCCTGCGGCTCCAGCAGGCTCTCCGGCTCCAGCAGGCTCTCCGGCTCCAACGGGCGCTCCGGCCGCACCGAACTCCCGTTCTCCACCAGGTACTCAGCCACCCTGGACCACCACCTTGCGGGTTGCCAGCAGCTGCGCCGCCCGGCCGAGGGCCAGCAGCACGACGGCCCAGGCGAGTTGGAAGCCCAGGCCGGCCAGCAGGGCCGAACCGGTGCTGCGTTCGAGGAAGATGTCCGTCGGCACCTGGATCAGTGCTGCCCAGGGCAGCACCTGCGCGGCCTGGCGCAGCCCGTCCGGGAAGAGGCCGAGCGGCAGCAGCATCCCGGAGAAGAACATCGCCACCACCAGCATCACCGCGCGCACCCCGTCGGAGTCGTGCAACCAGAAGCCGCTGAGCGAGACCAGGTAGCGCAGCCCGAAACTGACCAGCACCGCGAGCAGCACCGACAGCAGGAAGACCGGCCAGGTCAGCGGCGAGTGCGGCATCCTGGCGTGGAAGGCGATCGCGCCCGCGGTGATCGGGGCCAAGCCCCGGGCGAGCAGCTGGAAGCCGGCCCTGCCGAGGTCGGCCGCCAGCCACCAGCCGAGGAAGTCGACCGGGCGGTAGAGGTCGACGGCGATGTCGCCGGTCCGGAACCGCTCCTGGACGTCGTCCTGGAATCCGCCGCCCCAGACCGCGACGGTGATCAGCAGCGACTGGCTGACCCAGATGTAGGTGACGGCCTGGCTGGTGTCGTACCCGCCCAGGCCGGGCCGGGCCCGCCAGAGCGCGAGGAAGGTGTAGGCGAGGATGAAGCCGAACACCGTGTTGGTGAAGACCCCGGCCAGCGTCGCCGCCCGGTAGGTCGAGTAGCGGCGGAACGAGCCGCGTGCGATGGCCAGATAGAGCCTGGCCGACGATCCCATCAACTGTCTCCTTATCGACTTTTCCATGTTCGGGAGCAACACGGAAATGCCCCGACCGGCAGGCCCCGGGGGTGTCCGGGCGTCGGGCGGAGCTACGGATATGAGGTTGTCCGAGCCCACCGTATCGCCGGAGCGCGCGGTTCCGCAGGGTATTTATTCGCGCACGCTCTGCCACGGATCGTGATCAAGATTCACCAGATTTCGCCCCGAATCACCCATAATCCAGCCATGGACCACGACCAGCTCAGCGCCGAGGACCGGGCGGAGGGCGGCGGCCCGGGCGCGCGCCGCCGCGATCTGCGCCGGTCCAGGCGCCGCGCCCGCCGCACCGCACGCGGCGCGCTCTCCCGCCGACGCCGGCTGATCCCGACCTGGCGGGTACTGGCCGGCACCCTGGCCGGACTGCTGCTGCTCGGCATCGCCGCGTTCGCGACGCTCTGCCTGGTCGTCCCGGTGCCCGACGCGAACGCCCGCGCGGTCGCCCAGAGCAACATCTACTACTGGTCCGACGGCAGCACCGAACTGGCCCGCACCGGCTCGGTGAACCGCGAGGACGTCCCGATCTCCGCGATCAGCACCGACACCCAACACGCCGTGGTCGCCGCCGAGGACCGCACCTTCTACCGCAACCGGGGCGTCGACCCGCTGGGCATGGCACGGGCTGCCTGGAACACGCTGACCGGCAAGGGCACCCAGGGCGGCTCGACGATCACCCAGCAGTACGTCAAGAACTACTACCTGACGCAGGACCAGACCCTCACCCGCAAGACCCAGGAGTTCTTCATCGCGCTCAAGGTGGACCGCACCGAGAGCAAGGACGCCATCCTGGCCGGCTACCTCAACTCCAGCTACTTCGGGCGCAACGCCTACGGCATCCAGACCGCGGCCCGCGCCTACTACGGCGTCGACTCCGATCAGCTGACACTCCCTCAGAGCGCTTACCTGGCCGCCCTGCTGCAGGCCCCCAGCGCCTACGACGTCCGCAACACCACCCCCGCCGACCGCGACCGGGCCGTCGCCCGCTGGAACTACGTGCTGGACGGCATGGTCACCCAGCACTGGCTGGACCCCGCCGCCCGCGGCGCGCTGACCTTCCCCGAACCGCTCGACCCGCAGCCCGCCGCCGGACTGAGCGGCCAGGCCGGCTACCTGGTGGGCATCGCCGACGACTATCTGACCGGCACCGGCACCATCGACGCGGCCACCCTCAAGGCCGGCGGCTGGCGGATCACCACCACCTTCGACCAGGCCAGACAGGGCGCCCTGGCCGCCGCCGTCCACCAGGAGCTGACCGCCGCACTGGATCCGGCCGCCCGGCCGGACAGCGACACCGACGTCCGGGTGGCCGGCGCCTCGGTGGAGACCGCCACCGGCAGGATCGTCGCGCTCTACGGCGGCCCGGACTACGCCACCCAGCCCTACGACGACGCGGTCCGCCAGGACAACCAGATCGGCTCCACCTTCAAGCCGATCGACCTCGCGGCCGGCCTGGAGGGTGCCCACCGCACCCAGGACGGCCGACTGATCACCCCCGCGACGCTCTACGACGGCACCAGCGGCCGCCCGGTGGTCGGCGGCCCCACCCCGTACGCCCCGCCGAACGAGGACGGCGTCGACTACGGTCCGGTGACCCTGCGGTACGCGATGACCCAGTCGGTCAACTCGGTCTACGCCCAGGAGGGCGTGGACGCCGGCCTGACCGGCGTGCGGCGGACCGCCGTCGCGCTGGGCGTCCCGGCCACCGTCCAGGGCATGTCGCCCGGCGACACCTCGATGACGCTGGGCACCGCGACCCCGAGCGCCCTCGACCTGGCCGGCGTGTACGCCGCGTTCGCCCACCACGGCCAGGCGATCACGCCGTGGCCCGTGCAGCGGATCGACCGGCCCGGCAACAACGACGACCTCCCGGGGCTGCCGCAACACCCGGCCGCCACCGCCGTCGCCCGGAGCACCGCGGACGCCGTCACCGACGTCCTGCGGGACGTGATCGGCCCGGGCGCCACCGGCGCCGCGGCCCTCGCCCTCGGCCGTCCGGCGGCCGGCAAGACCGGCAGCACCGACCAGAACCTGTCCGCCTGGTTCGCCGGCTACACCCCCGAACTCGCCACCGCGGTCGGCCTGTTCCGCGAGGACCCGACCAGCCACGGCAAGCTCCCGCTGACCGGGACCGGTGGGCTCACCCGGGTCGACGGCGGTGGGCTGCCCACCGCGATCTGGACGGACTACACGGCCGCCGCGCTGGCCGGCAGCACCCCGCAGGCCTTCGACCTCCAGCTACGCGGCAGCCCCTGAGGCGGCCGCCCCCTTCCGGGGACGACCGCCTCAGGGGCTGCCGTCTACAGGCTCTAGCGGTGCGCCTGGGCCTGCGCCGCCGCGGCGGCCTCGCCCAGTGCCTTGACGCTCTGCTGGATCTGCGCCAGCTCGCTCGGGGAGACCGAGCTGGTGCCGCTCCCCGTCGTCGGCGTCGACGGCGTCGACGGCAGGGCCGGCAGCGAGGGCAGCGAGATCGGCAGCCCCAGGCCGGCGAGCAGGCCCTTGATGGTGTTCAGCAGGCTGGTCACCAGTCCGAGGATCCCGCTGGTGTCGACGCTCGGCAGACTCGGGGTACTCGGCAGCGACGGAAGCGACGGCACGGTCGGCAGCGACGGCAGCGACGGGGCACCCGGCACGGTCGGCAGGGTCACCGACGGCACCCCGGCGGTGGGCACCCGCACCGGGAGGAGACCGAGGTCCCACGGCACGGTCGAGGCCGAGCCGACCCGCGGGGACTCCGCGCCGGAACTGGGGACGGCGGCGGTCGCCACGGTGACCGACGTGAGGCTCAGAGCTGCGGTGAGGGCGGCAGCCGTCCATATGGCACGCATGAGGGTGGTTCTCCTGTTCGGTGGGGAAGAGGCAGAGCGCCTGATCCACACGTTGGAGCAGACCCGGCCCGCCGGCCACCGCTCCTACGCCGAATGTGTGGCGACCTGCCCACACCCCGTCACCGGAAGTCGGCCTGGCCGACTTCCCCACCCGCACCGCCCCCTGACGCCCCCTCGGTCAGAGGTAGAGCCCGGTCGACCCGTCCGACTCCTTCAGCCGCTCGGCCGCCACCGCGTGCAGGTCGCGCTCGCGCAGCAGCACGTAGGTCGCGCCGCGCACCTCGACCTCCAGCTTGTCCTCCGGGTCGTAGAGCACCCGGTCCCCGGGCTCCACCGAGCGCACGCTCTGGCCCACCGCTGCGGCCTCGGCCCAGACACACCTCTTGCTGAGCTCGGCGGTCGCGGGGATGAGAATGCCGCCGGTCGAGCGCCGCTCACCCTCGCTGCCCTCGGTCCGGACCAGGACGCGGTCGTGCAGCATCCGGATGGGGAGCTTCTCACCCATCCGGTCATGGCTGAGCCGGTCCCGCTGCTGGTTCTGCTCGTCGTTCGCGCTCACGCCCCTGACCGTACCTGGCCCGGCCCGCCCGCGTGGCGACAGGGCCGGGTGCGCCACGCGCTCCCGGCCCCGCCCGCACCCTCGCGGTCGGTCGCGGTCAGTCGCGCCGGCGCTTGCGTGCCGAGGCCACCAGCAGCAGCACACCCGTGCCGACCAGCGCGGCGGGCACGATCCGCTCCTTGCGGGGCTGACCCTTCTCGTCCACGAACTGGGCCTTCAGCTGCTCCACGCCGCGGCTGGCACCGACGTACACGCGGCCGATCCGCTGCTCGACCGCGGCCAGCGCCTTGGCCCGCACCTGCGCGGCCACCGTGGTCGGGTGCACGCGCACCGCGAGCTCGTCCAGGGTCACCGCCAGCTGCGTCCGAGTCCGGGCGATGTCCGCCTCGATCTCGGCGGTGGTCCGCACCGCCTTGTCCTTCGTCTTCCCCTCGCCCACCAGGGCCACCTCACTCAGCTCGCGTCGCAGTCTGCTCCGGCCCAGTTTGTCAGCTCCCCGGCCGCCACGCGCAGTCCCACCCACCATCAGAGGTAGGTTTGCGACGGCACGACCGCCAGTCCAGCACGAGGAGAGATCCACCGTGAGTGAGCGCCTCCAGGCCGGGGACACCGCCCCCGCCTTCACCCTGCCCGACGCCGACGGCACGCAGGTGTCCCTCGCCGACCACCTCGGCCGCAAGGTGATCGTCTACTTCTACCCCGCCGCACTGACCCCCGGCTGCACCACCCAGGCCTGCGACTTCACCGACAACCTGGAGGTCTTCGCGGGCGCCGGCTACGACGTCATCGGCATCTCCCCGGACAAGCCCGAGAAGCTCGGCAAGTTCCGCGAGGCCGAGGACCTCAAGGTCACCCTGCTCGCCGACCAGGACAAGTCCGTCCTGGAGGCGTACGGCGCCTACGGCGAGAAGAGCCTCTACGGCAAGACCGTGGTCGGCGTGATCCGCTCCACCGTGGTGGTGGACGAGAGCGGCAAGGTCGAGCGCGCGCTCTACAACGTCAAGGCCACCGGCCACGTCGCCAAGCTGCTGCGCGACCTCAAGGTCGACGCCTCCTGACGGCACGGCACGGCGACGGCCCCGGCTCCCCCACAGGGGCCGGGGCCGTCGCGTTCCACCCGCAGCGTCAGCCGGGCAGGCCCACCGCCCGCTCGCCGCTGCGCCGCTGCTGGATCACCACGGCGACCACGAGCAGCGAACCCTGGGCCACGTTCTGCCAGAACGAGTTGATGCCCTGCACGGTCAGCCCGTTCTCCAGCGCGCCGAGCAGCGCCACCGCGAGCAGCGTGCCGCCGATACCGCCCTTGCCGCCCTTGAGCGCGCAGCCGCCCAGCGCGGCCGCGGTGATCGACTGGAGTTCCAGTCCCTCACTGCCCGAGGTCGGCTGCCCCGACCCGGTCCGCGCGGTCAGCAGGATGCCGGCCACCGCCGCGACCACGCCGAGCAGGCCGTAGACCGCGATCAGGTACTTGTTGATGTTGATGCCGGCCAGTCGGGCCGCCGTGTCGTTGCCGCCGATCGCGTAGATGTTGCGACCGATGTCGGTGTACTTCAGCAGCACGTGCACGGCCAGCGCCACCACGATCAGCAGCCACACCATCACCGGCAGCGCGGCGATCTTGCCGCGGCTGAGGAAGATGAAGATGCTGTTGTTCAGCACGTAGCCCTGGGCGGCGCCGTTGGAGATCAGCTGGGCGACACCCTTGTACGCGGCCAGGCCGGCCAGCGTGGCGATGGTGGCGTTGACCCGGCCGTAGACGATGATCACGCCGTTCAGCAGGCCGATCACCACGCCGACACCGATCGCCGCAGCCATGCCGACCAGCGCGTTGGAGCCCGCCGAGGTGAAGGCCATCGCGCTGACCACCGAGGCCAGACCGGCCTGCGAGCCGACCGAGATGTCCAGCCCGCCGCAGATGATCACGACGGTCTGCACGACGGCCAGCAGGCCGCTGATGGTCGCCGCCTCGGCGATCACCTGGATGTTGTTCCAGCTCAGGTAGTTGTCGTTCAGCGAGCCGAAGAGCGCCAGAACCACCACCAGCCCGCCGATCAGGCTGAGATTCTGCCCGCCGACCGAGGCGAGGAGCTCGGACAGCTTGCCGCGGCTCTTCACCTCCGGCGTGCTCTCGGACAGGGTCGTGGTGCTCATGCGGTCCTTCCTTCGTCACTCGACACCAGGTCGTCGGCCATGGCGAGGGAGAGGATCCGCTCCTCGGTGGCCTGCTCCCGGTCCAACTCGCCGGTGATCCGGCCGTTCTGCATCACCACGACCCGGTCGGCCAGCCCGAGTACCTCGGGCAGCTCGGAGGAGATCACCAGCAGCGCGATCCCCTCCTTCGCCAGGTCCGCGATGATCTGGTAGATCTCCGCCTTGGCACCCACGTCGATGCCACGGGTCGGTTCGTCCAGGATCAGCACCTTGGGCTTGCGTGCCAACCACCGTGCCAGCACCACCTTCTGCTGGTTCCCGCCGGAGAGCTTGCGCACCTCGTGCTCGATCGAGGGAGTGCGCACGCGCAGCCGGTCGGAGTACTCCTGCGCCAACTCCCGCTCGGCGGACCGGCGGACGAACCGCCAGCGGCGCAGCCGCTCCAACACCACCAACGAGGTGTTGTCCCGGATCGAGCGGTGCAGGAAGAGCGCCTGGGCCTTGCGCTCCTCGGGCGCCAGGCCGAGCCCGGCCCGGATCACCTCTCCGGGCCGACCGGACCTCAACTCCTGCCCCTCCAGCAGGACTTTCCCGCTGCGGATCGGACGGTCGCCGGCCAGCGCGAGCGCCAGCTCGGAGCGACCGGCCCCGATCAGCCCGGCCAGGCCGACCACCTCACCGGCCCTGACCTGCAGGCTGATCCCGGTGACGTCGTCGGTGGAGATGTCCTGGACGTCCAGCACCACCCGGTCGGTGGCCACCATCTGCCGCACGAACATGGTGGACAGATCCCGGCCCACCATCAACCGCACCAGGTCGGCCTCGCCGGCCTGCGCCGCGTCCAGCACCCCGGCCACCGCGCCGTCGCGCAACACCGCGATCCGGTCGGCGAGTTGGAAGATCTCCTTCATCCGGTGCGAGACGTAGACGACCGCCACACCCTGATCGCGCAGCCGCCGGATCAGCGCGAAGAGCGCGTCCACCTCCTGCTCGGAGAGCGAGGAGGTCGGCTCGTCGAACGCGATGACCTTCGCCTCACCGGTCAACGCGCGGAGGATTTCGACCAGTTGACGCTGCGCCGGGGTGAGCTCGGAGCCCAGCAGATCCGGGTCGAGCACCCGGGCGAACCCGAGCCGCTCCAGATCCGCCTCGATCCGCCGACGCAGCTCGGCACGGTCCAGCCGGCGCCCCGAACGACGGGGCAGCGCACCGGCGTAGACGTTCTCGGCGACCGAGACGTGCGGGATGATCTCCGGCTCCTGCGGGATGATCCTGATCCCGGCGGCCCGCGCCTGGGCCGGCGAGTGCAGGGCCACCTCGACCCCGTCCAGCAGGACGTGTCCCTCGGTCGGCTGATGGTCACCGGTGAGGATCTTCAACAGGGTGGACTTGCCCGCCCCGTTCTCCCCCATCAGCGCCGTCACCTGCCCTGGCGGGAACTCCAGGGTCACCCCGTTCAACGCTCGGACGGCACCGAAGCTCTTGCCGAGCCCCCGGACCGCCGCGCCCGGGTTCGTCAGTGTGGTCGTCACAACCTGTTCCTCAGCTGCACTTGAGGCCGGAGGCCTGCCAGTTGGTCGGGTCGACCATCGTGGTCGGCGCGAAGGCCTCCTGCGGGAACGCCTTACCGTTCTTGAGCTTGTCGTACATGGTCTGGACGGCCAGGGCGCCGACGTCACTGCCGTTGATGAAGAGCGCGGCCTTCATCCCGGACGGCTTGCCGCTGCCCCAGTCCTTGCAGGCCAGGTAGGCGCCGAGGCCGACGCCGATCACGTTGTCGGCCGTGACGCCCGCGTTCTCCATCGCGGTGACGCCACCCTGGACGTTCTCGTCGTTGCAGCCCCAGATCACCCAGTGCTTGACGCCCGCGTTGGCGGTGATGGTCGCGGCGATCTTGTCCTGCGCGCCGGTCGGGGTGTTGTCGGTCGCGACGTCGATGTTCTGCACGGTGGCGCCGGAGCCGGCGGTGAACGCCGTCTTGGCGGCCTTCACGCGGTCACCGCAGACCGTCACATCCTGCTGCCAGGCCGAGATGATCCGGGTGTCGGCGGCGTTCCAGCCCGCCTTCTTGAACTCGTCGGCGGCCCGCTTGCCGACCTCGGTGCCCATCTGCTCGCCACTGAAGCCGATCCGGGGCACCAGGTCCGAGGCGCCGCAGGAGGCCGGCTTCGGGCCGGTGGTGCAGATCTGGTCGTCCGAGGTGAGCAGCTGGACCTTGGCGTCCTTGGCGGTCTGCACCACCTGCGGACCGACAGCCGGGTCCGGGACGACGATGATCAGACCGTTACTCTTCTGGGCGATGGCCGACTGCTCGTCGCTGATCGTCTGGTTCGCGTCGTTGCCGAGGTTGACCACCTTGAGGTCCACCCCCAGCTGGGCGGCCTTGGCCTTGGCGCCGGCGGCCTCGCCGACGAAGTACTCCTGGTCCCCCTGCTTCTGCAGGTAGGTGATGGAGATCTTCCCGGACACCGTGGCGGCGTCGCCGCCGGACGAGGCGGTCGACTGCTGCCCGGTCGAGCAGGCGGTCAGACCGAGTGTGACAAGCAGGCCGACAGCTGCGGCGGTGCGGCGGCGAGTGCGCGCGGTGATCATGTGGGGGAGACTCCTTCGGCTCACAATCAATCAGAACCAAACAGGTTCCAACGCGATGTGGGATATGACACCCCTTTTCGCCGCCCCACGTCAAGAGCTTTCGCACACATCCGCACAGGTCGAAACGGAACCGTTGCCAGCGAGCAGGGAGCGAAAAGCGCCGCCGGCGACTCGCCCCCGGGGCGAGGATGCCGGGAATACCCCGGACCTCACTATCTGCTACCCATGATTGACAATCGGTCATCACGGGCGAAGAGGGGTCACCATGCCGAGCCGGGTCAGATACTCCCGCGAACTGCTCACCAGCCTCGCTGCCGAGGCAACGTCACTCGACGAGCTGCTGCAGGCTCTCGGCGCCGATCCCGATCGATGGCGGCGCAAGTACCTTCGTCAGAGACTCAATGCCTTCGCGATCGATACGTCCCACTTCCGGGCAACAGGGAGTATCTATACGCGCGAACTACTGGAGGACGCCGTCGCTGCGTCGTCCAGCGTGGCGGGCGTAGTTCGACACCTTCAACTGCGCCAGGCCGGAGGCACCCAGGCACACATCGGCCGCCGCATCAAGCACTTCGGGATAGACACCTCACACTTCACCGGCCAGGCCCACAGCAGGGGGAAGAGCTTCCCGTCGCGACTGAGCGCCGGCGAGGTGCTCGTTCGACGGGCCCCAGGAGCCAACCGCATCCCGGGCTCCCGACTGCGCCGCGCCCTCCTCGAACTCGGCAGGGACGACGTCTGCGCCGACTGCGGGATAAGTCCGATCTGGCGCGGGCGGGCGCTGACGCTTGAGGTCGACCACATCAACGGCGACTGGTCGGACAATCACGCGGACAACCTGCGGCTGCTGTGCCCGAACTGTCATGCCGTCACCGATACCTACTGTGGGCGCAACCATCGCTCATCGTCTCGACGGTCGGGGCAGTCCGTATGAGTCCGTGAAGAATCCCCGGCGACGGACCCCAGGAAGAAGAAGTACGATAGCCCGCAGTAGGCGGCCGTGGCGGAGCAGGCAGACGCGCCAGACTTAGGATCTGGTGGGATGATATCCCGTGAGGGTTCGAATCCCTCCGGCCGCACAAGATATGCCTTGATAACGAAGGCCCGCAGTCAAACGACTGACGGGCCTTCGTTATGTCCCCTCACCCCAGGAGCTCACGCACCACCGGTGCCAGCGCCCGGAAGGCCTGGCCGCGGTGGCTGATGGCGTTCTTCTCGTCCGCCGTCAGCTCGGCGCAGGTCCGGCTCTCGCCCTGCGGCTGGAGGATGGGGTCGTAGCCGAAGCCGCCGGCGCCGGCGGGGGCGGTGCGCAGGTCGCCCGACAGGCGGCCCTCCACGACGCGTTCGGTGCCGTCCGGCAGGGCGAAGGCGGCGGCGCAGGCGAAGTGGGCGGCGCGGTGCGGGGGGGCGATGTCGGAGAGTTGGGCGAGCAGCAGGTCCAGGTTGGCCTGGTCGTCGCCGTGCTTGCCGGCCCAGCGGGCGGAGAAGATGCCGGGGGCGCCGCCGAGCACGTCCACGCAGAGGCCGGAGTCGTCCGCGACGGCGGGCAGTCCGGTCGCCTGGGCCAGCGCGTGAGCCTTGAGCAGGGCGTTCTCCGCGAAGGTCACGCCGGTCTCGGCCACGTCCGGGATCTCGGGGTAGGCGTCGGCGCCGACGAGTTCGACGTCGAGGCCGACGGTGGCGAGGATGGCACGCAGCTCGGCGACCTTGTGCTGGTTGCGGGTGGCGAGGACGAGGCGTCGGGGAGAGGTCATGACCCCCAGCGTATCGACCGTCAGCTCGCGCAGACCTTCGTCAGGTTCCCCACCGCGTCGCCGAGCGGCCCGAGGTCGGGCACCTGCTTGGCGTTTATCGCCTGCTGGGTCTTGTCGGCCTGGGTCTGCAGGTCGGTGACCGCCTTGGAGACGTCCGTGTTGCCCGCGTTCTTGCCGAGCTTGTCGAGGTCGCTCTTCAGGTTCGCCAGCGCCTTGCCGGCGGCCGTCGGGTTGTTCCCGGAGTTGTTGTAGGCGTCGTTCAGCTGGTTCAGGTCGCCGCCGACCCGGACCGCGGTGTTGCCGCAGTCCATCGCCTTCTGGGCGGCGGAACAACTGACGATGCTGAGCGGGAGGACGAGGAGCAGCGCGGCCACGGCGAGGGTGGCGGGGCGGGTGATGCTGTGCGGCATCGGGTCCTCCGGTACGGGCGGTGGCACGGTGAGCCTTCCCGGAGAACGACGGCCGGGGACCGGCCCGCGGTTCCCCGCGTGAGCTTCTGCGGGGAACCGTACGGGTTCGGCGGGTGGCCTGTACAGCGGATCAGCCCTGGTTGCGGCAGATCAGCCCTCCAGGACCTTGCGCTGGATCTCGTCGAGCTCGGCGCAGCCGAGGGTGCCCAGGTCGAGCAGCTGATTGAGCAGGTCCCGGTCGAACGGCGCGCCCTCGGCGGTGCCCTGGACCTCGACGAAGCGGCCGTCCGAGGTGCAGACGATGTTCATGTCGGTCTCGGCCCGGACGTCCTCCTCGTAGCGGAGGTCCAGCATCGGCACGCCGTCGATGATCCCGACGCTGACCGCGCTGACGCCGCCGGTGATCGGCTGGCCCTTGGCGCGCAGCAGCTTCTTCTCGCGGGCCCAGGAGACGGCGTCCACCAGGGCGACGTACGCGCCGGTGATCGCGGCGGTGCGGGTGCCGCCGTCCGCCTGCAGGACGTCGCAGTCGAGCACGATGGTGTTCTCTGCCAGGGCGCGGTGGTCGATGACCGCCCGCAGCGAGCGGCCGATCAGGCGGCTGATCTCGTGGGTGCGCCCGCCGATCTTGCCGCGGACGGACTCACGGTCGCCACGGGTGTTGGTGGCGCGGGGCAGCATGGCGTACTCGGCGGTGACCCAGCCCTCCCCGCTGCCCTTGCGCCAGCGCGGGACGCCCTCGGTGACGCTGGCGGTGCAGAGGACTTTGGTGTCCCCGTAGGAAACGAGGACGGAGCCCTCGGCGTGCTTGCTCCAGGCGCGCTCGATGGTGATCGGGCGGAGCTGGTCGGCGGTGCGGCCGTCGATACGTGACATAGCGTCTGAGCCTAGTCGTTCCGCGCAGACCGACGGCCCGCCGCCGCGATGCGGTGACGGGCCGTCGGGGTGTGGCTCAGCGCATGGCGAGCGTCACACCAGGGTCACATCATGTCCTCGATCTCGGCGGCGATCGGGTCGGCGTCGGTGCCGATGACGACCTGGATCGCGGTGCCCATCTTGACGACGCCGTGCGCACCGGCGGCCTTGAGGGCGGCCTCGTTGATGAGGGAGGCGTCCTTCACCTCGGTGCGCAGGCGGGTGATGCAGCCCTCGACCTCTTCGATGTTCTCGATACCGCCGAGACCGGCGACGATCTTCTCAGCCTTGGTGGCCATGTCTTTCTCCCTCTGTCTCGGCGTACCGGCAGCCTTGCCGGGGACCGTCCTGCCTCTGTGCCGTGCGGTGCCGCCGGTGTGACACGGACTCAGCCGCCCGGGTCGTGATCCGGCGCGACCAGCATCACCCGGTTCGTTCCGTTCCGCCACGTTAGTCCACGTTCGGACCAGTTCCGCGCGCGGGTTCTGGATCTTCCTCTCAGGATGAGGACGAGTGGGGACCCGGGCCCGGCGCGCGGACGACTGCACCACAACTGGTCTACACCAATTTCGGGCTACTCCCAAAACGCGGGGGCGGCCCGCAGTGTTCCCGCCCCCGCTCCGCCCGGACCGCGGGGCGAGCCGTTCGACGGCCGGCAGCGGAGGAGCATGATGAGTGCGGCGAACACCGCGGTGCCACCCGAGCGACTCTGGTGGCAGAGCTTCTACAACGGTCTGCAGAAGATGGGCCGCAGCCTCCAACTGCCCGTCGCGGTGCTCCCCGCGGCGGGCATTCTCAACCGCCTGGGCCAGCCGGACATCTTCGGGCCCCAGGGCCGGGTCGCCGATCTGCCGGACGTGGCCAAGGTGCTGGCCGGGGCGGGCGGCGCGCTGCTGGACTCCTCACTCGGCCTCCCCCTGCTGTTCTGTGTGGGCGTCGCCATCGGCATGGCCAAGAAGGCGGACGGTTCGACCGCGCTGGCGGCGGTGGCCGGCTTCCTCGTCTACTACAACATCCTCCACCAGTTCCCGGTGAAGCCGCTCACCACACCGCCGACCTACCAGAACCCCGGGGTGTTCGGCGGCATCGTGATGGGCCTGCTGACGTCCTGGTTCTGGCTGCGCTTCCACCGGACCAAGCTGGTCGACTGGCTCGGCTTCTTCAACGGCCGGCGCCTGGTCCCGATGATCATGGCGTTCGTCGGCATGGTCTTCGCGGTGATCTGCCTCTGGGTCTGGCCGCCGGTCGGCACCAGCCTGACCCACTTCAGCAACTTCCTCAGCGAGCGCGGCTCGCTCGGCTCCGGCCTCTTCGGCGTGGCCAACCGGGGGCTGCTGGTGGTCGGCCTGCACCAGTTCCTGAACACCTTCATGTGGTTCCAGTACGGCACCTACACCAACGCCTCCGGACAGACCTTCAACGGTGACATCAACCGCTTCCTCGCGGGCGACCCGACGGCCGGACAGTTCACCTCCGGCTTCTTCCCGATCATGATGTTCGCGCTGCCGGCCGCCGCCCTGGCCATCGCGCACAGCGCCAAGCCACACCGCCGCAAGGAGGTGACGGGCCTGATGATCTCGGTCGCCCTGACCTCCTTCGTGACCGGCGTCACCGAGCCGATCGAGTACTCCTTCCTCTACGTCGCGCCGCTGCTGTACGTGGCGCACGCGCTGCTGACCGGGCTGTCGATGGGCGTCACCTGGGGGCTCGGGGTGCACGACGGGTTCAGCTTCTCGGCCGGGCTGATCGACTACCTGATCAACTGGACGCTGGCCACCAAGCCCTGGCTGATCATCCCGATCGGCCTCTGCTTCGCGGTGGTCTACTACACGCTCTTCCGCGTCATGATCACGAAGTTCAACCTGACCACCCCCGGGCGCGAGCCCGAGGACGAGGTCGAGGACGTCACCAAGGCCTGACGCCCCGCACACACCCGCCCCCGAAAGCCCCCGGACCACCACTCCGGGGGCTTTCGGCACTCCGGGACAGGACCTAGTACCCTGACCCGTCGGCAGGCGAGCTGCGCTAAATGGTGTAGACCACTTGCGGCCACCCCCGAAACTCCCCGCGTACGCACCCGAGCCCAGTGCCCCCAAGGCTCATCACGGTCGGTAGCGAAGATCGTTAATCCTCAACAAGGTTTCGATTTCATAGCGCTTCCCACCTGCGGGGCTGCCGGGGGTTCCCCGACCTCTCGGGCCGTGCTACAAAACTGGTCTACACCACTAGTGGTGTAGACCAGTTCGCGTGTCGGACCAGGCCGCACCCCGACCGACCCGCCCTGCCGTTAGGAACCACCCCCATGAGTACGACCAAGCAGGCATCGGCGCCCGCCGCGTCGCCGGGCCCCTCCCCACTGAAGACGTTCGGACAGAACTTCCTTCAGGGTCTGCAGAAGATGGGGCGCAGCCTCCAGCTGCCCATCGCCGTGCTGCCGGCCGCCGGCATCCTGCTGCGGCTCGGCCAGGACGACGTCTTCGGCAAGGACGGCCTCGGCTGGCTCAAGGTCGCCGCGGTGTTCAGCACCGCCGGTCACGCGGTCTTCGACAACCTGCCGCTGCTCTTCGCGGTCGGCATCGCCATCGGCTTCGCCAAGAAGGCCGACGGCTCCACCGCGCTGGCGGCGCTGGTCGGCTTCCTGATCTACAAGAACGTGCTGACCGCGTTCCCGATCACCGAGGGGCACGTCGCGGCCGGCAAGTGGGTCGCGCCGACGTACCAGGACCCGGGCGTGCTCGGCGGCGTGGTCATCGGCCTGCTGAGCGCCGTGCTCTGGCAGAAGTACCACCGCACCAAGCTGGTGGACTGGCTCGGCTTCTTCAACGGCCGCCGGCTCGTCCCGATCATCATGGCCTTCGTCGGCACCGCGGTCGGCGTCGTCTTCGCCTACACCTGGGGCCCGGTCGGCGACGCCATCGGCCACCTGAACAACACCCTGATCGGTGCCGGCGCGTTCGGCGCGGGCGCGTTCGGCCTGGTCAACCGCGGGCTGCTGCCGGTCGGCATGCACCAGTTCGTCAACTCCTACGCCTGGTTCCAGGCCGGTGACTTCACCAAGCCCGACGGCACCGTCGTGCACGGTGACATCACCCGCTTCTTCGCGGGCGACCCCACCGCCGGACAGTTCACCTCGGGCTTCTTCCCGATCATGATGTTCGCCCTGCCGGCCGCCGCCCTGGCCATCGCGCACTGCGCCAAGCCGGAGCGCCGCAAGGCCGTCATGGGCATGATGATGTCGCTGGCGCTGACCTCGTTCGTCACCGGCGTCACCGAGCCGATCGAGTTCTCGTTCGTCTTCGTCGCCCCGATGCTCTACGTGATCCACGCCGTCCTCACCGCCGTCTCGATGGCCGTGACCTGGGCGATGGGCGTGCACATCGGCTTCAACTTCTCGGCCGGCGCGATCGACTACGGGCTCAGCTGGCACCTGGCGACCAAGCCGTGGCTGATCATCCCGATCGGCCTGGTCTTCGCGGTGATCTACTACGTGGTCTTCCGCTTCGCGATCACCAAGTTCGACCTCAAGACCCCCGGTCGCGAGAGCGACGAGGAGATCGAGGACATCACCAAGGCCTGATCGGCCGTCCACGCCGAGGAGGCACCGACCCGGCGGGGTCGGTGCCTCCTCGGCGTTGCGGGACGTCGCGTCAGATCTCGTACACCGCACCGGCCTTGGCGACCTCCACCGGGCCGGAGTAGGCGGCCTCGGCGTCGCGCAGGTTGCGGTCGGGGTCGGTCCACGGCGGGATGTGGGTCAGCACCAGGCGCCCGGCCCCGGCGGCAGCGGCGTGTTCGCCCGCCTCCCGGCCGTTCAGGTGGATCGCCTGGAAGGTCTCCTTGCCGTCCGTGAAGGCCGCCTCGCAGAGGAAGAGATCGGTGTCGCGGGCGAGTTCCACCAGGGCCGGACACTCCCCCGTGTCGCCGGAGTAGACCAGCGAGCGGCCGTCGTGGTCGATCCGGAAGGCGTAGGCCTCGACCGGGTGGTTGACCTGGACGGCGGTGACGGTCAGCGGGCCGAGCCGGAAGGTGCCGGGGCTCAGCGTGCGGAAGTCGAAGACCTCGGTCATCCCGGGCTGCTCGGGCATGTCGTAGGCGCGGGCGAGCCGGCCGGGGGTGTCGCGCGGGCCGTAGACCGGCAGCGGGTCGGGGCAGCCGCCCTGGCGGTAGTTGCGGGCCACCCAGTAGGCGCAGAGGTCGATGCAGTGGTCGGCGTGCAGGTGGCTGAGCAGGACGGCGTCCACGTCGTAGAGGCCGACGTGGCTCTGCAGCGCGCCGAGCGCGCCGTTGCCGAGGTCGACCACGAGCCGGTAGCCGTCGGCCTCGACCAGATAGCTGGAGCACGGCGAAGCGGGGGACGGGAAGGTCCCCGAGCACCCCACCACAGTCAGTTTCATCCCGAGCCCCTCCGCCGGATCCTGGTCCGCGCGCACGCGGGTTACCGCCGGGTCGCACCGGCGGGTAAGTGCTGCGTTCGCGTGTCGAGAGTAAGGGCGGAGGGGCACTTTGCCCCCGTCCCCGTGCCGCGCTGTGGCTGGAATCACCAGAACGGGGCGGGGCGGCGGGCTTGGGGGTGACGGGGGTCTCGGCGGGTGGGCTCAGCGGTGTCCGGGACGGCGACGGGCCCATTCCCGGACGGTGTCGGCGTACCAGCGGGGGTGCCCGTCGGCGTCGACGAAGTCCGGGTCGGGCAGCAGGCCGTGACGGCGGTAGTTGCGGACAGTATCGGGTTGGACCCCGATATGGCGGGCGATCTCGGCGTAGGACCACTCTTCCGTGCTGCGTGGGCTCATCTGGTGCCACCTCCGGGCGAGGGTTCCGAGGCTGAACTCGGACATGCGGAGCACGCGGGAGCGGCCGGACCAGGGTTCATGTGACGGTCCGTCGGCCGGGGTCCCGGTGCGCGATCAGCTTTTCCGGCACAACGACGGGACTTGAGGCCGCGACGGGGTCCGTGGTCGTTCCGTGACAGAGCGGAAGCACCAAACGGATAAATCCTCGACTGTCACACCGGTACGGTCAGCACATGAATGTGCTGGTTCCCGTCCTGGCCGTGCTCGCGATCATCGCCGCCGTCGCGTTCGTCCGCTCCCGGCAGCGCCCCGACGAGCGGCCCTCAGCCGCCCGGCGCACCCCCGGCGCCGGCGCCCCGCCCAGGCGCCGCCCGGCTCCCCCGCGCCCCGGGAGATCTGGTGGGCCGAGGTCCCGTTCGAGGACGGGCCCGGCGCCAAGGACCGGCCCTGCCTGGTGCTGCGGGTGGACCGCCGCACGGCGACCGTCGTGAAGATCACCAGCAAGCACCACGCGGAACGCCCCGGCGTCCTGGCCCTGCCGCCCGGCACGGTCGGCGACCAGCAGGGCCGCGCCAGCTGGCTGGAGACGGACGAGCTGCGCGAGGTGCCGCTCAGCGACTTCCGCCGCCGGGTGGGACCGGTGGACGCACAGACCTGGGCCCGCACCCAGCGCGCGGTGCGCTGAGGGCGGGCCCGGGGTCGGTGCCGTGACGGTCGCGGAGTGTTACGCCCAGAGCTGGCCCTGCAGCGCCTCGACGGCCGCCTCGGTCGTCTCGGCGGTGTAGATGCCGGTGGAGAGGTACTTCCAGCCGCCGTCGGCGACCACGAAGGCCACGTCCGCGCGCTCACCCGCGGCGGCCGCCTTGCGGGCGGCGCCGATCGCGGCGTGCAGGATCGCGCCGGTCGAGACGCCCGCGAAGATGCCCTCCTCGGACAGCAGTTCGCGGGTCCGGCGGACGGCGTCGGCCGAGCCGACGCTGAACCGGGTGGTGAGCACCTCGGCGTCGTACAGCTCGGGGACGAAGCCCTCGTCGAGGTTGCGCAGCCCGTAGACCAGGTCGTCGTAGCGCGGCTCGGCGGCGACGATCTGCACGCCCGGGACCTTCTCGCGCAGGAAGCGCCCGACGCCCATCAGGGTGCCGGTGGTGCCCAGGCCCGCCACGAAGTGCGTGATGCCCGGCAGGTCGGCCAGGATCTCCGGGCCGGTGGTCGCGTAGTGCGCGCCGGCGTTGTCGGGGTTGCCGTACTGGTAGAGCATCACCCAGTCCGGGTGCTCGGCGGCGATCTCCTTGGCAATCCGCACCGCCGTGTTGGAGCCGCCGGCGGCGGGCGAGGCGATGATCTCCGCGCCCCACATCCGCAGCAGCTCGCGCCGCTCCTCGCTGGTGTTCTCCGGCATCACGCAGACCATCCGGTAGCCCTTGAGCTTGGCCGCCATGGCGAGTGAGATGCCGGTGTTGCCGCTGGTGGGCTCCAGGATGGTGCAGCCCGGCGTGAGCCGGCCGGCCGCCTCGGCCCGCTCGATCATGTGCAGGGCCGGCCGGTCCTTGATCGAGCCGGTCGGGTTGCGGTCCTCCAGCTTGGCCCAGAGCGCGACCCGCCCGTCTCCGTTGCCGGGAATCGCGGCGGACAGCCGGGGCAGCCGGACCAGCGGGGTGTTGCCGACGGCTTCGAGCGGGCTGTCGTACTTCATTACTTCGATCCGCCGGCCACGGCGGGGAGGATGGTGACGCTGTCGCCGTCGCTGAGGGCGGTGGAGATGCCGTCCAGGAAGCGGACGTCCTCGTCGTTCAGGTAGACGTTGACGAAGCGACGCAGCTCGCCGGCGTCCAGCAGGCGGGCGGCGATGCCCGGGTGGCGGACGTCGAGGTCGGCGAAGAGCTCCCCGATCGTGGCGGCGCTGCCCTCGACGGCCTTGGCGCCGTCGGTGTAGGTGCGGAGGATGGTCGGGATGCGGACCTCGATGGCCATGGCTGCGCTCCTGTGGAGGTGGTGGTGAGCCGCAGGGGCGCGGCGGGGGCGGTGCGGGAAGGGCGTCGGTGCTGTGGAGCGTCGTGCCGCGCTCTCGCCGGTGGGCGGCTCAGCGCAGGGCGGCGACGTCGGGACAGATCGCCGCGGCGTGCCGGCACAGGTCGATGTGCAGGCGCGCCACGAGGCGGATGCCCGGGGCCTGGGTGCTCACATCGAGGGAACGCATGGGCTCATCGTATAGATTCCCGGCCCTGTTCCGTCATGTCCGTCTCGCAGCGTGGATGGTTTGGTGTCACGGGCTGAGATCGGGTGGCCCGCCGCGGTGCTGCGACGGGCCCCGCGAGGTCAGGCCGCGGGCGACCCGACGATCTTGACGTCTTCCTCTGTGATCTCACCGTCCACGATGCGGAACGAACGGAACTGGAAGGGGTCCTGCGGACCGGTCCCCTCCGCGGTCGAGACCAGCACGTAGTGGGCCTCCGGCTCGGAGGCGTAGCTGACGTCGGTGCGCGAGGGGTAGGCCTCGGTCGCGGTGTGCGAGTGGTAGACGATGACGGGCTCCTCGTCCCGGTCGTCCATCTCGCGGTACAGCTTCAGCAGGTCCGCGGAGTCGAACTCGTAGAAGGTCGGCGAACGGGCCGCGTTGAGCATCGGGATGAACCGCTCGGGGCGTCCGCTGCCGGCCGGGCCCGCGACGACTCCGCAGGCCTCGTCCGGGTGGTCGGCACGGGCGTGGGCGACGATCGCGTCGTGCAGCTCTCGGGTGATGGTCAGCATGCGGCCAGGATAGCCACGCCCCACCGGACCGGGATCACCGTGGACCCTCGACCGGCAGGTACTCCTCGGCCGCCCCGCGCACCGCCTGCGGCCGGGTCCGCCGCAGCACCTGATAGCCGATCACCAGCAGCACCGCCCAGACCGGGAAGACGTAGAGCGAGATCCGGCTGTCCGCGTCGAAGGCGATCAGCACCACCACCACGCCGAGGAAGCCGAGCGCCGCCCAGCTGCTCCACAGGCCCGCCGGGGCCTTGAAGCCGGGCTCGGGGAGGTCCCCGCGTTGCCAGGCGGTGCGGTAGCGGATCTGGCAGACCAGGATGATCGCCCAGGTCCAGACCCCGCAGACGGTGGCCACCGCGGTGATGTACTCGAAGGCCTTGCCCGGGGCCACCGCGTTGAGCAGCACGCCCGCGCCCATCAGCAGCGCGGAGGCGGTGATCGCGGCGGCCGGGGTCTGACGCCTGTTCAGACCGGTCAGCCGGCGCGGCGCCTGACCTCGCATCGCCAGGTCGCGCAGCATCCGGCCGGTGGAGTACATGCCCGAGTTGCACGAGGAGAGCGCGGCGGTGAGCACCACGAAGTTGATGATGCCGGCCGCCGCCGGGATGCCGATTTTGCCGAACGCGGCGACGAACGGGCTGACGCCGGGCCGGAACTCGGTCCACGGCACCAGCGAGAGGATCACCACCAGCGAGCCGATGTAGAACAGCACGATGCGCAGCGGAAGCGTGTTGATCGCCCGCGGCAGGGTCTTCTCCGGGTCCTCGCTCTCCCCGGCCGTGACGCCGACCAGTTCGACGCCGAGGTAGGCGAACATCACGATCTGCAGGGTCATCAGGGTGGAGCCGACGCCCTTGGGGAAGAAGCCGCCGTCCTGCCACAGGTGGGTCACCGACGCGGTGTCACCGGCCTTGCTGAAGCCCAGGGTCAGCACGCCGATCCCGATCAGGATCATCCCGAGGATCGCGGTCACCTTGACCATCGAGAACCAGAACTCGATCTCCCCGAAGAGCTTCACCGAGATCAGGTTGGCGGCGTAGAGCACCAGCAGGAAGCAGAGCGCGCTGAGCCACTGCGGGATGCCCGGCGCCCAGTACTTCACGTACACGGCGGCGGCGGTGGTCTCGGCCATGCCGGTGACCACCCAGAAGAGCCAGTACGTCCAGCCGGTGACGTAGCCCGCGAACGGGCCGAGGAACTCGCGCGCGTACTCGCTGAAACTGCCCGACACCGGCCGGTAGGTGAGCAGTTCGCCGAGCGCCCGCATGATGACGAAGATGACCACGCCGGCGATCGCGTAGGCCAGGATCAGGCTCGGCCCGGCCTTGGAGATCGCGGTTCCGGCGCCCAGGAAGAGCCCGGTGCCGATCGCGCCGCCGATCGCGATCATCTGGATCTGGCGGCCGCCCAACCCGCGGGCGTAGCCCTCCTCCTCGTCGTCCGGCGGCGTCCGCACCACGTCGTCGACTGTCTGCTCGGCCATGGGCACCGTCCTCGTGTCTGCCGGTCGAATTCAGGCAGTCGTACCACGGGGAAACCGGTCAGCGGTGCACATCTGAGCGCTATTTGAGCAAACCGGGCGGATCGGGACGATCTTCCGGAGCGTGCTCAGCCGGTCATCGCCTCCAGCAGCGACTCCTGCAGCGCGCCGAGCCAGAGGTAGGCCATCACCAGCGGCTTGCGCGGGTCCTCGTCCGGCAGGTCGTAGAGGCCCTGCTCGTCCTCCTCGGTGATCTCCAGGCGGGCGCCGAGGGTGAGTCGCAGGTCGTTGAAGGCGCAGAGCCAGCGCGGACACTCCCCGGCCGCGGCGCGGACCACGCCGCCGGCGCCGCCCAGGGTGTCCAGCGCGCGGACCACCAGCAGCGCGTCGTCGCGCTTGCGGGCCCGCAGGTCGAGCTCGGTGTAGCGGCGGAACTCGCCGGCCGCCGCCCTGGTCTGCGGGTCCACGGGCTTACCGGGCTCGCCGTAGGCGTCGGGGAAGAGCCGGGCCAGCGCCGGATCGGCGGGGGCCTCGGTGGGGCCCTCGGCGAAGAGCGCGGCCAGCGGGTCCTCGCTCTCACCGCCGGGCCCCGGGCCGATCAGCTCCAGCATCTGCACCTCCAGCGAGCGGAGGATGGCGGCCTCCAGCTCCTCCAGAGCGATCGCCGCTCCGCCGTCGCCGGTCCCCTCGAACAACCCAGCCATCGTCAAGCAACCCGTTCCGGTTCGTTGGACATCAATGTGGAGATCAGTGCGGACACCGCCCGGTGGCCGGTGTCAGTCGTGCTGGAGGGTGGCCCACAGGCCGTAGCCGTGCATGGCCTGGACGTCACGTTCCATCTCCTCGCGCGAACCGCTGGAGACCACCGCGCGACCGCGACTGTGGACGTCCATCATCAGCTGGCGCGCCTTCTCCTTCGGGTAGCCGAAGTAGGCCTGGAAGACGTACTGGACGTAGGTCATCAGATTGACCGGGTCGTTGTGGACGATGGTCACCCAGGGTGTGTCCGGCTCCGCCACCGGGAGGCTGTCCGCCTCGGGGAGTTCGATCTCGGCCGGCGCGACGCTCACTGGCGGGCTCTCCTAGCTGGGCACGGTGGGACACGGGTGGGGAAAGGCTCTGGCTTCCCATGCTGCCATCCGGGCGAGGCCGGAGCGATTCCGCCCCGGCTGCCGGCCCGACCCCCGACCCGACTGCCGCCGCTGTGGGCGTCGGATCCGCCGTGCCGCGACATCCGAGAAATCGTCAAACTGACGCTAAGCCGTAGTAGCATCATCCTCATGGACGCCAAGGCATTCGCGGCGCAGTCGGCCGCGCCCACCCAGCCGCCAGCCGGTTCGACCGCGCTGCTCACCGACCGCTACGAGCTGACCATGCTGCAGGCGGCACTGCGCAGCGGCGCGGCGCAGCGCCGCTCGGTCTTCGAGGTCTTCACCCGCCGCCTGCCCGACGGCCGCCGCTACGGCGTCCTGGCCGGCACCGGCCGGGTGCTGGACGCGGTGGAGAACTTCCGCTTCACCACCCCGCAGCTGGACTGGCTGGCCGACCAGCGCGTGGTGGACGAGGAGACCCTGCGCTGGCTGGCCGACTACCGCTTCTCCGGCGACATCCACGGCTACCCGGAGGGCGAGGTCTACTTCCCCGGCTCCCCATTGCTCACCGTCGAGGGCAGCTTCGCGGAGGCCGTCATCCTGGAGACGGTGATCCTCTCGATCCTCAACCACGACTCGGCGATCGCCGCCGCGGCCTCCCGGATGACCGCCGCCGCGGGCGACCGGCCGTGCATCGAGATGGGCGCCCGCCGGGCGCACGAGGGCGCGGCCGTGGCCGCCGCCCGGGCCGCGTACGTCGCCGGCTTCGCCGCGACCTCGGACCTGGAGGCGGGCTTCACCTACGGCATCCCGACCACCGGCACCGCCGCGCACGCCTTCACCCTGCTGCACGACAGCGAGCGGGACGCCTTCACCGCGCAGCTCGCCTCGATGGGCGTCGGCACGACCCTGCTGGTGGACACCTACGACCTCGTCGAGGCGGTCCGCACCGCCGTCGAGGTGGCCGGTCCCGCGCTCGGCGCCGTCCGGATCGACTCCGGTGACCTCACCCTGCTGGCCCACCGGGTCCGCCGCCAACTGGACGAACTGGGCGCCCACAAGACCCGGATCATCGTCACCTCCGACCTCGACGAGTACGCGATCGCCGCCCTCGCCGCGGCGCCGGTGGACGGCTACGGGGTCGGCACCAGCCTGGTCACCGGCAGCGGTCACCCGACCTGCGCGATGGTCTACAAGTTGGTCGCCCGGGCCGCCTCGGCCGATCCGGACGCGCCGCTGGTGCCGGTCGCCAAGCGTTCGGCGGGGGGCAAGACCAGCGTGGGCGGGCGCAAGTGGGCCGCCCGGCGGCCCGACCGCGACGGGGTGGCGGAGGCCGAGGTCGTCGGCACCGGCCCGCAGCCCGCCGAGCTGACCGCGCACAACCTGCACGTTCCGCTGGTACGCGGCGGCGAGGTGGTCGGACGCGAACCGCTGACCGCCGCCCGCGAGCGCCACCTGCGCGCACGGGCCGGGCTGCCGCTCTCCGCCACCCAGCTCTCCAAGGGCGAGCCGGTGCTGGCCACCGAGCTGCTGCTGCACTGAGACCCGCCGACGGAACTCCGCCTCTTCCCCCTGTCACCGCCACTCCCTAGAGTGGCCCCACTCCCCGTCCCCCGACCGCCAGCGAGGAAGCAAGCGATGCACCGGGCCCTGATCGTGATCGACGTGCAGAACGACTTCTGCGAGGGCGGCAGCCTCCCCGTCGCGGGCGGGGCCGAGGTGGCGGCCGCGATCACCGAACTGATCGCCACCAGCGGGGACGACTACACGCACATCCTCGCCACCCGGGACCACCATCTGGACCCGGGGGCGCACTTCTCGGCGCAGCCGGACTTCGTCGACAGCTGGCCGCCGCACTGCGTGGCGGGGACGGAGGGGGTGGGCTTCCACCCCAACTTCGCGCCGTCGGTGACGTCCGGCGCGATCGAGGCGGTCTTCGAGAAGGGCGCCCACTCCGCCGCGTACAGCGGGTTCGAGGGCTTCGACGAGAACGGCCGCACGCTCACCGAGTGGCTGCGGGACCGCTCGGTCACCGAGCTGGACCTGGTCGGCATCGCCACCGACCACTGCGTACGGGCCACCGCGCTGGACGCCGTACGGGAGGGCTTCGCGACGCGCGTGCTGCTCGACCTGACGGCGGGGGTCGCGGCGGCGACCACGGCGGCCGCGTTGGAGGAACTGCACGCTGCGGGTGTGGAGTTGTCGGGCACGCCGGTGCTGGGCGGCGCCGCGTAGCGGGTCCGGCGTGCGCGGTGTCCGGTGCTCAGCCGCAGTCCGGCCACTGCGTCACCAGCAGTTCCACCACGTCCACCCCGCCGGCCACGAACGCCTCCCGCAACTCCTCGGCGACCGCCTCGGGTTCGGCGGCCACCCGGTCGCCGGACACGTACACCACCCGGACCCCGAGGTACTCCATCCGGTGCTGTCCGGTCCGCACCCAGGCCGCCTCGCCCTCGCTGACGCAGCGCAGTCCGGAGTCGAGTTCCACCGCGACCGCGGCCTGCGGCCAGTAGAGGTCCGGCACGGCGACGAACGTCCCTCCGCGCATCCGCAGTTCGGGTCCGACGAGCGGGGCGGGCAGCAGCTGCTCGTCCACCAGCTCGGCGATCCGGCCGAGCTGTGACTCCCGCTCGGCGGCCAGCAGTTCGTCCAGGGCGGCGCGGATCCGCGGCACCCCGAGCAGGTCCGCCTCACGCAGCTCGGTGACCAGCTCGGCGAGCGTGCAGGCCGACCGCTCGCCGGCGGCCGGCGCCGCGACGGCCTCGCGCAGCACCGAGCGCAGCAGGCCCGGGCCGAACAGCCCGGCGTCCAGCGCGCCCTCGTCCGTCCACTCGCGCAGCGCATCGGCGACCGCCCGCGCCACCGGGGCGCAGGCCAGCCCGTGCACCTCGCGGGCCTGCAACTCCCGTTCGGTGCGCTGGATCCGGACGTCGCCGACGTCGCGCAGCCGGCGCTGGCGGGGCACCAGCACCTGCACCCCGGTGACGGCGGGCAGCCGGGGCACCGCGGCGAAGCCGTACAGCGCCAGGGCCGCCGCACCGGTGATCACCGCACCCTCCCGGCGACCCTCCTCGCGACCGTTCTGGGCCGCGTAGAGCAGCGCGGCCCAGATCCGCTGCTCAGGCGTCGGGGCGTTCTCCTGCAGCAGGTAGACCCGGGGCAGCAACCGCTGCCAGGGGCCACCGCGCCGGCAGTGTCCGCTGACCACCCGCGCGGGAACTCCGCGGGCCCGCAGCTGACTTGCCGTGATCACGTTCTGCTGGCGGCGGGCCAGCTCTTCGAGCGAAGGGGCCGGGGAAGGAATCTGGTAGCTCATGCGACAACCCTCCCCAGTCACCCGGTCGCCGCATTCGCAACCTGACGCACCGTTACTGAACCGTCGTCAAATCGGGACGCTCCTGCACTAAAGTCTCCATACCCTCACCCAAACGGAGTAATGCGGAGCAAACCGCTTGCGAAACCGGGCTCGGAGCGGTGCGTGAAGCCCCGGACGGCATGACATCTGTCATCCGGGGCAGGTGACCGAACTCGCTGTCGCAACGCGTGCCATCCACGGCAGAATCGGTCTTACCGGCGAGGCGGGCAACGCGAGGCCGGTAGACGACCGCCGGGGGACCGCCATGAGCAACACCGTCACCACCATCGAGACCGCCGAAGACGCCGCAGTGGACGCCGCGGTCGCAGTGGACGCCGCAGTGGACGCCCCGGGCGTCGAGGACATGAAGCTGCCGGTCTGGTTCTTCGGCTTCGAGGCCGTGTTCGCCTCCGCCTACGACCTGCTGAAGGCCTACCCCCACCTCTGGCCGGTCCTGGTGGCGATGGCGGCCGTCAACATCACCCTCTCGCTCACCATGATGCGCAAGCGCCTGCGGCTCGCCAAGGCGCTCTGGCGCGGCAAGGGCACCCGCAAGGTCGCCATCGGCCTGCTCGCCCTGCGCCTCGGCAGCCACCTCGCCCTCGGCGCCCTCGGTATGGCGGCGACCTCCACCCTCGGCCACCTGGCCTTCGCGGTCGCGATGGGCGCCGTCACCGTCGTCCTGCTCGCCTTCGTCCAGCGCACCGCCCTGCGCGCGCTGGCCGCCCAGGAAGCCGTGTGACCTGGGCCACGCACCAGCTTCAGTCCCTCCCGGCACCCGGGCCACAACCATTGCCTACGATCAGCTCATGCCACATGACGAGACATCAGGTCTGAGCGCCGCACAGCTGCGCATGGGCCGGCTGCCAGGCTACGTACGGCGCCCCGACCCCGCCCGCCGCACGGGCGAGCCGGGCACGACGTACAAGAAGGGGTGGGAGGTCCGCTTCACCGCGCGCAGCGAAGCGGAGATAGCGGAGATCCGGGAACTGGTCATCGCGGCCGGATTCGCCCCCGCCCGGCCGTTCTTCAAGGGCCAGCAGCTGATCCAGCCGGTGTACGGGATGGCGGTGGTCCACGCCTATCTGGAGGCCCGCGAGCTGACCGGCGCCGCAGCCACCTGACCTTCTCGCGTGCCTCCCCCGCCTGGTTGGACTACGCGGTCCGGAGAGGCTCCAGGAACTCCAACCGGTTGCCGAGCTTGTCGAAGGCGTAGAACCGGTCGTGCCCCGGGAACTCAGCGTCCCACTGGACGGGATGACCGTGTGCCTCCAGCCGGTCCGCCAGCTCGGGCAGCCCGTTCACCAGAATCCCCGGATGCGCCTTGCGCGCCGGAACGAAGTCCTCCTCCACCCCGAGATGCACCTCCAGGCCGCCACCCCGGAACCAGCACCCGCCCCGGGCCGCCAGCACGGCCGGCTTCTCCAGCTCCGTCATCCCCAGCACCCCGCCCCAGAACTCCCGGCACTGCGCCTCCCCGCCCGGCGGGATCGCCAGTTGGACGTGGTGCAGGCCGGCGAAGAACTCTCTTTCGTTGCTCATGCCACGACCCTAACCACCCGGCCGGCCAGGGTGTGAGGCAGCCTCAGCACGCAGGCGCAGGGCGAACTGCCTGCTCAGGACAGGTCAGCGGTACGGGTGCGGGCGCGGGCGCCGGCCCCGCCGGACCAGGACGACGATCCCCAGCACGACCAGCACCACCAACACCCCACCGACACCGACCAGCCAGAGCGGCACCGCCCCCGAAGCCGCCTTCCCCGCCGCCACCGGCACCACCGGAAGCGCCGACTCCGGCGCCCCCTGCGACTCCGGCCGGCTGAGCAGCGGATTGGCGGTGGACCCGTTGTCCACCGCCGGATTCGGCGCCAACGCCTTGGAGGGGGAGGCGATGCCGTAGCCGTAGCGGTCGTTGGGCACCTTGCTGCCGTCGGGGGGCGCGGCGGCGCTGGTGATCATCCGGTTGATGACCTGCCCGGCGGAGAGGGCGGGGTACTTGGAACGGACGAGGGCGGCGATGGCGGAGACGTAGGCGGTGGCGTCGGAGGTGCCGGAGGTGTAGCGATAATCGGCGGACGACCTGTTCCCGGGGCTGTAGATGCCAACTCCCGGTGCAACCAGGCTGATCTCCGGTCCCTGATTCGACCGGTCCCAGAGCGCGCCCTTCTGGTCAATGGCGCCGACAGCCACAACTCCCGGGAAGGCCGCCGGATAGCTCACCGGAGCACCACTGACATTTCCGAGATTGCCCGTTGCGGCGACCAGGACGACATCCCGGCTGATCGCATAGTCGACCGCCGCCCTGGCATCAGCGTTCAGCCGGAGTCCTCCCACGTAAAAGGACATATTGACGACCTTCGCCCCATGGTCCACGGCATAGCGCAGCGCTCCGGCGAAGTTCAACTCCTGCCCTGCGGCGAAGTCTCCGTTGTCGTCCAGCGGAACACGGATCGGCAGGATCTTCGCCTTCGGTGCCAACCCCATCACACCGGATCCATCGCCGTCACCGTGACCGTGCCCCGCGATCAGCCCGGCCATGCCGGTTCCGTGGCCCAGATCGTCCACCAGGCCGTTGGACGTTCCTCCGGTGAAGTCCCCGCCGTTGACCACCTGTCCGGTCAGGTCCTGATGGACCGCATCGACACCACTGTCGATGACCGCGACCGTCACACCGTCGCCCTGACTGATCGGCCAGACGCTGCTTTCCGCTCCATAGCGCTGCAACGCCCATTGCTGGTCACGGATGTTGTCGGCCGCAGCCGGCCCCGCGCCCAGCCCCCACAGCAGCGTGCCTGCCGCAAGGACGGCCATGCCCCGCACCAGCACGCTGGTCGTCATGCCTGCTCGCTCCACTCCTCGGAGCGGTCGCCCCGCCGCCCGGATATGTCATCGTGCCAGGAACTCATTCCACCACGGTCGGATTGACGCCCTGGTCCGGCAACCAGGTCTCCTCGTCCTCGACGAGGTACTCGGCACGCTTGCCCTCGCGGCGCTTCTTCCGCTTCAGCTCCTGGGCGTTGCCCGGCAGGAACTCCGGACGTTCCGTCCCGGCGCCCTCGACCTCGACCGGTGCCCGTCCACGGGCGCCCAGGCCCGTACCGCCTTCGGTGAACGCCTTCTGGCGTCCTCCCCCGGCGCTCTCCGCCCCCTCGGCCTCGCCGATCGCCCCCTGCGCCTGGCGGGCGGCCCCGCCGGCCCGGACCCTGGCGCCCGAGTCGGCAGGTCGAGCCGCGCCGGCGGCCGGCGCGCCCTCGGGGTCGAAGACGGCTCCTGCCCCTCCTGCTCTGGAACCGCCGGCCCGCCCAGAACCGGCAGGGCCTACCTCCTCGCCCACGAGCCCGCCGTCGATGGGCTCGCACTTCGCCGGCGTCGCGCCCGAAGCACGCCCGACGAGGCCGCCACCGAACCCCATCGGCATCGCACCGCTTCCACCGCCCGTCACGGCTGCGCCGCCACCGGAGGCTGGCGTACCCGCCGTCGGCAGCGGTTTCACTGCCAGGCTGCCGGTATTGGCCAGGCTCGTTCCCGCGCCGCCCCCGGTCGTCCCCGCGTCGGAGGGCTGCTGCCCGCTCACCGGGGGCAGTTCAGCGCCGATACCGACGCTCTTGACCGGCCTGGGAGCCGGGTTGGCCACCCCACCCTGGATCCCCGCATCGGTGGGGGCTGCGGAGCGCGCACTCGACGTGCGGGGGCTCTCCACTGCCGGAACTGTCGTCCGGGAAGCAGGAGTCGAAGGCTTCTGCACCGAAGTGGCGTAGCCGCCGATAGCCCCGAGCCCCGCGCCCATGACGAAGGAACTGGCCGCAGCGGCAGCCGTGGGATCTGGAGGGGGAACCTCGTCAACGTCGACCGGTCCTTGAATGGGCGGTGGCTTCAACACCGGTGTAGCCGTCCGGTACTTGTTCGCCAGCGCCTGCATCACCGCGACCGCTTCCGCCTTCTTCCGCTCGGCGATCGGGATCTGCGTACTGTCGTCGTCTATGCCCACCGCCGACTGCGCGGTGTCCGAGATCGCGTTGCCGACCTGGGCGAGGAATCCCGGTTCCTCGGGCATTTCGCGCTTCGCCTCGTCGATGGCCTCGGACATCATCTGCAAGGTGTTCGCGGTGTCGTTGGCGTACGCGGCCGTGTTGTTGACGCTACTGGCGAGCTTGGTCATCTTCGCGTAGAAGGCGTCGCTGGTACTGCCGTCCCAGGTGTCGGTCGCGTCGCCGGAGGCGGTGTCGAGGGCCGTTCGGATCTGCTTCAGGGTCGCGGCCGCGCGGCGCCAGGGGTCGCTGGCCGACATCACGTCACCCGAGTTCATGGCCTGGGCCATCTTCCGCAGGTCACTGTGGCTGTAGTTGTTGAAGTCGGTGATATCGGAGCTCATGCCCGCAGGCCTCCCGTCCCGTTGGATCCGTGTGGTGCGGTCACCATGTCGGTTGGGCGATGCCGCCGTTGCCGTCCGGGCCGGTGCCGGTGGGCGGCTTGGCGGGCCGGCCCTTGCCGGTGCTTGCGCCAGCTTCCCCCTCGCCGTCCGCACCCCCACCCACACCCACACGGGCTCCCGTGCCCACACCCACACCGTCCGGAAGCTGCTCCGACGCCGGGTCCGCGTCCGCCGCGGTGCCGCCGCCCGTGCTCTTCGCCGCCGCCCGGCCCGCGGCCGCGCCGGCCGCCGCGCCGGCGACCACGGCCCCGTACGAGGCGTACGGCACCGAGGAGGCCGCCGACGCACTGCCGACCGACCAGCCGTCCGAGGTGACCTTGAGGCCCTGCGCCGTCCGGTGCTCCTGGTCCTCGTAACTGGCGGCGGTCTGGTCGGCCTTGCGCTGGGCCTCGTCGATGGCCTCCTGCAGCGCGTTGAGCACGTCGCGCAGGCCGTCCCGCATGAGCTCGTACTGGTCGTGGATGGCGTTCGCCTCGGCGAAGGTGCCGAACGAGCCCCGGCCGATCCCGGTGCGGGCGTGCGTGGTGGCGCCGTCCGCGCTCGACTGGAACTCCTTCAGCAGGCCTCGGACCTGTCCGGCGAACGCCCTCAGGCTGTCCACCTCGACCCGATAGCCCGTTCCGGCGCCAGTCCCAGTCCCCGCGCCCGCGCCGCTGTTCCCCTTGTCGGCCACGAACCCGCGCCTCCCCCGCTGTCCTCGGAACGGGTCTGCCGGCGGCCGCCGGCAGACCTCACTGCGTCACGCTCCCGCGTTTCCAGCGCAGTTTAAATCCCCACGCAACGTGCGTGTCATGCACCGTCAGAATGCCGGCACCGACCGGCCCACCGACTCGGCCACCAACCGGCCCACCCCCTCAGCAGGCTTCCCCGCCAGTTCGGCCAGCGCCCGGCGGCACAGCGAGTCCGCCCGTCGCGTGGTCTCCGGCAGGCGATACCGGGGCGTCAGGGCCAGGACGCAGTCGACGGCCTCGGCGAGCCCGATCCGGTGGCCGACCGACACGAAGACCGGCTTCACCCCGGCCCGGGTGCGGACCGCCCGGCCCACCTCCTCCCCGGTCGTGTCGTCCACCAGTGGGGTCCACTCGCCTCGTTCGGCGCCCGGGAGTTGGTGGCTGAACGTGAAGGGCGTCTTGGCCACCCCCAGCGTCCGCAGGCCGGTGAGGACGCCGAGGTGGCTGGCCAGTCCGAGGCGTCGCGGATGCGCCAGGCCGTAGCCGTCGCAGACCACCAGGTCGGGGACCCGGCCGAGTGCGGCCAACGCATCGATCACCGCCGGGAGTTCGCGGAACGCCAGCAGGCCGGGCACGTAGGGGAAGGCGATCCGGCCGACGGCGGTGGCCTCCTCGACCACCTCCAGCGTGTGCAGGTCTAGCAGGACGGCCGCCGCCGCGACGATGTCGTTCTCGTCGTCGTAGGCCACATCCACCCCCGCCACCAGAACCCTCTCCCCGCCCCGGCCCTGGCCCTTCGCAGACGGCGGGACCGCACCGAAGGCCTCGACGAGCGGGCGCAGGCGCACCTGTTCGGCGACGGCCTCCTCCTCGGTGCGCGGCCAACCGGCCAGGTCGACAGGGCTGATCGACGAACGGCTGTCGGTCACGGACTCCCCCAGTGCGTTTCGGGTACGGCAGTCGGCCCACTGCCACCGCCGCCATCACCGTATCCGCCCTGCCTCCCGCGTCCCGTACGGCACGGTCGCGCGGGGCATGAGTCCATGCGCCCCCTGTGCCCCCCGCATATGCCCGGTTAGGCTGAACTTACCGAACTCGCCTACGGGGTAAGACTCCTGCGGGGCGACTCAGCCCCGGTCCACCGATGCGCGAAGGACGGACAGCCATGCCGCATTCACTCGCCGCCAGGGTCTGCACCGGCACCTGCACCGTCGTCGCCACCACGCTGGTCCTGCTCGCGGTATCCGGCGCCACCGCCTTCCCCGAGATCGCGCTGCTCGTGGCGCTCTCGGTGGCCGTCGGGGCGTTCGCCGCCACCCTCGTCTCCCCCCGGCGCACCACCTCCGCACCGGCACCGGCGCCCGCGCCCGCGGCACCGGCCACCGCCACCGCGGCGGACGCCGAGCCGCTCCCCGAGGCCGGCTACGCCCGGCTCCCCGCCCCGGGCGCCCGCTGAACCCGCCAACCCGCCAACCCGCCAACCCGCCAACCGATACCAACAAGGCCGCCACCGGCAACCCGGCAGCGGCCCTGCATGCGCCCGACGGCGGCCCGGCAGCCGAAGCGTCACGCCGTGGAGACCACCACGGTCTTCGCCGCCTTGTCGTGGATGCACTGGCGGTACGGCTTGTCGAACACGCCGAACATTCCGTTGACCACCCACCACAGCCCGCAGCACAGCACCGCGGGCAGCGTGTAGACGGCGGCCCGCGTCCACCCGGCCGAGCCGGTCGGGCTGCTGCCGTCGATGAGCATCGCGGCCCGGACGTTCATCATCTTCTTGCCCAGCGTCTGGCCGTCCCGCGAGAGCATCGTGCCCTCGTAGATCAGGTACAGGCCGTAGAAGAGCCAGACGCCACCGGTCCAGCCGTCCCGACTGCCGAAACCGGTGAACGGCAGGACCAGCAGGAAGGCGATGACCTGGATGAGCACATAGTCGATCACGCGGGCCACGATCCGGTTGAACCAGCTGCCGAGCGGCGGCATGCCGGGCACGGCAGTCGGTACACCCCGGCCGGAGGTCCCGTACCCCGGTTGACCGTGCGGCGCGCTCGGATCGGAGTCGTACGGACCGCCGGGGCGCACGCCATAGGGCGCGCCGCCAAACGGCTCGGCGGACGGGGGCGGCGTGGCGTCGTACGGCGAACCGGACGTGGGCGTCCCGTTGGCCTGCGAGCCCGGGTGCGGCGGCTGCTTGTCGAAGGAGGGCTTGCCGTCCCCCTCCGGCTCAGGGTTCGAGGGGTCGTAAGTACTCATGAAGAGAGTAGATCACCGCAAATACTACGAAGTGCGGATATTTAGCCCGTTTTGTCCACGCCATCACTCCATCCGGGTCTCAGCTCTCGACCACCCTCGTCCCGGCCGCCCGGTCGTGCCAGCCGCGGCGCCCCTGACGGTCGAACAGCACCGCGAACAGGCTCAGCACCGTCAGGACGCAGAGCTGCCCGACCAGCCAGCGAGCCAGTGAACGGGCCAGCGTCGGGGGCCGACGGCCGTCCGTCCGGACGACGCGCAGGCCCAGCAGGCGCTTGCCGAGGGTCCGGCCGGTGCGGGCGGTGGGGAGCACCTCGACGAGGAGCCCGGCTACGAGCAGGACTCCGAGGAGCAGCGCGAGCCGCCCGAGGACCACGCCGTCGACCAGCCAGACCTGCACCTCCCGGCCCGTCAGCAGACTGGCGGTCCGTGCCTGCGCGAGCCTGACCTGCACATGCGCCTCGGTGTCGGCGACGAACGGCAGAGCGGTCGCGGCGGCGACTGCGACGAGGATGAGGCCGTCGAGCAGACGGGCGGCCACCCGACGACCGAGCGCGGCCGGTCTCAGCGGGGCCGGCCGCGCGGGCACGGCCGGGCGCTTCCGGTGCGCGGAGTGAGGGGAAGTCGACTCGGCCGACTTCTGACGCACAACCACGGACGCCGAGGGCACCGGCACCAGCGCCGGCAGCGCCGCCACCACCGGCGCCTCCACCGGCGCCTCCACCACCGGCGCCACCGCCTCCACGACCTCCGGCACCGAAGCCACCGAGGCTTCTGCCGCCTCCGGAACCGCCAACTCCACCGCCTCGGACGCCGCCGCCTCCGTCACCCCCCAAGACACCCAGCGCGGCGCCGTCCCGGTCTCCATCAGCCCGCGCTGCGTCTGCGGGTCAGCCCGCCAGGCGGACCCGTCCGCCAGCTCCGGCGCCATGGTGAACACGGCCCCCGCCGACGTCTGGTCCAGGAACACCGGCCCCGTCTCGGTCGGCTGGACCGGCGGCACCGCCACCGGCGGCGGGATGTACCGGGCGTTCGGCCGCGGGTTCGGCCGCACCGCGAACCGCGGCACCTCCAACACCTCACCGGCGGCGGGTGCCGCCCTGCTGGTCCCGGGCACCCAGGCACCACCGTTCCAGTAGCGCACGAACCCCGGGACGGACGGGTCCGGGTAGTAGCCGGGCGAGGGGACGACGGCCGTGTCCACGCTGGCAACCGAGGGCTGGTCCGACATTCAGATCTACTCTCCTGTGCACGGTCGGCGGGACACACGCCACGTCGCCGGGCAGTCACAAAGGGTAGTGCCTCCGGACCCGCTCGGGCGGAAGTTGTCGATTACCGAGACGGCCATCCGCTCCGCACGCTTGGCTGTCTGCCGACGACTGCCCGCGTCCCCGCCGCGCCCAGCGTCCCCGGATTGGCACCGAGAAGGTGTGTAAGAACCACCCCTCCCCGCGCTCTCCCATGGTGACAAGGCCTTCAGCAGGCCCCGGAAGACCCGAGAGGAACCGCATCATGGACCACAGCCCGAGCGTGGTCGAGCACGAGCTCGAACTGAACCTGGTGGTCTCCCCGGAGCGCAGCGTGCCCGTCCCGGCCCGGCTCTCCTACGGGAGCCACGACCCGTACGCCGTCCACATCACCTTCCACCTGGACACCGGGACCCCGGTGACCTGGGTGTTCTCCCGCGAGCTGCTGGTCGAGGGGACGTTCCGCCCGTGCGGACAGGGCGACGTGCGGATCTGGCCGACCCGGGCCGGCCGGCGCAGCGTACTCTGCCTCGCCCTGACCTCCCCGGCCGGGGACGCGCTGCTGGAGGCGCCGCTGCCCGCCGTCGCCTCCTGGCTGGAGCGGGCGCACCGGCTGGTGCCCCCGGGCTGCGAGCTGGCGGCGCTGGACCTCGACAGCTCGCTCGCCGAGCTGCTGGCGTGACGGGACGGCCCGCCACCCGCGAGGGGGAACGAGCGACGGACGGGTGTCAGCGCGCCGCGGGGGTGCGCTGACGTCCGCCGTCGTCCACCGACGCGAACTCCCGCTGCCGCGGCAGGCGTCCCAGCGGCGCCCCCGCCGCCCGCCGCCGAGCCCGCACGCGCAGCGCGGTCAGCAGGATGAAGCAGAGGCCGACCCACGGGTACATGCCCGCCGGGATCTGCTTGAGCAGGCCCATCTGCAGGTTGGTGATCCCCTTGTGCGGGACCAGCCACATCGAGAACGAGCAGAACGCCAGCGCGGTCACGCCGAAGATCACCCGCCAGCGCACCCGCCGCACCGCCGCCGGACGCGAGCGCTCGTGCGCGGCCTCGGCCGCGAGCAGGACCAGCACCGGCACGCACCAGACCCAGTGATGGGTCCAGCTGATCGGCGAGATCAGCAGCGCGGTGACCGCAGCACAGCAGACGCCCCAGGCCTCGGCGCGCGGCAGCCAGCGTCCGCTGCGGTAGGCCCAGGCGGCGACGGTCAGGCCGGTCACCGCGACGACGGCGGCGGCCAGCGTAGCGGCGGTCCCGGGGTTGGCGATGTGCAGGAAGCGGGCGGCGACCCCGCGCAGCGACTGGTTGTCGACGATCTCGGTCTTGCCGACCCGCGAGGAGTCGTAGAGGTACTTGGTCCAGAAGCCCCAGGTGGCGCTCGGCAGCACGGCGCCGCCGAGCGCGAAGGTGGCGAGGAAGGTGAAGCCCGCCACGAACGCGGCCCGGACCCGGCCGGTGATCAGCAGGTAGACCGCGAAGATGCCCGGCGTGAGCTTCATCCCGGCCGCGATCCCGATGCCGACGCCCTTCCACCGGTGGCCGTCGGACCGGGTCAGGTCCCAGAGCACCAGGCAGATCAGGATCAGGTTGATCTGCCCGTAGCGCAGGGTGGTGAAGACCGGCTCCAGCCAGACCCCGAGCCCGGCGACCAGCACCACGCCGACCGGCCGGACCTCCCGGCGCGGCCAGCCGACCAGCCGGAACGCCAGCAGCGCGGTCAGCCCCAGCAGGGCGACGTTGCCGACCGTGATCGCCACCCGCAGGAAGCCGACCGCGGCCCAGGTGGTCGGCACGAAGAGCATCGCCGCGAACGGCGGGTAGGTCGCGGGCAGGTTCCACTGGGTGACCCGCAGCGCGTAGAGGTCGCGCCCGTGGGCGACGGCGGCGCCCTCGGCCCGGTAGACCATCATGTCGACCATCGAGGTTCCGATGAAGTGCCGAACGACGGCGTAGCCGAGCAGCGACACCGCCGCCACCAGCGAAGCGATCAGCAGCGGCCGCCGGGGCGCCTCCCGCACCGCGCGTACCGGCTCGCTCACCCGCTGACGCCACGCGGAAGAAGGAGCGGGGAGGGGCCTCGGTCCGGCACCCACCGTCCGTGGGTCCTGCTGCACCGCTGTCACTGCCTGCTCCGTCCGCCGGTCGGTCGACCAACAATCGACCATACCGGAGAGGCCGGAACCCTGACCTTGATCATTTCGTCCGGACCGAACGGGCCCGGCCGGCTCAGCCGGTGTACGCGCCCAGTGCCTTGGTGAAGTCGAGCGGCTGCTGCGCGATGCTGCTGCAACTGGCGTCCGCGTACGACTTGGCGCCGCCGTCGCAGGCCTTGTCCCGGGTGCCGGACCACATCGCCAGCCAGGCCAGGTGCTTGCTCTGGGCGAAGGCGGCCAGCTGACCGGCGTCGGCCACCGTGAAGACCTCGGAGGCGACGTCGTTCACGCCGATCATCGGGGTCACCGCGACCTTCGACCAGGCCGCCGCGTCGCTCAGCTTCAGCACGCTCTTGACCTGGGCCTGGGTCGCGGTGGCCGCGTCGATGGCGTAGCCGCCCATCCGGCCGGCCGGGCTGGGGGCGACGCCGTCGCCGAAGTCCATCGCCATGATGTTGACGGCGCCGATCCGGACGCCCTTGCCCTGCGCGTCGGTCAGCAGGTTGATGCCGTCCTGGGTCAGGCCGGTGGGCAGCGCGGGCAGCGTGTAGGAGACGTCGAGCGCCTTGCCCTTGCTCGCGGCGGTCTGCTGCAGCTGGGCGATCGCCTGGTCGCGGCGGGAGTTGGCGGCGGTGTCGGCCAGCGCCCCGCCCTCGACGTCGAAGTCGATCCTGGTCAGGCCGTAGGCGTCGACGGCTTGCTGGTAGGCGGCGGCGAGGTCGGCCGCGGATCCGCAGGCGGTGGCGAGTTCGCTGCCGTTGGCGCCGCCGAAGGAGACCCGCACGTCGCCGCCGATCGCGCGCAGCGCGCCGATCTGGGAGGCGACCGGGTCGGAGGCGAGGTCGCTGACGCCGCCCCACTTCGGCACGCAGCCGCCGCCGGAGACGATGAAGGCGAGGTTGAAGTTCTTCACGCCGGTCGCCTTCGCGGTGGCCACCAGGTCGTACGGCGGGTACAGCGAGGTGTCGACGTACGGCGCGAACCCGGCCCCGCCGGAGGCCGGCACGGGCACCGGCACCGGCGTCGGCGACGAGGTCGGCGACGACGAGGGCGTCGGTGTCGGCGTCGCGGTGGCGCTGCGCGAGGGGGTCGGCTTCGCACTCGTGGCGGGCGCCGAAGGAACGGCGGACGGGACGGCGGACGGCACTGCGGAGGGCGTGGCCGACGGCGGCGCCGTGGTCGGCCGCCCGGACGGGACGGGCGTCGGCCCGTTGCCGGCCTTGCAGGAGACGTTGTCGATCAGGCAGTTGCCCGGCTCGGCCTGCGCCGGGCCCGAGCCCTCCACCACGAACCCGACGTCCACGCTCTGCCCGGGGCCCAGGTGCTTGCTCCAGGCCTCCGGCTTCACCGTGACGTGCTGCCCCGAGAGCGTGAAGCCGGCGTTCCAGAGCGAGTCGATCTTCGCGCCCGCCGGCAGGTCGAAGGCCAGCGTCCAGTCGTCTATCGCGCTGCCGGTGGCGTTGCTGACCAGGTACTGGCCGGTGTAGCCGGTGTCCCAGCCGCTGGTCCTGCTGTAGACCGCGCCGACCGTCGCGGCACTGGCCGAGGAGGCCAGCGCCACCACACCGCCCGCGACGACGGCCGCGGCGACCGCGCTCGCCCCGAGGACGGCGCCCTTGCGGCCGCGCCGCCGGTGGCCCGGGCTACGGGTGGGCTGGTTCGTCATCTGGTGGTACCTCCGCGAAGAGCCCGTCCACGCCGCCGAACGCGGCGGCCGCGGCGGCGCGCGCTGCTCGGGCGCGCCGCGGGCCTGGCCGGTCGGCGGTGGAACGGTGGGTGAGGGAGAGCAGGGCTGCGAGGCAGCCGCCGGGCGGTTCGCTGCCCCGGCGCCGCCGACGCTAGCGCCCCCGCAGCACCGGAAACCGCCCGCACAGAGACGGGTAGAGGTCCCTTAGGGGCCTGTTAAGAAAGATCTCCCGCCCGCCGCTCACATCCGCTGTCCGCGCGCCCGCCCGGCCCTCCCCGGGCGGCGCTGGCGGCCCGGCCGGCGGACCGGCGGACCGCTGGTAGCCAGCCTCAGCCGGATCTCCGCTCCGCCGAGCCCGGCGGAGCGGCCCAGCGCCAGGTCCCCGCCGGTGGCCTCGGCCAGCTTGCGGACGATGTCCAGGCCGAGCCCGGTGGAGCCGTCGCCGCCGTCCCCCTCGCCGCGCCGCAGAGCGGCGGCCGGGTCGTCGAAGCCGACTCCGGCGTCGCCGACCAACACGATCACCGCGCTCTCGGTGGCCAGCACGTCCACCGAGAACGCGGTGCCCATCGCGGTGTGCCGGAACACGTTGCCGAGCAGCGCGTCGACGGCGGCCACCAGGTCGCCGCGCTGCACCGGGACCGGGGCCGGGGACTCGGCGCCGGCCAGCTGCCAGCGCCGCCCCTCGTCCTCGGCCAACGCCGACCAGAAGCCGACCCGCTCGCGGAGCACCTCCGCGGCGTCACAGCCCACCGTGACCGACGGGGCGTCCTCGGCCGGGCGGCGGGCCGAGCGGATGATCTGGTCCACCTCGCGCTCCAGTTGGGAGACCGCGTGCCGGGTGGCGTCGGCGGCGTCGCCGTCGCCGAGCGAGGCGGCGTTCAGCCGCAGCACGGTGAGCGGGGTGCGCAGCCGGTGCGAGAGGTCGGCGGCCAGCTCGCGCTCGGCGGCCAGCAGGTGCACCACGCGGTCCGCCATCGCGTTGAACGCGGCGGCGGCCTCCTGGAGTTCGGCCGGGCTGCCGTCCACCTGCGGGCCCGCGACGGGGAGCCGGACGGCGAGATCGCCGGCGCCCAACGAGCGGGCGGCGACGGCCAGTCGGCGGGCCGAGCCGACCAGTCGCGCGCCCATCCGGTCGGCCACCAGCACCGCGATGGCGACCAGCGACAGGGCGACCAGTGAGAGCACCAGCCAGGCGGTCCGCACGCCGCGGGTGAGGTCGCCGTCCGCGACGTACACCTCGACGACGGCGATCCGCGAGGTGTCCACCGCCACCGGCTGGAGCAGCGCGAAGCCGCCGGGGACGTGCACGGTCATCGAGCGGCCCTCGCCGCTCGCGGTGGAGACGTCGGTGTCGCTGGCCCGCGCCGCGCCGATGGTGGTCCCCTTGACGGCCGTGCTGCCGGCCGGCGGCGGCAGGTGGACGGCGATCAGGCCCTGCGCGCCTGCGTCCGTGCTGGCCATCGCGCGGTTCAGCGCGTCCTGGTCGGTGGTGATCGCCAACGCCGGTCCCAGCGCGGCCGCCTGGCGGTCGGCGGCGGTGAAGGCGCGGTCGCGGGCGGTCTTCTGGACCATCAGGCCGAGCGGAATGAGGAAGGCCAGCGCCACCATCGTGGTGCCGGCCACCGCCGCCCGCACCAGCGCCCAGCGCAGCGACTGACCGCTCCCCCCAGCCGTCTCCCGGCGCCTGTCCCTGCCCCCCGGCAGGCTCACGTCAGCTGCTCCGGACCGGCCGCCGCCGGGGCCTCCAGCCGGACGCCGACGCCGCGCACGGTGTACAGGTAGCGCGGGTTGGAGGCGGTCTCGCCGAGCTTGCGGCGCAGCCAGGAGAGGTGCACGTCGATGGTCTGGTCCCCGCCGTAGGTCTGCCGCCAGACCTCGGCCAGGATCTCCCGTCGCGGCACCACCACCCCGGGCCGGGCCGCCAGGAAGGCCAGCAGATCGAACTCCCGGCGGGTCAGGTCGAGCGGCCGCCCGTCCAGCATCGCCTCGCGCCGCTGGGCGTCGATCGCCAGACCGCCGACCCGCAGGATCTTGACGGCCGGCGCCATGCCGCCGCCGAGCCGGCGCAGCACGGCGGTCATCCGGGCCGTCAGGTGCTCGCCGGAGAACGGCTTGACCAGGTAGTCGTCCGCGCCGTCGTTGAGCAGGCGCACTATCTCCGCCTCGTCGTCCCGGGCGGTGGAGATGATCACCGGGACGTTGGTCAGGCCGCGGATCATCTTGAGCGCCTCGCTGCCGTCCAGGTCGGGCAGGCCGAGGTCGAGGATGACCAGGTCGCAGCCGACCTGGGCGACCTCGCGCAGCGCCTCCAACGCGGTGCCGACGCTGCGGACCGCGTGCCCGGACTCGGACAGGTGCCGGATGAGGGCGGATCGTACGAACGGGTCGTCCTCGACCACGAGCACTGTTGCCATGGCCCTGCACGGTACGGCATCGGGCGGACCAGTTGTCCAGTCCACTGAGCTGAGACCGACCGGCAAAGGGCCACGCGCCCGGGCCGGCCCCGGATGCGGCAGGATGGCCGGACGATGCGAAGCGGACTGGTTCAGACGGGCGCCTGGGCGGCGGCCACCGGGGTGGCGGTGTTGCTGTCCTGGCTCGGTGTCAGCAGCGTGCTGTCGGACGACGCGTTCGGGCCGCCCAAGCCGCTGCCGCTGCCGGCCCGCTCGACGACGCCCGGCCCGGTCCAGGTCGGCGCGACGCACGCCCCGGGCCCGCCGCCGTCGGCCACGCCCCCGGAGCAGCCCGGCACGACCCCCGGCGCGTCCACCGAGCCCCCGTCCACCGCCGCGCCCGCGCACCGGTCGCCGACCCCGACGCCCGAGAGCACCGAGGACGGCGACGACGACGCCGCGGACGGCGGCGACAGCGCGGCGCCGACCCCCAGTTCGGTGCACAGCTACCTGGTGCCCGGCGGCCGGGTCGCCCTGGACATCCACCCGGACTCCGCCGACCTGGTCTCGGCCACCCCGGACGCGGGCTGGCAGATGCAGGTCTGGCACGGCGACGAGTGGATGCGGATCGACTTCTCGCTGAACGGCGCCGCCAACTCGGTCTTCGTGACCTGGAACGGCCACGCCCCGGACGTCCAGACCGTCGTCCGCTGAACGACGCACCGAGCAGCCCCGGGGCTGCTCGGTGCGTTCAACGCGGTGCGGTCAGAGGTTGCCGCGGCGCTCCTGCTCGCGCTCGATCGCCTCGAAGAGCGCCTTGAAGTTGCCCTTGCCGAAGCCCATCGACCCGTGCCGCTCGATCATCTCGAAGAAGACCGTCGGCCGGTCCTGCACCGGCTTGGTGAAGATCTGCAGCAGGTAGCCGTCCTCGTCACGGTCGGCCAGGATCTTCAGCTCGCGCAGCTGCTCGATCGGCACCCGGGTGTCGCCGACCCACTCGCCCAGCGTGTCGTAGTAGCTGTCGGGGGTGTCCAGGAACTCCACTCCCGCCGCCCGCATCTGACGGACCGTGTGCACGATGTCGTTGGTCGCCAGCGCGATGTGCTGGACGCCGGGGCCGCCGTAGAACTCCAGGTACTCGTCGATCTGCGACTTCTTCTTGGCGATAGCCGGCTCGTTGAGCGGGAACTTGACCTTGCGGGTCCCGTCCGCGACCACCTTGGACATCAGCGCGGAGTACTCGGTGGCGATGTCGTCGCCCACGAACTCCTTCATGTTGGTGAAGCCCATCACCTGGTTGTAGAAGCCCACCCACTCGTTCATCTTGCCGAGTTCGACGTTGCCGACGCAGTGGTCGATCGCCTGGAAGTTGCGCTTCTTGACCGGCTCGACGATCGGCTCGCGGGCGACGTAGCCCGGCAGGTAGGCACCGGCGTAGCCGGAGCGGTCCACCAGGGTGTGCCGGGTCTCGCCGTAGGTGGCGATGGAGGCCAGCACCACGGTGCCGTGCTCGTCCTTGACCTCGTGCGGCGCGGCGAGCGAGGTCGCGCCGTGGGCGACGGCGTAGGCGTGCGCGGCGTACACGTCCGGGACCTCGATGGCGAGGTCGATCACGCCGTCACCGTGCTCGGCGACGTGGCGCTCCAGGAACCGGCCGCGCTCGGTGGCCGCCTTGACGACGGAGGTCAGCACGAAGCGCGCGCCGCCCGACTCCAGGACGTACGAGGCGGTCTCGCGCGAGCCGGTCTCCGGTCCGGAGTAGGCCACGCAGCGCATGCCGAAGGCGGTGGAGTAGTAGTGCGCTGCCTGCTTGGCGTTGCCGACGGCGAACTCGACGGCGTCCATCCCCTTCACCGGGAAGGGATCGGCCTGTCCCGCGTGCGCGGGGATGGACTGAGCGGCGGTATCGGTCATGACGGCCTCCCTGTAGGGCGTGGGACCAGGTGCCCCGAGGGTTGTGGGGCTTGATCTCCCCCGCGGATCGGTGTGGGGACCGGCCCACGGGGTTGTGGGGGGAGCGTGGCCCCGATCACAGCGTTGCGCAACCGTTCCGTTTTCCGCTGGTCAAGCTGTGCCGTCCGGCGGGACAATCCGGGGAGCGGCTGTACAGATTGCCCAGTGGAAGAGGACTCCGCATGCACTCCCCGATCGACGCCCTGGACGGCCGGCTGATCACCCTGCTGACCGAGGAGCCGCGGATCGGGGTCCTGGAGTGCTCGCGCCGCCTCCAGGTGGCCAGGGGCACCGTGCAGGCCCGGCTGGACCGGCTGCAGGCACGCGGGGTGATCAACGGCTTCGGCCCCGAGGTGGAACCGGCGGCGCTGGGCTACCCGGTCACCGCCTTCGCCACGCTGGAGATCTCCCAGGGCCAGGGCAGCGACGTCCGGGCCCACCTGGCGTCCGTCCCGGAGGTGCTGGAGCTGCACACCATCACCGGCCAGGGCGACATGCTCTGCCGGATCGTGGCCCACTCCAACGCGGACCTGCAACGGGTGATCGACCGGGTGGTCGGCTTCGACGGCATCGTGCGCGCCTCCACCGCGATCGCGCTGGAGAACCCGGTCCGCTACCGGGTGCTGCCGCTGGTCGCGCAGGCCGCCACCGAGGAGGCGGAGTACCCCGAGCGGCCCTGAGAGCCCACGCTCAGCAGCTGGGGAGGCTGCCGCCGTCGCCCAGCGCGGTGAGCGCCGCCAGCGAGTCGCTCAGGGTGTTCACCGGGATCAGCCGCAGCCCCGCCGGGGTGTTGACCTGGGCGTCCGTGCACTCGCTGCGCGGCACCAGGAAGACGGTCGCGCCGTCCCGGGCCGCCGCGTGGGTCTTCAGCGCCACGCCGCCGACCGCGCCGACGTTGCCGCTGTCGTCGATGGTGCCGGTGCCCGCGATGTTGCGGCCGTGGGTCAGGTCGCCGCCCTTGCCGTCGCCGGCCAGCTTGTCGATGATCGCCAGGCTGAGCATCTGGCCGCCGCTGGGACCGCCGATTCCGGCCAGATCCACGGTCACCTTGACCTGATCGGGTGACAGGTGCAGATAGTTCAGCGCGACGGTGGTCGCGCTGTCCTGCGCCTGGGTCATCTGCTGGGTGGTGGCCTCCTGGGCCTTGGTCGCGTTGCTCTGCGGGTAGACCGCGTCCCGCGGCAGCACGGCCACCGTCGGGTCGAGCCAGCCCCGGATCGCCTGGTCCAGGTTGATCGTCTCGGTGGGGCCGGTCGCCGTGATGGTGGTGATCCGCAGCGCGCCGGTGGTCTGCCGCACGGGCGCGCCGGTGATCGTGAGCACCTGGTGGCCCTGGTAGCTGCCGAGCGCATCGGCGGTGTCACCGGGTGAGGTGAGCGTGTACGGAAGCGGCGCGAAGGCCCCCAGCGCGAGCAGCGCGGCGACCATCGCGGCGCACAGGGCGAGCGCGCGGCGCTTGGGGGTGAACGCGGCGAGCGGCCTGGGGGCGACAGGCGGCTTCGAGGCGGCGGGCGGCTTCGGGGCGACAGACACAAGGGCATCCAAACACACCGGCCGCCCCGGCCGGATCAGCGCAGGGCGTCCGCCACCTCGGTGGCCGCCTCGACCACCCGCGGCCCGACCCGCTCGGGCACCAGCCCGTTGAGCATCACCACGCCGACGCTGCCCTCGATGCCGCTGAGCCCCAGCAGCGCCGCGGCCGCCCCGCTGGCACCTGACTGCTCCTCGGCGCGGGTGATCACGAAGCCCTGCTCGGGCCTGCGCTGCTGCGGGAAGTTGCGGGCCTCCAGGATCGCCCGGCCGGCCGCGCTCTCGTCCAGCGGGTGGCGCAGGCCGGTGCGGTAGGCGACGTGGAAGTCGGTCCAGCTGGGCTCGACGACGGCCACCGCGAGCGCCTCGGTGCCGTCCACCAGGGTGAGGTGGGCGGTCGCGCCGAGGTCCTCGGCGAGGCTGCGCAGGGCGGGCAGCGCGGCCTCGCGCAGCAGCGGGTGCACCCGGTGCGCCAGGCGCAGGACGCCCAGGCCCACCCGGGCCCGGCCGCCGATGTCGCGACGGACCAGGCCGTGCTGCTCCAGGGTGGCCAGCAGGCGGTAGACGACGGTGCGGTTGACGGCCAGGCGGGCGGCCAGCTCGGTCACGGTCAGCCCGCGCTCCGAGTCGGCCAGCAGCTTGAGGACCCGTACTCCACGGTCGAGGGTCTGGGAGGTCTCAGCGGTCACGACACTCTTTCCTTTCCGCGGCGGTCCCGGCACCGGCACAGCACCGGACCGGAACGAAGGTGTCGCGCGCAGGGGTGGTGGACGCGGCGGACCGGCCGCGACATCGTCGGCACACCCGGCCCTTCAGGCACTCGGTTCGGAGGTCGTGCCTACGAGAGAGCGTGGAGGAAAAGTAGTAAGTGTTTCGCCGCTACGGAAGTGGTTGTCCAAAATTCGGTCATGATCGATATCTTGGATTCGGACTTTTCCGGGCAATCGACGCTATTTAGATGAGGTTTTCGCGCCCGCTCCACCCTCCGGGTCCGGAGTCCGGACAACTCACCCCATCCGCAGCAGCCCGGCACGCAGTGCGGCGGCCACTGCCGCGCCGCGGCTCTCCACTCCCAGTTTTCCGTAGATATTCGTGAGGTGACTCTTCGCAGTCGCCTCGCTGATGAACAGCTGTGCGGATATCTGACGATTCGACAGGCCGTCGGCGAGGAGTTGCAGCACCTCGATCTCCCTTTTCGAGAGGCTGGGCGAGCCGCCGCGCATTCGTCGCATCAGCCGGCCGACCGCGGACGGGCTGAGCACCGAACCGCCCCCCGCCACGGTCCGGACGGCCGCCACCAGCTCCTGGGCCGCCGCCTCCTTGCCCAGATAGCCCGCCGCACCGGCGTCGATCGCGCTCAGCACGTCCTGGTCCGAGCCGTACGCGCTGAGCACCAGGACGGCCGGCGGGTCGGGCAGCGCGAGCAGCGCGCGCAGCAGCACCACGCCCTGGAAGACCCCGGCGCCGAGGTCGAGGTCCAGCAACACCACCGCGGGCCGGCCCGGGCCGGGCCGCTCGCCCATCAGGCGCAGCGCCTCGGTGTCGTCCGCCGCCTCGGCCACCACGTCCAGGTCCGCGCAGTCCTCCAGCATCGCCCGCACCCCGAGCCGGATCGCCGGGTGGTCGTCCACCACCATGACCGGGGTCGGCCCGCCCGACTCAGCCATTGCCTCTCCCCGTCAGCTTCGCGCCCGGCCATGGCCTGAGCGGCACCTCTCGCGGGCCGTCGGAAGCGGCTCGGGCAGAGGGGTGCTCAGTATGCCACCGGTCCGGGGCCCGACTCCGGGGCGGCCGGGCAGGGCAGCTCGGCCAGCACGGTGACCCCCTGACCAGGCACGGACTCCACCCGCAGGCTGCCGCCCGCCTCCCGGACCAGCCGGGCGGCGCCGGCCAGCCCGAGCCCTCCCGGATCGGCCGGACGGGCCGCCGGCCAGGTCGCGGCCCCGGCCGGAAGCCCGCTCCCGTCGTCCCGGACGGTGGCCGCCAGGTGGTCGGCCCGGTAGTCGAGACCGACCGTGACGGTGGTCGCCCGGGCGTGTCGCAGCGCGTTGCCCAGCGCCTCGCCGATCACCCGCAGCACCGCGCTCTCGGCGGGCAGCGGCAGCGGGCGGTGCGCCCCGCTGGTCCGGAACCGGACCAGCGGCGGCGGGCCGCCCGGCCCGCAGGCCGTCCCCAGCTCGGCCAGGCAGGCCAGGCCGCGATTGGCGAGGGTCACGTACTGGCCGACCGCCGCGACCAGGCCGCCGTTGGAGAGCTGGGCGAAGGCGACCCCGCGGGTCAGGTCGTGGGCCTGGTCGAGACCGAGCAGGAGGGTGTCGTAGGCGACCTCCAACCGCTCGGCCGGCCGGGGCCCGAGCTCCTCGGCCCGGGCGGCGGCCCGCAGCAGCATCGCGGCGGCGGCCAGGTTCTGGGCCAGCCCGTCGTGCACCTCACGCCCGATCCGCTCGCGCTCCTCCAGCCGGCCCGCCTCGCGCTCCGCCGCCGCCCACTCCTCGGCATCCTGACGTAGCGTCACCAGCCGCTCCCGGGCGGCCCGTCGGGCCTCCAGTACGCCACAGCGTGCGGCCAGCAGCTGCCAGAGTCCGACACCCCCCAGCACCGCCAGCGCCGTCGTCCGCAGGACGACCGGGCTCCCGGCCGCAGTCGACCTCCTCGCACCGCGCACGTGACCACCTAGCACTGGGGGCATGGAGCTGTCTACCGCCGTTTCGCCTATTTCCACCTACCTTATGGGCGTAAATCAGTCCTGCACATTCGTAGGATGTAACCGTTTGATCAAGCCGAGAACCTGGTCACGCACCACTGAAGCGATCGGCACATCGGGGGCCCTGTGCACCACTTCGACCTTTTCGGGTACCAGGACGGGATCGGTGGACAGCTTCGTACCACCCTCCCGATGGACCTCGAAACCGAGATTCCCGGCGTCCGCCACCGGCTCGACGTGGGAGTGCGGTACGACGACGCCGACCCCCTGGTGGTCTCGCTCGTCTTCGACGCCGGCGATGACGTCCCGATCAGCTGGGCGGTCTGCCGCGACCTCCTGCTGGAGGGCCTGGACCGGCCCAGCGGCCTCGGCGACGTCCACGTACGCCCGGCGGACGACGGGGAGTTGCTGATCGTCCTGCGCACCCCCTCCGGAACCGCGCGCCTGCACGCCCCGGCCGCCGCGCTGGAGTCGCTGCTCCTGCGCACCCTGCTGCTGGTGCCGATCGGCGCCGAGTTCGCCCCGGGCGCCCTGGAGCGCGAACTCGACATCCTGCTCCCCCCGGGCCACAGCTGAGTTACCGTCAAAGCGCCTAGCGGGCCCACTCCTTGACCTTGGCGATCCGGGCCTTCAGCTGGTTGACGGTCGCCTGCGCGGTGAGCGGCCCGCCGCAGACCCGGCGCAGCTCGTTGTGGATCGTGCCGTGCGGCTGGTTGGTCCGGTGGTGCCAGGCGGCCACCAGGCCGTTCAGCTCCTTGCGCAGCTCGCGCAGCTCCTGGTGGGTCACCACCGGGCGCTGCTCGGCCGGGAGTTCGAGCAGGTCGGCCTCCTCGGCCGGCTTGGCCTTGCTGCGCTGGATCTGCCGGTGCTGGCGCTTCTGCAGCAGCATCTGGACCTGGTCGGGCTCCAGCAGGCCGGGGATACCGAGGTACTCCTCCTCCTCGTCACTGCCCGGATGCGCCTGCATGCCGAATTCCATGGCGTTGTAGAGCACCCGGTCGAAGACCGCGTCGGAGCCGATCGCCTCGTAACTGAAGTCGTCGCCGCCGGCGCCGTCCGGACCGTCGTCGGCCCGCTCGGCCTCGGCGAGCAGCCGGTCCTCCTCGTCGAAGAGGCCCTCGCCCTCCTTCTTCGGCCGGTCCAGGACGTGGTCGCGCTGCAGCTCCATCTCGTTGGCGAAGGAGAGCAGGGTGGGCACCGAGGGCAGGAAGACCGAGGCCGTCTCGCCGCGCTTGCGGGCTCGCACGAAGCGGCCGACGGCCTGCGCGAAGAAGAGCGGGGTGGAGATCGAGGTGGCGTAGACCCCGACGGCCAGCCGCGGCACGTCGACGCCCTCGGACACCATCCGGACCGCGACCATCCAGCGGGAGTCGCCCTGCGAGAAGTCGGAGATCCGCTGGGAGGCCTCGGTCTCGTCCGACAGCACGACGGTGGCGCCCTCGCCGGTGATCTCGCGGATCATCTTGGCGTAGGCGCGCGCCGCGTTCTGGTCGGTGGCGATGACCAGGCCGCCGGCGTCCGGGATGGCCTTGCGGACCTCGGTGAGCCGCTTGTCCGCGGCGCGCAGCACGTTGGGGATCCAGTCGCCCTGCGGGGCCAGCGCGGTGCGCCAGGCCTGCGCGATCAGGTCCTTGGTCATCGGCTCGCCGAGCCGGGCCTCCAGCTCGTCGCCTGACTTGGTGCGCCAGCGCATGTTGCCGCTGTAGGAGAGGAAGATCACCGGACGCACGACGTGGTCGGCGAGCGCGTGGCCGTAGCCGTAGGTGTAGTCGGCGACCGACTTGCGCAGCCCGTCGGTGTCCTCGGCGTACTGCACGAAGGGGATCGGGTTGGTGTCCGAGCGGAACGGCGTCCCGGTCAGCGCGAGCCGGCGGGCGGCCGGCTCGAACGCCTCGAAGCAGGCCTCGCCCCAGGACTTGGAGTCGCCGGCGTGGTGGATCTCGTCCAGCACGACCAGGGTCTTGCGCGCCTCGGTCCGGTTGCGGTGCAGCATCGGGTTGACGCCGATGCCCGCGTAGGTGACCACGATGCCGTGGTACTCCCGGGAGAGCGGGCCCGAGGAGTAGCCCGGGTCCAGCTTGATGCCTATCCGGGCCGCCGCCTCCGCCCACTGCTTCTTGAGGTGCTCGGTCGGCGCGACGACGGTGATCTGCTGCACCAGGTGGTTGTGCAGCAGATACGAGGCGAGGGTGAGCGCGAAGGTGGTCTTGCCTGCGCCCGGGGTCGCGACCGCCAGGAAGTCCCGGGGCTGCTTCTCGATGTACCGGTCCAGCGCCCCCTGCTGCCAGGCACGCAGCTTGCCCGCGGTACCCCACGGCGCACGCCCGGGGAAGGCCGGCGACAGATGGTGCGAACCGGCTGCGGCGGCGGCCGGGCGGACCGGGGTGTGCGGATCCACGGCGTCGGAGAACAACGGCGAGGTGGCGGCAGAGGCGGGGGCAGTACTCACGGTCTCCGAGGGGGATCGTCGCAGGTCAGGGCCGGATGACGGGCCCGTCCCGCAGTCGGACGGCGATCGGACAACCCGCCTAGCCTACCGGGCGAAGCCGCTCGGCCGCCGCCGACACAGCCGCCTACTGATGGTCGTGAAGGTCACGCAACCGCCGCGCGATGTCGCTGACCTCGGAGGTTGTGCCGGCCGCCACGGCGACCACGAGCCGGTAGGCGACGTCTTGGTCCACCTCCATCATGTCGGCGCCGTTGAGGTCGAGGAAGACCACCGTGCACAGCCACGCCGTGCGCTTGTTGCCGTCCACGAAGGGGTGGTTGACCGCCAGGGAGTGCAGCAGTGCGGCGGCCTTGTCCCAGATCCCGACATACGCCTCGACCCCGAACATCCGGGACTGCGGACGATGCACGGCGGAGTCCAGCAGCCCGAGGTCGCGGACGGCGACCGGCTGCCCCTGGCAGGCGAGCTCGGCGAGGTCCAGCGCCTCCCGCACGGTCAGGTACTTCACTCGCCGAGCCTGCGCAGCAGGTCGGCGTGGCGCGTCGCGTACTTGGCGCCGAGCTTGCGCACGGACTCGCGGTCCGAGCCCTCGTCCAGGTAGCGCTCGATCGCCAGCAGGGCCACCGCGTGCATGCTCCGGCCCTCCTTCTCCGCCCGGGCCCGCAGAGCCTCCTGCTGTTCGTCGCTGAGTCGCAGATTCATCGCCATACCGAAACGGTACGCCGGATGGGGTCATTTTGACCCCAGATTTCGCAGCCCATCGGGGGGCCCTGTGACCCGGATCACCCATTCGCCGCACGCAACACCGGTAAGAGCCCGTCCCGGGAGCACTCTCTCCTCACACAGGCCACCCCGCAGCCGACCCGAGGAGCTCCCCGTGACCAGTACCGCCGTCGAACAGATCGTCCACGCCCGCCTGGTCCTCAGCTCCCACCACTCGGCCCCGCTGCGGGTCACCCTGCGCTACCGCGCGTCCGACCCGCTGGCGGTGCGGATGGCCTTCCCCGCCGAGTTCTCGCTCGACGAGGCCTGGGGCCCCGAGGACGGCGAGGAGGTCGAGTGGGTCTTCGCGCGGCAGCTGCTGGCCACCGGGCTCGAACTGCCGGCCGGCCTCGGCGACGTGCACGTCCGGCCCGCCCGGGGCCGGGCCGTCATGGTGGAACTGCGGGCGCCGGAGGGCGTCGCGCTGCTCCGGTTCGGCGCGCCCGAGCTGCGGCGCTTCCTCTGGCGCAGCTACCTGTCCGTCGCGGACGGCCAGGAGGACCGCTACCTCGACGCGGACGGCGCGCTGGCCGAGCTGCTGCGCTGAGCCGCGCCGGTGACCGTCACGCGGAGAGCCTGCGCATCAGCCGGACGCCCTGGCCCGGCGTCAGATGCGGCAGGTAGGCCTTGCCGATCGCCCGGGTGATGCTCGCCAGCGCCGCCGGGTCCGGGTACACCATGTACAGCGGCCGGTACTCCGGCTGGAACTTCGCCTTGAACGCCAACAGCGACCGGAACCCGTACACCGGCTCCAGCGTCCGGCCCATCCAGTCCAGCAGCCGCTGCAGCACGGTCGTCGACCCACCGCGGTCGGCGCGGGCCAGCGGCGCGCCCGACAGGCTCAGGAACAGCGCCCCCTCCTCCTTGAACCCCAGCGCCGCCGACGCGATCAGGAACTCCGTCACCCCCCGGAACCCCTCCGAACGCCGCCGCATGAAATCCAGCGTCCACCCCACCGGCTCCCCCTCCCGATACACCGGCATCCAACTCGTCAACCCGTGCACCGTCCGATCCCCGTCCACCGCCACCAACAACCGCACCGCCGGATCGTCCAACTCCTCCAGACCCCCCAACGTGAACCCCATCTCCGGCAACCCCTTGTCCGACACCCACTCCTCCGAGATCGACCGGATCTGATCCCGGACCACCAACGGCGCCGACCCCCAACTCCACCACTGCGCCGTGATCCCCTCCTTCTTCGCCTTGTTCAACGACGTCCGGATGTCCTGCCACTTCTTCCCCGTGAACGCCAACTCCGGCAACGCCACCACCGTGTCCTCCGCCACCTGCACCGACCGCCACCCCAACCCCCGCGCCGCCTCCAACACCCCCGGCGTCACGCTGTAAAAACACGGCGTCCACCCCCGCGCGTCACAGAACGCCGCGAACCCCGCCACCGCCCGCCCACACGCCCCCGGCTCCCCGAACGGATCCCCCGTCGTCAACGCCACCGTCGCGAACACCCGATACGCCACCGCCGCCTCACCCCCCGCATCGAACCAGTAATGATTCCCGTCCCACGTCGAGATGAACGACAACGTCGACCCCCCGTGCCGCTCCAACAACGCCCGCGCCCGCGCCCCCGCCGCCGCGTCCACATGCACCCACGGCCGCCGGAAAGCCACCAACAACGCCACCAACGCCACCGCCCAGAACACCACCCCGCAGTAGATCCGCAGAGTCTGCGAGGTGCCGCCGACCGGCACCGGATAGCTGAACACCAAGTCGTCGTAGGCCGGCGGCAGGAACTCCGAAGGCAGCCCTTCGGCCAGCCCGGTCAGCGTCGCGTCCGGGTTGTACTGGTCGCGCACCAGCCAGCCGATCCCCACATACGCGGCGCAGGCCAGCAGGAAGGCGCCGCCGATCAGCGCCCCGAGCCGCCGCACGTCGCGGGCGGGCAGCCGCAGCGAGAACCGCTTGCGGGTGACCAGCAGCAGCACCAGGACGAGCACCGGCAGCGCCAGCGACTCCCCGACGATCTGCCAGACCTCGCCCCGCCCGCCCAGGTCCTGCGCCTGGTCCAGCAGCAGGTCGAGCAGCCAGCACAGCAGGCCGATCCAGAGCAGCTGGACGACCGCGATGGTCCACCAGGCCAGCCGCAGGCCGCGCCGTAGCCCCTCCGCCAGGACCAGCAGCAGCACCGGGATCAGCGCGGCCATCAGCTGTCCCGGGGAATCGAAGAAGTGCTGCAGCGCGTGGTAGTGCGCGCAGTCGTCGGCGGAGACCGAACAGGCGTACTGGACGTCCTCGGCGCTCGGCGGCTGGGAGAAGTAGAGGTCCCCGAAGGTGTTGAACGGCCCGCGGGCGTCGCGGTAGAGCGAGGCGATCAACGGCCCGAGCGCCGAGCCGACCACGCAGAGCGCGACCAGCACCCGGATTTCGTTGTGCGAGGAGCGCCGCGGGCGCAGCCCGGCCGGCCCGCCACGCGCCAGCAGCACCCCGGCGGCGAGTCCCAGCACCGAGCCGGCCAGTCGCTGGACGCTCTGCAGGTGCCCGATGTACAGCACCAGGACCAGCGGGACGAGCACCACGAGCAGCTGCAGCCGGCGCCGCCACAGCGCGGTCAGCCGGAAGCTCAGGGCGGCCGCCAGACTGAAGATCCCGACCGTCGGACCGACCGCGATCTGCTCGTCCAGGCCCTGCGTCCAGCTCTCGCCGACGGCGATGCCCAGCCGGACCGCGCCGGTCCCCAGCAGCGTGCCCAGGACCTGGCCGCCGACCAGCACGGCCGCCGTCCTGAGCGGGCCGAGCCGCCGCTCGGCGGCCGGACCGATGATCAGCAGGATCGCCGTGGTGACCAGGTAGGCGCCGATCCCCGAGCACCAGAGGAGCGAGCTGAGCGGCGTCCACCAGCGCCCGGCGTCGAGCGAGGGCAGGCCCACCCCGACCCGTTCGACCAGCCACGGCGAGGGGCCGGTCGCCAGACTGCCGGTGGCCGCGCCCAGGATCCAGAGCACGGCGGTCAGCGCCAGGGTGAGCGGGGCCTGCCGCAGCGCTCCGGCGAGCAGCGCGGGCACGCGCAGCCAGCGGTGCCAGCCGCGCTCCGGGCGCGGGCTGAGCGGGGCGCCGTCCAGCTCGTCCGGGCCCGCCGTCCGGCCGGCCGGGCCGTCGGGACGCGTCGTCACCCGGCCCGCCGGCTGCCGGCCAGGTGAGCGTAGACCACGAGGTTGCCCTGGTAGCCCCGGCTCTTGGTGAACGCACCGCCGCAGGTGATCAGCCGCAGCTGGGGGTCGGCGGCCCGGCCGTAGACCTGCCGGTCGGGGAAGGCGCTCTTGTCGTACACCTCAAGGGCGTCGACCACGAAGTAGGCGGTACTGCCGTCCTGCCGCGAGACGTCGATCCGGTCACCGCGGTGCAGCGCGCCCAGGCCGTAGAAGACCGCGGGGCCGTCCGCGGTGTCCACGTGCCCGGCCATCAGCGCAGTGCCGCTCTGTCCCGGCGTCACCCCGGCGCGGTACCAGCCGGCCAGGTTGCGGTCGTGGTCGGCGGGGGTGGCGAGGTGCCCCTCGGGGTCCAGGCCGAGGCCGGTCACCGGGGCGTCCACGGTGATCGCGGGGATCCTGATCCGGGTCGGCGCGGAGGCCGCCATCGGGGTGCCGCTGAGCGCGGCGCGGGCGGGGCCCGCGGCAAGCGCCTCGGCCGCGGTCGGGGCAGGGGGCAGGCCCGGGCCACTGCCGTCCTGGACCAGCCAGGCGCCCACGACCATCGTCGCCCCCAGTGCTATCGCCCCCGACCAGGGACTCCTGCGCCCGCCCACCGGGACTCCCCTCGTCTACCGTTATCGCTGCTCAGGGGCTCCAGCCAAGCGGGGTCGCGAGCCCGCCGCATCGGCAGCGCCGCCGTCCGGGTGAGAGCCCGACCGCCGCAGCGAACGCACGCTGGGCAGCCGGGGCCGGACCAGGAAGCCCTCGGCCATGCCGTTGGCGACCGCGATGGTGGGCAGCTCGGAGGACTTCTCGTAGAGCAGGAAGCGCGGCTCCCAGGCGGGCTGGTACTTGGCGTTGGCCCGGTACAGCGACTCCAGTTGCCACCAGCGGGAGAGGAAGCGCAGCACATGCCGCCAGAGCCGCAGCACCGGCCCGGCGCCGAGCTTGCCGCCCTGCTCGAAGACGTAGCGGAACATCGCGAAGTTGAGCGAGATCCGGGTGACGGGCTGCTCGCCGGCCTTCGCGCGGACCAGCAGCTCAGTGATCATGAACTCCACCAGCCCGTTGTCCGACTCCCGGTCACGGCGCATCAGGTCCAGCGAGAGCCCGTGCGCGCCCCACGGGACGAAGCTGAGCAGCGCGCAGGTGCGGTCGTTGTCGTCCCGGCACTCGATCATCAGGCAGTCGCCGTCGGTCGGGTCGCCGAGCCGGCCGAGCGCCATCGAGAAGCCGCGCTCGGTGCGACCGTGCCGCCAGGCGTCGGCGAGCCGGACGAGGTCGGTGAGCTCGGTCTCCGGGATGTCCCGGTGGCGGCGGAGCACCACCTGGTAGCCGGCCTTGCGGACCCGGTTGTGCGCCTGGCGCAGGGTGCGCATCGAGCGGCCCTCCAGACTGAAGGCGTCCACCTCGACGATCGCCTCGTCGCCGAACTCCAGGGCTCGCAGGCCGGCCCGCTCGTAGACCGTGCCCGCCTGCTCGCTGGCGCCGGTGACCGCGGGCACCCAGGCGTTCGTCCGGGCGGTCTCGCGCCACACCTCGATCGCCTGCGGCCAGGCCTCCGGATCGCCGATCGGATCGCCGGAGGCCAGGGCGACGCCGTTGACCACGCGGTAGAGCACCGCCGCCTTGCCGGACGGCGACCAGCTGACCGACTTGTCGCGACGCAGCGCGAAGTAGCCGAGCGAGTCCCGGGCGCCGTGGCGCTCCAGCAGGGCGCGCAGCCGCTGTTCGTCGTCCTCCTCCATGTTCAGCCGGCCGATCGGGGAGCGGAAGAAGACCCGCAGCACCAGCAGGAAGAGCGCCGCGCCGAGCACATTGATCGCCAGGTCGGCCAGCCGGGTCACCCGCACGGTCGGGGTCACGTCGCCGATGCCGGACAGGGTGAACAGCCGCAGCACGGTGTACTTCAGGCAGGCGCCCCAACTGGCCTGCGGCGCGGTGTCGCCGGCGTGCACCAGGAGGGTGCCGAGCCCGATCACGACGATCGCCCCGACCACCAGCGTCCAGAGCCCGAGCAGCGCGTTGCCGCGTGCGCCGCGGGCGTGGAAGGCGCGCCGGCTGAGCACCAGGGTGACCAGCAGTGAGGCCGTGAGGACCGCCGAGACCCAGTTGAACGGGTGCGCGCGGTCCTCCGGCAGCACCGCCAGCGCGAGCAGGAAGACCGCCGCGTAGACGGCGGCCACGGTGGTGGCGACGATCCAGGCGGCCCGCTTGCGACGACGCAGCATCACGGCGAGCAGCGCCGCGAAGAGCGCCGCGGTGAAGCCCGCGGTCACCAGCACCGGTGTGAAGAAGTCACCGCTGTTGGCCCGGTGGACCCGCTCACGGAACGGGGTGATCAGGCCGGCCAGCAGGTTGAGCAGCGCGGCGATCCGGATGTACCACTCGGCGAAGCCCGCACACCGCGCCCGCCAGCGAGGCAGCGGCTTGCGGGGCGCCGGCGCGGGAGTGGGCGTGACTGCGGGCGCGGGGGCGGGAGTGGGCGCCGGCGCGGTCCGGGCGGGCGCCCGGAGCGGGGGCGCGGCCGTCTCGGTCTGGTCCGTGGGTACCTCCGGGGCCGGGAGTGGAGCCGGTACCAGCGGGGTACCGGCCAGCAGGTTGTAGATCGAGACCTTCACCTTGTCGAGCCGCTGGTGCACCCGCGCGTCGCGGCGCTCCGCCCGGGCCATCCGCTTGGGACGGCTGCGGTAGCGCCAGCGGGCCCACGGGCTCTGCGGCCGCCCGAGCCGGATCGCCCCGACCAGGGCGAGCACCGGGATCATCACGCCGATCAGGCCGGTCCAGAGCTTGCCCTTGAGCAGGCTCACCGTCACCAGCACCAGCAGGACCGCCGCACTGATCAGCTGACTGGGTGTGAAGTGCCGGCTGAAGCCGCCGAACGGCAGGTTGCCGAGCAGCAGCAGTCCGATGATCGCCACCGCCAGGATCACCGCGTCCACCGACTTGCGCCCCTGCTCGCTCCAGTAGACGTCTTCCAGATGGAGCACCAGCGCGAACTCGTCCAGCACCAGCCCGCAGCCGATGCCGAAGGTCAGGCCCAGCACGTTCCAGAGGTCCCCGCCGTCACCGCGCACGGTGAAAGAGCCGACCCCGGCGATCAGCATCAGCGTCTGGCCGAACACCACGTGGTGGATGTGCAGGCCCCCCGGCGTCACGTTGCCCGGCCACCACTTGGCGCCGCGCCGGATCATCCGAACGCTGAACCGGATGAAGAGGAAGGAGCTGATCAAGCCCACCAGCAGCAGAAAGAGCGGTTCCCTGCCCGGGACGACGATGCGCGAGTGATACGCGTCTTGCACGGCGTGCCACATGGCTGCGGACTCTCCTCCCGTCGTGGCTGAACCACGACCCTCGCTTCATGTGATGATGCCCCAGCCCGGCCCGCGACCCGACGCGCCGAGGCGCTGCGCCGGACGGGGGAGCGCGAGCCGACCTCCCCCACGCCGTCCCGTCGCAAGACCGTTCTCATGCCATGCTGTGGAACAAACAGCCTATAACGGTCTATCAACCGACTAAACGCCAGATAAGCCACCGCTGCACGCCGTTGATCGGCCCGCCCCGCCGGCTTCCGCGTTGCGTCCACCAGGCGTCGGCCAGCCGCTCTCCCGGCCGGCGAGTCGCGCCGTTGACCGGTCGTAGGGCCCTCGAAGCCTCGAAACGGAGTGACCATGGACGCTCTCTCCCGCCGGACCCTACTGGCCGCCGGCGCCGCCACCGCCGCCACGGCGGCGGCCGGCTGCGGCAGCCGCTACGGGACCGTGAAGCCCGGTCTGGTGAAGTCCGGCGCCGTCAACGCGCCCGTGCCGGTGCCGGTGCCCTCCGAGGCCTCCGCCTCGGCCTCGCCGAGCGCCGTCCCCGCCAAGCCGCCGGCCGTCCTGATCGGCGACGGCTCGACCTCCGACACCGGCCCGCAGCCGAACCAGCCGCAGGCCGTCCCGCTCGAACTCGGCCAGAAACCACCGCAGTTCGTGGTCTTCTCGTGGGACGGTGCCGGCGAGCTGGACAACCAGCTGTTCTCCCGGTTCCGCCAGCTGGCCAAGGACTACAACGGGGGCATGACCTTCTTCCTCAGCGGGATCTACACCCTGCCGGAGTCGAAGAAGGACCTCTACCGCCCCCCGCGCCACAAGGTCGGCGCCTCGGACATCGGCTACCTCAGCGACCAGCACATCCAGGACACGCTGACCCAGATCGGCGCCGCCTGGCTGGACGGCCACGAGATCGGCACTCACTTCAACGGCCACTTCTGCGGCTCCAACGGCGTCGGCAAGTGGTCGCCTGAGGAGTGGAACAGCGAGATCGACCAGGCCATCAGCTTCGTGACGAACTGGAAGACCAACACCGGCCTGACCGACCTGCCGGCGCTCCCGTTCGACTACCACAAGGAGCTGATCGGCAGCCGCACCCCGTGCCTGGAGGGCCAGCGCGGACTGCTGCCGACGGCGGTGGCCCGCGAGTGGAAGTACGACAGCAGCGGGCCGGGCGGACTGCAGGTGTGGCCGCAGAAGATCCAGGGCGGCGCGCTGTGGGACATGCCGCTGCAGTCCATCCCGTTCCCCGGGCACAGCTTCCAGGTGCTCTCGATGGACTACAACATCATGTACAACCAGTCCGGCGACAACACCAAGGGCGACCCCGCCAAGCGCTCCGCCTGGCAGACCCAGGCCCGGGACTCCTACCTGGCCGGCTTCGACCGCGTCTACAACGGCAACCGGGCACCGATGATCATCGGCAACCACTTCGAGGAGTGGAACGGCGGCATCTACATGAACGCCGTCGAGGAGGTGCTGAAGACCGTCGCCGAGAAGCCCGAGGTCCGGCTGGTCTCGTTCCGCCAGCTCATCCAGTGGCTGGAGGTGCAGGACCCCGCCGTCCTGCGCAAGCTGCAGAGCCTGGCCCCCGGGCAGGCTCCCGCCGAGGGCTGGTCCAGCTTCCTGGGCTCGGGGCGCTGACTCGAATGGCGCTACCCGCCGCCACCGGCCATCACCCCAGGTAGCCGCCCCTTTCGGTGCCGTTGTGGCCCCCCACTGCGCAGGCGAACGACCTCGGCAGCGCTTACCTCTTGATTCCAGGACGCGGTTTCGCCTACTTCGACTCGGGGACGACCCCGTGACCGCGTCCCGGGAGAACCACCATGCGCGCTCGTCACTTCGCCTGCGGAGGGGTCCTGGCCGTGGCTGCCGTCCTCGGCGCCGCCACCTCCGCCTCGGCCGCCAGCCCGGTCGTCATCCAGCCCGACGCGGTCACCCCCGGCAGCCAGTTCACGGTCCTCGACGGGGGCAACTGCGACAGCTCCGGCGGCGTCGCCAGCTTCAGCTCGCGCGAGCACGACGGTGAGGACATCCCCGCGGTCCAGCTCGGCTCGCTGCGCGGGCTGGTGGGGGCCGTCGCCACCGTCCCCGAGGGAGCCCGGCCCGGCGTCTACCAAGTCTCCGTCCAGTGCAGGACGGTCACCGAGACCCAGACCCAGCTGACCGCCAGCTTCACCGTCACCCCGAGCGGCAGCTCGGCCGCGAAGCCGGGCGGCAAGCCCGACGGCAAGTCCGACACCAAGCCGGACGCCGCCGGGCCGGAGGCGGGCGGCGAGGGCCCCAAGGGCCCGACGCACGCGGGCCTGGGCGGCAGCACCGGCCCCAACGTCCCCGAGACGCTGGCCGGCGCGACGCTGCTCACCACGGCGGCCGCCGCCACAGTGCTGCACCTGCGCCACCGCCGCCGCCCGTCCGCCTGACGGGCCCGTCCCTCGTCGGTCAGGTGCGCGGACGGACCCGGCCGGCGAGGAACGCGCCGAGCAGTGACACGACCGTCATCACCAGGAAGATCACCGCGAACGCCCCGCGGGCACCGCTGCCGGAGGCGCCCGCGGCGGCCGCCGCGACCGCGCCGCCGCCCAGCGCCGAGAAGAGCACGCCGGCAAGGCCCACCAGCAGGACGTTGCCCAGCGCGTCGGACATCTGCAGCGAGGCCGAGTTGGCGCCGGCCGCCTCGGGGGGCGAGAGCTTCATCATCAGCACGCTGATGCTGGCGATCGACATGCCCATCCCGATGCCGCCGACCGCCCAGGCCACCGCCGCCGTCCAGGTGGGCGCGGCCGGAACCAGCACCAGCGCGGCACCCGCGATGGCGACCGCGGTCAGCAGGAAGCCCAGCCGGATCAGCCCCTCGCGATGGCGCTCGGCGGCCGGGCGGCCCTGCAGCCAGGAACCGAGCGCCCAGGACAGCCCGCCGCTGGTCAGGGTCAGGCCGGCCAGGGTCGGCGAGAGATGCCGCTGGGTGACCATCATCAGCGGGATGAACGCCTCCGCCGCGAAGAACGCGCCCGCCGCCACCCCGCGCAGCAGGATCAGCGTGGGCAGCCCGCGCGACGCCCGCAGCGTGCCGGCCGGCAGCAGCCGGACAACGGCGGGGACCAGCAGTCCCACGCCCGCGAACGCCGGGAGCAGTCCGATCAGGTCCAGTCGCTGACCGGCGTACTGGAGCAGGCCGGCGCCGAACGCGGCCATCGCGGCGAGCCCGATCCGGCGCCGGTCCAGCGCGCCGCGCGGACCCGGCTGCGGCGCGGCGGCCGCCTGCGCCCGCTCGGATCGCCGCAGCGCCGGGCCCATCACGGCCAGCGGCAGCACCACCAGCACCGGGACGGACAGGAAGACCCAGCGCCAGCCCAGGTGCTGGGTGACCGCGCCGGAGACCACCGGTCCGATGATCGACGGCAGCACCCAGGCCGACGAGAAGGCCGCGAAGACCGCCGGACGCAGCCGCTCCGGAAACGCCCGGCCGACCACCACGTAGAGCGCGACGATCACCAGCCCTCCGCCCAGCCCCTGGATCGCCCGGCCGCCGACGAAGATCCACATCCCGGCCGCCGTGCCGGCCACCACCAGGCCGACCGCGAAGATCCCGATCCCCGCGAAGAGCGGCACCATCGGCCCGCGCCGGTCGCACCACTCCCCCGACAGCACCATCGCGAAGAGCGTGCTGGTGAAGTACCCGGAGAACGCGAAGGCGTACAGCCCCAGCCCGTGCAGCTGACGCGCCGCGACCGGCATCGCGGTGTTCACCGCGGTGGCCTCGAACGCGAGCAGCAGGACGACCGAGACGATCCCCAGGGTCAGCGCCCGGTGCCGGGGCCCGAGCACCCCGCCGATGCCGTCGTCCTGGTCGGGCGGGACCGGACGGGCAGGGTCGACCGAGGTGGTGGAGGCTGTGGTCATAACGAACATGGTAAGTGCCGTTGAGCCAGTTGACTCCTGACCTGCAGGACCATGATCTCTCGTTCGCTGGTCCTAGGACTTCATGCGCCATTAACAATCGGCTATTGACGAATCCCGGGCCGGATCGCCTAAGATAAATCACGAAAGCAGCGCAGAATCCCGAACGGAGAGGAGCCCGGCCATGAACGACACCATTCGTCACACCGCCACCGCCCTCTCCTGTCGCCACTCCCAGGCGTGTTGTCCCGCCTGTCACCACGCCTGACCGAGCGCTCGCCAGAGCACTCAGCACGGCCGTGTGCCCGAGTGGTTCAGGGAGCCGCCTGCAAAGCGGCTTACGCGGGTTCGATTCCCGCCATGGCCTCCACGAATTGATCAGCGGAACGACCGGTCGGCAGCAGAATGCCGCCCGGTTATTCCGCATTTTCGTACGGCGAATAGCGGCGGATAGCGGCGGATAAAAAAATGGCGCGGGAAGTCGGTTTCGCCGACTTCCCGCGCGCACAGCCGCGCGGCTGGCTCACGCCACCACGGCGTCCTCCGGCTGGATGGGGAGGCGGCCGACCGGGAGGCCGGTGGCCGCGCGGACGGCGGCGGCGATGGCGGCGGGGGCCACCACGGCGGGGACGGCGCTGACCGCCTTGGCGCCGAAGGTGGCGACCACGTCGCGCTCCTCCAGCAGGGCGGCGATCCGCACGTCGGGAGTGTCCAGGGCGGTGGGCAGCCGGTAGCCGGTGAGGGACGGGTTGACGAGCAGGCCGCCGGAGGTGCGCAGGTCCTCCAGCAGGGCCAGGCCGACGCCCTGGGCCACCCCCGCCTCGATCCGGTCCTCGATCTGGCCGGGGTTCAGCGCCCGGCCGACGTCCTGGGCCACGGTCACATCGACCACCCGGACGGCCCCGAGCTCGATGTCCACGTCGACCACCGCGCGCATCGCGCAGAAGGCGATCGAGACGAAGGCGTCGCCCTGCCCGGCCTCGTCCAGCGGCTCGGTCGGGTGCGGGCGGCACTGGGCGGTGGCCCAGAGCTCCTTGCCCTCCAGCGCCTCGGTGACCGGCATGCCCAGCACGCCGTCGTAGGAGGTGATCTTGCCGTCGGCGATCGACAGCAGCTCGACGGACATCCCGAAGTTGGCGGCGATCGGCTGCAGCAGCTGGTGGCGGACCATCAGCGCGGCCCGCTCGACGGCGCCGCCGGAGACCCAGGTGTGCCGGCCGCGGGCCGAGGGGCCGGCGATCGACTGGTCGCTGTCCACCGGCGCGACGTAGACCTCGGCGACCCCGAGCACCGACTGCACGATCTGCCGGGCCAGGGTCGCGAAGCCCTGCCCGGAGTCGACGGCCGCGCAGATCACGGTGGCGTGGTCGCCGCTGACCCGGACGGTCGCGGTGGAGACCTCGTCCTCGCCCTCGGCGCCGAGCATGTGCACCATGCCCACCGCGTAGCCGATGCCGCGCCGCACGGCGGAGGGGTCGCCCGCGCCGCCGGGGCCGCCGGGCAGCAGCCAGTCGGTGTCGGGCTCGTCCATCGGGAGGGCGGGCAGCGGGGAGGTCGCGACGGCGTCGAGCAGCGCGGCCACCGGTGCCGGGCAGGTGACGGCCTGTCCGGTGGGCATCGCGTCACCGGTGGCGAGCACGTTGCGCCGGCGGATCTCCAGCGGCTCGACCCCGATCCGGGCGGCCAGCTGGTCGAGCTGCGACTCGTAGGCGAAGCAGGTCTGCAGGGCGCCCTCGCCGCGCATCCGGCCGGCCGGCGGGTTGTTGGTGCGCACCGCCCAGGCGTCGACGAAGACGTTCGGGCAGACGTACGGGCCGACCGAGAACGCCGTCGCGGCGGCCAGCGCCTCGGCGGAGACGTCGGCGTAGGCGCCGCCGTCCAGCAGGATCTGGGCCTCCACCTTGAGCAGCTTGCCCTGGGCGTCGGCGTGGTGACGGTAGCGCAGCAGCGCCGGGTGGCGGGTGGCGTGCGACTGGAAGGACTCCTCACGGGTGAGGGTCATCTTCACCGGCCGGCCGGTGCGCAGCGCGAGCAGGGCCAGGGTGACCTGGAAGGACAGGTCCTCGCGGTCGGCGGTGGCGCCGGGCACGCCGGTGACCACCAGGCGGACCCGGTCCGGCTCCAGGCCGAGGCAGGCGGCGGTGCGCTCACGGTCGCCGTGCGGGTCGGTGGAGGACAGGTGCAGCTCGACGCCGCCGTCCGGGCGCGGCACCGCGAGCCCGGCCTCGGCGCCGATCGGGGCCGGGTCCTGGCGGCCGACCTGGTAGAGGCCCTCGACGATCACCTCGCCGACCACCTCCGGGTCGCCGCTGCGCAGCGGGAGGTGCCGGAAGAGGTTTCCGTCCGGGTGCAGCGGGGGCGCGTGGAAGGCCTGTTCGGGGTCGGTGAGGGCGTCCAGCACCTCGTACTCGACCACGATCGAGGCGGCGGCCAGCCGCGCGGTGTCGGGGTGGTCGGCGGCGACCGCGGCGACCGGCTCACCGTGGTGGCGGACCACTCCGGCGGCGAGCACCGGCCGGTCGCCGACCGGGCCCCGGGCCTCCTCGGCGGACCCGTCGGCGCTCTGCGGACCCGCCGGCAGGTCGGCGGCGGTCACCACGGCGTGCACGCCGGGGATCGCGAGCGCGGCCGCGGTGTCGATCGCGACGATCCGGGCGTGCGGGTGCGGGGAGCGCAGCACGGCGCCCCAGAGCAGGCCCTCGGCCCAGAGGTCGGCGGCGAACGGGTAGATGCCGAGCGCCTTGGGGAGCGCGTCGGTGCGCAACGGCGAGCTGCCGAGGCCGAACGGCTGGGCCGGGCCGGACGGGCTCTGCGCGTCCTCGGGGGAGCTGGATTCCGCGGCGGCGTCCGGCGGAGCGAGGGTGGTGTCGGTCGGGGAGGTCATGCGTGGTCGTCCTCGGGGAGGCGGAGGCCGTGCGCGGGGGTCGCGTCGTAGGGCGCGGCGGGCGCGGGTTCGTAGACGGTCCCGTCGTACCCGACGCCGTCGTAGGACGCGCGGTCGTACGGAGTGCCCTCGTAGCCCGCGCCCTCGTACGGGGTGCCGGCGTACTGCTGGTCGGGGTAGCCCGGGTACGGGGTGCCCTGGGCGGGAGTCCCGTACGGCGTGCCGTGCGCGGGGGTGGGCTCGTACGGCGTGCCGTGCGCCGGCGTGCCCTCGAACGGCGCGCCCGGCGCGCTGGTGCCGTGGGCGGGCGTGGGCTCGTAGGTCGCGCCGGAGGCGTACACCGTGCCGGGGCCGTACGCGGTCGCCTCGTACCCCGGGTAGCCCTGCGGCGGGATCACCCCGACACCGACGCCGGTGCCCACCGCCGTCGGCGACGGCTCGTAGCCGCCGGCCGGCTGGGCGGGGTGGGCCGGTCCGGGCATCCGGGTGCCCTCGAAGTGCTGCGCCGCCTCGAAGCCCTGGGCCGCCTCGTACGCCTGCGGCTGGTCGAACGCCTGGGGCGCCTCGAACGGCTGCGGGGTGTCGAAGGGCTGCGGTGCCTCGAAGGGCTGGGGGGTGTCGAAGGCCTGGGGTGCCTCGAAGGGCTGGGCGACGATCCAGCCGCTGTCGTCGTTCCCGAAGACCGGGACCTCCCCGGCCGCGGCCGTCTCGGTCCAGGCGTCCTGATACACCGGCAGGTCGGGAACCTCGGGTTCCGCCGGAGCCGGCGCCTGCACGGGTGCCTGCCGCCCCTGCGCCGACGCGTCGGCGGCCGCCGGTTCAGCGGCCTCGCCCACGCCCTCGGCGGCGGCCTCCTCGGCCTCCAGCAGCGCCGCCGACCGCGCGTCCGCCACCGTCTGGACGGCCGCCAGCGCGCTGCGGTAGCCCGTGCAGCGGCAGAGGTTGCCGCAGAGCGCCTGGCGCGCCTCGACCTCGCTGGGCCGGTGGTTGCGCTGCAGCAGGTCGTGCACCGCCATCGCCATGCCGGGCGTGCAGTAGCCGCACTGCACTGCGCCCGAGTCGGCGAGTGCCTGCTGGACGTCGCTGGCCGCGCCGCCGGCCGACAGGCCCTCCACGGTGCTGATCTCGCTGTCCGCGGCCAGCGCGGCCGGGACCAGGCAGCCGGCCACCAGTTGGCCGTCCACCTGCACCGAACAGGCACCGCACTCGCCCTGCTCGCAGCCGTTCTTGGCGCCGGCCAGGCCGAGCCGCTCGCGCAGCACGTAGAGCAGGCTCTCGCCGATCCAGGCGTCCGTGACGGGCCGTTCGAAGCCGTTGACCCGCAGCGTGTAGGACGCGCAGGGGCGCTCGTCGACCGGGTGGACAGGGTGGTTCGTCATGTCAGCCGCCACATCAGCCGTCACGTCAGCCGTCACTTCAGCGCCCTTCCCAGTGCCCGGCGGGCCAGCACGGCCACGGTACGCCGCAGCCGCAGCGCCTCGGCCGTCGGCCCCTCTGCGGGGAGTCCCGACGCGGCGTCGCCGCCGTACCCGTCCGGTACGCACGCACTCGCCACGTACTCGCCGAAGGCGGCCGCGGCGGCCGGGTCGATGGCCGGCACGCCCTCCTCGCCCCGGGCGTCCCAGTCGATGCAGCCGGCCACCCACGCCTCGGCCTCCAGCGGCCGCAGCGGCACCGGCGCGACGGCGCCCACCGCGCAGCGCACGGCGCGCCGGGCCGGGTCCAGGACGAGCGCGACGGAGGCGGTGGCCCGGGAGGGGCCACTGCGGCCGGTGGCCTTGAGGAAGACCTGCGGAGCGTTCAGCAGCGGGACCCGGACCCAGGTGAGCAGTTCGCCCGGGCGCATCGGGTCGAGGCCGGTGAGCAGGTGGCTGACCGGGACCTCGCGGGTGACGCCGGGCCGGGCCAGCGTCACGCTGGCCTCCAGCGCGGCCAGCACCGGGAGGGTGTCGCCGGCCGGGGCGGCGGTGGCGATGTTGCCGCCGAGCGTCCCGACGTTGCGGGTCTGCGGCGGGCCGGCGGTGCGCGCGGCGTCGGCGAGCGCGGGGATGAGGGCGGCGAAGTCGGGCCGGTCCATCCGGGCCAGCGTCAGCCCGGCGCCGAGCACGGCGGTTCCGCCGTCCTCGTAGCGCCAGCCGCGCAGTTCGGTGATCCGGCCGAGGCCGATCAGCGCGGCCGGCCGCAGCCGCCCGGCGTTGACGGCCTCCATCAGGTCGGTGCCACCGGCCACCGGTACCGCGGCGGGGCTGGCGGCCAGTGCCTCGACGGCCTCGTCGAGGGAGGTCGGCAGCATGATCGTCCGGTTCACCAGGATCCCACCGTGCTCCACTCACTCAGGCTGGGCTCACTCGGGCTGAGCACGGCCTCTCGGCGGCCGACGCGAGGGCCGGCCGGTTCGTCCCGCACCGCAGGTCTGCGGTACCGCCCGTAGAGTACGGGCCTGGGCTGCCGAACAGAAGCAGCCGGTCTGGGTCGGGCAACTCTGGCACATCACACGAGGTGATCACCTCCGGGGTGCCGGACATTCCGGTCACCTTTCGGGCAGATCTGGAACGAATCGGACCTGATGTTCATCTTTTCTTGACGTAGGACCTGCCTGTCAAGGTTCCCCATACCGCCACGATGATCAGACCGCAGGTGGCGGCCCTGCCGCCGGCCGCCCCAGCACGCCGGGCCGGCGCTGCCACGGGTGCGGGCCGCCGGGCGGGCGGTACTCCACCCCGAGGGCGTCCAGCCGGGCGTAGTGGGTGCGCATCCGGCGCTCGAAACCGGGCCAGTCCCGGGCCGCGGGATCGGCCGGCAGGGCCGACCAGGCCACCTCGGCGAAGGCCGCCAGCCGGGGGAAGGCGCGGAAGTCGAGGTCCCGCGCGTCGTCCGCGAACTCGCTCCACAGGTTCGCCTGGGTGCCGATCACATGACGGGCACTCACCGGGTCGAGTGACGGCGGCACCGGCTCGAAGCGGTAGACGTCCTCCAGCGAGCGGACGAAGCCGACCGGGATCGGCTCGTCCTCGCCGTCCGCCTGCCGGTGGTCCAGGTAGACGTGCTGCTCCGGGCACATCACCACGTCGTGCCCGGCCCGCGCGGCCGCCACCCCGCCCGCGTACCCGCGCCAGGAGGAGACCGCCGCCCCGGGCGCCAAACCTCCCTCCAGGATCTCGTCCCAGCCGATCAGCCGGCGTCCGCGCGCGGCCAGCCAGCGGTCGAAGTGCCCGATGAACCAGCTCTGAAGCGCGTCCTCGTCCGCCAGCCCCAGCTCGCGCATCCGGGCCTGGGCGGCGGGGCTGGCCCGCCACTGGTCCTTGGGGCACTCGTCACCGCCGAAGTGGACGAACTCGGACGGGAAGACCTCCAGCAACTCCTCCAGGACGCCCTCGAAGAAGGCGAGGGTGGCGTCCGAGACGTTCAGCACGTTGGGGCTGACCCCCCAGTCGGTCCACACGCCGAGCGCGGCCGTGTCGACCACGTCGGTGTTGCCCAGCTCCGGGTAGGCCGCGATGGCGGCCTGCATGTGGCCGGGCAGGTCGATCTCGGGGACCACGGTGATGCCGCGCTCGGCCGCGTAGGCGACCAGCTCGCGCAGGTCGTCCTGGGTGTAGAAGCCGCCGTGCGGGCGGTCGTCACGCCGGTTGGCGGCCCGGAAGCCGACCATCGAGCGCTCCCGCCAGCCGCCCGTCGCGGTGAGCCGGGGGTAGCGCCGGACCTCGAAGCGCCAGCCCTGGTCGTCGGTCAGGTGCAGGTGCAGCACGTTGAGCTTGTGCGCGGCCAGCAGGTCGACGTAGCGCAGGAGGCCGGCCTTGGGCAGGAAGTGCCGCGAGACGTCCAGCAGGACGCCACGCCAGCCGAACCGCGGGGCGTCGGCGATCGTGCAGGCCGGCAGTGACCAGCCGGTGCGGCGCAGCGGCGCACCCCGGTAGGCCTCCGGGCCGAGCAGCTGACGGAGCGTCTGCGCCGCCCACCCGGCGCCGCCCGCTCCCCCGGCGGTGAGCAGGGCCCGGCCGTCCGCGACGGTGATCCGGTACTCCTCGGGGCCGAGCGCGGCGTCCAGGCGCAGCTCGATGTCCGGGGACGGCGCGGGGGCCAGCGGCAGCCCGGTGGCGGCGCCGAGCACCGTGCGCAGCCACTGGACGGCCGCGCCGGTGCCGGGGCCGCCGTCCATCGTCGTCCGCGGACCCAGCGACAGGCCCTGCGCATCGGGGAAGCCGGCGCTCGACGGAGCGGGGATGAGGTCCATCCGGCCATCCTGCCGCGCCGACCCTCGATTGGCATAGACCACTGAGGACAGTGGTCAACACCCGATCGGACTACTGCTTGTCGCCCGACTTGTCGCCGCCGGCCGGCTCGATGCCCTCGAAGATCTCCTTGCACATCGGACAGACGGGGTACTTCTTCGGGTCGCGCCCGGGCACCCAGACCTTGCCGCAGAGCGCGACCACCGGGGAGCCGGAGAGCGCGCTCTCCATGATCTTGTCCTTCTGGACATAGTGCGCGAAGCGCTCGTGGTCGCCGTCCCCGTGGGAGACCTGGGGGACGGGCTCGACCAGGGTGCCGGTGCCGAGGCCGCGCTCGGGCTCAAGAGTGCTCATGAGGGCCAAGTCTATGGGGGCCGTACCGGAAACGGACCACCGCGACGCCGAGCCTCCGAGCGGCGGGCCCGCTCAGTTGAGCGTCGGGTCCTCCGGATAGGTCGCCAGCATCGCCAACGCACCACGTTGACGCCGCAGCACCGCGCGCCACAGCCGCTCCGGGTCCGGGCAGGAGATGTCCCCCGGCTCGGAGTCGACCAGGTACCAGGCGCCCTCGTTGATCTCGACCTCCAGCTGCCCCGGGGTCCAGCCCGCGTAGCCGGCGAAGACCCGCAGTCCGCCCAGCCCGCCGGCCAGGATCTGCGGCGGGGCTTCCAGGTCGACGAGCCCGATCGCGCCGTGCACCCGGCGCCAGCCGAGCGGGTCGGCCGGCCCGGGCTCACCCGGCACCACCGCGACCGCGAGGGCCGAGTCCAGACCGACCGGGCCGCCCTGGAAGACCACCGGCGGCGCGCCCGCCAGCTCCGCCCAGCCGTCCAGCACGTCGGAGACGTCCACCGGAGTGGGCCGGTTGAGGACGACGCCGAGCGCGCCCTGCACGTCGTGGTCGAGCAGCAGCACCACCGATCGGGCGAAATTCGGATCGGTGAGCATCGGAGTCGCGACGAGCAGTCGGCCGGTGTGCGAAGGGGCCGCGGTCATGTCTCACATGATCCCGCAGCTCAGGCCCGGGCGGGTACCCAACACGAAAGCTCGTCCGACTCCCTTGGCCCCACGGCCGTTTCCCCGGCACTCGCGGTCAAACCTCGCGCACCCGTGCCCTCACCCGTCCGGCGGGCATACGACCGACCTTCCACCCTAAGAGAGCATGATCACCACGCGATCTCACGGGAACCAAAGAACCTCCTACTACCATCTACCGAAGGTGGCGCCCGTGCGGCCCGCGCCACGCGCCCCTCACTCCTGCCACTTCGGCTGCGAACCCCCGATTGCGAGAACGATGACCGACGACGTCCTGCTGGTCCACGGCGGAAATCCCCTCGAAGGCGAAATCCGTGTCCGCGGTGCGAAGAACCTGGTCCCCAAGGCCATGGTCGCCGCCCTGCTCGGGACGGGCCCCAGCAGACTGCGCAACGTCCCGGACATCCGCGACGTCAAGGTGGTGCGCGGCCTGCTCCAGCTGCACGGCGTGACCGTGCGCAGCGGCGAGGAGGAGGGCGAGCTGATCCTCGACCCCTCGCACGTGGAGAGCGCCAACGTCGCGGACATCGACGCGCACGCCGGCTCCTCGCGGATCCCGATCCTGTTCTGCGGCCCGCTGCTGCACCGGCTCGGCCACGCCTTCATCCCGGGCCTGGGCGGCTGCGACATCGGCGGCCGTCCGGTCGACTTCCACTTCGAGGTGCTGCGCCAGTTCGGCGCCACCATCGAGAAGCACCCGCAGGGCACCTACCTGGTGGCGGCGCAGCGTCTGCGCGGCACCCGGATCGAGCTGCCGTACCCGTCGGTCGGCGCCACCGAGCAGGTGCTGCTCACCGCCGTGCTGGCCGAGGGCGACACCGAGCTGCGCAACGCCGCCATCGAGCCCGAGATCGTCGACCTGATCTGCGTCCTGCAGAAGATGGGCGCGATCATCTCGATGGGCACCGACCGGACCATCCTGATCACCGGGGTGGACGAGCTCGGCGGCTACAACCACCGCGCGCTGCCGGACCGTCTGGAGGCCGCCTCCTGGGCCTGCGCCGCGCTGGCCACCAAGGGCGACATCTACGTCCGCGGTGCCCGCCAGCTGGAGATGATGACCTTCCTGAACACCTTCCGGAAGGTCGGCGGCGCCTTCGCGGTGGACGACGAGGGCATCCGCTTCTGGCACCCGGGCGGCGAGCTGAGCGCCATCGCGCTGGAGACCGACGTGCACCCCGGCTTCCAGACCGACTGGCAGCAGCCGCTGGTGGTCGCGCTGACCCAGGCCGCGGGCCTCTCCATCGTGCACGAGACGGTGTACGAGTCGCGGCTCGGCTTCACCTCCGCGCTCAACCAGATGGGCGCTCACATCCAGCTCTTCCGCGAGTGCCTGGGCGGCTCCCCCTGCCGCTTCGGACAGCGCAACTTCCTGCACTCCGCGGTGGTGTCCGGGCCGTCCAAGCTGCTCGGCGGCGAGCTGGTCATCCCCGACCTGCGCGGCGGTTTCTCGTACCTGATCGCGGCGCTGGCCGCCGAGGGCACGTCCACGGTGCACGGCATCTCGCTGATCAACCGTGGCTACGAGAACTTCATGGAGAAGCTGCGCGCGCTCGGCGCCCACGTCGACCTGCCGACCGAGGAGCTCGCGGTCCTCGCGGTCTGACGGCACCCGGGACGAACGGAGTACGGGGCCGCCCCCGCCAGGGCGGCCCCGCTGCGGGCACCCCCGCCAAGGTGTGTCCCGCCGATGACACCCGGTCCGACTGATGCCTCGGAACGGGCGCTGTCCACCGGCCGGCCGCCGACAGGGCGAAGGCGGGCGGCGCGATGGAAGTGCGATCAGCCGACTGGTACTCAGTTCCCTTGCGGCCTCGACGAGTTCCGCCAGGAACCGCTGCATCCGCCCGGCCCCTGCGGCAACTCGTCCGACCAGCGTGCCGAACGTTTCATGAGAAGAAGATGAGGCGCCCGCCGGCCGTGACCGGTGTCACTCCCCCGGGGTGTACGGCGGGAGCCTGAGTTCGGCCTGCAGACCACCGCCCGGTGCCTCCAGCACCCGCGCGCTGCCGCCGTGCAGGCCCGCCACCCAGCGGACGATGGCCAGCCCGGTGCCCGTCCCCGCGCCGCTCGCGCCCTCCGCGGGCCCCCCGGTGACGCCCCGCCGGAAGATCTCCTCGCGCCGCTCGGCCGGCACCCCGGGACCGGTGTCCCGCACGATCACCAGGCCCGGCGCGGTGGTCACCGTGACCGGCGTGCCGCCGCCGTGCCGCAGCGCGTTCTCCACCAGGTTGCGCACCGCCTGGGCCAGCAGCTCCGGATCGCCGCGCACCACCACCGGCTCGGCCGGCTCCAGGACGGCCACCGTGGAGTGCGCCGGCAACTCCGCCACCGCCTGTTCCACCAGCTGGTCCAGCCGAAGCGGCGTCAGCTCCAGGTGCTGGGTGCCCGCCTCGATCCGGGCCCGGGCCAGCAGGCCGGTCACCAGCCGGGCCAGCCGGTCGGTCAGCCGGATCGCCTCCTCCAGCGCCGCGGGAGCCCGCTCGGGCGTGGCGGCGCCCCGCTCCACGGCCAGCCGCAGGGTGGCCAGCGGGGTCCGCAGCTCGTGCGCGGCCTCGGCGAGGAACTGCTCCTGCTGCTCCAGCGCGAGCAACGCGGGTCGCATCGCCCGGCCGGACAGCAGGTGGCCCATCGCCGCCGCCGCCAGCACCAGGGCCGAGCAGCCCAGGGCCACCCAGCGCACCAGCCGGTCGTGGTCCAGCCGGCTCTGCGCGGGGTCGTCGCCGACGATCACCGCGGCACCGACGGTGTCCCCCTCCCAGACCGGCGCGACGGCCCAGCGGATCTCCCGCCCGGTGCTGCTGGGGCCGGTCACCAGCAGGCTCCCCTGGGTCGCCTGGAGCTGCGTCCAGATCCGGCCCAGCAGGGCCGGTGAGGGCAGCCGGTCGGGCCCGGGACGGGACCAGCGGATCAGCGGCGGCCCGCCGGCCGGATCGCCCTGCACGGCGCCCAGCACGTCGGCCCCGACCGCGAGCTCGTCGTCCGACAGCGGCTCGACGTTGAGCGTGTCGTTGTCGTACCAGAGCGTGCGGGCCAGCCCGCCGGCCCGCCGGCCGGCGTCGCTGTCCAGCTCGCGGGCGCGCGAGTGCGCGTCGATCTGGGCGGCGAGGGTGGCGAGCACCAGCAGGCAGCCGGCCGTGGTGGCGGCGAAGAGCAGGGTGAGGGTCCAGCGCAGCCGCCGCAGCCGCGCGGTGGCGGGAGTGCCGCTCACGGCCGCTGTACGGGGTCGGCCAGCCGGTAGCCGACCCCTCGGACGGTCTCGATCAGGTCCGGGCTGCCGAGCCTGCGGCGCAGCTGACGGATCAGCACGTCGACGACGTTGGACATCGGCTCGCAGCGCTCGTCCCAACAGCTCTCGATCAGCCGGCTGCGGGTGACCACCGTGCCGGCCTGGAGCATCAGCACTTCGAGGACCGCGAACTCCTTGGCGGTCAGCGAGAAGAGCACCCCGCCCCGGGTGACCCGGCGGCGCTGCAGGTCGAGTTCCAGGTCGCCGATCCGCAGCTGCGGCAGCTTGGCGGGCTCGGGGCGGCGGCAGAGGTTGCGCACCCGGGCTGCCAGCTCGGCCGCGGCGAACGGCTTGACCAGGTAGTCGTCGGCGCCGTGCTCGAAACCGGCGACCCGGTCGGCCACCGCGTCCAGCGCGGTGAGCATCAGCACCGGGCGGGTCCAGCCGGCCCGGCGGCGGGCCGCGACCAGGGTGAGCGCGTCGCCGTCCGGCAACCCGCGGTCGGCGACCAGGCAGTCGTAGCCGTTGACGTCGAGCTTGAGGTCGGCCTCGGCCAGGTCGGCGGCCAGGTCGACGGCGAATCCGGCCTGCCGCAGCCCGTCGGCTATCACCGGACCCAGCTCGGGATCGTCCTCCAGGACCAGTACACGCATGCTTCCCGACCCTACGGCAGCGGAGACGACAGAGCGGGGGCGGTCCCCGGAAGGACCGCCCCCGCTCAGTTTCGATCAGCTGCGATCAGTTGCCCTTGGCAGCTTCCTTGAGCTTCGAACCGGCGCTCACCTTGGCGCTGAAGCCGGCCGCGATCTGGATCGGCTCACCGGTCTGCGGGTTGCGCGCGGTACGCGCGGCGCGGTGGGTGCGCTCGAAGGTCAGGAAACCGGGGATGGTGACCTTCTCGTCGCCCTTCGCAACGACCTCGCCGACGACCTCGGCAAAGGCCGCCAGCACGGCGTCGGCGTCCTTGCGGGTCACCTCGGCGCGCTCGGACAGAGCGGCCACCAGCTCACTGCGGTTCATGTGTACTCCTGTGGTCTGTTCGTTGCGGTGTGCGGGGCCCCATCGGTCGTCCCTCCGGAGGCACCCGGCTGGGCCGCTGGTCCGCACACTGTGCTCATTCAGGCGGCTGGCGGTAGGAGCCGGGCTCGTGTCCCGAGCCTCGCACTGTGTCAGTCCTGCCACATGCCCGCCTGGGTACGAATCCTGCCCTTATCGGCCCTGAGAAAGCCAATCGGCCCTCGGCCGTTCGCCCCGAACAACACCCTCCCGACACAGCCGTGACGCTCCATCGGCGCCGGCGGACCGGCAGGGGTGGCGACCGGGAACGACTCGCCGAGTGGTTGGGGGACGTTCCGTACTTGTCGGACACGCCTGCCCCGTGCAGGGCTACCGTACGCCCTGACGGTGACAAGCCCAAACACGCCCCTTCCCCTTGTGTCGCAAGGGTTCACACCAGGTCGGCACGGGTAGGGGCGGTATTCGGCCACGCGATCGACCGAATACCGCCCCTGACGACGCGAATCGCGCCCCTGACGGCCTATGACACCAGGCCGTCCGCCGGCCTGCCTAGTGCCGTGTCAGGCACTAGAGCTTGACGACCGGGAAGGCCGCCGTGTCGAGCGTGCCGACGATGCCCGGGGTGGGCCGGTCGGGGACCCGGTCGCCCGAGCCACCGGCCGCCAGGGCGGCGTCACGGACGGCCGCGGCGACGGTCTTGGCCACGTCCGGGTGGAAGACGCTGGGGATGATGTAGTTGGCGTTGAGCTGGTCGTCCAGCACGGTGGCGGCAAGCGCGCGGGCGGCGGCGATCATCATCTCGCTGTTGACCGTGCGGCTCTGCGCGTCCAGCAGGCCGCGGAAGACGCCGGGGAAGACCAGCACGTTGTTGATCTGGTTGGGGAAGTCGCTGCGGCCGGTCGCCACCACGGCGGCGGTCTGCCGGGCCACCGCCGGGTCGACCTCGGGGTCCGGGTTGGCCAGCGCGAAGACGATCGCGTTGTCGGCCATCGAGGCGATGTCGTCGCCGTCCAGGACGTTGGGGGCCGAGACGCCGATGAAGACGTCGGCGTCGCGGACGGCCTCCTTGAGGCTGCCGGTGCGGCCCGAGCGGTTGGTGTGCTCGGCGATCCAGCGCAGCGACTCGTTGAGGTCCTCACGGCCGCTGTGGACCACACCGCGGACGTCCGCGACGGTGGCGTGCTCGACGCCGGCGTCCAGCAGCAGCTTGAGGATGGCGGTACCGGCCGCGCCGGCGCCGGACATCACCACGCGGACGTCGGCGATGTCCTTGCCGACCACCCGCAGCGCGTTGGTGAGCGCGGCGAGCACGACGATCGCGGTGCCGTGCTGGTCGTCGTGGAAGACCGGGATGTCCAGCGCCTCGCGCAGCCGGGCCTCGATCTCGAAGCAGCGCGGCGCGGAGATGTCCTCCAGGTTGATACCGGCGAAGCCGGGGGCGATCGCCTTGACGATCGCCACGATCTCGTCGCTGTCCTGGGTGTCCAGGCAGATCGGCCAGGCGTCGATGTTGGCGAAGCGCTTGAACAGCGCCGCCTTGCCCTCCATCACCGGCAGCGCGGCCATCGGGCCGATGTTGCCCAGGCCCAGCACGGCCGAGCCGTCGGTGACCACCGCGACGCTGTTGCGCTTGATGGTCAGCCGGCGGGCGTCCTCGGGGTTCTCGGCGATCGCCATGCAGACCCGTGCGACACCGGGGGTGTAGATCATCGAGAGGTCGTCACGGTTGCGGATCGGCAGCTTCGAGGACATCTCGATCTTGCCGCCGAGGTGCATCAGGAACGTACGGTCGGAGACCTTGCCGATCGCCACACCGTCGATCGCGCGCAGCTTCTCGACGATCTCCTCCCCGTGCGCGACCGAGGCGGCCGCCACGGTGACGTCGATCCGCAGGGCCTCCAGGCCCGAGGCGGTGACGTCCAGGCCGGTCACCGAACCACCGGAGGACTCCACGGCGGTGGTGATGGAACTGACGGCGTTCCCGGTGGCCGGGACCTCCAGTCGCACCGTGATCGAGTTGGAGACACTGGGCACCGTCGCCATCGACGTCCTTCTTCCGTCCACTGAGGTATGTGCAGGCCAGGCCGCCCAACACAGAATCCTGCAACAAAGTGTTGAAGCGACGCCCTGCGCATCGTAGGCCTCGATCGTCGCACCTACCAGGCGGTAGCCAGAAATAACTTTCGCTGGTTGCAGGGAACCGACAACACAGGTTCCTGCCGACTGGTGGTTCACCCGAAGAATCTGCCGCACGGGATTGCCTCGCGGGGCCGATGAGTTACATTGGACGGGACACCGGCTCGATCCAAGCCCCCGGGCCCAACCTTAGTCGCTTCGAGCGACCACTTGCCGCGAGGCGAGCATGGCGGGTCGGTGTCACCAACGTACGACCGAGGCCCCCACCACCGGTGGGGGCCTCGGTCGTTGACGGGCGCTCAGCCCGGGCCGGTCAGCCGAGCAGCAGCGCGGGCACACCGTCCGCGTCGGGCAGGTCGTCCGGGCCCGAGAGCACGGTCAGCCGCTGGGTCGCGCGGGTCAGCGCGACGTACAGGACGCGCAGGCCGGCCTCGGACTCGCCGGCGATCCCGGTCGGGTCGGCGACCACCGTCGCGTCGTACTCCAGGCCCTTGGCCTCCAAGCTGCCCAGCGCCACCGCGCGTTCGCCCAGACCCTCGATCCAGCCGGCGGCCTCCGCCCGGCGGTCCATCGGCACCACGATGGCCACCGTGCCGTCCACCTCGGCCAGCAGCCGGGTGAGTTCGGCGCGGGCCGCGGCGGCGAAGGCCTCCGGTTCCGGCGAGACGACGGCGGCGAACCGCGGCTCCATGCCGGTGGAGCGGACCGCACGCGGCGACGGCGTGCCGGGCGCGGCCAGCGCCAGCACCTTGGCCGCGACATCCGCGATCTCGGCCGGGTTGCGGTAGTTGACGGTCAGCGTGAACCGGCGACGCGGCTTGCCCGCGAGCACCTGGTCCAGCGCCGACTGCGCCTCCTGCGGGAACGGCCAGGAGCTCTGCGCGGGGTCGCCGACGATCGTCCAGGTGGCCATCCGGGCCCGTCTGCCGATCATCCGCCACTGCATCGGGGTGAGGTCCTGCGCCTCGTCCACGATGATGTGCGCGTATTCGACCCGCTCCACCGGCACCCGGTCGCGCTGGCGGGAGTTGCGGTCGGCGAAGGTGGTCACCTCGTCCAGCCCGCTCAGCAGGTCGACGGCGTCCACCTCGCGGTTGCGGGGCCGGGCCGGCTCGCCGAGCAGCAGCTGCAGCTCGTCGATCAGCGCGACGTCGTGCGCCGACAACGCGCCCTCGCCACGGTCCGTCAGGTGGCGCCAGGAGGAGGCCAGCAGCTTGGCCTCCTCGGGGCTGACGCCGCGTCGGGCGATCCGGTTGGTGTGCTTGGGCTGGCGCAGCGTCGCGAGCACCCTGCGCGGCGTCAGCGAGGGCCACCAGGCGTCCAGGAAGTCCAGGAAGGACGCCTCGTCGCTGACGTAGTCGTCGAAGGACTCCTTCTCCTCCTGGCGCTGCTCGCGGCCGTAGTGGTCGGTGGGCCTGGGCAGGTGCCGGACCACCTCCGACCAGAGCGCGTCGAGCAGCAGCCGGCGGGCGCGCGGGCGCAGCAGGTTCAGCGGCGTGCCGGTGGTGCCGATCACATTGCCGCGCACCGCCCGCAGCCGTCCGGCGTCCAACCGCAGCACCTCGCCGCGGGCGACCACCTTCAGCTCGGTCGGCGCACCGATCTCCAGCGCCTCCTGGGCGGCCCGGCGCAGCAGCTGGACCATCCGGTCCGAGCCCTTGACCCGCGCCGCCTCGGGCGTGTCGTAGCGGCCCGCCTCGATGCCGTCGACCAGGCTGCCGACCGCGCGGATGGCGACCTGCCCCTCCTCGCCGAGCGAGGGCAGCACGCCCTCGGTGTACGAGACCAGCAACGCGGTCGGGCTGACCACCAGGATGCCGCCGGCGTACCGGCGGCGGTCCTGGTAGAGCAGGAACGCGGCCCGGTGCAGCGCGACGGCGGTCTTGCCGGTGCCGGGGCCGCCGGTGACCAGCGTGGCGCCCGCGGCGGGGGCCCGGATGACCTCGTCCTGCTCCTTCTGGATGGAGGAGACGATGTCGCGCATGGTGTGGCTGCGGGCCCGGCCGAGCGAGGCCATCAGGGCGCCGTCGCCGACCACCGCGAGCTCCTCGCCGTTCAGCGTCGGCGTGAGGTCGGGGCGGAGCAGGTCGTCCTCGACGCCGAGCACCTTGCGGCCCTTGGAACGGATCACCCGGCGGCGCAGCACGCGGCCCGGCTCCAGCGGGGTCGAGCGGTAGAACGGCGCCGCGGCGGGGGCGCGCCAGTCGATCACCAGCGGCCCGTACTCGGCGTCGAGGACGCCGAGCCGGCCGATGTGCAGACTCTGCGCGACCGTCGGGTCGGCCGGGTCCAGCGGGGTGAAGGACGGAATGCCGTGCTCCTCGGGAGCGTCGGCCTGCTGGAGGTCGATCCGGCCGAACAGGAAGTCCTCGAACTCGCTGTTCAGCCGGTTCAGGTGCGTGCCGGCCCGGTAGACCTGCGCGTCACGCTCGGCGAGCGCGCCGGGTGTGCCGACCTGAACGCGCTTGGCGGCGTCCTCCAGGACGTACTCGGCCTCGGCGAGCTTCTCCTCCAGCCGTTGGTAGACGGTGTCGAGGTGGTGTTGCTCCCCGGCGATCTCCCGGTCACGCAGAGTGTCCGCGGTGGTGTCGCTGGTAGCTGCCGGCGGCGTGCCGGCCTCGGTGATTGCGGCTGCGTGCTGCTGGGCTGTGCCGTGCGCGCCCAAGGAGCCCCCTGTCGTACGTCCCGCGGTGGAGAGGTGAAAGCGTTTCCGCCGTCGAAAAACGGCGGACGGAAGATCCTACGTCCTCCGGCGTACGCCCGTCCCGTTTCCCCACGCGCCGGAGGTGCACGTCACACTCGTCCGCGCCCCACCGCACGGCTGACCGGCGCTGCCTGGCCTGCCCCGGAAAACACGAAGGCCGCCTCTCCGCGAACGGAGGGCGGCCTGCATGTACATGGGGTGGTGGAGATGCCGGGAATCGAACCCGGGTCCAGTGGAGTGGATTCAGGACTTCTCCGAGCGCAGTCCGCTGTGATTTTCTCGGCCCTGGCAGTCACGCGGACAAGCCGCCAACAGGCCCAGCTGCTGTTTGGTTTCCCATCCGCCCTCGCAGCCCGGGCGGACGGTTGAGTTCCCTAGATTATGCCAGGGTCCGGGTCGGGAACTCCCCGGTCTGACACCACGCTACTCGCTGCTTAGGCAGCGAGCGCGAAGGAATCGCGCTTAGTGTTGGCGATTATTTTTTTGCGGTAGGTGGTTAACGAGATCATTACCGCTTCCTCGGCTCGCTTCTCCTGTTTCGACTTCCCCTGTCGAAACCGATCATCCCCATGTTTTTTTGACAAACACCTGAGTGTCACGCCCCGCGGTCACCGGCGGTCTCCCACCGGCGCCTGCCGGTCGGGAAGCCCGTCCGGTGGTGCTGCGCCCATGCTACGCGCTCGGCAAGGGGGTGGTCCAGCGCATTAGACCGACCGTCCTACGCCTTGGCGGGCGCCGGATTGACGTGCGGCCCCGGGGTGCCCAGCTGCTGGGCCAGCCAGGGCAGCGCCTGGGCGAACGCGGTCGAGGCGAACTGCCAGACGTGCTTGCCCGGTTCGACGGTCTGCCGGCTGGCGATGCCGTCCTTGCGGGCGGCCTGGTCCAGCTGCTTCGCCTGGGCGGTCTGCCGCGCCTCCTGGTCCCCGCTCTCGAACCAGCCGGAGACGTTGCGGTACTTGGCGTGGTGCTCCAGGACCGTCATGGGGTCGTGTGCCGCCCAGGCCGCGGCGTCGCCGCCGTACAGCTGGTCGATGGTCTGCTGCTTGTCCCCGGTATTGGGCCCGAGGTCGCCGGAGATGTCCTCGAAATGCGTGAAGACATTCGGGTGTTCGACCGCGAGATCGACCGCGCAGGTGCCCCCCATCGACCAGCCGGCCACGCCCCACTTGTGCGGGTCGGTGGCCGTGCCGAAGGTCTTCTCGATATACGGCGGAATATCCTTCACCAGATGGTCCTCGGACTTCCCGCCGGGGCCGTCGACGCATTCGGTGTCCACCCGGAAACCACCGGTCGCGTCGGCGAATACCAGCACCGGGGCGAATCCGCCGTGCTGCGCTGCATAGGCGTCGGCGGTCTGCACGGCGTTCCCGGCTCGCACCCAGTTGTCCGGCGCGGAGTACTCGCCGCCGATCATCTCCAGCACCGGCAGCTTCGGCCGGGCCTTGCTGCGGAACCAGGCGGGCGGCAGGTAGACCAGCTCCTGGCGGTGGGCGAAGCCGCTGGCGGTGTCGGGGATGTCCACCTCGACGATGCGGCCGGTGGTGGTCTTGCCGGTGAGCGAGCCGAGCTGGTCGAGGGTCACCTGCTGGGGCAGCGGGCTGCCACTCAGCTCACCGATGGCGTCGTCCACGGTGGGGAAGTAGCCGGTGGCGGCGTTCAACGCGTTGGCCCCCGCCAGCACGGCCAGCAGCGCGGCGATCGGCGCCAGCGCCCGGCGCCACCAGCGCGCCCCGCGCCAGCCGACCACCAACACGGTCAGTGCCGTCAGCGCCGCACCGGCCCAGACCCAGAGGGCGACGGGCAGCGGATCGGTGACCCCCTCCACCCGCACCACCAGCAGGTCGGCGAGCAGCGTGAGCAGCACCGCGACGACCAGCGCGACCGGCGCGCGGCGCAGCCGCCAACGCCGGTCGCGCCAGCCGATCACCAGCAGCAGGACGGCACCGGCCGCGAGCTGGACACCCCACGGGAACCAGCCGTCCAGCAACGAAACGTTCATTCCAAAAGCGTACTGACCCGGACAGACCACTCCGGACGAGTGTCCGGCCGGCGGACCTTCTGGGACAGAGCTGGAACAGAACCCGCCGTGCCGGAACGCCCCGACGGCCCGTTAGCGCTGGCGCCTGCGGGCGGCCGCCACCGCGCGGGCCGTCTCGCGGGTGTCCTGCTGCTCGCGCAGGGTCTGCCGCTTGTCGTAGAGCTTCTTGCCGATCGCCAGCGCCAGCTCCAGCTTGACCCGGCCGTCCTTGAAGTACATCGACAGCGGGACGAGCGTGTGACCGCCCTCCTTGGTCTTCACCTCGAGCTTGTTGATCTCCATCCGGTGCAGCAGCAGCTTGCGCTTGCGCCGCGCCGAGTGGTTGGTCCACGTCCCCTGGGTGTACTCGGGGATGAAGACGTTGTCGATCCAGACCTCGTGGCCCTGGGTGTACGCGTAGCCGTCGACCAGGTTGGCCCGGCCCTCGCGCAGCGACTTCACCTCGGTACCGGTGAGGACCATCCCGCACTCGTAGGTGTCCAGGATGGTGTACTCGTGGCGCGCCTTCTTGTTCTGCGCGATCAGCTTCTGTCCCGTTTCCTTTGCCATAGCGCCGCTTATTCTCGCATCTCAGAGGGACGGTCGGCAGCAGGTTTTCGGGTGCCGCCGAGTCCGGCCAGTACCCGCAGGGCCAGCGGGCCGGCATCGGCCGGGTCCGCGGCCGGTACATCGGGCACCAGGCCCACGCCGTCCGGGGAGCGGCCGGCCGGGGTGTAGTAGCGGCCCACGGTCAGTTCGAGCACCGATCCGTCGGCCAGTCGGCTGGGCTGCTGCACGGTGCCCTTGCCGAACGTCCGCGCGCCCACCACGACGGCCCGGCAGCGGTCCTGCAGGGCCCCGGCGAGTAGTTCGGCGGCGCTCATGGTGCCGCCGTCCACCAGCACCACCAGCGGGGTGCCGGTGTCGCCCCCTGGTCCGGCGGTCAACTCGCGGCGCTCGCCGCCGGACTGGTACGAAGCCACCGGCCCGCCGTCCAGAAAGACCGAGGCGGCCGCGACGGCCTCCTCGACCAGGCCGCCCGAATTGCCGCGCAGGTCGAGCACGATGCCGGTCCGCTTCGCAGCGGCGGTCGACCCCCGCACGGCCTCCCGGATCTCGGCGCCGACCCCGCTGGTGAAGGCGAGGACGGTGATCCGCAGCACCCCGGCGGCGGGGTGGTCCACGGTGACGTCCTGGGTGGCGAGGACCGTCCGACGGAGCGTCACCGTCCGCACCCGGCCGTCCGGCGCGCGCAGCGCGAGCAGCACCGCCGAGCCCGGACCCGTCGGACGGGCCCCCGCTGACGGGGTGTCGGCCCGCCCGCGCAGCCGGGCCACCACCTCGGTGACCGGCAGCCGGTCGACCTGCGCGCCGTCCACCGCGAGCAGCCGCTCGCCGGCCACGACGCCCGCCCCGGCGGCCGGACCGGCCGGCTGAACCCGGGAGACCACGGTCTCGCCGTCCTCGTCCCGTTCCACCGAGAGCCCGACGCCGAGGTACTCGCCGTCCAGGCCCTGGGCGAAGCGGGCGTACTCCTCCGCGCTGTAGTAGGCGGCCCACCGGTCGGCGCCACTCGCCACCAGCCGCTCGGCCTGCTGCGACGAGAAGCCGACCACCGGCGCCACATCCGCCGACCCGGCCCGCCGAGGCACCACGCCCCGCCATCGCCCCAGGCCCCCGCCGCGGCCCCGGTGATCAGCACCGCGCCGAACACCAGAGTGAGCGTCGCACCCTGACGCGCCCGCCGCGCTGCTGCCGCCATGGCACCGGAGTGTAGGCGCCCGGTGCGCTCCGTGGTCGCAGAACGCCCGAACATCACCAGGAGTGACCGACCCGGGAGGCCGGGGTCAGACCTTCAGGTACTTGCGCAGCGTCAGGAAGGCCGCGATCGCCGCCATCACCATGCCGGCCACGATGAGCAGCGGGATCACCTGCAGCACCGAGGAGAGCCCGATGAAGTGGATGAACTGCACCTTGTTGGCCAGCCAGTGCTGCACGCCGTAGTTGCCGATCAGCAGCAGACCCGACGCCATGACCGCGCCCAACAGGGCCGCGAACGCCGCCTCCGCGATGAACGGCATCTGCACGTAGAAGTTGGACGCGCCGACCAGGCGCATGATGCCGGTCTCCCTTCGCCTGCTGAACGCCGACACCCGGACGGTGTTGACGATCAGCAGCAGGGCGACCGAGAGCATCATCACCATGATCACGAAGGCAGCCGTCTGGAGACCGTTGAGCAGCCCGAAGAGGTTCTCCAGGATCTGCCGCTGGTCCTCCACCTCGCGGATGCCGGGCTTGCCGGCGAAGGCGCTCTGGATGATGTCGAACCGGGTCGGGTCGTTCAGCTTCACCCGCCAGGAGGACGGGATCGCGTCGGCAGGGGTGACGGACACCAGGGCGTTGTCCGGGTCCATGTTCTTCCACTGCTTGTACGCCTCGGCCTGGGTCTCGAAGGTCGAGGTCTTCACCAGCGGCATCTTGTCCAGAGCCGTCTTGACGGCGGCGATCTGGTCGTCGGTGGCCGCGCCCGCCGCGCACTGCGGGGCGGTCTTGGCGTCGGCCTTGGTGCAGAAGTAGATGCTCACCTCGACCTTGTCGTACCAGTACCCCTTCATGGAGTTCACCTGGTCACGGACCAGGAGACTGGCACCGGCGAGCGCGAGCGAGAGCGCGACACTGACCACGACCGCGATGGTCATCGTCAGGTTGCGGCGGAGACCCACACCGATTTCCGACAGGACGAACTGGGCGCGCATTGGTTTTCCTACTCCAAGGTCGGTGCTGGCGGTCCGGAGGCGACGGCTGGACGGCGGCTAGTGCTGGTAGCCGTAGACGCCGCGGGCCTGGTCGCGGACCAGCAGCCCCTTGTCGAGTTCGATCACGCGCTTGCGCATCTGGTCGACGATGGCCTGGTCGTGCGTGGCCATCAGCACCGTGGTTCCGGTGCGGTTGATGCGGTCCAGCAGCTTCATGATCCCGACCGAGTTCTGCGGGTCGAGGTTTCCGGTCGGCTCGTCCGCGATCAGCAGCATCGGACGGTTGACGAAGGCCCGGGCGATCGCCACACGCTGCTGCTCACCACCGGAGAGCTCGCCGGGCATCCGGTCCTCCTTGCCGCCGAGGCCGACCAGGTCGAGCACCTCGGGGACCACCTTGTTGATGGCCGACTTGGGCTTGCCGATGACCTCCAGCGCGAACGCCACGTTCTGCGCCACGGTCTTGTTCGGCAGCAGGCGGAAGTCCTGGAAGACGCAGCCCAGCTGGCGGCGCATGTGCGGCACCTTCCAGTTGGACAGCTTGCCCAGGTCCTTGCCCATCACGTGGACCTCGCCCGTGCTGGGGCGCTCCTCGCGCAGCGTCAGGCGCAGGAAGGTGGACTTGCCCGAGCCGGAGGACCCGACCAGGAAGACGAACTCGCCCTTTTCGATCTCCAGCGAGACGTCCGACAGGGCCGGTCGGTTCTGCTTGGGATAGGTCTTGGAAACGTTGTCGAATCTGATCACGGCTGCATCACGGAGGCCATCCTAGGTGGAATGGCTGCCTGCTCGGACGAACTGCCGTGACCTGATCGTTACTTCAGGTCCGGAGGCAGTGCCGGCGGCGCCGTTCCTCGGTCGGTCCCGCCCCCCACTTCCGGCCGGGGACGGACGGTGGAAGCGCCTCTGGGCACTCCCCCGGCTTGGGACCATACGCGACCCATGGGGCAGCGTGCAGGGTCCACCCATCGAAAAGCGGACGAATTGTCCGCTCTTGGGGAGAAATGACCAGAAAATTGCGAGGCACCTCACAGCGGACCCCAAGGACGCCGAAGACCTGATGAGTTTTGTCGCTCTATGCGACGATTAGCCCCTGGGATTCCCTGCCGGGATCCGGCCCGCGGGGGCCGGATCCCGCAGAACCTGGCAGAGTAGAGGGGATAGCCGACCGGTCGCGGTTCGCCGCTCCCCCGCTCGGAGCACGGGCAGGAACCAAGAGCCCGCCCGATGCGTTGGCTGTATGCGTGGGTGTAGCAGCAAGGAGGAGATCGCATGACGTGCGACCATCTGGTGTGCGCCAACTGCGCCGGCCGTGTGAGCGATGGCCGTTGCCCTGTCTGCCGTGCCCACCGGGCCCGGATGCAGGAGCAGCAGCAGAACCCGTTCGCCTCGCTCTCCCCGGCCGCTCTGCTCGCCCTGATCGTCGGGCTGCTGGCCGTGGCGATGATCGCTCGGCAGGCACTGGCCTGATCGGGCCCCAGTACGGCATAGGACGAGAGGGCCCCGGAAGCAGCTTCCGGGGCCCTCTCGTCATGCTCGTCATGGTGCGACTACTCGGCGGTCTCGCTCTGCTTGCGCCACCGGATACCGGCCTCGATGAAGCCGTCGATGTCGCCGTCGAGGACGGCCTGCGGGTTGTTGACCTCGTGGTCGGTGCGCAGGTCCTTGACCATCTGGTACGGGTGCAGCACGTAGGAACGCATCTGGTTGCCCCAGGAGCTGCCGCCGTCGCCCTTGAGCGAGTCCATCAGGGCGCGCTCCTCGAGGCGGCGCCGCTCCAGCAGCTTGGCCTGCAGGACGTTCATCGCGGACGCCTTGTTCTGGATCTGCGAGCGCTCGTTCTGGCAGGAGACCACCACGCCGGTCGGCAGGTGGGTGATCCGGACCGCCGAGTCGGTGGTGTTGACGCCCTGGCCACCGGGCCCGGAGGCGCGGTAGACGTCGATCCGCAGCTCGGTCTCGTCGATGTCCACGTGGTCGCTCTGCTGGACGACCGGGAGCACCTCGACGCCCGCGAAGGACGTCTGGCGGCGGCCCTGGTTGTCGAACGGCGAGATGCGCACCAGGCGGTGGGTGCCCTGCTCGACGGAGAGCGTGCCGTAGGCGTACGGCACCTTGACGGTGAAGGTCGCGGACTTGATGCCGGCCTCCTCCGCGTACGAGGTGTCGTAGACCTCGGTCGGGTAGCCGTGCCGCTCGGCCCAGCGCAGGTACATCCGCATCAGCTGCTCGGCGAAGTCGGCGGCGTCCACGCCACCGGCCTCGGCCCGGATGTTGACCAGGGCCTCGCGGGCGTCGTACTCGCCGGAGAGCAGGGTGCGCACCTCCAGCTCCTCGATGGCCTTCTGCAACGAGACCAGCTCGGCGTCGGCCTCGGCGCGGGTGTCCGCGTCGTTCTCGGCCTCGGCCAGCTCGTACAGCACGGCCAGGTCCTCGATCCGGCTGCGCAGGGCCAGGACCCGGCGCAGCTCGCCCTGGAGGAAGGAGAGCCGGCTGGTGACCTTCTGCGCATTCGCGAGGTCGTCCCAGAGGTCGGGGGCTCCTGCCTCCTCCTCCAGACGTGCCAGGTCGGCCCGGATCTTGTCCAGGTCGAGGACTGCCTCGATGGACCCCATGGTCGTTTCGAGGGACTTGAGCGCTTCAGAAGGATCGACGGCTGCCACGCCACCAGCCTAATGGCTCGCGGGGGGCGTTGGGACCGGCCGGTAGGAGCTGGACACCGGGGCGGGCGCCGCGGACCCGCCGGGCGGCTCCGCGGCGAAGGCCGTGTACGCCGCAGCGGCCCCGGCCAGCAGCAGCACGACGGCCAGCAGCACGGCGAGCAGCCGACGGCGCCGGACCAGCGCCCGGCGCCCCCGGCGGTGCGCCGAGGCGGGCGCCGCACGCTGGGCGCGCGACTCCGCGGCGTACGCCGCCAGCTCCTGCGCGCTGGGGCGGCGCAGGCTGGTGTGGGTGTCCCGGGTGGAGTCCGGCGCGGGCGCCGGGACCAGGGGGACGGCCGGGCCCCGCCGACGGCGGTGCGCGCCGCTGCCGGCGTCGGACTCCGCGTAGACCGCCTCGCCGGGCGTCGGCACCTCCTCGGCCGGCGGACGCCCCTGGGCGGGCAGCACCAGCGGCGGCAGGCCGGCCAGCGCGGGCAGCTGCTCGCGCAGCCGGTCCGCCAGCTCGGCGGCCCGCAGCCGGGAGGCCGGGGCCTTGGCCAGGCACTCGGCGATGATCCGCCACAGGCCGTCCGGCAGCCCGGGGACCGGCGGAACGCTCTCGGTGACGTGCCGGCGCAACACCGCGCCGGTGTGCCCGCCGCCGAACGGCGTGAAGCCGGCCAGCAGCTCGTACAGCACGGTGGCCAGCGCGTAGATGTCGACGGCCGCCCGCGGCTCCAGGCCCTCGATGATCTCGGGGGCCAGGTAGTCGGGTGTGCCGATGATCCGGGTGGCCCGGGTCCGGCGCGGGGCGTCCACCAGCCGGGCGATGCCGAAGTCGGTGAGCTTGGCGCGCGGCGCCCCGCCGGGGCCGGGCGGTTCGGCCAGGTCGAGCATGACGTTCTCGGGCTTGACGTCGCGGTGCACGATCCCGGCGGCGTGCGCGGCGGCCAGCCCGTCGGCGACGTCCGCGATCACCGAGACGGCCGCCTGCGGCGCCAGGACGCCCTCGCGCTCCAGCCGGGAGCGCAGGTCGCTGCCGTGCACCAGCTCCATCACCAGGGCGAGGTCGTCGCCGTCCACCACCATGTCGCGCACGCCGACCACCCGGGGGTGGTCGAGCCCGGTCAGCGCGGCGCGCTCCTGGACGAAGCGGCCCACCAGGACCTGGTCGGAGGCGAGGTCCTCGCGCAGCAGCTTCACGGCCACCGGCCCGTCGGGGCCCTCGCCCAGCCACACGGTGCCGGCGGACCCCCTGCCGATCACCTGGTGCACGGTGTACCGGCTGCCGATCTTGCGTGCCAATGCTGCTCCGTGGGCGGCGGGAGTGTTCCCGATCCCCCGTCGGGGTTCCGGGAGCGCTCGGTAGGTCGGTGCGTCACCGACCAACCTACGCGTCCCGACGACCTCCCAGGGACCTCCCAGGGCCTTCGCCGGGCGGCACTTGACGACAAATCTTGTGAAGTGTCGACAAAGCGGCAATGCCGGCGTCAGTTGCCCGCGACCGAGTGCCAGTTGCTGGAGATCCAGTCGCGCGAGTCGGTGTACCACTGCTGGACGTCGGCCCAGTAGTGCGGCAGCGGGGTGAAGTTCCACAGCGCCAGCGCGGCCACCGCGAGGATCAGCACCACCATCAGGCAGCCCTTGAGACAGCCGAGGCCCGGGATGTACATCCGGTTGCGGCTGCGCTGACGGGGCTCGCGGCGCGGGCGGGGCTCGCGTTCCGGCTCACGCGCCGGCTCCGGCTCACGCGGGATCGGCGGCTCCGCCCGGCGCGGAGGCACCGGAGCGGGCCGCGCGGCGCCACCGGGCGCCCGGTACTGCTGCTCGGGCGGTTGCTGCTCCCCGTAGCCCTGCGGCTGCCCCTGCGGGGGCGCGGACCGGTACGGCGGCGGCGCGACCGGGGGACGCCCGCCCTGCCGCTGGTCGGGGCGGCGCTGGTCGGGCGCGGGCGGCGGGTAGCCGTAGCCGGGGTTCGGCGCGCCGTAGCCGGGCTGCTGCTGATAGCCCTGCGGACCGCCGCGGTAGCCGGGGTCCTGCGGATAGCCGGGCGGCGGGAAGCCGCCCTGCGGCGGGCGCTGCGCGCCGCCCGGGCCCGCGCCGTAGGGCCGGGGCGCGACCTGCGGCTCGCCGTACTCCTCGGCGCCGAACACCTGGGTCTGCTGGTTGCGGTCCCGGGCGGCCCGCAGCTGGGTCTGCCACGGGTGCGGGCCCTCGGGCTGCTGGGCCTGCTGGGCCTGCTGGGCCTGCTGGGCCGACGGGAACTGGCCGGGCGCTCCCGCCCCGACCGGGGCCGACATCCCCGCGGGCATCACCCGGGTGCGGTCCTCGGCCGCCACCGGCGCCGGGCCGGCCGCCATCACCTGGGTCGCCGCGGCCGGGTCGAACCGGCCCGCCGACAGCTGGTCGGACTCGCCGGTCAGGGTGAAACCGGATCCCGTCCCCGGCACCTCGGCCGGCTGCGCCTCGGGCACCAGCAGCGCGCCCACGGCGATCGCCGCGTCCACCGCCATCGGGGAGGCGTGCACCCCGACCCCGGCCGCGACCACGCGCAGCGCCTGGGCCAGCGAGGTGGCGCTCGGCCGCTGCGCCGGGTCCTTGCGCAGGCAGCGCTCGACCACGGTCCAGAGCGGCTCGGGCATGCCGGACGGGCGCTGCGGCTCCTGGGCGAGGTGCGCGTGCAGGACCTGGATCGGCCCGTCGCCCTGGAACGGCGGCTGACCGGTGACCAGCTCGTAGAGCATGATTCCGGCGCCGTAGACGTCCACCGCGGACGTCTGCGGCTGGCCGCTGGCCGACTCCGGCGCCACGTAGGTGGGCGTGCCGACGAACTCGCTGGTGCGCGTGATCCCCGGGGAGTCGGCGAGCCGGGCGATGCCGAAGTCGGTGAGCATCGGGTGCATCTGCTCGCCCTGGGCACCGTCCACGTACTGGCTGGCGAGCAGCACGTTGGCGGGCTTGAGGTCGCGGTGCACGACGCCGTCCGCGTGGCTGACCGCGAGCGCGTCGGCGACCTGCGCCATCAGCAGCGCCCCCGCGATGGGGCTGAGCGGGCCGTTGCTGCGCAGGTAGCGGTAGAGGTCCGGGCCCTCGACCAGGTCCATCACCAGGGCCAGCAGCTCACCCTCGACCACCAGGTCGCGCACCCGGACGATGTTGGGGTGGCTGAGCCGCAGCAGCACCGAGCGCTCGCGCAGGAACCGCAGCACGATGTCCGGGTCGGCGGCCAGCTCCTCCTTGAGCACCTTGATCGCGACCTGCTGGCCGGGACGCAGGTCCGGGAGTACGACGTCCTCGCGCACGCGGGCGCGCCAGACGGTGCCCGTGGCACCGCGCCCGAGGGTTTCCTCGAGCAGATACTTGCTGCCTACCGGCCGCACCTGGTGCACTCCTCGCCCTGCCGACGCCGCGAGCTTGGGACCAACCGTCTCAGCCCGTGTTTCCGGCAACTCTAACGGTGTCCGTATCGCTCCTCATGGGGACGGACGCAGGAGGGGCCCGTCCGGTTGACGCGTCGGCGCGGGAGCCGGGCGATTGCGGGTTGACCTGAGTGCCCGACGGCTTCACCATGGCGATGATCACAAGATCGTCAAATCCGGTACCGTGCGCGGAGTGTCAGCGGCTGGTGGCAGGATGAGAACGCACTCCTGTGGTCCGGCTGTTGTCCTGTTCCGTGGAGCGGGGTTCCGGGACCATCAGGTCGTCATCACGAGCAGAGGGGAACCCCGGGCGAGATGCAGATCCGGCTGACGGTCCTCCGGCCCCGCAGCGGCTCGACCGCAGCCGCGCCCGCCACCGACGTACTGGTCACCGCACCGATAGGCACCGCGCTCGGCCTGATCGCCGGGGCACTGGCCGGCGCGGTCGGCGTGCGCGGGCCGCGCAGCGCCACCCATGTCCACCTGTACGCCGGTGCGCAGCGAATCGACGAACGCAGCCTGCTCGGCCACCCCCCGCTGCTCGACGGCGCGGTGCTGTCCCTCGGCGAGCCCGACCCGGAGGCCACCGAGGACGACCGGACCGGACCGCACGCGGACGCTCCCGCCGAGCTGCGCGTGGTCGGCGGCCCCGACGCCGGCGGCGTCCACCGCCTGCACGGCCGGCAGATCCGGGTCGGCCGCTCCAGCGAGGCCGACGTCCCGCTCGACGACCCCGACGTCTCCCGCCTGCACCTCGCCCTCCACCTCGGCCCCGACGGAGACGTCACGGTCCGCGACCTCGGCTCGACCAACGGGACGACGCTGGACGGCCGCCCGCTGACCGGCGAGGAACTCCCGCTCCCCGAGGGCGCCCTGCTGCGCCTGGGCGAGTCCACCCTCGCGCTGGCCGGCCCGCCGCGCCCCGAGGACGGCCGCGCCACCACTCCCGACGGCCACGGCCATCTCCAGGTGGCCGCCCCGGCCCGGGCCCCCCGCCCCGCCGAGTCCGAGCCGCCGGACACCCCGGAACCGCCCGCCGTCGGCGCCACCGGCCGCACCCGCTCGCTGCTCTCCCGCCGGCTCGGCCGGGCCGGCGCCGCCACCGCGCCGGCCGACACCGCCCAGCAGCACGCCCGGGCCCGCGCACGACAAGCCGCCGCCCGCCGCGAGCGCTGGCCCGACCCGGCCACCGTGCTGCTCAGCGCGCTCGGCCCCGGCGCCCGGCTCTGGGAGCGCCAGCCCGCCCACCCCGACGCGCTGACCCTGCGGCTGGGCACCGCCGACCTCCCCGGCGGCCCCGGGACGTCGCCGGGCACGCTGCTCCCGGCCGTCCCCGTCACCGTCGACCTGCAGGCCGTCGGAAGCCTCGGCCTGACCGGACCGCGGGCCCGGCTGAGCGGGCTGGCCCGGGCCCTGGTGGCCCAGCTCGCCGCCCTGCACCCACCGAGCGGCCTGAGCCTGGTGGTGCTCAGCGCGGACGAGCAGCGCCCGGTCGAGGAGCGCACCGAGGACTGGGCCTGGTCGCTCTGGCTGCCGCACCTGCGCCCGGGCCAGGGCCAGGACTGCCGGCTGCTGATCGGTCTCGACCCCACCCAGGCCGAGGACCGGCTCACCGAGCTGACCGCCCGGCTGGCCGACCACCAGCCGCAGCCCGCGACCGTGCTCGTGGTGGACGGCGACCCGGGCTCCGAAGCGGCCCGCCGCGCGCTCGACCTGCTGATCCGGCAGGGCGCGGCGGTCGGCGTGCTGCCGGTCTGCCTCGCCGAGCGGCCCGAGCTGCTGGCGGCCGGCCTGGGCGCCACCGCCGCGGTCACCGGCGAGGTGGGCACCCAGCTGACTCTGGACCGCCCGGTCCCGGAGGGCGGTCGCGAGCTGGTCGAGGACATCGCGCTGGACGCCGTCTCGCCCGCCTGGGCCGAACGGCTGGCCCGGGCCCTCGCCCCGCTGCGCGAGGCCGCCCCGCTGGCCCGCGGCCCGCTGCCGGACGCGCTGCGCCTGCTCGACCTGCTCCAGCTGGACACCGTCACCCCCGCCAAGCTCTCCGCCCGCTGGGACGACCTGCCCGCCACCACCGGCACGGCCGCAGCCCTGCTCGGCACCACCCGCGACGACCTGTGCACCGTCGACCTGGCCGCCGCCGACCCGGCCGGCCAGCAGCACCTGCTGGTCGGCGGCGCGCGCGGCTCGGGCAAGAGCGAGCTGCTGCGCACCCTGGTGGCCTCGCTCGCGGTCGGCGAGCGGCCGGACCGGCTGGGCGTCCTGCTGATCGAGGGACGCGGCGCCAGCCTGGCCGGCTGCGCCGAACTCCCGCACGTCACCGCTCATCTCGACGCCACCGCCGACCCGCGGCAGGCGATGCTCACCGCCGACTCGCTGCTGGAGGAGCTGGCGCACCGCGAGGAGCTGTTCCAGGGCCGTCCGTTCACCTCCTGGTACGCCGAGCACGCGCTCACCGCGCGGACGGCCGCGCTGGTCCGCCCGCGCACCGCGGTCGAGGCGACCGGCGCGGCGCAGCCGCCCGCCGCCTCCACCCCGACCGCCGCCGTCGGCACCCTGCCGACGCTGCCCGCCCGGCTGGTCGTGGTGGTGGACGACTACGACGCCCTGCTCGCCCCGACCTCCCCGGCCGGCCGGCCGCTGGCCCGCGCCCTGGCGGCGGTGGCCCAGCGCGGCGGGCGCCTGGGCGTCCACCTCGTGGCGGCCACCGGCCGTCCCGAGCTGTCGGCCGGCAGCGAGGTGGACGAGGCGGCGCTGTGGCGGATCGCCCTGCGCACCGACCACCCGGCCGACTCCGAGCTGCTGGTCCACGTGGACGACGCCGCGTCCGTGCCCGAGGAGACCCCGGGCCGCGGCTACCTGCGCCGCCCGGACGGCGCGGTGCTGGCCTTCCAGACCGCCCGGGTCAGCGGCCGGATCCCGCGCACGGCGACGCTGCGCCCGACCGTCGTCGCCGTGGATCCCGCCCAGCTGGGCACCCCGCCCACCCGCCGCCCGGTCCGCGAACTGGGCAACGGCCCGACCGACCTCGCCCTCCTCGCCAGCGCCCTCCAGCGGGCCGCTCAGCCCTGACGAGGGGCGCCGGCGGCGGGTCGGCGCGGGCCGCGGGTCGGCACGACGGTCCATGAGGTGTCGGTGGTCTGCGTCATCAGATAGTCCCTCAACTCCCGTTGGCGGTCGCCTTCTTCCGGATCACGCCCGGGCCGACCGGACCGCGGTCGCGCGGTCACCCCCTACCTGTCCGCTCGCGCCGTCGGGTTCCCAAGAAAAAAGCGAGTGGGACCGCACCCCCCGGGGGTGCGGTCCCACTCGCCTGTGCCCGTCGGCGTCAGCGCATCGAACCGGTGCGCAGCAGCGTGCGGATCACCCGCATGGCCACCGAGAGGCTGGACAGCTCATAGGTGTCCGAACCCCTTATGTCGGCCAGCGTGGTGGCGGCCCGGGTGAGCAGCGTGCCGTTCAACTCGGCCCAGGCGTTGTAGCGCTCCTCCGCCGTGGCACCCTCGGGCCCGCAGGCCAGGATGTCGGCGGTGAGCACGGCGTGCGCCGCGAAGAGGTCCTCGCGGATCGCCGCGCGGGCCATCGAGGACCACCGGTCGGTGCGCGGCAGCTCGATGATCCGGTCCAGCAGGTGGGTGATGCCCAGCCGGTCGGCGAGGTCGTAGTAGAGGTCGGAGACCTCGGCGACGTCCTTGCCGGAGCGGTCCGCGACCTCGGTGATGTCCAGGGTCGGGAAGGCCGAGGAGAGCCCGGCGACGCGGGTGGCCAGCGCCACCGGCACGCCGGCCTGGACCAGCTCGCCGTAGATCTTCTCGAACCACGCCGCGTCCTCGCCGCGCAGCGGCTTGGGCAGGCTGCTCCAGACCTGGTCCACCCGGCCCTGGAAGAACGCGATGGTGTCCGCGATGTCCAGCGGCTGGCGGCGGTTGTTGAGCATCCAGCGGGTGGCCCGCTCGACGAGCCGGCGCGAGTGCAGGCGCACCCGGGTCAGCACCTCGGACGGGACCTGGTTGTCGAAGCCCTCGACCTGGTCCCAGATGCTCTCCAGGCCGAAGACCGCGCGGGCCGCGGTGTGCGTGCGGGCGATCTCCTCGTAGGTCGCCCCGGTCTCCTCGCGGAGGCGGAACGCGAAGGTGCAGCCACCGCGGTTGATCGTGTCGTTGACGATCAGGGTGGTGATGATCTCCCGGCGCAGCGCGTGCGCGTCGACCGCGTCGGCGAACCGCTCGCGCAGCGCGCTCGGGAAGTACTCGTGCAGCGTGCTGCGGAAGTACGGGTCGTCCGGCAGGTCGGTGGCGAGCAGCTCGTCGGCCAGCGTGATCTTCGTGTAGGCGAGCAGCACGGAGAGCTCGGGCTGGGTGAGCCCGTGGCCGTTCTGCTGGCGCTCCCGGATCTGGCGCTCGGTCGGCAGGAACTCGATGCCCCGGTCGAGCAGGCCCTCGGACTCCAGCCGGTTGAGCATCCGGGAGTGCACGTTGACCATGCTGTGCGCCTGGGCCACGGCGTTGGCCAGCACGACGTTCTGCGCGTAGTTGTTGCGCAGGACGAGGTGGCCGACCTCCTCCGTCATCTCGGCCAGCAGGACGTTGCGCTGCTTGACCGTCATGTCGCCCTCGGCGACCACCTGGTTGAGCAGGATCTTGATGTTCACCTCGTGGTCCGAGGTGTCCACGCCCGCCGAGTTGTCGATGGCGTCGGTGTTGATCCAGCCGCCGGCCTGCTCCGGGCCGCCGACCTGGGCGTACTCGATGCGACCCAGCTGGGTGCAGCCGAGGTTGCCGCCCTCGCCGACCACCCGGGCGCGGACCTGGGCGCCGTTGACCCGGATCGCGTCGTTGGCCTTGTCGCCGACGTCCGCGTTGGTCTCCCGCTCGGCCTTGATGTAGGTACCGATGCCGCCGTTCCAGAACAGGTCGACGGGCGCCTGAAGGATCGCCTTCATCAGCTCGGCCGGGGTGACCCGGGACTCGGTGACGCCGAGCGCCGCACGGACCTGGGCGGTCAGCTGGATCGACTTGGCACTGCGCGGGAAGATCCCGCCGCCCGCGGAGATCAGCGACCTGTCGTAGTCGTCCCAGGAGCTGCGCGGCAGGTCGAAGAGCCGACGGCGCTCGGCGTAGGAAACCGCCGCGTCCGGGTTCGGGTCCAGGAAGATGTGCCGGTGGTCGAAGGCGGCCACCAGCCGGATGTGCTCGCTGAGCAGCATGCCGTTGCCGAAGACGTCACCGGACATGTCGCCGATGCCGACGACGGTGAAGTCCTCGCTCTGGGTGTCGTGGCCCAGCTCGCGGAAGTTGCGCTTGACGGACTCCCAGGCGCCGCGCGCCGTGATGCCCATGCCCTTGTGGTCGTAGCCGGCCGAGCCGCCGGAGGCGAACGCGTCGCCCAGCCAGAAGCCGTACGACTCGGCCACGCCGTTGGCGATGTCCGAGAAGGTCGCGGTGCCCTTGTCGGCGGCGACCACCAGGTAGGTGTCGTCCTCGTCGTGGCGGACCACGTCGGCCGGGTGGACGACCTGGCCGCCCTGCAGGTTGTCGGTGATGTCCAGCAGCGCCGAGATGAAGGTCTTGTAGGACGAGATGCCCTCGGCGAGCCAGGCGTCGCGGTCCACCGACGGGTCCGGCAGCTGCTTGGCGACGAAGCCGCCCTTGGCGCCGACCGGGACGATGACGGTGTTCTTGACCATCTGCGCCTTGACCAGGCCCAGGATCTCGGTACGGAAGTCCTCGCGCCGGTCGGACCAGCGCAGACCACCGCGGGCGACCTTGCCGAAGCGCAGGTGGACGCCCTCGACCTGGGGCGAGTAGACCCAGATCTCGAAGGCCGGGCGCGGGGCCGGCAGGTCCGGGATGGCGTGCGGGTCGAACTTCATCGACACGTAGCTGTGCCACTGGCCGTCGGCCGCGTGCTGGAAGAAGTTGGTCCGCAGGGTGGCCTTGATCAGGTGCAGGAAGGAGCGCAGGATGCGGTCCTCGTCCAACGAGACGACCTCGTCGAGCGCACCGGTGAGCTCCTCGAGGATGCCCTCGGTCAGCTCGTCCGCGCCCAGCTGGTGCCCCGGGCTCAGCCGGGCCTCGAAGAGGTTGACCAGCAGCCGGGTGGTGTGGGCGTTGTTGCGGAGCGCGTCCTCCATGTAGTCCTGGGAGAAGGTGCTCCCGGCCTGCCGGAGGTACTTGGCCAGGGCGCGCAGCACGACGGCCTGACGCCAGTTCAGCCCGGCGGTGAGGATCAGGCCGTTGAAGCCGTCGTTCTCCGCGTGGCCGGTCCAGGTCGCCGCGAAGGCCTCCTGGAAGCGCTCGCGGGCCTCGTCGGTCAGCTCGGTGGCCTCGCGGAGCTTCAGGCCGAAGTCGTAGACCCACGCCGTGCTGCCGTCCGAGCGGCGCAGCGCGTACGGGTGCTCGTCGAGCACCTCGACGCCCAGGCGCTGGAGCACCGGCAGGACCTCGGTCAGCGAGATCGGGCCGCCGACCCGGTAGATCTTGAAGCGGCGCTCGTCGTCGCCGGCGCCGACCGGCTGGTAGAGGTTGAGCCGGAAGTCGCCCTCGGCCTGCAGCGACTCGATCTGCTTGAGGTCGGCGACGGCGGTGCGCGCGGTGAAGTCGGCGCGGTAGCCGTCCGGGAAGGCGTTGGCGTACCGGTGGGCGAGCTCGGCGGCCCGCTCCTCGCCCAGCTCGATGTGCAGCTGGTCGTTGAAGCCGTCCATCCAGAACCGGGCGGCGTCGGCCAGCTTGGCCTCGATCCGCTCGATCTCGCTCTCGGTGAGCTCGGGCAGCTCGCTGCCGGGCGCCACCCGCACCACGAAGTGCAGGCGGGTGAGCACCGACTCGGTGGACCAGACGGTGTAGTCGATGGCGGCGCCGTTCAGCTCCGCCATCAGGATCTCCATCAGGCGCAGCCGGATCCGCGTGGTGTAGCGGTCACGCGGCAGGTACACCAGGGCGGAGAAGTAGCGGCCGTACTCGTCCTGACGCAGGAAGAGCCGCAGCTTGCGGCGCTCCTGGAGGTAGAGCACGCTGCCGGCGATCTCGAGCAGCTCCTCGGCGGGGGTCTGGAAGATCTCGTCGCGCGGGAAGGTCTCCAGGATCTGCAGCAGGTCCCGGCCGTCGTGGCTCTCGCTGGTGAAACCGGAGCCGGTCAGCACCTCCTGCACCTTGCGGCGGACCACCGGGATCCGGGTGACCGACTCGGTGTACGCGGCGGACGAGAACAGGCCAAGGAAGCGGCGCTCGCCGATCACGTTGCCCGCGGCATCGAACTTCTTCACCCCGACGTAGTCGAGGTAGGACGGCCGGTGGACGGTCGCGCGGGAGTTGGCCTTGGTCAGCACGAGGAGCTTCTTCTCGTGCGCCTTCGCCCGGACGGGGGCGGAGAGGCGGCCGAAGGACTCGCTGACCGGGTGGTGGTCGGTGTCGTGGCTGAGCGGGTCGGAGCGCAGGATGCCCAGGCCGGTGCCGGGGATCGCCCGCAGCACCTCCTCGCCCTCGTGCTCGACCAGGTCGTACTCGCGGTAACCGAGGAAGGTGAAGTGGTCGTCGGCCAGCCAGCGCATCAGCTCCCAGGCCTCGCCGACCTCCTGCTCGGCCAGGTGCGCCGGGGGCAGCTCGGCGAGCTCGTCGGCCAGCCGCAGCGCGCTGGTGCGCATCTTCGCCCAGTCCTCGACGACCTCGCGGACATCGCCCAGGACCCGGCGCAGGCCCTTCTCGATGGCCTGGAGGTCCTCGCGGTCGGTCTCGCGGTCGATCTCGACGTGCATCCAGGACTCGACGGTCGCGTCGGCCGGCCAGTCGTGGGCGGCCGCCTGGCTGCGCGAGCAGGCGTCGATGTCGAGGATCTCCAGCAGCTTGCCGGTGATGTCACGGCGCACGACCAGCTGGGGGTGGATCACCAGGTGGATCGCCCGGTCCTGGCGGGACAGCTCGTTGGTGACCGAGTCGACCAGGAAAGGCATGTCGTCGGTGACCACCTCGACCACGGTGTGGCCGCTGGACCACCCGTTCTCGTCGACGGTCGGGGTGGAGACCCGGACCTCGGCGGTGCCCTGCGGGCGCTTGAGGCCCAGCCGGTAGTGGGAGGCGGCCGCGCCGTAGACGTCCACCGGGTCGCGGTCGACCAGGTCGTCGGGGGCGGTGTGGAGGTAGTAGTGGTGCAGGTACGCGGTCAGAGCACCATTGCTCAGACCTTCACCTGGCGCCGCTCCCCCCACCTGGCTGTTCTCAGCGGCTGCTGCTGCTTTCGCGAGCAGTTCGGCCTTGGCTGCGTCCAGCTTGGTCTGCATGGCTCTTTGGCTCCTGTCGCGCGCCGTTGCGTGACTCGGTGGTGGTAGGTGATCACCGCCGGGTCTGTCCGCAATCCTCCCGCACATTCCGGACGAAAGACTCTCAAGGCACGCTTGAAGAGCCTTCCGTCTGGGTACGACAGGTCTTTCGGCCTGCGGGGCTCCCCGACGACGCCAGCCAGCCTAACGGGAGGAAAGCAAGGTGTCAGGGGACAGGGAGGCGCAAAGCCGTAGGAAGATCGCACATTCCTGGACACGTTGTCCAAGGAGGCACAGGTCGGACCCCCGATCGGCGGGTCCGACGTCCGGTGCGGGGGCGGTCGCCTCCGGCGCACTCGGGCCGCCGGGCGCGACCCCGGCAGACTCGTGTGACTCCTGTCACTTCATGTGCGGATAGCCGTGGACGGTCGGCGGGACGAAGGTCTCCTTGATGGACCGGGCCGAGGTCCAGCGCAGCAGGTTCTGCGCGCTGCCGGCCTTGTCGTTGGTCCCCGACGCCCGCCCGCCGCCGAACGGCTGCTGACCCACCACGGCCCCGGTCGGCTTGTCGTTGATGTAGAAGTTGCCCGCGGTGAACCGCAGCTCCTCGACGGCCTGCGCGATGGCGTAGCGGTCCTGCGCGATCACCGCGCCGGTCAGCCCGTACGGCGCGGCGACGTCCACCCGGCGCAGCGCGTCCTCCCAGCGGCTGTCCTCGTAGACCTGGACGGCCAGGATCGGCCCGAAGTACTCGGTGGAGAAGATCTCGTTGCGCTGGTCGGCGCAGAGCAGCACGGTCGGCCGGACGAAGTAGCCGATGGCGTCGTCGTACTGCCCGCCGGCCACCAGCTCGACGGTCGGATCCTGGCGGGCGCGGTCGATGGCGGCCTTGTTCCTGGCGAAGGCCCGGTCGTCGATGAGCGCTCCCATGAAGTTGGAGAGGTCGCTGACGTCACCCACCGTCAGGGCGTCCACCTCGGCCAGGAAGTCGTCCTTGATCCGCTGCCAGAGGCTGCGCGGGAGGTACGCCCGGGAGAGCGCGGAGCACTTCTGGCCCTGGTACTCGAAGGCGCCGCGGATCAGCGCGGCCTTCAGGATGTCCGGGTCGGCCGAGCGGTGCGCGATCAGGAAGTCCTTGCCGCCGGTCTCGCCGACCACCCGCGGGTAGCTGCGGTAGTTCGCGATGTTGGCGCCGATGCTCTGCCAGAGCGACTGGAAGGTTCCGGTCGAGCCGGTGAAGTGCAGGCCGGCCAGCTGCGGGCTGGCGAGCGCCACCTCGGAGAGCGCCCTGCCGTCCCCGGTCACCAGGTTGATCACTCCGGGCGGCAGGCCGGCCGCCTCCAGCAGCCGCATCAGCAGGCAGGCCGAGAAGGTCTGGGTGGGCGCCGGCTTCCAGACCACCGTGTTGCCCAGCAGCGCGGGGGCGGTCGGCAGGTTGCCGGCGATGGCGGTGAAGTTGAACGGCGTGACGGCGTAGACGAAGCCCTCCAGCGGGCGGTGGTCCACGCGGTTCCACACCCCGGGCGAGGAGTGCGGCTGGTCGGCCAGCAGCTCCCGGGCGAACCCCACGTTGTAGCGCCAGAAGTCGATCAGCTCGCAGGCCGCGTCGATCTCGGCCTGCTGGACCGTCTTGGACTGGCCGAGCATGGTGGCCGCGTTCAGGGTCTCCCGCCAGGGGCCGGCCAGCAGGTCGGCGGCGCGCAGGAAGACCGCGGCCCGGTCGTCGAAGGAGAGCGCGCGCCACTCGCGCCCGGCGGCCAGCGCCGCGTCCACCGCGAGCCGGGCGTCCTCCCGGGTGGCGTTGCCCAGCACACCCAGGCGCGCGGCGTGGTGGTGCGGCTGGACGACGTCGATCCGCTCGCCCGAGCCGAGCCGCCGCTCGCCGCCGATGGTCATCGGCAACGGGACCTGCTCGGCTGCCAGCTCGTCCAGCCGCCGCTCCAGCCGCGCCCGTTCCGGGCTGCCGGGCGCGTACTCCCGCACGGGCTCGTTGCTGGGGGTGGGCACCTGGGTGACCGCGTCGATGGGCATACCGGCTCCGCTCGTCCTGGACCGACCGGGCGAGGCTCGCCCGTGCGTCAATCCAGATTGACCACTCCGGCGGTGATCGGCCCGGGTCGACACACGGTTCAGGCTGTGATCCCGTGCTCAGACGGTGAGCCGGCGCGCCAGCTCGACGGCCTCCGCCAGGCTGTCCACCACGGGGACACCGACCGGTTCCAGGTTCGCGCGGGTGTGCGACCCGCCGGTGTAGAGCACGGCGCGCGCGCCGACCTCCAGCGCCGCCAGCGCGTCGTCGGCCGCGTCGCCGATCAGGACCGTCCGGGCCGGGTCGACCTGCGGGCCCAGCGCGGCCAGGTGGCGGACCAGTGAGGCGGCCTTCTGGCCGTGCGAGGGGCCGGTGCGGCCGTCCACCCGCACGAAGTGGGTCGCTATCCCCAGGCCGTGCACCATCGGGACCAGCCGCTCGTGCTCGTACATCGACAGCAGCGACTGGGTGCCGCCCTCGGCCGCCCAGCCGCTGAGCAGGCCGACGGCACCGTCGGTGAGGCCGCAGCCGCCGGAGAGCTGCGCGTAGCGCTCCTGGAAGGCGGCGTCCAACCGCTCCCACTCGGCGCTGCTCGGCTGGAAGCCGAGCGCGCGCTGGTAGAAGCGCGGGATCGGGATCTCGTAGAGCTCCCGGTACCGCTCCAGCGTCAGCGGAGCCGCCCCGACCGTCGCGAAGGCGGCGTTGCTCGCACCGAGCACCGCCTCCATGTCGTGAAAGAGCGTTCCGTTCCAGTCCCAGACGATATGAGTTCGCACCCGAGGCACGGTAGCGCCCGACACTGACAACGAAGTAGCGGGTGACCGGACTGTGGGTGTCACGACAGCAGCGCGGCGATCTCCTGGGTGGCGTACCAGAGCAGCTCGTGGTCCTCGGCGCCGTCCACGGTGAACTGGGCGTCGTCGTCGCCCGCGTCCGCCTTGCCGATCGCCTCGGCGGCGGCCGCCACGTCGTCGGCCACCTCCTGGTCGGCGACGTCCGCGTGCACGGCGGCGATCTTGGCCAGCCTGACCGGGCCGGCCAGGGTGACCCGGCCGAGCGAGGCCTGGTCCTGGTACTCGTCGCCGTCGAAGGGCCGCACCGAGGCGTCCGGGGCGTCCAGGGCCACCACCACCCGGCGGCGCGGCGCGGTGGGCGCGGCGGCCAACAGGCGCAGCGAGGACTGCGCGGCCCGGACGAGGGCGGCGTACTCCAGCTCCTCCAGGTCGTCGCTGACGTACCACTCGCGCAGCGCGGGCGTCACGGCGTACGCCGCGGACTGCTCCAACGCGCCGTCCGGGTGCGCCGCGGCCAGATCGGCCAGGGTGGTGGGCACGTAGACACGCATCGGGGGCACACTCCGCTTCCTGAGGGATCCGCAGTTGCTGCAGACCTCCACAGAATACGGCCCGCGCGATCACCCCGGGCGCTGCGTGCGTGTACCCCTTCGAGCGCACCGCGATCGTCCGCGCGGCGGCCGTACGGCGGTGGGAAAGGCTGTCCGGCCGGGCCCGGGGCGGTGTCAAGCCGCCGTCCGGGCGACCCCCGGGTGGGGCCCTGCAAAGCCCTTGAGGGCCCTGGCCCGGCGCCGATAGCAAGGGGACCGACAGCATCGACCCGAGCCCGGGGGTACCAACCATGCCCGAGACCCTGACCGCGACCCGCCCGGAGACCGTCCCGCCACAGATCCTGCCCTTCGCGGCCGGTCCGCTCACCGACCCGCACACCGACCCGCTCACTGGCCCGCTCGCCGACCACGCCCAGGCGCCGGGCGCGCCGCCCCGGTCGGGCAGCTGCCACGCACCGCCCGTCCGGGCGCACCACGGCGCACCGCAACGGCGGCCGCGCCACCCGCGCTCGGCCTGCGCACCCGCGCAGGGCGGCGGGTCCGAACTCGCCGCCCGGTTCGCGCTGCGGCTGGTCGAGGTGCTCACCGGGGTCCGCCCGGCCGGCCAGCTGACCCGGCACACCACCCACGACGGCTACCGCCAGCTCGCCCACCTGGTGCACGGCGGCCCACTGCGCCGCCGCACCGGCGGCGCCCGGCCGTTGTTGGGCCCGGTGCACGACTACGCGCCCGGCCCGGGCGCGCTGGAGGTCTGCGTCCGGGTCGAGTTCGGCCCGCGGCACCACATGGTGGCGTTCCGCCTCGAACAGCACCGCGGCACCGAGCAGTGGCAGTGCGCCGCCGTGGACGCGCGATGACCGCCCACCGGTACGCCCGCATGCGGCAGGGCGCCGCCCCGGCCGAGCCGGAACGACGCCCTGTCGCGTACCTCTGCCGTGCCGGGTCAGGCCTTGCGGCGGCGGCCCTTCGTCGACTTCGCGGCCTTGCGGCGCTCGGCGCGGGTGAGGCCGTCGCCCTCGTCCTCGCCGTCCGCGTCGTCGTCGTAGGAGCCCTCGAAGTCGCCCTCGATGACCGTCTCGTCGCCGTCCACCGACGGAGCGGTGTAGTGCAGCTTCTGGCGGGCCGGAGCCTCCAGGCCCTTGGCCTTGATCTGGCCGATCTGCGGGACCGGACGGAAGTCGTCCTTCTCCAGCGTGATGGCGTCCTCGGGCAGCGGGACCTCCTCGACCTGCTGCTCGACCTGGACCTCCAGGTTGAACAGGTAGCCGACGGACTCCTCCTTGATGCCCTCCATCATGGCGCTGAACATGTCGAAGCCCTCGCGCTGGTACTCGACCAGCGGGTCGCGCTGCGCCATCGCCCGCAGGCCGATGCCCTCCTGGAGGTAGTCCATCTCGTAGAGGTGCTCGCGCCAACGGCGGTCCAGCACCGAGAGGACGACCCGGCGCTCCAGCTCGCGCATGACCTGCTCGCCGAGCTGGTCCTCGCGCGCGCCGTACTGCGCCTGGATGTCTTCCTTGATCGTCTGGGTGAGGAACTCGGAGGTCAGACCCGAACCGCCGGCCTCCTCCTCCAGCGTGTCCAGCTCCAGGGTGAGCGGGTAGAGCTGCTTCAGGGCGGTCCAGAGCTTCTCGAGGTCCCAGTCGTCCTCGAAGCCCTCACCGGTCGCGGCGCTGACGTACGCCTCGACGGTGTCGTCCATGAAGTGGCCGATCTGCTCCTGCAGGTCCTCGCCCTCCAGGACGCGACGGCGCTCGCCGTAGATGACCTCGCGCTGGCGGCTCAGCACCTCGTCGTACTTCAGGACGTTCTTGCGGATCTCGAAGTTCTGCTGCTCGACCTGGCTCTGTGCCGAGGCGATGGCGCGGGTGACCATCTTCGACTCGATCGGCACGTCCTCCGGCACGTTGGCCATCGACAGGACGCGCTCGACCATGCCGGCCTTGAACAGGCGCATCAGGTCGTCGCCGAGCGAGAGGTAGAAACGGGACTCGCCCGGGTCGCCCTGACGGCCGGAGCGGCCGCGCAGCTGGTTGTCGATCCGACGCGACTCGTGGCGCTCGGTGCCGAGGACGTACAGGCCACCGATGTCCTGCACCTCCTGCTGCTCCGCCTTCACGGCGCCCTTGGCCTTCTCCAGCGCCTCCGGGAACGCGGCCTCGTACTCCTCCGGGGTGTCCTCCGGGTTGAGCCCGCGCTGGGCCAGCTCGGCAGTGGCCAGGTGGTCCGGGTTTCCGCCGAGCATGATGTCGGTGCCACGGCCGGCCATGTTGGTGGCGACCGTGACGGCGCCCTTGCGGCCGGCCTGCGCGACGATCTGCGCCTCGCGCTCGTGGTGCTTGGCGTTCAGCACCTCGTGCGGAATGCCGCGCTTGCGCAGCTCCTGGGAGAGGTACTCGGACTTCTCGACCGAGACCGTGCCGACCAGGACCGGCTGGCCCTTCTCGTGCTTCTCGGCGATGTCCTCGACCACGGCGGCGAACTTGGCCGGCTCGGACTTGTAGATCAGGTCGGGCTGGTCGATCCGCCGCGGGTCCCGGTTGGTCGGGATCGGGACGACGCCGAGCTTGTAGATCTGGTGGAACTCGGCGGCCTCGGTGGTGGCCGTACCGGTCATGCCGGAGAGCTTGCTGTACAGGCGGAAGAAGTTCTGCAGGGTGATGGTGGCCAGCGTCTGGTTCTCGTTCTGGACCTCCACCCCCTCCTTGGCCTCGATCGCCTGGTGCATGCCCTCGTTGTAGCGACGGCCGGCCAGGATACGGCCGGTGTGCTCGTCAACGATCATGACCTCGCCGTTCATGACGACGTAGTCCTTGTCGTTCTTGTAGAGCTCCTTGGCCTTGATGGCGTTGTTCAGGAACCCGACGAGCGGGGTGTTCACCGACTCGTAGAGGTTGTCGATGCCCAGGTAGTCCTCGACCCGGGTGACACCGTCCTCCAGCACGCCGACCGTGCGCTTCTTCTCGTCGACCTCGTAGTCACGGTCGCGCTTGAGGCGCTGCACCAGCTTGGCGAAGTCGGCGTACCACTTGGTCGCCTGGTCGGCCGGGCCGGAGATGATCAGCGGCGTACGGGCCTCGTCGATCAGGATCGAGTCGACCTCGTCGACGATCGCGAAGTTGTGGCCGCGCTGGACCAACTCCTCCTGCGACCACGCCATGTTGTCGCGCAGGTAGTCGAAGCCGAACTCGTTGTTGGTGCCGTACGTGATGTCCATCGCGTACTGGCGCTTGCGCTCGGCGGGCGACATGTTGCCGAGGATCACGCCGACCTCGAGGCCGAGGAAGCGGTGCACCCGGCCCATCCACTCCGAGTCACGCTCGGCGAGGTAGTCGTTGACCGTGATCAGGTGCACGCCCTTGCCGGTCAGCGCGTTCAGGTACGCCGGCAGCGTGCCGACCAGGGTCTTGCCCTCGCCGGTGCGCATCTCGGCGACGTGGCCGAGGTGAAGAGCGGCGCCACCCATGATCTGGACGTCGTAGTGGCGCTGGCCGAGCACCCGCTTGGCCGCCTCACGAACGGTGGCGAACGCCTCGGGGAGGATGCCGTCCAGGCTCTCGCCGTCGGCGAGGCGCGACTTGTACTCGTCGGTCAGCGCACGCAGCTCGTCGTCCGTGAGGTTGACGAAGTCCTCTTCGATGGAGTTGACCTGGGCGGCAATCCGCTGCAGCTTGCGAAGGATCTTGCCTTCGCCTGCGCGCAGAATCTTGTCGAAGACGGACACTTGAGCGGGCTCCTTGCCTGGATCGGCTCTGGACGACTGCACGGTGGGGTCCACCCCACCGCACGGGCCATCGTATGCGAGGAGTCCAACCCCCCGGGAGGTGCGTCAGCACGCCATTCCCGTGTCACTCGTAGGAGCGGATCGCCCAATAGCCGTCGCTATCATCACAAATCGGACACGGAAAGTCCGTTCCCCTTACCTTCCCCGGCGGTAATACTCACCTCATGCCGTACACGATCCTGCCCCCCACCGAGGGTTCCGAGACCGTTCTGCCCACCCTGGAGACCGAGCGCCTGCTGCTGCGCGCGCCCCTCGCCGAGGACGTCGACGCGATCGCCGCCGCCTGCCAGGACGCCGACATCCAGCACTGGACGGTCGTCCCGTCGCCCTACCGGCGCGCGGACGCCGAGTATTTCGTGCACCGGCTCGCCCCGGACGGACTGCAGAGCGGCGCCAACCTGGTCTGGTGCGTGCTGGAGAAGGACACCGGCGTCCTGGTCGGCACCCAGGCGCTGGTCGCCCGCAGGCCGGGCGTGGCGGAGGTGGGCTTCTGGACGTCCAAGGAGACCCGCGGTCGCGGCTACACCGTCGAGGCGATGCTCGCACTGGCCCGCTGGGCCTTCACCGAGCGCCAGGTCCGCCGACTCGAATGGGTGGCCTACGTCGGCAACGAACCCTCGCTCGCGGTCGCCCGGCGCGCCGGCTTCACCATCGAGGGCACCCTGCGCTCCTACGCCGAGCAGCGCGGCGTCTTCCGGGACTCCTGGATGGGCTCACTGCTCCCCGGCGATCTGGAGCCGTAGCCGGCCGGTCGGCCCGCTGTCGGTGCCCGGGTCTACGCTGCCCGGCATGACCGCCGCACAGCCGACGCCAGCCCTCACCCTCACCGCCGACGAGGCGCGCAGGATCGCCCTGCGCGCCCAGGGCCTGCTCGGCGCGCCCGACCGGCGCGCCGGGGTCCGCGGCATGCTGCGCCGGCTCGGCGCGGTCCAGCTGGACACCATCTCGGTGCTGGCCCGCTCGCACGAGCTGGTGCCGTACGCGCGGCTGGGGGCGGTGGGCCGTCCGGCCGTCGAGGGGGCGTACTGGGGCTCGGAGACCACCTTCGAGTACTGGTCGCACGCGGCCTGCCTGCTGCCCGTCGAGGAGTGGCCGCTGTTCGCCTTCCGGCGCCGCGCCTACCGCGCGAAGGGCCACCACTGGGGACACCAGGTCAGCCCGCAGGCGTACCGGCAGGTGCTGGACCGGCTGCGCGCCGAGGGGCCGCTGACCTCCACCGAACTCGGCGGCGCCAAGAAGACCTCCGAGTGGTGGGACTGGTCCGAGACCAAGATGGCCGTGGAGCGGGCCCTCGCCTTCGGCGACGTGGTCTGCACCGACCGGCGCAGCTGGAAGCGGGTCTACGAGCTGGCCGAGCTGGCCGTCCCGGCCGAGCTCTACGCCCAGGACCCGAGCGACCTGGAGTGCCTCACCAAGCTGGTCCGGCAGGCCGGGGAGGCGCTCGGGGTCGCCACCCGCACCGATCTGACGGACTATCACCGGCTCAAGGTCGAGCAGGTGGACGCGGTGCTGGCCGACTGCGGTCTGCTGCCGGTGACGGTCGCGGGCTGGGGGCCGGCCCCGGTGGCGGCCTGGGCGGATCCCGCGGCACTGGCGAGCGAGCCGCGCGGGCGGCACCGCACCACCCTGCTCTCCCCGTTCGACTCGCTGATCTGGGACCGCGCCCGGACCGAGCGGATCTTCGGGATGGCGCACCGCCTGGAGGCGTACACCCCGCGGCACAAGCGGGTGCACGGATACTTCGCGATGCCGGTGCTGGCCGGCGGGCGGCTGATCGGCCGGGTCGACCCGGCCCGCGAGGGGCGCACCCTGGTGGCTCGTCAGATCTCGCTGACCGACCGCAGGCAACTGCCCGCGCTGGCCCAGGCGCTGCGCGAGGCGGCCGACTGGGTGGGCTGCACGGCGGTCCGCGTGGAGGCACTGGACGACGACACGCTGCGGCCCGCCCTGGAGCGCCTGCTGGCCGACTGAACGCCTGCGGCGGACGGCGGCCCGGCAGCCCCCGAATCCGGGTCTCCCCTCCCCGCCTCGGCCCCCGCCGAGGCCGGACTCAGCCTATTTCGAGGATCTTCTCCCGCATCGCGTAGACCACGGCCTCCATCCGGGAGTGCAGCTGCAGCTTCTCCAGGATGTTGCGGACGTGATTCTTCACGGTGTTCTCGCTGATGAAGAGCTCCTTGGCGATCTCCCGGTTGTTCATGCCGGTGGCCACCAGTTTGAGCACTTCGAGCTCGCGGTCGGTCAGCCGCGGCGCGGGGACCAGGTCCCGGTCGTCGGCACGCCGCTGGATCATCGACTTGAACTCGGTGAGCAGCTTGGACGCCATCGACGGACTGATCTGCGACTGGCCGTCGGCGACCGCCCGGATGGCGGTGGCCACCTCGTCGGTGGAGATCTCCTTGAGCAGGTAGCCGGTGGCACCGGCCTTGATCGCCTCGTAGAGGTCGGCCTCCTCATCGCTTATCGTCAACATGATGATCTTGGTGCTGGGGGCCACCTCCTTGATCGAGGTGCAGGCCTCGATACCGCTGCGACGCGGCATCCGGACGTCCATCAGGATGATGTCCGGCAGCAGGTCGGCGGCCTTGAGCACCGCCTCCGCACCGTCCCCGGCCTCCCCGACGACCAGGATGTCCTGCTCCTCGGCGAGGACGATCTCCAGCCCCCGCCGGAACAGCGCGTGGTCGTCCACGACCAGCACCCTGATCGGTTCACCGCCCCGTGGCACGTACTCGGGCTGCGAACTCTCGCCCCCTCCCCTGTCGAACTGCTCCCCCATCGGCTGCCCCTCCCGATCACCGGTCACTGTGGGCTTCATCATTCCACGGCCCACGGAGCCGGTCCGACCCGTCGATCTTCCCGGTCCCCCGGACGGGTGGACACGGACACCGACACGGACCGACACGGGCCCGGCGGCCGGCACGGGGCCGGCCGCCGGGATCAGCGATGGATGGGGGGTGTGCCGTCAGCGTTCGCCGGGCACGTTGATCGCGCCGCCCGCGCCGCCGACCTCGCCGTCGGGCGCCAGGCCGTCGGTCTGCAGGTGGATCACGCCGTAGTCGTAGCCGTGCCGCCGGTAGACGACGCTGGGCTGACCACTGTCCTTCTCCACGAACAGGTAGAAGTCGTGACCGACCAGCTCCATCTCGAAGAGCGCCTGATCGAGGGTCATCGGCGAGGCGCCGTGCGTCTTCTCACGGACCACCAGCGGTCCGTCGCCCTCCACGTCCAGCGGGCCGGCCTTCGACTTGCGCACCGGCGGTTCAGCCAGCTCCTCGGCGGTCGCCGTACCGGGCAGGGCCGCGATCCGCGCGGTCGCCTCGGCGACGCTGAGCGGCGTGGTGCGCGCCCCGTGGTGCACGCGGCGGCGGTCGGCGGACTTGCGCAGCTGCGCGTCGAGCTTCGCCGAGGCCAGATCGAGCGCCGCGTACGGATCGGCGGCAGAGGCCTCGGCCCGGATCACCGGTCCACGGGTGCGGACGGTGATCTCCACGCGCTCGGACCGGTCGGCCTGGCGCGGGTTGTGTTCCTTGGACACCTCGACGTCGAGGCTGATCACCTTGCCGTCGAACTTCTGGACCTTCTCCAGCTTCTCGGCCACGTGCTCGCGGAACCTCTTGGGCACCTCGGTCTTGCGGCCCTTGACGACGATGTCCACGCAGAACTCCGATCCCTCGTGCTGTCGCCGGCCCGGTGTCCTACCGGACCGGGCTGAGACCCAGCCTGACCAGCCAACCTGTCGCCGGCCCCGCACTGGCCGCGAACGGCGTTGCGAGCTGGGCCCTCACTCCACTTCCTCCCCACCAGGGACGCTTGAAACCCCCGGGAGCCTCATCAGACACCCCGGGCGGGCTTTTCGCCTCCCCAGCGGACCATAGGCGGAGTTGAGTCGGCCGGACAGCTGTTCCCCCCTGTCTACCCTCAATCGAGTGAAGTGGCGGTAAATATCTGGACAACTCCGCCCAGACGGCCCACGATGGGCTCACCCACAGCCGCTCGCGAGCCGCCGGGAGGTGTCCCATCACCCTGCTGACGTCTCCACTGCACGCATTGCTCGATCTTGTGCTGCCCGCGCCGTGTGCCGGTTGTGGCGCCGAGGTCGGCGGCCAACTCTGTCCCGCCTGCCGCGAGCTGCTGGTCGGCCTGCGCGGGCGGCGGGCCGGTCCGAGTCCGGCTCCCGCGGGTCTGCCACCGGTGCACTCCTGCGCGGTCTACGGCGATCCGGTGCGGCGACTGCTGCTCGCGCACAAGGAGCGCGGCGCACTGCGGCTGGCCGGACCGTTGGGCGCCGTCCTCGCCGCGGCGGTCGGCTCGGCCCTCGACGCCGTCGGCCCCGCCATCGCAGCTCGTGACAGCGCACCGCTCGATGCCGCTCTGCTCGACAGTGCACCGCTCGACGCCGCCGCTCTCGACCGCGCGCCGCACCGCGCCGCGCTCCCTGGCGAGATCCTGCTGGTCCCCGTCCCGTCGGCCCGGGCGGCCGTGCGGGCCCGCGGCCACGATCCGATGCTGCGCCTGGCCCGCTGCGCCGCACGGGAGTTGAACCGTTCCGGACGGCCCTGCAGGGTCGGGCCGGCGCTGCGCCCGTCCCGTCGGGTCGCCGACCAGGCCGGGCTGGGCGCCGCCGCCCGGCACCGCAATCTGCACGGCGCGCTGAGCGTCCCGGCGCGGTTCCACTCCCGGCTGGCCGGCCGTCAGATCATCGTGGTCGACGATCTGGTCACCACCGGAGCCAGTCTCACCGAGGCGGCCCGGGCCCTGGCCACCGCGGGCGCACCGCCCCTCGCGGCGGCGACGATCGCCGCCACCGTCCGCCGGGCGGGCGGCGTGCCGAACGCCGTCCACCGGCGTCGTCAGCCCGGATAGGTCGGCTGGACCCCGTTCTTCGTGTAGGCCCGCCACTGCCACTGCGCGTTGCCGCTCAGCCCGTAGATGGTGTGGTCCTGGTCCTGCGAGTCCGCGAGCACCGGGTCCGTGCGGGACTCCGACGCGGCCACCGCCGTCATGCCGTCCACCGCCTGCAACGGCGTCGCGACGATCTGCGACCCGTCCGTGCCCACGTAGTGCAGCTGCGTGATGCTGTCGAGCTCCTTGCCGAGCACCAGCAGCAGGTCGGTGTCGGCCCAGGAGACCGAGACGACGTCCGACAGCTGCGGGGCGAGCTGGCGCACCGCGCCGATCTCCACCGCGGGCGCCTGGGCCGTACCGGAGTGGGTCACCAGGCCGAGCCACAGGCTCGTCGCCCCGGTGCCGTCCTTGAGCAGCAACGCCGCCCGGGTGCCGTCCGAGGAGAGCCGGATCCCGTCCACCGTGCGCCCCGCGGGGATGTCCATGGTGGCCACGATGCGGGTCTGCCCGCCCCGGATCAGCAGGACGGCGGGCGCCGCCGGGTTCCGGTCCACCACCCAGAGTCCGCCGTAGCCGTCCCAACTGGGTGAGGCGAAACCCTGGCCGGGAGTCGTGGCGCCACTGACCGCCACCGGCTGACCGAGCTTGTCACTGTCCGTCAGGCCGACCTGGTACAGCGACCTGCCGTCCGCGCTGACCACGGCGGCGAACTTGTTGTCGCGCCGGACCGCGAACGCTCCCACCAGGTGCTGGGCTGTCGGGGCCAGCTCGGCGGGCAGGTGCGGCGCTCCGAGCGGTCCGGCGACGGCGGCGGTGGAGTCCTGGCCGGGCATCCGCATCAGGTCACCGTTGTCCGGGCGACGGAAGTAGGCCGGGGTGGCGCCGCCGGCCCCGCCCGCCAGCGCGCCGGGCGCGTACGACGACACCCGCGCCTGGCCGGAGGAGAGCTGGCAGAGCACGGCTCCGCGCCGACCGGTGAGCGTCACCTGGTCGATCGAGCCGCTGCCGCCCTGGCTGGCCAGGGTGAAGTAGAGCTGGGCCGCTATCTGTTGGCACGCGCCGCCGCCGAGGTCGGCACCGTCGAGCGGCACCCTCGGATTGCGCGGGTCGTCCCCGGACACCGGGCCGGTGATCCTGGTGTGGCCGAACGCGGAGTGGACCGCCGGCGTCAACCAGTCGGAGGGGCCATCGGCCAGGGCGTTGGCCGCAGCGCTGGCCGGGTCTATCCGGCGCCGCAGGTAGATCGGGTCCGGCACCAGGACCTGCTGCTGCGCCCCGGTGACGCTCGGGTCGGGGGTGGTGTAGAAGTACCGGTCGACCTGCTGGAAGGTGTTGCCGAAGTTGGTCTGGTTGAGGATCAGCTGGTCCGGCAGGTCGTCGATCCGCCACTCCGCCTTGGCCGAACTGTCCTTGCCACCGGCATCCTTGGCGACGTTGACCAGGGTGAAGGCGGCCTCGTAGGGCGCGTCCTGGACCGCTGTGAAGGTGTGCTTGCCGTCGAGCTGCCCGATCTCCGAGGACTTGATCGATATCTGGGTGCTCTGGGTGTCGGCGACCGCGACGGGGTTCCCGGGCGTGGTGTTCCGCAGGACCACCACGCCGTCGGCCGGGTGCCACTTCTTGACCGCGTCCGGGGTCAGGTACTGCTGAGCGGTGGTGTAGTTGCGCTCGTCGGCGATCGAGGCGTCCAGGAAGTTCTGCAGCACCTCGCGGGGCAGCAGCCCGTCCCGGGGCGGCACCGGGATCACCCTGACCTGCACGCCGTTGTCACCGCCGGCGTCCTGCACCGGGTCGACCCGCTGCGGATCGCCGCTGTCCGGCATGGTGGCGCACCCTGCCGCGAGCAGCACGGTCACCACGGCCCAGACCCCCCGGACGGCGGGCCTAATCCTGCTGGTCCCCACTCTGTGCCCCCTCCGTACTTCCTGACGTGGACGCCCCGGACGCCCCGGACGCACCGCCGGACGGCTGGTGATGCGCACGGTCGACGACCACGTGGGCACCGCCCGCACGGTACCCCGAGGCCGCCGCCCGGACGTCCGAGGGGTCTGCGGCCGGTCCCTTGGGCAGCACCCGGGGGCCGAGCCCCGGGCCGATGCTCAGCACGCCGCCCAGCCCCGGGCCGAGCCCGCCGCCGAGCCCGCCGGGGGTCTCCGGAATCACCGTCGGCTCACCGGTGGCGGTCAGCGCCGTCGCCCCGGACGGCCGCACCGCCCGCTGGTACGGCGTGCCCTGGGCCCGCAGCCCGCGGTTGTAGCGCGAGTCCTCCGGCTCCAGGCGGAACGGCGCGCGGCCGATCTCGCCGCCGCGGGTGCGCGGCAGGGTCAACCGGAAGTGCGAGCCGCCACCGGGCTCGCCCCAGGCCTGCAACCACCCGCCGTGCAGATGCGCGTCCTCGACGGCGATGGAGAGCCCGAGGCCGGTCCCGCCGGTGGTGCGCACCCGGGACGGGTCCGCCCGCCAGAAGCGGTGGAAGACCCGGGAGGCCTCGCCGGGCTTGAGCCCGATGCCGTAGTCCCGGACACCGACCGCGACGGCGCCGCCGGCCGAGCCGAACTGGATCACCAGGTCGCGGCCCTCGCCGTGCTCCAACGCGTTCACCACGAGATTGCGCATGATCCGCTCGATCCGGCGCGAGTCGACCTCGGCGACCACCGGCTCCTCGGCACCGCGCAGCAGCACCGCGCTGCCCTTGAGCCGGGCCAGCGGGTCCGCCGACTCGACCACCCGGGCCACGATGTCGCGCAGGTCCACCGGTTCGGCGTCCAGGATCGCGGCCCCGGCGTCGAACCTGCTGATCTCCAGCAGGTCGGCGAGCAGCGACTCGAAACGGTCCAGCTGGCCCTGCAGCAGCTCCGCCGAGCGGGCCGCCATCGGGTCCAGGTCCTCGCGGCTGTCGTAGATCAGGTCGGCGGCCATCCGCACGGTGGTCAGCGGTGTGCGCAGCTCGTGCGAGACGTCCGAGACGAACCGCCGCTGCACCCGGGAGAGCTCCTCCAGCTGGCGGATCTGGGTCTGCAGCGCCCCGCCCATCCGGTTGAAGGACTCGCCGAGCCGGGCGATGTCATCCGTCCCGGTGACCTTCATCCGCTCTTCCAGGTGCCCGTCGGCGAGCCGTTCGGCGATCACGGCCGCCATCCGGACCGGCGTGACCACCTGGCGGACGACCAGCCAGGCGATGCCGCCGAGCAGCGCGACGATGAAGAGGCCCGCCGTCGCCAGGGTTCCGGCGGCCAGGCCGAGGGTCTTGTCCTCCTGGGCGAAGGAGAAGGCGAAGTAGAGCTGGTAGTCGGTGTGCTGCGGACCGCGCAGCTGCTCGCCGATCACCAGTCCGCGCTCCGAGGTGACCTGACCGGAGCTGGACTTGCGGTGGATCACCGTGGCCTGCTGCTGCGGCACGCCGGGATCCTTGGCGACGTCGTCCTGCAGGCGGGTGGAGATGCTGCCGAGCGTGACGTCCCCGCTGACCCGGGCCAGACTCAGCGCCGAACTGCTGACGGCGCTCTGGTCGGTGGACTGCACCAGCCCGACCACCGAGTAGACGCCCTGCCCGCCGCTGGCCAGGCTGGCGACCTGGTTGGTCAGCCAGGTCCCCGTCTCGTCGGGGCTGGGGTCGGCCGTGGTCCCGCTCTTGGCACGGGCGTCGGCCAGCTGGTCGCTCTGCTGCTGGGCGATGGTGAACCCACCACGTGCCTGCCCCTGGGCCGCGTGCTCCTTGGCCGTCAGCAGCCCGGTCCGGACCTGCGCCATCACCACGATGCCCAGCACCAGGACCAGGGCGACCGACAGCAGCAGCGTGGCGGCCACCACCCGCAGCTGGATGGAGCGCCGGTACAGCGCCGACACCCGGTTGACCGGCCGGCGCAGCTGACGGGCGAAGAGCCCGAACACCGAGACCGGTATCCGACGGTAGGGGGACGCCGCGGGGCTGTCCTCCCCGCCGGCCGTCCGGCCGGTCGGGGAGGAGGGGACATCGTGCGTCACGTCAGCTGGGCCCGGCCTTGTAGCCGACACCGCGGACGGTGACCACGATCTCCGGGCGCTCCGGGTCCTTCTCGATCTTGGACCGCAGACGCTGGACGTGCACGTTCACCAGGCGGGTGTCCGCAGCGTGGCGGTAGCCCCAGACCTGCTCCAGCAGCACCTCGCGGGTGAACACCTGCCAGGGCTTGCGGGCGAGCGCGACCAGCAGGTCGAACTCCAGCGGGGTCAGCGGGATGCCCCGGCCGTCCCGCTTCACGGAGTGCCCGGCCACGTCGATGACCAGGTCACCGATGGTGAGCTGCTCGGGGGTGGGCTCCTCGGCCCGGCGCAGCCGGGCGCGGACCCGGGCCACCAGCTCCTTCGGCTTGAAGGGCTTGACCACGTAGTCGTCGGCGCCCGACTCCAGGCCCACCACGATGTCGACCGTGTCGGTCTTGGCGGTGAGCATCACGATGGGCACGCCGGACTCCGCCCTGATCTGGCGCGCGACGTCGATGCCGTCCCGTCCGGGCAGCATCAGGTCGAGCAGGACCAGGTCCGGCTTGGTCTCCCGGAAGACGGCAAGCGCCTTGTCCCCATCGGCGACGAAAAACGGTTCAAAACCCTCACCACGCAGCACAATGCCGAGCATCTCGGCGAGTGCGGTGTCGTCATCTACGACGAGGACGCGACCTTTCATGCGCCCATCCTCTCATTACCCGATTGTGACCTGGCGCACAGCAGTGCCAATTTCCCTGCCGCCACTCCGCCGAGACCGTCCATATCCACCCAAACTCCCCACTCGACCGGTCCTGCCGACTCCGTTGTCGATCAGCAACCAGGCACCCCTGGGGTGCCTCTCGCCACCATGGCACGATGGGCGGCACGAACGCGCCACACCACCATCCTGGGGCACCGCCCCGCGCCGAGGAGCAGTGATGACCGACACTCCGGGCTGGGTCTCCCCCAGCTCGTCCGCCCCCGAGCCCGAGGACACCCGGCCGCCGGCCGCGAATCCTGCCGGGCCGGACGGTACGTCGGCCTCCTCCGAGCCCGGTCAGCCCACCGACCGCCCCACCCCGCCGCCGTACGCCGGCGCGCCCTACGGCGCCCCGCAGCTCCCCCAGCAGCAGGGCTGGAGCGCGCCGCAGGCCTGGGGAGCCGCGCAGCAGCAAGGCTGGGGGCAGCGCCCCGGCAGCCCGTTCCCCGGCTGGGGCCCGCCGCCGAGCCCGAAACCCGGGATCATCCCGCTGCGGCCGCTGAGCGTCGGCGAGATCCTGGACGGCTCGATCTCCACCGTCCGCAAGTACTGGCGCACCGTCCTCGGGCTCTCGCTGGTCGTCGCGGTCCTGACCAACACCACACTGTCCGCCGTGACCTGGTACACCCGCTCCAGCGACTCCGGCGCGACGGCGATCATCGCCTTCGCCGCGGCCATCGTCCTGGACCTGCTGGCCGGCCTGCTGCTCACCGCGCTGCTGACCATGGTGATCAGCAAGGCCATCGTCGGTGAGTCGATCACCCTCGGCCCGGCCTGGCGGGCCGCCCGCCCGCAGCTCGGGAAGCTGCTGGGTGTCAGCCTGCTGGTGCCGCTGATCGTGGGCGGCATCGTGGCCGTCTCCGCCATCCCGCTCGTCGTCGCGCTGGCGGTCGGCGGCGCCACCCCGATCGCCGTCGTGATCGGCTTCCCCGTGCTGTTCGCCGGGTTCCTCGTGTCGATCTGGGCGGGCATCCGACTCAGCCTGTCGGCGCCCGCGCTGATGCTGGAGAAGCAGGGCGTCCTCGCCGCCCTGGCGCGCTCCCGGCGGCTGGTGCGCGGTTCCTGGTGGCGGATCCTCGGGGTGACGCTGCTCGGCTACCTGCTCACCATGCTGCTCTCGGACATGGTCGCGATCCCGTTCGGCGTGCTCTCCGCCGTCGTCGGCGGCTCGCCGCTGACCGCATTCGGCGGCGGCTCCGGCACCACGTCCCTCGCGGCCCTGGTCATCACGACCGTCGGCGCCATCCTCGGCTCGCTGTTGAGCTACCCGGTCACGGCCGGCATCAGCGTGTTGCTCTACGTCGACCAGCGGATCCGCCGCGAGGCGCTGGACATCGAACTGGCCCGCGCGGCCGGCCTGGCGGAGTACGGCAGCGCCGACCGGCCCGCACCGCCCACCGGGGTCTGATCGCCGTGCCCAGCTGGGGGGAACGGGCGCTGGCGGCTGCCGGCAGCCCGGTGACGGTGCCGCGCGATCCGGCGCGTGACGCGGCCCGCAACGAGCTGCTCGACCCGGCGTACCACCGGCACGACCCGAGCCTGCTGCAGCGGGTCAGCGACTGGCTCTGGGACCAGCTGGACCGGCTGCTCGGCTCGGTAGGCTCCGCCGCCGACAGCGGCGGCACCGGCCTGGTCTTCTTCGTGGTGATCGCCGTGCTGATCGGCGCCGCCCTGTGGTGGCGGCTGGGCCGCCCGGGACGCGCCGCACGCACCACTGCGGCGCTCTTCACCGCCGACGGTCCGCGCACCGCCGCCCAGCACCGCGCGGCGGCCCGCGGGCACGCCGAGGCCGGCGACTGGCTCCAGGCGGTACGGGAGCAGATGCGCGCGCTGATCCGCGCGCTGGAGGAGCGCGCCCTGCTCGACGCCCGCCCCGGCCGCACCGCGGACGAGGCCGCCGCAGAGGCCGGTCGGTTCCTCCCCGAGCACGCCGCCGCCCTGCACGCGGCCGCCCGCTGCTTCGACGACGTCGCGTTCGGCGACCGCGCCGCCGAACGCGCCGACTACCAGCTGCTGGCCGACCTGGACAGCCTGCTGGAACGCACCCGCCCCGCCGCACCCACCGCGGGAGGCCCGGCATGACGACCGTCCCCGGGTCCACCACCCGCACCCCGAGCCTCGGCCAACTCTGGCGCCGCTCACGCTGGTTCCTGATCGGCGCGGCGGTCGTGCTGCTGGCCGCCCTGCTGATCGGCGGCCTGGGCGACAGCGGCGGCTACCCGCCGCTCGACCCGCGCTCCGCCGACCCGGACGGCGCCCGGGCGACCGCGCAGCTGCTCCGCCAGCAGGGCGTCACCGTCAACCCCGTGGACAGCCCCGCCGCCCTGGACGCGTCCCCCGCAGACGACACCGTCCTGCTGCCGCTGCCCGATCTGCTGACCGCGGACCAACTCCGCGGCCTGGCCGCCGCCGGGCACCGGCGGCTGGTACTGATCGACCCGGGCGAGAGCGCGCTCGGCGTCCTCGCCCCCGAGGTGCACCCGGCCCAGGCCGTCGGCGTCCCGCTGAGCATCGCGTCCGCCAGCACCGCGCCCGACTGCCCGCTCCCCGATGCCCAGCGGGCCGGCAGCGCCGAGCTCGGCGGGCAGCTCTACCGCCTCGGCGCCGACGCCACCGGCTGCTACCCGCGTGAGGGCCTCCCGGCGCTCGCGGCGGCCAACGGCAGCGGCGGCACCCAGGTGATCGTGCTCGGCTCCGGACGCTTCCTCAGCAACCAGGCCCTGGCCCAGGACGGCAACGCCTCGCTCGCGCTCGGGCTGCTCGGCGCGCAGCCCCGGCTCACCTGGTACCTGCCGGACTACAACAGCGTGCCGCAGCAGGACGGACAGCGGAGCTTCACCGACCTGATCCCGGCCGGCTGGTCCTGGGGCGCCCTCCAGTTGGCCGTGGCGGCCGTGCTGGCAGCGCTCTGGCGGGCCCGCCGGCTCGGCCCGGTGGTCAGCGAGGAACTCCCGGTGGTCGTGCGCGCCGCCGAGACCACCGAGGGCCGCGCCCGGCTCTACCAGCGGGCCAAGGCCCGTGCACAGGCTGCCGAAAGCCTGCGCCGGGCCGCCCGTCACCGGCTCGCCCCCGTCCTCGGCGTGCCGGTGACGGCCGGCGAACCGGACGGCAGCGCGCTGCTCACCGCCCTCACCGACCGGCTGGAGCGCCGCCCCACGGACCAGCGCGACCCCGGCGGGCCGCACGCCCTGCTGTACGGTCCGCCCCCCACCGACGACGCCGCACTGCTGCGGCTCGCCGACGACCTCGATGCCCTGGAAAGGCAGGTACGACAGCCGTGACCGAGCAGTCCGCCCCCGCGGCCCCTGTGGACAGCGCCGCCGCGCAGTCCGACCCCCGGCAGGCGCTGACCGCGCTGCGCGCCGAGATCGGCAAGGCCGTGGTCGGCCAGGACGCCGCCGTCACCGGCCTGGTGGTCGCCCTGCTGTGCGGCGGCCACGTCCTGCTCGAAGGCGTCCCCGGCGTGGCGAAGACGCTGCTGGTCCGCACCCTCTCCACCGCCCTGAGCCTGGAGACCAAGCGCATCCAGTTCACGCCCGACCTGATGCCCGGCGACGTCACCGGCTCACTGGTCTACGACGCCCGCACAGCGGAGTTCTCCTTCCAGCCCGGCCCGGTCTTCACGAACCTGCTGCTCGCCGACGAGATCAACCGGACCCCGCCCAAGACCCAGGCCTCGCTGCTGGAGGCCATGGAGGAGCACCAGGTCACGGTGGACGGCGCGGCGCGCCCGCTGCCCGTCCCGTTCCTCGTGGCGGCGACCCAGAACCCACTGGAGTACGAGGGCACCTACCCCCTGCCCGAGGCCCAACTCGACCGCTTCCTGCTCAAGTTGATCCTCCCGCTGCCGACCCGTGAGCAGGAGTTCCAGGTGCTCACAAGGCACGCGGCCGGCTTCGACCCGCGCGACCTGCACGCCGCCGGGGTACGCCCGGTGGCCGGCCCCGCCGATGTGGCGGCCGCCCGCGAGGCCATCGCCGAGCTGACCGTCTCGCCCGAGGTGCTGGCCTACATCGTCGACCTGTGCCGGGCCACCCGGCAGTCGCCGTCGCTCTCCATCGGCGTCTCCCCGCGCGGCGCCACCGCGCTGCTCGCCACCGCCCGGGCCTGGGCCTGGCTGGCCGGCCGCGACTACGTGACGCCCGACGACGTCAAGGCACTCGCCCTACCGACCCTGCGACACCGCGTCCAGCTGCGGGCCGAGGCCGAGATGGAGGGTGTCACCGCCGACTCGGTCATTCAGGCCGTCCTGGCGCAGACCCCCGCCCCGCGCTGACCCGCCGGGCCCGCAAGCCTCGCCCTGATCGCTCAACTCGCACTACTCGCTCTAGGAGTCCGTCATGGCCCTCACCGGCCGCACTGCCCTGCTCGCCGCACTCGGCGCGTTGGTGGTGGGACTCCTGCTGCCCTCCTGGCTGGGCATCGCGGTGGTAGGCGTACCGCTGCTCATCGCGATCCTGGCGGACCTGCTGCTCGCCGCGCCGGTGCGCAGCCTCGGCCTCACCCGGGAAGGCGACACCTCGGTCCGGCTCGGGGCGGACGCCGACATCACGCTGACCGTCGTCAACCCCTCGGGACGCCCGCTGCGGGCTGCCCTGCGCGACGCCTGGGCGCCGTCCGCCTTCGCGCCCGGCACCGAACTCTCCGCCTCCCGCCACCGCCTGCGCGTCCCGCCCGGCGAGCGGCGCCGGGTCACCACCCGCCTCACGCCGACCCGGCGCGGCGACCAGCACGCCCGCCGGGTGACGATCCGTTCGCTTGGCCCGCTCGGCCTGGTGGGGCGTCAGGGATCGCACGACGTCCCGTGGACGCTGCGGGCCCTGCCCCCCTTCACCAGCCGCAAGCACCTGCCCTCCCGGCTCGCCCGACTGCGCGAACTGGACGGCCGCACCTCGCTGTTGACGCGCGGACAGGGCACCGAGTTCGACAGCCTGCGGGAGTACCTGCCCGGCGACGACGTGCGCTCGATCGACTGGCGGGCCAGCGCACGACGGCACACCGTCGCCGTCCGGACCTGGCGGCCCGAGCGCGATCGGCACATCCTCATCGTGCTGGACACCGGCCGCACCTCGGCCGGCCGGGTCGGCGACGCCCCCCGCCTGGACGCGGCACTCGACGCCGCGCTGCTGCTCACCGCGCTCGCCACCAAGGCGGGTGACCGGGTCGACCTGCTCGCCCACGACCTGCGCCGACGTGGCGCCGTGCTGGGCCGGTCGGCGGCCGAGGTGCTGCCGGCGTTCACCAACGCGATGGCGGTGCTGGAGCCGGCCCTGATCGAGACCGACCTGCGCGCGCTGACCGCCGCTGCCCTACGGCTCGCCCCGCGACGCTCCCTGATCGTCCTGCTGACCGGCCTGGACACCGGCTCGGCGGAGGAGGGGCTGGTGCCGCTGCTCCCCCGCCTCACCCAGCGCCACGAGGTTGTAGTGGCCGCGGTGGCCGACCCCCACCTGGAGACGCTCGCCGCTGGCCGCGGCACGCTGCCCGCCGTCTACGGCGCGGCTGCTGCCGAACAGACCCGGGCCGACCGACGCACCGTCGCGGACCGGCTCACCCGGCACGGCGCGACCGTCCTGGACGCCCCACCGGCCGCGTTGCCGCCGGCCCTGGCCGACGCCTACCTCGCGCTCAAGGCCGCCGGGCGCCTCTGACCTGGCCCAGCGACCGACCGATCAAGTCGGGGCTCAACGCCCCGGCTTGATCCAGACGTGCGCACGCCCGGTCTCGGTCTCGCTCTCGGACTCCGCGCTCTCCGGCTGCTCCTCGCGGTTGTCCCGCAGCCAGTCGGAGATGCCCTTGGAGAGCGCGGCCGCCGACGACTTGTCCCCGTGGAACGCCTCGCGCGCCGCCTGGTAGGCGAACCACCGCTCGACGTACGCGAGCCAGGCATCCTCGGTCGGCGCGAAGTGCATCGTGACCCTCGGGTGGGCGCGAAGCCAGTTCATCACCGTCGGCGACTTGTGCGTGAAGTAGTTGTCGCAGATCAGGTGGATCTCACCGACCTCCGGCAGCTGACTGTCCAGCTGGGTCAGGAAGCGGCGGAACTCCACCCCGCGCCGACGACGGTGCAGCGTCCCGAGCACCTTCTCGGTCGTGGTGTCGAGACTCGTCAGCAGTGCGTTGACGGTCGGCGGCAGCGGCTCGTCGCGCAGCTCCTGCAACGCGTCACGGAGCTTGGGACGAAGCACCGTCTCAGCGTCCACGTGCAGCGCGAGCACGCGCTCGGGCGGGGCCAGGTACATCCCGGCCACCTCGTGCGACGTCTCCATCACAAAGGGGTCGGTCGACAAGCTGAAGGGCTCGATACGCGGCTGGGGTTCGGGGCGGGCCTTAGGACCTGGTCTTGCCATACCCCGATCGTATGCCGGGCAGCGGGTGTTCCACGACCAAGCCGGCCCCGGCGGCGCTGCGGACGCCGGTCCGGATGGCCCGGATGGTCCGGAAACGCAGATAACCCCCATCCGATTTCTCGGATGGGGGTTATCTGGAATGATTGTTCGGCGGCGTCCTACTCTCCCACAGGGTCCCCCCTGCAGTACCATCGGCGCTGTGAGGCTTAGCTTCCGGGTTCGGAATGTAACCGGGCGTTTCCCTCACGCTATGACCACCGAAACACTATGAAACTGTCAACCGCACCACCCCATGGCCACGGGATGGGGTCGTTGTTTCAGAACAACACAGTGGACGCGAGCAACTGAGGACAAGCCCTCGGCCTATTAGTACCGGTCAGCTCCACCCATTACTGGGCTTCCACATCCGGCCTATCAACCCAGTCGTCTACTGGGAGCCTTACCCTCTCAAGGAGGTGGGAATACTCATCTCGAAGCAGGCTTCCCGCTTAGATGCTTTCAGCGGTTATCCCTCCCGAACGTAGCCAACCAGCCATGCCCTTGGCAGGACAACTGGCACACCAGAGGTTCGTCCGTCCCGGTCCTCTCGTACTAGGGACAGCCCTTCTCAATATTCCTACGCGCACAGCGGATAGGGACCGAACTGTCTCACGACGTTCTAAACCCAGCTCGCGTACCGCTTTAATGGGCGAACAGCCCAACCCTTGGGACCTACTCCAGCCCCAGGATGCGACGAGCCGACATCGAGGTGCCAAACCATCCCGTCGATATGGACTCTTGGGGAAGATCAGCCTGTTATCCCCGGGGTACCTTTTATCCGTTGAGCGACGGCGCTTCCACAAGCCACCGCCGGATCACTAGTCCCTGCTTTCGCACCTGCTCGACCCGTCGGTCTCACAGTCAAGCTCCCTTGTGCACTTACACTCAACACCTGATTGCCAACCAGGCTGAGGGAACCTTTGGGCGCCTCCGTTACTCTTTAGGAGGCAACCGCCCCAGTTAAACTACCCACCAGACACTGTCCCTGATCCGGATCACGGACCTAGGTTAGACATCCAGCACGACCAGAGTGGTATTTCAACGTCGACTCCACGACAACTGGCGTTGCCGCTTCACAGTCTCCCACCTATCCTACACAAGCCGAACCGAACACCAATATCAAGCTATAGTAAAGGTCCCGGGGTCTTTCCGTCCTGCTGCGCGAAACGAGCATCTTTACTCGTAATGCAATTTCACCGGGCCTATGGTTGAGACAGTCGAGAAGTCGTTACGCCATTCGTGCAGGTCGGAACTTACCCGACAAGGAATTTCGCTACCTTAGGATGGTTATAGTTACCACCGCCGTTTACTGGCGCTTAAGTTCTCAGCTTCGCCCAACCGAAGTCGGACTAACCGGTCCCCTTAACGTTCCAGCACCGGGCAGGCGTCAGTCCGTATACATCGCCTTACGGCTTCGCACGGACCTGTGTTTTTAGTAAACAGTCGCTTCTCGCTGGTCTCTGCGGCCACCCCCAGCTCAGGAAGTAAATTCCATCACCAGGTGTGGCCCCCCTTCTCCCGAAGTTACGGGGGCATTTTGCCGAGTTCCTTAACCATAGTTCACCCGAACGCCTCGGTATTCTCTACCTGACCACCTGAGTCGGTTTGGGGTACGGGCCGCCATGAAACTCGCTAGAGGCTTTTCTCGACAGCATAGGATCATCCACTTCACCACAATCGGCTCGGCATCAGGTCTCAGCCTCAATGAGTGACGGATTTGCCTATCACTCGGCCTACACCCTTACCCCGGGACAACCACCGCCCGGGCTGGACTACCTTCCTGCGTCACCCCATCGCTCACCTACTACCCTGTTGGGTCAGCGGCTCCACCACGTCCCTTCGTCCGAAGACTCCAGGCCGGCTTCGCGGCTTTAGCATTCAGAGGTTCGACGTTGGCGCTTCAAAGCGGGTACGGGAATATCAACCCGTTGTCCATCGACTACGCCTGTCGGCCTCGCCTTAGGTCCCGACTTACCCTGGGCAGATCAGCTTGACCCAGGAACCCTTGGTCAATCGGCGCAAGAGTTTCCCACTCTTGTATCGCTACTCATGCCTGCATTCTCACTCGTGAACCGTCCACAACTGGATTCCTCCGCTGCTTCACCCGGCACACGACGCTCCCCTACCCATCACAGCCCCCGTTGGGAGTATTGCTGCAATGACACGACTTCGGTGGTGTGCTTGAGCCCCGCTACATTGTCGGCGCGGAATCACTTGACCAGTGAGCTATTACGCACTCTTTCAAGGATGGCTGCTTCTAAGCCAACCTCCTGGTTGTCTGTGCGACTCCACATCCTTTCCCACTTAGCACACGCTTAGGGACCTTAGTCGGTGTTCTGGGCTGTTTCCCTCTCGACCATGGAGCTTATCCCCCACAGTCTCACTGCCACGCTCTCACTTACCGGCATTCGGAGTTTGGCTAAGGTCAGTAACCCGGTGAGGCCCATCGCCTATCCAGTGCTCTACCTCCGGCAAGAAACACGTGACGCTGCACCTAAATGCATTTCGGGGAGAACCAGCTATCACGGAGTTTGATTGGCCTTTCACCCCTAACCACAGGTCATCCCCCAGGTTTTCAACCCTGGTGGGTTCGGTCCTCCACGAAGTCTTACCTCCGCTTCAACCTGCCCATGGCTAGATCACTCCGCTTCGGGTCTTGGGCATGCAACTCAACCGCCCTATTCGGACTCGCTTTCGCTACGGCTACCCCACACGGGTTAACCTCGCTACACACCGCAAACTCGCAGGCTCATTCTTCAAAAGGCACGCAGTCACGAGACACACAGCAAGCTGGTGTCCGACGCTCCCACGGCTTGTAGGCACACGGTTTCAGGTACTATTTCACTCCGCTCCCGCGGTACTTTTCACCATTCCCTCACGGTACTATCCGCTATCGGTCACTAGGGAATATTTAGGCTTAGCGGGTGGTCCCGCCAGATTCACACGGAATTTCTCGGGCTCCGTGCTACTTGGGAGAAGCTCAAGTGAGCCGTACAGATTTCGTCTACGGGGGTCTTACCCTCTACGCCGGACCTTTCGCATGTCCTTCGACTACCCATACGGTTTCTGACTCACCCAGCCGCCGGCAGACGACTGAAGAACTTTCCCACGACCCCGCATTGGCAACCCCTGCCGGGTATCACACCAATACGGTTTAGCCTCATCCGGTTTCGCTCGCCACTACTCCCGGAATCACGGTTGTTTTCTCTTCCTGAGGGTACTGAGATGT
>NZ_JQLN01000001.1 GCF_000744225.1 Kitasatospora mediocidica KCTC 9733 | reverse complement strand
GGCCTCACCGGTTACTGACCTTAGCCAAACTCCGAATGCCGGTAAGTGAGAGCGTGGCAGTGAGACTGTGGGGGATAAGCTCCATGGTCGAGAGGGAAACAGCCCAGAACACCGACTAAGGTCCCTAAGCGTGTGCTAAGTGGGAAAGGATGTGGAGTCGCACAGACAACCAGGAGGTTGGCTTAGAAGCAGCCATCCTTGAAAGAGTGCGTAATAGCTCACTGGTCAAGTGATTCCGCGCCGACAATGTAGCGGGGCTCAAGCACACCACCGAAGTCGTGTCATTGCAGCATGAAGGGCCAACGCCTGCTGTGATGGGTAGGGGAGCGTCGTGTGCCGGGTGAAGCAGCGGAGGAATCCAGTTGTGGACGGTTCACGAGTGAGAATGCAGGCATGAGTAGCGATACAAGAGTGGGAAACTCTTGCGCCGATTGACCAAGGGTTCCTGGGTCAAGCTGATCTGCCCAGGGTAAGTCGGGACCTAAGGCGAGGCCGACAGGCGTAGTCGATGGACAGCGGGTTGATATTCCCGTACCCGCTTTGAAGCGCCAACGTCGAACCTCTGAATGCTAAAGCCGCGAAGCCGGCCTGGAGTCTTCGGACGAAGGGACGTGGTGGAGCCGCTGACCCAACAGGGTAGTAGGTGAGCGATGGGGTGACGCAGGAAGGTAGTCCAGCCCGGGCGGTGGTTGTCCCGGGGTAAGGGTGTAGGCCGAGTGATAGGCAAATCCGTCACTCATTGAGGCTGAGACCTGATGCCGAGCCGATTGTGGTGAAGTGGATGATCCTATGCTGTCGAGAAAAGCCTCTAGCGAGTTTCATGGCGGCCCGTACCCCAAACCGACTCAGGTGGTCAGGTAGAGAATACCGAGGCGTTCGGGTGAACTATGGTTAAGGAACTCGGCAAAATGCCCCCGTAACTTCGGGAGAAGGGGGGCCACACCTGGTGATGGGATTTACTTCCTGAGCTGGGGGTGGCCGCAGAGACCAGCGAGAAGCGACTGTTTACTAAAAACACAGGTCCGTGCGAAGCCGTAAGGCGATGTATACGGACTGACGCCTGCCCGGTGCTGGAACGTTAAGGGGACCGGTTAGTCTAGTTTCGACTAGGCGAAGCTGAGAACTTAAGCGCCAGTAAACGGCGGTGGTAACTATAACCATCCTAAGGTAGCGAAATTCCTTGTCGGGTAAGTTCCGACCTGCACGAATGGCGTAACGACTTCTCGACTGTCTCAACCATAGGCCCGGTGAAATTGCATTACGAGTAAAGATGCTCGTTTCGCGCAGCAGGACGGAAAGACCCCGGGACCTTTACTATAGCTTGATATTGGTGTTCGGTTCGGCTTGTGTAGGATAGGTGGGAGACTGTGAAGCGGCAACGCCAGTTGTCGTGGAGTCGACGTTGAAATACCACTCTGGTCGTGCTGGATGTCTAACCTAGGTCCGTGATCCGGATCAGGGACAGTGTCTGGTGGGTAGTTTAACTGGGGCGGTTGCCTCCTAAAGAGTAACGGAGGCGCCCAAAGGTTCCCTCAGCCTGGTTGGCAATCAGGTGTTGAGTGTAAGTGCACAAGGGAGCTTGACTGTGAGACCGACGGGTCGAGCAGGTGCGAAAGCAGGGACTAGTGATCCGGCGGTGGCTTGTGGAAGCGCCGTCGCTCAACGGATAAAAGGTACCCCGGGGATAACAGGCTGATCTTCCCCAAGAGTCCATATCGACGGGATGGTTTGGCACCTCGATGTCGGCTCGTCGCATCCTGGGGCTGGAGTAGGTCCCAAGGGTTGGGCTGTTCGCCCATTAAAGCGGTACGCGAGCTGGGTTTAGAACGTCGTGAGACAGTTCGGTCCCTATCCGCTGTGCGCGTAGGAATATTGAGAAGGGCTGTCCCTAGTACGAGAGGACCGGGACGGACGAACCTCTGGTGTGCCAGTTGTCCTGCCAAGGGCATGGCTGGTTGGCTACGTTCGGGAGGGATAACCGCTGAAAGCATCTAAGCGGGAAGCCTGCTTCGAGATGAGTATTCCCACCTCCTTGAGAGGGTAAGGCTCCCAGTAGACGACTGGGTTGATAGGCCGGATGTGGAAGCCCAGTAATGGGTGGAGCTGACCGGTACTAATAGGCCGAGGGCTTGTCCTCAGTTGCTCGCGTCCACTGTGTTGTTCTGAAACAACGACCCCACCCTGTGGCCATGGGGTGGTGCGGTTGACAGTTTCATAGTGTTTCGGTGGTCATAGCGTGAGGGAAACGCCCGGTTACATTCCGAACCCGGAAGCTAAGCCTCACAGCGCCGATGGTACTGCAGGGGGGACCCTGTGGGAGAGTAGGACGCCGCCGAACAATCATTCCAGGTAACCCCCATCCGAGAAATCGGGTGGGGGTTACCTGCGTTTCCGGACCTTTTCCGGACCGCTTCCACGACAGCCGGCAGCCCGGTGGCCCGGAGAGAACTGGGGCGTCTCTCCGGGCCACCGAGCCACCGGCCTGCCAGCTGACAGCTGCCGGCTGGTCAGACCTCCAGGTCGGCCTCGATGCGGGCCAGCTGGTGGCGCGCCATGGCGAGGTTCGCGCGGCGCTTGTCGAGGGCCAGATAGATGAAGAGGCCCTTTCCGGAGCGTCCGGTCAGCGGCCTGATCATGTGATATTGGCTGCTCAGGGTGATCAGGATGTCCTCGATGCCGTCATTCAGTCCGAGCATTTCCATCGTGCGCATCTTCGCGCGTACGACGTCGGTGTTGCCGGCCGCGGCGACCGTCAGGTCCAGCCCGCCCGGGCCGTCGACGGTTCCCAGGGCCATTCCGCTGCCGTAGTCCACCAGTGCGGCGCCGATGGCCCCTTCCACCGTGGTCATCGCGAGTCGGAGCGTCGTGTCCACATCTGCCATGGTTTTCAGTCCTTGTCTTCTCGGTCAAAGGTGTGCGGAGTCATGCTGATTGGTCGTCATGGGGAAGGGGTCGGGGAGTCGGGCCCGCCAACATCAGGCCGATCCGTTCGGCGGAGCGTCGGGACTCCAGGTGCAGGCGGCCGACGTTGACGTCCGGGTGGGCGAGCACCGTGAGCACGCAGACGGTGCCCGCCGCGTACGTGGCGACATAGCCGTTCACGCCGCGGACCAGGGACTCGCGGAAGTCCCCCTGGCCGGTGGCGTCGGCCAGGCGTTGGGCCAGGCCGAGTGACGCGGCGGTCATCGCGGCCAGGCCTTCGGGTTCGGTGTCGTGGGTGTCATGGGCGATCAACAGGCCGTCCATGCTGGCCACCAGACCACCCGCCAGATGGGGCACCCGGTTCTTGAGAGCGCGGAGCTCGGCCAGCAACTCGGTTTCCAGGGCGATCAGTTGCCTCCTTCCGGTGCGCTGCTTCAGCGCCCTCCTCATGGCCATGAGGAGGTGGCCGCGGACGGAGAGGAAGTCAAAGTCGAGCCTCCAGTGCGATTCTGACCCGGTTCAGCAGAGCGATGTCCGGGTCGTGGGCGGACAGCGGGTGGGCCGCCGCGTTCGGCGGACAGGCGGTGACGGTCGCGCCGGCCAAGTCGTCGGACGGGCGTCGCAGGGCGGCGCCCGGGGTGCGTCGCTGGAGTCCGGCGAGGGTGGTCGGGAGCAGCGGCTCGTCCGGGCACGGGACATCGGGCGCCAGGGCACCGGGCGCCAGGGCGTCGGACGCTACGGCGCCCGGCCGCAGCGCGTCTGACGGCGGGGTGGCGACGATTCCGGCGGCGGCCAGCCGGCGTACCTCGACCGTCGTCGAGAAGGCGGAGCGGCCCAGCAGCCGGGCGAGGTCCGCCGGGGTTCTTCGGCCGTCGGCGTGGTGCAGCAACTCGCGCTGGCGCAGGCTGGTCCGCACCCGTCGGCGCCCGGCCGCCGGGCCCGGCGCCACCGGTGCGGTGTCGACCTGCGGGCAGGGCCAGATCCGCTCCAGCAGGTCCCGCCGCCGAACGGCCTCGCGCCGCAGCAGCCGCGCGCTCACCCCGCTCACCGGGCCGAGCCAGTGCCGCACGCCGGGTTCGAAGGAGGCGACCATCGACCGCGCGCCCAGGGTGAAGAACGCGGCGTCGTGCAGTGCGCCCAGGTGGCAGAGCTCCAGCTCGCCCTGGGTCAGGTGGCCCTGCTCGACCAGCATCCGGCCGACCCGGTGTTCCGCGCCGAAGGCCCGCAGGGAGGCCCGCCAGGCGTCCGGCGGTATCCGGCCACAGCGGGTCAGCAGGGCGTCCAGGCCGGTCGCGAACTCGCTCTCGGCGTGCACGACGACGCCCGCCTCCAGGTAGACCGAGCCGCTGGTGCAGCGCAGCGCGCCGGTGGCGCGCCGGTCGGCCAGCCGCTCGACGGTCTCGCCCAGCGGCCGGCCGAGCAGTTCGCCCAGCGGCGCACCGTGTTGCACCAACGGCATCCCGAGCGTCGCACCCGGCGCCTCGATCCGCGCTCCTCTGACGCCGCTCATCCCAGCACCAGCTCCTCCGCGATGGCCTGCAGACGGAACCGCGCGGTCGCCAGGTTCCCTTCGGCCCGGTCGAGCCAGAGGTGGAGGGCGAGCCTGCTGTCGAAGACCGTCCCGACGAAACAGAGCAGGTGGTAGCTGCGGTCGGAGGTGACGATGATGTCCCGCACGGGCGTGCCGGCATCGTCCGGGTCGGCGAAGGTGGGGCTGTCGGCCGCCGCGCGGACCAGGTCGGTCGCCTCCGCCGCCGTCGCCTCGTGATCGCCGGTGGGACTGTGACCGGACGCCCCGAGCGTCAGGCCACTGCTCCAGTCGATGAGGCTCACACCTCGCGCACCGGCAATCGTCATCGCCTGGGACAGGCATTCGTCGATACCCGGCACACGGGCTCCTTCGGAGGTCACAGCGGCTGGTCGGAGGGCGTGTGGGGCACGCGGCGACTGCTACGCCGAGTCGCAGTCACGACACGGAAGGCTACCGAGGGAGGTCCATTGCTACGAAAATGTCATTGGCATATTCACGCCCGATAGGTAGGTTTTCGGCCAGGGTTACCGTCTGTGCCCGCTTGGAAACCGGCTGTCCGGGCTGATCCGATGCGGTTCCCGGATCGCCCACCTGGGCAAGGACGTTGGCCGATTCGCGCGGGTGCGGCACGGTCCGGCTACACAGAAGCCCCGGACGGCGGCTACCGTCCGGGGCTCGGTGTCAGGCGCGCTCGATGTCAGGCGTGCGCGGTGTCAGATGTGGTGCGAGGAGGGTCAGTTGTGGCCCGCGGCCTCGGCTGCCGCTGCGCGGCGGGCGGCCTTGGCCGCCGCCTCCTGCTCGTCCTCGGCCTCCGCGACCTCCAGGGTGGGCGCGGTGCCGCCGAGATGGGCCGGCATCCACCAGGTGTCGTCCGGCCCGGTCGGCTGGGCCGGGTACATCTGCTGGGCCCGGTCGAGCATCTCGGTCATCGCGGCTCGCAGGCGCCGGGTGACCATCACCGGCTTGTCGCCGGGCTGCAGGTGGATCGGCTCGCCGATCATGATGATGACCGGCACGTGCCGCTTGGTGAGGGTCTTGGGCCGGCCCTTGGTCCAGAGCTGCTGGGTGCCCCAGAGGATCACCGGGAGCAGCGGCGTGCCGGAGTCGGCGGCCATCCGGGCCGCACCGGTCTTGAACTTCTTCAGTGTGAAGGAACGGGAAATGGTGGCCTCGGGGAAGACGCCGACCACCTCGCCCGCTCGCAGCGCGCGCACCGCCGCCTCGTACGCGGGCTGGCCGTCCGTCCGGTCGACCGGGATGTGCTTCATGCCGCGCATCAGCGGGCCGGAGATCCGGTGCTTGAAGACGTCGTCCTTGGCCATGAAGCGGGTCTTGCGCTTGGCGCCCTTCACCGTGCCGAGGCCCGCGAAGAGGAAGTCGAGATAGCTGATGTGATTGCTGACCAGGACGGCCCCACCCGTGGCCGGGACATTCTCCGCGCCGATAATCTTGATCTTGATGTCGAGCGCACGAAAGACGGTCATCGCGGTTCGAATCACCGGCGGGTACACGAACTCTGCCACGATCAGCCCTACTTCTTCCCACGGGCGCGAGCCCGGTGCGGCGGCACCCGCAGGCTCGTGGTGGACCGGGCTCGGGGCGCGGCACGCCGCGGCTGCCACGGGTGATTCTCCGACGATCGTCCCCCGAACGGGTGCCATCTGTCACCTGGGCGGACCTCGGGGTGGGGAGACGGTCGTCACATCCCGGCCACCCGGGCTGCGCGAGGGAGGCAGTGGTGCTATCGCGCCGCGCGTTGATGTGTGGTGCGTAGTGCCGCGCGGCGACGGCGCGACGCGGTGGCCCGGCGCGGGGCGGACCGTGCCGCACACTGGTCGGTATGACCGGGCTGTGCGCGCCGTGGGCGTGCGGGAGGGATGACGCCGTGCTGCTGTCCGCCGCCGATCTGGGCGAGGGGGCCGGGCTGGGGGAGCGGGCGACCCTCGTCCAGTTCTCCACCGCCTTCTGCCAGCCCTGCCGGGCGACCCGCCGGATCCTGGCGGACGTCGCGGGGATGGTCGAGGGTGTCGGGCATGTGGAGATAGACGCCGAGCAGCGCCTCGAGCTGGTCCGCCGGCTCGACATCCAACGCACCCCGACCGTGCTGGTGCTGGACGCCTCCGGCAGGGTGGTGCGCCGGGCCTCCGGGCAGCCCCGCCGGGCCGACGTCCTCGCCGCCCTGGCGCAGGCGTTCTGAGCAGCGGTTTCCCGGTGGGTTGCGGGGCCGGTCCGGCCGAGAGCTTCGTCACAATGATCAGGCGGTAGAGCGCCCGGTTATTGCGGGAAGATGTGGGCGACCGGTATTTAGATACTGACGAGTAACCAGAGCAGGATACTGCCGAGTATGCTGCCGGAAGTGCCGGTCGGGCAGCAGGAATGCGCTGTCCGAAGCGGGTGGCGCCTGCGTGCGTTCCCGTACGTTGCACCGCCGCAGCCGCCGGACGAGACCAGTACAGGAGACAGGCCGTGAGCTTGAGGATCGTTGTCTGTGTGAAGTACGTGCCCGACGCGACCGGTGACCGTCGCTTCGCGGACGACCACACCACCGACCGGGAGGCCGTCGACGGCCTGCTGTCGGAGCTGGACGAGTACGGCGTGGAGCAGGCGCTCCGCATCGCCGAGGCCTCGGGCGACGCCGAGGTGACCGTCCTCACCGTCGGCCCGGACGACGCCAAGGACGCGCTGAAGAAGGCGCTGTCGATGGGTGCCGACAAGGCAGTCCACGTGAACGACGAGGACATCCACGGCACCGACGTGATCGGTACCTCCGCGATCGTCGCCAAGGCCCTGGAGAAGACCGGGTTCGACCTGGTCATCTGCGGTATGGCCTCCACCGACGGCACCATGGGCGTGCTGCCGGCCCTGCTGGCCGAGCGCCTGGGCCTGCCGCAGGTGACCCTGCTCTCCGAGGTCTCGGTCGAGGACGGCACCGTCAAGGGCCGCCGCGACGGCGACGCGGCGACCGAGCTGGTCGAGGCCGCGCTGCCGGCCGTCGTCTCGGTCACCGACCAGTCGGGCGAGGCTCGCTACCCGTCCTTCAAGGGCATCATGGCCGCCAAGAAGAAGCCGGTTCAGTCCTACGACCTGGACGACCTGGGCATCGAGGCGGACGAGGTCGGCCTGGGCGGTTCCTGGACCGCCGTGGAGACCGTCACCGAGCGTCCGGCCCGTACCGCCGGCACGATCGTCAAGGACGAGGGCGAGGGCGGCAAGCAGCTCGCGGGCTACCTCGCCGACCAGAAGTTCATCTGACCCGCCGTCCGGACCTCACGTTCAATCAGGAGTAACGAATCATGGCTGAAATCCTGGTTCTCGTGGACCACGCCGACGGTGTGGTCCGCAAGCCCGCCCTCGAACTGCTGACCCTGGCCCGCCGCGTCGGCGAGCCCTCGGCGGTCGTCCTCGGCGCCGGCGCCGCTGCCGCCGACATCGCCGCCAAGGTGGCCGAGTTCGGCGCTGCCAAGGTGTACGTCGCCGACGGCGCCGAGTTCGCCGACTACCTGGTGGTCCCGAAGGTGGACGCGCTGACCCAGATCGCCAAGGCGGCCGACGCCGCCGCGGTGCTGGTCACCTCGTCCGGCGAGGGCAAGGAGATCGCGGCCCGTGTCGCGCTCCGCCTGGGCTCCGGCATCATCACCGACGCCGTCGACCTGGAGGCCGGCGACGGCGGTCCGGTCGCCACCCAGTCGGTGTTCGCCGCGTCCTTCCAGGTGAAGTCCAAGGTGTCGCACGGCGCCCCGGTCATCACCGTCAAGCCGAACGCCGTCGCCCCGGAGGCCGTCGCGGCCGCCGGCGCGGTCGAGAACGTCACCGTCGCGTTCACCGGCAACGCCGCCAAGGTCACCTCGCGCACCCCGCGGGTCTCCTCGGGCCGCCCCGAGCTGACCGAGGCCGCCATCGTGGTCTCCGGCGGCCGTGGCGTCGGCGAGGCGTCGGGCTTCCGCGTCGTCGAGGAGCTGGCCGACTCGCTCGGCGCGGCCGTCGGTGCCTCGCGTGCCGCCGTCGACGCCGGCTGGTACCCGCACAGCAACCAGGTCGGCCAGACCGGCAAGCAGGTCTCCCCGCAGCTGTACGTCGCGGCGGGCATCTCCGGCGCGATCCAGCACCGGGCCGGCATGCAGACCTCGAAGACGATCGTCGCGATCAACAAGGACGCCGAGGCGCCGATCTTCGAGCTGGTCGACTACGGCGTGGTCGGCGACCTGTTCGAGGTCCTGCCGCAGCTGACCGCCGAGGTCAAGGCGCGCAAGGGCTGAGCACCGCCTCCGCACCGCAGGGCGTGATCCTTCTTACTTACGGAAGGGTCGCGCCCTGCGGCGTTGTGGTGGGTCGTAGAGTGCCCCCGTGGAACTCTTGACGGCACTTCAGGGCGGGTTCGGCGACAGTGCCGACGCGCTGCGGATCGACGGACGGACGCTCTCCCGCGAGCAGTTGCTCGGGGCGGCCTCGGTGGTGGCCGGGCGGGCCGCGGGTGCCTCGGCGCTCGCGGTGGTGGCCCGGCCGACGCTGGAGACCGTGGTGGCGCTGGTCGGCGGGCTGCTGGCCGGCGTACCGGTCGTCCCGCTCGCGCCCGACGCGGGGCCCGTCGAGCGCGACCACATCCTGCGCGACTCCGGAGCCGACCTGCTGGCCGGGGCGCCGGACGAACCGGCCGGGGCCGTGGCGGCGCTGCCGGTGGACCTCGCCGAGAGCACCACCTCGCGCCACCCCGAGCCGTCCGGCGAGCGGGCCGGGCTGGTGCTCTACACCTCCGGGACCACCGGGCCGCCCAAGGGCGTCCAGCTCTCGCCCGGTGCGCTGGCCGCGGGCCTGGACGCGCTGGCGGCGGCCTGGGAGTGGACGTCGGAGGACACCCTGGTGCACGGGCTGCCGCTGTTCCACGTGCACGGCCTGGTGCTGGGCGTGCTCGGCGCGTTGCGCACCGGGAGCAAGCTGGTGCACACGGGCCGGCCGACCCCGGCCGGCTACGCCGAGGCCCAGGGCACGCTGTACTTCGGCGTCCCCACCGTCTGGTCCCGGATCGCCGCCGACGAGGCGTCGGCCCGCGCGCTGGGCGGCGCCCGGCTGCTGGTCTCGGGCAGCGCGCCGCTGCCCGTCCCGGTCTTCGAGCGGCTGGCCGCCGTCACCGGGCAGGCGCCGATCGAGCGCTACGGCATGACCGAGACGCTGATCACGCTCAGCACCCGGGCCGCCGGGGAGCGCCGGCCCGGCAGCGTCGGGCTGCCGGTGGACGGCGTGCGCACCCGGCTGGTCGGCGAGGACGGCGGCTCGGCCGTCCCCTCGGACGGCGAGAGCCTGGGCGAACTCCAGGTCGCCGGACCGACCTTGTTCGACGGCTACCTCGGCCGTCCGGAGGCGAACGCGGAGGCCTGGACGTCCGACGGCTGGTTCCGCACCGGCGACGTCGCCACCATCGGCCCCGACGGCTTCCACCGCATCGTCGGCCGCGCCTCGGTGGACGTGATCAAGAGCGGCGGCTACAAGATCGGCGCCGGCGAGGTCGAGGCCGCCCTGCGCGACCACCCCGCCGTCGCGGACGCCGCCGTGGTCGGCGCCCCGGACGCGGACCTCGGCCAGCTGGTGGTGGCCTTCGTGATCCCCGACGGCCCGGTGACGGGCGAGCAGTTGACCGCCTTCGTGGCCGAGCGGCTCTCCGTCCACAAGCGCCCGCGCCGGGTGGTCCTGGTCGACGAACTGCCGCGCAACGCGCTGGGCAAGGTGCTGAAGAAGCGCCTGCTGGAGGGGTGAGGGGTCAGCACCCGGTCAGCCGGAAGGCGAGGCCTCCGAAGGCGACCTGGTCGCCGGGGTGGACGGTGACCGAGCCGGTCACCCGGTGGCCGTTGACGTGGGTTCCGTTGGTGGAGCCGAGGTCATGGAGCACCCAGCCGTCCGCCTCGCGGCGCAGCTCGGCGTGCGAGCGGGAGACCGAGGAGTCGGCCAGCCGCAGGTCGCTGCCGGGGGCGCGGCCGATCAGCAGGGCCTGCGGGCCGAGTTGGGGGAGCGTCAGGCCCGGCAGGCGCTCGGCGCGCCAGGCGCCGCGCAGCCGGACGGCGAAGGCCGAGAGCCGGCCGACCGTGCGCAGCGCCAGGCGCGCGAGCGGCCCGTCGGCGGGCAGGTCGGCCAGCACGGCCTTGAGCTCGGCCCGGCTGCGGGCGGCGAGGACGAGCTCCATCCGGTGCATGAAGGTGTCGTGCGAGAGCCGGCCGTCCCCCGCGCCGTCGCGGAGTACGGCCAGCGCCTGCTCCCGTTCGGCCTCGGAGAGCCGGGCCGGCCAGGAGGGTGGCACCGTGCTGGTCCGGTGCTCGGGAGAGGTCATGGAACTGATTGTCCGTCGGACCGGCTCGCGGTGTCCAGGCGCTGGTGGCGGCGGGTGCCGACGCGGCGGGGCGGGCCCGTGCGGTGGGGGCGGGTAGGGTCGGCGGCCGGAGACGACGGAGCTGGAGGCGGGCGGATGAAGAGCGGTCAGGCGCTGGTGGCGGCGATCGACATCGGCGGGACCAAGATCGCCGGCGCACTGGTGGGCGCGCACGACGGCGTGCTGCACCGGCGCACCGAGCGGCCGACGCCCGCGAAGGCGGACGGCGAGGTGGTTCTCGGCGTGGTCGCCGCGGTGCTGGCCGAGCTGGCCGGGGGACCGGACTGGGCGCGGGTGGCGCTGGTGGGCCTCGGCAGCGCCGGGCCGGTGGACGCGGTCCACGGGACCGTCAGCCCGGTGAACATCCCCGGCTGGCGCGACTTCCCGGTCGTGGCACGGGTGCGCGAACTGGCCGGCGGACGGCCGGTGGTGCTGACCGGCGACGGCGTCGCGATGACCGCCGCCGAACACTGGCTCGGCGCGGCCCGCGGCTTCGACAACGCGCTCTGCATGGTGGTCTCCACCGGTGTCGGCGGTGGCCTGGTGCTGGGCGGCTCGCTCTACCCGGGCCCCTCCGGCAACGCCGGCCACATCGGCCACATCAGCGTCGACCTGGACGGCGACCCCTGCCCGTGCGGCGGGCGCGGCTGCCTGGAGGGCCTGGCCAGCGGCACGGCGATCGACCGGCACGCGCGTGCGGCGGGCTGGCGGCCGGATCCGGCCGACGGGCAGGGCGCCGCCGCGGTGGCGGTCGCGGCCCGGGCGGGCGACCCGCGGGCGCTGGCCGCCTTCGGCCGGGCCGGGCAGGCGCTGGCGGCCGGCATCGCGGCGACCGCGACCCTGGTCGAGCTGGACGTGGTGGTGATCGGCGGCGGCGTCGCCCAGGCGGGGGAGCTGCTGTTCGGGCCGCTGCGGGTGCAGTTGGCGCAGTACGCGACGCTGAGCTACGTGCGCGGCCTGCGGGTCCGCCCGGCGGAACTGGCCACCGACGCCGGGTTGGTGGGCGCAGCGGCGGCCGCCCTGCGGGTGGCCGGGGCGTGAACCCGCGGGTGACGTCGCGTCAGCAGGCTTGAGACGTCCGGCAGAGCGGGTACCACCGGGGTGGTGCCGGACCGCCGGTGCGTGGGGGTGCTCCGGCCCGGCCGGGTGATCCGTGCGCGCGGCCCCGCTCACCACCCGGCGCGAACGGCGCCGGGGACGCCCGAGGTCAGGGGAAGTCGTGATCGTCTGGGTCAACGGGACATTCGGTGCGGGCAAGACCAGCACCTGCCGGGAGCTGGTCGAACTGCTGCCCGGGAGCACACTCTACGATCCGGAGCAGGTCGGCTCGGTGCTGCGCGGGCTGCTGCCCCGGGAACGGCTCGACCAGGTCGGCGACCTCCAGGACCTGCCGTCCTGGCGCGCGCTGGTGCCGGAGGTGGCGACGGCGATGCTGGCCGAGCTGCCCGGACCGCTGGTGGTGCCGATGACCCTGCTGCGGGAGGACTACCGCGACGAGATCTTCGGCAGACTGGCGGCCCGCGGACTCTCGGTGCACCACTTCGTGCTGCACGCTGAGGAAACGATCCTGCAAGAGCGCATCGAGCGCGGCGAGGCGTTTCCCGGCGACGCCGAGGCGAGCGAGCGGGTGCGCGACCGGGGCCGGCGCCAGCTGGCCGCCTACCGCGCGGCCCAGCCCTGGCTGCACCGGGACGCCCACGTCGTACGGACCGACGACCTGACGCCGCGCCAGACGGCCGAGGCGCTGGTCGCCCTGGTCAAGGAGGGCGCGGGCCGCTGCCCGATCGTGCGCAGCGCCGCCGGGGCCGGTGACACCGTCGCGGCGGCGGTGCTGTTCTTCGACGAGCAGGACCGGGTGCTGCTGGTGGACCCGGTCTACAAGCCCGCCTGGGAGTTCCCGGGCGGCGTGGTCGAGCAGGGCGAGGCGCCGACCGGCGCCGCGGTCCGGGAGATCGAGGAGGAGCTCGGACTGCACCTGGACCCCGGCCTGCTGCGGCTGCTCGCGGTGGACTGGGAGCCGCGGATCGGCCAGCGGCGCGGCGGAATGCGGCTCGTCTACGACGGCGGGCGGCTCACCGCGGCCCAGCGCGCGGGCCTGCGGCTGCCTCCGGACGAGCTGCGCGCCTGGCGGTTCGTCACCCTGGCGCAGGCCCGGGAGCTGCTGACGGAGGGCCGGTTCCGCCGCCTGGTCGGGGCCCTGGAGGCGCGCGTCCTGGGCGAGCCGCGCTACCTGGAGGCCGGCCTCCCGGCAGCCCTCGGCCCGGCCGCCCGGAGGACCTGAGACGGTAGGGCAGGATGGCAGCGTGCCCTTCACCCTCAGCCACCCCGCCGCCGTCCTGCCGCTGCTGAGCGGGGTGCGCGGGCGCGGGCCGCTGGTCGCCTCGGCGCTGGTCGCCGGGTCGATGGCGCCCGACGTGCCGTTCTTCGCCGCCTCGCTGCGCCCCGGGCTCTACCGGCACGGCGCGCTGACGCACCGCTGGTGGGCGGTGCCCACGCTCGACGTGGCGATCGCGGGGGCGCTGGTGGCGGGCTGGTACGGGGTGCGGGTGCCGCTGCTGGCGCTGCTGCCCGACCCGTGGGCGGCTGCGGCCACGGCGGCCACCGCGCCGTCCGGGCGGCGGCCCGGGGGCGGCGAGGCGGCGGCGTTCGCGCTCTCCGCCGCCGTCGGGGCGGCCACGCACGTGGGCTGGGACGCCTTCACCCACCAGGGCCGGGCGGGTGTGCGGCTGCTGCCCGCGCTCAACCGGGAGGTGGCGGGGGTGCCGCTGTACACCGTGCTGCAGTACGGGACGTCCGCGCTCGCGCTCGGCGGGCTGGGCCGGTACCTGGCCCGGGAGCTGCCGGTGGCGCCGCCCGCGCCCGCGACCCGGCCGCCCTCGCCCGCGACCCTGCCGCCGGTGAGCGGCGGCCGGGGGGCCGGACGGCGCCTGCTCGGCGCCGCGGCCGTGCTGGGCGCCGCCCACCGGGTCGCCCGCTCGGCGCGGGTGCGCGGCCCCGGGCAGCCGCGCAGCCTGATCGCGGACCTCTGCTTCGGCGCCGGCGCGGGCGCGGCGGCCGGGGCCGTCCTGCTGGCGGCCCGGCGCCGCTCGTCGCAGCCTCAGGCGCGGGCGGCCCAGGCCTGCGCGTAACCCCGCAGGAAGAGCGCCTCGGCGAGGGACATCGACTCCAGCTCGGCCGGATCCACGCTCTCGTCCACCGCGTGGATCTTGGTGGTCGGTTCCTCCACCCCGATCAGCACGATCTCCGCCTGCGGGTACAGCGTGCGCAGCGTGTTGCAGAGCGGGATCGAACCGCCCATCCCGGAGACCGCCATCTCGACGCCGAACGCCTCGTGCATCGCGGCGCCCAGCGCCTCGTACGCCAGGCCGCCGGTGTCGGCGCTGAACGGCTCGCCGCTGCCCAGCGGGGTCACGGTGACCTGCGCGCCCCACGGGGTGGCGGCCTCCAGGTGGGCGGTCAGCGCCTTGCGGGCCGTCGCGGTGCTGATGCCCGGCGGCACCCGCAGGCTGACCAGCGCCTTGGCGCGGGCCTGGACCGAGGAGGTGGCCCCGGCCACCGGCGGGACGTCGATCCCGATCACGGTCGCCGCCGGGCGCGCCCACAGCCGGTCCGCCACGCCGCCGGTGCCGATCAGCCGCACACCCTCCAGCACCTCGGCGTCCGCCTGGAAGCGCTCGTCCGGATAGGCGACGCCGGACCAGCTCTGGTCGCACTCCAGGCCCTGGATCGTGGTGCCGCCGTGCTCGTCGTGCAGCGTGGCGAGGATCCGGATCAGCGCGAGGAGCGCGTCGGGCGCGGCGCCGCCGAACTGGCCCGAGTGCAGGTTGCCGGCCAGCGTGGCGACCTCGACCTCGACCTCGACGATCCCGCGCAGCATGGCGGTGGCGGTCGGCTGGCCGGCCGCGAAGTTGCCCACGTCGCCGATCACGATGGCGTCGGCCGCCAGCAGCTCGGGGTGGGCCTTGGCGTACTGCTCCAGGCCGCCGGTGCCCTGCTCCTCCGAGCCCTCGACGATCACCTTGAGCCCGACCGGCAGCGCGTCCCCGTAGGTGGCCCGCAGCGCCCGCAGAGCCGTCAGGTGCATCAGGATGTTGCCCTTGCAGTCCGCCGCGCCGCGCCCGTACCAGCGCCCGTCACGTTCCGTCAGCTCGAACGGCGGGGTGTGCCAGCCGGCCTCGTCCAGCGGCGGCTGCACGTCGTAGTGCGAGTAGAGCAGCACCGTCGGCGCGCCCTGCGGACCGGCCAGCTCGCCGTAGACCGACTGGGTGCCGTCCGGGGTGTCCAGCAGGCGAACGCCCGTCAGGCCCTCGGCGGCGAACGCGTCCGCGACCCAGCGGGCGGCCGCCTGGCACTCCTCGACCGGGAACTGACGCGGGTCGGCGACCGAGCGATGGGCCACCAACGCGGCCAGGTCCGTCTGCGCACGGGGCATCAGGGAACGGACGGCGGCGGCGAGGTCCGGCGAGGACATGGGTGACTCCTGAGGTGGAAGAGATCGTCCCGCCGAGCATAGGTGGACGCGGCGCACCGGCATGTTTGGCGGCGGGTCACGGACTGCGGTGGCGCGCCGCATAGGATTGCTTGACGTGACAGATTCCGGAAGCCCACGCGACCCCAGCCTGCCCGTCGAGCCGAGCCTGCCCGACGCGATCGCCCCCGAGAGCGGGGCGGCCCCCGAGCCGCTGGACGGCGTCGATCCGATGGACGGCGTCTGGGACGTCGTGGTGGTGGGCGCCGGACCGGCCGGCTCCTCGGCCGCGCACGCCGCGGCGGCCCACGGCCGCCGGGTCCTGCTGCTCGACAAGGCCGAGCACCCGCGCTACAAGACCTGCGGCGGCGGGATCATCGGCCCGTCCCGGGACAGCCTGCCGCGCGACTTCAAGATCCCGTTCCAGGACCGGGTGCACGCCGTGACCTTCGCGCTCAACGGGCGGTACACCCGCACCCGGCGCTCGCGGCGGATGCTCTTCGGGCTGGTCAACCGAGGCGAGTTCGACCTGCGCCTGGTCGAGGCGGCCCAGCAGGCCGGCGCGGTGCTGGTGACCGGGGTGACCGTCACCGGCATCGAGCAGCAGGGCGGCGAGGACCGCCGCACGGTCGCCGTGACGCTGGCCGACGGGCGCTCGGTGCAGGCCCGCGCGGTGGTCGGCGCGGACGGCAGCGCCAGCCGGATCGGCCGGCACGTCGGGGTGACGTTCGACCAGATCGACCTCGGCCTGGAGGCGGAGATCCCGGTGCCCGAGGACGTCGTCCGCGAGTGGGCGGGCCGGATCCACCTGGACTGGGGGCCGCTGCCCGGCAGTTACGGCTGGGTGTTCCCGAAGACCGACTCCGGCACCCTGACGGTCGGGGTGATCTCCGCGCGCGGCGACGGCGAGCGCACCAAGCAGTACCTGGCCGACTACATCCGCCGGCTCGGCCTGTCCGGGTTCACGCCGTCCGTGGAGTCCGGCCACCTGACCCGCTGCCGGACCGAGGACTCGCCGCTCTCGCGCGGCCGGGTCCTGGTGGCCGGCGACGCGGCCGGCCTGCTGGAGCCGTGGACCCGCGAGGGCATCTCGTACGCGCTGCGCTCGGGCCGGCTGGCGGGCGAGTGGGCCGCCCAGGTGGCCGAGGCGGCCAGCCCGACCGAGGTGCGCCGGCAGGCGCTGAACTACGCCTTCGCGATCAAGGCGGGCCTGGGCGTGGAGATGCGGGCCGGTCGGGTGATGCTGGAGGCCTTCGAGCGGCGTCCGCACCTCTTCCACGCGGCGGTCTGCCTGGTCGCCCCCGCCTGGCGGGCCTTCGCCCGCACCACCCAGGGGCAGACCACGTTCGCGCAGATCATGCGGCAGTACGCCGCCGCACGCCGCCTCGCCGCGATGGCGTCGCGGTAGCGTCGTGGCCCGTACTCCCCTGGGGGAGTGCGGGCTACCGGTAGAGCTCGTCGCCCAGCGGGCTGCGCAGGTAGAGCACCGAGCGGCCGTGCCGGGCGCGGGTGACCAGCCGGGTCTGCGACAGGACGGCCAGGTGCTGGCTCACCGCGCCGGCCGTCACGCCGAGCCGCAGGGCGAGTTCCGTGGTGGAGACCGGTTCGTGCAGCATCGCCAGCAGCCGGGCCTTCGGCGCGCCCAGCAGCAGTTCCAGCGCCCGGGTGGTCGGCGGCGGGTCCAGCGCGTCCGCCATGGTGCCCTGGCCGCGGGCCGGGTAGGTGACGGCCGGCGGCTGCTCGGCGCTGATCGAGGTGACCGCCCCGCGCGCGAAGCAGCTGGGGACGAACACCAGGCCGCGCCGGTCCACCGGGACGTCCTCGTCCCGGGCGGTCCAGTTCCGGCGGATCGTCAGGACGCCGTCCGTCCAGTGCAGGCGTGGGTCCAGCTCGGCGAACATCGCGGCCACCCCGTGCTGGGCCAGGACGCGGGCGCGGTAGACGATGTCGGCTTCCAGGACGGACCGGGCGCGCGGCCACCAGGCGGGCGCCAGGCAGGTGTCCCAGTACTCCTCGACCGCGTCGCAGATGTCGGCCAGCAGCCGCGCGGGGTCGTCCAGCCCGGCCGCGAGCGGGGCCGGGAGTACCCGGTCGTGCGGCAGGAAGGTCTGCTCCAGCTCGGCGCGCAGCCGCTCGGGCGCGGTGGCCCGCACCGTGGCGAGTTCGGCCCGGAAGTCGGGGGAGGGGCAGGCCGGGCGCGGGGTGAGGAAGTCCGGGACGTACCGGTTGGAGGAGACCAGCGAGCGGAGCAGCTCGGTGTCCAGCCGCTCGAAGTCCGGCCGGATCCGGCGGAACCACGGTTGCTGGGCCGGATAGACCCCCGGGTGGGTCCACATCCGGATGCTGAGCACCGCCTCGTGCAGCGGTGAGCAGGCGAACGAGGCCGAGGCGAGATCGGCGAGGCCGAGATGGAACCGGTGCATGACCGCCCTTCGATTGAGATACAGACTAAATCAGTTCTCCCGGGGTAGCTCGACGCGTTCTGATTTCGTCATGACGACGACAACTGACGCGGTGTCGGCCGCGCCCTCAGCCCTGCCCCCGGCCCCACCTGTCTCCCCCCGGGGCTCCCGGCTGCTGCCGCGCGACCCGGTGCTGCGGCTGCTGACCTGGACGACGCTGGTCAACTGCCTGGGCAACGGGCTCTTCCTGACCGTCAACACGCTCTACTTCACCCGGATCCTGGGCTACGGCGTCGGGGCGGTCGGCGTGGTGCTGACCGTCGCCGGCCTGTGCGGGGTGCTGGCCGGAATCCCGGCGGGCCGGGCCGCCGACCGCTGGGGCAGCAAGCCGGTGCTGGTCCTGCTGATCGCGCTGGAGGCGGTCGGGACGGTGGGCTACGTCCTGGTGGGCGGCTTCGCGGCGTTCGCCGTGCTGACCTGCCTGCTCGCCGCCGTCGACCGCGGCGCGGCCGCTGTGCGCAACGCGCTCTACGCCGAAGTGCTGCCGCCCGACCAGCGGGTGACCGGGCGCGGGTACCTGCGAGCCGTCACCAACGTGGCGATGGGCCTCGGTTCGGTGCTCGCCGCGCTCACCCTGCAGGCCGACAGCAGGGCCGCGTACACCGCGACGATCCTCGCGGACGCGCTCTCCTACGCCCTGGTCGCGCTGCTCCTGCTGCGCCTGCCCGGCACCGAACGCGCTCCGGCCGCACGGGAGACGGCCGGGGCCGAGCAGAGCGGGGCCGGGCAGCCCGCAGCCGGGCAGGAGCAGCCGCGGGACCGGCGCAACCCGGCGCTGCGCAACCTGCCCTTCCTGGTGGTCACCGCCCTGAACTCGGTCCTCACTCTGCAGTTCGCGATGCTGGAGATCGGTGTGCCGCTGTGGATCGTCAAGGACACCACCGCCCCCCGGGCTCTGGTGGCCGCGACGATGGTGGTCAACACGGTGCTGGTGGTCTTCCTCCAGGTCCGGGCCACCCGCGGCACCGACCAGCCGGGCGCCGCCGCCCGCGCCTGCGCCCGTGGTGGCCTGTTGCTCGCCGCCTCCTGCGCCGTGCTCGGGCTGGCCCACGGCCTGTCCGCGGTGCTCGCCTCCGTCGTCCTGCTCGTCGGGGTGGCGTTCCAGGCGGGCGGTGAGGTGCTCAGCCAGGCCGGCGGCTGGGCGCTGAGTTACGACCTGGCGGGCGAGGGCGCGCACGGCAGCTACCAGGGGGTGTTCAGCACCGGCGGCTCGGTCGCGCTGATGATCGGCCCCGCCCTGGTCACCCTCGCGGTGGTCGGCCACGGGCTGGCGGGCTGGCTGCTGCTCGGCGCGCTCTTCGGTGTGACGGGCGCCGCGATGCGCCCGGCCGTCCGCTGGGCCACCGGCGTCACCGCGGCCACCGGCGCGACGGCCTGACGTATCCGGTGGGAGGCCGCTCCGCCAGGGCCGGCGGCCGCGGCCCCGGCGGACTGCGGCACTGGTGGGGGCGGGGTGCGGCATGCCAGAGTCTCCTTGGCCAGTCCGACCCACCCTCATATCGGATACCGGAAAGCAGGTCCACCACGATGACCAGCGCAGCACCCGCCGAAACCCCGCTCGTCCGCGTCACCACCGCGGGAGTCGTCACCACCCTCGAACTCGACTCCCCGCACAACCGCAACGCGCTCTCCAGCCGGCTGATGGCCGAGCTGGAGCAGGGCCTCGCCGGGGCGGCCAAGGACCCGGCCGTGCGGGTCGTGGTGCTCGGGCACACCGGCAAGGTGTTCTGCGCGGGCGCCGACCTGTCGGAGGCGACCGGCGCGGACCCGACGGTCGGCCCGCGCGGGCTGGTCGACATCCAGCGGGCCATCGTGGAGTGCCCGAAGCCGGTGATCGCCTATGTCAACGGGCACGTCCGGGCCGGCGGGCTCGGGCTGGTCGGCTCGGCGGACCTCGCGGTCGCCGGTCCGGCCGCCACCTTCGCCTTCACCGAGTCGCGGCTCGGGCTGGCCCCCGCCGTCATCTCGCTGCCGCTGCGGCCCAAGCTGGAGCCGCGTGCCGCCGCCCGCTACTACCTGACCGGGGAGACCTTCGACGCGACGGAGGCGGCCCGGATCGGCCTGATCACGCTGGCCGCCGAGGAGCCGGAGGCCGCCCTGGCAGAGCTGCTGGCCGCCCTGCGGCTGGCCTCCCCGCAGGGGCTCGCCGAGTCCAAGCGGCTGGTCAACGCGGACGTGCTGCGCTCGTTCGAGCAGGACGCCGACGCCCGGGTCGAGCAGTCCGCCCGCCTGTTCGGCTCGCCCGAGGCGCAGCAGGGCATGCGCGCCTTCCTGGAGCGTCGCCCGGCGCCGTGGGCGGCCGCCGAGTAGCGACGGCCGCGGCAGCCGGTGTGACCTTGCTCGCCCGGCCGGTCGCCGGGCGGGCCCGGCGGATACGGTGAGCGCATGTCGATCACTGCCACCGTGTTCTCCGCCGTCCGCTCCCGTGCCCGCCGGGCCACCGGCCGTGCGGTGCACCGCGGGTGGCGCTGGGTGCAGGAGCGCGGTGCGGTGTCGAACCAGAACCCCGGCCCGTACCGCTTCCACACGCTCGGCGACGGCAGCAAGCTGGCGTTCCCGCTGGGGACGGTCTTCAACGAGCAGTCGATCGCGATCGGCCCGTTCTGCATCATCGGCGAGCAGGTGACCATATCGGCTGGTTTTCTGCCCGGTCTGGACCTCGGTCCCGAGCCGGTGGTGCGGATCGGCGGCGGCTGCGTGATCGGCCGTGGCAGCCACCTGGTGGGCCATCAGTCGATCGTGCTCGGCGACGACGTCTGGACCGGCCCGAACGTCTACATCAGTGACCAGGCACACGAGTACCGCGACACCGACCTGCCGATCGGCAAGCAGTGGCCGCGCAACGAGCCCGTCGAGATCGGCGCGGGCAGCTGGATCGGCACCGGCGCGGTGATCCTGCCCGGCTCCCGGATCGGCCGCAACGTGGTGGTGGCGGCGGGCTCGGTGGTCCGTGGCGAGATCCCCGACCACAGCGTGGTGGCGGGTGCCCCGGCGAGGGTGGTCCGCAGCTTCACCGAGGCCGAGGGCTGGCAGCCGCCGTTCCGCACCGACCCGCCGCGTCCGCTCCCGGAGGGCGTCACCGCCGAGCAGCTGCGCGCGCTGGTCGGCTGGGACCTGCACGTGCCGACGGAGAAGCAGCCGTGAGCGGGCAGCACAGCGGCACGCCCGCCTCGCCCGCCTCGCCCACCTCGTCCGGTTCGCCGGACCTGGTGCTGCGTCCGGCCACGCACGCGGACGTCGAGCCCATCGCCGAGCTGCGGGCCGTGGTCATGCGCGCCGATCTGGAGCGGCTGGGCCGCTACGACGGGCAGCGGGTGCGGCAACGGCTGCGGGACGCCTTCGATCCCGACTGCACCTGGGTCCTGCTGGTGTCCGGCGCCTTCGCGGGCTGTGTCGCGTTCCGCCCGGCCGAGGACGGCCACTGGGTGGAGCACTTCTACCTCGCGCCGGCCCACCAGAACCGCGGCCTGGGCGCCGCGGCGCTGCGCACGTTGCTCGACCGGGCCGACCGCCTGGGCCTGACGGTCCGGCTGAACGTCCTGCAGGGCAGCCCGGCCCGGCGGCTGTACGAGCGGCACGGGTTCCGGGTGGAGCGTCAGGACCCGGTGGACGTCTTCATGGTCCGCCCGTCCGGGCCGTCCGACTGAACGGGCGCTGATCCCGCTCCCGGCCTGTGCCGCTCAAGCGGCCGGGAGCGCCGGACCGATGGTCAGGACCACGGCGTCCCGCGTCCGCGCGGTGTCGGGATGGGTGAGCCGGACGGCGTCGTGGCCGGCGAGCGCGACGGCCAGGACCGTGGTGCCCGGTGCCGGCCGCAGCTCCACCGGACTGTGGGCGACCGTGACGGCGAGGGCGAGACCCCGGGCCATCACGTTGAGCGCGGTCACCGGGCCGTCCGACAACCGGCCGGCGGTGGGGAGTTCGCCGGGGAAGGCGAACGGGTCCAGCGGACGTACGGTGACCGGCGGTGCGTCGCCGACCGTCAGCTCCAGGCCCGCGCCCTCGACGACGGTGAGGATCCGGTCCAGGCCGGGGAAGACCGAGAACGGTCCGTCGGCGGCCACCTCGGCCAGGCTCACCCGCCAGGACCCGTCGGACGCGGCGGCGACCTCGCGGGTGATCCCGCCGCCGTTGCGCCAGGGCGTGGCAGTGCGGTCGGCGGCGGGCAGCTGGTGGAGGGTCACGGGCGTCAGGCTATCGCGCGGAGCCGCTCAGGACGGTCGCGGCGGGACGCGGCCGGTGCGCCAGTGCGGCCAGCACCGCCGCGCCCGCGCCCGCCGCGGCGACCGTGGTCAGCGCGATCGGCAGGCTCGCCGCGTCGGCCAGGAAGCCGATCACCGGCGGCCCGATCAGCATGCCGCCGTACCCGAGCATGGAGGCGGTCGCCACCCCGTGCGGCCCGCCCTCCTGCCCGGCGCGGGCGATCGCCAGCGGAAAGAGGTTGGCCAGTCCCAGGCCGACCAGCACGAAGCCGGCCAGCACCAGCGCCACCGACGGCGCCAGCGCCGCGAGCAGCATCCCGGCACCGGCGGTCAGGCCGCCGGCCACCATCAGCCGGGCCGGTCCGAACCGCATCGCCAGCCAGGTCCCGCCCAGCCGGCCGGTGGTCATCGCGAACGCGTACGCGGCGTAGCCGATGGCCGCCAGGCCGGCGCTCGCGTGCACGTCGTCGGTCAGGTGCAGGGTGGCCCAGTCGGCGAGCGCGCCCTCGCCGTACGAGCTGAAGAGCGCGGTCAGACCGAGCAGCAGCACCAGGTAGCGGGCAGGCACCAAGGGACCGGACGCCGCCGCCATGGGCGCGGCCGCAGGTGCGGTCGCCACCGTCCCGCGCGGCTCGCGGAGCAGGACGGCGCCGGCGACCGCCGTGACCGCGGCGCCGAGCAGCCCGCTCAGGGCCAGTGCCCAACTGGCCGTCAGCGAGGTGGCCAGCAGGCCGCCGAGCGAGGCGCCGATCAGCCCGCCGAGGCTGTAGCCGGCGTGGAAGCTCGGCATCACGGGCCGCCGCAGTTCGGCGACCAGTTCGACGGCGGCGCTGTTCATCGCGACGTTGGCCGATCCGTACCCGGCGCCGAACAGCACCAGCGCCGCGCCGAGCGTGAGCACCGAGTGGGTGTGCGGCGGCAGCACCGCGGCGGCGCTGAACAGCGCGAGCGCGACGACGGTGACCCGCCGGCTGCCGAACCGTACGCAGAGCCGGCCGATCAGCGGCATCGCGGCCACCGCGCCGGCCGACAGGCAGAGCAGCGCGAGGCCGAGGGAGGAGTGCGAGGCGTGCACCTGGGCCCGCACGTCGGGGATGCGCACCACCCAGGCGGCGAAGAGGAAGCCGTCGACGGCGAAGATCGCGGTCAGCGCGATCCGGGCGGCGGACCAGGCGCTGGGTGCGGGGGAGTGGGGGAGGGTTGCCGGGCGGGTCGGGCGGGCAGTTTTGTTTAGGAGCGGCACAAAGTCACAATAGAGGAGTGCCGCACACTCCTTCAAGCCCCGGCTCCGGCCCCGGGCCCGCCACCCGCCGTCCGATGCCGGACCGCGGGCGCACCCTGCTCGGACCGGCCCTCGCGCTGGTGCACACCGGCCGGGCGCCCACCCGCTCGGCGCTCACCGCCGCGCTCGACGTCACCCGCGCGACCGCCGGCGCCGTCGCGGCCGAGCTGGCCGCCCTCGGCCTGGTCACCGTCGACCCGCACCCCGTCGGCACCGGCCGCGGCCGCCCCTCCCACCGGCTCGGCATCACCCCCGAGGGCCCGGTCGTACTCGCCGCCCAACTGCACGCCGACGGCCTGAGCGTCGCGCTCGCCGGCCTCGGCGGCGACCTCGGCGAACCCGTCCACCACCCGCTGCCCGCCGCGACCGGCCCCGAACCGATGCTCGGGGCGATCGCCGAGGCCGGCGCCGCCCTGGTGCGCGGCAGTCGTCGCCGCTGCCTGGGCGCCGCCCTCGCGCTGCCCAATCCGGTCACCGAACCGGAGGGCGCCGCCCTGGCCGCCCTGCACTTCGGCTGGCCCAGCGGCACGCCCGTCGCCGCCCTCTTCGCCCAACAGCTGAACGCCGTCGACCTCGGCCCGCGCGCCCGCCACCCGCTCCCCACCGCCGTCGCCAACGACGCCAACCTCGCCGCCCTCGCCGAGCACCGCCACGGCGCCGGCCGCGACGCCCGCCACCTGCTGCTGGTCACCTCCGGACACCGCGGCGTCGGCGGCGCCCTGGTGGTGGACGGACGCCTGCACACCGGCAGCACCGGACTCGCCCTGGAGGTCGGCCATCTGACGGTCGACCGTTGCGGCCGCGACTGCCCCTGCGGCAACCGGGGCTGCCTCAACGTCGAGACCGACCCGCAGGCCCTCCTCGCCGCCGCCGGCCGGACCCCCACCCCCGGCCGCCCGCTGCTGGCCGAGGCCCGTGCGTTGGCCCGCACTGCCGACCACGACCCGGACGCCCGCAAGGCCGTCGACGAGGTGGCCAAACTCCTGGGCATCGGCCTGGCCGGCCTGGCGAACATCCTCAACCCCGACCGCATCGTCCTCAGCGGCCTGCACCGCGACCTGCTCACCGCCGCCCCCGACCACCTGCGCTCGGTCGTCGCCGACCGCAGCCTCTGGGGCCGGATCTGCCAAGTCCGCATCGTCCCGGCCGAACTGGAGTACGCCGAACTGGTCGGCGCAGCCGAACTCGCTTGGGAGCCGTACCTGGCGGACCCCCAACTCGCGGCGCGGTGAGCCGAGTGAGCCGGGTGAGGCCGGTGAGCCGGATGCTGACGGACCCCCGTCGGTGCGACCCCTGGGCCGGGCGGCGATAAGCGGAGGCTGGAGCTACGGTTAAAGTTACTTATCGTAGTTATCGATTACCATGAGTTCATGGAAACCGTGGATGTGGACCGTACCGATGCCGCCTACCGTGCCTGGCTCAAGGAGGCCGTCCGCAAGGTGCAGGCCGACGCCAACCGCTCGGCCGACACGCACCTGCTGCGCTTCCCGCTTCCCGAGGCCTGGGGCATCGACCTCTATCTGAAGGACGAGTCGACCCACCCGACCGGCAGTCTCAAGCACCGGTTGGCCCGTTCGCTCTTCCTCTACGGGCTGTGCAACGGGTGGATCCGTCCCGGCAAGCCGGTGATCGAGGCGTCCAGTGGTTCCACCGCCGTGTCGGAGGCGTACTTCGCGGCGCTGGTCGGGGTGCCGTTCATCGCGGTGATGGCCAAGTCGACGAGTCAGGCGAAGATCGACCTGATCGAGTTCCACGGCGGCAGCTGTCACCTGGTGGACGATCCCTGTGAGGTGTACGAGGTCTCGATGCGGCTCGCCGCGGAGACCGGCGGGCACTACATGGACCAGTTCACCTATGCCGAGCGGGCCACCGACTGGCGCGGCAACAACAACATCGCGGAGTCGATCTTCGCCCAGCTGCGCCGCGAGCCGCACCCCGAGCCCGCCTGGATCGTCGCCACGGCCGGGACCGGCGGCACGTCGGCCACCATCGCCCGCTATGTCCACTACCAGCAGTTCGACACCCGGATCTGTGTCGCCGACCCGGAGAACTCGGTCTTCTTCGACGGCTGGCTGCGGCACGACCCGCAGGCCACCTCCGAGCGCGGCTCGCGGATCGAGGGGATCGGGCGGCAGCGGATGGAGCCGAGCTTCGTGCCGGGCGCGATCGACCGGATGATGAAGGTCCCCGACGCCGCCTCGATCGCCGCCATGCGGGTGCTGGAGAACGTGCTCGGCAAGAAGGCGGGCGCCTCCAGCGGGACCGGCCTGTGGAGTGCGCTGAAGATCGTCGCGCAGATGCGGGCCGCGGGTGAGCACGGCAGCGTGGTCACGCTGATCTGCGACCCGGGCGACCGGTATCTCGACAAGTACTACTCGGACGAGTGGCTGGCCGCGCAGGGTCTGGACATCGCGCCCTGCCGGGCGGAGCTGGAGGCGTTCCTGGCCGACGGGAGCTGGCCTGCGAGGTAACGGGATCTGGCCTGCGAAGTAAGCGATGTGATAGTCACTCTGTCATGAATGATCTTCTGACAGAGCGTTTGATCCTGCACCCCCTCACCATCGCCGAGGCGGAGCGGGTCGCGGCGGGCGAGGCCGGCCCGGACGACCGCTGGGCCGCCGACTACCCGGCCCAGGGCGAGCGGGTCGGCGCCCGGATGTTCCTCAAGGGCCACGCGCTGGCCGGCGGCGACACCCACCCCTTCGGCGGCTACGAGATCCGCCGCCGCTCCGACGGCCTCGCGATCGGCGGGATCGGCTTCCACGGCGCCCCCGACGAGGACGGCTCGGTCGCGATCGGCTACGGCCTGGCCGAGTCGGCGCGCGGCCAGGGCTACGCGACCGAGGCCGTCCGCGGCATCCTCGCGGCCGCCGCCGGGTGGGGCGTGAGCCGGCTGCTGGGCGACACCGAGCACACCAACCTCCCCTCCCAGCGCGTGATGCTGGCCGCCGGAATGGCCTTCACGCACGAGGACGAGGAGCTCAGGTACTACGCGGCGACGCCGGCCTGATCCGCGCGGCTCAGGCGCCGGCCAGCACCAGCTCGCGGACGTACTCGCGCGCGGTCTCGGCGGCCTCGGCCGGGAGCATCGCGTCGGTCACCCAGGTGTCCACCTCGGCCAGCTCGGCGAAGGTGGACAGACCCACGGTGGCCCACTTGGTGTGGTCGGCGACGACCACGACCCGGCGGGCGGAGGCCACGAAGTTCCGGTTGGTCTCCGCCTCGGCGAGGTTCGGGGTGGAGAGCCCGGCCTCCGGGGAGAGGCCGTGGGTGCCCAGGAAGAGCAGGTCGAAGTGGAGCGAGCGGATCGCCCGGTCCGCGACCGGCCCGACCAGCGAGTCGGACGGCGTCCGGACACCGCCGGTCAGCACCACGGTGCTGCCCGCGCCCTCGCCCAGCGCCTTGGCGCGTTCGAAGACGTCGGCGACCCGGACCGAGTTGGTCACCACGGTCAGCTGTGCCACCTGGGTGAGGTGCTGGGCCAGCGCGAACGTCGTGGTGCCGCCGGAGAGCGCGATCGCGCTGCCGGGCGTCACCAGGGCGGCCGCCGCGCGGGCGATCTCCTCCTTGGCGGACAGCTCCAGCGAGGACTTCGCCTCGAAGCCGGGCTCGTGGGTGCGGGCCTCCTCGACCGGCACCGCCCCGCCGTGCACCTTCTCGATCGCGCCGATCTTGGCCAGCGCGTCGAGGTCCCTGCGGATCGTCATGTCCGAGACGTTCAGCCGCCGGGTCAGTTCGTTGACCCGCACGCCACCGCGCCGGCGCACCTCGTCCAGGATCATCGCCCGGCGCTGCTCGGCTAGCAGGTTGCTGTTGTCGGCCACGTACGCCGCCCCGCCTCTCAGTGATCCAACCGTTCAGCCCATCCTGCCACGCCCGGACCGGGCATCGGGCCACTCGGACGGAGATCGCGGGGCGGATCCGGTGGCCGGCCGGGCCGCCGATCCAACGCGGCGGCGCCGGTCAGGAGTTCCTGGGCAGCGGAAGATCGGCCGGAACCAGCAGTTGGAGGTCCTGCGTGGAGGGGTCCGGCAGCTGGGCCACCCGCATCGCGTGCCGCTCCACCATGGTCTCGAAGACCTGGCGGGCGGTGCGCCCGTTGCCGAAGTTGGGCCCTCGGTGCAGCGTGGAGAAGTGGCCCAGCAGCGCCTCCGCGGTCGACTCCGCGAGCTCGTACTCGTGCTCCACGCACTGGGTGCGGGCGATCTCCAGCAGCTCGGCGTCCGAGTAGTCGGGGAAGGCGACGGTGCGTGAGAAGCGCGAGGAGACACCGGGGTTGGCGGAGAGGAAGCGCGCCATCTCGGCGGTGTAGCCGGCCACGATCACCACGACCTCGTCGCGGTGGTCCTCCATCAGCTTGACCAGGGTGTCGATCGCCTCCCGGCCGAAGTCCCTGGCGCCGTCCTCGGGGGCCAGCGCGTAGGCCTCGTCGATGAAGAGCACACCGCCCCTGGCCTGGTCGAACGCGGCCTGGGTGCGGATCGCGGTGGAGCCGATGTGCTCGCCGACCAGGTCGACCCGGGCCACCTCGACCAGGTGGCCGCGCTGCAGCACGCCCAGTGAGGCGAGGATCTCGCCGTAGAGCCGGGCCACCGTGGTCTTGCCGGTGCCGGGGGAGCCGGTGAAGACCAGGTGCCGGCGCAGCGAGGGCGCCTTGAGCCCGGCCTGCCGGCGGCGGCGGCCGACCGCGATCAGGTCGATCAGGGTGCGCACCTCCTGCTTCACGGTGGCCAGGCCGATCAGCGCGTCCAGCTCGGCCAGCGCCTCGTCGGCCGGGCGGCAGTCCGGGATCGGCGCGATCTGCGCCAGCGGTGCGAGTGCGGGGGCGCTGGTCAGCTGGGCCGTGCGCGGCGCCGGGACGGTCTCGGGCGGCGGCGCGCTCGGCGCGATGTCGTCCGAGGTGCAGGCCTCCACCACCGGGCCCGGCTCGGAGAACTCGAAGCCGGCGCGGGCGTTCTGCTCGGCCCGGCAGCGGGTCAGCGCGCTGCGGCAGCCGTCGATGATGTGGAAGCCGAAGCCGTTGCCCTGGGTCACCCGGCAGTCCTCGAAGCTGCCGCGCCCCTGCGCCGAGACGTACACCGCGGCCTCCGCGCTGCCGCGCACCACACAGTCGCGCAGCACCGGGTCGGCACCCTTGGTGACGATCACCCCGGTCGCCACGTCGGAGATCTCACAGCCCGTCAGCAGCCCGCCGCTGCCGTGGTCGCGGAACCACATCCCGGTCCCGGCCTGCTGGACCCGGCAGCGTTCCAGCGCGACCGAGGCGCCCGAGCTGACCGAGACCGCCGAGCTGCGGATCCGGCTGAACGAGGTGTCCGTCACGGTGGCCCGGGAGTCGCGGTCCAGCACGAAGAGCGCGTCGGGCAGGTCGTGCAGCGAGCAGTCGGCCAGCGTGAGCTGCGCGCCGTCGCTGACCCAGATCGCCGGGTAGTCCCCGGTGCTGTCCTCGATCTCGCACCCGGTGGCCTCGACCCGGGTGCCCGGGTCCCAGACCGAGAGCGCGCCGCGGCCGAACGCCCGGATGTTGGTCTGTTCCAGCGTCAGCAGCGAACGGCCGCGAAGATCGGCGGCGTTCTCCGGCAGATCGTGCAACCGGGAGCCGACCAGGGTCAGTTCGGCTTCGGTGTCCAGGGTCAGGCCGTTGCCGGTGACCCGGTGGATCTCACACTCGGTCAGCCGGCCGGCCGCCTTGGCCTCCGCCTGCACCCCGCTGCCGCGGATCTCGTAGATCTCACAGCCCGTCAGGTCGGCCCGACTGCCGGCGTCGGTGAGCAGCACGCCGGCTCCGGCGGCGTGGTGCAGCCGGCAGCGGGTGAGGCGCGCGCTCGCGCCCTCCAGGACGGCCAGTCCGGCCTGTCCGGCGGCGGAGACCTCGCACTCCTCGAAGGCGGCGCTCGCCCCGCCCCGCAGCCGCAGGCCCAGACCCGCCGGATTGGCCACCGTGCAGCCGGTGAGCGTGGGGTCGGCCCGGTCGTCCACCTCGATGCCGACCGCGGAGTGGGTGTCCACCCGGCAGCCGGTCAGCCGGGCGGCGGCCTCCGGGCCGGTGATCAGGACGGCGGCGGCCGAGCTGTCGTAGCCCTCGATCAGCAGGTCGCGCACGACGGCGGCCGCGGTGATGGTGAGCGTGACACCGGAGGGCGGGTCCAGTCGCACGGTGCCCGGGCCCTCGGCGGGCTGCAGGGTCACCGGCTTGTCCAGGACGACGTTCTCCCGGAACACCCCGGGGCGCAGCGTGAGGGTGTCGCCCGGTTCGGCGGCGGCGAGGGCCTCGGCCAGCGTCTCGTACTCCCCGGCGCGGCGCCGCCAGCGCGAGCCGCTGTCCTGCGTGACCCGGACCCTGTGCTCACCCATGACGCTCTGTCGCCCTCGCCCTCTGCTGGTCGCTCTCCGCCACCGTAGTCGGCCCACCGTAGCGCGCTCGGCGAGGCCGTCGTGCCAGCCGATCTCCCAGCCGATCTCCCGGTCGATCGCTCGGTCGATCTCCCAGCTGATCTCCCGGCCGGTCGCCCAGTCGTTCTCCTGAAGACGCTAGGCGGCGGGCAGTCGTTCCCCGCGCTCCAGCACGGTGACCAGGTCGCCCAGCCGGACGGTGCCCAGGACGTCGCCGCTCACCCCGGCGGGGCGTTCGGGGATCAGGTTGACGCCGAAGGCGGCCTTCTTGTCCAGCCGGTGGTGGGCGGCCAGCGAGGTGAGCGGCTCCGGGCCCTGGCGCTCGCCGGTCTCCTGGTCGGTGGTGGTGACCACGCAGCGGCCGCAGAGTTTGACGGCCCGGAAGGTCAGCTCGCCTATCCGGACCCGCCGCCAGCCGTCCTCCTCCCAGGCCTCGACGCCGTCGACCACCAGGTTGGGGCGGAACCGCTCCATCGGCAGGGCGGTCGCGCCCTTGGCGGTCATCCAGTCGTTGAGCGAGGCCAGCGAGGCCGTCGTGGTGGCCAGCAGCGGGAACCCGTCGGCCATGCTGACGGTGTCCCCGGGGGTGCAGAAGCGCTCGTTGACCGGCCGGGCCAGCGGGTCGTCCAGGTGCAGCAGGCGGACGGGCCCCAGGTCTTGCGGGAGGTGCTCGGCGAACCAGAGGTGGGCCTTCTCCTCGGCCTCGGCGGCGGCGAACCGGGAGCCGAAGATGTCGCCCACGGCGGGGCTCGCCGAGCCGGCCGGGGCCGGGACCCGCAGCCGGTCACCCTCGGGGGAGGTCACCAGGAGCGCGCCGTCCTCGTCCAGTTCGGTGCGGAAGCGGCTCAGCGCGGGGGCGTCGCGCTGGGTGATCGCCTTGCCGTCCTGGCCGGCCAGCATCCAGCGCCGGTCGCCGCTGAGACCCCATGGCTCGACGGTCGCGCTGGCCGGGCTCTGCCGGTACATCGACTTGACGGGGTAGCGGTGCAGACCGGTGAGGAGAGGCATAGCGCCATCCTGCCAGGCTCCGCCCGGTGCGCCCACGGACGGGGGTATGCGCACGGGCCGTCCGGGACACCGCGCTGCGGTGCTCCGAACGGCCCGTGGATGACCGAAAATCCCCCCTGGATCCTTCGGTCAGTAAGCCTGCCCCTGTTGAGGCGGCGCCTGCTGGCCGTACTGCTGCTGATAGCCCTGCTGGCCCTGCTGGTTGAACTGCCCCTGCCCGAACTGCCCCTGGCCGAATTGGCTCTGGCCGAACTGCCCCTGCGCGTAATTCTGTTGCGCCGGCTGCTGGGCCATGCCCTGCTGCGTGGCCTGCTGGCCGGGCTGCTGGAAGAACTGCGCCGGCGGCACCGGGCGCACGGGCGCCACCGGGGCCGGCGGCGAGGGCCGGAAGCCGCCCTGGGTGTCCCACGGCTGCGGCGAGGGGTAGCCCTGCTGCACCGGTTGGGCGGGCACGCGCGGACCGGGCAGGTACGGCTGGCCGCCGTAACCGGGCACCGGGGGCTGCGGCGTGGCGTACGAAGGAGCCGGATAGCTACTGCCGGTGCTCGTACCCGGGCCCAGAGCGAGCCGGGCCGGCGGCAGGGCCGGCAGCAGGCTGGTGCTCTCCAGCGCCGAGCCGAAGCCCGGGGCGGGTTGGTAGGGGGCCGGGGGCAGTGCCGCCGGCACGTTGATCGGCGCGATCTGGGGGACTCCGCGCTCTGCGACCAAGCTGTCGTAGATGGGCGTGCCCGACGAAAAGGACGGAGCGTAGTAGCCGACTCCGTCGTAGGAGCGGGGCGAGGTCATGGGGCATACCGTAAGCCCAGAATGTGCCACCTGAGGAGTGTGGGAGGGGGGTAGTTCGAGTGTTTACACAGTCTTCGCTCGCGCAAAGGCCCTGAATGACGAAATATCGGGCATATCGCGGACGTTTTCCGGCCGTTCGGCTGCTGTTCGGACGCCGAGCAGGGGTGAGCCCCCCGGGTTTCGGGGGGCTCACGGTGGCCTAAGCTGGCCTCATCACCGACCACGGCACCGCTCTGTCGTGTCCGGGGCGATCTCTTTGGATGATCCGCCAGGTCGGGTGCCACGTCCTCGAAGCCGTGAGGGTCAGCTGTTCTGCAGCGCCTGCGCGGGGAAGCCCGGCAGCGGCGTCAGCTCGGAGGTGCAGAACGAGCAGCGGACGGCCGCGGCCGGAATGCGGCTCAGGCACTCGGGGCAGTCGGTCTTGGGCTGCTCGGAGGCCTTCGGCTCGAAGCGGGCCTGCAGCTTGCCGACCGGCACCACGACCACGAAGTAGATCACCGCGGCGATCAGCAGGAAGCTGATCAGCGCGTTGAGGAACGCGCCGTAGGGGAACGCGGTGCCGCCGACCTCGAAGGTCTTCTGGGTGAAGTCGCCGATGGTGCCGGTCGCGACGCCGATCAGTGGCGTCAGGAACGCCGTGACGAAGCCGGTGACGACGGCGGTGAAGGCCGCACCGATGACGATACCGACGGCCAGGTCTACTACGTTTCCGCGCAGCAGAAAGCTGCGGAAGCCCTTGAACACGGCGTTGAACTCCAGATGGATCGGCGGAGGGTGATGACCTCACCCCCTCGTCCGCCATCCTGGCCAACCGGAGGGAGTGCGGTCCAACCCGCCTCACTCTCTCCAGCTAACGTGGAAACGAGAGTTGACGGACCGTCAGAGTGTCCGTGCACGCACCTGTGCCGCCATTCCCCGCCGGGAGTGCAGCGAACGCTCGTAGAAGTCCACCATCTGGGCGGTGACCTGGTGGAGCGTGAAATTGGTCAGGAAGCGCGCCCGGGCGGCCTGGACGCGGCCGGTCGAGGCGCCCGGGTCGGCGAGCACCGCGCCCAGGGCGGCGGCCAGTCGCTCCGGGGACTCCGGCGGCACCAGCACCGCGTAGTCCTCCGAGCGCACCGTCTCGCGCAGCGCCGGCACGTCGGAGCAGACCAGTGGGACGCCGACGCCCATCGCCTCCATGGCGGCGCTGCCCAGGCCCTCCCAACGGGACGGCACGGTGAACACGTCGGCGGCGGCCATCAGGTCGTAGACGTCGCCGCGCGGTCCGAGGAACCGCACCCGCTCCCCGACCCCGGCTGCCGCGGCCAGCGCGTGCAGCCGCGCGCTCTCCGGTCCCGGGTCCCCGGCCAGCAGCAGGACGGCCTCGGGAGCGCCGTGCAGCACCCGAGGCCAGGCGGTGAGCAGGACGTCGAGCCCCTTCTGGTACGCCTGGCGCGCCGCCGCCAGCACCACCGGGGTGTTCGGCGCCAGGTCGAGGCCGGCCCGCACGGCTGCCCGCCGCTCTGCCGTGACCGTGCCCAGCACCTCCGGATCGCGCCCGGCCGGCACCACGTCGATCCGGCCGGCCGGTATCCGCAGCCGACCGGCCATCGCGCCCGCCACGTGCCGGGTCAGCGCGTGGAAGCGGCGGGTGCCCTGGGCGGTCGCCGCGTCCACCGCCTGCGCGGCCCGCATCCGCCACGGGCTCAGCCCGCGCGCGTGCAGGTGTTCGGGCCCGTAGGCGGGGTTGACCAGGCTGGAGACCACCGGCGTGTGGGCGGCCAGCGCCGCGGCCCGGCCGAGCACGTCCGACTCGTACAGCGTGGTGTGCACCAGATCGGGACGGCGCTCGCGGACCAGCGCTCGCAGCGCCGCGGCGGTGCGGCCCCGGCCGCGGTGGTGCACGCCGAAGACGGTGGCACCCGCGGCGGCCAGCTCGGGTTGGAACCCGCCCGGGGACGCCGTCAGGTACGCGACGTCGAGCTTGACGCCCGAGTGCACCAGCTGTGGTGCCAGCGCCAGCAGCCCCTGTTCGGCCCCGCCCACCCGGTTGAGGCTGTCGATCACGTAGAGCACATGCATCCGACTCATCCCCCTGACGCGGCGCCTGGTCGGCCTCCCATGCCGGCCATCGCCCGGGCCTAGCATCGCAGCCCGGACGCCCCGCCCGCCAGGGAATCCACGGCGGAACGTGTCCCGGGGCCGCTCGCCCTGACGGGGTGTCCGGATCGGCGCAACCGCTGTTGCGCCGATCGGGGGACCTGTCGGCGCGCAACTGGCAGTGCCGGCGCTCGAACTGACACGGTGTCGCCATGACGTCTGTCTCGCGCCTCGTCGTCCTGCTCGTCTCCGCCGGTCTGACCCTCGGGGTGGCCTCGACGCCGGGGGCGGCGGTGGCCGCGGTGCCCTCCGGTGCTCCGGCGCCGCGTGAGGGCGGCAGCTATGTCCGCCTCCAGCACCCCCAACCGGTGGCCGATTCGGCCCGCCGTGAGGTGGTCGAGGTCTTCTGGTACGGCTGCGAGCACTCGCAGTTGCTGGAGCAGCCGCTGGAGGACTGGGCCGCGCACCGCCCGTCCGACGTGGTGCTCCGCCGGATCCCCGCCGTCTGGTCCGACAACGCCGACCAGGACGTCGAGCGGGCCCACGCCCGGCTGTTCTACACGCTCGACCGTCTCGGCGAGGTGGACCGCCTGCAGAGCGCCGTCTTCCGCGCCGTCCGCGGCGAGGGCCTCGACCTCACCACCGAGGACCTGGCCGCCGGCTGGGCGGCCGGGCAGCAGGTGGACGCGCAGCGGTTCCGCGCCGCGTACGAGTCCGACGAGGTGGGCCGGGAGACCGCGCAGGCCTCGAAGGAGCTGGCGCGCTACGAGGTCACCGAGCTGCCCAGCCTCGTCGTCCAGGGCAGCTACCGCACCGGGCCGGTCCAGGCCGGCGGCGTGGACCGGATGCCCGCGGTGCTGGACGACCTGCTCCAGCAGCAGGTGCCTGCGGCCAAGCACTGACAAGTCCTAACCGCTGTAGGTGCGCCCCTTCCAGGCGGCGCCGCGGCCGCGCCAGTGCTGTACCGCCGAGTCCACCGTCATCAGCAGATAGAGCAGCGCGGTGAACGGCAGCAGCAACGCCGCCGGGGCCGGCCGGCCGTAGTAGCGCACCATCGGCAGGTAGGTCCCGGCCATCAGCGTCCAGGCGACGGCGCCGGCGGCCAGCAGCGCCGGGTCGCCCGTCACCAGGCCGGTGATCGTCGCGACCGGCGGCACCAGGTAGACCAGCGCCAGCCCGAGCACTGTGCCGATCAGCAGCAGCGGCGAGTGCCGCAGCTGCGCGTACGCGCTGCGCGAGACCATCCGCCAGAGCGGGCCGAGGCCCTGGTAGGGGCGCACGCTGTCCACCCGCAGGGCGGGGGTGCGCTCGGCCAGGCCGAGCCAGGTGCGCCCGCCGCTGCGCTTGACCGCGCGGGCGAGTGACACGTCGTCGATCACCGCGCCGCGGATCGCCGCGATCCCGCCCGCACGCTCCAACGCGTCGCGGCGCACCAGCGAGCAGCCACCGGCCGCCGCCGCCGTCCGGGAGCCGGGGCGGTTGCTGCGGCGGAAGGGGTACAGCTGGGCGAAGAAGTAGACGAACGCCGGGACGATCAGCCGCTCCCAGCCGCTCTCGGTGCGCAGCCGGGCCATCTGGGAGACCAGGTCCAGGCGCTGGGTCTCGGCGGCGGCCACCAGCGCCGCCAGCGTGTCGGGGCCGTGAGCGATGTCGGCGTCGGTGAGCAGCAGATAGTCGACCCCGCCCGCCGTCTCGACGCCGTGCCGCACGGCCCAGAGCTTGCCGGTCCACCCCGGCGGCAGCGGCGGCGGGGTGTCGACGGTGAGCGGGAGTGCGCCGGTGGTGTTGCCCGCGCTCAGCTGCCGGGCGACCTGCGCCGTGCCGTCCGTACTGTGGTCGTCCACCAGGATCACCCGGGCCGACCCCGGGTACCGCTGCGCCAGCAACCCCGGCAGGCTCAGCGGCAGCACCTCGGCCTCGTCCCGGGCCGGCACCACCACCGCGACCGACGGCCAGGCCGCCGGTGGGCGCCGCTCGGGCAGCCGGACGTCCGTCCGCCAGAAGAACCCCTGGCAGCACGCCAGCCACACCCAGCACAGCACCGACAGCAGACTCACCCACAGCAGCACCATCACGGGGGAAGTCTGTCGCAGCGGGGCCGTTGTCAGGGGTGCGACGCCCGGATCGACTAAGGTCGATTCTCGTGAAGATCGCACTGCTGGACTCTGGAATCGGACTGCTCCCGGCGGCCGCCGCGCTGCGGGCGCTGCGGCCGGACGTCGATCTCGTGCTCTCCAGCGACCCGGACGGCATGCCCTGGGGTCCGCGGACCCCCGAGGACATCGCCGAACACGCGCTCGCCTGTGCGCGGGCCGCGGCCGCCTACCGGCCGGACGCCCTCGTGGTCGCCTGCAACACCGCCTCGGTGCATGCGCTGGCCACACTGCGGGCCGAGCTGGAACCCGGGCTGCCGGTGATCGGCACCGTCCCGGCGATCAAGCCGGCCGCGGCCGCCGGCGGCCCGGTGGCGATCTGGGCCACCCCGGCGACCACCGGCAGCGCCTACCAGCGCGGGCTGATCAACGACTTCGCGACGGGCGCGGAGGTCACCGAGGTGCCCTGCCCGGGCCTGGCCGACGCCGTGGAGCGGGCCGACGACGCGGCGATCGACGCGGCGATCCGGGCGGCGGCCGCGCTGACCCCGCCGGGCACCGCGGCTCTCGTGCTCGGCTGCACGCACTACGAACTGGTGGCCGACCGGATCAGGGCGGCCGTCGCGCCGATCCCGGACCCGGCCGCGCCGCTGGTGTTCTTCGGCTCGGCCGACGCCGTCGCCGCCCAGGCCCTGCGCCGGGTCGCCGCCGTCACCCGCACGGGCACCGGCAGCCTCACCGTCCTGTCGACCGGCCGCCCGGACATCCTGCCGGCGGCCGCCGGGCACTACCTCCAGGGTCGTCTTCTAGGTACGCCAGCGGCTGAGCGCGGGGTCCAGGCCGGAGAGCACGGTGTCCAGGTGGTGCCGGCCGCCGGCGGCGTCCACCCGTAGCCGGCTGACCAGCAGGGCCTGCTCGGGCAGCCGTCGGCTGAGCCGGTGGTCACTCAGGAAGCCCAGCCGGTAGCCCAGTTCGCGCAGGACCTCGGCCGTGCGCGGTTCGTAGCCGCCGCCCGGGTAGGCGAAGGCCGTCGGCGCGGTGCCGAGCCAGCCGGTCAGCGCCTGGTGCGCCGAGAGGATCTCGGTGCGCACCGTCGCGTCGTCGCAGCGGCGCAGCTCGGCCGCCCCCAGGCTCTGGCTGCCGATCGCGACCCGGCCGGCCGCCAGCTCCCGCAGGTCCTCGGGGGCCAGCCGCTCCTGGCGGGGTGGGCGGGCCGTGCAGCTGACCCGCAGTTCGTGCAGGCTGCGCCGGCGGTCCGGGTCGGGCAGCGCGGCCAGCTGGGCCAGCCGCCGGGCCTGGCCGTCCGCCGTGAGCGCCCGCGCCTGGCCGCCGTGCGCGGTGAGGAAGGCGGCCTCCTGCTGCCAGGACGGCAGGTCGGTGCCGACCAACTCGGTGACCACGAAGGCGACGGCGGGCAGGCCGCGGGCCTTGAGCGCGGGCAGGGCGCACTCCAGGACGCCGCGGTCGGCGTCGTCGAAGGTGATCAGCACGCTGCGCGGCGGCAGCGGCCGGCCCTCCGCCACGGCCTGTTCCAGGGTGCGCAGCGAGATCGGGACGGCCGTCCGGCAGAGCCGGTCCAGCTGGGCGCCGAAGCGTCGGCGGTCGGTCACCCGGCGGTAGGCGAGGACGGCGAGCCGGCGGGCCGCCCGGGCGCGGAAGAGCGGCTGGGCGGGGGAGTAGCGCAGCCAGTGGCTCAGCCGGCCGGTGGAACCGCCGGCCGTGGCGGGCGGCGGTCCGGGCCGCGGCGGGCTCGGTGACGGCTGGGGTGGGGACGCCGAGGTGGTGTCCGATCGCGGCACGGTTCCCTCCAGGCACGGCCGGACTGACCCGGCATGAGATCGCTCGATGCAGTCAAGACGCATGCGCCCGGCGAAAGGTTGTATGCCCGCGCGGCGACCGTGCGCACAGATCGTAGCCGAACGGCGACGCGGTGTGGCCGGAAGTCGCCGGTGGCGGGGACTACACCTTCCCCTGTCGGTACATCTCCTCGGCGGCGTCCAGCACGGCCGCCAGGTCGCCGCCCGCCGAGGCGGTCAGCACCGCGGCCACCGCGCCCTCCACGAACGGCGCGTCGGCGAACCGGACGGGGAACGGCAGCCCGTGCTCGTCCGCCGTCGCCAGCAGCGCCTGCACGGTGTGGACGGCGGCCGGAAGGTCGGCCAGCACCACGACCCCGTGGCCCTGGTCGACCCGGCGGGCGGCCGCGGCGATCAGCAGCGCGCTGCTGCCCAGGCCGTCGCTCGGGTGTCCGCCGGTGGCCGCGACCGGGGCGGGGTCGTCGGTGGGCGCCACCGCCCGGGCGAGGTCGGCGACGTCCTCGGCCAGGTCCCGGCTCTGCGACACCAGCACCACGCCGACCCGCCCCAACGCGGCGGACCGCACCAGTGCCTGGCTCGGCACCCGTACCGCGGAGGGTGCGTCGAGGATCGGGATGACGTCCGCGTCGGTGCTGTCCCGGTGGCCCATCGGCTGCTCCCGCTCTCTTCGGTGGAACCGGTCGCCCCCGTCGGCACCGGTGCTGCCCACCGCCCACTGTCGCAAACCGCACGGCGTCCGTCCCGCGCCCGCGCCGGGATCCGCCGCACTTGTGAGGCGGCGTCAGCGCGGGCGGGCCCTCCCCGGAGGAATGCGACCCGGAGGAATGAGACCTGGCCAAGTGCCCTGCCCAGGTCGCCCGCCCCGGATACCCTGGCCTCCGGATCGTCGGGAGGAGCAACGAACGTGTCAGCCAACATCGGTGCCAGCGAGACTGCCAGCGAGGTCGTCAGCGAGGTCGTCGAGGGGAGCGCCGGCGGCTCTGAGGCCGTGCCCAGCGCGCGCAAGCCCCAACTGGACCTGACCGACGCCACCTGGCTCTCCAGCAGCCAGGGCGACGGCAAGGACGGTGACGTGCAGATCGCCTTCGTGGACGGCTACATCGGGATGCGGGACGGCCGGTTCCCCGACGGGCCGGTGCTGGTCTTCACCCCGGCCGAGTGGCGCGCCTTCGTGCTCGGCGCCCGGGACGGCGAGTTCGACCTGACGTGAGCCCGCGTGCGGCTCCGGGGCCTCCCCGGGGCCTCCCCGGGGCCCGTGAGCGCGTAGAAACAGACAGACGCCGTGCCGACCGCCCCCACGCGGTCGTGCACGGCGTCTGCTGTGTAGACCCGGCTCGCGAAGCCGGGCCTCCTCCCGAGGTAGTTCCCCGATGCCGGCCCCGGAGGGACGGCAGTCGCCGGGAGGTCGGCGGCGGGACCAGAGGTCCTGGCCGCCGGTGCCCGGGATCCGAACGCCCCCACGCGTCGGTGTCCCGGGCTGGTCCGCGAGTGCGAACGGGTCGGGGAACCCGCGAACCAGGCTTGGGTGAAAGGGTGCTTGAACAGGCGTGTACTGCCGTCGAGCTGCAGCCGCTGGGTACCACGAGGCGCGATGGGAGGACGGGCGCACGGGGGTGCGCCACAGCAGACCACCCCCACGTGGAACTCGCCCACAGCAGCTGCCGTACATCCGCGACCGTAGCCCGGACGGTTGCTCAGCGTCAACATTCGTCTCGGAGCGTGGAGTTTCCGCCGCACGGCGGGGCGCCCGGTGCCGGTGTGCGCACCGGGTGCACGTACGATGGCGGCATGTCTTTTCTCCGCCGACGTTCCGGCACCCCAGCGGGCCCGGACTTCGACGTACTCGCGATGGATCCGGGCGACTGGCCCGGCCACTTCGGCGCAGCGATCATGAGCGGCCCGGACGGGAGTTGCCAGGGGATCTTCCTCCGGTACGACCTGTTCGGCGGCCGCGGACCTGTGATGTTCATCGGCAATCTCCCCGAGGGCTCGCCGGCCCGGGACGCCGAGGACGGCGTGCCGTTCGAGGTCAGACAACTGCTGGCGGCGCTGGAGAACGACGAGCCGGTCGAGCTGGTCTCCGCCGAGGACTTCCCTGTCATGCTCGGCGACGACCTGCTGATCGTGAAGAAGGTCAAGGTCTCCGAGGAGCGGGTGTTCTGCGCCCAGTTCGACCGTAGCGACAGCGTGCAGGTCACCATCGCCTCCTGGGACCGGCCGATCGCGGACGACCTCTACCAGCTGCTGAAGCCGCTCCCGGCGGACCTCTTCCAGCAGGGCTGAGCGGGCTCGCTCCGGCAGGGGCGTTTTCCGGCCTTTCCGGGGCCGGTCGCCGACCGGACGGCGCTTGACGGTTTCGATCAACACTTCGTACAGTCACCAGCATGTCGTGTCGCCGCCCGCTGCTGACCTGCCCGAGGCCTTCGGCCGAGGGTGCCCGCCGCAGCTGTCCCGACCCGCGGTGCGCCGTCGACGCGCTCTGTCGCGCGAACTGTCGATAGTCCCTGCCGCCGGTCCCCACGACCCGCGTTTCGCAGGGTGGGCGACGGCTCCGGCGCTTCGCGTACGGCGTGGCCGTGCCTCCTCTCCCGCACGCTCCCCACAGCCGTGCAGCCGACGACGGCTGCCGCGCCCGATGCCGGCCGCCCGGAGGCAGCGCCATGAGCACCGTCACTGACGAAACGTCATCCCTCGACGCCGCGATCGCCGGCCTGCCCCGGGTGGTCGACCTGCTGACCGCCCGCGCCGAGGAACACGACCGGGACGCGACCTTCCCCTACCAGGGGATCGAGGCGGTGCACGAGGCCGGGCTGCTCACCCTGACCGTGCACCGGCGCTACGGCGGCCCCGGCGGGACGCTCTCCGACACCGTCCGGGTGCTGGCCGAACTCGGCCGCGGGGACGCCTCGGTGGCGCTGGTCACCGCGTTCACGCTGCTGCTGCACGCCGAGCAGGGACGGACCTCCGGCTGGCCCGCCGGGCTCTACCGACGGCTGCTCAACGAGTCCAGGCGTGGCCCGGCGTTGGTCAACACGCTCGCGGCGGACCCGGTCGAGGGACCCCCGGCACTCGCCCGCCGGGAGGGCGACGGCTGGCTCCTGACGGGCCGCAAGACCTGCTGCACCGGCGCCGAGGCGCTGGCCTGGATGGCCGTGCGGGCCACCACCGACGAGCCGGTGCCGCGGACCGGGACCTTCCTGGTGCGCGGCGAGAGCGCCGGCGTCGAGGTCGACCCGGTCTGGGACCAGCTGGGCTTGCGGGCCAGCGCCGGCCACGACGTGCTGTTCACGGACGTGTACGTGCCGCCCGAGGCGGTGCTCGACCTTCGCACCGAGCCGGACCCGGTGGCGACCGGGCTCTGTGCGGCCTGGCGGGATCTGGCGCTGGCCGCCGTCCAGCTGGGCGTGGGCCGGGCGGCCCAGGACTGGCTGGTGCGCTTCCTCAGCCAGCGCACCCCGGCCAACCTGGGCGAACCCCTCGGGACCCTGCCGCGTTACCGGGCCGCCGTGGGCGAGTTGGAGAGCGCGCTGATCGGGGCGGAGGAACTGCTCGGCGGCCTGGCGGCCCGGATCGACGCCGGCGATCCGGCGGCGGTGGGCCGGACCGGCCCGGTCCAGCTGCTGGTCACCAGGGCGGTGATCGAGTCGGTGCAGCAGGCGGTCACCCTCACGGGCAGCCCGGGCCTGAGCCGGCGCCACCCGTTGGAGCGCTACCTGCGGGACGCGCTGAGCGGGCGGATGCACTGCCCGGCGGAGGACGCGGTGCTCCAGGAGGCCGGGCGCGCCGCGCTGGCGCGCTTCCGGCCGCGCGGCTGAGAGCCGGCCGGCCGCACCCGCACCCGCACCCGCACCCGCACCCGCGCTCAGCGTGTGCCGACCGCGGCCCGGACCGCGCGGCGGGCCAGCGCGGCGTCGTCGTAGAGCCGGCGGATCAGGATCCGCTGCTCCTCGCCGGCCCCCGGCACGTCGTACAGCCGCAGCTCGCGCATCAGCACCAGGACCAGGTTGACCAGGAACGCGTCCCGGGCCAGCGTGCCGCCGGCCTGGGCGAGTTGGCTGATCTGGCGGCGCGCCGCGGTGTCGCCGGAGAGCACGCTCCAGAGCACCGCCAGGTCGTAGCCGGGCAGGTACCAGCCGGTCTGCTCCCAGTCGACCAGGACCGGCCCCGAGGGCGCCAGCAGGATGTTGGAGAGCAGGGCGTCGCCGTGGCACAGCTGCTGCGGGGTGTGGGCCAGGCCGTGCAGCAGCTGGCGCAGGTCGCCGGCGTCCCGGTCGGTGAGCTGGCCGACCGAGTGGTAGCGGCTGGTCTCCCAGTGGTAGTCCAGCGGTGTCTGGAAGACGTCCGCCGGCGGGCGCCAGAGGTTCAGCGCGCGCACCGAGCCGAGGATCGCGCGCACCTCGCCGGGCGTCGGGGCGTTGGCCGGGTGCCGCTCGACGGCGGCCGGGCGGCCGGGGATCCGCTCCATCACCAGCACGCAGCGGTCGTGGTCGGCGGCGACCAGGCGCGGCATCCGTACCGGCGGGCGGTGCCGGACGAACGCCCGGTAGACCGCCACCTCGCGGTGGAACTGCTCGACCAGCAGGGCCCGCCGCTCGCTCTGCACCGCCTGCGGGGAGAGGCACTTGGCGACCACGGGGGTGCGCCCGATCAGACCGGTGATCAGGATGTGCCGACTGTCCTCGCGCAGCACCTGGCGCGGCGCGAACGCGGGACATATCCGCGTGACGTGGGCGAGCGCGGCCCGCACCGACGGGGTGGCCAGCGCGGCCGGGTCGGCCCGCTCGATGACGGGGACGGCCTGCGGGCCGCGGGGGCGCAGCAGGCGCTCGGCTCCGGCGCGCGGTACGAACCCGGGTGCCTCGATGCGCCCCGCCGGACGTGCGGGGAGTGCCGGCTTCGGCCCGGGTCGGCGGACCGCCGCGGTCGGCGGACGCTGAGCGGGGCCGGTCCGGGGCGCGGTGGGGGAAGTCGCTGTGGGGTACATGGGCTGGTGGAGATCCCTTCCTTGCCGACGGCATATGTCAAACAGTGCGGATGCCACTGGTGCTGCGCGGTACTGAGGTGGTGCTGCGCTGGTGTTGCGCGGTGCTGGTGCGCGGCTTCCGGGGGGTAACCGGCGCTTGGGGGTGTGCCCCGGCGTACGGGAGCGCGAGGACCGCGCATGGTGGGTGGGACCGGCGGTCGTCCGTGCTCCGGGAGGTGCGGTCCGTCCCGGCCCCCTCCGACCCGGCCGGCCCGCGCACCCTGGGGAAATGCGTCGGACCGCCGTACCGGTGGGGCCGCGCCAGGCGCGCCACCCGTTCGCGCCACCCCCTGGTCCGGGCCGCCGGAGCGGCCGGTGGACGCCCCGGGGATCAGCCCTGGACCGTCGTTCCGGGCCCTGCGGACCGGGTGGGGTTGGTGCATCTCTACCTGACACCGGGAAGCCGGTAGCTCACCAGCTGGCGAGGCCTGGCGAAGCATGGCGAATGCTCGCGTGGCACATGACAGCGCATTAGGCTCGAACTCAGCCGAGGAGCCTGGGGGCTTGACGTGAGCAGGGAACCCAACGCCAGACTCGCCGACCTGTTCGCCCTGACCGGATGGTCCAAGGGCGAGCTGGCCCGGCTGGTCAACCGCCGCGGTGCCGGCATGGGGCAGCAACAACTGTCCACCGACACCTCGCGGGTACGGCGCTGGATCGAGCAGGGGGAGATCCCGCGCGATCCGGTACCGAGGGTGCTGGCAGCCGTGTTCACCGAGCGGCTCGGCCGTGTCGTCTCCATCGAGGACCTCGGCCTGGCACGACAACGGCGTACAGGGGCGTTCAACACGCAGCGCGGAGCGCCCCCCGAGCCGGAGCGGACGGCTGAGATCCTCACCGAGTTCACGGGAATGGACCTCATGCTCAACCGACGCGGACTGGCCGCCGCGAGCACCGCACTGCTCGGCGGCTCCGTCATCCCCCTCTCCCTCTACGACTGGCTCTCCGGCCACAGCGTCGCCCAGGCGGCCGACCGGCCGGGGGCCCGGCAGGTCATCACCGGCTCGATGGCCCGGCCGGTGGTGGACGTCTACGAACCGGGCCCGGTCGGCGCCCAGGAGGTCGACGCGCTGGAGCGCTCGGTCGAAGTCTTCCGCTCCTGGGACGCCTCCCGGGGCGGCGGCCTGCAGCGCAAGGCCGTGATCGGCCAGCTGAACGAGGTGGGCGGACTGCTGACCCATCGTCATCCGGGGGCGCTGGAGCGGCGGCTGTGGATCGTCGCGGCCAATCTGGCGGTGCTGGCCGGCTGGATGTCGCACGACGTCGGCCTCGAATCCACCGCCCAGCGCTACTTCGTGATCGCCGCGCAGGCGGCCAGGGAGGCCGGCGACCGGCCGCGGGCCGGCGAGGCGGTCTCCCGCGCGGCCCGACAGCTGCTGCACCACGGGCGGGCCGACGAGGCGCTGGACCTGATGCGGCTGGCCAGGGCCGACGGCAAGCAGCGCAGCCTGCCCCGCACCAGAGCGATGCTCAACACCGTGGAGGCCTGGGCGCAGGCCTCGCTGGGGCGCTCGCAGGAGGTCGGGGTGCTGCTGGGGGAGGCCGAGGAGCTCTTCGTCCAGGAGTCACCGGAGCCGGCGCCGAGCTGGATGCAGCTCTTCGACGAGGCCGAGCTGCACGGCATGCAGGCGCTGGTCTACCGGACGCTGGCCGAGCACGATCCGGGGGCCGCGCGGCTGGCCGAGCAGCACGCACTGGAGGCGATGCGGCTGCGGGCGGCACAGGGGCGGGAGCGTTCGGCGGTGCTCGACCTGCTGACCCTGGCCTCGGTGTACTGGATCGCCGGGGAGCCCGAGGAGGCGGCCGCCCAGGCCCGGCTGGCGCTCGACTCGATCGGCTACACGTCCTCGCACCGCACCGGGGACCGGCTGCGCGAGATGTACCGGCTGACCGATCGCTACCGGGGGACGGCGCAGGTGGACCGGCTGCGGGCGGAGATCAGGGCGGCGGTGCCGCCGGCCCGCCGCCCCCCTGAGTGACCGCGGGTGCTCAGACGGCGCCGTTCTTGGTGTGCACCTGGTCCCACGCCTCGCTGACGAAGCGCTCGCGCTCGGTCAGGCTCAGGTTGGGGAAGTAGTCCTTCAGGCGCTCGACGACGACCTGCTCGGGCTCGTGGCACTCGTGCAGCAGGAACGCGGCCTTGTGCAGAATCTGGCTGTCCATGTAGAGGTCCTCCCTCGCGCACGCCCGCCCTGTGCCGACGATGCGGCCACAGCATATGTGCGTCGCCCCGCAAGCATGCGCACGGGGGCGGCGGTGCAGGCCGCGGTGTGCCGCGGACGGCTCAGCCGGCCTCGAGCAGGATCCGCAGCGAGACCACGTGGCCGTCCGGCCCGAGCGCCGGGCGGCCCGAGCAGCGCACCGCCGAGGCGGCCTCCTCGTGACGCCCGATCCGGACCACGCCGTCCAGCGCGCGGCCGTGCACCAGAGCGGCGGTCACCATCCGGCGCAGCGCCGGGCGGTCCTGCGGGACGATCAGGGAGGGGAGTTGATCGAGAGTCAGCGGGCCGAGGGCCGGTTCGCGCTCCAGCATCCGGTAGGCGCCGGGGGACCAGCGCACCGTGTCGGCCGTCAGATCCCACTCGGCGGCGGCGATCATGACGGGTGAGGAACGACCGCCGGCCGCAGCGGTGGTCGAGGGGTGACTCATCGGCCGTCCCACGGGGTGAGGGTGGTGGGTGGTGTCTCCTGACGACTCTCGCACACCCTCACCCGCTGTGAGGGGGCATTGACAGAAAACCTGGCAAGTTCCCTCTGGCATATGCCAGAACTCTGCCGTGGCACCCGCCGGGAGGCCGAGGGCCTGTTCGAGGCGGATCCATACGGACTGTGTGCGTATGGGTCTTTCAGGCGGTAACCTACGGTGATTCCGGCGCCCGGGCGCCCGCCCAGCGTGACCACCAGACCCCCGGCGACGGAAATCCCGTTGCCACTACGACCGCCGCAACGGATGCTGACCTCATGTTCGAGCCCGTGATAGCCCCCAGTGCCAGCCTCCTCGGCCTCCTCCAGCGAGGCCGCGGCGACGGGCAGCTGCATGCGCTTGCCGCGGACCGGGACGAAGCGATCGCCGCCCTTGAGGAGTGCGTCACCAGCGACCCGCGGGCCGACTGGCAGGTCGAGAACCGCTCCCTTTACTACGCACGGGTCTACATGGACCTGGAGGCGCCGCTCGCCGGTCTGGAGCTGCACCTCAACCACCCCGAGGACCTGCTCGACCCGGACGAGGGCCGCACCGGCCTCGCCCTGGCCGTGCTCGGCCACCTCGCCGCCTACGGCCGGCGCGACGCGCTGCTGCTGCTGCGCCAGTACGCCGCCACCGGCGGCAACTGGGCCTGGGCCCTGGACGAGCTGGCCCTGCGCGACGAGGACCAGGCGCTGCTCGCGCTGGCCCCCGCCGTGCTGAACCGATTCCCGGCCGGCCCCGAGGGCGAGGCCGCGCTGCGGGCCGCCATCCGCGCCGCCTACGAGCCCCGCCCCTGGCGGCTCTGGGCCGCCCACCACCCCCGGGTCGCCGCCGCGAGCGAGCAGTCCCCCTTCGACCTCTGGCAGCGCCAGCTGGGCCGCAGCGGTATCACGCCCGGTTGGAGCGTGGCCGACGTGCTGGCCTGGGCCGACCACCGCGAGGTGGGCTCGCCCCTGGAGCAGGCCGTCGCCGACGACGGCCGGGACCCGGCCGCGGTCGACCGCCGCGCCGCCGCCGCCGCCCGCTGCCTGGCCGCCGTGGCCCGCCCCGAGGACCGCCCGGCCCTGCTGGAGGCGGCCCGCACAGGTGCGGAGGGCGCCCGCCGGGCCGCCCTGCGCCACCTCGTCGACCAGGACGACCCGGCCGTCCCCGAGCTGATCGAGGCGGCCGCCGCGGACGCCGACGACCGGATCGTGCGCGCCGCCCTGGAGACCCTGGGCCGGATGCGCGGCCCACGCGCCCTGGAGCGCGCCCGCCGCTGGGCCGACCCGGCCACCGGCGGCGCCGACAGCGCGCTCGGCGAGGCCGCGGTGCTGCTGCTGGCCGACATCGGCGAGCCGGGCGACGCCCCTGCCGTGGTCACCGGGCTGCGCCGCTGGGTCCAGGTGCACGGGGTGTCCGGCGCCGGCATCGGCACGCTGGTCGACGGTGCGGGGCGGCTGGCCGCCGTAGCCGCCGTCCCCGCCCTGCGCCACGTCTACGGCGAGGCCGGCTCCTCGGAGCTGCGCGGCAGAGCCGCCCGGGCGCTCGCGGTCACCGACCGTTACTTCGCCTCGGGTCCCGCGGTCGAGTGCCTCTGGGACTGCGAGGAGAGCACCCGCGAGCTGGCCGCCCGCCACGTGGTGACCACGGGCGACGCCCGGGTCCTGGAGCGCCTGCGCCGCCTCGCCGCGGACCCCGCCGAGGAGGCCGAGGTGCACGCCGCCGTCCGCGGCCGGCTGACCTCCCGGGAGCGCTGAGCGCCCCCGGGGCAGTAGCGCCGGAACGCGGGGAACGCCACGGCGACGCCGAGCATCACCAGCCGCGGGAGGGGCCGCACCGGCTCAGTCGCGCAGCTCGACGACGTCGGCCACGGCGCAGGCGATGTTGTCCGGACCGCCGGCCCGGTTGGCCAGTGCGATCAACTGCTGGACGGCCTGCTCGGGTTCGCCGATGGTGCTCAGCGCGGTGTGCAGCAGGTCGGTGCGGATCACCGCGCAGAGCCCGTCGGAGCAGAGCAGATAGCGGTCACCGGCCCGGGCGGTGTGCAGCGACAGGTCGGGGCGGCCGGCGCCGGAGCCGTCGAGGCCGCGCAGCAGCAGGGCGCGCTGGGGGTGCGAGGCGGCCTCGTCCGTGGTCAGCCGGCCCTCGTCCACCAGCGACTGGACGTGGGTGTGGTCGTGGGTGATCTGGAACAGTTCGCCGTCGCGCAGCAGGTACGCCCGCGAGTCGCCGATGTGCACCAGCGCGAGCTGCGAGCCCGAGCGCAGCAGGGCGGTGAGCGTGGTGCCCGGCCCGGGTTCCAGGTCGCCGAGCTCCGCCTCGGCCTCGCGGAAGGCCCGCTCCAGCGCGTTCAGCAGGTCGCCGGGCGGCAGGTCGCCGGCCGGCAGCTCGGCGTCGATCCGCTTCAGCGAGTCGATCGCCGCCGCGCTGGCGAGGCCGCCGCCGGCGCCGTAGCCGTCCGCCACCGCGAGCAGCCGGGGACCGGCGTGGGCGGCGTCGTCGTTGCGGGTGCGGACCAGGCCGGTGTCGGAGCGGGCGGCGTAGCGGATGCCAAGGGTGGGGACGGGGTTGGTCATGGTGGTGTTCCTCTCGGACAGGTGCTCGACGAGGAAGGCGGCGAGGTCCTGGCGTGCCTCGGTCTCGGCCCGCACTTGCGCCCAGTAGGCGGCGACCTCCTCGGCGGCCCGTCCGGGCGCGAGGTCGCAGACCAGCCGGATCCGGGCCAGCGGCATGCCGAGCCGGCGCAGCCAGGCGACCAGCCGGGCCCGTTCCAACTGGTCCGGGTGGTAGAACCGGTAGCCGGAGTGCGGGTCGACCTCGACCGGGCGCAACAGGCCCAGCTCGTCGTAGAGCCGCAGTGCCTTGGGCGACAGCCGGGACGCGCGGGCGAAGGCACCGATGGTCAGCAGTGGCACAGGCCCTCTCCCCCTTCTCGTACCGGACGCTTCGTCCGGTACGGCCGATGCTGGGCCTTCCCCCGGGGTGAAGGTCAACATCCGGCCCGTCAGGTCCGTCCGCGGACCACCGTGAACCGTACCGGCGTCCCCGGCCCGGCCTGCGCGGCGGCGTCCAGGTCGGCGGCCGGCACCACGCCGATCACGGGGTAGCCGCCGGTGGTGGGGTGGTCCGCCAGGAAGACCACCGGCTGTCCGTCCGGCGGGACCTGGACCGCTCCGAGCACCATCCCCTCGCTCTCCAACTCGCCCGGCCGCACGCGCTCCAGCGGCGGGCCCTCGGTCCGCAGCGCCACCCGGTTGCTGGCCTGCGCGACCCGGTAACGGGCGGCGGCCAGCGCGAGCGGCGCGTGCGGCGTGAACCAGTCCGCCCGCGGGCCGAGCCGCAGCCGCAGCACCAGTTCGGTGGGCGGCGCGGGCAGCGGGACCAGCCCGGGGAGCGGGCCGGCGGTCGGCGCTGAGCCGACCGGCAGCAGGTCGCCGGCGCGCAGCGGCGCGGGGCCGAGCCCGGAGAGCAGGTCGGCGGAGCGGCTGCCGAGTACCGCCGGCACCGCGATCCCGCCGCGCACCGCGAGGTAGCCGCGCACTCCGGCCAGCGCCGCGCCGACCTCCAGCACCGCCCCGGCCGGCACCGGCACGGCGGCACCCCAGGCCGCCGGCCGTCCCGCCACCCGGACGGCTGCGGGCGCCCCGGTCACCGCGACCAGCAGCGGACCGTCCACCGCCCGCAGCGTCACCCCGCCGAGCGTGGTCTCCAGCGTCGCGGCATCGGCCGGATTGCCCACCAGGCGGTTGGCCGCCCGGTGCGCGGCGCCGTCCAGCGCCCCCGCGCGCGGCACGCCCAGATGCGCGACGCCGCGTCGGCCCAGGTCCTGAACGGTCGTCAACGGCCCCGGCCGCAGCACGATCAGCGCGCTCATCCGGACGCCTCGACGGGGACGAAGCGCACCCGCACCCCGGGGGCGAGCAGCGCGGCCGGCTCGCGCCGCTCGTCCCACAGCGCCAGCGCCGTCCGTCCCAGCAGCTGCCAGCCGCCGGGGGAGGAGCGCGGGTACACCCCGGTGTACGGCCCGGCCAGCGCCACCGCGCCGACCGGCACGGACGGGCGCGGGGTGGCCCGGCGCGGCACGGCGTAGCGCTGCGGGAGGCCGGTCAGATACCCGAAGCCGGGTGCGAAACCGCAGAACGCCACCCGGTACTCGACGCCGCTGTGGATTGCCACCGCCTCGGCCACGCCGACGCCCCAGAGCGCCGCCACCTCGGGCAGGTCCGCGCCGTCGTAGCGCGTCGGCACCTCCAGCAGCGGCCCGTCGGCCGGCGGCGTCGCGGTCACCGTCCAGCCGCCCACCGTCCGGGCCAGTGCCTCGGGGCGGGCCACCCCGTCCAGCAGCACCGTGCGGGCGGCCGGGACGATCTCGGCGACCTCGCCGAGGCGTCCCGCCGCGCGCTCCGCCAGCAGCCGCGCGTAGAGCGCCGCCACCTGGTCGGACGAGCCGGCCTCCACCAGCAGCGCCCGGTCGCCGACCGGACGCACCGTCAGCGACGCTCCCGCAGAACTCACGTGAACGCCTCGACCCGGATCCCCGCCGAGGCCAGCGCCCCGCGCACCCGCCAGGCGAGCTGCGCCGCGCCGGGGGTGTCGCCGTGCACGCAGAGCGAACGGGCGTCCACCGCGACGGGTTCGCCGCCGATCGCGGTGACCAGTCCGTCCCGGGCCATCCCGACCGCCCGCGCGATCACCGCCTCGGGGTCGTGCACCACGGCGTCCGGATCCCCGCGCGGCACCAGCGTCCCGGCCCAGGTGTACGCGCGGTCCGCGAACGCCTCGGTGACCACGGGCAGTCCGACGCCCTCCGCCACCGTCAGCAGCCGCGAGCCCGGCAGCCCGAGCACCGGCAGCGGACCGTCGCAGACCGCCCCGGCCCGCAGCACGCCCGCGACCACCGCCTCGGCCTGGTCGCTGTCCGCCACCACCCGGTTGTAGAGCGCGCCGTGCGGTTTGACGTAGCTCACCCGCGAGCCGGCGGCGCGTGCGAAGACCTGCAACGCCCCGATCTGGTAGGCGATCTCGTCCGCCAGCTCCTCCGAGGGGACGTCCATCGCGCGCCGCCCGAACCCGGCCAGGTCGCGGTAGGAGACCTGGGCGCCGATCCGCACGCCGCGCTCCGCCGCCAGCGCGCAGACCCGGCGCATCGTCGAGGGGTCCCCGGCGTGGAAACCGCAGGCCACGTTGGCGCTGGTGACCACGGAAAGCAGCGCCTCGTCGTCGGTCAGCGTCCAGCGTCCGAACCCCTCACCGAGGTCCGCATTGAGATCGATCACCGCGCCGGTCACGGCCGTCTTCCTCCCAGAGCTGGTGGGCCGTGTCCGACAATTCGCGTCGCGGCTCCGGCGGGGATCGTCAGACACGGTCGAGGTGTCTGAAGGGATCGTAGGGCTTCCCCCGGACCGCTCTCGCCCGGGGACCACCCCGTGCCGGGCAGACTCGGCACGCCCTCCCCCGTCCGGCCGAACCGTCGCGGGGAGCGGGCGCCGCGCCGCAGGCCGGGACCCGTTGACACGGGACTGCCCGGCTCCTAGCGTGGCGGCCACCATTACCGGCCGGTAGGAAAACTATGCACGCCGAACGCCCGTACGACCTGGTCCTGTTCGGCGCCACCGGATTCACCGGTGCGCTGACCGCGGAGTACCTCGCCCAGCACGCCCCGCCCGGCTGCCGCTGGGCGCTGGCCGGCCGCAACCGGCGCAAGCTGGAGGCGCTGCGCGAGCGGCTGGCCGCGCTGGCCCCCGGCTGCGCCGAACTGCCGCTGCTGGACGCGGACGCCGCCGACCCGGTGGCGCTGCGGGCGGTCGCCGAGTCCACCCGGGTGGTGATCACCACGGTGGGGCCCTACCTGCACTACGGGGAGCCGCTGGTGGCCGCGTGCGCCGAGGCCGGTACCGACTACGTCGACCTCACCGGCGAGCCCGAGTTCGTCGACCGGATGTTCGTGCTGCACCACCGGCGCGCGGCCGAGACCGGGGCCCGGCTGGTGCACTCCTGCGGCTTCGACTCGATCCCGCACGACCTCGGTGTCCTGTTCACCGTCGGGCAGTTGGCGCAGGCGGGCGCGCCGGAGGAGGCGCCGGTCGCGGTGGAGGGCTTCGTGCGGGCGGGCGGAACGTTCTCGGGCGGCACCTTCGCCTCCGCGCTGAGCGCCGCCTCGCGCCCGCGCGCCGCCGCCCGGGCCGCCAAGGCCCGCCGCGCCGCCGACCCGCGGCCCGCCGGGCGCCGGGTGAGCACCTCCGGCGGGCGGCCGCGCTTCTCGGGCGAGGCCCGCGCCTGGGTGCTGCCGCTGCCCACCATCGACGCGCAGGTCATCGGCCGCTCCGCCGTCGCCCTGCCCGCGTACGGGTCGGCGTTCCGCTACGGCCACTACGCGGCGGTCAAGCGGCTGCCGATCGCGGTGGCCGGCACCGCGGCCATCGGGCTGCTCGTCCTGGCGGCCCAACTGCCGGTGCTGCGCCGGGCGATGACGGCGCTGCGCAAGCCGGGGGAGGGGCCGAGCGCCGAGCAGCGCGCGTCCTCCTGGTTCACCGTGCGGTTCGTCGGCGACCAGGGCGGCAAGCGGGTGTTCACCGAGGTCTCGGGCGGCGACCCCGGCTACACCGAGACCGCCAAGATGCTGGCCGAGTCGGCGCTCTGCCTGGCCTTCGACGACCTCCCGGCCACCGCCGGCCAGGTCACCACCGCCGTCGCGATGGGCCCCGCGCTGATCGACCGGCTCACCGCCGCCGGCCTGCGCTTCACCGTCCTGGACGGTCCCCCGAGCGGCCCGCCGCGCCGGGTTCGCTGAACGGCCGTCAGGCCGCCGGCAGCTCCCCGATCATGGCCCGCGCGTTCGCCGCCAGGACCGGGGGGCGGGTCGCGTAGGAGGGCAGCGCGACGATCGCGATGGACAGCGCCCAGCCGCGGCCGTTGTCGTCGTGCATCTTCGGGTTGGCCACCCGCGCACGTCAGTGCAGCGAACCGGCCGCCCGCCAAGGGATATCCGTCGCCTGAGCCGTCGCCTGAGCCGCCTCCAGGCGGCGGATTCCGCGCAGCACGATCAGCAGCGGCACCGCCCCCACCACGCCGAACGACATGTCGACAAACCTCCAGTACAGCGGGATGTCCCGCAGCGGCCCGCAGATCAGCGCCAGCGGGAGGATCCCGGCGCAGGCGCCCAGCGCCCACTGGATCACCCAGACGTTGCGCACCGGGTCGCGCAGCGGTCCCCAGAAGGCGCCGGCGATCACCAGGTGCGCGAAGGCCAGCCAGTCGGTGCCGTAGGCGAGGAAGGGGTAGCGGTCGTCCGTCTCGGCCACGCCGGTGCGGATTCGCTCGATCCAGGCCAGCGCGGCCGGCGGGGTTGGGGCGTGCTCGGCGGCCGAGGTCAGCCAGCCGGTCTCCAGGCGCAGCGGGAAGGCTGTCAGCCCGCTCAGCACCAGACAGACGATGAAGATCCACAACCAGCGCCGCACCGTCCGCAGTGTTCGCGCCTCGGTTCCGTCGGCCATCCCGGCGGCCATCGCCATCACACAACCCCCACTCGCTCGTGCACCCCGTCACCGTGGACTCTAGACCTCGAATTGAACACGTTCAAACCACCTCCGCCCGGCCCGGACGAAGCAGGACGAGCAGGCCCGTTTCGTACCTTGTCGTTCCTGGGCCCTAATCTTGTCCACCGTGACCGTCATCGCTGATCAGCCCGCCGAGCGTGAGCTCAGGCCGCCTGCCCAAGGTGCCCGCCCCGCGCCCGGCCCGGCAGCCGACGAGGGGCTGGCCCGCCGCCTCAAGGCACTCGCCTGCACCGCGCCGCTGCACGACCTGGACAACCGCAAGGTCAACCTGGCCGGCGAGTACGGCGGCTACGCGATGGCCGAGGTCGGCCTGGCCGCGATCGACCTGGTCACCCTGCACATGGACTTCGACACCGGCGCCGACCGCGAGATAGTCCTCGCCCGCCTGCTGCCGCGGGTGGCCGCGCAGAGCCCGGACCGGCCGGGCGCCGAGCACCAGCGGGTCGCCCGCTGGGTGCTGGAGTCGCTGATCAACGTCGGCAGCGTCGACCGCGGTTTCCGCGCGGTCTACGGCACCTTCGACGCCGACGGCGGGTACGTCCGGCGCGACTACGACTTCAAGCTGATCGAGGAGGTGCCGGGCCCGGACGGCGGCGTCTACCTGCGCACCACCGACGAGGCGGTCAACGTCCTGGTCGGCGCGCTCGACACCGACGTCACCTCGGCCCAGATCGCCGCGGAGGTGAAGTTGGAGGTGCTGATCCGCCGCGGCCGCCTGGCCGACGCCCAGCTCGCCGCCGAGCAGGCCCGCTACCGCACCGTCCAGTACGCCGAGACGCTGCGCCGCGTCCTGGACGCGACCCGGCGCAACGTGCGCGCCGTCGACTGGATGCAGGCCGTCCCCGACCTGATCGACGAGGCGCTCGACCACATCGCCGACCGCTACCGGCACGAGAACGCGATCCTCACCAACATCCGCCGCGCCCGCGACGAGGCCGAGGAGCCCTCGCACAAGCGTCAGGCGGCCGAGTTGGTCGACATCGTCAAGGACTGCATCCGGCGGCACACCCAACTGCAGGCCCGTCTGCTGGAGGCCGGCCCGCTGTTCCGCGCCGAGCAGGACCGCCAGGCCTTCGCCGCCCCGACCGCCCGCTCCGGCATCGACCTGTACGGGCACCTGCTCGCGCCGGTGCTGCGGCTGCCGATAGAGCAGGCGATCCGGCCCACCGACGCGTTCTTCGCCCACGGCGCGGGCCTGCGCACCCCGACCGCCGTCCGGGTCGCCGACCTGGTCGACCTGTTGCTCACCCCGCCCGTCGAGCGCGAGCACCTGGGCGCCGAGCTGCCGGACCCGGATCTGGTCGCCACCCCGGACGACAGCCGGTTCTCCGAGGCGCAGCTGGAGGCCGCCCTCGACCTGCTCGACCTCCCGCCGGACGCGCCCCGACGGCTCTCCGGCCTGCTCGCCGAGGCCCGCCGGCAGGACCCGGAACTGCCGTATCTCGTCGCGCTGCTCGCCGTGCACGCCGCCAGCCCGCCGGTCGGCACCGCCTACCGCCAGGGCGAGGAGCGCCTGCTCTTCGCGGTGGACGACGGCGCCACCCTCGCCGACCCGGAGTTCGGCGGCGCCGACCTGATCGTCGGCAGCGCCCTGCTGGACGCCGTCGGCATGGCCGCGGACCGCAAGGACGCCCGATGAGCGCCGCCCGGACCACCCACCGCACCGAGGAGCTCAACCCGTGACGACCCCGCACGACGCGTCCTGGCCCGCCGCCGAGGCCGAGCCCGCCCCGGCGGCGCTCACCCCCGCCGACGTCGCCGACGCCGCCCGGCTGGTCTCCTTCGGGCTGCAGGCCAAGCTGCTGCCCGCCCGGGACGCCGAGTACGCCGAGCTGGTCCGCCGCCACCGCGAGGACCCGGCCTTCGCCCGCCTCGCCGACGCCGTCGCCACCGGCCTGAACCTGGTCGTCCTGGAGGTCTCCGCGCGCGCCGGCATGGCGCTGGCGGCGGCCGAGGAGTCGGTCTTCGCCGTCCGGATGGGCGACTACTCCCGCCGCGCCGCCTCCGAGACCACCGACCGCTTCCTGCACGGCCTGGCCCACCTGGCGGTCGCCGCGATGGCCTTCCCCCGCCCGGAGGACCTGGCCGACGAGGGCTACCTGGGCCGGATCACCGTCAACGGCGTGGACGCCTTCGTCCGGCAGGCCTGCCGCCGACTGGAGGAGCAGGCCGAGCTGACCGGCGACAACACCGACCCCAGCAGTGACGCCCCCGGCCTGGAGGCGGCCTGGCGGGTCTGGGCCCGGCGCTCCACCACCGGCGCCACCAAGGACGCCCGCAGGCTGTCCGGCTCCACCATCGGCATCACCGGCAAGGCGGTGGCCTTCCTGGTCGACTCCGGGTTCCTGCAGAAGGCCTCGGACGACGCGGGTGGCACCTACCGCACCACCGCCCGCTACCAGCTCCAGGTCCGCGACCTGGCCGGCAGCGCCGCGATGGCCGAACTGATCGACCTGGGCGTGGTCCCGGTCACCGACGGCAGCGCCACCCTGCTGCCCGCCGACCACAGCGACGAGCTGGTCGCCGACGCCGGCTTGCCCTTCCACTCCCTCTGACCGTCCCCCTCCGACTCCACTGCTGAAGGCGATTCATGTACGAGCTCAACCGGGTCCGCCTGTACTCCATCGGACCGGCCGGCGCCCGCTACGCCGACACGGTGCTGGACCTGCGCGGAGTCGGCGAGCCGGTGGCGAACCCCGCCCCGCAGCAGCCCGGTCTCTTCGGCGAGGAGCCCGAGGGCCCGCAGCGCAGGCCCGCCCCGGCCGGCGTGCTCTTCCTGGAGAACGGCGGCGGCAAGTCCGTCCTGCTCAAGCTGATCTTCTCGGTGATGCTCCCCGGCCACCGCAACACGCTCGGCGGCGCCAGCTCCGGCGTGCTGCGCAAGTTCCTGCTGGCCGACGACTGCGGGCACGTCGCGCTGGAGTGGCAGCACACCCTCACCGGCGAGTTGATCGTCGTCGGCAAGGTCAGTGAGTGGCGCGGCCGCCAGGTCTCCTCCGACCCGCGCAAGTTCGCCGAGACCTGGTACAGCTTCCGGCCCGGCCCGGGCCTGACGCTGGACTCGCTGCCGGTCGCCGAACGGCCCGCACTGGGCAGCGACCAGCGCACCCGGGGCCGCCGCCGCACCATGAAGGGCTTCCGCGACTCGCTCACCGAGGCCGGCAAGGCCTACCCGTACCTCGACCTCACCTTCGAGGACATCCACGACCGCTGGAACGAGCACCTGGGTGATCTCGGCCTGGACCCCGAACTCTTCCGCTACCAGCGCGAGATGAACGCCGACGAGGGCGAGGCGGCCGGCCTCTTCGCGGTCAAGCACGACTCCGACTTCACCGACCTGTTGCTGCGCGCGGTCACCGACACCCGCGACACCGACGGCCTGGCCGACCTGGTGCACGGCTTCGCCGCCAAGCTCGGCCGCCGCTCCGAACTCGCCGCCGAGCGCGACTTCACCGCCGGCTCGCTCGACCTGCTCCAGCGCATCGTGGACGCCACCACCGCGCGCGAGTCCGTCCGCGAGACGCACCGCGCCGCCGAGCGCCGCAGCCGCCGCCTCGCCCAGGCGCTGGCCGCCCGGGCCGGCGCCGAGCGTGACCGCGCCCAGGACCTCGCCATCGAGGTGGCCGCCGCCGCGAGCGCGGTGACCGCCGCCGAGGCCGACCGCACCCGGCACTCGCTGATCACCGCCGAACTCACCCACCGGCACGCCACCCTGGGCCTGGCCGCCGCCACCGCCGAGGCGGCCGGGCTGCGCCGCGAGCTGCTGGACGCGCGCACCCTGCACTCCGCCTGGCAGGCCGCCGAGGCGGTACTGCGCCACCGCGCCGCCACCGACCGCGCGGCCCGGGTCGCCGTCGCCATCCGTGAAGCCGAGCTGGACGCCGCCCCGGCACTGGCCGCCCGCGCCCAGGCGGCCGGCGCCCTCGCCCACGCGTTGGAGACCGCCGCCGGGACGGCCGAGGAGCGCGCCGAGACCGAGGAGGCCCGCGCCGCCGAACTCCAGGAGGACGGCGCCCGCGTGCAGGCCGACGGCCTGGCCGCCGCCACCGCCGCCCAGAAGGCCCGCAGCGAGGCCGACCACCTGCGCCAGCGCCTCGCCGAGGTCGAGCAGGAGACCCAGGCCGCCGTCCAGGCCGGCTGGATCGACGCCACCACCCAGGAGCCTGACCCCGCCCGGGCCGCCCTGCACGCCTCCGACGCCGAGAAGGCCGCCACCCTCGCGCTCGACCAGGCCCGCACCGCCGCCGAGCAGGCCACCGCCCGGACCCGCGAGGCCGCCGCCGCCGAGGGCCGCGCCGAACTCGCCGCCGCCCGCGCCAGCGACGCCCGCACGGCCGCCCAGCGCGCGCTGGCCGCCGAGCAGCGCACCGCCGCCGAGCTGGCCGCCGAACCACGGCTGGCCGAGCTGCTCTCGCTGAGCCCGTACGAGGGCGAGGACGGTCCCGGCGTGCTCACCCCCGCCGTCCTGGACGCCGCCGCCGAGGACCTCGGCGAGCTGCTCGACAGCTCGGTGGCCGCCGCCGAGCGCACCCTGTTCGACCTGCGCACCGCCGCCGCCGACGACTCGCGGATCCTGGCGGCGCTGGGCGACGGCGGCCTGCTGCCGCCCGGCCCGGACGTGCTGGCCACCGTCGAGTACCTCGGCGAGCACGGCGTCCCCGCGCTGCCGGGCTGGCGCTACCTGGCCCAGTCCGTCGACCCGGCCGACCACGAGGCCATCCTCGCGGCCCGCCCCGAGCTCGTCGACGGCGTGGTGGTCACCGACCCGAACTCGCTGGAGCGCGCCCGCGAGGCCCTGCAGGCCGCCGCCCTGCTGCCGCGCTCCACCGTCGCGGTCGGCACCGCCGCCTCGCTGATCGCCCCGATCACCGACGAGCCCGCCTTCTTCCTGGTACCGCCGAACCCGGCCATGCACGACGAGAGCGCCGCCGATGAGGAGCGCCGCGGCCTGCGCAGCCGCGCCACCGCCCGCGAGGAGCACATCCGCGAGCTGGCCGCCCGGCTCGGCGGCGACCGCGCCCTCGCCTCCCGGCTGGCCTCCTGGCAGGCCCACTGCCCGCCCGGCACGCTGGCCGAACTCGCCGAGGCCGCCGCCGTCGCCGCCGAGCAGGCCGAGACCGCCACCGCCCGGCTGGCCGCCGCCCGCGCCGAGCACACCGAGGCCGAGACCGACCGCGCCGCCGTCGCCGCCGTCCACGAGGACCGTCGGGAGGCCGCCCAGCGCACCCGCCGGCGCGCCGACGCGCTGGCGGGCCTGGCCTTCCGGCTGCGCGAGCGGGCCGGCTGGACCCGGTCGCTGCGCGAACTCGCCGAGGACGCCGCCGAGTGCGAGCGCCGCCAGGCCGGCTGCGCCGAGCGCGCCCGGGTCTGCGACGAGGACCGCCGCGCCGCCCAGCGCGCCGCCGACGACGCCCGCCGCACCGCCCGCACGCTGCGCGCCGAGCGCGCCGAACTGGCCGGCACGGTCGCGGTGACCGACGAGCAGTCGAGCGCCTCGCTGCCCGCGCTGCGCGAGGCCTACCGGGCCGCCGCCCAGCTCTACGAGAAGGTCGGCGTCGGCGCCGACCTGCGCGCCGAACAGGCCCGCGCGGAGAGCGACGAGACGGCCGCGCAGGCCGAACTCGACCGGCTCACCAACAAGGTCCGCACCCGCGCCGAGGAGCTGCTCTCCAGCCCCGACGGCGCCGACGGTCCGGCCCGGCAGGCCGCCGCGGCCCGCGCCGAGGAGCTGGTCGCCACCATCGAGGTCCGCGCCGCCACCGCCAGCGAGCAGCTCGGCCGGCTGCGCGGAGAGGTCGAGCGCTCGGCCCCCGCCAGCGGCGAGGCGCACACCGAGCTGCCCGAGGAGCTGGTCCCCACCGACCCCGAGCACGCCCAGCTGCTGCTGCGCGGCGCCACCAGCCGGCTCGCGGAGCGACGCGAACTGCTGGAGAGCGCCCGGATCGAGCACGCCGAGCTGCTGCGCACCGAACAGTCCGCGCAGTCCTCCGCCGCCGACTTCGACGAGGCGGCCGCCCAGCTGCGCGACGGCCTGCGCGACCACGCGCCCGAGGAGGCGGAGCAGCGCGCCGAGCCCTACCTCGACAGCCTCACCGAGGCCCGTACGGTCGCCGCCGAGACCCGCCGCACCCTGCGCACCGCCGCCGCCGAGCTGACCGCCGCCGAACTGGCTGTCCGCGACGCCTCGGACGGCCTGGTCCGGCACGCCAACGCGGCCCGCTACGAGGCCGTCCGCACCCCCGCCCGCCAGCAGATCCGCGAGCTGCCCGCCGCCGCCCTGCCCGACCACGCCGCCGCCTGGGCCGACGCCTTCGCCCCGCGCCTGCGGGTGCTCTCCGATGAGCTCGAACAGCTGGAACGCAACCGCGGTTCGATCGTCGACCGCCTGCGCGGCCTGGTGGAGAGCGCGCTCGGCACCCTGCGCGCCGCCCAGCGGCTCTCCCGGCTGCCCGAGGGCCTGGGGGAGTGGTCCGGACAGGAGTTCCTGCGGATCCGCTTCGAGGACCCGGACCAGACCCAGCTGGTGGAACGCCTGGGCGAGGTGATCGACGAGGCGACCAGCGCCGCCGTCCGCAAGAACAGCGACCTGCGCCGCGACGGCATGTCCCTGCTGCTGCGCGGCGTCGCCGCCGCGATCGGCCCCAAGGGTGTCAGCGTCGAGATCCTCAAGCCGGACGCGGTGCTGCGCGCCGAGCGGGTGAGCGTCGGCCAGATGTCGGACGTCTTCTCCGGCGGCCAGCTGCTCACCGCGGCGATCGCCCTCTACTGCACGATGGCCGCGCTGCGCGCCAACGACCGCGGCCAGTCCCAACTGCGGCACGCCGGCACGCTGTTCCTCGACAACCCGATCGGCCGGGCCAACGCCACTTACCTGTTGGAGCTCCAGCGCGCGGTGGCCGACGCCCTGGGCGTCCAACTCATCTACACCACCGGCCTCTTCGACACCACCGCACTCGCTGAGTTCCCGCTCGTCATCCGCCTGCGCAACGACGCCGACCTGCGGGCCGGCCTCAAGTACATCTCCGTCGAGGAACACCTGCGCCCCGGCCTGCCCGCCCCCCAGGACCCGGACGGCCCGGCCATCCACGGCGAGATCACCGCCACCCGCATGTTCAAGCGCCCCTCGGAGGTCCCGGCCGGCTGACGGTGCATCATGACTCCCATGAGCACCGTGGAGTACATCCGCTACCTGATCCCCGAGAGCGACCGCGACGCCTTCACGGCGGCCTACCGCCAGGCCGCCGTGCCGCTGGCGTCCTCGCCGTACTGCGTGGACTACGAACTCACCGAGAGCGTCGACGAACCGGGCGCCTACATCCTGCGGATCCGCTGGACCTCGGTCCAGGGCCATCTGGAGGGCTTTCGGCGCTCACCGGAGTTCGCCGCGTTCTTCGCCGCGATCAAGCCCTACGTCGAGGCGATCCAGGAGATGCGGCACTACGCCGACACCGGCGTGAGCGGCCGCGGACCGCAGAGCGAGCCGCCGAGCCTCTACGACTACCTCGGCGGCGCGGCGGCCCTGGAACGGCTCACCCGCGCCTTCTACGCCCACGTCGCCGACGACGAGATCCTCGCGCCGGTGTTCGCCGGCATGGACGGCGAACACCCGCAGCACGTCGCCCTCTTCCTCGGCGAGGTCTTCGGCGGCCCGCCCGCCTACTCCGCCGAGCGCGGCGGCCACCCGCACATGGTCTCCCGCCACTTCGGCCGCGCCATCACCGAACGCCAGCGCCGCCGCTGGGTCGCCCTCCTCCAGGACACCGCCGACGAGGTGGGCCTCCCCGACGACCCCGAGTTCCGCGCCGCCTTCACCGGCTACCTGGAATGGGGCACCCGGATGGCCACGATGTTCTCCGCCCCCGACGCCCCCCGCGTCCTGCAAACCCCGATGCCCCAATGGGGCTGGGGCCTCACCCCGCCCTACCACCCCGAGCCCTGACCCACTCCGGGGAGTGGCTTGGATCTGCCCCTGTGGCCGGCATCAAGCCAACATCCCCCGGCGCACCATGCACGATCGCGGCCCAGTCAAAGGAACTCGGCCTTCACATCGCCCGCCGTGCCCGGCGTGCTCGGCGGGCTCTCACTCCGCCCTGCTGCTCCCGAAGTTGAGGCGCGATATCCGGCTCCGGACCGCAGCTGCCGCGGTCCCCGCCGCTCCCGTCGGCCCCACCGTTCCCGCCGCGCCCACGCCCGGCAGTGGCGGGAGCTCCGGGCGGTGCAGCCAGGCGTCGAAGAGGTCGGCCAGCGAGTGCGCCGCGTAGCGCTGGGCGTGGGCCGTGAAGTCGGCGGTGGTGACCACGCCGCCCCGGCGGCCGGTCGCCCAGTCGCGCAGCATCCGGTGGAAGGCGTCGTCGCCGAGGGCTGTGCGCAGGGCGTGCACGGTGAGGCCGCCGCGCTCGTACAGGCGGTCGTCGAACATCAGCTTGCGGCCGGGGTCGGCCAGCTTCAGGTCCTGCGGGAGGCCGGCCAGCAGCCGGTGCGCGTCGGCCGCGTGGGCCTGGGCGCTGCGTCCGCCCGAGCGCTCGGCCCAGAGCCACTCCGCGTACTTCGCCAGGCCCTCGTTGAGCCAGATGTGCCGCCAGTCGGCCACCGTGACGCTGTTGCCGAACCACTGGTGGGCCAGCTCGTGGGCGACCAGGCGCTCGGAGCCGCGCGCGCCGTCCAGGTGGTTGGTGCCGAAGGCCGCCATCGCCTGCGCCTCGACGGGGACGTCGAGCTCCTCGTCGGCGACCACCACGGCGTAGCCGGTGAACGGGTACGGGCCGAACAGCTCCTCGAAGAGGCGCATCATCTGCGGCTGGCGGCCGAAGTCGGTGGCGAAGTCCGGGACCAGCCCGGCCGGGACGTAGCCGGTCTGCGGGATCGCGCCGGGTTCGGCGTCGACCAGCAGGACCTTCTCATAGGCCCCGATCGCCACCCCCACCAGATAACTGGAGGTGGGCGCGGACTGCTCGTAGACCCAGGTGGTGCTGCTGGCCTTGGTGGTCCGGGTGAGCAGCCGCCCGCCGGTCACCACCGTGTACGGCGAGGGCGTGGTGATCGCGAGCTGGTACGAGGCCTTGTCGGCCGGGCGGTCGTTGCACGGGTACCAGGACGGCGCGCCGACCGGCTGGCTGGCCACCAGGGCGCCGTCCGTCAGCTCCTCCCAGCCGAGGCCGCCCCACTGGCTGCGCACCGGCTTCGGGTTGCCGCTGTAGTGCACCTCGACGGTGAACGCCGCCTCCGCCGCGACCGCGCGGGCCGGTCGTATCCGCAGCTTTCCGGCGCGGTGCGTGTAGTGGGCGGCCTTGCCGTCCACCAGGACCCGGCCGATCCGGAAGTCGGCCAGGTCGAGCGCGAACTCCCGCAGCGGCTCGGTGCCCGCCAGCGCGCTGATCCGGGCGGTGCCGCCGAGCCGGTTGGGCCCCGGGCGGTAGTCGAGGGTCAGTTCGTAGCGGTGCACGCGGTAGCGCGGGTCCCCGCTGGCCGGGAAGTAGGGGTCGACCTGCTTGGAGCTCAACGCTGTGTCCGCTTCCTGTGCCGCACCGAGTGTCGTCCGGGGTTCCGTGGGTTCCACGGGCTCCGTACCGAGTGCCGTACCGATCATCTGGCTACGCCTGCCAGGCTTCGATCGGGTTGCCCAGCCACCGGGTGTCGGCCGGGACGGACTCCGCGCGCATCACCAGCGAGGCCGGCCCGAGCGTGCTGCGGGCCCCGACGGTGCTGCCGGGCAGCACGATTCCGCCCGGGCCCAGGGTTGCGCCCTCGCGGAGGATCACAGTATCCATGCGCATGATCCGGTCGTGGAAGAGGTGGGTCTGCAGAACGCAGCCCCGGTTGATGGTGACGCCCTCCTCCAGGGTCACCAGGTCGGCCTCGGGGAGCCAGTAGCTCTCGCACCACACGCCGCGCCCGATCCGCGCGCCCAACGCGCGCAGCCAGACGTTGAGCAGCGGGGTGCCCGGCACCGCGCCGACCAGCCACGGCACCGCCAGCACCTCGACGAAGGTGTCGGCCAGCTCGTTGCGCCAGACGAAACCGCTCCACAGCGGGTGCTCGACGGCCCGGAACCGGCCGACCAGCAGCCACTTGGCGGCGGCCGAGACCAGGCAGGCGGCCAGGCCGGCGACCAGCAGGACGAGGCCCGACAGCAGCGCGGCGAGCGGAACCGAGACGGCCGAGGCCAGCGCGCAGAGCGCGCCGACGGTCAGCACGGCGAGCGCGGCCGAGCAGAACACCGGCAGCAGCCGGCAGACCTCGACCAGTCCGCGTGCCCAGAGCAGCCGGGCCGGCGGGTCGTAGGTCAGGCTCTGGTCGCCGGTGGCGGCGGCGCGCGGCAGCTTCATCGGGGGCATGCCGAGGTAGGAGCTGCCCTTCTTGGCCTTCTTCGGCGTGGCGGAGAGCACGCCGACCAGGCCCCGGTCGGGGACCGAGCGGCCGGGCGCGGTCATCCCGGAGTTGCCCAGGAAGGCCCGGCGGCCGATCTCGGCCCGGTCGATCCGCAGCCAGCCGCCGCCCAGCTCGTAGGGCGCGATCAGGGTGTCGTCGGCGAGGAACGCGCCCTCGCCGACCGTGGTCAGGCTGGGCAGCGCGAGGACGGTGGAGACCTCGGCGCCGGCGCCGATCTTCATGCCGAGCAGGCGCAGCCAGACCGGCGTGATCAGTCCGGCGTAGAGCGGGAAGAGCACCTCGCGGGAGAGGTCCATCAGCTGGCTGACCGTCCAGGCCTGCCAGCCGATCCGGCCGTAGAGCGGGTGGTAGCCGGTGCGCAGGCCCAGGCTGAGCAGCCGGACGGCCGCCAGCACGAGCAGCGCGTACGTGAGACCGAAAGCGAGAGCAGCGGGCGCAACCGAGAGCAGTGCTCCGCGCAGCGCCGTGCCCAGGTCGTCGCCGGGCTGCACGAAGCAGCCGGCCACCAGCAGGGCGGGCAGCGCGGAGAGCACCGGCAGCAGCGCGAGGGCCAGGCCCGTCGCGCCGTACACCGCTCCCCAGCGCGCCGGACGGGCCGGGCGGCGCTTGGGCCAGCCGCGCTCGGCCTTGCCGAGCTTCTTGGCGGGCGCACCCGACCAACGCTGGCCGGTCGGCACGAGACCGGTCACGCCCGAGCCGGGAGCGATCTCGGCGCCCTTGCCCACCCGGGCCCCCGGGAAGAGCGTGCTGCGGGTGCCGACCACGGCGCCGGGACCGACCTTGACCGTGCCGACCTCCAGCCGGTCGCCGTCCAGCCAGTAGCCGGAGAGGTCCACCTCGGCCTCCACCGCGCAGCCCCGGCCCAGCTTGAGCAGCCCGGTCACCGGCGGCAGCGCGTGCAGATCGACCTCCGGGCCGATCTTGGCGCCCAGCGCCCGCCCGTAGCGGATCAGCCAGGAGCCGGAGAGCGAGGTCGCGCCACTGGCCTCGGCCAGTCGCTCGGCGGCCCAGAGTCGCAGGTGCACGCTCCCGCCGCGCGGGTAGCTGCCGGGCCGCAGCCCGCGCAGCAGCAGCCGCGCGCCGCCCGCGCCGATCGCCAGGCGTCCGGGCGCGGTGAACAGCAGCACCGCGCCGGCGCCCACCACCCACCAGGAGGCGGTCGGCGCCCACGGGTAGGAGCCGAACCAGGCCAGCGCGTTGCCCAGTGCCAGCAGCCCGACCGTCCAGCGCAGTCCGACCAGGGTGAACAGCGGCAGCAGCAGGAGCAGCTGCGTCACCTTGGCCCGGGCCGGGGTGCGCGCGATCGTCCGGGACGAGCCGTCGCCCTGGTCGGAGCGGGTCAGCAGCTTGGCCAGCTTGCGCAGGACGGGCTGGTTGTAGATGTCCAGCACGGCGGCGGCCGGGTAGCGGGTGCGCAGCAGCGTGGTCAGCCGGGCGGCGGCCAGGCTGCCGCCTCCGATCGCGAAGAAGTCCGCGTCGGCACTGGTGACCGGCACGCCCAGGATCTCGCTCCACTGCTCGGCGAGCCAGGCCTCGGTGCCGTAGAGCTGTTCGGCCGGGCCGCTGGTCTGCAGGCCGGGCAGCGGCCACGGCAGCGCGTCGCGGTCGACCTTGCCGGAGGTCCGGGTGGGCAGCTCCTCGACGGGTGCGAGCAGCGGCACCAGGGCGGCGGGCAGCTCGGCGCGCAGCCGCTCGACGGCGGCCGTCTGGTCCCAGCCGTCCTGGGTGACCAGGTAGCCGACCAGTAGCTGGTTGCCGCCACGGGCGGTGCGCACGGCGGCGGCGGCACCGGCGACGCCGGGCAGCGCCTGGAGCGCCGCGTCGACCTCGCCCAGTTCGATCCGCCGGCCGCCGAGCTTGATCTGCTCGTCGCCGCGTCCCAGGAAGACCAGGCCCTCGGGCTCGGCCCGGACCAGGTCGCCGCTGCGGTAGGCGCGCTCCCAGCCGAGCGAGTCCAGCGGGGCGTACTTCTCGGCGTCCTTGGCCGGGTCCAGGTAGCGGGCCAGCCCGACGCCGCCGATCACCAGCTGGCCGCTGTCGCCCATCGCCACCGGCCGTCCGGCCTCGTCGACGACGGCCAGCTCCCAGCCGTCCAGCGGCAGGCCGATCCGTACCGGGCCCTCACCGGTGAGCAGCGCGCCGCAGGCGACCACGGTCGCCTCGGTCGGGCCGTAGGTGTTCCAGACCTCGCGGCCCTCGGTGACCAGCCGCTCGACCAGCTCGGGCGGGCAGGCCTCGCCGCCGAAGATCAGCAGCCGGACGTCGCCGAGCGTCTCGGCGGGCCAGAGCGCGGCGAGAGTGGGGACGGTGGAGACCACGGTGATCTCCTGCTCAGCCAGCCACGGGCCGAGGTCGGCGCCGCTGCGCACCTGCGAGCGGGGGACGGGCACCAGGCAGGCGCCGTAGCGCCAGGCCAGCCACATCTCCTCGCAGGAGGCGTCGAAGGCGACCGAGAGCCCGGCCATCACCCGGTCGCCCGGGCCGATCGGCTCCTCCTGGAGGAACATCGCGGCCTCGGCGTCCACGAACGCGGCGGCGTTGCGGTGGCTGACGGCGACGCCCTTGGGCTTGCCGGTCGAGCCGGAGGTGAAGATGATCCAGGCGTCCTGCTCCGGCCCGGGGCGGCCGGCCTGCGCGCCGGAGACCCGGGCGGTGGCGATCGCGCGCCCGGCGCCCAGTACGGCGCTCACCTCGGCCTCGCCGAAGACCAGCTCGGCGCGCTCGTCCGGGTCCTCGGCGTCCACGGGCACGTAGGCCGCACCGACGGCGAGCACCGCGAGGATCGAGACGTAGAGGTCGTTGGTGCCGGACGGGACGCGGATGCCGACCCGGTCGCCCAGCCCGATGCCGGCGGCGGCGAGCTTGCGGCGCAGCGCGTCCACCTCGGCGGCCAGCGCCCGATAGCTGAGGACGGTGGTCCCGTCGTCGAGGGCGGGCTCGTTCGGGTGGTCACGCACGGTGGCGTCCAGGACGTCCACCAGGGTGCGCGGAGTGGGCGCCGGGCGCCCGCCGAACAGGGCGGGCACACCGGGTGCGCCGCTCGGTTCGTCCCGGTCACCCGGTGTAGCGATCTGGGTCATGACAGCCATACGGTCCTCGTCCCTCGGTCCCCCACCACGACCGGCGTGGACGCCTCGGTGATCTGCGGTATCCGCATGCTCCGGCGCTCTGCTCCGGTCCTGAGCACAACAACCCAATCGATACTACGTCGGGTCGACGGTTGCGGCGAGGCCGATCATGCCGCCAACTGGGGCTTTCCGGACCAAAACTGACTGACCATCAGATTGCACGACCGGTGCATCGAAAGGACTCTGACGGACCGTCAGTAACATTGACGGTCCGTCAGATCGAATTTTCGAGGTGTGACCCACCTAACACCGAACGGGTGTATCGGCAGCTCCATGCACCACGCACGGGCTAGAAACCGAAGACGGGAGCGGTTTTCGTGCGCAGCTCGCAGCTGTTCCCGAAGGTCTGCTGCCACTGGACGAGCCGCCCCGCCCAGCTGCCGGTGGCGCTGGCGGTGACCGGCTGGGACAGGTGGTAGCAGAGCGTCCGGGGCATGCCGGTCAGCCGGTTCAGGTCGCCGCCGGCGGCGTCCACCGCGTCGCAGGCCGCCTGGGCCTGCGGGTGGCCCTCGCCCGTCGGGTGACAGACCAGCTCCGCCCGGGTCGTGGTGCCGGTGCGGTCGTCCTGGACGGCCAGCGACAGCTCCCAGGGGCGGCCCACCGGTCGGGCCTGGGCGGGTGAGGGGGAGGCGAGCACGGCGAGGACGGCGGCGGCCACGGCCGCGCGGATGCGCAGGGAAATCATGGGCCCAGGAGTAGCACCGGCGCGGTCACCACGCCTAAGCCGTCACCCCATCGTGGGCGCGTCGACCGTAACTTCGTCGACCGTGCGTGCTGCGGCCAATTGCGCGGACGCGTCGGGCAGTTCCCCCGGCTCTCCCGGCGTGCGGGCCTCCTCGGCCGTCGCGCCGAGCAGCACGCTGTCCAGCAGGGCGGGGAACAGCGCGTTCAGGTCGGTGCGTCGCAGCATGCTCATCCGGGCTGTCCCGCGCCGGTGTTGGCGAATCACGCCGGCGTCGCGAAGCACCCGGAAGTGGTGCGTGCTGGTCGACTTGCTGACCGGCAGGCCGAACGCGATGCAGGACATCTCGCAGTGCCCGTCGGCGAGTTCGCGAACGATCCGCAGGCGGATCGGGTCCGCCAGTGCGTGCAGCACGGTCGCCAGCCGGATGTCCGCCGGTGCGGGCTCGGCAAGGGGGGCGGAGGCTTCGGTCGCTGCTTCGGTCACGCCCCCATCGTACGGCAGCTGGTACGGCGGCGTTCGTAGTACGGCAATTCTCGTAGTACGGTAAATCTCGTACTTTCCGGTCGTGCCGGTTCCCGCCGGCCGTGCCCTTGAGGAGCCCTCGTGAGCGCCCTGTTCGAGCCCGTCACCCTGCGTGAGCTGACCATTCCCAACCGGGTGTGGATGGCCCCGATGTGCATGTACTCGGCCGCCGCCGAAGGCCCGGAGACCGGCGTCGCCACCGACTTCCACCTCACCCACCTCGCCTCGCGGGCCGCCGGCGGCACCGGACTGGTGATGGTCGAGGCCACCGCCGTCCAGCCCGAGGGCCGGATCAGCGCCCACGACCTCGGCCTGTGGAACGAGCGCCAGCAGGACGCGCTGGCCCGGGTCACCGCCGCGATCCGGAGCTACGGCGCGGTCGCCGGGATCCAGCTGGCCCACGCCGGCCGCAAGGCGTCCACCCTTCCCCCGGCGCTCGGTGGGACCCCGCGCACCGTCGCGGACGGCGGCTGGCAGGCGGTCGGCCCGAGCACCGAGCCCTTCGACGGCCACCCGGAGCCGCACGAGCTGACGGTCGAGGAGATCGCCGACGTCGTCCAGGCCTTCGCCGACGCCGCCCGCCGCGCGCTGGCGGCCGGCTTCCAGGTCGCCGAGGTGCACGGTGCCCACGGCTACCTGGTGCACTCCTTCCTCTCCCCGGTCTCCAACCGCCGCACCGACGCCTACGGCGGTTCGTTCGAGAACCGGATCCGGTTCGCCCTGGAGGTGGTCGAGGCGGTCCGCGCCGTCTGGCCGCAGGAGTTGCCGGTATTCTTCCGTACCTCGGCCACCGACTGGCTCGCCGAGGACGCCGAGGACGAGCGGGACGGCTGGACGGGCGAGGACACCGTCCGGCTGGCCAAGGAGCTCCAGGCCGCGGGCGTCGACCTGCTGGACGTCTCCACCGGCGGCCTGGTCGCGACCGCGAAGATCCCGGCGGCCCCGGGCTTCCAGGTCCCCTTCGCCACCGCCGTCCGCGAGTCGACCGGCCTGCCCACCGCCGCCGTCGGTCTGATCACCGACCCCGCCCAGGCCGAGGAGATCATCGCGACCGGCGCCGCCGATGCCGTGCTGCTCGGCCGCGAACTCCTCCGCAACCCTTACTGGGCCCACCAGGCCGCCCGCACCCTCGACACCGCCCGCCACTGGCCCGCCCAGTACGGCTGGGCCGTCGGCGCCCGCGGCTGACCCGCACCGGCCGGCACCGACCAGCGGGGCGTGCCGGGTTGCCGGGGACGGCTTCAGGGGCGGCTCCGACGCCGTGGCAGCTCGCGGAAGAGGTCGAGCGGGATCGGTCCGCGGTGCAGGACGTGCGGCACGTCCCCCCACGGGAGGAGCGGTTCGTCCGGGCCGAGGTTGCGCAGCCGTGCGAGGGCGCGGTCGGTCACCTCCGAGACCGCCCGCAGGGTGGCGGTCGTCAGCGGCAGGTAGTCGTCCTCGGTACCGGGGTCGGCGCTGCGGGCTCCCGGGCTGACGCGCATCAGTCGAACGCAGCAGCGCTCCGGGTCGAGCCGTGCCGCGTCCAGCGTCCAGACCGGGCCGTCCCAGACCCGTCGGCCGCTGCTCCGCGCCGCGTCGAACAGCATGGTGGAGTCGAGGGGCGCGAGGAAGACGACGTCGGACCACGCGCAGTCGAGGGGGATCACGCGCTCGCGCAACCGGTGCTCGCGGCCGGCGTACTTGGCGCTGTGGCGTGCGTGGAGGTCGGGATAGCGCTCCCGGAGCATCGACAGCGGCAACAGCTCGTCGCCGCGCGGATCCGCGATCCTGGTGTGGAAGAGGGCTCCGCGAGCGCGTTCCCGCGCAGGTTTCGTAGGCATGAAAAAAGCGTCGGACTCAGACAACAGGAGGCCGACGCGTCCTATGAATTATACCGGACGCGTGCCGCCGGTGGGTGGTACTCGCGGACAATCCGGCACGCAGCACGGTGACTTGGGCGGACGCCCGCAGCGAACCCGGTCGGCTCGGGTCGCTGCGGTCACCGGTTGCCCGCGTAGTTCTGCGGGCCGGCCGCCTCGACTGCGGCGCTGGCTGCCGAGTCCGTCCACGGGGTGTCGCTCTTGTCCGTGCCCAGGTTGGCGTAGATCGCCAGCGTGTGAATCAGGTAGCGGTGAGTTCGGTTGGTGTAGCCGAACTGCGTGGCACGGCTGGTGTCTTCGCCGTTGTCGCAGATCTGGGCGCCGGTCCCGGTCTTCGGGCACCACAAGCCCCAGTCGTTGTCGTACGCGCTGGAGAGGGAGTTGTAACCTGCCGTGGCGGTCTGGGAATTCGTCATCGGCTCGACGAAGACGATCACCATGATGTTCGCGCTGGAGTCGCTGTAGGTCCCGACGATCTGGTTGACGCAGCCACCGTTGCGCAGCACGGTCTGGACGTCCTGGCTCTCGTGGCCGGCCAGGCAACTCTGCAGCGAGCCGCTCGTGCTGGTGTAGCGCACGCCCTTGGAGTCGGTGAACGAGGTGGGCAGCAGCGCGTCGGCGGTCAGTGGGGTCTGGTCGGTCTGCGCGCTGTCGAGCGAGCCGGGGTCGAAGGACGGGCTCGTGGGAGGGGGCGAGTACGTCGGCGGGTCGTACGTCGGCGGGGTGTAGGTGGGAGGCGCGTACGTGGGCGGGGCGTAGGTCGGGGGGACGTACGTCGGCGGGGCGTAGGTCGGGGGGCGAACGTCGGTGGCACGTAGCGGCTGGGGACCGCGGTCGGCGTGTGGTCCGCGACCGCGGCGGCCTGGCCCGTGGGTGCTGTGCAGAGTTGGACACCATGGCCGTCGGCGCCGGGCCGGATCGCGGTGTCGTGGGAGCTGTCCCAGCCGGCGGCGGTGGTGCAGGCGGCAGCCGTCCCCGACGCGGGGAGCGCGTCGAGTACGGTCCGCTCGGCGGCCGCCGAGAAGCAGGGCACCTCGACCCACCCGTGCGCGGGGTCGCGGTGGAGGCAGTCGCCGTGCCGCGCGGAGGAGGCGTCGCCGGAGAGGCCCAGCTGGTCGGTCATGAAGACGGCGAAGCCCTGGTTGCCGTGGTACAGCCACGCGGCGATGGCGACGACGACGGCGAGGCCGAGGAGTCGGCCGGGCCAGGCACTGGCGCGGGCAGGGGGTGCGGCCGGCGCCACCGAAGGTTTCGGCCCCTGAGGTTTTGGTCCAGCAGCTTTGGGTTTCCGGGGTTTGTCGGCGGCCGGGGCACTGGTGGGCAGGACCGCGGTGGGGGAGGCGGGCGGCAGGACTACGGTCGTCGGTTCGTTGAGCAGTGCACGCGCCTTGCGGATGCTCGGACGTTTGTCGGGGTTCTTCGCCAGCAGCCGGATGATCAGTGGCTCCAGCCACTCGGCGCGGCGTGGTGCGGGAGCCTCGTCGCTGAGCACCGCGTGCAGCGAACCCAGGGCGCTGTCGCGGCGGAACGGTGATGTTCCCTCGACAGCGTGATAGAGCGTCACCCCGAGCGAGAACAGGTCGCCCGCGGTGCCGCCGTCCTCGCCCCGGGCGCGCTCGGGTGCCAAATACTCGGCCGAGCCGATGATCATGCCGGTCATGGTCAAGCCGCTGTCGGGAAGATGGTGCGCGATGCCGAAGTCGGTGAGCAGGACGGTTCCGTCGTCGGCGAGCAGGACGTTGGCGGGCTTGATGTCCCGGTGCACGATCTGCTTGGCGTGGGCGGCTTCGAGCGCGTCCAGCAGTGCGGCGGCGACCCGCTTGACGGTGGCAACGGGCAGCGGGCCGTCGGCCAGCGCCTCATGGAGCGAGTGACCGGCGATGAACTGCATGACGATCCACGGGACTTCGTCCTCGACCAGGAAGTCGTAGACGGTCACGATATTCGGGTGCTCGCGCAACTGCTGGGCGTTGCGGGCCTCCCGCTGGGCCCGTTCGAGCTGGCGGGCGTATTCGTCCTCGGCGGGGGAGAGCGGGAGGCGGATCTCCTTCAGTGCAACGGGTACGTCGCCGAGCAGGAGATCGTGCGCCAGCCACACCCGCCCGGATCCGCCCGCGCCCAGTACCCTGACCAGCCGGTAGCGCCCGGCGATGACAGCCGCCGGCTGCGCCTCATACCTCATGGAACCCCCCCGATTCCTCGCGAAGCGCCGTGCCCGAAGCCGGGCCGACGCGCGCGAATGGGCTACTTCTACCCTGAGGCCGTCTGCGGGTCAACCAGGGTACGAGGGAGGGCCTTTGGCGGTGCCCGGCTCCTAGCCCCAGCTCCGGTCGGCGTGCAGGTCGCGCTGCGCGGGGCGGCGGTCCCGGCTCTGGGCTATCGGGGAGTCGTGGCCGGGGCCGCGCTGGCGCTGGGAGGCGATCTGGCGGGAGATCATGATGTCCAGCATGCAGTAGGCGATCGCGAACACGCCGACCCCGGTCACGATCAGCGCCGGGGTCAGGACCCAGCTGTGGGCCAGTGACGCCAGCGCGGTGAAGATCAGACTGACCACGGTCAGGGCAAGGAAGATCACCGCTCGCACAGCGGCCTCGCGCACCTCGTCCGGCATCCGGCGGCGTGCAGCGGGCATCGGCGACCCCCAGGTCCGGCGGGGTGTGTCCACCGCACCCCGCCCAGGGTCTGCCCACGCCCGGCTAGACCAAACCGGACGGCTAGGCCAAACCGGACCGCTTCGGCGCACCGTGATCGGCCGGATGCCCCAGGGTCGCGTCGAGTTCCTCCAGTGCGCCCAGCACGATCGTCCGCATCGCCCGTTCGGCGTGGCCGGGATCGGCCGCGCAGATGGCCTCCGCGACCTCACGGTGCAACTGGACGGCGTACGGCTCGGGTTGATGTGGCATCAGATCGTGCTCGGTGCGACCGGTCAGCACCGCGCCGACGGTCTCCCCGAGGTGCGCGAACATCTCGTTGCCGGACGCCCGCAGCACCGTCGCATGGAAGGCGATGTCATGCCGGAGGAAGGCGGTGAGGTCGGCCGCCCGCGCAGTGACCGTCAACTCGACCGCCAGTGCGCTGAGTTCCCGGCAGTGGTCGGGCGAGGCGTGCCGGGCCGCCAGAGCGGCGGCGGCCGGCTCGACGGCGGCCCGCAGCGAACCGAGTGAGCGCAGCTGCGCGGCACGGTCCGAGCCGGCCAGCCGCCAGCGGATCACCAGCGGGTCGAAGACGTCCCAGCCGGACTTGGGCTGGACGGTGATCCCGACCCGGCGTCTGGACTCCACCAGCCGCATCGATTCGAGGACCCGCACCGCGTCGCGGACGACCGTCCGGGAGACGCCGAAACGGGCCTCCAGTTCCTCGATCCGCAGCACGGCCCCCTCGGGGAGCTCGCCGGAGGCGATGGCGGGTCCGAGCTCGGCGAGCAGGCGGCCGGGCAGGCCCTGGATATCCATCCGCTCAGCCTAGTGCCGCACTAGAGGCCCGGGCTCGCGGCTGTAAGTATGACGATTTGATGTCGCTGGCTTGAATAGGTCATACCTTTGGGTTGATAGTGGCGTCATCGCAGCACGAAGTGTCAGGAGCAGACCCCCATGGCTCTCAACGCCGAGAACCAGCCCACCGGGCACCTCGCCCATCCGCCCGCCAAGCCGCTGATCGTGGTGATGGGCGTCTCGGGTGTCGGCAAGACCACCCTCGCCGAGCTGCTGGCCGACCGCCTCGGCCTGCCCTACGCGGAGGCCGACGACTTCCACCCGGCCGCCAACATCGCCAAGATGTCGGCCGGCATCCCGCTGGACGACCGCGATCGCGCCCCGTGGCTGGCCGCCCTCGGCGGCTGGCTGGGGGAGCGCGGACGGGCCGGCACCGGCGGCGTGGTCACCTGCTCCGCGCTCAAGCGCCGCTACCGCGACACGCTGCGCGCGGCCTGCCCGGACGCGTACTTCCTGCACCTGGACGGGGGCCACGGCCTCGTCGAGCACCGGCTCGCGGCCCGCACCGGACACTTCATGCCCGCCTCGCTGCTCGACTCCCAGTACGCGCTGCTCGAACCCCTCCAGCCGGACGAGCGCGGCGCCGTGCTGGACGTCGGACCCGCACCCCACGAACTCGTCGAGAAGGCCGTCGCCCTGCTGCGGCCCGTCAATGGAGACCTCGCGTGACCCTCGCCCTCGTCCCGGCCCTCGTGCCGCCCCTCGTGTCACCTCTCGTCCCCGCCGCGCCCGCCCTGCTCGCGGCCGGCCCGGCGGCGCTCGCGCACCCCGTCGGTGACGGGCGGCTGCTCCTCGCCGTCCTGCTGGCCATCGGCGCGATCGTGCTGCTGATCAGCCGGGTGAAGCTGCACCCCTTCCTCGCCCTGACGCTGGGCTCGGTGCTGCTCGCGGCGGTCGCCGGCGCGCCGCTGGAGAAGCTCACCGCGAGTTTCGCCACCGGGTTCGGAGCCACCGTCACCAGCGTCGGGCTGCTGATCGGACTGGGCGCGATGCTCGGCAAGCTGCTGGCCGACTCCGGCGGCGCCGACATCATCGCGGACACCGTGCTGGCCCGGTCCGGTCCGCGCACGCTGCCCTGGGCGATGGCCCTGATCGCGGCGCTGCTGGGGCTCCCGCTCTTCTTCGAGGTCGGCGTCGTCCTGCTGATCCCGATCGTGCTGCTGGTCGCCCGGCGCGGGAACCTCCCGGTGATCCGGGTCGGCATCCCCGCCCTGGCCGGCCTCTCGGTCCTGCACGGACTGGTGCCGCCGCACCCGGGACCGCTGGTGGCCGTGGACGCGCTCAAGGCGAACCTCGGCGTCACGCTGGCCCTGGGCCTGCTGATAGCGGTCCCGACGCTGGTCATCGCCGGTCCGCTCTTCGGCCGGGTCGCCGAACGCTGGGTCGGCCCGCTCACCCTCCCCGAGGCGGCGGCAGCCCCTGCCGGGTCCCAGGATCAGTCCGAGAAGTCCGAGAGCAGCAGTCAGCTTCGAGAGCACCGCCCTTCTTTCGGAGCAGTGCTCTCGACGATCCTGCTGCCGGTCGCGCTGATGCTCGGCAAGGCACTGGCCGACGTCCTGCTGGACGACCCGCACGCCCGCGCCCAACGCATCCTCGACTTCGTCGGCTCGCCGCTGATCGCCCTGCTCGCCGCCGTCCTGCTCGGCATGCTGACGCTCGGTCGGGCCGCCGGCTTCACCAAGGCGCGGATCTCCAGCACCGTCGAGAAGTCGCTCGCCCCGATCGCGGGCATCGTGTTCATCGTCGGCGCGGGCGGCGGCTTCAAGCAGACCCTGATCGACGTCGGCGTCGGTGACGCCGTCAGCCACTGGGCCGGCCGCCTGCACATCTCGGCCCTCCTCCTCGGCTGGTTCATCGCCGTCCTGATCCGGCTGGCCACCGGCTCCGCCACGGTCGCCACCATCACCGCGGCCGGCATCGTCTCCCCGCTCGCGGCCGGGATGTCCACCTCACACACCGCACTGCTGGTGCTGGCCGTCGGCGCCGGGTCGCTCTTCTTCTCGCACGTCAACGACGCCGGATTCTGGCTGGTGAAGGAGTACTTCGGGATGAGCGTGGGCCAGACGCTCAAGTCCTGGTCGGCGATGGAGACGGTGATCTCGGTCGTCGCCATCGCGCTGATCCTCCCGCTGAGCCTGATTGTCTGACTAGACGCGCGAGACGCGCGAGACGTCCGAAGCGAACTGAGCGGCGGGGGCAGGGACCGAAGTCCCTGCCCCCGCCGCTCAGTTCGCTGCCCCTCTTCGCCGCTGCCGCCCTACGCGCCCGCGCTCTCGTCCGCGTTCTCGTACGTCCCCACGATGCTCGCGCGTCCCACCGCGAGGAACCCCAGCGTCCCGCCGACCGCCGCCGGCGAGGTATCCGCGTCCAGGCCGAGCTTCTCCACGCCCACCGCGTGCACGGTGAAGACGTAGCGGTGCGGTCCGTGGCCGGGCGGCGGGGCGGCGCCGCCGAAGTTCTTGGTGCCGAAGTCGTTGCGCGCGTGGATCGCACCGTCCGGCAGGCCGGGGAAGTCGCCGCTGCCGACGCCGCTCGCCAGCTCCGTCACGTCGGCCGGGATGTCGAACAGCACCCAGTGCCACCAGCCGCTGCCCGTCGGCGCGTCCGGGTCGAAGCAGGTGACGGCGAAGCTCTTGGTCTCCGCCGGGAAGCCCGTCCAGCTCAGCTGCGGGGAGACGTCATCGCCTGCCAGCACCTGGGCCTGCGGGAGCGCCTCGCCGTCCGTCAGTCCGGTGCTGGTGACCGTGAACGAGGGGACCGGGCGCTGGAAGTCGTGCGGAAGTGGTGGCCTGGACACGTCGGAAGCCTCCTGCGGAGCGGGATCAAGGTCACCGACGAGCCTAGGGCACGCGCGAAGGGCGGTCACCCCGACCCGGGGTGACCGCCCTTCAGGACGCGAACGCGACGACAGAGCCGGTGCCCGCACCGGCGGCCGCGTCAGCTCTGGTTGCGCTTGGCCAGGAACTCGCTGACCCGCTGCTCGATCTCCGGCGTGTCGAACCCGCGCACCGTCATCGTGGTGCGGCGGCGCAACACGTCGTCGGCGGTGTAGGCCCACTCGCTGTCGGCGGCGAAGGCCACCTGCGCCCAGACGTCCGGGCCGTCCGGGTGGATCGGCTCGCCGAGCGACGGGTCGTCGGCGATCATGCGGGCGATCTCGAAGGAGAGCGTGCCGTAGTGGCTGGCCAGGTGCTTGGCCACCAGCGGCTCCATCCGCGAGCCGGGCTCGCGGTCGATCAGCAGTCGGTGCGCGACTGCGTTCGGCGCGCCGATGCCGGGCAGCGGGACGGTGGCCGGGATCGGCGACATGTCCTCGGAGAGCCCGGTGCCGCGCACGTGGGAGAGCTTCTCCAGCACGGTGCGGCCGATGTGCCGGTAGGTCGTCCACTTGCCGCCGGCCACCGAGAGCATCCCGCCGCGGCCCTCGGTCACCACGGTCTCGCGCTTGGCGGCGGCGGTGTCGCCGGGGCCGCCGGGCAGCACCCGCAGGCCGGCGAAGGAGTAGGTGATCAGGTCGCGGTCGAGATGCTCGTCCTTGATCGCGTGACCGGCCTCGTCCATGATCTGGTCGATGTCGGCGTCGGTGGCCCGGACGTCCTTCGGGTCGCCGGTGTACTCCTCGTCCGTGGTCCCGAGCAGGACGTGGTCCTCCCACGGGATGGCGAAGGAGACGCGGTACTTGTCGATCGGGATGGTCAGCGCGGCACGCCACGGGGTACGGCGCTTGACGACCACGTGCGCACCCTTGGAGAGCCGGATGCTGGGCGCCGCGCCGGCGTCCTCCATCGCGCGCAGGTGGTCGACCCACGGGCCGGTCGCGTTGAGCACGAGCCGGGCGTTGACGCCGAACTCGCTGCCGTCCAGCCGGTCCTTCAGCTCGGCGCCGGTCACCCGGGTGCCGGTGAAGCGCAGGCCGGTGACCTCGGCGTGGTTGAGCACCACGGCGCCCGCGTCGACGGCGGCGCGCACCGTCATGACGGCCATCCGCGAGTCGTTCATCTGGTGGTCGCCGTAGACCGCGACCGAGCGCAGGCCCTCGGTGCGCAGCGCGGGCACCTGCTGGGCGGCGTGCGCGGCGGTGGAGACCCGGCCCATGCCGTCGCGGAAGGCGGAGAGCGCGGAGTAGAGGAAGACGCCGGCGCCGAGCTTGGGGGCGCTGTGCGGGCCGCCCTTGTAGACCGGGACGAAGAAGGTCAACGGGTTGACCAGGTGCGGGGCCACGTCGGTGGCCAGCGCGCGGCGCTCCTTGTGGTTCTCCGCGACGAGCTTGACCGCGCCGGTCTGCAGGTAGCGCAGACCGCCGTGGACCAGCTTGGAGGAGGCGCTGGACGTGGCGCCCGCGAAGTCGCCCGCGTCCACCATGGCGACCTTGAGGCCCGCCTGGGAGGCGGTCCAGGCGACTGCGGTGCCGAGGATGCCGCCCCCGATCACCAGCAGGTCGTAGGTGGCCTTGCCCAGCAGCTCACGGGTCTCGGCGCGGGAGGCGGTGCGGCCGGGGGTGCGCTCGGCGCCCAGGGTCGGGATGGTTGCCATGGTGTGTGTTTACGGCGCTCGGTGCGGGCGGGCGCCGTTTCTCCTCTCGATGTGCGGTGCGGCCTCCGAAGAGGCCGGGGAACACGCCGGCCGGGGTGTTCGAGCGCCCCGGCCGGCGGACGTCTCAGCTCTCCTCGTCCTCCTCGACCCAGCCCATGGTGCGCTCGACGGCCTTGAGCCACTTCTTGTACTCGCGCTCGCGGGTGGCCTCGTCCATGCGGGGCGTCCACTCGGCGGCGCGGTGCCAGTTGGCCCGCAGGGTGTCCAGGTCCGGCCAGAAGCCGACCGCGAGGCCGGCCGCGTAGGCCGCGCCGAGCGCGGTGGTCTCGGCCACGTACGGGCGCTCGACCGGGGCGTTCAGGACGTCGGCGATGTTCTGCATCAGCAGGTTGTTGGAGGTCATGCCGCCGTCGACCTTGAGCGCGGTCAGCTGGACGCCGGAGTCCTTCTCCATGGCGTCCATGACCTCGCGGGTCTGCCAGGCGGTGGCTTCCAGGACGGCGCGGGCCAGGTGGCCCTTGGTCACGTAGCGGGTCAGGCCGGCGATCACGCCGCGGGCGTCGGAGCGCCAGTACGGGGCGAACAGGCCGGAGAAGGCCGGCACGAAGTAGGCGCCGCCGTTGTCCTCTACGGTGTTGGCGAGCGTCTCGATCTCGGCGGCGGTGGAGATGATGCCGAGCTGGTCGCGCAGCCACTGCACCAGCGAACCGGTGACCGCGATCGAGCCCTCCAGGGCGTAGACCGGCTTCTGGTCGCCGATCTGGTAGCCGACCGTGGTCAGCAGGCCGTTGTAGGAGTGGACGACCGTCTCGCCGGTGTTGAGCAGCAGGAAGGTGCCGGTGCCGTAGGTGGACTTGGCCTCGCCCTTGTCGAAGCAGGTCTGGCCGAACAGCGCCGCCTGCTGGTCACCGAGCGCGGAGGCGACCGGGACGCCCGCCAGGTCGCCCGCGGCGTAGCCGTAGACCTCGGCGGAGGAGCGGATCTCCGGCAGCACGTTGAGCGGCACGCCCATCGAGTCGGCGATCTTCGCGTCCCAGGCGAGGGTGTTCAGGTTCATCAGCATGGTGCGGCTGGCGTTGGTGACGTCGGTGACGTGCTTGCCGCCGTTCACGCCGCCGGTGAGGTTCCAGATGACCCAGGTGTCCATGGTGCCGAACAGGATGTCGCCGGCCTCGGCGCGCTCGCGCAGGCCCTCGACGTTGTCCAGCAGCCAGCGGATCTTCGGGCCGGCGAAGTAGCTGGCCAGCGGGAGGCCGGTCTCGCGGCGGAAGCGGTCCTGGCCGACGTTGCGGCCCAGCTCGCGGCAGAGGCCCTCGGTGCGGGTGTCCTGCCAGACCAGCGCGTTGTGGACGGGCTCACCGGTGTTCTTGTCCCACAGCACGGTGGTCTCGCGCTGGTTGGTGATGCCGATCGCGCGGATGTCGTCCTTGGTCAGGCCGGCCTTCTCCAGCGCGCCGCGGACCACGGACTGCACGCGGGTCCAGATCTCCGCGGCGTCGTGCTCGACCCAGCCCGGCTGCGGGAAGATCTGGCTGTGCTCCTGCTGGTCGACGGCGACGATGCGGCCGTCGGCGCCGAAGATGATGCAGCGGCTGGACGTGGTGCCCTGGTCGATCGCGGCGATGTAGTTGCCGGTGAGCTCGCTGTTACCCGTGGTCATGATGTCCTCGGCTCCATGGGGGAAGGTCAGGGGGTGGGAGGTGGGACCGGTGCGGCTGACGCATTCTCAGTCCCCGAGTGTCGGCGAGGCGCAAACCTTCGAGGCGGCACCTCGCCGACACGGGGTTCGGCTCAGAAGCAGAGCTTGTACAGCAGACCGGAGAGCAGACCGCCGATGAGCGGGCCCGCCACCGGGACCCAGGCGTAGCTCCAGTCCGAGCCGCCCTTGTTCGGGATGGGCAGCAGCGAGTGCACGATCCGCGGGCCGAGGTCGCGGACCGGGTTGATCGCGTAGCCGGTCGGGCCGCCGAGCGAGAGGCCGATGCCGACCACCGTGAAGGCGGTGATCAGGACGCCGATGCCGGACAGGCCGACACCCTTGTTCAGGCCCTGGGTGAGGATGGCCATGCAGAGCACCATGGTGGCGATGATCTCGGTGAGCAGGTTCTGGATCGGGTTCCGGATCTCGGGACCGGTCGAGAAGATGCCGAGCGTCGGCTCCTCGTTGGCCTGGAACTGGCCGAGGTAGACGAGCCAGACCAGTACGGCGCCGATCATCGCGCCGAGCAGCTGGGAGCCGAGGTAGAGCGGGACCTGGCTCCAGTCGCCGCTCTTGACGGCGAGGGCCAGCGTGACGGCCGGGTTGAGGTGGGCACCCGACTTCGTGGCGACCATGTAGGCGGCGATCATGACCGCGAAGCCCCAGCCGAAGGTGATCGCCAGCCAGCCGGCGTTCTGGGCCTTGGACTTCTTGAGCGTGACGGCGGCGCAGACGCCACCGCCGAGGAGTATCAGCGCGGCGGTGCCGAGCGTTTCGCCGACGAAGATGTCGCCGTTCGAGAAGGCGGACACAAAGACTCCTTTGTCCGTATGGCCGATGCCTAGTGGGTCGAGCCCGTGGCAGGCGGGTGGGGGAGATCGCCACGGTGGGGGAGCACCGTGGCGGTGCGGGCGGCCCGTCCCTGGGAGGGGTCCCTGCGGTGGTGCTGGCGACCGGGGGCAGAGGACTCTCCGTGGGGGGAGGTCTCTGCGGCCACCGTTCGACAATGTCGACCGCTAGGCGGAAGCTTTCCTGGAATGGACTCCCACGTCAAGGCCGGTGACCGCCCTGTGACCCTCCCCTCGGCCGGGCAGATACCGCCAACAGGGGAGTTGGCAGCGAAACGGCCGCAAAATCGGATAAAACACCGACGGCCGGGCAGCATGCTGCCCGGCCGTCGGAGACGTCTCGAAGGGGTGCGCGGTGGCGGCTCAGAACCGCCCGGCGCCCAGGTCGCGGGAGATCGCCCGCGCCGCGCTGCGCACCGAGGCGACCAGCTGCGGGCGGACGAAGCCGTCCTCGCAGACCCGCTCGACCGCGCCGCTGATGCAGACCGCGCCGACCGGGTTGCGCCGGCGGTCCTGGATCAGCGCGCCGATCGAGGCCACCCCCTCCCAGGTCTCCTCGATCGCGTCCGCCCACCCGCGCTCGCGGATCAGCGCGCACTCGGCGTCGATGTCGCCCAGGTCCGTCAGGGTCCGCGGCGTGTGCGCCTCCAGCGGGCCTTCGCCCAGCTCACCGCGGGCCACCGGGTCGTACGCCAGCAGGACCTTGCCCAGCGCGGTGCTGTGCAGCGGGTGCATGCTGCCGACCTCCAGGACCTGCCGGGTGTCGTCGGGGCGGAAGACGTGGTGGACGATCAGCACGCCGCGCTGGTGCAGCACGCCCAGGTAGACGGTCTCGCCACTGGCCCGGGCCAGGTCGTCGGCCCAGACCAGGGCGCGGGCGCGCAACTCGTGGACGTCCAGGTAGCTCTGGCCCAGCCGCAGCAGCTCGGCACCCAGCTGGTACTTGCCGGTTTCCGGGTCCTGCTCGACGAAGCCCTCCTGCTGGAGCGTGCGCAGGATGCCGTGCGCGGTTCCCTTGGCGAGGTCGAGCGAGGTCGCGACCTCAGACAGGCCCAGCCGCCGCTCCCCGCCGGCCAGCAGACGCAGGATCGCGGCGGCTCGGGAGAGCGACTGGATCGGGCCGGGCATGGGGACCTCCACTGAAGGGCGGTCGACAATGTCGCACGGGTAGTGATGATGTCGACCGCGGGGGCATCGTCCCGAGTCTGCCAGGCCCACCCCCGCGCCCGCACGTCGCCTGCCGTTTCTCGGAGCTTTTGCCCTCGTTCGGGTACCGCACCGCTCAGATCGCCGGACTTCTCCCCAGTTCCTGTGCCAGGGCCGAGATCTGTACCGGGCCCACCCGGCAGCACCCGCCCACCAGTCGTGCCCCGTCCGCCACCCACCCCCGGGCCGGCGCCGCCAGCGCGGTCGGCGCGCCGCGCCAGGCCCGCGCCCGCGCGTCCCAGCCCTCGCCGCTGTTGGGGTAGGCCACCACCGGCTTCCCGGTGACCCGCGCCGCGATCCGCACCGCCTCGCCGACCTCCGTCGGCGCACAGCAGTTCACCCCGACGGCGACCACCTCCGGCGCCTCGGCGGCCACCGCGAACGCCTCCGCCAGCGGCTGGCCGGCCCGGGTCCGGCCGCCCGCGACGCTGTACGACAGCCAGGCCGGCACCCCCAGCCCGCGGACGCAGCGCACCAGCGCCTCCGCCTCGTCCGCGTCCGGCACCGTCTCCAGCGCCAGGACGTCCGGCCCGGCGGCGGCCAGCACCTCCAGGCGCGGCCGGTGGAACCGCTCCAGCGCGCCCACCGAGAGCCCGTACCGGCCCCGGTACTCCGACCCGTCCGCCAGCACCGCGCCGTACGGCCCGACCGAGGCCGCCACCCAGCGCGGACGGCGCGGCGCGGGCTCCCCTTCGCGCGGGTCCGCCGCCTCGCGCGCCAGCGTGACGCTCGACGCCAGCAGGCGTGCGGCCTCCGCCCGCTTGATGCCGCGCCGCGCGAACCCCCGGAAACTCGCCTGGTAGCTCGCGGAGATCACCACGTCCGCGCCCGCCGCGTAGTACGCCCGGTGCACCGCGACCAGCGCCTGCGGCGCGTCCAGCAGCAGACGCGCGGACCAGAGCGCGTCCGCAAGGTCGTACCCGGCCGCGGCCAGCTGGTTCGACAGCCCGCCGTCCAGCACCAGCGGCCCGCTCCGCAGCGCCCGCGCGAACGCGCCGTCCGGCATTGGCATCGCGACCCGCCTCCCAGCTGCTCGCCCCTGCCTCACAGTTTCCCCCGTGCTTCGCACTGTAGAACGTGGGGAGGTGTCGGTCACCGGTCCGACGGGTGCGTAACGTTGCCCTCGGACCGAGAACAACCAGAGCGCCGGAGGCTGGGTGCCATGCCCGAGCAGGACGAGCACGCGTTCCTCGCCGCCTACGATCCGCGCGCCTTCGCGCCGGTGGCCGTCACCGTCGACGTGGTCGCCCTGACGCTTCGTCAGGGTGCCTTGCACGTCCTGCTGGTGGAGCGCGGCGGCCCGCCGTTCCAGGGCGCCTGGGCGCTGCCCGGCGGCTTCCTGCGCGCCGGCGAGGAGGACCTGCACACCGCCGCCGCCCGCGAACTGGCCGAGGAGACCGGCCTCGCCGCCACCGGCACGGACGCCGCCACCCTCGGCCGGGTCCACCTGGAACAGCTGGGCACCTACGGCGCACCCGGGCGCGACCCGCGGATGCACGTGGTCTCGGTGGCCTACCTCGCCTTCGCCCCCGACCTGCCGGACCCGCAGGCCGGCACCGACGCGTCCGCCGCCGCCTGGCACCCGGCCGGCCCGCTGGTGCGCCCCGAGTCGGCGCTCAGCCTGGCCTTCGACCACGCCCGGATCCTCGCCGACGCCCTCGACCGCGCCCGCGCCAAGCTCGAGTACAGCCCGCTGGCCACCGCCTTCCTGCCCCCCGCCTTCACCGTCCCCGAACTGCGCGCCGTCTACGAGGCCGTCTGGGACGACAAGCTGCACCCCGGCAACTTCCACCGCAAGGTGCTCTCCGTCCCCGGCTTCGTCGAGAGCACCGGCGCCACCACCGAACGCGGCGGCAGCCGCGGCGGCCCCCGCGCCCGCACCTACCGCGCCGGCCCCGCCCGCCTCCTGCACCCCGCCCTGCTGCGCCCCTCCCCGCAGCGCTCCGAATCCTCCTGACCCCGCCACCCCCGCCCCGCTACCATCCCCCCATGACCACTCACGAGGCCACCGGGACCCCGTTCGCCCACTGCCACTGGTGCGGCGCCGCCTACCCGGCGGGGACGACGGGCTGGCCGCGCACCTGCACCGGCTGCGACGCGATCAGCTACCGCAACCCGCTGCCCGTGACCGTCGCCCTGCTCCCGGTCAACCGGCCCGACGGCGGCCAGAGCCTCGTGGTGATCCGCCGCACCATCGAGCCCGGCTACGGCGAACTCGCCCTCCCCGGCGGCTACGTGGACTACGGCGAGAGCTGGCAGCAGGCCGCCGTCCGCGAACTGCGCGAGGAGACCGGCATCCTGGCCCAGGCGGCCGACGTCACCCTGGTCGCCACCGACTCCGACTCCGGCGGCGGCTTCCTCTGCCTCTTCGCCCTGCTCCCCGCCCAGGAACTCGCCGCCCTGCCGCCGTCCCGGCCCACCGACGAGACCGAGGGCTGGCAGCTGATCGACACCCCGGTCGAGCTCGCCTTCCCCTTCCACACCCGGGTCTGCGCCGCCTGGTTCAAGGGCGAGTTCGCCCACCTCCGTTGAGCCGTCCATACCCCCCTGGCGCACCCGACGATCACATGGCAGGGTCTTGCACCGTCAGCACGTACCGGACGGACCGCGCCAACAGCGCTCACCCGTCCTCACCCTCGGCCGGGAGACCACCACCGTGAGCACCCCACCCCAGGACCAGACCCCAGTCGTCGCAGCTCACGCGCCCGACGAGCCGCTCTGGCGCCCCGACCCGGCCGCGGCCGCCGCCACCCAAATCGTCGCCTTCCAGGCCTGGGCCGCCGAGCACCACGGCGCACCCGCCGCCCCGCTGGCGCCGGTGGCGGACGACGCCACCGCGGCTGCCCGCTACGCCGCCCTGCACGCCTGGTCGACCGAGGACCCGGACCGCTTCTGGACCGCCGTCACCCAGTGGTTCGACGTCCGCTTCGCCACCCCGCCGCAGACCGCCCTCGCCGACGCAGCGATGCCCGGCGCCCGCTGGTTCCCCGGCGCGCGCCTCAACTACGCCGAGCACGCCCTGCGCTTCGGCGAGGACCCCGCGCACGCCGAGCGCCCGGCGATCCTGCACCTCGACGAGACGAGCACCGAGCCGCTCACCCTCACCTGGGCCGAGCTGCGCCGCCAGGTCGGCTCCCTCGCCGCCGCGCTGCGCGCCCAGGGCGTCGGCCCCGGCGACCGGGTCGGCGCCTACCTGCCGAACATCCCGCAGGCCGTCGTCGCGCTGCTGGCCACCGCCGCGGTCGGCGCGATCTGGACGTCCTGCGCCCCCGACTTCGGCGCCCGCAGCGTGCTGGACCGGTTCCAGCAGATCGAGCCCGTCGTCCTGTTCGCCGTGGACGGCTACCGCTACGGCGGCAAGGACTTCGACCGCACCGACACGGTCGCCGAGCTGCGCCGCGAACTGCCCACCGTGCGCGCCGTCGTCCACGTCCCGCTGCTCGGTTCCCCGGCCCCCGAGGGCGCCCTGCACTGGGACGACCTGACGGCGGGCGACGAGTCCCCGGTGTTCGAGCCGCTGCCCTTCGACCACCCGCTCTGGGTGCTCTACTCCTCCGGCACCACCGGCCTGCCCAAGGCCATCGTGCAGAGCCAGGGCGGCATCCTGGTCGAGCACCTCAAGCAGGCCGGCCTGCACCTGGACCTCGGTCCCGAGGACCGCTTCCTCTGGTACACGTCCACCGGCTGGATGATGTGGAACTTCCTGGTCGCCGGCCTCCTGGTCGGCGCCACCGTCGTCACCTACGACGGCAGCCCGGGCCACCCCGACACCTCCGCGCTCTGGCAGGTGGCCGCCCGCAGCAAGGCCACCGTCCTCGGCACCTCCGCCGCCTACGTGGTCGCCAGCCGCAAGGCGGACCTGCACCCCGGCCGCGACCTGGACCTCAGCGCGGTGCGCTGCCTCGGCACCACCGGCTCCCCGCTGCCGCCCGACGGCTTCCGCTGGATCTACGACGAGGTCAAGCCCGACGTCTGGCTCGCCTCAGTCAGCGGCGGCACGGACGTCTGCAGCTGCTTCGTCGGCGGCGTGCCGACCCTCCCGGTCCACCTCGGCGAGATCCAGGGGCCCTGCCTGGGCGCCGCCGTCGAGTCCTGGGACGTCAAGGGCGCGCCGCACACCGACGCGGTCGGCGAGCTGGTGGTCACCAAGCCGCTGCCCTCGATGCCCACCGGCTTCTGGAACGACCCCGACGGCGTCCGCTACCACGACAGCTACTTCGACATGTACCCCGGTATCTGGCGGCACGGCGACTGGATCACCGTCACCTCGCGCGGCACCGTGGTGATCCACGGCCGCTCCGACTCCACGCTGAACCGCCAGGGCGTCCGGATGGGCTCCTCGGACATCTACGAGGTCGTCGAACGCCTCCCCGAGATCGCCGAGTCCCTGGTGATCGGCCTGGAGGAGGACGAAGGCGGCTACTGGATGCCGCTCTTCGTCGTCCTCGCCCCCGGCGCCGTCCTCGACGACGCTCTGCGCACCCGGATCCGCAACTCGCTGCGCTCCGAGCTGTCCCCTCGCCACGTCCCCGACGAGGTCATCGCCGTCACCGGACTGCCCCACACCCTCACCGGCAAGCGCATCGAGGTCCCGGTCAAGCGCCTGCTCTCCGGCACCCCGCTGGAGCAGGCCGTCAACCCGGGCTCCGTCGACAACCTCGACCACCTGCGGTTCTTCGAGCAGCTCGGCCGCGACCGCCGCGCCTGAGGCCAACGCGAAAGGGCGCCCCACCACTGGTGAGGCGCCCTTTCCCGCGCGGTCCTACTCGCCGGACAGCACGTGCTGCGCCGCGGCGCGCGCTTCGTCCGCGCTGTCCGTGGCCCGGGCCGCCTCGGCCGCCCGCCGGCACTGCGCCAGCGTGACCTTGGCCAACGCCGCCCGGACATAGGGGATCGACGCGGCGCCCATCGACAAGCTGGTCACGCCCAGACCCGTCAGCACGCAGGCGAGCAGCGGGTCGGCAGCCGCCTCACCGCAGACGCCGCAGCTCTTGCCGGTGGCCGTCGCGGCCTCGGCCGACGCCGCGACCAGGTCGAGCAGCGCGGGCTGCCACGGGTCCTGCAGCCGGGCGAGCGAGCCGACCTGGCGGTCCGCCGCGAAGGTGTACTGCGCCAGGTCGTTGGTCCCCAGCGACAGGAACTCCACCTCCTGCAGGATCGACCGCGCGCGCAGCGCGGCGGACGGAATCTCCACCATCGCGCCGAACTTCGCCTGCAACCCCGCCTTGCGACACGCGTCCGCGAAGGCCTTGGCATCCACCCGGTCGGCCACCATCGGCGCCATCACCTCCAGGTGGACCGGCAGGCCCTCGGCCGCCTTCGCCAGTGCCCGCAGTTGGGTGTCCAGCACCTCGGGGTGCTCCAGCAACGTCCGCAGCCCGCGCACGCCGAGCGCCGGGTTCGGCTCGTCGGCCGGCGTGAGGAAGTCCAGCGGCTTGTCCGCACCGGCGTCCAGCGCCCGGACCACCACCCGGCCCTCGGGGAACGCCTCCAGCACCGTGCGGTACACCTCGACCTGCCGCTCCTCGCTCGGCGCCTTCGCGGAGTCGTCGAGGAAGAGGAACTCGGTACGGAACAGCCCGACTCCCTCGGCGCCCGCCGCCAGCGCGGCCGGCACGTCGGCCGGCCCGCCGACGTTGGCCAGCAGCGGCACCCGGTGCCCGTCCGAGGTCTGCCCCGGACCGGAGGAGGAGGCCAGCGCGGCCTTGCGCTCGGCGGCGGCCAGCCGCAGTTCGGCCTGCTTCTGCTCGCTCGGCCCGACCAGCACCTCGCCGCTGCTGCCGTCGACGGCGACGACCACACCCTCGGCCACGTCGGTCGCACCGGGCAGCGCGACCACGGCGGGCACGCCCATCGCCCGGGCCAGGATGGCGCTGTGGCTGGTCGGGCCACCCTCCTCGGTGACGAACCCGAGCACCAGCGTCGGGTCGAGCAGCGCGGTGTCGGCCGGCGCGAGGTCACGGGCGAACAGGACGTACGGCTCGTCGCTGTCCGGCACACCCGGCATCGGCACGCCGAGCAGCCGCGCGACGATCCGGTTGCGGACGTCGTCCAGGTCGGCCACCCGGCCCGCCAGGTATTCGCCCGCCGAGGCCAGCAGCGCGCGGTAGGCGGCGAACGCGTCGTAGACGCCGCGCTCGGCGCTGCTGCCGACGGTGATCCGGCGCTGGACGTCCGCCATCAGCTCGGGGTCCTGTGCCATCAGGGCCTGGGCCTCCAGCACCCCCTGCGCCTCGCCGCCGGCCAGGTTGCCGCGCGCGATCAGGTCGGCGGCCACCGCGTCCACGGCCTGCTGGGCACGGGCCTGCTCGCGCGGCGCGTCCTCGCTCGGGATCTGGGTGGCCGGCGGCTCCAGCACCGCGGTCCCCATGTGCCGCACCTGGCCGATCGCGACCCCGTGACTGACACCTACGCCGCGCAGCGTCCTGTCCATTGCTTCATTCCTCTCACCTGGCTCTGGGCCTGGATGTGCTGAACCGTCCCACGAGAGCACGTGGGACGGTGCGCTGTCCGCGCTTGTGGGGTGCTGCTCAGTTCCAGGTGAAGAGGTCGTCGCCGCTGGCGACGTCACCCGACTCGGCGACCGCGCCGAGCGCGTCGGCCGCGGCCTCCAGGGCCACGATCGGGGAGATCGGAGACTTGCCCGCTGCCTCGACGGCGGCCGGGTTCCAGTTGATCACCGGCTGACCGCGCTTCACCTGGTCCCCCTTGTTCACCAGGAGCTCGAAGCCCTCGCCGTTGAGCTGGACGGTGTCGATCCCGAGGTGGGTGAGCACCCCGTGCCCGTCGGCGTCCATCACGACGAACGCGTGCGGGTGCATCGAGACGACGAGACCGTCCACGGGCGCGACGGCCGAGGTCGGCTCGCGCACCGGGTCGATGGCGGTGCCGGGGCCCACCATCGCGCCGGAGAATACGGGGTCGGGCACGGCAGCGAGCCCAACGGCGCGGCCGCTCAGCGGCGACGTCACAGTGGTCATGGAGGAGCCTCCCAGGTGCGGAGTACAGCGAGCTGCCGCAGGCAGCGGCGGGATGATCGTCTGAAGCCTAAATCATGTCAAGGTCGGACATCTCGTGACAGAAGGCACCGCAGACCCGAGCGCCTGTGCCCGACACGCCGAGGTCGACTCGCCGTCGGTCACAGGCCCGATCCCGGGCCGGTCAGGCCACTTCCGCCTCCAAGTGGTCTAGTCCTCTTGGTCGACGCGCCGCACTCTACGGCATACGGGTGAGCCCGACGCCCGCCCCGGCGCGCCACCGCGCGAGGTACTGGCCGAGCGCTGGGTGAGGGTCCACGATGCTCGATTAGGCGCACCGGCCCGGACGGGCTATCGTTGCTCAGGTCGCCGCGAGGTGATGGTGAATGCAGCGAGTCGGCAACGTGAATCTCCGGTGAAACGGAGTGAAACAAGTCTGATACGCTGAGGACACGAAGAACGAAGCGCCCGGAGATGCTGCGAAAGCAGTTCGAAGGAAGTGTCCGTTCCTTGAGAACTCAACAGCGTGCCAAAAGTCAACGCCAGATATGTTGACATCCCCGGCCTCGGTCTTTGATCGGGGTTGGAGATTCCTTTTGAAGTAAGACACAGCGAGGACGCAGTGCACGTAGCCACCCTATTCCGGTGGTTGTCGTGCCGCTCAACGCGGGTGTTGAGCCCGATTACGGGCAGACATTCACGGAGAGTTTGATCCTGGCTCAGGACGAACGCTGGCGGCGTGCTTAACACATGCAAGTCGAACGATGAAGCCTTCGGGTGGATTAGTGGTGAACGGGTGAGTAACACGTGGGAAATCTGCCCTGCACTCTGGGACAAGCCTTGGAAACGAGGTCTAATACCGGATATGACCTGTCCTCGCATGGGGGTGGGTGGAAAGCTCCGGCGGTGCAGGATGATCCCGCGGCCTATCAGCTTGTTGGTGGGGTAATGGCCTACCAAGGCGACGACGGGTAGCCGGCCTGAGAGGGCGACCGGCCACACTGGGACTGAGACACGGCCCAGACTCCTACGGGAGGCAGCAGTGGGGAATATTGCACAATGGGCGAAAGCCTGATGCAGCGACGCCGCGTGAGGGATGAAGGCCTTCGGGTCGTAAACCTCTTTCAGCAGGGAAGAAGCGCAAGTGACGGTACCTGCAGAAGAAGCACCGGCTAACTACGTGCCAGCAGCCGCGGTAATACGTAGGGTGCGAGCGTTGTCCGGAATTATTGGGCGTAAAGAGCTCGTAGGCGGCTTGTCACGTCGGATGTGAAAGCCCGGGGCTTAACCCCGGGTCTGCATTCGATACGGGCAGGCTAGAGTGTGGTAGGGGAGATCGGAATTCCTGGTGTAGCGGTGAAATGCGCAGATATCAGGAGGAACACCGGTGGCGAAGGCGGATCTCTGGGCCATTACTGACGCTGAGGAGCGAAAGCGTGGGGAGCGAACAGGATTAGATACCCTGGTAGTCCACGCCGTAAACGGTGGGAACTAGGTGTTGGCGACATTCCACGTCGTCGGTGCCGCAGCTAACGCATTAAGTTCCCCGCCTGGGGAGTACGGCCGCAAGGCTAAAACTCAAAGGAATTGACGGGGGCCCGCACAAGCAGCGGAGCATGTGGCTTAATTCGACGCAACGCGAAGAACCTTACCAAGGCTTGACATATACCGGAAACGGCCAGAGATGGTCGCCCCCTTGTGGTCGGTATACAGGTGGTGCATGGTTGTCGTCAGCTCGTGTCGTGAGATGTTGGGTTAAGTCCCGCAACGAGCGCAACCCTTGTTCTGTGTTGCCAGCATGCCTTTCGGGGTGATGGGGACTCACAGGAGACTGCCGGGGTCAACTCGGAGGAAGGTGGGGACGACGTCAAATCATCATGCCCCTTATGTCTTGGGCTGCACACGTGCTACAATGGTCGGTACAAAGGGCTGCGATGCCGCGAGGCGGAGCGAATCCCAAAAAGCCGGCCTCAGTTCGGATTGGGGTCTGCAACTCGACCCCATGAAGTTGGAGTTGCTAGTAATCGCAGATCAGCATGCTGCGGTGAATACGTTCCCGGGCCTTGTACACACCGCCCGTCACGTCACGAAAGTCGGTAACACCCGAAGCCGGTGGCCTAACCCGTAAGGGGAGGAGCCGTCGAAGGTGGGACCAGCGATTGGGACGAAGTCGTAACAAGGTAGCCGTACCGGAAGGTGCGGCTGGATCACCTCCTTTCTAAGGAGCACATAGCCAGACCTGGGCGAATGTCCCGGGTTGGTTGCTCATGGGTGGAACGTTGACTATTCGGCACACACGGTTGGTTGTTACCAGTACTGCACTTCGGTGCGTGGAACGTTTCAGCGGGTCGGGTGTGTCGGGCACGTTGTTGGGTCCTGAGGGAACGGCCGTATGGCTGGTACCTCTGGAGCCGGTCCCACGGACATTGCCTCATTTTTGGGGTTGTGTAGGTGGGTGTCTGGTCGTTGTTTGAGAACTGCACAGTGGACGCGAGCATCTGTGGCCAAGTTTTTAAGGGCGCACGGTGGATGCCTTGGCACTAGGAACCGATGAAGGACGTGGGAGGCCACGATAGTCCCCGGGGAGCCGTCAACCAGGCTTTGATCCGGGGGTTTCCGAATGGGGAAACCCGGCAGTCGTCATGGGCTGTCACCCATACCTGAACACATAGGGTATGTGGAGGGAACGAGGGGAAGTGAAACATCTCAGTACCCTCAGGAAGAGAAAACAACCGTGATTCCGGGAGTAGTGGCGAGCGAAACCGGATGAGGCTAAACCGTATTGGTGTGATACCCGGCAGGGGTTGCCAATGCGGGGTCGTGGGAAAGTTCTTCAGTCGTCTGCCGGCGGCTGGGTGAGTCAGAAACCGTATGGGTAGTCGAAGGACATGCGAAAGGTCCGGCGTAGAGGGTAAGACCCCCGTAGACGAAATCTGTACGGCTCACTTGAGCTTCTCCCAAGTAGCACGGAGCCCGAGAAATTCCGTGTGAATCTGGCGGGACCACCCGCTAAGCCTAAATATTCCCTAGTGACCGATAGCGGATAGTACCGTGAGGGAATGGTGAAAAGTACCGCGGGAGCGGAGTGAAATAGTACCTGAAACCGTGTGCCTACAAGCCGTGGGAGCGTCGGACACCAGCTTGCTGTGTGTCTCGTGACTGCGTGCCTTTTGAAGAATGAGCCTGCGAGTTTGCGGTGTGTAGCGAGGTTAACCCGTGTGGGGTAGCCGTAGCGAAAGCGAGTCCGAATAGGGCGGTTGAGTTGCATGCCCAAGACCCGAAGCGGAGTGATCTAGCCATGGGCAGGTTGAAGCGGAGGTAAGACTTCGTGGAGGACCGAACCCACCAGGGTTGAAAACCTGGGGGATGACCTGTGGTTAGGGGTGAAAGGCCAATCAAACTCCGTGATAGCTGGTTCTCCCCGAAATGCATTTAGGTGCAGCGTCACGTGTTTCTTGCCGGAGGTAGAGCACTGGATAGGCGATGGGCCTCACCGGGTTACTGACCTTAGCCAAACTCCGAATGCCGGTAAGTGAGAGCGTGGCAGTGAGACTGTGGGGGATAAGCTCCATGGTCGAGAGGGAAACAGCCCAGAACACCGACTAAGGTCCCTAAGCGTGTGCTAAGTGGGAAAGGATGTGGAGTCGCACAGACAACCAGGAGGTTGGCTTAGAAGCAGCCATCCTTGAAAGAGTGCGTAATAGCTCACTGGTCAAGTGATTCCGCGCCGACAATGTAGCGGGGCTCAAGCACACCACCGAAGTCGTGTCATTGCAGCAATACTCCCAACGGGGGCTGTGATGGGTAGGGGAGCGTCGTGTGCCGGGTGAAGCAGCGGAGGAATCCAGTTGTGGACGGTTCACGAGTGAGAATGCAGGCATGAGTAGCGATACAAGAGTGGGAAACTCTTGCGCCGATTGACCAAGGGTTCCTGGGTCAAGCTGATCTGCCCAGGGTAAGTCGGGACCTAAGGCGAGGCCGACAGGCGTAGTCGATGGACAACGGGTTGATATTCCCGTACCCGCTTTGAAGCGCCAACGTCGAACCTCTGAATGCTAAAGCCGCGAAGCCGGCCTGGAGTCTTCGGACGAAGGGACGTGGTGGAGCCGCTGGCCCAACAGGGTAGTAGGTGAGCGATGGGGTGACGCAGGAAGGTAGTCCAGCCCGGGCGGTGGTTGTCCCGGGGTAAGGGTGTAGGCCGAGTGATAGGCAAATCCGTCACTCATTGAGGCTGAGACCTGATGCCGAGCCGATTGTGGTGAAGTGGATGATCCTATGCTGTCGAGAAAAGCCTCTAGCGAGTTTCATGGCGGCCCGTACCCCAAACCGACTCAGGTGGTCAGGTAGAGAATACCGAGGCGTTCGGGTGAACTATGGTTAAGGAACTCGGCAAAATGCCCCCGTAACTTCGGGAGAAGGGGGGCCACGCCTGGTGATGGAATTTACTTCCTGAGCTGGGGGTGGCCGCAGAGACCAGCGAGAAGCGACTGTTTACTAAAAACACAGGTCCGTGCGAAGCCGTAAGGCGATGTATACGGACTGACGCCTGCCCGGTGCTGGAACGTTAAGGGGACCGGTTAGTCTAGTTTCGACTAGGCGAAGCTGAGAACTTAAGCGCCAGTAAACGGCGGTGGTAACTATAACCATCCTAAGGTAGCGAAATTCCTTGTCGGGTAAGTTCCGACCTGCACGAATGGCGTAACGACTTCTCGACTGTCTCAACCATAGGCCCGGTGAAATTGCATTACGAGTAAAGATGCTCGTTTCGCGCAGCAGGACGGAAAGACCCCGGGACCTTTACTATAGCTTGATATTGGTGTTCGGTTCGGCTTGTGTAGGATAGGTGGGAGACTGTGAAGCGGCAACGCCAGTTGTCGTGGAGTCGACGTTGAAATACCACTCTGGTCGTGCTGGATGTCTAACCTAGGTCCGTGATCCGGATCAGGGACAGTGTCTGGTGGGTAGTTTAACTGGGGCGGTTGCCTCCTAAAGAGTAACGGAGGCGCCCAAAGGTTCCCTCAGCCTGGTTGGCAATCAGGTGTTGAGTGTAAGTGCACAAGGGAGCTTGACTGTGAGACCGACGGGTCGAGCAGGTGCGAAAGCAGGGACTAGTGATCCGGCGGTGGCTTGTGGAAGCGCCGTCGCTCAACGGATAAAAGGTACCCCGGGGATAACAGGCTGATCTTCCCCAAGAGTCCATATCGACGGGATGGTTTGGCACCTCGATGTCGGCTCGTCGCATCCTGGGGCTGGAGTAGGTCCCAAGGGTTGGGCTGTTCGCCCATTAAAGCGGTACGCGAGCTGGGTTTAGAACGTCGTGAGACAGTTCGGTCCCTATCCGCTGTGCGCGTAGGAATATTGAGAAGGGCTGTCCCTAGTACGAGAGGACCGGGACGGACGAACCTCTGGTGTGCCAGTTGTCCTGCCAAGGGCATGGCTGGTTGGCTACGTTCGGGAGGGATAACCGCTGAAAGCATCTAAGCGGGAAGCCTGCTTCGAGATGAGTATTCCCACCTCCTTGAGAGGGTAAGGCTCCCAGTAGACGACTGGGTTGATAGGCCGGATGTGGAAGCCCAGTAATGGGTGGAGCTGACCGGTACTAATAGGCCGAGGGCTTGTCCTCAGTTGCTCGCGTCCACTGTGTTGTTCTGAAACAACGACCCCACCTCGTGGCCATGGGGTGGTGCGGTTGACAGTTTCATAGTGTTTCGGTGGTCATAGCGTGAGGGAAACGCCCGGTTACATTCCGAACCCGGAAGCTAAGCCTCACAGCGCCGATGGTACTGCAGGGGGGACCCTGTGGGAGAGTAGGACGCCGCCGAACAATCATTCCAGGTAACCCCCATCCGAGAAATCGGGTGGGGGTTACCTGCGTTTCCGGACCGTTTTCGGGGCTGTGAGTGTCGCTCGCATCGGCGGCGGCCGGGTAAAGTCGGCCCAGCACCATCGTCGTACCGGACAGGAGGCCCCCCGGGTGGAGGTCCAGGAGACGCGCGTCCAGACCGATCGCGTCCTCACCATCCCCAACCTGCTGAGCATGGCCCGCCTGGTCGGCGTTCCCGTGTTCCTCTGGCTGATTCTCTGGCCGCAGTTCGGCGGGCCCAACCACGACGGCTGGGCCGTGGCGATTCTGATGGCCAGCGGCATCAGCGACTACCTCGACGGGAAGCTCGCCCGGAGGTGGGGTCAGGTCAGCCGGCTCGGACAGCTGCTGGATCCGGCGGCGGACCGGCTCTACGTCGTCTCCACCTTGGTGGGCCTGACGTGGCGGGGGATCCTGCCCTGGTGGGTGACGGCGATCCTGGTGGCCCGTGAGGCCTTCGTCCTCGGCGTGCTGTTGATCCTGCGTCGGCACGACTACGGCCCGCTCCAGGTCACTTTTCTCGGCAAGGCGGCAACGTTCAATCTGATGTACGCCTTTCCGCTTCTGCTGCTGGGGCAGGGCGACGGCTGGTTCCACACCACGACCGCGGTCGTCAGCTGGGCCTTCATCTGGTGGGGAACGGTCCTCTACTGGTGGGCCGGCATCCTCTATGCCGTCCAGGCGCGGCAGATCATCAAGGCCGACGCTGTGGCGATTGGCTGACACGCCGTAACCGCGTCGCAGTTAAATCGTCCATCCGCGCGTCGGATCATTTTTGCCGGGTAGAGGAGTCCTGGAACGGTTTGATGGACGACGAGTCCATTGCCGCGAAGGAGGACGCACCCGCAATGAAAGCCGTTGTGATGGCAGGAGGCGAGGGAACTCGTCTCCGCCCGATGACTTCGAGTATGCCGAAGCCGCTTCTGCCCGTCGCCAACCGGCCGATCATGGAACACGTGCTGAGACTGCTGAAGCGGCATGGCCTCACTGACACCGTCGTGACCGTCCAGTTCCTGGCCTCCCTGGTCAAGAACTACTTCGGTGACGGTGAGGACCTGGGGATGAACCTCACCTACGCCAACGAGGAAGTCCCGCTCGGTACGGCCGGCAGCGTCAAGAACGCCGAGGACGCCCTACGGGACGACTCCTTTCTGGTGATCTCCGGGGACGCGCTCACCGATTTCGATCTTTCCGAGTTGATCGCTTTTCACCGTCGCAAGGGCGCGCTCGTCACCGTCTGTCTCACCAGGGTTCCCGATCCGTTGGAATTCGGTATCACGATCGTCGACGACGAGGGCCGGGTGGAGCGCTTCCTGGAGAAGCCCACCTGGGGCCAGGTCTTCTCCGACACGGTGAACACCGGCATCTATGTCATGGAGCCGGAGGTCTTCGGCTATGTGGCCGCCGGGCAGTCGGTGGACTGGTCGAGTGACGTCTTCCCGCAGCTGCTCAAGGAGGGCAAGCCGGTCTTCGGTTATGTCGCCGAGGGCTACTGGGAGGACGTCGGCACGCACGAGAGCTACGGCAAGGCCCAGGCGGACGTGCTCGACGGCAAGGTCGAGGTCGAGCTGGACGGCTTCGAGATCTCGCCGGGGGTCTGGGTGGCCGAGGGTGCCGAGGTCGATCCGGAGGCGATCCTTCGTGGTCCGCTCTACATCGGCGACTATGCCAAGGTCGAGGCCGGCGTCGAGTTGCGCGAGCACACCGTGCTCGGCAGCAACGTGGTCGTCAAGCGGGGTGCCTTCCTGCACAAGGCGGTGATCCACGACAACGTCTACATCGGCCCGCAGACCAACCTGCGCGGCTGCGTGGTCGGGAAGAACACCGACGTGATGCGCGCGGCCCGGATCGAGGACGGCGCGGTCATCGGCGACGAGTGCCTGATCGGCGAGGAGTCGATCATCGCCGGCGGCGTCCGGGTCTATCCGTTCAAGACCATCGAGGCCGGCGCCTTCGTCAACACCTCCGTGATCTGGGAGTCCCGGGGTCAGGAGCACCTCTTCGGGGCCCGCGGGGTGTCCGGCATCCTCAACGTCGAGATCACCCCGGAGCTGGCCGTGCGGCTGGCCGGGGCGTACGCGACCACGCTCAAGAAGGGCGCCAGCGTCACCATCGCGCGTGACCACTCCAGGGGTGCCCGTGCGCTCAAACGAGCGATGATCTCGGCGTTGCAGACCAGTGCCATCGACGTCCGGGACCTGGAGAACGTCCCGTTGCCGGTCGCGCGCCAGCACACCGCGCGAGGCAGCGCGGGCGGCATCTTCCTGCGGACCACGCCCGGGGTTCCGGACTCGCTCGACATCCTGTTCTTCGACGAGCGCGGCGCCGACCTCTCGCAGGCCGGTCAGCGCAAGCTCGACCGGGTCTACGCACGCCAGGAGTACCGCCGTGCCTTCCCCGGGGAGATCGGCGACCTGACCTTCCCGTCCAGCGTCTTCGACTCCTACGCAGGCAACCTGTTGCGGGCGATCGACACCACCGGGGTACGGGAGGCCGGGCTCAAGGTGGTGGTGGACACCGCGCACGGCAGCGCAGGCCTGGTGCTGCCGAGCATCCTGGGACGCCTGGGAGTGGAGGCCCTGACCGTCAGCGGCGGTCTGGACGAGGCCAGGCCGACCGAGGACGCCGAGGAGCGGCGGGCCGGTCTGGCCAGGCTGGGCGCCCTGGTTGCGTCCTCCCGGGCCGCGTTCGGCGTGCGCTTCGACCCGGTCGGCGAGCGGGTCTCCTTCGTGGACGAGCTCGGCCGGGTGATCGAGGACGACCGGGCGCTGCTGGTCCTGCTCGACCTGGTGGCGGCCGAACGGCGCAGCGGGCAGGTGGCACTGCCGGTGACCACCACGCGGATCGCCGAGCAGGTGGCGGCGTACCACGGCACCCAGGTCTGCTGGACGTCCACGTCACCGGACGATCTGGCCAAGGCCGCCGCGGCCGAGGAGACGATCTTCGGCGGCGACGGGCGCGGAGGGTTCGTCGTCCCGGAGTTCAGCGGCCTGTTGGACGGTGCCGCAGCCTTCGTCCGGCTGGTGGGGCTGGTGGCACGCACGCAGCTGACCCTGAGCCAGATCGACGCACGGATCCCGCACGCCCACATGCAGCGGCGCGACATCGCGACGCCGTGGGCGGCCAAGGGCATGGTGATGCGCTCGGTGGTCGAGGCGGCCGGGAACAGGCGGCTGGACACCACGGACGGTGTCCGGGTCGTCGAGCCCGACGGGCGCTGGACCCTGGTGTTGCCCGACCCGGCGGAGGCGACCACCCACCTGTGGGCTGAGGGCCCCGACGACGAGGCCACCCAGGGCCTGCTGGACGAGTGGGCGGCCGTGGTGAACAGCGCGGGCCGCTAGGCCGTGTCGGCCTAGGCCGAGCCGAACAGAGCAGGTCCCCCGAGGTCCGGACCCTCGGGGGACCTGCTCTGTTCGGGGGGTGTTCACAAGCGGCTCCGGAGCCATGGGACGATGTCCGGCATGCCAGCGAAGCGACCACCGAGCGACCGGGACGGACGGTTTGCCCGCCCCGACGCCTCGATGTCCTTGCTGACCAACGTGATGGACCACAGCCTGGACGAGGGCTACGCCGAGGCCGCCCGGGCCCGCGGCGCCGTGGGCAGCAGCCGGATGCCCACGTCCACCAGGGGCCGGCTGGTGCTCGCGCTCGGCCTGGCCCTGGTGACCGTGGTGGTGACCATCAGCGCGGTCAACGCCAACGAGGCGGCCCCGACGCTGGCCAAGGAGCGTGACGCGCTCGCCCAGCGGGTCACCGACGAGACCGCGGCTGCCGACAAGCTGCAGCGCCAGGTGGAGGCGTTGCGCACCCAGGTCGAGCAGGCGCAGCAGCGGGCCCTGAAGTCGGCCGGCGGCGACGGCGCGCTCGCGGATCTCGCGGGATCGGTCGGCACGGGGGCGCTCCACGGGCCGGGCCTCAAGCTGCTGGTCGACGACGCGGCTGGCACCGACGACAGCAGCGCCGTGAATCCGCGCACCACCGACGGCTTCGGCGGGGGACGGCTGCACGACCGGGACCTGCAGCTGATCGTCAACGGGCTGTGGCAGGCCCGGGCGGAGGCGGTCTCGATCAACGGGCAGCGGCTGACCGCGCTCTCCGCGATACGCGCGGCCGGGGACGCCATCCTGGTGGACAACCGGCCCCTCGTGCCGCCGTACACCGTGCTCGCCATCGGTGACTCCAAGCAGCTGAGCTCGGACTTCCAGAGCGGGCCGGGCGGTCAGTACCTGAAGGTCCTGCAGACCAGCTACGGCATCAAGTACACCGTCACCGCGCAGCGCTCGCTGGACCTGCCGGCCGCGGTGGGCTTCACGCTGCGCCTGGCCCAGCCCGACACCGCCTCGCCGTCCGCCCCTCCCGGCCCTTCCCCGACAGGAGCATCAACACCGTGATCGCCGTACTGGGCCTTGTCGCCGGCGTCGTCGTAGGGCTCTTCGCCCAGCCGGAGGTGCCGAGCGCCGTCGTCCCCTACCTGCCGATCGCCGTGGTGGCCGCGCTGGACGCGGTCTTCGGCGGGGTGCGGGCGATGCTGGACGGAACCTTCGACGACAAGGTCTTCGTGGTCTCCTTCCTGTCCAACGTGGTGGTGGCCGGTCTGATCGTCTTCCTGGGTGACCAGCTGGGCGTCGGCTCGCAGCTGTCGACCGGGGTCGTCGTGGTGCTCGGGATCCGGATCTTCTCGAACGCGGCGGCCATCCGGCGCCACGTGTTCCGAGCCTGAGCCCGGGGTTGCCGCAGATGACCAAGGACGTGATGGACCAGGACGACGAGGCGCGCGAGCTGCCGGCTCCCGCGCCTGCTGCCGACGAGCCTGCCGGCGAGACGTCCGAGGAGCCCGAGCAGGAGGCGTCCGGGGAGGCGGAGGAGGCCGAGCCTCAGCCTGAGGTCGAGCCTGAGGTCGAGGAGCCTGTGCCTGGGACGGCCGAAGAGGCCCCCACGGTGCCCACAGAGCCCATAGAGGCCCCCGAGGCCGCTGGGGTCGTCGCGCCCGTTGCCGTGCCGTCGGACGGCCGTCGGCGGCTGCGGGCCGCTCTCTGGCCGCCGCGGGTATCGCGTGGGCAGCTGGTGGTGGCCCTGCTGCTCTTCTCGCTCGGCCTCGGCCTGGCCATCCAGGTCCGTTCCACCAACGACCACAGCGCCCTGCGGGGCGCCCGCCAGGACGACCTGGTCCGCATCCTGGACGAGCTGGACAGCCGCCAGCAGCGGCTTCAGCAGGAGAAGGCCCAACTCGACCAGTCCTACGCCCAGTTGGAGAACAGCTCGAACCAGGCGAAAGAGGCCCAGCAGCAGACCGGCCAGAAAGCGGCGGAGCTGGGGGTGCTGGCGGGTACGGTGAAGGCGAGCGGACCGGGAATCGTACTGACGGTCGATGACCCGCAGGGGCAGGTCAAGGCAGATATGCTGCTGGACACCCTGCAGGAACTCCGAGCAGCGGGGGCGGAGGCGATTCAGATCAACGATGTCCGTGTGGTGGCCGACACCTACTTCACCGACGTGCCGTCAGGCGGCGTCCAGATCGACGGCAAGGGCGTGGCACAGCCCTACCGCTTCACGGTGATCGGCAATGCGCAGGATCTGACGCCGGCCCTGAACATCCCCGGCGGCATCGTGCGCACCCTGGAGCGGGAGCAGGTGGGCACGTCGATCGTCGCTCAGCAGAAGGTGACCGTGGACGCGCTGGCCGCGCCCCGGCCGCCGCAGTACGGCAAGCCGGCGGCGAAGTGACGGGCCGCCCGTCTGGGCTGACACTCCGTCGGCCCCAAGGCCTCTCACCTGCGAGAGGACCCCGGTGCGGAGCGCACCGAGCCCGTCGGCCACACTGTCCTGTACCACTTTCGCAGTCCCGGCCCGACGCCGGGCCGGCCGCCTGTCCGAGGTTCTCACCCTGCCCCGCGGGCGGGTCTGTTTCACGCAAGGGGATTCGCCCGTGAGTCTGTTCTCGAAGCTGTTCGGTCGTAAGAACCGCCGTGGCGCGGCGGTGGAGATGCCCACCGCGCGTCACCGCCGGGACGAGGAGGACCCCGGCATGGTGCCGGGCATGCGGGGCGCGCCGCAGGACGACTACCAGGCGGCCGGTGAACGTCCGCTCTTCCGTGACGGCGGCTACGGCGCGTCGGTTGACCCTTCGGGTTCGCCGCGCATAGGTTTCCAGTCAGGACCCTCAACCTCTGGTGGAGGGTTTGCCCCGGATCCCTACGCCGGGCATGTCCCAGGGGGACTGCCGCGCCAGGAGGCTGCGAACATGACCGGCCCGTTCCTCTGCGCTCGGTGCGGCACCCAGAACCCGGCCTCGGCCCGGTTCTGCAACAACTGCGGATCGCCGCTGCGCAGCCCCGGTGCCCCGGAGCTGCCGGCCGAGACCACCTCGACCATCTCGATCTCCGGCCTGGAGTCGTACGACCCGCACGCCACGGGCACGGGCACCACCCCGGCGCTCTCGTCCGAGGTGCTGGCCGCCATCGACGCCCTCCCGCCGGGCTCCGCGCTGCTGATCGTGCAGCGCGGCCCGAACTCGGGCAGCCGCTTCCTCCTGGATGCGGACATCACCACGGCGGGCCGGCACCCGCAGGGCGACATCTTCCTCGACGACGTCACCGTCTCGCGCCGGCACGTGGAGTTCCGCCGCCAGCCCGGTGGCTTCTCGGTGGCCGACGTCGGCAGCCTGAACGGGACGTACGTCAACCGTGAGCGGATCGACGAGGTCGGTCTGAACAACGGCGACGAGGTGCAGATCGGCAAGTACCGCCTGGTGTTCTTCGCAGGTCCGCACCGGTACTAGAACCTGGGTACGGTCCGGGCCCGTCGGGCCCGGACCGCAGTCCGGTCGCACTGAAGGCGGGGGTCCCTCACCACGACGTCGGCAGGAGAGCCCGAGTGACCGTGCATCAGAGCGTGACGTCCCCCAGGCAGCCCGGCGGACCGCTGCGGCGGTCCGGTGAGCGCCGGGGCCAGGAGCTGCTGAGTATCGGGGCGGTACTCGCGTTCCTGCGTGACGACTTCCCCGAAGTCACCATCTCCAAGATCCGCTTCCTGGAGGCGGAAGGCCTCGTCGAGCCGCAGCGCACCCCGTCCGGCTACCGGAAGTTCGGTGCGTCGGACGTCGAGCGGCTGGCGTACGTGCTGCGGATGCAGCGCGACCACTACCTGCCGTTGCGGGTGATCCGCGAGCACCTGGACGCGATCGAGCGTGGTGAGGCGCCCCCGGCGCTGCCGACGGCCGAGGCACGCCCGGGGCCGCTGGAGGAGGCCGACCGCGAGCTGGTCGCCGCCGCCGTCGCGCCGTCCGGCGTCCGGCTCGGCCGCGCCGAGCTGCTGGCCGCGGCCGGCGCGCAGGAGCGCGACCTCGTCGAGTGGGAGTCCTACGGCCTGGTGGTCGCGGGCCCGGACGGCGGCTATGACGCGGAGACCCTGCAGATCGCCCGGCTGGTCGCCGAACTCGGCCGGTTCGGCCTGGAGCCGCGCCACCTGCGGCAGGTGAAGGCCGCGGCCGAGCGGGAGATCGCCCTGGTGGACCAAGTGGTGGCACCGCTGCGCCGCCACCGCAACCCGCAGACCCGGGCGCACGCCGAGACCACGGCGCGCGAGCTGGCCACCCTCGCCGTTCGTCTGCACGCCACGATGGTGCAGTCGGGGCTCAGGGTCCGGCCGCAGTAAGGCATGCCGTGGACACCCCGAACGGTTGCGCACAGGCCCCGGCAGGCCGCGTCGGGGAGGGCCGCGCTTTCATATCCGCTTGTGGGGCCATAGGGTTGCCTTGTGAATGAGCTCGACGTTGTAGGTGTCCGGGTGGAGATGCCCTCCAACCAGCCGATCGTCCTGCTGCGCGAAGTGGGGGGTGATCGGTATCTGCCGATTTGGATCGGCCCTGGCGAGGCGACCGCGATCGCCTTCGCCCAACAGGGCATGACTCCGGTGCGGCCGCTGACGCACGACCTGTTCAAGGACGTGCTGGAGGCGCTCGGCCAGCAGCTGACCGAGGTCCGGATCACCGACCTGCGCGAGGGTGTGTTCTACGCCGAGCTGGTCTTCACCGGTGGTGTGGAGGTGAGCGCGCGCCCGTCCGACGCGATAGCGCTGGCGCTGCGTACCGGCACGCCGATCTACGGCGCGGAGGAGGTGCTCGCCGAGGCGGGCATCGCCATCCCGGACGAGCAGGAGGACGAGGTCGAGAAGTTCCGCGAGTTCCTCGACCAGGTCTCGCCGGAGGACTTCGGCGGCAACGCCCAGTAGCTCGGGCCGCCCGTGCGGCCACGTAGCGCCCGTGCCGTTCTGCTGTGATCGGCCGGGCGATCAGAGGGTGTCAGCGATGGCGGTCGGTTCGATCAGCTGTTTTGCCAAAATGTTCGGTCCTACCCACACTGGGGGCACGCGAAACCACTCTCCGGAGTGACACGGTTTCGCCAGCCCGGCGTGGCGATCGTTGACGCGTCTCGGACGACTGCCTACCGTCAGGGGTGGCCTACCGGGATGCGCTCCCGTGCGGGCGGAGGACGAGTGGACGGAGGTTGGCATGAGCAGCACCGGCGATGAGGCGGCCGTGGGAGGCCCGTGCGCCCTCCACATGCCTCGCGGCAGCCGTACGGTGATCGGTCGCTCCTGGGAGCAGCCGGAACCCGAGGCCCCGGCCGAGCTGCCGAGGGTCGGCCGCTTCCCGGCGGTCCAGGCCGGCCAGCCGGCGATCGAGCGGATCCCGCCGTCGTCCGCGCTGCTGGGCTACCGCGGCCCGACGGCCTGCACCGCCGCCGGCATCACCTATCGTCAGCTGGACTACTGGGCGCGCACCGGCCTGTTGGAGCCGAGCGTGCGGACGGCCGGGCCGGTGGGCGCGCAGCGGCTCTACAGCTTCCGCGACATCCTGGTCCTCAAGATCGTAAAGCGACTGTTGGACACCGGGGTCTCACTGCAGAACATCCGAGTGGCCGTCACCCATCTGCGCTCCACCGAGCTCGCCGACCTCGCCGGACTGACCCTGATGAGTGACGGCGCGACAGTCTACGAGTGCACCTCGCCCCAGCAGGTGGTCGACCTGCTGAAGGGCGGTCAGGGTGTCTTCGGTATCGCGGTCGGCGCGGTCTGGCAGGAGCTGGACGGCATGCTGGGCCGGCTGCACGCCGAGCGCACCGACACCGGCGAGACGCTGGTCGGCCACGACCCGGCGGACGAGCTGGCGCAGCGGCGCAACCGGGCGGTCTGACACCTCACACCTCCCGCCCGACACCGTCGGACACCCCTTCGCGCAGGCCCCGGGCGGAACCGCCCGGGGCCTGCGCGTCGTCCGGGCCGGTGAGTGGATCATCGTGATCCTCGGGGGAGGACGTATGCGGGCGGTGCTACGGATACCGGGCGGGCGGCGCGGACAGCGGCGGGCGTTCCAGGCGCTGGTGCTGTTCTGCGCGCTGGCGCTGGCACCGACCGCCTGGCTGTACTGCATGCAGCAGGGGCGGATCCGCGGCGTCGCGGACGTACCGGCCGAGCCGGTGGCGGTGGTGTTCGGCGCGGGGGAGGTGAACGGGGTGCCCTCCGACTATCTGGCGCACCGGCTGGACACCGCCCTGGCGCTCTTCCGGGCGCACAAGGTCCAGGCGATCCTGGTGACGGGTGACAACAGCCGGACCGATTACGACGAGCCGGGCGTGATGGACGACTACCTGGTGGCCCACGGGGTGCCCGCCGCGCGGGTGGTGCGTGACGACGCGGGCTTCGACACCTGGGACTCCTGCACCCGGGCCCGGCGGATCTTCGGGGTCGAGCACGCGGTGCTGGTCAGCCAGGACTTCCACCTCCGGCGCGCGTTGGCGGACTGCCGGGCGGCGGGGATCGACGCCTACGCCGTCGGGGCGTCCGAGCCGCACGACGCCACCTGGTACTACGGCAACCTGCGGGAGATTCCGGGGGCGGGCGAGGCCTCACTGGACGCGCTCCTCCACCCCGACCCGGCCCTGCTGGGCCACCCCGAACCCGGCGTCGCGCTGGCCCTGGCGGACGCGGCACGGCGCAGCTGAGCGCCCGCTGTCGTACCCGTGCGAGAAGATCGCCTCGTGCGGACACTGCCGAGCATCATCCACCTCGACATGGACGCCTTCTTCGCCTCGGTGGAGCAGGCGGCCAAGCCGAGCCTGCGCGGCAAGCCGGTGATCGTGGGCGGTCTGGGCGGCCGGGGTGTGGTCTCCACCTGCAGTTACGAGGCGCGGGTCTTTGGGGTGCACTCCGCCATGGCGATGGCCACCGCGCGGCGGCTGTGCCCGAACGCGGCCTTCCTGGTGCCACGGTTCGTCGCCTACCGCAGCCTGAGCGAGCAGGTGATGGCCATGATCCGCGAGCTCTCGCCGCTGGTCGAGCAGCTCAGCGTGGACGAGGCGTACGTCGACCTGGAGGCAGGTCCGTTCGGACCCGCGCTGGCGGCGGCGGCGCCGGGCGAGGGCGCGGAGCTGATCCGGGCGATCGCCCAGGACCTGCGCGCCGACATCCAGGAGCGGACCGGGCTGACCGCCTCCGTCGGTGCGGCCGGTTCCAAGCTGATGGCGAAGATCGCTTCGGAGGAGGCCAAGCCGGACGGCCTGGTGCTGGTGACGCCGGGGCAGGAGCGCACGGTGCTCGGCCCGATGTCCGTGCGGGCGCTGCCCGGCGTGGGCCCGGCCACCGAGCAGGCGCTGCGCCGGGTGGGCCTGAACACCGTCTCCGACATCGCCGACCTGCCGGAGAAGGAGCTGGTCCAGCTGCTCGGCAAGGCGCACGGGGTCGGGGTCTCGCTGATGGCGCACGGGGTGGACGACCGGGCGGTGGTGCCGGACCGGGACGCCAAGTCGATCTCGGTGGAGGACACCTTCGCGGTCGACCTGGCCGACCGCGGCGTGGTGCTGCGCGAGCTCGACGTCCTGGCGGTGCGCTGCGTGCACCGGCTGAGGGCTGCCGGGCGCTCGGGGCGCACGGTGGTGGTCAAGGTCCGCCGCTTCGACTTCAGCACGCTGACCCGCTCGGAGACGCTGCGCGGACCGACGGACGACGAGCGGGTGATCGTCGAAACGGCGCGTCGGCTGCTCTCCCAGGTCGAGATCACGGGCGGGATCCGGCTGCTCGGGGTCGGGGTGTCCCAGCTCGCCGAGTTCACCCAGGAGGACCTCTTCGCGCAGGCGGCCGCCGAGGCGGCGGAGGCGGAGGCGGAGGCCGAGGTGGCCGAGGTGACGGCGGTGGACGCCGACGAGGAGCCGGCCGAGGACGGTCCGGCCGCCGCACCGCTCTCGGCGGCGCCCGAGCGGCGGATCTGGCTGCCGGGCCAGGACGTCACGCACGAGGAGTACGGGCCCGGCTGGGTGCAGGGCAGCGGCGTGGGCCGGGTGACCGTCCGGTTCGAGACGCCGGACAGCCCGCCGGGGCGGGTGCGGACGTTCCTGGTGGACGACCCGCTGCTGGAGGCGTCCGAGCCGCTGCCGCTGCGCCCGGGGTGACGCCCCGGACAGCACAGCGGCGCCACCCGGAGGTCCGGATGGCGCCACTGTGTACGAGTGTCCGGCGGTGGCCCTCGATGCCCTCGTGGGCCGCCGCCGGCTTGCCCGCCGCCCGATCCCTTGGTCGGCGGGTGAAGGCGCCTCGTCAGGCGCCGGTCTTGGCCAGCTCGGGGCTGGTGGCCTGACCCGCGGCCGGAGCGGCCGGGCGGATCTGGCGGATCGCGAACGGGACGGCGGCGGCGACCAGGCAGACGGCCGCAGCGACCCAGTAGGCGTGCTTGTAGGCGTCCAGGGTCGGGATCTGGACGGGCAGCGGGATCGGCAGCTTCATGGTGTCGCCGGTCAGGATCGCGCCCATCACGGCGGTGCCGATGGCGCCACCGACGGTGCGCAGCACAGCGTTCATGCCGTTGGCGATGCCGCTCTGCTCGACCGGGACGGCGCCGTTGATGTAGGCCGGCATCGCGGCGTAGGCCATGCCCACGCCGAGGCCGAAGACCGCCGACGCGGCGTAGATGTTCCACTGCTGGCTGTGCTGGAGGGCGAGGAAGACCATCGAGGCCGAGCCGAACACGCCGCCGAGCACCAGCGGCAGACGCGGACCGCGCCGGGCGATCAGCAGGGCGCCGACCGGTGCGGCGACCATCGAACCGAGGGCCGAGGGCAGCAGCATGATGCCGGCGTGCAGCACGGTGGCGGTGAAGCCGTAGTGCGCGAGCTTCTCGGGCGTCTGGGTGAAGTTGCTGATCACCAGGAAGGAGCCGTACATCCCGAAGCCGATGAGCAGGCCGGAGATGTTGGTGAAGGCCACGGCCGGGCGGGCCATCATCTTCATGTCGACCAGCGGGTGGCTGACCCGGGTCTCGATGATGCCCCAGACCAGGGCGATCACCGCGGCCACGGCGAACAGGCCGAGGGTCTTGTTGGAGGTCCAGCCCCACTCGTTGCCCTGGCTGACGGCGATCAGCAGCGCGGAGAGCCAGCCGGCGAGGGTGATCGCGCCGAGCGGGTCGGCGCCGCCGGCCTTGTCGACCACCGGGTCCTTGGGGACGCGCAGGGCGACCAGGGCGAGCGCGATCAGACCGAAGATCAGGCCCATCCAGAAGATGGACTTGTAGTTCCAGTGCTCCAGCAGCAGGCCGGTGGCGACCAGGCCGAGGCCGCTGCCGACGCCCATGCTGGCGCTGATCGCGGCGACGCCGCCGGTGACCTTCTGCTTGGGCAGCTCGTCGCGGACGATGCTGATGGCCAGCGGCAGCACGCCACCGCCGGCGCCCTGCAGGACGCGGGCGACCACGAGCCAGGTGAAGGAGTGGGTGCTGACGGCGAGGCCGGAGCCGAGCACCAGACCGCCGAGCGAGATCAGCAGCATCGGCTTGCGGCCGCGCAGGTCGCCGAAGCGGCCGAGCAGCGGGGTGAGGACGGCGGCGGAGAGCAGGTTGGCCGTCATCAGCCAGGTGATGGTGGAGCCGTGGACGTTCAGCTCCTGGGCCAGCGACGGCAGGATCGGGACGACCGCCGTCTGCACCACGCTGAACGCCAGCATCGCCAGTACCAGGGCGGGGAGCACCCGGGAGCTGCTCTGCTTCTCGGCCGTCGCGGTGGGCTGTGGTGCCTCACTCACGGTGAATCCTCCAGTGCGTGCGCTTCGAGCGAGCTGCTTGAAGCTGGTGAAAGTCAATCAACTGAAGTAACCATGCCGAGAAGTGTTTCATGATGTCAAATATCGATGGCTGAATCTTTTGGACGCGCAGCGGCCCGGACCTGACGGTGCAGGTCCGGGCCGTGTTGCCGTCGTCGGCGGTGCTACGTGGTGCTGCCGTCGTGGATCTCCACCTGCTCGCGCCGGAGCTCGTCGCGGACCACCTCTTCCTCGGTGTACCGCTCGACCATCAGCCGCACCCGCTCCATCGGCGCGACGAACTTGCGCACCGTCGGACGCTCCTCGTGCAGCGTGACCTCCTCGACCGCCTCGGCGATCTCCTGCTCGGAGAGGGTGGCGTGCTCGGCCTCGCCGACCGGCACCCGCTCCACCCGGACCCGCTCGCGGACCACCGGGACCCGCCGCTCCACCGCCTCGGTGACCACGTACTTGCGCAGCCGGGCGGTCCCGATCACGTGCCACTCGTTGGTGATCTCCAGGCGCTCCTCGCGCAGCGTCAGCTCGACCGGGCCGGGCGGCGGCATGGTCGCCTGGCCGTGCGCCGCGCCGCTCTTCGGGGCGGCGGCGTGCACGGGGTCCGGTGTGGTCGCCTTGGTGCTCGTGCCCACCGGCTTGTCCAGGCCCACCGTCGTCGGCGCGACCACCGGGGCGCTGCTGGGCTGCGGGGGTGCGGCCGAGGTGGCGGTGGAGGTCGAGGTGGCGTTCGCCAGCGGGCGGGCCGTCGTGGTCGCGGCGGCGGCCGCGGCCATCGGGGCCGCCATCTGCGCCGGGGTGGGCGTCGCGGTGGTGACCGAGCCGAAGTCGAGGTCGTCGCTCTTGCGCCCGTGCATCGCCGAGTCGCCGGCCGTCGAGCGGTCGGCGCCGGGGGAGTCCAGGCCGTAGTAGCGGTAGAGCTGGAGCTCCTGCGCGGGCGAGAGGTGCTGGCCCACGCCGAAGTCCGGCGAGTCCTTGATCAGCGACTTGTCGTACGGGACGCGCAGTTCCTCGCCGGAGAACTCGCTGGTGGTCAGCGGGACGAAGGCGTCCCGCCCGAAGATCCCGGTCCGCACGGCGGCCCACTCCGGTTCGCCGGTCGCGTCGTCGAGGTAGACCTCGTCCACCGTGCCGATCTTGTCGCCGTTGCGGTCGACGGCCTTGTGCCCGATCAGGTCTCGGGGGTCGATGTCGGTCTGCACGCTGTTCCTCCTGTGGGCTGCTGCGGCCTCCGTTCACACCAAAAGGCACGAAGCGGACAGCAGCGAGCGGAGCGCCGCCGTCCGGGCGCAGGCTGCGCCGTCCGGGTGAGTGGCATCGATCACCCAACCGGTGATCGAACCGGTCTCCGCTGGTACCCTGGGCGCGACCGCCGAACCCGCTCGGGAGAGTCCTCGCCCCTCGTACGTGAGGGGATCGGGGCGCCGAAGGAGCAACTCCTCCCCGGAATCTCTCAGGCATCCGTACCGTGTGGGATAGGTCACTCTGGAAAGCAGGGCAGGACCGCCGGCGAGGGAGCCGACGGCCACCACCCTCACCGACGGTGCAAGCCGACGGGGCAGCAGCCCCGCGCGGGCGAAGCTCTCAGGTCCCGATGACAGAGGGGGAGGCCTGTTGGGCTCGTCCGTCCCAGGTCGACCCGCTGTCACAGCGGCGAAGGCCTACCGGCGTGCGTGCCCCCGCCGGTCCGTGACCAGGAGGCCTCGACCACCATGAATGCCCAGCCGACCGCCGGTCGCCCCCACAGCTCCGCGACGCTCACCGAGCTCGAACTCGCCAGCCCGTTCGAGTCCCGCCACATCGGCCCCGACAGCGCCGCGCAGGCCAAGATGCTGGCGCACGTGGGCTACAGCTCGCTCGACGACCTCTCCGCCGCCGCCGTGCCCGAGGCGATCCGCAGCATCACCGGCCTGGACCTGCCGGCCGGTCGCAGCGAGGCCCAGGTGCTCGCCGAGCTGCGCGAGCTGGCCGGCCGCAACCAGGTGCTCACGCCGATGATCGGCCTGGGCTACTACGGCACGTTCACCCCGCCGGTGATCCTGCGCAACGTCATGGAGAACCCGTCCTGGTACACGGCCTACACGCCGTACCAGCCGGAGATCTCGCAGGGCCGCCTGGAGGCGCTGCTCAACTTCCAGACCGTGGTCTCCGACCTGACCGGTCTGGCCACCTCCGGCTCCTCCCTGCTGGACGAGGGCACGGCCGCCGCCGAGGCGATGGCGCTGGCCCGTCGGGTCACCAAGGTCAAGGGCGGCGTCTTCCTGGTCGACGCCGACACGCTGCCGCAGACCATCGCGGTGATCCAGACCCGCGCCGAGCCGACCGGTGTCGAGGTCGTCGTCGCCGACCTCTCCGACGGCATCCCGGCCGAGATCGCCGAGCGCGGCGTCTTCGGCATGCTGCTCCAGTACCCCGGTGCCTCGGGCGCGGTGCGCGACCTGACCGCCGTGATCGAACAGGCCCACGGCCTGGGCGCGGTCGTCGCGGTCGCCGCCGACCTGCTGGCGCTGACCCTGCTGAAGTCCCCCGGCTCGCTCGGCGCCGACATCGCGTGCGGCACCTCGCAGCGCTTCGGCGTCCCGATGGGCTTCGGCGGCCCGCACGCCGGCTACCTGGCCGTGCGCGCCGAGTACGCCCGCAACCTGCCCGGTCGGCTGGTCGGCGTCTCGGTCGACGCCGACGGCAACCGCGCGTACCGGCTGGCGCTGCAGACCCGTGAGCAGCACATCCGCCGCGAGAAGGCCACCAGCAACATCTGTACCGCTCAGGTGCTGCTCGCGGTGATGGCCTCGATGTACGCGGTCTACCACGGCCCGGACGGCCTGGCCGACATCGCCCGCCGCACCCACCGCTACGCCGCCGCCCTCGCGGCCGGCCTGCGCGCCGGCGGCGTCGAGCTGCTGCACGGCGAGTTCTTCGACACCGTCACCGCCCGCGTCGCGGGCCGCGCCGCCGAGGTGGTGGCCGCCGCCCGCGAGGCCGGCGTGAACCTCTACCAGGACGGCGACGACCTGGTCTCGATCTCCTGCGACGAGACCACCACCCGCGAGCACCTGGAGACGGTCTGGACCGCGTTCGGCGTCATCGGCGCCGAGGTGGCCGAGGTCGCCGACGCGCTGCCCGCCGGGCTGCTGCGCGAGGACGAGTACCTGACCCACCCGGTCTTCCACAGCCACCGTTCGGAGACCGCGATGCTGCGCTACCTGCGCCGCCTCTCGGACCGGGACTACGCGCTGGACCGCGGCATGATCCCGCTGGGCTCGTGCACCATGAAGCTCAACGCCACCACCGAGATGGAGGCGGTCACCTGGCCGGAGTTCGGCCAGCTGCACCCCTTCGCCCCGATCGAGCAGGCCCAGGGCTACCTGACCCTGATCCGCCAGCTGGAGCAGCAGCTCGTCGAGGTGACCGGCTACGACGCCGTGTCCATCCAGCCGAACGCCGGTTCGCAGGGCGAGCTGGCCGGCCTGCTGGCGGTGCGCGCCTACCACCACGCCAACGGCGACACCCAGCGTGACGTCTGCCTGATCCCGGCCTCGGCGCACGGCACCAACGCGGCCTCCGCCGCGATGGCCGGCATGCGGGTGGTCGTGGTCAAGACGCTGACCGACGGTGACGTGGACGTCGAGGACCTGCAGGCCAAGATCGAGCAGCACCGCGACCAGCTCGCGGTCCTGATGGTCACCTACCCGTCCACGCACGGTGTCTTCGAGACCCAGATCACCGACATCTGTGCCGCCGTGCACGAGGCCGGCGGCCAGGTCTACGTGGACGGCGCCAACCTGAACGCGCTGGTCGGCCTCGCCAAGCCGGGCAAGTTCGGGGCGGACGTCTCGCACCTGAACCTGCACAAGACCTTCTGCATCCCGCACGGCGGCGGCGGCCCGGGCGTCGGCCCGGTCGCGGTTCGCGCGCACCTCGCGCCGTACCTGCCCAACCACCCGCTGCAGAGCGAGGCGGGCCCGGCCACCGGCGTCGGCCCGATCTCGGCGGCGCCGTGGGGCTCGGCGGCGATCCTGCCGATCTCCTGGGCGTATGTCCGGCTGATGGGTGGCGAGGGCCTCAAGCGCGCGACCCAGGTCGCCGTGCTGAACGCCAACTACATCGCAAAGCGCCTCGCGCCGTCCTTCCCGGTGCTCTACACCGGCCCCGGCGGACTGGTCGCGCACGAGTGCATCATCGACCTGCGCCCGCTCACCAAGGCGACCGGCGTGACCGTGGACGACATCGCCAAGCGCCTGATCGACTACGGCTTCCACGCGCCGACGATGTCGTTCCCGGTGGCCGGCACGCTGATGATCGAGCCCACCGAGTCCGAGGACCTGCACGAGATCGACCGGTTCTGCGCCGCGATGATCGAGATTCGTGCGGAGATCGAGAAGGTCGGCACCGGTGACTGGGACGCGGTCGACAACCCGCTGCACCACGCGCCGCACACCGCCGCCACGATGGCCGGCGACTGGGAGCACGCCTACTCGCGCGCCGAGGCGGTCTTCCCCGCAGGGGTGAACCCGGCGGACAAGTACTGGCCGCCGGTGAGCCGGATCGACGGCGCGTACGGCGACCGCAACCTGGTCTGCTCCTGCCCGCCGATGGACGCGTACGACGCCTGAGTCCTGGTGTCGGCATGACGGAGGCCCGGCAGCGGAGTGGATCCGCTGCCGGGCCTCCGGCCGTCCCGGCCCCGGTGCTGCCGAGGGCGCTCAGGCGGCGATGGCCAACGCGCGGTGCGGGGCGATCACCCGGCCGTCCGGCAGCAGCTCGCCGGTGTCCTCGAAGAGCAGGACGCCGTTGCAGAGCAGGCTCCAGCCCTGCTCGGGGTGGCGGGCGACCGGGATGGCCGCTTCCCGGTCGGCGGACTCGGCCGACGGGCACTCAGGTCGGTGCTGGCACATCTTCGTACCTCGCTCTGTTCGCGATCCTCGCCCCCGCAGCGGCCCCGCGACCCGCCGGGCCGAGGTGTCGTGCCGATGATCGGATCCTGTCCGGCCGGCCCAGGTGTGAGTCGGCACTTCTGTGGGTAGGACAGGGGGTCCTTCCACGCTGGTTCCCAGTGTCGGCATCCAGCGGCCGTCCCGCAGCAGTTTGGTGACTTGCGCCACAACTCTGGGTCAGAGATCACCCATTCAGATGGCTCCGGCGAGCGCCCGGTGCCGAACGGGTCACCCGGCCGGTGGCCCGGCCGGGTGGGGCGAGGTAGTCCGTCCGGGTGTCCCGTCCACCCGGCGGGACAAGTCGGCGGGGTGGGTCAGAACGCCGGGACGGCCGCGAGCGGCGCCGAGACGGTGGTCGTGGTGGGACGGGCGAGCAGGCCGAGGAGCTCGGCGGCGGGGTAGGCGCGGTGGGCGGTGACGCCCAGGGGAGCCGGCGCGAGCGGGATCAGCAGGTCGCCGTCCGCATCGGTGTCGGTGCAGTGCAGCCAGAGCGCGGTGGCGTAGTGGCCCGGCATCGACAGCAGGCGCGGCTGGTGCCGCGAGCGCAGCGGATGGGCCAGCTGCCATGCCTGCGACAGCGCCTGGACGGTGGAGTCCAGATACGGACCGGCCGCGAAGTGCGAGAACGTATGGCCCTCGGCTGCCCGTACCACCTCGGCCGCCGCCACCACCTCGCCCCCGTGCTTGATCAGGAACCGCCACCCGGTACGCGGCGCCGTGGCCAGCGCGCGCGTACTGCCACCCCCGGGCGGCAGCTGGTGCACGGCCAGGGGGTGGGCCGGCAGCAGGGGGCCGGTGGGACTGCGCAGCGGTCCGGCCCCCGACTGCCGCAGGGCGGCGTCGGAGGTCAGCGCGGCCAGAACGGCACGCAGGGCACTGGGCGGGGGCTGGGGCGTTTGCAGGGTCATGGCGGGTCGCCTCTCCGTGCGAGATCGGCGTGCGAATGCGGCATACCGGCGTGGCGCGACAAGGCCGGGTCCGGTTGGGCGTGATCGCGTGGCTGGGCGCGGGAGCGGACTCCGCGGCACGCAGGGGAGCCGCGCCGGCTCGGGGCCGGATCGGCTTGCAGCGCGGAGTCTACTCGAACAAGTGCGCAGGGTGACCTGTTTATCACCTTCCGTGGGGGTCGGCAAGTCGGGGACTAGCTGACGCACCGTCAGACATCGTGTGTCGCACGGCATTCAGTGGCATCGGGTATCGATCTTCCGGGTGGGCATGATGGATGCACGGTGGATCCGGCCGAGGAGGGCACACCCATGGGGGAGAAGGTCGTCGCGAGCCGCGCGGACCTGTCGGACCGGCAGCAGTACCGACGCAAGCTGCAGTCCTGTCTGGAGGCACTGGAGCGCATGCTCAGGGAGGGCCGTTTCGACCGTCCCAAGGCCATGATGGGCCTGGAGATCGAGCTCAACCTGGCCGACGAGCAGGGCTTACCGGTGATGCGCAACGACCAGGTGCTCTCGGCGATCGGTTCGAGCGACTTCCAGACCGAGCTGGGCCAGTTCAACATCGAGGTCAACATCGCCCCGCACCGGCTGACCGGGCACGTCTTCGAGGAGCTGCGCGAGGAGATCGACACCGGGCTGCGCTACGCCGACCGGCAGGCCGCCGAGGCCGGCGCCCGGATCGTCATGGTGGGCGTGCTGCCGACGCTGGGCGTCGAGCACACCGGCCTGGACGCGATGTCCCACAACAACCGGTACAGCCTGCTCAGCGACCAGATCATGGCCGCCCGCGGCGAGGACATCGCGCTGGACATCGAGGGGGTCGAGCACCTGGTGCTGGACTCCGTGTCGATGGTGGCGGAGGCTGCGGCCACCTCGTTGCAGCTGCACCTGCAGGTCACCCCCGACCGGTTCGCCTCGGTCTGGAACGCGGCCCAGGCGATCTCCTCCGTCCAGGTGGCCCTGGGGGCGAACTCGCCGTTCCTGTTCGGCCGGGAGCTGTGGCGGGAGACCCGTCCGGTCCTCTTCCAGCAGGCCTGCGACACCCGTTCGGCGGAGCTCAAGGCGCAGGGCGTGCGCCCGATCACCTGGTTCGGCGAGCGCTGGGTGGACACCCCGCTCGAACTGTTCGCCGAGAACCTGCGCTACTTCCCGGCGCTGCTGCCGATCTGCGACGACGAGGACCCGATCAAGGTGCTGGCCTCCGGCGGGGTCCCGCGGCTCGGCGAACTGCGGCTGCACAACGGCACCATCTACCGCTGGAACCGCCCGGTCTACGACGTGGCCGACGGAGTGGCGCACCTGCGGGTGGAGAACCGCTGCCTGCCGGCCGGCCCCACGGTCGCCGACACGCTGGCCAACGCCGCCTTCTACTACGGGCTGGTCCGGGCGCTCGGTGAACAACCCCGGCCGATCTGGAGCCGGCTGCCGTTCGACCGGGCGGCCCGCAACTTCGACACCGCGGCCCGCTACGGCATCGACGCCGTACTGGCCTGGCCGAAGCAGGGACGCGCGGGGCGCGGGGCGCTGACCGAGGTGCCGGTGGTCGACCTGGTGCTCGGCGAGCTGCTGCCGCTGGCTCAGCAGGGCCTGGACGAGTGGGGCGTGCAGCCGTCCGACCGGGACCGCTACCTCGGCATCATCGAGCAGCGCTGCCTGCGCCGCACCAACGGCGCCTCCTGGCAGGCGGCCACCGTCCACCAGCTGCGCGAGCGGTACGGGATGGACCGCGGCGCGGCGCTGGCCACCATGACCCGTCGCTACATGGAGTACATGCGCACGGGGGAACCCGTCCACAGCTGGCCGGTGGCCTGACTTCGCGAGCCTGTTGAGCGGCCTCTTCCCGGGTCGCCTCATCGTCCTATGGCAGGATCATCGGCCATGATGATCGCACCGACCGAGCAGCCTGCGGACGCCCAGCCGTCCCCGCCCCTCACCCGCAAACTGCTCGGGGTGGAGCTGCTGATCGTCCTCGGGCTCTCGCTCGGCGCCAGCGGGCTCAGCGCCGTGATCAGCTTCGTCGACTCGGTGACCCGGACGGTCTCGCTCGGGCAGCAGATCGCGCCGCTCAACTCCTCCCTCGCGCCCGGCCGGCCGTGGATCGACCTGGCCTGGCAGCTGTACTACGTCGGACGCGGCCTGATGCCGGTGGTCCTGGTCGGGTACCTGCTGGTGCGCGAGGGCAGCTCGCTGCGGGTGCTCGGCTTCGACCTGCGCCGCAAGCTCTCCGACCTCGGCCGGGGGGCGATGGTGGCCGCCGCGATCGGCGGCTCGGGGCTCGCGCTCTACCTGGGCTCGCGCGCGGCGGGCTTCAACCTCACCGTCGTTCCGTCCGGCCTGCCGGACGTCTGGTGGCGGATCCCGGTGCTGATCGCCTCGGCCTGCCAGAACGCGGTGCTGGAGGAGGTGGTCGTCCTCGGCTACCTGGTCCGCCGGCTCGGCCAGCGCGGCTGGGGGTGGCCCGCCACGGTGGCCGCCAGCTCGGTGCTGCGCGGGTCGTACCACCTCTACCAGGGAGTCGGCGGGCTCGTCGGCAACATGGTGATGGGCGCGGTGTTCTGCCTGCTGTACCGCCGTTGGGGGCGGGTGATGCCGCTGGTGGTGGCGCACGCGCTGATCGACACCGTGGCCTTCGTCGGCTACGTGCTGCTGGCCGGGCACGTCAGCTGGCTGCCGACCGGCTGACGGAGCCCGGTGCGCCGCGTCCGGCTCACGGGGTGCTGTGGAGCGTCCCGTCCAGCACGGTGACGGCGTGGCCGGAGAGCAGCACCCTGCCGCGGCCCTCGGCCGGCGGGATCCCGTTCGTGCGCAGCTCGCAGCGGATCAGGCCGCCGCGCGGGGAGGCCTGGTAGCCGGTCAGCACACCGTCGGGGCGGTCCAGGCGCTCGGCCCAGAGCGGGGCCAGCGCGGTGTGGGCGCTGCCGGTGACCGGGTCCTCGGCCACGCCGGCCGCCGGCGCGAAGTAGCGGGAGACGAAGTCGTAGCCGTCCGAGGCGTCCTCGGCCTGGGCGGTGACCACCACGCCGCGGGCGTCCTGGCAGGTGACGGCGGCCAGGTCGGGGGAGAGGCCGCGTACGGAGTGCTCGCTGCGCAGCAGCGCCACCAGGACGTCCAGCGCTCCGGTGGTCCAGCAGCCGACGACCCGGGTGCCGAGCGCCTCCTCCAGGCCGGCGGGGATCTCGACGGACTGCAGGGTCGCGGCGGGGAAGTCCAGGCAGATCGTGCCGTCCGTCCGGGTGGCGGCGGTCAGTACCCCGCTGAGCGTGCTGAACCGGGCCGGTCCGTCGTCGATCAAGCCCTCGGTGCGCAGCGCGTGCGCGGTGGCCAGCGTGCCGTGGCCGCAGAGCGGGACCTCGGTGACGGGCGTGAACCAGCGCAGCGCCCACTCGGCCCCGGCCCGGACGACCTCCTCGGCCGGCAGCGGGCGGACGAACGCGGTCTCCGACAGGTTCATCTCGCGGGCCACCTGACGCATCCACCGCTCGGCCGGCCAGTCCGGGCCTTCGAGCAGGCAGACGGCGGCCGGGTTCCCGGCGAAGGGGCGCTCGGTGAACGCGTCGATGATTTTGATCCGCATTCCGCGAGCTTAGACCGCTGGGGAACGCCGGTACGGCGGTGGGGAGCGGTCGACCGACCACTCCCCACCGCCGTGTACGGCTCAGCCCTGAGCGGCTGCCGCCTCGCGGACCTCCGCGTAGGGCGCGAGCTTGCGCAGCGACTCGATGTTCTTCAGCAACTGCTCCTTGGTTTCGTGCGCATCGCCGACCACGACGACGGCTCCGTTGCTCGCCTTGAGCCGGAACCGGTGCATGCCGCTCTCGTCGGTGTAGAGCTCGAACTTCCCTGCCATGGAGATTCACCTCTCGTACTGGGTCAGCCCCCTCCTGACGCACCGTAGGTCGGGCGGCGGGCCGCCGCATGCCGGGCGGGGCGTCAGGGTGGGAGTCGGTCAGGGGCTGGACGATGCCTGGCGAAGGCACAAGTACGGTCACACTTCAGCGACATGAGGTTCACGCAAGATTTACTTTCCGGTGGGTGCACGCGCGTAGAGTGCCCGCGAGCATAGGGTCCATGAATCTCAGGGGACTCCGGCTGAGCCGGACGGGCAAGGCCAGCCGACCGCGGATAGCCGCGACGCTGGTGGCGGGGGCGCTGGCCGCGGCGGGGCTGGTGGGCGGCAGCGGAGCGGGCCCGGCGTCGGCCGACTCGCACAACTTCCAGCCGCCGAAGATCAAGCATGTCTGGATGATCATGCTGGAGAACAAGTCGTACGAGGCTTCGTTCACCGGCCTCAACCAGAACAGCTACCTGTGGAAGACCCTGCCGCAGTACGGCGAACTGCTGCGCCAGTACTACGGGACCGGGCACTACAGCCTGGACAACTACATCAGCGCGGTCAGCGGTCAGGCCCCGGCGCCTGCCACCCAGGGCGACTGTCCGCAGTACACCGACGTGGCGCCCGGTACGCCCGCCGCCGACGGCCAGATCCACGCGGCCTCGGGCTGCGTGTACCCGGACTCGGTGTACACGCTGTTCAACCAGCTCGACGACAAGAACGTCAGCTGGAAGGCCTACATGCAGGACATGGGCAACACCCCCGGCCGCGAGGACCCGTACAAGTGCGGCGTCCCCGGCGACCCGTCGGGCGCGGGCGTGGTGGACCCGGGAGGTGCGACGGCGCAGGACCAGTACGTGCCCAAGCACAACCCGACCGCGTGGTTCCACTCGCTGATCGACGACCCGCAGGAGTGCGCGCAGGTCGTCCCGCTGGACGGCCGCGCCGCCCAGCCGGGCCACGACGCGGTGAGCGGCCTGGCCCAGGATCTGCAGAGCGAGGCCAGCACGCCCGCGTTCTCCTGGATCACCCCGGACAACTGCTCGGACGCGCACGACTCCACCTGCAAGGGCGACAACGGCTCGGGTGACCCGAACAACCACCAGGGCGGCCTCTACGCCTCGGACCTGTTCCTGCAGAAGTGGATCCCGCAGATCATGGCCTCGCCGGCCTTCCAGGACGGCGGCATGATCGACATCACCTTCGACGAGGCGTTCCCGCCCTACAAGCTCTACGGCAACTCCACCGCCGACTACACCGGCAACACCGACCCGACGCTCAACACCCCCACCGACACCGCCCAGTCCGTGGTGGCCTGCTGCAACGAACTGCCCGGCCCGAACGTCACCCAGCCCGGTGACCAGGCCTTCGGCCAGGACACCACCCCTGGCGGCGGCATCACCGGCTCGGTGCTCATCTCCCGCTACATCAAGCCCGGCACGATCAGCGACCAGCCGTACAACCACTACTCGTGGCTGCGCAGCATGGAAGACCTCTTCCACGTCACCAAGGGCGGCACCGACGGCCACGGCCACCTCGGCTACGCCGCGACGCCGGGCCTGCGCCCGTTCGGCCCCGACGTCTACACCAACCCGAGCGGGCGGGCCATGCAGCCGGCCGCGATGGGCAGCAACGGCGTCTGGTCGGCCACCGCGCAGCAGCCGCAGGACCAGGCAGCCGTCGTGGCACCTGCCTTCACCGGCCCCACCGCCGTCGACGACAGCCTGAAGCCCGGAGCCGGCAAGTGACCGAGCGTTCCAGCAGCCGAGGCCGTGCCCCCCGTGGGCGCGGCCTCGGCCGTCGCCGTCCAGCGGCCGTGCTGCTCGTCCCGCTCCTGCTGCTGGCCGGCGCCGCCGGGTGCGCGAGTGCGGCGAAGGCACCGGACCTGGGACGGGTGCCGATCCCCAGCGCGCCGGCCGCACCGATCGTGCCCACCGCCGTCCCCGGACACGCGCAGCTGGTCGCCATGGGCGACGCCGTCCACCTCGACCTGGGAGCCCAGCAGGGCGAGATCACCGCAACCGGGCCCGACCTGGCGGTCACGGCCCCCTCGCCGGGCGCCGCGCCGCCGACCCAGTCCCCGGGCACCGTCACCGTGCGGCTGCACGTCCTGACGGGAAGCCAGCAGCTGAGCGCACAGGACCTGGTGGCCACCGACGAGCTGGGCCGGAGCATCCCGGTCACCGTGGACGCCGCCTCGGTGACCGCCGTGCCCGGACGCGACGGCGTCCTGCACCTCTCCGGGACCTTCGCGGCCGGCCACTCCACGCTGACCTGGAACAACGCGGGAAGGCCGCTTGCCACCTGGGATTTCGAGGTCGAACTCGACTGAACGGCTGCGGTCGGCCGCGTTGGCCCATGACCGCGGCCCGTGCGTCCTCCGCCGCCTGGGCCGGCTCCTCGACCGGATGACCGCGAACCACCTCATGGGTCCTTCTGATCTGCGGCCGTCCGGCTTCCGCTCCTATGGTTGAACCACACGACCGCGGCGAGCCTGAGGCGGACTGGCATGACGGATCCGGGTATCGACTACGCGGCGGTGTTCCAGGCGCTGCCCGGCATGGTGGCGGTGCTGACTCCCGAGCTGGTGTACGCGGACGTGAACGAGGAGTTCGTGCGTATGTCGGGCCGTACGCGCGAGCAGCTGGTGGGCCGGCAGCTTTTCGACGTCTTCCCCGACAATCCGAACGACCCTGCGGCGACGGGCGCCCGGAACCTGGAGGCGTCGCTCAAGCGGGCGCTGGAGAGCGGTGAGCGCGACGCCATGGCGTTGCAGCGGTACGACGTCGAGTCCGTGGAGCGGCCGGGGGAGTGGCAGGAGCGCTACTGGAGCCCGGTCAACGCGCCGGTGTTCGGGCCGGATGGCCGGGTGGTGCTGCTGGTGCACCGGGTGGAGGAGGTCACCGAGCTCATCAGGGCCCGCGGTGGCCCGAAGGGCAGCCGGGCCCGGGTGCTGGAGGCCGAGCTCTACACCCGGGCCCGCGAGCTGCAGGAGCTCAACGAGCGGCTGCGGCAGGCCCACGCCCGCGAACGCGAAGTGGCCCTGGCTCTGCAGGAGGCGATGCTGCCCGCCCCCAGGCGGGTCGGGCACCACCGGGCCGCCGTGCGCTACCGGCCCGCCGTCGGTGCGCTGAACGTGTGCGGCGACTGGTACGACCTGGTCGACCTGCCCGGTGACCGCATCGCGGTCGCCGTCGGAGATGTGGTGGGCCACGGCCTTCGGGCCGCCTGCGTCATGGGCCTGCTCCGCAGCGCGTTGAGCGCGGCCTCGCTCGTCGCCGACGGCCCCGCCCGCGCGCTGGAGGTCCTGGGCCTGTACGCACGCTCGGTCGAAGGCGCCGAGAGCACCACGGCGGTGGAGGCCTACATCGACTGGGACACCCACACCCTCGCCTACAGCAGCGCAGGACATCCCCCGCCCGCACTGCTGCACACCGACGGCAGCGTCGAGTTCCTGGACCAGGCCACCGACCCGCCGCTCGGCGCGCGCCCTGAGCACGTCCCCCGCCCCCAGGCCACCACCGCGTTCCGCGAGGGCGACACGCTCGTGCTGTACACGGACGGCCTGATCGAACGCCGACGCGAGGACATCGACACCGGCCTCGCCCGCCTCGCCGCCTCCCTGGTGCGCCACAGCGGGCTGGCCCTTGAGGCCCTCGCCGATGCCCTGCTGCTCGACCTTCTCCCGGCGGGCGGTGCGACGGACGACACCGCCCTGGTCATCGTCCGGCTCTGACGCCAGGGCTTACCGGTGAACCCCGGGGGTGGGCGGTGAGCACCGGGGCCGGCGAAAATGATCGTGCTGCCGCTCGCTCCGGCGGCTACTGTGGCGCGGCGACCATGAGCGAGGAGGGGCAGATGACGGTTCATCTGATCGGTGGTGGGTGGAACGAGGCGGCGTACGGGCAGGTCTACGGGCCGTTCCTCGCGCAGGCCGGCCCCGATCCGGCGGTGGCCTGCATCTACCTCGACGAGGGCGACGGCCCGGAGCAGGCTGCCCGCTGGGCGGACGCGCTGCGCAGGACGGCGCCTTGCCGCCCGGAAGCAGTGCTGGTGCCCATCGGCGGGTCGCTCGACGCGTCGGTCCTGGATTCGGTCGACGCTGTCCTTGTCTGCGGCGGCCTGACCCCGGCCTACCAGGACGCGATCGCCGAACCCCTCGCCGCGTACCTCGCCCGCCGCCCGCTCCCGTACGCGGGCTTCTCGGCGGGCGCCGTGATCGCCGCCCGGCGTGCCTTGGTGGGCGGTTGGCTCTCGGACGGCGTGCGGGTCTGCCCGGAGGAGACCGCCGAGGACCTGGAGGAGATCGAGGTCCGCCCGGGGCTCGGCCTGGTCGAGGTCACGGTGGACGTGCACGCCGCCCAGTGGGGCACCCTGCCGAGGCTGATCGAGGCGGTGGCGCGGGATCTGACAACCTCCGGCGTCGCGATCGACGAGGACACCGTGCTGGCCGTGGACGGCACCGAGGCCGAGGTCCGCGGCCTCGGCCGGGTCCACCTGGTGCGGGCCGGCGTCCAGGGTGTCACGGTGCGCGCGTACCGCGCCGGTGAGCGGCTCCGGCTCGGCCAGGTGCGCTGAGCAGGGAGGTCGGTGACTGGCTGAAGCGATCGTTCGTTTCCGGGCGAACGCAACCGGCATCTCGGCGGAGCACGTCTCGAGGTGTGACGACGTCAGAAGCCGTTGTCTCGGAGTCCTTAGGCGGTCGGACCGTCCGGCCGAGAGAACCAGGAGCCGTTCCGTGTCGGATGAGATCACTGCGCATCCCGTCGCCTGGCCACCCGCCCCGATTAAGACTGCGCGGCTCGTGCTCCGCCAGTCCGAGGCCCGGGACCGTGCTGCGCTGATCGAGCTGGCCGCCTCGCCAGAGGTGGGCACCTACGTCGGTGGCGCCCGGCCGCGTGACGAGCTCGAGCGCGCGATGCCCGAGGTGCCCGGGCGGCGCTTCGGCTTCTTCGTGGTCGAGCTCGACGGAACAACGATCGGTGTCATCACGCTCGATCGGCGCGACCCGGAGCGTAAGGGGCACATCCGTCCAGAGGGTCTGGAGCCCGAGCTCGGGTACATGTTCCTGCCGCAGGTGTGGGGACGCGGGTACGCCACCGAGGCGTGCGCGGCGGCGCTCGACTGGTTCGTCGACGCGCATCCCGGAGAGCCGGTGGTGCTCTCCACGCAGACCGCCCACGAGGCCTCGATGAGCGTCGCGGCGAAGCTGGGGTTCACCGAGGTGGAGCGTTTCGAGGACTACGGCGCCGAGCAGTGGCTCGGCGTGTGCTCCCGGGCACGCTGAGCCTCACGCACCGGACACCTCGGGTGGCCGTCCCGGTATCCCCCAAGATCAGTCGCGAGTCCGCCCGTTAGGGTCGCAGATATGACAACACCCCTCGCCGGCAGTGCCTTCGACTCGCTCCGCCTGGACGCCGTGCCCGACCAGGAGACGCTGCGCCGGGCCTACGAACTCCCCGGCGAAGCGGCCGTGCGCAAGCAGATGACCGAGCTCACCGAGCAGACCCGGCGGTTGATCGGCTGCTCGCCGCTGGTGTTCATCGCCAGCGCGGACGCCGAGGGCCACTGCGACGTCTCCCCGCGCGGCGGCCCCGCCGGGTTCGTCGCCGTCCTGGACGAACGGACGGTGGCGATACCGGACGCGACCGGCAACAAGCGTCTGGACACCCTGCAGAACGTCATCGCCACCGGCTGGGCCGGACTGCTCTTCGTCATCCCGGGGCGCACCACAACCCTCCGAGTCAACGGCAGGGCCTGCGTCTCCACTCGCCCGGACCTGCTGTCGCAACTGACCGCCGTGGGAAAGCCACCGGCCAGTGCGCTGGTGCTGGGGATCGAAGAGGTCTACCCGCACTGCCCCAAGTCGCTGCTGCGCAGCGCAGCCTGGAAGCCGGAGCAGTGGCTGCCGGCGGACGCCCAGCCGGCCTCGGCCGAGGTGATGCTGGCCCAACTGCGGATGCCGGAGCTGACGATCGCCGACATCGAGCAGGCGGAGGCGGACTCGCTGAAGTACCGCTACGCGTAACGGCCTGACTCAGCCTCCACGGCCCGGCCGCCGACGTGTGAGCGGTTGAGCTGACGGGCTGCGCCGGGGGCGGGAGGGGTCATGACAGCTGCGGGCGGAGATCAGCCCGACGGTCTGTCGGTTCCGCCGGACGTCCGGGCGCGGGCTGCCTCCTGGCAGCAGCGACGCCCGGACGAATCCGGCGTACTACCGATGCTGTCAGCGCTCGGCGGCCTGCACCGTGTGCCGCAGGAGCAGCGCGGTGGTGACCGGGCCCACGCCGCCCGGCACCGGGGTGAGCGCGCCGGCGGTCTCGGCCACGGCCGGGTCGACGTCGCCGGCCAGTCCGCCGTCCTCGGTCGGGTTGGTGCCCACGTCGATCACGGTCGCGCCGGGGCGCACGTGTGCGGGGGTGATCAGGGCGGTCCGCCCGACGGCGGCGACCAGGACCTCGGCGGTGCTGGTCAGCGCGGCCAGGTCGGTGGTGCGGGAGTGGCAGACCGTCACGGTGGCGTTGCGGTCCAGCAGCAGGTGCGCGGCGGGCTTGCCGACCACGGTCGAGCGGCCGACGACCACGACGTGCTTGCCCTGCAGCTCGACCTCGTAGTGGTCGAGCACGGCCAGCACGGCCTCGGCGGTGGCCGGGGCGAAGGCGGAGAGGCCGGCGGCGAGGCGGCCCAGCGAGAGCGGGCTCGCGCCGTCCACGTCCTTGGCCGGGGCGATCGCACCGGCCAGCTCCTCCAGCCGGGCGCCGCTGGGCAGCGGGGTCTGCAGCATCAGACCGTGCACGCCGTCGTCGGCGGAGAGCCGCTCCAGGGTGGCGGTGATCTCCGCGGCGGAGGCTGCGGCGCCGAGGTCGACGATGTCGCAGTCGATGCCGACCTTGCCGGCGGCCTTGGCGATCGAACGGACGTACCAGGCACTGGCCTCGTCGTCGGTCGCGGTGACCACGGCGAGCTTGGGGGTGCGGCCCTGCTCGGTGAGCTTGGCGGCGCGCTCGGCGACGTCGGTACGGATCCGGGTGGCGAGCGGGCCGCCGGCGAGAACGTTCGCGGTCACTTGGTGATCTCCTTGCGCACCGCACTGGTGACGGCCTCGGCCGCGGCGGCGATCTGGTCGACATCGGCGGTGGCGGCGAGCAGTTCGGCACGCACCGCCTCGTCCTTGATCCCGCCGAGGTTGATCTCGACGTTGACCCGGGCGGTGGTGGCTGCGGCGCGGGCCGCCTCGGTGGCGGCCGCGACGTCGGTGAGGACGTTGCGGTTGCCGATCGGCGCCAGCTCCTCGCCGAGCTCGACCAGGCGACGGGCGGCCGCGATGGTGGCGGCGGGCGGCTGGGCGGCGCCGACCAGGGCCCGGGCGATGGCGGCCGAGCGGGCCGCCTTCTCCTCGTCGGTGGCCTTGGGCAGCTTGTAGGCGTCGGTGACAGCGGTGAACGCGGCGGCGTCCTCCTCCGCGAGGCGCAGCGCGGTGGCGCCCAGCTCCTCGGCCTCGGCGAGGATCCGGGTGATCGCGTCCTCGACCTCGGCGTAGCGCTCGCCGGTGCTGTAGCGGGCCACCATGCTCAGCAGGGCGGCGCTCTGCGCGGCGTGCAGCGCGGCACTCGCGCCACCGCCGGGCGCGGGCACCCGGGCCCCCAGTTGCCGCAGGAACTCGCCGATCGTCAGGTCGCGCATCTGTCTCCCTCAGGGAGTCGGTGTGTCGTGGGGAGGGCGGGTGCGCGCGGCACTGCGGGCAGCGCCCCGGGGCATGATTCTACGCACCCCGGTTTCCGCTGGTTCGTCCGGCGACCGCGCCGCGCCCACCCGCCCGGGCTGACGACGCGTCAGAACGCGTGCTGCCCGGGCCGGCGCCGGCGGACCGGCGGCGGGGCTGCCGCCCTCGTCGGTCGCAGACGTCCCACTCCCACCAACGAACCGCTCAGAGGCCCTGCCAGACGGGCTTGGCCGCGTAGGTGTCGCGGAAGTAGTCGGCGAGCTTGAGGCCCGACGCCGCCGCCTCGTCGACGACGACGGTGGCGTGCGGGTGCAGCTGCAGGGCCGAGGCGGGCACCATCGCGGACAGCGGGCCCTCCACGGCGAGGGCGACGGCCTCGGCCTTGGCCTCGCCGGTGGCGAGCAGCACCAGGTGGCGGGCCTCCAGGATGGTGCCGATGCCCTGGGTGAGCACGTGGTGCGGGACCTCGTCGAGGCTGTCGAAGAACCGGGCGTTGTCCTCGCGGGTCTGCCGGGTCAGCGTCTTGATGCGGGTCCGGGAGGCGAGTGACGAGCAGGGCTCGTTGAAGCCGATGTGGCCGTCGGTGCCGATGCCGAGCAGCTGGAGATCGACACCGCCGGCCTCGGCCAGCGCGCGGTCGTACTCCGCCGCGGCGGCGGCGATGTCCGGGGCGTTGCCGTCGGGGCCCAGGAAGGACGCCTCGGTCAGCCCGAGCGGCTCCACGACCTCGCGCAGGACCACCGAGCGGTAGGACTCGGGGTGGCCGGCCGGGAGGCCGACGTACTCGTCCAGCTGGCAGATCCGCGCACGGGAGGCGTCCACGCTGCCGTCCGCCACGCGCGCGGCGAGTGCCTGGTAGATCGGCGTCGGGGTCGAGCCGGTGGCCACGCCGAGCAGTGCGTCGGGCTTGGCGATCAGCAGATCGGCGATCGCCGTGGCGATGAGGCTGCCGCCGGCGACGGCGTCGGGCACGATCACGATTTCCATGCTGGTCCACCATTTCTGGAATCGACGTGGAGGTCTAGACCATTCTGTCGTGAATCCCTCCCTCAGGTCCATTCCGCTCGCCTGCCGTGCCCTGCCCGGACGCGATCGTGTCCGATTCGTCGCCGACGACGCCGCGGGCCGCCGCCTGCTCGCAGAGGTTCCACAGCGGCCGGATCAGCGCCGTGTCGAAGAGGTCCAGGACGCGGGGGAGCGGGCCCTCCTCGTGGTGATGTAGGGCCGACCAGAACAGGTCGCCGGGCGTCGCGTTCCGTGGCGCGTACACGCGGTAGGCGTAGCGGCGGCCGTCGACGCCGGCCAGCTCGACCAGCCAGCATTCGGCCACCGGATCTGATGCTTCGTCAACGGTGAAGCAGAGTACGGCTCGTGGCAACGGGTCTCCCTCCCCGGGCGGTGCGGCCCCGACAGGTTCGACCAGCACCGCGCCCGGAAGGTTGTGCCGCGGCGGCCAGGTTCAGGCCGCCACGTGCGGGACACCGGACGGGACGGCCGCTGGGGTGGCGCCGGCGGAGGCCGGTGTCGCGGCCGCGCCGGACGTGCGGGCCAGCCGGCGCACCTCCGGCACGGCCAGCACCACCAGCGAGAGCAGGGTCATCACCGCGGCGCACGCCCACAGCGCGCCGTCCAGGCCGAGGCCCCCGGCCAGTGGGCCGGCCACCGCCGTGCCGATCGGCGCCAGCGCGACCGAGCCGCACCAGTCGTAGGCCGCCACCCGGGAGAACTTCTCGGCCGGGATCTCCTGCTGCAGCGCGATCATCCAGCAGACGCCGAAGAGCGTCCCGCCGGTGCCGGAGGCGAACATCGCCCAGGCCAGTACGGGCAGCGGCGCGGCGCCCGCCAGCGCGACCGCCGGCAGGGCGAAGAGCAGCACGCCGACGTTGCCGGCCAGCAGGATCCGGCGCGGCTGCCAGCGCACCATCAGCAGGCCGCTGGCCACCAGGCCGGCCCCCATCGCGGCGTTCGCCAGACCCCAGGGTCCGGCGCCGCCGAGCCGCTGGTCGGCGGCGATCGGGCCGAGCACCGACTCCGCCGCGAACAGGCAGGCGTTCACCACGCCGTACTGGACCACCACCGTCCACAGCCAGCGGCGCGAGGTGAACTCGTGCCAGCCGTCCCGCAGGTCGGCGAGCATGCCAGGGCCGGGTTCGCGCCGGGGCAGCGGGGCAGGCGGGCGCAGGAAGAGTCGCAGGGCGCCGGCGGCGGCGAAGCAGACCGCGTCCAGTGTGAGCACCCAGCCGGGCCGACCGCCGCCACCAGCGCGCCGCCCAGGGCCGCGCCGCCGATCAGCGAGGAGTTCAGCGCGGTGCGGAACAGCGCGAACGCCCGCGGGGCCTGCTGCTGGTCGACCGACTCCATGATCACGCCCTCGGCCGCCGGGGCGAAGAACGCCTGGCCCACCCCGCCCGCCGCCGAGAGCAGCACCAGCTGCCAGAGCCGTACCGAGCCGGCCAGCACCAGCGCGGCCAGCACGCCCTGGGAGAGCGCGTTGCCGACGTTGGCGGCCACCATCACCCGGTGCCGGGGCAGCCGGTCGGCGACCGCGCCGCCGATCAGCAGGAAGACCAGCGTGGCCAGCAGCCGGGCGCCGGTGACATAGCCGATCTCGGTCGCGCCGCCGCCCATGTGCAGCACCGCGAAGGCGGTCGCGATCGGGGCACCGGCGTTGCCGAGGCCGCTGACCACCGTCGCGCCGGTCTGGATCAGGTAGCTGCGCCCGGCCCAGGCGAAGCGACCGGTTGTCGTCGGGTCTTCGTCGGTTCGGTACGCCACCCGCTCGACTATGACGGTGGCACAGGCCTGTGTCCACGGTGCGAACGACCTTCGCTCGACCCGTTTGCCCGACGAGTGTGCTGCTCGCAGGGGTCGCGGCGGCTCCCGGTGGCCGCCGGGAGTTCAGCCGAGGTGGCCGCGGAGGAAGCTGAGCGTCCGCCGCCAGGCGATCTTGGCCTGGAGGTCGTCGTAACTGCCGGGCCGGTTCTCGTCGTTCATGAAGGCGTGGCCGGCGGGGTAGAAGTGGAACTCGGGACGGCGGTCGGTGGCCTCGCCGATCAGGATCGCCGCCTCGTCCACGACGTCCTGCGGCAGCGAGCGGTCGCGCTCGCCGAAGTGGCCCAGCACGTGCGCGGTCAGGCCGCGGTAGTCGTAGCCCGGCTCCCGGGGGAGGCCGTAGAACGGGACCACGGCGGCCACCCGGTCGCCCTCCAGCGCGGCCAGCCGCAGCGCGAAGCCGCCGCCCATGCAGAATCCCGCCACCGCCACCGCGTCCCCCTCCAGCGCCGGGTGGCCGAGCAGGAAGTCGACGGCGCCTCGTAGGTCGCGCACCGCGCGCTCGGCCGGGAGCCTGTGGAGCAGCTCGGCGGCCTCGGCGCGGTCGTGCGTGACGGCGCCGCCGTAGAGGTCGGGGGCGAGGGCGACGAAGCCCTCGGCGGCGAAGCGGTCGACCAGGTCCGCGATGTGGGCGGTGAGCCCCCACCACTCCTGGACGACGAGCAGGCCGGGCCCGTGCCCGCTCGGCGGCAGCGCCAGGTACCCGTGGGCTCGGCCTCCGCCGCTGGGGAAGGTGACGTTCTGTCGGGCGTTGCCAGGGTGGGCGGCGGCGGAGTCGGCCATCGAGCTTCTCCCGGTGAGCCGCGCGAGCGGCGGAGCGGCGGCGCCGCGCGGTGCGCGAGCGGCCGGGCCTGGCGGCCCGCGGGCACGATGCTATGCGGGCGGGGAGGCGAGTGTCCGTCAGTCCCGTTCAGCCGTGGGCGTGTCGTGGATCACTCCGCCCGCGCCGCGGCGGCTCAGCCCATCTCCTCCAGGGCCCGGCCGCGGGTCTCCTTGATGAACAGGACCACGAAGGGGATGGAGAGCAGCGCGAAGCAGGCGTAGATGACGTAGGTCGCCGACAGGTTCCAGTCGGCCAGGTCCGGGAACGTGACGGTGATCGCCCAGTTGGCCAGCCACTGCGCCGAGGCCGCCACCGACAGCGCCAGCGCGCGGATCTTGTTCGGGAACATCTCGCCGAGCAGCACCCAGACCACCACGCCCCAGGAGAAGGCGAAGCAGAGCACGAAGACGTGCGCCGCCACCAGTGCCACGGTGCCCTGCAGGCTGGGCAGCGTCGCGGTGGTGCCGGTCCCGCTGCGGTAGGAGAACGCCCAGGCGGCGGTGGCCAGTGCGGCGGTCATCCCGATCGAGCCCGCCAGCGCCAGCGGCTTGCGGCCGATCCGGTCCACCAGCACCATCGCGATCACCGTCCCGATCACGTTGACGATCGAGGTGGAGAGGCTGATCAGCAGCGAGTTGCTCTCGTTGATGCCGACCGACTGCCACAGGATGGACGAGTAGTAGAAGATCACGTTGATGCCGACGAACTGCTGGAAGACCGAGGCACCGATGCCGATCCAGACGATCGGCAGCAGCCGGAACGGGCCGCTCGTGAGGTCCTTCAGCTTCGGCTTGTGGGCGGTGTCCAGCACCGCCCTGATCTCGGCCATCCGGGCGTCCAGGTCGCCCCCGGTGCCCTCGACCTCCGCCAGGACGCCGCGGGCCTTGTCGTCGCGGCCGATCGAGATCAGGTAGCGCGGCGACTCCGGGATGGCCAGCGCCATCGCGCCGTAGATGACAGCCGGAATGGTCTCCACCCCGAGCATCCACTGCCAGGCCTGGATGCCGCCCAGGTGGCCGGTGGACTCACCGCCGGCCGCCGAGTTGAGGGCGTAGTTCGCCAGCTGCGAGATGGTGATGCCGAGCACGATCGCCATCTGCTGGAAGGAGGCGAGCCGGCCGCGGTAGGCGGTCGGGGCGACCTCGGCGATGTAGGTGGGGGCGATCACCGAGGCGATGCCGATCGCGACACCGCCGAGCACCCGCCAGGTGGCCAGCACCTGGATGCTGGGCGGGAACATCGAGCCGACACCGCTGGCCGCGAAGAGGACCGCGGCCAGCAACATGGTCTTGACCCGGCCCAGGTGGTCGGCCAGGCGCCCGGCCGCGACGGCGCCGGCCGCCGAGCCGAGCAGGGCGATCGCCACGACGAAGGCGGTCTCTCCGCTGCCCACGTTGAAGTGCTTCTGGATGCCGGTGACGGCGCCGTTGATGACCGCGCTGTCGTAGCCGAACAGGAAGCCACCCATGGCCGCGGCCGCCGAGATGAAGACGACGTGGCCGAGGTGGGAGTGGTCCGCCGACGGTGCTTGCTGAGTGGTGGACAGGGCAGGCTCCCGGGGTGCGGCCGACTGGGCGAGACGATCTCCATCAGACCAGGCGCCTGCCCGACTCATCCGCAATGAAACCGGTATGACGCCATGTCGCACCCGAGAGGCCCTGCCCGGTGCACCGCTGCCTGGTCCACCCGGGCCCGGTTCACCCCTGCGGGCAGCCGCCCGCTCGCAGCGCGTTGCGGCGCAGCAGCTGGGCCCGGGCGCCGGCGTCCGACGGGCCGCCGCGGGCCGCCAGCAGCGGGGCCATCGCGGCCTGCTGCTCGACCGGCTTCTTGTCGTCGTACTTGAACTTGGCCCGCACCTCGCGCACGGTCAGCCGCAGGCCGCGCAGCCCCGACAGCAGCGGGCCGAACGGCTCGGCGCCGGGGACGACCCGGGTCTGCGGGGTCTCCGGCTGGAAGTGCGCGAGCTGGCGGTTGAGGATCTCCGCCTTGCCCGCCGCGTCCTCCACCGGCTCGGCCAGGCAGTGGAACTGCACCGAGGCGTAGTAGCTGGTCGGCACCTGGCCCTCCCGCCAGTGGCCGGGCGCGAAGGCGTAGTCGTCGGTCACCGCGAGGGTGACGTGCGGATCGGCGCGGACGGCCGCGAAGAGCGGGTTGGGCGCGGCCAGGTGCAGCAGGATCTCGCCGCGGTCGGCGTCCAGCAGGAAGTGCAGCGGGACCAGTACCGGTCCCTCGGGGGAGTTGGCGGCCAGCACGCCGAAGTCGCGCCCGGCCATCCAGGCGCGCCACTCGGCCTCGCTGCCGCGGTCCCAGGAGCGGATCAGCATGCGGGGTCCTGTGGCTGGAACCCCCGCAGGTAGTCCGGGAGTTCGCGGGTGCTGTCCGGGTGCGGGACGGGCGTTCCGTAGACCGTGGAGACCGGGACGACACCCGACCAGTGCGGCAGGCCGCGGTCCTCCTCGTCGTCGTCGGCGTCGTCGTCACGGGTCTTGGCGGATACCTCGTCCAGGACGAGGCGGACCACCGCGGTCGCGGCCAGCTCCTTGGCGTTGGCCGGGCGGCAGTCCTCGGAGCGGCCGGGGACCGCGTGGTTCACCAGGGCGTTCAGCGCGACCGTCAGTTCGTCCGGGTCGGTCACCTGGTGGGCGACGCCGTGCGCCACCACCGAGCGGAAGTTGACGGAGTGGTTGAAGGCGGACTTGGCCAGCACGATGCCGTCCAGCTGGGTCACCGTCACGCAGACCGGCATGCCCTGGTCGGCGCCCGCGCCGCGCAGCGGGCGGCTGCCGGTGGAGCCGTGCACGTAGAGCCGGTCCTCGACCCGGGCGAAGATGGTCGGCAGGACGACCGGGGCGCCGTCCGAGACGAAGCCGAGGTGGCAGATCCAGCTGCTGTCGAGTATGCGGTGGATCGCCTCGCGCTCCCAGGTCGCCCGGTCCTTGTAACGGGTGGGCGTGGTGCGGGAGGTCCGGGCATAGTTCGCGGCGGCGTCCGGGAGGGTCGTGTCCGTCGGCATGACAAACCTCTATGTACTAGTGCATAATCTTCTTTGTGCTAGGAGACTATCGGATTCAGGGTCGGCGCGCCACGGAGATTGCCGCCGACGTCGAACGCGCCGTTGCATCGGGCGAGCTGCGTCCGGGCCAGGGGCTGCCCCCGCTGCGTGACCTCGCCGAGGACCTGGGGGTCAACCCCAACACCGTTGCCGCCGCCTACCGGCAGCTGCGTGACCGCGGGGTGATCGAGACCGCCGGGCGCAAGGGCAGCCGGGTCCGCTCACGGCCCAGCAGCGCGCCCCGCGACGAGCAACGGGTCCCCGTCCCGCCGCACGCCCGCAACCTCTCGACCGGCAACGCCGACCCGGCGCTGCTGCCGCCGCTGGCCCCGGCGGTGGCGCTGGCCGCCGCCGCCCTGGACCGGGCGCCCGTCCTCTACGGCCACGCCGCCGCCGAGCCGGAGCTGCTGGCGCTGGCCGCCGCGAGCTTCCGCGCCGACGCGGTGCCGGACGGCCCGCTGGCCGTCACGGCCGGCGCGCTGGACGCGATCGACCGGATCCTCGCCGTCCAGCTGCGCCCCGGCGACTCGGTGGCCGTCGAGGACCCGGGCTGGGGCAGCCTGCTCGACCTGCTGCCCGCGCACGGGCTGCGGACCATCCCGGTCTCGCTGGACGACCAGGGCCCGCGCCCCGAGTCGGTGGCGGAGGCGCTGGCCGCCGGTGCCCGGGCCCTGTTCATCACCAACCGCGCGCAGAATCCGACGGGCGCCGCTCTCACCGCAGAGCGGGCGACCGAATTGAGAGCAGTGCTCGCGCAGTACCCCGGCACGCTGCTGATCGAGGACGACCACGGACACGGCATCGTCGACCTGCCGTTCCAGACGCTCTCCTGCGGTCCCGACCGACGAGCCGTCACCACCCGCTGGGCGGTGCTGCGTTCGATGGCCAAGGCGTTCGGCCCGGACCTGCGACTGGGCGTGCTGACGGGCGATCGGGACACCGTCGTGCGGCTGCTCGGCCGTCAGCGGCTGGACACCGGCTGGGTCAGCCACCTGCTCCAGCGCACCGCCGCCGAGCTGTGGCGGGCCGACGCTGCGCCGGTGGAGCGGATCGCCGGAATCTACCGCCAACGCCGTGAGGCCCTGCTGACCGCGCTGGCCGGCCACGGTATCCGCGCGCACGGCGCCAGCGGCCTGAACGTCTGGATCCCGGTGGCGGACGAGACCGGCACCGTGCTGGCGATGGCGCAGTGCGGCTGGGCGGTGGCCCCCGGCATCCGCTACCGGCTGCACTCGGAGCCCGCGATCCGGATCACGGTGGCCGAGCTGGACCCCGCCGAGGCACCCCGGCTGGCCGCCGACCTCGCCGACGTGCTGGGCGCCTCGGGCGGTGCCTCCCGCCTGGTCTGAGGCCCCCGGGGACGGTGAGGACGACGGAAGAGAACCGGCCGGTAACTCAGCGAGAAAGGTGCTGCAGATACCTAGCGGTAACAACCGCGGGCATGTCACATTCTCAGCGCCACCGGCCGGCGGCCCACCCTCACTCGTAGCGCCTCCCTGCCCCACCTCAGGCAGGCGCTGATCGCAGGAGTTCCGCCGTGCTCGAAAGTCGCCTCAGCACCACGCGCGTCCCCGGATCCAACCGCCTGCTGGCCGGCCTGCTGGCCCTCCCGCTCTGCGCCACCAGCCTCCTGGCGCTCGCCACCCCCGCCCGGGCGGCCTCGCTCCCCACCGCGAGCGTCTCCATGGGCGACAGTTACATCTCCGGCGAGGCCGGTCGCTGGCAGGGCAACAGCGACACCGCCAGTGGGAGCCGGGACGGCACCGACCGCTCCTGGAACGGCAGCGGGTACAACCCGTCGGCGGTCTACGGCTCGACCTACGCCAGCGGGTGCGACCGCTCGGACTCGGCCGAGATCCGCAGCGCCGCCGGGATCTCCCAGACCCAGATCAACCTGGCCTGCTCCGGCGCCACCACTGCCAACGTCTTCCGCGCCGCCGACGGCGGCCAGAGCCTCAAGGGCGAGGCGCCGCAGGCCGACCAGCTCGCCACCGTCGCGGCGAAGAACAACGTCAAGCTGATCACGCTCTCGATCGGCGGCAACGACCTCGGCTTCTCGGACGTCATCACCAGCTGCGTCAAGGACTACCTGATCTGGGACTCCTACTGCGCGAGCGACGAGCAGGCCGCCATCGACTCCAAGATGAGCACCGCGATGGCCGGGGTCGGCAAGTCGATCGACGAGATCCGCGCGGCGATGTCCAAGGACGGCTACGCGGCCTCCTCCTACCGGATCGTCCTGCAGTCCTACCCGTCGCCGATCCCGCGCAGCTCGGAGAACCGCTACTCCGAGAGCGGCTGGGACCGCGCCGACGCCGGCGGCTGTCCCTTCTGGGACGCCGACTCGGACTGGGCCCGCGACACCATGGTCCCGGAGATCTCCGAACAGTTGGCGGCCGTCGCGGCCGGTCGCGGAGTGCAGTTCCTCGACCTGCGCGACTTCCTGCAGGGCCGCGAGGTCTGCTCCACGAGCGACCAGCAGGCCGCCCCGGGCACGGCGCCGTCGGCCACCACCAGCGAGTGGGCGCGGTTCGTGGACGAGGGCCTGTCGGCCTCCCAGGGCACGGTCCAGGAGTCGATGCACCCGAACTACTACGCCCAACTGGCGCTGGGCCGCTGCCTCACGCTCCTGTGGGCGCAGAGCGGCAGCGACTACGCCTGCCGCAACACCCCCGGTACGGACGCCTCGGGGATGTACCTGACGTCCGCGTCCTGAGCCGCCGGCTCCGGACACCGGCTCTGTGGACTGCGGTGCCGTCCGCCGCCCCTCACCTGCGGCGGACGGCACCGCGCAGTACCTTGCCCTCGGTGGAGAGCAGGCCGTTGGCGTAGTCGAACCGTGGCGTGGCGGCGAAGATCAGATACACGTACTTGAGGTTCTCCGCGAAGAAGTACCCCGGGGTCAGGTCGCCCAACGTGATCGGCGAGGTGGTGACGTCCTGCGCCACCGTGTAGCCGCCGGGGACCCGCAGGTTGCCGCGCAGGCCCTGGAAGTAGCGGTAGGCCGACTCCTTGTACTCCGCGTCGCCGGTCAGCCGCCACAGGTCGAAGGCCGCGTTGGCGTACTCCGGGCGCAGGTCGTCGCGGACCGAGGTGAGCGCGCCGGTGCCGAAGTCCAGCTCCTCGGGCAGCACCGGGTGGCACTCCAGCACGGCGCTCCAGGAGCGGTGGTAGGCGCGGGCCGTGGCGAGGTCGCCGCCCTTGCCGAGCAGCCCGGCGTAGAACGCGGCGAGCTCCGACTGGGCCTGCCCGAGCACCGCGCCGTCGGTGGCGCCGACCTGCTGGAACCAGGTCGCGCCGTCCTGCCGGACCAGCTGGTGGCGCAGCACGGCGTCGGTCAGCAGCCGGTACCAGTCGGTGAGTTCACGGTCGCCCAGCAACTCGCCGCCGGCCCACAGGTACTCGTAGAAGGAGTCCACCGGCGGGTTGGGGGCACACGAGGTGGTGTCCAGCCACTGGCCGGTCTCGGTGTGCAGGGTGGTCCCCAGCAGGTCGAGCGCCGAGCGGCGGTCCAGCACCGCGCGGTAGGCGCGCTTGGCCGCCGCGTAGTAGCGGTTGTCGCCGGTGAGCCGGGAGAGCAGGCCGAACTCCAGCACGTTGCTGCCGATCTCGGCGAGTGGCGGCGCGGTGCCGGCCACCGCGCCGGTGCGCAGGTTCACCCGGGTGTACGGGATGCCGGTGGGCGAGGCGGTGAAGGCCGGCAGCAGCCGGTCGGTCAGCTCCCGGCAGCGGTCCAGTAGCCCGCTCCGCCCGGTGCAGAGGTAGCCGGCGAGCAGCCCGCCGACCAGCCGGATGACCGCCTCGAAGACGTGCACCTCGGCGTCGGCGGCCGGATCCAGGTGCGCCTCGATCCAGTCGGCGACGCGTGCGACCTCGGCGTCCTGCTCCATCAGATACAGGGTGTCCAGTGCCTCGACGGCGGAGAGCCCGAAGCTCTGGCCGTCGGCGAAGAAGTCGTGTCGCCCGCCGGAGAGCGGCCGGACCTCGTCGTAACCCCAGGCGGCCTGCCGGTACCCCTCCCAGGCGTGCAGGAACTCCTCGCGCACCTCGCGCGCCACCGTCGCGTCGGTCGGCAGCGGCGCCCGCCGGGCCGGGGCGGCCGCTGCCGCCGCGCGGGAGACGGGCAGCAGCGGAAACACCCCCGCCGCCGCACCGAGGACGGCGCGGCGGCGGGGGAGCGGGACGGCGGGTGCGGGGAGGGGGCGCATGGGCACCGGACGCTAGCCGTCCGCTCGGCGGTCCGTCCTCCTGGGTGCGGTGGGTCACCAGGACGGGTGAGGGCAAACCACTCGTCCTGCTGACCCGTCCCGCACGGGATTGACGCCTACTGTCTGGCCTGGAGCGCCTGGGCGTGTTCGCGGACCTGGTCCCTGGTGAGGTAGGCGCCGGTGTACTCGAAGTCCTGCAACCGCGCGGGCTGGCGGGCCAGGAACCCGGTGCGCACGAAGTCGTCGCCGGCGGTCGCGTTGAGCAGCCAGTTGGCGCCGACCCGGAACTTCGACGCGTTGGTCCGCATCGCCATCAGGTGGTAGCCGCGGGCCACCAGCTGGGCGGGTACCCCGGTCATCTCCACGTGCACCGGCTTGGAGACCGCGTCCTTGCCGCCGAGGTCCACCACCAGGCCGAGGTCCTTGTGGAAGTACGGCTGCAGCGGCTGGTTGCGCAGGGTGGCGATCAGGTTGTCGGCCGCCCGCTTGCCCTGGCGCGCCGAGTGCTGGGCGGTCGGCGGGCAGACGGCGCCGTCGTCCTTGGCGAGGTCCGGCACCGCGGCGGCGTCCCCGAGCGCGAACAGGCCCTCGTACTGCGGCACGCGCAGCTCGGCGGTGACCGCGATCCGGCCGCGCACGGTCTCCGCGTCCAGGGTCCCGATCAGCGGGCTGGCCGCGACCCCGGCCGTCCAGATCAGGGTGCGCGAGGGCAGCACCCGGCCGTCGGTGAACTTCACCGTCTCCGGGCCCACTTCGGCCACCGAGACGCCGAGCGACACCTCGATGCCGCGCCTGCGCAGGATCTCCAGCGCCCGGGTGCCCAGGTGGTCGCCGAGCTCGGGCATCAGTTTGGGGGCGATGTCGATCAGGTGCCACTTCATCAGCCGCGGGTCCAGCCGGGGGTAGCGCGTGAGCGCGGCCGTGGTGAGCCGCTGCAGGCAGGCCGCCGTCTCGGTGCCGGCGTAGCCGCCGCCCACCACCACGAACTGCAGCCGGGACTCGCGCTCGTGCTGGTCCAGCGTCGCGGAGGCCAGGTCGAGCTGGGCGATCACGTGGTCGCGGACGTAGGTCGCCTCGGCGAGCGTCTTCATGCCCCGGGCGTAGTCGCTCAGGCCCGGGATGTCGAAGGTGCGGGTGATGCTGCCGGGGGCGAGGACCAGGTAGTCGTAGCGCTCGGCGACCACCTCGTCGGTGATCTTGCGGATCACGCAGACCTTGGAGCGCGGATCCACCCCGATCGCACCGCCGGGGATGATGTCGGTCCGGCGCAGGGTGCGGCGCAGCGAGACCGCGACCGATTGCGGGGTGAGCACCCCGGCGGCCACGTGCGGGAGCAGCGGGAGATAGAGCTGGTAGCTGAACGGGGCGACCAGCGTGATCTGCGCCTCCGTGGGGGCGAGCTTGCGCTCAAGCCGACGGGCGCACTCCAGTCCGGCGAAGCCGCCGCCCACCACCAGGATCCGAGGTCGTTCCATGACGTCTGCCTCACAATGCCGGTCCGGTGCCGGCCGGTCGCTGATGGTCTGTCCGCTCCCGGCCGCTTCCTCGCCACCCTGGCATGCGGCAAGGGCCCCCGCCACCGCAACGGCGCCGATGGGTAGGGTGGTGTGCGTGCTCCGAGAGGTAACGGCGATCCGGTACGTGACGCCACTGCGAGAAGGCGGCTCGATGCCGGGCCTGGTGGAGGGCGACGACCGCCGTCTCTACGCGCTGAAGTGGTCCGGCGCGGCCCAGGGACGCAAGGCGCTGGTCGCCGAGGTGCTGGCCGGCGAACTCGGCCGCGAGCTCGGCCTGCCGGTGCCCGAGCTGGTCCGGATCGACCTGGACCCGGTGCTGGCACGCAGCGAGCCCGAGCAGCAGATCCAGGAGCAGATGCGGGCCAGCGGCGGCCTCAACGTCGGCCTGGCCTTCCTCAGCGGCGCGCTTAACTTCGACCCGCTCTGCTTCGAGGTGGACGCCGCTCTGGCCGGCCGGGTGCTCTGGTTCGACGCGCTCATCGGCAACGTCGACCGCTCCTGGCGCAACCCCAACCTGCTGGTCGCCGACGGGGGGCTGCGGCTGATCGACCACGGCGCCAGCCTGATCTTCCATCACCACTGGCCCGGCGCCGCCGCCTGGACCCGTCGCCGCTACGACGCCGGCGACCACGCCCTCGCGCGGTTCGCCCCCGACCTCGCGGCCGCCGACCGGGCACTGGCCCCCCTCGCCACCGCCGAGCTGTTCGCGACGGCGGCGGCGCGGATCCCCGACGAGTTCCTGCACGACGAGCCGGGCTTCGAGAGCCCCGACGCGGTCCGCGCCGCGTACGTCGCACAGCTCTGCGCCCGGGCGGCGGGGCCGCGCGACTGGCTGCCCGTCCTGCCCGACTCCCCGAGGTGACCCGGTGACGACCCTGCACGACTACGAGTACGCGCTGATTCGGGCGGTTCCCCGGGTGGAGCGCGGCGAGTGCGTCAACCTCGGCGTCCTGCTCTACTGCCGCCACGCGGGCCGGCTGTCGGCCCGGACGCTGCTGGCGCCGGCCAAGCTGCTGGCGCTCGATCCGGCGGTGGACCTGGACGGCGTGGCGCGAGCGCTGCGCGGCGTCGAGGCGGTCTGCGAGGGCGGTGCGGCCGCCGGTCCGGCGGCCGGGGACAGCGCCGGGCAGCGGTTCCGCTGGCTGACCGCGCCGCGCAGCGCCGTCGTCCAGCCCGGCCCGGTGCACACCGGGCTGACCGCCGACCCGGCAGCGGAGCTGGACCACCTCTTCGACCTGCTGGTCCGGTAGCTCCGGGAGTCCAGGTCCGGGAGCCCTGCGGGCTGCTTGGCAGATTCGAAACTGGAGTCATTAAAACGTTTATGCGTACCCTGATCGCATGGCCCCGATGACGACCGCCGTTCCTCCCGTGACCACCGCCGAGCTCATGGAGGCGGTGGCCGCCGTGGGCTCCGCGTACTTCCTGGACTTCGCCGCCGCCGCAGGCCGGCACGGGCTCAGCTCCTCGCAGGCCAAGGCCCTGGCCGCGGTGCTGGAGCCGGTCCCGATGCGCGCCCTGGCCGGCCGCCTGGGCTGCGACGCCTCGAACGTCACCGGCATCGTCGACCGCCTGGAGACGCTCGGCCTCGCCCGCCGGGAGGCCGCCGCCGCCGACCGCCGGGTCAAGATGGTCACCATCACGCCGGAGGGCGCCGAGGTCCTGCGCCTGGTCCGGGCCGACATGACCCGCACCCACCACGCCTTCGACTCGCTCGGCCCCGAGCAGCGCACCATCCTGAACGACCTCTGCCGCCAGGTGCTGCCCCTGCTGGTGGCCTGAGCCCGGATCCCGCGCTGGCGCAGGGACGCAGGCGGGCGAGGAGGGCTCTGGTGCTGCCCGCGCTGCCAGCTCGGAGGAGGACCGGGGTGCCGCGCCCGGTCCTCCTCCGATCATGATCCGGGCGTGACCCCGGATGACGCGAGTGGGTCAGCTGCTCCTGAAGATATTGCGGATCTGTTCGTTCGTGAGGGTGAACGGGTAGAGCCGGACGTCGCCGATGGAGCCGTTGAGTTGGTTGGTGAGGTTGTATCCCGTGGCGGCGGAGGCCCCGAAGATGGTGGGGCCGGTGGTCTTCCAGGGGGCGGGGTTGTAGCCGCTGCCGGCCGCCTGGCCGTTGATGTAGAGGGTCATGGCCTTGGTGTCGGCGTTGTAGGTGGCGGTGAGGAGGGTCCATTTGCCGACCTGGAGCGGGGTCTTCGTGTTGTCGGCGGTGGCGCTGTAGTAGACGGGGGTGTTGATGTCGTCGCTGCCTGTGGCGACGAAGGCCCAGTTGCCGAGGGCCTTGGAGTACTGGAGGTAGAAGGGGCTGCGCTGGTTGCCGGCGAGGCAGACGACGGTCTGGTAGTCGCTGGTGTTGTTGACCATGGCCCAGGCGGAGACGGAGTAGCTCTGGGTGGTGTCGAGGGCGGGGATGCCGGCCTGGAGGTAGTTGCCATTGGCGAAGGTGGCTGCGGCGTTGCTGGTGCCGTTGTGGTCGGGGCCCCAGCTGTAGGGGGACGCGCCGGTGGCGTTGATGGTGAGGGGATTGGCGCCGTTGATGTCCAGCGGCTGGGGCTGGCCGGGCTTGGGTCCGTCGAGCTTCCACTCGTAGACCGGCATACCGGTACTGGCGATGGCGGTGGGGCCGGTGTCCCAGCCGTAGCCGGGTGCGGTGGGGGTGCCAGTGGGGTGGCCGGTCCAGACCTGGATGCTCCCTGTGTTGCTGACGGCCCACAGGGAGGAGTGACCGTTGCCGGTGAGGTCGCCGTCGGATCCGATGGTCGGGAACGTCTTGGAGTTGACGTTGCCGATCACGGTGTTCGTGGCAATGCCTGTGACTGAGGGGCCGGTGGACGTCACGCTGGTGGTGGCGTGGGTGACCGGGTCGATTCTGGTGTCGGTGTAGCTGGGGGTGCCGGTGGAGAAGGTGTAGGCGCGCAGATCGCCGGTGTTCCGGTCGCGCGCCCAGAGACCGGGGTGGCGGGTTCCGTTCTGGTCGGCCTGCTGGGACCAGTCCCCGGGGCTGATGAGGTCGATGTTGGCCCAGCCGGTGGCCGAGAGCATGACGGGGTGCTGGAAGCTGCCGCCGGTGACGGGGTAGTACCAGAGGGCTGCGTCGCCGGTGGCGTTGCGCTCGGTGGTGAGCAGCGCGGTGGCGTTCTTGAACTGCATGGAGGGTTCGAGGTCGGTGGTCATGGGGTCGCCGAGGGCCGCGATGGAGAGGGTGTTGCTCCAGTCGGTCGTGTAGCCGGCGCAGCTGGTGTTCACGGGGTTGGCGGGGGCAACGGTGCAGACGGCCGGCTTGTTGATTGATTCGTTCTTGCCGAGCTTTCCCGGTATCGCGGTGCCGTCGGGGTTGTCGAAGTGGTAGAGCACGCTGTCGTTGGTCTTGTGGGCGAAGACGTCGTCGACGGCCTTGCCGCCGGTGAGGGCGCCGCGGTGGGTGAGTTGGAAGTCGGCCCAGTTGACGTTGTCGGGGGACAGGATGCTTGGGGAGGCGATGATGGTGGCGGGGCTGGTGGCTACGGGGTTGCCGGGGACGGTGTAGGCACGCAGATTGCCGGCTGTGTCCGGGGCGACGATGTCGGGGGCGCCGTCGCCGGTGATGTCACCGAAGACCGGCGGGGTGCCGTTGGGGTTCCAGGGGGCGTAGAAGGCATAGGAGCCGATCGGGGAGACGTTGTTGGCGTTGTCCATGACCTGGACGAAGAGGATGTTGGTGCCCCAGTGCCCGGGGACGACGGGGATGCCGGCTGCGCCGGGGAAGGCTGAGCCGCAGTGCCAGGTTCCGTCGGCGAGTTGCGGGTCCCAGCCCCATTTGGCGCAGGCGACGCCGGAGGCCATGTGGCCGCTCGGGTTCGGGTCGACCGCGGTGAAGGGGACGTAGCCGAGCTGGCCGGCGAAGCTCTGAGGGGCTTGGCCGTTCCCGGAGGGCGGGAACTGGTGGGCCGCCAGCTGTGCTGCCGTGAGCCCGTCCGAGTTGACGGTGGGGAAGGAGAGTTGGGGGTTGGTGAGGTCGACGAGGAAGGTGCAGGTCGAGGTGGGAGGCGACCAGCTCACTCCGGCGACCCCGTCGTCGGCGCTCATGCCGTAGCCGTAGCCGTGGCCGTCCTGCAGTGATCCGGCGGGCAGGGCCAGGGAGGCGTTGGAGTTGTTCGCGACGGGTGCGGACAGGCCGCTGTAGACCTCTTGCCCGTTGTTGGTGTAGTCCCAGATGTGGGACCAGGTCTGCACCTGGGCCTGTGTCTGGCTGGAGACGGTGGCGTTGAGAGTGACTGCTCCACCCTGCTCCGAGCCGGCTCCGAGCCAGCCCCAGCTGGTGGAGGGTTCGCCGTTGCAGGTCTGCACGTTTGCGGTGGCGGGGCTGTCGGCGGGGGCGATGTGCGGGGCGACGGGTGCCAGGTGCGGATTGGTGGGAGTGAGGGGGACCCGGTCGTAGTCGATGGTGAGGCTGGGGGAGTGGTCGAAGTACTTGAGGGCGTTGATGTTGTTCTCGTCGCCTTGGAGCATGAATGCGACGGTGTGCCAGTTCGCGGCCCCTACTCCTGTCTGGATGGAGCCGGTGACGTCCCAGGCGACGGGGACGTTGCCGTTGCAGGTGCTGCCGCCGGAGCCGGGGATCTGCTTGGTGGCGAGGTAGTTGGGCTGCTGAGCTTGATTGTTCCAGGTGGTGGTGCTGTCGATCGCCCAGGTCTGGAAGAGGTTGACGGGGTAGGTGTTGCTGCAGCTCCAGTCGGCGCTCGTGGACTCGTTGGTGGTCAGGGTGGCGCTGTGGATGACGTCGCCGCTGTAGCCACTGATGTCGAACTGGTAGTAGGTGCGCTCCACGTCGTCGGGAGTGCACCTGGGGCCGGTCGCGTAGTTGCCGCAGCGTCCCACGCCCAGGGGGTGGCTGTCGTTATTGAAGTTCTGGCCGGGGTAGCCGGAGCGGACCCAGGTCCAGGACTGGAAGCCCGCGATGCTGTGGATCCAGTCCGGGTCGAGGAAGACCGGGTACTTCGTCGTCGGGCTGGTCAGGATGCCCTGGTCGGGTGTCAGGTCGATGCCGGTGGAATCGGTGGCGACGGGCATGGTAGCGGTGGTGGCGGCCGGGCCGGGGTGGTCGGCGGTGCTGGCCGGCGCCGGGGCGGAGGTGTCCGGGGACGGGGTGGCGCTCGGGGTGCCGGGGGCGTCCGCGGCAACGGCCAGGTGCGCACCGGCGCTACGGCTGTTCGCGGTGCCGGCGGGTGTGGCCGTGCCTGCCGTGCCTGCCGGGGCTGTGGGCGCGGTGGTGCTGGAGTCCCACATGAGCGGGGTGGGTGCGGCGAACACCGTGGTGTTGGTGTCGTCGGTGGCTGTGAGGCCGCCGGAGCTGTCCGTCTTGACGGTGACGCCGACCGTGCTGGTGGGCCAGTGCAGCGTCTTCAGGGCCGGGTTGGCCGCGGCCTGGGCGCTCTTGATGACCAGGACGGTGGCGAAGCCGCCCTCCTTGGTGACGGTGACCTGCAGGTCGGTGTCGGGGGCGACGTTCGGGTAGAGCGCGGTGGCGCCCTTGAGGATGGGGGTGGTGAGGGGGAATGGCGAGCTGATGGACAGCTGTTTGCCGTCCGCGCTGCTGAGGGTGGCCAGCGGGCCGGTGCCGTCACCGGAGAGCGAGACCTTGTTGGCGGCGGCCTTGGGGCTGAGTGTCCCGTCCGGGTTGGCGGCCAGGGAGGGGTCCAGTGTGACCCATGCGCCGTTCTGCTTGAGGCGCTGCTGGTCGACGTGCCGGGTTTCGCTCAGGTGCCCCGCGGGGGTGGCGACGGTCTCGGAGTACTCCGTCGACAGGGACGGGATCGGGACGCTCTTGCCGGTTGTCTTGGCCTGGGCGATCGCGGTGGCCGCGGCCGACGCGGGCGGCAGATCTGCAGCACGGGCGGTGTTCGCAGCTGCGACCGAGGCCGCCGACAGTGGGTCAGATGTGGTGTCGGCGTGAGTGGACTGCACAGGAAGTGTGGCGCTCATGGCGAGCGCCGCTGCGGTGGCGAGAACGCGCCACGGCGTTCGGTGCCGCCACTGTTGGCGTGATGGTGTCACGGAAAAGGTCCCCCCACTGGTACTGAACCGCGCCCTTGTGCGCGCAGAGATCACCCGCATGCTTGCGGGCGGCACGATGGGAGGGCAAGAGTGTCTCGAGTGAGGTTGTCTGATTTGTCGTCAATAACGAACTCTGTAACGACGGTGAGATCAGTCACTCATCTCATCTTCATAATGTTCATTGACAGGTGATGTTCAAGCGTCGATAGGGTGAGAGCTATTTCCAGGATGGTCACGATGGCTGCGGGCTGAGGCCCGGTCAGCTGGGGGGTTTGCTGTGCCCGATACCGGGTTCGCTGTTCGGCATGCGAAAAACCGCGGCCGCAGGTTCAGATCGCGCCTGGCGGCTGCCAGTGCCCTGACGGTGGTGGCCTCGCTCCTGGCACCCGTCACACTTGCCGCGGCGGCTGATGGCCCCGACTACTCCAAGGCGTGGTCCCCACCCGGGACCGCGCTGCCCAAGACTTCGTCGGTACACGGGAAGAACGCCACGCCGGTTCCCGTAGCCCAACCCGCCCACCCGGTGCCCCCCTTCTGGAAACCGCCGGCGGTGAAGGCCGCGCCGCACGGAGAGAACATCGTGCAGCTCGCCGCCACTCCTACCGCGAGTGATGTCGGCGTCCACCCTCAGGCCGAGACGCCCGGCGCACAGCCGGACGCCCTCGTGGGCCCGGAGTCCCAGGCCGGCACACTGCCGGTGACCCTCGCTCCCATCGCAGGGGTACCCGGCGAAGCCGCCACTGACGAAACGGCACCAGCTCCCGCCGAACCAGTGAAGGTGACCCTGGCCGACACCAAGACCTCCTCCGCCGCCGGCGTGGCGGGCGCGATTGTCTCACTGTCACGTCAGGACGGGGGCACCGCAAGGGCGGTGCAGGTCTCGCTGGACATAGCGGGCCTGGGATCCGGCCTCGGCGGCGACTGGGCAGCGCGATCACACCTGGTGTCGCTGCCGGCCTGCTCCCTGACGACCCCCGAGGTGACGGGCTGCCTTGAGCAGACCCCCGTGGCGTCGCACTACGACAGCGCCTCCGACCGCCTCGTGGCAGACGTCGACTTGCCCTCCACTGCGCCAGTCGCGGTGGCCAAGACCGCAGCGCCGCGCATTGCGGTGACGGCCGGCTACGCCACCCCGGCAGCAGCGCAGACACCCGCGCCGACTGTGCTGGCCACGGTCAGCGGCTCCTCCAGCGGCGCGGGCACCTACTCCGCCACCAGCCTCAACCCCTCCCAGTCCTGGGCGAGCGGAGGTTCGTCGGGCGCCTTCACCTATACTTACCCGATCTCGGTGCCACCGGCCCTGGGTGGTGCGGCACCGACCGTCGGGCTCTCCTACGACTCCTCGTCGGTGGACGGCAAGACCTCGTCGACCAATGCGCAGGCGTCCTGGATCGGCGACGGGTGGGACTACAGCCCCGGCTTCGTCGAGCGGTCCTACAAGTCGTGCAACGACGACGGCATCACCGGCTCCGGCGACGACTGCTGGGCCGGCGCCAACCTGACGCTGTCACTCGCCGGTCACTCCAGCGAACTCGTCCCCGACGACGCCACCTGCAACAAGAGCGCCTCGAACGCGATGGAGCAGTCGGACTGCACTTGGCGGCTCAAGGACGACGACGGCACGAAGGTACAATTCCTGACCGGAGCGACCAATGGAACCTTCAACGGCTCGTACCTGAAGGTCACCGACACCAGCGGCCTGGTGTTCTACTTCGGCCTCAACCACCTGCCCGGCTCCGACGGCAAGCCGACCACCGTCGGAGCCAACAGCGGCTCCGCCTGGACCGTCCCCGTCTTCTCCCCCAACCCGGGCGACCCGTGCTACGACCCCGTTAAGGGCAACGCGTCCTGGTGCCAGACCGCTTGGCGCTGGAACCTGGACTACGTCGTCGACCCGCACAACAACCTGACGACCTACAGCTACACACCCGAAGCCAACTCCTACATCGTGGGCGGCGGCCAGAACCACGGCACGGGTGCTGCCGTCTCCTACACCCGCGGCGGCGTCCTCTCCACCATCACCTACGGCCAGCACCTGTCGGACCAGCTCAACGCGAACGGCACCTACCAGAGTGCAGCACAGATCTCCTTCTTCACCGGTGAGCGTTGCCTCACCGGTTCTTGCGACCCGGGACAGCGCAACACCGCAAACGCTGCCAACTGGCCCGACGTACCGCTGGACCAGAACTGCGCCCAGGGCGGGGCCTGCACGAACTACGGCCCGACGTTCTGGTCGACCAAGTGGCTCAGCTCCGTCGTCACCAGCGTCAAGGTTGCCGGGCAGCTCAAGACGCTGGACACCTACACGCTCACGCACCAGTTCGTACAGGTCAACAACGCCACCGAGAACACCCAGATCCCCTGGCTCGCATCCGTCCAGCGCAACGGCCAGGACACCGCGGCCTCCGCCACCTCGGCCCAGCCGATCCCCGCACCCCTCCCGCCGGTCTCCTTCACCCCGGCGCTGCTGGCCAACCGGGTCGACGGCACCAACCTGATCCCGGCCCGCCCCAACTACAACCGGCCCCGGATCCAGCTGATCACCACCGAGACCGGCGGCACCATCGGCGTCGACTATGGCAGCATGCCGGGCTGCTCACGCGTCAACGGCATCATGCCCGCCACGGCGGACACCGACACGATGCCCTGCTTCAACGTGAAATGGCACCCCTTCAACGAGAAACCGGGCGCCAACCCGGTTGACGACTGGTTCCTGCGCTACCCCGTCCGGTCCGTCACCGTGAACCCCAACACCGTCAACTCGACCCCGCAGATGACGACCTACTACTACGGGAACGCGGCCTGGCACCGCAACGACTCGCCGCTCACCAAGGAGATGGACCGCACCTGGGACGACTTCCGCGGCTACGCCACAGTTCGGGCCGTCATCGGCGCCACCGCCGACGGCCCGCAGTCCCAGACGATCACCACCTACTACCAGGGCATGTACGGCGACATCATCCCCGCAGGCACCCGCACCCCCAACGTCAGCGGCTACCTCAGCGGACCCCAGGCCGACTACGACTGGCTCTCCGGCAAAGCCCTGGAGACCGACACCTACAACCAGGCCAACGGAACCGTCGTCGCCGCCGCCATCAGCACCAGCAGCAAACCGTTCCCCACTGCCACCCACACCCACCCCACCCAGCCCACCGTCCCCGACCTCATCGCCCGTTACGCCGCCACCAACGCGACCGTGACCTCCAAGGCGCTCAAGGCGGACGGCACCTGGCGCACCACCACCACGACCGCGACCACCGACCCGGCCAACAACAACCGCACGATCACCTCCCTCGCCACCGCTGACGGCCTGCCCGATCTGTGCACCCGAACCGCCTACGCCGCCTATGCCATGGACCCGCAGGTCACGGCGCTGGCCTCGGACGTCACGACCGTCAGCGGGGCAGGAGCCTGCACCGCCATCCCCAACGCGGCGAACACCACCGCCTGGACGAGGACGCTCTACGACGGCCTGACAACGGCGGGCCAGCTCGGTGCCACGCACGACGCCACGGCCTCACAGGTCCTGGACCACTTCGACGCCACCGGCACCGCGCAGTTCACCACCACGACCACGGCGACGTTCGACGACTACGGCCGCACCCTGACCGCGACCGACCCCAACTCCACCGACAGCGCCCACGCTGCGGGCGCCATCGTGACAACGGCCTACAGTGCGGCGGGCACCGGGGAACTGCCCAACAAGGTCACCGTCACCACGCCGGCCCCCGCCGGAGCCTCCGACGCGGCCACGGGCCGGACGACCACCACGACCCTGGACCCCGAGCGCCAGCTGCCGCTGACCGTTACCGACCCCAACGGACGCGTGACCACCCAGTCCTACGACGCACTGGGCCGCTCTGTCGCCGTATGGAAGCCGGGCCGCACCACCGCACAGAACGCGGACCAGACCTTCGCCTACTCCATCCCCGGAGTAGTCGGCAACTCCGCCAACCCACCCACCGTCACCACCTCCACTCTGCGCTCCGGTGGCTCCACCTACATGACGTCCATCCAGATCATGGACGGACTCGGCCGCACCTTTCAGACGCAGAGCACCACTGGCGTCTCGGGCTACGGCGGGCGCTTGATCAGCGACACCGTCTACGACTCGCAGGGCCGGGTCCGTCAGGCGAACGCGCCCTGGTACAACAACGAAGACTTGCCGAACACCGCCCCGTACCTGACCGCAACCGCGCAGGTCCCGGCGCAGACCCACACCATCTACGACGGTCTCGGGCGCCCGGTCACCTCCCAGTTCGTCGCGTACGGCGCCGTCCAGAACTCGACGACCACCGCCTACCCCGGCGCGGACCGCACCGACGTCACCCCGCCCACCGGCGCCACCCCGACCAGCACCGTCACCGACGCCCGCGGCGAAACCACCGAACTGTGGCAGTACACCGGCCCCACCGCGACCGGAAACCGAGCCGACGCCAACGTCACCACTTACACCTACACCCCGGCCGGAAAGCCCGCGGGGCGCACGGACGCCGCCGCGAACACCTGGACCTACGGCTACGACCTGCGCGGCCGTCAGACCACAGCCGGTGACCCCGACACCGGCACGAGCTCGCGGGGCTACGACGCTGACGGCCGACTCGCCACCACGACGGACGGCCGCGCGCAGAGCATCTCCTACACCTATGACCTGCTGGGTCGCCAGACCGGTTCCTTCGCCGGTACCAGTACCAGCGACACGACGAAGCAGCTGACCGCCCGCACCTACGACACCGTGCTCCCCGGCCAGCCCGCCACCTCGACCCGTTATGTCAACGGCGCTGCCGGCACGGCCTACACCAGCGCCGTCGGCTCGTACGACATGGACTACCACCCCACCGCGACGACCCTGACGATCCCTGGCAGCGAGATCGGCCAGAGCCAGAACCTCAACTACACCTACAGCGCCGTTTACGACCCGGTCACCGGAGCCGTCACCTCCGACACCCGCTCGGCCGTCACCTCCGACACCCACTCTGCTGTCGGCGACTTCGCCGGCGAGACCGTCAACTACCTCTACGACAGCAACGGCCCGCTGGACATCATCAGCTCGGCCACCAACGGCGTGGCCTACGACGTCTCCTCGGACTACGACGCCTACGGCCGCTCGATCCGCTCCACCGTCAACCCCTGGGGCACCCAGCTCGTCTCCACCACCGTCTACGACGAGTCGACCGGACGCCCGCTCTCCCGCTACCTGGACAAGCAGACCGCCGGCACCGGCGCCGTCCAGCAGACCACCTACGCCTACAACCAGGCCGGGCAGATCACCGGGATCCGCGATATCCCCGACAACAACCCCGCCAACACCGACCTGCAGTGCTTCAGCTACGACTACCTCAACCGCCTGACCACTGCCTGGTCCGACACCGGACACCTCAACCTGCAGCCCAACCCCGCCGTCGGCGGCCAGGGCTCCTGCGCCAACGCCACCCCCACCAGCGGGGTCACCGCCCCCGCCCGCACCACGGTCGGCGGCCCGGCTCCCTACTGGCAGAGCTACACCTACGACCTCACCGGCAACCGCACCGGCCTCACCAACCACGACCCCGCCGGCAACACCGCCGCCGACATCACCACCACCCAGACCTTCGGCACCCCCGGCCACACGAACACCGGCACCGGCGGCCCGCACGCCCTCCTCACCTCCGCCGTCACCACCGGCGGCAACACCACCACAACCGGCAGTACCTACGACGCAGCCGGCAACACCACCGCCATCACCAGCACAGCCGGAACCAGCTCCCTCACCTGGGACGGCGAGGACAAGCTCAACCAGATCACCAACCCCGGAAGCACCCCCACCACCTACCTCTACGACGCCGACGGCAACCAGCTCATCCGCCGCGACCCCAACACCGTCACCATCACCCTGGGCACCGACGAACTCACCTACAACACCGCCACCAAGGCACCCCCCACCGATACCCGCTACTACCCCATCCCCAACGGCATCACCCTGGTCCGCCAGGCCGGCAAACTCACCTACCAGTTCGCCGACCCCCACGGCACCAACACCCTCGCCATCGACGCCACCACCCTCACCGAAACCCGCCGCCCCACCGACCCCTTCGGCAACTCCCGCGGCACCCAACCCAGCACCTGGGCCGGCGACAAGGGCTTCATCAACGGCACCCAAGACCCCACCACCAACCTCACCAACCTCGGCGCCCGCGAATACCAACCCACCACCGGCCGCTTCCTCAACCCCGACCCACTGCTGGACGCCGCCAGCCCACAGCAGTGGAACGGCTACGCCTACAGCAACAACAACCCCGTCAACCTTGCCGACCCGAGCGGCAAAATGGCATACGACTCCGACACCGGGGTGTCCGCCGGTACCACTGAGCAGCTCAAGACACGCGTCAAAGAAGTAGTCCTCATCACCAACAGCGAGCAGCTCAGCCACGCGCAGCACCTCGCCTACGCGCGGCGGGTAAAGAACGAGGCCGATGGAGAGGGGAACAATAGGGACCTCCTTGCTGGACTCGGGGCTGACTTCGTGGCACCAGTTTCAGATATCTTCAATTTCCTCTACCATAACAAAACAATAGAAGGATCATCCTACGATCCCAAGTCGCCGACTGCCCTAGATAGCTACATGCAGTGGGTGATAAGCGCTGGCGTAAATACGGATACCGCAAACTGGGCCGCCGGGACCTTCATTCCCATGGCGGTTCCAAATCCCGAAGACGTGGCACTCGGGGACATCGGGGATCTGGCATTCTGCAGGCACAGCTTTGTTGCGGGTGTTACGGTCTTGATGGCCGACGGGTCCAGCAAGAAGATCCAGGATGTCAGAGTCGGCGATGAGATAGAAAACTCGCAACCCGGTGGATCGGATGTAAGAGAGCGCCGGGTCGACGCGGTCCACAAGACCACAACGGACACCGACTTCACCGACATCACCATCTCGACCCCTAACGGCCCACAGACCATCACCTCGACCTCCAACCACCCCTACTACGACGAGACCACCCAGCGGTGGACGAACGGCGGCGCCCTCAAGGCGGGCGACCGCCTGCAGACGCCCGGCGGTGGCAGCATTGTCATCCTGACAGTGCGTTCGTACGTCAAACCTCAGGTCACCTACGACCTGACGATCGACGCCGTCCACACGTACTATGTGCTGGCGGGGACGACGCCGGTGCTGGTCCACAACTGCAATATCAGGCTGACGCAAAGGCAAGCGGATACTCTCCAAGTTGGCCCTCACGCCGGCGAATCGGTTCCTGCGACCGGACCTGTGGTAAGTCCAGCGCAAAGCGAGGCGATGCAGGGTTTGCCTTGTCACACATGCGGGGAATCAGACCCGTCTTGGGTAATGATCGGTGATCACCAGCCGTCGACGGGATTTACTCGGCCGGGTACATCGCAGGACCTATACCCGCACTGTCCAGTCTGTAGCGGTGAGCAGGCAACGGCTGTACAGCGAGGGCAGCAAATTCTGCGGAACCACGGATACCATGACCCTACATTCCCCGGAATGCCTGGGTACCTGAGCGCACCCGATTATCTCCGGCAAATGCTGCCGGATCACACAGACGAATGATGTTGCACGCCGGGCCCTCTCCCCTTAGGGTGGGCCCGGCACGTGGCCAAATTCGCCACTTCGAGGCTTGGTGGGAAGATGAACATTGGTAGCGTCGCCGTCTACTTGAATCATCCGGTGATCGCTATTGGCGCGACAGCGCCGCTCGATGGCAAGTTGGAACTCAGTGGGGCTCCGCAGGCAGTGTCGGGCGAGCATGTCTTGATCGCAGCCAGGGCTCAAAGCGGTCTCGTGCGTGTCCGACTGTGGCACAGGGCGGGGCTGTTCGACGGCGTGGTGATCTTCAATGGAGATCTCACGCTTGCTGACGGGGTTATTTCGGTTACCGATATTACGGGATCGTCTAGTTACTCCACGAGGCTCGGCGAGGCAGGTGTGCATAGAGTTACTATCGCCGTTGATGACCCGGGTTCCGCTTCTCGCATCGACGTTCTGATTGACTCTGGCGATGAAGAACGTAACCTAAATTCAGTCCCGAATTATCCTCTGCCCCGGATTAGAAGTGTCGAGCGAATGCCACTGGATCCGGTAGATGAACTCGGGTTGATCCTGTCGGCTCACGATCTTCCGTTTAATCGACTCGCGGCTGCCGTCAAACTGATTTACTTGACATCGCCCCTGGGGGTGGATGGCCTGCGGAAGATCAGCCCGTATCGACTCCGCATGATCGTTGAATGGGTTCGGCGACTGAGTCCTTTCCTTTCCATGGAGGAATCTCAGGCACTTGTCGACATAGTGGCAGATCGAATTTGTAGCGATTCTGACTCAGACCCTGACGGAGTCGCCAGTGAGGTGGCTGCTGACGTATTTCGAAATGCGAGTATTCGGCCCCATATAGCTGCCGAAGAATAGGTCCGTTGCATCCAGTGCATGTGGCCCGCCGAGCTCTTCGGCGGGGCCACGCGGCGTCTTGACGGCAATGTCAATGGACGGTTTCTGCACGTGGCGGGTCGTCAGGGCTCTTGGCGGCTCGGAGGGCATCGCCGAGGGTGTCGATGGCTTGGTGGGTTCCTCATCGGCACGGATGCCTTCTATCCGGAGTTGATGGGGATTAAGTCCGATGCGTTGGAACTTCTTGCTGAGAGTAGCGCCTCTCACTTGATGGCAGAAAATTCAATCGTATTTGCGATGCATCAGGGCTATCAGATCTATTGGATGGAATCTTCACGTGGTGACGATCCGCCCGTCGCGATGTATCAGGAGGGTGGTGCTGAACTGCGTGCTCGATGGGAGTCATTCAGTGCTTTCCTGATCGACCAGTCGTCGCGGGATCTTGATTTGACTGCAGGGCAGTAATGTTTCGCCTCTGGTCGGAGGACTGGCGGTGGAGCTGCCTTTCCTGATCGAAAGGAAAAACGTCCAGAAGCCCCACCGGGATGTTCCCGGTGGGGCTTCTGGGTCTTCTGACGGCAGTAGTTGACGGCAACGTCAGCGGACGGGTGCTCCACAAAGTGCCGGTTCGTCGCCGTCGTCGGGTTCGGTGGTGCCCGTTGCGGGGGCGCGGAGGGTGTCGAGGCTTGGCGCTGGAGGCGGAGTCGGAGGTGGTGTAGACGGTGGCGGTGACGCCTGTGTGGGCGTGACCGAGGAGTTCCTTGGTGACGACGAGTTCGACGCCCTGTTGGAGGAGGAGGGTCGCTGCCGAGTGTCGAAGATCGTGGAAGCGGATGCGACGGATCCTGGCTCGGCGGAGCAGGGCGGTGAAGTGCCGGGTGAGTGTGGCTCCCTCGATCGGGGCACCGTTGGGCCGGGTGGACACGTAGCCGCTGTCCCGCCAGCCCGCGCCCGCCGCCTCGCGTTCCTGGCACTGCTGGTCGCCGTGGCGTACGAGTGAGCGTAGACACGGGGTCAGCAGAGCGATGCGGCGCTCGGCGTTGTGGGTCTTGGTTGGAGGGCGGTCAGGCTGCCGGAGTTAGTGCGCTGGAGGGTGCGGCGGATGCTGGCTATTCCGCCTGCGAGGTCGAGATCTTCTCAGCGAAGGCCAAGGGGTTTGAATGGTACGTGGAGCTGGCCCCGGGCGGCGGTGAGGGAGGTGCGGGATCTCTTCCCCTCGAACGGGTTGCCCCTGGCGCTCCAGATCGCTCGGGGTGCGCGGACTGCATGTCATCGCCGGGACTTTGAGGCACCCCTGGGCTCCGTGGAGGCAATCATCGTCGGAGGACTGCGGGGGGTCCAAGCGGGCGGACATGGACATGCGATGGCCGATTTGTCATGGTAAGACTCGATTGACCGCCTCCCTTCTCCGGGGCGGCCCGGTTTTCCGAGTGGCCGCCGCGGCGCGGTGGCCTGCCGCTAGGGGAGTGCCATGCACGACTACCCGTTGCTGGACCTGTTCTGGACGATGCTGGAGTTCTTCCTCTGGATCGTCTGGCTCTTCCTGCTCTTCAAGATCATCACTGACATCTTCCGCAGCCACGACCTGGGCGGCTGGGGGAAGGCGCTCTGGACGATCTTCGTGATCCTGCTGCCGCTGGTCGGTGTGCTGGCCTACCTCATCGTGCGGGGCGGTTCGATGGGCCAGCGCGACATCGAACAGGCGCAGCGGGCGGACGCGGCCTTCAAGGCGTACATCCGGGACGCCGCGGCCGATGACGGGAGTGGCGGCGCTAGCGCTAGCGCGGGTGGCGGGGCGCGGGCGGCGAGCAGCCACGTCGACGAACTCGCCCGGCTGGCCGAGCTGAAGAACAGCGGCTCGATCACCGAGGAGGAGTTCCAGAAGGCCAAGACCAAGCTCCTCGCCTGAGGCGAGTGGGTGGGTCCCGGCAGCCGGGGCGGCGACTTCCGCAGGCGGGGGCGGGGTCGTTGACCTCGGCTGTTAGGCTTCCTAAGCGTGAGCGCGAAGCCCCAGATCCCCAATGTCCTGGCCTCCCGGTACGCTTCGGCGACCCTGGCCCAGCTGTGGTCCCCCGAGCACAAGGTGGTTCTCGAACGCCACCTGTGGCTCGCCGTCCTCAAGGCTCAGCAGGATCTCGGGATCGCCGTCCCCGAGACCGCCGTCGCCGACTACGAGCGGGTCGTCGACCAGGTCGACCTGGAGTCGATCGCCCGGCGCGAGCGGGCCACCCGGCACGATGTGAAGGCCCGGATCGAGGAGTTCAGCGAACTCGCCGGCCACGAGCAGATCCACAAGGGAATGACCTCCCGGGACCTGACCGAGAACGTCGAGCAGCTGCAGATCCGCCAGTCCCTGGAACACGTGCGGGACCGCACGGTCGCCGTCCTGGTCCGGCTGGCCCGGCTCGCGGCGCAGCACTCCGAGCTGGTCATGGCGGGGCGTTCGCACAACGTCGCCGCCCAGGCCACCACGCTGGGCAAGCGCTTCGCGACCGTCGCCGACGAGCTGCTGGTCGCCTTCACGCGACTGGAGGAGCTGATCGCCCGCTACCCGCTGCGCGGGATCAAGGGCCCGGTCGGCACCGCCCAGGACATGCTCGACCTGCTCGGCGGCGACGCCGGCAAGCTGGCCGAGCTGGAGCAGCGGGTGGCCGGCCACCTCGGCTTCGACAACGTGCTGACCTCGGTCGGCCAGGTCTACCCGCGCTCGCTCGACTTCGAGGTGCTCTCGGCGCTGGTCCAGCTCTCGGCGGCGCCGTCCAGCCTGGCCAAGACCATCCGGCTGATGGCCGGCCACGAGCTGGTGACCGAGGGCTTCAAGGCGGGCCAGGTCGGCTCCTCCGCGATGCCGCACAAGATGAACACCCGCTCCTGCGAGCGCGTCAACGGTCTGGCCGTCATCCTGCGCGGGTACGCCTCGATGACCGCCGAGCTGGGCGGCGACCAGTGGAACGAGGGCGACGTCTCCTGCTCGGTGGTGCGCCGGGTGGCCCTGCCGGACGCCTTCTTCGCCTTCGACGGTCTACTGGAAACCTTCCTGACGGTGCTGGAGGAGTTCGGCGCCTTCCCCGCGGTGATCGAGGCCGAGCTCGACCGCTACCTGCCGTTCCTGGCCACCACCAAGGTGCTGATGGGCGCGGTGCGCGCGGGCGTGGGCCGCGAGGCCGGCCACGAGGTGATCAAGGAGCACGCGGTCGCCGCCGCGCTGGCGATGCGCGCCGGTGCCCGGCACAACGAGCTGCTCGACCGGCTGGCCGCCGACGAGCGGATGCCGCTGGACCGGGCCGCGCTGGACGCGCTGCTCGCCGACCGGCTCTCCTTCACCGGTGCGGCCGGAGCGCAGGTGGCCGAGGTGGTCCGCCGGGTCGAGCTGGTCGCCGACCGTTACCCCGAGGCCGCGAAGTACGCCCCGGGCGACATTCTCTAGCCAGGCTCCGGCCCCGCCGGTGACCCCGGACACTCGTGTCCCGGGTCCACCGGCGGGGCCGTCGTGCCGCAGTACCAGGACGCGTCGGGCTCGGCCTCCACCTCGGGCGCCCTGCCCGGCACCGCGGCCGCCGCCAGCAGAGCGGCCGCCACCAGCAGGCCCGCGCAGATCAGCATCGCGGTACGGAACGAGGAGTTCACCGCCGTCGGATTCCGGTACTGCTCGCCGCTCAGCCCGGCCAGCAGCGGCAGCGCCGCCACCGCCAGCAGCCCGGCCGCCCGGGCGGCCGCGTTGTTGACGCCGCTGGCGATCCCGGCCCGCCGCACGTCCACGGCACCCAGGACGGTCGCGGTCAGCGGGGCCACCAGCAGCGTCAGCCCGACGCCGAAGACCACGGCGGCCGGCAGGACGTCCGCCCAGTAGGAGGCGCCCTCGCCGATCCGCAGCATCAGCAGGACGCCCCCCGCGCAGACCAGCGGACCGGCGGTGAGCGGGAGCCGTGGACCGATCCGGGTGGCGAGGCGGCCCGCGCGGGCCGAGAAGAGCAGCATCAGCAGCGTGACCGGCGCGAAGGCGACCCCGGAGACCAGCGGCGTGAAGCCCGCCACCGTCTGCAGCTGCACCTGGAGGAAGAAGAACACTCCGCTCAGCGCCGCGTAGACACCCACCGTGACCAGGTTGACCACGGTGAACAGCCTGGAGTCGAAGAGTTCCAGCGGCAGCATCGGCTGCGGGCTGCGCTGTTCCACCCGCACGAACGCCCAGCCCAGCAGCAGCCCCGCGACCGCCGAGACCCAGACGCCCGCGGACACCCCGCCCCCGGCCGCGGTCAGCGCGTAGGTGACCCCGCCGAGGGCGAGCGCGGCCAGCACGGCGCCGGAGACGTCGAAGTCGCCCGTGGCCTGCTCGTCACGGCTCTCGGGTACGTGGCGCAGGGTCACGAGGGCGACGGCGGCGGCCACCGGCACGTTCAGCAGGAAGATCCAGCGCCAGCCCGGGCCGTCCACCAGCCAGCCGCCGAGGAAGGGGCCGACCGCCGTCGCGACCCCGCCCAGGCCCGACCAGGCGCCGACCGCCGCGGAGCGGTCGTCGGGGTGGAAGGTGGCCTGCAACAGGGCGAGCGAGCCCGGGGTGAGCAGCGCGCCGCCGATGCCCTGCAGGGCGCGGGCGGCGATCAGGACGCCCACGCCGGGGGCGACGGCGCACAGCGCGGAGGCGGCGGCGAACCAGCAGACGCCGATCACGAAGATCCGCCGCCGTCCGTACCGGTCGCCGAGCGAGCCGCCGAGCAGGATCAGGCCGGCCAGCGTGAGCAGGTAGGCGTTGACGGTCCACTGGAGGGCGGCCAGTGAGGCCCCGAGGTCGGCGCCGATCCGCGGCAGCGCGACGTTGACGACCGTGCCGTCGAGCATCGCCATGCCGGAGCCGAGCGCCGCGGCCAACACCACCCAGCGCCCCTGACGGCTTGCCAGCCGCAGGCCGCCGGCGGACGGGATGCGGCTCGGTTGCTTCTCCACGCACCGATCCTGCGGGACAGCGCCGCGCGGCGCTACAGGGCGCCGCGCGGCGCCGCCGCCGGCGATGGACGGCGCGGCGGGCGGGGGCGGGGTACGTTCTGGGTGTGATGTCCGTTCTGTGCTTCCCGGGGCTGGAGGCGGAGCGCTCGTGAGCGAGGAGTCCGCCGCGCACGTCGACGCGGCCGAGGCGATGGCGATGACCGGGATCGGCTGCTTCGAGTGGGTCCCGGCCACCGGCCGCTTCACGCTGGACGCCGTCGGCCTGCACGTCTTCGACCTGCTCCCGGAGGAGTACGACGGGACGGCGGACGACCTCGGCCAGCGGGTTCCGCCCGAGGAGGCGACCCGGCTGACCTCGCTCCTGGAGGACATCGTCGCCGGCCGCAGCGACGCCTACAGCAGCTACTTCCGGATCCGGCGGCGGGACGGCGTCCTGCGCTGGACCCACACCCAGGGCCAGGTGGTCCGCGACCCCGGCAGCCCGGGGATCCGGGTGGTCGGCGTGGTGCGCGACGCCACCCGGGAACTGGCGCACTCCGCGCTGCGGTTGATGGCCGAGGACGACCGGCGCCAGCAGGAGGACGCGCTGCGCGAGGTGGCGCAGGCGCTGGGCGACGCGCTCACCGTCGACGACGTGGTGGGCGTCCTGACCGGCGATCAGAGCATGCGCCGGCTGGGCACCCAGGGGATCACCCTGGGGGTGATGGACCAGGGACGGCTGCGGCTGGTCGGCGCGGTGGGGGAGGTCAACGTGCGGATCCGCGCGGTGCAGCGGGCCCGGCTGTCCGAGCCCTGGCCGCTCAACGACGTGGTCCGCTCCGGCGAGCCCGCCTTCTTCGTCTCCCGTTCGGCCTTCCTGCGCCGCTACCCGATCCTGGCGCCGTACCTGGGCGACAGCCGCGGCACGGCGGCGGCCTTCCTGCCGCTGATCGCGCAGGGCCGCCCGGTCGGGGCGATCGCGCTGGTCTACGACGGCAAGCGGAGCTTCAGCAGCGAGGACCGCACCCTGCTGATCGCGCTCTCCACCAGCATCGCCCAGTCGTTGCAGCGGGCGATGCTGGTGGACCAGTCGCGGGAGATCGCGGCGGGCCTGCAGAGCGCGATGCTGCCGCGCCGACTGCCGTCGCTGGTCGGCGGCCGGCTGGCGGTGCGCTATCGGACGGCCCGGGTGGGGACCTGGATCGGCGGGGACTGGTACGACGCGGTGCCGCTGGCGGGCGGCGGCGTGGGCGTGGCGATCGGGGACGTGCAGGGCCACGACACCGAGGCGGCCGCCGTGATGGGCCAGCTGCGGATCGCGATGACGGCATACGCCGCCGAGGGGCACAGCACCGAGAGCGTCCTGGTGCGCGCCTCGGCGTTCCTCGCCGAGCTGCACGCCGACCGGTTCGCCACCTGCCTGTACGCCCAGGTGTCGCTGGCGACCGGCGCGGTGCGGGCCGCGAACGCCGGACACCTGCCGCCGCTGGTGCGGCACGCCGACGGCACGGTGGAGCGGATCGAGGTGGCCGGCGGCCCGCCGCTGGGGCTGCCGGCCGAGTGGGGGCCGCCGTCCTACCCCCGGACCTCCTTCCACCTCGCACCGGGCGACACCCTGCTGCTCTACAGCGACGGCCTGGTGGAGCGGCCCGGCGAGGACCTCGACCAGGGTCTTGACCGGCTCGCCGAGGTCTTCGCGGCCGGTCCCGTCCGGCTGTCCGCGCTCGCCGACCACGTCCGCGACACGCTGAGCGAGCGGCTGGAGGCCGAGGACGACGCGGCGATGCTGCTGCTGCACCGGGACGGCGGGGACGACGACTGAGGTGACGTCAAGAGGTCGTCAGGGACGGCGGGCGGGGCGTAGGGCGGGCGTCAAGAGGCAGCGCGGTGCGGCCGGTGCGGGGCTCCAATGGAGGTGGACCCGGGGACCGGCGGGCGTGGAGAGGAAGCGATCGTGATGACGGGAAGCGACACCGTTCGGGGCAGGCGGGTCGTGGTCGGCGTCAGCGGCTCGGCGAGCAGTCTGGCGGCCCTGTACCGCGCGGTCGGCGAGGCCGCCCGGCGCGACGCGGTACTGGTGCCGGTGGCCGCCTGGCAGCGGGCGGACGAGGTGCTGCGGCCGTTCGACGAGCCGGAGTACCAGGCGCGCCGACGGCTGGACCGGGTCTTCGAGCAGGCCTTCGGCGGCTACCCGGCGGGCGTCCTGATCCACCCCGAGGTGGTCAGGGCCCAGGCCGCACAGGCGCTGGTGGCGGCCGCCGACCGACCCACGGACCTGCTGGTGGTCGGCAGCGGCCGGCCCGGTCGGCTGCACCGGCACTTCGGCCAGGTGGCCCGCTACTGCCGTGCGCACGCCGGCTGCGAGGTGCTGGTCGTCCCGCCCTCCGAGCTGCTGGAGACCTTGCGGCCCGGTGCGCTCCCGCTGCGCGCGTTCGGCGAGCGGGTGCCCGGGATCCGCAGCCGCGCCTGAGCGTGCCGGGCCCGGGCTGCTCCCCCGGCCCGGGCCCGGCACCGCTCAGCTCACCGGCAGCGGCCGGTCGGCCGGCGCCTGCTGAGCCTGCTGCGGCTGGTCGTCGCTGTGCGGACGGGCCTTGCGGGGCAGGGCCAGCATCAGCGCGGACATCGCCAGCAGGCCGCCGACCACCCACCACATCGCGTGGGTGAACGCGTCGGTGAAGACCGCGGAGACCGGGGAGTGCGCCAGGTCGGCGCTGTCGACCACGGTGAAGAAGGCCACCGAGACCAGGCCCAGGCCCAGCGCGTTGCCCAGCTGCTGGGTCGTGTTGATCAGCCCGGAGGCCGAGCCGGAGTGCTCGCGTGGCACGTCGGAGAGCACCGAGTCGGTCAGCGGTGCGACGATCAGGCCCATGCTGGCGCCCATCACCACCAGCGGGAGTGCCATCTGCCACGGCTGGATGCCGGCGCCGTAGTGGTTCGCCTCGGCGAGGTAGATCAGCGCGCCGGCCGCCATCACCAGCGCGCCCGCCTGGAGGACCTTGCGGCCGAACCGCGGTACCAGCTTGCCGACCGAGAGCCCCGCGGCGGTGGAGACCGCGATCGAGAACGGGATGCCGGTCGTCCCGGCCCGCAGCGGGCTCCAGCCCAGGCCGAGCTGCATGTAGAGGGTCCAGACCAGGAAGAAGATGCCGCAGACCACCCCGAAAGTCAGCTGCACGCCCACCCCGGCCGCGAAGCTGCGCACCTCGAAGAGCGAGAGTTCGACCAGCGGCGAGCCGTCCCGGCGGGTCTTGATCCGCTCCCACCGGACGAAGAGCGCCAGCACCAGCGGCGAGCAGCCCATCGAGACGAAGCCCCACAGCGGCCAGCCGGACTCCCGGCCCTGGGTCAGCGGGTAGAGCAGCATCAGCAGCCCGAGGCCGGCCAGCGCCATGCCGACCAGGTCCAGCCGCAGCGACTGCGGGGCCCGGGACTCGGTGACGTAGCGGTGGCCGAGCAGCAGGCCGGCGATGCCGACCGGGAGGTTGATCAGGAAGATCGGCCGCCACTCCAGGCCGAACAGGTTCCACTCCGTCAGCAGGGCGCCCAGCAGCGGGCCGGAGACCGCGCCCAGGCCGATCATCGCGCCGAACAGTCCGAACACCTTGCCCCGCTCGTGGGCCGGGAAGGTCACGTGGATGATCGCCAGGACCTGCGGCACCATCAGCGCGGCGGTGGCGCCCTGCAGGATCCGGGTGGCGACCAGAACGCCCGGGTCGCCGGCCAGACCGCAGAGCGCCGAGGCGAGGGTGAAGCCGGCGATGCCGATCAGGAAGATCCGCTTGCGTCCGTAGATGTCCCCGAGCCGCCCGCCGGTGATCAGGCCGATCGCGAAGGCCAGCGCGTAGCCGCCGGTGACCCACTGGATCGCGCTGAACGAGGCTCCGAGGTGGTGCTGGATGCTGGGGACGGCGATGTTCACGATGGTGACGTCGACGAGGTCCATGAAGGACGCGGTCATCACCACGGCGAGGGCGATCCAGCGGCGGCGGTCGCCGGCCGCTGACACCGGGTCGGCGGCGGCTATCGGGACGGTGGCGCTCATGGGTACGGCCTTTCGGGGACGGGTGCCGGTGCGGGCACCCGGACGGGCTGCTCCGCTTCGGCCCTGACGTTAGACCGCATCTAGGACAGGTCCTGTCCCAGATGGCTGCGATGCTGGATCCCGTGAGCGACACTCCGGCCCGGCTGCTGAACCTGCTGTCCCTGCTCCAGACCCCGCGCGAGTGGCCGGGCAGCGAGCTGGCCGAACGGCTGCGGGTGAGCCCGCGCACCATCCGGCGCGATATCGAGCGGCTGCGCGACCTGGGGTATCCCGTCCAGGCGACGCTGGGCGCGGTGGGCGGCTACCGGCTCGCCGCCGGCGCGGCGATGCCGCCGCTGCTGCTGGACGACGAGGAGGCGGTGGCCATCGCGGTCGGCCTGCGGACGGCTGCGGGGGCCGCGGTGAGCGGCATCGAGGAGGCCTCGGTGCGCGCGCTGGCCAAGCTGGAGCAGGTGCTGCCCTCGCGCCTGCGCCGGCGGGTGGGCGCGCTGAACGCGGCGACCGTCCCGCTGGCCGGCGGCGGTCCGCGGGTCGACCCGGCCGACCTGACGGTGCTGGCCGCGGCGGTGACCGGGCGCGAGCGGGTGCGGTTCGGCTACCGGACCGGCGACGGCACGGTGAGCCGGCGGCTGGTCGAGCCGCACCGGCTGGTCGCCACCGGACGCCGTTGGTACCTGGTCGCCTTCGACAACGACCGCGACGACTGGCGGATCTTCCGGGTGGACCGGCTGAGCGACCCGGTGCCCACCGGGGCGCGGACCGAACCGCGCACGCTGCCGGACGGCGCTGACCCCGCGGCCTACGTCAGCCGCAAGCTCCAGCACCGGGCGCGGACCTACCAGGCGACGGCCGTCCTGGAGCTGTCGCTGGCCGAGGCGGAGCGCCGGCTCGGTGGGGCCGGGGCCGGGCTGCGGCTGGAGCGGCTCGGCGAGCGGCACTGCCGGCTGCGCACCGAGGCCGACACGCTGGAGTGGCTGGCGGCCAGGCTGCTGATGCTCGGCTGCGAGTTCCGGGTGGAGGAGCCGCCGGAGCTGGCCGGGCACCTGCGCGAGCTGGGCGCCCGGGCCACCCGCGCGGCCGGGCAAGCGTAGTCGGCATACGAAGCGGCCCGTGGCCACCGGAGGAGATCCGGTGGCCACGGGCCGCTGGGTGGTGCGGGATCAGCGGTTGGCGGCCCGACGACGGGCGAAGACCACGGCGCCGGCACCGACGACGAGCAGGCCGGCGGCGCCGACCGAGACCTCGACCAGCGCACTGCCGTTGGTGCCCGTGAAGGCCAGGCCCGTCGGCGTGGTGGAGGCCGGCGCGATCGACGGGGCGCCGACCGGCTGGGCGGTGGTGGCCGGCGTGCTCGGGCTACCGGACGGCACGGTGGCCGGGGCGGTGGCCGGAGCGCTGGGGCTGCCGGTCGGCTTGGCCGGAGCCGAGCTGGAGGCGGACGCCGACGGCGACGCGGGCGTCTTGGTCGGCGGAGCCGTGGTGGTGGTCACCGGCGGCGGGGTGGTGGTGGTCGAGCCGGTCGGCGGGACCGTGGGCGGGGCCGTCGGCGGAACGGTCGGCGGAACCGTCGGCGGGGTGACCGGCGGGGTCGGCGCGCACGCGGTGCCGCCGTTCCACGCGGTGATCAGGTCCTTCGGGAAGACCGCGTCCGGGTACTTGGGCAGCGGGCCGGTGATGCCGTCGTGCTTGACGCCCGTGCCGTAGAGGTCGATCTGGCCGTAGCACGGCGGGGTGTGGCTGCTCACGTCGAGCGTCGCCTGCCCGTGCTTGTCGTCCAGCGTGGTGGTGTCCCAGCCCAGGAAGGTCTGGGTGCCGGAGGTCGACCAGCTCGGGCCCTGGGTGGCGTACGAGGCCAGCGAGACCTTGTACGAGCACCCCTCGGACGGGGTGTCCGTGAGGCGGACGACGAACTTGGTGTACGGGTGGCCGATTCGGCCGGCCTGCGACCACGAGTGGCCGCCGTCGGTCGAGTACTCCACGCCGACCGACGAGCACTGGCCCGAGGGCTTGGCCTGGGCGGAGTCGGCGAAGACGAGGGGGGTGGCGAGGGCTATGCCGGCGACTGCCAGCGCCGGAAGCGTCCTGCGAAGAGGTCGGTGCACTGAGCGTTGCTCCCTGGAAACGTGATGCGCTGCTGTTCGTCAGGCGGGTCGGCCCGGCGGTTCAACCGCAGCCGGGCACACTGCCTGAGATCGTGTGACGGTACACGACTGAGCGGACGTCACTCCGACCGGGTGGTGCCGGGAGCGGGCACCGTGGTGTGGAGTGACGTCCGGTGAGGTCGGGACTACCAGGTGAACTCGGGATCGACCTCGGAGCAGGCCCCGACCCGGCGCCCGAGCAGCGCCAGCAGCCGGGTCTGCGGATCGGCGGTCGCGGGGGATTCGACGGCGGGGGCGTAGCGGTCCGCCGCGCCCGGCCGGCTGAGCTGCCGGGTCGCCTCGTGCAGCGCGAACTCGACCAGTTCGGGGGCGAGATGGGCGTCACCGCCGGTGGCCCGGGCGAGGTCCCAGGTGTGCACGGTGGCGTCCAGGATCAGTTCCGTGCAGTAGTCCAGCGCCGAGCGGTCGCCGTGCCGCGGATGGACGGTCAGGTCGAACGCGCCCGGCACGGCGAACGCCTCGCGCGCCGCCTCGGCCGCCGCCGTCCAGGCCGCCGCCGGGTGCTCGGCGCGCCCGCCGTCCGGCGGCCCGCCGCCGAGGCGGTCGCCCACCTCGGCGGCGGTAGCCCCCATCAGCAGTTCGGGTACCCACAGTTGCCGGACCGTGAGGTGGTGGACCAGGTCGTACACCGACCATGCGCTGCACGGCGTGGGTGCCGTCCACTGGTTGGCGGCCACCAGGTGCACCCGGCGGCCGAAGGAGGCCAGCGCCTCGGTGTACAGCCGCAGGACCTCGCGCTGCCGTCTGCTCGCCGTGTCGTGCGCCATCGCCCCGGCCCGCCGTCAGTGGGGGGAGGCTTCGGAGCGCGCGGCGACCTCGCGCGCGCGGGCTCCGGCCCGGGTGCGGCCGGCGGTCACCATCCGGATCGGGAAGCGCCGGACGTACTCCGCCTCCAGCTCGGAGGTCCGCTCGGTGTGCCGCCGCAGCGCGTCGTCGGAGCCGTACAGGAAGGTCTCGTGCCTGGTCCGGTGCAGCTGCTCCAGTTCGTGCAGCAGGCGGTCGCCCATGAGGTCGCCGGCGGCGATGCCCTGCTGGGTGCCGGGCGGGAAGTCGGACATTCGCATCGGTGCCTCCTGGGTGCGGTGATCCGGGACGGTCTGGGCGGATTCGTCCCCCACTACCCCGTGCCCTCCGGGGCGCTCGGGAAACCGGGAGGGCCCGACGGCGGGCGTGGAGCGGTCTCCCGGACCGCGAGCAGCTGGGTGCCGATCTCCTGGAGCACCTTGCGGCTCACGGCGGCCCGCACCAGCGGGAACCAGTCGCGCTCCTCGTCCTCGATGTGCCGGGTGACCGTGTCGATCAGCTCCAGCACCCGGGCGTCGTGCGCGGCCCGGGCCTCGGCCGAATCGCCGTCGGGCCGCGCGGCGAGCTCCTCGCAGAGCTCGTCGGCCGTGCGGTGCAGGCGGTAGCTGCGCAGCACCTCGTTCTCGGGCGCCGCCGTCTTTTCGGGCGCCGCCGTCGCGGGGTCGGCCAGCAGCACCCGCAGCCGCGGGTACAGCACCTCGTCCTCCAGGTACGTGTGGACGGTGAGGGTGTGCACGATCCGGTCCGCGAGCTCGGCTCCGGCCGCGTCGTCGGCCGTCCCGTCGGCACGTTGCGCCAGGTGGGCACGGTAGGCCCCGAACAGTCGGAGGATCTCCTTGCGGTCCTCCTTGAGCAGCACGATCGCGTCGTTGGACATCCGCGCTCACCTCACCGGTCTTGCGAACCCCTGTAACGATGGTGCCAAATCTCGCGCCGTCAGGCCTGGGGGCCGGGGGCGAGCAGGTCGGCCAGGTCGTAGCCGACGGGCTCCTCCAGCTGGTGGTAGTCGCAGCTCTCCGGGGCCCGGTCGGGCCGCCAGCGCTTGAAGCGGGTGGTGTGCCGGAACCGGGTGCCCTCCATGTGGTCGTAGCCGACCTCGCAGACCCGTTCGGGGCGCAGCGGCACCCACGCGGCGTCCTTGCCACCGCTCCACCGGCTCGGTGCGCCGGGCAGCCGGGCGCTCTCGTGCGCGGCGTCGTTCGACCAGGCCGCCCAAGGGTGTTCGCTCGGATCGGCCATCCGCAGCGGCGCCAGTTCCTCGGCCAGCTCGCGGCGGCGGGCCGCCGTGAACGAGGCGCAGACCCCGACGTGCTGCAGGACGCCCGCCGCGTCGTGCAGGCCCAGCAGCAGCGAGCCGACGCCGCCGCCGTCCTTGTGGTCGCGGTAGCCGGCCAGCACGCAGTCGGCGGTCCGGCTGTGCTTGATCTTGAACATCGACCGCACGCCCGGCCGATAGGGCTGATCGAGTGGTTTTGCCACGATCCCGTCCAGCCCGGCGCCCTCGAAACGGGTGAACCAGCTGCGGGCGAGCTCCCGGTCGGCGGTGGCGGGGGCGGTGTGCACGGGCGGGCGGGCCGCCGCCAGGGCCGACACCAGCGCCTCGCGCCGGGCCGACAACGGCTGCTCGGCGAGCAGCACGTCCCCGAGCGCCAGCAGGTCGAAGGCGATGAACGAGGCGGGGGTGCGTTCGGCCAGCGTGCGGACCCGGGAGGCCGCCGGGTGGATCCGCTCCTGGAGCTCCTCGAAGTGCAGGCGTCCGTCGTGCGCGACGACGATCTCGCCGTCCAGCACGCAGCGCTCCGGCAGCTCGGCCCGCAGTGCCTCCACCAGCTCGGGGAAGTACCGGGTCAGCGACTTGCCGGTGCGGCTGGTCAGCTCCACCTCGTCGGCGTCGCGGAAGACGATCGAGCGGAAACCGTCCCACTTGGCCTCGTACTGCATGCCCGCGGGGATGTCGTCGACGGCCTTGGCCAGCATCGGCTCGACCGGCGGCATGATCGGGAGGTCCATCCTCCGATGGTGCGTCGCCGCTCCCGGCGCCGCACGTCGCGCCGCCCACCGGGCGCGGCTCTACCGTGGAGGCATGGCTGAAGCGGTGGAGCTGGAGGTCGGCGGGCGCAGCGTGCGGATCTCGAACCCGGGCAAGGTGTACTACCCCGGGCCGGGGTTCACCAAGTTGGATGTCGCCCACTACTACCAGGCCGTCGGCGAGGCGGTGCTGAGCGGGCTGCGCGAGCGGCCGACCACCCTGCAGCGGTTCCCGGACGGCGTCGAGGGCGAGTTCTTCTACCAGAAGCGGGCGCCCAAGAGCCTGCCGGACTGGCTGCCCACGGCGCGGATCGCCTTTCCCAGTGGTCGGTTCGCCGACGAGATCTGCCCGACCGAGCCGGCCGCCGTGCTCTGGGCCGCCAACCTCGGCTGCCTGACCTTCCACCCCTGGCCGGTCCGCCGGGCCGACACCGACCGCCCGGACGAGCTGCGGCTCGACCTGGACCCGCAGCCCGGCACCGACTTCCGGGACGCCGTCCGGGCGGCGCACGAGCTGCGGGTGGTGCTGGAGGAGTACGGCCTGCGCGGCTGGCCCAAGACCTCGGGCGGGCGCGGCCTGCACGTCTACGTCCCGATCCGGCCCGACTGGACGTACCCCGAGGTGCGGGGGAGCGCGATCGCGCTCGGCCGGGAGCTGGAGCGCCGGATGCCGGCGGCGGTCACCACCGCGTGGTGGAAGGAGGAGCGCGGCCAGAAGGTCTTCGTGGACTACAACCAGATGGCGCGCGACCGCACCATCGCCTCGGCCTACTCGCTGCGGGCCCGGCCGGAGGCGACCGTCTCGACGCCGCTGCGCTGGGAGGAGCTGGACGACGTCACGCCGCTGGACTTCACGCTGCGCACCGTGCCGGCCCGGCTGGCGGCCTCCGGCGACCCGTACGCCGAGCTGGCCGAGCACGCGTTCGGCCTGGAGGGCGTGCTGGAGCTGGCGGCGCGGCAGGAGCGCGACGAGGGCCTCGGCGAGCTGCCCTACCCGCCCGACCACCCGAAGGCGCCGGGCGAGCCGCCGCGCGTCCAGCCCAGCCGCGCGCGCAAGGCCTGACGGCCGCTCAGGGGACGGGGGCCGCGGGGTGGTGCTGGGCCCGGTCGGGGGTGCTCGGCGGCCGGCGCCGACGGCTGCCGGAGCGCAGCGCGAGGGCGGTCGCGCCGGCGCTGACCAGGACGGCCGTCCAGGGGACGACGTCGCCGACCCGGTCGTACCAGGTGCGCGAGTGGGCGTCGGGCAGCGCGAGCCGGACAGTGAGGGCGCCGGTGCGGCCGGTGCCGTAGCGGGCGAGTCGCCGGCCCTGGGCGTCGAAGGCCACCGAGACACCGGTGAGCGCCGCCTGCACGACCGGTCGTCCGGTCTCGGCGGCGCGCAGCGCGCCCAGGGAGGCGTGCTGGTCGGGGGCCGAGGTGTCCTGGAAGCTGGAGGTCGCGGACTGGTAGACGATCAGCTGGGCGCCCTGGTCGGCGGCGGTCCTCGCCATGTCGGGGAAGGCCGACTCGAAGCAGATCAGCACCCCCAGCGGCAGCTGCCGCCCGCTCAGGTCGGTGGGCTCGAAGAGGTGGAACGAGCTGCCCGGCGTGCGGTTCTCGGCGGCGGCCCGGCTGATCCCGGCGATCCAGCCGAGCAGCGGGCGCAGCGGGATGTACTCGCCGAACGGCACCAGGCGCATCTTGGCGTACCGGGCCCGGATGCCGTCGGGGCCGATCAGCACGGCGTCCTTGGAGATGGTTCCGTCGGCCTTCCGGGCGTCCTCGTTGACCAGTAGCTGGGCGTCGGCGGAGGCGGAGAGCGCGCGCAGCCTGGCGAGTGTCACGGTGTCGCGGGTCAGGTCGGTGCTGACGCTGCTCTCGCCCCAGACGATCAGGTCGGGACGGGGGCCCGGCAGGTCGGCGGTGATCCGGGCGGAGGCGTCGAGGCGGGTGGCGCCGTCGGGCAGTACGCCGGGTTGCACCAGGGCGACCGTCTCGGTGCGGACGGGGACCGGGCCCGGGCGCAGGGCGAAGGCCAGCGGGCCGGCGACCAGGACCAGCGCGGTCGCGGCGGCGCCGGTGGCGCGGATCGGCAGCCGGTCGGTCAGCAGGATGATCAGCACACCGGTGTTGACCGTCACCACGGCCGCGCTGACCAGCCAGACGCCGCCGAGCGAGGCGAGCGCCAGCACCGTCGGGTGACGCCACTGGGTGGCCCCGAGCAGCGCCCACGGTCCGCCGAGCGCCTGCCAGGAGCGGGCGAACTCGCTGACCACCCAGGCGGACGGGACGACCAGCAGCGCGGCGGCGGCCCGGCCCGCGGTGAGCGGCGCGCGCAGCAGCGTCCAGACCGCCAGGCCCACGCCGCCCTGCAGCAGGCCGAACAGCGCCGCGATCAGCAGCAGCCCGGGGCCGACGGTGGGCACCAGCCAGTACATCGCCGCCAGGACGAAGCCGGTGCCGAACCACCACCCGCGCACCGCGGCCTCCCGGGCGTGCGGGGCGCGCTGCATCAGGAGCAGGCCGGGCACCAGGGCGACCCAGGCCAGCGCCTCCAGGTCGAGCGGGGGGAAGGCGAGGACGGGGAGCGCGCCGGCGGCCAGCGAGCCGTACCGGACGGGATCGGAGAACGCGGCTCGGAGCGACATGTTCCGATTGTCAGGTTGTACGGCTTCTATCACTGCGGAATCGACCCGCCTTCTGCGTCGTGTCGCGGACTGCTGGTCACCGAATACCCCGTGCCGCGCGGTCTAAGGTGCCGGTACATCCGCCGGTACGAGATTCGGTCCGGCACGTCGAGAGGCCGTCCGATGCCCGAGACCCACACGATGCTCTTCGTCACCTTCGAGGACCAGGCCAGCGCCGCTGCCGCCTACGAGGAGGTGAAGGAGGTGCACGGGGTCCGGCAGGCCGCGGTGCTGGAGCGATCCGCGGACGGGCTGCTGAGCGTGCCCGAGAGCTGGGTGCGCGGAGCCGGTGCGGCGACGGTGGCGGGCGGAGTGGTCGGCGGCCTGGTCGGCCTGCTGGGCGGTCCGATCGGCGTCTTCCTGGGCTGGACGGCCGGCACCATGCTGGGCGGCGCGGCCGAGATCCAGCACTTCCAGGACGCCGCCGAGGGGCTGATGGTCTACAGCAGCGGCCTCGCCGAGGGCGGCAGTCTGCTGATCGCCGAGCTGCGCGAGCACGGTCCCGAGGCTGTCGACGCGATCGCCGCCCGGCACGGCGGCACCGTGGTGCGCCGGCCGGCCGAGGAGGTGGAGGGCGAGGTGCAGGCGGCCCAGCTGGCGGCCGAGCGGGCGGTCCGGGCCGAGCGTGGTGACGACGAGTAGCGGGCTGGAGAAAGCTACGGGGTGGCAGCGGATGTTCCGGGTGAAATCAGACATTCGACCGGTTTCGCCGGGAGACCCGGCTCGGCGACGCTGAGAGACGACCGCCCTGGCACTTGCACCCGCCGGGGCGGCTGAATGTCAGAAAGGCACCGATGAACCACGCCTCCGCGTCCCCCGACGGCTCCGCAGCGAACGGCCCAGGCCACAGCCTCATCGAGCAGCACGGCGTCGACACCATCCCCGAGGCGGAGCGCACCAGCACCCCGCGGGACGTGTTGAGCATCCTGATCGGCTCCAACCTGGCGTTCGGCGTGGTCGTCTTCGGCTGGCTGCCGGTCTCCTTCGGGCTCTCCTTCTGGGCCAGTTGCTCCGCGCTGGTCCTGGGCACGGCGGTGGGTATCCTGCTGGTCGCGCCGCTGGCGCTGGTCTCGCTGCGCAGCGCCACCAACCTGTCCACCAGCAGCGGCGCGCACTTCGGGGTGCGCGGCCGGCTGATCGGGTCGGTGGTGGGGCTGCTGCTGTCGCTCGGCTACACCGCACTCGCGCTCTGGGTGGGCGGCGACGTGGTGGTCGGCGCGCTGAACCGGATGGTCGGCCTGCCCGCCCACGGGCCGGCCTACGTGGTCACGTACACCGTGCTGGCCGCGCTCAGCGCCACCTTCGCGGTCTTCGGCTACCAGCTGCTGCTCAAGCTGGAGAAGTGGCTGATGTGGTGCATGTCGGTGCTGCTGGTGCTGGGCCTGTTCGCCTTCGCCCCGCACTTCCACGCCTCCGCGCACGGGCACTACCTGCTGGGCGGCTTCTGGCAGACCTGGCTGCTGGCCGTGGTCTCGGCCGGGCTGAGCGGCCCGATCGCCTTCATCACCCTGCTGGGCGACTACACCCGGTACGTCTCCCCGGCCCGGCACTCCAGCCGCAAGGTGCTCTGGGCAACCGGCGGCGGGCTCTTCCTGGGCCTGCTGATCCCGCAGCTCTTCGGCACCTTCACCGCCGTCGCGACGGGTGCGGGCAGCAACTACGTGGGTGGGCTGCTGGCGGGGGCGCCGGCCTGGTTCCTGCTGCCGCTGCTGGTCAACGGGCTGATGGGCAGCGCGGGCAACTCCGGCCTGATGCTCTACAGCATGGGCCTGGACCTGGACGCGATCCTGCCGCGCGCCACCCGGCTGCAGGCCACCTACGTGGTGGCCGGCACGGCCACCCTGCTGGTCTTCCTCGGCCATTTCGTCTGGAGCGCGCAGGACGCGGTGACCTCCTTCGTGCTGGTCCTCACCGCGATCGGCACCCCGTGGGCGGTGATCACCCTGATCGGCTTCCGGCGCTGCCGCGGCGACTACGACCGCCCGTCGCTGCAGGTGCTCAACCAGCGCACCCGCGGTGGCATCTACTGGTACAAGGCCGGCTGGAACGTGCCCGCCACCCTCGCCTGGGTGCTGGGCGCCGCGATCGGGCTCTGCTCGGTGGACACGCCCGTCTACCGGGGGCCGCTGCTCCCGCTGACCGGCGGGATCGACGTCAGCTTCCTCCTCTCGGGCGCGCTGGCGGCGCTGGTCTACCTCGCGCTCTCGCACCGCTCGCGCGGCCGGGCCGGCGGTACGCCGTTGCCGGTCGTGCGGGACGAGAGGGTCGAGGCACCCGCCGGCTGACCGGCTGACCGGCCGGCTACGGCGCCGTGGGGATGGCGGGGATGACGAGGCGGGCCGCGAGCAGGGCGACGTCGTCCTCGCCGTGGCCGGCCGCGAGTTCGGTCAGGGCCGTGTCGATCAGGTGCTCCAGCGGGTCCGAGTGGCGCAGGTCCAGCGCGGCGAAGGCGGCCAGCGACTCCTCGATGTCGGTGCCGCGCCGCTCGACCAGGCCGTCGGTGTAGAGCAGCAGGGTCAGGCCGGGCGTGTAGGGCAGGGTCAGCTGTTGGTAGCCGCCGGTGCCGGTGCCCAGCGGCGGGCCGACCGGCACGTCGAGCAGGCGCCCGGGCCGCCCCGCCTCCAGCTGGAGCGGCGGCAGGTGGCCGGCGCTGGCGAACGAGTACGTCCCGGCGGCCGGGTCGATCAGCACCAGCAGACAGGTCGCCACCCGTTCGAGTTCGAGCGCCTCGACGATCCGCTCGGCCTCGCGCAGGATCTCGTTGGGGCGCAGCCGCTGGAGGGCCAGCGCGCGGATCAGCGAGCGATACTCGATCATGGTCGCCGCGGCGTCCAGGCCGTGTCCCATCACGTCGCCGACCACCAACAGGGTCGAGCCGCCGGGCAGCGCCACCGTGTCGTACCAGTCGCCGCCCACCTCCGCGCTGGCGCCGGCCGGCAGGTAGCGACTGGCGCACTCCACGTCCGGGTGCGGGGACATCGGCTCGGCGAGCAGCGCGCGTTGCAGGCCCAGCGCGGTCTCGTGCTCCTGGGCGTAGCGCTGGGCGTTGCTGATGCTGGAGGCGGCGCGCCGGGCCAGCTCGGCGACCAGCTCGACCTCGTCGGGGGTGAACCCGGGGGAGTCGCCGGCGCGCACCAGCACCACCACGCCGACCACCTGTCCGCGCGCGGTGAGCGGTACGAACACCGCCGAGTGCAGGCCGAGCCGGCGAAAGCGCGCCACCTGGGAGGCCTGCGAGACGTTGCGCAGCATCTCCTCCTCGGAGGGGAAGTTGAAGACCACCGGCAGCTGCTCGGCCAGGCAACGCGTCATGGCCGAGGAGGACTGCGGGCTGAACAGGATGCCGGGCGGCCCGAGCTTGCGGCCCGCCTTGACCAGCGGGCCGGTGGTGCTGAGCGCCAGCCGGCGCATCCGCAGGGCGGAGGTCGGGATGCTGGAGGCCGCCGGCCGGTCGGTCTCCAACACGTCCACGAAGGCGATGTCGGCCAGTTGCGGCACCAGCAGGCGGGTCAGCTCCTTGCAGGTCTGCTCGACGTCCAGGGTGGTGCCGATCCGGGTGGCCGCCTCGTCGAGCAGCACCAGCCGGGTGCGGGCGCGGTCCAGGGCCTGGCGGATCCTGCGGTCCTCGGTGATCTCCAGGACCATCGCCACCACGCCGACCGGCACGCCGTCGCGGTCCTCCAGCCGGTGGTAGGCGTTGTGCCACCAGCGCGGCTCATGGGCAGGACCGGAGGCCGTGGTGCCCTCGACGGTGTGCACCCGCGGCTCGCCGTACGCCAGTACCGCCCGCAGCTCCGCCTCGGCGGCCGCCACGTCGATGCCCGGGACGACGTCCTCCAGGCACTTGCCGATGTGGTCGGCGGCGGCCACGCCGTTGATCTCGGACAGCGTCCGGTTGACGTAGCGGTAGCGCAGTTCGGAGTCCAGGACGGCGATGCCCAGACTGGCCCGGTCCAGGATCTGCCGGACCAGGTGGTAGTCGTCCAGGGCCGGGAGCAGGCCGTGCGGCAGGTCGGCCTCGTTGAGCGCGGCAAGCAGCGACCGCGCCTCGCGGTCGGCCAGTACCTCGGTGGGGGGAGGCAGCGGCTCGTCCTGCGCCATCGTCCCTCCTGGCGGCTAGGTGTTGCTCCGATCATCCCATTGATACGGAAGGCCTGTCCTGTGTCCCGCGCTCCCAGGTGCGGCACCGGCGCTGGTCCGTACGGACGCATGACGGTGCACCCCGGCCCCGGGCGGCCCAGGCTGGGAGCCATGAACAGCACCAGCAGCCCGCGCGACGTCCTGGTCGAGGTAGCGGAGTTCCGCACCGACAGCCGCTACCGCCTCGTCCATCTGAAGGGGACCGGCTGGGAGCCGCTCGCCCCGGAGGAGTTCGAGCCCCGCCTCAAGCAGCTCTTCCCGGACATCGACCTGAACGACCCGCACCAGGTCCACTGGGCGGACCGTCCGGGCGAGTGGCCCTCCTGGCACCCCGGCGAGGCGTAGCGAAGCACCCTTCAACGACCTCACGAACTTCTCATCGCGGAGATCGTCGCAGGCCGCAGCGCCCGGAGCACACTGGTAAGTGCTGCGGAGACGTCCGCCCCCGCAGCGGGGCAGGAGAGGCGGCGCACGATGAACCTCCGATTCGAGCATCACCACGGCGGCTGGATGGGCGGCTGGGGCGGCTGGGGCTTCGGCCTCGTCGCGCTCGGCGTGCTGATCCTGCTGATCGTGATCGTCGTCCTGGTGTCCCTCATCTACCGCCGGCAGGGCGGGCACCAGCCGGTCGCCGCCGGCGCGTCGCCGATGCGCTGGGCCCCGCCGTCCGAGGCCGCCCGCGAGCGTGGGCCGGATGCCGCCCGGATCCTGGGCGAGCGCTACGCCAGAGGCGAGATCGACGACGAGGAGTACCAGCGCCGGTTGAACATGCTGCGCGGGCCGCAGTGACGGCCGGCGGATCGTCGGCGCCCGGCGGCGAGGTCGGGCGCTGACGGTTCGTCGGCTGGGGGGTACGCACATTCGGCCGAGCTGCGGTGGCAGGACCGGACGGAGCGTCAGAGACTCGGAGGCCGGGGGGCCCGACGTCTGGAGGCGTTCCCTTGAAGCTCGGCCTTTCCCGTGCCGTGATCGCGGCCACCGTGGTCTCTCTCGCCCTCGTCACCGCCTCGTGCGGCAGCGCCAAGAAATCGACCGGCAGCTCGGCCGCCTCGGGTGGCAGCTCCACGTCGGTAATCAAGATCGGGCTGCTGCTGCCGGAGACCAAGACCACCCGCTACGAGCAGTTCGACAAGCCGCTGATCGAGGCGCAGATCAAGGCGCTCGACCCGAACGCGCAGATCGATTACTACAACGCGAACCAGGATGCGACCACCCAGCAGACCCAGGTGGACACCGCCCTGACCAAGGGCAACCAGGTGCTGATCCTGGACGCCGTGGACGCCAAGGCGATCCAGTCCTCCGTGCAGAAGGCGCACGACGCGGGCGTCAAGGTGATCGCCTACGACCGGCTGGCCCAGGGCCCGGTGGACGCCTACGTCTCGTTCGACAACAACAAGGTCGGCCAGCTCCAGGGTGAGGCGCTGGTGGCCGCGGTCGGCGGCAAGTCCTCCAGCGGCAAGATCATCATGATCAACGGTTCGCCGACCGACCCGAACGCCGCGCAGTTCAAGGCGGGGGCGCACAGCGCCATCGACGGCAAGCTGACCATCGGCAAGGAGTACGACACGCCGAACTGGGACCCGAACAACGCCAACCAGGAGGCGGCCGCCGGGATCACCGCGATCGGCGCCAACGAGGTGGTCGGGGTCTACTCCGCCAACGACGGCATGGCCGCCGGTATCGCCACCGCGCTGAGCGCGGCGAACCTCAAGGTTCCGCTGACCGGTCAGGACGCACAGCTGGACGCCGTCCAGCGGATCCTGGTGGACACCCAGACGATGTCCATCTACAAGCCGTACAAGCCGGAGGCCGACACGGCCGGGACGATGGCCGTCGCGCTGGCCCAGGGCAAGCCGCTGCCCGCCTCCGCCACGCCGACCACCGCGACCAGCGGCAGCGGCCAGTCGGTGCCCTCGGACCTGATCACCCCGATCGTGCTGACCAAGGACAACATCAAGACCACGGTGGTCGCCGACGGGCTCTACACGGTGGCCCAGATCTGCACCCCGCAGTACGCCTCGGCCTGCACCGCGGCCGGCCTCAGCTAGTCCAGGACCCCGGCCGATCAAGGGAGTTGGTACCGTGACAGTCCCACCCACGGCAGCTGCGCCGGTCCTGGCGTTGCGCGGGATCTCCAAGCGGTTCGGCGCCGTCCAGGCGCTCACCGACATCGAACTGGAGGTCCCGGCAGGTCAGGTGGTCGCCCTGGTGGGCGACAACGGCGCCGGGAAGTCCACCCTGGTGAAGTCCGTCGCCGGTGTCAACCAGCCGGACGACGGTGTGATCGAGTGGCAGGGCCGGCCGGTCGCCATCCACCGGCCGCAGGACGCCCAGCACCTCGGCATCGCCACCGTCTACCAGGACCTCGCGCTCTGCGACAACCTGGACGTGGTGGGCAACCTCTTCCTCGGCCGGGAGATCCGGCGGTTCGGGGTGCTGGACGAGGTCGAGATGGAGAAGCGCTCGCGGGAACTGCTCAGCACGCTCTCCATCCGGATCCCCAGCGTGCGGATCCCGATCGCCTCGCTCTCCGGCGGGCAGCGGCAGACCGTCGCGATCGCCCGCTCGCTGATCGGGGAGCCCAAGGTCGTCATCCTCGACGAACCCACCGCGGCCCTCGGCGTGGAGCAGACCGCCCAGGTCCTCGACCTGGTCGAGCGGCTGCGCGACCGCGGCCTCGGGGTCATCCTGATCAGCCACAACATGGCCGACGTGATGGCCGTCGCGGACCAGGTCGCGGTGTTGCGGCTGGGGCGCAACAACGGCGTCTTCGACCGGCGCTCGACCACGCAGGAACAGATCATCTCCGCCATCACCGGCGCCACGGACAACGCCGTGACCCGCCGCAAGGCCCGTGGCACGGAGGGCAACGAGTGAGCAGCGACCACAACACCCCGGGGGACGACGGGTTCCACCGGGCGGACCTGCCCGAGGACAGCATGTCCCGGGACGGCGTCAACGCACCCGTCCCGGTGGCCGCGGAGGCGACGCCGGTGGTCGACCCCCGGCTGATCGTCCGCGAGCAGGGCGTGGCCGGCTACCTGGGCGAGTTCCGGCGCAGGATCGGCAGCGGCGAGCTGGGCTCGCTGCCCGTGGTGCTCGCGCTGATCGTCATCTGGGCCGTCTTCGGCAGCCTGAACAGCAGCTTCCTGTCGGCGCAGAACCTCTCCAACCTCTCGCAGCAGATCGTCGGCACCGGGATGATCGCGATCGGCGTCGTCTTCGTGCTGCTGCTGGGTGAGATCGACCTCTCGGTCGGCTCGGTCAGCGGACTGTGCGCCGCGATCTTCGCGGTCCTGAACGTCACGCACGGCGTCAATCAGTGGGTCGCGCTGATCTCGGCGCTGGTCGGCGGCGCTCTGGTCGGGTTGATCCAGGGCCTGTTCTTCGCCAAGGTCGGCGTGCCGGCCTTCGTGGTCACGCTGGCCGGAAACCTGGCCTGGAACGGCGTGATGCTGCAGATCCTGGGCGCCAACGGCACGGTCAACCTGTCCGGCAACGACATCGTCTCGCGGCTCTACAGCACCATCTACGGGCAGCAGATCGCGGCCTACGGGCTGGCGGCGGTCGGCGTGCTGCTCTATCTGGGCTCGATGCTGTACGACGCCAACCGGCGACGGCGGGCGGGGGTGCCCTACCGGCCACCGGTCGACATCGCGGTGCGCACCGTGCTGCTGGCGGTGGTGAGCTTCGTGGTGGCGTACACGCTCAACCAGTACAAGGGCCTGCCGCTGGCGCTGCTGGTCTTCCTGATCTTCATCGTGGTGCTGGACTTCGTGCTGCGCCGCACCACCTACGGGCGGCGGATCTTCGCGCTGGGCGGCAACATCGAGGGCGCCCGGCGGGCCGGTATCAACGTCTCCTGGACCAGGATCTCGGTCTTCATGATCTGCTCGACCATGGCGGCGGTCGGCGGTCTCTTCCTCGCCGCGCAGATCCAGTCGGCCAGCCAGACCTCCGGCGGCGGCAACCTGCTGATGAACTCCATCGCGGCGGCCGTCATCGGCGGCACCAGCCTCTTCGGCGGGCGCGGCAAGACCTGGTCGGCGTTGCTCGGTGCGCTGGTGATCGGCTCGATCCAGTCGGGCATGAACATCCAGGGGCTGAGCAACGCCATCCAGTTCATCGTCACCGGCGCCGTCCTGCTGGCGGCGGTGGTGATCGACTCGCTCTCCCGCCGGACCCAGCTGGCGGCCGGGCGCGCCTGAGCGCGCGGGACCGCGGGTCCGGACGGCCGGGAGCCCCGGCGCCTTGGGCGCCGGGGCTCTCCCGTGTTCGTGTTCGCGGGCGGTGGGTCAGGCGGCCAGGCCCACCAGGCCGGCGCGCCGCACACCGCGGGCCCGGACCCGGATGGTCACCAGGCGGGCGACGGCCTCGCCCATCGCCATCAGGACGAAGGCCACCACCCAGGCCTGCGAGCCGGTGATCTGGTGGGTGCGGCTGAAGGTCTCGACGGTCTTGTTGAAGCTGGTGTGCTCGGTGGCCAGGACGAAGACGATCCGTGCGCCGATACCGCCGATCCAGAACGCGGCGGGCACGAAGCCGGCCTTGCAGAAGACGCCCTCCTTGGTGTTCCAGACCCGGGTGGTGATCCCGCACAGCACTCCGGACAGCACGCCCAGGGCGCACAGGCCCAGTTCGAGGCCCAGGTCACCGCCGCCGGTCGGGAACTGGCGCAGGTAGTACACGGCGGTGGCGGCGATCAGGATGACCGGCAGGACGAGGCTCGCGGCGTCCAGCTTGCCGCCCTTGATGTGGCGCACGACGATCAGGACCAGGGCCAGCTGCACGCAGTACTCGGTGGTGTTCATGGGAAGAGCTTCCCGCGCGGGAGCCTGACCGGACGTCATCCCGCGGGTGGGGGCGGGGGTGGAACCGGGGGTCAACCCGTGGGTTGACCGGGTTGAGGCTGCTGCGGGTGGGCGGGCTGGTCGTCGGTCCTGTCGCCGGGCAGGAAGTGGAAGCCGGGGTGCGGGTGCATCAGGAAGTCGTGGTGCGAGATGTTCCAGGCGTAGGCGCCGGCCAGCTGGAAGAGCACCCGGTCGGCGGCGCGCAGGCCGGGTGCGGGGGCGCGGTGGGCGAGGACGTCCTTGGGGGTGCAGAGCTGGCCGGCCAGGGTGGTCCGGCCGGAGCGCGCGGACGGGCGCGGCCAGGGGTGCGGCCAGGCCTCGACCGGCAGCACCGCGAACGGCTGGTCGTGGCCGCGGGTGGCGGGGGTGCGCAGGTGGTGGGTGCCGCCGCGGAGCACCGCGAAGTCCTCGCCGTGGCTCTGCTTCACGTCGAGCACCTCGGTCGCGTACCAGCCGCAGTAGGCGGTCAGCGCGCGGCCCGGCTCGATCCGCAGGCGCAGGCCGGGGTGGGGTGCCAGGAGGCGGGCCAGGCCGGTGCCGAAGGCGGCCCAGTCGAAGCGCGCGGACGGGTCGGCGTAGTCGACGGCCATGCCGCCGCCCACGTTGACCTCGGTCAGCTCGAAGCGGTGGCGCCGGGCCAGGTCGAGGGACCAGGCGACCACCTGGCCGGCCAGCGCGAGCTGTTCGGGGGCGTCCAGGCCGCTCGCGAGGTGGGCGTGCACGCCGCGGAGCCGCAGTTGGCGAAAGCGCGGCTCGGCGAGCAGCCGGGCGCAGGCCTCGGCCCGCTCGGGGTCCAGGCCGAACGGCGTGGGGCGGCCGCCCATCGCCAGCGCGACGGCGTCCAGGGCGCCGGAGACCACCGGCAGGTTCACCCGGAGCAGCACGTCGACCTCGGCCTCGGGGGTCGCCGCCAGCAGGTCGGCCAGCCGGTAGAGCTCCTGTTCGCTCTCCAGGTGCCAGCGGTGCACGCCCAGGCGCAGCGCGTCGGCCATCTCGGCGGCGGTCTTGCCCGGGCCGCCGAAGGCCAGTGGCGCGTCCGGCAGGGTGGCCCGGACGTAGGCCAACTCGCCGCCGGAGGAGACCTCGTAGCCGTCGACCGCGTCGCGCAGGGCGGTCAGCAGCGGGGCCTGCGGGTTGGCCTTGGCGGCGTAGTAGAGCTCGACCCGCTCGGGCAGCGCGGCGCGGACGGCGGCGGCGTGCCGGCGCAGCGCGGCGAGGTCGTAGAGGTAGGCGGGCAGGGCGTCGGGGGCCAGCGCGGTGACGCGGTCCAGGACGGCGGGGGTCGGGGTCACCGGGCGCTCCGGGCGGGGGTGCGGGGGCGGACGCGTGGACGGAGGGGGTGGGGACGGGCAGCCGGGTGCGGGCGGCCTGGGCCAGCACGTCGGCGGCGAACGGCGAGGGCAGCCGGACGTAGCCGGCCTCTCGGTCGGCCTTGCGCTCCCAGCGGGTCAGCAGGTTGGCCTTGGCCGGCAGCGGTACGCCCGCGATCAGCGCGCTGAGCCGTGGCGGGCAGCCGTGCCCGTCCGCATAGTCCCGCAGGGCTGTGCGGACGAGCTCCCAGAGCTCGGGTTCGAGCAGGGGGGCCTGGTCGGCGAGGGCGGCCAGCAGTTCGGCGACGTGGTTGACCAGCAGGCAGTAGACCACCCGGTCCCAGCCGCGCTGCGCGTCGTAGCCGATCGGGCCGGCCACCTCGGGCGGCAACTGGTCCAGCAGGGCGGCGTTGCGTTCCGGGACGAGCTTGGTGCCCTCCAGGTCGCGGAAGAGCACCTGGGCCGGGCGGCCCGCGGCGTCGACCCCGATCAGCACGTTCTGCAGATGCGGCTCCAGCACCACGCCGTGGTCGAAGTAGGCGGCCAGCACCGGGGGGAGGAGCAGCCGCAGGTACTGCGCCCACCAGGTGAGCAGCTCCTGCGGGCCGGCGCCGTCCAGCAGGCGGGAGATGTGCGCGGAACTGGTCGGGTACTCGTCGGCGACCGCGGCGGCCAGCAGCGGGGTGACCCCCGGGCGCAGCCGGGCGCTCAGGTCCTCGCGGACGATCAGGCCGAAGCCCTCGAAGAGCGCGAGGTCCGGGGTGCCGTCGGGGCCCGGCAGGGCGAGGGTGCGGAAGGCCGGCTCGCGCAGCATCGCGGAGTCCGGGAAGCGCTCGGCCAGCTCGGCGAGGGCCGGCTCCAGCAGCCGGGTCAGCTCGACGGCGCCGGTCAGCTCGTACGCGGCGTTCTTGCGCAGGCAGTTGGTGATCCGCACGTTCAGGCTGAACTTGAGGAAGGCGCCCGCGCCGTGCAGCGTGCGGACCGAGGCGGTGGCGGCGAACTCCGCTCCGCCGGTGCCCAGATCGAGCACGTCGCCGCTCGCGAGGGCCGCGCGCAGGACCGGGTTGTCGGCCAGCAGCTCGTACTGCCAGGGGTGGGCGGGCAGCAGCCGGTAGCCCGGCGGGACGGCGTGCGGGGGCAGCAGCCCGTCCAGGACGGCGGTCGCCGCCGGGTCGGTGCTCCGCTCGGCGACCAGGTGCTCGCGCACCGCCAGGTAGCGCAGGGCGAAGACCGCCCGGGCCTCCGGCGCGTACGCGGCCCAGGCCGCCCGGCCGGCCGAGCGGGACTTGGGCGCCGGGTGGAAGCGGTGGCCGAACAACAGGGCCTGCTCGGACTCCAGGTAGCGATCGGGGCCCGCGGCGGGACGGCCGGCCAGCGCGGCGGCGACGCCCTCGTGGCTGGAGGCGAGCTGCTCCAGGAACTCCTCGTTGCCCAGGCCGCTGCGCAGGGTCAGCTCCGCCTGGACGTGCTCGGCCAGCTCGCGCCACGCCAACACCCGCCAGCCGTCCGGGGTTTCCTCGCAGACCGGGCCGACGAAGCGGTGCGCGCCGAGCAGCGAGGTGCGGCGCAGTGCCACCCGCAGCAGTGCCCCGCGCCGGGGGAGTCGGATCAGTAGCCGGCCGTCGGTGACGGCGGTCTGGTGCTCGGCCGAGGAGACCTCGCGCAGCAGGCAGTTGAGCAGGGTGTGGGCCACCGCCTCGTCGGCGGTGGGCAGTTCGGTGGGTGCGTCGATGGGCGCGGGCACGGGCGGCGAGGCTGGCAGAGCGGACATCAGCGGCTCCAACGGGAGTGGGCGAACAGACGGGGGGCAGTGGCGGCCAGCGCGGTGACCAGGGCCGCGGCGGTGCCGACCAGGACCGGCGCGGCCGCGCCGTAGGCGGCGTTGACCAGGGCGGCGACCAGGCCGGCGGCCACCGCGCCGCCCTTGGAGATGAGTTCGAGGGTGCCGAACATCCGGCCCGGGGCCCGGCCGCGGGCCGCCTCGGCGGCGAGCACCGACAGGCAGACCAGGCCGAGCGTGAGGCCGGCGCCGAGCACCAGCCGGGCCAGTGCGAACGCGAGCAGCGAGTGCGCGGGGCCGTGGCCGGCCAGGCCGAGGGCGACGAGCGCGAAGCCGAGCGCCAGGCCGGTGTGCGGGCGGTGCAGGAAGGCGTTGTGCACGCGGGAGGCGCACAGCAGGTAGCACAGGTGCGGCAGGGCGAAGAGCAGGCCGGTGACGGTCGCGCTCACCCCGGGCAGGCGCTGGTCGACCAGGGCGATCAGATAGGGGAAGGAGATGATGGTGGCGAAGACGAACGCGAACTCGTAGACGTAGAGCGGTCGCAGCGAGACGGCGGCGGGTTCGGGCGCCGGTGCGCTCGGCTGCCGTCCGCGCTGGTCGGCCGGTGCCTTCGGCTCGGGCAGCCGGGTCAGCAGCGCGGCCGCGGCGAGCGGGAGCACGGCCATCAGCAGGTACTGGCGGTGCGGGGACACCCAGGGCGAGAGCGCGCCGACCAGGATCGGCGCGGCCACCAGCGAGGCCCGCGCGCTGCCCTGCATCAGGGTGAGCGCCCTGGAGAGCCGCGGGCCCTCCAGGGCGGCCGCCAGATAGCCGTTGGTGGCGGCGAAGGTGCCGCCGAGGAAGCCCTGGAGGACCAGCGCGAGCGCGAACGCCCAGAGGCTGTTGGCCGCGCCCGCGAGCAGGAACGAGACGCTGAGCCCGAGTTGGGCGCGCAGCAGCAGGCGCTTGCGGCCGAAGCGGTCGGCCAGCCGGCCCCAGAGCGGGGCGCCGAGCGCGCTGAAGACGGTGGGCATGATGTAGAGCAGCCCGGCCCAGGAACCCTTGCTGTCGCCGAGCCCCGGCAGGATCGCCGTCAGGTAGGGCGGCAGGCCCAGGGCGGCGAACGAGGCGACGAAGTAGCAGGCCGCCACCGCGTGCACCTGGCGGCGCTCCAGGCCGGCCGGGCGGGGGTCGGCCGGTGTCGTCCGGGGCGTCGTGCCGGTTCTCACGACGCCGCCCTGCGCAGGTAGTTCGGGCCGGTGGTGTAGTGCTTGTTGATGTCCGCCGCGCCCGAGCGCTCCTTGCTGAGCAGGGTTCCGGCGCTGACCATCGCCTTGACCGGCAGCCGGTCGGCGTCCAGCAGTGCCGCGCGCAGCGGGTCGCCGGCCGGGCCGATCCGCTCCAGCGCCTCGGTCAGCCGGGCGCGCAGCAGGCCGAGGGTCACCTCCAGCGGTGCGCGGCCGGGTTCGGCCAGGGTGAAGGCGAGCGAGGCGGTGCAGAGGTGGCCGGTGATGGTGGTGAACAGGTCGGTCAACGGCCGGTCGTCCTCGCCGAAGATCCGGGCGTCGTCGAACGCGGCCTCGTCGAGCGGGAGATGACTGCTGCGCAGGCGGTTGATCCGGGGGCCGTCGTTGTCCTTGTAGAGCAGCCGCAGCCGGCTGCCGCCGTCGGCGGTCCGGTCGAGCACCAGGGAGGTGTTCTGCTGGTGCGACTCCAGCGCTATGCCGTGGCCGAAGAGCGTGACCTGCCAGTCGAGCAGCAGGGTGAGCAGGGCGTCGTACAGGGCGAGCGGGTCGCCCGCGTAGAAGTGGTCGGCGAGGTGGTCGAGCACCAGGCGTCCGGACGGCGCGGGCGCGGCCAGGGCGGCCAGCGGCACCGTCACGGCCTCCTCAAGGCCGCCCGGGTAGCGGCGGGCCAGCACGGCCAGCAACTCGTGGCCGGCGTGGGCGTAGCACTGCTCGTCGGCGAGCAGCACGCTCTCCCCGAAGCGTGGCTCCTGCTCGATCACCGCGGCCAGCAGCCGCTGTCCGGCCGCGCCGTCGCGCAGCGTGCCGGGCTTGATGGTCCGCCGGTTGCGCAGGCCCAGGGTGGCGGTGGCGAGCGGGAGTTTGAGGTGCAGTGAGGGGTCGGCGGCCACCGCGACGGTGCGCGTGGACAGCGTGGGGACGACCTCCAGGTAGCCGTGTTCGGCGAGTTCGGCCACGTCGGCCAGACCGGCCGCGTGCAGCGCCTCGTCCAGCGCCGCCCCGACCGACAACGGGTGGACGGGGATGGTCAGATGGCCGGTGCCGAGGTGGCCGAGGCCCAGCTCGGCCGGGGTCGGCCACCAGGAGGGCAGCGGCGCCGCGCCGTGCACGGTCAGCGCCGAGGCCGGCAGGGCCAGCCAGCGCAGCTCGAAGGAGGGGTGGAACTCCGGTGCGAAGGACGTGATCTGAGTATCCGTCAGGCCGGAACGGCCGCGCGAGGTCGGGTAGACCGGGTGGTCCAGGTAGGCGGCCAGTGTGTCGAAGGCCAGGCTGTCGCCGAGTCCGGACCAGGCGGCCGGATCGTGGCCGTAGCGCTCGGCCAGCCTGCCGTGCACGGCGGGCCGGGCGGCGGCGTGCAGGCGCATGGTGGACAGGGTCTGCCGGCACTCCTCGGCGAAGGCCAGGTGGCCGGGCCGGTCGGCCGGATCGGCCGCTGCGGCGAGGGCCGCCAGCATCGCGTCCAGGTCGGTCAGCGCGACCCCGTCGGCCTCCAGCAGCGGCTCCCGCACGGCGTACTCGCACTGGAAGCCGCCCGTGGCCACCGGCAGTGCGAACCGCGTTCCCGGGCGGGCGTCCAGGCGCAGCCAGCGGCCGTCCGGGCGCTCGTCGGGGATGCTGCGGGTGCGCAGGCCGAGGACGTCCTCGCGCAGCAGGGCGTCGAGCACCCGGAGGGTCAACTCGTCGTGGGTGCTCACGGGGTGATCTCCCAGCGGTGGGCCGCGACGAAGCCGGCGACGGCGGCGTCCACCGCGGCCTGGTCCGCGCCGATCGCCCAGACCACGCCCAGGTAGTCGCGGTTGGTGCGGTAGTGCTCGTGGCGTTCGCCGACCGGGCGCAGCGGGCGGTAGGCCAGCCGCACGCCGTCGGCCTCGCCGTCGTAGCGGCCGGGTGCGGCGGTCAGCGTGCCGGCGCGGTCGGCGCAGACCACCTCGTTGCGGGCCCGGCGGTCGGTGCGGGGGCCGGGGACGTCGGGCAGCGGGCGGCCGAGGTGTGCGGTGAGGACGTGCTCGAAGTACGGGATCTCCAGGATCTGGGCCAGCATCAGGTCGCACTGGTCGCCGATGGCCCGGTAGTTGACCTCGATCAGGCGCGCCCGGCCGTCCGCCTGGAGGACGAACTCGGTGTGGCAGGCGCCCAGGCCGACGCCGAGCGCGTCCAGTTGGGCGAGTACCTGGTCCAACACGGCCTGCGGGTAGGCGGGGACGAACTCCAGCACCTCCTCCACGAAGTGCGGCGGCGGCGAGAGCCGGGTGCGGAAGCCACCGAGGACCCGGCGGTCGCGGCCGTCGCCCAGGGTCTCCAGAGTGAAGAGGTCGCCGGTCAGGAGCTCCTCGACGACCAGCGTCGCGCCGGGCCTGCGGTGCTGGATCTCCCGGTGGCGCAGGGCCAGTTCGGCCGCGTCGGTGACCAGGGCGACATCCTCGCTGGCCACCCCCTCGCGCGGTTTGAGCACGCAGGGGAAGGGCGGGTCGGCCAGCGTGGCCGGGTCCTGGCCGGGGGCCAACTCGGCGGACCAGACGGTGTCCAGGCCGGTGGCGCTCAGGTGCCGGCGCAGCTCGGCCTTGTTCTTCGCTCGCAGGGTCGCCCGCCAGTCCTTGGCCGGCAGGCCGAAGTACCCGGCGGCCAGCGCGGTCTGGGTCTGCAGGTGGTCACTGTTGCTGAAGAGCGCGGCCGGTGCGTGGTGCCGGGAGACCAGGCCGACCACCTCGCGGAAGTCCTGCACCTCGCACGCCAGGACCTCGGGGGGCGAGGGGAGTCCGGCGTACGCGAGGCGGTGTGCTTCGGCGTGGTCGGTGAGGACGGTGACGTCGAGGCCCAGCCGTGCCGCGGCCGGCAGGAAGCCCTGGGTGACCGAGTCGGTGGGGTTGAGGGCGAGCAGGTAGAGCCGCATGGTGGTCTTGCCGTTCCGGTGGTCGGTGACAGGTTCGGTGGTCGGTGACAGCGGGCCGGGGGCGAGGCGTGGACGGTCCCGCCCCCGGGTTCGGGCTACTGCGGGGCGGGGACCCCGGCGGCCTTGGCGATGTCGTTCAGCATCTGGTCGGCGGCCTGCACGCCGATGCCCGACATCCAGGTCTCGTCCGGGACGTTGAACACCTTGTTGTTCTTCACGGCGTTCAGGCTCTTCCACACCGGCGTGGACTGGACCTGGCTCTGCTGGGTCTTGGTCGGGTCGTCGGCGACGGTGACGAAGACCAGGTCGGCGTCGGCCTTGTCGACCTGCTCGGGGCTGACCTCCAGCATCGAGCCGTCCACGTTCTGCGAGGCCGGGCGGCCCAGGCCGACGTCCGAGAGGACCGTGCCGCTGAAGGAGGACTTCTGGTAGAGGCGGGTCGGGCCGGCCACGAAGCGGACCACGGAGGCGGTCGGTGTGGTCCCGCCGTTCTTGGCCTTGATCTCGTCGCCGAGCTTGGCGGCCCGGGCCTGGTAGTCGGCCAGCGCCTTCTTCGCCTCGTCCTCCCTGCCGAGCGCCTGGGCGTATAGGGCGAGGTTGGCCTTCCACGGGAAGCCGGTGGTCTCGGCCAGGACGGTCGGGGCTATCGCGTTGAGCTGGGAGTAGATCTTCTCGTGCCGGACCTTGGAGGAGAGGATCAGGTCGGGCTTGAGGGAGGCGATCAGCTCCAGGTTGGGTTCGGCCATCGGGCCGACGTCCTTGGTGCCGCTGATCTCACCCTTGAGGTAGGACGGGAAGCCGCCCTCGGTCTTCATGTGCGGGGAGACCGCGCCGACCGGGGTGAGGCCCAGCAGGGTGACGTCGTCCAACTCGCCGCTGTCCAGCACCACGACGCGCTTGGGCTGCGCCTTGAGCTCGGCGGTGCCCATCGCGTGCGTGACGCTGCGCGGGAAGCCGGCGGCGGTGCCCTGGGAGGAGGCGGCCGGGGCGGCGGCGCCGTCCGATCCGCTGCTGCCGCAGCCGGCGAGGAGCGTGGCGCTGAGGGCGGCGGCGAGGACGGCGACAGGCAGGGTGCGGAGTCGGCGGGTGGTGGTGCGCTGGATCACGGGATGTCCTGGTTCGGGAGAGAGGTGGGTGGTCGGCTGTTGGGCGGGGTGGTTTTGGGCAGGGCGGGGCAGCGGCGGGGCGGTGGGCCGCCCGGCCGGGGTGGTGGTGAGAGGGGTCAGCGTCTGGCGCGGCCGCGGGGGACGACCAGCGGGGTGCCGGTCTCCGGGTCGGGGATCACCTGACAGGGGACCTGGAAGACGGCCTCCACGAGGGCGGCGTCCAGCACCTCGGCGGGTGGTCCGGCGGCGGCCAACCGACCCTCGTGCAGGACCACCAAGTGGTCGGCGTAGCGGGCCGCCTGGCCGAGGTCGTGCAGCACCATCACCACGGTGCGGCCTGCCTCCTCGTTCAACTCGGCGACCAGGTCGAGGACTTCGAGCTGGTGGCGGAGGTCGAGGAAGGTGGTCGGCTCGTCCAGCAGGAGGAGCTCGGTGTCCTGGGCCAGCGTCAGGGCGATCCAGGCGCGCTGGCGCTGGCCGCCGGAGAGCCGGTCCACCGGCTGGTCGCGCAGCTCGGCCGTCCCGGTGCGGGTCAGTGCCTCCTCGACCGCCGCCTGGTCGGTGGCCGACCAGGGGCTGAGCATCCGCTGGTGCGGGTAGCGGCCCAGCCGGACCAGGGACTCGACGGTGATCGCCTCGGGGGTGACCGGCTGTTGCGGCAGCAGACCCAGGCGCTTGGCGAGGGTGCGGGCAGGCATCCGGTGAACGTCCGAGCCGTCCAGGGTGACCGTGCCGGCGGCCGGGTCGAGCAGCCGGGTGAGGCCGCGCAGCAGGGTGGACTTGCCGCAGGCGTTCGGGCCGACGATGGCGGTGACCGCGCCGCCGGGCAGTGTGAGGTCCAGACCGTCGACCACGGTGCGGCTGCCGTAGCGCAACTCCAGGCTCTGGCAGCTGAGTTCGTTGCGGGTGCTGGTTGCGAGGGGGTCGGTTGCCAGGGTGCTGGTGGTCATGAGGTGCTCCGATCGACGGGTCGGCCCTGGCGGATCATCAGGATGAGCAGCCACGGCGCTCCGAGGGTGGCGGTCATCGCCCCGACCGGCAGGCCGTGGACCGGCAGCAGGTGCAGCACGATCAGGTCGGCGCCGAGCAGCAGGGCGGCGCCGGCGAGCGCGGTGAGCGCCAGGGTGCCGGGGGTCGGTGGTCCGGCCAGGAAGCGGACCAGGTGCGGGACGGCCAGGGCGACGAACCCGACCGGCCCACTGAGCGCGGCGGCCAGCGAGGCCAGCGCGATGGTCAGCAGCAGGAGGTGCAGCCGGGCCCGGGCCGGGGTGAGGCCCAGTGCGGCGGCCGACTCGTCGCCCAGGTCGAGGACCGAGAGGCGGCGGCCCTGGAGGGCGGCGGCGGCCAGCGCCACGGCGACCGCGCCGCCGCCCGCCCAGACCCCCGGCCAGGTGCTGCCGTACAGCGAGCCGGTCGTCCACTGCAGGGCGGAGGAGGCGAGTTCGGCCGGGAAGCGGACGATCATCAGGTTCACCGCCGCCGCGAGCCCGGCCTGCACGGCCAGGCCGACCAGCACCAGTCGGCCCACCGCCACCCGGCCGCGCCAGGCGAAGGCGCCGAGCGCCAGCGCCGCGACCAGGCCTCCGCCCAACGCGGCCAGCGGGGTGAGCAGTTGGGAGGCGCCGGTGGCGAGCAGCAGGACCGCGCCGAAGGACGCGCCGCCGGTCACGCCGACCACGTCGGGCGAGGCGAGCGGGTTGCGGAACAGCCGTTGCAGCAGCGATCCGGAGACGGCCAGCGCGGCGCCGGCGATCAGCGCCGCCAGCACGCGCGGGGCCCGGAACTGCTGGACCACCAGGACGTCGCCCGGGTCGCCCAGGCCGAGCAGCGCGCGCAGTGCCGTCCCCGGGGCCATCGACACCTGGCCGGAAGCCAGCCCGAGCGAGGTCAGTGCGACCAGCGCGGCGAGGGCCGCCGCGCAGAGCAGCAGCGTGCGGCGCCGGCGTCGGGCGCGTTCGCCGAGCGGGCGGACGGCGGGGAGCGGGAGGGCGGTCACCGGGCCGCCTTCCGGGCCAGCACGGCGAGCAGCGGCGCGCCGAGGAAGGCCGTGACGATGCCGACCTCCAGCTCGGAGGGCCGCACCACCACCCGGCCCAGCACGTCGGCGGCCAGCAGCAGGACCGGACCGACGATCAGGCAACCGGGCAGCAGCCAGCGGTGGTCGGTGCCGAGCACCAGCCGGACCAGGTGCGGCGCGGCCAGCCCGACGAAGGCCACCGGCCCGGCCACCGCGACCGCGGCCGCCGCCAGCAGCACGACCGCCAGTCCGCCGAGCACCCGGATCCGGGTCACCGGCACGCCGAGCGCGTGGGCGGTCTCGTCTCCCAGGGCCAGGGTGTTGAGCGCGGGAGTGACGGCGAACGCCAGGGCCAGCCCGAGGACGATCAACGGCAGGACCGGGGTGAGGACTTCGAGGCCGCGCCCGGCCAGCGAGCCGGCCAGCCAGAAGCGGGCCTCGTCCAGGGTGCGCCGGCTGGCGAGCATCAGCGCCGAGGTCCAGGAGGTCAGCACCGCGGCGAGCACGGTGCCGCCGAGCGCGAGCCTGGTCGGGTCCAGGTCTCCGCTCTGACGGGCCATCGCCTGCGCGGCGATCGCGGCGACGGCGGCGCCGGCGACCGCGAACCAGACGTACTCGACCGGGCGGGTGAGGTGCAGTGCGTAGATCGCGGTGACCACGGCGAAGCTCGCACCCGCGTTGACGCCCAGCGTGGTTGGCGAGGCGAGCGGGTTGCGGGTGACGCCCTGGGCGACCGCGCCGGCCACGCCGAGCGCGGCGCCGACGACCAGTCCGATGATCGTGCGCGGCACGCGGAGCCCGGTGACCACGTCCGCGTCCCGTCCGTGGCCGCCGCCGAACAGCGCGTCGAGCACGGTGGAGAGCGGTAGTGGGCGGGATCCGAGCGCAAGGCTCAGGGCGAGACAGAGCACCAGGACACAGAGCCCGACGGCCAGCAACAGGGGTTGCCGGACGGCCGGAGATCGCTGCGCCGGGGCTGTTGAGGCTGGCAGGTCGATTCTCAGCACGAGTGCAGTTTAGGTTAGGCAACCCTAATTGAGTCAAGCTTGACCAAACCGGCAGGTCGCACTCGGTGGAGTCGTGAATTGTGTCCCGACTGCCTATAAGGTGAGGCTCACCTTATTTTTGAGGCAACTTCGCTGTGAGGGGGAATCCGTGCCCGACACTCAGCAGTCCCTGGCGGACGGCTATCGGCGGCTGAAGGGTGTCTGCGGGGTGCTGCGGGTCTCGGTGGTCGACGCGGCGCCGGTCTCGGGGCCGGGTCGGGAATGGCTGTGTGTCGCTGAACTGTCGGGTGGGATCGGCCTGTTGATTGAGGCTGAGGCGCGGCGGATCGGCGCCGAGCACGGGTGCGTGGCACCGCCGCACGTGGCCGCCTCCAGGCTGCTGCACCACTACCTCTGGTCGGCCTGCCTGCTGATCAGCGGCCCCTGGTATCTCGACGGCCGGGTGTCGTGGCTGAGGCCGGAGGACGTCTGGATCGAGGTGGGGTCAGGAGACCTGGCTGTCCGGCCGGCTGATGGGCGGGAAGTATGCGGAGAGCGTGAAGGAGCGGGGGAGGAGGGGTTGCGTGCGGAGCTGCGGGCCGCCGTCGCGGCGCATGTGGCGCCCGTGCTGGAGGCCTTCCGGCCGGTGGTGAAGCGCGGCGACCGGGCCTTGTGGGGCATGGTGACCGACGATCTGGTCTCCGGGATCTGGTACCTCGGCCGGATGCTCGGGGAGGAGGAACGGGCGGTGGCCGAGGCCACCGACCTGTTGCCCGGCGGGCCGGCGCCGTTCGCCGGCGGGGCCGGCTTCCGCCGGCTGCCGGGCACGGAGGGGCGCAGTCACCTGACCCGCACCCGGCTCGGCTGCTGCCTCTACTACACGATCCGCCCGGCGGACACCTGCGTCACCTGCCCCCGGACCGGTGACGCGGAGCGGGTGCTCCGGCTGGAGGCTTGACGGGCGGTCGGTTCGGGAGGTGGGGAGGGGTCAGTCCACGGTGACGCCCGGGGTCAGCCCGGCGTGGAGCGGGCGGCCCGTCGCGCGCAGTTGGGCGGCGGAAAGGGCGTCGCGGCGGGCCAGCCAGCCGCGCAGGCGCTCGGCGGTCTGCTGGTCGCGTTCGTTCGCCCCGGCCTGTTCCGGGCCGTCGGCGCCCAACTCGCGTAGCAACACCCGGATCGGGCCACCCTCCTCGGGTGGCGGCAACTGGTCCAGGACGCAGAAGCGGGTGCCCGGTGCGAAGACCACCTCGGGCTCCTCGCCGGGCGTCGCGAAGACCAGGGTCCGGCGGCCGGTGGTGGACCAGACGGCGAACTCGACGGGTGTTCCCAACTCGATCTCGTGGGAGGGGAATCCGGGAAGCGGCGCGGGCTCGGTGAGGATCGCCCCGGGTGTGTAGTGGCGCAGTGCGTCCGGTCCGGCCTGGGCGCCGAGCAGCACCGCGCCGTGGTGGCTGGGCAGTCGGCGCAGGCCGGAACCCAGGCAGGCCAGCACCGGGGTGAGCGGGCCGGGGGTGGAACTCCGTGCGGCGCGGGCGAGTTCGGCGCGCGAGGCGGGGTGCGGCGCGTCGAGGTGGTGGAGGAGGACGGCCACCAGGTCGGGTTTGACGTCGTCCTGGAGGGAGGAACGCAGGGAGGGCAGTCGCGTTCCCGCCTGGTCGGCGCGGCTTGCCAGGCGCTGGAACTGGTCGCCCAGCAGGGACTTGACGGCCTCGCGCTCCTGGGGGGTGCTGGTGGTGGTGCGGCCCGGGGAGGTCGGGGTGGGGGGCAGGGTGCGGGGGTGGGGGGTGCCTCGGGTGCGGGCGAGGGGGTCGGGGTCGGCGGGGTGGGGGTGACCGGGCCGGTGGTGAAGGTGGGCGGGGGTGGCGTGACCGGGGGTGCGGCTGGCGGTTCGGGGGTGGGTTCGGGTTCGGGTTCGGGGGTGGGTTCGGGCTCGGGCGGGGCGGGGGGAGTGGTGGGGGCCGGGAGCGGGTCCGTCCAGTCGAGGTGGTGCAGGCGGGCGCTGAAGCGGGCGACCGCCTCGGAGCCGACATCGGTCGTCCCGGCCACCAGCAGGCCGAGCCGGGCGTCCCCGAACGGCGGGATGCCCGCGAGGAGTTCGCCCAGGCCCTCCCAGACCTGCGGGTCGACCGGCTGCCCCTGCTCGCCGACGACCAACAACGGCCGTGCGGGGTCAGGCCCGTACTGCCGGGGCGCGCAGTCCTGCGGGTCCGCCGGGCGCAGCCAGAGCCCGGCGGGGACGGCCTCCAGGCGCCAGCCCGGCAGCACCTCGAACTGGGCTGGGCCGCACGGGGTCCAGTGCTCCGGCCGGCTGCGCCAGGCCGAGGCGACCACCTGGTGGCGGTCGGCGGAGGCGGTCAGCTCGACGAGGAACGGCTCCCAGCCGAGGCTGCCGTCGGCGTGCAGCAGCCGGGCCGAACGGCCGCCGGCCGTGCGCATCGGCAGCCCGACGGCGACCCGGACGTCCCGTCCCGTCCCGGCGGCGAGTTCGGCGGCCAGGGCGACGAGGTCCACCGGGGCGGCCCAGGGGGCGCTGAGCAGTAGGGCGGTGTCCGGGGGAACCAGATGGTGGACGGCGACGGCCAGCTGGTCGGCGGACGCGAGCGGGGTGACCGGATGGCCGACGACCAGGACGAAGCTGCCGGGTTCGGCCGACATGCCCTCAAGTGCCATGGGGTGAAAGCTGGTTGGCGCCTCGGCGTCTCTGAGCCAGCAGCCGGACGGCAGGCGGGTGAGCAACGGGCCGCCCACGCCGAAGAGTTCGGTCGGGTCGATCGGCTCCGGCGGCTCCTGGGCGGTGCTGTCGGGGGTCTCGGCGGCGGCAGGGGTCGTCGGCAACGGCCAGACCCCGCCGAGGCGTTCGGGCTGCGCGCCCGGTGCGCAGTGCCACCAGGATGCGGGGGCGCCGGGCCGGGCGGCGCTGACCAGGAGCGTGCCGTCCGGTCGGATCGAGACCAGGCCGTCCGGGGCGACCACCGGCAACCCGGCGCGCTCCGCCACCCGTTGGGCGGGCCGAGGCGCATCGGTCGGCGCGTTGACGGGCGCATGGGCCGGTGCGTCGCCGGGCTCGTGAGTCGGTGCGGCGGCGAGTCCGGAGGCGGCCAGCAGCAGGGCGCCCGCGCCGCGTTCGGCCGCCGTCCGGGCCAGCTCGGCCAGGTGGGCGCGCAGTACGGGCGCGGCGTCGGGCGCAGCGGCGACCACCACCAGCACGCGCGGGTCCTCGGGCAGGCCGGAGAGCGCCGCCGTCGGCCCGTCGTCGTCCGGTGCGGCGATGACGAAGTGCGGGCCCGCCGCACGCAGCGTGGACGGGCCGGCGCCGGTCGTGACACCGCCAGCGCGGCCCACGGCCAGCCGGCGGCGCACCCGGCGCAGCGCCCGCCGCGGCAGGCTGCGGGCGGGTGTCGCGCCGGGCACGGCGGACGGTGTCCCCGGTGCCTCGGGGACGTCGTCGGTCCGCGGTCGCGGGGTCGGCGCGGGCATCGCCTGCCTCCACTGGTCGTTGGCTGAATGGCCCCGACCGGACGCCGGACCCTACCCCGATCTACGGGCAGCGTCCTGACCAGGGTTCACTCACTCGGCCTCGGCCTTGGCCAGGTGCGCGGTCTGCACCTGGACCGTGCGGCGCCGGGTGATGTGCAGGCCGCGACCGGCCGGGAACTGGCGCGGCTTGACGTTGCCGAACAGGTAGCCCTCGCTCGGCGGGCAGGAGAGCAGCACCGCAGGGGTGTTGACCTCCTGGAGCTTGCGCAGCAGCGGGTCGGACATCGCCCGCCCGATGCCGTTGGCGCCACGCGCCACGATCAGGTGCAGGCCCAACTCGGCGCCCTGCGCCAGGTAGTCGAAGAGCGCGGCGAACGGATGGGCGGCGCCGGAGCCGGCCACCAGGTCGTAGTCGTCGACCACGATGAAGAGTTCGGGGCCCTGCCACCAGTCCCGCAGCTTCAGCTGCGCGGGCGAGATGTCCGCGCCCGGCACCCGGTTCTGCATCGCGCGCGCCGCGCCGTCCACGATCTGCCGCAGCACCTCCACCCCGACCGCGTACCCCAGCCGGTAGGCCTCGGGGACCGCCTCGTAGAGCTCGCGGCGGTAGTCGACCAGCATGATCCTGGCCTCCTCCGGGGTGTACGCGCTGGTGACGGCCGCGGTGGCCAGGCGCAGCAGGTTGGTCTTGCCGCTCTCGCTGTCGCCCACCACCAGCAGGTGCGGGGACTCCTCGAAGTCGTGCCAGAGCGGCGCGAGCGCGGTGTCCTCCAGACCGATCGGGATCCGCAGCCGCCCCTCGGGCGCGGGCAGCGTCGCGGCGTCCAGCATCAGTGGGAGCATCCGGACCTCGGGAGCGCGCGGGCCGGTCCAGTGGTCGGCGATCGCGTCCACGAGGTCCGCGACGCCCTCGCCGAGGTCCTCGGTGCTGCCGGAGCCGTCCATCCGGGGCAGGGCGGTCAGGAAGTGCAGCTGGTCGTCGGTCAGGCCCCGGCCGGGGAGCTTGGGCACCTTGGCGGCGGCCCGCATGTTGATCATCGAGTCGACCGGGTCGCCCAGGCGAAGTTCGAAGCGGGTGCCGAGCAGGTCGCGCAGCGCGCCGGTGATCTCGCCCCAGCGGGTGGTGCCGATGATCAGGTGGATGCCGTAGTTGAGGCCGCGCTGGGCGATCAGGGTCAGGATCGGCGGGAGGTCGGCGAACTCCTGGCGGACGGTGTTCCAGCCGTCGATCACCAGGAAGACGTCGCCGTGTGGGTCGTCGGCCAGTTCACCGGCCGCCCGGCGGCGGCGGAACGCGTCGATCGAGTCGATCCCCAGCTCGGCGAAGCGCTGCTCGCGCCGGGTGAGGATGCCGTTGACCTCCGCGATGGTGCGCAGCACCCGCTCGGGGTCGTGCCGTCCGGTGATCCCGCCGATGTGCGGCAGGCCGCGCAGCGCGGAGAGCGCGCCACCGCCGAAGTCCAGGCAGTAGAACTGCACTTCGCTCGGCGTGTGGGTGAGCGCCAGGCCGGTGATCAGGGTGCGCAGCAGGGTGCTCTTGCCGCTCTGCGGGCCGCCCGCGATGCCGACGTGGCCGCCGGCGGCCGAGAGGTCGGCGAGCAGCAGGTCGCGCTGCTGGTGGAACGGGCGGTCGACCACGCCGACCGGGACGCTGAGCGTGCCGCGGTCCGCGCTGCCTTCGGTGGTCAGGCCGCGCTGCGGGTGCGGGGCCAGCGGCGGCAGCAGCTCGTCCAGGGTCGGCGGCACGCCCAGCGGCGGGAGCCAGACCCGGTAGGCGGGCGGGCCGACGTCGTAGAGCTTGCTCGCCGCGATCTCCAGCAGCGAGCCGCTCTCCTCGACGGCCGGCTCCTCCTCGACGACGACCGGGCGGTGCCGGGGCAGCACGTACTCGGTGCCGTACGGGACGACCTGGCCGGCGATCGCGGCCTGCTGGGCCGGACGGCGGCGCGGGCGGTAGGGGCCGGAGACGTACGCGGCCTTGAAGCGGGTGAGGGTGGAGGTGTCGCTGCGCAGGAAGCCGTTGCCGGGCTGTGAGGGCAGCTGGTAGGCGTCCGGGACGCCGAGCACACCGCGGCTCTCCATCGCGGAGAAGGTGCGCAGGCCGATCCGGTAGGAGAGGTGCGACTCCAGGGCGTTCATCCGGCCTTCGTCCAGCCGCTGCGAGGCCAGCAGCAGGTGCACGCCCAGCGACCGGCCGAGCCGGCCGATCATCACGAACAGTTCCATGAAGTCCCGGTGGGCGGAGAGCAGTTCGCTGAACTCGTCGACCACCACGAACAGGGTCGGCAGTGGCTCCAGCGGCGTCCCGGCGGCCCGCGCGCTCTCGTACTCCAGGAGCGAGGAGTAGTTGCCGGCGGAGCGCAACAGCTCCTGGCGGCGGACCAGTTCACCGTGCAGGGTGTCGCGCATCCGGTCCACCAGGGCGGCCTCGTCGGCCAGGTTGGTGATCACCGCGGAGGTGTGCGGCAGGGCGTCCAGACCGAGGAAGGTCGCGCCGCCCTTGAAGTCGACCAGGACGAAGTTGAGCACCTCGGAGGAGTGCGTGATCGCCAGCGCCAGCACCAGGGTGCGGAGCAGTTCGGACTTGCCGGAGCCGGTCGCGCCGATCAGCATGCCGTGCGGGCCCATGCCGCCCTGCGCGGACTCCTTGATGTCCAGGTCGACCGGCTTGCCGTCGGCGCCCAGGCCCAGCGGGACCCGCAGCTTGTTGTGCTGGGTGCGCTCGGACCAGTGCTGCGCCACGTCGTGCTGGTGCAGGTCGCGGATGCCCAACAGCGCGGTCAGGTCGAAGTCCGTGGCCAGCGGCTCGCCGGCCTCCACCGAGTCGCCGATCCGGTAGGGCGCCATCAGCGCGGCCGTCCGGGTGGCGGCGGTCAGCGCGAGGGCGTCGGGGCGGCCGAGGTCGGTGATCTCGTCCTTGCGGTTGCGGTCGGCGCCGACCATGGTGAGGCGGCCCTGCGCGATCCGCAGCCGCAGGGTGACCCGGGAGGGCTTCCACTCCAGGGCCTCGCCCAGGTCGACCAGGATGGCGTTGCGGTAGCCGGCCAGCGCCGGGCGGGCGATGCCCTGGGCGCCGGGGCCGTCCAGCACGACGACTGTGAACGGCTCGTCCCGGTTGGGGACGGCGTCCGGCTCGAACGGCGGCCGGGCGGCGAACTCCTCGCCGATCAGCTGCTCCGCCTCGGCCAGCGTGCTCGCCACCAGGCGCAGCGCGCCCGCGCCGTCGGTCTCGGTCGGGTGCAGGGCGTGCGGCAGCCACTTCGCCCACTCCCAGGAGGCCCGCCGCGCGCCGTCCGCCACCACGGCGATCCGCAGTTCGTCCGGGGCGTGGAAGAGCGCCAGGGAGGCCAGCATCGCGCGGACCATCGCGCGGGCCTGCTCGGGATCCTCCTCGCAGCGGACCAGCAGGTGCGCGAAGCCGCGCAGGTGGATCGCGATCGGCTGGTCGTCGAGCGTGCCGTAGGCGTGGATGAAGCGGCGCAGCGCGTGCGCGCAGAGCGGCTCCAGGTCCTCCACCGGCTTGGTCGCCAGTGGTGCCAGCCGGGTGGCCAGGCGCTGCTGGCCGGTGCCGATCCGCACGTCGCTGAAGTCCGGGTGCGAGGAGCGCCGCTCCCACAGCCGTGAGGTGCGCACCAGCGCGGACAGCTCGCCCGGGGACGGGTGCCGCCAGGCCAGCGCCTCCTGCTGGCGGACCACCGTCTTGCGGGCCTGCTTGCGCATCTGCGAGAGGTAGCGCAGGTAGTCCCGGCGCTCGGCGCGCAGTTGCTGCTTGCGGTCGCTGGAGCCGCGGATCAGCTGGGTGACCAGCATGCCCACCGACGACAGCGCCATCATGCCGATCCCGATGTAGGACATCGCGCCGCCGCCGCCGCCGTCCGGGCGCAGGAACATGAAGACCATCGAGAGCGAGCCCAGCGCCATCGGCGCCATGCTGATCACACTCGCCATACCGCTCTGCGACTCCGGCAGGACGGGGGGTTCCTGCAGTTGCATCTCCCCGTCCGGCATCTCCGGCCCGGGGCGCCGGGGCGTGCGGTTGACCAGGACCACGCTCAAGGGAAGGCTCCTCACTCCTCGACGGCCGCGACACCGCCGTCCAACCGGAGGACGGTTCGCCGGGGGCGCGGGGTTCAGCTCGCGCCGGGGTGAACTCTTCGGCGGGCCGCGCCCGTACAGCCGGGTGGGGCGGCGATTCGCGCCCCGTTCAGGACATCAGCCGGCTGGGAGAGTGAGGACGCGTGCACACCAGTGCCGTCGCGGGGTTGTGCCGCTTGAGGTTCCATGCGCCGGGATCGGCCTTCGAACTGGCGGTTCCGGCCGATGTGCCGCTGGCCGACCTGCTCCCCGCCGTGATCGGCTACGCCGGACCCGAGTTGGACGAACAGGGTCTCGACCACGGCGGCTGGGTGTTGCAGAACCTCGGCGGCGACCCGCTGGACGAGGAGCTCACCGCCGACGCGCTCGGCCTGCGCGACGGCGACGAGCTCTACCTACGCCCGCGCCGGGCCGCCCTGCCGCCGGTGCACTTCGACGACATGGTGGACGGCGTCGCCACCGGCATGCAGGAGCGCGGCGACTCCTGGCGGCCGGTGCTGACCCACCATCTGGCCGTCGGGCTGAGCCTGTTGGCGCTGCTCGGCGGCGTCGCGCTGCTCGCGCTGCCCGGCTCCGCGCAGTTGCGCGAGCTGGCGGCCGCCGTGACCGGGTTGTTGCTGCTGCTCGGCGCCTTCAGCGCGTCGCGGGCGATGGGTGACGCGGGGGCCGGCACCGCGCTGGCCGCCACGGCCGTCCCGTACTTCGCGCTGGCGGGCGTGCTGCTGCCGACCGGCCCGGCGGGCGCCGAGCTGACCGGGGCGCGGCTGCTGGCCGGAGCCTCGGCGGCGGCGGGCGCCGCGGTGCTGGGCCTGGCGGCGGTGGCCTGCTCGGCGCCGCTCTTCCTCGGGCTCGGGGTGTTCGCGCTGCTGGGCGTGCTGGCCGGGGCGCTCGCGCTGGCCGGGCTGTCGGCCGAGCAGTCGGCGGCCGCGGTGGCGGTGGTGGTGGTGCTGTTCGGCACGTTCGTGCCGTCCGTCGCGTTCCGCCTGTCGGGGCTGCGGCTGCCCGCACTGCCGCGCAACGCCGACGAGTTGCAGGAGGACATCGAGCCCTTCGAGGCCACCGGTGTGCTGGACCGCAGCCGGCTGGCGGACGGGTATCTGACGGCCTTCTACCTGACGTTCGGCGCGGCCTGCGCCGGTGCGCTGACGCTGGTCGCCTTCGGGTCGGGATGGCCCGCGATCGCGCTGGCGGGCTCGCTGAGCGTGCTGCTCCTGCTGCACAGCCGGGCGATCGGCAGCATCCCGCAGCGGCTCGCGGTGCTGGTGCCCGGCGCGTACGGGGTGACGCTGCTGGCCGTCCGGCTGACGCTGGGCCAGCCCACCGGCGGCCGGCTGCTGACGCTGGCCGGGCTGCTCGCCCTCGCCACCGTGCTGCTGGTGGTCGCCTGGACCGTGCCCGGGCGCCGGCTGCTGCCGTACTGGGGACGGGCCGCCGACCTGCTGCACACCCTGTCGGCGATCGCGCTGCTGCCGCTGAGCCTGCTGGTGGTCGGCGTCTACCACACGCTGCGGGCCATGAACGGCTGAGCGGCCGGCTGATCCGACCGACGACCCAGGAACCCCAGGAGGAAACGGATGCAGTCCCGACGCGACCAGGTGCAGGCGCACCTGTTCGTGATGAGCAGGCTCGCCTCCGGCATGTTGCGGGCCGAGCCCGACGCGCCGGACACCCCCGTCGGCCGCACCACCCGTGGTGCGGTGACCGGGCTGGCGGTGGCGGTGATGATCGGTCTGGGGACCGCCGTCTACGGGCTGATGGTGCCCGGCGGCAACACCGGCTGGGCGAAGCCCGGCACCCTGGTGGTGGTCAACGAGACCGGCGCGCGCTACCTCTACGTGGGCGGCGTGCTGCACCCCGTCCTGAACGAGAGCAGCGCCAAGCTGCTGGCCGGTGACCAGATGACGGTCGACCAGGTCGGGCAGGCCTCGCTCAGCGGCGTCGCGCGCGGCGGCTCGCTCGGCATCCTCGGCGCCCCCGACGGGCTGCCGCCGGCCGCCCAACTGCGCGGCGCCGCCTGGCTGGCCTGCGGCACGCTGCAGCCCACCGCGGCCGGGGCGACGGCGCCGAACCTGAGCCTGCTGGTGGGCCCCGCCGCGGAGGGGACCGCACTGACGGACGGCCAGGCCGCGTTGGTGGGTGCGCCGGACGGCTCGGTCCACCTCCTGTGGCACGGCCAGCGGCTGCGCGCCGACACCGCCAACGGCGCACTGGACGCGCTCGGGTACGGGAGCACGGCGCCGTTCCCGGTGACCGCCGCGTTCCTGAACGCGCTGCCCGCCGGGCCCGACCTCACCTCCCCGGACATCCCCGGACGCGGCTCGGCCGGCCCGGCGCTGGCCGGCCGCCCCAGCCGGGTCGGCCAGCTCTTCGAGGCGCCCGGCGGCGCGCCCTACGTCCTCGCTACGAGCGGCCTGGTGCCGCTCACCGCCACGCAGTTCGAGCTGCTGCGCGGCGACCGGCGCACCCAGCGGTACGCGTACGACGGCGCGGCGACGGCGCCCGCGGCGATCGGACCCGACGACCTGGCCGCGCACACCGCGCCCGGCGCGGGCTTCGCGAGCACGCTGCCGGCCACGCCGCCGGCGCTGGTGGCGCCCGGTCAGGGCCACGCCGTCTGCGCCGACCTGCACGTGGGCGCGGGCGCGCCGGCCACGTCCGTGACCGTGCTGGACGCCGCCGCGGCGGCGGGCCAGCCGCCGGCCGTCCAGCCGGGCGTGCCGACGAGCTGCACGGCCGCCGACCGGATCGCGGTGCGCCCCGGCGGCGGTGCGCTGGTGCGCGCGCTCTCGGGCGCGGGCGCCGGGGCGACCGACTACCTGGTGACCGACGGCGGGGTGAAGTACCCGCTGCCGTCCGCCGCGGTGGTCAAACAGCTCGGCTACGCGGGCGTCGCGGCGGTGGCGGTCCCCGAGGGGCTGCTCACCCTGCTGCCCAGCGGCCCGAGCCTGGACCCGGCGGCGCTGGCGGGCGGCGGGGTGGCGGCGCCGCAACCGGTCGCGAAGACGGCCTGCTGAGGCTGAACCCGGCGGCGCGGCGGGCCCGTTGAACCAGATGACGCGAGTACGGGCCCGCGACGTGCGGCCCGGCGGACCGAGGAGGGAGCACCGGTGTCCACACCAGTGTTGAACAAGGACGACGCGGCGATCCAGAGCGCCCTGACGGGCCTGGACACGAAGATCTCGGAGATGATGACCTCCGCCCTGACGGTCGAGCGGATCAACGCCGAGATCAACGCCGGCTACATCTCGGGCGCGAGCGCCAAGTTCCAGCAGAACATCGAGGACTGGATCTCGCGCTACAAGGTGGTCATGAACGCCTTCGAGAAGCTCATGGAGAGCACCTCCGGGGCCAACCAGGTCCTCAACCAGGCCGAGGAAGAGGCCGGGCTGATCGGCGGCAACTGGGGCGCCTCGGACCCCGTCTTCAAAGCGCTCAGCGGCAGCTGACGGCGCACGGACCGAAAGGAACCACATCCATGGCAGACCTGACACTTCATCACGAAACCGTTGACCAGGCCGTCCAGGAGCTCCAGGCGGCGGGCAACACGATGAAGAGCGACCTCGACCACCTGGTCCAGGTGCTGACCCCGCTGCAGGAGCACTTCCAGGGCGCTGCGGCGACGGCGTTCACCGAGTTCCTCGCGGCGGTGAACCAGAACGAGCAGCAGATGACCGACGACATCGCCGCCGCCGCGGCGTGCCTCGACAGCATGCACCAGACCATGACGCACGCCGACAACCAGGCAGCGGCCGGCTACTCGCACTGAGTGGGCGAGCGGATGCGTGAAAGGAGGCGGTACGGATGGGCAGCGGCACCATCTCGATGACCGACAAGGGTCTCAAGGACTTCTCCGTGACCCTGGAGGACTTCCGGAGCAAGATCGCCGACCAGATCAAGCTGCTCAGCAGCGACGTCCTGCTGACCGGAAGCAGCAGCAGTGTCATCACCGAGGTCCCGAATCTGGCCACCGCGTACAAGGAGTTCTGCGACGACCTCGTCACGGCTCTTCGCACGACGGACTCGACACTGGGCAAGATCTGGATGGACCTGCAGATGGCCAGCGCGAGGCTGAACAACGCCGACGCCGAACTCACCGCGGCACAGATGAGCACCCTGCTGCAGGAGGTGCTGGGCGGCGTGACGCCCGCGCCGCAGCCTCCGCCCGTCTGAGCCGGCGCGGGGTGGGGCGCCCTACCGGCGCGCCTCACCCCGCGCCGTCTCGTCGTCCCCTCACCCCGTCCCCTTACCGAACAAGTTCACCGGGAGTCAGTTGTGGCAGGGCCGTACCTCTGGGAGGACATCCTCAGGACGTTCGCCGGGCCGAAGGGCGGTGATGCCGTCATCAGCCGCGATGACGTCGCCGGCCTGAAGAGCCCGATCTGGCTGGGCACCCCGTCCATCGTCACCTCGTACACCGAGAACGCGAACTACACCTTCGACCTCTGGGCCGAGTGGACGTTCAAGGTGGGCGTCTCGGACTGCAGCACGGTCGTCGGTATCGACCTGCCCTGGCACACCCAGTGGGATGCCCCGGACGGTTCCCCCGCGACGCCGTGGGCCAACTTCTGCAACGCGGAGGGCACGATCGTCAGCCCGCTCCTGGAGACCTGGCCGGTGGGGAACGGGACCGTCGACGGCCAGAGCTTCATCAACGCGGCCGCCCTGATGGACCAGACGGACAGTTGGCTGAACGACGCGATCGCGGCGGCGGACGGATGGGCCACCACGGTCGACGGGGACGACACCGACTTCCAGGGCAGCGCGGCGGGTCGGCTCAAGGAGGCCCTGATCGGCGTGAAGGGGGAGTTCCAGCAGCTGTATCTCCAGGTGGGCCCGGACTACGTGAAGGGGACCGCCGGGACGATTTCCCAGGCACTCACCACGGCCGGCACCGATCTCAACACGACCCTCGCGGCGCTGGGGACCGCCGCCAACAGCTGGAAGGGACACGTCGCAACCGCCGCGATCGACATGCACGGTTGGAAGATCCAGCCGCCGACTCTGCAGTCCCATGCGTCGCCGTACCCCGCCCTGCTGGAGGCGTTCCAGTCGATGATCTCGAAGCTCACGCTGACGCCCAGCAGCAGCAAAGCCTATAGCACGAACGGGACGTTCTCGGGCGGGATCGCCCCTGACAACAACGAAGCCTTCATGGCGGCGATGGACCGACAGGCCAAGGACAAGTGGCTCGCCCACGTGGTCAGTGACCTCGACGGGCCCGCCAACATCGCTGTGACGACCTCGGCCACCTCCCTGACCGCGGGCTACGGCGCCGCCTACCGGCTGCTGCCCAAGCTCATCCAGCCCACCATGATCCTGCCGACCGATCCGCCGGTCGATCCCCCCGGTGCGGGCGGGCCCAAGGACGGCGGTGCGGGCGGCCCGAAGGACGGCGGTACGGGCGGCGGGCCGCCGCCACCGAAGACGAAGGACGCCACCCCGCCGCCCCCGCCCAAGGTGAGCACGCCGGGACCACCCAAGGTCGGCGGTGGTGGCATCGGCGGCGGTGGTGCCGGCGGGCCCGGCAGTCAGGTTCCGCTGCTGGGCAAGGACGGCAAGCAGCTGGTCGACAAGAACGGCAAGCCCGAGTTCGTACCGGCGGGCACCACGGTCAACGACAAGGGCGAGTTGATCGGGCCCGACGGCAAGCCGTTGTTGGGAGCGGACGGGAAGCCGCGGTACGTGCCGGTGGGCACCACGGTCGGCAAGGCGACGCTGTCCCCGACCGGCCCGGTGCTCAGGCTCCCGGTCGGCTCGAAGCTGAACGCGGACGGGACGGTGACCGGCCCGGACGGCAAGCCGCTGCTGGACTCGAACGGCAATCCGGTGGTGCTCGCCAAGGGCGACACCATCCGCCCGGACGGCAGCGTCGTCGATGCGAACGGCAAACCGGTCTCCGAGATGGACCAGCTGCTGAGCGACGAGGAGCACGCCTTCGCCGCGCCGGCCGGCGGCCTGCAGACCGGCGGCGGTGGCGGTACGGGGTACACCGGCCCGCCGATCACCGTGGGCGGGCTGAGCGGCATGGGCGGGCTGGGGTCGTTCGGCGGTGGGTCGTTCGGCGGCTCGTCCGGCAGCTCGTCCGGCGGTTCCGGCTCCGAGCTGCTGTCGACCGGTGGCGGTTCGTCGGCTCTGGGGCCGACGTTCGGTGTCGGCGGCCGGGTCGCGAGCGGCGAGCCCGGCAACGGTGCGCTGTCCATGGAGTCGGCGACCGGTCCCGCCGCCGAGGAGCAGGCCGCGGCCGCCGAGAAGGCCGCCGCCGCGAGCGCCGCCGAGGAGGCCGAGCTGACCGGGCGCTCGGTGGCCACCACCGGTGGCGCGGGCGGCTCGATGATGCCCCCGATGGGTGGCGCCGGCATGGGCGGCGCGGGTGCGCAGGGGCAGGGCGGGCAGGACCGTCAGCGCACCACCTGGCTGGCCGAGGACGAGGAGGTCTGGGGCACCGAGTCCGGCGCGGTGAGCGGTGTGATCGGCCGCTGAGAACGTGTGTGCGCAGGTCGTCACGCCGGGAGCCGAACCTCCGGGGCCCGTCCGCCCGTAGAGGGAAGTGACGACCTGTACGCCGATCCGCCGCGGGCCCTGCTGCCAGGGCCCGCGCCGGATCGCAGACACACTGGAGGTGCCCGCGATGACGACCCCGTTCGCGGAGCAGATCGAGCAGGCGATGGCCGCCTTGCAGGAACAGCAGACCAAGATGGCCGAGGTGGCCAGGGAACTCGCCGCGGCCACCGCCTCGGTGACCTCCAAGGACCGCATGGTCACCGCGAAGGTGGGCGCGCAGGGTCAGGTGCTCGCGCTGACCTTCCACACCACCGCCTACCGTTCGATGGCCCCCGCCCAGCTGTCCGCCGTCCTCACCGACGTGCTGAACGAGGCGCGCGCCGACATCGGCGACCGGGTCGCGGAGTCGATGGGCTCGTTCCGCGGGATCGGCGAGGCGCTGCGGACCTCGATGACCGGTGGCACCGAACTGGACGAGCTGCTGGCTCCGTTGCGTTCGATGCGCCCCGGCTTCGACGAGGAGGAGGAGCGGCGCAAGCGCACCCGGCAGGAGGAGTTCCGTGGCTGAGAAGCTGGTGGCGCTGGCGGACCTCAAGAACGCCTTCTCCCACTTCGGTGCCATGTCGGACACCGTCGACCGGATGCTCAAGAACACCGACCAGATCAACCTTTACAACAAGGGCGCGGCCGGCACCGACGAGATCGGTCAGACGTACCACAGCCAGGTCGACAAGCCGACCGCCGACCTGACCTCCCTGCTCAAGCAGGTCCGCGACACCGTGGACAACCTCGGTCAGCAGGGTCAGAACACCTCCGACCTCCTCCACAACGCCGATGAGAACGCGAAGAACCAGGCCTAGCCAGGTTCTGACGTCATGTCAGGAGTGCACCAACCATGTCGATCGAGCTCCCCGAGGGACTGGCCAAGCTCTTCGGGGTGGTGACCGGCATGACGTGGCCGGAGGCCGACGAGGACAAGCTGCGCACGGCGGGTGACGACTACCTGGCGATCGCCGCGGACATCCCGGTCCTCAAGGACTACATCGACCAATTGGTGAACGTCTGCCTGACCCAGTTCGACGGGCAGGCGCGCGACGCCTTCGTCCTGGAGATGCGGCGGTTCACCGGCGAGAGCGGCGGGACCGACTACCTGGGCTCGGCCGCCACGATGGCCAAGCAGCTGGGCGACTACGCCCATCAGACGGCCAATCAGGTCGAGTACACCAAATGGATGATGATCGCCCAGATGGTGCAGCTCGCCGCCGAGATCGCCTGGGCGATCGCGGCGAGTCCGATCACCTTCGGTGCCTCGCTCGCGACGATCTTCGCCGAGGAGGTGATCGTCAGTGCGATCATCAAGCGGGTCTTCTTCTGGCTGCTCAGGCAGCTCCTCCTCCACGAGTTCCTGAGCATCACGGGCGGCGTGCTGCTCGACGTGATCATCCAGACCATCCAGATCGCCGACGGCCACAAGAGCAGCTGGGACTGGAAGTCCACCCTGCAGGCCGTCGAGTTCGGTGCGATCAACGGCCTGCTCGCCGGGCCGCTGGAGCTGCTGGGCCACGGGTTCGGCAAGCTGTTCGGGAAGCTCTTCGGCAAGGGCATCGGCGACCTGCTGGAGAACGACCTCAAGGGCCTGGCGCGCGGCCTGGAGGGCATGGAGAAGAACGTCACGAAGAACGTCCTCGGGGACCTGGCCAAGGGCGGGGTGACGTCCCTCGGGAAGGGCCTGATCGGCGGCGGCCTCAAGGACGGCCTCAAGGACGGGCTCAAGGACCTCACCAAGGGCGCCGCCGGGGGCGTGGCGGACGGCGTGGGCAAGAAGGTCGCCAAGTTCACCGCGGACATGGGCGACACCTTCGAGCGCAACCTGGGCGACCTGGTCGGCCAGGACGTCGCGCGGCAGGCCGGGCAGGACTTCGCCAGGACGCTCGCCAAGGACTCGGCGCGCTACGCCGTCGACCAGGCGACCATCACCAAACTGCTGCGCAGCGTCCTCGGGGACGCGGCGAAGGCGGAAGAAGACGCCATCCGGAACCTGGCGAAGGAGGCGATGGAGACCGCCGAAGGGCTCGGATTCCAGTCGGGTTACCAGCTCCTCTACAAGCTCGGCGAGGGGATCGGTGGCTACCTCAAGGGCGGCCTGCAGAACTTCCTGACCGCGGGTTTCAACGGCATGATCTTCGAGGGCGAGAGTTTCCAGGCCAGCGCCGGGGCCTTCTACTCGGGCGTCATCATGGGGTTCATCGGCCACGGCGGGCACCTGGCGGTCGAGCCGCTCAGGATCAAGTTCGCCGACCAGGTGAAGAAGTGGGACGCGGCGTCCGCGGAGACCAGTGACGACAAGTACTACGGGCCGCTGCACCCGCGCGTCCTGCTGGCGCTGCTGGCGAACTTCACCGGCCACCCCACCTCGCTGCTGATCCCGCGGCCGATGGGGCCCAGGGCCCGTGCGGAGCTGGGGATCCCGGATCCGACGCCGCGCACGACGCAGTCCTCGGGCCTCGAGAGCTCGGGGGAGGAGATCGCCGAACCGGCGCCGCCGTACCAGGCCGCCGGTCCGGAGGGCGAGCTGCCCAACTACCAGGACCTGCCGCCCGCGTACTCGCGAGAGGACCCGGACGAGCTCGACTACCCGGTCCTCACCCCGGTGCGGACCACCGGCACCGGCTACAGCGGTACCCCGCAGCGTGCGGAGGCCGACCTCCCGCAGGGGCCGGTGCGGGAGCCGGTGCGGACGCAGACGGCGACGTCCGGGGCGCAGACCACGGCGTCAGGCGGGCGGCAGCAGCAGAGCGCCGGGTCCTCCGGTTCCACCACGACGCAGCGTACGGACCGCTCCACGGCCGTCCCCGAGGCTCCGCTGCCCCGCGGCGCCGGGTCGAAGGATGTTCCGCCTCCCTCCGACAGCCACCGCAAGCCGGTCGACACCCCGGCCCCGATCTCCGCCCCGGCCCGGATCCCGACGCAGTCGCAGTCGCAGACACACCCGCAGCCGCATCCGGAGCCGCAGGCACCGCCCGGCCGCGTCGACCTTCCGGTGGGCGACCACGACCGCGCGCAGCACGAACTGCGGGACATCGGGGGTGCCCTGACGTTCGGGCCCAAGACACCCGCCGAGGACCCCGGGAACCCGGTCGTGGGCGACCTGCCGGGCGACGCCCAGGGTGTCGGTTTCCCCGGTCCGAGCCGGCCGCTGGACGGGCAGCTGGTCTTCGACCGGCAGAAGAAGGAGTTCGTCTGGGAGGAGCCCAAGACCGTCTACCGGGGTGATCCGGAGCTCGAGTTCCACGAGGACGAGCCGTTCGTCCGCCTCTACACCACCGTGGTGAGCGAGCAGGAGCTGACGCCCGCCCCCGACCGGCCGGGCGGGAGCACCTCGGAGTACAAGGACATCCAGCAGGACCCGCTCACCGGGGAGATCCGGATGTCCGTCGCGGGCGACTCGGTGCTGTGGACCGGCGCCGGCCGTCCGCTGCGGGCGCTCAAGTGGGCCGAGAAGTACATCGCGGACCTGGGCCCGCGGACGAAGCCGCTGCTGCGCTCCTACCTGGTCCCGCTGTCGACCTACCGGACGATCGCCGAGCACGCCATCCATGAGGAGGACCGCAACTCGCCGGTCCCGCCGTACCGGGGCAGGCGCTCGCTCACCGCGCCCGAGAACTACGACCCGAGGGCGCTCACCACCGCGTACAACGGCCTCCCGGAGGCGCAACGGGACACCTTCGTCGCGCAGACGCTGCGGGGCGCACTGGACCAGGCCCGCCTGGAGTTCGAGCGGGGCCGCGACCTGGCGGGTGCCGGGCGCGAGTCGGCCGTTCCCAACTCCCAGCGGACCTTCAACGTCGACCACCGGGGCGAGCCGAACCAGTTCGGCATCGCGGGTGCGGACATCGACCTGCTGCAGAGCACAGCCCGGCCGGGCTCGCTGCGGACGTACTACTACGACGAGGAGGCCTTCACCGGCCCGGCCGACCCGCGCAACGGTGAGTCCTTCCACGTCGACGAGCTGCGCACGGACATCGGCGCACCGCTGCTGACGGACCGCCGGCTGCTGCCGAAGGACCACCCCTGGATCACCACCCAGCCACACCACGACGAACTCCACCGTCAGTCGGACGAGTTGCAGGACCTGATCGCCCGGCTCGGCGAGCACACCGGTCTGCTGCCGGAGGCAGAGCGCGCCGAGCACGACAGGCTGCTCGACTGGGCCGCCGAGCGGGCCGAGGAGGTCAAGCCCGGTCTGTACACCGGCGTCATCGAGCACCTGCGCGAAACCCGCGCGAACGGCGCAGAGCTCACCACGAGCCCCGACACGCTCCGAGAGCTCGTCTTCGACCTGCGTCCGAAGGCGAGTTTCCGCAACAAGGCCGTCGAGTTGGGTGGCATCGCCTTCCGGTTGCGCCAGCACTACGTGACCTGGAAGCAGTTCGAGCAGCCCGAGGCGGAGCGGCGGATGGACCCGCTGCTGACCGGCGGCAACGAGCTGCGCTTCGTCAAGCGCCTCGCCGACCTGCGGACCTTCGTGGCCGAGCACAGCGACGCGTACGCGGCGGAGTACCCGGCGGGCGACAGTCGGGCGCACCTGCCCAGAGACCTCGACAACCTCGGCCCCGGCGACCGCGAGAGCATCGACGCGTTCATGGAGCGGACGGTGCTCCCCTGGGCGACCCAGGCGGCCATCGGGGAGTCGCTGGCGCGCGGCTACCACGAGGCGTCGAAGGACTTCGACGTCTCGGGCCGGCCACACCTCAACGACTTCGACGCCAACCGGCGCAACCTGCCTGCCCACCAGGCTCTTCAGCTCCAAGTCGGCGAGGAGATCACGCAGTTGTGGAAGGCGGGGGCGCCGCCGCACGTGATGATCGAGAGCCTGTACGGCGCCTTCCCCGAGTTGCGGCCCAAGTTCGACGAGGAGATCGCCCACCACCTGCCGTACACCTTCTCCGACCACGCGCAGATGGTGCTGGGTCAGTACCTCAAGCTGGCCCACCCGGACCGGGACGACCCACGGCGGTTCGTGAAGGTGGACAGCATCGTCAAGGCGATCGTTTTCCACGACATCCAGAAGCAGAACTCCGAGCGCATGTACGCGGCGGACAAGAGCAAGAACGCGCGGCCGGAGGAGCACGACCGGGAGGCCGAGCACATCGGCGCGGTGCAGATGATGCGCCGGTACCCCCGACTGTGGGGTCCGGGCAAGGAGGGCGAGCAGGAGCTCAGGCGGGCCGTCGCGATGGTGGACTCCGACCCGTTCGGTTTCTACTTCCGGAACAAGTTCAGCGACGACGAGGGGAAGAACCGGGATGCGGCCTTCGAGTTCCTGACCCGGACCACGCTGAACCTGTCGGGCAAGGACGCGGACCTGCTCGTCGACGGCCGTCGTGAACCGGCGCAACTGGACGACGCCGACCTGGCCGACATGAAGCAGTTCTTCGGCGACTTCCACCAGTACTACCAGGCCGACTTCTCCTCCTACACCAGTGCCAGCACGTACCGTCCCAGCCGTGCGCCGGCCCTCGGGGAGCAGTCCGGCAGGCCGATCTTCGACACGAAGCTCGAACTGTCGGACGTCCAGGAGTCGCCGGCGGGGGACAGCTACGCGCTGGGTCACGGCCCCCGGCTGGCCGAGGACGCGGACGGGAACCTGGAGAGCCCGCGGCGGTTCGAGTACACGAGCAGCGAAGCGCGGTTCAGGGATCTCCAGAGCATGTTCTCGACCGACGACGCGGTCCGCGGGCACTTCGACCGGGTCGTCCGGGACAGGTTGCAGCACGAGGCCCGGACGCTCGGCGACAACCCGGCCTCGGGCCGCCAGGAACGGGTGAGGGAGCCCGAGGTCGATCCGCTGGAAGACGGCCTCGGCCTCTTCAGCTTCGGCGGTCACCACTCGCCCGGGGCGGCCGGGCACGCGTACGACTCCGGTCCGGTCGACCACGAGCTGGTCGCCGAGCTGGCCGACGCGCTGGCCGTGCGGCGGGGCTCCGGGGTGCGCTGGCTGGAGGATCCGGGAGCGAGCGCCGAGGAGCGTCAACGGATCGCGGAGGCGGTCGAGCACTTCCCGGTCGACCCGCGCTTCTCCACCGTCGTGAGTCACAGCACCCGCGCCGACGGGCAGCTGACCTGGCGGGGCAAGCCGGTGAAGCCGGTCGAGTTGGCCCAGGCGCTCGCCGCCATGCGCCGGGACGGTCGCCTGGACGAGACCAAACCGCTGCAGCTCGCCGTCTGCAACATCGGGCGCGGGCAGGACGACTCGTACGCTGCGCAGACCCTGCGCGAGCTGGGCCGGCTGCTGCCGGACAGCGACCTGGAGGCGTACGTCCCCGACAATGTGCTGACCTTCGTGCCGAAGGTGACCGGTCCGGGAACGGTGGACCGGGCCGCCTCCGGGAACCTGATGGTCAGCTCGAAGGTCGGCTTCGACGCGGCCGGCAGGCCCACGTTCACCCCGGACGGCCACTGGCTGCGGCTGTCGCTGTCGCGCGGATCGGACGAGGTGCGGGTGGAGGAGCTCGGCGGCCATCTGCGGGTCGACGACGAGCCGTTGCCGCGTTCCCACCCGGCGCCGGACGGCTTCGTGCCGCTTGGGCCGGGGTCGCGCGGGCCGGAGCCGCGCGGGCCGGAGCCACAGTCCGACCAGGTCGGGCCGTCCGCGCCGGACCATCAGGCTGGTGCCGATCACCATCCAGCTACCACCCCGTCCGGGCACGCGTACGTCTTCGTCGACGCCCCACGGCGGGCGGAGGTCCGCTCCGACGACGAGCAGGGCCCGAGCTGGGAGCAGTCCCAGCGCGAGCTGCAGGACAGCTACGACGGCCGACTGTCGGACGCGGCGCAGGCGTTCGGCCGGGAGAGCGAGGCGCAGACCAGGCTCGACAGGGCATTCCAGGAGTGGTCCGAGAACCTCCCCGAGGACGTCGGCCACGAGGTCGGCGCAGCCGTCCGGGCTCGTGCCCACGAGCTGATGACCGCCCGGCTGGAGGAGCGGCCGCACTTCCGCGAGGAGGTCTTCGCCGAGCTGGAGCCGATGCTGAAGCTCGCCGCCATCCGTGAGGCGGCGGTGCGGGTCGGGATGGCGCGCTTCGACGAACTGGTGCAGTCCCACAGCCGTCCCCTGCTCGACCCGGTCGAGCGGGCGGGCGCGAGTGGGACGGACGAGGGGCGCTCGGACCAGCCGCTGTCGGAGGAGGCGCTGGGCCGGGTGCGCAGCCACATGTCCGGGCTCTTCCGGGCGAAGGTCGAGGCCACGGTGGCCCGCGTCTACGCCGAGCACGAGGACGCGGCGGGGAGCCGCCTGGTGGAGCGGACGTCCCAGGGCAGGACGGAACTGCGCGAACTGACGAACTCCTTGGCGCGCGACCTCGACCTGCGGGTCGGCTACGAACGCGCCCTCTCCCGCGCGGACCGCGCTGTCGAGCAGCTGAGAGGGAGCAACTGGCGTACGGGCCTGGCGGAGCGCGACCAGGCGCTGCTGGAGCAGACCGGCGCCAAGGAGGGTGCCGAGCTCTCCGAGGAGAGCCTGACCCTGCTCGGCCGTGAGCTGCGGGCGAAGGTCGAGACCGACTTCAAGGCGTCGTTCGGATCGGCCGACTCGGCCGCCGGGCTGCGTGGTGACGACCTGGCGAGGCGGGCTGCCAGGTTCAACGAGGACTTCGCGGCGCGCAGCGAGGGGCTCCCGCACGAGTTCGCCGTCCAGGCGGCGCGGGAGGCCGCGCTCACCAAGGTCTCCGAGACGGTCGAGAAGGCCGTCGCGTCCTGGCAGACCAAGGTGTCCGGATTCGACTCCGGGGTCGGCGAGACGCTGGGTCTCAAGGGCCGGTCGGCGGAGGGCCACGGCGGCGCGGTGGCGCGGGAGATCGGCCACCTGGTGGACGCGCACCTGCTCGCCGTCGCGGACCGGGAGGCCACGCCGGAGAGCCTGGACGAGCTGCTGAGCGAGTCCACCGTCCACGATTTGCTCACGCTCCAGGTCGCGCGCGAGGCCGCGTCGCAGGCCGCCGGGGTCGCGGCCCGGGCGGCGGCGGGCGACCTGTCCGACGGCTCGCGCGACCGGGTCGCCGAGGGGCATACCGAGCGGGTGCGGAAGGCGTTCGACGAGCAGTTCGCCACCGGCGAGGCGCTGGGCGACGCGATCCGCGCGGCACTGCGCCAGGGCGACGCGAAGGGCGCGGGCGAGGGCGAGAAGGCCGGCGAGGCGTCGGAGGAGAAGGCGGCCGAGGCGGCCGAGGCGTCGGCGGAGAAGGCCGGCGAGACGGCGGACGAGCAGCCGTCCGAGCAGGCGGAGGAACCGTCGGCCGAGCCGCTGGGCGAGAAGCTCGCCACCTGGCAGCGGACGCAGAGCACGCTGGCCGACGAGTTGGCCGCTCGCGTCAGCTTCGAGGCCGAGGTGATGCCGGCTCTGGACCGGGCCGCGCACGGCTTCGACGAGCTGGCCGACGGACGCCACATCGCGCTGGAGACGGTTTCCGACCTCAAGCGCGAGTTCGGCAAGGAGTGGTTCGACAAGTACCTGCAGCACTGGGGCCCGAAGACCGTCGACGGCGAGGCCTGGAAGGCGCACGAGGCGAAGAGCGACGACACCTTCGCCACCGACCGCCCCGACACGTACCGGCGGAACCCGGAGGCCGCCGCGACCCCCGTCAGCCGGCGCTTGCTGACCTTTGACGGCGAGGGGGGCGCCAGGAGCGGTGAGGAGCAGCTTGTCCCGCCGTCGGAGGACCGGGCGAAGGGGCCCGAATCGGTTGCCTCGATCGAGGAGGTGCTGAGCGGCTCGCCGCGCGAGGAGACGGCGGACGGGGAGCCGGGCTCCACCGAGCCGTCGAGTTCTCACGTCGGGGTCAAACGGCAGCGCGAGGAGGAGCCCGCCGAGGAGGGGGAGGCGTCGCGGGTCGTCCGGCAGCGGACTCCTGCCTATGAGCGGACGGACGCGGTGCGCTGGGCGCGCGACCTGGAGTTGGCGACCAAGGAGCAGGAGGAGGCGCTGAGCCGGCATCTCCTGGAGGTGGGCACCACCGAGTTCCACGAGCCGACCCCCGAGCTGCTGCGCTTCGTCAACCCGCATGACGTGAGCGTGGACGGTGGCACGTTGCAGCACTGCCTGGAGGCCACCGAGGCGCTGCGTGCGACGCACTACGGCAAGCAGCGTCCGGCGGACCGGCCGCTGCGCTCCGAGGCGGAGGCCGGCGCGGCGATGCTGTTGTCGAAGAACCATGGCCTGCCGCACGAATTCGGTGTGGGTGAGGCGGGGTTGGCGGAGCTGATCGGGGAGGTGCGGCAGTCCGGGCGCGGTACTTTCGCGACTGTTCTCCTGGCCGGCCGTGACGCCGAGGGTGACGGGCATGCGCTGGCTCTGATCCATGGGGAGGACGGTGTCCTGCGCTGGGCGGATCCGACCACGTACGACGTCCTGAGGGTCGACACGGACCCGCGCCCGGAGGCGTTCGGTGCCGATGTCCGGATCTGGGCGGCCGTTTCGGACCGCAAGGGGAACTCCCTTCCCGGCCGTGTCGATCTCGACCTGCTGGGTCCCGACGCTCCGCACTTCGGCATGGCGCCTCGGGGTGGCCGAGGTGGCCAGGGCGGCGGCCAAGGCGGCCGAGGTGGCCAGGGCGGCAGAGGCGGTCAGGGCGGCGGTCAGGGCGGTCGGGGCGGCGGTCAGGTTGGCCAGGTTGGCGGCCAGGGCGGTCGGGGCGGCGGTCAGGTTGGCCAGGTTGGCCCGCGCGGTCGGGGCGGCGGCCAGGTTGGGCAGGGCGGTCGGGGCGGCGTCGGCGGGGGAAGGGGCGGCACCCGGGGAGTTCCGGCAACGGGAGTCGTCACTGCGTCCGCCCCCGGGCAGGAGGGTCGGCCTGTCATCGTCGAGCAGGCCGGTCTGACGGAATTCGGGATGCACGTTCCTCCGGTCACACCGGAAGGTGGTCAGGAGGTGGCCAACCCCTCTGCGGAGACCGTCGGATTCGTGGGTGTGGTCGCTGTCGTCCTGGACAGGCACATCGACCTGAACGCCTTGATCGCCCGCTATCGCGATGAGGCCTTCGCGGGGATCTCCGATGCGGCAGCCGGCAATGCCGCTGCCGGTCGGGGTGCTCGGGGTGGCCTGGTGATCGGCGTCAATGTGCGGGTGGCCCCCGACGGGGCGTGGAACGGCGATCTGTACGACACGGCGGTCGGCAGGATCAACCACGACGACCAGGATTTCCCGGTCACCGTCGTTCCGTTCTCGTGGCACTGGCCCGCGAGGGACCGGAGCGCGAAACTCGCCGTTCCCTACGGGACGATCAGGAACTTCGTCGTCAATCACGAGGCGACCGACGGGATCGCTAAGGCGCTGCGCGACGGCGGCATGAACGAGGTGTACGTGCACCTCGGTGACGACGACGCGCACAGCCTCCTCGTCGGTCCGTTCGACCGGGGCCAGAACCCCACGGGCCGTTCGGGGTTGTTCGTCGCGGCTGCGGAGGCGCTGCACGGCGAGGGGTATCCCGGCATCCTCTCCGGTGGATATCGCGCTCCCGACGATGCCTCCCTCATGGAGAAGCTCTCGGTCGAGTCCGACATGCAGACCCGCCTCGCCCTCGCCCGCAGGAGTGTCCAGCCGGTCAGGGTGGAGAAGAAGGACGCCGGTGATCCGGATTGGAAGGTGGCTTTCACCCCTCGTCTGGAGGATCTCAACCCGAGGGCGACCGATTTCGGCTTCGTCCTGACGGAGGGTCAGCGGGAGAGTGAATTCGCGCGGAGTCCGATCGCCCACAAGGACCTCGTGAAGAATCCCGTGGCGCTCGGCTACGGCCCGTACCCGCCCGAGCCGAACACCTTCGTGAAGCACATTCCGGACGAGCCTCTCGATTTCGGGGAGAGCACCCGTGAGGGCGTGAACATGATCGCGGGGCGTGAGCGGACGGGGGCCGAGAAGCCCAGGATCGTCTTCGACACCCGGCTGGCGATCGCCACCGACATGGGTCGTCTGGGTGAGCACTTCCACAAGGCGACGGCGAAGGACGTCAGGAGCAGCCTCCAGGCGCTCAGGAGGGTGTACGAGGCGGATGCGCGAGGCGCCGGGGACGCCGAGGCGGCGGCCGGGACAGAACACGCCGGCTATGTCACCGCTCAGGGGGAGAAGGGAAAGCAGGCGGCCCTCACCCTGGATGATCACCTCCTCGACCGTGCCGTGCTGGCGCTCTACGATCACCCGGGCGCGGCGGATGCGCTGGGCAAGCTCAGCGCCGCGCTGCGCAAGGTGTTTCAGACCCACGCCGACCCTTCGGGAAACTTCACGGACAGTGCCGGCCGGGTGGGCACGCGCGGCGGTGCGGGGGAGCGGAACGAGGCCGAACAGGACGGCCGGGTGGGGTCCGCGATGGCCCTGCGGCAGGGCGTGACGGTCCTGCTGCGCGAGGCGATCTCCGCATGGCGGGAGGGACGTGAATTCGACCCGCTCCCGCCGACGGTGGGTGAGTCGCTGTCGGAGCACGGTGCCGGTCGTGGCCGCTGGTTGACCGATTCGGTGGTGAGCAAGTCGGATCGCGCGGTGTTGGACGGGATGCTGGGGCGGCTTCCGGCGCAGGACGGTGTCTTCATGCTGGGTGCGCATACGCACGCGGTGAGTCGGATGCCGCTGCATGACGGGTTGGAGATGTCGCCGACGCGCCTGGTGGACACCCTGGTCGAGCTGCACAGAACGCAGGCGTGGAACGGCACGGACGACGTGCAGCTGCTCGCCTGTGCTCTGGACAAGGCACTGGACGGGGACTACGTGCCGCAGATGGCACGTGAGTTGTTCCGGCGGACCGGTCTGCGGCCGCTGCTGGTGGTGGCGACTGACGACGTGTGGTCGCTTCCGCAGGCGAACAGGGACGACAGCAACCACCTGGTGGTGACGCAGGCGGTCGGCTACACCACGGACGGCAAGCCGGTTCTCGCCGTCGTCAAGGGCGCTCACTGGCGTGGGTACCAGCTGGACGACCGCGGGGTGGACGTCACCATGACGGAGCACGCGGCGTTCCAGTCCGCGCGGGGCACGTACCAGGACAGCCCGGCCGGCTACCGTCCGGTCGAGCCCGGCCGGCTGAAGCCGGACAACAACATCCCCGGCGCGTCCCGGTTCGCCCAGGACGGTCCGCCGCCCGCGACCACCGCGTCGCACCCGGAGCAGCCCGCGTCGGTGGTGGACCTCATCACCCAGGCGCTGTCCGGGGATTCGGCACACACCGAGCAGGCAGCCGCGCCACCCGCGCCTCCCGCCGCTCCCGCGCTGACGGTCCGCGGTGCCGCCGAACTTCCGTCCGACGCGGCGGCCCTGACCCTGGCGCTGGGCGAGCGCGGACTGAACGACAAGAACACGTACGCGATCCGGGCCGAGAACTCGGGGGACATGTACCACGTGCGGGCCGCGATGGTGCTCCACCCCACCCGCAGCCTGCTGATCTGGAACGTCCGGAGGGAGACCGAGCGGCAGGCTCGGCAGATCGCTCTGCTCCACGACGACCTGGTGGGTCAGGGGCGGGGGGTCTACTGGACGAGCGCGCCGTCGGTCCGTGGCTTCTCGATGAGCGAGACCGTCGCGACCTCCCACATCGCGAAGTACCTGCGGGACACGAGCCTGGAGCACGAGCGCAACCGGATCATGCGCCTGACGGATCCGCAGCCGGAGGATCAGGCGAAGCTCGCCCGGCTCCAGGCCATCGCGACCGCCGCCCAGGGGACGGCCGACCCGGTGGGCCATGCGCGGTACTCCTACCGCGAGGAGTTCGTCATCCCCAGCCTGGCGCAGCGCTACGGCGCCTACAGCGAGGCCGAGGCGGCGGCCTTCCAGGAGGACCTGGCGAGCCGTGGATTCCAGCCCGACGCGCGGTACATCATCGTCCCCTTCCGGGGCACCGGCCACAGCGACCGGCCCGGCGCCAACGCGCCCGCGCTCGACACCGGGCACCAGGGCGTGCGGGAGATCATCGAGCAGATCAAGGCCAGCGCGGTGGGCCACGACGTGCAGGTCGTCCCCATGGGCGAGGAGCCGGCCGGATGGAGCGAGGGCCCGCACCTGCTGAACTACTGGGAGTGGCACTCGGTCAGGAACCTGGAGGAGGACGGCCGGCTCACCGGTGACATGCGCCGCAAGGAACTCGCGCTGCTGCGTTACCTGTCGACGACCCACACGGTCCTGGGGGCGGTCGGTATGCGCAGCGGCGTGATCGACGAGCTCGCGTTCGCCGGGATCAAGGTCATCTCCGTCGACATCAGCCCGCACCGGATCGAGGACGGCCTGCCGAACCTCGCGCCGTCCAAGGGGTGGGACCGCGGCGTCGAGGTGGAGGAGGCCTTCGGGCGGCACTACGGCCGGGTCTTCATCGAGGAGCCGAGAGAGCAGGACCTGCAGCGGAACGTCACGAACTGGCCGGGCGGATTCGCTGCGGCGGACCTGGCCCGGATCGGCGATGCCGTCGACTTCTACTTCGGGGACGGGGACGGGGGCGCCGGCCTGACGGACTTCCGGCACTCCTCGCACCCGCGTACCCAGGAGCGGGTGGCCGGCGGACTCGACAGGATGCGGGACCCCGTCGAGATGACCGGGTACCAGGTGTTCGAACGGGCCTACCCGTACCTGCGCGAACTGAACAAGTCGAGGGCCCGGCTCCCGGAGCCGTCGCGGCAGCCCGTGCTGGACCTGAACGGGGAAGCCGACGAACGGATCCGGACGCTGGAGGCGCATGCCGCGCGGACGATCTCCCCGTTCGTTCCCACGGTCAAGTGGATGTCCGGGCACCGGATGAAGGACCTGCTGGAGAACAACGTCAGCTACGAGTTCTACGACCAGGAGATCGATGTCGTCAGGCAGCAGATCCAGCAGATCCAGCAGATCGTCGGCGGCACAGGGGAGTTCACCGACGCCGAGGTGACGCGGATCTACCGTGAGGCCCACAGCCTGTACGACCGGTCGACCGGTCCACTGCCCGAGCCGCAGCCCGAGCCGCATGCGGAGGTTGTCGAGCCGCACGGTGCCCCCGGGCAGCCGGCCGCGCAGCCGCACCCGGCTGCGCGGCGCGCGGTCGAGGAGCCGGCCCAGCGGGTCGCGGTTCCGGCGCAGGGGTGGCGACACCGGTTGGCGAAGGCGCCGACCGCCTCCGTGCACACCGAACTGTTCGACCCGGCGCGTGAGCCGCTGGTCGATCGCGCGCGGGGGGCACTGGCCGGTACGCAGGCGCTGGTCCGATCGGTGGTGCGGCGCGTCCAGGCGGACAACGGGACCTGGGTGCGGCACCACACGGTGAGCCTGCGGGTGGACCTGGAGGCCGGCGGCCTGTCGCGGGACGATCTCGCGGCGATCCGCGACGGTGTGCAGAGCGCCCTGGACGAGCACGTCAACGTCGGCCTGAAACTCCCTCGCTCGGGTGACCAGTTCCATCTGGACCTGGAACTGCTGCCGGGCGACAGGCACCCCGAGCAGATCACGATCAGGCGTCACAGCGTGCCGGTCGACTCCGACCAGCGTTCCTGGAACCTGCCGGCCGATCCGGCCGAGGACGCGGCCCACCGGCCCGTTCTGGTGCACGAGGTCCTGCACTACCTGGGCCTGAAGGACGAGTACCAGGACTCCGGTCTGGACAGCGCGGGCAACCGCGTCGGCCCCGGTGCCCTGTTCCGGCAGCGGCCGGACAGTCGTGCGGTGCGCGAGGACGGGTTGATGACGTCCATCGACGAGTTCGAAGCGCTGCCCGCCCGCTACCTGAAGGTCATCGAGGACACGGTCGACAGCACCACGGTCGTGCGGGACCACCCGCTCGACGCCGTCACCGACCGCCACTCCACCGATTCCGCCGATTCCACCGATTCCGCCGTGACGGCGGTGTCGGGCGATGACCGCTGGGCGTCGCCCCGCGTGCTCCTCGACCGCATGCGGGAGGAGAAGGACGCGCGGAGTGCCTACGCCAGGATCCGCGCCGGGATCAGTGATGACCAGGAGCTGGTCGACCGTTGGGAGGACCCGGCGCAGAAGCCGGCGATCCTCAAGGTCCTCAAGGAGTGGATCGCTGCGCCGAGGCCGTCGAATCCGCTCGCGAACGGCAGTGACGCGAAGCCCGGCGCCGCGGACGCGCTCACCCGCCGGTACGAAACAGCGGACGAAACCGCCCTCGCGGTCCTGGACCGGGTCAAGTCACTGCCGCTGATCGACCTCGGCCTGCTGGCTCCGGAGGCCCCGCGGTTCGGCGTGACGCGTCGTCCGGGCGACAAGGCGAGCGCCAAGGGCAACGCGGGCGGCACGGGCAATCAGGCTGGCAAGGGCAACGCGGGCGGCACGGGCAACCCGGGTGGCAAGGGCAATGCCGGCGGTCGCGGCAACGCGAGCGGTCGGGGCGGCGGGGCCGGCAACGGCAACGTGGGCTCCAAGGGCGGCGGGGCAGGCGCCGGAGGTCAGCAGGGGGGTTCATCGTCGGGACCCGTGGCTTCCTCGGGGGCCCGGAAGGAGAGCGGCGGTCCTTCCCTGACCGGGCGGGGCGTTCCGAGCCGGTTCGGGAGGCGGCTGCCTCCCGTCGACCCCGATGGTCGTCAGCCGGTGGGAGAGCTCGCCCCGGAGAGAATCGGATTCGTCGGTGTCGTCGCCGTCGTTCTGGAAGAGCACACCGATCTGAACGGCTTGATCGCGCGCTATCGCGACGAGGCGTTCGCCGGGATCTCCGATCCGGCCTCCGGCGATGCCCAAGCTGCCCGCGGTGCTCGGGGTGGCCTGGTGATCGGCGTCAATGTGCGGGTGGCCTCCGGCGGGACGTGGCGCAGTGATTTCTACGACGCGGCCATCGGCGCTGTCTCCCACGATGGCGAGGATTTCCCGGTCGCCGTGGTTCCGTTCTCGTGGCACTGGCCCGCGAGGGACAAGAGCGCGAGGCTCGCCGTTCCCTACGGGACGATCAGGAATTTCGTCGTCAATCACGCGGAGACGGAGGCGATCGCGAAGGGGCTGCGCGACGGTGGCATGAGTGAGGTGTATCTGCACCTCGGGGACGATGACGCGCACAGTCTGCTGGTCGGTCCGTTCGACCGGGGAGGGGCCGACACGGCCCGTTCGGGCCTGTTCGTCGCGGCTGCGGAGGCGCTGCACGGCGAGGGGTATCCCGGGATCCTCTCCGGCGGATATCGCGCTCCCGAGCATGCGTCCCTGATGGAGAAGCTCTCCGTCGAGGCCGACATGCAGACCCGCCTGGCCCTCGCCCGCAGGAGTGTCCAGCCCGTCCGGGTGGAAAAGCCGGCTGCCGACGAGCCGTCGTGGAAGGTGGCGTTCACTCCCGCTCTGGAGGACATCAACCCCCGGGCGACCGATTTCGGTTTCGTCCTGGGGGAGGGTCAGCGGGAGAGTGAATTCGCACGGAGTCCGCTCGCCCACAAGGACCTCGTGAAGAAGCCCGTGGCGCTCGGCTACGGCCCGTACCCGCCCGAGCCGAACACCTTTGTGAAGCATGACCCGGACAAGCCGCTGAATTTCGGGCTGAGTGGCGGCGAGAGCCTGAACATGATCACCGGGCGGGGGGAGCCCACGATCGTCTTCGACATCCGGCTGGCCATCGCCACCGATATGGGTCGGCTCGGCGAGAAGTTCCACAAAGCCGTTGCGACGGACGTCAGGACCAGTCTCGGAGCGCTCAGGACGATCTACCAGGAGCACGCGCAGGCCGTCGAGGGCGGCGAGTCGGCGAGGGAAAGCCATGCCGGCTATGTCGCTGCGCAGCGGGAGAAGAACAAGGAGGCGGTCCTCACGCTGGATGATCACCTCCTCGACGGTGCCGTGGTGGCGCTCTACGGTCACCCGGCCGCGCAGGGAGCGCTCGGCGAGCTCGGTGACGCGCTGCGCAAGGTGTTGCAGACACACGCCGTCCCTTCGAAGAACTTCGACGCCAGCCTCGACCGGGTGGAGGAGCGTGCTGGGAACGAGCGGGCGGAAGCCGAACAGGACGGCAACGCGGGCTCTGTGGCGGCCCTGCGGCAGGCCGTGACGGTCCTGCTGCGCGAGGCGATCCCCGTATGGCGGGAGGGGCGTGAATTCGACCCGCTCCCGCCGACCGTGGGTGAGCCGCTGTCGAAGCACGGTGCCGGTCGTGGCCGCTGGTTGACCGATTCGGTGGTGAGCAAGTCGGATCGCGCGGTGTTGGACGAGATGCTGGGGCGGCTTCCGGGGCATCAGGGTGTCTTCATGCTGGGTGCGCATACGCACGCGGTGAGTCGGATGCCGCTGCATGACGGGTTGGAGATGTCGCCGACGCGTCTGGCGGACACCCTGGTCGAGTTGCGCAGAACGGAGGAGTGGAACGGCACGGACGACGTGCAGTTGCTCGCCTGTGGTCTGGGTGAGGCGCTGGATGGTGAGTATGTGCCGCAGGTGGCACGTGAGTTGTTCCAGCGGACCGGTCTGCGGCCGAAGCTGGTGGTGGCGAGTGACGATGTGTGGTCGCTCCCGCCGGCGAACAACGCCGGCAGCAACCACCTGGTGGTGACGCAGGCGGTCGGTTTCACGGCGAACGGGAGGCCGGTGCTGGCGGTCGCCGGAGGTGGCCACTGGCGTGAGTACCAGGTGCGGGAGGCCGCGCCGCACGCTCCGGTGCCGGAGGTCGATATGACGCAGCACCCGGCGTACCGGGCTGCGAACGGCACCTATCACGACCGACTGGGCGGCTACCGGACGGTCGAGCTCGCCGAGGTGGACACGAGCAAGCCCATCCCGAACTCGGCCCGGTTCGCCGACCGTGCGACGGAGCCGCCCGCGCAGTCGCAGTCGCAGCCCCGAGAACAGCAGCAGGAGCCGGCGCGGCAGGCGCCGAGCCGGATCGTCGACGAGCACCGGCTCTCCGCATCCGACCAGATCGTGGCCCTGCGGATGGACGACCGGGCGGTGCTCGACACGATCACCCGGAGCTTCACCCGCGCGCTGGGCGACGACCGGGCGGCGGCCGACACGCTGGCCAGGACCCTCCTCGAGTCGGGCACCGTGCGGCCGATCCTGTCGGCGCTGTCCCGCGGGGATGTCTGGGAGATGCCCTTTGCGGCCAACGGCCGGTCCGGCCGGCTCACGCTCACCGGCACGGTGGACGGCACCCCCGAGTACCGGAAGACCCAGTCGGTCGAGTTCGAGAGCGGCGCGGACCGGCAGTCCTCGGTGGCGCTCTCCGAGGACACCCGTCGGCGGGTCGCGGTCGGGGCACAGGGCAAGGTCAAGTTCGGCAGCAAGGGCGACTACTCCCTGGGCGTCGGCTACCAGCACGACTCGACGCGCGGGGCGACCACCGTGGAAGCCGGCCGGACGATCGCCCGCGGCAAGAGCGTGGAAAGCGCCGCCCTCTTCAACGCGCACATGACCGTGACCGCGACCTTCTCGGAACTCCGCTCGGACACGCCGATCGTCGGATCGTCCTCGGCGGACCACAGGGAGCCGCTGGACCGCTTCGACGTCGTCATCGCGATCCCGCTGCGGGACACCCGCGACGCGGACGGGATCGCGCCGCCCGTCGACCTGCACTTCGCCCCGCCGCAGCGCGTGATCGAGCGCGGGCGCCTCGGCGGCTCGGACATCGTGCTCGACGTCTGGACGGACCACGACCAGGACCCGGCGGCTCCGCAGGGTATGGCCAGGATCCTCGCCGGAGAGGACGTGCAGGCCGCGGGCGACAGGATCGCCGGGGACCTCTGGCCCGCGCTCAAGGCCAAGATCCTCAGCCGGGTCGGGCTGGCCGGCCTGCACCAGGACCTCAAGAGCCTGATGGCGGGCGAGCGGACCCGGATCGAGGTCAGCGACATCGGCGGGCTGCGCACGGCCTCGGTGGAGATCACCGCCAGGACCGTCGCGGAGAGCTTCCGTCATGTCGGCAACACCGATCCGACGGAGTTCAACGTCGGTACCGGTATCTACCGTTCGCGGGTGGGCCAGGACACCGGCACCGACACCTGGCAGGTCCCGGTGCCCGGATCCGGTGGCTACACCGCTGCGAAGCCCGGAATCCTCGGTGGCACCAAGACGGCACAGCTCGGCCGCGACCGGGTCCGCAGCTCCGGTGCCAGCCAGGAGGTGACCGTCACCACCAAGGCGAAGGTCCGGGGCGCGGTCTTCGACGGCGTGACCATGCTGGGCCTCGAACTCCGGCAGACGAACACGGTCCTGCCCGATCGCTCCGGCCACGTCGAGGCTGCCGTGAACTTCCGGGTGCTCGTCGAACAGGACGAGGCGCGCTCGGTTCCCGTGGCCGGGGCCGTCCCTGCGGGGGAGGAGCCCTGGGCCCCGGGTACGGTCATCCCGGCGCCGCCGAACAGCGTCTGGCCCCGGGAGGCCCGCCCGGCCACCGATGCGGGCGCCGAAGCGGCGGACGCCGATGCTGCGGGTGCCGGTCTCTCGGACACCGTGACGGTGCGCGATCTCCCTGACATCCACCCCCTGCACGAAGTGTTGCGGGTGCAGGGCCGGTTGCTCGTCGGCGGCGGATGGGACGAGGTGGCCCAGACCGTCCTGCACACCTTCAGCCACGCCCGGGTGGCCGCGCGGCTCACCGCGATGACGCGTGGACTCAAGCTCGAGACACCGGAGTTGTCGGCAGGCCTGCTGAAGGGCGTGAAGGTCTCCGCAACGGCCGAGCTGGTGAGCATGGAGTACCGGCGCAGCCAGGCCGCCGAGGTGAACGTGGTCAGCGAGACCAGTACCTTCGGTGCGGAGCGCTACCTGCTCTCCGACACCTCCTCCCACCAGGGCCAGGCCGGTGGCACGGTCCTGCTGCACGAGGCGGGCACGGGAGCCCAGGCCGTCAAGGACACCGTCGACATCGCCCCCACCCTCACCCGTCAGGTGCGGGACCGCAACGGGTGGCGGGACGGCAGCGCGGGCAAGGTCTACGCCAACGGCAAGTTCGCGCGCCGACAGGACATCTTCGGCGCCAGGGTGAAGCTGGACCTGACGTTCACGGCGAACGGCAGGGAGCACGCGTTTCCCGTCGAGCTCGACGCGGAGTTGAGTCTCGACGCTCGCACCACCCGGGACTACACGGTCGGGCCCGACAGCTCCGCCGTCATCCGGGAGGACGGAACCGAGCGCGGCCGGACCACCGCGCGCGCAACCGACAACCAGCTGCCCGCCACGCTGCACGAGCCGCCCAGCAGGCTCACCGAGTCCGGCGCGATGAGTGCCTCGCACGTGGTGCTCAGTCTCGGCCGGAGGGACACCGAGGTGCTGAGCACGGTCGAGGCGACTCTCGGCGAACACGCCGGCCTGCTGCCGGACGAGCTGCGGCTGCGGCTGCGCGAGGCCTTCGACCCGTTCGCCCTCAAGTCGCAGCTCTCCGCGCTGAGTCGGGGAGAGACGATCGGCACCGAGGTGGACGTGAACGGCTGGCACGGGACCGTCACGGCGACCGCGCGGCTGCGTGAGTTCACGCACCGGGAGACGATCGGGAAGTTCGAGTTCGAGCTGGGCAGCCAGCTCCGGACGTCGGCCGGGATCACGGCCGAGCGCCGGATCCGGTACGTCGGGAACGGGGTGCTGAAGTTCAAGATCCCGCACTTCGACATCACCGGCAGCTACGCGCGGACCAGGGACCGGATCCGCAGCACGACCACCGTCAGCACGGGTGGTGTCGGCAGCCGCGGCAAGTTCGTGGAACCTGCGGGCCTGTTCACCGGAGATGCCCGCTTCACCCTGCATTTCGACCTGGAGCGAGGCGGGCGGTCGTTCCCGGTCGGGACGCGGGACGTCGATGTCGAGACCACGCTGGCGGTGCCGTTGCGCGAGGCGCCCGTCCGGGGCGCGGCACCGGTGCCGGCCGCAGCGGGCGGGACACGGGCCGGGACCCCGATCACGGCGCACCGGGCCGTACCCGTCCGGGTGGAGCAGTCGCACCGGCTCGGCTCCTCCGACATCGTCACGGACGTCTTCTTCGTCGCGCCTCGCACCGGCGGGACGGCGGACCTGGAGGGCACCGTCGGGCAGCTCGCCGGCCCCGGCAGGACGACGCTCGGCTCCGACTGGTCCGGCATGCGCCGGATGCTCCTCAAGGCCTTGACCGTCGACCAACTCCACCCCCAGATCAAGTCGTTGATGTCGGGGCACGCGATCGTGCTGAAGCACGGCCGGAGCACGGTGCGGATCAGTGCCGGCGTCGGCGAGTTGAGCCACTACGGCGGCAGCACGCCGGACAGCAACGGGAACCGCACGACGACCGAGTTCAACACCGGTACCAGCAACCAGCGTTCCGTCGCCGACACGGACGGCTCGACGAATCTCGGAGCCGGCCACGCCAACGGCTTCACGGTGGCGTTCGCCGGGACCACCGACCCGTTCGCCTCCGGAGTCGCGGTGGTGGCAGGCGGGAGCGTGACCAGGGCGACGGGGAGGGACGAGATCGACGTCCACGCCACCTCGGTCACCTCGGGCGGGGCGACGAAGTCCAAGCTGACCGCTGCCGCCTTCACGGGCCGGGCCAGGCTGTTCGTCCAGATGGAGCGGCGCCCGCTGCTGGCCCTCGGTGACCAGAACCGGGTGGTGCCGGACCGTGTGCTCGTCCGCGATGGGGGCGTAGGGTCCGCGCCGGTCCGGTCGCAGTCCCGGCCGCCGCTGCAGGACGTCGTCGACCGGACCGTGGCCGCTCTGCGCCCGATCCAGCGGATCGGTACGACCAAGCGGGGGTTCGCCACCACCGAGATCGGCATCGACGTCCTGATGGAGGAGGGGTCGACGGTCCCGGTGGACCGGCCGACATCGTTCAGGGCCGTCGACGCCTGGCACCGGGCCGCGGAACCTGCGCCTGATGCGGCTGCCGCGCCCGAAGGCGCGCTTGCTCCTGCGCCTGCGCCGGTGCGGGTGTTGCCGGTGCCGGTGCCGGTGCCCGTAGCGATCAAGGTGCCGCCCGCCAGGGTGTTCGGGAACGGACTGCACGACACCGACGTGATGCGCTGGATCGGCGACTCCGCCGGCGTCCAGAAGCTGCTGCTCACGCACGGCCCGGACTTCTTCGGCCGCAGCACCTGGGAGCATCTCGAAAGCGTGGTGCTCAACAGCGAGAGCCACAGCCAGCTGTCCGCCAAGGTCGCCCCGGCGACCCGAGGTGTGCCCGTCAGCACGCCGGCCCCCGGCCACCGTCGGCTGGTGGCCGACGCGCGGGTGGAGGCCTCGCTCAAGATCGTCCATCTGGAGTTCCAGGGGATCGACACCGGGGCTGAGTTCAGCCCCGCCAACGAGTCCGCGTCCTCGTCGCAGCACACCCGACTGGACTGGGGCCTGTGGGGCGGCCAGATCCAGGCAGGCCCCAAGGCGGAGCTGTCGGCGACGGCCGAGGGCACCTTCCAGGTCAGCGTCGGCGGACAGCACCGGACCCGCGACGGTGTCGCGGAGGCCGACGGCGGACGCGTGGTGTCGGCCGCCAAGTCCGGCTCGCCGATGGTCCGTTACACGGGCTTCATGGAGGTGGCCCTGGTCCTGCGTGACGGCGACCGGGTGTTCGGCGATCAGCCGCTGCCCGGGGAGCACCCGGATCAGCCGGCGAAGCTCCCGATCCGGGGGCTCATCCCCATCGAGATCGACATCCCGGAGGCGGAGACCGGGGACAGCACGGTGATGAGCGATCACTACCGCGCTTTCACGGACGAGAACCCCGCGGGCGACGATCTGCCGATCGACCGCAGCACGCTCCCGGACCCGCTCCATGAGGCTGAGGTCGAGAGCGAGGCTGAGGTCGCGGTGGAGCACGGGGGCGGTGTCGAGTTTGTGCAGGAGGTTGCGTCCGAGCATGACGCGGCGGAGGGCTCCCCGGAGCGTTTGGAGGATGAGCCGAACGAAGTGGAGCCGCTGGCCGGGCTGCCGGTGACGTCCCGGCCTCCCGTGGAGCGCGTGGCCACTCAAGAGACGGAGACGGAGACGGAGACGGAGGCCGTGCCCGCGTCCGCGTCCGAGCACGTCGTGGACAACGAGGAGCCCACCCCGCACGCGCAGCTCACCAGGCCGCGTGCGCTGTCCGAGCCGTTGCCAGGCCGGGTGACCACGTCCTCCCGGCCCGAGCAGGGCCGGGACCGCGCCGCCTCACTGTCGGAGGCCGGTCGTCCGGCCGACGACGTGGTCGAGCCGGCGGGCCCGTTGCTGGAGGACTTCATCGCCAGCGTGCTGGCAGGGGAGACGCAGGCCGTGTCCACGACGTCGGCGGCAACCGAGCAGCACCAGGAGAGCGACCTCGGGGCCGCCCGTCCGGAGTCGGTTCCTCTGCCGCCCTCGCCGGCGGAGTCCGGCACCGAGTCCGGCAGTGAGTCCGACACCGCCTCCGTCTATGAGTTGGCGCCCGACTTCGACTCGTCGTCCGAGTACGAAACGGCCTCCGAGTTCGACTCCGACCCCGACTCAGACTCCGACCCCGAATCCGAACTGGCTCAGATCCCCGAAGCCACGCACTTCGGCCCGTCGTCGGCCCATGCGCCGTCGCCGGCCGGGGAACCGCGTCCGGAGACCGCCCGATCCGAGGCCCGCCTCAACGACCTGCGCGCCTCGGTGCGCCTCAACCACACGTCCGGTGCGCACTGGCTGGACGACCCGACAGCCTCGCCGGAGGCCAGGCAGCGGGTCGCCCGCAGCCTCGAACGGTTCCCGACCGACGAGCGGTTCTTCACGCTCGCCATGCACACCGGTGCCGACAACATGCCGATCTGGCGTGACTCGGCGGTCCAGCCGCATGAACTGGCCCACGTCATCGTCCAGTTGCACGCAGAGCGGATCTGGGACGGCGTCAAGCCGTTGCAGCTGGCCGGCTGCTCGATGGCCGCGGGCGGGAGCGACTCCTACGCGTCCCAGGTGCTCGCGGAGGTGCACCGCCTCCTGCCCGGTCTCGACCTGAAGGCGTACGTTCCCAACGGGGCGCTCTACTTCGTCCCGTCGGCCCGCGCACCGTACCGGACCGAGGCGGACGGCCGCGGGCACCTGGTGGTCGCCCGGCAGGTCGGCTTCGACCGCAGCGGCCGCCCCACCATCGTCGAGGGCGGCAGCTGGCTGAGCCTCTCGGTCGCCAAGGACGCGCCCGCCGGAGCGAAGCCGGTGGCCGAGGCACTCGGTGCGCACCTGGTGGTGGACACCGAGCGGGAACCGAAGTCGGCCGCGGTGCCGCCGGGTTACACCCACCCCGACCCCCACGCCCACGCCGACACGCACACCGACGCCGCGATGGACTTCACGCTCAGCTCCATGGACGGATCGCTCGGCTTCGGAACCGCGCCGGATCGCGAGGCCCGTGAGCTGCTCGGCGACAATCTCCTCGCCTTCGACTACGGCGTGGGTGCCACGGCGCTGGAGAGCCTGAAGCAGCGTCTGGCGGCGTCCGCCGACGGGACCGAGGCCTCCGTCGTCCTCACCAGCCCGAACGAGCCGGGGCGCCCGCTGAGCGTGATCGCTCCCGCGGAGCAGGGCGGCGAACTGCGCTGGCGCGACCGGGCGTCCGACGCGCCGCACACCGATGGCCCTCTCCCGCACTTCACCCAGGACGCCCGCCTCTGGGTCTCCTTCGCATCGGACCGGCTCCGTACGCACGAGGAGATACAGGCGCTCGGCACGGACGAGACCTATGTGATCAGGGCGGAGAACTCCGGCGACATGTACCACGTGCGCGCCGCCATGATGGTGAACCCTCGGGCCAAGTTGCTGGTCTGGAATGTCAGCGACGCGACCGAGGGACAGTCCATGCAGATCATCAATCTGCATGACGACCTGATCAAGGCAGGTCGTCAGGTGTTCTACACACGGGAGACTTCTCTGCCCAAGGTCGTTCGGCCGGCAAAGGCCGGGGGCGCGAAGTCCGGTCCCGTCGAGTTGATGCCTTTCGGCAGGAGCGAGACGCAGGCGACCGAGGACATCAAGGCGTATCTGTTCGAATCGGACATCTTCACCGAAGCGAAGCAGGTGGGGCCGATCCTCACGGCTCTCACAGCCGAACAGCACGACAGGGTGAAGCTCACGCCCGAGCAGCAGGAGACGGTGCGGCTCACACCGGAGCAGCGGGAGTCGGGACAGGACACCCTGGGCGCTCTCACGCCTGAGCAGAAGGCTCTGGTGAAGCTCACCCGTGAGCAGACGCAGTGGGTGACAGCAGGCGCCCGGGCGAACCTCACGGCTGAACAGCGGCACGTGATCGACGCGGCGGACGCCGAGAAGCTCGCCCTGCGCAAAGCGACGAACAAGCAAGCGGTCAAGGAGGAGAACCGGCAGCGCAACCGCGAGGAGCTCTTCATCCCCAGGCTCGCGGCGCTCTACGGGGCGTACAGCGAAGAGGAGGGCAGGGCCTTTCAGGAGGACCTTGACGCGCACAACTTCGACAAGGCGAAGCAGTACGTCATCGTCCCGTTCCGCGACACCGGCCACAGCGCGCGGGCCGGCGCCAACGCCCCCGCCCTCGACACCGGTTCGAAGGGGGTGACCGAGATCATCGCAGCGGTGAAGAACGTTCTCGGTGACACGGTCGAGGTCGTCCCGATGGGGGAGAAGCCCGAGACCACGGGCGCCGATCTGCTGAACTACTGGATGTGGGCCTCGGCCGGTAACCGGCGCAAGGAACTCTCCATGCTGAAGTACCTGTCGGACCACTACGACATCGTCGGCGCGGTCGGCATGCGCAGCGGCGTCATGGACGAGCTGGCCTTCGCGGGGATCAGGATCATCTCCGTCGACATCAGCCCGCATCGGCACGACGAGAACGGAAACCCCGACAGCAAGCCGTCGAAGGGCTGGACGCGAGGGCTCAGGCTGGAGGAGGCCTACGGCCGGAACTACGGCCGGGCCTTCCTGGAGAATCCGCGGCTGCTCGACACGACGAAGAAGCTCCCGAACTGGGATGGCGGCTTCGAGCCCGAGGATCTCGCCTCGATCGAGAAGTCCATCGGCTTCTACTTCACCGAGCGAGTGGCCCGGCCGCAGCCGGAGGAGTCGGCGCCGGACCAGGGTCAGGCAGGCGTTCGCAGGGCCGGTCTGACGGACTACCGGGACGATTCCCACCCCCTGGCCCAGCAGCGTGTGGAAGCCGCTCTCGAGCGGCTGGACACCATCGCCACCATGTCGGGGGTCCAGGTGCTGCGCCACGTCGAGCCGTACCTCAACGAGCTCAACACGCTGAAGGGGCAGCTGCCGACCAAGCAGCTGAGGGACGGCCTGGCGCAGCGGATCCAGCAGGCCAGGAACCGGCTGACGGATCTCCAGCAGGAGGCCTCCTCGACCCACCCGGCGCCCTCGGTGAAGTCGCTGCTCGGCGGCATCAAGCGGGAGGTGCTGAAGGGGAACACCGAGTACGCGCACTACCAGGAGCAGCTGGAGACCGTCCGGGAGGACTTCCACCGGGCGAACGAGCTGGCGATCGGAGAGCGGCTCAGGAAGGCGCCGACCGCAGCGGAGAGCGCCGAGGTCGACCGCGTCCTCGCGGACTACCGAGCGGAACGGGCCGTCGCGGAGGTCAACGCGATGATCAAGGACGAGCCGGATCTCGTGGACGGCCCCGACGGCTGGAAGGAAGCTGTCGCGACGGCGGAGCTGAGGCTCAGGGACGCGCCGACGAAGGCGGACCTCGCCGGGATCTCGGCGGCTCACGAAGCCTGGATCCAGGACAGGGTGGCGGCCGAGATCAGGGCCATGGAGCCGCTCGTCGGTGACAGGCTTGCCGAAACCTATCGGAGGGTCTTCGAGCTGTACGTCGGCATGTCGACAGCCGACTGGTTCGCAGCCCTGGACGAGGCGGGTGAGCCGGACGACGAGTGACCGGGGCCGCGTGGGAGCACGGCCCGTGCGGGGCTGAGTACTGGCACCGCACATGCCGACGGCCGCGACCCCCCACTGGTCGCGGCCGTCGGCGCTGGTGTGCGCTGCGCGCGGGTCAGGCGTCGGTGCGCTTGAGCCGGTACGCCGCGCCGGCCAGGGCGAGTGCGGTCCACAGGGCGAGGACCAGCAGGCCCGTGCCGGGCGCCAGGGTGTGCGCGTCCTGGTGCAGCGCGTACATCGAGTCGCCCGCGTGGCTGGGCAGGTACTGGCTGACGTTGTTCTGCCAGCTCGTCGGCAGCAGCGAGACGAGGCCGGGGACCAGCATCAGCACGCCGACGAGGATGGCGATGCCACCCGCGACCGAGCGCAGCAGCGCGCCCAGCGCGACACCGCAGACACCGATCAGCGCCAGGTACAGACCGGCCATGAACAGGCTGCGCAGCACGCCCGCGTCGGAGAAGGTCAGCGCGGCACGGGTGCCGGAGACGATCCCGCTGCCGAAGCCGAAGGCGACGAACGCGCCCACCGTGCCGACGACCAGCGCGACGACGCCGAACACGACGGCCTTGGCCCAGAGCACCGGCAGCCGGCGCGGGACGGCCGCGAGCGTCGAGCGGATCATGCCGGTCGAGTACTCGCCGGCGGCGACCAGCACGCCGAGCACGCCCAGTGCCAGCTGGCCGAAGTTCAGGCCGAACAGGGTCAGGCTGACCGCGTTGGCGCCCAGCATGTCCGGGTCCATGTGCTGGCCCGCGTCGAGGTTGGCCTTGAAGCGCCAGGCCCGGATCAGGCCGAACGCCAGGACGAAGAACAGCGCCAGCGTCAGCGTGATCCAACTGGACCGCAGCGACCAGAACTTGGCCCACTCCGAGCGCAACACCCGGGCGGCGGTGACCTTGTAGGCGGGGCGTCCGGCGCGCTCGGGCGCGGCCGGAGCGTCGGTGGGGGTGGCGGTGGCGGTGCTCATGCTGCGCTCCCGACGGTCTCGGCGGCCTCGACAGCCGCAGTGGTGGTGGTGCCGTGGTACTCCACCGCGTCCCGGGTCAGCTCCATGAACGCCTCCTCCAGGGAGACGGCCTTGGTGTGGAGCTCGAAGAGCGCGATGTTGTGCTCCGCCGCCTTCAGCCCGATCGCCCGCGCCGCCAGCCCGGTGACCTCCAGCTCCTCGGAGCCGGACCGGCCGGTGATCTCCACGCCCGGGCCGGCCAGCAGCTCGCGCAGCCGTGCGGGGTCGGAGCTGGCGACCTTGACGGTGTCGCCGCCGGACTGCCGGATCAGGCCCTCGACGGTGGTGTCGGCGAGCAGCCGTCCGCGTCCGACGATGATCAGGTGGTCCGCGACCAGGGCCATCTCACTCATCAGGTGCGAGGAGACGAAGACCGTGCGGCCGTCGTCGGCCAGGCCGATGAGCAGGTTGCGGATCCACAGCACGCCCTCCGGGTCCAGGCCGTTGACCGGCTCGTCCAGCATGATCGTCGCCGGGTCGCCGAGCAGCGCCGCCGCGATGCCCAGCCGCTGGCCCATGCCCAGTGAGAACGCCCCGGCCCGCTTCTTCGCCACCTGCTGGAGGCCGGTCATCTCGATCACCTCGTCCACCCGGCGGCGCGGGATGCCGTGGGTGAGTGCGAGGGTGTTGAGGTGGTTGAACGCGGAGCGCCCGGGGTGGATCGACTTCGCCTCCAGCAGCGCGCCGACCTCCTGCAGTGGGGCGGCGTGCTCGGCGTAGCGCCGGCCGTTGACGGTGACCGAGCCGGCGCTCGGGGCGTCCAGCCCGACGATCATGCGCATCGTGGTCGACTTGCCCGCGCCGTTGGGGCCGAGGAAGCCCGTCACGGTCCCGGGCTTGACCGTGAAGTCGAGCCGGTCGACGGCGGTCTTCTCGCCGTACCGCTTCGTGAGCTGCTGCGCCTCGATCATCGGGTGTTCCCCTGGCCTTGGGCGGCCGGACGACCCGGCCTGCGTTGTGCTCAACGCTACGAACCCGCGAGCCGGAATCGGTCGTACCCAGGGACCGACCCCGGCCGCGGGGTGGTACCGCGGTACTACGACCGGGTCACCCGCCCGCCACCTCCGCCCGCAGCGCGTCCACTGCCCTGGCCAGGACCTTCGCCCGGTACGGGTTCGCCGCGTCCAGGGCCCGGGCGACCTCGACCGCCTCGTCCAGCAGCGCTTGCCTCAGCGCGGGCAGCTCCCGCGCCCCGGGGGCCCAGGCGGCCTCGACCAGCACGTACGCCAGTTTGGAGCCGTAGACCTCCGGGGCGGTCCCCGTCAGCAGCCGGTACATCTCCACCGCCTTCGGCCCGCGCACCACCCGCCGGTCCGCGCTGCCCAGCAGCACCTTCGCCCGCAGTACCGCTTCCTGGTCCATCGCGTTCCCCCTTTTTCGTCCGCCACCCCCACCCGCCGCCGACGGCGGGGCAGCACGACAGGCGCACCGGCACCTGCGGACAGGTCCCGGCGCGTGGCCGTGGGGAGTGGATGCCGTCGAGTCTGCGGCTCACCGACGGGTGGCGACAAGGGACGACGGACGTGCTCTCGGTCCTACCCGCCGAGCCTCTGACGAGGCATGATGGATCTGACACGCTGTCGCCCCGCGTGGGCGGTCCGGCCGAGCCCCCTCCAATCCCGTTTCTGGTGGCTGTCGGTGGGCCGGAGTAGGTTGCCGGTGGATCGCCACCGTGGGAGGGGCTCGCATGCAGGAAGACGTCATGACGGCTGGGCCGGGACTGCGGGTGTACCCGGAGGCGGCGGAGGTGTTCGTCGCAGACCAGCTCGAACTGGCCGCGCACCTGCACCCGTTGGTCTCCATCGACCTCGCGCGGGTGGACCCGGCCTGGCAGGGGTGGATCCACCTGGTCAGCCCGCTGGAGCCGGCCGAGGGCTATCTCGGCGACCACACCGAGGCGTTCCACTCCCCCCTGCAGACCACCAACTGGCTCGGGTTCGCGATCGAGGGCGACCGCTACCGCCTGCTCGGCGACGTGCGCTACTTCGCGCGCGCGACGACCGCCGACGAGCTGCCGGAGCCGACGGACGGCTTCCGGGCCCGCCTCGACGAGCACTGCCGGGGCGAGGAGCGCAGCTACCAGGCCTTCCGCGACTCGTTCCGCCGTGAGGGCAGACTGCTGATGCTCGACGACGACGGCTCCCCGCTGCACGGGAACCTCGACGGGGTCGCCCTGCTGGACCAGCTCGGCGGGACCGACGCCGGCGGCAACTGGTCGGAGGCCGGGCTCTTCCCGCTGGAGTACGACGGGGACGAGGCCGCGCCGGTCAGCCCGGCCGGTCACCGGTTCCGCTTCGTGGCGGCGGTGCCGGGCTGGCACTACCGGCGCGGCGGCGCCGACTGGATCCTGCTCTTCTTCGAGCCCGTCGAGCGGTTGGCGCTGCTGACCTTCGACTGGAGCTGACCGCCGGACACCTGCCGCCTGCCGCCGGCCGGCCTGGTGAACGTCCGAGCGCGCTCCATCCGTTCTTGCTGGGTGAGGGCGTCCCGGCGCAGGACCGGGGTGCGCGACGACAGGAGAGTGGCGATGGCCGAGGCGAACCAGGAATTCGAGCTGGCTTCCGTGTTCGACACCGTGGACCCGGTCACCGGACCCGGCTTCGCCGCGGACCGTCCGCGCATCGACGACAGCGTCGAACGCGCCGCCCTGCTGCGGTACCTCCAGGCCGGTGAGGCGGTGCTGATGACCCCGATGCTGATGGACGACGTCGTCGAGCCGTCCCGGCTCGCTGTCGTCCCGATGACCTACCGCACCGACAGCTCGTGGATCTGGACGGACACCGTCACCTACTACCTGGACCGCTACGCCCTGGCCCCCGAGCCGGGTCTGCTCGCGCACCTGCGCGCGCGGTGCGCGGCGGGCGTCACGCCGGAGGCGGACGCGGACGTGCTGGAGCGTGCGGTGGCGTTCATCCTCACCCCGCCGGAGGAGGCCGCCGAGCCGGTCTGGCGGGCGGGCGGCGCCGCCGAGGCCGCGTAGGGCCGTCTGGCCGTACGGCGGGACCGGTGGCTCGGTGGCTCGGTGGCGCGGCGCAACGGTCTCGCGGACCGGTGAACCCCGGAGGTCACCGCGTCCGTCACATCGGATGGATGCGTTTGCGTGAGGACTGTCGTCGAAGGGCCAGGGAACCAGGGTGGGCAAGGACCGGTACGGCAAGAGCGGACGATCGGGCGAAGCGGAGGGCACCGGGGTCGGGTACCAGCTGCCCGCGGTCGCCTGGGCCGTGGAGGAAGCAGAAGCGCCGGAGCAGCCGCAGGCACAGGAGCGGGCTGAGCCAGCAGCCACCGGGCGGCTGCCCGAGCTGCCCGAGCTGCCCGAGGTAGCCGCGGTGCCCGAGGCGAAGCCCGAAGGCGAAGGCCCGGGCGGTGACCCCGACGGCGGCGACGCCGAGAGCACCGGCGCCGACGCGGACGGCGCGGCGGAGCCCCCCGCGTTCGCCGCCACCGACGGCCTCGGCGCCGTGACGGCCGGCGCCGCCACGGCCACCGCCGTCAAGCCCAGCCGGATCTCCAAGCCGATGATCGCCGCCGCGGCGACCGCCGGTGTGGTGCTGATCGGCCTGCCGCTGGTCCTGTCCCACCTCGGCGGCGGCGGTGCCCCCGGCGGCCCCAGCGCCGGTGCCCCGCCCGGCTACACGCAGCAGAGCGGCGGCGGCAACGGCTACGTCCCCAAGGCCGACGCGCACGGCGACATCGGTCCCGGCACCGGCCCGCAGGGCCCGGGCCAGCCCCCGCAGGGCGGCACGACGGGCGGTGGCGCGGACGCCGGCGGCACGACCGGCGGCGGCAGCGCGGGCGGCGGGTCGGGCGCGGGACCGGTCGCGGCGGGTGCCGCGGGCGCGGGCGCCGTGGTGGCGCCGCTCAGCAGCGGTTCGGGCGCCGGCGCCAACCCCGCCGGCTCGGGCGCGGGCGGGAGCCAGCCGCAGGGCCAGGCCCCGCAGCAGCCGGGCCAGCCGGGCCAGCAGGGCCAGCCCAACACCCAGCCGCAGACCCAGCCGCAGCCCAACACCCAGACCCAGCCCCAGCCGCCCGCGCAGCCCCCGCGCCCACCAAGGCCGCGCCCCCGCCGGCGCCCAGCTACACGGGTGTGGCCGGTCCGTTCTGCGCCAACAGCGGGACCACCTTCCAGCAGAACGGCTGGTTCGACCAGGGCCAGGCCGGCTGGGTCACCAACTCCGGCAACAGCGGTTGCGGCGGCCAGTTCAACTCGATGCCGATGTCGGGCGCGTCCGGGAAGGACTCCGGCAACTCGGTGGTCTGGACGTTCAGCACCGGCGCGGTCACCAGCGGCAGTTGCACGCTGTCGGTCTACGTCCCGGGCAACGGTGACGTCAAGGCCGTCGGCGGCGCTCCGGCATACTACACGGTGCAGACCGGCAGCAGCCCGGGCAGCGGCACCATCGGCTCGTTCACCGTCAACCAGGTGGGCAACCGCGGCGCGTGGGTGAACGCCGGGACGTACCCGGTGAGCAACGGCCGGATCGGCGTGATGCTGCACGACCGCGGCCAGGACTGGACGAACACCACCAAGACCTACGCCCACCTCGCGGCCGCCGCCGTCAAGGCGAACTGCACGGGCTGAGCGACGGCGACGACACCTGCTCCACCGAGCGGTCCGGTCCGGCCATGAACGACGAAGGGGAACAACGAGCATGACGCGCCATGTGCTGACGGTGTGTGCGGAGCAGCGGGAGGGCGGCTACCGCACGATCGGCGAGGCCCTGGAGGCGGCGCGCAGTGGTGCGGTGATCAGCGTCCGGCCGGGCCGCTACGAGGAGAACCTGGTGATCACCAAGATGGTGACCATCACTGCCGAGGACGTCCGCGGCAGCGTCCGGATCTCGCCCAAGCGCGGCGCGGTGATCCAAGTGGTCGCCGAGGCGGTGCAGTTGACCGGTCTGGTGCTCCAGGGGCAGGACGACGACCTGCCGACCGTCGATGTCCCGCGCGGGCAGGCGGCGTTGCAGGACTGCGAGGTGATCGGCAACTCCTGGACGGCCGTACTGACGCGTCAGCAGGGCGCGTTGGCGATGCGCGGCTGCCGGGTGGTCAACCCGGCGGGGGCCGGCATCGTGGAGACCTCCACCGGCAGCAGCGTGATCGAGGACTGCGTCATCGAGCACCTGGGCACCTCCGCCGTGGTGATCGGCGAGCGGGCCAACCCGGTGGTGCGCAACTGCGTCATGCGCGACGCCCGCGGCAACGGCGTCTGCGCCAACGGCGAGGCCCGCGGGGTGATCGAGGACTGCGAGATCTCGGCCACCGACAAGCCCGCCCTCGCGCTGGAGGAGAACTGCTCGACCCGGGTGCTGCGCACGGCCGTGCGGGACACCTCGGTCGGCGTCTACCTCAGCTCCTCCTCCCGGGTGGTGCTGGAGGACTGCACGGTCACCGGCACCCAGGGCCACGCCGTGGTGCTGGCCGCCGGCACCGATCCGGTGCTGCGCCGGTGCCGCACCTCGCGCAGCGCCGGGCACGGCATCCACGTCGGCGGCCGCTCGCGTGGCACCTTCGAGGAGTGCGAGGTGAGCGGCGCCGAGGGCACCGGCATCTGGGTGGGGGAGTCCGCGGGCCCCTCGCTCACCCGCACCGCCGTCCGGGACTGCGGGGACGTCGGCGTCGAGCTGGTCGGCGAGTGCTCGGCCGAGTTCGACCGGCTGGAGATCCGCGACGTGGCCGGGCCCGGTGTGAGCGTCCGGGAGGGTGCCAACCCGCTGCTGCGCCGGCTGAACGTGATCGACGCGCGCGGGCACGGCATCGAGGTACTGGGTGACGGGCGCGGCCGGGTGGAGGCGTCCGAGATCAGCTCGGCGGGCCGGGCGGGCGTGCGGATCGAGGACGGTGGCAACACCTACCTGGGCTCCACGACCGTGCGCGGCTCCGGCGGCCCCGGCGTCTCGGCCGGCCGGACGGGGATCGGCGCGCTGCGCGACTGCGACGTGATCGACTCCGGCGGGGACGGCCTGCTGGTCGAGGACGGCGGCGAGTTGACCGTCACCCGGTCCCGGGTGCGGGGCAGCCGCCGGCACGGCGCGATGCTCGCGGCCGGCAGCCGGGCGGGCCTGAACGCCTGCGAACTGATCGACAACACCCTGGACGGCATCCGGATCGAGTCCACCGAACCGGTCCGGATCACCGACTGCGTGGTGACCGGGAACCGGGGGCCGGGCTCCGGCAGACCAGGCCGAGCAACCGGCTGGCCGTGGAGAACCTGACCAGCAGCGAGAACGTCAGCGCCGACGCGCACGGCAGCGCCACCGCGTCGGGCGGATCGGCCGAATCCGGTGAACCGCGCGAGGGCGGCGAGCCGTTGGAGCCGGGCGGTGAGGAGGGCTCGCCCGCGCAGCCGCAGGGCGTCCCGGAGCCCGAGGGCCCGCTCGCGGTGCTGGACTCGCTGGTCGGCCTGGCCGGCGTCAAGGAGCAGGTGGCCACCCTGGTCAACCTCAACAAGCTGGCCAGACGCCGCGAGCAGGCCGGTATGCCGTCCCTCCCGATGAGCCGCCACCTGATCTTCGCGGGACCGCCCGGCACCGGCAAGACGACGGTGGCCCGGCTCTACGGCGCGATCCTCGCCGAGCTCGGCGTGCTGCGCAGCGGTCATCTCACCGAGGTGGCCCGGGCCGACCTGGTGGCCGCGATCATCGGCGGCACGGCGATCAAGACCACCGAGGTCTTCAAGGAGGCGCTCGGCGGCGTGCTCTTCATCGACGAGGCGTACGCGCTGTCGACCGGGGGCGGCGGCAACGGACACGACTTCGGCCGGGAGGCGATCGACACCCTGGTCAAGCTGATGGAGGACCACCGGGACGACATCGTGGTCATCGTGGCCGGCTACTCCGCCGAGATGCAGGACTTCCTGGCCTCCAACCCGGGCCTCGCCTCGCGCTTCAGCCGGACCGTCGAGTTCTGCAACTACGAGGTGGACGAGCTGACCACCATCGTGGAGCGGGCGGCCGGCGCGCACGGTTACGAACTGGCCGAGCACACCCGTGAGGCGCTCCTGGAGCACTTCGAACGGATGGCCAAGGGCGCCGACTTCGGCAACGGCCGGGCGGCGCGCAAGGTCTTCGAGGAGATGGTGGACCGGCAGGCCTCCCGGCTCGCGCTGCTCTCCGAGGTGGGCGACGCGGACCTCGCGCAGCTCGTCCCGCTGGACGTCGGCGTCGAGGCCGCGGCGGCCGTCGCCGCCGCGATCGCCCAGGAGGCGGGCGAGGAGCCGGTCCCGGCCAGCACCGAACTGCTCGACCAGCTGCGCGCGATGGTCGGCCTGCCGGCCGCCAAGGAGCAGGTGGAGGACCTGGTCAACCTGATCAAGCAGGTCCGCCGCCGCGAGGAGGCCGGCCTGCCGACCGCCAAGATCAGCCACCACCTGGTCTTCGCCGGACCGCCCGGTACCGGTAAGACCACCGTCGCCCGGCTCTACGGCGAACTGCTCTCCGAGCTGGGCGTGTTGACCGGCGGCCAGCTGATCGAGACGGCCCGGGCCGACCTGGTCGGCCGCTTCGTCGGCCACACCGCGCAGTTGACCAAGGAGGCCTTCGAACGGGCCCGCGGCGGCGTGCTGTTCATCGACGAGGCGTACACCCTGACCCCGCGCGGCGGCAGCGGCAACGACTTCGGCCAGGAGGCCGTGGACACGCTGATGAAGCTGATGGAGGACCACCGCGACGAGGTCGTGGTGATCGTCGCCGGATACCAGGAGGAGATGCAGGGCTTCCTGGCCTCCAACCCCGGTCTGGCCTCGCGGTTCTCCCGCGAGATCGCCTTCGAGCACTACACGGACGACGAGTTGACGACCATCGTGCGGATCCAGGCCGAGACGGCGGGCTACCTGTGCGCGCCCGAGACGCTGGAGGCACTGCACACGCTCTTCGCCTCGGTGCCCCGGGACCGCTCCTTCGGCAACGGCCGGTTCGCCCGGCAGACCCTGGAGTCGATGGTCACCCGGCAGGCCGGACGGCTCAGCCGGCTGGAGATCGACGACCTGTCGGAACTCAGCCTGCTGCTCCCGCAGGACATCCCGGTGCACCGGGTGGGGAGCACCGCATGACCCACCGGTCCGCCCCGGCTGCCCTGGCAGCGCTCTGCGGCCTCCTGCTGGTGCCGCTCGCCCCGGGGCCCGCCCGCGCCGACACGCCGCTGCCCGCCACCGGCGCACCTGCCACCGGCGCACCTGCCACGGGAGCGCCGGTCGCAGGCGCGTCGGCCGGCGCGGAGCCGTCCTCGCTGCCGACCATCGGCCAGACCAACTCCGCGTTCCAGCAACAGGGGTGCCTGCACGCCTCGGCCCGGAGCACCGACCTCACCCCGTGGGCGCAGACCTTCCTGCGCCCGGACGCCGCCTGGTCGCTCAGCCAGGGCGCCGGGGTGACGGTGGCCGTGCTGGGGTCGGGAGTTGACGGTACGTCAGGTGTGTTCGGCGGCCGACTGGCGCTCGGCCCACGGGAGTACGGCCCGGGTGACTCCGGCCGGGACTGTGTCGGCCACGGCACCTTCCTGGCCGGGCTGATCGCCGCCGGCCGGCAGAGCGGCGTCGGCTTCGCCGGGGTCGCCCCCGCGGCCCGGATCCTCGCGGTGGCGATCACCGACGACGTCGGCAACACCGCCGCCGACCAGGTCTCGCGCGGCATCCGCGCGGCCGCCGACGGGGGAGCCCGGGTGATCGACCTCGCGATGCCGCTGCCGCCCGGGAGCGGCCAGCTGGCCGATGCGCTGCACTACGCCGACGGCAAGGGCGCGCTGGTGATCGTGCCCGCCACGGTGGACCCCAGCGGCGCGAGCGCCGGCGCGGCGGCCGCCCAGGCGCCGACGGCCCCGGACGTGCTGGCGGTCGCCGACCTCGGCCCCGGCGGCGCACCGGCGCAGTCCCCGTCCCAGTCCGCCGCCCCCGCGTCCCCGGCGGCCGCGCGGGTCGACCTGGTGGCTCCCGGCGACTCGGTGATGAGCGTCGGCCCGGGCGGCGTGGGCTACTTCACCGGAACGGGACCGAGCTTCGCCGCCGCCTTCGTCGCCGGCACGGCCGCCCTGGTGCTCGGCTACCGCCCCGAGCTGACGACGGAGCAACTGGTCCACCGCCTGGAGGCCACCGCCTACCACCCCGGCACCGCGCTGCCCGACCCGCAGCTCGGCTACGGCACGGTCGACCCGGTCGCCGCCGTCTCGGCCGTCCTTCCCGAGGAGCACGGCACGGCGCCCGCGCCCACGCCGTCCGCCGCCTCGACGGCGATGCCCCCGGTGCGCCCGCAGCCGGCCGGGCGTCAGGCCGCGTCCGTCGCGGGCGGCGCGCTGGGCGTGGCGGTGCTGGTCGGCTGCGCGGCCGTGGTGCTGCCACGCGGCCGCCGCCGCAGCTGGCGCCCGGGGCCCTCGTAGCGTCACACCCCGGCTGTTAGGCCGTGTCTGACAATTCCCGCCGGGCCCGCGACGCCGGGCATCCCGGCTGGACGCACCGGCGGATCATCCAAGTACGACCCAGTACGAGGACGATCCGCCGGCACGCCCAGCCGGGCGCCCAACGCCGCGGGCTCATCCGACGCGAATTGTCAGACACGGCCTAGGCTGAACGGCGTGACGGACTGGCGGAACCTCCTCGACGACGACACCGTCCGGCCCACGCCGGAGCTGATCGCCGGGCTCAGCGCCGCGCTGCGCTCGGCCGATCCGGTGGTCCGCGACGACCAGGCGTTCGTGCTGCTGAGCCGCTGGATCCCGGACCTCCCGGTGGAGACACGGCGCTCGCTCGGCGCCGAGATGGCGGGCCGGTTCGCCGATCCCGAGATCCAGGCCCGGACGTTCGCGCCGCTGATCCTCGCAGGCCTGGTGCGCCGGGGTGACCACGACCCGGCCTGGGCCGAGGCGTTCGCCCGCTGGTACCCGGCCGAGACGGACCTGCGCGGCTACGACGCGGAGCTGGGCTGGCTGCACGCCGTCGCGCACGGCGCCGACCTGCTGGGCGCCCTCGGCCGCTGCCCGCGGGCCGACCCCGTGCCGCTGCTGGAACTGGCCGCCGCCCGGCTGCTCGCGCCGACCACCCACCTGTTCGACGCCATGGAGGACGACCGGCTGGGCGTGGCGATCGCCCTGACCCTGACGCGTCCGGAGCTGACGGAACAGCAGGCGGTCGGCTGGCTGGAGCCGATCGCCGCCGAGTTCGCGGGCGGCAGGCCGGGACCGGTGCCCGCGCACGTCTCCAACACTCTGCGCACACTGCGGGCGCTCTACCTGCTGGCCGACCGCGGAGTCCGGCCGCACCCGTACGACGGCGCGCCGCTGGCCCTGCCGCACGCCCGGGCGGTGCGCGAGGCGGTCGCGACGGTGTTGGCGATCGCCTCGCCCTACGCGGGGTAGCGGCCCCGGCGGCCGCCCGGTGCGCCGGGTCGGCCGGGTGAGCAGGGTCGGCAGGGTCAGCCGAGCGGCGGGCACCAGGCGCCGCCGCGCTGCTGGGCGCGGGCCATGTCCTGGCCGACCAGGGCCGCGAGGTCCAGCCAGGCCCGGCGGGTCCGGGAACGCAGCCGGGCGGGCTCGAACTCCGCGCCGGCGGTCAGCCGGTCGTCGAACGGCAGCACCACCACACCCCGGCAGCGTGCCCCGAAGTGCTCCACCAGCCGGTCCGCCCCGACCCGGCGTCCGCCACCGCCGAGGTCGCGGACCACGGTGACCGCGCGCAGCGCCAGCTCGCCGTAGCCGTTCGCGACCAGACCGTCCAGCACGCCGCCCGCGCCCGCAGCGCCGTCGACGCTGGTGTCGGCGGTGACCACGACCTGGTCGGTGACGTCCAGCACCCCGCGCAGGGCCTGCGGGGACAGGCCGGCGCCGCAGTCGCTGAGGACCACGGGGTACTGCGTGCTCAGCAGGTCGATCACCTGGCGGTAGACCACCGGGTCGAGCGGTCCGAGGCCGTCGTCGTCGGGGTGGGCCAGGACCTCCAGGCCGCCGGCGCCCTGCGCGGTGAAGCGGCGGATGTCCCGGTGGTCGGTGATCGACGCTGCGGCGGCGTGCAGGTCGGCGAGGGTGGCGCCGGTGCTGCCGTGGGTCCGCCGCCCGAGCGCTCCGGCCGCCCCGGCGGGGTTCGCGTCCACGGCGACCACCCGGTCGGGGCGCTCGGCGGCCAGCGTCGAGCCCAGCGCCAGGGTGGCGGAGGTGGTGCCGATCCCGCTGCTCAGGCCGATCACCGCGATCCGGTAGCAGCGGTTGAGCGGTGTGCGGACGGCGGCGAGCTTCAGCATCCGCTCCTGCTCGCCGCCGCTTCCGAAGCCGCTGCCGAAGCCGCTCCCCAGCGCGGGGAACCGGCGGCGCGGCAGGCGCTCGGCGGCGAGCGGGGCGGCAGCCGGCCGGGGCGGTAGCGCGGGGACCGGCGGGACGGCGGGCACCATCGGGACCGGCGGTCCGGCAGGCTCGGCGCGGCAGCTCCCGAGCCGCGCCTCCGGTGGCACCAGGATCGTGCCCAGCGCGTCCAGTGGCTCGGTCCAATCGGGCCTGGGCGGCGTCGTCACCGCAGGAGCGCTTCGCCGCGCGGTGGGGACGCGGTGGGCGGGGGTGTAGTTCGGGGCGAGATGCCAGTCGGCCTCCGGGTCCAACCGCTGCACGGTCGGTGCTCCGCCGCCTGTGCCTGCCATCTGCTGCCTCCTGTCGTCGCTCCGGCCCCCGGCCAGCTGAACGGCTGCGGCGCCGCGCGGCGTTCAGGCCGGCGGTGCCGAGCGGCCGCCCGGCCACTTCGGGTTCACCCCCGGTCCGCCGCCCGGAGGTGAACCCGCCGGACGCGGGACACGTTTCTATCCGTAGCGGCCCTCGTCCGAGCGGAGGCCGGGATCGGTACGGCAGCACGGTATGGGAGACGGTGGTCACTGGTGGGCTCGGCGTGGACGTCGGACCGGGGCGGCGGGCGTGCTGTCCGAAGATGACGAGCGCACCCAGCGCGAACTGACGATCCGTCAGGTGATCGCCGGGCTGCTGGCGGGCCAAGCGGCGGCCGAGCAGGCCCCAGGTGACCCGCCGTCGGGTGAACCGGCGGCCGGCGGTGGCCTGGCGGTGCCGCAGGCCCGGGCGGCCGAGGTGATCGCGGCGGCCCGGTCGCTGGCCCGGCGGGGCGCGACCGGCGGCCCCGCAGGCCTCCCGTCCGTCCAACTGCAACTGATCGCCGAGGCGTTGGTGGTCGACGAGCATCCGTCCGCGTCCGGCTGGACGTCGCAGGAGCGGCAGGCCGCCGCGCACTGGGTGGCGGTGCTGATCGAGCGGTTCGGTGAGGACGGTGTGCAGCGCCTGCTACTGGCTCTCACGGTTCAGCAGTGACGATCGGTCGCAGATTCGCCGTCGGTTTCTGAGAATTTTCTTGCTGAGGAACGCCCAACGCCGGCTCTTGGCGAACGTTGGCGATCCATTGGTTCGTCGTTGGCGCCGCCCGGCACGATGCGTCGGACAGGCCGGGGGAGCCGCCGAATCTCGTGCGGGCCCTGGCCTCCCAGATGCGTTCGTGCCGACGTGAAGTAAAGAGCGGTGACCATGCAGACCCTCGACGTGACAGACAGCAAGCTCCCCGACACCCCCGGTGTCGTACGGAAGCCCACGCTCGACCAGGAGACCCTGGCCGAGATCCACCGGCTGCACGGCCCCTACCTGTTGCGTGCCCTGCTGCGGGTGACCAGCGGCGACCGGGGCAAGGCCGAGGACATCCTCCAGGAGACGCTGCTGCGAGCCTGGCAGCACCCCGAGGCGATCTCGCGCGGAGCGGAGCAGAGCCGGCCCTGGCTCTTCACGGTCGCGCGGCGGATCGCCATCGACCACTTCCGGATGGCCGCCGCCCGCGCCCAGGAGGTCGCGGACGAGGCGCCCGAGGAGCGTGCCGTCCCGGGGGACCCGTTCGACGAGGTGCTGGCAGCCTGGGACATGGAGCTCGTCCTCGCGCAGCTCCAGCCGCACCACCGTGACGTCCTGGTCGAGCTGCACCTCAAGGACCGTTCGGTGGCGGACGCCGCGGTGGTCCTGGGCGTGCCGGTCGGGACGGTCAAGTCCCGCAACTTCTACGCGATCCGGGCCCTGCGACCGGTCCTGGCCGCCCAGGCCGAGGCGTCCCGGGCGGAGGCTTTCCGGGGCGAACTCTCCGGCGCCGTCGCCTGACCGGCGCGGTGCGCCGCGCCCGCCCGGTGGATCCTCAGACCAGCGGCGCGATCTCGCTCAACGCGGCGCACAACTCGGCCAGCCGGGCGGCCTGTTCCGGGTGACCGCAGGCGCCGGTGGGGGCGGACGGCAGGGCGCGGATCGCGGGCTGTTCGGCGCGCACCCAGTCGAGTGCCGCCCGCGGGTCGTCGAGCCGGGGAAGCCGGTCCGAGGGATAGTCGGGCAGTTCCAGGTACGCCAGGTACTCCAGGTGCCGTGGGAACTGCCCGCAGGCCCGCAGGGCGGCGGCCGAGCGGTGGGCACCGGCCAGATAGTAGTTCAACAGCCTGCTGTGCGCCGCCTGCTGTGCGGCCGCTCCCCGGCTGGCGCTCAACTCCTGGCTGTAGAGCCGGATCAGGTCGGGGCGCCGGTAGCGGCCGGGGGCGCTCTCGACGAGCAGGTGGTAGCCGGCCAGCGCGCCGAGCGCCTGCCGGGCGGCCGGCAGGCCGCTGTCGAGCAGTGCGGCCGCCGACCAGGCGTCCACCTCCACGCCCGGATGGACGGCCAGGAGGGGCAGCAACCTGGCTGCCTCGATCGGCAGTTGACAGTACGTCAGAAAGAGTCCGGTGCGCACGCTGGCGACCCCGCGGATGTCCAGCGCCGACAGCCGGGTGCGCTCGTCGCGCAACTCGGCCGCCAGGTCGGCCAGCGACCACGCGGGGCGGGCGGCGAGCTTGCCGGCGACGATGCGCAGGGCCAGCGGGAGCCGGTCGCAGAGCGCCACCAGCTCCACGGCCGCCTCCCGCTCGGCGCGCACCCGCTCGGGTGTGACCATCCGCTCCAGAAGCTGCCGGGCCACGTCGTCGGAGAGCGTCTCCAGCCGCAGCATGGCCGCGCCCTCGGTGACCACCAGGTCCTCCAGCGTGCTGCGGCTGGTGACGACGGTCGCGCAGCCGGGGCCGGCCGGCAGCAGTTCGGAGATCTCGGTCGCGCTGTGGGCGTTGTCCAGCACCACGAGCAGCCGGCGCTGTGCCGTCTCCTCCCGGTAGAGCGCGGCCCGCGCGGCCGGGTCCTGGGGAATCGAGGCCTCCGGCAGGCCCAGGGCGCGCAGGAATCCGGCCAGCACCTCGTCCGGATCGGCCGGCCCGGCCGGGTCGAAGCCCCGCAGGTCGACGAAGAGTTGCCCGTCCGGGAACCCGGGGGAGGCGGTGTGCGCCCAGCGCACGGCGGTGGCGGTCTTGCCCACGCCGGCCGGGCCGATCAGCACAGCGAGTCCGTTGCCGACCCGGTCGGCCCCGCACTCGCGGTCCAGCCACTGCGTCTCGGCGTCCCGGCCGACGAAGCCGAGCGGTTGCCGGGGCAGCGACTGGACCGCCGGCCGCCCGCCGGGGGAACCCGCCGCCTCCGCCGCCTCCATCGCGGGAATCACCGGCATCGGCTCCGTCGAGACGCGCGGCTGGACGGGCACCAGCGTCAGCGTGGCGCCGACCCGTCCGGCCGGCCCGCTGCGACCGCGACTTCGGCCGCCGTCGTCCCCCGGCCGTTCGCGGTCGGGCCCCACGCGGTCGGGCACCTCGATGCCGGGCTCCCCAAGGCCGGGCCCGGCAGCCGGCGGCTCGGCCAGGACGGCGGCCAGCGCCGCCTGGAGGGCCGGTCCCGGCGTCATCCCCAGCTCGTCGTCCAGTCGGCGGCGGGCCAGGTGATAGGCGGTCAGCGCGGCCGAGGACCGTCCGGCCTGGTGCAGGCAGCGCACCAGCAGCGCCACGGTCTGCTCGCGCAGCCCGTCGGAGCGCACGTGCTGCTCCAGCGCCGGGATCGCCGCGGCCCCCCGGTCGAGCCCGAGCAGGCATTGCGCCCAGGTGGTGAGGGCCCGGGTCCTGGTCTCGTCGAGTCGCCCGGCCAGCGCGTGGCGCAGCTCGGTGTCAGGCAGGTCGGCCAGTGCCGCCCCGCCCCAGAGCGCGAGTGCCCGTTCGCACAGTCCGGCGGCCTCGGCCCGGTCCGTCAGGGCCTCGGCCTCGGCGAGCAGCTCCTCGAACCGCCGGGCGTCGACCTGCTGGGCGTCCCCGCTCAGCAGGTAGCCGGGCGCGCGGGTGTGCAGCGTGAACGGGGTGCCGTGCAGGACCTTGCGCAGGGCGGCGACGTGCCCCTGGAGGGCGGCCCGGGCCTGCGCGGGGGGATCGTCGCCCCAGAGCATCTCGAAGAACCGCTCGATCGGGACGCTGCGCCCGAGTTCGAGGGCGAGCAGGGCCAGCACCGCGCGCCGCTTGGCGCCCGCGACCTCGGCGAGGCTGCCGTCCGGATGCCGCAGCTCGACCGGACCGAGCAGGCGTATGCCCATGCCGATGCGTCCCCAATCCCATCCCACTGGCCCCTGCGTCGCGGGGCGGGTCCGCAGTCTAAGCGGTCGCGTCCGGGCGCATCGTGCCTGGTCGTCGTGGTGGCGGGTGCGGCGGAGGCCCTCGTGAAGTCCTCGTCGCACCCGCGCCCGAACAGAACGCCACCGGACTACCGTTCGCGTGATGACGAAGCTGGCCCCTTCGGGCAGTTTACGCGGCGAGTCGTTGACTGCCGAAAAAAGGTTCCTTAGCGTCGCCGACAGCGCTGCCGGACCGAGGTGGCGCACCGAGTCGAGGGGTTACTTCTATGAAGTTGTCCGACACCCTTAATTTCGAGCTGTCGCCGGAGCAGGAGGGCGCGCTCACCGCGATCGCGACCATCGAGATGCCCGAGGACTTCTCGCAGTTCGAGGCGTCCTACCGGGCGTGGAACGCGAGCTTCACCGAGCCGGCGCAGTTCGAGGCGTCGTACCGGGCGTGGAACGCGAGCTTCACCGAGCCGGCGCAGTTCGAGGCGTCGTACCGGGCGTGGAACGCCAGCTTCGTCGAGCCGGAGCAGGCGTCCCTCTAAGCACCAAGGCACCAAGCACCGAGGCACCAAGGCATGAAGGCATGAAGGCCCGGGCCGGCCGCTCGGCCGCAAGGAATCACCCGCGGCCGGCCCGGGCCACCTTCCAGCACGCCCTACTACGCCGCAGGACGTACGAGATGACGAGCAGCATCGAGAGTTCCACCAGCGACCGCGACGCGCTCTCCCGAACCGCGTTGAAGGATTACGTCAAGCGCGTCTGCCCCGAAGACTATCTGGAGCAGTTGCTGAACGTGGTCAGGGAGTACACCGACCACGAACTTCCGCACTACACCGACGCACTCACGGCCGCCTTCCAGGATGTGCAGCCGGTATTCGCCCGTCCGCGTTATGCCGAATTCTTCTGGCACTGCGCCACGACCGTCCCCGGATACGCCGCGCGCGTCACCCTGGCCAACGGCCCGGCGGAGAGCGAGGGGTCGGAGAAGCTGTTCACGCTCTGGCAGGGCGTCCACCACGACGACGTCGCCGCGGAGCAGGTCCTCCAGCACGCCAGGGACGAGTCCGCGCATTCCCGGCTGTTCGTCCGGCTCACCGAGACGGCGTTTCCCGCCTTCCTGCCGCCCGGCGCGGGGACGCGACTGGCCGCCACCATGCCGGACATCCGGACGCGGCCGCTGGACAAGACGTCCGTGTCGGTCCCGCACGAGCACCTGATCGACCACCTGGTGCAGATGAACATCGGCGAGATCCGCACCCGGCTGCACATGCACCTCTTCGCCCCGATCATCTTCGGCTTCACGCCCACGCAGGAGAAGCCGACCTCGCGCCGGATCCTGGAGAGCCTGGTCAAGGACGAGGTCCGGCACATCGGCTACACCGCACTGCTGATGGAGCAGTGGGCCACGGACGGTGCGGGCGAGCGCATCCGCGCGCTCTACCAGAACCGCCTGCACATCTTCAACGAGCTCACGGTCGAGCAGACCGAAGGCGCCGTGCGCAGCCACGGCCGCGGAGAGTTTCCCGACCTTCTCGAACTGTGATTCAGGGAGACCTACAGTGACCACCCCAGCCGGCCTCGACGGCCTTGCCCCACCTGAAACCGACTCCCTCGTGGCTCAGTTGCGCGACCAGGGGTGGTGTCTGGTGCCCGGAGTCATGCCCGAGGACGAGATCCCCCTGGTCCACGACCTCATCCTCGCCGAGGAGCGGGCCCAGGCGCAGGCCCGCGGAGAGTCGTGGACCCGGACCAGCAACGGCAGCACGGACACCACCCGCTACCAGCGGGTCTCCAAGGCCGCCGCGATCGTCGCCCGGCTGGGGGCGCACGCCTCGTTCGTCGCCGATGACCGGGTCCTCGGCGCCGTCCGACGGCTGCTCGGCGAGTACGTCCGGGTGTCCAGCGACTTCGGCATCGTGACGCTCCCCGGCGCCGAACGCGGCTTCTGGCACTGCGACTGGCCCTACAACCAGACGGTCGCGGCGCACATCCCGCAACCCTACGGGGACATGGTGATGCACCTGTCGGCGCTGTTCATGGTGACGGACTTCACCGAGGAGAACGGCGGCACGCTGCTCGTCCCGGGCAGCCACCGCCGGCCGGGCAACCCGACGGGCGACAACGACGAGCTGGCCGCGACGCCCCAGAGCGGCGAACTGCAGGTGACCGGCCGCCGCGGCAGCGCGATCCTCTTCGACGCCCGCCTGTGGCACGCGGTGGCGCCGAACACGTCCGACCAGACGCGCGTCGCGCTGGCCGTCCGGTACGCCCCGTGGTGGCTGAACCTGGAGGTCCGGCGGCCGGGTTCGACGGACGCGCGGCTGGTGGAGGAGCTCATGGACGGGCGCGCGAACAGCGCTCCGCTGCTGACGGCCGCCCAGTTCGAGGCGCTTCCGGCCGTGCTCCGACCGATGTACGAGAACTGGGTGGAGCAGCCATGACGACATCAGGTGCGATCGACACCGCCGCAGTCGCCGACGACACCCTGCTGCTCGAACTGCGGCACGGGCGCCACGTCCTGCCGATGACGCAACTGGCCATGGATCTGGGCCTCTTCGACCTGCTCGCCGCGCGTCCCGCCGACGCCGCGCAGGTGGCCGACCACCTCGGCACGACGCCGCGCGCCGCCGAGGCCATGCTCGCGGTGGAGGCCGCGCTGGGGTTGCTGCGGGCGGACCACGACGGACGGTTCACCCTCACCGACGTCGCGGCCACCTATCTGCTGCGGTCGAGCGAGTTCTACCGCGGTCGCTTCCTGCGCCCGGACGACCCCGGGCTGACCGCTCTGCGCCAGGCGTCCAGCCCGGGCGACGGCGCGATCACGCCACTCGCGGGAGACGTCAGCCTGCTCCCCGACGAGGAGGTCCGCGACTTCACCGAGCGGATGGCGGCCTTCGCCCGGCCCGCCGCCGCCGCACTGGCGGCGCATCCCTCGCTCGCCGGGGCCCGCCGGTTCCTCGACGTCGCGGGCGGCTCCGGCAGCCTGGCGATGGCCGTCGCCCGGGAACACCCCGGCATCGAGTGCGTGGTCCTGGACCGCGGGCCGGTCTGCCGGCTGGCCGCCGAGCGGATCGCCGCCGAGGGGCTCGACGGCCGGGTCTTCACCGCCGACCAGGACATGCTGGGCGAGGAACCCTGGCCCGCCGACCAGGACGCGGTGCTCTTCGCGAGCGTCTGGCACAACTGGGACCCCGCCACCTGCGAGGAGCTGGCGCGTCGCGCGTACGCGGCGCTGCGGCCCGGCGGTTCGGTCCTCGTCCACGAACTGCCGCTGGACGCGCGCAAGGACGGCCCGCTCGCGGCGGCCTGCCTGTCGGTCACGATGCTGCTCAGCCACCGGGGCAAGCAGTACACCCGGGAGGAGATGGCCGCGGTGCTCACGGCGGCCGGCTTCGTGGACGTCACGGTCCAGCAGTCGTTCGGCCTCTACGCCGTCGTCGCGGGGCGTCGGCCGCAGTGACCGTCATCAGGCTGCTCGGCGCGGCGCTGCTGGCGCACGAGCTGCTCTACCTCACCCGTGACGGCGAGGAGTACCTGCGGCGCTGCTTCGTCCCGACCCTGGGACTGCGGCTCGGCTCGCGGGCGCACTACGCCCTGCACGTCGCGTTCATGGCGGTCTGCGCCTGGATGGCGGTCCAGCCGTCCGCCGTCGCGGCGCACCTGGCGGTCTTCGTCCTGCTGGTCCTGGTGATCGCGAGCTACTCGCTGCGGGTCTCCAACCACCTGGTGCTCGGCGCCTTCATGCTGGCCGCCGTCCTCGCGGCGGACGGCCTGAGGGCCGCCGGGGGCAGCGAACAGCAGAGCCGGGCCCTGGTGATCGTCAGCGTGCAGTGGCTGATGATCATCACCTATCTGGCGGCCTTCACGCACAAGCTCAACCGGAGCTTCCTGAGCCTGGACGGCTACGCCGGCACGTTCGCCGCGTTCATGTGCTGGGACCGCGGCGTGCAGGCGCCGTGGCTCGTCCAACTGGCCCGCCGCTATGCCGTGGTGAGCACGCTGGTGTACGAACTGGGCATCCCGGTCCTGCTGATGGTGCCGCAGACGCGCTACACCGGAGTGCTCGCCGGAATCGTCTTCCACTTCGGCCTCGCCCTGCTGGGCATCGTGAACTTCTCGGCCGTCATGTACGCGGGACTGGCGGCGTTCCTGCCGACCGCGCTGAGCTCGTCCTGGCCGGTGCCGCACTCCGCCACCGGCTTCGCGGTCGCCGGCGTGGTCGCCTGCGTGATGGTGTGGCTGATCACCCCGCGCCGGGCGAACCGGCAACTCCCCTACCGGCACCGCGGCGTGGCCTGGGTCATCCAGACCTGCTTCGGCCTGCTCACCGCGTGGTTCGTGGTGGAGATCGTCCAGGCGCTGACCGGGCCGTCCGCCTGGCATCCCGGATCGCCGGACGCGGGCGGCGCCTGGCCGGCCGCCGCCGTCCTGCTGGCGCTGTACACGGTGAACGGGCTGGCCCCCTATCTCGGTCTCAAGACCGAGTTCAGCATGACGATGTTCAGCAACCTGCACTGCAAGGACTGGAACCACCTGGTGTTCCCGGGGCGTTGGCGCCTCTGGCAGCTCGCCCGGTATCTGTGCGTCGACTCGGTCGAAGGCCTGCCGGGCGCCGACGAGATCGACCGCGCGGACGGCGCCGCGGAACTCGCGCGCACCGTGCTGTCCCAGCCGCAGGACTACGAATACCGCCCGTACTTCTTCTTCGAGGCCCTGGAGCGCGTCTGCCGGGCGGCCACGCGTCCGGCCGAGGTGACGGTCGCGGTGCGGTACCGCGGGCGCTCCTACACCGTGACGGCACGCGGGGGAACCGGCGCCGAATCGCTGCGCCCCGAGGGGTTCCCCCGCTGGTGGCGGCTCAACCTGTTCCCCTTCGTCCTCCCGACGAGCACATCCGCGCCGCACTCCGAGCAGGGCTCGGTCCTGTCGTCCGACCGTGAGAGGCAGTTGTTCTGATGGACGAGTATCTGTGCCGCTGGACCGGCGACGGCCGGCCCCCGACGTGGGGCGCGAGTCTCACCACGGTGAGCCGGGGTCCGTACACGCTCGCCTTCACCGGCAGTCTGCTGCGCCCGGCCGGCGAAGGCGGCCGCACCGACGGCGAGGCACTGCTCGGCGTCCTGGCCGAGCACGGAGTGCCCGGACTGGCGGCCGTCGACGGGCAGTTCGTCTTCGCGCTGTGGGACGAGGACCGCAGGCGCCTGACCGTGGGCCGTGACCGTCTCGGCCTGAAGACGGTCTACTGGTCGCAGGACGCGCGGGGCGTCACCTTCGCCACCCGGATGACGGTCCTGGCCGACAGCGGGTCCCGGCGGCTGAATGTGCCGGCGGCGATCGACTTCCTCGTCAACGGGTTCACCGACCAGGACGACAACACCCTGCTCGACGGGGTGTACCAGCTGCCGCCGGGCTCCGTACTGGAGCTGGATGCGGGGAACTGGCGCCCCGGCGCCGCCGCGCAGGCCATCCGTCCGTGGTACCGCCTCCCCGAGCCGGGCACGCTCGACCTGACCGCGACGGAGGCCGCCGCCGAGTTCCGGGAGCGGCTGCGCGAATCGGTGCGGCTGGCGGCCGGCTCGTCCGGTACCGCCCTGCTGCTGTCCGGGGGAATCGACAGTTCCACGATCGCGGCCTTCACCTCCGTCTCCTCCTACAAGGCGTGCTTCGGGATCCCCGAGCACGACCAGGAGGAGATCGTCGCGCAGGTGGTGGCGCGCAGGCGGGCGCCGCACCACCGCGCCGACGTCAGGGGCGCGGACCTGCTGGACCGCAGGGACGCGCTGCTCGCCGCGCTGGAGGTCCCCTACGAGCGCTCGATCGCCGCCGCGCACTGGACCGCCTGCGAGGCGATGGCCGTCGACGGGGTGCGGGTGACGCTGGACGGCGTGGGCTCCGACGAGCTGCTCGGCGGCTACGTGCCCTGGCACAGCTCGTTCGAACCGCTCGCGGCGGGGCAGCGGGTGCCCGGACTGCCGTTCCTGAGCACCTCCCACCCGGCCGAGTGCTTCACACCGGGCCGCGACCTGTCGCTGGATCTGGGCTGGCTGGCGGACGACGTCCGGCCCGCCGGGGTCGCCGCCATGCAGGACGGCCGGTTCCCGGCGATCGGGTCCTTCGGCGAGCTCTGCCGCCACCACCTGCGCTACGGCGCCCTGCCCATCCTGCTGCGCTACAACCGCGAGATCGGCGCGGCCTTCGGGCAGGAGGCGCGCTCGCCGTTCCTGGACCACCGGCTCGTCGAGCTCTCGCTCGGTCTCGGCGCTGAGCACAAGCTGGTGGACGGGCGCACCAAGTACGTGCTGCGCCTGGCGGCGGACGGGCTGGTGCCGGAGACCCTGCTGCGGCCCGCGGAGAAGAAGAGCTACTCCAGCGTCGAGATGACCTGGCTGCTCGCCTCGCTGGACCGCCTGCGGGAGGAGGCCGCCAACGCCGCGGCCGAGTGGCCCGGCCTGCTCGACGCGGCCGGGCTGCGCGGCCCGACGGACGCGGCGAGGGCGGCCCGCCCGGGCAAGACCGAGGTCCTGCGCTTGTGGCGGGTCACCTGCTTCGCCGCCTGGGCCCGGCTCTTCGACGTCAAGGGGTGACCGGCGCGCCGGCACCGGCCGCGGCCTCCCGGCGGGACTGTTCCAGCGAGACGAAATAGACGGGCTTGTCCATCGGCTGGTCGATGGCGTCGACCCAGACGAGTTCCAGCCGGACATGACCGCCGAGCAGCTTTTCGATACGGGAGAGAAGATCGCCGAGCATATCCTCGCTGAAATCGTTCGACCGCACCGCGGACAGCCTGATGAGGTCGGCCTCCGCCTGCCGGAAGCGGTAGTCGTCGAACAGCGGAGGCCCTGGAGTCCGGTGCACCTCGACATTGAGCTTGAAAGCGTTGAGCGTCATGCCGGTGGGGAAGACGATCTTCTCTCTCGCCTTGCCGCCGACCCCCTGGACAATCGGACCGTTCCAGCCGCAGTCGCATTCCTGATCGACGGCGAATTGCCCGGTGTCGCCGATCTGATAACGGATGAGCGGCATGATGGAATTGTCCAGAGCGGTCCAGACCAGATTCCCGGAATGGCCGGGCGCGGCCGGATTTCCGTCGTCGTCGAGTATTTCCAGGTAGTTGTGGTGGGCCAGGACGTGCTCCCGGCCTCGCGGGCATTCGAAGATCGCCCCGCCCAGCTCGGTGGCACCGTACATGTCCACCACGGGACAGCCGACGAAGCCGCTGAGGTAGGCCCGCTCCTCCGGGGTCGACGCCGCGCCCGCGGCGCCGGCCACCACGAGGTTCAGGTCCGCCAGCTCATGGCCGTACCGCTCGACCAGCTTGCGCCAGCGGCGCGGGCCGAGCAGTGCGACCTGCGGCCGGATCTCCTTCAGCCGCTCGAACAGCTGGGCGACGCTGTTGCTCCGCGCGATGAAGTGGACCTGGCAGTCGTCCTGCTCGGGAAGCACCCTGTCCACTTCGGAGAGGCAGGAGGCGGTGAACGGCACCGACCCCCCGTAGGCCAGCTGCATGAGATGGAAGGACGCTATGTAGAAATCCCGGCTGGCATAGAGCTGGAGCGGTTCCCCGCTCGTCCCCGACGTATAGGCGGGCGACGGCAGCCCGGCGGCGAGCGCGGCCGCACTGACGAATGTCTCGACGGGTCGGCTCTGCAGTGTGCGGCGATCCACCACGGGCAGCTTCGACAGGTCGGATATGCCACGGAAGTCAGCCGGGGTGAGCCCCTTCGACGCCAGGTGATCCCGATAGAAGGGAATGTCGGAGAATACGTCCGCGACGCGCCGGGAGAAGAGTTCGTCAATGAACCGGTGATAGTCCGTGATGTCGCCGGAGAAAAGGCGACAGAGGTGCTGACTGCTGAACATTCGGCCTGCCCTTCGTCATTGACTGCCGGATAAAAAGCTACAAGGACAGGGAAGCGAAGTCAATGATGCGAGAATATGCCACGAGTGCTCGGAAAAGCGAACTCGGCCCGGACGAGATCATGGAACGTGCGCTGCGCTCGGTGGCCCCGGAAGTACTGGAGATCGAGCGCTGTGACGGTTTCCGCAGCATGTCCAATCTCGACTGGTGGCTGCGGGATCCCGCCGCGCGGCCGCCGGCCGACGTGGCCGCCCTGGACTGGATCACCGGCGGCCCGGTGCTGGACGTCGGGTGCGCCACCGGGCGCCACGTCGAGGCGCTGCGCGAGCGCGGCATCGACGCGACCGGGATCGACAGCTGCCCGGCGGCCGTCGAGCTGGCGACCCGGGCCGGCTACGACTGCCGGGTCGGCGACGCCTGGCAGCCGCCGGCCGGAGCCGGGTACGCGGCGGTCACCCTGCTCGGGGCGAACCTCGGGATCGCGGGAACCGTGGCGCGTGTGCCCGGGTTCCTGAGCACGCTGGCCGCGGCGCTGCGGCCGGGCGGTCAGCTGATCGTGACCAGCATCGACTGGCGGATGTCGACCGGCCCGCACGAGGAGTTCGTGGCCGCTCAGCTCGGCGCGGGCCGCTACCCCGGCGACGCCCAGCTGCGGCTGCGCCTGGGGGACGCCGCCGTCAGCACCTGGTTCGACTGGGTCTGGGTGGACCAGGACACCCTGCGCGAGGCCGCGTCCACCGTGGGCCTGCGGATGGTCGACGTGATGTCCTGGCGCCACCACTACGCCGCCCGGCTGGTCGCGTAGCGGCGGCGCCAGGCCCGGAACGGGAGCACCATGGAAAGCCGGGTGCCCGCTGCTCCCGCCGCTCGTGCCGCCGCGGTGCGTACGGGCGGCTCGCGCGGCATCGCCGACACCGGTCGTTGGAGGTTGTGGCCATGGCTAGACCGCTCTGGACGGGAGTGCTCAGCTTCGGGCTGGTCACGGTGCCGATCGCCCTCTACTCCGCCACGGAGTCGCACGGAGTCTCCTTCCGGCAGATCCAGCGCGGCACCGCCGACCGGGTGCGCAACAAGCGGGTCAACGAGCGCACCGGCGACGAGGTGCCCTACAACGAGATCGTCAAGGGCTTCGAGCTCGCCGAGGGCGAGTACGTCATCGTCGAGCCCGACGAGCTGGAACAGATCGCCCCCGGCCGGTCCAAGACCATCGAGATCACCGGCTTCGTCGACCTGGACCAGGTGGAGCCGATCTACTTCGACACCACGTACTACGTCGGCCCCAAGGGCAAGGAGTACGCGAAGGTCTACCGACTGCTCCAGCTGGCCATGGAGCGCCGGAACAAGGCGGGCCTGGCGATGTTCGCGATGCGCGGCAAGACCTGCCTGACGGCGGTCAGGGCGGAGAACGGCATCCTGACCGCCCACACGATGCACTTCGCCGACGAGGTCCGCGACCCCCGCCGCGAGGTCGACAACCTCCCCGACGAGGACATCGCCGTCTCCGACCTCGAACTCTCGGCGGCCGAGCAGCTGATCGACATGCTCTCGCTCGACTGGGACCCCGGCCAGTGGCACGACACCTACAGCGAACAGGTCCGCGAGCTGGTCCAGGCGAAGGCGGAGGGACGCGAGATCGCCGCCTCCGAGGGTCCGGTCGAGGCGACCAATGTCATCGACCTCATGGACATCCTCAACCGCAGTCTGGAGAGTGCCGGCCCGCGGCCCGCCGAGGAGCCCGCGGCGGACGCTGCGGCAGAGCCCGCCACGGGCCGGGGCGCCCGCAGCGGCGCGCCGTCGTCGAGCCGTAGTCCCAAGCCGGCCGGGGGCAAGAAGAGCACCAGCGCCCGGCAACCCCTCAAGGCCGCCGCGACCCGCAAGAGCACGGGGACCGCGAAGAGTTCGCAGGAGAGCCTGGACGCGCTCACCAAGGCGGAGCTGTACAAACGGGCCAGCGACCTGGAGATCCCGCACCGCTCCACGATGACCCGCGACCAGCTCCAGGACGCCGTCGAACACGCCACCCCGGCCACCCGCCGCTCCCACCTGCGCAGCGCCTAGCCAGTACCGCGCCACGCCTCAGAACGTCTGCGCCCACTCGGCGGCTTCGGCCGGGTCCAGCGGCAGGCTGGCGGTGACGCGGAACCCGCCCTCCGCGAGTGGTTCGGCCACCAGGCTGCCGCCGTGCAGTGCGGCCCGCTCGCGCATGCCGATCAGGCCGTAGCCGCCGCCCTCCCGGCCCGGTCCCACCGCTGCGCCCGTGCCGGCGGTTCGGCCCGGCAGGCCGGAGCCGTTGTCGCGGACCTCCACGGTCACCGACTCCGGCCGGTAGGTCAGGCTGACCCGGGCCCTGGCCGGGCCGGCGTGTTTGCGGGCGTTGGTGAGCGCCTCCTGGACGATCCGGAAGACGGCCAGGTCGGTGGTCGGCGGCAGCGGGCGCGCGGTGCCGTGGACGGTGAACTCGGTGGACAGGCCGGCCAGGCACGAGTCGTTGACGATCCGTTCGAGGTCGGCGGTGCCGGGCTGCGGCGCGGCCGGGGTCGCCTCGTGCTCGTCATCGGCCCGCAGGACGTCCAGCAGTTGGCGCATCTCGCGCAGCGCCAGGCGCCCGGAGCTCTCCAGTGTCACCAGGGCCTCGCGCACCACCTCGGTGTCGCCGCCGAGGTTGGCCCGGGCGCCGCCGGCCATCAGCTGCATGGTGGTGAGGTGATGGGCCACGATGTCGTGCAACTCCCGTGCGATCCGCCGCCGTTCCTCGGAGACCGCACGCTCCGCGAGCAGCGCGCGGCGGACCTCCACCTCGCGCTGCCAGCGGTTGAGTACGGCGCCCGTGCCGACCACGAGCCCGCTTGCCAGCAGGCCGGCCAGCCAGTCCGTCCCGTTCAGACTCAGCTGGGGCCCGCGGCTGAGCAGCGTGACGAGTCCGGTGGCCAGCCCCGCCGGTACGGTGACCGTGAGCGGGCGGTAACGGGTGACGGCGAACAGCGCCACCACGGTGGTGCAGGGCACGCGGTGGGACAACGGCGCGCTCAGGTTCAGGGCCAGGTTGACGGCCAGCACCCCGGCCAGGACCGCGAACGAGTGCCGGCGCCGGAACAGCAGCGGCAGCGCCGCCAGCACACTGAGCAGCAGCCCCAGGACGCTCAACGAGCGGTGGGCGTCCAGGTTGGTCATCGTGTAGGTGAACAGGTCCAGGACGGCCGTAGTGGCAGCCACCAGCGCGTCGTTACGGGTCCAGGGGGAGTCGGCGCCCGGTTCCTGCGGTGCTTGCGGTGCTTGCGGTGCCTGCGGTGCGTCCGGCGGCAGCGGTCGGCGCATCGCCATGCTGGTGGTCTCCCTCTGCGGATGGTGCGGCGGCCCGCGCCCCGGGCTCGGACCGGTGCGCCGTCGCCGTCGTCGTGCGCGAACCATCCTTCCATCGCTCGACCGACGACCGACGGGCCCGGAGTCGGATCTTGGGGGAGGACCAGGGTCCTGGTCCGGATAGTCCGGACCCTCACCCCGCCGTAGGTGGCTGCGGGTCGCTCGGGTGGGGCGACAGCGGGGTGACCTCGTCGGTGCGCCAGACGCGCAGCGGCATGGAGGCCAACACCTCCTCCAGCCGGGCGCCGTCGTCGGCGGCGAAGAGGCCGAGCGTGCGCCACTCGCCCGGCCGCAGCGGGGGCGCCACAGGCGGAGCAGGTGGCCCTGCGCCGCGAGTTCGCGCGCCCGTACGGCCTCGCGGGCCCGGATCTCCTCGACGGCCTGCTCCGAGGTCCCGTCCGGGACGCGGGTGGTCATCGTGACGAGGAACTCCATGGTCTTCTCCTGTTCCCGGGGCGGGTCAGTCCGGCAGGGTACCGGCGGTCGCGGGCTCGGTCAGGGCGGCCTGCAGGTCGCCGTGCTCCCGGACCCGGGCGGTGACGTGGTCCGGGGTGAAGGCCAGCTCCTCGGGCCGTCCGCAGCTCTCGACCTCCGGCCAGGCCAGCGGGGTGGAGACGCCCGGTTCGGCGCCGGCCCGCAGCGAGTAGGCGGCGGCCGTGGTCTTGGCACTGCTGTTCTGGGACCAGTCGACGAAGACCCGGCCTGCCCGCAGCTGCTTGGCCATCCGGTCGACGACCAGCTCGGGCAGCGCCAGCCGCAGGCGGCGGGCGAGTTCGCGGGCGTAGTCGCCCACCCGGTCGGCGGGCGTCTCGACGAGCGGGACGGTCAGGTGCAGGCCCTTGCTGCCGGTGGTCTTCGGCCACGCCCGAAGGCCGTCCTGCGCCAGCAGCTCGCGCGCGGCCAGCGCGACCGCGCAGCACTGGACCACCGAGGTCCCCGGGCCCGGGTCCAGGTCGACGATCAGCCGGTCGTGGGTCTGCGGCGCCAGGCGCCACTGGGGGACGTGGATCTCCAGGCAGCTGAGGTTCGCCGCCCAGAGCAGCGTGGGCAGGTCGGCCACCACGACCTGGTGCAGCGTCTCGCGATGGTGCTCGACGTCCAGCCCGCGCACCCAGTCCGGCGCGCCGGGCGGCACGCGTTTGGCCCAGAACCGTTCGCCCTCCACCCCCTCCGGCAGGCGCAGGAAGCTGGCCGGCCGGTCCCGCAGGTGCGGCAGCATGGCGGGGCCGACCTGGGCGTAGTAGTGCAGCACGGCGGCCTTGCTGAAGCCGGTCCGCGGGTAGAGGACCCGTTCCAGGTGGGTCAGCCGCAGGCGGCGGCCGTCGACCTCGGTGACGGTGGCGTTGGGGTCGGGCATACCTCCATCGCACGTCCTCGGCGGCCCGCTCGCACCCCGTGCGCTGCGGACAGGGCCCGGTCGGGCCCATCCTGGAGGACGGAGGAGGTGCCGATGGACGCCGAAGCCCGCAGAGATCCCCTGGACCCCACAGACTCCCTGGACCGGACAGACTCCCAGGACCCCCTGGACCCGATCGCCGCGCTGGACCGGATCGCCTTCCTGCTGGAGCGCGAGCACGCCTCGACCTACCGGGTCCAGGCCTTCCGCAAGGCGGCCGAGGTGCTGGGCGCCCGGCCGGAACTGCCGCGCACCCTCGCCGGGCTGTCCGCGCTGCCGGGCATCGGTCCGAAGACCGCCACCGTCGTCGTCGAGGCGCTGGCCGGGCGGACGCCCCGCTACCTGGCCGAGCTGGAGGAACGGGCCGGCGGTCCGCTCGCCGAGCTCGACGAGGCGGGCCGGCGGCTGCTCGACGCACTGCGCGGGGACTGCCACCTGCACTCGGACTGGTCCGACGGCGGCAGCCCGATCGAGGCGATGGCCCGCACCGCCCGACAGCTGGGCCACGCCTGGGCGGTGCTCACCGACCACTCGCCGCGGCTGACCGTCGCCAACGGGCTGAGCGCCGAGCGGCTTCGCGAGCAGCTCGGCGTGGTCGCCGAGGTCAACGCGAAGCTCGCGCCGTTCCGGCTGCTCACCGGCATCGAGTGCGACATCCTCGACGACGGTTCGCTCGACCAGGACGAGGACCTGCTCGCCGGGCTGGACGTGGTGGTCGCCTCGGTGCACTCCAAGCTGCGGATGCCGGCCGCCGCGATGACCCGCCGTCTGACGGCCGCCGTGTCCAACCCGCTGGTGGACGTGCTGGGGCACTGCACCGGTCGGCTGATCGCGGCGGACAAGCCGCGTCCGGAGTCGGAGTTCGACGCGGCCCAGGTCTTCGCGGCCTGCGTCGAGCACCGGACGGCGGTGGAGATCAACTGCAGCCCCAAGCGGCTCGACCCGCCGCTGCGGCTGTTGCGGCAGGCCGAGCAGGCCGGCTGCCTGTTCGCCCTGGACACCGACGCGCACGCGCCCGGTCAGCTCAGCTGGCAGCCCTACGGGTGCGCCCGGGCCGCGCAGGCGGGCGTGCCACCCGAGCGGGTGGTCACCACCTGGTCGGCGGCGCAGCTGCTGGCCTGGACCGGCACCGGCCGCCTGCCGAAGGCAGCCTGACGGACCATCAGATCGGTGCGGCCGCGAGCTGGGCGGCCAGCACCGCCGGTGCCTGCGCCAACGACGGTCCGTACCACGTGAGATGGCGCCCGCTGAGCAGCGCGGACGGGACGCCGGGGAACGCCTCGGGGCCGTCGGTGGCGCTGAACCGGTACGGCTCGTCCGGCAGCACCACCAGATCGGGCCCGGCGGCGCGGAGTTGGTCGAGCGGGACGGCCGGGTAGCGCTCGGCGTGGTCGGCGTAGAGCTGGCGGACACCCAGGCGTCGCAGCAGGTCACCGGCGAAGGTGTCCCGGCCCAGCACCATCCACGGCCGGCGCCAGATCGGGACGACCGCGCTGCGCAGGGCGGCCGGGTCCGGCGCGGGGAGCGCGCGCCAGGCCGCCTCGGCGGCGTCCAGCCAGGCCGGCCGGGGCAGGCCGCAGGCCACGGTCAGCAGGCGGTCGAGCGACTCCAGGGCCTGGTCGAGGGTGCGGATCTCGGTGACCCAGACCGGGATCGAGGCGCTGCGCAGGGCCGCCAGATCGGCCTCCCGGTTCTCCTCCTCGTTGGCGATCACCAGGTCCGGACGCAGTGCGACGATCCGCTCGGTGTCCGGGTTCTTGGTGCCGCCGATCCGCACGACGTCCAGCCCCGCCGGGTGCGTGCACCAGTCGGTCGCGCCGAGCAGGAGCTCCGGCGCGCTCTCGGCCACCGCCTCGGTCAGCGAGGGCACCAGCGACACCACTCGCCGCACCCGGCCGGTCGGTACGGGCCGGCCCTGGTCGTCGCGGTGCAGGCGCTCCGTCGTGGTTCGGTGTTCCTCGGCCATCCTGGGTCGTCCCTCCGCTCGGCTTCCGCGCGAGCACTATCGCATCGGCCGCGCGGTATCCGCCTCGGCCTCATCGCGGATCGGCTGCGGCCGGGAAGCGAGCGGCGACGGCCCCAACCGCGGGACTTCTCCGAGCCGGGCGCTCCCGCCGGCCGACCACTCCGCTCGGTCGGCGGAACGGGCGGTTGCTACAGGACGGTGCGGAAGTGCGTGGTGAGCCGGTGCCGCTCGTCCAGCACGTGGAAGGCGATGCCGGGCGGCTGCTCGAAGTCCGCGACCTCTGTGCCCTCCCAGGGCAGGCGCAGTGTCCAGGTGACCGCCGGGCCGACCAGCAGGGGGCGCCGGGCGAAGGTGGAGACCGCGGCGGTGTGGGCGTGGCCGGTGATGACGGCGACCACCTCGGGGTGGTCGGCCAGTAGTGCGGCGAAGTCCTGGTCGTTCTGCAGGGTGTAGGAGTCGGGCAGTGGGTGGTGCAGCGTCACCGGTGGGTGGTGGAAGGCGACGAGCGCGGGTGTGCCGGTGGGCAGCGCGTCGAGCGACTCGGCCAACCAGCTCATCGTCTGCTGGTCCAGCAGGCCTTCGTCCTTGCCCGGGATGCTGGAGTCGCACATCAGGATCGCGGTACCGCCGATCAGGTGCAGGCGGTTCACCGGGCCTTCGGCCGGCGGCTCGCCGAGCAGAGCGCTCCGCAGCGGCTCCCGGGAGTCGTGGTTGCCCGGGCAGGTCAACACGGGAAAGGCTGCGGTCAGGATCCGGGCCGCCTCCCGGTACTCGGACGGTTCGCCGTGGTCGGCGATGTCGCCGGTGACCAGCAGTGCGTCGACCGGAGTCGGAAGCGCCCGCAGGTAGTCCATGACGCGGGTGGCGCGTTCGCGCGCCCGCTCTGTGCCGTCCAGATGAAGATCACTGATCTGTGCGAGCAGGACCATGGTGGGGGTGCCCCTTTCAGGAGGTCCGATGTTCAGCGTCGTGTGGCGACCGTGCCTGTGCGGCCCTGGTCAGAACCAGTGCAGGCAGTGCGGGGTGCGCTCGGCCCGGAAGAGCGCGTCGGCGAGGGCGGCCGCGTCCGGGCGGTGGGCCTGGATGTGTCCGGCACGGACGAGCGTGCTCGGGGTGGTGCCGCCGAGGTAGATCGAGCCCAGGTCGCTCACGTCCAGGGACAGGTCGGGCTCCCGGTCCGTCGGGACGCAGTCGGCCTTGCCGTCCCGGACGGTCAGCAGGTAGCGGCCGTGCTCGCCGAGGAACGGGTCGTCGACGTCGAGGACGAGTTCGCCGTCCGTGAACCAGCCGCGCGCGGTCAGTGCGCGCGGGATGTCCAGCAGGCGCACCCAGAGCCAGTCGGTGCTGTTGCTCAGCTGGCCGGCGTTGAAGTCCAGAAGCTGCCAGCGCAGCGGGTGGTCGGGCGGGACGTGCCGGAACACGATCTGAGCGACCAGGTCGTGTCCGAGCACGAACCGGGCCAGGGCGGTGGAGGCGGTGTCGTCGGTGGCGATGGTCTCGTCGACCGTCAGGGTGTCGTGCTCGTCGAGCGAGTAGCTGGCGTACCCGTCCGGGACGCCGTCGGCGTCACGGTGGACGGCGACGTAGCGCGGCTCCGAAGAGATCGGGGGATGCCCGGCGCCCGAGGCCCACCAGCGGTGCGGCCGCGCCAGCGCGCCGGGCTGGGCGCGGCGGTAGCGGTCGTAGACCTCTTCCAGGATCTCGCCGCAATCCGCGCGCCGCAGCAGCTCGACCGAGCCGGTCGCCGGGGCGTCGGCAGCTGCGCGCGCCCGGGGAACGGCGAGGGCGGCCCGGTGGCGCGGCACCGTGAGGCGCTGCGTGTAGGTCGCCGGTCCGTAGCCGAACCTGCGGTAGATCAGCGCCTCGGAGGCCAGCAGGACGGAGAAGAACTCCCCGCGGGCCCGCAGCTCGGCGAGCTGATGCCGCATCATCGCGGTGAGCACGCCCTGGCGGCGGTGCGAGGGCAGGACACCGACGGTGGTCACCCCGGTGGTCGGGGCGATGATGCCACCGGGCAGGGTGAGCTCGAAGGAGTACGCACCGGTGGTGCCCACGGGCCGCCCGTCCGCCGATACGGCGAGCAGGTTGCGGTCCATTTCGAGCGCCGACCACCAGACCCCGCCGTCGTCGGTCGGGGTCTTCGGGAAACGCCCGAACGCGGCAAACATGGTGGTGACGAAGACGTCGAGGTCCTGGTCGGTTGTCTGACGGATCTCCATGGCTACCGCTGCCTCCCCGGGGATGAGGGCAGCACGACGCGTGATGCCCCGCCACAGTGCAGCGTCGACCGGTGGCCAGGTCAAGCGATTTTGGGGGTGTCAGGGGCGGTAGCGGTACGGGGTGGTGGTGCCGAGCGCGGTGAAGCCGAGGCGCTGGAGGATCGGGCGGCTCTGGTCGGAGGCGTCGACCTGGAGGTAGTCGTAGCCGTGCTCGGCGGCGATCGCGGCACGGTAGACGATCAGCGCGCGGTAGACGCCCCGGCCGCGCCAGTCCGCGGCGGTGCCGCCGCCCCACAGTCCGGCGAAGCTCGCGCCCGGCGGCAGCTCCATCCGCGCCGCGCTCACCGGCCGGTCGCCGGCCATCGCGACGACCGCTACCACGCTCTCGGGGGCCCCGGCGAGCTGCGCGAGCAGGGACCGGCGGATCCGGGCGCCGCCGGAGCCGAACGCCTGGTCGTGGACGTCGGCCAGCAGCTCGACGCCGGCCGGGTCGGTCACCCGCAGCAGGCGCACACCCTCGGGAGGGGCGGCCTCGGCCGACAGCTCGTCGATGCGGGCGACCATCAGCGTCTCGGGGGGATCGGGCGCGAAGCCGGCTGCCGTCAGCCTCCGCCCGAGGTCGGCCGGGCGGTCGTGGGAGTAGAGCTTCCACTCGAACTCCCCTCCCCGCGCGGTGAAGTGCGCGACCTGGGCCGCGATCGCCGCCGCGGCGCCGGCGTCGTCCAGATCCGACCAGAGCACGCCGTTCCAGCCGCCGTCCGCGCCGACCTGCCGCACCACGTCGCCGTCCCGCTCGACCCGGGAGCCGGGGCTGTCGGACCGGGCCTCCCGGCGCATCTGGCGGTCGAACAGTGCCAGTACCTCGTCCTTGTCCATCCGCCCACTCCAGCACAGGTAGCAGCTTCCCGGCTGAACGGGAAGCCGGGAAGGACTGCCGCCGCCACCTGGACGGCCCTGAAATCAGGCCGCCGCCCGCCGGGCCTGCCAGCGTGGGGCATGGACGGCAAGGTCCGACGGCGGATCGACTCGACGGAGGCATCAGGACATGGCAACACCAGGCGGATGGAGCGTGCCGACCGAGCCCGGACCCGTGGAGTGGCTGCCGGCGCTCGACATCCCCGAGCCCGCGGGCCAGCGCCGGCTCACCGTGTTGCTGCGCTTGCTGCTGCTGCTGCCGCACTTCGTCATCCTGGTGGTGCTGTCGTTCGTGGCGACCCTGGTGGTCATCGTCGGCTGGTTCGCCGCGCTGGCGACCGGCCGGCTGCCCGAGCCGATCGCCCGCTTCCTGGCGGGGTACGTCGGCTACTACACGCGGGTGGGGGCCAGCGCGACGCTGCTGGTCGACGCCTACCCGCCGTTCTCGCTGGACCCGCCGGCCGACTACCCGGTGCGGATCGAGCTGCGCCCGGGCCGGCTGAACCGGCTGGCCGTGCTGTTCCGGCTCATCCTGATGATCCCTGCGGTGATCATCCAGAGCCTGGCCAGCAGCGGCTGGTTCGCCGTGTCGGTGCTGATCTGGCTCTGGGTCCTGATCGCCGGCCGGATGCCCCGGCCGCTGTTCGAGGCGACCGCCGCCATCACGCGCTTCGCGATGCGGGTGCACGCGTACGGGCTGATGCTGACCTCGGCCTACCCGAAGGGCCTGTTCGGCGACGGTCCGCCGGACCCGCGGGTGGAGACCCACTCCGCCACCCGGCCGCTGCGGATCAGCGGGGCGGGCACCGCGCTGCTGGTGCTGTTCCTGGTGCTGGGGCTGGCGAGCAATGTCGTCGAGTCCGTCACGAACGGGCACAACAACGACATGTCCGCGCCCCGGAGGATCTCCCAACTGCCCTAGTAAAAATACATGTTGGTCACAGACTGGGGGTCCGTTCCGGAGTGCGGCCGGGTACCGTGGGCTGTCGGTCCACACAGCCGTGTGAGCGTTGCCCCGTGCTCCGAGAGGACGACTCCATGCACCATCCAGCGAGCGAAGGCGCCCCCCTGGTCCGCCGTACGGTGCTGTGCGTCCTCGCCCTGGTGAGCGCGGGGGCGCTCCAGCTCGGGTTCGACGCCAGCGCCCACGTCCACTCCGGTGCGGCGGACGGCGCGTCCACCGTGGTGACCAAGGGCCAGAAGGGCTAGGCCCCGGTGGGCCGTTCGCTGTCCACCACACGGTCGAAGCGGGTGGTGGTGTGCCGGACCGTGAGGTCGAGCTCGCCGCCGATGGCCGGCGCCCGGGTACCGGCGGGCAGGAACAGGATGCTGACCTGCATGTGCGGCGGCTCGGCGAACCAGAGCTGGCGGCCCTGCCAGGAGTAGGGCGACAGCGTGCGGTTGACGGTCGCCAGCCCGGCCCGGGCGATGCCCTTGGCGCGCGGGATCAGCCCGTGGTGGTACTTCGGGCCGTCCAGGCCGACGCCGTGCGCGGTGCCGCCGGAGACCACCAGCAGGTGGCCGTCGGAGGGCGCCCGGTGCTGGCGGTAGCCGTAGCGCTCCCCTCTGGCGACGGGCGTCACGTCCAGCACGGTCGCCCGGGCGGCCAGCGCGCGGGCCTGGCCGAGCCAGAGCCGGGTCCCGATCCGGGCGCGGAACTCCGTCGTGGGGAAGAGCTCCGCGAGACGGGCGATTTCGGGGGAGCCCAGGTGGCTCAGGAAGACGGTGTCGGTCGGCAGGCCCGCCGCCGCTATCGTCGCGATCCAGGCCACGACCTCCCCCACCGGGTCGGAGCCGTCCGGCCGGTCCAGCGGCAGGTGCAGCGCGAAGCCCTCGAAGGTGACGTCGTCAACGGCCTCGGCCAGCTGCACCAGGTCACCGGGGGCGATCCCGTGGCGGCGCATGCTGGTCATGCACTCCACCACCACCCGTGAGCCGTCGGGCAGCGCCCGGAGCGCGGTGACGTCGGTGATCGTCCGGATCACCCGGGTCGGCAGCGGCGAGTTCGGCTCGTGCGGCCGCAGGGGGGCGAGGACCAGGAGATCGCCCTCGTAGCGGTCGGCAGGCGCGCTGGCGTACTCCTCGGCGGCCAGTGCCTCCGCGGCCTCGTACGAGGTGCCGAACGCGATCATCGTGCTGCCCAGCCTGGCCGACTCCAGGGCCAGCCGACGGTTGCCGACGCCGTAGCCGTTGCCCTTGGCGACCGGGACCAGGCCGGGGAACTCGGCCAGCACGGTCTGCTGGTGCGCGCGCCAGCGTTCGGTGTCCACGTAGAGAGACAGGGCCATGGTGCGTTGCTCCTGAGGGAGGGTGAGGGGTTGCGAAGAGCCGGGGGTGCTCAGCGTCGGGACAGGTAGAGGTCCAGGACCCTGTGCAGGAGCTTGTTGAGCGGAAAGTCCCATTCGCCGAGGTACTCGGCGGCCTGGCCGCCGGTGCCGAGCTTGAACTGGATCAGACCGAACAGCGGGTGGCTCGGGTCGAGGGTGTCGCTGATGCCGCGCAGGTCGTAACTGGTGGCGCCGAGCGCGTGGGCGTCGCGCATCATCCGCCACTGGATGGCGTTGGAGGGCTTGACCTCGCGCTTGTGGTCGGCGGAGGCGCCGTAGGAGTACCAGACGTGCTCGCCGACCGTCAGCATGGTGGTGGCGGCCAGTGGTTCGCCGTCCTGGTGGGCGATGTAGAGCCGCATCCGGTCGGGGTCCTCGGCCGTCAGCGCGGTCCACATCCGCTGGAAGTAGGCCAGCGGGCGCGGGGTGAAGCGGTCGCGCTCGGCGGTCACCAGGTAGAGCCGGTGGAAGATCCGGAGGTCCTGGTACTGGCCCCGGACCACCTCGACGCCGCTCTTGTCGGCCTTCTTGATGTTGCGCCGCCACTGCTGGTTGAAGCCGCGGAGCAGATCGTCCGGCGTGCGGTCGGCCAGCGGGACCTGGAAGACGTAGCGCGGCTGGACGTCGCCGAAGCCGGCGCCGCCGTCCTCGTTCTGTAGCCAGCCGGACCTGCGCAGCCGGTCGGCCACCTCGAAGGCCCGCGGCTCGTACCAGTCCGGCTCGACGTCCCGCAGCCGCTTGGCCTCCTTGCCCGCCACGGCCTCCTTGATGGTGGAGGCCTCCCAGCGGCGCACCACCACCGGCGGCCCGATCTTCACCGAGAACGCGCCCTGCGACTTCAGGTGCGCCAGCAGGGGCAGGAGCCAGCGGTCCAGATCCGGGTCGAACCAGTCGATCACCGGGCCCTCCGGCAGGTACGCCAGGTACCGCTTCACCTTCGGCAACTGCCGGTACAGCACCAGCCCCGCACCCACCACCGCACCCGACGCGTCCACCCAGCCGACCGACTCGCTGCGCCACTCGCCCTTCACCTCGCCCCACGAGGGCACCTGCATGTGACTCGCGGACGGCAGGCTCCTGATGAAGGACAGATGCTCCTCGCGGGTGATCGTCCTCAGACGCAGACTCATGTTCCAGGTACTCCTAGGGAATCGGTGCCACAGCGCTGCCGGCACGTCGAATCACCGCAGGCCGGCGGGCGGCCTGCGCTTCGGGGAACGCGGGGCAGTGAGGAAACCGTAGGAATGCGCCCAGGCTCTGAGGCGTCTGTTGTGTAACAGTGACCGGTCGACTGTGTAACAGTGATTTCGTCGCAGGAAATATCGGAAAAGTTTCAGGAATCTCCTGGATATCGGAACAGCGGTACACAGAGGGCCTCGACCAGAGGCCATTACGTGCCTAAGGGAACGTCAAATACCGTGTGGAGACGGGGTGGAGGGACTCAGCACGGCAGCCGTCGGGCCGTGCGGCCGGCTCCCGCCCGCCGGAGGGTTCAGGTCCAGGCCCGCAGGGTGCGACCGCTGGTGAAGCAGCGCTCCTCGCCGGTGACCGGGTCGGTGAACTCCAGGCGCCTGGCCAGCAGTTGCAACGGGTTGTCGAAGTCGTCCGGCGCGCTGCCCGCCAGCAGGACGGGGTAGACCGGATCGCCGAGCAGCGGCAGGCCCAGGCTGCTCATGTGCAGCCGCAACTGGTGCGTGCGCCCGGTCATCGGCAGCAGCCGGTAGCGGCCCAGCGTGCCGCGGTGTTCGATCAGCTCGATCCGGCTCTCGCTGTTCGGCTCGCCCGCCACCTCCTGGGCGGCGATCACGCCGCGCTCCTTGAGGATCCGGCTGCGGACGGTGCGCGGCAGGACGAGCTCGGGGTCGTAGCGCGCGACCGCCTCGTACTCCTTGCGCACCAGATGGTCCCGGAAGAGCGTCTGGTAGGCGCCCCGGTGCTCGGGGGCGACGACGAACATCACCACGCCCGCCGTCAGCCGGTCCAGCCGGTGGGCGGGGCTGAGCGCGGGCAGGTCCAGGTCGCGGCGCAGCCGGGCCAGCGCGGTCTCGGCCACGTGCCCGCCGCGCGGCATGGTGGCCAGGAAGTGCGGCTTGTCCACCACGAGCAGCCGCTCGTCGCGGTAGAGCACGTCGATGCCGAACGGCACGGGCACCTCGTCCGGCAGGTCCCGGTGGAACCACAGGTAGCTGTCGGGCAGGAACGGCGTGTCCGGCGCCAGGGGCCCGTCCACCCCGACGAAGAGGCCCTCGCGCAGCATCGCCTCCACCCGGTCGCCCAGCCGTTCGGGGAAGTGGTCCAGCAGGTAGGCGCGCACCGTCGGCCACGGTCCCTCGCCGGGCAGTCGCAGTCGGACCGGGTCGATCCCGCCGCGTTGCGGCAGCGGGGCAGTGGGGAGCGGGGGGCGGCGGCGTCTCATCGGGGACAGCTTAGGCGCTGGCAGAATCGTCGGACCATGGACGAACAGACAGCCGCGCGTGGCGGCGTGCACAACAGCTACCAGGGTGGCCGCGCCGAGTTCATCGTGATGGCCGGCAGCGTCTCGGGCGGGATCACCTACGCACCGACGCAGCTCCCGCCCGAGGCCACCCGCGAGGAGCGGGCGGCTCTGGCGCTGGCCAAGCTGGTCGGCGCGCAGTGGGACGCCGAGGTCGTCGTCCGCCGCCTGTTCGATCCCGTGCCCATCCCGACCCGCTGGACCACCGACCACAGCGGGTACGCCGACCACGCCCGGCTCACCGGCAGTCTCGGCCGCGATGCCGCGGTGGGTGATCTGGGGGCGTTCGTCGAGGCCTTCCGCGCCCTCCCGGCGGGCCGGCTGATGGTGCTCGGCGAGGCCGGGTCGGGCAAGTCCACGCTCGTGGTGCTGCTCCTGCGGGAGCTCCTGAAGCGGCGCCAGGCCAAGGATCCGGTGCCGGTCCTGCTCCCGCTCGCCTCCTGGAACCCGGAGGCGGACCACCTCGACACCTGGCTGGCGGCCCGCCTGAGCCAGGAGTACCCGCACCTCCTGCGCGCGGAGTCCGGCGGCCCTGCGGTGATGACCCGGCTGGTCGAGGCGGGGTTGATCCTTCCGGTGCTGGACGGCCTGGACGAGATGGAGGCGGGTCTGCGCGGCGCGGCGGTGGCGCGGCTGAACGAGGTCCTGGACTGGCCGGTGCCGCTCATCGTGACCTCCCGGGCCGCGGAGTACGACTTGACGGCCGGCCAGGCCGGGATCCTGCGCGCGGCCGCGCTGCTGCGCGCCCGGCGCCTCACCCAGCAGGACGTCGTCGAACACCTGCGCGTCTTCGTCCCGCCGCATCTGAGCGCGCGGTGGCAGCCCGTCGTCGCCGCGATCACCGAGGCCCCGGACGGCCCGCTCGCCGTCACCCTGGCGCAGCCGCTGCTGTTGGGGGTGGTGCGCGAGCTCTACCGCGATCCGGCCGATCCGTCCCCGCTGCTGGACTTCGTGGATGCGCCGTCGCTGGAGAACCACCTGCTCGACGCGCTGGTCCCCGGCGTGTTCAAGCGCCCGCCGGCGCCGGTCGGGAGCCGGCAGGCGGCCGGGGCGTGGAACGGCGCCCGGGCGGAGCGCTGGTTGGGTTACCTGGCGGGGGAGTTGACGCGCCACAAGACGGAGGACTGGGCCTGGTGGGAGCTGCACCGGTCGGTGTCCCGGCGGAGGAGGGCGGCGGTGGTCGGCGTGCTCAGCGCGGGCGCCATGTGTCTCACCGTGGCTTTCGCGCTGGGCTTCGACGCGCTGTTGTTCAGTGCGGCCATGGGATGCGGATTCGGTGCGCTGGTGCCCTCGGCGTCCCTCGGCGAACGGGTGCGTGAGGGGCTGCTGGCGGCCGACGGCAAGGGCAGCGGCAGGGGCCACGGCAGGGCGCGGGTGCTGCTCACGAAACCGCTCAGCCGCTCCGCGGTCACCGTCGCCTTCGCCGTGATCGGTGGGCTGTGCGTGACGGTGATCGGCTTGCGGTTCCACGCCCTGGACGAGTCGTTCGCCTCGCTGGCACTCGTCGTCGTCGGGATCGGCTGCTCGGCGGGCGTGGGGTTCCTGGTGCACCTCGCGGACGAGTCGCCCAGGAGCTGGGACGCCCCGCTCACCGTGCGTCAGTCGCTGTCGCTGGCCCGTCGGAAGGCGGCCGGGGTGGCGTTCGGCGTCGGGCTGTCGGTGTCCGCGCTGGGCATGGTGATCCTCAGCTGCGTCTTCCTGCGAGGGGCGGGCCCGGGGCAGGAGTCAGACGGCCGGACGGCGGTGCTGCTGGCCGGCCTGCTGGTCGGGGTGCTGATCGCGCCCGGGGCCCTGCTCGTCACCGCCTGGGCCTCCTACCAGCAGACCCGCCTCTGGCTGGCCCTCACCGGCCGCCTGCCCTGGCGGCTCACGCGGTTTCTGCACGACGCCCACCACCTCGGCGTGCTGCGCCAGGTCGGCACGGTGTACCAGTTCCGCCACGCCCGCCTGCGTGAGCGACTGGCCGCCCGGGCCGCTGCCGGCGCGGTCAGCGCAGTGCCTGTGCCTGCCAGTAGGCGAACTGACGAACGGGGTCGCCCTCCAGGCGCCACGGCCAGGGGGTGACCGTGCGGCCGATCAGCTGGAAGACCACCTCGGCCTCGGGGAGCCGCTTGGCCTGGACGAGCGCGTAGGCCAGCAGGTTGAGGTCGGCCAGGGCCGCCGCGTGCTGGAGGTGGCCGGGCTTGGTCCAGTCGGCCAACGCCCGGTCCAGCGCGGACTGGGCGCGGGCCTGCGTCCACTGCTTCCTGGCCATCAGCGCGTCGACGCCGCCGCGGGCGACCGTCCGGTGGTGCTGGTCGACGACGGCCGTCAGTTCCAGGCCGGCGGCCGGCGCGCCCGCCGGTATCCGGTAGCGGACGTTGTCGACGAAGTCGAGCACCTGGCCGTGGGAGCCGCACTCCTCCGGCGACAGGTAGCCCAGCATCTGGAGGTGCGCCTCGCGGTTCCAGGCGTCGCGGGCCGTCAGCTCGTTCCAGGCCTCGGCCATGTCCTTCTGGTCGCAGCGCACCAGCCGCAGGATCCCGATCAGCACCAGCCAGGGCGTCGGATCGTTCGGCTGGATGTCGGCGGCCCGGTAGCACCCCTCCGCCGCGGCGCGCGCGTCGTCCATGACACCCGCCCTGCGGCCGTACGCCAGAGCGGCCCACGCCTGGAGGATCAGCGCGTCGGCACTGTTCGGCCGCCGCCGAAGCCAGGAGCGGGCGAGACTGGACTCGGCCACGGACTCGGCGATGACCGAGAAACGATGCGAACGCCGGTCCCAATCCGTTCCCGCATTCCGGATCAGCCGCTCGATCTGGTCGAGCTGAATGTCGGTGAGCCCCGGCATGGGGGGCGTGTCCAGCTGCTTGCAGACCCGACCGAGGTCACGGTCGTCGAGTTCGGGGGCCAGGTGCGGGCCGGAGCTTCGAAATCTCTGAAGGATGGACACGGGCGCAGCCTAGAGACCTCCCGGGGGCGTGGAGAAGGCCCCGGATTGAATTGTTATTGGAATCGGATACTGGCGAGTTTCCTGAATGTGCACGTCATCGTCGGGGGGGGCTTGCCCGCCGGGTGGTGCAATGGGGGGTGGTTTCGTTCCGGTCGAACGGTGGCAACCATCCCGCCATGACCATTCGCGACCAGGTATGCCTGGTGACCGGCGCCGCCAGTGGGATCGGGCGGGCCGTGGCCGTGCGCTTCGTCGCCGAGGGCGCACGGCTCGTCGCCACCGATCTCGACGGCGCGGGCCTCGACCGCCTGGCCGGACAACTGCCGGGGATCACCACGGTGGTCGGCGACGTCTCCGAGGCGGCCGACGTCCGGCGCATGGTCGGGGCGGCAGTCGAGCGGTACGGGCGGCTGGACGTCGCGGTGGCCAACGCGGGCGTGCTCCCGTTGATGGAGATCACCGAGGCGGACGGTGAGGACTTCGACCGGGTGATGGCGGTGGACGGCCGGGGCATGTTCCTCACCTGCAAGTACGCGATCGAGGCGATGGTGGCGCAGGGCGGAGGGGGCGCGATCGTCTGCGTCTCGTCGGTCTCCGGAGAGGCCGGGCAGCGTGGTCAGGCGGTGTACGGGCCCGCCAAGTTCGTCGCCTCCGGGCTGACCAAGCACCTGGCCGTCGAGTGGGCCGACCGCGGTATCCGGGTCAACGCGGTGGCGCCCGGCACCATCCGCACCGAGCGGGTCGCCCGCCTGCCCCAGGAGCCGGGCGGCGCCGCGTACTTGGAGGCGATTGAGAAGATGCACCCGATGGGCCGGCTCGGTGAACCGCCGGAGGTCGCGGCGGCGGTGGTCTTCCTGGCCTCGCCCGAGGCCTCGTTCATCACGGGCGCGGTGCTGCCGGTGGACGGGGGCTACCTCGCCCAGTGAGGGGGGCGGGGGAGTCGGTCAGTGCGGGGGGGTGCAGAGCGCTTCCACATGCCTGATGCGCCGTCGGCGAACTAAGGCGCGTCGGCGGACCCGGTCACGCATGCTGAGGGCATGGACGTGATCGAGATAGCGCCAGGACTGCGTATGCTCCGCTTCCTCGTGGGCTCGGCCTACTTGTGGCGGGACGGCCGCGAGTTGACCCTGATCGACGCCGGTACGGTGGACTGCGCAGCGGAGATCGAGGAGGCGTTGGACGGCGAACTGCGGCGGATCGTGCTGACGCACTGGCATGAGGACCACACCGGCTCCGCCGCTGAACTCGCCGCCCGGCACGGGGCGGAGGTGGTGGCGCATGTGCTCGATGCTCCGGTGATCCGGGGGGAGGTGGCCGGGGCGCCGCCGGTGCTGGAGGAGTTCGAGGTGGCGATCAGGGCGGGGATTCCGCCGCTTCCGGCGGCTCCGCCCTGCCGGGTGGACCGGGAGGTGGGGGACGGCGATGTGCTGGAGTTCGGTGGTGGGGCCGTGGTCGTTGCCGCGCCCGGGCACACGGATGGGTCGATCGCGCTCCACCTGCCCGGGCCGAAGGTGCTGTTCACCGGAGACGCTGTCGCCAACGTCGGCCGGACGATGATGGGTGTCTTCAACACCGACCGTGGCCGGGCTGTCAAGTCGCTGCACCGGCTTGCTGAGTTGGAGGTCGAAACGGCGCTCTTCGGGCACGGCGACCCGATCATCCACGGCGCGGCCGCCGCCCTGCGGCAAGCGGCTGCCTCCACCATGCTCTGAGGAGTCGAGTTCGGGGTGTGTGGCGGTGTCCTGGTACTTCCCGATGGGAAGTAGGTGGCCTTGTCGGTAACCACCACCGCCGGGCTACGGTCAACCCCGTTGGACCGAGCGACCGATATACGGCCTTTCGGTAGATATATTCCAAGGAGTTGGCTCTGATGTCCTCGATGCGCGCGGTGGTGCAGCACACCTTCGGTGGCCCGGACGTTCTGCGGGTGGAGGAGGTGGCCCGTCCGGAGCCGCTGCCGACCGAGGTCCTGGTGCGGGTGCACGCCGCCGGGATCAACCCGGTGGACTGGAAGACCCGTGGGGGCACCGGCATGGCGGGGATCCTCGGTGAGCCGCCCTTCGTGCTGGGGTGGGACGTCTCCGGTGTGGTGGAGGCGGTCGGCTTCGGCGTGACGACGCTCAAGGCCGGCGACGAGGTCTACGGCATGCCGTGGTTCCCGCGGGCGGCCGGTGGCTACGCCGAGTATGTGACCGCGCCCGCCCGCCAGTTCGCCCGCAAGCCCGCCACCGTCGGCCACGAGGTGGCCGCCGCCGTGCCGCTGGCCGCGCTGACGGCCTGGCAGGCCGTGGTGGACACCGCCGACGTACGCGCCGGACAGCGGGTGCTGATCACGGCCGCCGCCGGGGGCGTCGGCCACCTCGCGGTGCAGTTCGCCAAGCACCTGGGTGCCCACGTCATCGCCACCGCGAGCGGGGGCCGCCACGCCTGGCTCAAGGAACTGGGCGCCGACGAGGTCATCGACTACCACGCCGTCCGCTTCGAGGACGTCGTACGGGACGTCGACGTCGTCATCGACCTGGTCGGCGACGACCCCGACCGGACCGGGACGCGCTCGCTGGAGACCCTGCGCCCGGACGGCCTGCTCGTCGCCGTCCCGGCCGGCGTCTCCACGGAGCTGGCCGAGGCCGCAGCAGCGCGCGGTGTGCGGGTCACCCCGTTCCTGGTGGAGCCGGACGGCCCCGCGCTGCGCCGGATCGCCGACCTCATCGACGCCGGTGAGGTGAGCGTGGAGGTCGAGGAGGTCTTCCCGCTGGAGCGGGCCGCCGAGGCCCACGCCCGCGGCGAGAGCCTGCGCACCCGCGGCAAGCTCGTCCTGCGCGTCACCGGCTGAGACCGCGTGGCCTGGAGCACGGCTGCGATCCTGGGGGCCGCGTCTACGCCACCGGTGCCGCGGACTCCTGGTGGCCGGGCACGCTGGTGATGCCGTCGATGTTGTCCTCGACCCAGCTGCGCAGCATGCGCAGCGGCACGGCCGCGCTGTGGCCGAGCGGGGTCAGGTCGTATTCCACGTGCAGTGGAACCTCGGGGTAGATGGTGCGGTCGACGAGGCCGGCGTCCTCCAGGCGGCGCAGGGTCTGGGTGAGGACCTTGGGGCTGACGCCCTGGAGGGTGCGCTGCAGGGCGCCGAAACGCCGGGGGCCGTCTTCGAGGGCTCCGATGGCCAGGGCCGCCCACTTGTTCGCCAGCAGGTCCAGCATCGCGCGGCACGGGCATTGGGCCGCGTAGACGTCGTGGTGGGCATGCTGCCCGGTCAGGCAACGGGTGGTCACAGAACGCTCCTCAGCAGCATGCTTCCCTTTGGGAAGTACGTTCCCCGGATACTAGCCACCGCCTCGGGGGTGTGGTCAAGCCCGCTCGGGTTCAGGGCTCAGGACCTTGGCGGTGAAGGCCGCCAGCTGTGCCCGCGCCTGCTCGCGAGTCATCTGCCGTGAGCCGACGAGGTGTTCGACGAGGTCGGCGCGGGTCGCGGCGAGGAGCGCGTGCGCGGTGAAGACGCCGTCGGCGTGGCCGAGGATCGCACCACCGACACCGTCCGGCGCCTCACCGGCCGCCCGCCGCGCAGCTTCCGCGCGTTCGCGGAGCGGGAACTGGCGTCAAGCAGCTGACGTCGGAGGACGGCGCCCGGGGTGTCGGCCCGGGTGGTCCGGTCCTGACGGTGTCTCAGAATGCGGACGTCCTGGCGGATTGCTGTTCTCAGCGCGCCGGATTGCGCCTAGGCTGGCCGGGCAGCTGGTTCGCCCCGCCCGTTCGGGCAGGTGCGTCGTAAGAGGGAACCCGGTGGGAATCCGGGACTGCCCCGCAGCGGTGAGTGGGAACGACCGCCGTCACATGCACTGGGCCCCGGAGGGGTCTGGGAAGCGACGGCCAGTAGGTGTCCGCCCTTTCACAGGGTGGCCGTGCCCGCGAGTCCGAAGACCTGCCCGTTGCCCGCACCCGGGACACCCGTGTGCGGATTTCTTCCGGTGACCTCGAGGGCGGGTCGGCGTACAGATCAGGCGGAGTCCGGCATGCGGTGGGTACGTATGCGGCCGACCGCCCGGTTCGTCATCCCTTCGCGCTGTCGTCCCGTCACCGGGAGCAGGAGCACGTCTCGCGAAGGAGAGTCCTTTGACAGCGAAGTCCGTAGCCGCGGCGACCCGGGCCACCGTGCACGGTTACCCCCGCCAGGGCCGCAACCGTGAACTCAAGAAGGCCGTCGAGGGTTACTGGAAGGGCGGCGTCACCGCGCAGGCCCTGCAGGCGACCGCCGCCGAACTGCGCCGGGAGAACTGGGCCCGGCTCGTCGAGGCCGGCATCCAGGAGGTGCCCACCGGCGACTTCTCGCTCTACGACCATGTGCTGGACACCACCGTCGCGGTCGGCGCGATCCCCGCCCGCCACCGCGCGGCGGTCCACGCCGACCCGCTGGACCGCTACTTCGCCATGGCGCGCGGCACCCAGCTGGTCGCGCCGCTGGAGATGACCAAGTGGTTCGACACCAACTACCACTACCTGGTGCCCGAGCTGGGCCCGGGCACCACCTTCACCGCGAACCCGGCCAAGCAGGTCGGCGAACTGCGCGAGGCCCTGGCCCTGGGCCACAGCGCGCGCCCGGTCCTGCTCGGCCCGGTCACCTATCTGCTGCTGGCCAAGCCCGCGCCGGGGGTGGCCGACGACTTCCAGCCGATCACCCTGCTGGACCGGCTGATCCCGGTCTACGCCGAACTCCTCGCCGACCTGCGCGCCGCCGGGGCCGAGTGGGTGCAGCTGGACGAACCCGCGCTCGTCCAGGACCGCACGCCCGCCGAGCTCAACGCCGTCGCGCGCGCCTACCGCGAACTCGGCGCGCTGAGCGACCGTCCCAAGCTGCTCGTCGCCAGCTACTTCGACCGCCTCGGCGAGGCGCTGCCGGTGCTCGCCAAGGCCCCGATCGACGGGCTCGCACTGGACTTCACCGGTCCCGCCGCCGCCAACCTCGACGACCTCGCGGCCGTCGGCGGTCTGCCGGGCAAGCGCCTGATCGCCGGCGTGATCGACGGTCGCAACATCTGGATCAACGATCTGGAGAAGTCGCTGGCCATCCTGGCGACCCTCTTCGGCCTGGCCGGCCGCGTCGACGTCGCGCCGTCCTGCTCGCTGCTGCACGTTCCACTCGACGCCGCCGCCGAGCGCGACCTCGATCCGCAGATCGCCCGTTGGCTCGCCTTCGCCCGCCAGAAGACCGCCGAGAGCGCGCTCCTCGCCCGCGCGCTGCGCGAGGGCACCGGCGCGATCGCCGCCGACCTCGCCGCCAACCGGGCCGACCTCGCCTCCCGGGCCACCTCGCCGATCACCCGGGACCCGGCCGTGCGCGCCCGGCTCGCCGGCACGACCGCCGAGGACGCCCGCCGTGCTCAGCCCTACCCCGAACGGGCCGCCGCCCAGCGCGCGCGGCTGCGCCTGCCGTTGCTGCCGACCACGACCATCGGCTCCTTCCCGCAGACCGCCGAACTGCGCGTCGCGCGCGCCGACCTCACCGCCGGGCGGATCGACACCGCCGCCTACCGCGAGCGCATCGAGGCCGAGGTCCGCGAGGTGATCACCTATCAGGAGAAGGCGGGCCTGGACGTCCTGGTGCACGGTGAGCCCGAGCGCAACGACATGGTCCAGTACTTCGCCGAGCAGCTGACCGGCTACCTCGCCACCCGGCACGGCTGGGTGCAGTCCTACGGCACCCGCTACGTGCGCCCGCCCGTGCTGGCCGGCGACATCTCCCGCCCGCACCCGATGACCACCGACTGGTACCGCTACGCGCAGGACCTGACGGATCGTCCGGTCAAGGGCATGCTCACCGGCCCGGTCACCATGCTCGCCTGGTCCTTCGTCCGCGACGACCAGCCGCTCGCCGTGACCGCCCGCCAGGTCGCCCTCGCCCTGCGCGACGAGGTCACCGACCTCGAGGCCGCGGGTGCCGCCGTCATCCAGGTCGACGAACCCGCGCTGCGCGAAACCCTGCCGCTGCGCGCCGCCGCCCGGCCCGGCTACCTGGACTGGGCCACCGAGGGCTTCCGGCTGGCCACCTCCGCCGTCCGCGCCGACACCCAGATCCACACCCACATGTGCTACGCCGAGTTCGGCGCGATCATGACCGCGATCGACGAGCTGGACGCCGACGTGATCTCGCTGGAGGCGGCCCGCTCGCACATGGAGGTCGCCCACGAGCTGGCCGGGGCCGGCTACCCGCGCGAGGTCGGCCCGGGCGTCTGGGACATCCACTCCCCGCGCGTCCCGAGCACCGAGGAGGCCGTCGAACTGCTGCGCGCCGGCCTCGCCGCGATCCCGGCCGAGCGGCTCTGGGTGAACCCCGACTGCGGCCTCAAGACCCGCGGCTGGACCGAGACCCGCGCGTCGTTGGAGAGCCTGGTCGGCGCCGCGCGCCGGCTGCGGGGTGAGCTGGAAGGCTGAGCTGATCTCAGGCCGTGTCGGGGCGGCCGGGCGGCGGAGCGGGTAGCGGGGGAACGCTCGCGGAGCTGCCCGACCGCCTGCCGACGTCTTAGCGCACCTCGTGGAACAGGGAGTTAGCGCCGTCACGCTGTTCGCAGGATTGATCACGATCGCCACCCGATCGTGGTCGAAATGACGTACAGTCTGAGTGGATGGACAGGCCAGGGGCATACCCCGGCCCGTCCTCCCCGGCGGGGGCCTGGTGAGGGCCGGTTCGCACCACGGGTGTGGGCGGGTTCGCCCCGGGGTGTCGCGGAGCGGGGTGAGGCGGCCGACCGAGGGGGTGGGATTGTCGTGCGAGTCGGGTCACGGGTCGCGTTGGGCGACGACATACCTGAACAGGTCCTGCGGCGAGACGATCCGTCCCACGATGTGTCCAGACCTTTCCAACACCTGGGTGTTCTGGGCATGCTGTGTGAGACCGCCGGTGAGGTGCTGCCGACGTGCGTCCCGTTGACCGGGGTCGCAGCCCCGGTTGCGCGGCGGTGCTTCACCGTGCTTCCAGGGAAACCCTCTCAACGATCGGAAGGTGCTCGCTGCCCGACTGAGTACGGGTGCCCGGCGACAGTGCGGTCGCCTCGCCGCCCTTTGCGGACTCGGTCCGCCGGCCGGGCGGCCGTCCAGGGCCCTCCCGGCGTCGTGATCGCTCCTGTCGCATCGTGACCGGCCCGGATTCTCCCCGCGCGCCGGATGGCTGCCACCGCGTGTGCGGCGGTCGGCGCCGCAGCTCGAACCGGCCGATCGCGCGGCACTGCCCCCGGTGGCACCGGCATGCCTTCCTGGTGCCGAACGCCGGTTCCCCGCAAGGGGAATGCCGGACGATGTCCCGAGATGTCGGCTTTCGCAGGCCGGTCCGCCCCGCTTGCGCCCCCGGCCCCGGCCGCCTCCCCCCGTCCCCGGATCACGGGGGATTCCACCGTCCGCCACCGACCGCCAGGCCCCCGCCTGCCCCGCGATCGATCCAGGCACACTCGGCACGATCGTGTGGCAGGCCCCCATACCTATGTCGAATCGCGTGGCACCTGAGCGAGGCCCGCCGACCAGCAGGGCTTCGCAGGGCGTCATCGATTCCGAGTTGGAGAATACAGTGTTATTTCGGACTGCCACGACACCCGGACCCTCCCTGCAAGTATCCGACGAAGTAACCCGATTGGCAGCGCGTTCCGCGCAGTCGTGGTGCGACGGCCGGCTCGGCCGGAGCATGGACCTGGCCGCCGCCGCCACGGTGCGGGCGCGCGCCGGAGCCCCGGGCGAATGCACGCTGAAGGCCAGAATCTGGCACGCGACGCTGCTGACACGGGTCCGCGGCCTGGAGTCGGCCACCGACCTGCTCGCCGACGACACGTCGTCCACGCACGGGTCGAACCAGGTGGAGAAGCGCGCCGCCTATCTGTTGTGCGAGGCGGAGATCGGCCTGGCCAAGGGGGACCTCGACGGGGCGCTCGCGTCGGCGGAGGCCGGTCTTCGTCTCGCACAACAGGCCGGCAACCGTGCGCTGACCCCCAGCGGGTTCCTCGTCATGGCCGTCGCCATGACCCGGCGGCTTGATCTCACCACGGCCCTCCACTACGCGAACCGGCTGCGGGACCACGCCCTGCTCGGGCACGCGAACCTGATGGCCGGGCAGTGTGCCTGGGCCGTCGCGCAGGTCCTGGAGGCCCGGGACGGGACGGAGAGCATCGCCCACCTCCTGAAGGGCCTGGTGCACGACGGCGCGCTGCTGCGGGAGCTGCTGGTCTCGCAGCCGGCGGCGGCCGCCTGGTTGGTCCGGGCCGCGCAGCGGTTGGAGGACGACGAGATCGCGGTGCGGACGGTCACCGAGGTCAGCGAACTCGCGGTGCGCAACCCCAGCTTCCGTACCGTCCAGGCGGCGTCGGCGCACGCCATCGGCCTGTTCGAGCGCAACGCGTCCGCCCTGGAGAAGGCATCCGGTCTGCATCTGGACCAGTGGGCGCAGGCCTCCGCGCTGGAGGACGCGAGTGCGGTGCGGTTCGCCCGCCGCTCGGAGCAGGAACAGGCCGTCGAGCTGCTCAAACGGGCGGCGGACGGCTACCTCGCGGTCGGCGCCTCCCGGGACGTCCTGCGGGTGCGCAGCAAGCTCCGGGAACTGGAGGTGAACAGCGGGCAGTTCTCGCGGCGCCCGAGCCGGAGCAGGATGAAGGTCAGTCAGTTGACCGACACCGAGTACGCGGTGGCCGAGCTGGTGAGCCAGGGGCTCACCAACGGGCGGGTCGGGCGGCAGCTCTTCATGTCGCCCCACACGGTGGCCTTCCACCTCAAGAAGATCTTCCGCAAGCTCGACGTCGCGTCCCGGGTGGAGCTGGCCGGCACCTGGAACCGACTCGTGGAGGAGCGGACGACCGGGCTGGGCGCCGAGTCCGCGTTCGTGACCGAGGCTCCGGTGGGACGGCTGGCGGTGTGAGGCCCGCGCGCCGGTGCGCGAGGTCCACGGCCGACCGCGGAATCGGCCCCTCCAACGGGGCTCCGCGGGCGCCGGCCGGACCGTCGGGACCGGCGCGCGGGCGGGCTGCGCCGCTCCTCACAGGGCCGGTGGCCACCGGCGCTACCAGACTGAGGGATGCCCGTCCGGGGCGTTTCTCCTTAGACTCCAAGAGAGTTGGAAAAGCCGTTCCGGTGAATCGATCAGGACAATCTAGGGGCCATTGGTGTCTTCTCTTCTCCACATTGATTCGAGCATCCGCACCACCGGCTCCGTGACGAGGGAGTTGTCGTCCTATTTCGCCACCGAGTGGCGCCGGAACCACCCCGACGGCGGCTACACCTACCGCGACCTCGGCGCCGAGCCGATCCCGCACATCACCAACGCGGTGCGCGAATCCCTCCTGGACCCCAGCCGTGACCACGGGCTGTCGCCGGAGGAGAAGGCGCTCACCGAGGCGGTGGTGGCCGAGGTCCGCGAGGCGACCACGGTGCTGCTGGGCGTGCCGATGTACAACTACGCCATCCCGTCGACGATCAAGTCCTGGATCGACCTGCTGGTCAGCCCCGCCCACATGGTGGCCCCGGGCGCCGACTCGGGCCTGCTCAGTGGCAAGACGGTCATCGTGGCCACCGCCCGCGGCGGTTCGTACGCACCGGGGACCCCGCGCGAGGGCTGGGACCACCAGGAGCCGTACCTGCGGGCTGTGTTGAGCTCGATCGGGCTCGCGGACAACCTGAAGTTCGTCCACGCCGAGCTGACCCTCTCGGCGATCGTGCCGGCCATGGCGGCCCTCAAGCCGCTGGGTGAGCAGTCCCTGGCGACCGCCCACGAGACGCTCAAGAAGCTCGCTCTCTGACGTCACGGCCGCTGTTCCGGCCGGCGGGCACCTCGCGGGCGGACAGCGCTCGCGGCGGGCTGTGGCCGACGGTCGCCCGGCGCCCGCGGCGGATCATCGAAGGTGCGGGAAGGTCAGATCTCGCTGCGGAGACGACACTTCGCGGCTGATCGATCTGTGCTGCCCGATCGACTTCGAATACCCCCTTTTTCCGTGCGTACACCTGCGCGGGCTCGGCGAAACACTCGGGAATGCGGCTTCGCACCGTACCGGCGGGGCCGCCGTTTTCGTATGCAGGGATATTTTCGACCCGAAACGGAGAAGGTGCGTTCATGAGCGAGGCGATCTCTTACGAGGAAGCCTGGGCGCGGACTGACAAGTTCGACCCGCCGGCGATTTTCGACGAGCTGCGGAAGGAGCGCCCGCTGGCCCGGATGGTCTACCCCGACGGGCACGTCGGGTGGATCGCCACCAGCCACGAGCTCGCCCGACAGGTCCTGAGCGACCCGAAGTTCAGCCACAACCTGGAGATCGGGCACTTCCCGGTCACCAAGTACGGTGGCCCGGTGCCGCAGTTCCCGGCCATGCCGGGGATGTTCATCCACATGGACCCGCCGGAGCAGACCCGGTTCCGGCGGCTGCTGACGCGTGAGTTCACCGCCCGCCGGATCAGCCAGCTGACGCCGCAGGTCGAGGCCGTGGCCGCCGAGCAGATCAAGGCCATGCGCGAACACGGCGACTCGGCCGACCTGGTGGAGACCTACGCCAACCCGCTGGTCCTGCGGGTGCTGTCCGACCTGATCGGCCTGCCCTACAGCGAGCGGGACCGGTTCGCCGAGGCGCCCGTGGTGATGAACAACCCGTTCGGTGACGCGCAGGAGTCGATGGCGGCGTTCGCCCAGGTGGGCGCGTTCATCCAGGAGACCATCGCGCGCAAGAAGGCGGAGCCCGGGGACGACGTCCTCAGCCGCCTGATCGCCTCCGGCGAGCTGACCGACGAGGAGCTGGGCAACATCACCGCCCTGCTGCTGTTCGCCGGCTACGAGACCACGGAGAGCGCGCTGGCGGTCGGCGTGTTCGCGCTGCTGCACCACCCCGAGCAGCTGGCGGCCCTGCGGGCGGACCCGTCCAAGCTCGACGACGCGGTGGAGGAGATCCTCCGCTACGTCACCGTCAACCAGTACGAGATCTTCCGGACCGCCCTGGAGGACCTCGAACTCGGCGGCCACGCCGTCAAGAAGGGCGAGACGGTGACCGTCTCGCTGCCGGCGGCCAACCGTGACCCGGCGAAGTTCGGCTGCCCGGCCGACCTCGACCTCAGCCGGGACACCGCGGGCCACGTGGCCTTCGGCTACGGCGTCCACCAGTGCATCGGCCAGAACCTGGCCCGCCTGGAGCTGCAGGTCGGTCTGCGCGCGCTGCTCGACGCGTTCCCCGACCTCCGGCTGGCCGTGCCGGCGGACGAGGTCCCGCTCCGGCTCCACGGGTCCGTCTTCGCCGTGAAGACGCTTCCCGTTTCCTGGTAACTCCCCGTCTCTCCGGAAGGAGTCAGCGGTAAGGTGCGCCCCGAACTGATCACCCCGCTCCCGGTCATCCTCCGGGAGAACGCGGTCCGTCTCACGGACAAGATCGCTTTCGAGGACGACCGACACGCGGTCACCTACGGAGAGCTCGAAGCACGGACGCGGAGGCTGGCCGGTCACCTGGCCGGCCTCGGCGTCCGGCGCGGCGACCGAGTGGCCCTGTGCCTCGGCAACTCCGTTGCCATGGTGGAGGGTTACCTCGCCGTCGTGCGGGCCGGCGGGATCGGTGTGCCGATCAACCCGCAGGTCACGCCGGCCGAGACCGCGTACCTGCTGACCGACAGCGGCGCGGCCTTCGCGCTGACCGACGCCGGTCACGCCGAAACGTTTCTGCGCCTGTTGCCTGCCCCGACGCTCGGTGCCAACGTCCTGGTGGCCGGCCCGGCACCGCTCCCGGCGGGCACCCGTTCCTTCGACGAACTCGCCGTCACCGAGCCGCAGACGCAGGCCCCCGACGACCTCGGCCTGGACGAGGTGGCCTGGATGTTCTACACCTCGGGCACCACCGGCCGGCCCAAGGGCGTGCTGTCCACCCAGCGCAACTGCCTCTGGTCTGTCGCCTCCTGCTACGTGCCCGTGCCGGGCCTCTGTGAGCAGGACCGCGTGCTGTGGCCGCTGCCGCTCTTCCACAGCCTCTCGCACATCGCCTGCGTGCTGTCCGTCCCGGTGGCCGGCGCCACCGCCCGCATCATGGACGGGAGTTCGGCGGACGACATCCTGACCGCGCTCCGCGAGGACCGCTCCACCTTCCTGGCCGGCGTCCCCACCACCTACCACCACCTGGTCGCCACCGCCCGGCGGACCGGCCTGTCGCTGCCCGACCTGCGGATCGGGCTGGTCGGCGGCGCCGTCACCGGCTCCGAGCTGCGTCGCTCCTTCGAGGAGAGCTTCGGGGTGCCGCTGGTCGACGCCTACGGCAGCACCGAGACGTGCGGGGCGATCACCATCAACCCGCCGGACGCCGCGCACGTCGAGGGCTCCTGCGGCCTGCCCGTGCCGGGCGTCGGGGTGCGGCTCGTCGACCCGCGCACCGGCCTGGACGTCGCGGCCGGCGAGGAGGGCGAGGTCTGGGTCAGCGGACCGAACGTCATGGTCGGCTACCACAACAGCCCGCAGGCCACGGCCGAGGCGGTGCAGGACGGCTGGTTCCACACCGGCGACCTGGCCCGGCGCGACGAGGCCGGCTACTTCACCATCTGCGGCCGTCTCAAGGACCTGGTGATCCGCGGCGGCGAGAACATCCACCCCGACGAGGTCGAAGCGGTCCTGCGCACGGTCGAGGGCGTGGCCGACGCCGGCGTGGCCGGCGTGCCGCACGACACGCTCGGCGAGGTTCCGGTCGCCTGGGTCGTCCCGGGCCCGGCGGGCCTCGACACCGCCGAGTTGATCGAGCGCTGCCGCGCGCAGCTGTCCGCGTACAAGCTGCCGGAGCGGGTCTACGAGGTCGCCGGCATCCCCCGGACGGCCTCCGGGAAGATCGTCCGGCGCCTGCTGGCGGACCAGCCCGCCCGACTGCGCTACGCCGCCGACGGACACCACGACGCCCTGCTGGCCCCGGCCTGGGTACCGGCGCCGGCCGAGCCCTCGGCCGCCCCCGGGCCCGCCGCGACCGACTGGGCGGTGATCGGCGCCGCCGAGGCACTGGCCGACGTACTGGCCGAGGGCCTGCGGGCCGCCGGCCTCGACGTCCGCCGGCACCCCGACCTCGCGGCCCTGGACGCCGCCGTGGCCGCCGGTGAGCCGGTTCCCGCCGTGACGCTCCTCGCCCCGCCGGCCGTGGCCGCCGGCGCGGACCCGCTGGCCACCGGGCGGGCCAACGGCCGTCAGCTGGCCGAGTGGCTGGCGGCCCCGGCCCCGGCCGCGACCCGGCTGATCGTCCTCACCCGCGGTGCGGTGGCCGCCGCCGCCGGGGACGCGGCACTGGCGGGCGCCCCGCTCTGGGCCGTCGTGCGGTCCGTCCAAGCCGACGGGCAGCACCCTGCGACCGTGACCGTCCTTGACCTCGACCTCGACCTCGAAGCCGGCCCCGACGGGTCGTCCGGCGCTGGTGTGCAGGCTGGGACCCTGGTGGCCGCCGTCGCCTCCGGTGAGCCCCAACTCGCGGTACGGGCAGGGGAACTGCTGGTCCCCAGGCTGCTCCGGGTGCCGGTCGCCGAGCGTCCGGACGCCGGCGGCTCGGCCGGCCTCGGCGCGACCGTGGTCGTCACCGGGGCCGACACGGCGACCGGCGCCGCACTGGTGCGCCACCTGGCCACCGTGCACCGGGTGGAGCGCCTGCTGCTGGTCGACTCCCCGGCAGCGGCCGACCGCCCCGCACCGGCGGACGAGCCCGTCGGGGCCGAGATCACCCGGATCGCCGCCGCAGGGGCCGACCGGGCCGCGCTGCGGGCCGCGCTGGTCGGCCTCGGCCGCCCGGTGACCGCCGTCGTGCACGCCGCCGAAGATCCTGAACTCGCCCTGATCCTCGATGAGTTGACGGCCGATGCCGAACTCTGCGCTTTCGTCGCCGTCACCGGCACGGCCGGCACCCTGGGATCGCCCGACGCTCCGCAGACGGCCGTCACCGAGGCGCTGACCGAGGCGCTGGCGCACGGCCGCCGGCTGCGCGGCGGCACCGGTGCGGTGCTGGCGTGGAGCCACCCCTCCCGGTCGGGAAGTCACCCCCACGCGTCGGACGGCGGCTCCGCCGCCGACGGCGAGGCACGGCGCCTGCGGGACGGGCTCGCCGCGTTCGACGTGCTGATCGAGACGGGAGCCCCGGCGCTGGTGGCGCTGCGGACCGGCACGATCGCCCCGGACAGCCCGGTGCCGACGCTGCTCGCCGCCCTCGTCGCGACGCCGCCCCCGGCGGCCCGGCCCGACGAGGCGGTCACCGCCGCCCTGCGCGCACGCCTGTCGGAGCTGGACGAGCGCGCCCAACTCGCCCTGCTCGAAGAACTCGTCCGCACCCAGGCCGCCGCCGTACTGAGCCGCCCGGGAACCGGGGCGATCCCGGCCGACCGGGCCTTCCGCGACCTCGGTCTCACATCGCTCGCCGTTGTCGAACTGCGCAACCGCCTGACGGAGAGCACCGGGCTGCGGCTGCCCACCACCGTCAGCTTCGACCACCCGACGCCGCAGGCGCTCGCGGCCCACCTGCGGGCCGGTGTCCTCGGTATCGACGAGGCCCCGGAGGCGGACCTGCGGGCAGTCCCCGGCGATCCGGACGAGCCGATCGCGGTCGTCGGCATGGCGTGCCGGCTGCCGGGCGGCGTCGGCAGCCCGGACGACCTGTGGCGGCTGGTGTCCGAGGGCAGGGAAGCCCTGTCCGGCTTCCCGACCGACCGTGGCTGGGACTTGGACGGGCTGTTCTCGGGGGATCCGGACAAGGCCGGCACCTCCACCACGGACCGGGGCGGATTCCTGCGCGACGCCGGGCTCTTCGACGCCGGGTTCTTCGGGATCTCGCCGCGTGAGGCACTGGCCATGGACCCGCAGCAGCGGCTGCTGCTGGAGTCCTCGTGGGAGGCGCTGGAGCGGGCCGGTATCGACCCGGGCACGCTGAAGGGCAGCGACGTCGGGGTGTTCTCCGGCGTCATGGGCCAGAGTTACGGCGCGGGCGGTGCGGCGCCGGCGGAGCTGGAGGGCTTCGTCGCCACCGGAACGGCGTCGAGCGTGGCGTCGGGCCGGGTGTCGTACGTGTTCGGGTTCGAGGGCCCGGCGGTGACGGTCGACACGGCCTGCTCGTCGTCCCTGGTGGCGATGCACCTGGCGGCGCAGGCGCTGCGGCGCGGGGAGTGCTCGCTGGCGCTGGCCGGCGGCGCGACCGTCATGGCGACGCCGGACACGTTCGTGGAGTTCTCGCGCCAGCGCGCGCTGGCTACGGACGGGCGGTGCAAGTCGTACGCGGAGGCGGCCGACGGCACGGGCTGGGCCGAGGGCGCCGGTGTCGTGGTGCTGGAGCGGCTGTCGGAGGCGCGGCGCAACGGGCACCAGGTGCTGGCGGTCCTGCGCGGCTCGGCGGTGAACCAGGACGGCGCGTCCAACGGTCTGACGGCGCCCAACGGGCTCTCGCAGCAGCGGGTGATCCGCAGGGCGCTGGCGAACGCGGGTCTGTCCACCGCCGACGTGGACGTGGTGGAGGGGCACGGCACCGGGACGGTGCTGGGTGACCCGATCGAGGCGCAGGCGCTGCTGGCCACCTACGGCCGCGACCGTGACGCCCAACATCCGCTCTGGCTGGGCTCGTTGAAGTCGAACATCGGCCACACCCAGGCCGCAGCCGGTGTCGCCGGTGTGATCAAGATGGTGCAGGCGCTGCGGCACGGCGTCATGCCGTCGACGCTGCACGTGGACGCGCCGTCCGCACAGGTGGACTGGTCGGTCGGCGCGGTCGAGCTGCTGACGCAGGCACGGGAGTGGCCGGAGACCGGCCGCCCGCGCCGGGCCGGGGTGTCCTCCTTCGGCGTCAGCGGAACGAACGCGCACCTGATCCTGGAGCAGGCACCCGAGGAGCAGGCCGAGTCCGGCGCTGCGGCTGAGCCCGACGGGGTCGTGCCGCTGGTGGTGTCGGCGAAGAGCGCCGCCTCGCTGGCGGGCCAGGCCGAGCGACTGGCGGACCTCGCGGCGGCGGGCGGCACGGTGGCGCTGGCCGGTGCGCTGGTCTCCCGGCGCGCGCTGATGGACGAGCGTGCGGTGGTGGTGGCGGGGTCGACGGACGAGGCGCTGGCCGGGTTGGCCGTGCTGGCGCGGGGTGAGTCCGCTCCGGGCGTGGTGACGGGCAGCGTGTCCGCTGCGGGCAAGCTCGTGCTCGTGTTCCCGGGGCAGGGTTCGCAGTGGGTCGGCATGGGCCGTGAACTGCTGGACTCCTCACCGGTGTTCGCGGAGCGGGTGGCGGCGTGCGCGGTCGCGCTGGGTCCGTGGGTGGACTGGTCGTTGGAGGACGTGCTGCGCGGTGAGGCCCCGGCCGAGCTGCTGGAGCGCGTGGACGTACTCCAGCCCGCGAGTTTCGCCGTGATGGTCGGTCTGGCCGCCCTCTGGGCGTCGGTGGGCGTGGTCCCGGACGCGGTGGTGGGTCACTCGCAGGGCGAGATCGCGGCGGCCTGCGTGTCGGGTGCGCTCTCGCTGGAGGACGCCGCCCGGATCGTGGCGGTGCGCAGCCGGGTGATCGCCGGGAGCCTGGCGGGTCGGGGCGGGATGGCGTCGGTGGCGCTGTCGGAGACGGACGCGGTCGAGCGCCTGGAGCGCTGGGCGGACCGCGTGGAGGTCGCGGCCGTCAACGGTCCGGCGTCCGTCGTGGTCGCCGGTGACGCCGAGGCCCTGGACGAGGCTCTGGAGGTCCTGGCGGCGGACGGTGTCCGGGTGCGCCGGGTCGCGGTGGACTACGCGTCCCACACGCGGCATGTGGAGGCGATCGAGGAGACGTTGGCGGAGGCGTTCGCGGACATCCGCAGCCAGGCGCCGCAGATCCCGTTCTTCTCCACCGTGACGAGCGAGTGGGTCGCCGAGCCCGGGGTGCTGGACGGCGGCTACTGGTACCGCAACCTGCGCGGTCAGGTGCGCTTCGGACCGGCGGTCGCCACGCTCCTGAGCGAGGGTCACACGGTCTTCGTCGAGTCCAGCGCCCACCCCGTCCTCGTCCAGCCGATCAGCGAACTCGTCGACGAGGCCCACGCCGACGCCCTGGTGACCGGATCGCTGCGCCGCGACGAGGGCGGCCCCCGTCGCCTGCTGACCTCGATGGCCGAACTCTTCGTCCGTGGCGTGGCCGTGGACTGGACCGGCGTCCTGCCCACTGGCGCCGACAGCACCCGCGTCGACCTGCCGACCTATGCCTTCGACCACCAGCACTACTGGTTGCAGACCGCCCCCGCGACCGACGCGGCCTCGCTCGGCCAGGCCACCGTCGACCACCCGCTGATCGGCGCGATCGTCGGCATCCCGGGTTCGGGCGGCTTCATGACCACCGCGCGGTGGTCGCTCGGCGCGCAGTCCTGGCTGGCCGGGCACGTGCTGGGGGACGCCGTCCTGGTGCCGAACGCGGCCCTGGTCGAGCTGGCCATCCGGTTCGGCGACGAGGTCGGCACCCCGACCGTCGCCGAACTGACCGTCGACCGGCCCGTGGTGCTCCCGCTGCGCGGTGGCCGGGCCGTTCAGATGATCGTCGGAGAGGCCGATGCCACGCGGCGGCGCACCGTCGAGGTGTACTCGCGCGCGGACGAAGCGGCGCTGGACACGGAGTGGACCCGCCACGCGCACGGCACCCTGGCGCCCGCCCCGGTGGACGCTCCGGCCTTCCGGTTCGCCGGCGGGCCCGCGACCGAACTCGCCCTGGACGAAGCGGCCGGCCGCGCCGACCGCTACGGCCTGCACCCCACCCTGCTGGACGCGGCGGTCCGCACGGCGGTCCCCGAGGGCATGATCGCGGCCGAGTGGCGCGGAGTGACCCTGCTGGCCTCGGGCGCCGACGAGGTACGGGCGCGGACGTCCGGGACACCGGACGAGGGCACGCGCCTGGAGCTGAGCGACCCGACCGGCGCGCCGGTGCTGGTCGCCGAGGCGGTGCTCGCCCGGCCCTTCTCGCCCGAACAGGATGGGATCACCCGGGAGTTGACCCAGGACGCGCTGTTCCGCGTCGAGTGGTCCGAGCTGGCGCTGCCCGCTGTGGACGAGGCGGCGGCCGCCGTCAGCACGGCCCTGGTGACGACCGCCGGCGATGTCGAGGCGCTGGCCGGCCCGGACGGGCCTGCCCCGGACGTCCTGCGCTACGCGGTGGAGCACGCGGGCGGCGACCCGCGCACCGCCGTCGCCGCTGCCCTGGCCCTGCTGCAGGCGTGGCTGGCCGCACCCGCCCTGGGGCAGTCCCGGCTGGTCGTGACGGCCACCGGCGACCCGGCCGACCTCGCGACCGCCGCGGTGTCCGGCCTGCTGCGCTCGGCCCAGTCCGAGCACCCGGACCGCATCGTGATCGCCGAACTCGACGACGCCGCAGCCATGTTGCTGCCGTCCGTGCTGGCCAGTGGCGAACCGCGAGTGCGGGTGCTCGGGAGCGTGGCCGAGGTGCCCCGACTGGTGCGCGCCGCGACCCCGGACCGCCCCGCCGACGCGCCCGGCCCCGACCCCGTCAGCGCCCTCGACCCCGCCGGCACCGTCCTGGTCACCGGCGGCACCGGGACGCTCGGCGCCCTGGTCGCCCGGCACCTGGTCACCGCGCACGCCGCCCGGCACCTGCTGCTCGTCAGCCGCCGCGGCCCCGCCGCCGACGGCGCGGACGCCCTGCGCGACGAACTCACCGCCCTGGGCGCCACCGTGACGGTCGCCGCCTGCGACACCGCCGACCGGGCGCAGCTCGCGGCCCTCCTGGCCGAGGTACCGGCGCAGCACCCGCTGACCGCCGTCGTGCACACCGCCGGCGTCCTGGACGACGGGGTGGTCACGGCGCTGACCCCGGAGCGCCTCGACACCGTGCTGCGGCCGAAGCTGGACGCCGCGCTGCACCTGCACGAGCTGACGCGGGGCCTGGACCTCGCCGCGTTCGTCCTGTTCTCCTCGGCCGCGGGCGTCCTGGGCAACCCCGGCCAGGGCAACTACGCGGCGGCCAACGCCTGCCTGGACGCCCTGGCCCACCACCGCCGCGCGCTCGGCCTGCCCGGCGTCTCGCTCGCCTGGGGCTACTGGAGTCAGGCCAGCGGCATGACCCGCCACCTCGGCTCCGCCGACCTGCAGCGCACCAAGCGGCTGGGCATGGTCGGGCTCTCCGACGCGGAGGGGATGGCGCTGCTGGACGCCGCGCTGCGGGCCGACGCCGCGACGCCCGCGGCCCTGGTGGCCGCGCGGTTCGACCTGCCTGCCCTGCGCACGGCCGCCCGCACCGGGCCCGTCGCCCCGCTGCTGCGCGCTCTGGCGCCCACCGGGCGGCGGACCGCCCGGAGCGCCGACGGCTCGGCCACAGCCTCGCTGCGCGAGCGCCTCGCCCGCCTGGGCTCGGCCGAGCAGAGCGAGGAGCTGGTGGCCCTGGTGCGCCGGCACGCCGCCAACGTGCTCGGTCACGCCGGCCCCGACGCCGTCCGGGCCGACCGGGCCTTCAAGGAGGCCGGGTTCGACTCGCTGACCGCCGTGGAGCTGCGGAACCGGCTGGCCGCCGCGAGCGGCCTCACGCTCTCCGCGACCATCGTCTTCGACTACCCGCGACCGGTGGCTCTCGCCGAGCACCTGCGCGCCAGGCTCTTCGGCGACACCACCCCGGACCGCGCCGCCGCCGGCGCCGCCGCCACGGCGGCCGCCGATCCGGACGAGCCGATCGCGATCGTCGCGATGTCCTGCCGTCTGCCGGGCGGCGTGGCCAGCCCGGAGGACCTCTGGCGGCTGGTGGCCGGCGGGGTCGACGCCGTCACCGAGTTCCCCGACGACCGGGGCTGGGACGTCGAGCGGCACTACGACGCCGATCCGGACAGCCCCGGCAAGACCTACGTCCGCCATGCGGCCTTCCTCGACGACGCCACCGGGTTCGACGCCGGCTTCTTCGGCATCTCGCCGAACGAGGCGCTGGCGATGGACCCGCAGCAGCGGCTGCTGCTGGAGACCTCCTGGGAGGCCTTCGAACGCGCCGCGATCGACCCGACCGGGCTGAGCGGGCAGGACGTCGGCGTGTTCGTCGGCGTGAACAGCCACGACTACACCGTGCGGATGCACCACGCGGCCGGCGTCGAGGGCTTCCGCCTCACCGGCGGCTCCGCCAGCGTCCTGTCGGGCCGCGTCGCCTATCAGTTCGGCTTCGAGGGACCGGCTGTCACGGTCGACACGGCGTGCTCCTCCTCACTGGTGGCCCTGCACCTGGCCGCCCAGGCGCTGCGCCGCGGCGAGTGCTCGATGGCGCTGGCCGGCGGCGTGATGGTGATGGGCAACCTGGAGACCTTCGTCGAGTTCTCCCGGCAGCGCGGTCTGGCCCCGGACGGCCGCTGCAAGGCCTTCGCGGACGGCGCGGACGGCACCGGCTGGGCCGAGGGCGTGGGCGTGCTGCTCGTCGAGCGGCTCTCCGAGGCGCGTCGGCGCGGGCACCAGGTGCTGGCGGTGATCAGCGGCAGCGCGGTGAACCAGGACGGCGCGTCCAACGGTCTGACGGCGCCGAACGGGCTCTCGCAGCAGCGGGTGATCCGCAAGGCGTTGGCCACCGCGGGCCTGTCCACCGCCGACGTGGACGTGGTGGAGGGGCACGGCACCGGGACGGTGTTGGGTGACCCGATCGAGGCGCAGGCGCTGCTGGCCACCTACGGCCAGGACCGCCCCGCCGACCGGCCGCTCTGGCTCGGGTCGGTCAAGTCGAACATCGGCCACACGCAGGCCGCGGCCGGCGTGGCCGGTGTGATCAAGATGGTCATGGCGATGCGGCACGGCATCCTGCCCCGCACGCTCCACGTCGACCAGCCCTCGACCCATGTGGACTGGTCGGCGGGCGCGGTCGAGCTGCTGACCGAGGCCCGGGAGTGGCCGCAGACCGGCCGGCCGCGCCGCGCGGGGGTCTCCTCCTTCGGCATCGGCGGGACCAACGCGCACGTCGTGGTCCAGGAGGCGCCGGCCGACGGCGCGGCGCGCCCCGAGCCCGTCGCGCCGCAGCCGGACGCCGCACCCGTCGCCGTAGCGGTGCCGGTGCCCGTGCTGGTGCCGGTGTCGGCCCGCACGGCGGCCGCCCTGCGCGGCCAGGCCGGGCGCCTCGCCCGCTTCGTCGACGACCGGTCCGACCTCTCCGTCGCCGAGACGGCCCACGCGCTCGCCACCACCCGGGCCCGGCTCGACCACCGCGCCGTCGTCCTGGCCGGCGACCGGCAGCAACTGGCCGACGCCCTGCGCGCCCTCGAACAGGGCGCGCCCGGCGCCGCGACCGTCGTCGGGAACTCCGTCGACGCGGACGGCAAGCTGGCCTTCCTCTTCACCGGGCAGGGCAGCCAGTGGGCCGGCATGGGCCGCGAGCTCGCCGCGGCGTTCCCGGTCTTCCGGGACGCCTTCGCCGCCGCCTGCGCCGCCGTCGAACGGCACCTGGACGGCCACCTGGCGCGGCCGCTGCACGAGGTCGTCTTCGCCGACCCCGGCACGGCGCAGGCCGCGCTGCTCGACGAGACGATGTACACCCAGGCCGGGCTGTTCGCCCTGGAGACCGCGCTGTTCCGGCTCTTCACCTCGTGGGGCGTGCGGCCGGACCTGCTCGCCGGTCACTCGATCGGCGAGATCACCGCCGCCCACGCCGCCGGTATCCTGGACCTCGCCGCAGCCGGTGAACTGGTCGCCGCCCGTGGGAGGTTGATGCAGGCGCTGCCCGCAGGCGGCGCGATGGTCGCCGTCCAGGCGACCGAGGCCGACGTCGCGCCGCTGCTGGCCGGGGCGGCGGGCGTGGTCGGCATCGCGGCGGTCAACGCCCCCGACGCGCTGGTGCTCTCCGGTGCGCGGGACGCGGTGCTGGCCGTCGCTGCCGAGCTGGCGGCCACCGGCCGCAAGACCAAGCGACTTGCCGTCAGCCACGCCTTCCACTCGCCCCTGATGGACCCCATGCTGGCGGAGTTCGAGGCCGTCGCGGCCCGGCTGCCGTACCGGCCGGGCACCATCCCGGTCGTCTCCACCCTCACCGGCGCGCCGGCCGAGGAGGGGCACTTCGGGACTCCCGCGTACTGGGTGGACCAGGTGCGTCACGCCGTGCGGTTCGGCGACGCGGTCGCGTCGCTGCAACGCGAGGGCGCGGTGACCTACCTCGAACTGGGCCCGGGCGGGGTCCTGACCGCCATGGCGCTCGGCACGCTCGGCGCGCAGGAGCGAGGGTGCGTCGCGACCCTGCGCACCGACACCGCCGAGGACACCGCCGTCCTCACGGCGCTCGCGGAACTGCACGTCCGGGGCGTGGACGTGGACTGGCCCGCCGTCCTCGGGCGGCCGGTCGCGCAGGTCGGCGCCGACCTGCCCACCTACGCCTTCCAGCACGAGCGGTACTGGGTCGAGAGCGGCACCGGTGTGGACGCCGAGGCCCTCGGCGCCCGCAGCACCGGGCACCCGCTGCTCGGCACGGTCGTCGAGGTCCCCGGCGACGGGGGCGGCACCGGTGTGGTGCTCACCGGGCGGGTGACGCGGCGCAGTCGCGGCCTGCTCGTCGACCCGGCCGGCACCGGCACCGCCGCTGTCCCGGTGGCCGTGCTGCTGGACCTGCTCGTCCGGGCCGGCAGCGAGACCGGCAGCGGAGCCGTCCGGCAGATCGCCGTCGAGACGCCCCTCACCCTGCCCGAGCACGGGCACCTCCAGCTACGGGTGTCGGTGGAGGCCCCGGGCCGGGGCGGCCTGCGCCGGGCCGGCGTCCACTCCAGGCCGGACGGCCGGGAGCGGGAGCCGTGGACCTGCCACGCCCGCGCCCTGCTGGCGCCCGGCCTGCCGGAGCCCGCCTTCGACCTGCGGACCTGGCCGTCCGCCTCCGAGGCCGGGGAGGTGGTCGCCGGCGAGCTCGCCGGTGTCCGCCGGCTCTGGCAGCGGGACGGCCGGATCCTCGCCGACATCGAGCTGCCCGCCGAACTGGTGGACGAGGCCGGGACGTTCACGCTCCACCCGGCACTCATCGACACCGCGCTGCGGGTCCTGGCCGCCCACACCGGCGGCGAGGCCCCCGGTGACCGCGGCCGCGAGCCGGCCGCCCGCGCGGACCTCGCGGTGTACGCGGAGGGCGCCACGGCCCTGCGGCTGCGGATCACCGCGATCGACGGCGGGCGCCGGCTGGTGGAGTTGGCCGACGCGGAGGGCGAACCGGTCGCCGCCTTCGGGCCGTTGACGCTTCAGGGCACTGCGGACGGCGCCGACAGCGCCGACACCAGCGCCGATCCGTCGGTCGCCGGGCACCCGACGGCGGACGGCACCCTCGCCCGGCGCCTGGTGCGGCGCGGCGCGGCGGCCGGCGGCTCGATGGCCGCCCGCCTCGCCGGCCTCGCCGGCACGGAACAGCACCGCGTCCTCCTGGAGCTGGTGCAGGAGAGCGCCGCCGTCGTCCTCGGACACCTGGGCGCCGAGTCCTTCGACGCGAACCAGCCCTTCCGGGACCTCGGCTTCGACTCCCTCAGCGCCGTCAAACTCCGCAACCGGCTGCACGACTTCACCGGACTGAGCCTGCCCAGCAGCCTGGTCTTCGACTACCCGACCCCGTCCGCGCTGGCCGGCCACCTGCGCGCCGAACTGCTCGGCGAGGGCCCGGAGAGCGCCCCGGCGCCCACCGCGGCCGCGACGGACCCGGACGAGCCGATCGCCATCATCGCCATGAGCACCCGTCTGCCGGGCGGCGTGAGCACGCCCGAGGAACTCTGGACGATGGTCGCGGAGGAGCGCGACGGGCTCTCCGCCTTCCCCGCCGACCGGGACTGGGACGTCGACCGGCTGTACCACCCGGACCCGGCGCACGCCGGAACCAGCTACACCCGGTTCGGCGGGTTCCTGCACGACGCGGCGCAGTTCGACGCCGGGCTCTTCGGGATCTCGCCGCGCGAGGCGCTCGCCATGGACCCGCAGCAGCGGCTGCTCCTGGAGACCTCATGGGAGGCCCTGGAGCGCGCCGGCATCGATCCGCTCTCCACCCGTGGCCGCGACATCGGCGTCTTCACCGGCATCGTCCACCACGACTACGTGACGCGGCTGCGAGAGGTGCCCGAGGACGTGCAGGGCTACGTCATGACCGGCACGTCGTCCAGCGTGGCGTCGGGCCGGGTGTCCTACGTGTTCGGCTTCGAGGGCCCGGCGGTGACGATCGACACGGCCTGCTCGTCCTCGCTGGTGGCGATGCACCTGGCGGCGCAGGCCCTGCGGTCGGGCGAGTGCTCGATGGCGCTGGCCGGCGGCGCGACCGTGATGGCCAGCCCGGACGCCTTCCTGGAGTTCTCGCGGCAGCGCGGCCTCTCCGCCGACGGCCGGTGCAAGGCCTACTCCGCGACGGCCGACGGCACGGGCTGGGCCGAGGGCGTGGGCGTCGTGGTGCTGGAGCGGCTCTCGGAGGCGCGGCGCAACGGGCACCAGGTGCTGGCGATCCTGCGCGGCAGCGCGGTGAACCAGGACGGCGCGTCCAACGGTCTGACGGCGCCCAACGGCCCGTCTCAGCAGCGGGTGATCCGCCGGGCGCTGGCCAACGCGGGCCTCTCCGCGTCCGACGTGGACGTGGTCGAGGGCCACGGCACCGGCACCTCGCTGGGCGACCCGATCGAGGTCCAGGCGCTGCTGGCCACCTACGGCCAGGACCGCGACCCGGAGCGCCCGTTGTGGCTCGGGTCGCTGAAGTCGAACGTCGGCCACACTCAGGCGGCGGCGGGCGTCGCGGGCGTGATCAAGATGGTGCAGGCGATGCGGCACGGCGTCATGCCCGCCACGCTCCATGTGACCGAGCCGACGCCGCAGGTGGACTGGACGGCGGGCGCCATCGAGCTGCTGACCGAGGCCCGGGAGTGGCCGCGCAACGGCCACCCGCGCCGCGCCGCGGTCTCCTCGTTCGGCGCGAGCGGGACGAACGCGCACGTGATCCTGGAGGAGGGGCCCGAGTCGGCCCCGGCGGAGCCGACTTCGGCCGTCGGCGGCGTGCTGCCGCTGGTGGTGTCGGCGAAGAGCACCGCCTCGCTGACCGGCCAGGCCGCTCGGCTGGCCTCCTTCGTCGAGGCTGCGGCGGCGCCCCTGACCGGCGTGGCAGGTGCGCTGGTGTCGCGGCGGGCGGCGCTGTCCGAGCGTGCGGTGGTGGTGGCGGGGTCGACGGAGGAGGCGTTGGCGGGGTTGGCCGCGCTGGCGCGGGGTGAGTCGTCTCCGGGGGTGGTGTCGGGCAGTGTGTCCGGCCCGGGCCGGACGGTGTTGGTGTTCCCGGGGCAGGGTTCGCAGTGGGTCGGTATGGGGCGTGAACTGCTGGACTCCTCGGCGGTGTTCGCGGAGCGGGTGGCGGCGTGTGCGGTGGCGCTGGGTCCGTGGGTGGACTGGTCGTTGGAGGACGTGCTGCGCGGTGATGCTCCGGCCGAGTTGCTGGAGCGGGTGGACGTGCTGCAGCCGGCGAGTTTCGCTGTGATGGTGGGTCTGGCCGCCGTCTGGGCGTCCGTGGGCGTGATCCCGGACGCGGTCCTGGGCCACTCGCAGGGTGAGATCGCGGCGGCCTGCGTGTCGGGTGCGCTCTCGCTGGAGGACGCCGCCCGGATCGTGGCGGTGCGCAGCCGGGTGATCGCCGGCAGCCTCGCCGGTCGCGGCGGTATGGCGTCGGTGGCGCTGTCCGAGACGGACGCCGTCAAGCGCCTGGAGCGCTGGGCGGACCGCGTCGAGGTCGCGGCCGTCAACGGCCCGGCCTCCGTCGTCGTCGCCGGTGACGCCGAGGCCCTCGACGAGGCGTTGGAGGTCCTGGCGGCGGACGGTGTGCGGGTGCGCCGGGTCGCGGTGGACTACGCCTCGCACTCCCGTCATGTCGAGGCGATCGAGGAGACCCTGGCCGAGGCGTTCGCGGACATCGAAAGCCAGGCGCCGCAGATCCCGTTCTTCTCCACCGTCACGAGCGAGTGGATCCGCGACGCCGGAGTCCTGGACGGCGGCTACTGGTATCGCAACCTGCGTGGTCAGGTGCGCTTCGGCCCGGCGGTGGCCTCGCTCCTGAGCGAGGGTCACACGGTCTTCGTCGAGTCCAGCGCCCACCCCGTCCTCGTCCAGCCGATCAACGAGGTGTTCGACACCAGCGCGGACGACAGCGTCCAGCTGCGCGCGGTCGTCGGTGGCACCCTGCGTCGGGACGAGGGCGGCCTGCGGCGGCTGTTCCTCTCCATGGCCGAACTCTTCGTCCGCGGCGTGGCCGTGGACTGGACGAGCCTGCTGCCCGCCGGCGCCGACACCGTGGACCTGCCGACGTACGCGTTCGACCGCCGGCACTTCTGGCTGCAGGAGGGTGAGACGACCGACGGCCCCGGCTCGGCGGCCGAGGGCGCGGACGCCGACTTCTGGGCCGCCGTCGAGCAGACGGACGCCGACTCGCTGGCCCAGCTGCTCGACCTGACCTCGGCAGACCAGCACGACGCACTGCGCACGGTGGTGCCGGTCCTGATGGACTGGCGCGGCCGGCGGCGCCGACGGTCGAGCGCCGAGAAGCTGCGCTACAACGTCACCTGGCGCCCGCTGGAACGCGAAGCGACCGGGGTGCCGGGCGGCACCTGGCTGGTGGTCGTCCCGTCCGGCCAGGCGGCGGACGCGTCCACCGGCGACCTGCTGGCGGCGCTGGCCGGCCAGGGGCTCGACCTCGTCCCGCTGGAGGTCGCCGCCGCCGAGGCAACCCGGGCCGGGCTCGCCGAGCGGCTGACCGGCGTGCTGGCCGAACACGACGTGGCCGGCGTGCTCTCGCTGCTCGCGCTCGACCCCGGCGCCGCGACCGGCCCGCAGCACGCGAGCGCCACGGTGGCGACCCTCGCGCTGATGCAGGCGCTGGGCGACACCGGCGCCGGCCGCCCGCTCTGGTGCCTCACCCGGGGCGCGGTGAACATCGGCATCCAGGACACCCTGACCGCACCGGCCCAGGCGGCGCTGTGGGGTCTGGGCCGCGCCGCCGCCCTGGAGTTCCCCGACCGGTGGGGTGGCCTGATCGACCTCCCGGCGGCGACCGACGCCCGGACGGCCCAGTACCTGCTCGGCGCGCTGAACGGCTCCGCCGGCGACGACCAGCTCGCGGTCCGCCGCTCCGGCGTCTACAGCCGCCGGCTGCTCCGCAAGCCCGCGCCCGAGCCCACCGCCGGCGGCGGCTGGCAGCCCGGCGGCACCGTGCTGGTGACCGGCGGCGCCGAGGGCCTGGGCCGGCACGCCGCGCTCTGGCTGGCCCGCTCCGGCGCCCGGCGGCTGATCGTCACCACCAACGACCGGACACCCGAGGAGGGCCTGGCCGCGCTGCGGGGCGAACTCGCCGAGCTGGGCACCGACATCACCGTCGTGTCCTGCGCCGACAGCGACCGGGTGCAGCTGGCCCGGCTGGTCGCCGAGAGCCCCGCGGACCAGCCACTCACGGCGGTGCTGCACGCCGCCGACATGGCCTGGACCAGCTCCGTCGCCGACACCGGCGCGGCCGACCTCGCCGAGGTCTTCGCCGCCAAGGTGGACACGGCCTTCTGGCTGGACGAGCTGTTCGCGGACACCCCGCTCGACGCGTTCGTCGTCTTCTCCTCCATCGCCAGCGTCTGGGGCGGCGGCGGACAGGGGGTGTCCGGCGCGGCCAACACCGTCCTGGACGCCCTGGTCGAATGGCGCCGCGGCCGCGGCCTGCGGGCGACGTCGATCGCCTGGGGCGCCCTCGACCAGATCGGCGCGGGCATGGACGAGGCGACCCTCGCCCAGCTGCGCCGCCGCGGTGTCCTCCCGATGGCCCCGGAGGTCGCGATGACGGCCTTCGAGCAGGCGGTGGGGGCGCAGGAGAAGTTCGTGACGGTGGCCGACATGGACTGGGACGCCTTCATCCCGGCGTTCACCTCCGTCCGGGTCAGCCCGCTGTTCGCCGACCTCCCCGAGGCGGACGCCGCCCTGCGGGCCTCCCAGCCGGACAGCGAGAACAGCGACACCACGTCCTCGCTGGTGGACTCCCTGCGGGCGGTCCCGGAGGCCGAACAGAGCCGCATCCTGCTGAAACTCGTCTGCGGCCACGCCGCGACGGTCCTGGGGCACAGCAGTGCCGAGAGCATCGGCCCGCTGCAGGCCTTCCAGGAGGTGGGCTTCGACTCGCTGGCGGCCGTCAACCTGCGCAACAGCCTGCACGTGGCGACCGGCCTGCGGTTGCCCGCGACGCTGATCTTCGACTACCCCACCCCGGACGCCCTCGTCGGGTACCTGCGCTCCGAGCTCCTGCGGGACACGGGCGACGACCTCGACGGGCGGGAGGACGACCTGCGGCGCGCGCTCGCGGACGTCCCGTTCGCCCGGTTCAAGGAGGCCGGCCTCCTGGACGGCCTGCTCGCCCTCGCCACCGCCGAGGACGGCGCCGCTGCCGAGGCGTCGGCCCCCGCGGCCGGGGCCGACGCGGACCTGATCGACGCCATGGACGTGGCCGACCTCGTGTCCCGCGCCCTGCGCACCACGAACTGACCCTGACCACCCGGTACGACCAGCTGACCACTGACAGCGGACTGACACGGAGGACGTAGGAACATGACGACGCCGGACCAGCAGATCGTCAACGCACTGCGTGCTTCGCTGAAGGAGAACGCACGGCTCGAGCAGGAGAACCAGAAGCTCCTCGAAGCCCCGACCGAGCCCATCGCGATCGTCTCGATGGCCTGCCGGTACGCGGGCGGGATCCGCACCCCGGAGGACCTCTGGCGGGTGGTCACCGACGGCACCGACGTGTACACCACCTTCCCCGAGGACCGGGGCTGGGACCTCGAAGGCCTCTACCACCCGGACCCCGACAACCCCGGCACCACCTATGTGCGCGAGGGCGCCTTCCTGCACGACGCGGGCCAGTTCGACGCCGGCTTCTTCGGGATCTCGCCGCGTGAGGCCCTCGCCATGGACCCGCAGCAGCGGCAGCTGCTGGAGGTGGCCTGGGAGACCCTGGAGCGGGCCGGCATCGCCCCGCACTCCGTCCGGGGCGCCGACATCGGCGTGTTCGCGGGCATTGTGCACCAGGACTACGCCCCGGACCTCAGCGGGTACGAGGACTTCCTCAGCCTGGAACGGGCGCTCGGCACCGCCGGCGGCGTCGCCTCCGGCCGCGTCGCGTACACGCTCGGGCTGGAGGGCCCGGCGGTCACCGTCGACACCATGTGCTCCTCGTCGCTGGTCGCCATCCACCTGGCCTCCCAGGCGCTGCGCCGCGGCGAGTGCTCGATGGCGCTGGCCGGCGGCTCGACCGTGATGGCGACCCCGGGCGGGTTCGTGGGCTTCGCCCGCCAGCGCGGCCTGGCCTTCGACGGCCGCTGCAAGTCCTACGCGGCCTGTGCCGACGGCTCCAGCTGGGCCGAGGGTGTCGGTGTCGTCCTGCTGGAACGGCTCTCCGAGGCCCAGCGCAACGGGCACCAGATCCTGGCGGTCATCCGTGGCTCCGCTCTGAACCAGGACGGCGCGTCCAACGGCCTGACCGCGCCCAACGGCCCGCCCAGCAGCGGGTCATCCGCAAGGCCCTGGACAGCGCCAACCTGTCCGGCGCCGACATCGACATGGTCGAGGGCCACGGCACCGGCACGGTGCTGGGCGACCCGATCGAGGCGCAGGCGCTGCTGGCCACCTATGGTCAGGACCGTTCGGCCGACAGCCCGTTGCAGCTGGGCTCGGTCAAGTCCGTCATCGGTCACACCCAGGCGGCCTCCGGCGTCGCCGGTGTGATCAACATGGTGCAGGCGCTGCGCAACGGCGTGATGCCGGCCACCCGGCACATCGACGCCCCCACGCCGCAGGTGGACTGGTCGGCGGGCGCGGTCGAGCTGCTGACGCAGGCGCGGGAGTGGCCGGAGACCGGCCGCCCGCGCCGGGCCGGGGTGTCCTCCTTCGGCGCGAGCGGCACCAACGCGCACCTGATCCTGGAGCAGGCTCCCGTGCTGGAGCCGGAGCAGGCCGCCGAGGCCGCGCCGGACGCCGTGCTGCCGCTGGTGGTGTCGGCGGCCTCGACCGGGTCGCTGACCGGCCAGGCCGAGCAGCTGGTCTCCTTCCTCGACGCGTCGCAGGCGCTCTCCCTCGCCGGTGTGGCGGGGACGCTGGCCACCGGGCGCGCGGTGCTCGGTGAGCGCGCGGTCGTCGTGGCCGGTTCGCACGAGGAGGCGCTCGCCGGGCTCGGCGCGCTGGCCCGCGGTGAGTCGGCCGCCTCGCTGGTGACCGGGAGCGCCGCGTCCTCGGGCGGGGCGGGCAAGCTCGTGCTGGTCTTCCCGGGGCAGGGTTCGCAGTGGGTCGGTATGGGCCGTGAACTGCTGGACTCCTCACCGGTGTTCGCGGAGCGGGTCGCGCAGTGCGCGGCCGCGCTGGAACGCTGGGTGGACTGGTCGCTGGAGGACGTGCTGCGCGGTGAGGCTCCGGCCGAGCTGCTGGAGCGGGTGGACGTGCTGCAGCCCGCGAGTTTCGCCGTGATGGTGGGCCTGGCCGCCGTCTGGGCGTCCGTGGGCGTGGTCCCGGACGCGGTGGTCGGTCACTCGCAGGGCGAGATCGCCGCGGCCTGCGTCTCCGGTGCGCTCTCGCTGGACGACGCCGTGCGGATCGTGGCGGTGCGCAGCCAGGTGATCGCCGCCGGCCTGGCCGGTCGCGGCGGCATGGCGTCGGTGGCGCTCTCCGAGACGGACGCGGTCGAGCGCCTGGAGCGCTGGGCGGACCGGGTGGAGGTCGCGGCCGTCAACGGCCCGGCCTCCGTCGTCATCGCCGGTGACGCCGAGGCCCTCGACGAGGTCCTCGACGCGCTGGAGGACCAGGGCGTGCGGGTGCGGCGGATCGCGGTGGACTACGCCTCGCACTCCCGTCACGTCGAGGCGATCCAGGAGACCCTGGCCGAGGCCTTCGCGGACATCCGCAGCCAGGTCCCGCGGATCCCGTTCTTCTCCACCGTCACGAGCGAGTGGGTCGCCGAGGCCGGAGTCCTGGACGGCGGCTACTGGTACCGCAACCTGCGCGGCCAGGTGCGGTTCGGCCCGGCGGTGGCGTCGCTGCTGAGCGAGGGTCACACGGTCTTCGTCGAGTCCAGCGCCCACCCGGTGCTGGTCCAGCCGATCAGCGAGATCGTCGACGCGGGCGACGCGACGGTCCTGGTGACCGGGACACTGCGCCGGGAGGAGGGCGGCCCGCGCCGACTGCTGACCTCGATGGCCGAACTCTTCGTCCAGGGCGTGGCCGTGGACTGGACGAGCCTGCTGCCCGCCGGCGCCGGCAGCACCCTCGTCGACCTGCCGACCTACGCCTTCGACCACCAGCACTACTGGCTCCAGCTGACCGGATCGGCCACCGACGCCGCCTCGCTGGGCCTCACCGGCACCGACCACCCGCTGCTCGGCGCCGTGGTGCGGCTGCCCCAGTCGGACGGGCTGGTGTTCACCTCCCGCCTGTCGCTGCGCACCCACCCCTGGCTCGCCGACCACGCCATGCAGGGCGTGGTGATCGTCCCCGGTACCGTCTACGTCGACCTGGCGGTGCGCGCCGGTGACGAGTTCGGCTGCGGCATCATCGAAGAGCTGATCATCGAAGCCCCGCTCGTGCTGCCCGAGCAGGGCGGCGTGCGGGTCCAGGTCGCCGTCGGCGGCCCCGGCCCGACCGGCTCCCGCACGGTGGACGTCTACTCCCTGCGGGAGGACGCCGCAGGCGAGGACGGCGAGGGCGAGTGGACCAGGCACGCCACCGGCCTCCTCTCGTCCGCCGCCCCGGCCGGCAGCAGCACGCCCGCCGTGGACTTCACCGCCTGGCCGCCGGCCGGCGCCGAGCCGGTGGAGATCGAGGACTTCTACACCGACCTGGTCGTCCGCGGCTACTCCTACGGCCCGGCGTTCCAGGGCCTGCGGGCGGTCTGGCGGCGCGGCGAGGAGCTCTTCGCCGAAGCCGTCCTGCCGCCGGACCAGCGGGAGAGCGCCGACCGGTTCGGCATCCACCCCGCCCTGCTCGACGCCGCCCTGCACACCAACGCGTTCACCAACCCGGACGACGGCCGCAACGTGCTGCCGTTCGCCTGGAACGGTCTGGTCCTGCACGCCCTGGGCGCCGCCGCGCTGCGGGTGCGGGTCGCCCCCCGGGGCACCGACGCGCTCTCCTTCCAGGCCGCCGACGAGGCAGGCGAACTGGTCCTGACGATGGACTCGCTGGTCTCCCTGCCGGTCTCCGCCGAGCAGTTGGGCAGCGCGGCCGGACAGGACAGCCGCGACTCGCTGTTCCGGGTGGAGTGGACCCGGCTGCCCGCGCCCGAGGGCGCCGCGGCCGCGCCGGTCTGGGCGCCGCTGTCCGGCCCGGACGACGTGGCCGCGCTCGCCGCCCGCGAGAGCGTCCCGGCGGTCGCCGTCCTCGACGCCGAGGGTGGCGGTGACGCGGACCCGCTGGCACTGACCTGCCGGACCCTGGCCGTGATCCAGGCCTGGGTGGCCGCACCGGGCCTGGCGGAGGCCCGGTTGGTCGTGGCCACCCGGGGTGCGGTGCCCGCCGGGGGCGACGCCGCGGTGACCGACCCGGGCGGCGCCGCCGTCTGGGGCCTGGTCCGCGCGGCCCAGGCGGAGAACCCGGACCGGATCGTCCTGATCGACCTCGACCCCGCCGCCGCCACCGGCGCCGGGCCGGTCCTCGGCGCGGTGCTGGCCTCCGGCGAGCCGCAGGTCGCCGTCCGCGGCACGACGCTGTCCGCCGCCCGCCTGGTGCGCGCCGACGCCGCCCCCGCGGCCGAGGAGCCCGGTGCCCCCGCGGCCTTCGACCCCGAGGGCACCGTCCTGGTCACCGGCGGCACCGGCTCGCTCGGCGCCGTGGTGGCCCGCCACCTGGTCACCCGGCACGGCGTGCGCCACCTCGTGCTGGCCAGCCGCCGGGGCCCCGACGCCGAGGGCGCCGACGAGCTGGCCCTCGAACTGGCCGGGCTCGGCGCCTCCGTCTCGGTCGTCGCGAGCGACGTCGCCGACCGCGAGGCGGTGGCCGCGCTGCTCACCGCCGTCCCGGCCGGGCACCCGCTGACCGGCGTGGTGCACCTCGCCGGCATCCTGGACGACGGTGTGATCGGCGCGCTGACGCCGGAGCGGATCGCCGGCGTCTTCGCGCCCAAGGCGACCGCGGTCCGGCACCTGGACGAGCTCACCCGCGAACTCGCCCCGGAGCTGCGGGCGTTCGTGGTCTTCTCGTCCGCCGCCGCGCTGCTCGGCTCGGCCGGCCAGGGCAGTTACGCGGCGGCCAACGCCTTCCTCGACGCCCTGATGGCCCGTCGTCGGGCCACCGGGCTGCCCGGTCTCTCGCTGGCCTGGGGCCTGTGGGAGCAGAGCACCGGCCTGACGGCGCATCTGAGCGAGGTCGACCAGGCCCGGATGAGCCGCGGCGGCGTCCTGCCACTGACCCCGGCCGAGGGCCTGTCCCACCTCGACACCGGCCTGCACGCCGACCAGACGCTGCTGGTGCCGATCAAGCTCGACCTGCGGGCGCTGCGCTCCGACACCGCGACCGGCGGCGCCGTCCCGCACATGCTGCGCAGCCTCGTGCGCAGCGGCCGACGGCTGGCGCGGGCCGCCGCCGGTGACGAGAGCGGGCTCGTCCGCCGCCTCGCGGGGAAGTCCGAGGCCGAGCAGGAGGGCATCCTGCTGGGCATCGTCCAGGCCGAGGCCACCGCCGTGCTCGGCTTCAACGGCCACGAACTGGCCCAGGGCACCCGCGGGTTCAGCGACATCGGCTTCGACTCGCTCACCGCGGTCGAGCTCCGCAACCGGCTGAGCGGCGCGACCGGCGTCAAGCTCCCCGCGACCCTGATCTTCGACTACCCCACGCCGGTGGCGCTCGCCCGCTTCCTGCGCGAGGAGCTCGGCGACACCGCGGCCGGCGCCGCCGCCACCCCGACGGTGGTCGCGGCCGACCCGGACGAGCCGATCGCCATCGTCGGCATGGCCTGCCGGCTGCCCGGCGGGGTGCTGACCCCCGAGGACCTGTGGCGGCTGGTGCACGAGGGCCGCGACGGGATGGTGGGCTTCCCGGACGACCGCGGCTGGAACCTCGACGGCGTCTTCGACGACGACGCGGCGCAGCCCGGAACCTCCGAGCACAAGGGTGGCTTCCTTCAGGACGCCGGGAAGTTCGACGCGGAGTTCTTCGGGATCTCGCCGCGTGAGGCGCTGGCGATGGACCCGCAGCAGCGGCTGCTGCTCGAGGCCTCCTGGGAGGCCCTGGAGCGCGCCGGCATCAACCCCGGCACGGCGCGCGGCGGCAACATCGGCGTCTTCTCCGGTGTCTCCATCCACGACTACGTCGAGTCCCTCACCAGCATGCCCGCCGAGCTCGAAGGCTTCGTGACGACCGCGACCGCGGGCAGCGTGGCGTCGGGCCGGGTGTCGTACGTGTTCGGGTTCGAGGGCCCGGCGGTGACGGTGGACACGGCGTGTTCCTCGTCGCTAGTGGCGATGCACCTGGCGGCGCAGGCGTTGCGCTCGGGCGAATGCTCGCTGGCGCTGGCCGGCGGCGTCGCCGTCATGGGCTCGCCGGTCGGCGTCCTCGGGATGTCGCGTCAGGGCGGCCTGGCGGCCGACGGCCGGGTCAAGGCGTTCTCGACGGGCGCCGACGGCACCATCCTGTCCGAGGGCGTGGGCATCGTGGTGCTGGAGCGCCTCTCGGAGGCGCGGCGCAACGGGCACCAGGTGCTGGCGGTCCTGCGCGGCAGCGCGGTCAACCAGGACGGTGCGTCCAACGGCCTGACGGCGCCCAACGGCCCCTCGCAGCAGCGGGTGATCCGCAAGGCCCTGGCCAACGCGGGCCTGGACGCCTCGGACATCGACGTGGTGGAGGCGCACGGCACCGGGACGGCGCTGGGTGACCCGATCGAGGCGCAGGCGCTGCTGGCCACCTACGGCCGCGACCGCGACCCGCAGCGTCCGCTCTGGCTGGGCTCGTTGAAGTCGAACATCGGTCACACCCAGGCCGCAGCCGGCGTGGCCGCCGTGATCAAGATGGTGCAGGCGCTGCGGCACGGCGTCATGCCGTCGACGCTGCACGTGTCGGAGCCGACGCACGAGGTGGACTGGACGGCCGGCGCGGTCGAGCTGCTGACCGAGCCGCGGGACTGGGCGGGCGGCGGCCGGCCGCGCCGGGCCGGGGTGTCCTCCTTCGGCATCAGCGGCACCAACGCGCACCTGATCCTGGAGGAGTCCCCGGAGGCGCCGGTGGCCGAGCCGGTCCCGGTCGGGGCCGAGCCCGGCGGTGTGCTGCCGCTGGTGGTGTCGGCGGCCTCGACCGGCTCGCTGACCGGCCAGGCCGCGCGGCTGGTCTCCTTCCTCGACGCCGGGCAGCCGGTGTCGCTGCCCGGTACGGCGAACGCGCTGGTCTCCCGGCGCGCGCTGCTGTCCGAGCGCGCGGTGGTGGTGGCCGGCTCGACGGACGAGGCGCTGGCCGCACTGGCCGCGCTGGCGCGGGGCGAGTCCGCTCCGGCCCTGGTGACCGGCGGTTCGCTCGGCTCGGCCGGCGCGGGCCGGACGGTGCTGGTCTTCCCGGGGCAGGGCACGCAGTGGGTCGGCATGGGTCGTGAACTGCTGGACTCCTCGCCGGTGTTCGCGGAGCGGGTGGCGGCGTGTGCGGTGGCGCTGGGTCCGTGGGTGGAGTGGTCGTTGGTGGACGTGCTGCGGGGTGATGCTCCGGCGGAGTTGTTGGAGCGGGTGGATGTGCTGCAGCCGGCGAGTTTCGCCGTGATGGTGGGTTTGGCGGCGGTGTGGGCGTCGGTGGGTGTGGTGCCGGATGCGGTGGTGGGTCACTCGCAGGGTGAGATCGCGGCGGCCTGCGTGTCGGGTGCGTTGTCGTTGGAGGATGCGGCGCGGATCGTGGCGGTGCGCAGTCGGGTGATCGCGGGGAGCCTGGCGGGTCGGGGTGGGATGGCGTCGGTGGCGCTGTCGGAGACGGACGCCGTTGAGCGCCTGGAGCGCTGGGCGGACCGGGTGGAGGTCGCGGCGGTCAACGGTCCGGCGTCCGTCGTGGTCGCCGGTGACGCCGAGGCCCTCGACGAGGCTCTGGAGGTCCTGGCGGCGGACGGTGTGCGGGTGCGCCGGGTCGCGGTGGACTACGCGTCGCACACGCGGCATGTGGAGGCGATCGAGGAGACGTTGGCGGAGGCGTTCGCGGACATCCGCAGCCAGGCGCCGTTGGTGCCGTTCTTCTCGACGGTGACGAGTGAGTGGGTGTCCGAGCCCGGGGTGCTGGACGGCGGCTACTGGTATCGCAACCTGCGTGGTCAGGTGCGCTTCGGCCCGGCGGTGGCTTCGCTGCTGAGCGAGGGTCACACGGTGTTCGTGGAGTCCAGCGCCCACCCGGTCCTCGTCCAGCCGATCAGCGAGATCGTCGACGAGGCCCAGGCCGACATCCTGGTGACCGGATCGCTGCGCCGGGAGGAGGGCGGCCTGCGCCGGTTGTTCCTGTCGATGGCCGAACTCTTCGTCCGGGGTGTGGCGGTGGACTGGACCGGTGTCCTGCCCACGGACAGCGGCAGCGTCCCGGTGGACCTGCCGACCTATGCCTTCGACCACCAGCACTACTGGTTGCAGACCAGCCCCGCGACGGATGCGGCCTCGCTCGGCCAGGCCACCGTCGACCACCCGCTGATCGGCGCCGTCGTCCGGCTGCCGCAGTCGGACGGACTGGCCTTCACCTCCCGCCTGTCGCTGCGCACGCACGCCTGGCTGGCGGATCACGCCGTCGGTGGCGTCGTCCTGGTGCCTGGTACGGGTCTGGTGGAGTTGGCGGTGCGGGCGGGTGACGAGGTCGGCTGCGGGACGCTGGACGAGTTGGTGATCGAGGCGCCGTTGGTGTTGCCCGAGCAGGGCGGCGTCCGGGTGCAGGTCACCGTCGGCGGCCCCGAAGAGAGCGGCGCGCGCAGCGTCGGCATCTACTCGATGCGTGAGGACGCCGCCGACGACACCGGCGCCGAAGCCTGGACCCGCCACGCCACCGGCAGCCTGTCCCCGGCAGTGGCGGCCCGTACCGAGGCTCACGCCGACCTCGTCGTCTGGCCGCCCACCGGCGCCCGGCGGGCCGGCGCCGACGAGCTCTACGACGACCTGCTGCGCCTCGGCTACACCCTCGGTCCGGCCTTCCAGGGCGTGCGAGGCCTCTGGCGGCGCGGCGAGGAGGTCTTCGCCGAGATCGCCCTGCCCGAGGACCAGCGGGCCGACGCCGGACGGTTCGGCATCCACCCCGCCCTGCTCGACGCCGCCCTCCAGTCCGGACTGCGGCACGCGGCCGTCGCCGACGGGGGCGCGGGCGGGCAGCGGCTCTGGCAGCCGGCCGAGTGGACCGGCCTCACCCTCCACGCCGTCGGCGCCTCGGCGCTGCGCGTGCGGCTCGCGCCGTCCGGCCAGGACGGGCTGTCGCTGGAGGCCGCCGACGAGACCGGCGGCCTGGTCCTGAGCCTGGACGCGCTCTCCTTCCTTCCGGTCTCCGCCGAGCAGCTCGCAGCCGCCGCCGCGGACAGCGGCCCCGACTCGCTCTTCCGGGTGGAGTGGGCCGAGCTGCCCGCCGCGCCCGCCGGGGCCGGGACGCTGCCGCCGTGGGTGCCGCTCTTCCACGCGGACGAGGTGCAGATCCTCGCCGACAACGTCACCACCCCGGTGGTCGCGCTGGTGGAGGCGGTCGGCCGCGACGGCGACGCCCTGGCGCTGACCAACCGGATCCTGGAGGTCGTCCAGACCTGGCTGGCCGCACCGAGCCTGGAGGACTCCCGGCTGGTGCTGGTGACCCACGGCGCGGTGCCCGCCGGCGGCGACGCCGCGGTGACCGACCCGGCCGGCGCCGCCGTCTGGGGCCTGGTCCGCGCGGCCCAGGCGGAGAACCCGGACCGGATCGTCCTGGTGGACACCGACACGGCCACCGACGTCACCTCCGGGACGGACGTCGAACCGCTGCTCGCCGCCGTACTGGCCGCCGGTGAGCCGCAGGTCGCGGTGCGCGGGGCGGAGCTGTCCGCACCGCGCCTCGTCCGGGCCACCGGCGGCGACACACCCGCCGGCGACCCCGCCTTCCGTCCGGACGGCACCGTCCTGGTCACCGGCGGCACCGGCTCGCTGGGCGCCCTGATGGCCCGGCACCTGGTCACCCGGCACGGCGTGGGCCGGCTGGTGCTGGTCAGCCGTCGCGGTCTCGACGCCGAGGGCGCGCCGGAGTTGGCGGCCGAACTGGCCGAGCTCGGCGCCAGCGTCTCGGTCGTCGCGAGCGACGTCGCCGACCGCGAGGCGGTGGCCGCGCTGCTGGCCGCCGTGCCCGCAGAGCACCCGCTCACCGGCGTGGTGCACCTCGCCGGTGTGCTGGACGACGGTGTGATCGGCGCGCTGACGCCCGAGCGGATCGCCGGGGTCTTCGCGCCCAAGGTGACCGCGGTGCGGCACCTGGACGAGCTCACCCGCGATCTCGACCTGACGACGTTCGCGGTGTTCTCCTCCGCCGCAGGCCTGTTCGGCTCGGCCGGGCAGGGCAACTACGCGGCGGCCAACGCCTTCCTCGACGCGCTGATGGCCCGTCGTCGGGCGACCGGGCTGCCCGGCGTCTCGCTGGCCTGGGGTCTGTGGGAGCAGAGCACCGGCCTGACGGCCCATCTGAGCGACCTCGACCAGGCCCGGATGAGCCGCGGCGGCGTCCTGGCGCTGACCCCGGCCGAGGGTCTGGCGTTGTTCGACACGGCCCTGCACGCCGACCGGGCCCTGGTCGTGCCGATCAAGCTCGACCTGCGGGCCGCCCGCGCCGACGCGGCGTCCGGCGGCGCCGTCCAGCCGCTGATGCGGGGCCTGGTGCGGGCCGGCCGGCAGGCCGTCCGGGCGGCCGCCGCGCAACGCGGCGGCGGCGGGCTGGCGGACCGACTGGCCGGGCTGTCGGCGGCCGAGCAGGAGGCCCTGCTGCTGGACGTGGTCCGCAGCCAGGTGGCGACCGTCCTCGGCCACGCCGGGGCGGACAACGTCAAGGCGGAGAAGGCGTTCAAGGACGCCGGCTTCGACTCGCTCACCTCCGTCGAGCTGCGCAACCGGGTGCGCGAGGCCACCGGCCTCAACCTGCCCACCACCGTCGTCTTCGACTACCCCACCCCGCTCGCCCTGGCCCGCCACCTGCACGGCGCGTTCGGCCACGTGGCCGCCGCAGCCGGGTCGGCGGCGCCGACCGTCCTGGTCGCCGACCCGGACGAGCCGATCGCGATCGTCGGGATGGCCTGCCGCCTCCCGGGCGGTGTCGCCAGCCCGGAGGACCTGTGGCGCCTGGTCGCCGACGGCCGGGAGGCCCAGACCGCGTTCCCGACCGACCGTGGCTGGGACCTGGACGGCCTGTTCGACGCCGACCCCGCGCGGGTCGGCACCTCCTACGTCGACCGGGGCGGGTTCCTGCACGAGGCCGGGCTCTTCGACGCCGGGTTCTTCGGGATCTCGCCGCGTGAGGCGCTGGCGATGGACCCGCAGCAGCGGCTGCTGCTGGAGGCGTCCTGGGAGGCCATGGAGCGCGCGGGCATCGACCCGGCGGAGCTGAAGGGCACGGACGTCGGCGTCTTCTCCGGCGTGATGAGCCAGGGCTACGGCTTCGGCGGCGAGGTGCCGCCGGAGCTGAGCGGCTTCACCGCGACCGGGTCCGCCGGCAGCGTGGCGTCGGGCCGGGTGTCGTACGTGTTCGGCTTCGAGGGCCCGGCGGTGACGGTCGACACGGCCTGCTCGTCGTCCCTGGTGGCGATCCACCTGGCCGCCCAGGCGCTGCGCCAGGGCGAGTGCTCGATGGCGCTGGCCGGTGGCGCGACCATCCTGGCCAACCCGCACACCTTCGTGGAGTTCTCCCGCCAGCAGGCCCTCTCGCCCGACGGCCGCTGCAAGGCGTTCTCCTCGACGGCGGACGGCACGGGCTGGGCCGAGGGCGCGGGCGTGGTCGTGCTGGAGCGGCTGTCCGAGGCGCGGCGCAAGGGGCACCAGGTGCTCGCGGTGGTGCGCGGCTCGGCGGTGAACCAGGACGGCGCGTCCAACGGTCTGACCGCGCCCAACGGTCCGTCCCAGCAGCGCGTCATCCGCAAGGCCCTCGCCAACGCGGGCCTCACCACCGTCGAGGTGGACGCGGTCGAGGCGCACGGCACGGGCACCACGCTGGGCGACCCGATCGAGGCACAGGCGCTGCTGGCCACCTACGGCCAGGACCGGGAGCCGGGGCGTCCGCTCTGGCTGGGATCCGTCAAGTCCAACCTGGGGCACGCGCAGGCGGCCGCCGGTGTCGCGGGCGTGATCAAGATGGTGGAGTCGCTGCGGCGCGGCGTGCTGCCGCCCACGCTGCACGTCGAGGAGCCCTCGACCGAGGTGGACTGGACGGCCGGCGCGGTGGAGCTGCTGACCGAGGCGCGGGAGTGGCCGGAGACCGGCCGGCCGCGCCGGGGCGGGGTGTCCGCCTTCGGTGTCAGCGGGACGAACGCGCACCTGATCCTTGAGCAGGCGCCGGAGGAGTCGGTGCCGGTGGTGGTGCCCGCGCCCGATGCGGTGGTGCCGCTGGTGGTGTCGGCGAAGAGTGCGGGGTCGCTGGCCGGGCAGGCCGGGCGGCTGGTCTCGTTCCTGGATGCTGCGGAGTCGGTGTCGTTGGCTGGTACGGCGGGTGCGTTGGTTGCTCAGCGTGCGGTGCTCGGTGAGCGTGCGGTGGTGGTGGCGGGGTCGTCGGGGGAGGCGTTGGCGGGGCTGGGTGCGTTGGCGCGGGGTGAGTCCGGCGTGGCGGTGGTCTCCGGTGTGGTGTCCGATGGGGCGCGGACGGTGTTCGTGTTCCCGGGGCAGGGTTCGCAGCGGGTGGGGATGGGCCGGGAGTTGGCTGAGCAGTATCCGGTGTTCGCGGAGGCGTTCGAGGGCGCGTGTGTGGCGCTGGATGCGCAGTTGGCGGGTCGGGTGGAGCACTCGGTGAAGGATGTCGTCTTCGGCTCGGCCGGTGACGGGTTGCTGGACCGGACGGTGTTCACGCAGGCGGGGTTGTTCGCGGTGGAGACGGCGTTGTTCCGGTTGGTGGAGTCGTGGGGGGTGCGTCCGGATGCGGTGATGGGCCATTCGATCGGTGAGTTGACGGCGGCGCATGTGGCGGGTGTCCTGTCGTTGGAGGATGCGGCGGCGGTGGTGGCGGCCCGGGGTCGGCTGATGGAGGGGTTGCCGTCGGGTGGTGCGATGGTGGCGGTGGCCGCGACGGAGGCCGAGGTCGCGGAGCTGCTCGGTGCTGGGGTGGATCTGGCGGCGGTGAACGGGCCGTCGTCGGTGGTCCTCTCCGGCGACGAGGCGGCCGTCCTGAAGGCGGCCGAGACGCTGAAGGAACAGGGCCGCAAGGTCAAGCGGCTGACGGTCTCGCACGCGTTCCACTCGGCGTTGATGGAGCCGATGCTCGCGGAGTTCGCCGCCGTGCTGGCCGGGGTGACCTGGCGGGAGCCGAAGCTGCCGGTCGTCTCGAACGTCACCGGCCTCGTCGCCGAACCCGGCCAACTGGCCGATGCCGCCTACTGGTTGGAGCACGTGCGGCGTCCGGTGCGGTTCGCCGACGGGATCGGTACGGCGGCGGCTGCGCTCGGTGGCACGTTGTTCGTGGAGTTGGGCCCGGGCGCTGCGCTGAGCGCGGTGGTGGCCGAGTCCGCCGGTGAGGACGCGGTCTGCGTCGCGGCGTTGCGTGACGGCCGTCCGGAGGCCCAGACGGTGTTGGCTTCGGTCGCCGAACTCTTCGTCCGGGGCGTCGAGGTGGACTGGGTGAAGACCCTGCCCGCCGGCACCGGTGGCACCCATCTGGACCTGCCGACCTACGCCTTCGACCACCAGCACTACTGGCTCCAGACCAGCCCGGCCACCGAGGCCGCCTCGCTCGGCCAGGGCAAGGCCGATCACCCGCTGCTCGGCGCGGTGGTGGACGTACCGGAGACCGGTGGGGTGCTGTGCACGTCACGGCTGTCGCTGCGTACCCACCCGTGGCTGGCGGACCACGCCGTCGGCGGCGTCGTCCTGGTGCCCGGCACCGGACTGGTGGAGCTGGCGGTGCGGGCCGGCGACGTGGTGGCCGCCGGAGCCCTCGACGAACTGGTCATCGAGGCACCGTTGGTGGTGCCCCAGCACGGCGGCGTCCGGGTCCAGGTAGCAGTCGGCGGCCCGGACGAGAGCGGCGCTCGCACCGTCGCCATCTACTCGGCCCGTGAGGACGCCACCGAGGACGGGTGGACCCGGCACGCGGCCGGCACCCTGACGGCGGCTGCGGCCGACCGCCCGGCGGCGCCCGGCTTCGACACCACCGTCTGGCCGCCGGCCGGCGCGGAGCTCGTGGAGCTGGACGTCGCCGGCTTCTACGACGACCTGCTGAGCCACGGCTACGCCTACGGCCCGGCGTTCCAGGGCCTGCGGGCGGTCTGGCGGCGCGACGAGGAGCTCTTCGCCGAGGTCGTGCTGCCGGACGAGTGGCGCACCGAGGCCGCCCGGTTCGGCATCCACCCGGCCCTGCTGGACGCGGCCCTGCACACGCAGGCGTTCGCCCAGCCGCAGGACGGTCACAACGTGCTGCCGTTCGCCTGGAACGGGCTGGTACTGCACGCCGCCGGGGCCGGGGCCATCCGGGTCCGGATCGCACCGCAGGGCCCGGACGTGCTGGCGCTGAGCGCGGTCGACGAGGCCGGCGGCCCGGTCCTGACGGTGGACTCGGTGACCTTCCGCCCGGTGGACGTCGCGCAACTGGACACCGCGGCGGCCGCCGACGAGGGCCGCGACGCACTGTTCAGCCTGGAGTGGAGCGAGCTGGCCCCGGCGCCGCAGGCGGCCGGACCGGCACCCGCCTGGGTGCCCGTCGCCACCGGCGAGGAGGTGGCCGCGCTGGCCGCCGAGCCGCCCGCCGTCGCGGTCCTGGAGGCCCACGGCACCGGCGACGGCCCCGACGAGGTGCTCGCGCTGACCGGAAAGGCGCTGGACGTCGTCCAGGCCTGGCTGGCCGACGAGGCCTTCGAGGACTCCCGGCTCGTGGTGGTCACCCGGGGTGCGGTGCCGGCCGGCACCGACGCCGACGTCACCGACCTGGCCGGAGCGGCGGTGTGGGGCCTGCTGCGCACCGCCCAGGCCGAGAACCCCGACCGGATCGTCCTGCTCGACCTGGACCCGGACACCGAGGACGCGTTCGGCACCGTGCTCGGCGCGGTGCTGGCCGGCGGCGAGCCGCAGGTCGCGGTGCGGGCGGCGGCGCTCTCCGTGCCCCGGCTGGTCCGGGCCCAGGCCCGGCCGGGCGCTGAGGCAGCGCAGGCGTTCCGCCCGGAGGGGACCGTCCTGGTCACCGGCGGTACGGGTTCGCTGGGCGCGCTGCTGGCCCGGCACCTGGTCACCCGGCACGGTGTCCGGCACCTGCTGCTGGCCAGCCGGCGCGGTGTGCAGGCCGAGGGCGCGGCGGAGCTGGTGGCCGAACTCGCCGGTCTCGGCGCCGCGGTGACGGTCACCGCCTGCGATGTGACCGACCGGGACGCGGTGGCGGGCTTGCTGGCCGCCGTGCCGGCCGACCACCCGCTGACCGGCGTCGTGCACACCGCCGGTGTGCTGGACGACGGTGTGATCGGCGCGCTGTCGCCGCAGCGGCTGGCGTACGTGTTCGGTCCGAAGGTGACCGCGGTGAGCCACCTGGACGAGCTCACCCGCGACCTGGACCTCACGACCTTCGCGGTGTTCTCCTCCGCGTCCGGCCTGTTCGGCTCGGCCGGTCAGGGCAACTACGCGGCGGCCAACGCCTACCTGGACGCGCTGGCGCACCGGCGCCGGGCGGCGGGCCTGCCCGGCACGTCCCTCGCCTGGGGCCTCTGGGAGCAGATCAGCGGCATGACCGCCCACCTGGGCGCCGCCGACCAGGCCCGGATGAGCCGCGGCGGGGTCCTGCCGATCGGCCCGGCCGAGGGCATGCAGCTCTTCGACGCGGCGCTGCGGACCGGTACGGCCCTGGTGGTGCCGATCAAGCTGGACCTGCGGTCGCTGCGGGCCGACGCGACCGCCGGCCGGGCCTCCCAGCCGCTGCTGCGCGGTCTGGTGCGCCCCGGGCGGCAGTTGGCGCGCACGGCCGTCGGCGACAGCGGCGGGCTGACCCGCCGGCTCGTCGGCCTGGCACCGGCGGCCCAGGAGGCCCTGTTGCTGGACCTGGTCCGCAGCCAGGTGGCGACCGTCCTCGGTCACGCCGGGGTGGATCAGGTCGACCCGGAGACGGCGTTCAAGGACGCCGGCTTCGACTCGCTCACCTCGGTCGAGCTGCGCAACCGCCTCCGCGAGGCCACCGGCCTCAAGTTGGCCGCGACCGTGGTCTTCGACTACCCGGCCCCGCTCGCGCTGGCCCGCTACCTGCACGGCGAACTCGGCACCACCGACGACGCGTTGTCGATGGTGAACGCCAAGATCGAGGACATCGAATCACTGATCGCCGGACTGCTGTCCGACGAGTCCAAGAAATCCAGCATCGTGCTCCGCCTCCAGGGGTTGGTGGCGAGGTTCAACGGAGTCGAGCAGACAGAAGAGTCCACGGTGGCCGAGCAGTTGGAGTCCGCCTCGGCCGATGAGGTCCTCGACTTCATCAACGACGAACTCGGAATCTCTTGAACACCCCGCCTTCACGGTCTGCCCAACCTCCGGTGAGGAATTGAAGATGGCCACGGACGACAAGATCCTCAAGTACCTCAAGCGTGTCACGGCCGAGCTGCACGACCTGCGCAAGCAGGTCCAGCGGAACGCGGACGAGCCGGTCGCGATCGTCGGCATGGCCTGCCGGCTGCCCGGTGGCGTCACCGGCCCCGACGGGCTGTGGAACCTGGTCAGCGAGGGCCGGGACGGCGTGTCGGCGTTCCCGGACGACCGTGGCTGGGACCTGGACGCGCTGTTCGACGACGACCCCGACCAGGCCGGTACCTCCTATGTCGCGCAGGGCGGATTCCTGCGTGACGCGGGGAAGTTCGACGCCGAGTTCTTCGGGATCTCGCCGCGTGAGGCGCTCGCCATGGACCCGCAGCAGCGGCTGCTGCTTGAGACCTCGTGGGAGGCGCTGGAGCGGGCCGGTATCGACCCGGCCTCGCTCAAGGGCGCGGACGTCGGGGTGTTCAACGGCATCATGGGCGTCGACTACTTCTTCGGCGGCAATGTGCCGCCCGAGCTGGAGGGCTTCGCCGGCACGGGTGCGGCGGGCAGCGTGGCGTCCGGCCGGATCTCGTACGTGTTCGGCTTCGAGGGCCCGGCGGTGACGGTCGACACGGCGTGCTCCTCGTCGCTGGTGGCGATGCACCTGGCGGCGCAGGCGCTGCGCCGTGGCGAGTGCTCGATGGCACTCGCCGGCGGTGCCACCGTGATGGCGACACCGCACACCTTCGTGGAGTTCTCGCGCCAGCGGGGCCTGGCCTCCGACGGCCGGTGCAAGTCGTACGCGGACGCGGCGGACGGCACCGGCTGGGCCGAGGGCGCGGGCGTCGTGGTGCTGGAGCGGCTGTCCGAGGCGCGGCGCAAGGGGCACCGGGTGCTCGCGGTCCTGCGCGGCAGCGCGGTGAACCAGGACGGCGCGTCCAACGGTCTGACGGCGCCCAACGGGCTCGCCCAGCAGCGCGTCATCCGCAAGGCCCTCGCCGCGGCGGGGCTCACCCCGGCCGACGTGGACGTGGTGGAGGGCCACGGCACGGGCACCGTGCTGGGTGACCCGATCGAGGCGCAGGCGCTGCTGGCCACCTACGGCCAGGAGCGCGAGCAGGAACGCCCTTTGTGGCTGGGGTCGTTGAAGTCGAACATCGGCCACGCGCAGGCAGCGGCGGGTGTCTCGGGTGTGATCAAGATGGTGCAGGCGCTGCGGCACGGCGTGATGCCCGCGACGCTGCACGTGGACGCGCCGTCGTCCCAGGTGGACTGGACGGCGGGCGCGGTCCAGTTGCTCGACCGGAGCCGGCCCTGGCCGCAGCTGGACCGCCCGCGCCGGGCCGGCGTGTCCTCGTTCGGCGTCAGCGGGACGAACGCGCACCTGATCCTGGAGCAGGCGCCGGAGGAGGAGTTGGAGCCGGCAGCGGGGGAGGCCGCGCCGGGTGCGGGTGCGGTGCCGCTGGTGGTGTCGGCGAAGAGCGCGGCCTCGCTGGCCGGCCAGGCCGAGCGGCTGGCCGCCTTCGTCCAGGGCACCGAGAGCCTGCCGCTTGCGGATGCCGCCGCCGCGCTGGTTGCTCAGCGTGCGGTGCTCGGTGAGCGTGCGGTGGTGGTGGCGGGGTCGCGTGAGGAGGCGTTGGCGGGGCTGGGTGCGTTGGCGCGGGGTGAGTCCGACGGCACGGTGGTCTCCGGAGTCGCGTCGGGCTCGGCGCGGACGGTGTTCGTGTTCCCGGGGCAGGGTTCGCAGCGGGTGGGTATGGGTCGGGAGTTGGCCGAGCGGTATCCGGTGTTCGCGGAGGCGTTCGAGGGCGCTTGCGCGGCGCTGGATGCGCAGTTGGCGGGTCGGGTGGAGCACTCGGTGAAGGACGTGGTGTTCGGCACGGCGGGGGAGGGGTTGCTGGATCGGACGGTGTTCACGCAGGCGGGGTTGTTTGCGGTGGAGACGGCGTTGTTCCGCCTGGTGGAGTCGTGGGGTGTGCGTCCGGATGCGGTGATGGGCCACTCGATCGGTGAGCTCACGGCGGCGCATGTGGCGGGTGTGTTGTCGTTGGAGGATGCGGCGGCGGTGGTGGCGGCCCGGGGCCGGTTGATGGAGGCGTTGCCGTCGGGTGGTGCGATGGTGGCGGTGGCCGCGTCGGAGGCCGAGGTCGCGGGGCTGCTGGGTGCTGGGGTGGATCTGGCGGCGGTGAACGGGCCGTCGTCGGTGGTGCTCTCCGGTGACGAGGCGGCCGTCCTGAAGGCGGCCGAGACGCTGAAGGAACAGGGCCGCAAGGTCAAGCGGTTGACGGTCTCGCACGCGTTCCATTCGGCGTTGATGGAGCCGATGCTCGCGGAGTTCGCCGAGGTACTGGCCGGGGTGACTTGGCGGGAGCCGGAGGTGCCGGTCGTCTCGAACGTGACCGGTGTGGTCGCGGAGCCGGGCCAACTGGCCGATCCGGCATACTGGTTGGAGCATGTGCGGCGTCCGGTGCGGTTCGCCGACGGGATCGGTGCGGCAGCGGCAGTGCTGGGTGGCACGCTCTTCGTGGAGTTGGGTCCGGGCGCTGCGCTGTCCGCGGTGGTGGCGGAGTCGGCGGGTGAGGACGCGGTCTGCGTTGCGGCGTTGCGCGACGGCCGTCCGGAGGCCCAGACCGTGCTGGCCTCGGTCGCCGAACTGTTCGTCCGGGGCGTCGAGGTGGACTGGGTGAAGACCCTGCCCGCCGGCGCCGGCGGCGCTCATCTGGAGCTGCCGACCTACGCCTTCGACCACCAGCACTACTGGCTCCAGATGATGGCGTCGGTGACGGACGCGGCTGCACTGGGTCTCACCGGCGCCGGACACCCCCTGCTGGGTGCGGTGCTGCCGTTGCCGCAGTCGGACGGGCTGGTCTTCACCTCCCGCCTGTCGCTGCGCACGCACGCCTGGTTGGCCGACCACGCCGTCGGCGGCGTCGTCCTGGTGCCCGGCACCGGACTGGTGGAGCTGGCCGTGCGGGCGGGCGATGAGGTCGGTTGCGGCAGGCTGGACGAACTGGTCATCGAGGCACCGTTGGTGGTGCCCGAGCACGGCGGCGTCCGCGTGCAGGTCGCCGTCGGTGGCCCGGACGAGAGCGGCGCCCGTACGGTGGAGGTGTACTCGGCCCGGGAGGACGCCGTCGAGGACGGGTGGGCCCGGCACGCTACCGGCACCCTGACGGCGACGGCGGATGCCGCCGAGCCGGAGTTCGACTTCACGGCCTGGCCGCCGCCCGGCGCGCAGCCGGTGGACCTCACCGACGGCTACGACCTGCTCGCCGGCGCGGGTTACGCGTACGGCCCGGCGTTCCAGGGCCTGCGGGCGCTCTGGCGGCGCGGCGAGGAGCTCTTCGCCGAGGTCGCCCTTCCCGAGGACCACCGCGACGAGGCCGACCGCTTCGGCATCCACCCCGCGCTGCTCGACGCCGCCCTGCACCCGGGACTCCGGGACACCGTGGCGGCCGACGGCGACCGGCTGTGGCAGCCGCTGCGGTGGAGCGGGCTCGTGCTGCACGCCACGGGCGCGGCCGCGCTGCGGGTGAGGCTCACCCGGCTCGCCGCCGGCACGCTCTCCTTCGAGGCTGCGGACGAGACCGGCGCCGCCGTCCTGGCGGCGGACTCGGTGACACTCCGTCCGGTCGCCGCCGAGCAGTTGGCCGGGGCGGTCGGCGCGGCGGGCGGCGACGCGCTGTTCCGCGTGGAGTGGACCGAACTACCGTCGGTCTCGACCTCGGCGGCGGCCCCGCGCTGGGCCCGGCTCTCGGACGCGGCCGAGGTGGCCGGGCTGGCCGGGTCGGACGACGGCTCGCAGGTGCCGTCCGTCGTCGTCCTCGACGCCTTCGGGGACGCTGCGGACGAGGGTGCGGTGCCGGCGGTGACCAGCCGGGTGCTGGAGGTCGTGCAGGCCTGGCTGGCCGCGCCGAACCTCGAAGCGTCCCGCCTGGTGGTGCACACCCGGGGCGCGGTGGCCGCCGGTGGTGAGGCTGCGGTGACGGATCCGGCGGGTGCGGCGGTGTGGGGTCTGGTCCGGGTCGCCCAGGCGGAGAACCCGGACCGGTTCGTGCTGCTGGACACCGATGCCGCTTCCGATGGGAACGTCGAGTCGTTGCTCGCCGGGGTGTTGGCGACGGGTGAGCCGCAGGTCGCGGTGCGTGGGGCGGTGCTCCATGCGCCCCGGTTGGTTCGGGCGGCGGGTGGTGCGGGGGCCGGTGCGGGGGTGGCGTTCGGGCCGGAGGGCACCGTCCTGGTGACCGGTGGGACGGGTTCGCTGGGCGCGCTGCTGGCCCGGCACCTGGTGACGCGGCATGGTGTTCGGCGGTTGGTGCTGGTCAGCCGTCGCGGTCTTGTCGCCGAGGGCGCACCGGAGTTGGTGGCCGAGTTGGCCGGGCTCGGTGCCGTGGTGACGGTTGCCGCGTGTGATGTGACGGATCGGGCGGCGGTGGCGGCGCTGCTGGCCGCCGTTCCGGCCGAGCATCCGTTGACGGGTGTGGTGCATACGGCGGGTGTGCTGGACGACGGTGTGATCGGGGCGTTGACGCCGGAGCGGTTGGCGTATGTGTTCGGTCCGAAGGTGTCTGCGGTGCGTCATCTGGACGAGCTGACGCGTGAACTGGCGCCGGAGCTACGGTCGTTCGTGCTGTTCTCGTCGGCTGCCGGGGTGTTTGGTTCGGCGGGGCAGGGCAACTACGCGGCGGCCAACGCGTATCTGGACGCGGTGGCGCAGCAGCGCCGCGCGGCCGGACTGCCAGGCGCGTCGATCGCCTGGGGCCTCTGGGAGCAGGCCGGCGGCATGGCCGCGCACCTCACCGAGGCCGACCAGGCCCGGGTGAACCGTGGCGGGTTCCTGGCGATCGCGCCGGCGGAGGGCCTGGACCTCTTCGACGCGGCCCTGCGCACCGGCCAGGCCGTGACCGTCCCGATCAAGCTGGACCTCCGGGCCATCCGGGCCGAGGCCGCGACCGGGCGGGGCGTCCTGCCCCTGCTGCGGAGCCTCGTGCCCGTCGGCCGTCGGGCGGTGCGCACCGCCTCCGGGCTGGCCGACCGGCTCGCCGGGCTCTCGGCGGCGGATCAGGAGACGCTGCTGCTGGAGCTGGTCCGCACCCATGTCGCGACCGTGCTCGGGCACGCCGGTGCGGCGAACGTCAAGGCGGAGAAGGCGTTCAAGGACGCCGGCTTCGACTCGCTCACCTCCGTCCAACTGCGCAACCGGCTCGGCGAGTCGACCGGGCTCAGCCTGCCCGCGACCGTCGTCTACGACTACCCCACGCCGGTGGCGCTCGCCCGCTTCCTGCGCGAGGAGCTCGGCGACACCGCGGCCGCTGCCGCCACCGCCTCCACGGTGCTCGCGGCCGACCGGGACGAGCCGATCGCCATCGTCGGCATGGCCTGCCGGCTGCCCGGCGGCGTGGTGACCCCCGAGGACCTGTGGCGGTTGGTGTCCGAGGGCCGCGACGCGGTGTCCGGCTTCCCGGCCGACCGGGGCTGGGACGTCGGTGGCCTGTTCGACGAGGACCAGGAGAACATCGGCACCTCCTACGTCGACCAGGGCGGGTTCCTGCACGACGCCGGGCTCTTCGACGCCGGGTTCTTCGGGATCTCGCCGCGCGAGGCGCTGGCGATGGACCCGCAGCAGCGGCTGCTCCTTGAGATGTCCTGGGAGGCGTTGGAGCGGGCCGGGGTCGACCCGGCCTCGCTGAAGGGGCGCGACGTCGGGGTGTTCTCCGGCGTCATGACCCAGGGGTACGGGATCGGCGGCGTCATCCCGCCGGAGCTGAGCGGCTTCACCGCCACCGGCTCCGCCATGAGCGTGGCGTCGGGCCGGGTGTCGTACGTGTTCGGCTTCGAGGGCCCGGCGGTGACGGTCGACACGGCGTGCTCGTCCTCGCTGGTGGCGATGCACCTGGCGGCGCAGGCGCTGCGCTCGGGCGAATGCTCGCTGGCACTGGCCGGCGGCGCGACGATCATGGCGACGCCGCACACTTTCGTGGAGTTCTCCCGGCAGAAGGCCCTGGCTCCCGACGGCCGGTGCAAGGCGTTCTCCTCGACGGCGGACGGCACGGGCTGGGGCGAGGGCGCGGGCGTCGTGGTGCTGGAGCGGCTGTCGGAGGCGCGGCGCAACGGGCACCGGATCCTGGCGGTCCTGCGCGGCAGCGCGGTGAACCAGGACGGCGCGTCCAACGGCCTGACGGCGCCCAACGGGCCGTCCCAGCAGCGCGTCATCCGCAAGGCCCTCGCCAACGCGGGCCTCACCACCACCGATGTCGACGTGGTGGAGGCGCACGGCACCGGCACCTCGCTGGGTGACCCGATCGAGGCGCAGGCGCTGCTGGCCACCTACGGCCGCGGCCGCCCGGCCGACCAGCCGCTCTGGCTCGGGTCGGTCAAGTCCAACGTCGGCCACACGCAGGCAGCAGCGGGCGTGGCCGGTGTGATCAAGATGGTGGAGGCGCTGCGGCACGGTGTGCTGCCGCCCACGCTGCACGTCGAGGAGCCGACACCGCAGGTGGACTGGTCGGTCGGCGCCGTGGAGCTGCTGACCGAGGCGCGGGAGTGGCCGGAGACCGGCCGTCCGCGCCGGGTGGGCGTCTCCTCGTTCGGGCTGAGCGGGACGAACGCGCACCTGATCCTGGAGCAGGCGCCCGAGGAGGAGCCTGCACCGGTGGCCGAGCCCGACGGTGTGCTGCCGCTGGTGGTGTCGGCGGCCTCGACCGGTTCACTGGCGGGTCAGGCCGAGCGGCTGGCCTCCTTCCTCGACGGTCCGGAGCCGCTGTCGCTGCCCGGCGTGGCCGACGTGCTCGCGACGCGGCGGGCGGCGCTGTCCGAGCGCGCGGTGGTGGTGGCGGGGTCGACGGACGAGGCATGGGCGGGGTTGGGCGCGCTGGCGCGGGGTGAGTCGTCTCCGGGGGTGGTGTCGGGCAGTGTGTCCGGCGCGGGCCGGACGGTGTTGGTGTTCCCGGGGCAGGGTTCGCAGTGGGTCGGTATGGGTCGTGAACTGCTGGACTCCTCGGCGGTGTTCGCGGAGCGGGTGGCGGCGTGCGCGGTGGCGCTGGGTCCGTGGGTGGAGTGGTCGTTGGTGGACGTGCTGCGCGGTGATGCTCCGGCTGAGTTGTTGGAGCGGGTGGATGTGCTGCAGCCGGCGAGTTTCGCGGTGATGGTGGGTCTGGCGGCGGTCTGGGCGTCGGTGGGCGTGGTCCCGGATGCGGTGGTCGGTCACTCGCAGGGCGAGATCGCGGCGGCCTGCGTGTCGGGTGCGCTCTCGTTGGAGGATGCGGCGCGGATCGTGGCGGTGCGCAGTCGGGTGATCGCGGGGAGCCTGGCGGGTCGGGGTGGGATGGCGTCGGTGGCGCTGTCGGAGGCGGATGCCGTTGAGCGCCTGGGGCGTTGGGCGGACCGGGTTGAGGTGGCGGCGGTCAACGGTCCGGCGTCCGTGGTGGTCGCCGGTGACGCCGAGGCGCTCGACGAGGCTCTGGAAGTTCTGGCGGCGGACGGTGTGCGGGTGCGCCGGGTGGCGGTGGACTACGCGTCGCACACGCGGCATGTGGAGGCGATCGAGGAGACGTTGGCGGAGGCGTTCGCGGACATCGAAAGCCAGGCGCCGTTGGTGCCGTTCTTCTCGACGGTGACGAGTGAGTGGGTGTCCGAGCCCGGGGTGCTGGACGGCGGGTACTGGTATCGCAACCTGCGTGGTCAGGTGCGGTTCGGGCCGGCGGTGGCGTCGCTGCTGAGCGAGGGTCACACGGTCTTCGTCGAGTCCAGCGCCCACCCGGTCCTCGTCCAGCCGATCAACGAGATCGCCGACGCCGACGACGCGACGGCCCTGGTGACCGGGACGCTGCGCCGGGAGGAGGGCGGCCTGCGCCGGTTGTTCCTGTCGATGGCCGAACTCTTCGTCCGGGGTGTGGCGGTGGACTGGACCGGTGTCCTGCCCACGGACAGCGGCAGCGTCCCGGTGGACCTGCCGACCTATGCCTTCGACCACCAGCACTACTGGTTGCAGACCAGCCCCGCGACGGATGCGGCCTCGCTCGGCCAGGCCACCGTCGACCACCCGCTGATCGGCGCGGTGGTGTCGGTACCCGAGACGGGCGGGGTGCTCTGCACCTCCCGGCTCTCCGTACAGACGCACCCCTGGCTGGCGGATCACGCCGTCGGTGGCGCGATCCTGGTGCCTGGTACGGGTCTGGTGGAGTTGGCGGTGCGGGCGGGTGACGAGGTCGGTTGCGGGACGCTCGACGAGTTGGTGATCGAGGCGCCGTTGGTGTTGCCCGAGCAGGGCGGCGTCCGGGTGCAGGTCACCGTCGGCGGCCCCGACGAGAGCGGCGCGCGCAGCGTCGGCATCTACTCGACGCGTGAGGACGCCGCCGACGACGCCTGGACCCGCCACGCCACCGGCACGCTGACGGCTACGGCGGACGCCGACGGCCCGCAGTTCGACTTCACCAGCTGGCCGCCCACCGGCGCGCAGCAGGTGGGCGTCACCGGCGGCTACGACCTGCTCGCCCAGGCGGGCTACGGCTACGGGCCGGTGTTCCAGGGCGTGCGGGCGGTGTGGCGGCGCGGCGAGGAACTGTTCGCCGAGATCGCCCTGCCCGAGGACCAGCGGGACGGCGCCGCCCGGTTCGGCATCCACCCCGCCCTGCTCGACGCCGCCCTGCACCCCGTCATGCTGGACGTGGCGCTCGGAGACCCGACGGGCGAGAACCGCTCGGGCGACGCGTCCGAGGTGCACCTCCCGTTCGGCTGGAACGGGCTGCGCCTGCACGCGGCCGGCGCCTCGGCGCTGCGGGTGCGCCTGGTGCAGTCCGACCCGCAGACCCTCTCCCTGGACGCGGCCGACGAGACCGGCGGGCCCGTCCTGACGCTCCGGTCGCTGGTCTCGCGCGCCGTCTCCGCCGAGCAGTTGGGCGCGGCGGGCGCCGACGACGGGCGGGACGCACTGTTCCGGGTGGAGTGGACCCAGCTCCCCGGCACGGTGGCGCCGGGCATGGAACTGCCGCCGGCGTGGGTGCCGGTGGCCTCCCCGGCCCACGTGGCCATGCTGACCAACGGCTCGGGCGTGCCTCCCGTCGTCGTCCTGGACGCGGTCGCGGACGACGCGGACGACGACGCGGCGCTCGCTCTGACCAGCCGGGTGCTGGACGTCGTCCAGGCCTGGCTGGACACCCGGGCCTGGACGCGGCCCAGCTGGTCGTGGTGACCCGGGGTGCGGTGGCCGCCGGTGGTGAGGCTGCGGTGACGGATCCGGCGGGTGCGGCGGTGTGGGGTCTGGTCCGGGTCGCCCAGGCGGAGAACCCGGACCGGATCGTGCTGCTGGACACCGATCCCGCTGGCGGTGTGGATGTCGAGCCTTTGCTCGCCGGGGTGTTGGCGACGGGTGAGCCGCAGGTGGCCGTGCGGGGGGAGGCGCTCTTCGCGCCGCGCCTCGTCCGGGCCACCGGCGGCGACACACCTGCCGGCGACTCGGCCTTCCACCCGGAGGGCACCGTCCTGATCACCGGCGGTACGGGTTCGCTGGGCGCGCTGCTGGCCCGGCACCTGGTGACGCGGCACGGTGTGCGGCACCTGCTGCTGGCCAGCCGTCGCGGTCTCGACGCCGAGGGCGCACCGGAGTTGGTGGCCGAACTGGCCGAGCTCGGTGCTTCCGTCTCGGTCGTCGCGAGCGACGTCGCCGACCGCGCGGCGGTGGCCGCGCTGCTGGCCGCTGTCTCGGCCGAGCATCCGTTGACGGGTGTGGTGCATACGGCGGGTGTGCTGGACGACGGTGTGATCGGTGCGTTGACGCCGGAGCGGTTGAGTCACGTGTTCGGTCCGAAGGTGAGCGCGGTGCGTCATCTGGACGAGCTGACGCGTGAACTGGCGCCGGAGCTGCGGTCGTTCGTGCTGTTCTCGTCGGCTGCCGGGGTGTTCGGTTCGGCGGGGCAGGGCAACTATGCGGCGGCCAACGCGTATCTGGACGCGGTGGCGCAGCAGCGCCGCGCGGCCGGACTGCCGGGCATGTCGCTGGCCTGGGGCCTCTGGGAGCAGGCCACCGCCATGACCGCCCACCTGGACACGGCCGAGGAGGCCCGGGCGAGCCGGAGCCGGAACCGGTCGCTGGCGCCGGCGGAGGGCCTGGACCTCTTCGACGCGGCCCTGCGCGCCGGCGACGCGCTGCTCGTCCCGATCAAGCTCGACCTGCGGTCGATGCGCGCCGACGCGGCGACCGGCCGTGACGTGCAGCCCCTGCTGCGGGGCCTGGTCCGGGTGAACCGGCAGACCGCGCGCTCCGCTGCGGCCGGTGACGGCGCGAGCGGGTTGGCCGGTCGGCTGGCCGGGCTGGCGGTGGCCGAGCAGGAGGCGCTGTTGCTGGAGCTGGTCCGCACGCACGCGGCGACCGTGCTCGGGCACGCGGGTCCTGAGGGCGTGAAGACGGACACGGCGTTCCGTGACTCCGGCTTCGACTCGCTCACCTCGGTGGAGCTGCGCAACCGGCTGCGCGAGGCGACCGGCCTGAAGCTGCCCGCGACCGTGGTGTTCGACCACCCGACGCCGCTCGCGCTGGCCCGCCTCCTGCACAGCGAGTTCAGCGAGACGACCGGCGCCGGGGACTCGGCGGCGGCTCTGCCGACGACGACGGCGGCCGATCCCGGCGAGCCGATCGCGATCGTGGGGATGGCCTGCCGGCTGCCCGGCGGCGTGAGCAGTCCGGAGGACCTGTGGCGGCTGGTCAGCGAGGGCCGGGACGCGATGTCCGGCTTCCCCTCCGACCGCGGCTGGGACCTGGACGGGCTGTTCGACGCCGACCCGGACAAGGCCGGTACGTCCTACGTGGACCAGGGCGGGTTCCTGCACGACGCCGGCCTCTTCGACGGCGGTTTCTTCGGGATCTCGCCGCGCGAGGCGCTGGCGATGGACCCGCAGCAACGGCTGCTGCTTGAGACCTCCTGGGAGGCGCTGGAGCGGGCCGGTATCGACCCGGCGACGCTCAAGGGCACCGATGTCGGGGTGTTCGCGGGCCTGATGGGCCAGGGCTACGGCTCGGGCAGCGATGTGCCCGCCGAGCTGGAGGGCTTCGTCACGACCGGTGCCGGCAGCAGCGTGGCGTCGGGCCGGGTGTCGTACGTCTTCGGCTTCGAGGGCCCGGCGGTCACGGTCGACACGGCCTGCTCGTCGTCCCTGGTGGCGATGCACCTGGCGGGGCAGGCGCTGCGCTCGGGCGAATGCTCGCTGGCGCTGGCCAGCGGCGCGGCCGTCATGAACAGCCCCGGCGCGTTCGTGCAGTTCTCGCGCCAGCGGGGCCTGGCCTCCGACGGGCGGTGCAAGTCGTACGCGGAGGCGGCGGACGGCACGGGCTGGGCCGAGGGTGCGGGCGTGGTCGTGCTGGAGCGGCTGTCCGAGGCGCGGCGCAACGGGCACCGGGTGCTCGCGGTGGTGCGCGGCTCGGCGGTGAACCAGGACGGCGCGTCCAACGGTCTGACCGCGCCGAACGGTCCGTCGCAGCAGCGGGTGATCCGCAAGGCCCTCGCCACGGCCGGGCTCGCGCCGTCCGACGTCGACGCGGTCGAGGGGCACGGCACCGGGACGGTGCTGGGCGACCCGATCGAGGCGCAGGCGCTGCTGGCCACCTACGGCCGGGGCCGCGACCCGGAACGCCCGTTGTGGCTGGGCTCGTTGAAGTCGAACATCGGTCACACGCAGGCAGCCTCGGGCGTGGCCGGTGTGATCAAGATGGTGCAGGCGCTGCGGCACGGTGTGCTGCCGCCCACGCTGCACGTGGACGCGCCGTCCTCGCAGGTGGACTGGACGGCCGGCGCGGTGGAGCTGCTGACCGAGGCGCGGGAGTGGCCGGAGACCGGTCGGCCGCGCCGGGTGGGCGTCTCCTCGTTCGGGCTGAGCGGGACGAACGCGCACCTGATCCTGGAGCAGGCGCCGGTCGAGGCCGAGGCGGCGCCGCCGGCGGTCGAGCCGTCGGGTGCGGTGCCGTTGGTGGTGTCGGCGAAGAGTGCGGGGTCGCTGGCCGGGCAGGCTGGGCGGCTGGGCGCTTTCCTGGATGCTGCGGAGTCGGTGTCGTTGGCTGGTACGGCGGGTGCGTTGGTTGCTCAGCGTGCGGTGCTCGGTGAGCGTGCGGTGGTGGTGGCGGGTTCGACGGGGGAGGCGTTGGCGGGGCTGGGTGCGTTGGCGCGGGGTGAGTCCGACGGCACGGTGGTCTCCGGTGTGGTGTCCGATGGGGCGCGGACGGTGTTCGTGTTCCCGGGGCAGGGTTCGCAGCGGGTCGGTATGGGTCGGGAGTTGGCTGAGCGGTATCCGGTGTTCGCGGAGGCGTTCGAGGGGGCTTGTGCGGCGCTCGATGCGCAGTTGGCGGGTCGGGTGGAGCACTCGGTGAAGGATGTGGTGTTCGGCACGGCGGGGGAGGGGTTGCTGGACCGGACGGTGTTCACCCAGGCGGGGTTGTTCGCGGTGGAGACGGCGTTGTTCCGCCTGGTGGAGTCGTGGGGTGTGCGTCCGGATGCGGTGATGGGCCATTCGATCGGTGAGCTCACGGCGGCGCATGTGGCGGGTGTCCTGTCGTTGGAGGATGCGGCGGCGGTGGTGGCGGCCCGGGGCCGGTTGATGGAGGGGTTGCCGTCGGGTGGTGCGATGGTGGCGGTGGCCGCGACGGAGGCCGAGGTCGCGGAGCTGCTCGGCGGTGGGGTGGATCTGGCGGCGGTGAACGGGCCGTCGTCGGTGGTCCTCTCCGGCGACGAGGCGGCCGTCCTGAAGGCGGCCGAGACGCTGAAGGAGCAGGGCCGCAAGGTCAAGCGGTTGACGGTGTCGCACGCGTTCCATTCGGCGTTGATGGAGCCGATGCTCGCGGAGTTCGCCGCCGTGCTGGCCGGGGTGACCTGGCGGGAGCCGAAGCTGCCGGTCGTCTCGAACGTGACAGGTGTGGTCGCGGAGCCGGGCCAACTGGCCGATCCGGCGTACTGGTTGGAGCACGTGCGGCGTCCGGTGCGGTTCGCGGACGGGATCGGTGCGGCGGCTGCGCTGGGTGGCACGTTGTTCGTGGAGTTGGGCCCGGGCGCGGCACTGAGCGCGGTGGTGGCGGAGTCGGCGGGTGAGGCTGCGGTCTGTGTCGCGGCGTTGCGTGACGGCCGTCCGGAGGCCCAGACGGTGTTGGCTTCGGTGGCCGAACTCTTCGTGCGGGGTGTGGAGGTGGACTGGGTGAAGACCCTGCCCGCCGGCGCCGCCGGTGCTCATCTGGATCTGCCGACCTACGCCTTCGACCACCAGCACTACTGGCTCCAGAGCAGCCCGTCCACCGACGCGGCCTCGCTTGGGCAGGGCAAGGCCGATCACCCGCTGTTGGGTGCGGTGGTCCAGTTGCCGCAGTCCGACGGGCTGGTCTTCACCTCCCGCCTGTCGCTGCGCACGCACCCGTGGCTGGCGGATCACGCTGTCGGTGGCGTCGTCCTGGTGTCGGGTACCGGTCTGGTGGAGCTGGCGGTGCGGGCGGGCGATGAGGTCGGTTGCGGCACGCTGGACGAACTGGTCATCGAGGCGCCGTTGGTGGTGCCCGAGCACGGTGGTGTCCGCGTGCAGGTGGCAGTCGGTGGCCCGGACGAGAGCGGTGCTCGCACCGTCGCCATCTACTCGGCCCGGGAGGACGCCGCCGAGGACGGCTGGACGCGGCACGCCACCGGCACGCTGATGGCGACGGCGGTCGCCGGTGGCACGGAGTTCGACTTCACGGCCTGGCCGCCGCCCGGCGCGCAGCCGGTCGAGGTCGACGTCGATGCCTTCTACGCGGATCTGATCCGGTTGGGCTACACGTACGGCCCGGCGTTCCAGGGCCTGCGGGCGGTCTGGCGGCGCGGTGAGGAGGTCTTCGTCGACATCGCGCTGCCTGCCGAACACCAGGGCAGCGCCGCCCGGTTCGGCATCCACCCCGCGCTGCTCGACGCCGCCCTGCACCCGGCACTGCGGGACGCGGGCGCGGCGGACGGCGAGCGGATGTGGCAGCCGTTCGAGTGGCGTGGGCTGGCCCTGCACGCCGTCGGCGCCTCGGCGCTGCGGGTGCGGATCAGCGCGCAGGGAGCGGACACGCTGTCGCTGACGGCGGCCGACGAGTCCGGCGGCCCGGTCCTGACGGCGTCCGCGGTGACGCTTCTGCCGCTGGGGGCCGAGCAGTTGGCGGCCGCTGCGGGCACGGCGGAGGAGGACGCGCTGTTCCGGGTGGAGTGGACGGTGCTGCCCCCGGCGCCGTTGCAGACCGCCGGGACGCCGCCGCGCCGCGCGGCCGTGGTCACCGCGGCGGACCTCGCGGTCCTGACGGCCGGCGCGGAGGTCCCCCCGGTCGTTCTCCTGGAGGCGGTCGCGGACGGCGACGACGAGGGCGCCGTCTTCTCGCTGGCCTCCCGGGTGCTGGCGGTGGTGCAGGCCTGGCTGGCGGACGAATCCCTGGAGGACTCCCGGCTGGTGGTGCAGACCCGGGGCGCGGTGGCTGCTGGCGGCGACGCCGCGGTGACCGACCCGGCCGGCGCCGCCGTCTGGGGTCTGGTCCGGGCCGCTCAGGCGGAGAACCCCGACCGGATCCTCCTGCTCGACCTGGACCCCGCCGCCGCGAGCGACCTGGACACCGTGCTCGGTTCGGTGCTCCCGTCCGGGGAAGCGCAGGTCGCGGTGCGCGGGACGGCGTTGCACGTGCCGCGCCTGGGCCGGGTGCGGACCGGCGCCGCCGAGGCGGGACCCGGCCCGGTGGCGGAGGAGGCCGGGTTCGACCCGAACGGAACGGTCCTGATCACCGGCGGTACCGGGTGGCTCGGTTCCCTGGCCGCCCGTCACCTGGTCGCGCGACACGGCGTCCGCCACCTCGTGCTGGCCGGCCGGCGGGGCCCGGACGCCGACGGCGCGGCGGAACTCGCCGCCGAGCTCACGCGTGCGGGAGCCACCGTGTCGGTGGTGGCGTGTGACGTCACCGACCGGGCCGCGGTCGCCGCGCTGCTGGGCGCCGTCCCGGCCGGGCACCCGCTCACCGGCGTCGTGCACGCCGCCCGGGTCTTCGACGCCGGAGTGATCGGCGAGGTTGACCCGGACCGGCTGGCCCGGGTCTTCGCACCGAAGGTGACCGCGGTGCGGCACCTGGACGAGCTGACCCGCGAACTGGCCCCCGGCCTGGGCGCGTTCGTCCTGATGTCGTCCGCCTCCTCGGTGTTCCTGGGCGCGGGCACCGGCGGCTACGCCGCGGCCAACGCCTACCTGGACGCGGTGGCGCACCGGCGCCGGGCGGCCGGCCTGCCCGGCACCTCGCTGGCCTGGGGCGTGTGGGCGCAGAGCGCCGGCGCGGACGGCTCCGGTGACGGGCCCGGCCAGGACCGGACCGTCCGGCGAGGTGGCGTCCGGCCCCTGACGGCGGCGGACGGCATGGAGCTGTTCGACGCGGCGCTGCGCTCCGGCGAGGCGCTGCTCGTCCCCGCCGACCTGGACCTGCGGGCGCTGCGCGCCGACGCCGCACTCGGCGGCGGAGTCGCGCCGCTGCTGCGCGGTCTGGTTCGCACCGGCCGCCAGCAGGTGCGAGCGGCCGCCGGTGACGGCGGTGGCGGCCTGGTCCGCCGGCTGGCCGGGCTGGCCCCGGCCGAGCAGGAGGCGCTGTTGCTGGACCTGGTCCGGGCCCAGGTGGCGACCATCCTCGGCCACGCCGGGGCGGAGCGGGTCAGGCCGGAAATGGCGTTCAAGGATGCCGGCTTCGACTCGCTGACCTCGGTCGAGCTGCGCAACCGCCTCCGCGAGGCGACGGGGCTGAGCCTGCCGGCCCCGGTGGTCTTCGACTACCCGACGCCGCTGGCCCTGGCGCGCTACCTGTACGACCGGCTCGACCCGGACGCCCAGGTCGCGTCCACCTCGCACCCGTTGCTGGTCGAACTGAGCAGGCTGGAGGCGATGTTGGCCGGGACACCGGCCGGCGACGCCGCCCGCACCCAGGTCGCCACCCGGCTCCAGGGCCTGCTGGCCACCTGGTCGACGGCGAACGGCGCGCAGCCCGCCGAGGAACAGATCGACTACGAGACCGCCTCCGACGACGAGCTGTTCGACCTCATCGACACGGAGTTCGGCGGCTGAGCCGTCCACCGGCAGTCCCACGACCCGCAGACGACCCGACGCCGCAGACCCCCCCGACGCCGCAGCCTTCTAGGAGCCGAACTTCGATGGCGGATGAAAGCAAGCTTCGCGACTATCTCAAGCGCGTCCTCGCCGAGGCGCGCCGCTCCCAGCAACGCGTGCTCGAGCTGGAGGCCGAGAAGTCAGAGCCGATCGCGATCGTGGGGATGGCCTGCCGGCTGCCGGGCGGCGTGGCGAGCCCGGACGACCTGTGGCAGCTGGTCGCCGAGCGCGGGGACGGCGTGTCGGGCTTCCCGACCGACCGTGGCTGGGACCTGGACGGGCTGTTCGACGAGGACCCGGAGAAGAGCGGCACCTCCTACGTGAGCCGGGGCGGCTTCCTGCACGAGGCCGGGCTCTTCGACGCCGGGTTCTTCGGGATCTCGCCGCGTGAGGCGGTCGCGATGGACCCGCAGCAGCGGCTGCTCCTTGAGACCTCGTGGGAGGCGCTGGAGCGGGCCGGCGTCGACGCGGCGGGGCTGAAGGGCTCGGACGTCGGCGTCTTCGTCGGAGTGATCAACGAGGGCTATGCGACCGGCGGTCCGGTCCCCCCGGAGCTGGAGGGCTTCACCGGGACCGGGACCACCGGAAGTGTGGCGTCGGGCCGGATCTCGTACGTCTTCGGGTTCGAGGGCCCGGCGGTGACCGTCGACACGGCGTGCTCGTCGTCGCTGGTGGCGATGCACCTGGCCGCGCAGGCGCTGCGGCGCGGGGAGTGCTCGCTGGCGCTGGCCGGCGGCGCGACGGTGATGGCCGGGCCGGGGATGTTCATGGAGTTCTCGCGGCAGCGGGCGCTGGCGGCCGACGGGCGGTGCAAGTCGTACGCGGAGGCGGCCGACGGCACCGGCTGGGCCGAGGGCGCGGGCATGGTCGTGCTGGAGCGGCTGTCGGAGGCTCGGGAACGCGGGCACCGGGTGTTGGCGGTGATCCGCGGCAGCGCGGTGAACCAGGACGGTGCGTCCAACGGTCTGACGGCGCCGAACGGTCCGTCGCAGCAGCGCGTCATCCGCAGGGCCCTCGCGGCGGCGGGGCTCACCCCGGCCGACGTGGACGTGGTGGAGGGGCACGGCACCGGGACGGTGCTGGGCGACCCGATCGAGGCACAGGCGCTGCTGGCCACCTACGGCCAGGAGCGCGAGCCCGGGCGTCCGCTCTGGCTGGGCTCGTTGAAGTCGAACATCGGCCACACGCAGGCGGCGGCGGGTGTCGCGGGCGTCATCAAGATGGTGCAGGCGATGCGGCACGGCGTCATGCCCGCAACCCTGCACGTGGACACGCCCTCCTCCGAGGTGGACTGGTCCGCCGGTGAGGTGGAGCTGCTGACCGAGGCGCGGGAGTGGCCGGAGACCGGCCGCCCGCGCCGGGCCGGGGTGTCCTCGTTCGGCGTCAGCGGGACGAACGCGCACGTGGTGCTGGAGGAGCCCCCCGCCGAGCCGACGGCCGAGCCGCTCGCGGTGGTGGCCGCGCCCGGCGGTGTGATGCCGCTGGTCGTGCCGCTGGTGGTGTCGGCGGCCTCGACCGGCTCGCTGGCGGGTCAGGCCGCGCGGCTGGAGGCGTTCGTCGGGGGTGCCGACGGGACGGCGCTGGAGGACGTCGCCGCGGAGCTGGCCACCGGGCGCGCGCTGCTGGACGAGCGTGCGGTGGTGGTGGCGGGGTCGCGGGAGGAGGCGTTGGCGGGGTTGGCCGCGCTGGCGCGGGGTGAGTCGTCTCCGGGGGTGGTGTCGGGCGCGGTGTCCGGCGCGGGCCGGACGGTGTTGGTGTTCCCGGGGCAGGGTTCGCAGTGGGTCGGCATGGGCCGTGAACTGCTGGACTCCTCACCGGTGTTCGCGGAGCGGGTCGCGCAGTGCGCCCGGGCCCTCGGCCCGTGGGTGGACTGGTCGCTGGAGGACGTGCTGCGCGGTGATGCCCCGGCCGAGTTGCTGGAGCGCGTGGACGTACTCCAGCCCGCGAGTTTCGCCGTGATGGTGGGTCTGGCCGCCGTCTGGGCGTCCGTGGGCGTGGTCCCGGACGCGGTGGTCGGTCACTCGCAGGGCGAGATTGCGGCGGCCTGCGTGTCGGGTGCGCTCTCGTTGGAGGATGCGGCGCGGATCGTGGCGGTGCGCAGCCGGGTGATCGCGGCGAGCCTGGCGGGTCGGGGCGGGATGGCGTCGGTGGCGCTGTCGGAGACGGACGCCGTCAAGCGCCTGGAGCGCTGGGCGGACCGCGTCGAGGTCGCGGCCGTCAACGGCCCGGCGTCCGTCGTCGTAGCCGGTGACGCCGAGGCGCTCGACGAGGCGTTGGAGGTCCTGGCGGCGGACGGTGTGCGGGTGCGCCGGGTCGCGGTGGACTACGCCTCGCACTCCCGGCACGTCGAGGCGATCGAGGAGACGTTGGCCGAGGCCTTCGCGAACATCGAAAGCCAGGCGCCGCAGATCCCGTTCTTTTCGACGGTGACGAGCGAGTGGGTGTCCGAGCCCGGGGTGCTGGACGGCGGCTACTGGTATCGCAACCTGCGCGGCCAGGTGCGCTTCGGCCCGGCGGTCGCCACGCTGCTGAGCGAGGGTCACACGGTCTTCGTCGAGGCCAGCGCCCACCCCGTCCTCGTCCAGCCGATCAGCGAACTCGTCGACGAGGCCCACGCCGACGCCCTGGTGACCGGATCGCTGCGCCGCGACGAAGGCGGCCCCCGTCGCCTGCTGACCTCGATGGCCGAACTCTTCGTCCGTGGCGTGGCCGTGGACTGGACCGGCCTGCTGCCCACCGGCACTGCCCGTGTCGACCTGCCGACCTACGCCTTCGACCACCGCCACTACTGGCTCCAGCTGGGCCCGGCCGCAGACGCGGCCTCGCTCGGCCAGGCCACCGCCGACCACCCGCTGCTGAGCGCGGTGGTGGAGGTGCCCGAGACGGGCGGCCTGCTGGGCACCGCGCGGCTGTCGCTGCGCACGCACCCCTGGCTCGCGGACCACGTCGTCGGGGGAGCGGTCCTCTTCCCGAGCACCGGTCTGGTGGAGCTGGCCGTCCGAGCCGGTGACGAGCTGGGCTGCGGCACCCTCGACGAGCTGGTGGTCAACGCCCCGCTGATCCTGCCCGAGCAGGGCGGCGTCCGGGTGCAGGTCACCGTCGGCGGCCCCGACGAGAGCGGCGCCCGCACGGTCGCCGTCTATTCGACCCGCGAGGATTCCACCGGCGGCGACACCTGGACCCGGCACGCCACCGGCACCCTCACCGTGACGACGAAGACCGGCAGCCCGCAGGCCGACTTCACCGCCTGGCCGCCCCCCGGCGCCCAGCGCGTCGACGTCGACGGCCTCTACACCGGTCTCGGCCGGCACGGTTACGAGCACGGCCCGGTGTTCCAGGGCGTGCGGGGGCTCTGGCAGCGCGGCGACGAACTGTTCGCCGAGGTCGCCGTCCCCGACGACAGCCGCGAGGCGGCCGGCCGGTTCGGCCTCCACCCCGCGCTGCTCGACGCCGTCCTGCACCCGGCGCTGCGGGACATCGCCGTGGCCGATGGCGCCGCGAGCGGCGCCCGGGTGTGGCAGCCGCTCGCCTGGCAGGGGCTCGCGCTGCACGCCGTCGGTGCCTCCGTGCTGCGGGTGCGGATCGTGCCGCAGGGCGGCGAAGCCGTCGCACTGGAGGCGGTCGACCAGGCCGGCGGTCTGGTTCTGACGGTGGATTCGGTGGAGCTGCGGCCGCTGACTGCCGAGCAGTTGACGACCGCGTCGGGCACGACGGGCGACGACTCGCTCTTCCGGGTCGAGTGGAGTGAACTGGCCTGGCCCACCGGGGTGGAGGCCGACGCCGAGGCCGAGTCGCTGCCCCGGCTCGCGGTCTCCACCGCGGCCGACATCACCGCACTGGCCGATGGCACGGCCGCGGGGGAGACGCTCCCCGCCGTGGTCGTCCTGGACGCCGCCGCCGACCGCGACGGCGGCCACGGCGTCGAGACCGCAGTCGTCCTGACGAACCGGGTGCTGGCGGCCGTGCAGGCCTGGCTGGCCGCTCCGGGCCTGGAGGCGGTCCCGCTCGTCGTGGCCACCCGGGGCGCGGTGGGTGCGGGCGCGGACGGCGCGGTCACCGACACGGCCGGCGGTGCGGTGTGGGGTCTGATCCGCGCCGCCCAGACCGAGAACCCCGACCGGATCGTGCTGCTCGACCTCGACCCGGCCCTCGACCCAGCCCTCGACTTGGCCGCCGACCCCGTCGCCGACCCCGCCCGGGAGTCAGAGCTGGCCTCCGTCCTGGGCGCGGTGCTCACCGCCGGAGAGCCCGAACTGGCCCTCCGTGGAACGACGCTGTCCGTTCCGCGGCTCGTCCGGGCAGTCACGTCTGCCGGCGCCGGCCGCACCGACGGCGAGGCCGGCGCGGCACGCTTTGCGGGCCTCGACCCGGAGGGCACTGTGCTGATCACCGGTGGCACGGGTTCGCTGGGCGGGATCCTCGCCCGGCACCTGGTCACCAACCACGGCATCCGCCACCTGGCCCTGGCCAGCCGGCGCGGCCCGGCGGCGGAAGGCGCCGCGGAGCTGGTCGCCGAGCTGACCGGACTCGGCGCGACGTCGGTCGCGGTGGAGTCCTGCGACGTGACCGACCGGGACGCCGTGGCGGCCCTGCTGGCCACCGTGCAGCGGGACGGACGCCGGCTGACCGCCGTCGTGCACACCGCGGGCATCGCCGACGCCGGCGTCATCGGGACGCTGGCCCCCGAGCAGGTCGCGCGGGTCTTCGCCCCGAAGGTCACCGCGGCGCAGCACCTGGACGAGCTGACTCGCCAACTCGCCCCGGACCTGGACGCGTTCGTCGTCTTCTCGTCCGTCTCCTCGGTCTTCCTCGGCGCCGGCACCGGCAGCTACGCGGCGGCCAACGCCTTCCTGGACGCGCTGGCCTACCAGCGCAGGGCGGCGGGCCTGGCCGCGACCGCGCTGGCCTGGGGCCTGTGGAACCAGACCGCCGGCGGTATGGCGGCCGGCATGGACGACCTCACACGGAGCCGGATGAACCGGCGTGGTGGCGTGCTGGCGATGACGGTCGACGAGGGCATGGACCTCTTCGACGCGGCGCTGCGCACCGGCGAAGCGCTGCTGATCCCGGCCAAGTTGGACCTGCGGGCGCTGCGCGCGGGCGCCGCGGCCGGCCGTGACATCCCGACCCTGCTGCGCGGCCTGGTGCGGACCGGGCGGCAGCTGGTGCGGGCGGCCGCCGGTGACGGCGCGGGCGGGTTGGCCGGTCGGCTGGCCGGGCTGGCTGCGGCCGAGCAGGAGGCGCTGTTGCTGGAGCTGGTCCGCACGCACGCGGCGACCGTGCTCGGGCACGCGGGCCCTGAGGGCGTGAAGACGGACACGGCATTCCGTGACTCCGGCTTCGACTCGCTCACCTCGGTGGAGCTGCGCAACCGGCTGCGTGAGGCGACCGGCCTGAAGCTGGCCGCGACCGTGGTGTTCGACTACCCGACCCCGCTGGCCTTCGCCCGCTACCTGCACGCCGAGTTCGGCCATGTGGCCGGTGCGGTGGCAACCTCGGCGCCGACGGTCGCGGTCGCCGATCCGGACGAGCCGATCGCGATCGTGGGGATGGCCTGCCGGCTGCCCGGCGGCGTCGGCAGTCCGGAGGACCTGTGGCGGCTGGTCAGCGAGGGCCGGGACGCGATGTCGGGCTTCCCGACCGACCGCGGCTGGGACGTGGAGGGACTGTTCGACTCCGACCCCGGAAAGGCCGGCACGTCCTATGTGAGCCAGGGCGGGTTCCTCTACGAGGCCGGGAAGTTCGACGCCGGGTTCTTCGGGATCTCGCCGCGTGAGGCACTGGCCATGGACCCGCAGCAGCGGCTGCTGCTGGAGACCTCGTGGGAGGCGTTGGAGCGGTCCGGTATCGACCCGGTCTCGCTGAAGGGGACGGACGCCGGTGTCTTCTCCGGCGTCATGGGCCAGGGCTACGGCGCGGGCGGAGCGGTGCCCGCCGAGCTGGAGGGCTTCACCGGCACCGGCGGTATGGGCAGCGTGGCGTCGGGCCGGGTGTCGTACGTGTTCGGGTTCGAGGGCCCGGCGGTGACGGTCGACACGGCGTGCTCGTCGTCCCTGGTGGCGATGCACCTGGCCGCGCAGGCGCTGCGGGCGGGTGAATGTTCGCTGGCGCTGGCCGGCGGTGCGACCGTGATGGCCACGCCCGGCACGTTCGTGGAGTTCTCGCGCCAGCGGGGCCTGGCGACCGACGGGCGGTGCAAGTCGTACGCGGAGGCGGCGGACGGCACGGGCTGGGCCGAGGGTGCGGGTGTCGTGGTGCTGGAGCGGCTGTCCGAGGCGCGTCGGCGCGGGCACCAGGTGCTGGCGGTCCTGCGCGGCAGTGCGGTGAACCAGGACGGCGCGTCCAACGGTCTGACCGCGCCGAACGGGCTCTCGCAGCAGCGGGTGATCCGCAGGGCGCTGGCGAACGCGGGCCTGTCACCGGTCGAGGTCGACGTGGTGGAGGGGCACGGCACCGGGACGGTGTTGGGTGACCCGATCGAGGCGCAGGCGCTGCTGGCCACCTACGGCCAGGACCGCCCCGCCGACCGGCCGCTCTGGCTGGGCTCGTTGAAGTCGAACATCGGTCACACGCAGATGGCGGCGGGCGTTGCGGGCGTGATCAAGATGGTGCAGGCGCTGCGGCACGGTGTGCTGCCGCCCACGCTGCACGTGGACGCGCCGTCCTCGCAGGTGGACTGGACGGCGGGCGCGGTGGAGCTGCTGACCGAGGCGCGGGAGTGGCCGGAGACCGGCCGGCCGCGCCGGGTGGGCGTGTCCGGCTTCGGGGTGAGCGGGACGAACGCGCACGTGATCCTTGAGCAGGCGCCGGAGGAGTCGGTGCCGGTGGTGGTGCCCGTGCCCGATGCGGTGGTGGCGCTGGTGGTGTCGGCGAAGGGTGCGGGTTCGCTGGCTGGGCAGGCTGGGCGGCTGGTCTCGTTCCTGGATGCTGCGGAGTCGGTGTCGCTGCCTGGTACGGCGAGCGCGTTGGTTGCTCAGCGTGCGGTGCTCGGTGAGCGTGCGGTGGTGGTGGCGGGGTCGTCGGGGGAGGCGTTGGCGGGGCTGGGCGCGTTGGCGCGCGGTGAGTCCAACGTGGCGGTGGTCTCCGGCGTCGCGTCGGGCTCGGCGCGGACGGTGTTCGTGTTCCCGGGGCAGGGTTCGCAGCGGGTGGATATGGGACGGGAGTTGGTGGAGCGGTATCCGGTGTTCGCGGAGGCGTTCGAGGGGGCTTGCGCCGCGCTCGATGCGCAGTTGGCGGGCTGGGTGGAGCACTCGGTGAAGGACGTGGTGTTCGGCACGGCGGGGGAGGGGTTGCTGGATCGGACGGTGTTCACGCAGGCGGGGTTGTTCGCGGTGGAGACGGCGTTGTTCCGCCTGGTGGAGTCGTGGGGGGTGCGTCCGGATGCGGTGATGGGTCATTCGATCGGTGAGCTGACGGCGGCGCATGTGGCGGGTGTGTTGTCGTTGGAGGATGCGGCGGCGGTGGTGGCGGCCCGGGGCCGGTTGATGGAGGGGTTGCCGTCGGGTGGTGCGATGGTGGCGGTGGCCGCGACGGAGGCCGAGGTCGCGGGGTTGTTGGGTGGTGGGGTGGATCTGGCGGCGGTGAACGGGCCGTCGTCGGTGGTGCTCTCCGGTGACGAGGCGGCCGTTCTGAAGGTGGCTGAGACGCTGAAGGAGCAGGGCCGTAAGGTCAAGCGGTTGACGGTGTCGCACGCGTTCCATTCGGCGTTGATGGAGCCGATGCTCGCGGAGTTCGCCGTCGTGCTGGCCGGGGTGACCTGGCGGGAGCCGAAGCTGCCGGTCGTCTCGAACGTGACCGGTGTGGTCGCGGAGCCGGGCCAACTGGCCGATCCGGCGTACTGGTTGGAGCATGTGCGGCGTCCGGTGCGGTTCGCGGACGGGATCGGTACGGCAGCGGCTGCGCTGGGTGGCACGTTGTTCGTGGAGTTGGGTCCGGGCGCTGCGCTGAGTGCGGTGGTGGCGGAGTCGGCGGGTGAGGCTGCGGTCTGCGTGACGGCGTTGCGCGACGGCCGTCCGGAACCACAGACCGTGCTGGCCTCGGTCGCCGAACTGTTCGTGCGGGGTGTGGAGGTGGACTGGGTGAAGACCCTGCCCACCGGCACCGGCGGCACCCATCTGGACCTGCCGACCTACGCCTTCGATCACCAGCACTACTGGCTGCAGACCAGCCCGTCCACCGATGCGGCCTCGCTCGGGCAGGGCAAGGCCGATCACCCGCTGCTCGGTGCGGTGGTCCAGTTGCCGCAGTCCGACGGGCTGGTCTTCACCTCCCGGCTGTCCCTGCGCACGCACCCGTGGCTGGCGGATCACGCCGTCGGTGGCGTCGTCCTGGTCCCGGGTACCGGTCTGGTGGAGCTGGCGGTGCGGGCGGGCGATGAGGTCGGTTGCGGCACGCTGGACGAACTGGTCATCGAGGCGCCGTTGGTGGTGCCCGAGCACGGTGGTGTCCGCGTGCAGGTGGCAGTCGGTGGCCCGGACGAGAGCGGTGCTCGCACCGTCGCCATCTACTCGGCCCGGGAGGACGCCGCCGAGGACGGCTGGACGCGGCACGCCACCGGCACGCTGATGGCGACGGCGGTCGCCGGTGGCACGGAGTTCGACTTCACGGCCTGGCCGCCGCCCGGCGCGCAGCCGGTCGAGGTCGACGTCGATGCCTTCTACGCGGATCTGATCCGGTTGGGTTACACGTACGGCCCGGCGTTCCAGGGCCTGCGGGCGGTCTGGCGGCGCGGTGAGGAGGTCTTCGCCGACATCGCGCTGCCTGCCGAACACCAGGGCAGCGCCGCCCGGTTCGGCATCCACCCGGCCCTGCTCGACGCCGCCCTGCACTCCAACGGCTTCGTCCAGCCGGCCGACGCCCCCTCGGGAGCGAACGAGCCCCGGACCGTCCTGCCGTTCGCCTGGAACGGGCTCGTCCTGCACGCCGTCGGCGCCTCGGCGTTGCGGGTGCGGGTGGCACCGTCCGGCCAGGACGCCGTGTCGCTCCAGGCCGCCGACGAGACCGGCGGGCCGGTCCTGACGCTGGACTCGCTGGTCTTCCGGGCCGTCTCCGCCGAGCAGTTGGAGGCGGCGGCCGGTGCACCGGGCAGCGACGCGCTGTTCCGGGTGGAGTGGACGGCGCTGCCGTCGGCGCCGCCGGCCCTCGCGCCGACGCCCGGCTGGGTGCCCGTCGCCACCGCCGCCGACCTGGCCGTCCTGGCCGAGCGCGGCGCGGTGCCGGACGTCGTCGTGGTGACGGCCGCCGGTGAGGACGCGCTGGCGCTCAGCTCCCGGGTGCTCGACGTGCTCCAGGCCTGGCTCACCGCGCCGGGAGCGGAGTCGGCCCGGCTGGTCGTGGCCACCCGGGGCGCGGTGCCCGCCGGCGGCGACGCCACGCTGACCGACCCGGCCGGCAGCGCCGTCTGGGGCCTGGTCAGGGCCGCCCAGGTGGAGAACCCGGACCGGATCGTCCTGCTCGACACCGATCCGCAGCTCGACCAGCCCTTCGAGGCCGCACTCGACGCCGTCCTGACCGGCGTGCTGGCCACCGGCGAGCCGCAGATCGCCGTACGCGGCACGGAGTTGTCCGCGCCGCGCCTCGTCCGGGCCACCGGCGCCAACGCACCTGTCGCCAACGCACCCGCCGGCGACATACCCGCCGACCACCCGGCGTTCCGTCCGGACGGCGCCGTCCTGGTCACCGGCGGCACCGGCTCGTTGGGCGCGCTGCTGGCCCGCCACCTGGTCACCCGGCACGGTGTGCGCCACCTGGTGCTGACCAGTCGGCGCGGCCTGGAGGCCGAGGGCGCCCGGGAGTTGGCGGCCGAGCTGCGCGAGCTGGGCGCCGAGTCGGTGACGGTGCCGGCCTGCGACGTCGCCGACCGCGAGGCACTGGCGGCGCTGCTCGCCTCCGTGGTTCACGAGCGTCCGCTGACGGCCGTCGTGCACACCGCCGGTGTCCTGGACGACGGCGTCATCGGGGCGCTGAACGGGGAGCGCCTGGCGAACGTGTTCGCACCGAAGGTGACCGCCGTCGGGCACCTGGACGAGCTCACCCGCGCGCTGGCCCCCGACCTGGACACGTTCGTCGTCTTCTCCTCCGCCTCCGGTCTGTTCGGCTCGGCGGGCCAGGGCAACTACGCGGCGGCCAACGCCTACTTGGACGGTTTGATGGCCCGGCGCCGGGCCATCGGTCTGCCGGCGCTCTCGCTGGCCTGGGGCCCGTGGGAGCAGACCGCCGGCGGTATGACCACCGGGGCCGAGGCGGCCGGCCGCACCCGGACGAACCGCCGCGGCGGCATCCTGGCGCTCGGGCCGGACGAGGGAACCGCCCTGTTCGACGCCGCGCTGGGCGCCGACGAAGCGCTGCTGGTGCCGATCAAGCTGGACCTGCGGGCGGTCCGGGCCGACGCCGCGACGGGCGCGGGAGTGCCGCCCCTGTTGCGCGGTCAGGTCCGAGTCGGCCGCCAGGCGGCCCGGGCCGCGTCGGGTGACGGCAATGACGGCCTGGTCCGTCGGCTGGCCGGGCTGGCGCGGGCCGAGCAGGAGACCGTGCTGGTGGATCTCCTGCGGACCCAGGTCGCCATGGTGCTGGGGCACGCCGGACCGGACGGGGTCGTCGCCGGGACGAGTTTCAAGGACGCCGGCTTCGACTCGCTCACCTCCGTCGAGCTGCGCAACCGGCTCCGGGAGGCCACCGGCCTCAACCTGTCCGCCACAGTGGTCTTCGACTACCCGACCCCGCTCGCCCTGGCCCGCCACGTGCACGGCGAACTGCTCCCGGACGGCGCGGCGAGTGGGCTGGAAGTGGACGAGGACCGGTTGCGGCACGCCCTGGTCTCCCTCCCGCTGGCCCGGTTCCGGGAGGCCGGGTTGCTGGAGGCCCTGGTCAGGCTGGCCGCGCTCGACACCGGTGAACCGGCGGCCGGCGAGACGGACGACGACGGCGACCTGCCGGGCACGCTCGCCGGCCTGGACGTCGACGACCTGGTCCAACTGGCGCTCGGCGGCGACGAAGAGGGCCTCGATAGCTGATGCGGTACTACGTGATGGGGGCAGTTAAGTGAGTACTTCATACGACAAGCTCGTCGAGGCGCTGCGGAAGTCGCTCGAAGAGGTCGGCTCGCTGAAGAAGCGGAACCGTCAGCTCGTCAGCGCGTCCAGCGAGCCTGTGGCGATCGTGGGTATGGCGTGCCGACTGCCCGGTGGTGTCGACAGCCCCGACGGGCTGTGGAACATGGTCAGCGAGGGCCGGGACGGCGTGTCGGCGTTCCCGACCGATCGTGGCTGGGACCTGGACGGCCTGTTCGACGAGGACCCGGAGAACCGTGGCACCTCCTATGTGAACCAGGGCGGGTTCCTGCACCGGGCGGGGCACTTCGACGGGGGCTTCTTCGGGATCTCGCCGCGCGAGGCGCTCGCCATGGACCCGCAGCAGCGGCTGCTCCTGGAGACCTCCTGGGAGGCGCTGGAGCGGGCCGGCATCGACCCGGCGACGCTGAAGGGCAGCGACGTCGGGGTGTTCAACGGCATCATGGGCGTCGACTACTTCGCGGGTGGGAGTGTGCCGCCCGAGCTGGAGGGCTTTACCGGGACCGGGGCGGCCGCCAGCGTGGCGTCCGGCCGGATCTCCTACGTGTTCGGCTTCGAGGGCCCGGCGGTCACGCTCGACACCGCCTGCTCGTCCTCGCTGGTCGCGATCCACCTGGCGGCCCAGGCGCTGCGCCGGGGCGAGTGCTCGATGGCGCTGGCCGGCGGCGCGACGGTGATGGCCACACCCGGCCTCTTCATCGACTTCTCGCGGCAGCGCGGGCTGGCCTCCGACGGCCGCTGCAAGGCCTACGCCGAAGCGGCCGACGGCACCGGCTGGGCCGAGGGCGCGGGCGTCGTGGTGCTGGAGCGGCTGTCCGAGGCGCGGCGCAACGGGCACCGGGTGCTCGCGGTGGTGCGCGGCAGCGCGGTGAACCAGGACGGCGCGTCCAATGGTCTGACGGCGCCCAACGGTCCCTCGCAGCAGCGCGTCATCCGCAAGGCCCTCGCCAACGCGGGCCTGTCGACAGCCGATGTCGACCTGGTGGAGGGCCACGGCACGGGCACCGTTCTCGGCGACCCGATCGAGGCGCAGGCGCTGCTGGCCACCTACGGCCAGGACCGGCCCGCCGACCGGCCGTTGCGGCTCGGGTCGTTGAAGTCCAACATCGGTCACACCCAGGCGGCGGCGGGTGTCGCGGGCGTGATCAAGATGGTGCAGGCGATGCGGAACGGCATCATGCCGCCCACGCTGCACGTCGACGCGCCGTCCTCGCAGGTGGACTGGTCGGCGGGCGCGGTGCAGCTGCTGACCGAGGCTCAGGACTGGCCGGAGACCGGGCGCCCCCGGCGGGCGGCCGTGTCCGGCTTCGGGGTCAGCGGCACCAATGCGCACCTGATCCTGGAGCAGGCACCCGAGGAGGAGCCGGCGCCGGCGGCAGAGCCCGCACCGGACGCGGTGGTGCCGCTGGTGCTCTCGGCGGCCTCGGCCGAAGCGCTGGTCGGCCAGGCCGGCCGGCTGGTCTCCTTCCTGGACACTGCGGAGCCGGTGTCGCTGCCCGCTACGGCGCACGCGCTGATCGCTCAGCGCGCGGTGCTCGGTGAGCGCGCGGTGCTGGTGGCCGGTTCGACGGACGAGGCGCTGGCCGGGCTGGCCGTGCTGGCGCGCGGTGAATCCGCGCCCGGCGTGGTGACCGGCAGTGCTTCGCCGGCCGGCGGTCCGGGAAAGCTGGTCCTCGTCTTCCCGGGGCAGGGTTCGCAGCGGGTCGGTATGGGACGGGAGTTGGCCGAGCGGTATCCGGTGTTCGCCGAGGCCTTCGAGGGCGTGTGCGCGGCGCTGGACGCGCAGTTGGCGGGTCGGGTGGAGCACTCGGTCAGGGATGTCGTCTTCGGCACGGCCGGTGGGGGGTTGCTGGATCGGACGGTGTTCACGCAGGCGGGGTTGTTCGCGGTGGAGACGGCGTTGTTCCGCCTGGTGGAGTCGTGGGGGGTGCGTCCGGATGCGGTGATGGGTCATTCGATCGGTGAGCTGACGGCGGCGCATGTGGCGGGTGTGTTGTCGTTGGAGGATGCGGCGGCGGTGGTGGCGGCCCGGGGCCGGTTGATGGAGGGGTTGCCGTCGGGTGGTGCGATGGTGGCGGTGGCCGCGACGGAGGCCGAGGTCGCGGAGCTGCTCGGTGCTGGGGTGGATCTGGCGGCGGTGAACGGGCCGTCGTCGGTGGTGCTCTCCGGCGACGAGGCGGCCGTCCTGAAGGCGGCCGAGACGCTGAAGGAACAGGGCCGTAAGGTCAAGCGGCTGACGGTCTCGCACGCGTTCCATTCGGCGTTGATGGAGCCGATGCTTGCGGAGTTCGCGGCCGTGCTGGCGGGGGTGACTTGGCGGGATCCGGAGGTTCCGGTCGTCTCCAACGTCACCGGCCGCGTCGCGGAACCTGGCCAACTTGCCGATCCGGCGTACTGGTTGGAGCACGTGCGGCGTCCGGTGCGGTTCGCCGACGGGATCGGCACGGCAGCGGCTGCGCTGGGCGGCACGCTCTTCGTGGAGTTGGGCCCGGGCGCGGCACTGAGCGCGGTGGTGGCGGAGTCGGCGGGTGAGGCTGCGGTCTGCGTCGCCGCGCTGCGCGACGGCCGTCCGGAACCACAGACCGTGCTGGCCTCGGTCGCCGAACTCTTCGTCCGGGGTGTGGAGGTGGACTGGGTGAAGACCCTGCCCACCGGCACCGGCGGCACCCATCTGGACCTGCCGACCTACGCCTTCGACCACCAGCACTACTGGCTGCCGAGCAACCCGTCCACCGACGCGGCCTCGCTCGGGCAGGGCAAGGCCGATCACCCGCTGCTCGGTGCGGTCCTCCAGTTGCCGCAGTCCGACGGGCTGGTCTTCACCTCCCGGCTCTCCCTGCGCACGCACGCCTGGCTGGCGGATCACGCCGTCGGCGGCGTCGTCCTGGTGCCCGGCACCGGACTGGTGGAACTGGCCGTGCGGGCGGGCGATGAGGTCGGTTGCGGCACCCTCGACGAACTGGTCATCGAGGCGCCGTTGGTGGTGCCCGACCACGGCGGCGTCCGCGTGCAGGTCGCCGTCGGCGGCCCGGACGAGAGCGGTGCTCGCACCGTCGCCATCTACTCCGCCCGCGAGGACGCCACCGCCGAGGACGGCTGGACCCGGCACGCCACCGGCACGTTGCTGCCGACCACGGCCGGCAGCGCCGAGCCGGAGTTCGACTTCACGGCCTGGCCCCCGCCCGGCGCGCAGTCGGTGGACATCACCGGTGGCTATGACCTGCTCGCCCGTGCGGGCTATGCGTACGGCCCGTCGTTCCAGTGCGTGCGCGCGGTCTGGCGGCGCGGCGCGGAGATCTTCGCCGAGGTCGCCCTTCCCGAGGACCACCAGGGCAGCGCGGCCCGGTTCGGCATCCACCCCGGCCTGCTCGACGCCGCCCTGCACTCCAGCATGCTGGACGCGGCGGCCGCGCTGAGCGGCGCCGCGACGGACGAGGCGCCGGTGGTGCGGCTGCCGTTCGCCTGGAACGGCCTGGTCCTGCACGCGGCGGGTGCCTCGTCGGTCCGGGTGCGGGTCGCGCAGCCGGCGCCGGACGCGCTCTCGCTGGAGGCGGTCGACGACGCCGGCGGGCTCGTCCTGACGCTGGACTCGCTGGTCTCGCGGGCCGTCTCCGCCGAGCAGTTGGAGGCGGCGGCCGGTACGCCGGGCACCGACGCGCTGTTCCGGGTGGACTGGACCGAACTGGCCGCCGCCGTCGGACAGTCGGCCGGGACGACCCCGTCCTGGACCCGGATCGAGGGCCCGGAAGACGTGGCAGCGATGTTCCAGGCCGCCGAAGCACCGGCGGCCGTGGTGCTGGCGGCCGTCACCAGCGGTGATGGCGACACCCCCCTAGCCCTGGCCCAGCGGGTGCTGGAGGTCGTCCAGACCTGGTTGGCCGGTGCCGGGTTGGCGGACTCCCGACTGGTGGTGGCGACGCGGGGTGCGGTGCCTGCGGGCGGCGAGGAGACGGTGACGGATCCGGCGGGTGCGGCGGTCTGGGGTCTGGTCCGTGCGGCGCAGGCGGAGAACCCGGACCGGATCGTCCTGCTGGACCTGGATCCCGGCGTGGAGGGTGACTGGGACGCGGTGCTCGGTGCGGTGTTGGCCGTCGGTGAGCCGCAAGTAGCCGTGCGCGGTTCGGCGTTGTACGTGCCACGGCTGGCGCGGGCCTCCGCCGCCGACCGGGCGGAGCAGCCGGTGCTGGACCGGGAGGGGGCGGTGCTGATCACCGGTGGTACGGGTTCGCTGGGCGCGGTGCTGGCCCGCCACCTGGTCACCGAGCACGGCATCCGCCACCTCGTGCTGACCAGTCGGCGCGGCCTGGAGGCCGAGGGTGCCCGGGAGTTGGTGGCCGAGCTGGGTGAGCTGGGGGCCGAGTCGGTGACGGTGCCGTCCTGCGACGTGACCGACCGGGACGCGGTGGCCGACCTGCTGACCACCGTGCGGCGCGACGGCCGCCGGCTGACCGCCGTGGTCCACGCGGCGGGTGTCTTCGACGGCGGTGTGGTCGGCGAGGTGGACCCGGTCCGGCTGGAGCGCGTCTTCGCGCCGAAGGTGACCGCGACGCTGCACCTGGACGAGCTCACCCGCGAACTCGCCCCGGACCTCGACGCGTTCATCACCTACTCGTCGGTCTCGGCGGTGTTCCTGGGTGCGGGCACGGGCAGTTACGCAGCCGCGAACGCGTTCATGGACGGGCTGATGGCCCGGCGCCGGGCGGACGGCCTGCCCGCGCTGTCGCTGGCCTGGGGCCCGTGGGAGCAGGCCGAGGGCATGGGCGCCGACCTGGACGACCTGTCCCGCAGCCGGATGAACCGGCGTGGCGGTGCCCAGCCGCTGACGGCGGCGGAGGGCATGGAGCTCTTCGACGCCGCGCTGTCCGCCGACCGGGCGCTGCTCGTCCTGGTCAAGCTCGACCTGCGGGCCCTGCGCGCGGCCGCCACGGCCGGCGCCGGGGTGCCGCCGCTGCTGCTCGGACTGGTGCGCCCGGGGCGGCAGTTGGCGCGGGCCGTCGCGGGCGGCGGGGGCAGCGGGCTGGCCGGCAGGCTGGCCGGGCTGGCGGCGGCCGAGCAGGAGGCGCTGCTGCTGGGCCTGGTCCGTACGCACGTCGCCTCGGTGCTCGGCCACGCGGGCGCGGCGAACGTCGTGGCGGAACGGGCGTTCAAGGACGCCGGCTTCGACTCGCTCACCTCCGTCGAGCTGCGCAACCGCCTGCGCGAGGCCACCGGCCTCAACCTGCCCGCCACGGCGGTGTTCGACTACCCGACCCCGCTCGCCCTGGCCCGCTACCTGCTCGGCGAGTTCGACGGGACGGCGGTCGCGGCGGGCCCGGTGGTTCCCACGACGGCCGTCCACGACCCGGCCGACCCGGTGGCGATCGTCGGCATGGCCTGCCGCCTGCCGGGCGGCGTGGCCACCCCGGAGGACCTGTGGCAGCTGGTCATCGAGGGGCGGGACGGCGTGTCGTTCTTCCCCTCCGACCGGGGCTGGGACGTGGACGGCCTGTTCGACGCCGACCCCGAGAGCGAGGGCACCTCCTACGTCAGCCAGGGCGGGTTCCTGCACGAGGCACCCCTGTTCGACCCGGTCTTCTTCGGGATCTCGCCGCGTGAGGCGCTGGCGATGGACCCGCAGCAGCGGCTGCTGCTTGAGACCTCCTGGGAGGCCATGGAGCGGGCCGGCATCGACCCGGGCACGCTGAAGGGCACCGATGTCGGGGTGTTCAACGGCATCATGGGCGTCGACTACTACGCGGGCGGCAACGTCCCGGCGGAGCTGGGCGGCTTCGCCCTGACCGGCGCGGGCGCGAGTGTGGCGTCGGGCCGGGTGTCCTATGTGTTCGGCTTCGAGGGACCGGCGGTGACGGTCGACACGGCCTGTTCGTCCTCGCTGGTGGCGATCCACCTGGCCGCGCAGGCGCTGCGCCAGGGAGAGTGCTCGCTGGCGCTGGCCGGCGGCTCGACGGTGATGTCCAGCCCGAGCATGTTCATGGAGTTCTCGCGGCAGAAGGCGCTGGCCACGGACGGGCGGTGCAAGTCGTACGCGGACGCGGCCGACGGCACGGGCTGGGCCGAGGGCGCGGGCGTCGTGGTGCTGGAGCGGCTGTCCGAGGCGCGGCGCAACGGGCACCAGGTGCTGGCGGTCCTGCGCGGCTCGGCGGTGAACCAGGACGGCGCGTCCAACGGCCTGACGGCGCCCAACGGCCCGTCGCAGCAGCGAGTGATCCGCAAGGCCCTGGCGGCGGCCGGACTGTCGACCGCCGACGTCGACCTGGTGGAGGGGCACGGCACCGGGACGGTGCTGGGTGACCCGATCGAGGCACAGGCGCTGCTGGCCACCTACGGCCGGGGCCGTGACCCGCAACACCCGCTCTGGCTGGGCTCGTTGAAGTCGAACATCGGCCACGCCCAGGCGGCGGCGGGTGTCTCGGGTGTGATCAAGATGGTGCAGGCGCTGCGGCACGGCGTGATGCCCGCGACCCTGCACGTGGATGCGCCGTCGTCCCAGGTGGACTGGACGGCGGGCGCCGTCGAGCTGCTGACCGAGGCGCGGGCGTGGCCGGAGACCGACCGCCCCCGCCGGGCGGGCGTCTCCTCGTTCGGGCTGAGCGGGACCAACGCGCACGTGATCCTTGAGCAGGCGCCCCCGGAGGAGCCCGCGCCGGTGGCCGCATCCGACGGTGTGGTGCCGCTGGTGGTGTCGGCGAAGAGCGCCGGATCGCTGGCGGGCCAGGCCGCGCGGCTGGTCTCCGTCCTCGACGCCGGGCAGCCGGTGTCGCTGACCGGCATGGCGAACGCGCTGGTCTCCCGGCGCGCGCTGCTCGGTGAGCGCGCGGTGGTGGTGGCCGGCTCGACGGAGGAGGCGTTGGCGGGGTTGGCCGCGCTGGCACAAGGCGACTCCGCTCCGGGGGTGTTGTCGGGCAGCGTGTCCGGCCCGGGCCGGACGGTGCTGGTCTTCCCGGGGCAGGGTTCGCAGTGGGTCGGCATGGGCCGTGAACTGCTGGACTCCTCACCGGTGTTCGCGGAGCGGGTCGCGCAGTGCGCCCGGGCCCTCGGCCCGTGGGTGGACTGGTCGCTGGAAGACGTGCTGCGCGGTGAGGCCCCGGCCGAGCTGCTGGAGCGCGTGGACGTACTCCAGCCCGCGAGTTTCGCCGTGATGGTCGGTCTGGCCGCCGTCTGGGCGTCGGTAGGTGTGATCCCGGACGCGGTCCTGGGCCACTCGCAGGGCGAGATTGCGGCGGCCTGCGTCTCGGGCGCGCTCTCGTTGGAGGACGCCGCCCGCATCGTGGCGGTGCGCAGCCGGGTGATCGCCGGGAGCCTCGCGGGACGCGGCGGTATGGCGTCGGTGGCGCTCTCCGAGACGGACGCCGTCAAGCGCCTGGAGCGCTGGGCGGACCGCGTCGAGGTCGCGGCCGTCAACGGCCCGGCCTCCGTCGTCATCGCCGGTGACGCCGAGGCCCTCGACGAGGCCCTGGACGTCCTGGCGGCGGACGGTGTCCGGGTGCGCCGGGTGGCGGTGGACTACGCCTCGCACTCCCGGCATGTGGAGGCGATCGAGGAGACGTTGGCGGAGGCGTTCGCGGACATCCGCAGCCAGGCGCCGCTGGTGCCGTTCTTCTCCACCGTGACGAGTGAGTGGGTCGCCGAGCCCGGGGTGCTGGACGGCGGGTACTGGTATCGCAACCTGCGCGGCCAGGTGCGGTTCGGACCGGCGGTGGCGTCGCTGCTGAGCGAGGGTCACACGGTCTTCGTCGAGGCCAGCGCCCACCCGGTCCTCGTCCAGCCGATCAACGAGATCGCCGACGAGGCCCAGGCCGATGCCCTGGTGACCGGGACACTGCGCCGCGACGAAGGCGGCCCCCGTCGTCTGCTGACCTCGATGGCCGAACTCTTCGTCCACGGCGTGGCCGTGGACTGGACCGGCGTCCTGCCCAGCGGCGCCGACCGCACCCGCGTCGACCTGCCGACCTACGCCTTCGACCACCAGCACTACTGGCTCCCGATGACCGCGGCGGCCACCGACGCGTCCTCCCTGGGCCTGGCAGGGGTCGACCATCCGCTGCTGAGCGCGGTGGTGGAGGTGCCGGAGACGGGCGGGGTGCTGTGCACCGCGCGACTGTCGCTGCGCACGCACCCCTGGCTGGCCGACCACGCCGTCGGCGACGTGGTCCTGGTGCCCGGAACCGGTCTGGTGGAGCTGGCGGTGCGGGCAGGCGACGAGGTCGGCTGCGGCACGCTCGACGAGCTGGTGATCGAGGCCCCGCTGATCCTGCCCGAGCAGGGCGGCGTCCGGGTGCAGGTCACCGTCGGCGGCTCCGAGGAGAGCGGCGCCCGCACGGTCGCCGTCTACTCGACCCGCGAGGACGCCGTCGGCGAGCCCTGGACCCGCCACGCCACCGGCACCCTCACACCCACGGCCACAGCCACCGCCGGGCCCGGGTTCGACTTCACCGCCTGGCCGCCGCCCGGCGCGGAGCCGGTGGAGATCGGCCCCGCGGAGTTCTACGCCGGCCTGCTGGAGCACAACTACGTCTACGGGCCGGTGTTCCGCGGCCTGCGGGCGGCCTGGCGGCGCGGTGACGAGGTCTTCGCCGAGATCGCCTTGCCCGAGGACCAGCAGGGCAGCGCCGCCGGGTTCGGCATCCATCCGGCGCTGCTGGACGCGGCCCTGCACGCGAAGGCGTTCCTGAGCACGGGCGACGACCGCACGATGCTGCCGTTCGCCTGGAACGGCCTGGTCCTGCACGCCGCGGGCGCCTCCTCGCTGCGGGTGCGGGTCACCCAGCCGGCGCCGGACGCCCTCGCGCTGGAGGCCGTCGACGAGGCCGGCGGCCCGGTCCTGACGGCGGACTCCCTGGTGTTCCGCCCGGTGTCCGCCGAGCAGTTGGGCGCGGCGGCCGGCCGCCCGGGCGGTGACTCGCTGTTCGAGGTGGAGTGGACGCAGGTGCTGCGCACCGAGCGGGCCGCAGCGCCGTCCTGGCTGCGGCTGTCCACCGCCGAGGAGGTGGCGACGCTCGCGGAGGACGCGCTGTCCGGGGCGGCCGTCCCGCAGACCGCGATCATGGAGGCGGTCACCGGCGGCGACGCGGACACCGCGCTGGACGTCGCGGACCGGGTGCTGGAGGTCGTCCAGACCTGGCTGGCCGGTGCCGGGTTGGAGGAGACCCGGTTGGTGGTGGCGACGCGGGGTGCGGTGCCCGCGGGCGGCGAGGAGACGGTGACGGATCCGGCGGGTGCGGCGGTCTGGGGTCTGGTCCGTGCGGCGCAGGCGGAGAACCCGGACCGGATCGTCCTGCTGGACCTGGATCCCGGCGTGGAGGGTGACTGGGACGCGGTGCTCGGTGCGGTGTTGGCCGTCGGTGAGCCGCAAGTGGCGGTGCGCGGTTCGGCGTTGTACGTGCCACGGCTGGCGCGGGCCTCCGCCGCCGACCGGGCGGAGCCGGTCTTGGACCGGGAGGGGGCGGTGCTGATCACCGGTGGTACGGGTTCGCTGGGCGCGGTGCTGGCCCGCCACCTGGTCACCCGGCACGGCATCCGCCACCTGGTGCTGGTCGGCCGGCGCGGTCTCGACACCGAGGGCGTCCGGGAGTTGGTGGCCGAGCTGGGTGAGCTGGGGGCCGAGTCGGTGACGGTGCCCGCCTGCGACGTGACCGACCGGGACGCGGTGGCCGACCTGCTGACCGCCGTGCAGCGCGACGGCCGCCGGCTGACCGCCGTGCTGCACGCCGCCGGCCTCTTCGACGCGGGCGTGATCGGCGAGGTCGACCGGGAGCGGCTGGAGCGGGTGTTCGCGGCGAAGGTGACCGCGACCCGGCATCTGGACGAGCTGACCCGCAAGTTGGCACCGGAGTTGGACGCGTTCGTGGTCTACTCCTCGGTCTCGGCGGTGTTCCTGGGCGCGGGCACGGGCGCCTACGCGGCGGCCAACGCGTTCATGGACGGGCTGATGGCCCGGCGCCGGGCGTCCGGCCTGCCGGCGCTGTCGCTGGCCTGGGGTCTCTGGGAGCAGGCCAGCGGTATGGCGGCCAACACCGACGACCTCACCCGCAGCCGGTTGAACCGGCGCGGCGGTCTGCTCGGGATGACGCCCGCCGAGGGCATGGAGCTGTTCGACACCGCGCTGCGCAGCGGCCGGACGCTGCTCGTGCCGGCCAAGCTGGACCTGCGCGCGCTGCGCGCCGACGCCGCGGCCGGCCGTGAGGCGCCGCCGCTGCTGCGCGGGTTGGTGCGCGCGACCCGGCAGCTGGCGCGGGCCGCGGTCTCCGGTGACGAGCGGCGCGTGCTTGCCGAGCGGCTGGCCGGGCTGCCCGCCGCCGAGCGCACGGCGGTCCTGCTGGACGTGGTCCGCGCGCAGGTGGCGGTCGTGCTCGGCTACAGCGCGTCGCACCACATCGACGTGGACCAGGGCCTCTTCGAGATCGGCTTCGACTCGCTGACGGCGCTCGAACTGCGCAACCGGCTGGGCGAGCTGATGGGGACGAAGCTCTCGGCAGGTTTCGTTTTCGATCACCCGACGCCGGGGAGGATCGTCGCACACATGCAGGAGCGCCTGTTCGGCGAGGGCGCGGGGGGTGTCGTGGCCATCTCGGTCTGAGCCTGAGCCTCACTCAAGAGACCGGAACAAGAGAGGAGATGACGACGTGTTCGACGTGGACGCCTACCTGGGGCGCATCGGTTGCGCCGGGCAGACGCGCGTGGACATCGAGACGCTGCGGACGCTGCACAGGCGGCATCTGATGGCGATCCCGTACAACATCGCCGCCCAGGACTTCAGCGACGGAGTCAACCTCGTCGACCTCGACGAGGACGCCGTGTTCGAGACGGCCGTCGTCGAGGGGCGGGGCGGCACCTGCTTCCAGCTGAACCGGCTGTTCTACCGGCTGCTCGGCGCGTTGGGGTACGACGCCTCCCTGATGGCGGCCAGTACCGCCGAGGGTTGGGAGAACTTCGGCACCGAGATCGAGCACATGTTCGTCCGGGTGGCGTTGGACGGCGACGAGTGGCTGGTCGACGTCGGCTACCCGGGGCCGTCCTACCTCGAACCGCTGCTGGTCACCGACGCGGTGCAGAGCCGCTTCGGCTGCCAGTACCGGCTGGTCGACAGGGGCGACGGTGACTTCGCGTTGCAGCGGCGCGGACGGGTGACCCGCTGGGGCGTGGTCTACACGTTCAAGCTGCTGCCCCGCCGGTGGGACGACTGGAAGGCGCTGGAGGACCGCGCCCGACAGAACCCGGCCCCTCCCCCCGACGGCGACATGCAGGGCGTTCTCTACGGCCGGGCGTTCGAGGACGGCCAGGCCGTGCTGAAGGGCCGGCGCTTTCTGACGGTCCGTGACGGACGCGAGCGGGTGCGCACCGTCGTCGACGACGACGAGCACCGCGTGCTCGTCGCCGCGATCGTCTCCGGGGACCTCCCCTGAGGCGCGAGAGCACCCGCGAGAGCACTATCCACAGGCGATGTACGAAGAATCACGAAGGGATATCCCATGGCGAAGAACTCGGCCGACGTGGTGGTCATCGGAGGCGGTCCGGCCGGCGCGGTCAGTGCCTATCTCCTGGCCAAGCAGGGCCATTCCGTGGTGCTCCTGGAGCGCGACGAGTTTCCGCGCTTCCACATAGGCGAGTCGATGCTGCCCTACATGATGGGCCTTTTCGACCGGATCGGCCTGCGTGAGGCCCTGGAGTCCAGGGGATTCGTCCCGAAGTTCGGCGGCGAATTCATCGACCCGACGGAGAAGAAGTTCTTCTCCGGCGTCTTCCGCGCGGACTTCGCCAAGCAGGGCGAGGGGCGCTTCGACCGCGCCTTCCAGGTCGAGCGCGCCAGGTTCGACGCGATGCTCGTCGAGGAGGCGGCCGCGGCGGGTGCCGAGGTGCACCTCGGCACCGGCGTCAAGGACCTGCTGATGGAGGGCGACCGGATCGTCGGCGTCAGCTACGAGAAGGACGGCGAGGAGCGCGAGGTCCGCGCGACGTACGTGATCGACGCGAGCGGCCGGTCCGGGCGGATCGCGAACAAGTTCGGGCTCCGCAAGACGCTGGAGAAGCTCCGGATGGTCGGGGTGTTCCGGCACTACGAGGGCCTCGACGAGACGCACAACCTCGGCGCCGAGGGCGACATCCAGGTCGGGGCGCACGACGACGGCTGGGTGTGGGCGATCCCGATCTCCAAGGAGGTCATCAGCGTCGGCACCGTGATGCCGCGCGACGTGTTCCGCGCGGGCACGCCGGAGCAGGTCTTCGACGAGCACCTGAACCGGGTGCCGCGGATCACCGCGCGGCTGACCGGCACCCGCCCGAGCATGGACCTCAAGATCGAGACCGACTACTGCTACCACGCCGACACCGTCACCGGCCCCGGCTGGGTGATGGTCGGCGACGCGGGCTGCTTCGGCGACCCGATGTTCTCCGGCGGGGTGCTCGTCGCGACGGCCACCGCCACCCGCGCCGCTGAGACGATCGGCGCGGCGCTGAACGACCCGGCGGACGCCGACCGGCTCATCGGCGAGTACTCGAACTACTTCAAGACCGGCTACGACACCTACATCCGGCTCATCCACGCCTTCTACGACGGCGAGTTGGTCTCGGTGGCCGCCGACGCCGGGCGCACCACCTCGCGCGACGCGCTGGAGCGCTACCTGATCCGCCTGATCGGCGGCGACTTCTGGAGCGAGCACAACGCGGTCGCGCAGGAGATGCGCCGGCGCCCGGAGTGGGACACCTTCGCGCCGTTCCAGCGGGTCTTCGGCTGCCCGTCGTACCCGCAGCTGGACGAGCACGACCGCAAGGAGCGCGCCGAGGCGCGCATCCTGCGGGTGACCAACGGCCAGTAGCGGCCACTGTCCCCCCGCCCGCCCGGGGTTCCGGCGGCCGACCGCCGCCGGAACCCGGGGCGGGGCGCCGGGTGGGCGCAGCACCGAACAGTCCGCGTTCCGCGTTCTACAGGACAGGGTGAAGCGGCGTGAGAGAACAAGTTCCGGTCCGCATCGGCGACCGTTCGTACGACGTGCTCATCGGCCCGGGAGTGCGCTCCTCGCTGGCCGAGGTCATCCGGGGCCTGGGCGCCCGGCGGGTGGCGGTGGTGTCGGCGCGGCCCGAGCAGTGGGTGCCCGACACCGGCGTCGAGACCCTGTTCCTGCCCGCCCGGGACGGTGAGCCGGACAAGAACCTCGCCACTGTCGAGGCACTCTGCGCGGAGTTCGTGCGCTTCGGCCTCACCCGCACCGACGCCGTGGTCTCCTGCGGCGGCGGGACGACCACCGACGTCGTCGGCCTGGCGGCGGCCCTCTACCACCGCGGTGTGCCCGTCGTGCACCTGCCGACGACCCTGCTGGCCCAGGTGGACGCCAGCGTCGGCGGCAAGACGGCGGTCAACCTGCCGTCCGGCAAGAACCTGGTGGGCGCCTACTGGCAGCCCGCCGCGGTGCTCTGCGACACCGACTACCTGTCGACGCTGCCGCGGCGCGAGATGCTCAACGGCCTCGGCGAGATCGCCCGCTGCCACTTCATCGGCGCCGGCGACCTGCGCCCGCTGGCGCTGGCGGACCAGATCGCCGCCAGTGTGACCCTCAAGGCGGGCATCGTGTCGGCCGACGAACGCGACACTGGTCTGCGCCACCTGCTCAACTACGGCCACACCCTGGGCCACGCCCTGGAGGTGGCCACTGACTTCGCGATGCGCCACGGCGAGGCGGTCGCCGTCGGCACCGTCTTCGCCGGCCTGCTCGCGGGCGTCCTGGACCGGATCGACCCGGCCCGGGTGGCCGAGCACCGGGAGGTCGTCGAGTCCTACGGGCTGCCCGCCGCGCTGCCCGAGGGCGTCGAGCCGGCCGAACTGATCCGCCTGATGCGGCGGGACAAGAAGGCACTCGCCGGGCTGGCCTTCGTCCTGGACGGTCCCGGGGGCGCGGAGCTCGTCCACGACGTGCCCGAGCGGGCGGTCGTGCGGGCGCTGGCGCTGATGCCGCGTCAGCCGCTCGCCCGGCTCGTCAGGTTCGGCGCCCACGGGCCCGCGGGGACGGGAGCGAGGGTGACATGAGGTACTCACCACGGCGCCCGGCCGGCGGCAGGGCACCGGACCGCACCGGGCGCCCGGTGGAGCGGCTGCTCGCCGAGCGTCTGGCCGCCGCGCTGGCCAGACCCGCGGCGCAGCAGCCCGACTGGCCGGACCGGGCGGTGGTCCGGGCGGTGGTCGACCGGCTGCGCACCGCCACCCCGGTGGTGGCGCCCGCCGAGACCGCGCAGCTGTCCGAGCGGCTCGCGGCCGTCGCCCGGGGTGAGGCGTTCCTGCTGCAGGGCGGGGACTGCGCGGAGACCTTCGCCGACCACACCGCGGCGCATCTGCGCGCCAACCTGGGCCTGTTGAAGCGGATGGCGCTGGTGTTCACGCACGCCACCGGCCTGCCGGTGGTCCCACTGGCCCGGGCCGCGGGCCAGTACGCCAAGCCGCGCTCCCAGCAGGTCGACGCGCAGGGCCTGCCGGTCTACCGCGGTGACATCGTCAACGGTGTCGAGCCCACCTCCGCCGCCCGCACCCCGGACCCGGCACGGATGCTGCGGGCCCAGGCCAACGCCGTCGAGACGATGGCCCTGGCCCGTCGGCTCTGCCGGGGCGAGCTGGGCGACCCGCACGCGCTGCACGCGGAGAACCTCCGCTTCGTCCGCGACTCGCCCGCGGGCGGCCGGTACGCGCCGGCGGTCGAGGAGATCGGCCGCAGCCTGCGCCTGCTGGCCGGGCTCGGGGCCTCCGGGCGGACGGCACGGCAGAGCGAGATCTACGTCAGCCACGAGGCCCTGTTGCTGGACTACGAGAGCGCCCTGCTCCGGGTGGACGAGAGCGGCCCGGAACCGCTGCTCTCCAGCGGGCTGGCGCACTTCCTCTGGATCGGGGAGCGGACCCGCGCGCCGCAGGACGCGCACATCGCCTTCGCGGAGCTGCTGGCCAACCCCATCGGGCTGAAGATCGGCCCGGGCACCACCCCCGAGCAGGCGGTCGAGTACGTCCACCGGCTCGACCCGCACGGCACGCCCGGGCGGCTGACGCTGATCAGCCGGATGGGGCACGACCGGGTGCGCGACGTGCTCCCGCCGATCGTCGAGAAGGTCACCGCCTCGGGCCACCAGGTGGTCTGGCAGTGCGACCCGATGCACGGCAACTCCCGCACCACGGAGAGCGGTTACAAGACCCGAGCGTTCGACCACGTGCTCGAGGAGATCACCGGTTTCCTCGACGTCCACCGCCGGCTCGGCACCCACCCCGGCGGCCTGCACCTGGAGGCGACCGGTGAGGACGTCACCGAGTGTCTCGGCGGTGCCCGGGGGATCGCCGAACACGACCTGCCCGCCCGCTACCTGACCGCCTGCGACCCCCGCCTGAACGCCGAGCAGTCGATGGAACTCGCCTTCACCGTCGCCGAACTGTTCGCCCGGCGCACCCCACCCCGCCCCGAGAGGCCACGATGACCGACACCGCGCCCGGCCCAGCCATCAGCGGCACCACCCGCCTGTACGCCGTCCTGGGCGACCCGGTCGCCCAGGTCCAGTCACCCGGGATGCTGAACCCGCTCTTCGCGCGGCTGGGCATCGACGCCGTGCTGGTCCCGGTGCACGTCACGCCGGCCGACCTGGAGACGGTGCTCCGCGGTCTGCAGCACGTCGGCAACCTCGACGGCCTGTTCGTCACCGTGCCGCACAAGGCGGCCGCCGCCCGCCTCGCCGACCGGCGCAGCCGCACGGTGGACATCACCGGCACCGCCAACGTGCTGCGGCGCGAGGCCGACGGCGGCTGGCTGGCCGAGAACTTCGACGGTTCCGGCTTCGTGACGGGCCTGGAGCAGGCCGGTCACCAGGTCCGCGGCCGCAGAGTGGCGCTGGCGGGCGCCGGCGGGGCGGGCAGCGCCATCGCGGCGGCGCTGCTGACGGCCGGCGTGGACCGGCTCGCCGTCACCGACCCGGACGGCCCGCGGCTGGCCGCGCTCGTCGAGCGGTTGGCCGAGCACTGGCCGGGCCAGGTCCGCGCCGCGGCCCAGCCGCCCCTGCACGACAGCGACATCGCGGTGAACGCCAGCCCGCTGGGCCTGAACCCGGGCGACCCGCTGCCGTTCCGCCCGGACGACCTCGCGGCCGGCGGGGTGGTGGCGGACATCATCATGAAACCCAGGGACACGCCGCTGCTGCGACAGGCGGCCGCCCTGGGGTTCGACGTCCACCACGGAATCCACATGCTGAACGGCCAGGTGGACGCGTACCGGGCATTCTTCGGGCTGCACTGACGGATGATCAGCAGGCCGGGGCCGACGACTACCAGACCGGGGGATGTGGGCCGCCGAAGGTGCCCCCTACTGTGAGGCCGCAAAACCTTGCGTGAAATCCCCGGGGCCATTGTTCCGCTGTTCCGTCGGCCACCCGCCCCGCCCGCGCTATCCCGCCAGTTGAGTCCCAGCGTGAGTCCCAGAGTGAGTCCACCAGCGGAGACCAGTTCGTAGCGGAGATTTGGAGAGATATGAACGCGCGACCGGCACCGGAATTCCCCTCCTGGCCGCAGTACGACGACGACGAGCGGAGCGGCCTGATACGCGCTCTGGAGCAGGGCCAGTGGTGGCGCATGGGCGGGAGTGAGGTGGACTCCTTCGAGGCCGAGTTCGCCGGGTACCACGGCGCGCCACACGCGCTGGCGGTCACCAACGGCACGCACGCCCTGGAGTTGGCCCTGCAGTGTCTGGGCGCCGGCCCGGGCACCGAGGTCATCGTGCCGGCCTTCACCTTCATCTCCTCCTCCCAGGCCGCGCAGCGGCTCGGCGCGGTCGCCGTCCCCGTCGACGTCGACCCCGTCACGTACAACATCGACGTGGCGGCCGCGGCCGCCGCCGTCACCTCGCGCACCCGGGTGATCATGCCCGTCCACATGGCCGGCCGGATCGCGGACATGGACGCGCTCGGCAAGCTCTCCGCCGACACCGGCGTCCCGCTGCTCCAGGACGCCGCGCACGCGCAGGGCGCCCGCTGGCAGGGCAAGCGCGTCGGCGAGCTCGGCTCGGTGGCCGCCTTCAGCTTCCAGAACGGCAAGCTGATGACCGCCGGCGAGGGCGGCGCCCTGCTGTTCCCCGAATCGGAGCTGTACGAGGCCGCGTTCCTGCGGCACAGCTGCGGCCGGCCGCGCACCGACCGCCGGTACTTCCACCAGATCGCCGGCACCAACATGCGGCTCAACGAGTTCTCGGCCTCCGTGCTCCGCGCCCAACTGCGCCGCCTCGACGCGCAGACGGAACTACGCGAGCAGCGCTGGACCCTGCTGTCCGGCCTGCTCGGGGCGATCGACGGCATCGTGCCCCAGGGCAGTGACCCGCGGGCCGACCGCAACTCGCACTACATGGCCATGTTCCGCATCCCCGGGATCTCCGAGGAGGACCGCAACACCCTCGTGGACCGCCTGGTCGACGCGGGCCTGCCGGCCTTCGCCGCGTTCCGCGCGATCTACCGCACCGACGCGTTCTGGGAGACCGCCGCCCCCGACGAGAGCGTCGAGCAGATCGCCGAGCGCTGCCCCAACTCCGAGGCCATCAGCCGCGACTGCGTCTGGCTGCACCACCGGGTGCTCCTCGCCTCCGAGGAGGCCCTGCGCGCGACGGCCGAGATCATCGCCGACGCAGTGGCAGCCCTGTGACGGTTCGCGCCGCCGTCGTCGGGCTGGGCTGGGCGGGGCGGGAGCTCTGGCTCCCGCGGCTCAGGACGCACGAGGACTTCGAGGTGGTCTCCGTCGTCGACCCCGACCCCGCGCTGCGGGCGGCGGTCGCCGAGGCGACGGGCCTGCCCGCCCACGCGGCGGTGGACGCCCTGAGCACCCGCGACGTCGACGTCGTCGTCGTCGCGGTGCCCAACCACCTGCACAGCGAGGTGGCCGCGGCGCTGCTGCGGCGCGGCCTCTCCGTCTTCCTGGAGAAGCCGGTCTGCCTGACCAGCGCCGAGGCCGACACCCTGGCGCGGGCCGAGCGCGAGGGCGGCGGCATGCTGCTCGCCGGCAGCGCCGCCCGCCACCGCGCGGACGTCCGCGAACTGGCCGCGCTCGTCCCCGGCCTGGGGCGGGTGCGGCACGTCGACCTGGCGTGGGTGCGGGCGCGCGGCGTCCCGAAGGCCGGCGGCTGGTTCACCCAACGCAGCCTGGCCGGCGGCGGCGTGCTCGTCGACCTCGGCTGGCACCTGCTGGACGCGCTGGCGTCCGTGGTGGGCCCCGCCGGGTTCGCACAGGTGGTCGGCGCGACCTCCGACGACTTCGTCAACGTCGGTGCGTGGTCCGCCGCCTGGCGCCAGGACCAGCCCGCCGACGCGCTCTCCGGCGACGTGGAGGACACCGCCCGCGGCTTCCTGGTCCGCGATGACGGCATCTCCGTGGCGCTGCGGGCCAGTTGGGCCTCCCACGCGGCCCTGGACCTCTCCCTGATCCACGTCGAGGGCAGCGCCGGCACCGCCGAACTGCGCTGCACCTTCGGCTTCAGCCCCAACCGGCAGCCCGAGTCGGTCCTGACCGTGACACGGGAGGGCACCACCCAGCCGATCCCCGTGCCGGCGGAGCCGATCGGGGCCGAGTACCGACGACAACTGGACGGCCTCGCCGCGCTGTTGGCCGACCCCGCCAACCGCGGCCGGGCCATCGAGCAGGCGCGCGGCACGGTGCAGCTCATCGAGAGTTTCTACGAGTCAGCCCGCGCTGCGGGCGGGGCGCGATCCGCCCGGCCGGCAGCCACCCACGAGGAGGTGAGGACCTCATGACCGCCACATCGGCACACGGGTCCGCCACGACCACGCACAGAGCCGCTCACCCCCGCAGGGCGGTCGTCTTCGACCTGGACGGGGTCATCGTCGACAGCTTCGCGGTGATGGGCCAGGCGTTCTCCGTCGCCTACGCCGAGGTCGTCGGGGGCGGTCCGGCGCCCTTCGAGGAGTACCAGCGCCACCAGGGCCGCTACTTCCCCGACATCATGCGGATCATGGGCCTGCCGCTGGAGATGGAGGAGCCCTTCGTCCGCGAGAGCTACCGGCTCGCGCACCAGGTGCCGGTCTTCGACGGCGTCGTCGAGCTGCTCCAGGAGCTGCGCGAGCGCGGACTCCTGATGGCCGTGGCCACCGGCAAGGCCGGGGTCCGGGCCCGCTCCCTGCTCGACGGCCTGGGCCTGCTCCCGTACTTCGCCCACGTGATCGGCTCCGACGAGGTGGCCCGGCCCAAGCCCGCCCCCGACATCGTGCTGCGCGCGCTGGAGCTGCTGGACGTGCCCGCCGAGCAGGCCATCATGATCGGCGACGCGCCGACCGACCTGGCCAGCGCCCGCGACGCCGGCGTCGCCTCCGCCGCCGCCCTCTGGGCCGGGCCCGACGAGGCCGAGCTGCTGGCGGCCGGCCCCGACGTGGTGCTGCGCCGCCCGGTCGAGCTCCTCGCCCTCTGCCCGGCCCTCACCGGGCGCTGACCCGACGGCACCGGAAGCAGGCGGCACACCATGCGGACCCGCGACGGCGCGCAGAACGGCGCCGAGAGGTCGACCCACGCGGCACTGGGCATCGACGTCGGCGGCACCAAGGTCGCCCTGCGGGCGGAGTCTGCGGCGGGCCACGTCGAGGAGGCCTCCTTCGCCTGGGGGCCGAGCCTCGGCGTGGACCGGGACCTGGCCCGACTCGCCGCGTGTGTGGGCGAACTGACGGTCCGGACGGGAGCACCGTTCCGGGCCGTCGGCGTGGCGATGCCCGCCACCGTCGGCCCGGACGAGCGGGTCACCGCCTGGCCGAGCCGGCCGGAGTGGACCGGCCTGGAGCTGGGCCGGGCGCTGCGCGGGCTCTTCCCCGCGGCGGCCGTCGCCTGGGCGGACGACGGCGACCTGGCGGCCCTCGCCGAGGCCGAGGCGGCGCACTGCGACGACCTGCTCTACCTGGGAGTCGGCACCGGCGTCGGCGGCGGCCTCGTCCTCGGCGGCCGGCTCTGCCCCGGCGCGGGCCGGGGCTCCTTCGAGCTCGGCCACCTGGTGCTCGAACTGGACGGCCCCACCTGCGTGTGCGGGCGCCGGGGATGCCTTCAGGCGACCGCCTCCGGGCCGGCCACCCTCGCCCGCGCCGCGGGCCTGCGCGGCGCGCCCGTCACCTTCGACGACCTGCGGGCGGGGCTGCGGGAGCGGCGGCCGTGGGCCGTCACCGCGCTCGACCGGACCGGCTACGCGCTGGCCGCCGCCGCCACGGGTGTCGCGGAGCTGCTCCACCCCCGGCTCGCCCTGATCGGCGGCGGCTTCGCGGCCGGGATCCCCGAACTGGTCGACCGCGTGGCCGAGCACCTCACCGCGCTCGCCAGGCCGGGCCTGCCCGCCCTGCCGGTCGCCCCGGCCCGCCTGGGCGGCCTCTCCTCGCTGCGCGGCGCGGTGCTGCTCGCCCGCGGGCGGTAGGCCACGGGCGCCTGCGCTGCCCGCGTCAGCCCGTCGCGCCCGCCGGCACGGCGGCCTCCAGCCGGGCCCGCAGGTCGTCCACCAGCGCGGCCGCGCCCTCGGGGCCCGCCGCCGCGCCGAACACGTGGTAGTCCGGGCGCACCAGCAGCGCGCCGGCCCCGTACCGCGCCAGGTACGCCCCGTAGACGCCGTCCGCGTCCACCACCTCGACGGCCGCCGGCTCCGGCGCCGCCGAGGAGGCGCCCCCGGCCGGCCGCAGCCGCACCACGTGCGCCCCGAGGCCCGCCAGGAAGGCCAGCCGCTCCGCGCCGAGCCGGGCGTCCGCGTGCGCCGCGAGCAGCAGCACGAAGCCGCGCCCGACCACCTCGTCGAACGGGCCGCTGCCGCCGGGTCCCGTCACCGCGCCCTGCGGTACGACCTCGCCGGCCGGCCGCGCCGGCCCGTCCTCGGCGCCGCCGCCGTACAGCAGCCCGTCGGCGAGGGGCTTGGCCGGCTCCGGCCGGGTGGGCCCCTGGCCGCGCCGGTTGGCCAGCACCGTCGCGTCCCGCTCGGCGGCGGCGGCCGGGTCCGTCACACAGATCACCCGGCCCAGCTGGACCGAGCTCATGATCGACTCCCGCACCTGCGCCCGGCGTTCCTCGGTGTAGCTGTCCAGCACCGTGTCGTCGGCGCGGCCGCGCAGCACGAGGTCCAGCTTCCACGCCAGGTTGACCACGTCCCGGATGCCCGAGCACATGCCCTGCCCGGCGAACGGCGGCATCAGGTGCGCCGCGTCACCGGCCAGCAGCACCCGGCCCACCCGCCACTGCTCGGCCCACCGGGCCTGGAACATGTACGTGGTGCTGCGCAGCAGGGTGGCGGTGTCGGGCGTGACGCCGAACGGTTCCAGCAGCCGCCACGCGGTCTCCTCGCGGTTCAGCTCGGCCGCCCGCTCGCCCGGCAGCCGCATGAACTCCCAGCGCCGGTGCCCGGGGCCGCTGCCCACCAGGGTGGTGGGCCTGGCCGGGTCGCAGATCTGCACGTTGGTCGGCACGAACGCCCGTGGTTCGCGCAGGGCGACGTCGCACAGCAGCCATTCGTAGGAGAACCCGAGGTCGGTGACGGGGACGTCGAGGTGGTGCCGGACGAAGCTGTTGGCGCCGTCGCAGCCCACCACCCAACGGGCCGAGACCGTTTGCACCGCGCCGTCCTCGTCCTCGGCCGCCACCAGGACCCGGTCGCCCTGTTCGGTGATGCCGACGGCCTGCCGGCCCGGCAGCACCGTGACCCCGGGCAACTCCGCCGCCCGGGCGGCGAGCAGCTCCTCCAGGGCGGGCTGGTGCATGGTGTTGGCATCCGGCCACCCGTACGGGCCCTGCGGCCGGAACTCGATGTCGAGCAGCGTCTCGCCGCCGGCCGTCCGCCACTGGTAGCCGGAGGCCGGTTCGGTGATCCGGCCGAGCTCCGGGCCGATCCCGCAGGCGGCGAGCAGCCGCGCGGTCTCCCCGTCGAAGCTGGTCGCCCGGGGCAGCGTGTACGGGCGCCGGCGGCGCTCCAGCACGGTCGTCCGCCAGCCGCGTTGGGCCAGCAGGACCGACAGCGCGGCCCCGACCGGCCCGTTGCCGACGACGACCACGTCCACGTCCGTCGGGTCCGTCGGGCTGGGGGAGGGCTCGTGCGGTGACACCTTGGGCATAGGGACCCCTCATCGCAGGGTGGCGGGCGCACCGGCGGGAATGTCGAAACACTACTATCGCGCCCCGCCGAAAGCGTCAACGTCCGCCCAGGGCTATCAGATCGGGGGATACCACGGGGGCCCGGCCCGGCTTTAGTCTGCCGAGGTCCCGAACAAGACGAGGACCCGTGCGGAAGTTCGCCCACCATCGCCGATCGGTCTGCGCTGGGGGCCGTGCCACGGACTGTTGCCCGAAGGGAACTCTCGGCATGGCTCAAGCGGCGGCCCACTTCGAGACATGGGTCAGTGTCTTCCACCCGGTGCCCGACAGCGCCGTACGGCTCGTCTGCCTGCCCTACGCCGGCGGCTCGGCGAGTTTCTTCTTCCCGGTCTCCAGAGCCCTGGCCCCGAAGGGGATCGAGGTGCTGGCCGTCCAGTACCCGGGCCGGCAGACCCGGCGTCAGGAACCGGGCATCGACAACATCCCCGACTTCGCGGACCAGATCTTCGCGGCGCTGCGGGACCAGCACGACAAGCCGCTGGCCCTGTTCGGCCACAGTATGGGCGCGGTGCTCGCGTACGAGGTGGCGTTGCGCATGCGGCAGGCCGGACTGCCCGCGCCGGTACGGCTGTTCGCCTCCGGCCGCCGCGCGCCGTCCCGCTACCGCGACGAGCGGATCCACCTGGGCACGGACCAGGACGTCGTGGCCGAACTCAAGGAGCTGAGCGGGACCAGCCAGGTCATGCTGGCCGACCCGGAGGTCCTGGCGATGATCCTGCCGGCCATCCGCAGCGACTACACCGCCGTCGAGCGCTACCGGCACGACCCCGACCAGCGGCTCGACTGCCCGGTGACGGTACTCACCGGCGACAGCGACCCCCGGGTGTCGATCGACGAGGCGCGCGCGTGGGAGGGGCACACCACCGGGGCCACCGAACTGGAGGTCCTCCCGGGCGGGCACTTCTTCCTCGCCGACCGGGCCGCCGAGGTCATCGGGATCGTGGCCCGCGGGCTGACCGGACAGGGCGCCGCAACCAACCGTTGAACCACCTCCTGGAATAGGTCGAGATGCGAATCGCCGCACCTGTGCCCACGATCGGTGAGCACGCGCTCCTGGTGTTCCTCCTCCAAATCGCCGGTCTCCTGCTGCTGGCGCTCGTCCTCGGACGGCTGGCGCAGCGCTTCAACCTGCCGGCGGTCGCCGGCGAACTGTGCGCGGGTGTGATCCTCGGCCCCTCGATCCTCCAGCCGCTGCTGCCCGGCTTCTCCGGCTGGCTGCTGCCGCAGAAGGCCGCGCAGATGAACCTGCTGGACGCGGCCGGGCAACTCGGCGTGCTGCTGCTCGTCGGCGTCACCGGCGCGGAGCTGAAGTTCGCCCTGGTGCGACGGCGCGGCCTCACCGCGGCGCGGGTCAGCATCGCCGGCCTGCTGCTGCCGCTCGGCCTTGGCATCGGCACCGGCTACCTGCTGCCGCGCTCCTTCCTGCCGAGCGGCGCGAACCCGACGGTCTTCGCGCTCTTCCTGGGCGTGGCGATGTGCGTCACCGCGATCCCCGTGATCGCCAAGATCCTGCTGGACATGAAGCTGCTGCACCGCGACATCGGCCAACTCATCCTCGCCGCCGGGGTGGTCGACGACGTGGTGGGCTGGTTCCTGCTGTCGGTCGTCTCGGCGATGGCCACCTCCGGGCTGACCGGCGGTGTCGTCGCCACGGCGGTGCTCTACCCGGTCGGCGTGGTGGTCTTCGCCCTCCTGATCGGCCGTCCGCTGGTGGGCCTGGCGCTGCGGGCGGCCGGGCGGGCGCCGGGCCCGGCACCCACCATCGCCACCGCCGTGGTGCTGGTGCTGTTCAGCGCGGCGGCGACGCAGGCGATCCACCTGGAGGCCATCTTCGGCGCCTTCGTCTGCGGCGTCCTGATCGGCACCAGCGGCCAGTTGGACACGGCGAAGCTGGAGCCGCTGCGGACCACGGTGCTGGCCTTCCTGGCGCCGCTCTTCTTCGCCACCGCCGGACTGCGGATGAACCTCACCGCGCTGGGGCGCCCGCTTGTCCTGGGGGTCGCCCTCGCGGTGCTCGCGGTCGCCGTGCTCGGCAAGTTCGCGGGGGCCTTCATCGGCGCCAGGCTCAGCCGGCTCAACCGCTGGGAGGCGCTGGCGCTCGGTGCCGGCATGAACTCCCGCGGCGTCGTCGAGGTGATCGTCGCGATGACCGGGCTGCGGCTCGGTGTCCTGAACACCGAGGCCTACACCATCATCGTCCTCGTCGCGATCGTGACCTCCCTGATGGCTCCGCCCATCCTCCGGTACGCGATGACCCGCGCCGAGGACGTCGCCGAGGCCGCACTGGGCCTGGGCGACCAGCACGCCGACCCGGCGCAGGCCCCCGGCCGGGAGTCCGGCGCGATCCGTTTCTCCGAACCCCGAGGTGACTCATGAGCGTCATGCTTCTTCTGAACGGCCCCAACCTCGGCATCCTGGGCCAGCGCGAGCCGGAGATCTACGGCACCGACACGCTGGCCGACATCGAGAAGGCGGTCGCCGAGGAGGTGAGCGGCCGGGGCTGGGAGGTCCTCTCCATCCAGCACGACTCGGAGGGCGACCTCGTGCGGGCCATCCACGAGCACCGCCTGACCAGCGTCGGCGCCGTCGTCAACCCCGGTGCCCTGATGATCGCCGGGTGGAGCCTGCGCGACGCGCTGGCCAGCTATCCGCAGCCCTGGGTCGAGGTGCACCTGAGCAATGTGTGGGCGCGCGAGCAGTTCCGGCACGAGTCGGTGATCGCCCCGCTGGCCGGCGGCGTCGTGGTCGGCCTCGGCGCCTTCGGCTACCGCCTGGGGGCCCGCGCCCTGATGCACCTGACCGCCGCCGACCGGTGACCGCCCGGCGGCCGGGGCGCTGCGGCGCTCACGCCCGTCCGGCCGGTGCGCCCGTGCGTCCGCTGCTGCTCGTCCGGCCCGTCCGGACCACGCTTTGAGAGGAAGACCCGGCCCCATGAGGCTCAAGCTCCATGAGATAGGCGACGGCGACAAGGTCGCCCTGCTCGTCCACAGCATCATCTCCTCGGCCGACACCTGGAGCCGGGTGGCGCCCCGGCTGGCCGACCGCGGCTACCGGGTGATCATGCCGGACCTGCGCGGCCACGGCGACAGCCCGCACGCCGCCGAGTACACGCCCGACCTCCTCGCCGCCGACCTGGTGGAGTCGCTGCCGGCCGGCGCCGACCTGGCGATCGGCCACTCGTTCGGCGCGTCGGTGCTCTCGCTGGCGGTGGAGGGGCTGCGCCCGGCCAAGGTGGTCTACAGCGACCCCGCGTGGCGCTTCAGCGAGAAGGCGGTGGCCGAGATCCGCGAGTTCGCCCAGTTCACCAAGGTCGCCACCGCCGAGGCCATCAGCCCGATGTTCCCCCGCTGGTCGCCCCAGGACATCGAGGCCGAACTCGCCGGGTACGCGCGGTGGGACGTCAAGGCCGTCGACTGGCTGGAGAGCACGCACGACTACGTCCCGGCCAAGCCCCTCGTGCCGTCGCTGGTCCAGGGGGCCGGCGACCACCACCTCGTCCCGGACGAGCTGGCCGCGAGCCTGCGCGCGAGCGGGTTCGAGGTGCGGTACGTGCCGGACACCGGCCACTGCATCCACCGGGACGACCTGGACGGCTTCCTGGCCTCGCTCGACGGCTGGCTCTGACCCCAGCGGCAGCATGAGTTGACGACCCCTCAGGCCGTTCGGGTGACCCGGCGAGGCCGGCGCCCGGAGGGCCTGAGGGATGATCGTCTTGCGTGGTACTGTCCCCGGGTGAGTTCTGGACGCCTTGATCACGCGAGCGAAGGCACGTCTGCGACCGGCGCGAAGTCGCAGGTCGTCCACGGTTCGTTCACCCTGCGGGTCGACTTCTCGGCCTCGCCGGAGCAGGTCTTCGCGGCATTCGCCGAACCCTCGCTGCGCACCCGCTGGTTCCGCCTCCCCGGCTCCTCGAAGCACGCCACCCACGCGCTGGACTTCCGCGTCGGCGGCAGCGAGGTCGCGACCAACCTGTTCGTCTCGGGGGACGTCGAGGAGCGGGTCGAGTACCGGTCCCGATTCCACGACATCGTGCCCGGCGAGCGCATCGTCTACGCCTACGAGGGCCATGTGGACGGCCTGCGCCACTGGGTCTCGCTGGTGACGGTCGAACTCGCCGCGCAGGCCGGCGGATCCCGCCTCGACTGGACCGAGCAGTACACCTACCTGGTGGTGAGCGACGACGGCAGCCAGGAGACCGCCCACCTCCGGGGCGGCACCCGGCTGCTCCTCAACGGCCTGTCCGCCGTCGTCGACCCGCACCGCTTCCAGCACCTGGCGAGGATGCGCACCGACGCCTCCTGACCCGGCGCCTGCCACCTTCCGTGCGTGTCCCGGGCCCGACCGACGCCGGTCGAGAGATGCTGGCAACGGAGCCGATCGCACCGCCCTGACGCTTGCCGCAGGTGGTGGGCCGGCCGAGCACCCAAGCCAAGGCATAAGGAGAGGCCATGTCGGAGCAGACTCCTGGTCGGTCGGTCGACGCCGAGCGCGCCATGGGCGAGGAGCTGGCGCAACTGGCCAGGAGCGCCGTCGGTTTCATGACCCGGGAGGGACTGTCCCGGGAGGCGGCGATCGAGGAGGCACGGCGGGCGGCGCCGTACGGCATGGACCACGACGCCCGCTCGCTCGACCCGTGGGTGGACGCCGAGCTGCCCGCGTCCGACCCCGGCCCACCACGGGCCGTCGCGCCGCACCCGCAGCCCTCGCCCGCCGCGCCGCAGTCCGCCGCCGGCGACATCGGCCGCCGTCTGGTGCTCCGGCGCGTGCAGCTCGGGCTCAGCAGGGAGCAGGTCGCCGAGCGGGCCGGCGTGGCCGCCACCTACCTGGAGTACCTGGAGACCAGGCCCGCCGTCCTGGACGCCGGCACCCTGCTGCGGCTGGCCGGCGCGCTGGAGACCTCCGAGGCCGAGCTGCTCGGCGGCGGACTGGAACTGCCACCGGGGCAGGCCGAGCAGGCCGGTCAGCCCCAGCTGGCGGAACTCACCCCGGCCGACTGCTGGGGCCACCTGTCCGACCACGGTGTCGGACGCCTGGCGTACGCCACGCCGGACGGTCCGGTCGTCCTGCCGGTCAACTACCGGGTGCGCGACGGCGCCGTGCTCTACCGGACGGCGCCGGGCAGCGCCCCGTCCCGTGCGCTCGGGCGCCGGGTGGCCTTCGAGGTCGACCATCTGGACGAAGCGTCGAGCCGGGGTTGGAGCGTGCTGGTCAGGGGTCCGGCGGAGCAGGTCTTCGAGCCCGAGGAGACCGACGGTCCGGGCACGGGACCCGGTCCGACGCCCTGGGCCGGCGGTGAGCGCGACGTCTGGATCCGGATCGTCCCCGAGCGGATCAGCGGCCGCACCATCCGTCACTGACGACGTCGACCGGATCAGGATCCGGTTGGCGTACGCCACCGGCCCGCACGGCCAGGGGCATCACACACCCCGCCGCGGCGAAGATCCCGCCGACGGCGATCCAGCCGAGTGCGCCGCCGTTGACGCACAGGAGCGTCAGGACTCCGGGTGCCAGCGCCCGCGCCGCACCGGACAAGGTGCCGTACAGGCCCTGGTACCGGCCCTGCGCGTGGTCCACCGCCAGGCCGGAGGTGAGTTCGAAGGAACCGGCCTGCTGGACCATCGTCTCTCCCGAAGGGCCATTTCGGACCGTGCTGTCCGAGAACGCTGTCTGGACACGGGCGCCGTCCCGAGCGGACACTACGACTGGCGCGATCTGCCACCCCGACGCCCCCGTTGAAGGCCCCCGGAGAGCACGGTGGACGCCCATGGCCAGTGCGACGAAGGACCGAGCGAGAACAGCCGTCGCCACCAAACTGGCCGAAGCGCTCTGGCGCGAGGACGTCGGCGACGCCCGGCGCCGCTACCACGGTCAGGTGCACGCGTTCGATCGCGTGGTCCTGCCGCCGGTCGAAGCCGATCCGGCGTCACTCACCTCTGATCCGGGGTTGCGAGCCGAACTCGCCAGCGCGGTGACCGGCCTGAGCCTGGCCTACACACGACGCAGCGCGGCCGACCTACAGTGCCGGGCATCCGGATATGACGACATGATCAGCCTGGCGCAGTCGCTGGGGCCCGACGCCGGCGCGGCGCGCCTCGAACAACTCGCCACCGATGGACACAACCTGCATCCCTGCGCGCGCACCAGACTCGGCTGGGATGTCGAAGACATGGTCAAGCACGATCTTGAGACGCCCTTCACCCAGGTCCGGGCGTTGTGGGTCCCCACCCGGGAGGCCCTCGGCGATGATCTGAGCGAACGGCTGGGCCTGCCGGTCAGACCCGGCTACGCCGCCCTGCCCGTCCACGCGTGGCAGCACGACCACCTGTTGAGGAGTCAGCCCGACCTCGCACCGGCCGACTTCGAGGCCCGCGCCGTGCCGACCGCCGCCCTGCGCACCGTCCTGTTGGACGACGGCACCTACCTCAAGCTCTCGCTCGACGTGCAGATCACCTCGACCCGCCGCACCGTCTCGATCGCCTCCACCCGCAACGGCCCGGTGCTGTCGGCCTGGATACGGCACCTGATCGAGGAGGAGCCGATCGTCCTGATGGCCGAAACCGCGAGCGCGGCCTCCACCCGGGGCGACGGCCGGGCGATGAGCACGATCGTGCGCGAGGGTCTGGGCGGCAGGCTCCTCCCCGACGAGGTCCCGGTCCCCGCGGTCGCCCTGACCGTGCCCGATCCGATCACCGGACAGCCGGTGTTCGAGGGGCTGCTACGGCGTTCCGGCCAACCGCCGATGGAATTCTTCCGTCGGTACGCCCGGCTGCTGCTCGGCCCGGCGCTGCGCCTGGCGGCCCGGCACGGGATTGGGCTCGAGGCCCATCTGCAGAACTGCGTGCCCACCTTCGTCGACGGCCGTCCGCACCGGATGGGGCTGCGTGACCTGGCGGGCATGCGCGTGCTGACCTCGCAGAGCCCCGACCTGTGGCCGGGATCGGTGATCGGCACCTCGTCGCGTGAGGTGATGCTGTCCAAGGTGGCCTACACGACGTTCCAGGCGCACCTGGGCGAACTGGTGCTCCGGATGGCACTCGAACCGGACCCGGCGTGGGCGGCGGTGCGGGAGATCGTCGACGACGTCCTCCAGGGGCATCCGGACCACGGCTTCTTCACGGCTCCGACCCTCCCGCACAAGGCCCTGATCCGGATGCGGCTGGCCGGGCGGGGCGACGTCTACGTCAAGGTGAGGAACGCGCTGCATGGCTGAGTACACCCTGGACACCCGGATCGCCCGGGCCCGCGCGGAACTGCTGAAGTCCGCGATCCCCTCGGCGACCGTCCTCTACGCCATGAAGGCCAACGGCCACCCGGCGATCGTCTCGGCCCTGGCCGAGGTCTGTGACGGCGTGGACGTGGCGTCGGCGGGCGAACTGGCCATCGCGCTCGGATGTGGAGCCAGGCGGATCGTCTGCAGCGGGCCGGCCAAGTCGCCCGCCTTCCTGCGGGCGGCGGCCGAGGCGGGCGCCACGGTCAACGTCGAGAGCCTCCAGGAGTTGCGGCAGCTCGGCAGCCTCGGGATCGCGGCCACGTTCGCCCTGCGGGTCAACCGGGAGGCACTGGTGCCCGACGGCGTCTCGCACCGGATGAGCCGTCAGTTCGGCATCGACGAGGTGTCGCTGCCCGCGGTGCTCAGGGCCGCCGAGGCCTTTCCCCAGCTGGATCTGGCCGGGTTCCACCTGCACGCCATGTCGGGGAACCTGGACGTCTGCGCGCACAACGCCTTCATCCGCGACGCGCTGCGCTGGGCGGCGCCCTTCGGTGTGCGGCAGGTCAACCTCGGCGGGGGCTTCGGCGTCGACTACCTCGGGTCCGCCCAGTTCGATCCGCACCGGTTGGAGCTTCCGGTGCTGCCGGGCACGGAGATCATCTTCGAGCCGGGCCGGTGGCTGGTGGCCGACGCCGGTACGTACAGCGCCGAGGTCGCCGACATCAAACGAAACCGCGGCACCTGGTTCGTCGTCATCAGGGGAGGGATGCACCACTTCCGCCTGCCCGCGGCGTACCGCCACAGCCACCCCTTCCACGTGGTCCCGACGCCGGCCTGGCCGTACTCGTGGCAGCGGCCCTCGGTCCGGCACGCGACCGTGACCGTCGCCGGTGAACTGTGCACCCCCAACGACGTCCTGGCCCGTGACGCGTGGGTCGAGCAGGTGCGCGTCGGGGACCTGCTGGTCTTCGAGAAGGCCGGCGCCTACGGCTGGGAGATCTCACCCCATCAGTACCTGCGCCACGATGAGCCGACGTTCGTGATCCTGCCGTAGACGGGTGGACCGGCCTCGTACTACTGAGCGTTGATCGCCCGCAGCATGTTCAGCCGGGCTGCCCGGCGGGCCGGCTCCCGACCCGTCGCCGCCGCGCGCACCGCCGCGTCGCCCCCGTAGACGGCCGCCTCCGCGGCGGCGGCCCGTTCCCGCAGCGCCCGCAGCAGTCGGTCCTCCTGCCCGCCCGAGACGCCGAGAAGTCCCGGCACCATCAGCGTGGTGGCGGCGAGGACGGCGCCGTGCGTGAGCCCGAACGAGTGGCTGCCCATCCCGAGGACCGGTGCGAAGGCGGCGCAGGCCAGCGTTGTCAGGCCGGTCGAGGCGAGCAGCGCGGCGCCGCGCCGACGGGGGTCACCAGGTGCCTGGCCGTGGTGTACGCGATCACGGCGGCCGGCAACCCGAGAGTCGGAGCGGTGGACCAGGCGCAGTCCTGCGAGCCGGCTCCCCTGCCCGGCCGGGAGGAGACACCGGCCGGGCAGGAGTGGACGGGAGGTCAGGCCGCGCGGGTCTGCGCCCAGGTGTAGAGGCGGTGGGCGCTGTCCCCGAGGCGGGTGGCGTAGAGCGTGTTGGCCGGCCCGCCCGCGAGTCCGTCGGTGGTGCTGGTGACGCCGACGACGGTGCCGACACCGGTTCGGGTGTCGAACTGTGCGAGGTGCGGGCCGCCGCTGGCGCCATGCGACATGTCGCAGGGCTCACCCCACAGGAGGGGGGCCTTGGGGGCGGGCGTGGCCGGTCCGGCGCAGTGGATCATGCGGGATCCGGCGTACTTGGCGCTCGGGTCGTTGAGCCGGTCCTTCGGGTACCCGAAGGTGTGGATGAACTCGTCCTTGACGGGCTTGGTGAACGCGATCCGCTGGCTTCCCGTGACGTCCGCGATCCGTCGCCCCCCGGCCGCCGGGTTCGCCACGAGGATTCCGGTGTCGTACCCGGCGAGGGCGACGTCGTCCGGGGTCGTGTGGGCCGGATCGGCGTCCCAGCGGGAGGAGGTGGCCACGGTCCTGATGGTGAAACCGCCGAGCGGTTTCGTCCCGTTGCGGTAGCCGGGGACGAAGTAGAGGTTGTGGTTCCAGGTGCTGTCGGTGGCGGGGGCTCCCACGGTCCGCAGACAGTGCGCCGCCGAGATCACTGTGCTGCGGTTCGCGCTGTTGACGACCGTCGCGGTGCAACTGCCGTCGTAACCGTCGGAGAAGGTGAAGAAGAGCCGGCCGATGCTCTTGGTCACCGCGCCGCCGTGCGTCCAGACGGCCCCGGGATCCAGCGTGTCGGCGGGAAGCGGACGCGGATCGTCAGGCGTGTCGTCGTCCGCGGGCACCGGGGTGATCTCGGGGACCAGGGCGCCCGCCAGTTTCATGCGGGTGGGGGTCCAGTAGGTGTCGATCCGGCTGCGCTCCTGCTCGGTGGTGGCGCCGGAATGCGTGCTGACGGAGTCCGCCTCCGCGGCGAAGGCCGCGGTCGGCAACAGCGCCGCCGCAGTGGTCGCACTGAGCAGGAGGGCTCCCACGGCGGCGATCTGACGTGTGATTCGACCGGAATGTGTTGGCATGGACGGCACTGTAGGAGCGGAACATCAGAGTCGCGTCTGAAGCGGGTTTCATCCTTTCATCGGTCAAAGGGCCGTCCGGTAAAGAGCGTTTCATTCCTGTATCGGAGTCCCTGTTGCCTGACGCGGCACTAGCCGCGCAGCACCGTCATCCCCGCGTACTCCAGTTCCACCTGGAAGTCGGGCGAGTCGATTTGGGCGCTGAAGGTCGGTTCCACCTCCAGGGCGACGGATACCTCCGCCACAACCAGGTGCGGTTTCGGCTGCTGGATCGTCATTGTCCGTCCCCTCGTTTGTCGAAGGTGTGCCGGCCACGTCCCCCCAGGCGCGCCCGATCCGACGTGGCGCCGCTCTCTCAGCGGCGAAGGCAGGACAGGACAGAACGTTATCAACTCCTGCGGGACCAGGGAGACCTGAGGCGCGCCGCCGGCAGCGGCCGGGGGCGACCCCGGCCCCTCCCGTTCCGGTCTGTCGGGCCTACAGCAGTGCGGCATTTCCCACCTGGTCCGACCCGCCGGATTCCCGGGCTCAGCGCGCTTCGCCGGCCGTCAGCCGATGGCGACGTGACCAGACTCCGGCCGAGACCCGGGCCAGCACCCGGGCGGCCGGATCGCCGGTGGCATCTCCGTTGGCGAGTGGTCCCGCGTAGCAGACGGCGATCACATAGGCGGGGGAGTCCGGCGGGCGGACGACTCCGACGCTGTGCCGGATGCCGGTGATCCAGCCGTTCTTGAAGGCGATCGGCGTCCCGGCCGGCAGGCCGGCCGCGAGGTCCACGTCGTGGACGTTCGCGGCGAGCAGCTCCAGCAACTCGCCGGGCAACCAGGTCACCAGTCTCGCGAGGTCGGCCGCGGTCACCAGATTGGTCAACCCGACGGCCCGGGCGGCCGCGTCCTCGATGCCCCGGCGCGTGACGCTGTGCAGGGCGCCGGCCAGCCGCCAGACCTCGTTGACGGCGTCGAACCCGACGTGGTCCAGGATCGTGTTGGTGGCGAGATTCGAGGAGTGGACGATCATCTGCCGCGCCAGCCTGCGCAGCGACGCGCGCGTGCCCAGCAGGTGCCAGGTCTCGGCGTCGGTCTCCCAGTCCGGCGGGATCCCGTACGAGGGCGCGGGCACGGGGGCCGCCGACCGGAACGCGTTGGTGACCGGTACCGGTGTGTCGAGATCCAGGCCACTTCGGTACAGCGCCGCGAGCACGGCGACCTTCATCGTGCTCGCCGCGTAGTAGGGGCGGTCCGGCTCGCGTTGGAAGCAGGGGCCTGCGCCCAGGGGAGCCAGATAGACCGACAGCACAGCCGAAACGCTAGCAGGCGACGCCGTTCGGGCGGGCCGGGCGGTGAAGTTGCGGGTCCCGGCTGATCGGTATTCATAGAAGCAGAGGGGTGGTCTGTCTGATGGTGTGACAAGCGTGGAGGTGCGGGTCATGGTGCTGAGCCGTCGGGCGGTCCTGGCGTTGGCGGCGGGCGGTGCGCTGGCGGGGTCGCGGCCTGTCGCCGAGGCCTGGCGGGGGGCGGCGGGACCTTCCGCAGCACCTCCCGCAGCCTCTCCCGCCATCCCTCCCGCAGCCCCTCCCACGTCCGCGCCCTCGCCCGTGCCCGTCGTCGGCCGGGCCGAGGTGGTGGCGCGGTACGGGGACGCGGTGCCCGAGGAGTGGGGCATGACGACGTCCGGAGTGATCACCGAACTACCCGGCGGCGTGCGGGCCACGGCACTCACCTTCGACGCCTGCGGCGGTCCCGGCGGCAACGGGTACGACGCGGAGCTGATCGAGATCCTGCGGGCCAACGGCGTCCCCGCGACGCTCTTCCTCAACGGCCGCTGGGTCGACGCCCGCCCCGCCGAGTTCGAGAGCCTCGCCGGCGATCCGCTGTTCGAGATCGCCAACCACGGCACGGCCCACCGTCCGCTCTCGGTCACCGGCCGCTCGGCGTACGCCATCGCGGGCACCCGGGACGCGGGCGAGGTGTACGACGAGGTCGCGGGCAACGCGGCGAAGCTGGCCGCCCTGCTCGGACGGCCGCCGCGCTTCTTCCGCTCCGGCACCGCCCACTACGACGAGGTCGCCACCCGGATCGTCACCGATCTGGGCGAACGCGTCGCCGGCTTCAGCGTCAACGGCGACGCCGGCGCCACCCTCGGCGCCGACGAGGTCCGCCGGGAGGTCGCGGCCGCCCCGCCGGGCGCCATCGTGATCGCCCACATGAACCACCCGGGCGGCGGGACGGCACCCGGCTTCGCGGCGGCCCTGCCGGCCCTGCTGGCCGAGGGCCGCCGCTTCGTCCGTCTCCATGAAGCTCTGGCCTGAGCCGCCGGCGCGTCCGCCAGGTCAGCTGGCCGGGTCAGCCGGCGGGGTCAGGCCGCGGTGGCTGCCGTGAACCGGGCGGCGACGTCCGTCCAGTTGACGACGTCCCAGAGCTTCTCGACGTAGTCCGGGCGGACGTTGCGGTACTGGAGGTAGTAGGCGTGCTCCCAGGCGTCGAAGGCGAGCAGCGGGGTGGTGCCCTGGCCGACGTTGCCGTGGTGGTCGTAGACCTGCTCGACGATCAGGCTGCGGCTGACCGGCTCCCATGCCAGGATCCCCCACCCCGAGCCCTGGACGCCGGTGGTGGCGGCGGTGAGCTGGCCGCGGAACGCCTCGAAGCTGCCGAAGTGCTCCTCGATCGCGCTGCCGAGCACGCCGTCGGGGCGGTCGCCGCCCTCCGGGGAGAGGTTCTCCCAGAACAGCGAGTGCAGCACATGGCCCGACAGATGGAACGCGTGGGTCTTCTGCAGCCCGACCAGGCTGCCGAACTGCCCCTTGGAGCGGGCCTCGGCCAGCTGCTCCAGGGTGTCGTTGGCGCCCTTCACGTAGGCGGCGTGGTGCTTGGAGTGGTGCAGCTCCAGGATCTCGGCGCTCATCGCGCGCTCCAGGGCGGAGTAGTCGTACGGCAGGTCCGGCAGTGCGTAGGTGCCCATCAGGACACGGCCCCTTTCGGCGGTCGGTGATCTTGCCGGTCCCACACTATTGCGTTGAGGTTGCAAGTACCACCAACTTGCTTCAGCATGTTCATCGCGGGGCTAGCCCCGTCGGCCAGGGACAGCACTCCCCGTGTGGGCGCTCCGCCCTTCCTGACTGACGATCGTCTTCCCAACCGGCGCCCGCCGGGACGGGGGCCGGCCCCGCACCAACGACCCGTCCGCTCCACCGGAGCCAGCAGTGCCGACGCCCCTCGCGGCCCGTCCGATCAGGCGCAGAGCGTCGGCTCGCGGACCTCGCGTTCCGCTATGGCCTCCGCCTCCGCCTCCGCTGCCTGCGCCACCGGCTCCCGCCCGCCCGTGCGAGTGGCGCCGGTACCGGCGATCACCACCAGCACGACGCCGGCCGCCGGTGCCAGGCCGGGAATCTGACCGAGCACCAGGATCCCCATCAGCAGCGCGATCGCCGGCTCCAGGCTCATCAGCGTGCCGAACGCGCCGGCAGTGAGGCGGCGCAGCGCGAGGAACTCGAGCGTGAAGGGCAGCACGGTGCTCAGCGCGGCCAGCCCCAGCATGACGAGGACCAGCGGCCAGGTCGCACGGCTGAGCTCGGACGGTGCGGCGACCACGGTCGCGACCACGCCCGCCACCGGCAGCGAGACCGCCAACCCCTTCAGCCCGGTGACCCGGTCGCCGACGCGCTGGGTCAACAGGATGTACCCGGCCCAGCAGGCCGCCGCGCCGAGCGCGAAGCCGAGGCCGGCCGGGTCGATGCCGCCGTGCCAGGGCTCGGTCAGCAGGACGACGCCCAGCGCGGCCAGGGCGGCCCAGTGCTTGCGCCCGCCGCCCGGACGGAGCAGGGACACCGAGAGCGGGCCGAGGAACTCCAGCGCGCTCGCGGTGCCCAGCGGTATGCGTGCGGCGGAGAGCATGAAGAGCATCACCATGCCGGCGGTCACCAGGCCCAGCAGTGCGCAGGCCAGCAGGTCCCGGCGGGCGAAGTCGCGGGGACGCGGGCGGACCAGCAACAGGACCAGGACGCCGGCCCAGGCCAGCCGCAGTCCGGCCGTGCCCGTGGCGCCGAGTTGGGCGAAGAGCGGCACCGACAGGGCCAGCCCCAGCTGGACCGAGGACATCGCACCCATGGCCATCAGGGCGCCGCCCTGGGCTCCGGTCAGGTGCGGACGGACGGCGGGGCGACGGATGGCGGCTACCAGCGGACTCATGGGACCCAGTAGATTGCGCCCCCACCGCTCGCGTCCACGTGGCGATCATGGACAATTCGTTCGGGAAAGCTGAACAATGGCCGGATGGAGACACGGCGGCTGCAAATCCTGGCGGAGTTGTCCCGACTGGGCTCGATGCGCGCGGTCGCGGATGTGCTCGGCATCACCACCTCGACGGTCTCGCAGCAGGTCGCCGCCCTTGCCCGCGACATGGAGACCCCGCTGATCGAGCCCGTCGGGCGGCTGGTCCGCCTGACGCCGGCCGGCCGGCGGCTCGCCGAGCACGCGGTGACGATCCTCGCGGCGGTCGAGACCGCCCACCGCGACCTCGGACCGGGCGCCGAGCCCAACGGCACCCTGCGGGTCGCCGGCTTCGCCACCGCCATCCGCGGCTACCTGCTCCCCGTCGTGGTCGGCCTTGCCGCCACCAGTCCGCAGGTCCACATCCTCATCCGGGAACACGAGCCCGCCGAGTCGCTGGAGCTGCTGGCCGCCGACGAGGTGGACCTCGCCCTCACCTACGACTACAACCTCGCACCGGCCGCCGAGGACCCCACCGTCAGCGCGACCCCGTTGTGGACCGCCAGGTGGGGGCTCGGCGTGCCGGCCGACGCGGAGCCGGGCGACGGAACGACGCTGGACGTCTTCGCCCGCTTCCGCGACCACGACTGGATCGTCAACTCCCGCAACACGGCCGATGAGGAGGTGATCCGCACGCTCGCCTCGATGGCGGGGTTCCGCCCCCGCGTCACCCACCAGGCCGACAGCCTCGACCTGGTCCAGGAGATGATCGCGGCCGGCCTGGGCGTCGCCCTGCTGCCGATCGGCTTCCCCACCCTGCCCGACGTGCGCCTCGTCCCGCTGGCCGCACCCGACGTCGAGCTGCGCGCCTACGCGGTGGCCCGGCACGGCCGCCTCGATTGGCCGCCCCTCGCCCTGGTGACCGACCTGCTCAGTGCCACAGCCCACGGCTGACCCCCGCGCCCGCTGGCTCGGCGGCCCGTCGCTCTGCGGAAAACCATAAGGCAGATTGATAAGGTAGCCTTAGTATATGGACGAGGACCTGGACCCGAGCGGTGTCGCCGTAGCTCTCCTGGCGAGCATCAGCGCGCTGGTGCGCCGGGTGCGCCAAGTACCCACCGGGGGCGGGCTCACGATGCCCGAACGGACCGCGCTGTCGTGCCTGGACCGCTCGGGTCCCACCACCTCCTCGGCGCTGGCCAGGGAGGTGCAGATCACGGCGCAGGCGATGGGGGCGACGCTCGGCGCACTGCGGGCCCGTGGTCTGGTCGAACGGCGCCCGGATCCGCAGGACGGCAGGCGCGTGGTGCTGACGGTGACCGAGGCCGGCTCGCAGGCGCTGAAGAACAAGCGCAACGCGCGGACCGAGCTCATCTCCCAGGCCTTGACCGGCGGCGCGTTCACGCCGACCGAGCTGGAGCAACTCAACGCGGCGGCACCGCTGTTGGAGAGACTGGCGCAGCGCGTCTCAGCCACGGACCGAGTCCGCCACCCACAGGAGAGGCAACCATGGCACTGACCACGACCGACCCCAGCGACCCCGACGCCGACTCCCACCGCCACAGCATCGAACGCGTCTTCCCCAGGATCGGCGAAACCGCCACCACCGCCGAGATCGTCGACCGGGTCGAGGCCACCCGATGACCCTGCTCGGCCGGCTCCTGAACAACCGCAGGGCAGGCGAGACCCATGCGGCCTGGAACCTGCCCAACCTCCACGGCCCCGAGCTGCTGACCCTCAGCAGCCGCGACGTCAGCGACGGCGGATCCCTGGCGCTGCAGCACTGCGCGAAGCACATCGGCGGCGACGACCTCTCCCCCCGGCTGTCCTGGTCCCCGCTCCCGCCCGGCACCGCACAACTGCTCCTGGTCGTCGAGGACATCGACGTCCCGCTGACCAAACCCGCCGTGCACTGCGTCGCCCTGGTCGACCCGGCAGCCGGACCCCTGGAGCTCGGCGCGCTGGCCGCGAAGCAGCCCGGCCCCGGGGTGCGGGTGCTGCGCTCCACCATCGGACGCGGCTACCACGGTCCGGCGCCCATCAAGGGCCACGGGCCGCACCGCTACGTCTTCCAACTGTTCGCCCTGAAAAGCCCCCTGGACACCGGCCCGAACGTGGCGCCCCCGGACCGCGCACGCCCCCGCGTCCTGCTGCCCGCCCTCGCCTCACCCGTGCTCGGCCGCGGCCGGCTGACCGGCGTCTTCGAACGCTGACGTCAGCTGGAGTTCACGTGGGTTCGTCTGGGGCTCGCTGGGGAGACCGTCCGCAACAACGGCCCCGAACTCCTCACCGAAGCCACCGACGCACCACCCCTGACCTGACGCCCCAACCGGTGCCGCCACCCGTCGGCACTCGGCGGGCGGTGCCGTCCTGCTCCCTCCCGTGCCGGGGTGCCGGTGCTCGGCCCGGGAGGGGCGGGGCGGAACAGCAGGTCCACGTCTCGGCCCGTAGGCGCGCCAAGCGGCTTCGGATACCCTGACCGTGACTCAGCACGACCCCGGCACAGCCCAGCCGACCGGGGCACAGGGGGACGGGGAGCAAGGTCGTGGAAAGCACCGAGCAGCGGCGGGAGCTCGCCGCCTTCCTGCGCAGCCGGCGGGCCCGGATCAGCCCGGAGGCGGCGGGCGTGCTGTACCCGACCGGGCGCCGCCGGACGCCGGGGCTGCGCCGTGAGGAGCTGGCGGCCCTGGCCGGGGTGAGTGCCAGCTGGTACACCTGGCTGGAGCAGGGACGCCGGATCAAGGTCTCCCGCCAGGTGCTGAACAGCCTGGCCCAGGTGCTGAAGCTGGACGGCGTCGAGACGCAGCACCTGTTCCGGCTGGCCGGCGAGGTGCCGCCGACCGGTCCGCGGCCGGCCGGGCGCGAGCAGGTGGCCGCCCAGTACCTCTCCTTCCTGGACCAGCTGGACCCGCTGCCGGCCTGCATCACCAACTACCGCTTCGACGTGCTGGCCTGGAACCAGGGCTACTGCGCGCTGCTGCCGGGCTTCGCCGACCTGGCACCGGACCGCCGCAACAACCTGCTGATCACCTTCGACCCGGGCTTCCGCGACCTCTACCCGGACTGGCCGCAGGCCGCCGAGCACGTCGTGGCGCTGTTCCGCGGGCAGTCGGCGGACCAGCTGGCCCGGCCGGAGTACGCCGAGCTGGTCGAGCAACTGGCCGCGGAGAGCCAGGAGTTCCGCGAGCTGTGGGAGCGGATGGACCTGGTGGAGAACGGCCCGGCCACCCAGGCCTTCCGGCACCCGGCGCTCGGGCAGATCGAACTCGGTTACGTGAAGCTGCGGTTGGCCGACACCGCGGCCACCCTGATCGCCTACCAGCCGGTGGGGGACGACGCGCTGACCGACCGGTTCGGCGCCCTGGTGGCGGCGGGCCGGCCGGCCTGACCGGCGGCGGGCCCGAGCCGGTGAGGCCGGCCCCGGCCCGCCGCCGGGCGAACGATCAGGCGCGCGGTCAGAGCGTGCTGCCACCGTCCACGAAGCTCAGCGCCCCGGTGGTGAAGGTGTTCTCCAGCAGCTGCAACACGGTGTGCGCGACGTCGTCGGGCTGCCCGATCCGGCCGACCGGGGTGCTCGCCGCGGTCTGGGCGAACAGGCCCGCCCTGGCCTCGGCCGGGACGAAGTCCCACAGCGGGGTATCGACCAGGCCGGCCACCACGACGTTCACCCGGATCGGCGCCAGCTCGACGGCCAGCGAGCGGCCCAGACCGCCGATGCCGGTGTTGGCGGCGGCCGTCGCGCTCAGGTCCGGGTAGGGCTTGAAACCGCCGCTGCCGGCGAGCAGCACGATCGAGCCGGTGGGCGCGATCCTGCGCCCGGCGTGCCGGACGCAGAGCAGCGGGCCGACGATCTTCGTGTCGAACGAACGGCGGACCGCCTCGAGCGTCACCTCGTAGACCGAGCCGGTCGCCATGTCGCCGGGGCAGAGCACCAGGTGGTCGATGGTGTCCAGGTCCGCGAAGAAGGCACGCACGCTCTCCTCGTCGGTGACGTCGATGACGCCGGTCGTGATGCCGTCGATCTCCTTGGCCGTGTCGGCGAGCTTCTCCTCGGAGCGCGAGCCGACCACGACCCGCGCGCCGGCCGCGGCGGCCTGGCGGGCCACCGCGCGGCCGATCCCGGAGCTGCCTCCGACCACGACGACACGGGTGTTGGACAGGGGGTTTGAAGCCATGGGTCATCTCCTGGACAGTTGCTGCCGTGCTTGTCGGAGCGGCGGCGCGCGCGGCGCCCGGTCCCGCTCGAGAACGACGATGCCAGCTCGCCCAGGGGGTAGGCAGACTCGCTCTTATCCTAGGTATTTCACCACCAGGCAAGCCGCCCACCTGCGAAGACGCCCGCCCCGGAAGGCGGCTTCGCCGTCCTGGGCGGGCGGAGCCGACGGACCCGGAGCCGGGGAACCCGGCCGGACCGTCGGGGCGGGCTCCAGGGCCCGTGGCCATCTCATGACGCCGATTCCTCACTGTCAGGCCTGGCGGGCGAAGGACGCGAGGCGTTCGGCATGCGCGATGACGAGGTCGCGCACCCCACCGAGGACTTCGCCGAACTCAGGACCCCCGGCGCCACCCTCGCGATCGCCGGCACCCGCACCGTCCCGCTGTTCGCCCCGGGCTCAGCCCGGGGCGGACAACCCCAGCGTGATCACCGAGTTCCTCGTCGACGACGTGGACCGCGTGCACCAGAACCTGACCGGCTTCGTCACGGACTTCGTCACCGAACCCACCACGATGCCCTGGGGCAACCGGTCGCTGCTGTTCCGCGACCCCGACGGCAACCTCGTCAACTTCTTCACCCCGGTCACTCCGGCGGCCATCGAGAAGTTCGCACGTTGACGGCCGGCCGGGTGGTGGCGGGACCGCCGCCGGCCCCGACCGCAAGCCCCGGCGCTTGAACTCCACGATCGCGCTGGACACCGTGCTGCGGCGCACCCCGCACACCTCCGCCGGCTTGCCGACGGGATGCCCGCCACCTGGCTGGCTAATCGTGGGCGACGGCCGGGCCGAGCCCGGCTGGGAGGTTGCCGACGACGAGGGACACCGCAGCGTCCGCGGAGTTGGCGAACCCGATGACCTCGGAACTTCGAGGACGGCGGACGCGGAACCGCCCGTCATGCAGAGGATCGATCGACGGCACCTGGATTGACCACGGGTAGCTCGTGAAGCTGCTGAAGTTCAGGTTGTAGTGGCTGGTGAAGGGGTACAGCTGCCGCAGTCTCGGTTCCACTCCGGCCACCTCGATCAGGGGCACGATGCCCGGGTAGGCGGTGCCCGGTTTCATCACTTCGCGACTAAGCAGTTCGTGCGGCACGAGGAGCGCGAGCGCAAGAACGGTCGGAGTTGCCCGGCCGACTGGGCTGCCATTGTGCCTGCCACCAGCGGCTCGACCACCCCGGTCTGGCAGCGTCGCCACGAGCCGACCAGGGAGCGGCCCACCTTCTCGCCGCACCAGGTGCCTTGGTCGACCGGTAGCTCAGCTCCGGGAGCGGTCATCGGTCAGTAGCCGCGGTGGGCCCTCGACATGCGCGAGCCGCCACTCACGCGAGCGGCCGCTGCCGTTCGGATCGGCGTCGAGGATGCGCAGCGCGTCTCCGGAACGGGTCGCTTCGGGCCGCAGTTCGGCCCCGACTCGGTGTGGCAGCGTGGAACGGACGATTTCCCAGCGGCCTGCGCGGATCCTGCCGAGGGACACTTCGCAGTCCAGCAGCGTGACGGCCTCGGCGTGGCCGGCGCAACCGAGTACCCGCTCGGTGAGCGGTGTCGAAGGCAGCCCGGGCGTACCGAGTGGTTCGGTCCTGTCCCGGACATAGCCGAACCAGGAGCCCAACCTGACCAGTTGACCCGCACAGCCGTCCGCCGGATCCTCCAGCACCGCGCCCACCGGGTCGGCCGCCGGCCGGTCGGCGGGCTCCCAGCGTTCCAGGTAGTCCTCGTACAGGCCGTGCTCGATCAGCACTCCGTCCTCGAAGTGCAGGGTGCCCGCGTCGGGCAGTGAGGCCGGCGGATGCAGGTCGATCCGACGGACCCACCTGAACACCTCACCGTCCTGCTCCAGGGTGCCGGCGAACGCCTTCTGTGTGCTCAGTACCAGGAGCTGCGGACGGTCCAGTTCGGCCAGACACCTGCCACCGACCGCCTCCGCAAGGTTCGGAGGCTGGCGCAGATCGGTGAACAGCGTCGGACCCTGCAGCCAGGTCGTGCTGGTGGTGCTGTCCGTCGAGCCGTCCGCCTCGCGGACCAGGGTGCGCCGCCAGATGCCGTGCAGGTCCGTGAGAGATGGCGGTGGAACGTGCATCGGTGCTCCATGTTCGGCCTGTTGAAGATCGGTACGGTACACCGCCTCGCAGTCCACCCCACGAGGTTCCCACGTAGCGGCCGGAGCCTCTGTCGGGACTCGCTCAGTCTCCGACTCCCGCGAGGGCGGGCACGAAGGCGATGGGGACATAGCGGCCCAAAAGCATCGCGAGCACCATGAGTCCGTTGTGGAAGCCGGTAGCGCCGTTGAAGCCGGACATGGCGTTGCCGGGCTCGACGACTCAGGAGGCGGTCGCGGGGTGCTGGGCCGTCCAGCGGTGGCCGAGCAGGAAGGGCAGGGGCGCCCCGGTGCGCGCGGTCAGCTCCAGGCTGTCCAGGAGGACGGACGGGGAGACGGCCAGCACCTCGCACACCGCATGGGCACGGCAGTAGCGGGTTACCGAACCGTGCAGAGCCTGGCGGAGGCGCCGTTGCCGTCCGCTGCCCAGCACCAGGAGGTCGGTGGGCCGGTCGGCCGTCTCGACCAGGGCGCGGCCGGCGTCGCAGCGCACCACCACCGGCTTGATCACCACATCGTGCGGGTAACCGCCGAAGGCCTGCTCGAAGACGGTGTCCAGCCGCCTGCGCGCGGTGTGCTCCAGCTCCGACAGCGGACGCAGCCCGTCGCCGTCACCGCTGGACCATGCGATCACCGGGACCAGCACGGCGTTCCGCCGACTCGCCTCCTCCACAGCCCGGTACACGGCCGCGAGACTGCTCAACGAGCCATTGACCCCGACGACGACACGAGAACCCTCGGACACGGCACTTCGCCTTCTTCCTCTACCCGGGCCGACGGGGGCGCGCCCCCCGGCCACCGATGCGCCGAGCGGGACACGCCGATCGACTGCCCTCCAGTGGACACCTGCGCCTACGTGCGCCAGAGGCCCCTTGACGTATGCACTACGTCCCGCACGGCGTCTTTGACGCGGCCCTGACGTGCGAGATCGCGTTCAGCCACGCGAGGTCGCCGCGCCGGCGGGGTCGAAGCGGTAGCCGACCTGGCGGACGGTGGCGATGGTGGCGCGGTAGGCGGGACCGAGCTTGCGGCGCAGCCGGGCCACGTAGACGTCGACCGTGCGGCTGTCGCCGTAGGGCGGCCGGCCGCCGACGGCGGTCAGCAGCTGCGCGCGGGTGTAGACCCGCCGCGGGTGGGCCACCAGATGGGCGAGGAGCTCGAACTCGGTGAAGGTGAGGTCCAGCGGCCGGCCGCCTGCGGTGGCCAGTCGGGCCTCCTGGTCGACCAGCACACCCAGCGGCGCGGCACCCGCCGGAGCCGGTGCAGGAGCGGCGGGCTCGCCGAACGGCGCGGCGGAGCGGGCGGAGCACTGGGGGTGGGGCGGGCGGGCGTGCGCGACCCGGGGGTAGTGCAGCGACACAGTCCTTCTCCTTCGATGCTGCTGCTGTGGTGCGCGGGGCTCAGTGCTCGACTGCCCAGGATGCTTCGAGCCGCGGCCTTCCGTCGGGTCCGGTGACGATCCGCCAGGTGGCCCGCACGCCGGCCGCTCGACAGGCTGCGACCGGATTCCGGTCGGCGAGCGGAGCGTGCAGGGTGTACAGCACAGGGCTGTCGAGCGGGCTCAGCGCGAGGCGTCGGAACAGGCCGGCCAGCCGCGAGTGCAGCCGGGCCCGTCGCCCGTTGCCCAGGAGGGAAGGCAGGGGAGTGAGAGCCGTCATTGTGGAAGCCACCACCTGTCCGAGGTGCCGTCGGATACGTCCTGGCCGGGCCCGTTGCGGGCCCGCCGATCGGACGGGAAGGCCACCGACGTTACGCCGGGTCATGCTCTGATCACGCATCCCTGACGTCTCGTTGACTGCCGCAGCCCGATCACTGACGAGGCCTTGACGCGGACCGCCGTCTGTTGGGCCGCGGATGCCGTCGTCGGGCCGCCCGGGCGGCCCGTGCGGGTGTGAACGGTGCGTCAAGCATTCCTGGCGGCCCGTCAGGGATCCGTCAGGACACCGACACCGCCGCCACGCGGCCGATTGGCTGGTCCCGGGCTCACCCGACTCCCGCGGTGGCACTCGCCCGCGCGCAGAAGGTCCCGCCGTATGCCTCTTCCGGCTCCCCCCTCCGAGACTCCCCTCTCGGGGACTCACGCCACCGACGACAGCGCGGCCCGGCCCGCGAGCGCAAGCCGCCACCGCGCGGCGAGTGGGCTGTTCGAACCGAAACAGCTGGTCCGGTCGTTCCCCGAGGCGCTGCGCAAGCTGCACCCACGGGTCATGGCGAAGAACCCGGTGATGTTCGTGGTCGAGGTCGGTTCGGCCCTCACCACGCTGTCCGCGCTGATCTCGCCGAGCGTGTTCACCTGGCTGATCAGCCTCTGGCTCTGGCTCACCGTGGTGTTCGCCAACCTCGCCGAGGCGGTCGCCGAGGGGCGGGGCAAGGCGCAGGCCGAGTCACTGCGCAGGGCCAGGACGGGGACGGTGGCCCGGCGGCTGGTGCGCTGGCGGGTCGGGATCGAGCGCTGCCCCGAGGAGCTGGTTGCGGCCGAGGAGCTGCGGCTGTACGACTTCGTGGTGGTCGAGGCCGGTGAGACGGTCCCCGGTGACGGCGATGTGGTGGACGGCATCGCGGCCGTCGACGAGTCGGCGATCACGGGTGAGTCCGCCCCGGTGATCCGGGAGGCCGGCGGCGACCGCTGCGCCGTCACCGGTGGCACGCGGGTCCTCTCGGACCGGATCGTCGTACGGATCACCTCCAAGCCCGGCCTGACCTTCATCGACCGCATGATCGCCCTGGTGGAGGGCGCCGAGCGGCGCAAGACCCCGAACGAGATCGCCCTCAACCTCTTGCTGGCCGCCCTGACCGTCATCTTCATCCTCACCGTGGTCGCGCTCCAGCCGTTCGCCGTCTACGCGGGCGCCGAGCAGAGCATCACCGTGCTGGTCGCCCTGCTGGTGGCACTGATCCCCACCACGATCGGCGCGCTGCTCTCCGCGATCGGCATCGCCGGTATGGACCGCCTGGTGCAGCGCAACGTGCTGGCGATGTCGGGCCGCGCCGTGGAGGCCGCCGGTGACGTCAACACCCTGCTGCTGGACAAGACCGGCACCATCACCTTCGGCAACCGCCAGGCCGTCCGGTTCGTCGCACTGCAGGGCGTGCCCGAGTACGAACTGGCCGAGGCCGCCCAGCTGTCCAGCCTCGCCGACGAGACCCCGGAAGGGCGCTCGATCGTCGTACTCGCCAAGCGGGCCTACCAGCTGCGCACCCGCGCCGAGGGGGAGCTCGGGCGCCTGGAGTTCATCCCGTTCAGCGCGCACAGCAGGATGAGCGGCGTCGACCTCTGCCGCCCCGACAGCCCGCCGATCCTGGTACGCAAGGGCGCCTGCGCGGCGGTCGCCACCTGGGTGCACGAACGCGGCGGCCAGGTCCCGGCACAGGCCTTCGAGATCGTCGACGAGATCGCCCGCACCGGCGGCACCCCGCTGCTGGTAGCCGTCCACGACCGGTACGGCGCACGCGCAATGGGCGTTGTCCAGCTCACCGACGTCGTCAAGGACGGCATCCGCGAACGCTTCGCCGAGCTGCGCCGCATGGGTATCAGGACCGTGATGGTGACCGGCGACAACGCCCTGACGGCCCGGGCGATCGCGGACGAGGCCGGCGTGGACGACTTCCTCGCCGAGGCCACCCCCGAGGAGAAGATGGCCCTGATCAGGCGGGAGCAGGAGGGCGGCAAGCTGGTCGCGATGACCGGCGACGGCACCAACGACGCCCCCGCGCTGGCCCAGGCCGACGTCGGTGTGGCGATGAACACCGGCACCTCGGCGGCCAAGGAGGCCGGCAACATGGTGGACCTGGACTCCAACCCCACCAAGTTGATCGAGATCGTCGAGATCGGCAAGCAGCTCCTGATCACCCGCGGCGCGCTGACCACCTTCTCCATCGCCAACGACGTCGCCAAGTACTTCGCGATCATCCCCGCCATGTTCGCCTCCGCCTACCCCGGCCTCGGCGATCTCAACATCATGGCGCTGCACAGCCCCAAGTCCGCGATCACCTCCGCGATCATCTTCAACGCCCTGATCATCATCGCCCTGATCCCGCTCGCCCTGCGCGGCGTCCGCTACCGGCCCGCCTCCGCCTCCGACCTGCTGCGCCGCAACCTCGGCGTCTACGGCCTCGGCGGGCTGATCCTTCCCTTCATCGGCATCAAACTCATCGACCTGCTCGTCCAGTTCGTTCCGGGCCTGTGAGCGAGCACACCCGCCGACCCGCCATCAGGGGCGCGTTCGGATTCCGGGCGCGCCCGTCAGGGCAGCGTCTGGAACGCGCACCGACCGATCACCCGGGGGTGAGTTCCGCGGGTCCGTCGCGCGCGGGTCCGATACCGCCGACCTGCGGAGCATGGAGCAGCTGCGCGACGGGCTCGCCAACCGACCCAGGAGCCGGCCCCCGACGGCTCCCCCACCCGCTACACCGTCGAGGTGGACCTCGACAGCGTCACCGACCTCGAACAGCACCGGACGGACCTGCTGCCCCCCAGACGGTGGCCTGAGCCTTCCAACGACAGCTGCCCCACCAGCCCGAGGTGGGGTAGCTGCACCGAGTTGACTCTTCGCCTGGTCCTTCGCTGCGAAGGGGACGTCGAGGTAGAGCCGACCGTTGATCTCGGCGCCGGGCGGCGGCCGGCTGCCGCTCGCGCTGCCGCCGGCCGCCACAGGAAGGGCGGGGCCACGCTGCTGACGGGCGGGACGGCTGCTGGTTGGGCACCGCGTCCGGTGGCAGCGTGCTGGGTGCGTCGCTCGGGGCGGGCGCGGTCGATGAGGGGTCAGCGCAGCCAGGGGTGGTCGCGGACGATCGGCAGGGCGGCCCAACGGCGGCCCAAGCCCCAGGTGTCGCCGGCGCTGGTGGCTGCGAGGGCGATCAGCAGCAGTGCGTAGACCAGGTGGTAGTCGGCGAAGGGGTTGCTGGAGCCGCTGGCCGCGCCGTTGGAGAGGTGGCGGGCGGGAGGCCACTCCGCTGCCCACATCAGGGCGAGCAGCAGGGTGCCGTTGGCGGTGGCGAGCCGTAGGGCCACACCGCTGACCAGCGCGACGCCGATGCCGAGCAGGCCGAGCATGAACAGCCAGTCCACCCAGCCCTGGCCCGCCAGCCGGTGGAAGGTCGACGCCAGCGGGCCGGCCGCGACGTGGCTGAGGAAGCCCTTCGTGGGGGAGCCGCCGTTGACCCAGGCGTTGGCGTCGGAGGTGGCGTACCCCCAGCCGAAAGCCTTGTCCAGGAAGGCTCAGAGGAACACGAAGCCGAGCACCGCACGGGCCGACGCGAGCGCCTTGGCGGCGGCGGTGGTGGTCGTCGTGGCGGTGGCGGCGTCTACCGCCTGCCGGTGGTGGCCGGTGGTGCGGCGCAGCGCGGCAGCGACGCGGTAGCGGAGCGGGTGCAGGTGGGTGGACTGGACGGTCATGGCAGGTTCCCATCGGTGGTGGGTGGTGGGTGGTGCGTTGGTGAGTGAGCGGCTCAGGCGAAGGCAGTCTTGAGTGCGTGGTACGCGGTCTTGGGGTCGGACAGTGCGTGGTAGATCGGTGGGATCTCGCTGTCGACGTCCTCCGGGACCTCCACGTACTGGCCGAGGAAGGCGAAGTTGGCGGAGCCCCACAGGCTGAAGACGCCGTCCCGCTGCCCGGACGAGTCGACGGCTGAGCGGCGCGCTTGGCCTGTGCCGGTCGTCCTGGCCGGGGGCGACGGTCGCCGGTGCGACGGGAACGTCAGCAGGGTTCCGCACTCGCGCCGCGCGTCCGCCCCGACCACAGCGGCTCCACACGCGCCCAGCCCTGCTGCCAGAGGGAGTCCGCCTGGCGGTCGAGCGAGCGGTGCTGACTGCCGAGGAGGGTGGCGCCGGCTACCGAGAGGATGCCCAGGGTGCCGAGTCCGACGAGGACGGAATCCGCCACGATGTCGGCCTCGCCGCGCGGCGGCGCGCTGAGGTCCCCGCTCCTGTTCACCCAGATGGAGGCCGTGCTGCCCGGTGCGGCCTGTGCGGTGACCGGGGCCGCACGGGTGACGCTGTGACCGGCGGGGTACGTCCAGGCCACCTCCGCCTGGAAGCCGGTGGAGGCCACACCGGTGATCGAGCCCCGGGCCTTCTGAGGTGGAGTCAGCACCGTGGCCTCCACATGGTGCAGGCGCTGCGACTCGCTCAGTGCGTGTGCCTGGTCGTTGTGGAGGGTGAGGAAGGCCGCGGCTGTGGCCAGCCCGGCCGAGAGGGCCAGCCCGAACCCGGCGGCGAGCAGTCCACGGCCGCGTGCCCGGTCGATGTCGCGGCGCAGCGGGTTGGCGCCCGGGTGGACGGCCGCACGCAGGTGTCGGGCCGGCGCTCCGGCCAGGATCGAACCGCGGGTCGGACGGGCAGGGCGCGGGGCTGAGGGCATGGTGTCACTCCAGGAAGGGCGCCGAACGCGGACGTGGAGCCGGGCTTCGCCGCCCTGTTCTCCGATGTCCATCAGCCTGGCGCGGCGGAGCTGGTGACCCACAGGGCCTGTTGGCCCCCACTTCGGGCCGGGTGGGCCCGGCCGTGGGGACAGGCGCTGAACCCACCGGCCTTGCCGGACGGTCGTGGTGACGTCGGCTCATGAGTGGTGGGGACGTTCTGCGGGACCTTTGGGCCTCGCGGCGGTACGGGGGCAGGGCGACCGTGGCATGCAGGGCCGGTGACCGGGATGGTCCGGCTTCGTGGACGTCCTCAGGAGGTGGACACCGTGATACGTCACGTCGTCGTCGGGGTGGACGGTTCGCAGGCGAGCCTGCGCGCCGCGCAGTGGGCGGCGCGGGAAGCACTGCTGCGGGGTCTTCCGCTGCGGCTGCTGAACGCCTACCCGCTCCTACCCCACCTGCTGCCCACGCCTTCTCAGGGCGTCGAGCCGGCGGACGGGCGGGCGCGGGGAGACCTGCGGAGCGTCGAGAGCAGACTCGCCCGCAGCCATCCGCGACTTGAGCTGATGGTCGACCAGATCGTCGATCTTCCGTCGGTCGCCCTCCTGGCGGCGAGTGAGGACGCCGAACTGCTGGTCCTGGGAGCCCGGGGGCAGGGGGGATTCCGTGAACTGCGTGTCGGCTCGGTCGGGCTGCACTCGGCGGCGCGGGCCTACTGCCCCGCGGTGCTGGTCCGCTCCCGCGCCGGTGAGGGGGAGGCGCAGGCTCAGTGGCCGGCCCTGCGGGAGATCGTGCTGGGCCTGGACGCGCACGACCCCGCCGAGGCGGCCGCAGCGTTCGCCTTCGAGTCCGCGGAACGGCACGCCTGCCGCCTGCGGGTGGTGCACGCCTGCGTCCACCCCAGTGGGCAGGCGACGGGTGGGGTGGTCTTCGGACGCCGACGGGAGGCACAGGCCCGACTGCTTGACGAGGTCCTCGCGGACTGGCGCAAGCACTATCCGGACGTGCCCGTGATCCAGGAGCTGGCCGATGTCGGACCGGCGGAGGCCCTGGTCAGGGCTGCGGAGAAGGCGGACCTGCTGGTGGTGGGTCGGCGTGAATGGGCCGACGGTCACCCGGCCGGCCTGGGGTCGACGCTGCCGGCTGTGCTCCAGCATGTGCCCGGCCCGATCGCCGTGGTCCCCGTCGCGTCGGCTCCCGACCTGCGGGCGTGGCCGCCGTTGGAGCATCACCTGGGTGAGGCCGCCGGGGCGCGTCACCGCCGGCGCTGAGTCGGTCGCTCCGGCCTTTGCGGTGAAACAAGGGCCGTTCGGGGTCGGGGGCGGACCTGTCGGCCGATACCGCCCAAGTGCGGTGCCGTACGAGAGTTCTGTCGGTGAATCAGCGGAGTGCGCGCCGGCGCTCCGCTCGTCGTGGGAACGAGAGAGGGGACGAAACCATGAAGCTTCCGGTGGTGGTGGGGGTGGACGGGTCCGCACAGAGTGCGGCCGCCGCCGAGTGGGCCGGCTACCAGGCCCGTCGCAGCGGGAGCGGCCTGCGCCTGCTGCACGCGGTGCGGCCGCCACGTCCTGGTGCGGCGACGGGCCGGTCCGAGCGCCTGCCGGACCCGGTTGGGGAACTCCACGTCCGCATCGCCCGCCTGCTCCCGGAGCTGGACGTGTCGCTGGTGAGGTGCGCAGGTGACGCCCTGCACGTACTGAGCGCCGCGGCCGAACACAGCGAACTGTTGGTGCTCGGTTCGCGCGGGCTTGGGGGCTTCGCCGGTCCGCTCGTCGGCTCGGTCGCGCTCGACGTGGTGGCGGTTGCCCACCGCCCGGTGGTGCTGGTCCGCTCCGGGATGGCGAGCGAGCACGCCGGCTCGGGGGAGGTGGTTCTCGGTGTCGAGGGCAGCCGGCCGTGCGAGGAGGTGATCGGGTTCGCGTTCGAGGAAGCGGCCAAACGCGGTGCCGTGCTGCGGGCGGTTCACGGCGGCCTTCCCCCTGCCGGGCCCTATCTGACCAAGGCTCCGCTCCCGCAGCCGCAGATCAGAATCGCGCTGGCCGCAGCGCAGGTGCAGCAGCTCCAGGACTGCCTGGACCGCTGGAGTGACAAGTTCCCCGAGGTCCGGACGTCGGTGGAGCTGATGGACCACGGCGCCGCCAGGGCACTGGTCCAGGCGTCGGCGTCGGCGGACCTGCTGGTGGTCGGCCGACGGATCCCCGAGCGCTCGCTGCCCGGGCTGCACCTCGGTCCGGTGGCTCATGCGGTCGTCCACCATGCGCACTGCCCGGTGGCCGTGGTCCCGCACACGGCCTGACGCACGCCCTTCGCCTGCGCGGACAGCTGCGACAGCGGGACACGTGACCTTCGGCCCCGTTCTGTACCCCGAACCGCCTTCGCCGCCACGCCTGTTCGCGGTGGTGCTCGAAGCGCGCCACCGCGCCCTGAACCACGCACGCCGCTCCCCTCGGGGGTGAGTACGTCGATCAGCCGTCAGCCGTCAGCTGTCGGTTGCCGGGATCCGTAGTGCGAGTACGGCCATGTCGTCGTGGCCGTCGCCGGGGCGGGCGGCGGCCAGGGCCGCGCCAAGGTGCTCCAAGGGCTGGGCCGCCAGGGGAGCGGCGACGGTGGCTATCGTGTGCAGGCCCTCGTCCAGGTCGCGGCGGGGGTGTTCGACCAGGCCGTCGGTGAACATCACCACGGTGGCGCCGGCGGGCAGGGTCTGGCGGTGGTCGAAGCGGGGCAGGTCGGTGTCGACACCGAGCGCGACATCGGGATCGTAGGTGAGGTAGCGGGCGGTGCCGTCGGTGGTGACCAGCAGGGGCGGCGGATGGCCGGCGTTGCTCCAGCGGAGGGTCCAGGCGCCGTGCGAGTGGTCGATCCTGGCAAGGCAGGCGGTCGCCATCGGCGCCTCCGGTAGCGCGTTCAGGGCCCGGTCGAGCCGGGCCAGCACCTCGGCGGGGGTGGCGGCCGTGTCAAAGACCAGCGCGCGCAGCATGTTGCGGACCTGGGCCATGGTGGCGGCGGCGTTCACGTCGTGGCCGACCACGTCGCCGACGATCATCACCAGGCCTCCGTCGGGCAGTTCCACCGCGTCGTACCAGTCGCCACCGAGCAGCGCGGGTTCGGCGGCGGGCTGGTAGACGGCCCAGGCTGTGACGGGGCTCAGGTTGGGGAGTGAGGGGAGCAGCAGGCGCTGGAACTGTTCGGCGCTCGCACGCACTTGTTCGTAGAGGCGGGCGTTCTCGATGGCGATGCCGGCGGCGCCGGCCAGCGCGGTGACCACAGCCTCGTCGTCGGGGTCGAACGGCTTTCCGCCGAGTTTGTCGGTGAGGTAGAGGTTTCCGTAGACCCGGCCGCGCACGGTGATGGCCACTCCGAGGAGGGTGCGCATCGGGGGGTGGCCGGGCGGGAAGCCCGCAGAGCCGGGGTGCGCGGCGATGTCGTCGACCCGCAGCGGCCGGGGGTCGTCGATCAGGTGTCCCAGCAGGCCGCGGCCGTGCGGCAGCTCGACTCCGGCCAGCTCGGCGAGTTCGCGTTCGTCCATACCGACCGGAATGAAATCGGCCAGTTCCCCGCCGCCCTCGTCGAGGACCCCGAGCGCTCCGTAGCGCGCCCCGACCAGCTCCATCGCGGTGGTCACGATCCGGCGTAGCACCACCGACAACTCCAGCTCCCGGCTGATTGCCAGGACCGCGTCCAGTAGGCCGCTCATCCGCCCCTGGGTGTGGGCCAGTTCGGCCAGTTGCTCGCCGAGCCGGTCCAGGTCCGCGTCCAGGCTCAGTTGCCGGGAGGGGAGCTGTGCGGGCCAGGGGTCGTGCGAGTCCACCGGTGGTGCCCTTCCGCTGGTGCTGCCGTCGCCCGGGCGGGCTGGGAGGGGCGATCAGGCTCGCCTCGACGGGTCGAGGTTAGCGGTCCGGCGGTCAGCGAGTGACTCGAATGTCTGCGCAGGTCACCCGTGGATCGATTATGGCAGGTTCGGTCCGAGCCTGGCCGGGCCGTGCACGGACCGAACCTGATTTCTCCGGTCAGCCGCGACTTCCGGGTGCTGCCACCGCCGGAGCCGACAGCGTGTCGTCGACCCGATAGCCGAGGTGGCTGATGACCGCGACCACGCCGTCCACGCTGCGGCACAGCCGCTCCGCGACGGCCAGCAGGCTCCGGCGGTCGAGCGTGCCGGCCAGGGACACCTGGCCGTCGTGCACCTGGACCTCGACGGAGTCCGGGGCGATGCCCAGGGCGCCGTCCAGGACCTCGCGCCGGATCTCCTCCCGGATCGCCTGGTCGCGGCGCAGGAAGACCCGCAGCAGGTCGCTGCGGCTGACGATGCCCACCAGGCGGCCGGCTTCGTCGACCACAGGCAGACGCTTGAGGTGCCGGTGGTTCATCGCGCGGGCGGCCTCCACGACCGTCCACTCGGGACGGGCGCAGACCGCGGGGCGGGTCATCAGCCCTTCGGCGGTGGTCGCCTCGCTCTTCTTCCGCTCACCGCGCGACAGGCGCGGGGCGAGCAGCAGCCCCGCGGAGTCCTCCTGCGCGACCTCGTTGCACAGCAGGTCCGCCTCGGAGACCACACCCAGCGGTCGGTCCTGCTCGTCCACCACCGGCACCGCTGTGATGTCGTTGCGGGACAGCACCTGGACGACCTCCTTGAACGGCGTGTCGGGCCGCACGTGCACCACGGCCGACGTCATCAGCTCTCCCACGATCCGGTGTCGCATCGCCTGGATTCCTTTCGTACGGTGGTCAGTTGCCGCCTCGCGGTCGCGTCCGGCGGATTCTGCGTCCCTCTACTGTCGTTCGGGGACCCGGTGCCGCACGTGGGCCCTTCGGGTCCCTGGCCTTGCCGTACGGCCCTGCGCCGGATGGTGACGAGACATCAGGCGCGATCGTCGTGTTCACGGCGACGAGCCGGTCCTCGCCGCATCTCCTGCCCCAGCAGGGGCGGTGTGTGGCGGGGACCGGCTCGGGTGGACGACCGCCGCCGGGTCGGTCCGAAGGGCCCTGTGGCGTTACCCGTGAGCGGCGGCGTGCGCCCGTCGGCGGAGGCGGTGCGGGGTGAGCGGGCCGGGGTGGCTGAAGCGCCCGGCCCGGCGCTGGATGCGGTGGGCGCGGCCGCGTCGGCGCACTCGGGGCGCGGGGGTGTGGCGGGCGGTGAGGCGGGTGAAGAAGATCTGCTTGGCGCCCTCGATCAGCACCAGGTAGAGCACGGTCATCAGGGTCAGGGCGAGGAAGTACCCGGCCGGCAGGGCGGTGAAGCCCAGGGCGCTCGCCAGCGGCGACATCGGCAGCGCGATGCCGACCGCGACGACGCCGAGTACGGCAGCCAGCAGCGGGAGGCTCGGGCGGCTGCGCATGAACGGCACGCGGCGGGTGCGGATCGCGAAGACCACCAGGGTCTGGGTGGCCAGCGACTCGACGAACCAGCCGGAGCGGAACAGGTCCGGCCCGGCGTGGAAGATCCCGATCATGACCCAGAAGGTCAGGAAGTCGAAGGCCGAGCTGATCGGTCCGAAGAAGAGCATGAAACGCCGGATGAAGGCGATGTCCCAGTGCGAGGGCGCGCGCAGCTGCTCGGGGTCGACCTTGTCGGTGGGGATGGTCAACTGGCTGGAGTCGTAGAGCAGGTTGTTCAGCAGGATCTGGGAGGGCAGCATCGGCAGGAACGTGAGGACCAGTGAGGCTCCGGCGGCGCTGAACATGTTGCCGAAGTTGCTGGAGGTGCCCATCAGGACGTACTTGATGGTGTTCGCGAAGATCCGTCGCCCTTCGGCGACCCCTTCGGCGAGCACGCCCAGGTCCTTCTCCAGGAGGACGACGTCAGCGGCGTCCTTGGCGACATCGGTGGCGGTGTCCACGGACAGCCCCACGTCTGCGGCGTGCAGGGCCAGCGCGTCGTTCACGCCGTCGCCCAGGAACCCGACATCGCGTCCGCGCCGTCGCAGGGCCCGCACCACGCGGGCCTTGTCCTCGGGGGAGACCCGGGCGAAGATCGTGGCCCGCTCGGCGGCGTCGGTCAGCTGTTCGTCGTCCAGCGCCTCGATGTCGCGGCCGGTCAGCGTGCCACCGGAGGCCAGGCCCAGATCGACGCAGACCTTCTCGGCGACGAGCGGGTTGTCACCTGTGCAGATCTTCACCGCGATGCCCAGTTCGGCGAGCCGGCGCAGCGAGTCGGCGGCGCCGGCCTTGGGAGGGTCCAGGAAGACCAGGAACCCGGCCAGACGCAGCCCCTGCTCGTCGCCAGGGGCAAGTGTCGTCAGGCCGTCGGCGTTCTTGGTGGCCACCGCGACGACGCGGCTGCCGGACGCGAAGTGGGAGGCCAGGACGTCCCGCACGCCGTCGGGCAGATCCGAGCAGCGCTCCAGTACCGTCTCGGGCGCGCCCTTGACGACCATGAGCCGGGTGCCGTCCGGCTGCTTCCCCAGGCAGGAGGTGAGCTGCCGGACGTGATCGAAAGGCAGTTGGGCGATTCGCTGCCAGGCGCCGACGCGCTGTGGTGTGACGCCAGGGGCGTCCCACAGTGCGGCGTCCAGCGGGTTGGCGCCCAGGTGTTCGCCGTCCATGGCGGTCTCGGTGGCCAGCAGTCCCAGTCGCAGGACCTCCTGCGAATCGGCACCGAGCGGGTCCAGGGCGGCCTGGAAGCTGATGCGGCCTTCGGTCAGGGTTCCGGTCTTGTCGGTGACCAGGACGTCCATGTCGCCGAGGTCCTCGATGCACACCAGGCGTTTGACCAGCAGCTTGCGGCGCGCCAGTTGGCGTGATCCGGTGGCCAGGCTGGTGCTGACGACCGCGGGCAGCAGTTGCGGGGTGATGCCCACCGCGATGGCCAGCGAGAAGAGCAGGGCGTCCAGCAGCGGGCGGTGCAGCAGCAGGTTGATCACGAAGATCGACGTGGTGAGCACGGCGGCGACCTGGAGCAGCAGCATGGAGAACCGGCGCAGTCCGGCCTGGAAGTCGGTCTCCGGCTGGTGCTCGCCCAGACCCAGCGCGATCCGGCCGAACTCGGTGCTCCCGGCAGTGGCGACCACGACGCCGGTGGCGCTGCCCGCCTGGACGACCGTGCCCATCAGCGCACACGAGTGCAGTTCCGCGAGCGCCGTCCCCTCGACAACCGGCCGCAGGTCCTTCTCCGAGGCCGCCGACTCGCCCGTCAGCACGCTCTCGTCGCACTCCAGACCCGTGCACTCCAGGAGGCGTACGTCGGCGGGCACCACCTGACCCAGGGTCAGCCGCACCACGTCGCCGGTGACCAGCTCGGTGACGTCCACCTCGGTGGCGGTACCGCCACGCACCACGACGGTGTTGTGCCGGACGTGTGAGTGCAGGGCCTCGGCGGAGCGTTCGGCGCGGTATTCGTTGACGAAGCCCAGGGTGATGCTGAGCAGCAGGATGACGGCGATGATCAGTGCGTCGGTCTGCTCCCCGAAGAAGTACGAGACCGCTGCGGTGACCATCAGCAGGATCAGCAGCGCGCTGCGCAGCTGGCGGCCGAGGACGGCCAGGGCGCTGACGTGGTGGGAGCGGACGGCGTTCGGCCCGTCGGTGACGAGCCGATGGGCTGCCTCCTGCGCGGACAGGCCCTCGGGACTGCTGCCGGTGGCGTCCAGGACGGCCCGGGTGTCGAGCGAGGCCGCGGCCTTCGTGCTCAGGCCGCGGCGTGATGAGACGGTGTTCGGCGGACCATCTGCACGGTGTTCGGCCAGCCCTGTGGAGGAGGTCACCGGTGTCTTCCTGTTCTCGCGATGGTGAGGCGGATCGGACGGGACGGCCGTGCCGGTGGAGCAGGCCAGGAGGCCCGAGCCACCGGCACGGCCGTCGATCAGTTCTCGTCGTCGCGGACGACCACGACCGGGCAGGTCGCGTGATGCACGCAGCGCTGGCTCACCGAGCCCAGCAGCGCCTCGGTGAAGCCGCCATGGCCGCGGTTGCCCACCACGAGCAGCTCCGCGCCGTGTGCCGCGGCGACCAGGGCCTGCGCGGCGTTGCCCTGCACCACGTGCTCGCGGATCTCGACCGTGCGGTCCGGGCCGGCGGCCTTCGAGACGCACTCGCTGAGCACCTTGCCCGCCAGAGCGCCGAAGTCGGTGTCCACGGTCATCGGGATACTCCAGCCGATGGTGGCTGGGTACTCCCAACTGGTCAGCGCCTCGACGGCGGCTCCGCGCAGGCCGGCCTGCGCGATCGCCCACCGCAGGGCGGCCTCCGAGGACGGGGACCCGTCCACGCCCACCACGATCCGCCGCTCGGTTGCCTTGTCGAACTCCATGAGGTCCTCCCTGGGGTTTGTGTTCTCGTGCGTCAGCCTGCTTGTTGTCATGGCCGGTTGACAGGGCCGCCAGGTCCCGCACACCGGGACCATCGGGCCCTTCGAGGCCGTGGTCCGCAAGGGTGTCGGCTGCCGCTACGGTGAACCTGGGACGTGTTCACCACCCGGTGGCACGAAGGAGAGGGGCCCCATGGGCAGGGACGACACGCCGCGGATCCCGCAGCTGCGCTTGGACGAGTTGTTGGAGGAGCTGCAGGCGCGCATCGACACCGCCCGGGGGACGCGTGACCGGGTGCACAGTCTGCTGGAGGCCGTCCTGTTGGTAGGCCGGGAGCTGGACCTGACCCAGGCGCTGCGGCAGATCGTGGAGTCGGCGGCGGTGCTCGTCGACGCGAAGTACGCGGCGCTGGGCGTGATCGGGCCTGACGGCCGTTCGCTCTCCCAGTTCCTCACTGTGGGGATCTCCGAGGAAGAGGCCGTGAAGATCGGCCCGCTTCCCTCCGGGCAAGGGACCCTCGGCGAGCTCATCCGGCACCCCGAACCACTGCGGCTGTCCGAGATCTCGCAGAGCGCGGCGTCATACGGGTTTCCGTCGAACCATCCGCCGATGCGTACCTTCCTCGGGGTCCCGGTGCGGGTGCGGGACAAGGTCTTCGGGAACCTCTACCTGACGGACAAGCGGAGCGGAGAGGATTTCGACGCCGACGACGAGGCGGTCATCTCCACCCTGGCCGTCGCTGCCGGGGTGGCCATCGACAACGCCCGCCTCTACCAGGAGTCGCAGCGCCAGCAGCTGTGGCTGCGGGCCAGTGCCGAGATCACCCGGAGCCTGCTGTCCGGCAGTCCGAGGGCGCAGGTGGTCGAGCTGATCGCGCAGCGGGCTCGCGAGATCACCGAGTCGGAGCTGGCCGATGTGTCGGTGGTGGCGACCGGTGCCGCGCTGCGGGTGGAGCTGGCGCTGGGCGGGGACGCGGCCGGCCGCCTCGGGCTCACGGTGCCCGTGGAGGGCACGCTGTCGGGCGCGGCCTACGCGGCGGCTGCCGCGGTGACCAGCGCCGACATCGCCAGTGATTCGCGCTTCCCGGCCAGCCCGACCCGCTTCGAGCGGTTGGGCCCGGCGGTGGCCGTGCCGCTGAGCACGGCGACCGGCCAGGTCAGCGGCACACTGCTGCTGGAGCGCCCGGCCGGGCATCCCGAGTTCACCGAGCAGGAGATCGGTCCACTGCTGGGTTTCGCCGACCAGGCGGCGCTGGCCCTGGAGCTGGCGGAGCGGCGCAGCGACGCGGAGCAGCTCGCGATGCTGGAGGACCGTGACCGGATCGCGCGCGACCTGCACGACCTGGCCATCCAGCGGCTCTTCGCCACCGGCATGACCCTGCAGAGCGCCGCCCGCCTCATCGAGCACCAGGGGGCGGCGGACCGGGTGACCCGGGCGGTGGCGGACCTGGACGAGACCATCAAGATCATCCGGTCGACCATCTTCGGCCTGCGTGCCCGGGAGGACGAAGGGGTGCAGAGCCTGCGCTCCCGTGCCTCCCGGGCGGTCGGTGAGGCGCAGGCCGCACTCGGGTTCCCGCCCCGGCTCAGCATGGAGGGCCTGCTGGACACCGACGTGCCCGCGCAGGTGGCCGACCACGTGATGGCCGTCCTGAGCGAGGCGCTCAGCAACGCGGCGCGGCACGCGCGGGCCCATCGCGTGGAGGTGAGCCTCCGGGCGACCGGCAGGGACCTCCTGCTCACGGTGACCGACGACGGCGTGGGCTTCCCGGCCGAGGGCCGGCGTAGCGGACTGCGCAACCTGGCCGAACGCGCGGAGCAGCTGGGCGGCACGATGGAGCTGGAGAGCCCCGAGGGCGGCGGCACCCGGTTGTTGTGGACGGTCCCGCTCCGCACGGAGTGAGGCGCGCCGGCGTGTTCAGCGGGGAGGAGCCGGGATGGACTCCAGGACGCGGCCCGTCACCACCTCGGGCCGCAGCCGGATCAGCACCTCCTCCGGTGCGGCGCCGCCCTTACCGGGCAGTACCTGCGCCGTGCCGAGGACGGTCACACTCCAGCCCGCGCCGTCCGCTCCGCTGACCTCCCCCACCTCGAAGGCGATCACCGCGTCGTGTACGGCCCGGGGTACCTCCGACCCGGCCGGGGCGCGCAGCAGGAGACTGCCGTCGCCGTCAAGGCGGAAGCGGACCGGCAGGACGGCAGGCAGCGCGCGGACCGTGTACACCACGCGCCCCACCGACATGTCGGCCAGCAGCCGCAGGCACTGCCGCTCGTCCAGCGGCTCACGATCGGAGGTCATGGGTCCGATCATCGTCCCCTGTCGGTTGCGCCGCGAGGGCCGATGGTCCCCGATCCAGGCCCGATCCTGCGCATAGAACCTACTGCCGTCCCGGGCGGTGCACCGCCTGCTGGTCGTGGGCGGCCTGGGTGGCGATGACGGCGGCCTGCACCCGGCGTTCCACGCCGAGTTTGGCCAGCAGACGGGAGATGTGGTTCTTCACCGTCTTCTCGGCCAGGTAGAGCTTCTGGCCGATCTGGCGGTTGGTCAGGCCCTCGCCGATCAGCGCGAGGATCTCCCGCTCGCGGTCCGTCAGACTGGGCAGTGTCGGCTGCTGCTCGGCCGCCGCGTCGCCGCGCAGCCGGGCCATCAGGCGGGTGGTGGCGCCCGGGTCCAGCATCGACTGGCCGGAGGCCACCGTCCGCACGGCCGTCAGCAGGTCGGTGCCGCTGATCTGCTTGAGGACGTAGCCCGAGGCGCCGGCCATGATCGCATCCAGCAGGGCCTCCTCGTCGTCGAAGGAGGTGAGCATCAGACACGCCAACTCCGGCATCTTGGAGCGCAGTTCCCGACAGACCGAGACGCCGTCGCCGTCCGGCAGCCGCACGTCCAGGATCGCGACGTCGGGTCGCAGCGCCGGCACCCTGGCCAGGGCCTGCTCGACCGTGCCGGCCTCGCCGACCACCGTGAGGTCGGGTTCGGCGTCCAGCATGTCGTGCACGCCGCGGCGCACCACCTCGTGGTCGTCAAGCAGAAAGACCCGGAACGGCGCCTTCTCAAGCCCCGCTGTACCGTCCGACATCGCGATCTCCGCATCCCTTGGGCCCGGCCTCGACGGCACAGGTGAAGCCTCACCGGCAGCCTTCCCCGTCCAGGGCCGAACGGCCAGGGCCGGTCGGCCCTATTCTCCTCCCTACCCGCCCGGCAAGGGCCCGAGCACGGTGGACGGACCGTCGGACCATGGAACCGGGACTCTTGGGCCCTGTTCGCCGGCCCCGTCACCGCGGTGCAGTGACCTCAGCACGGCCGCACCGACAGCGGTCCGACGAATGGGGAGAGGCGGCATCGCATGACAACGGCACCGGTAGTGGCGGCGATCGGCGGATCGGAGGACAGCGCCCGGGTGGTGGACTGGGCCGCCGACGAGGCAGCCCGGCAGGGGCGCCCGCTCCAGGTGGCCCATGCCTGGCGATGGAGCCGGTACGAGACCGACGAGACGGGAAGCGCCGACTACGTCCGCGCCCGGCAGGTGGTCCAGGACATGCTGAGCGAGGCCGCGAACCGGGCGACCGCCCGCCGACCGGGCCTGCGGGTCAGTACCTGGATTCTCGCCGACGACAAGCTCCCGGGGCTGCTGCGGATCGGTCGCCGAGCGGCCCTGGTCGTCGTCGGATCCCGCAAGCACCGGGCGGCAGACGTGCTGATGCCGGGAACGGTCGCCACCGGGCTGGTGCGCCACGCCGAGTTCCCAGTGGTCGTGGTGCGCGGCGAGCAGCCGCTGCCGGATAGTCCCCACAGGGTCGTCCTGGCAGTGGCGCCGGACCACGACCCGGGCCCCGCGGCCCGTTTCGCGCTTGCCCAGGCCGCCTCCCGCCAGGCTGAGTTGGAGGTGGTCCACGCCTGGCACCCGGACGTCGACCTGTCCGGCATGGCGGTCGTGATGGACACCGGGCCGGCCCTGGAGCGCGCGCAGGCGCTGCTCACGGCGGTCGCCACGCCGTTGGAGGGTAACGGCACGACGAAGATCCGGCGCAGTGCCCTCGTCGGCACTCCTGCCGGTCATCTGGTGGAGGCCACCACCGGCGCCGACCTGCTGGTGATCGGAGCCCGGCGCGGGCGTCGCCACCTCGGACCGCTCACCCGCGAGCTGCTGCGCCATGCGCCGTGCCCGGTGGCCGTCATCCCGCACGACTGACCGACCCTGTCCAGGGACCGGCCTCCCCAGGAGACCGGCCCCTGCTGGATCTACCGCAGCGACTTTGCGCTTTGGGAGGCATCGAATGAACCACACCGCGGCAGCGATCGAGCTGGACGCGTTGACCAAGAGCTACGGACCCAAGATCGGTATCGACCGGTTGGACGTCACCGTCGAGCGGGGTGAGGTCTTCGGCTTCCTCGGACCCAACGGCGCGGGCAAGACCACGACCATCCGCTGCCTGGTCGGGCTGCTGCGCCCGACCAGCGGCCGGGTCTCGGTCCTCGGGATGGACCCGGTCGCCGACCACCGCCGGCTCGGCCCACGGCTGGGATACCTGCCGGGGGAACTGCGGCTCTACCCCGAACTGACCGGACGTCAAACGCTGGGCCTGCTGGGTGACCTGCAAGGTGCACCGAACCCACGGCGGGACGAACTCTGCGAGCGGCTGGGCCTGTTGCCCGCCGACCTCGCCCGACCGGTGCGCGAGTACTCACGTGGGATGAAGCAGAAGCTCGGGCTGGTGCAGGCGTTCCAGCACGAACCCGACGTGCTGGTTCTGGACGAGCCCTCCGAAGGGCTCGACCCGCTCGTCCAGGAGAGTTTCTTCGGCCTGCTGGCGGAGACCGCGGCCGACGGGCGCACCGTGCTGCTCTCCAGCCATGTGCTGCCCGAGGTCCAGCGCACCTGCGGACGGGTGGCGATTGTTCGGGGCGGGCGCCTGGTCACCGTCCAGGCGGTCGCGGAGCTCCGGGAGACCCGGGCCCGCCGCGTACGACTCGTCCTCGCCGACGCGCTCGGGCCGCGCCCGCTGGGGCGCGCCGAAGCCTGGTCACCGGCCTGGAACGGTACGGAGCTGCGCCTGCTCGTCCCACCGCAGGAGGTTGCGGACGGCCTGCGGGAGTTGCTGGCCACCCTGCCAGTCGTCGACCTGTCGGTGGAGGAGGCCGGACTGGACGAGGCGTTCCTCGATCTCTACCGAAGCCCGGAACAGAACGTGGAGACCTTTTCATGAGCGCCCGATTCCCTCTGTTCGTCCTCGCCCTGACCCGGCGCCGCCGGATGCTGGTCTTCCTGGCGGCCGGGATGGTGCTCTTCGAGGCGCTGATGGTGGTCGTCACCCGCGCCGTGCCGCCGGCGCAGCTGTTCGGCGGCGCGAGCGGTGGACCGGCCAGTGCGCTCAAGGCGTTCTCCGGCTCGACAGGGGACGTCTCGCTGGCCAGTTACCCCGGACTGCTCGGCGCCGGACTGGTCCACCCGTTCTGGATCGCGATGCAGCTCACCGCTATCGGCTCGCTCGCCGCAGCGGCGGTCGCGGCCGACGTGGAGGGCGGCACCATCGAACTCCTGATGGTCCGCCCGGTGACCCGTGCCCGTCTGCTCGCGGAGCGCACCGTGGCCCTGCTGGCCGCGACGCTGCTGCTCAACGCCGCCGCGACCCTGACGACGGCCGTCGGGATCGGGCTCTCCCCGCAGCTGCGCCAGGCGGTGCCACTGCGCGGGGTGTTCGCCGCCGGGGTGCTGGGCTGGTGCTTCAGTGTCAGCCTGGCCGGCCCGGCCCTGGCCGTCTCTGCCGCAGCCCGGCGCCGCTCCCAGGTCATCGGTGCCACCATCGCCTTCGGCGCGGTCGGCTTCGCTCTCAACTTCGTCGCCCTCGCCTGGAGCCCGGCAGCCCCGCTGCGCTTCCTCAGCCCGTTCCACTACTACACACCCGGCGACGCCCTCGCCCACGGCACCCTCGCGTGGTTCCCGGTCGCCGTCCTGCTCGCCGTCGGCGTGGCCGGCTTCTCCGCTGCCTTGCCGCTGCTGGCCCGCCGTGACCTGGCCCCCTGACCGGTTGCACGCCGACTGCCCCGGGCGGCTCCCCGCCCGGGGCAGCGGGCGTGCCCAGCGCAGGGGGTGAGTTCATGCGCGGAAGGGAGTGACCGGTCAGGCCCCGAGACGACCTTCCGTGGAGCAGCGGGAAATGGCACAGCGCCGGCGGGGTGGCCGGCGCTGTGCCATCGGGTGGCGGTGGCTCGACGTCAGATCGGCCGGTCGGGCCGGACATAGGTGCCCGTGGTGGACTGGAGGATGCCGTGGACGTCGCTCAGCGGGCCGATCGCCGCCATGGCGCCGGTGTGTTCGACGAAGCGGGCGGCCGCCTCGACCTTGGGGCCCATGGAGCCGGGCGGGAAGGCGAGGCTGCGTAGTTCGCGCGGGGTGGTGGTGTGCAACGGGCGGGCCTTCGGGGTGCCGTAGCCGGCGACGACGTGCGGGACGTCGGTGAGGATCAGCAGGAAGTCCGCCTTGACCTCCTCGGCGAGCAGGGCGGCGGTGAGGTCCTTGTCGACGACGGCTTCGGTGCCGGTCAGCTGTCCGTCGGCGTGCTCCACGACCGGGATGCCGCCGCCTCCGGCGCAGACCGTGACCGCCCCGGCGTCCAGCAGCAGTCTGATCAGGCCGGCCTCGGCGACCCGGCGGGGTTCGGGGGAGGCCACCACGCGCCGCCAGTGCTCACCGTCGCGGGCGATCGCCCAGCCGCGCTCGGCGGCTTGGCGGCGGGCCTCGGACTCCGTCCAGACCGGTCCGACGAACTTGGTGGGGGAGTGGAAGGCCGGGTCGTTGGCGGACACCACGGTCTGGTTGAGCAGGCAGGCGACCTGGCGGCCCGGCAGGGCGTTGTGCAGGCCCTGGATCAGCCAGTAGCCGATCATGCCCTGGGTCTCGGCGCCGAGCACGTCGATCGGGTAGGGGTGGGCGAGGGCCGGGTCGGCCGCGCTCTCCATCGCCAGCAGTCCGACCTGCGGGCCGTTGCCGTGAGTGATGACCAACTCGTGGTCGCGGGCGAGCGGCGCCAGCGCGCGGGCGGCCTCGGTGACCCGCAGGGCCTGGGGCTCGGCGTCGGGGTGCTGTCCGCGGGGAAGCAGGGCGTTGCCGCCCAGGGCTACGACGATGCGCACGGTGTTACTCCTCAGGGGCAGGGCGGTCAGCGGCCGAGGGTGGCGACCATGACGGCCTTGATGGTGTGCAGCCGGTTGGCGGCCTGTTCGAAGACGACGGAGTGCTCGGACTCGAAGACCTCGTCGGTGACCTCCAGGGCATCGAGGCCGGTCAGTTCGCGGATCTCCCGGCCGAGATCGGTGCCCGCGTCGTGCAGGGCCGGCAGGCAGTGCAGGAGCTTGACGTCCGGGTTGCCGGTGGCCTTCAGCACGGCCGAGTTGATCTGGTAGGGCCGCAGCAGGTCGATGCGCTCGGCCCACAGGCTGTGGTCCTCGCCCATCGACAGCCACACGTCGGTGTAGAGGAAGTCGACGCCCGCGACGCCCTGGTGGACGTCCTCGGTGTGGGAGATCCGGGCACCGCTCTGCTCGGCGAGCGCCCGTGCGGTGGCGGTGACCTCGTCGCTGTTCCACAGGGCGCGGGGCGCCACCATCCGGACGTCCATCCCGAGCAGTGCGGCCGTTACGAGCAGGGAGTTGGCGACGTTGTTGCGGGCGTCGCCCAGGTAGGCGAAGGAGATCTCATGGAGCGGCTTGCCGCTCTGTTCGCGCATGGTGAGCAGGTCGGCGAGCATCTGGGTCGGGTGCCACTGGTCGGTCAGTCCGTTCCACACCGGTACGCCCGCGTGGCGGGCGAGTTCCTCCACGCGCTCCTGGCCGCTGCCGCGGTACTCGATGCCGTCGAACATCCCGCCGAGCACCCGGGCGGTGTCCCTCATCGACTCCTTGTGCCCGATCTGCGTGCCGGCCGGGTCCAGGTACGTCACGTGCGCGCCCTGGTCGTGGGCGGCCACCTCGAACGCGCAGCGCGTACGGGTGGAGGTCTTCTCGAAGACCAGCGCGATGCTGCGGCCCGTCAGGCGCTGCTGCTCGGCGCCGGCGCGCTTGTCGGCCTTGAGGCGGGCGGCGAGGTCGACCAGGGAGGTGAACTCCTCGGCGGTGAAATCGGTCTCCTTGAGGAAGTGACGGTCCTTCAGGACTGGGCTCATGGTGGGGCTCCGGCTCGACGAGGGCGCCACCGCGTAGGCAGCGCTGGGGATTTCGGGGGGATCACCGGAACGCTCCCATGTTCGCCCGGCGGTGAGGCGTCCGCGAACGGCCCCGCTCATGGGGACCATCGGCCCTCTTGTGGCGGGCGTTCGGCCCGAAGCGCACCCGTCGTGCCCTTGGGCCCTGTGCTCGGGACCTTCGGCCCCGGACAGGGCCTGCCGCGGCCTTCGATGATCGTGACCGTTCGATCCCCACGGCGCCGGCTGTACGAGGAACGCGCTGGTCCGGGACCACACCACCACGACGAGGAACAGCACATGCCCAGAGAGAAGTCATCCCGCGCTGCGCACCTGAAGAAGGCGGACGAGCCCTCGGCCAAGGCCGCTACGACCTTCGGCCTCCCCACCGCGACCGCCCTGATTGTGGGCAGCATCATCGGCACCGGCGTCTTCGCGCTGCCCTCCGCCCTCGCCCCCTACGGGCCGATCTCGCTGGTCGCCTTCGCGGTGGTCACCGTCGGAGCGATCGCCCTGGCCCTCACCTTCGGCCGACTGGCCAAGCGGGTGCCGGGCAGCGGCGGCCCGTACGTCTACGCCCGCGAGGCGTTCGGCGAGTTCGCCGGCTTCCTCAACGCGTGGTCCTACTGGATCACCGCCTGGGCCGGCAACGCCGCCATCGCGGTCGCCTGGGTCGGCTACGTCGAGGTCTTCGTCAACACCGGCCACAACAAGTGGCTCTCCGCCGCCATCGCGCTGACCGGCCTGTGGATCCCCGCCGCCGTCAACCTGGTCGGCCTGCGCAGTGTCGGTGCCTTCCAAGTCGTCACCACCGTAATGAAGTTCATCCCGCTGATCCTGATGGCCACGGTCGGCCTGTTCTTCGTCCGTGCCGGCGACTTCGGGCCCTTCAACGCGAGCGGCGGCTCCCCGCTGGGCGCCGTCTCCGCTGCCGCGGCCATCGCGCTGTTCAGCTACATCGGCCTGGAGACCGCCTCGGTGGCCGCCGGCCGGGTGCGCGACCCCGAGCGCAACGTGCCCCGCGCGACCCTCTACGGCACCCTCGCCTGCGCCGCCGTCTACCTGCTCGGCACCCTCGCGGTCTTCGGCGCCGTCCCGCACGCCCGACTCGCCGCCTCCACCGCGCCGTTCACCGACGCCGCCAACCAGATGGCCGGCGGCAGCTGGGCCGGCAACGTCGTCGCCGTCGCCGCCATCATCTCCGGCATCGGCGCACTCGGCGGCTGGACCATGATCTGCGCCGAGATGCCCGAGGCCGCCGCTCGCGACGGACTCTTCCCCAAGGCGTTCGCCAGCCGCCGCGGCGACGTCCCGGTCTTCGGCATCGTCTCGGCCACCGTGCTGGCCTCGCTGATCACGGTTGCCGCCTACAGCAGCTTCGACCACGTCTTCACCGCCATCGTCCTGCTCAGTGTGCTCACCGCCGCCATTCCCTACCTCTTCTCGGCGGCCGCCCAGCTCTACTGGCTGCTCACCCACCGCCGCGAGGTGGCCCGGGGCCGACTGGTCCGCGACGCCGTGGTCAGCTCGCTCGCGCTCGTCTTCTCCTACTGGTCGATCCAGGGCAGCGGCTACCAGACCGTCTACTACGGGCTGTTCGCCATCCTGCTCGGCATCCCGGTCTACATCCTGCTCAAGCGCAGCCGCGGCGAGTACGGCGAGAGCGCCCTGCCGGCCGCACCCGCCCTGGGCACCGTCGTCGACGCGCCCGACAGCCCGCACCGCCACGCCGCCTGAACCCCACCCCGCCCGCGTTGTTGAGGAGCACTCCCATGACCCCGAACACCTTCCGCGTCGACTCCGAGGTCGGCACCCTGCGCCAGGCCGTCCTGCACCGCCCGGGCCTGGAACTGTCCCGGTTGACGCCCCGTAACGTCGATGCCCTGCTGTTCGACGACATCCTGTGGGCCGAGCGCGCCCGCGAGGAGCACGACGCCTTCGCGCAGGTGCTGCGCGACCACGGTGTCCGGGTCCACTACTTCGCCGACCTGCTCGCCCAGACCCTGGACATCCCCGAGGCCCGCTGGTGGGTTCTGGAGCAGGTCGTCAACGAGCACACCGTCGGCCCCGCCCTCGTCAACCCGGTGCGCGAACTGTGCGAGGAGGTCGATGGCACCACCCTCGCCGCCTACCTGATCGGCGGCGTCCTCAAGCACGACCTGCACCTAGTGGGCCCGCACAGCCTGGTCTGGAACAGCCTTGGTGACCAGGACTTCGCCCTCACCCCGCTGCCCAACCACCTCTTCCAGCGCGACAACTCCTGCTGGATCGGCGACCGGATCTGCGTCAACCCGATGGCGAAGGCCGCTCGCCGCCGCGAGACCGTCCACAGTGCCGCCATCTACCGCTTCCACCCCCGATTCGCCGGCACCCACACCCTGCTGGACGGCACCACCGACCACGGTCCCGCCACCATCGAGGGCGGCGACGTCCACGTCCTGGGGCACGGCACCGTGATGATCGGCATGGGCGAGCGCACCACCCCGCAGGCCGTCGAACTCCTCACCCGGCGCCTCTTCGCCGCGCACGACACCCAGCGGGTGATCGCCGTCCAACTCCCTGTCGGCCGCGCCTTCATGCACCTGGACACCGTGCTCTCGATGGTCGACCGGGACGCCTTCGCGCTCTATCCCGAACTCCCGCCGATGCGTTCCTGGACCCTCACGTCCCACCCCACCCGGACCACCGGCTTCGACGTCCGAGAGAACGACAACCTCGACGCCGCGCTGGCCGCCGCCCTGGAACTCGACCGCGTCCGCCTGCTCACCGCCCCGCTCGACGCGCGCGCAGCCGAACGCGAGCAGTGGGACGACGGCAACAACTTCCTCGCCCTCAGCCCCGGTCTCGTCGTCGGCTACGAACGCAACACCACCACCAACACCTACCTGCGCGACCAGGGCATCAAGGTGATCGGCATCCGCGGCAGCGAGCTGGGCCGAGGCCGCGGCGGCCCGCGCTGCATGACCTGCCCCATCCAGCGCGACCCGGCCTGACACAGGCTTGATCCGTGGGGCCGGCAACCGAGTTGCCCACATCACCGGAGACACCCCAAGCAGCCCACCGCGGTCGGCCCGCACCACCGGGCCGACCGGACACCCAGCAGGGACCAACGGCCCACCGACGCCACCCGCCGCACGGAGCAGGGTGGCAAGCAGAGCCCCGACGGTGCGCCGAGCACCGACCACCAACAGCGAACACAGGAGCACACCATGGCAAAGGCCTACCTCGTCGGAGGCGGCATCGCCGCACTGTCGGCGGCCGCGTTCCTCATCCGGGACGGCGGCTTCGCCGGCAGTGACATCCAGATCCTGGAGGAGCAGGACCAGTTCGGCGGCAGCCTGGACGCCGGTGGGACACCCGACACGGGCTACACCATGCGCGGAGGGCGGATGTTCGAGGCGCAGTTCCGCTGCACCTACGACCTGCTGTCCACGATCCCCTCGATCGACGACCCCGCCAAGTCCGTCACGCAGGACACCTTCGAGGCCCATGCGGACTTCCCCTGGGACGACGCCTCGCGCCTGGTCGACCAGCACGGCGAGATCGTCGACACCCACTCGCTGGGGTTCTCCGAGCGCGACCGCCTCGAACTCGTCAGGTGCCTGGCTACGCCGGAACGGCTGCTGGACGGCAAGCGGATCACCGACTGCTTCGGCGAGGGCTTCTTCACCACCAACTTCTGGTACATGTGGTGCACCACCTTCGCCTTCGAACCGTGGCACAGCGCCGTCGAGTTCCGCCGCTACCTCAACCGCTTCGTCCACCTCTTCCCGACCTTCGAGACCATGTCCGGGATCTACCGCACCCGCTACAACCAGTACGACTCGATCGTGCTGCCGCTGGTCAGTTGGCTGCGGGCGCAGGGAGTCGTCATCCGCACCGGATGCCTGGTGACCGACCTCGCGTTCAAGCCGGGCGCCGGGACGACCGTGGAGCGCGTCCTGCTGCGCCAAGGCGGCCGTGACGAACAGATCGACGTCGCACCGAAGGACCTGGTCTTCGTCACCAACGGCTCCATGACCGCCAACTCCGCACTCGGCTCGGACACCGCCGCCCCCGTCCCGGACACCACCCGGCAGTCCGGCGCCTGGCAGCTCTGGCACCGACTCGCCCGCGGCCGTGAGGACTTCGGCAACCCGTCCGCCTTCGACCGCAGCGTCGGCGACTCCACCTGGGAGTCCTTCACGGTCACGGCCAAGGACCCGGCCTTCCTCGACCTGGTGGAAAAGCTCAGCGGCCGGCAGACCGGCAGGGGCGGCTTGATGACCTTCTCCTCGTCCAGCTGGCTGCTCACCATCGTCCTCAACCACCAGCCCGTCTACCGCGAGCAGCCTGAGGGCGTCTACGTCTGGTGGGGCTACGGTCTCTTCCCGGACACGGTCGGAGACTTCGTCCGCAAGCCGATGTCCCGGTGCACCGGGCAGGAGATCCTCCAGGAGGTGCTGCATCACCTGCGCCTGGACGAGCCGGCGATCGCGGACATCACGGAGAACTCCACGGTCACCCCCTGCCTGATGCCCTACATCACCAGCCAGTTCCTCGTCCGCAAGCACGGCGACCGGCCCCAGGTCGTTCCCAAGGGCTCGACCAACCTGGCCTTCGTCGGCCAGTTCGCCGAGGTCCCCGACGATGTCGTTTTCACCGTCGAGTACTCCGTGCGCACCGCCTGGACCGCGGTCGCCGAACTGCTGAAGCTCGACAACCGGCCCCCGGCCGTCTACAAGGGCCTGCACGACCCCCGGGTGCTCGTGCAGGCACTGGAGACCATGCACCGCCGGTAGCCGGCTCCACCCGCCTCGTGCTGGTGCTGCACGCGGACAGCTCGCCAGCCGACCACGCGCTGCGCGCCGACGTCCACCGCCTGGTCGGCCGGCTGCCGGGCCGCCCGGTCGTCGCGCTGGTCACCCACGTCTTCACCCACTACGGCGCCGCCCACCCCGGCCCGCTGCTCCGGGCCACCCCGGAACAGCTGCGCGCCCTCGACCTGCCGGCGGGTTCCATGCGGCCCAAGGTCGAAGCGGCCGCCCTCCTTGCCGAACGCACCGCTGGCCTTGCCGCGATCGGCCCGCTCGACGATGCCCTTGGCATCTTGCTCGGAACCACCGGAACCATCGTCCAGGCCGCGCGGGTCGGAGCAGCACAGGCAGCTTCCGGGTTGCCCCACCCGCGGACCGCCTGCACCCACTCGGAAAAGGCGGTGGACCCCGGGAAGTCCCGGGTCCACCGCCTACGCGTGCGAGCTGCCGACAGTGGGCCACAAGTCCCGGGTCGACTGCTCCTGCGTGGCCCGGTCGGCCCTGTGCGTGCTGCGGTCGATCTGTGACGCTGGGTATCAGTACGGCGCCCCGCACGTCCCCGGCCCCGAGGAGTCCGCCAGCATGTCCGCCACCCAGCCCGCCGCCACCGAGCCGCGCGTCACACCGTCGTTGCCGCCCGCAGTCCTGTCGGAGCACGAGCTGCACGCCCTCGACGCCCACTGGCGGGCCGCCAACTACCTGGCGGTCGGTCAGATCTACCTGCTCGCCAACCCGCTGCTGCGCGAGCCGCTCACCCCGGAGCACATCAAGCCGCGGCTGCTCGGCCACTGGGGCACCTCGCCCGGACTGAACCTGGTGCACACCCACCTCAACCGGGTGGTCCGAGCACGCGGCCTGGACGCGATCTGCGTCTGGGGCCCGGGCCACGGCGGCCCGGCCGTGCTGGCCAACTCCTGGCTGGAGGGCAGCTACACCGAGACCTACCCGGACATCACCCGCGACGCCGACGGCATGACCCGCCTGTTCCGCCAGTTCTCCTTCCCCGGTGGTGTGCCCAGCCATGTCGCCCCCGAGACGCCCGGCTCCATCCACGAGGGCGGTGAGCTCGGCTACAGCCTTTCGCACGCCTACGGGGCCGCGCTCGACAACCCGGGCCTGCTGGTGACCTGCGTGATCGGCGACGGAGAGGCAGAAACCGGCCCGCTGGCCGCGTCCTGGCACAGCAACAAGTTCCTCGACCCGGTGCACGACGGCGCGGTGCTGCCGATCCTGCACCTGAACGGCTACAAGATCGCCAACCCGACGGTGCTCTCCCGGGTGCCCGAGGCCGAGCTCGACGCCCTGTTGCGCGGCTACGGCCACGACCCGCTGTACGTCACCGGCGAGGACCCGCTGACGGTCCACCGTGAGATGGCGGCGACGATGGACACCGCGCTGGACCGGATCGCCGGCATCCAGCACGCCGCCCGCACGGAAGGCGCGACCGGGCGCCCGGCCTGGCCGGTGATCGTGCTGCGTACCCCCAAGGGCTGGACCGGCCCGGCCGTGGTGGACGGCGTCCCGGTGGAGGGCACCTGGCGCGCCCACCAGGTACCGCTCGACCAGGTCCGTGACAATCCCGCCCACCTGGCCCAGCTGGAGACATGGCTGCGCTCCTACCGACCCGAGGAACTCTTCGACGAAGACGGCCGCCCGACCGCCGACGTGTTGGCCTGCGTGCCCGAGGGCCCCCGCCGGCTCGGCGCCAACCCGCACACCAACGGCGGGCTGCTGCTGCGCGAGCTGCCGATCCCGCAGTTGGACCGCTACGCCGTCCCGGTCGACAAGCCCGGCAGCACCCTGCACGAACCCACCCGAGTGCTCGGGGGGTTGTTGGAACAGGTGATGGCCGACTCCGCCACCCGCCGTGACTTCCGCATCGTCGGCCCCGACGAGACCGCCTCCAACCGCCTCCAGGACGTCTACGCGGCCACCGGCAAAGCCTGGCAGGCCGAGGTCCTGCCCACTGACGAACACCTCGCACACGACGGCCGGGTGATGGAGATCCTCTCCGAACACACCTGCCAGGGCTGGCTGGAGGGCTACCTGCTCACCGGCCGGCACGGCCTCTTCTCCTGCTACGAAGCCTTCGTCCACATCGTCGACTCCATGGTCAACCAGCACATCAAGTGGCTGCGCACCACCCGCCAGATCCCCTGGCGCGCGCCCATCGCCTCGCTCAACTACCTGCTCACCTCGCACGTCTGGCGCCAGGACCACAACGGCTTCTCCCACCAGGACCCCGGCTTCGTCGACCACGTCCTCAACAAGAGCCCCGAGGCCGTGCGCGTCTACTTCCCGCCGGACACCAACACGCTGCTCGCCGTCGCCGACCACGTGCTGCGCAGCCGCGACTACGTCAATGTCGTGGTGGCGGGCAAGCAGCCCTGCTTCGACTGGCTGACCCTGGAACAGGCCCGCGAGCACTGCGCCCGCGGCGCCGGTATCTGGCCGTGGGCCGGTACCGACGACGGCAGCCGGGAGCCCGACGTGGTCCTCGCCTGCGCCGGTGACGTCCCCACCCAGGAGGTGCTGGCCGCCGCCGACCTGCTCCGCCGCCACCTGCCGGAGCTGGCAGTGCGAGTGGTGAACGTGGTGGACATCGCCCGGCTGATGCCCGCCGAGGAGCACCCGCACGGCATGCCGGACGCCGAGTTCGACGCCCTCTTCACCCGGGACAAGCCCGTGATCTTCGGCTACCACGGCTACCCCTGGCTGATCCACCGCCTCGCCTACCGCCGCGCCGTCCACCCGCACCTGCACGTACGCGGCTACAAGGAGTCCGGGACCACCACCACGCCCTTCGACATGGTGGTCCGCAACGACCTCGACCGCTACCGCCTGGTCATGGACGTCATCGACCGCACGCCCGGCCTGGCCGTCCGTGCCGCGTCCCTGCGCCAGCAGATGGTCGACACGAGGTTCCGCCACCAGGCATGGATCCGCGAGCACGGCACCGACCTGCCCGAGGTCACCGACTGGACCTGGAACGCCTGAAGCGGCCCACTGAGTGGCTCGCGGACCACCGGCGAGCAGCACGTCACGCGTCGGCCTGTCCGAGCACCGGCAATTCGGGATTCGACGTTTTCACGGGGGTTCTTGCGGGCGGCTCTGATCAGTATTGGCTCGTTCGACGGCGCGGCGTGTGACGGTTGCGCCGCTGACCGTGGCGCGGCGCGAGGGTGGGACGCCGGCCGAACCGTCGGATGCCGGCCCGGCTTGTTTGACCGACTGGAGCACGGTCTCCAGCTGTTGGGCCCACCGGCCCGGCTCCCGGTACCGCTGGACCCTAGGGGCTGCGGAGGTCGGTGTAACAGACTGAGGGCAGCGCCGCGGAACCGCGCGGCACCGAGGAGGCGCGCCATGCCCGCTGCATCTGTCTCGCACCGGCACCCGCACTCCTGCACGCCGCTCGCGCGCCAGCTGTGGCGCGCCGTCGGGCAGGACCGCAACCCTCTCTGCCGCCCGGTCGACCGGGCCCGCAGTCGGCTGCTGCTCACCATCACGGTGACCCTGGTGCTCTGCGTGGCCTTCAGTACGCTGTTCGCCTTGACTCGGCTGGACGGCATGCTGGCACAGGCCCACCGGACCGCCGGGCACCGCCACCAGGTGACCGCCACCACGCTGGCCGCGGTCGGCGACAACCCGATGCTGTCCGCCACCTCGGCGAAGGCGGCCTGGGACTACCCGCCGACCGACCACCGGACCGGCGTCCTCCCGGTACCGGCCGGAACCGCGGCGGGTGTTCGCGTTTCGCTCTGGGTCGACGACAGCGGAAATCCGGCAAAGCCACCGCAACCCGACCGCCAGGTGGAGACGACGGCCGGACTGTACGGTCTCGGCGCCTTCGCTGTCACAGGTGCCACGGCGTTGACCGGCTACACCGTCCGCCGTCGGGTGCTCGACCGGCGGGCCGAGCATGGTTGGGAGCGTGGCTGGCAGCAGGTCGAGCCGCTCTGGTCCGGGCGCAACCGCCGTCCGGAGAACGGCGAGTGCTGATGCCGTCCTTCCGATCGTCACGCCGCGACGAGCTGCTGTCCTGCTGTCCCGTCCTGGCCACCGTGCCGGGCGGGCGCTTCACGGACCTTCACACTCGCGCGGTTCCCGACGACACGGCGCCGGCCTGCCGCGGCGGTGGTGAAATGCGATTTCGCCGGCGATCCGGCGGGCCAGCGGGCCCACGGCGGCGGCGACCAGGGGTGACAGGCCGATCCCCGGGCTGGTGTCCGTACCCTCGACGGCGTAGACGACGAGCCGTCCCGGTAGGCGGTCGAGCGTGCGGGCGAGTTCGACGGCTTCGCCGAGTCCCAACCCGTGCGAACTGGTGGTACCCGCAGCACTCGACCACGGTCCGGCGTCGAGTCCGAGCCGGTGCACCCGGCCCGGCCGGCCGGGGTGGGCGTGTGCGGCGTCCACCACGACGGCGAGGTCGGCGCCCTCCCACAGGCCGATGAGCCGGGCCGGGTCACCGTCGCAGACCCGGAGAGCGGTCCCGTCCGGCAGCTGCTCGGTTCGCCGGGTGAGCCGGGCCAGCACGGCCCAGCCGAGGCCGTCGTCGTGGCGGTACTCGTTCCCGACACCGATGACGGCGATCCGCGCTGCGCTGCTCATACGCGTGGCTCTTCCCGGTCGCCGCACCCACCAGTCCTGTGCACGGGGTGGGTGGGTCCATACGGGTCAAGTCCACCGCCACCTGAGCCACAGCAGAGCCCGTCGGCCCGCGTCAGCCCCCGGGTCCGTGCCCATACTGACCCGGACAGCATGATCGGCGCCGGGAGGTTGGTGATGACGGACGACGAGGTGGCGACCGCGGTACTCGACAAGGACGGCCTGGACGCGCTGATCGCGGTCCTGGTGGCTCGCGGCCGGACCGTCGTCGGGCCGACGGTGCGCGACGGGGCGATCGTGCTGGCCGAGCTCTCCGACGGCGCGGACCTGCCCTACGGCTGGGGCGTCGAACTGGAGGCCGGCCTCTACCGGCTGCGTGCGCGCGAGGACGGCGCGGCCTTCGCGCACAGTGCGGGCCCGCAGTCCTGGAAGACGTTCCTGCACCCGCCGCGCGTGCGGCAGTGGACCGCTCTTCGTGGCGCTGACGGCGCGCTGGTGATGACGGCGGACGCGAGCGTTCCGCCGTCCTACGCCTTCCTGGGCGTGCGCCCCTGCGACCTGCGGGCCATCGCGATCCAGGACCGGGTGCTGACCGGCGGGATGTACAGCGATCCGGCCTACGTCGGGCGCCGGGAGCGGGCGTTCCTGGTGGCGGTGGAGTGTACCGAGCCGGGGGCCACCTGCTTCTGTGTGTCCATGGGGTCCGGGCCGGCCGCGGGTCCCGGCTACGACCTGGCGCTGACGGAGGTGGTCGACGGCGACGGGCACCGCTTCCTGGTGCGGGCCGGGAGCGCGGAGGGGGAGTCGGTGCTGGCCGAGTTGCCCGCCCGGGTGGCCGACGCCGCGACCAGGACCGCCGCGCGGGACCGGGTCGCCGAGGCGGCCGACCGGATGGGTCGCAGCATGCCGTTGGTGGACCTGCAGGTCCTGATGCGCGAGACGCTCACGGCCGAGCGCTGGGACGACGTCGCTGCCCGCTGCCTGACCTGCGGAAACTGCACGATGGCCTGTCCGACCTGTTTCTGCACCTCCGTCGAGGACGTCACGGACCTGACCGGCGACCATGCCGAGCGCTGGCGGCACTGGGAGTCCTGCTTCGACCGGGACTTCTCCCACCTCCCGACCGGCCCGGTCCGCGACTCCTCCCACAGCCGCTACCGGCAGTGGGCCACGCACAAACTCGGTACCTGGCACGACCAGTTCGGCAGCTCCGGGTGTGTCGGTTGCGGGCGCTGCATCGTGTGGTGCCCGGTCGGCATCGACATCACCGAGGAGGCCCACGCGCTGAACCGCGAGTGGGAGAGCGGCGCGGCGGAGGGAACGCGGTGACCACCGAGGCGTCGGGCTTCCTCGCCACGCTTGCGCCGGCCCACCGGTCGCGACTGCTCGCCCTCGCGCGTGAGGTCTCGTTTCCCGCCGGGGTGCGGCTCTTCGAGGAGGACGGCAGGGCCGACCGCTTCTGGATCGTCCGCTCCGGTTCGGTCGCCCTCGATATCCACGTTCCAGGCCGTCGCACGGCCGTCGTGGAGACCCTGGGGGAGGGCGAACTCCTGGGCTGGTCCTGGCTGTTCGAACCCTACCGCTGGCACCTCGGCGCCCGGGCACGCAGCGCGCTGCTGGCCGCCGAGTTCGACGCGCCGAAGGTCCGTGAGGCATGCGTGCAGGATCCGGGTTTTGGCCTGGCGGTCAATCACGGCGTCGCCCAGGTGATCGCCAGGCGGCTGAAGGCCACCCGCACCCGCCTGCTGGACCTGTACGGGCCGCCCGATACCGGGGCGGCGAGGTGACGGCTCCCTCCGCCGTCCCGCTGCCCTACCGGGTGGTGTCCCATCGGGATGAGACGGACGACACCGCCACGATCGTGCTGGAGCCGGCCGGTGCGCCTCTGCCGCCCTTCGCCCCGGGCCAGTTCGCGATGGTGTACGCCTTCGGCGTCGGCGACGTCCCGCTCTCCGTCTGCGGCATCGATGGCAACCGCCTGACCCACACCGTCCGCGCGGTCGGTGCGATCTCCAGTGCCCTGCGTGCGCTTCGGCCCGGCGACTGCGTCGGGGTGCGCGGTCCGTTCGGCACCGGCTGGGGCCTGCCCGAAGCCGCGGGCGACGACCTGTTGGTGGTGGCCGGTGGCATCGGCCTGGCGCCGCTTCGCCCGCTTGTCCTGGCCGCACTCGCCACGCCCGAACGGTACGGGCGACTGAACGTCCTGGTCGGAGCACGTGAACCCGGTGACCTGCTCTACCCCGCCGAGCTGACCGGCTGGCAGGCGGACGCCCGGGTGTTGACCACCGTGGACCGCGCCGACGAGCGCTGGCAGGGCGACGTCGGCGTGGTCACCACCCTGCTGGACCGGGCCTCTTTCGACCCGCACTCCGCGACGGCGTTCGTCTGTGGCCCCGAGCCGATGATCCGGGCCACCGCCGACGACCTCGTGCAGCGCGGCGTTCAACCGGACCGGATCCGCGTCTCGTTGGAGCGCACCATGCACTGCGGCACCGGCCACTGCGGGCACTGCCAACTCGGCCCGCTGCTGCTGTGTCGGGACGGCCCGGTCGTCACCTGGACCCGCGCCCGATCCCTCCTGCTGGTCAGGGAGTTGTGAGATGCCGACCGATGCCCGCCGACGCCCGAGACTCGCCGTCTGGAAGTTCGCCTCCTGCGACGGCTGCCAGCTCACCCTGCTGGACTGCGAGGACGAACTCCTCGCGCTCGCCGACCACCTGGACATCGCCCATTTTCTCGAAGCCTCCAGCGCGACCGCACCCGGCCCCTACGACCTGTCGCTGGTCGAGGGCTCGGTGACCACCGCGCAGGACGTTGAGCGGATCCACCACATCCGCGCCGTCTCCCGCCGCCTGGTGACCATCGGCGCCTGCGCGACGGCCGGCGGCGTCCAGGCCCTGCGCAACTACGCCGACGTGGCCGAGTACCAGGCCGTCGTCTACGCCCGGCCCGACTACGTCGCCACGCTCGCCACTTCCACCCCCATCAGTACCCATGTCCCCGTCGACTTCGAGCTGCGCGGCTGCCCCATCGACCGCCGTCAGCTGCTGGAGGTCATCACCGCCCACCTGGCCGGCCGCACCCCGAACGTACCCGCGCACAGCGTCTGCTTCGAGTGCAAGCAACGCGGCACGGTCTGCGTGACCGTCGCCCACGGCACCCCCTGCCTCGGGCCCGTCACCCACGCCGGCTGCGGCGCCGTCTGCCCGACCTACGGACGCGGCTGCTACGGCTGCTTCGGCCCGAGCGACTCCACCAACCTCCCCGCCCTCGTCCCCCTGCTGCACCGCGACGGAATGGACACCCTCGACGTGGTGCGCGTGCTGCGCACGTTCAACGCAGCCGCCCCGGAATTCGACGCGGCAGCCCGGAAGGAATTGGAACGGTGACCCACCGCGGATCCCGTGTGCTGCACGTCGGCTCGCTCGCCCGCGTCGAAGGCGAGGGCGCGCTCCACCTCGGCCTGGAGGGCCGCAGCGTCACCGAGGCCCGGCTGGCGATCTACGAACCCCCACGCTTCTTCGAGGCGTTCCTGCGCGGACGCGCCCACACCGAGCCGCCCGACATCACCTCCCGGATCTGCGGCATCTGCCCCGTCGCCTACCAGCTGAGTGCCTGCCGCGCCATCGAGGACGCGTGTGGTGTCACCGTTACCGGGCAGCCGGCCGCCCTGCGTCGCCTGCTCTACTGCGGCGAGTGGATCGAGAGCCAGTCCCTGCACGTCCACCTCCTGCACGCCCCCGACTTCCTCGGTGCCGACGGCGCCGTCGACCTGGCTCGCACCCACCGCGCCGACGTGGAGCGCGGCCTTCGCCTCAAGCAGGCCGGCAACGCGATCCTCGAAGTCCTCGGCGGCCGTGCGATCCACCCCGTCAACGTTCGTCTCGGCGGCTTCCACCGCCTGCCCACGACCGCCGAACTGCGTCCGCTGGCCGAGCGGTTGCGCCGGGCTCGCGACGACGCCGCACAGACCGTGCGCTGGGTCGCCGCCTTCGACTTCCCCGACGCCGGCTGCGACCACGACCTGCTCGCCCTGGCCGAACCCGGCACCTATGCCATCGAATGCGGCACCCCCACCGTGATGCCCGCCCCCGGCACGGCCGGCCTGGCCGCGGACAGCGACCGCGCGCTGCCCACCCACAGCTTTCCGCTCCACGCCTTTGGTGACCACGTCGTCGAGCACCAGGTGCCGCACTCCACCGCCCTGCACTCCCGGCTCGACGGACGACGCCACCTGACCGGCCCGCTCGCCCGGTACGCCGTCAGCGGCCGCCTGCTCTCCCCGATCGCCCGCCAAGCCGCCCACGAGGCCGGGCTCGGCGACCCTGCCCAGGGCGCCGTCTGCCGCAACCCCTACCGCAGCATCGTCGTGCGCGCCGTCGAGGTCCTGTACGCCGTCGACGAGGCCCTGCGCATCATCGACGCCTACGAGCCCGCGCCGAGCCCCTGCACCGAAGTTCCGCCACGCGCTGGAACCGGCCACGGCGCGACCGAGGCGCCACGCGGCCTGCTCTACCACCGCTACACCCTGGACCCGTCCGGAACGATCACCGACGCCGTCCTGGTACCGCCGACCGCGCAGAACCAGGGCGCCATCGAGGAGGACCTCCGACGCCAGGTCCAGACCCGCCTGGGCCACGACGAGCCCACCGACGCCGAACTGACCGCCCTGTGCGAGCGGGCCATCCGCAACCACGACCCCTGCATCTCCTGCTCGACCCACTTCCTCGACCTCACCGTGCAACGAGCGCGGCACTAGGCCGTGTCTGACAATTCGCGTCCAGCCGGGATGCCCGGCGTCGCGGGCCCGGCGGGAATTGTCAGACACGGCCTAGCCGCCGGTGGGCCACCTCTGGTCACCGGACAGCCCGATCAGCCGCATCCGCGACGGACGCCTTCCCCTGACCGCCCTCGCCGACCACCCCGAGGGCCCAGGCATTCCGCCAAGTCCTGCACCTTTGCGAGCAGTTGAAGCAGGACAGCGACGGTGTGTTCGACGCCTGGGCGGTCGGCGACCCACCCCACTTCGACCCGTGCGGCGCGGTGAAGGGCTGGGCCGCAGAGCGCGCCTCCGCCCTGGCCGTCGCCCACGGCCTGCCCCGGCACGTCCTGAACACCGGCGGCGTCCGCCTGCACAGCGGAAGTTCCGCACGGTGGCCGGGTAGCGCCGGCGGTCAGGCCGTTGTGGCGAGTAGCCGGGTGGGCTGCGTCTGCTCGTAGGCGTGGCCGACCCGTAGGAGTGTGCGCTCACCGAGGGGCCGGCCGAGCAGCTGCATGCCGATGGGCATGCCCGCCGCGTCCTGGCCGACCGGAAGGGTCAGGGCGGGTACTCCGGTGATGTTGGCCGGGGCGCAGAGGCGCACGTAGGCGTCGGAGACGCTCTCGACCGTGCCGTCGGGCCAGTTGATCGTCTCCTCGTCGGCCCCGACCGCGGGCATCGGGACGCTCGGGGCCGCGATCACGTCGACGTCCTCCAGCATCCGTGCCCACGCGGCGCGCATGAGCGTGCGGGAGCGTTGGGCGCGCACGTAGTCACCGGCGCTCATCAACTCGGCGGCTTCCAGAAGGATGCGGACGTCCTCCTGGTACAGCTCGGGGGCCGTGCGCAGGCTGCCTTCGTGGTAGGCGGCTGCCTCCGGCACCATCAGGCCCCACTGGGTGGCCTGGATGTAGCGGGTCATCGGGATGTCGACTTCGACGAGCTGGGCGCCCAAGGCCTCCAGCTGCGCGATGCCGTGGTGGACGGCGGTCTCCACCTGCGGGTGGACGTTGTCGAAGTAGTAGCTGCGCGGCAGGCCGATGCGCAGCCCCGTCAGGTCTGTGCCGGCACCGGGCCGGTAGTCCGTGGCGGGCACGGACAACGAGGCGGGGTCGCGCGGATCGTGTCCGGCCAGCGCGGTCAGGACCAGGGCCGCGTCCTCGACGGTGCGGGTGATCGGGCCGACGTGGTCCAGCGACCAGGACAGGGAGATGACACCGTGACGCGGGACGAGGCCGTAGGTCGGCTTGAGGCCCACGACCCCGTTGAGCGCGGCGGGTACCCGGATCGACCCGCCGGTGTCGGTGCCCAGGGCGAAGGTCGCGCTGCCGGACGCGACGGCGACCGCGGAGCCGCCGCTGGAGCCGCCGGCGACCCGGCCGTGGTCCCAGGCGTTGTGGGTCTGCGGGGTGGTCAGGCCGAACGCGAATTCGTGGGTGTGGGTCTTGCCGAGCAAGATCGCGCCGGCCGCGCCCAGCCGCGCGGCGACCGTGCTGTCCGCTGTCGCGCGATGGTCGGCGCGGACCCGGGAGCTGGCCGTGGTGGCCATCCCGCTTACGTCGATCAGGTCCTTGAGCCCCATCGGGATGCCGTGCAGCGGTCCCTGGTAGCGGCCTTGTGCCATTGCGCGCTCGGCTTCGCCCGCCGCCCGGCGCGCCTGCTCCGCGGTGACTGTGACGTAGGCGCCGAGGTGTGGCTCCGCCTTCTCGATGCGATCCAGGACGGAGTCGACCAGTTCAACGGGGGACAGCCGGCGGGCGCGTATCGCGTCCGCTGCGGCGGCGAGGGACAGTTCATACGGCCGCATCGTGCTTCTCCTCTGCGGCGCGGTAGGCGGCGGCGGGCGGGACGTCCGCGAAGTCGAGCTCGCGCAGGACCATGACGACGCTGTGGATGTGGTTGGCGACCGTGGCGACTGCGCTGTGGCGCTCCGCGGGCAGCACGAGTCCGGCGCGGGCGGCCCAGCGGGCGGCCTCCGGCGGTGTGAGTTCGGCGGCGGACATAGATGTTCTCCCTATCGGTCGAGGCCGGAGCGGCGGAGTGGCGGCGGGAGGGGAACGGCGGGCTGCGACGTGAGCATGGAGCACCTCTCACACCTAAAGGCGAACGTTTTGCTTTAGGGAGACTAGGCCTCGCGGCACCCGAAACGCAAACATTTGGCTTTTAAGCCTGCGGAGGGAGCGAACTCCGGCCGACCGCCGCCGCCACCAGGCGGTCGGTGTAGGCCGTCGACAGGTCTGAGGGACGGAACAGGATGCGGTACATCAGGGGAGCGACGACGACGTCCAGCAGGGTCTCCAGATCGGGCACGGCTTCCCCGCGCCCGGCTGCGCGCATACCGAGGGCCTTCAACTGCTCGGCGGCGTAATCGGAGCAGCGAATCGCGTTGCCCTGCTCGGGGTCGCCCAGCAGGGCGTCGCGGATGTACGTGCGGCCCGCCGTCGAGGACATCTCCTCCGCGAACTGCGCCGCCCATGCCTCCAGGTCCGCCCGCAGGCTGCCGTGGTCGGTTGGCGCACCATCGGGGCGCAACCGCTCGACGGCCACGTCGGACAGCAGTTCCCGCAGGTCCCCCCAGCGCCGGTAGACGGTGGACGGCGTCACTCCCGCGCGGGCGGCGATCAGCGGCACGGTGAGCGCACTCCGCCCCACCTCCGCCTCCAGATCACGGACGGCCTGGTGCACGGACTGCTGGACGCGGGCGCTGCGCCCGCCGGGGCGTGTGGTCGCTTGGGTGCTCATGCGCACAGCTTAATGCGAAGAAGTTGCGTCTGGGGCGGCCAGGCTCCGGGCGCAGTCCGTGCCAGAGCACCGCAGAGCCACCCACCCACTCGGCGCAGCGCCACCGCGGCGGTCAGACTCGACGAGCCTGCTCTCGCGGCGATGGGCGCGTACTCGGGGGCCACGGTGACCTCGACGGGCCAGGGTGATGCCGACCTGCTCCAAGTGGAGTTCATGAGTGGTGGGCGTCGCCCTGCGGACACAGGGTGGCGTACGCAGTGTCCGTACGAACCGGGCGGCGCCGGGCGGAACCACGCGGGGCCGTCCCCCTCCGCGAACTTGTGAGACGAGATCACATGATGAAACAGGGCATCAGCCCGGGTTGCCTGCCGTCCCCTCGGAGGAATGGCAGGTCCGAACGACGACGGCTTGAGGAGCATCCCCTGACGGTGATGGCGCAGCCGCCGGCGGGCGGGAGCCCGGGGCCGGTTCGCGGCCCGGACGCTGTCTCGCTCGACCGTCGTGCGGATTCCCGGAATCGGCCACTGGGTGGCCCCCAGTCGTGCTGCGCGCAGGCCGTCCTGGCCTCCTTCTTCGTGAATCCGACCGCGCCCGAGAGCGCCTGTGTGGCAGATCTCGCGCCCGCACCGTTCACCATCACCCCCGAAACGGAAACCGCATGATGTCCATCCCCCCGCCCCGCCGCCGCATCGCGCGACGGCTCCGCGCCACACTGGCCGGGGCCGCGGCCGGGTTCCTCGTCGTCGGCCTCGCCGCGTTGCCCGCCCGGGCCGGGTCCGGAGCCCGAGCGTCGCTCGGCACGGTCGCCCGGACGGTGGGCCCCGCCCACTTCGAGCCGGGCCCCTGCCCGAGGATGGCGGACCCGATCCCGCTTCCGGAGAGGACGCGGTGCGGAACGCTCACCGTGCCCGAGAACCGGTCCCGGCACGACGGGCGGACGATCACCCTCGGAGTGGCGATCGTGCCGTCCGTAACGGAAAGACCGGCACCCGACCCGATCGTGTGGCTCGCCGGCGGGCCCGGCGACGACTCGGTCTCCGAGATCAAGTTGGCGCTCGACGGGGGCCTGAACAGCGACCGGGACGTGATCTTCATGTCCCAGCGGGGGACCTACTCCGCCGACCCGCAGCTCACCTGTCCGAACATCGACGCGTTCAACGCACGTGCCCTCGGCCTCGTTTACGGTGCGCCGTCCACCGGGCGTGAGCACGTCGAGGCGACGCAGGCCTGCCGCGACGAGCTGGTGGGCCGAGGGGCCGACCTCAGCGCGTACAACGGCACCGAGAGCGCCGCCGACTACGCCGACCTGCGCGAGGCGTTGTGCATCGAACAGTGGAACGTGTTCGGCATCTCCTACGGCACCGACCTGGCCCTCCTCTACCTGCGCCTGCACCCGGAAGGCATCCGGTCGGTCGGCATCGACGGCATCCTGCCGCCATCCCTGGCCGGGGGAGCCGTCACCTGGAAAGCCGCGCGGGAGGGTTTCGACAGCATCTTCAAGACCTGCGCGGACCAACCCGCCTGCAACTCGCGCTATCCGGACCCGAAGGGCACCTTCGAGCGCCTCGTCAGTGAGCTCGAAGCCCGACCGGTCACCACCACCGTCACCGTCCCGGGCCAACCGGCGCCGGTGGAGGTCGTCCTGGACGGCGGCGTCCTGGTGAACTGGCTGACCTCCGCCAGCCACCTGGCGGCCGGAGTGCCCCGCTCCATCGACGAGCTGGCCCACGGCAACCCGCAGCGGATCGCCGAGCAGTGGGCGGCCGGCAAGCTCAGCCCGCAGGCCATGGGGAGGTCTTCGTACGGTCTCAACTACGGCGTCTTCTGCAGCGAGTGGACACCGTTCGAGAGCGAGGCCGACATTGTCGAGGGAGGGCGGCGCGAGTTCCCGTCGTTCCCCGAGTCGGTGCTGGCCAACGCCCCGCAGCTCGGCTGGCTGCACGCCGACTGCCGCGCCTGGGATGTCCCCGCGGCGCCGCGCTCGGTCCGGGACGTGACGCACAGTGACATCCCGACTCTCGTCCTGTCGGGCGGGTTCGACGCCCAGACCGCACCGAGCAACGGGCCGTACGCCGCCAGTACGCTGAGCCGGTCCACCGAAGTCACGGTCCCGTACGTCGCCCACGTGGTCTTCGCCGACTCGCCGTGTGCGCAGACGATCACCCGCTCGTTCTTCGACACTCCGACCGCGCCGAACAGGGAATGCCTGACCGGTCTCCAGCCGCCGGTGTTCGAGATCGGGCCGTAGGGCCAACCGGCCAACCGATAACGCCGCAGCGGCACCGGACGCCCACCAGTCACGTCCGCCATCAAGAGACGTGTGCTGGGCCTGGCCAAGGAGAACCCCCGCTGGGGCCACCGGCGTATCCAGGGCGAACTGGCCCGACTGGGTCATTCCATCGTGCCGTCCACGGTCTGGCGGATCCTCAACGCCGCCGTCCTCGCCCGAGCCGAGCCCACCGACCGAGCCGCGCTGTACCAGCGGCTTGGGCTGATCCTGACCTGCGATTCCGGAAAGCACAAAGTGCTGATCGAGATGAATCTCGATCAGCACTTTGTCGACGGCCGTAGGCCCACGGTTGGTTTCCCAGGGGGGATACAGGCCGTGAGCCGACGGCGGTCGGGGGTGCTGGCGGAACTGGACCTGGGTATCCATTGATTCGCCGGCCCGTGTGACCCGCCCTGCACGGCTCTATCCGTCGCGGATCTCGGCTGCGATGGCCTTGGCGGAGCCATCCGCCCGCACCCGGGAGCGATCCCCGCGAGCGCGGGGCCGAGGTCCGTGCCCACACCGGTTGCTGGGCCACCGTCAACCCGCCACGCCGGACCTGACGCGAATGCGACATGTCATGTTCTCGCCATGCCATTGCCTTTCCCGGCGGCGGTGGGCGCGCCAGCATTCGGCTGCCCCGTGTCGGCGGCAGCCGACGCTCCATCCGGTACTGCTTGGTATGTCAGGAGAGACATGTCCGGACTGGCTAGAAAAGGCTCTTTACTCCTCGTCGGCGCGCTGGCCGCCGCCACGGCGTTCACCGCTCCCGCGTCTGCCGCCGTCACCACCCAGGCCGCCTCCCACGGCCCGCAGGTGTCCCCGGTCACCGCTCCCGCTCTCACGCAGATCAGCAGTGACCCGTACTCCGACTCGCAGGCGCAGCACGCCACCGAGGTCGAGCCGGACACCTACAGCTATGGCAGCACGATCGTCTCCGCGTTCCAGGTCGGCCGGGTCACCGGTGGTGGCGCCTCCAACATCGGGTGGGCGACGTCGACTGACGGCGGCCAGAGTTGGACGCGCGGGTTCATGCCCGCCACCACCGCCAACACCAGCGGCCCGTACGGGCAGGTGAGCGACGCGTCGGTGGCCTACGACGCCAAGGACGGCGTCTGGATGGTCTCCTGGCTCGGCATCACCACCGGCAACAACGTCGACGTCGAACTCAGCCGTTCCACCGACGGCGGCCACACCTGGGGCAACCCCGTCGCCGTGTCCACCAACGCGTCGTACGACAAGAACTGGACGGTCTGCGACGACCACGCCGCCAGCCCGTACTACGGGCACTGCTACACCGAGTACGACGACGCCGGCGCCGGCGACATCGAGCACATGCGCACCTCGACCGACGCCGGCGCGACCTGGGGCAACGAACTGGGCCCCGCCGACAGCCCCAGCGGGCTGGGCGGCCAGCCGGTCGTACAGCCCAACGGCACCGTCGTCGTGCCGTTCTCCTCGGCCAGCTCGGACGCGGAACGCTCCTTCACCTCCACCAACGGCGGTGCGAGTTGGGGCTCCAGCGTGCAGATCGCCACTGTCTCGCACCACACGGTCTCCGGGCTTGAGGACGACGCCGCCGCCGACATAGGCACGCGCAGCCCGCGCGACACGCTGCGTGAGAGCTCGCTGCCGTCGGCCGAGATCGACGCCTCCGGCACGGTCTACGCGGTGTGGTCCGACTGCCGCTTCCGCAGCGGCTGCACGAGCAACGACATCATCATGTCGACTTCCACGAACGGCACGTCGTGGAGTACGCCGGTGCGTGTGCCGATCGACGCGGCCACCAGCACGGTGGACCACTTCACGCCGGGCGTCGGCGTGGACCCGAGCAGCTCGGGGAGCACCGCTCGCCTCGGCCTGACGTACTACTACTACCCGAACGCCTCCTGCACGGACACGACCTGCCAGCTCGATGCGGGCTACGTCTCCTCCGCCGACGGCGGCGCCACCTGGACCGCCCCCGTCCAGCTCGCCGGCCCGATGACGCTGGCCTGGCTGCCGAACACCAGCCAGGGCCGGATGTTCGGCGACTACATCTCCACCTCCGTCCTCGCAGGCGGCAACGCCGTGCCCGTCATCCCGGTCGCCCACGCCCCCAGCGGCAGCACGTTCGACGTGGCGATGTACGCACCCGTCGGCGGCCTGCCCATCGGCCAGTCATCCGGCAACACCGTCACCGTGACCAACCCGGGCAACCAGACCACCACCGCCGGCACCGCGGTCTCGCTGCAGATCTCCGGCACCGACTCCGGCGGCGCCGGCCTGACCTACTCCGCGACGGGCCTGCCGACCGGTCTGTCGATCTCCGCCTCGGGCCTGATCTCCGGAACCCCGACCACCGCCGGAACCTCCACCGTGACCGTCACCGCCTCCTCCGGCACCGCCTCCGGGTCCACGTCCTTCACCTGGACCGTCAACCCCACCAGCGGCTGCAGCAACCCTGGCCAGAAGCTCGGCAACCCCGGCTTCGAGACCGGCACCGCCTCACCCTGGACCGCCTCGGCCGGCGTCATCGACAACTCCAGCAGCGAACCCGCCCACTCCGGCAGCTGGAAAGCCTGGCTGGACGGCTACGGCAGCACCCACACCGACACCCTCTCCCAGAGCGTCACCATCCCCGCCGGCTGCACCGCGACCCTGGCCTTCTACCTCCACATCGACACCGCCGAGACCGGCACCACCGCCTACGACAAGCTCGCGGTGACCGCCAACGGCACCACGCTCGCCACCTACTCCAACCTCAACAAGAACACCGGCTACACCCTCTACTCCTTCAACCTGTCCAGCTACGCCGGACAGACGGTGACCCTCAAGTTCACCGGCACCGAGGACGCCTCCCTGCAGACCGGCTTCGTCATCGACGACACCGCGCTCAACGCCTCCTGAACGACACAGGACCCGTGCATCACGGTCCCTGACCTGGAGGGGCTTCCCACCGCTCAGCAGTGGGAAGCCCCTCGCAAGGGGCGCGGTGCGTACAGAACGTACGTCACCGCGCGCCTGGCTGCGTACGGTCCGTACGTTGGCGCCGGTGCGCGTGGGCCCGAGATTGGTGGGTATGACGACAGCCCCCGCGAGAGGGGACGACGGTACGTCCGTCAGCGCCCCCGCAGACCCGAACGCCCTCATCACCGCCTATGGTTCCCACGTCCTCGCCGTCGAGCCCACGGGCGCCGAGCCGGTCCCCGAATCGGCCCGGCACGGCAGCGCACTGGGGCTGCTCTGGACGTGGCTCTCCCCCAACATGGAGTTCGCGACGGTCTACATCGGCGTGATCTCGGTGCTCTTCTTCGGCCTCGGGTTCTGGACGGCCACCGCGGCGCTGCTGCTCGGCACCGCCGTCGGCTCGGCCACCCACGGGTGGCTCAGCGTGTACGGGCCGAGGTTCGACGTTCCGCAGATGGTGGTCGGCCGGCTGGCGTTCGGGCGGCGGGGAAACGCCCTGCCGGCCGCCCTCAACGCGGCTGGGGCGGGCCTGGGTTGGTTCGCCGTCAACAGTGTCTCCGGCGCCTTCGCACTGGCCACCCTCTCCGGGATGCCGACGCTGCTCTGCCTGGTCCTGGTGGTGATCGCCCAGATCACGGTCGCCTATCTGGGGCACAACTTCGTGCATGGCTTCGAGCGCTACGCACTGCCGCCGCTGACCGTGGTGTTCCTGGCAGCGTCCGCGGTCACCCTCGGCAAGGCCCACCTGAGCGGAGCGGCGAGCACCACGGGCACCACGGGCGGCTTCCTGCTGGCGTTCAGTACGGCCTTCGGGTACGCCGCCGGCTGGAACCCGTTCGCCGCCGACTACACCCGCTACCTGCCCGCTGCAACTGCGCGCTGGAAGGTGGCTCTCTACCCGGCCGTCGGTGTGTTCGTGGGCGTCTCGCTGCTCGCGGTGGTCGGCGCCGCCTCGGCGACCATCGCCACGGGTGAGCAGAACCCCACCGGCAGACCGCGGGCCGCGAGGCCCACCAACGGATGGCCCGCCTGCGTCTTCGCCTTGGACTACGGCTTGGTAACCGGCGTCACTTCGGCCGGCGGCGGTCGCCTGCTGCCACTCGGCGGGCTCGGGCCGATCGCCGACTCGGCGGTCCAGCTCGGCCGCTTCGTCGACCTGGTGCGCGGCGCGACCGGCGCCGCGAAGGTTGACATCGTGGGGCACTCACAGGGCGGCATGCTCCCGAACTACTACCTGAAGTTCCTCGGCGGCGCCGGCCGGGCGGGCGTGGACAACGAGGTGGTCCAGGAGCACTGCCCGCTGTCGCTCGCCGGACACGTGGCCGTCGCCTTCGCGCCCACCGCCTTGCACCTGGTCACCAACGCGCTGGACCCGGCCCGAGCGACGCCAGTGATCTGCGGCTGAGCTCCGGACCGTACCGGCCTCTCATGGGATAGCGATTGCCCCCCGCCCGGCCCGCCCATCGGCGCGCGGAAACCCTGCGGGAAGTTCATCGGCACGCCGGTTTCGACCAAGGACACCAACGGCACCAACGTGACCTACGTGCTGGGCAGCGACGGCAACATCTACGAGAACTACCTGGTCCCCGGCGTGCGGTGGAGCGGCTGGGAGCTGGCGCTCGGCACTCCGCCGGTGGGGCTGATCCAGTTCTGACCGGGTGAGTGGACGCGGTATCGGGCACCGGGGCCCGATACCGTGTTCCAGGGCCCGCGTCAGCCGCGCCGCGGACAGCGAGCCCGCCCGATCCGCCGTGGAGAACGCATGAACCTGCTCCGCTGACGGTCTGGGCCCGGTGGGGCGGCGGGCGTCACTTCTCGTTCGAGCCGGGTTCCGCGCTGATGGATGCCTGGTAGACATCCGCATAGGTGGGGGAGTCCTTGACCAGGTCGTCGCAGAACGCGGCGACGTCGGTGCCGATGAGTTCCAGGACGCCCTTGCCCGCGGCGACGCCTTCCTCGAAGAAGTCGACGATCCCCGGGAGCAGGGGCCCGTCGGACAGGCTGATCGGTCCGACCTTGAACAGGTACCTCTGCATCTCCTTGTAGACGATCTGGTAGTCCGGCGGGAGAGCCCTGACCCGAGCCACGTGCGCCCGCCACTGTTTCTTGCCCTCGACGATGTCCTGGATGCTCACGTCAGCCTCCCAGCCGGCTCAACTTCGTTGCGACGTTCCTGTTCAACTGCTCGCGCCACCGGTCGCGATAGGTTCGAGCCCCTGCTCCACCGGCAAGCGCGGTGCAGAAGCCCTGGATGTTCTCGCCGAGCACGTCGTGGACGCTCTGCCCGTCCGCCGCTGCTCCTTCGAGCAGCCCCAGGGCGGCGTCGAGGATCGGCATCAGGTTGCGGCCGGTGAAGTCCCCGTACGGGACGAGGTGGGCGATGATCTGTCCCCACGCCGCCCGGTAGTCGTCCGGCAGGGCCTCGGCCCGGGCTTCGAACGCCGTCCATTCCCTGGTGAGATCGCTGCCTGTGACCTTCTCCCAGAAGTTCATCTCCCGCCCTCCTTGAGCCTGTCGATGCGTGATGAGAGGTACTGCCATTTCGCCCAGAACGTCGCGAGTTCCTCGCGTCCGGCGTCGTTGAGCGCGTAGAACTTGCGAGGCGGACCGACCCCGGACGGTCGTTTCGTCACCTGGACGAGCCCGTTCCTCTCCAGCCGCAGCAAGATGGTGTACACCGTCCCCTCGATGACGTCGGCGAAGCCGAGCTCGTTCAGTCGGCGGGTGATGGCGTACCCGTAGGTTTCCTCGCTGCCGATGATTTCGAGCACGCACCCTTCGAGCGTGCCCTTCAACATCTCCGTCAGGTCGTCCATCGCCGGTGCTCCTCGCTCCTGCTGGTACTGCGTGATACCGAGTACCACTATACGGTACCACCGAGTAGCGGAGGGCGGCAGTATCCAGTGGGCCATCGCCGCAGCTGGGTGCCGCGGGTCGTAGCGGGCCCAACCCGGGTCGCCGCTGCGGGCGAAGGCGATCCAGGCGCCGTGGATGCGGGCTGCGAGTCCGGTGGGGGTGGGGTCGGGGCCGAGCAGGCGGGTGTCTGCGTGGAACCAGGGCTGGTGGGCGCTGTCGAACGCGACGCCAACCCCCGATCCCCTCCAGGTCGTTGAACCAGGAGGCACCGCCGGCACCCACCGGCACCCACACCGTCAAGGAGACCCGACACCATGAGAAGACCGTGTCGCGCGGGCAGGGGTGGCGCTCGATGTCGTCGGGCGTCGGTCTCGCAGGTGCTGCGGGGGCCTCGCCCCCGGCACGTGCCTGCGGGGCGCGATAGGCGCGCCCCGCAGGCACGTTCACACGTCGCGGCGCCGCACAACGACCAGCGCGAGCACGACCGCGACCAGCGGCCAGGCCACGTACGTGACCCAGGAGCCGGTAACCGTGGGGGAGAAGAAGCCGTCGCCCGGCGATGGATCCCAGTCCTGGATCAGGCGCCCCCACGCGCTCTGCACCATCGCGTGGCGGATGTCGGCAGACCAGCGTGAGCCCGAGGAGAAGATCGGGGGCAGCATCAGCAGGGTGAAGGCGGTGGTGACCACGGTGGCGGCGCTGTGCCGGATCAGCACGCCGAGGCCGAGACCGACCAGTGCGCAGGCCGGGGCCAGCAGTGCGGACGCCGCCAGGGCCTGGAGGGCGTGGGGGTGGGTGATCGGGAAGCTGACGTGCCAACCGTCCAGGACGGTCTGGGAAAGCGCGAAGGAAGCGGCGGCGATGACGGTGCCGAGCAGGGTCCAGACCGCGGCCAGCACGCCCGCCTTGGCCAGCACCACCGAGCCGCGGGCGGGGACGGCCACGGTCGTGGTGCGGATCAGCCCGCTGCTGTACTCGCTGACGGCGGTGATCGCGCCGATGCTGCCTGCGACGAGCATCAGGGTCAGGTATCCGGCCGGCGGGAAGGCGTCGCCCAGTGCGAACAGGTGGGGCCGCTGCCCGAGCGCGGAGTAGTGCGGCTGGTTGTGGTAGTCCGACAGTGCTGCCACCGCTGCGGACCCGATGACGAAGAGGGTGGTGAAGGCCAGCGCCCACGGGGTGGAGCGCAGTGACCGCATCTTGATCCACTCGGCGGCGAACAGGTCGGGGAAGCGGGCGGGCGGCTCGGCGGCGGGTGCGGCCGCGCCGGTCGGGGGGACGGCGGTGAGTGTGGTCATCGGGGGTGTCCTGCCTGGTATTCGACGCTGTCGGCGGTGAGTTCCATGAAGGCCTGCTCCAGTGAGGCGGTTCGGGTGGTCAGCTCGTTCAGCGCGATCCGGTTCTCGTGGGCGAGGGCGCCGATCCGGTCCGCCGGCAGCCCGGTCACGGCGAGCCGCTCGGCACCCGCGGAGCCTTCCGGCTCGACCGACGCGCCTGCGGCGGTCAGGACCGCTGTCAGCTCGGCGGCCTGCGGTGTGCCCACCACGACGGCTAGGCGGGTGCCGCGGGCCGCGAAGTCCCGTACCGACTCGGCAGCGAGGAGTCGGCCCCGGCCGATGACGACGAGCCGGTCGGCGGTGTTCTCCATCTCCGACATCAGGTGGCTGGAGAGGAAGACCGTGCGGCCCTCGGCGGCCAGGCGCCGGAAGAACCGGCGCGCCCAGAGCACACCGTCCGGGTCCATGCCGTTGATCGGCTCGTCGAACATCAGCACGGGAGGGTCGCCGAGCAACGCGGTGGCGATGCCGAGTCGCTGCTTCATGCCGAGCGAGAACCCGCCGATGCGGCGGGTCACCGCCTCGGCCAGGCCCACCTCCTCCAGCACCTCGGTCACTCGCCGCGGCGGGATGCCGTTGCTGCGGGCCAGGGCGGACAGGTGGGCGAACGCGCTGCGTCCGCCGTGGACCTGGGTGGCGTCGAGGAGGGCGCCGACGTGCCGCAGGCCGCGTGGGTGGGTGCGGAAGGGGACGCCGCTGACGGTGGCGGTGCCGCCGGTGGGCGCGTCCAGGCCGAGGACCATCCGCAGGGTGGTGGTCTTGCCGGCTCCGTTGGGGCCGAGAAACCCGGTGACCTGGCCGGGCCGCACGGTGAAGGACAGGTGGTCGACGGCGGTCTTGCTGCCGTAGCGCTTGGTGAGTTCGTTGACTTCGATCACGGGGGCAACCCTGCCGGGAGGTCCCCTGTGCGGGCATTGGGCCGTGGGCGGCAATCGCGCGGCCGGGTTGGCCCGTGGGCGTACGTCCACGGGCGGATGCCTCCCGGGGAGGGGCCGGTTAGGGTCGCGGCATGGACGCCACACCGACCACCTCGCTGCCTGCGCGCGTTTCGCGTCGCAACCCCCTTCCGGGAAGTGCACACCGCCGATGACGCGAACGAAGGTCATGGCCTGGGCGGGGGGTCTCCTGTACCCCGTGACGGTGCTTCTGCTGCTGTGTGGCGCCCCGCGTGCCTCCGGCACCGTCCACGCCGTCGGGTCCCTGCTCGCCATGGTGCTGCTCGTCGGTGTGCTGCGACGGATGCCGCTGCTGGCGCTGGCCCTGACGCTCTTCGGGTCCGTCGCCGTGGTGGTGGTCCCTCCCGGCTCCGTCCATCCGAGCCTGTCGGTGTCGTATCAGGGCCAGTTCCTGTCGTACCTCGCGGTGGACTTCGTCCTGGGCTTCATCGTGGCCACCTGCACGCGGTGGGCTTCGATCGTCGCCGTGGCCGTGTCCTCAGCTGTGCAGCTCCTGGTGATAGGCGGTTTCGCACACGAGGACAACCTGACCGCCAACGCCGTGATCGCCCTCCTGGCGCTGGCCGCATCGTGGACGGGCGGCCTGCTGAGTCGCGAGCGTCGCGAGCACGCGGTGGCGCTGCGCTCGCAGGCGGTCGCTGAGGCCGTGACCGCCGAACGGCTGCGGATCGCCCGGGAGTTGCACGACATGGTCGCGCACAGCATCGGCATCATCGCGATCCAGGCCGGGGTGGGCAGCCGGGTCATCCAGACGCAGCCCGCGGAGGCGCGCGAGGCACTGCGCGCCATCGAGGCCACCAGCCGAGAGACCCTGTCGGGTCTTCGGCGCACGGTGGTGGCACTCCGTCAGGCCGACCCGGACGCCGCCTCGAGGCAGGACCCGCTCGGGCCCGCGCCGGGCCTGGCGGACATCGAACGGCTGGCGGCGGCGACCGCGGACGCGGGGGTCCGCGTCGACGTGCGTCGCCGTGGGGAGCAGCGTCCGCTGCCGGCCGACATCGACCTGTCCGCCTACCGTATCGTGCAGGAGGCGCTGACCAACGTGGTCCGCCACGCGGGCACCGGGCACTGCCTGGTGGCCATCGACTACGGGTCCGAGGAGCTGTCCGTGGAGGTCGTCGACGACGGGCGCGGCTCCACCGGGGACGGATCGGTCCACGGCTTCGGCATCGTCGGCATGCGGGAGCGGGTCGGTCTGCTGCACGGCCACCTCAGCGCCGGGTCGCGTCCCGAGGGCGGCTTCCGGGTAGCGGCCCGGCTGCCGCTGCCCGAACCCGTGGGAGCCCCGGTGGAGGGCCGATGACCGTTCGGGTCGTACTCGCCGACGACCAGCCGCTGGTACGGTCCGGTCTGCGCGTGATCATGGCCGATTACCCCGACCTGGAAGTGGTCGGGGAGGCCGCCAACGGCGCCGAGGCGGTCCAACTGGTCAGGGACGTCAGCCCCGACGTCGTGGTGATGGACATCCGGATGCCCGGCATGGACGGGATCGAGGCCACTCGCCTGATCACTGCCGGTCCGGCGACGACCCGCGTCCTCGTCCTGACCACCTTCGACGAGGACGACCACGTCTACGGCGCACTCCGAGCCGGCGCGAGCGGCTTCGTGGTCAAGGACATGGCGCTGGACGACATTCTCGCGGCGATCCGCGTGGTCGCCGCCGGCGACGCACTGATCGCCCCGGGAGTGACGCGCCGTCTGATCGCGGACTTCGTCGCGCGCCCCGGAGCCGCCCCCGAGCGCTCCGCACGGCCGGTCGAGGGCATCACCGAGCGGGAACGCGAAGTGCTTACCCTGGTCGGACGCGGCCGGTCGAACACCGAGATCGCGGAGGATCTCTTCATCACGGTGGCCACCGCCAAGTCACACGTGTCACGGCTGTTCACCAAACTCGGCGCCCGGGACCGGGTTCAACTCGTCATCACCGCCTATGAGATGGGGCTGGTCACACCGCCTCCAGGCGTTCGGTGAACTGCGTGGTCCCGCTCTCCGTCTTCGCGAGGTAGCCGTCGAGTCGGCGGCCCCGGAAGCGGGGGAGCACTCGGGCGCGGCGCTCGAGGGGCGGGCCGGTTTGCCCGTGAGCGGAGCGGACAGGTGAGGTGGACATCCAGCGGTTTTCGGCACTCATCCCCAGGACGCGGCAACCCATGACCCTCAGCCTGCTCGGCAGACTCGACCGGTACCAACGACAGCACAGCCGGGTGGGCCTCGCCGTTGCCGTCGTCTACAAGTTCCTCGACGATCAGGGCGGCTACATGGCAGCCCTGATCACCTACTACGGCTTCCTTTCGCTCTTCCCGATGCTGCTGCTCCTGGTCACGGCGCTGGGCTTCGCGCTGCACGGTGACACCCAGCTGCAACAGCAGGTGCTGCACTCCGCGCTCAGTCAGTTCCCGGTGATCGGTGACCAGATCGGGCACAACATCCACTCCTTCCAGGGCAACGGGTTCGCCCTGGCGGTCGGCATCGGCGGCAGTCTCTACGGCGCGCTGGGAGTGGCGCAGGCGATGCAGAACGCCTTCAACACGATCTGGGCCGTCCCCCAGCATCTCCGGCCCAGCGCGCTGGTCGGCCGGCTTCGCGGCCTGCTCCTGCTGGCCGCTCTCGCCAGCGCCGTCCTCGTCTCCAGCGGGCTGGCCGCCCTCGCCGCCACCGCGCACGCCCGGGGGGCCTCGCTGGAATGGTCCGTCCGGGCCGCCGCCGTCCCGCTGTCGATCGCGGTCGACACGGGCCTGTTGCTGATCAGCTTCAAGGTTCTGACCGACCGTCATCTCCGGGTCCGCCGCCTGTGGCCGGAGGCGTTGGCGGCGGCGTCCGTCTGGCAGGTGCTGCTGGGGGTGAGTACCTACTACATCGGGCACCAACTGCGGGGCGCGACGGCCACCTACGGCCTCTTCGGCATCGTGCTGGGCCTGATGGCGTGGATCTACCTCGGCGCCCTCACCCTGATCGTCTGCGCGGAGAGCGCGACGGTGCGCACCCGCCGCCTGTGGCCGCGCAACATCGCGGCTCCCTTCGCCGAGGACGCGCCGCTGACCCGGGCGGACCGCCTGGCCTACACCTCCTACGCCACCGCCGCCGCCTACCGGGCCAGCGAGGAGGTCACGGTCGACTTCCACCAGGCCGTGCCCGGAGAACCCGAGGAGCCGTGAGGTGATCCCCGGGGAGCGGTTGGAGCGGGCGACCTGGGGAAGGCGACCCGCGAGGTGCTCAGGGCCGGGGATCAGGGCCGGGGACGGGGGACGGGTTCGGGGACGGAGCGAAGGGGACACGTGATGAGCGATGTTGACATGGCCGACCTGGGAGCGCTGCTCGCGGCGGCACTGGACCCGGCCGGGCAAGGAGTCGAGGCGGTCCGCCCGATCCGCGACGATATCCAGGCCCGCACCCGCGGTCTGCTGGCAGAACTCGGCAGCGAGGAGGTCCAGGTGTGACGAGCGCGACCGCAGTTTGGGTCGCCGCCATGCTGCCCGAGCAAGGTGACGAGGTCCTCGCGGTCCGGCGGCGCTAGAAACCCTGGGGCGCGTCGTTGCCGGTCTCTTGCGGTGCCCGGTCGGGGCGCCCTGGATCACACGGCCCGCCTACGCTGGGTCCATGCAGGAGATGAACGTGGACGCCGAAGCCTTGCGGGTGCTGGTGGTCGAGGACGACCCGGGGATCGCACGGTCGCTGGTGCGCGGCCTGGACCGCGCCGGCTACGCGGTGCACAGCGTCGACACCGGTCGCGCGGCCCTGGTAGCCGGGCCGGAGCCCGATGTGGTTCTGCTCGACCTGGGCCTGCCCGATGTGGACGGCGTCGAGGTCTGCCGCCTGCTGCGCCGGAGATACGACGCGGCGATCATCGTGGTGACCGCGCGTGGCGAGGAGGGCGATCGAGTGTCCGCCCTGGACGAAGGGGCCGACGACTACCTGGTCAAGCCCTTCGGGCTGGCGGAGCTGCTGGCACGGATCCGGGCGGTGCTGCGCCGCACCCGCCCGGCCGAACCGGAACTGCTGCGGCACGGGCCGCTGGCCGTGGACTCGCGCACCCGCAAGGTGACCGTCGACGGGAGCGAGATCGTGCTGACGCCCAAGGAGTTCGACATCCTGGAATGCCTGAGCGTGGACCCGGGCCGGGTGGTGACGCGCCAGGAGATCCTGGAGCGGGCCTGGGACGCGCACTGGTACGGCCCGTCCAAGGTTTTGGACGTCCACATGACGGCGCTGCGTCGCAAGCTCGGTGTGCCGGGGCTGGTGGAGACGGTCTACGGCCGGGGCTTCCGTCTCGGCGATCCGGGCTGAGCGGCGATGACCCGCCGGATCGCCCTGACCGTGCTGGCCCTGGTCACCGTGCTGCTGGTGTTGGCGGTGGTTCCGCTCGGGGTGCTGTTGACGGAACGGGAGAAGACCTCCTTCCGCAGCGCCACCGAGGCGAGTGCCCGCGCTGTGGCCTCCGCCGCGGAGGAGACCCTCTCCGACCACAAGCCCGACACCGAGATGCTGCAGGTCCTGGCACGAACACAGGCGGACGGCGGCTGCGCCGCGGCCTACGGCACTACCGGGCAGGAAATCGCGCGCACCTCGTGCACCACGGCCACCGGCGGCACCGTCCCCGCGATGGTGGCCGTCGTCCTGGCGCATCCGCAGACGGTCGTGACGCAGGCCGACGACCGGCTGAAGGTGGCGGTGCCGATCGGGGACAGCGAAGACGCCGTCGGCGTGGCAGTACTGGTGAGGTCGGTCGATCCCTTGAACGACCGGATCGCGGTGGTGTGGGGTTGGCTCGCTGCCATCGGTGTTGCCGGACTGCTCACGGGCACACTGCTCTCGGTCCGGCTCGCGCGCTGGGTGGGCCATCCGCTGAGCGAGGTGGACAAGGCCGCCCAGCGACTGGGCGAGGGCGCGCTGGAGGTGCGCGCGCCGACCGGGAACGGGCCGCAGGAGGTCCGCAGGCTCGCGGCGACCTTCAACACGATGGCGGGGCGCAACGAGGTCCTCGTCCACGGGCACCGGACGGTGATCGCCGACGTCTCCCATCAGCTCCGCACCCCACTGGCGGCGTTGAGACTGCGCCTCGACGTGCTCGTTGCCGACTCCGACGAGGAGACGGCCAGCGACCTGGTGGGTGCACAAGAGGAGATCGCCCGGCTGTCGCGGTTGGTGGACGGGCTGCTCGCGGTGGCCAGGGCCGAGAGCACGGTCCCTCGGCCGGTCACCGTGCGGGTGGACCGGGTGGTGACGGAGCGCATCGCGGCCTGGGAGCCGGTGGCGAGTGAGTGCCGGGTCGCTCTCACCGGACACTGTCCGGACGGGCTCAGTGCCCATCTGGGGTCCGGAGACCTGGAGCAGGTACTCGACAACCTGCTGGCCAACGCGCTGGACGCGGTCCCGGTCGGGGGCCGCGTGCGTATGGAGGGCACAGCGGATCGCGGAACGGTGGAGCTGCGGGTGGTCGACGACGGCCCCGGGATGAGTGTTCGCGCTCGGGCGTCCGCGTTTCGCCGGTTCGGCAACCCGGAGGCGGGCGGCACCGGCCTCGGCCTGGCCATCGTGCACCGGCTGATCACCGCCAACGGCGGCACCGCCCGCCTGGAGGACACCGATGGAGGGGGACTGACCGTCGTGCTGGAGCTTCCGCGTGCTCGCCGCGGCCGCGACCAGGGGCCCAGAGCTGGACTGCCGGCCGCCGACTGAGAGCGGTCGGTGGCGCCCTGGGCATTCCCTCGTGTCTGCCGGTTCTCAGCATGATTCTCGACGGCTTAACGGGTTGCGAAGGTTTTCTGAACGGTATCCCGACCGCTCGTCCCGGAGGCTGGAAGCCAGACGTGCGGCAGGTGCGTCTGCTGGGTCTGTCTCACCGCGAAGGTGTGGGGCGCGCCCGGGACACCCGAGCAGGAGGAGCACCACGATGCCCCACCCAGAGCGAGTCCCGGGCGGGCGGACGGTCCGGCGACGGGACCGGGGACTCCGTCGGGTCAGGCTGACCACCGTCGCGGTGGCCGTCGGCGCAGTCGCCGGCTCCGTGGTGATGGGCGCCGGGTACGCCCAGTCGCTGCCCGGCGCGGCCGTCGGCCCGGCACCGCGTGCCGCTTCCCCCTCGACGGGAGCCGACCCGGCCAGTGCCGCGCCCAGCACGCCGTCCATGGCGCCGACGACCGCCCCGGCGCCCACCGAACCGTCCACCTCACCCGCCCCCGCCCGCCCGCAGGCACCGACGCCGGCGCGCACGCAATCGAGCATCCCCACCAGCCGGGCGCCGCAGCCGGCTCCCGCGCCGACTCGGCAGGCGCCTGCTCCGCAGCCGCCCGCATTGCAGCCCCCGGCTCAGCCGCCCGCGCCGGTCGTCCAGCCTCCCCAGCCGCCGCCCACCAAGTCCGGTGCATCATGAGCGCCACGACGGCCGGCCCCGGCGTCACCCGGTTCACAGCGCTCGGCACCACCGCGGTGCTGCTGGTCGCCGATCCCACCCGGATCCAGGCGGCCCGGCAGGTCCTGGAGGAAGAGCTCGCCGCGATCGACCTGGCCTGCAGCCGGTTCCGCCCGGACTCGGAGCTGTCCCAGGTCAACGCCGCCTCCGGGCACCCGGTCACGGTCGGGCCGCTCTTTGCGCAGGCGATCACCACCGCGCTGCGCGCCGCCGAACTCACCGGCGGCGCGGTCGACCCGACGGTCGGACCGTCGCTCGTGTCACTCGGCTACGACCGGACCTTCGCCTCGCTGCGGCCAGAGGACGTCCGCCCGGTCGCGCCGGTGCGCCCGTCCGGCTGGCGCACCGTCGAGTGGCACCCCGAGCGCCGACGCCTGCGACTGCCACCCGGGGCGGCGCTCGACCTGGGCGCAACAGCCAAGGCGCTGGCTGCGGACCGGGCGGCAGGGCGTGCCGCGGATGCCGCGGGGTGCGGGGTGCTGGTGTGCCTGGGCGGCGACCTGTCCACCGCCGGCCCCGCGCCGGCCGAAGGCTGGCAGATAGCGATCGCCGACGACCACGCGGCGCCCTCCTGCGAGTCCGACCCGGTGGTGGCCGTTCGCAGTGGCGGCCTGGCCACCTCCGGCACCACCGTGCGGACCTGGCAGCGCGCCGACCGCAGGCTCCACCACATCGTCGACCCCGCCACCGGAGACGTCGCCGCGCCGTTCTGGCGAACCGTCAGCGTCGCCGCCGCGACCTGCGTGGACGCCAACACGGCCAGCACCGCCGCGATCGTCCGCGGTGAGCGGGCGCTCGACTGGCTGCGCGAAACCGGTCTGCCGGCGCGGCTGGTGCGCGTGGACGGGTCCGTGGCCCGGCTGGGCGGCTGGCCCGCCGACCTGCCGAGCCCCCACCGCCCTGAGGGAGGCCCCCGATGATCGGTACCGTCCAGCTCGCCGCGGCCGGCCCCAGCCCCCTCTGGTACGCCACCCGTGCCGGCGGCACCGTCGCCCTGCTGCTGCTCACCGCCACCGTCATGCTGGGCATAGTCGCGGGTGGCCAGTACACGCCCAAGCGGATCGCCCGCTTCGAGATCGGCACCCTGCACCGCAACCTCGCGATCCTCACGCTCGTCTTCCTCGCGCTGCACATCGTCACCGCGATCGCCGACACCTTCGTGCACCTGACCTGGCTGGACGCGTTCGTGCCGTTCGCCTCCTCCTACCGCCCGCTCTGGCTGGGCCTGGGAACGCTGGCGTTCGACCTGCTGCTCGCCGTCCTGGTGACCAGTGCGGTGCGGCTGCGGATCGGGCAGCGGCGCTGGAAGGCGGTGCACTGGCTGGCGTACGCGAGCTGGCCGCTGGCCCTGTTCCACGGCGCGGGGACCGGGACGGACACCCGGCTCTCGCTCCAACTGGTCCTCTCCACCGGCTGCCTGGCCGTGGTGGTGGTCGCCGTGTGGTGGCGGCTCTACCGGGCAGGCCCCGGCCACCGGGTCGGCCGGGTCTGGGCTGCCCTCGTGGTCGCCACCGTCCCGGTCGTGCTGGCGGTATTCCTGGCCACCGGCCCGCTCAAGGCCGGCTGGGCGCACCGCGCCGACGGCGCCGAACCGAGCGTCGCCACCGTGACCGTTGACCGAACGACCGTCGACCGTACGGGAGAGAGCGCGTGAACGAGCGACCGGACGCCGTCCTGACCGGGCAGGCCCAGGACGGGCGCAGCGGCCCGCACGGCGCCCGGCTGCTGCACGGTTGGTACAGCACCGGCGGGCGCGCCGACCTGGCGGAGCACCTGCACCGCTACGGCCCACCCCCACTGCCCCCCGGCCACCATCCGGCGACCCTGTTGATCAAGGCCGTGGAGGAAGCCGGACTGACCGGACGCGGCGGCGCCGCGTTCCCCACCGGCCGCAAGCTGCGCTCGGTCTCCGAGGGCCGCAGGCCGGCCGTGGTGGTTGTCAACGGCATGGAGAGCGAACCGGCCAGCCGCAAGGACGAGGTGCTGCTCGACCTCGCCCCGCACCTGGTCCTGGACGGTGCCACGCTGGCCGCCGCAGCCGTCGGGGCCGAGGCCGTCCACCTGTGCCTGCCGCGCACCCGGGCCGATCAGGTTCGCCGACTGACGGCAGCCATCGAGGAGCGCGGCCGGGCGGGGCTCGACCGGATCCCCGTGCAGGTGCACGCCCTTCCGCACCACTACGTCTCCAGCGAGGAGACCTCCCTGGTGCGGTGGCTCAACGGCGGCGAGGCCCGCCCCATGGCCACCCCACCCCGGCCCTTCGAGAAGGGTGTGGACGGACGCCCGACCCTCGTCGACAACGTGGAGACCCTCGCGCACCTCGCCCTCATCGCCCGCTACGGCGCCGAGTGGTTCCGTAGCACCGGACGGCCGGACGCTCCGGGGACCACCCTGGTCACGCTCTCCGGCGCCGTCCGCGTTCCCGGCGTCTACGAGATCCCGCTCGGCACGCCGCTCGGGAGCATCCTGGGCACTGCGGGAGGAGCCGCCGAGCCCGTCCAGGCGATCCTGGTCGGCGGCTTCTTCGGCAGCTGGCTCCCCGCTGCCCCCGCCGCTGCCGTTCCGTTCACCAAGACCGACCTCGCCGCAGCCGGTGCCGGGCCGGGCGCCGGCGTCCTGGTCGCCCTTCCGCAGGACGCGTGCGGTCTCGCCGAAACCGCCCGGGTACTGGACTACCTCGCCGCCCAGAGCGCCCGCCAGTGCGGACCCTGCCGCTTCGGGCTGCCCGCCGTCGCCGACGACCTCATCCAACTCGCCTGGGGCCGACCGGACTCCGCGCTGATCGAGCGACTGCACCGCCGCACCGGCCAGCTCCCCGGCCGCGGCGCCTGCCGCCACCCCGACGGCGCGGCCCGGCTCGCCACCACCGCACTGCACACGTTCGCCGACGACGTCCACCACCACCTCAACGGCGGACCATGCGCCGCCGCCGGTCGCCAACCCGTCCTGCCCTTCCCCGACGCCCAGGCCCCCCAGGATGAGGGATGGCGATGACCCGCACCCACCGGCTCGGCATCGACCGCATCGCCTGCGACGGACGAGGCCTGTGCGCCGAACTGCTCCCCGAGCTGATCGACCTCGACGAATGGGGCTACCCGATCATCCGCGACACCATCGTCGGCGACGACCTGCTCACCCACGCCCGGCGCGCCGTCGCGGCCTGCCCGGTCCTGGCCCTGCGGCTCGACCGGGCCACCGACCGCCAGTGACTGCGGCGGACATCTCACGCGTGACCTGAACCACTTCTTAGTCGATGCTCCGGCACACTGCTGTCTGCCCTGGCCTGACGCAGACACGGGGCACCGCGCGAACCCCGGACCGGCACCAGTGGAAGGCGGACGGCCCGTATGGCTTTGACCAGCAGCGACATGGCACCAGCAGAGAGCGGGACCATGCCGCAGGACCAGGGCCGCCGCGGCGGTCCCGAGGGCAACCGGCGACTGATCGCCGCCGTGGGCGCGCTCCTGCTGGTGCTCTTCGCCGCCCAGGGCGTCACCATCCTCTTCCTGGGGCAGCTCCTCACCTGGCACTTCTTCATCGGCATGCTGCTGATAGGCCCGGTCTGCCTCAAGCTCGGCTCCACCGGCTACCGCTTCGTGCGCTACTACACCGGCCACCCCGCCTACCGCCGCCAGGGGCCGCCGCACCTGCTGCTGCGCCTGCTCGCACCCCTCGTGGTCGTCACCACCGTCGCGCTCCTGGCCACCGGCAGCACGCTCGCCCTCCTGGGACGCGACACCGGACCGGTCCCGGTCCTCTTCCTGCACAAGGCCAGCTTCGTGTGCTGGGCCGCCGCGATGACAGCGCACGTCCTGGCACACGCCTGGCGGCTGCCCCGCCTGATCGGTGCCGATCTGCGGACCCGGTCGGCACGCCACGGCTCCGGCTCCGCCCGGATCGGTGGTGCAGCCGCGCGCTGGTCGCTGCTGGTGCTGGCCCTGGGCGCGGGGCTCGCCATCGCTCTGGCCGGCGCGCCCCTGGCGTCCCACTGGAGCTCATCCACTCACCACGACTCGCGCCACCACGCCCGGCGTTCTGTGGCTTCCGCGACAAGCGGCGCGTAGCCGGGCAACGGGGTACCGGCCGAGGGCGACCATCGACCTGTGCCGAGCGCGCATCTGAAGAAGTCCTGCAGGGTTTCTTCACCCGTCTCATACCGATGCTCCAGCACACTGGAGTCAGCGTGAAATCCTGGTGCGCCGCCTCTCGGATACGGCTGCACCGTCAGCGCGGTGAGCATCTGGAGGTGCGGCCCGTGAACACCCCTCGCAAGCGCCTGCGTGACGAGGGCCTGGCGAGGACGGCGTCCTGGACCCGTCGCTGCGCGGCAGCGGCAGCGGTGCTCTGCGCGGCCCTGGCCGGTGTCTTCGCCCATGTCCTGCCCGGTCAGGCCGCAACTGCCACAAACCCCGGCACGAGCAGTTCGCCGGCGCAGCACCACCTGCAGCCGTCCGCCCAGCCCCCATCCGCTGGTACCGGCCGGCACCACGTCACATCCGGCGGTTCCTGACCCGGTCGACACAGGATCCGACTGGCCGGCAGCCCCATCGCATTCGCTGATCGCAGAGAGTGCGAGGGGGGGAGCATGTGGTGTCCGATCGCACCGCCCTGGAGTGCTCTCAGTTTGCTGAGGGGGTGGTGACGCAGATTTCCTCCTGGTACGCCCACACCTGGGAGAAGCCGTCCCATGCCTGGTCGAGGCCGCAGTACTGGCCGGGTCCGTCGCCGGGTACGGTGACCGCGTAGCTGCCGGGCGCCGGCAGCGTGTGCAGGCCGGTGACGAGAAGTTGACCGGTGGGTCCGCTGAGGATGATCCGGCCTCCCTAACCGCGGCCACCGGTGGCGACGTTCACCGTGGCCGTCACGCTGGTCGGCGCAGACGCCGGGCCGTCGAAGTTCAGGCAGATGGACTTGCCGATCCGTTGTCCGGAGCACGTCGTGACAGCGGAACGTGGGGTGGTCGCGCCGGCAGCTGTGGGCAGTGCCGCCAGGCAAAGGATTGCCAGGCCCGCGGTCGCGGTACTGCGTCGTGTGAGCCGTCCTCCAGTCATCAGTGTGTCCTCTCCTGTTCTTCGGGCGCGCTCTCAGGGTGGGGTGCCCGATGCGGGTCGTAGACGGCGGTGGGGGTGGGTGTTCGTTGCTGGGGGGCGCTCGCTGCGATGTTCCTCAACTCGCCGTGATGCAGGTGCTGTTCTCTTCCAAGAAGGTCTGGCCGTAGACGTCCCGGCGCCAGTCGATGGCGCAGTATCGGCCGCGACCCGTGCCGGCCTGGCTGGTGGCCCAGTCGGCGGGCGCCGGCAGGGAGTTGTCACCGGTGCGTATCAGGAGGCCGGTCGGGTCGTCGATCTCGATCTGGCCGAACCAGCCTCGACCGCCCTTTCGCACGATCGTGTGCGCGGTGATGGTCTGCGGACTGACGCTGAGGCAGATCTGCTTGCCATGGGCGACGACGGCGGAGCAGCCGGACGTCGGTGTGGCAGCGGACGTCGGGGAACCGATGAGTGCGAGGAAGGCGAGGGTGAAGCTGCTTGCTGTGGCGCGGAGTTGGATCCGGTTCATGCGGGCGGCATCCCTGCTTTCGGAGCAACGCGCGATGGACGGACGATCCCTGGTCGGCGAGTGGGTCGATTCCCGAGGGTTCTGGCGTGGCTGCCGCCCCGGTCAGCGGGCGGTCGAGCGGCTGGGCACACGTTGTCCGACGGTGTTCCGTCCGGCCTTGAAGGCAGTCAGCAGGATCGTGGCAGCCATGATCAGGAGGGTGCCCTCCACGGCGACGCTGATCAGGGCGAGGGGCTCCGTCCAGTTGCCCTTGTCGTCGCTGTAATCGGGCAGCCCGGGGCCGCGGGAGAGGACGAAGCCGAGCAGGGGCCGAGGGCGACGCCGGCGGCGAGCAGCCACTCGATGTGGTTGACGCGTAGCCGGCTGCCTACGAGGAGCAGGACCGCGCAGAGGATGCCGGTCGCCTCCAGCAGGTAGTAGCCGTTGGCGACGTAGTGCGGTGTCTTGTCGCCGGGGAATCCTCCCTGGTCCTGGACGTGGATCCAGGACACGGCCAGGCAGAGCAGCGCGGCCGCCGCTCTGGGGAGAATGCGGGCAGGGGCGAGTGCGGGCATGGGCATCAGAGCCTCCGGGGAATGGGAAGGGGTACCTGGTGGTGCGGAAAACCGGGGCGTCGGGCGCGGCGGCGAGCCCGGCGCGTCCCCGTGGGGTGCACATCGGGGAGCTGCCACCGAGCGCGGACTTGACGTGGCAGGAACAATGCTGACGTATTGTCAGCAAGGGGGCCACCGTCGGTGGCTACGAGAATCCTCTGAATCGGGATCCCGCTCGTTCAGGCTCGGCATGACGGGCAATGCGTTCCACTGCCGCATCGTGAGGGCGCCGGGTCTCGGTGGCGGCAAGCTCGTGATACCAGGGCATCTGACACCCAGCCTGCTCGACAGCACCGAGCTAGGGCCGCCAGAGCACCGCCGTGCGCTTCGGGACAGAGTCGTGCCGAGCGCGGGGCGCGTGAACCGGCTGCGCTTCGAATCATGCGTTGCCTGTGGCAGGTTGAGGTCGGCGAGGCCGCCGCGGAGAGAAGGATTTGGTGTTGCTGCAGGCACCCGTGGCCGACGAGCCGGTCTGCCGGGCGCTGGTCCGTCAGTGGGCGGGGGAGGGGCGGAGTGCCGGGACCGGAGGGCAGGTGGGCGTAGTCGTATGCGGAGCACCCGTAAGGCCGGTATCGCGCGGTGTGCGGGAGTCACAGCGCCCCTGGCCGGGAATGCTGAGACGCAGAGTGGATGACCAACTGGGCGGTGGCGCTGAGGCTGGTTCGTGCGTGGCGTGCTAGGCGGCGTAGTTCGGCCTGGGCTTCGTCCGGGGTGTGTCCGTGGTCGACGAGGATGCCGATCGCCTGGTTGAGCCCAGCGATATCGGCCAGTCCGGTGACGCCCGAGGTTCTGCTCGCAGGAGTGAGGTGCTGGTCGAGCGCGACGTCGTCGAGCTCCAGGCCGAGTGCGTAGGCGGCATCGGCGGCGAAGTCGACGAAGGCGCCTGAGGTGCCGGCGTAGAACACGATCGAGCTGCCGTGTTCGGCGCCGTGGACGGGTGTCAGTGGCATCGCGGCGGAGGTGGCGATGCGGCGGGGGGTCATGCCGTCGTCCAGGACCGTGAGTGCCAGCGGCAGTCCGTTCAGGACGAGGGTCAGCGTGAGGCCAAGCCAGGACGGCACGGCAAAGCGCAGGCCGTCGGCCAGCTTCCGTACCGAGTCCGTGAGGTCGGTGCTGGGGCGTCCGAGGGCGTCGGTGAGGGTCTTGAGTTCGGCGGCAAGTGAGCCGGAGATGTCCACGACGGGAACTCCGGACGTCCCGAACGCCCGGCAGCACTTCCTGGTCCGCTCGCGGCGGAACGCGGCGCGCGGTGGGCGGAGACTGGCGGCGGGTCGGGACCTGTCGTCTCGCGGCCTCCGTATCTTCGACGCTACGCCGCCGTCGCTGAGCGGGCCAGTATCACCGGAGCGGACCGTGGTCAGTCAGCGCTGTGGCGGGCGCGCGCTCGGGCGACCGCCTCGTCGAGCAGCTGCTGCGCCACCGCCGAGGCCTTCCGGTTCTGGGTCTGGCTCATCACGCGGAGCTTGTCGAAGGCCTCGGCCGGGCTGCAGCCGCTGCGGCTCATCAGGATGCCCAACGCCTGGTCGATCGCGGCGCGGTGGGTCAGCGCGGACTGCAGCTGAGTGGCCAACCGCTGGGCCTGGGCGAGGGCCTGGGCGTTCTGGACGGAGATCGCGGCCGGGACGGCGAACAGTTCGCCGAGTTCCACGGCCCGCGCGTCGAAGGCGTCCTCGGTGCGGGCGTAGACGTTCATCGCTCCCAGCACCCCGTCGCCGGCCAGCAGCGGCAGCGACACCACGCTGTGCACCCCCAGCCGGCTGACCCGCGGCCCGAACCGCGGCCACGAGGGGTCCCTGCCCAGGTGCGCGGAGCGCACCGTGCGCCGTTCGGCTGCCGCGGTGATGCACGGTCCCTCGCCGATGCCGTACTGGACCGCGTCCACCTCCCGGACGAAGTCCGCGCTGGCCACGATGGTGTCCGCCCGGTCGTTCTCCAGCAGGGTCAGGCCCGCGCCGTCCGCGCCCGGGATCGCGCGCACGGCGAACTCGGCGACGTGCGTCAGCATCGCCCGCAGGTCCAACCGGCCGGTGGCGAGCCGTGACAGGTCGGCCAGGCTCTCGCGCAGGTCTGCGTCGTCGGCGGCTGCCCGGTCCGCCCGGTCCGGTTCGTCGCCCGGCGGCGGTGCGTCCGGTCGCTCGGATGCGCCGGAGGTCGTCGTCTCGGTCATGGGCACCCCTTTTGCGCAGCACCGCTCGCGGCCCGGCGCGGGTTTTCCGGACTCGGCGGCCCCTGGTGCCCATTGTCCGCCCGGCCGGCCCTGAACGGGCGGCATCGACAGTATGCGCGGGCCGCGAGTACTGTCGATGGTGGTTGAGTTAGCAGCCAGCCCGGAGACGACGGCCAGCCTTGCGCTCGCCTCGGGAGCGATCAGCTCGCAACCGGGCACATTCGGTGACCTCCTCACGTGAGGATCACCATGTTCATGCAGCTGCCCGCCACCTCTGGCGACCCACCTTCTCCGACGGCCCGGCCGATGAACGGATCGTCTCGCAGAGCTGCCCATGCGGCAGGTGCCCCGGACACCGCCGTACACGAGGCCGACCCGGCAGCTCCCGCCGACGACCCGTCGCGCTTCCCGGCCGACCGGCCGACATCGGCCGGGCCGGCCGGCCGCCGCCCCCCGCAACCGCAGCCCGAGCAGGCGGGCCCGTGCGGGCTGTCCCGCCAACAACTGAACAGAGGCACACCATGAAAGCCCTGATCATCGTCCTCGTCCTCGTCGTACTGGTCCTCCTGCTGGCGTTGGCAATGTCCGTGAAGATCGTCAAGCAGTACGAGCAGGGTGTGCTGTTCCGGCTCGGCCGGGTCCGCGGCTCGAAGAAGCCCGGCCTGACCCTGATCGTCCCGATCGTCGACGTCCTGCACCGGATCTCGATGCGGATCGTCACCATGCCGATACAGTCCCAGGGCATCATCACCCGCGACAATGTCAGCGTGGACGTGTCCGCGGTCGCCTACTTCCGAGTCGTCGACGCGGTGAAGTCCGTCGTGGCGATCGAGAACGTCTACGCCGCGATCGACCAGATCGCCCAGACCACGCTGCGCAAGGTCGTCGGACAGCACACGCTGGACGAGACGCTCTCCGAGACCGACACGATCAACCTGGGCATTCGCGAGATCCTGGACGTGACCACCGTGGAGTGGGGCGTCGAGGTCACGCTCGTGGAGTTGAAGGACATCCAGCTGCCCGAGTCCATGAAGCGGGCGATGGCCCGTCAGGCCGAGGCCGAGCGGGAGAAGAGGGCAAAGATCATCAACGCGCAGGGCGAGTCGCTGGCCGCCGCCGCGCTGGGCGATGCCTCGGACATCATGATGGAACACCCGCTGGCGCTTCAACTGCGCAACCTGCAGAGCCTGGTGGAGATCGGCGTGGACAAGAACACCACCGTCGTCTTCCCCGCACCGCTGATGAGCACCATCGGCGAACTCGGCTCCTTCCTCGCCCGCGAGACCGCTGCCGCAACCCCGCTGACACCGCCGGTTCCCGTGGTGGGGCTGGACAAGGCGAAGGCTGGGACCGCGCTGCCGCTCATCAAGCAGCCGACCCACCCCCTGCCGGCCCAAGAGGCAGCAGTCAACGGAGGACGCGCCGTCCCGCAGAGGTAGCCACCGAGGATCCGAGGCTTCGAGCGGAGCGTGCAGAGCGCAGCCGGCCGCAGCAGCACCTGCCGCCCGTCTCGAAGCCTCGGCCCTGCAAGCCGCCCCAGCGTCACCACACCTGATCGCCCGGAGCCCGCTGCATGACCTTCCCCGTCCAACGCGACGGCATCCGAAGGCAAGGACCCCATGACCGCCCTCCTGGCCGCCACCCGCCACCTCGGCTCCCTCCTCAAGGAACATGCGAACACCGAGCGCCCCCAGCGCCCCGCCGTCGGTGGCCGACAAGGAGCGCTGACCCCATGAACACCCCAACCCTCACCCCCGAACTGCTCCAGCGGATGGACGCCTACTGGCGCGCCGCCAACTACCTGTCGGTCGGCCAGCTCTATCTCTACGACAACCCGCTGCTGAAGCGCCCCCTGGAACTGGCCGACGTCAAGCCGCTGATCGTCGGCCACTGGGGCACGACCCCGGGGCAGAACTTCCTCTACGTGCATCTGAACCGGGTCATCACCGAGTACGACCTGAACATGCTCTATGTCGCGGGCCCCGGACACGGCGGCCCGGCGCTGGTGGGCAACACCTACCTGGAGGGCACCTACAGCGAGATCTACCCGGACGTCAGCCAGGACGAGGCGGGGATGAAGAGGCTGTTCACCCAGTTCTCCTTCCCCGGCGGGATCTCCAGCCACGTCGCACCCACGACGCCCGGGTCGATCCACGAGGGCGGCGAACTCGGATACTCCCTCAGCCACTCCTTCGGGGCGGTCTTCGACAACCCCGACCTGATCGTGGCCTGTGTCATCGGTGACGGCGAGGCCGAGACCGGACCCCTGGCCACCTCCTGGCAGTCCACCAGGTTCCTCGACCCGGTCGGCGACGGGGCGGTGCTGCCGATCCTGCACCTGAACGGCTACAAGATCAGCAACCCCACCATCCTGGCCCGGATCGGGGACAAGGAACTGACGCAGTACCTGCGCGGCTGCGGCTGGGAGCCGCACTTCGTCTCGGGCGACGACCCCGAGACCATCACGGTGGAGGGCGACGAGTTCCTTGCTCCGTCAGGCCGCGTGCTGGACTCGATGCTCAGCGAGCACCAGTGCGAGGGCTGGCTGGAGGGCTACCTGCTCACCGGGCGGCACGGCCTGTTCAACTGCTACGAGGCGTTCATCCACATCGTCGACTCGATGTTCAACCAGCACGCCAAGTGGCTGAAGGTCACCAGGCAGCTGCCCTGGCGCCGCGACATCGCGTCCCTCAACTACCTGCTCACGTCGCACGTCTGGCAGCAGGACCACAACGGATTCACCCACCAGGACCCGGGATTCCTGGACCACGTCGTGAACAAGAAGGCCGACGTCGTGCGGGTCTACCTCCCGCCGGACGCCAACTGCCTGCTTTCCGTCATGGACCACTGCCTGCGCAGCCGGCACTACGTGAACGTCGTCGTGGCGGGCAAGCGCGCGATGCCGCAGTGGCTGTCGATGGAGGACGCGGTCGTGCACTGCACCGAGGGCATCGGCATCTGGCCCTGGGCGAGCAACGACCAGGGCGGCGAGCCGGACGTCGTCCTGGCCTGCTGTGGGGACACACCCACCCTGGAGGTCCTGGCCGCAGTGTCCATCCTGCGCGAGCACCTGCCCGACCTGTTGGTCAGGGTGGTCAACGTCGTCGACCTGATGAAGCTGGAGCCCGACACGGTCCACCCGCACGGTCTCAGCGACCAGGACTACGACTCGCTCTTCACCACCGACAAGCACATCATCTTCGCCTTCCACGGCTACCCCTCGCTGATCCACCGGCTCACCTACCGCCGCACCAACCACAACCTCCACGTGCGCGGCTACAACGAGGAGGGCACCATCACCAGCGCCTTCGACATGCGGGTACAGAACCACCTGGACCGCTTCCACCTCGTCCAGGACGTCATCGACCGACTGCCCCAACTCGGCGCCAGCGGCGACTACCTCAAGCAGCAGATGCGGGACAAGCTCGTCGAACACGACCGCTACATCGACCGGCACGGAACGGACCTGCCCGAAATCCGGGACTGGACCTGGGGCGGCCCCCGCTGAGCAGCCGCACTCTCGCGGATGTGGGTTCTCGGTCGTGCGTCTCCCGCCGGCGACGCAGGGGAAGGTGGCCATTTGACTGATCGGGCGCCCGTCACCGGGGTTCGTCGGTCGCGTGGCGTGTTGTGGCAGTCGGCACCCTCGGGACGCTCCGGGCAGGATCGCGCCGGAGTACGGTTGAACTACCGAGGGCTTTTCGTACATCGCCATTCAGGGCGGCATCGTCTCCGGCGAACGACCAGTCCGGGCCCTCACCGGCCCGGAGACGGGTTCGCACCATGACCACGACCACCGTCCGCCCGATGCCGACCGAGCCGGTCCCCGGTTCGACGCATGCGGTTCGGATGTCCTTGAAACCGCCCAGCGAGACCCGGGGGATGGTGGACGGCGCCTGGTGGCCCCGCTCACGTGACCTCACCAGTGAACTGCCTTCACTGATAGCCGTGTTGGACGAGTGTTGGGCACGGATCACCCGCGTCACGGTGAATGTGCGGATGTGGCCGCACATCCCGGCGGAGGTTCCGACGGGCAGTCACATCCTGCGCGTGGGCTGGTTCGACGCGGAGCAGGACCCCGCCGACCTCTGCTTGCTCTCCTACCACACCGGGCGCTGGGACCTCCTGGTGATCCCGCCCGAGTGCGAGCCCGCGCGGGCCGCGAAGCTGATGGCCGCCGCCGCGGACGTGCACAACACCCAGAGTGCCACCGCTCTGTTGGCCGACACCGACGAAGACGCCTATGCGGTCGTCGGAGCGTCCCGGGTCGGCGACTGGGATCTGGAAGGCGGCCCCCACGCCTGCGGGCCGGTCTTCCCCCGGGCCGCCTGACAACTGACGGAGGAGCCATGTTCGGTAGCACGCTGAGCACCGAGGGACGGACGGGTCAGGTACGGGGCGAGGAACTCGCCGTACTGGCCCGGCTGACGATGAAGTACATGGTCAGGGAAGGCTTGTCCAAGAGCGAGGCGATCGCCAAGGCCCGGATCGCGCTGCCCTACGGGCACCTGCACAGGGCCGACGTCATCAGCGACTGGGTCGACGCCGAAGTCCCGGTCTGTGCAGGCGGCCGCTGAACCGTCCCGACCCACGGGTGCCGGTGACGCGGGAGGTTTCCCGACATCGAGGTCGTCGAGGACGTCCGGGTCGGCGGGGCCGCCGCGGCTCTGGAGGGCGCCTCCGCAGGGGCCGCCCTGGTGGTGGTCGGGCGGCGCACCCGCGCGCACGGCTTCGGCGCGCGGATGGGCTCGGTCACCCACGCGGTGATCCACCACGCCAAGGCGCCGACCGCCGTCGTCCCGCACCCGTAGGTCGTGGTCAGAGTGCTCGGCGGCGCTGCAACCAGGCGAAGGCCAGCCAGCCCGGGAGCACGGGCAGCCAGAAGGTCAGCAGCCGGAACAGCAGGACGGCGCTGAGCGCGGCGGGGTAGGTCACTCCGGTGGCCTGCGCCAGGGCGCCGCTCAACAGGGCCTCCACGCCTCCGACCCCGCCGGGCGTCGGGACGGCGGATCCCAGGGCGCCGCCGACGAGGTCGGCGACCGCGACGGCGGCGAAGCTCGGATGCTGTCCGAGGGCGAGCGCGCAGGTGTAGAGGCAGGCCACAGCAGTCAGCGAGACCAGGAGCTGCCCGAGGATCCCGACGGCCAGTCGGTACGGATGCTGCAGCAGGTCCAGCAGCCGTGGCAGCACGCCGGTCACCAGCGGCTGCAGGCGGGCGGCGAGCCTGTGCCGCACCGGCGCGATGCCGGTCGCGGCCAGGGCGAGGACGGCCACGGTCAGCAGGCCGCCTATCAGCACGGGCGGGGCCGGCAGTGAAGGGCTGCGCGGGGTGCTGGCGAGGAAGCCGAAGACCAGCAACAGCAGGGCGTGCAGCACCAGTCCGATCACCTGGGAGGCGCCGACGCTGGCGATCGCCTTGCGTGGTGGGATGCCGGAGCGTTCCAGGGAGCGGGTGTTGATCGTGATTCCGCCCACCCCGCTGGGGGTGATGAGGTTGACGAACGAGCCGGCCAGCTGAACCAGGGCGGCCCGGCGCAGGTTGAGCCGCTCCGGGACGAACCCCACGAAGCTCATGGTGGCGGCGCCGTAGCTGAGCACCGAGGCGAGGGCTGCCACCACGATCCAGCCGGCCTGCGCGTGCTGGAAGGCGGTCAGCGGATTGGCGCTCTTGCTGGAGAGTTGGAGGAGCACGAAGTAGCCGGCGGTGGCGCCGCCGAGCACGGTGACCAGGGTGCGCGGGCGCAGTCGCTCCAGGCGGGCCGGCTCCACCGGAGCCTGCGGGCGGGTGCGCAGGATCTCGTCGCGGAGCCGGCCGAGAAGGTCGGGGCCGGGAGCGGCTTCGGGTGCCGACGGGCTCGTTTCGCCCTGGGACTTGAGCGCTGCCGACTTGAGCGCTGTCCGGGTGCCGCGGGACAGCGCGAGCGGCTGGAGCAGTGGCACAGCCGCTGCGATCCGGTCCGGTCCGAGCACGGCGAACGCGTCGGCGACGGCGCGTCGGGGACCGACCCGCAGAGCGGCGGTGGTCAGTAGTTGGGCGACGTCGGTTCGCAGTGCCAGGTCGCCGGCCGCGACGTCGCCGTCTTCGAGGCCGACCAGATGGACGGTGCCGCGTTCGTCCACGAGCAGGGAGGAGGCGACCAGGTTGCGGTGGACGATCCGTCGGGAGTGCAGAAGCTTCACCTGCCGCCAGGTGTCTCTCAGGAGCGCGTCGGTGACATCGGTGTCGTGGAGCTGGTCCACGGTGTGTCCGGTGAGCGGTTCGTAGATGATCAATGCTGCGTCCGGTCCCAGCTCCGCGACGGCCAGCAGCCGCCGGGAGCGGGCACCGGCCGCCTGGACGGCGTAGCAGAGCAGGGACTCCTGCTTCAGGACGCCGCGTAGGGACAGCAGGCTGCGACGTTGCGGCGCGGTGCGCAGCCGCACGCGCTGCCAGGTCCGTCGCAGGAAGCCGAACCCCGACGACTCCCGTCCCAGCACCACGACATCCAGATCGGGCTGTCCGTCCGCCTGGCCCACCAGGTAGTGGTGCCGGGCGTGAGCTCCCGTCCCCGGCGTGCGAAGGGCCGTCACCGGACTGAACTCGAGCTGGTCCAGGCCGGCGAACAGATCCGCAGCGGTGGGGCGCGCGTTGGGAGACCCGAGCGCGTAGGTCGCTCCGTGCGCGAGGGTCCACCCGATCAGCAGGGCAAGGAGCAGCGACAGCACGCCGACGGACCCACCGACCAGGACCGTCAGGGCGTTCAGACCGAGCAGGACCGCCATCGCTGCCGCCCAGCGCGGCTGCTGCGCCACACCGGCCGCGGTCATGCAGGCGAGCACGGCGGCCAGATAGCTGAGGACCGGCTCGGTGGAGCCTGTCCCTCCCGGCACCGGACCGGTCAGCGCGGCGAGGACGGCGTGCGGTGCGAGATGGATGGCCCACAGGTCGACGAGCAGGGACGTCCCGTAGGCGAGCACCGCTGCGAGCACGCCGGCGGCGATCCGGCGACCATCGCGCCGGAGGATCTGCTGGCCGACGAACGCCACCGGCACCAGCAGTACCGCGACGGTGGAGAAGGATCCGGCGACGCTCAGCAGCACCTGCGGCGCCCGGCCGGCCCCGCGGGCGGCGTCGGCGTTCAATCCGCCCGCGGTGCTCTGGGCGGCGTCCGCCGCCAGCAGCGTCAGCGCGATCAGGACCGCTCCGAGGACGAAGCGCACCAGATCCTCGGGACGGCGCGCCCGCGCCGGAAGCAGGAGCTCATCGGGGCCGACCGCGAGGGACGGCTGACGCTCCCCGGTCATCGCTGCTGGCCACCGACAACGACACGGTCCATGACACACCTCACTGGTCGGCCGACGCCTCCATGCTGCGCCTCGCAAGGGCGACTGCGCTCGGCCAGCGAGGAGGTCACGGTCGACTTCCACCAGGCCGTGCCCGGAGAACCCGAGGAGCCGTGAGGCGATCCCCGGGGAGCGGTTGGAGCGGGCGACCTGGGGAAGGCGACCCGCGAGGTGATCAGGGCCGGGGATCAGGGCCGGGGACGGGGGACGGGATCGGGGACGGAGCGAAGGGGACACGTGATGAGCGATGTTGACATGGCCGACCTGGGAGCGCTGCTCGCGGTAGCGGCGGTGGTCTTCGTGGAACAGGTGTGGCCCGGGCTGTGCGCCTGGTGGGCGCGTGCGCGTGGCTTGGTCCGGCGCGCGGTTGCCACGGTGTGGCGGGTGGCCCTGCGGCGGCCGGCCCCCGACCCGCTGTTCGTGCTGCTCATGACGGACGAGGAGGTGGGCCGTCTGAAGGTCGTTCACACCGCGGAAGCCGTCCTTGCCTCGGCCGCGGCCCGCCTGCGGGACCCTGCGTAACGCAGGCGGTCAGGCGGTCAGGCGGGCTGGACGGGCAGGCGGTCAGGCGGGCTGGACGGGCAGGAGCGCCACGATGGTCTTCCACCCGCCGACGTGGCCGGTGATCCGGATGTCCTTGGTCAGGCTGGTGAGCACGTTCCACCCGAATCCCCCGGCGCCCGTGATCAGGTCGCCCGGGCGGCGCCGGGGCAGGTCGGGGCCGGTGTCGCTCACCGCGATCACCAGGGCGTCACCGTCGTAGACCAGGCCGAGGGCGCACGGCCCGGGGGAGTGGCGTACGGCGTTGGTGACCAACTCGCTGATCAGCACCAGGGCGTCGGTGGCCGTCGCCTGCGTCAGCGGAGGATGGCGGCACTCCGCGAGGAAGGCGCGGGCGTGGGTGCGGGCAGCGGCGATGGATCCCGCCAGGCCGTCCAGGGCGAGGGTGGTGTGCAGGGGAGCAGCTGTCTGCTCGATGTCCATGCGTAGCCACGCCCCTCACGTCTCTGTCGCCGGTGCTCCTCTGCCCCGGCGTCAGCGATGCATGCGAGCGCGGGCCTAACGGCATCGTAGTCGGCCCCGCCGACACCTGTCCGGCTCTGCCGGTGCTGCGCCGTGACACGGCTCGCGGGGCCGCTGTGCGGTGGGGTATATCGGGACAAAAAGGGGTAGACGGGGCCAGTTGTGAACTGCCGTGCATCGTCGGCGGGAAGCGGGGTAAGCGCCGACGGTAACGACGGATGTCAACCAGGGAGAGATCTTCATGCCGACCCTTCAGGACCTGACACCGCTGACCGGTGAGATCGCCGCAGCGCCCGTTCACGTCGCGCCTGCCGCGCCCGGGGAGCCGTTGCCGCAGATCGAGGACCCGCGCACGGTGGGACCGGCGGACGCACGGGCGCTGTCCAAGGAGCTGTTCGCCCGGCTGCGCACGCTGGAGGAGGGGACGCGGGAGTACTCCTACGTTCGTGGGACGCTGATCGAGCTCAACATGGCGCTGGTGCGGTTCGCGGCGGGGAAGTACCGCAACCGCAGCGAGCCGATGGAGGACATCGTGCAGGTCGGCACGATCGGCCTGATCAAGGCGATCGACCGTTTCGACCCGGCCTTCGACGTCGAGTTCTCCACGTTCGCGCTGCCCACCATCAGCGGCGAGATCAAGCGGTTCTTCCGGGACACCGGCTGGATGGTGCACGTGCCGCGCCGCCTGCAGGAGCTGCGGCTGGCGCTGGCCAAGGCCAGTGACGAGCTGGAGCAGGTGCTGGACCGGCTGCCGACGGTCGCCGAACTCGCCGAGCGCCTCGACCTGCCCGAGCAGGAGATCATCGAGGGCCTGAAGGCGAGCAACGCCCAGACCGCCCGTTCGCTGGACGCCGCGCCCGAGGGCAACGAGGGCGAGAACGTCCTTGCCGCTCGCCTCGCGTTCGAGGAGAAGGCCTTCGAGCGGGCACTGGACCTCGAAGCCCTGAAGCCGCTGATCGCGGCGCTGCCCGAGCGCGAGCGGACGATCCTGTCGATGCGCTTCGGCGCCGAGCTGACCCAGGCGCAGATCGGCGAGCAGCTCGGGCTCTCCCAGATGCACATCTCGCGCATCCTGAGCCGCGTCCTGAAGCGGTTCCGCGAGGCCCTGCTGACCGACGAGGCCCCGGCGCAGTCGTAGCACCCCGTGCCGGCACCGGCCGGAGCAGCAGTGAGCCCGCCGCGCGTGGCCAACGCGCGGCGGGCTCACTGCTGGACCTGACGCGGTACTAGCCGTCCAGCTCCGCCGACTTCGGCGGGACGGCCCCCGTCGTCAGGGTGTCCTCCTCCAGCGACTCGGCGGCGGCGATCCCGCGGTCCGAGACGGCGGCCACCGCGTCGCAGGGCGACGGGCGGTCGTCGGCGCGGCCCAGCCAGGCGGCCAGCTCCGACGCGTCGTCCAGTTCCGTCGCGCCCTGACGGCTGCGCAGCCGCTGCCAGGTCAGGGCGCCGGCCAGCCCGAGCAGGCCGGCCGAGACGAGACCGGTGACGCGGCGCCTGCGCGTCCGGGAGCGTTGTGCCGCGCTCGGTCCGGTGAGGTGGGGGAGTGCGGCCAGCCGCGGCGCGACGTGGCGCCGGTAGCCGCGACGGGTCTGCTCGGCGGCACGACCGAGGTCGTTCCCCAACTCCGAGGCCGCCGAGGTGACCGGCGGCAGCAGCCGGTCCAGGGCCGGCTGCCCGGCCTGCACGACCGCGCGCGTGGCGACGGCGACTTCTTCGGCGATGGCGCCGCGGGCCTGGCCCGCGGCCTTCTGTACCGACTGTACTGAGCCTGTGTGATTCACAGGTCCTCCTCTCGGGTGGCAGGCGCTCCCGCTGGTCTGACGTTTCGTCAGATGCTTTACGCGGAGGGCTTCCGGGAGGTCGGCTGCCCGCCTTCGAGTCCTTCATGCGCCCGGCGGGCCGGCAGACGGACCGGCGGCGGACGTACGGACGGGCGGAAGGCCTCGGAGGGGGATCCGAGGCCTTCCGCGGGCCGCTCTCCGGAGGGGGGAGTACGGAGTCGACCTCGCACCACGCCTGCCCGCTGCGGCCGATTCGATTCCTGTCGGTTCAGCGAATTCCGCGAATTCCGCGAAATAGGTACAGGTGAGGCGTGCGAGCAGAAGGGAGGCATCGTGGCAGGGCTTTTCGGTGCTGGGGTTAGCCCTCCGCGAAGGGGGTGCGGTAGCGTCCAGGGCGGTACGTTCAGGTGCCCGGAACGGTTCTGGCGCGGCACCCCTTCGTCGCGCGTGGAGCCTGCGGGCATGCTCTGTGGTGGGCCCGGCGGCCTGGTGCACGACGAGGAAGGTGGCATCCGGATGGCTGGCTCGGCGAAGCCCCAGAGCGCCCAGCGCAACCAGGGCGATGGTCCCGCGCAGGTCGGCGAACCGGATCTGCGGCGCCTGCTGGCCGGGCTGACCGCCGTGCGCGACGGGGACTTCGGCACCCGGCTGCCCGATGACGCGGACGGCCTGCTGGGTGAGATCGCCACCGTCTTCAACGGGATGGTCGACCAGCTCTCGCTGTTCACCTCCGAGGTGACGCGGGTCGCCAGCGACGTCGGCACCGAGGGACAGCTCGGCGGCCAGGCCGAGGTGCCCGGCGTCTCGGGGACCTGGAAGGACCTGACCGACTCGGTCAACGCGATGGCGGGCAACCTGACCACGCAGGTCCGTGACATCGCGCAGGTGGCCACGGCGGTGGCCCGGGGTGACCTGTCGCAGAAGATCGACGTGGACGCGCGTGGCGAGATCCTGGAGCTGAAGAACACCGTCAACACGATGGTCGACCAGCTCAGCGCCTTCGCCGACGAGGTGACCCGGGTGGCCCGCGAGGTGGGCAGTGAGGGCAGGCTCGGCGGACAGGCGCAGGTGCCCGGCGTCGCCGGTACCTGGCGGGACCTGACCGACTCGGTCAACTTCATGGCCGGCAACCTGACCACGCAGGTCCGTGACATCGCACAGGTGGCCACGGCGGTGGCCCGGGGCGACCTGTCGCAGAAGATCACCGTGGACGCGCGTGGCGAGATCCTGGAGCTGAAGAACACCGTCAACACGATGGTCGACCAGCTCAGCGCCTTCGCCGACGAGGTCACCCGGATGGCCAGGGACGTCGGCACCGAGGGGATCCTCGGCGGCCAGGCCGACGTGAAGGGCGTGTCGGGGACCTGGCGGGACCTGACCGACTCGGTCAACTTCATGGCCGGCAACCTCACCGCGCAGGTCCGTTCGATCGCGCAGGTGGCGACCGCGGTGGCCGAGGGCGACCTGTCGCAGAAGATCAACGTCACCGCGCAGGGCGAGATCCTGGAGCTGAAGAACACCATCAACACGATGGTCGACCAGCTCTCGTCCTTCGCCGGCGAGGTGACCCGGGTGGCCCGCGAGGTCGGCACGGAGGGCAAGCTCGGCGGTCAGGCGGACGTACGCGACGTGTCCGGCACCTGGCGGGACCTGACCGAGTCCGTCAACGTGATGGCCGACAACCTCACCGCGCAGGTCCGCTCGATCGCCGAGGTGACCACCGCGGTCGCCCAGGGGGACCTGTCGCAGAAGATCCGGGTGGACGCGCGGGGCGAGATCCTGGAGCTGAAGGAGACCATCAACACGATGGTCGACCAGCTGAGCGCGTTCGCCGACGAGGTGACCCGGGTGGCCCGCGAGGTCGGCACCGAGGGCAACCTCGGAGGGCAGGCCACCGTCCGCGGCGCCTCCGGCACCTGGAAGGACCTGACCGACAACGTCAACGTGATGGCCTCCAACCTGACCGGCCAGGTCCGCTCGATCGCGCAGGTGGCCACGGCGGTGGCCAAGGGCGACCTGTCGCAGAAGATCAACGTCGAGGCCAAGGGCGAGGTCGCGGCGCTGGCCGGCGTGATCAACACGATGGTCGACACGCTCTCGGCGTTCGCGGACGAGGTGACCCGGGTGGCCCGCGAGGTCGGCACGGAGGGCACCCTCGGCGGACAGGCTCGGGTGCCGAATGTCGCGGGCACCTGGAAGGACCTGACCGACAACGTCAACTTCATGGCCCACAACCTCACCAGCCAGGTCCGCAACATCGCCCAGGTCACCACCGCCGTCGCCCGGGGAGACCTGACCCGCAAGATCGACGTCGACGCCCGGGGCGAGATCCTGGAGCTGAAGACCACGATCAACACGATGGTCGAGCAGCTGAGCGCGTTCGCCGCCGAGGTGACCCGGGTGGCCCGCGAGGTCGGCAGTGAGGGCCGGCTCGGCGGGCAGGCCGAAGTCGAGGGCGTCTCCGGCACCTGGAAGCGGCTCACCGAGAACGTCAACGAACTGGCGGGCAACCTCACCCGCCAGGTGCGCGCGATCGCCGAGGTGACCAGCGCGGTGGCCGCCGGGGACCTGACCCGCTCGATCACGGTCGACGCCTCCGGTGAGGTCGCCGACCTGAAGGACAACATCAACTTCATGGTGGAGTCGCTGCGCGAGACCACCCGGGCCAACGAGGAGCAGGACTGGCTGAAGTCCAACCTGGCCCGGATCTCCGCCCTGATGCAGGGCCGGCGCGACCTCGCGGTGGTCGCCGAGCTGATCATGGACGAACTCACGCCCCTGGTGTCGGCCCAGTACGGTGCCTTCTACCTGGCGGACGAGAGCGACGACACCGTGTACCTCAATCTGATCGAGTCCTACGCCTGCCCTCCCGGCGCGACCCCCACCCGCTTCCGACTCGGCGAGTCGTTCGTCGGCCAGGCGGCCCGCAGCCGGCGCACGATCACCGTGGACGCCCTTCCGGCCGGCTACATCAGCCTGTCGTCGGGCCTGGGCCGTACCCAGCCCAACTCGCTGATCGTGCTGCCGATCGTGGTGGAGGAGCAGGTCCTGGGAGTCATCGAGCTGGCCACCGTGCACGACTTCACCCCGGTCCACCGGGACTTCCTCGAACAGCTGATGGAGAGCATCGGCGTCAACGTCAACACCATCATGGCCAACGCGCGCACCGACGAACTGCTCGGCGAGTCCCAGCGGTTGACCGGCGAGCTGCAAGCACGTTCAGCCGAACTCCAAGCCCGGCAGGAGGAGTTGCAGTCCTCGAATGCGGAACTGGAGGAGAAGGCAGTCCTGTTGGTCTCGCAGAACCGCGACATCGAGACGAAGAACCTGGAGATCGAGCAGGCCCGTCAGGAGCTGGAGGACCGTGCCCACCAGCTCTCCCTGGCGTCGACCTACAAGTCGGAGTTCCTGGCCAACATGAGCCACGAGCTGCGCACCCCGCTCAACAGCCTGCTCATCCTCGCCCAGCTGCTGGCGCAGAACCCGAGCCGGAACCTGACCGCCAAGCAGGTCGAGTATGCGGGCATCATCCACTCCGCGGGCTCCGACCTGCTGCAACTCATCAACGACATCCTCGACCTCTCCAAGGTCGAGGCCGGCAAGATGGACGTCACCCCCGAGCGCATCCCGCTGCGCAAGCTGCTCGACTACGTCGAGGCGACGTTCCGCCCGCTGACCACGCAGCGGAGCCTGACGTTCTCCGTGTCGACGGCGGCCACGGTGCCGGCGGATCTGTTCACGGACGACTACCGGCTGCGCCAGGTGCTGCGCAACCTGCTCTCCAACGCGGTCAAGTTCACCGAGAAGGGCAGCGTCGAACTGCGGATCGAGATGGCCGAGGAGTCACGCACCCCGCGGTCCGCGCGGCACGGCGGGCCGGTCATCGCCTTCCATGTCTCGGACACCGGGATCGGGATCGCCCCCCAGCACCTGGAGAGCGTCTTCGGTGCCTTCCAGCAGGCCGACGGGACGACCAGCCGCAAGTACGGGGGCACCGGTCTGGGGCTGTCCATCAGCCGGGAGATCGCCTTCCTGCTCGGCGGAGCCATCACGGCCGAGAGCGTGCCCGGCCAGGGCAGCACCTTCACCCTCTACCTGCCCGTCGCACGGCCGGAGTTCGTCGAGCTGAGTGGCCAGAGCACGCGGGCGGCGCTGGAGCCCACGGTGACCGAGGCGGCGACCGCGTTCGGCGGGCAGGCGCAGCCGGCGGGCCCGGGCGTGGCGGAGGCGCTCCAGCCCAAGCGGCTGCTGGTCATCGAGGAGCGGCCGCGCGGTCTGCTGTCCCTGGTGGCGGAGAGCGCGGTCGCCGACCTCGCCGCCCACCCGAACCTCGGCGACCCGCGCGGGCCGGTGGAGGTCATCACCACCGTCAGCGCCCAGGAGGCCGCTGCGACCCTGGCGGCGACGCCGTGCCACTGCGTGGTGTTGGAGCTCGACCTGCCGGACGGCGCGGCGCTGCGGTTCCTGGAGGAGACGGCCCGCGACACCGCGCTGCACAACGTCCCGGTCCTGGCGCACAACAACCGCCGCCTCGGAGCCGAACAGGAACACGCCCTGCAGGAGCGTGCCACCGTCCAGTCGCTCGAACTCCTCTCCAGCCTGGACGAGTTGCGCGAGCGCATCGCCCTGCACATGAGCGCCGAGCAGCCGGGCGACGTGCTGCCGCTGGTCCGCACCGAGGACGCGGCCACGCCGTTCACCCAGGACGTCGACGGGTCGCTCGCCGGCCGTACCGCGCTCGTCGTCGACGACGACGACCGCAACCTGTACGCGCTCACCGGCATCCTCGAACTGCACGGCATGCGCGTCCTACAGGCCGAGAACGGCCGTGCCGCGATCGACACCCTCACCGCCAACACCGGGATCGACCTGATCCTGATGGACGTCATGATGCCCGAGATGGACGGCTACGCCGCCACCACCGCGATCCGCGCGATGCCGGCCCACGCCGACCTGCCGATCATCGCCGTCACCGCCAAGGCCATGATCGGAGACCGGGAGAAGAGCCTCGCGTCGGGCGCCAGCGACTACATCACCAAGCCGGTGGACGCACGGGACCTGATCGCCTGCATCGAACGGTGCCTCCAGCCGTAGCGCCCGGCGCCACCGATCCGTTCGTCGCCGACCAGCCCACCGATCCGTCCGTCGCCGACCAGCCCACCGATCCGCCCGTCGCCGACCAGCCAGCCGAGGAGAGACCGATGCGCGACCCCCACCCGCCTCGGCCTGCCGTCGAAGGCCCCGAGGCGCAGCCGGCGGCCCCGGTGGACACCGGTGTGGTGGGCCGGTTGGCCTCCACCGTGGAGCGGCTGCGCTGCGAACTGTCGCAGGCGCAGGCCCGGGCCGACGGGCGGGCCCTGGTCGAACTCGCCAAGGGCATCCTGGTCGAGCGACTGGGTTACGGACCCGCGGACGCGGCCCGACAGCTGGACGATCTGGCGGCCCAGTCGAACCTGTCCGTGCTGGAGCTGGCGGCCGACCTCGTCAACCAGGCCTCCTACGACCACATCGCCGACATCGCCCGCGAGTTCGTCGCCGCCGCGGCCGAACCGTCGCCGGCCCTGCGCCTGCGCAGGGCCGAGACGGGCATGCTGGGTGCCGGTGACGTTCAGGCCGTCGCGCAGTCGGCTCTGGAACACGCCCTGCGGCCGCTGGGGGCGCAGGCGGTGGCGATCTGGGCCGCCAACGCCGACCAGACCCTGACCCTGGCGGGCTGCGCCGGCTTCGGCGAGCAGGAGGCGACGCTCTGGCGCCATGTCCCGCCCGGGGTCCCCACGCCGGCCCGTCGGGCGCTGACCGAGCGGGCCGCCGTGAGCTACCGGTCGCTCGGCGCGGCAGGCCTGCCCTCCATCGGTCAGTGGCAACTGGCCGGTGGACGACTGGCCGTCCCCGCCGGTGCGGGCGGCCGGATCATCGGCGTCCTGGAGATCTGCTGGCCCGAGGCCCTGCCGCCGCAGTCGCAGTCGCTGCAGCGGCAGTTCGAGACGCTGGCTTCGCTGTGTGCCACCGCGCTGGAGACCACGCCGCCCGCCGGAGTCGACGCCGGCGCGGACCGGGCGGCCGATCACCGGACGGCCGAACTGCTGGAGCTGGTCGACGCGTTGCCGGACCCCTGCCTCGTGCTGCAACCCGTCTTCGACACGGCCGAACTGCCGGCCGACTACCTGATCAGGTACGTCAACGCGGGTTTCGTGGACTTCGCAGGGCGGCCGCGCAGTGCCGTCGTCGGCGCCCGGATGCTGGAGGCCTACCCGCTGTCCGCCGAGGCGGGCGGGCTCTGGGAGAAGGTCGGGCACGTCCTGGCGACCGGCGAGACCTTCCGCGCACCGGCGATGAACCTCTCCGCACTGGTCGACGGAGTCCCGCTGACCACCGAGGCCGCGGTGAGCATCAGCCGGCACGGGTCCCACGTGGTGGTCCTGTGGCGCACCCGGGACGAGACCGCCAAGGTCGCCGGCCTGCTCCAGCACGCCCAGCGCCTGGGGCGCATCGGCGGCTTCGAGGAGAACCTTCGCACCCACGAAATCGCGTGGAACGACACGCTGTTCGACCTCCATGGTCTGCCGCGCGGCGCCGAACCCGTCTCGATCGAGCAGTTGGCGGCTCACGCGCACCCGGACGACGAGCACACCATCGGCCGGTTCCTGCGCACCCTGCTGCATCACCGGCGCCCGGCCTCGACCGCCTTCCGGCTCCAGCGCGCCGACGGGGTGGCCCGCCACATCCGCGTCGTCGCCGAGCCCGTCCTCGATGCGGACGGGTACCTCGGCGCCGTCCGGGGCGCCTACCAGGACGTCTCCTCCCAGCACTGGACCGAGGTCGCACTGGCCGCCACCCGCGACCAACTCGCCCACACCGAGCAGGAGTCGGCGGAACGCAGTCGGCTCGCCCTGCAGTTGCAGCACGCCATCATGCCGCCCAGTCGCGGCCCGTCGGACCTGCATGACCTGCGGGTGGCCGTCCGCTACCGTCCCGCGGAGAAGGACCATCTGGTGGGCGGCGACTGGTACGACGCCGTCAGCCTGCCGACCGGCCAGGTGCTGCTGTGCGTCGGCGACGTCGCCGGGCACGGCATCGACGCCGCCACCGGTATGGTCGCCCTGCGCAACGCCCTGCGCGGCCTGGCCGCCACGGGGGCCGGACCGGCCCAACTCCTGGGCTGGCTCAACGCCGTGACGCACCATCTGACCGACAACGTCACCGCCACCGCGGTCTGCGCGCTCTACGAGCCGCAGACCCACCGGCTGCGCTGGGCCAGAGCCGGTCACCTGCCCCCGATCCTGCTGCGGGACGGCCGGGCGAGTGAACTGCCCAGCCTCGGCGGCATCCTGCTCGGTGCGATCGGCGAGAGCGCCTACGAGGAGGGCGAGATCCAGCTGAAGGCCGGCGACACCCTGATGATGTACACCGACGGCCTGATCGAACGCCGGGACCGCTCCCTCCAGGAGTCGCTCGACGACCTGCTCGCCACCGCCCGGCATCCGGAGCCGTCCGACGATCCGGCCGAACTGGACCACCGGCTCGACCACTTGCTGACGTACAGCAGCGCGGACACCGACGACGACACCTGCCTGATCGGCGTCAAGGTCCGTTGAACGGCAGCTGACCCGACGACCGCCGTGCGGGCCTCAGCCGTCGCCCGGGGCGGCCGAGCTGAGCGGCGCGGCGAGGTCCTCCAGGCTGCGCCCCTCCGCCCTGACCCCGATCGCGGCCTCGACCAGGCCGGCCGCCACCATCAGGGCGGCCCCGATGCAGAAGGCGAGGGTGGTGTCGGCGGGCTTGCCGCTGCTCACCAGGCCGTTGAAGAGCAGCGGGCCGGTGATGCCGCCCAGTGCCGTGCCAACCGCGTAGAAGAACGCGATGCACAGCGCGCGGATCTCCAGCGGGAACACTTCACTGACCGTCAGATAGGCCGAACTGGCGCCCGCCGAGGCGAAGAAGAGCACCACCGTCCAGCAGGCCGTCATGGTGGTGGCGTTCAGCGCGCCCTGCTGGAAGAGCGCGGCCGTGCCGAACAGCAGCAGCCCGGACAGCACGTAGGTGCCGGCGATCATCGTCTTGCGGCCGACGGTGTCGAAGAGCCGGCCGAGCAGCAGCGGGCCGAGGAAGTTCCCGACGGCGATCACCACGAAGTAGTAGCCCGTGCTGCCGTTCGGCACCTGGAAGAAGGTCGTCAGGATCACCGCGTAGCCGAAGGTCACCGCGTTGTACAGGAACGCCTGGCCGACGAAGAGCGAGAGCCCGAGGACGGTCCGCCGGGGGTAGGTCCGCAAGACGGTGCTCGCGACCTCGCCGAAGCCGATCGAGCGCCGCGGGTGGATCACCACGGTGCCTTCGGCCTCGGGCAGGGCCTCGCCGGTCTGCTCGGTGACCGTCCGTTCGATGTCGGCGACCAGGTCCTCGGCCTCCTGGGCCCGGCCGTGGGTGAAGAGCCAGCGGGGGCTCTCCGGCACGTGGCGGCGGACCAGCAGGATCACCAGACCCAGCACGACCCCGATCGCGAAGGCCAGCCGCCACCCCAGGTCGGTGGCGAAGAGCGAGGTGTTCAGCAGAACGACGGAGGCCAGCGAACCGACCGCCGCGCCGATCCAGAAGGTGCCGTTGATGATCAGGTCGATCCGGCCGCGGACCCGGGCCGGGATCAGCTCGTCGATCGCCGAGTTGATCGCCGCGTACTCGCCGCCGATGCCGAAGCCGGTGACGAACCGGCACAGGAGGAAGAACCACGCCGTCCAGGAGAGGGCGGTGACGGCGGTGGCGCCCAGGTAGACGGCCAGCGTCACCATGAAGAGCTTCTTGCGGCCGTGCCGGTCGGCCAGCCGGCCGAAGAAGAGCGCACCGCAGCACGCGCCGGCCACGTACAGCGCCGCCGCCCAGGTGGTCACCTGGGCGGAGGTGATCGCGATACCGCTGCCCTGTTCGGAGAGCCGCCCGGCGATGTTGCCGACGATGGTGACTTCCAGGCCGTCCAGGATCCACACGGTGCCCAGGCCGATGACGATCCGCCAGTGCCATCGCGACCACGGCAGGCGGTCCAGCCTGGCCGGCACCTGGGTGCGGATCGGCTCGGTGTCGTTGTCGGCGTTGTCCCGGGCGCTGGTCGAGGACGCGGTGCGTCCGGTGTCACTCTGCATGGCCCACCGTTTGCCCGGCATCGGGCCGTCGACACCTGGCGGACGCGGGCTTCAGCCGGTTGGCCGCGTCCGCCCGGCCTTTCCGGCTTCATCGGCTTCGCCCGCCTCGCGATGCCGGCGCACCCAGTCGTCCACCCGGTCCCACTGATCCAACAGCCAGAGCGTGCGCGCGTCCTCGTCCGTCGGCAGGTCGGCCGCGGGCACCCGCCACCAGTGCGCGTGGACCCGGTGGCGCAGCGGAATCCCGTTCCAGGCGGTGGCGAGGGAGTCGATGCCGTCGAGCCCGGTGTGCGCGACGAAGACCACGTCGGCCCCCGGCGCGGCGGCGAGCGCCGCCAGGGTGCCCGCGGTGCGGGGCGGGAGCACGTAGCGGTCCAGCGCCGCGTGAGCGGCCCGGCGGTGTTCGCCGTGGTGCCGCAGCCAGCGGATCGCCCGGCGCCGGCGCCGCTCGGTGAAGTTGCCGCCCTCCGGGAAGAGGACGAGCGCGTCGGCGCCGCGCATGCCACGCGCGAGGTCGGCGATCCGCTCGACGGTCCGGCTATCGTCGGCCCGGCTCCCGTCGGTTCCGCTCTCGTCCGTCCCGCTCTCCTGGTCGTTCCCGGCCGGGACGAAGCAGCTGGGCAGCCGGCCGAGCAGGACGTCCAGGCACGGATCCAGCCGCAGCCGCTCCTTGAGGACGATCCGGGGGTGCCGGCCGCACTCCGTCAGCAGGGCGTCGACCAGCAGGAAGGAGTCCCCGGGGCCGGCGTGCCGGGCCAGGACCAGCAGGCCCCGGGGCCGGCCGCCGGCGCGGACGGCAGGGGCGGGTCCACCAGCAGCCGCAGGCCGAAGATCCGTGCGCCGGCGCGGTGCAGGAAGCGCAGCAGGCGCCGCAGCAGCGTCCGGTTCAGCGCGTCGCGCCGCGGGTCGTCCCGGCCCAGCGGCAGGCAGCGCACCCAGATGCCGGTGGCGGCCAGCAGTCCGAGCAGGTCGGTGACCAGGTAGAGCAGCAGGAAGCCGGACAGCCGTACGGGCCGTTGCCGGCCGCGGCGCAGCAGGGACACCGGCAGGGTGAGGACCAGCAGCAGGACGAACACCGCGGCCGACACCGCAATGGCGGCCAGCAGCGCCGGGACGGTGACGGTCCGGCGCAGGACGCTGCGCGCGCGGCTCATCGCGGGGGAGCTCAGCCGTGCCGCGCGGGCAGCGCGGCCAGGTACCGGGCGGAGGCCGCGTAAGCGCGGTCGATCCGCTCGGTGACCCGCTCGGCGTCCCGGTAGCGCAGCTGGCCGATCGGCCCCGGCACGGCGTCGTCGGCGGACCCGGTGGGCAGGACGTGGACCGTGACGTCGGCGGGCAGGTCGCTCAGCTCGCGCGCGAACCGGTGCCGCCGGGCGATCTCGAAGGCGACCAGCGGGACCTCCCAGGGCCGCCGGGCCGGTCGCAACGGCTTCTCGACCCGGCCCACCTGGAGGACGTAGACCTCGCGGGCGCCCAGCGTGACCGCCCGGCCCACCGGGATGCTGTTCACCAGGCCGCCGTCGAGGTAGTGCCGGTCGCCGATCCGGACGGCGGGCAGCAGCCCGGGGACGGCCGAGGAGGCCAGCAGCGCGTCGACGACCGGGCCCTCGGTGAACCAGTGTTCGGCTGCGGACTCGATGCCGGCGGCCACGCACTGGAAGGGGACGGCCAGATCCTCGATCCGGCGTCCGTGCAGGTCGGCCTCCAGCAGGGCGCGCAGCTGCGTGTTGGAGTGCAGGTAGGTGCGACTGCGGGCGGCGGTTCTGGCGCGCTGGAGCACCGAGCCCGCGAAGACGGCCGAGGAGGCCAGGCCGGTCCAGACCTCGGTGAGGCGGTCGACGGCGGCCGGGGTGGGGTCGGCGGAGACCAGCGCGCCGTTGATGGCGCCCACCGAGGTGCCCACCACCAGATCGGGGCGGATGCCCGCCTCCAGCAGGGCCTTGAGCATGCCGACTTCGTGGGCGCCGAGGTATCCGCCGCCGCCGAGGACGAAGGCACGCCGAAAGCTCGGCGCGGGTGCGGCGTTTCCTGGCATGGTGGTCGCCTGCCCGCTCCGACGGGTTTCAAGCCGGCGACCCCCGCACCACGGGTGGGGTCAGGCCTTGCGGCCGACGCCCGCGTACATCCAGCGGGTGCTCTGGTCGGTGGGACCCTCCGGGCGCCAGAGCGGGACGAAGGTGACGCCCGGCTCCAGCAGCTCCCAGCCCTCGAAGAACGTCTCGACGTGCGCGCGGTCGCGCAGCCGGATGCCGGAGGCCGTCTTGTCCCAGGTCTTCGCGGCCGCCGCGGCGCGCTCCGGGTTCCCCTCGTGGGTACTGTTCGACAGCAGCAGGTAACTGCCCGGCGCGACCCGGCTTCTGACCTTCTCCACCGCCTCGCGCGCTTCGTCGTCCGTGACGAAGTGCAGGACCGCGACGAGCAGCACGGCGACCGGCTGCGAGAGGTCGACCAGGGCGCGCAGTTCGGGCCGGTCGAGCAGCTCGTCCAGTTCGCGGACGTCCCCGGTCAGCACTGTGGTCGACCGGTTGTCGGCGAGCAGCGCCCGGCCGTGGGTGAGGACGATCGGGTCGTTGTCGACGTAGACCACGCGGGAGTCCGGGGCGACCGACTGGGCCGCCTCGTGGACGTTGCCCGGCGAGGGCAGGCCGGCGCCGATGTCGATGAACTGGCGGATGCCCTGCTGCGCGCACATCCGCACCGCGCGCTGCAGGAAGGCGCGGTTCTCGCGGGCCGCCGCCGGAATGTCCGCCGACACGCTGATCGCGTGCTCCGCGGCCACCCGGTCGGGCGGGAAGTTGTCCTTGCCGCCCAGCCAGTAGTCGTAGATGCGGGCGGGGTGCGGACGATCCGCCTGAAGGCCCGTCATGTCCCGTTCGTTCGCTGACTGCTGCACGTGCTTCCCCTCGTCACCCGGCCACCGCGTCGCGGTGGGGGGAAGCATAGCGGCAGCCTCGGACTACTGTACGGACGGGTGGCCTCCGGGTCCCCGGTTCGCCGGTGCGGACGGGCCGTTGACCGCCGGACGGCCGGATCCGCACCCACCCTGGCCGGTGTCGGAATCCAGCGATACCGTGCGCCCCGGGGGCGGTGTCGGACCGCCCGACCCCGGCCGGGAGCGGCCCGGGGCGCGCAGGGGGGAGGGGACCGAGATGCAGGCTGTGGTCAAGGGCAGCACGATGCCGGTGCTGGAGATCGAGTTGGCGCCGGGAGAGGCGGTGATCTCTGCCCACGGGGAGCTGTCGTGGATGTCGGCGAACATGCAGATGTCGCAGACCACGAACACCGGCGGCCCCGGCGGTGGCGGGTTCATGGGGGCGATCAAGCGCGCGGTGGGCGGCGGCGGGATCTTCCTGACGCAGTACCAGGCGCAGGGCGGTACCGGCCTGGTGGCCTTCGCGGCCAAGGTGCCCGGGCACATCGTCCCGGTGGACATCGCGCCGGGCCGCGGCGTCCTGGTGCACCGGCACGGCTGGGTCTGCGGGACCCCCGGGATCAGCCCGACGGTCGCCCTGCAGCAGTCGTTCCGCGGCGGACTGTGGGGCGGCGAGGGCTTCGTGCTGCAGCGCCTGCACGGGCAGGGCCGGGCCTGGATCGAACTGTCCGGCGAGCTCACCCAGTACACCCTGGCCCCCGGCCAGACGATGCTGGTCCACCCCGGGCACGTGGGGATGTTCGACGAGCAGGTCCAGTTCACCATCACGCGGGTGCCGGGCATCGCCAACAAGATCTTCGGCGGCGACGGCTACCACCTGGTGGCGCTGACCGGCCCGGGCCAGATCTGGCTGCAGAGCATGCCGCTGTCCGGCCTGGCGCACGCCTTGGAGCCGTACCTGGCACGCGACGCGGCGACGGCCGGTGCCGAGGGCGCCGGGATCGGCTCGATCGTCGGCGGCATCCTGCGCAGCTGAGCGGGGCCGCGCGGGGTGCCGGCGTCCCGGCACCCCGTGTCGCGGGGCCTGCGGGGGCGCTCTGTGGTGGGGGCCACTGGGAGGTGGGGTGGTCGGTCGCGGCGGGTGGTGCGGTGCTCCACGCAGCGTGGCCGCGGCGCGGGATTTCGGTGTGTGGTGGGCCACTTCGGGGCACGGGTGGCCGGGGCGGCGCCTTGCGGCTGACGGGCCGTGCGGGCCCGGTCGATGATCAGTACTGCCGGTAACAGGCCTCTGGCCTGCGGGTTTGTCCGCGTGGTTGTGGCGGGGGGCGGGCGTTCTCTAAGTTCGTTCCCAGTGCCAACGAGCACTGCTCGGGTTCGCCTCACCCCACGCCACGCACCGTCTTCCGGTGCTTCTCGTGTGGGTGGGTGACCAGGGGCGGCACGGAGCGTCCAAGGCGTGGCCGGTCGTCTGCTGGAGAGACATGCGGGATTTCGAGGCCCTTTCGTCGGGGTCTGGTTCCGTGTGTCCGCCCGGGGTCTGTCGAGAGGATTTACATGACCTTCCGTACCGAGAACTCCGCTTCCGCTGTCGCCGGTAACTCCGTGAAGGCCGGTCGTCGTGGCCGTCTGCGGATGGCGCTGATGGGTGGCGTCGTCGTTGCCCTGCCGGTTGCGGGTCTCGTGACGGCGACGACGGCTTCGGCCGCGTCGGCCTCCACGTGGGAGAAGGTGGCCCAGTGTGAGAGCACCGGGAACTGGAGCATCGACTCCGGCAACGGCTTCTCCGGCGGTCTGCAGTTCACCCCGTCGACCTGGGCGGCCTTCGGTGGCACCCAGTACGCGGCTCAGGCGTCGCAGGCCACCGAGGCGCAGCAGATCGCGGTGGCGGAGAAGGTGCTGGCCGCTCAGGGCCCCGGTGCCTGGCCGGTCTGCTCGGTCAAGGCCGGCCTGACCGCCGGTGGCGCCGCCGCCTCCGTCGACACCGGCAGCGCCGCTGCGACCACCGGAACCAGCGGCACCACTGGCACCACCAAGAGCCAGGACACCCAGGCGCCGACCCAGGCCCCGGCGCAGGCCCAGGCCCGAAGGCCGCCAAGCCCGCGACCCCGGCCAAGCCCGCCGCGCCGTCCACCAAGGCCCCCGCGGCCGGCGGAAGCTACACCGTCCACAGCGGCGACACCCTCAGTGGCATCGCCGCCGCGCACGGCACCGACACCGCCACGCTCTACAGCAAGAACACCCAGGTCATCGGCGGCAACCCCGACGTGATCCTGCCGGGCCAGGTCCTCACCGTCTGACCGAGCCCCACCCCACCGCCGGGCCGGCCGCCCCCCTTGATCAGGGGAGCGGCCGGCCCGGCGGCATGTTCGGCTCCCGGGTCCTACATTCCTTGACAGGCATATAACTACAGAGGCATGCTCGATCGTGTGACATCGGTCTTCGAAGTACTCGCCGAACCGCGCCGCCGCCGGATACTCGACCTGGTGCGCGCCGAAGAACGCTCGGTCGGCGAACTCGCCGCCGAGTTGGAGGCCAGCCAGCCGTCCGTCTCCAAGCACCTGCGGGTGCTGCGCGAGGCGGGGCTGGTGGAGGTCCGGGTCGCGGAGCAGCGCCGGCTCTACCGGTTGCGGCCCGAACCGCTGCTCGAACTGGACGCCTGGCTGGCGCCGTACCGCGCCGCGTGGGGCGCCGGCCTGGACCGGCTCGAACGTCACCTCGCATCCATGGACGACCTCGATCACCGGAGGCCCAGATGACCGACAGCAGTACGAACGACAGCAGTACGAACGACATCGGCACGCTGGAGCGGACCGGCGCGCGCTGGCGCCTGCGCTTCACCCGCGACCTCGACCATCCGCCCGAGAAGGTCTGGCGGGCGATCACCGAGCGCGAGCACCTGGCCGCCTGGTTCCCGCACCTGATCACCGGGGAGTGGACGGTCGGCGGCACCCTCATCTTCGCCGACCCGGAGGGCCGCGGGCCCGACTTCCACGGCGAGGTACTCGCCTACGCGCCGCCGTCCCTGCTGGAGTTCAGCTGGGGACCGGACGTGATCCGGCTGGAGGTCTCCGCGCGGGCGGGCGGCTGCACCCTCGTCCTGCTGGACACCCTCGACGAGCGCGGCAAGGCCGCCCGCGACGGCGCCGGCTGGCACGAGTGCCTCGACCTCCTCGCCGCCCACCTCGACGGCGCCGGTGTGTTGTGGAGCCCGGGCGCGAAGTGGAGCGCGATCCACCCGAGTTACGTCGCCGCCTTCGGCCCCGAGGCCGCCACGATCGGCCCGCCGCCGGGCTGGGAGCCCAAGCCCTGACGGATCGATCCGGGGTGGTGTGGTGGGGGCCACTGGGGGGTGGGGTCGTTGGTGGCGGTGGGTGGTGGGTGGGTGGACGGGGAGTGGGGGTGGTGGGGTTTTGTGGTGTGGGGTGGGCCACTTTCGGGGGGTGGGTGGGGGTGGGTGGTGCTTGGGGTTGACGGGGTGTGGGGGTGTCGGGGGAGATCTTTACCGGCGGTAACGCTGTTCTGAGCTGGGGGTTTGTGGAATTGCTTGTGCTGGGTGGGGGTGGCGCCTAACTTCGTTCTCAGTGCAGCGAGCACTACTCGGGTTCACCCCCGGCGCACCGTGTTCTGTCGGTGTCTCTCGTACGGCCCCCTGTCCGGGGTGTGCGGGTGTGGATGGGTGGCCGGGGCGGCACGGCGCGTCGAGGACGCGCCGGTCGTCTGTTGGAGAGGCAAGCGGGATTTCGAGGCCCTTTCGTCGGGGTCTGGTTCCGTGTGTCCGCCCGGGGTCTGTCGAGAGGATGTACATGACCTTCCGTACCGAGAACTCCGCTTCCGCTGTCGCCGGTAACTCCGTGAAGGCCGGTCGTCGTGGCCGTCTGCGGATGGCGCTGATGGGTGGCGTCATCGTCGCCCTGCCGGTTGCGGGTCTCGTGACGGCGACGACGGCTTCGGCCGCGTCGGCCTCCACCTGGGAGAAGGTGGCCCAGTGTGAGAGCACCGGGAACTGGAGCATCGACTCCGGCAACGGCTTCTCCGGTGGCCTGCAGTTCACCCAGTCGACCTGGGCCGCGTTCGGTGGCACCGCGTTCGCCGACAAGGCCGCGCACGCCAGCGAGGCGCAGCAGATCTCGGTGGCCGAGAAGGTCCTGGCCGCTCAGGGCCCCGGCGCCTGGCCGGTCTGCTCGGTCAAGGCCGGCCTGTCCTGATCCGCGCCACCACAGCCTGACGCCGACGGCCCGGTCGTCCCCCGTAGTTACGTGGGGGGACGACCGGGCCGTCGGCGTTCCCGCCCTGGATCACCTGGTCCAAGGTGGCACGACGGCGGGCGCCCCCACGGTCAACGACCGTGGGGGCGCCCGCCGAGCGGGGTGTGGCTGCTACTCGATGACGAGCGCGACCGGGATGTTGCCGCGGGTGGCCTTGGAGTACGGGCAGTAGGCGTGCGCCTGCTCGACCAGCGCGCGACCGGCCTCGGTCTGCAGGGAGTCGGGAAGCTCGACCCGCAGCGTGACGGTGAGGCCGAAGCCGTCGTCGCCGTCCTTGCCGATGCCTACCTCGGCGGTGACCGAGGCGTCCTTGGTGTCCACCTTCGCCGCCCGGCCGACCGCGCCCAGCGCGCTGGCGAAGCAGGCCGCGTACCCGGCGGCGAACAGCTGCTCGGGGTTGGTGCCCTCACCGTTGCCACCCAACGCCTGGGGGAAGGCGAGCTGGAGGTCGAGCCGGCCGTCCGAGCTCACCGTGCGGCCCTCGCGGCCGTTGGCGGTGGCAACAGCGGTGTAGAGCGCGTCCATCGGAACCATCCCATTTCGCAGAGTGCGGAGTGTCGACACTTGGTCGTCGCCGCGACCGGTCGGCCGCATGAGTAGATGGTTGCACACAACTAAATTGTGCGCAACCAAGTTGTACTCTGGAGTTATGGCCCCCACGACATCGCAGCCACCGCAGCCCGCCGTACAGCCTCTGCCGCCCACCGGCGCGGACCTGCTCCAGCTCGACATCCAGGTCTGCTTCGCCCTGCACGCCACCGCCCGCGCCTTCGACCGGGTCTACCGGCGGCTGCTGCGCGACACCGGCCTCACCTATCCCCAGTACCTGGCGATGATGGCGCTCTGGGAGCACGGCGCCATGCCCGTGAAGCAGCTGGGCGAGCTGCTGCGCCTGGACTCCGGCACCCTCTCCCCGCTGCTCAAGCGCCTGGACACCGCCGGACTCGTCCAGCGCGAACGCAGCCCGCACGACGAGCGCTCGGTGATCGTCCGCCCGACGGGCGAGGGCACGGCCCTGCGCGCCCGGGCCGAGCGGATCCCGCTCGACATCATCGCCGCCAGCGGCCTGGCCCCCGCCGAGGCCGTCGAACTCCGCACCCGACTCGAACGGCTGACCCGCGCCCTGGACATCGCTGCCGACGGAACCGACGCCGACGAGGACTGACGGCTACGCCGACCGCCTCTGGCCGTGTCTACCGAACCCGGGCGACCGCGCCGTAGACCGACACCTCGCGGCGGCTGAAGCGCTCGACCTGTGCGGCGTCCGGGCGCCACTCCGAGACGACCTCGATGCCGGGCTCGACGATGTCCAGCCCGTCGAAGAACCGTTCCACCTCGGCGTGGGTGCGGGCCTGCAACTGGACGCCCGACTCGCGGTAGCTCTGCACGAGCCGGCCCGTCTCGAACGGGTCGAAGTCCCCGGTGACCTGGGTCAGCGCGAGGTAGCTCCCGGAGGGCAGGCTGCTCACGAGCCGGCGCACGATGCCGTACGGGTCCTGGTCGTCGGGGAGGAAGTGCAGGATGGCGATCAGCATCAGCGCGATCGGCTGCCGGAAGTCCAGCACGCTTCGCAGATCCGGGTGCTCGAGGATCTTCTCGGGATCGCGCAGATCGGCGTCGAGGTAACTGGTCATCCCCTGCGGCGTGCTGACCAGCAGCGCCCGGGCGTGTGCCAGCACGATGGGGTCGTTGTCCACGTACACCACCCGGGAGTCCGGGGCGACCGACTGGGCGACCTCGTGGGTGTTGTTCGCCGTGGGTATGCCCGTGCCGATGTCCAGGAACTGCCGCACCCCGGCCTCCGCGGCGAGATACCGCACCGCCCGCCCCAGGAACCGCCGGTTCTCCAGGGTGGCCTTGCGGACGTTGGGCCACCCCGCCGCCGCCCGCTCGGCCGCCGCCCGGTCGGCGGGGAAGTTGTCCTTGCCACCCAGGAAGTAGTCGTACATCCGGGCAGGGTGCGGGCGTTCGGTGTGCAGGTCGGTGGGCAGCGACGATTCGTCGCCTCCCGTCCGCATCCACTGCGCTGCCTCGGTCATGGGCTCCTCCTGGCAATGTGCATGACGCAACGTCATGCGTGATCCTAGGGGAGTGGCTGGCTGTGGGGGGCGGCTCGGGGGTGTTCAGGGCTCTGGGTGGGCGTAGGTGTCTACAGGTCGATCATGCCCGAAGCCCCTCGGCCGGCCCACCGATCTTCCGACCGGTGCGCAGGCCCCGTTGCTCCGCCCCTACGGCCGGCCGCCCGCGCCCGTGATCGGGTGCGGGCGGCCAGGGGCGACGGGTGCTCAGTCGGCGCCGTTGGTCAGGGCGAGCTGGATCACGTTGCTGTACTCGTTGACCCAGTTGGTGCTCAGGCCGCCCTCCTTGACCAACGCCGTACCGTCGGAGACCCGCACACCGATGCGGTCCCCGGCCAGGACGAGTTGGGTCACGCTGGAGTACTCGTTGACCCAACCGGCGTCCAGTGGACCGTCCTTGACCAGGGCGGTGCCGTCCGCCGCGAGCACCCCGATCCGCTGGAAGGCAAGAGCGATCTGCTTGACGCCGGTGCTCTCGGTGACCCAGTTGGTGCTCAGGCCGCCCTCCTTCACCAGCGCCGTACCGTTGCCCTTCAGCACCCCGATCCGGTCGCCCGACAGAGCGATTTGCGTGGTGTTGTCGTTCTCGGTGACCCAGTCGGCGCTCAGGCCGCCCTCCTTCACCAGTGCCGTACCGTCGGCCTTCAGTACCCCGATCCGGGTGGCGAAGAGGGCCAGCTGCGTGACGTTGTCGTTCTCGGTGACCCAGTTGGTGCTCAGGCCGCCCTCCTTCACCAGCGCTGTACCGTCGGCCTTCAGGACCCCGATCCGGTCGCCGGACAGGGCGATCTGCTTGACGCCGGTGTTCTCGGTGACCCAGTTGGTGCTCAGGCCGCCCTCCTTCACCAGCGCCGTACCGTCGGCCTTCAGTACCCCGATCCGGTCACCGGCGACGACGACCTGGATGACGTTGTCGTTCTCGTTGACCCAGTTGGTGCTCAGGCCGCCCTCCTTCACCAGCGCCGTGCCGCCGGAGGTCAGCACCCCGATGCGCGGCAGGCCGGCTGCTTGGGGGGCGGCGGTGGCCGAGCCGCTCATCATGGCGGTGCCGACTGCCAGGCAGGCGAGGGTGGTTGCAGCGGCGCGGCGGAACTGTCGAGAGGTCATCGAATCTCCCTGTACGGAATGGTGTGCACGTCTGCCCGATTTGGTTCGGGCACACTTCATGCAGGAGCAATTACGTTCGAGGGTGATCGAGTTGAGCAAATGGATCGCGTACATATCACCCTGTCGGCGGCACCACGTCACCCCGTCAGCGGTGAACGGGCGAAGATCCGTACGGGGCCCGAGCGAGATCGGGCTACCGCGCGGTGGCGGGTGCGGTGGGGCGGAAGCTCTACACACCAAGCAAGCGCGAGCCCACACCTGCCATTACCGGTGCCAGGCCACTCGACAGCCGTGAAGAATCACAACTCTCAGTCTTCGGGTCCCCAGTGGGCGAACGCCGCCCACAGGAAGGGCATCCGGGGGTACGAGTCCCGCATCCGCCGCGTCGCCCGGTGCAAGGAGAGCGCGGAGCGGCCGACGTCGATCGGCCCGGTTCCGCCAACGAGCAGACCCTGGTAGAAGGCCGCTGCCACCTTCCCGGCCACTCGGTCGTCGATGGGCCACAGTGTGCCTATGACATGGCGGTAGCCGGCCAGTTGGAAGGCGCCGGCCACGTGGATTCCCTCGTCGAGGAGGTGGTCCGCGCCTACGCTCGCCTGGCAGGCGGACAGGTAGGCGAGCGAACCGCGGACATCGAGGTCGCGGATCTCCGACACGGACACGGACGACTCGTCTCCGTCGCCGAGTTCCAGGTGGCTCTGGCTCGGGTCGACCGGATGGGTGACGGCGTGGCAGGCGAAGTGGACGATCGGTGCGTCGGGGAGTACCCGGAGCACCTCGGCGCGGCCAGGCTGACGCAGCACCTCGGCCGATGGCAGCAGCTGTGTCAGCTCGTCCGCCTCGTCCTCCGCGCCCGGCAAGGCGCCGACTGCGGTGTCGGGCGATGGAACGATCAGTATCTTCCTCCTCCGCATCTCTCGCCCCGGCTCGGCGAGTCCGCGCGAGCGGGTGTGCAAGAGCGCGGTGAGTGTCGTGGTGTAGGACGACACGACATGGTCGAGCACCGTCTGGCCGGGAGCGGGCGAGAGGTCGGCGGGCGACGGGTAGCGGCCGGCGGCATGGACCGGGAGCAGGCCGAACACTCCGACGGGACACCAGGTGACGTGTGACCACGGCCGGCCGGGTCGGTGCGGGCGGGTCAGTCCGAGATGCGCCAGCACCGGCTCCGCGACGGCCTGCCACAGCCAGCCGAGGACGTCCGCCATCTCCTGGTGCGCCGCGTCGCGTCCTTCGGGGCTGACACGCCTGTCGGCGACCGCGCTCCACGCCATCCGGAACAGCCTGGCCTGAAAGATCAGCTTCTTGTAGGTGACCTGCGGAAGCGGCACGACCGAGACGCCTCGTCCGGCGCCGACCACCAAGGCATCGCACCGACTGGTGCTTCCGGTCAGGATCACCACGGTGCCGTCGGCCGGCGCCTCGGCGATCCGGTGACCGATCGGCGCGCGGTCCGCTGCCGTGCCGGAGCCCTTGCGACGCGCCATGAACTCCCTGGCCGTGATGCCGCGCGTGCGCTCCAGGAGGTCGAGCGCGAGGTCTGGGTCGCCTGCTTCCATGGCCGCTGCAGCCGCTATGCCCGGCAGTTCGCCGAGCAGGGAGAGCCGGTGTTCGCGATCCGGCGCGTCGAGGTCCAGCGGCGCCAGTGGCTCCAGGAGTTCGAGGACATCCCGGACCGCGGCTATCGCGACCGTCGCGCGTCCGGTCGCGCCGGCGGTGCCGGCGATCCGGTGGAGCAACGGCACCCGCTGGGTGATGTGGGTGAGCGGATGATTGGCGGCCGTTCGGAAGAGTCGGAGGGCTTCGTCCAGGGCCTGCCCGGACCCGGTCATCCCGTGGACCGCCTCCAGCGCGACGGCGAGACCGCTGAGGCGCACCGGGAGTGACGGGTCGTTCGCCGGTGTCGCGTCGACCGCTGTTCGGGCGAGCGCTTCGGCTTCGCGGAGCAGGGCGGGATCCTGCATCCAGCCGGTACGGATCAGCTGCCTCACCGCGTCCCGGACCGGGTCGCCGGAACTCATCGCCTGGGAGTCGGTGAAGTGTCGGGCGTTCTGAAAGGCCGTCACGAGAAGTGCGGCGAGGTCCTGCGCCTGCCGTGGGTACGAGCTGTCGTGCCTGGGTGTCAGCCGGAGTGCTTCGCGAGCCAGCGGGATCGCTTCCTCGACCAGCTCGAGACGATCGGTCCGAGCGTGGAGGCGGCCCAGAGCCAACGTTAAGTTGATGATTCGCTGGGCCCTGGCCGGGTCCTGCGGATCGGTCTCGGCGACGACGGTACGCAGGAGCTCCACCGAGTCCTCGAGCACCTCGACCCTGCCGGTCCGCATCCAGAGGCTCTCCAGCGCTCCGGCGAGGTTGTTGGTCGTGCGGATTCGCTGCCAGCAGTCCGGTGCCAGTGCGATCGCCTGGCGCTGGGCCTGGACGGACTCCTCGATGTACGCCGAGCGGCCCGTCTCCAGGTAGAGCTCGCGCAGCCCGCCGCCTAGGTCGGAAAAGTAGGAGGAGCGGTGGCCATCGGCGGGAGGCGCGATCGCGACAGCCTCTCGAAGGAGCGTCACCGCCTCCTCCAGGAAGCGGATCTGCCTGGTACTGCGGTGCTTGCGGAACAACGCGGTGCCGAGGTTGTACAGCCGCATCGCGCGTTCCGGCGCGAACGTAGGCGTCAACCGCACCGCTTCGCGCTCGAGGCCGACCGCTTCGTCGAGCAGCGCGGGATCGCCGTTGACCTGGTGCAGGAACGCGAGTGCGCCGCCGAGGTTGCTCAGTGCGTGGGGCCGATAGGGGTTGTCGAGGGCTGCGGCGGCGACCGCCGCGCGTCCGTAGCGCACGGCCCTGATCAGGCGCTCGGGATCGCCCGAACGCAGGTACTCCTCCTGCTGACGGGCGCAGAAATCGGCCATGACGGAGACCATCACGCCTGGCACATCGGAACGGCCGCGCGGATCGTCCTCGAACTCCGATCCCGACATCGGTCTCCCCTTCAGCCCCTCCGAGGCCAGGACGGCCAGGACGATACTGGAGCTCCTCCGAGCTGCGATGATGACAGACCGTCAGAAAAGCATATTACGCCTTGAGTTCGGCTAAAGTAGCATCCGCGGAGAAGGCGGAGAAGACCGCGGAGAAGACCGCCGACAATCGTTCGACCAGGCGCACGGAACCAATGGGGGACTCACTGAACCGGCACCTCCGGACCCGTATCGCGGTGCTCTGCCAGGAGCTCAGCCGCTGGCCGACGATCCGTGAGCGGATCGAGACGGTCGGCGGCGGCGCGACGCTCGATGAACTGCTCGCCGCGGTGACACGGGCGCCGCAGCCGCCGGACGACGCACGTGTCAAGGAACTGCTGGACGAGATCGCGCAGATCGGCGACGCCATCGGACTGCCCTCGCTGACGTCCGAGCTACGAGGGCCGGTGCCGCGGCTTCCCGGCGGATCGTATTCCCACGCGCAGATAGCCTGGGTCTGCCCGGCGGCCCGCTGCGGCCGCGTCGAGCTGGTCGAGGACGAGGACGGCGTGCCGACCTGCGTGATGAGCGGAAGCACACCGCTCGCGCCCTACCCGCCTGCCAGGGGCAGCTGAGCTGATGGGCACCTTCCTGAGCGAGCTCGGAACCAAGCTCGGCGACCGCGTACTGATGGCCGTCACGCTGCCCGGCCTGCTCTGGACGGCCTGCCTGATAGCCGGCCGACGGCTGGGCTGGGGGCAGGCGCTCGCCTTCGGCCGCCTCTCCGGCTGGATCGACCGGGAGACGGCCACCGGACAGCCCGCCGGCCACACGCTGTCCACGATCGCGATAGGTGTGGTCGGCCTGCTCGTGGTCAGCAGCGCGGCCGGTCTCGCGGCAGGCGGCATCGGCACATCGTTCGAGTGGTTCTGGAGCTCCCGGGGAACGACGCCCGCGGCCCGCTGGCTCATCCGCCGACGCCACCGGAGGTGGCAGCTCGCCTCGACCCGGTTGCGCGAGGCCGTGCGCGAAGCGATGACCGCCCGTGAGCAGCAGACCGATCCCCACTACGCGGACAGCGTCGTCCTCGCCCGGCGGCACAGCCGGCTGCGGGTGTCGGTCCGCAGGCCCGAGCGGCCCACCTGGATCGGCGACCGGTTCGCGCTGGCAGCGGACCGGGCCCGCGAGGTGAACGGCATCGACGACGTCGACCTCGTGTGGCCGCGCCTGTGGCCGCGCCTTCCCGACGCACTGCGCACCGACATCACCGCAGCGCGCGACGCCTACTCCGACGCGGCCCGGCTCTGCGGCTGGGGCTTGCTGTACGCCGTCCTCGCCTTCCTCTGGTGGCCGGCGGCACTCGTGGCGGTCGTCCTCCTGATCACCGGTTGCGTCCGTGGAAGGTCCACCGCGAGCGCGTTCGCCGACCTCCTCGAAGCCACGCTCGACCTCCACCTGGGCGACCTCGCCGAGCAGCTGGGGCTGGCAGCCGACGTGCCGGCCGATGAGCGCGGCGCGGCGATCACGAACCACCTGCGTCCCAAGCCGCCAACGGCGCTCGGCACGAGGCCGTCCGCGCCGCCTCCTGTGCAGTAGGCCCAGGCCCTGCCGGATCAACAGCCGAACAAGTCCACGACAGACGACAGACGAGAGATCGGAGTCATGATCATGGGTGATCTGCAGCTTGCGGTGTCGCACCGGGGCCCTCAGGGAACCGTCTCGGTCATCGACGGCGACACCGGCGCCACACTCGGCCAGTACGACTTTGCCGACAAGTCGTTGACGATTGTCCCAACCGTTCCGGTCCACCTGATCAAGCCCGTCATGACGCTGCTCTTCACCTACATCGAGGAGGTCCAGCGCGGCGGCCAAGCCCTGTAGGCCGCGCGTTGATCGCTCCGACCCTGCTCGTGGAGTGGACGACCGTCCTTTGCGCCGGCTGCGTCCGGTACCGCGGAACGGGTTCCCCAGATTGGTCAACTCTTGACGGCGGTAGCCGACTTGGACCAGTTGGCGTGCAGCTGGTCGAGGTAGGAGCGGGCCGCCGAGCCCAGCGCCGTGCCGCGCGCGAAGGCCAGCATGTTGCCGGGGCCGGTGTTGTAGCCGAGGGCCAGCAGCTCGTCCTCGGTGTACGGGACGGACCGGTGCGCGGGGAGCTGGGTGGCGAGGTCGTGCAGGTACCAGGCCGCGGCCTCGACCGCGAGGGCGTGGTCGTCGGGCAGCTCGTCCCACGCGCGTGCGGCGAAGTCGCGTCCCTGCTTGGTCTCGTCGAACGCGGCCCGGTGCATGTTGGCGACGCCGAAGGCGGCGTCCGGCTTGAGCTGCTGCCAGGCCCGCTCCAAGGCGGGATCGTGCGGCTTGTACGACTCGTTGTAGAGGATGGCCATCAGCAGCTGCGCGTCGATCCCGGCCTTTCCGGCGTACTCGCGCACCAGCGCGCCGAGCTGCGCCGGGTCGTAGGCCGCACTGGACGACGTGGCCGACGCCGACGGTGTTGCGGACGGCGACCCAGACACCGATCCCGACGGCGCGGACGCCCCCGAGCCCGGGCTGTGCCCGCGCGTCACCAGCCAGAGGACCAGCACGGCGGCCAGTACCGCCAGTACTCCCCGGTACTTCCCCGATCCGGACCCCGACCCCGGTTCATCCGCCACGCGCGCCTCCTCGTCGTCCGTCAGCTGCCATCCTGCCCGATCCGCACGCCAGTACGGGGGTGGCCACGGGCGCGCGCAAGCGTCAGGCCCCGGGGCGACGCGACACGTCTACCCCGGGGCCCGGCGGTCCAGCGGATGCGGGTCAGGTCAGGTCAGTCGTTCTGGTAGAAGCCGAAGGCGTCGACCACCAGGTCGGTGCTGCCGGAGCCGGTGTTCCAGACGTCGATGATGCCGTTGGCGCCGGTGCCGGCCTGGACCAGGTTCGGAACGGTCTGGCCCGGCAGCCAGTTGAGCACCGAGCTGTTCGGACGGGCCGGCCAACCGGCGGTGCCGGTGCTGTACTGGTTGAGCGTGTTCGGGTCGGGCGAGACGGTCAGGAAGCCGCCGCCCCTGGTGTTCGTGACGGTGGTGTTGAGTGCGAGCCCGGTGATGTCGGGCTCGGTGTCGCTCAGCGGCATGTAGATGTAGCCGCCGGGTTGGAGCGGCCCGTGCGTCCAGGCCGGATCGCGGGTGTCGAGCAGCCGGGTGGGCTTGATCGGCAGGTAGGCACTCTTGCTGTCGGGGCTGTAGTAGCCGACCACGTCGATGACGACGTCGGCGCCGAGGCCGCCGCCGTTGTGGATGTCGATCTTGCCGTCGGCGCCGATCGGGACGACCACCGAGTTGGCGATGGTCTGGCCGGCGAGGTAGTTGACGTTGGAGGCGTTGGGCGTGGCCTGGCCGTCGGGGAAGGCGGTCAGGAAGCCGTCGCTGCGCGGGTTGGTGACGGTGACGTTCAGGGCCACCGCGGTGGCGCCCGAGGCGGGCACGCCGGCGTTGCCCGCGACCTGCGCGGAGATCGCGCCGAGGCCGGGGACCTGGGCGGCGGAGCCGGTGCCGGTGCCGTCACGGGTGTCGACGATGCGGGTGGGCGTCAGCGAGGTGTAGCCGCTGGCCGAGCTCTGGGTGAAGTAGCCGGTGACGTCGGCGATCAGGTCGACCGAGGCCAGGCCGCTGTTGTACAGGTCGACGTAGCCGTCGGCGCCGACCGGGACGATCGCCATGTTCGGCACGGTCTGGCCGGCCGTGAAGTTGACGTTCGAGGTGGTCGGGCGGGCCGTGCCGTCGGGGTAGGCGGTGATGAAGCCGCTGTTCGTCGGGTTGGTGACGGTGATGTTGAGGACGACCGCGGTCACCTTCGACGGGATCGCGCCGTTGCCGGCGATCTGCAGCTGGACCGCCTTGTCGGAGCCCAGCCGCGCGGCGGGCGCGCCGGTGCCGTCGCGGGTGTCCAGCAGCCGGGTCGGCCCGTACGGGGTGTAGCCCGAACCCGCCGTCAGGATCAGGACGGAGTTGCTCACCGTGTCACCGCCGGTGTCCGCGACGCTGACGGCGATGGTGTACTGCCCGAGCTTGGCGTAGCTGTGCGGCCAGCTCTGCGGCCCGGCACCGGTGAAGTTCTCGGTGCTGGTGGTGCCGTCGCCCCAGCTGACCGTGGCGGTGAGCGGCACGGCGGCGCTGGTGACGGCAGCGGTGAGCGTGAGCCCGTACGCGCTGGTGTCCTGCGCGCTCAGTCCGAGGGCGAGTGTGGGGTTGGCCGACGCGGGCCGGCCCTCGCCCCGGCGGGTGGACGCAGCCGCCGGGCTGCTGAAGGTCATGAGGTTCGTGGCTGCGGCCGTGGCTGCGGCCGGCGTGTTGGTGAGCGGGATGTCCGCCCTGGTGGCCGCACCCGGTGAACCGGTCGCCTGGGCCGGTCCGGGGATGAGGGCGACGCCGGCTGCCAGTACGGCAGCCGCTGTTGCCAATCGAACGTGTGACACTGGCCCCCCAGTTTGTCGTGCCGGAAACGAAGATTTCGCCCAGGCTACCGACCTCGATGCGGGTATCAACAGCCTTTTTGGCACACGCTCCTGACAGTCCGACAGAAGTTTCCCGCCCGGTCGCCCGCCTGGGTGGCAGGCGGTCACCCGCCGGGCGTCGGGCCCTGCTGGCAGGTCGGGCACCAGTAGGTGACCCGCTGCTGCGGCGCCGCGCCGCGCTGCGCCGCGCGGACGGTGCTGCCGCAGCGCAGGCAGGGGCGGCCGCCACGGCCGTAGACCCAGTTGCGCTCCCGGAAGCGGCTGGCAGGGGCGGCATGCCCCGGGCAGCCGATCGGGTCGGAGCGGAGGTCGCCGGTGGTGGTGTGGCCGGGGCGCAGCCGGTTGACGAGCAGCAGGTGGCGGGCCCAGCCGACCATCAGCTCCAGGCCGGCCAGCTCACCGACCGGCTGCCAGGGCGTGGTCCTGCCCAGGAAGCACAGCTCGTTGGCGTAGATGTTGCCGATGCCGGCCAGGTTGCGCTGGTCCAGCAGGGCTTCGGCCACCGGCCGGGCGGGATCGGCGAGGAGTCGGCGCAGGGCCTCGTCGGGGTCCCAGTCCGGGCCGAGCAGGTCGGGGCCGAGGTGGCCGACGGCCGTGGACTCGTCGCTGGTGCGCAGGAGTTGGACCACCGGGAGGCGGTAGCCGACGGCGGTGAGCTCCTCGTGGCCGAGCACGGCCCGGATCTGGTGCCCCGGGCCGCCCGTCCACCGGTCGCCGGTGCGGTAGACCTGCCAGCGGCCGTCCATGCGCAGGTGGGTGTGGAGGGTCAGGTCGCCCTCCAGCCGGGTGAGCAGGTGTTTGCCGCGCGGCGTCACGTCCAGAACCTGCCGGCCGGCCAGGACGGCGGTGGCGTGCGCCGGGACGCGCAGGTCGGCGACGCTCAGCGTCCGGTCGGCCAGAGCCTCGTGCAACTGTGCGGCGGTGCGGAAGACGGAGTCACCTTCGGGCATACACCCAGCATGCACCCGGGGGCCGCCGTGAAGCGGTTGCTCGCCGGCCCGATCGGTGGCCCCCGATCGGGGCCCCGGTCAGTGGTCCGCAGCGCGCGGCGCGCAGGCCGTCGCGCACCCGCCGCTGGCGGCGCCGGGCGCCGCCTGGAACTACTCCAACACCAACTACCTGGTCGCCGGGCTGATCATCGAGGCCGTCACCGGCCACAGCGCGGGGCAGGAGATCCACGACCGCCTGCTGGTCCCGCTGGGTCTGACCCACACCACGCTGCCGCTCACCGATCCGCAGATCCACGGCCCGCACCTGCACGGCTACGATCTCGACCGGCAGGACATGACCACCTTCAGCCCGTCCTACGACTGGACGGCCGGGGCGATGATCTCCACGCTGGACGACCTCGCCCGCTTCGACCGGGCGCTGTTCGGCGGGCAGCTGCTGGCCCCGGCCGAGCAGCGCGAGCTGGAGACGGTGGTCCAGCTGCCGGACTCACCCGGTTACGCACTGGGGGTGCAGCGGGCGACGCTGGACTGCCGGGGCCGGTCCGTCACCGTCTGGGAGACGGACGGCGGCGGCCCCGGCTACACCAGCATCTCGCTGACCAGCGCGGACGGCGTGCGCCAGCTGGTGCTGGTGGGCACCGTATTCGACCTCGGCAAGGACCTGCAGCAGCAACTGCCCTTCCCCAAGACGGATGTGATCTCCACCGCGCAGACGGCCGCGATCTGCGCCTGAGCAGGCCGCGGCGGTCCTACGACCTGGCGCCTACGACCCGCCGGCCAGGACCTGGCCCACCAGGGCGCGGGCCTCGTCCTGGACCTGCGCGAGGTGGTCGGGGCCCTGGAAGCTCTCCGCGTAGATCTTGTAGACGTCCTCGGTGCCGGACGGCCGGGCGGCGAACCAGGCGTTCTCCGTGCAGACCTTCAACCCACCGATGGCGGCGCCGTTGCCGGGCGCCTTGGTCAGGATGGCGGTGATCGGCTCGCCGGCCAGCTCGTCGGCGCGGACCTGGTCGGCACTCAGCGCGGCCAGCACGGCCTTCTGCTCACGGTCGGCCGGAGCGTCCACCCGGGCGTACGCGGGGGCGCCGAAGCGGTCGGTGAGGTCGGTGTAGTGCTCGGAGGGGGTGCGGCCGGTGGCCGCGGTGATCTCCGCGGCCAGCAGGGCCAGCAGGATGCCGTCCTTGTCCGTCGTCCACACTCGGCCGTCGCGCCGCAGGAAGGAGGCGCCGGCGGACTCCTCGCCGCCGAAGGCGACGTCCCCGCCGAGCAGTCCCTCGACGAACCACTTGAACCCGACCGGGACCTCGACGAGTTCGCGTCCGAGGTCGGCGGCGACCCGGTCGATCATCGAGGAGGAGACCAGGGTCTTGCCGATGGCCGCGCGGCCCGGCCAGTCGCCGCGGTGCCGGTAGAGGTAGTCGATCGCCACGGCCAGGTAGTGGTTGGGGTTCATCAGCCCGGCGTCGGGGGTGACGATGCCGTGTCGGTCGGCGTCGGCGTCGTTCCCGGTGGCGATCGTGTACTGGTCCCGACGGCCGATCAGCGAGGCCATCGCGTAGGGGGAGGAGCAGTCCATCCGGATCTTGCCGTCCCAGTCCAGGGTCATGAACCGCCAGGTGGGATCGGTGAGCGGGTTGACCACTGTCAGATCGAGGCGGTGGGTCTCGGCGATCCGGCCCCAGTAGGCGACCGAGGCGCCGCCCAGCGGGTCGGCGCCGATCCGCACCCCGGCCGCGCGCACGGCGTCCAGGTCGAGGACGGAGGGCAGGTCGTCGGTGTAGCGGCCGAGGAAGTCGTAGCGCCCGGTGGTCTCGGCGCCCAGCGCCCGGGTGTACGGCACCCGGCGGACGCCGGCCAGGCCGTCGGTGATGAGCGCGTTGGCGCGGTCCTGGATCCACCCGGTGGCCTCGGAGCCGGCCGGGCCGCCGTGCGGCGGGTTGTACTTGAAGCCGCCGTCCGCCGGCGGGTTGTGCGACGGGGTGACCACGATGCCGTCCGCCGCGCCGTGCGGGTTCTCGCGGTTGTGGGTGAGGATCGCGTGCGAGACCGCGGGGGTCGGGGTGTAGCCGTCCGCGCTGTCGATCAGCACGGTGACGCCGTTGCCGGCCAGCACCTCAAGTGCCGTGGCCCGCGCGGGTTCCGACAGCGCGTGCGTGTCCACCCCGAGGAAGAGCGGGCCGTCGGTGCCCTGGGCCGAGCGGTAGTCGCAGATCGCCTGGGTCGTCGCGGCGATGTGGTCCTCGTTGAAGGCGTGGTCCAGGGCGGAGCCCCGGTGGCCCGAGGTGCCGAAGGCGACCCGCTGGCCGGGCTCGGCCGGGTCGGGGTGCAGGGTGTAATAGGCCGTCACCAGCCTGGCGACGTCGACCAGATCGCTCGGTCCTGCCGGCTCGCCGGCCCGTGAGTGCACCATTGTCGTGTCCTTTGCTCGTCGTTCCCGGGGACCGTTCAGCAGGCTACCGCTGGCACCGGCGGGTCCTGGGGAACCGGCGGCACCAGCGGCACGAGTGGTACAGGTGGGTCGGACGGGCGGCGCGCCGGCGTCAGCGCTCCTGGGCTCCGGCGGGCGCCGCGTCCTGCGGGTGGGGCTGCGGGGTCTGGTACGGGTTCGGCTGCTGGGCCTGTGACGATGTCTCCGGCCGGTGCCACGGGCGCGGCCGCCGGGATCCCCGACGGGCCGCGCCCGTGGCACCGGCCCGAGCGGTCGTCAGTTCCGGTGGGCCAGGGCGTGGACGAGCTTGGTGGCGTCCACCGTGCCGACGCCCGTCGTCTGGTCGTAGCCCGGGCCGGCGGTGTAGCCGCTGGTGCCGGTCGAGCCGGTGGTCACGTCCACGAGTCCGGCGGAGTGCTGGGCGTACAGCCGGTAGAGGTCGTTGTCGATCACGCCGAGCCGGTGCCCGGCGGCCTGGTCGGCCAGCGCGACCACGGCGGCGAAGAGCGGCGAGGACTCGCTGGTGCCCGCGCCGTCGGCGGTCCAGCCGGTGTTGGCGGGGTCGAAGCTGGAGTACAGCCAGAGCGCGCCGTTGGGCGAGCCCGCCATGCTGACGTCCGGGGTGCCGCGGTGGTCGCCGACGGCCTGGCGGACCGGGTCCTGGTAGCCCGGCCGGGCGAAGACCTGGGACTGCTCGCCGCCGCTGCCCGACCACGCGGCGTCCGGCGCGGTGCGCACGCCCTGGTCGTTCAGCTGCAGTTCGGTGCCGCCGACGGCCGTGACCAGCGGGTCGCCGGCCGGCCAGGCGGCGTCCAGCTTCGTCGAGTCGCCGCCGCCGTCGCCGGAGCTGGCGGTCAGGGTCACCCCGTGCTGGGCCGCGTTGGTGAACGCGTAGCGCAGCGTGGTGAGGCTGGTGTAGTCGCCCACATCGAAGCCCGGGAACTCGGCCTCGCTGGTGGCCCAGCTCATCGAGACGACGTCGGCCTGACCCGCGTTCACCAGGTGGTTGATGCCGCTCATCATCTCGGGGATGCCGACCGGCCCCTCGGTCTCCGAGACGCCGGTCTCCAGCAGCACGATGTTCGCGCCGGGCGCGACCGCGTGGGCGGCCTCCACGTCCAGGGTGGTCTCACCGGCCCAGCCGTCCATGTCCGCGTTGGTGGGGTCGAAGGCCGGGACCTGACCCCACTTCACCACCTGGACCTGGCTCTTGGGCAGTCCCCACTGGGTGGAGTAGACGTCCAGGTCGTGCTGGATGGTCGGCGAGCCGAAGGAGTCGACGATGACGATGGTCCGGCCCTTGCCGGTGATTCCCTCAGCGTAGAGCGGGTTGAGGTTGTAGGCGGAGCGGTACTGCAGCGGGGAGTAGCAGGCGCGCTTCAGCTGGGTGACACAGGCGCTGGTGGCGATCGGTGCCGCCAGCACCGGGTCGCCGGCGTCGGCCGTGTGCCGCAGGCGGGCCGACGTCCGGATGGAGAGGGAGGCCGCGGGGAGGAGATGGTGGGCGCTGCCCCGGTGCGGGTCGCCGAGGCGGTGGGGGCGGCTGCTAGCGAGAGGGCGGATCCGAGCAGGGCTGCGGCGGCGGGCAGGGCTAACAGGCGGCGCAGTGGCATGGGAGTCCTTGGGTAGGCCCGATATCAGCTGGTGTGATCATGTCAGTGCACAGCGTGACGCAGCAATGCTTCTGTCATGTCCACCGGCGCCTTCCGGCCACCCCGAGGGACTCAACGGCAAGGACTCAACGGCAAGGACTCAACGGCAGGGACTCAGCCCAGGGCGAGTTCGGCCGCGATCAGCGTGCCCGTCCCCGTCAGCCGGGCCGCCACCCGGCTCGCGTACGCCTCCACCAGGCGCAGACCGCGTCCGCAGACCGCGTCCGCGTCCAGTGCGGCCCTGCGCGGCGTGGTGCGCGGACGCCAGCGGCCGGAGTCCCTGACCTCGACCGTCAGTGCCTCGGTCTGCAGCGTGACCAGCAGCACCACGTCCTGGCTGCCGCTGTGCAGCACCACGTTGGCGACCAGCTCGGTGACGATCACGCTCACCGCGTCGACCGTGTCGCTCGGCAGTTGCCAGCGCAGCGCCAGGTCGCGGGCGAAGTGCCGCAGCGCGGGCACCGCCTCGGGAACGGCCGTCATCGCGCACAACGCCGAACCCCGCGCGGCGGCCGGTGGGCGGTCGGCGGGGAGCGGAAGCACGAGCGGGTGGGGCAGTACCGGCGTCATCGAGGCGGTAGCGGGGGCGGAGGCGGTCAAGAGGAACTCCTGCGCGCCGGTCCGTGGCGGTCCGGCTTCATCGTGGGGAGATGGCTGGGTCGCGGTGCGGCGGGCTTCGCCGCAGTCACGCAGGGCCACTGGGGCCGATCCCCCTCGCAGTCGGGGAAGCCTGATGGCCTCTCCAACCGCTACCGTCGCCGCCCGCCCCCCATCAGCACAATCAGGGGACACTGAAGTACGGATACGCAAAGAAACCAGAACCCCCGGATCGTGCCCGGGTGCTGGTCGGCGGTGACGGTCAGTGGCGGAACAGCCGGTGAGGGAGCGAGCGGACGGCCATGGTGAGTGAGGCGACCTGGGAGCAGCGCCTGGCGCGCAGCCTCGCCCCGGCGGGCGACGCGTCCGGGGGAGCCGGGCCGGTCGTGTTTCTCGTCGAGGGGACGGCGGGGACGGGCAAGAGCCGACTGGCGGACCGGCTGCTGGGGCTGCCGCAGGCACGGGCCGTCCCGCGGCTGGTCGTCGCCTTCGGCGCGGGCGGCCTCGCTGCCGGCTCGGGGCCTGTGGGCCCCTCGCCGGACCCCGGGGACCCGGACCCGCCGCTGTCCGAGCAGCTGGCGCGCTGGCGCGCCGCCGCCGGGCCGGGCCTGCTGGTCGCCGAGGACGTCCACCGGGCCGACGCGGCCGCGCTGGCGGCCCTGCGGCAGCTGCTGGAGAGCCGGCCCGCGCCGGTCGCCTGCGTGCTGACCTACCGGCCCGAGGAGCTGGCCGCGCCCGGCCTCCCGCTGGGTCGCGGCATCGCGTACCCCGCCGGGGTCGCCGTGCTGCGGATCCGCCTCGCGCCGCTCGATCCGGCGCAGGTGCGCCGGATCGCGGTGACCGCGCTGGGCGAGGCCCGCTGCCCCGCCGATTTCACCGCCCGGTTGCACGAACGCTCCGGCGGCACGGCCCGGGTGGTCGCCGACCTGGTCGAGCTGCTGGCCATGGCGGGCGGCGGGCGCGAGCGGTTCGCGGCCCGGGACGTGGACGCGGTGGGCGTGCCCGTCCGGTTGGCCGAGACCGTGCTCGTCCGGACGGCGGCGCTGGCCGAGCGGCCGCGCCGGGTCGTGGCGGCGGCGGCCGTGCTGGCCGAGCACGTGAGCGCGGCCGAACTGGTCACGGTGGCGGGGCTGGACGCCGACGAGGGCCGGGAGGCCCTGCTCGCGGCCCTGCGCGGCGCGGCCCTGAGCGAGGACGGCGACGGCCGCTACGGCTTCCGCGAGCCGCTGGCGGGCGCCGCGGTGCACCGCGAGCTGCCGGGGCCGGTCCGCCAGGAGCTGCACCGCCGCGCGGCGGAGGTGCTCAGCCGGCGCCAACCCGTGCCCTGGGCCACGGTGGCCGACCACCGGCGCAGCGGCGGCCCGCGCGGCGCCTGGCTGCGCGCGGTGGAGCGGGCGGCGCGGCTGGCCGACCGGGTCGGCGAGCACCAGGCGGCGACCGCCCTGCTGGAACAGACACTGGCCGCGCCGGGCCTGCCGGGCGAGGCCCGGGCCCGGCTGGCGCCGCTGCTGGCGCGCAGCGCGGTGCTCGGGCTGGGGTCGGAGCAGACGGTGACGGTGCTGCGCCAGATCGTCGACGACCAGGAGCTGGCGCCGGCCGTGCGCGGCGAGGTCCGGCTCGATCTGGGCCTGCTGCTCTGCAACCAGGTGGGCCGCCGCGCCCAGGGCACGGTCGAGCTGCTGCGTGCGGTGGAGGAGCTGAGTGAGCGGCCGGTGCTGGCGGCCCGGGCGATGTCGGCGCTGGCCATGCCGTATTGGCCGGGCGCGTCCTGGGAGGAGAACCTGACCTGGATCGAGCGGGCCGAGGCCACCGCCGAGCGCAGCGGCGACCCGGTGGTGCGGATGGCGGTGCGGGTCAACCGGGTGGCCGTCCTGATGAACGTCGGCGACCCCTCCTGCTGGCAGCTGCTGGACGCACTGCCGCGCGACAGCGAGGAGCTGGCCTGTCGCCAGCACGTGGCCCGCGGGCTCTGCAACGCGGCGGACGCGGCGGTCTGGCTGGGCCACTACCGGCGCGCCGACGAGCTGCTGGCCGAGGGGGTCGAGCTGGCCGTCCGGTCCGGTGCGGCGTACACCGAGCAGACCGGGCGCAGCACCGTCCTGCTGCTGGACTGGGCGGGCGGCCGGTGGAGCGGCCTGGCCGCGCGGGCCAGGGAGTTCGTCGCCGACGCCGGCGAGATGCCGGTGATCGCCGCGGACGCCCATGTGGTGCTCGGCCTGCTCGCGCTGGCCCGGGGCGAGTGGGCGCAGGTGGAGGAGTGGCTGGCGATGGCGGGCTCCCCGGCGGGGGAGGACGGCGCGGTGCCGCTGACCGCGACCGCCTCGGGTGCCAGGATCCGCCTCGCGCTGGCCCGCCAGGAGGTGGCGGCCGCCGCCCAGGAGGCGGAGCGCGCCTGGGCCGGGCTGCGGCGCAAGGGCGTCTGGGTGTGGGGCGCCGAGCTGGCGCCGTGGGCCGCCCAGGCGCTGGCCGCCGACGGCCGGGCGGCCGCCGCGCAGGCGCTCGTGGCGGAGTTCGCCGCCGGACTGGAGGGCCGTGACGCGCCGTCGGCCTCCGCCGCGCTGCTCTGCTGCCGGGCGGTGCTCGCCGAGGCGGCCGGCGACCCGCAGACCGCGGCGGGCTTCTTCCGGCAGGCGGCCGCGGCGTACGAGGAGCTGGCGCGGCCCTACGCGCAGGCCCTGGCGGTGGAGGGCGCCGGCCGCTGCGCGCTGGGCCCGGTCGCGGACGGGACGGCGACCGCGGAGCTGACCGGCGCGGCGCAGCGGTTGGAGGACCTCGGCGCGGTCTGGGACGCCGCCCGCGCCCGGGCCACCCTGCGCGCCCACCAGCCCTCCGAGGACCGCCGCGCGCCCGGCCGCCCGGGCTACGGCGACCAGCTCTCACCCCGCGAGCAGGAGGTCGCCGAGCTGGCCGGCACCGGCCTGACGAACCGCGAGATCGCCGGGACCCTGCACCTCTCACCGCGCACCGTCGAGCAGCACGTGGCACGGGCGATGCGCAAACTCGGCCGGCACTCCCGCCAGGACCTGGGCCGACCGCAGGAGCTGTGACCCCGCCCGGGCGGGCATCCGGGTGCGGGATGCGGGGTTCGCGGTGGGCGGGCGGCTTCGGGGGAAGAAGGGGAGGATGCCTGCTCTTCCCGTGGAACCCGTCGAGACGCTGCGCCGCCGGCTCAAGGAGCCCGTCGTGGTGCAGACGGTGCGCGCGACGGTGGCCGCGACGCTCGCCTACGCCGTCGCGGTGCACCTGAGCAGCGAGCCCGCGCCGCTGACGGCGCCGCTCACCGCGCTGCTCGTGGTCCAGGTGACGCTGTACTCCACGCTGACCACCAGCATCCGGCGGGTGAACTCCGTCGTGGTCGGGGTGCTGATCGCGGTGGGCTTCAGCTCCGTGGTGGGGCTGTCCTGGTGGAGCCTGGGGCTGATCATCCTGGCCTCGCTGACGATCGGTCGGTTCGTGCGCGTCGACGAGTTCGTCAACGAGGTCGCGATCAGCGCGATGCTGGTGCTCGGGGTCACCCGGTTGGCGTCGCAGGCCTGGGACCGGGTGCTGGAGACACTGATCGGGGCGGGGGTGGGCCTGCTCTTCAACCTCCTGTTCGCGCCGCCGGTCTGGGTGGACACGGCGGGCGAGTCCATCGAGGACCTGGCACGGCGGGCCCGCCACCTGCTGGTGCGGATCGGCGAGGAGCTGGGCGGCCACACCCCGGTGGAGCAGGCCGCCGCCCGGCTGCACGAGGCCCGCCGTCTCGACCAGGCCATCGCGGACGTGGACGGCGCCCTGCGGCAGGCCGAGGACAGCCTGCGGCTGAACCCCAGGATCACCGAGGGCCTGGTCTCCCGGGTGACGTTGCGCACCGGGCTGGACACCCTGGAGATCTGCGTCGTCGTCATCCGGGTCCTGGCCCGCTCGCTCACCGACCTGGCCAAGCGCCGCGACGAGGGCGAGGAGCTCTTCCCGCCGGAGGTGGCGGTGGAGTTGGAGGAGCTGTTGGGCCACCTGGGCGGGGCGCTGGTCAGCTTCGCCGTCCTGGTGTCCACCCAGGTGAGCCGTAACGCGGCGGAGGCCGAGGACCGGCTGGCGTCCGAACTCGCCGCCGCCTGGGCCAGCCGGGAGAAGGTCGCCCAGCTGCTGCTGCGCCGGGTCCAGGAGCACCCCAAGGCCTGGCAGCTGCACGGTTCCCTGCTGGCCGAGATCGACCGGATCCTGGACGAGCTGGACCTCGACCACCGCTCCCGGCGCCTGATGGAGGAGCTGGACCGGGCCTCGGTGGCGAACCGCGAGCGGTTCACCGGGCTCGGCCGGCTCCGCCGCTTCGCCCGCGGCGAGGGCCTGCGCAATCGCCGGCGCAAGCCCGCGGCTACCCGAGGGTCTTAGTGACGCGTTGAGGTCAGGCGCGTGGCAGGTCGAGCTCGTAGACCTGGCCGATCAGTTCGGCCCCGAAGCTGTGGTGCGGCTCCTCCTGGACGAGCCGGAAGCCGGCGGTCAGGTAGATGCGGCGCGCGGCCACCAGCGGGTGGTTGGTCCACAGCTGCATCCGCCGGTAGCCGGCGTCCCGGGCGAACTCCACGCACTGGTCGACCAGCCGGGTGCCGAGCCGGTGTCCACGGGCGGCCGGGGCGACCAGCAGCAGGCGCAGCTTGGCGGTCTGCGCGTCGACGCCCACGCACAGCACGCAGCCCACCCGCCGGCCGTCCAGCTCGGCGATCCACCCGGCGTCGCGCACCGGGCCGCCCTTGTGGGTCGGTTCGCGGTCGGTGGCGAAGTCCGCGACGATCGAGGCGACCAGGGCCTCGAAGCTGCCGTCCCAGCCGAACTCGGCCGCGTACTGCTCCCCGTGGGCCATCACCACCCAGCCCAGGTCCCCCGGCGCGCCGATCGGGCGGATCACCGCCTGCCCCTCGCCCATGCCCGGCCTCCGCCTCTGGGTCGACCGCGCGTTCCGCGTCGACGTCCGTTCCCGTGCCGAAGACTAGGCCCCCGCCGGGCTGAGCGGAGCAGCGGACGGGGGCGCTGCGGCGGTAGTGCACGAAGCACCCGAACCGTGACCCGCGGACCGGAACTCCGGGGCGGCGCGGGCGCGTCGATGGCAGCGGCACGTACTACTGTGCGGTCGGCGATCGGCGACCACCGTCGTACCCGAGCAGGTCGGGGGCAGTGCGAGGGTGGCAGACAGAAGGAACGAACGGCCATGAACGGCAACGACGCATCCCACAGACCCTCGCTCTGGGAGCTGCCCGGCTACGCCCACGGGCGGGTGCTCGGCTCGGGCGCCAGCGGCCGGGTCGTGCTGGCCCGGCACGAGGCGACCGGCACCCCCGTCGCCATCAAGTACCTCAGCCGGGCGGCCGAGGGCCGCGAGGCCTTCCGCTCGGAGGCCGCCCTGCTGGGCGACCTGCGCTCGCCGTACGTCGCCCAGCTGTACGAGTACGTGGAGAGCGCCCTCGGGGCCGCCATCGTGATGGAGCTGGTGGACGGCATCGCGCTGCGCACGCTGCTCCAGCAGGAGGGGGCCACCGGGCCGGAGGCCGCGCTGGTGGTGCTCAAGGGCTCGCTGCTCGGCCTGGCCGCCGCGCACGCCGCCGGGGTCGTGCACCGCGACTACAAGCCGGCCAACGTGCTGGTCGCCGCGGACGGTTCGTCCAAGCTGGTCGACTTCGGTGTCGCGGTGCGCAGCGGCGACAGCGGCACGATCTCCGGCACGCCCGCCTACATGGCGCCCGAGCAGTGGGCCGGGCGCCCGGCCTCGCCGGCCGCCGACGTGTACGCGGCCACCGTGACCTTCTTCGAGTGCCTGACCGGCGCGAAGCCGTACGGCGGGACCACGCTGGTCGAACTGGCGCTCCAGCACACCGAGGCGCCGATCCCCGACGAGCTGGCGCCCGACCCGGTGCGGCCGCTGATCCGCAAGGGGCTGGCCAAGACGCCGCAGGGCCGCCCGTCCAGCGCTGCCGAGCTGGTGGCCGAGCTGGAGGCGGTCGCGGCGGCCGGCTACGGCGAGGACTGGGAGGAGCGCGGGCAGCGCAAGCTCGCCGCGCTGGTGGCGCTGCTCCCGTTGCTGCTCCCGACGGCGGGGGCCGCGACGGGTGCGGGCACCACGGCGCTGGCCACCACCACGCTCGGTGCCGGTGCCGGTGCCGGTGCCGGTGCTGGTGCTGGTGCTGGTGCCGGTGTCCGCGCTTCTGCGCGCCAGGCGTGGGTGCGGTCCGGGCGCCGTACCCGACTGACGGCCGGCGTCGCGGCTGCGGTGCTGCTCACGGCGGGGGTCGGCGGGATCGCCATAGCGGGGGAGAACGCGTCGGACGTGCGCAGCGCGGTGGCCGGGCCGGCCCCGGAGCTGACGACGAGTCTGGCGCCGCTGGTCGACGCCACCGCGTCGGCGCCCGCGCCGTCCGGGTCGGCCGCGGCGTCGCCGTCGGCCTCGGCCACTGTCTCGCCGACCCCCACGCCGTCCGCCTCCGCCTCCGCCGCCGCGTCGACCACGCCGTCCGCCGCGCCGAAGCCCGGTGCGCAGACGGCCGCGCCGACCGGGAACCCCTCGGTCCCCGGTACGCCGACGACGGCCCCCGGCACCATCGCGCCGCCCCCCACCTTCGCCGCGCCCTCGCCGACCCCCACCCCGCCGCCGCCGTCTTCCTCGCCGACGCCGACGGTCGCTCCCGCGCTGCGGATCCTGCGGGTCTCGCTGGGAACGCCGACCTGCACCAACTACGGGATCAGCGTCCCGGTGACGGTCGCGACCAGTGGCGCGGGGAAGGGGCAGCTGATCCTGGACTGGACCGACACCGACAGCAACGGCCGGGTCACCGTGGTCGCCAGCACGTCCGTCGCGCTGCCGCAGCGCGGCACCGTGGCGGTCGTCCACATGTTCGGCTCGGGCGACGGCGCGCAGTACTGGGGCGCGCAGACCACCCCGGCCGAGCCCGCCGCTTCGACCCGGATCGTGGCGATGCTCTGCAACCCGGCGCGCTGAGCGCATCCGCGCGCGCCGCCCTCCCGTACCCGTACCGCCTTCGCCCAGGGAACCCTCATGACCAGCCCTCAGCAGCTCCCGAACGCCGCCGAGTCCGAGCCCGCCGCCGACTCCGCTCCCGAGACCACCGCCGTTTCCGCCGCCGACTCCGCCCCTGACCTCGACCGCACGGTCCGGCTGGACGCGGTCACCGCCGACGACAGTGCCACCCTGCTCGACAGCTCGGCATGGCCGACCCCGGCCGCGGGCATCCCGGTCGCCCCCGCAAGGGTCAGCTTGCTCAAGAACGGTGATGCCGACGCCACGGTCGTGCTCGATGCGGTCGTCGTCGACGCGGTGACGGTCGAGCTCGCCGAGCCGCCGGTCGAGCCGACCGTCGCCCACCCGGCCCCGGCCCCTCTTCAGGCCCCCGACCCCGTCCCGGCCCACGAGCCGCTCGCGCCCGGCGAGTTGCGCCGCTTCGGGCCCGGTGTCCCCGCCGCCGCGGTGGCCGTCCCGGCGCTCGCCGCCGCCGTCTGGCACGGCGACGCCACCGCCCCCGCGCAGCCGGGAGCCGACGCCCCCGTGGCGCGCCGCCGCCGTCGGGCGCTCGGCGGCTGGCTGCTGCCGATCGTCGTCCTGCTGGCGGTGCTGGCCTACCTGGCCTGGCAGCGCTGGACGCCGGCGGTCCGGGTGACCGGGGTAGCCGTGAGCAGCGACGCGGCCGGGCCCGCCTGCGACGGCACCGCGGTCGTCACCGGCACCCTGGAGACGGACGGCGGCGCCGGCACCGTCCGCTACCGCTGGGAGCGCAGCGACGGCACGGTCTCCGACGAGCTCTCCCAGCCGGTCGCGCGCGGCAGCCACCGGACCGACGTCGTCCTGCGCTGGACCTTCGACGGCCACGGCACGATGCGGGCCACCGCGACGCTGGACGTCCTCTCCCCGCAGGCCCGTTCGGCCTCCACGAGCTTTACCTACACCTGCCACTGAGTCGACTCGCGGCTCTCCTCGGTCAAGGCGGGTAGCTTGACGCGTTCCTGACGCAACAGAAGGTTACTATCAGGTAGATTCCAGGGGTCATTTGCGGGGGACTCGTCGATCCCATGGAGGAATTGCTCTTGCTTCGCCACCGGATATCCCTGCGCCACGTCCTGGCGGTCACCGCCGTCCTCGCCTCGCTCCCCGCGGCCCCGGCGCTGGCGGCCACCCCGCCCACCGTGGCTGCGACTTCGGCCGCACCGCACCTGGACGCCGTTGAGCAGACGCTGCGTCAGGTCTCGCCGGGTCTGGAGGGGTCCGTCTGGCAGCGCACCGGCGGCAACAGCCTGGACACCCCGGCCGGCGACCCGGCCGGCTGGCTGCTCCAGACACCCGGCTGCTGGGGCGACCCGAGCTGCGCCCAGCGCCCGGGCACCGACCGGCTGCTCGCGAAGATGACCGCGAACATCTCCGCGGCCACCCGCACCGTGGACATCTCCTCGCTCGCGCCGTTCCCCAACGGGGAGTTCGAGGACGCCATCGTCGCGGGCCTCAAGGCCTCCACCGCCGCCGGCCACCGGCTGACGGTCCGGATCCTGGTCGGGGCCGCCCCGCTCTACAACATCAGCGCCCTGCCCTCCTCCTACCGCGACGACCTGGTCGGCAAGCTCGGCCCGGCGGCGGCCGGCAGCATCACGCTGAACGTCGCCTCGATGACCACCGCCAAGACCTCCTTCTCCTGGAACCACTCCAAGCTCCTGGTGGTCGACGGGCAGAGTGTGATCACCGGCGGCATCAACAACTGGAAGGACGACTACATCGACACCACCCACCCGGTGTCGGACGTCGACATCGCCCTGACCGGCCCGGCCGCCTCCGCCGCCGGCGCCTACCTCGACACGCTGTGGACCTGGACCTGCGCCAACACCGGCCCGCTGTCCGCCGCCTGGTTCGCCTCCACCGGCGGCGCGCCGTGCCGGCCGACGCTGGAGCAGGACGCCAACCCCGCCCCCGCCGCCGCGACCGGCGGCGTCCCGGTGCTCGCCGTCGGCGGGCTGGGCATCGGCATCCGCGGAGGTGATCCGGCCTCGGCCTACCAGCCGTCCCCGGCCACCGCGCCCGACACCGCCTGCGGCCCGCTGCACCTGCCCGACCACACCAACAACGACCGCGACTACGAGACGGTCAATCCCGAGGAGGACGCCCTGCGGGCGTTGGTGGCGAGTGCCACCGGCCACGTCGAGATCTCCCAGCAGGACGTGAACGGCACCTGCCCGCCGCTGCCGCGCTACGACGTCCGGCTCTACGACACCCTCGCGGCCAAGCTCGCCGCCGGGGTCAAGGTCCGTATCACGGTGAGCGATCCGGCCAACCGCGGCCTGGTCGGCAGCGGTGGCTACTCGCAGATGAAGTCGCTCTCCGAGGTCAGCGACACGCTCCGCAACCGCCTCACCGCCCTCACCGGCGACCCGGCGAGCGCACAGACCGCGATGTGCCAGAACCTCCAGCTCGCCTCGTTCCGGGCCGCCGCGGGCAGCACCTGGGCGGACGGCCACCCGTTCGCGCTGCACCACAAGCTGGTCTCGGTGGACGGCTCGGCGTTCTACGTCGGCTCGAAGAACCTCTACCCGGCCTGGCTGCAGGACTTCGGGTACATCGTCGAAGACCCGCAAGCCGCCGCGCAGTTGGACGCCGGCCTGCTCGCGCCCGAGTGGCAGTACTCGCAGGCGGCCGCGACGTTCGACTACACCAGGGGCCTGTGCCCGACGTCCTGAGCGCCTGCCGGACGGCCGCCTGCCTGGCATGTCCGTGTCCGGAAAAACCGCTGGTCATAGGCCTGTTCACGCTGCCCGCGCGGGTCTAGAGTTCCCGGTCACGGCAGCCCTCCACCCCCCAAGAGCGGGGCTGCCAGGCGGGCCGGCCTGTGCACCGGCCGCGCCGCGGCCGGGGTCGGATCGCCACCGCCCCCGATCCCGGCCGCCCTCCCCGCTCTCCCCACGCGCGCGTGCGCGCGTGCGCCGTCGGTCTACCGGACCGTGCTCCGCTGGAGACGGTCCGCGCGCTCGAACTCCTCGGGGTCGTGGGCGCAGAGCAGCCGGACCTCGTCGCCGTGCTCGCGGCGCAGCGTGCGCAGCCGCTCCTGGTTGTGCAGCCGCGCCCGGTCGTCGAGGGCCACCATGCGCTGGAAGGCGAGGAGGCCGGGCGGGCGGCGCCCGGCGCCGGGCTCGATCTCGGTGTGTGAGAAGTAGGCGTCACCGCAGTGCAGCAGCCAGCCCGCGCCCTGCCGGACCGCGACGCCGCTGTGCCCGCGAGTGTGTCCCGGCAGCGGTACCAGCAGGATCTCCGGGTCCACCCCGGACAGCGGGCGGACCGCCTGGAAGCCGAACCAGGACTCCCCGCCGCTCTCGTGCTCCACCCAGCGCGGCCCGTGCGCCCACTGCACCGGGCGGTAGCGATCCCGCTCGCCCCGGGTCGCGCGGACCCGGGCGGCCCGCAGCTCGTCGGCGAGGACGTGCACCCGGGCGTCCGGGAAGTCGGCGAGCCCGCCGGCGTGGTCGACGTCCAGGTGGGTCAGCACGATGTGGCGCACGTCCCGCGGGTCGTACCCGAGGGCGCGCAGTTGGTGCACGGCGGTGGAGGCGAGGGAGAGCCGCGGGCGCACCACCGCCAGGAACGAGCGGCCCAGCCGGTGCGGGTCGGCCACGTCATCGGTGCCCAGGCCGGTGTCCACCAGGACCAGGCCGTCGGCGGACTCCACCACCAGGCAGTGGGCCACCAGGCGCCCGGTCAGCCGTCCGCCGTTGCCCAGCAGCAGGCGGCCGCCGATCGGGCACATGCTGGCACAGTCCAGGTGACGGATGGTCATGCTGCCTCCGGCGGGCGTCGATGCCACCGGATCTCGGCGGGCTGGGGTCACTCTGGCCCGCTCCGGCCCTCCCCGTCCAGTGCGTCGTCCAGTGAGCCCCGGCTGCGCGCGACTGTCAGTGACGGTCAGTACGCTCGGCGCATGGTGACAGTGAGGGTGACGCTGACGGAGACCGACGTCGAGCTGCGCGACGGCCGCACGCTGCGCGCGTACGAAGCATGCCCCGAGGGCAGTGAGTCCGGCCTCGCCGTGGTCTGGCACCACGGCACGCCGAACGTGGGCACGCCGCCCGAGCCGCTGTTCGCGGCATCCGCGCGGCACGGCATCCGCTGGATCTCCTACGACCGGCCCGGCTACGGCGGCTCGACCCCGCACCCGGGCCGGGACGTCGGGTCGGCGGCGGCGGACGTCGCGGCGGTCGCCGACGCGCTGGGCGTGGACCGGTTCGCGGTGATGGGCTCCTCGGGCGGCGGTCCGCACGCGCTGGCCTGCGCCGCGCTGCTGCCCGAGCGCGTCCAGGCCGTGGTCTGCGCGGCCGGGCTCGCGCCGTTCGACGCGCCGGGGCTGGACTGGTTCGCCGGCATGGCCCCCGCCGGTGCGGCGGAGCTGCGGGCCGCCGTCCGGGGGCGGGAGGCGCTGGAGAAGCTGCTGGCGGCAAGCGAGTTCGACCCGGAGATCTTCACGCCGGCGGATCACGCCGCCCTCGGCGCGGCGTGGCGCTGGCTCGCCACGGTCGCCGGGGAGGCGCTGCGCGGCGGCATCGGCGGGATGGTGGACGACGACCTCGCCTATGTCGCGCCCTGGGGCTTCGACCCCGCGCGGGTGACGACGCCGACGCTCGTCCTGCACGGCGACCGGGACCGGGTCGTGCCCAGCGGGCACGGCGCCTGGCTGGCCCGGAACTGCGGCCCGGCGGCCGAGCTGTGGGCGCGCCCCGACGACGGACACATCTCGGTGCTCAACTCGTCCGAGCAGGCGCTGGCCTGGCTGCGGCGGGTGACCGGCTGACGCCTACGGCTGTTTGAGGTGCACCAGGATCCGGCCGGTGTTGCTCTGATCAGCCTCGACTCGGTCGTACAGCTTCCTGATGTGGCGCTGCCCGAGGAAGGCGAGGACCCGCTTCTTCAGCTGGCCGGTCCCCTTGCCCGGAATGATCTCGACGACCGGCTCGCCGGTCCGCAGCGCCTTGAACAGCGCTTCCCGCAGGGCGAGTTCGATGTCGCGGTTGTTCCGGAAGATCGGGTGCAGGTCCAGGGTGAGCAAGGCAGGGGCTCCGAGGGGGTGAGGGGGACAGCGAGCAGCATACGGCCGCTCGCCGTTTCGTTGTCTGTGCGTCATGTGCCGTACAGCGAACTTGTCCAGACAAGTTGCTGGGGGTTGCCGCACCCTTCTCGGTAGTCGTGACCCACGAGTGCCGCGCGTCTCCCGCCCCCGCGCGTCCCTGACGAAAGGTCCCTGCATGTCTCCGATCTCCCGCCGTACACTGCTCGGCTCGGCCGCCGCCCTCGGCGCCGGCAGCGCGCTCGGTGTGCTGCCCGGTTCGGTCCGTCGCGCGATGGCAGCGAGCACCGGCAGCGGCGCGCTCTCCTCGGTCAAGCACGTCGTGATCCTGATGCAGGAGAACCGCTCGTTCGACCACTACTACGGCACCCTCCAGGGCGTGCGCGGCTTCAGCGACACCTCGCTGCTGCGCTTCCCCAAGAACTCGACCGTGTGGAACCAGTCCACCAAGGGCAGCGCCACCGGCGGCACCATCCTGCAGCCCTGGCACCTGAACACCGCCACCACCGACGCCCAGCAGGTCGGCGACCTGGACCACGGCTGGTCCGGCACCCACGGCGCGTGGAACGGCGGCCTGTACAACAACTGGATCCCGGAGAAGACCGGGTTCACCATGGGCTACTACAACCGCGCCGACATCCCGTTCCACTACGGCCTCGCCGACGCGTTCACCATCTGCGACCAGTACTTCTGCTCCGTCCAGGGCCCGACCAACCCGAACCGGCTCTACCAGTGGACCGGCATGATCGACCCCAACGGCACCGCCGGCGGCCCGGTCACCGACAACAGCGAGCACGGCTACTCCTGGGCCACCTACCCGGAGATGCTCCAGGACGCCGGCGTCTCCTGGCGCGTTTACCAGCAGGCCGACAACTTCGACGACAACCCGTTGGCCTGGTTCACCCAGTTCAAGAGCGCCTCGGTCTCCTCCCCGCTCTACACCAACGGCATGGCCCGGGTCGGCTCCGTCAAGTCGGCGATCGCCGCGGACATCGCCGCCGGCACCTTCCCCACCGTCTCCTGGGTGGTGGCCCCGACCGCGCTGAGCGAGCACCCGGCCTCCCGCCCGGCCGACGGCGCCGACTTCGTCAGCGGCGTGCTGGCGGCGATCGCGAGTAACCAGGCCACCTGGGACTCCACCGTCGTCTTCTACAACTTCGACGAGAACGACGGCTTCTTCGACCACGTCCCGCCGCCCACCGCGCCCTCCGGCACGGCGGACGAGTTCATCAGCGGCGCGCCGATCGGCATGGGCCCGCGTGTCCCGATGACCGTCATCTCGCCCTGGAGCACCGGCGGCCGGGTCTGCTCGCAGACCTTCGACCACACCTCGCCGCTGCAGTTCGCCGAGCTGGTCACCGGGGTCGAGTGCGGCAACATCTCGGCCTGGCGCCGCCAGGTCGCCGGTGACCTCACCAGCGCCTTCAACTTCGGCGTGAGCCCGGTCGCCTTCCCCACCGGCCTGCCGAACACGGCCGCCCTGGTCACCGCCGCGAACAACGAGAAGTCGCTGCCCGCGCCGAAGGTCCCCGCGGCCGGCGCGCTGCCGGCCCAGGAGCCCGGCGACCGCCCGGCGCAGGCGGTCGACTACGTCTTCAACACCACCTCCTGGACCGACACCTCGACCGGCCGGATCTGGTTCAAGACGGTCTCCGCGGGCCTGGGCGCCGCGTTCACCGCCTACACCGTCAACGACCGGACGTACGCGGCGTGGCCGTACACCTGCGCGGCCGGCGGGTCGATCTCCGACTACTTCTCCGCCAAGACCTACGGCGCCGGCCTCTACGACATCGACCTGCACGGCCCCGACGGCTACCTGCGCGGCTTCCAGGGCAACGTGCTGACCTGGTCCAACAGCAGCAAGGCGCACCCCGAGGCGTACGCCGTCGACCAGCTGGACGGCGCGACCCTCACCCTCACGGTGACCAACGCCGGCACCGTCCCGGCCGTCTTCACCATCAACCCGAACACCGCCTACCTCGCCTCCGGCGGCACCGCCACCCAGCTGACCGTGGCAGCCGGAGGCTCCGCCAACGCCACCCTGCACGCCACCAGCGCGGGCCGCTACGACTACACCGTCACCGCCAACACCGGCGACGGCTTCGCCCGCCGCTTCGCCGGCCGCCTCTATGGGCACAACTAGATGATTGATTCCAAGGGATAGCTGCGGAGACAGCACGAGGGTGTCCGGGCTCGGCTTGTGACGGCCGAGCTGGACACCCTCGCGGCGGGCGGGACACTGCCCGACAGTGGCCGGGCCGGACGCTGCTCGCCGACCTGAACCACCAGGGCCCGCGCGTCCGACCACGAGCCGGCGGCCACCGGTGTCCGGCTCCTGCGGTCGGTTATGCGGGGAGGAAGAAGCCGGTGATGTCGGCGAGGCGCCCGTCCTCGTGGTGGCGGGCGGTGCTGATGCCGGTCGACGCGGTCTCGCCCTGCCCGCCGAGCTGTGTCCAGCGGGCGAGGGAGCGGTCGTGGTGCTCCAGCACCTCGTCGATGCGGAACCGGTGGCCGGGGAAGGCTCCGGCGAAGCCGGCCATGTAGGCGGCGAGTTCGGTCAGGCCGGCGACCTCGGTCCCGGGGTCGCGGTAGGCGACCTCGTCCACCGCGACCGCGCCGAGGGCGGCGAGCCGGTCGGCGGGGTCGGCCGACCAGCAGGCGGCGTAGTCGTTCCAGAGCCGCTGGGTGTCACTCATGGTCGTCCTGCTTTCGTACGGTCCTCAGGGAGCCGATCGACGCCATCGCGCCGTCGGTGACGCTGTGCAATGTGGTGCGGGGCAGGCCGGCCCGGACGAGCACCAGCAGGCCCTGGTAGAGCGCGAGCAGATGGGCGGCCGTGGTCGCGACGTCGAGGTCCGGCGGTGTGTCGCCGCGGTGCCGGGCGCGGGTCAGCGCGTCGGCGAAGCCGCCTTCGATCGCTGCCAGGCCGTGGTGCACGCCGGCGGCGGTCTCGGGGAGGGTGAAGGACTCGACGGCGGTGTTGGTGAGCAGGCAGCCCGGGTCGGGCTCGGCGCCGGTCTCGATCGCCGAGGTGAAGAACGAGCGGATGCCGGCCAGAGGGTCCGCAGGCTCCAGCAGGTGGACCCGGACCCGGCCCTGCACCACCCGCTCGTTGTAGGCGTCCAGGGCGGCGTGGAATAGGCCGTCCTTGTTCCGGAAGGTCCGGTAGAGGCTCCCCGGGTGCAGTCCGGTGGCCTCCTCGATGTCCCGCAGTGAGGCGCCGAGGTACCCCCGGTGGCGGAAGAGCCGCATGGCCGAGGCCAGCACCTCGTCCTGGTCCCAGAGCTGTCTGCGCCCCATCCCTGCCTCCGTAGTTGAACGATTGCTCACAAAAATAGCACGGGCTGGTACGCCAGTGCGATTTCGTGAACCGGCGATCAGATGGGGGCCCGGATGAATCAGTCGTCTAGTGCCTGACGCGGCACTAGCAACCGGTCCGCGGCCCACGCGCTCGGCGTGTGGGCCGCGGACCGCGCGGGCAGGATCGCTCCGTGGTGACACTGAGCAAGGTCGAACTCGCGGACTGGCAAGCCGTTCACGCCTGGGCGCGCCTGCCCGAGGTCTGCCGCTACCAGCCCTGGGGGCCGAACACCGAGGCGGAGACCCGCGCCCATGTGGCGGCTGCCGTCCAGGCGTGGTCCGAGGAACCCCAGCAGCGCTTCGCCTACCTGGCGCGCATCGGCGACGAGGCGGTCGGCTTCGGCGAGTTGCACATCCGCAACCGGACCCACCGGCAGGGCGAGATCAGCTACCTCGTCCACCCCCGGCTGTGGGGCCGGGGCGTGGCGACGGCGATCGGCCACGAGCTGCTCGCCCGTGGTTTCGGCGATCTCGGCCTCCACCGGATCCACGCCACCTGCGACCCCCGCAACCCCGCCTCCGCCCGAGTACTCGGCAAACTCGGCATGACCTGGGAGGGCCGCCACCGCGAGGCCCTGCTGATCCGCGACGGCTGGCGGGACTCGGAGGTGTTCAGCATCCTCGACGACGAGTGGCATGCGATATCGATTTCGCGCTGAGCAGCCGGTGCCGTAGAGTCGTGTTCACCGACGCGGGGTGGAGCAGCTCGGTAGCTCGCTGGGCTCATAACCCAGAGGTCGCAGGTTCAAATCCTGTCCCCGCTACTCAGTAGTAACAGCAGGCCCGGTGCATTCGTGCACCGGGCCTGCTGCCGTTCGGAGCGCCGCGGGAAAACCGGTTGTTCGCCGGAAGGGGCGAGCGGACACTGTCGCCATGATTTCCGATGCCGACGCCGCCGCGCTGTACGACGTGCTCAATCCCTGGGACCCGGACGGGTACGCCGGGGACCGCTTCTATGACGACCTGCTGACGCGCGCGGAGTCGGTCCTGGACGTCGGCTGCGGCACGGGCGCCATGCTGCACTGGGCGCGTGAGCACGGCCATGCCGGCCGGCTCGTCGGGCTGGACCCGGACGTCGCCGCGCTCGACCGGGCCCGGCGCCGGGGTGACGTCGAGTGGGTCGAGGGCCGGGCGGCGGACGCGCCGGCCGGCGCTGGCTTCGCGCTGGCGACGATGACCGGGCACGCCTTCCAGTTCCTCGTCACCGACCACGAGCTGCGCGCCTCACTGGCGGCGATCCACGCGGCGCTGCGCCCGGGCGGCCGCTTCGCGTTCGAGACCCGTCATCCGCAGGCGCGGGCCTGGGAGCAGTGGAACCCCTCGAACGCGGCCGACATCGAGGCCCTCGGCCGTGCCCTGCGCGTCTGGCACGAGGTCGAGTCCGTCCGCGACGGCGTGGTCACCTTCCACGGGACGTTGGCCGAGCCCGACGGCACCGTCCTGCGCGTCGATCGCGAACGCCTGCGCTTCCTCGACGTCGCGGCGCTCGACGCCCTCCTCGCCGACGCGGGCTTCGCCATCGAGGCGCGGTACGGCGACTGGCACCACGGACCCGTCACCGCCGCGAGCCGCGAGATCATCACCGTCGCCCGCGCCCAGGCCGTGTCGGCCTAGCGGCCCGAGATGCGGTCGGCGAGGCGGGCGGCCCAGTCCGTGCCCGCGCTGCGGCCGGTCAGCTCGCGGCGGTCCGCGCCGCGGTAGACGGCGTAGAGGGTGTGGACGCCGAGCCAGCGGAAGGGTTCGGGTTCCCAGCGGCGGACGGGGTGGCTGACCCAGGGCAGGGTGGTGAGTTCGGTGGCCGTGCCCTCGCCGGAGTCGAGCTGGACGAGGTCGCGCAGGGTGCGGGCGGCCAGGTTCGCGGTGGCGACGCCGCTGCCGACGTAGCCGCCGGCCCAGCCGATGCCCGTGCTGTGGTTCAGTTCCACGGCGGCGCACCAGTCGCGCGGCACGCCGAGGACGCCCGACCAGGCGTGTTCGATCGCCGCGCCGGCGGTGGCGGGGAAGAAGCGGACCAGGATCTCGCGCAGCGCCTCGATGGTGGCGTCCTGGGTGCGGCCGTCGTTGTCGGTGCGCGAGCCGAAGCGGTAGGGGATGCCGCGCCCGCCGAGCGCGATCCGGTCGTCGGCGGTGCGCTGGGCGTACATGTAGGCGTGCGCCATGTCGCCGAGGGTCTCGCGGCCCTCCCAGCCGATGCTGTCCCAGACGTGCTGGGGGAGCGGCTCGGTGGCGATCATGGAGGAGTTCATCGGCAGCCAGGTCCGCTTCTGGCCCTTGAGCGAGGCGGTGAATCCCTCCGTGCAGCGCAGCACGTACGTGGCGCTGACGGTGCCGTGCGCCGTGACCGCGCGGTGCGGCGCGATCTCCGTCACGGTCGTCGACTCGTGCACGACGACGCCCAGGCGCTCGACGGTCCGGGCCAGGCCCTCCAGCAGCTTGACCGGGTGGATCCGCGCGCCGTGCGGGGTCCAGGCGCCGCCCAGGGTGCCGGCCACCCGGATCCGGGCGGCCGACTCCTCGGCGTCCAGCAGCAGCCTGTCCTTCTCGCCGAAGCCGACCTCCGCCTCGTGGAAGGCCTTCAGGCGGGCGAGTTGGGCGGGGGTGTAGGCGACCTCCAGGACGCCGCCGCGGTGGATGTCGGCGTCGATGCCCTCGGCGGCGGCGACCTGGACCACCTCGTCCACCGTGTGGTTCATCGCCTCCTGGAGTGCCGTCGCGGCCCGGTGGCCGTGCCGGCGGGCGTAGCTGTCGCGGCCGGCGATGCCGTTGTAGAGCCAGCCGCCGTTGCGCCCGGAGGCGCCGTAGCCGCAGAACTTCTGCTCCAGCACGGTGATCCGCAGCGAGGGCAGCGCCTTCTTGAGGTAGTACGCCGTCCACAGGCCGGTGTAGCCGCCACCGACGATGCACACGTCGGCGCTCGCGTCACCGGGCAGCGGCGCACGCGGCGCCGGGAGGCCGGTCTGCGCGTACCAGAACGAGATGCCGCCGTTGACGGTGCTCATGTGCCCTTAGTCCTTCGTGAGACTGTTCGTGAGACTGCTGCTGTCCGTTGCTGCATTCATTCACGGATCGCCGCCGGTGGGGCGGTCGGAAGTGTATGGAATCGGCCCGACCGCCTGTCAGCGTGACCGGTTCAGATCTGCGCGGTGATCTCGCCCGCCACCCGGACCCCGGAGGCCAGCGCCGCGTTCAGCGTGGCGTTGTCGACGTCGGTGTGTTCGCCGGCGAAGTGGATCTGCCCCTCCTGGACCGCCTCGTAACCGGCGAACGAGGTGTACTGGCCGGTCTTGTAGTAGTGGTACGCCCCCAGGTGCCACGGGTCCAGCGACCAGTGGTCCTCGTACGCCTTGCCGTTCCAGGCCGCGGTGGTGCCGGGGTAGATCAGCTCGATCTGGCTGAGGAACCCGTGGACGTCGGTGGTCGGCGCCGGGCCGTGCGCGGCGCCGGTGAGCGTGTCGCGGGCGCCGTTGCCGCCGGGGAAGTTGACCAGCAGCGCGGGGGCGCCCTTCGCCCCGAGATTGACCGAGCCGTCCCAGGCGGTCTGGTAGCCGGCCGGTCCGGTGTTGGTGATGCCGTTGTAGCCGAGCGCGGGCCAGGTCTTTCTGGTCAACTGGGTGACCAGCTTGGCGTTCTGGCCCATGCCCTGCTGGGTGATCGCGGTCGTCTTGAGCGCGGACAGGTTGGCGCGCGAGAGGTCGACGTTGCGCAGGGTGCTGAACGGCAGGGCCAGCACCAGGTGGTCGGCGGGGACCGAGACCGTGCTGCCGCCGTGGTTGAAGGTGCAGGTGTAGCTGCCGTCGCCGTTGCGGCAGACGGCGATCAGCTCGTAGCCCTGCTGGACGGCCCCGGCCGGGAGTTGGCCGATCATCCCGCTGACCAGCTGGTCGTTGCCGCCGGTCAGGTGGTACTTCTCGTCGAAGCCGCCGCCCCCGTCGAAGGTGGTGGAGGCGCCGAGGAAGCTGATCATGTTCAGCGCGGAGGACTGCGCGGGTTCGCCGCCGGACTGGAGCTGGATCGACTGGATCAGCTGGCCGAGCGAGGAGGTCGCCGGGAGGCCGATCTCGGCGAGGTAGTCCAGGCAGGAGAGTTGGTCGAGGCGGTGGGCCTCGGTGGTGAAGCTGTTGTAGCGGGGGGTGCCGATGGCCTGGTAGGAGGCGTTGAAGGCGGTGTAGGCCTCGGCGGCCCAGTCGCTCTGCTGCTGGGCGCCGCCGTACAGCGCGCCGTTGATCCAGGAGGTGTAGGCGCCGGAGTCGAGCGCGCCGCCGCCCGCGTACTCCCGTTGCAGGCCCAGGCTGTTTGCCAGGCTGAGCACCGCGGTGTCGGTGGAGCTGATGAACGAGCCGCCGTGTTCGCTGACCTGGCCGCCCGCGAAGAAGCCGCGCAGCGACCAGCAGCGGCCGCCGAGATGGCTGGTGTCGGCCTCGTAGACCGTCGCGGCGACCGGCTTGTTCCGGTTCCACAGCTGGTGGGCGCAGCGCAGCCCGGCCAGTCCGGCGCCGACGATCACCACCCGGGGTGCGGCCGCGGGCGTCGAGGCGGCGGCCCGGGTCGGGGCGATCAGCCCGGCCGGCACGGTGGCCGCGGCGGCCAGGGCGCCTGCGGCGCCGAGCAGGTGGCGACGGCTGAGGGCCCGCTCGGCCCGCTCGGCGCGTTCGCCGGCGACCTCGGCGACGGGCATCGCGCGTCGGCGGGCCTCGCCGTAGGTGGCCAGGACGGCGCGCAGCGGTTCGGGCAGGCCGGCCCGGTGTCCGCCGGCGGGGGAGCGGGTGGGTTCGCGGTGCATGTGGTGCCTCGTCTCGTGGTGAGGGCTTCCCTGCGGCGCGGTGCGCCGGGAGCGGTGGGGTGCTCCCGGCGCTGCCGGGGTTTCCCGGCGCGGGGCAGGACGGAGAGGCTCGTGCGACGGCGTGCCGCCCGTCGCGTTTTCCGAGTTGCAGGGGAGTGAACCGCTGGCGCAGCGGTGTTGTCAACAGTGTTGCGCCGCCCGACGGCACCCCGGGTGCCGCCCGCCCGTCGGGGTCAGGACCCGCGGACCGCCTCGGCCCGCTGCGAGATCGCGGTGATCAGCGCCTCGACCCGGGCGTGGTAGATCTGGTCGTGCGTCACCTCGGCCAGCTGCTGTCCCAGCCGGGTGATGTGCGGGAACCCGCCGGCGTCCACCAACCGGTACTCGCGGGTCCAGGACGACTCGTCGGCGGCCCGCACCTCGGGGTCGAAGAGCAGGTAGGCGGCCCGCTGGCCGACGTAGGCCAGCAGCGAGTCGCCGACCATGCGGTAGTGCACGGCCGCGTCGGCGCCGTCCAGGCCGGCCTCGGTGACGGCGCCGAGGATGAGTTCGACGACCCGGAACTCGTTGGCGCGCCGGGTGGTGCGGCTGGCCATCGCCGAGCTGACGACCGGGTACTTGAGTGCGACCGCCAGCGAGGCGTCGGCCAGCGCCCGCAGACGGTCCTGCCAGCCCAGGCCCGGCGGGATGCTGTCCAGCACCTCGCCCAGGGTGCGGTCGGCGACGGAGAGCAGCAGCTCGTCCTTGTCGCGGAAGTGCCGGTAGACCGCGGTCGGATCGGCGCCCAGCTCCTCGCCGAGGCGGCGGACGGTGAACGCGTCCGCGCTGCCTCGGGCGGCGATCCGCAGGCTGGCTTCGATGATCGCCTCGGGCGTCAGCTGGGTGCCGACGCGCTTGGTGCGGGTGGGGGTGACGGATGACTTCGACATGGTGCCGCCAGTGTATCGAGCTGCGGGCAGCCCAGCGCAACAGTAATGACAACACTGTTGACAACAGTGTTGCGCTGCCGTTCACTCCTCCTCAACAACACGCCGAGCGGGCCCCGCCCGCCGAGCCGGAGGAATCGTCGATGGCACACCGCAGGCAGCGCGCCGACACCGTCTTCACCGGAGGCCGGGTCTTCACCGGGACCTCCGCGGCCCCGATCGACGCGGCGGTGGCCGTGGCCGGAGGCCGGATCCTGGCCGTCGCCGACGAGCTGGTCGTCCGGATGCTGGCCGACGAGTCCACCGAGATCGTCGACCTGGCCGGCGGCCTGCTCGTCGCCGGCTTCCAGGACGCCCACGTGCACCCGGCGGTGGCCGGTGTCCAGATGCTGCGCTGCGACCTCTCCGCCGAGCGCTCGGTGGACGGCTACCTGGCGACGGTCGCCGCGTACGCCGACAGCCACCCGGACGCCGAGTGGATCTGCGGTGGCGGCTGGTCGATGGACGTCTTCCCCGGCGGCATCCCCACCCGCGCCATGCTCGACGCGGTCGTGCCGGACCGGCCGGTGCTGCTCACCAACCGGGACGGACACGGCGCCTGGGTCAACTCGGCGGCCTTGGACCGGGCCGGCGTCGACCGCGACACCCCCGACCCGGCGGACGGCCGGATCGAGCGCGCGCCGGACGGCAGCCCGGTCGGCACCCTCCAGGAGGGCGCGATGGACCTGGTCGCCGCGCACGTCCCGGTGGCCACGCCCGAGGAGGCGCAGGCCGGCCTGCTCGTCGCCCAGGAGCACCTGTTCTCGCTCGGCGTCACCGGCTGGCAGGACGCCATGATCGGCGCCTTCCCCGGCAACCCCGACAACTACGGCGTCTACCTGCGCGCCGCGGCCGACGGCTCGTTGAAGGCCCGGGTGGTCGGGGCGCTCTGGTGGGACCGTGAGCGCGGGCTGGAGCAACTGCCCGAGTTGGAGGAGCGCCGCCGCGGCGGGCAGGTCGGCCGGTTCAACGCCACCACCGTCAAGATCATGCAGGACGGCATCGCGGAGAACTTCACCGCCAGCATGCTGGAGCCCTACCTGGACCGCTGCGGCTGCCCCACCGGGAACTCCGGCCTGACCTTCGTCGGCCCCGAGGTGCTGACCGAGGCGGTCTGCGCGCTGGACCGCTCAGGCTTCCAGGTGCACTTCCACGCCCTGGGGGACCGCGCGGTGCGCGAGGCGCTCGACGCCCTGGCCGCCGCCCGGGCGGCCAACGGCGTACGCGACAACCGCCACCACCTCGCGCACCTCCAGGTGATCCACCCCGACGACCTGGCGCGCTTCGCCGAACTGGGCGCCGCCGCCAACATCCAGGCGCTCTGGGCCGCGCACGAGCCGCAGATGGACGAGCTGACGATCCCGTTCCTCGGCCCCGAACGCGCCGCCCTGCAGTACCCGTTCGGCGATCTCCAGCGGGCCGGCGCCACGCTGGTGGCCGGCAGCGACTGGTCGGTCAGCAGCCCCAACCCGCTCTGGGGCATCCATGTCGCGGTCAACCGGGCCGTGCCGCCGGAGGCACCCAACGCCGCGCCGGACCGGCGGCCGCGCGCGCCGTTCTACCCCGAACAGGCCCTGACGCTGGCCCAGGCGCTGACCGCCTACACCGCCGGCAGCGCCTGGGTGAACCACCTCGACGACCTCACCGGGACCGTCGAGGTGGGCAAGTACGCCGACCTCGTGGTGCTGGACCGCGACCCCTTCGAGCATCCGGTCCAGGAGATCGGCCTGACCCGGGTGCTGCGCACCTACATCGAGGGCCGCGCGGTCTTCGTCGCCCCCCACTCCTAAGGAACCCCCATGCCGGACACCCCTTCCAGAACCGCCCCGCGCAGCCTGGCCCTCGGCGCGCTCGCGGCCGTCCTGCTCACCACCAGCGCGTGCGGCGGCACCGCCCACCCCGGCGGCGGCGCCGTGGCGGCCGCTTACAAGCTGAGCAGCACGACGCCGGCCGCCGCGGGGCCCATCGACTCGTTCACCTGGTCGCTCTTCGCCGAACCGGCCTCGATCGACTACGCCTACTCCTTCGACTTCCCGCCGAACCAGATCCTCTCCAACGTCTGTGAGAGCCTGCTGCGCTGGAACCCCGACCTGACCACCTCGCCGGGCCTGGCCACCTCCTACAGCAACCCGACGCCCACCAGCTGGGTCTACCAGATCCGCCCTGGCGTGCACTTCCACGACGGCACCGTGCTCACCGCCGACGACGTGGTCGCCTCCCTGCGCCGCAACCTCGACCCCGCGGTGGCCGGCGACTGGGCCTACCCGTTCCGCAACGTCCAGTCGGTCGACAAGTCCGGCCCGCTACAGGTCACCGTCACCCTCAAGACGCCGGACTCCACCTTCAACAAGTACATGGCAGCCAGCCCCGGCACCGTCGAGTCGGCCGCCACTCTGGCCAAGGACGGCAAGGACTACGGCAACCCCGCCGACGGCGTGAACTGCACCGGCCCGTTCGCCTTCTCCTCCTGGACCTCGGGCCAGTCGCTGGTGCTCAAGCGCTTCGACGACTACTGGGACCCGCAGCTCAAGGCCAAGGCCGGGCAGGTGAAGTTCGTCTTCCTCTCCGACCCGACCACCCGGGTCAACGCCTTCCGCACCGGCGAGGTGGACGGCGGCTGGATGGTCCCGGCCGACGCGTACGACCAGCTGAAGTCCACCCCGGCCGGCTCCCTCTACTTCGGCCAGAACACCACGGTCGCCGACGAGGTGGTCAACAACCTCAAGGGCCCGCTGGGCGACGCCCGGGTGCGCCAGGCGCTGCTGATGGCGATCGACCGCAAGGGCATCGTGAAGGCCGGCGCGGGCGGAGTGGGTGACGTGGCCGAGTCGCTGGTGACGGCCAACAACTGGAACGGCGCGCCCGGTTCGGCGGCCGCCGACGCGCGTCTGGCGCTGCCCGCCTACCCGTACGATCCGGCCAAGGCCAAGGCACTGGCCCAGCAGGCGGGAGTGAACGGGCAGAAGGTGGTGATCGCCACCAGCCCGCTGGACTCGCAGACCACGATCATCACCCAGGCCGTGGCCCAGGCCGCCACCGCGATCGGCCTGAAGCCCGAGATCGACACCATCTCGGCGGACAAGTACACCGCGCTCTTCACCGACCCGGCCGCCCGCCAGAACGTCGACCTCTTCCTGACCTTCTGGTATACCTCCATCACCGACCCGCTGGACATGTACGGCTCGTTGCAGACCGGCGCGTTCAGCAACTACGGCAGCTGGTCGAACCCGCAGTTCGACGCGGCGGTCGACCAGGCCGTCGCCGCCTACGATCCCGCCGAACACGCCGCCGCCACCGCGAAGGCCCAGCAGATCGCCATGCAGCAACTGCCCTGGCTGCCGCTGTACACCGAGCCGGTCAGCGTCTTCCTCGGCAAGCGGATCACCGGCGTCCAGCCGTCCATCGCCTACCTCTACTACCCGTGGGCCGCGCAGATCGGGGCGAGCAGATGACGTCGGTGCGGGCGGCGGCCCGCTCCGCGCTGTGCAGGCTGCTGGGGATGGCGGTGACGCTGCTGGTCACCTCGTTCCTGGTGTTCTCCTCGCTCTACCTGGCGCCGGGCGACCCGGCCGCGTTCCTGGTCCGCGGGCGCAGCCCCAGCCCGGACGAGCTGGCCGCGATCCGGCAGCAGTACGGCTTCAACGACCCGTTCCCGGTGCGCTACTGGCACTGGCTGGACGGCGTGCTGCACGGTGACTTCGGGCGCTCCTACCTGTTCCACCAGAGTGTCGCCTCGGTGCTGTGGTCCCGGCTGCCGGCCACCCTGCTGCTGGTCGGCGTCTCGACGCTGATGATCGCGGTGGTCGGGGTCGGCGCCGGCATCGTCGGGGCGCTGCGCCGCGGCACCCGGACCGGCTCCGCCGTCCTGCTGATGGTGACGGTCGGCGCGGCCGTGCCGTCCTTCGTCGCGGCGATCGTGCTGCGCTCGGTGCTGGGGGTGAAGCTGGGCTGGTTCCCGACCATCGGCAACGGCACCGGCTTCGTCGACCAGCTGCACCACGTGGTGCTGCCCGCGATCGCGCTGTCCGTCACCTTCATGGCACTGGTGACCCGGGTAACCCGCTCGGCGATGCTCGACGAACTGCGCCGCGAGCACGTCGAGGTCGCGCTGAGCCGGGGGATGCCGCGCGGCGCGGTGATCCGGCGCCATGTGCTGCGCAACGCGCTCGGACCGATCGTCACCGTCTGCGGGCTGCTGGTCTCCGGGATGCTGGTGAGCACCGCGATCGTCGAGACCGCGTTCGGCATGTCCGGGGTGGGGTCGCTGCTGGTGCAGTGCGTGGACGAGCTGGACTTCCAGGTCGTCCAGGCGATCGTGCTGCTGGTGGTCGCCGCCTTCGTCGTCGTCAACACCGCGGTGGACCTGGTGTATCCGCTGATCGACCCGCGCGTGCGCGCGGCAGGAGGAGCCCGATGAGCGCCCTGAGCCCCACCGCGCCGCGCTCCCCTGCGCGCGGACCACTGACCTGGCTGCGGCGCCTGGGCGGCGGAGCGCTGCTGAAGGTCTGCGTGCTGCTGCTGGCCCTGTTCGTGCTGGTCGCGCTGCTGGCGCCCTGGCTCGCGCCGCAGGACCCGACCTTCGGCGACTTCGCCAGCACCCTGGCCGGCCCGAGCGCCGGCCACTGGCTGGGGACGGACAAGGGCGGGCACGACACCTTCTCCGCCCTGATCGAGGGCACCCGAACCAGCCTGGTCGGCCCGCTGGCCGTGGTGGTCTTCTGCACCGTGCTCGGCATCGCGGTCGGCCTGTTCAGCGCCTGGCGCGGCGGCTGGATCGACACCGTGCTCGGCCGGGTGCTGGACATCCTGTTCGCCTTCCCGGCCCTGCTGCTGGCGATCCTCGCGGTCGCCCTCTTCGGCAAGGGGCTGACCGCGCCGGTGCTGGCGATGGCCGTCGCCTACACGCCGTACACCGCGCGGCTGGTGCGCGGTCTGGCCGCGCAGGAGAAGGTGCGGCCGTACGTCGCGGCCTACCAGGTGCAGGGCCACTCCGCGGTGTTCGTCGCGCTCCGCCGGCTGTTGCCCACCATCATGCCCACCGTGCTGGCCCAGTCGACGGTCAACTTCGGCTACGCGCTGCTCGACCTGGCGGCGCTCTCCTTCCTGGGCCTGGGCGTGCAGCCGCCGACCCCGGACTGGGGAGCCATGATCAACCAGGGCCAGGCGGCCGTGCTGGACGGGCAGCCGCTGTCGGCGATCGTGCCGGCCGTCGCGGTGGTCCTGGTGGTCGTCGCCTTCAACGTCGTCGGGGAGCACCTCGGCGACCGCCTCGCGGGGAGGGAGTCCTGATGCCGCTGCTGAGTTACGAGGACCTGAGCGTCCTGCTGCCCGGCATGGCCCGTCCGGTCCTGGACGGCGTCAGCCTGAGCGTGGCCGCCGGCGAGGCCGTCGCGCTGGTCGGCGAGTCCGGCTCGGGCAAGTCGGTGACCGCCCGCGCGGCCCTCGGCCTGCTCCCGCCCGGCGCCACGACCGCCGGGCAGGTCACCGTGGACGGCTGCGCCCTGATCGGCGCGGACCCGGCCACCGTGCGCGCGGTGCGCACCGGCAAGGCGTCGATGATCTTCCAGGACCCGCGGGCGGCGATCAACCCGGTGCGCCGGATCGGCGACTTCCTCACCGAGGCGCTGCGCCTGGTCGACGGGCGCGGCAGGGCCGAGGCCGAGGCCCGTGCGCTGGACCTGCTCGCCGCCGTCGGCCTGCCCGACCCGCCCCGGCACCTGCGCCAGTACCCGCACCAGCTGTCAGGCGGCATGCTCCAACGCGTCATGATCGCCGGAGCGCTCACCGCCGATCCCCGGCTGCTGCTCTGCGACGAACCCACCACGGCCCTGGACGTCACCACCCAGGCCGAGATCATGGCCGTCCTGCGCGCCCTGCAGCAGGACCGCGGTCTGGGCCTGCTGCTGATCACCCACGACCTGGACCTCGCCGCCGCCGGCTGCGACCGGATCTACGTGATGTACGCGGGCCGGATCGTGGAGACGGCGACCGCCGCCGAGCTGCTCGCCACACCGCGGCACCCGTACACGGCCGGGCTGCTCGGCTCCTCGCCGCCGCTGCACGGTGCCCCCGAACGGCTGACCCCGATCCCCGGCGTGCCGATGGGCCTGCTGGAGAGCGCCCCCGGCTGCGCCTTCGCCGCGCGCTGCCGCTTCGCCCGCCCCGGCCTGTGCGACCAGTCGCCGCCCGAACTGGCCCCGGTGGGCGAGAGGTTGGTCGCCTGTCACCTGGCCGACTCGATCCTCAGTGAGGTGGACCGTTGAACACCACCCCTTTGCTTCAGGCCGTGGGCCTGCGCAAGACCTATCCGAGCGGCGGGAGCCGGCTGGTCGCCGTCGAGAACCTGTCCTTCTCGCTGCACGCGGGCGGGGCCCTCGGGCTGGTCGGCGAGTCCGGCTCCGGCAAGACCACCACCGCGCGGATGCTGGTCGGCCTGGAGCGTCCCGACCAGGGCGAGATCCTGGTCCAGGGCGCGCCGCTGGCCGCCCGCACCCGGGGGCGCGCCGAGCGGCTGGCGCGCGCCAAGGCGGTGCAGATCGTCTTCCAGGACCCGTACCTCTCGCTGGACGGCCGGATCAGCATCGGGGCCACCCTGGACGGGGTGCTGCGGCTGCACGGCTGCGCCGACCGCGCGGTGCGGGCCGCGCGGGTGCGCGAACTGCTGGCCCAGGTCGGCCTCGGCGAGCGCGAGGCGGCCGCGCTGCCGCGCGGACTCTCCGGCGGGCAGCGTCAACGCGCGGCGATCGCGCGGGCGTTGGCCGTCGAGCCGGCCGTCCTGGTGCTGGACGAGGCGGTGTCGGCGCTGGACGTGTCGGTGCAGGCGCAGGTGCTCAACCTGCTGTCCGACATCCGGCGCGACACCGGTATCGGCCTGGTCTTCGTCAGTCACGACCTGGCGGTGGTGCGCTATGTCTGCGACGAGGCGTTGGTGATGTACCGGGGGCGGACCGTGGAGCAGCAGGGCGTCGCCGATCTCCTCGCTGCGCCCCAACACCCCTACACACAGCTGCTGTTGGCGTCCGTGCCGCACGCCGGCTGGGACCCAGGGGAGATCGGGCGCCGACGCCGCGAACTGGTGGCGGTCACGCCGGTGGGGGAGTAGCGGGCCGGCTGCTCGCGTCGTCCGAGATCGAGATCGAGATCCGGGCCATCGTGGTGACCGCGGGGGGCTGGTGTGGGGCGCAAAGGCGGTGCGTCGGCCCGCGGGCCGCCGTGGGCGCTGCGGCGCCGGGGGAGCACGGCGAGCAGCGGGGCGGGAGTGCATTCGCCATCCGCTCGCCGGCGCACACGGGCGCCGCTGGCAAGGCGAGTTCCGGCCGTCGCCAGAAGGACGCGTAACCACTACGACCGATCGCCGGTCCTTGCCCGCGCTGAACGCCGTCGCTGAGGATGAGATGCCGATGGGCACGTCCCGAGGAGGCGCAGGTGCAGGTCGAGCCGGATGCCCGGGAAGCCGTCGGTGACCGGGTGAGGTTGCTGGAGCGGATGGGCTCGGTGCTCGACCGGGCGGAGTTGCGGGCGCCGGGGGACGGCGTGTTGCGGGATCCGGCCGCGGTCGAGCTCGTGCACAGCGTCCAACGTGCGCTGCGCTCGGGCCCGTTGCCCCCCGGGCGGCGGCGGGCGCTGGAGCGCGAGTTCGCGCGGCTGCCGTCGGCCGGCTTCGGTGCGGCCCAGCCGCGCGACCACCTGCGGCGCAGTCTGGCCCGCGCGATGCGCTCGGTCCCGGCCCGTGCGGACGGCGAACGGCCGGCCGCCGCCGAGGTCGTCGGCTGGCGCGAATCCGAACGCGAGGCGCTGGCGGCGGCGTTGGAGCTGTTGACGGTGACCTGGCCGGAAAGCGCGGCCGAGGTCCGGGAGTCGGTCGTCGAGATCGCCCTGCTGGACGGCGACGCGATCGACGGGTTCACCGACTTCGCCGTGCACGGCGCCGTCCTCATCCACCGCGCCCGCCTGCGGGCCAACGCCGCCGGGCTGCCCGGTCCGGTCCGGTTCGCCGAGGCGCTGGTGCACGAGGGCGCACACACCAGCTGCAATGCGGCTGCCGCGGCCGATCCGTTCCTGGTCCCCGAGCGGCCGGCCGCCGGAGCGGACGCGCCGGCCGAACTGCTGGTCCCCACACCGCTGCGGGCCGATCCCCGGCCGCTGTCCGGGCTCTTCCAGCAGACCGTGGTGCTGGCGCGCAGCGTCCTGCTCTACGGCCGGCTGGCCGGCAGTGCTCTGGGGGGCGGTGCTCCGGCCGTCGACGCCCGCCGGGAGCGGCTGCTCACGCAGGGCCGCCAGGCCGTGGGCACCCTGGGCGCCCACACGGCCGCGCTGACCGAGCACGGCAACCGGGTGCTGTCGCAGTGCGGCGCCGTGTTCGCCAACGGGTAGCCTCGCGGCCTGTGGTCGGTGCCGCACCCGGACCGCGCCCAGCGGCCCGCGCGCCGTCAACTGCGCCAGGTCCGCAGGATCTCGGCGATCTCGGTCGCGGTGCCGGTCGGGCGTTCCAGGGCGCGGGCGAGGGCGTCGGCGCGGTCCCGGTCGAGGGTGACCGGGACGCCGCTGTCGCGCAGGTACCCGTGCGCGACGGCGACGGCGACCCGCAGGTTGGAGCGTTCCAGCCAGGGCAGCCGCCCCAGCGTGTGGGTGAGCGCGGCGGCGCGGGCGAAGGCACCGCCGTAGACGTCCTGGCCGGCCAGGACGGCGCGGTGGCGCTCCACGGCGGCGACGGCCACGCCGTAGTCGAGTGGCGCCGGGTCGCTCACCCCGGCCCGCTCGGTCACCGTGAGGACCCAGGGGAGGTCCACATGCAGAACGATCGCCATGGCCGTAAGCTATCACCTGATAGCACCCGGCGGCTGACGATCCCTCAAGGGGTGTGACGCCGGGCCGGTCAGCCGCCGGTCAGCCGCCGGCAGCTGTCAGCGGGCGGCAGAGCAGGGCGTCGGGCACCCCGCCGTCGTTCCACTGCCAGGTGTAGGCGACACCGGCCACGTACTCGCCGTCGGCGCACTGCCCCTTGTAGTAGCCGGGCGCCCAGTCGGCGCCGGTGGCGCCGCCGGTCGGCGGCCGGTTGTCGCCGTGGTCGAACCAGACGTCCCGTCCGCCGGTCGGCAGCGGGCCGCCGGCCGGTGCGCAGAGCAGCGACGACATGGCGTTGCCGCGCACGCTGTAGCCCACGGCGAAGGAGGCGTCCGGGCACTGGAGTTTGCTGTAACCGGGCGCCCAGTCGCCCTCGGTGACGTAGCGTTCGTCGGTGACCGTGACGTACGGCCCGGGCGCGACGGGCGGTTGCCCGGCGTCCGTGCACAGGCCTCGGCTGTCGCTGCGGCTCAGCCCGGCGAGCCGTTCGGTGTCCGGGCAGTCGCCCTTGCGTGCACCCGGGTCCCAGTCCGGCAGCGCGAGCATCCGGGCGGAGACGTCGTAGTCGGCGTGGTCGAGGTTCAGCATGTTCCAGCGCGGTGCCGGCGCGACGTCGCCGGTCAGGCTCGGCGCCGAGAGCAGCTTGTGCCAGTCGGCGGCCCGCCAGTCGCCCGGGTCGTCGACGCTCAGCTGCGTGCCGTCTGCGGCGTAGTCGAGGAGCGCCCAACTGTCCTGCGGTGTCCCGTTCGTGGTCCATCCGACCAGGGGCCAGACGGCGAAGTCGGTGTCGTTCGCGGCCAGGATGTCGGTGAACGCGTCGAACCAGGCCTGCTCCTTGGGGTCGCTCTCGCCACGCCCGGCGGCGCCGAACTCACTGACCCAGACCGGGGCGGTGAAGTGCTGGCCGGACTGGGTGACGAAGAGCGCCTCCTGGTTGACCACCTGGGCGAGTTGGGCGGGCGTGAAGTCCTCGTACCGGGGGTCGCTGGTGGCGCCGAGGCCGCTGCCGGCTCCGCTGTTGGCCGGGCCGGTGTAGGCGTAGAAGTGCGCCGAGTAGACGAGCTTGTCCGACTCGATCAGGGTGTTGGAGAGGTTCTGGACGGGGGTGAGCATCGGTCGGCCGTGCGGCAGCCCGTTGAGCGGGATGCCCTGCCAGTTGATCCCCTCCATGATCACGAGCAGGTCGGGATCGGCCCGCAGGATCAGGTTCCCGGCCTCCTCGAACGCCGCGTTCTCGTCGTGGGCGTCTCCCCAGCCCCAGTTCGGGTCGTCGGTGACGTCCCGGCGGACCTCGTTGCGCAGGTCGGCTCCGACCACCCGCTTGTTCGCCCGGTAGCGGTTGACCATGAAGAGCCAGTCGGCCTCCCACTGCGCGGTGCTCTGCCCGCTGTTCCAGCGCTCGTTGCCGTCCAGGCCGCAGCACCAGCGCGCGGTGGTGGTGTGGTCGTTGAGGACGACCGCGAAGCCGTCGCCGGTCAGTGCGGCGACCACCGCGTCGTACACCTGCAACGGTGTGTCGCCGCGCAGCTGCGGGTTGGCGGCGACCGCGGAGTCGGGGACGGTGGTGGTGTCATGCACGAGCGCGTTGGAGTACGGCAGCCGGATGCTGTTGAGGCCCAGGCTGTGGAAGCCGGCCAGGATCTCGGCCATCGGGGCGCGGTCCAGACCCAGCGGGAGGTTGGCGGAGACCTCGCCGCTCTGGTTCTCGGCGGGGTCCGCGGGGTCGCCGCTGCCCAGCCAGGTGCCCTGGGCGCCCTCCCAGTTGCCGGAGACCAGCTTGAAGCGCCGGCTGTCGGCGTCGACGACGTAGCGGCCACGGGTGCTGAGCGGGCCGGTCCAGGAGGCGGCGAGCTGCGGGCCGGTCATCGGGTGGGACTGCGCGGCGGGGGCGGGAGTCGCGGGGGCGGCCTCCCCGCTGCCGGTGGAGAGCGCCAGCACGGAGCAGAGCGCCGCGACGGTCGCCAGGGCGCGTGTGCCGAGCCTGTTCAACGTCGGTCCTCCGGTCGGAGATGACGTGGCGGGATCCGCCGAGACGGGGACGGGCGTGCGGAACTCCGGTGAGCCTGTGCGGGAGTCCGGGGAATTCTCACACGTGCGCTCGGGCCTGCCAAGTACCCGCGGTGGAACGGGCCTTCGCCCCACCACCCGGTCCCGGCCAGGGAAGCGGCGGCCGGCACGGCGGCGGGCGGCGCTGAGCAGCGGGGAGCCCGGCGCCGACCCGTCACTCCCGTCTCCTACGATGACCGCCATGAACAATGGCGGGCCGCAGACACGGCTCATCGACGGCCGCTTCGAACTGCTGCAACAACTCGGCGGTGGAGGCATGGGCCTGGTCTGGCGTGCCCGCGACAGCGCCCTGCACCGCGAGGTCGCGCTCAAGGAGGTCCGCACCGGCGACCCGGCGATGGCCGCGGCCGACCCGGCCGGCCAGCTGGAGATGCGCGAACGGGTGCTGCGCGAGGCGCGGTCGCTGGCCCGCCTCCAGCACCCGAACGTCGTGATCATCCACCACATCGTCGACACCGCCGAGCACCCGCACCCCTGGCTGGTGATGGAGCTGGTGGGAGGCGGCAGCCTGGCCGACCGGCTGGCCCAGGGCCCGCTGACCGTGCCGGAGGCGGCCAGGATCGGCCGTGGCGTCCTCTCCGCCCTGCGCGCCGCGCACGCCGCCGGCATCCAGCACCGGGACGTTAAGCCCGGCAACGTCCTGCTGCGCACCGACGGCACCCCCGTGCTCACCGACTTCGGCATCGCCGCCGTGCACGGCTCCGCGACGCTGACGGCGACCGGCGCGCTGATCGGCTCACCCGAGTACATCGCGCCCGAGCGGATCCGCGGTGAGGAGGGCAACCCCTCCTCCGACCTCTGGTCGCTCGGCATGATGCTGTACGTCGCCGTCGAGGGGTACCACCCGCTGCGCCGGGCCACCACCCTCGCCACGCTGGCCGCGGTGCTCGACGAGCCGCTGCCGCCGCCGGTCCGCTCCGGGCAGCTCGGCCCGATGCTGTCCGCGCTGCTGGCCCGCGACCCGGCACAGCGCCCGGACGCCGACCAGCTCGACCGGCTGCTCGCCGCGGCCGAGCAGGGCGCGGGCCAGGCCGGCCCCGGCCCGGCGCCCTGGGCACCGACGTTCCTGGACACCCCGTCACCCTTCGGTCCGGCGGCCGGCGCGGCCGCGCCGACCGACCGGCTGCCCTCCAGCGTCTTCGGCCCCCCGGTGCCGCTGGCGAAGGACGGCCCGCTCCGGCCGCCGGCCCGCTCCCGGCGCGGGCGGACCGTGCTGGGCACCACCTCCGTCGTGGTGTGTGCGGCGGTGATCGGCGCCCTCGTCTGGACCATGGAGCCGAGCACCGGCCACACCTCGCTGCGCGCCTCCGGCAGCGGCAGCCCCGGTGTGGTCGCCCCGGGCACGGCGACCCCCGGGACGGCGGCCTCCGGCGGTGCGCAGGCCGCCCCGCCCGCGTCCGCGGGCGCCGCCGCGACACCCGCGCCGAAGGACCTGCTCACCCCCGACGGCATGCGCGCCACGGTCGCGGCGATCAGCCCGCTGATGACCAACGGCCGGGTCGTCGAACTCGTCGTCTACCCCGGCTACGCGAGCGCCGAGGTGCCCACCGCCGCCGACCCGCTGCACTACGACCAGGTCGACTACCGCGACGGCGCGGTCACCCACTCGCCCGGCGGCTCGGTGGACACCGGCGAGAACACGACGGTGGACCTGCGCGGCTACGACTGGGACCTCCTGCCGTCCCTGCTGCAGAAGGCCCAGGCGACGCTGAACGTCGCCAACCCGACCAGCCGCTACGTGATCGTCGGCCCCGACATCCTGGACGGCACCCCGAGCATCAGCGTCTACCTCTCCGACGCCTACGACGGCAGCGGCTACCTGGAGACCGACACCAAGGGCAACGTGAAGCGCAGCCACCCGCGCGGTTCCTAGTGCCGCGCCCGCGCCCTGGTGACGAGGGCGCGGACCAGCTGCGGCGGGTCCCACAGCGGGCGGCCCCGGGCGAAGCGGTAGAAGAGCATGCCGATCACCAGCGCCGAGAGGTGGCCGACGTCGGTGAAGGTCTGCCCGGTGGCGACCTTGGCCGCCAGGTAGCCGAGCGCCACGACGAAGTAGACCCACCGCCAGGGCCGGGTGAAGCGGTAGCCCAGCAGGCCTGCCGCCCCGGCGAGGCCGTAGCTGACGCCGACGTCCAGGGTGTGCGCCATGTGCGCCGGGTCGGCTCCCCAGCGGATCGCCAGCCAGACGGTGCCCTGGCTGATCAGCGTGGCGCCGACGTGGGCGCTGGCGACTGTGATCAGCCAGCGCGCGGTGCCCACCCAGCGTTCGACGGGGATGTGGGAGAGGTGGAACAGCACGATGTAGCTCAGCAGCGACGGTGTCTGGGTCCACAGCGCACTGAGGATGAACACCGCGACCGGGTGGTGGAAGAGCTCCGAGAGGTTGGTGCTGTCCACCCGCAGGACGACGTTGGCCGTCCGCTTCGGCAGCTGGGCGAACTGGAGGGCCGTGACGGTCAGGATCAGCAGCCAGATGTAGCTGCCGGGCGCGGTCGCCACCCACGCCCCCACCCAGTGCCGGGCCGCCCGCAGCCGCGCCCGCGTCCCGGTCGGCCGCGGGGACGGTGTCCCACCCGGACGGGTGGCCGATCCGGTGGCGGACCCGGTGGCCGGCTCCTCCCCGGCCTGCCGGTGCCGGTGCTGGTGTTGGCTCATCGAACGTGACATACCGCCATCATCGCGGACCATCCGGGTCATCCGTGCCGCGCACGGCTCGTGGCCGATCACCGGCGCCGACAGTCCGATAGTCGGACGCAAGGGCCGACACGGGCCATCCGGGGGACGGTCCGCAAGGCGCGGACCTGCGAACCTTACTCTCCGTGGCAGGAATTCGAACCAGGAAAGGAAGGGATCCGACATGGGACGCCCGGTCAGAATCGCGGTAGTCGTGCTCGCCGCCCTCGGCGCTGTCTGCCTGCCCACCGCCGCCTTCGCGGACGGCGCGGTGCCCGCCTCGAACAACACGTTCGTGATGGGCAACGACAACCAGCTCGCCGCGAACGACATCTTCAACGCGGGCCACGACAACACCGTCGGTTCGTACAACGGCGGTCAGTCGGGGGTCGGCGTCGGCGACGGCATGGCCTCCGGCGACGACGCGCAGGCGGTCGCCAGCAGCACGTTCGTGATGGGCAACGGCAACCAGCTTGCCGGCGACGACATCTTCAACGCGGGCCACGACAACACGGTCGGCTCGGTCGACGGCGGTTCGAGCGGCGTCGGCGTCGGCGAGGCCATGGCCGCCGCCGCCGGCTCCACGATGGTCGAGTAGGACGGCGCACCGCCTGATCGACAGTTCCCGTCGGACGTGCGACCCCATCGCACCCGACCCCGCGGGCTGGCCCGACGGGAACTGTCGACGATCGCCCAGGAGCCTGGATCCGGGTCACGGATCTCCGCGCAAGAGACCTCCGATCGACGGATCGCGGCAGCTGGGAACTCCCTGCCGCAGATTGCCCGGACGTCGCGAAATAGCGATCGGCCGAACAGCCCGCGCATTTCCCGGTCGGGCCGGTGTACACCCCACTCCGGGCGCCCGATCGAACCGCCGTCGGCGCACGGACGCCACTGCGGTTGGACCAATCCTGACCCACCGTCGGCCCGGCTGCCAGTCCCGCAGGGCTCTGAGAATCCTCTGAATGGTGAGGGCGAATGCCCGGGGGCCGCTCGATTCCCGCCGGAATGCGGTCCGGCGCCTTCCGCGGGGGCCAACTTCTCAGTTCTCTCTGAATATCGGCGGCAGCCCGATCGGCCCGTGCAACCCCGTTGACCCTCTCTTGTCAACTCTGCTTTGCTTCACGGCAGCGAACGGCGCACCACCTGTCATACCGCCAGAGACCGTGCGAGTCGGCATGGTTGGTTCCACCCGCCGTCGGAGACGGACGGACGTCCGCAGATAGCCACGCCGTGGCCCACCAGCGCACCTGCCGGGTTCCTCCCTGCGCAGAGCCCTGCGCGGACACGGTGCGACGTCCGGGTTGTGCAACGCCCTGGTGCGCCTCGCTGTCCTGACCCCCAGAGCCGACCGCCCACGCCGAACCCGGCAACGGGCGGTCAGCAGCAGAGAGGATCCCCCACAAATGGGTACCCCCCACATCCGCGGCGCGGCCAGAGTTGCCTTGACCGGCCTCGCGTCGCTGTCCCTGGTAACCGGTGCCATGCTCGCCGCCGCCGCACCCCAGGCAGTGGCCGCGCCGGTTGCGCACCCCACGCAGGTCAGCAGCACCGTCACCGACCCCTACAGCCCCGCGTTCGGCCACCCGTACCGGCACGGGGCGATGCCGACCATCCAGCAGAACGCCAAGATGAAGTCGTGGGCCGCCAGCCAGGCGACGCCGAACGTGGCGACCGGGACGGAGACGCTCTCGTACGGCGGCGGTGTCGACGGCATCGGCGTCCAGAGTGGCCACTCCAAGGTCTACCTGGTGTTCTACGGCAACCAGTGGGGATCGCAGAGCACCGACAGCAACGGGAACGCGAAGTTCTCGGGTGACGCGGACGGCGCGGCAGGCGCGGCGCAGCAGATGTTCAAGGGCATCGGCACCAACAACGAGCTGTGGTCGGCCGACCTGACCCAGTGGTGCGACGGCCCGAACGTGGCAACCGGCGCGACCAGCTGCCCCTCCAACGCCAACTTCGTGCCGTACCAGGCCGGTGGCGTGCTGTCCGGCGTGTGGTACGACAACGCGGCCGCCTCGCCGGCCACCGCCTCGGGCCACCAGCTCGGCCAGGAGGCCGTCAACGCGGCCGCCCACTTCGGCAACACCACGGCTGCCGCGAACCGGGACGCGTACTACGTGATCCTCTCGCCGCACGGCACCAACCCGGACAGCTACCAGGGCCAGTACTGCGCCTGGCACGACTACAACGGTGACAGCACGCTCACCGGCGGCGCCGTGACCTCGCCCTACGGCGATGTCGCGTTCAGCAACCAGCCGTACAACATGGACTCCGGTGCGGGCTGTGGTGTCGGGTTCGTCAACTCGCCCGGAACCCTCGACGGTTGGACGATGACGCTCGGCCACGAGTGGCACGAGATGATGTCGGACCAGAACCCGGCCGGCGGCTGGACCAACAACACCGGCAGCTCGTTCAACGGCCAGGAGAACTCCGACGAGTGCGCCTGGCTGTCGCCGGGCACCGCCGGCGGCGCGGCCAACATCTCGTTCGGCAGCTTCGGCACCTACTCCGAGCAGGCCAGCTGGTCCAACGACACCAACGCGTGCGCCATCTCGCACCCGATCGTCGGCGGCGGCGGCCAGGGCAACACCGTCACGGTCAACAACCCGGGCAGCCAGAGCGGCACCGTCGGTACCGCGGTCTCGCTCCAGGTCAGCGCCAGTGACTCGGCCTCCGGCCAGACCCTGACCTACTCGGCCACCGGTCTGCCCACGGGCCTGTCGATCAGCTCCTCGGGCCTGATCAGCGGGACCCCGAGTGCGGCCGGCACCTTCAGCACGACGGTCAAGGCCACCGACACCACCGGCGCCTCCGGCAGCACCTCGTTCAGCTGGACCGTCAGCGGCTCGGGCGGTGGCGGCAGCGCCATCGTCAACGGTGGCTTCGAGACCGGCAGCCTGAGCAGCTGGACCGCGACCGGCCAGGCCTCGGCCTCCGCCGCGGCCGCCCACAGCGGCAGCTACGGTGCGATGGTCGGTTCGGCCAACCCGAGCACCACCTCCTCGGTGAGCCAGACCTTCACCGCGCCGGCCGGCTCCAGCAAGGTGTCCTTCTCCTACGACGTGACCTGCAACGACACCGTCACGTACGACTGGGCGACCGCCACCCTCAAGGACAACACCACCGGCACCACCGCCACGGTGCTGGCCAAGACCTGCACCCTGGGTGCCGGTTGGAAGACCGCCAGCGGCACGCTGACCGCCGGCCACAGCTACACCCTCACGCTCACCAACAAGGACGACAACTACCCCGGTGACCCGACCTACACCTACTACGACGACGTGACCACCTCCTGATCCCTGATCAGTGAACTGTGGGGGCGGGCCACTGGCCCGCCCCCACAGTTGTTCCTGGGCGCAGGTGCGGCGTCCGGCTTCCCAACCCTGCGCGAATCCGGCGAACGCTGACGATACGTGAGAAGCGCCCCTCGCATTTCTCCCGACTTGGGTGCTTCAGACGGGAAATACTGGCGAAACCTGATGACGACTCCGTAAAAAGTGGCTCCTTGTCATGTCCGGCGTATAGACGCGCCCCTGGCGGAATGGTTGGGTAACTGGCGGCAGCACGCACGCCGTTCACCCCCCCCTCACAACGGGAGAACCCCCCACCATGCGTATCCGCCCCTTCTCGTTCACCGCCCGGGCCCTGGCCGTCCTCGGCCTCGCCGCGCTCGGCGCGACCTCCTTCGCCACCGCCGGCCAGGCCTCCGCGGCCACCGCCGCCGCCCACCACGGCGTCAAGCCGATCCACCAGGGCATCCGGCCGCTGGCGTCGAGCAACACCCTCAAGGTCGGCTCCAGCGCCACCCAGGGCGTCGTCTCGCCCACGCCGAAGGTGTACCTGGTCTTCTGGGGCTCGCAGTGGTCCTCGGACCCGGCCGGCGTCGCGCCCGACATGCAGAACATGTTCAAGGGCCTGTACGGGAGCAAGGACACCTGGGGCACCATCCTCTCGCAGTACTGCGAGGGCGTCGCCAAGGGCACCAGCAACTGCGGCACCAAGGGCACCCACATCGTCCACCCGACCTCCACCCCGCTGGTCGGCACCTGGTTCGACAACGCGGCCGCCGCACCCTCCAGCGCCACCGCCGCCCAGCTGGCCGCCGAGGCCGTCAAGGCCGCCGCGCACTTCGGCAACACCACCCAGGCCCCCAACCTGAACGCCCAGTACGTCATCGTCTCCGCCACCGGCACCCACCCGGACGGCTTCCCCAGCAGCGGCTTCTGCGCCTGGCACGACTACACCGCCTCGTCGTACGGCAACCTCGCCTACACCAACCTGCCGTACGTCCCGGACACCGGTGTGGACGGCTGCACCACGCTGACCGACGGCCGGGCGCTGTCGGGCATCGAGTCCACCGAGACCCACGAGTACGCCGAGACGGTGACCGACACCTGGCCCAGCATCGGCTGGAACGGCGGCGGCGGTGAGATCGGCGACGAGTGCGAGAACATGGACGCCTTCGTCGCGCTCAGCACCGGCAGCTTCGACCTCCAGGGCCTGTGGTCCAACAGCGCCGCCAAGTGCGTGACGCACGGCTGACGTCGCTGCTTGAGCCCGTCGCGGCGCGGGCAGCCTGAGAGTGCGTCAGGACTGCCCGCGCCGCTGCCCGTCCGCCCGTCGTCGACACGAATCGCAGGGACTGCCATGCACAGCGCACCCGACCTCGACCGGTCACGGCGGCGGATCCTGGTCGTCGACGACGAACCCGACCTGGTCGAGGTGCTGTGCGCCGCCGTGGACTACGAGGGCTGGGAGGCCCGCGCGGCGACCACCGGCCCGGCCGCCGTCGCCGCGGCCGCCGCCTGGCGCCCGCACGCGGTGGTCCTGGACGTCATGCTGCCCGAGTTCGACGGGGTCGAGGTGCTGCGGCGCATCCAGTGCGAGCAGCCCGAGGTGCGGGTGCTCTTCCTCACCGCGCGGGACGCGGTGGAGGAGCGGATCGCCGGGCTCGCCGCCGGCGGCGACGACTACGTCACCAAGCCGTTCAGCCTCGGCGAGGTGATGGCCCGGCTGCACAGTCTGCTGCGCCGGGCCGACTCCGCCGCCGTCGCTCCGGCCGGGCCGCGCGAGGGGGCCCTGGTGGTGGGCGGTCTGGTGCTGGACGACCAGGCCCGCGAGGTGACCCGGGACGGCCGGCCGATCGAGCTGAGCCCCACCGAGTACGCCCTGCTGCGCTACCTGATGCAGCATCCGCGGCAGGTGCTGAGCAAGGCGGAGATCCTGAACGCCGTCTGGTCCTACGACTTCGGCGGCCAGGCACACGTGGTGGAGCTCTACATCAGCTACCTGCGCAAGAAGGTCGACCACGGCTGCCCGCCGGTGATCCACACCGTGCGGGGCGCCGGCTACGTGCTGAGAGTGCCGCATTGAGGCGCCCGGTGCGCTGCCTGGTACGGCGTCGCCCGGTGCGGTGCCGCCCGGTGCCCCGCACGCTGCGGGCCCGGCTGATCGCCGGCATGCTCACCCTGCTGGTCCTCACCTGCGCCGGGGTGGGTCTGACCACCACCGACACGCTGCGCCACTTCCTGAGCGTCCGGCTCGACCAGCAACTGTCCGACACCGGTGGCCGCTACGCCGCCAGCCTGGAGCGCCGCGGCGGCGCGACCCCGGACGGCACGACCGTGACCTCCGATCCGATGGACGACAGCGACGACAGTGACGACAGCGGTGACAGCAGTGACACCCGGGCGCAGGCGCCCGGCACCTTCGGCGCCCGCCTCAAGAACGGCGTGGTCATCAACGCCGGTGTGGTGGACGGCGATGCCGACGACGCCGCGGTGGAGGCCGGCGACATGGCCGCCGACACCGACGACCTGGTCAAGCTGACGGCCCGGGACCGGCAGGCGCTGGCCGCGCTCGCGGTCGGCGGACCGCCCGCCGACGTCGCGCTCTCCACGCTGCACCACTACCGGCTGCACGCGATCACCGGCCAGGACGGCGACGTGCTGGTCGTCGGACTGCCGCTGCGCCCGGTGGAGGACACCGTGCACCGGCTGATCACCGTCGAACTGCTGGTGTTCGGCGTGGCGCTGGCCGTGACCGGCGTCGCCGGAGCGCTCTGGATCCGCTGGTCGCTGCGCCCGCTCGGCCGGGTGGTCGCCACCGCCGAGCGGGTCAGTGCCCTGCCGCTGTCCAACGGCGCGGTGGCGCTCTCGGTCCGCGCCCCGGACGACGACCCGCGGACCGAGGTGGGCCGGGTCGGCAACGCCCTCAACCGGATGCTCGGCCACCTGGAGGACGCGCTGGCCGAGCGCCAGGCCGTGGAGGAACGGCTGCGCGCCTTCACCGCGGACGCCAGCCACGAGTTGCGCACCCCGCTGGCGAGCGTCCGCGGGCACACCGAGCTCGCGTTGCGCCACCGCGGCCCGGTCCCGCCCGCCGTCCGGCACTCGCTGACCCGGATCGACGCCGAGTCGCGGCGGATGGGCCTGCTGGTGGAGGACCTGCTCCTGCTGGCCCGGCTGGACGCCGGACGCCCGCTGGCGCTCGGCGAGGTCGACCTCACCCGGATCGCGCTGGACTGCACCGCCGACGCCCGCGCGGCGGGGCCGGAGCACCGGTGGTGCCTGGTCCTGCCCGAGCGGCCGGTCCTGGTCAGTGGCGACGGCGACCGGCTGCGCCAGGTGGTGGGCAACCTGCTGACGAACGCCCGCACCCACACGCCGCAGGGCACCGAGGTGACCCTGCGGCTGGCCGCCGCGCGCGGCGTGCGACTGACGGTCACCGACACCGGGCCCGGCATCGGCCTCCAGCCGCCGGAACGCGCCTTCGAACGCTTCGTCCGCGGCGACGAGGCCCGTTCCCGCAGCTCGGGCACCACCGGCCTCGGCCTCGCCATCGTGCACACCGTCGTCGAGGCGCACGGCGGCACCCTCACGGTCGCCAGCCGCCCGGGGCGCACGGAGTTCACCGTGCTGCTGCCCCCTGGCCGAGGGCTGTCAGACCCGGTCTAAACGGGAACCGGCTCCACCGGCGGTGCGGCCAGCAGGCGTTCGGCGATGGCCCGGGCCCGGCGGGCCGCGCCGCCGCCGCGGGTGCGCATGGCGGTGACGGTGGCGCCGTCCATCAGCAGCATGAACTGCTCGGCCAGCGCCCGGTGGTCGGGGTGGCCCTGCTCCTCGATCAGGCGGTCGAGGAGGGCGGTCACCTTGTTCTTGTGCTCGTTCGCCAGGCGGAAGATCTCGCCGTGCGGGTCGGAGGCCTCGGCCATGGCGTTGATGAAGGCGCAGCCGCGGAAGTTCTCGGACTCGGCGGACTCCGCGAGGGCGTCGAAGACGGCGAGCGGTCCGCCGCCGTGGGCGGTCACCGTCTCCTCCAGCCAGGCGTGCCAGTGGGCGTCGCGTCGCTTCAGGACGGCGTAGACCAGCTCGTCCTTGCCGGCGAAGTGCCGGTAGAAGGAGGCGCGTCCGACGCCGGTGACGGCCAGCAGCCGCTCCACGCCGACGGCGCGGATGCCCTCCTCGTAGAAGAGCTCTTCGGCCCCCTGGAGGAGGCGTTCTCGTGCGTCTGTCGGCATGTGGTCAGTGTACGGTACCTTGACGTTATTCGGAACCGATCGGTACCGTTCTGCTGGGAGTCAATTCGATGAGTCGCTATGCACATCTGGCCTATACCGACAGCGTCCGCCACGTGCAGGAGGAGCAGGGCAGCGCACGGGCGGTGGGCCGCGCGCTGGCCGGGCCCGCCGACGAACCCGACCTGCTGGGGGAGGCCGAGCGGGGCTTCATCGCCTCCCGTGACGGGTTCTACCTGGGCAGCGTGAGCGAGACCGGCTGGCCGTACATCCAGTACCGCGGCGGGCCGCAGGGCTTCGTGCACGTGCTCGACGAGCGCACGCTCGCCTTCGCCGACGTCCGCGGGAACCGGCAGTACATCACCGTCGGCAACGTGCGCGAGGACCGGCGGGTGGCGCTGTTCTTCATGGACTACGCACGCCAGGCGCGGTTGAAGATCCTCGGTCGCGCGGAGGTCAAGTCCGCGGAGGAGTACCCCGCTCTCGCCCGGCGGCTGGAGGAGGTGCGCACGGACGGGCGCGTGGAGCGCCTGCTGGAGATCCGGGTGGAGGGCCTCGCCTGGAACTGCCACCAGCACATCACCCCGCGCTACACCGCCGAAGAGGTCGACCAGGCCACCCTGCCGCTGCGCCGACGGCTGGCCGAGCTGGAGGAGGAGAACGCCCGCCTGCGGGCTCGCCTCGACCACTGACCGTCGTCAACTTCGCGCGCCGTGGATCTGCTTGACCCGATTCGGTACCGACCGGTACCGTCTCCTGAGAAGGATCGTGAGAGAACAGGATTCGGATGAGCGACACCGACACCACCTCCCCGGGGCGCGGCTGGCGCGCACGCACCGCCCTGCTGACGCTCGGCGCCTTCGCGGTGGGTACCGACGGATTCGTCATCGTCGGCCTGCTCCCCGACATCACGAAATCGCTGAAGATCAGCACGGCCGAAGCCGGCCAGCTGGTCAGCGTGTTCACGCTCGCGTACGCCATCCTGTCGCCGGTCCTGGCCACCGTCACCAGCAAGTGGTCCCGGCGCCGGGTCCTGGTGACCGCGCTCGTGCTGCTCGGGTTAGGCAATGCGATCACCGCGCTGGCGCAGCCCTACGGCCTGATCCTCGCCTCCCGCGTCCTCGCCGGCTCCGGCGCGGCGATGTTCGCGGCCAACGCCGTCGCGACGGCCGCGACGCTGGCCGGCCCCAAGCGACGCGGCAGCGCCATCGCCATGGTCACCGCCGGCTCGACGCTGGCCCTCGTGCTGGGCGCCCCGCTGGGCACGTTCATCGGGAGCGCCTGGGGCTGGCAGGCGGCGATCTGGTTCGTCACCGCCGTGGCGGGTCTGGTCGCGGTGGCCATCGCCACCCTGTTGCCGAAGATCAGGCTCGACCAGAGCATCACCCTGCGCCAGCGCCTGGCGCCGCTCACCGACCGGCGCGTGCTGAAGGTCCTGGTCGTCACGGTGCTGGCCTTCGTCGCGATCTTCCTGCCGTTCACCTACATGAGCGCCGTCTTCGCCCCTGCCATCGGCGGTCATCAGGGCCGACTCGCCGTGCTGCTCCTGGTGTTCGGCATCGCCGCCACCGGCGGGAACCTGATGTCCGGCACGCTGGCCGACCGGCGCGACCCGCGGCTCATCGTCATGGGTGCCACCACCGGGATCGCCGTGGTCGTCCTGCTGATGCTCACGGTCCGGGGCGAGTTCGCCCTCGTGGCCGTGCTGCAGGCGCTCAGCGGTGTGGTGTCCTTCTCGGTCATCGGACCGCAGCAGCACCGCATCATCGGGTACGCGCCCGAAGGCGGCGCGCCTCTGGTGACCTCGCTCAACACCTCCAGCGCCTATCTGGGACAGTTCCTGTCCAGCGTCATCGGCGCCTCGTTGCTCGCCACCGCCGGTTCCGCCGCCTACCTGCTGCCGGTCTCCGCCGGCTTCGCGCTGGTCGCGGCCACGCTCACCTGGTGGTCCAAGCGGTCCTCGAACCGGCAGGAGGCACAGGACGTCCGGGAGGCCGACGCGGTGGCCGTACCGGTGAAGTGAACCCCCAGGTCCGCCCGGACCGCGCTCGGGGGCAACGCCACTCAGGGGGAACCATGTTCAGCACGCAACCGCAGCATGTCGACGTCGACGGGGTGTCCGTCGGCTACTACGCCGAGGGTCAGGGCCCGGAGGTCGTCCTCCTGCATGGCGCGAGCGGGCACCCGGAGACCAGCTTTCCGCACCTGCTCGACGAGCTGCTGAAGACCCGCAGGGTGATCGTGCCCGGCTATTCGGGGAGCAGCCTCACGCCGCTCCCCGAAGGGGAGTTGGACGTCGACCGGTTGGCCGACCAGATTCTCGCGGTGGTGCGGGAGACCGCGCGCGGCCCGGTGGACGTGATCGGCTTCTCCACCGGCGCGGTCGTCGCCGCCGCTGCGGCGGCCCAGGAGCCCGGGCTCGTGCGCCGGCTGGTCCTCTGCGGAGGATTCGCCCACTACGGCCATCCGTGGCAGCGCATGTTCACCCGCACCTGGCAGCGGCTCGCGGAGGTGGACGCCAACACCTTCGCCGAGTTCACCCTCCTGCACGCGGTCTCGGACCGTTACCTGGACACGCTCACCCCGCGCGAGCGGCTGATGCTGCGGGCCGGACTGCTGCCCTCGCCCGGCATGGTCGCGCTGGTCGACCTGATCGGCCGGCTGGACGTCAGCGACAGCCTGGCGAAGATCGAGGCCGCCACGCTCGTCATCGGCAACCGGCTGGACCAGCTGGTCCAGCCCAGGTACGCCCGGGAGTTCCAGGAGGCCATCCCGGGCAGCGAGTTCGTCGAACTCGACGCCGGCCACCTGGCGGTCCTGGAGAAGCCGGAGGAACTGCTCCGGCTCGTCGAGGAGTTCCTGCAGCGGCCCCCGGTGCGCTGAACCGGAGGCCGCTGGGCTTGCACGTCGCCGTTCTGGTGCCTCAGCGCACCGGCAGGACGGCGGTGCCCTCCTGGCGGACGGCCTGCAGCTTCTGCGGGTTGAGGCCGAGCAGGGACAGGATGGTCGGGGCGATCTGGGTGGTGTGGACGGTGGCGCCGTCCCGCACCCGGTCGGGCGTGCCCGCACCGGAGACCACCAGCGGCACGTCCAGGTCGTCGGCGTGCGCCCCGCCGTGCTCGGCGATCTTCTTGGTGCCGCCGGTGTAGACCACGCCCTGCTGGCCGATCCCGAAGAGGTCGGGCACCCGGGCGTCGCCGGGGGCCACACCGAAGTAGCGGGCCGCGTCGGCGCCCGCGTACACCTTCGTCAGGCCGCCGGCGGTGAACGCCTTCGGCTTGGCGTTGATGTCGGTGCCGGTGCCGTTCTGCGCGAGCAGGTAGCTCTTGGCGAAGTCGGTCGCGGCCTTGGAGCGGTCCGAGAGCCAGATCAACATGCCGTCGTCGTCCACGGCGTGCGCGACCAGGTCCGCGGTGCCCGGGTGGAGCTTCTTCCAGGCGGCGTTCAGGCCGTCGAGCAGCGGGCCGTCGTCGACGCGGGTGAGCGCGGACGGGTCGGTGGGGGACTGGCCGTGCTTGGCGGAGAGGATCACCGTGGTGCTGTCCTGGAGGTGCTGCTTGCGCAACTCGGCGGTGAGCTCGCCGATCTGGGTGTTCACGTAGTCCAGGTTCCGCTGCAGCAGCGGGCCGGGCACGTTCGGCGCGGTGTAGCCGCCGGCCAGGCCCTCGGAGGCGGGCAGCTTCTCGGCGGTCGACACCGACTGGAAGTTGAGGCCGAAGATCGCGGGCGTGCCGACCTTCTGGGTGCGGCTGTGGTCGTAGCCGTCGATCTCGTTGAGGACGGCCTGCACCTTGTAGGTGTCGTACTGCTCGGTGGCCTTGTTGTCGGTGGTCCAGTCGTTGCCCGCGGGGTAGCCGAGCGCGTCGGAGTTGATCTCCGGGGTGAAGAGGTCCTGGATGCCGGTGCCCGAGGGCCCGTCGAGGATCTCGTACGCGGCGTGCTTGTCGGACCAGGCGGTGCGCAGACCGGCCTGCCGGGCCACCTCGAAGATGGTGTTCACCTGGAGGTAGGAGTGCGGGTAGACCGGCTTGCAGGTGGCCGGGTCGACCGGCAGCGTGGCCGGGTTGAGCAGCTTGGTGGGGTCGCCGGTCATCGACAGGATGCTCGCCGGGAGGTTCGCCAGGCCCTGGCCGGCGTCGATGGAGGCCTTGTTGAGGTCGAGGTCCTCGGTGAGGTCCACCTCCACGCCGGGCTTGACGCCCTTGCAACTGGTGGTGCCGGCCGGGAGCAGCGCGGCGTTGTAGGTGTCGTCGTAGTAGATGCCGCTGGTGCCCGGGCCGCCGCCGGTGGCCTGCGCAACCATCCCGGGGAAGCTGTCGGAGGGCGTGGTGGTCTTCGCCCCGGTGTACTCCACCCCGCCACGCACCAGGCGGGCCAGCGCCGACTGCGGGTGCTGGGCGATGTACCAGGCCAGGTCGGACTGGTGCATCCCGTCGACCGAGATCAGCAGGACGTGCTTGGCGGCGGCGTGGCCCGCGGCCGGAGCGGCGTAGGCCGGGGCGAGGCACGCCCCGCCGAGCAGCCCGGCCATACCGAGGACGGCGGCCGGACGAAGGGAACGACGGGTCACAGGGCTCTCCAGGGAACTCACGTGCGGTGGCAAGGTTCTGTGTTCGGGTCATGAGTAGCGGGCTGGGGTGGCCCGGGGGCAGCGGGCGGGTGAACTCCTGGCGGGTAACCAGGCGATGAGTGGCCCACGCGGTGCGTTGCAGGGCCGTGGGGCGAACGGTCGGTGAACACTGGTGCAGACCTCTCGTGCCGGTCCCGGCAGGGCGTCAGGATCTGCGCTGACCCGTGCGGCGCATCGGCACGGGACGTCTAACGGAGGGACAGACATGCCTCGTCGCCGTATCGCGACAGCAGCCGCTCTGGCGGTGACCACGCTCGCCGCGCTCACTGCCACCGCCGGCCCCGCCCTGGCCGCCGGCCAGGGCGACGGCTGGGACTGGGGGCACCACCAGCACGGTGTGCTCGGCTACACCGTCGGCACGCCCGTGGTCGACAAGGTCAAGGGCGGTCCCTGGACCCTCGCGCAGGGCGACCCGACGCAGGGTGCCTCGTACAGCAACAGCCTGCCGGTCTACTCGGGCGGCGGCAGCGGCACGGTCACCGTCGGCGGCGTGACCTACCCCAACCTGGCCGTCGACCCGTCCGGCACCGGCGCGGTCCCGGCCGCCAGCGGCGTCACCGGCACCCCCGGCCCGCTCACGGGCTACTGCTCCAGCGGCGGCGCCACCCCCGAGACCGGTACGGTGGTCCGCCAGCCCAAGGGCAGCACGCTGCCGATGCAGCCCTACTACTTCCCGTTCGTGACCAGCGACGACGGCGGCGACACGCTGTCGGGCCTGTTCGACTACCGTCCCAAGGACGGTGACGAGGCGGTGGTCGCCGCCACCTCCACCGACCACGGCAAGACCTGGAAGTACGCGGGCGAGGCACTGGAGCAGAACGCCGGCCTGTGCCCGAACGGCAACACCAACGACGACGGCCAGGGCCACGCGTTCGTCCTGAAGGTCCCGAACTACGCGGGCACCGGCCACTCCGGCCAGGTGCTCTACACGCTCTCGCGCCCCTCCGGCGACGCACTGGGCACCAACCTGATCGTCCACCACCTGACCCCCAAGGACGGCAACCAGCTGGCCGGCCTGCCCGCCGCCGAGCCGGTCGGCCAGGGCGGCAGCACCACCGCCACCGCGCCCGTCACCGTCCCGGCCGGACCGGGCGGCGCCGGCGTCACCATCGCCGCCGCCAACACCGCGAACTTCGAGCAGCCGGGCCACTTCACGGTCGACGGCGTCACGGTCGACTGCAACGACGCCACCGCCACCGCGACGGCCTTCACCGGCTGCACCACGCGTACGGCGGGCGGCGTCACCGTCGCCGCGGGCGACGCGATCACCGCGGACGCGCTGATCCCGGCGACCGCGCAGCAGACCTCCGGCCTGATCGCGCCCGACGGCATCATCAGCACCATCCCGCACTACCAGGGCGCGCCCAAGGGCAGCGTCGCGGTGCTCTACACCGAGAAGATCCTCAACTACTTCACGCCGACCACCACCACGGCCGCGGTCACCCTGCCGGCCGCGACCCTCCCGGTGGCGGACAGCACCGCGCTGAAGCCGGCCGGCGGCTCGGTCACCGTCAGCCTCGGCACGGCGGCCGGCATCGTCCAGGTCACCTGCACCGGCGCCGACGCCACCCACCTCACCGGCTGCACCGGCGGCACCGGCACGGTGGCCAAGGGCAGCAGCGTCGGCGCGCCCGGCGCGGCGGTCACCCCGTACGCGCAGCTGGCGGCGATCGGCGAGGGCAAGAACAAGCCCAAGTCGCTGTACGGCAACAACGAGGACTACACCGTGGTCCGCGCCGCCTACACCACCGACGGCCTGCACTTCACCGACCTCGGCCAGGTCAGCGGCCTCGGCGACCCGACCAGCACCAGCGACTCCGTGCTGCGCTGGATCGGCTCGCGCGGCACCGTCATCACCAACCCCGACGGCAGCTACGGCCTTTTCCTGTCCGGCGCGTACGCCTCGGACGGCGACAGCGACGCCTTCAACCAGATCTTCTACGCCTCCTCCAAGGACGGGAAGAACTGGTCTGCCCCGCAGAAGCTGATCGGCACCGACTACTCCTTCTCGGCGCTGGCCCAGCAGGCCGCGACCGGCGGCGCCCTGGGCGTCTCGGGCTACTACGCGGGCCGGGTCTACGACCCGACCGTGGTGCAGAACGACAACGGCAGCCTGACGATGCTCTTCGCCGGCTACTCCACCCCCAAGCCGCTGCCCGGCACCGGCGCCGTCTACGGCACCAACCCGGCCGCGCCGTACACCGTCCCGGCGGCCCAGCCCGCCGAGTACCGCACCATTCTCAGCGTCACGCTGCGCCCGCACTGGACGCGTTGATCCGCTGACGCGCTGACCCGGCGCGGTGGGACGGCAGCCGCCGCCCCACCGCGCCGTGCGCTTACCCTGGCAGGGTGATCACTCCTCCCGCCGTCCCCGCGCGCGTGGCGACCCCCGCCGACGTGGACGCGATCGTCGCCGCCCTGACCACCGCGTTCTTCGACGACCCGCTGTGGGGACCGGCCTTCCCCGACGTCGGGCGGCGCGCCGAGCAGGCGGCGGCGATGTGGCGGCTCTTCGCCACCTCCGCGCTGCGCTACCCGTGGATGCTGGTGACCGAGAAGGTCGAGGCCGCGGCGCTGTGGATCCCGCCGGGCGGCATCGAGTTGTCGCCCGAGGAGGCCGACGGCTTCGAGGACTACCTGGTCGACGCCGCGGGCCCGAGCACCGCCGCCGGGGTCCTGGAGATCCTGGAGCGGCTGGAGGCGCACTACCCGAGCGAGCCGCACTTCTTCCTGAGCCTGCTCGCCACCCACAGCGACCACCGCGGGCACGGCCTCGGGATGGGCCTGCTGCGGGAGAGCCTGGCGCGGATCGACGCCCTCGGCGCGCCCGCCTACCTGGAGTCCTGCAACCCCGCCAACAACGCGCGCTACGCCGCCGTCGGCTTCACCCCGAGCGGCACGGTCACCGTCCCGTCCGGTCACGTGGTGACGACCATGTGGCGTCCGGCGCGCTCCTGACGCCGCCAGGCGGCCGGGGCATCCACCGGGCCCGGTACAGGCTCGTCCCCTCGATCCGCCGGCTGCCGTCGGGCCGGTGGAAGCTGACGGTCGAGGTGCACCACGGGCACGGGTTGTCGGTGCTCGGGACCACCGTCAGGACCTGCCCGGTGACCGGGTCGTCGCCGACGCTCTTGACCCCCCGCAGGTCGATCTCCCGCTGCCCGGCGTAGCCGACGAAGGCGTCCTCGGAGACGGAGTACTGGAACACCCGGCGACCGGTGGCGACCCACAGCCGGTCGTGGTCCTGGGCCACCGGCGTCAGGTCGTGGCCGCCGGGGTCGGGCAGGTGCACGACGCGCACGACGGACAACTGCGGGGCGGCCGGGGTGCCGCCGACGGCCAGCCCGACGAGCCGTTCGCTGCCCAGCGCCCAGAGCAGGTGGTGGACGGCGTCCCAGTACAGGCCGTGCGCGCCGACCAGGTCGAGCTGGACGTTCCGGGTCGCCCGGGGGCCCTGGGAGGCGGCGTAGAGGCGGATGTACCCGCCCTCGCTGGCGGCGATCGCGACATTGCCGTCCGGCAGGAGCTCGATGGCGTGCAGGTTCCCGTCGGCCGTGGTGGCCCAGGCGGCACCGCCGGCCGGATAGGGCAGCACCGCGGCCAGCCCCTCCGAGGCACAGCAGAGCACCCATTGCCGGCCCCGCAGGAAGCGGTACTTCGCGTCGCTGACCAGCTGCCAACTGCGCGCGGGGTCCAGCGCGCCGAGGCCGGTGTCGTCGAGCGCCGACCACGACCACAGCGCCACCCGCGCCGCCGCCCGCCGCTGCGCGGCGCCGCCCTGCCACCACGACGGGTCGTTCGGATCCAGCAGCAGCACCCGGTCACTGGCCTGGTCCGCCGCCAGCAGCAGGCTCAGGGTCGGCACCACACCCCCGCCCGACGCGGCGGCCGGCCCGGCCCCGACGCCCAGCGTCCCGGCGGCCGCCGCCGCGAGCCCGAGCACCGCACGCCGAGAGGTGGTGGTGGTGGCGGCGCGCGCGCTGAGCGCTGAGGAAGACGGCACCGGTCCAGCATCCCCGGCCCGGGCCCGAACGGTGCGCCACGACACACCGTCGTGGGACCGGGCCGGCCGCCCAGTGCACGGTGCCGCCCGCCGCGCTCACCGAGCGCTCCAACTCCTCCAGGTGCCGGTCCAGATGGCCGCGCAGGACGCGGACGCCAGGCGGTGGTCTCCCGGATGCCCGGCGGGTTCGGCTCAGCCCACGACGGCCGCCGTGGTGGCCAGCAACTCGGGGAGCGAGCCGGTGAAGTCCGGGAGCAGCTGGAGGGCGACCGCGAACGCCTCCGGGTCGGTCCCCAGGTGCTCGTCCAGCAGTCGCGTCGCCTCCCGTACGGGCGGCCGCCAGCGGGTGACCTGGCGATGGCGCCCGAGGTCGGCGGCGGCGAGGTACTCCAGCACGGCGGGGGCCGGGTAGGCCTCCCGCAGGACGTCGGCGGTGGTCAGCCGGCCCGCGTCCAGGGCCGCGGGCAGCCAGGTCAGACCGATCGAACGCGGCCACGTCAGCTCGGTGCGCAACGCGGCCAGCAGCAGGACGCGCGGACAGTCCGGTCGGGCGGCGAGCCCGGCCAGCAGCTCGGCGCCGAGTGGTTCCTCCTGGTGGGCCCGGGTCAGCTCCGGCCACGGCAACGCGGTGCCCTCGGCGGCCAGGTAGCGGACCAGATCGGCGACCGCGGCGACGGCCTTGCGACGCAGCAGCGCCACCAGCCGCTCCGGCTCCTCCTCGGCGGCCAGCCGGGCGCGCAGCACCGCGAGCCCGTCCGGCGCGCTGAGCGCCTTGCGCACGGTGCGGCTGGTGCCGCCGGCCAGCGGATGCCGCTCCACGACGCGGCCGGGGAACTCCGTTTCGTCCAGCAGGGCTTCGACCTCCTGCGGCCCGTGCCGCTCCCACAGCCGGAGCACGGCGCGCAGCCGGCCCGCCTCGGTGTGCAGCTGGCAGCGGGCGAGGGTGGCCCTCAGCACCTGCGGGTCGCCGGAGAAGTGACCGGCGGTCAGCCAGTGGCGGCGGTGGGTGGCCTTGACCGCCGCCAGGTCGGCCAGCAGCTCGGGGTGGACCGGGACCGTGCCGCCGCGGCGGCCCTGGCCGGCCAGGATCCGTACCCGTTCCTCCTGGTCGATCGTGCAGTAGCGGTAGAGCTTGGCGTTGACCTCGGGGTCGTCCAGGTCCAGCAGCTGCGTCAGCGCCTCGGCGGGCAACGCACGGTGGGAGGCCTGGGCGAGGTGCGCCGCCCGGCCGTGCACGGCCGTGATCCGGTCGCGGAGCCGGCCCGGGCAGGGCCCGAAGACCAGCAGCTGCTGGATCGTGCGGGCGTCGAGGTACGGGACCAGGGCCTCCTGGACGTCCGGCTCGGCGTAGCGGAACAGCAGCTGGAAGATCCACCGCGCGCCGTCCGGCTCGCGGGAGGGGAACGTGGCGTCGAGCGCGCGCGGCCAGGACCGTGCCTTGGCGCCACCGGGCGCGGTGCGGGCGGCGGCCACCAACTCCTCGGCCGGGCCCTGGAACTTGCCGACCAGGCGGTAGAGGGATATCCAGGCCGCCGGGTCGGCGCCCAGCGGCGCGAGCAGCCCCGCGACCGCCGCGCGGGTGGCGTCGCCGGCCACCGCGGCCTGCGGCAGGCTCTCCAGCGCGAGCTGCGCGGGCCGCACCTCGCGCAGCATCCACTCGACGGGCAGCCAGCCCGCCTCGATGCCGGCCCGCAGGGCCTGGTGCAGGCGGTAGGCGGGCAGGTCGAGCGCGACGTCCGCCGGGAGGTCCGTGCCCAGCAGGACGGGCAGCGGCAGCGGGCCGGTGCCGCGCGCCAGCGTCCCGGACGGATCGGAGCGGAAGCCCTCCACCGCGAGGTCCGGCGGGCAGTCGGGGAACCGGTTGAGCGTCATGATCGCATCGGCGGAGAGCGGCCGGCGGCGGTGCTCCATCCAGACCTGCGCCCAGTCGGGTCGCACCGTGAGGTCCGGACGGCGCCCGGAGCGGTGGCGCACCGCGAAGAGCAGTTCGTCGGTCGCCGACAGGTCGCCGCGCAGCAGGGCGGCCGGCTCCGGCGCGGCCGCCGCCCGGCGCAGCAGTGCGGCGAGCCCCGGATGCCCCAACTCGTCCCACTGCTCGACGAGATCGGCCAGCGACGCGAGCTGCGCCCGGCCGCCGTGGTCGAGCACGGCCCGGCAGGACACCTCGACCATCGCCGGCGGCAGCAACTCGCCGTGCCGCTGCAGGGCGTGGGCGACCAGCTCGGGGAAGGGCGCCCGCAGGGCGGGCGCCAGGACGTTGTCGCCGTCCGGTCCGAGCAGCTGCTCGACCAGCCCGCCCGGCGCGCGCCAGCCCGGATCGGCCGGATCGGCGCCGGCCAGCACGGCGGCCCGGATGTCGGGCGAACTGTCCGCCCACCGGCGCGCCTTGTAGAGCGCCTGCCCCACCACGGGATCGCCCAGCCGGGCCAGCCCCAGGTGTGCCGCACGCATCCCGGGCGCGCCGTAGTAGCCCTTGGCCAGCGCGACCTGGAGCCCGCGGTCCCCGGAGGCGATCACCGCGTCCGTCAGCCCGCGCGGCAGCGCCTGCCCGTGCTCCAGCAGCTCGCTCGTGCCCGCGCGCAGCCGCTCCAGCAGCTCGCGGATCACCGACGGCTGCGCCAGCCGGTACGCGGCCGCGATCGCGGCGCGCTCGACGTCTCCCACCTGTGTTCTCCTCACCTGCCTTGACCTGCAAGGAATCTAGCGCCCGGGTACGACAACCGGGCCGCCGGGCCGAAGGTCCCGACCGGCAGGGGAGGAGGGCTCGCCGTTCAGTCGCCGTAGAGGCTCGCCCCCTCGCCGGCCGCCGCGCGGACCAGGATCTCGGCCAGCTCGACGGGGGCGGAGAACATCGGGTAGTGGCCGGTCGCCATCTCGAAGAAGGTCACCCCCGGCTCGGCGAGCTTGGCGAACCTGGGGGCGCCGGTGGCGTGCAGGGCCCGGGCCACCTCCAGGCTGAGGCCGTTCTCCAGGCAGAACACACCCGTGGTGGGCAGCCCGGACCAGGCGCCGGTCAGCTCGGCGGGGTCGGTGAGGGTCGCGCCCGGGTGCGGGGCGCCCAGGCGCTGGTAGCGCTCCCGCTGCGCGTCCGGGAACCCGGTCAGTTCGCTCGGCACCGGGACCACACCGTCCTCGATCCTGGTGGCGAGGCCCGCGCCCACCAGGCTCGTCACCACCGACTCGCCGTCCTCCGGGATGCCGGTGTCCACGAACACCACCCGCCCGACCAGCTCGGGTCGCCGGTCGGCGGCGGTGAGCGCGGGGAAGATCCCGTAGCTGTGCGCCACCAGCACCACCCCCGGCCCGTGCGCGTCGAGCAGCGCCACCACCTGCGCGGCATGCTCGGCGAGCCCGATACGCCCACCGGCCCCCCGCTCCGCGCCGTCCCGTCCCTCCAACCCCGCGAGCGTCACCGGCACCGCCCGGTGCCCGCGCGCCACCAGCTCGGCGGCCACCGCCTCCCAGGCCCACCCGCCCATGCAGAGACCGGGGACCAGCAGGAACGTCGTCATGATTGACCTCTTTCTCGCAAGCATTGCCGTGCTGCCGGACGAACCGTAGAACCTCCCCCAGGGGCAGGTTCCAGCCGGACATCTGGCTACCGTCGGCGCATGACTGACTACGAGACGGAAGTCCGCTCCTTGGACGGCACCGTTCTGTTCGGCACGGTCACCCCTGCCCCAACTCCTCCGGCAGCCTTGGCAGTCCTCGCCCACGGGGCCGGAGTCACCCGCGAGGAGGGGGGCTTCTTCACTCGGCTCGCGGCCTCCCTGGCCGCCGTCGGCATCACGTGTCTGCGGTTCGACCTGCGTGCGCATGGTGCGAGTGGAGGCCGCTTCTCGGACGTCACCATCGCCGGAGTGGCCAACGACGTCCGGGCCGCATCCGATCACCTGGCGGAGATCACCGGGCAGCCGGGGCCGGTGCACGTCATCGCGGCCTCGTTCTCGGGAGGTGCCGCCGCCCTGCACGCGGGTCGCCGCACCACGACGGCGTCAGCTGGGCGTTTGGCCTCGCGAAGGCAGATCCCGGACTGCACCATGAGCCGCTCCCGCGTGTAGCCGTCACCGAGCGGCCCCGTGCAACTCGGCGGACCGGGTGGCACGGTGGCCTTATCGAGCGCCGCGTGCGCCCGGTCCAGAACCCGAGCGATCTCGTCCACGCTTGCGCCGGTCATCGCCATGCCCCGGGCCTCCTGCTGGATTGTTTCGGCGCGCGGCCGGGGTGGCAGCATCCACGGACCAGCGATCGCGGCCCTGGCCAGATCGGGCATCCGGACCGGGTCGTCGTGGCCCAGCGCCTGCGCCTGGCGGAGCAACACGTAGGCGTGCATCGCCCCATCGCCGGTGACGGTGGCCCACTCCTTCGACCGGCCGTACCAGTAGGAGGTGGTCTGCTCGGGTGATCCTGCGTCGCGGTGCAACCATGCGGTGCGCTCCGCTGCTCGGGCGCCCAGGGCGAGGAGTTCGCTGCGGATGGCCGGTTTGGCATCGCGGGCGGCGGTGGGCGTCGCGGGCGGCGGCGGTCAGGTGGTCCAAAGCCGCGAGATCGAGCATCGGGGCGGCGGCGGCCAACATGCCGCCCGTGAAGGTGCGTCGGAGCATGGTGTCCTCGGTGACCAGGTTCATGAACGGGTCGATGCCGGTTCGTGGTTCGGTGCGGCTGAACACCTTCGCGTGGTGGTCGTCGTAGGCGGCCAGGTAGGCCAGGGCGCTGTCAACGGACAGCGGGCCGTCCGGGTGAGCGGACATCTCAGATCCTTGTGCGCGGACAGTTCACCTCCCTGCCCGGTACGACTATTCGTCCCTCGGATGGGGGTGTGTGAGCGTTGGGGGATATAGCGTCGCGGTCATGGGACCGCTGACTGACATCACCACCGACCAGGCGCCGGCTGACCCGGCCGCCACCGACGACATGCTGGCCACCCAGCCCATTGGCTACTGGAGTGGCCTCGCCCACGAAGCCGTCACCCGGCATCTGCGTGACGCTATGGCCAGGATCGACGTCACGCAGCCGCAGTACTGGGTGCTCAACCGGGTAAACGGCGCCCCCGCGGCGCCGAGTCGCGAGGAGGTCGTCATCCAGCTGACGCCCCTCGCGGACGGGCCGCATGAGATCGCTCGTGTCATCGACCAGCTGTTCCACCGCGGCTGGCTCCGGAGCGACGCCGGGCAGCGCCTGCAGCTTACCGATGCCGGGGAGGCTGCCAGGGTGCGGCTGCGCGAGCTGGTGACCGAGCTGCGCGCCGTGGTCCACGAGGGCATCAGCGATGAAGAGTACGTGGCCGCGCTCAAGGTGCTGCGCAGGATGGTCGCCAACGTCGAGGAGGCCGGGGAATCCTAGGTTCTGTCTCTTTGGTCACGGTGTCCAGGTGCAGCCCGGTCTCTCGGGCGATGCGCGCGTTGGAGCGTCCGCGCGCCGCGTGCAGGACGATCTGCGCACGTAGGCGCATCCGGTGCTCGGTCTTGTGGCCGTAGGCCAGCTTCTTCAGTCGTTCGCGTTCCGCGAGGGTCAGGGTTATCGGGCGGGCCGGGGCAACAGGCATGTAGTGGGGGCCGATCGACACAGGTGGATCACGACAGGCAGTAGCCTGCCGTGCCCGGCTCCGGGGCCATGTGACCAAGAGCTGGACATCAACGTCGCCGTTGATCGAACCTGGGTGTGGAAGGACGAGGACTCCTTAGCGGACAAGATCGGCCACCCGTCCTACTGGACCGCCGAGGAAGCCGAACAGATCCGTGGTGAAGGGATCCGCGTCGTGAAGCAGGTCGAGGCTGGCGCGTTTCCGTTTGACGGCAGCTGGTGTGACTTTCAGCCCTCGCTTTCCTGGTCTTCGCCCCAACTACCGCCTCGGCCCATGCCTGTAGGCCGGTGAAGCCTGCGTCCCCTGAGCCTGCGGCTACGCTCGGCGTACCGAGGAGAGGACCAGCCGGTGGACGACCAGGACGAGCCCTTGGAGAAGTGGGCAGCCCGGTGGGAGAGGCGGCTCCGTCCGGTCGGACAGCTGCGCGTGGTCGCTCTGGACGGCACCGTGCGGGCCGCGCACGTCAACCCCGGAGCCCCGCGCCTCATCCAGGAGTGGGACGGCGTCCAGTGGGTTCCGGTCACTGTCGCCGACGACTACGCCGCCGCTCAGCGCCATGTCAACGGCATCATCGGCGATGGGGTGATGCGGGACATGCTGCCTGCCCCGGCCCCGCGCAAGGCCGCCGGTCGCCACCGCAGAGCCTGACCACGGCATTGCGCGGGCGGACCGGGGCTGTCGCCGTCGTCCCGGTCCACGCCGTCGGCCGAGTGCCCTTGCCGTCCGCCGGACGGGTGGTGTGGCGCGGGGTGCTGTTGCGGCGTGCGGGTGGGGTTGGGGGGTGTCGCCTTTCATGTGAGTGCGTCGCGGCGGTGGGACCGGCGGGCGTGGGCGGCCCGGGGTGGGTCGGCCGGCTGGGAGGAGAGGCGGGCAAGACGTGGTGCACCGGGAGCGTCGTCGTTGCGGGGGAGTGCTGATCCGCGGGCTGGCCAGGGCCGCGCTGGGGGTGGCGGTGCTGACTGCGGCCGCGTTGCCCGCGCAGGCGGCGGGGCCGCGGGCGTTGCCGCCGGGGACGCAGTTCACGCCGCTGGTGACGTCGGTGATCACCGAGCCGGCGCCGTTCAGGGCCTCCGACGGCAGGGTTCACGTGTCCTACGAGCTGTTCACGACGAACGCGCTCGGCAGCCGGACGCCGGTGCGGCTGGACCGGGTCGAGGTCCAGGACGCGCAGACCGGGCAGGTGGTGGGGTCACTGAGCGGGGACGCACTCGCCGCGGCGGCGAACCCGGTCGGCGATCCGATCCCGGGGGAGGGGACGGACGGGCCGAAGCGGCAGGAACGGCAGGATGCCACGGCCGGGACGGTGCTGGCCGGGTCCGAGCAGTGGGTGGTCTGGCTGGACCTGGTGCTCGACCCCGCCGCGAGCGTGCCCACCGCGCTGGAGCACCACCTCACCGGCGCGGTCCTGGCGCCCGCGGGCCCGGCGCCGTTCGAGGAGACGGTCGGCCGTGTGCCGCTCTCCTCGCGGGCCCCGCTCCGCCTGGAGCCGCCGGTGCAGCCGGGTGCCTGGTACGCGAGCGAGAGCTGCTGCGGCAACACCCACCACCGGCGCGGGCTGGCGCCGATCAACGGGCGGCTGGACGTGCCGCAGCGCTTCGCCGTCGACTGGTTCAAGGTCGGCGACCACGACCAGGTCTGGGAGGGCGATCCCGCCAGACTGGAAAGTTACCTGAGCTTCCGTCAGCCGGTGACCGCCGCGGCCCGCGCCAAGGTGGTCGAGGTGCAGGACGGCCTGGCGGACAACCCGCCGCCGGTCCCGCCCACCGTGCCGCCGATCCAGGACACCGTCGGCAACCACATCACGCTGGAGGTCGCGCCGGGGAGGTTCCTGCTCTACGCGCACCTTGAGCACGACTCCATCCAGGTGCGGGAGGGGGACTGTGTCGAGCCCGGGCAGGTGCTCGCGCTGATCGGCAACAGCGGCAACTCGACCACGCCGCACCTGCACTTCCAGGTGATGACGACCGCGGAGTTCTTCCCGACCGACAGCCCGCCTTACACGTTCGGGGCGTTCGACGTGGTCGGCCACGTCGCGCCGCGGATCTGGGACGACAACCTCGGTCTGCAGCCCACGGGCGTGCTGCCGGTCGACGACTCGCCGTTCGCCGGTCCGCACCGCGACGAGCTGCCGTTGGACCGGAACGTCATCGTCTTCTGACAGCGGAGAGCCGGGGCCGCACACGCGGCCGTCGCGGTGGCGACGGTCGCGCGGCCAGGTGCAGGCTGGACGGGGGAGCGACCGGACCGGGAGGCAGCCATGTTCGACACTGATGTCCTGGTGGTGGGCGCCGGCCCGGTGGGGCTGACGGCCGCCGCCGAGTTACGCCGCCGTGGCGTCGAGTGCCGCGTCGTCGACCGGCTGGCCGCCCCGCAGCTGTACGCCAAGGCCGTGGGCGTTCAGCCGAGGACGCTGGAGATCTGGGACGCCATGGGGCTGGCCCGCCAGGCGCTGGACGGTGCGCTGCTCCTGCGCGGGCAGCTGGTCTTCGTCGACGGCCGGCAGGTCTCGCGGCTGGAGCTGGAGCTGGAGCTGGCGCCCGACGTCCCGTACCGCTTCGCCGCGTTGCCGCAGTACGCGACCGAGCGGTTGCTGGCCGACTGCCTGGTGAGCCACGGCGGCGGGGTCGAGCGCGGCCGCGAGCTGGTCTCGCTCGACCAGGACGCGGACGGAGTGCGGGCCGTCATCCGCTCGCCCGAGGGGGTCGAGACGGTGCGCTGCCGCTACCTGGTCGGCTGCGACGGCGCGCACAGTGTGGTGCGCCGGGCGTTGGGCCTGAGCTTCGAGGGGGGCGCGTTCGACGAGCAGTACATGCTCGGCGATGTGGAGCTCGACTGGGACATGCCGCCCGGCTACGCCGTCCGCGCCACCCGCCGCGACCCCGTGGGCGGCCCCGACGACATCCTGGTCTGCATCCCGCTGCCGGGCCACGGGCGCTACCGGATGTCGATGCTGGTGCCGCCCGAGCTCGGCGTCGCCGAACACGGGGGTGCCGGGGGAACCGGGGTCCGGCACGGCCTGGACAGCGCCAACGCGCCCGAGCTGCACCAGCTCCAGGCCGTCCTCGACCGGCTCGCACCGCGGCCGGCCACCGCATCCGCGCTGCGCTGGTCCTCCGCCTTCCGGATCAGCCACCGCCTGGTGGACCGCTACCGGGTCGGCCGGGTCTTCGTCGCCGGGGACGCCGCCCACATCCACCCGCCGACCGGCGCGCAGGGCATGAACACCGGCATTCAGGACGCCTACAACCTCGCCTGGAAACTCGCCCTGGTGCTCCACCTGGTCGCTGACGAAAGCCTGCTCGACAGCTACCACGCCGAGCGTCACCCGGTCGGCGAGGAGGTGGTCGGGCGCACCGTGCGGCACGCGCGCGCCGGGATCGAGGCCGACCCCGGGTCCGTGCGGACGCTCCTGCGCCGCGAGGCGCAGCTGCTGGTGGGCTACCCGGACAGCCCCCTCAGCGAGCCGCCGGGCGAGGTACCGGCGGCGGGCCCGGCGCCGGGCGAGCGGGCGCCGGACTGCGGCGGTCTGCTGCGCGATCTCGCCGGGTACCGGATGCGGCTGTTCGACCTGCTGCGCGGCCCGCGGCACACCCTCCTGCTGTACGGCGGAGCCGATGCCAGGCCGGCCGTCCTGGACGACTGCGCGGCCGAGGCCGTGGCGGCGGCGCACGGTCTGCTGGACGTCTACGCGGTCCTGGCCCCGGGTGCCCGCCTGGACGGCCTGCGGATGCCCGTGGTCCACGACGCCGACGGCGCGTTCCGCGCGGGTTACGGCGCCCGCGACGGCGAGGCCTTCCTGGTCCGCCCGGACGGCTACCTGGGCGCCCGGCTGCTCCCGGCCGACGGCGGCGGGCCGGCCGAGCACCTGCGGCGGACCTTCACGGGACCTGAGCCCGATGACCGAGTGTCCTGAGTGGTGAGCACACCGTCCTGATGTGGACAAAGAGGAGTGGTCTACGCCACTATGGTCCGCACACGGAGGACCCCAGGACGCATCCCCAGCCGAGAACCGGCAGCGCCCGGATCTACCGCGGGCCGCGCACAGCACCGGCCCGCACGACGAGGAGGAGCGACCATGGCCGGCGGCCTTGCCCTGCGGACCCCGGCGGGAACCGCGCTCTACCTGCGCTGCTTCCCGTACGACAGCTGGCGGATGGCCCCCCATCTGCGCGCGCTGGAGGAGCACGCCGCCCGGCTCGGCCTGCCCGCCCCCGAGGTCTTCCTCGACAACGGCGTCTCCTCCCGGGCCGTGCGCCCCCAGCTGCGACAGCTGCTCGCCCGGGCCGCCGTGGGGCAGGTCGGCACGCTGCTGGTCCCCGGCCGTTGGGTCTTCTCGCTGGACGACCGGACGGCGGACGCCGTCACCGACTTCCTGCGCGCCGCCGGGACCGCGATCATCGAGCTGCCCGACCGCGGCCGGACCACCGGCCTCCCCGCCCCGCAGGCACTCCCCGACCCGCAGGCACTCCCCACCCCGCGCGCGGGCGCCGCGCCGCTGCTCGTCCAGTAGCCTGCCCGCTGCCACCCGCTCCTGGTGCTGCAACCGGTTCGGGGACGGCGGTGTTGAGGTAGGTGATGGACGAGATGCCCCCACCGATCACCGAGCTGCTGGCGACCGACCTGGACGACGGGTTCACCGAACTCGTCCGCACCCAGGCCGGCGCCGTCCGCGCGGTGCTGCTGCGGTTGTCGGGGTCCGCCCGGGAGGCCGACGACCTGGGACAGGACACCTTCCTGCGCGCCTACAGCGCGCTGCGCGACTACTCGCCGCAGCGGCGCCGGGAGCTCCAGCCCCGGGCCTGGCTGCTGACCATCGCCGCCAACGTGTGGCGCAACCACGTCCGTACGGCGGCCCGCCGGCCGGCGACGGCGGACGGGGTGCAGGTGAGCGACGTCGAGCCGGCGGATCGCGCGCCCGGGCCCGAGCAGCGGGCGCTGGACGGGACGCGGCGCGACCGGCTGGTGCTGGCGCTGGCCGACCTGCCGGAGCACCACCGGCTGCCGGTGGTGCTGCGGCACATCGGCGAGCTGAGCTACCAGGAGGTCGCGCAGATCCTGGACAGCCCGGTGGGCACGGTGAAGGCCCAGGTGTCGCGCGGGCTGGCGGCCCTGCGGGCGGCGCCGCAGCTGGCCGCCGACGCCGGCGGGTCCGGTACGTCCGGTCGGGGAGAGGGTCGGTACAGCGAGGAGGTGACGGGATGAACGGGTCGGACGAGGGCCGGCGGGTGAACGGGTCACCGCTGGGCCGCACGATGCCCGAGGCGTACGACGCGGGGCCGGCGACCGGGCTGGTCGCCGGGCTGGCGGAGCTGCGCGAGCCCGCGCCGGCCGGGTTCGCGGCCCTGATCCTGGAGCGCGCGGGCGTCCCCGCGCACCGCTACGACCGCTATCTGGCAGTGCCGAGCCCGGTCGGCGCGCTGTACGTGGCGCACGGGCGCGGCATGGTGACCGGGTCGGCGGCGGTGGAGTGGTTCGGGACGGCGGAGGAGTTCGAGACGGCGTACCGGACCAGGACCGGCCGGTCCGCGGTGGCGGTGACCAAGCCGCCGCCGGGGCTGCTGGGCGCGCTGCGCACCGGGCGGGACAGAGTGCTGCGCTACGAGTTCGGCCGGCTGGGCGCGACGCAGATCGCGGTGCTGGAGGCGGTCCGGGCCATCCCGTTCGGTCAGCTGCGGCCCGCGGCCTGGTTGCTCCGGGAGGTCGGCGGCGCGCTGACGCCCGAGGAGGTGTGGCGCGCGGTGCGGGCCAACCCGGCCCCGGCGCTGATCCCGACCCACCGGCTCAGCCTGCCCGACGGGACCCCGGCGGACTGCGGGCTGCCCACCGGCTTCGCCGAGCGGCTGCGGGAGCGCGAGGGCGTCGACGAGGAGCGCGTCGACCGCTTCGCGCGGGCCGGGGCCCGGTTCCTCGGCAGCGGGACCACCCGGATCTTCTGCTATCCGACCTGTGCGCACGCCCGCCGGATCACCGCCCGGCACGAGGTGCCGTTCGCCTCGGCGGACCAGGCCGGGGCGGCCGGCTTCCGGGCCTGCCTGAGCTGCCGCCCGGTGGCGGCCTGAAAGCTGTTCCACCCGCTCCGCACCCTCCGGCCCTCCCCGCCGTTCCACCCGAAAGAGACCGCAATGATCGACACCCTCCGCATCGCCCACGAGACCCGGATCGGGACCCTGGAGCTGATCGCCACCGAGACGCACCTCGTCCACTGCGCCTTCGCCCCCGCCCGGGCGGACGTGCTGGCGCGCGCGGGGCTGGCCGCACCGGCCACCGTCGCCTCGCACCCCGTGCTCGACCGGGCCGCCCGGCAGATCGACGGGTATCTGGCGGGCGATCTGCGGGAGTTCGCGCTGCCGCTGGACCTGCGGCTGGCCACCGCGTTCGGGCGCCAGGTGCTGGCGGCGCTCGACGGGGTCGGGTACGGACGCACCGCGACGTACGGCGAGTTGGCGCGGGCGATCGGCCGGCCGACGGCGGCCCGGGCGGTCGGCGCGCGGCTGGGCGCCAACCCGCTCTGCGTGGTCGTGCCCTGCCACCGGGTGGTCGGCTCGACCGGCTCGCTGACGGGCTACGCGGGCGGCACCGACGCCAAGCGCCTGCTGCTCGCGCTGGAGGGCCTGCCCGTCTGAGCACCGCAGCGTCACGGGGGCGCTCACGGCGCCAGAAGCAGTCGGGCGGCCAGCGCGATGAACACCACGCCGACCACCGCGTCCAGGATCCGGGCCGCCCGCGGCGCCGAGGCCTGCGGCCCGGCCTGGACCGAGCGGCGCCGCTCCAGCCAGCGGCCGAGGCGGTGCCCGGACTCGATCAGGACGCTCAGCCAGATCGCGCCCATCGTGAGGTAGACGCCGGCCAGCAGCGTCATGGCGGGAGCGGGGGCGACGCCCGGCGGGACGAACTGCGGCAGGAACGCGAGCAGGAAGAGGCCGACCTTGGGGTTGCTGCCGGTGGAGGCCAGCCCGAGCAGGTAGCAGCGGCCGGTCCCGGCGGCCGGTCCCGGCGCCGCGTCGGCCGCCGCCGTCGCGCCCTGCCGGCGCAGCGCGCCGTGCACCGCCCGGGCGCCCCACCACAGCAGCAGCGCGGCGCCGGCCACCCGCAGCACCGTGAGCAGCGCGGGCACGGCCACCAGCAGGGCCGCGACCCCGGTGACGGCCAGCGCCGCGTGCCCGGCGCCGGCCGTGAGCATGCCCGCCGCGGCGGCCAGCGCAGGGCCCCGGCGGCGGTGGCGCCGCAGCAGCTGGGTCACCAGCACCGCGTCCGGGCCCGGCGTGACGATCACCGCCGCGCAGCTGCCGAGGAAGGTCGCGGAGCACGCGGCGGCCAGAGCCGCGGAACCGCTCACCCGCGCTCGGAGGCCACCGCTTCGGCGGTCTCCGTGACGGCAGGCTCCTCGACAAAGCCCTCACCACGCTTCTCTGACGTCTCCTCCTCGATGACGACTTCGCCCTCCAGCCGGCGGACGGCGGCGATGTCCTCGTTGAGTTGCCGCTCATCCCGGTGGCTGAGGACCACGAACCCCAGCTGCAGGGTGTCCAGCAGATCGCGGGTGGCGTGCACCCGGTCGCCGTCCTTGAGGCGGACCGCGGAGCGGTGGTGCGAGGCCAGCTTCTCGACCCCGGCCAGCGCGCCGACGTTGCGCACGGTGCCGGAGCTGCGCGCGATCAGGAAGAGCACGGTCATCTGGCGCAGCAGCTGATAGCTCTTGGGGATGCTGCTGCCCTCGGTGAACCAGCGGACGGCGCGGTGGAGTTGGCTGTCGCCGGTGGCCGTGCGGCAGAAGTCGGGGTGGCCGCCGCCGTGCGGGCGGGAGTTGACCTCGACCAGCCGGGGGCCCTCGGCGGTGAGCATCACCTCGATGTGCGCGGCGCCGTACCGGAAGCCGACCGCGTCGAGCACCGCCTCGGCGTAGGCGGTCAGGACCGGGACCGCCGGGTCCTCGGGGGAGACCCAGTTCAGGCTCTCGTAGACGGCCATCTGCTCGCCGTTGTCGATCTTCCCGTAGCGGCAGACGTCGGCCACCGTGTGCCGGCCGCCGTGGCTGAAGGTGTCCACCACGTACTCGGTGCCGACGGCGTATTCCTGAACCACCATGCGGTCGTTGAGGTTGCGCCACTGGTTGGTCCGGCCGAGCTGGGCGTTGAACGGCACCCGCCAGTCCTGTCCGGCGGGCACCCGGGTGACGCCGTCGGTGCTGCCGCTCCTGGGGGGCTTGACCACCAGGTCCCGGCCGCCCAACCGAGCGTCCGCCAGCCAGCGTTCGACCTCGTCGGGGTCGTCGGTGCAGATCTGCCGGATCCCCGGCAGCCCGGCCGCCCGGACGGCCAGGGCCATCGCGCCCTTGTCCCGGCGGGCGGTGGCCAGCGCCGGGGTGTTGACGGTCCTGGGGTTCAGGCGCTCGGTGAGCCGGTCGGCGAGTTCGACGCCGCTCTCGGCGCCGGGCAGCACGCAGCGCGGGGCGTACGGGCGCAGTTCGGCGACCAGGCGCTCCACGTCGCCGTCGAAGGCGAGGACGCGGGTGAAGTCGCCGGGGTGGAAGGAGTCCGCGTAGGCGGCCGGCACCTCGGGGTAGGAGGTGACCGCGATCACGGGCACACCGGCCGCGGTGAAGGCCGGGGCGTACATCCCGCCGGAGGAGAACGGGTCGACGATGACGGCGGGTCGGTGAGGGTCGGGGACGGCCAAGACGAGTCCTTTGTCGGTGGGTGGCCGGCCGCCCGGGCGTGCGGCGGCCGGCCGGAGGGATTCAATGGTGACTGATCGTCAGAACTGTTCCCGACAGCCCACGGAGAGCCCGGGCGAGAGCGGCAGGTGCCGGTGGACCACCGTGCTGCCGGGATCGCCGGGGATCACGGCGGTGACGACCGATCCCCGGCGCACCGCGGGGATCTCCTTGCGCAGTCGGCCCAGCGAGGTGCCGCGCTCGTGCCAGGGGCAGACCAGCTGCCGGCCGGTGGGGTCCGGGGTCGCCAGGTGCAGCGGCCCGCCGCGGTGCGGGCAGGACGCCCGGATCACCGAACCGCCCTGTGCCGTACGGGCGTAGACGTACGGCACACCGCCCACCTCGACGCAGTTGCCCGGCCCGCTCACCGCGAAGGTCAGGACAGGCATGCCTGGTAGTCCCCCACGGAGTGGATCTGGTAGATGCACTCGTGCGACTCGATGATCGCGCCGTGCAGGCGGTTGCGCTGGATCACCGTGCCCTCCCCGGCCTCCAGGATCTGGTGGGAGTTGAAGCCGCTGACGAAGCGCATCGTGCCGGAGACGATGTGGCAGAGCTCGTCGCCCTCGTGGCTGTGGGTGTTGGAGAGTTCGCCGAACGGCTCGACGATGTGCGCGACCGGTGCGGTGACCTTGCCGTCGAGGATCGCCCGGTGGACCGGTCCGTGCAGTTCCTTGTAGCGCGGGCCGTCGTCCATCCAGGCGATCTGGGTGGCGAAGTCCTCGTCGGCCAGGGTGCTCAGCGCCCGGAACTCCTCGATGCCCCGCACGAGTTCGGGGATGATCTGGTCGCCGTGCTCGGCGATCAGCGGCTTGATGAGCTTCTCCAGGGCCATCCGGCCGTGGTGCTGGTCGATGTGCACGTGCTCGGTGAAGTAGCGGGTGTCGGCCTGCCCCTCGAAGACCTTGTCGAGCAGTGAGGTCGCCCGGCGGCAGAAATCGACCAGCGTGCTCTCCGTGTAGTACAGCGCGCCGAGGTAGCGGAAGAAATGCTCGTGGTTCTTTCCGAGATAGTGGAAGTAGTTGTTCATCGCCAGGCTGCTGACGAGGTAGTACTGCCAGTAGCGGTGGAGTTCCGAGCTCAGTCCGACCGATTCCAGGGTGCGTTCGAAAAGCTGGCTGTGCTTGGTGTCGTGGACGCCGTAGCCGTATTCGTCAATGACGATCTTGAACCATTCCGACTGCGTGTTGCCGTAGTAGCCGAGCACGTTCCGGGCCATCGGGGAGGCTTCGGAGAGGAAATCGGGGGCGAACTGGATCAGCCACATCCGGGCGGCCCGCTGCGGGTCCGAGGAGTTGAGGATCGCCTGTTCCGCGAGCGAGGCGTGGCCGGTCGCGTCGACGTCCAGCGACTCCAGGTAGGTCTCCAGGCCCGCCTGGTCCCACGTGCCGCTGACCTCGACCTCCTCGTCGAGGAAGCCGAAGGCGAAGCGCTCCAGTGCCGGGCGGATCAGCTCGCCGCGGGCCCGGTTGCCGGGGCTGTAGTAGGCGCGGAAGTCGTCGTTCAACTCGCCCAGGCCGGCCTTGGGGAAGAACACCAGGTCGGCTTCGTAGATGCTGGTGAGGATCCGCTGGGCGGCCAGGCTGCTGTATTCCAGGGCGCGGTCGCGGGCGGGCACCCGGTCGAAGTCCAGGTGCGGCAGGACCTGGGGACGCAGCTGGCGGTGGTACGGGTTGTCCGCGTTCTCCCATTCCTCGTTGTCGCGGTAGATGGGGTTGGCCGCGTAGGCGATGACGGCCTGGCGCAGCTCCTCGCCGTGCAGGGCGAAGGGCACGTGCGCGATCGGGGTGTGGGACACGATCGGGTTCCTTCCATCCGGGGGAGTGGGGGTGGCGCGCGGTCAGCGCAGTTCGAACTTGGTCTCGCTCCAGTGGAGTTCGAGGGCCAGAGGCTTCTGCGGTGTCACCTCGACGGGCGTCGGGAGCGGGATCATCGCCTGCATCCAGTGCGAGCTGACGTTCTCCGGGCTGTTGCGCAGGGTCACGCCGCCGCCCAGGTCCAGTTCGAACCAGGCGACCAGGATGTGCGCGGTGCCCGCGGTGTGCACCGGCACGCTCAGCGACCGGCGGCCGGCCTCCAGTGGCCCCGACTCGCAGTCGAAGGCGGCGAGTTCGACCGGCTCGGAGAGCACGCGGTGCGGCCAGGTGTGCAGTCGGACGGGGAAGTGCCCCACCGTGGCGAAGGTGTTGAGCAGCGAGACGTCGAAGCCCCCGGCGTTGTCGACCCGGTTGAGCCGGGCCGCGGCCTCGCTCTGCACCAGCGCCCCGAGCACCCGCGCGGTGCGCGGCAGCAGGACGCCGCCCGGGGCCAGGAGTTCGGCCCGTGCATGCCGGACGGAGGGCAGCAGCCCCTCGCCGATCAGGCCGCAGTCGACGATCTCGGAGATCACCGCGTCCACCCGGTCGGGCAGGTCCTGGCCGACCACCAGCTCCGTCGAGCGCTTGGCGAGGACGGTGACGGAGTCGGTGAACCCGTGCTCGGCGACCACCTGGCGGGCCACCTCGGCCATCATCGGGTTGGCCTCGCAGCTGTAGACGTGCTTCGCACCGGCCCGCACGGCCATCATCGCGAGCAGTCCGGTGCCCGCGCCGATGTCCAGCACCGTGGCGCCGGGCGGGACCACCCGCTCCAGCGCCACCGCGAGCGCGTCGTTGCGCTCGTGGTCGTTGAGCATGGCGAAGTGCCAGCGAGGCACGGTCTCCCGGGCCAGCTCGGCGAAGTCGGGGCCGGTGGTCCTCAGGGCGGCGGCGGGATCGGCCAACGCGTCGATGGTGACGTTGGCGAGTCGGCCCAGCTCCTGGGCTCTGGTGTGCAGGCCCGCCAGTGCGATCCGGGCATGCGGGTCGGTGGCGGGGTCGGCCGCCGCGGTGCGGTGCCCCGCGCTCGGCTGCGGGTCGGCGACTGCGTCAAGATGAGTGGTGGTCTCGGCCATCGCGGTGTGAACACTCCTGAAAAGGGGGCGGAATTGCGGCGGCCGTTTCGGTGGGTCGGGCAGTGCCGCAATGCGGAGAATTACCCGTGCGATTTGTGCCGGCTCAGGTGCGCCGGGAGGTGCCTGACGAATGGTGCTGAACGGCGGCGGACGTCCGGAAAAGCACAGCGTGAATGACTCGGTGTACAGAGGAGTTGCTTGTCCACCGATGATTTGAGTACACCAGCCGCATCGGCGGGCGGCAAGGGATCAATGCCGGGAACGGTACTTGGCGCCAATTCCCGTGCTCAGGGCGCTCGGTGCGCCGTCGGCCGGGTCTCGCGGACGGCCGCTGCCGCCAGCGCCAGGGTGGTGTGCCGGTACCAGGCGACCCAGCCCCGAACCTGGTGGCTGCCGAGGCCGGCGTCCTCCTCGGCCCGACGGATCGTCAGATCGGCGGTCCGGCGCGAGAGGACCGCGTACGCCATGGACACCAGCGGGGTCGGTTCGGGCGCGTGAACCAGGTGGACGTGCTCGTCGCCGGCCGTATTCCGGCTCAGCAGGACGGTGTACCGGAAGCCGTCCGCGGGCGGTCCCCAGAGCCGTCGGGAGAGCGCGGTGTCGCTGCCGACCACCTGCCAGCTGCCCTCCAGGTGGGGCGAGTTGATCCCGGCGGGGCGGGGGGCCTCGATCGCCCGGAACGACAGTTGGGTCAAATGGGCGATCTCGGGCGGCAGTTCGAGGACGTAGGGCAGCCGGCGCCGGCGCAGCCAGTCGCGCAGGGCGGAGTCCCGGCCGAAGCCCGGCCCGCCCACCACCCAGGAGAAGGGCAGTCCGCCGGCCGACGCGCGCTCGGCCATCTCGCGTCCCAGTGCGGCTTTGGAGCGGTAGCGGGTCTGCCCCTCGGGGATGCCGGCGTCGGCGCAGCGGGCCGGGTCCTCGGCCCACTCCGGCGGCAGGAACAGTTCCCGGTCCACCAGCGCGCTGCCGTGAGGGGAGACGTAGCAGAGCAGGACCGCGACCTGGCTGTTGTGCGGGCGGGGGTCGCGTTCGGTGGACTGCCGCGCGACGGCCACCGCCTGGTTGCCGGTGCGCCGAGTTTCGTACTGGCACAGCACCAACTGGGCTGACGGGCGTCCCAGTTGCTCACCGAGGAAGTCGCGGATCCGGTCCCGCAGCTCCTCCGCGTCCCAGCGGGCCCGGGTGAGCAGGCGCTGAGTGCTCCAGACGCTGGGGGCGCCGGCGTGCTCCGCGAGCAGCCTGCTGTTCCCGCGTTCGGCGGCGTTCAGCAGGCCGTCGATGTAGGCGAGAGCCTGCCGCCGTGGTTCGGAGCGACTGAAGAGCGGAGCCACCAGCTTGGCGAGTTCGGAGGAGGCGTCGATGTGCAGACCCGGGTTGCCCATGATTCCTGCTGCCTATCCCCTCTAGGTCTAGACCACTAGCGATGTTCAGACCATAGCCAGCCGGGCAAGCCGATCGGAAGGCTTGAACGTGAAGGGCCGACGTTGTACTCGCGCAGGCGGAGTCGCGGTGTCGCGCAACCGAACGGACCCCACCGGTGTTCCACCCTGCGATACCCGCGCACGTCCGCGCGGACACGTGTACACGACAGCCTCTGCGCGCCGCCGCAGGGTCCCGCAGGCAAGGAGCACCATGACCGAGCAGGCCCGCGCCGCCGTCGCGCCCGCCGTGGACCGGGCGGGCGTGCACCCGCCGCCCCGGGCCGCCGCCTGGCTCCTGCTGATCCTGCTCTCGGGCCAGGCCATGGCCAACATCGACACCGCGGTGGCCAATGTCGCCGCGCCCTCGATCCGCGCCGACCTGGGCACCTCGGCCGGCGACCTCACCCTCGTGGTGACCGGATACGTGCTGCTCTACGCGCTGACGCTGGTGACCGGCGCCCGGCTGGCGGCCCGGCTCGGCGTCCGCCGGGCCTTCCTGGGCGGCCTCGCGCTGTTCACCACCGCTTCGCTGCTGTGCGGACTGGCCCCCGGCACCGGGGCGTTGATCGCCGCCCGCCTGGTGCAGGGCGTGGGGGCCGGGCTGATGGTGCCCTCGGTCCTGATCGGCATCCACCAGTGGTTCCCGGCCGAGCGCCGGGGCCAGGCGGTCGGCCTGTACGCCGCGACCCTGTCCGGCAGCGCCGCGCTGGGCCAGATCCTCGGCGGCGTGCTGGTCTCCGCCGACCTGCTGGGCAGCGGCTGGCGGGCCGCCTTCCTGATCAACGTGCCGGCCGGGATCGCCGCGCTGACCGTCGGCGTCCGGCTGCTGCCGCGCACCGTCCGCACCCCGGCCGGACCGACCGCCGCCGCGCCCGAACCACCCACCGGGCAGGACGGGTTGGACCTGGCCGGGACCGCGCTGCTGGCCGGCTCCACGCTCGCCGCCGTGCTCCCGCTGACGCTGGGCCCGGGCCTTGGCCGGCCCTGGTGGATCTGGGCCGTCCTCGCGCTCACCGTGCCCGGCCTGATCGCCTTCGCCCGGACCGAACGCCGGGTGGCCGAGCGGGGCGGGCGCCCGGCGTTGGACCTGCGGCCGCTGAGCCTGCCCGCCGTCCGCTGGGCGTTGCTCGCCCAGGCCGGCACCACCCTGACCTACCTCTCCCTGCTGTACCTGCTCGCCCTCCACCTTCAGCAGCAACTCGGTCTGAGCCCTTGGCAGTCCGGCTTGGTGCCGCTGGGCTGGGTGCTCTGCTTCGGTATCACCGGCCCGCTGCTCCCGCGCCTGCCCGCCGCGCTGCGCCGGCGCCTGCCGGTGCTGGGCGGCCTGCTGCTGACGCTGTCGTACGGCGCTCTCGCGCTGCTCCAGGCCGCCGGCGCCGCACGGCCGGCCGCGCTGGCCGTGGTGCTCTGCTTCGGCGGGCTCGCCCTGGGTACCACGTTCAGTTCGCTGCTGACCCTGCTCACGCTGGCGGTGCCGCCCCGGTACGCCGCCGATCTGAGCGGTTCGGTCAACACCATCGCCCAACTCGCGGGCGTGCTGGGCGTGGCGGTCTTCGGCACGCTCTACCCCGCCCTGGCCGGGCGCCGCGGCGTCGCGCACGCGCCCGGCACGGCGTTCGCCCTCACCGCGCTCGGGCTGGCCGCGGTGGCCGCCCTCGCCACCCTGGCGGCCGCGCAGGCCGTCCGTCGCACCGACTGAGCGGCGTCGCGCCGCGCACCGCAACCACTTCGGCCCGAGCGGTGTTCACCCGTAGAGAGCAGCAGTGTGCCCATCCGAGCGACCCAGCTAGGAGAACCAGGGATGACCGAGCCCACCGACCTGACAGCCCACCGACTGGCCGAGCTGATCCGGCGGCGCGAGATCTCGCCGGTGGAGGCGGTCGAGGCCAGCCTGGCGCGGATCGAGCAGCTCAACCCCACCGTGAACGCGGTGGTGACGGTCTGTGCGGACCGGGCGCTGGACGCCGCGAAGAAGGCCGAGCAGGCGGTGCGGTCCGGCGCCGAGCTGGGCCCGCTGCACGGCGTGCCGATCGCCGTGAAGGACCTCGACCCGGTCGCCGGAGTCCGGATGACCCGCGGCTCGCTGGTCTTCGCCGAGGACGTGCCCACCGAGACGATCCTGTGCGTCGAGCGCCTGGAGCAGGCCGGCGCCATCGTGGTGGGCAAGACCAACACCCCCGAGTTCGGCTTCAAGGCGACCACCGACAACGCATTGTTCGGCCCGACGCCGACGCCGTTCAACCTGGCCATGAACGCGGGCGGCTCCTCCGGCGGCAGCGCCGCGGCCGTCGCCGCCGGGCTGGTGCCGCTGGCCCAGGGATCGGACGCGGGCGGCTCGTTGCGCGTGCCGGCCGCCTTCTGCGGGGTCTTCGCGATGATGACCACCTTCGGCCGGGTCGCCGTGCCGGCCAAGCCGAACGCGTTCCGCCGGCTGAACCCGATGGTCTGCTACGCCCCGCTGGCCCGCTCGGTGCGGGACGCGGTGATCGGGCTGGACGTGATGTCCGGCCCGCACCCGCGCGACCCGTTCTCCTTCCCGGTCGGCGACCGGCTGGCCGACGGGCTGGACGGTGACCTGACCGGCCTGCGGGTGGCCTACAGCCCCGACCTGGGCGGCTACCCGGTGACGGCGGAGGCCGAGCGGCTGGTGCGCGTCGCGCTGCCCGCCCTGGTGGAGGCCGGCGCGGTGGTCGAGGAGGTCGACTTCAAGCTGCCGTTCCCGCACGACGAGCTCACCGCCATGTGGCGGCGCTACCTCTCGCTCTGCCACGCGGAGTCCGCCGAGGTCGCCCGGCGCCAGGGCCTCGACCTGGTCGGCGACCACAGCGGTTCGATCGAGGCGGGCTACATCGACAGCGTCCGGGTCGGCGACTCGTTCCGCGCGGTCGACTTCCGCCTGGAGGACCTGATGCGCACCCAGGTCCTGGACGCCTTCGAGGACCTCTTCGACCGCTACGACCTGATCGCCAGCCCGGTCAACGGGATCACCGGGGTGCCCAACGGCAGCGGCCGCGACACGGTGGGGCCGCACGAGATCGACGGCCGTCCGGTGGACCGCTACGTCGGCTGGTCGCTCACCAGCCCGTTCAACCTGATCGCCAGCCCCGCCGCGTCCGTGCCGGTGGGCCGGGCCGCCAACGGCGTGCCGGTCGGGCTCCAGCTGGCCGCCCGCCGCCACCAGGACGTCAAGGTGATCCGGGGCGCGGCAGCGATCGAGGCCCGGCTCCCGTGGGCCGACTCCTACCGCGACCTGCGGCTGGGGGCCTGATCCCCGACCCCGTCCACCGCACCCGACACGTGATCACCCAAGGAACCGACCACCGATGACCCAGCCCACGCACCCCACGCACCCCACGCACCCCACGCACCCCACCGAACCGACCCGGCGCCTCGAACTGCGCGCCGGAGCAGCCCTGTTCGACCTGGACGGCACCCTCGTCGCCACCGAGCACCGCAGCCGCGCCGCCTGGACCAGGCTCTTCACCACGCACGGACTGCCCTGCGACGACGCGCTGTTGGCGAGCTTCGTCGGCCGGCGCGGCCAGGAGTCGCTGGCCGAGCACGTGCACCGCTTCCCCGGCGAGCACTCCGTCGACGAGCTGTTCGAGGAGGCCTGCGGCTACCTGAACGGCCCGGACAGCCCGCCGCCCTACCCGGTGCCCGGCGCGGCCGAGTTGATCGCCCGACTGCACGCGGCCGGCGTCCCGCTCGCGGTCGTCACCTCCGGCCTGCGCGAGCACGCCACCGACCTGCTGGAGAACGTCGGCGGAGCCGGGCTGTTCAAGGTCCTGATCACCGCCGAGGACGTGGTGGCGGGCAAGCCCGACCCCGAAGGTTACCTGGCCGGCATCGCCGCGCTCGGGGTCTCGCCCGCCGACGCGATCGCCTTCGAGGACGCCCCGGCGGGCATCGCCGCGGCCAAGGCGGCCGGGCTGCGCTGCGTCGGCCTCACCACCACCCACGACGCGCGGGCACTGGCCGCCGCCGACATCGTGGTGGCCGACCTCGCCGGGATCAACTGGCGTACGGCAGAGACCGGCTGACCCCGCGGTGGCCCCCGGACCAGCGACCCGGGGGCCACCGCACACCCCACTCCACCACCACCATCGACCCCGTCCGGAGACCCGCCGTGTCCGACCTGCCCGCCCGGCCGTACGACCCCGAGGCGCTCGCCGCCGCCGCCGTCAGCAGCGTGATCCTGGCCGGTGACCCGGTGGCACGGGGCGTCGCCCCGGACTACTGGGACTGGTCGGCCGACGCCCACCACGCCACCGTCCGCGCGCTGTCGGCCCTCGCCGACCCGCGCGCGGTCGCGGCAACCGCCGAACTCGCGGGCGCGCCACAGGACTCGGCCGCCGCGCACCGGCTGGCCAAGCTCCTGCTGCCGCTGCTGGCGGACCCCGACCCCGACCACCTGGTCGCCCAACTGGCCGACGCCACAGCCACGGTGGAGACCCTGTCCCGGCTGCTGGCCAAGCCCGGCGCGCCGCTCCCGGCGCCAGACGCCCCCGCGCTGACGGCCGCCGAGCTGCTCGGCAAACTCGCCCGTCCGCCGCATCACGGCCGGCACCCGGTGGACGCCGCCGTGGTGATCCCGTTCCGCGCGCAGGACGACGCGCAGGGACGGCTGCGCAACCTCGCCGCCGTCCTGGCCGCCCTCGCCGACCAGAGCCACCCGCGCGAGCGCTACCGGGTGATCGTCGTCGAGAGCGACGAACGGCCGCGCTGGCGCGAGCTGTTCGCGGACGCCTGCGACCAGTACCTGTTCGCCCCCTGCCCCGGGCGCTTCAACAAGTCCTGGACCGTCAACGTCGGTGTGGTGCACGGCGCCAGGCCCGCTGAACTGGTCTGCGTCCTGGACGGCGACATCCTGGTCGACCGCGACTTCGTCGCCCGGGCGGTCGCCCGGTTCCGGCAGCCGGGTACCCAGGCGCACTGGCCGTTCCAGGACATGCTCTTCCTCGACCCGCAGGCCAGCCGGGCCGCCGTGCGCCGGCGCTGCCAGGAGGGCGGCGCGGCGGTGGACCAGAGCGGGCTGCGCGGGGTGTTCCTGCGCCGCCCGCCCGGCGGCTGCGTCTGGCTGCGCGAGTCGCTGTTCAGCCGGATCGGCGGGATGGACGAGCGCTTCTCCGGCTGGGGCGGCGAGGACCAGGACTTCGTCTGGCGCGCCGAGCGCTACGGCCCGATGGACCGCCACGCCGACCCCGTCGTCCACCTCCACCATGACCGGGCCCCGCACCGGGCCGACGACGGCGTCCCGTTCTACGAGGAGGTGGAACGCGCCGGGTTCTGCAGCTGGCCCTGCGACTCGCCCATCGGCCTGCTCGACCGCTACGTCCCGGCCCCGGTCGACTGACCGCCGGGGGTGCCCGGAAGGGCGGTTGTGCCGCGAGCTGCTGCGCGAGGTGGAGGGGGACTGGCACAGTGGGGAGCGGACAAGGAGGTGTGCCGCCGATGCCCACGCTGGACGACGACATCATGACGATCGCCCTGGTCACCTGTCAGCTCAACGGGGACCAGCCCGGGACCGAGGAGCTGCTGCGGTCGATGGAGGCCCCGCAGTTGCGGACCATCGCGCTCACCCTCGTGGAGATGTGTGTGGACGCGCTGCGGGTGGACGCGGAGTTCGGCGGGGCGTCGCTGGAGGAGACCGCCGTGCGCTGGCGCGAGCACCTGGCCGAGATGCAGCTTCGCGTGATCGGGCAGCAGGACTCGCCGGGCGATGACTGAGCGGATCGCCCGCCGAACGGCCGTGGTGACGCCATAGTGGGGACGACAGCCGGTTCCGTACGGAAGGAGCCACGGTCATGTCGAACGTCGACGTCGTCCGTGCGTGTCTGGAGAGCTACCTCGCCCAGGACCGGGCGAGAGCCGAGAGCCTGATCGCGGAGGACTTCACCTTCACCAGCCCGCAGGACGACCGGATCGACCGCGCCGCGTTCTTCGACCGGTGCTTCCCGACGGCCGACCGCGTGCGCGGCCAGTGGATCCTGAGCGTCGTGCCCGCCGGTGGCGACGACGTCTTCCTGCTGTACGAGTACGAGTTGAAGACGGGCGCCCGCCACCGCAACGTCGAGGTGAGCACCGTTCGGGACGGCCGGATCACCGAGACCCAGGTCTTCTTCGGAGGCCGCGTCCACCCCGCGTGAGCGAGAGCCGCCCACGGCGGCCGCCGGGCCGGCCACCGGAAACGCCCGGCGGCCGGCCCGGCTGTGTCACCGGCGGGCCGTCCGTGTCTGCCCGGGGCGCAGCCGGTACACGACGGCGAGGAGGGCCAGCACCAGGACCGTGCCGGCGGCCAGCAGGGTGATGGCGTTGGCCACCGCGAACAGGCTGTTCCCCTCGTCGCTGGTGAACGGCCCCAGGACGGCGGGGACGGTACCGGTCAGGGCCAGTTGTCCGCCGGGGAAGGCCGCCGCGGTGGCGCCGATCGCGGCGAGCACCCAGACGGCGGGCGTGTCGCGCCGGGCCAGCAGCGCAGCACCGGCCGCGCACAGCGCCGCTACCGCGCAGAGCGCGCCGAAGTGCCACGGCCACTGGACCAACTGCGGCAGATGGGCGAGCAGTTGCGCCGCCGCCGCGAGGACCAGCGCGCCGGCCGCCGGCCCGCGCCACGGCGTCCGCAGGCCCCTGCCGCCGCCCCGGGGGCGCACCTGCTGCTGAGGCGCGGGCTCGGGAACAGCCTCGGCACCGGGCTCGGGCTCGGACAGGCCGGGGAGCTCCGCGACGCTGACGGCCAGGGAGGCCGCGGGCGCGCGCCGCTGGTCGTCCAGCATCGGGATCAACTGGGCGACGTCCTCCACCGAGCGGCCCAGCGCGGCGGCGTGCAGGACCTCGTCCGCGAGCGCGCTCTGCCCGCTGTCCTGGAACCCCAGGACCAGGTGCGCCACTTCGGCGACGGGCCGGACGCGGGACGCGCCGTGCAGGGCGGCGATGGTGTCGCGGCGCTCCTGCGCGGTGGTCGTCGCGTGGGGGTGGTGGGTGTGCAGCGAGCGGAAGAGCTGGACGACCTCTTCGACCGGACGAGCGAGCGCCGCCGCCTGGAGCAGCGCCAGCGCGTGCGGGCTGCGGCCGCTGGTGCGCAGGACCAGGAGCAGCTGGGCCAGCTCGGCTGCCGGTCGTTGCACGGCCACGGTGTGCAGGAGGGCTGCCGCGCTCTGCTGCTCCGCCGGCTGCTCGACACTGCCGGCCGGAGCGTCCACGACTGGCGGCTCCATGACTGGCGGCTCGACGAATGGCGGCGCCTCGACGGCTGCGGTCGCAACGGACCACGCGGGCATCACGTCGGGTTCGGCTGTCGCGGCCTCGGCCCCGGCCGGGGGTGGGAAGGCGGGCTGCGCTGGGGCGCCCGCTCCGGCTAAGGACCGGACTGATAGATCATCGGATATTGCGCGGGCCATCAGGACTCCTCGAATTGTGCACGATCGCAGGCGGCCCGGCCCTCGGCCGGATGGCTGCCGGCGCGGTCCGCGATCCCGGCCTCCGGCCGTCGGCGGACTCACGCATCTACGATTCTGCGCACCGGCACCCGGAGCCGCAGCGGCAGCGGCCATCCGGGCGACGGGATGCCTGCGGGGCCGGCGGTGCCCCGGGCGAGTCGTGGGGCAGCGGGGACCGGTGCATACGCCGGAGGAACGGGGGTAGGCGGCGGAAGCCCGTGCCCGCGCCGTGCCATCGGCGCCCTACTCGGAGGAGCCCGATGTCCGACGACCACTATGAGCTGACCTTCTTCCACGAGCCGGGCCCCGGTCCCGACGACGTGCCCGGCTGCGACATCGTGCTCGTGCACCGGCGCGACACCGTCGGCCCCGGCGGCCACCCGCTCTACCACGACGACAGCGGGACGGTCTGCGCGGAGATCAGCGACCGCGGCGAGGTCCGGATGTTCGCGACCGGAGCCCACCAGCACCTCCGCCGCCCGGACCTGGTCCGCCGACCCGACCACCGTCCCGACCACCGTCCCGACCCCCGCGCGGTCCGCCGGGCGGTCGTCCCGGCCCAGGTCGACCGCTCCCACTTCTAGTGCCGCGGGTCGTTCCCCGTCCCGGTCACGCTGCTTTCGCGTCCGCACCGGCCAGGAACGGATGCAGCAGGGTGAGCAGGGCGCGCGGCCGGTGCAGCGGGATGATGTGGCCGCAGTCTTCGATGACGTGTCCGGTGAGATCGTCGGCGAACGGGCGGAGTTGGCGTTCCAGCGCAGCGCCGACGGGCCGGGCGCCCAGCGCCATCGTCGGCACCGTCAGGCGGGCGGCGGCGACCGCCTGCGCGATCTGTACCGCGCTCTCGGGCAGGGCCCGGTAGTACGAGAACGCGCAGCTCAGCGCCTGACGGCCGGTGTATGCGCGGACGAAGGCGTCCCGGAGGGCGGGGGAGACCCCGTCGCCGAGCGTGCCGGCCTTCAGAAACCAGTCGACGTAGGCGTCCTCGTGGCCCTCCAACACGGTCTCGGCGAGGCCGGGCGCGGCGCAGTGGAAGCCGAACCACCACGGCGGCCCGTCGGCGAGGAAGTCCTCGGCGCCCGGCAGCCCGCCCAGCACGGATTCCATGACGACCAGGCGCCGGACGAGACCGGGTCGGCGCAGGGCGAGGAGGAGGGCCGGCGCGGTGCCCGCGTCGATGCCCACCACCGCGGCCGAGGACACGCCGAGCGCGCTGAGAAGCGCGGCGGCGTCCTCGGCCAGGGTGCCCGCGTCGTACCCGGAGGTGGCCCGGCTGCTCGCGCCGAACCCGCGCAGGTCCGGCGCGATGACGCGGTAGCGGCTGGACAGATCGGCCATGACGTCCGTCCACAGCTCCCAGGTGTGCGGGAAGCCGTGCAGCAGCAGGACGGCCGGGCCCGATCCGGCGAGGGCGACATTCAGTTCGACACCGTTGGCGCGGATACGTCGCTGCTCGGGCATGGAGGGGCTCCAGGTGGGTGGTGAGGAATGGTGACCAGGTCACGCTAGGGAACTATGCTGGTCTCCCCAAGACGGCACTTTCCCTTCAGGTGGTGAGCCCCGGGTGACCACATCGAGGCCCGGATCGAGGCCCGGATCGAGGCCCGGATCGAGGCCCGGATCGAGGCCCGGCGAACCCGGTCGGCAGCCCGGTGAGCGCGGTGACCTGCTGGATCCGCTCTGCCCGACCCGCCAGTTGCTCGACCGCATCGGCACCAAGTGGACGTCGATGGTGGTCAAGGTGCTGGCCGAGGCAGCTCCGGGCGAACTCCGTTTCGCGGAACTGCGGCGCCGTATCCCGGGCATCTCACAGAAGATGCTGTCCGTCACCCTGCAGAGCCTGGTCCGCGACGGCCTGGTCGCGCGCCGCGTGGAGCCCACCGTGCCGCCCGCCGTCCACTACCGGCTCACCGGGCTCGGCCTGTCCCTCGAAGGTCCGCTCGCTGCCCTGCGGGTCTGGGCCGAGACACACATGCCCGAGATCGACCGCAGCAACCGGCTCGCCGACGAGTCACCGCCGGCCTGACCCCGCCCGGGTCACCGCGACGTCAGGAGCTCGTGAGGATGACGAGCTGCTGGGTGGCCCGGGTCATCGCGACGTAGCGGTCGACCGCTCCCTGGATCCCCTCGCCGAACGCCTCCGGGTCGATGAGGACGACCAGGTCGAACTCCAGCCCCTTCGACAGTTCCGGGGTCAGCGACCGGACGCGAGGCGAGCGGACGCGAGGCGACCGATCCCCGCGGCTCGCGTCGAGCCCACCGTCGTCGACTCCACCGGTGCCGATGACGCAGGCGATCCCCTCGGCGTGCGCGGCGAGCCAGTCCTCGAGGATCGAGTCCAGCTCCGCCACGGATCCGTGCAGGACCGGGACGCCGCCGCTGCGGATGGAGGTCGGCACGTTGGCGTCCGGCAGCGCGGCGCGGATGACCGGCTCGGCCTGCGCCATGACCTCCTCCGGAGTCCGGTAGTTGATGCTCAGGGAGGCCACCTCGATCCGGTCGAGTCCGACCCGCTCCAGCCGCTCCCGCCAGGACTCGGTGAACCCGTGCCTGGCCTGGGCACGGTCCCCGACGATGGTGAAACTCCGGGACGGGCAGCGTGGCAGCAGCATCTGCCACTGCGCGTCGGTCAGTTCCTGGGCCTCGTCCACCACGATGTGCGCGAACGGGCCCGCCAGCGGTTCCGGGTCGGAGACGGGCAGCGCGCTCCGGTCGATCAGGGTGTCCTGAAGGTCCCACCCGCGCAGCATCGTCACCGCGCCTTCGCCGTCGTCGTCGGCCGCCAGCAGATCGTCGACGACGTCGGCCAGGTGCGCGCGTTCGGCGGCGACGGCGGCGTCGCGCCGGCGGGCGCGCTCCGACGTCTTCGGGTCGCCGAGCCGTCGGCGTGCCGCGTCCAGGAGCGGCAGGTCGCAGTCCGTCCAGGCCTGGGCGTCCTGGCGCTGTAGCGTGCGGACCTCGTCGGGTCCGAGCCAGGGGGCGCACTTGCGCAGGTAGGCGGGGACCGACCACAGGTCCCCGACGAGGTCGGTCGCCTCGATCATCGGCCAGGCGCGGTTGAGGGTGCTGATCAGCTCCCGGTTCTGCAGCAGCGAGCGCCGCAGGAGCTCGGGTGAGGCGTCGCTGTCGTCCTTGTCCGTCAGGATGGTGATCAGTTCCTCCCTGACCTGGTCGCGTGCCTCGTTGTGCGGCGTACCGGGGTCCGGCGCCTCGAAGGCCGCCGCCCAGTCGTCGGCGCTCAGCCAGAGGTCGGACCAGTGGGTGGAGACCGTCATGCCCTCGGTCGGCGGCTCCTCGTAGATGCCGACGGCGGGCTCGATCGCCCTCACCAGCTCTGCGGACGACTTGAGCCGGGCCACCTCCGGGTCGGTCTCGACCGCTGCCGTGGCTCCCTCGGCGACGAGGTCGCGCAGGGTGCAGGTCCGCACGCCCTCCTCCCCGAGGCTGGGCAGGACGTCGGCGACGTAGGCCAGGTAGGGCTGGTGCGGACCGACGAACAGCACGCCGCCCCGACGTCGGCCCAGGTGCGGGTCGGAGTAGAGCAGGTAGGCGGAGCGGTGCAGGGCGACGACGGTCTTGCCCGTCCCCGGACCGCCGTCGACGACGAGCGTGCCCCGGGATCCCGCCCGGATGACGGCGTCCTGGTCGGCCTGGATGGTGGCGAGTACGTCGCGCATCCGGGGTGAGCGGCTGCTGCCCAGGCCGGCGATGAAGGCCGATTGGTCGTCGAGCGCGGCGTGTCCCACCGACCCGTCGGCGGTGAACACCTCGTCCCAGTAGTCGCCGATCCGGCCACGGGTCCAGCGGTACCGGCGGCGGCTCGCCAGGCCCATCGGATGGGCGTGGGTCGCGGCGAAGAACGGCTCGGCCGCCGGGGAGCGCCAGTCCAGCAGCAGCCGGCGACCCGTGCTGTCGGTGAGGCCGAGCCGCCCGATGTACGCGGGCTCGGCGGTGTCCGTGCTGACGACGCGTCCGAGGCACAGGTCCAGGCCGAAGCGGCGCAGGGCGCGCAGGCGGGCGGTCAGCCGGTGGATCTCGATGTCGCGGTCCATTGCCTCCCGGCCCAGACCGCCGGGTGCTCTGCGCTGGGCGTCGAGCTGGTCGGACAGTTCGGCGATCGCCTGTTCCAGGCTCTGCGCAATGGCGGCGAAATGCCGTTCGTCGTCGGCGATCAGCGCCGGGTCGGCTTTGGGGGAAAGATGGCCGGGAAGGTCGAACGCGCTGGTGGCCAGGGGTTTCATGTCAGCAGCTCCGCTTGTCGTACGACCCAGAAAACGACAGAACCGCATGCACTTCGCGAACCTCCCGAATGCATGGGTTCTGTCCTCGGTCAGCGATTGTGCGGCACGACCGGGGTCTTGCCGCAAGCCCCCCGGTGCGCTATATCTTGAGAGTGGCAAGGGATGTGTACGCTCCCTTGCCTTTGTCGTTTCCGCTGGACGGGACGAGCCCTTCGCGCGGCGAATTGACCGCGCGCATGTATCGGGCGGCGCAGGGCAGGCGGGGGTCCAGGAGGTTGCAGCTGGGCTTCGTGCTGCGCGGAAATGGCGCGGCCCGTCGTACGGGCCCTCGGCCACCGATACAGAGGGAGATCACAGTGTCGCTATGGAATGCCCTGCGCCCGGTGACGGTCGGCGGGGGAGTCGTGCTGGCCACGCTGTTGCTGGACCGCGCGGTCCGGGCGGCCGTCCGCAGGGCGGCGGGCCGTTCGGACGGCGGCGTGTGGTGGCCGCTGGTGCGGCGCTGCCGGATGCCGATGCTGCTCGCGATCGGGTCCGCGCTGCTGCTGGCCTGCGAACCGGGGGCCGGGCTCGCGGCCGCCGTCCGGGCGCCGGTGCGACATCTGCTGGTGCTGGCGACCATCGTCAGCTGTGCGTGGGCCGGCGCCCGCCTGCTCGCCCTGCTGGTCGACACGTCCTTCGCCCGCTACGCCACCGACCGCCGCGATCCGGCCCGGCTGCGGCGGATCCGGACCCAGGCGGAGATGCTGCACCGGCTGGCCGGCGCGGCCATCGCCGTGGTGGCGCTGGCCGCGATGCTCATGACGTTCCCGCAGGTCCGTGCGATCGGCACCAGCCTGCTGGCCTCCGCGGGGATCGTCGGCCTGGTGGTCGGGATCGCCGCGCAGAGCACGCTGGGCAACCTCTTCGCCGGAGTGCAGCTGGCGCTCGGCGACATGGTCCGTCTCGGCGACGAGGTGGTGGTGGCGGGCGACTGGGGGACGGTGGAGGAGATCACGCTGACCTACGTGGTGATCGTCACCTGGGACCAGCGCAGGATCGTCATGCCGGTCTCCTACTTCGTCGGCAAGCCCTTCGAGAACTGGTCCCGCAACGATCCCGCGATCACCGGCACCGCGCTGCTCCACCTGGACCACAGCACGCCGGTGGAGGTCCTGCGCGCCGAGTTCGACCGCGTACTGAAGGAGAGCCGCTGGTGGGACGGCGTCGGCAGCGCCCTCCAGGTGGTCGACACCACCCCCAGCACCATGGTGGTCCGCGCGCTCATGACGGCGCGCAACGCCTCGGACGCCTTCGAACTGCGCTGCGCGGTCCGCGAGCAGCTGATCGCGTTCCTGCGCGCCGAGTACCCGGGGGCGTTGCCGCGGGTGGCGGTGGCGCAGGCCGGTCAGTCCTGCGCGACGCGGTAGCAGCCCGGGCTGCGCCGGTGTCAGCGACCTTGCCCGGGAGGGGGGTTACCGGTCGGCGGTGGGGGCGAGCCGGGCGGAGTCGATCTCCAGCCAGACGGTCTTGCCGCCCTCCCACGAGGTGACACCCCAGTGGTCGGAGAGGCGTTCGACGATGTGCAGGCCGTGACCGCCGGGAACGCCGGGCCGGTGCGGGGTCCGGCGCTCGGGAACGGCCGGGTCCATGTCGGGGACCTCGACGCGCAGCAGGTCGGGGGTGGCGTGGAGCAACAGCTCCTGCGGGCCGCCGGCGTGCATGACGGCGTTGGCGAGCAGCTCGGAGACCAGCAGCAGGACGTCGTCGGCCGTGCTCTGGTCGTGCGAGTCGCCCGACTGGATCCCGTACCAGTCCAGCAGGGCCTGGCGGGTGAAGTCGCGGCCCCGGGCCACCTGGCCCCGCACGCCCACCAGGGTCAGGCGTCGTCGCTGACCGCCGGGCGGCAGGTGCGGGGTGTGCGTCGCACCGGCCGGCGGTCCGCCACTGCTGGTCATCTGGTCGTCCCCATGGTTCGTTGTGGAAAGCCGCCCGGGAGAGGCGTGGTGGTCCCCTTCGTCTGCCCGCCGGCCCCGGACGAACACGTCATCCGGCGGGCCGGTTCGCCGGACGTCGGTCAGCCGGAGTTCGGGGCGGCGTCCGTGGAGTCCTGACGGACGAAGACCTGCCCGGCCCCCGTGATCTCCAACAGCCGCGCGACCTGCTCGGACACCGGGCCCAGTCGCAGCGCGACGCCGGCCTCCTGGGCCGCGAGGCGCAGCTGCAGCAGCATGTTCAGTCCCGAGGAGTCGCAGAAGGTCACCTCGGCCAGGTCGACCACCAGGACCGGTGCCCCGGAGGCCAGGATTCCCTCCAGGACCGCCCGGGGTGCGTCCAGCGAGTCCAGGTCGAGGTCACCGGAGAGGCCGCACAGCACGGAACCGTCGGTGTCGCGTTCCACCCGCGCGCCCGCGGCCGCGGACTGCTGGGTCCAGGGGTGCGCGTCGGCGCCGGCGCCGGTGCCTTCGATGTCCATCTGTACTGCCTTCCCATCGCGGCGGGATGCGCCCGCCCTTCCCGGGGAGAGACCCCCGGGGACGACCCTACGATCAAATGGCACCCGGAAGGTAGCCCACGCGGTGTCAGCCGAAGGAACGACCGTGTTCGTCTCGGCCGTGCAGCGCGGAGGAAAGCCGGGAGTGGGATCGTGGAACCGGGAGGAGGCCGCGCCATGGCCCGTCACCACACACCGTCGCAGCCCGCGCCCGCCGCCGGCCTGGCGCCCGTCGCGCCGATGCTCGCCACCGTCGGGCCGCTCCCGTCGGGGCCCGGGTGGGCGTTCGAAGTGAAGTGGGACGGTGTGCGGGCCGCCGCGCTCGCCGAGCCGGGCGGCGACGTCCTGCTGGTCGGCCGCCACGGCACGGACTTCACTGCCGTCTTCCCCGAGATCACCGAGGCCCTGCGGGGCCGGCTGCCCGCCCGCGCCCTGGCGCTCGACGGCGAGATCGTCTGCTTCGACCGGGCGGGCCGGCCCTCGTTCGCCCTGCTGCAACAGCGCTTGCACCTGGTCCATGCCGAGGCGGTCGAACGGGCCGCGCGAGCCGCCCCCGCGACCTACCTCCCGTTCGACATCACCCACCTGGACGCGCCGCTGCTGCAGCTGCCCTATGTCGAGCGCCGGTCGGTCCTCTCCGCGCTGGCGATCGGCGGCACCGGGGTCCGGGTGCCGCCGCACTGGGTGGAGAGCGGTCCGGCCGCGCTGGCCTTCACCCGGGAGCAGCACCTCGAAGGCGTGATCGCCAAGCGGATGGCCTCTCCCTATACACCTGGGCGGCGCTCGCTGGACTGGGTCAAGGTGAAGAACCTGCGCACCGTCGACATCGTCGTCGGCGGCTGGATCGCCGCCGGGACGGCCGACGGCGCCGCGGTGAAGGCCGTTCTCTGCGGTGTTCGCGCGGCCGGGGGCCTGCGGTACGCCGGCAAGGTCGGCTCCGGCTTCGCGATGGCCGAGCGCCGCGCCCTGGCCGTCCTGCTGCGCCGGCTGGAGTGCGACGCGTCGCCGTTCGGCACGCCGGTGACGGGGTTGGCGGCGGGGGAGGTCCCGCACTGGACCCGGCCCACCCTGACGGCCGAGGTCGAGTACCTGCACTGGACCGACGCGGGGCGCCTGCGCCACCCGGTCTGGCGCGGCCTGCGGGGACCGCGACAGGACCTGCCGCGTGGTTAGAGCCGCCCGCCGCTGAGACCCCGTCGCGTGGTGGGGGTCACACCTCCAAGGCCCCTCGGAGGGGCAAGATCCATCGCGGCGCCCAGGTGATCGACTGCCGGCCCGCCTTTCCCGGACGTTCCGTCAGTTCCCTTGTGTGCGAGCTTGGATGGGCCGGACGAGAGCGCATCGAGGCCCGAAGGACAAGAGCCTCAAATACAAGTAAAGCGGACATAAGGGCGCCACTCTGAGGGACCTTCGGATTTCTTGACAGCGTACGAACCATCGGGCAAGAATCCGGGGCACCGGGCGCCGCGCCTCAGCCAGAGGACCGCCGCACCGAAGGCCACGACCGACTCAGGTGTGGCCTGCGGTGGCCACCTCGTCTGCCGGCCGCCGAACCCCGACGGGTCCCTGTCCGGGACCTCGTGCCTTGCTCCGCTGTGTGCTCCCCACGGCCCGGCGGCCCTGCTAGGAAGACACCCCATGCCTGGTTCCACGCGCCCGTTCATAGCTGTCCGGCCCGTTCGCCACGCCGTCCTCGCGGTCATCGGCGGGCTGGCCGTCCTGGCCACCGCCACCGGCTGCGGCAGCAGCACCAGCAGCACGCACGCCGCCTCCGCCGTTTCCCCGGCCGGCACCGCGGCCTCCACCGCGCCGTCGGCAGCCGCCGCGCCGCCCGGCGGGCCGGCGTCGGGCTCGGCGTTGCCCGGTACGGCCGCGCCCGGTTCGGCCGCGCCCGGTTCCACCGTGTCCGCACGGCTCTCCGCCGCGCAGCTGCCCGACGGCGCCGTCGAGGGCTGGAAGCCGCTCACCGCTGCCCGAACGCAGGCCGTGCACACCGGAATCGAGCTCAACGAGTGCGCCTCCGTGGTCGGCGCGGCCAGCTGGCAGCAGCAGGCCTACATCAGCGTCTTCCAGACGCCGGCCGAGCAGGACGTCTTCACCTTCCCCAGCGCCGCCGCCGCACAGAGCGCCTACCAGGCCCTGCAGGCCAAGATGGGCAGCTGCCAGGTCCAGTCCCAGGCCCTGCAGGCCAAGGCACATCTCGCGACGGACGCGCAGGTCGCCACCACGGCCGGCATCGACGCGGGCACCGCCTGGTCGCGGAAGTGGACCGGTGTGGAGGGTGTCTCCGCCGCCGGCCCGCAGACCAACCACCTCTACGCCGTGCAGCGGGGCGCCTCGCTGGCCGTCGTCCACTTCGACGAGTGGGCGGGCGCCCACGCCGCCCCCTACGACACCCAGGCCGACCAGGGCGTGCTGAGCGCCGTCGCCCGGCAGCTGGCGTAGTCCCCCTCGCGTAGTCCCCCCTCGCCCGGTCCTCACCGACCCGGCCCCTCATTCGACTGGTACTCGCCGACCAGTTCTCTCCCCAACGGTCGTCCTGAACCGGTTTTTCCCGACCGGTCCGCTCCCCGACCGATCCTGCCACCACCATCCTGGAGATCCCCCATGTCCCAGCACGGACCTGCTCTGCGACGTTGCCTCACCGGCCTGGTCGGCGTCGGCGTCGCCTCCGTCCTGATCGCGACCCCCGCGTTCGCCGCCAGCGCCACGACCTCCTCCTCGTCCGTCGGCGGCAGCATCTCGCGTGACGAGGTCGTGCAGCGGGCCCAGAGCTGGGTGACCGAGGGCGTGCCGTACAACCAGGGCGCCAACTACAGCGACAGCAACGGCAGCTACCGCGAGGACTGCTCGGGCTACGTCTCGATGGCCTGGCACCTCGGCGACAGCCTGGTGACCCAGACCCTCCCCAGCGTCTCCACCCAGATCGACTCCTCCCAGCTCGCCCCCGGCGACGCGCTCGACTACACCGCCGAGCACGTCATCCTCTTCGGCAACTGGGTCGACCAGTCGGCCGGCACCTTCAACTTCTACGCCGAGAACAACCCGAGCGAGCTCACCAACGAGTACCAGGGCAACCTGGACGCGAGCTCGCTGGACGGCTGGCCCACCAGCTACTACACCCCCTACCGCTACAACAACGTCACCGGCACCGGCGCCACCGCCTCCACCACGGCGCCCGCCCCGGCCTCCACCTCGACGTCGACCTCGACCTCCACCGCGGCCTCGGGATCGACCTCGACCTCCTCGGCCTCGACGTCGGGTTCGTCCTCGTCCTCGTCCTCGTCCTGGTCCTCGTCGAAGGCCGGCCACGGCACGACCCACACCAAGTCCTCGGCCGGCCACGGCCGCTCCTGGTACGACGTCCACGGCTGGTGGTAGACCCTCCCGGGGCCTCCTGAGGATCCCGAGCCCGGCCCCCGTCGCACCCGCGACGGGGGCCGGACGCGTTCCGCGCGAGGGTGGCGCCGTCAGGGCGGGGTCAGCGGCGGGTCAGCCCGATGCTGCCCGCCCGGGCCGGTCAGGCGGACGGCGGCCGCGGCGTGATGACGGCGAAGGGCGCGCCGAAGGGATCGGCGAGCCAGGCCATCCGGCCGACCTCGGGCACGTCCGCGGCCGGCATCAGGACGGACCCGCCGTTCTCCCGCACCCGGGCCACGACGGCGTCGGTCTCGGCCGCGTCGAAGTACGGGATCCAGAGCGGCTTCATGCCCTCCTGGAGACCGGCGAGGCCGCCGAACGACGCGTCCTGCTGGTCGCCGGCGGCGGTGGACAGCACGGTGTAGGTCATCCCGGGCATCGCCATCTCCTGCGACCGCCAGCCGAACAGCGCGCGGTAGAAGGCCAGCACCCCCGCCGGGTCCGCCACGTGCAGCTCGGCCCAGCACAGCGTGTCGTGCTCCGAGGCCTTCTCCAGACCCTTGAAGGTGGCGGGCTGCCAGACGGCGAACTGCGCACCGCCCGGGTCGGTGAGGCAGGACATCCGCCCGGCGTCCATCACGTCGAACGGCTCGGCGCGGACGGTGCCGCCGTGCTGCACGGCCGCCTTGGTCGTGGCGTCCGCGTCCGGGGTCTGGAAGTACACCGTCCAGGCCGGGCTGGCTCCCTCCTCGGTGAGCCGGCCGAGGGCGGCGAGGGTCTTGCCGTCCTTCTGGAAGAAGCCGAAGCCGTCCGCCTCGGGCCCCGCGGACTCGAAGGTCCAGCCGAAGACGGCGGTGTAGAAGGCGGCGCTGGCCGCGGTGTCGGGGCTGGCGACGTCGAGCCAGCTGGGTGCGCCGGTGGTGAAGTCGGTGGAGAGCATCCCGTGTCGTTCCTGCCTTTCGGGTCCTGGGCGGGTGGATCAGGTGTGGAGGTAGCCGTTGGTGCCGTCGTGACCGTCGGCGCCCTCGTCGTCGAACCAGTAGTCGCCGTGCGCGAGGTAGCGGAAACAGACGCGTTCGTCGGCGGGCAGTGCGACGGTGACCGACCGGGTGCCGTTCTTGCGGGTGCTCAACGGGTGGGTGCCGGGCTGCCAGTCGTTGAAGTCGCCGACGACGCTGACCTCCCCGCAGGGGTGGCCGGCGGGCAGGACGAAGGTGATCTGGGTGGTGTCCGGGTGCCGGACGCGCTCCAACATCGATCGTCAACTCCTTCGGAAGGGTGGGGGAGAGGCGGATGGCGTGCCCTCCCGATCCTCGCGCCGCTGCCCGGCCCGCGCAGCCGTACCGCCTCCGTTCGGCGGATCAGCCCTCCTGCGGGGCGGCCCGGCGCGAACGGTCGACGGCGAAGGAAAAAGGCCAACGGCGGTCGCCAAGTGCCGCACTCCGACGGCTTGTCCGCCGACCACTCGGAGTGCGACGGCGTACGCGGTACGGTGACCGGATGAAACCGGACGAGGTCCTGCGCGCCCTGGCGGCGCTGGAGGCGGCCTGGAAGCGCGACGACGTCGCCCTCGCGGCGCTGGCCCAACGCGGTCCGGACGAGGCGGCGCTGCCGGTCCTGGTCGCCGACTACGGTGACATGACCCTGCAAGCCCTGCTCACCCTTGCCTTCCGCGCCGACGGCCTGACGGACCCGGACGAGCTGGAGGAGCGCCTGCGGGTGGACGTCACCGCCCGGGTCTGCACCTCGATCGGCCGGACCCTGACGAGCTGGGCCGCCACCGCCCCCGACGAGTCGGCCGGCGACATCGCCCGCGCCGTGCTCGACGCCATCGTGAACTTCACCGAGGGCGCCGACGAGGACAAGGTGATCCCGCTGCTCACCGCCCTGCGCGCCACGGCCCTGCTGAAGACCGACTGAGACGGTCCCGCGCGGGTCCTCCCGCCCGACGGCCGCCACGGCGCCGACCCTCCCCTGTGAGGTCGGCGCCGTGGACGAGCGGTGGTAGCAGCTCACCGTTCGCCGCGCGGCCCGTTCCGGTTCGGACCGGGTTTGACCGGCCCGAACCGGCCTGAAACCAGAAAATCGTATGTGTGACCGGCGGTCGAATGATTCGATCAGGTTCTACGACGGAACGATCGCCGAGGTGGGCCTGGATGATTCGCGTTGAGCTGGGTGCCCAGGGGCTCGGTCGCACCAGGTTCGCGATGAGTCCGCTGAACACCGCCCAGGACCTGCTCTTCATGCTGGGCCGCTACCCGCAGGAGATGGACCCGCGGTGGCGGGCCCGCGCCGTCGAGGCCCTGCGCGACCGGCGGTTGGGACTGCTGGCGGTACTGTGCGGCGGCGGTCCGCACGGCTACGCCCCGGACTTCCCCCGTCCCGAACCGGCCACCTTCCAACCCTCCCTGGACACCGACCTGCACCAGGTCGTCGGCACGCCCGCCGAACGGATCCGCTACGAGCTGGGCGCCGCCCTGGGCGGTCACGCCTGGGGGGAGGAGGACGCCGACCGGCCGCCGCGGCTGCTGCTCGCGGCGCTGGAACGCGGTGAGGACCACCTCGCCCAGCGCGTCGCCGACGAGCTGGAGCAGTTCTGGCGACTCGTCCTCGCCCCCGACTGGTCCGACATCCGGTCGCGGTTGGAGGACGACGTCACGTTCAGGTCCGGCGTCGTCGCGCGCGAGGGGCTGACACCGGCCCTGGAGCGGCTGGCTCCGGACCTGCTCTGGCGCGAAGGCGGCCTGGAGTTCACGGCCAGTTCCCACGAGAAATGCGTCGCGGCCGACACCATGGTGCTGGTGCCCAGCGTCTTCTTCACGAAGCCGATCTTCTGCGCCGGTGAGCCCGACGGAAGCGCCGACCCGCGTCCCCCGCTGATCGTGTATCCCGCGATCCCGTCCTCCCGGGCGGCGGGCCCGCTGAGCGACGAGCTGATCGGGCCCACCCGCGCGCAGCTGCTGGTCGAACTCAGCCAGCCCCGCAGCACCGTCGAACTCGCCCGCCGCCTGCACCTGAGTTCGGCGACCGTCTCCTACCACCTGCAGATCCTGCATCGGGCCGGACTCCTGCAGCGCACCCGCCACTCCCGCAGCGTCCTCTACCAGAAGCTCCCCGACCGGACCTCGGCCTGATCCCTGCCGACCCGCGACCGACCCTCAGGCCGCAGAGCGGTGCAGGCTGTCCAGCGCGGCCAGTTCGCCGGTGGAGGGCCGCAGGTCGCCGGCGGCCACGTTCTCGACGAGGTGGCCGAGGTCTCCGGTGTCGGGGATGGCGAGGACGTGCGGCCCCTGGTGCAGCGTCCACAGGGCCTGGTTGATCAGCTCGTTGGCGGAGCGCAGCGCCGAGAAGTAGAACGCGGCGGTGTCGATGTGGTTCACCCCGATCTCGACCGCGCGGCGCAGCACGGCGATCGCGCGGGCTCGGCCGCTCGGGGCCGCGTCGGGGACGAAGGCCGGGCCGTGCTGCGGCAGGCGCATCGCACCGAAGCCGATCCGGTTGACGCTCAGGCTGCCGGGCTTCCAGGTGCCCGATGCTGACGCGATGAAAGATTCGGGGGTGTTGTCCGATGTCATGTCCATATGATCGGTACGCGGTACTGTGAGCAGCCACTGATTAAGCTGTGACTGAACCATGGGGGGTGATCGTCGTGGTGGCAGAACTGGCCTTCTCGGCCAACGATTTGGCGCAGCTGCGCTTCGCCGTCTCGCCGATGTGGGAGATCGCCCCCAGTTTCCGGCTGCTGACCTCGGACGCCGGCTCCGCGCACCCCGTGCACCGGCGCTGGGTCGAGCAGGTCCGGCCGCGGGTACTGGCCGCCGGCCTGGACCGGGGCTGGCTGGCCGAGTTGATTCCGCCCGCCGGGTACGTGCCCGACTTCCTCAACCCGGCGCCCGCCGGCCCGGCTCCCACGCCGGCGCAGGAGCTGGCCGGGATCCTCGCCTCTCCTGGTGCGCGGGTCCGCCAGGACCTCGACCACCTGAAACACCATCAGGGCACCCTCGGCCCCCGGCTGCGGACCCTGTACGCCGAGCCGCAGGCCCGGATGCCCCGGGTCGTCGAGGCGGTCGAGGCCTACTGGCAACTGGCGCTCGCCCCCTACTGGGCGCGGATCCGGGCCGTCCTGGACGCCGACGTGTTCCACCGGGCCCGCCAGGTCGCCGAACACGGCGTGGGTCACCTCTTCAACGACCTGCACCCGTCCATGCGCTGGGAGGACAACGTGCTGCGCGTGGTGCGCCGGCAGCGGACGCTCTCGCGCCGGACGTCGGGCGCGGGCCTGGTGCTGATCCCCACGGCCTTCACCGGAGCGACCCTGCGCACCCGGGTGACCCGCCCCGACCCTCCGCAACTCGCCTACGCGGCACGCGGGGTGGGCACCCTCTGGGAACCCCGTCCGGTCACCGGCATCGCCGCCATCGCCGCCGTGCTCGGCCGGTCGCGGACCCAGCTGCTGACCGAGCTGGAGACCCCGGCCTCCACCACCGAACTGGCCCGCCGCACCGGCATCTCCACCCCCGGCGTCTCCCAACAGCTCACCGCCCTGCGCGAAGCCGGGCTGGTCAGCGCCCACCGCGCCGGCCGCTCCGTCCTCTACGCCCGCACCGCCGTCGCGGAGTCCGTGCTCGCCGCCGGCTCCCGGTAGGGCGGGGGCGGCTCACGGGTTGGTGTACTCGAAGGTGTGCGGGAGGTCCGGGGAGAGCTCGGGGATGTCGCCGAGGCCCGGAAGCGGGTGGTAGTGGAGGCTGTTGATGGCGGCCTCCAGCTTGTGCGGCAGGACCAGCGGGCGGCGGCTGTGGCACTGCCGGATCAGGTCCCGCTGGACGTCCGGGGGGAGCAGGGCGCGCAGTCCGCCCTCGGTGTGCTGGTGCAGATGGGCGGTCAGGCGGCGGGCGTGGGCGCGCCAGTGTTCGGCGGTGCGGTGTTCGGCCTGTTTGCGGTGGGCGAGGAAGAGGCAGAAGGCGGCGTTGCGGCTGTCGCTGCCGGCGGCGAACCGCCACCAGAAGGCGGCGGCGTCGCGGTAGCCGGCGAGGTGGAGGAGGCAGCCGAGGATCAGCGCGCCGGCGGGTTCGATGTCGTCGGTGTCGGCGAGCTGGCGCAGGCCGGCGGCCGCCTGGGGGGCGGTGAGGATGACGGTGACGGCGAGGTCCAGGTCGTGGGCCGCCTGGTCGCAGGGGGCGGGGAAGCGGTGCGGGACCTCGTCCCGGGGCCGGGCCCGCCTGGCCTCGACGGCCTGCTGGGCGCGGGCGAGGGCCGCGTGGGTGTCGTAGTCGTCGTAGTCGTCGGTGAGGATCTGCGCCCCGGCGAGGACGGTGTCGATGGTGGGGCGCGGCTGGTCGGTGCGCATGGTCAGTCCTCCAGGTCTGGTGGGGCGGGCAGGTGCAGTTCCCGGGCGAGGGCGCGCCTGGCGTGCCGGATGTGGGAGCGGACGGTCGCCTCCTCGATGCCGAGGCGCTCGGCGGTCTCGGTGGCGGTCAGGCCCAGGACGTAGCGCAGGACGACCGTGTCGTACTGGCGGTCGGGCAGCAGGGCGATGGCGGCGTAGAGGCCGAGTTCGCTCTCGATGACGGCGAACTGGTCCCGCAGTTCGCTGACGAGGAGTTTGCCGATGGTGGCCTGGAAGGCCGCGGTGCCGACCAGGGCGGGCTGGTGGTGGTGTTGTTGGAGCCAGGTGTGCACGTGGTCCTTAAGCAGCGTCCAGGCGTGACCCGGGACGGATTCCTGTTCGAGGACGTGCTCCCAGGTCTCCAGCAGGTCGGCGCACAGGGCGTCGACGACGCTCTGCGCCGCCCGGCGGCTGCCGACCTGGGTGTGCGCGTAGCGGAGCCAGAGTTTGTGGTGGTACTCGTGGAAGGCGGCGAACGTCATCACGCTCTGCCGCCAGTGGGGGTGTTGGCGCGGGAGGTGCTCCTCCGTCAAGGTCGGTGTCGATGGCAAGGCCGGTGCCGACGGCGAGGTGGTGGGGATCCGGGCGGCGTTCCCCCAGACCGCCATGGCTTCCCGATCGATGGTCACGGATGTCCCGGTTCGTGGGCACCGCACCGCTCCACGGTGGAGCGGACGTCGGTGGAGACACACACGTTCTCTTGACTGTCAGCCAACCGGATAAAACGGCCGAACGTGCAGGACGCAGCGAAGATCTTTGACGCTCCGGATAAGTGTGACTACTTTCCGCGCACGCTCGGCCCGATCTTGCCGCTCTCGGCCCGGCCCGGCCGTCGGGCAGCCATCATGGGTGCGGAGGGTCGGCCGCAGGGCCGGGCGGGCGGCAGCGAGGGGGCGCACGATGGCGCGCGAAGACGGCGTGGTGGACCTGGAGCTCGACCGGGCTCACTCGGCCCGAATGTACGACTACTTCCTGGGCGGCACCACCAACTTCCCCGCCGACCGCGAGGCCGCCGCCCGAGCGATGACGGTGTTCCCCTCGATCCTGGCGACCGCACGGATCAACCGCCGCTTCATGCACCGATCGACCCGCCTGCTGGCCGGCGAACTCGGCATGGCGCAGTTCCTGGACATCGGCACCGGAATCCCGACCTCACCCAACCTGCACGAGGTCGCCCAGGGCCTGCACCCGCGGGCCCGGGTCGTCTACACCGACAACGACCCCATCGTCCTCACCCACGCCCGCGCGCTCCTGGAGAGCCATCCCGCCGGGCGCACCGCCTACGTCCAGGCCGACGTCACCGACCCCGAGGCGCTCCTCGCCTCGCCCGCCCTGCTCGACACCATCGACCTCACCAGGCCCGTCGCCCTGAGCCTCAACGCGCTGCTGCACTTCGTCCCCGACGACCGCGGCGCCCACCGCATCGTCGACCGCCTCAAGGACGCCCTGGCCGCCGGCAGCACCCTCACCATCACCCACGCCACCCCCGACTTCGACCCCGAGGGCATCCGCCGCCTCACCTCCGCCTACCAGGCCGCCGGCACCCCCGGCCAGGCCCGCGGCAAGGACGAGATCACCCGCTTCTTCGACGGCTGGGACCTCCTGCACCCCGGCGTCACCGCCACCCACCTGTGGCGCCCGGACCCCGGGGACGACGCCACCACGGTCACCAGCATGGAGGCCTCCTGCTACGCGGGCGTGGCCCGCAAGCCGTGAGCCCCGCCGGGAGCTGACGCCCTCAGGGGCGTCGGGTCAGCGCGCTGTCGGCGGCGGCGAGGATGTTGCGGAAGGTACGGGTGATGACCGGCTTCGCGAAGTGCCGGGTGAGGAGTGCGCCGAACAGGGGGACCGGGATCTCGGCGCGGGTGGTCCAGCGCACGAGAGTGCCACCGTCGACCTCGGCGAACGTCATGCGGCCGAGCTCGTGCCTGGCCGGCGGCAGGCTGCGTTCGACGACGTACTCGGTGGCGTACGGCGGGTCGTAGCGGGTGATGCGCTCGCGGAACCAGCCGATCAGCCAGAGGTGGCTGCGCACCGCGCCGACACCGTAGGGCGCGCCCTCGCCGCGCCCGGTCAGGCGGCAGCGCAGGATCAGCGGCGAGGCCGTGTAGTTGGTGGTCGTGGTGAGCCAGGCGAAGACGTCCGCGACAGGGGCGTCGATGACACGTTCGACCGTCATGGTTTCCATGGCTGATGACCTCCTGGGTCGAGCGGGGGCGCCGTCACGGCGCCCTGCGGTGTGTCCGGGCTGTGCGTGCTCTTTCTCTGCTGCCTGCTCTGACACCGCGCAGTGGCGGACTGTGACATCCCGCCCGCTGTGGGCTGCCTCACACCCCCGCCGCGACGCCGTTCCGGTCGGCGGGCCGCTATCCCGTGGGCCGGTTGCGGCCGGTGGAGAGACGATGGAGGACACCGGCGAACGGAGGTCCAGCGGGCCGGGGCAGCTGCTGACGGGATCGGCGGAAGGAGGGCCAGCCATGAGCGCGGGAGATGCGCCCGGGGCCGGGCGCGGCCCGGGCGGGGTCGTCCCGTCCGAGCCCGGCGGCCTGCTGGACGTGCTGAGCCTGGCCGCCGCGGTACTGGACTCGGACGGCCGGATCGTCCTGTGGAGCCCGCAGGCCCAGGAGCTGTTCGGCTGGAGCGCCGATGAGGTGCTGGGCCGGCACGCGGCCGAGGTCCTGGTGGCCGAGGAGCACGTCGGCGCGGTCCTGGAGCTGTTCGTCGAGGTCATGGAGGGCAGCGGAAGCTGGGCGGGGGTCTTCCCCGTGCGGCACAAGGACGGCAGCATCCGGCCGATGGAGTTCCGCAACATGCGGCTGCAGGACCGGGAGGGCGGGCTCTACGCGCTGGGGATCGCCGCCGACGTGGCCACCCTGCGCGGGTTCGAGCGGGACCTGGCGCTGTCGGCGCGCCTGGTGGCCCAGTCCCCGATCGGACTCGCGGTGCTGGGGACCGATCTGCGGTACGTCCTGGTCAACCCGGCGCTGGAGCGCATCAACGGCCTGTCCGCCGCGGATCACCTCGGCCGCACCGTCCGTGAGGCGCTGCCGTTCCTGGACGTCGAAACCATCGAGTCCGCGATGCAGCAGGTCCTGGCCAGTGGGGCGGCGCTGGTGGACGAGTTCACCGTCGGCCGGACCCGGACGGACCCGGGCGTCGAGCACGCCTGGCGGGCGTCGTACTTCCGGCTGGAGGACCCGGCCGGGAGGGTGATCGGGCTGGCGACCTCCGTCCTGGACGTCACCGAGCAGTACCGCGCGGCCACCGAGGCGGCCGAGGCCCGGCGGCGGCTGGCCCTCATCGCCCGCGCCTCGGTACGGATCGGCAGCACGCTCGATCTCGACCGGACCGCCCGGGAACTCGCCGACTTCGTCGTTCCCGACTTCGCCGACGTCGCGGCGGTGGACGTCCTCGACGCGGTCCTGAACGGACGCCCGACCGGTGCGGCCTCCGCGGCGGCGCCCGCGACGTTCCGGGCCCTCGCGGTGGCGGCGGCGCACGCCACCGAGGCCGTCCGGGCCGCCGACCCCGTCGGCGAGATAGCCAGGTACGACGCGGACCGACTGGTCACCCGGTGCGTGACCACCGGACGCCCGGTGCTGGTGGCGCACGTCGAGGCCCGGGACCTGCCGCGGATCGCCCGCGACGACGAGTCGGCCGCCCTGCTGGCCCGGGCCGGCCTGCACTCGTACCTGGCCGTGCCGCTGATCGCGCGCGGCGAGGTCCTCGGCGCACTGGACCTCAAACGCACCCACCACCCACTGCCGTTCGACGACGACGACGTGGTGCTGGCCGGCGAACTGGCCGCCCGCGCCGCCGTCTGCATCGACAACGCCCGCTGGTACCAGAGCCAGCGCCACGCCGCCCTGACCCTCCAGCGGCACCTCCTCCCGCACCAGCCGCCCCAACTCGTCGGCCTGGAGGTCGCCTACCGCTACCAGCCCGCGGCGGCGGTCGGCGAGGTGGGCGGCGACTGGTTCGACGCCATCCCGGTCTCCGGCGACCGGACCGCCCTCGTCGTCGGCGACGTCATGGGCAGCGGCATCAACGCGGCCGCCACCATGGGCCAACTGCGCACCGCCACCCGCACCCTGGCCGCCCTCGACCTCGACCCGGCCGAGGTGCTGCGCCACCTGGACCGGATCACCCAGGGCCTGGAGGAGACCATCGCCACCTGCGTGCACGCCGTCTTCGACCCGGACGGCGGCCGGTGCCGCATCGCGACGGCGGGCCACCTGCCGCCCGTCCTGATCCGCCACGACCGCGCTCCGGCCCTGCTGGAACTGCCGTCCGGTGCGCCGCTCGGCGTGGGAGGCGTCCCCTTCGAGGCCACCAGCCTCCTTCTCGGGCCCGGCGACCGGCTGGTGCTGTACACCGACGGCCTGGTCGAAACCCGCGACCAACCCATCGACACCCGCCTGCAGACCCTCCTCGACCTGCTCGACGAACCCCGGCTCCCCCTGGAGGCGACCTGCGACCGCCTGCTGTCCGCCCTGCGGCACCCGGACGGCCACGACGACGTCGCCCTGCTCATCGCCCGGGTCGACCCGCACCGCCGCTGACCGCGCACGGCCCGGTAAGGCCGCCGTGCTGCTCCCTCCGGCGTCGACTTCCGGGTACAACGGGCCTGGCCATTCGGGGAGTTTCCGCGAGTAACGCTGGCGGTGCGCCCCGGTGGCCGCGCATATTCGAGTGGGGCTCGGGCCCACCTGAGCGCCAGTCATATTTCCTTGCGCGTAGGAGGAGTTACCCATGACGAACCGCAGGATGATGACGGCCGCGGCCGTTCTCGCGGTCCTGGCCCTGCCGTTGAGCAGCGGCCTGGCGGGCGCCGAAGCGCCCTCGGGCCAGGCCGGTCCGAGCGTGCTGGCGAGCCCGCCGGACAAGGCCGGGGACGTCCTTGCCACCGGCTCGATCACGGCCGTCAGGCCCGCCGACGGGTTCGCCCCGCAGGACACCATCGTCTGTACGCCGCAGGTCCAGAACCCGCACAACTCCAGCCACGTCAACGGCACGGTGAACGTGGTCGTCACGCTGAAGTGCACCAAGGCGGTGCCGGACATCGCCATCCGCGCGGCGCTGTACCGCAACAACCTGCTGGTGAAGGATTCCGGGCAGAAGAACGTCGCCAACAGCAGCTCCGCCCAGAACAACGCGGCCGTGCCCTGCTCGAACGCGAACTACCAGGGGTGGATGTCCTACGGGGTCGCCTTCCCGCCCGGGTACACTCCGCCGACCGGTTCCGGTTCGGGCTTCGGCAACCAGGTCTCCATCACCTGCTGACCGGCGAACTGCGGTAGCCGCAGGCAGTGGTGGGCGAGAGGAGAACGGCATGAGCGGTACCGCGCTCGACATCCTGCGGCGCCGGGTGGAGGCACTCGACGCGGGACCGGCGTCCGACGACTCGCCCACCGCTGACCCCCGGCTCGCGCACTTCGTCTCCGTGCTGAGCTCCTGCACGAACACCCAGATGGCAGAGGAGTTCGCCGAGTCCGGCGGCCCGGCCCTGCTGCGCCCGGCAGAGGCCGACGAGGCGACCCGCCGCTGCCGCCTGCTCACCGCCGTCGCGCGCGAGGAGGAGGGACTCGTCGCCGGACCGCTGCGCCGCTCCGAGCAGTGCTGGATCGCGTCCGGCCCGGCGCCGGCGGCGTCCCGACTGCTCGACGCGGACCGGGGCGGTCCGCACCCGCCGAGCACGAAGCCGTTCGGGCTCGGCCTGTTCACCTCCACCCGGACCCGGCGGGGCGACAGCATGTGGCAGATGTACCTCGACCCCTACCGTGGGTCGGATCTCTTTCCGCTGCCCTGGTACAGCTGGCGCCTCACGGCGGCCGAGGACAGCCGGATCCGCGAACTCGCCTCGGCCGCCGACTGGGTGGGCTTCGTCGAGGAGTACGCCCGGCCCGGCGACGGCCTGCTCCACCCGGACTGGGCGCGGGTCGCCGCGGACCACGACGGGGTGCACATGACGCTGGCGGCGATCGTCGCGACCCAGGGCTTCCGGTTCCAGGCGGCCGGCGGGGTCACCGCCGCGCCGTACTGGGACGTCGAATCGACGCTGTGGCTGCGCTGGGTCTTCGCCGCAGTCGAGGAGATCTGACCGGCCCGCGGAGGCGGCCGGTCAGATCCGCTCGCCCGGGACGGCCGCGTACAGCGCGCGCAGTCCGTCCAGCGTCGCTTCGTCGCCGGGGAACGTCAGGTCGCCGATCGCGCTGATCGTCCGCACCCCGATCGAGGTGTTGGTGGCGAAGGCGGTGCGCATCGAGGCCAGGTCGCCGGTCAGGACGGGGGCGGTGGTGCGCTGTCCGCAGGCCTCCTGGAGCAGCCGCATGGTGATCCCGGGCAGCACGTCGGCCTGCGGCCAGCACAGCTCGCCGCGCCCGTCCACGAAGCCGATGTTCCAGGTGCTGCCCTCGGCGATCCGGCCGTCGGGCTCGACGAACAGCGCGTCGTCGAAACCGGCCGCCTGGGCCGCTCTGCGCAACCGGAGCTGGCTGTACAGCCCGACGTGCTTGACCGCCGCGTGGTCGCGACTGAAGGTGAACGGTTTCGCCGTCAGCGGCGGTGGCGTCGATCCGTCGCCGGGACGGGTGGTGACCAGGACCGCCGGGTCCGCGTCCGCGCCGGGGCGCAGCATCGACAGCGCCGGGTCGAAGACGGTGACCCGCACGGTGACCGTCCCGGCTCGCTCGCCGACCTCCCGGCGCAGGTACCCGCGCACCCGGTCGGGGTCGAGCCGCGCCCCGAACACCGCCCGGCAGTCACGGACCAGGCGTTCCAGGTGCAGCGAGAGACCGCGTACCGCGCCGTCGCTCACCAGCATGGTGGTGAAGTGTCCGTAGTTCGTCAGGGCCAGCGCTTGCAGCGCGTCGGGGGACGCCGGTTCTCCGTTGACGGTAGCCATCCGGCCATTCTGGCAGCGGGCCGGGGGCGCGAACGCCTACGCCGGCCCCTCGGCGGCCAGCGCCCGGACGTCCGCGATGGTGTCGGCCTCCTGCGCGCTCTTGTCCGTCCGGTACCGCAGCACCCGGGCGAAGCGCAGCGCGAGCCCGGCGGGGTAGCGCGGACTGCGCTGCAGCCCGTCGAAGGCGACCTCCACCACCAGCTCCGGCCGCACCCGCACGGTCCAGGCGTCGCGCCCTACCTCGCGCTCCAGCAGCTCGCGGGTCTGGAAGGCGAGCGTCTCGTCCGTGAGCCCCTTGAACGTCTTGCCGAGCATCACCCACTCGCCGGTGCCCTCGGCCAGCCCGCCGGCGCCGTCCCGCCGGGCCCCCAGGTGCAGGTTGCTCAGCCACCCCCGGCGCCGCCCGCTGCCCCACTCGGCTGCCAGCACCACCAGGTCCAGGGTGTGCCGGGGCTTCACCTTGATCCAGCCGGCTCCCCGGCGCCCGGCCGCGTAGCGGGCGGCCGGGTCCTTGACGACGACGCCCTCGTGGCCGTGCGCGAGCGCGTCGCGGAAGAAGGCCTCGGCCTCGCCGCGGTCGCCGGTGACCAGTCGCGGCACCCGCAGCCCGGCCGGGACGGCCTCGGCCAGCGCCGCGAAGCGCTGCTCCCCGGGCAGGTCGAGCAGCGCGTGGCCGTCGCGGTACAGCAGGTCGAAGAAGAAGACGCTGAGCGGGACCTCCGCGCGCAGTGCCTCGGCGTCGCGCTGGGAGGCGGTCCGGGCGGCGGTGACCTGGAAGGGCCGGGGCCGGCCGTCCGGGCCGAGCGCGAGGGCCTCGCCGTCGAGCACGGCGGAGCGCACCGGCAGGGCGAGTGCCGCCTCGACCACCTCCGGGACCCGGGCGGTGATGTCGTCCAGGCCGCGGGTGTGGACGCTCACCCGGTCGCCCTCGCGGTGGACCTGGACCCGGATCCCGTCCAGCTTCCACTCCAGTGCGGCCGGGCCGATCCGCTCCAGCGCCGCGGCGACGTCCGGCGCGGTGCCGGCGAGCATCGGGCGGACCGGGCGCCCGACCTCCAGGCCGAAGGCGCGCAGGGCCGCCGCTCCTCCCTCCATCGCGGCCTGCGCGACCGCGGCCGCCGAGCCGCGGAACATCAGCGCCCGCCGCACGTCGGCGGCCGGGACGCCGGCGGCCGCGGCGACGGCGTCCCCGAGCACCGCGTCCAGCGCGCCCTGGCGCAGGTCGCCACCCAGCACCCGGCGCAGGAAGTCCTGCTCCTGCGCCGTGGCGCGGGAGAAGAGGAGGGCCAGCCGCCGCCGGCGCTCCGCCTGCGAGCCGGGTCCGCGCAGGTCCGCGAGGGCGAGCAGCTCGGTTTCGGTCTGCGCGATGCCGAGTTCCGGCTGCCCGGCCGGGGGCGGCAGGTCCCGCAAGGCCGCCGGGCCCACCCCGGTCCGTAGCCGACGGGACTCCCCGGAGAGCAGCAGGACCGCCGCGTGCAGGTCGGCAGTCGGCAGGTCGCGCAACAGCTCGGCGAGCAGGGCGGTCTTCGCGGTGCGGGCCGGCTCCTCGGCCGTCGCCCGGGAGGCGGCGGCAACCCGTTGCAGCAGCATGGGCCCATTCTCTCCCCGGGGTGTGACACCAGGCGCGCTGTCCGACCACGCTGCGTCACTCGGACGGCGGTGCGACGGGGGCCGGGTGGCGGTGCGCGGTGAGCGTGCTCACACCCCCTCCGAGGCCTACGACCGCGCGTAGTTGATCGTTTTCACGGTCCGCTGCCGGGTGACCCCGGAGACCGTCGGATTGAGGCCGTGGCGGTCGCCCGCGCGGGGTGGAAGCGGGTTTCAAACCCGCCAGTCGCCTGAAAAATGTCCGAATTGCACCAAAATAGAAGGTTTAGAACGCCGCGGAGGGTCCCGTCGGTGATCTTCAGAACCACGCGAAATTCGATGTTTACTACGACTGAGCGTCGTAACAGGGGGTCTTGGCGAGCGGGGAGCGGCCCGCTAACAATGGCGGAGTCGTCAGACGCCGCAGCAACCTGTCACGCTGCGGCGCCCGTTCAGGCCCTCGCTCCATGAGGCGCCCCGCGCCCCGTCCCGACCCCTCGGCCCCTGTCCGGCCGCTGGTCCTGGTGGACGGGAGCGCAGCCAACCGATTGAGGCTTTCTTCCCCATGCGAATTTTCTCCACCCGTCTGCGCACTTCGGTCGCGCTGCTCGCCTCCGCCGCCGGTATCGCCACCCTCGGCAGCGTGGTCGCCCCCGCCGTCGCCTCCGCCGCGACCCCGGCCTCCTCCGTGCAGGCCATCGCCGCGCAGATCGTGCCGGCCAACCAGCTGGCCTCCTTCTCCCAGATCGTCTCCCACGAGAGCAGCTGGAACGTCACGGCCACCAACAGCTCCTCCGGCGCCTACGGCCTGGTCCAGGCGCTGCCCGGTTCCAAGATGGCCTCGGCCGGCGCGGACTGGAAGACCAACCCCGCCACCCAGATCAAGTGGGGCCTGGACTACATGAACACCCGTTACGGCAGCCCGAACGCCGCGTGGGCGTTCTGGCAGGTCCACCACTGGTACTGATCGGCCCTCACCGGCCCGGCCACGGCCACCGGTGGTTGATCCGACCCGCTCGGGTCGTCTCCCCACCGATGGCCGCAGGCCCGGACGGCAGGTACGGTCCTCCTGTCCCACTCAAGCCACTACCGCGGCGCCCCGGGCGTCGGACAGGGGCTCCCGGGGCGAAGGAAGGGGCCCGGCGCGCGTTTTCGCGTTCCGGGCCCCTTCCGCATGCCGTCTCACCGGTCGTCAGGACCACCAGGGCGCCCACGCCCCGACCCGCGCCGAGCAGGGGGCGCAGCCGCACCGGGCCCGCACCGGCGACGGCGCCTGCCAGGAGGGCCGGCCCCCGTCCGCCCGCCGCCGTCGGCGCGGACGCGGCTCGCCGCTTCGCCCACTCGGCGCGGATGACGGCCCGTTCGGTTCGGTCCGGACCGGTGGTGGGGACTTCGACGTGGTTGGTGGTCCTCATGCCGACCTCCGAAGAGCTCCGGTGGTGGTCCCCCGACGCCCGGATCCGGCCGTCCACTCATCACGCTAGGCGCCGCCGGGCGGCCAACCGTAGTACCCGGGGGCGGTCCTGCCGGCCGGGGTGGTACCCCAGTACCACCCCGGCCGGCCACCGGTGGATCCGCCCGGGTGGCCGCGCGGCAGAGCGCCCTGCGGCGGGGGAGTCGGGGAGCGATCCGCGGGAAGACTGAGGTCATGTCCTGGGAAACGGATCGACTGATGCTGCTGACGGCGGTCGAGGAGGCACGTGCCGGCCTGGCCGAGGGCGGCATCCCGATCGGGGCCGCGCTCTTCGCCCCGGACGGCTCCACCCTGCTCGGCCGCGGGCACAACCGCCGCGTGCAGGACGACGATCCGTCCATGCACGCGGAGACCGCCGCCTTCCGGGCGGCCGGGCGTCAGCGCTCGTACCGCGGCACCACCATGGTCACCACGCTGTCACCGTGCTGGTACTGCAGCGGGCTGGTCCGCCAGTTCGGGATCTCCCGGGTGGTGGTCGGCGAGACCCGCAGCTTCGAGGGCGGGCACGGCTGGCTGGCGGAGCACGGGGTGCAGGTCGTCGTCCTGGACGATCCCGAATGCGCCGCCCTGATGAAGGACTTCATCGCGACCCGTCCCGACCTGTGGAACGAGGACATCGGCGTCTGACGCCGTCCTACGCCGCGCGGTGGGTCAGTATCCGCCGGACGATCCGGGCAGGTCCGGTCCCTCGGCCGCGGCCAGCCCGGGCTGTTGGTAGATCCCCAGGACGTTCCCCCCGGGATCGCGGAACCAGGCGAACTGCTCGGGCGCCTCCGGGTCGACCGGACGCAGGATCTCGCCGCCGGCGACCACGATCGCCTGGACCGCGGTGTCCGCGTCCGCGACCATCACGTACACCAGCAGCCCGGGATCGGCCGCCGGCGGCCGGTCGAGCGTCCACCTGCCGCTGACCCCGCCGACGGTGTCGTCGAACGCGACCCGGCCGCCGTCGTCGTGCCGGATCGACCAGCCGAAGGCACGGTGGTAGAACTCGGCGGAGCGCTCGATGTCGACGGCCGGGATCTCGACGTAGCAGATCTTGCCGGTCCGGTAGCCCGGCAGGGCCGAACTGGTCATGGGGACTCCTCCGCGCCTTCGTCCGGTCGGTCTAAGCCGTCTCGCTTGCATTGTCCGCCCGCCGGGCCGCCCGGGCGAGGCCAGCCGCCACCGCCCGCTACCGTGGGTCACGGGCGGTGGCCGGTCACGTCCCCGGTCAGACCTGGTACCGGTCCGGGGCGAAGGCGTCCAGGTGGGCGGCGACCCAGGCCGAGGTGCGTTCGAGGCCCTCGGCGAGTTCCACCCGGGGCTTCCAGTCGGCGAGTTCGCGGGCCCGGGAGTTGTCCGAGAGCAGCCGCTCCACCTCGCTGCCGGACGGGCGCAGCCGCGCCGGGTCGACCACGACCCGCGCCTCCCGGCCCGAGGCGGCGATCAGCGCGTGGGCGAGGTCGCCGATGGAGACCTCGCTGCCGGTGCCGAGGTTGACCGCCTCGCCCAGCGTCCGATCGCTCGCGCCCACCGCCAGGAAGCCTTCGGCGGTGTCGCCCACATAGGTGAAGTCCCGGGTCGGGGTGAGCGATCCGAGCCTGATCTCGGTTGCCCCGGCGTGCAGTTGGGCCAGGATCGCCGGGATCACCGCGCGGGCGGACTGGCGCGGACCGTAGGTGTTGAAGGGGCGCACCACCGAGACGGGCAGGTCGAAGGAGTGGTGGTAGGAGAGCGCCATCATGTCCGCGCCGATCTTCGAGGCGGAGTAGGGCGACTGCGGCTGCAACGGGTGCTGCTCGCTGATCGGAGCGGTGATCGCGGTGCCGTAGACCTCGCTGGTGGAGGTGTGCACCAGACGGGCTCCGTGCCGCAGGCAGGCGGCGGCGACGTTCTGGGTGCCCACCACGTTGGTCTGCACATACGCCTCGGGGGCCTGGTAGCTGTACGGGATGCCGATCAGGGCGGCGAGGTGGAAGACGGTCTCGCAGCCCTCCACGGCGTCCAGCACCCGGCCTGCGTCGCGCACGTCGCCGGCCGTCATCTCCACCTCGCCACCCGTCAGGTAGCGGGCCAGGTAGCCGCGTTCGGCGTACGGCTTGTAGTGCACCAGGGCGCGTACCTCGGCTCCGCGGGCGACCAACAGGTCCACCAGCGTGCTGCCGATGAAGCCCTCGGCGCCGGTGACCAGGACCTTGCGGCCGTTCCAGTACTGCTCGACGTTCGTGTTCATGCGGTCCTCCGGGGTCATGGGCGGGAACGGGGTCATGCGTGGCAAGCGGGTCATGCGTGGGACGGGGTGGGTGCGGCGCGGCCGATGGTGCGCAGCACCTTGGCGGCGAGCAGGTCGGCCGCGCGGGCGTGGGTGCCGGGGTCGGCGGACCGTCCCATCGCGGCGAGCCGTCGCGGGTCGGCGAGCAGGGGCTCGGTCAGTTCGGCCAGCCGTTCGCCGGTGCACTCGGCGTCGGGGAGCAGGAGTCCGGCGCCGGCGTCCGAGAGCACCCGGGCGTTGTGGGTCTGGTGGTCGTGCGGTGCGTGCGGGTAGGGGACCAGCACCGCCGGGACTCCGACGGTGCACAGCTCGGCGACGGTCGACGAGCCGGCCCGGCAGACCACCAGATCGGCGGCGGCGTAGGCGAGGTCCATCCGGTCCAGGTAGGGGACGGGTGCGGCGATCGGGGAGTCGGCCAGCTGCGCCCGGACGTCCTGGTAGGCGGCGGGTCCGGTCTTGATCAGCAGGCGGACGTCCGCGCGGTGGCGCCAGCGCCGGGCCAGGGCGACGGCGGCCTCGGTCAGCCGGGTCGCGCCGAGGCTGCCGCCGTTGAACAGCACCAGCCGGGCGTCGAGCGGGACGCCGTACGCCCGGCGGGCCTCGGCCCGCAGCGCGGCGCGGTCCAGCGTGGCCACCGCGCCGACCAGGGGCATGCCGACGGTCTCGGCCGTCGTGCCGGAGGGCAGGTGGGCCCGGGTCCGGTCGAAGGCGAGGGCGACGTGCGGGGTGAGCCGGGCCGCGAAGCGATTGGCCCGGCCGGGGACGGCGTTGGATTCGTGGATCACGCTCGGCAGTCCGGCCAGGCGGGCCCCGACGATCACCGGGGCGCTCGGGTAGCCGCCCATCCCGACCGCCACCTGCGCGCCCTGGGCGCGCAGCAGCTCCTGGCACTGGCGCCCGGAGCGCAGCAGCGCCGCGGGAAGCAGGTAGCGGCGCAGGCCGAGTGCCGCGTCGAAGGGGATCATGTCCACGGTGTGCAGCGGGTAGCCGGCCTCGGGGATCAGCCGGGTCTCCAGGCCGCGAGCGGTGCCCACAAACGAGATCACTGCTCTCGGTTCGGAGCGGCGCAACGCTTCGGCCAGGGCGAGGCCGGGGTAGATGTGCCCGCCGGTGCCGCCCGCACCGATCACCACCGAGAGGGTGGGCCGGTCGGTTCGTCGTTCTGTCGGTTCTTCGGTCCGCATGGCACCGCAGCCTGGCCAGCGGGGTTAAGAGAGTTCTAATAGCTCGGTTTGAGAGGGTTGTCCCCATGAGCAACCAGCTGAAGATCCTGGTCGTGGACGACGACCCGGAGGTGCGCGGCGCCGTCGAGGACGGCTTGGCCGTCGAGGGCTACGCCGTGCGCGGCGCCCCGGACGGCTTGGCCGCCCTCACCGAACTGACCCGCTGGCAGCCCGACGCGCTCGTGCTGGACGTGCTGATGCCGGTCCTGGACGGCCTCGCCGTCTGCCGCCGGCTGCGCGCGCTCGGCGATCGCACGCCGGTCCTGGTGCTCACTGCCCGCGACTCGGTGAGCGACCGGGTGGACGGCCTGGATGCCGGCGCGGACGACTACCTGGTCAAACCCTTCGCCCTGGACGAACTGGCCGCCCGGCTGCGCGCGCTGCTGCGCCGCACCGCCGCGGACTCCTTCGACACGGGCGCGGGCGCCCCCGGCGCACCCGGCACGATCGGCGTCGGCGACCTGACGATCGACCCGGTCACCCGCACCGGACGTCGGGCCGGCCGACCTCTGGAGTTCTCGCGCACCGAGTTCGCCCTCCTGGAGCTGCTGATGCTGCACCCCGGTCAGGTGTTGCCGCGCGAGGTGATCATGGAGCGGGTCTGGGGTGTCGACTTCGGCCCGGACTCCAACTCGCTCGCCGTCTACATCGGCTACCTGCGCCGCAAGCTGGAGGCCGGCGGCGAAGCCCGGCTGGTGCACACGGTGCACGGCATCGGCTACCGGCTGGACCCGGCGTGAGAGCGCACGCCCGCTGGCGTCGCCGGTGGCCGCTGCGCACCCGCCTCGCGCTGGCCGGCTCGGCGGCGGTCGCCCTGGTGGCCCTCGGCGTGTGCGCGGCGGCCTTCACCATCGTCCGTTACGAGCTGCGCCACCAGCTCGACCTGCACCTGGTCCAGCAGGTCACCCTGTTGCAGCAGCAGGACCGCAACCGCGAGCTGGGCGTGATCTACGGCGAGTGCGGCTACCTCGCCGCGCCCGCCTGTACCCAGCTCGTGCCGGCCGCCCCGAGCGCCGACCCGGCCTCGCCGTACCTGCTGCCGGTGACCGCGACCACCCGGCAGGTCGCGGCCCAGCGGCACGGCGCGTACTACACCGACATCCAGGTCAGCGGGCATCCGGCGCGGATGTACACCGCGCCGTTCGCCGCCGGGCAGGCCGTCCAGGTCGCGCTGCGCTCGGACGCCGTCGAGCAGGGCGTGCGCCAGGCAGGGGAGTTGATGGCGGCGGTGGCGGGCGCGGGCGTGCTGCTGGCCGGTGCGCTCGGCTACGTGGTCGCCCGCACCGGCCTGGCGCCGGTGGCCCGGCTGACCGCGACCGCCGAACGGATCGCGGCGACCCGCGACGCCGGCCTGCGGATCGAGCTGCCGCCGGGCCCGCCGCCGGGCCGCCGCGAGGACGAGCTGACCAGGCTGGCCGGCAGTTTCAACACCATGCTGGGCGAGTTGGAGCAGTCGGTCGCGGCCCGGCGCCGCCTGGTCGCCGACGCCTCGCACGAGCTGCGCACCCCGCTCACCGCGCTCCGCACCAACGCCGAACTGCTGGCCCGCGCCGACCGGTTGACCCCGGCTCAGCGCGAGCGGGCGTCGACCGGGCTGCACCGCCAGCTGCGCGAGGTGACTGGCCTGGTGAACGACCTGATCGAGCTGGCCCGGGACGAGGAGCCGCAGCCGCTGCTGGAACAGGTCCGCCCGGCCGCGCTGGTCGAGCACAGCGTCTTCGTCGCCCGCGACCACTGGCCCGCGGTGGCGTTCGACCTGGTCATCGCGCCGGACACGGTCGGCCTCACGCTGCCGGGCGTGCCCGCACGGCTCTCCCGGCTGCTCTCCAACCTGCTGGACAACGCGGCCAAGTTCAGCCCGCCGGGCGGCCCGGTGGAGGTGACGCTGACCGGCTCCCCGCGCGACCCGCTCGAACTGACCGTCCGGGACCACGGCCCGGGCATCGCCGCCGAGGACCTCCCGTACGTCTTCGACCGCTTCTACCGGGCGTCGGCGGCCCGCGCGCTGCCCGGCTCCGGGCTCGGGCTCGCGATGGCCCGGCAGATCGCCCAGGCCCACAGCGCCGTCCTCACCGCGGAACGGGCCCCGGACGGCGGGGCGCTGTTCCGGCTGCGCTTCCCCGCCGCCCGGGCGATACCGTGTCGCCCGACGGATCACCAGGGGGACGGATGACAGCGCCGCGGCACGAGCTGAACGACCGGCTGGTGGCAGCCGTCACCGCCAGGGACCCGGACGCGGCCCGGGCCGCCCTGGACGACGGCGCCGACCCGGACACCCCGGGCCCCGACGGCCTCCCGCTGCTCTGTACCGCCCTCGCCGGATTCGACCACGAGAGCGCGCGGGCCCTGACGGAGGGCGGCGCCGACCCCGACCGCGAGCTGCCCGACGGCACGACACCGCTCCTGCGGGCCGTCGACCTGGGCTCCCCGGCGCTGGTCGGCGCGGTGCGCGGCAAGGATCCCCGGCTGCGGATCCCCGAGGGCGCCCGCCGGCGGATGCTCGACCTCGCCCGGCACTGGCACGAGAGCGGCGAGGCCGAGGAGTTGCGCCGCCGCACGGGGGCTGCGGGCCCGGCCGCCCTGCGCCTCGTGCAGGACGACGAGTACGCGGAGGTCGAGGAGGTCTCGCTGGGCGGGCTGACCGTGCGGGCGGGCCACAGCGCCGTCCTCAGCTCGCTGGAGTGGGACTTCGGCGTCCTGCCACCGGTGGCGGAGCTGGTGGCACGTGCCGTCCCGTACGCGCAGGGCTCGCACGTCAACTGGTACGCGGCCTGTGACGCCGCCGCCCGTCGGCGGAGCCCGCAGGCCTGGTCCGACCTGGTGGCCCTGCGGCACCACCCCGGGCCCGTCCACCGGCTGTTCCTCGCCGCCGTCCTGTGGGACCGGAACTTCCAGGCGAACTTCGGCGACCGCCAGGACACCGGCGGGGACCGGGAGTTCCTGGCCGCCTGGGCGCTCGACGAGCCGGACGGCGGCGTGCTCGCCAAGGTACTGGACGTCTACACCGAGGAGGAGCACCCCGGCCAGGAGGTGGTCGGCCTGCGCTACGCCGACCACCCGGACCCGCGCGTGCGGCGCGAGGTGCCGTACTGCCTGAGCCGCGAGCGGGCCCCGCTCGGCGCGGCCGCCGGCGCGGCCCTGCTCGTCCTGGCGCGCGACCCCGATCCGGGGGTTCGTGGCGTCGTCGCCCGGATCCTCGGTGCTCCGCGCGAGCTCACCCCCGCGTTCCGGCAGGCCCTGCTCACCCTGATCCGGGATGCCGACCCGGGCGTGCGGGGCCGCGCGGCCGAATCCCTGGCCGGCTCCGACGACCGGTCGGCCGCTGTCACGCAGGCGCTCGCCGCCCTGCTGGACGAGGAGGAGCAGCTCCTGCGCCTGGAGGCCGCCTATGGCCTCGCCCTCCGCGACGACCCGCGCACCGACTGGGCGTTCGAACGCGTCGGCCCGCTCGGCCCCGGCTTCGAGCACGACCACCGGGTGGCCGCCCACTGGCACTACCAATGGCGCAACCGCCCCGACCGGAGCTGAATCCGGGGGTGGGGCGGCTGCGCCGGACGGACGGGTCTCAGCAGGTGAAGTCGACGGCGTAGAAGGTCGCGTAGTGGTCGGAGGTGTAGTAATCCTCCTGGTTGCCCTCGCCGGTGATGATGCGTCGGGTGCCACGGGTCCGGGCGCCCGGGGTGATAACGGTGTACTCGTGGTAGTAGCCGACCGGCTCGTCGGGCAGGACGCCCTCGCGGTTGTCGAAGACCACGCCGTCCTGGCTGAAGGGGAACGGTCCGTCATCGGCGATGAGCGAGAGCGTGTCGTCGGCCTGGCTCGGCAGGGCGCTCTGGCAGACGTTGCCGCTGACGTCGGCGTGGGCGACGCCCGCGAAGCCCACGACGGGGGCGAGGGCAAGCAGGGCGGCGGTGACAACAGAGGCGGTACGTGCCTTCAGGGCACGGGAAGAAGTTCGCATGCCAGGAGTGTGACGCCGCGTCACCATTGCTGGGAATGCCCTCAGGAAGTCTTCATGTTCACGTAAACAAACGGCTGCTGACGGGACGTCTCCCGGCAAGGCCCCCGCATCCTTGGTCCCCTGCGACCGCACCGTGCACGGGCCGAACAGGCGTTTCGGGGGCGGAACTTGGGGTGTTCACCGGACGCCTTCCGGCTCGTGGCGACGCGCGTGAAAAGTTCACCTTTTCGCCAGTCCACCGACAAGCTTCGGCCCGCCGTGCGCCCCTACCCTGAACACCGAACCCGCACCGCCGCACCGAAGTACCGCCGCACCGCCGCACCGAGGCCCGGGCGTCGCCGCCCGGTGGCCCCCACCGCTTCGCCGTCACACCATGGACCCACGGGTCGGTGTGGCGGGCTCCCGCGTGTCCGTGTCCGTCTCACCTCCCCTGAGCCGGCAGCCAGGCCCGGCTCGTTCCTCCCTGGAGTCCCCATGCGTTCGAGGTCGCGTCTTGCCGGACTGTGCGCAGTCGCCATGACGAGTGTCGTCGCGCTGTCCGCAGCCCTCACCCCCACCAGCTCCGTCGCCGCCGCCGCTGTGACGGCCAACGCGCTGCCGCTGCCGGCCCACGTCGTGGTCGTCGTGGAGGAGAACCACTCCTACGACGACATCATCGGCGACACCGCCGACGCCCCCTACATCAACTCGCTGGCCGACCAGGGCGCCCTGATGACCTCGTCGTTCGGCGTCAGCCACCCCAGCGAGCCCAACTACATGGCGCTCTTCGGCGGCAGCACCTTCGGCCTGAGCTCCGACAGCTGCCCGGTCTCCGAGGGGACCAAGGCGAACCTCGGCTCCGAGCTGCTCGCCGCCGGCGACACCTTCAAGGGCTACTCCGAGGGCCTGCCGTCGGCCGGCTCCACCAAGTGCACCTCGGGCAGCTACGCCCGCAAGCACGCGCCCTGGGCCAACTTCAGCAACATCCCGGCCGCCGACCAGCAGCCGTACACCGCGTTCCCCACGAACTACAGCTCGCTGCCCACCGTGTCGTTCGTGATCCCGAACCTCAACGACGACATGCACGACGGCAGCATCGCGCAGGGTGACTCCTGGCTGCAGAGCAAGCTGTCGAACTACGCGACCTGGGCGGCGGCCAACAACAGCCTGCTGATCGTCACCTGGGACGAGGACGACTACACCGAGAGCAACCAGATCCCCACCATCGTGGTCGGCGCGCACGTCGCCCCGGGCCAGTACAGCGAGACGATCAACCACTACAACCTGCTCGCCACCCTGGAGCAGATGTACGGCCTGGCCAAGGTCGGCTCCAGCAGCTCGGCCGCCCCGATCACCGACATCTGGAACTGATCCACCGGCGCGTAGCTCCGGCACCACGAGCACCCACCACCAGCACCCACCAGAAGCGCACCAGGCCATCGCCCGGTGCCCGGGCCACCCGCGGGCGTACGTCGCGTCCCCGCGGGTGGCCCGGGTGCGCCGGCCCGACCGAGGGACCCCGCCACCATGCCGGACCCCACACCGCCCCCGCCGCCGGACTCCGCCCCCCGCGGGCGGCTCGCCACCCTGCCCCGGCTGCGCACCGCGCTGGTCGGGCTGCTGGTGCTGGGCTCCGCCGCGCTGTCCGGCTCGGCGCCCGCCGACAGCGGCCCGCCGCTGCCCGGCGGCGCGCTCCAGGTGAACACCACCAGCTGCGGCACCGCCCCCGCGCACCTGCCCGCCGGCCGGGTCTCCTTCGACGTCACCAACGGCTCGAACGTCTACGTCACGGTCTACGTGGTGTCCGCCGACGGCACCCTCGCCTACGCCGAGATCCCCTGGCTCGGCCCGTACAAGACCCTCCCGCTGGCCACCACGCTGACCGGCGGCCAGTACGCCGTCCGCTGCGTCTTCTCCAGCGGCCCGGTGGTCAGCACCGGCACGGTCCAGGTCGACGGCACCGCTGCCGGCGCGGTGGCCGGCTACCTGCCGATGTCGGACAAGGAGCTGACCGCGCCGGTCAACGCCTACCGCGCCTACGTCGAGCAGGCGCTGCCCGGCCTGCTCGCGGCCGGCCGGGCCCTGGACGCCGACATCGCCCGCGGCGACCTGGCGGCGGCCCGCGCCGACTGGCTCACCGCCCACCTGGACTACGAGCGCCTGGGCGCGGCCTACAACTCCTTCGGCGACTTCGACACCGCCCTGAACTCGATGGCGAACGGCCTGCCGCAGGGCGTCGACAGCCCCGACTGGACCGGCTTCTTCGCCCTGGAGTACGGCCTGTGGCACGGCCGTTCCGCCGACCGGCTGCGCCCGCTGAGCCGACAGCTGGTCACCGACCTCGCCAACCTGATCGACGACTTCCCCAGCGAGGACACCGACCCCGGCACCCTGCCGCTGCGGGCGCACGAGATCCTGGAGAACTCCCTCCAGTTCCAGCTGGGCGGCATCGCCGACTACGGCAGCGGCAGCGCGCTGGCCACCCTGGGGGCCAACATCCAGGGCACCGAGGAGCTGATCACCGTCCTCACCCCGCTGATCAGCCCCCGCGACCCCGCTCTCCTCGCCCTGCTGAACACCCAACTCCCCGCCTACGCCACCGAGGTGGCCTCCTACCGGGCCGCCGACGGCAGTTGGCCGACACCGGCCCGGCTGACCACCCTCCAGCGCGCCCGCCTGGACGGGGACCTCGGCCGCCTGCTGGAAGAACTCGCCGTCCTGCCCAACCTGCTGACCCCGAGGAATCACGCATGACCGCGCCCGACCCCGCCGCCGCCGACGGCCAGGCCGTCCCCGCGCAGGCCGTCCCCGCCCAGTGCCCGGTGTCGGCCCCGGCGCTGCACCGGCGCGCCTTCCTGCGCCGCGCCGCGATCGGCGCCGGGGTGGGGGCGGGGGCACTGGCCGGGGCGTTCGCGGCGACCGCCGCCGCCGACTCCGCCACCGGCTCGGGCGCCGGGCCGTCCGGCCGGACGATCCCGTTCCTCGGCCCGCACCAGGCGGGCATCACCACCCCGCCGCAGGCCGCCGCCACCTTCGTCGCGTGCGCCGTCCTGGCCGGCGACCGGGCCGCCCTGGCGGACCTGTTCGCCACGCTGACCGAGCGCATCCGGGTGCTGACCACCGGCGGCCCGGTCCCCGCGACCGACCTCGCCTCGCCGCCCACCGACAGCTCCACGCTGGGCCCGGTGCTGCCGGCCGACGGCCTGACCGTCACCGTGGGCGTCGGCGCCTCGCTCTTCGACGGCCGGTACGGGCTGGCCGCCCGCAAGCCCGCCCAGCTGGTGACGATGCCGGTCTTCCCCGACGACGACATGGTCGGCTCCACGGAGCTGCACGGCGACCTCTCGCTGCAGATCTGCGCCGACTCGCGCGACACCGTGATGCACGCCCTGCGTGACATCACCAAGCACACCCGCGGTGCCCTCCAGCCGAGTTGGAAGGTGGACGGGTTCCACGCCGCACCGCGCCCGACCGGGACCCCGCGCAACCAGCTGGGCTTCAAGGACGGCATCGCCAACCCCGACACCGCCGACCAGAGCGTGGCCGACGCCGTGCTGTGGACCCACGGCGGAGCGAACGGCGAGCCGGCCTGGGTCGAGGGCGGCTCCTACCAGGTGGTGCGGATCATCCGGATGCTGGTCGAGTTCTGGGACCGGGTCTCGCTGCACGAGCAGGAGACGATGATCGGCCGCCGCCGCGACTCCGGCGCACCGATGGACGGGACCACCGAGTCCGACATCCCGAACTACGCGGGGGACCCGCAGGGCCTGATCACCCCGATGAACGCCCACATCCGACTCGCCAACCCGCGCACCACCGACACCGCGAACCAGCAGATCCTGCGCCGCGGTTACAACTACGAGCGGGGTCTGGACCGGGACGGCAACCTGGACGTCGGCCTGCTGTTCTGCTGCTACCAGCAGGACATCGCACGGCAGTTCGCCACCGTGCAGCAGCGGCTGGCCGGCGAACCGCTGGTCGACTACATCTCCCCGACCGGCGGCGGCTACTTCTTCGTCCTCCCCGGGGTCAAGGCCCCCGGCGACCACCTCGCCGCCGCCCTGCTGGCCTGACGGTCCGTCACCCCACCTGGCCGCCCGGCCGGGTGGGGCCGAACTCGTAGGAGCTCCAGTTCTCCGCCGCCCGGTAGCCGAGCGCGCGGTTGATGGCCAGCATGTGCGCGTTGTCGGCGTTGTTGAAGGTCTGCACCCACCTCGCCGCGGGGAACTCGTCGAGCATCCACAGCGTCTGCGCGGCCTTGAGCCGCAGGCCCAGCCCGTTGCCGCGGTGGGCGCGGACCACTCCGGTGTCCCAGATGTCCAGGGCCAGCGGCCCCTCCGCCGCACTGCTGAACACGGTGAACCCGCCGATCTCGCCCGCCGGCGTCACGGCGGCCAGCACATGGCGCCGGACGCCGGCCAGGACGGACAGCCGCTCGCGCTCGCGCAGCCCCTCCAGATCGTGCGCGACGTGCTCGTACACCAGATCCCCCTGCGGGGCGTCGGCCATCACCGCCATCGCGGCGCAGAAGGAGCCGGCCAGCTCGTCCGGGCAGTGATCGGTCCACCGCACCAGCCGGTATCCGGCGTTCGCGTCCGTGGCGGCGGCGGCCTCGGTCATCCGGGAGCGCGGGACACCGGCGAGGTCCAGTACGGACCTGATCATCTCCTCGACCCGCCGACCGCCGTACGCGGCGACCACCGCGTCCACCGGCACGGTCGACGCGCCGTTGACGACCACCCGCGGCCGCCCCACCGCCGCGCTCAGGGCCAGCACCTCGGCGTACAGCGCCGCGCCCAGGCCGCGCCGGCGCGCCTGCGGGGCGACCCAGACGGAGGCGCCCATCAGGTCCGGGTTGGCGTCCTCCTCCCACTCCACGAGGGCCATCGCGTCCGCGGTCCGCGCCTCGTCGTCGGCGAAGGCCGCGAACACCCGCAGGACGGCGTGGTGGTCGGGAAAGCACCGCATCCGCAGCCTGGTTGCCGAGAGAAGGGGGAAGCCGGGCATCTGCTCGTTGAACACCGCCTGGGCGACCGGTAGGACGGCGCTCAGGTCCTCGGCCTTGTCGGCCGGACTGATCTCGCGAATCACCATCGGCCCAAGAAAGCACGCGCCCACGGCACGGCGCCACCGCATTTCGCCGGTCCCGGAGGAGACCCCGGGGCCGGCTCAGGCGCCGGCGCCCGCTGCGGTCGCCTCGGGGTCGAACTCGGTCCGTTCCTCCACCGTCACGGCGTCGGAGACGGCCTGGCTGGTCATCGCGCTGCGCACCGCGACCACGTAGACGACGAGCGAGAAGACGGCCACCACCACCAGGTCCCACCAGTCGGCGATCGTGTTGCCCCCGCCGTACCGGCCCAGCCGGCCGATCAGCACGAGCCCGCCGAGCCACGGCCAGACCCAGAGCGACGCCCGCCAGTGCAGCGCCTGGCGTTCCTCCATCGGGGTGCTGAGCCGGGTGACGGCGAAGACCACCAGGCCGAAGACCATCGTCAGCCCGAGCTTCCAGTCCGCCTCGTAGCCGGACCAGTAGATGATCAGATTGGCGGAGACGAACGCGATGGGTGACAGGACGCGCCAGGCGGGCAGGTGGTACGGACGTGGCCGGTCGCCGTCCCGCAGGCGCAGCGCGTGCAGGGCCACCGGCGCGAAGGCGTACATGATCGCCGTCGCCGAGGTGACCAGCCCCACCAGCGACTGCCAACTGGGGAACGGCAGGAAGGCGATCTCACCGACGACGAAGGCCAGCAGCACCGAGATCCACGGGATACCGCGCCGGTCGATCCGGGCCGTGTGCGAGGGGATGGCCCGCTCGTGGCCCATCGCGTACGAGAGCCGGGAGGCCGTGGCCACGTAGACCAGGCCGGTTCCGGCGGGGGAGATCACCGCGTCGATGTACAGGATGGTGGCCAACCACCCGGCGCCGGCGGCCGTCGCCAGCGTGGCGTACGGGCCGAAGTCGCCCTTGCCCACCGGGTTGGCCCAGCCGTGTGCCACGTCGGCGGGGTTGATGGCCGCGATGAAGGCGACCTCCAGCAGCAGGTACACCACCGCGCCGATCGCCATCGCCGCGATCACCGCGCGCGAGACGTCGCGCTGCGGGTCGCGCGCCTCGCCGGCCATCTGGATGGCCTGCTCGAAGCCCTGGAGGGCGAAGACCACGCCGGCCGGCAGCGCGGCGAAGACGCCGTGCGCGCCGTAGGGAGCGAAGCCGCCCCCGGCGTGGAAGTTGCCTGCGTGGAAGGTCAGCGACATCAGCACCACGACGGTCAGCAGCGGCACCATGGTCTTCCAGATCACCGCGACCGAGTTGGTGTGCGCCAGCAGCTTCACCCCGACCAGATTGATGATCGTGAAGAGCGCCATGAACACGCTGGCGATCAGCACGCCGACCCCGGTGAGCGTGCCGTCCGTGTGCAGGATGGTCACGTTGGATTCCACCCAGCTGATGTGCGAGGTGTACGACAGGGTCGCCTCGACCTCGATCGGCGCGATGGTGACCGCCTGCACCCAGGCCATCCAGCCCGCCGCGAAGCCCGCCAGCGGCCCGAAGGCGAAGAACGGGAAGCGCGCCGTGCCGCCCGCCACCGGGTACGCCGCACCCAGTTCGGCGTGCACCAGCGCCAGCACGGTCAGCATCGCCGCGGCCAGGATCCAGGAGATCAGCGAGGCCGGCCCCGCCACCGTGGCCGCGGTCAGTGCGCCCAGCAGCCAGCCGGATCCGATGATCGACCCGAGGGAGACGAAGAGCAGTCCCCAGAAGCCGACGTCTCTGCGCAGCCGGCCCGTCGTGCCCGAGCCCGCCGTACCGCTGGTCGTCGTCGCCACAGCCGTCACCTTCGTTTCGACAGGCCCCCGGCTGTCCGGAGGGAGTTCGCGCGCCACGCCCGTCACGGGCCCACTCCCATGGAACGACTGGCGACGCGGTGCCGCAAGGCACGCGCACCACCGGATCTCGGTCAAGGAGGATTCGTGCAGTGATTCGGTGCACCGGATCCGTGCGGCGCGGCTTCCCCGGCGGAGTGAGCGGTGCCACTGTGGTCAGGGCGAGCCGCGCGGTCGCACGGGAACGCGAGGAGGACCAATGTCCGAGAACCTGCGGGACCCCGCCGCGGCCGTGATCGACGTGGGCGCCCTCACCAAGCGCTACGGGCCGACGGTCGGGGTGGAGGAGCTCGACATCCGCGTCGGAGCGGGCGAGGTGTTCGGCTTCCTCGGCCCGAACGGCGCGGGCAAGACCACCACGATCCGCTGCCTGGTCGGCCTGCTGCGGCCGACCTCGGGACGCGTACGGGTGCTGGGTCTGGACCCGGTGGCCGACCACCGCAGGCTGGCCCCCTCGCTCGGCTACCTGCCCGGTGAGCTGCGGCTCTACCCCGAGCTGACCGGCGGGCAGACCCTGCAACTCCTCGCCGACCTGCAGGGCGCGGCCACCCCCCGGCGCGCCGAGCTCTGCGCGCGGCTGGGGCTGACCGCGGCGGACCTGCGGCGCGCGGTGGGGGAGTACTCGCGCGGGATGAAGCAGAAGCTGGGGCTCGTCCAGGCGCTGCAGCACGATCCCGCGCTGGTGGTCCTGGACGAGCCCTCCGAAGGACTCGACCCGCTGGTCCAGGAGACCTTCTTCGAGCTGCTGGCCGAGGCGAGGGCGGCCGGCCGGACGGTTTTGCTCTCCAGCCATGTGCTGCCCGAGGTGCAACGGGCGTGCGGACGGGTGGCGATCGTCCGGGCCGGGCGGCTGGTGACGGTGCAGAGCGTCGCGGCGCTGCGCGAGGTCCGCGCCCGCCGGGTCCGGCTGACCTTCGCCGACGGCGCCGGGCCGCGCCCGCTGGGCGCCGCCGAGAGCTGGTCGCCGCGCTGGCAGGGCAACCGGGTGGAACTGCTGATCCCCCCGGGCGAGGTGGTGGGCGCGTTGCGCGGCCTGCTGGCCCTGCCGGTCGAGGATCTGACCGTCGAGGAGGCCGGCCTGGAGGAGGCCTTCCTCGACCTCTACCGCACGCCGACCGACCAGAGCACGCCGACCGACGAGCCGGGGGAGCAGCGATGAAACACCGGTACCCGTTGCTCTGGCTGGCTCTGCACCGTCGGCGCCGGATGCTGATCGCGCTGCTTGTCGGCATGGCGGTCTTCGAGGCCCTCATCGTGGTCATCACGGTTACCGTCTCGCCCCAGGAGCTCTTCGCGGGCGGCGGCCGCACCCCGCCCGGCGCGTTCAAGGCCTTCAGCGGATCCACCGGCGACGTGTCGATCGCCAGCTATCCGGGCCTGCTGGGCGGCGGGCTGGTCCACCCGTTCTGGATCGCCCTGCAACTCACCGTCATCGGCTCGCTGGCCGCGGCGGCGGTGGCCGCCGACGTCGAGTCCGGCACGATCGAGCTGCTGATGGTCCGCCCGATCTCCCGCAACCGCCTGTTGGCCGAGCGGACGGCGGCCCTCGCCCTCGCCTCGCTGGCGTTGAACGCGGTGGCCACCGCGGTGGTGGCCGTCGGCGTCCTGCTCTCACCGCAGCTGCACCAGGCGGTACCGCTGAGCGGGGTGTTCGTCGCGGGACTGCTCGGCACGGCCTTCACGCTCTGCCTGGCCGGCCCGGCCCTCGCCGTCTCGGCCGCGAGCAGCCGCCGGGCGGCCGTGATCGGGGCGACGATCGGGTTCGGCGCGGTGGGCTTCGCCGTCAACTTCGTCGCGCTGGCCTGGTCGAAGGCCGCCGGGCTGCGCTTCGTCAGCCCGTTCCACTACTACACCCCCGGCGACGCGCTGGCCCACGGCACCGTCCCGTGGGGCTCGTTCGCGGTGCTGACGGCGGTGGGCCTGCTGGGGACCGCCGCGGCCTTCCGCCTGCTCGCCCGGCGCGACCTCGCCCCGTAACGGGGTTGATGCGTCGTCACATCAGGCTTGTGCTGGGGTTGTTGGCACTGCTGGGCCCGAACTCGTGCAAGGCGGCCTCCACCACGGCGTTCAGGCTGGCGTGGTGGGCGCCGCGCCAGTAGACCTGTCCGCAGTCGGCGCACTCGGCGAAGACGTCGTACGAGTGCTCGGTGCCATCGCGCAGCCGTCCGTGCAGGGAGGCCTTGGTGGCGTGGTGGAGCAGGCCGTTGCAGGACGTGCACCTGCTCCAGGGGACGATCGGGGGCGCGAACCGGGAGAGGACGTCGCGCAGTTGCTCGGCGGGGCGGTGGCTGTAGACGTACCCGCCGGCCCAGAGCTCGCGTCGGCGCAGCAGTCCGCGGTCGCGGGTGAGCATCACGCGCTGCTCGGCGGCCGAGCGCGCGGCCAGAGCCGCGTCGCCGACGTCCGGGTTCTCGTAGGCGGCGTCGATGCCCAGCAGGCGCAGCCGCCGGGTCAGCGTCCCGAGGTGGATGTCGAGCAGGAACCTGGGCGGTCCGGCGAGCTGCTGGGGCCTCGTCACGCCGTGCACCGCCACCTCGTCACCGTCGGCGGGGACGTGGGCGTCGGGCACCGGCCGTCCGCCCACCAGGAGCGCGCCGACCTCGGTGAGCGGCACCCCGAGGGACTCCACGACGTGTCCGAGCGTCGAGGCGCCGTCCGTCCTGACCGTCGTGCGCCCCTCCCGGCGCGGCGACGCGACGAAGAGCCGCAGCTCGGGGGCGAAGCTGATCCCTATCTCCGGTCTGTCCACCAGGCCAGCATGCCAGCGCACCGCGTCCCGCTGCCAACCGTTTGCGGTCGGTCCGAGCGGGGACGCGGTGCGCAGGTCAGCGGGCCTCGGAGCCGGTCAGCCGACGGTGATGGTGAACGCGGCGCTGCTCCTGGCCGGATCGGGGCTCGCGTCGGGGCCCGCCACGGCGACCCGCCCCCCGCTCAGCTTGCCGCTGGGCGTACCGGCCGGGATCACCACCGGGATCAGCGCGGTCGCCGTCCGGCCCGAGCCGAGGCCGCCGGCGAAGGTGCAGGAGACGGTGCGGCCGGCCGGGAGAGGCTTGCAGGAGGCTGGGAAGAACGGGGTGGCCGCGGAGACCTCGCGGGGCAGGGTGACGGTCACCGTGAACGGATTCTGCGCCGTGCTCCCGCCCTCGTTCGCGACGAAGGCGTGCACGACCGTCCGCCCGCCCGCCGGTGCGGGCTCCGGATTCATCGGGACGACGACGAGCGCGGCCGGGGTGGCGGGGGCCGCCGCTGCCGCCGTCGGCGTGCCGGCGAGCAGCAGCGCCGCGCACCCTGCGAGCAGCGCCTTCCGGACCGGGACCGAGAGCTGGGACAACGTCCTCACCTGCCTGACTGAGAGTTGGGGTTGACGGTCCGACAGGCCGTACCAGGGTCCATGCTCGGGCCCGGCGGTCCCGGTCGCCAGGCGGAGCCGGTCCCCGTCACCCGCCGGGGTGAAGCGGCGGCTCAGGACGACGGCCGGGCCGTCGCGTCGCCGCCGGCCCGTGCCCGTGCCCGGGCGTACCGGGCGGCCAGCGGACCGTACGTCAGCCCGTGGACGAGCAGGCTCATCAGCACCGTCATCGTCATCAGCTGGCCGACCAGATCGGCGGCGTGCGGGTCGAAGGGGGCCAGGCTGATGAAGGCGAGCAGGCCGAAGACGATGGACGCCAGGCCGCGCGGCCCGAGCCAGGCCAGCAGCAGCCGGTCGGCCAGGTCCAGGCCGCTGCCCACGAGGCAGAACAGGACGGGGGCGATCCGCACCACGGTCAGCGACAGTGCCGCGTAGGCCACCACCAGGCCGTCGAAGTCGCCGGTGAACGCCTGGGTGACGACCTCCCCGAAGACGAACCAGAGCGCCAGTGAGAGCAGCGTCCCGGTGTCCTCGACCAGGTGCAGTGCCCTGGGGGCCAGCGCGCGGGCGTGCGGAGCGAAGCACAGGCCGGCGACGAACGCGGCGATGAACCCGTTGCCGTCCAGCAGGACCGCCAGCCCGTACGCCATCAGCGGCAGCGCGACGATCCCGAGCCGTACGGCGGCGGGCTTGGTCCAGCCCGCCCGCCAGGAGTGCTGGAGCAGGCGTCCGCCGGGCTTGCCGACCAGGACGCCCGCGAGCACGGCCCAGAGCAGCGCGTCGAGCGCGTGCCCCAGCGGTTCGGCGAGCGGATCGGGGACCGGACCGTGCGCCTCGGCGCCCGCCAGGCAGAGCAGGAAGACCGGGGCGACGATGCCGTCGTTCAGCCCGCTCTCCACCGTGAGCACGCCCCGCAGCCAGGACGGCAGCCGGGTGTCGCGGATCAGCTCGGCGGCCGGGGCCAGGTCCACCGGCACGGTGACCGCCGCGAACACGGCGGCCAGCCACCAGCCGTCGGACGGGAACAGCAGGGCGCCCACCAGCGTCCCGGCGAGGAGGGTCAGCGGCAGCGCGAGGACCAGCAGCCGGACCAGCAGACGGCGTTGCCGGCGGACGGCCCCGGCCGGGACGTCGGTGGCGTCGACGAACAGCAGGACGGCGAGGATGATCTCGACGGCGCGTTCGGCGTCCGAGGTGCTCAGGCTGATCTGGATCACCGGATGCGGTCCGACCGTCAGCGCCACGCCCGCGGCCGTCATCGCCACCGGCGCCGTCACGCTCCAGCGCGTCAGCCGGCCGGCCACCAGGGCCCAGGCGAACAGCGTCCCCATGCTGACGACCAGCGCGATCACGGACGCACCTGTGCTTTCCCCGGTACGGAGCGGACGGTGTCGAAGCACTGCCGATGCTAGGGCCCACCGCCCCGGCAGCGCGTGGCGGCGCACCGGACCGGGCGGGGTGCCTGCCCGTCCGGGCACCTTCCGGCGCACGGTGTGACCGAACCGGCGGATCGGCCCGTCCTGGTGGCTGAGCGGTTGTGCGTGGCCCCCTCTGCCGGGGACGCGGGCCGCCGGTCCGTCCCCGCCGGGGCGGGCCATGCCTGTTGACGGAGCGTGAGATCTTGTCCCAGCAGTCCTCTTCTCCCACCCCCCGCCGGGTCCGGGGCGGTGCGCTGACGGCTGCCGCCGCCGCTGCCGCGCTGGTCGTGGCGGGCGCGGTGGCACCGGCCGCGGCTGCCGCGAGCCCGGCCCGCACCGACCTGCCGTCGGCCGTCCCGAGCTGGACCTCGGGCGCCCAGGCGCCCACCGATTCCGGTGCGGCGCCCGGCAGTTGGACCATGTCGCTGCGGGTCTACCTGGCGGGGAAGGACCCGGTGGGCCTGGCCCGGGAGGCGAAGGCGGTCTCCGATCCGGCCAGTTCCGACTACGCCCACTATCTGACGCCCGCCCAGCTCGTCCAGCGCTACGGCACCACTCCGGCCCAGACGGCGAAGGTCACCGCCTGGCTCAGCGGCTTCGGGATGACCGTCACGGGCGCGAACGCCCACTACCTGAGCGTCACCGCCACCGTGGACGAGGTGCAGAAGGCGTTCGCCACCACGCTGCACAGCTTCACCCGTCCGTGGAGCGTCGGCTATGCCCCGGTGAGCGGGGTGTCCGTGCCGGCCGCGCTCGGGCACGACATCACCACGGTGATCGGTCTCGACAACTCGACGGCCCACGAGCCGTCCACGCCGTCGACGTCGCCTGCCGCCCCCACGCCGTCCGCCGCGCCCAGGTCCAGGGTGGCCAAGGCCGCGGCGCAGCCCCCGACGGCGGCCGGCGTCGTGCCGCAGGCGTGCTCGCAGTGGTGGGGCCAGAACAGCTCGACCATTCCCGCCGTGGGCGGCCGCACCACCGCGCTCGACCAGGTCTGCGGCTACACGCCGCAGCAGATGCGCGACGCGTACGGGGTGACGAACAGCCCGTACACCGGCAAGGGCCGCACGGTCGCCGTCCTGCTGGACGGCGCGCTGCCCACCATGGAGGCCGACGCCAACCGCTTCTTCACCTCGCACGGCGTGCCCGGCTTCGCCCCCGGCCAGTACAGCGAGAACTTCGGCCCGAACTTCGCGGCCAGCTGCGGCACCACCTCCAACGGGCTGGAGGAGTCGATCGACGTCGAGTCGAGCCACCTCGCCGCCCCGGACGCCAAGGTGGTCTACGTCGGCGCCGACTGCACCGCCGACGAGGGCTACGGGGGTGGCTCGCTGGCCTTCCTCGACGCCTCGACCCGGATCGTCGACCAGCACCTCGCCGACGTCGCCACCGACTCGTTCAGCACCGCGGAGTACGCCGCCACGCCCACCACGATCGCCGCCTGGGACCAGATGTTCCAGCAGGGCACCCTGGAGGGGATCGGCTTCGACTACGCCTCCGGCGACTTCGGCGACGGCTTCACCGGGGAACCCGCGGGCACCCCGGCCATGGTGGTGTTCCCGGCCTCCGACCAGTGGGCGACCTCCGTCGGCGGCACCACCCTGGAGATCGGCAAGAGCGGCCGGGTGACCGGCGAACTCGCCTGGGGCAACGACGCTGCCCAGCTCAACGCGCAGGGCACCGGCTACCTGACGCCGCCGCCCGGCCAGTTCCAGATGGGTTCGACCGGCGGGCGCAGCAACCTGATCCCCGAGCCCTGGTACCAGAAGGGCACGGTCCCCACGGCCCTGGCCACCGCCGGCGGCACGGCCCCGGCCCACCGCGAGCAGCCGGACATCTCGGCCGACGCCGACCCCGCCACCGGCTGGCTGGTCGGCTACACCGTTCCCGGCGGCGCCTACACCGAGGCCATGGGCGGCGGCACCAGCGGCTCGTCCCCGCTGATCGCGGGCCTGGAGGCGGACGCGGGCCAGGCGGCGGGCCACGCCCTCGGCTTCGCCAACCCGCTGCTCTACTCGATGCGCGGCACCGCGGCGATCCACGACGTCCTCCCGGCCCCGGCCGGCCAGGCACCGTGGGTGCAGACCTACCAGGCGGACTGGGAGCACCCGGGCGGCTTCCTCACCTACCTGTCGCTGTTCGACCAGGACAGCACGCTGAAGGCCACACCGGGCTACGACGCCGCCACCGGGCTCGGCTCGGCCACCGCGGACTTCGTCCGCTCCTTCGCCCGGCACTGACCCGCACGGTGACCCGGCCCGCCCACCGGCGGACCGGGTCAGCGGCCGGTCAGCGCCGGGTCAGCGGGCCGGTGCATAGTCAGTGGCACAGGGACGAACCGCAGCAGGCGGGCGGGACGCTCCCGGGAGAGGTGCCCGGAGTGGCTTATCGGGGACCGGGGCTCTGGCCCCGGTCGGGCGCAAGCCCACGCAGGTTCAAATCCTGCCTTCTCCGCCGCAGCAAGACAGTTGGAACCTCGCACCGTCAAGGGCGCGGTGCCCGGACGCCGGGTCCGGCGCCGCCGGGCGGGGCGCGGTCGTCAGGCCGGCTCGGTCCGCTCCGGCCTGCCCGGCCGCAGCAGCCCGGCGATGGACAGGGCGCCCCAGCCGACCGACACCGCGAGGGCCATCGCCCGGTGGCGGCGGGCCGGGAGGGCGGTGGCGAGCAGGGCCGCGTCGCCGAGGTCGGCGGCGATCCGCACCAGCGTCGCCGTCCGCAGGCTGCGCTCGTCGGGGGCCAGCAGCATGGCGAGTCCGCTCGCGGCGTCGCGGAAGGCCAGCGGGCGCAGGCAGGTGGCGGTGGCGGCCGGGACGGTGCCGTCGGGCGCGGCGAGGCCGGAGGGGCGGGCGAGGAGTTCGGGGCGCCGGGTCACCGCGAGGCCGTAGACGGCGGTGGCCGCACCGATGGTCCTGAGCAGGCGAGGGTTCACGGCGGGAGCCTCCGAGGGGTGGGGCGGGCAGTTGCTGTCCGTACCGAGCCTCGCTCGCGTGCCCCGCCGCCGCATCCCGGCACACCGTTGCCTCGCGTGGCGCGGCGCTGTCGCCGCCGGGAGCCGCTATCACTGAGCCAGAGGCAGCACGGCGACGAGGCCGGCAGTGACGGCGCAGACAGGAGGGCCCGGTGGGCGGAGCAGCCGCAGTGGACGTGATCGTGGTCGGGGCGGGGTTGGCGGGGCTGGCCTGTGCCCAGGACCTGACCGCGGCGGGTTTGCGGGTGCGGGTCCTGGAACGGTCGGACGCGGTGGGCGGCCGGATGCGGACCGACCTGGTGCGCGGCTTCCGGCTCGACCGGGGGTTCCAGGTGTTCAACACCTCCTACCCGCAGGTGCGCAGGCGGGTCGACCTGCGGGCCCTGCGCCTGCACGCGTTCACCCCGGGCTTCGTGCTCGCGGGCTCCCGCGGCCGCTACCGCTTCAGCGACCCCACCCGCAGGCCGGACCTGGCGGCCGACCTGTTGCCCGGGCGGTTGGCCCCGCTGCGCGACGTGGCCGCGCTCGGCCTGCTCAGCGCGCGGGACATGGTGCTGCCCCCCGCCCTGCTGCGGCGCGGCCGCGACGTCCCGACGAGGAACGCGCTGGCGGCGGCGGGAGTCTCGGCCGCGACCGTCGACGCCGTCCTGCGGCCGTTCCTGGCGGGGGTGTTCCTGGAGGACGAACTGCACACCTCCAGCCGGGTGTTCCATCTGGTGTGGCGCAGCATGCTGCGCGGGACGCTCTGCCTGCCGGAGGAGGGCATCGGGGCGGTGCCCGCCCAGCTGGCACGGGAGTTGCCGGTCGGGACGCTGCGCCTGGGCGTGCCGGTGGCCGAACTGACCCCGGACGGCGTCCGGTTGGCCGACGGATCGGAGGCGGCCGTTCCCTCGGTCGTCGTCGCGACCGAGCCGGCCGAGGCCGCTCGCCTGCTGCCGGGGCTCGCGGTGCCCGCCACATCGGCGGTCACCACGCTCTACCACGCGGCGCCGGTCAGCCCGTTGCGCGAGCCCGTCCTGCTGGTGGACTCCGACCGCGAACTGTTGAACAGCGTCGTGCTGTCCGAGGTGGTCCCGGGCTGCTCGGGCGACGGTCGTGCGCTGGTGTCGACGTCGGTGCTGGGGGACCGGGCCGACGAGGCGCGGGTCCGGGCCCGGTTGGCCGAGCTCTACGAATGCGACACCTCCGACTGGGAGCACCTGGCTGACTACCGGATCCCGGCCGCGCTGCCGGCCATGCCCGCGCCGCACCCGCTGACCCGCAGCAGCCGGTTCGCCCCGGGGCGCTACGTCTGCGGTGACCACCGCACCACGAGTTCCGTCCAGGGCGCACTCGCCTCCGGGGCCCGCGCCGCACGGGAGTTGCTGGCCGACCTCGGCGGCGTGGCGTCGGGTGCGGCGGTGCAGGGGAACGGGTCCGGCACGATCGGGTGATCTTGGGGGCGGTGTCGTGTCCTCGGCGAGGCGGGGCGGGTTGACCGGGTGGTTCCGACTTCCGGATCCCAACTGTTCCCAACGTCGATGGAGTTCCCGTGGATCTGCCCACCAGCCAGCCCACCCCCGCCCCCGGCCGCCCCGGGCCTTCGCGGCGTACCGTCATCGGTTCGGTCGCCGCGGTCGCCGCGGTGGCGGGCGGCGCCGGCTTCGTCGGCCGGGCCTCGGCGCAGCCGACCTCGAACGGTTCGGCCGGTTCGGGTGGCAGCGGCGGTGGTGCGGACGAGGCCCAGGGGCGTGACCTGGCACGCAAGATGCTGCTGGTCGGCGACGACGAGCAGAGCGACCTGAAGCTCGACTACCTGAAGATCCTGATCGACGGGCGGATGCCGGCCCGGGCGGCGCGCAAGAAGGTGCTGGTCGTCGGCGCGGGTGTGGCGGGCATGGCGGCCGCCGGTCTGCTCAAGGCGGCGGGGCACGACGTGGTGATCATCGAGGCCAACGGCAGCCGGGTCGGCGGCCGGGTCAAGACGTTCCGCGGGATCTTCCAGGACAAGGCCCTGCACGCCGAGGCGGGGGCGATGCGGCTGCCGGACTTCCACCCGCTGGTCCTGGCCCTGGCGGACAAGCTCGGCCTCAAGCGGCGGCTCTTCTACAACGTCGACGTGACCCCGGGCGCGAACGCCGTCGGCGACATCCCGCCGGTGTCCTACAGTTCGTTCACCGGTGAGACCTGGAGCAACGGCGACACCGGGCGCCAGCGTGCGCCGTTCACGCCGCCCACCGCCAACTTCCGCACCAAGATCTCCGTCAACGGCGCCCAGACCACCCGCGCCTCCTACGCCCAGTCCCCGAGCGCCGTCAACGCGACCTTCGGCACCGCGCTGACCACCACCACGTCGGCCGCCGTCGACCGGGCGTTCGCGGGCGTCACCGTCCCGGACGGCCCGATCGCCGACCAACTGGCCGCCTGGTCCACCATCTTCCAGAAGTACGACGGCTACTCCACCCACCGCTACCTCGTCGAGGAAGCCGGCTGGGACCTGCCCACCATCCAGGCCGTCGGCACCCTGGAGAACATGACCTCCCGCCTCCACTACTCCCTGATCCCCACCCTGATCGACCACTCGGTCATCAGCCCCACCAACCGCTACTGGGAGTTGGAGGGCGGCACCGACACCCTCACCCAGGCGATGGCCGCCCCGCTCCAGGCCGAACTGCGCCTGGGCCGGCGGATGACCCGCCTGGTGCAGACCGACAGCGGCGTCCGGATCGAGACCACCGCCGAGAGCGGCGACGAGGAGTCCTGCGACGGAGCGCCGACCGACCCGGTCGAGGTCTTCGAGGGCGACTACGCCATCGTCACCGTCCCGTTCAGCGCCCTGCGCTTCTGCGACATCCAGCCCCTGATGTCCTACCCGAAGCGCCGCGCCGTCAACGAGCTGCACTACGACTCCGCGACCAAGGTCCTGCTGGAGTTCAAGACCCGCTTCTGGGAGAACGGACCGAACGGCTTCACCGGCGGCGGCTGCGTCGCCGACAGCGCCAGCCGCTTCACGTACTTCCCCTCGCACGCCCCCGACGGCTCGCCGGGCGGTGTGGTGCTGGCCGCCTACACCTGGTCCGACGACGCCATGCGCTGGGACTCGCTCACCCCCGGCGAGCGCTACGCCTTCGCGCTGAACGACATGGAACGTCTCTTCGGCCCCAAGGTCCGCACCGAGTTCACCGGCGTCGGCGCCACCCAGTCCTGGGCCCGCGCCCGCTACGCGCTCGGCGAGGCGGTCATGTTCACCCCCGGCCAGCTGCACGAACTGCACCCCGCGAGCCGCACGGTGGAGGGCCGGGTGCACTTCGCCGGTGAGCACACCAGCCTGAAGCCCGCCTGGATCGAAGGCGCGCTGGAGTCCGCGGTCCGCGCCTTCCTGGAGGTCCACCCGCGCTGAGCCGGCCCGCGCCGGCTCCCGTGCCGGCTCCCGTGCGGAGCGCCTCTGCGCGTCCGCACGGGAGCCGGGCGTCCCAGCCGGTCAGCTGAGCAACTCGGCCATCCTGTCGGCGAACTGGGTGAGCCGTTCCAACGGCGCCCCACTGCGCGCGATCCGGAAACCGTGGCGGCGGCCGTGGAACGCGGCCTGGACGGCGTGGAACTGGGCCCAGCGCCGGGCGCGTTCGCGGTCGAGTTCGGCGGCCTCGGTGAAGACGTCCAGGGCGCGGCGCAGAGCGCCGGCCAGATCGTCCGCGCCCAGCAGCGTCAGTGCGCGCGCCTTCAGCAGCGTGCCGCTGTCGTAGGCCCGGTCTCCAGCACAGCCCTTGGGGTCGACGGCCAGCCACGGTTCGCGGTCGGCGCGCAGGATGTTCCTGGCGTGCAGGTCGCCATGGACCAGGGTGTCCGGCTGGTCGCGGCCCAGCTCGCGGACGGTCGCCACGGCGCAGCCCAGCACGCGGGGTGCCAGCGTGTGCGGCAACTCCCGGGAATCCCGGTGCAGTTGTTCCTCCCAGGCGTCGGCCCGCGCGCGCAGCCGCGGCAGGCCGGGCGGCGCGGGAACGGCCAGCCGGTGGTTGAGCCGCCCCGCGACCGTCATCACCTCGTCGCCGTCCTCGACCTCCGCCAGGGTCGACGCCCGGACCCGTTCGAGCAGCATCGCGAACCGCGTCCCGTCCCGCTCGTACAGCCGGACGGCGCCGCGCCCGTCCCAGGCCGCGAAGGCGTCCGGCTCGTGGACGTTGCCGGGGTGCGGAAACGACACCTTCAGCACAGCCGCATCCCCGCACGCGCGCCGCACCGGGACGATCACCCCGACGCCCCCGTGCGCGACCTCGCCGTCCGGCACACACTCCCAACGCTCCAGCAGCTCCGCCACGATCCCGGGCAACTCCGCGAGCCACGCCGCCCCGCGCTCGCCCTCGCGCTCGACGGTGGCGCGCGCGAAAAGCTGCGGTGTCTGGAACATCCCCGCACCCTACGCCCCGGCCCGCCGATTTCAGGGGGATCCAGCTGGAGCTGTCGCTGCCAGTAGGGAAGACCGGAATCTATGATCTGTTCCGCCGGTGGCAGCGCGACGGCATCTGGACGCGGATCCGGGAGCAACTGCAGGCCCAGGCCGATGCGCAGGGTCTGATCACCTGGGACGTGAGCGTGTGTCCCCCGCATCGGACCCGGACGACCGCCGAACTTCGACAAGGAGGACTACAAGGAGCGCCATGCGGTGGAGTGCGGGGGGCTGTGACCAGCACTTCGCAGCAGGCCCCAGCTCTCCCTCTCTTCGTTGCCGAACCCCGCGTGCAACCTCCCGCGGCGCGGCGTCCGGCCGTTTCCGGCCTTCCCCCATGGGCAGGTGAGCGTGAGGCTCTGGACGCCATATGCCGATGAGCGATATATATAGCCGCATGACAGAACGCTCCATGCAGGAGCCGACGCTGCTTCTGCTCACCGCACTGGCCGACGCGCCCAGGCACGGCTACTCCCTGATCCAGGAGATCGCCAAGATCTCGGACGGCCGGGTGAAGGTGCGCACCGGCACGCTCTACAGCGCGCTGGACCGGCTGCTCCAGCAGGGGCTGATCCGGATCGAGCGCGACGAGGTGATCGACGGCCGCGCCCGCCGCACGTACGCCCTGGCCGACGCCGGGCGGGCCACGCTGGCCGCCGAGGCCGACCGGCTGCGCGCGGTGGTGGCCGAGGCCGACCGCCGCCTGAGCACCATCCGTCCGACGGCCAGGGGGGCCCTCGCATGAACACCGGCACCACCGGCACCACCGGCACCACCGGCGCTACTTCGCGGGGGCTGCGGCTGGCCCTGCGGGCCTACCCCGCCGCCTACCGCGCCGAGTGCGGCGAGGAGATCACCGCCGTCCATGCGGACTGCACCGAGGGCGCCGGGCGGCTGGCCACCGCCCGCGAGACCGCCGGCGTCGCCGCCTACGGCCTGCGCGTCCGCACCGGCCTCACCGCGAGCGGCACCGGCGGACGCCTGCTCGCCACAACCGCGCCGCTGGCCACCGCTCTGGCCCTCGGCCGCTACGTGCCAGGTCTGTGGTACTTCCCGCAGAGCTGGCGACAGGCCGTGGTCGACCCCTCCCTCGGCATGCAAGAGGCCGCGGGCGGCCCTCTCGTCGACTGGCGCCCCGAGCTGATCACCTCGGCCATGCCGGGCGTGCTCTGGCTGCTGGTCGTGGTGGCCGCTCTGTTCCGCAGGTGGACCGCCGCCCGGATCCTGGCCGCCATGGCCGGAGTTGCCGTCATCACCGACTGCCTCGTCAGAACCCACATCATGCGGACATGGGCTGAGGGCTCGGCGCCGGACTACGGCAACTTCGTCCTCTGGGGCGGAGCCGGCGTGGTGTGGTCCCTCCTGGTCCTCGCCACACCCGGAGACCTGCTCGACAGCACGGTTCCGCGCCGGCCGCGCGCCGCCGTCCTGCCCGTCCTGCTGCTGCTCCCGGGCGTCCTGCAGAGCAAACTGCACGCCATCACAAACCCCGAAGCGATGCTGAGCGTGGTCTGCATCCCACTGGCCCTGCTCTCGCTCGCCTTCCTGCGCTGGGGCCGACTCCTGCCCGCCGCGACCGGACTGGCCGTCCTCCCGATGGCCCTCGGTGTCGTCGTGCCCGGCTATTTGCCCTCCACCGGCGACGCCGGCTGGGATGCCCGCGACTGGGTCGCCTCGGACCTCGTCGGCATCGACCTGCTCGGTGAGTACGTCCTCGCAGTCACCCTGGCCGTCCTGGTGACAGCAGCGGCCGTCCGCTATCTCAAGCACACGGCGGACGCCCCGGGCCCGCTCGGCACGGCGTAACCCACCCCACACGGTGAACGCCGCGCACGACCTCCCGGGTCGGCGCGGCGTCCCGCTTAACGGCAAGAAGATCCGTCGCTGGGCGAAGAACAACAACGTCCACCTCTGCTTCACCCTGACCAACACCGCCTGGGCGAACCCGATCGAGGCGCACTTCGGCCCCTTGCGGCAGTTCACCCTGGCGAACTCCCACCATCCGAACCACACGGTCCAGACCCGCGCGCTGCACGCCTATCTGCGGTGGCGCAACGCCAACGCCCGCCCCCCGACGTCTTGGAAGCCCAACGCAGGGAACGCGCCGCATCCGCAGCGAGAAAGGCATTCGCTGGGGCGGCCGACCACTCGCGTCGCCAGCATGACCGCACTGCCCGCCCGTAGCCGAACAATGTCAGGGGCGGAGCGCCACCAGGAGATCAACCACGTAGCTCTCTTCCACCTCCTCGCGGGGAAAGAGCCTGCCCAGCCGCTCACGCTCATCGACGAAGAACGCATGACGGGCGGCCTCTTCAGGACGAGGAATGCCGACCGGCTGCCGATGTTGGCGAGATGCATGTCCAGCGAGACGGTGCGGCTCCAGCGCACCTGCCGGCGCACAACCCGCAGCCCCGTCAACCCCGCCAGCCGGATGGCATCGCTGTCCGAAGGGCGCACCGCAGACCTCGGCTTGACCCCGCAGTGGCGCGCGATGCGCCCGTGCTGCTCGCGGATCCACGGCACGTCGAAGGCCGTGGTGTTCCACCAGATCGTCAGCGCACCGCCCGCTTCCAGGACACGCAACGCCTCCGGGACGGACCGGCCGGGATCGGTCCACTGCCAGGACTGCGCATACGTGATGAGGTCACAGGAAGCTGACGCCAACGGCAGGGCATTACCGTCACCCCTCACGACCGGCACGCCCGGGAGTGCCCGGCGGAACTCACCAGCCATGGCCTCACCTGGCTCCACCGCGATCACATCCGCTCCCCGCTCCCGCAGCAGCACGCTGGCGATTCCGGTACCCGCGCCGACATCGGCAACCCGGGCACCCGCCAAACCACGGCCTGCGAACTCCTCGATGGAGTCAAAGAGCTCGGCTGGATAGGAAGGCCGACTCGCCGCGTACTGAGCCGCGGCTACATCGAACGACTGGGCGCGAGAGCTAGCGGTCATACCCTCATCATCGCCCCCCGCGCCAAACATTCGACCACCGCCGACCCGGTGAACCTTCGCGGTCACGGTACTGGCGAGGAACCCTGTGCCTTCAGGTCCGGGAGGAATCGCTTCCTGGGTCCTGGCGACGCGGAGCGGCGCTGTGTCACTGCGGGTGTTTCCGGTTCTCGATGTACTCCTTGATGATGTTGTGCGGTGCGTCCCCGCAGGACGCGGCGAGGTAGGACGGGGACCAGAAGTGCGCGTCCCATGGGTACCGTCGGATGTGGTCCGGGTGCTCCTGCCGCAGGCGCCGGGCGGAGACGCCTTTGAGCGAGCCGACCAGGCGCGACAGGGTGGCCGTGGACGTATCGGCGGTGGCATTCGAACGCGGTGTCCCGCGTGAGTACGAGTTGCGCAAGCACACGACTAGCCTGGCGGCATGCGCGTACATCCGATGCTGAACGGGCCGGCCGTCGAGGGACCCGCCCCGGAGGTCGCCGGGCTGGAGGCGGTCGCCGGGCTGCTGGGCGGGCGCGGGGTCGTGGTCCTGAGTGGCGCCGGGCTCTCGACTGAGTCGGGTATTCCCGACTACCGGGGTGCCACCGGCAGCCTGCGCCGCCGCACGCCGATGACGTACCAGGAGTTCGTGGCCGACGAGGAGGGCCGCCGCAGGTACTGGGCCCGCAGCCACGCGGGCTGGCGGGCGATCGCCCGGGCGGAGCCCAACGCCGGGCACCGGGCGGTCGAGGCGCTGCGCCGCAGCGGGCACGTGTCGGCGGTGATCACCCAGAACGTGGACGGGCTGCACCGCGCGGCGGGCACGCTCGACGCGGTGGAGCTGCACGGCGGCCTCGACCGTGTGGTGTGCCTGGGCTGTCGGCGCTCCAGCGGGCGCGAGGAGCTCGACCGGCGGCTGCACGCGCTCAACGGCGCCTTCCGGGACGCCGGTTCACCGCTCAACCCGGACGGGGACGTCGAGCTGCCGGGCGCCCTGGTGGACGGGTTCCGGATCGCGCCGTGCGAGGTGTGCGGCGGGATCCTCAAGCCGGACGTGGTCTTCTTCGGCGAGAACGTCCCCAAGCCGCGCGTCGAGCGGTGTTACGCCCTGGTCGACGCGGCTCGTGCGGTGCTGGTCCTCGGGTCCTCCCTGACGGTGATGTCGGGCTTGCGCTTCGTGCGGCACGCCGCGCGCGCCGGCAAGCCCGTGGTGATCGTGAACCAGGGCCCGACCCGCGGGGACGCCCTCGCGACGGCCACCGTCGCGCTGCCGTTGGGCGCCGCGCTGACCACCGTGGCCGAACAGCTGGCGGGGGCGGGTCAGGCGCTGCCCTGACAGGCCGCTCCCGCCGCTCCGCCCGCTGCCCCCGCGGCGTGGGCGGGATGGTCGGCGAGTGCGAAGTCCAGGCGCAGCCCGTCCGGTTCGGGAACGGCGCCGGTCAGGGTGACGCCGGTGGGCAGCGACGGCAGGGTGAAGGTGCGCGGCGCGAGTTGTCCGGCGGAGGCCCGGCCGGCGAGTGCGGAGACCGGCAGGTCGCGTCCGAGGACGACGGCGTCGGTCGGGGTGACGGTGACCCGCCCGTCCTGGGCCGTCACCGTGGAGCGGACGGTCACCGGCAGGCCGAGGGCGCCGACCGTGGTGGCGGCGTCGAGCGTCGAGCCGTCGCCGCTCAGCGTCGGGGTCGCAGCTGTGGAGGGGGCCGTGGATGCGGCTGGGGACTGGGCTGCGAGCCGGCCGGCGAGCTGTCCGTAGTCGACCGTGGCCAGCGCCGTTCCGGCGCGGTACGAGCCGTCGCTGCCGACCTCGTGCAGGGTGGCGCTGACCTGGGAGGTGATCCCGCCGCGCTGGACTCCCCGCGCGGAGACGGAGACCGTGCCCAGGTCGCCGGTGAGGGCCCGCAGACCGCCCAGCGGCTCGTCCAGCGAGGCGGTGACCCGGCCGTGCGAATCGAGCACGCAGCCGGCCCGGGCGGCGATGCGCTGCCGGGCGGTCGAGCCGGCCACCTGGTCGAGCAGGCCGACGGCCGTGAGGGCGAGGGCGAGGGCGAGGAGGCCGAGGGGGAGCGCGAGAGGCCGGCGGATGCTCATGCCTCGGCCATCAGGTCGAAGGCCACGGGCAGCAGCGGCAGGAACGCCCCTACCGGGTAAGGACCTTGGCTGCGCCGCCGGCGCGCCGTGCGGATGACGGCGCGCGCGGCGGCCAGCGCGGTGCCCGCCACGACGGCGGCCCGCAGGTCGGCGTCCGGGCCCGGCGGGAGCCGGCGTTCGACGGCGGCGGTCAGGCGCTCCTCGAAGGTGACGAACTCCTCGACCAGTCGCGCTGCCACCAGCGCCTGGACGTCCTCCCCGGGGTGCGCGAACGCGGCCAGCCGCCAGGCCGCCGGGTTCTGCACGGCCGCCAGCAGGGCGGCGCGCACCGCGACGCCGGGCGCCTCGTCCGAGGGCCTGCGGTCCAACTCCGCCTCGACCTGGTCGAAGAGTTCGACCAGGTCGGGCAGCAGCACGCTCTCCTTGCTGTCGAAGTAGCGGAAGAAGGTGCGCTCCGAGACGCCGGCCTGCTCGGCGATCTCGGTGACCGTGGTGCCGGCGAAGCCGTGCTCGGCGAACAGGCGCAGTGCCACGTCGCGCAGCAGTTGGCGTGTCTGGGCCTTCTTGCGCTCCCGCAGCCCGCAGTCGGCAGAGCTGCCGGCGGGATCGGCGATGGAGTCGGCGATGGGGTCGGCAGCTGGGGTGTCGTCCATGGACGCCAGGCTAGCAAATGTGTCATGGCTGTCAATTGACAGTCCTGACACTTTCTTGGTTGTCTGGCACCGCCCGGCCGGCAGCCCGCACTCGCAGCGATACGTGAGGACGCCCATGCCCACTCGCCCGTCCCCCCTCCACCGCCTCGGCGCCGCCTGCTCCAGGCGGTCCATCGTGGTGATCGTGCTCTGGCTCGTCGCGCTCGGCTGCGCCGTCGCCGGCCAGCACCTCGCCCACCCGGCCTACAGCGACGCGACGAGCCTGCCGGGCAGTCAGTCGGACACCGGCGGCGCCTTGCTCGCCCGCGCCTCCTCCGGCGCGACCGGTTACACCGGCCTGGTGGTCGTCCACGCCCCGACCGGCGGCGCCGGCGCGGCGACCGGCGCGACGGCGGACACCGCCCGGGCCCTCGCGGCGCTGCCGGACGTCAGCTCCGTCTCGGAGCTGGTCACCAGCACGGACGGCGCGACGGCGTACTGGCGGCTGGACTTCGACGTCCGGCCCAAGACGCTCGGCAGTGGGTACCCGGCCCGGCTCGACCGGGCCACCGCCGCCGTCCGGCAGGCCGGCCGCCAGGTCGCCTACGGCGGTGGCCTGGACGAGCTGACGCGCCCGGCCGGCAACGACCGGGCCGCGGAACTGGTCGGCCTCTCGGCCGCGCTGGTCGTCCTGCTGCTCGCGTTCGGGAGCGTGGCCGCCGCCGTCCTTCCGCTGGCCAGTGCCCTGGTCGCGGTCGTCATCGGGCTGTCGGTGGTGGGCATCGTGGCCGCGAGCGTCGATCTCGCCACCGCCGCACCGACGTTGGCGGCCATGATCGGTCTGGGGGTGGGCGTCGACTACGGCCTGTTCGTCACCACCCGCTTCCGCGCGCACCTCGTCGAGGGCGACGACCCCGACCGGGCGGCCGGGCGGGCGATCGCCTCCAGCGGGCACGCCGTCCTGCTCGCCGCCGCCACGGTCTCGCTGGCGCTGCTGGGCCTGTACGGCGCGGGCCTGACCTTCATCGGACGGCTCGGACTGGCCGCGACGATCAGCGTCGTGGTGGCCGCGGCGGCGGCCGTCACCCTGGTCCCGGCCGGGCTCGGGCTGGTCGGCCGACGGATCGACCGGCTCGCCGTCCGTCCGCCGGTCGCCGAGACCTCCGGGGCCGAGGACGGGTGGCAGCGTTACAGCGCCCTCGTCGCCCGCCGTCCCGCGCTCTTCCTGGCCGGTGGCCTGGCCGTGATCGCGGCGCTCTCCCTGCCGCTGGGCGCGCTGCGCCTGGGGCACATCGACGCCGGCGCCGACCCGCTCGGCTCCACCTCCCGCACCGCCTACGACCTGGTCGCCGACGCGCGCGGTCCCGGCTTCGGGCCGGGCGCCAACGGCCCGTTCACCGTCGTGGTCGACCTGCACGGGGCGAACCAGCCCGCTGACGCGATCGCCGCGAAGCTCTCCGCCGCGCTGGGCGCGACGCCCGGCGTCGGCGCTGCCGGGCCGCTGCGCGCGAGCGCCGACGGCACCGTCCTGACCGGCACCGTCACCCCCGCCTCCGGCCCGCAGTCGGCGGCGACCGGCACCCTGTTCGAGCAGCTGGTGCACCACACCCTGCCCGACACCCTCGGCGGTGCGCACGCGACCGGCTACCTCGCCGGCCCGACCGCCGGCCAGCTCGACTTCCGCGACACGATCTCCCGGCGGCTGCCGCTGATCATCGGGCTCGTCCTGGTCGGCTCCTTCACTCTGCTGATGCTGATGTTCCGCAGCCTGCTGATCCCGCTCAAGGCCGTGGTGCTCAACCTGTTCACCACGGGCGCCTCGTACGGGGTGCTGGTCGTGGTCTTCCAATGGGGTTGGGGCGGAGGGCTGCTGGGCGTGCACGAGGCGGTGCCGATCGAGTCCTACGTGCCGATGATGATGTTCGCCATCGTGTTCGGCCTCTCCATGGACTACGAGATCTTCCTGCTCTCGGCCATCGCCGAGGCCTGGCGCGGCGGAAGCGGCAACACCGAGGCCGTGGGCAGCGGACTCGCCCGCACCGCGCGGGTGATCACCAGCGCCGCCGTGATCATGACGGCGGTCTTCCTCTCCTTCGCCTCCTCGCCGACCGTCGTGATCAAGATGCTGGCGGTCGGCCTGGCCGTCGGGGTGGTCATCGACGCGACCGTGGTGCGGATGGTGCTGGTGCCGTCGACGATGGTGCTGCTGGGCAGCGCCAACTGGTGGTTCCCGCGCCGCCCCGGTCGCGCCGGTCGCGCCCGTCCGGTCCTTCCGGGCCCCGGCGTCGACGTGCCGCCCTACACTGCCGGGCATGGCATGCCGCATCAGTGAACTGGTCCTCGACTGCGCCGATCCCGACCGGCTCGCCGCCTTCTGGAGCGAGGTCCTCGGCGTCAGTCGAGCCAGCCGGCGCGCTGTGCGGTGGCGAGCGCGAGCTCCTCGAAGTGGCGGGTGATCGGCGGGAGTTCGCCCGCCGGCAGGACGAGTTGGATCTCCGTGTGGGTCTGCGGCGCGGTGATCGGCAGCCAGCGGAGCCAGTCGGGCAGGCCGTCCGCGGAGGTCTGGCCGACGAGCGCGGTGCTGTGGGCGTCGCGCAGGTGGTGCTGGGTGGGGTCGAAGGCGATCGGGCGCTCCACGAGCCGGGGTTGGAGGCCCGCGCGGTGGAACAGGTCGACCAGCTGGTCGTAGTGCGCGGGGTTGGCCTCGCGGGCGTGGACCAGGACGGGGAACGCGGCGACCGCCACGAGTTCGGTGCTCGCGGGGGAGTGCCGGACCAGCGGGTGATCGGCGGAGAGCAGGACGCCGCGCAGCTCCCGACGGACCGTCAGCAACCGTATACCGTCGACCGGTTGAGGGGAGCGGGCGATTCCGAGGTCCACCCGCCCGTCCAGCACGGCCTGGGCGATGTCGGGGGTGCGCAGGACCTGCGCGGCGATCTGGACGTCGGGGTGGCGACGTCGGGCGGCGTCGACGAGGGTGGGGACGGTTCCGTACCCGGCGGAGGCGCTGTACCCCAGGCGCAGGTGGCCCAACTCGCCGCGCCCGGTGTGCCGGGCGGCGTCCCAGACATCCTCCAGCGCGGCCAGCGCGGCCGGTCCGCGCTCCTGCACGGCCCGTCCGGCGGCGGTCAGTTGAACGACCCGGGTGGTGCGGTGCAACAGCTTGACGCCGAGCTGGGTCTCCAACTGGCGGATCTGGGCGCTCAGCGCCGGCTGCGCGATGTGCAGACGGGCGGCGGCGCGGGTGAAGTTGGACTCCTCGGCGACGGTCAGGAAGGAGCGCAGCAGCCGCGCCTCGGGGGTCATCGCTGCGGGCCGTTCGCGGTTCTCGGACCTGTACGGGAAGCCATGCTGCGAGCATAGGCGGTGGCGGATTGATAAGCGCTGCTTCTGAGTTGATAGCGCATTGAGCTTTCCGTCGCGGTCGGTCCGGCTTCTACGGTGGCGTCATGACTTCCCTTGCTCTCCCCGCTGACATGCGGGCCTACGTGGGCACCACCCGGGATCCGGAGCTGCGCCGGCTGCCGGTGCCCGTGCCCGGGACCGGTGAGGTCCTGGTGCGCGTTGAGGCGTTCTCCGTCAACCGCGGTGAGCTGTCACTGCTCGCCCGGCGGCCCGAGGGCTGGCGCCCGGGCCAGGACCTGGCCGGACGCGTGGTCGCCGCGGCCGACGACGGCCGGGGCCCGGCGGTGGGCACCGCCGTCGCGGCGATGGTCGACTTCGCCGGCTGGGCCGAGTACGCCGTCGTCCCGCTGGACCGGCTGGCCCCGGTGCCCGCCGGCGTCGACCTGGGCGCCGCCGCGACGCTGGGGGTGGCCGGGCTGACGGCGCTGCGCGCGCTGCGCCGGGGCGGGCCGCTGCTGGGCAAGCGGGTGCTGGTCACCGGCGCGAGCGGCGGGGTCGGGACGTTCGCGGTCCAGCTCGCGGCCGCCGCCGGAGCCCGGGTGACAGCCCTGACCGGCACGCGCCGCAGCGTGGACCTGGCCGCGCTCGGGGCCCGGCACACCGTCACCTCGCTGGCCGAGGTGACGGACGACGAGTTCGATCTCGTCCTGGAGTCGGTGGGCGGTCCGGTGCTGCTCGCGGCGCTCGGGCTGACGGCGCCGCTGGGACACCTCGTCCTGTTGGGCACGTCCTCGCGGGAGTCGGCCGAGGTGTCGATCTCCTCCTTCCGCGCGCATGTGCGCCAGACCCTGCACCCGTTCTGGGTCTTCGGGTCGGGTGAGCCGGTGGGCGAGGACCTGGGGGTGCTGCTCGACCAGATCGCCGCCGGGCGCCTGGCGCCGGTGGTCGGCTGGCGCGGCTCCTGGGAGCTGCTGCCGAAGGCCGTCCACGCCCTGCGCGAGCGCGAGGTGGCCGGCAAGGCCGTCCTGACCGTCGAGAGCGGGGTGTGACCATGGCACGGATCATGATCGCCGGATCGGGGCACCGCCGGGCCACCGGCGCCCTCGTGAAGACCCTGGCCGAACAGCACGGACACGACGCGGCCGTCCTGGACCCGCTCGGCGACGCCCGCGAACTGGAACGCCAACTGGCCGGTGCGGACGCCCTGGTGCTCGTCCCGCTCCGCGGCGACGTCTGGCGCCACACCCACCAGGTCACCCGCGACCTGGCCGCCGCCGCCCTCGCCGCTGCCACCGCGAACGGGCGCCCGCTGCCGCACTTCGTGCTGCTGAGCTCCTTCGCGGTGGGCCACGGCATCGCCCATCCGCTCAACCGCATCGACGCCGCCCTGCTGCCGGGGCGCGTCGCGGCGGAGGAGGTGCTGACCAGCGGCCCGCTGCCGTACACCATCGTGCGCACCACCTGGCTCACCGACGACCCGCCCGGCGCACACGCCCTGACTCTCACTGAGAATCCTTACGCCGACGGCATGGTGGCACGCGCCGACGTCGCGGCCGCGATGGTCGCCGCGATCGAGCACCCCGGCGCCCGCGACACCGTCTTCGCCCTCTACAACGAGCCGGGCGAACCGTCGTCCGACTGGGCCGCCGCCTTCGCCCCGCTGCACCGCGCAGCCCCCCGGGAGGTCCTCGCATGACCGAGCTGCCCGACGCCCAGCACGCCTGGGAGTCCACCTTCCATGCCGACGAGGCCGGCCGGCCACTGGCCCCGCGCTTCCACCGCCTGCTGATGCTCGACGTGGTGGGCACGCCCACCGCGGCCGACGCCGACCGCCTGGAGCGCGCGCTGAGCACGCTGGAGCAGCGTTACCCGTACGGCCCGCAGGGGCTGTTGACCTGTCTGGGCTGGGGGCCGGGCTGGTTCGAACGGCACACCGCGATCCGTTCCCCGGTGGGCCGCCCGCTGCCGATGGCCCGCTGGGAGAACCCGGTGCTGGAGGACATCGACGCCTGTCTGCACCTGGCCGGCGACGACGAACAGCGCCTGGCCGAGGTCGCCGGCCTGCTGTTCGGGCCGGGTCCGCTCGACCAGCGCGCGCGGCTGCGCCTGCGCGAGGAGCGCACGGGCTTCGTCGGCGGTGCGCTGCCCGCCGAGCGGCTGCCGGGGCGGGGCGTGGCGCCGGACGCGCCGCTGATGCTCGGCTTCCACTCGGGGCTGCGGGGCAACCAGGCACCGGAGGAGAACGTCACGATCGTCGAAGGGCCGCTGGCGGGCGGCACCACGATGCACGTCAGCTACCTGGAACTCGATCTGGACAGCTGGTACGAGCACCAGGCGGACGAGCGCAGCGCCCTGATGTACGCGCCCGGCGTCAGCGCCGAGGACGCCGCCAAGCTGGTGGACGACGCGCCGAGCGACGCCGACCAACTCCCTTCCACCGCAGGGGTGCACGGCGTCGCCGGCCACGCGCAGGCCACCGGCCGGGCCCGGCTGCACGGGGTCCCACGGATCAACCGGCGCGACTTCGGCACCGTTGACCGGGGGTCGCCGGGCACCCACTTCGTGTCGATCCAGCGCACGATGGAGGACTTCAACGCCACCCGGGCCATGATGAACGCCGCCGACGCCCCGAGCTACCACGCCCGGATCGGGGTGCGGCGCGGCAACGGCATCAACGCCTTCATCGACGTGCGAAGCCGCGCCACCTTCGCCGTCCCGCCGCGCGCCGGCCGCGCCTTCCCGCACCTGGCGTCGGCGGTGCGGAGCTGAGTTTTCGCGCTGTCCGTCCCGCCGTCCGCCCCGGGTTCCGCCGGGGCGGACGGCGGTGTTTTGCCCTGCGGACGCGCGGGGCCGCGGCCCCCTGATGTGCGGCGTTGATATTTTGGTCCGGATTTGCCGGGTGGATGCTGTTCGAAGCGAATTGGCTTTCGGTGGGTGGTGCGTTTACCCCCGGTATTGCCGGTGGTGCGAGCCTGACGATTGGACGCGCCTTGCCCGGGGCTTGCTGCTTGTTGCATAATGATCCGCACTGATCATGTGAATGTCGCGGGTGGGGGTCCGCGGCGTGTGCGTCGTGGGCATTGTGGGGGTTGAATCCACGTCCACTTCCTTGGAATATCCCTCGTCGGCTCGGCTTGCGGTGACTGATCGCCACGCGCATTTTTTGTCCCAGACATGACGAATGCTGGTCGTTCCGGCTCGTGAATGGGCTTGATCTCCTCTCCCAGAAGGACAACCACCGTGCGGAACACGTCGAAGGATTCCCGGGGTACGGAGCTCGGTAGGTTTCTCCAGTCGTACCGGAAACGTCTGAGACCCTCGGACATCGGAATAGACGAGGACAGTCGGCACCGAAGAGTGCAGGGGCTGCGCCGGGAGGAAGTGGCGCAGCTCGCGGGGGTGAGCGTGAATTACTACACCCGGCTGGAGCAGGGGCAGAGCCGGCACGCGTCGCCGGAGGTGCTGGACGCGTTGGCCCGGGCGTTGCGCCTGGACGGTGACGAGCGGGCGCACCTGCACGCGCTGGCGCGTCCGGCGAAGCCGTGCGACAAGCCGGTCCAGGAGGAGCAGTTGCGGCCGGGGCTGGCCGGCCTGGTGGACGCCTTCAGCAACGGACCGTCGGTGATCATCGGCCGGACGACGGACCTGCTGGCGTGGAACCGGATGGCCCAGCTGCTGTTCACCGACCATCTCGGCGCGGCCGAGCGTGAACGGGCCGGGCGGATGAACCTGGCCCGGTTCATCTTCCTCGACCCGTACGGACCCGAGCTCTACCCGGACTGGGCGGGTGAGGCCCGCGACATCGTGGCCTACCTGCGGATGATGGCCGGACGCTATCCGGCGGACCCCCGACTGGCGGGGCTGATCGAGGAGTTGTCGCTCAGGAGTGCGGAGTTCTCCGCGCTCTGGTCGGCGCACGCGGTGCGCGACAAGACCCACGGGGTGCGGATCGTCCACCACCCGCTGGTGGGCCGGCTCAGCCTGGACTTCGAGACGCTGCGGCTGCCCGAGGCACCCGACCAGTGCCTGGTGATCTACCAGGCGAAGGCGGGCTCGCCCTCGGCGGCGGGCCTGCGGCAGCTGCACGACGTGCTGGCGGCCCGGCACGCCGAACGCGACACCGACGACCCGTGCGCAGCCGATGACGCAGACGGCCCGTGCGCACCGGACGACGTCGACGCCCCGCGCGCAGCGGACGACGTCGACGCCCCGCGCGCAGCGGACGACGCCGGCTGACCGTCAGCGTCGGCGACGTCCCCCGCGCACCGGAATACCACCGCTGCCAGTGCGGTTGTCGGGCGTTGTCGATCAAGAAGGAGAACCCCATGTCCGCGATTCTTCGTCCCCGCGCGCTGCGCCCCGGCGACCTCGTCGTCGTCACCGCCCCCTCCGGCCAGCTGGAGCCGGGGGAGGAGCCGCTGCTCGCCCGCGGCGTGGCGATGCTGGAACGGATGGGATTCCGCGTGCGGGTCAGCCCGATGGTCGACCCGGCGCGCCACCGCTGGTGGGCGTCGGGCACCGCGGCCGAACAGGCGGCCGAGCTCAACGCGTTGCTGCGCGACCGGGAGGTGCGGGCGATCGTCGCGCACACCGGGGGCCAGGCGACCGTGGGATATCTCGACCTGATCGATCTGGACGCGATCCGGGCCGACCCGAAGCCGATCCTCGGCTACAGCGACATCTCGCTGCTGCACCTGGCGCTGCACGCCAGGACCGGCCTGGTCGGACTCCACGCCGACATCGCCACCCACGGATTCGGCGGCGACTGGTACACCTTGGGCGACGAGGCCCGGCGGTCCGAACTCGTCGACCTCTACACCCGCGTGCTCACCAAGGCCGAGGCGCCGGGCGCGCTCCCGGCGATGGGTTCCTGGGAGGCCTGGCGGCCGGGCCGCGCGCAGGGGCCCCTGGTCGGCGGCCTGCTGAACCGCCTGGTCACCCTGCAGTCGACGCCGTTCGCACTGGGGGCCGAACGGTTCGACGGCGCCGTCCTGTTCTGGGAGGAGGTGCAGCGGCCGGTCTCGCGGATCTGGGGTGACCTGCACGCCCTGCGGCTGTCGGGCGTGCTGGACCGGATCGCGGGCATGGTGATCGGCATCCCGAGCGACGTCACGCCGTACCAGGGAGCCGGCGAGACGGTCGAGCTGCGCGATGTCGTCCTCGACGTCCTGGGGCAGCGCGACATCCCGGTCCTCGCCCAGGTCGACTTCGGCCACACCGCGCCGAACCTGCCCCTGCCCCTGGGGATCCGCGCGGAGGTGGACGCGGACAACCGGACCCTGTCCCTGCTGGAACCGGCGGTCGCGGAGGGCTGAGCCGAGGGCGGGGCGGCGCGGCGGCGGCCTCGGTCAGCGGGCGGACCAGACCGGGCAGTCGACCGCGTGGCGGGTCAGCAGCACGACGGTCCCGCCGTCCGTGATCTCCCTGGTGCGCGTGACCGCGCAGCAGCGCGCCGGTGACGGCGGCAGCGCCTGCCGGACCGGGACGTCGACGTCATCGACGTCCCGGTCCGGCAGGGCGTCATCGACGTCCCGGTCCGGCAGCTCGGTGCGCGGCCACTGCGGCCGCGCGGGCAGCCGCTCGGCACGCGCCGGTCGGGCGGTGGGCCGGCGGACGGCCTGCTCGATGGGGACCCCGAGGGCTCGGGCGCGGGCGTGGAGGCGGCGGCGGTCGCGTCGTTCGGACATGGGCGACACCCTGCCCCGTCCCGTCCCGTCTGCGCCAATCCGGATCGCGACACGCCGAGCGCCGCCGCCCGCTGGATTGACAGATAGGCAAGCCTTACCTAAGTTCGCAGTCATGTTCCGCCACCGCCCCGCCGCACACCGTCCGTCCTCCCCGTCCGCGCCGGCCGCCCCCTCGGACCGCTCCGACCGTTGCCGCGCGCTCCCACTGCCGATCGACCCGCAGGCCGACATCGGGCGCCGGGCGTGGGTGGCCTGCCCGAACTGCGACGACTCGCGCTCCTGCGGCCCGTGCGGTGAGCGTCGCAGCTGCGGCGAGCACTGGCGCTACCTGCTGTCCAACACCGGCAGCCTGCTGCACCTGCAGTGCCCCGGCTGCACCCATGTCTGGGACCACGAAACCGGGTTCGGCGCGACCCGGCACTGCCCCGGCCGGGCCGGCTGAGTCCGGGGCGCGGCAGCGGGTTCCAGCCGGCGGGTTCCAGGAGGGGGGTGGCCCGCTCGTGAGGCATCCTGGAAGGACTCGTCAGCGAGGAGGCCGGTCCGGATGGAGTCCACCACTGGGGGGCGCCGTGCGTGACGTCCTCCGCGAGGCCTACGCGTGGTACCTGGCCGGTGAGAGCGTCGGGCTCGCCACCGTGGTCAGCACCTTCCGCAGTGCGCCCCGGCCGGCCGGCGCCGCGATGGCGGTGTCGCAGTCGGGCGCGGTGGTCGGCAGCGTGTCGGGCGGCTGTGTGGAGGCGGACGTCTACGAGGAGGCCCGGCAGGCCCAGGCCACCGGTCGGCCGGTGCTGCGCAGGTACGGGGTGAGCGATCAGGACGCCTTCGCGGTCGGCCTGAGCTGCGGCGGCGAGATCGAGGTCTTCGTCGAGCCGCTCTCGCGTCGGACCTTCCCCGAACTCCCGATGCTGATGGCATCGTTGGCCTCCGCCGAGCCGGTCGCGACGGCCACCGTGGTGGCGGACGCGAACGCCGGAGCGGGCACGCCCGGCCGCCGGCTGGTGATCTGGCCGGACCGGACCGCCGGCTCGCTCGGCTCGGCCGCGCTGGACGGCACGGTGACCGTGGACGCGCGTGGCCTGCTCGAGCACGGCACGAGCGTGCTGACCCACTACGGCCGGGCGGGCCAGCGCCAGGGCGAGGAGGTCGCGGTCTTCGTCGGCTCGTTCGCCCCGGCGCCGCGGCTGCTGGTCTTCGGCGCCCTCGACTTCGCCGCGGCCGTCGCCGAGTTGGGTACGTACCTCGGCTATCGCGTCACCGTCTGCGACGCCCGCCCGGTGTTCGCCACCACGGCGCGTCTGCCGCACGCGGACGAGGTCGTGGTGCGCTGGCCGCACGAGTACCTGGCCGAGGAGGCGGCGGCGGGCCGGCTCGACGACCGGACGGTACTGGCCGTACTGACCCACGACCCCAAGTTCGACGTGCCGCTGCTCGCGACCGCCCTGCGGCTGCCCCGCCTCGCGTACGTGGGCGCACTCGGCTCCCGCGCGACCCAGCGCGACCGGCTCGTCCGCCTGCGCGAAGCCGGGCTGAACGAAGAGGAGTTGTCCCGCCTCGCGGCCCCGGCCGGACTCGACCTCGGCGCCCGCACGCCGCAGGAGACCGCCGTCTCCATCCTGGCCGAGGTCATCGCCACCCGCTGGGGCGGCAGCGGCCGGCGGCTGACCGCCACCGCAGGCCGGATCCACCGCGCGGGTCAGGCCGACGAAGGCTCCGCGTTCTAGTGCCGCGTCAGGCAACCTTCGCCCCGTCGCGACGCCCGGCACGCACTCTCGCCGCACCGGCCGAAAGCCCAAGTACGTCCAGTACGAGGACTTCCGGCCGGCACGCCGAGAGCACGCACCGGACACCGCTCCTTGACGGGCAAAAGTTGCCTGACGCGGCACTAGTCGGTGCCTGTCCGTGGTGGTTTGCGTCGGTTGGTCTCGACGTGGCCGCCGGGCGGGACGCCGGGGTGGCGTCGGGCGTAGTGGTCGATCTGCTGCTGCTCGCCCTGGGAACGGCTGAGCCAGGCGGTTTTGAAGCCGCACTCGCCGCACCAGTAGCGGTATGCCATGGGACTCCTCGGACGCCGCTCCTTGACGGGCAAAGGTTGCCTGACGCGGCACTAGATCGTCAGGTTCGTGCTGGTCAACGACCAGGCCACGGCACCGGCCATTCATGACCGGCCGTACCGGTAGGCTCACGGGGCGGCGATACTGGCGAGTAGGGGGAGGCGAACCGGTGACCGATCAGCTCGGCATGCTGCTGCGCCGGCTGCGCCATCAGGCGGGGCTGACGCAGGAACAGGTGGCGGAACGGTCCGGGGTGAGCGTTCGCACCATTCGCCGGCTGGAGACCGGCAGGTCGCCCGACCACCGGCTGGGCACGCTGAGCCTGCTGGCGGACGCGCTGGACCTCGGGCAGGACGACCGCCGACTGCTGGCGGCCACGCTCGCGAAGGAGGACGGCGAGGCGGACCCCGAGCCGGTCCCCGAACCGACCGAGCCTGAGCCCGACCCCGCGCCCGTCCCGGCCGAGCCCGCACCCGCGCCGCCACCGGCCCACGGTGATCTCGCCGAGGCCGTCCAGGAGCTGGCGCGCGAGATCCGGCGGCGTTGGCGGCACGAGGAGGAGCAGCGCGGGGTGCACGACCCCTTTCCGCTGCCGGTCCGCTGGCAGCAGGCGCCCGCGGGTCTGACGGACCGCCTGGAGAACATCCAGCGCCTGGGGCCGGGCGCACTGCCGCGCCAGGTCGACCTGAGCGGTGACCTGCGCAGCGTGGCGGAGGTCTACCGGCGAATATCGTCCGGACGCCTGGTGGTCCTGGGCCGGGCCGGTTCGGGCAAGTCGGTCCTCACGATCAGGTTCGTGCTGGACCTGCTGGAGGCCCAGGCCGTCCCCGACCGGGTACCGGTCATCTTCAGCCTCGGCTCCTGGGACCCGACCACCACGGCGCTGCGGGACTGGCTGATCAGCCGGCTGCTGCGTGACCACCCGCACCTGGCCCGCCGTCGTCCCGGCGGCTCGACCCTGGCCGCCGCCCTGCTCGACGCCGACTGCATCCTCCCGGTGCTCGACGGGTTCGACGAGATCGCCGAGGGCCTGCGGCGCGAGGCGCTCGAAACCCTGAACGCCACCTCGCTGCCGCTGGTGCTCACCAGCCGCCGCGCCGAGTTCGCCGAAGCCGTCCAGGCGGCGCACGCACCGCTGGTCTGGGCGGCCGGGATCGAACTCACCGACCTCACCCTCGACGACCTCGCCGGCTACCTGCCCCGCACCGCCCGCGCGGTCGGCCGACGCGACGGCGACGGCGGGGCCGGAGTCGTCTGGGACACCCTCCTCGACGACCTGCGCACCCGGGACACCCCGGCCGGCGCGAACCTCGCCGCCGTCCTCACCACCCCGCTCATGGTCATCCTGGCGCGCACGCTCTACAGCGAGACGCCCGGCCGGGATCCGGCCGAACTGCTGGACGCCACCCGCTTCCCCACCGCGCACTCCGTCGAGGAGCACCTGCTGGCGGGCTTCGTGCCGACCGTCTACCGACGCCGCGTCCCCGAGCAGGCCGCCGACGGCCGTCGGCACCGCCCGCGCGGCTGGGAGCCCGAGCGCGCCCAGCAGTGGCTGGGTTATCTGGCCCACCACCTGGCGCGGCTCGACCTCGATCAGCAGGACCTCGCCTGGTGGCGGATCGGTGACTCGCTGCGCCGTTCGACCCGGATCATCGCCGTCGTGCTGGCGACCGCCCTGAGCATCACGGTGGCCGACTGGCTCGTCTGCCTGCTGTTCCACCGCGCCGGGGTCGGCGAGATCCTCCTCCAGGGGGCGCTGATGGGGCCCGTCGCGGGCCTCGCCTTCGGCTGTGTCTACGCGGTGATGGTCACCCACCGCGGCGGCCCGGCCTTCGAACCCGCCCGGGTGCGGCTGCGGCTGCCCGGGGCCCGGCGCGAACTGGGGCCGCTACGGCGCACCTTCGCCGGCCGGTTCGCGAGCGGCCTGCTCGGCGGCTCGGTCATGGGCGTCGGCTGCGCCTGCGCGCTGGCCCTGGAGCGGGCGCTCTACTCGGGTGTCCCGCTCACCGATCCGCACGTGCTCGAAGCCACCCTGATCAACATGCTCTGCTTCGGGCTGATCTTCGGCACGGCCGCCGGGCTGGTCTTCGGGCTGATGTCCGTCCTGGAGGCGCCGGTGGACGTCACCTCCGCGGCCACCCCGGGCAGCCTGCTGTCGGCCAACCGCGCGACGATCGGCCGGCAGACCCTCGTCCTGGCCCCGCTGCTCACCCTGGCGATCGGCTGCGGGGGCCGGCTGATCGTCGACCTGCTCCAGGGTCCGCTGGGTCCGCTGAACTGGGGTCTGTCGGACGGGCTCTTCATCGGCGGGGTCGGCGGGATCGGCGGCGCGGTCTCCTACGTCCTGGCCTTCACCGCCTGGGGGCAGTGGCTCGTACTGTCCCGGCTCTGGCTGCCGCTGACCGGCAGACTGCCCTGGGACACGGTCGCCTTCCTCGACGACGCCTACCGCCGCGGCGTGCTGCGCCAGACCGGCGCGGTGTACCAGTTCCGCCACGTCCGCCTGCAGCACCACCTCGGCCGCGCCTTCCGCGAGCAGCAGGCCCAGTACCGGCCGGCCACCTTCCCCTCGGTGTCCGTGGGGGACGGCCCGTCCTGACGACCGGTCACCGATGTCCGGTGCCATGGCCTGTGCCTCGCGCCGCCCGGGCACCAGCATCGAAGTGCCCGGTCAGCGGCGCCCCGACGCCGCGTCAGCCCGTACCGGAGCCCACCACCACCCGTGGACGAAGGAGTGCGATGAAGTCCCTACGTGTGACCGCCGTCAGTGCGGCGCTGCTGCTCGCCGCCCTGGCCGGCGTCGGCCCGGCGAACGCGGACACGCCGACTGCCGCCGGCATCCTCCAGACCGGCGCCCAGAAAGGCGTGGCCGACGGATACCCCGGCGTGATCGGCCTGGTCCGCCAGGGCGACACCACCCAGTACGTGCACGCCGGCACCGGGAACCTCGCCACCGGCGTGCCCGCCGACCCCAAGGCGCAGTTCCGGATCGGCAGCAACACCAAGGCGTTCACCTCCACCGTGCTGCTCCAGCTGGAGGCCGAGGGCAAGCTCTCGCTGGACGACACGGTGGCCAGGTGGCTGCCGGCGGCGGTCAACGCCAACGGCTACGACGGCACGAAGATCACCCTTCGCGAGCTGCTCAACCACACCTCCGGCCTGCCCGACTACGCGGGAACCGCCCAGGTGTCCGGCCCCTACGCCCTGGACCTCAACCCGAACCAGGCCTGGGCACCGCAGTCGCTGGTGGACATCGCGCTGGCATCGCGCGCGCCGGTCGCCGCGCCGGGCCAGAAGTGGAGCTACGCCAACACCAACTACGTGCTGGCGGGCATGGTGATCACCGCCGTCACCGGCAACAGCCCGGCCACCGAGATCCAGAACCGGATCATCGCGCCCCTCGGCCTGACCAACACCACCTTCCCGACCAGCGACCCGAACCTCTACGGCAACTACCTGCACGGCTACGTGCACCCCGTGGTCTTCTACACCAACGACGTCACGGTCTCCGACGTCCAGCTCTTCGGCCCGGCGGGGGCGATGGTGTCGACCCTGGACGACCTCACCGCGTTCGGCCGCGCCCTGCTGACCGGGAAGCTGCTGCCGCCCGCCCAGGAGGCCGAGCTCAAGACCACGGTGCCGGTGGACGGTTCCGCCACCACGGGGTACGGACTGGGCATCGAGCACGTCCAACTGCCCTGCGGCCAGTGGGCCTGGGGGCACAACGGCGCCGTCATCGGCTACTTCAGCACCTGGTTGAGCAGCGACGACGGCACCAAGCAGGTCGCGCACGCCAACAACGAGTTCCACCTCCTTTCGGGCACGGCCGGCCAGACCGACACCGGCACCGCCCTGTCCAACGCCTACTGCGCGCTCTGAGCCCCGGCACTCCCTGCCCCGAAAGGACGACCGATGACGTCACTCCTGCCCCGCTGGCGACGGCACGCGACCGCGGCCGCCGTCGCCGCGGCCATGGCCCTGAGCGCGCTGCTCGGCACCTCGCCCGCACCCGCCCGCGCGGACGCCGCCCCGGTGGCCTTCACCAACGGCTTCGGCCTGACCCAGGTCGGCACCCCCGAGGTGCACTCGAGCACCGACTTCACGATCACCGTGACCACCGCCCAGCTCGCCGGCACCCACAAGATCCGCATCTTCCTCCCGCAGGGCTACGCGGCGAACCCCACCGAGCGCTGGCCGGTGGCCTACTTCCTGCACGGCGGAGGCGGCACCGTGGACGACGCGGCCGCCGCCCCCGCCCTGCACTCGGACGCGATGATCACCGTGGTGCCGGACGGCGGCCTGAAGGGCTGGTACGCCGACTGGGCCATGCAGAACACCGCCCTGGGCGCGGCCAACTGGCAGACCTTCCACACCACCCAGGTCGTCCCGTTCATCGACGCCAACCTGCGCACCATCGCCGACCGGGCCCACCGGGCCGTCCTCGGCCTGTCGATGGGCGGCTACGGCGCGCTGCACTACGCCGAGGCGCGTCCCGACCTGTTCGGGCACACCGCCTCGCTCTCCGGCGGCATCGACTTCGGGATGGCGGAGGTCCGCGCGGCGGTCCTGGCCACCGAACTCAACGTCACCGGCGCCTGGTGCGCGGTGAGCACGTCCAGCCCCGCCGGGACGGGCCGGTGCACCGGGTACGGGCCCTACGTCGACAGCGACGCGATCTTCGGCTCGCCGTACCCGGTCTTCAACGCGGACCACATCTGGAACGCGCTCAACCCCGCCGACCCGGCCAACCTGGCCAGGCTCGCGGGCAGTGACATCACCCTCTACAGCGGCAACCAGCTGCCCATCGACCACTTCACCGAGATCGCCTCCGGCACGGTCAAGACCCGCCTGGACCAGCTCGGCATCCCCAGCCGCTACGTCGACTACGGCAACGGCAGCTCGCTCTCGCCCACGTGCGACGGCGGCCATGACTACGGCTGCTGGTCCGCCGCCTTCGCGGACTACATGCCCCGCCTCGCCGCCTCGTTCGCCGCGGCCGGCTGAGCCCCACCGGCTGATACCCCGGACACCCTGGACGGCCCGACCGGCACGCCGGCCGGGCCGTCCGGACGTGGCCGCTCAGGCCGCGGCGGGGGCGCCGACGACCTCCAGCACCTCGGCCACCGGGCGGCGCGGCGCCGCCGGGCCGGCCGGCCCGAAGCCGAGGCGCAGCACCGTCTGGGTGAACCCCGGACCCTCGTTCGGATCGCGCAGCTCCCACCGGGTCTGGGGCCACTCCAGCGCCTGGTGCATCACCGAGATCCGCACCCCGTGCACCGTCGCCAGCAGCCAGACCCGCTCCAGCGCCTGGCCGGCGTGCAGCCAGTCCGACGGGTGGTCGGCGTGCGTGGACAGCAGGGCCAGGTGCGGCAGCGCCTCGAAGCGCGCGGGCGGCACACTGACGGCCGGCGGGCGGCCGGTGTAGCTGCGCATCGGCAGGCGGGCCTCGCTGTCCGGCGGCCCCAGCTGGCTCAGCGGGATGCCGTCGGACGCCGGTTCCCGCGAGCGCAGCCAGGCCCGGCTCTCCGCCTCGCGCACCGGGTCGTCGGCGGTGCGGCGCTCGGCATCCTCGGTCAGGGCCATCACCCGTCGCACGCCGTCCTCGTCCTGGACGGACAACACCGCCCCCTCCGCCCGGGCGGCCGCGCGCAGCTCGCCGAGGACCGTCTCGGGCACGTCGCGGTCGGCGAACGGCAGGCGGCTGGAGTGGCGCTGCTCAATGGCGGCGTACAGGTCCGGGCCCTGGTCCGGGTCGGGATTCGGGGTCTCGGCGGTCCGCGAGAGGTCCAGCTCGGCGCACAGGTGGGGGTCGGAGGCCTCCGGCAGCAGCCGTACGGACGGCTCCAGGCCCAGGTGAGCGGCCGCGACCCGCAGGTTGAACACCGCGGTGCCCACCGAGAGGTGCAGCGCCCGCCCGTCCGGGTCCGTCCGGGGCAGCGCCCGCTGCGGGTCCGCGTACACCCGCAGCGTGTGGGTACCGGAGTACGCGCGGAAGCGCCACGGCTGGGTGTTGAGCAGGGAGGGCGCGGCGGTTCCGGCGGCGGCCAGGGACCGCAGCTCCTGCGCGGTCAGGGTCGGATCGTCCAGGATCGGTTCGTTCATGGCGCTTCTCCTCCTGCTCGTCGTCCCTCATCTCCCAGGATGCCCCTCCGCGGTAGCGGTGCTTCCCGGACCGACGAGGCCGGGCCGCGGGTGTCGGAGTGCGCCCGGCATGATCCCCGGCGACCCGGGCAGGCGGAGGGTGATCCGTACCCGACCGTCCAGGAGGTCCACCGATGTCCGCACCGATCTCTCTCCCGCTGCCCGACGACGCCACCGCGCTGAGCGTGACCTGCGTGGTGCGGGACGAGCTGGCCGTGGTGTCGGTCACGGGCGAACTGGACGCCGACACCGGGCCGGTGCTGTACGTCCACCTCGCCAACCAGCTGGACCACGGCCGCCGGCACCTGGTCGTGGATCTGAGCGGGGTGCCCTTCATGGACTCGTCCGGGCTGAACGTGATCATCCGGGCGATGCGCCAGACCAAGCTCGCGAACGGCAGCCTGTCCCTGGCCGCCCCGACCCCGACCGTCAGCCAGCTCTTCCGGCTGACCGGGATCAGTCTCACCCAGCCGGTCCACCCCGAGGTCGCTTCAGCGGTGGCGGCCCTCGACCTGGAGCCGCTGACCCCGGGGGTGTCGTGAGGGCGGGGGCTGTCGTGAGGGCCCGACGGGGGCGGGGCCCTCACGACAAACTGCACCGGGAGGGGGGATGACCGGTGCAGCCTCGCCGCTCGTCTGCCCGCTCAGCGGAGTTCAAACCTGCGGCGGCGCAGAGTTTCGCGGAGGGTTGGCGCGGCCGGGGAGGGCAGGTGTGGTGCAGGAGCGGTAACGACGCGAGCGGAGGTGCAGCGATGGGAGAGGCGTCCATGCGGGCCACGGGGTGGGCCCGGTCCTTCCCGGTGGCGGGCGAGGTACGGGCGGCCCGCCAGTGGTGCCTGGGGCACCTCGAGTCCCTCGGGTGGACCACCACCGCGCCCGACACGGTGGACGCCGTCCTGCTCACCGTCTCGGAGCTGGTCACCAACGCCCACATCCACGCGCACAGTTCGGCGCAACTCGTCCTGGTGTGGGACAACCGCTGCCTGGGCGTCAGCGTCCATGACGCCGGCAGCGGCCTGCCGACACCCGGCACGCCGGACCGCTCGGCCGTGCACGGTCGCGGCCTGCGCATCGTGGACGCGCTCGCCGACGACTGGGAGACCCGCACCCAGGCGGACGGCAAGACCGTCATCGCATCCTTCCGCGCGCCCGGCACCCCCGAGGACGCCACCCCCGAGGACGCCACCCCCGACGACCACGAACCCGGGTGAGCGTTGGTGCCCGGGCCCGGACGGAGGCACGCTGAGAGAGAGCACACGCTCCGGCCGGCCCTCGGAAAGGAGCCCCAGTGATCCAGGTAGGCGATATCCGCGAGTGGCGTACCCACGACGTCGTCGATCCGGACGGCCACAAGATCGGCACGCTGGAGGCCATCTACGTCGACACCGGTACCGACGCCCCCTCGATGGCCACCGTTCAGATCGGCCTGCCCACCCGTCACCGGCTCGTCTTCGTCCCCCTGGACCGGGCCCTGGTGGGCCCCGGGTACGTCAAGGTCGCCTACGACAAGGCCCTGGTGAAGTCCTGCCCGGCGATCGGCACCGACGATGTGCTCCCCGCCGAGGACGAGGTGAACATCTTCCAGCACTACGGCCTCGCGTACACCCCGGGCGCCGGCGGGGAGCGCCGGCTCGCCCGTCCCTGACCGTCACGGCCGTATCGGGACGGGCCGCCCGGGGTCAGGCGCGGCAGCGCAGCATCGTCAGCGGCGGGTTGGCGGCGTAGTCGTCCCAGAAGTCCTTGCCGTACGCGCGCACGCCTTCGGCGGAGACCTCCAGGGGCACCCAGGTGATCTCGCTGAATCCGGCTGCCCGCAGGCACTTCTCGTAGACCTCGCGGCTGGGCGGGTTGGCGACGAACGAGATCGGCGGGTCGAGGAGCGCGGTGATCCGCACGCGCGGCCCGATCTCGGTCTCCTCGCCGAGCGATTCGCACAGGAAGCCGTACTTGGCCAGGGACGGCCCGTCGAAACGGTAGTCCGGGTTCTGCCCGAAGGCGAAGAACTCGGCTCCGTCCGCGATGCTGCGGTGAATGTTGCGGCACATCCGCTCGATGGTGGCGACGTCCTGGGCGTAGTTGAACAGTTGGACCGCCACCGCGATGTCGAAACGCTGCTCGAAGCCGCGCAACTCGGCGACGTCGCCGACCTCGTAGTGCACGCCGGGCGGGTCGGTCAGCTCCAGGGCCCGGGCCGCGTCGACCATCGCGGGGGAGATGTCGACGCCGAGCACGTGCGATGCGCCGCGGCGCTTGAACTCCCGGCTGTAGAAGCCGGTTCCGGAGGCCAGGTCGAGGACCGACCTGCCGCTCACGTCGCCGACGAGGGCGAGGAATCCGGGCACCTCCGCGTAGCGGGCGAGCGGGAGGGTCTTGAAGCCCTCGAATGCCTCACCGATCTCGTCATACAACTGACCGCTCATCGTACTGTTCCCCCTCAGTCCTTGGCGTCGGCCTTCGGAACAGGCCGCAGCCCTTGCCGGAAGTCTCCCTCCCGCCGGCCGGGGCGTCGTACTGGCGGAAGCCACAAAAGCGCCGGGGCTGCCGGCCGTGCGGTCCTTGTGTTCGTATCGGATGCAGCCACCTCGTCTGCCCCGTCTCGGTGAGAAGATTCCCCGGCATATCCGGCCCCTCGCGGGGCAGCCGAATCCTCGACACCGACTCTGGAGGTCTCGATGGTTCCCGTTCTTCTTGTTCTGCTGCTCGCGCTACTGCTCTTCGGCGCGGGGTTCGCACTGAAAGCTCTGTGGTGGGTGGCGGTCGTCGTCCTGGTGTTCTGGCTGCTGGGCTTCGTGGCCCGCGGTACGGGTGCTTCCGGGAGCCGGGGCCGCTGGTACCGCTGGTAGGCACGGCACAGGTACGGCGTAAGCACAACGGATCGCAGGCGGGGCGCGCGGGTGCGCGCCCCGCCTCGCGCGCATCCGGGTGTCTGCCGAACGGAGGACCGCGCCGAGTGTCCTGCCGGGGTCGGCCGGGTCCGTCCGCGCAGAGTGCGGCGTGACACCCACCAGCGCGGCCCTGGCCCTCGCCGCCACCATGATCGCCACCAGCCTGCCGACCACCGCGGGCGACGCCGTACGGGGGAGCGGTGGGCGGCCGGCTGCGGCCGTGCGGGCCCACGTTACGATCAGGGCTTTCGACGAGCGGGCGGGAGTTCCCTGATGCGGGTGGACGGGCTTCGCGGGCGGTTGTGGTCGGGGTCGCGGACCCGGCCGTGGCAGCGCGGATCGCGGATCGTGGCGGCGGCAGCGGCCGTGGCCTGCGCCGCGTCCGGATGCGGACCGAACACCGACGCCTACGTCGCTCTGCAGAACGTGATGAAGTCCCACATCACCACGCAGGACCACCGCCCGGTCTCCACGGTGTCGTGCACCCCGCACGTGCACGACACCGCGCGCGAGGAGATCGCGCACCTGCGCTGCCTGGTCGTCTTCGAGGACAAGACCTCCTACACCGCCAACGCGACTATCCACAACGAGAACTCCGGCGGCGCCCACAACCTGCCCGACTCCTACACCTGGGACAGCCCGCCCAAGAGCTGACCCCGCTCAGGCGGCCACGAGGTGGGCCGTGCCGCTCCGCTCCTCGCGCAGCGAGAGCGCGACCGGCACGCCCAGCGCGCACAGCGCCGCGCAGCCGGCCCACACCGTCACGTACGCCGCCTGGTCCGGGGTGCCGGGTCGCAGCAGCAGCGAGTCCAGCAGGGCCGCCCCCACCGCTCCGGCCGCCGCACCGGCCATCGTCTTGAGCGTGTTGTAGACGCCCGCGCCCTCCCCGGTCTGGTCGGCGGGCAGTCGGTGCATCAGCAGGCCGGGCAGCAGGCTCATGGCCAGCCCGGCGCCGAAGCCGGCGAACGCGCTCGGGGCGAGGAACTGCCAGGCGGCGCTGTGCGCCAGCGCGATCAGTGCGTATCCGGCCGCGCTGAGCGCGAAGCCGCAGCCCAGCACCGCACGCGGGCCGAACCGGCGGGCCAGCCGGTGCGCCGTCACCGCGCCGGCCAGGGCGCCCAGGACGGCCGGCAGCGACAGCAGGCCCAGCAGCTGCGGGTCGGCGGCCAGGCCGTACCCGCTGACGGCGGGCCGGGCGGCCTGGAACGAGAGGGTCGGCGCCTGCGAGCCGTACAGCGCGCAGCCCAGCAGGAAGCTGAGCCCGAACACCGGCGCGGTGGCCCGCCGGGCCAGCATCCGGACGTCCACGGTCGGGGTGGGCGTGCGCAGTTCCTGACGGACGAACAGCGCCAGCAGCGCGACGGCGGGCACCAGCAGCCAGGCGTGACCGGACAGGCCGGAGAAGAGCAGCCCCAGGCCACCGCTGAGCAGCAGCGCGCCGATCCAGTCCAGCCGTCCCCGGGCCCTGGTCCGCGACTCCGGCACCCACCGGAGGACCACCAGCAGCGCCAGCGCGGGCAGCGCCGCCATCGCCCACAGGCCCGGACGCAGGACGGCTCCGGTGATGCTGCCCAGGGTCAGCGCGCCGACCAGCAGTCCGACGGCCCGGCCGCCGCGCTCCTCGCCCAGCCGGTCGCGCAGCAGCGCGAACTCCAACGGCAGCCAGCAGGACAGGAACCCGGACAGTGCCCGGCCCAGCAGTACCGCGCTCAGGTCGCGCGCCAGGGCGGTGACCAGGTAGCCGAGCAGGGCCAGCGCCGCCGTGACCAGCAGCAGCCGACGGTGGCCGTACAGGTCGCCCAGGCGCGAGGTCAGCGGCACCGCCACGCCCGCGACCAGGAACTCCACCCCGAGCGCGAGGGACTGGCCGCCCGCCCCGAAGTGCAGGGTGCCCGCCAGCTCCGGCAACAGGATCGGGAACCCGCCCTGGAGCACGCCGCTGGCGAACTCGACCAGGACCAGCAGGACGATGAGCGGGTGGCTGCGCAGCATGGGCCGTCCCTGGGGGTGGGGGCAGAACGAGGTGAGCGACAGAATGGCCACGCCACGGACCCGGGCGCCACGGACGCACGGATCAACCGGGCCGGGCACCCGCTGTGCAAGGATCAGCCATGATCGACGAGCTGGATCTCGCCCTGGTGGACGCGCTCCGGGTCGATCCCCGCGCGCCGTGGTCCAGGCTGGCGCAGCCGCTGGGGGTCGATCCGGCGACGCTCTCGCGCCGCTGGGCCCGGCTCTGCGGGAGCGGCGACGCCTGGGTGGCCGGCTACCCCTCCGCCGACCGGACCGACCTCGGACTGATCGCGCTGGTCGCGGTGGAGTGCCGGGCCGATGCCGTGGCCTCGGTGGCCACCGCGCTGGCGGCCGACCCGCAGGCGGCGACGGTCGAACTGGTCAGCGGCGGGGCCGACCTGCTGGTCACGGTGGCGGCGCTGACCCGCGAGCAGCTGACGGACTACGTGCTGGACCGGATGAGCCGGCTGTCCGGCGTGCTGCGGACCACGATCTCCTTCGTCGAGCGCACCCTGCGCGAGGGCAGCCGCTGGAGTGACGGCGCGCTCGATCCACAGCAGCGGGCGGCCATCGCCCCCGACCCGGCGCGGCGCGACCCGGCCCTGCGACCCGCCCGCGCGGTCCTGCGCGACCGCCGGCTGCTGCACGCGCTGGGCGAGGACGGGCGGATGCCGTACGCGGTGCTCGGCCAGCGGCTGGGGCAGCCCGCGACGACGGTGCGCCGGCGGGTGGCGGAGCTGCGCGACTCCGGGCAGCTGGTGCTGCGCTGCGACGCCTCGCCCCGGCTGACCGGGCACCCGCTCGGCACGATGCTCTGGCTCGACCTGCCGGCGAACCGGTTGGAGGCGGCCGCGCTGTGGCTCTGCGAGTTGCCGCAGACCCGGATGTGCGCGGTGACGGTGGGCTCCGCCAACCTGGCGGCGTACCTGATGACGCGGGGGTTCGCCGAGACCCGGCGGGTGGAGGAGGAGCTGTCGCGGCGCTTCCCCGAAGCCCGCGTCCGCGACCGGCAGGTCACCCTCCGCACGGCGAAACTGGTGGGCCGCCTGCTGGACCCGCAGGGCAGGGCCGTGGGCTACGTCCCGATCGACCCGTGGGCCCCGCGGGCGGCGCCGCCGCCTACCCCAGGCGGTTGACGGCGAGCGCGGCCAGCAGCGCGGCTGCGGCGGGGAGCACGGAGTCGTCGAAGGCGGCCTCGGGGGAGTGGTTGTAGGCCGCGCCGAAGGGGTCCAGGCCGGCGGGGCACGCGCCCAGCATCAGATAGGCGGAGGGCACCAACGCACCGACCATGCCGAAGTCCTCGGACCCCGCCACCGCGTTCGGCATCTCGACGTAGCGGTCCGCGCCGACGATCCCACGGGCCGTGTCGGCGGCGCGGGCCGCCTCGGCCGGGTCGTTGACGGTGACCGGGTAGCCGGGGACGATCTCCGCGTCGGCGTCCAGCCCGTGCGCCGCCGCGATGCCGCGCACCAGGCGCAGCGACTCCTCGGCCACCCGGGCCCGGGCCGCCGGCGAGAACGAGCGGATCGTCGCGCTGAAGACCGCGTCGTCCGGGATCACGTTGTCGGCGGTGCCGGCGTGGAACGAGCCGACCGTCAGCACCACCGGGTCGAAGGCGTCGAAGCGGCGGGTCACCATCGTCTGCAGCGCCGTCACCGCCTCGCAGGCGGCCGGGATCGGGTCCAGCGCGAGGTGCGGGCTGGACCCGTGCCCGCCGCGCCCGCGCAGGGTGACCTGGAGAGTGTCCGAGGCAGCCATGACCGGTCCCGGGCGGGTGGCCACCCAGCCGGGCGGCAGCAGCGCCGCCGCGACGTGCAGCGCGTACGCGGCCACCACCCGCTCCCCGGCCGCGTCCAGCACGCCCTCGTCGATCATCAGCTGGGCCCCGCCGCCGCCCTCCTCGCCGGGCTGGAACATGAAGACCACGTCCCCCTCCAGCTCCTCCCGCCGCTCGGCCAGCAACCGGGCCGCACCCACCAGCGCGGCGGTGTGCAGGTCGTGGCCGCAGGCGTGCATCGCACCGGGGATCCGCGAGGCATAGGGCAGGCCACTGGTCTCCTGTACCGGCAGCGCGTCCAGATCGGCCCGCAACAGCACCGCCGGCCCGGGCCGCCCACCGCGCAGCACCGCGGTGACGCTGCTGAGCGCCCGGCCCGGCGTCAGCTCCAGCGGCAGCCCCTCCAGCGCCGCCACCACCCTGGCCTGCGTCAGCGGCAGCTCCAGGCCGATCTCCGGCTCCTGGTGCAGGGCCCGGCGCAGGGCGGTCAGCTCCGGCTGGAGCAGGGTGGCGGATTCAAGCAGTGTCGGCATCGGAACTCCCACGGGATCGGCGATAATCCCATGCTCACCCCCGCCGATCCCGGCAACGCCCCCCTGCACGAAACCGCCACGCGACGCCGCCGAACGCAGGGATCGACCAGCAGGCGGCCGCCGCCGGGGAGTTCACGTCCGCGCTGTGGGAAGCCCGCGACGGGGGCCGGTGACGGGGTCGTTCAGCCAGACGTACTGGTGGTCGGGGGTCACGGTCATGCCGTAGTCGTAGACGCCCGGGCGCCCGTCGTCCTCCCAGGTCGCCCAGGCGGCCGTCAGTTCGTCGGCCAGCCGGCGCGGGCCGCCGCCGTGGACGCGGGCGCCGCCGGTCGGGCTGGCTGAGAGGGCAGCCCAGGAGGCGTTGCCGTCGTGCAGCCAGGCGCTGGTGCCGTCCTGGTCGACGGCGGTGGTGATCCGCAGGTCCGCCACCGCCACCCGCAGGCTGAACAGCAGGTCCCAGTCGGCGCGCAGCGGTGACAGGTCCCGCTCGAAGGTGCTCTCGTGTTCGGCCGGGCCCCGGCCGCGGACGTCGCGAAACGCCGCTTCGGGGCGGCTGTTGTCACGGGCTGGCATGAACTGGGCCAGTCCCTGCATCCAGCCGACCGCGTGCGAGCCGTCCGCCGCGACGTCGAGGGCGACGTACCCGAGTCGTCCCCAGGGGGTGACGACCCGGCCGCCCGGGGCGCACCCCTCGATCCAGGCCCAGGGAACTCGCTCGACGGCGTAGGTGGCGATCACCCGGTCGAACCGACCGGCGGCGGGCCACCCGGCGGCGCCGTCGCCGACCTCGACGCGCACCGGGAGCCGCGCCTGTTCCAGCCGTGCCTGGGCCGCGGCCGCCAGGACGGGGTCGATCTCGATGCTGGTCACCCGGCCCGGGCCGGCGCGGTGCGCGGCGAGGGCGGCGTTCCAGCCGGCGCCGGTGCCCAGCTCCAGGACGCGGTGGCCGGGCTCCAGGAGCAGTGAGTCGAGCATGTCGACCACGATGCCGGTGCTGGAGAGGCTGGAGGTGGCCAGGCCGCCGGTCACCTGGGTCACCGCGGCGTCGTCCGGGCCGGCGTAGAGCTCGTGCGCCCAGGCCGCGCCGTCGACCTGACGGTCCACCGGTTGGTAGCCGTGGCCGTCCCACCGCCAGAGCCGGTCGGGGGCGAAGCGGTCCCGGGGCAGGGCGTTGACGGCGTCGCGGATCCAGGGAGAGCGCTGCGGCCAGGCGCCGCGCCCCGCCATCGCCGCGTCCAGGCCGGCCCGCCGCTTGGCCAGGTCGGCGGCGTCGGTCACGGTCATGATCGTTGCCCGGGCTACTTCTTGTGCTTGCCGTCGGACGGCGGCGGAGGCGGGACCTGGCCGTCGCTGTTGCCGGGTGGTGGCGTCCCCTGCCCCGGGTCGGGCGCCGGCTTCTCGTGCTCACCCACGGGTGCCTCCCATCGAGCCCGGCCACCGTCGGCCGGACCGCCCTTCGATCCTGCCCGAGCGCTCGCCGGCCCGGCAAGAGCGCGTGGGAGGGGCGCACCGGCCGCCGGGTTGACGGTGCCCGGCAGGGCCGGTGGGCCCGGTCCGTGGCTACCAGGGGAGGGCCCCCTCGGCGTCGAAGTAGCCGCCGGTGGGGCCGTCGGGCGACCATCGACCACCCGCAGGTCGGCGCCCTGACGCTGGACTGCGACGTGCTCAGCGTCGCCGGCAGTGACCTGCGCATCATGATCTACACGGCCGAGCCGGGTACCGAGGACGCCGAACGCCTCGCGCTCCTCGCCGTCCTCGGTGCCCAGGCCCTCGTCGGCTAGCGCCCCCCGCGACCTCCCGGCCGCGCGAGGAGCGTCAGACGAGGGCTGTCGCCAGCAGCGCGGCGGTCTTGGCGACGAGCGGTTCGTCCGCCGGGGCGGCGCTGTCCGTCTTCGTGGACAGGACGCTCAGCACGAGGGGCGTCCGCCGGGGCGTCCAGGCGATGCCGGCGTCGTTGGTGGTGCCGTAGTCGCCGGTGCCGGTCTTGTCCGCGAGGGCCCAGTCCTTGGGGAGACCGGCGCGGAAGCGGGCGGCGCTGGTGGTGTCGGCGAGCAGCCAGGAGGTCAGCTGCTCGCGGTCCGGCGCGCTGAGCGCGGTGCCGAGCAGGAGCTTGGAGAACGTCCGGCCCAGCGCGCGCGGGCTGGTGGTGTCGGTCACCCGTCCCGGTTCGGCCGAGTTCAGCGCGGGCTCCCAGCGGTCGAGCCGGGTGGTCCGGTCGCCGATGGACCGGCAGAAGCGGGTGATCGCCTCCGGGCCACCGAGTTGACGCAGCAGCAGGTTGTCGGCGGTGTTGTCGCTGTAGTCGAGGGCGGCGGCGCACAGTTCCGCGACGGTCATGCCGTTCGCGAGGTGCTCGGGCGTACCCGTGATCGGGGAGTAGCCCGAGTCCGCGACGTCCTGCGCGGTGTAGCGGATGCGTTCGGCGAGAAACCCGCCGTCCCGGTCGAGGTCGCGCAGGACGGCGGCGGCGGTGACCGTCTTGTGGACCGAGCAGATCGGGAAGAGCTCGTCGGCGCGGTAGAGCACCGTCCTGCCGGTGGCCGTGTTGCGCGCGAACACACCCAGCCGAGCGCCGTGTTCGCGTTCCAGGCCGCCGAGCGCCCGGGTGACGTCGTCGTCGTCGCCGCCCGCGCGCGGGCCGGGCGCCGCCGCTGCGGCCGGCCCGGCTGCGGACAGCGCGGTGGCCAGTGCCGCCCCGGCACCGGCGGCCAGTAGCGTGCGGCGGGTCGGGCGCTGAGGGAAGTTCTCCACGATCGCGTCCTCTCTCCTGTTCGACTGTTCGCCTGTCGCCTGTTCGGCGATGGGCTCTCGGAAGCCAGGACGCCTCGGCGGCTCGATTGGTTCGCCCACCCTCGACCGATCCCGTCAGCGACGGGTCAGCGGCGGGTCAGGGTGCTGGGCCATAGTCGTCAGTACGAGGACGGAACGCCGCAGTGCGGGTCGGTCCCGGGGAGAGGTGCCCGGAGTGGTTGATCGGGGGCCGGGGCTGTGGTCCCGGTCGGGTGCAAGCCCACGCAGGTTCGAATCCTGCCTTCTCCGCTGTCGAGCTACCGCCGCGTCAGGTGGCCTGGCCCCGGCCGGGCTTCGGCGCGGGGAGGGAGTGGACCAGGTCCTCGGGGGCGGCCTGGGTCCAGGAGTCCACCAGGATGTCGTACAGCTCGGCCAGGTCCTCCAGCGCGCCCAGTCGCACCCGCACCCACGCGGAACTCGCCTCGTGCGGCGGCACCCAGAACTTCTCCGGCTCCGCTGCGATCAGCTCCGTCCGTTCGTGCCGGGGGCACCGCACGGCGAAGGACGTCTGGTCGTCGGGGACCGTGACGAACATCCTCCCGGCCACCCGGAACGTCGGCATGCTCCACGCCTCCTTCTCCGCCGTCTGCGGGAGGGAGAGCGCGATTCGACGGATGTCGTCAGCGTTGATCACGCCAACCATCCTAGCCAGCCTGCCGGATCACTCGGGGAGGTCGCTGGGGCGGATCCGGTAGACCTGCAGGCTGAGGCCGTAGTACTTGGTGGTCTCGCCGACCCACTGCATGCCGAGCCGTTTGGCCATGGCGATGGCGCGGACGTTGTTCGGGCGCGCGACCGCGAAGATCTCCTCGATCTCCTGGGTGAACGCCCAGGCGATCAACGCGCGGCCCGCCTCGGCGGCATAGCCGTTCCCCCAGGCTCCGGGGGCCAGCTGCCAGCTCATCTCGAGGTCGTCCTCGTAGGGCGGCAGCAGCCGGATGCCGAGGCCACCGACGACCGCCTGGCTGTCCCGCAGCTGTACGGCCCAGCGTCCCCGGGGCGGAGGCAGGTTCGGCTGCGCTTCGTGCCACGCCTGCAGCACCGAGCGCATGGCCGCCAGGTCGCCCACGCGCTCCATGGCCGGAGTGAGCCAGCGTGCGACGTCCGGCGAGCCGTAGATCTCCAGGGCGGCTTCGGCGTCGTCCAGTGACCAGTCCCGGATGACGAGCCGATCGGTGGTCAGCGAGATGTCCATGGACCGCAACCTCCTCGGTCTTCCTGAGGAACATCATGCCCTTGCCCGTCGCCGTCTGCGCGAGGAGCTCGCGGACGGTCCGGGAGGCCGTTCACGCGGGCGGGACGATGTCCGGCGCCCCTAGGCGGACCGCGTCGGCGGCGGCGTCGTCGGGCTCCTGCTGGGCCGCGCGCTCGGCCGCGACGCGCTGCGCGTAGTGGGCGATCTCGCGTTCGATCTGCTCGGTGTCCCAGCCCAGTGGCCCGGCCATCAGCTCGGCCACCGGACGGGCCGCGTCCACGCCGCGGTCCCAGGACTCGATGGAGATCCGGGTGCGCCGGGTGAGTACGTCGTCCAGGTGCCGGGCACCCTCGTGGGTGACCGCGTACACGGCCTCCACCCGCAGGTAGTCGTCCGAGCTGGGCAGCGGCTGGGCCAGCGAGGGATCCTCCGCGACGAGCGCCAGCAGCTCGTGGATCAACGAGCCGTAGCGGCCGAGCAGATGCTCCACCCGCGCCAGATGCAGGCCCGAACGTTCGGCCAGGGTGTGCCGGGCGTTCCAGAGCGCGCGGTAGCCCTCGGCGCCGACCAGCGGGACGGTGTCGGTGGTGCACGGCGGCACCACCCGCTCGCCTTCCAGCGCCTGGACCGCCTCGTCCACGGCGTCCTTGGCCATCACCCGGTAGGTGGTGTACTTGCCGCCGGCGACCACCACCAGGCCCGGCACGGTGTGCGCCACCAGGTGCTCGCGGGAGAGCTTGCTGGTCTCGGCCGCCTCACCGGCGAGCAGCGGCCGCAGTCCCGCGTAGACGCCCTCGACGTCCTCGGGGACCAGCGGGGTGACCAGGACCTTGTTGACGTGTTCGAGCAGGTAGGCGACGTCCCTGGAGGTGACGGCCGGGTGGGCCTTGTCCAGGTCCCAGTCGGTGTCGGTGGTGCCGACGATCCAGTGCCGGCCCCAGGGGATCACGAAGAGGACGCTCTTCTCGGTCCGCAGGATCAGCCCGGACCGGGAGTTGATCCGGTCCCGGGGCACCAGCAGGTGGACGCCCTTGGACGCCCGCACGTGGAACTTCCCGCGCGCGTCGGCCATCGCCTGGGTGTCGTCGGTCCACACCCCGGTGGCGTTGATCACCTGCTTGGCGTGGATCTCGACCTCCTGGCCGCTCTCCAGGTCCTTGACCAGGGCGCCGACCACCCGCCACCCCTGCCGCAGGAAGCGGACGACCTGGGTGCGGTTGGCGACCAGCGCGCCGTAGCTGGCGGCGGTGCGCACGATGTTCATGGTGTGCCGCGCGTCGTCCACCTGCGCGTCCCAGTACTGGACGGCGCCGACCAGGGCGTCCTCGCGCAGGCAGGGCGCCTCGCGCATGGCCTGCCGCTTCAGCAGGTGGCGGTGGTGGGGCACACCGCGCGAGGTGCCGGAGGCGATGCCCATGGTGTCGTACAGCAGGATGCCCGCGCCGACGTAGGGCCGCTCCCACACCCGGTGGGCCAGCGGATAGAGGAACGGCACCGGCCGGACCAGGTGCGGGGCGAGCCGCTGGATGAGCAGGCCGCGTTCCTTGAGCGCCTCCGACACCAGCCGGAAGTCGAGCATCTCCAGGTAGCGCAACCCGCCGTGGATCAGCTTGCTGGACCGGCTGGAGGTTCCGGACGCCCAGTCCCGGGCCTCGACCAGGCCGACGCTCAGCCCGCGGGTGACCGCGTCCAGCGCGCAGCCGGCGCCGACCACCCCGCCGCCGACCACCAGGACGTCCAACTCCCCATGCCCCAACTGCGCCAGCGCCTCGGTCCGGGCGCCGGTCGAGAGGCTCATCGTCTGGACCACCATCTGCTCCTTGCTGCCGGGAACCGCAGTCGGGCTCCTGCCGAATGTCGCCGTACTAGTCGACCTGCACCCAGTCCAGACTGCGTTCGACCGCCTTGCCCCAGCCGGCCGTGCCGGCCGCCCGCTGCTCCGCGCTCCACTGCGGCTGCCAGCGCTTGGACTCCTGCCACTGGGCGCGCAGTTCGTCGGTGTCACGCCAGAACCCGACGGCGAGGCCGGCGGCGTAGGCCGCGCCGAGCGCGGTCGTCTCGGCCACCACCGGACGGCTCACCGGGACGCCGAGCACGTCCGCCTGGATCTGCATGCAGAGGTCGTTGGCCGTGACGCCGCCGTCCACCTTCAGCACGTCCAGGTGCACCCCGGAATCCCGTTCCATGGCCTCGACCACGTCGCGGCTCTGGTAGCAGATCGACTCGAGCGTGGCGCGCGCCAGGTGGGCGCCGGTGTGGTAGCGGGCCAGTCCGACGATGGCGCCGCGGGCGTCGGAGCGCCAGCGCGGCGCGAACAGCCCGGAGAAGGCCGGCACGAAGTAGATCCCACCACTGTCCTCGACGGAGCGGGCGAGACGCTCGATCTCGTCCGCGGAACTGATGATCTTCAGCTGATCACGCAGCCACTGCACCGCGGAGCCCGTCACCGCGATCGAGCCCTCCAGCGCGTAGACCGCCGGGGCGTCGCCGAACTGGTAGGCGACCGTGGTCAGCAGCCCGTGCCGGGAACGGACGGGTTCCGTACCGGTGTTGAGCACCAGGAAGTTGCCGGTCCCGTAGGTGTTCTTGGCCTCGCCGGGGGCGAAGCAGACCTGTCCGACGGTGGCCGCGTGCTGGTCGCCGAGCACGCCCGTGATCGGGACGGACGCCGACAGCGGACGGGAGGTCCGGGTCCGGCCGAACGCCTGCGGATGGGAGGACGGGCTGATGGCCGGCAGCATCCGGCGGGGGATGGAGAAGATCTCCAGCAACTCGTCGTCCCAGTCCAGGGTCTCCAGGTTCATCAGCATGGTGCGGCTGGCGTTGGTCACGTCGGTGGCGTGGATGCCGCCGTTCGGGCCGCCGGTGAGGTTCCACAGCACCCAGCAGTCGGTGGTGCCGAAGATCGCGTGCCCCTGTTCGGCCGCCTCGCGGACGCCGTCGACGTTCTCCAGGATCCACTTGATCTTGCCGCCGGAGAAGTAGGTGGCCGGTGGCAGCCCCGCCTTGCGCCGGATCGTCTCGCCGTGGCCGTCGCGCTCCAACGCGGCGGCGATCGAGTCGGTCCGGGTGTCCTGCCAGACGATGGCGTTGCAGTACGGACGTCCGGTGCGCGGGTCCCAGACCACCGTGGTCTCGCGCTGGTTGGTGATGCCGATCGCGACCAGGTCCGCGGGGGAGAGCCCGCCGGTGCGGATCGCCGTCTGCACGACGGAGTTGGTCCGCTCCCAGATCTCCACCGGGTCGTGCTCCACCCAGCCGGGGCGCGGCAGGACCTGGGTGTGTTCGAGCTGATGCCTGGCGACCTCGTTGCCCTCGTGGTCGAAGACCATGAAGCGGGTGCTGGTGGTCCCCTGGTCGACGGCGCCGATGAATTCTGGCATCGCGCTTGCTGCCTTTCGTGGCGGAGTTCGCGTGACGGGCGGGTCAGTTGGGCGGCTACTCGGGCGGGGGAGTGATACCCACCTCGGTCGTGCCGCCCATGACGAGGTACCGGCCGACCAGCAGCTTGTAGCAGGCCCCGCCGACCAGGCAGCCGAGGAACGGGCCGACGATGGGCACCCAGAAGTACAGGTGGCCGTACTGGTCCCGCCAGGCGTGGCTGTAGCCGGTGAGATAGCTGGCCAGCCGGGGGCCGAAGTCGCGGGCGGGGTTGATCGCGTACCCGGCGTTGCTGCCGAAGGACATGCCGATCGCGACCACCAGCAGCCCGACCACGAAGGGCCCGAGGTTCGCCCGCGGCGGGTCGTTGAGCAGGTCGGTGACGGCGAAGACCACCAGCACCAGGATCGCGGTGCCGATCACCTGGTCGCGCAGCGCACCCAGGTCGCTCACCGGCAGCACGCCGTTGCCGGGCAGGGTGGAGAACACACCCTGGCTCTTGATCGTGTGGCCCGGATCGAACTTGGCCAGGATCTCGGTGTAGTTCCACCGCACCAGAAGCGCCGCCGTGAAGGCCCCGGCCGTCTGGGCGAGGACGTACGGCGCGACCTTGCGCCAGGGGAAGCCCTTGTAGACCGCGAGGGCCACGGTGACGGCGGGGTTGAGGTGGCCACCACTCAACCGGGCCGCCACGTACACGCCCAGCGTCACGCCGAGCCCCCACGCCCAGGCGATGCTGTCGTGCCCGCCGATCCCGGCGGCGACGACCTGTGCCACCACGCCCAGGCCGAACAACAGCAGGACCATGGTGCCCGCGAACTCCGCGGACAACTCGCCCAGCAGTCCCCAGCCTGGTGACCCCGACGCCTTCGGTGGATGTGACGCTCTCTCCGCCATGGTCGGCCGCACCTCCGATCCGCGATCCCCGACTCACCGGCAGGCCGGTTCCGTTGCGTCCATTCTGTGGAGACACCGGTCGGATCCGCCCGCTCAGCACGGCTGATCGGGCTCGGGCTGCGCGGACGGTTGTCAGCGGGCGATGGTGGCGTGCATCTCCCACACCAGGATCTCCGCGGGTTCGACCGCGGTGACCTTCTGCCCGCCGATCGCGGTGAAGCGCACGGCGTCGCCGGCGCCCAGCGGGCCGACGCCCTCCAGGGCGACGGCGCCACGCGGGACGAACAGGTGCAGGTAGGGGGCGTCGGGCAGTTCGACGCTCTGGCCGGGCTGCAGGCGGGCCACGTGCAGCGCCGCGTGCCGGTTCCTGATGCGGATGGCCGACGCGCCGTCGTGCCGGTCCATCCCGGAGGCGACCGGGATCAGGCCGCCGGACAGCAACTCGTCGTCGATCTCCAGCTGTTCGTAGCCCGGCGTGATGCCGCCCTCGTCCGGGAGGACCCACATCTGGACGAAGTGGACGGGGTCGGTGTGGGCGTCGGCGCCGCTGAGCCGCCAGGAGTCGTTCTTCTCCGAGTGCAGGATGCCGCTGCCGGCGCTCATGCGCTGGGCGAGTCCGGGATAGATCACGCCGGAGTGGCCGGTCGAGTCCTGGTGGACCAGGGAACCCTGCAACACCCAGGTGACGATCTCCATGTCGCGGTGCGGGTGGGTCTCGAACCCGCTGCCCGGCTTGACGATGTCGTCGTTGTTGACGAGCAGGAGCCCGTGGTGGGTGTTGGCGGGGTCGAAGTGCCCGCCGAAGGAGAAGGAGTGCTTGGAGTCCAGCCAGTCGATCTTCGTGCCGCGGCGCTCGGCGGCGCGGCGGACGTCGATCTGCGAGTGGTTCGCGGTGGTGTTCAACGCGCGCTCCTCATCCTGTGTACGGGCGGGTCCGGGAGCTCTCCGGTGAGGCCCCGGGGGGTGCCTCTCGGCGCCCTGTACGACCGAACATAGTTCATTGTTCAACTATTCCTCCAGTCGGGGCTCAGGCGTCCAGGGCGGCCCGCACGAGGTCGCGCAGCTCGTCGTCGGGGATGGCGGCGGCATCGTCGGGGCGCAGCCGGATGGTCGCCTTGCCGGCCGTGAACTCGGGGTGGCGGGCGGCGAAACCGGTGTCGCGTCCGTGTCGCCAGCCGTAGAGCGACACGCCGTGCGCCCACACGCCGACGTAGAGCCTGCGGCGTCCGACCTTGTAGGTGGGCATCCCGTACGAGAGGCCCACCTCCGCCTCGGGGTGGGCCTCCAGGATCAGGCGGTGCAGCCGGTCGAACAGCGGGCGGTGGTCAGCGGCGATGCCGTTGATGTAGTCCTGCGTTTCCCTGTCCATCCCCCCATGGTGGATCTCCCCACCACAGGGGACCAGCGCGTCTGCGCGGGGGTGGCAGTGGCGGCGGCGCGGGGTCAGGCCGCCTGGTTCGCCGAGAGCGGCGTCTCGGGCTGCCCGTGCTCCTCGGCGACCAGTCGCAGCTGCGCCTGTGGCGTCTTGGGCGGGGCGAACATGCGCTCTTCGAAGCGGTCCAACAGGAGCACCGAGGCAAGCAGTGCCGGCGGTATCAGCAGGGCGAACGCGATCATGAGCGGCCTCCTGGGACGAGCGTATGTCCCGATCCGCCTGCCCGCATTTCCCGCCCGAACGCGCCGGTCGGCAGAGCCTGTTCCGGTCGGCCGGGACAGGCGACGTCGTCATTCCAGCGCGAGGTGTGCGCGGACGCGTTTGCCGCCGGCGCGGCTCTCGGCGCTGTAGTGGCGGCTGAGCGCCAGCACGATCTCCAGTCCGTGCCGGCCCACCCGCAGCGGGTCGGTGCCGTGCGGGACGGGAAGGGCGGGTTCGGTGTCCCAGACGGTAATGCTGATGTCGTCGCCGGTGAGTTCCAGGTCCAGTAGGCACGGGCCGGGTGCGTACTTCGCCGCGTTGGTGACGAGCTCGCTCACCACCAGCCGTACGGATCCGGCGACCGCCGCTGTGACGGGCGCCCCCAGGAGTGAGCGTGCGGCGCCCAGGAAGTCGTCCGCCAGGGTGCGGGCCGCGGCGACCGTGCCGAGGCCGCCGTCGTAGCCGGCGCCGACGCGCAGGGCCACCCGGTGTTCGGCCGGCCTGGTCGGCATGACGACCTGCGGCATGTGGCCCTCCTCCCGTCGTACGCCCGCCTCTCTGCCGGGCGGTGGATCTCCGGGCCGTCTACCCGGACTCAGGCGTCTCATGCGGCACCCGCACCGACACCCGTCCGGCTGATCCGGACGGGTGTCGGATCCCCTGAGCGGGGCAGGCGAGCGGCGACCGCGTCCGTCGGACGTGAACAGCCAGAGCAAGGGGAGGACCTCGACGTGAGCGCAACCGTGCAGTACGCCATCGGCGCCGACATCCACTGTGAGGACGCCGACTACGGTCGTCTGGAGCGGGTGGTGATCGATCCGGTGGCCCGCCGGGTCACCCATCTCGTCGTCGGAGGACGGCGCGAGGCGAACCGGCTGGTGCCCGTCGACCTGGTCGACGAGGCGAACAGCGAACCCCAGGACATCCGGCTGCGGTGCGACACCGAGGCCATGCGGCGGCTCGAAGCGGCCGAGGAGACCGAGTACCTTCCCGGCACCGCCGACCAGCTGGGCTACCAGGCCGACGAGCTGGTCACGCACCCCTATTACGGTCTGGGCGTGGGCGGTATGGGGATGGCGCCCGGGCTGCTGCCGCTGGAGATCGAGCCGCGCGTGACCGTGCACGACCGGGTGCCCAGCGGCGAGGTGCAGATCCGCCACGGCGACCGGGTCGAGGCCGTGGACGGTGAGATCGGCCGTGTGCAGGGCCTGGTGATCGACCCTCAGGACCACGCGGTGACCCACGTGCTCCTCCAGGAGGGCCACCTGTGGGGGAGGAAGACCGTCGCCATCCCGATCCGCGAGCTGACCTGGACACTGGGAGGCACCGTCAAGGTGCGGCTGAGCAAGCTGGAGTTGGCCGACCTGCCGCCGGTGGACATCGACACCCGCAGCTGACAGCCCGCAGAGGCAGGGCTGTGAGTGATTCCACAGCGACACTGTGTAGCCGCGCGGGTGGCCAGCCATGTACGCTGCGCTGGTTGCCGTCGTTGCACAACCGGGCCCGGTCGGCCTTCCGTGGGGGGAAGCACGACCGGACCCGACTGGGTACGGCATATGGTCCGGTCGCCGTTTCGTGGGGGAAACCGCGACCGGGCCCAACTCTTGCTACTCCAAGATTTACCCACAAGTAGCGGGCTTCGCACGGCCTTCAAGCTGACAATCAGATAACCATTGGTGTGTCGGCCGTCCTCAGTAGCCCGCAGGAGCCCTCACCTGCCTCACCGTTCACTGCCCGGCCGGACGCCCGAGGTCCTCCGGCGCGAGCCCGCGATTCCGGTCCGTGACGGCTGGGATTGATGGTGCGGGTGGTGGGTAGGCGCTGCGCAGAACAGCGAGAGCGGCGGAGGTACCGAAGTGACGACAGAAACCCCGGACGACAGTGTGTACGGGAGGCCGGTGGAGACGCCGCAGTCGCGGATGACCGGTGAGGTGGTGCCCCCGCTCCCCGGCGAATCCCCGAAATCCGCCACCGACGGCTCCGAGTTCGCCGCCCCCGTCCCGGCGGATGCCGGAAAGCCCCCAGGAGTGCCGGAGCCCCCGGCGGAGGGACGGATCCGGCCGCCCGCCGGGTGGCAGGTGTCCGGGCGGCCGGAAGCCGTCGACACCACCGTGGCCGACCACGAGGACGAAGTGCCCGACTGAACCACTGAACCACCGTTTGGCTCGGCTCCCGCGGCTTGCGGGGGCCGAGCCAAACGCCGTTCAGGACCGGTCCGTTGGGTCAGGCGCGCAGGGAGTAGAAGGTCAGATCCCGCATGGCGTGCCAGCGCTTGACGATGTCCTTGCGGTGGTTGAGGACCTCGGAGATGTGTTGCAGGCCGAAGAATGCGGCGACGAGGAAGGCGGCCGCCTCGTCGGGGTCAACCCCGCTGCGCAACTCGCCCGCCGCGCGGGCGTCGTGCAGCAGGGTCGCCACGCGTTCGGTCCAGCCGACGTAGGGTTCGGGCAGCGGCGCGTCGATGTAGTCCCGTTCGATCTGCAGGCGGGCGCCGGCCTGGATCACCGGGTCGTCGCGAAACGCTCGGGCCGCTCGGTCGAACAGCTCCTCCACCGTGGCCAGCGGGGCCAGGTTCTTGGTGCGGATCCGGTCCAACAGCACCGGCCAGCGCGCGTAGTGCTCCTCGACCACCCCCACGGCCAGTGAGTCCTTGTTGGGGAAGTGGAAGTAGACCGCGCCCTTGGTCATCGACACCTGGGCGGCGACGTCCTGGACGTTCGTGCCGCGAAAGCCGCGCTCGGCGAAGAGGACGGCGGCGGCCTCCAGTACCTGGGCGCGGGTGCGGACCGCGCGGTCCTGCCGTGGCTCGGGGCCGCGCAGGGTGGGCGACTTGGGAGCAGAGCCCGGGTGCGGCCGAAGAGTGCGTGGCACGGGCCTGCCTTTCGCTTCGCGGAGCGTTCCTGGGAGGGACGGAGGGGAGGTGCTCGCACAGAATATACCTTCGTCTAGGTATTTTATGTGCGATTCGCCCCAGAATCCCCGAACCACCCCGCCCTGAACCACTCCGTCCCCTCCCCCGCGCGAGTGCGCACCGGTCTCAGTTGCACACCGAGTGGGGCGGCGGTCGCCTCCGCAGGGGCGTGCAAGTCGTCGTTGCTGGCCAAGGGTTCGGCCTGCTGGCTAGCCTCCTGGACGTGGTGATGCCGGGTCGGACAGTCGGCCCGGAGTCACCAGGGCCCGGCGAGCGTGGCCACCCCTGACTCCCGACCGCGGAGTCGCTGCCCCGCCCCCGTCCCCTCGCCGTCCCATGCCCGTCCGTGTCCCGTCCCCGTCCCCGTCCCCGTGCGTCGCTTCGCCGTGCGGTGACCGGTCGTGCCGGGGACCGGCTCCGTCCTTGTTACGAACTGCCTGAAAGGCCACCTGACATGAAGCTCGCAATTTCCGGCACGTACTCCTCCGGGAAGACCCTGACCACGATGGCGCTGGCGCAGTTGACCGGTGTCCCGCGCACCCATGCCAAGACGATGCGCGAGATCCTGCCGCACGCCGTGCCGGGCAAGACGCTCGAGCAGTGCGACGCCGCCGAGTTGATCCAGCTGGTGGTGCGCCGCTACGTCGAGCGGGCGGTGCACGAGAGCCACCTGGAGGACTACATCTCCGACGGTTCGTCGCTGCACGAGTGGACCTACGCGTCCGTGCGGGTGACGGTCGGGATCAACCCGAACGCCTCCATCGGCCTTGACGAGGTCGAGAAGACCGACGAGATCCGCTTCTACGAGCGGGTGGTGAGCCAGCTCGGCGTGGCGCTCAAGCAGTACGCGAAGGACACCTACGACGCGTTCGTGCACCTGCCCATCGAGTTCCCGTTGGACCCCAACGGTCACCGCCCGGTCAACGAGCGCTTCCGGACCCTCTCCGACGAGCTGCTGCTGAGCGTGCTGCGCGACGAGCTCGACATCCCCGTCCACATCATCGGCGGCTCGATCCCGCAGCGGCTTGAGGCCATCACCGAGCGCTTCGGCCTGCCGCGGGTCATGTCGATCGAGGACGCCATCGCCAAGGCCGGCGAGGAGTACGCGGTGCTGGACGTGCGCAGCGAGCTCGAGCGCAGCGCGGTCTGACCGACACCCCGCCGTTCTGCCGTTCCGCCGCCCCGCTCCGGGGCGGCGCGCTCCTCCCGCCCGATCGACCCCTCCCGTCCGTTCGACCCCTCGCATCCGGAAGAAGGCCCCGTGTCCGCACCCACCGCCCCCGTCCCCACCGCCTCCACCGCCGTCCCCGCCACCGTCGCCGGACAGGTCGAGGCCGAGGCGGCCGCGGCGCCGCTGTTCAGTCCCTTCACCGTGGGTTCGCTGGTGCTGCGCAACCGCGTCGTCATGGCGCCGATGTCGCGGGACCTGTCGCCGGGCGGTGTCCCGGGCCCGGAGTCCGCCCAGTACTACGCCCGCCGTGCGCGCGGCGGCGTGGGCCTGATCATCACCGAGGGCACCTTCGTGGGCCACCCGGCCGCCGGGAACCGCCCCGACGTGCCGCGCTTCTACGGCGATGACGCCCTGGCGGGCTGGGCGGAGGTGGTGCGCGCGGTGCACGCGGAGGGCGGCCGGATCGTCCCGCAGCTGTGGCACCTGGGTATGGACCCGCTGCTGTGGGGGCGTTCGGTCGAGGAGGCCGGTCAGCTGCTGCCCGGCGACACCCAGCTCACCAGCCCGGAAGGCGGGCTGCTGAGCCCCTCGGGGGTGGACCCGGACAACGGCCCGGCCGAGCGCCGCGTGATGACCGACACCGACATCGCGCAGGTGCTGGAGGCGTTCGCGACCGCGGCCGCCGACGCCGAGCGCCTGGGCTTCGACGGCATCGAACTGCACGCCGCCCACGGCTACTTGATCGACCAGTTCCTGTGGGAGCGGACCAACCTGCGCCAGGACGGGTACGGCGGCGACGCCGGCGCCCGCGCCCGCTTCGGCGCCGAACTGGTCCGCGCCTGCCGGGCCGCCGTCAGCCCTGACTTCCCGATCATCATGCGGATCTCCCAGTGGAAGGTCTCCCACTACGACGCCCGCATCGCGAACAGCCCGCAGGAGCTGGAGGAGCTGCTGGCCCCGCTGGTGGACGCCGGTGTCGACGTGTTCCACTGCTCCACCCGCCGCTTCTGGGAGAGCGAGTTCGAGGGCTCCGAACTCAACCTGGCGGCCTGGACCAAGCGCGTGACCGGCCTGCCCACCATCGTCGTCGGCTCGGTGGGCCTGAGCGGCAGTGACTTCCTCGGCTACCTGGAGGGCAAGGGCGCCGCCATCGGCGACACCGCCGAGGTCGCCCGTCGGCTGGACGACGGCGAGTTCGACCTCGTCGCGGTCGGCCGGGCCCTGATCGCCAACCCCGACTGGCCGGACAAGGTCCGTACCGGCCGTACCGGCGAACTGCGCCCGTTCCAGGCGGACATGCTCGCCGCGCTCGACTGAGCGACTACCACCGGCGGTGTCGGGTCACGTCAACGGGTGGCGCCGGCCTCCGCGTTGACGACCGCGTCCAGCAGGCCGGGGAAGGCCCGGTCCAGCTCCTCGCGGCGCAGCGTGTTCAGCTTCGAAGTGCCCACGTAGTACTGCCGGATGAGGCCGCACTGGCGCAGCACGCGGAAGTGGTGGGCGCTGGTGGAGCGTGTCACCGCCATGTCGAAGGTGCCGCAGGCCTGGTCGCCGCTGGAGGCCGCGATCTGGGCCACGATGCTGCGCCGCACCGGGTCGACCAGCGCCTCCAGTACCCCCTGCAGGGTGATCGCCTCGGCGGGCGGGTGGTCGGTGATGCGTTCGGCCTGGCTCTGCGCGCTGCGTGTGGTCACGTCTGCCGGTCTCCTTCGCTGCGGTGCCTGGAGACCATGCTATGCCAGCTACAAGTTCGACAGTAATGAAGTTTGACACACATCGACATATGGGCTTCAGTGGACCACCGAGCGATCCGACTCGGCCCACTGCCAAGGCCGTTAACGACCCGTCACGCCGCATGCCGGCCCGCCGCCTGCCATCCCGCCTACCGTCCGCCGCCCGCCGGTGTCCGTCCGTGGTGGCTGGGAGCGGCGGCCGCACGCCCATGAACCAGATCAGCCCCCCTTTGAAGGAGAGAGCGATGACCGCTGCCGAGCTCGGCCAGGCACAGACCAAGGCCCGACCGGGGCCGTCCAGCGCATTGAAGATCATCGCGCTGGCCACCGGCTTCGTCATGGCCACCCTGGACGTGACCATCGTCAACGTGGCCGGCGCCACGGTCCAGGAGAAGCTGGGTGTCTCGCTGGCCCAGCTGACCTGGATCGTGGACGGCTACATCCTGACCTTCGCGTCCCTGCTGATGCTGGCCGGTGGCATCGCCAACCGCGTCGGCGCCAAGACCGTCTACATGTGGGGCATGGGCGTCTTCCTGACGGCGTCGCTGGCCTGTGCGCTGGCGCCGAACGCCGGTGTGCTGATCGCCGCGCGCTTCCTGCAGGGCGCGGGAGCCGCGCTCTTCATGCCCAGTTCGCTCTCACTGCTGGTCTTCGCCTTCCCCGAGAAGCGCCAGCGCACCCGGATGCTCGGCCTGTGGTCGGCGATCGTGGCCACCTCCTCGGGCTTCGGCCCCACGCTGGGCGGCCTGATGGTGAACACGCTCGGCTGGCAGAGCATCTTCCTGCTCAACCTGCCGCTGGGCGCGGTGGGTATCTACATGACATACCGCTTCATCCAGCCGACCGCGGGCAACGGCGTCCGGCCGGCCTTCGCGGGGCACGCGATCTGGATCGTCATGCTGGCCGCCCTGAGCTTCGCGCTGATCGAGGGACCGCACATCGGCTGGGCGAAGACGCCCACGCTCGCCTCGTACGTGGTGATGGTGGCGGCGGCCCTGCTGCTGGTGGCGCGTGAGCGTCGCAGCGAGAACCTGGTGATGCCCTGGTCGCTGTTCCGCCGGCCCGCCTTCGCGGGGGCCAACATGGTCGGCTTCCTCTTCAACTTCGCGATCTTCGGCAGCATGTTCATGCTCGGCCTGTACTTCCAGCACGCACGGGGGGCCAGCCCCTTCCGCGCCGGCCTGGAGCTGATCCCGATCACGATCTTCTCGCCCGTCGCCAACGTCGTGTATTCCAAGATCTCGGCGCGGTTCGCCAACGGTCCGCTGCTGACCACCTTCCTGCTGCTGGCCGGCGTCGCCTCGCTCAGCATGGTCTCGATCTCGGACGCGACGCCCTACTGGTTCCTGGCCGTCGCCCTGGGCGTGGCCAACATCGGGGCGGGCGTCATCTCCCCGGGCATGACCGCCACCATGATGGACGCCGCCGGACCGGCGCACGCCAACGTCGCCGGCTCGGTGCTCAACGCCAACCGTCAGATCGGCTCGCTGGTCGGCATCGCGACCATGGGCGTCCTGCTGAACGCGACGTCCAGCTGGAACCGGGGTGCGGCCGTCTGCTTCCTGGCCATCGGCCTGGCCTACCTGGTCGCCGCGCTCTGCGCCTGGCGCCTGATCACCCGCGGTGACCGCAAGGAGACCGCCGCGCCCGAGGCAGCCCCCGCCCCGGCCGCCGCACCCGCCCGCGTCTGACCGACACCGCCCCGCCCTGCCCGTGCCCGGAGCGCACCACGCGCTCCGGGCACGGGCGCGTCCGCAGCCGGTGAATCCGTCGTGCCGACGGGCAGGTCGCCGGGCGGCTCCGGGCGCGCTCCCGCCGAGCCGGGTGACCCGGCCCACCCGGACGCAGGGTAATACCGACCGCCTGGTATATTTCTGGCCGTCGCACGCGGCCCGCCCGGGAGTACGGGGGAGGGGGCGGCCCGGGCCGGGCCGCGGCGCGACCACGCACCGACGGCGTCCGCCCCCGCGGGCCTCCTGCCGTCGCCGCCCCGGCCCTCCCCTCGCCGTGCCGTCCGACCCGCCGCGAGTCGCCCCGCGACCGCCCGCGGGTGGTCCCTTTCCACCGTCCGCTCCCTCGCCGCCCGCGCGCGTCCGCCCAGGTGACGGTTCGACAGAGCACTTGTGAATACGGACAGTTGTCGTCTCGTCGCGCATCCCGCACCTGCTCCGGACGGCCCCGGAACTCCGTTGCACATACCTTCCCAGAGGTATATTTTCGGGGGGTCTTGATCGTGGATCATGTAGGGGGAAGATTCATGTACAGCGCCCACCACCCGTCAGCCGGCGCCGCCGCACCCGCGGCCGCAGCAGACGAACTCTCGTACGACGCCTGCGTACCGCGCGGCCTGGTCCACAAGAAGGCGGTCTCCGAGGTCTTCCTCACCGACGCGCGCCCGCGCGGCGCCGACCGCTTCGCGGTCGCCGCGCAGTGGCCCCGCGACCACGTGTTCTTCCACCCCGGCCAGGACGGCCGCAGCGACCCGCTGCTGTGGGTGGAGACCGCTCGCCAGGCGGTGATCTACCTCTCGCACCGCTTCTACGGCGTGCCGCTGGGGGACTGCTTCATCCTCTCCGGCGTCGACTTCGCCATCGACCGCCCGCAGCCGCCGCGCACCGGCGCCGAGCCACTGTCCGTCACGCTCGACGCCACCTGTCGTCGGCTGAAGCAGAGCCCCGGGCGCCTGGTGATGGCCATGGACGCGGTGGTGCTGGTGGACGGCGTCCCGGCCGGCCGGGTGGGCGTGCGCTGGCAGGCGGTCAGCCCGCGCGGCTACCGGGTGGTGCGGGGACGCACCGTCCCCAGTAACCCGGACGCCGCCGCGCCCGCCGTGCACGGTACCGTCCCGCTGCCCGCCCAGGCGGTGGGCCGCCGCAACGACCGGGACGTGCTGCTCAGCGGCGCGCTGGGCGCCCAGCGGGTGTGGAACCTGCGCCTGGACACCGGGCACCCCGTGCTCTTCGACCACGGCTGCGACCACATTCCCGGCGTAGCCCTGATCGAGGCCTTCGCCCAGGCCGCCGCGCTGGCCATGCCGGCCGCCTCCGAGTCCGCCGCCGGCGGCGACCCCGACCCGCGGATCTGGATGCTGCGCTCGGGCACCGTCTCCTTCGACGCCTTCGGGGAGCTGGACCTGCCGGTCGTGATCGCGGCCCGCCCCGGCCAGGACGCGGCGCCCGACCGGCTGCGCGAGGTCACCGTCGTCGCCCTCCAGGGTGAACACGCCCTGGCTACCGCCGTCCTGAGAGGCGCGGCGCTGTCCCCGCAGGGCCGCGCCGAGCACGAGGAGGGCGTCCGTTGCTGAGCACCGCCGCCGCCCTCGCCGACCACCCGCACCCCAGCACCCCCACCCGCGAGGGGCTGGCGCACGCTACGGACCTCGCTCGCCGCTGCGCCGCCCAGGTCCAGGACCAGCGGCGCCTGACCCCCGAACTGGCCCAGGCCCTGAGCCGCGCGGGCTTCGCGCGGCACTTCGTCCCGCGCCGCTGGGGCGGCGAGGCCGGCACGTTCGAGACCGTACTGGCGCGCGTCGCGGCCCTGGGCGAGGAGTGCGCCTCCACCGCCTGGTGCGCCGCCCTCTACGCCGCCCACGGACGGCTGGCCGCCTACCTGCCCGAGGCCGGGCAGCGCGAGGTGTGGGAGCACGGCCCCGACGTGCGGATCGCCGCCGCGGTCAACCCGCCCACCGGCACCGCGCGCCCCGCCGACGGGGGTTGGCGGCTGACCGGACGCTGGTCCTTCGCCAGCGGCGTGGACCACGCGCAGTGGGTGCTGTTGGGCACCCGCACCGGCCCCGACAACGAGCACCGCATCCTCGCGGTGCGCCGCGGTGACTGCCAGGTCCTGGATACCTGGCACAGTTCCGCCCTGCGCGGCACCGGCAGCAACACCGTGCTCCTGGACGACCTCCTGGTCCCCGCCCACCGCACCGTCGTCCTGGCGGACCTCGCCGCGGCCCGCCCCGACCACCCGCGCTGCCACGGCGTGCCCTACCCGATGGTCGCGGGCCTGCAGTTCGCCGCGCCCGCGCTCGGGGCCGCCCGCGCCGCCCTGCGCGCCTGGTCGCGCGCCACGGTGGAGCGCAGGTGCGCCGACGGCCGCCGCGCCCACGAGTCCCCGGCCGCCCAGCAGGTGCTGACCCGTACCTCTGCCCAGATCGAGGCGGCGGCTCTGCTGCTGCGCCAGGCGGCGCTGCGCGCCGACGCCGGCGAGACCGGCGCGCTGTCGGTGGCGGAGAACATCAGGGACGCGGCCACCGCCGTGGACCTGTGCGCGAGTGCGACCGCCGCGCTGATGCGGGCCTCCGGCGCCCGCGCGCTCGCGCAGGACGACCCCGTCCAGCGCCGCTGGCTGGACGTGGCGGCCGTCGCCAACCACGCCGCGCTCGACCTGGAGGCGGCCTGTGCCGCCTACGCGCGCGCCGCCTTCGACGTACACGAGGCCGCCCGGGCGACCTGAGCACCCGTCACCCCGCTGCCATCGTACGCACCGGGCCCCCGGCGGCCCGGTGCGTACGCGCACCCGCTCCTGCACACACGCCCCTTGGCGCGCCCCGCGTTCGGCTGTCCATCCCGTCTTCGGGACGGACAGCCGAACAAACCGATACATTCCTTCTTGAGGGTATGTTTCAGCGGGGGCTGACCTAAGGAGAGCGTTGATGGCGCAGCAGGAGCGGGCCCGGCGCACGCGCGAACAGGCCCTGGACGCCGCCGCCGCGGAGTTCTCCGCCCACGGCTACGCCCACACCACCCTGGGCGCCGTGGCCGGGCGCATCGGCATGACCAAGGGCGCCCTCTACGGGCACTTCCCGTCCAAGGACCACCTGGCCGAGGCGGTCGTCCACTATGCGCGCGACCGCTGGACGCGCACCGCCGACTCGGCCGCCGCCGGCCCCGCCACGCCGCTGGTCACCCTGGGGCGCCTGGTGCGCGAACTGGCCCGCCTGCGGCGCACCGACGCCCGCACCGGGGCCGCGCTGCGGCTGGCCGCCGACGCCATCGCCTCCGGCACTCCGGGGCCCAACCTGCTGCTGGACGTGCGGGCGCAGCTGGGTGCACTGGTCCGCGGCGCCCAGGAGCGGGGGGAGATCACCGGGAAGTTCCCCGCCGTCGTGATCGTCGAACTGTTGCTGGCCGTGATCCTCGCCGCGCCCTGCCCCTCGCGGCCGGCCACCTCTTGGGTCGACGCCGTGTGGGAGCTGTTCGAGGACTCGTTGCGTCCTTGAGAGGGCCTGCGGCTGGTCCCGCGTCGCGATCGCGACGCGGGACCAGCCGCCCGCGCGGTCCTGAGGCGGATCAGCGGCCGGCTCATTGGGCCCCGGCCACCTCCCGCACTTCGTCCAGCTCTTCCGCCGCTGTCGGCAGCTGCTGCGCGCCGGGCAGCCGGGCCAGGAGCTCGGGGTTGTGCCCGACCACGACCGGGTGCCCGACGGCTTCGAGCATCGGCAGGTCGGAGATGTGGTCCCCGTAGCCGTAGCAGTCCGCGGCGTCCAGGTGGGGGTGGCGGGCGAGGACGGAGAGCACGGCGGCGTGCTTGCCGCGGCCGATGACCGGCTCGCCCACGATGCTTCCGGTCAGCATGCCGTCGCGCTCCTGCGGGAGGGTGGCGATGACGTGATGGGCGCCGACGTCGCGCGCGATCGGCCCCAGCAGTGCGGGGAAGGACCCGGACACCAGCACCAGGGCCGCCCCGGCCGCCCGGTGGCGCGCCAGTGCCGCCCGGGTCGGCGCGAGGTAGAAGGACGCCCGCGCCGAGCGTTCGGCGAACCAGCGCTCGCCCCACTGCTCCACCTCCCGGGCGCTCTCGCCCGTAAACGCGCGGAAGTACGAACGGTTGGTCTCCTCGCGCGGTACCCCGCGCGCGGCCTGGGCCAGCAGCGACTCGCGCACCTCGCGCGCCCGGGCCAGCCCGTCCTGCCCGTGGCGCTCGCCGAGGTAGTAGTCCAGGAAGTCGAACATGCTCTTGCAGTCGATCAGCGTCTCGTCCACGTCGCAGAAGACGAGGCGTACGGGCGGTGTCGTCGAGGTCATGGGTCGCTCCAAGTCAGGTGGGACAGCGGGGGAGTGGGAGGCGGTCGAGCCGCGGCCCCGAGAAGGATGGCATCCACCGCAGCCGTCCCGCCCGCCGGGCGCGGGCGTGCAACCGGCCCCCGGACGCAGTTGCCCGCCCGTCGGCCCGCTTCCCGATTCCGTCTCGACAAAAATTCCTACTCGGAGGTATGTTACTTCTCGTCAGCATCCGCCGTACCTCTCACTCAGAGGAGCCGTTCCGTGAGCGTCGACGCCCTGCTCGCGCGCCCCGTCGTGGGGCCCGCGAGGCCCGACACCTCGCCTTCGGACTGGCAGTGCCCCACCCTGTCCCCGGTGCGGCTGGTCCCGATCGCCTCGCTGCTCCCGCCCGTCAACTCCCCGCGCGTGGACGGCGAGAGCGCGGCACACGCCCAGCTCCTGGCCGACAGCGGCGGGGTGCTGCCGCCGATCACCGTCCACCGCGCCACGCTGCGCGTCATCGACGGCATGCACCGCCTGCGGGCGGCGCTCCTGCGCGGTGAGCACGAGGTGCCGGTGCGGTTCTTCGAGGGCACCGAACAGGACGCCTTCGTGCTCGGCGTCGAGGCGAACACCACGCACGGCCGTCCGCTCTCGGCCGCCGACCGCGCCGCCGCCGCGGCGCGCATCCTCCTCTCCCACCCGCAGTGGTCGGACCGCGCCGTCGCCGCGGTCGCCGGGCTCTCCGCCAAGTCCGTGCGGGGCATCCGGCAGTCCGCCGCCGAGCAACTCCCGCCGCTGACCGCCCGGATCGGCCGCGACGGCCGGCTGCGCCCGGTGGACGCCGCCTGCGGACGCGTCAAGGCCGGCGAACTGATCGCCGAGAATCCGACGGCCTCCCTGCGCGACATCGCGAAGGCGGCCGGCATCTCCCCGGGAACCGTGCGCGACGTGCGCGAGCGACTGAGCCGCGGCGAGAGCCCCGTCCCCCCGCGCCAGCGCACCCCGCCCGCGACCCCCGGTGCCACGCCCGCCGAGTCCGCCGGGCCCGCCGCGCCGGGGGAGGGCGCGGCACCGCGCCGCACCCCCGCCCGCACGGTGCCCGCGCCGCGCCGCGCACCCGTCGCACCCGTGGACCCGTCCCAGCTGCTGGACGCGCTCGGCCGGGACCCCTCGCTGCGCTACACCGAGAGCGGCCGCTACCTGCTGCGCCTGCTGGCCGCGCACCTGGTTCCCGCGCAGCGGCGCGACGAGCTGGCCCGCAGCATCCCGGGCCACTGCGCGGAGACCGTCTCCGCCGCCGCCCGCCAGTGCGCGGCCGCCTGGGAGTCCTTCGCCGACGCCCTGGAGCGCCTGCCCGAAGGCGAAGACGTCGCGCGATGAGACCCGCACGCCTCACGAGACCCGCACGCCCCACCCACCCGACGGCCACCGGCGCGTGGCTGTGCGACCGGGCCCGGTCCGCAGTCGCACAGCCGAACCGGAGCCGGACCCGCCGACCGCGGTGGCTGCGCCGGACCTGCCGGCCGTGCCGCACCCTAGGGCCGGCATGAACGGCGCCGCCGCACCCGAACCCGCCGTCCCCCGCACGTCGTCGAGCCCATCCCCGAACGCCGCCGGCGCCGGCACCCCCGGTGGCCTGAGGCTCTTCGGCTTCCACCACGCCGGCGGCAGCACCTCCGCCTTCGCCGGTTGGCAGCGGGCCCTGGCCGGACAGGTCGAAGTCATCCCCGTTCGCCTGCCCGGACGTGACCGGACGGCCGTCGCGCCCGACTACCGCGACATCACCTCCCTGGCGGCCGCCCTGCACGAGTCGCTGGGCCCCCAACTCGACGAGCCCCACGTCTTCTACGGCCACAGCATGGGCGCCCTGGTCGCCTATCACCTCACCCGGCTGCGGGTGGCGGGCGGCCACCGCCCGCCCCGGCGCCTGATGGTCGGCGCCTTCCGCGCACCGCACCTGCCGCAGGTCCTGGACCGGGTGCGCGAGCTGGGGGACGAGGAGCTCGCACGCTGGCTGCTGACCCTGTCCGACCTGCCCGACGACCTGCTCAGCGGAAGCCGGCGCACCCACCACGTCGCTCTGCTCCGACGCGACTTGGGACTCTGCGCCAGCCACCGGCCCGAGCAGCCGCCGCAGCCCCTGCCGTGCCCGATCGACGCGATCGTCGGAGCACGCGACCCGCTGGTGGCGGTGGCCGACGCGGCGGCGTGGAGCGTCCACACCGACCGTGGTGGCTCGCTCAACGTCCTGCCGGGCGGCCACTTCTTCAACCGCGAGGCCAAGGAACGGCTCTTCGCCTCGCTCACCCCCCTGCTGCGCCTGGCTGGCGCCGAATGACCCGCCCAGCGACATCGCCCACTTAATCCACTGAATGCACAGAATTCGGCTGAGCGCTCCGCCGGACACTGATGTCCGTCAAGGTCGAAACGGCGCGAGGCGAGAGACTCTCGCGCACCCGTTTCCCGGGGCAGGGGGCATCAGCGGCTTCGGGGAACGCCCGCTGGAGCGGCCGCGTCGCTCCTGGTTTGCTGCACCAACAGCTCACCAGTGCAACCAAGTTGCCCGTCCCCGCCGTCGCCGTGTGCAAAACCGCGAACCGGTCGAGGAATTGTCGCCCGGATACCGGAATCGGTAATGTCCCGGATATGAGATTGGAAGCTCTGATGGAAAGCGCGGACAGGGAGAAATCCCCCGGCAGTACGCGAGAGGCCGCCGCCCCGGTGCAGTTGCTGACCCCGGACGGACGTCGGGTGGAACACCCGGAATACAGCATCGATGTTTCCCCCGAGGAATTGCGCGGGCTCTACCGGGACATGGTCCTGGCCCGCCGCGTGGACGCCGAGGGCGTGACCCTGCAGCGCCAGGGTGAGCTGGCCCTGTGGCCCTCGCTGCTCGGTCAGGAGGCCGCTCAGGTCGGTTCCGCCCGTGCGGTCCTGGACGGCGACCATGTCTTCCCCAGCTACCGCGACCACGGTGTGGCGCTGTGCCGGGGCGTCGACCCGCTGGCCCTGCTCGCCATGTTCCGCGGCGTCAGCAACGGCGGGTGGGACCCCGAGGACCACGGCTTCCACCTCTACACCCTCGTCATCGGCTCCCAGACGCTGCACGCCACCGGCTACGCGATGGGCATGGCCAAGGACGGCGCGCACGGCGCAGCGGTCGTCTACTTCGGCGACGGCGCGACCAGCCAGGGCGACGTCAGCGAGGCGTTCAACTTCGCCGCCGTCTACGACGCGCCCGTGGTGTTCTTCTGCCAGAACAACCAGTGGGCCATCTCCGAGCCCACCGAGAAGCAGAGCCGGGTCCCGCTCTACCGCCGCGCCGACGGCTTCGGCCTGCCCGGCGTGCGGGTGGACGGCAACGACGTGCTCGCCTGCCTCGCCGTCACCCGGGCCGCGATGCAGCGCGCCCGCTGTGGGCAGGGACCCACCCTGGTGGAGGCGTTCACCTACCGGATGGGCGCCCACACCACCTCCGACGACCCGACCCGCTACCGCGACAGCGCCGAGGTGGCGCACTGGGCGGCCAAGGACCCCATCGCCCGCCTGCGCACCCACCTGCTCGACACCGCACACGCCGACCAGGCCTTCCTCGACGAGGTCGACCACACCGCCGACCAGGCCGGGCAGCGCCTGCGCGCACTGGTCCGCTCGATGCCGGCCCCCGACCCGCACGCGATCTTCGACCACGTCTACGCGGACGGCCACTCCCTGGTGGACGAGGAACGTGCCCAATTCGCCCGCTACGAAGCCTCCTTCGCCGAGACGGGTGGGAACTGACATGACACTCCTGACCACCGCACCCGCAGACCTCGCCCCGGCCCTGGTGCCACCGCCCGCCACCCGCACCCTCACGCTGGGCAAGGCCGTCAACACGGCATTGCGCGACGCCATGGCCGCCGACCCCAAGGTCCTGGTCATGGGGGAGGACGTCGGCCGCCTCGGCGGCGTCTTCCGGATCACCGACGGCCTGTACGAGGAGTTCGGCCCCGAGCGTGTGATGGACACCCCGCTGGCGGAGTCCGGCATCGTCGGCACCGCGATCGGCCTGGCCCTGCGCGGCTACCGGCCCGTCGTGGAGATCCAGTTCGACGGCTTCGTCTTCCCCGGCTACGACCAGATCGTCACCCAACTCGCCAAGATGCACGCCCGCTCGCTGGGCAAGGTCAGGGTCCCGGTGGTCATCCGGATCCCCTACGGCGGTGGCATCGGCGCCGTCGAACACCACAGCGAGTCACCGGAGGCGCTCTTCGCCCACGTGGCCGGCCTCAAGGTCGTCTCGCCCTCCGACGCCCAGGACGCCTACTGGATGCTGCGCCAGGCCATCGAGGGCGACGACCCGGTCATCTACTTCGAACCCAAGCGCCGCTACTACGAGCAGGGCGACCTCGACACCACCCGTCCCACCCGTCCCCTGCACGGCGCCCGCGTGCTGCGCCAGGGCACCGACGCCACGCTCCTGGGCTACGGACCGACCGTCAAGACCTGCCTGGCCGCGGCCCGGGTCGCCGAGGAGGAGGACGGCCGAAGCCTGGAGGTGATCGACCTGCGGTCCGTCTCACCCCTGGACTTCGCGTCGGTGGCGGCCTCGGTGCGCCGCACCCGGCGGCTGGTGGTGGTGCACGAGGCCCCGGTGTTCTTCGGAGCCGGCGCCGAGATCGCTGCTCGCGTCACGGAGCACTGCTTCCACCACCTGGAGGCGCCGGTGCTGCGCGTGGGCGGCTACCACGCCCCCTACCCGCCCTCGCGTCTGGAGGAGGACTACCTCCCGGGCCTGGACCGGGTGCTCCATGCCGTCGACCATGTCATGTCGTTCTGAGGCGGAAATACCGTGACCGTACAGCGCTATCGCGATTTCAAGATGCCCGACGTGGGCGAGGGGCTCACCGACGCGGAGATCATCACCTGGCTGGTCGCCCCCGGCGACCGCGTCCACGACGGGATGGTCGTGTGCGAGGTGGAGTCGGCCAAGGCAGCCGTCGAACTGCCCATCCCCTTCGACGGCGTGGTGCACGCCCTGCACTTCCCCGCCGGCGCGTCGGTCGACGTGGGCCGGCCCATCATCTCCATCGACACCGCGCCCGACTCCGCACCCGACTCCGACTCCGGCGTCGCGCCCGACGCCGACGCCGATTCCGGTGCCGCTCCGGCCGCGGTGCCCGCCGCCCGCCGGCCCGTGCTCGTCGGCTACGGGAGTGCCGACGAGCCCTCCCGGCGCCGCCACCGCAAGCAGCACCCGGCCCCCGACGCCCCCGCGCCGGCCGCGCCGTCCGCGCTCCCGGCCCACCCCCTCCCGCAGGACCACCCGTTGGCCAAGCCGCCGGTGCGCAAGCTGGCCAAGGACCTCGGCGTCGACCTCGCGTCCGTCCTGCCCACCGGCCCGGACGGCGTCATCACCCGCCAGGACGTCCACGCCGTAGCGGCTCCCGCCCCCGCCCCCGCTCCCGCCCCGGCTCCCGTGACAGCCCCCGCTCCCGTGACAGCCCCCGCTCCCGTGACAGCCCCCGCTCCCGTGACCGCCTCGGCCTCCGGCCGGGAGACCCGCCTGCCGGTCAAGGGCGTGCGCCGGGCCACCGCCCAGGCCATGGTCGCCAGCGCCTTCTCCGCGCCGCACGTCACCGAGTTCACGACCGTCGACGTGACCCGCACGATGAACCTGGCCGCCCGCCTCAAGCAGGACCCGGAGCTGGCGGGCGTACGGGTCAACCCGCTCCTGCTCGTCGCACGGGCCCTGCTGGTGGCGATCAGGCGCAACCCGGACGTCAACGCGGCCTGGGACGAGGCGAACCAGGAGATCGTGCTCAAGCACTACGTGAACCTGGGGATCGCCGCCGCCACCCCCCGCGGCCTGATCGTGCCGACGATCCGGGACGCGCACACCCTGACCCTGCGCCAACTCGCCGACGCGATGGCCGAACTGGTCACGTCCGCCCGCGCGGGCGTCACCGCGCCGGCGGCGATGTCGGACGGCACCGTCACCATCACCAACATCGGCGTCTTCGGCATCGACAGCGGCACCCCGATCCTCAACCCGGGACAGGCCGCCATCCTCGCGGTCGGCGCGATCAAGCCGCGGCCCTGGGTCCACAAGGGCGAGGTCAAGCCCCGCCAGGTGATGACCCTGGCGCTCTCCTTCGACCACCGCCTGGTCGACGGCGAGCTCGGCTCCAAGGTCCTGGCGGATGTCGCCGCGCTCCTGGAGCACCCCAAGCGCTTCCTCACCTGGACCTGACACCCCCCGCTAAACCCCCCGCTAAACCCCCCGCTACACCCCCCCGCAGAGCGAGGCCGCCGACGGCGCCGGTCCGCGACGAGGACCAGGCCGCCGAACCCCTACGGACACTTCGGGATGGACGATGCAGAGCGTTGTGACCCAGGCACCCACGGCCGCCGTGACCCCTGCGGCCCCCGCCGCCGACCGTGAGCCGCCCCCACCGGCCCACGCCGCCCAGCACGGCAGCACGCAGCACGGCGTCGCCCAGCACGGCAGCACGGCGGTGGAGTACCTGACGGGTGCCCAGTGCCTGATCCGTTCCCTGGAGGAGGTCGGCGCCGAGACGGTGTTCGGCATCCCGGGCGGAGCGATCCTGCCGGCCTACGACCCGCTGATGGACTCCACCCGGCTGCGCCACGTCCTGGTCCGGCACGAGCAGGGCGCCGGCCACGCGGCCACCGGCTACGCGCAGGCCACCGGCAGGGTCGGCGTCTGCATGGCGACCTCGGGCCCGGGCGCGACGAACCTGGTCACCCCGATCGCCGACGCCTACATGGACTCCGTCCCGATCGTGGCGATCACCGGCCAGGTGGCCTCCGGGGCGATCGGCACCGACGCCTTCCAGGAGGCGGACATCTGCGGCATCACGATGTCGATCACCAAGCACAACTTCCTGGTCACCCGGGCCGAGGACATCGCGCGTACCGTCGCCGAGGCCTTCCACCTCGCCGCCACCGGCCGCCCGGGCCCGGTGCTGGTGGACATCGCCAAGGACGCGCTGCAGGCGCGCACCACCTTCAGCTGGCCGCCCCGCCTGGACCTCCCGGGCTACCGCCCCGCGCCCCGGCCAGCCGCCCGCCAGATCCGCGCAGCCGTCCAACTGATCACCCGCGCCCGGCGCCCGGTGCTGTACGTCGGCGGCGGCGTGCCCAAGTCCGGTGCCAGCGCCGAGTTGCGGGCCCTGGCGGAGCTGACCGGCATCCCGGTGACCACCACCCTGATGGCGCTGGGCGCGTTCCCGACCAGCCACCCCCAGTACCTGGGCATGCCCGGCATGCATGGCAGCGTCCCGGCGGTCACCGCGCTGCAGCAGGCCGACCTGCTGATCGCCGTCGGGACCCGCTTCGACGACCGGGTCACCGGCCGGCTCGACGGCTTCGCCCCGCACGCCAAGGTCATCCACGCCGACATCGACCCGGCCGAGATCGGCAAGCGGCGCCACGCCGACGTCCCTCTGCCGGGCGACGCCCGCGAGACGCTCGTCGAGCTGCTGCGCGCGGTGCAGGCCGAGCACGACGCCGGCCGCACCGGTGACCACAGCGCCTGGAGCGCGCAGCTTCAACGCTGGCGCCGGACCTACCCGCCGGGCTACGAGCCCGCGCCCGATGGCGAGTTGGCGCCCCAGCAGGTCATCCGGCGGATCGGCGAGCTGGTCGGCCCGGACGCCGTCTACGCGGCGGGCGTGGGCCAGCACCAGATGTGGGCCGCGCAGTTCCTCCCCTTCGAGAAGCCGGCCAGGTGGCTCAACTCCGGTGGCGCGGGCACCATGGGCTACGCGGTGCCGGCCGCGATGGGCGCCAAGGCGGGCCGTCCGGACCTCGCGGTCTGGGCGATCGACGGTGACGGCTGCTTCCAGATGACCAATCAGGAACTGGTCACCTGCGCGCTGAACGACATCCCGATCAAGGTCGCCGTCATCAACAACGGCTCGCTGGGCATGGTCCGCCAGTGGCAGAGCCTGTTCTACAACCAGCGCTACTCCAACACCGTGCTGCACGCCGGTCCGGAGCACGACGGCATCGCCAAGCCCGTGCAGGGCACCCGGATCCCGGACTTCGTCCAACTGGCCCGGGCCATGGGCTGCCACGCGATCCGCTGCGAGCGCCCCGAGGACCTGGACGACGCCATCCGCGAGGCCAACGCCGTCAACGACCGCCCGGTCGTCGTCGACTTCATCGTCCACCAGGACGCCCAGGTGTGGCCGATGGTCGCCGCCGGCACCTCCAACGACGACCTCATGACCGCCCGCGGCGTGCGGCCCGTCTTCGACGACACCGACGACCACTGAGAGCGGAGCGAACCCGCCCATGCCCCAACACACCCTCGCCGTCCTGGCGCTCGACAAGCCCGACGTCCTCACCCGCACCACCGCCCTGCTGGCCCGTCGCGGCTTCGCCGTCGAGTCGGTGGCCCACGCCACCACCCAGGACCCGGGCGTTGCCCGCCTGACGATCGTCCTCGACGGTGACGACCGCCAACTGGACCAGGCCGTGCGCCAGCTGCACAGACTCGTCGACGTCCTGGAAGTCGTCCCGCTGCCGTCCGCCACCGCCATCCGGCGCGAACTGCTGCTGGTCAAGGTCCGGGCGGACGACCGGACACGCGCCCAGATCGCCGAGATCACCCGCCTGTTCCGCGCCAGGACCGTGGACGTCTCCCCGGACGCCGTGACCGTCGAGGCGACCGGCACCGGCGACAAGCTGGCCGCGCTGTTGGCGATGCTGGCGCCCTACGGCATCAGCGAACAGGTCCGCTCCGGCGCCATCGCGATCACCCGCGGCGCGGGCACCATCACCGACCGCCCGCTGCGCACCGCCGCCCCCGCGCCCCTGCGCGCGACCGCCTGACCGGCGGCCCCCGACCTTACTGACCCGCTCAACTCCCGTTCCCCAGAAGCACCCTGACCCAAGAGGAGAAGTCCCACCGTGGCCGAGCTGTTCTACGAAGACGACGCCGATCTGTCCATCATCCAGGGCCGCAAGGTCGCGGTCATCGGCTACGGCAGCCAGGGCCACGCCCACGCGCTGTCGCTGCGGGACTCGGGCGTGGACGTCCGGGTCGGCCTCAAGGAGGGCTCCAAGTCCCGTGCGGCGGCCGAGGAGGCCGGGCTGCGCGTGGTGACCGCCGCCGAGGCGGCGGCCGAGGCCGACGTCATCATGATCCTGGTTCCGGACCCCATCCAGGCGGACGTCTATGAGGCCGACATCAAGCCGCACCTGAAGGCGGGCGACGCGCTCTTCTTCGGCCACGGCCTGAACATCCGCTTCGGTTTCATCAGGCCGCCGGCCGACGTCGACGTCTGCATGGTCGCCCCGAAGGGCCCCGGCCACCTGGTGCGCCGCCAGTACGAGGAGGGCCGCGGCGTGCCGTGCATCGTGGCCGTCGAGCAGGACGCCACCGGCAAGGCCTTGGCGCTGGCGCTGTCGTACGCCAAGGGCATCGGCGGCACCAAGGCGGGCGTCATCAAGACGACGTTCACCGAGGAGACCGAGACCGACCTGTTCGGTGAGCAGGCCGTGCTGTGCGGCGGTACCGCGGCGCTGGTGAAGGCCGGGTTCGAGACCCTGGTCGAGGCCGGTTACCAGCCGGAGATCGCCTACTTCGAGTGCATGCACGAGCTGAAGCTGATCGTCGACCTGATGTACGAGGGCGGCCTGGAGAAGATGCGCTGGTCGGTCTCCGAGACCGCCGAGTGGGGCGACTACGTCACCGGCCCGCGCATCATCACCGCCGACACCAAGGCCGAGATGAAGAAGGTCCTCGCCGAGATCCAGGACGGCACCTTCGCCAACACCTGGATCGCCGAGTACAAGGCCGGCCTGCCCAAGTACAACGCCTACAAGACCGCGGACTCCGAGCACCTGCTGGAGACCACCGGCAAGGAGCTGCGCAAGCTCATGAGCTGGGTCAAGGACGCCTGAAGCGTCGCGCCCGGCCCCGCCCTGCCCAGTCCTGCCGCTTGGCGCCGCGCCGCCCAACCCCGAACGAGACACCGAGGAAGACAGACATGACGAGCCTCTCGGAAGCCCCCACCGCCACCGCCCGCCGTACCACCGTCGACGACTACCTGGGCCCAGGAGAGCGGCGCTTCTTCGGCCAGGGCTACAAACGAGCCGACCAGCAGCTGCGCGACATCACCCTGCACCAGGACGCGGACGGCACCGGACACGCCGTTGCCCGCGCCCGCGTCAGTTACCCCAGCGACTGGTCCCGTAAAGGGGACAAGGACCAGTCGCCCCACCTCTCCAGCATCGACGTCCTGCTGATCGCCGGCGAGACGGCGGAGACCTACCTGACCCACGCCCTGCGCCTGGACCCGGCCGAGCGCAGCACCATGCGCCTGCGCAGAGTCGTCATCAAGGCCGGCAGCAGCCCCGTCGAGGAGGACCTCGCCGACTTCGCCGTCTCCGCCACCATCACCACCACCCCCCAGGATCCTGCCCACGGCCCCGACACCGCTCCCGGCACCGGCCGCCGGGTCTCCCACGTCGACTGCCGGGTCGGAGCCCTGCGCGTGCGCTGCGAGATCGAGCACCCCGCCGGCACCCCGCACTCCGAGCCCGGCAGCTACCCCACCCCCCACGACCTGCTCGGCCCCCCGCGCCTGCGCCCCTTCGCGCATGCCCACAAGGAGAAGTCGCAGCTCGTCGACCACGTGCGCGTCGACGTCCCCGGCCGCCGCGCCGAGGCCCTGGTCGCGGTCGTGCGCGAGGACGGCGAGGGCCCGCAGCCCTCCCCGGTGGGCCTGGAGAGCCACAGTCACCGCGCGACCTCGGTCGTGGACGCGTTCGTCGCGGCCATCCAGCTCGGTCAGATCCTCCTCTACGAGCTCGACTCGGTGCGCCGCAGCGACAGCAACACCTTGTGGATGCGCCAGACGGTCCTGGAGATCGACGGCTCCCGGCCGGCCCCGGCCGTTCCGAGCCCGGTCGCCACCCGGTTGGAGGAACTGCGGCTGCTGACGACCCGTGAGGGAGACGTCTGGCGCTCGGCGGACATCGCCGCGGACTTCGAGCAGGTGCGGATCAGGTGCTCGGTGGCACACCGCCTGCCCGCCACCGCCGCCCTCACCGCTTCCACCGTCGGGGGCCGGCATGAGCCGCGCGGCCGTCCTGGCCGGCGTCGGGGCCATGGTGCCGCCGCGCGCGGTCGACAACGACGAGCTCTCCCAGCTGATGGACACCAACGACCAGTGGATCCGCAGCCGGACCGGCATCGGACGCCGGCACTGGGCAGACCCGGGCACCGCCACCGGCGACCTGGCCGCCGTGGCGGGGGAGCGGGCGCTCGCGTCGGCCGGCAGCCGCTCGGTGGACATGCTGATCCTGGCGACCAGCACCCCCAACCAGCTGATGCCGGCCACCGCCCCGGAGGTCGCCGACCGGCTGGGGCTGGGCAGCGTCGCCGCGTTCGACATCTCGGTCGCCTGCGCGGGCTTCGTCTACGGGCTGGCCACGGCCGCCGGGGCCATCGCCTCGGGGATCGCGGACCGGGTCCTGGTGATCGGCGCGGACATCTGGTCCACCCGCCTCAACCCGCAGGACCGCACCACCGCCATCATCTTCGGCGACGGCGCCGGGGCGGCGCTCCTGCGCGCCGGACAGCCGGACGAGCCCGGCGCGCTGGCCGGCTTCGACCTCGGCAGCGACGGCTCGCTGAAGGACCTGGCCATGGTGCCCGGCGGCGGCTCCCGCGAGCGCTCGGCCACCGAGCCGGTGCCCGAGACGGACCAGTACCTCTACATGCGGGGCAAGGAGATCTTCACCCACGCGGTCAACCGGATGGGCTCCTCCTCGGCCCGGCTGCTGGAGCGGATCGCCTGGGACGCCGACAGCGTCGACTGGTTCGCCGGCCACCAGGCCAACGCCCGCATCCTGCACACCGTCGCCGACGTCCTGGACGTGCCGCGCGACAAGGTCCTGATCCACCTGGACCGGGTCGGCAACACCTCCGCCGCCTCCATCCCGCTGGCCCTGGCCGACGCCGCGTCGGCCGGGCGGATCGCCCCCGGCGACCGGGTCCTGATGACCGCCTTCGGCGGCGGCCTCAGCTGGGGCTCCGCCGCCCTCACCTGGCCCCGGATCCAGGTCCCCGGCGTCCTCTCCTCCTGAACTCCCCCCCCACTCACCCCTGACCTACGTCGAAAGGCACCCCATGACCACCACCGCCACCACCACGTCCACCGCCACCCTCGCCCAGCAGATCCTGGACATCATGGCCGCCAAGCTCTCCCTCGAGGGCGAGATCACCGCCTCCACCGCCTTCGCCGACCTCGACCTCGACTCCCTGGTCATGCTCGAACTGTCCGTCCTGCTCGAACAGAAGCTCGGCGCCCGCCTCACCGACGAGCAGCTCATCGAGGCCGGCAGCGTCAACGCCATCGCCGCCCTCCTGCACGACCACCCCCGCTCCGCCACCGCGTGACCCCCCATCCCCGGCCCGCCCAGCGGGCCGGGGATGGGCCCCGCCACTTCGTCACGGCCATGAGGTCAGAGCGGTATCAGTGGCCGGTCAGGGCGATGATGGATAGTCATGGGTGTCGGAAGGGCCGCGGAGTTCGGGGCCGATCCGATGAAGTACCGCCTCGGTAGGCGGTGCTGGGAGAGGTGCCCGGAGTGGTTGATCGGGGGCCGGGGCTCTGGTTCCGGTCGGGTTCACGCCCACGCAGGTTCGAATCCTGCCTTCTCCGCCTGCGCGAGCGAGCAGTGGCCGACGAGCGTTATCCGCAGGGGAATTGACAGCGAGAAGTCATTCGGAAAAGTGTTATACCGAGCCCGTCGGAAGGGCCAGTCCCTGGCGGTGAGTCAATTTCCCTCCACCGGCCGCCCATTGGAACAGGCCGTGTGCTGCGCCGCGCACCTTGTGCGGTTTCCCTGAATAGGCGGTCGCTGAGGTGGCTGTCGGTTTTGTCTGGCTGTTACCGGAGCGTCCCATTCATCGCTCTGACCGATCACTGTGCCCTGTTCCAGATGTTGGACAGAACGACGACGGCTGCGCCACGCTGGAGCCGCCCACCCGCGCCCAGCGGCCCAGCTGCCGCCGGTGCCTTTCGTGATCGGATGACCTGCGATGATCGCCGCCCTGCGCGATTCCCTGCGTGATGCCTGGACCACTCTCGCCTCCCGTTCACAGGATCGTCACGGTCCGCTCCCACGGCTGCTGTTGGGCCTGACCGTGGTCACCGGCCTCGTCGACGCCGTCAGCTACCTCGCCCTGGGCCACGTCTTCGTCGCCAATATGACCGGCAACGTGGTCTTCCTGGCATTCGCCCTCGCCGGCGCCCCCGGCTTCTCGCTGGCCGCCTCCCTGACGGCGCTGGCCGCGTTCGCGGCCGGCGCGCTGCTCGGCGGTCTCCTCGTACGCCGCACCGGTGTTCACCGCGGCCGGGTGCTGCTGACCGCGCTCGCCCTGGAGACGGGCCTGGCCGCTGCCGCCCTGGCCACCGCCGCGCCCGGCGGCGCCCACTCCTACCCGGCCGCCCAACGCTACCCGCTGATCGTGCTGTTGGGCCTGGCGATGGGTCTGCAGAACGCCGTTGCCCGCGCCTTGGCCGTCCCGGACCTGACCACCACCGTCCTGACCCTCACCATCACCGGGATCGCCGCCGACACCACGCTGACCGGTGGCCCCGGCAGTCGCGCCGGACGCCGTCTGCTCGCGGCCGCCGCCATGTTCCTCGGCGCGCTGGCCGGCGCCGCCGCGCTGCGCCATGGCTCCCCGCTCCTGCCGCTGGCGGCCGTCACCGCCCTGTTGGCCGTCCTGACCGCCGCCGCCTTCGCCCCCTCCCGCGCCACCGACTCCTGGATCGCCCCACTCTGAGCGGTCCGACGACGGTGGGCACGACCAGCGGCCGTCGGCCTCGAAACCGTGTCAAATCGCCCAACTGGGAGCGATCTGGACATGATTCGGTGCGGATCGACCGGTGGCACGACATCACCTTCCCGAACCGCCCGCCGAAGGTGAACGTCATCCAAATCCTGTGACGCACTGAAAGCCGGCATTCCGGAACGGCCATTCCCCAGATGGTCCGTTCCGGAATGCCGGCTTTTCATGCGTTACCGCATCTGGGCCCCTGCACCGTTGTCACGGCGTGCGGGCCGGTACGGGGTCGTGGTGACCAGCCGGGGTCGAGGCCGGCGCGTCCGGTGCGTCCGGCGAGTCCGGGGTCCTGGTGGTGCCGAGCGCCATGCCCTTGGTCTCCTCGGCCCAGAGGAGGCACACCACCAGTCCCAGCGCGGTGACCACGGCGGCGATCAGCATGGTCGGCCCGGTGCCCAGGCCGGTCAGGGACATCGGCAGCAGGTACGTGCCGACCGCGGCGCCGACCCGGCTGACCGACGTCGCCAGCCCGACCGCCGTGGCGCGGATCTCGGTGGGGAACAGCTCGTTGGGGTAGGTCCAGTCGAGGACGTTCGGGCCGCCGCAGAGGAAGGCGTAGGCACAGAGCGCGAGGATCGCGACCAGGGCGGGGGCGGTGGGCCAGACGCCGAGCAGGGTGAGCGGCACGATCATCAGGCCGAACGACCAGATGATCGTGGGACGGCGCCCCTTGGTGTCGATGAGACGCAGCGCCGGGTAGCAGCCGATCAGGAAGACCAGGCTGATGAGGCCGGTGCCGAGGGTGTCCAGCAGGTTGCCGCCGGCCATGCCGAAGGAAGCGAGGATCTGCGGACCGAACGTCAGCATGGCGAACAGCGGGCCCACCTGGCAGAAGAAGAACAGGCCACAGAACAGCGTCCGGCGCCGGTAGCGCGCGCCGAACAGTTGGCGCAGCGGGCTGGTGCGGACCGTGGAGTCCTGCTGCGGCATCAGCTCCCGCCCGTTCACCCGCACACCCAGGTGCTTCTCCACCAGCGCCACCGCCTCGCCGACCCGGCCGTGAGCGGCCAGCCAGCGGGGCGACTCCGGGGAGCCGCGGCGGATCACCAGGAAGACGGCGCACAGCAGCGTCGAGCTGGCCAGCATCCACCGCCAGCTGCCGGGGCCGGCGAGTTCGAGGAAGAGGTAGCCGACCAGGTACGCCAGGACCGATCCGGCGTACCAGGCGATGATCTGCTTGCCCAGCAGCCGGCCGCGCTCGCGGGTCGGCAGCCACTCGGCGAGCAGGGAGGTGGCGATCGGGTAGTCCGCGGCGACCGCCATGCCGAGCACGAAGCGCAGCAGGGCCAGCGCCCACACACCGTCCACCCAGAACGAGAGCACCGAGCAGACGCCCATCACGACCAGGTCGGCGGTGTACATCACCTCGCGGCCGATCCGGTCGGTCAGCACGCCGAACAGCGCGCCCCCGACGAACATGCCGACCAGCGCGGATGCTCCGATCAGGCTCACGGCGGCAGTGCTGAGGCCGAGATCGGGCCGCATGCCGATCAGGGCGACGCCGACGATGCTCAGGATGTAGCCGTCGAGCAGTGGCCCCCCGGAGCAGGCGAGCGCGAGTCTGCGGTGGAAGGCGCTGTACGGGGCTTCGTCGATGGTGCGGGACATGGTCGAGTCCTCCGAGCGCCGTGCCGGAGTGGGCTCCGGCGTGGCGCGGGTTGTCGAGGTCGGCTGGGGCGGTGCGTCGGCACCGCCTTCGGATGCCCGGGCGAACCGGGTGACCGTCCACGCTTTCCGCGCCACGAGCCGCGCCAACGGGGTCGAAGGACCCAACCCGATGGGACCAAGGTCCCGAACCGGACAGGGACCTTCGGCCCTGCCCAGCCGCAGCGCCCTGGTCGCCGTCCGCAGCGGGGGACGTTCGAACGGCCGGTCGCGCCGCGCCAGCCCCGCGCCCTGTCCTCTCCGGCGCCGACCCGCACGAGAAACTGACGCTGTATCAGCTCGTCGAGTCGCCCCCCGACCGCTTCACCCGCGGCCCTCCGGCATGCTGTCAGTTAGAGGGTGTCACTCTGCCTCTTGACTCTCACCGGAAGTGCTAGTTATAACTTCTAGCGAACGCGAAAACCTCTACCGACAAGGGGAACGCCATGTCCGGCATCCGCAGCACCAGGCTCCGCGCTGCCCTGATCACCGTCCCGCTCGTCCTCGGCGTCCTCGGTACCGCCGTCGCGCCGGCCGGGGCCGCTGCCGCCCACCCCCGCCCGTCCATCACCTGCCGAGGTGCAGGCGTCGACCCCGGCGCCGTCGTTCGCTACCGGACCCAGACCATGATCCACGCGCCGCTCGACACCGTCTGGAAGCTGCAGACCGACGTGGAGCGATGGCCGTCCTGGCAGGCGGCCGTCAACACCGCGCAGCGCCTCGACCACGGACCCCTGCGGACCGGTTCGGCGTTCCGGTGGACGACGCCGGTACCTGCCACTGCCACGACTCCCGCCGTCACCGTGGTCGTCACCTCGACGGTCGAGCAGATCCGGCGCGACTCCTGCATCCGTTGGACCGGCCCCGCCACTGCCGGCGGACTGCTCATCAACGGCGTTCACGTGTGGAACTTCACCCAGGTCAAGGGCGGCGTCCTGGTGCGGACCGAGGAGACCCACGCCGGTGCCCAGGTCGACGCCGACCCCACCGCCGCGACCAGGATCCTCGCAGCGGGCCTCGACGCCTGGCTGCGCGACCTGAAGGCCGCCGCCGAAGCCCGGTCCGGCGACCAACCGCTCGATCGCCGCTGACACGGGACGCCCGGCCGGGCCTGTTGTGAGGTGGGGGTTCGGTGCCGGACCTGGGTGGGTCGGTGGTCAGTCGTTGGGGGAGCAGTCGCGGCAGATGGGTTGGTTGTTCTTGTCCTGTCCGGCGAGTTGGGTGCGGTGGTGGACGAGGAAGCAGGTCATGCAGGTGAACTCGTCCTGCTGGAGCGGGATGACCCGGACGGTGAGTTCTTCGCCGGAGAGGTCGGCGCCGGGGAGTTCGATGCCTTCGACGGCTTCGACGTCGAGGTCGACGGCGGAGCCGGTCTTGTCGTCGCGGCGGCCCTTGAGTTCTTCGATGCTGTCGTCGTTGGAGTCGTCGCCGGTGTTGCGTGGGGCGTCGTAGTCGGTTGCCACGGTGGTGCCTTTTCGGTGAGAAGCGGTGGGTGGGGATCTGGGTGAGTCTGCCTCGTCGCCGGGCCGTCGGCACCGTGCGCTGCTCTGCTCGGATGACGTGGCTGACGACGAGGACCCCATGATCGCGGTTTTCGGGGCCAATGTGCGAACGGAGGCGCGCGGTGCGCCTGCGTTCGCGGTGTCGCTCGCCTCCCCGGCCTCCTCGGTTGTGAGATGTTGGCTGGGGGCAGGGGACCGGGGGAGTCTGACGACCGGTGGCTTCTGCCGCCTGGTCCTGGCCGCACGAATCGATGCAGAGGTAGGGGACATGATCGGACTGGTGCTGCTCGGTGTCTTGGCGCTCGCCGTCGGCGGGTGCGCGTGTGTGGTGTGGGCGGAGCGCGGCGGACCCCGCTGGGCCCGGGTGGCGGCGAACGTGACGCTCGCCGCTGGCGAACTGCTGCGCCTGGCCAGGAGGAACCGCCGCCGGAGCCTCAACCGGAACAGCGGCGAGAGCGACTAGGGCGCCTATCGGGTGGTGATCAGCAGCGCCGTGCCGACCCGCTGTGACAAGGGCGGATACGGCTACCTCAGCTCGCTTACCGCCGATGGTGTTGTCCCCGGCTGTGGCGATCGCTAAGGTCGGTCGGGTGACTGCCGGGTCGGCCATGGGCCACGCACGAGTGAGGTTCCCGGCCTCGGGGTGAGCCCGAGGCGGGCGAGAGCCCCGCCATCTTCTTCGAGTCTTAGCTCCCGGCGCCCGCATCCGGTGCGCCGTTCCAGCGGATCCCAAGACCGGAGAGATACCACCGATGCCCTATGCGCAGCAGTACCCGCATGAATCCGAACTGCCGACGGTTGGCGTCCAGCTGAACCACACGGCTGTCTACGCAAGCGACCGGCACCTGTCTGCCGAGTTCCTCGCCGTGGTCCTGGGCTTGACGGTCGGCGCCCCGTTCGGGCCGTTCCTGCCCGTCGACCTGGGCAACGGCGTGACGCTCGACTACTACGAGAAGAGGAACGAGCCGATCCAGTCACAGCACTACGCCTTCCTCATCCCTGACGAGCAGTTCGACGCGGTGATCGCCCGCCTGGAGGCGCTCGGGGTCACCTACTACGCCGACCCCAGCCACACGGAGCCCGGCCGGACCAACGGGTGGTTCGGCGGTCGCGGCGCCTACTTCGAGGACCCGGACGGTCACAACATGGAGGTCATGACCCGGCCCTACGACCGCCCGTAGGTCAAGGCCACTGTCCGGGGTCCTGTCGGTCCGGGGGGCACTGTCCGGGGGAAGCGGAACGGGCCGTCACCGTTGGTTCGGTGACGGCCCGTTGCGGTCGCGGTGTTCACGCGGTCAGGTCGGTGAGGGCCTGGTGTGCGCGTCGGATGGTGCGCTCGGCGCGGTCCTTGAGCCGGATCGCGTGGACGATGCGGTGCTTCTCGGCCTCCCGCAGGCGCTCGTCGAGCGTGGCGCGTGCGACGTCGAGTTGGTAGGTCATGGTGAACTCCCCCTGGTTGCGAGCGGTCCGTCGGCATCACCGCGATGCCGGTCCCGGAGGCCGCCCTCGTGCTTCAAATTCTACACCCAAACGCAACCAACGCCTTTCATTTTCCCTTCGGTTCAGCGAACGGCCTGTAAATCGAAGGGGTTGGCCCCGTCGTCAGGCGGGTCAGGCGCGGGTCAGGGTCCGGTCAGGCGCGGGTCAGAGGGGTGGGCCATAGTCGTTGGCACAGGGACGGGCCGCAGAACTCGGGCGGCTGGTCTCGGGGAGAGGTGCCCGGAGTGGTTGATCGGGGACCGGGACTGCGGTCCAGGTCGGGTGCAAGCCCACGCAGGTTCGAATCCTGCCTTCTCCGCCGCAGGCCGGGTGTGGAGCCGCAGCTGCGGCTGCGGCTCCACACCCGGCCCCCACCCCCGCGTCCGGCCCCACCCGCGCCGTACCCTCGGCCTCACCCGTGGGGTCAGCCGGCCGGACCGCTGGCCAGCGTGAGTGTCGCGCTTGCCTGTGCCCCGTTGGCGTCGGTCCATTGGACCGTCACCTGGTGGCCGGGTACTTGACTGGTCATCAGGTTGGTCAGCGCGTCCGGGCTGTTGACGGGCTGCCCGTCGACGCTGGTGATCTCGTCGCCTGCGGTGAGTGCCGACTGCGCGGCGGGGGAGCCTGCGATCACGCCTGCTATCAGCACGCCGCCGCTGCCCGCACCTGTGCCCGTTCCCTGTGCCGAGCTCGGGCCTGTCGCGACCTCCACGCCGAGGAAGGCCGTCGGTCCCAGGTGCACGTTCGTGCCGGCCATGCCCGAGGTGATCTGGTGGACGACGGGCAGTGCGGTGCCGATCGGGATCGCGAAGGCCTGCGGCGGTGACTGTTGTTGGGCGTCGCCCGCGGTGGCGCCGGCGGTGTTGATACCGATGACGGCGCCGGAGGAGTCGACCAGTGCGCCGCCGGAGTCGCCGGGCTGGACGTTCGCGTCGACCTGGATCATTCCGGTCAGCTGTTCGTCGGTGCCGCTCTCCTGGTCGCTGGCGGTGACCGACTGGTTGAGGGCGGTCACGTTGCCCGCTGCCGCCGAGGGGGTCTGGTCGGTGCCGCCGGCGTTTCCGATGGCCGTCACCGCCGTGCCCACCGCGACCTTCGAGGAGTCGCCCAGTTTCGCCGTCGCCAGGCCGGAGGCGTCCTTCAGCTGCAGGACCGCCAGGTCGCCGGTGCGGTCGTAGCCGACCACGGTGGCCGTGTAGGTGCGGCCGTTGCCCACGTCGGTCGCGGTGACGGAGGAGGCGCCGTCGATCACGTGGTTGTTGGTGAGCACCTCGCCGGTGGAGGTGAGCACGATGCCGGTTCCGGCCGCCTGACCGCCCTGGTAGCCGAGCGTGACGTTGATGTCCACCAGGCTCGGATCCACCCGGGCGGCGACATCGCCGGCCACGCCGCTGCTGCTGCCACTGCCGCCGGCTGCGGGAGCGTACGGCGGCGCCGCGCCGGCCGGTGAGGCACTCGTGGTGGCCGGTGAGTGCCACAGTGCCCGGTCGACCCCGATGCCGGCCGCGCCGGCCACGAGCACCGCGGCCAGCAGCACCAGGTAGCCGCGCCTCCCGTGCCGCCGGGGTGGCGGGGGCGGGGGCCAGCCGAAGCCGCTCGGCGCGGCAGACGGCGGATACGGCGGCATCGGCGGCAGCCCGGCCCCGGACGGCCCGGCGGCGGACGGCCCGGGCGGGGGTGGGGGAGGGCCGGGGCGCATCGTCTGCGGCTGCGGCGGCGGTCCCCAGCCGCCGGGCGGGGCGCTCTGGCCGGTGTGGTCCGTGCCCGTGGAGGGGACCGGTGTCCCTGCTTCCTGATTTCCGCTCATGACGGCTCCATCGGAAGATCTCGACGAAGGCACCCGGACAGCTAGCGGCCCCTGCGGGCCGAGTTGGTGCCTTCTCCCTCCATGATGCGAGCCGGGGGGCATGAACAGCGTAAGCAGCGGATGAGCTTCTCCTTAAGGAGGCTCACGCGAAGCAGCCGCGCCCCGAGCGGCGACGGCTCACCCGGACCCTGCTCACTGCGGCGGCTTGCCGCCGGTGAGGACCCACCGCATGTCGAGGAAGCCGCTCTGCTGCTGCGTGAGTTGACCCGCCTTGACCTGCTGGTAGGTGATCCAGGTGTTGGTGAGGCGGGGGGAGTCGGGGCTGGGGAGCATGTCGCCCCAGCTGAGCGGGGGTGTGACGCCCCCGGTGTTGAGGGTGTCGCCGCTGTCCAGCTGGTCGCGCAGGGACTTGGCGGTCAGTGGCGTGCCGGCGTCCTGGAGGTGTTGGGCGGCTCCGAGGAAGACCTGGTAGGCGATCCAGGTGGTCTGCACCGCGAGGTCGGAGGGGTCGATCCCGTTGTCGCCGCCCACCAGGGCACGCAGCGCGTCCCACGCGTGCGAGGAGGTGGGCGGGTACCAGCCGGCGACGTACGCGTTGTCCAACGGGCCGCCGGCGCTGCCCTGGGAGCCGACGACGGACTGCGGGACGCTGCCGATCAGCGCGCCCAGCAGGGTGTGCTTGGGTGCCAACTTCCCGTAGGCGTCGAGGAGTTTCGCGCTCTGCTCGGGGGCGAGGGCGTCGCTGGCGCAGGTGCCGGTCCGGTCGTCGCCCAGCGCCTTGCGGGCCGCGTCGCCGTAGTCGGGGGACTGCTCGCTGACCCGCACGTCCACCAGTTTGACCCCGGCGGGGCGCACCGCGGCGCCCAGATATCCCGTGAGCGTGTCGCCGGCGGCGGTGTCCGGGCGCACCAGCGCGATGGTCCGGCAGCCGGCGGCGACGAGTTGGCGGCCGTTGCCGGCGACGAGTGTGGGGGTGCCGCCGGCCACGGGGTAGGAGAGCGGGCTGCTGAACTCGGCGCCGGAGAGGCCGTATCCGCCGATGTAGGGGATCCGGGCGGCTTCCAGACCGGGCAGCAGGCTGTCGCTGTTGAGGCTGTAGGAGCCGATGACGGCGATCACCTTGTTGTCCACCGCCTGCCGTACGCAGGCGGTGCCGCCGTCCACGGTGTTGTGTTCGTTGCAGGTGATCACCCGCAGCCGGTGTCCGCCGAGGCCCTTGGTGTTCACGTCCCGCCCGATGGCCTCCGCCACCGCGGTGACGCCGGGCCGGTCGAAGGCGCCGGTGCCCGACGGGGCCCAGGTCATCACCGTGTAGTCGGCCCCGGTGGCACCGGCCGAGCCGGCGCAACCGGAGGCGGCGAGCAGCGCGGGGAGCAGGGCGATCGCCGCGATCGCACTTCCGGGCCGGGTCCAGCTGCTCATGGGGGTGCCTTCCTCGAACTGCCGCGCAGATGATCGGCTCAGCCAATCCGGCACGACGCAAGGAGGGAGATACGGGGGTTGAACGCCAGGAGGACACCCCGATAACAGCGGACGAGTGCCCACCGGGCCGTCGCGCGGCCACCGTGTTTGCCTGTACCTGTCATTCGACCGGCTGGTCGGTCAACCCGTCGGTCGGTCAGCCCGTCGGTCAGTCGGTCAGTCGGTCATCAGGATCTCGACGCCGCGCGCCGCGAGTTGCTCGATCACCGGGTCGTGCGGGGCGGCATCGGTGATCAGTCCGCTGATCTCCTCGAAGGGCAGGACGCGGAACCGCGAAGCGGTGCCGATCTTCTCGGAGGAGGCGAGCACATAGGTGTCCGCGGCCCGTGCGGCGAGGGCGCGCTTCATGGCCGCCTCCTCCGGGTCGCCGGTGGTCAGTCCCGCCTCGGGGTGCACGCCCGTGACGCCGAGCAGGCAGAGGTCGGCGGAGACGTTCTGCGCCGCCTCGACCGCGGCCGCGCCGCAGGCGACCGCCGAGTGCTTGAAGATCCGGCCACCGAGCAGGAACACCTCCGCCTGCGGATGGTCGAGCAGGGCGGCGGCGATCGTCGGACTGTGCGTGATCACGGTGCACGCCAGGTCCTGCGGGAGCGCGTGGACGACGGCCAAGGCGGTGGTGCCGCCGTCGAGGATCAGTGCGCCGCCGGGCCGCACCAGCCCGGCGGCCACCGCGGCGACCTTCCGCTTGCCGTCCGGGGCCACGGCCTGCCGGGCGTGATAGTCCACCACGGCCGGCGACACGGGCAACGCCCCGCCGTAGACCCGCTGGCACAGCCCCTCTCCCGCGAGATCGCGAAGGTCGCGCCGGACGCTGTCCTCGGAGATCCCCAGTTCGGCGGCGACGTCCTTGGCGATGATCTTGCCCTCGCGAGCGAGCAGCGCCAGTAGGTGGTCGCGCCGTTCAGCAGCCAGCATGCACATTCTCTCCTGTTCTTGCACGGTTCTGCATGTATGGTAACCCGTCATGACCGACAAACCCATGCTCATCCTCATCGCCGGGCCCTACCGCTCCGGCACCGACGGCGACCGCACGCCATGGCCGCCAACCTCGATCCCGTCCCTCACCCAGCAGGGGCACGCGTGAACCACCGTCCCGGCATCGACACCCCCGACCACCGCGGCCGCACCGGCCTCGACCACGCTGGACGCGACCTGGACCGCAACCCCGACATCGTGATCCGCGACGTCGAACTCACCTCCCGGGGCTGGCACGTCCTGCGACGGACCACCTTCGACTACCGTCGCCGCGACGGACGTTGGGTCACCCAGCAGCGCGAGACCTACGACCGCGGCAACGGCGCGGTCGTCCTGCCCTACGACACCCAACGCCGCTGCGTCCTGCTCACCCGCCAGTTCCGCTACCCGGCCTACGTCAACGACCACCCCGACGGCATGCTCGTCGAAGCCGCCGCGGGGCTGCTCGACGCGGACGACCCGCCGGCCGCCGTCCGACGCGAGAGCGCCGAGGAACTCGGCGTCACCCTCGGCCCGCTCACCCACGTCCTCGACGCCTTCATGAGCCCCGGCTCCGTCACCGAACGCCTCCACTTCTTCGCCGCCCCCTACGCTCCCGCCGACCGGACCGGTACCGGCGGCGGGCTCGAAGAGGACGGCGAAGACATCGAGGTCCTCGAACTGCCCTTCGCCGAAGCCCTCGCCATGACCCGCGACGGCCGCATCACCGACGGCAAGACCATCCTGCTCCTGCAATGGGCGGCCCTGGACGGCCCGTTCGCCCCCGCAGTCGACGACCGCTACCGCTGACAGCGCCGCCCCTGCCACGCGTGGCAGGCCCCGCCGACCTGACGCACCGCACTGCGACAACCGATCCACGAACCAGGAGCGACACCATGAGATTCGACAACCACCGCGTCGTCATCACCGCCGCCGGCCGCGACTTCGGGCGGACCCTGGCCATCCGGCTCGCGGACCTCGGTGCCGAGGTTTTCCTCTCCGCTCGTGGACTGGACGCCGCCGAACGTGTCCGCGACGAGATACGCGAGCGTGGCCATCAGCGGGTCCACGCCTTCGCCTGCGACCTGACGGACCCCGCCTCCATCCGCGACTTCGCCTCCGGCGTCGCGCGGCACACCGACCGCGTCGACCTGCTCGTCAACAACGGCTCCCGCTGGCTCGAAGGGCCGGATCTGCTCTCCGCAACCGATACGGACGTCATCGACACCCTCGCCTCCGGTGCCACCGGCACGGTCCTGACCGTGAAGAACTTCCTCCCGCTCCTGCTCAACTCGGACAGGCCGGACATCGTGACGATGGTCTCCGCCTGCGGAACAGCGGGCCATCACCGCTCGGACGCCCACGACGCCTTCTACGCGGCCAAGAGCGCCCAGGCAGGGTTCACCGACATCCTCTCCAAGCGCCTGCGACCCCAGGGAGTCCGGGTGATATCGCTCTACCCGCCCGACTTCGACAACGCCGACCCGCTCTCCGACGAGTGGGACACCACCCCGCGCGACTCCAAGAACGCCCTCACGGCGCACTCGCTCGTGGAGTGCATCGTCTTCGCAGTCGCCCAGCCCCGTGACTGCTTCATCAAGGCGTTCCACTTCGAACAGGTCTGACGGGAGGTCTGATTGCGCCGGCGTCACGCACATCGTCACGGCAACGGTCAGCACTCCGAGCGCACGGTCCGGTGCGAATTACCCGGCCACCGCTACCTGTGCTGTCACGGAGCAGGCCATTGGCGGGGGAGTGAGCATCCAGACGGGATTCCCGCCCGGTGTCTTCGCGGTTATCCAGTCGCAGCCTTCGATCGATGGGAAATCGTGGGTGGGAAGTGCCGCTACTTCGCAGAGAATCCCCGATGGGATCAGTCTTACCGTCACAACCTACGCCGTCTGTGCGCCGCTCGGAGTCTAGGGCTCTGAATTGCCGACTGAGGACCCCGTCTCCTTCCCGGGAGATACGGGGTCCTCATCGGTCCCGTGGGCTCCCAGTCCGTACTTGACCTGCTGTGATCACTAGGTGGAATACGCCACTTCGGAATACGACTACTCCGCCGGTTGACGGGCGGGAAGGCGTTCCAGAAATCGCTACGCGGGCACAGGCTCCTCCGTTCGTCGGTGATGAGCGTACGCAACGCACGGGCGGGCACGCAGAAGGCCGCCCCCGCCGGTGGGCGTGGGCGGCTGTCCGCAGGATCGGTCAGACCTCGCTGGAGCGCTTGGACAGATCGAGGGCGGCCGTGGCCACCGCGAGGGCGGCGCACAGGCCGGTCACCTCGTAGACGGTCGGGCGGACCAGATGTGGCTAGTCGTCGGGGGCAGCAGGCCAGGAGGAGAGGAGCACCTCGGAGGTCGCCAGGCCGAGGTGAGCGGTGACCATCCAGCCTGCGGGTGGGGCGGGCTCCCAGTGCAGGCTGGATGCGGCCGAGGGGGAGTCTCGGGGCGTTGGCGGGGAGCAAGGTGACGTCGAGGGGGCCGCCGGGAGCGCCGGAGACACGGTGGACGAGCGCGCCGTTCACTCCGGATGGCAACGGCTGGAGGGCAAGGTTGTGTAGCGGGCGGGGAGTAGAAGGGTGGGGTCGAGGTGGGATGCGGACCTCCCGGGGATGCTGTGGCGTATCCCGCGTCGCCGCAGGTACTGGCGTATCGCCCGACTGCAGGGGCATCGGCACTGTACGGCGGGTCCCAGCAGCGTGCTGGTGGGCGCGCACGGATGTGGAGTCGACCGCGATCTCCCAGTCGATGTCACCTTCCGCGTCGGCGTTGGCCTGGAGCCGACGGAGCACCAGAGCCCAGGTACCGTCCGCCGACCACCGCCGATGCCGCTCGGCGACGGTCTTCCACGGCCCGTAGCGGTGCGGGAGGTCACGCCACGGCACACGGTCCGAATCCGGTGCAGCACCCCGTTGATCACCTGCCGGTGGTCGCGCCACCTGCCGCACCGCCCGGTGCCCACCGGCAGGTGCGGCCGAAGCCGCTCCCACTGCGCATCCGTGCGATCGCCCCTGCCCCTGTCCTCCACGGCCGGGTCAACGACCGGTCCGCCAACCGGAAACCGAGCAGGCTTCTGCGGCGCGCCGTGCTCAAGGAAGGTGCGCAGACGGACGATGAATCAGGTGACCGTCACGTGCGGGGCAGTCCCTGTCCCGGGGCGGTCCCCTTTCGTGAACGGAGCATTCATGCGACTGTCCGCGCGCTGCGCGTCCGCCGCCCTCCTGCTGATCATTCCCTTGGCCGCCGCGCAGGGAGCGGCAGCCGACGGCCCGTCCGCGCGGGCCGTTCCGGCTCCCCTGCACCGAACTACCATGGCTGTTCCCGGCGAGTACATCGTCACCCTCGACAAGGGCCTGGACCCAGCGAAGGTGGCGGCCAGGGTCGGGGGTGTCGAGCCGCTGCACACCTACCGCCACGTCCTGAACGGGTTCTCCGCCCGCCTGGACGCAGCGCAGTTGGAGCAAGTGCGTTCCCTGTCCGGGGTGGAGACCGTCGAGGAGAACGGCCGTGCCGGCGCCCAGGAGGCCACCGCCTCGCCCGCCCGGGACAAGCGGGCAGTGGCCGCCAGCTGGGGCCTGGACCGTATCGACCAGCACGACTGGGACAAGACCGCAGGTACCGGTGACGGGGAGTTCAACGTCGAGGGCAACGGCGCCGGCGTCACCGCCTACATGATCGGCACCGGCATCGACTTCGGCCACGACGAGTTCGAGGGCCGCGCCACCCTGGGCACCGACACCGTCGGCGACGGGAAGAACGGTGTCGACTGCAGCGGCGTCGGCACCCACGTCGCCGGCATCGTCGGCGGCAAGACCTACGGCGTCGCCCGCAAGGTGAACCTGGTCAGCGTCCGCGTCGTGGGTTGTGACGGCCAGGGCACCAACGAGCAGCTCATCGCCGGCCTCGACTGGGTGGCGGCCAACGCCAAGAAGCCCGCAGTCGCCAACATCTCCGTCGGCGGGGACAGGAACGAAACGATCAACAAGGCCGCCAACGCGCTCTCCACTGCGGGCATCCTGCCCGTCGTCTCCGGCGGCAACGGCGCCCGGGACGCCTGCTTCTCCTCCCCCGCCTCCGCCACACGGGTCATCACCGTCGGCGCGACCGACAAGTACGACGAGGAGACCGACTTCAGCAACTACGGCCAGTGCGTCTCGCTGTACGCGCCCGGCAAGGACATCACCTCCGCCAAGCTCGGCGGCGGCAGCGTCGTCCAGAGCGGCACTGCCATGGCCGCCCCGCACGTCACCGGCACCGTAGCCCTCTACCTCGCCGGGCACTCCGACGCGACCCCCGAAGACCTCGCGCTGTGGCTCTCCACTGAAAGCACGAAGGACGTCCTGACCGTCAGCAAGTCCAGCCCCAACGAACTGCTGTACACCGGCGGCCTCTGACCCGGCTCGCACACGGCCCCCCGCTGCCCGCCGCACAGGGACTTCGGCAGGGCAGCGGGGGCTTCCCGTCACGAATCACCGAGCCCGCGGCAGCCGCCGAGGCCACCGCGGGCTTAGCCGCCCGGCAGTTGCTCGACGCCCAGCTCGACGGCCCGCGGGGCAGTCCCACGTCAAGACCCAGACTTCACCCGCCCCACCCAAAACCCAGTACAGCCCCCCAGCGCCAGTGCGGATCGCTGCCGGTCTGGGTCCGGAAGCAGCACCGGCCACAGGGCTCGAAGGCCGGCCTCCTTCCCTGTCAAGTGCTTGTGTTCAGCTCTCCCGGTCCCGAGGCTGGCAGTAGGGCGGGGCCGCCCCGGTGCGAGGTACACCAGAGCAGCCCCGCAGGTTTCGAGGGCTCAGGTGGTGGGTGTTCGGAAGGGGTCAACAGACCCGATTCGTTGACGTGCGTTCACGCAGCACGCGGGACAAGTGCCTTCCCCGTGAAATCGAGACATTTCCCAGTGCGCCGCTCACTACCGGCAGCGGGTATTGTCAGCGTGTCTGTCGAACAGTAGTTTCCACGGCATGAGGGCGGATTCGATCTGCACCCCAAGGCTGATCTTCGAGCTGCCGGCGTTCCGTTCCTCGAATCGGATTGGAATCTCGGCGATGCGCAGGCCCTGCCTGACCGTCCGGTGGTTCATCTCGACCTGGAACGCATAGCCGTTGCTCCGGATCGAATGGACGTGGATCTTTCGCAGGGTCTCCGCTCGCCACGCTTTGAAGCCGGCCGTCGCGTCCTTCACTCGCAGGTGCAGGATGGTGTTGACGTACAGGTTCGCCCACGCGGACAACGCCCGGCGGTGCCACGGCCATTCTGCGGCGACCGAGCCGCCCGGCACGTAGCGGGACCCGATCACCGCTGCCGCGTCCGTGCTGGACAGAGCGGCCACCATTTCGGGGACGGCCTCCGCCGGGTGGGAGAGGTCGGCGTCCATCTGAATCACGATGTCGGCGCCCTCGTCGAGTGCACGGGTGATGCCGGCGATGTAGGCGCGGCCCAGTCCGTCCTTCTCGGTGCGGTGCAACACCCCGACGATCCCCGAGGATTCGAGTGACAGTTTGTCGGCGACGTCACCCGTGCCGTCCGGAGAGTTGTCGTCGACCACGAGTACATGCAGGTTCGGCAGCCGCAGGGCGAGGAGCATGCCGACGAGCCGGGGCAGGTTGTCCCGCTCGTTGTAGGTCGGGACGACGACCGTGACCTTCGGGAATCCGTGTGCCATCGTCATTCTGCGGCTCCGATCAGCGTCACGCCGAAGGCGATGGCGCCTGTGAACAGTGCGCCGGCGAGTGTGGCGGCCGCCAACTGTCCGACGGAGTCGACCTGGCTGCCGAGCCCCAGGGCGCGCCACATCGCGTCCCGCAGTGCCAGCAGGACCGGCAGGGTCGCCGTCCCCACGGTGCCGGCTGTCCGGGCGGCCCGTCGTGCTTTCGGCGCGGTGCGGGGTGCAGCGAGCCGAAGGACGCTGTTGCAGATCCCCAGGAAGGCGAAGGTGCCGCCCGCGAACACGGTGGTTTCGACGGCGTAGAGCAGCGGTCCGGGCCAACCCTCGCCCAGCGCCAGCCCTGTGGCGACCAACAGGCCCGCAGCGATGGCGGCCGCCGCAGCGAGCGCGGTGAATCGGCGGCGGACGAAGACGAGCACGTGGCTCCAGTCGGCCCCGGCAGCGAGTCCGCGCACCGCGTGCGAGTGGCGTGCGAGTGCGTCCGCCAGGGGTGCGATGTCGTCGAGCCAGTCCCCATCCGGTCGGTGGCGGCCCCCGTCGGGCGGCTTCGGCAGCAGTCGGACCGCTCGCCGATGTAGCAGCAGCCCCGCGACCGCCACCCCGGTGAGTGGCACCAGTGAGGCGATCAGCCAGGGTGTGCCGCGGTTCCAGAGCTCACGGTCCGCGCGTGCGGCCACGGCCGCCCAGTCGGTGGCGGCCGTTGCCGCCACGAGCAGCGTGCAGACCAGCGCGGCCCGCAGCAACTGCTCCACCCGGTACAGCGGCAGCGGTTCGTCGCGGCGGCACAGCAGCGCCCGCACCGCGCCGGCCGAGCCGAGCAGCGGGACGAAGAACATCGTGAAGGTGACGACCGTGTCGTACGGGTCGCTCTGCCAGGGGCTGCCCGCCCGTACGACGTGCACTTGCGTCGTGACGTAGGCGAACACCGTGAGGACACCGGCGCTCCCGAGGGAGGTCCACAGCGCCGCAGCTGTCGCCGGCCGCGCGCGGTGTCCGACAGGCAGGACTTGGATGTGATGGTGCGTCATGTTCTCGCGCATGGCGCGATAGTACACACCGCGTACTACGTGGCACGTAGTTCATGTCGCGTAGTATGGTGCGGCGTCAGAACGAAGGGAACGACATGCAAGCCAACGATGCCCAGACGCTGGTGCTCTGCGCGCTGGCAGACGGACCGCTGCACGGCTACGCGATCAACGCGGCTATCGAGGAGCTGGCCGGGGAGCGGCTTGGGCCCGGCAGCCTGTACGGGGCCCTGACCCGGCTGGAGTCCAAGCAGCTGATCGAGCCGCTCGACGGACAGGGGCGCCAGCGCCCGGTACGGCTCACACCCCTCGGCCGTGAGGTGCTGGAACACGAACTGCGTACCATGGCCCGGGTGGCGAACGCCGGGCTGCGGCGCCTGGGGGTGAACCCGGCGTGAGCGTCGTCGCCCGAAGCCTGGTCAGGCTCTACCCGGACGCCTTCCGCGAGCGCTGGGGCACCATGGTGGAGGACGAGGCCCGGGGCGCGGGCTGGAAGTCGTGGCCCAACCTGATCGTGGGCATCGTCGACATGTGGCTGCACCCGGCGCTCTGGCCGGCCGACTCCCCGGCGCAGCGGCAGAGGCGAATCGCGACCATGGGAATCACGGTCGCGCTCGCCGCCTGGTTCCTCAGCCACCTCACGGCCGAACAGGGCGACCCGCTGTCGTCCGGTCTCGCCCGCAGCGGGATCATGCACGGCTGCACCGCTCTGTTGTTGCTCGGGATCGCGCTGGTCGCACCCCGGCCCCGGCCGACCATGAGTGCCACGATCACGCTGCTGTGGTGGGCCGTTCGGCGCCTCACCGTGCCGACGGTGCTCGGCACGAGCGTGGTGACCGTCGTGCACGGTGGCATCGACCCGATGGCCTCGCCGTCTACCCTGCGGGCCGCCGTGCTCGCCGGCTGGTGGATCGCGCTGGGACTGGGCGCGATCCAGATCCCCCGGATCTTCACCGGCGTCGGCGCGGACGCGGTCGTGCCGCCGCACGCTGGACGGCTGCGCGCCGGCGTCTGGACGCTGGCCGCCGCCAGCGCGACCGGCGGCGCGACCATCCTCGGAGTCTCGGCGGCCGACAGCAGCTTCCATCTGCTCGGCGCCACCGTAGGCGTGGGCCTGCTGCTGTTGACAGCCGTGTGCGCGGGGACCCTGCGCGACTTGCGCGACCTGCCGTCAGTCAACTGAAGCTCAGCCCCCACGCACAGCGCCAGGAGCTGTGAACCCTCTCGCTGGGCGGCCGGTCGTCGTGGCCGGTCGCCCGCCACCGCCCCGGACTTGCCGTCTCCGGCCCCGGCAGGCCCAACCGTCCGTGCGCAGACCGTGCACTCGGTCCCGCCCGAACTGCCGATCACCCTCAACCATTTGGACGGTGCTCATGCCTGACCTGCTCCGCACCCTCTACACCCGCCGCCTGCGCCGCCAGGTCATGACGGGCCCCCTACCCAAGCACGTAGGTCTGATCATGGACGGCAACCGCCGCTGGGCCCGGCAGATGGGCCTGGCCAACCCCAGCCTCGGCCACAAGGTGGGCGCCGAGCACGTCGAGGAGGTCCTTTCCTGGTGCGAGGCACTCGAGATCAAGCACATCACCGTATTCCTCTGCTCGACCGAGAACCTCCAGCGCCGCGGCGACACCGAGGTCGCCTTCCTGATGCAGCTGATCGAACAGGTGGTGGCCGACCGACTCACCAGGCCGAACGCCCGATGGCAGGTCCACCTCGCCGGAATGCTCGACGCCCTGCCCGACAGCACCGCCCGCGCGCTCAAGGAGGCGGTCGAGGCGACCCGCACCTGCACCACCGGAGCCCACGTCACCCTCGCCGTCGGCTACGGCGGCCGGCAGGAGGTCATCGACGCCCTGCGCGAGCTGATGTACGAGCGGGCCGAGGCCGGCGGGTCACTGACCGATGTCGCCGACACCCTGACCGTCGACGACATCACACCGCATCTGTACACCGCCGGCCAGCCCGACCCCGACCTGGTCATCCGCACCAGCGGCGAACAGCGCCTGTCGAACTTCCTCCTCTGGCAGAGCGCTTACTCGGAGCTGTACTTCTGCGAGGCCTACTGGCCCGCGTTCCGCGAGATCGATTTCCTGCGCGCCGTACGAAGTTTCGCCGCCAGGCAGCGGCGCTACGGCGGCTGAGGCCGGACCGCCACCTGGCGACCACGTGTCAGATCCAGACCGGAGAAATGATGACCGCGTTTTCCACTGCTGACGGAACAGAGTTGACGGAGTTGCTGGGTGTGCGGCACCCGATCGTGCTGGCACCGATGGGTGGCTCGGCCGGGGGCGCGCCGGCTGCGGCCGTCTCCCAGGCAGGCGGCCTCGGGCTGCTGGGCGGTGCGTACTGGGACCGGGCTTGGCTGGAGCGCGAACTGCCGATCGTCTCGGAGAGCACCGACCAGCCGTGGGGTGTCGGCTTTCTGGCCTGGGCGATCGATGCCGGCGCGGTGCAGCACGCGCTGGAGTTCAACCCTGCGGCGGTGATGTTGTCCTTCGGCGACCCGAGGCCGTTCGTCGACCAGATCCGCCGGACGGACGCGGCTCTGATCGTCCAGGTCGCCGATCTGGACGAGGCCAGGCTGGCCGTGGACGTGGGCGCCGACGCCATCGTGGCGCAGGGGACCGATTCAACAATCAGTACCTCATCACGGCCAACAGCCAGAATGTGATCACCTCGATCACCCAGGCTTACCACCCGTAGGCCGGGCACACGCCAGCGCGCGGGCGGAGTGCGCGACCGACGCTGTCTACCCTGCCCGGGCGTCCTGGTTCGGGTGGTCGCCGCCCGCGCGCGTCAGGCTGAGCAGGACGGCCAGTGCGAGCGCGGCCACCAGGGCGCTGAAGACCTCGCCCGCCGGCCGCAGGCTGGTGGCGCGGATCAGCACGCCGACGCCGATCGCGGGCAGCGCGAGCATGGTGTAGAGGATCGCGAAGAAGGTCGAGACGGCCTCCCCGCGCTCCCCGGGCGCGGTGCGGGTGGTGATCGTGGTCAGGCCGTCGGCCATCGCGACGCCGGTGGCCAGGCCGTTCACCGCAGCGCCCAGGATCAGTGGCGCGAGCGCGGTGGTGGCCATCGCGGTGGCGATCAGCGCGGCGCCCGCGACCAGGCCCAGGCACGCGGTGGGCAGGGCGCGCCCGGCCGGGATGGCGCGGCCCAGCGGCTGGCCCAGTGCCGTGCAGGCGAAGGCGGCGGCGACCACCAGGCCGGTGAGCGAGTGACTGTGCAGGTGCAGCTCGCCGCCCAGGAACAGCCCGGTGACGGCGGTCAGCACGCCCAGCACGGCGAAGCCCGCGCCGGTGGCCATCGCCGCCCGCAGGAAGGCCGGGCGGATCCCGGCCGGGATCCGCAGCGCCTGCACCCGGAGGGCGAACCCCGGGCGCTGCGCGGAACTCTCCCGGGTGGCGGCGACCCCGGCCAGCGCGATCGCGGAGAGGACCAGCAGGACGGCCCACGGGGTGCGCAGCGGCGCCGGCGCCAGGTCGGCCAGGATGCCGGCCAGCAGCGTGCCGCCGGCCAGGCCGCCCATATTGGCCACCAGCGCCGCGGTCGCCGGGCGGATCCGGCCGCCGGGCGGGATGACCTCGCTGAGCGCGGCGGTGGCGGCCCCGGTGATCAGGGCAGCGGCAAACCCCGACAGGACCCGCCCGACGAGCATCACCGGGAGGTTCCGCGTCAGCAGCAGAACGGTGGCGGCGGCCATCGCCACCAGCGTCGCGCCCATCAGGACCGGACGGCGGCCCACCTGGTCGGAGAGCCGTCCGAAGAGCAACAGCCCCGCCACCACGCCGAGCGCGTAGACGGCGAAGACCACCGTGACGGTGAACGCGGTGAGCCCGAACGCCTCCTGGTAGAGCGGATACAGCGGCGTCGGCGCGGTGGTGCCGGCCATCGTGGTCCAGAAGGCGAAGGCCACGGCGGCGGCCGACCACCGGGCCCGCCGCTCCGGGCGCGGGTCGGCCGCCTGCGTGGTCGGGGCGCCGGCGGGGTTCGTCATGGCTGCCTCACCTGCGGGATCGACGACGGGGTCGCACATCCCTTCCACCGTAGGCCGCCCGGACCGAAGCGGCCGGTCAGCCGCCGAACGCCGTGGCCGAGGAGAAGATCCCCGGCCACTCCAGAAGATGTGTCACGCGGCCGCGTAGGTGCGGACGCATCCGACGTCTCCGTAGGTCAGCGTGCTCCTCAGTTCGCCGTCGGCCATCTCCCACACCTGGACGGTGTCGGGGCTCCCCAGCTCTCTGATGATCCACTGTCCGCGCTCGCTCGTCAGGACCGCCTTGACCGAAGTGCCGTTCATCAGCTCGATCTGCTGCTCCTGGCCGGGCGTGAACTCCCACACCAGGGTCTTGACGGCGCTCCCCACGGTGAACCTCACCGAGCCCCCCTCGACGGCGATCGTGACGGTCGGCTTGACCGACCGGGCCAGCTCGATCATGACCGCGTCGGCGCCTCGGGCCCTGAGGTACTCGTCGTAGTTGTCGTCCGAGACCAACGTGAACGTGCCGGTCGGCTGGGTGTCCAGGTCCGCCATGAGGTCCTCCTCCGATGGATGGTGATCGTCGGTCAGCATGGCACGCTGCCTCGACCGGGACCGCGAAGTCGGCCTGGGCCGGGCTTGTTTCGTCAGTCGGCCGTGAACCCGCTCGGCCCCTCCCCGCGATACGGTATCCATCGGTATCCGGGCTGGAACACTTCGTAGTCGGCGCTCAGGCCCAGTTCCGCGTGCAGCTTGTCGCAGAGCACGAGCCCGTGGAGGCTGCCGTCGCTCAGTTCGGCCGACCACTCGTTGCGGAGCTCAGCGGGGTCCACGAGTCATTCCGGATCCCAGCCGACCTGAGCGGCGACATATCCGGGGAACTGCGCGAGCAGTTCGTAGAGTTGCCGTCCCAGTTCGGTCAGCTCGGCTGCCGTGCGCTGGAATCGGGGGAGGCTCCCGTTCAGCTGTGCAGCTTGCTCGTCCAGTCCGGCGGGAGCCGGTCGGCCGGACCCGGCGTCGGCTGGTCGGCGGGGTGGCTGACCGGGGGCGCCAGCTCGGGACCGGCTTCGTAGAGGGCGTTGGCGCCGTAGTCCCAGAACCAGTCCTCACCCGGTTCGAAGCTCTGGATCAGGGGGTGGCCGGTGGACGTCCAGTGCGCGGTGGCGTGCTGGGCGGGGGAGGAGTCGCAGCAGCCGATGTGCCCGCACTGGGCGCAGCGCCGCAGGTGGAACCACCAGCCGCCCGCCGCGTCGCACTCGACGCAGCCGGTGCCGGAGGGCGGGGCGCCGGGGTCGACTCCGTCGATGCCGGTGTTGGGGTCGGTCATGGTGGGGACTCCTGTCGCCTGGTGTGGACGCGCCCTGGAGTTCGCCGCGGTGCTGGTCACCGTGGGGACAGGACGGTCACGGTCGTCATGACAGGTGAACCGCACCAGCGCCATCAAGGTCACGGCGACCCGCTGGGATTCGTCCTGCCAAGGCCGGTGAGCACCGCCGCCGCTGGCGGCTTTGACCAGTCGTTACGTCACATAATCGAGGGGGTGGAACGTTATGTAGGTATGGATCAATCATCGAGTGCGGACTCCCCGGCCGGATCCCGGTCACCGGAGTTCCCGGACTTCGTCGCCTCACGCGGGCGACAGCTGCTGCGGACCGCATTCCTGTTGACGGGCGGTGACGCCTACCTCGCGGAGGACCTCGTCCAGGAGGCGTTGGGCCGGATCTTCGTGAAGTGGCACAAGATCGAGCGGCTGGAGAACCCGAGCGGCTACGCCCAGACCGTTCTGGTCAACACCTTCCTCTCCCACCGTAGACGGCGCAGTGCCTCCGAGCGGGTCACCGCCGAGTTCCCCGACGTCGCCGTCGACGATCCGGACCCGGCGCTGCGGCTGACCCTGCTGCGCGCGTTGGGCGAGCTTGCGGCGAAGGACCGCGCGGTGCTGGTGCTGCGGTTCTGGGAGGACCGCAGCGTCGAGGAGACGGCGGCCGCGCTGCGCCTGAGCTCGGCCGCCGTGCGTACACGCAGCAGCCGGGCGCTGGCCCGGATGCGTGTCGCCCTCGCCGACGACTTCGCCGACGACTTCGGCGCGGCCGTGCGGCGGGCCCCCGGTACTAGCTCGTCCACCCAGAAGGCGGTGCTGCGTCATGTCAACTGACCACGACCTCGAGGACGACTTCGCGGACGGCTTCGCCCGCGCCCTGCAGGGGGCGGCCGAGCTGGCGCCTGAGGTGCTCGGCCATCGCCTGACGGCCGGAGCGCAGCAGTACGGGCGCCGCTGGCGTCGCCGCCGGCGCACCGCGGTGGCGGGCGGCCTCGCGGTGCTGGTGCTCGCCGGGGCGGGGGGTTTCATGGCGGTCGGCCGTGGCCCGTCCCGCACCGCCGGTCCGGTCGGGACGGTGTCGCAGAAGCCGGTGCCGATGTCGGAGCAGGAGGTGGTCTCCCTCGTCACGGCCCTGCTCCCGCCGGGGAAGGTGTCGGTGATCACGGCGGGCGGGACGGGTCAGGGCGCGGTCGCCGGGTCCGGAACCGGCGGCACGCTGATGTTCGACGACGGCGCCGGCGCGAGCATCTTCGAATACCGCGCCGAGCGGACGGATCTGACGCCCGCGGCGGGCGCCGTCTGCATGGACGGTTTCACCATGCCGCAGGATTCCTGCGACCGGACCGAGCTGCCGGGTGGCGCGGTCATGGTGATCGACAAGCTGCGGTCCCAGAACACTCCCGGTGGCCTGGAGTGGCGGGCCACCTGGGCGGCTCCGGACGGCCGTCGGGTGTCGGTGATCGAGTACAACGGGCAGCCGGCCGGCGCGGACCGGCCGAACCCGCCGCTGAGCTCGCAACAGCTCACGGCCTTCGTCACGGCCGCGTCCTGGGAGCGGGTTTTCGCGGCGCTGGCGCCCGTGAAGAACGCCCCTGCCCCGGCCACGCCGACGCCGGTGGCCGGCCCGAGTGCGGCCGAGCTGCTCACCAAGCTGGTACGGATGCTCCCGGCCGGGGCCACGTCATCGACCCCGAAGGGCTCGGACCAGGCGGACCTCACGGTGACCCTGGACGGGCGTACCAGCATGGTGCAGGTCGGGGTGGATCCGGCGTCGGACAAGGGCAAGCAGGCCGAGGCGTCCACCGAGACCAGCCCCAGCACTCCGCTGGAGGTGCGCGAGAAGCTGGCCGACGGAACCCTCGTGGTCACCAACCGCTTCGGCAACGGCAAGACCGCGACCGACCCCGTCCTCCACTGGACGGCCGACGTCTACTACCCGGACGGCCGCCATGTGTCCCTCTACGAGTGGAACGGCGAGAACGGCTACACGGCCCGGCCCGGTACCCCGGCGCTCAGCCCGGAGCAACTGAAGGCCATCGCCACCGACCCTGCCTGGCGCTCCTGACCAAGCACCCGACGCTAGAGCACCCGACGCTAGAGCACCGGACACGAGAGCACCGGACACGAGAGCACCGGACACGAGAGCACCGGACACGAGAGCACCGGACACGAGAGCACCCGACACGAGAGCACCCGACACGCGTGCGTCCGGCCCGCAGGGAAACCTGCGGGCCGGACGCACGCGCGGACCCCGTGGTCGAGCAAACGCGCCTCACTCTGGTCAGGTGGTGGGTTGTGGGGGTCGTGCCGGGACCCAGTGGGGTGCGGGGGTGTGCAGGGGCAGGTGGCGGGCGGTGTGTTCGTTCAGATGTTCGTCCGTCTGGTGTGGGTGGTGGCGGTTGAGCTCGGTCAGTGTGGTGGCGGCGAGCCGGGCGCAGGCCAGGATCAGCGCGAGGGTGTCCTGGCGGTGGTGGTGCTCGCGGATGTAGGCCTCGTACCGTTCGTCGATGCGCTGGTGGTGGCCGGGTTCGCCGTCGGTGGTGAGGGCTTGGACGCCGTGCCAGACCAGGGCGAGGGCGGTGGGTTGCGCCGGGTGGGTCACCTGTGCGTGGTGGGCCTGTTCGCGGGCTTGGGCCGAGCGCAGGCCCAGCCATTCGAGGACGGCCGGACGGTGTCCGTCGTGGGCTCGGATGAGGAGTTGCGCGGAGCTGTGGACGAGTGAGCGCAGCACCGCTGTGGCCGGTACCCGTAGGCCGGGGCCGCCCGGTGTGTCGCCGAAGGCCAGCCATGCGTGGGCGAACGAGCCGGCGCGGGTCTGCCACGCGGCGGCCCCGGTTGTTGTGTCCCCGCGTTGGTGGACTCCCAGCCGTATCAGGCCCGCGGCGGCCAGTTGTACCGCGTCCTCGTCCAGCGTGAGCAGCCGTCCACTCCTGAGCACATCGCACCCCCACCAGCGACCATGACCGTGAGCGCACATCTCATCACATCGGGCGTAGGCGAACCAGAGGGGGTCCGTGACGTGGCCCTTGTCGGGTCGCGCTCGTCAGAGGCGTTGTGGGACCGGGTTGCCGACTGCCGCGATGGCCCGGCGGACCGGGACGCGCAGCAGGAGGGCGAAGCCGATGACGAAGAACACCAGCAGGGAGATGATCGCCGAGCGGTAGCTGCCGGTGAGTTGGTAGGCCAGGCCGAAGACCAGCGGTCCCATCCAGCTGGTGCCGCGGTCGCTGATCTTGTAGAGGCTGAAGTACTCCGCCTCCTTGCCCGCCGGGACGAGGTGGGAGAAGAGGGAGCGGGACAGTGCCTGGCTTCCGCCGAGGACGAGGCCGATCATGCAGGCCAGGGCGAAGAACCAGAGCGGCTGGTGGGCGGGCATGACGTAGCCCAGGGCGAGGGTGATCGTCCAGCCCACCAGGGAGCCCAGGACGGTGCGCTTGGCGCCGTAGCGGCGGGCGAGGCGTCCGAGGAGCAGGGCGCCGGCGATGGCCACGATCTGTACCGTCAGCACGGCCGCCACCAGGACGGTTTCGCTCATGCCCAGTTCCTGGCTGCCGTAGAGGGAGGCCTGGGAGACCACGGTCTGGATGCCGTCGTTGTAGCAGAGGAAGGCGGCGAGGAAGAGCAGCGTCAGCGGGTAGCGGCGCATCCCGCGCAGTGTGCCAGCCAGCTCGCGCAGGCTCCCGGTCCGCTCGGTGGCCGCGGAGGGGGTAGTGGCCGTGGTGCGGGGGGTTGTGGCGCGTGAGGGCAGGCGGAGCATGGGCAGTACGGTGAACGCCGCCCACCACAGGCCCGCCGAGGCGAGGCACAGTCGCACCGCGGTGCCCGAGGACAGTCCCAGGCTCGCCCGGCCCTCGAACAGTGCCAGGTTGACGATCAGCAGCAGCCCGCCACCGGCGTAGCCGAATGCCCAGCCCCGGGAGGAGACGGCGTCGCGTTCGTCGGGTGAGGCCAGGGCGGGCAGGAACGAGTACGAGAGGGCGACCGAGACCGCGTAGGCGATGTTGGCAATCATCAGCAGGGCGCCGCCCAGCAGGTAGCGGTCGCCCGCGAGGAAGAACATGCCCACGGTCGCGGCCGCGCCCACGTAGGCGAAGGCGCACATCAGTTCCTTGTGGCGCCCGGTGCGGTCGGCGAACGAGGCGACCAGCATCATCGCGACCACCGACAGCAGGACGGAGGCCGAGACCGTGTACGGGAAGAACGACCCGGCCCGGACGGTGATGCCCAGCGGGTGGACGTTGCCGTGGGAGTCGGCGCCCGCCTGGGCGACGGTCGTCAGGTAGGGGCCGAGGAAGACGGTGAGGACCGTCGCGGAGAAGGCGGAGTTGGCCCAGTCGTTGAAGTACCAGCCCAGCCGTATCCGGCGCAGCGCGCCGGTGCCCGCCTCCTGCGCCGCTTGCTGCGTCGCCTCCTGCGCTGCCGTGGCGGTGGTGGGTGTGGTGGTGTCCGCAGCGGTCGGTGCGAGGTGGACGCCGGCGTCCCGGTCCGTGGTCATGGTGCTCGTCTCTTGCCGGGGGTGCTGTGCGCCGGTCATCCGGTCCAGCAGCCGCGCTCGATGAGGACATCGCGCAGGATGTCGATGTGGTCCGCCATGATGCCATCCACGCCCAGGTCCAGCAGGGCCCTGATCTGGTCCGGGTCGTCGACGGTCCAGACGTGGACCTGCAGGCCGAGGCGGTGGGCGGTGCGGACGAAGGCCCGGTCGACCACCGGCAGCCCTGCCCAGGAGCGGGGCACCTGGACGCACAGCGCCTGCTGCCTCGCCGGGGCCGGGGCTGACGCCTGGGACCGCGGCTGCGTCCGCTGGGCCAGCGAGCGCAGCCGCAGGCCAAGGACGGCGCGCGGTCCCAGTGAGGTGGCCAGCCGTGCTCCGGCGGCCGCCCGGACGGCGGCCAGGCGGGCATCGGAGAACGAGCCCACGCAGACCCGGTCCCAGGCGTTGGTGCGCCGGATCGCCTCGACGAGCGGGCCGGCCGCGCGGGCGGCTTTGACGTCGATGTTGAAGCGGGTGCGGGGGAAGGCCCCCAGCAGGTCCTCCAGCAGGGGGATCGGTTCGGTGCCCGCGATCCGGGCGGCACCCACCGTCCGCCAGGGCAGGTCCTTGACCGCGCCCGCGCCGTCGGTGACCCGCTCCAGCCGGGAGTCGTGGAAGGCGATCAGCACCCCGTCGGCGGTGACGTGCGCGTCGGTCTCCAGATACCGGTAGCCCAGTTCCACGGCGTGCGCGAACGCGGCGAGGGAGTTCTCCGGACCGCCCAGCGACCCGCCCCGGTGGGCGAAGGCCAGCGGGCCGGGGTGGTCGAGATAGGGGTGGCGGGAGAGCATGTCGCGGGTCACCTGCGCAGTATGCCGGGGCCCGGCGGTTCCGGAAGACCCGGCTCCACCTCCGGTGGGTGCGCGGTGGCGATCACCGGTCAGCGGCGGCCGGTGGCCAGGACGACGAGGAACTGGCCGCCGCCCGCCTCGATGTCGGCGGTCACCGGCACTCCCGGCAGCAGTCGGGAGAACCGGTCCACCAGCCAGTCCGCCGCTTCCCGGGCGTCCTGCCTGGTCGGACAACGGCCTACGATCTCGCGGCCGCCCTTGCGTTCCAGCCTCGCGGCGACGGTGATCAGCGGCGCGGGTTCGACGACGTACAGGCGCTCCGGCCAGGCGATGACCACCTTGACCGCGCCCTTGCGGGTGTTGCACCCGCGGTGCGCGAGCCGCTCGACGACCTTGGCCTTCCGGTCGGCGGTCCGGCTGTCAACGCTGGGTCCCCGCGGGTCGTCACCGACTTGTCGGGATCGACCGGTTCGTCGCACACCCAGCATCGCCAGCCGTCGCGCTGGGCCACATCATCGAGGAGACTCACCCGAGCAACCTAGCGTGCCCGGCCGCCATCGCGCGCACCAGGGCCTCGGCGACGACCGGGTGAGCAAGTGGCCCCACAAGCTGCGGCCTGCATGCAGAGCCCTGGCTCGACGTCTGGGAGGCGCTGGAGCACCCGATGGCCGACCGGAACCTCGCGGAGGCAGTCGACACGTGGGACTACGACCTGTTCGCCGACGAGCTCCCTTGGTGCACCTTGTACGACAAGGACGAGCAGCTCGCGGTCCTCACCAGTTGGCTCACCCGCTACGCCCCCGCTCGGCTCATCGCGCACAACTCCCCGGACCACCTGCTCCAGCGCCTGAGGCTGATCGGCCTCCCCGGGCCCGCCCGCTGGTGCGATCCACACTGGCCCGGCTACACCTACTGACCGCAGTCCGACTCCACGTCCACGTGCCGTGCGCGGTGGCGCAGCTGTGCCGCGACGTCGGGGGGAGCGGGCGGGTGCGGGGTCACGCGCAGGTGCAGTGCGGCGAGCAGCAGGCAGAGCGCGGCCGTCGTGGACCACAGGGCGGTCGTCCCCGTGCGGGTGAGCAGTTGGGTGCCGAGGAGGGGCGCGAGCGTCGCGGCGACACCCCAGCTGGTGCCGAAGACGGCCAGATAGCGGCCGACGCCGAGAGGTGGCGCGAGGTCGGTGACGAGTGCGTAGAGGCGGCCCATGATCAGCAGGTTGCCGAGGCCCCACACGCCGGCCGACACGAGGAGCGCGGGCAGGGCGGGGGCGAGGGCGTAGCCCATGAGCCCTGCGGCCAGCAGGAGATGGGCGAGGGCGAGGGCGACCGGGGTGGTGAGCCGGTTCGTCCAGGGCAGCCGGATCAGTGGCTGGGCGAGGACGGTGGTGGCCGCGGTGGCGGTGAACAGCAGTCCGGCGTCGGCGGCGGGCAGGCCCTGGCGCGCGAGCGCGAGCGGCAGGGTCATCACGGTCTGCTGGTTGATCAGGGCGTAGCCGGTTCCGGTGGCCAGGACGCTCAGCAGGGCGCGGTCGCGCAGCGGCCGCACCGCGGTGTCGTGCCGGTCCGCTCGGGGTGTTGGCGCACGGTCGTGCGGAAGGGCCAGCCGGATCAGCAGTGCGCAGGCCAGGCACGTCGCGGCGTCGGCGACGAAGAGCCAGTGCAGGTCCCACCGCCCGAGCAACGCGGCGAGCAGTCCGGCGCCCATGGCGCCGGCCGCGAGCGCCGCGCTGAGCAGGCTGAACGCGCGTACCCGCTGCCCCGGCGGCACGCACTCGCCGATGAGCGCCTGGCTCGGCGGCTCGTAGAGCTCGAAGGCCAGCCCGAGCAGCACCGCCGCCGCGACCGTCCAGGTGAGCGACGGGGAGGCCGCGATCGCCAGCTGTGCCACGGCACATCCGCAGAGCCCCAGCGTGATGGTCGTGCGCCGGCCGAGGCGGTCGGCAAGCCGGCCTCCGGCCAGTCGCGAGGGGATCGTCGCGAGCCCGAAAGCCGCGCTGACCAGCCCGGCGGTGGTCGGACGCACGCCGTGGTCGGCGCAGATCAGTGCGGTGAGGAAGGGCAGTGAGAAGGCTCCGAGCTGGTTGACGGTCCGGGCGAGGAGCAGCAGACGGACGGTGCGGGGGAGCGGGTCGGGGCGTGGGTCGGAGCGCGGGTCGGAGCGTGGCACAGCGCCTCCCATCACTGGCTAATGGTCTATTGTCAGTGACGGACACGGTAGGTTGGCGAGAGGTAACTGGTCAAGTGTTGTTCGACAGTCACATGCGCATCCTGCTCGAGGCCTCGGTGGCGCTCGTCAACGCACTGACCGACGGTCAGGCGCACGGTCGCCGCTACATCGCCCCCGAGGGCGCCCAGCGGGTCGGGGCGGTCCGGGCGGCCCTCGCTGCCGGGACGGACCTGGAAGTCGGCGAGGCCGACCGGTTGGCCGACACCGCCCGCGCCCTGCGCGGCGTGTTCGAGGCCGCAGCCGCCGACCGCCTCGACGACGCGGCCGCGGCCCTGAACGCACTGCTGCGCGAGAGCGGCGCCCGCCCCCAGCTCGACCGGACCCCCGGCGAGCCGTGGCAGGTCCACTTCCACGGCGCCGACGACTCCTACGCCGTCGGCTGGAGCGCCGGCTGCGCCACCGGCCTCGCGATGGCCCTCGGCGGCGACCACGCCGGGCGCCTCGGGGTCTGCGCGGCCCCGCACTGCGACCGGGTGTACGTCGACACCTCCCGCAATGCCGGCCGTCAGTTCTGCTCGACGACGTGTCAGAACAGGGTCAAGGCGGCGGCCTTTCGTGCCCGGCGCGCGGGCCACGACGCGTGAGGCCCAGCCCCAGCCCCAGCCCCAACCCCCAGTCCCCGTCCGCGCAGCCCGCGCCCGAAACCATTTGGCGGACCGAGGCGACCGCTGCTACCTTCCCCGAGGCCGTGCGAGAGAACGAGGAGGTGGTACCCGTGAACGCAGTAACGACATGGGTGCTCCCCTTCGGGGTCACGGCCGGGCGATAGGTCGTCCGGGAGCGCCGATCTGAGCCCTCCCGAAAGGCACGACCATGCACTTCACTTCCGAACAGCGCCTCGACGACGACGTCATCGAGCGCGAGTTCACCCTCGGCGAGATCCCCGGCATCCTGTGGACGCCCGCAGCCGCATCCGCAGCGGCACCGGCGCGGCTGGTCCTCCTCGGCCACCCTCCGCTGGGGCTGGGCAGGATGTACCCCCGGCTGGCGGCCCGGGCCCGGTACTGCGCGGCACAGGGACTCGCCACGGCCACCATCGAGCTCCCCGGAAGCGGCGACCGGCCCCGGCTGGCCGCCGTCGACCAGGCCCGCGCCGACCTGCGCCGGGCGATGGAGGCGGGCGAGCCGGTCGGCGACGAGATCATCGACGCCCTCATCCTCCCGCTGGTCGACGCGGCGGTCCCGGAATGGCAGACCGCCCTCGACGCCCTCCTCGCGCTGCCGGAGATCGAGGGCCCGGTCGGATACTCGGGGGGAGTGATCTCCATCGGCGTCCGGCTGGCGCTGGTCGAGCCGCGCATCGCGGCCGCCGTCCTGTTCGCTGGTAGTTTCGTGCCCCGCGCCATGGTCGAGGAGGCCCGCCGGGTCACCATTCCGCTGCACGTCCTGCTGCAGTGGGACGACGAGGGCAACGACCGGCAGGCGTCACTGGACCTCTTCGACGCCTTCGGCTCCAAGGAGAAGTCCCTGCACGCCAATATGGGCGGGCACACCGGCGTCCCGCAGTCCGAGGGGGAGGCTGCGTCCCGGTTCCTCACCCGGCATCTGAGCTAGGGCGTGTCTGACAATTCGCGTCGGATGAGCCCGCGGCGTTGGGCGCCCGGCTGGGCGTGCCGGCGGATCGTCCTCGTACTGGGTCGTACTTGGATGATCCGCCGGTGCGTCCAGCCGGGATGCCCGGCGTCGCGGGCCCGGCGGGAATTGTCAGACACGGCCTAGCCGCCGTAGACGCACGACCGCCCCGGCCGGCCACTACCGGCCGGCCGGGGCGCCGCCCGCCCGCCCACCAGCGCTACGGCGCGGCATCGGCTCGCGGCGCGCCCGTGAGCAGTGACCGCGGCTGTCGCCGACCACCGACCACTGCCTCGCAGGACGACGTCCCCCGAAACCCCTGCCGCGCGACGCCCTGCCGCAGGCTGTGAGGCCGTGAGGCCGGATCAGGCGAGCTCAGGAGACTGCTGCCTCCGCAGGCGCACGACGGGCCTGTCGGCCAGCGCCCGCTGGACGTGGGCGGCGAGCTCGTCGGCTGCAGGCATGCCCGCCGGGCCGCTCCACGGGCCGGCGGGGCAGTCCAGCGAGGTCGGCGGCGGTACGTGCGCCGGCAGGTCCTGACGATGCGCGGCACAGCACAGCGAGTACTGGACGTAGGACAGGTAGGCCGCCACCTCGGTGGGCAGCGCGCCGGGGTCACTCTCCCCACGGTGGGTGTGTCCCCAGGCCTGCAGCAGCCGGCGCAGCACCTCGCAGCGGGCGGTGAGTTCCGCCTCGCCCAGCAGCGCGACCAGAAAGCGTTCGAAGAACAGCTCCCTGGTCCTGTGCGCCCGGCGGGCGGGCACGATCGGCTCGCCGGGCGCGCCGACGCGTGCCAACTGCTCCAGCAGAACCGAGACGGCGTAGCGCGCGACCGTGCCGTCCGCGAGCTGCCCGGCGACCATCTTCACCGCGTAGGGCTCGTACAGCGTCACGCCCGGGTCATAGGTGGAACCGCTGGATTTGACGGAACAGCGAACCTGCAGGCGCAGTGCGAGGGCCCTGGCATCGGCGGTCGAGAGATTCCACGCCCCGGCGACCTGTTCGAGTCGCCACCAGGATTTGCGTTCCTGCTCGATGGTGGGGCGGCGGCGAGGGGAGTACTCGGTCCGCCTTGCCGTGGTGATGCCGTCCGGCAGCATCGCGTCCAACTCGTCGCCCGCCGCCCGCAGGCTGGTCCGCAGATGCCGTGGGGACGACACCAGGCCGAGCGCGGTGTGGAGTCGGACCTCCACGCCGAGGGAGCACTCAGGGTCCGGATCACACTCGTCGTAGGGCGTCTCGATGTGCTCGACGGCCGTCGCCTCCCGCAGGTCCCCGATGGGCATGCTGCTGCGCCCGACCATCCGGACGACCCGCAACTCGGTGGGCCGGCCCGCGGGGAGGAACTCGACCCGGTGGACGTCGTGGCGTCGTCCCACGGCGAAGGCGAAGCCGACGCAGAGGCCGAGCGTGACGAAGAGGTAGACGTCGGCCAGTGCCCCGCTCAGGAAGGCGTGCAGGTTGATCAACCCCAACAGCGCCACCAGCGGGAGCGTGACAACCCCGAGCGTCAGCGCGCCCGACAGCGCTGACCACACGGGGGAGCAGAGGTAGCCAGGACGGCTTTGCGGCACGAGAGCCAGTCTGGATGATTGAGGCGCTCGGGGCGGATCCGTCGTCATGGCAGCCACCGTAGGGCGGCCGCCGACACCTGGATACCCCACGGGCGAGACCGACTTGACGCATCGTCATATCCGCTGAAATCGAACGATGGTGGACGGCGTCGGCTCGCCTCGCGCCCATCGGCAGAGCCGACGGTCCGTCACTCGACAGCCCGGCCTGGCCCCACCGCACCGTCCTGCCACCCGAGGGCGCCGCCGGCGCGGGAGCTTCCGCTGTGGAAATCCAGTGCCCGCCACCAGGTCCTTCGGGCAAGAATGCGCCTATGGACAACGTGGCGGGGCTGGCAGGGCGCTTGATGACGGCAGCGCGGGTGGCGGAGGACTCGCAGGCGGACGACGACGGGCACGCCTACTGGGCGGTGCTCTCGCAGGCCGTGACGGCGGGGGAGAGCGGGGAGAGCGCGTTGCGCTGCGCGCAGGGGCTGCTGGGGTCGGCCGACGTCCTGGAGCGCGGGGTGGGCTGTGATCTGGCGGGATACGCGGCCGCCGAGCACGCGCCGCTGCGGCGTGAGGTGGCAACCGCCCTGATCGCGCTGGCCGAGGTGGAGACAGAGTCCCGCGTCCTGCACTCCCTCGTCTGCGCCCTGCACCGGGCGCAGGACCCGCGCGCCGTTCCGGTGCTGGTCAGGCTCTCCGCACACGAGGACGTCGAGCTGCGGCGTGTGGTCGCCTCGCAGATCGTCTTCAGCGGACTGCCCGACGGGCCCGACATCCGGGCGCTGATCCGGCTCACTCGGGACCAGGACCCCGAGGTCCGCAACTGGGCGGCCTTCGCGCTGGGAACCCTGCTGGAGCAGGACACGACCGCCATCAGGGACGCGCTGTGGGAGTGCACCACCGATGAGGACGGCGAGGTCCGGGAGGAGGGCGCGCGGGGGCTGGCCCGACGGCACGACCCACGGGCCGTCCCACTGATCGCGCAACTGCTGGGCACCGACGACTGGTCCCGCCACCTCATCCTCGACGCGGCGGCGATCCTGGGCGTCCCCGAACTCCTGCCGGCCCTGGCCGCCTGCGAGCCCGGCTCAGCCGAAACCGACGAGGCCATCGCGGCCTGCGACCCGGAGCGGCGGGCCCGGATCGAGGACGACGCCTGGAGGGTCGTCCTGGAGTTGGAGCGGCTGCGCCCCGACCTCGGTGCGGCGCTCAGCTCACCGCGCTACGAGTCGGTGCACCGTATGGAGGTGACCCACCGGGAGACGCTCGACGCGGGCTACGACGTGGCCGCACTGCTCGCCCGCGCAGGTGGGGACCCGGTGCGGGCGGCCGAGTTGGTGGTGTCCGACCTCACCGGTCCCGCCGGGAACGCACCGCGCACCGACGGTCCCTCGCAGCCGGAGAGCCGCCCGGCGTCGACCGAACTGCCCGACGCCCCCGTGTGAGGCCCTCCCCGCCGATGGGCCGACCCGCCCGCCCGGATCCGGGGGACCCGAGCGAGCCGGTCGCTGCCGCGCCGTCGGTGGCCGCCCGCTACGGGGCGCCGATGCCGTTCGACCAGACCCACGGCGAGCCGTTGCCGTTGCTGAAGACCCGCGAGATGGCCCACGGGCCGTTCGAGCAGTGCAGGCCGTAGACCTCGCCGGCCGCCTGATCGTGGTCCCGTAGACGGGGATCGCCAGCAGCTCCATGCTCGCGCCGAAGAGCAGGAAGGGGTGAGGGGTTCCCAGCATGCTCTGCAGCAGCGCGCCGAGCGCTGCGCCGGCGGGCATGGATCCCATGATGATGGTGCGGTAGGCGCCGCCGACTGCTCCTCGGATCTCGGGGCGTGTCAGTTGCTGGCGCAGTGTCACGGATGCCGTCGCCCGTGTTGGCGAGGATCGACGCGCCGAGCAGAGTCCGAAGCGGCTTGCTCACACGTCAACCTCGTCCCTGCCGAACGCGCCGCGTGCGGGCAAGATGACCTCGCGCCGTTTCGCGAGGGCTTGCCGCAGGCGTTCGCGCGGTCCCGGCGGACTCTCTCCGGTGATCTTGTCTGGCATGCCCTGGCCGTACCGGCAGCGTAGGCAGGGCAATCGCGCTGCGCATGGCTGAAAGCGGGATCACAGGCTTGCTTGCCCGGTCCTGCGTCCGGGTGGACGATCTGTGCGAGCACGTGGGCCCGGCGCGAGTCGGTGAACAACTCCCTTGGCTCGTAAGGCTCCAGGCGTCCCACGATCAGCATCCTCGGAGTCCACTCAGTGCGCCGAACGCGCTGACTTCGAGATGATCTTGCACCTAGCTGCCAAGCGACTTGGTGCCACCTCTGAAGCAGTGACACCGCCGTGTGTGGACGGCAGGATCTTTCTCAGCAGCGGAGAACGCCACAAGAACCGGGGCGAGTTCCGCGAACCATTCACGGGCACCGCGTTGGTGACGAAACAGGGGAGAACAGTCGTGAGCCACTCGATACGCATTGTCTGCGCCGCCATGGTCGTGGCATTCACCGTCGGCCTGGGCACCACCGCCGTAGGCGGCGTCGTCGTCGCAGATCGCCCGACCGATCAGCACGGCGTCACCGGCTCGGGTTTCGACTGGGACGGCATTCGCCTCACCGCACCAGCACAGAGCTGATCGGATTCCGTGTATCTGGTCGCGGTGACTCTCATCTGTGCTGATCCGGCGTCATCGCAGCTGACGGCTGGAGCAGTCACCGATCTGATCTGGCTCCACAGCCAACACGAAGACCGGGTGGAACACATCCGCTCCCGCGTCGATCTCAACCGCTGTCACATCGCTGCCGCGATCATCGCAGCCACGTCGGATGCGGCGACCGCGAGCCTGCGCCGCGTCTGCGAACGCGCTCTGCGGCACACACCAGCCCTGCGTGGCTGGCGCCTCGCCCTCACGTAAGACCTCCAGGAACCAAACCGAGCAGGCGTGATGCCCGCTCGACAGTAACGCCCGACCGTGACAGCCCTGATGGCCGGCACAGCGGTAGTTACCACATGCTCTTCCGCCTCATCCGCCGGTGTCCACGCGCCTTGAGGTCCCTGGCCGGCTGCGCCGGCGAGCTGGACCGGCGCCAGGTGACCCGACGCGGACCGGAGCGCCCCGTCGACCCGGCACCGGGGACTCGGCAGTCCGGCCTGTCCGCGGAACACGCTCACTCCATCGCCCTGGCAGCGGCCGAGGGCAGCCCCTTCATTCACCTTTCCTGAAAGAGAGTTGTTCCGCCATGCGCATTCTGAAGAAGATCGCTGCCGTCGCCGCCATTGCCGTGCCGATGCTCGTCGCGATTCCCGCGACCGCTCAGGCCTCCACTCCGTCCGGCTGTTCCAGCGTCACGCAGATCGGCAGCACCGCCTACCTCAACGTCGGCGGGCAGACGATGGCGTCGGTGAAGCAGTACAAGGGCTGCGGCAAGAACTACTCCTACCTGTACGTGTGGCAGGGCTACCGCGACTCCCACAGCAGCTGGGATGTGTGCGCGGCCATCGTCACCGGCGGCGGACACGACGTCCAGGACCCCATGTGCGGCCACAACTCCGTGGAGATCTGGTCCTCCGGCGCCGCCACCCTGTCGCAGTGCACCCAGGCCCTGGGCTTCAACGGGACCGGCCCCATTCCCTACCCCGGCGACGTCGCCGTCAAGACCGACGAACGCTGCTGACCTCTCGGCGCCACGGCGACCGCCGTGGCGCCGGGTTCCAGACGGCTGTTGCTGACTGTCCGGCAGGTTCGGCGAAGCCGGTCATGTCCAGCGAGCAGTTCCGGTCCCCGGGCCGGCACCTGAGCTCGTACCACTCACCCGACTCACCCGGCTTCGCCGGACACCGGCAAGCGCGCCTGCGCAGACGCTGCCTTGCCCCTCCCCGCAGCAAGCACGTCAAGGACGGCCGCACCCACCTGCGGTGCCGCTGAGCGCTGCCCCAAGCCGGGAGCCCTCCCTCAGCCCTCTCGTCCGCCGGTGCCCGACACCGGGACGAGGTCAGGGCCGATCCCCCACCGAACCAGAAGGAACCACCCCATGGCAACCGCCATCAAGACCCGCAATCCCGCAACCCGGCTGCTCGCGGCCGTCGCCGTCCTGAGCGGCCTGGTCCTGAGCGCCGCACCGGCCCACGCGGCGACCCCGCCGTCCTCTGCCGAGACAGCGGCGGCCACCACCACCGCGCTGCCCGTGGTGGACATGGAAGCCACTGTTCTGGCCGCCCAGATCGATCCCCGACGCGCCGACAACACGCAGACCCCGGGGGCCCATGACTCGGTCCTTGCCGTCGAGCAGGCCCTGCAGGCCCGTGGCTTCCTCGACGCCCGCTGGGTGGACGGCTACTTCGGCACCACCACCATCACCGCCTACGCCGCCTTCCAGCGCTCCCTCGGCTACAGCGGTCTGGCCGCCAACGGACTGCCCGGCGCCACCTCCCTCACCGCACTCGGCCAGGGCCGATACACCGTCACCCACCAGATCGGGCCCGGAGCCAAGCTGCAGCGCGACGGATACACCATCGACACCCGCACCCAGAACATGCTCACGGCAGCCGAGGGCCTCCTGGGCTTCCACCTCACCCTGTCCCAGGGCTCCTACAACCCCGGCGGCGATCCCACCTCCGCGGGCACCCACGACGGCGGTGGCGTCGTGGACATCAACATCGACGGCATGTCCAGCACCACCCGCACCGCCGTCGACAAGGCGCTGCGCGAGGTCGGATTCGCCGCCTGGATCCGCAACCCCACCCAGGGCGACTGGCCGTGGCACATCCACGCCGCAGCGATCAGCGACACCGATCTGTCCACCCAGGCCCAGAACCAGACCGGTGACTACTACCTCGGCTTCAACGGCCTGGCCAACCACGGCGCCGACGACGGCCCCCGCATCCCCATCCAGACCTGGGAGCAGTACCAGCGCACTCACTGACCGCGCACGGTACCACCCGAGCACGACCAGGCAACACGAACCAGACAGCACGACCAGACAACCAGTCGATGACACGTCACGAAAAGAGTAAACCGTGAAGAAGATACGTACCTCGCTCACCATCGCCGGCACCGCACTGGCCATGGCCATCCCCCTCATCGGCGCTGCCCCCGCCTTCGCCGCCTCCCGCGACGGAGTCTGCGACGCAGGGGAGTTCTGCTACTACTACAACAGCAACCAGGCCGGCTCGGTCTCCGACTTCACCGGCTCCATCAGCGACCTCGGATCCACCCAGCCGACCTGCTACGAGTTCAAGGGCTCCGGCGCCGGCCAGGGCGTCTGCGTCAAGAACAACGCCGCATCGGTGTGGAACCGCACCGGGCAGACCGTCCGCGTCTACTTCAACAGCGGCTTCGGCGGCGCCAGCCAGGACTTCGCCCCCGGCGCCAAGGGCAACCTCGACGCCACTCTGAAGAACAACGAGGCCTCTCACCAGTTCCTCAGCGGTGGTGGCGGCGGCACCAGCAACCAGAGCCCCACCAACGACTTCGACCACGGCACCCGCGGCTTCGCCGCCGACAACTGCACCGCCTTCGCGGCCTACCGCATCGCCAGCCGTCTCGGCGTCCCGAACTTCAGCAACTCCTGGGGCGGCACCACCTGGGGTGACGCGGGCAACTGGGCCAACGCCGCCCGCAGCGTCGGCGTCACCGTCAACACCACCCCCACCGTCGGTGCCATCGCCGTCAACGACGTCCACAAGGTCGGCCACGTCGCCTACGTCAACGCCGTGTACTCCGACGGTTCCTTCGACGTGGAGGAGTACAACTGGAACAACCCCCTCGCCTACGGCACCCGCAGCCACGTCCACGTCAGCGACGCACAGGCTGACTTCCAGTGGATGCTGCACTTCTGATCGACCATCAGTACATCACCGGCACGCCCGGAGTGAGGCCGGCTCCACAGCCGGGATGAGCCATACACGTCGAAGCCCCGTCGGACATGGGCGACCTGGACAAGGTCACCCGCCCGGCGGGGCTTCGACGTGCGTCCCCGCCGGTATCGCCGCAACCCTCACCTGCACCCGCAAAACCCCCAAATGTGATGATCCATCAATTCGCCAAAAAGCATTGCCTCTCCGGTCGCCATGCCCCGATGATGATCACCGACATCGAGGGGGAACGATGCTGCAAGCACTCGGACTGAGCGCACTGACGGAGAGCGTCTACCGGACTCTGTTGGCCGAGCCGGACTGGGGGGTCGACCGGATCGCCGCCAGCCTGCACCTGTCGGAAGCGGAGACGCGTGAAGCACTCGACGAACTGCTGGAACTGACGCTGCTGCGGCCCGCGACCGGATCCGACAGCCTGCGGGCCGTCAGTCCGGAGGTCGGACTGACCAGGCTGCTCGCCCACAACCAGAACCAGCTGCTCTTCCGTCAGGAGCAACTGGAGAACACCCGCACCGCGATCGCGGCCCTGTCCGCCGCGTACATCGACCGACGACCCGACGACGAGATGGTCCTGCGGCTGGACTCCCTCGAAGCCGTCCGCGACCGCCTCGAGGAACTCGCAGCGACCGCGACCGAGGAATGCCTGTCCTTGATGCGCGGGGGAGCGGTTCGCCCCGATTCCATCCAGGCCGGCAAGCATCCCAACCAGGTGGCACTGGAACGCGGGGTGGTCATCCGCAGCATCTTCCAGGACAGTTTCCGCAACGACCCCGACACCCTGCGCTACGCGCGGTGGTTGACCGATCTGGGCGGTCTGACGCGCACCGTGCCGTTGCTGCCGATTCGACTGGTCATCGTCGACCGCAGCATCGCCCTGGTCCCGACCGACCCCAGTGACGGCCGCCGCGGCGCACTGGAACTGCGCGGCGAGGCCCTCATCCAGCCCCTGTGCGCACTGTTCGACGAACTGTGGCGCAGCGGAACCGATCTCGGGCAGCCCGCCCCCCGTGACGACCAGGACCTCACCGGGGCCGAGCGCACTCTGCTGCAACTGCTGGGCCATGGCCACACAGACCAGTCCGCGAGCCGCAAGCTGGGCCTGTCCTTGCGGACAGTGCGTCGAATGATGCAGGACCTGATGAATCGTCTGGGCGCCGAAAGCCGTTTCCAGGCAGGGGCCGAAGCTGTACGGAAGGACTGGCTGTGAGGGGCGCCCTGGACCTCGCACCCGAACGAGTCCGGTCGTTCGGCCTCGACGCCGTCAACGACGCCCTCGCGTACGCCGCCGCGCACGGTGGCCCGTTCGACCGCACGGCCCTCACCCCAGGAGCCCGCTGACTTGACCGACCGACGTGGGACTTCAGGCGGGCGGGGTCACGCCCCGGCGCACAGCCACTGTGTCGAACAGGAGCCAGCCGTCCATCTGTGCGGCCGGAGGATCGTTCGGGTGCCACCCGCCGGTCATCGCCTCGTCGAGCAGGGCTCTCACCGTGCCCGGCTCATGCAGGTTCAACAAGCCGCCCTCCGCGGCGCCGACGGCTCCGGAGGGGAGGTATCCGTCGGGGACCCGTCGGCCGGCGCCTGCCTGGAAGACGATCAGGAGTCGCCCGCGCGCTCCGAGGCGGCGGATGGTGAGGGTCTCGCGGCAGTCCCGGTACCGGCCCTGTTCCAGGCGGTGCTCGTGTCCCAACGACCACAGGAACGTCTCACCGCCGACCACCAGACGCCGGGCCTTCTTGCTGCTGCGCACCATCAGGGGATGGTAGCCGTCGCACCCGACCCGGCTGCTTGTAGTTCGGCGGCCCATGCGGGTGGGTGGAGGGTGGCGTCGTACATCGGTAGCTGGATTTTCGCGCCGTAGCGGGCGAGTTGGGCCCAGGAGGCAGGTGATTCCGGTGGAGCCGTGGGCGCGGACGCTGGTGACGGCGTGGACGTCGAGGACATCGACAGCAACCTGGTCCGAATGAACGACGCCTTCCGACCGAGCGGAGAGAGCTCAGAGCTCCCTCTCGAGGTAGAGGTCGCGCAGCCGCCGCGCCAGGTCCTCCGGGTCGGCGCCGGTGGAGGCGATGTAGCCGGAGACTGAGCCGTGGTTCTGCGCGAGCTCGACGAGGAACAGCTCCATGGCGCGGGCGGGGGCGCGGAACGCACCGGTGCCTGGTGGCAGCGGCTTTCCTCCCGCAGCCTCCCACTCGGCGAGCAGGGCGGGGCGTACGGCCTCCGTCAACGCGTAGTCCGCGACGATGTCGGCCTCGGGGACACCGAGCAGGCTGAGGATCAGGGCGGTGATGATCCCGGTCCGGTCCTTGCCGCCCTTGCAGTGGTACAGCACGGGCACGGACTGCGGGTCCGCCACCAGTTCCAGTACGGCGCGGATCTCCTCCCGTCCGTCCTCCGCGGTCTCGACGTAGCGGTCCGCGAAGAACTGTGCGACGTCCTCGAACGACTGGTGGTACTGGTCGTAGGAGCGGTGCTCGATGCTCAGGTGATGCCAGGCGGGCGCGGTGTCGTGCGGCGCCCGGCCCTGCTGGTCGATCTCCCAGCGGTGCCGCAGGTCGATCACGGTGCGCACGCCGAGCTTCGCGTAGCGTTCCCGGTCCTCGGCCGCGTGCGCGCCTACCAGTTTGTGGAGGCCGTCGGACCGGTAGACGAGCCCGGGGCGTATCGCCTGCCCGTCCGTGGTGAGCAGACCGCCCAGATCGCGGACGTTGCGCAGGTGGGTGAAGCTGATGATCCGTTCCATGGGCACACCCTACGAGCCGGCGCCCCGGCGGGCGAGGCCTTGTGGCCGAGCTCCTGCCCGAGCCCGACTCCCGGCCGAGTGATCTGCGGATGGCCAAGACCGACCGGTGCTCGCCGGCCAGCGACCCCACCTGCGCCCACGGCCCACACGGCCTACGAGTTCGGCTACAACGTCGTGCTCGTGACCGACGCGATGACCGATGTCGACGCGACCGCCCACGACCACGGCGTCACAGGTCCAGTCACGACCTCGACGCGTTCTCAGCCTCCTCAGGCGGTCGTCTTGAGGGTGTCGTCGAGCCAGTCGTAGATGCGGGCGAGGGCCGGGCGCATGGCGCCGGGGTGGCAGTGGGCGCCGGCGCCCTCCGCCACGGTGAAGTGCATCAGGGTCCTGGGGCAGGTGAGGTGGTCGTAGAGCTGTGCGGGCTGGCCCTTGAAGAACTCGTCCTCTTCGGCGTCGCAGACCAGGGTGGGGCACTGGATGCGCTCGGCGATGCCGTCGGCGAGGGTGTAGTCGAGGTAGGCGGCTCCGAAGGCGCGGGGGGTGTCGACGCCCATGACGTACATGCCGTGGTTGAACGCCCAGCGGGCGGTGGCGTTGTCGGCGATGACCGCGTCGAGGGCGGTGTCGAGTTCGGGGGCGTGCTCGGCGCGCAGGAGGCGTTCGGCCTCCTCGCGGTCGTGGGGGGTGAAGCGGACGGAGACCTGGCCGAGGTCGAAGACGCCGTCGACGGCTATACAGGCGGCCAGCCGGTGCTCGAAGGCCGCGGCCCTGGGGGCGAGCAGGCCGCCCATGCTGGAACCCAGCAGCGCGATCCGGCTGTTGTCGACCTCCGGGAGGGTCTGGGCGAAGTCGATCACGGGGGTGATGACGTTCTCCCAGTCGGGCCGGAAGACCAGGCCCTGGTGGTGGCGCGGTCCGGGCTGGCCGGGGCCGTCGAAGGTCAGGACGGTGTAGCCGCGCTCGACGGCGGCCAGCGCGCCGCCGAAGTGCATCTCCTCGGCGGTGCCGTCGAAGCCGGAGTGCATGATCACGGTCGGGCGCGGGGTGCCGGTGGTGTCCACCCGGTACAGGTAGCCGGGCAGCGTGGTGCCCTCGTACGGGATCTCGACCGGCTCGATGACCGGGGTGAACAGGGCCGCCGCCGCCCGGAAGCAGGCCACGCTGCGGTCGTAGGCGTGGTCGTGGCGGGGGTCGCAGGGGCGGCCGTGCAGGAAGAACTCGGCCGAGCGGTAGTAGTTGGAGGCCCGCAGGAAGCCGTCCCGGGCGCTGATCCGGTGTCCGGCGGCCAGTGCCTTGTCGGCCTCTGCGGCCACGCGGTCGGCGGTGGCGAGCCACTCGGTGTGCCAGCTGGCGTAGTCGCCCTCGACGATGCGCTCGCCGGTGGAGACGACCTCGCCGAAGTCGGCCCCGCCGTAGGCGATGTGACTCATCGAGCGCAGGGTCTCGTACCAGAACTGGGTGTTGTTCGGGAACAGCAGCTGCTTCATCGCACACACTCTCCTCGGAGGCGCTAAGCACTGATCTGTGCTTATGGTGGGAACTGTAGACCCTCCGGATGCTGCAAAGCAAACATCTGTGCTTACGATGGTCGGGTGACTTCGAAGCAACCGACCACGCGCATCCGCAGGAGCCCCGAACAGGTCCGCGCGGCCGTCCACCAGGCGGTCATCGACCTGCTCTGCGACCCGCAGGGAGAGGACCTCAACATCCCCGCCATCGCGCAACGCGCGGGCGTCAACCACACCAGCGTCTACCGGCGTTGGGGCAACCTCGACGCGCTCCTGGCCGACACGGCCACCACCCGCCTCGAGCGCGACTCACCGCTGAACGACACCGGCACCCTGCGCGGCGACCTCCTCGCCTGGGCCGAAGCCAGCGTCGCGAGCATGCGCACACCCGAAGGACGCGCTCTCGTACGCGCCGTCATGCTGTCCATGCCGAACAGCACCCAGGCCAAGGCCGATCGTGCGCAGCACTTCCAGCGCCGGATGCACTCCATCGAGCAGATCCGCCGGCGGGCCACGGCCCGCGGCGAGAACCCGCCGCCCCTGGAGCAGATCCTCGACCAGCTCATCGCACCGTTCTACATCCGGTCGATCTTCGGCATCGACCCGCCGGCCACCGGCTACCCCGAACTCCTCGTCGACAGGCTGCTCGGCAACGGGAATGGGCACCGGTCAGGCGGTGCGTCCACGGCGACCTAGTGTCCTGCACCGGGGTCGGGCATGCTGAGGTGGACGGTGGTCGGCTGGCCTGACGCGGCACTAGGCTCTGTCCGGCCGCTTCGACGAATCCGCCCCCGGGCCCACACGGCCGGGGCCGTTCATGACGAGTGACCGAGTGCAAGTGCGGTGCAGAGCAGGGGTGTTACGGCGGAGGGGCGGGGTCGTGGCGGGAGCGGTACTGGTCCACGGGATCTGGAACCAGCAGCGGGGTGTGGCCCCGGACGTGGCAGCGTCGCTGCTGGCGGACGCGGCACGGCCGAGTCTGGAGAAGGGGCTGCGGGCCGCGGGTCTGTCGCACGTTCCGGTGACGGAACTGGCCATGGCCTACTACGCCGATCTGCTGGCCGACGGTGTGGAGCAGCAGTCCGGCGGGGTCCCGGGTCTGGAAGAACTGTCGGACGACGAACTGCGCGAGGCGTGGGAGTGGCTGCTGGCGGCCGGCGTGCCCCAACCGGAGGAGGCGCAGGCGGGTTGGCTGGCACCCGTGAGGCAGGGACTGGGCTGGCTCGTCCGCCGGGACGGCGGTGCGACGTTGGCGTCACGGATCCGGGAGGAGGTGACGGAGCGGCTGGGGCGGCTCGTGATCGCGTCGATCAGAGAGCTGGACGCCTACACCTCGCGACCGCAGGTGCGGGCAGCCGTGCGTGACCGGGTGGCCGGCACGATTCGGGCGCAGCGCCCGGACGTGGTGGTGGCGCATTCGCTGGGGTCGGTGGTGGCCTGGGAGACGTTGCACGCCTACCCCGACCTCGAGGTGGAACTGCTCGTGACACTTGGCTCGCCTCTGGGGCTACCGACGCTGATCCGGAAGCTGGAACCGGCCCTGCGGCACGGGGTGGGCTCACGGTCGCCGGGAGTGCGGCGCTGGGTGAACATCGCTGACGCGGGCGACCTCGTGGCGGTGCCGCCGGAGCTCGGCGGGCGGTTCCTGGTCGAGGAGCACGTGACCACGGACATCGGTCTGTTCGACCCACACACGCTGGGCGGTTATCTCGCCGGCGGCCTGACCGCCGCGGCGATCGCGCCCTACCTGAGCTGAAAAGGGCGAGACCCGGCGGCCGTTCCGGTGAGCAGCCGGTCGGGGGAGCGGGCCTGCTCCCAGAAGTTGCCTCGATGCCGATGGCGCCGCTCCTATAGTGCTGAGCGGGTTTCAGAAGTGGAGGGCCGGGGCGGATGACGAAGTCGTGGGTGGTCGGCGCGGGCGGGTTCGCTCCGCGGTTCGTGTCCGAGGACGAAGCCGCCCGCGGTGAAACGGGCTTCGAACCGTTGCCGAGCGTGGCGTCGGCCGTGGAGCGCGTGGCCCGTGCGCTCGACGGCGTGGGAGTCCGCTCCGCCCACCCGCTTCTTGATCCGTCCTTCGGCAAGGCGACGGAGGCCTGGGCCGATGTGCAGGACCAAGCCGCCGGAGAGCCCCTGATCGTTCACTTCAGCGGTCACGGAGACGTCCTCCATGGGGAGCTCTACCTCGCGGTCATGGACAGTACGCAGGGCTCGAACCTGCGTCGGACGGCGCTCAACGTGACGACGATGCTCGGCGATGCCGAAGCCGGTCCGGCCGGCCCCGTCCTGTTCCTGCTGGACGTCTGCTCCGCTGGAACCGCGCTCTCGGCCCAGGAGTTCCGGAAGATCACCGACAGGGAACGAAAGGCCTGGGTGATCGCTGCCTGCGGACCGGGCAGGACGACCTTCAGAGCCAGGTTCAGCCATGCCACCGCTCAGGTACTGGAACGGTTGGCCAAGGGGTGGCTGGACATCTCCCCTGTCCTCGCCCACGTTCCCGTGGACACCTTCGCCGCCGAGATCCACCGCGAGCTCAACCGCGGCGCCGGCGCGGACGACTACCCGACGTCCGTGGTCCGGACCCCGACCACCGAGGCGCTGCTCGATCCCGCTCCGTTCTTCGTCAATCCGGCCTACGCCGAGGCTCCGGCCGAACGGTACCGGGCGCGCATCAGTGCGGCCCTGTGGCAGCTGGCCGCCGAGGTCGATCCGGGGCTGGACCCCCTTCACTTCGTCGGACGCGCGACCGGCAGCCAGGGGACCGACCGCTGTCTGTTCACCGGCCGGGACGTCGAACGCGAACGTATCGCCCGCTGGTTGGAGGACTCGGCCGGCGAGGAGTCGAACCTGCTGGTCGTGACCGGCAGTGCCGGCTCCGGAAAATCCGCGTTGCTCGGCGTCACGGCCTGCCTGACTCACCCTCAGCTGGCCCCGCTCGCAGGTGCCGTCTTCAGCCGGGTCCGGGATCACCGCCCGCGTCCGGCCGGGCGGGTCCTCGCCGTCCACGCCCGCCGGCAGAACGGCGACCAACTGATCGCGTCGCTCCTGCGCCAGCTCGACGGGGAACCGGACGCCCACCACCTCCCCGCCACCAACGGCACGGCAAGCGCGGCGGGCGCGGCGACACTGGAAACTCTGCGGTCACGCCTGGCCGATGCCGGGCCGGTCATCCTGATCCTCGACGCTCTCGACGAGGCCACCGATCCCGAGGGCCTGCTGGAGCAGGTGATCCTTCCGCTCGCCGACCGGGGAGGAGACGGACCGCAGCCGGACTGCCGTTTCCTCATCGGCACCCGTCCCCTGTGGAAGCGCCTGCCGAACCTGCGCAACGCCGCCCTGAAACCGGGCAGCCTCCTCTCTCTCGACACGGTGCCCGAGAAGCGCCTGACCAAGGACCTGGCAGGCTTCCTGGGCGACCTGCTGTGGAACGACCGTCGCTACCCGGACGAGACCCTGGCAGCACTGGCCGCAGCGCTGGCCGGGGCGGTCGACCACGGGGGATTCCTGCTCGCCACCCTGTTCGCCGACCATCTCGCCCAACTGCCCGCCGAGACGGAGCTGACGGCCGAACAGGTCGTCGAGCGACTGCCGAACACCATCGCGGGGATGTTGGACCTGCACATCGACACCCTCAGCCGGACCGACCCCTGGGTCCGGCCGGTCGTCGCGGCGTTGGGGCATGCCCGGGGCCGAGGTATGCCGCTGGAACTCCTGCACGTCACCGCCGTAGCCCTCGCGCCCGCTCAGGACCCCGACCGGTTGCCGCCCGATCTGGACACCACCAGGCAGGCGTTGGACCACGCCTCGTTCTACCTGCGAGCCGACAGGGACACCGACGGACGACAGCTCTACCGCTTCTTCCACCAGAGCCTGGCGGAGCACTCCGCGCCACCGGCCGGCGGCGCCGTGCTGGACGCGCTGATCGCGCAGGTCCCCGCGGACGCGGACGGCTGTGTCGCCTGGGAGCTGGCTCAGCCGTACCTCAGGCGCCACGCGATGGAGCACGCGGTCGCGGCCGGTGGTGGCGCTGTCGATCGGCTTCTGACGGATCCGGGCTTCCTCGTGCACGCGGAACCGGCCGGCCTCGCGCCCCACCTCCACCTCGCAGGCGATCCGACCGCGCAGATCCATGCCTCCGTCTACCGCACCACCCTCACCCACCACCCGCTGCGCGAGTTGCCGGAGGCGCGGCGCCAACTCCTCGTACTGGACGCCCTCCGCTGGAAGCAGCCGGCGCTCGCGGAGGCCGTCTCGTCGGTGGTCACCACCGATCGGACGGTCTCGCCGACCCCTTCCTGGGCGACCGGTTCGCTGACCAACCGGGCGCTGCGGCACACCCTGGTACACGGCGACGGAGTCGAGGAGCCGGTGATAGCCGATATCGACGGCCGCCCGCACGCGCTGACGACGAGTGCGGTCCACGGCGAGGGTACGGTCCAGGTCTGGGACCTGGCCGACGGAAACCAGCGACACTCACTGCGGCAGTTCGGCGGTACGTCGAAGCGCATCCACGTCCTGGACATCCTCCGGTTCCGCGGGCACGCGCACGCGATCACCCAGGACGAACAGGACGTCATCCGGGCGTGGAACCTGACCGACGGCACCATGAGCTTCTCGACTCCCGAACCGCGCCCCGAACCGCGCCCTGAACCGGCGTCCGATGAACAGGGAACTACCCTTACCATCTCGGTTTCCCTCGACTCCTACGCAAGCCGAGTGTCCAAGGTCTTCGTCAGCGACGGCCATCTCTTCGCGATCACGACGCGGGACGGTGGTGTGCAGGTATGGGACATGGACTGCGGCCACGAGCATCTGGAGCTCCCCGTACGCCCGGACGGCGACCGTATTCCCGATCCGGTCGGGTTCCTGATGACTGGCGGCGGCGTACCCCTGCTCCTCGTCGGGGAGAAGGACCGTCTCACGGTCTGGGACCTTGCCACGGGGGCGGCGGGTCTGAGCGTCGACACCGCGCCGACCAGGTTCAACCGTGAACGCTTCAGCTGGCTCGTCGCCGGAGACGGCAAGCCCTTCCTGTTCCTCAAGGAGGAGACCCGCCTGCGGATCTGGGACGTCGGTGAGAACTCACTGGTCGTGGATGTTCCCCATCACCACGACGGTTACGTCATGGCCGTCACCGACGGATCCGAAGGCGGGCCCTGTCTGTTCATGCTGGACAGGTCAGGCACGGTCACCGGCTGGAACTTGGGCAGTGGACCTGCGCCGGCGGAGTTCTCCTGCGCGGGCGACGACGGCGCGTTCCCGCTGACGGCCCGTTTCCAGGAGATCGACGACCGTCTCTGCCTGATCACGGTGCAGCCGGATCGCGTCAGAATCTGGAACGTGGCCGACGGAGCGCCCGTCGCCGCCTTCCCCGTGGCCCTCGTCCCCGATGTGTGGGTGGAAATCGCGGGCACCGCCGTCATCGAGGACGACCTGCATGTTGCTTTCCTGTGTTTCGGCGTCGTCCAGGTCTGGAACGTGGCCACCGGAACTCTGCGGCACGCCTTCTCCCATGGCGACGGTGTGACCAGGGGAAACTACTCCAAGGACACCGCCACGGTGGCGGAGGTCGAGGACCGGCCGGTGATCGTCACGACCGCGGGCGACGGAGTGGTGCGGGTGTGGGACCTTTCCGCCCCCACACAGCTGCAGGAGATGCTGTTCGAGAAGGGCAGGGTGGAGGGTCTGGGCGTCGTGGAGGCCGGGGGCAGGCGATCCGCCCTGGTCATCCGCGAGAGATCGATGTCGCTGATCGATCTGGCCACCGGCCGCGCCGGAAGATCGTTTGACGCTCAGGACTCCTGGAGGTCGGAGCGGGACGACAAACCGACCGTGTACATCGGCTCCACGCATGCGGCCGCCCATGCACCGGACCACGCGTCGATCCAGGTGTGGAACTTCGTCGACGGCACCGAGCGGGTCCATACGGCAGCTGGGCCGGTCAACATCGCCATGGCCCTCGCCGACGACCGCGACCACCTCGTCATCAGCGCGGTCCCCACCGGGGACGGCGCCGACGGGCACGTCACCGTCTGGGATCTCGGCCGGAACAGTTGGCGCTCTCTGAAGCACACTCCGGCCGATGCCGGCCGGACGGTGGTCGCGATCGGAAGCTTCGGTTCGCGCACCTTCCTGCTCACCACCACGCCCCAGGGCGAGGAGCGGTGGTGGCACGTCTGGAACACGGTCACCGGAGCGGAGGAAGGGGCTCTCCTGGAGCCGGACCTTCGTGAGAAGGCACAAGGGTTGCTGGCGGAAATGGGGGACAGGATCGTGGCCGTCACGGTCCAGGGAGGAAGAGAGGTCCGCATCTGGGACATCGCCGACAACGGATTCCGTACGACGTTGACGCATCCCGGAGATGTCGAGCCGTGCCTCATCCACGTCCTCACCATCGAGGAGACGCACCTCGTGCTGACCCTCGGTTCGGACTTGAGCGTGCGGACCTGGAACGCGGAGTCGGGCGAACTGCTGGCCGTCCTGGATCTCCACTCGCTTCACGAGCACCCCGCCAACTCCTGGCTGTCCCTCAACTACGCCGAAGTGGACGGCAGAATGCGCCTCGTCACGCTCGACAAGGACGGCAGAGCGGGAGTCTGGGACGTCCTGGACCTCGAATTCGTCAAGTCGCTGTCGTTGCCCGGGGAACCCATGAGGTGGCTGGTCGGAGAACTGCCGCCGGGCCGTCCCCAGCTGGTGGTGGCGACCGACGGCCGCCGCGGAAACGGGGTCACGTATCTCTGGGATCTCGCCAGCGACACGAGCGAGGCTACCCAGTTCGTGGTGACCGATCCCGTGGAGGATGTCTGGCTGTGCCCTGACGGCCTCGTCGTCGCGTTCGGCGCCGACCTGGCACTCTTCCGCACGGACGGAACAGCCGAGCCGTAGCTGGTGAGTGTGGCGAGGCCGCCGGGTTCAGCCGGTAGCTCCGCCTCTGATGTTGACGATACGGTCGGGTCGGCCGAGCCCGGTGGTTTGGATCCAGCTCCGACCGCGTCCCTGACCGGCAGCGCTCAGGCCCTCTTCCTGCCGGGGCGGAGCCAGTGTCTGGTTGTAGCTCTGGCACAGTCCCTCCTGGGTATCCGCGAACACTCGTGAACACCCAGCTGTCGGTAATGGGGTCAGCCGACGTCGAGCAGACCGGCGAGGAGTTGGAGTCGTTCGGCGTCCGGGCTGCCCTCGGCGGTGGTGCAGACGATGAGCATGGGGCCGGGGGTGCCGGGCATGGGGTAGGCGTCCCAGTCCAGGTTGAGTTCGCCGACCAGGGGGTGGTGGACGCGCATCTGGCCGCGGGTCGGTTCCTCGACGTCGTGGCGGGCCCAGAGGGCGGCGAACTCGTCGCTGTGGACTGCGAGTTCCCCCACCAGCTCGACGGCGCGCGGGTGTCCGGGGTCGGCGGCGACCTGGGTGCGCAGCATCCCGGTCAGTTCCGCGACCGTGGCCGCTCGTTCAGGGCAGCTCTTGTCGGCCTCGGGGTGCAGGAACAGGGACAGCAGGTTCCGCTGCGCCTGGGGCAGCTGGGTGAACTCGCCCAGCAGGGCGCCGACGAGCGGACTCCAGGCCAGCACGTCCAGGAACCGGCCGACGACCAGGGCGGGTGTGCTCATGGTGCGCAGCAGCCGCTGCGTGGTGTCGGGTACCTCCTCCGGTATGGACGAACGTGGTGGACGGGCCGGGGTTCGCGCGGCGGCGGCGAGGCTGTGCAGGTGCCGGGTCTCCTCGGCGGAGAAGTTCAGGGCGCGCGCGAGGGCGTCCAGGACATGGTCGGAGGGGCGTACGTCGCGTCCCTGTTCCATGCGCTGGTAGTAGTCCGAGCTCACCCCGGCCAGCAGGGCCAGTTCCTCGCGCCGCAGCCCGGCGACCCGCCGCCGCGGGCCCGGTTCCAGGCCGACGTCCTGGGGCCGTAGCCGGGTTCGGCGGGTGCGCAGAAACTCCGCGAGTTCGCGCCGGGGGGCTTCCCTCAGGGTGAGCAGGTCGTAGGTCACCGCAGCAGTATGACGCGGGCGGGGCCGGCGAGGGTGGGTCTGCCAGACCTAGGAAGAGCGGAACGACCGTGATGTCGCGTCCGGGGTCCAGCATCGGAGGCACCACAGCGGTCACGGAAGGACAGCGACATGAAGGCCGTTCAGATCATGAGTTACGGTGCGGCGGACGTCCTGCGCGTCAACGAGGTCGACCGTCCCGCTCCCGGTGCGGGCGAGGTGCTGGTGTCGGTCGAGGCGACCAGCGTGAACGGCCACGATGTGATCTTCCGCTCGGGGGAGTTGAAGATGGTCTCGGGACGTCGGTTCCCGATCGGTACGGGGCTGGACTTCGCGGGCACCGTCGTCGAGACCGGGCCCGACGTCCAGGGCTACCGGGCCGGGGACCGGGTGTGGGGCATGGTGCACCCCCGGCGGAGGCACGTCACCGCGGGGGCGGCCGAGTACGTCACGGTGGCAGCGAACCGTATCTCGCATGCTCCGGTGGGCCTGTCGTCGGTCGGCGCGGCCTCGCTGGTCGTGGCGGGCGCCACGGCGCTGATCGCGCTTCGTGACAGCGTGCAACTCGCGGGCGGGGAACGGGTCCTGGTGCGGGGCGCGGCCGGCGGAGTCGGCACCGCCGCCGTGCAACTGGCACACGCGATGGGCGGCCATGTCACCGCGCTGGCCCGCGACCGCCATGCAGAACTTCTCACCGGACTCGGTGCCGACGAGGTCCTCGACTACCGCTCCACCACCTCGGACCGGATCGGCCCGTTCGACGTCATCGTCGACACCGTCGGCGCGGAAATGCCCCGCTACCGGGACCGGTTGGCCAAGGGCGGCCGGATGGTCACCGTCGGGCTGTCCCTGTCCGCCCTGGCCGCGATCGCCGCGTCGAGCGTGCACGGCTCCCGCCGCATCCGCACCTTCAGCGCCAACCCCGGCAGCGCCCTGCTGGGCGACGTGGCCGACCACGTCACCTCGGGTGCGCTGCGTCCGGTGGTCGACAGCGTGTACCCGCTCGCGGACATCGTCGCGGCGCACGAGGCGTTCGAGCGCGGTGGCGTCGCGGGCAAGCACGTGGTCACGGTGTCCGCATGACTCCGTCGTTCTCGCGGGACTTTCGATCCGCGCGGCGCTGCGCGATCTGCTCTGCACCCGGCCTCATCGCAGCTGAGCGACCGTGACCGCGGTCGCGTCGTCCGTCGGACCGAGCCGGGGATCGCGGTCCAGGACCTGGCCCCCGGCTCCAGCACGGCCACGAATGAGCAGGGCCAGCCAGGAATGATGCGCTGATAGATCCGCGCGCCCTCGAGGACCGGGTTCCGGACGGCAGCCGGGCATGTTGACCGTTCACAGCCAGTCGCTGAATGCCGGCGGGGCTGGCTCGTCGGCGTCGGACGCTGAACCCGCGCCACCGCCCGGCCCGCTGTAGACGAGCTGCGGCGGGCCGGGCGGGGCCGGGTCGGGCGGTGGCGCGGGGGCGTGCTCAGCCGACCGGGGCCGGTTCGGGGCGCGGTTGCGCCGGCGCCGTACCGCGCGCCCGGCCGCGGCGCTCCAGGGTGACCGCGACCACCGCGATCACCAGGGCGGAGGCTGCCAGCAGGGCGCCGACCCAGTTGGGGGCGGTGGCGCCGAAGCCGGCGGTGAGCACCAGCCCGCCGAGCCAGGCGGCCAGCGCGTTGCCGAGGTTGAAGGCACCGATGTTGACGGCCGAGGCGAGGGTGGGGGCGTCCGCTGTCTGGTCCAGTACGCGCTTCTGCAGCGGCGGCACGGTGGCGAAGCCGAAAGCGCCGATCAGCGGGATGGTGACGGCGGCGAGCGGCTTGCTGTGCGCGGTGAAGGCGAACAGGGCGAGCACCACGGCCAGCGAGCCGAGCGCGACGAACAGCATCCGCATCAGCCGCCGGTCGGCGTAGCGGCCGCCGACCAGGTTGCCGGCCACCATGCCGAGGCCGAGCAGCACCAGCAGCCAGGTCACGGATCCGTCCGCGTAGCCGGCGGCCTCGGTCATCATCGGGGTGATGTAGGTGATCGCGGCGAAGACGCCGCCGAAGCCGAGCACGGTCATCGCCATCGACAGGATCACCTGGACGTTGCGGAAGGCGGCCAGCTCGCGGCGGATCCGGGCCTCGCCGCGGCGCGGCGGCTCGTCCTGGGGGATGAGGGCGGCGACGCCGAGCAGGCCGAGCACGCCGAGCCCGGCGATCAGTGCGAAGGTGATCCGCCAACCGGTCTGCTGGCCGATCATCGTGCCGAGCGGGACGCCGACCACGTTGGCCACGGTCAGGCCGGTGAACATCGTGGCGATCGCGCCGGCCTGCTTCTGGGGAGCGACCAGGCGCGCGGCGACGATCGAGCCGATGCCGAAGAAGGCGCCGTGGGCGAGCGAGGCGATCACCCGGCCGGTGAGCATCAGGGCGAAGGTGGGGGCGAGCGCGGAGACCAGGTTTCCGGCCACGAACAGGCCCATCAGCGCCATCAGCATCCGCTTGCGGCTGATCCGGCTGCCGATCACGGCGAGCAGCGGGGCGCCGACCACCACGCCGAGGGCGTAGCCGGTGGTGAGCAGACCGGCTGTGGGAATGGAGACGCCGTAGGACACGGCGATGTCGGGCAGCAACCCCATGATCACGAATTCGGTGGTGCCGATGCTGAAGGCGCCGATGGTGAGCGCCAGGAGGGCGAGTGGCATGGCGGGGAGCCTCTCGGTGGGTGGGGAGGGGGATCGCTTCGACATTAATTGCAGACGCGGGTAGTTGCAAGCGCGGCATATTGCATACGCGGTCTATTGCGCTTCTGGACTATGCTGGGGGGTATGCCTCCGAAGGGAGTTCCCATGACCCGGCCGCAGCCCGGCCTCGCCCAGGGCTGGTGCGCCCTGTCCGCCCTGCACGGCCGGATCGAGACGCACGTCGAGCGGGCCCTGCAGGCGGCGCACGAGCTGAGCGTGCGGGAGTTCTCGGTGCTCGACGTGCTCAGTGCGCAGCACGAGGGCGAGGGCGGCCACTTCCGGATGCACGAGCTGTCCGATGCCGTGGTGCTCAGCCAGAGCGCCACCACCCGCCTGGTGACCCGGCTGGAGGAGCGCGGCCTGCTGACCCGCTACCTCTGCGCGACCGACCGGCGCGGCATCTACACCGACGTCACCCCGGCCGGGCTGGCCCTGCTGGAGCGGGCCCGGCCGGTCAACGACGCGGCCCTGCACGAGGCCCTCGCCGCCGCCGAGCAGCGGGCCGAGCTGGCGCCGCTGGTGGCGGCCGTCCGCAACCTGAAGGCGCCCGCCCTGACACCGGGCGGGTGAGCCGGCTGGTGTCCCCCGCCCACGACCGTCGCGGCGGCCCTACTCGGCCCGCTGACCTGTAACGAGATCCGACGCCTCGTCGCAGCCTTCTTGCCTTGGACGGGCCGGCGACGTCGTCCGTCATCGGGGTGCGGCCGATGATGAACCGGACGCCGGTGTCGAGTGGAACGGTCGGCGGCGAGAGCACACCGCGCACTGACCAGCGCTGAACTGTGTCGGCGAATGCCCATGTGCAACAGTCGGCGCCGCTTGATGGGTTGTCAGCTTGCCGTCACTGGTCCGGGCAGGAGATCTCGCGGTCGAACAAGGCCGGGCCGCCGGCCCGGTGGACGGTCAGCAGGTAATCGTCGGGGACAGTTGACCGACGACCCGTCGTTGCGGGAGGACGTACTTCCCGGCTCAGCTCCCCCCGGATTGCCGCTCCCGCCCGTAGGCGACTGGACGCCGGTGCAGATCGCGGCTCGGGGCGTGCCGTGGCCTCCGCCCACGGGCTGGGAGAGGGAGCCCGCCGATCGCTGGGAGCCCAGGCAGGCAGGCAGGCAGGCGGCCGCCGGTGGACGCGGTGATGGTCCGGTGCTCAGCCGTTGACGCCCAACTGGGTCAGCAGCGTTTGGTTGTCCTCGATGTGCCAGTCCTCGATGATCTTGTCGGTGCCGACGTGCTGGATGTCGATGGCGTTGAAGTCGACGTTCTGGCCGTTGCCTCGGACGCCGTTGAAGGTGCCGGTGAAGTGGCCGCGGAAGACCAGCCGGGCGGTGATCTTGTCGCCGGTGACTAGCAGGTCGGACAGCTCGCAGGTCAGGTCGGGCACGGCGGTGCGGAAGTTCTTCGAGGCGAGGACCGGACCGGTGGGGCCCTGCGGGCGGCCTGCGGGCAGGGTGTCGTCCTTGAACTGTGGGCTGATCGCGGCGTCCAGGTACGTCTGCTGCCCGGTGTTCCAGAAGGTGTAGAGCTGCTGAGCCAGGTGGACCTCCTGGGCCGCGCGCTGCTGGCCGATCGAGCGGTCGACGGTGAGCGAGGTCGGCTGGACCAGTGCGGGGGAGCGGTCGACCAGGCGCCGCGGCCAGGTGTGCGGGGACTGGTGGCGGTCGTTGTCGTGGGCGAAGGCGGCAGCGGCGGTGCCACCCGCCAGGCTCGCCACCACGGCGGCGAGGGCGGCGGTACGGATCAGGGTTCGCGAACGCATGAGGGCAACTCCTCGAATCGGCCGGTCACGCTTGCGGTTTCGGGCGTGCCGGGGTGGCCGGCCGGTCCTTGCGACCGGCCGGAGGAACTGGTGGTGGGCCGTCAGGATGGGGCGCACCGCGCCGTTGGCTGGGGCTGCGCCGGTGAGTTGGCCCGTGATGGGCGCGCGCGGACGGGCGGTCGCCCGGGTGGCGTCCTCGGGTTCGCCGAGGTGGTTGGGCAGTCGCCTAACCTTGCGGAGGGAGTGAAGGATCGCCGCCCCGGATGCCGGGCCGACCTGTGCGCCGGCCCGGCGGGCTGGACGTCAGGCGAGGCGGCCGCCGCCGTCGACGTGGAGCACGGTGCCGGTGACGTACGAGTTGTCGATGGCGTAGAACACGGCCTTCACCAGGTCCCGCGGACTGCCCACGCGGCGGGCCGGGTTGCGCTCGGCCACACCGCGCAGGAACGTCTCCTTGTCGGTGCCCAGGCCGTCCCAGGAACCGGTGTCGACGATGCCGGGGGAGACGGCGTTGACCCGGACCGGGGCGATCTCCACCGCCAGCGCCTGCACCAGGAAGGCCAGTGCGCCGTTGGTGGTGGCCATGACCGTACGTGCGGGGGCCGGACGCCAGGCGGCCACACCGGAGAAGAAGGTGAACGATCCGCTCTCGGACACCTGGCCGGCCAGGTGCTTGGCCAGCAGCAGCGGTCCGATCACCTTGGCCGAGAACGCCCGCTGTACGTCGGCGAGTTCGAGGTCCCGCAGCGGGCCGTTGGCCGGCATCGCGGCGGTGGAGACCAGGTGGTCGAACCGGCCGACCGCGGCGGCGAAGTCCGCGATCGACCGCTCGTCGGCGAGGTCGAGCGTGAGCACCTCGGACGGGCCGGAGAGCTCACCGGCCGTCCACTCCAGCTTGCGCGGATCCGGACCGGCCAGCACGACGCGGGCACCGGCCGACGAGGCGGCCCGGGCAATCGCTCGCCCGGTGCGCGAGCCCGCGCCTACGACGACAACGCGCTGTCCCGAGAGGGGGGTGCCAATGGACACGGGAAACTCCTTGGGGGAATCGGGAATCGGGAATCGGCCGCCACTGCATCTCCGCGGCGGCCGCACCACGACCCTCTCCCGGGTCCCGATGATGAGTCCAAGGCTTGCTCTCTACCGCAGCGATAAAATCTGCTCATGGCAATCCCGACGCTCCGGCAGCTCGAATACCTGGTCACCGTGGTCGACACCGGCTCCTTCACCCGCGCGGCCGAGCACCTGCACGTCACCCAGCCCGCGCTCTCCCACCAGATCCGGGCTCTGGAGAGAACAGTCGGCAGCCCGCTCCTCGAACGGCTGCCGCGCTCCGTGCGGCTCACCCCGGTGGGCCGGGCGGTGCTGCCGCACGCCCGCGCCGCACTGGCCGAGGCCGAGCGCCTGCACACGGTGGCTCGGCACGCGGCCGGCCTGGAGGAGGGTGAGCTGGAGGTCGCCGCCGTGTACTCGGTCAGCCTGGGCATCCTGCCGTCCGTTCTGCGCATCTGGCGCCGCCGTCACCCCGGCGTACGGATCCGGCTGCGCGAGTACGCGCACGCCGACCGGCTCCAGGCCGCCATGGTCGCCGGCCGCGCCGACCTCGCCGTCGGTCCCACGCCCACCGCCTGGCAGGGGCCGATCCGCGAGCTCGGCGTCGAGGAGTTCGCGATCATCCTGCCCGCCGACGACCCGCTGGCCGTCAGCCCTGGCGCCACCATCGCGCTCACCGACCTCGCCGACCGCACCTGGGTCCACTACGCCCCCGACAACGGCCTGGCCGACCTGCTCGACCGCGTCTGCGCCCAGGCGGGCTTCCACCCCAAGGTGGCGATCCGCGCCGAACAGACCTCGGCCGTGCCCCTGCTCGCCGCGGCCGGGCTCGGCCCGGCCCTGGTGCCGGCCAACATCGTCCCGCTCCACTTCGACGGCGTCGTGCTCCGCCCGGACCCCGCGATCCGCCGCACCCTCACGGCCTACACCCGCACCCGCCCCGACCCCCTCAGCGCCGCCTTCGCCGACCTCCTCGCCGACCAGGCCCGCGTCAACCCGACCGCCCTCCCGGCAACCACTCTCCCCGCCTGGACCAGCAGCCTCGCGCAGGGGCAGAACCGCACACCGCGCGCCGGATCGGCGACGACCTGACGGACCGGCGGGGCAGACCGTGACCGGGCACCAGGGGCAGCAACCGTGTGATCAGGGCGGCACCCACGACACCGCCCCCTGCGACTGCCCCTGCCCACCGCTCTCGCGTTTGCCCGTCTCGATTCGAGGGGGTGGGCACCCGCGACCGCCGTCAGGCCGCTGTCGGCGGTCGGCTATCTGTAGAGCGCGATCCGTGGGGCGACGGTACCCGGGGACGGCTTGAGGAGGGTCAAGCGGTAGTGCTCGGTGAGGGTGTGGTGGCTGTGCAGTACGTGCTTCGCCGGGATCAGGTCGGTGAAGAGGGTTCCGGTCTGCACGCCGAGCGGCAGGGTCTGCCAGCTGCCGTCGGCGTTCTCCACCCGGAGGCTGATCGCCCTCGGATCGAGGAACGGGCCGTTGACCGGGCCCTCGATCAGGACCTGCGGTGCGATGATCTGGTCGCCGGCCGAGTCGTTGCGGTACTGGAAGGAGACCTCGTGCGGCGCACGGTCGGTCGGCAGCGGGCTGGTCGGCAGGTCGACGAAGCTGGTCGGCGGGGCCGTCGATGCGGCCGACACGACGGCGGGCCCGGCGGCGGCATTAGCGCTCACCGGCGCCGCCACCGTCACAGCCGGGGCAGCGAGGGCGGCGACGGCCAAGGCCAGGACGGGGCGATGGATCTTCCTGGTGGTCATGCTGCGACTCCTTCGGTCTGCGGGCGCGGTGGCCCGCGCAGGCCGAGGCGCCCAGGGGCGGGACGAGGTGTCCTGGTGACCGAGAGGGTCCCGCGGGGCACGGGCCCTCGCTGTCCGTGCGCGTCGTACCCATCCACGATGCGCGATAGCGGTCTGCGGCGCATCCGCCCGTGTGTGTGCCTGGGCTGCTGTGCCGAGTACTCGTTCGCGGCTGCCGCTCATCCGGGGTGGGAAGCCCGGTCGGCGTGAGCCCGAGCCCGCCGGCCGTACCTGCAGACCGGCCGGTGCTCAGCGGGCCGTCTGCGAGGGCGTCCCGGGACCCAAGCGGCGCGGGGCCGTCGAGCGGCATGGACCGTGCCGCGTGTTCGTCGAGGCGTTCGCAGGCCCCGCCCGGCCCGGCCCGGACCCTGGTCGCTGAGCCCGACCAGGGCTGCGGGGGCCAGGCGGGCGCGGGTGAGGATCAGGGTGACGGTGTCCTGGCGGCGGTGTGCCGCCCGCGGATGTACGCCTTGCACCGGTCGTCGACGCACCGGTCGTCGATGCGCGCGTCGTGGCGGCGGCCGCCTTCCGCGGGCGGGTTACCCGTGGCAGAGCTGCCAGGGGTGGGTCAGCACTCGGTGGGCAGGTCGAGTGTGACCGGCGCCGGCGGCCACGGATAGGCGGTGACCGAGAATGACGCGTGGACCGTCGAGCCGCAGGCGATGGTGGCATTCACCCCGCGGACCTGGACCGTCTGGTTGGCGAACAGCACGTACTGCTGGACCGTCCCGAGGGAGTAGCCGCTGACCACCGAGCCCGTCAGGGTGGCCTGCAACTGCGGCGGCAGCGGGGCCGGGCTGCCCGGGGAGGGCGGCGAGGGCGGGCCGGCCAGGCTGATCTGACCGTAGAGCTGTACAAAAGTGCCGGTCCGCTCGGCGCAGACCTGGGTGAGCAGGCCCGACTGGAGAGCGGACGTACCGCAGGTCACGGTGGTGCCACCGCTCGGCGGGGGCAGCGTGTCGGCGCTCGCCGGGGTGGTGCCGAGCAGTGCCACGCCTGCCGTACCGAGCGCGAGCAGGGTAAGTCGGATCATCGGATGTCTCCCTTGTCGGGCGGCGATCGGGTCGTCCGGAGTGCTATTGCTATGTGATATTGCACTACGCATTCGACTATCGAATGACTCCCAGTTGAACACTTGGTGCCCACATTTCCCGGCGGCTGCGCCAACGGACCGGCGGCGTCACCACTGTGCGGGCCGACCCGACCGAGCGGCCTCGGACGTCCTGTCAGTCCTGCGGCCGACGCCCACCCGTGATCTCAGGGCCAGCCAAAACCGGTTCCGACAGCAGATATCAGCAGATATTGATGCGGCATCAACTGTCGATGGCCTGATGATCCTGGTGCACACCGGGCTGTGGAGCGAGGTGGGGCGGCAGGTCACTGCTCTCTGTGACGCGGAGGTCGAGCTCTACCAGGAGATCTCCAAAGTCGGGCCAGGCGAAGAGCAGCGCACCGGCAACGCTGAACGGCGAGCCAGCCATCGCCCTGACCGTGGACACGGGTGACGGGTCGACGGCAACACTGGTGGTCCCCGCCCATGGCACACCCTTTCCGCTCCAGGCGAAGTACCGTGGCAGCACTGCGTCCTTCAGCGCTTAGAAGCGCTTCCCACATCGAAGGTAGGGTCACGTTTTCCCAGGTGAGGTGTGTGGCCGTCGCTCGGTAGGCATGCTCGGGCCGCAGCCGGACCCCGCGGGTGGTGGTGCGCGGGCGCGGTGGGCACGCGGGGGCGCCGCAGCTGGCCCGCAGCCCGCTGCCGGGGGCCGCGGCGAGCGTGCTGCGGCTGGGCGAGGCCGCCCGGCCGGGCGTCGTGCTGACGGTGGCCTCGCTGCTCGCCGGGGCCGGTGCGGGCAACGTCTCCGACGAGCTCGACTCGCCGGAGGTGGCCGCGGCGCTCGCCGCCGCGCGGCGCGATGCCCTCGCCCGGGTCGCCTGTCCGAAGCTTCCGCGGGCGGATCACGCGCTGAGTGCCTTGCGTCCGCAGGTGGACACGAGTGGGTACCACAGCGCGCTGAAGCCCGGGTCGGCGGCGAGCTTCCGCACGTGGGCGAGGTCGCCGTCGGTGAACCCCCGGGCCCGCAGGGGGTCGCGGAGCTGGCGGGTGTGGATGTCGTGCAGACGGCTGCCCGGTCCGCCGCCCGTCCAACTGTCCGTGCGGTGGACGCTGTGCACGTCCTCCAGCCGCAGCCGGGCCATCGCGGCGTACAGGCCGCGGGCGCCCCACCGGGGGTCGGCTCCGGCATCGGCGAGGATCTGCACGACGGCGCCGCTGAACCGTCGGAAGAGCGCGGCGTCGGCCGGGGCTGAACTGGTCAGCACGGGGAGCCCGTCCGGCTCCACCGTGCTCTCCTCGATGACCAGCCATCCGCCCGGGGCCAGCGCGTCGACCAGCCCGGCGAGCACCTCGCGGCGCTCGGGCAGGTGCATGAGCACCCACCGGGCGTGGATCACGTCGAAGGGGCCGCCGTCAGGAGCGGGGTCCGAGCGGACGTCGTGCCGGAGGATCCGTGCGCCGGGTGCCGCGATCCGGGAGGTGTCGAGATCTGTGGCGACGACCCGTCCGCCGGGGCCGGCGAGTTCGAGCAGGTGACGGGCGATCGAGCCCCCGCCGGCTCCGACCTCCCAGCACCGGGCGCCGGCCGGTAGGTCCAGCCGGTCGAGGCACTGGAGGGTCCCCGGATCGAGCATGGTCTCCAACGCGTCGAGCTGGTCGTCCACCTCGTCCGCGCCGGAAAATGCGTACCGCGTCTGTGATGCCGTGCTCATCGGCGGAACTCCTCGCTCTCCGGACACCCGGGAGCCGGTTCGGGGTGGGTGGCCACGGTTCCAGCCTGGTTGCGAGCCCGCCGCTGCCCGCTCATCCGATCGGTGGATCCAGCGGTGCTCTGCCGCCCGGCCGAGGACGCGCGGGCCCGCGCACCGGTGGCCGGAGGCTGCCCGGGTTCGTCCGCGGCGGCGGCCGATCGGACGACCTCGGCGCCGCGAACGGCGGGGCAGCATGGTGGCAGCGGTCGGCCGTCCGGGCCGGGCATCCCTGCAGGTTGTCGTGTGCCGTGTGGACACAGGAGCTACCGGTCGCATGACCCACGTCTTGATCGTCGAGCCCGACGCCGGCACCCGCGCCGGCCTCCAGGGTGCGCTGCAGCAGTTGAGATACCGCGTCTCCGCCGCCGAGTCGGGGCAGGACGGGATGTCACGGGTCATCGAGGATGCCCCCGACGTGGTGATCCTCGCCCTGGACCTGCCGGACATGAGCGGTCTGAAGGTGCTGAGGATCCTGCGATCGGTGGTCCGACTCCCCATCGTGGCGGCGGTGGCGCGCGCCGACGAAAGCCTCGCCGTCCAGGCGCTTCGCGCCGGTGCCGACGATTCGCTGGAGAAGCCGTTCTCGGTCAACCTGGTGGATGCCCGGCTGACCGCGCTCATGCGGCGCTGCGGGGCCGAGGAGCCGCCGGAGGTGATGACGGTCGGCGGACTGGTCATCGACGTCCAGGCCCACACGGCCACACTGGGCGACCGGGTGCTGGACCTGCGCCCGATGGAGTTCCGCCTGCTCGCCCATCTCGCCGCCAACGCCGGCCGGGTGGTCAGCAAGGCGGAACTGCGGGAGCGGGTGTGGGAGAACGCCTACACCACGAACAAGACCATCGACGTGCATCTGTGCTGGCTGCGCAGGCAGTTGGGGGAGACGGCGGCGCAGCCGCGGTACCTGGGCAGTGTCCGCCGGGTGGGCGTCAGCCTCAGCGCTCCGGACGTGGAGGCCTGACCGCGGCGGTCAGCCCTCCGTGAGCACCAGAGAGGTCGAACCCTCGCGGCGGACCGTCGCGGCGGTTCCGCAGTCCGCCACCTCCAGCAGGAACTTCGCCTCCCGGAGAAGCGGCTGGAGCTCGAGTTGCTTGTTGCCGCCAAGTCTGATGTGCGCGGTGACTGCGCAGACTTCCGGCGTGTTCTTGCGCGGGGCGTGGAAGACGAAGAAGACTCGAACGGCTTCGTCGAGGCCGGCGCGGACCTCGCTGACCTGCACCCGGATGTTGTTCGCTGCGAAGCCTGGAGTATGACTCCCTGCCCACTGCTCTTTGAAGCGCTGCTTCAGTGACTTCCGTTTCGCGGGCTGCACCGGCTGCACCGGCTGCACGGGCTCTGGCTTCGACGCTTTGGTGTCCGCCTCCGCGGCGCCGCTCTCGACCGCTTCGGTCGGCGCCGACCACTTGGGATCCCGCACGTGCTCCCCCTCCCAGAGCAGGGCACCCTTGAGATCCAGTCGGGATACCGGGCAGGGTGCCAAATCCTCCAGCCGGGTCAGGCCCGCGATCGCGGTGATCGAGATGGTGAACCGGTACTTCTGCTCGGTGCCGTCATGGATGATCTCGTGCCCGGGGCGGGCTGCCACTTGCTGGTACCTCGGAGTCCAGGCACGCACCGCCGAGAAGGCACGGATCTCCAACCCATTCATGACCGTCGTGCTGGACAGGTCGATCACCATGCCGGACCCGCTCAGCGCGGCCGCATTGCCAGGTGGCGAGCTGTCGGCCGTGCTGGACGCCGCCGACGGCGAGTCGCGATTGGTGAGGCCCTTGACGACGGCCCGATAGGCGTCGTCGCAGCTCCTCTGGCGCCGGCTCCAGGCCTCCCAGAACTGCCGGCGCGGGCTGGCTTCGGGCCAGTCCGTGGCGACGATACCGGGATGGCTGCGAAAGTACCGGTGCCACTCCTCCTGGATACCCAGTTCGCGCTTGACGACCGCGGCGAGCGCCTCCACGGTGGGCAGCGGCACGTCGGGCTTCCCGGCGGCGACGTACTTGTCGAGCTGGTCCACCGGCATGAGGACGGCTTTGCGCCGGTCGTGCCACTGCGTGGTCGACGCTGAGCCGAGGGTGAGGGCTATGGCCAGTACGACCGTGAATTCGGCACCGCCGGTGTCGGCACGACTTGGGAGAGCGGTCTTCGGATCCGACTCGAGGAACTCGGCGTACGTCGTGTGGACGTAGCGCTCGCACGGCGCCCGGTCGAGCCAGAGGGGGATGGGCTCCAGTGTCGGCTGCTGCATCGTTGTTCCTTCCGCGGGGCAGTGTGGTTGTGCGTACCCGGCCGGCGCGGCCGGGCCGCTCAGGGGTGGGTCAGTGTCAGGCCGCAGTCGATCAGCAGCCGCAGGTCCTGCTCCGTCCCCTGGCCGTCGCCCAGGCGCTTCCACGCCGCGTCGATCTCTGGGCGTCGCGTCGCGATCGCCGCGTCGGACAGCTGCTGCGCCGCGGGCTTCTCCTCGACTGCGGCGGGCACGGTGTCCCTGCGGCGCGCCGTCGATGCCGCGACGGGCTCCTCCCGGATCGGGCCCGCGGGGGTCCGTCGGCCGTCGGTCGTCGGTGCGGCGGGTTGCTCGGCCTGGTGGCTGTCAACGGTCTGCCGTGATATTCCGGCACTGCCGTACGCCGCCCGGGCGGCGTGCCACGCATCGCCCAGCAGTCCGGTGAACTGCTCCTCGGGCTGGAGTCCGCCGCGGAAGAGGGCGACGTGGTCGAGCAGCTCCTGCCAGCGGGCGTCGCTGGCGAGCACCGCCGCCGCCCAGCCGTCCCACTCCGCCGTGTCGGCAGGAGCGGCGAACCAGGGTGCGAGGCGTGCCAGCAGGGCCACGGCCTCCTCGAACCGCATCACCGACTTGAGCTGCTCCTCGGCGACCGTCCACTCGACGTACACGGCTTGGTGGAAGTCCTGTTCGGGGGCCACGAGTTGGAGGTCGCAGTTGCGGAGCAGAACGTTGACGAAGGGGACGAACTCCGGCGCCTGGCGCACCTCCTCGGGCAGGTTGTCGTACCAGTCGGCCCAGCTCCAGCCGAAGGGCGGCGGCCGCAGGCCTGCCCGGCAGGTCGCAGCGACTATTTCTTGGAACTCGTCGAACCGGTAGTAATGATCCGCCTCGGTGAAATAGTGCTCCAACGTGAACGTCATGGCGTGGTTCCCTTCTCGTGGGGGCGTCGTCCCATCAGGTGCCAGACGCCCCAGGCCGTGACCAGCAGCAGGCCTGCGGCCAGCCAGGCGGCCAGGTTCATCCCGTGCAGGAAGGCGTCGCGCGCGCCGGTCACCAGCGTCGCGCCCAGGTCCGGCGCCAGGTCGGCCGCGTGTACCGCTCCGCCCAGCGACTCGTGCGCGGTTTCGGTCAGGGCCGCGCCCAGGCCGGCGGGGACGTCCAGCCGGGCCTGGTACACGGCGGTGAGGACCGATCCGATCAGTGCCACCCCGAGGCCCGTGCCCAGCTCGTAGGCGCTCTCGGTGACCGCGGCGGCCGCTCCGGCCTTCTCCTTCGGCGAGTACGTCAGCACCAGCTCGGTCGCCAGCGTGTAGACGAGGCCCTCGGCCACGCCGACGGCCAGGAAGGCGGCACCCAGAAGCAGGTAGCCCGTGCCGGAGTCGGCCCAGCCCACGGCGCCCAGTCCCGCGCCCATCAGCAGGAGCCCGCCGACCATGGCGGTGCGCGCACTCGTCCGGCGCACCAGAGCGCGCACCGCCAGGCCTCCGGCGACCGCGCCCGCAAAGGCCGGGAGTTCGACCAGACAGGCCCGGAGCGGCGAGAGCCCGCGCAGCAGCTGGAGGTACTGCGAGAGGCAGAACACCACGCCGGCCAAGCCCACCAGGGCGACCAGTGCGGACAGTGCGGCGGCGGCGAACCGCGGTTCGCGGAACAGGGCCAGGTCCAGCAGCGGAACGCGCAGCCGGCGCTGCCTGCGGGCGAACAGCACGAGGGCGGCGCAGCCGATCACAGCGGCGCCCAGCACGTCGGCGCGGCCCAGGCCGTGCAGGGCGCCCTCCTTCACCGCGTAGACCGCGCCGAAGATGCCCACGGCGGACAGCAGCACACTGCGCACGTCCCACGGCCCCGGCGCCGGATCGCGCGACTCGGGCAGCAGTAGGGCGCCCAGGACCAGCAGCAGCACCATGACGGGTAGGTTGAGCAGGAAGACCGAACCCCACCAGAAGTGCTCCAGCAGGACGCCGCCGATCAGCGGCCCGAGCGCCGCGCCGCCGGCCGCCGCCGCACCCCAGAGGCCGATGGCCGCGGAGCGTTCGCGCTCGTCCGGGAAGATCGTGCGGATCAGCGACAGGGTCGACGGCATGATCGTGGCACCCGCCACTCCCAGCAGCGCGCGGGCGGCGATCAGCCACCCGGGGCTGCCGGCGAAGGCGGCGAGTACGGAGGCCGCGCCGAAGGCGGCGGCGCCCACCAGCAGCAGCCGTTTGCGGCCGAGCCGGTCGCTCAGTGCTCCCATCCCGATCAGCAGGGCGCCCAGCACGAACGAGTAGACGTCCCCGATCCACAGCAGCTGCGGACCGCTGGGACCGAGGTCCCGGCTGATGTAGGGCAGGGCCAGGTACAGCACGGTGCCGTCCACGGAGACCAGCAGGATGGCCAGGACCAGCACGGCCAGGCAGACCCAGCGCGAGCGGCCGGGTGTCGACCGCGAGGCCGGTGCGGGGGTGGGAGGGGTCACGTCCTCGATCTCCGGGTGGGTTGGTCGGGTGCGACAGCCGGGGCGTCCGAGCGGGCGGCGTTCGGCTGCTCGCGGGCTCCTGGGCGCCTTGGTCCATCAAACCCGCGGGGGCCCGCTCCGGGACACGGCTGATCGGGTAGCCGGGCAGGCACGGCGAAACCCCCGACCGGTCAGCTGGTCGGGGGTTAGCAGAGGCGTGGCGGGGCGTGCGGGCCGTCGTCCCCGGTTACTCCAGGAGGCCGCGGCGCATGCCTTCGGCCACCGCCGCGGCCCGGTCGGACACGCTCAGCTTGGCGTACAGGCGCTGGGCATGGCTCTTGACCGTGCTCGGGGCCAGGAAGAGCTTGCTCGCGACGTCCGGGATGCTCAGGCCCTCCGCGAACATCCGCAGCACCTCCTGCTCGCGGTCGCTGAGGATCGGCGTGTCGTCCGTCAGGCGGACCCGGATCTCTCCGGCCAGGCCCGCGGCCAGCTCGGGCGGGATCACCGTCCCTCCGCCGGCCACCTGGGAGACCGCCTCGACGATCTTGCCCCGGGGGGCGTCCTTGAGGACGTAGCCGGCGGCGCCCTCCTGGATCGCCTTGAAGACCAGGCTGCTGTCCTCGAAGGCCGTCAGCAGCAGCACCCGGGTCGGCAGCTTGTCGCGCACGACGGCATGGACCACGGCGATGCCGTCGAGGTCGGGCATCTGGTAGTCGACGACCGCGACATGCGGAGTGTGCTCGGCGATGGCCTTCAGCGCGGCACGACCGGAGTCGGCCTCGGCCACCACCTCGATCCGGCCGCTCATGCTCAGTGCCCGCCGCACGCCCTCGCGGTAGAGGGGGTGATCGTCGGCCAGGACGACGCGAATCATCTCGTTCAGTGCGCCCATGTCCATCCCTCTCACGAGTCGGGCAGTGCCCTGACCTTGAGGTTAACGCTTTCGCGGGGCGATGACTCGCCGCGCACGCCGGAGGCGGCGCCGGATCCCGTGCCGGGCACGGGATCCGGCGCCGCCTCGTCAGCTCTCGGTGCGCTGCCGGGGACCGACGGTCACCAGCCGATGCCGATGGTCAGCCTGCTCGGCGGATCGGTGTTCGGCAGGATCTTGACGGAACTCTGCTGGTTCACGTCGTCGTACGGGAACCCGTACGTGTGCTCATCGATGCCGATCGTGTGGAAGAAGGCCGAGTAGTCGTTCGAGGGTGCCGAAGTCCCGTAGTACTTCGTGGCGTCGTACCACTTCGAAGTGTCTGATGCGACACCGCGGTTGAAAGCCGCGCAGAACTCGGCGCCGAGCTCCAGCTCGGTGGTGTCCATGCCCGGCGACGCCAGCGCGCCGGAGCAGGACAGCACGTCCTGCGAGGTGGGCTCGCTCAGGACGAAGTCGCCGTTGTCGCCCGGCTCGCCCGCGCCGTCCTTGGTGAAGTGGAGCTTGTTGTCCCGCTCCACCCGGCCCGTGAAGGTCTGGTTCGCCCGGGTGAGCGTGAACTGCTTCTGGTGGTACTCGTTCCAGACCTGGTCGATGACCTTCGAGAGGTAGCCGGCGTCCGGGCCCTGGGCGCCGAAGTCGCTGGAGGAGCGCGGTGCGACGATCCGGTACGGATTCTCCAGGCCCTTGAAGGCGGGACCCACGGAGCTCAGGTATTGGGAGAAGACCTGATCGCGGCTCATGTTGATGCCGGAGGTCTGGTCGTAGTGCGAGGAGTCCTGCTGGAGCCGCGCGTTCAGCGGGAAGCCGAACATGTCGACCTGGGTGGTGTTGCCGCCGAAGGCGATCTTCCCGTACTGGTAGGTGAACTCGTACCAGTCGAAGATGACGTCGGCGTTCGGATCGGTGGCGCTGTGCAGGTCCGGACCGGCCCACCCGCTGTCGTCGGGGGCGACGCCCAGGTACATCGGCGAGCCCAGGGAGATGTAGATCCGGCCGCCCTCCAGGTGTTCCGGCATCGTCAGCGAACGGTCCTTCGCCTGCGCGAGCGAGAACGACATGTCGGGGTACGACTCGCCGTTCTTGGTGAGGTGTCCCGGCTGTGCCGCCTCCGTGTGGTCGATGGGCTTCACCGTGCCGTCCGGCGTGAGGTACGACCACTTGCCCGGCGTCTGCTGGCCGAGCACCGTCAGGTAGATCTGGTCGTCGGTGTACTTGCCGTGGGTGTTGTTCTGGAACACCGCGGGGAAGGTTCCGGTACCGCTGGGGGGAGTCCCGCCACCCAGGGAGACGTGCCGGGTGTCGTAGTGGGAGCCGGGGCCGTAGTCGTGCGTGAACCAGTAGCTGACCGGGGTGCCGGCGGGCGGGGCGGGGACGTCCTTCTGCCAGGCCAAGCCGTTGCCCTGGTCCATCCGGAGGTCCTGTTCGATCCCGCCCTTCGGGACGAAGTGGACGTCCACGTAGCCGGCGGCCTGAGTTGGCGTGAAGCTGAATTCGAGCTGACCGCCCTTGACCGTGGCCGACTGCTGAAAGGCAGGCGCGTCGGCGTTGGCCGGGAGGGCGGCGACGGCTGCGGCGGTGGCCAGGGCTGCGGTCAGGACGGCCATCGTTCGCACGATGATCGGTCGTCGTCGGTGTTGTCGGCGTGGCGCGGTCTTCAAAGGCTCCTCTTCCTGGCGCAGGGTTGCGCGCGTGTGTCAGGACCGCTGCCGAGCGCCGCTCGGGCCGGGTCCGGCGGATCGACAGGGCCGCGTCGTTGACAGGCAATCGCCACGTGCGGCGCGGCGGGAGCGGCGTCCTCCCAGCCGTCACGGAACGTGGCGGTCTCCACTCTGGTCAGGTGCGGCGCGATGCGCCGCCCGCCGACCGGTCGGCCCGGTGGTGGAATCAACTGGCCCGATCGGGCCGACTTTTCGGGCCTGACGGCCGCCGCGAGGCGCGCCCCGGCACCGCGGAACACTCCTGGACGGACAGCGGATCGGACTCCGTCGCCTGCGAAAGCTGCTCAACCAGGCTGTCCCACGGTGGTGTCGGTGTCCGGAGCCTCGGGGGCAGCCGTTCGGACAGCGGGACCCCGGGCGCCCGTCCGCTCTCCGGCCGGGCCGGCCGTGGTGCAGGAGCATAGGCAACCGGGGAGTCCGGCGTGGCGTCATCACCCGTAACAAGCGGCGTTCGCATGCCAACGATCCCTGGTCGTCGACCGCACACGGACGCTGCTGAACCGAGCCGACGAGGAGAAACGACATGACAGCTCAATGGCCGCGATCGGCCGACGTCGCCCGCGTGCCCCGCCGGTCGCAGCCCTCGCCTCCTGGTGGGGCGCCCACGGCGTTCGTCGCCGGCGGCCCGGGTGTACGGCCCCCCGCACCTGCGCGGTCGACGCGGTCCGCGGGCAGCCGCCGGGCCCGTCCCGCGGGCCGTGGCGGACCCGTGCGGAGCCCGGGCCCGCCGGGCATGGACAGGCGGCGTGCCCGAGAGGTGACCGTGGCGGCGGCATCCGGGCCGGTCGTCGGTGCTGCCCTGATCCAACTATCTTTTCCTGCAGCTGAGTTCATGCTCATCATTGCCGTCGCTCTCGGGACCGCCCTGGCAGTGGCGCGGGCGACCCGGGAAGGCTGGTGGTGGGTGCTCACCGGCGTCCCGCCGCTGATCCTGATGGCGACCGCCGGTGTGGACGTGCTCGCCGGCGCGAGTGCGTCCACCGGCTCGGCCGGCCTGGCGACGGTGGCGATCCGCTCGACGGCGGCCGCGTTCCCGGCGATGGTCACGGCGCTGATCGTCGGCCTGGCGGTCGTGGCGGTGCGTCTCGTGCGCGAGCGCGGGAGAGCGGTCCGGCGGGAGGGCCGCCGTGACTGAGCCGCGCGCGGCCGGCCCAAGCGGCCGGGCGATGCGCCGGGCCGCGTCCCGACGCCGACAGGCCCGCCGCTCCGTGCTGCTGGCGCGCACCCTGACGTGCACGCTCGCGCTCGCCGTGGTGAGCGGCAGCGGCGGCGTCTGGGCCGCCTACCGCAACGTCACGAACGGCATGATCACCTCCCAGGCCTTGGACGCGGTCCGCCACTCGGCCCCGCCGCGGCTGGACAAGGCCGTCAACGTGCTGCTGATCGGCCTGGACAGCCGCAAGGACATGAACGGCAACGACCTGCCGGGCCAGTTCGTCCAGGACGAGCTGCACGCCGGCTCCAGCAGCGACGTCGGCGGCTACAACACCAACACCCTGATGGTGCTGCACATCCCGCCGGACGGCGGAAAGGTCACGGCGCTCTCCATCCCGCGCGACGACTACGTCCAGACCTACGGCGCCGACGGCAGGATGCACAAGATCAAGGAGGCCTACGGGATCGCCAAGGCGGCTGCCGTGACCAAACTGTCGGGCAAGGGCCTGTCCAAGGCGCAGGTCGAGCAGCAGAGCCGTGAGGTGGGCCGGGAGGCCACGCTCGCCACCGTGCAGAAGTTCCTCGGCGTGCCGATCGACCACTTCGCCGAGGTCAACCTGGTCGGCTTCTACGACATCGCCAAGGCGGTCGGGCCCATCCAGGTCTGCCTGAACAAGGCGACCAAGGACCCGGCGATGGAGGGCCAGGGCTCCGGCGCCGACTTCCAAGCGGGGATCAACACGCTGGACGCCTCGCAGGCGCTGTCGTTCGTCCGACAGCGGCACAACCTGACCAACGGCGACCTCGACCGGACCAAGCGCCAGCAGGCCTTCCTCGCCTCCGTCGGCTACAAGCTGAAGAGCGAGGGCGTCCTCGGCGACCTCGGCAAGCTGGGCGCGCTGCTCGACGTGGTGAAGAAGGACGTCGTCATCGACAACCAGTGGGACATCCTCGACTTCGCCCAGCAGGCGCCGAACCTGATGGGCGGCAACGTGGAGTTCAACACGCTTCCGATCACCGGGTTCAAGACGGTCAACGGGGAGTCGGTCAACACCGTCGACCAGCAGCAGATCCAGCAGACGGTCCGCCAGCTCTTCACCGACAAGGCCGCCCCGGCTCCGCAGCCGAGCGGGACCGCGAGCCCGTCCGGTGGAGCCTCGGCGGCTGCGCCGGGACGCACCGGGAGCGGCACGGTCGACGTCTACAACGCCTCGCCGGTGGCCGGCGCGGCCGCGAAGGAGTCCCACGCGCTGGCCGGACTCGGCTACCACGCGGGGGCCGTGGGGAACGCGCGGACGAAGTCGGGCACCACGACCGTGACGTACGGAGTCGGAGCCGAGGCGGGCGCCGCGGGAGTCGCCGCCCGGTACGGGGTCAGTGCCTCGCCGTCCTCCTCGGTGCCGGCCGGGCACATCGTGGTGACGCTCGGCACCGGCTTCCGGGCGCCGGCCGCGGATGCGGGCGGCGCTGCTCCCGCCGCACCCGACAAGCCCTCGGCGGCCCCGAGCGCGCAGGCTCCCAGGATGCAGGGTGCACCGGTGACGATGGGCGGCATCCCCTGCGTGAACTGACCCGGCGCCGCGCCGACGGGGAGGTGCACGACCGTGCGTGCGCGGCGGTCCGGCCGGCTGCCCGCTGCCATGACGTCCAGGGTGCGCATCAGGGTTACTCCCTGGTGTGCGCCATGGAAACTGTCGGAAGACTGGCGCCGAGTCGTAGCGGTACGCAGACGGGCGAACCCCTTTCCGTACGCGCTGAGAGCAATCCGCACCACTGGAGCCTGAGTGAACAAGCGCATACCCGTCCACGTGCACGCGGCCGACCCGATCATGAGTACGGGTCTGGAAGCCACCATGCGTCCGCGTCCCGAGGTCCTCCTCGTACCGGCGGCGGATCTCGACGAGTACGGAGTCGTGCTCCAGGCGGCGGATGCCTACGACGACACCGCGCTGCAGGAACTCCGCCGGCTGCACCGCAACGGCTGCCGCCGCGCGGTGCTCGTCGTGCTCGACATCGACGACGCCACGCTGCTCGACGCGGTCTCGCTGGGCGTCTGCTCCGTCGTGCCGCGCTCCGAGGCCACCGCCTCGCGTCTGGCCGAACTCGTGGTCCGGGCCGGTGCGGGCGAGGCCGCGCTACCGCCCGACCTGCTCGGCCGCCTGCTCAAGCAGGTCGGCAGGCTGCGCCAGGACCACGAACCCAGACCCAATGCGGACATCGGGCTCTCCGAGCGGGAGACCGACGTGCTCAAGCTGGTGGCCGACGGTCTCAGCACGCAGGACATCGCCCATCAGCTGCGGTACTCGGACCGTACCGTGAAGAACACCCTCCACAGCATCACCACTCGGTACCACCTCAACAACCGGGCGCACGCGGTGGCCTATGCCCTGCGCGAGGGCCTGATCTGAGTCCTGCGGGGTCAGTTGTCCAGGATCTGCGCGATGCCGGTGTCGAGGGCCTGGCGGACGTGCTCCTGCTCGTACGGCAGGAGCCGTTCGACACCGTCCAGGAACCGGGCCAGCCCCGCCGCCCTCGTCCGTAGCACGGCGGCGCCCTCCTGCGAACGGAGCACCAGGATCACGTTCCCCTCGCCCGTCGGCCCGATGGCCACGTCCCCGTCGCCCGCCTGGCAGGTCAGTCCCCGGCGCAGCAGCTCGCGGCTGATGGACCACGCCACGGGCCCCTCGAAGCCGTCGGGGAAGGTGCACCGCACGACATAGGGGTCGGTCGGCCAGTAGTCGAGGCTGATCCACAGGCGCAGGAACAGGTCGTCGACGATCAGCAGGCCGACCTCCAGGTCGGCTCGAACGTGGCGTTCGTATCGGAACAGCATGGCCCACCGGTCTCGTTCAGGTCGTAGAGGGCTGTCACCACAAGGGAGTTGACGGCCTCGCTGGCGTGGCAACATCGAAGCACGTCGCATCGGTGGGCTCGCTGCCCGTTCGGGTGGATTCCTGGACGTCCGTATTCCCGACCGGCCCCGGCGGGTGGGCCCGCCGCCGGGGCCGATGTCAGGCCTGGACCGCCCGCGGCAGCGGCTTTCGGTCGAACTTCGCGTCTCCGCCCAGCGGTGGCAGCGCATCAGGGATGCCGTTCGGGGTCTGGGCGGGTTTGGTCAGCATGAAAGTGAAAAGGAGCGGAGTACCGCTGTCCACCACGACGGGCTGGCCCGTCGTCAGCACCTGCGAGAGGTTGCCCGGCAGCAGGGTGAACGTGAGCATCCCGACACCGCCGGCGAAGCCGGGCTTGGAGTAGGTGCACGGAACCGGCGGCATCCCGCTCACGTCCGGCGGGATGCAGGCCGGCACCCCGCCGACCTGGAAACCGCCGGAGCCCTTGGCCAGCGGGATCCGGTTCGGCGATATCGACACGCCCGGGGGAGGTGTGATCACGATCGAGTCGCCGGTGCGAACGATGTCGCCGGCCATAGGTCACCTGCTTCCGAGCGGGTGCGCTCTTGGGGAGGGGCGGAGTGGTCGAAGTGCGGCCCGGCCTCGGTCACCAGCCCAGGCGCAGGCCGCTGGTCTGGGTCTGCAACTCGACCTCGGACAGGGCGCCCAGCGTCTTTCCCGCGGCGGTGAAGTAGGAGAGCGCGGTGAACGTGACGGAGCTGACCGCTCCCTCACTGTTCAGCCGGATCTCCTGCTTGTCGGGGAAGTTCTGGAACGAGACGTCCTGCGAGTGTCCGTTCGAATAGCTCACGCGGACCTGGTCGAGCCTCGAGTAGTTCTGGTAGTCGGTGTTGGCACCGTTGAGTACCAGAATGCCGTCGAGCCGAACCGGCCGTTGCAGGGTCATGGTCAGCGTCGGGCTCTGGCCGTTGGTGGGGAAGGCCCAGAACGTGTTGCTGTAGCCGTCGGCGGCGAGCTTTCCGGGGTGGTCGGGGACGTCCGCGTTCGCCGTGACGTCGATCGGACCCACCGGCGAGAGCTGGGGGTGCACGATGCCGTTGACCAGAGCCTGGCCCTTGCCCACCTGCTGCCAGACCGCGTTGCGGAACGGCGGGTGGATCGAGTACAGCAGGGCCACGGTCAGTGCCGCGACACCGGCGAACGACCGGATCGGGCCGGCCAGCGCCGAGACCGGCGGCAGTCCGCGCTTCGTCTTGACGCCGGGCTGCCCCGGTCGTGCGCCGGCCTTCAGGACGACACTGCGCCGGCGCGGCACGTACTTGCGCCACCACGCCTCGCGGACCACCGCGGCCTCCTCCAGCGAGGAACCGCATCGGTAACAGAAACTCCGGGCAGGGTCGTTGCCCGTGCGACACGACGGGCAGAGCTTGTCGCCCTCCTCGCGCCGGCGCGCCGCGCGCGGTTCCCGGTGCGCCACCGGGCGGCGTGCCGGCGCCTGGGGGACCACCTCGGTCGGCTCGTCGCGGGTGGCCGGCGCGGAGACGATCTTGTTCGGGATGGTGTCGACCAACGGGTCCCGGCGTGCCGCAGCTGCCGGGAGCCGGTCCGTCGGCGCGATCTCGTCGGCTGCTTCGGCGCGGGTGGCCCCGGACGGCGGCGGTGGCGGTTTCGTCAGCCCTGGTGGCGGCGGAGGCGGTGGTGGTGGCGGTGGCGGTGGCCGCTTCGGAACTCCCGGCGGTGGGGGTGGTGGCGGTGGTGGCGGCGGTTTCGGAAGGCCGGGCGGCGCGGGCGGTCCACCGGGCATGCCGGGGGGCCGCGGCGGACCACCGGGCCCACCGGGAGCGCCGGGCATGCCGGGGGGCCGCGGCGGACCACCCGGTCCACCGGGAGCGCCGGGCATGCCGGGGGGCCGCGGCGGACCACCGGGCATGCCGGGGCCGCCGCCCATGCCGGGGGGCATCCCCGGCATGTTGGCGCGGCGGGGGTCGGGCGGCAGCGGGTCGCGGTCGCCCACGTCGATGTACAGGCTGCGCTGGACCCGTTGCAAGAAGGTCGGCTGCGGGCCCTTGGCGCCCGTCTCCGCCTCCTCGCGGATCTCCTCCTCGACGTCGAGCGCCACCTTCTGGCCGGTCCACTCCAGGAAGGCGCCGCACTTCCCGCAGAAGGCGTCGTCCAGGTGGTTGCGGAAGCCGCACTTGCGACAGACCATCACGGCTGCAGCACCTCGACCGTGTGCGTCACGTGCGCCGGCTTCAGCCGGGCGACGAACTCCTCGATGAGCAGCGGGGACACGGCGGCCTGCGGGGCGATCCGGACCAGCAGTGCAGGTTGCGCCTGGACACCCGTGTCCGTCCAGCCGCTTCCGGCCGCGCCGACCACCACGCCGCCGGTGTCCGTCACCTCGACCCGGCCGCCGAAGACCAGCTCGAGGTGCTCGCGCAGCCCCGCCGCGGTCCCCCGGGCACGGTAGAGGTCGGCCGCACGCGCGAGGAGCGCCCTGCGGCGGTCGGCGGTGAGGTGCTCGGCCAGGTCCAGCCCGAGCCAGCCGCCGAGCCAGTCGAGGAAGTCGACGGGCGTCAGCGCCGGGTCGAGATAGGCGTCCAGGCAGTCGAGCGTGGAGACCACCGGAGCGAGCACCTCGTCGAGACCCGCGGTGAAGCGCTGCGTGAAGGAGTCCTCCTGGTACACCGCCGGAAGCAGCCCGCCGATCGGGTAGGGGATGAGAAGCCCCGGGACGGTCCCCCTCACTGCCGCTCCTCGACCTTGATGTGGTGCTCGAAGGAGAAGGCGAGGCTGTTCGGCGCCACCTCCAGCCGGTCGGTCTGCTCCCCGCGCTCGCCGGTGACCGGGTTGGCGCCGTACAGCCGGATCTCCTCGATGAGCTCGACGCCGGGCACCGAGTGGACGACGGCGAACAGGTCACCGGACTGCACCGGGCGTCCGAACGGCCAGCCGTTGCCGTCCGGCCCGCCGGTGATCGGGTTGATGAACGCGTGGAGGGCCTGGGTCACGTCCGCGGTGACCCGGGCGGCTCCGGCGCCGAGCGTGGCCCGCACCCGGGCCACCACGGTCACCCCCCGGTACAGCGGTGGTTCGACCACGACGGTGGTGCCGATCGGCCGGGTGGCGTCCAGTCGGGCGGCGATACGCTCCAGCATCTCCCTGGGCGGCACCAGTTCCTCGAAGGCGACCCGTGCGTCCCGGGCCTGCGCCGCGGGCACGACCAGGAGCTTGACGGTGCCGGCCGGTACGCCGTCCGTGCCGGCGGGCAGACAGCGGATCCGGCCGATCTCCGGTGCCGCCTGCCGGGCGATGACCTCGTAGTCCTCGGCGGTGACGGCCCGGTCCCTGGTGCGCAGGAGCAGCGGTGCGCGGTCGCGGACCTCGGCGACGCTCTCGCCGTCCACGCCGCCCTGGGCCGGGCGCAGGTTCTCCACCTTCCCCACGAAGGGCACCGAGGTCTTCAGCGACTGGATGGCTCCTGCCTCGACGTTCCCGTCGCGCCCGCCGCCGATCGCGTAGCGCCGCACCCGGACGGTGCAGTCCCGCCGGGGCGTGGCGCCGTAGAGCCGCAGCGTCCCGTCGGCCTCGCGGACGGCCGGTCCGAACCGGACGGTTCCGGTGGTGGCGTCCAGGACGAAGTGGCGATCCTCGGGGCCGCTCGCGGCGAAGTGGTCGACCCGGCTCCAGGCCTCCCAGCCGTCGGCGGAGCTGGTCTCCAGGATCGGCTCGGCGGCGCTGAGCACCACGGGCGCCTGGGACAGCGACAGCCGCTGGCCCGGCACTCCCTCGGCGGTGCCGATGACGTCCTCGCCGACCAGCTCGGCGTGCACGGCCGGCACGGTCCCCCCGACCACACAGGCGCTCATCGCGTCGATGACCGGTGAGGCGCTGTAACCGGGCAGGTCGTCGACGGCCGGTACGACCACCGCGCGCAGCCAGCCGGCCCGTCGGCCGTCCAGCACGCTGGCCTCGTGCCGGTCGGGCAGCTGCAGCACTACCGAGCCGGGGCGGTTGAGGCCGCCGGTGTCGTCCTGCTGGAGCTCGCAGGCGGCCCAGGCCAGCCCGTCCCACGCCTCCCAGCGCAGCGGCGGATGGTCGGGGTCCACGCCGATGCCCTGGATGTGGCATTCGAGATCGATCCGCACCAGGCAGCGCGGTGCGGGGTCGCTCAGGCCGACGAGCAGCGCGTCACCCGGGCCGGGGCGACCGTCGCCGAACGCGGGGAAGCTGATCTCCAGTCGCAGGTGCTCGTCGCGCGGCTGGAGCTCGCCGACCGCGGTGTGCAGGGTCATCAGGTGGTCGAGCCGACAGGCCGGAAGCTGCAGCACCTCGGTGGTCGAGAACACCACCGGCTCCTGGGTGTCGCCGCGTAGGGTGGCGGCGGCGGTCGCGATGGGCAGGCTGAGCGCGGTGGTGGCCGGGCCGGCCAGCCAGAAGGTCAGCGGGACCCGGGCCGCGGTCGGCGGCAGCAGGGTGATGCCGAGCATGTCGAGGAACTTGAGGTAGAGGCGGTCGGGGACCCGGTTCAGCCGGTAGAGCAGTTGGTCCGTCATGTAGGCGAAGGTCTCGATGAGCGTGACGCCGGGATCGGAGACGTTGTGGTCGGTCCATTCCGGGCAGCGGCGCATGACGAGGCGCTTGGCGTCGTCGACCAGGTCCTGGAACCGGCGGTCGTCGAGATCGGGTGCGGGCAGGGACATCAGTAGTCGCCTCCTTCCTCGGGGATCAGATAGAACGGGAAGACCAGGTTCCGCCAGTCGTTGGTGGTCTTGATCGCGTACTGCACGTCGATGTAGAGCCGGGCCGGCTCGTCGGGATCGGGGCTGACCCGCACCGCTTGGACGTCGATCCGGGGCTCCCAGCCGAGCAGCGCGTTGCGGACCTCGGTGGCGAGTTCGGCCCGGGTCTGGCCGCCGGTGTCGCGGAAGATGAAGTCCCGCAGCCGGCAGCCGAACGCCGGCCGCATGGGCCGCTCACCCGGATACGTCGCGAGGATCAGGTGGATCGCCTGCTCGATCTCCTGCTGGTGCCGGGCCAGGGCGATGCCCCCGGTCGCGTCCACGCCGAGCGGGAACGCCCAGCCGGCGCCGACGAAGTCCGCGGCTCTGGCCTGTGGCATGACTCTTCTCCTCAGTTCAACTTGATGGGTGTGCCGCTGAGACTGACGGTGGCGCCGCTGATGTCGACGGGGCCGGAGCTCTTGAGCGTGAGCTGCTTGTCGGCCTTGATCTGCACCTCGGCGCCGGCGACCGTGACGGTTCCGGTGCCGCCCTTGACGTTGACGGCGCGGCCGCCCTCGATGTTGACGGTGCCGTCGTCACCGGCCTTGACGTTGACCGCCGCGTTCTTGGCGGCCTCGATCGTGATGGTGCCGTTGTCGGAGCACGCGATCGTGATCCGGCCCGACGGCCCGTTCTCCCCGGGCTGGCACTGCAGGGTGACCGACTTGGCCGTCTGGTCGAGGGTGAGCGCGAGTTCGCTGCCCTTGGTGCCCAGTTGCACCACGGACTCGGTCGCGTTGCCCCCGGTCTCGGGGACGTTGTCGGTGAACACCAGCCGGTTGCCGGAGGTGCTCACGAAGCCCTGCCGGGCGCGGCGCGCGGTGCTCCCCTTGACCTCGGTCATCGGACCGCCGAGGCCGTCCGCGTTGTACTTGCTCTGGCCGTTGAGCAGGCCGCCCAGCACGAACGGCCGCCGGGCGTCGCCCATCTCGTAGCCGACCAGCACCTCGTCGCCGACCTCGGGGAGCATCAGGGCGCCGCCGCGCTTTCCGGCGCCGGCCTGGACGACCCGCGCCCAGTCGGTCTGGAAGTCCGGTGCCAGCCAGGGCAGCCGGACCCGGACGCGGCCCCGGCCGGTCGGGTCGTTCAGGTCGCTGACCAGCCCGCACACCAGACCCTGGACGGGTGCTTCGGAGCCCGGTGCCGCGGCGGCGGGAGCCGGATCCGTGTGATCGCCGATCTCGAACCGGGTCAGGTAGCCGCCGGGCTCGTTCTCGTCGAACACGTGCTCCGCCCGGGTGATCCGCCAGCTGCCGGAGAACCGGTTCGGTACGCCCTGGATCTTGACGAGTGCGCCTGCCCGGATCGCCGGATCGCCCTGCGCGCTGCCGGTGGCCTCGGTGTGGGTGCGGGCCATCCGGTCCGCGATGGCCTGGGCGGTCGCGTCGGTGCCGGCCGACGCGCCCGCCCCGGCCCCGGCGGAGCAGTCCGGGACCACGTAGGCGTTCGCGGCGGGCGCCGGACCGTCGCCCACCGTGGCCGCCGGCAACGAGGACGGCGTGAACTGGGAGGCGTAGCGCTTGGGATCGGTGCGGTGGTCCAGAGCGGTGTCGGGCGGCTCGACCGAGGCCCGCGCCACGACCACCTTGGAGGTCTCCGGGCTCCAACTGCGCACCTCCACCTGCGGGGTGAGCCCGATGCTGCTCACCCGCGGGCGGAAGGCCAGCAGGTTGTCGCCGAAGGACAGCTCGGGCAGCAGGCCGAGTTTCGCGGTCAGCGACGGGCCGGCCTCCCGGTAGAAGAACCTGCCGTCCTCCACGCCGGTCTCGTAGCCGGTCGCCCGGGCGCGGCGCTGCAGGAAGCTCCAGTCCGTCTCGGCGATCTGCGGCACGTAGGGGGACCGGTCGCCGAACTCGACCACGCCCACCTTCAGGCCGGAGGCCCGGGCGAGCTGGCCGGCGATGCTGCCGTCGCTCTGGTCGAGGTACACGTAGCTGCGCTTGGCACGCTGCAGCCGGTGGCTGGCGTCGAATCCGCGGACCACGGTGTAGACGCCCATGTCCTCGCACACGGCCTCGATCGCGGTGACCTCGCCGACGATCAGCCGGGTGCTGGTGAGCTGGCCGCTGGCCGCGCCCAGCACCTCGACGGTGCAGCCGATCTGGAGCGCGGGCTCCTCCACGGCGGTGCCGTCGGCGCTGTCCGGCTCGTAGAAGGTGATCTCGAACATGTCGGGCAGGTGGAGGTGGGTGTCCACCACGACGCGGACGATCCGGTCGGCCAGCTTGTCGCTGAGGGCCATGGGTACGGCGGAGCCGGCGCGGACCTGGGCTTCGCAGACGCCCGGGGTGGAGACGAGGGGAGTGGTCATGGGTTCACCGGTCGGAGAGTTCGTCGGGATTGGGCAGGTAGAGGACCTGGCCCGGGCGGATGCGCAGCGGATCCTCGATGTCGTTGGCATCGGCCACCTCGCGCCACGCCCCCGGCGAGCCGTAGCCGGCCAGTGCGAGCGAGGGCAGGTCGTCGCCTTCGGTGACGGTGCGGCTGCTGCGTCCGGGAAGTCCGCCGGAGGTCGGATTGGTCGGCAGGGTGCCGAGCAGCGAGGGCTGTTCGGTCATGGTGAGGTTCACCTTGGCGCGGATCGGGATGGCGTCGCGGTTGAACCGGGTGAACTTGATGGTTGCCCCGGTGAGCATCACCGTGTAGCAGAACCCCATGTGCGGCGGACCCCACTGGAAGAGCAGGGTCGGCAGGCGGTTGGTGAACCCGCCCTTCTTGTCGCCCTGCAGCACCGCCACCGCGCCGCCGGCCATCTGCCCCAGCAGGCCGCCGCCGGGCGTCATCCAGTTCATCAGCTGGTCGCAGAGCGGTTTGGTCTGCAACCCGCGCAGCGTGACGTCGGAGAGCGTGATGCGGGTCGGTTCGGTGCGCCGGAACACCGTGCCCCAGTTGCCGGACTTCTTCTTGCCGTGGCTGTGCGAGCGCACCTCCTTCGCCAGGCTGATGTTGTCGGGTGTCAGCTCGAAGGGGACGGCGCCCGGAATGCCCGCCTCGGCCCGCATCAGGATGGCAGGGCCATAGATCATGTCAACTCCTCCTACAGGAAGCCCTGATGGACTAGTTCGAGAGTCTCGGTGGCGATCTTCCCGCTCTCCGCGTCGAGGTCCGGGCCCTTCCACGACTTGGGGTAGACGTCGCGCAGTGTCCACGTCCCGACGACCGTCTTGCACGCGGAGTCCAGCAGGGTGATCTTCGCGGTGCCCGGGGTGTAGTCGTCCCCGTGGTAGCTGTCGACCCAGCCGTCGAGGACACTGCGCAGCCAGCCCTGCACCGCCTTGGTGCCCTCGGGGGTGATGGCCCGGATCAGTGTGATGCTGTTGTACTTCAACCGCTTGGGCAGCAGGATCGCGTGCTCGTAGTTGCCACCGACCTCCAGCTCCTCGCTGTCGAAGGTGACGGACAGCCCCTTGCAGCTGGCCCAGCCGCCCAGGTCGACACCGTCGACCTCGACACGGAAGCGGGCGGACAGGCCGATCCGCGGTGTCCGGCCCAGGACGTTCGTCGGCTTCGTCGGCACGGCTCTCTCTCCTTCTCCTGTGACGGGCTCGGGTGGCGCCGTGGCGCCGCGGGTCAGGTCGTGATGTCGTCCTCAAGGAAGCCCAGGTGCGTCAGTTCCAGCATCTCCAGGGCGACCTTGCTGGCGCCCGCCTCGAAGCCGCCGCTGATGGACCACTTGGACGGCACGATCTGGCGCAGCTCCCACTTCATGACCTCCTTGTTCGCGGGGTCCATGAGGCTGATCGAACCCATGTAAGGGGCGGTCTTGAAGGAGTTGCTGTCCAGCCAGGCCTTGACCTTCTTGGAGTCGTCACAGACCGCGCGGACCAGCTTGATCGTGCTGTACTCGGTGAAGCCGGGGAAGTACCAGCGGTTGTTGCCGGCGTCTCCCGCGCGGTAGTCGCACATCTTCCACTGCACGTCCAGGCCGTCGACCTTGGACCAGCTTCCGAGGTCGTAGCTCTTGTTGCCGTCCACCTTGACGGCGAACCGGTTGGCGAGGGCGAGAGTGCTGCTGTCGGACAGGGGCATGGCTACTCCTTCATGGTGGTGGAGAACGGTGTCCGGCCGGTGCGGCCGGCGCCGTCAGGTCGTCAGGTCGTCGATGCGGTCAACCGCCTTTGGACCGCAGGACGGTGATGCGCTGCTGGTCCCGCATCATGCGGGACAGCGGGCCGTAGAGACGGTTGGCGAGGGCGGCCATCGCGGTCTCGTCGAGCTGCTCGACCAGGTCGGCGGTGGTAGGTGAGGCGCCGGCGTGCGGGGTCTTCGGCGCGGTCGGCAGGCCGCTGGGGTCAGCCCCGTCCTGGCGGGCGAGGTCGGTGAGTTCGGTGTTCTCCTCGCCCGGGGTGTTGCCGCGCGACCAGCGCTCGTGCATGTCGCGGATGTCGTCGCGCAGCTTGTTCTCGCGCTCCTCGTCCATGTTGTGGAAGGGCCGGGCGAGGCCGGCGACCACGGCCGAGCCGGTCTGTGCGGCCCACTCCGACCAGTCGAGCTGCCGCTTCGCGGCCTCCTGTTCCTCCGTCGCCTCGCCGGTTCCGCCGAGAGCGGCCTTGGCGCCGGCACCCGGGAGCGCGGGCTTCGCCGCGCCTGCCGGGACGGCTGCGGCCTTGGGCGTGGCCGGGGTGCCGGCGGCGGGCTTCGCGGCGCCCGGCGCGGGGGGCCGCCTCGCAGAACGTCCCCTGGCGCCACCAGGCAGGGCGCCCGGCGCGATGACACCGTCCTTCTGGAGCAGGGGCACCAGGCGGTCGTAGACCTGCTGGGACAACGTGTCGAGCGCCCCCGCGTCCAGCGGCTGGGCAGGGGCGCTCGCGGCGGTCGTGCCGCCTGCGGTGGCGTCCTGGCGGGCGAGGTCGGTGAGTTCGGTGTTCTCCTCGCCCGGGGTGTTGCCGCGCGACCAGCGCTCGTGCCTGTCGCGGATGTCGTCGCGCAGCTTGTTCTCGCGCTCCTCGTCCATGTTGTGGAAGGGCCGGGCGAGGCCGGCGACCACGGCCGAGCCGGTCTGTGCGGCCCACTCCGACCAGTCGAGCTTGCGGCTCTCCGCGGCGGCGATCTCGTCCGGATCGGATTCGTTGTCCGCCCGGCGCTGCCTGATCAGCAGCTTTTCGCGTTCCTCCGGGTCGAGCGCCTCGACACCGGGAACGGAGGGCTTGCCCCGCTTCAGGTTGTACTCGTTCAGCTCGTCCAGGAACTCCTTGTTGATCTCCATCTCGGTGCGGGCCCGCTGCACGCCCTCGCCGCCCGGGACCATTCCGGTGTCGGGGCTCCAGGACATGCCGACCAGGCTCGACAGGTCGGTGCCCGACTGGTCGCTGCCGTGGTCGTGGCCGTCCCCGCCGGTGTGGCCGGAGTCGGCCTGCTCGACCGCCGCGACGAAGTCGCGGGCGACCTCCGGGGCGGGGACGCCGGCATCACCGGAGACGTGCCGCTCCACCACCTGGGCTTCCAGCTCCATCGCCGACCCGACCGGCGAGTTCTCGGACGGCAGCGCGGACCCGTGCCGGCGCTGCTGCACGGCGTGCGTCAACTCGTGGGCCAGCAGGCCGCGCACGCGCGGATGCTCCAACGGGCCCGCGTTCTCGGGCAGGTAGACCTCGCCGTCCCGGGTGAAGGCCCGGGCGGACAGTCCGGTGGCCTGGGCGTCCGCGGCCGGGCCACGGTGGACGGGCACCGACGAGACGTCGGCGCCGTAGAGCCGGGCGAAGGTGCTGGCGATGTCCTGGGGCACGGACACGGGTGCGTCCGAGGCGTCGTCGGCGCGCGGGGCGCGGCGCGCGGGGTGGGCCAGCGGTGCCTGGAGCCCGAGCGGAGCGGCGCTGCGCCGCGGCGTGCCGGGCTCCGCAGTCCCGTCCGCTGCCGCGAGGCCGGCTGGACGGGTCGGCAGCGGGGCGTGCAGGCCGACCGGTGCGGTCGCGCCGGAGGAGTCCGTCGGGCGGGAGGTGTCGTGGTCGGCGGCCTCCTCGGGGGCGGCGGCCTGGTGGGACGGCAGGGGGGCGCGCAGGCCCACCGGGACGGCCGGTCTGGCCGGGAGCTCCGGGCGGGGGAGGCCGGGGACGGGGGCCGGCGCGTCGTGGGAGCCGGCCGCGGTGGGCGCGTGCGGTTCCGGCGCGGCCGTACCGGAGCGTCCGGGCCTGCCGGAGGGCGGGTGCGGAAGCGGGAGGTGCCGGATCTGCGGCTCGGCGTCCTCGGCGTCCTCGGCGGCGGTGGGCGCGTGCGCCGACTGCGTGTCCGGGACCGGGTCAGCCGCCGGTGCGGGGTCGGTGGCCCGGTCCGAACGTCCACGCGGGGGCAGGGGATGGGGCAGGGCCTGCGGCGGCTCGGTCGCGGCCGCGTCCATCGGCGCAGGCTCCGGCCGGGGCGCGGGCGCCTGCGGGGGTGCTGCCGGTGCCGGTGCCGGTGCCGGTGCCTGCGCCGGGGGGTCCGGCGCGGTGTCGGGGGCCTGTCCCTGCGACTCGTTGCGGTCGCCGTCCCGGCCGCGGCGGCGGCTCTGACCGAGCGTCAGCCGCGGCAGCTGGGCGCCGCGGGAGACCGGTGGTGCCGGGCTCGGCTCGAGCTCGGCCGCCTCCTCGATGGTCGGCAGTCCGGGGAACAGGAAGGCGGACATGTCCAGCGGGGTCCCGGCGCTGCCCAGCCCGCTCATCCACGCCGGCGTGGCCGGGCGCTCCGCCACCCGGGGCTCGCCCAGGTACGCGTCGTCCGCGTGCACCAGCGAGGGGCGCGCGGTGCTTTCCGCCACCGTGCGGACCCGCCGGGCCGGCGCCGGGTGCGGCAGGGCGGAGGGCGCCGACTCCGCCGGATCGGCGGGGTCGTGGAGCCCGTCCTGCCCGCCCGCGCGCGGCGGACGCGCGGACACCACCGCGAGACCGGTCACCGTCCCCACCGGACGCCGACCGGCCGGCACCCGCGCAGGCGCCGCCACCGGGACGGCCGCGCTCACCGGCGCCGCGCCCGTGGCGGTGAGGGTGAGCGGACCCGCCTTCGCCGTCACCCGCAGCGGGGCCGCCGACCGCCAGGCAGCGGGCGGTACCGGAACGGACTCGGGAGCCGCCACCGCCGCCGGTCCGCCGTCCGACGACGCGGGCGTCGTCGGCGCGGCCGGTGCGGGTGACGCGACGGGGCGGCGCTTGCCGCCGAAGGGCCAGATCATGGTGGGAAGCTCCTGAGGGGGTGCCGGCGAAGGGGGGCCTTGACACGCGGTGTTCGTCAGTCGTCCTCCGCGAGCTGACGGTGGATCCGGCCGACCTCGTCGATCACCCGGCGGCGAACCGGGTGTTCGAGGTCGAGGATCGAGTCCAGGGACCAGTGGAGGTAGTACGCCACGTAGGCGGCCTCTTCCCAGAGGCGGTCCGCGGCGTACGTCAGGCTTCCCCCGGTGCATCACCGGCCACGTCGACGGCGAAGTCGTGCCCGCAGGACGGGCATGCCACCTCGGCCTGGGTGTGGCCCTCCTGGTTGATCCGCCGGTAGAGGTCCTGGAGGAACGCCAGGTCGGAGGCGAACAGCCCCTCGATCACATACCCCGCGACCTCCGGCAGGCTGCCGAGGGAGACGACCGTGCGCTCCAGCAGCAGCACCGTGAGGTAGGCGGGATTGGCCCGCACCCGGCTGTCCGACTGCGGGGCGATCTCGTCCCTGGCGGTGGCCAGGCGCATGACGCCCTCGCGGTGCACCTGGCCGGAGCTGTCCACGAACCCACGCGGGAGGGTGAAGGGGTACTCGGTGCACAGGCCGGCGGTCGGAGCCACGACGGTCGCGGATGTCACGGCGACACCCGGATGATCCGCTCGCAGACGACCGTCACCGTCTCCATCAGTACCTCGCTCGCGCCGGCCTTCAGCGCGCCGATCTCCAGCTTCGACGGCCACGCGTCGGAGAGGTAGTACCGGGCGACGGGCTTGCCGTCGAAGCTGTACATCACCAGTGAGCAGCTCTTGCGGGCCGCGGCGATCTGGCCCTCCAACACCGTCTGGTGCCAGGCCCACAGCTCCATGCCGGTGGTCTTGCCGCGCTTGAGCACCACCGTCGGCGGCTTCGCCTTGCCGGGCAGCTTCTTGAAGATGACCTCCTTGTCGGAGGACGAGAGGTAGTCGACCGGCTCCACCTCGGTGGTGATGCCGGAGAGTTCGGAGAAGGAGGCGATCTCGTAGTTGTCGATGGTGATCGAGAACCGTGCCGCCGTCATCGCGTCGTGCTGCTGGAGTCCCGCTGACATGGGGGTCTCCTTTCAGGGGTTGCTGCCCGGGCGGGGCATGAGCGGTCCGAGCGGGGGTGCGCGGACGGTTACTCGTCCAGCGAAGCCCCGTCGGCGAACTGGGAGATGCGGAAGACCACGAACTCCGCGGGCTTGACCGCGGCGATGCCGATCTCGACCACCAGGAGCCCCTGGTCGCGGCTGTCCGCCGGGTTGTTCTCCTCGTCGCACTTCACGTAGAAGGCCTCGGCGGGCGTCTGGCCGAAGAGCGCGCCGTCGCGCCACACACCGCGCAGGAACATGGTGATGGTCCGCTTGACCGAGTCCCACAGCTTGGGGTCGTTGGGCTCGAAGACGACCCAACTGGTGCCCTGGAGGATGGACTTCTCGACGAAGTTGAACAGGCGTCGGACGTTGAGGTAGCGCCACTCGGGGTCGCTGCTGAGGGTGCGGGCGCCCCAGACCCGGATGCCCTGCCCGGGGAACGCCCGGATGCAGTTGACACCGATCGGGTTCAGCCGGTCGTGCTCGCCCCGGGTGAGGGCCAGCTCCAGCGAGAGGGCGCCGCGTACCACCTCGTTGGCGGGTGCCTTGTGGACCCCGCGGGTGTCGTCGCTGCGGGCCCACACGCCCGCGACGTGGCCGCTCGGCGGCAGCAGCGAGGGCTTGCCGGACACCGGGTCAAGCACGTTCAGCCAAGGCCAGTACATCGCAGCGTACTTGGAGTCGTAACCGGTGGTGTCGACCCGCCAGCCCTGGACCTTCTGCGCGCTCAGACCGTGCGGCGTGTCCAGGACGGCGACCCGGTCGCCCATCAGCTCGCAGTGTGCGATCATCGCCAGCTGGACCGCCTTGACGCCGTCCTCGTCGACCAGCCCGCGACGGTGACAGGCCATCAGGTCCGGTATGGCGAGCATGGTGATCTCGTCCACCGCCTCCAGGCCGGCCAGTCCGGTCCGGTCGGCGGCCGAGCCGATGAACACCTCGGGGTTGAGCGACGTCGGGTCGTCCGATCCGGTGCCGCCCGACAGCCGGACCTCACCGGCGGCCGGTGCGAGCGCCGGCTCGAACTGCTGCACCTCGATCAGCCGCGAGTCGCGGCGCAGCACGTCGGCGATGTTGCGCGGACCGGGGGAGAGGGTGACCGCGTCGTGGGACTCCACGGGCCGGCTGCCGCGCTTGACGGTGAGGCGGAAGGTGCCGTCGGCCGCCTGTGAGACCTCCACGCCGAGCGCGTTGCCGTCCTGGCCGGCGGTCAGCGTCCGGACGGTCAGCGCGGTCCGCTTGGTGCTGCCGGCGGCCGACAGCTGGGCGGTGGCGTGCTGGGCGGCCACATCGGGCTCGACGTCGGGCAGACGGACCACGTAGGCCGCGCCGCCGCCGTTGAGGAAGTAGCCGTACACGCTGTGGGCCAGGTAGGAGCCCTCGACGAACTCGCCGAAGGTCTGCGAGAACTGGGTCCAGTTGGTGACGAGCACGGGCTCGTTGACGGGGCCTTGGCCGGCGAATCCGACAAAGGCGCAGATCGCGGTGCCGACGCCCTCGATGGGCTTGGAGCCGGACGACACTTCTTCGACGTACACACCGGGTGAGAGGTAGCTGGGCATGGGGCCTCCGGGCCGCAGGGGGTGGACGTGGTCGGGTGCTGCTGCCTGAAAATCCTGCCGCGCTCGCGGGGCCGGCGGCACCGACGATCGGGCCATTGGTCGGGCCTCTGCGGTGCCGTTTGGGGCAGCCCGATCGGCTGCCCGGGCGGATTGCGGCGCTGCCCCGCCGTCTGTCCGTGAGCCGGTGCACGGGCGTCGGAGCGTCCGGCAGGCTGGCGGACATGCTTGCCGACGCCACCGAAACTCTGGCCGCCCTGCTCCGGACCAGCCTGCCGGGACCGCCGGCGGTCACCGTCGAGCCGCCCGGAGCGGCCGCCCCGGAACACGTGCGTCACGAGGAGGGCCTGGGCCTGTTCCTCTTCCACACGGCCGAGGACCCGCACGCCCGCGCCGCCGACTGGAGCGACGCCCGCTCGCCGGACGGCGCGGTGGTGGGCCGCCGTCCGCCGGTGCGGCGCTACCGGCTGCACTTCCTGCTCTGGGCGTGGGCGCCGACGGCCGCCCGCAGGCTGCACCTGCTGGACGGTGCGATGACGGCGCTGGCCGGCACCGAGACGATCCCGGAGGCGGTGCGGGTCGGAGCCCTCGCGGAGCACGGGGGGCTGGTGCGCCTGATCCTGGCGCCGGACCGCTCCGGCAACGATCCGCTCGCCGAGGTCTGGAGCGCCCTGCAGCGCCCGCTCGAACCGTCCCTGGAGGTCGTCCTGGCGGCGGACCTGGTCCCGCCGGTGCAGCCGGTCGCCGATCCGGCGCGGCTGCTGGACCTGTCCGCTGGACGGATCTGAGCAGGCCGCCGGAGACATATCCGCCCATCACCGCCGCCCTGAGGAGACCCCGTGCCACGCCCCGACCGCCGCACCGACGGCTCGCTCCTGTCGCGTGCCGCCGGATTCGTGGGCGTCAGCGCCGTCGCGGGCGCGCTGGTCGCCGCCCTGTGCGTTCCCGTGGTGGGCGGACTCGGGCTGGGCGCCGAAGCCACGCTCTCCGCGGCCGACACGCTGCCGGCGGGCCTGCTCGACCCCCAGGTCTCCCAGGCGAGCACGCTCTACGACGCGGACGGCGGCGTGATCGCCACCGTCTACGACCGGGACCGCACCGTGGTCCCGGTCGACCGGATCGCCCCGGTGATGAAGTCGGCGCTGGTGGACATCGAGGACAACCGCTTCTACCAGCACGGGGCGGTCGACCTCAAGGGCATCGCCCGCGCGACCGGGGAGAACGCGGTCAGCGGCGGAGTCGTCCAGGGGGCGTCCACGCTGACGCAGCAGTACGTGAAGAACGTCTTCGTCGAGCGGGCAGGCGACGATCAGGCGGCGGTGCGGGCGGCCCAGGCACAGACGGTGGTGCGCAAGGTCCTGGAGATGAAGTACGCGATGAAGGTCGAGGAGAGCCTGACCAAGGACCAGATCCTCACCAACTACCTCAACATCACGTTCTTCGGCGAGCAGGCCTACGGTGTGGAGGCGGCAGCCCAGCGGTACTTCAGTGTGCACGCCGCGGACCTCACCCTGCCGCAGGCGGCGCTGCTGGCCGGCCTGGTGCAGTCGCCCACCGGCTACGACCCGATCGTCAACCCGAAGGCCGCCAAGGAGCGCCGGGACACGGTGCTGACGAAGATGGCGCACTACGGCACCATCTCCCAGGACCAGGCGAACCAGGCGATCGCCACCCCGATCCAGCTGAGCGTCACCCGGCCCCAGCAGGGGTGCGTGACCGCGCAGCAGGGCGAGGGGTTCTTCTGCGACTACGTGCGCCGGGAGGTCCTCAGCGATCCGGCGTTCGGGGCGAGCGCGGAGCAGCGGGCGGCGCTGTGGAAGCGCGGCGGCCTGCGGATCCACACCACCCTCGACCCCGGGGCGCAGTCCGCGCTGCAGTCCTCGGTGACCGGCCACGCCTACGCCGAGGACCAGGCCGTCGCGGCGATGAGCCTGGTGCAGCCCGGCAGCGGGAACATCGTCGCGATGGGCCAGAGCCGCCCGTACGGCGTCGGTGCGCACCAGACCCAGATCAACCTCAACGTCGGCACGGCCATGGGCGGCGGGCTGGGCTTCCAGCCGGGGTCGACGTTCAAGCCGATCGCGGCCGCTGCCGCACTGGAGAACGGCATCAAGCCCGCGCAGTCCTACCGCTCGCCGTACAGCATGCCCTGGCCCGCGATGAAGGACTGCTCGGGCGGGAAGTTCCCCGCCGGCGGGGAGGTGCACAACGACAGCCCGTCCCTGGTGGGCCCCTACACCATGGGGCCGGCCCTCGCGGATTCGGTGAACACCTACTTCGCGGCGCTCGAGTCCGACACCGGACTGTGCGAGGTCTCCCGGATGGCCGGCCGGCTCGGGCTGGCGCAGCGCGCCGACGGGGAGAAGCTGAGCGTCGTGCCCTCGATGGTCCTGGGCGCCAACGAGCAGAGCCCGTTGCAGATGGCGGCCGCCTACGCGGCGTTCGCGGCCGGGGGCAGCTACTGCGCACCGACCGCGATCAGCTCGGTGACCACGGCCGACGGGGCGAAGCTCGCCGTGCCGGGCCCCCGCTGCAGCCAGGTGATGGGCAAGGGGACCGCCGACACCATCGGCACCATGCTCAAGGGCGTCGTCGAGGACGGCACGGGCACGAAGGCGGGCCTCAAGGACCGCGACAGCGCGGGGAAGACCGGCACTACCAACGACGACAAGCAGGTCTGGTTCGTCGGCTACACCCCCGAGCTCTCCGGCGCCACGGTGCTCTCCAACATCGACAAGGTCCGCTCGCTGGACGGGCAGAGCATCGGCGGCACACGGGTGGCGCAGGCCTCCGGCGGCGGCCTGGCCGGACCGATCTGGCGCGATGCGGTGAAGGGCGCGCTCGTCGGCACCCCCGCCGAGTCCCTGCCGAGCGTGCCGCTGCGCTGACGCCCGTCCCCTGGTGGACCGGCGGGACCGGACCCACCGGGCGATCCCCCGATCGGTGGCCCGGGAACGGGCGGTCGGCACAGGACGCTTGAGACCGGCCGCGGACCGGAGCGTGCTGTCGGGGGGCGGACCGGTATGGCGGACCCCTACTCCGGGACGGGATCAACGTGGGACTCGACGGTTCGGGCTTTCTGGCACTGGTGGCTCTGCTCACCGCCGCTGCCTTCGTGGGCACCCTCGTGCTCTGGCGCTCGCTGCGCGGCTGGACCGCCGTGCACCACCTGCGCCGGGCGCTGCTGCTGCTCGGCTGCCAGGCACTGGCGGTCCTGCTCGCCGTGGTGGCGATCAACGACCAGTACGGCTTCTACACCTCCTGGGACGACCTGCTGGGCACGACCTCCGCCGGGGTGGCCCGGCCCTACGCCCCCGCGGGCTTCGCGCAGCACGACGGCGCAGGCCCGTTGGCCTTCCGCCCGCTCCCGGGCGGCTGGCAGCAGGCCACGCTCGCCGGTCCGCAATCGGGACTCACCGGCACCGTCGACGTGTGGCTGCCGCCGCAGTACCACTCCCCGCAGTACGCCGGGCACCGCTTCCCGGTTGTGGAGCTGCTGCACGGGGTGCCCGGCCAACCCTCGGACTGGATCGGCAACCTCGACACCACGGGGACGCTCACCGCGGCGGTGTCCGCCGGCACGTCCGAGCCGTTCATCCTGGTCGCTCCGGACATCACCTTCGGCGGCCAGGACACGATGTGCAGCGACGCACCCGGCGCCGGCCCCAAGATCGACACCTGGCTCACCCTGGACGTGCGCACCGCGATCCAGTCCACCCTGCGCGCGTCCGCCTCACGCGACGGTTGGGGCCTGCTCGGCTACTCGACCGGCGGCCTGTGCGCCTCCAAGCTCGCCCTGCAGCACGCCGGAGAGTATCGCGCCGCGGTCAGCATCGCCGGTGACGCGGCCAATACCTCGACCCTGCTCGACCAGCAGCAGCGCGACGAGAACAGCCCGCTGTGGCTGGCCGCCAATCGTCCGGCCCCCGAGGTCGCCCTCCTGCTGGCCGCGAGCCGCGCGGACGACACCACAGCCGCCGACGCCCAGGCACTCGCCGCCGCCGTCCGCCCTCCAACCGCCGTCAGCCTGATGATCCAGCCGGACGGCGGCCACAATCCGGACGTGTGGAACGGCATGCTCCCGGGGGCCTGGTCCTGGCTGAGCCGGCTGCTGCCGGGGTGATGCGGCGCGGCGCGGAAGGCCCCTCTCCCGACGACTACGGGGGAGAGGGGCCGCCCTGGGCGGAACACCGTGGGCTGTTCCGCTACGGAGCGTCCTTGCCGACCACAGCCTCGCCGTCGTCGAACTGGTCGAGGATGATTGCGTCGAACAGCATCTCCAGCTCCGCGTCGTCGTCGCCCTCGTCGTCGTCCAGCTCGTCGATCGGCAGGGCGCCCGGCGTGAAGGCCCTGGCTTCCACGAGTCCGAGGCCGCGTTCGTCAGGGATGGTCACGATGCCCTTCAGTTCCTCGATGCTGCCCACCCCGGCGGTGCTGAACACCTCCTGCATCGAGGAGAGGGACTGTTCGCTGTCGTGGTTGGCCCACGCCAGGGCGAGAATGATGTGGAGCTCCTTCTGCAGCGGCGAGTCACCGTAGCGATTGACCAGTTCGGTCGCCAGGGTGACGAGCCCGGAGCTGTCCGTCTCGGCGGCGGCGAGTTTGCTGAGCTCCTGCAGGCGCTTCTTCATGTCTTCGGCGTCGAATGCTTCGGTGGTCACGGTCGTCCACTCTATTCTCGGGAGATCGAACGGGGGTGGGAGGTTACTTGCCGAAATTCTCTTGGTGCTTCAGGAGGTACTCGGCGACCTCGTGGTTCTTGACTTCCGCTCTGATGACGTTCTCGTCCGCGACGCCCTGGTAGGACACGATGGCCAATTCGAATGCGCCGGAATGCACCTCGTGCTCCAGGATGGCGAGGAACAGCCGGATTCCCCAGGGAAGGGATTCCACCCATTTACGGGCCGCATCGTTCCAGTTCTGGTGGTCGAGTGTCGTGTTCCACCACCGGCTCGACTCGATCTGCGCACCGCGCGCAACGGACAGGTCGCTGATGAGGCCCTCGGAACTCACGAAGAGCCGGACGTCCATGAAGAATTCGTTCAGGCCGCGGACATTGACGTCGACTGTCAGCACGCACTCGTACCAGCCCACTTCGGGAGTACTGGTGAACGAGGTGCAGCCCTCGAAGAGCATCTCGTCGTCGTGCGGGAAGTTCGGCATGTGCTTCGCCAGGTAGGCCTTGAGCGCCGCCGGCACGCCGAGGTCGGTGTCCCAGTTCTCGTGGATGAGGCGCAGGGCCACTTCGTCGAACCGCTCTTCGGGTGCGATCCTGTTCCGCTCGTGCGGCACCTGGTGCACCTGGCCGGACAGGACGTACTCGAGGGCGTCGTCGTGGTGGTCGTGCTGGACCTTGGTGTGCGTCGAGCCGTCGATCTTGTCGGTTGTCGACAGCGAGGCGTCCACCGTCACGCTCGTGATCCACACCGCATTGCTGATCGGCAGACCGGAGAGGTCGCCGAGGGCTCCGGCCAGATCGGAGACCGTCGTGAAGAACTGTCCGGCATTGCGGACGCCCCGAGCCGCGCGGTCCTTCTTGTTGGTGCCCGGCCGTGCCAGCTTGGTGTGCTCGACCAGGGTGTCGATCGAGCGGTCGCGCCGCTGCTCGTCCAGCAGTTCGTAGTCGTCGTACTTGTCGTACGCCTTGACGCAGAGCTTGGCTCCGGTGCAGCACGCGAAGTACGGGATCAGTCCGAGGCCCGCCGTCGTCGCGGTGACGATCAGGGCGCCGAAGGTCATGCCGACGTTGATGCCCGAATCGCGGGTCTGACGGGCCAGTTGGATGAGCTCGTCATCCGCCTGCTCCCGCATGACCTTGTTCTGGTGGTGCTTGGCCCAGCTGTAGTAGGCCGTGCCCGCCTTGTCGCATTCCTTCAGGAGCACCTGCAGGGCTTCCAGCATCTCGTCGACGGCGGCGGAGACCATCGCCCCGGCCCTGTCCACCGTCTTCATGGCGAGCTGGTCGGGCTCGTGCCTGGACTGCTCGAGCAGGGCGAGCGCCTCCTCGGCGACCTGCATCACCTGTGAACGCGCGCTACGCAGGGCGTCCACGGCGGTGACCATATGCATGACGTGTTCGCCGTGGGTGGTCTTGCCCGTCCCGAACCGGAGCTTCCCCTTGGACGGGTCGAAGTTCGTCGGGGCGTGGTCCCAGGCCACGATGGCGTCCAGTGCGCGCGCGAGTTCCAGTTGCCCGTCCTCGAGCTGCTTGAAGTCGAGGGCGAGGTTCCGCGAAGCGGTGATGTTCCCCTTGACGGTGATCCGGTAGCTCCGGATGTCTCCCCTGCGCTCCGCGAGCATGTCCGCGTACCGCTCGGAGGGGTTGCTGGCCCTGAGGAACTTGTAGAGTTCGGACGTGTACCACGCACGGAATTCACGGTATTTGGTCTTCAGGTCTCCGTTCTTGACGGCCTCCTTGTAGTGCTCCTGCTCGAAGTGCGGCTTTGCGATGACCCCCCGCCGGGCCCTGTCGTTCATCCGCGAGACGCGGCCGAGGCTCTGGTACCAGTGCAACGCCACAGGGAAGTGATTGATCTGGAGGTACTTCTCGAAGATCCCCCACTGGGTCGGCAGCCCGAGCGGGCCGTTGAGGTAGAGGAGCTTGATGTCCTTCGGGAACGTCAACGGGTTGAGCGGATCCAGTTTCACGCCCACGGCCTGGAGGAGTTCCGCGAGCGAGGTGTCGTGTTGAATCTCCACGTGTGTCTCCCTGATCGTCAGTGGGGTGCTTTCCCTGCGCGTCACCGATGTTGCCATGCGCTCGCGTTGTGCCCAGGGCGGAGTGTGCAGGCCGTCAGGTCCCTTTACACTGCCCGTTTGTCGATCCGGGTATCCGCAAACGCACAGGACGTTCGGGCAGGGGGAATTCCGGTCCGTGCGGTCGGGTCAGGCCCGAAATGCCGAGGTACGGCGGCGCAGCGGAAGCGGCGCCGTCATGACGTGGTAGGCGTGGCCGCCCACGCGGGCCCCGGGCAGCGTGGTGAACCCGAGGGTGCGGTAGAAGTGCTGCAGGCCGGGATCGGAGGCCCTGCAGGTGAGCAGGACGAAGGCCGGGTCGGCCGTTCGGCACAGCTGCCGGGCCAGGGTGCCGCCGACTCCGCGGCGCTGCAACGACGGGATCACGTGGAGCTCCAGGAGCGTGAACGGCCTTCCCAGCGAGGCGAGTTCGGCTGTGGAGCCGAGGGCGTCCAGGGCCTCGCCGGCCCACCACCAGTCGGCGTTCAGGGGAGCGCCGTAGGCGAAGCCCGCCAGCCGGCGTCCGCGGAAGGCGCCGACAGCGCGCAGGCCGGGCTCTGCGGCGCGCCGGGCGATGAGAGTGCGGCGCCCCTCGCGTTCGGCCGAGGTGAAGCCGTTCGCCCGGCCCTGCACGTCGCAGACCTCGTCGAGGCGGTCCATGACGCGGAACGTGGCGTAGCTGAGCGGGGGCCGGTGCGGGGAGTCGGTCGTGGCGACGGGGGTGGGCGACAGCGTCATGGGAAGTTCGCTTCCTGTCAGGAGGCCGACGCGTCCGGTGAGCCCGGAACGCAGGGACACACGGCACGTGACGGCCATTGAACCGGGGGCGCCGGGACCGGGAAACGGCTGATCGGGCAGGAAACCGGGCCGGAGCCGCGACCCGGCCGAACGGCGGTCTCCCGCGCAGGGAGCGTGCACCGGTGCGTCAGCCGGTCGGGGGATGAACCGCGTGCGGGTGGTGCGGAGAGTGGTGAGGGAGCGACCGGTCGAAGAGCCCGGTTCCCTGGCGGCGACGAGGACGGACGACGATGAGCACGAGGACGGAAGCGGTGTCGGCACCGAAGGTGGTCGTCGGCGTCGGAACGGGACCCGATGAGGTGGCGAACCTGCGCCGCGCGGCCGCGCTCGCCCACCAGCGGGACGCGCTGCTGCTCGTGGTGACCGCATGGCGCCCGGCCATCGGGTGCGACGCATCCGCCTACCCGTTCGTCGCGACGGACGGCATCGTCGAGCAGGGGGCGGTGGCCTCGCAGCTGGAGGCCTGCGGGCTGGCGCTGGGCGGGTACCCGGGACTGCGGGTCGAGCGCCGGGTGGTGATGGACACGCCCCAGCACGCCCTCACCCAGCTGGCGGACGGTCCCAACGACGTCCTGGTGGTGGGCCGCGGACGGCGCAGCCGGTTCCGCAGGCTGCTGGTGGGGTCGGTGAGTTCCGCGTGCGCGCGACGAGCCCGCTGCCAGGTGCTGGTGACGCCGCCGTCCGAGCTGGGGCAGGAGCTCCGCACCGGGCCGCTGCACAGCTTCCTGCGTGCGCGCAGGGTCAACCGGCGATCGGCCGAGCTGACCGCGCAGTACTCGGCGTAGCCGAGGCGGTCCGGATCCCCGGCGCACCCGCGCCGGGGATCCGGACCGCCTGCTGATCTCTTGTGCCTGTGGCCGGGCCGCTCACCGTGAGCGGCCCGGCCACAGGCATGAAAAGGGACCGGCTGCCGGGGCCGCTCCCACGCGGACCCCGGCAGCCGGTCCTCTTATGCGGCCCTGGCCGACGGCGCGGCCCGCACGCGGCGGGGGCGTGGGGACTGTGGCCTGGCCAGGCGGTAGACCTTCGGGGAGTCGAGGCGCAGTGAAGCGGACAGCGGAGCGCCCAGCAGGGCCCTGTCCGCCTCCGACTCGCCGCCCCAGATGCCCCATTCGGGGTGGGTGCGGGAGTGCGCAAGGCACTCCGCGCGGACCGGGCACGGTTCGCACATCGCCATGGCGCGTGCCACCGCGGCCGGTTCGTTGCGGTTGTTGCTGAAGAACAGTTCGTCGGGGTCGATCGCGGGGTCGGCGCATGGGAGGAGCCCGGAGCGCTCGACGCGGGGAACGAAGTGCGGGGTGTTCACCTGGTTGGTCATCAGTGGATCCGAATGGCTGGATGGTCTGGTGCGGCACGCCGTGTCTCCCGGCGACGCCGGGCGCCTGGTTCGGCGGCCGTGGACGGAGCTCTGTGCCCGCCCGTAGCCCCAGTCTTGTCCGGTGCCCCCACGGCCCGGGCCAGCCGGTCGTCCGTTGCCCGCGGTCCAAGGGCGGGACCCGACCGGACGGTGCCCGGGACACCGTCCGGTCGGCAGCCCGCAGGGCCGGACGGGCGGCTCGGGACCACCAGGACGGTCCGCCGATCGGGGGAGGCGCAGGCCGGCCCCGGGCCGCGACAGTGGCAGGGAGGCTGCTCGCGCACGGGTGGGGCGGCCGCCGGACGGCCCCGCGGGGCCTTGTCGAGACCAGGAGGTCCTGTGAGTCAGCTCAAGCTCGCCGAAGGCCGGTTGAGCCGATCGGTGGCCGAGTTCGCCGAGCAGGACCCGGAGGTCCGGCACGCGATGGTGGTGTGCGCCTCGGGCCTGCCGCTGACCGCCACGGGGAGCCTCGGCACGGACCGGGCCGACCGTCTCGCGGCAGCCGTCAGCGGCCTCGGCTCCCTGGCCGGCGCCTGCGCACGGGTCTTCGAGGGCACTCCGGCCGCCCAGACCGTCGTGGAGATGGAGGAGGGCTTCCTCTGCCTGACGCCCGTGGCGCGGGGGGCGTCGCTGGCGGTGGTCACCACCGGCGACGCGGACCTGGGCGTGATCGGCTACGAGCTCGCGGTCCTCGCCGAGCGGATCGCGGACCAGGTGGTGGAGGAACTGAAGGCGCGCGCCCGCGGGCGGATCTGACGTTCGGTCGTCACGCGGCCCTGTGGCTGCGAAGCGGTCGGGAGGCTGGGGGCTCCCGACCGCTTCGCCGTGCCCGGTGACGTCCGCCGGGCACACGGACGAGCCCGCTGCGTCGGCCCGGACACGACGGAAGGTCGTGTCCGGGCCGACGCAGCGGGAGTGGGAGAGACGCGGTCCGCGGGCCGGGCGTCAGGCGTACCCGGAGGCCTCCGGCGCGTCCGTGAAGAACTCGTGCTCGGGCACCGGGAACGCGGAGACGTCGTCGGCGGTGCCGGGTACGTGGCGCCCGAAGGCCTGCCACTCGGCCACCAGCGCGGAGTACACCGGGGTGGGATCGGGCGGTGCCGGCGGAACCGCGCTGCGCTGTGCGGGCGACCGCACGGCCGGCAGCGCGCTGTCCGGTTCCGGTGGTGCGGGGTGGCGGTGCGCCGGGTCGGCGGACCGGGACACCGCGGGTCTGGTCTCCATGGGTGGGACTCCTTCTTCTCGTGACGGGGACGTCCGGACGGTGGTGCCGGGCAGGCGGGGTGTGCGGTGACCGGGTCCGCGGTCGGCCGCGGTCACTGGCAGCGCAGCAGCAGGGCGTGTTCGACCAGGCTGATCAGTGCGGAGACGACCTCGGCGCGCCGCCGTGCGTCGGCGCTGACCACTGGTACCTCCGGGCCGAGACCGAGCGCCTGGCGAACGTCCTGGGTGCTGTAGGGACTGTGTCCGTCGAACGGGTTGACCGCCACGACGAACGGCATTCCCTTGTCTTCGAAGTAGTCGATCGCGGGAAAGCAGTCGGCCAGTCTGCGGCTGTCGACCAGGACGATGGCGCCCACCGCGCCGTGGCTGAGGTCGTCCCACATGAACCAGAAGCGGTCCTGGCCCGGCGTACCGAACAAGTAGAGGAGCAGGTCGCCGTCGAGGGCGACCCGCCCGAAGTCCATCGCGACCGTTGTGGCGGTCTTCTGCGCGACCTGGCGGACGTCGTCGAGGCCGATCGAGGCCTCCGTCAGCCTGGCCTCGGTGCGCAGCGGCGTGATGTCGGAGACGGACCCGATGGTGGTGGTCTTGCCCACGCCGAAGCCGCCGGCGATGATGATCTTGGCGGAGGTCGTGGGCCGCGCCGCGTCGGAGCGGGCCGGGCTAGAGGTTGCGTAGTCCACCGAGCACCCTTTCGAGGAGCAGTGTGTCGGGCTGGCCGCCGGGCGCGGCGGACTGGTCGACGAGGACCAGGCCGGCGCCTGCGAGGTCGGCCACGAGGATGCGGGCGACGCCGAGCGGTACCGGCAGCAGAGCGGCGATCTCGGCGACCGAGCGGCTCTGCCGGCAGAGCTCCCGGATCGCCCGGTGTTCCGGTCCCAACCCGTCCGGGCCGGGTGAGCGGTGCTGACCGTGGCCGGCGCCGTCCTCGGACCGGACGTTCGACACCAGGGCCTCCAGCGCTAGGTCCAGGCCCGGCTGCGTGCGGCCGCGGGTGAGCGTGTAGGGACGTGGACCCAGCGGAAGGTCCTCGTCGTACCGGAGGGTTCCGGTACGGGCGGAGTCGGACATGCGTGCTTCCTTGCTCGATCGTGACCGTGCCGCGGGTCGGGTGCCGGCGCCGGGCCCGCGGGCCCGGCGCCGGCGCCGCCGTCAGCACGGGGTGTGCGGTGCGGTCTCGGACAACGGGTCACGCGCCGCGGGTGCCAGCGCCACTCCGGCCCGGCGGGCGAGTCGGGCCGTCTGGTAGCCGAGCAGCCCGAGGTCGCACACGTCGGAGGTGAGGACGGCCAGCAGCGCGTCGTGCGCCAGCGCGGAGACCAGCAGGAACCCGTCTCCCAGGTCGACCAGGGTGTGCCGCACCGGTCCGCTCTCGGTGACCTGGGAGCAGCCGTCCGCCAGGGCGGCGATCCCGCAGGTGATCGCCGCCAGCGGGGAGTCGGCCGCCGGGGCCGTGGCACCGCCGTGCGCGAGCAGGACGCCGTCGCTGGAGACGACCGCAGCTGCGCGGATCTCCGGATTCTCGTCGGCGAACTGCGTGATCAGCCAGTCGAGGCCGTCCCCGAGGGCGGGCGGCTGCCCGGCGCGGGCCGCCGGGCCGGTGGCGATCGGCTCACTCACCGTGCTCACTCCCGCTCTCGTCGCTCGCGCGGTTCGTGCCCTGCTGGAAGCCGCTCAGCCGCATCCGGATCTGGTCCGGGTCGCGCAGTGCGGGCGGCGTGGCGGTCGGGGAGACGGCGCCGGGCAGCAAGTTGGCCCGCGGGACCCGGCGCGGCAGCGCCGTGGCGGTGTCCGGCGCGTCGGCGTGGGGCGGTGCGGCCGTCGGCACGGCGATCCCGGAGGACGGGATCGCCCGGCTCGGCACGGAACGCTCGGGCGAGCGGCGCCGCAGGGGTCGGCCCGCCGCGGGGCCGGCGGGCGGCCCCGTGACCGGTCCGGTCGTCGTGCCGCCCGCGGCGGCCGCGTGCGGCGGGTACGGCGGGACGGGCGGCAGCACCGCGGTCACCGCTTCGGCCGCCGGCTGCGGCGCGTGGTCCGGCTGCGGCGTCGGCGCCGGGACGACCACGGTCGTCTCCACGGTGCTCTGCGGCTCTGCCGGTGCCGCTGCCGGCGCCGGGTCGTCCGGCAGCCGGTGCGACAGCGGGCGGGCCGGAAGCTGGTGCGGCAGGGGCGGGACGGGAGCGGCCACCGCTTGCGGCCGGGGGGCGTCCGCCCCCGCATCGGGCGCCGGCCCGCCGATGGCGGCCGGCTCCGATCCGGGCGCGCCCACGGCGCGGTCCAGGGCGAGCGTCCCCACCGGCAGGATCACGACGGTGGAGGTGCCGGGTGTCGCGCCGCGCAGCAGCACCTCGATGCCGTGCCGGTGGGCCAGGGTGCCCACCACGTACAGACCCAGGCTCTCGGACAGTCTGATGTCCAGTGAGGGGCCGCTGATCAGGTCCGCGTTGGCCTGGGTCAACTGCGCGGGACTCATGCCGATGCCCCGGTCGCAGATCTCCAGCATCAGCCGGCCGTCCGGCAGGAGCTGGCCGTCGACGGTGACCTCGGTCTGCGGGCTGGAGAACGAGAGCGCGTTCTCCAGCAGTTCGGCGAGCAGGTGCACCACGTCGCGCATCGCGTTCCCGGTGACGTGGACGGCCGGCAGCCGGTGCGTGGTGATCCGCTCGTACTGCTCCACCTCGGACATCGCCGCGCGCACCACGTCCAGCAGGGCCACCGGGGTGGCGCCGCGCGCCATCAGGTCGGCGCCCGCGAGCACCAGCAGGTTCTCGCTGTTGCGGCGCATCCGGGTGGCCAGGTGGTCGAGCTGGAAGAGCCGGCCGAGCTGGTGCGCGTCGACCTCCTCCTGCTCCAGCGTGGCGATCACCTTCAACTGCCGCTGCACCAGGGCCTGGTTGCGGTGCGACAGGTTGCGGAAGATGGCGTTGACGTTCTCCCGCAGTCGGACTTGGGAGGCGGCCAGCTGCAGTGCCTCGTGGTGGAGTTGGTCGACGGCGCTGCCCACGGCGCCGATCTCGTCCCGGGTCCCGGAGGAGACCGGGGCAACGGCCGGCAGGCTGCCACCGCTCTCACCGCGGGTGAGTGCGCGCATCGCCTCCGGCAGCCGTACCTCGGCGACCTCGACCGCGGAGGACTGCAGGTCGCGCAGGCCGCGGACGAGGGAGCGCGAGACCATGACGGCCAGCAGCAGTGCGCCGATCAGCAGGAGGGCGGCCACCAGCGCGTCCGAGGCGGCCTGGTCCTCGGCGTGGTGCTGGCTCTGCGCGGTCTGGGCGACCAGCCGTTGTCCGACGCTGTCCTCCAGCGCGTTGAGCCCGTTGATCTTCGACGTGAAGCCGTCGTACCAGCCGGCCGGCAGGACGTCCGGCGCCAGCGCGGCCCGGGTGGTCGCCATCAGGTTGCTCATGGCCTGGTTGGCCAACTGCGCGGACGGCTGCGCGAGCAGCTGCTGGAAGGCAGCGACATCCGCGGGGTTGGCGTTGAGCTGGAACTCCTGCTGCGTCATGTCCTGGATGCGCGCCGAGGAAAGCAGCGCCGCGCGCTGCTCGATGCTCAGATTGTGGGCGGCGGCGCTGTTCGCGATCAGCGCCCGCTCGCTCCAGACCATGGCGGTGTGCAGGGCCAGCGTGTACATCGCCCAGCCCTGGCCGTTGGTCTGGTTCAGGTCGCCGCTGAGCTCGTTGGTGATCCCCAGCACCGGCATGATCGCCCGGGTGTACTCCGAGCTGAGCTGCGCGGGGCTGGTGGCGGCGGCCTGCGCCCGGACCTGCGGCAGGGTTGCCAGGGCGCCGTTGACCGCATCGAGGTGCTGGCCCAGCCGGACCGACGGCGGCAGCGTTTTCGCCTGCGCCTGGAATGCGGCGGCGGCACCCGTGGTGCGTTCCTCCTGGCTCTGCAGCGCGCCGTTGCCGCCGGCCGCCTGCGCCTGCGGGTCGATCAGGAGGTCGCGCTCGCGCTGCAGATCGGTGATCAGCTGGATGCCCGACTGGCTCAGCTGGGCGATCTGGTGCAGCCGTCCGTACTGGTCGGCACGGTTGGACGCGTCGTTGATCCGCAGGCTCGCCAGCAGCGCCGCGGCGATCAGCGGGATGGCCAGCACGGCAGCCATCCGGGTCCGGACCCGGAGGTTGCCCAGCACGCGGGGCACGAAGCGGCGTCGGCGCCCTCGTCCCGGTGGCGCCACCCGCGGGGTGTTCTCGCGGATCGGCGCGGTGCGATCGGCGGGACTGTCGGGGGCTCGGTCGATGGTGCGGGACGAACCCGGGCGGAAGAGACGGGACACAGCGGACTCCGAGGTGGTGCGAGGGAGGAGCGGGGCACGAATGCGTGCACCGCGGCAGGTGCCGGGGTCAGGCCTGCTGCCCTGGAAGGACGAGCTGGGCCCAGTAGGTCGTGCCGGTGGCGGACCGGTGCCGGCCCCAGTCCCGGGCGTGCGTCCGGACCAGCGGCAGGTCGTGGCCGGCTCGGGCGTCGTCGAAGGGGGCGTCGGTCCGGCCCGGGTCGTGGGACGCGGCCATGACCAGGGCCGTGGGCCCGTCGCGTCCGCCGTCGAGCCGGGGTTGATCCTGCCGGGACACGAACACGTCGCGCGAGGCACCGGTCCTCCGCAGACAGCGGCCGGCCGGCTCGACCACCGCCAGTGCGGCGATCTCCAGGCCCGCCGGTGCGGCCCGCCACCGCGCCACGGTCCGGCGCAGCTCTGCGTGCAGGTCGCGCAGCGCTGACGGGTTGTCGGGCAGACGCCAGCCGAACCGCCGGTCGTCGTCCGAGCGGACGAGGATCTCGGGGGAACTGCGCGGCTGCGGTCGGTCGATCTGGTCGTGGAGCATCGCGGTCGGCCTTCCTGAGGTTGGGTCCGCGGGGTCGGGCCCCGCCGCCGGTGTCGGCGTGAGACGGTGACCGGCGGGCTGTCGCGCCGTCGCGGCCGCGACAGCGGAACTCGCCCGATCGGCGGCCCTGGTAGTCAGTCTGCGCTCGGGCACGCCCCGTCGGGTGGCCCGATGGGGTGACCTGCCGGATGAGCCCCGGGGGCAGCCGATCGGGGGAGGCGCGACGGCTGCGGCAGCCGGGGCACTGCCGTGGTGGTCGTCAACCGCAAGGGATTTCGGGTTGTGTGCCCGATCGATTCGGCGCCGCCGTTGGGGAAGTCCAGCGTGGCCGCTAACCCGGCGTTAGGGAACGGCTTCCCATAATGAAAGAGCCCCTTCGGGAAACGGCCCGGACCGACCGAGCACGTCGGTACGCAGCAGGGCACGCGGCGGCCGGACCGCCGCTCCATCCGTGCCCGAGCCGTCAGGTGCGAAGCGTCCGCCGTCCGGGCGGCCGAGGGGCACCGTCGCTGTCAGCCGGTCAACAGACCCGCCTTCTTGGAGTGCAGATGTCCAACACGATTCCCGTCTACGTCCAAGCATGCGACCCGCTCTCCGAAGCCGGACTCGCCGCCTCGATCCGCCAGCGCGCCGAGGTCCGGGTCGTCGACCGCGACCTGGTCTGCAAGTCGACGATCGGTGTCCTGGCTGCCGAACGGCTCGACGAGGAGGCCCTGCGGCTGCTCCGCGGAATGAAGGGCCTCGGGATCGACCAGGTCGTGCTGGTGGCCGGCAGCCTCGACGAGGAAGGCGTCATCGCGGCCGCGGAGGCGGGCGTGGCGGGCCTGCTGCGGCGCAACGAGGCGACGCCGGACCGCCTGGTCCAGGTGCTGAGCTCGGTGTGCCGGGGTGCGGGCGTGGTGCCGCCGGACCTTCTCGGACGGCTGCTCAAGCAGGTCGCGAGCCTGCAGCACCACGTGCTCTCGCCGCGCGGCATCGGCCTCTCCGGTCTCACCGATCGGGAGACCGAGGTGCTGCGCCTGGTCGCGACCGGCTTCGGCACCCAGGAGATCGCGCAGCAGCTCGCCTACTCCGAGCGCACCGTCAAGAACACGCTGCACGACGTCACCAGCCGCTTCCACCTGCGCAACCGCTCCCACGCGGTGGCGTACGCCATCCGCGAGGGCTACATCTGATCGGGCCGGGCGCCGGCCGGGAGCGGTCCCGGCCGGCACCCGGCCCGGGGCGGGTCACCACGACAGGGCGCCGTAGTACACCGCGTACTCCGCAGGCTCCAGGCTCTCGCCGAAGATCCGCACCTCGACGGTGTCGTCGCTGTCGACCAACTCGACGTAGTACCGACATTTGTCGATCGGGACGAGACGCTCCTCGTCCTCCCACCCGAAGTGGTGGAAAGTCAGGTAGCTTGGGCAGCCCTGGTTCGGACCGATCGTCACGGTCGCCGTTCCGTTCAGCAGGTTGTCGCCGAGCTCATCGCTCAGCTGGACCCTGCACTCCACCTCGCGGTTGTTCGCCTTGGGCTTGAAGGCGAAGACCAGTTGGTCATCCGGGAACGACAGGAGACCCCGCCGCATCTCCCGCGAGGTGAGGTCGAAGCCGAAGTACTTGTCGGGGGTTGCGCCGCTGGGCGTCTCGCGAAGGAAGTCCATGCGCCAACTGTGCGGGGCGGGCCCGACGCCCGCCAGGGACGTATGTCCAGCCGCCCGGGCTGCATACCTGCCCGGGCGGCGAGGCCGTTGACGCAGTTGTCGCCATCACCACGTGAGAGGAGCGGATCATGGGCGTGATCGCCACGCTGGAGGAGGACACCGTCGAGGTGACGCCGGGGGAGACGGCAACCTGCGCGGTCAAGCTGTACAACGACGGCAACGTCGTCGACACCTTCGTCCTGGATGTCATCGGTGATGCGCGGGATTGGGTGAGCGTCTCGCCGAAGGAAGTCAGTGCCTTTCCCGGTGACGTCGCCACCGCCAAGATCACCTTTGCGCCGCCCCGGTCCGCCGAGGTCAAGGAAGGGGCGGTCAGCTACGCGCTGCGTGCCATGTCGCAGGAGGACACCGAGCACTCGGCGATCGAGGAAGGAGCCGTCAAGGTCGGCGGCTTCCACGAGGTCGAGGCAGAACTGACGCCCCGCACGACCAGGGGCAGCCGCGCGGCGCGCGGCAAGCTCGCGATCGACAACCTCGGCAACTCGCCGGTGACCGTGCGGTTGTCCGGCATGGACGAGGACGGGGAGCTCCGCTTCCGCTTCACACCCTCCACCGTCTCGGTCGACGGCGGCACCGCCCAGGTGGTGCCCTATCGGCTGCGCCCGAAGACCCGGTTCCTGCGCGGCCAGCCGCGCACCCACGTGTACAAGGTCGTCGTCAACGCCGCGGGGAAGAAGACCGAGACGGCCGGCTCGCTCGTCCAACCGCCGATGCTGCCGCGCTGGGCTCCCAAGGCCATGATGCTCGCGGCCGCCGCCGCCGTGGTCACCCTGGTGATCGCGCCGACCTTCTTCAAACCGCAGGCGAACTCCCAGATCACCGCCGGATCGGGGGACACCACCACGGCCGCCACGACGAGCGGCGCGCCGAGCGCCGGGGCGAGCGGATCCGCGAGCGCCGCGGCCAGCACGAGCGCGGGTGCGAGTGCGGGCGCGAGTGCGGGCGCGAGCACGAGCCCGTCGAGCGGCGCGCCGGCCGGCGGTGACAAGACGTCACCGCCCGCGGGCCAGCCCGGCGGGGGCGGCGCCACGCCGCCGCCGGCCGGCGGCGGCTCGACCCCCGGCGCCTCGCCGTCCGTCGAGGCGCCGGCCACCATCCAGTCGACCGACTTCAGGATGGAGACCACCACCAAGCCGGCCAAGGCCGGCAGTTTCACGGAGTACCCGCGCGACGCGGTCCCGAGCGGCCAGATCCTCGACATCAGCGACCTGACGCTGGAGAACCCCGCGAACGACAGCGGGACCGTACAACTGCGGCGCGGCACGCAGGTGCTGCTCTCGATCGACCTGCAGCACACGCAACAGCAGTGGCAGTGGCACTGGCTCACGGCCCTGCGGTTCACGGCCGGTCAACAGCTCGTGCTGGCAGTGAACTGCACCAACCCGGGCGACAAGGCCTGCACGGCCGCCGCGTCCTTCAACGGGCGCACCATCGTCCCGCAGTCCCCGTGACAGGAAAGGAGCGCCATGGCCCACGTGTTGCTCATCGAGGACGACGAACCCATCCGTACGAGCCTCACCAGGTCGCTGACCCGGCTCGGGCACCAGGTCGACAGTGCCGGCACCGCGGTGGAGGGCATCGGACTCGCCGTCCAGCAGAACGCCGACATCGTCGTCCTCGACCTCGGCCTGCCGGACGTCGACGGACTGCAGGCGCTGACGATGCTCCGGGCCGCGATCTCGGTGCCGGTGGTCATCGCCACCGCCCGGGACGACGAGTGCGACACGGTGCGCGCCCTCAACCTGGGGGCCGACGACTACGTGATCAAGCCGTTCTCGGTCGAGCACCTCAACGCGCGGCTGGGCGCCGTGCTGCGCCGGGTGGCACCGGCGGCCGCGGCCGTGCCGCTACGGGTCGGCAGCCTGCAGATCGATCCCGACGCCCACACCGCGAGCCTCGACGGCGAGGAACTCGCGCTGAGACCAAGGGAGTTCCGTGTCCTGGCGTATCTGGCCGAGCACGCCGGGCGGGTGGTGGGCAAGGACGAGCTGCGCTCTGTCGTGTGGAACAACGCATTCGGGGTGACCGACAAGACGGTGGACGTGCACCTCTCCTGGCTGCGGCGCCGGCTCGGTGAGAGCGCGGCCGAGCCGCGGTACCTGCACAGCGTGCGGGGTGTCGGGGTCAAGCTGATGGCCCCCGGGCCGTGAGGGCCCGGATCGCCCTGCTGGTCGCTCTCGCCTCCCTGGTCAGCACGGCGCTCTTCGCCGTCCCGCTGGCCTGGTACGTCCGGCACGCCTACTTGCAGGAGGCCGGCGCGTCCGCCCTGGGCCGGGCGCAGAGCCTGGCGGCGGTGGCCGCCGGCCTCCCGGGCACCGGGCAGGAACTCGCCGACGAGCTGAGCCGCCAGCTCGTTCCCTCGCTCGGCGATGTGGTGTTCCTGCCCGATGGAACGCTGCTGGGCAGACGGCTCGCCGGTGCGTCCGCCGTCAGGAACGAGGCCACCGGCCAGGTCGAGCCGGGGCGCACGCCGCTCGGACCGGCCGGCAGGGACCAGGCCTATCTGATCCCGGTCGCCACCCCGGGCGGTGAGCGGGTCGTGGTCGCTGCGGTGATCGAGAACCACACGCAGTGGGACACGATCAGGCGGATCTGGCTGGCCATCGGCGGTGCGCTGGTGCTGCTGCCGCTGACGTCCTGTGTGCTCGCCCACCGGTTCGGCCGCAGCCTCGTCGCGCCCGTGGACCGGTTGGCGAGCGCCGCCACGCAGATGGCGGACGGCGACCTGTCGGCGCGCGTCGAACCCGGAGGCGGCCCCGAACTGCGGCGCCTGGGAGAGTCGTTCAACGTGATGGCGAGTCAGATCGCGACCCGGGTGGCGGCCGAGCGCGAGGCTGCCGCCGACATCTCGCACCGCCTGCGGACACCGGTGACCGCCCTGATGCTGCAGGCCGAATCACTCAACGACCCGGAGGAGTCGGCACGGCTCCTGGAGAGCACCAGGCGGCTCCAGAGCGAGGTGAGCCAGGTGATCGAGCGCGCTCGCCGGCCGGCCGTCGACGAGCGGGGTGCCACCTGTGACCTGGCCGCGGTGGCACGCGAACAGGTCGACTTCTGGAAGCCGTTGGCCCAGGACCAGGACAGGCGCTGCGCGTTCGCGGTGAACGGGAAGCAGCACCGGGTCGACGCGCCCGCCGATGAGGTGGCGGCGGCCGTGGACGCGCTGCTGGCGAACGTCTTCACCCACACGCCCGACGGCAGCGACCTGTCGGTCAAGGTCGACGAGCGGCGCAACGGACCGGTGACGCTGGCGGTCACGGACAGCGGACCCGGGATCAGGCCCGAGTACCTGCGGCGCGGTGCGAGCGGTTCCGGCTCCAGCGGCCTCGGCCTGGACATCGTGGCCCGCCTGGCGGAGTCCACCGGCGGGTTCCTGCGCATCGACCGGCCGGTCGGCGGGGGCGCTCGGGTGACGGTGGCGTTCGGTCGCCCCGGCCGCGCCTGAACCCGCCTGCCCCGCAACGGTTCCCGGGTAGGGCGAGCCAAGGGTTCGCGTTAGGAACGCTTTATCGAACGCCCTGCCTAGCCTGCAGGTAGTCCGCACACCAGCGGACAGCGCTCCGGTACGTCGGCTCCTGCCGCCGGGGCGTGCGGAACTCGTGAACGGCAGGAGCCGGGGGACCAGTGGGGCCGAGGGCCGGAGCGCGCCGCGCTCTGCCGCCCTACCGCCCACTGGCGTCAACTCCCCTCCGGCGGACGTGGATCTGGAGGTCTTGTGTTCATCAACGGTTCTGGTCGGCATCGCCGGCCGAGCGCCCCGAGTCGCGCCGCAGGAAAGGCGGCCGTGACCGTGACAGCAACGGCCGGCATCGCGCTGCCGATCGCCGCGGCGTCTGCCGCCAATGCCGCGCCGGCGTCCTCGATATCGATTCCGGCCGCCGCGCTGCAGCAGTGGGACACGCTCGCCGGCTGCGAGAGCGGCGGCGACTGGTCGATCAACACCGGCAACGGCTACTACGGCGGCCTGCAGTTCGACCAGGCCACCTGGGATGACGCCGGCGGCCAGGCGTACGCCCCGCGGGCCGACCTCGCCACCAAGGAGCAGCAGATCGCGGTGGCGACCACGCTCTACAACAAGCGCGGCTGGTCGCCCTGGGAGTGCGCCCAGAAGGTCAACCTCGGCGGGGCGCTCAAGTCGACCACGGTGGTCGTGCCACCGTCCACCACGCCCCCCGCCGCGGCGCAGCCGGCCGCCCCGGCGAAGCCCGCCAAGCCGGCCGAGCCCGCCAAGCCCGCCACCCAGGCGACCGGTGGGCACGGACAGTACGTGGTCAAGTCCGGGGACACCCTGTCGGGCATCGCGGCGGTGCACGGCACGACCTGGCAGCACCTGCAGGCGAAGAACGCCTCGACGATCACCAACGCCGATCTCATCCACCCCGGGGACAAGATCGTGCTGTGACGGGGCCGTTCCACCTCCACCGCATCCGATCGGGGGAGCGGGCCCGCAGCCCGCGGATCCTACGGTGGAGGACAGACCGGTTCTGGTGGCACAGGGACGAACCGGTCGTCCGCGGAGCACAGCCTCCGCGGATATGCGCCACGGACCGGTGCCGGTGATGGGGTGCCGGGGCGGTGGGGACGCCCTCGGAGCGACGACACGTCGACAGGGTGGACCGTCAACGGATCCGGCGGCGCAGCGCAGGGTCGGGCCCTCTTCTGTCGGGGAGAAGAGGGCCCGACCGCGTTCCGGAGCCGTCCGGACGACCACCAGGCGCGAGCCGGGAAAGGTGAGAAGCGGACATGCTGAGACCGCAGGCAGCGGTGCCGGGAGCACTCTCCCGCCACTGTCGCGAACAGCCGCGGCGCTCGGTCGCCAAGGCCGCCGTCACCGGCCGGCGCACCACCCGGCACCGCAGGCGGCCGCGTCGCCGCCGGCTGCCCGGGCCGCTGCGTGTGGTGGTCGCCGTGCTGCTGGCGTGCCTGATGTCGTGGTGCATCCGGACCTTCTTCGCCGAGGCGTTCGCCATCCCCTCCGGATCGATGCAGAACACGCTGCAGATCGGTGACCGGGTCCTGGTCGACAAGCTGACGCCCTGGTTCGGCGCCCAGCCGCAGCGCGGTGAGGTCGTGGTATTCCACGACCCGGGGCACTGGCTGGACCAGGAGGAGCGGCCCGCACCCCCCAAGGGCGTGCTCGGCGCGGTGCGCAGTGCCCTGGGAACGCTCGGCGTGCTCCCGCAGGACAGCCGCGGCAATCTGATCAAACGGGTGATCGCGGTCGGCGGCGACACGGTCCAGTGCGACGCGCAGGGACCGGTGCGGGTCAACGGGGTTGCCCTGCGGGAGCCTTACATCTATCCGGGCGCGACGCCCTGCGGGGACGACCCGGTCGGGACGGTGACCGTGCCGAAGGGCGCCCTGTGGGTGATGGGCGACCACCGCGACAACTCCGCGGACTCCCGCTACCACCAACTTGCGGACCCGGGAGCGGGGTTCGTTCCGGTCAAGGACGTCGTCGGCCGGGCCTTCGCCGTCGTCTGGCCGGTGGGCCAGTGGAAGATCCTCTCGATTCCGGCGGGTTTCGCGGCGGTTGCCGCGCCGGTTGCCGCGCCGGGCGCGCTCGCTGTGACCGCAGCCGGCCCGGCCGCTCTGGCCGCCGGCACTCTCGCACTCCGGCGAAGGCGAAGGCGAAGGCGCCGGCGCGCCCGGCGCCCCGGCGGCGCGGCCGAAGCGACGCGCGCGGACTGACCCGGTTGCGAGTGCACGAACCCGCCGCCGGCGGGTGGACGACGACAGGAAAGGCCGAGGGAGTGGACACCTTCGACACGGCGCGGACGGCCGACGACCGTCCCGCCAGGGCAGCTGCCCGCACCCAGGAGAGCGCGTACGGTCAACCGGGCGGCGGAAACCCGGCGTTCGGCGGCGATCGGCGCCGGAGCGGCCGTCTCGCCTCGTTGCGGGCGTTCCTCGCACCTCCGGGGCCCCCGCCGGAGGACTCCGGAGCCGGGGACGCGGTCGACCGGGTCCTGGCGAGCCACCAGACCAGGGCCCTGCACATGCAGGCGCTGCTGCGCGTGGTGATCGCCGTCGTCGCCTGCGTGGAGATGCTGGTCTTCCGGCCCCGGGGGAACGTGGCCGCCACCGAGGTCCTCGCGTCCTGCTATCTGCTGTGGAGCGCACTGGTCGCGGCCGCCGCCTGGTCCGGAAGGGTGTCCGCGCGCAGGGTGGCGTGGGCCGTTCCGCTGGTCGACCTGCCGGCCGTCCTCGGCATCCTGCTGCTCGCGGGTTCCTACACCGACCCGGGCTGGAACAACCCCTACACGGCCGACGGATTGATCCTCATCTGCGTGCTGGCCGCCTTCCAACTGCGGCCCCGGGTCACCGCGGTCACGGGCACCGCCAGTACCGCCAGCTACCTGCTGGCCTCCTGGATCGGACACGCGTCCGCCGGGCCCGATCTGCACTACACCCTCGGCCACACGCTGGCCATCGGCGCCGTCAGCATCGCGGCGGTCCTGCTCTCCAGGATCCAGCAGTCACGGACCCTGACCATCGCCGATCTGGCCCAGCACCGCTCCTGGCTGCTGGCGCACACGCTCTCCAGCACCGAGCGCGATCGGCGCTACCTCGCCGAAGTCCTGCACGACGGGGCGCTGCAGAGCGTGCTGGCAGCCCGTCAGGACATCGACGAGGCGGCCGCCGACCATCCGCACGAGGCGCTGTCCCGCGCCGACGAGGCGCTGCGCGACGTGGCCCGGCAGTTGCGCTCCTCGGTGACCGAACTGCATCCCGCGGTACTGGAACGGGCCGGCCTGGAGCAGGCGTTGTGCGACCTCGCCGGCAAACTCGCCCAGCGCGGCCGGTTCGAGGTCGCCCTGGACTTCGGGACGTCCAGCGCGGGCCACGAGACCGACCGCCTGCTCTTCCACTGCGGGCGGGAGCTGCTCACCAACGTCGTCAAACACGCGCACGCGCACACGGTCCGGCTGGGCTTCGACGTGCGGGGCGGGCTGGCGCGCCTGACGGTCGCCGACGACGGGATCGGGCTGTCCTTGGACCTGCTCCACGAGCGGGTCGCGCAGGGACACGTCGGCCTCGCCTCCCAGCGCATCCGGGTCGAGGAGGCCGGGGGTGCACTGACGGTACGTCAGAACGTGCCGCGCGGCACGGTCGTCACCATCGTCGTGCCGGCCCGCCCGCCCGCCTGACGCGGGCGGGCGGGCGGACGTCTCAGACCCGGCCGGCGAAGCTCGGGGGGTAGTTCGAGATGGTTTCCTTAATCACGCCGACGGACGAGTTGGCGGCCTGGACGAAGGTGTCACCGGGGCCCGTGAAGATAGCCACGTGGTAGACGCCGCCGGCCTTCCCGTTGCTCGACCAGAAGAGCAGGTCGCCGGGCTTGAGGTCGTTCAGCGACACGCGGGTCGTGGCGGCGGCCTGATCGGCTGCGACGCGCGGGATGGAGATGCCCGCGTGGGCCATCGCGGCCTGGGTGAGGCCGGAGCAGTCCCAGTTGTTGTTGGCGCCGGTGCCGCCCAACAGGTAGGACTGGCCGACCTTGGACTCGGCGAAGGCGACCGCGGCGGCCATCGGCCCGCTTGCCGCCGGTCCGGCGGCAGGGGCGGTAGCCGCCGCGGTGGTCGACGGCGTGGTCTGCGCGCCGTTCCCCTGGTCGCACAGCTCCAGCTTCTGGCCCGCGTAGATCCGGTGCGGGTTGCTGCCGATGACCTTCTTGTTCTGGGCGTACTGGTACACGTCCTGCCAGGTCATACCGTGCTGCGAGGCGATGCCCGAGAGGGTGTCGCCCGCCTTGACGGTGTAGGAGTCGACCTGCGGGGCCGCGGCGGCGGGCGCGGAGACGGTGCGTGCGGTGGCCGAGCCGCTGCCGCCGCCCGCGGCCGCTGCCTGCTGGCCCGACTGCTGGTGCGACGCGAGCGTGGCTGCGGACGTCGCGCTCGACGGGGTGGCGGCATAGGCCTGCGCCACACCGAGGAGCGGGAGAACCGCACCCGCGCTCGCGACACCGACGACGCGGACGGTGTTGCGCTGACGGGGGCGTCGATGACGATTGAGGGAATGTCGGGGCATGGGCTCCTCCTGGTCCTGCCTGGTGATCCGGCGTCCGGCGGGCGCCGCGGCTTGCCGGGTTCGGTCGGCGGACGCCTGTGGTGCGTCAATCGCCTTGCGGGGCAAAGCCGTTCGCGGAGAGTTCCGCGGAGATCCGGTGATGTGACCAGGCTAGGCGGGGGGAGGCTAACGGTCGGCTGTCCGCAGGTTCATCCTGGCCAAGAGAACGGGCTCCGAAGGGAGTTGCAGGGTTTCCCGCGCCGCGCCGCGCCGCGCCGCGCCGCGCCCCGGCCCGCGCACGCGTCGGCGCCGTCCACCGCTGGTCGGTGGACGGCGCCGGGGGGAACGGTCAGGCGGGCAGGGAGTCCCCGCCCATGTCCTCCAGCGTGCGGCCCTTGGTCTCCCGCAGGAACTTCACGGCGAACACCGCGGACACCGCGGCGAACGCGGCGTACATGACGTACGAGAAGGTCAGGCTCCACTGCGCCATGGACGGGAAGCTCACCGTGATGGCCCAGTTGGCGATCCACTGCACGGTCGCCGCCAGGGAGAGGGCGGTGGCGCGGATCCGGTTGGGGAACATCTCGCCGAGCAGGACCCAGACCACCACGCCCCAGGAGAACGCGAAGCACAGCACGAACAGGTGCGCGGCGACCAGCGCCACCACGCCCTGGAGCGCGGGCAGCGTCAGGTGCGTGCCGCTGCCCGAGGCGCCGCTGAACGCCCAGGCCACGGCGCCCAGCGACAGGGCCATGCCGACCGATCCGGCGACGGCCAGCGGCTTGCGGCCGATCCGGTCCACCAGGGCGATGGCCACCAGGGTGCCGACGATGTTGATCACGGAGGTCGACAGGCTGATCAGCAGCGAGTTGGTCTGGTTGATCCCGACCGACTGCCACAGCACCGAGGAGTAGTAGAAGATCACGTTGATGCCGACGAACTGCTGGAGCACCGACAGCGCGATGCCGAGCCAGACGATCGGCAGCAGCCCGTAGCGGCCGCCGAAGAGGTCCCGCAGCGACGGGCGCCGCTGCGTGGCGAGGCCGAGCGAGGCCTGGATCTCGGCGAGGCGCTGCTGGGCCGCCCCTCCCTCCAGCTGTTCCAGGATCGAGGCGGCCTCCGCGGTGCGTCCGCGGCTTGCCAGCCAGCGCGGCGACTCGGGGATGCGCAAGGTCACCGCGAGGTACACCACCGCGGGTACGGCGGCGGCCCCGAGCATCCACTGCCAGGCCTGGACGCCCAGCAGGTGACCGGTGGTCGAGCCCCCGGCGAACTGGGTGAGCGCGTAGTTGACCAGTTGGGAGCACGCGATGCCGATCACGATGGCCAGTTGCTGAAAGGACCCGAGTCGCCCGCGGTAGGCGGGCGGTGCGACCTCGGCGATGTAGGCCGGAGCGATCACGGAGGCGATGCCGATCGCGACGCCGCCGACCACGCGCCAGCAGGCGAGGTCCCAGAGCGCGAACGGGAACATCGACCCGACGGCGCTGATCATGAACAGCACCGCGGCGATGTGCATCACCCGGATCCGGCCGAGCCGTTCGGCCATCGCGCCGCCGGCCAGGGCGCCGGCCGCCGAACCGAGCAGGGCGGCCGAGACGGTGAGGCCGGTGGCTGCGGCGCCCACCGCGAAGTGGTCCTGGATGGCGCTGACCGCGCCGTTGATGACGGCGCTGTCGTAGCCGAAGAGGAAACCGGCCATGGCCGCGGCCGAGGAGATCAGGGCCGCGCGACGGGCGTGGGCGGGCGCCAGGCGGTCGGACGGCGGGGAGGCGGCCGGACCCGACGGTGCGGGGAGGCTGCCGGAGGTTATGGGCATGAGAAACCAGTTTCTGTGAACTGATGGGGGCCGACGGGCTGCCGCGATGTGCGTGGCTCGGTCCGAGACGCTTGCGCCGGGGGCCTGGCTGTCGGTGCTGCCACGGTAGGAGCCCGAACGCCGCTGCTCGTCCCCCGACCGGTTGATACGGCGGGGGACGAGCAGCGGATGGTGCCGCGGTGCCGAGGTGTTCACCCCGGGGCCCGGGGTGCGTCAGTGGCGGCGCCGGCGGCGGGACCGGGACTGGGAGCCGCCGATCGACCCGCCCCGCGCCGTGCGCAGCCGCCGGTTGCGCAGCTGCACGCCGCCCACGGTGGCCGCACCGACGGCCAGCGCGATCAAGCCGATGGCGACGGTCAGCTGCAGGCCCGTACTACCGGTGAAGGCGAGGACACCGGTGGGTGCCGTCGACTTGTCCGAAGCCTTCGCACCGGGCCCGGCGGTCGTCCTCGACGTGGGCTTGGCGGGTCCCGCGCTCGCGCCGCCGCTCGGTGAGGTGCTGGGGGAGCCGCTCGGCGAGCCACTGGGCGGCGGCGGGGCCGGCGCGGCCTTCCCGGTCACCACGGCCGAGGCGCACTTGCCGTTGCACGGGTGCGGGTCGTACGCCTCCGAGGCCGCGTAGTCGATCCAGTTGGTGATCCGGCCTTCCATGCCGACCTTGGCGGTGATGTGCAGGGTGCGGCTCTCGTGGGTGCCGAGCGCGTCGACCTTCCACAGCCCGGTGTCCGCGGTGTAGGAGCCGCCCGAATCGTCCGAGATATGGGTCAGGCCGGTCGGCAGCAGGTCCTTCACCTGGGCGTGGGACACGTTCGAGGGGCCGTCGTTGGTGACGGTGACGGTGAAGGTCGTGTTCTGGCCGACCGTCACCGTCGCGGGGTCCACCGTGTTCGTGAGGGCCAAGTGGGCGACGGCGGTGACCGAGGTGCTGACCGAGGCGTAGTACCGGTCGCCGGGCTGGGGCTTGCCCTGCGGGGCGTCCGGATCGTGCGTGCTGGTGTGGGTGATCGTCGCGATGTTGGCGGTCGCCTTGCTGTCCGCGGTGAACGAGCCGGTGAGCGTCAGTTCGTATGCGGCCCCGGCGGGCAGGTCGCCGGGTTCCCAGATGCCCGTGCCCTTGTCGTAGCTCTGGCCGGGCGCCACTTTGACGTCGTTGAGCTGGAACCCGTCCGGCAGCTGGTCGGTGACCTGGACCTGCTTCGAGGTGGACGGGCCGGAGTTGAACACCCGCATCGTGTAGCTGACGGTGTCGCCCACCTTGGGCGCAACGGCGTCGGTCGTCATCGAGATGCCGAGTGAGGCCTGCGGCCGGATGTCAGTGGTGCTGCTGCCGGTCGCCTGGTTGGGCTTGCCGGGTGTGGCGCCGGTGTCCGTGCTGCTGGTGGCGGCGAGGGTGGCTTTGTCCTGGTTCGCGGGCAGGGTGGCGTCGACGGTCAGCTTCCTGCTCTCGTTCGGTGCCAGGTCGCCGACGTGCCACGGGTCGGTCCTGGTGTGGGCCGGGCCGGTGAGGGTGGTGGTGACGTTCCTGGCGGTGGAGGGGCCCTGGTTGGTGACGGTGACCGTGTACTGGACCTGCTGGCCGGCGAAGCCCGTGGAGGGACCTTCGACGGTGACGCCGAGCGTGGCCCGCGCATGCGGGGACGCACTCAGCTTCGCCGTGTTGTTGCCCGGCGTCGGGTCACCGGTCAGCGCGTGAGTGGTGACGGTCGCGTCGATCTCCCCATCGGCGTAGTCCGGCGGGAGTGTTCCGCCGACGGTGAGCGTCACCGTGCGCGAGGCGAGCGAGGGGACGCTGCAGGAGACGGTCGAGTCCCGCAGGGTGCAGGTGCCGCCGGCGTCGACGCTGTACGTGACGTCCTTCAGGCTCGGCGGTACGGTGCCCGTGACGGTGACCTTCTGCGCCATGTCCGGCCCGTGGTTGACCACGGTCGCCGTGTACCCGAGGTGCTGGCCGGCCACGGGGGTGGCGGGATCGAAGCCGCCCGAGATCGCGAGGTCGGCCGACGCCACCCTCGCCGTCGCGGTGTTTCCGCGGAATTCCTTTGCCCCCGCACCGGTCCACGTGTAGCGGATCGTCGGCTGGATGTTGACGGTCGCGTTCGGTTGGGCGTCGTCGGCCACCTTGAGCTGGTAGGAGACCTGGTGCAGGTTCTCGATACCGCTGGGCACCTCGCCGTCGCAGGTCCCCTTCCCCGGGACGAGGCAGAGGTTGATTCCGCCGCTGCCGACCCTGTCGTCCGGCACCGGATCGCCGTCCAGCGTGAGCGTGCCCTTGACGTAGGTGGTCCCGACCGGCAGTGGCTGCTCCAGGGTGACGCCCTTCATGGGGTCACCGGAGAGGTTCCGGACGCTGGTCGTGGCCCCCAATGTGGTGCCCCGGTCGACCAGTCCCGTTGTCGTGGAGGTCGTCACATCGGGAGTGGGTGCCGTCATGGCGGAGCCGATGGTGAACGCGGTGGTCTTCCCGCGCCCTGGCGCGAGGTCGACATGGCAGGTGAAGATCCCTTGCACGGCGGGGCAGTTGGAGCCGTCCCTGTTGGTGGCGAGGGAGAAGTCGGCCGTCATCCCGATCGTCGAACCGTCGGGGCCGGCATATTCGATGGAGCCGCCGTCGCTGTAATCGTCCGGGTTGTCGCCGTTCTTCACATAGACGTCGACCCTCGCGCCGACATTGAGCTGCTGGGGTGGCGGGGCTGTCCAACTGCCGTAGCTGAGAGTGGCTTTGACGAGTTTCAGTGGGACAGGTGTGGCGTTCTTGATCGAGTAGTGGTTTTGGTGCTCGGCGGCGGGAGCGGCCTGCGTCACTCCCACCACGACCAGGGCCAACAGAAGCGAAAGAACGCACACCGAGGCTCCCCAGGCGCGTCGGCTGAACGATGTTCCCACGGGCGGATTCCTGTTCGGTTGGGCAATTGTCGGTCAGGGCCGGCCTCACACGGTCGCCGATCCACGTAATTCCAGATGATTTTACGAATTCATTCCCTGTAGTTTGTAGCTCGATCGGGGCAGACAATCAGTGATCTCCTCGATGCCCTTCCGGGCACCGTCCGGATCGTCCGCCGACAGCGCGAAAAGGCCCTGGTGGCCGAACAGGCAACGTTCCTGTTCGGCCACCAGGGCCTTCTGGCCGGGCGCCGCCCCGCCGGTCGCGGCATCAGTGGATCAGCCGGGAACCGGCAGCTCCGGAGCCTGGCCGCCGCCGAGCCGCGCGGCGCGCTCCACGTACGCGCGGCATTCCGCGGCGTTCAGCTCGGGATAGAGGTGCCCGAGGTGTTCGACGACGGCGTCAGCCGGTTCCTGGCAGTCGTGCAGCAGGAATTCGGCCTTGTACTGGATCCAGGTGTTCACGTGCACTCTCCTCGCGGTGCGGCTCCTGTGGGGCCTGGTCACCGGATGCGGTCGCCGAGCACCGACGGCGTCACCGCGCGGGCCGGGGCGTCCTGCGCCGGAGGCAGCGGGGTCACCTGCTCGGCCTGCGGGCCCTTCGGGCTCAGCGTGATCGTGAAGCGCACCCGCTGGTTCTCGAAGAGCTCCCGGTAGCCGGTCCCCTCGATGCTCTTGTAATGGACGAAGACGTCGCGCGACTCGCCGACGTCCTTCGGGGCTTCGTCCGGCGTGATGAATCCGAAGCCCTTCTCGGAGTTGAACCATTTGACGGTGCCCTGCACGAAAACCATTCTGACTCCACCTGGAACCGAGCGGCCGAGGCCGCATTTCTGGGCCGGATGGTCCCGCTCGGGCGGGATCCTCCGGGGGACTGTTCATCCCCGTTACTGCCCTGTGATGCCGCCACCGTAGCCCGGGTGCCGGAATGGACGTAGGAACGAAGAGGCAATCGATCGACCGGCGGGCGTTGCCCGAAAACCGGCATGCGGGCACCTCCGGCGATGGGTGCCCGGCGCATAACGTCGGTGCGGCAAAGCCCGCTGACGCCTGATCGAGTGGAGTTGCCCATGCCACCGAAATACGCCGGACCACGGCCGGGACCGATCCACGGGGGGCCGCGATGACGGAGCGCATCGACCTGATCGTCGGCTCGCTCCGCGCGGCAGAGCTGGTCAACGCGTACCGGACCCGCCTGCGCGAACAGGACCACCTACCGGACCGCGCCGCGCTGCGGCTGGCCTGCGAGGCCTACGCGGACGGCTGCGTCTACGTGCTGGCCGCGCCCGGGCAGGTCTGGGAGCGCGCGAAGCCCTGCAGCCTCCTGCCGAGCCCGCTGACCGTCACCGCGCTGGTGGCCGACAGCCAGCGGGGCCACCTGGCGATCGTCGGCGAGTTGTGCGGCATCCAGCACGAGCTGCCGCTGCACCAGCTCGCACGCGGCTACCGGTTGTCCTACTGGCCCCGCCCGGAGGGCGAGTCTGATCCGGCGGACGACATTCCCGCCTCGGCCGACTGAGTCGCCCGGCACCGTCGTCCCCACCCCCACCAGCATGCCCGTCCGCCCATCGAGGAGAGAGCAGCCCATGAAGAGCACGCCCGAGCGGTCCGCCGACACCCCTGCCGCCGACGCCCCCGCCGCCACGCCTGCCGGCACCACCCGGCGCGAGCAGATCCTCGCCGACATCGCCGTCCTCCTGCGCCAGGAGCTCCAGGTCACCGTGACCGGCAAGCCGGGACCGCAGACCTTCGAAGAGCTCGACATCGACTCGCTCACCATGGTGGAGTTCGCCGTGGCCGTGGAGGAGCGCTTCTCCGTCTCCTTCGAGGACCGCGAGATCAAGAACCTCACCACGCTGGACGCCGTCGCCGCGCTCATCGAGCGGAAGCTCGCCGCCGCAGCCGGGTCCGCGGAGCGGCGGTGACCTCCGCGGTCGGCCGGCTCCCCGCGCCGGGCGATCCGTGGGACGGCGCCGGGTTCTCGCCCTCGCTCGTCCTGCAGAGCAGCGACACTCCCCGGCACGCCCTGAACGCCATGGCACTGGCCGGCTTCGTGGACGGCAGCCAGTCGCACACGCTGACCGTGCAGGTCCGCAGGCTGCGCGGCGACGTGTCGTCGCTGGAGCCGTCGGCGGGTCGGGTGGTGCGCAGCTGCGGTACGGACCAGGTACAGGTCACGCTGAGCTGCGGGCCCGGCTGGACCGTCGTGGCCACCCGGCACCTGAAGGCGTCGGCGGCCTGCGAGGCCGAGTTCACCGTCCTGGCCGACCGGCCGGAACTCGCCCGCCGTCTCGCGCGCAGCCTGACCGAGCAGTGGGAGGAGCACACCGTCGAGGAGGAGGGGAGCGTCCAGGTCGGCTACTGGCACCGCTCGCAACGCGGCACGGCGATCCGCACGGCCCGCGAGGTGCCCGCGCCGTCCTGGCCGGCCATCCGCGGCAACTACGACAGCCGGGCGGCCGCGGCCCTGGAGCGGTTGACCACGCTGACACCGCCCGAGCTCTGCGGCTCGATCGTCCTGCTGCACGGTCCGCCCGGAACCGGCAAGACCACGGCGCTGCGCTCACTGGCACAGGCGTGGCGCAGCTGGTGCGGCTTCGAGTACGTCCTCGATCCGGAGCAGCTGTTCTCCTCGTCCGGCTACCTCATCGACGTGACGCTGCCGAAGCGCTCGGAGGCGACGCCGTGGCGGGCGCTGATCCTGGAGGACTGCGACGAGCTGATCCGCAGCGATGCCAAGCGGGCCTCCGGCCAGAGCCTGGCCCGGCTGCTGAACCTGAGCGACGGACTGCTCGGCCAGGGGAGCCGGGTGCTGCTCGTCATCACCACCAACGAGGACCTGCAGCGCCTGCACCCCGCGATCATCCGGCCGGGACGCTGCCTGGCCCGGATCGAGGTCGGCCCGCTCAGTGAGCAGGAAGCCGCCCGCTGGGGCGGCGCGGCCATGCCCGCGCGTCCCGCGGGCCCCGCGACGCTGGCGGAGCTGTACGCGCTGCGCGCCGGGACCGGGGACGGCGCGGGCCGGGGCACGGCTGCCGACCACGCCGGCGTCGGACTGTACCTGTGATGACCACCGGGGCGCGGGCATCGCGAACAGAGGACCGCGGGCCATCCCGGGCAGCCGCCGATCGGATGAGCGGGTCGGGCCGCGCCGCTTCGGAGGATGGAAGCACTGCCCGACCGCAGCGCACCGATCAGCCAGAACTCATCGGCAGGAAGTGACCGACATGACCGACCCCGCCTCCCTCGACCCGGCCTCCACCGCGACGGTGCAGTCGATCTGCTGCGCGCAGTCGGACGTGTGCTCCCAGGGACCCTGGGAGCTGCCGCACGTCGGCGAGGCCGCGAGCACCGCGCGCCAGGTCACCCGGGCGGCGCTGGAGACCTGGGGCGCCGGCGAGGACTGCGTCTACCAGGCGCAGCTGGTCGTCTCCGAACTGGTCACCAACGCGGTCGAGCACGCACTGCCGCCCATCACGCTGCGCCTGGAGCGCCCGCAGGACCAGGAGACCGTCCACCTGGCCGTCGTCGACGGTGGTGCGGCGGCCGAGGAGGGTTCCTGGACCGCCAGCTGCGCGCCGGACGAGCACGGCCGGGGCCACGGGATCATCGAAGCCCTGACCCTGAGCAGCGGGTCGCAGCGGGACGCCCATTGCACGACCTACTGGGCGGACGTACCGCTGGCGGCCTGAGCCGCCGGTGGCCGGCCCCCGGGATGCCTCTCTCCCGGCCCGCCTCCGAAGGAAACCGACCCGTGACCCGTCCTGCCGGCACCACCGCCGGACTTCTGGAACTCGCCGCCCGCCGTGCCACGGCCTCCCAGTGCCGGCACAAGATGGCCGCGGTGCTCGCCTCCGGCAACCGGGTGCTCGCGGCCCGTCCGAACCTGCGCCGCAACTCACCGCGGATCGACTTCCACCACGCCACCTTCCACGCGGAGGAGGCGGCTCTGCGCCGGGTGCGCAACACGGCCGGAACGGTGATCTACGTGGCCCGGGTCAACGCCGAGCACATCCCGATGCTCGCCCGGCCCTGCCGCACCTGCCAACACCTGCTCGCCGCCGCGGGCGTGGTCCGGGCCTACTACACGGTGGGCCCCGGTGAGGTCGGGCGACTCGACCTCACCGGCTTGGACCACGCGGCCCCGCCGTGCCCGCGCCGCACACGGCCCCGGGCCTGACTCCCCGACCGGACACCGAACATCCCCCAGGAGGGACACCATGGACCACGAGATCCTCAAGAAGGCGGAGTTCCTGATCCGCGACTGCCAGCAGTCGGAGGAGGTCGCGGTGATCACGCTGAAGCGCTACTACCCCGAGCTCGGCGTCATCGAACGCGAACGCTACGTGGCCGAGGCCTGGGACCGCGTCCACTGCCTGGGCGGCGGACGCCGGCCGGACGCTCCCTCCGGCGCGCCGGAACGCGCCGGTTCGTCCCGGCCCCGCTCGGGCTCCGGCGCCCCCGAGGCCCGGACCGCGTGAGAGGACGCTGACGACCACGGCCGTGCCAAAGCATTCGCATCGCGAACGCGTGGCACGGCCGTGGTCGTCAGCGTCTCGGCGGGCTCGTACGTCTGCGTCGGGCGGCCCTGGAGGGCCGTCCGACGCTGGGGGTTCATACGCCCGCCACTACGGGCGGGACACGCCGGTTCAGCTGCTCCAGCGCGACTGCGGCATCAGCACCTGCTCCCACAGGTCGGGCTTGCGGGTACGGGCCGGCTTCGCCTGGCGGGCGAGCCGGCGGCGCAGATCGCGGATCATCGTGGACACGAGCGCGGACATAACGGACTCCGTTCGAGGGTTGGGCTTACCCCCCAAGCCTGCGGGCTGCCGGGCCGCCGGTCAGGAGCCGATCGGTGGACGCAGCGGTGGAGCCGCCGGCAGTCCGCTCACGCGGCGCCCTTCTCGCCGTCCGGGTCCAGCGCGGAGGGCAGTTGGCGGCGCGTGGAGATGCCCAGCTTGTGGTAGACGCGGGCGAGGTGGAACTCCACGGTCTTGACGCTGAGGAACAGCCGGGCGGCGATCTCGCGGTTGGTGAGCCGTTGCACGGCCAGCTCGGCCACGTCGCGCTCCCGGTCGGTCAGCGCGTCCCCGGGACAGCCGTCGCGGACCTTCCCCGCGGCGGGGCGCAGCCGCCGCAGGAACGGCAGCGCGCCCAGCCGGGTGTACGCCTCGGCGGCCGCGTCCAGGTGCGCGATGGCCCGACGGTGGCCGCCCGTGCGGCTCAACAGGCGGCCGTACGCGTGCTCGAGGTGGGCACGGTGCAGCGGGATCTCGTCGGCGGGCGGGGTGACCAGGGCGGCGCGGTAGGCCGCCTTGGCCGCCTTGAGGTCGCCGCCCGCCTCTGCCAGCTTCCCGGTGACCAGGGCGATGGTGGTCCGCAGCGCGGGCATCTGCTCCGCCTGCTGCGCCAGCCGCTCCAGCGCGCTGCGCGCCGCCGCGGTCTCGCCGGCCTCGATCAGGGCCTGCGCCTGGAGCGGGAGCCACCAGGGCTCCCACAGGACGTGGTCGCCGGCGTACTCGCTGACGGTCAGTGGCCGCAGGGCGCGCAGGACGTCGGCGGGGTCGCCCGACCCGGTGAGGGCGATGGCGGCCTCCGCGAAGCCGAGGTGGAACACGTTCGCGGGATTGGCCTGCCGCTGCTGGTGGCGCAGCGCGGCCCGGTGGTGGGCGCAGGCGGCGTCCAGATCGCCCTGGTGGGCGGCCAGGACCGCGGACAGGGCGTAGGCGGGGACCAGCCCCCACGGCTGCGCCGCCAGTTCGGCCACGGTGCGTGCGTGCGCGGCGGTGCGGGCGGCCTCGGGCCAGTCGCCCGTGGCGAACTGGACGAGTGCCAGGGCGACGTAGGTCGTCACGTCCTGATCGGTGGTCAGCGTGCCGTCGGGGGTGTGGATCAGCGCGGACAGGTCGCCGAGGGCGGCGCGGAAGTCGCCCGCGACCCCGCGCAGGGTGCCGCGGACCGCCAACAACGGGCGCTGGTGGGGCGTCACCTCCTGTGCTCCGGCCGGCAGTCGGCCGATGTCCGGGCAGAGGGTGAGCGTGGCGCGTGGCCCGTGCGCGAAGCAGCTGGCGAACACGGACAACGACCGTGCCACGGCCGTGGTCCGCGCGTCGGCGTGCGGGTCGTCCAGGACCCTGGCGAGCACGGGCAGTGCCTGTTCACCGCGTCCGCAGCCGACTTGGAGGGTCGCCAGTCCCACGTGTGCGCGGGCGAGGAATCCGCTGGTGTCCTGCGGGTCGGCGTCGGCGATCGCCGTGAGGAAGTGCTGTTCGGCGGCGGCCAGGTCCATGGTGAGGAAGGCGATCCGTCCGAGCAGGAGGGTGCGCAGCGGCTGAGGGCGGCAGCGTTCGATCCTGCCACGCAGTTCCAGCAACCGGGTGTTGTACGCCGTGAACATGATCAAGTGTTGGGCCGCGGCGAGGAGGTGGTCCTCGTGGGCCTCGGCGCTGGGCGACAGGTCGGCCGCCCATAGCAGGCAGCTGACGGCCCGCCCGGTGTTCCCGGCAGCGGCCTCGTACCGGGCGGTTGCCGCCAGCTCCGCGAGGAGCGCCGGATCCGGCCGGGAGCTGGCGCACACCCGGTGGGCGAGGGCTGCATGGCGGTCCGTCAGGCGCGCGGCGGTGCGGTGCAGCGCCTGGCGCCTGGAGGGCGGGACCGTCTGGTAGACCGCGACCCGGTGGAGGGTGGGCCGGATCCGGACCGGTGTGGTGGGGTCTGTCGGCCACCACTGCACCAGATCGGACTCCAGCAGGGTGTCCAGGGCGCCCGAGGCGTCGGCGACACCGGCCAGGCGTGCGAGGGTGGCCAGCGGGGCGCGGGCGTCGAGGACCGCCGCCGCCTCGGCGAGCGAGCGGCTGTCCGGTGGCAGCCGGTCCAGCAGGCACTGGACGCTCGCGGCGACCGACGCGGGAACGGGGAGCGGCCATGCCGGATCGTTGAGCCTGCGGGCGTCGGTGGCGGCGAGGACGGCCTGTAGGTGCAGCGGGTGGCCGTCGGTGTGGCGGCGCAGCCGGTCGGCCGCCGCCGCGGTGAGCTGCCCGAACCCGGCCGCCGTGGCGAACCGGGCCACGTCGCCCTCGCCGAGGAGGTCCAGCTCCACCACGCGGCTGTGCTCGACGCTGCCGGCCAGCCTGGTCAGGTCCGGCCGCTCCGGGGCGAACGGTACGTCGGAGCGCTGGACGAGCACGAGCATGACCCGGCCCGTCCGCAGACGCCGGGCGGCGACGCCCAGCACCTGCAGCGATGCGTCATCGGCCCACGGGAGGTCGTCGACGACGAGCACCACCGGTGCCGCCTGCTGCAGGGCGGCGAGGAGCCGCAGCAGCTCGGCGCCGAGCCGGTGCGGCTCCTCGGCCGTCGACGTCTCGACGCCGCTCAGCGCCGGCCGGCCGGAGATCACCTTCGCGTCGACCTGGTGCAGCAGTTGGAGCAGGGTGCCGTACCGCCAGTCCTGCTCGGCGGCGTCGCACGATGCCCACAGGACCGTGAACCCGTCCATGGCGTGCACGGCTGCGCGGACCAGGCTCGTCTTGCCGATCCCGCGTGCGCCCCGCAGCACGGTCAGGGACGGTGTGCCCGCGCGTGCCAGCCGCGCGGCCTGCGCCAGCGCGGCTAGTTCGGCCTCCCGGCCGATCGGCCGGCCGCCGGCCTCCTTGACGCTCACCTGCGGTCCTCTCCGTGCACGCCGCCCTGCTCCCGGGGATTCCGCGCGTGGCGTTGCCTGTTCTGTGCCGACTGCCACGATTCCCGCCGGCGGCCACTCGGCGCTTGCCCCTAGGTACAGCGTTTCGGCCGCCTTGAGAAGGACTTACGTCCCGTCCCCGCCGACGCGGCGACCGGCTTCCCGGAGCGGCGGTTCCTCCGCTCCGGAAAGCCGCGGGGGTCGGATCACCGGCTGTCAGACGGGGGCGTGGGCCGAGGGAATCCTGTCGACCCTCTCCAGGAGGCCCTCGCACTTGCGCAGCAGTTCGGTGCAGAAGTCGTCCATCATCGCGTAGTCGCTGTCGATGGTCTCCTGGAGGCCGACGATCTGGCCGTCGGGATCGATCGCCCCGGGGGTCGCCGCTTTGTGGCCCGCGCGCAGCGCGGTCCGGAGCCTGCGAAGGGCGTGGTAGGTGTAGTCGAGCTGATCGCCGGCGTTGGACAGCTCGCCGACCACGGTGATGTCGGGATCCCACCCGTGGTCGGCCAGGACGAACCCGTAGCCCTGGGCGGCCTGCTGCTCCGCCAGGTAGTCGAGCCGCTGCTGCAGATTGCGCGAGCGCTGGTTGATCTCGACGACGAGGGCATGGGCGTCGACGTAGATCCCCTGCTTGTTGGTCCCCAGTTGGACGGAGGGACGCCACCGGCGGTGGCTGTCCGGCCAGTGGAGTTGGGCCGCTTCGAGCTCCCGGCGCAGGCGCGCGGCAGTCGTCCAGGCGCGCTTGTCGGCGGCCTCCAGGTGCTGGGCGATCGTCGGCAGGCCGATCGGCTGGTAGGGCGGCTCCACCGGCTCGGGCTCCACCGGCTCGGGCTCCGGCGCCGGGGCCTGCTGGTCCGTGGGACCGTCCCAGTCCCCGAAGACGCTCGACGCCGTACTGCTCGCGGAGGGGTCCCGGTATTTCCCGCTCAGCGCCGAGCAGAACGCGTCGTACGCCAGGCCGAGCTTGTCGACGGCGTAGGTCATGAGCTGGGTGACGAGAGCGATCTGCTCACCGGACGCTGCGGTCAGCGCTGCCGGATTGCCGAGAATCGCGTTGTAGTGATCGCCCCAGTCGATCGCGCGCCGGGACTCCGGTCCGAATCGCTTGACGAGGTCGGCGAGCTTGCTGCCGGAGGTGTCCCTGACGAGTTTGACCTGCATCATCTCGCTCATGCCGGCCAGGTCGCGGTTCCCGGTGTCCATCAGGAACGTGAAGAAGAGCCGCCAGAGCCCGTCGTCGGCCTGTTGCGTGAACAGGTCGAACGTTTCGGGGAACGGGCTCTTCCCGCGGAGCAGGGTTTTGAGGGACGTCAGGGTTTCGTCGTTGATTCCGGGCCAATCCGGCTCCGGCAGCCGCAAGGACTCGTTCGGCAGTACCTGGGCGCGTACCGTGAGCGCGCTGTAGTCGAACGGCTCGGGATCGGGCGCCAGCTCGGGCTCGGTGAACTCCGCCAACATCTCGTCCAGTCCGGGGATGTGGTCCGGAGCCACGGCCTGGAGGATATCTGCGTAGGCGAACTGCAGCAGGATTCCGGCGTAGTCCATCAGCTTTCCGAGGCTGTCGGCGGGATGCTCGAGGAATTCCTGGTCGTAGGTCCTCATGGCGCTGTCATTCTCGAACCCCCAGCTCAGGCTCCTCGACGCGTGCGGGCCGTAGGTGTCGAACAGCTCGGAGAGGTCGCTGTCCGGATCGGGGTTCTTGATCCACCCGCCGTTGTCCGTGTACGCCTTCAGGAGTTTGCTCATGACGGCAAGGTCCTGCTGGTGATTGATCTCGAGATAGTGGGTGAAGTCGTCCCACCACTCGTAACGCAGCACCACGAAGGTGTCGAATCCGGCGGGGCGCTCCGGATCGGCAGCGAGGTTCCGGATCAATGGGTGCTGGGCTTCGCGGGGGAGATCGCCAGTGCTGCACTCTTCGTAGGATTCCACGATGTCACCTCGTTCTGGAGGGTCTGCTGGGGGAAATCGCCGAGCGGGGAAAGTGCCTCCGACTTTCGTCCTCAGGAGGTTCGCCGCGCAGGCCTGTTCGTGGGGGTGAAAGGGCAGGGTGGATTTCGCTCTCGCCTGCCCCTTCGTCCCTGGCGCCCGCGACCGGATCCCGGCGCATTCACGAAACCGAGGTGATGCCTTGACAGGTGGAATCCAAAGGTGCGACGCTCGGCGCCTGCTGACGTCGTCTCAGAAATGATGATGCGTCATCTCCTTTCTGCCGCCTCCCCGCGATCGTCGCGCACCTCTCCGGGGCAGGCCCTGGCGCGTCAGCCGACACCGTTCGAGCCGGGACACCGCCGGCCCGCGGCCAGGGGCCCGATGAGCCCCGCTCAGCGCTGCCTTCCCCCCGCAGAGGCCGGAACCCCGTCGAACGATCGTCATCCGATCGCCCCTCAACCGACCGAACAGGAACAGCGAAACCATGAAGCACTCCGCAGCACTGGTGGCCGTCGCGGCCGCGATGACGGCCGCCCTGGTGACCGGGGCACCGGCCGTCGCGGCACCGGCGTCCTCCTGCCTGCCCGGCGGCGTCTACGCCTTCGTCGCCAACTCGGACAACCCGCAGGGCAGGAACACCAGCCTGGCCGTGCTCGACACCGCCTCGCACAAGGTCGTGCGGACCACCACGGGACTCGGCGAGAACCCCTCGTCCGTCGCGGTCACGGCAGACGGTGCGAAGGCCTACGTCGCGAACTTCGGAGCCGTCAACGCCGCTCCCGACGGGCCCCCGCAGACCGTCTCGGTGATCGACAACCGCTCCGGGGACGTGGCGCACGAGGTGACCGTGGGACGCGCCCCGGTCCAGGTGGCCCTGTCGCCCGACGGACGCTACGCCTATGTGGTCAACTCCGGGACGCTGCAGGACGAGGGGAGCGTCACGGTGATCGACACGGGGAACGACGAGGCGGTCGCGACCATCACCGACGGCCTGCACAATCCGGCCGGGATCGCCTTCGCCCCCGACGGGGCCCACGCCTACGTCACCAACGAGCAGAGCGGCACGCTGGCCGTCCTCGACACCGCCACCCGCACGGTCTCCGCCTCCGTCGAGCTCGGCCCGCAGGGCGCCTATCCCGTCGGCGTCGCCGTGGCGCCGGACGGGAAGCGGGTGTACGTCGCGGCCAACCTGAGCGGGGACGTGATTGTCGTGGACCCGTCCTCGGCGAGCCTCGTCGGGCCGCCGGTCCAGCTGCCCGGCGGCGGCATGCCGTACGGCATCGCCGTCACCCCCGACGGCAGTCGTCTGTACGTCACCGAGGCGGCCACCGACCAGGTCGCCGTGGTCGACACGGCCACGGCCACCGCCCTTCCCCGGACGATCACCGTCGGCCGCAACCCGACCGCCGTCGCCTTCACCCCGGACGGCCGCCAGGCCTACGTCACCAGCTCGCTGGACGATCCGCGGGGCGTCTCGGTGATCGACACGGCCGCCCGCGCGGTGGCCGACTCCGTCAACACCGGCAGCGGGCCCTTCGCCGTCGCGCTCGCCGCGATCCCGGCAGCCGCGGGCTGCCGGAGCTGACCCTGCGCCGGAGGGGCGCCGGCGCCCCGGGGGTGGGCCGGTGGGGGCGGCGTCGGAGCCGTCGGGCCGCGCCGCCGCTCCACGGTCGTCGACCGGTCCTATGGTGGACAGCGGGCGGCGGCGGCGGACCGGAGAGCGGAGACGCGGTGGACGGGCAGGAGGCCGGGGGAGCCGGACAGGCCCGCCACCGCGGCCCGGCGGCGGACGGGCGCCGGACCCTGCTTGCGGTCTGCACCGGCTACTTCATGGTGATCCTCGACGTGACGATCATCAACGTCGCCGTCCCGGCGGTCGGCCGGGACCTGGGCGCCTCGCTCACCGGAATCCAGTGGATCACCGACGGCTACACGCTGGTGTTCGCGGGCCTCCTGCTGACCGGCGGAGCCCTGGGGGATCGGCTGGGCCACCGGCGGGTCTTCTGCTGGGGCGTGGGCGTGTTCACCGTCGCCTCGGGCGGCTGTGCCCTGGCCCCCGGCACCGGCGTCCTGGTGGCGGCCCGACTGGTCGAGGGTCTCGGCGCGGCGCTGATCGTCCCCGGGTCGCTGGCCCTGCTCCAGGAGGCCTATCCCGATCCGGTGGCCAGGTCACGGGCCTTCGGGCTGTGGGGATCGATGGCGGGCATCGCGGCGTCGGCCGGCCCGCTTCTCGGCGGCCTGCTCGTCAGCACGGCGGGCTGGCGCTGGGTGTTCCTGATCAATCTGCCCGTCGGCGCCCTCTGTCTGGCCCTGACCCTGCGGCACGTCGCCGCCTCACCCAGGCAGCAGGCCCGTCCGCTGGACGTGCCGGCGCAGTGCGCGGTCGCGGCGATGGTGGCCCTGCTGACGGCCGCACTCAACGAGGCCGGCCGCCGCGGCTGGTCCGATCCGGTCGTCCTCGCCGCGGCGGCCCTGGCGGTGGCCGCCGCGGCGGCCTTCGCGGTGCGCGAGCGCCTGGCGCGCACCCCGGTGCTCCCGCTGCGGCTGCTGCGCTCGCCCTCGCTGAGCGGTGGGGCCGCCATCGGCCTGCTGTTCAACTTCGCGTTCTACGGCATGGTCTTCACCGCGAGCCTGGATTTCCAGCACCAGCGCGGCTACAGCGCCCTGGGCACCGGGTTGGCGCTCTTCCCCGCCGTCGCGATGACCATGTTCGCCTCGGCCCTGTCCGGGCGGCTCGCCCGCCGTACCGGCCACCGCCCGCTGGTGATCGTCGGCATGCTGGTGGCGGCGCTCGGGCTCGCGGGCTGGGCCGCGGCCGGGACCGATCCCGGCTACGGCCTGCTGGTCGTTCCCCTGATGGCCGCCGGCTTCGGTACCTCCTTCGCGCTGACCGGCGCCACCAGCACCGTGATGGCCTCGGCTCCCACGGGCTACGCGGGAACCGCCTCGGCCTTCTTCAACACCACCCGGCAGCTCGGCAGCGCGGCCGGGGTCGCACTGGGCGGCACGCTGCTCGCCACCGCGACCGACTACGGATCCGGTCTGCGGCTGAGCATGGCCATCGGGTCCGCCGCGTACCTCGCCGCCGCCGTCCTCGCCGCCCTGTGCGTGCCGCCCGGAGCGGCGGCGGCACAGGGCTGAGCGGCGCGGTCCCGTCAGGCCTGCTCGGGCCGGCGCCATTTCAGGACGAACCAGCCGGCGGTCAGCGCGGCCAGCCAGCCGGCGCCCACGCCGAGCGAGATCCGGGAGTCCTGGTCGAGGCTCATCAGGACGACGACGAATCCGAGGAAGGCCAGGGCGACCCAGCTGAAGAGGCTGCCGGCCGGCGCGGGGAAGGAGGAGACGGGCAGCCGGCCCGCGCGGACCGCGCGGCGGTAGCGGATGTGACTGAGGAGGATCATGCTCCAGGTCCAGATCCCGGCGACGGTCGCCACCGACACCACGTAGCCGAACGCCTTCTGCGGCACCAGGTAGTTCAGCACGACCCCGAAACCCATCACCGTCGCCGAGACGGCGATCCCGGTGGCCGGGCTCTGGCGGCTGTTGAGCCGTGCCAGGGCCCGCGGCGCCTGCCGGTTGGCGGCGAGGTCGCGCAGCATCCGGCCGGTGGAGTACATGCCCGAGTTGCACGAGGACAGGGCGGCGGTGAGGACGACGAGGTTCACGATGCCGCCGGCCAGCGGGAGGCCGATCCGGGTGAAGGCGTGCACGAAGGGGCTCTCTCCGGCGCCGAACTCGCTCCAGGAGACCAGGGAGAGGACCACCAGCAGCGAGCCGACGTAGAAGATGCCGATGCGCCAGGGCAGCGTCTTGATCGCCTTCGGCAGGGTCTTGGCCGGGTCCTTGCTCTCTCCGGCGGTAACCCCGACGAGCTCGACTCCCAGGTAGGCGAACATGACGCCCTGCAGGGTCATCAGGCTGGAGCCGATGCCGTGCGGGAAGAAGCCCCCGAATTCCCACAGGTGGGTGACGCTGGCCGTCTCGCCCACGGTCGAGAAGCCGAACGTGAGGATGCCCAGGCCGATCACGATCATGCCGAGGATGGCGGTGACCTTGACCATGGAGAACCAGAACTCGACCTCGCCGAAGATCTTGACCGAGATCAGATTGGCCCCGAACAGCAGCAGCAGGAAACCCAGCGCGCTGCACCACTGCGGGATGCCGGGGCACCAGTAGTGGATGTAGATGGCGGCCGCGGTCAGCTCGGCCATGCCGGTGACCACCCAGTTGAGCCAGTACGTCCAGCCGGTGGCGTACCCGAAGAAGGGGCCGAGGAACTCACGGGCGTACTCGGCGAAGGAGCCGGACACCGGCCGGTAGAGCAGCAGTTCGCCGAACGCCCGCATGATGGCGTAGACGACGGCACCGGCCAGCGCGTACATCAGGACGATGCTCGGGCCGGCCTTCTGGATGTTGGCACCGGCGCCCATGAACAGCCCCACCCCGATGGCGCCGCCGATGGCGATCATCTGGACCTGGCGGCCGCCGAGCCCGCGCTCGTAACCGGCGTCCTGCGCTTCGCCGGGGCCCGGATCGAGCAGGTGCGCCGTGGCGGCGGATCCGTTCTGGTGCTGGGTGGCCCGGTCTATGGACACCTTGGTTCCCTTCCGGCTCGGGGACGCTCGAGCGCCGGCGCTGACCGCCGACGCATGGGCACCACTGTCGGGGCTGGTCCCGTGATTTCTTGGATCCCTGGGGAATTGCTCGGGGCACCCGTTGGTGCCCGGACGCCTGCCCGGCCGTCCGGGCGGGCGAGTCGCCGGTGGCGCGGCTGCTACTGCTCAGCCGCCGCACCACCGGGTCCCGGGCCTCCGCGCGCGGACGACCGCCGAGCGGCCCGCGGCCCCGCCCACCGGGGCAATCGGTGCGCGGGGATTCGGAAGCCCGGACCAGTCTCGGACCGATCGGCGGGCGTGATCATGCCCGAATGGGAAGCCTTCGGGGAAGGCGCCCCGGCGTGGTCAGGACCCGACGGCCATGCCGACCGGCTCCGGCTGCCCGACGGCCTCCAGCCCCCGCAGGACGTGGAAGCCGGCGGCACCGGAGACCAGCGTCACGTGGTGGTGCCAGCCGCGGAACGAGCGTCCCTCGTGGTGCCCCAGTCCGTACGCCTCGCGCATGGCGCGATAGCGGTCGGCGGAGCGCTGGCCGAGGTCGCCCAAGGCCAGCGCCTCGCCCAGCCGGTCCGGGGTCAGGCTGGTCACCGACAGGGACCGCGGCCGGGACGGGTGGTCCGGGCGTTCGAGCACCAGGTACTGCGGGGCCGTGTACGGCCCGACGGCGATCGGTGCGACGGCGACGTGAGCGGTCCGGCCGCTTCCGTCCGTCGGGGCGTTCCGGAGCACCGCCTCGAAGGAAGCCTGCCGGAGCACCGTCCGGGCGATCTCGGCCATCGGCAGGGTGCGGCAGCGCGGCTGCTCGCCGGGCGGCGCCATCAGCTGCAGCCGCGTGGTGGGCCCGACTCGGACCAGGTAGGGCAGGCGGCGTCCCGTCAGGCCGAGCAGCAGCGGGTCCAGCACGCGCTCGTGACGGAAGTCCGCCCACACCGGGGCTCTGGGCACCGCCCAGTCCAGCATCTCGTCCAGCGTCTCCAGGACGTGGCACCACCGGGGGCGCGATCTCTCCTGGTCGGGGACGTGCGCCTGTCCGCGCAGGCCGGCGTCGTCGTCCCAGTGCCGGGGCAGCATGAGCCGCCAGTTCACCGGAAGGACGTCCTCCCCGTAGGCCAGGGAGGCGGCGAGGCCGAGCTGGCAGTGCACCGTGCGCCCCGCGGACCCGACGAACTGCCGCCCGACGCCCGCCGAGTACCGGCCGTCCTTCGGGAAGGGGACTTCGGTGAAGATCCAGCCCTGCGGGGCGCGCGCCCGTCCCGCCCGCTCCGCCAGGTGGCGGCGCACCGGCGTGGAGGACCAGCTGCTCTGGTTGACGAACTGCTGGATCGATTGGACCGCCCGCCGTCCGATGACCTGTTCCGTGATGGCGGCCGGGGTGCGCCGCCCCCGGCCGTACACCAGCCCCCGGAGGTAGACCCCGCCCCACATCCGTTGGTCGGCGCGGGGGAGTTGCGCGAACAGATCCCGGCAGTACGCGTCGAACCCGTCCTGCGGCGTTTGTGCGGCTGGATCACCCAGTGGACACGTCGGGACCAAGACCGTTCCTTCCTCCGTCGGCAGCATCGGCCCCACCCTGCTGGGCCCTCCGGTGCGGGGACACGACGGAAAGGACAAGCTTTCGGCGCGCGGGAGGCCGGTGCCGCCATCGCGTCCGACCACGGAGGAGGCCGCCGCGGTCGCGCCGCCCTGCCCGAACACCTGCCTGATCGGGTGCCCGTCGAGCGCGGGAGCTGCGTCAGGCTGGCACCGATCCGCTGGGCCGCGGCCCGCGGATCCGGCAGGGCGGTGAGGGGTCACCCGCCCTGCGGGCGCAGGTTCGGAGCAGGGACGGCTTCCGGGCCTGCGCCCACTCGATCGGTCCCGTTCCCCGATCGCCAGGACGCCGTCACCGAGCCGCGTTCCGGCCGGCGTCCTCCGACCGGCGCCGGTTGCTCGGCGTTTCGCCGCCCCACACGCCGTAGGCGGCGCGGATCGCCCGGCCGGCCGCACGGCAGGTATGGGTCACCGGGCAGGCCCCGCACAGAGCCGCGGCCTTGCGCTGCTCGGCCATCCGCGGGGAGAACCAGAGTTCACCGTCGCGGGCGAGGCAGGGTATCCGTTCGGGCGGCTGGCGCAGCACCAGGTCGCGCAGCATCTCCGGCGTGATGGCCGGCATCGGACGGGTCGGCGGGTGGGCCGTGCTCATGGGGCAGCCGTTCTGCGGACGCGGGTGGTCGGCGGGCGGGGTGTGCGCGCCCTGACCACCACCGTGGCACGGGCGAACGCCCCCGGGCTCGCCCCCACGGCCAAACCCTCGTGAAGCCGGACGGTACCGGTTCGGGGGTTTCGCTCCGTGATCCTCGCTGCGTCCGTGCCGTCCGACGGCAGCGAGTGCTGAAAGGAGCACACTGGCAGAGTCGGACGCGTCGACGTGCCGGGCCTCCGGTGGCACCGGGACCGAGCGCGGCGCGTGCACTGCGGACAGGCAGGCGGCGATGGCATGAGAACGACTCCGGCCGAACGGACGGTCCCCCCTGCCGCGCAGGACGAGGAGGGTCCGCCCCAGGGCCCCGGACGTCCGCGGGTGCCGTCGCGGGGCATCCGGTGGGCGTGGCTCACCCAGGGCGCGGCCATCCGTTCGCTGAGTGAGAAGCTGCGGCCCATCCATCTGGAGCTCTCCGACGTCGATGTCCCCGGCGCGGTCGAACGGATCCAGGCATCCCATCAGGCCAGGTCGGTCCGGATGCAGTCGATGTTGCGGGTGGTGATCATCGTGTCGATCATCGTCGACATGGTGGTCTTCCCGCCGCGGGAGCGTCCGGTCCTCTCGATCGGACTGATGGTGGTCTACGAGGTCTGGGCCCTCGGCATGCTGATGCTGGCCTGGCGCGACCGGCTCAGCCCGCGCGCGGCCTGGAGCGTCCTGCTCGTGGACCTCCCCGCGGTGACACTGCTCCTGGGCATGGCCGGCACGTTCACCGATCCCAACTGGACGTCACCGCTGTCGGCCGATGCCTACGTCCTGCTCGCCCTGCTCGCGGCCTTCCAGCTGCGCCCGGCGATCACCGCGGTCACCGGCGTGACGGCGGCCGTCACCTACACCCTGTCGTCGGCGATCGGGCACTCCCACGCCAGCCCGGACCTGCACTACAACCTGGTCCACGCGGCGGTGATCCTGGTGGTCACCCTCATCAGTGTGCTCATCTCGTGGGTCCAGCAGTCCCGGGTGGGCATGATCGCGGGCCTGGCCCACCACCGGGCCTGGCTCGTGGCGAACAACGTCGTCGCGGCCGAGCGCGAGCGTCGCGACCTCTCCGAGGCGCTGCACGACGGGCCGCTGCAGAGCGTCCTCGCCGCCCGCCAGGACATCGCCGAGGCACGTGAGCCGGGGAGCGCCACCCTTGACGAGGCACTGCATCGCGCGGACGGCGCCCTGCAGGACGCCTCGGTGCAGCTCCGCTCCCAGGTCACCGACCTCCACCCGGCCGTGCTGGAACACGGCGGACTGGAGCAGGCGCTGCGCGGACTGGGGAAACGGGCCGCCTTCCGCGGCGGGTTCACCGTCGAGGTCAGCTGCGACCGGTCGAGTCTGGGGCATGCCCTCGACGCCCTGCTGTACCACTGCTGTCGCGAACTGATCACCAACATCGTCAAACACGCACAGGCCGGCCGTGTCACCATCGACCTGGTGACCGGTCCGAACCGGGTGCGCCTGGAGATCGCGGACGACGGCGTCGGCATTCCCGACCACGTGCTGCACAGCAGGGCGGCCGAGGGGCACATCGGGCTCGCCTCGCAGCGCATCCGGATCAGCGACGCGGGCGGAAGCATGGAGATCCGCCCGAACTCCCCGAGTGGTACCACGGTGACCGTGACCGTCCCGCTGGCCGATCGCCCTGATGCTCCGGGCGGCGCAGGCCCGCCCCCACAGGGCCGGTGAGCACACCGGCAGCGGGCCTACGCCATGCCGAGCAGGTGTGCCGGCCTGCCCGGTGGGAGATCCGTCGAGTACGGGGGATTCGAGCGGATCGCTGACAGCCTGTCGCAGGCTGGTCGCCCCGGTCCTGCCCGGCAGCGCAGACGAACGCGCACGGTCCGCCCGCGACCGGGGCTTCGGAGGGCTTCCGGCGGATGCCTTGCGACGCGTCCGGCGGGTGCCTAGGGTTCCGTCCGGCAGAGCCGCCGGTGTCCGCGCCGGACGGCGCCCGCGGGCTGTCCCGACGGACTGCCGAGCCGTCGGAGCTCCGGAGGTGCTGATGGGCGTGGTTGATGTCTCGGTCGGCTCGGCCGCCTGGTGGAAGCAGCGCTATGCCGACCGTGCCGGGCGCAGACCGCGTCCTGGCGGCCTGACGATGGCGGCCATCAGCGCAGCCGCGCTGGAGATCGCCGATCGCGAGGGCCTGGAGGCGCTCACCATGCGGCGGTTGGCGGCCGTCATGGGGATCCGGCCCACCTCGCTGTACCGGCACGTGGCCGGCCGCGAGGAGCTCCTGGTCGAGGTCGTGGACCGGGTCCTCGGCCTGGTGCGGCTTCCCGATCCGGAGCTGGGGTGGCGGTCGGCCATCGTCCTGGGGGCGGGCGAGTTCCGCCGCGTCCTGCTCGACCACCGCTCGGTGGTGCCGCTGCTGACGTCCAGCCAGCTCCTGGGACCGCACGCCCTGCGGGCGCGCGAGCAGAGCCTGCGCCTGCTCACCGACGCGGGCTGGTCCTCGCAGTCGGCCGTGCAGGTCTACCTCACCGTCACCCATTTCGTCATCGGGTCGGCCCTGCTGGACACCAGCAAGGCGGCCCGAACGGCGGCCAGCCGCACGGCGATGGCCACCCTGTTCTCGGAGCTGTCCCCGGCCGGGCACCCCATGCTGCGGGCCCATGCCGCCCTGCTCGGCGGGCACGACAGCGACGCCGAGTTCCGCTTCGGCCTGCGGTGTCTGCTCGACGGGATCGTGCGCACGCCGGGCGCGCCCGGGGGCTGACCGATCGGCTGCCCGAGCGCGTGCGCCGATGTGCTGGAGAGGCCGCCGTGCGGGTCGGCGGGCCGGCCCGCCGGTCTGCCCCGAGGTACGCGCGAACGATGCGCGGTCAGGGCGAGCATGAGGCCAAGCCGGTCGTGCACGATGCCGCGACTTTCGTCACTCCCGATCGCTGTCCGGCTGATTCGCGTCGGCGAGGGACGGAGGTCCTACCGTTGGAGTGATGCCATGGCCATCTGGATTGCCGCTCACGGGCTCGAGGAGCTGCTGACCGACCAGGTCGTCGTGCCGGACGGCTGGACCGTCTCGACGTACGCCGACGACCGATCGGTCCTGGAGAAGGTCGTCGGCTACCAGATCGCCCGTACCGGGGCGGAGCCCGACGCGGCCCACACCGTCCAGGGCAACGCGCCGATCCCCAACTACCAACTGGGGGGACTGACCTTCGTCGAGGCGCTCGACTACCGCACCATCCACGGGCCGACCGTGGGACTCCTGCTCGTGGGCCACGACATCCCGGCTCCGACCAGGCTCTGCACCGGAAGCACCTGTTCGAACGTGCACGAGGACTGTGAAGGGCTGTTGGGCCGCAAGGGTCCGCTGGCCGCCTACGCCGACAAGGACATCCGGCTGATCAGCTGCCTGGAGCCGACCATCGACGGGGAACGGCTGAAGGACCACGCCCTGGCGGTGACCTCCGTCCTGCCGGGCAGCACCGATCCGGGGTTCTTCGAGAAGGTCACGCAGCGGCAGGACGACTGGCTCGCGGACATGAGGAAGGCGGCCGTCGCCGGCCGGGAGGAGCGCCAGCGGATTCTCGCCGCATTCGAGAAGGAGAACGAGGAGGACAAGGTCCTCCTGCTCCAGCGCGACGCCATCCGGAAGTTCTGCTACACCCACTACGCCGGCGAGTTCCTCGAGGCGCACAACGCGGTCAAGTTCTATCTCTGGATCGAGTCCCTCGACCGGTCGGAGAAGGAGTTCTACCTGGCCCCCGATGGCGCCTGCCCGGACGTGTGGCAGAAGTACTACGGCGTCCAGGGGTGGGTCACGACCTTCCTGGACGAGGCCACCAGGGACGGCGCGTGCGCCCGACTGCCCGGTGAGTTCCGGCAGGCGTTCGCCGAGGGGAGCATCGACCTCGTGCGCGATCCCGACACCAGGAAGTCGCTGCAGAGCGTGCAGCGCTGGGCCGCGGGTGCGTTGGGCGAGCAGCCCGGGGCGCCGGACGAGGACGCCTTCCACTTCGGCGGGATCTACTTCTCCGAGGACGCGCACGACGGCTCCGACGTCGACGACGCGGTGGAGAAGCCGAGCGGAACGGTCCCGCGCCAGAAGGACCCGTTCGACGACGATCCCTACGGCTCGGACGGCTACGGTTCGGACGGCTACGGCTCCTCCCAGCTGCGGCGGCGGTCGAGCGGCAGCGACGACGACTGACACCCGCCACCCCGTCCGGGGTGGCGGTCCGGGCCTCTTCCCCATCGGCTGACCGCGTAGGCAGGACACGGCGGGCCGGTCGGTCCCAGGCTGATCTTCGGTTGCTGGGCAGCGCAGCGCCGGTGCCCCGGCATCGGCGCTGCGGCATGCCAGGCGGACCGGACGTGATGTCGCCGAGGCGGAAGCGAGCTTTTTGAACATGACCAACATCGTCCTTGTGCACGGCCTCTGGGCCGACGGCTCCTGCTGGGACCGGGTGGTCGCATCCCTCCAGCGCGCGGGCCACCAGGTGACGGCCGCCCAGCTGCGGCTGTCCTCCTTCGAGGACGACGTGACCCAGGTCGCGCGGATCCTCGACGGCCAGGACGGTCCGACCGTCCTGGCCGGCCACTCCTACGGCGGTGCCGTCATATCGGCGGCGGGCTCCCGCAGTGCCAGGGCCGCGGCCCTGGTGTACGTGACGGCGCTGGCCCCCCAGCGCGAGGAGGAGCTGGGCGCGGTCCTCCAGCGGTTCCCGGACCTCGGACTCGAAGCGGCGATGCGGCAGGACGGCAGCGGCTACCTGACCCTGGATCCGGCCGCGTTCGCCGGGGTCTTCGCGGCCGACGCCGACCCCGGGCGGGCGGCGGTGATGGCCGCCTCCCAGAAGCCGGCCAACGGCGCGCTGTTCACCGCACGGCCCCAGGACGAGCCGGCCTGGAAGTCCCTGCCGTCCTGGTACGTCCTGGCGACCGAGGACCGGACGCTCAACCCCGACGCACAGCGGTTCACGGCGGACCGCTGCGGTGCCACCGTCGTCGAGGTCGCGGCCGCCCACGCCGCGATGGTCTCCCAGCCCCAGACCGTCGCCGCTGTGATCACGCAGGCCGCCGAGCACTGTGCCCTCTGATCCCGCCCCCTCCCGAAAAGGCTCCCCCATGAGCACCACTGTGTCCGCGAGCTCCGCGGCGCCTGTCGACCGGCGCGGCACCACGTCCCTGATCCTGGCGCTCGGCCTTGCGGCGATGGTCGTGTCGATGGCCCAGACCCAGGTCGTCCCGATCCTCTCGCTCCTCGCGCACGACCTGCACACCACCAGCTCCGGCGTCAGCTGGGTCACCACGTCCACGCTGCTGTCCGCCGCGGTCTTCACCCCGCTGCTGGGACGCGTCGGCGACCTGTACGGCAAGAAGCGCACGCTGATCGCGGTGCTGGCCGTGATGGTCGCCGGATCGCTGCTCGTGGCGACGACGACCTCGCTCGCCCTCCTGCTCGTCGGCCGCGTCCTGCAGGGCTCGGCCACCGCGATCTTCCCGCTGGCGCTGTCGGTGATCCGCGACCAGGTCCCGCACGAGCGGCTGCCGGGAGCGATGGCCCTGGTCAGCAGCACCCTGGCCTTCGGCTCCGGGCTCTCCCTGGTGGTGACCGGCCTGCTCACCCAGGGCACGGACCCCGACTATCACGCGGTCTTCTGGGCCTCCACCGCCCTGTCGGTGGCGGCACTCGTCGCCGTCCTGCTGCTCGTCCCCGAGCACGACCGGGTGGTCGGCGGCCGACTCGACTACCTCGGCACCCTCACGCTGGGCGGCTTCCTGGTCCTGCTGCTGCTCGGGATCTCCCAGGGGCACGAATGGGGCTGGACCTCCAACCGGACCCTGGGCTGCTTCGCCGGCTCCGCCGTCGTGGCGCTGCTGTGGGTGCTGGTCGAGAGCCGGGTCGCCGATCCGCTGGTGGACCTGAAGATGTTCACCCACCGGCAGGTCGCCTTCACCAACCTGATCGGCCTGCTCGTCGGCTTCGCCATGTTCGCGCAGTTCATCGGGATCTCCTACCTGGTCCAGATCCCGCACGAGCTGACCGGATACGGCTTCACCGCCTCCGTTCTGCGCGCCTCCGTCGAGTTCCTGCTGCCGGGCTCGCTCATCGCCCTGGTCGCGGCGCCGGTGGGCGGCGTGCTGGTGGGGAGGATCAGCGCCCGCCGAACCCTGGTGGTGAGCGCGCTGATCGGCGTGATCGGCTTCGTGTGGCTGGCCTTCGCCCACGGCACCAGCACCGGGGTGATCCTGGCGGGTCTGCTGACCGGCACGGCCATCGCCCTCGGCTACTCTGCCATGCCGGCGCTGATCGCGGCCAGCGTCTCCCAGGAGCAGACCGGCATCGCCAACGGCATCAACTCCATCTCCCGGTCGGTCGGCAGCTCCATCGCCTCGGCGGTGGTCACCTCGCTGCTGGCCTCCAAGCCGATCCACGGCCTGCCCCCGGGCCTCCCGCCGCTGCCGCAACAGAGCCAGTTCACCCTCACCTTCGTCATCGGCATGGCTGCCATGGCGCTGACCGTGCCGCTCGCGCTCGGCGGCCTGCTGCGCCACCACCGGCCGCACGGCGCGCCGGCCCAGGGCGGCGACTCCCGCCGACCGGAGACTGCCGCGGCACCGCGGGCGTCCTGATCCGGAGCGCGAGCCCGCCCCGCTGCGCATCGCGCCCGCCCACAGCCGAGGCTGTGGGCGGGCGCGGTGGCGTCTCTACCGGCGGAGCTCTCAGTACCAGCCGTAGAAAGCCTCGTGGGCCGCGGCGGCGATGGGGTCGCCGTAGCGCGTCACCATGTAGTTCAGCGCCTCTTGCAGCTGGTCCGGGTAGCTGTCGCTGGTGCTGGCGCCCAGGATCTGTCCCAGGCCGGCTGCCGTCGAATGCGGGTTGTGCGCCAACGGGTTCCAGCTGCTTTCCGCTGTGATGACGCTGTCGAAGGCCGCCACCTCATTGGCCGCGTCGGCCGGGAACTTCTGGCTGACCATCTGCTCGGCGCGGGACTGTTCCTGGGCGACCAGCGCGGGGCTGGGGGCCGAGTCGGCGAAGGCGGCGGGCGCCACGGCGATGCCCGTGGTGACGGACGCGGCCAGGCCCACGAGGGTGACGCTCAGGCGGAGGCGGGAGGAGGTACGGGACATGGTGGAGCGGAGCCTTTCGATAGGGGTGGCGAAGGCCCGCCTGCTGCGCGGCCGGCCTTCGCCTGCGCCGCGCCGCGGGGCGCTTCGGGGACGTGTGACGCCGGTCGTCGACCGGCGCGGAGCGGGCTCTTGCGGTGTCCTGCTCCCGTCCCCGACCTCCACGAAACCGGAGTTCGCGGTGCCGCCAGGACACCCGGCCGTGGGAGGGGCAGCCCCCATCGCGGATCCCCCGACCCGACCACCGCCGACGCGGGCCGGCCGGGCGGAAACCCCCGAGCGGCGGACGGCAGGCGCCTCGCCACCCCAGCTGGCCTGCACGGATGCGCGCACCCGGGGCGAGCGGGAGCCTCCCGCAGGCCTCCCCCGATCAGTGGGCGGCCAGGGCAGCCGGCCGCCAGCGCCGACCCGGGCGCGGCGGCGGGCCGAGCGGGCCCGGGAACGCGACAGTGGCCGGGCGGCGCATACGCGCCACCCGGCCACCACGACGATCCGCAGCTGCGGACCCTGTCACACCGCGGGCTGCTCCGGCTTGTGCTTCTGCTGCCCGAGGTCGAAGGCGTAGATCCGCGACAGGCTGTTCGGGGCCAGCTTCATGAGCGTGGACAGGAACTTGTAGCGCGCTGTCGGGATCGAGACGACCTTGCCCTTGCGCAGGTCCTTCAGAGCCTCCCGGACCAGCACACCGACGTCCACCCAGCCCCAGTCGGTCGTGTTGGGGATGCCGGCCCGGTTGTTGAAGTCGGTCAGCACGTCGCCTGGGCAGAGCGCCATGATCCGGACCTTGGAACGCCGCAGGGCCTTGCTGTAGGCCATCTCCTCGGTGTGCCGCAGCACCGCGGCGGTGCTGGTGCCGTAGAGCGAGTCGACCCAGGCCGGAGCGATGCCGCACACGCTGGTGACGTTGACGATCTCCCCCGAGTCCCTGGCCAGCATGGCGTGCAGGGCGACCAGGGAGAGATGGATCTTGGCGGTGGCGTTCACCTCCAGCATGTACATCTCCTGCTCCACCGTGTTCTGGGTGGCGCCGGTGCTGTAGCCCATGCCCGCGTTGTTGACCAGCAGGTCGACGGGGGAGCTGGTCGAGGCGAGCCGGGCGGCCACCGGCTCGCGGCCGGCGGCGGTGGACAGGTCGGCGGCCAGGACTTGCACGGTGCAGCCGTGCTGGGCGGTCAGTTCCCGGGCGAGCTGCGCCAGTTTGACGCTGTCGCGGGCGACGAGGACGAGGTTGTGGGTGGGTGCCAGCCGGCGGGCGAACTCCTCGCCGATGCCGGAGCTCGCACCCGTGATCAGAGCGGTTGCCATGGTGGTTCCTCTCGGGTTGGCAGGGTCGGCTCGGCTGGTCAGGCGACCATGGCGTGGTCGGCCTGGACGAGCCCGTGGCAGATACCGCGCAGGTCGGCGAAGGCGTCCACGATCCGGTCGATCTCCTCGGCACCGGTACCGGCGGTGACGCTCAGCCGGAGCACGGGCTCGTCGACTCCCGGTGCGATGAAGGCGTTGGTGTAGATGTGTCGCTCCGTCAGGAGCCAGTGCTGTGCCTTGATGGTGCCCACACTGTCGCGCAGCACGCTTGCCCGGACCTGTTCGATGGCCTGCCGCCGGGGGTTCTGGTGGGTGATCGCCAGGACCTCCGGGCTCTGCGCCGACCGCAGCAGGTTCTTGAGCGAGACCGTCACCACCGGGGTGGTGCCGACGGCGTCGATGCCGAGGGCGCGCAGGCGCTCGCGCAGCCGGCCGGCTCCCGCGAGCGCGGCGGCGCCCCGGTCGGGCTCGGCCGCCATGATCGAGAGTGCGCAGCGCACCGCGGCCACGACGGCCGGCGCCAGGGCGGTCGAGGGGTCGTCGCTCGGGCGGGCGGCGGCGAGCCTGTCGATGACGGCTTCGGAGGCGAGCAGGTAACCGCCCGAGGCACCGAAGGACTTGGAGAAGGTCCCGGCGATGTAGTCGACGCGGTCCGCGATGTCGAAGTGGGCTGCGGTGCCCCGCCCGCCGCCGATGACGCCCATGCCGTGGGCGTCGTCCACGTAGATCTCCGCCCCGACGGCCTCGGCGGCCGCGACGATCTCGCGCAGCGGGGCGAGGTCGGCCTCGACCCCGTGGGCGCCCTCGACCACGACCAGCAGGCGGTCGCTCTGCCGGGCCGCCTGCTGGAGCTTCAGCTCGAGGTCGGCCACGTCGTTGTGGGCGAACTTCGCGGTGCGCCGCGGCCGGCCCAGGCGGATGGCGTCCACCAGCGAGGCGTGGTTCGCGCGGTCGGTGAGCACGGTCATGTCCGGGTTCATCGCGATGATCTCCGACAGGCCGTAGATGTTGGCCAGTGCACCGGAGGAGAAGACCATCCCGGCGGCCTTCCCGCCCCAGGCGGCCAGGTCGGCGGCCAGCGCGCTGCGCAGTTCCTCGTACGCATTCCAGTCGCCGGTACCGGTCGGCGCCGCCGGGCCGTCGTCCGGCACCAGGTACAGCGGGCGGCTGCGCAGCGCGGCGAGGGCGGCGGCGGTGATCAGGGGCGGCGGGCTGGCGGCGAACATGCGGGTCGAGCAGAACGCCTCGAAGTGCTTGACGAGGTCCCAGGAGGCGGCGAGGAAGGCCCCGCCCGCGCCGAAGGACGTACCGAGCGAGCCCGTGATCACGTCCATCCGGTCGGTCAGCCCGAGCTGTGCCGCAAGGCCGCCCACCGCACCGTGCGGGCTCAGGGAGGTCTCGTGGAGGAAGATCGAAGCGCCGAACTCCTGGGCGGTCTCGGTGATTTCGGCCAGCAGGAGGGGCTCCTCGGAGTCCGTGCCGCTCTCCAGGACGAGCAGCGGCTGGGAGCCCTGCCCCGACGCCTCGGCCAGCACCCGGCGCAGGTCGGCCAGGTCGTTGTGGGTGAACTCCGCGACGTGCCGCGCGTGTGCCAGGCGGATGCCGTCGCGCAGCAGGCCGCCGATGGCACTGTCGCTGACCACGGTGGTGCCGCGGTTCATCATGATCACCTGGGCGAGCGGGCCGGTGACCGCCAGGGCGTCGGCGGTGAACACCAGGGCCGCGTCCTTGCCGATCCACGCGGCGATCTCGTGCTCGAGCCGGCACTGGATGTCGAGGTAGCCGTTCAGCAGGGGCGAGCCCGTCATGCCGACGCCGTACCGGTCGACGGCCTCATGGGCCGCGCGGCGAAGGACCGCGGCCTCGGCCCCGTGCGCCCCGGGGTTCGGCCGGCCTGACGCGGACGGCACGCAGACGCCGAAGCGGTCGATCGCGTGGTGGGCCGCCTGGCGCACCCGGATGTCGGTCGCCAGGTCGAGGTAGTCGTTCCCGCCGGCGAGCAGCTTCGGAACGCCGTCGATGACGATCCCCTGGCTGCGCTTCTGCATCACCTGCGGGTAGTACGGGTTTCCGATGTGGTCGATCAGCCGGCGCTTGGGACCGCAGTCACAGGTCGACAGGTCGTGCAGGGGCATCGGGGGACTCCTTCGGCTGTTTCTGTTGTTTCTGTTGGCCGCCGGGCAGGGCACCGTCGACGACGTGTCGCCCGGAGGCCGGAGCAGCGGGCGGCTGGGCCCGGGCTGTTCCGCCGAGGACCCGGTGTCGCCGGTGGCAGCCGACGGCCGGATCCGATGAGCGGGGCGAAGCTCGTGGTGCAGGCGGGCGTGCGCCGGGGCGGTCGAGTCGTCACTCGCCGATCCTGTGGATCCTCGTCCCGTTCCGGTCGTCCTCGTGCGGACGCCGGTGCCTGCAGGGAGCCCGGTTGCCACCTCCGGGCCCTGACACAACGGTTCCACCCGGCCTCGCGCGGGGCACCAGCCGATCGGTGGACCGGGCAGGGGAGGGCAGCCCGGCGCCCCGATCGGGCCCCTCGGCCGCGGTGCTGCGCTCCCGGGGAGTCCCGTCGCCGGGAGCGCAGCACCTTCGGAACCCGTCGGCCGTCGCGGATCGTGCGAGGCTCCCATGCTGCGCGGGGCAGCCGGGGGAGGCCTGCCCGCGGGGGCAGAGGGCGGGGCAGCGTCCCTGAGGCGATCGGGCCGCTGCTGCCGGACCTCGCACGAGCCGTTCTCAGCCGCCGAGTTGGACTGTTGCGGCGGTGACGGTGCTCGCCGCGGGGCAGAGCGAGATGCTCTGCACCTTGGTGGGGGAGGGGAGCGGGGCGGGCGGGGTCGCAGTCCCGGCGGCGGTGTCGAGGACCTGCTCGAACGCCGAGCCGCCACTGGTGACGACGCCGATGTGGAGCCGGCCGTCGGCGGCGACCGCGGCGCACAGGTCGGTGATCCGGCCGCCGTAGGTGCTGCCGTCGGCGACCGGGCCCCAGGTGTCGGCGCCCGCACGGCTGGACCAGCCGCTCGTGCCGTGCCGGGTGAGGTAGGACAGCCTCCCCGCACCGTCCAGTACGAGGACGTGGCTGTCGCCGTTGGCGGGGTCGGCGGCGATGCAGGTGCGCTGGAGGGCGCCGGGGGCCAGGCCGTTGGTCGCCGGGGGCAGGAAGCCCTGCCAGGAGTTCGAGGCGAAGCGGATGTTGTGGTAAAGCTTGCCGTCCAGTCCGATGCCGACGATCTGCGCGTCCCCGTTCGGAGCGGCGGCGATGGAGGCGTCGGAGGCGCCCCAGTTGAGTGCGCCCCAGGGCTGGAAGGTGTCGCTGCCCGCGAAGTAGATCGTGTGGTAGAGCTTGCCGTCGAGGCCGACGGCAAGGATCTGGGCATCGCCGTCGGGCATGGCGGTGGCCGCGATGCGTGGCGCGGCGAACGAGGGCGCCCCGGCGTTGCCTGGCAGGGCCTGGAATCCGCGGTAGGAGCCGGTCGCACCCGCGGTCTGGAGATACTCGATGCCGTCCGCACCGGTCACCACGTAGTAGGAGTTCGCCGAGGCGTTGGTGCGGCTGCAGACGGCGATCCGCTGGGCGTTGCGGAGGTTGTCGAGGTCGACGCCGGTGGCGGCGGGGTGCGCCGAGTAGAACGCGGCGGGCGCCGGCCCGGCCGCGCCCCACGTGCCGTCGGCGCCCGGCGCCGAGAACTGGCTCGGGCCGGCCGTGCCGTAGCTGACCGAACCCGGCGCGGGAATGGTGCCGGGACCGGTGGTCATGCAGCTCATCGCCCCGGGGCTGGTGCCGGGCGCGGCCAGCGGGGGGAGCCGGGGGAAGGTCGGCCTGCGGGCGGCGAGGGCGTCGAGGTCGAGGAAGTCCGTGAGGTCGTTGGCGTTCGCGTCGCGGTGCGTCAGCGCGGGCAGGTTCCACTTGCGCTCGATCGTCGCGAGGATCGACGTGTGGTCGTACAGCACATGGCTGACATGGTTCTGCTTCGCGTAGGGCGACACCACGACCGACGGCACCCGCATGCCGTAGCGGGTGAAGCCCTCGTAGGACGGCACCCCGGGGGAGAGCAGCGGCGGGATGCCGTCCGGGTCGAGCGCCGGTGGCGGCGGCACGTGGTCGTAGTACCCGCCGTGCTCGTCGTAGGCGACGATCAGCATGGTGCTCGGCCACTGGGGGGATGCGGCAAGGGCGTTGACCACCTGGGAGAGCAGGTCGTCGCCGTAGCCCATGAAGAACGGCGGGTGCTGGTCGTCCTCGTCCTCGTCCTGGCTCTGGTTCATCGCCTCGTCGAGGAACGTGAACGAGGGCAGGGCGCCGGCCGCCGCGTCGGTGAAGAACTGGGCCCACGGCTTGCGGTGGATCAACTCGGTGACGGTGTCGGCCCAGGGGAATTCCTCGGGAGTGGCCCCGAGCGGGAAGTCGACGTAGTAGTTCGCCCAGCTGATCCCGTAGTCGTCGAGCCGATTGAAGATCGTCGGGCCGATCGGCGCGGCCAGTGCGATGTTCTGGAGATTGCCGGCGTCCGTCGAAGGGTCGTCGGTCATGCCGCCGGAGGTCGCGCCGATGACGAAGCGCCGGTTCGGCGAGGTCTGGCCGAGCAGGGAGCAGAACCAGCGGTCGCCGATCGGGAACTGACGGGCCAGGCTGTAGGTGAACGGCAGGTGGCCCTCGTCGAAGTAGCTCATGGCGACCGGTGCGGGCACCCGCGCGTCGGGCAGGTTGACGGTGGCCGAGACGAAGCCGTCCATCGCCCCGCCGTCGAACTGCAGGTGGCTCGCCTGCCAGGACTGGTCGAGTGGGCCGCCCTGGCACGAGGTCGGCATCCGGAAGGCGCGCTGGGTGCGGACGTCCGGGTAGCCGTACGGCATGGTGGCCGTCGGCCGGCCGGCCGCGTCCACCGCCAGGCCGTCACCCCGGCCGAGCATGCCGAAGATGTTGTCGTAGGAATGGTTTTCCATGATCAGGACCACGATGTGGTCGATGCCCTGCAGCGTGTCCGTGCCGGGCGCGAGGTCGGGGAAGGGCAGCGAGCCCGGTGTTCGCAGCGAGGTCCGTCCCAGCGCGTCGAGCGCCGCCTGCTGGTTCGCGGTGTTCCGGGCCCGCGGGACGAACGGGCCTGCGGGCGCGGTGGCGGGCGCCGGGCCTGCGGCCGCGCTCGCGGCCCCCGCGGTCAGGGCGCCGAGCGCCAGGGCGGAGCCGAAGCCGAGCATGCGGCGGCGGCTGATGCCGGGCTGTTCGGGCTGGTGCCCGGCTGGTTCGCGAGTCATGGGTGACCCACCCTTCATCGGTCGAATGAGGCATGGTGTGCCGACCACCGGCCCGGAGCGTCAGGGCCGGGCCGGCGGGATCGCGCGGGCTGCCGGTGCGCCGGCGGCGAATCCGGTGGCGCTGTCCGCGAAGCCGAGGGGGGCGAGGCCGAAGTCGTCCTCGATCGTGCGCAGGAGCGAGTAGTGGTTGTACCCCGCCGCGTCGGAGGAGCCCGGGGCGACCCGGGGGGACAGCAGCAGGGCGCCCACCCGCCCGCCGCCGGGGCCCAGGATGCCCGGCAGCGCGGCGTTCGGGCCGGCCTGCTCGCCGCAGCAGGCGGTGGAGTCCGCCGCGGGGTTGTCCGACTCGTCGAAGGTGATGATGACGAGCCCGTCCTGCCGGTAGGCCGGCGACGCCATGATGCGCGGCACCCACGTGCTGAGCCATGCGTCCGCGGAGGCCAGGCCGCCGGGGTGTCCGTCGGCGCACGGTGCGTCGTGCCCGTCGTCGCAGAGGTCCGGGGAGACGAACGTCAGGGCAGCCGTGCTCGCCGCACTCGTGAGGTCCGCGGACAGCTCGCCGAGGGGCACGTCGTCGGCCGCGCAGGCGGGGCTGGAGGTGATGGACGTGAAGTAGACGAAGGGGTTGTGACGGGTGGCGTACTCGTCGCCGGCACTCGCCGCCGTGTTCGGATCGGCAGCCCACAGCGGGGGGTGCGTGCAGGGTGCGGCCATGCCCTCGTCGTAGGACTTCCAGGTCAGTCCGGCCTGTGTCAGCTGGTCGGCGACGGTGGGGACGGAGGCCGGGTACACGCAGCCCTGGCCGTAGGCCTGGCCGTGGTCCGCGGTGCCCCAGCCGATGAACGGCACGGACAGCGGGCAGTCCGACTGGGTGCCCAGGTTCGGCGCCTGACCGCTGATCTGGGCGATGTAGTTGACCAGGCTGTTGTGCCCGATGCCGTAGTAGTCGGTCAGCAACTGCCCCTGGGGGCGCAGGGTTTCGCTCAGGTAGGGGGCCGCCGAACCCGCACCCCAGGTCTCGTCGTAGCCCTTGTTCTCCAGGTCGATCACGAAGACGTGCGGGAACCGCGGTGCCGCGTCGGGTGCGGCGAGCGCGGCAGGTCCCAGGAGGGTGGATCCGGTGAGTGCGGCGGCGGCGAGGGGGAGCAGCGCCCGCGTTCGGGAGGACGGCACTGGCACGACCTTTCAGGCGGGCCGTGGTGGGCGGCCCAGTCGACTGAGGCGGTGTCACATGACGTCGGGTCAGCGTCCCGGCAGGGAGCGGCGTGCTCCCGGACGAAGAACCGGCCAGCGCTCCAAGCCCGGGAGGGCCAACGCCGCTGCGGAGGCGGCGCACGTGCGCAGCGGGGCCGAGGGGCGTTGAGCGCATGCCCACCCGTGCCGATGGCGGCGGCGGGTGGAGAGGTCGTACGTGCTCCGGCGCCCACGGCGGTCGGCACCGGTGTAGCGCATACATGACAACACCTCGGCCGGTGGAGCACAAGGCATCGGCACCGCATTGCGGGACCGGAGTGGCCACAGCCCGTTCGGCTGCGCGAAGGGGAAAGTCCGTGCGCCCGGTCGGGCGTACCTTCGGTTCACGCCAACACGCCTCCCTACCAAGGCGATCGGCGTTCTTCCCGGCCGTCGAGCACCTACCGGACCGGCCGGTTCAAGCGTGATCAGCCCAGGCATTTCCCGAGACTATCGATGGAGACGTGATGGGAATGGGAATCCAGAAGGTCCTGCGCAGTGCGGCCCCGGTCGTGGCGGCGGCGGTCGCCGCAGTGCCGCTGTCGGCGGGCCCCGCGTCCGCCGACCCGCCGGCGCGGCACTGCATCTTCAACATCACCAACGGCAGCGAGAGGTGTTTCAGCAGCTTCCGCGATTCGATCGCCTACGCCACCGCGGGGCGGGTGAGCGACGCCCCCGACAGCCCGGCGGGCGCAGCCGCGAGCACGTCGTTCGCGGCCGAGGTCGACGCGGCGGGCGCGGCCGCGGGCAAGTCCGGCGGCGCGGCGCCGGTGCCCGGCGCCGTGGGCGCGAAGGCGGCCGCAAGCAACCAGATCCTGGTCATGATGCTCTACACCGGCCAGGACCACGACGGTGATTCGGCCGGCTGGGTGGCCGACGGACCCTGCACGGCCAACAGCAGCCAGCGCCCCACCTGGTCGTGGCACGACCTCAGCCGCTTCGCGAAGGGGAGCGGCGGCACCTGGGGCGATGCGGCGAACTCGTACATCGGCTACAACCAGTGCGACATCAAACCCTTCAGCGGGGTCAACTGGACGGGCTACCAAGGGGACGCCGCACCGCAGGGCTACACCGGAACCGGCGCGCTGCGCAACCACATCGAGTCGGTGCAGCTGTACTACCGGCCGTCGGACCAGGAGACCCTGGGCCTGTGCTCCGCAGGCAACGCCACCTGCAGCTACACGCCCGCCTCGGACACCTACGGGTCGCTGGACCAGACGAAGGTGGCGACCGCCGCGAACTGCAGCGGCCTCCAGCAGAGCGAGACGCTGAGCTGGAGCCACCAGTTCACCACCACCGACACCGTCGGGGCCACGGTCGGGGTCACCGTCGGCTTCGACATCGCGGAGAAGTTCGAGGTGTCCGTCCAGGCCAGCTACAGCCATGCGTGGGCCCAGACCGCGTCCTTCTCCCAGACCACGCCGATCAACGTCCCCGCCGGGGAGATCGGGACGCTCTGGATCGCGCCCGTCACCGAGACGGTGACCGGCCACTTCGCGGAGCAACTGGGCTACCAGTACTACGGGAGCAGCCACTACTGGCCGTCGTTCGCCTCTACCCGGGTGGTGGAGGAGCAGGCGCCGGCGGTGGTCTGGAAGTCCCGGGCGATGACCGCGGACGAACGCCAGTCCATCTGTGCCGGCGCGCCGGGCCTGAGCGTGCACAGGGACGCGACCACCACCCAGGCCGGCTCCTGACCGCGGCGGCCCGGCCGGCCCGGCCGGTCGGGCCGCGCACCACCGGCGCGGCGGGCGGAGTACGGTCGGCACGGGGGAAAGGCATTCAGTCGACCGCCGCGGAAAGGCCGTTCAGATGTCGGTAGAGGAAATGCGGGAACTCGTGCGGGCCCATGCGCTCTGCGAGACCAGAATGGATGTACAGGCCACCCTGGACACCCTGGTGGAGTATCCGGTCTACGAGTTCCACCCGGCCCGCTTGAGAATCGAGGGAAGGGAGAAGGTCGAGCGGTTCTACCGCGAGCACTTCGACACCTTCTTTCCGCTGATCGACTCCCATGAGGCCGTCGGCGAATGCTGGGACGAGAACAGCGCGTGCCTCGAGTACGACCTGCGGTTGAAGGCGCCGTACGCCTCTCAGGTGTACCGCATCACGGTCGTCCTCACCCGGGAAGGACGCCGCCTGACCGGTGAGCGGTTCCATGTGGCCGAGGATCTCGCCCGGCTGATGGCCGGAGCGAGTTACGACGACTTCGTCGAATTCTAGACCCCGCACACTCCCGGGAGCAGGAAAAGGGCCTGTCGGGCAGCAGTTCGTGCACCGCTCTTCCTCCGCCGTTTCGACCGATCGGCGACATCCGCGACCCCGGCACTGGCGTCTTATGTGGTGTCAACGGGTGTCGCCCAGCGCGGGCGCCACCCCCATCACATGGGAAAGTGAGAGTGCTATGCGTGGGATTGTTGTAGCAGCCGCCCTGGGCTCGATGGTGGCACTCGCGAGCGGAACCGCCTTCGCCGCTCCGGACAGCGGGCACGTGACGGTGACGCCCGGCGTGGGCGGGCAGCAGGTGACGATCACGGGTGCCTGTCCGACCGGAGCGACCTCCGTCGTCAGTGTGAGTTCGCCAGTGCTCCTGGGGGTCTCGTCCATCAGCGGCACCCCGGCCGACTTCAGCGCCACGGCGGCGATCCAGCCCAATGCCGCACCCAAGCCGGACTACCCGGTCACCGCGGTCTGCCAGGTCGGGACCGAGAAGGTCAACGTCATGGGCACGGTCGCCGTTGGGGACACCCCCACCGACGGGCATGTGGCGGTGTCGCCGAAGACCGTCAAGGCCGGTGACCCGGTGACGGTGACGGGTGCCTGCCCGAGCACCGACAGCAAGCTGGTGAACATCGAGTCCGCGGTGTTCGAGGGGCAGTCGGCGACCCCGGACAAGCATGCGTCCGCGAAGTCGTTCTCCGCCAAGGCCAGGATCATCAAGGACGCCAAGGACGGGACGTTCCAGGTGGACGTGACCTGCGCCGACGACCACGACGTCCTGACCAACTTCACCAGCGCGGTGTACACCGTCAAGGGTGTTTCGCCCACGCCGCCCCCGAGTGCCCCCACGACCGCCCCCGCGACGGCCCCCAGCGCTGCGGCACACCCGCAGGTGGTGGTTCCGAAGGGGGCGCCGCACACCGGCACCGGTGACCCGGCCTCCGACTCCAACCCGCTCGTGCCCGGCATCGCGATCGCCGGCCTGGTCGTGATGGGCGGCGGCGCCGTCGCGTACGGCATGCGCCGTCGCGCGAAGGCCGGCTCCGGGGTCTGAGGACGTCACGAAGTGAAGCGGCTCCTGAGGAACCGGCAGCCCCGCGGCGGCAGGGCCGCCGCGGGGCTGGCACTGAGTCTGGCCGCGGCCGCCGTCGCCCTGAGCGGATGCTCGGGCGCGACGCCGGGAGCGGTCACCACGACGGTCGCCAGCGCGTCCGCCCCAGCGCCGTCGCCCACGACGACGGCCGCCCCGGCCATGTCCCGATCCGTCCCCACGAGCCTGGACATCCCGGACATCGGCGTCCACGGCACCCTGATGACGCTCGGCCTGGCCTCGGACGGGACGGTGGAGGTACCGCCGCTCGTCAAGGACGCGAAGGCGGGCTGGTACGACGGGTCACCCACGCCTGGACAGGTCGGGCCGGCGGTGATCCTGGGGCACATCAACGTGGGCACGACGCCCGGCGTCTTCGCGAACCTCGCGAAGGTCAAGCCCGGGGAGCACGTCATGGTCGCCCGAGCCGACGGCACCACGGCGACGTTCACCGTCACCCGCGTCGCCGAGTACCCCAAGTCCAACTTCCCCACCCAGGAGGTCTACGGCAACACGGCCACGCCGGAACTGCGCGTCATCACCTGCGGCGGCGACCTCAACCGGCAGACCCACAGCTACCTCGACAACATCGTCGTCTTCGCGACTCTCACCCAGAAGTAGCGAGGCCGAACCGTCCCCGTTGCAGCAGCAGGACCGCCGGGCCGCCCGGCGGTCCTGCTGCGCACCGGCCGCAGGGGCGCCTGCCCCGAGGTCTGCGCGATCGGCTCCGGAAGCGCCAGGGCGCGGTACAAGAGCATGAGTCCGACATCGCACGGCGGTAAGAAGCGCCGTGCCCGGCCGCGGTCCCGGCTCCGGCCCGCGCCCGTGCAGTCGATCACGAGTCCGCCGCTCGAGCTGTTTCCCGGTTCCATGACGCAGCTCTCCCTGCCCTGTCCCGAGGGTGAGAGCCTGCTGAGCGGCGGTTGGCGCGTGACGAGCGCGGACCAGGCGACGGCGAAGCCCGCCGTCCTGGAATCCCACCCCGACCTGACCGATGACTCCCGCTGGCTCGTCGCACCGCGCAACGACGGCTCCCAGCCTTTCTCGATCCAGGTGGTCATCCAGTGCACGAAGCAGGCCTCGGCCGGCTGAACCTGCCCGAACATCTGCCCCGAGGGGAAGGCCGGGCCCGGCCCCGACACGAAAAGCTGGAGCCGATCCGTCAACGCCCCCCCGTGTACAGACGGATCATCTGGCAGGCCCTGGCAATGACGCCCCCTGCCGGCGCAGGCCCACCGCAGCGCGCGCTGCACCTTCCCAGTGGGCCTGCGCCATCCCCCGATGGGACCCTGAGGACAGCGGCCTGACGAAAGGGGCCCGGCCATGGGCGACAGCCTGGTGCAGCGCCTGCGCCCCCAACTCCCTGCGATGGCCCGGATCCTGGTGGCCTCGGTGCTGTCCTGGCAGATCGCCTGGTGGCTCGGCGCGACCTCGCCGCCGGTCTACGCGGCCCTGGTTCCGCTGCTGGCCCTGCGCAGCGATCCCATCACGGCCGTGGGCACCTCGGTGGCACGCGTCAGCGGAGTGGTCATCGGGGTGGTCATCGGCGGTGTGGTCGTCGACCTCGTCGGTCCCTCGGACGCCACGCTGGCCCTGGTGCTCGGCCTGGCGCTGCTGGTCGGGTCCGTGCTGCCCGCGGGCGCGATCGTCAGCGTCCAGGTGCCGGTCTCCGCGCTGCTGGTCTTCACCAACACGGGTCCGGACAGCTACGCCTATCACCGGTTGTGGGAGACCGGCGTCGGCGCCGCGGTCACGATCTTCCTCGCACCGCTGCTGTGGCCGCCCGACCCGCGTGCCGCCCTGACCCAGGCGCTCGGCAGCAGCGGGCGCCGGCTGACCCTCGCCCTGGTGGGCAGCGCGGCCCTGGTGGGCTCCGATCCCCAGGCCACCGCCGCCAACGAGCGGGAGGTACAGGACCTGGTCCGGGCAACGACCAGCATGCTGGGACAGGCCAGGACCGATGCGCGGGCGATGCGCTACAACCCGCTGCGCCGGCGCCACCGGGGGGCGGTCGCCGAGCAGGTGGGGCTGATCGCGCTGGTCGAAGCGGTCGGCGTCCACGTCGGCCTGCTGGCCCGGGAGGTCAACCTGTTCGCCGACCGCCGCGACCCCGGTTTCCGGATCCAGGCCGCACAGGAGTACCTGCCGCGCGCCGCCCGCGCGGCCGCGGCCACGCTCGACGCCGTGCTCGCGGGCGACCCGTGGGCCCAGCAGGCCGCCGCAACCCGGCAGTGCCTGGAGGAGTACCGCGACGCCGACGTCCACCCGATCGCCGTCGCCCTGCGCCGGCCGGTCGTCCAGATCCTGCACGAGCTGGAGCACCGGCCCGAACCGTGAACACCGGCCGGGCACAGCCACGCCGGCCCGGCCCGCAAGCCCCCTCTCCTCCGCCTCCTCCACCGATCGGCCGTGCCGGCCGCGCGCGGCCCGAACCTACGGTGGCGGTAGCCCAGCGCGCCGTCGACCGCGAGCGTGCACGAGTGCCAGGCCGTCAAGGAGAGATCCCCGCATGTCCGTGACCGAACGCCGCGCCGGGACATCACCCTGCAGCGCCGACCCGCGCTGGTCGCTGCGGCTGTGGGGCATCCTCGCCGTACTGTGCCTGGTGCTCTTCCTCGACGGGCTGGACGCCTCGATGGTCGGCATCGCCCTGCCGTCGATCGGACGTGACCTGGGCATGGGCCCCAGCTCGCTCCAGTGGATCATCAACGCCTACCTCCTCGGCTACGGCGGGCTGCTGCTGCTCGGCGGCCGTACCGCGGACCTGCTGGGGCGCCGCCGGGTCTTCCTGGTCGCCCTCGCCGTCTTCGCCGCCGCCTCACTGCTCGGCGGCCTCACCACCAGCGGCCCGCTGCTGATCGCCAGCCGCTTCGCCAAGGGCGTGGCTGCGGCGTTCACCGCCCCCACCGGACTGTCCCTGCTCACCACGACGTTCCCCGAAGGCCCCCAGCGCACCCGGGCCCTGTCGATCTTCAGCCTCTTCGGCGCCACCGGCTACTCGTCGGGGCTCGTGCTGGGCGGACTGCTCACCGGCTTCGGCTGGCGCCTGACCTTCCTGACGCCGGTCCCGCTGGCCCTGCTCGCCCTGACCGGGGGATTCCTGCTGCTTCCCCGCGACCGCCCGGCGAAAGCCGGCGGACAGGACCCGGCCGGCGCCCTCACCCTTACGGCCGGCATGCTCCTCACGGTCTACGCCGTGGTCTCCGCCCCCGTCCACGGCTGGACCTCCGCCACCACCCTCGCCGCCCTGGTCCTGGCTGCCGTGCTGCTCACCGCCTTCGTGCTGATCGAGAAGCGTGTGCGGCACCCACTGGTGCGCTTCACGATCCTGCGCCGCGCCAGCACGCTGCGCGCGAACGTCGGCATCCTCGCCCTGATGGGCTCGTACACCAGCTTCCAGTTCATCATGATGCTCTTCCTGCAGGACGGCCGCGGCTGGTCTCCGCTGCGGGTCGCCCTCGCCCTGGTGCCGGTGGGCGTGGTCGTCGCGGTGGGCTCGCCCTTCGCCGGCCGGCTCGTCAGCCGGTTCGGCACCACGCCGCTGACCATTGCCTCGATGATCTCGACCACCGCCGGCTACACGTGGTTCCTCACCACCGCAGGCAGCTCACCCGGCTACCTGCGCACGGTGTTCCCGTGCCTGATCCTCCTGGGCGCCGGTTTCGCCTGCGGCTACGGCACGATCATGGACCAGGCCACCGAGGGAATCGACCACAGCGAACAGGGCCTGGCCTCCGGTCTCGTCCAGACCTCCGGCCAGGTTGGCGCGGCCCTGGTCCTCGCCGTGCTCACCGCGCTGCTCAGCGCCGGGGGCCACGGCAGCGCCGACTTCACCCCCTACCGCCCGGGCATGGCCCTGGTCGTCGCGGTCGCTGCCGTCGGCCTGCTGTTCAACCTCCTCCCGCTGCTGCGAGGGCGCAGGCAGCGCGCGGCGTGAGGCAGGCACCCCCGGGCGGACGGGCATCCGGACCGTCCCGGCAACCGGGCCGAAAGGCCGGACCGCAAGCCCTCTCCCGGACCCGCCCGGCCGGGCTTCAATGCGAGCCACCGTCACGAAGGAGGAGACATGGACTACGGGACCTGGGCGACAACGGTGCTGGAGGCCGTCGAGAGCGCGACCGACGAATTCCCGGCCACCCGGAGCTGGGGTGATCTGGCCGAACTTCTCGAGGCTGGTCCGTTCCAGCCCGACAGCCTGGACGAGCACGGGTTCTTCGAGCTGATCCGGGACTGGGACCTCGACTACCTCGACCCGGTCACGGTCGACCGTCTGCGGTGGTACCTCGACGCCCACAGCCTTCAGCTCGGCGTACCGAGCCCCTGGGACGCGCCGGCGGTGGAGAACTACGCGGGCACCTGGTTCCTGTGGCTGGACGGTGCCTGGCAGGAGGCCCCGCCGGGCGACGACGAGGCGCTGGCGGTCAACGCCCCCAACGCCTACCTCGTGGCGCACGGCGGCGAGCAGGACGCCAGGATCAGCATCGGCGACGACACGTCCGTCTGGCTCTACTCGGGCTCCGGGGAGCTGCTGTCCCAGCTCGTCGGCGCCTCGCTGATCAACCATCCGGCGGATCGGCCGGTGGCCGTCCTGGACGCGTCGAGCGGACCGTTCGCGAACATCCAGCTCGGCCCGCTCACGGACGGCGAGCTGGCCGCCTACGTCCAGGTCGCGCAGGAGAGCGGCGTAGACGGCGCGGGCCCGTGGACGGCCGCGGACGGGCTGCCGATCCAGTTCGTCCAACAGGCGACAGCCCTGTGCCGGGACGACGCTTACGGCACCGCGAACGCGCGGTGCAGCCCCGAGCGCCACCGCTGCGGGGGGATCCTGCAGATCTACGCCAACCGGCAGATCCGGCTGATCACCTGCCGCGAACCGCTGAAACTCACCGTCGACAGCAGGATGCGGCTCACCAGGCCCGAGGAGGACGACGAGTCCATCGAGGCGCTGAACGCCTACGTGGCGGACCTGCTGTCCCGGGCGGGTACGAAGCCGCACGAGGTCGTCGCGGAGATCGAGGCGCTCCCGCCCACCTCGCAGGCGCTGCTGCACGGGTACACCGGCCTCACCGCCTTCCTCGCCGTCCACTACGTGACCGGGGCGAGCGAGTCCGTCGCCGCGGGCACCATGTCCGTGGACGGGTTCCTCACGTACTTCGCGCAGTTGACCGGCGCGGAGCGGGACGCCTGCCTCGACGACGAGAAGCTGTCGGCCTTCCTGGGGTCCGTCGGGCAGGGCAGCGGCACGCCCGCCCGGGCCTTCTTCGCGGACTTCGTGCGGTTCGGCGAGGAGGGCCGGTACACGGCCTGGGGGAGGCTCGGCGAGGAGGACCGTGTCCTGGCCAGGAACTACCGCGCCGTCGCGGACTGGGAGACCCGCACCCTGCCCGTGATCGAGGAGCTGAAGCGGCTGGTCGGGGTCATCGGGGGCGAGTACGGGCCGCAGAACACCGAGCCGTTCTTCGAAGCGATGGCCCTGGGGCGTCGTCTGCAGAAGTCCGAGGTCTACGAGCCCGACACCGCGATCCTCGGCTACCTCATCGGAAGCGGCCTGGTGTTCGCCGAGCGGAGCATGATCGACTCCTTCCTGGAGAACCCGGAGGCCGCGGGGATCTGGGAGTCGCTGACGCCGCTGGCACAGGAGGGGCTCGGGTTCCAGGAGCGTGTGAAGAGCTGGCGCAACGGCCTCCGCACGACCGGCCGCTGACCGCGCTCCGACCGACTGCCACAGCTCCGGCTCACTCGCGCTGGTAGCGGCCCGTCATGACCGCTTCCTCCAGCACGTGGCCGGCCATCGCTGACTCCAGTTCGTGGCGGCCGGCCGAGTCGGAGAGTTCGAGCACGGCGTCCAGGGCGTAGAGCGCGAAGACGTAGCGGTGCGGCGCGTCCCCGGCCGGGGGCGCCGGCCCGGTCCAGGCGTTGTCCCCGCTGGTGTTGCGGCCCACCACACCCACGTGGGCGTCGTGTGCGGACAGCCGGCGCTGTTCGGCCGGGATGTTCCACACCACCCAGTGGTCGAAGACACCGTCCGGCCGGCTCTCGCGCGACACGTCCGGATCGTGCACCACCAGGGCCAGGCTCACCGCATCGGCGGGCACCCCGTCGAATTCCAGCGGCACGGGGGATTCGACGCCGTCGGCGGTGTGCTCGGCGGGGATCCAGCCGCCGTCCCGGAAGGAAGGGCTCTCGATCTTCACAGCATCCATGGTCCCTCCCGCAGGGCGCCCGCGCTCGCGCGCGTCCAGCGGGCTGCCTGTCGTACCCGGTGTCGACCGATCGGTGGAGGGGGGCCCGCAGGGCGCGGCAGTTCCCTGGAGGTGAGGGGGATGAAACCGCCCGGACGGCGTGCGGCGCGTGGGCGCGGCCGCCGACCGGGGGCGACGAGAGGACACGCAGTGATCAAGGCGTTGCGCGCTGGCGGGCTGTTCGACGGCACCACGGCCTTCGGCCCGTCCATGGTGCTGGTCGAGGACGGCCGGATCAAGGACGTCGACACGACCGGCGCTCAGCCACCGGAGGGCGCCGAGGTCGTCGACTACGGTGCGGAAGCCTGGATCCTGCCCGGACTGATCGACACGCATGTCCACCTGGCGTTCGACGCCAGTGGCGACCCGGTCGCCGGCCTCGAGGGCGCCGCCGACGACGACGTGCTGGCCGGGATGCGCCGGGCGGCCGGTCGGGCGCTGGAAGCCGGGGTCACCACGGTCCGGGACCTGGGCGACCGGGGCTATCTCGCGCTGAGACTGCGCGAGGAGGCGGCGTCCTGGCCGCACGTGCAGCCCCATATCGTCGCAGCGGGCCCGCCGATCACCAGCCCGGGCGGCCACTGCCATTTCCTGGGCACGGAGGTGTGGGGGCGCGAGGCGTTGATCGCCGCGGTCCGCGAACGCCACGAACGCGGCTGCGAGGTCGTCAAGGTGATGGCCAGCGGTGGCGCGATGACCCCGGGCACCTCGATGCATCTGCCCCAGTACCAGGCGCAGGACCTGCGAGCCGTCGTGGAGGAGGCCCACCGCCTGGGCATGACGACCGCCGCTCACGTGCACTCCTCCGAGGCGATCGTCCAGACCCTCGACGCCGGTTTCGACACCCTCGAACACCTGACGTTCTTCACCGACCACGGCCCCGACCCCGACCCCGCCCTCGTGGACCGGATCGCCGGCCATGGCGCGACACTGAGCCTCACGGTCGGCAGGCTGCCGGACGAACCCGCTGCCGGCCGGATCGCCCAGATGCTGGGCCGGCTCTATCCCGCCTGGGCCCGACTGCACGGCGCGGGTGCGGCGATCACGGCGGGCACCGACGCCGGTATCAACCGTGCCAAGCCCCACGACGTGCTCCCGTACGCGGTCCAGGACCTCGCCGGGCCGATCGGCATGACTCCCGGTGAGGCACTGGCCGCCGTCACGTCGGTGGCCGCCGACGCCTGCGGACTCGCCGGCGTCAAGGGCGTCCTGAAGCCGGGGGCCGACGCCGACGTCCTGGTCGTCGGCCGCGACCCGCTGCACGACCTCGCCGCCCTGCGCGACGTCCGTTCCGTTTACCGGGCCGGTTGCGATATCGACCCCGTCGGTCTGCTCAGCTGGTGAGCACGGGATTCCCGGTTATCTTCCCCTTCGGGCGTGAATTACATGGCGGTATCGGCTTCGATGGAAAGCAGCCAAGGGAAAGAACCCTTGCGGATAGCTCGGAGAACAGTATGGCAGTACGAGAAGCAGGCGTCGTCAAGTGGTTCAACGGAGAGAAGGGCTTCGGTTTCATCGCCCGGGCCGCCGTTACCGGTAAGACCCCCCCGCCTGACGTCTTCGTCCACTACAGCGCGGTCCAGGGGACGGGCTACAAGGAGCTGCTCGAAGGCGAGCAGGTCGACTTCATTGTCGAGGCCGGCCCCAAGGGTCCGCAGGCTGTCGACGTCCGCCGCATGGGCCCCGACACGCGGCGCGCCTGAACCCATTGAGGCTCCGGTCCGGGAGCGACGTTTCCGTCGCTCCCGGACCGGAGCCTCGCTGTTTCCAGGGAATTCGGGAACATGATGAGCATGGGTGGGCTGCCCCGAGAGGGGCAGCCCACCCATGCTCATCTCCGGGGGAGCGGTGGTCAGGGCCGTTGTGCGTGCTCCTGGCCACCGCTCCCCCCCCCGGTCGCACCGCTTCGCGGTGGCGGAATCAGTTGTCCAGGTCGGCGGCCGGGATCCAGCCGTCCACGTCGGTGTGGGTGCCGTGCCCCTCGCCGTCCGTCGTGCCGATGGCGATCACGTGGTAGAAGGCCTGGGAGTCGTCCTCCTGGTCCACGGTGACCCAGACATTGGCGTGGACCGCCTGGATCTGGTGCGTGCCGTGCGGGGCGTCGACGAGGTGCGTGTCATTGAGGGTGAGGTAGGACTTCTGGTCGATGAAAGGCATGGTTTTGTCATTTCTCTAGGGGTGCCGAAGGCGGGATTTTCTGGGAAAGTGTCGCACTCCGGGATTCTTCCCTCGGAGACGAGCGGACGGCGTTGCCGTCGAAGGACAGTCTGCTACGGGGAGCTGACGATGCGCCATATCGACTGTGGAAGCCATGTCGGGACCGCTTTACAGTCTGCCGGGTTGTTTCCGGGCTATTCGCCGCCATTCCCGTGCAACGTCAAGTCGGCGCGGGGGCCAGTCGTGGTCCGCTCGGTCGGGCCCTGTCGGCCCGGGCTCCCGGGGCCGGCGGGGGGTTCCCGGGTGGCGTGGGTCACGTTGACGTCTACTCACCGGTAACGATACAAAGCAGTGGGGGCGTTGATGGTTCGTCAAGAACACATCCGCTACAGCAAGGAGATTGCCATGTCCTGGGAGCAGATCGTCGGACAGGTTCTGCAGTGGGTCGGCTACGCGATCACCCACTGGTTCTGATCCCGTTCAGCCTGACGGCCCGTCGGCTTCTGCCGGCGGGCCGTGCTGGTGCTTCGAGGGGTGCGGTGTCCGGTGCGCCGGCTCCGTCTCACCGTGCGCGCCGGCCGGCGCGTTCGATCCAGGCCGTGACGGCGGCCAGTTGGGCCCAGTCGAGCGTTGCGGCCAGCTCGGCGACCATCCGGTCGTCCCAGGAGCCGAGCATCCCGACCCGGCTGACGAGGACTCCGCGCAGCACGATCTCGCGCTGACCCGGGCCGATCGGCACCAGGTGGGCGGCCAGTGGCCGGCCGTCGTCGCTGTGAGGCCGCAGGCCCGGGTAGAGCTCCCGCACCAGGGCGGTGATCGTCTCACCCGGTGCATCGAGTAAGCCGGCTTCATGCAGGGCCTGTTGGGCCTCGGCGGCAGAGCCGGCCAGCAGCTGCTCGATTCCCGGTGTCTGCGGATCGCTCAGGCATGCCTCGGTGGTCTGGTGCAGCCTGACCAGGGCTTGTACGGCCTTGCGCGTGGCGTCGTCCACGGGGTGTCCCTCCCACGGTTGACTGCTGCTCCTGGTGCCGGATCAGCGGACCGCGCCGTAGATCGCACGGAGATAGGACTCGGTGCGCGGCGAGCCCAGGACGCCGGGACCCATCTTGTTCATGACGTAGCAGGCGGTCATCCGGCGGTCGAGGTCCATGACCACGATCGAACCTCCCCAGCCGCCCCAGAAGCAGACCCGCCCGTCCGGGATGTAGGGGAACGTCTCCCGCTGGGGCAGCGCGTAGCCGATTCCCCAGCGCAGCGGCTCGCCGATGACCAGGTCGATGCCGGCGGCCTGCTCCTGGAAGACGAGGTCGATCGTGGCGGGCGAGAGCAGGCGCGTCCCGTCGACCGAGCCGCCGAGGGTGATCGCCGACAGCAGGCGCGCGATCGAACGTGCGGTGCCGTGTCCGTTGAGCGCACCCAGGTCGGCGTTCCGCCACTCGGGCGAGTTGGCCGCCGAGGCGTCCAGCGGCGGCCCGGTGAACGTCTTGTACATGGGTCCGGCGGGATCGAGCGCGGTGACGTCGTACGGGTGCGGCGGCGGGGGGACGATGTCGGCGACCCGCCCCAGATCGGCCTGCCTGACACCGATCTGGAAGTCGGCTCCCAGCGGGCCCGCGAGTTCGGCCGCCACGAACTCCCTGAGCGGTACACCCGTGGTCCGGCGGACCAACTCGCCGACGAGGTGGCCCATGTTCTGTCCGTGGTAGCCCGAGGCGGTGCCCGGCGCCCACCAGGGGGCCTGCCGTGCCAGGCGGTCGGTCGACTCGGCCCGGTCGTAGATGTCCTGCAGCACGATCGGCTGCTCCCACCCGGACACCCCCGAGGTGTGGGACAGCAGGTGTCGGACCAGGACGTGGTCCTTGCCGTTGAGGGCGAACTCCGGCCAGTACGTGGCCACGGGGGCGTTGACGTCCAGGACGCCGCGCTCGACCAGGACCAGTGCCGCGAGGCTGGTGACGGTCTTGGTCGTCGACCACACGTTGGTCAGTGTGTCCTCCGTCCACGGGACACGGCGTTCGACGTCCCGGAATCCGCCCCAGAGATCGATCACGCGCTCGCCGTCGATGTCGACGACCAGGCCGGCTCCCAGTTCCTCGCCGGTCGACAGGTTCTCCTCGAGGACGTCCCGCACGGCTCCGAAGGCGCTGGCACAGTGTCCGGCTGTAGTCTGCATGGTCAAGGCTCTCCCTGCTCGGTTCGAAACGCTGCCTGATGATGAGTCACATGATCACTCAAGGTGTGCGAGGCGAAGCCGGCGCGATCGAGCAACCTTCCGGGCAGAGCGCGGAGTTCATCTGAGAACGGCGTGTCGGCCGGGCACGGCCAGGAGGAAGCGCATGGAGATCGCCCACCTGTCCGAGGCGGCACCCGGGCGCCTCAACGAGGACTTCGTGTTCACCGCGGACGGCCTCGTGGTCGTGATGGACGGTGTGACCGCCGGCCCGGGCCCGACCGGCTGCAGCCACGACGTCCGCTGGCTCACCAGGAACCTGGCCGCCCGGCTCGCCGCACTGCTCGTCGGTGAGCCGGACCTCCCGCCGGCCGAGGCACTGCACCGGGCGATCACCGCGGTGTGCGCGCTGCACGGGGGCACCTGCGATCTGGACAACCCCGACAGCCCTTCGACCACCGTCACCGTCGTACGCCGCCGCGGCCGCCATCTGGACTACCTGGCCCTGGCCGACTCACCCCTGGTCGTCGAAGGCCATGACGGGCGCATCATCGAGGTCCTGGACCGCCGCAACCACCAGCTGCCCGACCGCCCGGGCGTCCCCAACAGTGCGTTCCGCAATCAGCCCGACGGCTACTGGGTGGCCGGCGCCCGCCCCGAAGCGGCCAGCCACGCCCTCACCGGTACCGTCGCGTGGAGCGGAGTGCGCCGCTTCGCCGTCATGAGCGACGGCGCCTCGCGACTCGCCGAGCAGTTCGGCTGGACGTGGCACCGCCTTCTCGACACCCTCCAGGACGGCGGACCGGCCCAGATCCTCCAGGCCGTCCGCGCGGCCGAGCGGGCCATGCCCACCGGCTCCTTCCGCGGCAAACGCCATGACGACGCCACCGTGGTCCTCTGCACGCCGCGGCCGTAGGCCGTATCCGACACGGCGTGTCACCCTGCGCTTCCTCCCGCACGTCGGCCGATCGGTGTACTGCCCCCGAGCCCGCGGAGCAGGAGAGTGGAGGTCATGAGTACGTTCAGAACGCGGACCGTCCTGGTAGCCCTCGGCTGCATCGCAGCGATTGCCCTCGGGTCGTGCGCCGCTCCCCGGGGCGCGCGCACCGGCTCGGCACCGGCCGGCCCGGTGACGGCGGGCGGCGCCGCGTCCGGGACCGAACTGGCAAGGCTGGTACGCCTCGCCGCGGAGCGCGTGCTGACCGCGGACACGGTGGCGGCGTCGAAGTGGGACACCACCCAGTCCATCGACGACCCGGTCCGGGAGAAGGCGGTCCTGGACAACGCGGCCGCGCAGGCGGCGAAGTCCGGGGTCGACCCGAACGCCGTCCAGCGGATCTTCGAGGACCAGATCACGGCCAACAAGACCGTCCAGCGGGCACTCTTCGCGCTGTGGCAGGCACAGCCCGCCAAGCGGCCCACCGTGCGCCCCGACCTGGCCACCGAGGTGCGCCCGTTGCTGGACAGCCTGGACGGCCTGTTGCTCACGGCCATCAAGCAGGCGCAGCCCATGCTGTCGCAGCCCGGGTGCGGTGCGGTGCTGGAGCAGGCGAAGGCGGCGACCGCGCGCACCATGGGCCTGGACGCCATCCACACGGACGGTCTCACCCAGGCCCTGGCCCACACCTGTCAGGCCGGATAGCCGGCACCGCCCGTCCAGCGGGGGGACGACCGTGAGGCAGCCATGACGACCTTCTCCGTCCAGGCCCAGGACTACGACGTGACCGGCCTGCGCGACCACTGCGGCGGCCCGGCCTGGGACATCGCCGGCGCGCGGGCGGCGCTGCTGGTCCACGACCTGCAGCCGCACTACCTCGACGTGCTCTCGGCGCCCTCCCGCCGGCTCCTGCTCTCCCGGGTGGAACGTGTGCTCGCCTGGGCCGACGGCCTCGGGCTGCCCGTCCTCGCCAGCGGACCGCGGCCGGCGTCCCGGCTGATCCAGCGCGGACTGCTGGGCAGCTGCTGGGGGATGGGGCTGTCCCCGGAAGAGGCCGCGCAGACCGCCCTGCCCAGGCTGGCCGCCGCCGACGTCACCCGCATCGCCAAACGCAGCTACAGCGCCTTCTACGCCGGCGATCTGGAGACGGAGCTGCGCCGCCTGGGCCGTGACCAGCTGGTCATGGCCGGGGTCTTCGCCGGCCATGGGATCCTGGCGACGAGCCTGGACGCCGTCGCCCGCGACATCCAGGCCTTCGTCCTCTACGACGCCACAGCCGACTACACCGCGTACCGCCATGCCGCGGCGCTGGACCTGATCAGCACCATGAGCGGGCGGGTCCTCGCCGTCGACGACCTGCCGTGAGGAGTCAGTCGATCTGGAACTCGTCCGGATGGGCACCGAGGTAGTGGCGCCTGTAGACGGCGTGGAGGTGCACGTCCAGGTAGCCGCTGAGCACGGTCTCGAAGTCGTCCAGCGCCTCGCGGATCTCCGCGGCGGACTCCTGGCACGCCCGGTCGTTGTCGCACAGCCTGCGGACCGTCGCCGAGAAGATCTTCCGGTCCTCCACCAGGTTCCTGCGCGCCCTCTCCGGGTCCGGCTCCCCCTCCTTCCACTTCAGCCGGGTCCGGTGTTCGACGTCCTGGCGCCGCTCGCAGCACTCGCCGTAGAGCCGGCAGAGCGCCGAGAAGGCCGCGTTGAGGTTCACCGCATACGCGTTTCCTGCCGGCAGGAGGTCCGGCTGGCGCTCCGCCAGGTTCTCGTAGTCGGAGGGGGACGTCGTGGAGATGACCTCTCCCAGGAATTCGAGACAGGCGGAGAATCCCCCTCCGTCGGGAGCCTTCGGGAGCAGCTCCCTCGCGTAGTGGATCCTGATGTCCTGGTACCGCGCTTGGCTGGTGAGCCATCGCAGCAGGCCGCCGCCGGTGGGCTCGCCCCGGTTGGTCAGCTCGGGAGTCGGCTCCGTGGTCGCCCGGGTGTATCCGGCACCTGGAGTGGCGAAGGCGAGGCGCTGGTCGAGGTGGCCGGCCACCGCCGCGCGGTACTTCCGGATCTCCTGCTCCAGCAGGGGGAGTTGACTGTGCCGGATGTCGAACGGATGGTCGGTGACGGTGTTCCAGGCCGCGTCGACGCGCTCGGCGACTCTGGGGTAGGTCATGAGCAGTGCACGGGTGCCCTGCGGGAAGTCCAGGAACGTGAGGATGACGTTCCGGTCGTCGATGTCCGTCCGGGTCAGCCAGCGCACCCACTCGTCGGTCAGCCGGTGGAACCGGGTGTACTCCTCGCCCGACTGTCCGACGTCGGTGTCGAACTGGGTCCCGCACAGCGTGGTCATGATCTGCGTGAGGACGTGGGTGCGGCAGCAGAGCAGCACGAGGGTGTCGCCGAACCCCCACTTCTCCGCCAGGACGCCCTCGCAGTGGTGGCCGGCCTCCGGTGTGCAGGAGGTGCCGATCCAGCCGGCGCCGGTACACAGGGACATCCGGTCCGGAAGCCCGTCGAATCCCGGGATCCGGACTTCTCCGTCGGTCACGGAGGACACGGACGCCAGGACGCTCTGCACTTCCTCCATGGAGTGGCCGTACAGGCTGTAGTTGGGGATCAGGGATCCCGCCTCGTAGTCGTCCGTGGTGATGAAGTCGGCTCCGTTGATCACGGCCAGCGAGCTGATCGTGTAGGCGGCGGATCCGTCCTCGCAGATGAACCTGACGGTCTTTCCCCGGGGGACGAACGTCTCTCCGGAGAAGGGGACCAGGCCTCCATGGGCGGAGATGTACGAGATGCCGTTCATGGCTGGCCTTCCGCTTCCTGGATGCCGGGGGAGTTCGCCGACGGTGTGGCCGACCCCATCGAGCATGCGCCGCCGCCGCCCTGCGCGCGGATCCGAAGAAGCGGCCCAGCGTGCGTCCTTTCGGGCACCGGGCTCAGGTGAACCGCTTCTGCGCCCGGTGGAACTACTGTGGAGACCATGCCGCAAACCACCCCAAACCCCAGGGAGTCGGGCGATCTGCCGTCGGGCACCGGCGACATCACCGCGGGTCAGATCGCCCTCGCCTGGGTGACCCAGTTCCTGGTCGGCACGGACCTCTTCGTCGTCTCGCCGCTGCTGCCGGAGCTCGCACGCGGTTTCCACGTCTCGTTCTCGCAGATCGGCCTGACCGTCACCGGCTTCTCGCTCGCGTACGTCGTCGCGGCGCCCCTGCTCGGGCGGGTCGCCGACCGCACCGACCGGCGGCTGGTCCTGGTGGCGGCCCTCGTGCTGTTCTCGGCGGCGAACATCGGAACCGCCCTGGCGCCCGATTTCGCCACGCTGATCGTGATGCGCGTGATCGCCGGTGTCGCGGGCGCTGCCACCGGACCCACCGTCTACGCCCTCACCAGCCTGCGGGCCCGTCCCGAACACCGCGGACAGGTGTTGGCCATCGTCGGCTCCGGCCTGCTCACGGCCCTGTGGGTGGGGGCACCGCTGGGCGCGCTGCTGGGTACGCACGTCGGTTGGCGCCAGGTGTTCGTGATCCTGGCCTGCTGCACGGCCGTGCTGACGGTGCCGCACCTGCGGTCGTGGGGACCGGTGGACACCACCGCACGCCCGGCGCCCGACCACGGGCACGCCCCCCGTGCGGCCACGCTGGGCCCCATCCTCCTCGCGGTCGCGGTGACCATGTGCTGGGCCCTGGCCGTGTACGCCCTCTACACCTTCCTCGCCGTGGCGTGCGACCTGCGCGGACACGGTGGCGCTGTGCCGCTCCTGCTGGTCGCCTACGGCGTGGGAGCCGTCATCGGCGGCCTGACCGGTGGCCGCGCCGCGGACAGGCTGGGTCCGCGACACGTGGTGACCGCCACCCTGCTGGGCACGGCCGTCCTCGAGGTCCTGGTCGCCGTGGCCTTCCCCGCCACCCCGGCCCTGATCGCGACCCTGGCACCCTTCGCCCTGGTCGCCTACGCGATGTTCCCGGCCCAGCAGCGCCAGCTCGTGGACCGGTTCCCGGCCGACGCGACCACCATGCTCTCGTGGAACAACAGTGCGCTGTTCATCGGCCTCTCGCTTGCCGGATTCCTCGGCGGCCCGGTCCTCCACAGCTACGGCTACCCGACGCTGCTGATCGCCGCGTCTGTTTCCGCCGTCATCGCCGCGCTGCTCAATCACCTGGGATCACCGGCCGGCAGGGGCGGACGACCGAGCAATGCGACGCCCGGCGAGTTCCCGATCGTCCGCCCGAGCGGTCCTGATCCCACATGATCACGGTTCCTACGATTTGAGGCATGGCAAACCTCGTAAACCTGCAATGGGTTCAGGAATTCGGCATGCTCGGCCCGATCGACGGTCTGAAGGTGATCGAAGACCCGCACCACGTGGCCGGAGAGCACTACTTCCTCTTCTACCCCGACGACGACACCGTCGGCTCGTTCCTCTTCGGCGGTGATGTCGCGATCACCAGCACTGAAGACCTCGACCGGACCTTCTTCCCCTACGCGCAGGACTCGGTCGAACACATCGAGGTCCGCGCCGGCGACCCGCACGCCTATGCGGCGGCCCGGGTCGTGGCCTCAGTGTCGCCGTTCTGACCAGCACATCCACCCCTCTAGGAAGAACGCCGAAGGCCGCCCCTCAGGAGGGGCGGCCTTCGGCGTTCTGTGGGGTGCCGCGACCGGTTCGGCCTGCTCACCGGGGTCGGCGGCCTGCCCGAGCGTCTGCACGAAGGTGCCCTGTGCCGTCTCGGCGGTCGGCACGATCATCGAGGCGGGCCGGAAGCGGACACCGCCACCGGCCGGGTCCATCGGCACGAAAGGGCTGGCCCATCTGTGTTGTTCACCATTGCAGGAACCGAACCGTGGTCCTACTACTGTGCGGACGCGAACAGGCTGGAGATCGACGCGGTCGAGGCGCGCACCTGGTGGGAGGAGTCCCCGGACGTGATCATCGCGGCCCTGCGGACCAACGGCCACGGGTCCAGCGCCGTCGCGGACGCGCTGGAGCTCCTGCCCGGGACCGAGAGGGTGCAGGTCTGCCGCCTGTTCGCCGAGTACCGCTTCGAGACGGAGGCGGTCCAGAGCGCGGCGGCGGCGTCCGAGGAGCACGGCTTCGCTGACGACGGGCAGGGCGCCGACTGGGCGGACGGCACCCACCACTCCCACGTCCCCGCCCCGGGTGGGAGTGCAGAATCCGCCGAACTCCACTCGGAGGACGGCTACTTCCGGTGGGACGAGGAGGGGGCGCGGTGGCTTCCCATCGCGGAGACCTCGCCCGCTCAGGACACGGCCCCGGGGCGCACCGGGCAGCAGGGCGATGACGACGAAACGGTGGAGACATACCTCGCCGAGGTCTGGGAGACCGGCAGCGGCGACGACATCTATGCGGCGTACGAGGAGCACGGTCTGCTCCACCGGATCACCGTCACCTTCGACTAGCCGGCTGCCGCCTCCCGTTCGGCGCGAGCCACCCACCCCCCACACGAACCTGAGGATCAGTCATGGAAATCACATCCGAGGTCGACGAGTCGACAACTCCGGTGACCGACGGGCCGGTTGACACCGAGCACACGGCGCCGCAGACGTCGCCTGCCAACCCGGACGCCACCAGCGACGGCACCCACGCCACTCTGCCGATCAGCAAGCTGCCGGTACCCGGCGCCGACATCCTGGGCAAGCAGCTCACCGACGCGGTGGTCGACGCGACGACCGTGGTCGAAGGGGCGATACCCGGCGCGGTCATCCCCAAAGAGGCCGAGACGGCGATCAAGGCGCTCATCGAGGTCGCCGAAGCGGTGATCGGAAAGGGCGGCAACCTCGCCCTCACCCTGGGCCCGGCGCTATCCACCTACAAGGTGGGTACGGCCGCGACCACGATCGGCGTCTACGAGATCCCCCTTCAGTACCACAGCAATTCGGGCATCGTGGATGCGAAGGGGCCGCGGGGCAAGAAGCTCGAGAAGCTCGTGGTCCCCCTGCAGATCGAGTTCACCGTGGTCCGGATCGGGCCGGCCCCCAAGCCCGGCACCGAGGACACACGCCCCCTGGGCATCAAGGGCTGCAGGATCGCCAAGGGCGACGGGCACAGCAGGAACATGTGGAGCCAGGGTCTCAAGCTCGGCTTCGCGGCAGAGGTCCTGGAGGCTGAGTCCGGCCGCCCGTACATCCGGTTCACCTGGACCTTCCAGACCGACGGCCGCGGGTTGTTCACGATGCAGGGGGAGAAGCACGGCTTCATGAACCTCACGCTCGACCCGCAGGGCCTGCCGACGCTCCTCTTCCCGTCCGGGGACACGAGCAAGAACTTCCGGCAGGACCCGCCGAAGCACCGGTGACCCGCGTTCGGGCCCTGGGAAGCGAGTGACCGGCCGGCCCGCCCGTGCGCGGGCCGGCCGGTCCACATGGGAGGCACAGTGGCAGTCGAGTACGTGCACTGGTTGAAGGACGCCGTCGCGGCGGACGCGCGGACGGCGGAACCGCTGGACAGGATCGGTCGCTACCTGGGGAAGGGACCGGGATGGAACGGCCGGGAGGGGGAGGTCGAGGACCTTGAACGGGAGTACCTGAAGGACGACGCGAAGCGGCTCGCGGAGCTCGACGCAGCCGGCGCCGACCCGGAGCTCCGCCTGCGGTGGCTGCGGGGTTTCGCGGACGCCCTGCGCTTCGTCGACGGGACCGACGGCCACGGGCTCCCGCTGCGCTACGACCGTGATACCGGCGCCTACCAGTGGTTCGCCGACGGCCGCTGGCAGCGCAGGCTGCTGACCGCGGCCGTCGGTCCGCGACACGTCGCTCCGCCGGCGGCGCCGCCACCGGCGGACCTGCGGCACACGGCGCGCGGCCTTCCCGTCCGTCCCCGACCCGGTGCGGAGTCTGGGCCGCTCGACCCGGACGGGCCGACTCGAACCAGCGCGGAGGCACACCGATGACACAGACCGGACCGATGAACGCCACGATCCGCTCGACCCTCGTCCCGCACCTGCGGGAGTCGGGGATCCAGCTCGACGTCGCGGATCTCCACGACCTCCCGCACGCCATGACCTTCGATCAGACCCTGGACCTGGCGCTGGAGGCATCCGAAGCGGTCCGCACGGGCGCGGACGGTGTGATCGTCACCCAGGGACTCGACGCCCTGGAGGGGGCCGCCTACCTGCTGGACCTCGTCTGGCCCCATGAGGAGCCCCTGGTGCTGACCGGCACCGGCCCGGACGAGTCGGCGAACCTGCGCACCGCCTCCCTCGTCGCGGCCTCGCCCGCCGCCCGGGGGCTGGGCGTGCTGGTGGTCCTCGACGACGAGATCCACGGTGCGCGTGCGCTGAGCAGTGCGGGCGGCACGGGCACGGCGTCCTTCGGGTCGCCGCGGAGCGGGCCCGTCGGCCTGGTGGCCGACGACCAGGTCCACGTGGTGACGGCGCCGTCGCGCCCGGGCCCGCTGCCCCTTGCGCGCTGCGCGCCGGCCCGGGTCGGCCTGCACACCCTCGGCGGGGACGACGACGCTCCCGGCCGGCTGCTCGCCCTGGCCGAGAACCTCGACGGGCTGGTCCTCGTCGGAGCCGGCGCCAATCGGCTGCCGCCGGCCCTCGCCGCATCGCTGGACGCACTGGCCGACAGGATCCCGGTCGTCCTCGCCACCGATCCGGAACTGTCGCCCGAGCCGTGGTCCGCGCCCGGCCCTGGCCTGATCGGCGCGCGAGGCCTCCACCCCGCCCGGGCGCGAACCCTGCTGCGCCTGTTGCTCTCCACCGGGGCGCAGCGTGCGGCCATCGCCGAGGCCTTCCGATCCGAGCAGCTGCATCGGCGCGGCCCGGTCGCGTTCATCGACAGTCACCAGCAGAGCAGCGGTCCGCGAGCGACGGACGCTGCACACACCGGTATCGCAGAAGGACGGACGGACAACGATGACTGAGCCCGCGAACGGCGGCTGGTTGAGCTCGGCGGCGGCAGCGCTGTGGGCGCTGATGGCGCCCGCGGTCCAGCGGCTGCGCCCCGACCTCCTGCCGGCGCTCCACCAGCAGCTCCAGGCGTGGCCCACGGACGACGGTGACCCGCACGACTCGGGCGCCCTCCCCGAGGACATGTGGCACGAGATCCTTGGCTGCCTGCCGCTGGAGGACCAGGCGCGTCTCGCCGAGGTCGACCGTCGGCTGTACGCAGTGGTCAAAGGCGCCCGCCGCAGCGCGCTGGACCCGGCCACCTACGGTGCGCCGGACTTCGTGCGCACCGTCTACACCCAGAGCGAGCTCGACGCCTCCCTGGACGACCCGGGGAAACTGGTCTTCACTCCCGGCGCGGACAGTGACCTGAGCATCGGCCGGTCGAACCACGAGTACATCCACGTGCACGGCCCCGGAACCCTGAAGGCCGTGACCGGCGGGGACGTCAGCGCTGTCGGCGATGCCCTGATCATCTCCGTGACCGGCGGGGACGTCTCCGCCTACCACCAGGCCCGCATCGGCACGGTGGTCGGCGGGCAGGTCGATGCCAGGGGAGGGGCCTCCATCGGCACGGTGGCCGCCGGGCGGGCCAGGGCCAGGGGAGGGGCGGCCATCACCACGGTGACCGGAGGCGTCGTCACCATGCGTGGGCAGGCCACGCTCACGACCGTGGCCGGGGGACGGGTCGATGCCGGGGACCAGGCCGTCATCGACACCGTGGACGCCGGAGAGGTCACCGTGCACGGGGACGCCGTCATCGCCTCCGCCGGCGGAGGCGAGATCTCCGCGTACGGTGATGCGACCATCGTCGCCGCCTATGGCGACGCCCGGATCAGCGCACGCCAGGAAGCCCGGGTGGCGGTCTGTCCGAACGCCGACGGGGTCCACGTCAGCGCGCACGACCAAGCCCTCGTCGCCGTCCACGGCGGAACCGTCGAGGCCTACGACCGGGCCACCGTCGCCGTCGTGACCGGTGGCACGCTGTGGGCAACGGGCGACGTCGCGATCGACGCCGCATCCGGTGGTGACATCACCCTGGAGGGCAACTGCGCGCTGGCCGAGGCGAGCGGCGACGCCCGCATCACCGTCCGGCGGAACGCCAGGGTCGGCGTTGCCGCGAACGCCGACGGTGTCATCGTCCACGCCTATGACGCGGCCGTCGTCGTGGCCAGCGGAGGCAGCGTGGTCGTCCACTCCGACGCCGTCACGGTCGCCAACGACGGCGCCGACGTCACGTACTCCGCCTGAGGCCGTGTTCGGCAGGGGGACAGCGGGTCCACCGGTACGTCCTCCGTTCGGCCTCCCAAGGTATCTCGACATCAAGATATCTTGGGAGGCGTGTCCAGTCCGCCATCCGGAACCAGGAGGTCCATCGTGGCTGCCGAGCTCGCGAAGGCCGCAGCAGGGGCGACCAGTCGACGGGACGGTCGCGATCCGACCGTCGTCGAGCTGTTCCGCGGCTTCCTGTGGCTCGGCCTCACCGGCTTCGGCGGGGTCCTCCCGCTGGCCCGGCGCATGATCGTGGAGCAGCGGCGCTGGCTGACGGCGACGGAGTTCGCCGACCTGCTCGCGGTGTGCCAGTTCCTCCCCGGGGGCAACATCCTCAATCTCGCCGCCGCCTTGGGCGCCCGGTTCCGGGGGGCTCGCGGCTCCGTGGCGGCGTTGGCCGGCCTCCTTGCGCTCCCCGCGGTCATTGTGATCGCGCTCGGCGTCTGTTACCAGGCCTGGGAGGGGAACACCGAGGTGCGCGGCGCGGTCCTCGGTCTGGCCGCCGTGGCGACCGGCCTGCTGGCCGCCACGTCCGCCAAGATCATCCGGGCGCTGCCCCGCAGGTGGGCGCCGCTCACCGTGGCGGCGGTCTGCTGCGCGGCCGTGGCCGTGCTGCACTGCCCGCTGCTGGTGGTCCTGCCGATCATGGTCGCCGTGAGTCTGCTGCTCAACCGGAAGGCCTCGCGATGATCTCGCTCCTCACCCGGCTCGCGGGTGTGTTCTCCCAGCTGTCGGTCCTGTCGTTCGGCGGGGGCAATGCGATTCTGCCCGAGTTGCAGCGGCAGGTCGTGGGCGTGAACTCCTGGGCCACCCCGGACCAGTTCCACACGCTGTTCGGCCTCTCGCAGGCGGCTCCCGGGCCGAACCTGATGATCGTCACACTCGTGGGATGGCACGTCGCCGGCCTGCTCGGCGCGCTGGTCGCCACGCTCGCCATGATCGGCCCGTCCGCCCTCCTCGCCGTCGTCGCCACCCGGCTGTGGCACGGCCTGCGGGAGCGGCCCTGGCAGCAGCGCGTCCAGGCGGCCCTCACCCCCGTCAGCGCCGGTCTGGTCGCCGCCGGTGCGCTCTTCGCGGTACGGACCTCGGCTGCCACCACCACGGGAACGGTGATCGTGGTCGCCGCCACCGCACTCGCCCTGACCAGGCGGTTCCACCCGCTGGCCCTCCTCGGCACGGGCGCGGCGTGCGGCCTCCTGGTCACCGTGATCTGACCCGCCGCCGCACCGGCCCCCGCTGGACTTCCCCGCGAACGCGCTCCGCCCTCTCTCGCTCGGGACGGGCGGGCCGTGGGTGCCGAGAGGTGCGGCCGGTCGCTGTCCCGTTGAGGCAGGAAGCGCACCCCGGGGTGTGGATAGTTTGCACACAAGCCATCCGCCGCGGAATTCGGAGCGCAGCTGCATGACACACATCTACCTCTATCTCGGTCTGCGACTGACGACCGCCAACGCGCCTGCCCAGCTGGTGGTTCCGGCGGGTATGGAGATCGTCGAGGTGCGCGGTCCGACCCGGCAGCTGTTCGGCGCGAACGACGTCCTCCTGAACTACGAGACGTGGGAGTTCTTCGCGGGCGACATCGGAGGGATGCTGGACACGGAGCCGGGCTCGGTCCTGCTGCAGCACGGTGCGGGCGGCTTCTCGCCGCACGACCTCTCCGCCGCGCTCGCCTACGTCGGCGCGCTCGCGGGCCTCGCGGGGCAAGGAGTCGTGAGCGTCCACGTGATCACGGATCTCGACTACCTGCCGGCCGTGGGCGGCGGGGCCGCCTGGGTGCCCCGGAGGCCCGTGCAGCCCGCGGCGCCGCGCAACGGGCTCGCCGGCGCCTCGTTCCTGGTCGGGCACGGAACGTTCCTGAAGGAATCCGACGGTTTCACCCGCGTTCCGCACGGCACGACGCTCGCCTTCGCGTCGCAGGCGGGCCGCAGTCTGGCCGGTGGCGCGGGACTTGCCGCGCTCACGGCGGCGTCCCTCGACGCGTACTTCGAGGCCGACGAGACGACGGGGGACATCGCCAACTACCGCTTCGGCCCGCACTCAGCGCGCGAGGTGGACGACGACGTCAAGTGCCTGAACTCCCTCAACGGGAACGCCGAGAAGATCATTGTCCTCGGGACGCGCCCCGCTGGGGCCCAGCTCCCGCCGAACGTCAGCTTCAGCGGGCAGTCAACGAACCTCTGCACCACGCCCACGGTCTGCATGCACCAGTACGAGGGCCACAGCTGCGACGGGATCCTCGGGAAGCACGTCGGGACGATCATGATCCTGGCCTGCCTGGCGGAGGGCGACAACCCCTCCGAGGTCACCACCCGGCCGGCCTATGACCGCGACGGCGAACTGGAAGTCATGGAGTCCGCCGAGGAGTTCGCCGGGCGCGTCCACCGCGACTGGCAGGCCGGAACCATGACCGACGAGGCCGCGCTCGCCGCGCTGGAATCCTACGGACTGTCGACCGGTGCGCTGCTGCGCAACTCGTGGGGCGGCGGGTTCACGGTGTCCGTCTGTGCGAACGCCTCCGTCACGATCCGCAGGACCGGCATCCTGGCGTATCTGAGGGAGTCCTACGTACGCCTCGGCACGGCGGAGCGGCAGACGGTGTGGTCGCACCCTCCACTCGCGAACCGGCTGACGAGGATCGGCCTGAAGCAGGACTCCCGCGTGGCCGTGTGCCCGTGCGCCGCCGCCAGGGTGTCGAAGGTCGAGACGCTGGACCAGGGCTGGGAGGGAGCCGTATGCGCCTCCTGCCACGCTGACCTGGGGGAGAACTCCCCCCTCACGGTCCACGCGCACCTGAACGAAGGCCGACAGGACCTCAGGGACCACTGCGTCACCCACGCCGGAGCCTGCCCGCAGGACGAGGTCGAGGACGAGGTGGCTTCCCTCAAGAAGCTCGCGGACCTCACCGGTGTCCTCGGCCGGTTCGGGAGCCCGTCGGACGACGACACGGACACCGACAGCGACGCCGACGACAGCGACACGGAACACGGCACGGACGACGAGGACGGGGACGAGGACGACGCCGGGACGGAGAAGGCCGGATAGCCGCGACCGGCCCGGCCGGCAGGTCTACGGGCAGCCGGCCGGGCCGGGCCTTCTCACGGTTTCGCCTCCGCAGCGGACACCCGGACCAGGCTTCGCGTCCGCGTCTGGCGCAGCGCCTCCCAGGTCAGCAGGGTCAGTGCCCCCCAGACCAGGACGAAGCCTCCCCACTGGGCCGGCCGCATCGGCTCGCGGAAGTAGGCGACGCCGAGCACGAACTCCATCACCGGCGCCAGGTACTGGAGAAGGCCGATGCTCGACAGCGGCAGGCGGATCGCCGCGGCACCGAAGCAGAGCATCGGTATGGCTGTGACCAGGCCGCTGAGGGCGAGGAGTGCGGAGTGGCCGGTGCCGTGGCCGAACGTGCCGTGGCCGGTGCACTGTAGGTAGATCAGGTAGCCCAGGGCGACGGGGAAGAGGAAGGCGCTCTCCACGGCGAAGCTCTCGATGCCGTCGAGTCCGGCCTTCTTCTTCAGCACGCCGTAGGCCGCGAAGGTGACGGCCAGGGCCAGCGCGAGCGCCAGCCAGGGCAGCCGTCCGCAGCAGAAGGACAGGACGACGACCGCGGCCGTGCCGACCCCGACGGCGGCCCACTGTCCGCGGCGCAGCCGTTCCTTGTAGACGACGACGCCGGCGGCGATGACGGCCAGCGGGGTGATGAAGGACCCCAGGCTCGCCTCGACCACGTGGTCGGAGTTCACACCCCAGATGTACAGGCCCCAGTTGACCGAGATCGTCACGGCCGCCGCTGCGGACAGGGCCAGCCGCCGGGGCGCGCGTAGCAGCGGGCGCAGCCAGGACCAGCGCCGCCGCAGGATGAGGATGATCAGGGCCACGGGCAGCGACCAGACCATGCGGTGGGCCAGGATCTCGGTCGGGTTGCTGGACCCCAGGAGCGGCCAGAACATCGCGAGCATGCCCCACATGCCGTAGGCCGCCGTGCCGTAGAGGAAGCCGTCGCGCGTCGCGCGGGGGCGTCCGGGTGCGCCCTTCTCCTGGGCAGGCATGGTGGACCTCTCTCCTGGCGTGGCATTCCCACTCCAGCCTTGCTGGCGGCCAGGGTTCGAGCCGTCCACCGATCGGGGGTACGCCCGGCGGAGGTCCGGACCGCCGATGGGCACGCCGGCCGGCCCGCCCGCAACCGCCGATCGCAGCTTCCGCCGGCCCGGCCCGCCCGGAAGTACGCACGTTCCACCGATCGGTGGAGGAGGCGCGCGGCGGTCACCGGTGAGGATGAATCCTCCGGCACGACGCACGGCGGCCCCCTCCCCGCGGGCGGACGACGTCGTGCGGCGGCGCTGCGCTCGACGAGAGGCCGCGCCCCGCAGCCGCCGGCCCTGCTGTCGACAGTTCGGATGCAACGCCATGACCAAGCCCTCGTCTCCCCCCACGCCCTGCGCACCCGCGCACGGCACGAGCGATCCGGCTGAGGAGAGCGGTCTCACCCACGCCCTCAAGTCGCGCCACCTGTCGATGATCGCGCTCGGCGGCGTGATCGGCGCCGGGCTCTTCGTCGGCTCCGGCGCGGGCATCGCCGCGGCCGGCCCGGCCGTCATCGTCGCCTTCGCGGTCGCGGGCCTGCTGGTCATGCTCGTCATGCGGATGCTCGGCGAGATGTCCGCGGCCCATCCGGCCTCCGGCTCGTTCTCCGTCTACGCCGAACGCGAGCTGGGCATCTGGGCCGGGGTGACGGCGGGGTGGATGTACTGGGCGGTCTTCTGCTGCGGTGTCGCCACCGAGGCCACCGCCGCGGGAACGATCATGAACTCGTGGATCCCGGTGGTCCCGGGGTGGTGCTGGGTGGCCGTCTTCATGGCCTTCTTCTGCGCCAGCAACATGACGTCGGTGAAGAACTTCGGGGAGTTCGAGTTCTGGTTCGCGGTGATCAAGGTCCTCGCGATCGTGGTCTTCCTGGTCCTCGGTGTGCTCGGGGTGAGCGGAGTCCTCGGCCACGGCGCCCCGGGGGCCGGCAACCTGACCGGCCACAGCGGCTTCCTGCCGAACGGGACGCACGGCCTGATCACCGCCCTGCTCGGATCGGTCTTCGCCTACGCCGGGCTGGAGATGGTCACCATTGCCGCCGCGGAGTCCGCGGATCCGCGGCGCAACGTGGCCAAGGCGGTGCGTACCGCCATGTGGCGCATCGCCGTGTTCTACATCGGCTCGATGGCCCTGGTCGTGACCCTGGTGCCGTGGAACGACGCCGGGATCGTCCAGCAGGGCCCGTATGTGACCGTCCTGCAGGTGCTGGGAGTGCCCGCCGCCGCGGCCATCATGAAGCTCGTGGTGTTCCTCGCCCTGCTCAGCGCGGTGAACGCCAACATGTACGGAGCCTCCCGGATGGCGCACTCCCTGGTCACCCGCCGCCAGGGGCCGCGCGTGCTGGGGAAGCTGAGCGGCGGAGTGCCGCGGCGCGCGGTGCTGGCCTCCTGCGGGTTCGGCTTCGTCGCCGTGCTGGCCGGCTACTGGTGGCCGGACACCGTGTTCACCTGGCTGATGAACACGACCGGCGTCGGCATCCTGGTGGTCTGGATCTTCATCGCCGTCTCCCAGCTGCGGATGCGCCGACGCCTGGAGCGCGAGGCGCCCGAGCTGCTGACCGTGCGGATGTGGGCTTTCCCCTACCTGTCCTGGGTCGCACTGGCGGGTGTGGTCGCCATCCTGGCGCTGATGACCACCACCCCCGGCAACCGCGCCCAGCTCTATGCCGCCGGTGTGCTCCTGGCCGTGCTCGCCCTGTGCGGGTGGCGGCACCAGCGACGCCTGGGCGTCTGATCGGGACCTGGCCGACCCGCTCGGTCAGCGGTCGGCTTCCCCCAGGACTCGGAGGCTCTGGGCGTGTCGAAATCTTCACGCGGCGGAGACGAGTTCAGCTTCGTCATCGTCGGACGCGGCGTCACGTCCGGCACCGTAGAGGCAGCACTGACCTCGGCTCAGAAGGCCGTCCAGCAGTACGTCGAGGCACACGGACTCAGCGCGATCCCCCACCTGAAACACCCCGAGGACCCGACCAGGCGCGGCACCGGGATCGTCTTCGGCGTCGCGGCGATCACTCCCGCCACAGCGAACGTGGATGCCGTGATCAGCAGTGTCCTGGCCACCGCCGACCACCAGGTGGAAGCCAGGAAGGCCGGTGGGTACTCAAGCCGTGGCGGCGAGTGACCCCCGGTGCTGAGCGCGGAACCGGCCCGCCTATCCCTCGTCGGCCTCCTGGTGGACGATTTCGTGGGCGCGGTCGATCTCGGCCATGGCCATATCATCCCCTTGCCCCGCTCTGGTCACGGTCCCTCGGAATGGCGGAGGCGGTGATCGTCTTGTGGACGCGCGGAGGCGCTGAAGATCGCCGCGCAGATGGAGCGGGAGGGCGTCGTCTCCGGCGCGCCCAGTGTCGCCGTCGCCGGCTGACCGGGCTCCTCCCCACCCGGAAGCCCCCGCCAAGCCCCGAACCGCGGGGACCTGACGGGGGCTTCAAGGGGGAACCCGTCCCGTGGACTAATAGAGAAGCGTGATCTCGGCGGCGCCGTGGCTCTCGTCCTTGATGGTGACGTCGGCGCCGTGCACCCGAACGGTGCCGCCGTAGACGTTGATGACGGCGCGGTCCTTGGCGTCGACGACGACGTCGCCCGAGGCCGCGGTGACGGCGCCGTCCGCGAGCACGGTGATGTGGCCGCCGCTGGCGCTCTCGATGACGGCGCGGTCGTGGATCGCGACAGTTCCGCCGGTGACCTGCGCGAGCTTGGCGTCGTCCCAGGCGTGGACCTCGCCGCCGTGGACGGACTCGACGGCGGCCAGGTTCTCGAGGTTGACGGTGCCACCGGCGATGGTGGTGACGGTGGAGCTGCCGTAGAACCAGAGGTTGCCGTCGAAGACCGTGGCAGCGCTGCCATTGCCGTAGAAGGAGATGTTGCCGCCGGTAACGGCGGTGGCGCCGGCCTGGTGGTCCAACGTGCCGTTGCCACCGGTGATGGTGGCGGCGCCGGCCCGGCCCTCCAGGACGAAGTCACCGCCGTTGATGGTGCCGACGCCGGCCTGGTCCTCGAGCTTGACGAAACCGCCGTCGATGGTGATGGCGGTGGCCTGGTCGTGGAGGGTGACGGTGCCGCCGCCGATGGTGGTGATGGCCGCGTTGCCGACCGCCTCGAGGGTTCCGAAGGTGATGCTGTGGAGGGGGACGCCGCCGCTGTGCAGTTCGATTCGGCCTTCCCCGCGCGTGATGGCGAGGCCGTCGACGCCCGGGATGAAGGCCAGCGGGGCGTTGCCGTCGAGGAGGGTCGTGAGCTCCGGCTGGCTGGAGACGGTGACCGGGGCAAGCGCGAGTGCGGGTTCCATGAGTGTGCCTTTCGCAGCGGGGGCCGGCATGCCGCAGGGCCCCCGGAAGTGGTCACTGTGCGACCGGGCGGGATCTGATGTCCCTCACTCTGGCTCCTGCGGGCTGTCCCGGCCTATGCGTCATGGGGCATCCGCGCGGGCACGTCGGTGGCGCGGACAAGGACCCGACGCTTGGCACACTCCTGAAGCCGCGTCAGCCCTCGTGCCCAGCCCGGGACCTCATGGCGCCACGGCGCCGCCCGGGCCGCTTCACCCGTGGAGCTCGAATGCGGCAGCGGCCGCCCCCACCAGGCCGGCGTCCTCCTCCAGCAGCGCCGGGCGGATCTGCAGCGAGGAGGCGAACGCCAGGGTGGCGTAGTCGGCCAGGTGGGCTCGGATGGGCTCGAACAGGATGGGCCCGGCCTTGGCCACGCCGCCGCCGATGACCGCCAGTCGCAGTTCGGCCAGGTGGGACGTGGCCGCGATGCCCGCGGCCAGGGCCTGACCCGCCCGGTCGAAGGCGGCCAGGGCCACGGTGTCCCCCCGGCCCGCGGCCTCGGCGACGCCCTGGGTGGTCGCGGCGGTGTCCGCCGGCGGGGACCAGCCGTGCGCCAGCGCGTACCGCAGGATCGCGGGCCCGCTGGCCATCGTCTCGACGCAGCCGCGGGCGCCGCACACGCACCGCTCGCCGTTCATGTCGACGCTGATGTGGCCGATGTGCCCCGCGTTCCCGGTGTCCCCGGTGCGGACCCGGTGGTCGAGGATGAGTCCGCCCCCCACCCCGGTGGACACCACCATGCACAGCGCGTTGGCGCAGCCGCGGGCAGCGCCGAGCCACTGCTCCCCCTGGGCCATGGCGATGGCGTCGCCCGCGAGACGGGCCGGCAGCCCCGCGGCCATGCGGCTGACCTCGTCGGCGATCGGATAGGCCTGCCAGCCGGGGATGTTGACGGGTGTGATGGTCCCGCCGGCCGTGTCGACGGGACCGGTGCTGCCGATCCCGACGGCCGTCACGTCGTCCCACCAGGAGGACGCCCGCAGTTCGCCGACCAGGTCGGCGAGGGCTGCGCCGAGCTGCGCCGACGATCCGTCGGCGGGGGTGGCACGCTGCGCCCTTGCCAGGCGGCGGCCGGCGCTGTCGATGATGGCTCCGGCCATCTTCGTCCCGCCGATGTCCAGTGCGGCGACCGTCGTGGTGGTGCGGTGGTCCGTCGGGGTCGCGGTCCGCCGGTGGCGCGGTGCTGTCCTGGTGCAGGTCGTGTCAGTCATCTCGTGCTCCGGCGGTCGAGGCTGCCGCGGTGGGCTGGACGGTGGTGTTCCCGTTCGCGCCGCCGGTCTCCAGCCACAGCTTGAGCCCGATGACCGCCAGGGTGAGGGTGAGGGTGAGGCTGTTGCTGACGACGAGGGCGATGTCGTGGGTCAGGAAGCCGTAGAGCAGCCACAGGGCGATCCCGGTGCTGAAGGCGGCGAGGTAGCCCCAGGAGAAGTCCTTGGCCGAGCGGGTGCGCCAGAACTTGTACAGCTGGGGCAGCCAGCATGCGGTGACGAGCCAACCCGCCACGAGTCCGATGACGATCATGCCGTTGTCTCCTTCCCGGTCAGCGGCTGCCGGCGCCGACGGGCAGTCGCGTCTCCAGCCAGCTGCGCAGGTCCGGGCCGCGGGTGGGGTCGTCGAGGGCGAAGTCGACGGCGGCCTGCAGCATCCCCGCGGGGTTCCCGATGTCGTGCCGCTTGCCGGTGTGGACGACCACGTGCACCGGGTGGCCCTGGCGGATGAGTTCGACGAGCGCGTCCGTGAGGTCGATCTCGCCGCGAGCACCGGGCTTGACGTGCTTCAGCGGCTCGAAGACGGCGCGGTCCAGCAGGTAGCGCCCGGCACTGGCAAAGGTGGACGGCGCGTCCTGCGGATCCGGCTTCTCCACCATGTGCCGCACGCGCTTGACGTGCGGGTCGGCGGTGTCGACCAGGTCGTACACCCCGTAGGCGGACAGGGCCTCACGCGGTGCCTCGAAGGCGCACAGCACGGTGCCCCCGTACTGCTGCCGCACGGCGGCCATCCGCGGGAGGATGCCCGCGGGCAGGATCAGGTCGTCGGGCAGCATGACCGCGACGGCCTCGTCCCGGTCGGTGAAGTACGGCTCGGCGCAGGCGATGGCATGCCCCAGGCCCAGGGGCTCCTGCTGGGTCGCGATCTCGACGCGCAGCAGGCTCTCGGCATGCCGGACGGCGGCCAGCAGCTCGGACTTCCCCTTGTCCTCGAGCCGCTGCTCCAGCACGGCGTTGGGCTGGAAGTGCCGGGCGATCATGTCCTTGCCGGGGGCGGACACGATGATCATCCGCTCGGCGCCGGCGGCGGCGGCCTCGGCGGCCGTCAGCTCGATGGCCGGGGTGTCCAGGATCGGCAGGAGCTCCTTGGGGACGGCTTTGGTGGCGGGGAGCATGCGGGTGCCCGTTCCTGCTGCCGGGACGACGACGGTGTGGAATGCGTTGGGCATGGTGACTCCTGGAACTGTTAGCGCGTGGTGCGGTGAGCGGCGTTGCGGATGCGGTCCAGCGTGCTGGCCACGGCGATCGACTGGTCGAGCGGCACGGTGAAGGCGGGCTCGCCGGCCACGGCCTTCGCGACGTCCGTGACCATGAGCTGGTAGGCGTCGACGGGCGGGTAGCTGAGCTCTTCGACCCCCTCCGGCGTGCTGGCGTACGCCTGTGCGGGGTTGGCGCTCGGCGTGAAGGCGTCATAATCCACCCGGATCCGCCCTGCGGACCCCCTGATGTCGAGGCTCTGCGTCATGGCTCCGGTGAACCCGACACTCAGCTGGGCCCGGCCCTGGGGGAACCACAGCTCGGCCTCGGTGTGCAGATCGGCCTCCGGGGGGGAGGCTGACGTGGCACTCGCGACGACGCCCGTCGGCGCCTGCCAGTCGAAGGCGCCCAGGACCGCGGCGGCGGTGTAGCAACCGAGGTCGAGCAGCGCCCCGCCGCCCAGTGCGGCGGAGTTGCGGTAGTTGTGCACCCCGGGGCTGGTCCAGTCGAAGGAGGCCGCCGCGCTGTGCACGGTGCCGATCCCGCCGTGGGCGAGAATCCTCTCCAGACCCCGGGTCAGCGGGTGCCAGCGGTTCCAGGCCGCCTCGACCAGTAGCCGCTGGTGGCGGGCCGCGGCGCCGGCCATCTCCAGGGTCTCGTCCGCGTTCAGGCCGAGCGGCTTCTCGCAGAGCACGTGCTTGCCCGCCTCGAGGGCGCGCAGCACCCACGTGCGGTGTGCGGCGTTGTGCAGGCAGACGTAGACGATGTCGACGTCGGGGTCCTCGATGACCTGCGCGTAGTGCGAGGAGGCCTTGCGCGGCTCGAGGGCGGCGGCGCGGTCGGCGTCGCGGGCGGCGGCGATGTGGAGCTTCGAGCCCTCGCTGCGGTGTACTGCGGGAGCGAGGCTGGTGCGGGCGATCGAACCGGCTCCGATGAATCCCCAGTTGATCATTTCTTCATCCCTGATGCTGGAGGCCGCAGTTCCTAGAAGAACGCGGGCGTGCGGGCGAGGGAGCGGTCCCTGCCTGATTCGGCGTCGACCAGGTCCAGGACCAGGGTGCTCCAGCCGAAGGAGAGGGCGCCGTGGCCGGCCGCGTCGTAGGGTCCGTAGCACTCTCGGGTGCTGGAGGCGGCGACGGCCGCGATCGTGCGCTCGGCCAGGGCGCCGGCCGTCCGGTGCTCCCCGCGGTCGCGCAGGCCCCAGTACAGGTACCAGTTCAGATTGACCCAGCTGGAGCCCCGGAAGATCCCCTCGGTCGCGAAGTCGGGGTCGAAGGAGGGCTCGTTCGCCGCGACGCTCGGCAGCGGGTACGGAAGCCAGAACTCGTCCGGGTTCGTCAGGTGTTCGTCGATCACGCGTCGTGCGGCGGCGTCGGGGACGGACTCGAGGATGAGCGGGAACAGCGAGCTGATCGTGACCGTGTGGTCCCGGCGTCCGGCGACCAGGTCGAGGTCGTCGAACACGCCCCTCTGCTCGTCCCAGCACTCGCGCATCAGCGCGGTCGAGACCCGTGCGGCCCGACGCGCGAAGCGTCCCGCATCGCCGTACCCCGGGTCCCTGCGCTCGCCGACCAGCCGGCCCAGCCGGGTCAGACCGTCGGCGTAGATGGTGTTGAACAGGACGTCGGCCCAGTGGAACCGGCGCTGCGCGCCCAGCAGGCTGTCAGGGCGGCGGTCGGTGCCGTAGCCGTCGAGCAGTTCCCTCATCCGGGCGTGCCAGCTGCGCGCGACCCGCGGGTCGTGGCCGCTCTGCACGCCCAGGGCGCGGTCGTACTTCGGGCTCATGTCCAGCCCCGACTCGTCGGGCTGGTAGATGGCCAGCAGGTCGCCGGCCGTGCGCCGGGTGGCGTGCAGCCAGTCGTAGAACCGGCAGGCCCTGGGCAGGACGCGGGCGAGCCACTGCTCGTCCCCCGAGATCGCGAAGATGTGCTCGATGGCCCGGGCCAGCACGGGAGGCGCCAGGGTGACGGACTTCCAGCCCTCCCACAGGGCGATCCGGAAGTCAGCGGTGGCCTGCGGGCGCAGTTCCTGCTGCCACAGGAGCATGTGCGGCAGGAACCCGTCACCGTCGATGCCGTGCAGCAGTGACTCGATCTCGGCGCACGCCCGGGGGAGGTCGATGCGGGCCAGGGCGATCGCCTCGAAGCAGCTGTCCCAGGCCCACTGGAACGGATAGCTGGTGGGCGACGGGCAGGTGAAGTCGTAGGAGAAGCCGGCGTCGGTGCCGGTGCGGCGGTTGCGCGTCAGTGTCGCGATCGCGACATCGGTGGCGGCTTCGTTGGCGTCCGGGGTGGTGGACATGTCGTTCCGTTCGTGGAGGGCGGGCGGGGCTCGGCCGGGTCAGACGACTCGCCTGGCGAACCGCCATGCGTCGGACACCATGGCGTGCAGGTCCTGTCGCGGCTCCCACGCCAACTGGCGGCGGGCCTTCTCGGAGGAGGCCACCAGGACCGCGGGGTCCCCGGGGCGGCGCTCGTGCAGCGTGACGGGGATCGGATGCCCGCTGACATCGCGGCAGGCCGCGATGACGTCGAGCACGGAATGCCCGCTCCCGCGGCCCAGGTTGAAGATCTGGTGGGTGCCTTCCTCGCAGGCCTGCAGGGCGAGGGCGTGGGCGTCGGCAAGATCGGCGACATGGATGTAGTCGCGCACGCAGGTGCCGTCGGGGGTCGGGTAGTCGGTCCCGTACACGGTCACGCTGTCCGCCGTGCCGAGCGCCACCGCCAGGACGTTGGCGATGAGGTGGGTCTCGGGCGCGTGCCGCTCGCCCTGCCCCTGGTAGGCGCCCGCCACATTGAAGTAGCGCAGGCTGACCGCGCCGAATCCGTGCAGGTCCGCATAGGACGCGAGCGCGGTGTCGATGGCCAGCTTGGTGGCACCGTACGGACTGACCGGGCGGGTCGGCGCCGACTCGACGATCGGTGTGCGGTCGGGGTTCCCGTAGGTGGCCGCGGTCGAGGAGAAGACGATCCGCCGTACACCGGCGCAGCGCATGGCGTCGAACAGGGCCAGGGATTCACCGAGGTTCTGATCCCAGTAGTATCCGGGCTTCTCGACCGACTCACCTGTCACGGACTTGGCGGCGAAGTGCAGGACCGCGTCGAACGCGCCCTTCGCCAGCACCTCGGCGGCCGTCGAGCGCAGCGAGCCGACCACGAGGTCCGCCCCGGCCGGGACGGCGTCCGCGTGACCCGTGGAGAGGTCGTCGAGCACGACGACGTAGTGTCCTGCCTCCAGCAGACGGGCAGTCACCACACTGCCCACATAACCGGCACCGCCGGTGACCAGCAGTCTCATCGCGAGTCCTCACTCGTAGTCGACGGGAAGCTCCCGTACAGGTCCAGATGACGGTCGACGAAGGCCGACGCGGCGAACCGTGCGGCCCGCCCGCGGGCCGACTCCGCGCGGCGCTGCCGGGCGTCTCGCTCCATCAGCTCCTCCACCCGTGCGGCGAACTGCTCGGGCACCTCGGAGTCGAAGTACACGGCGGCCTCGCCCGCGGCCTCGCGATGGGGCGCGATGTCGGAGAGGATCATCGGCAGCCCGTGCTGCAGGCCTTCCAGGACGGACATCGGCAGCCCCTCGTTGCGGCTGGCCGACACGAAGACGTCGCTCGAGCCGAGCAGGGCGTTGACCACCGAGGCCTGCCACAGGGACCCGTACCATTCGATGTCCCCGTTCACCGACAGGCGCTGTGCGGTGTCGAAGGCCTCCGCCAGTCTGGGGCCGTCGCCGATGATGCGCAGCCGGACGGCGTGGCCTCGACGCCGTGCCAGGGCGAAGCCCTCGATGAGGCCCGGGTAGTTCTTGTGGGGATTGACCGTTGCCAGCGCCACCAACGTCAGGGCCCCGGTCCGGTCGACCCGGACCCCGCCGTCGGCGGGCTCGGGGACGGCGTTCTCGATGACCGTCACCAGATCCGGGGGCAGCCGCACCTGGTCGACGCAGAAGTCCCGGACCGCCTCCGACACGGCGATCACGCCGTGGCTGCGACGGGTGATGACACGGTCCAGGAGGTTCTTCGCCGGTCCGCGAACCGGTCCGTAGTCGCTGTGGTAGCTGACGAACACGGCGGGGTTCCCACGCAGCGCCCAGCGCACGGCCGGGAGCACACCCTCGGCGAGGTGCAGGTGGACGATCCCGTGGCGGGTGAGGCGGCGCAGCTGCGCCAGCCTGGACCTCTGGCCACCGGTCAGGACGTGGAGCCGGACGTCCTCGTGCAGTTCGGTGATCATCGCGCTCATGCCGACGGGCTCAAGGACGACGACGTGCACCTCGCGGCCGCGCTCGGCGATCGCGTTCGCCAGGGTGAGGACGACTCGTTCCAAGCCACCCACCGTGAATCGTCGGACGATCAGGAAAATCGGAGGTTCGTACATGGTGTTCCTGCCATGGTGAGGAAGTTCGGCACCCGGCCGGACCGTCCCCGCGCGCCGCGCGGCGATCAGCCGGCCGGGTTGAGCACGCCGTCGGACAACCGGTGGTGGCCGACCGCTCCGAGTGGAGCGAGGACACGCTCGCGGACCGGGCTCCCGGCCTGGTCGGCGGCGGGGGTGCTGGGGACGAGCGCCCGGCGGGCATCGCCCGCGAGCATGGACGTCTTCATCGACGAGGCCGCGCCGTACTGCTCGAAAGCCCTGATCACGGCCGCTTCGTCCTGGAGGTCGATCGCCTCGCTGAACACCGGCGAAACGTCGACGAGTCCGCTGGTCATGTAGTGGAGGGCGATCTCCAGGACACGGGCCGAGCGCGCCATCGGAAACGAGCTGACGTCGAAGGGGGTCGCGCGCAGGGTCAGGCCCTTGGCGAGGATCGACCAGGTGTTGATCCGCTGGGGTATCGCGCTGGCGCCGTAGACCACATAGGTTCCGGCCGGCCGCAGCAGGCCCATCGCCAGCTCCCGCACGTCCGGTCCGTTGCCCGACTCGATGCAGGGGAGGGCGTCGAACACGTAGTCCACGACCTGGCCGTGCTCACGGGCGGCCATCTCCACCAGCTCGTCCGCCTGGCCGATCGGGTCGAACACCCGGGCCGCACCGTAACGGGCCGCGACCAGCAGCCGGTCGGTGTTGCGGTCGAGGACCATCACCTCGGCGCCCATGACCTTACGCAGCACCTGCAGGGCGAGAATGGCGCTCGGGCCGGCGCCCAGAACGGCGCAGCGGTCGCCGGGGCGTGGGGGGTTGAGGAGCAGCGAGCGCAGGACCGAGGTCAGCGGCTCCACCGCGGTGGCCAGCTCCGAAGGGAGGTCCGGGGGGATGATGATGGCTGCCGCCTGGTCCGCGTCCATGAAACCGCGGTCGGTGAACCAGCCCGTCTCCTCGGTGTGCCCGGGAAGAATCGGACGGATGGCGCGGTATTCCGCCATCCCCCCGAAGTCCGTCTGCCCCCAGTAGGACATCCGGTCGCCCACGTGCACCCGGGAGTTCAGCCGGGAGCCGACCTCGACGACCCGCCCCACGTATTCGTGTCCGGGGGTCAGCGGCCACACCGACGAGGAGAGGTGTCCGCGGTGGTAGGAGACGTCCGTCGAACAGATGGAGACCGCCTCCGTCTGCAGCAGGGCTTCGTCCGCTCCGCACGAGGGCACCGCGGATTCCTTGATACGAAGTGAACCGGGCCGTGCCATTTCGTATGTGTACATGAGCCGCTAATCCTTCATGGGCTTTGACGGTGGGCTGGGGCGATCTCGGCATAAGCGCGGGATCCTAGCGAGGGTCTTTCTCGCGAAGTGCCCTTTCGGTCCGCTCCTCCAGCATGGGCGAGCCCCAGCCCACGGGACGGCAGCCGTCCGGACGTGGAGGGGTTCCGGGCGGCCCAGCCGCCCGGGGGGCGCCGCAGCATCCGAGCCGTCCCCCGATCGGGGGACGCCGGCGGCTGTGCGCCCCGGCTACCTTGGCCCGGTCTGCTCAGCAGCCACCGCGACCTGCTGCGGAACGAGGCACGCTGGACCCGGCAGGCGTTCGCCCTGCCATCTCCCAACGCTCCGAAACCGCAACCCCGGAAGGCAGCTCATGCCCGACTACTCCCACCTCGTGAAGGCCTACGACATCCGCGGCGAGGTCCCCCGGCAGCTGAACGCCGACCTCGCCCGCAAGGTCGGCGCCCTGTTCGTCCGCCTCACCCAGGCGGAGCGGATCGTCATCGCCCACGACATGCGCTCCACCTCTCCTGAGCTGGCCGAGGCGTTCGCAGCCGGGGCAACCAGCGCCGGTGCCGATGTCATCGACGCCGGACTCGGCTCCACCGACTACCTGTACTACTGCTCGGGCAGCCTGGATCTGCCCGGTGTGATGATCACCGCCAGCCACAACCCCGCCCGGGACAACGGCATCAAGCTCTGCCGCGCCGGGGCCGCCCCGATCGGCGAGGACACCGGCCTGGCCCGGATCCGCACCTGGCTGGAGACCGGCGACATCCCCGAACCGGCTCCCGTCCATGGCACGGTCACCCGGCGCGAGATGCTCGCCGACTACGCGGCCCACCTCAACTCGCTGGTCGACCTGTCGGGCATCCGCCGCCTGAAGGTCGCCGCCGACGCCGGCAACGGCATGGCCGGCCACACCGTCCCGGCCGTCCTGGCCGGCCTGCCGATCGAGCTGGTGCCCCTCTACTTCGAGCTGGACGGCACCTTCCCGCACCACGAGGCCAACCCGCTGGACCCGAAGAACCTGATCGACCTTCAGGACCTGGTCAAGAAGTCCGGAGCGGACATCGGACTGGCCTTCGACGGCGATGCCGACCGGTGCTTCTTCATCGACGAGAAGGGCCGGGCCGTCGCCCCTTCCGCGATCGTCGGCCTGGTCGCCGCCCGCGAGCTCGCCAAGGACCCCGGCTCGGCGATCATCCACAACGTCATCACCTCGGCCGCCGCCGTGGAGGTCATCCGCGAGCACGGCGGCACCCCCGTTCGCTCCCGCGTCGGCCACTCCTTCATGAAGGCCCTGATGGCCGAGCACAACGCGGTCTTCGGCGGCGAGCACTCCGGCCACTACTACTTCCGCGACTTCTGGCGCGCCGACACCGGCATGCTCACCGCCCTGCACGTCCTGGCCGCCCTCGGAGAGCAAGAGGAGTCCACCCTGTCCGAGCTGGTCGCCGCATACTCCCGCTACGTGGCCTCCGGGGAGATCAACTCCCAGGTCGCCGACGTTCCCGGCACCCTGGACGCCGTCGAGGCCGCCTATCGGCGCCACGACCGCGTCACCACCGACCGGCTCGACGGCCTGACCGTCGACCTGGGCGACGGCCGCTGGTTCAACCTCCGCCCCTCCAACACCGAGCCCTTGTTGCGGCTCAACGTCGAAGCCCCGGACGAGGCCGCCATGGCGGCCCTGCGCGATGAGGTCCTCGCCCTCATCCGCTGAGGTTGCGTCAGGACGGCGGGCCCGGAACACCTGGTCGCTCCGGGCCCACCCGGTGCCTCACTGCTACAGGGCCCTCCACGGTGCCCGATCGGTGGATACCGGCCGTTGCCCGCAGCCCCCGTGACTGTGAGTTCCTGCACGTCCGGCTTCAAGTGCCCGAAGACCATCGCCGCCGGAGCTGTCGCGACTGTCAGCACGGGGGACGGGGGGCCCGGCACCGTCGCCTACGTCGGTGGGGGCAACGCCACCTACTCCATCGGCGTCAACGTCTCCGGGACTGCGAGCAGTTGCACGGTCTCCTCCCCTGCGACCTGCAACGTCGACGCCAATGGCACGGCCTACATCACCCGGTGAGTGCGGCCGCCGGAGGACGGCGCGCACCCCGGCACGCACACCCGCCCCGCGGTAGTCGATCACGACCGGTCACACCCCGACCCCGCATTCGACCTCTCAAGCCCATCGGCTGAAGGCCCTCGCGCGCCTGGCGGGCAATGGCCCGAACGGATGCCCTTTGCGGCATATGCCCTGGTCGGCTCAGTGTCGAGGATGGACCGCGCGTGGATGTCATCGACCGCTTCCGGCCTCGTTACCGACGGCCGGCCCGGGTCGGTGTCCCATGTCGTCAGGTCAACCAGACAACGAGGAGATCGACTGTGCTGCCAGATTTTGAGAATTTCTCGGGCCTGAGCTTCGAGGAGCGCCAGGCGGCCGAGAGGCAGGACGTCGCCGCGGTCAAGGAACTGATCGACCGGAGAATCACGCCCTACCTTCATGACGTGATCGACCATCGGAGGGTCAGCGCATGTGTTGAGAGCCTCAACACCGCTCTCGATGCCTGGGCCGCCGAGGTCGCTGCGGCCGGAGTTGCTCTCGAAACCGGTCTTGCCAACGCATTCGTGGAACGGCAGTCCCAGCTGAACGCGACGCATGGCCATGGATACGCTGCGAAACCCGAAGAAGTCATGCAATCAGTTGCGGACGACTATGCGGCCGTCGTGGAGGAAGCCACGGCCCGCCTGAACGAAGCCGTCGCCGCCTTCCAGTGGAACTTGTCCGGGTGGAGCGGCGAGCAGATCTGGGCGGGGATTTGCGTCGCTGCCGAAATCGTCTATTTCCTGACACTGCAGTAGGAGGGACTTTATCGTCGGCATTCTCCGGCGGACATCCCGCACGACATCAGCGGGTTGATCCTGAGGAGGGGGCCGGCACTATCGGCGTGCGGCCTCGAAGGAGAGGACCACGCCGTGCTGGAGCCATGGGCTCCCGACTGCGCCGAGGCGCGGTCGGGAGCCCTGTTGTGTTTTTCGAGCGCCTGTGTTTTTCGAGCGCCGCCCGGCGGGTGGAACCGGAGGTCCTCCCGGATGCACCCGTATCTGCCCGAACCGGGTCGGGACAGATGGCTCATCGGCTTCCCGGGGCGGCCTGCCGACGCGAGACGGATGCTTCTAATCTCATCCCCAGACGGAAGTACGACCCTCGGCGCCGGTCGGCGGCCGGAAGAGGCTCCGATTTCCTATGAGAGTTCCCCAGCGAAGGAGATCCAGTGACTGACCTCAGTACGATCGATTGGGTGATCGACTACGGGACCGTTATCGGCGCGGTTCAACCCTATGTCTTCTCGAACATCACCACGCTCGACGCAGCCGTCACCGCTGCGACGGGCGCGCTGACAGCCGACGAACAGATGCCCGAGTTCAACCGGCTGAAGGCTCGTTGCGTAGAGGCTTTCCCGGAAGATGAGGAGGTCGTCGTCCAGGCGCTTGTTTTCGCGCTGACCACCTACTTCGACGACGTGGACAAGGTCTTCAAGGTCCAGGACGACGAGGGGCAGTGGTACTCGGTCGCGTATCCGACGGCTGAATGGATACTGATTCCGAGTGCCGAGGACTACGGCGGCGGCGAGCAGGAGAACGGCGGCGGCGACAAGGGCGGGTACGGGAACACCTCCGAGTTGCCCGCCGGGTCCCCTGCCAAGAAGGTGGCCGAGCAGGGCAGTATGCCCGCCACTCAGGACGTGAGTACCGCCGGAGTGGTCGCGCTGGCGGTCGCCACCGTGGAGAGCTTCAAGAACAAGTACCCGGAGCAGGCTCGGGATTTCACTCCGGACCAACTGGCGGAAATGACGGCGAAAGCGATTTCGAAATTGTGACACAGAATTTCGAAATCTAGAGTCCAAATCATAGAGCGACGCAGGAGAGGATTTGCATCATGGCAGACGACGAGCTGGTCAAGTGGGCTCCAGGAGCCCTCGCCTTCCTGGCCCACGAGCAGGCCCAGACGACCGCAGGGAAGAAAGCGATAGCAGACCTGGGCAAATCCCTGGGGTCGGAGGCCGCTGTCCAGGGATGGCTGGCCTCCAAAATCTCGGTAGTCGCCGCCAAGGCGACAGCAGAGCTGACAAAGACCCAGGCCGGCGCAGGACCGGCGGGGGAGCTGGTGTTCGTGGAGACCGACCGGGGTCGGGTGCCGAAGGGCGCCACCGAGATTCCCTTCGCAGAACTCCTGGACGGCGATGGCATGCTGACCGATCGGGTCGACCTCGAGCTGACGAAGATGTACAACACCGTGATGGTCGGAAGCATCAGCTGGGCCAATTGAGGCCCTGGAGTCCGTTGTTATGGAGTGATTGACGGACGTCACACTCCATGCCGCTTCTGCGTGACTGCGGAGAATGCGGCTGTCATGTGCATAATTCATCGTCAAGAATGTGAGGAATCGGATGTCAGAGCCGAGCAGCAAGGCGGTCGACTATGGTTACGGCCCCATGCTCCGTTTCACCCAGGCCGCTAACGTTCTCATGGGGATCAAATTCGCCAGCACCGGCGTGAAGACCTTCGGGGCCGTGGCGCAGTACATCTACAAAACAAGCGGTGCCGGGGTCAAGATGGCGGCTGCCAAGGACAAGAGCACGCTGATGCACCTCGGAAAGGGTGCCGAAGATGCACTGAAGAGTTCCTTGCCCCCGGTCCACTTGAGGGCGCGGGAGGCTGTATTCGGGTTCGCGAGCGAGTATGATCCCAAGGGATACTTCTTTGCGTCGAAAGATGGGAAGATCATCTCCTGGGGGGACGGAACCCTCAGCGCTTCAAGCACTGCACAGATCAAGCTTCGCTATGAGGTCAAGAAGTACTCACTGAAGTTCGGCGGGGACAAGAAGGGCAAGGATAAGGGTGCTGAGCCGGCGGAGCCGAGTGCCGAATATACGCTTGATTTCGTGGCACTTGAAAATCCGTCAATGGAACTCGTGGCAGCAAAGTCGGGATCCGGAACCACGCTGTCCATTACTGGTGACTTTGAGACCGGTAAGGATGACAATGAAATAGGTAGCGAGTGGTGGGCATTCAAGATCGGCTGGGAGGAGCGGTTTAACATCACGCAGACCTCGATGTCCGAAACTATCACCATCAAGGTCTATGCGAACGGTAGAATCGAGTACTCCGGCAACTTCAAGTCGGCCTGCAAATACTACGACGTCAGTCAATTCGAGTCCGATGGGGAAGCTGTTGCAAATGCGCAGCGGAACCTCAAGATCGCGGAGGCCTTCTCGGAGGAAAAGGGCTACCCGGTGAATGAGGCGCCAGAGCTGCTCACGGAGCGGGATCGGAGTTTGGTGCAACCGGTCCAGACCTTCGAAATGGAAACGTACGACGATGGTGCGCGACCGGGGAACGCAGGCAAGGCCCAGCGCCTGCAGGACGAGTACGAGCAGCTCTACGTTGTGGACGAGGAGTCGCGCCTCCTCCCTTACCAGAACTTCACTGTGCTCTGAGCTGATCCGCTGGATGGTGGTCATCTGACCATCGGGGCCAGCCAGACGCTTGTGAGGGCTCCTGCAGGGGCGAGACCTGTCCCGGGCCCGCAGGAGCCCTCACAAAGCGGGCCCCTCGGATCGCGCCCGCGTTTGCGCTCTCGACGTTGACCGGGCGCCCCCGATCAACGGGGGAACTTCACCGATTCCATGCCGGCGATGGCGACCGGGGTCGGCACCGTGTTCAGCACGCGGACATCGCCGCCGACGGTATAGACGGTGCAGGTCTCGTCGGCGTCCACGGTGGCGCTGTCCGTGGCGATGACCGTGCTTCCTGCGAGAGCCGTGACATGGGCGGTGCCGCCGGCCTTGATCCAGCAGCCGCGGCCCACCACCGTGGCCCGGCTGTCTCCGGCCCCCGCTCCGGTCACTCCGTGGCCCGTCGCGTCGATTCGGGCTTCTTCATGCCCATGGACCGTTCCCGCCACGATGTAGACCGAGGCCGGCCCCCACGCGTAGACGGTTCCGCCGTTCGCCCGCACTGTCCCGTCCGTGGCGACGACGACCGCCTGGCCGCTGGCGTGGACGGTGCCGTTTTCCCGGGAGTGGAACGTACCCCCGCTGACGACGGCGGTGAAGGTCCCCCAGCCGTAGGTCTTTCCGCCGGTGCAGATCAGCGGCCTGACGGGATTGAACGCGGAGACCGTCCCGCCGGAGACCCTGGCGGATCCGCCGACCATCATGACGTAACCGCCGACGCAGTCGACCGTCGAGTTCTCGGCCCTGACCGTGGCCGACTCGTCGACCGTGATGCGGCCGCCGTTCCTGACCGTGACGTCGGACTCTCCCATCGCACGAATCGGCCGTCCTGCGTGGCCGTCGACGACGAATTCGGCACCTTGACGGTGATAGAGGCGGATCTCCCGGGCATCGGCATCGCCGCCGGACGGGAGACGGAGGGCTGCCTCCAGGCCCCGCTGCGTGTAGACGGCGAGGGGCTCCGGGCCGAGCTCGGCAGAGTGCTCCCGCGCCACGCGGGGAACACCGCTGGGGTGGGGCGCGTCCTGGGCCTGCCTCTCGCCGGAGGTGCGTCGCCGAACACCGTTGTGCGGACCGGGCTCGGGGGAGCCCGCGACCGGCCGGTCCGGCGCGCTTCGCGGGTCCCTCCTGGCGAGGCTGGAGGAGTTCTCGCGCTCGGGTCCCGCCGAGGGCGAGGGATCGTTCGCCGGGATGTCCATGAAATGCCTTTCGCGGTGACGGTATGTCGTGTCGGCTGCCCGTCGGCCCTTCCCCGGGCGGCTGCCTGTTCGATCGGGCGCCGAGCCGTCGGCCGACCCGGGGCAGCGAGGTATCGATCGTCGGACCGTCACGATGACGCCACCCGTTCAGTGTCGGGGCCGACCACCGGGGACAGCCGACGCCAACGCTCGCAGCCGTGCCCGGCCGGGAAGCCGGTGCCGGTGGGTCAGCGCGTCATGCTGCAGGGTCCTCAGCGCTCGTCCCTCGCGACGTCCCTCGCTTCGGCCGGCAGTCGGGTGGGCCGTGGAGCCCCGATCAGCAATCTACAGAAATCTGACAGTAGGTCAGCTGCACCGAGGGGCATCCCTTCGGGCAAGGAGGCGCGGTCGCCGGCCGGCGCGCCGTCCGCGAGCATGCGGTCCCCGCGGCCGCTGCCCAGGACGCCATCCGTAGTCACGGCCATCCGTAGTCACGGTCACTCAACGCAACGGGGAACCCGGCGAGTCCCGGGACGCCGACGGGAGCGCAGCCGGATGCCGGAGGCGCCACTGGTCATCGGGTCCGGATGCTCACTGGAGCCGGGGCCGACTCGGCCCGGACAGGCAATCCCGCTTCCCGAACGGATACCCGTAGAACACAGGCCAGGGCGGACGCCCAGGGATCAGGCTGAGCACCGCAGTCCCCGACAGACACCCCGGGGCCCAGCCCCGCCCTCCGGCCGCGCGAAAGGCACACCCATGGAACCCCGCCAGCTGAACACGGACGAGCTGACCCAGGTCGCGAAGCACCTGCCGAACTCCTTCGCGCAGGTCAGCCGAGGATGGCAGCAGCAGGTCGCGGGCCAGGCCCGGAGCATCTCGACGCAGGAAGAACTCGACTGGTCTCTCGCCGGCCCCACCGTGGTCATCTTCGCCCCAGCCGACGGCAGCCAACTCACCATCAACCACACGCCCGCAGCAGGATGGAGCCAGGTCCACGGCCCCCACCCCCTGTACGCCGTCGACGCCGGACACCTCCAAGCCCTCGACCGGGCCGTCATCACCACCGTCAACGGCGGCACCACCCACCTCCACAATCACTCCACTGTTGCCGCCGTCAACGGCGGCACCGTCATCCTGCACGACCACGCCGCCGTGGCCCTCGTCCACGACGGCACCGTCGACCTCCACGACAACGCCTCCGCCGGCACCATCCGCGGCGGCCACATCAACGTCCGCGACCACGCAAGCGTCACGACCATCGCGGGCGGCTGGAGCATCTTCGGCGACCACGCCACCGCCGACACCATCCACGACGGCTACGCCTCCCTTTACAACCACGCTCACATCACCACCGTCACCAACGGCACCGTCAGCCTGTGCGGCGAATCCACCACCGACACCGTCGACAACGGCGAAGTCGACCTCTTCGACCGGGCCACGGCCACCACCGTCCACAACGGCCGTGTCACCATCCGGCACAACACCACTGTCACCACCATCAACAACGGCACCGTCGAGATCTACGGCCATGCCACCGCCGACACCATCCACGACGGCACCATCACCGTCCGCGAGAGTGCCACGGTCAACAACGTCACTGGCGGCACCATCACCGCCACCGGCCGAGCCGTCATCGGAAACGTCACCGGCGGCATCATCCACGCCTACGACCAGACCACCATCACCGCCAGCAACGGGCTCATCCACCGCTACTCGCCCTACATCACCATCCACAACCACGGCGCCGCCATCCACGACTGCTTCTAGGTTCCACTCTCTCCCGTGAGCGCACGCGTGCTCGCTGCCGTGCTCGGGGTGATTGTCCGCGCCCTCGTGCCGGCAGCCCGCGCACACGGGTCGGGAAGGGCAAGCCGCCCCCCGTCCCCCCGATCGGATGACAACCGCCTGGTCGGCGGGCCCATAGCGTGGGAGAGCGACTGTCGGATCATGAAAGGCCAGAAGGTATGTTCACCACCCCGCGGAAGATCACACTGAGTCTCCTTGCCTGCGCCGCCGTTGCGGCGCCGTTGGTCGCCTCCAGCACGCCGGCCGCTGCCGCGGTCGAAAAGACCCGACCGACGCGAGAGAAGACGCTGAAGGTGTGCACCACCGGCGACTACAAGCCGCTCACGTATCGCGACCCTTCGAGCGGGAAGTACAGCGGGATCGATGTTTCCATGGCCCGCAACTTCGCCCACTACCTGAAGGAGAAGCCGGAGTTCGTGCCGACGTCCTGGCCCACCCTGATGAACGACATCGCCACACCCGGCAAGTGCGACATCGCGGTGGGCGGGATCTCCATCACGCCGCAGCGCCAACAGCAGGCCGACTTCACTCAGCCGTACCTCATGGACGGCAAGACGCCGATCACCACCACCGCGAACGCCGCCCGTTTCCAGACCATCCAGCAGATCGACAACAAGAACGTCCGCGTCATCGTCAACCCCGGCGGAACCAACGCCGACTTCGTCAAGCAGTACCTTCCGAACGCCACCGTGATCACCTGGCCGGACAACAACACGATCTTCGACCAGATCCTCCAGGGCCACGCCGATGTCATGATCACCGACGCGATCGAGGCGAAGTACGAAGCCGCCCAGCACCCCGGCCTGGTTGCCGTCCATCCCGACAAGCCGTTCACCACGGCGGAGAAGGCCTACATGCTTCCCAAGGGCAGCAAGCTGACCGGCAAGGCCGACACGTGGCTGGCGCGCGCCTTGCAGAACGGCACGTTCCAGCGGGCTTACGACCGCTGGATCAGCACGCCGTCAGCCTAGGAGCCCACGCACCTTCTACCGCAGGAGCGAGCCATGGGGAGAGTGGACGGCAAGGTCGCCGTCGTCACCGGGGGAGCGGGCGGAATCGGACGGGAGATCTGCCGGCTGCTGCTGGCAGAGGGAGCCCTGGTCACCGCAGTCGACATCGTGGACGGCAACGAGGCGGACGAGGAGCACGCCAAGGAGCTCCCGCACCGCTACCTGCGCATCGACATCACCGACGGGCGCGCGGTGAAGATCGGTCTCGACGAGATCGCCCGGGATTTCGGTTCGATCGACATCCTGGTCAACAGTGCTGGAGTCCTCGGCCCGGTGAAGCCCTCGCACGAGACGACCGAAGAGGAGTTCGACCACCTCTTCGCGGTCAATGTCAGAGGCGTGTGGCTGAGCACCAAATACACCGTGCCGCACATGCTCCGCAGTGGCGCCGGAAGCATCGTGAACATGTCATCGGTGAACGGCATGGTCGGTGGCTCCACGATCCCCCTCTACCATGCGACAAAGGGCGCTGTGCGGCTCATGAGCAAGGCGGACGCGGTGACCTACGCCAGGCACGGAATCCGCGTGAACTCGGTGCACCCGGGGTCCATCGAGACTCCGATGAGCAGTGCACTGTCCGACAGTTCCTCCGGTGATGCCGTGGACAGTTCGCGGCGCTGGCTCGAAGCCACGCCCATGGGGCGCCGAGGATCGCCTAGGGACGTGGCCAACGGTGTGCTCTACCTCGCATCGGACGAGGCCCGGTACGTCACGGGCACCGAACTCGTGATCGACGGCGGCTACACCGCGACCTGATCGGCGCCCTGCGAGCGGATCGGCCGACGGTGAAGCTGACAGCCTGCAACGACATCGAGGCTCCGATCCAGAGCGACGATTGAAGTCGCCCGTCAATCGGAGCCTCGATATATTCGCAACGGTTGCCCACAACCGCCGGGAACCCGTCGTGAACTGCAACGTCGTGGGGTCACCAGGACATTGGATCAGCCCTGCCCCGCCAGACCTGAAGTTCGCACCTCACCATTAGAAGAGTCCAATGGTCTCCTTGATTTCGTTCTCAATCAGCGCGATATTTTGATGAATGACGATCACCTCGTCCTGCATTCTCTTGCGGGCCCCGTACAGGTCGGGAAGCTGATTCGCCGCAGAAAACGGATCCACCGCCATTTGATCGAGTACCGAGTTGTACTCCTCAGTGAACGCGGTGTACCAGCGCGTCGCGGTTATCAAGCTATCGAGACTGACCTCACCTGCCAGCAACCAGAAATTGTCGAACGGGCCAGAAAGGTTCGCATCGCACGTACTTTCGTAGTTCATGCACGTCTGCGCGTCGTTCGGGTCAGCAGGCATTGGTTTCTCCTTGTCGAGAATGCGTCCGGGGGTGCCACGAAAGTGGCGCGCGAGTTAAGTCGAGAATGCCGGGGGAGGCCTTTCGAGTAGCCATTCCGGAGTGTCCTCAACCCCAGAGTACGAGATCCTTGCCCGCGGTCCCACGCGTATAAGGAAAGCCGGATGTGAATTCTGCGATGTCCGAAAAACCTCCCCTTCGGGACAGCGGGATGCTTCTACCTCCTTCTGTCGGACTCGGCGTCGATGGGGGCGGTCGCCTCGGCATCCCGGCCACCAGGTGATTCCCGGCAAGATCCGTACCGAGGACATGGTGATCGCCGGTCGGATCTTCCCGGGGGAGCAGATCGCCCAGGCCGTCGTCGCGATGCCTCGCAAGGGACACATGGTCATGGCCGACCTGCACAAGTTCGGCTGCCCGACGGCAAGTTGGTCACCGGTGGGCTTGATCCGCTTTGACGGACACCTCTGATCATGGGGAAGAGAAGCCGCGCCCTCGTCGCTCGTTCACGCCGGAGTGCAAGGCCGAGATCGTCGAGCTGTGCCGTCGAGGTGACCGCTCGGTCGGTCAGGTCGCCAAGGATTTCGACCTGACCGAGACCGCGGTGCGCGACTGGGTGAAGCAGGCCGAGGTCGACGCCGGCGAGCGCGACGGCCTGACCAGCGACGAGCGCGAGGAACTGGCCAGGCTGCGGCGGGAGAACCGCCGACTGCGCGAGGACGTGGACCAAGAGCTTTCCCGACCTCGACGACTGCCCGGCCCTGCTCACCCTGATCGGCGCACGGCCCCCGCCGGGCGCAGTCCCGACAGCCGCGATGTCGACCTCCACCTCGCGGTCGAGCAGGTCGACTTCCGCGCCGGCGACGGCATCGCCGCCCGCCCCGACCAGCGTCTGGTGGACACGCTCGCCGCCTTCACCGGCCACCGCTGACCACCGTCCGCCTGTCCGCCCCGCAGCAGAGGAGGAGGACCGCCGTGTCCGCCTCGATCGCCACCCTTTCGACACCGTCCGGATGGCCGGCGTCTTCACGGCCTGGTACGCGGTCGCCATCACCGTCGTAGCCGCTGTCACCGCCCCCACCTTCGAACGCCGACGCGACACACGCGACGTCCTCAAGATCCTCCTGCGCAACACCCGGTAGCGGGTGCGAAGGTGGTGCTGCCATCCGAGCCGCATCGGTTTTCATCCCGGGTCAAGGGGCGAAAAGGCAGGCCTGGCGTGCATGCCCTCGTCTGCCTGATTGACCTAGTGGTGCCACTCGACCGCCTCGGCCTGCTCGAAGATGAACTGCAGTAGGAACTTCTGACCGGCGACATGACAGGCCGGGAGAGCCGAACCGCTCGGTCAGCCTTGTGAGATTCTGTCGAGTCGTCTGGAGCTGACACATGGAAGACTATGCCGCACACGAATATCGAACCATTGCCACGGTGGATGTCACCGACCAGGCCGAGGTTGTGGCGGTCGCGGACGCACTGTTGGGGCAGGTTGACAATTTCGAAAAACTGACAAGGACCGTTCAGGCCGACGACCAGTTCGACGCCGCCGAGGTGGGGGAGAGGATGAGGGAGGCCGTCGCACGATGGCGGGACACCCTCGGCAGTCTCAACCTCTACCTGACGCCGGAATCCTTGGCGATCCGCGTGGACCATGCCGATTTAATGCACCTTGTCACGACTCTCGGTGAAGAAGGTGCAGAGGAGGCGGTGCGGCGGTCCGTCGAAGGCTTTGCGCAATGGTACGCAGCCGAACTGACTGTTGTGAACGAGGAAATGGCGGATAGCCTCGAAGACTTCGAGGACGCCTACAGTTCTGCGGTATATCTGCGAAGGCATGACGAACTGTTCGGCATGGAAGATCAATTGATCCGGACGGCATCGGCTGCCCTGGATGCCCACAGGCGGGCCTTCAGCAGTCTCATGGAAAACGCAGGGATCCTCGTGAACGGCCTCGGTGAGCTGGTGCTCAAGGCCTTCGGGAAGAACTGGTGACCCCGTCGCGGCACACACGAGTCCACCCCGGATCCTGCTGATTTCCGGCACGGCGGACTTCGCGCGGTGCTGTCACATCGGCGCCGGCGCCGCGCAGCACCGATCCCCACCAGTGGGCGGGCCTACTCGAAGGTGCCCGTTCTTCTTCCCCATCGTGCAGCTCGTCGGAAGTTCGGAACTGTTCTCGATCCACCCGTCCTCGTTCCCAAGGAGATAGGCGTGGAAATCTACAAAGAACACTACTCCGGGTACGGCCAGTATGGGGAGCTGGTATCCGCGGCTGCGGATGACATGGAAATCTACAGCATAGACACCGATCTTGGTAAATCCTTCCACCGCCTTTTCGATTCGGCCGTGCTGTTCGATCAGATGCAGTTCCGGAACATGGAGGTGAAGGGGAGGGGCGAGAGCCTGCGGTCTCCCAGGGGGGTCCACGGAGGCCGCGCCCTCGTGCGGGATTTCCGCTCCTCAGGCCGCCGATTACAGCTGCACCAACCGTATCGGCTCCGGCAACGGCTCCGATGTCACGGATGTCGTGGTTTCCCGGCGGTAATCCCCACGCCGGGAGTCGACAGGGCGGCCGGGCCGATCGTGGTGGCATACGCCGGTCGGGCCCGGCCGCTGCCCCGACTGAGGATCATCTGCCCGGTGGACCGATCGGGTGGTCCGGACAGCCCCACCGCCGCGGCAGGCTGGACCGGCAGTGGGGCACGGCCCGTCGGGACCCTGTCACGACGCGGCGGCGCAGCGGCGAACCGGCGACGCTCGGCGGTTGCCCGAGACCCGGCTGCCGCTGCGGTCGGGTCGCCGACAGGACAAGACAGGACAGGCAGGACAGACATGGCAGCCCCACCAGCCCTCGCACACGGGGACGTCGCCGCGCAGCGTGATCACCGAGGCCGGCAGCTGCGGTCCCGTCTGAGACTCACCACCCAGATCGGCCAGGGCATCGACGGCTATGTGCTCGGCGGCCTCGGGGCGGCCCTGCCGGCCATCTCACGGGATCTGGCCATGCCTGCCTGGTGGGCCGGGCTGGTTGGCGCCTCGGCCCTGATCGGCATCTTCGTCGGCGGGCCGCTGTTCGGCTGGTGTGCCGACCGCTTCGGCCGCCGACCGGTCTTCCTCGCGGACATCCTGCTCTTTCTCACCGGCTCCGTCCTCCAGTTCTTCGTTGACGGCGCCTGGCAGTTGTTCGCGGTCCGTCTGCTCATGGGCATCGCGATCGGCGGCGAATACGCGGTCGGTGCACCGCTGTTGTCGGAGTACGCCCCCGCCCGCAACCGCGGCAGGCTGCTCGCGAGCCTCGAAGTGAGCTGGTACGTGGGCTACATGGCGGCGTTCACCGTCGGCTACCTGCTCGCGGGGGTCGCCGGCGGCTGGCGCTGGACCCTGGGCAGCAGTGCCTTCATCGCTCTGATCTGCGTCGCTCTGCGCAAGAACCTTCCCGAGTCCGCCCGCTGGCTGCTCAGTCGCGGCCGACGCACCGAGGCGGAGGAACTCATCCGCCGCTACGGAGTGGAGATCGACACCGACGCCGAGCACGCCGCCGCCACGGCCGACGCCGCCCGCGGCGGCATCCGGGCGCTGTTCAACTCCGAGTACCGGCGAGCCACGATCTTCGTCAGCACCTTCTGGAGCGCCCTGGTGCTGCCCTACTTCGCCATCAACACCTTCTCACCGCAGGTCCTCGCCTCGCTGGGACTGCGCTCCGAAGCGCTGGCCGGCTCCCTGGCCGCCAACGCCGTCGCTGTCGTAGGCGTCACCATCGGCTGCCTGTTGGTGGAACGCATCGGCCGCCGCAAGCTCCTCATACCGCCCCTGTGGATCACCGCGGCCGCCCTCGCCGTCCTGGGCCTGTGGCCCACCGCCCCGATCTCCGTCGTCCTCACCTGCTTCCTCGCCTTCGCACTGCTCAACGCCGCCTCCTCGACGCTCACCGCGGTGTACCCCCTGGAGGTTTTCCCGACCCTGCTCCGCACGACCGGAGTGGGCTTCGCCACCGCGATGAGCCGAATCGGCGCAGCCGTTGGGACCTTCCTCCTGCCGGTCATCCTCCAACACGCCGGAGCGGGACCCACCATGCTGATCGGTGCGGCCGTACTCGCCGTCGGAGCGCTTGTCTCCCACCGACTCGCCCCCGAAACCACCGGCCTCGACCTCGCCCACACCGCACAGACCAGCACGCCGAAGGCCGCGATCGGTTCCTGGCGTCCCGACCGATCGGTGCCCCGGTACTTGATGCGCGCCGAGCCGCCCCTGAGACTGAACGATGTGACTGACGAGCGCGAGACCCTGGACTACCAGGCATTCGGACGGGCGGTGCGCGAACTCGCGCAGACGATCGCCGACGACGGGTACGAGCCCGATCTCATCCTGAGCATCGCGCGTGGCGGCGTCTTCGTGGCCGGCGGTCTGGCGTACGCGCTGGACTGCAAGAACATCCACCTCGTCAACGTCGAGTTCTATACGGGCGTGGGCGCCACACTCGACATGCCCGTCATGCTGGCGCCCCTGCCTCAGGCGATCGACTTCTCCAACAAGAAGGTGCTGATCGCCGACGACGTCGCCGACACGGGAAAGACGCTGGAGCTGGTGCACAACTTCTGCCTCAGCCACGTCGCCGAGGTGCGGTCCGCCGTCCTCTACGAGAAGTCGCACTCCTTGGTGAAGTGCGAGTACGTATGGAAGCGGACCGACGACTGGATCAACTTCCCGTGGTCGACGGAACCACCGGTCGTCAGGCGCGGTGGCCAGGCGCTGCGGCCACCGGGTGAGGTCCTCGCCCCGGACTGAACGACGGCGTGCCGGGCCGGCGATGCCGCGCCACCTGCGCCCCGCCGCCCGCTGCACCCCGGTCGCCTGTACGAGGCGGCTCGACCGGCTCGGCCGCGGACACTTCTGGCTCGTCGGCCGCCCTGACCGGATGCTCGCCTGCGACGCTGCCGTCGCCAACCTCGCGGTGGAGGAGTACGGCGAACGGGTGCGGCAACTGAGCTTCACCGCAGTGGGTTTGGATGCGGACGGGATCACTGCTCTGCTCGGCTCCTGCCTGCTCACCAATGCCGGCGAACGGTGGTCGGCCTCCCGGTCGGCATTCCAGCAGAGGCTTCGGCGCATTCCGCGGGGCAGCAGGGTTTCGGTCAGCTCGAATCCGATCCGCCGGCCTCCCCGCGCCGGCGACCGGCGAGCTGTTCGGCCCCGGCTCACCCGGGTGATCAACACATCCGGCCCGCATCGCAGGTCACAGCTGCTCCCTCACGTCGACAGTGCTGCGATCAGCTCATCGCCACCGGCGCAGTCCTCCGGTCGGTGGAGGTGCACCCCAGTGCATCAGTCCGCCGCATGGAGGAGTGGAACGGTGCACGGGCCGGGGCATGGTGGTGGGAGCTCCTGGAGGGGGCATGCCAGGGCGCGGCGGTCCGCCATCGGCCCGGTGGCATCGTCGAGTTAGGAGAGCGCCGCCGGCCCCGCGCGGTGACCCACTGCGTGCAGGTCTGCTGCGGCAGAAGAAAAGGCTCATGATTCAAAACGTTCTGTGCCGGGCTCGTCGCGGCGTCGTGCGGTCATTTCCGGGGTGCAGCGCCTCCGCGTCTCGTGCCACAGGCCGTACACCCCTCCGCCCGCGCGCGATATGAGCAGCACGGCTGCCGCACACCCCTCTCGCCAAAAGATCTCAAAGGAACTGGTGACCACCTATGGAGCCACGCAAGCACCCCGGCTTTAACGTCACTGTGACCCAGCCTGCCGAGACGTATTTCGACATCGCTCCGACCCCGCGCACCAGGGCAACGGAGGACCGCAGGGAGATCGAGGTCACCGTTACGGCGGTCGGCGCCGGCGATCACCATGATCTCACTCCCCAGCTCGGGGGCGATATCGTCGTTCCGACGGAGGATAAGGAGCTTGCCGAGCTCGTCATCAGTGATGGGCTCACTGTCGGGCAGAGGGAGGCGGTGCTGGATGTCGCCGAATTCTATCTGACATCGACCAGCTGGGATGTTGGCGAGGAGACGGATTGGGAATGTCGCAACCAACGCGCCTACTTTCTCAACGAGTACCCGTATGGCTGGCCCACCTACTACTACCTTCCGAATCTTCTGGCCAACCTTCACCACGAGCCGGACAGGAAGTGGATCGACGGGCTCATCGAGTACCTTGCGGTCGACGGGAGCGCAGCCGCGCCGAAGCTGGCCGGCCTGCTCGGCAAGGCGCTGGAACTGAATCTTGGAATGGAACTCTATTCCGGACTCCTGTGCGACGAGATCGAGAAGTACGAGCTCCTGTACCTCAGGTTCCGGCAACAGATCTTCATCATGTACGCGGACGACACCAAAAGGCGGCAGCGTGCCATTCTTGGCTTGCCGGAACCGCAGCCGGGCGTAGAGTATCAGCGGCCGGCCGCACACTCGCCGGAAGCGAGGACCGTCACAGAAGCAATTTCTGCGGATGTCGAGGTCAAGACACTCCAGCTGCAGGCGCTTCAGAGAAAGGTCCTGCACGACCTTGCGGAAGTGAAGAGGTCAGTCGTGCTCGACATGCTGGAGCGGAAGACGTTCGCATTTCCCACTCCGTCCGTCTTCCTGCCGGACGATGAGAAGCGCAAGGAGAACGAGCGAGCGGCCGATGCGGTGGCGGCCAAGTTCCGGGCGGCGGCGCAAGCGGCGAAGAACGGCGGAACATTGTCCGCGCCGGACCTGCTTCGCCAGATGGCCGGTCTCATCGGCCAGGCTACGACCCAGGTCGCGACCAACGTCGGCCTGGATTTCCTGCTGAAGACCTACGAATCCAGCATGATCAAGGCCTTGAACGATCTGGAGGAGGTGGGGGGAAACGAGCGCGCGGCGGTGCAGAAGACCCGTGACTCCATTCGGATGACCATCCAGATCGGTGCGAACAACTACGCCGCGGCTGTCACCAAATATATCGAGAAGTTCCAGGGGCTCGGCTGGCAGTCGCTGAAGTTCGACAACCTGTGGATAAAGCCCTCGCCGACCGGATATCGAGGGATCAACTCCCAGTGGTGGTTCGTGCTGTCCGAGGACGAGATCAAGGAACTCTCTGAGAAGGACAGGCTCGCTTTCGGGGCCCTCGTGTTCGCCAAGCCGGTCTTCGCCGAGATCCAGTTCCACACCCCTGATTCGTTCTATATCAAGCAGGAAGCCACGCATGAAATCTATGACGAGCTGAAAAGGGTTAATACCGGCACCGCAAGCGAGACTCCCACGGAGAAGAGTGAACGGCTGGCGAAGAAGAGCAAGCTGATCAAGCAGTTGACCGACGTGCAGAACCAACTGGCGGACGTGACACCGCCCGGCGTACTGGAAATCGTGCCACCGGTTCGGGAAGAACCTCCGGTCGACTACAACTTCTGAACCGCCTCAGGCTGTACGGGAAACTAGCAGGGAAGAGAAATCATGTCCGCTGAAGAGACGTTCAGGAAGATCATGGAGAAGGCGGTCGCCGCTGACCGGGCCTATTCCGCTGCGGATTACAGTGGAGCGGCTGCCCTGTACGGTGAAACACTTGAGCTGCTCAACGGTCTTGCCGCTGTCGGCGTCGACGTCAAGAAGGAGATCCAGTCCGTCGCGACCATGGTCGCGACGTCGGCGGGGCTCGTAGAGGACAGCAAATGGGCCGACTGGGCGAAGAGCACCATCGACGCTGCTCCTCATGTCACCGTTGCTGACATCGAGAAGGTCATCGGTGTGCCGATCGATGCGCTGGCCGATCCCGTTGACGAGCAGCCCGGCTAAGCCCTGTTCGTGGTCGCGATCCGCGGTCATCTCGGCGGTGGCACATGTGGGTGGCGCGACGTGCACCGACACCTCAGCGGCGTTGGTGATCAGTTGATCACCCCAAGCCCGCCCGTTACCTGCCCTCACCCCCTCACCCCTCACCTCTTCCCCTCCATCCACCTCCTGACCCGCCGCCGAAGCCGTGTGCAGAGAGGTCGAACCAGTTGCCTTCCGGATCTATGGCCCGGTATTCCGCGAACGGACGGTTCGTGAAGCTCACGGCGGGCTCGTCCACGCCAGCTGTAGTGCAAGACTCTGATGACGTCACTGCCGATGCCTCGGTGTCCGGGATAGGGTTCGATCTTGGGGGTGGCATCCCCGCAGTTAACTGCCCCGTATACCAGGGCCACCAGACCTATCTCAAAACCCAGAAGTACAATACCAATACAGGCTGGCGAGTTGTCCCAGGATTCGAAATAGTAGCCAATTCCGATGGCATGGATTTTTCCATGGACCAAACCGGATGGAGTGGATACAACACCGCTCAGCTCCCGCCCCCCGCGCAAGGCACAAAACATACAGGAATTTGGCAGTCAGGCTGGAATACCTACACAAGCTGGAATCACAGCAATGGAAGCTTCACCATTCGTATCCACTGCACGATATTCCCAGACAGAGCGTGGTAAAGGAAACAATGGCATTGCCACGCTCATGGGTGACTGATCGGCCGACCGCGTGCAGGGCGTAGTGAGCGCTGGCGGGGGCTGTGGTCAGCTCACAGAGAACGCCACGCGTGTCCTCGTCCTATCGCGCCCCAGTGGTTCCGTTCGCCCAACGGTCTCTGCGACCGTTGGGCGAACGCTTTTCGGGTATTGCTCCCCTGACCTGCGCATTCAGGGTTCAGAAACAGGCTCTCACCCTCACCGCGCTCGCCACCAGCCGCCGCACCTGGCCCGGCGTCGGCGGCTCGATCCGTTCGTTACGGCACCGGGCCACCACCACCGCCTCCGCCAGCCACTGCGTCAGCTTGGCCTGGTCGTCCTCGGTGGTCTCCCGGAAACCCATACACGGCACGGATCTTCCCCCGGTGCCGTTTGATCGATCGGCTGGCCCACTTTTAGGAGGCCCACTCCTGGGCCGGCACCTTCACCTGCTGGGCCACGTACTCCACTGCGGCTGCTGGCACCTCCGCCGGGCCTTCCAGGAACCGGGCCTGGACCTCGAAGAACTTCAGCAGCAAAGCCCAGCCGGTTCGCCCCGGACTTGTGCCGCAGCCGCTTCATGTCCTCTTCCAGCAGTGTCCAGACGGAGATCAGCTCCTCCGGCTCCCACTCCTACTGCACGACCAGGCCCTTCCATTCGACATCGACCACTCCGGCGTGATCAAGATGCCGACGATCGGCCGTACCGGGACGGGAACACCCAACCCAGGACAACACGCCGTCACATCGGCTACAGAGAGCTACTTGTCACTTCGCCGTAGCTGTGCGAGCGCAGGGCCGGCTCAGGCACCGGGTGGCGCGAAGTCGACCGAGCGTCGGGCGGCCGTATCGACTTCGTCTGCGGTGAGAAGGGGGACGGCGGACGACCGCACGGCTCCCGTTGCCTTCACGGTCATCGCCACGGCCGCCATGGTGAGGTGGTCCGGGAAGTCCAGAATGCAGTAGAAGTCGTCGTCTCCGTAGGCGAAGTACATCGCTTCGAGCGATCCGCCGCACGACGTCACGACGTGTTCCACGGCGGCAAGGCGCCCACTGCCGCCATCGCGGAGGACACCTTGGAGGCCCTCGGCGGTATAACTGCCACGCACAAGATACTTCGGCATCTCGCACTCCGATGTCCGCGTCGAGCGGTCCGGGGCGAACCGCCCACAGGCTCTACTGTCACACGGATCGGCAGGCCGGGCAGTCCGACGGATGATCGACCGACCCGACGGGTGTCCCTGGCCGCGCCCCCTGCCGTTCAACGTGATCGTGCCGCCGACTCGGCGTCGGGCGACACGGTCACGGGCCCCGTACTCTTCTCGTGCCGTTCGGCTATTGCACGGTCGTGGAGCTGAGGACGGGGTTGGGCGACGGGTAGCAAGCGGTGGGGACGCTGAGGGTGAACAACCAGAACGGGACGCTTGCGGTGAAGGTGAGTCCGGGATCGGCGTAGCTGCTGCCGGCCAGCCGGGTGTCGATCGTGGTGCCGGACGCGCCGGCGGTGAGGTCGAGGGTGACCTTGGGCAGGGTGAAGGAGCTGCCGCCGGCGATGGGGCCGGGCACGTTGAGGACGATGGTGGTCCCGTTCTCACTCACGTTCGGCGTGCCGCTGCCGAGTCCGGAGCCTCCGGAGAGCGTCACGCCGTTCAGGGTGGCGTTGGTGGGGATGGGCATGGTGAGCGTGAGACCGCTGATGGAGTTGACGGTGTAGCCGCTGACCGAGACGGGCACCGTCAGCGCATCCGGTGCGATCGACACGGCGAACGTGCTGCCGGCCGTCACGCTGGAGGGAGCGTTCGCGGTGACGCCCTCGTCGAGGGAGAACGTCTGGGCGGCGATGATCGGCGGCGAGGCCTGGCACTGCAGCGGGAGCGGCGCGTCCTGGGCGGCCGCCGGGTTCGCGGCGAGCAGGCCGAGCAGGACCCCGGTGGCGAGGAGGCTCACGAATCGAGTCGAGGACAGCAACGAGCGCATGATCACCCTTTCGATCGGACGAAGTGCCTGCGAGACGTCACGTCGGGCGCGTCTGGCAACCCGGCGGACCAGGCATGGAATGTGCTGCGGAGCCGGGCGACGGCGGAGCGCCGAGCCGCGCCGTGGCGGGTGCGGGCGTGCCGCGCGTCTGGGGCCGGGCGCTTCGCAGGATCGTGCTCGACTGTGCGAATCGGAACACTGGCACACCTCTCGATCCGGCGCGGCCACGCCCGCCGCAAAGCAGACATCCCATGCTCATGCCAATCGGCTGGTTGTCGTCTCTGTCCCTCACTGCGCCGCGACGATCCCGCTGCCGCTGGTGACGGTGGGAACGTCGCCCGTCACGGCACTACCGCCCATCCCTGCGCGGCGGACCGTGAACTCCTCCGTCGCCCCGAACAAGCCGGGCAAGGAGAACCGAAAAACTCCATATCCACGACAGGCCCTCCTCCGTAGGGTGCTCAACTACCCACCGCCCGACGCCGGCCGATCGGGAGTGTCGGATGGGGTGGACTGTCCCGTCGGCGGCTCTCGCCCGGCGAGGAACGGTCGCGGTGAAAGGGGAGGGGAGTGACGCGGACGGTGCTGCCCGACGGGGCGAGTGAGGTGGATCTGGGCCGTGCGATCGGCTCCATCCCGACTTCCCCGCCTGCCACTGAGCCGAGCGTTTCCGGCGTCGGCGCCACGGCGCCACCACCTCGCACACGGCCTGGCGCGGCGACGGCTTGGGTGTCCCGGCCGGTGGCGGATGGGGTGCCGTGCGCGGCGTCCAGTCTGCCGCTTCGGCTCCGACGGATCAGTCCGGTGTGCCGGATGTTCTCCAGGATGCCGCGACGTGCCGCGCGGCTGTCGCCACGATCAGGGCGTGGGGCGGGCGGGGGATGTCTGCTGGCAGCCCAGGGTCGAGAGCGAGGCGGTCAGGCGATGGGTGAGGAAGTCGTAGAGGCTCTGCCCCTGCTGCGGGGACGAGGCGGTCGCGGTGAACTGCCTGTCCCGGGCGATCCGTGAAGCACCGACGGTGCTCAGGTTGGTGCAGTACTTCGCCGGGTTGCCGTCCGCCGCGCCGCCCGCGGGTATCTGGTCGACGCCGGCGCGGTAGAGGTCGGTCTTGCTCTGGTTGGGCTGGTTGTCGATCAGGACCATCGGGTCGTTCAGCGGGACGAGCGCGACAGGGGCCGGTTGGCGGGCGGCGGCCTGGAGTTCGTCCAGCGCGAGTGAGGTGGCGGCGTGACCCGGGTCGGCGAGGTCGGGCGCCGTCCACGGCGAGCACCCCAGAGCTGGGTCGATGAAGGCGTCCAGAAGGAGGTTGTCGCTGCCGTTGAGGAGGTCGGTGGAGTTGGTGAGAGTGGCGGAGTTGGCGGTGGTCTTCTGGGCGGTGCGGCCGTGGGTGTCGGCGAGGTAGTCGGTGGTGACGTTGTCGCTCTGGTCCTGGTCGACGACGCTGAAGTCGCGTGTGCTGGGGCAGGTCGCGCCGTCGCGTGCTCGGCCCAGGGGCGGCACGGTGAGTTGGTGTTGCTGGATGGCGGTGTTCGCCGCGGTGAAGAAGGCGGGGGCGTTGCAGTAGGCGAACTGACCGAACGTCGAGCCGGGGCTGCCGTTGACGCAGCGGCCGGTGGCGGTGTTGCCCGCGAGAGTGAGGGTGTCGCCGTTGAAGCCGAACCAGATGCCCACCACCGCGTGTCGCGGCAGCACGGGAACAACCGGCGCGATGGCCGGAGCGCTGCCCTGGTCGATGACCAGGGGGTTGTAGATCGAGATCGCACCCGTGTCGGTGTCGACCACAGTGGCCTGGACGAACGCCGACTGCGCGGCGTTCGCCTCCCGGCAGGGACCCTGGGCCGGGTCGGTCGCGGACAGCACATAGGCGGTCGCCAACCCCTTCGATCCGAGTGGGTCGGCCGGCACGTTGAGCGTGCAGTTCGGGTCGGGGACAGCGGGAGTGCCCGTCCCGCCCGCTGCGGGCCCCGCGGTGGGCGGGACGGCGGCAAAGGAGGCAGCAACCACGCCACCGGCCAGCAGCGTTCCCCCCGCCACCCCCAAGGCGAAGCGCTGACGACGACGCATCCGCTGCCAACGAGAACGATGACGACCGTTGCGAGACGTGACTGTCATGGACGGATCCCTCACATCAGAAAGGAGCAGCAGGCCCACCGCACAGGTGGCCAACTCGGCGCCAGCAGAACGCTCTTGCCGACTCACTGATCGTAGGCACGCGGCGCCGGCCCGCCCCCGCGATCCAGGACCGCCTAAGAAGTCGCTCACGCCGCCCACAGACTCACCTAAGGTCCACCGGCAGCCTCCCGGCACGCGCCCATGCGCACGCCGAGGGTGATGCCGCCATGGCGTTTCAGTGTCAGGCACCTGTGTCGGACGACACCCAGCAGGCCTTCACCGCCGCCGTCGGGATTCACGCCAGTGCACCGGATCGTGTGTCGGCGGGTTGACAGGTGCGCGAAGGGCAGCCCGGTGGGGTGGGAGTGGCGGTCGGCCCGGCTCGGAGGATGGGGAGGTCGAGCCCCGGGGTGTGCGGGGGCTGCCGTTCCGCCCCAGACGGAGGTTGCTTCCATGGAAGAGACAGAGATCGATCGCGGGCGCGCGGCCGGCGCCAGTGGGGGCTCGGCTTGATCTTTAACCTCGCGCGGCGAGGTGGGCTTGGAGTGTGGGTTCGCGTTTGACGGTCTTTCCGACGTCATGGCGGGTGGCCCGTTTCATACCGGCTTCCCGACCCCTGACCAAACCTTGCCGCGCAGGCCTGGGCGTGGGGCCGCCGTCGAATTTGCGGTCATAATGAGGCTTACATGTGGCGAAAAATGTTGCGTAGAAAGCGATGCTCTGTGATACCTTCCTGAATAGGAGGTATGTGATGTCTGAGATCTTCGCGGCGGTGGACGCGCTGCTGGCCAAGGCCCGGGACGGCGGTGACCTGCCGGAACCGGCCGAGCGGGAGCGGTTGCGCAAGGCTGCCGGCCTGACCCAGGTCGAGGTGGCCGAGGCTCTGAAGACCCGTCGGGAGACCTTCGCCAAGTGGGAGAACGGGACCGCACAGCCGCGGGCCCCCAAGCGCGGTGCCTACGCCTTCCTGCTCGCGGGCCTGGCCGACATCCACGGCACCCAGGGCCCGGACGGCTGGCTCACCCTCGCCCGCCGGGCCCGCCCCCTCGGCGCCGACACCGGCGCGACGGAAGGGAAGTGACACCCTGATGGACCGCAAGACGTACACCGCCGAGCTGGCCTCTCTGCGCGAGCTGCGTACCGAGATCACGGCGGCCGAGAAGACGGTCGCGGCCGCGCGGAAGGAGCTGGACAAGCTCACCGACCGGCGTTCGCGCCGGGTTGCCGGGCTCGCCGGGTACGAGGGCGCCCAGGCGCCGGCCATCGCGAAGGCCTCCGGGCTGACGCTGGCCGACGTGGTGCGGATCGCCCCGCTGCTGGACCCGACCCCGGCAGCCGTCCGTGGCGCCACGACGCAAGACCAGGCCGTCGCCGCCGCGCCCGCTCCGGTAGCCGAGGCCGCGCCGGTCGCCGAGCCCTTCGCCGCGGTGGCCCCGGCGCTGACCCGTCCCGCCCCCGTCGTCGAGCAGCCGGCGCCGGCCGAGGTCGAGGACCAGGCCGTCGTCGAGCAGCCCGCCCCGGCCGCCCCGGCCGCGCCCGTCGCCGCTGCGCCGGTCGTCCCGACAACTCCGGTCGCGGTCGGGCCGCGTGGGCTGCCCGCTCTCCCGGCGGGTCCGGCTGGTGCGCGGTTCGAGGCCGTCACCACGGGCCTGGTCTCCACCCGGCCGCGGTTCACCCAGCAGGCCCGCTCCACGGTGTTCCTGGACGCGGCGGCCGGGATGCTGGCGGTGCGCGACCAGGTCGTGCGGCTCGACCTCGGCGCCCGCTCCCCGGGCGAGATCCTGGACGCGGTCCTGGCGACCGCGCCGGGCACGGAGCGGATCTACGTTACTGCGGGCGCCCCGTGGCACGACGGTGCCGAGCGCTACTCCACGCTGAAGGACGCCGTGGCGGCCTGGCTGAACACCCCGTCGGAGCGGTGGACCACCGCTGTCGGCTCGGGTCGGGACAAGCTGGCCGGGCACTTCGTCCACCAGCGTCAGCCGGTCGGCCGCTACGCACCGGCCGCGGCCCCGGACAGCGGCGCCACCGAGATCCGGTCCATGGGGGAGTGGTTCGACCCGGACGGCGCCGACGTCATCACCTGCCGGGACGCGTTCCGGCTGCTGTGGCAGGCGCTGCGCCGGCACTGGGAGGACGCGGTGCTGATGGGCTCGCCGTCGCAGACCGGCCGGGACCTGTGGTCGCGCACCATTCCCACCACCGGAAAGTGGGCCGGGGGCTACCCGGTGCTGTCCGAGGAGCTGCGGGGTCTGCTGCACGCGACCGGCGGCCAGGGCCGCACCGAGCTGATCCTGCCGCCCCGCGTGCCGGAGCAGCTGCCCGCGCTGGTGGAGTACGACCGCACGTTCGCCTACGCCAAGCACCTGTGGAAGTCCCCGGTCGGCACCCCGCGCCGGATCACTGCCGCCGCGTTCGCCGCGATGACCGAGCAGGAGCAGACCAAGGCGCTGATGTCCTGCTCGCACTGGAACGTGCGCGTGACCGTCCCGGCCGGCTGGAACCACGTCGGCTTGCTGCCCGCCCCAGTGACCGGTGACCGCGCCTGGGTCTACCCCTCCGAGCCCGGCGCCACGTTCACGACGTGGGCGGGCGGAGCCGAGGTCCACCTGGCGCTGGCCAACCACCTGATGCCGTGGAAGATCGAGATCATCAGTGGTCTCCTCTTCGAGGACGGCAAGCCGCTGGACGAGTGGGGCAAGCGCCTGAAGTCGGCGTGGGCGGATCTGACCAACCTCTCGAAGCTGCACGGCGACGAGCGGCACAGGCAGGCGGCCTACCTTGCCTCCCGCGCGGTCCGGTCGGTGCTGCTGTTCGGGCTGGGCGGCTTCGCGCAGCGTCCGCGCCTGGTCTCCGGCACCACCCCGATCGGTGAGGCGCTGCCGGCCGGGGTGGAGATCCTCGGCCAGGACGAGACCGTCACCACGTGGCAGCGGCAGGCCGGGTTCTCCCGCGACCCGTACGCCCACCCCGAGTGGGCCGCGTACGTATGGTCCGGGGCCCGCGCCGCGCTGCTGGACATGAAGTACCGCCAGGGCAAGGAGGTCATCGGCCACGCCGGGGCCCTACACGCCAAGCCCGGCACGGTCGTGTACTTCGGCACGGACGGCATCGCGCTGACCGAGCGCCAGCCCTGGCCCTACCGGGGCGAGGTGGGGGACTACCTCCTCAAGGGCCACCTGACCGGCCCGGTCGAGCACCCGGCCAGTCAGGAGCAGTACCTGAAGCTGCGCGGCCTGGGCCGCGCCGAACTCGCCGCCGCCGTTGAGAAGGGAGCTGACCAGTGAGCCCGGCCGACCCGAACAACCCGAACGAGGCCGCGAGGCTGACCCAGCAGCTCATCGACCAGGGCTACACCAAGCGCCAGGTCGCCAAGATTCTCGGCCGCGACGCCTCCCTCGTGTCGCAGTTCTTCACCAAGGGCAAGGGCGCTTCCATGGTCGGCGCGCTGCGCCAGTTGGTGCGGGCGGTGCGCGGCGGCGAGCGCGACGCCGAGGCACTGTCCGGGATCGCGGAGGCGAACACCACCCGTCGCCGGACGAAGACCGGGCAGAGGGCACGAGTGCGCGGCAAGGACACCGTGGGCGAGGCGGGCGGCAGCATGGCCGGCCGCGCCGGGCGCCAGGCCATCAAGTCCGGCGCCGGGCACCTGGCCCCGGTGGTGCACGAGACCGGCCAGGCCGGCGGGAAGCTCGCGTTCACGGTCCGGATGAAGGCCGACCAGTACGCCCACTCGGCCGGGTCGGCGGACGACTCGCCGGGCCTGCGCCGCGGGTTCATCCCGCGTGCGGACGGCACCGAGGAGCGCACCTACGGCTCCAGCTCGACCGGCGGGTTCGACGCCGCCGAGTGGTCCCAGCGCGTCGCCGAGCACCACGGTGACGTCACCGAGGCGATGAGGGAGTGGCTGGTGGAGACCGGCCGCGCGGTCGAGGATGCCGACATCGCCTACCTGGAGGTCCGCGGCTGGATCCCCGAGCAGTAGTTCCGGTCGGCCTCTGCCCATCCATGACCTGGCCCCGGCCAGAGGCCGCCCGCACCGACCTTCCCACAGCACCGCCCGCACCGGCCCCGCCGTCTCACCATCCGAAGGAGCACCGAAGCCCGTGGAGACCACCACCGCCACCCAGGCCCACGTGCCGGCCGGGCAGCGCCCGACCCCGGAGCTTCCCGTGCCCACGGTGGCGCCTGTGACGCTGCACTGGTTCCAGAAGGACGCGGTCGCGGCGGCGGTGCGGGAGGTGAAGGACGGCGGGCGGGCGACGCTGGTCCTGGCCACCGGCTCCGGCAAGACGCTGATCGCCGCGAACTGCGCCCGCCGCCTTGCCGCGCGCGGCCGGACGCTGGTCCTGGTGCCGACGATCGAGCTGCTGGAGCAGACCGCCGAGTCCTGGTCGCTGCTGGGCGGTCGCCGGGGCATGGCGGTGGCGGTGTGCTCGCGCCAGGAGGCGCTGGAGAGCGCGGAGGCCGGCGGCCGCGTCGAGGCGGCCGTCACCACCCAGGCCCCGCAGATCGCGGACCTGGTCGCGATGGTGACGCCCGGTGAGCCGGTGACTGTGTACGCCACCTACGCGTCCATGGAGCGGATCACCGCCGCACACCAGCTGCACGGCCTTCCCGCCTGGGACCTCGTGGTGATCGACGAGGCCCACCGCACGGCAGGCGCCGAGGGGAAGGCGTGGGCGGCCGTCCACGACGACGCGAAGATCCCGGCGAAGCGCCGACTGTATTTCACCGCGACCCCGCGGATCGCGGACGACCGCACGGCGAAAGCCGGCCTGGCCGACCTCACCGCCGACGGCCAGGAGCTGCCCGTCCTGTGCTCCATGGACTCCGAGGAGATCTACGGCAAGACCGTTTTTCGGTGGTCGCTCGGCCAGGGCATCGAGCACGGCTACCTCGCCGACTACCGCGTCCTGGTCCCGGTCGTCACCGACGAGGACCTGCGCGAACTCCTCAACCTGCCCGCCGTCGCCGACCTCCGCTCCCAGCGCTCCAACGAGGACCTCCTCAGGCTGGCCCTGCAGATCGCGGTGCTGCGCGCTGTCGCCGACCTCGGCCTGCGCCGGGTCATCACCTTCCACTCCCGCGTCACCGCCGCACGCGAGTTCGCCGCCACGCTGCAGGAAACCGCCGGACTGCTCCCCGACCAGGACCGGCCCGAGCGGATCTGGGCGAAGGCGGTCGCCGGCACCGACAAGCTCAAGCACCGCAAGCAGGCCTTCACCGAGTTCAAGGCCCACACCGGCGACGACGGCGAGGAGTGCGGCATCCTCTGCAACGCCCGCCTCCTGTCCGAAGGAATCGACGTCCGAGCCGTGGACGCCATCTGCTTCGCGGACCCCAAATCCTCGGTCATCGACGTCGTCCAGGCCGTCGGCCGCGCGCTGCGCCAGTCCTACCAGCAGGGCAAGGTCTCCTGGGTCATCATCCCCGTCTACCTCCCGACGCCCGAGGTCGGCGACGACACCGCCGCCGCTGACCCGGCCGAGGTCCACGACGCCGGCGAGGCCGTGAAGGCGGAGGCCGACACCGAGATCGAGGCCAGCTCCTTCCGCACCATCTGGCGCGTCCTGCGCGCCCTCGCGGCGCACGACGCCCGGGTGGTGGGCCGGATCACCGAGCTGCGCGGCAGCCGCTCCCAGCCCGCCGCGCACACCACCACGACCACGAAGGCATCCGAGGCCGGCCCCGCCGAGGGCGAGCAGTCGGCCGCGCCCGAGTCTGCGGTCGACTGGCTGAAGATCAACGCCCGCCACCACGCGGGCGCGATCCTCCAGGCGGTGAAGCTGCGGGCGTTCAACCCGCGCGCCACGGAGTGGCAGCGGATGCACGGCCTGGCAACCCGGTTCCACATCGAGCACGGCCACCTCGACCCGACCGACAAGGCCACGCACGCGGAGCTGATCTCCTGGCTCGCCCGCCAGCGCCACCTCAACGGCCAGGGCCTGCTCGATGCCGTCCGCGTCTCGGAGCTGGACGCGCTCGGCATGATCTGGTCGAAGAACGCCAACGCCTGGGAGCGCGGGGCCGCCTACGCGACCGCGTTCCACCGCCAGCACGGCCACCTCGCGATCCCGGCGACCGCGAAGCTCGACGACTACGCGGTGGGGCAATGGATGCGCCGCCAGCGCAAGGCCGCCGGCCTCACCCCCGGCCAGACGGCGAAGCTCGACGCCCTGGACGAGCTGTGGCGCCTGGACCCGGACTGGAACCGCTCCTACCGCCGCCTGCTCGCCTACCTCACGGCCGGCGGCACCCTCACCGGCCCCGCCAACCGCACCGGCGGCGACGCGGACCCGACCTTCCGGCCCGGGACATGGCTGCGCAAGCAGGCGGGGGCCCGCACCGAGGGGAAGCTCACCGAGCAGCAGAGCGCACTCCTGGACGCCCTGCACACCCACGCCCCGGGCGCCTGATCACCCGCCGGCACACCGAAGGGAACGAGCCCATGACCCTGACGACGTCCAGCCCCCGCCCGCCGACCGCCCAGGTCACCTGGAGCGCGCAGTGGCACTGCGCCTCCTGCCGGGACGGCTGCGACGCCTACGAGGTCGACCACGACTGCGCCATCGCCCAGTAGCACCACCGGCTCCTGGGAGGCCCGCATTCCGGGTCTCCACCGCGGCAGTGGCGCGGCCAGGGCCTGCGGCAGGTGCGAGAGCGCCACCCGCGATCACGCGCAGTGTCCCGCGACACGCCGCAGTCGAGACCGTTTGTCAGCCGGCCTGCGCCCGCATCGTCACTCGAAGCGCGCGGGGTCGCCGGCCCCGCGCCGGACGATCTCCGCCCCGCCGCCTGAGAAGTCGACGACCGTGGTCGGGTCCGTACCGCAGTCGCCGGAATCCACCACGGCGTCCAGCACGTGGTCGAGCCGCTCCTTGATCTCCCACCCCTGGGTCATCGGCTCGTCCTCACCGGGGAGAAGAAGGGTGCTGGAGACCAGGGGCTCGCCGAGTTCGGCGAGCAGGGCCCGGGTGACGACGTGGTCGGGGATCCTGACCCCCACCGTCTTCTTCTTCGGGTGCATCAGACGGCGCGGGACCTCCTTGGTGGCGGGGAGGATGAAGGTGTAGTTGCCTGGTGTCGCCGCCTTGACGGCACGGAAGATGTCGTTGTCGATGTGAACGAACTGCCCCAGCTGGGCGAAGCTCTCGCACATCAGGGTGAAGTGGTGGCGGTCGTCGAGACGCCGGATCGACCGGATCCGTTCGAGGCCTTCCTGGTTGCCCATGCGGCAACCGAGGGCAAAGCAGGAGTCGGTCGGGTACGCGATAAGGGCCCCCGAACGGAGGCTGTCCACCACGGTGCCGATGGTGCGGGACTGAGGGGTCTGCGGGTGCACGTCGAAATACTTCGCCATTGGCCGACCCTACGGGATCCACCCGCCCGACGGCAGCGGCCCGGTCCGTCACCGGACATCTCACCAAGGAAGATGCCCGGCGACGTCCCCGCCGCCTCTCAGACGTTCGGTGTACCGGTCACTGGTGCGCCCCGTCAGTCGACGCAGGGCACACCATCCGTGCTCTGGTGCCCTGGCTCGGCCGGGCCGGTCAGGATCTCCTTGCCCTTCCCCGGCTCCGCCGCCAGCCGGTTGCCCTGCACCTGGACCGGCAAGGTCGAGGCCGTCGTCGCGTTCTGCACGAAGGCGGGCACCTGGCGCACGAAGTCGACCGGACTCCACCCCTGGTCCACCACCAGGTCGTCCTTCACGGCCTCGTACAGCGCCGACAGCTTCCCGGCATCCGCCAACACGCCCCCCGTGCGCAGCTTGTGCAGAACGCCGGTGAGGAACGCCTGCTCCCGCTGGATCCGGGCCAGGTCGGAACCGTCGCCCACCCCGTGCCGCTGGCGCACGAACGCCAGTGCCTGGGCCGGGTCGAGTTCACTGGATCCGGCGGGCAGATGCGCGCCACTCCACGAGTCGTCCACCGCATGGTTCAGGCAGACCGGCACCGGGCCGACGGCCTGCGCGACCTGGTAGAACCCGGCCATCGACAGCTCCGCGAAGTGGTCCACCTGGACCCCGACCAGCTGCTGCACGGACTTGATCAGCGCCGCTCGGCCGGCTTCCCGCTCCTGCCAGCGCAGGTCGGCTCCGGAGAACCCCTGGCCACGCAGCCGGCTCTGTGCCGCGGCTTCGGCGGCGGGATAGACCTGGTTGATCGTCATCCCGGAACCGACCAGCACGTCTCGGGGGATCGACAGCTGACGCGCCGTCGCGCCGCCGGCCGGAATGTGCACCAGCATCAGGGTGTCGGTCACGTCCACGTCGTTCGCTGCGGCGTGCAGATCCCCGCGACGAAGGTCCTCGGAGACCGGCTGCCCCTTGGCGTCGGTCGTCGAGTCCAGTCCGATCAGCAGGATGGTCACCCCGTGGTCCAGCGGTGGCGGCGCGTCCTTCGACGCGGCCGCCAGCGCCTTGGAGGTGCGCCCGGGCATCCGGTCCGTGGCGGCAACACCCAGGGCACTCGCCCCCACCGCGACGACCGTCAGCGCACTCATGGCGCCGAACACCGCACGCCGCCGCCCCCGCCTGCGCCGCCGCCCCTGTGCCAACCCTCCCTCCACCAGTTGCCCCCCGCCCTCCGCGGTGAGACCGTCCGCCGCTCGCCCGAAGGCCGCACTCAGCCGCACCTCGAACTCCTCATCCCCGCCGCCGACCGGGCCATTGCCACTCACTGCCTCACCAACTCCTCGAGATCGCTGCCCAACAACACCCGCAACCGCGCCAGCGCCCGAGTGCACCTGGTGCGCACTGCCGCTGAACTGTCCTTGACGATCGCCGCTGTCTCCTCCACGCTGCGGTCCTCCCAGTACCGGAGCACCACCACGGCCCGGTCCCGCGGCGGCAACTGCGCCAACGCGCCGACCAGCGCCTGCCGCAGCGCCGCGTCCGGCTCGCGGACCGCCACTTCCGGCAGCACCTGACTGGGCCGCTCGCTGCTGCTCCGCTTGCGCTGGTGCGTCAGGTACTCGCGTACCAGCACGGTCTGCGCATAGCCGGCCGGATTATCGATCCGCCCGGCCCACTCGGGCCGGTGCAGCCGGTGCCACTGGCCGTACATCCGCCCGAGCGTCTCCTGTACCAGGTCCTCGGCCAGGTGACCGTCACCCCCGGTCAGGAAGTACGCCGACCGGTAGAGCTGCCCTTTGCGAGTCGTCGCGAACGCGACGAACTCCTCCTCCAAGGCTGCCCGCCGTCGAGCTGTCCCCACTGCCTCCTCCGTCCTTCGCGGTATCCGCCCTATGACGGAGCAAGGGTGGGTAAATGTTTCAAAGTATTTTGCGACCAGCCGTCAGCCCGGAAGGGCACCGGGGAACCACCCTGCGACGGCCGCCCGACCCGCCACCGCTACCACCAGCGGCCCGGTGCCGCTCCCGGCGATGGCTGGCGCCTCCTGCCAGTGGCGCTGACACCCCGTCCGTACACTCCGGGCCGGCGGGACGGTGGCGATCCGCACGCCGGCGCCTCCGCAAGTGCAACAGGTGCAGCATGACAATGCGCTGGTCATCACCGCTTTCCTCCAACGAAGCGGCGGCGACGACGTGAGCCACGCCATCGCCATGGGTGACAGCCTCCTCTATGCGCAAGCCCACGACATCAGCCCTGACGGCCGCCTGCGTGCTTCCTACGAGCCGACCCCCTTCGTCACCGCCACCGGCGCTCCGTACGTCGGAGGGTCCTCCGTCTACACCGGCAACATGGCCTGGGCCGGCATGGCCCTCACCCGCCTGTACCACGCGACCGGCCAGCAGCGTTTCCTCGACGGCGCTCTGAAGATCGCCAACTGGATCCAGACCAACACCGCCGACACGCGCGGCAACGGCGGCTACACCGGAGGACTGCGCAACGACGACGGCACCGGCGCCACGATGGTCCCCATCACCTGGAAGGCCACCGAGCACAACATCGACACCGGCGCGTTCTTCGCCATGCTGGCCACCGCCAGTGGCGACCACACCTGGGCGGACCGCTCGAAGGACGCCTTCGCCTTCGTCAAGTCCATGCAGGCGGCCAACGGCCACCTGTGGACGGGCACCGGGCTCGACGGCGTCACCACCAACCAGGACGTCGAGCCCGAAGACGTCCAGACCTGGAGCTACCTGGCCACCCTGGACCCCGCCTACTCACCGGCCGTCGACTGGGCCGCGGGCCGGATGGCCGCCGCAGACGGCCCGTTCGTCGGCGTCAGTTTCAGTGGTGCCGACACCAGCAAGGTCTGGTTCGAAGGCACCGCCCACCTCCTGGCCGCCTACAACCAGCGCGGCGCAGCCGGCGACGACGCCAAGGCCGCCACCCTGCTCAAGACCCTGGAACTGGCCCAGCACAGCGCGCCCAACACCGACGGCGCCGGAATCGTCGCCGCCTCCCAGGACGGCCTGATCACCGGCGAAGGCGACACCTACTACGCCGCCCTGCACACCGGCGCCACCGCCTGGTACCTCATCGCAGCCCAGGGAGGAAACCCGTTCCGGCTCTGACTGCGCCCCACACCCCCACGGGCTGAACCCGACACGCGACATGTGACAGTCACCAGATCCCGCCCGATCCCCAAGGCCCGGCGGGATCTTCACGTCGCGGGCGCCCCTGCCCAATCCAGCTACCGACGGGTGGGAGCAGGCGGCCGGGGGCGGACGAAATCTCACTCCGGACCGCGCCGTGTGGTGATGGGCACCTCCCTCCTGTGATGCAGGTCACCTGGAAAAGGTGACAGGGTGTTGTCGCGAAGAGCTGCGACGGTCGTCCCATGACGATCACCGACGAAGACATCCTGGCCGAGACCCTGGCGTTCAACGAGCAGTTCGAGGCCGCAGCCGCGAGCCGTCCGCCTCGCGGGGCGGTGCTGGACGCCGCCACCATGGCGCTGCTGCGGGGCAACCGGCTTGGCGGCGACACGCCACCGGTGAGACTGCCGCAGGGCCACGATCGCTTGGTGGCCGGCGGGGTACGGGTCCGGACGTTCGTACCGGACGACGCCGAGGGCGTCTACCTGCACATCCACGGCGGTGGTTGGGCGTTCGGCTCGGCGGGCGGGCAGGACGAGAGGCTGTGGCGGCTCGCGGTGGAGGCGCGGCTTGCCGTGGTGAGCGTGGACTACCGGCTGGCGCCGGAGCACCCGTTCCCCGCCGGACCCGACGACTGCGAAGCGGCCGCGCGGTGGCTGGTGGAGAACGCGGCCGCCGAGTTCGGCACCCGGCGGCTGCTGATCGGCGGCGAATCGGCCGGTGCCCATCTGAGCGTCCTGACCCTGCTGCGCCTTCGTGACCGGCACGGCATCACCGGCGCCTTCCGGGCCGCCCACCTGCTCTTCGGCGCGTACGACCTGTCTATGACACCGAGCCAGCGGTCCTTCGGCTCCCGGCGGCTGCTGAGCAACACCGACGCACTGCGGGGCAGTTACGAACTGTTCCTGCCAGGGATGGGAGCGGAGCAGCGCCGAGCTCCGGAGGTCTCGCCGCTCTTCGCCGACCTGACCGGCCTGCCGCCCGCCCGGATGGTCGTCGGCACCGAGGATCCGCTGCTGGACGACTCGCTCTTCCTGGCCCAGCGGTGGCGGGCGGCTGGGTCACTCGTACAACTCGGCGTCGTCGCCGGGGCGATGCACGGTTTCACCCTGTTCCCGCTGACCGTCACCGAACGCGAACAGCGGCGCCAGCACGACTTCCTGGCCGGCGCGGGACGGTAACGTCTGTCTGATGAAGCGCACTTCTCGGCTCTATGCGTTGGTGGAGGAGTTGCGCGCGGCAGCGCCGCGGCAGCTGACGGTCGCCGCGCTCGCCGCGCGGTTGGAGACCAGCACGCGCACGGTGCAGCGTGACCTCAAAACGCTGATGGAGACTGGCGTTCCGGTACGCGCAGCGGCAGGGCGGGGTGGTGGTTGGTCGATCGACCCGGCGATGACCCTGCCCCCGATCCACTTCACCGCCGAGGAGGCGTCCGCCCTGGTCGCCGCACTCGCCCTGGTCGACGCCTCCACCCCCTACGGACGCGCGGCCCGCGCGGCGTCCCAGAAGATCGCTGCCTCGGTGACCGGTCCCGCCCTGGCGGCCGCCCAGGACTTCGCCGCGCGGATCGTCGCACTACCGGCCCGCACCGACTCCGCGGTCCGGGCCGAAGTGGAACGGGCGTTGGCCAACCGCACGGTACTGCGGCTGTCCTACCAGGACGCGGGGGGACGCGAGAGCGACCGATGGGTGGAACCGGCCGGGCTGCTCACCGCCGGCGGTCGGTGGTACCTCATCGCCTGGTGCCGCACCCGGCAGGCCGGCCGGGGCTTCCGGCTGGACCGGATCACCGCAGCGACGGCGACCACCGAGCAGGCGCACCCTCACGACCTGGCCGAACTGCTGAACGGTTCGGCCGCCGCAGGTGCTGTGCGGCCCGGCGCGTTGGCTCCACTCGTTCCCTCACCCTGAGACCCGAGCGCGGAGCGCCGAGCGCCGAGCGCTGAAACGGCTCCGCGGAGGTCGATCGGGCCGTGTCGCGGGGCCGTGTCGCGGGCCCTGCGGCCGGGGACCGCCCCGGCAGGCTGGCGGCCGAGGGCCACGGTGGTGCTGTTGTTGGCCTTGCTCGCGTCCCAGGGCATGCCGCTGTCCTGGGACGCCCTCGTCGATCGACATGAGCGCCACGGTGGCCGAGGCGGGCGCGGCCGGATCGGCCACCAAGGTCCGCGACAACGACCCCGCCCTCGCGGACGAGGAGCCGTCCGAGCGCATGGTGCGCCGGGTCCGGTCCGTTGCTCACGCCCTGCCAGCCGCAGGCCCCGGTTCAGAGGTGGTGCCGCGCCACCAGCGTCGGGAGGCCAGTGCGGCCAGCGCTGCGCCCGCGGTGTTGACCAGTACGTCGTCCACCGAGGACACGCGGTCCAGCTGGAGTACGTACTGCAGGACCTCGATTGCCGTCGAGCAGGCTGCCGCGAGCGCTGCGACCCGCTGTACCGAGGCCAGCGCCGCGAACCGTACTGGGCCGAAGAATCCCAGCGCCGCGAAGACCAGCAGATTCCCGCCGACCTGGACGATCGCGGACCCGGGGCCTGCCTCGACGGTCGCGATCAGGTCCCGTAGCGGTACCAGACTCACCCGTGTCGGAGCGTTCGGGCCGGCCTGGGCGCCCGGCAGCATGGTCATCCACACCCACGGCAGAGTCCCGTAGACGATGCCGACCTCCGCCAGCGAGGCGCGTCGTGCCCACGCCGGCGCGGTGCCGGCGTGGGCACGACGGCGGGTCAGCAGCCGCATGGTCAGCGCCGCCAGGGGCAGCGCGAGCACGGTGAGGAAGACGACCCCGTTGATCGTGTCGAGGTAGGAGTGCAGCCGGTTGCCGTGGTGGCCGAGCGGCCGCTGCGCGTAGAAGCCGACGAACGCCGCGGCGAGCAGCGCCAGGCCGCCGAGCACGGTCCGGTGCGCGCGACGGACCGACTGTGTCGGAAGCGAGGTGATGTGGTCCATGGGACACATTCAAACGGCTGCGGTGTTGCGGCGGTGTATGCGTTTTCCGGTACGCCGCGATATGCGCTGTGGGCCGGACATCGGCCCGGGCTCCCCAACCACACGTGCGCATGGGAACCGACCTCGTATCGGAACCCACCCCCGCCGCTCCGGCCGTGACGTCCGGTCCGTCCGTGGAGCCTCGGGCCCGGCATCCGAGAGCCGACTCCGGCCGCCCGGCTCACCTGGAGCGCGCAGTGCCACTGCGCCTCCTGCCGGGACGACCGCGATGCCTACGTCGACGACGGCACCTTCGTGCGCGCGGACCACGACTACAACCAGGGCGACTGTCCGTTGTCATCCAAGCGAGGCGTTTGACAGCGAACCCAGTCGTACGAGGGGACGTACTGCCGATCGGGAGCGACAGCGCCCAGTGTCGGCCGAGAAACGGCTTGGCCAGTGCTCGGCGGAGAGATCATCATGTGGGAATGTCTGATGAGAACTGGTCCTCTGCGACACCCACTGCGGTGCGGCTCCTCCAGTACACGAAGGCGGACCAGGAGGAGATCCTCGGCAACGGCGATGATCCCTTCGGCGTCGCCTCGGCCGGTCTGACCTGGTTGCCGAAAGAGGAACACTTCGGCATCAGACACGAAGACCGGCTCGTGGCACACACTGGCCTGCTACGACTGCCTGTTGCGATCGGCGACACCAAGACAGAGGTGGTGGGCGTCGGCGGGGTGGCCGTGTCACCCGGCATGCAAGGTCAGGGTCTGGCTGGGCTCGTCGTCACGGCTGCCCTGGAGCACGCCCGCACGATGGGTCCTCAGCACGCACTCCTGTTCTGCCGACCTCCCCTCGTGTCGCTCTACCAGCACCTCGGATGGCACCCGCTCGACACCCACGTACTCGTCGAACAGCCTGAAGACCGCCTGGTGACGATGCCGCTGCGGACCATGACGATGCCCCTACGCGACGACGCCCATTGGCCCGCCGGGCCCGTACGGCTGTTCTCGCTCCCTATGTGACGGAGAGCCACCCCTCTGGCCTGATCGTTTGCCAACCAATCCAGTCGCCGCAGGCCAACGCGAACAGAACGCTAACTTCCCTGTCAACGGACAGTGACGGCGAGGTGTTGTGGCAGGGCCGGGCCGCGTGCTCTGATGGGGCTCTTTGAAGGGTGGCGAGCACGCCGATGCCCGCCATCGGCAGGGGGGCGAGCGCGGCTGTCCGGGCGTGCCGCCGCACCACGTGCGCAGGCCAGGCCACGTTCCTGCGGGACCCGCGCGCCATCAGCGGCCCCCGACCCGGCGCAGCCCGGCCCGCCGGGACCGCCGGACCAGCAGCTCGAAGAGCCCCAGAACCACCGGCAGGGACCAGGCGGCGATGTCGATCCCGCTGTAGTCCGTATCGGTCGGTTCCGGCGCCGTCCAGCCGTGCGGGTCGATGAGCACGTCCTGGCTCTGCCCGACTTCCGCCGGCCCGTCGCAGGAGTCGTTGCCCAGCTCGGCGTGCTTGAGCGGCTTGCCGTCCACCCGCTCCAGCAGGCAGGTGTACTGCGGCCCGTGCTTGCCCTGGTACCTCTTCACCGAGGTGACCCGGACCTGCACCCGCTGCCCCTGGTGCGCCATCACCTCTGCCTGCAGCAGCGGCCCCGGCACGGACAGCGCGGCGATCCCCAGGATCACCCCGCCGACGAGCAGCCACCCGCTCGGCGCGGCGGTCATCATCAGCAGGAGAGTAGCGATCAGAGCGAGGGTCCCGAGCACCAGCCCGAGCCCGCTCCAGTCCGGATTGGCGGCCAGCAACGACAGCCCGACGATCACCGGCGGACCGAAGAACGCGATCGTGGTGAGGCGGCGGACCTGCCGGGACGAGGTGACGGTGGCTGTTCGAGGCACGGTTCAGTGTGACGAACGGGGCCGTCAGGCAGAAGAGCGGGGTCCCTCATGACCGGGGCCGGAACCATGAGCGTTCCGACGATCCGCACCACGGCCGACGTCGTCGCTCCGGTTGCGGTCTGTCACCTCTGAACGCCGTTCAACGCCGGCTCACGGGAAGGCATTCGGACAGTTCCAACACCGACTCCACCATGGGAGGGCGCCCGGCGCGGTGCGCCGAACCCCGTGCAGGTCGCCGACCGGTTCCATCTGTGGCAAGGCTTCGGTCGCCGAACGGCCCCCACATACCGCGATCACCCCGGAAGCGTACGAATAGTAGTGCTGTGCGGTTAGCCGGAATCCGAGGTGGGCCGGAAGCTGATGGCTCATCATATGAGCATGGCGGGGCAATGGTTCGGTGAGGATCTCCCGGAGCCGCAGCGGGAGTTCGTGCGGCGCCTGCTCGGTTTCGCCGGGCGGGACGTGGCGTACGTGGCGGACGTGCGGCGGGAGGCGCTCTTCGGGGAGCCGATGGAAGACGCCCGCTCCGCACTGCTGGCCGACAGCCAGGCCGGGCGGATGAGCGGCCCGCTCAACGTGCAGCTGCTGGGGCTGCTCGCCTGGTGTCGGGGCCTGTGCGGCGGGGAGGCGGCGGAGCTGCGGTTCGCGGCGGTCTGGCTGGAGGTGACCTCGCGCTGCGCTCCGGTGTTGCTGCCGGAGCCGCTGTGCTCGGCCGGGCGCGAGCGGTTCACGCCGGAGGGGTTCGGCGCGCTGGCCGGGGAGGGCGAGCAGGCGCTGCTGCGGGCAGCGGAGTTCATCCGGGGCGGCCTGGGCTGGACGGGCTCCCCGGCCGAACTCCAGGCCGTCATCGCCCACGCGCAGTCCCGGAACATGAGTCGGAGGACGCCGAAGGACCCGTCCGCGGTGATCGAACTCGCCGAGCGGGCCGTCTCGTTGCTCCCTGTGGGGCACTGGCTCAGACCGGTGGCGCAGGTCCAGGCGGCGGCTGCCATGGGCGCAGTGACGATCGCCGCCGGTGGTCTGTCCAGCGGGCCGGCGTTGGCGCTGCTGGAGGAGGCTTCCGCCGCGCTCCCGGCCGGGCACCCGTTCGAGAGCCAGTACCTCACCGCGCTCCAGCTGCACCTCACCATGCGGCTGTTGGAGTCGGGGCCGCTGCGCCCACCGCCCGCGGCGGACGCGCTGCGCGCCGTGGAGATCGGCCGCCGAGCCCTCCGCCTGCTGGTCGACGACGACCCGGACCGCCACCTCCTGCTCGACACCCATCAGAACGCACTGTTCGGCCTGCTACGGACCGATCCGACGGACCGGGCGCTGTGGGCCGAACTGTTGCATTACGGAGGGCTCAACGCTGCGCAGCACCGCGGGTCGCCCCGGCAGGAGGCGGCGGTATGGAGCAGGCTCGCGTCCATCCTGGAGGCCCTCGCCCAGTGGAACGACGACGAGGGCCTGCTCGGTGAGCTGATCAGGATCGCCGCGGAGGCGTACCGGATCGCGCCGCACGGGAGCCCGCTGCGCGCGCAGGCGGGGCAGCAGCTCGGCGCCGCCCAGGTGATCCGGGCGCGGCGCCGGGGCGAGCCGGCGGCGCTCGACGAACCCGCCGAGGTGTACCGGGCCGTGCTCACGGAGAGCGCACCTCCCGGCGCCGTCGAGGAGCCCGACGACGCGGCGGTGCGCGCGGCGGCCCTCCTCAAGGCCCACGCGGGTCTCAAGGAGATCCTCGAAGCCCGGTACCAGTTCACCGGCGACGAGGACGCCCGGCGGGAGGCGATGCACATGGCGAGCCCGCCCGCACCGCTGCCGGCCAGTGCGGGCGCCACTCCTCTCGACGACCGGATGAACCGGATGAACCTCGCGGTGTCCGTCCTGCACGAGGCCATGAGCGCCGTCAGCGTCCGGTACCTGCAGGCGATCGACGACAGGCAGCCGCAGGTGATGCGCGCGGCCGCGACGGACTACCTGGCGCGGGTGGAGGAGGCGGTCCGCATCAGTGACGACCCCGTCGTCCTGGAGATGGCCGCAGAACGGCGGGCGAAGGTGGAGCAGTGGCGCGCCGCGGCCGACGCCATCGAGCGGGGTAGTCCGGACACCGGCGAGGACCTCGCGGACCTGCTCGCGCTCGTGGGTCGGGACGGGACGGGCGATGCCGCCCAACCGGTCGGGCCGGGCCGGGACGGCGCTCGCAGCGGCCTGCCGGCCTACCTGCTCGGCCCGGCTGGCGGCACGGTACTGGAGCGGACCGCAGGGGTGGCGGCCGAGCGGGCGATCCGCTCGTGCGGGGAGGAGAGGGCCGCGGCCTGGGCCATCGCCCTGGACGCCGCACGCCGGCTCCGTACCTCCCAGGGAGTCTCCCCGCTGGCGCTGATCCGCGTCGTCAGGCCGCTCGCCCGGGCCGCTGCCGAGCTGGATGACTGGCCGGCCCTCGCGCCGGCGCTCGCCGCGGCCGTGCGGGTGGAGAGCGCGCTGGTGTCGGCCCGGCTCGGCCCTGAGGACCGCGAACGGCTGACGGCCAGGTACGCCGCCGGGCTCGCCGACGCCTCCCTGGCAGCGGCCCTGATGGCCGGGGAGCCCGCCGGTCAGGCGCTGGCCCGGTGGGAGTCGGCCCGCGGTCTGTTGTCGGCCGTCCGACTCGACGCGATACCCGACCTCGGCAGCCTCCGACGCGAATTCCCGGACGCCGCAAGCGGATTCGAGGATGCCAGGGCCGCGCTGGACCGCGCGCAGGAAGGTAGACCGAAGAACGAGGAGGACAGGCCGAGCCTGCCCACGGAAGCGGGCGCGGTCGAGCGGCATCACCGGGCGGCCGCCGCCTGGGAGGCGCAGCTGGCCGCGGTGCGCGCACTGCCCGGGTACGAGGACTTCCTGCTGCCGCCCACCCCTGCCCACCTGCGCCGACTCGCCGATCGCGGCACCCTGGTGGCCATCAGTCTGCATGACCGGCGCTCGCACGCCGTGCTGGTTGCGCCGAAGGGCATCGACGTCGTACCGCTGCCGCTGCTGAGCTTCGAGCAGGCCAGGGCGTGGCTGCTCCGACTGGTCGACGCGATGACCATGCTCAACCGCCCCGGGACGGACCGCGATCGGGCCGCCGGCGAGGTGCGGGAGCTGCTCACCGAGCTCTGGCACAAGCTCGCCGAGCCGGTCCTGCACGCGCTCGGCCACCACGGCCCACCCGCCTCACCGGCCGAACGGTCCCGACTCTGGTGGGTGCCCTCCGGCGCGGCCGTCTTCCTGCCGCTGCACGCGGCCGGCCGGTTCGCCGGTGCGCAACCCGTCACCGGAGACAGCGTGCTGGAGCGCGTGGTCTCCTCGTGCGCGCCGACCCTGCGCTCGCTGCACCATGCCCGGCGCCGCCCGGCCCCAGCCTCCCCGCCGAGCGTGCTCGCCGTCGCGGCGTCGGGCCAGGCCGGGCAACCCGGCTACCTGGCGCGGGTCGTGGACGAGGCCGAAGACGTCCTGGACGAGGTCCGTGCCGGGCGGCTGATCTCCGGTGACCGGGCCGACTGGGCGGGCCTGGTGGCGGGGATGGCGGAACACCCCTGGCTGCACTTCGCCGGGCACGCCCGGACGGCGGTTGGGAGTCGGGACCCGGCCCGGCAGAGCGGTCTGCTGCTCGGGGACGGCACCCTGCTGTCACCGTCGACCGTGGGCAGCCTGGACCTGCCGGGCGCCGAGCTGGCCTATTTGTCTGGCTGCGGCACGGCATTGGGCGCGACGAGGCTGCTGGACGAATCGCTCCACATGGCCGGGACGCTGCACCTCGCCGGCTACCGCGACGTCATCGGCACCCTGTGGCCGGTCCGTGACGACGAGGCCGGCCGGATCGCCCTCGCCTTCTACCGGGAGCTGCTGGCGGCCGCCGAGTACAGCCCGGCCCACGCCCTGGACGCCGCCGTCCGCGCGGCGCGCGCCCGCACTCCCGACCGGCCCGACCTCTGGGCCTCCTACCAGCACATCGGCCCGTGAGGGCCGGCCACCCGAGGAGCAGCACCGTGCAGCCGGACGAACTGCGTTACCGCTACCGTAAGTTGCTATCAACGGATCCTGTCGCAGAGCAGGACGCCCGCTACCTGATCGACCCCGAGGAGCCACCGGCACGCCTCGAGCTACGCGACGAGCTGGACCGGTTGTTCGCACAGCGGCCCGAACTGGGCCGCGTCGTCCTGGCGTCGGGATCGACCGACCTCGGGGTCGTGTACCCGTCGGTCCTCCCGGGGGCCGACCCGGGCTCCCGCTCGGCCCCCGCCGGGGACTCCGGCATGATGGGCCTGCCGGGCCAGGCTCACTACAGCCTGCTGTACTTCCGCTGCCCGGTGTGCCCCGACCCTGTCACCCAGGCCGCGGTGTTCCTGCTCGACGGCCTGCCGCCGGTCTGTCGCAAGGAGAAGACGCACGGCCGCACCCTCCGGATCGACCAGTGACCGGCGCCCGTGCGGGAGAGGCGGAGAGAGCATGAATCTGGGGGCGTTGGCCAAGCCCGCCGCATCCTCGCTCTCCGGTCGGCTCTTCCTGGTCTCCACGCTGCCGACCACGGCGGCCACCGTCTTCGTGCTCACGCTCCTGTGGGCAGGGGCCCCGGGCCCGGTGCACTGGCAGCGGGCCTGGCAGACCGCGGCCCAGCTGCGGACGGGTGAGATCCTGCTGCTCCTGCTGGTGGTCTCGCTGGTCGCCCTGGTCACCATGCCGCTGCAACTGCCGCTGGTCCGTTGGCTGGAGGGCTACTGGCCCAAGGGGCTGGGGTGGCTGGCCGTCCCCTGCCGAGCGTGGCAGCTGAAGCGGCGTGGGGTCATCGTGACCGAGATCGGTCCCGAGGAGCCGTCTCCCGCCGAGATCCAGCTCCTCGGGCAGCACGGCAACTGGCAGCGCACCCGCTTTCCGGTCGAGGACCACTTCGTCCGGCCCACCGGTCTCGGCAACGTGCTGAGCGCCGCCGAGGCCCGGGCCGGCCGGATCTACGGCTTCGACGCGGTGGTGGTCTGGCCCCGGCTGGAGCCGCTGCTCGGCGAGCGGGTGCGGGCGGCGGTCGCCGATCGCCGCACCAGCATGGACGCCGCCGCCCGCCTGAGCGTCACCGCCGCCCTCTGCGTCCCGCTGACGATCTGGCTGCTCCGGGACTCCGGCTGGTGGTTGCTGCTCGCCCCGGCGCTCGCGGCCGTGGCCTGGTTCGCCTACGTCGCCACCGTGCACGCCGCCGTCGCCTACGGGGAGTGTGTCATCGCGGCCTTCGACCTGCACCGCTTCGAGCTGTACCCCGCCCTGCACCTGCCCCTGCCGGCCGACGCCGCCGAGGAGTTCAGGGTCAATGAGGCGATCAGCTCCCTGTGGCGCCAGGACCTGCGGGCCGACCCGGCCGTGCGCTACCAGCACGAGGGCGGCCGGCCGCCGCAGCCAGGGGCGGCGGAGACTGCGGAGAGGGAATGAGAGGAGGAGGACTGAGAAGGCATCCGCAGTTGGACGAGGCCACCGGCCTGGGACAGGCTCGTGTACAGACACCTTTCCCGGCCGGAAGGGAGCCCCCACGTCCCCCCCGGCACGGCATACGCTCCGAGAACACCGGTGTCCCCGCACCGCTGCTGAGGACCGCCACCACGACGATCCGCGGCGCCGCTCAGGGACTGTCCTTGTACGGCGAAACGGCCGCGAACAGCTCCAGCACCGGGACGACCCGATACGGACCGTCGTCCTCGGACAGCGTCACCACCAGCGTCACCTCCAGCGCCGACACCGCGAGCACCCCGTGCACCTGGCCGTCGAATCGGCCCCGGCCCCCGACCGTGACCTGAACCGGACGCCTCAACCCGCCCATCCCTGCCATCCCTCGACCCAGACCAGGCTCTTCGTGCCGAGCAGTTCGGACTCCAGATCCGCCGCCAGGACGCCCGGCCACAGGAGATGGAACAGCACCGGCAACACGAGCAGCCGATCACCGACAGCAGCCCTCACCGCGATACCGTCTGGGCAAGATCAGTCAAGGGGGCGGGGATGACAGGTCAGATCGAGTTCGATTGGCAGCTCAGCGGTAGTGGTTGGGCAACATGCCGAATCGCCGACGCATCTGCCGAAGCGAAGTACGTGGTCAGCTACTGCACCGATGCCTTGACCGATCTGCTCAACGGGCTGGAAGGCATGTACCGTCTGGACCCAGTCCAACGGTTCTCCTTCGACCTTGAACCCGTCGAAATCAGGTGGGTGCTTCGTGGCGTCGCCACAGGCGTGGGCGTCTCGATCTACAGGTTCCCCGACATGTCCGCGAGCTTCGCCGCCCCCGACACCGACGGCACCCTCTCGTGGCGTTCGACCCAGCCTCGAAGCACGCTGGTACACGCCGTGATCGAAGCCGCTCAGGAGGTGCTGCAGGAGCACGGCGAGGCTGGCTACGAGGCCAGGTGGATTCGGTTCCCGTTCCCGGTCGCTGCGCTCCAGAACCTTCGGCGACTGCATCTGCTGGACGACGAGTGCGGTCAACCGCACGACCCCTCCACGCCGTAGGTTATGGGCCCGTAGGCCGAAGGCCCTCTCTCGCGAGCTAGCCACCCAGGCCACACCCCGTTCGACGGGGTACCTGAAGCGAAGCGGCCTTGTCGTCGCTCAGGACTGCCAGCGGGGGGCCTCGTCGTCCGGGGTGTTCGGGCTGGCGAAGTGGAAGGGAACCGAGAGGTGGGCGGCCAGGGCGCTGCCGGGTGGCGCGAGTGGTAATCCTCGTCCTCGCCGAGGTACCGCTTGGCCGTTGACCGGTAGACGGTGGCCATCTGAGCCTCTCCCGCCGGGTCGGCGGTGATGGCCAGCAGTTGCACGAACCAGTCATGGACGGTGTCACCGTCCCAGATCGCCTCGATCGCCTCGATCGCCACGACGCGGCCGGCGCACCCGGCCGCCCGATGCGCCAGCGAGTCTGGAGTTCCGCCAGCTCATCACCGAACTGGAGCACCCATGTGCCTCCCCTCGTAGCGTAGAGACCATGACTGGAGGGGAAGTTGGGAGTCATGGCGGAGAAGAGGCGGAAGTTCGACGCGGAGTTCCGTGAGGGGGCTGTGCGGATCGTCGCCGAGACCGGTAAGACGCTGGCCGAGGTAGCACGGGGCGGGCCGAGACGGCGACAATGACCAGCACGACAATGCCGATCACGTTCCAGCCGAGTGTGGCGTACTCCAGGGCGAACCCACGACGGAGCAGGGCGTGGCGGGAGATCTCGGTCGGGGTGGTCATCGCACGATTCTCCCAGGCCGATCAGCGGCCACTCTCCGGGCACCAGCCGCAGACCGGCTCGGCCATCCGCGCCGAGCTATCCCGGTCCACGGCGTGGCCCCGTTCTTGCCATCTCACCTCACTCGCCCTCGCCGCCTTCGGGGACACCCGCGGCGATTTGGGGCGATCGGTTGTGCACGGCCCCGCCAGCGGCCGGGGCTCAGTTGTGTCTGGTGGTGGGAGGGCTCAGCGTGCCTTGGGCGGCGCGGGATCCGCTCGGGCCGCCTGGTCCGCGCAGGATGTGGGCGGCGGCGACGGCGAGGAGTGTTCCTAGCAGCGGCGCGGTGAGGTAGATCCACAGGTCGTCCAGGTCCGGGCTGACGAGCGCGGGCCCCAGGGAGCGGGCGCGATTCATGGACGCACCGCTGACGGGGCCGGCCCACAAACCGGCCGTCACGATGTAGGCGCCGACGCCCACCGCGGACAGCGACCCGATGTTCTGCGCGCTGGAGGCCGTGCCCAGAATCGTGCTGACGAGTCCAAGCGTGAGGACGGCTTCGACGGCGAACGCCTGGGCCGCGGAGAAGCCGGGCCCCGGGAGGGTCGCTCCCAGGTGGGCCACATCGCCGAAGGTGGCGCGCAGGACGACGCTGGCCAGCAGGGCGCCGACGACCTGGGCGGCGACGTAGCCAGGGACGCGGCGCCAGGCGAAGTCGCCGCGCAGGGCGAAGGCGATGCTCACCACCGGGTTCAGGTGGGCTCCGGAGACGGCGCCCATGAACAGGATGACCGCGAGCACGGTCAGGCCGGGTGCCGTGACTTCGGCGCCGCGGCCGATCCCGCCTCGGGTGGCCGCTTCCAGGACCCCGGCACCCGCCCCGGCCAGGACGAGCAGGAAGGTCCCGAACATCTCACTGAACAGCCGCCGCCCCTCGAAGGACAGGTCGGATGGACTGCGTCATGGGTGTTGAGGTGCCGGGGAGGGCGCCGAGGTGGCTGGGCGGTACTCGTAGCGGTAGACCTCGCGCATCGCGCTGAGATCGGCGACCCGCCGCCGGGCAGGTGTTCCGGGTTGGATGCCGGGCGTCGGCTGAGCCGGAGTCGGCCGCGGCCCACTTGGGCCACGGCCGACCGTTGCCGGACCGGCTCAGCGTCCAGCGGCGGCTGTCACAGGGCCGGGTAGGCCGGGAAGGAGCAGCTCAGTGCGGCGCTGTCGGTGGCGGTCGGGGTGACCGTGACGCCGGTGCCGGAGAGCGCGAGGTTGGTGTTCGCGGTGCTGATGTGCGCGTACTGAGCGGTGTTTTTGGCCGCGTCGAGTTGGACGTTCTTGAGGGTCAGTCCGAGGGGCAGTACGGCGCTGTACCCCTGGAACACCGAGTTGGCGCCGGAGGGGGAGTCGGCCGACTTGACCCCGTCCACCACGATGCCGGTGAACTGCGGGATCGAGGAGCCGCTCCCGCCGGAGTAGTGGGTGTCGAAGACGAGCGGCGCGCGCACCGCGTCCAGGCAGGTGTTGAGGTAGGTGACGTCGGAGACCTTTCCGCCGTTCGCGGCCGAGCTCTTGATTCGGATGCCGGCGCTACTGGCGCTGACGATCCCCGAGCTGTCGGTTCCGGTCAGGGTGTTGTCGCGGAAAAGGATGTTGCTGACGCCCCCGTTGGTCTCGCTGCCGATGGAGATGCCGTGGGTGCCGTAGAAGTGGCTGTTCTCGATCGTCATGTTGCTCGCTGCGCTGCCGCCCTTGATCGCGACGCCGTCGTCACCGGTCTGGATGTAGGAGTCGTTGATGGTGACGTTGGTCGAGCCGGCCGGGTCGATGCCGTCGGTGTTGCGGGCGTCGGCCGGGGTCTTGATCCGCACGCCCCACGCGGTGAAGCCGTTGCCGCCCTGGTAGACGACGTGGAAGTTGGGGGAGTTCAGCAGGTCGACGTCGTAGAGGGTGAAGTTGTCGGAGTTCACGGCCTGGATCAGCCGAGGGTTGTTCTGGTTGCCGCCGCTCACCTGTGCCTGGTGCGCCAGGCCCCACCAGGTGGTCGAGCCGCCCAGCATGGTGAGGTCTCCGCGGCCGTCGATCCGGCCCTGGCTGCCCGAAGGGCTGCGGAGGGCCTCGATGCCAGCGTCTGCTCCGGCGACCGAGATCAGCGGCCGGCAGCCGCGGCCGGCGGCGGCGACGGTGCCGCACTGGGACTGGCCGCTGATCTGGAAGTCGGCGGGGTTGCGGGAGCCGTAGAGCGTGGTGTCGCTGTCGAGCAGCAGGACCACGCCGTGGCCGATGGTGAGCGGTCCGGTCAGGAAGGCCGTGTCCGCGCCGCTGGAGGTGAGCTTGACGGCCACTGAGCCGGTGCCGGTCTGTACGCAGCCGTCGAGCGCGTGCTGGATCCGGGAGGTGTCCGGCGGGGCGGTCTCCTGCGCGGTGGCGGCGATCCGGTCGGGCATGGCCAGCGTGGAGGGGACGGTCGCGCAGACCGTGGGGAGAGTCGGCTGGGTGACGGTCCGGCTGTCACCGGACGCCAGACCGGCCGTACTGCCGCCGCCTGTGCTGCCACCGGTACCGTTGCCGCCGCCTGAGCCGCCGCCGGCCTTGATGCCGCCCACCGGGTTCCAGCCGTCGGTGCCCGCGAGGTACTTCTGCGCGGTGTAGTCGCTCGCCTGCGCGTCGCTCAGCTGAGGTGCGTTCTTGTCGGCGACCGCGCCGGGCCCGCTGTTGTGGTACTCGAAGAAGCGGGCGGAGGTCCAAGGGAACCCGGACATGTCGGTCCAGGGCTGGTCCGCGTGGATCGCGGCAGGCAGCACGGTGTCGCGTACCACCACCTGGGCGACGGACGTGCCGGTCGGGTGCCAGGGCCGACCGAGGTAGAAGGTGTTCGCCTGGCCGTTGCTTGAGACGGTGCTGTTGGTGATCAGGAAGCCGTACTTCTTGGCCGAGTCGGTGTTGGCCGCGGTGAGGAAGCCGTTGACGCCTCCGGCCGCCGCGCCGTTGTCGACCGCCTGGATGTTGTCGTGGTCGAACACCGCGGTCGCGTTGCCGAACATGAAGTCGACGGCGCCGGAGATGAAGTCGTCGAAGAAGTACTGCCGGTTCTGCGCGGTCGCCTCCGGCGACCAGGCCAGCACGGTGTCCTGGTGGCCGAGGAAGCGGTCGTTCTGGAAGACCTGGCGGTCTGCCTGGGCGTTCACCGCGACCGCCTGCGCCTCCTTGATGGAGGGGCTGGCGGCGGCGTCGAACGAGTTGCTGATCGTCACGCCTTCCACGGAGAGGTCGTTCGCCGAGAACGTCGCGGTGGCGCTGCCTGCGGTCCCGTACGTGCCACTGCCCGGCTTGGGCGTGCCGCTGGCATTGCCGAAGGTGATGACCACGTCGTCCGGGTTGCCGGTGGCGCCCCTGATCCTGAGATGGGTCTTGCCCGCCGGGACGTTCACCACCTCGTGGTACGTCCCCTTCTTGATCACGATCGTGCGCGATACCCCGTCCGCCGGCGCCGCGTCGATGGCGGCCTGCACCGTCCGGTCCTGCCCGGAGCCGTCCGCCGCCACCACGAACTTCTCGCCGTGGACGCTCGCGCTGGCGTAGAGGGGGATGGCCGCGACGGCGCCGACCAGGGCCAGCGCCCCGCCGGCGACGAAGGCGCGCCGTGCCGCACGGGATCGGCGGTGGCGGGTGGGGACAGCGGCTGGGGCTGCGGATGAGCCGCCGTGGCGGTCTCCACGGTGCTGGCGATCAGGTGACACCTGGTCAGTCCTTCCAAATGCGCTACGGCGGGGCGCACCGGCCGTATCAGCCGGTGCGGGTACGCCATGACGCTCTTCAGTGGCCGCCGCACGGCGAAAGGTTGCCGCCGATCGTGGAATTCCCAGAAAATCCTCGTCGGGCGCCGTCGCGAGGCCGGGCCGCCTCCCTGTTCGCCGATCGGAGCGCCCTGGCAGTGCGCCGCTCGCATCGAGGGGCACGAGCTGGCGTCGCGCGTCAGTGGGTCGGGTAGAAGTTGCCCCAGACCTGGGCTGCCGGTCCGGCACCCACTGCAGCGGTGGCGGCGTAGCTTCGTGCCGGGCCTGGCGGCGGTGAAGTCGCGGCCGACCAGGTCCGGAGCCGGGGCGGCCTTCGTGTCCTGCTTCGTCAGGTGGCGGCGCCGACGGCGGGTGATCCCGCGGATGTCGCGCGCGCATGATCCGTTCGACCCTCTTCCGCTTGATGCCGTGGCCTCTGCGCCGTAGCTCGGCCTGCACGCGAGGAGCGCCGTAGGCGCCCCGGGAGGCGGCTGGATCTCGCGAATCTCCCCGGCCAACTCGTCCTCGGCGCGCTGGCGTTCGACGACGGCCGGCCGCGCGGCGAGCCATGAGTAGTAGGTGGAGCGGCCGCGGCGAGACCTCCCGCCTCCACAGCTCCACCGCGTCGTCGTCGCGCTCGATCGCGCGCCGGGCGGGCTGTGCCACGACCAGCCGCGCCGCCGCAGCAGCCGCCAGGTGCCCTCGACGGTGTAGGAGACGTGGAACAGGCGGCCGATCATCGTCTTCACCCGGGCCAATGTCCACCGCTGGTCGGCCCACCCGTGGGCCAGCGGACCGCGCTCCAACTCCCGCTCCAGCCGAGCTATCTGCTTGTCCGACAGTCGGGGCCGGCCAGGCGATCCCTTCGACGCCACCCCGGCCAGGCCCTCCTCGCGCCACTGGCGCTGCCAGCGCTCCACCGACCGCTCCGAGACCCGCAACGAGGCAGCGATCTCCCGGTTCTTCTCGCCAGCCTCGAAGCCAGTCACGGCTTGGAGCCGGACCTGCTCTCGCCCGGCCCTCTCGGCGTCGGTCAAGCCACCGCCCTGCGGATATCTCACCCACCACGACTACCGAAACCACCCGCACGCTGTCCGACGAACAGCCCGACATCACCCGATCAAGTTCAGTAGTGCCGCGATAAGCCTTTCTGTGTGAATGCGGAAATCTGTGCTGGTGAGAGAAGATATTGTCTGGCGGGCTATGTAATGTTCCTGGTGTTGGAAGAGCAGGACGGCAGAAGCGGGCAGACACGAGCTGCCGTCCGGGATCAGCCTGCTGCACATCGAGGGTGCGCCCCCGAAATCCGCCGGGTGCTCGTGGCGCGCCTCCCTGGCTGCCCCGCACCTGCGATCACGGCCGCCGAGTGGGGGATGAGGTCGGCAGGAGCGGTTGCGACGTCGCAGCGGGGGAGCCGCCGCGGCCCGGCGCTCCGAAGTGCAAGCCTCGAAGGCGGTCAGGGGGTGGGCTCGGACGTCATGGGCCCCCGCTACCGCCGCCTGCCCGGTGGACTGCTCACCGCGCGGCCAACTCCTCCAGCAGCGCCTCGGCCTCCGTCAGACGTGGGTGTCCGAGACGGGTCCAGATGCTGATCGCCTCGGTCAGGGCCGTACTCGCCTCCGTCGGGCGGCTCAGCGCGGTCAGGCACCGGCCCGAGTCGGTCAGTGCCGTGGCCTCGCTGACCGGGTTGCCCGCGGTGCGGGCGACCGCGAGGGCCTCGGTGACGACCTCCAGGGCCCCCGGCGGACTTCCCTGCCGAGGTCGTCCGGCACCGGGTGCGGTGCGGCTCTGGTCCATCTCCGCCTGAGGCCACCACAGGTCGCCCGGCACCCGCTGGTGGCGGCCCTCCCAGCCCAGGGACTGGGCGGTGGCCAGCGCGGTGGGGAAGTCCCCGGCGAGGCGGGCCAGGTGCGCGAGGCCACGGCGGGCGGCCGGGGCGAGGCGGGTGTGCCTGCGGCGACCTTGGCCATGCCCTGGCGGGAGTCGGCGCTGCGGCCGAGGTCGCGCTGGGCCTTGGCCCGGTAGTAGAGGGCGAGGTCGGTGAGGTCGTCGGGCAGCAGGCGGCTGTCGAGGACGGCGCCCAGGCGCCCGACGGTGCGGTCGCGGTGCTCGTGCTGGCGGCGGGCGAGCGCGCTGAGGGTCTCGGCCAGGGCCTCGGCGGGGATGCGCGGCGAGTCCGGGACCGGCTGCTCGGCAGCGGCGGGCGGGGCGAGGGGCTCCCAGATCGAGTCGGAGACGTTGGCCCAGGCCGCGTCGGTCAGCCAGTCGAGCTCCAGGCGGTGTTCGTGGGCCAGTGCCGGGTCGGCCCACAGCAGGCGGCCTCGGCCGGTGATGACGGACAGTGCGTTGGGCATCGTCCATACCAAGCGCTGGAGGAGGCGTTCCAGGTCGCGGTTGGTGCGGTCGCCGGCGTCTTCGAAGGTGTCGAGCAGGATGACCGGCACAGTGCGGTGCTTGGGGGCAGGCGGGACAGCTCCCAGGCGAGCAGGTGCGGGTAGTAGCTGAAGTCACCCGCGGCGCGGGCAGCCCGGCCGCAGCCCTGACCATGGTGTTCAAGCTCGTCGAGTCCGCCCAGGCTCGCTGGCGCGCAATCACCGGCGCCCACCTCGTCGCTCTCGTCCGCTCCGGCGCCAGATTCAAGAACGGCGTCTTGATCGAGCGCGCCGAATCTACGGCGGCCTGATCACATGTCACCCAATACTTGGCTGTTCGAAGCGCCGGAAGTCCGGGACCGCCATATACAGCGCCAGCATGACTGCTACCACCAGCAGGCCCCCGCCCGTGACCGCCCACATGGGACCAACCACGGAGGCCGCTGCGCCGTGGGCCAGGCCCGCAAGGCGGGGGCCGCCAGCGGCTATGACCGTGTCGGCGCCTTGCAGACGACCTCGCAGCTCGTCGGTGACGACGGTTTGAAGTGCGGACTTGCGGAACGCGCTCAGCACAGTGAGCGCGGCGCCGGCCAGGACAAGCAGGCCCGAAGCCGCTGCCAGGGACCGGGCCAGGCCGAACCCGGCGATGGCCCCGCCCCAGCAGCAGACAGCGCCGCAGATCGCGGCACCATAGCGACGGTCCCGGGTGAAGGTCCCGGACAGCAGTCCAGCCAGCACGCTGCCGACCGGGATCGCCGCATACAGCACGCCCACGGCGTCAGCGCCGCGCAGTCCTGCGGCGAGCTGCGGATACATCGCGTAGGGCAGGCCGAGGAAGAGCGCTGAGAAGTCGGCGACGTAGGTAACGACCAGGACCTTGTCCATGGTGAGCAGCCGGAGCCCGGCCAACACGCCGTTCCTGCCAAGGCCGCGTCCGCCGGAGCCTATAGGCGGCAGCGGCGGGAGGTGCCACACGGCCAGGAGCGTCGCTGTGAGCGCCACGGCATCGATCAAGTAGAGCGTGGGGCTCCCGACAACAGGCAGCAGCGCGCCGGCCAGCAGCGGGCCCGCGATTCCCGCTGACCAGGAAGCCGTCGACTGCAGCGTGTTCGCCGCCGGCAGGACGGCAGCGGGTACCAGGCGAGGGACGACTGCGCCGCCTGCGGCGGCGTTCGCGCCGAAGCAGGCCTGTTGCAGCCCCACCAGGACGAGCAGTAGCGCCACCGAACGCAGGTGGGCAGCGGCTTGGAACCACAGCAGCAGCGAGGCCACCCCGATCCCGGAATTGGTGCACAGCAGCACCAGACGCCGGTCGGCGGTGTCCGCCACGGCTCCTCCCCACAGCGATCCGAGGACCATCGGAACGAAGCCGACAAGGCCCGCGAGTCCGACGTCGGCAGATGAACCGGTCAGGCTGTAGATCTGCATCGGCACGGCCACCGCCGTGAACTGAGCACCCGACGTCGTGATCGCACCCGCGAGCCACAGTCTGCGGAAGTCCTTATGCCGCAGCGGCTCGATATCCATGAAGATCCGCATGGCCAAACGCTGGGGCTTACCCCAGGGGCAAGGTCAATGCCTGGCCCACAGGAGCCCGCCCGCACCTGCCGGGCACCCGGGCATGCGTCAGCGAGTCTCGATCCACAAGTCTTGACAGTTACTCCTTCATTCCGAGCAGTGCGGGTATGATCACGGATTTGTGATGACTGAAACGCTTCAGCGGCAGAGCGAGCGCATGTCCGTGCATGCAGCCGTATCGCAGGCGCTTGCCCAATTCACAGATGCCGAGCTGTGTGCGCTTGTCACCGCCGCGAAGCCGCTGGGTCGCATCGGAAAGATGTCGCTGACCGAGTTCGCCGGCCATACCGTCTTCATCAAGCGAATTCCGCTCACCGAGCTGGAGCAACTGCCGGAGAACGTCGGCTCAACGGCGAATCTCCAGGGGCTGCCGCTCCACAGCCACTACGGCATCGGCTCTGGCGGGCTCGGTGCGTGGCGTGAGTCGGCCCTGCATGACCAGACCACCGCGTGGGTCCTCAACGGGGAACACGATGGCTTCCCGCTCACCTTCCACACACGCGTACTGCCGATATCCGCCCTACCGAGGTCCGAGATCACCGCGCACCCGCGGCAGGCAGACATCGTAGTGTTCCTGGAAAACGTTCCCCTGACGCTCGCAGACTGGATGCGACGACAGGCGGCCGCAGGCAGCTCGACGCTCGACTGTGCAGTCACCTCCGCTGCGGCGGCGCTGGAGGCCAGCGTGGCGTTCATGGGTTCGCGCGGCCTCGTGCACTTTGACACACACCGTGCCAACATCCTGACGGATGGAACACACTTCTACATCAAGAACTACTCACAGGCGCTAAGCCGGGACTTCACCCTCACCGATGAGGAACGCGACTTCCACCGCGCCCACGCGGACTACGACTGGATGCTGACCTTCTCGGAGCTCGTGAACGTCGTGGGCGACAACCTCCAAGGACTCGGTGACGAGGCCCTGGCCGTCATCCAGCGATACGCCCCCGTTGCGGCGCGTGCCAAGGCATTCTTCGACGGACTCGCCAACGGGCCCGAGGCGCCGCCGTTTCCCACAAGGGAGATCAGCACGTTGCGGGAAGATGCAGAGTCGGCCTCGATTCGTCGGGCCGGGTGAGTCGCTGACGGGCTCAGCGATTCGCCCCTTTCGTCCCTCGTGATCGGGGGATGGGGCCATCGAGTGTCGCTGCGGCTGCGCCCCGGTTCCGGGGGTTGTGCGGGTCCGCTCCCTCCTTCTCTCGTCGGTATGACCGTCGAGGAACACCAGCCGTGCCATGTTGGGACGCCGCGTCGGCAGCGTCGGCGCGGCACCGTCCAGGTAGCCGGCGAACAGCGCGTGGCCCGGGCGGTTTCACGCCAGCACGTCGCTGCGCCGGCCCAGCACGATCGCCGGGACGTCGGCCAGCGTGTCCAGCAACTGACCTGTCGCGTCCGTCATCTGTTGCGGTGCGGGCCGCCGGGAGGGGTAGCGGGTGCGGGTGCGGTGCACCCTCACGTCCTGGGGACGCAGCTGGGACCAGGGCGCCGGACCGCAGGTGGGCGCCTGGTTCAGCGGATGTGACCAGAAGGGCGGCAGGCAATGGACCACCCGCTCCACTGGCGCACCGTCTACCCGCCCGCCGGCCACGAGGGCTACCCGCCTGTCGCCCTGGTCCTCGTCCCCGGCCGCAAACGCGACCGGCCCGGCGCCAAGCCCCTCACCCTGAAGGAGAAGGCCGTGAAGGCCGCACGCGACCACGAGCGGCTGCTCCGCCGCCTCGACGCGGTGGAGGCCGGTTCCGCCGCCTTCTGGAGGGCGCGCCCGTACCCGTTCGCGGGGGTGACGGCGGGCACCACCTGCTGGCGCTGCCGGTGGTCGCCACCACGCTGCAGCTGCTCGACGACCAGGGCGCCGACGCCCCGGTGTGGCGGCGCTTCGGCCGCGACGGCTGGCACACCCCCACCGCCGCGCTGGACAACCCGGACGGTGACCGGCTCCTGGCCGTCGAGCGCCAGGCCGTGGCCGCCGCCCGCCGCGCCCGCGGGGAAGCCGAACGGGAGGAGAGCCGCCCGGCCTGCCGCCACTGCTCGGCGCCGTTCTCGGACGAGCGGTGGGAGGAGAACGAACGGGCTGGAACGACGACGGGCTGTGCGCCGGCTGCCGCCAGGCCGACGCCGAGGCCGCGGCCGCCGAGGCGAAGCGCATCGGCTCCTGGTGGCGCCGGACCTGACCCGGCCTCACCCACCGGCAGGCCGCTGACCTGCGGCGGAGAGTTTGGGCACCCCTGCTGACCTGCGGTGGGGAGTTTCGCCCCGAGGCCGCTGGTGAGTTTGCCCGCCCGACCCGGTGAGTTTCGCCTCGGAACCGGTGAGTTTCGCATGTCGCCGCAGTTCAGCGGCCGGTTAGAACGGACTGTGGTTTGCCGTCCGGGTGGCGGCGGGGTTCGGCGCGGTGGTGTGCTGGGCAGAGCCTTCGGCATGACGACTCCCACCCGGCCCAGCCGACGTCGCCGCCACCCGGCCGCGCCCATCGCGTCCGCGCCCGCCGCTCCGGTCCGCGCTGGTTGGCCGCCGGCCCCGGCCCGGCCGGCGTGCTGCCGGACGTGGTCGAGCGAGCACCTGACCCCGGGCGGGGTGGTCGTCCGCACCTGGCACGAGCCCGCCTGCCCGGCTTGGACAACGCGGTGACCAGCAACACGGTGACCGGGCCGGTGCGGGTGTGCGCGGTGCTGGTCCACGACGGCCGCCTGGCCCTGATCCGCCGCCAGCGGAAGGCCGGCCCCCAGCACTCGCTGCCCGGCGGTCTGGTCGAGGACGAGGGCGGCGAGGACCCGACCGACGCGCTGCGCCGGGAGCTGATCGAGGAACTCGGCCTCGACCTGGCAGTGCTGCCCGCACCGCCGGTGCTCCGCTTCGTCCAGGACCAGGAGACCGAGCGGCCGGGCGAGACCACGCCGTTCCGGCGCCGGCACCTGGTCTACGTTGCCCGCCTGCCCGACCACCTGGTGGCGACCGTCGCCGCGGTCGAGCAGGACGACCCGGACCAGGCGCCGGTGGTGTGGCTCCCGGTGGCCGACACGGCCGCCCTCCACCTGTACCCGGACGTCGGCGCCGCCCTCGACCAGGCCGTCCGGCTCGACACCGCCGCAGGCGGCCCGGTGCTGCTCCCGGCGATGACCGGAGCGTCCTACCAGTGGCGCTGACCTCCCGAGCGGAGGCCGCAGCCAGCCCGGCTGTGACTGTGCACCGTAGATGGCCGGCGTTTTCGCGCTACTTGGCGCACTCCGTGCTCCTCGGTTCCCGCTCACGCCGCCGGCCCCGGACTTCTCCGGCGCCGGACGTGGTGCGACCGGTCTGAGAATTATTCTTCCGTCGTGTCGATCTGTGGCTGCGCCGTTCGACCTAGGACTGAGAGGGTCGAGGAGACGACCTCTGAACAGGGAGACTGACGATGGCGAAGTACATGCTGATCATGCGGGGCACGGACGAGTCCGTCGCGAAGCTGATGACCACGCCGTTCGAGGAGATGCTGGACACGGTGGGCCGCTTCAACGAGGAGCTGATCCGGGCCGGGGTGCTCGTCGCCGCGGAGGGCCTGGACGACCCGTCTCAGGGAGTGGTGGTCGATTTCAGCGGCGAGACCCCGGTCGTCACCGACGGCCCGTACGGCGAGACCAAGGAGCTGTTCGGCGGCTTCTACCTGATCGACGTCGCCTCGAAGGAGGAAGCGGTCGAGTGGGCCAAGCGCCTCCCGGCCGTCGCCGGCTCCAAGTGCGAGGTGCGCCGCGTGCCGGGCATCGACGAGTTCCCGCAGGACAACGAGTGGATCGTCAAGGAGCGGGCGTGGCGCGAGCGGACCGGCCAGCTGTGACGACCCCGGCCTCCGACGGCCCGCCGAGCGCCGAGTCGGCCCGGCGGGCCGTCGAGGCCGTCTGGCGGATCGAGTCCGCGCGGATCGTCGGTGCCCTGGCCCGCTACACCGGGGACTTCGCGCTCGCCGAGGACGTCGCGCAGGAGGCGCTGGCCGAGGCACTCGTCTCCTGGTCGGCAGACGGTGCGCCGGCCAGCCCGGTGGGCTGGCTGCTCGCGACCGCGCGGCGGCGGGCCATCGACGCCTTCCGCCGCGGGTCGGCACTGGAGGAACGGTACGCCCTGCTCGCCGGCCCTCTCGCGGAGGGCGAGTTCAGCTCCGGAGCGCAGGACACACCCGACCGGCCGGACAACCTGCCCTGGGACCCGGACCGGGTCGACGACGACGTCCTCGCCCTCGTGTTCACCGCCTGCCATCCGGTGCTCTCGCCCGAGGCCCGGGTGGCGCTGACGCTTCGCGTGGTGGGCGGCCTGTCCAGCGAGGAGATCGCGCGCGCGTTCCTCGTGCCCACCCCGACCGTCCAGGCCAGGATCACCCGCGCGAAGAAGACGATCACCGCCGCCCACGTGCCGTTCGAACTCCCGGTGGCCGAGGAACGGCCGGGGCGCCTCAGCGCTGTCCTGAGCGTCCTGTACGTGATCTTCACCGAAGGCTCGACAGCGACCACCGGAGACCACCTGCTGCGCCCGGATCTCGCGTACGAGGCCGTGCGGTTGGCCCGGATGCTGGGCGCTCTGCTGCCGGGCGAGCCGGAGGTGCACGGCCAGCTCGCGTTGTTCGAGCTCACCGCCGCGCGCTTCCCGGCGCGCACCGGGCCCGACGGCGAGGCCGTACTGCTGGAGGACCAGGACCGCCGTCTGTGGGACCGCTCCGCGGCCCGTCGCGGCCTGGCCGCACTCGGCCGGGCTGCCGCCCTCGGGCGGGGCCTTGGACCGTACGGTCTGCAGGCGGGCATCGCCGCGTGCCACGCGACGGCGCCCTCGGTGCAGGAGACCGACTGGGAACGCATCGTGCTCCTGTACGAGGCGCTCGGCCGCGTGGCCCCGTCACCCGTGGTAGAGCTCAACCGGGCCGTGGCCGTCGCGATGGCGAGCGGACCGTACGAGGCACTGTCCCTGGTCGACGACCTGCTCGCCTCCGGCCGTCTGTCGGGCTCGCATCTGCTCCCGGGCGTGCGCGGCGAGCTGCTGGTCCGCCTCGGCCGCACCACCGAGGCCCGGGCCGAACTGGAACTCGCCGCCCGCCTGTGCGGCAACGCCCGCGAGCGGGCGGTACTGCTGCGCAAGGCAGCCGCCCTGGAGTGATGCGTCTGAGTGGCGAGGCCGTCCAGCTGGTCAGCTTCGCGATCGACATCGCGGTGGCTGCCCTGCGGTCGCCCCTCAGCCAGCGCCAGGTGGAGTGCTGAGGATGGCCACGTAGTGAGGAAGCCCTGGCCACCAACCCTGCACAGTGGCTGAGCCTGGTCACGTTGGTTGGAACCGGTGAGGGTCGGTGTGCTGTGGTTTCTGGTCCGGGGGGGCGTTTGTCGGCACCGGTGGGTTGTGCTTCCTGCCGCCGTCCGTGGGTTGGGGCCGGGTCATTGTGTGCGCAGTCGGTCCAGGAGCGCGTGGCTGTTCTGGTCGGCGGCGCGGTAGACCAGTAGGCGCAGTTGCGGGTCCTCCAGCGGGAGCAGGATCTCGAAGTCGACGGTGATCGCCCCGAGGCTCGGGTGCCGTAGTAGCTTGCGGCCGCGGCCGTTGACGCGGACTTCCCGTTCGGCCCAGAGTCGGGCGAAGTCCTCGTCCTGCGCGGTGAATTCGGCGATCAGCCCGGCCAGTTCGTGGTCCTCCGGGTGGGCGGCCCAGGCCGCGCGCAGATGGGCGACGCCGTCCCGCAGCACCCCCTCGCGGTCGGCGTAGAAGTCGCGCATCGGTGGGTGCAGCAGGCAGAGCCGCATGGCGTTGCGCCGGCTGGGCGGTACGGTGTCGAAGTCGGGTAGCAGCCGGGCCATTTCGGGGTTCCAGGCCAGCAGGTCGTAGCGGTGGTCCATCAGCATGGCGGGTAGCGGGGAGAGGTCGTGGACCAGGCGGGCCAGTGACGGCGCCGGGCCGGCGGCTGCCCCGTCGTCGGTGGTGGCGGGGCGGCGGCGTCCGGCCAGGTCGAAGAGGTAGTCGCGTTCGCCGGGCGCCAGTCCAAGGGCCCGGGCCAGCGCCGCGAGCACCTGCGCGGAGGGCCGCAGCCCCCGGCCCTGCTCCAGTCGGACCACGTAGTCGGTGCTGACCCCGGCCAGCTCGGCGACCTCCTCGCGGCGCAGCCCGGGCGTGCGTCGGGCCCGCCGGCGCGCAGGCAGGCCCAGCCGGTCGGGGTCCAGCCGTTCGCGCCTGTTGCGCAGGAAGGCGGCCAGTTCCTCGGTGGTGTCCACGGTTCGTGTCGTCATGACCGGTCCAACCGCCAGGGTGGGAGCGGCCTTCCCCGGAAGTTCCCTCCCTTATCCGGGGTCGGGCGGCGCCGCAGACTCGGTCCCGGCAATGGAACGCGAGCACACGCGAGCACAGGAGGACCTGATGGCACTGGCCTTGGACGACTACCGGCTGCTGGGCCGCTCGGGACTGCGGGTTTCACCGCTGGCTCTGGGCACCGCGACCTTCGGCACCGAATGGGGGTGGGGTGCTGAACGGGCTGAGGCCCGCAAGCTGTTCGACCGTTACGTCGGGCTCGGCGGCAACCTCCTGGACACCGCCGACACCTACACCGAGGGCAGCTCCGAGCGTCTGCTCGGCGAGTTCGCCCGCGAGGAGCGCGAGCGCCTGGTGCTGGCGACCAAGTATTCGACCATGCGTCGCCCCGGCGACCCGAACTCCGGGGGAGGGCACCGCAAGGCGTTGTTCGGCTCGGTGGAGGGCAGCCTGCGGCGGTTGGGCACCGACTACCTCGACCTGCTGTACCTGCACGTCTGGGATTTCCGGACGCCGGTGGAGGAGGTGCTGCGCGGCCTGGACGACCTGGTGCGGCAGGGCAAGGTGCTGTATGTGGCGATCTCCAACACCCCGGCCTGGCAGGTGTCGCGGATGCAGGCGATCGCCGACCTGCGTGGCTGGTCGCCGCTGGTCGCGCTGCAGGTCGAGTACAGCCTGATCGAACGCACCGCGGAGCGTGACCTGATCCCGATGGCCCGGGAACTGGGCCTGGGCGTCATCCCGTACTCGCCGCTCGGCGGCGGGGTGCTCAGTGGCAAGTACGAGCGGGAGGACGTGGGCGCGACGGGCGCCGGCCCCGACGGGAGTACCCGTCGGAGTCACAACCTCGCCCTGGGTACCCTCACCGAACGCAGCCTCGGCGTGGCCGGGGTGGTCCGGGAGTTGGCCGGGGAGCTGGGGTACACCCCGGCCCAGGTGGCGCTGGCCTGGACGCTGCGCAAGCCGGGCGTGACGAGCACGCTGCTCGGCGCCCGTACCCCCGCCCAGTTGGAGGACAACCTGGGCGCCCTGGCGGTCGAGCTGACGGACGGCCAGCTGGCCCGGCTCGACGCGGCGGGCGCGATCGCCCTCGGCCAGCCGCACGATCTGCTGGCGAGCGAGCCCATCCGGCAGGTGACCACGGGCGGCCTGCGAATCGAGACCCGCCGCTGACGGCCGGCCGTCAGCGGCGGGAGCCGGACTCTGGAGCCGTGGTCGGTTCACCGTCCGGGCGACCCGTTCGGATCGCTTGCGCCGTCCGGCTCGCCGTCCTCACGTCCGCAGGACGCAGGTGAGCCCTGTCGGCGCCGGCCGCCGCCGAGATCGAGGCGTCCTCGTTCCGCACGATCCGGCGGGTTCTGCGCGCGTTCGCTGCGCATGACGCCCGGGTGGTGGGCCGGATCACCGAGAGGCGCGGCATCCGCTCCCAGGGCACAGCGCACACCACGGCCACGGGGGCATCCGAGGCTGGCCCCGCCGAGGGCGAGCGGCCGGCCGCGCCCGAGTCTGCGGTCGACTGACACCACCGCCCCGGGGGCGGCCCGCGCACCGGGCCGCCCTCCTGCCTCATTGCGTAAGGAGAGATCCGGATGCGCGGCGCCGGCTACCACCTGCTGACCCGGCTCCTGACGGACGCCGGCCACACCTCCGAGCAGGCCGCCGCGGCCAACGCCCGGGCCGGGGACGACGTCCTGGACCGGGCGCAGGCCAACGTCACCAGCACCGGCTGCAGGTGCCCGACGGCCGGCCGGATGCCTGCGTCGAAGGCCGGCCGAACGCCGCCGAAGCCGCGAGCACGCGCCTGGGCGAGTACGCCGAGCGGGCCCGCGTCGAGGCCCGCGGCGGCGGCCCGGCCGGTCGAGCGCGGCTTCGCGCGCCTGAGGAACTGGCGCGTGCTCGGCAGGTTCCGCGCCGACCCGAAGCGGGCGACCGCGCCGGTGCGGGCTCTGCTCGTGCTGACGAACCGGGAAGTCGCCCGCTGACCGACGATCTTCACCCAAGTCACCCGCCCAGCGCTCATTGAGAGGCGTCTATGACTCTGGGACGGGAATTTGATGGGCCGGCTATCCGGCCGGTCTCAGCGCCCGTGCGAGCGCGTCGACGGTCACGCCGACGATCGCCCGGAGTTGCTCCGGGCTGGACCCGGCCCTGCCCATCACTGCGAGGGACTGGTTCACGGCCGCTACGTGTACGGCGAAGTCCTCGGCGTTCTCGGCGGACATTCCGCCGGCCTTCAGCGCGGTGCGCAGGCGCGGGCGCTGGAGGCCGAACAACTCTTTGACGTGCTCTGCGACGCTCGGGCTCAGTGCCGGACTCGCCATGACCGACTGGGCCATCAGGCATCCGTCGGGCACGGCGGGGTCGGCGATGCGTCCCAGAGTGACATCGAAGAACGCACGGACAGCGGCGACGGGGTCCTCGGCCGCGCAGGAGAGGGCGGCGTCGAACTTGTCGCCGTAGCGCGTGGCGTAGCGATCCAGGCAGCGTAGGAAGAGCGCGTCCTTGTCGCCGAGCGAGGAGTAGATCGAGCTGCGGTTCAGGCCGGTCGCCCGGGACAGGTCGTCGAGCGAGGTGTCGGCGTAGCCGGAGCGCCAGAACTGGATCATCGCGGCGTCGAGCACCGTGTCCATGTCGAACTGCTTCTTGCCTGCCATGCGGCCCATCCTCCCATCTTGGACTGATCAGTTCAAGACGTGCTAGCGTCGAATCACGGTCCACCCGCTTCGATGGAGGATTCCCATGACCAACCCCGACCCCGCCCTGCCCCTGCATCACCTGGCCGGATTCACGCACCGCTGGGTCGACGCCGACGGCGTCCGCCTGCACGCCGTCGAAGGCGGTCGGCCGGACGGACCGGCCGTCGTCCTGCTCACCGGATTCCCGCAGACGTGGTGGGCCTGGCGAAAGGTCATGCCTGCTCTCGCCGAACGGTTCCGGGTCATAGCGATCGACCGGCCGGGCCAAGGCAATTCCGAGCATCCGGAGCTCAGCTCCGACACGCACACGGTCGCCGCGCACATCCAGGCCGCCGTGAACGCTCTCGGCGTGCGGGACTACTGGCTCGCCGGGCACGACATCGGCGCCTGGGTCGCCTTCTCCCTCGCCCTGAACTACGAGAGCCGACTGCACGGGGTCGCGCTGCTCGACGCCGGAATTCCCGGTATCACCATGCCGGAAGCGATCCCTCTGGACCCGACTCTGGCATTCAAGACCTGGCACTTCGCGTTCCACATGGTGCCCGATCTTCCCGAGACGCTGATAGCCGGCCGCGAGCGGGAGTACATCAGCTGGTTCCTGAAGACCAAGTCCCTCACGCCCGACGCGTTCGAGGAAGCAGAGCTCGACCACTACGGCGCGGCCCTCGCCGTCGATGGCGGTCTGCGCGCAGGCCTCGCCTACTACCGCGACGCTGCCGAGTCCGCGCGCAAGAACCGCGCGGCACTCGAGCAACGGCGACTGACCGTGCCCGTCCTCGGGATCTCCAGCAGCCACGGCTCGATCCCGGATATGGCGGCCTCCATCAGCCCGTGGGCCGAGAACGTGACCGGCGTCATCGTGCCCGACGCCGGTCACTACATCCCCGAGGAGCAGCCCGAGGCCGTCGCCGCCGCCCTCACCGACTTCTTCAGCGGCCGTTAGCGCTGTGAGTGGGTGGGGTGGTGTCAGCGGGGTGGTCAGCAGCGCGTTGATCGGGGGGAGGGGCTGCTGATCTCGGTTTTTTCTTGAAGCGGCTGTGGGTTTCCGCTGTCACGGGGCGATCAAGCGCAGCTCTATGACACCGAAACAGCTAGATGTTGTTGTGCGGTGTGTTCTTCACGGCGGCGAGGAGCTGGTCCAGCTCGGGCCGTGAGGTCCGGTAGATGTTCAGGCGGGTCGACCTGCCGGTGCCCGGATTCCGGAGCCGCAGCGAGCTCCAGGTCGCCCCGAGTTTGACGTCGGTGATGACTGCCTGGGCTTCGCTTCGCGGTATGACGTGCACGAGGTCCGCAGGCTGGGGGCTCACTCGGGGGCCGCGGTGAACGACGACGGACTGCTTGGTCAGAGTGACGAAGTAGGTTTTGAGGAGGAAGATTCCGAACGGGCCGAACAGGCTCATGAGCCACGGCCGGGGACCGTTGACGGCGAGTACGACCGCGGTGGGCCGACCGTCCGGCTCGATCAGCCGCACCGCGCGCTTGGCCTGCTCCTGAAGGGCGAGCTTCTGGTCTTTCATGTGACGTGTGCTCCTTGAGTACTGGGTCTGGTGGGAACGTGGTCTTTGTTCCCGGAGTCGTTCGGTCGGCGCCAGCGGGCTCGCGGGTCTGTCACGACTTGACGTCGACTCCGGCTGATCGCCTGCTGCGGTGTTCCCTGACCGGGTCGATCGGGACGGATCCGCCGCTCAGCGGCGGACAGGTCGCGTGCCAGGCACCGGCGGGCTGGGGGGTGCGATCTGGGGGGGTGCGATCTGCGAGGTCGGCTGCCGTGGTCACCCCTCTGGGTGGGCTCCGCCCGTGTTGTTCGAGCTGTCAGCTTCGTCTCGCTGAGCAGGCGGTAGGTACGGGCGTCCTGGGCGATCTCGTCGAGGGTGATGGGGGTGGGGTCCGCGGCGATCTCCGAGAAGAGGGCCTGGGCGCTGGAGTCCGCCCAGATGCATTCGGCAGAGCCGATCGACGGCGGGGCGGTAGCGTTCTGCGCCGTGCAGGCCATCGCCCCGCCGCGCGGTCCGGGGTCCACTCGCTGGGGGTGGCGCAGCAGTGTGTCCCCACTTGCTGCTTGGCGAAGCGCCTGGTCCAGGGCTGCGGCGGGAGCGGATTCGTACTGCGGGTGCCCGAAGACGCGCACCTCGCCGGTGCTCGGGCTGCCGTAGAGGGCGGCGAACGCGTTGGGTGCAACCCGGCCCTTCGCGGCGTCGGCCCTTGGCCCGGACGACCATCGGGTCGTCCGGGTCGTTGGTCAGCCCCTTGAACTGCGTGGGTGCCACGAACTGGTAGGCCTGCTGGTGGTTCGGTCCGTCCTCGGAGTAGCCGATGCCTGCCGCCGCAGCGGCCGTCACACCGATCACGCTCGCGAACAGCCACCGCTTAGGGGTGCGGTTCGGGATGCTGGCGGGCGGAAGGCCTCCGCTTGGCACGGCCTCGATATCGCCTGTTGGTTCCTGCTCCGACATCCCCGAATCTCCCTGATCTGTGCAGCTCAGAGGGTGATCGCAGCAGGTCTGAAGCCCTTGGATCAAGCTTGGTGTCGAGAATGCGTCTGCTCATCCATATTTCTGACACCTCAATCGTTACGGGCTGCGCCGACCCCTCGCGCCGTCGGCGCCCGAGCCGCGAGCGCGGGCGCGGGGAGCGGTAACCCGGCGTCCCCCTGGCAGTGCGGAGGGCCGTGGGCGCCCTGGCGGAGCGCGCGTGCCGGCACGCTCGGCCGCAGCTTGCCGCAGCAGTTCGTCATCGAGGGCGTCGAGGGACCGGCGTGGTGAGACATCTGAGGCTCCGCACCTCGCGCGGCTTCGACCACGAGTCGCCGATGAGCCCCTTCGGCAACGATGGCGAGCCCTGGCCGGGTGTGATCGACGAAGTCCCCGAGGTCTTCAGAGCCTTCGTCGAGGAGCCGGCGTTCACCGATCAGGAGGGGGTGCCCGTCGTGACGGCCTGCTTGTGGCGGGGGCCGACAGACGAGCGGTGGCACCACGGGACGATCGACTTCCCCGAGGGCGCTGTCGATCCTGACGGGGCGACAAGCCTGTTCGGCCTCCTGATCGACCGGTCTCCGCAAGTGTTCCAGCGCTTCGCCGAGGACTACTACGAGGTCTCCGTCGACCTGGGGGCGGTGAGCCAGGTCCATGCCCTGCGGCCACTGGACCAGGAACTCGTGTCATTGCTGGACCCTGAGGTCAGCTTGACGGACCTGGCCCAGGACATCTCCGAGATCGGCTATCCGCACCTGGACCAGGAGCGGGGCTATTCACGCGTCGGGGTTGACCCGGTCGAGGAGGGTTCGGGTCGCGCCGTCGAGGGCCTGCCGCAGGGCGCCCCAGCCGCCAACGAGGACGACAACCTGGCGAAGGAGCGTTGAGCGGTTTGCCGCCCAGACACCCCCGGGCGCGGGATGATCGTCACGGCGCCCGTTTGGTGCGTGCCCGACAACGATGGAGGGGTTATGAGCGGTCAGTTGACGTTCGCCGTCTGGATCGACGGCAGCCAGGTAGAGACACTCCAGAGCGTCTCCGGCCTGGCGGTCGACAAGGCTGACATCGAAATTCAGCAGGTGTCCCCTGGCACGGGGCCCGTGACCAGGCCCGGCCCTGTTGACAGCGGAGAGGTGACCATCACCCGAGGCAGGGACAAGAGCAAAGCGTTCACGGACTGGATCAAGCGGACCAGTCAGAACCCCGGCGCCGCGCGGGGGCTGAACCTTGCGCTGCTTGACTCCGCGTCGAAGCCCGTCCGGGCCTTCCTCCTCGTCGAAGCCTGGGCTTCGGCTGCCCAGGGCGCGGACGGCGCCATCGACACGGTGACCATCACATGCGCCAAGGTCATCGAGGAGTAAGCGCAACGATGATGCAGCCGCGCTAGAGCGGCCCGGACCCGGTAGCTGCCTGGATCATCGAGGCCTGCGACTGGCAGGACCAGACTCGAGTGCTCCTCGGACGCCTGCCCTCCCAGCTGCGCCTGGTCCACGACCCGGACCGCTGGTGGATCGGGATCGACGCCTTCGCCCCGCACCCGCGCGTCCAGCTGTGCGCGGGCCGGGTGAACGAGGACGGTACCTTCGCCGACGTGACGGCCGTCCTGGACGGCACGGTCGACGCCACCGACCGCGAGGAGCTCGCGCGGGCCGTCCAGGAGCTGCGCAAGCGCCTGGACGCCCCACAGCCGCCGAACCGGTGGGCAGCCGGGCACTACGGTCTCCCCGACTCCTGACCCGCCGTCACACCATCGAGCGGAGTTCCCGGCCCCGAGCGCGGGAAGGCTGCTCTTCGTGACCGACACCGACGTGTTCCAGCTCGGCACCACCGTGATCCGCCGCGACGTCCACGCCGGCCGGGTGTGGACCGCGATGCCGCAACGGGTGATCGACGACACCGGCCACGTGCTGACCCTGGCCTACTGGCCGGGGATCGAGACCCTGGCCCCGACGACCTGGATCTCCTCGACCCGCACCGGTGACGACGCCACCCGCAAGCAGGGCCTGGCAGACCTGGCGGCCGGCACCTGGACCCTCGGCCACTACTGCTGGACCGGCACCGAGCTGCTGTCCCACTTCCTGAACGGCGAGTGGTTCTCCGTGCACTGCTTCCAGGACGCCACCACGAAAGAACCACTGCGCTGGTACATCAACTTCGAACACCCCTACCGGTGCCGACCCGGCCTCGGCATCGACACCATGGACCTCGCCCTCGACCTGGTCATCACCCCCGACCTGTCGGGCCACCACTGGAAGGACACCGAGGAGTACGCCCAGCTGCGCCGCCTCGGCGTGGTCGACGACTACGCGGGCCGCCAGGTCGAGCAGGCCAGAGGCAGGGCGATCGGCATGCTGGACGACCGCGCCGGGCCGTTCGCCGGCGGCTGGCCGACCTGGGCACCGGATCCGTCCTGGCCGCTGCCGACGCTGCCGCCCGGCGCCGACGAAGCCGCCACAGCGGCGACCCCGTACCGGCCATGACGAGCAGCGGCACGGCAAGCGGGCCGGTCCGCGTGCGGGTGTGCGCGGTCCTGCTCCACGACGCCCTGGTCTGCCTGATCCGCCGCCAGCGCCCGGCCGGAGTACAACTCTCCTTCCCCGGCGGCGTGGGCGAGGACGAGGACGACGAGGACCCGATCGACGCGCTGCGCCGGGAGCTCCTCGAGGAGCTCGGCCTCGACCTGGCGGCGCTGCCCGTGCCGCCGGTGCTGCGGTTCGTCCAGGACCAGGAGACGGAGCGGCCGGGCGAGGTGGAGCCTTTCCGGCGCCGGCACCTGGTCTACGTTGCCCACCTGCCCGACCACCTGGTGGAGGCCGTCGCCGTGGCCGAGCAGGACGCTCCCGACGAGGCGCCGGTGGTGTGGCTGCCGGTGGCCGACGCGGCCGGCCTCCACCTGTACCCGGACGTCGGCGCCGCCCTCGCCCAGGCCGTCCTGCCCGACACCGCCGCAGGCGGCCCGGTGCTGCTCCCGGCGATGAGCGGAGCGGCCTACCAGTGGCGCTGACCTCCTGTGACTGAGCGCCGTGGATGGCCAGAGTTTGCAGCTGGCGTGGCCAACGAGGGGTTGCGCGTTGGTTGCTTGGCGTGTGAGCTGGGTAGCTTCGCCGTCGAAATGATCATTTGGTTTCGCGATGCGTCCGAGAAGAGGATCTGACATGGCGTTGGCAGTAGGCGTTCGCTGCAAGCTCGCCCAGGAGATCGAGTTGGTCCCCCGGGTGGTGGTGAGCGCGTCCGGGCCCGGCGCCACCGGGCCTACGACGATGGCTAGCAATGTGTGCATGGCAGCCGGGACCCAGGGCATCGTGACCTGGGCCGAGCTGGGTCAGCTCAGCGCCAAGGATCTCGCGGCCTTCCGGCAGGGCATCGAGGACGATGTGCAGCAAGTCGAAGAGGAGTTGAGCCGCAACGTCGGCGAGCCCGAGGCGGGCGACACCGAGGACCCGTGGGCCCAGGAGCGCCAGGAAGATCGCCGAGATCCGCAAGCGTCAGCCCGGCACCCAATCGGGGACCTGCCACGTACAGCTCGACAACGGCATCACCCTCAGGGACCTGAACGTCCTCTACCTGACCGAGGCATAATCCCCACGGCCTACCGTTCTTACGTACTCAGGTGATCCGGTCCGCTCCTCCGACGTCGGAGCAGATCACCTGGGACCGGGACTGGCCTGACGTCTCAACCGATCTGGTCGTCGCTGGTCACAGCCGGATACTCAGAAGCCGTTGCTCTATCGATCTTGGTGATCGTGAGTTCGAGTCTGCCGACTCGGCCGGGTGATCTTTCGGTCGGCAGGGCATGAAAGTGGGGCCTCCCGCACAGCTCGTGGGTGTCGAATCCAGTCGAGCAACAGGAGGCCCCTGGTGCCGCAGTCTTCCGTCTCCGTGACGTTGCCGTCCAACTCCGTACCCCTGTCGTGTGACTGCCTCGCTCATCGGTTCGGGAACGCCGGGGGTCGCCCGCACAGGCGTCCGAGGTACCCCTCGGACATGACCGACGCGGAATGGGCGGTCGTGCGCGACGCGATGCCCGTGCCCGCCTGGCTGGAAGGCCGCGGCGGGCAGCCGGAGGGCTACTGCCACCGGCAACTGGTCGACGCTGTGCGCTACCTGGTCGCGGGCGGCATCGCCTGGAGGGCGGTACCCGCGGACTTCCCCGCGTGGGACCGCGTCTACGCCTTCTTCCGACGCTGGCGCGACACCGGCCTGGTGACCGAGTTCCACGACCGGCTGCGCGACCGGGTCCGCCGGGCCGCGGGCCGTGATCCGGAGCCGACCGCCGGGATCATCGACGCGCAGTCAGAGCGTGGTGGTGAACCGGTCTGTAGCTCGATGACCGGCAGCTTTCGGGTGGTGGCGGTGTCGGGGTGGCCGGCTGCGGGCAGCCAGCGGAGGGTTCGTCTGGTTGTGGAGGTGCGGAGTGCCGTCGGTGATCGCATTGCTGGAAGTCCGGGAGGCGCGGGCCCGGGAGGATCTGGAGTCCTGGCTGGAGATGCTGCGTGAGGCCGAGGTGCAGGCGGAGGCGGCTCGCCAGCGGCTGGAGCACGCGCGGATCGCCCGCGAGGAGGTGGCGCTCATGTTCGCCGAAGGGCCGGGTGTGGGACGGGAGGGTGACGGGGCGTCACCAGCGCCGATCGTGGTGGAGAAGCCCGTGGGTGTGGCCGGGACACTGCCGACGGGTCCGGTGCTGCGAGAGGGCTACGATGCCCGACCGCCGGCCTGGCAGGCGGGGCTGGGAGCCGATGCGCTGTGCGGGGCCTACCGGCAGGTCTTCGAGACGGCCCTGGCCGCGCCGGGGCCGGTCACGGTGCAGGAGCTGACCCGGGCACTGGGGCGGGACGCGGCGCGGTTGAACGAGGTGGAGAAGGTGCGCCATCGTGCCTATGCGCTCCAGGCGCGCGGCTGGCTCCTGCGAGAGCGGGGCCTGTTCAGGCCTGCCGCGGGTCCAGGCGCCCGGGCCGGAACTCCGGCCAGTGCAGACGGTCCTTCGCCAGCTTCCGCGTCAGCGTGATCAGGCCGGCCCACCACACCATCTGAGTGTGGTGGTCGGGCCGGCGCTCGTGGTCGCGGTTAAGGCGCCGGGCCCGTGAGAGCCAGCCCAGTGTGTGCTCGACCGCCCACCTGCGGGCGAGCACCACGAATCCCCTGGTCCCGTCCGGGCGTTTGACGACCTCGACCCTGACTCCGTGCGCCGCGAACGCCTCCGCCAGTGCCGGGCCCTGGTAGGCGGTGTCCGCCCAGACCAGTTTCAGCAGGCGTCCGTGCTCGGCCATGAACGCGTCGATGAGTTCCGGGGCGGCCACCGAGTCGTGCATGTTCGCGGGGGTGACGGTGATCTCCAGCAGCAGGCCGCCCGTGTCGGTCAGGATGTGGCGCTTGCGTCCGTCGCGGAGCTTGTTGCCGTCGGTCCCGCGCGTGGCGGCCGGGCAGGTCTCCGAGCCGTCCACCGACTGGGCGTCCATGATGCCCGCGCTCGGTTCTCCCGCCCGGCCCTCCCGCTCGCGCTGCAGGCGACGTAGCCGCTGGTAGAGCTCGCGCACGTATCCGTGGCGCGACCAGCGGCGGAAGAAGTCGTAGACCTTGCGCGAGGCCGGCAGGTCGACGGGCATCGCCCGCCACTTCGCGCCGTTGTCAACGAGGTAGCGCACTGCGTCGACCATCTCACGGTGGCAGTGGGCCTCGGGGCGTCCGCCCCGGCCCTCCAACCAGGCCGGCACCGGCATCGAGGCCTTGATCTGGGCCCATTCCGCATCCGTCATGTCAGACGGGTAGTGCGGCGCACGCCGCCCCGCCACGATCGCCCCGTACTGGTGAACGAAGCAGTCACACGCCAGAGTGACCGAAGTGGCATCGCCCGGCACGGGAATGGTGAACTGGTACGGCAACGGGCCTCCTGGGCCGGAGGGTTGGTCTCGACAACCGCACTCCTACCAAGAGGCCCGTTCGTCTACACCCGCCCAGTGGCCAGCACGAGCGTTCGAGATTTCTTCAGAGAAATGATCTTTCGGAGCAGTCTGTCGCGGTGGACGCCGTCACACCCCTGGCGGGATGGCGAACGGGTCGTACTCCTCGGGCATGAAGCAGCCGTAGTCCTGGAGTGGCTGCGGATCGTTCAGCACGATGTGCTGGCGCTCGCCCGCAGGTGAGAGTCCGTCTGAGCGGTCCAGAATCCGTTGGCCGGGGAGTCCGGTGGACACTGGTGCGTCGGCTGCGAGTCGACCGAAGCGGTCCAGCAGAGCCCACACAGCCTCGTAGACATCGTGGATGTCCTCGGCCGCCCTCTCCTCGGTGATTTCAGGGGAGGCTTCGCGGTACGCCGCACGGGCCGAAGCGACAAAACGCTCCGGATCGACGATCACTACGTCCTGGCGCATCCGAACGCTGACCGTCATACCCGCCGTCGGGACTGGCATCTCATCCACCGGCCCAAGGTACTGCGTCGGAGGCGCGACCGACCGAGGCATTCACAACCCGACCCCACCGAACATCACCCGGTTCACCACCACGCTCTGAGCTGAGTCGCGCTCTTGTGATTGACGATCTTGTTCGGCAGGCTGTCCGGGTGCGTGTTGATCTTGTCCCGGATGACCTGTTCGTGGCCGCCTGGGAGTTCATCGCCGAGGCCTCCTCCAGCCGGGGAGCCGGCCGCTCCGCTCGCTGGATGGTGGCCGAGCGCTTCGGGTCGACGCCGGCCTGGTGCCAGTCCCAGGAGGGGATCAGCGCCCACTGCCGGGCGGCGGGCGCCACCCGTAGGTCCGCGAGCGGGCCGGGTGCCGCTGTGCCGAAGCGGCGCAGCAGGTGATGCCAGGCGCGCCGTGCTTCCAGCACGGTCACCTTCTGCTCCAGGATCGCGGGAATCAGGGAGTCCATCACCAGCCCGGTCGATCCAAGGCGCAGCCCGGGGTTGCGGCGCTGGACCTCTCGTAGCGGGCCGGGCGGCAGGACCAGGGTGTGCGGTTCGTCGAACGTGCCGAGCATGGCGGGCACTGTCTCCAGCAGCCACGGGGCCCCGTCTCCCCAGGCTGTCGCGTCGACCTCTCCGGCGCTCGGGCACGGGGCGATGCGGATCGTCCCGATGCCTTCGGGTGTTCGAACGGCCCGCCACAGTGCGCCGGCGTGCCAGCGGGCTGCCGGGTCGGCGGCGCCGCGGTGCAGCGGCGCCGCGACCTGGCCCAGATCGAGCGCGTACGGCGGCCGCCACCGCCGGTGTACCCCGCTGCTCTGCGCCACTGCCTGGCCCGCCTGTTCTCTGCCGTGTCGGTGCGACTTTGCGAGCTACATGGCACGGGGCTGGTGGTCTGAGCTGGGTCCTACGGCCGGTTTGATCGCTCTGGTTGGCACCAGATGGTCGGTTTTGTTGTCATGTGGTCCAGGTTTTCGGTCTGGTTGTCACCAACTCCGGAGTTCGTTTGCGGGCGACCAGTCCGCCCGAGTTCTCTGGCGGGGTGAAGAGCTTCGAGCATCGTGGGCAGCCCTCCATGGCTGCCGGCCCAGCTGGGCGGAGCCCTCTGTGGTCGCATAGCTGCACCTGGGATCAGCTGCTGCTCCCGGTGTCGTTGGCCGAGGGCCGCGACGGGCTCGACCTGACCGAGGGCTGGCTACGGCGGTGGTCAGTGGCGTGGCGGCTGGGCGGCGATGCGGTCTCGTATCCGCTGGATGAGCTTGCGCAGAGTTCGTTGAGCGGGCTGGGGCCGGTTCGCTGGTTCACATGGCGGCGCGATCAGCGCCATCGGCCCGGGCTCGTGTACATGGTCAGCACAGGGAGGTTGCACGGTTCGGAAAGTCTGGAGGAGGCCCGACTGCTGCTGGCGCTGGACTTCGCCGCCGGGGTGATCGAGGTTGTGTCCCAGCCGCTGAGGCTCACGTTTTTCGGGCAGGCCGGGCGGCGCGTGCACACACCGGACTTCCTGGTGCGGACGCGATCGGGGGTGTGGCTCATCGATGTCCGCCCGGCCAGGCTGATTGAGGGAAAGGACCGGGAGTCGTTCGCTGCGGCCGCGGAGGTGGCCCGGGTCTGCGGGTGGCGCTTCGCGGTCGCGGCGGACTGGCGGCAGCACGTGACGGTGACTTTGGACTGCTTCTCGTCCCGCAGACGCCCGGTCTCGGATCCGCTCAGGGTTGAGCCCGGGCTGCTGGCCGAGGCGGCCGAAGGCCGGACATTCGGTGAACTCGTGGATTCCAGTGCCTTTCCGCCCGTGGCGCGGGCACATCTGCTGCACCTGTTGTGGCATCGTCGGCTCGGTCTCGACCTGCTGGAACCCCTGAGCGACCGATCGAGGGTCGTGCCGGGTGAGACGGAATCATGACCGCGGCCGTGCCCTTGGATCTGTCGGTCGGCGCCGAGCTCGTCCTGGACGAGGCGGAGTGGCGCGTCGAGCGGCGCGAACCGCACACGGGCCGCGTTCACCTCGTCGGGTTGGACGGCGGCCGTCAGTGTGTGACCTTCCGGTTCCTGGCCAACCACCCCCGCTGCCGGGCCTCGTCGCGGACGGCCGCCCACGGCGCCGGCCGGGGCCGCCAACCGAAGAACGTTAACGATCTGACGCCGGGCCGACTGCGTCTGGCCGAGCTGCGGCTCGCGCACCTGTTGGAGGTCAGCACCGGCTTTCGCAGCGGCGATCCACTCAGGGCCTCGCCCGGGGAGCCGAAGCCTCAGTACAACCCGGACACAAGCACGCTGACCGAGCGTCGGCTGGCGAAGGTTGCGGAGCTGGAAGCGATGGACCGGCAGGAGGCGAAGCTGCTCGCGCTGGACCGGGTGAGCGTGCGCACGCTGATCCGATGGGATGCAGCTCGGCGGAGGGACGGGCTGCTCGGTTGCGTGGACGACCGCTGGCTGCGCGAGAGCGGTGGGCATCCCAGCGTCACTGTGCAGGTGCGAGAGGCCATCCACGCGGTCAGGCAGGAGACGTTGCACGGGGCGAAGGTGAGCATGGCCACGCGCGAACGAATGATCAGGCAGTACGTGCGCGAGGAGTTCGGCGCGGAGGCCGAGGTTCCGAGCTACGCGGTGTTGCGGAGGGTTTGGCGGGAGTGGTTCGGATCCGGCCGACAGCGCCAGCGCTACGCCAGATCGGCCGAGTTGCCCACCCGGGGCGGCTATGTGCTGATCGACCGTCCGGGCCAGGTCGTCGCCCTGGACTCGACCGTGCTGCCGGTGATGGTCCGCGAGAGTGTCTTCCACGAGGCGGTGAAGGTCCACCTCACTCTCGCTCTGGACACCTACAGCCACTCGATCTGCGCGTTCCGGCTCACGTTGGTGTCTGACACGTCGGTTGACGTCGCGATGCTGCTGAGGGACGTGATGCTGCCTCTGCCGATGCGCGAGGACTGGGGCGAGGAGATGGAGTGGCCCTACCCAGGTCTGCCGGCCGCGGTGGTCGCCGAGTTCGCCGGTCACGAGGTCGCCGGGCTACCGTTCTTCGCGCCGGAGACGGTGACCACAGACCACGGGGCTGTCTACCGCAACCACCATATGGTGCGGATCCAGCAAGCGCTGGGGTGCAACATCCTGCCCGCCCGGGTCTTGCGTCCCACGGACAAGCAGGCCGTCGAGCGGGTCTTCGGGAGCATCCGGTCGCTGCTGTTCGAGTGGCTGCCGGGCTACACGGGCGTCGACGCCGCAGACCGTGGCGCTGATCCGCAGGGTGATGCAGTGCTGACCATCGCCGAGATGGAACATCTGATCGCCACCTGGGTGGTCGGCATCTGGCAGAAGCGCCGGTTGGGCGAGTACGCGCCGCACTGGGATCCAGGTGGGGACCACAGCCCGAACTCGCTGATCGCAGCGTCCTTCGACCAGGGTGGCTTCGCCCTGGAGATCCCCTCGCCGGACCTCTACTACAAGGTGCTGCCCGAGCACGCGGTGAAGAAGATCGACGAAAGGCGCGGGGTGAAGATCCGCGGACTCTGGTATGACGGGCCGGCCCTGCGGCCCTACTGGGGCGAGCGGTCCAGCCGAGGAGGCGCGCGGGCGACGAAGTGGATCGTCCACCGCGAGCCGAGGGACCGGCGCACTGTGTTCTTCCAAGACCCGCTCACCCACGACTGGCATCCGCTGCGCTGGACCGGTCTCCCGCCCGAGGGGACGCTCCCCGCCTTTGGGGACAAGCGCGTCACCGAACTCCTCGCACGCGTCGAGAAGGCCGGGTTGAAGCCCCAGACGGACGCCGACCTGCTGCCACACCTGCTGGCCTTGATGCACACGGCCAAACCCGTCGACCGGTGGCCTACTCGGATGACGAAGTCCGAGCGCGTCGAGGTGGCCCGGGAGCGGGAGCAGGCCCAAGCCGCGGCAGCCGACCGCCCCGCCGCACCGCCGGCGGTGCTACCCGCCCCTCGACCGGCAGCCGCTGCGAGTTCCGAGCGTCGCAGGAAGCGGGAGGCCGCCGTCAGCGGACCGCTGGAGGCGCCGCCGCGGCTCGGTGAGGAAGTACGGCGCCGCAACCTGTTCGCCCTTCCCGCCGTTTCCGAGCCGCTGCGGGACGAGCGGTGACGGCGCGTCCGCAGAGCCCCGGCGCCCCCAGCGGCGGGTTCGTCCTCCCACCAGCTGCGGCGGACCGACAGACGGCAGCCGGTTGGCAGCAGTGGTGCACGGTCCGCGACTCCTTCGTTCCCGCGCGGCGTCTGACGCGTGATGAGTTCGCCCAGCTCAGCCCAGGCGAACAGGAGCTGTTCCTGCTGCATCGGGAGGTGACGCACAGCAACTTTCCGCTGCAGGAGACGCCGATGAGTCGGGCCGTGGCCCGGGTCATGCGCTCTCGCCTGCGCACCGGTGCTCTCAAGCACCGGCCGACCACCCGCCGGGGCCTGATCGTCAACGGCGGTGGCTGCCAGGGGAAGACGGAGACCGCTTGTGAGGTCGCCGCGGCGTTCGAGCAGTCCTGGCTGGAACTGCACGAGCACCTCAACCCGGACGCCGTCGAGGGCGCCCGCGACCTGCACATCCCGGTCGTCTACGTCCAGACGCCGGTCACTGCGAAGCCGAAGAGCACCTGCAAGGCGGTCCTGGACTTCTACGGCGCCGACCATAACGGCATGGACCTGCCGGCCCTCATCCGGGCCGTGCGCCGCCACGTCCACGCGCACGGCACCCGCGCGATCCTGCTGGACGACATCACCCGCCTCAAGCTCCACCGGCGCGACGACCAGGACGTCTTCGACCTCCTCAAGGGCTTCATGGACATGAGCGCCACGTTGGTCCTCATCGGCGTGGACGTCCCAGGGTCCGGCCTTCTGCGAGGCGCCGTCGAAGACCCCTCGACCGGAGAGTGGATCATGCCCTCGCGCCCGGGAGGCCAGGCGAGCCAGGGTGCCGAAACCCAGCACCAGCGCAGGTTCACGATGGTCCACCTCGGACCGTTCCCCTACGACACTCCGGACGACATGGCGGCCTTTCTCCGCCACCTGAAGGGCATCGAGGACCACATCCGCCTGTTCGACGCCTTCCCCGGCATGCTCACCACGGGCGACATGCCCGAGTACCTGCACGACCGCACCGCAGGCGTTGTCGGGCTGCTGGAGTGCCTGATCGAGGACGCCGTGGAAGCGGCAACCGAAACCGGGCTTGAGAAGCTCACTATCGAACTGCTGGAACAGGTCGAGATCAGCGTCGAGCGCCTGCCCGGACGCGACGCCACCGCCGGGGAGGTCCCGGCCCTGCCCAAGCAGTCACCGACCCGCGCGAAGAGCAGCCGCCCGCGCAACCGCGTCTTCGACGACCAGGGCCCGCCGCCCGTGACCGGCACCCACGCGAGGTGAACAGCCCCTTGGCCCGCCACGACGCCACCGAACTGCCCTGCAGCCTGAACCCCCTGCCCGACGAGACACTCGCCGGCCTCCTGCTGCGACTGTCCCACCGCAACGAGCAATCGCCCCAACGCATCGCCTACCTCAGCGGCCTCCTGGCCCATGGTGGGCGGGCCCGAACACTCTCACCCCGCCTGCTACTCGAACTCCGACCGCCGGCCACCCGACTACTCGCAGCCAGCTGGCGCCTGTCCCTGGAAGAAGCCAGCCAGCTCACCTTGCGTAGCGCGGCACCGAACTACCCACCACTGCACTCACCCTTCCTCGGCAGGCGACGGGATATCAGCGCGATGGTCAAGGACGGGTGGGCGCTGATCCGCTACAGCCGCTACTGCCCGCAGTGCCTGGCCGGGGACGGCAGCTCCATCCAGCGCGACCACGGCGGCTCGTGGCAACGCACCTGGCGTCTGCCCATGACCTTCGCCTGCCTACGGCAACTGCGCGTCCTCATCGTGCTGATCGCGGCCACCTGGCCGGCCATCCGCGCCGTGGCACCGCACTTCGCCCGTTTCGCCGACGTCGAGGAGTACCTGGAGCGTCAACACACCCTTCTGGAAACGCGGGCAGAACCGTCGAACGCCTCACGCGGCGAGCGGTTCGTCACCGCGCTGCCCACCAAGGTGAGCACCTGCGCGGCCCTGCTCACCTTGGCCGACACACTCACCGCCAGCGGTGAAGCAGACCGCGTGATCGGGGATCTGGCCCACCGCGGCGCTCTGCGCTCAGCTGTGCGGCCCCGGCTCGCCTCCCACGTGCCCTTCTGCTCACCCGGGTTGCGGGGCGCGTTGGCGAGGCTGCCGCAGATGCACCGTTCCCGCCGACCCGGCGGTGCGGGCGACTTTCCCCAGGAGGCCACCCATCTCGGGCTCTACAAGCCGCGGCAGGTCCCCCAGAGGCTGCCTGACACGTGGCTCGTGGAGCTGGGGGAGCTGAACGGCATCTCGCCTCTGGAGCTGCAGCGCGACGCTGCCATCCGGCTGGTCCAGATGGCCCGCAGCAGCTCGCGGGTCCAGGCCGGTCTGTATCTCGGACTTTCGCATGTGCTTTCCCGGGCTGGCGGGGCGCGGATCGCGGGCTGGCTCCGCACCAGCGGTCAGGAGTACCAGTACCGCCAAGCGCTCGCGAGGATCGCCGAGCACATCGTCTCCGACGGCCACCCTGTCGACTACGAGCGCCGCCGCGAGCTACTGCACGGATGGACCATCCCGGGCGCCGACTGGGAAGCAATCGTCACCGCGATCCGGCAGCGCCAGCGCGCGCAGAGCCGCGAGCGGACCCGCTGGGACGCCTCCCGCCACTTGGGCGCCTCGACCTACATCTGGGCGCGGGCCACCAGCAGCGAACCCCGGCTGCACGCCGACCTGAAAGGAGCCGAGCACCGCCCCAGAGGCATGGACCCTCTCGCGCACGCTTGGTACACCGAGCACGCCGGCCGATCCGAAAGGTACATCTCGCCTACTTACGTCCACCTCAGAGAGCTGCTCGACAGCTGCCTCCAAGGCGTGATCGCCAGCATCGACGGCCCATGACGGTCTCCCAGTAGCCACGGAGGCCGTTAAGGGCCAGCTGTGATGGAAGATCGACTCTTGGGAGCAGCCAGCGACGCTCTTGATCAGTCCGTGCCGAACTCGACGTCAACGGGAACTCCGAGCCTTCGCAAGCGCAGCCTCAGGAACTCCATCTCCGTCAGCGTCCCGACGAGGCCACCGCGTCTCAGCTCGTCGACTTGCTTCCGGGCATCAGGCAGCGATGCTCCGGAGACTTCCCGCAGGACCTTGAGCGCGGGGACCAGGCTCGGCATCGGACCGACCACCCGCAGCCTGGCAGGTCCGTGCGCCGTGAGCAGAGCCTTCCGGACATCCTCGGGCGGCCTCCCCGGGCTGGAGTCCTCGCAGCCCGCCATGCCGCAGGTGTCACAGGAGATCTCGGCATCCCACCACAGGTCATCGCGCTGGATGAACTGGTTCACCTGACACACCATCGTGCCACCGCAGTCACTACAGCGCTCTGCGATCATCGCCGTCTGACCAGTCACCCGGGCTCCTCGACTTTCCCCGTCATGCTGATGTTCTTGCGGCCAAGGCACACTGACTGTTCGTCCGCTCTCTACTGGACGTCGTGGACGATCGGCTGGTTGGGGCAGGTGAAGCAGCCGAACACCGCCATCCGTTCCATACGGCCGAAGGAGATTCGGCTGCCTGGATCGGACAACGATGACGGGTCGATCCCTGCCTTCGCCAGAGCGTCGGCCTGGATCCGGACATCGTCCGCGAAGCGGCGCTGGCTGAACAGCTGGACCAGCAGTTCCATCTCGCCGCCGCATCCTTCGCAGACCGGTCGGCAGGAGCGCTGGGTGCAGTAGGCGTAGCCCCCGGCCTTGTCGGACCAGCGACAGGCCAATAGATCGTCGTACGTCTCCTCGGCCTCCTCCGGGTCCTCGGCGGACCCGAAGAGGTCCTCGAACACCTCCTCGGGCAGGTCAGCGGAGTGGGGGAAGTCCAGAACAGTCTCTGCTTGGGGTGCGCAGGGATACGGCACATACTCCGCCTGTGAACGCCGCAGCGGAGGGTGACTGTCGAGTGTCTTGCCGATGGCCACGCTGTCGCGCCAGTAGAGTCTCGGCGCCTGAATTCCACCTTCGACATGCAGGGCCGGGCACCACAGCAACTGCAACAGATCCCGCCCGGCGGGAAACCGGAGGGCCGGGACGTCCTCGGCCCGCAGCTGCAGCACCGCAACCAAGTGTGGTTCGGGTTCTCCCGTCTCGTCCTTCTCCATGAACGCGGACCTCGTGAACATCTGCCCGGATCCTGGGGGCGACTCCACAAGCTCGCCGGTCTCAGCAACGTGACCGTGCTTCTGCGTACACACGGGCCAGGGCTCCTCCGCCGGCCACAGGATGGGGCCGCCAAGCGAACTCTCGTGAGGCCCGGGGTTGGCCGGGAGCCAGTTCAACAGCGTGGTCGTACGGCCGTATGACGCCAGCGCGGGGAAGAGCTCCGGTATGTCATCCAGATCCGTGCCGTCCATCAGAGTCACCCTTGCAAAGTGCGCCCCACCAGCTGGACCGCGAAGAGCGCCAGCATGCCATCCACCCCCGACACCAGCGCAAGGACGGTCGACCCGGGAACCGGGTGACAACCATCGCGATCAGGTGACATCTATCTCGACCAGTCGCATCGGTCGACACGCACTCTATGTGACCGGCAATGCATTCGAACAAATAATCGAACAAGCGCTACGCTGGCCATACGGAGGGGAAACCGGCGAGAGCGACGGGGGTCGTCGCATGAGGAGGCGACCAGCGTGTTTACCCATCTCCACGTCGCCTCCGGCTACTCGGTGCGCTACGGCGCCTCCCTGCCCGACGCGGCCGGCCTCCACCTGTACCCGGACGTCGCCGCCGTCCTCGACCAGGCCGTCCGGCCCGACACCGCCGGGGGCGCCCCGGTGCTGCTCCCGGCGATGACCACCACGTCCTACCGGTGGCGCTGACCTCCCGCGCGCACATGAGCCAGACCCTGGTAGTTGTCACCGCGAGCGCCGACTGACCTGGGTGAACCTGTCGAGTGAATCGCGATAGTTGTCACCAGATGGTCGTGCTACTTGTCACCAGCTCGCGGTTCTCGTGCTTGGTGTCACCGCCGGGGCCGGTGCCGGTGCGGTGTGGGGGTTGCGCGCTCGGGAGGCGGGATTTAGGCGGGTGCTGCGAGAGGCGACGAGGAGGGTGAGGGAGGCCCGGCGGCCGTGGTGCGGCCGCCGGGCTGGCGAGGGAACCTGGTCGGTGTCGACCCAGTGCGGCGGAGCGTGGCCAGGTGTCAGGGACGCCAGGTGAAGGACATCACCTTGGCGTTGCACATGTTCGTCTCGCCGTTGTAGGCCTTGCGGGCTGGGCTGGTCCAGCCGCCGAACGCCGTGAAGCCGTTGAAGTCCCTCTGCCCGTCGAAGGGCGCGTACAGCAGGGGCAGCGCGCTGTGGTCCGCGAAGTCGGCGCCGAAGTTCCGCTCCCAGCGGTCGGCCGAGGCGTAGATGCCGACCGACAGGCCGGCGGCCTTGCAGGCCGCCACCAGGTTGGTGAGCACGGTCCGGTTGGCGCTCTTGTCGGTGCCCCAGTAGCGGTCCGGGGCCTCCGGGAAGAGCCAGGTGGTCCCCACCGAGAGCTGGTTGTCCTTGATGTACTGGGCCACGTCCGCGGCCGCGGTGGCGGGGGTGTGCCCGGTCACCGTGATCAGGGCGTCGACGGCCAGGCCCGCGTCGCGTGCGTTCCTCGTGCTCGACGCGAAGTTCGGGTCGACCCGGACGGTCGACTGGTAGGCGCGGACGATGACCTCGGTGTAGCCGTTGTTCTGGAGGCACTGGTAGCTGGACTTGCCGACGAGAGTCTCGGTCTCGACGCCGACGGTCATGGGACTCCTCATTCCGGATGCCGGGCCGCTGGTCGCGGACGATCAAGTCGGCAGCCTAGCCACACCGGCGCCTCAGCGTGGCACCTTCGGAACATAGAGTGACCACCCGCTGGGCTGCGCATGCCGGGCAGCGTGCCGAGGGGATCGCAACCTGCTTGGGCGAGGCTTGCGTGCCTGACCTGGGCGTGAGTCGGAGCGGGAGGTGCGGGAGGTGGCGCGGTAGGGCCGGGGGCCGTTGGCGCGGCCGCCGGGTTTGCGGCGTGGCCCGGAGGGTGTCGGCGAGGACCGCGTGGGTTGACCGGGTGCATTACCTGATGCGCGGCGCGGCGTTGGTCAGAACACGCGAACAGCTCCGGGCGCTCCGGTCTCCGGGAATGATCACCCGCGTTGTGTACACGACAGTGGAGGAGAGTCCCATGGCAACCAAAGTGGTCGGTCCGAGCGCGCACGTCTACGTCGAGGAGACGTTCACCATCGGCCTGTCCGTCAGGTCGGGGCCAACCTCGGTGACGGCGTTCGTCGGCGACTTCCCCGGCGTGCCCGCGGCCGGGGCCAGGGTGGGCAGCTGGCTGGACTTCACCGCCCTGGCCGGCGAGGACGGCGACGGGGACCTGCGCAAGGCACTGGGGCCGGTCCTCAAGAGCTACTTCCACAACGGCGGCGGCCACTGCTACCTGGTCAGCACCGCCGAGTCCTCCCTCGCCGAGGCACTGCGGGCGGTGAGCGCGCTGGGGGACGTGACGCTCCTGGCAGCCCCCGGCCTGTGGGACCAGGGCGCGCAGGCGGCCCGGGAGTGGGCCCGCGCGCTCACCGGCTGGGCCGCGGCGAACAAGGCGATGACCATCCTGCACACCGACCGCGATCACACCCCCGAGCAGGCCACCAAGGCGGTCGAAGCCTGGGACCTCGACGGCGAGACGCGAGGTTACGCGGCGGTGTACTTCCCCTGGCTGCGCCAGAGCGGCGACGAGGAGCCGCTCGTGCCCGTCGGCGCGGTCGCGGGTGCCTGGGCAGCGGTCGACCGCGAGCGCGGCGTGTGGAAGGCGCCGGCCAACATCGCCCTGCGCGGCACCGACGGCCCCATCTGCAAGGCCACCGACGACGACCAGGGCGCCCGGCCCAACCTCAACTTCCTCCGCACCTTCCCCGGCACCGGCGACAGCACCCTGATCTGGGGCGCGCGGACCCTCTCCGACCTGGACAGCTGGCGCTACATCCCCGTCCGCCGTCTCTTCAACGCGGTCGAGCGCGACATCGAGCGGGCGCTGTCGGCCGCGATGTTCGAGCCCAACAGCCAGCCCACCTGGGAGATGGTGCGCGCTTCCGTCGACACCTACCTGCACGGCCTGTGGCAGCAGGGCGCCCTCCAGGGCCACAGCGCACAAGAGGCGTACTTCGTCCAGGTCGGCACGGGCGTCACGATGACCGAGGACGACATCGCGGCCGGCCGGCTCATCGTCAAGGCCGGTCTCGCCGCCGTGCGGCCCGCCGAGTTCATCATCCTGCAGTTCACCCAGGAGATGAGCCAGCTCTGACCCGCCGCCGAGCCCCCGGGCTGCCGCGGGAAGCACGCCGCGGTCCCCGGGGGGATGGCCCAAGGCCGGGAACGACGCCCGCTGCAGCCGCGATGATCTCGGCGACAGTCGCGCGGCGAAGCGACCGCCTGCGCGGCCCGGAACCCCCCTGTGCCGTGAAGGTCGAGTGCGCGCCGTCGCACGGTCGAGCGGTCCGTGGAAGACCGGCCCTGCGGGGCACGGCGTTTCGGTAGCACGGGGCACGGGCTGGAGCCGCCCTGAGGTGACCCCCGCGGCATCGCCATGGCTACCCCGCAGCACTTCACCAGGGCCTCCCGGGGCAGCTGGTACAGACCACCCAGGAGTTCCCCGCTCCACCAACGGTGAGGCGGGTGCGCGCCGCTACCAGCCCAGATCTGCCAGGTTCGAGCTGGCGGCACCTTAGGAGGCTTCACGCACCGGTTCCTCTCGTATACCTCTTCGTCTTGCTCGCCGGACCCGCACCATCTGACCGTGCTGGCACGTCCCGGCTTCGTCAGGGCCGCTTGCCACCCTCCCGGCATCTCCCGGGTCAGGCTGCCCCAGCTTCACCGCCCTGCTGCGACAGGACAGCGGCGAAGGTCTCCCACCTCCACTCGATCAATCGGCGCCTCACGGCGCACGTGCCAGAGATGCCACCTGTCTGCGACTTGGACAGCCTGCGGGGCGCCGGTCCGGGCGCCTTCGGCGAAGAACGGGGCGCGGTCGCGGCAGACGACCTCGATGCCGGGATGCTTTGCGAGCCAGGCGGCGACCGTCGCCGCTTCCCGGTCCGGCAGTAGGTCCACCGGCCGCCGCGTCTCGATGTCGATCAGAACGGTTCCGTAGACGCGGCCCTTGCGCATCGCGTACGCGTCGACACCCACCACCCGCGGAGGCGGCGGCAGTGGCTCGGGCAGTGCATGGATCAGTCGCAACACGGCACTGCGGCTGATCGAGACCCCGAGGGCGTCTGCCAGCCTGGCGCCGGCCCGGCCGGCCAGCGCCAGGCCGATGCTGGCCAGCGTCGGCCGCAGCCGCTCGGTCCACCGGCTGTGCCGACGGGTCAGGCCCGGCACCTGCTCGGCGAAAGTCCGCCGCTCACACGACGTGCCGGCGCAGATGAGAGCCGGCGGACGTGCAGACGCAACAGCACCCGTGGGCCCGCGCTCGGCATGTCCGTGGGAGAGCGCAGGTAGGAGCCGTGAAGCCGACTCGACCGGACCCCGCAGCCCGGGCACGACGCCCCAACAGCCGTGGACCGCACCTCGACCCGAATCACCTCGCTGTCCACATCGACCGACAGCACCCTCACGTCCGCGACCGCCGGAAACAGCAACGTCTCCAGCCGGACCAACAACTCGTTCACGGGCCAGCAGTGTCAGCGACAGCACGACGGCGCCCGACGATTTTCGGGCAACCTCACGAGTACAGCCAAGAAGATCAACAATCACGCAACGTGAGCCACCGCAGAACTCGTGCCAGAGCCACTACTCACCTACAAAGCCATTGCGGGCATTGCGAGGAGGAGGCGGGTGCGCGTCACGGAGGTGTCCCGGAAGTTGATATGAGGGGCCGTCAGGTTCAGGAGCGCCTTGGTGTCCGCCGCGCCACCCTCACTGAAACCGGACATGACAAGCGCGTGGAGTGCTCGGCGCGGTGCCGGACTCACGCCGTGCGGCTTGGACGGGCAGACCGGTCGGCACGGCAACCAGCACACCACCCGGAAGGAGAGCTCGGCCGAGGCGCTCGCAGCGGTTCATCTCGGGGCGACGCTGGTCCAGTACTTCTCCTCGGTGCGGTCCGCCATGCCTGACCGGCTCGCTGCCAAAGGGGTGCGGGCGGTGGTGGCGGGCTACTGCGCCTGAGGGGCGGGGGAGCGGGTGTGGTCCTGCTCGGCCACCCAGCGCGCGAGACCGGCCAGCGTGGTCTCCACGCTTTCCGCCATGTGCGCGAGCAGCGATTCCAGGTCGGCGCGCGTGCTTCCCAGCACCGGGTCGAGGCGGAGGAGTTGCCAGGACTGCCGTACCAAGGTCCCGGTGCCGAGTGGCCGGAACGTCCAGGTCCACTGCACGAGGCCCTCGACGACGAAGGCGAACTCCTCACCGGGTTGGGCCCGGAGCACTTGTGAGCGGCTCGTCCACTGTTTGGCGCTGCGCTCGTTGCGGCCGCTGAACCAGGCGCCGGCCTGCGGGCCTGCTCCCTCGTCGTAGCTCACCTGGCTGGCGCTCGGACTCCAGGTGCCGATCATCGACACGTCGCTCACGAGGTCGTAGATCGTCGAGGGGGCGGCCGCGATCCATGCCGTGCGCGTGAAGTGGAAGTCCTCGGCTCGCAGGTCGTCGTCGGCGTTCTGGTCACGGACGGTGATGGTCATGGGTTCTCCTGGGGGTGGCGGTCTGGACTGGTGCCGGGGCGACGGCCGGGCGTGCGACGCGGGGCACCCCGCAGCCTCCGGCCGGGGGAGTGCCCCGGCCGGAGGCTGCGGGTGCCGGGCGCTGATCCGACGGGATCGCCCGGACGCGGCTCTAGCGGTTCAGGTGGGCCAGGAGCAGGTTGGGGTCCTTGGCGGTGACGTAGGCGGCGCTCAGCACGTAGACGGTGTCGCCGCGCAGGGCGATGGACGTGGGGTTCTGCAGACCGTCGGCCGGGGCCAGCACGATGGAGTGGCTGCCGTCGCTCTGGACGAGCGCGACCTCACTGGGTCCGTTGAGGGCGGCCAGCAGCTGGTCGCCGTGGCCGGTGAAGGTGAAGTCGTCGATCCCCGGCAGCCCGGTGGCCTCCGTCCGGACCTCGCCGGCCTGCCCGCCCGGCAGGATGGGGATGCGCAGGACGGTGCCCTTGTCGAGGTTGGTGGCCCAGAGCGCGCTGTTGTGGATCTTCAGGCCGTTGGCGCCGAGGAATCCGCCGGCGGCCAGTTCGGGCGCGGTGGACCAGGCGGTGGGGGTACCGCCACTGGTCGGCACGCTCCAGATGGTGCCGAGCACGGAGTCGGTCACGTAGAGCGTGTGGGTGGCGGCGTCCAGCGCCAGGCCGTTGGGCAGGCCGTCGGCGGGCAGCGCGGCGATCCGCTGCGGCTGGCCGCCGGGGCGCAGGCGCCACACGCCGGTCAGGTCGGCGGTGCCGGTGGCGTAGAGGAAGTACAGGGTCCCGTCGTGCGCGCGGACGATGCCGACGGTCAGTGGGAAGCCCAGGGCCGGGGTGTGGACACCCCCGTCGGCGGGCACGGGCAGCGTGGCCAGGATCCGGACGGCGCCGGCGGGGGAGACCTCGGCGATCTGGCGGCCCTCGGCGAAGGTGACGTACGCGGCGCCGCCCGGCGCCAGGGCGACGTTCTCCGGCGTCTGCCCCTTGGCCAGATCGAAGTGCACGGCGATCCGTGCCCCGCTCAGCGGAGCGCGAGCAGCCGACGCCGTTGCCGTTGCCGACGTCGGAGTGAGCACCGCGGCAGCAGCTGCGACGACAACGGCCGCCGACAGAGCGGACTTGGAGAGCTTCTTGAACATGGTTCCTTCACTGTTTTCGGGCATGCGCCAGCAACGCGCCGACGCACGGGGTTTGTGACTGATGGAGCCCGGAGGCGTCTGTGTGAGGTCAGGCAGTGGCAACCCGCGAGACCGTCCGTGCCGGATCGGCTGCGGTGGTGCCCCCGGTGACGGCCTGCGCGAGCAGGGCCAGCGCGGCCCGCGAGGGCGAACCGGCTTCGGTGGTGGCGACCACGACACTGGGGCCCGGCCCATGACTCAGCGTCTGCTGGATCACGCTCAGCGAGCCGACCAGCGGATGCCGCATCTCGTAGCCGGCCACGGTGCACGCCGTGACCCGGTGGTCGGCCCACAGCGAGGCGAACTCGGCGCTCCTCGCGCTCAGTTCCCCCAGCAGCGAGTGCAGCGCCGGGTCCTGCGGATGCTGCGCCGCCACCAAGCGCAGATTCCCCACCACCGCCCTGGCCTTGCTCGGCCAGTCCGCGTACAGGTCGCGGGTATGAGGCTCGAGGAACACCAGCCTGGCCATGTTGGGCCGCTGCGCCGGGGTGTCCGGGGCGCCGGGATCCAGGTGCCCGGCGAACAGCGCGTGGCCCAGGCGATTCCACGCCAGCACGTCACTGCGCCGACCGAGCACGATGGCGGGGACGTCGGCCAGCACGTCCAGCAACTGACCCGCCGCCTGCGTCACCCGCTCCGGCGCGGGCCGCCGACCCCGGGTGCGGGGCCGGTCCGCCCGGGCCAGGTCGTGCAGGTACCGCCGCTCGGACTCGTCCAGCCGCAGCGCCCCGCCGATCGCCTCCAGTACCTCGGGCGAGGCGCTCAACGACTGCCCCTGCTCCAGCCGCGTGTAGTAGGAGGCGCTCACCCCCGCCAGCAATGCCAGCTCCTCGCGCCGAAGCCCGGGCACACGCCGGCGCTCCCCGTAAGTGGGCATCCCGATGTCCTCGGGACGGACCTGGGAGCGTCGTGCCTGCAAGAACTCCCCGAGCTGCGATTTTCCGGTCATGGATCCGAGTATGGGTCGACTCGGCGGGCGTAACCTGCCCCAGCTGGGGATAGGCACCGGCGGGTGCCCCAGCACGCCCCGCCGTTCCTCAACTGGTCTGCCGCCCGCCGCCTCACCGGTCCTTTCGTCCTCCCTCGGAAGCTCAAGCCCTGCCAACGACATTGGGTGCGGTAGCGGGTGGCATCGGCGTATGCGGGGGCCGAGCGGCAGGTCATCGGGGTGCTGAGCGCGCCGACCCGGCAGCCCGGAATGGGGGCGGACGTGCTGCCGGCGGTCTACCGGGACATCGTGGAGGTGGTGGCGGATGGGCCGGGGCCGGTCCGCGCCAAGCAGATCGTGCCCAGGATGGGGCTGCCGGCCGAGACCGGGAAGATCGAGGGCACACGGGCGAAGCTGAAGCGGCTGGTCGAGCGGGGCTGGCTGGACGAGGACACCCCGGGACTGTTCACCCCGGCCCGCCGCCGCACGGCCGCTTCGTCCAACTCCCGTGATTAGAAGGGCTCTTCCGCCTACATTCGAAGGTGCGACCCATATCGGACGCGGGACAGGAAGAGCCCTCGGGGTGGAACAGTACGACACTCATGCCACAGCTGACCCCTTTGCCCGCTCCATCAGCGCCTTCGAGACGCTGATGGGCACGCTGCCGGGCGCCGATGCGAGCGCGTGGACCCACGCCGTGCTGGAAGAACGCCTGGAGACGGCCGGGCGGGAGCTGTTACGGCAACTGCTGCAGGACCATCTGGACCTGCGCGCCCGGCAGGAGGAAGACCTGGTCCGCGCCGGGGCCAGGCCGGTCGTGGTCGGGCCGCAGGGGCGGGTGCGGCCATGGCGGGAGAGCGGTCACGGACGCTGGCTGGCCGGCGTGTTCGGACCGGTCCGGGTCACCCGCATCGCCCACCGGGGCAAAGGCGCCTGCAATGTCCACCCGGCCGACGCCGCGCTGTCCCTGCCGGCGGGCCGGCACTCGATGGGAGTGCGGCGGCTCGCGGTCACCGAAGCCGTGCGCGGCTCGTTCGACCAGGCTCAGCACGTCATCGAGCGACGCTGCGGGAGGGTACTGGGCAAGCGCCGGCTCGAAGAGCTCGTGGTCGCAGCCGCGCTCGACGTCGACGGCTTCTACCGGGCGAGGATCCCGCTCCCGTGCAGCCGCGAGATGCCGCTGGCGGTCCAGGTGGACGGCAAGGGCGTGGTCATGCGGCCCGAGGCCCTGCGCGAGGGCACCCGCCGGGCGGCCGTGAAAGCCGCCGCGGCGGTCGGGCATCGCGGCCGGCTCGCGCCGGGCGAGAAGCCGAACCGCAAGCGGATGGCGACCGTGGCCTGCGTCTTCGACACCCGCCCGGCCCCCAGACGCCCCCACGACGTGATCCACCCGCCCGGCGGCCGCAGCCGCGAACGATCGGTCCGCCCGGGGCCCGGGGCGGAGAACAGGTGGTGCACCGCCTCCCTCATCCGCCCGCCCGAGCAGGTCATCGCCGACGCCTTCGACCAGGCCCGGGCCCGTGACCCGAAGCACCTGCGGTCCTGGGTCGTCCTGGTCGACGGGGCCCGCCACCAGCTCGACCTGATCACCGCCGAGGCCGCCCGACGCGGCGTCACGGCGCACGTCCTGCTGGACTTCGTGCACGTCGCCGAATACGTCTGGGCCGGCGCCCACGCCTTCCACAGACCAGGCACCTCCGAGGCCGAAGCCTGGGCCGCCGACCACCTGACCACGATCCTCGCAGGCCAGGCCGCCCGCACCGCCGACGGGATGACCGCCCAGGCCGACCGCGAGCACCTGACGGCCTCCCAGCGCGAGACCATCGACGCCTGCCACCGCGTGGGCTCCGCTTCGGTGGAATCGGTGCTCTTGTGGTGCGAGCCGGGTGCCGAAGCGGGGAGCCCGCCAGCCCTATGAGACGGCAGATCCGGTGCCGGTTCCCGGCTGGGCAGGGCCCCGAGCTTCCGGCGCACCGTGAGCAGGAACCGGGCCGGGCGGGCCTGCGCGGCGAATCCGCCGGCCGCCCGCGTCGTGGCCGGCATCAGCGGGAAGTCGTCCGGTCCGGCGCCGGGGGTTTGGAAGGACCGCACGTCCTCGATCCGGAGGTCGTGGGTGAACTCGTGGATCCGCCAGGGCTGTTCGGTGTGGGTTGTGCGAGGGAGCTGCATGGCCGGTGCTGTCTTTCCCGCTCGGGACGCCGCCTGCCGTCCGGGTGGGCGAGTGAGGCGGGACACCGCGTGGGCGATGCTTGCACACCGTGCGACCGCTGGGTGGACGAAGGTCTGCGGGCGCTGGCCGACGGCGGTTTGGACGCCGTTGGGGTCGAGGCGCAGCGCGCGGATGCTCACCTTGTCCGGCGACCGGTGGCTGGTCAGGCGGCGGACAGGTGCAGCTGGAAGGGCGAGCCGTTGGAGGTGGGCGTCCAGCCCTTCGATCGTGCGGCCCGAATACCTGCGGCGACTTCCCGTGGCGGGACGACCGCGCCTGGCACCATGCCGGGGTCGAGGAGGGCCGGCCTGCCGGTTTCCACGACGAGGGTGGTTCCGGGGCAGGTCGCGTCCTCCGCCACGTAGCCCAAGGTGCTGCGGTCGTAGCTGCAGCACCAGTGCTTCCTGCTCACGCGCCAGCGGTACTCGACGCCGTCGACGACGATGCGGCGGGAACCCTTTTTGGCCAGTGCCACGCTGCTGCCTCTCGGTCGGCGACTCTGCGTGTGTCTGGCGGCAGTCTCCCTGTCCGGCACCCGTGGTGTCACTCGGGTTTTCCCGGTGCCGCGTCGTGTGGAGGGTTTGCCGGGATGTCGAGTACCGCGAGGAACGCGCTCGCCGCCGGCGTGCGGCCGCGGTGGCTCCAGACGGCGTACTCGATGCGGGCCGGTGCGTCGGTGACCTCCAGGGTGATGACGCCGGAGAGTTGGGGTGCGTAGGCGCAGGGGAGCATGGCCACGCCGAGGCCCGGCCCGACGAGTCGGGCGATGTAGTCGGCGCTGGTCACTTCGAAGGCGACGTCACGGCTGAGGCCGGCGGCGGCGAAGGCCTGGTCCGACTGGATACGTCCGGCGGTCCCGGCCGGCAGGTCGACGAACACCTCGGAGGCGAGCCTGCGCAAGTTGACCGTCGGCTCGCCCGCGAGTGGATGGTCCGGCGCGACCACGGCGACGAGCCGGTCACGGGCGAGTTCGTGGGCGGCGACACCTCGGGGTCGCGCTGTGGTCGGCAGCCCGAGAAACGCCACGTCGATGGTGCCTTGCTGGACCTGCTCGACGAGTTCCTCGCTCGCGCCCACCCGCAGGCTGATCCGCACGTGCGGGTACTGCTCGCGGAAGTCGCGCAGCGCGCCCGGGACATCGACCGCGGCGACCGTGGGGATCAGGCCCACCGCGAGCCGTCCGCGGACCTCTCCGACCGCCGCGGCGACCTCGGCGGCCGCCCGCTCGGCGGCATCCAGACACTGGCGGGCGGCGGGGAGGAAGGCTTCACCGGCCGGCGTCAGCCGCACCCGGCGGCTGGTGCGCTCGAAGAGCCTGGCGCCGAGTTCCCGCTCCAGGCGCGCGATCTGGTGACTCAAGGCGGACTGGACCACCAGACACCGTTCGGCGGCCCGGGTGAAGCTGTTCGTCTCGGCGACGGCGAGAACGTAGCGCATCTGCTGAAGCTCCATGGAGATCCATCTTAAAAAGAGATCGATGAAGTGACAAGCATGTGTTGGACTCATCGATCGCTGCCAGGTGAGACTTCGAGGCATGACCAGAGGAAACCTGCCACGCACCGCCCTGACGGCGCTCGCTCCCTTGGTGTGGGGCACGACCTATGTCGTCACCACCCAGCTTCTCCCGCAGGGACACCCCCTCTTCGCAGGGCTCCTGCGGGCGTTGCCCGCCGGCCTGATCGCGCTGGCGATCACCCGGACGCTGCCGTGTGGAGCCTGGTGGGGGAAGGCCGCGACGCTCGGCGTGCTGAACATCGGACTCTTCCTCCCGCTGCTCTTCACCGCGGCCGAACGTCTGCCGGGAGGCGTGGCCGCAACCCTGGCGGCGGCCCAGCCGCTCCTCGTCGTCGTGCTGGCCGTCCCCGTGCTTCACGAGCGCCTGTCCGCCCGGCGTCTCTTCTGGGGCGTCACAGGCGTCGCCGGCGTCGGCCTGGTGGTGATCGGGCCGAATGCGGCCCTCGACACCGTCGGGATCGCGGCCGGCCTGGCCGGCGCGGCCACGATGGCCCTGGGCGTGACGCTCACCAAGCGCTGGGGACGCCCTACCGGGGTCAGTCCCATGGCCTTCACCGGCTGGCAGCTCACCGCAGGAGGTCTCTTCCTGCTGCCCGTCACCTTGCTTGCCGAGGGACCACCTCCCGCGATCCAGCCGACCGCCGTCCTCGGCTACCTCTGGCTGGGCTTGGTCGGTGGTCTGATCACCTACATCCTCTGGTTCCAGGGCATCACCAGCCTGCCGGTCACCTCGGTCGCCGTACTCGGCCTGCTCTCGCCGCTGGTCGCCGCGGTGCTCGGCGCCGTGGTACTCGGCCAGACACTCGGCCCGATCCAGCTCGTGGGGTTCGGGCTCGCACTGGCCGCGATCGTCGCGGGACAGCTCCCTTCGCCCACCCCTGCCGCACCCGCACCCTCGCCCGCACCCGCACCCGCACCCGCACCGGATAGGACACCTCGATGAAGATCGCCGTCATAGGAGCCGCAGGCATGGTCGGCTCACGCGTCGTCAACGAAGCCGCCACCAGGGGCCATGACCTCCTCGCGATATTCCGGCGCGGGCGGCCGACCACCCTGCCACCGGCAGTGACCGCCGTCGAGGGCGACGCGGACGATCCCGCCCGCCTGAGCGATCTGTTCACCGGCGTCGATGTGATCGTGACCGCCACCCGTCCCGCCCCTGGGCACGAGCGCACCGTCGCCGCGACGACGACGATGCTGCTCGACGCGGCCGCAACGGCCCAAACGCGCATCCTGGTTGTCGGCGGCGCCGCTCCCCTGCAGCTCCCGGGACGCCCCGACCTGCTCGTCCTCGACAGCCCGGAGTACGTGCCGCAGGAATGGCGCACCGTCGCCGCCGCCAGCGCCGCACAACTGGACGCCTGCCGAGCACACCCGGCCGACTGGGTCTATCTCAGCCCACCCGCCGTCCTCGAACCCGGACCTCGCACCGGAATCTACCGACGCGGCACCACCACCCTCCTCACCAGCGCCGACGGCGCGTCCCGCATCTCGGCTGAGGACCTCGCCGTGGCCGTGCTGGACGAACTCGAGGACCCACGCGAGGACCGGCACTTCACCGTCGGTTACTAGAAGCTCGGGTGTCGATGACTGGTCGTCGACCGTTCGGGACAGGAGGCGAGTGCCCGGTGACTGCGAGTGCATATCGAACACTCGTGGCCTTCGGGTTGCCACCCTTCAGCACCAGCTCCGCGACACACCGCCCGGGCGCCGGCCTTGACCGTCACCATCGCGCTTCGGAGCCGGCCGCCGTCTGGGGCGTCCCTTCCCCGCTGCGCTGCGCTGCGCTGCGCCCGCCGTGCGACGTAGGTGGTCATGCCAACTGCCGGGAAGCCCGGGGGAGCCGCCCGATCGGCATGTCCCCGGCGCCACCTTGCTGCTGGTCACCGCCGCAGGTGGCGGCGGCGGAAGCACACGGTTGGCGCGGGGGTCCGAGGCCGCGCAGTAGCACAGCCTCGACCGCAGTGTTCGAAGTGCTGTTATCGCTCCGATCTTGAGGGTTGCCGTCGAACGGGAGTCTTCCGTTTCCCGCCTCGGGGGGTAGATGGCTGGCAGGATTACCTGATGCTAAGAATCTTGGGTTTCATCATCGACTGCCCGGATCCGATGAAGCTGGCAGCCTTCTACTCCGAGGTGACAGGCCGCGCCATCATGGAGGGAAGCAACGACAGCTGGGCCGGCGTTACCTTCGGTGAGGTCGACCTGGCCTTCCAGCTAGTGGAGAACTACCGCCCTCCAACCTGGCCCGACGACGAACACCCCAAGCAGTACCACCTCGACTTCGAAGTGGACGAAATCGAGCCCGAACAGCGCCGCGTCGTCAAACTCGGCGCGAAACTGCAGAAGGACTTCATCGACCCCGAGGGCTACGGCTGGCAGGTCTACACCGACCCGGCCGGTCATCCCTTCTGCTTGTGCCGGCACAAAGGGGTCGCTTGGACCGACGATGGGCTGGTGTGGTCCTAAGTGAGCTTGTGCTTTATCCTCCTTTGCCGTCATGCGGCGACAGGGGGATGCTGTAGGCGGCGTCAAGCCTGTTGATGATCTTCCGGAGTTCGCGGGCGCCCCGAAGTGACATCGCGTTCATCACCTTGTCGAGGAGGGCGCGCGCCTCCAAGGGGTTGCCGCAGCAGTACCAGTGCACGTTGCCCCACTCGTAGTCGTGCCACTGCTGCCGCTTGGAGCGGCGAACGTAGTCCCGCCACAGGCGCACAGCGACGGTGACATCCCCTGGTTGCAGGTAGTTCCGGGTGCGTTCGAGGCGGGCTACCTCGGAGAGTGCCCGTGAGGAGACACCGTCGATCGCGGGTCTCGAAGCCTGTGTCCGGTGCAGGGGGAAGCTGGCCCGGACGTCCGTCGGCCGTCTACGCGGCATGGACCTTTCGGTTCGTCATCACGCGGCCCATGGTGTCGCGATCACGCGCGCTTCTCGAACGAGTTCACTCATCCGGGAGTTCGCCGGACGCGGACACGGCCCTCGTCTGACCATGTGCTCCGACCAAGGATGCACCTGAACTCGACGAAGGCCGTGGGGGATGAGTCTGCTGTACTGGGATGTCCAGCGGGAGCTGTTCGCTGAAGCGTCACACTTCCGGGAGGACTTCTACGGATGCCTTCCGTGATCACGCTCGCGGACGGTGCTCTCCAGGACCAGCCCGGGCTCGCCGCGTGGCTGGACCCCGCTGATGACTCTCGCATCGGCAAGCGCGACATTTCGATCAGCCTCACCGACGACGCCGGCACTGCTCTGTTCCTCACCTGGAGCGTTCGCAACGCGTTCCCGACCAAGCTCGCTGCCCCCGACTTCGATGCCAGCAGCAACGAAGTCGCCATCGAGGAGGTCTCGCTGTCGGCAGGTCGTTTCTCCCTCGGATGGCACTGAGGGGCTGCCCCAGGACCTGGCGGCACCGCAACGACTGACGCCGCTGGTCCGGGGCAACGCCACTCGCCGGTAGAACCCACAGTCTGCCGCAAGGGGTGAGGCCCGCTGCCGGGGCGGGCCCCACCCCTTGGCATGCCTTCACCATGTCCTGCCCCGAACCGTTTCGGGTGGCACCGGTGACTGTTGTTGCAAGGGGTCGTTGCGCCTCCGTGATGGTGGCCACGGACGACTCGCCATGCCGGCAGGTCCACCGGTTCAACCTTGCCCGGTCTTTCGGTGAGCTTGCCGTGCTGTTGTCCGGGTTCGCGCTGGATCTGAGCTCCTGGGCGAAGGCCCGGGGCGTTCGAGACGGCCAACGGTTTCTGCTCGGCCCGGACGGACGGACGGACCTGCGGGTAAACGCCTGCCTCGGGTCGGCGAAGTGGCGCAACCTCAAGGAACGCTCGCAGCGGGACGACACCTATTCGGTCGGGGTGTGGCTGAATCTCCTGCTCGTCCTGGCGTGAACCGGTGGGACGCGACCGAGGACGACGCGGAGGAGTTCCTGTTCTGGCGCGTCACCGACCCCGAGAACGATGAATCGGTGCAGACCAGCTCGTTCTCCCGGGGCCTGGCGGCGTTGAAGAAGTTCTACACGTGGATGCGCCGCTACGGCATCGCCAACCCGTTCGATGACTTCGACGCCCCGAGGGCGGTGCGCTCGGCTGACGTGAAGTGGCTCGACCCGGGCGGCTACCGGCGCCGGCTCGACCTGGGCATCCGAGGGATGGACCTGTCGGGGCGGCCGGACCTGTGGTGGCGCGGACGCAACGACCGGCGCGACGAAGCGTTCTGTGACGGCCTGTACGGCAACGGGCTGCGGGTCTCGGGGTGGGCGAGCGTGGTGCTGCCGGAGCTGCCGGAGCTGCCGGAGCTGCCCGCCTACGGCCGGCGTCGCGGCTACGTCACCGGCCGACTGGCGGACGCCTGCGCCAAGGGTGGCTACGGGCATCCGTCCTGGACGCCGCGCTCGGCGATGAAGGGCGTGCGGTCCTGCGTGGAGGGCCCGCGCGGCTGCGGTCCGCCGGGCCCAAGCGGCCGGCCGCTACGAGAAGCCCGACGGGCGGCGGCTGGTCCTCGCACTTCACGGCACCAAGGCGGTCACCGTTCAGGGGGTGCGCGGCGGCGCCGAGAAGAAGCTCTGGAACGAGGTCGGCCCCAGGAACCGGCTTCGCCTGTTCCGCCGCACCGAAGAGGGCTTGGAGCCGGTGACGCTCTGGCTGAACGAGGACGACCTGCCGCGCGACGGGAGGGGCTGGGAGCATACCTTCGACACCGCGAACGAGCGGTTCCAGGCACTGGGCCCGGAGAACTCACCTGCACCGTCCACATGCTCCGGCACTCTCCGGCCCTGAAGTGGTACACGGTCGGGAAGCTGCTGCTCGCCGCGCGGCTGGGTCATCCGACGGACGGTGAGCGGCGCGACTTCCGTGAGCAGTTCGGTGTCAGCTGGCACCTGGTGCAGACGATGCTTGGCCACAGCGCGGTCGAGCCGACGAAGGACGTCTACCTGGAGCCCTTTCGAAGCCTGGACGTGGAGGTGTTGCTCGCACACGCGGACGGCTTCCCGGTCGAGGCCTTCATGGCCGAGGTGTTCACCGGTCACCCGCGGGTTTTACCGATCCGCTGGCGGCGGCCAGGTGAGCGGAGGCGGGCGCCGCGCGTCACTTCCCACCGGCGGGCGCGGGAGCCGGCACGGACTGCTGGACGGCGCCGGCGGCCGGGTGGCATTGCGCTGCTACCGGCAGGACGGCAAGGCATTCCGGGACCTCGGCTTGACCTGACGCTGACGTCTGGGCACCGGCGCGGGCACGGTGCGCTCTGCGACGGATTGAACCGTGGCCGGATCGAAGTGGACCGACTTTGCGCCGAGTTGTCCGGCCTGCCTCTTCCCGGAGCGGCCGACGGACGGATCGTGCTCGCGGTGGACGTCAGCCCGTGGCTGCGCTCGGACGCGCCGACCAGCGCCGAGCGGCTCTTCTGCCACGTCTGCGGGCGTGCGAAGAGCACATCGCAGTTCATCCCGGGCCGGCCGTACTCCTTCGTGGCCGCGCTGGAGTCCGGCCGCACCTCGTGGACGGCGGTGCTCGATGCGGTCGTCCCGGCCCGCAGGACGACGCCACCGGGGGTGAGCGCCAACCAGCTCCGCGACACACCGCCCAGGCGCCGGCCTTGACCGTCACCATCGCGCTTCGGAGCCGGCCGCCGTCCGGGGCGTCCCTTCCCCGCTGCGCTGCGCCCGCCGTGCGCCGTAGGTGGTCATGCCAACTGCGCGGGAAACCCGGGGGAGCCGCCCGATCGGCATGTCCCCGGCGCCACCTTGCTGCTGGTCACCGCCGAAGGTGGCGGCGGCGGAAGCACACGGTTGGCGCGGGGGTCCGAGGCCGCGCAGTAGCACAGCCTCGACCGCAGTGTTCGAAGTGCTGTTATCGCTCCGATCTTGAGGGTTGCCGTCGAACGGGAGTCTTCCGTTTCCCGCCTCGGGCACGTCGAAGGACCGCTGCGCACCGCGGTACCGCAGGTCCAGGTCGTGGTGCGCCGCGATGAGGAGGGCCGGGAGAGGGTGAAGGTGCTGTTGGGTGGTGTCGAACAGGACCTGCTCGACGCCTGACGGGCCACTGGGCCGGTGACCGCTGTGCGCGCTACCGCTCCTGTTTCGGGAGCGGTATCAGCGTCCGATCAGTGAGCGGTCAGGGCGGTGGCGGATAGTCATGGGTGTGAGGACGGGCCCGGGAGTTCGGGGTCCGGCCGAGCTGGGAGAGGTGCCCGGAGTGGTTGATCGGGGGCCGGGGCTCTGGTCCCGGTCGGGTCCTTGAGGCCCACGCAGGTTCGAATCCTGCCTTCTCCGCCGGTGATGAGGATCCGCGGCGGGTCGGTCGGAGTCGTCGGGGTTGCTGGAGCTGGTGTCCTTGATGCCGAGGACGGCTTCGGCGGTGGTCCAGTCGGTGGCGATGGCCTGCTGGGTGGCGGCGAGGTGACGGTGCCCTTGCAGAGGGCGGTGTGCAGGTGGGTCTCCACCGCGTCCTTGGGATTGTTGGGGCCCTTGCCGGGCTGGTGCCCGGGGGGAGGGCGGCTCCACTCACACGTTCCGCGGATCGGTTGGGGTCGCCGCCGAGCTGCAGGCTGATCAGGTGGTCGTGCTCGGCGTCGCCCATCGGCCCGGTGTAGCTGTGGGAGGCGGCGTTGGCGGTCTTCTCCTTGTTCGTGATGTTCGTGATGTTCGTGGTCGGCCGGACGGTGGAGGTGTGGCCGCCCGGCCGGCTGACGGTGCTCGCCGGATTGGCCGGGGTGACGGCGGGGCTGCTCGCGCCGGGGGTGCTCGCGGGGGCGGGCAGGGGCTGCCCGGCGGGGGTGTGGCGGTAGTGACAGCTGCCCGGGCCGGGCTGGGGCTGCGCGGTGTACGTGCTCTGCGGGCCGGCACCGACGGGCACCGCCCCTGCGGGTGAGGCCGGCGGTGCGGCGCGCTGCGACGGGCCGGGGTGTCCACTGGCCGTGGGGCCGCACGCGGCCGCGAGTAGGACGGCGGTGGCGGCCAGGACGACGCTGGCCGGGTGCTGCACGGGATTCCTCCGACGGCTGAGGTGACGGCCCGCCAGGTGCCGGGTGCCGCACCGAGTGTCCCGGATCCCGCAGTGACGGTGCGCCCCGTCCGACTGGGCCTCGGGTCGGCGCACGCACCGGAGATAGGGCCGACCGCACGTCCCGTCCGCACACACCAGGACAGTTGCTGCCGACGCTGGGCCGTCGCCTGAGCGAGCGGCGACGGCCCCGGACGGGCAGTGACCGCGGCGGTCAGTTCCAGCCGCTGTCCGTGCTGCGGCCCCAGCCGGATGCGCTCGTCGAGGTGAAGCCACCCCAGGTGATGTCGCTGACACCGCCCCAGACGGTGTCGTTCGTCAGGCCGCCCCACGTGCTGTCGTTCAACCCGACGGTGTCGGCGCTGGTGGGTGTCCTGTTCGGCATGGATCCTCCTGGGGAGATCGGCATCATGCGCTCACTGCCTCCTGGGGAGATCGACATTGTGCGCTCACTGGAGAGCGGCGGGCCGATGCCGTCACCCCTTTTGCTGTGTGCTGTCCGGGTTCGCTGTGTGCTGTCCGGGCCGGGGTGTGCGAGGCGGGCGAGGTGGTGGCGCAGGGTGTCGAGCTGGGTCAGGCAGGAGTCGATGGAGGTGACGGCCTCATCGGTCTCGGCCTGCACGCGCCCGGGCTTCGGTGAGCCGGTCCTGGATGTGGTGCCAGCGGTCGTGGTCGGGGGTCGGGTCAGGCGCGTCGGCGGTTGCTGTCATGGCGGAGCTGGTCGGTGTGGCGGGCGAGGTCGTCGAGGCGGGTGGCGAGGTCGCCGTGGGCGGTGGGGAGGTGGGGGCGGATGTCGGTCAGGGGGGTGAGGAGGTCGGCGGTGTCGGCGGCGGCGAGGGCGGCGTGCAGGGCGTTCTGGGCCGGGCGGGCTTGGGGGGCGAGGTCGGTGAGGGCGGAGATCTGGGCGGCGAGGATGCGCAGGTCGGCGGCGTTGGTGCGGGCCCAGGCGGTGACGGTGCGTTCGGCGGCGCGGCGGTCGCGGACGGCCTTGACGCGTTCGGCGCCTGTCGTGGTGGCCTGCGGGGTGCTGGGGGCGGGGCGCAGGCGCTGGTAGCGGTTCTCGGCGGCTTGGCGGCTGGCGACGCCCATGGGTTGGGCGAGGTCGGCCCAGGTGGCGCCGGTGGCGCGGGCGCTCTCCACCAGGCCTGCTTCCCAGCCGGCGAGTTCGGTGCGCAGTTCGCGCAGCAGCATCAGGGCGGCCAGGGCCGGTCCGGGTCCGTCGGCCGTGTGGGGGTCGGTCGGGTGTGAGGGGTCGGGGGTCTGGGCGGTGCGGACGGCGTCGTCGATGGCGGCCAGGGCCGCGGCGGCGGCGAGGAAGGAGACCGGCTCGGCGGGCACGGCGGCGCCGGTGTGGGGTGGTGCGGGTGTCTCTGGCATCAGTGTCACTCTCTGGGCGACTCATGGAGTTGTCATCGGATGGATGACATGTTAGAACGGATTCAGACCCAGCGCACTGGCACCATCAACTGGAGGTGTTTCGCGATGCTGATGCGCACTGACCCGTTCCGCGAGCTGGACCGTCTGACCCAGCAGTTCCTCGGCTCCACCGGTACCTGGTCGCGTCCGGCCCCGATGCCGCTGGACGCCTACCGCGCCGGTGACGAGTACGTGATCTGCTTCGATCTGCCCGGGGTGGACCCGCAGGCGATCGAGATCGACGTCGAGCGGAACATGCTGACCGTCAAGGCCGAACGCCGCCCGCGTCACGAGGGCGAGGGCGTGAAGTGGGAGCTGTCCGAGCGCCCGCTGGGCGTCTTCTCGCGCCAGGTCATGCTCTCGGACACCCTGGACCCCGAGGGGATCAGCGCCGACTACGACGCCGGCGTGCTGACCCTGAAGATCCCGGTCGCGGAGAGGGCCAAGCCCCGCAAGATCGCGATCAGCCACAGCGGCGAAGACCGCAAGCAGATCCGGGCCTGACCCACGCCCAAGCCGTTCCGCGCCGCCCCACACCTCTCCCCGGGGCGGCACGGAACACCCCTCAAGCCGACCACGCGGCGCAGGCCGGCAGACGGCGAGGGACACCATGCTCCAGCGCACTTCCACACCCACCGTCGTGGTGCGGGCGAACGGCGAGATCGATCTCGACGCCGCTCCTGCCCTGCGGCGTGTCCTGTCCAAGGCGCTGCGGGGGCACCACGAGGTCGTGCTCGACTTGTCACCGGTGACGTTCATGGACTGCGCGGGCCTGAGGGTCCTCGTCTCAGCCCGCGACCAGGCCGACCGGACCGGCCGTCGGCTGGTCCTGCGCGGTGCCGGCCCCCAGGTGACCCGGCTGCTGAAACTGACGCGCCTCGAGCGGCACCTGCCCCTCGAGTCCTGACCGGCGGGCCGGGGCCCGCCCGAGCGAGCGAGAGAAAGGGAGAGCGCGGTGACTGTGCGATGGGAGGCGTTCCTGGACGCGGTCCAGGAACGCGGCGACTACGACACACCCCACGAGGCCGAGCGGGTCACCCGCGTCGTGCTGGCGCTGCTGGGCGCCCACCTGGTCGGCGACGTTCGCGCCCAGCTCGCGGCCCGGCTGCCCGAGACCCTCGCCCTGATCCTCCTCAACCCCCTGCAGGCCGCCGAACCGCTCAGCCCCGAGAGGTTCGTGCGCGCCACCGCCGCGTGGATAGAGGGAGCCACCGAGACCACCGCCCTGTGGGACATCGGCGCCGTCCTGTCCACCGCGGCCGACGCCGTCGGCGAGGACCTCACCCAACGCGTCCTGCTCCAGCTCCCACCCGGCTACGGCCACCTCTTCGGCCGGCCCGAGCCCGGCCACCGACCCTGAACCCGCCTCAGCGCCCCGCCCCCGCCCCGCCTCAGCGCCCCGCCCCGCACAGCAGGCGGGGCGCCCCCCGCACGCCCGGGGAGATCCTGGACGCGGTCCTGGCGACCGCGCCCGGCACGGAGCGGATCTACATCACCGCCGGCGCCCCTGGCACGACGGCGCCGAGCGCTACTCCACGCTCAAAGACGCGGTCGCCGCGTGGCTCAACACGCCGTCGGAACGCTGGACGACTGCTGTCGGCTCGGGCCGGGACACGTTGGCCGGGCACTTCGTCCACCAGCGCCAGCCGGTCGGCCGCTACGCCCCGGCAGCCGCGCCGGACAGCGGCACGACCGAGATCCGGTCCGTGGGGGAGCGGTTCGATGCGGACGGCGCCGACGTCGTGACCTGCCGCCAGGCGTTCACCCTGCTGTGGCAGACGCTGCGCCGCCACTGGGAGGACACGGTGCTGATGGGCCCGCTGTCGCAGACCGGCCGGGACCTGACGTGGCAGCGGCAGGCCCCGTCGTTACCGACGAGGACCTGCGCGAGCTGCTCAACCTGCCCGCGATCGCGGACCTCCGCTCGCAGCCCTCCAACGAGGAACTGCTGTGCCTGGCCCTCCAGATCGCGGTACTGCGCGCCATCGCGGACCTGGAGCCGCGCCGCGTCATCACCTTCCACTCCCGGGTCACGGCGGCGCGGGAGCTCGCCGCGACCAGGGCGGCCACGGCCGAGCTGCTCCGCCCCACCGTGCCGCGGCTCCGCCGCCGTGCTGACCGTTACCGCGTCACCCCGCCGACCGTCACTGAGCCGCTTGCCGCCGCGCGCGGAAAGGATCCTGGTGAACACCCCCACCCTCGATGGCGCTGCTGGCGACGCGCCGGTGCCGGCCGGGGCCGAACCCGTCCTGGACGCCGTGTCGTTGAAGGTCCTGCGCGCTCCCGCCGTGCACCGTCTGCTCGCCCTGCGCGCCGAGGGCGATCTCACCCGTGCGCACGTCCACACCACGGCGCAGTGCCTGGCGGTCTCCGACCGCACGGTGTGGCGATGGCTGGCCGATGCCACCGCCACACCCGCCACCGCCGACGAGCCCGGAGCGCGCCACCCCGACCGGTTCGAAATCACCCCGCAGCTGCGGGTGCTGCTGGCGTACTGGCGCGGCAATGCCTCCGCGGTCCACCGCGAACTCCTCGCCCGAGCCCGCGCAGCCGCCGCCTGCGGCTCCGCGCCCGGACAGGCCGTCCCACCCTCCCTGCTGCCCCAGCCCCACCCTCCGGCGGGCGGCGCTCCACCGGCCGCCGGCCCCGTGCTCGACCCGGTGCCGTCGCCGTCGACACTCCTGCGCGCGGTGCGCGACCTGACCGCGGGGGAGCGGGCCGGCTACCGCAAGGGCCCCGAGGCGGCCCGCGCGCTGGACGTGTTCGGCAAACGCCCCCGCACCTGGCGCAACCACACCTGGGAGGGCGACCACGTCCAGGCCCGCTACGCGTCATCGCCGGCCGCCCCGACCGCCTCCAAGAGGCGCGACTACCTCGCCGACTGGATGACCGGACAGGTCGGCCGCGAGGTCAGGGTCCGGTTCATGCCCCACCACACCCACGAGATCGAAATCTGCGACCCCGCCGGCCACCGCCTGGGCACCGCCCGCCTGGCCGACCAAGCCACCCCCGAACAACTCACCGCGCTGCGCCGCGCCCGCACCCAGCGCGTACAGCGCCTGCGGGCCGAAGCCAAGGCCGCCGAGCACTTGCGCCAGGAACGTTTCGCCCCGGCCACCGCCCCGACCGCTCCACACCTTCTGGACGCCGTCACCGCCGCCGAAGCGACCCGGGAACTGTCCCGCCACCACGAGAGCCGCCCCCCGGCCCACCCCGCCGACCGACCGCCAGGACACCCCATGAACCGCCGCCTGCCGCCTGCACCCACCGACCAGTACGTCACCCTGCCCGAGGCCCGCCTCGTGGCCACCCGAGCGCTGCTCACCGTGCGGGAGAACCTCGCCGACACCATTACCGCCCGCGCCATGAGGTGCATCCACGGCGGCGCCGGCTTCGGCAGGACCGTCGCGGTGACCAACTGCCTGCGCGAGCTCGAACCCGGCGAGTAGATCCACCGCATCACCTTCCACGCCCGCCCCACCACCCGCGCCGTGCGCCACGAGCTGTTCACCAGCCTCGGCCTGCCGGGGCAGCCCCCGCGCTACGCCGGCGAGTTCGACCACCTCCTCAAGACCGCCCTCGCCGCCCGCCCCCTGGTCCTGGACGAAGCCCAATGGCTCTCCGGCGACCAACTGGAGTACGTCCGCTACCTCTGGGACGACCCCTACACCCAGCTCGCCGTCGTCTTCGTGGGCGGCGAAGGCTGCTACCAGACCCTGCGCAAAGAGCCGATGCTCTCCTCCAGGATCTTCATCTGGCAGCGCCTTGGCCGGCTCACCCCCGAGGAGGTTCTGGACGTCATCCCGCTCTACCACCCGATCTGGGCCGATGTCGATCCCGCCGACATCGCCTTCGCCGACCAGCACGCCGCCCACGGCAACTTCCGTAACTGGGCACGCCTGACCGCCCGTACCCACACCGCCCTCCAGCGCATCGGCCGCACCCGCGTCGACCGGGAAGTACTGCGATGGGCCTTCAGCCGTCTTGCCACGACCGGCTGAGGATCGAACGGGGGCCCGACCTCCCACCTGGTGGGAGGTCGGGGTGCGCCGACGGTTGGCGCCGGCCGTCAAGCTCTGCGGAGACCTGTCAGACGGTCAGCACGTCGAGGTTGCAGACGCTGCAGTGGTGCCCGCCTCCGCAGGGGCGGAACCCGTGGCCGAGGGCTTCCAGTTCTTCCGCGGTGATGGGCTGGCACCGGTCGTCGTCGCTGACCGGGGCTTCGGGGGTGTGGCGGCGGCACAGCAGATGGACGCGGTCCTGCGAGAGGTGCGCCACGACCTGGTCCCGCCCGGTCTGTGCCAGCACGAGGATGGTGTCCGGGTCCTCGGGGTCCGGGGCGGGGAGCGGGGGGATGCGGTCGACGGCGTTGCCGATCGCCTTGGCGCAGGAAGCGCACAGGACGGGCTGGAAGTACCCATGGCCGCTCACGTCGGCCAGGTGCAGCCCCCACTCGTCGAAGCCCATGCCCTTGCAGCACGCCATGCAGCGCACGCCGTTGGCCGCTTCGACGGCGATGAGGGTCGAGCCGGTCAGGACGACGCCGGAGTTGATCTCCGGCTCGTGCTACTTGGTCTCGCGCATCCGGTTGAGCGCTTCGTGGTAGCCGATGCCCTCAGCGTGCCGCAGCTCCCTGGCTCGCTGCTGGTCGGTGTTGCGCCTGGTCACGATCGTCTCCTTCGAGACCGGCTCTCTGTGCCCACGCCATCGGCCGGTGAAGAAGAGGACCCGACGGTTCGTCAGGTCTGGATCCCGTAGGACCTTCTCCCGGGATTCGCGCGGCGTGGGCGCACGACAGCGGGATGGGTGTTCAGCTTCGCCGACGCACCAGGCTATCTGAAAGCGGTGACAAGGTCGGGTGTGACCTGTTGGTGTTGTGGGGGTGTTTTGGCTTCGCACGCGGTGTTGTCTGGACCTTTGGTTGGACCTGTTGGAGGTAGTGGCGCCGGGGTGGGTGGTCGGCGGGGCGCGGTGACTGTGTGTGGTGGTGGGTGGGGTTAGGGGTGGGGTGGGGCCGGTCGGGGGTCGGTGGGGTGTTGCGGGCGGGTCTTCGGGGGTGAATTCTGCCGGGTATTCCGTTCGGTTGTTTTGGTGGATCGGTTGCTGGTGGTGGTGTGAATTCGGGTCGGAATTGTGGTGGCCGGGGGTGGTGGCGGGGCCGGTGTTCGGTTTGGCGGGGTCGGGCTGGGCGCTTCTTGGTGGTCGCCGTCGGGCGGCTGCGGTCCGGGGTGGCCGGGCGCTGGCGCCGCCGTCCGGGCCGTGCCGCCGTCCCTGGTACTGCGCCCCGTCCTGGTCGTGTTGGCCGCCGTCCTGGCTGCCGTGCGGTGCTGCGGTGCTGCGCCGCTGCCCCGGGGCGCTGGTCGCCGCCCGGTCGGTCGCCGTCGGGTCCTGCCGTGGTGGTGCTGGGTGGCCGTCAGGCCGCCCTGGAGGTTGCTGTGGTGGCTCTGCTGGTGGTCCGGGGAGGCTGCTGATGACGATCCCTGAAAACGGCTCTGACCGTGATTCCGTGAACGACTGGAGAGGGATACTGCGGATCTGTCGACGGCCAGCCGCATTGAGATCGTGTACTGGTTGACTGTGCGTCGTGACTGAGCTGATCGAGATACCGGATGCAGAGGGCAACTGGGAGCCCGCGACAGAACTCCAGGCACGTGGGCGCAATCCGGCGTGGCAGGCATCGATGTTCCAGAGCGCGGCCTGGCCGTTGAGTTCGCTGGCCTTGCTCTCGGTGGACTTGGACGCGGTGGCCCGGCGGCTGAGGCTGACCATCGAGACCTCGTGGGACGGGCACGGCAGCGTTCGGGCGGCGTTCTTCGTGCTGGACGGAACGGACTTCGTCGTTACCACCACGAGGGCGACGCTCCGGGAACCCACGTCTGGACCCGGAAGGGCGGACCCGTCGATCCGGCCACGCGTACAGGCAGCCTCCTCGCGGCTCTCGGCGTGGGGCCGGAGGCGGTCTCGTACTCCACCTGGGGCGCCGGCACCGACCTGGCGCACATGCCCGCCGCCTGGTGGCGCGGCCAGTCGAAGCCGGTGAGGTCGCGCCAGGACATCTGGGCGAACTTCAAGATACGTCCGGGGATGTTCGCTGGCCGAGTCAGCTTCGGGGCGGTGGTCGGGTTCCTCAACGGCTATGACGCCGCCTCCGAAGGAGCCCTGCTGGACGGGTTCCAAGAGTGGCTCGCCGCCAAACTGGGATACGGCTGGAACCTGGTGTACTGGGCGTTGGCCGAGAAGCTGATCTTTCCCGACGGCCGCCCCGAGGAACCCTGGTCGCCCGAGAACGACCAGCAAGCCGTGACCGAACTGATCGGCCTGTTCGACGAGTTCTTCGATCACCTCGCCGGCGATCCGACGGATCGCCCCGGAGCGGGCTGATCGAGGGCCCTGGGCTCATCCCCGGGTGAGGATCCTGATTCGCAGAAGTCGGAACGAGGCTCGGCCGTACATGGCTCTCTTGATCGTTTTCACGCGATTGACATGGCCTTCGACCTTGCCGGAGCTCCATTTGTGGGTGAGTCCGGCGGTGACGGCGTCGAAGTCCTGGCGGAGGAACGCGGCGAACTTGGCGACCGGGAGAACGTCGGACTGTTCGGCCTGGCGGATCCAGGCTGGCAGCAGTTGGCTCCGGCGGTTGCGGACGAGGTCGGTGAAGGCTCGGGCGAGGTCACACGCCCGCGCGATGTCCGGGCAGGCGAGGCGGGCCTGGTCGAGTTGCTCGATCTCCTGGGTGCTGAGGCGCTCGCGGTTGCGCATAATCCAAGAGGTGATCCGGCGCGGGCTCGGGATTTCCGCTGGTGCGGCCGGGGCCGTGCCAGCCTTCAGGGTTCGGAGGTAGGGGGTGAGTGTCGAGTAGCCGCCGCGGAATCCACGTTCCCGGATCTGCTGGAACAGCGTGCGACCGTTGGTGATGCCTGCGCCGTACTGCTGCTGCAGGAATGGCTTGAAGGTATCCAACTTCTCGGGGCGGCGGTCGCGGGCGCTGTCGAGGAGGTGGTCGAGGCTGGTGTCGCGGTAGCGGCGGACCGTCTTGCGGTCGAGACCGAGGCGGCGGGCGATGTCACTGAGCGGGTGGCCGGCCGCGACCATGCGCGTGACCTCGGCGTGGTGCTGGAGAACGCGCTGCACGATCCGCGTGGGCGGCAGGGCGTCCACCAGCGGCATCTGGATCGGGCGGTCACCTCCCCTTTCCGCGTGCTTTTTCAGGCACGGCCGATGCTGATAGCAGGTCTTCTCGACCGCGTGGGAGAGGTTCTGGAGCAGGTGCCAGCGGTCCGCGACCTCCATGGCGTCCGGCGCGGCTTCCTTGATCGCCTTCGTGTAGGCGCTGGCACGGTCCCGGCAGATGATCTCCGCTCCGGGGTGGGCGGTCAGCCAGGCGGCGAAGGTCTCCGACGTGCGGTCGGGCAGGACGTCGATCACCCGCCCGGCCTCGACGTCGACCAGGATGGTGCCGTACCGGCACCCACGGCGGAACGCGAATTCGTCCACGCCGAGAACGCGCGGCGCCTGCTCCGGCACCTGCGGTTCCTCCAGCAGCCCCACCAGGCGGGTCCGGCCCGCCGTCAGGTTCAGCTTGCGGCACAGCCGCTCGCCGGCCCGGCCGCCGAGCTCGACGGCCACCGTCGTCAGCCACTCCTTCAGCCCGAGGCTGGAGCGTCGGTAACGTTCCGTCAGTCGGTCGACCTGCTCGACGAATGTCCTGCGGGCGCACGATTTCCGATCGCAGAAGAAGCGCCGCACCCGCAGACGCACGACCAACTTCTGCCCACCCAAGGGCCGCTCGGACAGGTTGCGGCGATAGGTCGAGTGCACTCTGCCTCCCCGCCATCGGCAGCTCGGGCAAGACGGTGGCCGTCCGCACGCCGCGGCGTCGACGAACAGCATCGCGGCGGTGACGCTTACGCCCTCCATCCGCACATCGATCCCGGGAAACAGCACGTCTTCGATCGAGGAGGCCCCCATGATCGATGACTGCCCCGAGTGAACGTTCCTGCATTCACTCTCTGACCTGGGATTTCACGGAACTGCGGTCAGAACCCTGAAAACGGCCACCTCGTACTCGGCGTTGGCCAGACCTGCTCACCCTGGTTCCCCGCCCAATTGTCGCGACTGCCCCCACCGTGGCGCGGGCGGCAAATCCCTGGTGGTGGTGAACGTCCGCCGCTACAGTGCCCGGTGTCGGACGCGACCGAGGGAGGTGGGGGTATGGGTGCCGTGAGCGAGCTTTGCCATGTCCTCATCCGGGTCGCCGACTGAGTCGGCTCCATGCCGCCGGGGCCCGGACTCCAGCATCCCTTCCGGAGTTGCACACCATGCGCAGTACTACCTCTCGACCGCTGAGTCTTCTTGTTCTCGGCGGCACCCGTTTCCTGGGCCGCGCCGTCGTCGAGGCCGCACTGGCCGACGGCCACCAGGTGACCCTGTTCAACCGCGGTCGCACCAACCCCGGTCTGTTCCCCGGAGTCGAGACCGTCATCGGCGACCGCACCGACGACCTGTCCGCTCTGTCCCACCGTCGCTGGGACGCAGTTGTCGACGTGGCCGGCTACGACCCCCAGGTGGTGGGCCTGTCGGTCGACGCCCTGCGCGGTCGGGTCGGGCGGTACGTCTTCGTCTCGTCCCTGTCCGTCCTCGCCGATCAGCGCACGCCTCAGGACGAGGACGGCGAACTGCTCGTCCTGCGTGGGGGCATGCCTCCCGAGGACGCGTACGGGGCGCGCAAGGCCGCCTGCGAACACGTGGTGCTCGACGCGTTCGCGCAGCGGGCGTCCGTTGTCCGTCCGGGCATGATCGTCGGACCGCACGACCCGACGGACCGTTTCGCGTACTGGCCGCGCCGCTTCGCCCGCGGCGGGCGTGTGCTGCTTCCCGGCGACCCGACGGATGCCGCCCAGTTCATCGACGTCCGGGATGTGGCCGACTGGATCGTCGGGTGCGCTGTCCAGGACCGGGGCGGGGTCTTCAATGTGACCGGCTCAACGATCGCCTTCGGTGCGTTCTTCGACGCGTGCCGTGCGGTCGCCGGCGCACCGTCCGAGACCGTCTGGGTGCCGAGCGAGCGGCTGCTCGCGGCTGGGGTCGACCCCTGGATGGGGGTCCCCATGTGGATCGCCGACCCGGCGTGTGCGGCCATCAACCGGGTCGACGTCTCGCGTGCGTTGGCCGCTGGGCTGACGCTCCGTCCGCTCGCGCAGACCCTGGCGGACACGCTCGCCTGGGACACCGCGCGCGGCAGCCTGCCCCTGGACCGCGAGGGGCTCAGCGAACAGGAGGAGCAGCGCCTCCTGCGGACACTGGGGGACTGATGCCAGCAGGGTGAGGGCCGGTCAGCCCGTCCAAGGCCGACCGGCCCTCACCCGCCCTTGCGCACCCTGTCAATGCACGCGCACCCAAGTGGGGAACAGGAGTAGGCCTGGGGATTTTCCCGGATCCTGTGTGCCACGAATGCGAAAGGAACTGCATGTAGGAGAAGTTCTGGAAGCAATGCTGTGCAAGAGATGAAGGCTTGGCCCTTCGGAGCCGCCCTGCGGGGGGAGGCTTCAAGCCGCCACATGCTGCGAGAGTGGTGACGCGATCGTGGTGAGCGATGTGGAGAAGGCGCCGATGAGGCGTCAGGTAGGGATCAGGAAGACGAACACAAGTGAACCACTGCTGAAGTGCCGTTATTGAAATCTAAGTGACATCAAAACCGGGGCCATAGGATCGATCCCGGGATAAGCCTGGCGGGTGCCCGTCTATTGGCCAGGCGGTGTCCGGCACGGAGGTGGCGTGAGCCTGATCTGCCGCTCTTGCACGGAACGTGGGAAGGCACGCTTCGACACTGCTGCTCGTGAGGGCGGCGAGAGGGAGCGCCCCAAGCGGCTGAACCGCAAGGGGCTGAGTACCGTCGCGAAGGGTGCTGGCGGACCGGCTCGTAGTAGTGCTGAAGCCCCTGTAATGGGGGTGGAGCGAAGGGGCCGGGTCATCCGTGGCTGTGTGTGTCTGGTCAACCGGACGTTCTCCGGGAGGAGCCGATGGACAAGCTGAAGTCACCAGAAAAGCCGTTTGAGATTTCGAAGTGGGAAGTACTGGAGGCGTATCGGCAGGTTAAGAGGAACAAGGGCGCATCGGGTGTGGACGGGCAGTCCATTGACGACTTCGAGAAGGATCTCCAGGGCAACCTGTACAAGATCTGGAACCGCTGTCATCGGGGACCTACTTTCCTCCTCCGGTGCGTGCGGTGGAGATTCCAAAACAGCACGGTGGCGGCACAAGGATGCTCGGCATTCCTACTGTCGCCGATCGAGTGGCGCAGACCGTGGTGGCCAATCATCTGGGAATCCGCGTGGAGCCTGTATTCCACGATGATTCCTACGGATATCGGCCGAACCGGTCCGCGCTGGACGCGGTGGAACGCTGCCGGCAACGCTGCTGGAAGAAGGACTGGGTGATCGACCTCGATGTCCAGAAGTTCTTCGACAGCGTCCGGTGGGACCTCATCGTCAAGGCTGTGGAGGCTCACACCGACGCCGTTTGGGTGAAGTTGTACGTCGAGCGGTGGCTTCGTGCTCCGCTCCAACTGCCCGACGGCACCTTGCAGAAGCGAGATCGAGGCACCCCGCAGGGGTCGGCGGTCTCGCCCGTGCTGGCGAACCTGTTCATGCACTACGCGTTCGATACCTGGCTCGCCCGGAACTCCCCGGGCATCCAGTTCGAGCGGTATGCAGACGACGCAGTCGTGCACTGCGCCAGCGAGAGCCAGGCCCGCCACGTGCTGGCGGCGCTCGCGAACAGGATGGAGGAGGTCGGGCTGCGACTGCATCCCGACAAGACCCGGATCGTGTACTGCAAGGACGGGAACCGGCGGGGCTCGTATGAGCACACGTCATTCACCTTCCTGGGGTTCACGTTCCGAGCCCGCGGCGCGCGGACCAGGGCCGGGAAGAACTTCACCGGCTTCCTGCCCGCGATCAGCAAGGACGCCCTGAAGAAGATCAGCGCGGAGGTCCGCTCCTGGCGGCTCCACCGGCAGATCCACCTCACCTTCTTTGACCTCGCCCGTCGCATCAACCCGATGGTGCGGGGCTGGATGCAGTACTACGGAGCGTTCTACCGCTCCGCGCTGCATCCCCTCCTCCAGCGCATCAACGCCTACCTGATGCGCTGGATCCGCAAGAAGTACAGGCGGCTCCGGACCTTCAAGAAGGCCCATGCGTGCTGGAAACGCGCCACGCGCCAGTACCCGAGGCTCTTCGCCCAATGGGCATGGACACCGGGGTTCTCGTGATCAGGATGACAAGAGCGGAGTGACGGGAGACTGTCACGCTCCGTTCTGTGGGAGCCCGGGGCTGCGATTCCCCCGGGCCACCCGACCATCAGCACCGTCAGCCGACTCGACCGCCCCGGTACAGCCCCTGATGCTGCGCTGGGGCGGAGCCGTGTTCTGGCTTGGCCGCGAGCGGGATCGGGCCAGGGTCCCGGCAAAGTCGTTCTGTAGCTCTGCGACGTGGGGTTTCGCGGGTAGAAGAGGTGCGCGGGCGTGTTCCGGTCCGGTTGGATGGAGGTTCCTACGCCTTACCATCCGACCGGGGGATCACGCCTGCGCCATGTCATCGTCTCTCATCCCTGCGCCTGTTCGCACGCCCGTCCCTCATCATGAGCTCCTCGTCCAAGTGCTCGCCCGGGTTCCTGATCCGCGCCGTCGGCGCGGGGTCCGGCATCCGGTGGGTGCACTGATCGCGGTGGCGGTATGCGCGGTGGTGGCCGGGGCCCGGGGGTTCACCGCGATCGGGGAATGGGCCCGGGACGCCGGAAGTGCCGCGCTGGAAAGGCTGGGACTTGAGCGGGGCGGGGTGGACGAATCCACTCTGCGACGCATGTTCGCCCGCCTCGACGCGGATCGTCTCGATGCGGTGCTGGGCGCCTGGGCCCTGGCCGGGACCGTGCTTGTCGCGGGCCGCACGGTGATCGCGATCGACGGCAAGACGGTCCGCGGCGCACGCGGCGGCGGCTCCTCGGCTCCGCACCTGGTCGCCGCCCTCGCTCACGGGTCCGGGGCGGTGCTCGGTCAGGTCGCGGTGGGTGAGAAGAGCAACGAGATCCCCGCAGCCCGGGAACTGCTCCAACTCCTCGACCTGGACGGCGTGGTCGTCACGATGGACGCACTGCACACCCAGCACGACACGGCGGCCCTGGTGACCGAGGCCGGCGGAGACTACGTCCTGACCGTGAAGGCCAATCAGAAGTCGTTGTATGCACAGCTCAAGGCGCTTCCCTGGGCTTCGATACCCGCCGTCACCAGGACGGACCGAGGACACGGACGTCGGGCCACCCGCACGATCAAGGTCGTCGACGTGCCGGTATGGGTCGAGTTCACCGCTGCCGCGCAGGTCGCTCAACTGCGACGCACCGTCACCAGGAAAGGCCGACGGACCGTCGAGATCGTCTACCTGATCACCAGCGCGGACGCCCACACCGCGGCCCCGGCATTTCTGGCCACATGGGTGCAGTCGCACTGGGAGATCGAGAACTGCCTGCACTGGGTTCGCGACGTCACCTTCGACGAGGACCGATCCCAGGTCCGCACCGGCAACGCACCCCGTGTCATGGCGTGCCTGCGCAACACCGCGATTACCCTTCTCCGCTTGGACGGACACCACAACATCGCCGCCGCCCTACGACATCACGCCCGCGACACCGACCGCCCCATCAACCTGCTCCTGGCAGCGTGATGAACGACTTTGCCGGGGCCCTGCCGGGCTACCCATCCGTGTTCCGCGGCGCTACGACTACTTCCAACCTTCCTGGCCCCGCGCGAACACCCAGGCAGCGTCCCTGGCAGCCGCCACCAAGGCCGGGGCATTGTGGCATTCCGCTGAAATCAGCCCACCCCCGTGGCAAGCCGTTGGCTCTCACTCCGCCCCCGCCCCCATGCGCGGCTTCCTGATCGACGAGTAGCGAGGCCCGGCCCCCTGCCTCTGGCCCCGGGCCTGCGGCACGCCGGCCTCCCGGTCCTGGCAGCCGGACTACCAGGACACCCACATGCACCACAATGTGGCGCTGCGCGATCCTTCGCGCGCAGCGCCACAGAGCCCACTCAGCGGCTCTTTCCTTAGATCCAGACCAGCCGAGTACCGCTGTGGACAATCCCAGGGCTCGACGGCTATCTGACCGGCCTTATCGGATAAGGAGCATTTCCCCAGTCGGGCAGCCACTCGGTGCCCTCTGAACCCGTCAATACAGAATAAAGCCAATCGCTAAACTCGATGTCTGACTCGTACCAGTCTCCCCATTGCCGCCGGAAGGCAGAAACTGTCCACTGGCCCGTCGCTCGCCTTACTAGGAATAGCTGATCCCCTTCGATCGTATTCCCCCAAAGTAGTGCGCCATCGCAGGAAGGCAATACTGTGACAGGGACGCTGTCTGACTTTTCGAGCTTGCGCCCCATTCCTGCGGAATACGATTCGAGCTTGCGCATTCCGCAGAGAAATATGAACTCAGAAATTACCGAGTCGCCGTAGGATCCCATAAAGTTGCAGAAATCTTCGGGGAAAGAGACCCCCCATGATCGGCCGATCTCCAAAACGTCAGGCTCTTCATTGGGCCGAATCGGTGGGCCCAAGAGCGGAATGAAGTCAGATGCCGATTTCATCGGTGTATCCCCTTCTTAGCAGTGACTTCCGGCGGCTGTTGCATTGTTTTCAATTACGCACACGGTTCGTGCTTCGCCGACTGCTGTAGGTCCGAACGCCACGAAGGTGAGTGATGTTGGCATCGGCGAGGAGGGGTCACCATACACCGGTGTGACTTGAATGTAAGCACTGCCACCTTCTTTCAGGGCCTTCACGACTGGCCCTTCGGCCTCATCGTACATCCACTGATTTGCCTCCTGATACATGGAGACAAAATTCCTCGTATCCTTGTTCGATCCACCCATGGCGTATCCGATGAGGTGTCCGCGTGCGCGATTATCATCGGGTAGGTCATTCAGGCCGGGCAGCGGAAATGACAGTTTGGGTCTCGGGGGTGGCGTGTAGTCGTTTTTTGTTAGGTTGGCAAATGCTCCGCTCGCTACGCATTCACCCGCCTGCTTATGTCTGGGTAGATAGACGATATTATACGTCGAATTAAATCCTGCGCCAGTATTGCAGTTGTCTGAGGTGCCTGGATTCTGTCCGATATTCGGGAGTCCGGGTGCTGCCGTTGGCTGAGACCCCACCTGGCCGGCCGTGAATGGCTGAGTTGAATTAGCGGGATTGTTGGCCGCCATGGTGGCGTTCTGCGTTTGACCGATTTGGGGCCCGTTGAGTCCGGAGGCTGGGCGGGTGTCGCCGCTGTTGGGATTGTCGGTGCCGGGTGCGATCTGCGAGCGGTTGGGTGGCGGAGGCGGGAGGTCTGGCATAGTCGTGTCGCAGCCGCTACGGCCAGCAGCCTCTGCGAATTCCATATCGATATCGATTTCCGACTCGATTTCAAGCCGCGTTATTTGAGCATTGTTCAGCGCCTGCGCATTGTCTAGGGATCCCCATCCGCTGGCGGAAACTATGGTTCCATCCGCATTGCGCCAATTTCCATACGCGTCGGGTGCTGATCCCCAGTACGAAAGGCTGTAGTCGGATTCGTTTTGGTCTGATGATGCCTCATGGCTTCGAGCATTGATGGAGGCAGAGTTCCAGCTTCTGGGGCCACCACCGTGCTCGTACCTGTAGTCCAACCAGTCGTAGTTGGGGTCGGCGGGATCGGCGTCTGCTGGCGTTGCCGCACCGCCCGGGGGCTTCGCGGCAGCGCCGCCACCACCACGACCGCCACCGCCGCCGCCGCCGCAGCTGCTGGAGTGTCCGCTGGGGTCGCTGTTGGTGAGGGGGTTGTCGTTGGCGTAGGTGTAGCGGTTGGCGTTGACGGCGGTGGTGGGGGGGAGGGTGGTGGTGTCGCGGCTGGTGAAGTCGGCGGTGGTGGGGTCGTACCAGCGGCTGGCGGTGCTGACTTGGCCGGTGGTGGGGTCGGTCCAGCCGTCTTGGTAGCCGAGGTTGTGGGTGGTGCCGGTGGTGGCGGTGGGTTTGCCCCAGGGGTCGTAGGAGGAGGAGCCGGCGGTGGTGGTGCCGCTGGGGGTGAAGGTTCCGACGAGGTTTCCGTGGAGGTCGCTGTAGTTGAAGGCGGCTGAGGTGCTGTTGCCGATGGCGGTGAGGTCTCCGTTGGGGGTGCGGGTGTAGTTCTCGGTGCCGTCGGAGGTGAGGTTGCTGGTGGTGGCGTCGTAGTTGAAGGTGTGGCCGGCGCTGCCGGTGAGGCGGCCGAGGGCGTCGTAGGTGTAGTTCTGGGTGCCCTGGGTGGTGAGTTCGCCGAAGGCGTCGTAGTTGGCGTTGGTGGTGGTGGAGCCGGTCGCTGTGGAGGAGCGGGTGCCGCGGGCGGTGTAGGTGTAGCTGGTGGAGCCTGCGGTGTTGAGCTCGTTGCGCTGGTTGTAGGTGGCGGTGGTGCTGCCGTTGGAGGTGAGGTTGCCGTTGGCGTCGTAGCCGTAGGTGGTGGTGGCGGTGCTGTTGTTCCAGGTGCTCAGGCGGCCCGCGGCGTCGTAGGTGTAGGTGTGGGTGGTGGCGCCGGCCAGGCCATTTGTGGCCTGGGTCTTGAGACGGCCTGAGGGGTAGTAGGTGTAGTTGAGGGAGGCGACGGTTGATCCGGTGTTGGTTTTGACGGTGTCGCTGGTGAGGTTGCCTTGGTCGTCGTAGCCGTAGGTGCGGGTGTTGCCGGTTCCGTACTGGACCGTGCTGACCTGGCCGGTGGGGGTGTAGGTGTAGCTGGCGGTAGTGCCCGTCTGCGGGTCTGCGAGGGTCTGGAGTTCGTCTGCCTGGTCGTAGCCGAAGTTGGCCGTACCGGCGGCATCGGTGCGGGTGGTCAGGTCGTCGTCGGCGTTGTACGTGTAGGTGGCGTTACCGAGGGGGCCGGTGGCGGTGGCGATGGCGCCACGGTCCTCGTACGTGTAGGTCTGGGTGCCCTTGGGGGTGGAGAGGGAGTTGAGGCGACCGTCGGCGTCGTAGCCCAGAGTCCTGGTGGGGGTGGGTGCCTCGCCGCCTGAGCCGGACTGGTTGGTGAGGTGGCCGGCCGTGTCGAAGGTGCTGGTGAGGGTCACACCGCCGGGCTGGGTGGAGGTGACAGGTTCTCCGAGGACGTCGTACCCCGTGGTGTAAGTGCGGTCCGCGACGTTGGGGTAGGCGGAGGTGGCCGGCTCGGTGGTGGATTCGGGGAGGCCGAGGGAGTTGAAGGTGTAGTAGGTGGTGTTGGTGTTGCCGTCGGTGTACGCGGTGCGGTGGCTGGCCGCGTCGTAATAGAGGCTGGTGGTGATGTTCTGACTGCCCGTGACGGGCTGTACCTGTGTGACGGGGCGGTCCATCACGTCGTAGACGGTGGTGCTGGTGTTGCCGTCGGCGTCGCTGGTGGCAACGGTGTTGCCGTCGGCGTCGTAGGCGGTACTGGTGGTGGCGAGGACAGCTCCGGCAGTTGAAAGCTGTGCGGAGCCGGTGGCCTGGCCGGCCTGGTCGTAGGTGGTCTTCGTCGAGGGACCGTTGGCGCTGCCGGTTCCGGGGAGTGTGACCTGGATGGGTTGGCCGGCGAGGTTGTAGTTGGTCCGGATGGTGCGCTGGAGCTGGTCGGTGCTGCTGGTGCGTTCCCCTGCGGCGTTGTAGACGGCGGTGACGGCCTGTCCGCTGGGCGTGATCGCGGTGGTGCGGTTTCCGGCGTCGTCGTAGCCGAAGGCTGCGGTGTAGGCGGACGTGGCCTGTCCGGCGCGGCGCACCTGCGTGGTTGAGGTGGCAGTGCGTCCCAGGTCGTCGTAGGTGGAGGACGTTTGTGCGCCGCTGGGATCGGTGGCGGACTGCTTCTCGCCGTCGACGTCGTAGCTGTAGAAGGTCTTGGGTGTGGTGCCGTTGATGGCGGGAAGGTCGGTTTCGACGAGGTCGCCGAGCTGGTCGTACGTGCTCGTCGTGATCTGACCCTTGGCGTCGTGCGCGGTGCGGGGGCGGCCGAGGGCGTCGAAGTCGAGCTGTGTCACCGGCGTGACGGGGGTGCTCTGGCCGGGAGCGGTGTAGGTGTTCTGGGATACGGAGCTGTGCTGGCCGTTGCTGTCGAAGGTCTGCGTGAAGGTGGTGATGTTGCCGACCGGGTCCTCGGTGGAGGTCGGCGCGTCGAAGACGCCGTAGCCGGTGCGGGAGATCGCGTTGACCTGCGGGAGGACAGTGGCTGTTCCGGTCGTGGTGCTGAACACCGTGCTCGCGACGGGCGGGCTCGTCGTCATGGTCAGGCGGCCGAGATCGTCATGCGTGTACGACGTGGTGTACGCCGCCGCATTGCCGCCGCTGGCGTTGCCCAGCGGGCTGACCGTGGTCAGCAGCAGGCCGCGCTGGTCGTAGGTGTGCGTGGTGGTGGAGTTGTTGGGGGTGTTCTTGACGGTCTGTGAGAGGACGTCGCCGGCGGTGTCGTAGGTGGCGTCGGTCTCACGGGCGGTGGTGCCGTCGGTGAGGGTGCTGGTGAGGACGTCGCCTGCGGCGTCGTAGGTGCTGGTGGTAGTGCGGTTGAGGCCGCCGGGGTCGAGGGTGGTGCTGGTGGCGCGGCTGGCGGCGTCGTAGGTGTTGGTGACGGTGGTCTTTCCGCCGCCGGTGACGCGTTCGGTGAGGTGCCCGGCCGGGTCGTAGGTGTCCTGTTCCAGGACGACGGTGCGGGTGGTGCCGTCGTAGGTCTGGGTGGTGGGGTTGAAGTTGTGGAAGGAGTCGAGATCGATCTCGGCGGTGGTGTTGTCGTCGTTGTAGTAGGTGTGGGTGGTGCGGCCCATGCCGTCGGTGTCGGTCGCGAGCCGGCCGGCGGGGTCGTAGGCGCGGGCGTCGGTCACCTGCCAGTGGGCAGCAGTGGGGGTGGGTCCGCTGCCGGTGTAGTTGGTGATGCCGGCGAGATACATCTGACCCATGGGCGAGTAGCTGTAGTGGTAGCTGGTACCGGCGGGGTCGGTCTTGCCGGTGGTGTTGCCGTACTTGTCGTACGTGTAGGTGGTGGTGTGGCCTGCGGGGTCGGTGACCTTCTGCAGGTTCTTGTCACCGGAGTCGTAGGTCCAGCTGGTGGTGCGGGGCTGGTCTCCGCCAGGAGCTGTGTCGGCAACGGTCTGGTTGAGCTGGTTGCCGTCGACGTCATAGTTCGTGGTGGTCTGGCGGGTGTGGGTGTGGCCGGTGATGGCGTCGGTAGTGGCCGGATCGGTCTTACCGATGGGGTTGGAATGGCCGTCCCAGGCGTAAGTGGTGGTGTACGTGCTGGTGTTGAGGTTGAAGGGGACAGTCTGGTTCTGGCCGCAGTTGCCGCAGCTGTCCTGCTTCTGGATGAGGCGCCCGATGGGGTCGTACCAGTAGTTGGTGGTCAGACCCAGGGGGGTGGCGGTGTAGGTGAGGTCGCCCTGGGCGTCGTAGCGGTAGGTCGTGGCCTGGTTGGCGGGTACCGCATTGGCCTGCTTGTACTGGTTTGCGTCGACGGGTGCGGTCGAGCCGGCCGGCAAGCCTGCGGGCATGGTGCCGCTGGCGGGGACGTACGAGTAGGCGTTCTCTGTGCCGGCGGTGCGGTTGATGTAGGTGACGCGGCCGCCTTGGAAGTCCGGGGTCTTCGGGGTGGTGACGGACGTCAGGTTTCCGGACGCGTCGTAGCCGTATTTGGTCTGGTACGTCTGGTCGGTGGGTCCGGCGGAGCGGGCGTCGCTGGACGTCAGCATTTCGTCGTTGGTGGGGTCGAGTGGGTTGGTGGTGTTGAGGTTGTAGGTGGCGTAGCTGGTGTGGCAGTGGGCGGGGTCTTGGCAGGTGGTGGTGGAGAGGGTGTTGCCGCGGGTGTCGTGGCCGGTGGTGGTGGTGTGGCCGTCGGGGTCGGTGGTGGTGTAGAGGAAGCCGTGGGTGTCGTAGGTGTAGCGGGTGGTGTTGTTGTTGGCGTCGGAGCGGGCGGTGATGCGGGCGCTTTGGGTGTCGTAGCTGTAGGTGAGGTGGTTGGTGCCCGGGTCGGTGAAGGTGACGGTGGTGGTGGGGGTGGCCTTGCCGGAGGCGCTCATGGCGCTGTAGTGGCCGGCGACGGTGTCGGCGGTGAGGGAGGAGGGGTAGTAGGAGGCTTCGGCGATGGTGCCGTTGAAGTAGGCGGCGGTCGCGTTCGGCCAGGTGTCGGTGGTGCCGGAGCCGAGGTAGGCGTAGGAGGCGCCGTTGTAGGAGACGGGGTGGTTGCCGGCGTTGGAGGCGGTTTTGGCGCCGTCGAGGTAGAGGGTTTCGCCGGTGGTGTCGGCGGTGAGGACGGCTTGGTGCCAGGCGCCGTTGTTGACGGTCTGGGTGGAGGTCATGACGTTGCCGGGGGCGGTCCAGAACTCGCCGTAGAGCTTGCCGTCGCTGCCGACGTACAGGGCCGGGTTCCAGTGCCGGGTGTTGCCGGCGTTCGCCGGTGAGGCATCCGTTCCGGAGGGGCCTTGGGGGAAGTCCTGGTAGGAGTAGAGGACGCCGGCGGTGGTGGTCTTGAACCAGAGCTCCATGCTGGCCGGCCCCGAGGTGGGGGCTGCGGAGGCGGGGAGCTGGACCATGGTGCTGGTGCCGTTGAAGGTGACGCCGGATTCGGCGGGGTCACCGGAGGGGCCGGGGGTGTTGAGGGTGGCGTTGCTGTAGGTGCCCGACGTGGAGTCGGGCTTGGCGGTGCCGAGTTCGTCGGCAACGCTGGTGGCGCCGGCCGGGTCGTTCAGGCGCCAGTAGCCTTCCGCGGAGCGGACCACCTGCGCCCGGTAGGCGGTGGCGGCATCCACACCCGACCCGGAGGGGGCGGCCGTGGTCGCGACGGCGAAGCGGTTGGCGATGGTGCCGGCGTCGACGGCGTACTGGTAGACGGCGACGTCGGCCAGGGAGCCCTTCAGGTAGCCGTTGCCGGAGCCGAAAGCGCCGGGCCAGGTGTCGGAGTTGCCGGCGCCGAGGTAGGCGTAGGCGTCGCCGTTGTACTTCAGCGGCCCCGGGACGGGGGTACCGACAGCGACGCCGTCGAGGTAGAGCTGCTGACTGGTGCCGTTGGCGGTCAGAACGGCGTAGTGCCACTTGCCGTCGTCGACGTTCTTACCCGCGGGGGACGTGGGCGGGGTGACGCCGCCGCCGGTCCACAGCAGGCCGTGCAGCAGGTGGTCGCTACCGATGTACAGGGCCGGGTCCCACATCTGGGTGCTGTCGTGCGCTGCGCCGAGGGGGAAGCTCTGGTAGCCGTAGAGGACGCCGGGGGCGGTGGCGTTGAACCAGAGTTCGACGGTGGCGGAGGCGCCGGCCTTGGGGGTGAGGTGGGAGGGGAGTTGGATGGTGGAGGAGGTGCCGTTGAAGGCGGTGGCGGTGGAGGTGCCGGTCGCCCAGGGGCCGGGGGTGCAGCAGGTGGTGGCGGTGGGTATGCCGCGGCTCTGGAGCATGGCGGCGGAGGTGAGGTATTCGCTGGCCTGGTTGCCGCTGGTGTCGCTCAAGGGCCAGAAGCCGGTGGGTTTGTCGTCCAGGACGGCGCTGGTGAAGTCGACGGAGTTGTTGGCGGGCAGGCCGGTGCCGATCTGGGTGGTCTCGGTGGCCATGGTGTAGAGGGTGGTGGCGTTGGTGGCGTTCAGGGCGTGGGCGAAGGCGGCGACGTCGGCGATCTGGCCGTTGAAGTGGCCGGCCGGGTCGGCGGGGGCGTGCGGCCAGTCGGCGCTGACGTGGCCGGCGCCGACGTAGACGTGGGCGGTGCCGTTGGTGCTGATCTGGCCGGTGGCGGGTGTGCCGACGGCCTTGCCGTCGAGGTACAGGGTCTGGCTGGAGGCGGTGTCGGCCGAGAGCAGGGCGTAGTGCCAGGTGCCGTCGGTGACGGTGGCGCCGCTGTCGATGGTGTTGGCGGAGGCGCCCGACCAGAATTGGCCGCGCAGGTGTCCGTCGTTGCCGACGTAGAGGGCGGGGTTCCAGTACTGGCCGGTGGTGGGTGTCTGGTCCAGGGCCTGGTCCTGGTAGGCGAGGAGCACGCCGCCGGCGGTGCTGGTGGTCTTGAACCACAGCCCGATCGCGCCGGGCCCGACCTGGGGTGCGTAGGCGGGTGGGATCTGGGCCCAGGAGGTGGAGCCGTCGAACGTCGCGGCCGTGGTGCCGGCCATCGGGCCGCCGGTGGCGAGGGTGACGTTGGAGTAGGTGCCGTTGTTGGGGGTCGGGCGGGGTGTGTAGATCTCGTTGGAGGCCTGGGTGCCCGCCTGGTCGGACAGGCGCCAGTAGTCGGCGGGGCGGGAGCCCATCACGGCGGAGCGGTAGTCCTGCGAGGTTCCCGACACGGTGGGGTCGCTGATGCCCCAGGTGCCGCCGTTGGCGTCCGTGACCTGGGTCGCGCGGTCCTTGACCACGTCGTAGGCGACGGCCAGTTGCTGCTTGCCGGAGGGGAGCTTGGCCTGGGTGAGGAGCGGGGCGGTCTGGACGGCGTCGACGACCTGCGCTGCGGCGGTGGGCTGGCCCAGGGCGCGGTTGTAGGTCGCCACCTCCGCGATGTCACCGGCGAAGTGGCTGTTCCCGTCCGCAGCGGCACCGGGCATGCTCGGCCAGATCGAGGTCTTGGCATAGCCGGCGCCGATGAAGACCTGGTCCTGGTCGAGGTGGTCAATCCCGCCGGTCAGAGACCCGACGACATTGCCGTCCAGGTACAGCGTCTGGGAGGAGCCCGCGCCGGACAGCACCGCGTAGTGCCAGTTCGGGCCGATCTCGGAGACGGCCGTGGTGATCGGGTTGGCGCCCAGCGACGGGCCGAAGAGCTCGCCGCGCAGCTTGCCGTCCGCGCCGATGTACAGCACCGGGGAGGAGTGCCAGGGCGTCGCGTTCAGGCCGGTGTCCTGGTAGGACGCCAGGACACCGGGGCCGCTGGCCTTGAACCACAGCCCGATCGACTGGAAGGTGTTCTTCAGCGCACCGCTCGGCAGCGCCACCGAGGAGGTGGTCCCGTCGAACTTCGCGACGGTGGCCGTGCCGGAGGCCAGCGGGCCGTGGTCGGTGCCCAGCGTCACGTTGGTGTAGGTGGCGTTGTCGTTGCCCTCGTTGATCGCCACCAGGCTCTGGGCAGTGGTGCCGGAGGCCTCACCCAGTGGCCAGTAGGAGGCCGCGCGTGCGTCGAGCACCGCCGAGCGGAAGTGCGCGCCCGCCACGTAGGAGTACTTGGTGCACGCCGGCCCGGTGTTGCCGCCCGTCGGCGGGGCGCACACCTGGTCCAACTCGCCGGCGGTGCCGGTGGCGTTGTAGCTGTAGGTCCAGGTCAGCGCGCTGTTCGGGTCGCTGCCGGACAGCAGGTCGGTGGCCACCTTCGCGACGTGGGTACCGTCCGAGGTCCAGGTGAAGTGCAGGGCCCGGCTGCTGACCGCGTCGGTCACGGTGTCGAGCTTGCCGCCGGTGTAGTGCAGGTTCTGCACGTGCCCCGACACGTCCGTGATCGAGGACAGCGCGAAGCCCGACCCCACCGCGGCCGTCAGCGAATACCGGATCCCGCCCGGAACCAGCAGCACGTAGCCGCCGCCCGGGTTCGCCGAGAACGTCTCCGAGCGGCCGTCCGGCACGACGTAGCTGCCGTCCGGGTTCTTGGCGAACCGCTCCGTGTGCCCGTCAGCGGCCGTCAGCACCATGACGTCCGGCGAGTCACCGTCGGGGACCACGCTCATGTCGTACCGCGACGACCAGCCCGCACCGAACAGCGCACTATTCCGCGGATCGAGCGAGTTGTAGGACCGCGTCACATCCAGCGCCGGCCCCACCACCTTCACCACCGCATCGGTGGCCTGCGTCGTGTAGTTGCCGACCTGCGGATCGAACGTCCGACCCGAACCGTCATCGGCAGCCCCACCCAGATGCGACGTGATCAGCGGCTGATCAACAGACGCCGTCGACAGGTAGATCGGATTGGACCACGGGCTGGCGTTCAGGTGGTCCGACGCCGAGACCTGCCAGAAGTAGTTGGTGTGCCACGCCAGCTTCCCGGGCGGCACGGCGTAGGAGCTACCCGCTTGCCAGCCCGAGTCCACCACTAGCTGCGGCGACCCCGATGCAGGGAGTGTGTACATCTGGAAGTCGTAGCTCAGGCCGGTGCCGGGGTAGTTGTCCGGGTCGAGACCTGTCGCCCACAGCTGGGGCGTCAGCGTCCCCGAGAGCGCATTGCTCAGCGGCGCGACCGAGGCGATCTGTGGCGCCGCGTTTCCGGCGGTCAACCAGGTGCAGTTCTGGTAGGGGACGCCGTAGGAGTCGTGCAGGGATGTCGTGCCGTTGACGTAGCCGTCCCAGCACATCTGGTAGGTGGTTCCGGGACGGATTGCGGGAATGGTGGCGTTGAAGGTGACGGTCTGACCAGGTGAGACATTGCCGGGAACGCCGGTGAGCGGTGCGCTCCCGGCAGGCCACTGCTCAGTCCAGTTCGCGTCGTAGAACCTCGGCCTGATCTGCATGCTGGAGGCGTTCCACGCATTCGCCCCCGCGTTGGTCAGCGTCACTTGCTGGGAGCCGGCCGTGGATGCCGACGGGCTGACGACCGCGCCCGCGCCGTAGTTGGCAGCCCAGTCCGCGTAGGTGATGGACAGGTATGGCTGGAAGGCGGTGTGGACGCTGTCGAAGATCTTCCAGGCGTTGGGGTCGTTCGGGTCCGCGGTCAGGGACAGACCGTAGTTCGCGCCGCCGTGGGACCAGCTGTTCACCAGCTGGGGGCCCGGGAGGGTCTGGTCGCCTCCGAGGTGGATGGTCTCCCACTGGATGCCGTTGGGGCAGCTGTCACCGGCGGCGAAGGTCTCGGTTCCCAGCTGCTGGCCGATCGACAGGCCGGGGTAGCTGCTGATGGATCCCGGGTCCCAGGGCGTGGTGATCTGGTTGACGTTGATCGGGTATGGGGAGCAGTTCCACGAGTGGGTGTTCGCGATGTGCAGGTCGACGGCCTCGACGTAGTCGTTCGGGATCGAGGTCGAGACTGCGGGGAAGAAGAGGTAGCTGTTCGCGACGTGGGTCCCGTTGTCGTAGGTTCCCACGTGCAGTTCGTTCTGGCCGGAGTTGTTCGCGTTGAAGCCGCTGACCACGAACGTGGTCTGACCGGCGGGGACGTTGGTCGAGGAGGTCGGGTCGACCCGCACGGGGAACACGCGCTTGGGGTCGTGGAGCCAGGTGGCGTCGAGGTCCACCCGCAGCGCGGGGGAGCCGTTCACCGTGGTCAGCTGGTACGTCACGTCGTCACTCATGGCGCCGAGTTCCGAGCGCGGATCCTTCGCCGAGTCCTCCATCGAGCCGTGCGGCATGGTCATCAGGACCTTGCCGCTCGCATCCTTGAACTCGACCTCACCGTTCGCGTTGAGCGAAGCCGTCAGCCCGGTGAGCTGGAGGGGAAAGACCCAGCTGGTCGGCGCGGTCGCATCGCGCAGGACGAGGGTTTCCTTCACGCCGGCAGCGAGACCGTCGTAGACGACGTCAGCGGAAGTAGCCGCACCCGCGTAGGTAATGGTGTCACCGTTGACCGTCCCAGCCACGGGGGCCGCGCCCTGAAGGCCGTAGGCGACTTGGTGACTGGAATCAAGGGTCAGGCTGATCAGTGCCGGATCGTCGGCGTGCGCCGCGAAGCTCGGTTGCTGACTGTTGGCCGTCTCCTGGTACCGGTCGCCCTTGTTCAGCTCCAGGCGGGTGTTGATGTCCGCCCAGGTGCCGTCGGCCTGCTTGTAGTGCACAGGCTGGCTGTAGACACGGGTGGTCTTGGTTCCGTCGCTGTTGCGAAAGACCGAGGAGCTCTGGGTACGAGCACTGGTGTCCTCGACACCGGTGTCACCCTCCGGCGTCGGCCCGGGAATGCCAGTCGACTGCGAGGCGTCGGGCTCGCCGGCGGCCGGCGCAGCGGTGCTTGTGTTGGCTGATCCGCCACTGGGCGCTGTGGAGGCCTGCTTCTTCACCTTCGGCTTCGGCTGGACAGAATCCGGTGGATTGGTCAGTTGAGGAGCATGCGGAGTCCGATTGTCACCGGACGCTCTGGGAGCCACCGGACTCTGGCCGCTCTGGGACTGGGGCAACTCGCCGACAGCCGGTATGTGGCCGCCGTTCGTCGGCCCGGCGGTCTTCTCGGTCGAGGCCGCCGACACCTGGTGGCCCAGCCCGTCCGGCGACCCGGCCAGCTGCGTGGGGACCTTGGGCGGTGCGAAGTTCTGTGCGGCCTGGATCTCGGCGAACGCGATCGCGCCCTGTGTCGAAACCGTCATCAGCACCGAGAGACCGGTCACCACGACGAACAGGCGCTTGAACCAGAGCGGGACACCACGAGCCCGAGTGTGGCCGAAGCGCGCTGACACCAGGGAGCCCGCCCGCCGCCGGAACGAGGCGGAGACATCGGAGCAACGCGACACAGTGCGGCGCACGGCCGAACCCCCAGGAGAACTCAGGTCTGAGCACCCCACTGGTGATCGACAAAACGAGTTCCTACCGGGACGCGCCCATCTGTGTACAGCTAGAACCAAGAGATCGGGCGGTGTTTTATCCGTAATTCGGCGGAGTTTTCAGGACAAGCTCCGGAGAAATTTGACGATCACTTGACCATCTGATGGATGATCAACTTCTATCAATGCACGACTTGCGCACCTGGTGTACGAACCCGCCACGTCCATGAGTACGATCACGCCGTGTACTCAGTGCCGTCTGAGGCCAGGCCGGCTGGCGCTGGAAGCGGCAACCGCCGCGCCATCAGGCCCGAGACCTGGAGTAACTCCCTTGTCTTTCCTCCGCTTTCCAACATGCCACTGGAGAAGAGCAGCCGTTCTGCTCCTGGCAATCCCGCTCACGGCGCCCCTCCTGCTCGGCCAGCAGGGCGGCGGCACTGCCTTTGCAGACTCGATCCGTTCAGCTGAATGGCCACTGGAGGCCAACCAGCTGGATGCTGAACGAGCTTGGACAGTCAGCAAGGGAGCCGGTGTCACGGTCGCGGTAGTCGACAGTGGAGTATCCGCCTCGCATCCCGACCTCGCAGGCCAAATCGTTCCCGGCACGAGCCTCCTGGGCGACCACGGTGACGGACGCACAGACACCTCGGGTGACTCCCACGGGACAGCGATCGCCGGAATCATCGCCGCCACTGGAAACTCCAGTCAGGGAAGCGGGATGACTGGCCTCGCGCCAGAGGCCAAGATCCTTCCCGTGCGCGTTTCCAGCGGAAACCAGGTCGACCCAACCACGCTGGCGCAAGGAATCACCTGGGCCGTCGACCACGGCGCACAGATCATCAACGTCTCCATCGGCTCACCGAATCCGGACCCCCTCCTGCGCCAAGCCGTTGCCTACGCACTGCGCAAACAAGCGATCGTCGTGGCCTCCGCCGGTAACCAGGGGCAGCAAGGCAACCCCCCGCAATACCCCGCGGCATTCCCCGGGGTCGTCTCCGTCTCCGGAGTGGAACAGGACGGAAAGTTCTGGGCCCCCAGCGAATCAGGCACCGGAGTCACCCTCGCCGCGCCCGCCACCGAGATCTACTCCACCAACGACCTCGACTCCTACGTCAAGTCCGACGGCACCAGCTTCTCGACCGCCTATGTCTCAGCCGCTGCGGCCCTGGTCCGCGCACACTTCCCGGACCTGACAGCCGCCCAAGTGATCCGCCGTCTGATCGACACCGCCAAACAACACCATGCGAGGCCTGACCCGCAGGTCGGCTACGGCATCGTCGACCCTGCGGCCGCCCTCACCAGCCCGACCGCACCCAGCACCGACCAGACCAACCCACTACTGACTCCAGCCCCACTTACCGCATCGAAGTCAACCTCGAACCGGACAGGCTGGCTTCTTAGCCTCGGAGGCGTCACGGTGCTGCTGGCCCTGGCCCTGGCCCTGGCCCTGGCCGCAGCGACCAGGCGACGTCGTCGCCAACGCCTTGCCACACCGGTGCGTAGTCAACACCAGACGCCGCGACGCGCTACGAGCAATCGTGCTGTACGACCTAGCTCTTCCCAGTCCCAACGCTCAGCAACCACCTCAGGACGTCGACGCTCATGAACCTGGACACCCGGCCGCATCGTCGGCGAGCCCAAATCTCCGCCGTAATCGTTCTCATTGCCGCAGTCGCGGCAGTGGCCATTCTCGTTCTCCAGATGAGCACCACGCACAAGAAAGCTCCACCCCTCGTGACAGCTGCCAACGTCTCTGGACGCCCGACAGCCTGCTTGGCGGCAGACTCTGGCGACTCCACTACGGCAGCCAGCATCCAACCTGTTTGGGCAGCCATGCAGGAAGCCGCACGCGGTACAGCTGTGAATGTTCAGCAACAGATCGTACGAATCGACACTTCATCCCAAGCCAGCCCCTACTTGGCGGGCATGGTCGCGCAACACTGCACACTGATCATCGCTGTCGGGTCGTCGTTCACTGATGCCCTGCCCGACATCACCCCAGCCAGCCCGACGACAAAGCTGCTTGCCATCGCGACGCCAGAGCATCCGGCCCCTAAGGGAATTCACACCGTGACTGGGAACACGTCCGAGCAAGCGGCCGAAGCCAAACGCCAGGTGGCCGCACTGACACGCTGATGGAGCCGTTGCTATCTACGCCCCCCGGGAGACGGATTCTCCGCCACTGGATCGGGTGGCAGTATGGCCTCGACGGAGACTAGCCTCTGCGTTTTAGCTGGAGTTGCCTGAGCTTGTTCCTTAACCTCCGGCTTGTTGGCCTTCTGGATTGGCCCGTCGTGGCGCCGCACCGCGTGGGACCATCTCGGCATGCGCCTGATTGCTGATGGAGCCACGCCGACCTCGCGGTTGGTGCTGGTCGAGGACCTTGAGACCGACGACGGCTACACCTTCGAACTGACTGGACCGCTCTTCCCGGCCGTCGGTGATCGGATCAGCTTCGAGGACGGCCGGCTTGTCGTCGTGCGGGCGAGCGGAGAACGACTGCTGCCCGCCGGCGACTGGTCCACCCGCTGCGGAATCAGGGCTGGCCGCCGCAGCTGACAACGCCGCCAACGCCGGCCTTCGGGATGCTGATTGAGGCAGCCACGACGGGTTCGGGCGTTCGTCGGACAGCAGTACGGCCCTGGCGTGATCATGTGCGTTGCGAAGCACCCATGATCACCAACCAAGGCCGTGAGGACGATTTTGCTGGAAGACGCTGTCCGCGTCGAGTCCCTGTCCGCGCTTTCCAGTTTCCGGACCGGCTTCTACGACTGTCTGACCGCCCGCGGGGATACCCTGTTCGAGCTGGCCGACGCCCTGCTCTGCGCGGACGGGCCGGTCAAGGCCCTGGTCGACCTGACCCTGACACCCGAACACCGTCGAGGGCACGGCGCCCTTTACGACGCGCTGAACGACGGCCGGATCGAGGCCGACCGGCTGCGAACGACACTGGCCGCTCTGCCGCTGCCCCGCACCGCCGATGGACGGATCGTCCTGGCCGTGGACGTCAGCTCCTGGCTGCGCTCCGACGCGGCGACCAGCCCGGACAGGCTGTTCTGCCACGTCCACGGGCGCGCGAAGAACTCCGCGCAGTTCATCCCCGGCTGGCCTTACTCGTTCGTCGTCGCCCTGGAAAGCGGCCGCACCTCCTGGACCGGGATCCTGGACGCCGTCCGCCTCTGCCCCGAGGACGACGCCACCGCGGTGACCGCCGACCAGCTCCGGTCCGTCGTCGAGCGTCTGATCGCCGCCGGGCACTGGGCCGAGGGCGACCCGGACGTCCTGGTGGTCATGGACGCCGGCTACGACGTCACCCGCCTGGCATTCGTCCTCGCCGACCTGCCCGTCGAACTTCCTCGGACGCATCCGCTCCGACCGGGTCCTGCGACGGCCGAAGCCGCCCAGACTGCCCGGCACCAACGGACGCCCACCCAAGCACGGGCCTGAGTTCGCCCTGAACAAGCCGACCACCTGGCCGGAACCCGCGCACACCACCACGACCGCCACCACCCGCTACGGCACCGCCACCGCTGACACTGATAGTCGTAACTGGGTCCCCGGTGGTCGTGGCTCTGCCACTGACTGACGCCCTGCTGGGCTGTCCTTCGGCTGTTCTGTCCGGCTGCCGGGGCCCATTCTCGATGGCCCCGGCCGGGTGGAGCATGACCTTATAGGAGCCTGGCCAGAGGCCCCCTCAGTGTCCTGTCTGCCCCACCCGGTCGGGCCGCCTCCGGCTAGGAAGGCAGCTCCAGCATGACAGGACCAGACACCACGAGCGCCACGGATCCCACCGTGTTCGGCGGGGTGGACTCCCACGCCGACACCGTTCACGTCGCGGTCGTCACCGACCGCGGCGGCCACATCGCCGACGCCGGGTTCCCCACCACGTCCCCGGGCTACACAGCGGCGATCGCCTTCCTGACCGCCCACGGGACCGTGACAGCCATCGGAGTGGAGGGCACCTCCTCCTACGGCTCCGGCTTCACCCGCGCCGCCCGCCAGGCGGGCCTGACGGTGGTGGAGGTCAATCGTCCCGACCGGGCCGAGCGCCGCCGGATCGGCAAGTCCGACCCCATCGACGCCTACGCCGCCGCCCGCGCGGTCCTCTCCGGCCGGGCCTCAAGCACCCCCAAGGACGACAGCGTCTGCGGCATCCGAGCTCTGCACAACGCGGCCCGATCCGCGGTCAAGGCCCGCACCGCCACGCTGAACCAGATCGCGCACACCCTCATCGGCGCCCCCGACGACATCCGCGCCAAGTACGGCGCCCTGCAAGGCGACAAGCGGATCGAGGCCCTCACCCGGCTCCGCCCGACCGGCGACGGTATCCGCATCGCGATCCTGACCGCGCTCAAGACCCTCGCCAAGCGCGTTCGGGCCCTCACCGAGGAACACCACGCCCTCACCGCGGCCCTCGACGCCCTGGTCACCGAGCTCAACCCCGGCTTGCGCGCCACCTACGGCGTCGGCCCCGACACCGCCGCCCAGCTGCTGATCACCGCCGGCGGCAACCCCGACCGCCTGCGCACCGAGGCCTCCTTCGCGGCCCTGTGCGGCGCCGCCCCCGTCCCCGCCTCCAGCGGCAAGACCAACCGACACCGCCTCTCCCGCGGCGGGGACCGCGCAGCCAACGCGGCCCTCTACCGGATAGCCCTGTGCCGGATGTCCGGCGACCAGCGCACCCGCGACTACGTCGAGCGCCAAACCAAGGCCGGCCGGACGAAGAAGGAGATCATCCGCCTCCTGAAGCGCGCCATCGCCCGGGAGATCTTCCGCTGCCTCACCACGATCGTCGCCGTCCCCGAGATCGCGGACCTCCGACCGGCACGCCGGGCGAAGAACATCACCCTCACCGCCGTCGCCAACCACTTCGGTGTCTGGCCCTCAGTCATCTCCACCCTTGAGCGTGGGCACCCGCCGTAACGACACCCTCGCCACCGCCTACCGAGACTGGCTCACCGCAGCTTGACAGCCGATAGGAGCATCAGCACGACGACCTGGCGCTGAATGAGCGGCAGTTTCGTCAGGAGCTGCATCGTGTCCAGGAACTCCATAGCCTCCTCGTAGCCGTCGTGCTCGGCGATCTGCTCCCAGGGGGTGGCTGTGAAGTCTTCCACCACCACTTCGCCCGAGGCCCGGCGGCGCAGATGGTCTGTGGCGAGGTTGATCGCGATCTTGACGACGTACGTCTTCGGCACGGTTCGTGGATTCTTGACCAGCTCGACGTACAGCTTCGTGAACGTCTCCTGGGCCATCCCGTCGGCGTCGGCGCCGGGCCCGCACATCATCTCGATGACCGCCTTCACCCGGCCCCTCAGCGAGGGGTAGTACTCCCCGAACAGGGTGTCGGCGGTTTCACGGCCGGGGGCTTTGCGCTTCAGCCTGCCGAGCACGCTGGCCCCCTGGAGTCCGTCGCCTGGCCGGTCGGCGGCCGCTGGCCGCATTCGGTGAACCTCACACTCTTACTACGGGATGGTGCGGCAAAACGCCGATTCACCAACAGGAACCCGTGGGTAGTCCACGCGGGACGGACTGCCCGCCACCAGCGCATGGGCCGGCGTGTGACTACCACCGGATTGGGCGACAGGTGTTCGGGTGATACGGCGGCCGCCGACTCTGAGGCGGCGAGCGACTGGGGCACCGGCACTCGGCCTACTGCGACTCGCAGGCAGCGGCTTCCCTGCACGGCGTCGTCCCACACCGTCCCTCTGATCTATCAAAATGGATAGGTGTAGTATTTGGGCATAGCCTACTATATGGGAGTGATTTCGTGAGGATCGGCATCGGGGGTGAGCGGGTCGAGGTGCCCGAAGACCTTGGCCGGGCGCTGCTCGCGGCGCTGCGCGGCGAGCAGCTGGTGGAGCCGCTGCAGGCCGCCGAGTTCGAGGACCTGACCGCCCTTGTCGCCTGCATCAGCCGGGTCACCCAGCACCTGACCGTGGTGAAGGAGCTGGCGATGTCCCGCGCGGACGCCACTGGTGGCTACTCCAACCGGCGGGCCCTGGGCATGGCGGCCGCCATGGCGCCCTCGCAGTTGGGTCGGGTGCTGGAGGGCCACGGTCTGCCGCGCGACCGCCGGGCCGGCGGCGTGGACGTGGCCGTCGCGTTCCGCACCACCGACGACGGCGTGCTGCACCTGGCCGCCGAGGAGGACGTGGCCGGCCTACCCTCGTTCACCCTGCCGTTCAACCCCGCGCAGGGCGTGGTCGAGCCCACGGAGTTCGCCGGCCGCAACCTGACGTTCTACTACCGCCCCCAGGTCCCGATCGCGGTGGCCGACCTCGGACGCACCGCCGGCTACACCCTGCGCCCCGACCAGGGCCCGATCGTCTGCCTCACCGAGCAGGTCTTCGACGCCCTGTTCGGCGACCCGCGGATCGACCCGACCCGACCCAACGGACGCTGAGGAGCAACGCCCGATGTCCGACGACCTGTTCAACTCCGTCGACGCCCTGCTGGCGGCAGTGAACACCGGCCTGCCGCTCCCGGCCGAGCGGGCACGGCTGCGCCTGGCGGCCGGGCTAACGCCCGCGCAGATCGCCGCAGCGCTGCGGGTGGACTCGGCCCAGGTGCTTGGGCTGGGAGGACGGCAGCGCCGTCCCGGGCCCGGCCATCGCCCCGGCCTACGCACGGCTCCTCGCGGGCCTGGCAGAGCGCTTCCCCGCCCCTGAGCAGCCCGCCGAGGCACCGGCCCCGGCGGTGCCGCAGACGTTCACCGCCCCGGCACCCACCCAGGATCCGGCCGACGGCCTGGTGGTCCCGATGCTCGATCAGAACGCGGACGGCTCGCTGGTGATGGGCGAGGCCGCGCCGTGCGTGCAGTGCGGCCGGCCCTCCGTTTACCGTGCCCAGGGCCGCCCGATGCACCTGGGCGGGTTCTGCCGCCCCGGCGCCCGAGGCCGCCGCGGTGGTCACCCGGCAGCCGACCCAGGCTCCGGCGGACCAGGCTCCGACCGCCCCGGTGGCCCCGGCACCCGTCGCCGCCGAACAGGCCGCGCCCGCAGCTGCTGCTCCTGCCTCCTCGGCGCCGGTCCGGCCCGCGCCCGCCGCATCCCCGGCCCCGTCGGTCAAGACGCGTCCGGCGACGGCCCGCACCGCTGCCCGTCAGGCTGCGGCGCTGCCCGCTGCCCCCTCCGCTGCTGCTGCGCGCTGGTGGCCGGCGGTCGCGCTGGACATCGCCGACGGCGGCTGGGCGCTGGACGTCCCTCAGATCCCGGCCCCAGCGGGCACCAAGCTCGGCGACTGGTTCGCGTGGCTGGGCACCGGCCTGCCGCTGCGCGTCGAGCGCGCCCACCCGGCCGGACGCGGTGGTGACGGCATGGTCTGCCTGACCGCCGCCGCCCTGGGGCAGCTCGGCCTGCCCGCCACGCTGCCCGGCACCGAGAAGGCCTTGGCCACGCTCCACACGAAGCTGGCGAAGGCCGCTGCCACGGTGGGCATGGAGATCAGCGACCAGATCGGGCCGTCCTTCCACGCCTTCCGCCGGGCCGGGTCGGCTGGCGGTCCGAAGACGTCGGTGCGGGTCACCGTCGCGCCGTGGCTGGGCCAGGGCGATGGCCGCCAGCAGGCCGTCAGCTCCCTCGCCACCCCGCTGGCCACCGCCCCCGACGGCACCCGGGACGGGCTCACCCTGACCCGCCGCTACCGGGCCTTCACCGCCGACCTGGGCGCCGCGCCGGGGGCGACGACCGCCTCCACCGCGATGCTGCTCCTGGACGCGGTGCGCCCGCGCGTGGAGTGGGTCAAGGACGAGACGACGGGGGAGTGGTCCTCGCACCTGCGCGAGGGCGCCCTGCCCTCGGGTGACCTGTGCGTGCCGCCGGCGGCCGGGGCCCGGCACCCGCTGACCCGCGAGCTGCTCTCGCGCGGCGAGGCGGTGTGCGAGGAGGAGGACTACAAGTGGTGGGCCCGCGAGCTCACTGGGCAGGAGGCCGTTCGCCCGTGGGTGGTCGCGGTCGACGTCTGCGCCAGCTACCTGTCGGTCACCGACTCCCTGCGCCTGCCCGTCGGCCCGCTGGAGCGCGTGGAGAACCCGGCGTGGGACGGCGGCAAGACCGCCGGCCTGTGGTGGGCGGATTTCACCACCACGGCGGTGGACGAGCTGCTGCCGCACCCGGCCACCTTCCACGGCCGCCCGCCGACCGGCCCGGGCTGGTACGCCACCCCGACCGTCGCCTACATGATCACCACCTACGGCTTCGACCCGTCCACCATCAGCGTGGCGGACCTGTCCGCCCACACGGCGCCGCTGCTCAAGGAGTGGACCGGCCGACTGCGCGGCGGCTACAAGCGCGCCTACACCGAGCTGGGCCTGATGGACGGCCAGGCCCCCGAAGAGTTCCTGGCCGCCTACGCCGTCCACAAGGACGTCGGCACCGATCCCGTCCGCGCCGACGCCCTGGTCCTGGCCGGGCTCTACAAGAACATCTACAAGGGCGGCATCGGCAAGTGGGCCGACAGCGCCCGCCACCTCGACGACCAGGTGTGGTTGGAGAAGGTCGCCGCCGCCTGGTCCTACCGTCCCGAGCTGCGCTTCCACATCATCGCCGCCGCCCGCATCGCCGCCCACCGCCGCCTGCGCAAAACCCTGCTGCTGACCGGCCGGGCCCCGTTCGCGGTCAACGTGGACAGCTACCTGTACGCCGCCGACGCCCCGTCCCCGCTGGAGCTGCTCCCGGTCAAGGACGACGGCACCCCGGTCCCCGGCGCGCTGCGCCTGGGCATCGCCCCGGGCAGCCACAAGCACGAGTCCTCGATCCCGCTTGAGGCCGCCGTCGAGGCGATGGAGCGCCGGGAGCACCCCTCCAAGCTGGTCCACCGATACGCCACCGACGGTACCCCGATCGGCCAGGAGCAGCCCGGTGCCGACGGCGGGGCCGCCGGCACCGGCAACGACGATGAGGAAGGCGACAACTGATGGCGGGCGGCTTGTTCGGCCGGGTCCGCGAGGCCATGTTCCCCTCCCGGAAGGCACCGGTGCACTCCACCACGCAGGCCGGCCAGGTGCGCGAGCGCAAATACGGCGGGAACACCAAGGCCATGGCCGCCGCCTACGGCGTCGCGCCGCGCACCGTGCTGCGCTGGATCGACGGCACCCGCCACCCCACCAAGCAGCAGAACGTCGACCAGCTCCAGCGCGAGGCCGTCGAGGTGCAGACCACCGAGCGCGGCCGCGAGCGCAAGGCCAAGCAGCTCGCGCAGCGCGGCACCGTCTCCGGGATCGGGGCCCGGGTCGGCCGCGCCGTTAGCTTCGAGATCCGAGGCTCGGACGCCGTCCGGGCCCGCGACATCCACCTGAATCTGTCGGGCGACCAGGCCGCTGCCCTGGCCGTCGCCGAGGACGAGGACGAGGTGCGGGTCGTGATCGGCCAGGCCCTTGCGGACTACTTCAACGGTGGCGCCAGCTACGGCGGCTTCTCGGCCGACGACTTCGACTTCAACTCCAACGACTTTGACCTGAACTGACCTCCACAGTGTGACTAAGCACTTCAGGCGGTCGGCCTCTCCCAGTAGATTCAGGACCACCGACAACGATCCGCTGGCCATCTGGACAAGGTACTTCTTCGCGGGCTTGGTCGACCCCGCCGTCCTCCCGGACGCCACAGCGCAGCGCCTACACCTTCCCGAGGGGATTCCTGATGGCCCAGCAGAAGGTCAAGTCCCGCGCCTGCGTCCGTTGCGGGAAAGCCGCACGGGAGGCACAGGCTATGTGTCGCCGGTGCGCGCGCAAGGTAGAAGCGGCACCCAGTCGGGATAGGACGCAGATCCTCGTAACGGCGCTGCGTGAGGCGGAAGAAGAAGTGCGGCACGCGCGAGCTGCGCTGCGCGAGGCGCGGGAGGAGGTGCGGAAAGCGGAAGCGCTTCCCAAGGGGCCGCGCTCGCCTCGGGAAAGCGAGCGGTTCGTCGCCGCGATTCGGTCTGCCACGCTCGCGGCGGCCTGGGAGATCGTCAGGGCGTCCAATGCCAGGTTGACCCGGGCGCTCGCCGCCGTTGACCAAGCGCAGCGGAATCTCCGTCCAAGGGTGGTTCCATCCCACCCCGTGCGGCTGGCCCCGGGACGTGCCACACGTCCTGTGCCGGCCTCCCGCGTTCCATCGACCCCGGCTCCGGCGAGTTGTGCTCTCAGGCCGCCGTTTCCCGGGCCACTTCCGGAGCTGGAACGCGAGCGGTTCGACCCGACCTCCGGCGGAGCCCTCGGCAAGCCGATCCCCGAGAAGTCCAGCAACATCCGGCAGATCATGAGCGGCTGGGCGATCGATAGCTACGACGGCTCGGACACCACCGCCGTCCCCGCGACGCCGTCCGCAACACGGGCGGCGTCGTACCGCAGTAGGGTCGAAGCGCTGGAACGCGCCAACGCCGACTGTGCGCCGCCGCGCCGCCGCGTGAACGTCGATCGGCCCGACCGGTCTGACGAAGCCCGGGACATCGTGATATTGCGTTCCAATGGCCGGTGCGAGAACCCGACCTGCACGAGCCCCGGCTTCAACACGGTTACCGATACGGGGGAGCCCGTGTTAGACATCGACCACATCACCGATCTTCAGCATGGTGGCCAGGACCACCCAATCAACATGATCGCCGTGTGCCCGAACTGCCATGCCGCAAAGACGCGCGGGCGCGATCGCGAAGCGCTGCGGAAGCTGTTCCGCCGGACCGCGCAGAAGCGGCACAACGCACACATGGCCGCAGTGTCCGGCTGATCCCGGGCGCTCTCGCCAGCGGGCAGCAGCACGTAGACCAGATTCAGCACGAGGTGGTCTGCGTGCAGACCACCGAGTTCGAGCAAGTGATCCCGCACCGCCGCTCGCTGTTCACCGAACTGGTGCTGCGCGAAGGTGTCGGCGCTCCTGGTCAAGGTGGGACCGGGAGAACGAAGGCGCCGGTACGCTCGTGGAAAAGCTCGCCTCCCACCGCACCTGGTGCGAGCTCCCGGCCAAGGGCACGGTAAAGGCGCCATTCGAGGCCTCGCTGCGCCGTCGCTGGGGCCGACCGTCTGCCCGCCGACCGGCCACGAAGGTCTGCCGATCGCCCTGGTCCTGGAGGCCGGCCGAAAAAGCGCACCCACCGCCCGGGCGGCGAACGCCGAGCTGCGCCCGTGCTGGACGTGCCGGGGCTCGATCGGCGGCACCACGGGCTCGAAGCTGGAGCTGACCGAGAAGGCCGGCCCCGACCGGTTGGAGTGCCCGCAGTGCGCGGCCGACCGGGAGAGGCAGGAACTGCGTCCGCTGGTACTGCCCGCCCCGACCAAGCGCGAGCAGATGGCCGCCCTGGTCTTCGCCCCGGACGATCCCTGGTGGGAGGTGCGGATGCTGCACACCAGGCTCTACCCGCTGAGGGACCGCGCCGCGTGAGTACTGGTTGTCCGTTGACACTGCACCTTGACCGCTTGCCATTGAACGTTGCCCAACGGGATTCTCTGCCGCTGAAGATTGACCGCCCTGCTGCGGGGTGTGGCTTCTGATCGGGCCTGGCCTGCCCGGACGGGAGGCCTCCCAAGATGCTGTGGACACGCCATATAGCACGGCCGATGGGGGAGCGCTGGATCTTCGATGGAAGCGGGGCGCCCTCGTCCCAGAAGCCGTCATCCTGCCAGCGACCGGGCACGCATCCGTTCCACCGCGAACCACCCGACTTGAAGGAGTAGTCATGGGCCTGATCGACTTCGTACCGTCCGCAGGCGTCAAAGACCCCGGCGTGACCGCTGCCCTGGCCGCCGCGTCCACCCCGAACACCGCCGACTTGGAGCAGAAGGCCGCCGACTCGATCCGGAACGACGTCACAGCGAACGGACTCACTGCGGACGGGCTGGACATCGCCTTCGACGCCGCGACCGCCACGGTGACAGTCCAAGGCGAGGCCCCCGACCAGGTCACCAAGGAGAAGATCCTCCTGGTCTGCGGCAACATCAAGGGCGTGACCGGCGTCAACGACGAGATGTCCGTGACCGCCCCAAGCGACCCCAGCCAGCTCTACACCGTCACCGCAGGCGACAACCTGGCCAAGATCGCCGCCCAGTACTACGGGAACGCGAACGACTACCCCAAGATCGTCGACGCCAACCAACCCATGATCGTCAACGCCGACAGGATCTACCCCGGCCAACTGCTCCGGATCCCCCCGAAGACCTGGTAGTCCACACGGCGAAGAGCCGCCGACGCCGTGGTCAGTCTTCAGTGGCAGAGAATCCCGTTGGGTCACGTCCTCCGGAGTGGTGTATCGACGGCCACTCGGTGATCCGATTTCAGGCTATGCGGTGAGTGCGGTTGTGCTGGTCTCTTCGAGGGTTTCTCCCTCGATCGGGTGGAGGCGGCAGCGGCCGAGGATCTCGGAGCCGATGTAGCGGCGCTGTTCTGCCCATTCGTCGCTCTGCTCGGCCAGGACGGCGCCGATCAGGCGGATGATCGAGCTGCGGTCGGGGAAGATCCCAACGACGTCGGTGCGACGGCGGATCTCCTTGTTCAGACGCTCCTGCGGGTTGTTCGACCAGATCGACTTCCAGACGGTGCGCGGGAAGGCGGCGAAGGCGAGCAGGTCTTCGCGGGCGTGCTCCAAGTGCTCTGCGGCTTTGGGGAATCGCTCGTCCAGGGCGGCGATGACGGTGGCCAGCTGCTGGCGCACGGCCTTCGCGTCGGGCTGTTCGAAGACGGTCCGCAGCAGGGTGGCGACCCAGGGCTGGGCGGACTTCGGGACCTGCGACAGCAGGTTGCGGGCGTAGTGCGTTCGGCATCTCTGCCAAGCCGCACCGGGCAAAGTGGCGCCGATCGCGTCCACCAGCCCGGCGTGGGCGTCGCTGACGACGAGCTTGACGCCGGCCAGGCCGCGGGCGACCAGGGACCGCAGGAAGGCCAGCCAGCCGGCTCCGTCCTCGCTGGTGGCGACGTCCAGGCCCAGGACCTCGCGCTGGCCCTCGTTGTTGACGCCGACCGCGACCAGGCAGTGGACGTTGACGACCCGGCCGCCCTCGCGGACCTTCTGCGTCAGCGCGTCGACCCAGACGAACGTGTAGGGGCCCTGGTCAAGCGGGCGGTTGCGGAACTCGGCGACCCGCTCGTCCAAGTGCTTGGCCATCTCGGACACTTGAGACTTGGACAGCTGGGTCACGCCCATGCTCTCGGCGAGCTTCTCCACCCGCCTGGTCGACACTCCGAGCAGGTAGCAGGTCGCGACCACCGAGACCAGGGCCTGCTCGGCCCGGCGCCGGCGCTCCAGCAGCCACGACGGGAAGTAGGACCCCGACCGAACTCTCGGGATGGCCAGGTCAACGGTCCCGGCGCGAGTGTCCCAGTCCCGATGCCGGTAGCCGTTACGGGAGTTGGTGCGCTCCTCGCCCGGGCGGCCGTACTCGCCGCCGCAGGCCCGGTCCACGTCGGCGGACATCATCGCCTCGGCGAAGGTCTTCACCATCGCCCGCAACAAGTCCGGACTCGCCGAGGCGAGGTTCTCCTCAAGCAGCGCGGCGAACGGCAGACTGTCAGGTGCGGTCATCGTGTTGGTCTCCTCTTCGTGACGTCAGACCGCGTTTGAGATCTGCCGTGGGACGATCGGTCGGTGACTCGACTCGTGAACCGTGACCGCTCCCTTGAGGAACTTGAGCGCGACCGTTGGTCGGCCTCGTCGGGCGGCGAAACCCGGTTGATGGCGACCGCGCGCGAGCTTCGGCGCAAGCCGATCGGCGAGTTGACGGTTGAGGACATGCGGTTGCTGATCAGGCAGGACGTGGGCCTTGCCTGTCTCCTGCCGCTGGCGGTGGAGGTCCTTCGGGTCGACCCACTGGCGGAAGGCGACATGTACGAGGGCGATTTGCTGGTCGCCGTGCTCACCAGGAGTCCGGAAGTCTGGAGGCAGTCCCCCGAACTCGGGCGGGAGGTCCGCCTGATCGTCTCGGAATTGGCCGACGTGCCGTCTGCTCTGAAACGCGAAGTTGAGGGGTTCCTTGCTCGGTAGGTCACCGACAGCAGCTGCCGCCGGTGAGGGACGGCAGGCCGTCTACGAGGATTGCCGGACGAGCGCTCGTGGGCCGGGGCGCGTCGCAGCACCGCCCCGGGTGAGCCGGCGGACCATGACGCCGATCATGGCCCATCGGATCATGGTCTCGGAGTGGGCCGGGCTGGTTTCGTAGTCCCGGGCGAGGCGCCTGTGGGCGGTGAGCCACGAAAAGGTGCGCTCCACCGCCCACCGCTTGGGCTGGACCTGAAAGCCGCGCTGGCCAGGGTCCTTTCGGACGATCTCCAGGTCGCGGCCGAGGATCTTGGCGGCCCACTCGACCAGGCGGCCGGCGAAGCCCTGATCGGCCCAGACCTTCTTGACGCTCGGGTGGTCGAGACGGGTCCACAGCAAGGGGCGCTTCGCGCCGTCGCGGTCCTGGATGCTCGCCGCGACGACGTGGACGGCCAGGAGCAGGCCGAGGGTATCGGTGATGATGAACCTCTTGCGGCCCTTCACCTTCTTGCCGGCGTCGAAGCCCCTGGTGGCAGCGGTGACTGTGTCGGCCGTGCGGACCGACTGCGAGTCGATCAGGCCCGCGCTCGGCTCAGCACTCCGGCCGTCAGCTTCACGGACCTTGCCGCGCAGGGCGTCATGGATGCGCTCGACGGTGCCGTCGTCGTGCCACCACGTGAAATACCAGTACACCGTCGGCCACGGAGCGAAGTCCTTCGGCAGCTGCCGCCAAGCACACCCCGTCCGCACCACGTAGAAGATCGCGTCCACGATCCGCCGCCGCGGATGCTTCTCCCGCCGCCTGATGGTCTGCAGGGGAGTGTCAGTTGCGTATCGTCAACTGCGTGTCAGTGGAATGGGCCCAGCGACCTCGTGATCTGCGCTGGTAGGAGGTGCTTATTCATCGCTGACATGAATGACGAAGGATCATGCCATTCTGGCGCAGACCGCTATGACGGGAAAGGAGTCTGTGCTGGTCAGAGCCTTTGAGGGCCTGCTGCTCCTGTTGGCGTGCGTCGTGGTCTCGCCTCTCGGGATAGTCTCCGGCCATGACTCAGATGCCGCCGAGTGGGCCTGCTCACGTGGAGTACCCACCGGTCGCCAACGCGATGGACTACCTGGACAGCGTGGTGGAGCATCTCTCTGGCGAGCCAAAGCCGCGTGACTTGAAGTACGCGATCTTGCATCTGCAGGCTGCAGCTGAGGTTCTCTTGAAGGCGCGTCTGCTCCAGGAGCACTGGAGCCTGGTCTTCAAGGATCCAGGCCGTGCTGACCGAACGCGATTCGAGAGCGGTGACTTCGAGAGCTGTGGAGTTGCCGAGACGATAGTTCGGCTCGGCAGTATCGCGGGGTTGAGCCTCCCTCAGAAGGCCGTTGACGAGCTCAAGCACCTGGCCAAGTGGCGCAACGCCCTTCAGCACTATGGCATGACCGCACCGGCTCCGGCCGTCGAAGCGCGTGCTGCCAGCATTCTCGACTTCCTCCTGGTCTTCCTCCGCGAACACCTCATGCCTGGCTTGACCGGCCTCGACCTCATGTACGCAGGGGAAGGGGAGTACTACATCATCGAGCGGCTCGCCAACATCCGCAGCCTGATCAAGGTGCGTATGGATCGCTTGCGGCCGGGCCTGGCTCCCTACGCGGAGCGAACCGTGCAGTGTGCCGATTGCGGCCAGTTTGCTCTGGTCGTGGGGATCGCCCCACTGGTTTGCCACTTCTGCGGGGAGAAGCCGCCGACGAGGGACTTCGCCAACTTCGCGGTGTTCTATGTCGACGTTGTGTTGGGTCTGAGCTCCTACGAGGAGCCCGAGGCCGGGCGGGAATGGATCGTTGACTGTCCTGACTGCTCGGATACCACTGTGGTTCTCTTTGCCGAACGGGCGGCAAAGCCTGGTGCCCGTGTTCCGCTCTGCGTTGCCTGCGGGAAGGTGTTCCCCGACGAGTTCGTTCATCACCTCTGACGCTCAAAGGTGCACCTATGCTGATCTCTGGCCGTTGACAAGGTGGTTCGCCTGTTGGCGGCTTCAGTGACCGAACAGGTCTCCGCGCCAGCCGCGACCTGGAATGTTTGGCGGCCGCCGGCTCGGACGTCGGCTGCCAGGACAACCTGATCCAGGGGCGCGGGGCCCGGCCTTGTCGTCCTGCCGGTCGATTTCGTCGACCGGGTGAAGGCGATCTCTGGCGGTCCGGCGGCCATGAACGGTGGTTCTAGCCACCACGATGACGAGAGCGCGTGTGGGTGTTGATGACCGCCTGCTGGCCGGTATATGCGGTCCGGGCGCCTGGAGATCGCGATGGCCGTGCGGGCTCAAGGGAGGGGTCGCTTGCGGTCGATCGAGTACAAGTTGACTCGTTTCCGGGAGTGTTGACGCCGTCGTAAGTCATGCTTGGTCGATCGGTCCGTGGTAGGGGGAGTGTGGGGGGCGTTTGTCGGATCAGCCTGATCTGTTCTCCGCTCAGCAGGAGGACAGCGTTGATGGTCTTCAGCACATACCGCCGTTCGTGGCGCCAGTGGCTGCCACGGCCGGGGCGGTGACCGGCGATCCGGTAGCGTTGCGCATCGCGGAGGCGATCCGTGACGTGTTCGGTGACTCCGGCTCCGAGAACGGTCTCAGCCGTGCGGAGATCGCCCAGGCCTGCGCGTCGGTAGCCTCCACCGGCGAGTTCGATGCACGCTTCCACGTCTTCACCAAGCTCCAGTTGCTCGAGCCGCTGCGCCGCAAGGCTCATGATCAGCGTTACGTCTTCAACCCCACCAGCGGCGCAGCGTTGCTGGTCTACGAGCGGCTGCGGGAGGCCGGTGGAGTCCACGAGATCACGATGCTTCTGGACCGGACCCATGAAGGCATCCTGAACGGCTCCCTGACCGAGGCGGACCTCGCCACGAAGATCGCCAAAGTTCGGCGCAGCCTGGCGAACTACACCAACCACCTGCTGCAACTCGTCCGGACCAGGCCAATCGAGGAACTGTTCGGACAACGCCACCACCACGCCCACGCCGCCTCGATCCATGAGGCGAAGCACGTCGTCCACGCCATCGCCGAGCGCTACCCTGCGCTGCGCCCGGCCGGCACTCGCCTGATCCAGGAGGCGCTGCGCTACACGGCGGCCGTCCAGGAGTTCCATGACCGTCTCATGCGACAGGCCACCACCCGTCGTGACTTCAGCATGCTGCTGCCCGAGCAGTATGTGACCGCTGCCCGACGCGCTCCGATCGACGCGCTGGCGAGTGTGTTCGCTGCGACTGTCTTCGACCCGCCCCGTGTCGACATCACCGTCGGCCAGGTTCTCACCGCCGCTGCTGACCACCGGCCCCCGCCGCCGCGGCAGCGCCTGCCACGGCCTCCCGCACGGCCACCGGGTCCGGATCCGGTCGAGACCGCGCGGGCCAGGGCCGCCCGCGCGCGGGAGCGGCGCGAAGCCGCAGTAACTCTGCTCATGGGAGGTAGGGCAGAAGCCGACCTCACCGAGGAACTGCGGGCCCTGCCCTGGCGGGCTGCGGTCCGACATGTCGTCGACCTGCTGCGTGCCGCGGCCGACCCGGCCCTGCCGTTCATGCTCGCCATCTCCCGGCAAGTGGTGGTGGACCCCTCCGGCCCGGTCACCTACGCCTCACCCATGGCCGTCTACCGGGTTCCCGACGGCCTCCAGGACATGCACGACCACGACGACGACACCGAGACCACATCGGCGGAGCCCTCGTGAACGACCACCGCTACCAGCTGGCGCGTGCCCGGGTGCTGCGTACCTTTCCTGTCCCGGCCGATCGCGCAGAACTCGCCCAGCTGCGCTGCGCCGTCGACGATGTGGAACGCCGCCTCACCGACGTCATCACCGCGGGAGGAGCCAGTGAACTGATGCTCGCCTTCAGCCCCGACGTCGAACCCGCCAACGGCTGGCTGGACGACAGCGATGTCCGCCGCACCGCCTCGGCTTTCCGGTTGGTCACCCTTGCTGCCTGTATCCGCCATTGCTGGCCCGACCGCAGTCAGCCCCTGTACCCGGGGCAGGCCGCCAGACAGGACGACATCATCACCACTCTGGTCCCGCTCCACGACACCCTCGCCGCCAGGGAAGGCATCGCAGCACTGGGCCGCGCCTCGCATTTCCTCGCCGCCGTACGTTTCCTGCGCGCCTGCGGCTACCTCGCCTCGGACGAGGGCGACGGCACGATCCGCCTCGGCCCCATGGCCGCGCTGTGGTCCGAGCGCGACATCGCCGAACTCCGCAGCGGTTACGACGTCCTGCCCGGCCCGGGCCTGGGGAAGGAGTGACCCGGTGGACGTACCGTCGCTGGACGCGCTGCCCCACAACCGACGGGCGGACGTACGCGCCGCGGTCTGTGCCGTGGAGACCGCCCGACTGCCAGTGCGCCCCGCCCACTACCGCGCCCTCGCGGAGACTGCGCTGAGGGTCGTCGTGGAACAGGTCCTGGCCGCGTCCGGACGTACCCTGCTCGCCGTTAGCGGCGGCTACCTATCCGGCTACGACGACGACATCAGGCAGCGTCTGGTACACGAAGGCATCGGCATCCTGCCGCGCGACGACCGCGCCGTCCTCACCCTGGTCCTGCTCCACAGCGTCGCCATTCCCCAGGCCGCGGGCACCACCTTGCCGACCAACCCTGGACCCGCGGCACGCCCGTGTCCGTGCAGGAGCTGAAAGACAGCCGGGTGCCCGACGGAGTCGTCACCAGCGCTCTGCAGCGACTGGCCGACGCGGACCTAGTCCGCCACACGAAGGCCGGCTACGTCCTGGGCCACCAGTTCCTGCGCCTGACGAAATCGGCGGGCAGTGAGCTGTTCGAAGAGCTCATCCTGCTGGCCGACCCGCCGGCCCCCTCGCCGAGTCGATTCGGCGCCGGCGAGCCCCCCGCCCGGCATCGCCAGCTACCGCCCTCGACCGTGAGACACGGGAGACGCCATGACCACCCCGCCCGCCTCGGACCTGCCGCGGGGCCTCGTCGGCGACCGCCAACTCGTCGCCGTGCAGACCTTCGACATCGCCAGGCTTACCTCGCACCCCGTCCCAATCGTCCCCGAGACATTCATCGCGGTCTCCGGCCTCGGCCCCAAGGAGGACTCCAACGGGTCTGGGAAGACCAGCTTCCTCATCGCCGTCTCACTGCTGCTGGCCGATCCACAATGGCGCCTGGACACCAACGGGGGACGACCCGCCAGCGGCATCCTGTTCCACCCCGACGCCGCCGGAGTCGACCAGACCCACCGGGCATCGCCGGTTGACCACGGCTACATCGTCGGCGTCTTCGCCCACCCTGCCGACCCCGCCGCCGACCCCATGACCGTGTGGATCCGCATCGCCACCACCGCGCCCTACCTGCAGGCTAACTGGACCGAAGGCCTACACCTCGCCGACGCCGCCACCGACCACGAACGCAGCATCCAGGCCGACGACCTGTGGCGCGCACTGGTCACACGCCAACAGCTCTCCGCCCGCGCCATGGCCGACACGCTCTATGGCACGGCCCCCCGCTGCCTCACCTACCTCGATACCGCCCTGCGCCCACCCGCCCCCTCGCTGCTCAGCCAGCAGCTGACGGAGATGGAACCCAAGGACATCGCCGGTCCTGATCGCTCTGTCCGGCATGAGCCATCTGCTGGACGAGGAGTACAGCCTGCGCGGCCAGGCACTGGAAAACCTGATCAACCTCGAGAACGCCCAGGCAGAGCATGACAAGCAACGGCTCATTGAAGAGCAGGTGCTGGGTGCAGTACGAGCCCGTCAAGCCTCCCTCGACAGCCTCGAAGCCGGCCGTTGCGGCGTGGCAAGCGCTACCTCGCGGCCTCCTACCGCGAGGCATACGCTCTCGACGAGAGCCTCGCCGCGGATATCCGAGTAGCAGAGGAAGCTTCCGAGACCCGCCGCGGCCGCCGTACAGGAAGCCGACGACCGCGTGAGCACGCTCAGGTCGGCGACCGACCGCCGACAAGGAACGCCAGGCCAAGCAGAACTGGTCAAACGCTCAGCAGCTCGACAGCGAACTCGCGCAAAAGCTGACCGAGTTGAAGACCCGACACGCGATGCTGCTCGAAGAGCGCTCCACCCTTCTGCCCAGACCCACGACTGGGACGGAAGCGACACGACCACCACCGCCGATCGCTTTCAACTGAGCCAGCGCGATCACATCAAGGCGGAACAGACACACGAGGCCGCCGAGGCCGCCGTCACCCTCGCCGAGACGCACCTGAACGACGTCGAGCAAGGCCGCAGCGGGACCGCCGGCCGCGCCATCGACCTGCTCAGCGACCACGGCATCCTCGGCCACGGCCTGCTCGACCAAATCGACCTGGAC